>NZ_CP043839.1:0-5570168 GCF_032878955.1 Butyricimonas paravirosa | reverse complement strand
ACAGGTCAGCATTCATTCCACATCCTCCCAACCCAAACATCAGCCGTCACGTCCAGTTTTCCACCTACCCAGAAGACGCACAAGTAATATACCGTTCACACGGGGCACCCGCGGGATTACAACATCTGTCTTTTAAAACGAATTCCCCCTCACAAGCCAAGTCCACACTCACTTTCATGTGACTCTCCGTCGTATCTTTCGGGTTAACACTCACAGGGTAATCGTTTTCCCCTTGTGAGCCGGGATAACAAAATACAACGTGTCACTACGTTGGTGTCCCGGTAACGAGGTACCTATCCTTGACCCGGAAAGTCCCGGTCATCGGCACGGAACTCACCCTGGGGGTTTTTGCAGTCGGAATAATCCTCCCTCCCAGTTCAAGGTAGTCGGCACATCCTTCAATGCGAAATTATGCGTCCCGTTCACGTCCAATCCACCCGCATCCGCGATAACCACCTTTACCAGAGCCACGTTTCGTGACAATATAGTAGTTCCTGGAACCGAATTATCCTGCCCGCCAATAACCAATTGACCATCGATATTGGCCGTGCGTAATTCCGGCATGGAAGGTAATACCCCTCCCGATGTTCGGGTCTCCCACATCTTCAAATCTTCACGAGCCGCGCTACGCATAGGTTGAATCAAGCCGCCACTAAAATCAGTATTGGCAGTCACAAGGGCTATATTCCACGTCCCGGCAGCGACAGTCATCGACAGTCGATCCGGGGCATAAGTTACCCTCTGAACCTTCTGGTTGAATCTTCCGGCATCACCTCCATCTCCATCAAAAAGATAGACCAACGTGTTTACTGACAATATCCCCACCCGCTCTCGTCATGTTGAAAGTCAGTAAAGGATCTCCACTCGCTTGCCCGGACAGGAATCCCTGTCGTCCGAGCAAGCTAGTAGGAGAATAGTCAATAACCCGCTAACAATATGTTTATATATTTTCCTGCCATAATTCTCTTTTTTCATTCACTACCTCCCCGAAGGGAGTAGAATTTGTTTATTTACGGATCGTAAACTCGGCCGTAGCTTCTGCATCAGAAACACTGATCGGTTGCGCGCCCGTGGGTTGAGTTACAGACTTGATTTTCAACTTCACTTGTTTTTCCGCTGCATCCGTACTATATAGCACCACACCATACACGTTCGCAGAACTATGATTTCCGTCACCACTGATGCGGAGATCATGCATATTCGTAAACACAAAGTCTTTACCTTCTTTAGCCGAAGCATCAGGAACCGTCACACAATTCACGATAACATCACTTCCGGTAGCATTCGTCAGCAAAGCCCCGTCAGAAGCCCGCACCAAAGACACCGTGAAGAATCCGATACAACATTATTGTTCAATCTGTGATCGCCAAGGGAAGCTATCATTAAACGTGCCGGTTGATCGACAACCACCCCGCTACAACTCAACAACTCCCCTTCAAAAGCCACGTTCGAACCACTCAGACAATGTACTTTATTAAAGTTAATCACGACCGTCTTGGGTAATTCATAACGGGTATCCTCCAACGTTTTCACCGAGAACGATGATTTCTGTGATCCATTGGCAAATATCACTCTCGGGGTTAATCCCATATCGAAATCAAGGGCATCAGCCGTTCCTTCCCGTAAATACCATCCACGATGATATTGGCTCCCGTCGAATTCATTAAAGGAGTTCCATCCGGTTGAACAACCCAAGCTCGTATAAAATATCTTTTGTTCCCTCTTCTCCTGTTCCGTGCGAACCATCTTAACAACAGCCTGTTGATCCTCGATCACCGCTTTACCCACGGGTTTCACCAGATAACTTTGCTGTGCATCCGAAAGTACGAGTTCAAACTCTTTCATCCCCTCGATCAAATTATTCGCTTTCACGGACACCTCTATATCCTGTTTTACCAGATAACGGTCGGCCGTTCCCCGTGACGGGGTAAACGAAAGCTTTCCTTTCACCGGTGTAAAATTATTCGCAATATTAGCCGTTTTCTCTTGGGTAGCATATCCCACGCTTACCGGAATTGGCGCACCTTCTTTCGTCGTGGCATACCCGGTCAGAGTCACGGTAAAAATAGCCGTGGCTATTCCATTCACCGGTTTCGTGATCTTCACGTCCGAACATAAAGACCATGTCCCAGTTTCACGAGACGACCTCCCGCTCCCAGGAAAAGTAACTCCCCGGATGAAGCAGTATACGCCTGACGATAAGCCGTCGGTTTATTATCCGTCACGTAACGGTCAAACTCCTTTTCACCCGTGGACGAAAACATACAAACCCGTCCTTCAGAAGAAGATAACAATAAAATCTCCCCGCTGTTGGTTACTTTCATTTTGTCAAAATTACCATCCAGTGAACGCTCGAACTCCACTTTCCCGGTCGGGTGAATACGTATAAACGTACCTCGACGTCCGCCCATGTCGTATGTCGTCACCACGGACTCCCCGGTTGCCGGGTTCATCCCGATTCCCCGTACATTCCCCTTGGACGTACCCGAATACAAGGCTGTTCCGTCATTACGCAACAAAGCATAATATCCTTGACTTCCGCTACCTCCAACCAGAATATTACCATTACGGGCCACCTGAAGATGATCCAGCATAGTGGCCCCTTGGTTGGCAGGAATCATATTCTTCGCAAACACGATGTCCCCCTCCGGACGAATCTTGTAAATAATCCCCCCATCTGTCGGTGAATTACCGATCACAAGCACCGAACCGTCATTAATATTGGCATTCAACCCGGTCACGACAAACTGTTTTGCCGGGATCGTCGTCATGTAATAAGGTTTTCCCTTATCATCCAGACGAACCACGAGAGCTTGCTCCTTATCCTTTCCGGCAGAGAATGCCGCACAAATGTATTCAATCGAATTTCCATCACCGCAAACTGGTCACAATAACCACCCCCGGCATTTTTATACTGGTAAACCACGCTACCCGTCGGGTCCAGTTTCAACAGGATTCCCTGACGACCGTCCGCCCCTTTCGGCTCCGAACCGGACACCACAAACGCCCCGCTCCGCAGCAGCATACCTTTCAGAAAATTACTTCCTTGATCCCCGGCATAAATATCGGTAACGATACGTCCGCCTCGATTAATCACCACGATACGTCCACATAAAGTAATTTTATCCTTTTTACCTTTACATTCGGCACACTAGACTGTCCAACCACCAAAACCCGGCTGTTATCCAACTCCACAATCTCGTTCACCGCGGTAAAGCCTGTCAATGGAAGTGAAAAAACCACGTCTCCTTCCCGTTCCACCCATGTCAAGTTATATTTTTGACCTTCTTTACCAACTAAAGCTACTTCATCACCGGGTAGCGGGCAAACCAGTTGAATCTGATTTTTATCACCATATACTTTATCGAACACCACCGGCATATACTGGGCTTTCACCTGCAAACAAGTGATCACGCTCAGCAGGAACAATATCCACACTCTATGAATTCTCGTCTTCTTCATATTATCGTTTACTTTTTAATTCTACCTCTTATGATATATCTCAACACGTCTCGCCTTACGATTCACCTGAATCCAGTCAATATTTCCCTCCGCTTGATTTCCCATCTCTTCCTTCATCTCCTCCGGAGAAAGTCTCACCTTGCCGTGAGCCTTTATATTGAAATCCACATTGACACCATGATCCCGTAAAAACTCGGCAACACTCTTTGCCCTTCTTGCTGACAAGGCATAGTTGTAATTGTCACTACCCATTTCGTCAGCGAAACCGTCAAATCTCAATTCAGAGAAATAATAGGAACCCATTTCATTAATAAACTGCTCCAGGCATTGAATGGATTCTCGAGTCAATTTATCCGAATCGAAATCAAAATAAAGAGTCATTAGCAAACCTTCCGGTGCATATCGTTTTATTGAAATAGTTTCCTTGGTAACCGATTCCGTGGTCCCGTTCAGTAATAAAGCCCCGCCCAGAATCGCGCTTTCCTCGCTCATTCCGAAATGAGGATCTCCCTGCAGGGTCCCCAAATCTTCCTCGGTTTGCAGATAATAAATATCATCCCGGGACTCCATTTCCCGGTCCGAAACAAAATAAGCGGTTCGTAAATCCAGCGGACACATAAAATAGTCGTTGAAAACCGAATTCACCGGATAAGGAAAATGACGCACGCTGCCCGGAACTACTCCCTCTTGATCGTAGTCGGCATTAAACAGGTCATATCCTCCGAAACCCGGTAACCCGTTAGAGGAAAAAATAAGACGTCCTTCATAAAGTACGGGAAAAATCTCGTTCCCTTCCGTGTTGACATCCGCACCCAAATTCATCGGGGTTCCCCACTCCTGTGTCTCTTCGTCCCAATGAACAACGTACAAGTCAAACCCGCCAAATCCTCCCGGCATATCAGAAGTGAACAACAACGATTTCCCGTCATTAAACAAGTAAGGATGAGCATACGAATTTTCCGGGTCTTGCGGGAAAACCGGAATGTACCTTCCAAAACGTTTACTCTGGCTCTTGATCACGGAATAGTACAATTTAGTACGGAAAGGACGATGTTTTTTGTCCACCATCTCCACCGATACATTCTTTTTATCGTACTCGATCACCGTGGTCACCATCACCTGCATATCCGGAGAAAACGTTACCGGTCCATTCTGCAAATCCACCGGAATCTTCCGGAAATAATCGGAATATCTCGGTGATTTCTGTGACATCACCTTTTCCCCAGCCTCCTTCAACTCGTAATAGTGAGTACGATGGAAAAACAACTTTCCGGGATCGTTAAACTTACTGTAACTAATGGCATAGAAAGGTTGTTCCCCGTAATTTCCAATCCAGAACTCGGCATTCGGCGTGTTCAAAGACAACCGTTTGGCCGTGAATCCGGGGAATTCCTGCACGGAATGACGCATGGCAAGAGCCTCCAGTGTATTCTGGTAGCGTTGATACCTGCTATACTGATCTCGATAAGCATTATCCAGACAGATCGCCTCGGCTTTCCGTGCCTGACCTTGAAAACGCAACGCATCTATGTAGTCACACACGTCATCCACGAGGAATAAATTCCGTTCCAGCTCCATCGCCTTCTCGTAATGCCCGATAGCCCAGCTATAATCCCGTACCATGAAATACAAGCGCGCAATCTTCAAATGAAGAGCGGCTTGATTTTGCATATTCTCTTCTTTTTTAAGAGCCGTTTCATACTGCGCCATCGCTTTATTAAACTTCTGCCTTACAAAATTACGGTCAGCCCGTCTTTCCACACGTCCCAGCTTACGTTCCTGTGCTTTCACAGGAAGCGCTCCATCCATCAGGAAAAGAAACACGGCAACCGACAAGAGAATTTGTATCTTCTTTTTTCTCATTTTCAGCAACATTTTATCTGTAACACTAGCGGAATATATTGTATGTAAGACTCACGCCGAACTTCGTCGGACCAATCCATTGCTTGGTCTTCTTGAGTTCCAACGGGAAATTCACGTATTCTCCTCCTAGTTTATATTTATCATACTGGAAATGAGCATATCCAACACCGATATTCATATCCAGCGCCAGACGGGAGTTAAAAGCATATTTGTACCCGAAAGTAATACCTCCCGATACCCCCCATCCTTTCCGGCGATAACTCCGGAGCGGGTCATTGTGTTTCAACAACCCGATATTAAAAGTGCCATACATGGCGTAAGGACCGATATAAAACCCATCCCATGAATCATTCGTGTAAAAATTTTGCGGGTTCCAATAGTATCGTAACTCCGCGGCCCCCATTAACACTCGAAAAACTTCTTCATTCTTCTTAAACATATACGGTAACCACGCCCCCTCGGCATTCACCGTGAGCTGTCGCGTTAACGTGTACTCAAAACCGATATTAGGTGAACCGGTCAACCATAAAGGTACATTTACCTTAACACTTTGCGCCCGTACCCCGCCAAATAAACAAAGCAAAACGGAAACAAGTAAAATATATCGTACAACTGGTTTCATATTATTCTCTTTATTCATGAATATCACATCATTCCATGTTCGTATTTCCACTCTCAATATCTTCATTCCATCCCACGATCGAAACTTTGACCACGACGTAAGAATCGATTTCAATAATAATACGCTGGCCATGCAATAGCCTGAGTGGCAAACCGGTCAGTTTATCTTTCACTTCCACCGGTAAATGATTGACGGCAACACCGTCACGGTCCAGGAATGTATAATTCAGCCTCATAAATTCGCCTTCAACAGACGGTAAATAACGATGATCCACTTCCAGATAATCAGCAGTCGTCTGTTCCGGTAACTCTCCGAAATGAAACATATGATCATCCGGGGTCTGCCGACCAGCTATTGTATCATTTTTCAAATACTGCACGGAGGACGCCCCTTCTGCCAACAATTGCACGTTTACTATGCGTGACACGTCGCCCGGAAAATTCTTAAAACGCACGGTTACTCTTCCTGTGTAATGCTCCAACTCCACCGTGTCTGTACGCAAAATTCCCGGGTGATCGATTACAGGCACAAACTTCTGGAATAACACGTCCGAAGGATGCACGTAATGATTCTCCCCGGAACTGCTATTATTCAGCATAAAAGCAGAGGTTTCCAGTTGTTGTTCATCCACAAATGAAAGACTATCCGTATTCGTATAACAATAGACCTTATATTCACCAGGGGGTAATCTGAAACTAAACAACCCTGCTCTCATACGGGGATCTTTCCACGGGGCAGCCTCGTAACGCGCTCCCACCAATGTTCCTGTCTCGTCATAAACCAGTACACGACAGTCACTAACCTTATTATCCACCACTTCGGGTACGTAAACCTGGTAATTGGTTTCATCTTTAAAATAATCATAGGTACATGACGCGAGCAGGAGCAGGATAATCACACCCGTAAATGCTATGAGAAGTCTGTTCTTTCCCATATTTAATATTTTTGTTGATTTTACACTTATTTCAGATTCCCCGGGAGCAGAGGTCCTGCTCCCAGGCAAATCATCTTGAGTGTATAAAAAGGAATTCTTTTACAGTGTAAGTGCTGATTCTACGATATTACTACTCCAAGCTTCCGGAGCTGAAACACCAATTGTCAAACCACCTTCTGCTCTAGGTTTTGTCGGCACGTCTGTAGTACCTCCTGAACGTAAAGTCAAGTTCACTTCACGAATCGTGTTTGGTGTAAAGTTCTCTTTAATCAAACCAGACCAATAAACAGGACCGTCAGTAGACATCTCATCCCCGTTTGCCAAAATATGACCTGCTTTTCCACGTCCGGAAACAACGATAAAATACTGACGATCGACAGAAGCGTCTGCTGTTGATGCTCCATTAATAGCACGTCCTCCATTATTCGGCCACACGATAACATCTCTCCACATCGTGAAATTATCCTTCAGAATAACCTTCGGGTTATATCCTGAAGCAGGATCGGCCGTGTTAAAAATAGTTCCGTCCTTTATAGCCAATATATTGGCATCGGTTGACGTTGCACTCACTCCACCTGCATTTGCTGCCCCAATTTTCATGTTATCCGGTAAACGATAAATCATGATAGAAGCATCCTGCGTGAAATTAACCGTGTTCAAATTATCCGTTTCGCTATCTTTTACATTCAAACGAACACGCATCATGGCTACTTCACGTTTCAGAGCAATGGCCGACACGGGAGTCGTCGTTCCGGCTGCAACATCTATACCCGTTGCAGATCCCATAAAGATCTCCGACGGCTCCGTATAAGCACTATTACCAGCGGTAGTCAGTTTAGTTGAACAGAACGTCGGGAAAGCTCCATCTGCATGCTCTATCACCAAATTCGAGAGAGTCTTCTGGCGCACATTCCACATCGTCCATTCAGTTGGAGTTGTACCTCCATCAATATAAGTAGTGACTGCATCCGAAGAACTTTTCACGTTCGCAACAGCAACTAACGTGTAACCGGTACCTACCGGTACGTCCGTGTACGTGAAAGTAGTCAACGCACTTGAAGGATTCACGATCGTTGAATAAACCACTTGACCGGACGCGTTGTACAAAAAGAATTGTAATTGTTTGACATTTGCCCATGAAGTTTCCGGAATTGCCGTAGATTGTGGAGCTCTTCCTTCCATACCGGTTTTGTCAAAAGTAACCTGAAACGTTAAACCGGCCTTTTCCGGATCCGGATAATCCGAACCACCACTCTTTGAACAAGCACACACTACCACCATTGCAAGCAATGACCATAATAAACTAAATCTTTTTTTCATAACCCATTCTTTAAAATTACCTAACATTTGAAATCTGACAGAATGTCATCAAAAATTTTTACTACACACTATTTAAATTTACCGTTACTTTGTAGGTAACGGTAAAACATAAAATTTCAAATAAAAAGGGGTCTTTCGGCGGGTTATTATTTATATAATGAATTTTTGTAGTCCGGGAAAGGCGATCTGAACTCCGCCCATCTTTTAGAAAATCAAGGTGGGTAATAGTTTTTTTGTCTCCAAAAAAACTACTACTCAAAAAAAATTGAATTATTTTATCATCTATTGAAAAATAATCGTCGCATTATTTGAAATAATAAAAATATATATATAAATTTGCACTCATTAAAAGATTCCGTTATCTACAAAGTAACGGATTTTTTTCTGACTAATTGTCAGACATTTACCTTCTTGACATCACATAATTCCTATATTATTCTCAACACAACACTTTCTTGGATAGAACAAAAGCCACAAGTGCATTATTTAATTGATTCACCTCATCCTCCCGGTAACGCTGGAAATAAGTCTCGGTCACCTTTACCGATGAATGTCCCATCGCGTCACAAATCAGGCTGGAATTATAATTCTGTCGTAACGCCGTGGTTGCCCAAGTATGGCGCGCCACGTAAGTACTTAATTGCTCTCTAATCTTCAGGAAATACCCGACTTGCCGCAAACGGTAGTTATGCAGACGCAACATCCTGGAATACTGCCGGTACTCGTCCTGCTTGGGGTCCTGAATAATAGGGAGCAAATAAGGAGAATCAGGATACATATCCCTGTATTTCTCGATAATGGCCATCGCCTCGGGGCAAACCACGACAGTCAGTTTTCGTCTCGTCTTGTGCCGGTGATAAACAATCACGTTCCCCTGCAAATCACATTTACGCAAAAATGCCAGATCCACAAAAGGCATCCCGCGTAACAAAAACAGCAGGACAAACATATCCCGGGTAAAAGAAAGCCGTTCAGGCAAAGGCTTTTTATCTGTCATCAACCGACAGATCACCTCCGGGGAAACTGCCCTTTTCACCTGACAATCAATCCCGGTATGTACCCGGCTGAAAAGACGGGGTATATAAGAGGCAATCCCTCGTTCAACCGCTTGGTTATAAACGGATCTCAGCGTCCGCATATATGTTGAAATAGAATTCCATTTCAACTGGTCGGACAACAATTTCCGCTCGAATTGAGATAACCATTCCGGGGTCAATTGCTTAAAACTAACTTCGCGCCCATTCGCAAATTTCTTCAACCGTTTCAAAGTACTCTGATAAACATGAGCAGTACCATCTCGCTGCTCTCGTTCCAACTCGACAATAAGTCGCTCCATAAACTGTGTTAAAAATTCTCGTTTCATCTTCTATCTGTTTAGATTTCAATTTATAGTGTTTTATAATTTAACCCAACCGACACATAATCAAACATATGCCAATTAGCTATTTATGCAAACATTTCAACAACCGACCATTCACTTGTCGTAAAATCGTACATCCAAACCAGGAGAAAATTAAAAGTCTATTTTTAAGAGAATCCAGTCTAAGGCTACTTCTCCTCCACCACCATGACCTTTTCCACTTTGGTGTTCTTTTCCTTCACGGGGACATTCATCCCGGTGGTATTACAAACACCATCGAATCCGGCATTCGGCTCTATTTCCAGCTTACGCGTGTAAACATCACCTTTTACCATGCACCCGGATTTCATGTACAGTTCATTCGTCGCACGAACATCTCCTTGCAACAAACCATACAACACCGCGGTGTCACAGTTCACATTTCCCTTGACTTTTCCTTGTGGACCAATCACAACTTTCCCTTTGCAAATAATATCTCCCTCTAACGTTCCCTCCAGATGTAATCCTCCAGCAATAGTGATTGTCCCTTTCACTATCGTCCCTATTGTAATCATTGTCAGGTTGTCAGCACTGACTTTCATTAATTTTTCAGAGTCATCTTCATTCTTTTTCTTTCCAAACATATCAAATATGAATTAGTCATTAAAAAAGATGAACACTCTTCGATTTTCAAATATTAGTATCTGACAAATATAAAATAAATAGGTGAAATAAGAGCTAATTAGTCAACAAAAAATAGTAAACAAAAAAAGTTTTACACAAGTAAAAATAATGACAGGAAGACCAAAACAAACGGGATTAATACCGTACGGCAAGATTCACGACGCTCAAAAAACTGACAAAAAGTCTTATTTATTACCCATTCCATTTCTTGTTGATCGTAACCCGAAATATATTACCTTTGCAACTATAAATAACAGGAGAAAGGAAGATCATGAAAAAAGCGCTTGTTTTACTATCCGGGGGACTGGATTCAACGACAGCCCTATACGTTGCCCAAGAGCAAGGATTTGATGAATTATATGCTATCACCTTCGAGTACGGGCAAAAACACGATAAAGAGATAAAAGCGGCAAAAGCCGTGGCAAAAGCCGCCGGGGTAAAAGAACACAAATTCGTAAAAATCATGCTGAATCAATGGGACGGCTGTTCCCTCACGGACGAGAAGATGGACATTCACGACGGGGATATAAACCGGACGACCATCCCGGACACGTACGTTCCCGCCCGAAACATGGTATTTCTTTCCGTGGCAGCCTCCTACGCCGACGCTCTTGATATTACCGACATCTTTATTGGGGTCAGCGAGGTCGACTATTCCGGATACGTGGATTGCCGGGAAGAATTCATCCGTTCCATGGAACAAACCATAAACTTGGGAACCGTTCTCGGTGCCGAGAAAAAACAGAAGATCACCCTTCACGCCCCCTTCATGCACATGACCAAGGCCGACGAGGTACATTTGGGGAATCGTTTAGGAGTTGATTACAGCCTCACCTGGACTTGTTACCGCGGCGACGAAAAACCCTGCGGCACCTGCGATAGTTGCCTTCTCCGGGCAAAAGCATTTGAAGAGGCGGGAATAAAAGACCCATTGTTTAATGGAAAATGAAAAATGGAGAATTGAAAATGAAAAAACCGATTTAATTTATGATTTATGAATTACGATTTACGATTGAAAAAGCGTGGACTTCGTGGGTGGAAATCTAAAATCTAAAATCAATAAATTAGTAGGATTTAAAATTTAAAATTGATAAATGGTAATCAGAAAGTTATTCAAATTCGAGGGGGCACACATCGTGCGGAATTGTTCTTCACACCGTTGCCGGGAGAACATTCATGGACATTCGTATATCGTGGAAGTATTCATCACGTCCGACAAGCTGGACCGGGGATACATGGTGATGGACTTCGTACTGCTGGATAAGGTGAAGGAACTCGTGGATAGTTTCGACCATACCTACTCGTTGTGGCAGGAAGAATCCGACGAGTTGAAGACTTTTGTATACAAATACAACCGCCGGGTAGCTGAAATACCCGTCTCTCCTTCTGCTGAAGGATATGCATTGTTATTCCTTTACTTGATCGACAAAATCCTGCAAAACATGGAGCATAAAAACGGGGAAGGAAACGTACAACTCTCCTCCGTTCGGGTACATGAAACGGCAACCGGGTATGCCGAGGCTTTCCGGGAAGACCTGAAACTCGTGAATTTCAATGTTCACGACATCCGTTTTTCCGAGGCAATCCGGGAAGAATGGAAAAATGAGCAGTGGTGGGAAGGAATAAGATAAAAGATAAAAACTAAAAGATAAAAATTAAAAAGCTCACGTATGTTACATTTGGCGAAGGATGGTATTTTCCCGATCACGAAAGACAAGGACGGTAAATTGCTAAAGGAAGTGCCCGCCTCTGGATTACACGTTGCGGGAACGATACAGGGCGAGGGAAAATTAAACGGTATACCTTCTCTGTTTATTCGGTTAGCCGGATGTAACCTCCATTGCACGTGGAAAACACTTGCCGGGAATACTTGCGAATGCGACACGGCATACGCTGCCTTTAAGGTAGAGAATTCGTTCTCCCTGCCCGTGGAAGAGATCGTGCGAATTATCAGTCATAACCGAGGAAACATAGATCATATCGTAATCACGGGTGGCGAACCGTTCTTGCAAGCGGATAAAGTCCGGGCATTGTGCTTACAATTAAAAAAAGAGAGCCATTTTCATATTACCGTCGAAACCAACGCCACGCTTTATGTAGAAGAATGTGCCGAGATGATCGACTTTTTTAGTCTTTCCCCCAAATTATCCGGCTCCGTTCCCCCTGCACCTCACGCGGACCACCACAACAAGACCCGCATTAATATCCCGGCTATACAATCATTTATCACACACGCCCGTAAAAACAAAAAAGACTTTCAATTAAAATTCGTTTACTCCGGGGAAAACGACGTGATCGAAATACAGGCACTTTTGAAACAACTGGATGGATGGGCAAAAGAAGATATCCTATTGATGCCGATGGGAGCCACTCCCGAAGAATTAAGCCTCTCGATCCCCAAAACTCTGGAACATTGCATCCGGAACGGGTGGCGTTTCTGCGATCGGCTTCACATATCTCTTTTTGGCAACAAACAAGGAGTATAAATATAAAAGCGGTATTCTATCCCATTTAAGCACGTGAACATCCGTCAAAAAATACACATTAAGAAAACCCGGACTAACAAAGACGACTCAACTCGACTTTATCTCGGCTTTAAGTCAGCTATATCTCAGCTGCGTGCAATATTTAGGGAATAATATCGGTTGTAAATCTTTCTGACTACTTACAATTGTCCATCTCCACTCTTCCTCTTACATACGTGTCATTATCTCTTCGTTATTCGTCATTATCCACTCGCCCCTAGGAACGGAGAGATAACAAAAGGATAACGACAAAATATGAAAAGGATGCAAGCTGAAGAGTGGAGATAGACAAATTTTAACACAAAAGAAGGAAAATCCTATTTGATGTAATCAGCATACTCCTGATCACCCATCAAATTCTCCAATTGATCTCTTTTCAAATGACATTTGTATACCCAAACTTGATTAGCTTGCATTTGAGAAGGATTTTCTATCAGAGGATTGATACCCTTCACCACTCCGGCACATGGTGCATACAACTTTGTAAAACCACCGGAACCTTCTATTTCTGCCAGCAATTCACCTTTTACGAAAGTTTCATCCACCGCCTTGGCCGGAACGATTAAACCTACAGCTCCACCAATAACTCTCACATGATCATAAGAAATACCCACCTGTATAAAATCATCACCATTTTTCAACCAGCTATGATCTTTCGTATAACGATTGCCATTCTGTTCCAACTGCGAATAATACGCTTGATCCCGAGCCTGTGAAGGCAACGAAGGCATATTCACGTTACCAGCCTCTATATTCCGGTTACCCCCGGAAAATAAAGCTATTAAAAATAAAATTTGAATAAAGAAAAAAACTCTTTTCATGCCCCTTTATTTTTTTGATTATTAAATAAAACACGTTTACACGCTGTCAGCAAAGTTAATAATTGTATTCAACATCATATCAGATTCTTACAAATTATTCTTCAAGTTTTAATGTTGCCTATTCTACTACCCCCGTTCTTTATAAACAATCGCAATAGGTTTATCTGCAATATTGTGGTATTGATTTACCAAGACAGAAGTCTTTACATCATAGATATACAAATGCCCTTTCAGAGCTTCTGTTTCATCTTTTTCATACAAACCAACATATAGCAAGGTTCCATCCGTGTTCATCGACAAACTGGTGATCTCCATTCCCTCAGGTATCGAAATAACAGGTGTCGTCAACAACCGATTCTTCAAATCCCAATAATATATACCATCCTCGCACGTGTAATACAGACAACTACATGATTTACTCCCGGTAAGCAACGAATTCCGGTTAACTTTCAGTGAAACCGGACTATCATAGAATTGAAGAATGGTCGGGTTACCCAAGCTGAAAGTTGTTTGGGACAAATAGATATAGGAAGGCATCACTTTATAGGTAGCTATGACATACACGCTACTCCCAACAGGACAAATACCCCAAATATTAAAATCGACATACTTGTTTAAAGAGCTATTTACCCCTCCGAGCGAAAGAGAATAGAACACGGACGTTTCATAATTAACAAACACGGGTCTATCCACCGAAACAGCCGCATCAACATCCAGATCTTTAAAATATTCTGTCAGCACTAATTCATCTAAAACGTAATCATACACGTATCCCCGTCTGTCACGAGAGATGAGATATATGTTATTATTAGCAGAAACCCCGGCAAACTTCACGAAAGCACATCCCGGATATAATTCCTTAAACGAAGTTATTCCTTCAACATCGAAAGTTCGGGAATCCATATTATAAATCCTTCCCTCCTCACCGGAACAAACCAATAAACGATTATTTACCTGCACCATGTCGGTCACATCCTCCATTTTCGTTTGCGGGTTTATCAGCTCCATTATATCCGTCCGGAACATAGGCACTTTCCCGGTATTAATTTCCTCCTTTGTTAGTGTTCTCATAAAAGAAATTCGTCCTTTTCCATCCCCATCCCGACTTAACACCGTGATCCCCTCCGAAAACTCGGTATCTATCTGTAAAACAAAATATTTATACCGGATCGTTTCCCCGTTATCAACCCTCAATCGTAACCCGAAAGTTCCCAATTCCCGAAAAGCATATCTCAATTCCGGATCGTGCGACACGATATGTAACGAATCTTTAATCGGATAGGAGGCCATTCCATTTTCATCCGTATTCAACGTTCCGTAACTCCATTCATAAGCGAGAGGTAACTCTTCCCCGGATTGTTCCACGCTCAAATCACTTACCACAAATTCCTCACCGAAATAAGCCGTCAGCGTGTCATGAGGTGTGGAAATCGTGATTTCCGATAACTCCCGATCTCCCAACGAAGACTGATCATCCAGACAAGATCCCAACCCGAATAAGGTAAAACACAAGATCCCGATACTGTATTTCGTTTTCATCTCCAATAACTTTTATTTGCTTAACGAATAAACCGATCCGGATCAACCATAGCAAACCCTTCGTACGTGTTTTCCGGATCACTATAATACTCGTAAGCAGGTTTCAACACGTATTTTATCCAAATCATATTTCCCGGCATCTGAAAAAAAGCTGTCGGGGCATTTTCCAGAAACTTCCCGTACTCCTTCTCTTTTTCGGCATAAAACACGGGTTTTAACTCTTCTAAGGCCCAAAAATTTTCCAGTATCTTCAAATATAATCTATCATTATTATTGTTCACTAGTGTCCACTAAAAATTTTTTGGTCACTAGTCGGTTAAAAATTAAATAAATTCGATTCACTTGAATCATTTAGCTCTTTGATATTTTTGAAATTCGATTTGTCGAACAAATCTCTAAGATGAGTTTTATCGGTTAGCGAGATGCCGAGTATTTGCAAGGTTTCGTAGATGCTTCGCTCTAACTTCATATCGTGTTGTACTATCGCCACAAGGCAGTAAGTAATTATGGCACAATATATTTGTATGCGTACAGCATTCTCCGAAGTTCCCAAAACCTCTTTATCTTAAGGTGTTGTTTAATCCATTTGAAAAACAGCTCCACACTCCATCTATTTCGGTATAACCGAGAAATCAGCTCAGCCGAAGCGTCAAGATTGTTCGTCAGGAAAATGTATCGTGTGCCACTTTCGGGGTCTTCAACAATGAGCTTTCTAAGTTCATCGGGGTAATCCTTGGAACTTTTATAAACCGTAAAACATCCGATGACATCAGAAATGACACCTTCAGGCAATCTTCGCTTCCACGTTTTGGGCTTGATGCGTACATTGGTTTTGGCTCGTACAACGAAGAAAGCACCTATGCGGTCTATCGTATACAAGTTGCCAAAATCGTTGTAACCACGGTCAAATATATAATGCGCACCACGTTCATAAGGAATCACAGACATCGCTTTTGTATCGTGAATATTAGCAGGAGTAATATGCACAAATGCAGGAACTTCCGCTTCCACATCGTAGAGCGTATGCATCTTGATTCCGCCTTTATGCTTGCGGAATTTAGCCCACTCGAACACTGACAGACAAAGGTCAATCGTGGTGGAATCAAAAGCATAGACATGACCGTCAAGCTCAAAGATTCTTTCGATTCTACGCTTGCGCGCTTCGGCTATCATGAAGGTTGCATATTCCTGGAAGATGCGATAGTCACGTTGCTCGTTAGCCTTGCTAAGATTGCTTCGTGTTACGGACTTGCCGATTCCCAGATGATAGAGTTTTCCGGTGTGAGCCTCCAGTGACACGATGAGGTCTCTTAAACTCTCACGGTTGGAAAGTTGACCGAACATCATCGTAAGCAACTGATTCCAACAGGTATAGCTTTTAATGTATTTGTTGCCTTCATACTTCTTGACGATACGCAAGAACTTGAACTCATCAAGAAATGTGACTAATTGAGAAAAAACATATTTGTCTTTATTCATAACAGTCTGATTCAGACTGCAAAAGTAATTTCAAATCGTTGCGCACCAAATACCATTACAACAAACTGAATTTCAACAATTTCAAAGAACGACTATGATTTTTAGTGGACACTAATGATTATTGTTATATTCTCCTAGGTAATAACTGGCCCACCAAGTTGGCTGCGCTAGTTTCCCATCCATAATGGAAAGGCAATAATGATCCCCTTCCATCGGTCTAAAATAGTCGTTCTCCCGAAACTTCAAATAAAGAAGAACAGGATGATTCATCAGGTCCTCCGTCCGTTTCAACTTCAAGGACAACACGCCTTCCACTTCATTTTTAGGAATGATCAAAGTACCAAACTCATAATGTTTACCGAATTCCGCCGTGGTTGAATCCTCCACGACTTCCAACTCAAAATATTGATCCTCATCAACAGACATTCCCATACTCTTCACCGGAATACGATACTCCACCTCTTTCTCTTCATAAATTGCGAAACTGAAAAATACCGTATCGGGAGCCACGTTAGAAACATATTTACTAAGATCCCAATTAAAATAGATACTTCTCTTCTGGTCCGGATTGTAATAGATAGCCTTGTTCGAACAAGCCCCAAACAGAAGGAATATTCCTGTATATATCAAATACTTTGTCGTCATACGTTTTCTAATTTTATAATTTAACGAGGATCAAGTTCTTCCGTGGGTATAGGCAAGGTATAAATTCTATCACTCCCTTTTAAAGTTGCATCTAATGCATGAACATAGACATCCCGATTCAACCTTTTTAAACAAAACCACCATTGCCCTTCTCCAAATAACTCTTTTCTCCGTTCGTTCATAATATCATCCAAAGTAATATCTTTACCCGTATCTCGATCCGCAAATTTCACCATGCCTCTAGCCGACACCACGGCATCCAAATAATCTCTTGCATGTTCTTCATTTCCTTCCTCCAATAAGGCCTCAGCCATAATATAATACATTTCCGGAATACGAATCATACTAAAACCAAGATATGCTCCTCCGGAATATTCAGAGGCATCATTTGATTCATCCATAATTTTAGCACAAATATCTTTTGAATTTCCTGTATTTTCTTTAGAAAGAAACCAAGCAGATAATCGTTTATCTTCCCCCGGTTCCGGTCCTTCTGTATTTTTATATAATAACTTCCAGTCATTATGAAGAATCATTATAGTTTTCGCAGCATGTCTATCATACAAATACGAACTAATATTTGTCGTATATAATCCCCAAATCGTCTCGGACAAAGAAATTCGTCTCTTCATAAATGTCGATAAATCCTCTTGATTCACAAATTGGAACTTTTCCGATTGAATTACCTTATTCGCATACTTTTTTGCGTTTTCCAAATCCCCTTTCATCCAATACACTCTGGCTAACATTGCTTGCGCTGCATATAAATTAAAATGTAACTCTCTCGCTCCCGTAAATCCCTTTTCTCCACCTTTACGAATTTTCGGCATCAAAGTCTCATCTTCAGCCAAACAAGTTTCTGCCTCTTTTAGATCTGCAATGATTTTCTCATACACTTCTTCCACTGATGAAAAAGGAGTTACTTTAAAAGTATACTTCGTTACATAAGGAATAGCCTCTGCTTTTGCGCTTGCGTTCTTCGAGTTTACGTGAACAGCAAAGAATCGCAATAAATCAAAATGAATTGCCGCCCGTAAACCTAAAGCTTCTCCACGATATAAATTGTAATATTTAAAATCTTTTACATTCTTTCCATCCAAATTTTCTATAATGTTATTTAGATAACTAATTACGAGATAACTAGCACTCCATATAGTTCTAACAGTCTTTCGAGTATCCGCATTCTCTAAATCTAATCGAGACACAAAGATTAAATACCCATCATCCGTAACAAAATTTTGCCCCAACAACTCCGGTATCAACACAGACATATCCCCACCATACATATCCTCCTTCACCATCGACATATACACCCCATACAACGCATCCTCCACACCTTCCGCCGTACTGAACATATCATCGTTCACTACCTCCGATTCGGGATTTATATCCAAGAAATTCCCACATCCCAAGAAAAATAAAGAGATACACGCCAATAATATTCTTTTCATCATCATCTTCTACCTTTAGTAATTATCAAAATGTCGGTCTAAACGTGATATGGAAACTCCGTTGAAAAGGATATTCCGTACCTCGTTCCTGTTTCACGGAAGAGAACCGGGCAATATCGGCAACGCCTATGCCTAGATTCAGTCTCTTAATCCCGATCTTGCGCAAATAACCGGGTTTAAACTCGTAATTCAACATGATACTCGTTATCGCGAACGTGTTATCCCGTTCCACGAAACGCTCGGAATACCGATTTTCATCGCTCACGTTCTCCGGAATCCCCAAGAAACGCACCAAGTCTCCCGGTTTCTTCCACCGTTCGGTAAAAGCCCGACGATCCACATTCCCGTAGGGATCAATATACTCCACTTTATTCGCCAAAGTCGTGTTGTAAATATCACCGCCAAACTTGTACGCCGCGGTGACATTCAACGTGAATCCCCGGTACGACAAGCTCGTGAAAAGACTCCCCTCCAGCATTGGATTCGTGTTCCCAACCTCCACTCGCTCGTTCTTATCGTAAGTAAACGTGTAATTCCCGTTCTTCTTGATATACACCTCCTGCCCGGAAGCCGGATCAATTCCCGCGGAACGCATGGCATATATACCGAACTGAGATCCCCCTTCCACGAACATCGGCTGAGGTTTCACGCCATAATAAGCCGCCATGTTCTCCGCCTTCAACGCATCCGAGATACTCGTCAGCTTATCAAACACGTGCGATCCGTTTACCATCACCATCCAAAGCAGGTTATTTCGCTTGACCACTTGTGCAGAAATGGAAAACTCGTAGCCCGAATTCTGTAACTTACCCATATTCACCAACACTGAAGAAACACCGACAGAAGACGGCAAGGTCAAAGGCATCAGGGCATCCTTCGTTTTGTTCACGTAGTAACTAGCCTCCACGTTCACCCGTTCTTTCCAGAAAGTAGCCGTCAATCCCCAATTATACTTTCGGGTAACCTGCCATTTCATATCGGGGTTCCCCATAGTGATCGGAACCGCACCCATCCCGCCATAATGAATTAAGTCGGAATCATAAAGATAAGTGGTCAAAGCCTGATAAGGCGTGAATGTCACGTTAGCCGTTGAACCCACGCTAAACCGAAGACGTAAAATATTCAACCAATCGAAATTCATGAATCCTTCTTTATGCAGATTCCAACCGATTCCCGCCGACCATACCGGGGCAAAACGATGTTTACTGCCAAACTTCGATGAACCTGCCGTCTTGTAGGAAGCATTGACAAAATATCGTCCCAGCAAATCAAGACTACCGTTCACAAAAAACCCCACCTCTGCCGATTCCTTCTCGCCACCCACGGGACGCGTAGTCGCGTACTGCGAGGCAAATTTAATATCCGTCATCTTGTCCTTCATAAACCCTTCCGCCTTCACCTGCATCGAAGAAGACTTGTCCTTCCCGATGTCCGTACCCGCACTCAAGGAAAGGACCGTAGTCCCGGCATCATTCAGCGGTAAACGATAATTAAGTACCAATTTCCCCGCCCAATTCGTCGTCTCGGTTGAATATGCCGTGTAAGTCCCTTTCTTGTTTTGAGGAATCTCCTGCAAGGTGAAACTCGCATCCTCCGGGGAAACATACACCTTATTCCACGTGTCACCCTGTCGCACACTCACGTTTCCCGTGATAAACAAGGTCTCGTTCATATCCCAGCGTAACGACAAATAATTCGTGACCGCTTTATTCTGACTCTTCGAAAAGCTCGCCAGCGTGGCATTATACAGTGGATTGACTTGCCGTTCCATTGTCCGGTTTACCGGATCGAAATAATAATTCCGTATATACTCCCCGTCCTCGTCATATACCGGGTTGTACGGGTTCAACTTCGTGTACTGCGCGAAACTCCCGTAAGGACTATTCTTTCCCTCGGTCATGGTATAAGCCAACTGGTAAGTGGCCACCACATCCCGGGCAAACCGGTACGACAAAGAAACATTTACCCCGTAATTCCGGCGATAATCACCTTTCATCACCCCGTATGTATTCGACAACCGTCCCGTTACCTTGTACTCGATTCCACCACCCCGCCCGGTCATCGTGGCAGAATGACTATGCGTGAAAGCATTCCGCAGAGGTTTCGTCGTCCAATCCGTGTTGACACCCCGGCGGATATTCTCCAGCTTGTAATCATAAGCTGGGTCAAGACTACCATCTACCCGGTCATACAATCCCGCCAAACGCTCCAGTTCCAACTTTTCCTCCGCATCACACAAGCGAAGAGAGGTCAGGTCAGGAAAACTGAACATTGGCGTGAAATTATAACTGAATCTCGGCTTATCCGACTTTCCCCGCACCCGTTCCACCAGAATCACACCGTTTGCAGCTTTCTCCCCGTAAAGTACCGCCGCGGATGCATCCTTCAACACCAGTACCTGTTCTATATCGTAAATATCCAGATCATACAAATCCTCCACGGAAATCTCCACCCCGTCCAGCATAATCAAGGGAGCGTTCACCCCTTCCTGTCCCTTTGTCATGATTGAACTCGCCCCGCGAATCAGAATCTCAGGCACGACATTCGGGTCAGCCCCCGCCTCGTTATTCTCTACAATCCTCAATCCCGGTGTCAAGATTGACAACGCTTGTAACAGGTTCGTCGGGGACACCCGTAATAAATCCTCCCCTTTGATCCGGGTAATCTCCCCGGTAAAAGCATTCTTCGCCTGCGTGTAATACCCCGTCACGATCACATCATCCAACTCCTTCATATCCTTCACCATCGTCACCCGGATATGCCGGGCACCGGTAACCTTGACTTCCTGATTCTTCATCCCGACAAACCGGAAAAGTAACACCATCTCCTTTTGTTCTGGAATTTCCAATCGGAACTTCCCGTCCGTACCCGTGGCGCATCCCAAAGAAGTCCCTTTCAGGACAACCGTCACGCCCGGAAGTGGTTCGCCATCTGCATCCTTCACCTCTCCCGTGATCACGATCAAGGAAGAACGTGATTCACCCGCCACGGGGATTTCCGGAAAACATACACAGCAGAACAACAGAATCCATTTCACAACACCACATAAGTTGCCGTCAAACTTCAATACCAAGTCTACTCTCATTTAATTTGATCTTTTAATACCATACGTGCAAGATATGTTTCCATCACTTTATTGTCTAAACATATCCATTCGCACCTAACATCATTCATCGCACCACGCGGTATAAACCCGTAAAATACATCATCACACCATCATTGCTACCTGACGCGAACCCTCAACTTTATCATTCACGTTCAATCGCATAATTTACATTCTATCCCTGTTTTCTACAACTATTTCAAAACAAGGGGAGCAAAAGTAATAAAATAAATAAAAAATTTCAATCAAGCAAGTATCGATTTTGGCGAGTTGCAAGATTAGGGAAAAAAGAGATACCAAGTTTCAATTTCACAAACAAAAACGACACGAAGATTCTCTTTTTGTCCCGAAGATAAGACAAATATACGAATTATAAATCAATGATATAGAATATTACAAGCAAACTATTCCTTAAAAGAAAAGCCGGAGACACCACTGGTACGGTCCCATATTTTTGCGAAGTTGTTTTAACGCCTCTCCCTTTTTATTTTTAATCGTCTGTTCGGAAAGATTCAACTCTTCCGAAATCTCCTTGGTAGAATACCCTTCCAGACTCATCGCCATGATTTCTTTATAATCACCTGCCAATCGGGCAATTTCAGCCCAGATAATCCGTTTCACCTCATGTTCTATGATTTCCCCCTCAATATCGAGACTGGATGCCTGTTGCAACAGGACCTTATTCTTTATGTCCAGATGCCGCAACTCGTTCAGACAAGCATTTCTCACGCAAGCATACAAAAAACTGATAATCATCTGGAACGAGGTAAACTGTTTCCTTTTCTCCCACGTCTTGATAAAACTCTCATGCACGATGTCCACGCAAACATTCTCTTCCCGCAAGAAACGTCCCGCGTAAACTCCCAATGTTGCAAAATATTGATCATACAACAATTCCAAGGCTTTCTCATCCCCTTTCACAAAACGCTCATATACAACTTCCCGTTCCATAAAATCTATCATCATGCACTTTATACGAATAAACATTCGGTTTCCCGCTAACAAAGTATCATCTTCCCGGACAACACTATTTCAAAAATACATAAAATACTTCTTATTCACAACAAAATAGAGACCTAAATGATTTACATTCACTCATATGACGAGATATTATTTATGTCATAAATCGTGCAAAGGCTCTGTTAGCCTTTACACGATTTTTCATGAATCATTTCATACAAACATTTACGCTATACACGTTCTTTATAAATCACACGAAGCGGCCTATCCGCAATATTATCATATGTTTCAAGCAATTCCCCGCTATCTGCATCATAAATATACAAACATCCTTTCAATTCCTTCGTACTAGCTGATTCGTACAACCCGACATAAAGTAATTTTTGATCCGGATCGACAGCAATGGTCGTTATTTCCATACCTGTCGGGACCGTGATAGAAGGAGTTGTCGGCAACTGCCGCCCGGGGTCCCAACGATATATTTCATTATTATACGTGTAATAAATACAATTATACACCTTTGTCCCCACAGTCATCGAATTACGATCCATACCAATGGGCCGCGAACTTTGATAATCCACCGTATTCGCCGCAGTAGGTTTGGCAAACGAGGCTGATGTTCGAGGTATATAAATATGCAACGGATCATTCTTATCCGTGGAGAATACATACAGATAAGTGTTGATAAAACAAGTATTAACGATGTCATAATTCGTGAAAATAGTCCCACTATTCACTGCACCCGAGGACGTACTAGGAGCATACATAGTTGAAGTTCCATAATTGATAAACACCGGTTTACTATGAGATACCCCAGCATCCACTTCCAAACCGTCAAAAGCATCCAGTACCAACAATTCATCCACGTCCGTCTCGTAAACATAAGCTCTCTTATTTTCCGAAAGTACGTGCATATTACTATATGCCGATATAGCGACGAATTGCTGAATATTGGCCCCCGGAAACTTACCAGCAAAAGAGGTCGCAGTTTCGATATCAAAAGAACGGGAATCCATATTGTAAATTCTACCGTTACTTCCCGAACTAACCATCAAGCGCACTCCCTGCTGAATCATGTCTGTCACATTCTCCAACTCCATTCCGGGATTAGCTATTTCCATTATATCCGTACGGAAAGTCGGTACCTTTCCTCCACTGATCTCCTCTTTAGTCAACGTCTTCATAAAAGAAAGCCTTCCTTTCCCGGCATCATCCCGGCTCAAAATAGTAATTCCCTCGGAAAATTCGGTATCTATCTGAAGAATAAAGAACTTGAATATTGTCGTTTCACCGTTATCCACCTTCAAACGCAAGGCAAACGTACCCAATTCCCGAAAAGCATATTTAAGCTCCGGATCTGTCGATACCACGTGAAGCGTGTCTTTAATCGGGTAAGGTTTCACGGCTCCCCCGGAAATATCCAGATCCCCGTACGCCCACTCGTAAGTTAAAGGCAATTCCTCCCCGGACTGCTCTATTTTCAAGTGATTCACCACAAGCTCCTCCCCGAAAGAGGTCGTAAGCGTGTCATGAGCAGCGGTAATTGTCAGTAACGACACCTCTTTCCTCCCGGAAGTCGTATCATCATCATAGCAGGAATACATCCCCACCATGAGGCAAAACAGCATGATTATATATAACTTCATTTTCATAACTTACCATTTAATTTTAAATTCTCTTTTAGCGGATAAACCGATCCGGATTCACCATATCAAACCCTTCATACGTGTTCGCTGGGTCAGTATAGAAATCGTAAGCAGGCTTAAACACGTAATTTATCCAAATAATATTACCCTTCACCTGATAGAATCCCGCCTTGGCATACTCCAAGTATAACCCGTATTCTTCCACTTTCTCTTTATAAAAGATAGGTTTCAACTCTTCTAGTTGCCAAAAATATTCTAGCATCTTCCGGTAAAGGCGATCATTGTTCCGGGCATACACCCCCAAGAAATTGGGAGCCCACCATTGCGGTTCGGGCAAAGCACCATCCACGACCGACAAACGATAGTAATTATTAGCAATCGGTTTGAAATAATCATTCTCCTTAAACTTGAGATAGAGTATGACCGGATGATCCATAATATCCTCCGTACGATCCAAAATAATAGACAGATACCCTTCAACCTCATTTTTCGGGATCACCAGTTTCCCGAATTTAAAATGCTTGTCATACTTAGCCGTTGAAGAATCCGCGACAACTTCCACCTCGTAAGTCAATTCCTCGCCAAGCGGCATTCCGGCCACCTTGATCGGAACTCGATACTCGTACTCGGTCTCGTTGTACAAGGCGAAACTGAAAAACACAGTGTCACTTGCTGTTTTCGTGACAGAATTATAACGATCCCAAGTGAAATAAATGGATCTTTTCTGATTCACGTCATAGTACACGGCATCATTGCTACACGCCCATATTCCCATGCAGAGGAATATTCCGATATATAGTAGATATTTATTTCTCATAACGTTCTTATTTTAATTATTCAGGACGATAATCTTCCTCTTCCACGGGCAACGGCAGAACATATATCTTATCACTGCCGGGAATGGTAGCCCCGGTCGCCCCACTCAATTTCACGGGACTGTTCAATCTCTTCAGACAGAACCACCATTGTCCCTCCCCGATAAATTCCTTTCGGCGTTCCGCCATAATATCACTCAGCGTAATATCGACAAGAGGAGTCCGGTCCGCGAATTTCTCCATCCCTCGGGCATCAACCACCGCATCCAGATATTCCATCGCTCCTTCCGCATTTCCGGTTGCAAGCAAAGCCTCTGACATAATATAATACATTTCCGGAATTCGAATCATACTTGTTCCCAGATAAGGCCCCCCGTTATAACTCGTCGTGAGAGAAGTCGTATCGGATACATTTCCCATCACTTTCACCAATATATCCACCGGAGTTCCGCTCCTGTTGTATGTCCCAAACCAATTATCCAAACGGTAATCCTTCTTTCCGGTAGGCCCTTCATAAGCATAGATACTTTTAAAATCCGTGGTCAGATCACCCAATCCCTGCCTCCGCACGTGCTGGGTCAGCCAGTCGGAATAGACTTCCGCGTTGTACAGCCCCCATATTGTCTCCTCCATCGACACCGTTTTCTGCATGAATGTATTCAAGGACGTCTTGCTAGCGAAACGGAACTTATTGGACCGAATCACCTTGTCCGCGTAAATCCGGGCACTATCCAGATCACCCTTCATCCAGTAAACCCGTGCCAGAGTAGCCTGCGCCCCGTATAAATTGAAATGTAACACACGCGCCCCGGTAAATCCCTTTTCATTTCCCACCCGTTCGGCTGGCATCAGCACCTCATCCTCAGACAAATACGCCTCCGCTCTTTTAAGCTCGGCTATCACTTTCGAGTAAATCCCCTCCACCGAAGAATAAGGTGTCACCTTAAAATCATACTCCGTCACGTAGGGAATAGCTCTCGCTTTTGCCGCTTCATCGGTAGAAGTCACGTGTACGGCAAAAAAGCGCAGTAAATCAAAATGAATAACCGCCCTTAATCCTAAGGCCTCCCCCATGTATAAATTGTAATGCCGGAAATCCTTCTCGCTCTTACTTTCCAGATTATTTATAATATTATTCAAATAACTAATCGCCAGATAACTGGTCTTCCAGATATTCTTATACATATTTCTCGTTTCACTCCGCTCGTACTCGAAACGCCCCAAATAAGGCAAGTACTGATAAGTCGAAGTGAAATTCTGTGCCAGAATCTCCGGTATCGTCGTGGACATCAGCCGTCCATACATATCCTTTGTTACCATCGTCATGTACACGCCATAGAGGGCATCCTCAACACCGCTTGCCGAATTGAACATATCATCATTCACCACTTCCGAATCCGGATTCACATCCAAAAAACTATCGCACCGGAGAAAGAAGAATGGTATACACAGTAGAATTATTATCTTTTTCATACTCGTTTCAATTTACTGTTTACTAAAAAGTCGGTCTGAAAGTAATGTTAAAACTCCTCTCGAAAGGATAGGAAGTTCCCCGTTCCAACTTCATGGAAGAAAAACGGGCTATATCATTCATCCCAAACCCGACATTCAACCGTTTAACCCCGAATCTCTTCAACCATTCCGGTTTAAATTCATAGTTAATCGATATATTCCTGATCTCGAACAGATTATCCCGTTCAACGAAACGTTCTGAATACCGCTTGTTATCGCTTTTACTTTCCGGGATACCCAGAAAACGTTTCAAATCACCCGGTTCTTTCCACCGATCGGTAAATGCCCGGCGATCCACGTTTTCCCACGGATTTATGTTCTCAACCTTGTCGGCCAGCGTGTTATTGTAAGCATCGCCCCCGAATTTATAACCGGTAGTAATATTCAGCGTGAAACCCTTGTACGATAAACTGGAAAAAATACTCCCCTCCAAAATCGGATTCGAATTTCCAACCTCTACCCGTTCATCCTTGTCGTAATCAAACGTGTACTCTCCTTTGCTATTAATAAAAATCTCTTTTCCCGATGCCGGATCAATTCCGGCCGTACGCATGGCATGAATACCAAACTGCGAACCGCCTTCTTGGAACATCAACGAAGGACGAGCCCCCAAAGACTGGGCAACCTCGATTGACTTCAAAGCGGTTGACACGTTTGTCAACTTATCCATCGTGTGAGAGCCATTCACCGTGACCATCCAGAAGAGTCCTTTTTGCTTGATCACGTGCGCCGAGATCGCAAACTCGCATCCGGAGTTTTCCAATTTTCCCATATTCACCTGCACGGAGGAAACTCCCACGGACCAAGGTAAAGAAATCGGCATCAAAGCATCTTTCGTTTTATTCTTGTAATAACTGGCATCAATATTTATCCGTTCATTAAACAACGTGGCACTCAACCCCCAGTTATATTTCATCGTGATCTGCCAGTTCAGATCCGGGTTTCCCATCGTGATCGGTACCGCCCCGATTCCCGCGTAATGAATCAAATCTGTCGTGTAATTATAAGTCGTCATTGCCTGATAGGGTGAGAACGTCACGTTAGCCGTTGATCCCACGCTAAAACGCAACCGTAGCATATTCAACCAACTCACGTTACCCATAAAACTCTCTTTGTCAACGTTCCATCCGATACCTGCCGACCACACCGGGGCAAAGCGATGATCACTCCCGAAACGGGATGATCCGGCCGATTTATAGGAACCGTTCAGGAAATAACGTCCCAGCAACTCGAAACTACCGGTCCCGTAAAAACCGACTTCTCTAGTTTTCTTATCTCCACCACTCGGACGGGTAGAGGCATATTGAGAAGCAAATTTAATATCTGTCATACCATCTTTCAAAAATCCTTCCGCCTTCGTCGTGATAGAAGAAGAATTCCCCATTTTAAAATCTGTACCCACGTTCACGGTCAACACCGTGTTACCTGCCTCATTCAGAGGTAAACGATAATTTAACGCAATCTTTCCCGCCCAGTTCGTACTCTCGTTATGCGTGAAAGAATAAGTTCCTTTCTGGTTTAAAAACTTACCTTCAAACGAAGAATCATCCGGCGACACGTACACCTTCGTGTAAGAATCACTCATATTCACGTTAATATCGCCCGTGATGAAAAATGCCTTTTTAATATCCCACCGCATACTCAAGTAATTCGAAAACGACTTGTTCCGTCCCTTGTTAAAACTGGACAACGTTGCATCGTACAACGGATTTCCTTGATTCCGGGAATCATTGGCATTTGAAAGGTAAGGATCAAAATAATAGAGTTTTATATACTCCCCGTATTCGTCATACACCGGATTATACGGGTTCAGTCTCGTGTATTTCCCGAAATCCCCGTAAGGACTTGCTTTGCTATCGGTCATCGTGAAAGCGAAACGGTAATTAAAAGTCAATTTATCCGTTAAGTGATACGCAAAAGAAAAATTCGCCCCGTAGTTCCGACGGTTATCCCCTTTCATCACGCCATAGGCATCCCTGAAACTCCCGCTTGCCCTGTACTCGATCCCGTTTCCCCTACCGGTCAACGTCACCGAATGATTGTGCGAGAAAGCCCAGCGTAAAGGCTTGGATGGCCAATCCGTGTAAACACCCCGGCGGATATTATCCAACTTGTAGTAATACGCCGGATCAAGGCTCCCATTCACTTCATCGTACAACCCGGCCAAACGTTCCAGTTCCAACTTCTGTTCCGCATTACACAAACGCAAGGACGTCAAATCCGGATAGCTGAAATTAGGTGTGAAATTATAACTCAAGCGAGGCTTGGATTCCGTCACTTTCGTTCTCTCCACCAAGATAACGCCACTGGCAGCTTTATCCCCGTACAACACCGCCGCAGAAGCATCCTTCAACACGGTCACCTGCCCAATATCGTAAATATCCAAGTCATACAACTCCTGTATCGAAATCTCAACCCCATCCAGCATAATCAAAGGCGTATTCACGTCCGCCTGATTCTCGGTCATGATGGAATTCGCCCCCCGGATCAGAATCTCGGGAATCGCATTCGGATTGGACCCCTGTTCGTTATTTTCCACAATCCGTAAACCCGGCACCAATGAGGCCAGCGCCTGAATCAGATTCGTCGGGGACACTTTCAGCAAATCCTCCCCTTTCACCGTGGTCAATTCCCCCGTGTAGGCATTTTTAGCCTGCGTGTAATAACCGGTAACCACGACATCTTCCAACTCACGAGTATCTTCCTTCAAAACAACATGCAACTCCTCGGATTTCGTCACCGTGATGGTCTGGCTTGCCATTCCGATAAAATTAAATATTAGTACCATCTCCTTTTGTGCGGGAATTTCCAGCTTAAACTTACCCGTCGCATCCGTGGCCACTCCTAAAGAAGTTCCTTTCAGCAGAACCGTGGCTCCCGGTAGCGGGTTACCGTCAGCATCCTTAACATCTCCGGTGATACTCACCTTATCAACCGTTTTCGTTTCCTGGCGCTTTTTAATAATCACAACATCATTCACAAGCGTGTACGTGTAAGGGGTATTCTGCAAACAGTAATCCAGAATCTCCCTTACCGTCACATTCTTAAATTCTTTAGTAATAAGAGGGATTCCCTGAATCTCCTCGTGGTTATAAACGAAATCAAGTGATGTCTCCTTTTTCAAGGTATTCAAAACCTGCAACATCGTGGCTTTCTCGAATTTCAAATTCAGAGGTGTTTTCTCATCGAATTTAGGTGACGTTCCGCCACCAAAACCCGAAAAGCTGAATAAAATCAAGCAACCAAGCAACATGCATACTTTCGTAGCCCATTGGCTATAGCTCGCCTGTTTCATAGACAAGTTCTTTCCCATTTTCAGTTTGTTTAGGTTTGTAAAAAACACATAGAAGACCATTTCGAGATCTTTTCAGCACTTAAAACCTTTTGGGGTTTTAAGTGCTTGTAACATTTATTTTTTATTCAGAGCATTCAACGCTTCGTCCAAAGCATAAAGCATCGTCTGGTAATGTGCTTTCGTATCGGAATCTGCCGAAGCCAATCTACTGTTCAACAAATTCTTCACACGTAAAGCATAAGCGTAGAAATACGTTTTCGAATCATCGATCGTACGGGTATTCACCCGGTACTGCCAATCATAACCATGTCCGAAAGAGGTTAGTTGCTTGGCCACAAGTCCTTCCCATGAACTTGTTCCAATTCCCGCAACTCATTCTGGTATTGTCCCACCAATCCGGTCGGGTCCAAACCGTAAGCTACAATCTCATCCACGGACGGCATAAACGCATTCTCCATTCCCAGCCCTTCGTCCGGATCGGCTAGCACCTTCACCAACTTACTCTTCTTGGTAATCACGTCAGCAGCCTGATCCACCACCAAACGTTGTAATATCTTCTCCCCCGAAGTCGGCTTACGCCCCTTTATAGCATTCTCCCACACGTGGTTGTACAAATCATCAAAGTAAGCCTTCAACGTGTAGGGATCTTGAGACACGTGAGCAGACAACACCACGTTCTTATACGTTCCTAACAACTCCGTTGCCGTGTAGTAACACACGATCGGTGGCAAGGCAACCCGTAGTCCGAACTGATCAGTCAATCCCGTGTTATGTAACCAATCACTATTTTTCAATTGCTTGATCACCCACACAAAAGAGTTACGTTGCAATTCTTTCGGCACGGATTGAAATGTCTTTCCGGCAGTACCCGGTTTCACCTCCGTCAGATAAATACCCCCCACGTTATGCATGACATTTTTCAAATAACGGTAATACTGATTTCCCAGCTCGTTATACAGATTCTCACGATGCGAGCCATCCGTATCATCCACAAACCAATTATTCATGTTGGCCACGATATATTTCAGATTCTTGATCCCGTAATCCCCGGCCTTAATAGCATCGTCCCCTAAATCCTCTTCCAGCGCACTCGGATCGTAACGGGCAATCACCTGTTGCTTTCCATAACGATATATGGGATCTCCTGCATGTTCGTCAATCCAACTCTCCAACATAGCTTGCTCCTCTTTAGCCGAAAGACCGTACAGGGGCGTGTACAACCACTTAATCACATACTCGTCATAAATACCCAAATTAGGCGGGGTCAACTTCACACCCTTATCTTCGGGTTGCGCCACGTAATTAAACCGGGCATAATCCATGATGGAAGGTGTCGTCCCGTACTTTTGAGTAAACTTTGCAGAACGTAACGAATCAACCGGATAGGCTGCCGATGCCGACATATTGTGCATCAACCCAAGGGTATGCCCCACCTCGTGAGCCACGATATATTCAATGGATTCTTCCAGAATATTATCCGGCATTTTCTTGGTACGCACGGACGGGTCAACTTGAGAAGTTTGTAAAAAACGCCATTGATTGGCCAACTTCACGACATCATTAAAAATAATGACAGACGCGTTAATGATCTCACCTGTTCTCGGATCAGTCCACGAGGGCCCCATAGCATTCGTGATCGCAGCCGGAACATAACGAATACAAGAGTATTTCAGATTATCCGGATCAAAAGTCGGATCATCCTTCGGGAAATCCCGCACCTGGATCACGTTCTTCAACCCGATCTTCTCGAAAGCAACATTCCAACGCAAAGCAGCCTTCCGCACGGGTTCCTTCCACATGGCAGGAAAAGCATCATCCACATAAAACACGATCGGTTTCACGGGTTCCACCAGTTCACCTCGTTTATAGGCCTCCACATCTTTCGGTTCCACCCGCCAGCGATTCGCCAGCGTGTAAATCTGAATCCGGTCCTCGTCGGTAGAAATATGTTGTTTCGTATTCGTAACAAACACCCCGATCCGGGTATCACTCACCCGTGGATGCATCTTCTCTTCCGGCAACAACAGCAAAGTACGGGTTGCTTTCACCGTCAAAGGCTCGTTTTTCTTCACAATAAACATCCCCATCATCTTGGCCGACACGGAATAGGAAAGATACGACTTTACCGTCACGTTATCATCAAAAGCCTTAATTCCATCCAAAATAGAACCCGCACTATTAAACACGGCTGTAATCTCAACCATTCCACCTCCACTGGAAATCGGTGCCAATCGCTCCGAATTACCCGTAAACAAAGAGGTCATATCAAGCAAAAAAGCAGAACTATCGTTCGTGTAGCAATAGATTTTATACGAACCGATAATCGGGTCCATAAAACTCCTTGCCATCACTTCCTTCATATGCCCCTCTTGAGGGTTACAAGTTGCGGACACATTCACTTCCCGCATAAAAATCGTGCTGTCCGTCTTCGTGAATTTTATATGCATTGGATCTTTCGGTTTATAACCGATAGCACATAGGTTATTATCACTCGCCTCCGAAATCGTCGAGGCTAGTAACATTTCCCGCCCCAGATATTTCACTGGAAACTCGAAATAAACCTTCCCATCCAGCTTATGCAAGGTCACGAATTCCCCCCGGGCTGTCTCACACGATTTATTCTTTACCAACTTATCATATTTACTTTGCCGTTTGGTCGGTTCTTTTTTCGTTTCCGTTGCCACTGTCTTTTTCTTTCTCGCAGAAGCGAATGAAGTCTGAGTGCATGGCAATACTAATAGTATTACCATACCTAGGGTAATCCATCTTTTCATGTATGAAATTTTAAATAAAAATTATAATAACACCTGTTTTCTATTCCTGATGCGTGTATACCACGATCTGTTTATTATTCATCTTAAAGGTTACATTTGCAGCTTGTTCCATAATTTGCAGGATAGCATCTATACTCTCGTACCTGGGCATAAACCCGGAAAATTTATAATCCTTGATCTCCTCATCATCAAACACGAACTCCACGTCATACCAGCGGGAAATCTTTTTTAACAAATCCTCCAGACGTTCCTCGCTGAAACTGAACTGGTCTCTCGTCCAGGAGATATAGGACTCCACGTTCACTTCCCGGGTCGTCACTTTCGAATCGGCCACGGCAGCCATCAGTCCGGGAGTCAACGCAACAACCGTATTCCCGCACTCAATATTCACCCGTCCCTCGACTAACGTCGTCATCGAAACTTCATCGTTCCGGTAAGCAGAAATATTAAACGTAGTACCTAACACACGCACGGCATACTTCTCACAATGCACGATAAAGGGTTTCGCAGCATCCTTTGCCACCTGAAAAAATCCTTCTCCTTCCAGATACACCTCCCGGGTATCACCCGAAAAAGATTGCGGGAACTTTAACCGGGAATCGGAATTCAGCATTACCTTCGTACCATCCGACAACTGCAAAGAATAAGCCCCGCCACGAGGTATTTTCAGCGTATTATACACCAAAGAATCCGCCGTTCGGGGAGTATGATAGATCAAGGTTTCACCATTATTACTCACGAAAGGTAATTGCTCGTCAAGCGTGTCCGCCACCCCCGGGGCAATCAGCAAAGTATCCCCTCCCGGCAGAATCAGCGAGGCACGTTTCCCAAAAGAAAAATGGTTGCCCGACTCCACCCGGGCCACGGGCAGTACTTCCTCCCCGCCCGTCGAAAACACCAGATAAGAAGATACACTCAATAACACGATGGCAGCCGCGGCAACTCCACGATACAAGCGTCGAATGGAATGTCTCTTCCGAATGTCTTTCATGACAGACGGCCACGACCGACGAGCATTAAAATGCTCGTATAAAGGATATTCCGTGTGTTCCTTGTATTCATTTTCCAATCGTTCATACAACTCCTCGTTGGCCTTGGAACGTGATTTCCAAGCCGCAAAGAAAGTTTCCTCTTCGGGAGACAAGCCTCCTTGAAGTCTTTTCACGATCAACTGGATAATATACTCTGTTTCCTTTTTCATTTCGTGCTATTTTACCTTATAACACTTCACGAAGAAAAAGGTACCGACAAATTTGAATCTTTTTTATTCTATTTCTTTTATTCGCTCCACTTGCCTGTTTAGAAAATAATCAGCATAAAGAGAATAATCTTCGGTTTCATAAAAAGCTATCAACCCTTTCCTGTAATTCAATATATCAGCATCTTTCGAGGAATAGACTGGGATAATATCGGCATTCATCAAGGCAATGCTTTCCACCATTCGGGCGGTACGTTTATTTCCATCAATGAAAGGCTGTAATTTAGCTATGTTACAATGAAGATAAACAGCCCGTTCCAATGGATTTGTGAATTGTTCCTGTTGATAAAGTATTTCATTCAACTTAGCCCGAATATCGTGCAAGTCCTTTGGAGGGATATATCCCGTACCGCTGATACGGACAGCTCTTGTTCTCAAATAGCCGGATTCTTCATTGGAAACCAACCCCGTGGATATAGCCTGATGTACTCGGAATAAAGTGCGTTCATCAATTATTTCCTGATTCCTCCCTTTATTAATATACTCCACTTCTGATATGAAAGTATTATATAGGTTTTTCAGCATCTTAGCGTCTTCATACTTCTTTTCGGAAGTAATGCCATCTTTGAGCAATGCCTCTGTTTCCACATAAGTATAGGTATTCCCTTCAATCTTACCTGAATAGTAACACCACACCACGGCTAAATCTTTTATTTCATTAGAACGCAAATCCGATAGTTTCGCTAAAGGATGATTCAAAATGAATCGCGCAGTTCCTTGCTGTTCCTTATTAAATATCTGTTCCATAATCATAAAACATTGTCGCCTAGGGTTAGATTTTATAGTTCCCTATATAACAGGAATATTGTGTTTATCCCCCACAAACATGAATTCCATCGGTTATATTTTTTCTATATTTACAACCGCAAAAGTAATAAATAATATTTAGTTCTAACGATATAAACAAAAATCCTAATTAGACTACCGATCAACGTCAAATTAGGATACTTCTTATAAAATACGTTCCTAACACTCAACAGTGACTCGCACCTATGTCTCACTAATACCTCCATCATTTTTCAAGAAAAAAGCAACGAAAAATTGACTGCCCGTATCGGCAACTTATCGAAGACTTATCGGTAACTTATCGAATACTTACCAGTGAAACACCGACGGGACAAGGGAAAGAGTGTAATGCAATTATACTAAATTAACATCTAGGACTTCCTCGTTATCCCCAGTTCCAAGGTCGAAACATATTGAATTTTCCCTTCATCCAACAATTTCCGGACTTGCCCGACCACGACTTCTTCGTCCTCACCCAATTGACGCACCAACTCCCGGATATTCGTATTCTGTTTGGCAAGCACTTGCAAAATCCGTTCCTCCAAGCTCTTCCGCTCTTCCCGATGCAACCGTTTCTTCTTCCCGATACAGACATCACATATCCCGCAAGGTTTCTCTTCCTTCTGCCCGAAATACTCCATAAGCAAAAGCTGGCGACACGTTTCGTCATCCCGGATATAACGGGCCATGGCCCCGATCTTCGTGACAAACAACTCCTTCCGGTTCTCGTAAGCCTCCCTCCCGATTGTGATATAGGACAATGGCAACCGGGGCTGGTAATACACGATGTAAGGTTTCACGTCCCCCGGCACGTAGCGAATAATCTTACGCTTTGCCAAAGAAATAAAAGCATCATACAGCACCTTGCGTGTCACGTCGAGCTGATCAGCCAAGAAACCTTCGTCCACGTAAGCATCCTGCACGAAAATTCCGGCATAATTTCTCATCAGGAGAACCATAAGTCTTTCCAACAAGGGATCACCCGTCTCGAACTCGTACAACCGATCCCGTAACACGGTGAACATCACCCGGGAACGGGAATTTATATCCGTCGTGTACCCCAAGAACCCCGCGACCTCCAGAATACTGATGGCAGACATCACCCTCGCCTCGTTGAGTTTAAAATTACGGGCAAACAGTTTCAAATTGAACTCGAACGCCCGTCCCTGTCCTTCGCCCTCACCTAACTGGTAATAGTTCGCCAAGGCCTCGTACACCCTCAATATATAATCTTTCGGGGGAAAAGCATCATCAATCCGTTTTTGTAAACCACCCAAAGCTGCCCGGCTGGAAAGTAACACGGCGTATGCCCTTTTTCCATCCCGTCCGGCACGTCCCGCCTCTTGGAAATAGGCCTCCGGACTGTCCGGCACGTCATAATGCACCACCACCCGCACATCCGCCTTATCAATCCCCATCCCGAAAGCGTTCGTCGCCACCACCACGGGAACTTTTCCGCTTTTCCACGCCTCCTGCCGACGTGCCCGCTGCGCAGAAGACAACCCGGCATGATAAAAGTCAGACTTGATCCCCGACTTGTTCAGGAAAGCGGCAATCGAAGAAGCCTTCAACCGGGTACGCACGTACACGATCGCTCCCCCCTGCACCTTGGACAAAATATTGAATAATTCCAACGGCTTGGCCTCCGTGTCCCGGATCACGTAGGAAATATTTTCCCGCCGGAAACTTTTAGAGAGAACGTTCGGGGTCGAAAAGTGCAGCTGTTTCTGAATATCCTCCACGACCTCGGGGGTAGCCGTGGCCGTGAGCGCCAGGGTAGCCACCCCGGGAAAGAATTCACGCACCTCCGCTATTCGCAGGTACGGGGGACGAAAATCATACCCCCATTGAGAAATACAATGAGCTTCGTCCACGGTAATCAGACACACGTTCATCAACCTCAATTTTTCCCGGAACCGTTCCGAGTACAATCGCTCGGGCGACACGTACAAGAACTTAACCGTATCATATATACATTTATTAATGATCGACTCCACCCGGTCACGCCTCATCCCCGTGTAGATCGCCTCGGCTGGAATCTGCCTGTTCTTTAAATCCTCCACTTGATCCTTCATCAGGGCAATCAACGGGGTCACCACCAGACAGACACCCTCCATCGCTAGCCCGGACACCTGGTACGTGAGCGACTTTCCCCCTCCCGTGGGCATAAGGGCAAGCGTGTCCTTCCCGTCCAGCACGGAACGGATAATCTCTTCCTGTAAGGATCGGAAATCATCGTATCCCCAGTAAGTCTTTAATATCTCTTTTATATCACGGGTCATTCTTCGAATTCTATTCGCAAAAATACAAAATAGACGAAAAAACTCTCACAAACTCGTATATTTAAATCGCTTTTTATTATTTTCGCCCGAATATTAATCGCATAAAATCATGAAACTACAACATATACTGATTTTTATCCCCTTCCTATGGGCTTGTAACGATAAGTTCGCGAAAAACGAGCAACCCGTGGCAAAGGTTTTCGACAAATACTTGCTGAAATCGGAAGTTTCCGGCTTTATTCCCCAAGGAACCCCCTCGAAAGATAGTCTCATCATGGCACAAAGCTACGTGCGGAACTGGATTACCAAAGAATTACTGTTGCACAAAGCGACCCAGAACCTGAGCGACGAGGAAAAAAACATTCGGAAACAAGTGGAAGACTATTCCTCTTCTATCTTGATCCATAAATACAAGGAGAAACTGATTTCCCAGAAACTCAGCCGGGAAGTAAGCGAACGTGAAATCTCGCAATACTACGACGCGAACAAATTCAACTTCGTGCTGAACACCCCGGTCGTGAGAGCTTTGTTCGTGGTGATTCCCAAATCCGCCCCGAACATTGAAAATGCTCGTAAATGGTTCCGTTCCAAGGAAGCCAAAGACCAGGAAGCGTTGGAAGAGTATTGCATCACGTCAGCCAAGAAATTCGATAACTTCAACGACCAATGGATCGAACTGCGTAACCTGCTGAACCTCCTGCCCATCACGTCGGCAGAATGGGAAAGTAAATATAAAAACAAGGAGTCCATCGAGATCGAGGACGACGAGAATCACTATTTTCTCAAGATCAACGAGCTACGCCAAGCTCATGAAACGGCACCTCTCGGTTACGTGAAAAAAGAGATTGAGATATTGTTGCTGAACAAACGTAAAATCTCCTTCGAAGAGAATCTGGAAAAAGACATCAACACGGAAGGTCTTCGGAAAGATTACGTCAAAATATATTAACAGGATTAGAAAAATGAAAATAAAAATGCGAAAACGAACGGATTATTCGCGGATTTGAAGAAAAAGTATTAGTTTAGAGCGTTTTTATTGAGTATAACCTTATTCATAAATTATGAGATATTTATCACTGCTTGTACTGTTATTTTTAGCTAGTTACGCCTCGGCACAAAAAAACGTGATCGACAAGATTATCGCTGTCGTGGGTGAAGAAATCGTGTTGAAATCGGATATTGAGAACCAATTTTTACATGAACAATCCCAAGGATTAGTAAATTCTTCCGCCGACTCTCGTACCAGAATATTAGAAAATTTATTGGTCCAGAAACTGTTAGTGGCTCAAGCTAAGATAGATAGTATCGAGGTAACCGACACGGAAGTGGAAAACGCGTTGAATTCACAATTGGAGCAATACGTGCAACACATCGGTTCCCGGGAACGTCTGGAAACCTACTTCGGAAAATCATACGAGGACATCAAGAACGAAATGCGTAACCCGCTCCGCGAACAAATGATCACGCAACATATGCAATCCAAAATCGTCGGAAACGTTCGGGTAACCCCCTCGGAAGTCAGGTATTTCTACCGGAAATTCAACAAGGACAGTCTTCCGGAAGTACCCGATAAATACGAGATTCAACAGATCGTTATCAAACCGAGAATCAGCGATACCGAGAAGGAACGTATCCGTAACCGGTTGAGAGATTTCCGTGAAGAGATTCTTGCCGGCAAACAAACGTTCAACACGTTAGCTGTATTGTACTCGGAAGACCCCGGATCTGCCGCTAAAGGTGGTGAATTAGGTTACCAAACCAAGAGCGCGCTGGCCCCGGCATTTGCCGAAGCTGCCTTCAGCTTGAAACCCGGCAGGGTATCTAAAATCGTGGAAACAGAATTCGGTTTCCATATTCTTCAATACATCGACCGCCAAGGAGACAAAGTAAACGTGCGCCACATCCTGCTCCGTCCCCGGATTTCCGATGAAGAACGGCAAGAAGCAATCCAGCATTTGGACACCGTGTTGACTTACATCCACGACGGGAAAGCCACGTTTGAAGAAGCCGCGGCTTATTTCTCCATGGACAAAAAGACCAGAAACAACGGCGGATTGATTTTCAACGAGGAAGACGCTGATTCCAAACTCCCCAGAGAAACCATCGAAGGAGAAATGGCCCGTCAGGTAAACAAACTGAAAGTGGGTGAAATTTCCTCTCCTTTCTTGGATCAGACACGTACAGGCGAGGAATACAAGGTGATCAAAATCAAGGCTTACTATCCTTCCCACACGGCTAACCTAGACGATGACTGGATCAGTTTTGAAAACGGGTTGAAAAGCAAGAAACAACAGGAAGTACTTGATAAATGGATCAAGGAAAAACAAGCAAACACCTATATCCATATCGACGAAGATTACAAGAACTCCAAATTCCATTATGACGGATGGTTTAAGTAATTGACAAGCTAAGATTTACAATTAAAGATTGATGATTTTTCCGCGATGAGAGCAGGTTTATGGGTTGGGATATTATGTATTGTATGGGGACTATTCCCCTTGCATACAGTTGCACAGGGAAATAAAAAAGCTAAAGTCAAGATCGTTAATGCCGATAGTTTACTAGTGGGAACGCTGGGCAAACCGTCTAGGTTTATCGGGAACGTACACATGACGCATGAAAACACGCTCATGTGGTGCGATAGTCTCTACCAGTATGAACTACCGGACTCCAACTATCTTGAAGCATTCGGCCACGTGCGGGTGATCAAAAACGATAGCATCCGAATGTCCGGTGACTACATGTACTATGATGCCAACAAAAAACTGATTCAAGTCCGCCGGAACGTCACGCTGGAAGATCCCCAGATGATCCTGACCACCGATTTTCTGGATTATGACGGACTATTTGACATCGGGTATTACTTCAACTGGGGACAACTGAAAGATAGCCAGAACACGTTGGATAGTAAAAAAGGAAACTATTTTACCCAAACGAAGATAGCCCTCTTCAAAGACAGCGTGAAAGTGAATTCTCCCGAATACCTGATCTTCTCGGACACCTTGAAATATAACACGGACACCAAGCTGGTTTCCATTCTGGGCCCCACGAACATATACGGGAAAGGAGACGAAAATAACACCCTCTACTCCGAGGATGGATGGTATGACTCCAACTTGGGACACGCAGAACTGTACAAGAACAACCGGGTCACGCACCAGAGTTACGAGGGGGTGGCCGATACCATGGTCATCGACAGTATAACCGGGATGGCTTATCTCTACTGGAACGTCACGCTTGTGGACACCGTGAACAACGTGATTGTGAAAGGTGAATACGCGCAAATGGACCGGGAACAAAACAAGGCATTCGTCACCGACAGTGCCCTGTTAATCATGGTCGGAAAGCAAGATTCTCTTTTCGTACATGGGGATACCCTGTTCATGGATCAGGACTCTGCCAAGAACCAGATTTTACGGGCTTACTATAAAGTCAAGTTCTTTAGTCAGGACTTGCAAGGATTGTGTGATTCGATGGTCTACCTTTCTGTCGACTCCACCATCACACTCTACAATGAGCCTGTGGCATGGGCCAGTGGCAACCAAATGACCGCCGAAAAGATTTCCTTGCTCACGGGAAACGGAACGATTAAGGAATTTTATCTGAATACTAAGGCCTTCATGGTCTCTCGAAGGGAGGAAACCGAAATGTACGACCAGATCAAAGGGCGAAATATGACCGGTTATTTCCGAGATAACGAACTCTACATGGTGTACGTGAACGGTAACGGGGAAACCATCTACTTCCCCGATGATAAAGGAAACATCATTGGTGTTAACACCGCCAATAGCTCCAACATCCGTATCATGATCGACAAACGGAAAGTCACGGACATCGTCTTCATCAACAAGCCCGACGGAGAACTCAATCCCTTGTTCCTGGCCGATCCCGAAGAAGCCCGTCTGAAAGACTTCCGCTGGTTGAAATACATGCAACCATTGAATAAATTCGACATCTTCAAAGAAACCAAAGAACCCGACCCTGTCGAGAAAGAAGAGGAAGAAAAAGAATAATGTAATCAAATCAAACAAAGGATGCATTATGATGACAAACAAATCAAGATCATATAATTCCAAAGCCAAGAAACAATCATCACAGCATAAGCACCTTCAATCTATCAACACAAAGCACAAGAAGAGCATCAATCTTTATACCCAGCAAGCAATGATTGATGCAAAAGAAGGTAACACGATCAAATGTGATAACTTTGAAGATTATTTAAAGCATTTAAAATTCTCATAATCTTATCAGAATTCCCTACCGCTGTTCATAGTATATTTTTTTACATTTGTGAAAAATAAAACGATATGCAGCTCCGGAAAAACCTTAACCTCTACTTATCGGGCATCGTGGTCTTCATGCTGACCATACTCTTGTTGTCCACAGCCTTTGCCCTCGACGAGAGTTTAGGGAATCGGATAGCCAAAATCTTCTGGTTCTACAAAGTTATTATCGTGGCAGGAATTGCCTGCATACCGCTCGCATGGATGCGTCCTTTCCGTTTTTCGATAACAGACCTGCTGGTTCTCCTTTATGCGGGCTATACTCTCTGTAACGACTATTTCGCAGGGACAATCGCCCCCACCCGAACGAGCCTCTTCATCTTGATCATCGTCACGTATTTCATATTCCGACGGCTGACAACATTCGTCCCGCTCGGTTTCACGCACGCGGCACTCCTGCTCACCGGGGCAATAGAAGCCATCTGGGGACTCGCCCAACTATACGGTTTTACCCCCTCCCAACACAGCCGTTTCGAACTGACCGGATCATTCTTCAACCCCGGCCCCTATTCCGGATTTCTAGTTGCCATACTACCGTTAGCTTTATACTACACGCTTACTGCCTGCCGGATAGCCCGCATCCTGTCGGGAGTGATTCTCGTACTTCTCCTGCTCGTCCTGCCCGCCACGTTAAGCCGTGGGGCTTGGTTAGCCGCCATCGCGGGATGCGGAATTGTACTAGGTAACTACTTTCATCTCTATAACCGGTTGAAGTTTTTATTTCAAAAACATCGGCTCGCCTCCTTCATCGCAACGATCTGTATATTCCTCCTAGTCACCGGGACTCTCATCGGGATATACCAGTTAAAAAAAGAATCTGCCGATGGACGCCGACTCATCTGGAAAGTCTCGTCCACCCTCGTAGCCTCCCATCCGGCAACAGGCGTCGGGTTCGGGCATTTTGCCGGGGCCTACGGGGAAGCCCAAGCCGCCTATTTCTCTGCCACGGAGCGCTCTGCGGGAGAAGAACTCGTGGCCGATGCCCCCGAGACAGCCTTCAACGAATTCGTGCAAACCGCGACGGAAACCGGAATCATCGGTTTATTACTTTTCCTGACAATCATTTTTTGGGCCTTCAAAACCGCCCGGCATCCTGACAATAAAGTCACGGCAGGCGTGACCGGTTCGTTAGCCGCGTTCCTCGTTTTTGCCTGCTTCTCCTACCCGTTCAGCGTGTTGCCCCTTCTCGTCCTCTTCACGCTACTCTTGGCACAATGTACCTCGATACAACGGGGTTCCCGTTGGCTCTCCGGCATCTTCTACCTGTTCCTGCTTCTCCCGGTCTATTTCCTCGCCACCGGGCAACAGGAACGGGAACAAGCCTACAAATGCTGGAAATCCGAACAAATCTATTTTAACATGCAGATATTCGAACGCACCGTAGATAATTACAAGAAACTCTACCCTCTTCTGAAGGATCAACCCGCCTTTCTCTTTGAATACGGGCAATGCCTCTCCCGCACGGGACAACCCGAAGCCAGTAACCTCATCCTTAAAGAGGCTGCCCGCCTGTCTGCCGATCCCATGATCCGTAACATCATGGGCAAAAACTACCAAACCATGAAACAATATCCTCAAGCTGAATCTGCTTTCTTGAAAGCCTCCCACATGGTCCCCAACCGCCTCTACCCGCTCTACCTACTCGCCAAGATGTACCACGAAAGCGGCCAAACCGACAAGGCCATCGCCACCGCCCGCCTGCTACTCGAAAAAGCCCCCAAAGTCCCCTCTTCCGCCACCGAGGAGATGAAACGGGATATGCAAAAACTAATTAGAGATACACTTCACTTGACAAACTATTTCAAGATAGAATGTGATAATGTCGAAGATAAAAATACAATTGAAATATAGTACAAATATAGCAATTATTTCAAATACGATTGAAATATATTCCTTGAGTTTTGTCTTAATCATCAAATAAAAGCCATGAAAGCCAATCGTGCTAACCAAGGACTACATCATTGCCCTGCAACAAGACGAGGACACGGAACTACCCCGACCGGAACACACCAACGGAATCCGTGATTTTTCAAAAGTCCCCAACACGATTCTCGTGTACGATTACGAGTTCAACCTGCAAAAGATCATCAACATGAGTATGTCTATCCTGCGCATTGCGGGCAACTGCAATTCCAACACGCTATACGCAATAGGTATCGACTTGGACTTTTGCATCTTCACGTACGAAATATAAGCCCTTGTCATGATTGGAATATGTTGATACAGACCTTAAAATCTTATTCTCATTCTAAATCGCTGTTCCAATTCTTTCATCCGCCCTATGAGCTTATCAAACGAGATTGAGTCCCCGTAAATCATGCTCACTTGCATGTTGGTGTAGTCATTAAGCCATGTTTGATAATACACTGTCGGCGGAGTGAGCACAATACGATCTCGAATATCTGGAGTATAGTCCACATCGTGTATGTGGGTAAACACATCCCTGTGATGATGGATAGTATTCCAGAGATCATTGTCCTTCGTTGCATTTATTGCAAACTCTTTATCCATCATTCTTTCAAGGTCATAAAGGTGACGACTTTTGCGCTCAGCCTTATAGCAAGCATTAGTAGTAAACAACTCATGTAACAAGAATGCTTTCTCTAAAAATGTTTTGGCCGCTACAGCCGTTGTAATCTCTGTTTTCACAACCGAGGTATGTACTGTCGGGAACGCTGTTGTTACCATGCTGTTGATAGATACCTTTTGCGTGGGTTCAAACAACGAGCGGGCACCTATTTCAAGAATAATTTGCGGCTTAACGTATGATAATTCAGTATCAAACAACGATTTGTATTTGATAAAGATTTGTTGAGGTTCCGGATAAGTCTTATCACCTTCGCCATTTGGCTGCGCCTCAATGGTGAGGTAACTATCCAAACCGTATTGTTTGACGGCATTCTTTAACTCCTCACACAACTCATTACTAACAAATAGCGATGATACCTTGCGGAACTCCTTTAGTTGACGAATAGTTAAATCACCTTCAAGACCAAACAGGCCACGATCGACTGCAAGATCTATATCTTCGGAGAATCGGTCAATCACTCCCCATACCTTACTCAATGAAGTTCCCCCCTTGAAAACCAGCTTATCGGCAAACGGTAGTGAGAAAATAATTTCAAGCAATGTACTCACCCATAAGTCCTTTTCAATAATCTGTTTTGATAGCCCCCGTTCGAGTGCAGTTTGTTCAACTACGACTTTTTTAGAGGTTTCTGGTAATATATAAAAATTATTCATATAGTTTCGAAATTAATAGTTGTATCCAATTGGGCATCAAGGAATAATCTTTCTCGATAACGGATTTATCCTCATTCTTTAGGAGGTTGGCAATATACTGTTTTTGTTCCCCTGTAACGTTATTCTCTCCTATCTCTTTTAAAGCAAAAGTCAGTAACATAGCAAGCCTATTTTTGAAAGCAAGATTTTTCGGAGCAGTTTTTATAAACTTGATACCTCTACCCGATTTTAGGGTAATCTTTCGTGGGGAACCATCAGTAAGATAAACAATATTTGCCGGTACCTGAGTCGATAGTCCAAGTACGTTTAGAGCGTAACTGCCCGTAGGCACAATTCTCGCTTTATCACGCTTAGCAATGTACTGGGCGATTTCCTCAAATGCAGGATAGATGACACCTACTCCTAAAACCTTGTCAATTTTAGGATAACAATAGATGCCACGAGTGACACGTATAATTACCCCTGAGTTTGCCATTCTCTCTAACGCCTTTAGAACAGATTTAGGTTCTCCAAAGTTAGTAAAGTCGTTGGACGAAAATATCATACCTCTTCCGCATTTTTTAATCTTATTATATATCTTATCATCAATTGATTGCATATAATATTTTATTATATTTTGTCGTAAAAATAATCTTTTTTTGCGACAAAATACTCTTTCTCCTTGGATTATTTACGATAAATCTTAATTCTAGAATATTATTAAATTCCGACTTTCCCTATACACACATCTACCTCGCCCCCCTCGTCCGTCAACAAGTTGAGAGCAGGAACATCTTTACCAGTCACAATCTTTACCTTACCGTTCCAACACTTTGCGAGTAATTGCTCTACGTATTCGTTTCTATCTACTATCATAATAGTACCTTAGGATTGTTCTGAAATTTTAGTCGTATATTACAACTGTTTTGTCAGTACAAAAATATTTTTTCTTATGACTGACCAAAAAATGCAATAATAAATCAACATGAGTATGCCTATCCTGCGCATTGCGGGTAACTGCAATTCCAACACGCTATACGCGGTAGGTATCGACTTGGACTTTTGCATTTTAACGTACGAAATATAAATTTATTCCGGAGTAATTAATTGATAAAAACCTCCATATCCGCCACTTAACGTAATCGAATCATCCGGTTTTAAGAATTTCCGCAATTTGGACATATAAGTTGAGAGCTCATCTCTCTTTACTGCACTCTCACACCCCCATAACCTTTCGCATAATTCAATAGTGGAAACCTTTTCATTTTTTCGTGTACACAACATCCACATCACTTTCGCACACATGGGTTTCAGAAGATGCTTTTTCCCATCCACGATAAGAGTTCTTGTCACCCTATCATAAGTTGTCTTAGCCGACAATTTAAAAATCTGTTGCTCACCTCGCTCCACACGACTCAACGTATCCCGTAACCTTTTATTCAAACGGGTTACTAAAGTTTGATATGACCAATTTTTACTTACGAAGTCATCTGCCCCTCCATCCTCATCCAGCACGGAAAGATCATCCAGATTCAGCCCACTAAGAATCACGATAGGTACACGTCCCCCACTGTTACGAATTAACTTAATTACCCCTGCACCATCTATTTTCGGCATATCCATGTCCAACAAGACAATATCCCATCTCTCTTTTTGATAACAATCCCAAGCCTCCATCCCATCTTCAACAGCATGTACGTCAAAGCCTTTCCCCGACAGAATCCGCGTATAAAGTTCACGCATTGTCAATTCATCCTCTGCATATAAAAGCTTTATCTTTCTTTCCATGGTCATGTATTTTAATAGTAAATTTTGTACCACGTCCCAATGAACTCTCCACGAACACTTTCCCCCGGTGTCTCCGTACAATCTTCCTCACGGAAGCCAGTCCCAAACCATACCCGGTTGTTTTCTTTTCTTTACCAACCCGCCAATATTCCTCGAAAATATAAGGTAAATCCTTTTCAGCTATTCCTTTTCCCTGATCTGCCACGGTAATTATCAAATACTTCCTTTCCCGGTAAACAGTAATCGTCACCTCGGCTACATCTCCGGAATATTTCACCGCATTATCGACCAAATTACGAATAGCATAAACCAATTGCTTCGACAGTTTGAATTGTCCGGGCAAAGCATTAACATCTATATTCACCTTTTTTTTACCTCTATTAGCCAACTTAAACTCGCTAGCCAATTTATTCAATTCTTCCCGTAAATTCATTTCCTCCCACTCGACTCGTTTCGTGTACAACATGACTGCCATGTTCAAAGTTTCTGCAATCTCCTGTTTCACCATAACCGCCGTGTTCACCCCGGTTTCAAACCAACGCCTCTCATTTTCTTTCTTAAACACGTCAGGATTTTCTTCACGTATACTATGTAATATAACTTCAATAGCCGAAATAGGATTTCCTAAATCGTGTAGTCGCTGGCGAAACACTCTTTCTTGTAACATCTTCATTCGTCGGTGCTTTCTAATCTGCATCAAAAAAATAATAATCGACACATCAATGATACTCCCAACCACAATAACACCCAAGATTCCCCACCAAAACTGGTGTAAAAAATTCTTCCACGAATAGTTAAAAAGTACTCCAACCCTCTCCCCACTTATATATCCTAAACGTATATATCCAGCTTCTTCCATATCCATATAAGTAATATTTCCCCTCGGATATACCTCTCGAGTGTTTCCTAATGAATCAATCTTTCGAAAAACGATGGGAATATTTTGTGTTCTATTTTTCAATCGAGGTCTTACCAAACTATCCAAAATAGCTAATGTCAACGGATTTCTTAAATTCAAATCATAACTAACAATTGCTTCAACTTCAAAAGTACTTTCTAAAGAATCAATCTTAAATTTATACTTCTTATCTCCTAGATTTATAAACAACTCACGAGTTCTTCCAATATATCCGGAATTACGCGCAATTCCATCCGGACGATCCGCTTCTTTTCCACTCCAATAACCGATACACCATAAAGTAGTTTCGTACAATTCTTTCTGGATCATATATTTCTCTCTAGAAAACAATGTCTGAAGAATTGTAATTTGCAAAATAATTACGAGAATGACCATCATAATCGACATCACAACATATCCTTTTAGACAATTTTCTTTTATATGACTAAAAATTCTCATAATTCTATCAGAATTAAATTATTCACTTGTGAATCATTCTTCATATTTTTGTACACAACAACACCGATATTGGTGCAATGATAACATATATTTTTGAATTAAATAGCAATTATGAAAAGAATTTTATTATTAATCATCGGAACATTACTATTTGTACTATTCACAAGTTTCTCTACAACTATGGAAAATCATGAATTAACAGTACATAATATTGAAGCCCTTACGAAAGGAGAAAACACAGATACTCCACCAGATTGTGTAGTCGAAGAAGGTAGATGTAGAATTGGAAATACGACTCATCGAGGCATGACTTTAAAAAATTAATCCTGTTTATTATGAAAAAATACCTATTCATCTTAATTCATCTCTATTCATTTATATCTTGCACAATGAGTGACAACGCTATCTCTGTTGCTCCAGATATTCTTACACGAGGAAATGATGTTCCTTCTACTTATGTTGTTAACCTTTCTGATTACGGTATCAACACTCCCGTTAGGATTTCAAAACATGGGGACATTCTTGCCGTGGGACAGCGTTACGAACTTACAAACGTTCATCTTGTAAACCTTTCAACCCACTCCACACAACCTTGGCTACCCATGGGAGAAGGTCAAAACGAAGCGTACTCGATAGACAATCTTTCAATAAACAGTCATGGTGACATCTCGGCTTTTGACTTTGAAACAGGAAAATTACATCGCTGTAATCCATCCTCTTTAAGTCGTTCCACGACTCCTCCACTAACGTTAGCCAACACGGCTATCCACCTTTCGGCTGTTCAAGGTGACAATTTTGTCATTTCCACCGGATTGTACGAGCAAGGTCGTTATCGCTATTATTCTTTAGAAGACGAAAGTGAAGAATATTTTATTGATTACCCTGTTCATCCGGGGTACCCCGATCTATCCCCTTACTCGACCAGCATTCTTTGGGCAAGTACTGTTTTAAGCCTTCGCCCCGACAACCAGATGTTTGTCTGTACAGATATACGTAGTGGACAAATTGATTTTTGCCGGATCGAAGGGAAGAAAATTTCACTTGTTTGCCGCCATTGTTATTACTATCCACACGTGGATGCTCGTGACAAGGGAGATGTTCGTGTAGCGTACTACTCCGATAACATCACCGGATTCCGGGATGTCACGGTATCGGACGACCGGGTCTTCGTGCTTTATTCCGGGAAAACATACAAGGATGAAAAACAAAACATAGCAAACTGTTCAACCCTACTCGTCTTCGACTGGGACGGAACATTGCTGGAAACCCGCACTCTTCCCCAAATGGCAACGTTCATCTCTTACGACATGGAAGAAAACGCGCTCTACGGAACAACTCCCGACGCTCAACTGGTTCGCTATAATATATAGGTATAAAATCATGAAAAAGAATCACTCCATATTATTCATCACGTTAATGATTGCCTCCTTGGGTGTCATCACCACTTGGTTCGCGTTCACCACCCAACCCGACAACTTTAGTAATGCCCCGCTTACGACCATCGAAATCCCGCGGGATTCCATCAACCTGAAAACAATCCGCTACGATGAACAACCACAGGCTACCTTTACGTTGAAAAACACGGGAATGCATCCCCTTCTTATAAAAGACGTGCTTACCACCTGCGGCTGTACCAACCCGCGATGGGAAAAACGCCCCGTCCTACCCGGACAAACAAGGGAAATCATTGTCACGTTCAAGCCCAACTCGCTCGGACGTTTCACGAAAACAATACAGGTGTTATGTAACACCACGCTCAAGTTGCACGACCTGAAGCTAGAAGGTTTCGTGACAGAATAAGGAAGTCTAACGTTATTAAAACAATAAAAGGGGGTAAAATGGCAGTGCCGGAACAATCCTAGCAAGAAAGCCCCCCGACACCGCCTCATCTCCTAAAAAAGAAGAAAGTGTAAAGATAAAAAAAATTGAGACACACGTCATCTCTCTAGTTGAAAGGATATATACTTGAAAAAGGACGGAAAGGAATTTAAAATTATAAAATAATAACAGCTATGAAGAAAATACTTATCATTATTACTGGCTTCATATTCTCTATTGCCTTAGTTATGCAAATGAACATCACCCCCAATAATTCGTTTACTCTAATTTCATTAGACAATATAGAAGCACTTGCAAGCGGAGAAATAGACGAACCAGGTACAGGAACTGGAACAGAAAAAGTTCAATGTAACCCAGGTACAGTAACATTAAGTACAGCATTTCCTACTAAGAGATGGTGCGGAGACTGTAAAATGCATCGACTTGTTGTTAATGGAGATGGACATTGTAGTAAAATCATCTAAATATTACAACATATGAAAAAAGCACTTCTAATTTTAACATGTGGTTGTATTGCAGGTATAAACACAATCATATTATCTCCGTCAATTAAATCAAAATGTTATATTACATTCAATCAAATTGAATGTTTAGCTGATAAAGAGGAAGATGGAGGCGGTAAACCCTACATTAAATGCAACTCAGGAAGCTTAAATAATGGAATACATGGTGTATATTCTGTTGTATGGTGTGGTGACTGTCTAGCTCATCGAGTATTAATAACAGGCGATGGAGATTGTCGTATAAATTAAACATTATTTGAAGGATATGGAATTATTAATATGAATCCTACATATTTAATAAGTAACATATCCTTCCCTTTAAAATAACAAATATGGAAAAAACAATATATATATTTTTTTTATTTCTTCTATTGGCATGTGGTAAAGAAGAAAAAATCACACCATTAAACATTACACAAAATATTCAACCATCGAGAAAAATTCAAATACAAGAAAAATGTTTCTCAAATGGAGTATATCGTGATTCTGTTTTATTTTTTATTGCAGAATGTTCTCCTGAAGATCGTTATATTTATATGTTCAATGATTCTCTTCAAGAAATTTTCCGTTATGGAGAAAAAGGCCGATTATTCAACGAATTCAATATGCCTTTTTTTTACAGAAACTGTAAACTACACGAAGAAGATTCACTTATTCAAATATATGATCTTAATTTATTACATGAAAAATATTTGAATTGGCAACTTGTTAACACGGCTTATGATTTCATCAATGGGAGATACCTTCCATCAAAGTTATATTTCTCAGAAAATCTCAACCAAATTGATAGTAATACTATTATTGGTAATACAATAGAAGTAAATGATGGCATATTTTTCATTTACAATTATGATACAGATTCCATATATTGGGTTAATTATAATACAGGACTTTATTTAAAAAATCCTGAAATCGAATTTGCAGTTCATAAAAACATAACCTGTGCAAATTCTCAAAAAAAAGTCTTATATGTTGGATATAGATTCCTTGATCTTATCCAATTATATGACATAAATGGAACGTTATTAAAAAACATTCAATTTTCAAAATTGAAAAAACCATACCAATCCAAGCAATATACAGGAATATCATATGACAATCCCATATATATAATAGATATGTATGCAACTCCAGAATATTGTTATCTATTAAGAGTCAATATGCCCATTGAACAACTTAATGACAACCAAGATCATCCTTGCCAAATTCTTATCATGGACTGGGAAGGAAATCTAAAAAATGTACTGCAAATACCATTTTTTATAACTCCTTTAGTTGTCAATGAAGATAATACAAAATTATTTTCGATATATCCTAATACTAGCGATCCTGAATATGCATATTTAGTCGAATTTGATATTTAAAACATGAAAAACATATTATTAATCATTCTAATATTTTGCAATGTTAGTTTTATAATTATCAATTATAAACAAAAAAAGAATTGTGAAAACATTTCCACAAAATTAATTATTAAATACGAAACTCTTTTTAATGACTACAAAGGTTTTATCCATAAAACTTACAAATATGAAAATGTCGAATTAAACACAAATGATAGTACTTCAAAAATTTTATGTAGCTATATTGATAAATATGGAACATTACTCATATATAGAATTCCCTTTCCCTATTGTGAAAGTTGTATTATGCCAACATTGAAACAACTTAAAGAATTCACCCATGAAAATCAAATAGATAATATTCTTATAATCACATCATTTTTAGATATAAAAGCTTACAACAAATTTAGGCAAGAAATAGACACGAACAAATTCAATTATTTAAATATTTCCGAAATAGATTTAAATATAAATTCAAAAGAATCAGAAGGTTCATATACTTTTATACTTCAGCAATCAATGAAACCTCTATCTCTATTTTTCAATTCAAAATTCAACAACCAAATATTCGCATCATATCTAAACTCTATAAAAAATAAATTACAATAAGTATTATGCAATTTTATTATACTCCTATTTTTATATGTTTGACTTCTTTTTCGGTCACCAAAATAAAAGAGAAAAAGAAACCAAATAGTTTGATCCTTCAAAATCTCAAGACACATATGGTTATACGCATAGAGCGGCAGTACTCTTACCAAATATATGATACTGATTGTAAACATTTCCAATGGTCAAATTGTGCCCCAGCAACAGAAAAATACAAATAATGATATATAATACATTATTCTCCTATCCTCGCATAAAATCAAAAGATGATGCAAAACAAATATAATAAAATGGCTTAATCAAAAAAATTACACGACCCAAAGCTAGAAGGTTTCGTGACAAATAAGGAAGTTTAACGCTATTAAAACAATAAAGGGAAGATAAAGGCGGTACTGGAACAATCCTAGCAAGAAAGCCCCCGACACCACCTCATCTCCTAAAAAAGAAGAAAGTATAAAGATAAAAAAATTGAGACAAACGTCATCTCTCTCGTTGAAACGATATATACTTGAAAAAGGACTGAAAGAACTTAAAATTATAATAATAACAGCTATGAAGAAAAAAATAATTTGCATAATGGCTATTATCATTGTATCTATTGTAGGAGCAATGAACTTTAATGTATCGCTATCTTCTAACAGTTTACAATTGAAAAACATTGAAGCATTAGCTAATGGAGAAGACCACTCTGGTAGACACACTTGTTACGATGTTTTAGAAGGTAATAATGGTAATTCTGTACTATGCCGCGATTGTGGACTTCATACAGGAACTCCCCCATGGTTTGCTAAGGCAAGTTCTTGTATCTAGATACAAATATTCGCACAAAATGATACCATATATCTTGATGTTATTATATGGTATCATTTATACAAATATTTATTACAAGTATCATATCAAACAAATAAAATGAAAAAAATCATATACATCATACTAATATTATTAGCATATAATTGCCAAAATGAAGGAAAAAGTAATGAGAATATTTTTATTGGCGAAACTATTTTTATTGACAAGTTTCCTTTAGATCTTTCTCTGAAAGGAGAATACATTTCTCTCACTAGCTTAGGGGCTGAATCCATGTATTCTATTGATACATTTTTAATATTCATTAGTTCTAAAATAGATACCTTTTATTCTGTTTATTCCACAAAAACGGAGAAACATATTTTAAATCTCTTACCTAAAGGCCGTGGTATTAACGAGTTTAGTAATGCCAATAGTCCTTTATTTAATTGTATTGATTCAAATTGCATGAAAATTTATCTTTTTGATAGAACCCATTCATGTATAAGTACTTTGAATCTCACAAAATCACTTCAAAACCTTACTACGATATTAGATAGCAATACAATCGATCTGAATATTGAACCAGAAATAAAGGGAGCTTTTTTACTTAATGATTCTTCATTATTTTATCATTACTTCAGTTTTAGTAATAGAAACGAATATTATTCTATTTACAATAGAAAAACCAATACATTCATACAACAAGATTCTATTTATAGACATTCAATAAATAATATTGGAAATATTTTCCTATGGACTACCCATAGTTGTTACAATTTAGGAGAACAAAAATATGCAACAGCCATGGAATTTTTAAATCAAATCAATTTATATTCCTTACCTCAAAAGAAAGCGATCAGTTTAGTATATAATGGCAATATATCTGATCTAAAAAAAGTAGAAGAATGTCCTATGCCAGAAAAGTATACCTATTATGTGGATTTTACATCTACAACAAAACTACTTTTCGGACTTTATGCAAATCAAACACGAAAAGATTGGGCTCTAAAAGACAATATCACAACAGAAATTCACGTTATTGACTGGGAAGGAATTCCTAAATTTAAACTAAACATTCAAGAAAAACTTTCTAAAATTGCCATTAATGAAAAAGAAAAAATAATGTATGGCTTAACTCAAGAAGAAGAAGTTTATAAATACAATCTTGAAGAAATATTATAATTATGAAACTATTTCTATATACAATATTAATTTGTAACCTCATTTATAGCTGTTCATTCAATTCATCCAAGAATAAAATTGCATCTATAATAAAAAAATGGGAAAATAAAGAAATTATTTTTCCTCCTCAGTTAATTTCAAATTTTGAAAAACAAGATTCAACTTTTACATTAATGCTTAATAAACAATATAAAATACTTCACTTTATCGACTCGACAGGATGCACCCCATGCAAATTAACTTTATTTGAATGGAACCAACTATTGAAAGAATTTCCTAATAAAAATAAAATGGCATTCATCTTCATTATTTCAACTAAAGATAGTGTTACAATAGCCAAAACAAACCAGTGGAAACATCTTCATAAATTCATATATCCAATATTTTACGATATCAAAAATACATTCAATGACATGAATAAATTTAATGATGATCCTATGTTCCAAACATTCTTATTAGATCAAAACAATAAAATATTACTTATAGGCAATCCCATATATAACGCTGAAATTAAAACTTTGTACCAAAATATTCTAAACAAATAATATTGTGTAGAGGATTTATATATTTACAAATTATCCTCTACCCCATTTTGGTAAGATTGCAATAATAATTTTCTTGATATCGCTTATGAAATATATATTTAAAGACAGTATGAAAATTTACAAATACGATATTGGAGTACTTATTTTATATATATACATAAGACGGTATTTATTATTCATTCTCATCATTTTATCATGTTCAACCTCTCACAAAAAAGATGTTGCCACGATTACGATCAACTACGACCAAACCAACACTTACCTCTTGTCAGATTTCATTGCCAATTACAATATTATTCGATTGGAAATTTCGGATTCTATTCTAATCGGGGAAATCTCTGATATTGAATTCTACAATGACGATATAATCTTACTGGACAAAAAAAATAATACCATCCTACTCTTTAACCAACAAGGTGAGCTAATCCATCAACTTGCCAATTCAGGACGTGGTGCTGGAGAATACATATATCTCAACGATATAGCCATCAACTCGCAAGGCATATATCTTCTAGACTACTCGCAGCAAAAAGTTCTTATTTACGATCATGATTTAAAATTCAAGAAAGAATTTTATTTCCCGTTTTACGTTTCTGAAATGAAATGTATTAACGACCAGATGATCATTTATGCTGAAAGCAACGGGAAAACAGAAGATTATCAATTCTATCTTACAGATAATTGCGGGGAAACGCTAAACCGATACCTACCAAGAAATAAAATACTAGGTAATAATACCTTCATTTCCTCCAACGTGTTCACACAAAACAATGATTTACTTGTTTTTGCTCCAAGGTATAGTAATACGTTATATACCTTACACGATACGACAGTTATTCCAATATATTTCCTTGATTTTAAAGACAAAACATTTCCGGAAGAACATACAAGCATTACAAAATACAATATAAATGACAACAAATTTCCCTATATCGTCAGAAGAAACATATTTTTATGCAATAATTACCTGTTGATCGATTATATATACCAAGACGAACGCCACTTTTGTTTACACGACATGAACACCGGCGAATCTCGAAATGGATATATCACCAATGATCTTATCCATGACTTTCGCTTTTTCCCGCAATTCGTGAAAAGTAACAAGATCATCGACTGGATTGATGCTGCATCACTTATTGAATATTTTCCCCATATTGTCCAAACAATCCCCGTTCTAAACAATTTAAAAGAAACAGACAACCCGATTCTTTTCATTTATAATTCAAAATAGGAATATTAATCTACACCATAATTACCAGACTTATGAAATTAATCTATTCGCTTTTTATCATTTTCTCCGTTCTATCCTGCAAAAATTCTGAAAGGATCGAGATAGAAAAATTGCATATTGATAACATCATTCAAGTAAAAGGAGAAACCATTTCTCAAATCCCGGCAGGATGTTATATTGCAGGAATAATAAGAGATACATTCCTGTGTTTACAAAATGAATGTTTTGAAAAACGATTCCAAATTTTCAGTAACAACACCAAAAACATGCTGTACGAATTTGGCACTACCGGCAGAGGGCCTAATGAATATCAATTTCCGCTGATTATCAATAGTGATACTAATTCTTCATCCCTACTAATTCATGATTTAGTACAAAATCGTTTAACCCGGATTTATTTAAAAAATGACTCATCAATCTATACGACATTAGCCCCCGAACTAGCCAATTCTCAAAATCTAAACATCCTAGATTCAACCTTTGTCCTGTCTCCCATTGGTGAAGACAGCGCACTATTTTACCTTTATGATAAACACGTCGAGATCATAAAAAAGATCGATTACGAACCTCAATTTTATGTATCAAGGAGAGGCAATAAAAGCGATGCTTATTCTCATATACTTTCAGTAAATCCTCAACATAACAGTATCATCGCTGCATTCAGGTATATTAATTTGATTAATTTTTATCACCTTGACGGCTCCCTACAAAAAAGTCTTTCTCTTGACCTCGTAAATGACGAAGTTGACTACTCTGAATTTCAATTATCAGAGGATATGCTTGTTACGTCATACAAAATGTATTGCACTCCAAATTTTTGTTACATACTATGGTCTGGGTTATCCGTGAACGATGGCTATAATCGTCCTCCTTACATTCTAGTATTTACTTGGAACGGATCGCTAGAAAGAGTATATCAACTTGATACTTTTACAAATTTCATTTTCGTTGATGAAGCAAACAAGCAATTCCTAGGCGGTGTAGATTCTCAAAAGGAAGAACTGGTTGAAATCAAAAGATTCAAATATTGATACCATACAAATAAATGTCCCATGATCAACAAAATCTAATATTTAATAATCTTGATTCCTTAAAATAACATGAAAAAAAAGTTTCTCTTATACTCGTTGTGCTTATTGACACTCATAACTTGCAAAAGTGGTTCTACAGAGATTGAACGCCTAACATTATCTCCATCCTCCACAATCCAAGATAGTTTGTTTACACAACTACCCGGTTCATTAATTTTGTGCAACAATTATTTAGTTTGGGAAGATCCATTCAACCCTAATTATTTTTTACACGTTGTTGATATTAATGCAAAAAAAGAAATTGGAACGATGGGATTAATCGGACGAGGCCCTAAAGAATTTATTACGCCACTATCTATTAGCTCTATCGGTAATAAAATATTCACTTATGATCTTAACCAAAACAAGCAAGCCTATTATTCAATCGATAGTATGTTGGCAAATAAGGATCCATTTATTCTACTCCCGCCTTTACCCATCGAAGATTGCCTAGATATAGTTCAAATAGCAGAAGGAGAATTTATTTCAACACATCCTCAAAATGAACAACTCTTCCAATGGATTCATCAAGATTCAACTGTATCCTTTTTTGGCAAGAGTCCAATAAAAGAAAAACTCAAAGACTACTATAACTCTCGACAAGGAACTTTATTTTACAATCCATATAATCAAAAATTAATTTATAGTGCAAGCTTATTCCCTTACATTGCTTTATACGAAAAAGAAGGAAATAATTTCCAATTGAAATGGGAAAAAGTATCTTCTAAAAACTTTTATGAAATCAAAAACGGAAATATTCACTTTATTGAAGAAGCTCAAGTTCCCCACGAAATAATTCTTACAAAAGATTATATTATCACATTAGAAAAAGAAGAAAACACTCCTACCCCAACCAAACGTACAGCAGGTATTCGGGATCTTTCTCAAGTTCCTAATACAATATTTGTATACGATTACGATTTTAATCTAAAGAAAATCATTGATATGGGAATGCCTATTTTACGTATCGAAACTAAAGGAAACTCTAACACAATATATGCAGTAGGCATTGATTTAGATTTCTGTATTGTAACATATGAAATATAATATGACTATGTGAATTTATAGCAAGAACCGAACCCTAACAGACTCTCTAGAATCAAACCATATGAAAGCCCTAATTTATATCATAACAATCCTAACCGCACAATCTTGTACCCAACATGACATCATGCACGGTAAGAATATTCTTATTAAAGAATTTCCACAAGAAACCAGGTTTACAGGCGAAAAAATCGACATTGCAAGTATCGGGATTATCGGTTTACATGTTATCGACACGTTCTTAATATGCCATAAAGCAAATGGAGTCGATAATTTTTTTGATGTATATGATACCCAAACATTACGCCCATTAGGAAAATTTCTCCATGTTGGCAGAGGACCGAATGAATTCTTAAACGCTGTATATGAAGAACAATATTTTAAAGATTCCCTGAACACGTACATGTGGATCTGTGATGGCTCACTGATGAAATTAGTCTTGTTCAATTTAACGGAATCAATACGTCAACAAGAAACAATTCTTGACAGTTGTATTGATCTCCCGAAAGATTGTATCGGAAACCATTTCATTCTTGGAGACACGTTAATAAGTATTGTAAATTCTTCCGTCGGTCACACGTTAAGCACATACGATCTGAAAAAGGATATTCCATTACAACAGCCGATTGTCATGTTCAGCTTTCCATTTAATAACTGCACGTACGCTTTAAACATGGGCAACCGTTTACGTCCTGACCATGAAAAATTTGCATCGATCATGATATATTTCAACCAAATTAATATCTTTTCCCCCAGATTTACCGATGTCACGACGCTCTCCATCTATGAACCGACAGTTCCTATAAAGGAAATTAGCTTTACCCCGGAAAGAGAAAGAATCTGGTATTTTTCAGACCTAAGGGTTACCAATTCACACATTTACGCCCTATATATCAATAATCCAAGTCCTTATTTGCACGAATTCAACAAAAGAGTTGAAATACAGCAATTCGACTGGGAAGGAGCGCCTGTTCGTAAATTTACCATTTCCAACAGCCTTATTTCCTTCGCTCTCGACATGAATCATAAATGTATATACGGGAACACGATAAATGATGAAATCTATAAATACGACATTCAAAATTATTGTAATCAATAAAAAACACCCTACCATGAAACCCATCTTATACACCATCTTAATTTGTACCTTAGTACTCGCCTGCACCCGTTACCCGGCGGGAGTGGAAGAAACCCTGTCACAAGCCGGGAAAAACCGAAGTGAGCTGGAAAAAGTGCTGCGCCACTACCGGGAACACCCGGAGGATTCCTTGAAATACCAAGCCGCTTGTTTCCTAATCGATAACATGAAATGGCACTTGTCAACCGAACGGGCCGTTTTCCCCGATTCTTCCCTGTTCGAATGGCATACCCGTTTTGACAGCTTGTACACGAACATGATGGCCATAATTCCCGATACCGCCCTGTATTCCGACCGCCACCGGGAAAGATTCTGGCACTTCTCCTATGCGGCCCGGCAACTAGCAAGCGTGTTTCCTCCCGACACGCCCACGATCGTTAAAGGAACATTCCCTGACCCACAATATATACCTTCCACGTTTTTAATCTCTCACATAGAAAATGCCTTCCACGTGTGGCACGCCTCCCCTTACGCCTCCTATCTCACCTTCGAGCAATTCAAAGAGATGCTTCTCCCCTACCGGGCCGTAACCGGCTATTCCTTTTACGAAAACGGGCAAAAGCTGAACGATATGTTCAGCAAACACCTGAATAAAAGTGACGAAAAAACTTACGCCCGTTTCATCTCCCGCTACGACCACTACAAAGACTACATCCACCAAATGTATCCCTATTACCAACAGCTCCAACACGTGGGGACCTATGATATGTTTGTTGGTCAAAAATATGATTGCATATCCTTGGCCGACAATTTTTGTCACGTGTTCAGGGCCTACGGGATCCCGACCGTTGTCGATTGTAACATCTCTTTCCGGGAAAGAACGGGAAGACATTTTCACTGTACCCTGCTGGACAGCACGGGAAAATATTCCAAATACAACCAAACTAGAAATTATTCTGCCAGCAAGATTTCAACCGCAGCCTCCCCCAGCTTTTTCAGAAATACATTCGGCGCACAAGCCGACAGCCCGTTCATGCTGAAAGCGGAAGGGGAAACCCTGCCGGATTACTTCGACACCCCCTGCATCCGGGAAGTGACCGACGAGAACTACCGGGTAGCCCCGGTGCAACTCCCGATAGACAAAGAGCTATCCAATAACCTAGTTTACCTGTACACGTTCAATGTCTCGGAAGGTCTTGCTCCCGCCACGTGGGGAACGGTGGACCATCAACAAAAAAAGGCCTGGTTTAAAAACGTGGTCTATAACGTTCTCTACTTTCCCGTCTACCTGAAAGGCGACAGCATCATCCCGTTTGCCTCGCCCTTTTACATCACCTCGCCCGACACGCTCTACACTTCCGCCACGTTCGTACCCCTTTACCCGGAAGAACCGGAAAAAAAGGGAAAACTCCTTTTAAAACGTAAGTACCCGGAAAAAACAAGCCTCCAATACCGGGCAAGCCTCATGATCGGGGGACGTTTCGAGGCCGCCAACCGGGAAGATTTCAAGGATGCCGTTCTACTCGGCACCATCGAAACCACTCCCATCCTCAACTTGCAAGAACTGACACCCGAAATATGCCGCCCGTTCCGCTACTACCGCTACGTTGCCACGGACTCCTTCCCGACCAGCAACATGGGACTTCTGGAATATCTCACCGACGAGTACACCCCCGAAGATTCCCTCCCCCCGGCCACGGCTCTCCCCGTGTGTTCACCGGAGGAAATAAATCCTAACCGGACGGGAAAACGTTATTGTACGTTGCAGGTTGACACCAACAACTACCGTTACCTGCGATACTATTCCGCCTACAATCCCAACATGCAATACTCCTCTTACAGGAAAATAGACCTAATGCCGCTGAAACGGCCCATGAAAGTGAAAAAAATACGCTATGCCCCGGCAAACGCGGAAAATCATATCGTCGTGGGACATGCTTACCAGCTCATGTACTGGGACAACGGCTGGAAAAACGCCGGAACCCGACTGGCTCGCTACAACTTCCTGCAATTTGACAACGTGCCGCTCGACCGTATCTACTGGTTGCGAGACCTGACCGCCGGAAAAGAGGAACATCCTTTTTTCTACAAGGACGGGAAACAGCTATTCATCTACCATGATACCATCGTTCCCCGGGCGACTGAATTCTATCACATCGAGAATCATTTCTAATCACCCGACATAAATCCCTTTTTGCATCTAGTGATCCGGCAGGCCTACCCTCTTTCAGCCCCAAAACGCCGGATCACTACATGCACGACCGGAACACCTCCCACTCCATCTTCCCGTCACCGATTTTCACCCATTCCCATCAAATTTCCAGACATTACCTCAATTTTTCCATACCATCAACCCTATTGGCACGCTTTGGCACGGATTGACACACCTCGACCGTCACGCTCCCCGCCACGGTATGCCCTACCTTTGTCAACAGAAAATCACGAGATACCCGGCAACTCGAAAAGAGTTACGGGGGTGTTCAAGGAGAGATAAGGCACGACAAGGGAATGACGGACGTATCGCCCACGTTTCATAGCCGTTTGGCAACTGACTATGATCCCCCGGCGACACGTCAGCATGAAACCCGGGGAGGCCTTTTTCCTGCCGGATTGTCCCCATGATCCCGCGGATTTTCGGATAAACGAATGATGAACTTTAAAATTTTAATACCATGGCAAAACATTGCAACTCATTATTAAGAGGCCTGCGAGGCCGAATCGGTAACACTATTTTTTACCGGAATGGCGATCAGGATTGCATCCGCTCCTACCCGCTGGAATATCACGACGCAAACACGCCCGAACAACAAAAGAACCGGGCCCACCTGACCGTGGCCCTGCGTTTCTACCAACAGCTTAAAGAAACCTTGCTCAAAGAGGTGTGGAAAAGCGAAGGACATCGCCTGAAAACAAACGGCTACGCCCTCTTCATGAAAAAGAATTTCCACGTGTTCACCCCCGAAGGGAAAATTGCCGACTTCTCCCGCTTGCAAATCGGGATCGGCAGACGGCAAGATGTCAATAACATGACGCACTCCATTGCCCCGGACGACAAAGTTACCCTCCAATGGGACGACAACTCGGGTTCCCCGTCCGCCAAGGCTACCGACCGCCTGATCGTGGTCGTGTTGTACGGGAACCGCTCGTTTACCCCGGTCGTTCTCGACAAGCTCCCGTTCCTGCGGGAGGACGAGATCGCCACGTTCTCCCTGCAACGCAAAAAAGGGATCAAAGCACATATCTACTGCTTTTTCGCCTCGCAAGACTATAAACATTTTTCAAATGATAAATACTTTAAATTATGAATCAACACGAAATCTTAAAAGAGTACCTCACCGCCCTCTACCGGGCCGAAGTCGTGGTCACCGACAACCAGCTGGAACCCCTCTGTTTTAACGGGGTCCGTTCCCTGACCGATTACCGCATCCACCTGCTCGACGTGGAATTGCCCGCCATCGCCTGCCTGAGGGAGATCCGCCGGAAAGAAGAAGAGGACGACGTGCTGGCCGTCTCCGTGCGGGAAGCCCTTTTGGAACTGCAAACCATCTTCGGGGAAGAGGACGGACACGCCACCCACCGTTACCTGACGATCACGCACGAGGGGATGCCCGTCGAACGGGGCTACTTGGATTGCACGGAACGGGACCTGCTCGAAGAGTATCTCCGCCTGCAACAAGCCTCCTTTCTCCGGCAAAAGAAATGGTTTGAATCCCGGAAAATACCCCTGCCGTTTCCCGGCACGTTACCCGGGAACGACACGGACATCGCCGAGATCATGGCCCTGCACCTCCACACGTCACTAGCCATCACGCCCGACAACAAGTACCGCATCAAGGAATTCATCCTGTACTTCTGTCAAGTATGGAACTTGCCCACGGAGAAGGACTACTACACGCTGATCAGTCACACGCTGGCACGTCCCCACCCGACGGCTTACATTGAAAAACTATTGAAAGAATTACAGGAACACGTTGAACGACTAGACCGAAAAAGGAAATGATACAAACAGAAAACAACACGGACTCCATAGAAAAAATTGTCGCCATTCTATACCAAGTATCGGAACACCTTCAGGGTTTCACGCGAGAGTTCGCGGAAATCCGGGAATTCGTGAGAAAAGCCGCCGGGAACATTCCCCCGTTATTACTTGACAAGGAAACGCTGTGCCGGAAACTGAACATTGCCGAACGCACCTTGTACCGGGACATCAAAGACTACAACATTCCCGTCCACAAGCTCGGCAGCCGTCTCTATTTTTACTGGGAAGAAGTGGAACAATCTTTAAGTCGCGAAAAAGTATGAAAACGGTAACGAATCTGGTCAGCGCGGTAGGCGAAATCGTCGACCGCCTGACCCTCCCCGGAAGGGAGAAGAAACAACTGGAGACGGACATCCTGCAACTGCTGATTGCCGTCGAGGAAAAGACTATCACGGAACAGGCCGCCGCCATCCGGGAGGAAGCACGAGGCAACTGGCTGCAACGCTCATGGAGACCGATCGTGATGCTGGTCTTCACCCTGATCATTCTCGCCGGGACGTTCCTGAACCTGCCGATTCTCGCCGACACGTCCCGTTTCTGGGACCTGCTGGAAATCGGGCTAGGCGGGTACATCATCGGCCGAGGCAGCGAACAACTCGTCAGTTCCCTCCTCAAACGCCCCCGGCAATAACCCTCGTATTCATTCTAAATTTTAAATTCCAAATTCACCCCGTGGACATCCTAAACCACCGTCTGGTAGACTGCGAGGCAGTTCACCTGACATGCTCTAAAAACACCCGGCCGCTCGCGGCCCCGGACACCATCGTCCTACATTACACGGCCGGTTCGAACGGTCTAGCATCCGCTTACTACCTAACCCGACCGGACGTGGCGGCATCCGCCCATCTCGTGATCGACCGGAACGGGGACATTATCCAGCTCGTACCTTTCAACGTGGAGTCGTGGCACGCCGGGAAAAGTTTTCACCTCGGGAGGATTAACCTGAACCACTACTCCATCGGTATTGAACTCGACAATCTCGGTAAACTTCGTAAGGAGGGCAATACCTTCATCGCCGAATGTGGCAAGGAAGTACAACCGTCGGACGTGTTCGTCGACGAGGAGAACGGGCAACCCACCTATTGGCACCGCTACACGGACGAACAGCTTAAAACGGTCGTTCTCGTGTGCCTGCTACTAATGGACCGTTACCCGATCCGTTATCTCCTACGCCACTCGGACATCACTCCCCGGAAGATCGACCCAGGCCCGGCATTCCCGCAAGAGATACTGGAACTGAACCGGTAATTCAATAACGATAAACCTGCACCTCGAACGGGAGGCCCACGGGCGAGAGGCAAGGTCTATTTCCCAATTTATTCATCTTTAAATCTTAACATTATGGCAAAATTCAATTCTTACCTTTTAGGTAAAGTCAGAAAATCAGTAGGTAACATCACCACGTGCATTTTCAACAAGGAGAACATCGCTAAAGCCAAAATTTTCTCCCGGAAGGACGTGAAGACCCCGGAAATACTGGCGCAAAGGGCTAAAATGAAAGCCATCGTCAGCATTGCCCGCAAGTTACTCCCCGTCATCCGGAAAGGCTTTGTCGGCGTGGGACGAGGCACGACCTCGAACGCTTTTACCTCGCTCAACATGAGTAGGATTGAAGTCGACGAGAAATACTCCGCCACGGTAGATTTTGAACGTCTGCTCTGCGCTTCCGGCCCCCTCTACACGCCGAAAGTCAGCGTCAGTTACGACGAGTCGACCAAAATGTATTCCTTCACTCAAGAGATGCAGGACGACGAAGGTGACGGTTTCTCCTGCGCCAGCGACAAGGTGTACGCTGCCCTGTACGAGACCGCCCTCAGCCGGACAAAACTCGTGACTCTCCGGGAAAGAGGAGAAAACGGTAACACGAGCGTTAGCCTCCCGGAAGACTGGGACCCGGCCAAAGTTCACGCCTATTGTTTCGCCACGTCGAAAAACGGCCGCATGGCTTCCGACAGCCGACACTTGGCAATTTCTTGATTTATGATTTCAGATTAGATGATTTCCACTCTAAACTCTAAATTTTAAACTTTAAACTATTACCATGAACATTTACTTTTTAATTGGTATGTTTTCCACCTTAAGCCTGAACACGTTCCTCGCACAAGTATCCGACAGCCTGTTGGCCGGAACTGTGAGCCTGCTGGGCGGGGTGTTAAGTTCCATCATCGTCGCCTGGTTGAAGAATCGATGGCACGTGAAACGTTAGCACCCGTACCCTAGCGGCTACCCTCTAGAAGAAGGACCCCGAAAAGTTTTTAAGTGACTTTTCGGGGTTTATTTTTCCGAATCAACAAAAGCGTTTCGTGTTTTTGAGGTATTTCACTTCCTGTTTTTGAGGTTCGAATCAAATGTAAACTCTATCCTCCCATTTTTATATCAAAAAATATAAAATATTTGAATATTGTACCCATATTTTGATTATTTTTCATGCCACGTGAGAAATGGTCGTAACTAAAAAAAGAAGAAGATGTTATTCCATAAATATTGCACTATACTCCTGTTATTATCCGTTATTATCTCTTGTAAATCAAACCCTTCACGAGAGATGGAGAATTCTATCATCTGGAAAGTTGACCCACACACCAAACTATCCTCCTACATTGATTCAGTAGAATATATCGCGTTGGAAACACATCCGGACGGCCTGTTTAACATGGTCGAAAAACTCGTTGTGCAGGATGATAAAATATTTATTCTCGATTTCCGAAACTGCAAGCAAGTATTTGTATTCGATACCACCGGAAAATTCCTATTCCCGGTAGGAGCCTTGGGACGAGCCCCCGGAGAATTTCTTGAAACCCGCAATTTCACTGTGGATTCAAACTACATTTATGTCATTGATAACTTTCAGGCACGTCTATTACTATATGACTTAAACGGAACTTACATTGAAACCAAACAATTACCGGGAGTCTTCTACGACATCGCCATTCTGGGAAATGGCGACTACATGTTTAGCTGGCAACCCCTAAAAGACCTGCCAGTAAAAAAAGAGAATAAAATCACCATTACAGATAAAAACATGAACGTGAAAAAGGAATTATTACCCGCAAATGAATCCGATTGCTGTAATTCTACCAAGTTATCTTTTTTCACGCAAAATGCTGAAAACATCATATACCATACACTCTTATCCGACACGATCTACCTACTTGACCGTCACGATGCTTTCACATTCTCAACCTTGACGATAGATTTTACCAATCATTCCATTCCCATGAAATGGAGACAAGACTATTCTAAAGTCACTGAAAACTATCAATACCTATACACAACACCTTTTGTTACTCCAAAATACATTCTCGGAACTAACGATTCCGAACCATATCTTATTGATCGGAAAAATAAAAAAGTCATTTTGAACAGTAGAGAAAAAGATGATTATTTCCTATTAGATCCGGACTTCGTGGCAGGAAACAAAGTTTTCTCCTACCTCTTAAACGACACATACCAAGCCATGATAAAAGACGGTATGAAAAGAGCCCCAAAAGAAATAGAAGAAAAACTGGAAAAGGACCATTATGTCCTGATCAAATACATTCTCAAATAACATTAATCCTTCAAACATCCCAATGGAATAATTTTTACTCCATCTTCCCTTGTATATGCCAGTTCACCACCCGTCAAAATAATTAAAAGATCAGGAAGTCTCAACGGCATTTGCGTTTCTTTCTTGTTTCTTTCTATGATGAGATTTTTTAATTCAAGTAAATGCTTGGCACCATCCTCAATTTCACGGCTACCAAGTTTACATTCAATTAAAGCATATCGCCCATCATCCAAATGAAGAACGGCATCAGCTTCTAAACCATATCGATCATGATAATACGAGAGAGTGCCCCCCATTGCTTGTGAATAGATTCTTAAATCACGCACACACATGCATTCATAAATGAACCCGAATGTCTTCAAGTCCAGTTCGAGACTTTGCGGAGATGCCCCCATCGCCGCAACCGCGATGGAAGGGTCTACAAAGCAACGTTTTTTTCCAGTTCTAATAACTGTTGCAGAACGAATAGCCGGACACCAAGCCTCAATATCTTCAATGACAAACAATTTCTCCAATGCCTCCACGTAATCATCAAATGTTTTGGTGGAAGTTCCTTCCATTTCAACAGAAACATCTGCTAACATACTCGTCTTTTTGGCTAATGTACACAAATTCCTTGAATAAGAACGCAGGATTAGTTTCGCCAGAGCAGGATTACGTTGAACTTTATCTACTTTGGAAATATCTTCGCTACAAATAACATCTATATAATCTCTAGCAATCAACAATTTAGCGGCCATACTCATATCATCCAAAGAAGCCGGCCATCCTCCTCGACAAGCTGCAAAAATAAGCTCCTCTATAGACAAGTTCGACACTATTCCATCAATATCCAACTCCTTATTGTCAAAGAGTTCCCTTAATGAAATTTTCCCATTAGATTCTTTTGATTCATAAAGGCTCATAGGATACATTGACATTTTAGATATACGCCCTGTACCCGTATGCATAATTTCATCATCATCAATCACTGTTGAACCCGTCAATATAAACTGCCCCCTCAATCGTCTTTCATCCACAGCATGGCGAACAGCATCCCATAAAACGGGTGCAACCTGCCACTCATCAATCAATCTAGGTGTTTCTCCTTTAAGTAAAAGAGAAGGCTTGGTACGTGCAGCCGCCAGATACCCCTCTCGCGTATCCGGATCCTGCATTTTTATCACACTTTTGGCCTGCATCTCCGCCGTGGTTGTTTTACCACACCACTTGGGACCTTTTATCTGAACCGCTCCAAAAGCTTCAAGGCGTAGTTTCAACAGATCGTCAGCAATTCGTTTCAAATATTCCATAAGACAGGATTTTATTTTAAGCAAAAGTAGCTCATTTTTTTATACTAACAAAACCATTTCGTGTTTTTGAGGTATTTTACTTCCGTTTTTTGAGGCATTTCACTTCGTGTTTTTGAGGCGTTTCACTTCGTGTTTTTGAGGTAGCAACACTAAAGATAGCTGGAATTCGTTCCGACGGAAACATCCTTCCTTTGCCCACGATGTCGGGTAGAACCATAACCGAGGTGTAACCCGCGTACAAAAGATGCTCAAAGAAAACGGCAACACTCCGGCAATTTTTGATGTCAACACAATCACCGCTTTCCGCATGAACGTTTCGGCAACCGATGAATCTGACTTAGTCAAAAATCAAAAAGTAACTAAGTCAATGACTAAGTCAAAAAATAAATCCATTGAAGAGAGAATGGGGCTGAATTCTAAGTCTCATCAGCAACAGAAATAGCAGAATATATTGGTTTCCAACATCGTAGTAATTTCAAAAAACGATATATAAACCCATTATTAGGTAATCGGCTACAAATGACTATACCAGATAAACCAACGAGCCGTTTTCAAAAATATAAATCCATTAGATAGGAACGAACGTAATGCGTATATGCTATGTTTTCACAGAATACGAATAAAATGCACACCCCATTTACAAAGAAACCTCTATAATTGAATTACGATAAAATTCTCATAATTTTATCATATTTCCTTTGATTTTTCCAGAATTTTTAGTATATATTTGAGGCATTATCCACTTGAGGAAAAGCGTGAGACACCTGTATTGTAACTACATGTTATTTTTACTCTTGAATACGTGAAACATTGGATAAAACTATATTAATTTTATATGAATTTATCACTTATGAAAAAAGTCGTCTTCATTATAATCACGTTCTTTTGTATTGTTGCATGTTCATCAAACAAAGGACAAGATAATCTCATCACAATTCCCATAGACCCGACATCTAGCCAATCTGTGGACTGGGAACAATTATTCGACACGGCATCCATGCAGGTAATTCCACTTGAAACAACAGATCAATCTTTATTAGCATGGGTAGATAGAGTGATAATAACAGACACATTGTATTCCTTTTCCTCTGACAATAGCATATATACATTTAATCAAAATGGAAAGTTTTTATTCAAAATAGCCCATCAAGGAAGAGGTCCCGGGGAATATCTTGTACTAGATGATTTCTACATAGATGAAGATAATCATTATTACATACTTGACAATAACAGTTTCAAAATCATAGAATATTCCCCCAAAGGAGAGTTTGTAGATGAAATAAATACAGGACTATTCGGTCTCGCATTCACAAAAATATCCAATGATTTATGGGCCATATATATCGGCTCATCAAAATCTCCTAGCTCCCACTGCCGTTTAAATTACTTTTCTAAACAAGAGAGAAAAATCATACATGAATTTATCGAGATTTCGGACAATGAATTAAACTGGAGGCATTTTAAAGACAACAATAACTTCATACCCAGGGATTCAAAAAATTTATTTTTTACCTATTCCCTAAATGATACTATCTATCAATTAACGGAAAAAGAACTCATTCCCTGTTATCGATTTGAGTGTGGAAAACATCAAATGCCACAAAAAATGCTAAAAGACTCATACAATGATGTTACCGATTTCATCGAAACTATAAAAAATCATGATTACGTGGCCCGTATTACCCCGGTATTCCTCACGAACAAAGAAATCATGTTCGGCTTTCAATATCAAGACAATTATCTACATTCGCTTTATCAATGTCATGCGACAACAATCATAAATCACTATCGGAATTTCCTCGGGATTCCCCACTTCTCTATTTCAACCCGCGATGCAATTTTTCCCTCCGGGTATCAAAACGATTATTTCTATTATCTGATCGACCCCGCCTTTATTCCCGACAAATTTAAAAATGCTTTCTGCCAAGCGCATAATTTGTCACAATTAGATGAAAATTCAAATCCCATATTAGTAAAAGTCAAACTATTCACAAGATACCCATAATAAGTTCATGGTTCTATTATCAACATTTTTAATTTCAACGACATGAAAGTCTTTTACTTTATCATCTGTATTCTTATTTTCTATCAATGCAAAAATACAAAGAATATACAAGAATATCCCACACTTAATGTAACTGTAGAAGGAGACTTTCAAGGCATACCGGCCGATTCTCTTTTCTCGTCTGTAACTTATATTCCACTGGAAACATCAAAACATTCATTGCTTGCAAGCATGAATAAAGTTCAGATTCATGACAGCACCATATATATACTGGATAAAAAGCAAGAAATCATTTTTGCCTTCGATTCAGATGGAAAATATAAAAATAAATTAGATAAACACGGTAGAGGCCGTGGGGAATATCTTTCACTAGATGACTTTTTCATCACGGATAGCATCATTTACATTCTAGCATCCGATCAACAGAAAATATCCGTTTACAATTCAAATTTCGAGTTCAATTTCGATTTTCCTATCGCTACACACGGAACATCAATTACATTTAGTAATGACAGTTTATTCATTTTTACAAATTACTGTTCTAAAGAATTAAAAAATTTCTATATATACAACAGATTTACAGGAGAGTATTTAGACAAATTCGGAGATTTCTCCCAAAAACAGTTAGGAGTTGCATATAAACAGATGACATTTGCCAACTACCGGAATTCCGTGTATTGCTTTTTCCCGTATGACTACTCGATCTACAAATGCCATGGGAAATTAGAAAAAGTCTGTAACATCAATTTTGGAAAAAGTTACATGTACCCATCCGATTTAAAAAATTATTCAGATGAAGAACGTACAAACTATATAACGCGATATGCTGATCCTCTTCAACAGCCCATCGGAAGAATAAATAATCTATTTATATGCGACAATTTTCTCTTTTTCAATTTCGTGAAAGGCATCTTTCCATACATTTATTTCAAACATGCGAAACAGGAAGTAGCTCACGTTGGAAGTATTATCCATTCTCATCAATTTCCACTAATAAACAATGATTTTGTCTATATAGATGAAAATACATATATCTGCTTTTGTCAAGCAGAATCCATACTTTCCCTTGAAGAAAAACCTCACAATTTACAGTCCGTAAAAATAGACGATAACCCAATTCTTGGATTATACAAACTAAAATGTTATGAGATTGTTTACTCAAATCTACTTCCTCATTGTAAATGGAGTGGTTATCAGGACGATTATTGTCCATGGGAAAATTAAATTTTGTTGAGGATGATTTCAAATCATCCTCAATCTCAAAATGCTCAATACTAAAAATAAATTCATGAAAACTATATTATTTATATCAACAATTACATTACTTCTATCCTGTTCTAATTCACAAAATTCGAATTCAACTATTTCTATAGATTTAGATGCATCTAAATCTATATCTATCAATAATATATTTTCTAAAATGGAAATTATTCCATTGGAAACAAATGAAAAATCCATAATACAAAATATAGATAAAATTATTGAATACCAATCATTTATTTACATTCTTGATAGACGACAAAAAGCTGTATTAATATTTGACAGTCATGGAAAATTTATTTCAAAAATAAATACGATCGGTAGAGCTCCTGACGAATTTTATCTACTTGAAGATATTGTAATCAACAGATTTGCAAATACATTAGAATGCCTAGACCCCATGGGAAAAATTTTAACATATAGTTTACAAGGGCAATACCAGTCATCAATCTATTTACCCCACCCTCCTATGGCATATCATTATCTACATATCTTAAATCAAGACTCCATATTACTATATACAAACCCAACAAAATATAATGATTACACGTTTAGAATTTTCTCTCGACAACAAGATACTTTCGTATCTCAATTCATGAAACAAAAGAAAATTATAAATGGAGAATGTAGGCAGCCGATACAAGTCTATAAAGATTCAATCTATTTTACACAAGCATTTTCTAATGAAATATACAAAATCTCCAATGATACACTTTTACCAGCTTATCAATGGGATTTCGGAAAATATACATACAACTTATCAAAAATGAAATTTCCAGATTTAACAAATCCAGAAGAACAAATAAAATTTTACAAAGAAGTTATGTATTCTTCAAAAATACCATACACACTCGGATTTAATAGTCAAAACGATCGATATTTATTTTGTTCTTTATTTATGAAAAATAAAATTTTAAATATCCTTTACGATAAGACTACAAAAAGAAAAGTTGTATTTTCAAAATCAAAAGAAGATATAGGACTTTATCCTTTATACATGGATAATAATAAAATTATAGGTATAACTGATGAAACATTAGTTCCACTAGAACCTTTGGAAAATACTCAAAATATAGAAATAATAAAGAAAGAAATAATCTACACTTTAACAGATTATTCAAATCCGATTCTTATAAAATATATTTTCAAATAAAACCCTCTATTGAAAATTCTCATAATTCTATCATATTTCCTTTGATTTTTCCAGAATTTTTAGTATATATTTGAGGCATTGCTTTTACAGCTAAAAGATATAAGCAAATTTATAAATCCGAGAGTAAAGGCGATGCCGGGAAAGTCCATCGCAAAATGATCCCGACAATCGCCTGCCCTCTCCTAAACAATGAAAGGAGGTGAGACGAAGATAGAAAATTTCGAAAACTAAAACGAATTATATCTTCAATAATAAAAGAACTACATAAAAAATTAGAGACATATGTCATCTCTCAAGTTGAAAAGATACATACTTGAAAAAGACAATATCATTACTCCAAAAAAGAATAAATATGAAGAAAAAAATTTTAAGCATAAGTGCAATTTTTGCAACAGGGATTCTTATGTCTCTTATCTTAAATTACAAAGTAGAAAAAAATCATTCTAAACATCTATTTAACTTTGACAATATTGAGGCATTAGCTCGCGGAGAAGCGCCCGATGGTGATCACGTTGTCTGTCGTTGTTCAAGAATGACATCAGGAAGTTGTGCCGCCAATAACATGAGTAACGTATGCGGTGGTGGAGAAAACTATGATTGTTCTTTGCGTAATACTAGTTGTAATTAAGTCAAAAAATAACAATCAATATTTAACAAAGGAATAAGTTCAGTAAGTGGACTTATTCCCTTTAAAAATCTATATTTCCAATGAAAATTATACCAATACTAATTATTATTTTCCTATGTTCCTGTCAACAAGAGGATACAAACATATTTCCATTACCTCAAAATCATAGAAATATTCAATATCACCATCTTGATTTAGATACTCTAATTATGGAACATATTGAATCTTCTTATTTAGGTCTATCAGGAATAACCATTAATAATGAAATATATTTCATGGATACATATTATTGCTATTTCTTTAAATTTGATACGCTCGGCCATTTCAAAAATCGTTACCTTGGTCAAGGTCGCGCCCCCAATGAAGTCCCTGTAAGAAAAATTGCAGGCTGTGCCCCACTACCTAATAAAGGCTTATTTTTACTTGGATTTCAACTAGATCATTACATTTATGATTCAACATTTAATATCCAGAATTTGTTTTTTCTTAAAAGAAATGAAAGTAGCGATATAACAAAAACTTCAGCAATATATACACATCAATATGACCGATTAGTATGTAGGTATTATAAAGATAATATTTATTTTAACATGTATTCTGAACATCCTAATTTAGATTATATCGAACAAACAGATCGCTATATGAAAAAATGTAGGCACATCTCCGAAGTAAACATAGAAAAAGGAAAAGACGGGAGAATGTTAGGAGGAGGGTATCCTGAAATTTATCAACAAAACCCTCTAAAATATTTAATATTTTCTGGTGTCAACTTTGATATAGACCAACAAGGGAACTTCTATGTTTCATATGAAGCAGATTCTTTAATTTATAAATATGACTTCAAATATAATCCTATTTTATCATTTGGCTATTCTGGAAACAATATAAATACAAATTATAAAAAGATTCACAGCTATAAAGAATGCCGAAAATTCTATTATGACGAACGTGAGACTAAAGGTTATTATGGTTGGCTACAGTATATTAACGAAACAAACATATTATTCCGTTCATACTCAAAAGGGGACAAAGAGTCCACGGATGGATTACAAATCTATAAAAATTCAACATTATTAGGAGATATTGATGTACCCAAAAACTTTAAAATCATCGGATATATTAAACCTTATTATTATACTCAAGCAATAATCGAAGAAGAAGAAGAAAGAATAATTATATATCGATTTAAATTAAATAACCTATAAAGCTATCATGAAACTCTCAATATCCTATATCATCATATTAATGCAATGCTATTTTTTATGCTCATGTGATCATATTCAAAAAAAACAAATCACAACAAATTCTCAAGAGTCAATCCCTATATCAAATTTAAAATGGAAAAACAAGATTTATGATTTTCAAAAAGTTAGACAAGATACAATTATCACTGCCCGTTATACATTTTATAATACGGGTGATAAAGATTTGATAATACAATATGTCAATCCTGATTGCAATTGTACAACCTATCAATTATCAAAAAAAATGATTCCAGTAAACGATTCAGCATATATAGAATTGAGTTTAAACACGAAAAACAAAATAGGTAAACAACACCTTTACACAACAATTAAAGCAAACACGAAAGCTCAAATGTATAAATTAATTCTTAAAGGGTATGTTGAACATCATTAATATTAAAATTGCCTTTAAAAATTCTCATAATTTTATCATATTTCCATTCTTATTTCCAGAAAGTTTTCCCCAACTTTGAAAAATAATAAAGGATCGAAAATGTTTGTTATATGTATTATAGATTTATACTACCACTGACCCTCCTACTGTTGGCGTGCAACGGGAAAGAGAAACAGAAAGAAGAGAACGAGGATGAGCAATATGCCAAAATCGAACAACAAGACGAGAAGACGATCGTGAAAGTGCAGGTGGCACGGGAAGATCGGTTTAACTTGGAATTAGTGAGTAACGGGAAAGCCGAGGCGAATCGGAAAGCGGCTCTTAATTTCGAGGTGGCTGATGTCGTGAGAAAGGTGAACGTGAAAAACGGGGATCGGGTAAAAAAAGGGGATATTATTGCAGAAGTTGACGACGAAAAGGCCACGTTTGCACTGGAAGACGCTCGTTTGTCCTTACAGAAAGCCTTCCTCGATTTAAAACTGGCCATCATAAATGAAGGATTCAAAACATTGGATGACACCGTACAACTCCCCCCGCGACGCAAAGAAGCCATGTACTTGCAATGCGGCTACACGTCCAGCGTGAAAGCCTTCGAAAAAGCGCAAAAAGAGTATACCCTCGTAAAAACCAGAGCCCCTTTTGACGGGATTATCGCTGATCTTGAGGCCAAACCCTATAACCAAACCTCCGCCTATAAATCTTTATGCACGCTCATTGACGATTCGAAAATGGAAGTCGTGTTCAACGTGCTGGAAACCGAAATCGGAAATCTCCACTCCGGCATGGAGGTCGAAATAACTCCTTACGCTAATCACGAATATACCCTAACCGGAAAGATCATCGAAGTAAATCCCCGCATCGACGAAAATGGCATGGTTAAAGTGAAAGCTATCACGGATAACCACCAAGGGCTGTTGATAGACGGAATGAACGTGAGTATACTGATCAAACGACAAATCGATCACAAGATCATCATCCCCAAATCAGCCGTTCTTCCCCGACAAGGCAAAAAAGTCGTATTCGTCTGTCAAAAAGGAAAAGCAATATGGCGATACGTCACCACGGGATACGAGAACAGCATGGAAGTCAGCGTGGAAGAAGGCATCTCCCCCGGCGACACGGTAATTTACGAGAATAATCTTGGGTTGTCGCACATGAACACGGTGATAATTGAAAATTGAAAATCTAAAATCATAAATCATCAAATCTAAAATTAACATGCGTTTATCAGCTTTTTCGATTAACACGATATTTGTTGTCATGATGATTCTGGGGATCAGCTTGGTGCCGAGGTTGTCATTGCAATTGGAACCTTCGTCGAGGTCGAACAAGTTGAACGTCTCGTTTTCATGGACCAATGCTAACCCGGAATTATTAGAAACAGAAGTCACCACGAAACTGGAAGGAGCATTTGCCCGGATTCGGGGATTGAACGAGATACATTCCACCACGGGGAACGGTTACGGTGCCATCGAGTTGACCATTGACCCGAAAGAAAATATTGATGCCGTGAAATTGTACCTGTCCTCGATTATCCGTTCTGTCGCACCGGGCTTACCGGAGGATGTCCGTGTTTCGGGTGTCAGTGGCGGGGAAATACATGACGGACGGGTACAGGAAACAGAACGCCACCTATTGATGACATACGTGTTGACTGGTCCGGGCAACTCGAAAGAAGTGGGGAGTTTCGCGGAAGACCGGATCGTCCCGGTTATTTCCACCATGCCGGGAGTAGAAAGCATGAACGTAACCGGGATCGTCCCGTTCGAGTGGGTGATGCAATACGACCGGGAACTATTTGCCGACATCGGTCTCTCGGCAAACGATATATCCAACGCCGTTTCGGAATATTATTTCCGGAAAGACGGTGGAAAAATTCTCACGGAAACCGTCCCCGAAAAGAAATACTCGTACCTCGTGTTTAAAGGGAATTCGGATGATGACAAAACAGACATCATGAACCTGCCGATCAAGGTGATTAACGGTAAAATCATTTACCTGCACAATATCGTGACTCTGGATTACCAGGAAAGTGATCCCGGATCATATTACCGCATTAACGGGCTGAACCGGATAAACCTGAATGTATATGCCGAGAAGAACGCGAACATGATCGAACTCGCCGGACGGGTCAAAACAGAGATGGCACAACTGACGGAAAGTTTCCCGGCAAATTACTCGGTCAAACTCATCCGGGACAACAGCACCGAAATCAAAGACGAGTTGTCACAAATCCTCAACCGTACGGGAGTGACCATTCTGATCCTGCTCCTTTTCGTGTACCTCGTGAGCCGGGACTTCCGTTACCTCGGTATTATCAGCATCTGCCTGCTTGCCAACTTATCTATCGCCCTTGTGTTCTATTATTTTTTCAAAATAGAACTCCATCTTTACACGTTGGCAGGAATCACCGTGTCATTCGGTATCATCATTGACAGCGTGATCGTGATGACCGATCATTATCGCCATTTCCACAACCGCAAAGCCTTCCTCGCCGTACTGGCCGCCACGTTGACCACCGTGGGAGCGTTAACGGTGATTTTCAACATGGATAACAACATCATGAGAAACATGTGGGACTTTTCTGCCGTGATCATCATAAACCTAGGGGTGTCTCTTGCCGTGGCCCTCTTTTTCGTCCCGGCACTCATGGAAAAAATTCCGCTAAAACCACAAAATAGTAAACGCAAGATTCATCGCCGGAAACGAATTGTCCGTTTCAACAGAAGATACCTGCGTTTCGCTCGTTTCGCGAGGAAATATAAAAAAATCGCCATCATCATCACGATTCTCGGTTTCGGCCTTCCCGTGTTCCTACTCCCGTCAAGCGTGGATCGGGACAAATGGTACAGCTCGGCCTACAACACAGTTTTCGGCAGCGAAACCTATCTCACGATCAAACCCTATATCGACAAGACCTTGGGCGGGGCACTCCGTCTGTTCATGGAAGGAGGCGGTGACGCGTGGCTACAAAGCCGGAAAGCCGCGGAAAGCCAAAAAACACGGTTGACTTTAACCATGAGTATGCCACATGGGTCCACGATCAAACAGATGAACGAAGCTTTTGAAAAGTTGGAGAATTTTCTTTCCGGATTCGAATCGATTGCCACATTTACCTCCGACGTGTCATCAGCAAATCGAGGTGAAATGGCGATCACGTTCAAGGAAGAACACGAGAAAGACGGCTCCCCGGAACAGGTGAAAAACGAGCTGATACGCTTTGCCAACACGATCGGGAACGGGGACTCGGAAGTAAACGGCGTGGGACGGGGGTTCTCGAACCGGACAAGTGACGAGTTCCGGAGTGAAAGTATCAAAGTGATCGGTTACAATTACCGCAAGGTCCTGCAATACGCCGATATATTGAAACAACGTCTGGAAAAGAATATCCGGGTCAAGAAACTATACATCGGTAGCGACCGTTCGCCAAAAGCCAAAGCGTTCGCCGTGGAGGTCGATAAAGAAAAGCTGGCTCGCAACAATTCGAATATTAACAACCTGCTAGGTAATTTACACTCGTTGACCTATTCCGGCACCTCATCCACCCGGGCATACATAAATGACGAATACACCACGATTGACATCCGACCGGAGAAGAAAGTGGAGGCCAGCGTGTGGGACGTGAGGAATCGCCCCTTGCGGGGAGATAAATCGGTGTTCCGCTTGGAAGACGTGGGAGACATCACGGAAGAAAAGAATTTCGAGAACATCACAAAAAGAAATCAAGAGTACGAAGTTGAGGTTCAATACGATTTTATCGGGGCCTACCGCCTGTCGGAGAAGGTGAAAGAGCGAGAAATGAAAGCCATGAACCAGATGATGCCCGTGGGTTTCCGGGTGAAAGAAAGCAACGATTGGAAAAACTACTGGCAGAGAGACATCGGGGGAATTGATGCCCGCATACTTTATATATTGCTGGTCATCGGGATCATCTATTTTATTTGTGCTATCTTGTTGGAATCCTTGCGTCAGGCCGCTATCGTGATCTGTATCACACCCATCTCGTTTATCGGTTGTTTCCTAGGAGGCTATTTCTTCGGGGTCGGGTTCGACGAAGGTTGTCTGGCAGCCTTTATCCTGTTAAGCGGACTATCGGTGAATGCCGTGCTTTACATCCTGAATGATTACAACATCAAAGTCCGGGAAGGCGCTCCCCGGGGAATACAAACCTACATGAAAGCCTATAACGCCAAGATTATCCCGATCTTCCTGACGATAGCCTCGACCCTGCTGGGATTTATCCCCTTCCTGATCGGGGACATCAATCCCTTCTGGAAAAGTCTGGCCATCGGAACGATGAGCGGGTTAACCTTCTCACTCCCGGTTTTGATAATTTATTTACCGATGACATTCCGTTCGCCCGTAGCGAGTCACAAGTTAACAGGTTGCAAGTTACAGGTCAAGAAAAAGTGGTGGTTTGTGCGGCGAAATTTAAAATCTAAAATTTAAAATCTAAAATTAATCCATGGTCAAGTTTTTATTACAACGTCCGGTAGCAGTCATCATGAGTACGATAGCCTTTATCGTACTGGGAATCGTGGCCTCTTTTCGATTACCCGTGTCACTTATGCCGGAAATTGATATTCCGGAGATCACCGTACATTATACTTGGGACAACGCTTCGATCAACGAGGTGGAAAACACGCTCACGTCCGGACTACGGGGACAGTTACAACAAATTCCAAAACTGACGGAAATACAATCGGAATCCAAGGAAGGAAGCGGGCTGATCACGATGAAATTCGAGTACGGGACTTCACTGGATTACGCCTTTATCGAAGTCAACCAGAAAGTGGATGCCAGCGTGAACGGGTTCCCGAAAGAGGTGCAACGCCCGACGATCATCAAAGCCTCCACCTCCGACCTACCCGTGTTTTACATCAACATCAACCTGAAAGAAAACGATTCGGAGGAGAAATTCTTGGAATTTTGTGAATTCACGGATGCCGTACTGAAAAAAAGACTGGAACAGTTACCGGATGTCGCCATGGTAGATATTAGCGGGATGTACTCCCCCGAACTATATATATTCCCGGACGAGGCCAAGTTGAGAAGTTTGAAAATCACGCAGGATCAGCTAAAATCAGCCATAGACAATAATAACCAAGTTTCCGGAAGCCTCTCCGTGAAAGACGGGTACTACCAATACAGTATCAGTTTTGCCTCACAGATCACCTCCCCGGAAGAGCTGGAAAACGTTTACCTGAATATCAACGGCAGACTTCTGCAAATCAAGGATGTCGCCCGTACTGGTATCCGTCCGAGAGAAAAAAGAGGCATATTCTTTAACGGTGACAAACAATCCCTCTGCTTGGCCGTGATCAAACAATCCAATGCCCGGATGTCGGAAATGAAAGAAAAGGTCACGGGGCTACTTGACCAATTTCGGGAAGAATACCCGGACGTGGAATTTTCCGTTTCCCGGGATCAGGCACAATTACTGAATTACTCGATTGACAATCTGGTACAGAGCCTCTGGCAAGGAATTTTACTGGCCATCGTGGCCATGCTGTTCTTCCTGCAAGATGCCCGGTCACCCGTAATCATCGCGATCAGTATTCCCGTTTCGGTCGTGATCAGTATGTTATTTTTCCAGCTAATCGGAATCTCGATCAACACGATTTCACTATCCGGGTTAATACTGGGAGTCGGGATGATGGTGGATAACTCCATCATCACCATTGACAACATCAACCAACACCGGATGAGGGGGAAATCCCTGTTCCAAGCCTGTCTGGACGGGACAAACGAGATCATCACACCCCTCCTTTCCTCGGTACTGACCACCTGCGCCATATTTGTCCCGTTAATCTTCATGAGCGGTATTGCCGGAGCCTTGTTTTACGATCAGGCGATGGCCGTGGCAATCGGCCTGTTCGTTTCGCTGGCCGTTTCGATCACGATCGTCCCGGTCGTATTCCACCTGTTATTCATGTATGCCAAAGAAGGAAAAGCGACTCGCTTTATCCAACGAATCAGTTTCAAGCATCTGGATGATTACTACACGAATATATTTCATTTTATCTTTCATCACAAATTGATCGTCATGATCGGTTGTCTCGCGGTTCTTGTGCTGGGTTTCGTGTTAGCCTTTCAACTACGACTGGAACGTATGCCGACAATCGATACGAATGAGATAATCCTACGGGTAGATTGGAATTCCAGTATTCATATAGATGAAAACGAACACCGGGTAGAAGATATTATCAAACGATTTAGCGATAAATGCGAAGAAATCAGCTGTCACGCGGGAGAAAAGATGTTCTTCCTGAACCGGGAAAAGAACCAGAACATCAACGAGGCGGAATTTTATATACGTACCCTCCACGCCGAAGAACTGGAAAAGGTGATCTCTTCCATCCGGGAACACGTCAAAGCAAATTTCCCGATGGCAAAGGTCGATATCGCCAAAGTGGACAACCTGTTCGAACAACTGTTTAAGGACAACGACGTCCCATTGGTCGTGTACCTTAGCGGGGAATCCCGCCGGGGCGGTCCGGAACTGGATAGCGTGAACACGTTCATCGAATATCTTGATTCGCTCATGCCGACCTTACAATTGGATAAACCTTCAACGTCCGAACGCATCGTGGTCGAAATACTACCGGACAGGCTGGCCCTCTACAAAGTCAGTCAAGGTACCTTGATTAACGTGCTGGAAAAGAATATCAGTAAAATGAATATCGGGAAACTAAACACGGGTAGCCGGTATGTCCCGATCGTGATCACGGGAGAAGAAAAAACGATTCTGGACATCATCCGTTCCTCTTTCGTGAGTAATAACGATCAACTGGATATTCCCGTCTCGGCCCTGACCCGAATGGAAAAGAAACTGGATTACAAGAGTATCATCGGACGTAAAGAAGGGGTGGTCGTCCCGCTAAACGTCTATCACGTTGGTGATTCCACGGAACAAATCATACAGACCATAAAGACGGAAGCCGGAAACCGGAACTTAAACACCACGTTTGACGGACAATATTTTTCCGGTCAAGAAACCCTTTGGGAGATGGTCGTCGTGGTAATCGTGGCCATCCTCATGCTATATTTTATCCTTGCCGCACAATTTGAATCGTTGACCCTGCCGATAATCCTTCTCGTCGAAATCCCGCTGGACGTGGCTTTCACGATACTTATCCTGTGGCTATCCGGGATTTCCCTCAATTTGATGTCCATGATCGGTATCGTGGTGATGAGTGGTATCGTGATCAACGATTCGATCCTTAAAATTGACACGATCATACGTTTGCAACGATCGGGGCTTGCACTGGAAGACGCAATTCACGAAGGCGGGGTACGGCGATTAAAACCCATCCTGATGACCAGCTTGACCACGATTTTCGCCCTCGTCCCCATGCTGTGGGGAAATGACATCGGGACCCAGTTACAGCGCCCCATGTCGATCACGCTTATCGCCGGAATGACGGTCGGAACCTTCGTCAGTTTATTCATCATTCCCTTGTTTTATTACTATTTAGAACGTATTTTTATCTCAAGAAAAAAATGAAGAAAGTAATTAAATCCATATTCCAGTACGTGGGAGCCATCCTGCTGGCCATCGTGATTGCCGCCCTGTTGCGCTTTTTTATCGTGGACTTTTACAGCATCCCTTCCGACTCGATGTACCCGACGATCGAACCGGGAGATTTTATCGTGGTGAACAAAATGTACATGGGAGCCCGCTTTTACAAAAACTTCGATTTCTTGGACGGCGCACACCCGGAAACCGTGCGGGTACCGGGGTTCTCTTCACTGAAACGCAATGATGTGATCGTTTTCAACTTTCCCACGCACACGAACGGTCGCTGGGATATGGATTTAGGAACATTTTACGTGAAACGCTGTATCGCCCTTCCCGGAGACACGTTATCAATCATCACCGGAATCAATCATATCAACGGCAAAACCGGCTATGGGAACGTGGAAGAGCAACAACGCCTGCACCATTACCGCGGAGAATATGCCCCGGGAATTTACAACGCTTTTCCCTTCGATTACTGGCATCGCTGGAACATCCAAGATTTCGGCCCCCTGTACCTTCCCGCCGCGGGAGCCACGATCACCATTGACACGTTAAACTTTTCGCTATACCGCCACTTGATCGCTTACGAAACCCAAGCACCCGTACACTCACAAGATCGCCAACTCTACATCCGTGACTCCTCGATCCGTGAATACACGTTCCAAAAAAACTGGTACTTCGTAGCCGGAGACCAAATCTTCAACTCTAGGGATTCCCGATATATCGGTCCCATCCCCGAAGACTTTATCGTGGGCAAAGCCTCGTTCGTCCTCACGTCAAAAGATCCACACACGAAAAAATACGTGTGGCGACGCTTTTTCAAGAAAATAAAATGAGGATGTGTCAAAAGGTATTTTATCCTCAAAAAAACTCCTCCGTCACTTCGTGCCACCTCTTTCTTCCCCTGCCTGAGGGGAAGTACCCCGAAGGGGGGATGGGGAGGGAGAACAGAGGATGAGTTGGTGATTTATCCCGAATACAGGGAGTATTTCAGCTCTCCCTCTGTTTATAGAGGGAGCACCCCGAAGGGGGGAGGGAGTTTGAAAAATACCTTTTGTCCCCCCTCTATAAACTTATTTTTTTATCCCCAACTCCTCCCGCAAGAAAGGAGCCGTCACGGATTTTTTATTCCGAGCAACTTCTTCCGGGGTTCCGGTACAAACGACAGTTCCCCCCATTTTACCACCACCGGGTCCCATATCAATAAGATAATCGGCCACTTTTATCACGTCTAGGTTATGCTCGATGACAATCACAGTATTCCCTTTATCAACCAGCTTTTGTAGCACTCCCAACAATATATTTATATCCTCAAAATGTAGTCCGGTTGTAGGTTCATCCAGTATATATAGCGTACTCCCGGTATCTTTCTTCGAAAGTTCGGTAGCCAATTTAATGCGCTGGGATTCTCCCCCGCTTAACGTGGTACAAGGTTGTCCGATCTTGATATACCCCAACCCGACATCCTGTAACATCTTCAATTTGGATTGCAGGTGAGGCAGATTCTCAAAAAACTCTACCGCCTGATTGATCGTCAGGTTCAACACGTCACCGATGGACTTTCCTTTATAGCGAACCTCCAAGGTCTCTTTGTTGTAACGTTTACCATCACAAGCCTCACAATGCACGTAAACATCCGGAAGGAAATTCATCTCGATGGTCTTCACTCCCGCACCTTTACAAACCTCACAACGTCCTCCGCTCACGTTAAAGGAAAAACGTCCGGCCGTGTATCCCCGGATTTGTGATTCCGGTAACTTTTCAAATATCTTCCGAATATCGGTAAACAATCCCGTGTAAGTTGCCGGATTGGAACGAGGGCTTTTACCTAACGGGCTTTGATCCACCACCACGACCTTATCAATTTCAGTCATCCCTTCTATCGATTTATAAGGTAACGGTGCAGCCAAAGCATTATAAAAATAAGCACTCAATATCGGATGCAAAGTCCCGTTGACCAAAGAAGATTTTCCACTTCCGCTCACCCCGGTCACGCAAATCAATTTCCCCAGAGGAAAATCGACACTCACATTTTTAAGATTATTTCCGGTACATCCTTTCAGGGAAATCTTCTTTCCATTCCCTGCACGACGTTCCGCCGGGATAGCGATGACCTTCTCCCCTTTCAGGTACTGTGCCGTCAGACTATCACTTTTCAGAATATCGGAATACCCCCCGATAGCCGTGATCTCCCCTCCTTTTCTTCCCGCCTTGGGTCCCAGGTCCACGATATAATCGGCATTCTCCATCATCTCCTTGTCATGCTCCACCACGATCACCGAGTTACCGTTATCCCGCAATTCCTGCAAAGAATGAATCAACTTTCGGTTATCCTTCTGGTGCAACCCAATACTCGGTTCATCCAATATATAAAGGACGTTTACCAACTGTGAACCGATCTGTGTTGCCAGACGAATACGCTGAGACTCCCCTCCCGATAATGTCATGGACTGACGATTCAAAGCCAGATACTCCAACCCGACATCAAGCATAAACTTTAGGCGAGTCCGGATCTCTTTCAAAATCTCTCCCGCAATCTGTTTCTGTTTATCCTCTAAATGTTCCTCCACGTTACCGATCCACTCGTACAAATCAGATAACTCCATATTCGCCAATTCAGAAATATTCTTCCCGTTAATATAGAAATGCAGAGCCTCTTGGTTCAACCGTTGACCGTTACACACGTCACAGGTTGTCACGGAAATAAACTGTTCCGCCCATTTATTCGCTTTCTTGGAAGTCGAATTTTCCTCCTGCATGGTGACATACTTCAATATTCCCTCGTACGTCGTGAGGAAATTGGATGATACCCCGATCTCCGCATTCTCCAAACGGAATTGTCCCGGATAACCATACAGAATATCTGTCAAAGCCTCTTCGGGTAGGTCCCGAATCGGTTGTTTTATATCGGCACCATGTTTTCTCAGAATTGTTTCGATCTGGTAGAAAATAAGAGAAGCCTTATATTTTCCAAGGGGCAGGATTCCCCCGGCATGAATAGATAATGAATTATCCGGAATAATCTTTTCCATCGCCACCTCGTTGACAAATCCCAATCCCTTACATTTCTTACAAGCCCCGTGAGGCGAGTTGAAAGAAAAGGTATGCGGGGCCGGATCTTTATAAGAAAGCCCGGTATCCGGACACATCAAATGGCGGCTATAATATTTAATCTCGTCAGATTCGTAATCTTTTACCATCATCACACCCTTGCCGTGTTTCATGGCAGTACCCACGGAATTTTTTAAGCGTTTCAGATCAGCCTGATCCATGACAATCTTGTCCACCACGATTTCGATATCGTGCATCTTATAACGATCAACACTCATCCCGATCGTTATCTCCCGCAACTCTCCATCTACCCGTGCCGAAATAAAACCATTCTTCCGTAAATTCTCGAATAACTCCCGGTAGTGTCCTTTACGTCCTTTTACCACGGGAGCCAACAACAATACACGCCGTCCGGCAAAATCACGCTGCAACAATTCCAATATCTGTTCATCCGTATACTTTACCATCTTACTACCCGTGGCGTATGAGTAAGCAACACCCGCACGGGCATAAAGCAAACGCAAAAAGTCATAGATCTCAGTGGTCGTACCGACCGTAGAACGAGGATTTTTATTCGTGGTTTTCTGTTCAATTGAAATCACAGGACTTAACCCGGTAATCTTATCCACATCCGGACGTTCCATACCTCCCAGAAAACGACGGGCATATGCGGAAAAAGTTTCCAGATACCGACGCTGCCCCTCGGCATATATCGTATCAAAAGCCAAGGATGATTTTCCACTCCCGCTTAACCCGGTAATCACCGTCAACTTATCCCGTGGAATCGTCAGGTCTATATTTTTCAGATTATGCTCTCTGGCACCAAATATGGCTATATTGTTATCTTCTTCTTCTCTGTACTCCATGAATTCCTATTCCTTAAAAATCAACTTACAAAGATAGGGAAACTATTTCGAATGGAAGAAAAATTTATGATTTATGATTTACAATTTACGAATAAAAAGTGTAAACTTGATACCGTAAAAATCTAAAATCAGTAAATCTAAAATTCATGGAGTAATGTGTGGTAGGAATTTAAAATCGGAAATCAAAAATAAAAAAAAGGAGGGATTTCCTGTAGCGTCTTAAATGGAATACATTGGGACTGACGAAAAGATGTTGTATGTATGTGTGTGTGCGTGCGTCTGTGTGTGTGGTGTGTGTGCGTGGTGTCCCGTAGGATATATTCCAGTACTTTTAAGAACTCTATCAGAAAATCAGCTTAAACCCCAGTCAAAGCTATCCCCTCTCTTTATGCTAGATGATTCAATCTAATAACAGCTAAAAATAAATCATAAGTTCATCATCTATTCTACCTCTTTAACGTTACCGCTAAAGAAAGGTTTCGTTTTTTCTCGAAAAAAATCGAGAAATTTTATTTTTCAATTATTCAAACTAACTCTTCAGTTTTCAACCATCAAGAAGCATTCCTTGATTGTGAATACATAGAGTATAACGGGAATTATTGGGATAGGTTACACTTTTGAGTAAAAAAATCATGATTTTTTTTGTTCTGATGAAATTCGGAGGAAATATAAAGAGAAACTACCCCCTCTAACTCCCCCTTACACAGGGGGAGGACACGCTCATTGAAATATTGTGATGTTTGGTAATCAGCTCTCCCCCTGTGTAAGGGGGAGCTGGAGGGGGTAGTTCCCGAAACACACAAAAAAAAGAGCGCCTCACGACGCTCTTTCTTATATGAAGATTTTAAAATCTTATTTTTTCACGGCTTCTTTCACCTGATCGTTAGGAACCATTTGTTCCTTAAAAGTATAGGCACCGGTTTTTGGAGATTTCACCATTTTGATGATTTTTGCAAATCCCCTACCATCTGCTGTTTTAAGTGTTGCAACAACTTTCTTTGCCATAGCTTAATTATTTTATTTCTCTGTGTAAAGTTACTCTTCTCAGAATCGGGTTGTATTTACGCAACTCCATTCTCTCGGGGGTGTTCTTTCTGTTTTTGGTAGTGATATAACGAGACGTGCCCGGCATTCCGGATTCTTTGTGTTCCGTACACTCCAAAATCACCTGTATTCTGTTTCCTTTGCTCTTCTTTGCCATCTCTTCTTACTTTATACGTTCTTAATTAAACCATTGGCAGTAGCTTCCTTCAAACAAGCACTAATACCTTTCTTGTTGATTAGGCGCAATCCGGCTGCAGATACATTCAAACGGATCCATCTATCTTCTTCTGGCCAATAAAAATTCCTCTTAAACAGGTTGATCTCGAATGTTCTCTTCACTCTTCTTTTGGAGTGAGAAACATGGTTACCAACCATCGCTTTCTTTCCAGTTATTTGACAAATTCTTGACATCTCTCAATATTTTTATAAACGCTTTCCAAACAGGATGCAAATTACGCACTTTTTATTCAAACAATCAAATGTTTCGGTAAAAAAGTTTCAAGTTTTTTTTACCTCAATATAAAATATAATATCACGAGGAATATTGCCAAGGCAATAAATTCCCGGATCACTTTTTTCCTTCTCTCCGAACCCGCCTTTGTATCGGCCTTTCTCAAAATATCCAGCAACGCCCCGGTAGGACAAAAATAGTTACACCAAGGACGGGCAAAAAATACGGATAAGAGTAAAAATATGACAGCCAAAGCGATGACCCACCCCGTTGCAGCGGTCAATAAAAATGCCGGGAAGGGTTCCAACGATGCCAATTCCAACGGAATTCCCCACAACAACAGCGCGAGAATCACCATAAAATAGATCACGCGAGTATATTTAAATATATTCTTCCACACTCCCTTGGGGGCTATTTTTTTCTTACGAACTTTCCCTACCAATTCCTGCGCTGCCCCAAAAGGACATAGATACGCGCAATAATACCCCTTGTTCAAGAATAAGGGACAAGCCAAAGCCAGCACGGCAATCACGGGCAACAAAATACGAGCGCCCCAAGGTACCCCGTTCAACAACCAGTTAAATAACAACATTAGTGTCCACTAAAAAATCATAGTCGTTCTTTGAAATTGTTGAAATTCAGTTTGTTGTAATGGTATTTGGTGCGCAACGATTTGAAATTACTTTTGCAGTCTGAATCAGACTGTTATGAATAAAGACAAATATGTTTTTTCTCAATTAGTCACATTTCTTGATGAGTTCAAGTTCTTGCGTATCGTCAAGAAGTATGAAGGCAACAAATACATTAAAAGCTATACCTGTTGGAATCAGTTGCTTACGATGATGTTCGGTCAACTTTCCAACCGTGAGAGTTTAAGAGACCTCATCGTGTCACTGGAGGCTCACACCGGAAAACTCTATCATCTGGGAATCGGCAAGTCCGTAACACGAAGCAATCTTAGCAAGGCTAACGAGCAACGTGACTATCGCATCTTCCAGGAATATGCAACCTTCATGATAGCCGAAGCGCGCAAGCGTAGAATCGAAAGAATCTTTGAGCTTGACGGTCATGTCTATGCTTTTGATTCCACCACGATTGACCTTTGTCTGTCAGTGTTCGAGTGGGCTAAATTCCGCAAGCATAAAGGCGGAATCAAGATGCATACGCTCTACGATGTGGAAGCGGAAGTTCCTGCATTTGTGCATATTACTCCTGCTAATATTCACGATACAAAAGCGATGTCTGTGATTCCTTATGAACGTGGTGCGCATTATATATTTGACCGTGGTTACAACGATTTTGGCAACTTGTATACGATAGACCGCATAGGTGCTTTCTTCGTTGTACGAGCCAAAACCAATGTACGCATCAAGCCCAAAACGTGGAAGCGAAGATTGCCTGAAGGTGTCATTTCTGATGTCATCGGATGTTTTACGGTTTATAAAAGTTCCAAGGATTACCCCGATGAACTTAGAAAGCTCATTGTTGAAGACCCCGAAAGTGGCACACGATACATTTTCCTGACGAACAATCTTGACGCTTCGGCTGAGCTGATTTCTCGGTTATACCGAAATAGATGGAGTGTGGAGCTGTTTTTCAAATGGATTAAACAACACCTTAAGATAAAGAGGTTTTGGGGAACTTCGGAGAATGCTGTACGCATACAAATATATTGTGCCATAATTACTTACTGCCTTGTGGCGATAGTACAACACGATATGAAGTTAGAGCGAAGCATCTACGAAACCTTGCAAATACTCGGCATCTCGCTAACCGATAAAACTCATCTTAGAGATTTGTTCGACAAATCGAATTTCAAAAATATCAAAGAGCTAAATGATTCAAGTGAATCGAATTTATTTAATTTTTAACCGACTAGTGACCAAAAAATTTTTAGTGGACACTAGTGAAATAACAACTCTAATGAAACAAAGTACCCGGACCAGAAACCAAGAATCAACACGGAAGAAACCTGCAACACGTAACGCCAACGTTTCATCCGACTTCCCCAGAACATACTGGCTAACGCCAACAAAACCACAATTCCCCCCAAAGCGTGCTGTAACAATTTCATCCAATCCATGTCAAAACCACCCCCGTCACGTTCCAGGTAAAACTCCAGCGCTCTTTTCACACTCCCCCGGATGGCATCACTCGACATCGTGGCCCCACTCACGGCCTCCACGTTCAGTTGCTCGGCCTCCTCCAACGTCTTACCATCCCATGCCGAGAACAGATTCTTTTTCTCCAAACGCCTTAAAAACCCGGGCGACTCGCTATTATCTAACAGGGTAAGTCCTAAAATCACATCTTCCTCGGAAACCGCCAAGAACAAAGGCACATTCCCAGCATAACCGATCAGATCGTCCGCGATCGGGGTCGTAACAAGTAATTTACCAATCTCCTCCCCACCAGCTTTAACGGCATAATGTACTTCGTTCACTTTCTCAACGCTCGTACAAGTCGGAAAATATTTCTTCACCGCATCCAGCGGAACAACATTCGAAACCTCAGCTTTCACCTCTTGATTCTTCGGGGCCTCGTTGGTCGTCTTGAAATTCAACGAAATCAGGTAAATGATAACACACAACAAAATTACCTTAGGTAACTTCGTGATAAAAGTTGCAACATTTTCTTGTATATTCATATCAATCTTATCCATTTTTGAAAGACACAAAAATAAGGAGAAATTCATTCATTTGTATATTCTATCTGACTTAATTATATTTGTCACATTCTAAAACCAAATAATAAAATTCAAAATGAAAAAAGTCACTTACTTAGTTTGTTGCGTAGGACTAGCGCTGCAATCCTGCCAATCAGGGCAAGTGAAGAATGAAAATCCATTTTTCAACACGTATGAAACCCCTCACGAGGTTCCCCCTTTCCACTTGATTAAAAATCAACATTATCTTCCTGCTTACGAGGAAGGGATGAAACAACACCAAGCGGAAATCGACGCGATCATCAACAATCCGGAGGCTCCTACATTTAAAAACACGATCGACGCTCTCGAAACTTCCGGCGAATTACTGAACAAAGTAGCCTCCGTGTTCGGCAATCAACAAGGTGCGAACACGAACGATTCGATCAAGGCCATCGCCAAAGAGATTACCCCGAAACTCACCGCTCACTGGGATGCGATCAATTTAAATGACAAACTTTTCGAGAGAATCAAAACGGTATATAATAATAAGGAGAAAGAAAATCTGACTCCGGAACAATTGACTGTACTCGACAAATATTACCAAGGTTTCGTTCGGGGTGGAGCCAACCTCTCTCCCGAGGACAAGGAAACATTCAAGAAGTTGAACAGCGAACTATCTATGCTCAGCCTGCAATTCGGTGAAAACTTGCTGAATGAGACCAATAATTTCAAACTGGTCATTGATAACGAGAAAGATTTATCCGGTCTTCCCGAAAACGTGATTGCCACAGCTGCTACCGCTGCCAAGAATGCCGGATTGGAAGGGAAATGGGTGTTTACCCTCCACAACCCAAGCATGATTCCGTTCCTGCAATATGCTGACAACCGTGATTTAAGAGAAAAGATCTACAAGGCTTACATCAACCGTTGCAATAACGACAACGAGTACGATAACAAAGAGATCATATCCAAGATCACTTCCCTGCGAGTACAAAAAGCCCAGTTGCTCGGTTATGATACCCATGCGGCATTCATTCTCGACAACAACATGGCCAAAACCCCGGAGAACGTGTACGACCTCTGTAACCAAATTTGGAATGCCGCTCTCCCGATCGCTAAAAAAGAAGCCAAAGAACTTCAAGACATGATTCGCAAGGAGGGTAAAAACTTCAAATTGCAGCCTTGGGACTGGCGCTATTATGCTGAAAAAGTAAAGAAAGCCAAATACGGGTTAGACGAAAATGAACTTCGTCAATACTTCCCGCTAGAAAATGTCAGAGAGGGAGCCTTCTACACGGCCAATAAATTATATGGTATCACGTTCACGCAACGTACCGACCTACCCGTTCCCCATCCGGACGCTTTGGCATTCGAGGTGAAGGAAGCGAACGGAGACCATATCGGGATTCTATACATGGACTTCCACCCGAGAGAAAGCAAACGTTCAGGAGCATGGATGAATTCTTATCGCAAGCAATCCGCACTGGGTAAAAAAGTAACCCCGATCATCACGAACGTGTGCAACTTCACGAAACCCACGGGGGATGTTCCGGCATTATTGAGTTTTGACGAGGCACAAACCCTTTTCCATGAATTCGGTCATGCCCTTCACGGTTTATTGTCACAATGTACATATAATAAGGTATCAGGAACTTCTGTTCCTAGGGATTTCGTGGAACTCCCCTCTCAAATTATGGAAAACTGGGCCGCTGATCCCGAAGTATTGAAAGTTTACGCCCGTCATTACAAAACGGGAGAACCGATCCCGCAAGAGCTTATCGACAAACTGGAGAATAGCGGACATTTCAACCAAGGATTCGTCACGACCGAATTCATGGCAGCCGCTTTACTGGATATGGCTTACCACACGCGTAACACCACCGATCCCGTCAACCCGAACGAATTCGAAAAAGCCACGTTAGAAAAAATCGGACTTATCCCGGAAATCACGGTACGCTATCGCAGTCCTTACTTCCAGCACATATTTGCCGGAGGCTATTCTTCCGGGTATTACGCTTACACGTGGGCCGAAGTACTGGATGCTGATGCTTTCGAGGCATTTAAAGAAACCGGAAACATCTTCAATCCCGAAAAAACAAAAGCATTCCGGGAGAACATTCTTTCCAAAGGTGGCTCCGAAGATGCCATGACCCTTTACCAGAAATTCAGAGGTCAAGAGCCTTCTATTGATCCATTACTAAAGCGTAAAGGATTAAAATAAAAAAATTAGAGGATTGTGAATCACAATCCTCTAATTTTTTTATTTTTTCACGCAACCTTTTCAAAAATCCTGCATCTAATAAATAAATTCACACTAAGTAATAAAAACGGGTTTATTGCAAGAAAATGGATGCTCGAAGTAGTTCCAATTTTAGGGTTAGTAGTAAATAGTGAAAAAGCTGTCTCTCGTCAAGACAGCTTTTTTTGATTATATCTGCACCACTCGGCAATCCCACACTCTTCACACTTCGGCTTTCTTGCCACGCAAACATATCTTCCGTGCAATATCAACCAATGGTGAGCCGTGGACAGCCACTCGGCAGGAATATGCGCCACGAGTTGTTTTTCCGTTTCCAACGGGGTCTTGGCACCCGTTACCAGCCCGATACGGTCAGCTACCCGGAAAACGTGCGTGTCGACAGGCATAGCCGGACGCTTGAAAGCCACCGCTTCCATAACATTGGCCGTCTTCCGTCCCACCCCGGGCAACGTCTGCAATAACTCGAAATCATCCGGGACAATCCCATCAAAATCTTCCATCAGCTTTTTTGCCATCGCAGACAAATGCTTGGATTTATTATTCGGGTAAGAGATAGACTTGATCAACTCGAAAATCTCCTCCACGCTCGCCTTAGACATAGACTCCGCATCCGGAAATTGCTCGAACAAAGCGGGAGTCACCATATTCACCCGTTTGTCGGTACATTGAGCCGATAAAATCACCGCTACCAACAACTGGAAGGGATCATTATACTGTAATTCCGTGTCGGCTACCGGCATACGTTCCCGGAACCATGCCAACACCTTATCGTATCTTTCCTCTAATCGCATAATATTAATTTCTTTGCCTACAAAGATAAGTAAAGCTGAAAATTAAAAGCCTCTATTGCACTCTAATTTTCTCCCTTTTTTAATTTTGAGCCGATCAGTCCAGCCACCAATTGCTCTGTCTGAAGCCACAACTTCTGACAAGCCTCTGCATCAAGAACCGCTTTCGGTACCCCCACCTGACGTTTATTCCTAAAAAAGCCGCCCGATACATTCACGTACCGATCGGAAGTTGCCAAAAGTATAGCCGTCATCGCCCCTCGTTCCGGAGATTTAATAAACGGACGAAAAAAAACATCCGCCAAGGGATCGTACCATTTATGCATAGTAATCATTCCCGTGTTCACCACACCCGGATCAACCGCGTTCACGGTAATCGCACGCCCCTGTACCCGCCTTGCCAGTTCAGCCGTAAACATCAGTATCGCCAATTTTGAATTGGGATAAGCCTTAAAGCGACGGTAATGCTCCGGGTCCAATTCAAAGAAATGATCTCCGATCTCTCCCATCTTACAAGTAACCGATGATGTATTAATAATCCGGGTCTTCCCGGTTTTTCCCATATTCGGAAGTAACCAATTCGTCAACAACCAAGTCCCCACGTAATTCACCCCCACGGTCATCTCCAACCCGTCCTCGGTCGTCGTAAAATCCCGACACATGATCCCCGCGTTATTCACCAGCACGCTAACCTCCCGTCCGTTCAACCCGTCAACAAAAGAACGGATGGAAGCAACCGACGCCAAATCCAACTGATGCAACTCCACCCGACCGTTTCCCGTCTCCCGCACAATTTCATCCCTCACTCCTGCCGCCCGTTCAACATTCCGACAAGCCATAACCACGGGAACACCCGTCCCGGCTATCGCCTTCGTGATCGCCTTTCCCATGCCCCCATTGGCCCCGGTGATGATAAACAAACCTTTGTTCATTTTAGATCCTACGAATTATATGATTCTGCGATTTTCGATTAGATGATTATAAAATCACTTAATCATTAAATCGACAATCACTCAATTTTTTTCATTTTCAATTGCTTTTTTCACCTTCCTCATCACCCACCTCACTACCCCGTAAGGCAGAAAGAACAGGAAACCGATAAAGAAATAATTAATTACCCCGGGAATCATTTGGGATCGGTGACGGAACATCCCGTTAATTGCACGATGTGCAAGCGTGTCAGGTTTCATCATCACGCCGATTCGCACGGCCAAACGCTGCAAATGAAGAGGTAAATTATATAAATCGGTAGCGATCGCTCCCGGGCAAACCGTGGTAACGTTCACCCCATAATCAAGCATCTCCAAACGAAAAGCCCGGGAAAAACTCTTCAAAAAACACTTCGTGGATGCGTACAACGAAATTCCCGGATAAGGGAACCAAGCCGACATCGAAGACATATTGAGGATATACCCTTTTCCCCGTTTTCTCATATCCTCCCCGAAATAACGACAAAGCAAAACCACCGTGTTCATGTGCAACATCAGCATGGTTCGCACGACACCCACGGAAAGATTCACGATATGTTCGAACCGAAAAATACCGGCATTATTCACCAGCACCTCCACTTGTAACCCTAATGCCACGCAGAAACCATGCAGATGTTCCGCTGCATCAGGTAGTGATAAATCCATATAAAGAGGCCACGTCTGTACCTCGTACGTTTGTGATAACTCCCCGGCACATCGCGTAAGGCGCTCTTCCTCGTTACTGACCATCACGACATCATATCCCCGGGAACACAACTCCCGGGCATACTCCAAGCCGATTCCCGAACTGGCTCCCGTGACAATGGCCACCGGATGAACACTAGGCTGATCAATTACTTCCATAAATCATATTTCAATTTTTCTTGGAAGCCGATTCCAACTCCTTCAATAACTTCTTGGGTAAATCCGGAATATGCTTATGACAGGCCATCTCCCTAGAATACATACGGGCGATACAATAATTCGCATGTTCGCAAGCATTCCGGGCATTCTCTTCCCTCGCCATCCGGTTCACAAAATCCGGTTCATTCAACAAAGCACGAGCCATCGACACCCCGTCAAATCCGGCATCCAACACCATATCTATCTTTTCCCGGGAAACCAATCCCCCCACGTACACGAGAGGTAACTTCACCGCTTCCCGGAATTTCAATGCATCTTCGAAAAAATAAGCTTCTTTAAACGGTACCGTCGGAATCATCATATGCCCGGCAACCCGAACGCCTATCGGTAACCAGAATTGTTGCATATAATACGTCAGACTACGGATAGGCATGGCCCCCCTCATCACGTACATCGGGGCCCGACTGACAAAACCACCGCTCAAAATCAAGGCATGAACCCCTATCTCTTCCAGAGCCTTGGCCACCTCGATACATTCCGGCACCTCCATCCCACCCCGGAATCCATCTCGGGTATTCATCTTCACCAACACGGCCATGTCATCCCCCGCCGCTTTCATCACTTCCGCCATAGCCATACGCATAAACCGCATCCGGTTCTCCAGCGATCCCCCGAACTCATCCTTCCGGTGATTCGTGTAAGGGGAAAGGAACTGACTGATCAGATACCCGTGTCCGGCATGAACCTCCACGGCATCAAACCCTGCCTCCCTAGCCATATTCACCGCTTGTCCGAATGCCTTTGCCATCTCCACGATCTCCTCTTTCTTCATTCCCCGCACCAATGTCGGCGAGTAAATATTAAAACCACTCGAAGCGGAAATGGGCGTGCAGCCACAAATCCCCTTGTGCGACATATTCCCGCAATGCCCGATCTGTATGGATGCAGCCGCACCCGTGGCGTGTATATCATCCGTGAGTTGTCGTAATGCAGGAAGAATCTCCGGCCTTAACCACAATTGGTGGGGAAACGATAAACCGCTACGAACAATAGCAGCGTAAGCGATCGTCGTCATCCCGATTCCCCCCCGGGCCACCGAAAGATGATAATCATGTAACATTTCCGAAGGAGCATTCCCCGGACACATACCCTCGAATGCCGCGGCCCGTATGGTTCGGTTACGTAAAGTCAGCGGCCCTATCGTTAATGGCGTGAATAACTTGGATTCTCGTGTCATATCATTTTTCTTAATATATAAAAGGAATCACTCGTTTCAGACGACGTTTTTTCACCTCGTCCCCGAACATCCCCAAATATTTGTGATAAATTGTATTAGCTCTCGGTACTAAATTAGCGAACGTCCAGATGGCAAAAACTGCCCCGGAAAGCGACCATGTGAGAATGGCAAAACCGACCCATTCTACAATCTCGCCAAAATAATTTGCTGAAGTCACGTAACGAAACATCCCGCCCTTGGGTAAATAATGCCCCGTGTCACCGGGACGCCGCAAATGACGAATAATATGGTCCGACTGTATATTCGTGAACATCCCGGCAAAGAACAATACCGTTCCGATAATAAACTGCGGGGACGTCAACCACTCCGGGGTATAAAGATCCGACGGGGCGAAATAGAAAATCCACCCTCCCTGCATACACGCATTCAACACGTTAAACGTGATTCCCATCAACATGATTCCCATCGGCATTCTCCCCTTACCTTTCAGTAATAACGGGAAAATAAACGCACGCTGAAAATAATGTATCTCGAAAAAAATAAAGAAAATCAACGGCACCAACTCATACCCCCTATCCGAGAAATACCAGAAAAGTGCCATCGCGATAAAAACAGGAGCTTCCATCAGTACCCAGCCGATCCGGTTATCTATTGGTCGCCCCCACTTGGCATCGAAAAACATACCATAACCCGCTTTCACGAAGTACAGGGCTACAAAAACAATAACAGCAATTCCGGTCATCACGGCCAGAAAAATATGAAATGCATCCATCCTACAATTTTATTGATTACACGAATAATCAACAAATATCATGCCAACAAACAATAAATGTTAAGAACGATAGAAAAACTCAAATCCGATATAAAATACCTTTTCGTGGACGCTCACATATTCAGGTTCGGAAAACGAGGGTAATTCGGGAAAAGCAAAATCCCAAATAATGCCTCCCCTACTCCGCTCCTACCATAAATGCAAAATATTGTAATCAGATATTAGGTATTTATAAGTATATACCACCTGCTTTATAACATGGTCATAGTTATCTCGAATATAATATTCTCCCGATGAGTTAATTTGCAGATTCAGACCATTTTACTTTATCCCGCCATGCGGTCCCGGTAACCCGTCCCGGAAACGAATACTCACGTGCGTCCCGTCACAGAAAGGTTTGTTCGATGACGCCCCGCAACGACATAGTGTAACCCGGTTCCGAAGTTCGTACCTCACGCCCTCCGTGTCGTCAATCGGAATCCCGCCCCGTACGAACAAGGGACCGCTACAACGCTCCTGTGGGTCTTCCAACAGTACCAGTGATGGTTCCAGTTTATTTTCAATAAATTCCCCCTTATCCTTATCCCAAGCCTTCAAACGACCTGCCGGACAATAATTAGCCTCCCGGATCGTCAACTCCCTAGCCTCCGGATCATCGGACTCCTCCACGAGATTCCAAACCTTCCCGTAAGCATCACAAAAACGGGCAAAAGCACAATATTTCTCGTTATCCGTCAGTTCAAGCGTGGGCCCGTCAACCACATCGGCATCTTTCAATAAAGGAATATTATCGGCTGTCAGCGTGGGGTCCCAATTCGTGTTCAAGTGAGCCCCGTCGCAATACGGCTTATTGGCAGAAGCCCCGCAACGACATAAAGCCGTGGGTTCATCATTCATATCGTACTCAATCCCATCCCGATATGACCATGAACTTCCCTCGTCATTCTGCACGATAAACTGTTGTTTTAAAAGCGGATGACCATACACCAAGTAAGGCCCTTTTCTATCAACTACAATGGAATACTTTTTATTGATTTCAGGTGTTCCCGGTTCTATCTCTCGTTCTTTCATAGTTAAATCAGATTAATTATTACGGTTAGATATACCTACAAAAAGTCTTTTTTGTTTCTTCCCGGACCAAATATTTTAGAAAAAGTTGCAGACTGGGAGGCAACATGAAATATGTACCTGCAACTCTTTCTGTTTTACTTCTTTATTCGGGTAAAGAAATAACGTTCCTCGTCCGAGAGATCAGCATTAAACGTGTACCCATCCCAGTTGAAAGCTTTCAACTCCTCGGGTTCCTCAACACGATTCATCACGATATATCTCGTCATCGTCCCCCGTGCAATCTTGGCATAAGTACGAACTGTTTCGTATTTACCATCCCGCCATTCTTGAAATTCCGGTGTAATCACTCTCACCTGTTTCCTCAACTCGTCCATTTTCAAGGCTCCCTGAATATCCATACTGGCCAGATTCACCATAATCCCTCCAACCTTACGCACATCTTCCAATAATGGAGTCGTCAGCTTCGGAACCCAATAATCGTACAGGTTCGCCCCATCCAACTTCACGGCAAACGCGATCCGGTAGGCTTGGATCAAATCCAACGGACGCACCAAACCATAAAGTGTTGAGATAATCCGGACACGATCTTGAGCATACTTCAAGTCCTCTAAAGAAAAAGAATTCGGATCAATAGCTTTGAATACACTTCCGTTATAAGCCAACAATGCCTGTTTTCGAGGATTCGAAAGCGATCCGAACCTCTGATAACGTTCGTAATTCTCCGCCGCCAGCTTAGGACTGATCTTTAACATCTTTTCTAACTGGGATTCGGAAAAGCGGCGCATTTGCTCCGCCAGATATTCCGCCTCTGCCGTGTACTTCGGAGTGCTACCCGGAAACTCCTGTTCCACCACGGACATATCCATGGTCTTGGCCGGTGATAAAATAACTAACATCGTTTATCTGAACTCTTCAACTTTATACCCCGCGTTCTCGAACGCCTTCTTCACCGAGTGCGTATCTCCGGTCTTCAACATAACCGTCAGCACCTTGTCCGGATGTTGCAAATCCACGCTCCATTCCGTCACGTCTCTCAAACTATTCAAAAACGGAGTGACTTTCGATACGCAGCCACTGCATTTCAACGTTGTCTTAAATCTGAACTTTTTTTCCATGTTGCTTTCTTTTATTGGTTTATATAATAGCTACAATTTTTTCCATTTAATTCTCAAACTATTAGTCACCACGGACACCGAACTGAAAGCCATCGCGGCAGCCGCAATCATCGGGTTGAGTAAAAAACCGTTGATCCCGTACAACACCCCTGCCGCTAAAGGAATACCAATTATATTATAAATAAACGCCCAGAACAAATTTTGTCGAATCGCCCGCACCGTCTGATGCGAAAGCGCGATAGCACGGGGAATCACGTTCAGATCGGAAGTAATCAAAGTCACCTTTGCCACGTCCATGGCAATATCCGACCCTTTTCCCATGGCAATACTCACGTCAGCCTGTGCCAACGCCTGCGAATCGTTGATTCCGTCACCCACCATGGCCACCACTTTCCCTTCGTGCTGCAAGGCCTCCACGAAATTAGCCTTCTCACCCGGCATCACTTCAGCCTTAAAATGACGAATGCCTACCTGATCTGCCACGGCACGAGCCGTCAAGGCATTATCCCCGGTCAGCATATAGACATCAATTCCTTTTTCATGCAGCGTCGTAACCGCCTGACGAGAACTCTCCTTGATCTTATCGGCAATGGCAACCAATGCCAACACCCGACCCTCTCCGGCAAAAAAGACAACCGTTTTGCCGTCGCCTTCCCACCGGACAGCAAGCTTCTCGTTATCATCATCTAAAATAACATGACTCACTTCCAGCAAAGCCCGGTTCCCGACAAGGTATACCTTATCCCCGACTTTTGCCGTCACCCCTTTACCGGTCTGATTCTCGAAATCCGAAACCGATATTTCATTCACAACCTTCTCTTTAAACTTCTGCACCACGGCATCTGCCAGCGGATGTTCCGAACGCCGTTCGATCTCCAAGAGGATGGATGGATAACGCTCGTCTTCCGACCCCGGAGTCCAGTGAATATCCGTCACGACAGGTTTTCCCTCCGTGATCGTCCCCGTCTTATCCAGCACGATCGCGTTCACCCGGTACATCAGCTCCAAGCTCTCGGCATCCTTGATCAGTATATTATGTTCCGCCCCTTTACCGATCCCGACCATGATCGCTGTCGGCGTCGCCAATCCCAACGCACACGGGCAGGCAATAACCAACACCGTGATGGACGTCAGCAATGCATGAGTGAAAGCAAGGTCTCCACCTATCAGCATCCACACGATAAACGTGATTACCGCGATCCCCATCACTACCGGAACAAAAATTCCGGCAATACGGTCCACCAGTTTCTGCACGGGAGCTTTACTTCCCTGTGCCTCCTGCACCATCCGAATAATATTGGCCAAAACGGTTTCTCCCCCAACCTTATCGGCACGGAAACGGAAACTTCCCTTCTCATTTATTGTCCCGGCATACACGGGTTGTCCTTTCACCTTCTCCACGGGTATCGACTCCCCGGTAATCATACTCTCGTCGACAAAAGAAGACCCTTCCGTCACTTCCCCATCCACCGGAATCTTTTCCCCCGGTTTCACGACCAGAACATCCCCTACCGCCACCTCACGGATAGGCACCTCCTCTTCGCTGCCGTCGGCAAGAATTTTAGTCACCGTTTTGGGTTGTAACCCCATCAATTTCTTTATCGCGGTCGAAGTACTGAACTTGGCCTTTGCCTCCAGCAAACGCCCCAACAAAATCAGAGCAATAATCACCGCAGCGGCCTCGTAGTACACGTGAGCCTCCAATCCCCGACTCGTCCAATATTCCGGCCAAATCGTGTTGAACAGACTGAACAAAAATGCCACTCCCGTACTGACGGCCACCAACGTGTCCATATTCGCACGTCCGTGTTTCAACTGCATATAGGCATGGACAAAAAAGTCCCGTCCGAAAAATGCCATCACCGGAATGGTAAAAGCCAGCATAATCCAATTACCATAGGGCATATGCATAAAAAACATACCAATCACGAACACGGGTATCGCCAAAACAATAGCCCCGATCGTCTTTCGTTTTAACGCGAGAAACTCTTCACGCTGCAAACGATCCGCTTGATCCGTATCCTCCGTGTTTTCCACCACCAGTTCGTAACCGGCAGACTCCACGGCCTTTTGAAGTTCCACGGGTGTAATCACCTGCGGATCATAATCCACTAAAACGGTTGAACCGGCAAAATTTACCTTTGCCTCGTAGACTCCCTCTTGAGCACCGAGTGTTGTTTCCACATTCAAAGCGCAGACAGCACAACTCATGCCCAAAACTTGGAAAGTCTCTTTCGTATGAATTTCTTTTCCTGACATTTCACATTGTTTGAATATATGTTTACGGAATATCGTAACGTTTAGTTACAATCTTACCACTAACAACCCTTAACTTGCATCAAATCTTATACCAGCGAACTGTTTTATTTTAACATTTTCACAAGAAATGATCACGCACATTGACGAATTACGAGTATTTGACCTCCTCACTTACAAAAATAGCATTAAAATTACCTGTGCCATAATAACTCTCACGAACATCGTCAGCGGGTAAACCGTCGCGTAAGCCACCGAAGGCGTATCACTATCCACCGTGCTATTCACGTAATTCAACGCCATCGGGTTCGACATACTCCCGCACAACATCCCGGCCACCGAACCGAAATCAATTTTCATCCATTTAATAGACACGGCCGCAACAAGAATCACCGGAATCACCGTAATCGCAAATCCCAATCCGACCCACAACGCCCCTTCCGGACGGAACACGGTCTCGAAGAAATGAGTTCCCGCATCCAATCCCAAACAGGCCAAATACATGGAAAGTCCCAGCGCCCGCAACATCAGATTGGCACTTATTGTCGTGTAAGTTACCATGTGAATTCGGGGACCGAAAGCCCCCACGAGAATCCCCATTACAATTGGTCCCCCGGCCAATCCCAACTTTACCGGAAAACTGATACCCGGAATCGTCAAAGGAATTGATCCCAGCAACAACCCCAATACCATCCCGATAAAAACGGCCACCAGATTCGGCTCATCCAAATCCTTCACGGCATTCCCCACCACGTTCTCCACCTTTGCGATGGCCGATTCCTCCCCGACCACCGTCAACCGATCACCCAACTGCAAGGTCAAATCCGGCGTGGGCAACAACACGATACCCGCCCGGTAAATGCGGGTTATATTTATCCCGTATTGATTTCTCAACCGCAACGCTCCTAACCGCTTCCCGTTAATCTCCGGTCGGGTAATCACGATCCGGTGGGACACCAATTGACTATCAATAGCATCCCAGTCTATATCTTCCTTATTCCAATCCCTCGTATCCCGCTTCCCGATCAACATCGTCAGCGCCTCCACGTCCCCTTCCGTCGTGATCATCAACAAACAATCCCCCTCTCTCACCACGGTATCGGACGCCGGGATAATCACCTTCTCATCCCGCCACAACCGGGAAACCACAAACTTCTTCGACGATTGCCGGGCGATCTCTTGGATGGTTTTACCGGACACACCGGGATTGCTCACGAGAAATCCCATAACCACCGTCTTCTTGTGGCTATCTTCATCACTTTTCTTGAAAAATATACTGGATGCGAAAAGTTTACGTACAAAAATAATAGCCAGAATCACACCCACCACCCCTAACGGATAAGCCACGGCACACCCCAATGCCAGATCTGATTGTTGAATAGCGGGATCATTCAATTGTTTCAACGTCTGTTGAGCCGCACCCAAAGCAGGCGTATTTGTCACCGCACCACTCAGAATTCCCACCATATCCGGCAACGACACTCCCGTGGACCAATGAAATCCCAAGGTCATCACGATTCCCAACAAAACCACCAACATGGCCAGCATATTCAATTTCAGCCCTCCCTTTCCCAAGGAAGAGAAAAAACCGGGTCCCACCTGTACCCCCAAGGCATACACGAAAATAATCAACCCGAAACTCTCCGCGTAATTCAACATCTGCGGATCGATCGACAACCCGAAATGTCCTGCCATGATGCCCACGAAAAACACGAAAGTTACTCCCAACGACACGCCCCACATGCTGATTTTTCCTAAAGCCAGCCCCACCGCAGACACCAGTGAAACCACGATTACTGCCTGAATCACTGAATGTTCTGTTAATAAACTACTCAACCATTCCATAATCTTATCTTTGAACGCCAAAATTAATTAAAAAAACAGGAATACGTATCAAGAGCTATTTTGTTTTTAATTTCACTTTTCCTAACTTTGCAAACAACCAAAGCGGATTATGGAACGTGTGCAAGACAATAAACAAAGTAGCCTCGTGTTTGAACAATTATTCAAGCAACACTATCGTACCCTCTGTTTCCATGCCATGAGCTTGGTAAACGATCTGGATGCCTCCAAAGACATTGTACACGACGTGTTCCTCAGTTTATGGTATCACCGGGCCTCCATTGATTTCACCCGCCCCATATTTCCCTACCTGTTCAGCCTCACCCGTAACCGGGCGTTGAACTATTTGGAACATAAAAAAATCCAGAATAATCACGTGCGTCAACACCTTGCCGACGACCCGACTTACACGCTATCGGATGATTCCGCCCGGGAAGAATTGTTGGAACGCATTCTGGCCCGCATCGAACTCCTCCCCGAACGTTGCTCGCAAGTGATGAAACTCAGTTTTATCGAATGTAAAAAGTATAAAGAAATTGCCGAAGAATTAAATATTTCGGTGAATACCGTGAAAACTCACATCACGACAGGCCTAAAAACCTTACGGGACGAATTTCCCGCTTCTCTCCTGTTGCTTCTGTTCTCACATCCGCACCGGCATTTCGACTGATCCGGCATCAGTCATTCCCCTCGTTATTAAACACTCTAAACCTTTCTTTTGCCTTATCCAACTCTCCCTCATCGACCTCAATACCCGGTATAAAGAAAGAAGATTCTACCCCGAATTGTTTCTTCTTGGCTGCCTTATTCCAATTCCCGACAATCTTCCCGTTATGCAAAATCACCGGGTAGAAAATTCCAAAAGTATTAAAAGCCTTCCTATAATATTCCGGCGCTAATGCCATCGAACGATCTTTATAACTAATAAGATATTCATCATACGAGGGCAACAAATGTATAACCCGTTTCGCCCGTGCATTCCTTGTACATGAATGATGGATTAACCAGTCCGTCTCCCCGATTCTCTCCGTAATCAGTTCCGCATCAATCAACCCGACCGCCTGTTTTGCCTCCGTTATAGATAACCCCGACCACCAGATAAAATCCTGCAAACTGGCAGGGGAATGACTTCTGAAATATTTGATTGCCAATTTTGCTAAAGCCTCTTCCTTGTGTAACTCTTTCATCGGGGGCACCCGTTCATCCAGCAAAGCATACGTACGTTTATTTCCCTTATCCACGCCATTACAGATGATACTGTCAACTTCCGCCCTTCCCAGAAAATACCCGACCAGATCATCCCCCACGATAACACCCGCTCGGTTCAACTCCTCACCAATCTCCTGTCGGGTCAAGTAGCGATTCCCCTCCAAAGCCCTCACGATCACTTCAAGACTTTTGATATACAACTCTTCCGATATTCCATGATTTTTCCAATACGAATCGTACGCCAACTTCACCCGTCTGGCCGACAACTTCAACATCCATCGAATATCCTCCGCCACCACCAGATGCCAAGTCGGGCGCAACACGTGAGTCCGCAATATCTCCCCCTTCTCCAAAGCCGCCTCCACCTTCCGGATGTCCGGTTTCTTCAACCGTAACCCCACGGCCCACTTCGCCATACTATACTCCTGCCCCTGCAAAGCACCCATCCATGCTACAAGTTCCTTGGGATCATTAAAAGCCGGATTCACCAACTGCTGACTTCTCAAACGAATATCTGTAATCATATATTTGTATTTTTAGAACTACCTCGTTCATTTTTTCAAATATATAAAGAACTCTCTATAAAACAGCAGAACCGGGTAAAATAAAGTAAATATATCTTTCAATTAATATATCCTCACCCGTCTATCATTTTGATAAAACGTGCAGGAACACCGCCAACAATCGCATTCGCCGCCACATCTTTCGTAACGACCGCACCCGCACCGATAACAGCATTGTCACCAATGGTTACTCCTTGAAGAATTGTTGCGTTGGAACCTACCCACACATTTTTACCCAACACAATAGGAGCCGGATAAGTCGTTTTACGATCTTCCGGGGCTAACCCGTGGTTGAGCGTGGCGAAAACAACATTATGCCCAATTTGGCATCCATCGCCAATGGTCACCCCGCCATGATCTTGAAAATGACAACAGGCATTAATAAATACGTTCTCCCCAACAGTAATATTCTTTCCAAAATCCGCATAAAACGGAGGAAATACCCGAAGGGACGACGGCACTTGATAACCAAACAATTCGGAAAGCAACCCACGTACTTCGTCCGGTGTACGGTATGCCGTATTCAACAGGAATGTGATCCGTCTCGCCTCGTTACTCATGGCATCCATAAAACGATGTATTTCCTCTGTATTAAGCGCCTTACGCATCTTTACATACTCTTTAAATTCCTTCGTTGTCATATCTTTTTTTCCTTTCAAATCTTATGGGTACATCCCCATAGTACAAAATTAAAGTAGTATGGTAATTACATACTACTTTACAGTCCATGAAGGTAATGCTTGTTTTCATACTCAAACTCCTCCGTCACTTCGTGCCACCTCCTCTATAAACAGAGGAGGAGCTGATGACTCTTCCAGAAGATAGGAAGTATTTCAACTCTCCCTCTGTTTATAGAGGGAGTACGGCGAAGCCGGGAGGGAGTTTGTGTTCTGCAAATTCATATATAAGTTCCAATATTTATTATGCTTGGCATTCAATATTATAGAGTCGTTCCACTTCGGCCGGGGCGTGCAAATCAAGAATCGTGCTGCATCCCGTATCCATGGCATCAATTGCCGCCATATCCTCCACCGACAAAGTGAAATCTCCGATATTGAAATTCTCCTCCATCCGAGTCCGATGTACCGACTTCGGGATGGCAACAACACCGCGTTGCAAATGCCAACGCAGTACGACCTGTGCTGCCGATTTACCATATTTACGACCGATTCCGGTCAATATTTCATCGGTAAACAACCCGTTCCGTCCTTCGGCCAAAGGTCCCCATGCCTCCATCTGTACGCCAAGTTCCCCCATGATCCGCACCGCCTCACTTTGCCGGGTATAAGGGTGCATTTCAATTTGATTGACTGCCGGGATAACACGTACGTTGTGACACAAATCCAACAATCGATCCGGTTCGAAATTACAAACCCCGATGGCTCGTACACGGCCCGCCGAATAAAGTTCTTCCATTGCCCGCCACGCCCCGTAATAATCCCCCAAAGGCATATGTATCAGATAAAGATCAAGATAATCCAAACCTAAACGGGCTAACGAAACATCAAATGACCGTAACGTCCGTTCGTATCCCATCTCCGAAATCCACGCTTTGGTTGTAATAAACAACTCTTCCCGCAAAATACCACTGTTGCGAATAGCCGCCCCGACAGCCCGTTCATTTCCATATACCGACGCCGTGTCGATAAGCCGGTAACCGGTAGCGAGAGCATCGGTAACGACTCTCTCGCACTCGGTTGCATCGGGTACTTGGAAGACACCGAAACCTTGCATCGGCATCCTCACCCCGTTATTCAATTCCTTGAAATCCATAGTTACACAGGAATAATTATTTGGTCTGTTCGAGCTTGTTGTACTCTTCATCCATAACCGGTTCGAGCCATTCGTTGGAGGTTTTCTCTCCGGGAACCTCGAAAGCCAAATGAGCAAACCAACTATCAGCGGCAGCCCCGTGCCAATGTTTCACGTTCGCGGGAATATGGATGACCGTACCGGGCAGAATCTCCACGGGAGCCTTACCCTCTTCTTGATACCAACCCCGTCCGGCAACACCGATAAGCATTTGCCCGCCACCTTTCGTTGCACGATGGATGTGCCAATTATTGCGACAACGCGGTTCAAACGTAACATTGGAAATCGCAACTTGCTCACGAGAAACCGGGGCGAGGTAGCTATTACCAATAAAATACTTCGCGTATGCCGTATTCGGCTCGCCGATAGGAAAAATCATTTCACGTTGGAAAGCAGCTTTAGCATCATTACCTGTCGAATCTTCTGCCCACACTCCCTTGGCCAAATTAAATGCAGCCCACGCCTTCGGCCAACCGGCATAAAATCCTATATGGGTGATAATCTCGGCAATTTCAGTACGAGAGATTCCGTTCTTTTTTGCCGACTGAAGGTGAAAAACAAGCGAACTATCCGTAATACCTTGACTAATGAGGGAGGTAATGGTTACTAGACTGCGGTCACGCAGACCCAGTTTATCCGTGCGGCTCCAAACTTCACCAAAAAGTACATCATCATTAAGTTCCGCAAATTTAGGGGCAAACTCTCCGAGTTGATTACGCCCAGCCGTCTGTACGATCTTTTCTTGTGCCATAACATTGAATGTTAAAATACTGAATACTGAAAATAAGAGAAATTTATTCATAGCCGTTTTGTTTATTGAATGAAGTTATTAATTTGATTTGCAGGATTAAGGGGCGTCTGGTCAGAAAGCGTCAGTCTCTTAACCATGTGCAACGTTCCCTGTTTGTACTTTTGAAAATGTTTCGATGTGATATGTAACTCGTAAGCCTTTTGACTGGCATAGGTTTCGAGAATCGTTACCATACAGGGATTCTCTTTTTCGCTAACAGCATACATAGTCAACACCCCCGGTTCAGTGCGCAGGGAAACTTCGCCCACTTCCGTCGCGTATTTCATATACTCGTCAAGATACTCCGGATAAACCTCTATTTTCGACAGGCGCACAATACCATCGGCCGCCATCGGTTGTTTCGCACACATACCGGGTTCCTCATCCAGATTCAGACACTTCCCGATCACCTCCCCCGTGGCAAGGTAAGAGTAAGTCGGAAATTCAAACAACACAGGCTTTAACCGGGTATAGTCGAGTTTACCGTTATGATCAAGTACATCGGGAGTCGCATAGGTATTAACCACGGTGCAGATGAAATTATCAAACCCCTCGGTTTCGTAAATATCCACCACATTACACTCCATTGTCAAAGGCGACACGTCAATCACAGGCGTACCATTCTCCCCGATATGATAAGCGAACACGCTCGATTTATCAACCGTCTTCCCGCTCACACTACCCACATAATCCGCTTTAGGCAGCATCTCCCGGCTAACGAGATTAATGGAGAGTTTTTTCGATTGCTTAATTCCCTGATTGGAATAATGTTGTTTACTCATACTGACGAGTATGCGATCATGACCGATAACACCCGTATGTCCGACAACAAGCCAATTCACCTTTCCTTCCACCTTCGTACCAACAACTGTCATCGGCTTCGGATAGAGAGCCAACAGTTTGCCGAGATTTTTCTTTTCCACTTCCATTATATTGGGCTGGTCAGTATTCTCTTTCACTGTCGAGCTGCATGACAACATGGTAAGCAGCGCAAAACTCGATACTGTTTTCAAAAGGTTTCTCCCATCCATAATTTGCTATCTTTTATTGTTAAACTTCTGATGGCAAATTTACGGCAATGGAACAAGCGGGTTTGTATATGAATTACGGATATTCATACCCAAATTCCCGATTTTGTAATCACCCCCACGGGTGAATATGAATTTAAAAGGTGATCATGAATGATGTCCCCAAAGTAAGCGTATTCATGTATTCATTACTATTTTTACTATGCGACGGAAGTAAATTATAATCGAAGAAAAAACGGACTCCACAATATTCCTTTGCTTTGAATGTCAACGAAATACCACTTCCGAAACAAAACCCGTTTCTCGCGGGAACCAATCGGTCGGTGAGTTTCAATTGCGGATAATGTACATATCCTCCCAAAAGTTTACTGCCTATCAACCATCGTGAAGATAACGGATATGAAAAATAACTTCCCCCACAAAGCGATAAAGCATCGAACGTGTTATTCTCCGCCCGATCTTTATTGACTATTATTGATGTATTGGAGACCGTGAAGCGCCCACCAATACCCACGTACGGGTTGAAGAAATATGCCCCCTCCACACCAGCCGAACTACCCGATGAAGTACGGAACTCCGTTTGCTCGTCAATATCGTACCCACTTAACGGGATATTCAAACCGAGATACAGACTCACGAAAGAAGGCTTACCCATGCGATCGAACATATCTTCATTTGCAAAACGATTAATTCCTTTTTCCTTGAATATCAAATCCGCTAGATAATAACCTACCTCTGTTGAAAGTATACCAATACCCGCCCCGGTCAAGACATCACTCAACCAATGTTTGTTGTTTGCCATCCGCATCAATCCGGTAGCAGTAGCAACACCGTATGCCCCGATACCAACCCACGGACTCTTATGCCCGTATTCCTTATTAAACATGGTGGCAGTCATAAATGCCGTAGCGGTATGCCCGGAGGGAAAAGAGTGTTTATTTGACCCGTCCGGACGTTCAACATGAGTTGTTTGCTTCAATGAATTTACGACTCCCCCCATAAGAAGAATAGAAAAGGCATCGGAAACCAGCATCCTGTCCCATGAGCTACGACTTTGTACTCCTGCCACTTTCATGCCAAGCATTACCGCGGCAGGAGTATATTGTAGATAATCATCCAAATGTCGATCAAACTGCGGCAGATAAGTATCGCGCAAACCCCGAAAATGGTCGTCTTCACTTTTCACGATCAAGCCACCAACCACTAACGGCACACCGATATACGTCATTTGGTAAAGCCGGGAAGATGAGAACCTGTCAAGCCTTTTACTAAAGTTACTTGTCGCAGGAACACGCAAACTATCCTCTTCTACTAAATTTTGAGCCGATAAGAAAGCAAAGCTACAAATGCCAATGATACATAGTACAATCCTTTTCATGCTGTCATAATCTTATTGAATTAGGACCGTAAAAATATCGGACGATTTTGAAGAAAATTTGAAGATATATCTCGATCATGAATGAATCCTTGGGGATTAAATAAGGATTTTCTACTCTTAATCATGCAAATTACCAGGGAGTTACCAGACTATTGTCAGCCTGTTAGGCGCTCTCGCCGCATTGTCGCCGCCTTATCGCCCGATTATAGCCGCCATTTTAACAGATCATAAGTAAAGATAACATTTGCCTTATTTCTATTTCAACCTCTAACAAACAATCTACAAAGTAGCAAAAAGATTCATACACCCATATACTACCCCAAAGTAACCCTAGAATTAGGTATATCTATCGGAAGTAACAACATTTGTAATTTTCCTTTGAAAATATTTCATTTTTCACTCACCCATTTTTCAACCTCACCTGTGTATATAGTGTAAAAGATCAAACCAGAGACAAATGAAAGAAAAACTGGATAAAATAGAATTCATACTGGAACACCTCCGAGAACCGGAACGGCTACTGCAAGAAGAGTTCGTGAGCTGGTTGCAGGAAGAAGAGAATAAACACTTGTTCGAGGAAGTGACTACGAACCGGATGGCATTTTTGCAAAAAGAATACGGTCAACAAATAGAACCGGAACTGGAATGGCAAAAATTATGGCAACAAATGCAAAAGGATTCTCATACCCCCATTCCGGAAAAGAGAAAAATCAACCGAAGGGTATGGTATTCCGTGGCAGCAGGGGTATGCGTGCTGACGGCTTTAGCAGGAGGTTTGTTGTTACAACAAGGGAAAGAAAAAAAATCAGTTTCCCCTATGGTTCAAATTGAACACGTGGGAAAACGAAATGCCCAGTTGATCGTTTCCACGGGGGAAGTTCTTGATTTATCCCAAGAAAAAATTTACCAAAAAGCCGTGGACGGAACGTTGATCACGAATGACACGTTAAAACTACTCTCCTATCAAAGCAATGCAGGGGAAACATACACGACCGGAACCAATGCCCCGGAAAAGGTAAACAAAGAAACCGTGTATCACACATTACGTGTTCCGGCTGGTGCCGACTACCAAGTAACATTAGCAGACGGCACAAAAGTATGGTTGAATTGTGAATCGACGCTACGGTATCCCGTAGAATTCGGGGATGAAAAACGGGAAGTATACCTAGATGGAGAAGGATATTTTGAAGTAAACAAAGCCGCAGAGTGGCCCTTTATCGTCAACACGGAACAAATGCAAGTAAAAGTCACCGGGACAAAATTCAACGTGAAATCTTACACCACCGAACCCATCGTGCATACGACTCTCGTCGAAGGTTCTGTATGGGCTTACACCGATCAGGTACAAGTGGAATTAACCCCATCCGAGCAATTCCGATACGATAAGGAGACCGGAAAGACATCCGTACAAAAGGTTGACACGGAACTCTACACGGGATGGATTGAAGGTATGTTCGTGTTCCGGAACCAACGTCTGGAAGACGTGATGAATGACCTCGCACGCTGGTACAACATGACCATATTCTATTCCACGGCAGAAACCAAGGAAATCCGAATCTCCACGAATCTGAACAGGTACAAGAATATTGACGATCTATTGGTAATTATTAATGAAAGTGGTAAAGTGGTTGTCGCCCGCAAGGACAACACCATAACCATCCACGCCCGATAATAAGAAAGGATCGGGGCCTGCGCCAACATTTCCCGATCCTCTGTATTAATTAGTTATAATTAAAACATTTCAAAGGTATGAAAAAAAGATGGAAGAGTGATTTTCCGTTAGAGAGAAAATTGCAAAAAATTTTTAGATGTATGAAATTAACCTTTCTACTACTCACGTGTTTTGTCGTTCAGACTTTTGCTAGCCTGAATGCACAGACTGTCACGATCAAAAAACAAAACGCGTCACTGGAAGAAGTGATTTGGGAGTTAAAACAGCAGACCCGGTTCACGTTCATGTACAACAACGAAGACATTGCCCGGATAAAGGGGATCGATTTGAATGAAAAAGAAGTGGACGTGGAGAAGATTCTACAAAAATGTTTGAAAAACACGAATTTGGAGTATGTCGTGTTAAACAACGCCATTGTCATAAAACTTAAAATGGACACGTTGGACGAGAAAAAGTCCGTCACGTTAAAAGGTTGGGTTTATGACAAGAAAAAAGAACCCATTCCGGGCGTGACGGTCAAACTGACCAATATTAACCTCGGAACAGCCACCAATAACAAGGGATGGTTTTCACTTTCACTCCCGCTAACCAAAGGGACATTGGAATTTTCTTTCGTGGGCTTTAAAACCCAAAAAGTAAATTTCACGGAAAAGACAGATACCCTCCGGATCACTCTGGAAGAAGATATTCAAACACTGGATGAAACAGTGGTTGTCGCCTATGGAACAACCACCCGCCGGAAATCGACAGGTGCCGTTTCCGTGGTAAAAGCAGAAGAATTCAGAGGGATTCCTTCCGGTAACATTGCCAATCTTTTACAAGGTCGTGTAGCCGGACTGGACATTACAAATCTTTCCGGGGCCCCCGGAGGCGGTGACGTGGCTATTACCGTAAGAGGATATAACTCATTGGATGTAGAAGCCGGACGGAGATTCTCAAATCCGCTATGGGTAATCGACGGAGTACCTTTAAACACGTTTACTTCCCCGATCACAGGAACCAACCTACTCTCCGACTTGAACCCGGATATGATCGAATCCATACAAATATTGAAAGATGCCTCTTCAGCCGCCATATACGGTTCAAGAGCGGCTAACGGGGTCATCATCGTTACCACGAAAAAAGGAAGACAAAACCAAGATGCCACCTTTTCCGTGAATTTTTCAGAAACATGGAGTACACTCCCGGAATACCCGGCCTTGACGACAGGACGGGCTGAAAGATTGTTACGCTTGAAAAGTACGGAAAACAATTTTAGAGCCTATCTGGACAAGAAAACCAACAGTTACAAATACCCCCAAAGTCTGGCAGAACAATATGAAAACACGCAAAGCTATTATAACGGTTTCTGGCACCCGGACAAAAACAGTATGCCGGAAGGAAACGGGAGTATATATCAAGATAGTCTGAACTCATTCTACAATCATTCCACAAACTATTTCCCAATTTATTTCGAGACGGGAAAAATCACGAATGCGAATATACAAGCGTATGGTGGAAGTGAACGAATCACATACGGCATCGGACTAGGATATTACAATGAAACAGGTGTTTTCAAAGGCACCGGATTCAAACGAATTGATTTAAATTCTAACATGAGTGTCATTCCTATTCCCAAGCTAAGCGTTGACATTCGTTTCAACGCCTCGCTGGCACAAAAGAAAAGGGCATCATCCAGTGCCGACGACCACCTTCGTTTTAGTGGAGCTTTAGTCCCTATCGAAACCATTCCCGGAGAACCATATAAACTTTCATCTTTACTTCCCGGTGAAGAATCTGTCGTGTGGCAGGAAGTTCTGAAAGCATACAGAGGAACGAAAGAAACTAATCGAGCTATCCGTCTACGTAGTAATTTTCGTCTAGGGTACGATATTATTGACGGATTGAATATTTCCAGTTCTCTAGCCGCAGACTACGCTATAAGCCGAAGAAATTATTTCTCCCCTTCGTACATCGCAAGCGACAACAATTCTATCTCCATCGGAGAAACCGGGATCAACCTGATGGTGTTGAATGAAAACCTGTTAAGTTACAAAAAAACAATTCATGAAGATCATAACATTGAATTTATGGCAGGTTTTTCCTATCAATATGATCAAGAAGAATACAACGGAGGATCAGCCCGAAAATCCCCAAGTGACAAAATTTACTACGCTCCTTACGGTATGCCCGATCTGGAAACCGTTGGCTGGGGAGATTACGCAGAGATCCGGGCGCTTAAAGATTACCAGTCCGATATGCAGGAAAAAACACTGGTATCTTATTTTGCTCGCTTAGAATACGGTTTCCGGGAAAAATACCTCTTTTCAGCCAGTATCCGACGAGACGGGAGTTCCACGTTCGGGAAAAACAACCGCTGGGGAACTTTCCCATCTGTAGCCGCAGCATGGAGTTTCTCGGAAGAGCCTTTCGTGAGAGACAATCTCGGGTGGGTATCTTTTGGAAAAATACGAGCCAGTTGGGGACGTTCCGGGATGCACTTTTCCCAAAATTACTTAGCATTAGGAATTATGAACGTGGGAAGTACATCTTACCTCGGAAATAGTTATATCGAACCCCAATGGGGTGACGGGCTTTATAATGACAAATTATCATGGGAAGAAACGGACCAGTATGATTTCGGGTTAGATTTGGATATGTTTGATCACCGTTTAGGTATCACGATTGATTATTACTACCGTTATACAGACAAATTATTAGACCGGGTTCGCTTACCTAGTGCCGGGATAAACACCGGGTATGGTAGTCAATGGCGCAATGCAGCAGCCGTTTCCAACGAAGGTTTGGAAGTCATGGTCAAATACGAAATATTCAGGAAGTCCGATTTATATTGGAAAATATCCGTGAACGCTGCCCGTAATTGGAATCGTTTCGAAAAATCATATACTGGAAAAGATTTAGACTTGGTTCGAGTAATCGGAAAATCACTAAATGGAATATACGCCTTGAAAACAGACGGGTATATAGACTATCAGGATGAAGTCCCCGTTTTTTACAACCAAATAGGTATAAAAGCCCCTTTAGCATCTGAAATGGGAAGCTCCACGTTTTACAAACCGGGAGACTACAAATTCATTGACGTGGATGGAAATCGTAAAATAAATGCTTTTGACGATGAGGTATATTGTGGAAGTGCTTTACCGAAAGTCTCCGGGGGAATCGTGAATGAATTCCAATGGAAAAATTTCGATGTGAATATCCTATTAAGTTTCCAATTGGGACGACACATGTTGAACATCACCCAAACGAGGTGCCTATCTGGTTTTGGTGCGGCAGAATACCCGGCCATTGTCATGAACTTAAACAAAGTATCTTTCTGGGAGAAACCCGGCGATAATCCGGACTTCCCTAGATGGCAATATGATTGGGATACTTATTTATGGAGTGGACGATACGTTGATCGAAGGGTTGAAAAGGTCAACTGGCTGAAAATAAAAACAGTATCTATCGGTTACACATTGCCCAAAGCATGGATGCAAAAATGCGGGCTGGACGAGTTGAGGATCTTTGCCAGCGGGGAAAATCTACACACGTTCACCAATTACTCCGGTATTGAACCTGAAATCGTGGACATCCGCAATGGTGAAGACGTGGGGAGTTCCTACCCCTTAGCTCGCAAATTAACATTAGGTTTAACATTGAAATTTTAAGCGATGAAAAAACGATACTTATTTTTAACGCTAATCGGGGCATTCATGATGTGTGCCTGTGAAGAGTGGGTCGAATTAAAACCGGAAAACTCGGTCACCTTTGAAAACGCCTTTGACACGGAAAAAGACATAGAGGCAGCCTTATTCGGGGCAGAACAAAGTTTACGGGTAAACATGACCTCGGCCCCGTATTCACCGGAAATGCGAGGAGAATATTCAGACTATCGCCATAGTAATTCCTATGACTTTTTAAGAGAAGAAGATCCCGAAGCGTATGTCGCACAATGGAATTGGAATTACAACGTAATTGCAGCAGCCAATGTTGCTTTACCCTATATTAACAAAGTCGATATGCCACAAGAAAGACGGGACTTTTACAGGGGTGAGATCGCTTTTTTCAAAGCATTCGTTTACCTAGATCTAGTCCGTCGCTGGGGGGATTGCGTGATGATACAGGATGAAGTGGAGCTAAAACCTATCGGTAAAACAAACTGGCCCAAAGTGACGGATTACGCAATATCATTAGCAAAAGAGGCCGTACGCCTTCTCCCGGAATGGAACGAACTGAAAGAATCCAACGGAGCCTCCGTAACCCATAGGGCTCGCCCGTGCAAGGGAGCAGCCAACGCCGTGCTGGCCCATCTATGCGCTTGGAAAGCCGGATGTAAATATATGGCACAACCGCAAGACCGGGACTATGATGAACAACTATTATGGCGTATGGTTGATACAGCTTGTACGGCAATTATCAATAGACAGGATATTTATGATTTAGAATCAACACCTGACGAAGTTTGTACCAAAACATTCGTGGACGGTGGCAAAGAGTGTATTTTCGAAAGTGTATTTCGAGGATATTGGAATGAATTTGATGAAATGACAGAAAGTAACATGACCAACCTAGGCCGGCGCTACGAGGCTTACCCGGCTATTCCCGGTAAAAAAATCGGAGATAATAAAAAAACAGAGTACCGAATATTAAATTCAACCGTCCGGGAAATGTTTCAAGACTACACCGATGGAGGTACCCCTGTCACCGATTTACGCAGGGACGCTTGGTTTTACGAGTTCGAAACGATGGAACAAGAAGATGAAGAGATTACCGGCGGATACGCCTATCCTTACAAATGGCGCTATGCCCGAGTGGCCACGGACGGGTACATGGCCGGACAATTTATCAACTTCGACCAAAACAAAACATGGTGGAGACTGGCTGACATCTATCTATTACGTGCAGAATGTCGGGCCAGATTAAACGACCGGGCAGGAGCTATTGCAGACTTGAACAAAATACGCAATCGGGCAAAAGCTAAACGTTACAATGAATCCGAGTATGACGGCAATCTACGCTATGCCATATTCAAAGAACGAGAAAAAGAATTATTGATGGAAGGAACCCGCTATTTTGATGTATTACGGAACGGGTACTACAAAACGGAACTTTACGGAAACTTCCGAAATGTTTCTGACCAAGACGTGGTTGACGGAGTATTTTTCAATGCTTTGGAAAGCACCTTATACTGGGATAATCCATTAATGAGGCAGAATACCTATTGGCTAAAAAGACAATAAAAGAACACAAATAAAAATGAACATATCATGAAAACAGGAATAAATATATGGGTATACTTTCTGATTCTCGCGGGACTTTCCGCCTGTGATACAAAACAAGACTGGTTTGATTCCGGTATCAGTTCACCCTATCACGATTGCAGCATCATGGAATATTTACAGAAAGACACGGCCAACTGGAAATTAACCGTAGAATTAATTGAAAGGGCGGAACTCACCCAACTTTTCGAGGGGAAAGATCCAAATTACAAAGAAATCACGTTCTTTGCTCCCCCTTCCCTGTCCATTCTTCGTTACGTGTGGGATAAAGCTTCCGGAAAAGAACAATTTCCCGGAGAGCCTGAGCGTTGGAGAACGCTCTCAGAAGATGAAAAAAATCATCCGGAACATCTCGTTCAAGCTCTCGACAAAGATTGGTGCCGGGAGATGGTATTGCGCCACGTTATTAAAGGCAAACATTTGAAAGACGGAATTGCTTTCCGGGACCGGGATTACGAAATTGAATCAGAAGAACAAACCGGAGGAACAGATTTTACCTGCGAAAGTGGGAACAAATTACGGGCTTACCGAGAAAAAACAGATTATGGTGGTGTTAAGGATGCCGGAGCAATTTTCATGTACTTATACTCGTTTGATGTCATGGAAATGGTTCCATTAGCCTCCCCGGATATTCAACCGCTAAACGGGGTAGTACACGCATTGAACTATAATTATGTACTAGGTAAAATCTAACGTGGAACTTAAAATTTAAAATCATGAAGAATCTAATCATATTGGGAATATTCGTTCTTGCGACCTATCTGGGGTCGAGTTGCCAAGACGTAACGATCGGCTTTTTGCAAACAGAAGATGCCGGTTATAATCCCGACACGATGGTCGTTAAAAAAGAACTGGACACCACTCCCCCTCAATTAGAAGAAGTGGATAACCCGCTTTACTATGAATTACTGGCAGAAGACCCAAATTATTATACTCCGGAACTATTGATCAGTTGGGGCATCTTACCCACTCAAATTATAGAAGTTGGTGCCGGAGAAGATTATCAACGGGCCCAATGGGGCACGCCATGGGTAAGTAATCCAATCGAAGGAGTAGACGGAACTACCCAAATATACGTTTCCATAAAAGACATCAAAACGACAACGGGAAATGCCGAGAAGATGTGGGAATATTTGAAAGTATATGGTGACGGGACCTTCGAAGTGCCTTTAGAACATGATATTCCCACGGGACATTATTTAATTTCATTAAACTTCAAAAACGAGGGATATTCTAAAGACGTGAACGATTGTTTTACCATTATCGTGAAATAATCCTTCAAGTGTGTGTTTCAAGAATAGGTGGAAATTCTCCACCTATTCTCTTTTATACCTACATCACAAACTCGTCAAATAACTTATCAAAAGTAGCATCCGGATCAGTCAGAAAACCGGGATGCGGACGAGAGGTTTGGATAATCGTGCTACGAACGGCCGTCAGCCAACGAAAACGCTCCGGAATATCCAACCCGGCAATCGGTCCGCCATCACGAGAACCGGAACATATCCGATCGAAAATTTGCAGGTTCACCCGAATTTCTTCTATATCAATTTCCGGAAATAGCATCTTTAATTTTTCCTCGTGAAGCACGTACTTTGCCCGCAAAAATTTTTTCCGCTTGGAGAACAAAATGATCCCCACGTTAATAAATTCTTCCCGTTCCACCCGCGGGACAACCCGGATAACGGCATATTCATACAAGTATCTCTCTGGCATGTTGTGCTTCTTTTATAAATATTTCCGAATGTGCAACCCGTTCCGTTAAAAAACGAACATATGTCTCCCGTATTTCTTGATTTGTAATACCCAGATCATCCCAATTTAACCAATCCTCCGGGATCAACGCCACGATTTCCCTTATCTTTTCCGGGGTCAATCGAGCTTTCAATCCGGCATCGACTTCTGCCAGTTGACTTGCCCGAGGCAATAAAACATGATTCTTTATTTCCACAAAAGGACTCAAAGCGTGTTTCTGCCAATTTGTCCAAGAATAATGGAAATAGAGAGATGAACCGTGATCTATCAACCATAGTTCCTTGTGCCACATCAACAGGTTCGTGTTACGAACCGTGCGATCAATATTCGTCAGTAAAGCATCCAACCAAACGATTTTCGAGGCCAGTTCCGCATCAATCACGTTTACCGTGGGGTCAAATGCGAGAGCCCCGGATAAAAAGTGCAACCCGAGATTTAATCCCCGGCTCGCTTTCAACAAATCCTGTATTTCCTCATCTCCTTCCGCCTGCCCGAAAGCCTCATCCAGTTGTAGAAAAACCAGCTCCGGCACTCGTAACTCCAAAACACGAGCTATCTCCCCTCCGATCAGTTCGGCTATTAAAGCCTTCGTGCCATGCCCGGCACCCCGGAATTTCACCACGTACTTGAACCCATCCTCCGCCTCCGCCAATGCTGGTAATGAGCCGCCTTCTCGTAATGGCATGATGTATCTCGTCACATTTTCTGTTCGTAATTCCATTTCTATCTCCTTTTTACTTGAACAAAGATAATCAATAAAATCACAACACGCTATCTACATATCATGGGAATACACCCGGATAAATCCAATTCGCTCGACTAATGGAAGTATTGCGTCCCTACTCACGCAACACGTCCTACCGTTAACAAGGCCTGTTTATCCCCTATTAAATGAAATATACTAAATTTTCAACAAATATTATTCATACTTATATTATACCAACTCCCATTCAACTCCTATTCATTTCCAATTCAACTCCTATAAAAATAAGAAATAAATTATAACTCTATAATAATTATAAAATAAATATTATGTCATTACTATATCATATAATCAATTTATAATACACACTCAGGTATTAAATCCCCATATTTACCCGGTGAATACCCACGGATTACAGGTCATAGACAAAAATATCGTCCACGACCTCACTTGAAAAAAGAACCAATATTGATTTAGTAATTCACGATCAAATGATTAAACCTTCACTTCCCCTTTCACAATCAACTGGATCGTGGGTTGACGGGGATCGTTACAAAAGAGAGTGATGACTTTACGCTGTTTACCGTTTCGCCCGGCAGAGTGAAAGATGACATTCAAGTCCATTTCTTTACCGGGCAGAAGAACACGTTGACTGGGGAGTACCGCGGTACAACCGCAAGTGGTTTCTATTTTACGGATGATCAAGTTACGTTCTCCAACATTTTGGATTTTAAAAATCATCTTAGCCTCCTCTCCTTCCCGAAGTGTTCCAAAATCACGTTCCGTCGAATCCACCATGAAATGAGGGGCTTGTGCTTTTTCCTCTTCACTCCAATGTGCAAAATCCTCCCGTACAGGCACATCAATCATAAACCCGTAATCGTAATCCACCTCCCCGTTTATCATGAAACGCATCACATTATAATAATTACCTAACATGGACTCATTCTTTAAACGTAACGTCACGATTAACGTGTCACAAGTTCCGGGTTCTACGGTATATCCTCCTAGATTCCAATCTTGCTCAGAGTGCCCTATCTTCCGACAGGTGATCTCCGGGAAATGATTAAAACCTTCCAGACGAATCCCCGCTTTCGTGGGATTGTACACCAGCACCGTGTCGGCATACTCCTTATCGATATATACCTCACTCCAACTTGCCTTTTCCTTACTGAAAAATAAATCTCCTGCCGGGTAAATACACTTTTTAGAAGGCTTGTCCGAAGAACAGGCACCCATCAAAAGAGCAATAATGATTAACCCATATATTTTCATCCTCATGTCATATATCATTCACAAATTCAAAATTACTATTTAATTCTATTTTTTCTTCTTATACATGAATTTTTAATGCTAAAACGTACTTTTGTCCTGAAAAACAAGATCAATAACTGAAAAAAGGCAATAATTAATGATTTGTTAGCAGATTATTTATCGATCTGTTTACCCTTCGGGGATAAATTTGTTGATGGTAAAATGAATTAAAATCATTAATTATAAATATCAGTTCACTATGAAAACAAAACATCTATGCGTTGCATTCATTTTGTCCCTGCTCGCTTTTCAAGCCTGCACGACAGATGACGTATCATTTACCGAAGACTCCGGTCCGGATGACAAAAGCAATCTTTATACTATTAAAGATAACGCTTTCGGGGAGTATTTAAAATACCTGAAAGTGACAGGTGTTTATTCCCAAACCACTACGGAAGACGGAAATGCAGTGACCTCATACGTCATTGACACGGTAGAATCCAAAGAATTTACAGGAGATATTAATCTCAGTAAAACAGAGGCGTCTATCACAAAACTGCAAAAAGCCGGATTAACTACAGCCGCAGACAAGATTCAAGATGTTGATGGAATCCAATTCCTTACCGGACTTAATTCCCTTGCACTCACATCCAATAATATCACGTCACTCGATATAAGCAAACTGGTTAATTTAACCGAACTGAAAATGAACTTTAATAAAGTAGGTTCTTTGGATTTAACCCATAACACGAAACTCGTGACCTTCAATTATCGTGGTAGCGGTGAAGCGGCAGAAGGACAAAAACTGACCTCTATCGACCTATCAAAAAACACGGAATTAACCTCCCTCGATCTGCGTGTTCACGAATTAACAAATATAGATTTATCACAAAATAAAAAACTTACCTCGGTATCGTTATCAGATAATCCCGGTGCACCGTTTACAATTCCAGAAGAAATTTATAACAACCTAACGACAAAAGACGGTGTTGAAGGCGGTGATGTCCCAACACCCCCGGTAACTGACGAATACTATATTATTCCGGATAAGGCTTTGGGAGAATATTTAAATTATCGTCTCGAAGGTAAGGGGTTCGTGGTTGAAGAAAACGGTTCTTATAAAATAGACAAGAAAAAAGCAGCGACTTACACGGGAGAATTGGATTTAAGAAAGAGAAATGATGATAAGAAAGCTTTAGCCGCAGCAGGTTTAGCAACAGCACAAGATCCAATAGAAGATTTAAGTGGTATCGAATATTTCTCAAATGTAACCATATTAAGATTGGTTTCCAATAGTTTGACGAGCTTAGATATTACCAAATTGGTTGAACTCACGACATTGGATCTAAATAACAATCAGATTACATCTTTGGATTTAACCCAAAATACAAAACTGATAGACTTTAGTTACAATGCAAGCACTAAAACCGGAGCGAAGAAACTATCTAGTATAGACTTGACCAAAAATACGGAATTAACCACATTGTCAATGACAAATCATGAATTGACCACAATTGATTTATCCAAAAACACAAAATTGACTTCCATAAAATTAAGTGGTAACCCGGGAGCGCCGTTTACAATTCCGGCTGAAATATATGATAATTTATCCTCCAAATCTGACGGAGTACAGAAATAATTACAATCATGATTTACATAGGAGCACTTATATCCATTCAATTCATCGCCTTGACAGCTTATTGGCTGTTTAAGAAGTATCACGCCCAAGCGGTATTACTTTTCAGTGGACTGGCCATGTTGACATTGGCCTTAATCTTGGGATTTGACATCCCGGAACTGAAAAATGCCACGGGACTAAAAGAGTTCGACCTTTTCAAGGTGATACAAGAAATATTCAGCGAGAAAGGTGCGGGCGTGGGACTGATGATTATGACCATCGGGGGATTCGTGGCTTACATGAAACAAATCAAAGCAAGTGATGCTCTGGTATATGTTTCCATGCAACCGCTATCCATCTTCCGGAAGTACCCCTATCTGGCAGCATCGCTAGTGATCCCTATCGGACAACTTCTGTTTATCTGTACCCCCTCGGCCACGGGTTTGGGGTTATTGTTAGTAGCATCCATCTACCCCGTACTGGTAAGCCTAGGAGTCAGTAAACTATCCGCCGTATCGGTGATTTCAGCCTGCACGGTATTCGACATGGGTCCGGCATCGGCCAACACGGCCCGGGCATCGGAACTCGTGGGAATGAATAACGTGATGTACTTTATAGAACATCAAATGCCGCTGACGATCCCTATGACGATACTGCTCATGATCGTGTATTATTTCAGTAATCGCTATTACGACAAAAAAGACGCTTTGAAGAAACAAACAGAAGAAGTGAAACAGGAAGATTTCAAGGTTGACGTTCCGTTAATCTATGCCATTCTCCCGGTATTACCTCTGATTCTGTTGATCGTGTTCTCCAAATATATCCAGCTATTCAGTTTTTCGGTAGAACTCGACACAACAACAGCCATGCTGATGTCATTCTTCGTTGCCATCGTTTTTGAATTCATTCGTCAACGCAATATCAAACAAGTATTTGCATCTATCAAAACGTTCTGGGACGGGATGGGAAAAGTATTTGCCACAGTCATCACGTTGATCGTGGCGGCAGAAGTCTTTTCCAGGGGATTAATCAGCCTAGGGTTTATCGATTCACTCGTGATGCTTTCACAACACATCGGTTTTTCCGGTGCAGGGATCGCCATATTGATGACATTACTCATCTTCGCGGCCTCCATGCTCATGGGAAGTGGTAACGCATCATTCTTCTCTTTCGGTCCACTCGTGCCGTCTATCGCGGCAAAAGTGGGAGTTGAAGGGGTTCACATGATCCTACCCATGCAGTTGGCCTCCAGTATGGGACGGGCAGCCTCCCCCATCGCGGGTGTGATCATTGCAATATCGGAAATCGCGGGTGTATCTTCGTTCGATCTGGCCCGCCGGAATCTGATCCCGTTATCATTCACGATGGTTGTCATGCTAATTTATCACTTTTTTATTGCTTAAAATATGAATATAACAATCATAAAGAACGCAAATATATATGCCCCTGAAAAATTGGGGATAAAAGATCTGCTCGTGTGTAACGGGAAAATCGTTATGATTGACGATCAGATTGATTTAACGGGTGTAAAACACTCTATGATCGATGCCGGGGGCTTGATCGTGACCCCCGGTTTCATCGATCAACACATGCACATTATCGGTGCCGGAGGGAAAAGCGGCTACTTTTCCATCACCCCGGAAGTACAACCGAGTGAACTGATTCGCTGTGGAACAACCACGGTTGTCGGTATGCTGGGAACAGACGGGATCACAAAAGAATTGACCACGCTCTACGCCAAGTGTAAATCGTTAGAGCAATACGGTATCGGGGCATATATGCTCACAAGCTATTTTGCAGTACCACCCAAAACCATCATGCAAAGCGTTGCGGAAGATATGTTGTTTATCGACAAGATTATCGGTTGTAAAGTAGCCATCAGCGACGAACGGTGTTCATTCCCCACGAAACAGGAGTTACTGCGCCTAATCAACCAAGTACACGTGGGCGGTTTGACTTCCGGCAAAGGAGGGGTTCTGCACATCCACCTAGGCGCCTTACCTTCCCGGATGCAGATTCTCCTGGAAATTGCACGGGAATACCCGACTTTGGTAAAGCACATCTCCCCGACTCACGTGGGACGAACGACAGCACTTTTCGAAGAGGCCATTGAATTTGCCTCTTTAGGAGGAATCATCGATATATCCACGGGTGGGACCAAGTTCGATGAACCGTACAAGATTCTATTACACGGGTTGGAAAAAGGCGTGTCAATCGAACAAATGACCTTCAGTAGTGACGGAAACGCGGGAATGAGTAAAAAAGACCCGGAAACCGGAAATCTCATTTTCTACAAAGCTCCCTTACATCTGAATTTACAACAAGTACAGAAACTGGTAAAAGAAGGCGGTATGCCCATAGAGGATGCCATTCGCCCGGTTACAACGAATCCGGCTAAAAACATGACCCTACGGACGAAAGGACGTATCGCCCCGGATTACGATGCCGACCTGTGTTTCTTTGACAATGACTTGAACTTGCAAAATGTGATCGTGGGCGGTACCGTGTGGATGCAGGGAGGAAAATTAGTCAAGGCTGGAAATTTTGAATAGATAACTTGAAATTAAAAAGATGAAAAAATATAAGTTCATAGTCATGCTGTTCATCTTGATTCTGTGGTTCCCCGCTTTTTCTCAGGAAACGGATTCCGAAGATAGTGACACAGAAACTTTAACAGCAGATTCCGATGCAGCCAAGATCATCGTGAATAAATACCGTTTGGGAGACGGGATCACTTTCTCTGCCCCGGATGGTGGATATAATATAAACTTGAGAGGTTTCTTGCAAACCACGTTTGAAACCCGTAAATACGAGGGAGACGATCAGTTCTACTCCCGTTTTCGTATGAGACGTTTACGCCTACGCCTCTCCGGAGATGCGTGGGGTGGTAAAGTCAGCTACCGTTTACAAACCGACTTTGCACAAGCCAACGGGGGTGACGGTGAATTAAGCGGTATGTTACTGGATGCCTTTATTGCCTACAAACCCGTGAAAGGACTTACTTTAAGTTTCGGACAAAAATCCACGCCAACCGATAACCGCGAACTCGGAATCACTTCAAATACCTTACAACTCGTGGATCGCAGCAAACTATCCTCTTACTTCGGGTCCATCCGGGAAGTAGGTCTTTTCGTTGACGGATCATTCCGCATCGGTCATACGGCATACCTTCGTCCCTCTATTGTTATCACTGACGGTGACGGTAGTGCCACGTTTACCCGTCGTCACGGGGGACTCAAATACGGAGCCCGCATCAATTACCTGCCTTTCGGTTTATTCCGGGCATACGGGGAGAACCGGGGTGGAGACATGGCAAGGGAAGTTACCCCGAAACTCTCTGTCGGTACAACTTTTAGTTATAACGTGGGAATCAGTGACCGGAGAGGCCGGGAAAGCGGTTCCATTCTTTACCTGAATGACGAAAACAAGGAAGCCCTGCCGGATTACATCAAATTCGGTGCAGACTTCCATTTTAAATACATGGGTTTCTCCGTACTAGGAGAATTCGTGAAAACCTGGGCTCACGTTCCCAGTGAAATCACCCAGCGGGTGAGAAACGACGGGACCACGTCCACCGATTTCAGCGGAAACATGAAAGACTACGTGAAAGCCCGTATGATGCTGGGAACCGGGTATAACATTCAAGCGGGGTATATGTTCCAAAACCGCTTGTCTATCGACGCCCGCTACACACATTTCGACCCGGATAAAAACTCTTTCCTGCACAACGAACTCTATTTTAACCGTAATAACTTCTACGAAGTCGGTGTTTCCAAATACCTGACCAAATCATACGCGGTGAAAGTACAGGCCTCCGTCGTGTTCGTGGATGCCGAACCGGGAAGCAAGAACGTGAATAGCATCGTAACGGAAGGTAACGAGACTTTATTACAAGCCATGATTCAATTCTCATTCTAAAAACTGCAAAAGATGAATACAATGATAAAATACTTATTTACATTATTGATTCTCCTACAAGCAGGTGCTTTATGGGCCCAACAACCTGCCAAGGTGGCCAAAAAGTTCTTTGCCGATCCGGAAATGGATATTCACACGCCGTGGTTCCAGAAAGGGAATGTATGCACGACTTACGACGAAATGATGTCCTATATCAATAACTTGATTACCCGCCACCCGGAGACAGCAAGTTTGTCCTTTATCGGGAAAACCCAGAAAGGGGTAGAAATACCTGCCGTAAGAATTGCCGGAAAGACCCGAAATGTCAAATTACGAGTTTTATTTCTCGGCCGAGTACACGGTGACGAACCGGGAAGCACCGAAAGTATGCTCTACACAATGGATCGCCTATTAAACGATCCCGACTTGGCTTATTTGTTGGAACGCTTGGAAATCACCATTATTCCGATGGTAAACATCGACGGGGGAAGTCATTTGGAACGAGTGACAGCCAACACGCTGGACTTGAACCGGGATCAAAGTAAACTGGCTACTCCCGAGGCTGTTGTATTGAGAAATTTCTACAATCAATATGCCCCTCAAGTCGTTATTGATTTTCATGAATTTCAACCACTTCGTGCCGACTACACGCTAATCAGCACGGACAACATCACGAATTCATTCGATGCCATGTTCCTCTACACGGGTAACTTGAATGTTCCCCAAGAGTTACGGAACCTGACAGCCCAGACATTTGTCGGTAACGCCCGCAAAGCTCTGGACGCAAAACAACTGCGACACCACGACTATTTCACGACAGCCAAAAAGTTCGGAGAAATCATTTTCAACGTGGGTGGAATCAATCCCCGGTCAACAGCAAATGCTTTCTCTCTTGGAAACTCCGTTGCTATTTTGATGGAATTGAGAGGTGTGAAAATAGGTAAGACCTCTTTAAAAAGAAGAGTCTGCACGGCATTCACGCTGGCAGAATCTTACTTGAAAACAGCCTACGACCATGCTGATGAAGTAATGCGTGTCACCCGACAGGCCGCACAAACTCGGAATGACATTGTCGTTACCAGTTCTCCCAAGAGCGTGGATGACTACGTACTACCGTTTATCAGCATGAACACGAACCAAATGGTGAACGTGAAAGTATGCGCCAATCTATCTTTAGAGTCCACCCCTACTCTCGTTCGGAAACGCCCGGAGGCTTATTATATTTCAGCTCTCCAACCGGAGATCGCCCGGAAACTTCAGGAACTAGGAGTAAAGGTTGAAACATTGACCGTCCCCATGACGCTCGACGTTGAAACTTACACGGTGGATTCTTACAAAGAAGAATATTCACTATTTGAAAAATTCTACCCGGTAAAAGTAAAAACGACCGTGAACACGAAACAAGTCTTCTTCCCTGCCGGAACATTCGTGGTTCCCATGAACCAGAAAAATGGAAACGTGGCAGCCTCGGTTCTCGAACCGGAAGCCGCAAACGGATTTATCAATTACCGGATCTACGAAACAAAACAAGGAGAGGAATTACCGGTTTACCGAAAAATGAACAGTGACAAATAAGGGAATAACAGCATTATGAAAACATTATTTATAGCAATCATAACATTATTATCAGTAACCGCAACAATTGCACAGGATAATAAAAATACCGCCAAATTCGAATTAGGCAAAGGACTTGACATTAATTTGAATGGTGGCGAATATAACTTCAACCTAAACGGTTTTATCCAAGTTTACGGTGCCTACCGGAATGAAAAAGATGGCGAGGATGAATCATTATTCGGCGTGAAGAATGCCTTCTTCGGATTCAAAGGAGGTGCTTTACACAATAAATTCACGTTCATGCTGGAAGCCAATTTTGCCGACTCCAACCCTCTTATGGATGCTTGGGCTGCTTACAACCTAAAAGATTACCTGACCATTACCGTCGGGCAAAAACAAACATTCACCAATAACCGGGAAATGATCATGCACGAAAAGAACCTGAGCATGGCAGACCGTAGTATCGTGAGCCAGTACTTCTCAGGTACCGGACGTGAACTAGGACTCTTTTTTGAAAGCAAACTCTATCTTGGAAAAATAGCATTAAAACCTTCTATCGCCATTACCACGGGAGACGGAAGAAACTCTTTCGGTTCCAGTTCTATTGACGTCGATATGGGAGGTTTAAAATACGGGGGGCGTTTAGACGTACTTCCATTAGGAGAATTCAAATCAGGTAATGACGGTGTGGGAGCAGATTTTGCTCGTGAAGAATCACCGAAATTATTGGTTGGTGGAGCCATGAGTTACAATGACGGAGCAAGCAACAAAGTTGGTGAAGGACATGGAGATTTCGTTCTTTATGACAAAGACGGAAACTCTAAATTCCCGGCACTTCGCAAAATCGCTGCCGACTTATTATTCAAATGGCAAGGTTGGAGCATTATGGCCGAATATGTCAACGCATCGGCTACCGACTTGAAAGGTATTTACACAAAAAGCACGGGAGACCAACCCCTGCAACCGGAAGAGATTGCCAATTACCTAAATCTTGGAAACGGGTATAACGTGCAGGTGGGCTACCTTTTGAAAAGCGGTTGGGGATTCGATGCCCGGTTCAGCAAAGTGAAACCGGAATTCAAAGAAACGGAGACCTCCCCGCTTTGGGAGACCAATGAGTATGCAGTAAGCGTGGCAAAATATTTTATCGACAACCGCTTGATGTGTCAAGGAGCTTTTACCTACCTGAAGAACCCGAACTTCAAAACGGCAAACGAAAAGCTTAGCGCAGAATTTTCAGTTCAAATTATCTTCTAATTTCAGATACGATGAAAACCAATTTAATCATATCATTATTCATCACCTTCTTCTTGTGCAGTTGTGAATGGAAAAGTGACGTGGACGACCCGGTTTTAAATAAACTGGGTACGGGCCACGGGATTGTAACCTACACGGATTACGAGCCCCTGAAAGCGAAACCGATCAACCTGCATTTCTACATTCCGGAAGGAGACATCAAGACCATGCCGATCGTGTTTATCCTACCCGGAACCGGAAGAAACGCCAACGATTACCTGGCAGCGTGGATGAAGAATTTTAGGAGCAAGGAAGTTATTGCCATTGCTTTGGAATTTCCACAGGAATATTATTCCACCAGTGAATATATCGAAGGCAACATGTTCAAAAAGAACGAGGCTCTTCCCGAAGAGCAATGGTCTTTTTCCGTGATCGAGGCTATATTCAGTTACGTGAAGGCTGAAACCGGGAACCAAGTCAACCAGTACAGCCTGTTCGGTCATTCGGCCGGAGCTCAATTCGTACATCGTTTCGTGACCTTTAAACAGAACACGCATCTGAACAAGGCTGTTGCTGCTAATTCCGGCTGGTACACGGTTCCCGACGTACAGGTTGAATATCCCTACGGGTTGAAAAACTCTGGTTATACAGACAACACGACACTCTCCCACTTGTTCGGTTCGAGCCTCATTGTCGCATTGGGAGATCAGGACATTGATCCCAATGATAATTCCTTGCGGCATGACGAACAATCCGATGCCCAGGGATTGTATCGTTTTGCCCGCGGAGAATATTATTATAGCGAAGGCGAACGCATTAGTAAAGCCAACAATATGGTATTCAATTGGAAGAAAGTCATAGTCAAAGGTGTGGCACATGATTTTGAAGCTATGATGGTTCAAACCATAAACTATTTATTCTAGACTTTTTGCAACCAAAGTCTACTTGAGACTGCCCGACACCCCTCTATCTTTATTTGTCGGGCAGTCATTTTTTACTTTCGATTCTCGTCCGCAAATATTATATTTGCAGGGCATGAAAAAATCAAAGAAATATATAATTATAACAAATACCTATCTCGCACTATATAAACTATGCGTGAGCGTTTTAGTTATACTCCTGCTCGTTATTTCCAATCAAGTTACTTTATCCGCACAAACAAACAACAGCGAAACAGAAAAGAACGACACGATCCCGGCAGACAAAAACCGTTATATTTATTTGAAAAAACGTCTACTATTAGATTTTGATATTTTACTGCAACCTCGGCAACAAATTTATTTCGGGCCTATCTTACAGATCAAGTCCAATGAAAATGAATATTATAACGTATTTCTCGACTATCGCAGGGGAGAATTACAACAACTCATTGTTTATTCGAAAGAAAACCTAAGGAAACTTCCCATTCCCCAGTTTAAAACAACATCCGGAGAGCAGGAAATCAATATCAAGCTGACACTCTTTCAACAAAAGAAAGAGTTCATCATTCAACTCGGTGACACACTATACACCATCAACAACCTCGGTTTTAATCCCAAAGCCGGATATAAATTTACCTTTACCGCTGACAAGGAACAAGTGCTTGACCCGAGTGGAAATCCCGCTTTACAGATCAGCAATATCCGTTTCATTGAAACAACCGACAAACATATACCTAAAAGTATATGGTACTGGTTCGTGTTTATCTTGATTATCGATTTATTGATATTCAGCGGGGTTCATATCCGAAAGAAATTATTACGTCGGAAACAAACGGCCTCTGCTGTCCAACTGGAAAACGAACTGGAGACTATTCCTGATAGTCTGCCGGCCTACTCTCCCCGCACCACGAATGCCATCTACCTGTTTGGCGGGTTCCACATCTATGATGCGGAAGGAAATAATATTACCAAAAAATTCACCCCGCTCTTGAAAGAGCTGTTTTTATTGTTGGTGACCCACACTCCCGAAAAAGGAATCACCTCGGAACGCTTGAAAGAGATCCTTTGGTTTGATAAAACCGAACAAAGTGCCAAAAATAACCGGGCCGTCAACATTGGAAAGCTCCGGAGTATTTTGGACACCCTAGGTGAAAATGAAGTGAGTAATAAAACCGGAAGTTGGGAATTATTCTTAAACCCGGAAACCATCTATATCGATTATTATGACTACCTGACACTGTATAGCAAAGGAAAACTTTCCTCCCGGGAAGACATCTTGAAACTACTCCAACTCACCCGTCAAGGAGGTTTCCTCTCGGATACCGGATATGAATGGTTAGATCGTTTCAAAGCCACCGTGTCTGATTATATCATTGACACTCTTGTTAGTTACTCGACAATTTCCGTGAATACCATCATGGAACCGGATTTGGCATTACAAATCGCAGACTCCATATCCGTGTTTGACCAACTTAACGAACACGCACTTCAGTTGCGGATAAATGCCTATGCGGCTCTAGGGAAACACTCTTTGGCTAAAAAAAGTTACGAGAAGTTCACGAAAGAATATCTAAACGCATACGGGGAAAAATTCAACAAATCATTCACGGACTTCAGATAACACCTTGATTGACGCTTTTCTATTGGTATTCCCTATTTCTCGAAAAACTCAAGAAACACGGAGTGAAGGAAAGAAATCTTGAAAAAACGAAGGAAAGAGGCGGGATATAGATAAAAAAATCCTAATTTCGTGCCAATTTACATGACACAAAAATGCGTAATTACGATTATATCATTGTCGGGAGTGGTTTAGCGGGTCTTTACACGGCCTATCGTGCGTCTGCCTACGGGAAAGTTGCACTATTAACTAAATCAAACATCAGGGAAAGTAATTCTTATTTCGCCCAGGGAGGTATTGCGGCTGTCACCGGAGAAGATGACGCCCCGTTATTTCACTTTCAAGACACGATCACGGCAGGAAGAGGTCTATGTGACTATCCCGCAGTGAACGTACTGGTAAATGAAGGGCCTGCCCGCATACAGGAATTAATCAATGACGGTATGCACTTTGACACGGAAAACGGGGAGCTGGCTCTAGGGCTAGAAGGAGGCCACCACCAGAAACGAATTCTTCATGCCGGAGGTGATGCCACCGGAAGAATGATCACGAATTTCGTGATTGATAAAGTGGAGCATTGTCCTACCGTGGAAATATTCGATAATCATGCCGTCATCGCCCTGTTACAAGATGAACACGGATGTTACGGTGTCAGATGCTGGGATTTTAACGAGAACCGAGAAGAGATCTTCACGGGACACAACGTGTTCCTGACTTCCGGAGGGACCTCAGCCATCTATAAACGAACGACCAATCCTCACACGACCATTGGAGACGGTTTGGCTTTAACCTATAATGCGGGGTGCGAAATCGTGGACATGGAATTCATTCAATTCCACCCTTCCGCTATCTACACTCCTACCGGAGAGGCATATCTGGTGAGCGAGGCCGTTCGCGGTGAAGGCGCACACCTGTTGAACCAGCAAGGCGAACGCTTTATGGTGGGAAAACATGAATTGGCTGAACTTGCCCCGCGAGACATCGTGGCCCAGTCCATATTCCAACAAATGAAAGAACACCACGAGGACTACGTTTACTTGTCATTAAAACACCTTGACCCGGAAAAGATCAAGAAACGTTTCCCCAACATCTTCGAGAAATGTGCGGAATTAGGTATCGACATGACAGACCGTATTCCGGTGGCTCCTGCAGCACATTACACCGTGGGCGGGGTGAAAACGGATCTCACGGGACGTACCAATATCCCACACTTGTACGTATGCGGAGAACTCGCCTCATCCGGTATCATGGGTGCCAACAGACTGGCGTCTAACTCCCTGATCGAATGTTTGGTGTTCGGAAAACGTGCCGTGGAAGACTCCGTACGTAACCGACGGGAAGACCCGATTCCGGAAACCATACCTTCATTCTCCTTGGATCGAGAGAAACTAGATGCCTACCTGTCTTTAAAAAACAAGGTCGCCGACATCATGACTCAAGAGGCCGGGATTATCCGTACGGAAAACGGATTGCAGGAAGGATTGGAAAACTTGCTCCGTTTGGAACAAACCGAAATATTCGAAGAGAACGAATACTATTCGCTGGTAAGTAAAAACCTACTTACCGTCGCCGAATTAATCATCCGTTCCGCCCTCTTCCGTAAAGAGAGCCGCGGAGGTCATTTCCGTTCCGACTACCCCACCCCGAATGATGACTATGTTTGCCATATCATTCAACAGAAAGGCAAAGAGATCAAAACAACACCGGTAATCCTGAACAATTGAAAATGGAAAATGAAGAATTGAAAATGAGAACTCCTCCGCCCTTCGGGCACCTCCTCTATAAACAGAGGAGGAGTTTAGTTACTCTTCAATCTCAAGATGGTATTTTTAACTCTCCCTCTGTTTATAGAGGGAGTACGGCGTAGCCGGGAGGGAGTTTAATTTAAAATCATAAATCAAGAAATTAGTTGAATTTAAAATCTAAAATTAATATATGTACGATTCGCTCATAGACAGACTCATCGACCTTGCGATAGAAGAAGACATCGCAACGGGAGATATTACGACCAATGCCATTATCCCGGTACACGCTAAAGCGGTTGCCGAAATGAAAGCAAAAGCCGACGGTATTATTTCCGGACTGGAAATCGCGAAACAAGTATTTGAAAGATTTGAAAAAGATATAGTATGGGAGCCTCTCGTTACTGACGGGACTGCCGTAAAGAAAGGGGATATTATCCTGCGCATCGAAGCCAGCTACCGCACGTTACTTTGCGGGGAACGTCTATCATTGAATATCCTGCAACGAATGTCCGGTATCGCAACAGCTACCTCTCACTACATGAAAGAGCTGGCAGGAACGCATACCCAGCTATTGGACACCCGGAAAACAGCTCCTGGTTTGCGGGTATTGGACAAAATGGCCGTACACCACGGAGGGGGTTCCAATCACCGAATGGGACTTTACGACATGATCATGCTGAAAGACAACCATATCAAGATTGCAGGAGGTATTCCCAATGCAGTGAAAGCCGTGAAACAGAATCTTCCGTTAAGTATCAAAGTGGAAGTAGAAACCACCACCTTAGAAGAGGTACAACAAGCCATTGACGCGGGTGCAGACATTATCATGCTTGATAACATGAGTAATGAAACTATGGCCGAAGCAGTGAAACTTATTGCGGGCAGAGCAAAGACAGAGGCATCCGGAAACATGAGTATCCCCCGTCTCCAAGGTGTTGCCGCCACCGGAGTTGATTACATCAGTGTCGGTGCCCTCACCCACTCGGTTACAGCTTTGGATATTAGCATGAACATTAAGATGAACTAAAAGATTAAAACTAAAAGATAAAAATTGAGGATTATAAAACTTACTTTCGTAAGTTTCAATCTAAAATCATTAAATCTAAAATTATTATATCTTTGAAGTCTCAAAAAACAAGGTTATGACGCAGACAGAGATTATCGACAGGATAAAACAACTCAAGAAAGAGAAAAACGCCATCATTTTGGCGCACTACTATACTCGTCCTGAAGTACAAGACATCGCTGACTATTTGGGTGACTCTCTAGGACTTTCCCAGATGGCCGGAACCACAGAAGCCGATATTATCGTTTTTTGCGGTGTGCATTTCATGGCAGAAACAGCATCCATCATCTCCCCCAATAAGAAAGTGCTGATCCCCGCAGAAGGAGCCGGTTGCTCTTTAGCCGAGGGAGTAACCGGGTATGACTTGAGAGAATGGAAAAAAGCAAACCCGGATGGTCTCATTGTCAGCTACGTGAACACCACGGCTGAAGTCAAGGCTTACACGGACTATTGCTGCACATCTTCCAATGCCTTGAAAATAGTGCAAAGCCTGCCGAAAGACAAAAAAATTCTTTTCGTTCCCGACAAGAATTTGGGTGCTTATATACAAAAAGTTACCGGAAGGGAAATGGAAATTTGGAATGGAGATTGTTGCGTACATGACAAAATTGACACCCAGATGGTACTGGATAAATTGGAAGAATATCCCGATGCTGACGTGCTGATTCATCCCGAATCCAGTTGTTCGCACGACGACCGGGTATTAAATCATCCTCGTGCCTTCATGTATTCCACGGCAGGGATTATCAAACATGCCAAGGAATCCCCGAAACAACGATTTATCATTGCCACGGAATTGGAAACCATCCATAAACTCCAAGCGGACAACCCGACCAAAGAGTTCATCCCCATTCACCCGAAAACGATATGCGGACAGATGAAGAAGGTTACTTTGGAAAAAGTACTCGAAGCTCTTGAAAAAGAGCAATACGAAGTACGGCTCCCGGAAGACTTGAGAGAAAAAGCCTGGTTGCCCATTCAACGTATGTTAGACCTTAGTTAAAAGGATTCAGTGATTGACGATTAAAGACTAGGTGATTAACCTATGGGGAAAAATCACAGAATCAAGAATCAATAAATCACTCAATAAATAGAATCTAAAATTTAAAATCTAAAATTTAAAATCAAAATATGAACGTATCACTGAACTGGTTGAAAGACTATCTAAAGATCGACCAAAGCACTGAAGAGATTTGCAAAATTCTGACAAGTATCGGACTGGAAGTTGGCGGGTACGAAGAATTTGAGGCAATAAAAGGGGGATTAAAAGGATTGGTCATCGGTCATGTGTTAACTTGCGAGGCACATCCCGATTCGGACCATTTACACGTGACGACTGTTGATTTGGGAACGGGTGAACCGGAACAAATCGTTTGCGGGGCTCCTAACGTGGCTGCCGGACAGAAAGTAGTCGTTGCCACCGTAGGAACAACCCTTTACAAAGGTGATGAAGAGTTCGTGATCAAGAAATCAAAAATACGGGGTGTAGCCTCTAATGGTATGATCTGCGCCGAAGACGAAATCGGTGTCGGAACCGATCATGCCGGAATCATGGTATTACCCGAAAATACCCCGGTTGGAATACCAGCCGCAGACTATTTCAACGTTTACCGGGACACGGTTATCGAAGTCGATATTACCCCGAACCGGATTGACGGAGCCTCACACCTTGGTGTAGCTCGTGATTTAGCCGCTTATTTACAACAGACACAAGATATTCACTATACTCTTCCCTCCGTGGAAAATTTCCAACCGGACAGCACGGATGCTAAAATCACCGTACGAGTAGAACGTCCCGAGGCTTGCCGTCGGTACGCCGGAATATGTATCGAAGGAGTAACCGTTAAACCGTCTCCTGAATGGTTACAAAACCGAATGAAAGCTATCGGATTACACCCGATCAATAACATCGTGGACGTGACCAACTACATTCTTTTCGGTCTGGGACAACCTTTACACTCTTTCGATAAAGACAAAGTAAAAGGAAACGAAGTTATCGTGAAGAGTGTTGCCAAAGGAACTAAATTCACCACTTTAGACGGAGTAGAAAGAGAATTACACGAGGATGACCTGATGATCTGTAACACCGAGGCCCCCATGTGTATTGCCGGAGTATTTGGTGGACAGGAAAGCGGTATTTCGGACACAACAACAAACGTGTTCTTGGAAAGTGCTTGTTTCGACCCGGTATTCGTCCGCAAAACAGCTCGCCGTCATGGTTTGAACACGGATGCCTCTTTCCGTTATGAACGGGGAACAGACCCGAACATCGTGATCTACGCGCTGAAATTAGCCGCCATGATGATTAAGGAAGTTGCCGGAGGTAAGATTACTTGCGCTCCTATCGACATCTACCCGGAACCCGTGAAGGATTTCGAAGTGTCCATAAAATATGCTCACGTGGATCGATTGATCGGTAAAAAAATTGACCATGAGATAATCAAAAACATTCTCCGTTCTCTTGAAATAAAAATCGTGGAAGAGTGCGAAGAGGGTCTTTTATTGAATATACCCCCCTACCGTGTTGACGTGCAAAGAGAAGCTGACGTAATCGAGGATATTCTCCGCATCTACGGTTTCAACAACGTGGAAGTACCTGCCAGCGTAAGATCCACGCTAAGCTATTCCGAAAAGCCGGATGACTTCCAGTTGAAAAATATCATCTCAGACCTATTAGCAGCAAACGGATTCTGTGAAGTAATGAACAATTCATTGACGAAAGCTAGCTATTACGAGGACTTCAAGTGTTTCGATCCCACGCAGACGGTAATGTTATTCAACCCGCTTAGTGCAGACTTAGGAGCTATGCGTCAATCCTTGCTCTTCGGCGGACTGGAAAACATTGCTTACAACATCAACCGGAAAAACAACAACTTGAAATTATTCGAATTCGGTAAAGGCTACACCTTCAACAAAAAAGAAGGTATTGACAACCCGCAAAAACAATACAAAGAAGACAACTTGCTTTCTCTCTTCATCACAGGGAATAAAAACATGACCACCTGGAATGTCAAAGAGGCGAAAACTGACTTCTTCTATTTGAAAGCGTATTGCGAAATGATATTAACCCGTCTAGGACTTCACCCCGATAACTTGAAAATTGATGCCACTGACAAGGACATCTTCCGGGAAGGATTGACGTACAAAGCCGGGGATAAACATATCGTATCCATGGGTATCTTGAGTAAAGCCCCGCTGAAAAAAGCAGATGTTAATCAAGAAGTCTACTACGCTGAATTCTCGTGGGAAAACATTCTGAAAGCCATCAAAAACCTCAAGGTAACCTACACCCCGCTACCGAAATTTCCTTCTGTAAAACGGGATTTAGCCTTGTTGCTTGATAAGAAAGTCACTTTCAAGGAAATCAAAGAAACGGCGTTCCGTACAGAAAAATCATTACTGAAATCCGTCACGTTATTCGACGTGTACGAGGGAGAAAAACTCGGTGCAGACAAGAAATCCTACGCCGTCAGTTTCACCCTTCTCGATGAAGAGAAGACCCTCACGGACAAACAGATCGATAAAATCATGAACAAGTTGATGGGTACCTACAAACACCTGTTCAACGCTGAAATCAGATAGTTACAAGTTTACAGGCTACAAGTTATCATTCCACTTGTAGCCTGCTTTTTAATTTTCAATTCTCAATTTTCAATTGTATGAAGTCCCTTCTCCCCTCCTTTATCCTTATTCTTCTATACTTCATTGCCGAAGAGTTTTTTGGTCCGAAAGTCGGTTTGATAGCCGTAATCGTGTTAGGAGCCGGAGAGTTTTTCTATTCATGGATCAGGGAGAAACGTATCAACAAAATGACACTCTTCAACACCCTGTTCTTCATTGCCCTTGCGGCAGTCAGCGTGTTGCTCGAAGGAACTTCTTTTGAAAGGATACAACAAACCATCGTTGAGGCAGCCATGTGTGTACTAATCGGGATATTTGCATTTTCGAAAGCGGACATGACTCAGACATTGCCCGAATCATACCGTAAGACATTACAAATCACCCCGGAACAGCAACAAGCCATGCACCGGATGTTACGCCTGCTATTTTACCTGCTCGTATTGCATACAGTCCTAGCTTTCACTTCTGCCTTTATCTTTGACGAAGAAATACATCAATTCATAGAAGGACCTCTATTGTATATTCTGATTGCCCTGTTCTTCCTCACGTTATTTGTTAAGAACAGACTACTTGCCAAAGCAGCCAGTCAGGACGAATGGTTACCTATCGTGAACGAGAAAGGCGAAGTCGTCGGCAAAGCTACCCGTAGAAGTTGTCATTCCGGCTCCATGCTCCTGCATCCCGTCGTGCATCTCCACCTTATCAACGAACAAGGGGACATTTACCTGCAAAAACGCAGCATGAAAAAGAACTTTCTTCCCGGAATGTGGGATACTGCCGTGGGCGGACACGTCGCACTGGGAGAGAAAATAGAAGATGCCTTAAAACGGGAAACTTTCGAAGAATTGGGTATCACGAAATTCAAGGCCCGTTTCCTCGGTTCCTACGTGTGGGAGAGTTCCCGCGAACGAGAACTCGTATTCCCTTTTCTTTGTACCTCTCATGACGCCATTCACATCAATAACGACGAAGTAGACGAGGGGCGTTTCTGGTCACGCAAAGAGATCGAACAAAATGCAGCCGCCAACATTTTCACCCCGAACTTTTTACACGAATACAATCGTCTGTTGAAAAAGATCAAATAATCGATCAGCGTCCTAACTCCTGCAATTTGGTCTTCGCCCGATCCATACCTTGATCAGCCGCCTTGCGATACCATTTCACGGCCTCCTCAATATTCTTTGTCACACCGTAACCATATTCATATAGTAATCCCACGTTAAACTCTCCATACATGTTACCTTGTGCGGCAGCCTTACGATACCATTCCATTGCCTTACCATAATCTTGTGAAATCACCTCCCCGTTATAATACAGGTTTCCAAGACTATTCTGGGCAGAATCAAATCCTTGGTTAGCCGATTTTTCGTACCATACTTTGGCCATAGACAGGTCTTTCGAAACACCTTTCGCATACTGATACATCCGTCCCAAATTATATTGAGCATATTTGTTTCCCTTATTTGCGGCATTCCGATACCACCTTACCGCCTCCGTTAAATTCTGACCTACCCCGTTCCCATTCTCGTACAGGATAGCCAACTCATTCATAGCGGAAATATTCCCTTGATTAGCTGCCTTCAAAAGCCATTTAGACGCCTCTCTGTAATTCTGCGTTGTCCCCTTGCCATTTTTATACAACCATCCGACCATGTATTGGGCATAGGCATCATCATAGTCAGCCACTACTAAATAATTTTTTAGAGCCTCCGTGTAATTTTGCTCGTTATAATACTTAGCCGCCCGACTAGAATACTCCTTGAGTGCCGCTTCTGAAAGAGTTGCCCTTTCACCTGATAACAACTTCAGTCTTTCAGTAGCTTGCTCGTACCCTAACTCCGCAGCTTTCTCGTATAATGCCTTAGCCATATCTTTATCTTTACCAACCCCAACTCCAGTTTCGTACATCACACCAAGATTAAACAAGCCCCTGTTATATTCTTGATCAGCTGCTTTACGATACCACTTAACGGCTTCGGCTACATCCTCTTCAACACCCACTCCACACTGGTACATATATCCCAAACAGCACTGTCCTCTTGCATTCCCAAGCTCTGCCGATTTCCGATAACATCTCACAGCCTCAATCACATCCTTGACAACCCCTTTTCCCTCTTCATAAAGAAGACCTAGGTTACAATATGCTTCATCAAAATTCTGATCCGCCGCCTTACGAAACCACTTTGCAGCCTCCGCATAATTTTGAGCAATCCCCTCACCATCCTTGTACATTAACCCCAAATTATTCTGCGCATAAAAATCACCGTTCAAAGCAGCCTTCCGATACCATTTCACCGCTTCCGCGTTATTCTCCGGCACACCTAATCCTAAATCATATAGCAATCCGACCATATTCTGAGCTTCCGTATTCCCAGCATCTGCTGCCAAGCGATAGTATTTCATCGCCTCCCCGTAATTCTCCTCGTCGTAATGCTTCCCCGCTTGTTTCATCCAGTTTTGTACTCGCTCATCATCCTGCATGACCATACATCTTGCATGATTTTTACTTACATCATTTCCTGCCTCTCCGGCATATGAAACCGTGTTCACTCCCAGTAAGCACGACAACACACCTATCATACCTATTGTTCGATTTCCCATATCGTTCCAATTTTACACCTCTTTTTATATATATTCTCTTAATTTATAACCACGTAAACCTGCCCGGCCTGGTATTTAACCACCCGTACCACTTTTCCTCTCTCAATAAAAGCACCCGTGTCTGACACGGCGTCATACACCTCGTTTCCGATCATTACCTTCCCCGCCGGACGTAAATCTGTGAATGTAGTTCCCACCTTACCAATCTCCTCCTTTGCCGCCATATCCACGCCCACGAAACCATCCTCCACTTTCTGTTCTGCATGAAGAGCAAAATTCAATCGCCGGGAACCAAACAATTTTCGGCTCAACCAAATACTCCCGAATAGTGAAAGTAACGAACAACTCACCACGAAAAACAACGAGCGAATAATAGCACTTGTAAAATCCGGCAAGAAATCAAACGTGAAATCATCAATCCCCGCCAATACCAACGACGCCACCACGCAAACAATTCCCAGTACCCCAGTGACACCAAAACCCGGTATCACGAATATCTCCAGCAGCAACAGGATAATCCCCACCACAAACAGGATCATCTCCACGTAATTTGCCATCCCTTCCAAATACAACGGGGCAAAATACAACAAACACGCTGTTATCGCTGCTACCAAGGGGAACCCAACTCCCGGAGTCTGTAACTCGAAATAAATTCCCCCGATAATAATCATGATCAAAATCCCTTGCACGATCGGGCTAATCAGAAACCCTATAAACCGATCCATCGTCGTCGGTTTATACTCGTGCAACTCGTAATTCGTAATTCCCTCTTTCTGTAACACTTCCACCACGCTCTCCGCAATTCCGTCACAGAACCCGTATTGTATCGCCTCATGCGGAGTAAACGTTACCACTTTCCCGCTATCCGTTACCCCCTCAACTACAACCCTCTCGTCCACCATAGCTTCGGCAATCCTCGGATCCCGTTTCCAACGAATCACCCTTTGCCCGTTCTCTATCACAGTATCCTTCCCGTGCGCCTGAGCCGTGGCCCGAATCATCGATCGCATATATGACTGGTACTTATCGGGCATGGCATCCCCCGTTTGGTTCACGACTGTTGCCGCACCAATATTCGCCCCCTCCCGCATATAAATACGGTCACAGGCAATAGAAATCAACGCCCCCGCGGAGGCTGCATTATTATCAATAAACACCCACACCGGTTTCGGATAATTCAATATCAAACTACGCAGAGAATCGGCATATACTACCATTCCCCCGTACGTGTTCATGTGTACCAAAATAACATCTGCATTTTCGTCCGTGGCCCGGTCAAAAGACCTTTTCACCAACCGCCATATACTAGGACCAATCTCGTCCTTAATATCCACCTTGTAAACCAGTTCCCGATTCTCCCCCGAATCATTTTTTTCCTCCCCGGCAAACATCTGCAGGCTTCCCATCAACAAAACCAAAACAATCAACCACTTTCTCATCATGCTATATCTTTCAATTTTTGAATATTTTCCTCCCCCAACTGTTCCTCGACCACTACCGTTCCCGCCACTACTGAAAGTAACGACACGAAACTGCAAACCACGATACTCCCCCACGGGATCATCAACGACAAGGCAAACACAGTCCCGATAGCCGTCACGCTTCCCGCATTATGTCGCATATAACGAACACTCTCCTTTACCCGGAAACGCTTTCTCTCCACAGCATAATCCATAAAAGCGAACCCGTAGAAATAAGCCCCCACTCCAAAGGTCAGTACAGGCATAACCAATCCGGCCAAAGGAATAAAAGAGCCGAAAAACAACACAATCATCACGAGTAATTGCAGGATCATACAACGTAACGAAATCGCAATACCTCGTCCGATTTCCCAAACCAATTGTTTCAGGTTAAACGGGTACTCCCGTCCCGACACGATCGCTTCCGTCCGTTCCGAAAGCCACGAGTAAACGGGCGACATCACCACCATTACCACGTACCCCCCGAACGAAATAAATAGTATATAATACAGGAAACGGGTTAACAACTTTACCAAGAATCCGGCCACTCCCGACACCCATTCCAACCACGATATACCCTCGATCCACTCCGTCATTTTCGCCTCGATCACACCGGAAAGTCCGTCCCCCAAATACCCCACGGCATAATTACCGGCCACGAACAACACGATGACAATTACCACCGGGAAAAGCATAAAATACCACAACTTACTAGAAAACAACAAACTTATCGCCTTCCCGTATGCTCGTATTCCTCTCGAAAAATCTCGTGCAAAACCCATAAACAGTGCATTAAATTTCCCGTAAACTTAAACATTTTTTCGCAAACATCAAGGCAACGACGTGGCCTTAGAGTTCATAAAGTTTGTAAAGTCGAATCTTCGATTCTGAAAGTTCATAAAGTCCAAAATCACGGGCGTCCTCCGGACTGTATCTGTCGGCAGTTCCTGCAGCCATAGACAAAACGCCCTACTAGGAGTCCACAGACTTTACGAACCTTACGAACTTTATAAACTTTCCACTACTTTATAAACTTTACGAACTATTTTGTACTTTCGCGTGAGAAAGTAAATTCCTTGATTTAACAATAACGTGAAAAACAAATAACATATGCAAGCATTAACAGCAATTTCGCCGATTGACGGCAGATACAGGGACAAAGTAGATAGCTTGGCAAACTACTTTTCCGAGAGTGCCCTGATTCGTTACAGGGTAATGGTAGAGGTTGAATACTTCATCGCTCTCTGCGAGTTACCGTTACCACAACTACGGGGATTCGACCATGCGCTGTTTGACAACTTGAAAGAAATATACCTGGACTTTACCGTCGAGGATGCCCAAAAGATCAAAGACATCGAGAAAGTAACCAACCACGACGTGAAAGCCGTGGAATACTTCATCAAGGAACGGTTCGACGCACTGAACCTCCACGAGTACAAAGAATTCATTCACTTCGGGTTGACTTCACAAGACATCAACAACACGGCAGTACCCTGTTCTTTCCGTGATGCCATTCACGACGTGTACTATCCCGTGATTGACGAACTGATCGCCAAACTCGAAGAGCTGGCCGAAGAGTGGAAAGACGTACCCATGCTGGCAAAAACCCACGGGCAACCGGCATCCCCGACCCGATTGGGTAAAGAGATCCGTGTATTCGTCTATCGTCTGACCAAACAACTGGAACTACTGAAAAAAGTAGCTTGTTCCGGTAAATTCGGAGGTGCCACCGGGAACTTCAACGCCCACAACGTGGCTTACCCGGAGATCGACTGGACGGCATTTGCCAACAAGTTCCTTACCGAAAAACTGAAAATAGAACGGGAACAATACACCACCCAAATATCCAACTACGACAACTTTGCCGCCGTGTTCGACAACCTGCGCCGCATCAACAACATCGTGGTGGACTTGGATCGTGACTTCTGGACGTATATCTCCATGGCCTACTTCAAACAAAAAATCAAGGCCGGAGAAGTTGGCTCGTCAGCCATGCCCCACAAGGTAAACCCGATCGACTTCGAGAACTCGGAAGGCAACCTGGGAATAGCAAATGCCGTGCTTGACCACCTCAGCAACAAATTGCCAATCTCCCGTCTGCAACGTGACCTCACGGATTCCACCGTCTTACGTAACATCGGGGTACCCTTGGCCCACACGATCATCGCCTTCAAATCCACGCTGAAAGGATTGAACAAACTGATCATCAACAAGGCGGCCATCGAGGCAGACCTAGAGGATAACTGGGCCGTGGTAGCCGAGGCCATCCAGACCATACTTCGCCGCGAAGCTTACCCCAACCCGTACGAGGCGTTAAAAGCCCTTACCCGTACCAACAGCAAGGTAACACAAGCCTCCATTGCCGAGTTTATCGACACTCTTGACATATCTGCCGAGTTGAAAGAACAACTCAAACAAATCAGCCCATCAAACTACACGGGAAAACTATAAAACAATTGAAAATTGGAAATGGAGAATTGAAAATGTATTCTATTCTCATTTTCAATTTTCAACTTTCAATTTTCAATTATTATGCGTGATTTCATACAAATTTTGAAGAGGTTCATCCCTCCTTACAAATCCAGACTCGGAAAAAACATCTTCTACAATATTCTTTCCGCTGCTTTCGGCTCTGTTTCGTTCGTGCTACTCGTACCCGTGCTAAACATCCTTTTCAACGTGACGGAAGAAGTAACAGAACTCGTACCATTCGAACTAAACAAGGAGAGCTTGATGACGAACTTCAACTATTACGTCACGCTATCAAAACAACATTTTTCCGCATCAACCACCTTACTATTTGCTGGTGGTTTCTTCGTACTAGCCGCATTATTCAAAACGGGATTCTCCTATCTCGCCTCCTACGAGATCGTGTTCATCCGGAATGGTGTCGTGCGGGATATTCGTCGGAAAATATACCAAAAGATATTATCATTGCCTCTTCCCTTCTTCTCCGAAGAACGCAAGGGTGACATCATCGCCCGAACCACGGGTGACGTACAGGAAGTGGAGAACTCCATCATGAACTCGTTGGAAATGTTCTTCCAGAACCCCATCATCATCCTGATCTACCTCTCCGGAATGATCTTCATGAGCTGGCAACTAACCCTGTTCGTGCTGGTACTACTGCCCATCATGGGAACCTTGATCGGTAAGGTGGGAAAGACCTTGAAAAAGCGCTCCAAGGAAGGGCAGGACAAGATGGGTGAAATCCTATCCAACATCGAGGAAACCCTTTCCGGCCTCCGCGTGATCAAGGCATTCAACGCCGAGGATAAGATGGATAAGTTATTTACCTCGCATAATGAACAGTATCGCCAGATCATGAACCGCCTGATGTGGCGTCGTTCACTCGCTCACCCGATGAGTGAATTCCTCGGAACCATCGTCGTGGTAATCGTCGTGTGGTTCGGAGGCCTTCTTATTCTCGGGCAGACACCTCTCATGGATGCCTCAAGCTTTATCGCCTATATCGCTCTCTTCTACTCGATCATCAACCCGGCAAAACAATTCTCCACGGCACTATACAGCATCCAGAAAGGAGCCGCCGCCATGGACCGTATCGACCAGATACTAAATGCCGAATCAACCATACTGGAACCCGAACAACCGAAACCGTTAAACGGGTTCAATAAAGAGATCGAGTACCGCAACGTGAGTTTTGCTTACCGTCCGGACCGCGTCGTCCTAAAGGACGTGAATGTCAAAATAGGAAAAGGACAGACCGTTGCCCTCGTCGGACAATCCGGCTCCGGGAAGAGTACCTTTGTCGATCTCTTGCCCCGTTTCTACGACGTGATCAAGGGGGAAATCCTAATCGACGGCATCAACATCAAGGACGTGTCGTTACACGGCTTACGTGAACTCATGGGGAATGTGAACCAAGACCCGATCCTCTTTAACGATACTATCTTTAATAACATCGCCTTCGGCGTCGAATCGGCCACCCGGGAAGAGGTCGAACGGGCAGCCCGGATTGCCAATGCCCACGAGTTTATCATGCAAACCGAGAAAGGATATGACACCTGTATCGGGGACCGCGGGGGCAAATTAAGCGGTGGACAACGCCAACGCTTGAGCATCGCCCGGGCCGTGTTGAAAAACCCGCCCATCATGATCCTCGACGAGGCGACCTCCGCACTGGACACCGAGTCGGAAAAGCTCGTGCAGGAGGCCCTCGATAACCTGATGAAAAACCGCACCTCCATCGTCGTGGCCCATCGTCTTTCAACGATCCGCAACGCCGACATGATCTGCGTTTTCCACGAGGGTAAAATCGTGGAACGGGGACGCCATGAAGAACTGTTGGCTCTGGATGGCATCTACACGAAATTATACAACATGCAAAACTTCTGATCATGAGTATTGAATCCAAAGTCCTCGGCCAACAAGTTGCCTACCCGACCGATTATTGCCCGTCAATTCTCGTTCCGGTCCCGCGTAGCCTGAACCGGGAGATTTACGATATTCATACCCCGGAAGAATTGTTCTGGGGATTCGACACCTGGCACGCCTACGAGGCCGGATTCTTGGCCCGAAACGGCTTACCCGTGTGCGGCGTTCTAAAACTGGTATACCCAGCCAACAGCCCGTGTATCGTGGAAAGTAAATCGCTGAAACTATACTTGAACTCCTTAAACATGACCCGCCTCGGGGAAGACACTCCCTCGGGCGTAGAAACATACCTCCAAATCGTAAAATCGGACCTCGAACAAATACTGCAAACCCGTGTAGAAGCCACGTTTTTCCGTCAAGCCCCCGAAAAACCGTATTTCGATTTTCAAGATTACACGCTATTGGAAGCCACACCCGGCATCGAACGGGAAACCTTCACCGAGTACAATGAAAACCCGGCATTACTGGAAAGCCGGACAACCGGAAGAGGGGAAATCAAGGCATGTAGCCACCTGTTACGGAGTAACTGCAAGATCACGAAACAACCCGATTGGGGTAGCATCTACATCCACATACAAGCCGACTGCCTGCCGGATCATACCTCCCTCTTGAAATACATCGTCTCCCTGCGAAACGAGAACCACTTCCACGAAGAGATATGTGAAATGACCTACAAACGCTTGTGGGACCTCTTCCACCCGGAGATTCTCGCAGTATCCTGTATCTACACCCGTCGCGGGGGCATCGACATCTGTCCCTCCCGGGCCAACCAAGCGGAATATCTCCCGGAACACCTCCAAGCCCCGGAAACATTAACCCGGAAATTATTAAGACAATAGCAAAAGGACTGCCTAAACGATATTTAGACAGTCCCTGCAACCAGTCCCCACTTTACGGGTCTGACAACCACTTTACACTATCATTTTTTGATTCGTTAAACGAAGGTTTATAGAGATCGTCCAAAACGACTTTTAGAAAGTCATGTGCAAAGAACAATTACTATCGTTTAACCATTGATTACAAACATATTAAACCTTATGACAACTTTTTGGTAATTAAAAGAAATAACTACATTTGTAATATCAAAAAAGGTTCGTTAAATAATACTCGAAACAAGCCCTAGTTTCATACCTAAATCACACCTTCCAAGCCTCAAAATCAGTCATATTAATTATTCCCGTTGACTTACAAGCAACAATACGATATTAAATAAAAAGACCGCACCTGAATATTCAAAGTGCGGTCTTTTCAGTAAAACTCATCTATCTCACGTCATGAAACTTACGAGTTTCTATATTCCACAGTAAACGCCTAGAATTTCCAACCGGCTGATAACTGGAACACCCGATTCTGGTTATTACCACCGAATTTATCTTTCTCGATCACGTTCGTCAACCCCAAATTGTAACGGGCAGAAACGACCAATCCCATGTTGAAATCGTAAGACAACCCCATAGCAAAACTCAAATCCACCGTGTTTAAATGATCAATATCCGTTTTCACTTCCGTTCCCCCGGATTTTGTTTTATTCTTACCATTCAAGGCAAAACCCAGTTGCGGCCCGAGATCAACGCTAACCCCTTCCCAAACATAAAATTTAGCCAAAACAGGAATATTCAAATAATTCACGCGGGCCCATGTCTTCACACCCCCGGACTTTCCTTTATCTCCTTGACGAGAATAGATCAACTCCGTCTGCAAACCGAAAAGATCATTAAATTTAAACTCGGCAAAAGCTCCTAGATGGAAACTAAACTTACTCTTGTTCAAACCGTCACTGATACTTGCCACGTTAAACCCGAACTTCGGACCAAAATAGAATTCCGTCCCGGTTAAACCTTCCACCTTGTTTTTAAACGACGTTTGGGCCTGCACGCTACCTAACATGACCATGGCAAGCACCACTAATAAAAACTTCTTCATTCCACTAAATTTAAGGTTAATATGGTAGAACTGAAAAACGAGTTTTTCAGTTCGGTTACAAGTTAACAGGTTACAAGTTACAGGTTAAAATACCTCATACACGCCATAACTGTTAACATCAATAAATATTTGCAACAAAAAACAGGCCAAAGGGATGAACTAAAAAACAACTTTTTCAATTCGCTTACAAATTAACAGGTTACAAGTTGAGGCCAAAATATTCAAATCCCCGAAACCTGTAACCTGCCAACCTGCAACTTATCAAGTAACGTCCCGTTACTTGATAATCTTCCCATACGTCCCGTCATGCAATGCCTTCACGGCAGCTTTCAGTATCTTGTTCTCCTCGTTGGAGATTCGGTACAACTCGTTCATATTCCAAAGATCACGGGCAATCAGCGACTTCACGAACAACTTGATTTCCGGCACGATCGGGGTGAAAAGTTTCTCATCCTTCTTCACGCCTTGTTTTTCGCCGTTTTTCACGATCTCATCAATCATATCACTTGTCACCTGGAAATTCTTCTGGAACATCTCGAACTTCGGGTATTTCTTTTTAAGCGACTCCCGGTTCTTGTCCACGTAATTCAACACATATTCATTGATCACGCCCTTTGCCAGCAAACGATTAAAGTAGCTGTAATTGATCCCCGTGTCAATCGGTACAAACACGTCAGGAATAATACCACCCCCACCGTAAACCAGACGATGATCCTTCTTCGTGTAATATTTCGTGGAATCCGTCAACTCGATACTATCGGCACTGAACATCTCGCCACTATTATACCGTTCGAACACCTCGGCCTGATAATCCTTCCCCTTGTAAGGTTTCTGGATGCACCGACCCGACGGTGTGAAGTAATGCGACACCGTCAGACGAACCATAGAACCGTCCGTCAACGGGAACTGCCGTTGCACAAGTCCCTTACCGAAAGAACGACGTCCCACGATCAACCCACGGTCCCAATCCTGCACCGCTCCCGACACGATTTCGCTGGCAGAGGCCGAGTTCCCGTCAATCAACACGACCACCCGGCCGTCTTGGAACAACCCGGCCGGTGTGGACGACTCGCCCATACGCCCGAAAGCGGGACTATCCGTGTACACGATCAACTTCTCCCCGTCAAGCAAATGATCGGCCAAACCGATAGCGGCACCCATGTAACCGCCCCCGTTTCCTTGCAGGTCGATAATCAGGTCTTTCATACCCTGCGCTTTCAATTCGGTCACGGCCTTTTCAAACTCTTCCACCGTGGTTGCGGCAAAACGGGCAATCTTGATATATCCGATATTCTTATCGATCATGTAAGAGGCATCAACGCTATAAATCGGAATCATGTCACGCGTGATATTGAAATCAATGATCTCACTGCCTCTCTTCACTTTTACCTTCACGATAGACCCTTTCTCGCCTTTCAACCGTTTCCGCACGTCTGTGTTGCTAATCCCGATTCCGGCGATATTCTCCCCGTCAACGGCAATAATCCGGTCTCCGGCCAGCAAGCCCACCTTCTCGGAAGGTCCCCCGGCAACCACATCCACGACCAGCAACGTATCGTTAAGCACGTTAAACTGTATCCCGATCCCAAAAAAGCCCCCGTCCAGCGGTTCATTCGCTTCTTCAACCTCTTCTTTGGAAATATACACGGAATGAGGGTCCAAATCAGCCAGTACCTTCACGATGGCATCTTCCGTCAATTTCTTCAGATTCACGGTATCCACGTAAGCGGCATCAATCATTTGCATTAATCGCTGGTACTTAATCGCTTGTTCCTGCACCTCACGGGGCTTTCGTTGCGCATCAGCATTTTCCCAACTCAAACAGGCGATTAGCAATGCAACCGCCGATAGTAATACTCTTTTCATACTTTATTATATACTTTATGTTCTTCCTATTCTACGTGTAATTTGCACAAATGTAACAAACAGAAAGCATTAAATGTCCTAACAGACTCTTAAATTATTTATTTTTCTAACTCGATCAATTCAAGGTTTTCAATCCGTTCCCCGTTAATCTCGAAACGGGCTGCAGTCCGTACCGTGTGGAACCCGAATTTCCCGGCTGCCCCCGGATTGATATGCAAGCATCCCAACGCCTGATCATACTTCACTTTCGCAATATGCGAGTGACCGCACACGAAGAGCTGGGGACGTTCCCGCCGTAACGTCTCCGCGATCTTCCGGTCATAATGCCCCGGGTAACCTCCGATATGAGTGATGACCACTTTCACGTTCTCGCAATAAAACACCTCTTTTTCCGGGAATATCCGGCGTAATATACCCCCGTCAATATTCCCGTACACGGCGTGTAACGTGAACCGTTTCGCCAGTGCATCCGTAATCGCCACGTCCCCGATGTCCCCGCAATGCCACACTTCGTTACAATCCTTGAAAAACTCCACGATCTTCGGGTCCAACCACCCGTGAGTATCTGATAACAAACCGACCTTTACCATATTCAATTAAGTTTATAAAGTTCATAAGGTCCATAAAGTTTATAAAGTGACGGGTGTCCTTTGAACTGTGCTTATCGGCAGCTCAAGCTGCCGCCAGTAAAGCGCCCGCGGGGTCCATTAAACTTTATGAACCTTACAAACTTTACAAACCTTATGAACTCTTTCATTTTCAATTATCAATTATCACCACGCTCCCCCTCTCCACCGTGTTCTCCACGAATAAACACGCCGGAACCTCCTGCTGCATTTCCTCGACATGGGAGATCAGCCCGACCACCCGGTTCTCGGCCCGCAAGGATTTCAAGGTTTCGAAGACGACACTCAACGACTCCCGGTCCAGCGAGCCGAATCCTTCATCCAAAAAGAAAAAGTTCTGGCTACTCCCTGTCAGATGGCGGATATTATCCGTCAATGCCAAAGCCAACGATAACGAGGCTTGGAACACCTGTCCCCCGGAAAGCGTGCGGGCACTCCTCACCCGCCCCTCGTTCATGAAATCACGTACCACGAAATCATTTTCCTCGCTCAACTCCAGTTTCAAGCGCTGGCGGGTCATCCGGTAAAAACGCTCGTTCGCCGCATTACAGAGATTCTGTAAGTAAATCGACGAAACGAACTTCACGAAATCATTTCCCCGGAACAACCCCTTCAACATCTGCAAATTCGTCAACCGTAACTCCAAACCTTCCAACTCCCGCCCGATCTTCTCCCGGGCCGCCACACGGGTTTCCATATCCTTGATCTGGTTCCCTAAAGCTCCCTGTTCTGCCAGCATCTCCCGTTCCCGTACCAGCGCTGCCTCCACCCGTTGACATAGCGCAACGTGTTCTTCCTCGTTATAAGACACCCCAGCAAGCAACACCTCCAACTCCGCTTTCCGAACCTGCACGGCGTGAACCTGCTCCCGGTAACGATTAATCTCTCCCCGCACCCCGGGCAAATCCAGCTTAGCGGCTAGCACCTCCCGAACCGCTGCCAGATCGGGATAAGCCGAATCTTTCAACAAATGTTCCAACTCCTGTACTTCCTCTTCCAATTCCTGCTGCAAACGGGTCACCTCCTTACTTTTTTCCTCCACGCTCCCTTCCCACTTCCGGAAGTCCGCCTCGATCACCTGCAACCGTGCGGCATCCCGTTGATAATCCCGCCCGACCTGCTCAAAACGCTGCCTACATCCTTCCAGCTCCTTACCGACTTCCGTGTCGGGCAACCCCTCGTACTCCTTCCCATCGAACCCCGCCTGCTGCTCCCGCAACAATTCGGCCTGTGAATCCCGCTGCACGATCTCCCGGCTGATCTCGTCAAGACGGGCAACGTACTTTTCAAGATTCACTCGTTTCTGCTCGATGCTCTTCTCCGTGTTCCCGCACACCATCTCCCGCTCCCCTTCCTCCTTATTCAAGAGTGCCACCCGGTTCATCTCGTCTGTCAGGTGCTGCATATTATCGGGTGTAAACCCTTCCCACGCAAAACGGGTCAGATGCTCCCGTAACCGTTCCCGCACAACAGCCTGCTGTCGGGTGATTTGTTCTTTCCGTTCCCCTGCCAACCGCAACCGTTCCCCGATCACGACCAGACGGGACATCATCCGTTCCAACATCTTCCCTTCTTCCTCCAAGCCCGTGACACGGTCGGTCTTCTCCTTCAACTCACCCTCGACTTCCGTGGCGTGTAAGGGTGCGGGATGCGACAAGGCCCCGCAAAGGGGGCAAGGTTCACCCTCCGACAACTCCCTCGCAAAATCCACCAATCGCTGGCGGGTACTTAAATGTAACCACTCCTCCCGCGTCTTCTGCACGGTGGTGGCAAGTTGTTCCTGCCTCTCCCGGCAAGCCTTCTGCAACGCCTCGTATGTCATGGCCTGTAACGCCCCGAACGCGGGATATTGCTCCTGCACCATCCGCACCTCCCCTTCCTCCCGGGCGATTTCCTTATCCACCCCGACTAACTCCTCCTGCCAACGGGTCAACTCTTCCCGGAGATGCTGTTGTATATTATACCATTCCCGAATGTCCGATAACATCTTCATATCGGGAATCGACTGGTTTAACTGCTCTAACCTCTCTTTCTGTTCTCGTAACTGCTCCTGCAACACCTCGATCTCCCGCCTCGTCGCCACCACGATTTCTTCACCCTTACGGTGTCGCTCCTTCAGTTCATCCTGCTCCTTGCTTATCGTACGTAAATGCAGCAATCGTTCCAATTGTCCGGCACGCTCTTTCAACACATCCCGTCCCTCGTACGCCTGTTTCAATTGAGAGAATTGTCCGGAAAAACGGGTAAGCTCGGCCTGTTTAGCGGTCAGTTGCTCCCGGTAACCGGACAGCACCCGCACAGACTCTGCCAACCGCCGCCCCGTCTCGTCGTGGCGGCTCAACGGTTGCTGGAACTGTTGCAAACATCGCTCGTACTCGTCCACGCGAGCCTGCAAACCCGCCATCGCCTCCCGTCGTTCTAACAGCTTTCGTTCCTCTTCCTGTCGTGCCACCCGCTCGTCAGTGAGTTGTTTCACTTTCTTCCCCCTCTCCACTTGCTCCTGCCCCTCGTGAATCTCTTTTTTCACCCCGGCTATCTCTTCCTGCAAGGCCGCGTAACGCTGTTTCCGCTCGGCCAACTGCTCTCCGTTCACCTCGCCCAATCCCGTGAGTTGTCCCCGCAAATCGATCACCCGCCGGGTCGTCTCCCCCTCCAAGTAAGCCACCCGCCCACCCAGATCGTAGCGCCGGAGTTCTCCGAAAAGCTCCATCATCATATCGGTACGCTCCTTGTCCCGCAACATCAGGAACTCCTGAAACTTCCCCTGCGGGATAATCACCACCCGCTTGAAATTCTGTGCCGTCAGCCCGATCGCCCCGACCACTTCTTCCCGCGTACAGGGCAACCACTCGTCGCCCTCCCACACGTGGTAAAGGTATTTCGGCGAACTCACGTCAGCGAACCTCTTCTTGTTCCGCCTGCACTCCACCGTTGCCCGATACAATCGTCCGTCCTCTCCCGCCCGGAACTCGAAGTCCACGAACAGGCGGTCGGATTGCAGGTTCATCACGTTATATTTCACGTCATTATTCAAACGGTCAATCGTACCGTAAATGGCATAGATCATCGCCTCCAATATCGTTGATTTTCCACTCCCCACCGGACCGAATATCCCGAACAACCGGGCCTCCGTCAATCGAGTAAAATCTATCGTCTGGCGCTCCCGGTAGGAGTAAATACCTTCAAGGGTTAATTTAACGGGCAACATAGGAAATTGAAAATTAAAAATGATAGAACCTGTAACTTACCGAAGACAAACACGGGGGATAATTTAGAAAGTTTCATCTTTTAGTTTTTAACTTTTATCTTTTAACTGTCACTTTTCCTCGAATCGCCATCCATCGACAACGCTTCGCGGAAAAGTGACCTGATTTCTTCATTCGGTTCCTGTCCCTTGCGCTGGCGGAAGTACTCGGCAAAGAGGGCGTTAACGTCCGAGCGCAAGTCGTGGATAGAAGCCACACGATCGTTCACGAGAGAAGCGTCACGCACATCCGGGATGATACAAACAATACCGTCATGCGCGGCGTGCAGGGATTTTACTTCTTGCGCCGTGAGGAAAGTATCCGTGGCAACGGTCAGTTCCACCCACGTATCGGGATGTTCCGCAAGCCATTGCAAGGCTACCTCCACCCCCTCGAAACGACGACGCACCAAGGGACGCCCGCTCGTCAGCCGACGCTTCCTGATACGAGCCGGACATCCCGGTTCAAGGTCCACGAGCGTCACGTATTTATCCTGCTCGGCCTCGCTGAAACTGTAACTCAAGGGACTGCCGCTATATACTGCGGGACAAGGCTCCGTGTCCACCGTTTGCCGGCGATGCAAGTGTCCCAGCGCAACGTACTGTATGGCGGGGGGAATCAACGAAGTATAGACGACATCGGCACCACCGATATTGATCGGTCGCTCGTCCTCCGGCTCTTCGGGCAACTCACCGCCCTCCCTCGCCATGAAAAGATGGGCCACCAACAGGTTCACCCCCTCCGTGTCGCAATACTTGTCGGCCAACCCTGCCCAGTGATCCCGCAGGAAAACCCGCAACCCCTCGTCGACATCCTCTGCACCCATATAGCGTTTGGCCCGTTGCCCGTTCGTGTAAGGGGTAAGTAGCACCCGCAACGGGTAATCGAACCCCGGTAAGCGGAACTCGGCAAACCCCTCGTCCGACCGGACCAACGTCACCCCGCCTTCCGTTCGCATCTCCCGCAACACGATCATCGGGTTCCCGGCAAAGAAAATCCCGCTCTCCCGTGCCAGCACGTCGGGCGAATCCACCCGGTCCGGTGAATCGTGATTCCCGGCAATAGCCACCACCAGACGCTGCCCGCCCCGTGCCAACCGATGCAACGTGCGGTAAAGCAACTCGATCGCCTCCACGGGCGGGTTAAACGTGTCGAACAAGTCCCCCGCCACGATCACCGCATCCGCGGCCTCCTCGTCAGCCACCCGCACAATCTCGTCCATCACGGCCACTTGCTCCCCGGCACGCTCCCGGTCATTCAACCGCTTTCCAAGGTGCCAGTCTGAAGTATGTAATATTTTCATCCTCTATTTAATTAGAGCCTCCACGTTCCGGAGTCCCTCGTCAATACTCTCTTTCACGCCGGGCAAATCCCTAGCGTACTCTTCCGCGATCCTAAAATACTCCCTCGCCCGGATCAACACGGCCCGCGTCTTCCGGTTATAATTCAACAGGAAAACCGCCTCGTTATAGTACGTCACCGCCATCACCTCCTTGTTCCGCGAGTTAAAACGGTTCGCCCGCCGGGCAAAAAGCATCTGTCGTTCATCCCTCGGCAAGCGCCGGAAGGCCGCAATACTATCCGTGTAATTATAATAATCTCCCCGCTCGCCATCCGCCAAATTCCCCTCGATAAACGCATCCATGGCGTACGGCCTGTCGGTCAACTGCCACGCCGGATCAGCCGGCATGTGAGTGGTCAGAAATTGTTCACCCCGCGTCAACACGTACTCCGGGTTCCAGTGCCGTCTGAACACCCATTCCCCCGCCGCATCTCTCCCCAACGCTCCCACGGCCCACATCATATCGACGTGCCACCACTCTCCCGCCACTCGCACGGCGTTCCACACGTGATTCGTCCGGTGACACGTTTCCCCACGCTCCCGACCATCCTCCGCCACGTACCCTTCCACCCGCTCGTTCTCGATCCCCAACCTATTGCATAACTCCCCGAACAACCCCGTGAAATCCCCGCAAATTCCTTTCCTCTCCTTCAACACCTCGCGATAATCCCCGTCCGGCCCTCCCGTGAGGAACTTCCCGGCGTCAATCGCCATGTACTCACGGAACCATCCCGCCAGTACGATCACTTTCTCCCGTTCCGTCCGTCCCCACCGGGCCACGCTATCAACAAGCGCCTCCACGCTCACCTCACCGGGGAGGCGCCCTCCCCGTTCAAGCATACCCTCTTCCCCCGGCAAGACTTGTGCCACGAGAGGTACCCCAAAAAGGACAACCACCACCGTCAACAACCATTTCACAGACGCATGCATCGGTATCATTTCACGAAACCCTTCAACATCCGTATTTCCTCCGGCCACAACGCCTCGTCCGGCGTTTCCAGTATCAATGGAATACCGTCAAAGCGTTCGTCCTCCATGATCCACTTGAAAGGCTCTATGCCCAACGTTCCTTTTCCCAAACTATCGTGGCGGTCTACCCGTGAACCCAGCTCTTTTTTGGCATCGTTCAGGTGCATACCCCGCAGGTACTTGAACCCGATCACGTTGTCGAAATGCTCGAACGTCTCGGTGAATCCTCCCGATGTCGCCAAATCATAACCCGCAGCGAAAGAATGACAGGTATCAATGCAGACGCCCACCCGACTCTTGTCCTCCACCCGGTCAATAATATAGGCGATCTGCTCGAACGTGTAGCCGAGATTCGATCCCTGTCCCGCCGTGTTCTCGATCACCGCCGTCACGCCGCAGGTCTTATCCAGCGTCAGGTTGATCGACTCCGCAATCAGCGCCAGACATTCCTCGTCGCTGATCTTCTTCAACGTACTGCCGGGGTGAAAATTCAATCGATCCAGCCCCAACTGCTCGCAGCGTTGCATCTCGTCGAGGAAAGCCTCCCGCGACTTCTCCAACGCATCCGCGTCCGGGTTACCGAGATTAATCAAATAACTGTCGTGCGGCAATATCTGTCGAGGCGTGTACCCGAATTCCTCGCAGCGTTCTTTGAACAGTGCGATACTCTCCGCCGTCAGCGGTGCCGCCTTCCACTGCCGCTGGTTCTTCGTGAATAAGGCAAAAGCCGTCGCCCCGATCTCGTGGGCGTTCAACGGCGCATTCTCCACTCCTCCCGATGCACTCACGTGCGCTCCTATATACTTTTCCATAGCTTACTTTTTATATTATATGCAAAGCTACGATAAAGAATTGAAAGTAAAAATTCACCCCTGCCAAATTTTGGGTTACAAGTTGATACCTATCTCCTCCAAAATGAAGTACCCCCTGAAATTAGAGGAAGTGTAGCTTGTAGCCACTTCATAAGACTTGTTAGGCAACTTCTTTTTACAAAGAATCGAATAATAATTGAAATCGTTGTCCCCTGTTTTCTTTTATTTATTCGTTCTAGAAGAAGATTATAATTTTATCGTGATAATATAAACCAATAACTATGAAAAAAATCATTATTCTTTTGTTACTACCGTGGGTATTTTCATGTTCCAATGAAAATTCGTTCCCCTTCGAAGAAGAAATTATAGAAGAAAACGATGAAAGTCTATCTCGGTCTTATACCCTATATTGGGATATTTCAAATACTTGTGAATTAATTCTTCAAGAACCTATAAATGAAATTCTTTCTGAAATAATGAATATTCCAGAATATGAATATATGTATGATTTAATACTTATAAATAACACGAAAATAAACTATATTTATATATACCAAGACAACCATAATTCTGTTGCCGCTTACGAACCTAAATTCAAAATGATGTATTTCCGAGATGAATATGTTGTTCATGACGCTTTTCCTGAAGAATTCATACATTTTATACAAGATTTAGCTTACGATGGTATTTACGGAAGATCTAAAGCTGACATTGAATTTGAGGCAAAATTCTTCCAAGATTTATTAAATTTAAATAATGGTGCCGTTTTAAGAGGAACAGGGGATCAATATGGGGATTTATACACTAAGTGGATATTAAAAATCTATGACGAATTCTACATAACAGCATTTATTTATGATATTATAATGGAAGGAATATCTGGTCTTACCTATCATGAATTTCTTGAAGATTTTGCCGCAGCCAACACTTCTTATGGAACACCAGAGCATTTTGATCCTCAACTATTAAAATATTTATATTAATAATTTAAACCATATAACCATGAAAAAGATAATTTTACTATTTACCATCCTTATGACTGGCACCTCCGTTTTCGCACAGAAAAACAACGTGGAACGGGAACTAGATAAACGTTCAAAAATAAAGATCGAGAACACGGTCTATAAATACGACCGCACGCTAGAAATTTTACAAGACTCGACGAATGACGAGGCACGCTGGGTCATGAAACGCCGTGAACACTCTAACTTGGAACTAGCCACCGATCGTTCGACTTTTTTCCGTTCCGTGTTCACTGCCGAACGGATCAAGGAATTGAAAGGAAATCGTGTGTATATCAAGCTATTGCTTGATGACAAAGGCAACATCCTCGAGTTTAAGTTTTTCCTGTATAAAGCGCTGGACATCACCATCAATGACCTGCACACGCTAGCGAAAGCCCTAAAGAAAACGAAACTCTTCAAGACACGCCACGACACGGGAGCAGAGGAAGGCGGCGAGATCTGGGTCCTCCCTCTCGTCTTCGACGAACTATGACAGGATTGACACGTGATGCGTTGTCCCTGTCCCCAGGACAATGCGTCATATTATGATATTACCTGCAAAGCTACGATATTGATACCTATCTCCTCCAAAGACTTGTTAGGCAACTTCTTTTTACAAAGAATCGAATAAAAAATAGCAATCGTTGTACCCTGTTTTCTCTATTTATTCGTTTTAAAAAAAGATTGTAATTTTATCGTGATAATATAAACCAATAACTATGAAAAAAATCATTATTCTTTTGTTACTACCGTGGGTATTTTCATGTTCCAATGAAAATTCGTTCCCCTTCGAAGAAGAAATTATAGAAGAAAACGATGAAAGTCTATCTCGGTCTTATACCCTATATTGGGATATTTCAAATACTTGTGAATTAATTCTTCAAGAACCTATAAATGAAATTCTTTCTGAAATAATGTCTATTCAAGAATATAGATATATGTATGATTTAATACTTATAAATGACACGAGAATACAATATATTTATATATACCAAGATGACTATAATTCTGTTGCCGCTTACGAACCTAAATTCAAAATGATGTATTTCCGAGATGAATATGTTGTTCATGACGCTTTTCCTGAAGAATTCATACATTTTATACAAGATTTAGCTTACGATGGTATTTACGGGAGATCTAAAGCTGACATCGAATTTGAAGCAAAATTCTTCCAAGACTGCTTAGGTTTAAATGACGGTATTCCTTTGAGAGGAATAGGTGCTCAATACGGAAAATTGTACATGGACTGGCTATTAAAAATCTTTGATCAATTCTACGTAACGGCACGTGTTTACGATACCATAATGGAAGGAATATCTGGCCTCACTTATGACGATTTTCTTGAAGACTTTGCCACAAAAAACTCTTCTTATGGGATACCAGAGCATTGCGGGGCTCGATTATTAGAATATTTATACAATTAATAAATTACATATTATGAAAAAGACGATTCTACTACTTGCCATTCTTACGATTTGTGCATCCGTTCTAGCACAGAAAAACCGCATGGAACAGGAATTCGGTAAACGTTCAAAAGTAAAAATAGAGAACACGATTTACACGTACGACCGCACTCTACAAATCGTAGAAGACTCGACAAACAATGAGGCTCGCTGGGCCATGAAATGTCGCGAACATTCCAACTTAGAACTAGCTAAAGACCGCTTGGATTTCTTCCGTTCCGTGTTTACCACCGAGCGAATCAAGGAATTGAAAGGGAATCGCGTACATATCATGCTATTGCTTGATGATAAAGGCAACATCCTCGAATTTAGGTTTTTCCTGAGGAATGCACCGGATGTCACCCTCAAAGACCTGCACGCACTAGCAAAAGCCTTGAAAAAAACGAAACTCTTCAAGACACGTCGTGACACGGGCGCAGAGGAAGGCGGCGAGATCTGGACCCTCCCTCTTGTCTTTAGTGATCTGTAACAGGATACAAACGGTTCACGTTATCCCGGGTCTCCTAGTCCCGGGACAACTCTAGTTAATTTAAATAACTATACATAAATACTTTATATCCGTCGTGAACCCCATAGACTTTATTCCCGAGCGTTATAAACTTTCCGAAAAAAAAACTATCTTTGCACCCGCTAAAAAAAACACGTAATAAGCATGGGTTTCAAGGAAGAAATATTAAAACGACGCACGTTCGGTATCATCAGTCACCCCGACGCGGGTAAAACGACCTTAACGGAGAAATTATTGCTTTTCGGTGGCGCCATACACGTGGCAGGAGCCGTGAAGTCGAACAAGATCAAGAAAACGGCCACCTCCGACTTCATGGAGATCGAGCGCCAGAGAGGGATCTCCGTGGCCACCTCCGTCATGGGTTTCGAGTACAAGGACGTGAAGATCAACATTCTTGACACCCCTGGCCACCAGGACTTCGCCGAGGACACGTTCCGCGTGCTGACGGCCTGCGACAGCGTGATCATCGTCGTTGACTCGGCGAAAGGCGTGGAGACGCAGACCCGCAAGCTGATGCAAGTGTGCCGGATGCGCCGGACCCCGGTCATCGTGTTCATCAACAAGCTCGACCGCCCCGGTCAGGACCCGTTCGACCTGCTGGACGAGATCGAGAAAGAGCTGCAAATACAAGTCACCCCGCTAAGCTGGCCTATCGGTAACGGCGACCAGTTCAAGGGTATTTACAACATACACCGCGAGAACCTTTGCCTCTACTCGGCAAGCGTACAGACCATCCAGGATGGCATCGAGATCAACGACATCAACTCCGGCGAACTCGACGAGCATATCGGCGAGCGCCCGGCCGACAAGCTGCGAGAAGACCTCGAACTCGTTCGGGAAGTGTACCCCGCCATCGACCGGGAGGCGTACCTTAACGGGCAACTAGCCCCCGTGTTCTTCGGGTCGGCGCTGAACAACTTCGGTATCCGCGAGATGCTGGATTGTTTCATCGAGATCGCTCCCAGCCCGCTCCCCCGCGAGACGGACGAGCGTCTCGTGCAACCGGACGAGGAGAAATTCACCGGTTTCGTCTTCAAGATTCACGCCAACATGGACCCCAACCACCGCGACCGTATCGCTTTCGTGAAAGTGTGTTCCGGCGTGTTCCGGCGTAACACCAACTACCTGCACGTCGGCCTGGGCAAGAACCTCAAGTTCTCCACCCCCACGGCGTTCATGGCATCCAAAAAATCTATCATCGACGAGGCGTACCCCGGTGACATCGTGGGTCTTCACGACACGGGTAACTTCAAGATCGGTGACACGCTGACGGAAGGCGAGAAACTTCATTTCAAGGGTATTCCCAGTTTCTCCCCGGAACTCTTCAAGTACATCGAGAACGCCGACCCCATGAAATCCAAGCAACTGGCCAAGGGCGTTGACCAGCTCATGGACGAGGGCGTGGCCCAGTTGTTCACGAACCAGTTCAACAACCGCAAGATCATCGGGACCGTCGGCGCGCTCCAGTTCGAGGTCATCGAGTACCGTTTGCTGCACGAGTACGGTGCCGCCTGTCGCTGGGAAAATATCAATCTTTACAAGGCTTGCTGGATCGAGGCTCTCGACCCGAAGGAACTGGAAGATTTCCGTCTCCACAAGGCACAGTACATGGCCCGGGACAAGTGGGGCCGCGACGTCTTCCTCGCCGAATCGCAGTACATGCTGCAAATGGCACAGGTGAACTACAAGAAGCTGGTGTTTCACTTCACGTCGGAATTTTAGGGTTTATAAGGTTTATAAACCTTATAAACTAGGAAAACATTCAAGGCGCAATCTCACCCTAGAATCTCGTTGGCATCGCGGGCGACACGGAGATAGACGGAAGTGGAAAACTCGTCCTGCCCGGAACTCGCCACGTAGGGATAAAGGTGGACGATCTCGTCCGGGGAGAGGGGCTTGCCGGTTGCCGTCACTGGATCGGGCAGCGTGAATGTGGCTACCCGTCCGGCACGGGTGACGTTGGGCAAGTGAAGTACGCGGGGCGCATCGGGCAAGGAATCGTAGAAGTAGCCGATGACAAGCGTGTCTTTGTCCCTCGTCTCGTTGGGGACGCCGTGGGGTCGCCACTCGATGGTGATCTCCCAGCCGCGACGGGTGACGCAGGTGAAGAGCGGCACAGCGAGCCACCCGACGCTGAATATGAAGGCGCGGAAATTCGCCACGCCGTTCTCGTCGCACGCGGTGCCGTTGACCTTGTGGCAGAGATTCGCAGGAGTCATGTTCGTTGTCTTCGCGAGGGACACCCACGCATTGAGATCCTGCAGTTTTCGCGTGAGGATTTTCACGAGCCGCGACACGAGGGCGAACACGTTGGCCCGCTGGCGCTGGTTCAAGGTACGGGCGGCGCAGCGGCGGTCACGTTCCTCGCTCGACCCGGGGAAGCGTTTGCTACTGCAATGGCATACTTTACCTTTCCGGTAGTACGTGGTCACCCCGTCGCAACGGGTGGTTTCCGGTCGCTTGCCGGCCGGCCGCATGATTTTTTTCTTCTTTTTCATAACACCTCCTTGTTAAACGTTCCTGTAATCCTCCAATAATGCTTAAAGGCACCTTAACAACAAATATACTAAATTTTCGTTAAATTACCAAATCATGCATGGTAAGTGTTCGCTTCTGCATCGAACACTTGTCGAACACTTATCGAACACTTGTCGAACACTTACCGAATGACTACCGAAGGTGACGTTAACCTACAGTGAAGATAACCAGTATCTTACACGAGAACTGGCAGGAATCCCATTATTTCTTACTTTTGTCAAGAAAAAAGGCCCTATTTATACCCCCGCGCGTTCCTTGATTTCCCACCTTCATGCCCTGAAACGAAACGAGCCTGCACGAGCTGCTGTTATCGATAAATTTAATACCTTTACGCTGGAGCAAGAATTGAATATGGACGAAACATTACGGGAATTTTTCAACGACGTGTACGAGATCACCCGGCAGATCCCGCGGGGAAAAGTACTCACCTATGGCAGGATCGCCGCACTGGCGGGACGACCGCAACACGCCCGGTGGGTAGGCCGGGCAATGGCACAATCCCCGGACGACAAGACACTCCCCTGCCACCGTGTCGTGAACAGTGCCGGACAGACCGCACCGGGATGGACCGAACAACGGACGCTACTCGAAAACGAAGGGGTCACCTTCCGTCCCAACGGCCACGTGGATATGAAAAAACATTTGTGGGAAATCCTATCAGCCGATGAAGTCACAAGCTAAGGGGTATCATCTCCTGTAACTTTTTAATACTTGTCGTTGCAGGTATTAAAATTTATCCGTAGCTTTGTCATGAGATATTCTGAAGGGGTGCCTAAGAAGCGAGGGATTTTCCCGACACTTCTACCTGCCGCGAGAAGGCAGGGTAATACAACGGGCTGAGATTATACCCATGAACCTGATCCGGGTAATGCCGGCGGAGGGAAAGAGTTATAATACAAGCTGGATTTCATTGTAGACTTCCCGGAAGATTAAAAAAAGTTTAGAATTTAGAGTGGACTACCCCCTCTGGCTCCCCCTTGCACAGGGGGAGGACACGCTACATTGTAACATTGCGGCGTTTCTCGCGTCCGTTTCTCCCCCTGTGTAAGGGGGAGCTAGAGGGGGTAGTTGGAAATTAAAAATTTATATACAATGCAAGTATTTATAAACGATAAATCCTTCGAATGTGCCCCCGGCACGACACTCCCCGAAGTACTGGAAGCCAACGCCATCCCGACAGGCAACATTGCCATCGCCGTAGACTTCAACGTCATTCCCCGTCCCGACTGGGGAAAAACCGTGCTTCAAGATGGTAGCAAAATTATCATCATCAAGGCAGTACAGGGAGGGTGAAAGAAAAGATAAAAGTTAAAAACTAAAAGTTGAAAGATAAAATTAGTAAATTAATTAAGATATGAGCCAAGAATTTACCATTTCAAGCGGCCCGCTACCCGGGTCGGAAAAGATTTACGTGAAGGGTGAGATGTTCGACATCGAGGTGCCGATGCGCCGGATTAACCTCACGCCCACGGTTGACACGGACGGGACGAAGATCGAAAACGAGCCTGTCGTGGTTTACGATACATCGGGACCCTACACGGACCCGAACTACACGGTGGACTTGCACAAGGGACTGCCCAAGATCCGGGAACAATGGATTGCCGACCGGAATGACACCGTGAAACTGGAAGGACTGAGTTCCGAGTACGGCCGGGCGCGCCAAAATGATCGCTCGCTCGATGCCTTGCGTTTCGAACACGTGAACACCACGCCGAGAGTGGCGAAACCGGGACACCGCGTGTCGCAGATGTACTACGCCCGTCAGGGAATCATCACCCCGGAAATGGAATACATCGCCATCCGCGAGAACCAGATGGTCGACAAGATCCGGGAGGCCTACAAGAAAGAGAAAGGCGAGCCGCTGGGCGCGAACTTCCCGGAATATATCACCCCGGAATTCGTGCGTCAGGAAGTGGCCGCCGGGCGGGCCATCATCCCCGCGAATATCAACCACCCGGAGAGCGAGCCGATGATCATCGGGCGCAACTTCCTCGTGAAGATCAACGCCAACATCGGGAACTCCCCCATCACCTCGTCTATTTCCGAGGAAGTGGAAAAAGCCGTGTGGGCTTTCCGCTGGGGAGCCGACACGATCATGGACCTGTCAACCGGGAAAAACATCCACGAGACACGTGAGTGGATCATCCGTAACTCGCCCGTACCCGTGGGAACCGTGCCATTGTACCAAGCTCTGGAAAAGGTGCGGGGCAAGGTGGAAGACCTCACGTGGGAGATTTACCGCGACACGCTCATCGAACAAGCCGAGCAAGGCGTGGACTACTTCACGATCCATGCCGGGTTGCGCTGGCACCACGTGCCGCTGACACTGAAACGCCTCACGGGAATCGTGTCCCGCGGGGGAGCCATCATGGCACACTGGTGTACGACCCACAAACGGGAAAGTTTCTTGTACGAGCATTTCGAGGACATCTGCGAGATTCTCGCCAAATATGACGTCGGAGTATCCATCGGTGACGGGTTGCGTCCCGGTTGCATCGCCGACTCGAACGACGAGGCACAGCTTGCCGAGTTGAAAACGCTGGGAGAACTGGCCCGGGTGGCTTCCAAGCATGACGTGCAAGTGATTATCGAGGGACCGGGACACGTGCCGATGCAGAAGATCCGGGAAAATATGCGACTGGAACAGGAATGGTGTGACGAGGCCCCGTTCTACACCCTCGGACCGCTCGTGACGGACATCGCTCCCGGCTACGACCACATCACCTCCGCCATCGGTGGTGCCATGATCGGCTGGTTCGGGACATCCATGCTCTGCTACGTGACCCAGAAGGAACACCTCGGACTGCCAAACCGGGACGACGTGAAAGAAGGCGTGATTACCTTCAAACTCGCCGCCCACGCCGCCGACCTTGCCAAAGGCCACCCCGCCGCCTACTACCGGGATTACGCCATGAGCAAGGCCCGTTTCGAGTTCCGATGGAAAGACCAGTTCCATCTCGCACTGGATTCTGAAAAAGCCTTGCGTTTCCACGACGAGACGTTACCCGCCGAGGGACACAAAGAGGCTCATTTCTGCTCCATGTGCGGGGAACATTTCTGCTCCATGCGTGCCAGCGAGAAGTTGAGGAAAAAGATAAATGAACAGGAAGAATAAAGTTCATAAAGTCCATAAGGTTTATAAGGTTCGTAAGGTCTATGACGTACTTTGGTAACTTATATTGCTGACGAATGTTAAAACTACCCCCTCTGGCTCCCCCTTACACAGGGGGAGAAACGGATGCGAGAAGTCGCTCCAATGTGACAATGCAGCGCATCCTCCCCCTGTGTAAGGGGGAGTTAGAGGGGGTAGTTAAAACGTTGGCCTTGTGTGGCTGGAATCTAAAATCCCTAAATCTAAAATTAGTAAGGGGTAGTCAGCACGTGCAGAACCTTATAAACTTTATGAACCTTACAAATCTTACAAACCACATACACATGATCGTAATCATCACCCCTCCCCACACCCTGCCTGACGAAGAGCATATCGTGAACAGACTCTTTGAAAGCGGATTGCACTTGCTGCACCTGCGGAAGCCGGGAGCAGACCGGGACACGCTGGAACATTACATCCGGGGTATCCGGCCGCATTTCCGGGAACGTGTCGTCCTGCACGACCACTTCGAACTGGCTGAAGAGTACGGGTTAAGAGGGATTCACCTGAAATACAACGAGGCACGGACGTTCACCGGACGGGATCGACTCGCCCACGTGAGCGTGTCGTGTCACTCCTTCGAGGAAATCGACGCCTTGCCTTTCGAGCCGAACTACGTCTTTCTCAGCCCGGTATTTGACAGCATTTCCAAACCCGGATACCCGTCGGCCTTCGCCCCGGAATACCTGAAGGAAAACTTGCAAAAGAGACGCGTACCCGTGATCGCCTTGGGAGGTATCACCGCAGAAAAAGTCGCGGAATGCCGGAAAATGGGATTCCGCGGGGTCGCCTTGCTGGGACACGTGTGGGAACAGCCGTCGGAGGCCGTTGCCCGTTTCACCAATATCTTGCCCGACGAGGTGCTAAGTATTGCCGGATTCGACCAAAGTTCCGGGGCCGGGGTGACAGCTGACATCAAGACATTCGAAAGTTGCCGGGTATATGGACTTGGAACGAGCAGTTCCATCACCTTCCAGAATCAAAACACGTACCTCGGGACGAAGTGGCTCACGCCGGACGAGATCATCCGGCAATGCGAAGTCCTGTTCCGGGAGTTCAGCCCCGCTTACGTCAAGATCGGGTTGATCGAAAGTTTCGACACGCTGGAACAAGTGGTGAACTATCTCCGGACGGCTCTCCCCAAGGTAAGGATTATCTGGGACCCGATACTGAAAGCCAGCGCCGGGTTCCAGTTCCATGACGGGGAGAATTTAATACAGTTGCAGGATATACTTCGAGAGATATACCTGATTACCCCGAACACGGACGAGCTGAAAACACTTTTCGGGAATCACCCGGACGTGGAAAGCTTGCAAGCGCTAGCTCGCAGCCAGAACCTCAATATCCTCTGGAAAGGCGGTCATAACGACGGGGCGCTGGCCTCCGATCGACTGGTCACCCCGGACAAGGTGTACACCTTCTCGGTGACACGGGCAAGGCACGGGAAACACGGGACGGGATGCGTTCTCTCCTCGGCCATCGCCTCGTATCTCACGCTCGGCTACCCCCTCCCCGACGCTTGTCGGCTGGGGCAGCACTACGTGGCAGGATTTATCCGCTCCAACGACACGAACCTGGGGATGCATAACCGCGTGGAAAGTACCGCCCCGGAAGTTGACTTGTACCGGATTCCTTTGCAATACATCACCGACCACAAGGAGGGAGTTTCTATTCCCGAACAGGTGGAGGCCGTGTGCAAGGGAGGATGTCGATGGGTGCAACTACGGATGAAAGAGGCTGACAGGGAAGAATTTATCCGTGTCGGACGCACCGTGAAAGAGATTTGTAAACGTCACGGGGCCCTGTTCCTTGTCAATGACAACGTGGACATCGCCCTTGAACTGGATGCCGACGGGGTACACTTGGGAAAAGAGGACATGGATCCCCTCGAAGCACGCCGGATTCTCGGTTACTCGAAGATTATCGGGGGAACGTGCAACACGTTTGAAGACGTGGTGACCCGTTTTCGTCAACAGGTAGACTACATCGGTCTGGGACCATTCACGTACACCTCGACGAAAAAGCGTCTCAGCCCGGTCCTCGGTCTCGAAGGCTACCAAAAGATCATGGAGGCCTGCCAGGAAGAGGGTATCTATCTCCCCGTCCACGCCATCGGAGGTATCCGGGAGGACGACATTCAACCGATATTAAGCACGGGAGTAACGGGCATCGCCCTCTCTTCCCTGCTTAAAAACAGTGAGGATATAACGGGGAAAACGAGAGAAATGGTGGAACAATTGAAAATAAAAGAACTCCCTCCCCCCTTCGGGGTACTCCCTCTATAAACAGAGGGAGAGTTGAGTTACTCTTCATCTTTGGGAAGAGTCACCAGCTCCTCCTCTGTTTATAGAGGAGGTGGCAGCGAAGCTGACGGAGGAGTTCAATTTAAAATCTAAAATCTAAAATTAGTATGGCTTTAAAAATAGCAGACAAAGAATTTACCTCACGCTTATTTACCGGAACCGGTAAATTCGCGTCAAATCAACTGATGGAAGATGCCATTCTGGCATCCGAATCACAACTCGTAACCGTCGCGCTGAAACGCGTGAACATGGACGGTAAGAACGATGATATTCTGGCTCACCTGAAAGCACCTCATATCACCTTGTTACCCAATACTTCCGGCGTGAGAACCGCCAAAGAGGCCGTGTTCGCCGCACAACTGGCGAGAGAGGCTCTCGGCACGAACTGGCTGAAACTGGAAATACATCCCGATCCCAAGTACCTGTTGCCGGACCCGATCGAAACCCTGAAAGCGACCGAGGAATTGGCTAAACTGGGTTTCGTGGTATTACCCTACATTCAAGCCGACCCGGTACTTTGCAAACACCTTGAAAATGCCGGAGCCGCCACCGTGATGCCGCTAGGCGCACCGATCGGCACGAACAAGGGACTGGTGACTCGCGACCTGCTGGAGATCATCATTGAACAGAGTAACGTCCCGGTAATCGTGGATGCCGGAATCGGGGCCCCCTCCCACGCCGCCGCTGCCATGGAAATGGGTGCTGCCGCAGTGCTGGTGAATACCGCTATTGCCGTATCGCCTAATCCGGTAGAAATGGGACGGGCATTTAAACTGGCCGTGGAGGCCGGACGCATGGCATTCGAGGCAAAACTTGCCAAACAATACCGCCACGCACAGGCCAGCTCCCCGTTAACGGCATTTTTGGATTAAATGAGTTCATCAGGTTTATAAGGTTCGTAAAGTGACGGGTGTCCTTCGGACAGTGTTTTAACGGCAACTTATGTTACCGATAAAGATTAAACAACCCCCTCTGGCTCCCCCTTACACAGGGGAAGAAACGAACGCAAGAGGTCGCTTCAATATTTCAATGTAGCGCATCCTCCCCCTGTGTAAGGGGGAGTTAGAGGGGGTTGTTAGCACACGAAACAAAACCTTATAAACCTTATAAACCTTATGAACTTTACAAACTTTTAAACATCAAGTAAATGACTTCATTTTACGATACCTTGAAAACCTACGACTGGGACGATGTGAAACAGAACATCATGGATAAGTCGAAAAACGATGCTATCGCGGCAATCAATAACCCGCATCGCACGTTAGATGATTTTATGGCGTTGATCTCCCCGGCGGCAACACCGTTACTGGAGGACATGGCCGTGGAGGCTAACCGTCTGACTCTGGAAAGATTCGGGAACACGATCCAGTTGTACATTCCCTTGTACGTTTCCAATTACTGCACGAATTTCTGCGTGTACTGCGGTTTCAACCACGATAACGATATTCACCGGAAAATGCTTACTCTCGAAGAGGTACAGGCTGAAACCGATGTCATTACCGGATGGGGATTCAAGCATTTGCTGCTCGTGTCGGGCGAGGCGCCTGCCGTGACCACGGTGGACTACTACGAGAAAGTGATCCGTGCGGTACGGGACAAGTTCTCGCAGATCGCCCTTGAAGTGCAACCTCTCGACACGGACGACTACGCCCAGTTACACGAGGCCGGGTTGAGCTTCGTGTGCGTGTACCAAGAAACGTATAACGAACAACAATATCCCAAGTACCACCCCAAGGGACGGAAGGCAAATTACCGCTACCGTTTGGAAACTCCCGACAGGGTATGCACGGCCGGGGTTCAGAAAATGGGTATCGGGGCATTGCTCGGTCTGGAAGACTGGCGCACCGACTCGTTCTTCACGGCCCTGCACTTGAAATACCTGGAAAGAACCTACTGGCGTTCCAAGTACTCGATCTCTCTTCCCCGCCTGCGGCCACACGCCGGAGCCTTCATGCCGAAAGACCCGATCAACGACAAGCAGATGGTGCAACTGATATGCGCCTACCGTTTGCTCGACCAGCAGGCCGAAATCTCCGTATCCACGCGAGAAAGTCGGGAGTTCCGGGATCACGTGATGCACTTGGGAGCCACGTCCATGAGTGCCGGGTCAAGCACGGAGCCGGGCGGGTACGTCGTTCCCCACAAGGAACTGGAACAATTTGCCATCAACGATAACCGTACCCCGCAAGAAATGGTCGAGGCCATCAAAGCACAAGGTTATGAACCCGTGTGGAAAGATTGGGACGCTTGGATGTAGTTAACAATAATAGGGTTTGGTAGCCGCCAAACCTTATTATTATATGTTTGATAACTTCTTTTAACTTTTGAAAAACAATAAATATTCTTCTCCTTTTGTTACGTTTGTCTTTTTAATACTCTAAAATCATTTTAATTATGGTAGTTGCATATTTGCGAGTCAGCACAAACAAACAACATTTGGAAAACCAGCAGGAGGAGATCAAGAAATTTGCAGCCCACCGGGGACTTGATATTGACAAGTGGTATCATGACGTTGTCAGTGGAAAAGTACATAGTAATGACCGAAAACTAGGCGATCTTCTGGAATCTTTGCAGGAAGGTGATTGCCTTATCGTCACGGAAGTTTCGCGATTGAGCAGGACATTGATTGACATCATGAATATCATCAATACCTGTATTCAACGTAAAATTGTTCTTCATAGCACGAAAGAAGGGTACACTTTCGAGAATAACCTGAACAGTAAAATCCTGGGATTCGCATTCGGGCTAGTCGCGGAAATCGAACGTAATCTTATATCCATCCGGACAAGAGAGGCTCTCGCGGTAAGAAAGGCCGAGGGAAAAAAACTGGGGCGCCCGTATGGCAGTTGTCCGCAGTTGAACGTGTTGATACAAAACAAGGAGAAGATTATCGAACTCATGGATAACAGCGTACCTTACAAGAAAATAGCCAAGAAATACAAAGTATCCATCTGCACCGTCAACCGATTTGTCAAACAACACATTAACGAAAGCAAGTAACAAGAGTAGAATAAATTAGAATTTTCATTACCGATGCCACTGACCAATCAAGAACAAGAACGTTATAATCGACACATTATCCTACACGACATTAGAATTCAAGGACAAGAAAAAATTAAAGAAACGAGCATACTGGTCGTAGGAGCCGGGGGATTAGGCTCACCTATATTATATTACCTCACAGCAGCAGGAATCGGCCATATCGGCATCATGGACGACGATGTTGTTTCGGAATCCAACCTGCAACGCCAAATATTATACGACACGACTCACGTGGGAATTCCGAAAGTCACCGTCGCCGCCACGAAATTAAAACAATTAAATCCATTCACCCGGATTACACCATATTTTACCCGGTTATCACTGGATAACGCACTGGAAATCATTCCCGAATACGATATTGTCATGGACGCGACAGATAATCTCCACGCCCGTTACCTGATTAATGACGCTTGCGTGAAGCTGGGAAAACCGTTCGTTTACGGCAGCATTTGCGAGTTCAGCGGGCAAGTGTCCGTGTTTAATTACCAGAACGGCCCCACTTACCGGGATCTTTTCGAGTACAATGACGAGATCGAGAATTTCTCGCAACCGCTGGGTGTCATCGGGGCATTACCGGGAATTGTCGGTTCCCTTCAAGCGAACGAGGCAATTAAAATCATACTAGAGAAACCCGGCATACTTTCCGGGAAATTACTGACTATTGATATATTGAATAACACGTACCTTACTTTTGCCATCCGGAAGAAGGAACGAGGGGAGGAATCCCTGTTTAAATAAGTTTATAAAGTTTATAAGGTTTGTAAGGTAATGGACCCCTGGCGGGGCGCTTTGTCAATGTCAGCACGCGCTGACATTAAAACTACCCCCTCTAACTCCCCCTTACACAGGGGGAGAACACGTTCCATTGTAACATTGTAGCACCTTCTCGCGTTTGTCTCTCCCCCTGTGCAAGGGGGAGCCGGTGGGGGTAGTCCTTACAAACCTTATGAACTTTATAAACTTTTTATTTCTTCTCGTACCCCGGCTTACCCAGCAACATGAACATATTGTTCTTGTAGGCCTCCACGCCCGGCTGGTCGAAAGTGTTCACCCCGAGGATACCACCGGAGATGCCGCAAGCCAGTTCGTAGAAATAGAATAACTGACCCAAGTAATACTCCGTCAGTTCCGGAATAATAACCCGGATATTCGGTACCCCACCATCCACGTGGGCCAGTTGGGTTCCCAGTTCGGCCATCTTGTTTACCTCATCAACGCATTTACCAGCCAGATAATTCAGTTTATCAAGGTCATGGGCATCGCAAGGCACTTGCAAGCTGTATTTCGTTTTATCGATGGAAAGAACCGTCTCAAACAGATTGCGACGTCCTTCCTGTATATACTGTCCCATGGAGTGCAAATCTGTCGTGAAGTCAACGCTGGCGGGGAATATACCCTTATTCTCCTTTCCCTCACTTTCCCCGTAAAGCTGCTTCCACCATTCGGCAACGTAATGCAGTTTCGGGTTGAAGTTCACCGTGATCTCGATCACGTACCCCTTCTCGTAGAGGGCGTTCCGAACAGCAGCGTATGTGGCGGAAAGCTCTGCCCCGTTACCTTTGCTGTACGCCCGCATATCCACGGCCCCTTTGACTAAAGCCCGGACGTCAAACCCTGCAATAGCCACGGGGAGCAATCCCACGGGGGTCAGCACGGAATAGCGTCCCCCAACATTGTCCGGGATAACAAAAGTCTCGTACCCTTCCCGGTCCGACATCGTTCGCAAGGCACCCTTTTTCTCGTCGGTAATGGCCACGATTCTCTCCCTTGCCACGGCAACTCCCTCTTGCTCGATCAATTGATCCTTCAGTAAACGGAAAGCCACGGCAGGTTCGGTCGTGGTTCCCGATTTGGAAATCACGCATATACCGAATTTCTTATCTTTGAGGAACGCCTGTAACTCGTATAGATAGTCCTCGCTCACGTTATTTCCTGCGAAAACAACTTTCGTACCGGAATAAGCATCAAAACTACCGGACATGGCTTCGATCACCGCTTTGGCTCCTAGGTAAGACCCCCCGATGCCCACGATGACAACAACATCGGTTTGCTCCCTTAACTTATTGGCACAAGCGGAAATACGATTCAATTCATCATCCGTGATGTGGACGGGCAGATCGAGCCAACCCAAAAAGTCACTCCCTTTACAAGTTCCATCTTCCAAGTCCTTTAGAGCTTTTGTTGCTTTTTCTCGTTGCACGGTGATCTCTTCTTCCCCTACAAACGATAACACCTTCGAGTAGTCAAGTTTTATGCGATCCATTGTTTTCATGTTTTATATGTTATTCCTCCTTCCTGGCTTTCAGCATGTCCCTGAAGCGAGAGGCACTCTCGTAATCCTCGTTCTTCACGGCCTCATCCAGTAAACGGGTTAATTCTTCTATCGTGAAATTATACTCGGTTGTTTCGGATTTCTCCGGTTCAACAGGCTTTTGCCCACTAAATTCTCCCGCAGCAAGATCGGAGATCGGGATGGCTGTCTTGGCAATCACGCTGGCCGCAATGTAAATCGGACAATTATAGCGCAAGGCAAGGGCGACGGCATCAGAAGTACGCGAATCAATCTTCAGCAGTTCCTCGCCATTCCTGAAACGCAGTTCTGAGTAAAAGATGCCGGATTCCCAACGATATATATAAACCTCTTCCAGAACCACTCCCAGACTATCCGCCAGACTCTTCATCAAATCGTGCGTCAAGGGACGCTGCGAGTGCAGGTGTTCCATCTGTATGGCAATGGATTGAGCCTCCGCAATCCCGATAATGATGGGGATACGGAAGGCATCGTTCTCTTCCGCCAGAATCAGCGCGTACGCTCCGGTTTGTGACATACTCTGATAGGATAACCCGAAAACTTTTAACTTAATCCTGTCCATAAGCCTTGTATAACTTTAGATCTACGATTTTCTATTCTTAGTTGTTACAATTAATGTACCATTCCGGCTCGTCAGCCCCGAATTCAACGCTACGATTTTTTCAACGGAGCCCTGTATATACGGGCCAGACCACCGAGACTTGTCTCGCGATACTTGGCCTGCATGTCGCACCCCGTCTGCATCATGGTCTCCACCACGTCGTCAAAAGACACCTTGTGCCGGCCATCCGAGAACAAAGAATAGATCGCGCACTCCCGCGCTTTCTGCGAAATAAAGGCATTCCGTTCGATGCAGGGAATTTGCACGTAACCACCCACGGGATCGCACGTCAAACCTAAGTTATGCTCGAATCCCATTTCCGCGGCGTACTCGATCTGCATCGGGGAACCTCCCAGAATCTGGGCCGCCGCACCGGCTGCCATAGCGCAAGCCGTTCCCAGCTCTCCCTGGCATCCTACCTCGGCACCGGAAATGGAACCGTTGGTTTTCACGATGTTACCAATCAACCCGGCCGTGGCCAGACCTTTTATAATTCGTTTATCACTAATCTCCTGATCGTGTTTCAAAAAGAACAACACGGAAGGAACGACCCCGGCCGACCCGCACGTGGGAGCTGTCACGATCTTACCTCCTGCCGCATTCTCTTCGGCAACTGCCAAAGCGGCAGCAAATACCATTCCCATGTGGCGTAGGGTACCTGCCGATTGCTGGGCTCGCACGTGGTAGGAACAAGCCTTGCGTGCCAACCGCAGGTTACCGGGTAACACACCCTCGTTTTCCAAGCCGTTATGAATACTTGTAACCATCACTTTCCAAACCTCTTCGAGATAGTCGAAGATTTCCGGTCCCTCGTGCAGTTCCACGTACTCCACGAAAGAGCGCCCCTCGGCCTTGCACCAGTCCAGTATATCCGTCATTTTCGTGTCGGGATAGACATCTTCCTCCTTGAAGGTTCCCAGTTCATCCCATAAAGCACCACCACCGATACTGTATACCTCCCAACGATCCACGACTTCCCCGTTTCTTAAAGCCTCGAACAACATCCCATTCGGATGATGGGGCAGAGATTTCGTAGACTCCCATATAATTTCCGTGTCGTCCGGCCGATCGATCATCTTCTGGATGGCAACATCCGTTCCGTGCCCCACTCCCGTCAATGCCAGACTCCCGTACAAGGTCACCCGATAGCGCTCGGCATCCGGATTCTTTTCCTTGAAATAATACGCCGCCCGTCCCGGTCCCATCGTGTGACTGGAAGAAGGCCCGTACCCAATTCTAAATATTTCTCTGATTGATTTCACGTCCTAATTATTGTTATAGATTTTATTAATTTCCTGATTTATGATTTTAGATCAAGTGATTTCCACCTTATACCAATGTTTTTCTGAATCATAAATCGTAGTTCATAAATTGCGAATTAATCGGTTTTCAATAAAAAAAAGGCAGGCCTGTAAGCCGGGTTCTGTACCTTGCGGTTTCTATCATTTATCTACTCCGCGGATCACTCCGCAGCTCTAGCGACCTACCCCCTGGCATCGGTCGGGCAAACCTAAGCGCCAGTGTACATGGTCTTGCAACTCGTGAGGTGTACGGCTACCCCGATCACCCGGGATACCGGTGAGCTCTTACCTCACCTTTTCACCCTTATTCCGCGAACGGAACGGTTATTTTCTGTTACACTACTGCCCCCTCTCGGAGACCTTCCCGTTAAGAAGCACGATGCCCTGCGTTGCCCGGACTTTCCTCTCTCCCTCGCGGGACAGCGATAGAACGGCCTGCCTTTATATTTTAGATTTAATGATTTTAGATTTTAGATTCCAACCACACAAGGCCAACGCTTTAACTACCCCCTCTAACTCCCCCTTACACAGGGGGAGAACACACCACAATGTCACATTGTAGCGCCTTCTTGCGTTCGTCTCTCCCCCTGTGCAAGGGGGATCCGGTAGGGATAGTCCCCTCTAATCTCCAAACTCATCAAATCGTCTTCATTTTCAATTGTCAATTCTCAATTTTCAATTAATTAAGAATCGGGTCTTCCGGGAAATTCGCCCACAGCTTGTATCTTCCCCCCAGAGAACTCATGGCTTGTTCCCATAATCCCTCGTTCGGGATGGTAAACAGCGTGTCGGTAGGAATCGTCCCCACCATCCAAGAATTCTCCTTCAATTCATTCTCCAACTGGCTATCCGTCCAGCCACTATACCCTGCAAAGAAACGAATCTCTCCTTCCAATACCTTTCCGGCTTTCAACATCTCCGTCAAAGCCTTAAAATCACCACCCCAGTATATCCCCTTCGCAATCTCTTCCGAGTCCGGAATGTCATTTCGCCGATGGATGTAATACAACTGATTACGCTCCACGGGACCACCAATGTACACGGGGAAATGTACGCCTTCGAGTTCTTTTACCAACTCGGAAGTCGTGTAAGGTAACGGCTTATTCAATACAAAACCCACGCTCCCGCTCGGATCATGTTCCACCATGTAGACCACGGAACGGTTAAAATATTTACCTTCCAGAAAAGGTTCTGCAATCAACACCTTTCCCACCTCAACACGGTCATCATTGTGACGTATCTGAAACAGATCCTGAAATTCCTTTTCCACTAATTAATATTTTTACAAGTCAAATATATCTACTAACTTTGTATTGATAAAGCGTTAATGCAAAGATATAAAAATGTGCAAAATATTTATCATATCACTCCTATCTTTATTTATTAACAGCTTTGCAACAGCGCAGAGTGTTGTCCCGTCCGTGATTATGGGCAGTGATACCGTACCCCATGTTCTTCTCCATGAAGTAGATGTCGTCGCCCGATTGAAGAATCCCCGGAAATACGCTCGCCAGCAACAACGGAATCAAAGGATGGTTTATAACGTGAGAAAGGTGTTCCCGTACGCGAAAATAGCTGCCGCCAAGATCAACGAGATTGAAAATAAACTAGCGCAAACGGATTCCGAGGCAAAACGGAAGCAGATTATCAAGAAAGAGTACAAGGAACTCATGCACACGTTCAAGCAACCGTTGATGAAACTGACCGTCACGCAAGGGAAGATTCTCGTTCGCCTGATCTACCGGGAGACAAACAACACGTCGTTCAATCACATCAAGGAGTACAAGGGTACGGTAAATGCCTATTTTTGGCAATCGCTGGCCTTGTTGTTCGGGAATAACCTAAAAGCCGATTACGAACCGAACGGGCGGGACCGGGAAATCGAGCAGATCGTGCGCTCGATCGAAAAAGGAGGCCCTTCTCACATCACCCGGCGATAAATCCTGTTCTTGGCACTAAAATTACCACTCTTTGATATGATCAGAATTTAAAGTTTATTACTTTTGCCTTATGAAATACGAAGAGATAGTTGCAGATTTAAAAGCAGGGAAATATGCCCCGATTTACTTTCTATCGGGAGAAGAGTCCTATTTTTTGGACGATATAGCGACACGCATCGAGAAAAACGCCCTCACGGAGGACGAGAAGGCGTTTAACCAAACGATATTGTACGGGAACGATGTCTCCATGACCACCGTGACCGACACGGCCCGCCGCTTTCCCATGATGTCACAACGTCAGGTTGTCATAGTCAAGGAGGCCCAGAATATCCGGGATTTCGAGAATTTACTGCCTTATATTGATCATCTTCAACCGACAACGATCCTCGTGTTTCTCTATAAAAACAAGAAACCGGATAAACGTAAAGGAGTTTTCAAAAAATTAAGCAGTTCTTCGCATTGCATCTATTTCGAGTCGGCCAAACTTTACGACAACAAGATCCCGGACTGGATTATCTCGTACTGCAAAGACAAGAAATACATGATTTCTCTGAAAGCCGCGGGTATTCTCGCAGAAAGTCTGGGGAACGATTTGAGCAAGGTGGCCAACGAACTGGACAAGCTCATGCTCCTACTTCCCGGTGGCGGTGAAATCAAGGAGAATCTGGTGGAAGAACACACGGGGATTAGCAAGGAATTCAACACGTTCGAACTCACGGCGGCCATCATACAGATGGATCACCTGAAAGCAAACCGTATCGTGAATTATTTCGAGGCTAATCCCAAGAACAACCCTCTGGTTCTCACGATCAGTATGTTGTTCCGGTACTTTCTGAACCTGCTGACGTACCACTACCAGAAGAAAAGTACCCCAAACCAGCAAGAAATGGCCCGGTTACTGGGTATCAATCCCTATTTTCTGAAAGATTACACGGAAGGAGCGAAACGATATAACGCCATGAAATGTGCCAATATTATCTCTTGGTTACGGGAGTACGACCTCAAATCAAAAGGTGTCGGTAACGCTAACATTTCTGACGGCGAGCTTTTGAAGGAGTTAATATTTAAGATAATGCATTGAAATTCGCCACAGGTGAATTTTTGGTTACAAGTTGACAAGTTACAAGTTGGAAAGATAAAATCTAAAATGAACAAGGCTATATTTCTGGATCGGGACGGGACCATTAATTCTGATGAAGGTCATTATTACATATATAAGGTTGAAGACTTCGTTTTCAATCCCGGTGTTATCGACGGAATTCGTCGACTGAACGAGGCGGGTTATTTGATTATCGTGGTTACCAATCAAGGCGGGGTCGCTAAAGGGGAGTACACGATCGAAGACGTGGACAACCTTCACGTTCATATGTGCAAAGAACTGGAAAAACACGGGGCGCACGTGGATAAAATATACTACTGCCCTCATCACAGCAGCATTGCCCCCTGTAAGTGCCGCAAACCATCGCCTTACATGATCGAACAGGCTATCCGGGAGTTTGACATCGACAAATCTGCCTCGTGGTTAATCGGGGACGGTTCACGGGACATCGAGGCGGCGGAGGCTGCCGGAATCCGGGGAATTAAAATACCTAAAAACAGTGACTTAACCCCGGTTATAGACTCCATTCTCAAGCAATAAGAAGTCTAACGATACGTCATGTTCGAAATCTTGTTTGCCTTACTGCCAATGGTTATACTGGTCATATCCATGGGGATATGCAAGTGGCCCGGAGATAAGAGTAGTCTGCTTACCCTTGTTATTACCGTTATGTTGGCCACTTTCGCCTTTGGTATACCCGCGCAAGAGATCGGTTTCACTTTAATAAACAGTACCACACGTGCTTGTATCACCATTCTTTCCGTTATCTGGATGGCCGTGTTTAGCTATAATATTCTACTGGATTCCGGCAAGATTGAAGTGTTAAAAGACCAACTGGCAACGATTTCCACGGACAGGAGTGTACAGGTATTACTGATCACGTGGGGGTTCGGGGGGCTACTGGAAGGAATGGCCGGCTACGGGACCTCGGTCGCCATCCCGGCAGCCATACTCGTAACGCTGGGATTTCGCCCGTTGTTCGCCGTACTCGTGAGCCTCATCGCCAACAGTGAACCCACAACCTTCGGGGCCGTCGGTATCGCGGAAACCGTTCTCATGGAAGAGACCGGCTGCCCGTTACCTGAATTGTGTAAGGCTACCATTCAACAATTATATCCTTTTATATTCTTGATCCCGATAACTTTGGCTATATTGGCCGACAGACGCCGCCAAGCTTTACTCAAGAACATCTTGCTCGGTACGATTGTCGGGGGCGTATCCTTCCTAGCACAATACGCCACGGCCGTATATCTCGGTCCGGAGATGCCAGCCATTCTAGGCAGTATTTGTTCCATCATTATTATTATCGCATGGAGTAAATGGAACAAAAAAAGTGACACAATTCCCACGAAACACTCGCCCCGGCAAATATACCAAGCGTGGAGTGTCTACGGCCTTATCATTTTCTTTATATTACTAGCTATTCCCTTCAATTTCAAGGCAACGAGTTTATTGCTTTTTGCCGGAGCTTTTATCGGGGGACAAATACAGGGTATAACGACAAGCAGACAATTCACGTTACTAGGCCAAACTCTCGTACAAATCCGCAGTACCATTATTATGGTTATCGCCTTGGTCAGTATATCCGCACTCATGGAAATATCCGGCATGGTGCAATTACTGGCCAACACACTCACTTCCATCTCCGGGAAGTATTACGCTTTCTGGTCCCCTCTGGTCGGGGAAATAGGAACATTTATCACGGGTAGTGGTACTTCGGCAAACATTCTTTTCGGGAAGTTGCAAGCAGGAATCGCCGCAAACATGGACATCGCTCCTTCTTGGCTTGCCGCCGCCAACACCACAGGCACTACTGCCGGGAAAATTATCTCACCCCAGAGTATTGCCATTGCCGCCTCCGCATGTCAATTACAAGGCCAAGAAGGGGAAATCTTGAAACGAGCTTTTCCCTATGCACTGGTGTATGGAGTATTATTAGGAATTATAGTCTTTATAGGGTAATTAGAAAGCAGCCATCAATAAATCAATATCCCTGGAAACCAATCCATAGCGATCGGCAATCACCCGTTTCGTCAACACGCCATTATAAACATACACGCCATGCCGTAATCCCGCATCATTTTTTATGGCAGTATTAAAGCCTCCCGCCCGGGAAATCTTATCAAATAAAGGAGTGAATAAATTACTATAAGCGATAGATGCCGTACGAGCCACTCTCGACGGGACATTCGGGACACAATAGTGGATTACCCCGTTATATACATACGTCGGGTTCTCATGAGTCGTTGGCCCTGATGTTTCAATACATCCACCATGTTCAATGGACATATCCACGATCACCGCCCCCTGTTTCATCAACCTTACCTGTTCTTCGGACACGGTAATCCCGAAATCATCATCGAAGAAACGCAAAGCCCCGATCAGCACGTCGGCAGACAACAACGCCCGTTCCAAAACCGGCTTATGAAAAACAGAAGTATATACCCGTTGTCCCAGACAATGATTTATCCGGCGTAGACGCTCCAGCGAATGATCGAACACTTTCACCTCAGCCCCCAAAGCCAACGCCGTGCGAGCCGCATATTCCCCCAAAGTTCCGGCTCCCAAGATAACCACCTCGGCTGGAGTGATTCCCGTCACCCCTCCCAGCAAGATACCTTTCCCTTCCCGAGAATTGCTCAAGTACTCGCTGGCAATCATGATTGCCGAACTTCCAGAAATCTCACTCATCATCTGCACCACGGGATAAACCCCGTTCTCGTCTTTCAGAATATCGAACCCGACAGCCGTCACTTTCTTCTGCATCATCTCCACGACAGCCTCTTTTCGTAACTCGAAAAGCTCGATCGGTGACAGTATAACCTGCCGATCATGCATCATCTCCACGTCTGCCTGCATCACCGGAGTCGGTTTCAGTATAATATCCGCCGTGTACACTTCCTCGCAGGTATCCAACATCTGGGCTCCCGCATCGGCGTACTCCCGGTCATGGTAATGTGCTGCCTCTCCAGCTCCTCGTTGTATCATTATCGTATGCCCCATATCAACCATCATGGCCACGGCCTCCGGGGTTAAACACACCCGGTTTTCCCGTCGCTCGGTCTCGTTCGGTAAACCGATTGTCAATCGCTTCTGCCGGTATTCCCCGAATACCTCTTTTTCCTGATATAGAAACCACTCCCGATTAATTTGGGCTCCCAATAATTTACCCGAGTTATCCATAACCTACACTTTAAAGTTTTTCTTCAATCACCAATTCTCTCCGGCCATCTGCCAGTTCGGAAAACTTGCATATCAACGTGTTTTCCGGTAACAGAGGCTCCACCATCTCCGGCCACTCGATAAAACAACGATTCCCGCTATAAAAATATTCCTCGTAACCGAAGTCCATGGCCTCCTCAATATTCTTCACCCGATAGAAATCGAAATGAAAAACCGAGTCGCCCGTGGCCGTCAGATACTCATTTACGATAGCGAACGTCGGGGAATTCACATCATCCTCTATCCCCAAACACCCGGCTACCGCTTTCACGAAAGTGGTCTTTCCCACTCCCATCGGCCCGTACAAGGCATATATTGTGTTATTTCCGGTCCTTTCCAAAAACTCTTTTGCTACCCGATTCAAATCATCAACACCGTCAATTATCCAGCGCATAAACTTTCCTCTATTTTATGAATTGATTAATTACCTTTGTCATATACCCGATTGGAGTATACCACAAAGGTAATTATTAGTAAACGAAAAAACGAAACTAAAAGTTAGAATCTCCCCTACTTCTCAACTTCTTCAACGATCTCATCCTGTTGTCCGGCATCCGTGGTTTTCTCTTCCGTGGCGGCACCTTTCAGGAAAGTCGGTAGATTCAGCCCGGCCATGTTAAACAAATCATTCAACGGGGGAACTGATTTCATCATCCCCGAGATGAAGTTCGCCGTGGAGGTATTCCCGTTCCCGGCATTATTGCCATCCCAAACGGTAACCTTATCGATCTTGATATTCTTAACAGCCTCCACTTGTGTTCTCACCAGCTCCGGCAACTTATCGGTAATCAACATCATCACCGCCTTGTCGGGATCTCCGGCGGCGGCTTTCACGATTTGGGCATATCCTTCCGCCTGTTTTGTCAGCACCTCGTATAAACCTCGTGCCTCGGCATCCATCTTGGCAAAAATGGCATCAGCCTCTCCTTTCGCCAACCGGCGCAAACGTTCCGCCTCGGCCTCAGCATCTATAATCGCTTTCTCTTTGTCAATCTGTGCGGGAACCACGATATTAGCCGCTTGTGTGGCTTTTTCTCTTTCGGCACGAGCAATCTCGGCCTCTTTCTCTGCCATGTACGCCTCTTCCAAAGCCTTTGCAGCCTGCACTTTCTCTGCCGCGATAGCTTTACGGGCAGCCTCGGCCTCTCTCTCCCGACGGATGGCATCCGAATCGGCAATTAAAATCTTGGCATTGTTTTCTCCCTCCACCGCGGTTGCATTAGCCTCGGCCGTCCGGATACGAGTGTCCCGCACGGTTTCCGCAATACGAATATCTTTATCCCGATCTGCCTCGGCTTTACCGATCTCTCCAAATCGATTCTGCTCGGCCACGCTCTTCTTGGCATCATTGATCGCTTTCGCTGCTGCTTCTTTTCCCAAAGCCTCGATATACCCGGACTCATCCCGCAAGTCGGTCACGTTCACGTTGATCAGTTTCAAACCGATCTTCCGTAACTCGGCCTCCACGTTAGCACTCACGTTAGCCAAGAATTTATCCCGGTCGGAATTGATTTCCTCAATATCCATCGTGGCAATCACCAAACGTAACTGCCCGAAAAGAATATCCTTGGCCAAATCCTGAATATTTTCCTGCCGTTGCCCCAACAAACGCTCTGCCGCATTCGTCATGCTATCCGGTTCGGTAGAAATACCCACCGTAAAACGACAAGGCACATCTACCCGTATATTCTGTTTACTTAAAGCGTTCGTCAAATTACACTCGATAGAGATCGGAGTCAAGTCCAGAAATGAAAAACTCTGGAACACCGGCCAGATAAAAGCCGCCCCTCCATGAATACAACGTGCGGAACTCACTCCCCCGGTCGCATTCTTACCGGTCCGCCCGTACACGACAAGAATCTTGTCTGACGGACAACGTTTATAACGGGACAATATAGCCGCAAACGTAACAAATAACACCGCCACGATGGCGACAATCAAATACAAACTACCTTCCATACTTTCCATATATTCCTAAGATTAATAATAAATAGTCATTTAAAAACGCTCCACCAGTAAGGTGTTGTCGTTTATCACTTCCACGACCCGAATCGGGGCTCCCGTCTCCAATTCCTCGCCTGCTGTCAGGGCATCAAATTCCCGGATGGCTCCCTGTATCGAGATTTGTACTTTCCCCTCTCCCCGTTTTTCTCCCGGAATCTTCAGGTACACGTTCCCTTTGCACCCCACGGCATTTGCCATGTTGATCGTCCCGCTTTGTTCCATGCGGCTCATGAATCTGAAAATAGCCATCACGGCCATCACTAGCAACACACCGATCACGGCCGACACGAGAATCAACACGAACTGGTTTTCTATCGCTTTTTCAAAAGAGATGATCGACCAACCGAACCCCAGTAGGAAATTGATGAAATTACGGAAAGTAAATAACTGGAAAGGACCGCTATCCCCGTCAGTCGCTGTATCCGCACTCACGTCAACATCCATCCCCCCATCCGTATCCATCCCGATAAAAGTCATGATTGTCTGGATAACAAATACCAAACTGGCAAATAGCGTGATGCACCACACCGATTGCATAAATAACCCCAGAGAACTCCACCATTCTTCCATTACATTCAATTTTAATTAGACGATATTCACTAACTTCCCCACAAGCACACTACTACACAAATATAGACATTTTTACAGGACTTCCTACCCTCCATTAAAATTAAATATACATTCTACCGATCCGGGTAAAATACAAGATTAAATATCTAAAAATAAAAGAATAACAAATCAAAACTAGAGTTTAAAGTTTATTAACTATAAAAATTAGTTTTAAAACTAAATATTTTAGTTCTTTGTTGCAAAAGAAATAAACCATGAAAGGATTAACTAGCAAAGAAGAAGAAATCATGGGCTTTTTCTGGGAGAAAGGCCCTCTATTCGTGAAACAGATGCTTGCATTTTACGAAGACCCGAAACCGCATTTCAACACGTTATCCACCATCGTGCGCGGGCTGGAAGAAAAAGGTTATCTCGCTCACGAAGTTTACGGGAACACCTATCAATATTACGCAATCATTAGTGAGGAAGAGTTCCGCAAAGGCACCTTGAAGAACGTGATCAGCAAATACTTCAACAACTCGTACCTCAGTGCCGTATCTTCACTCGTGCAGGAAGAGGACATTTCATTGGAAGAATTGAAACAACTCATTTCCGAAGTAGAAAAAGCACACGATAAATAAACAATTTATGGGTACTTTCTTTGTCTATATACTAAAAACATCCATCTGTTTAACGGGATTCTACTTGTTTTACAGATTATTACTCAGCAAAGAGACTTTCCATCGTTTCAACCGGGTAGCATTACTGGGTATTCTACTGTTGTCCCTGCTTATCCCGTTCTGTGAAATAACCGTTCCCGAAGAATCGGAAGTACAACAAACATTAGTAACTATTGAACAGATTCTCACCCTGGCAGACCACGTTCCACAAACAGAAGTACAAGCCCTCCCTTCATCCATGCCGTTGTGGCTTCCCGTCCTACTGTGTATCTATTTACTGGGAATTCTTTTCTTCCTCGGACGTAATCTTTATTCACTGTTTCATATGCTCCGGCTATTGCATGGCGGAAGACAGGAAAAGTTAGAAAAAGGTATTACCCTCATCATCCATGACAAGAATATCGCTCCCTTCAGTTGGATGAAATACGTGGTCATTTCCGAGAAAGATTTGCAGGAAAATAGCAAGGAAATTCTCATCCATGAAATGGCTCACGTACATAATCGACATTCCATCGACCTGTTAATCAGCGATATTTGTATCATTTTCCAATGGTTCAACCCTGCCTCCTGGCTCTTGAAACAGGAATTACAGAACATTCATGAATACGAGGCCGATGAAACGGTTATCCGTCAAGGCGTCAACGCGAAACAGTATCAATTATTATTAATAAAAAAAGCTGTCGGCACAAGGCTCTACTCTATGGCCAACAGCTTTAATCACAGTAAACTTAAAAAACGAATAACTATGATGTTAAAAGAAAAATCCAGTCCTTGGGCCCGGATGAAGTACCTCTACGTACTTCCCGTTGCGGCAATCACATTAACCGCTTTCGCCCGTCCCGAAATCTCGAACGAACTAAACGAGATTTCAACTATCAAAGTTAATGATATTACTTCAATTCTCGATGCAAAAGAAGTAAATAATTCCCTTATGGCCGTTGATACGGCTCAAAAAACAGTAATCACAGAATCAACCTTTAAATCCACCCTGCCAGAGGATTCTATTCAAAGCAAAACACAACACTTCTTTTTGAAAATGGAAAAAACGAAAGCTACTTCAGTTCCTCTCAAAATAGGTCAAATAACACTCCAAGATTCATGTATTAGTACAATACCAGAGATTCCCGTTCTATTTATTGTCAATGGCAAAGAAGTTTCTGTCGATTCCGTGAAAATGATTGATCCAAACAAAATTGAAACGATCACGATTCTAAAAGATAAATATGCTATCACCCAGTATGGAGAAAAAGGGAAAGAGGGCGTTGTTTCAATTACTTACACTTCCGGGAGTCCGGACAAAAAAGTAACCTCTTATAAACTGGCAGACGGCACCACAGTCTATTTAGAATCAGAAACGTCAACAACCGGTTCCTACGCGATCATCCACTCTAAAGATACGTCCAGCCTTAGAACCGTGAAACTAAAAGGTGAAGCTCGATTCAAGATTGTCGAAAAAGATTCCATCATCGAGTATCAAGTCACCAGTGACACGTTAAAATACGGTATTCAAAAGAAAAAAGAGAAGTAGTATCGTACTTTCTTCTTGTACTGAGAATGTGAATTACCAAACAGTTTTTCATTTAAGGAAAGAACAGGAGAAAGTTATCTTTCTCCTGTTCAATCAGATAAAACGGTATATCCATATTACCTTTTAATCCTCTATCCGTGAAAACTTGTATGAAAGCGTGTAATTCCCTTTCATGGGTATATTCTTGTCAAAATTTCGATCTCCGGTATAGAACGGATCACTGACATAATCATAAGTTTCTTGCAAAAAGTCCAGGGGAATATATTGAACAATTCTCACTTCCAAAATATCACCATCTTCCAAAATTCGAAAATCTACCTCTGCCGGGGCATAATTCTGGTAGTCCGGGGAAAAATTCAGGTTTACCTTGCTGAAATCCGTTCTTAAAACAGAACGATGTAATCCCCATTCATTCATTTCCGACGGTAGATAGATTTGTTCATTCACAATATCTCGAACTGTCACCTCTGCCCCATCACAAAAATAGTTAACCAAATCACCCGTGAGTTTATTCGTCCGGATAACGTTCTTCCCCCCAGTATTCTCGAATACTAAAATATCGGTCGCTACACATTCGGGCAGATTTTTCACACCCTCCGTATCCCCGGCCATACTAGCTGTACTTGTCACGTAGTCCTTGCTCGAAAACTCCTTGAATTTCCATGATCCGACAAGATCATCAAAATTAACAGGCCCATTTATCGTGATATATGCCCGGTTATTAGAAAGTGAAATCATAAAATTATCTGTTTCCACGAGGCGAAGAACAACTTTATTTTTTCCTTCCTCTTTCTTTAAGAACTTCAGTTTCACCCGAGCCATATAGTCATCCTTCTGGTAAATAAACTGTTTTTCCCCTCCTTCTATTTCATAATGGGTTCCCAATACAGCCGTGGAGGCCGGATCAATTTCGAAAGGGATGGAAATATCGTAAGAAGGACTCGTGTACTCGCGTCCTCCGATATGCAACAAAGCAGCGACCTCCATTTCCGTGTATAAATTATACTCCGTGGAGAGAAAAGACGACGTGAATGGACTTTTAGTTTCAATCGGAATCATCGTTTGCCTGTAAATACCGGGTACATATCCGGTAACCTCTTGCAATGTCAAATGAATTTCCCTTCCCTCGGTCATGTTCGTCACCGGTGTTATCGTTATGATGGCCGAATCTAACCCGGCCTGCACGACAAATTCATGAGCAGAAAGCGAATAATCAATTCCTTCCTCTCCGGTTCCCGCCACAGTAAAAGGAACGGTAATATCTGCCGGTGCGGGTTCAGACAAACGAATCTCTACATTCAAAGATTCACTGGCTGGGAGAATATAATAGGGTCTTCTAAAAGAAACATCCGGGCCTTTATTATCATCGTCCGAGCAACCAGCCATTCCAACCCAGCAACTAATAACTATCAATATAAACAATATTTTTCGCATGACTTTCTGTTTTATAAATTCACAATTATTCTTCATCCGCCCGATCTGCCACGGCTTGGTTGAAAATTGCTCTTTCTACCTCAAGAGCGTCTTGTTCCTCGTAAGTTAATCGTGAAGTAGGAATAACGATACTTGTATCAATCACATCCTCTATACGGGGTGTCAACTCATCGCTATTATCACAAGCCGATAATAAAAGAGAAAACAAGAAAATGCATAATATATATTTCATACCTTATAATTTTTAAATTATTCATAACCTTCATTCTGCACCAAATTCGGATTAACACGTAAATCCTGTTTCCATAGAGGGAACGTGTACAGGTATTTCCATGTCGTGGATTTTATCCCGTTATATCCTACCCAAAACTCCGGACGTCCGTTCCGTTTCAGTTCAAACCAACGATCACCCTCCATGTACAACTCCTTGCGCCGTTCATTCAATATCGAGGCCATCAGAGGAGTCAAAGCCTTACCTTCCGCATCAACCGTCACTAAAGCAGAATTGTCAACTGCCGGCAAAGAAGACATCGTCAAAGGCACGTAATCCGTGATCCGTTTCGCCCGCAAACTATTCAAATACAACAAAGCATTATCCTCATCCTGTAAATGAGCGTAACTTTCCGCCATGATCAAACACATTTCAGCGGAACGAATTTGCATATTCAATCTCTTGGTATTCAAAAATGTCTTATCAAAGAATAATTTGTAACGAATATCCTTTTCTTTCTCCTTAAACAGTTCCGCAAATTTAAGACTCACGGGCCGACGACGTGAATCCGTGGAATAACGGGTTTTGAAAGCCGTAGACAAAGTTCCCCTGTTGTATGAACATAAAATCACGTTTCCCGGTTTCGTCGTGAAAGGCGGTGTTGACTGGATCATAGCCTCATACTCCTCTCCTTCAATCAACGGGTATTTATCTAAAAGTTCTTTGGCCGTCGCCACTGCATTTTTCCAATCTTGCGCCCAGAAATAAGTTCTTGCCAAATAAGCCTTGGCCACGTCAACCGTGAATATATATTCCTCGTCGATCTGATTCAAAGAGATGGCCCTTTTCAAATCTTCAATGATAAAATCCACGGTTTCCTGTATATTCCCTCGCCCCGGTTTTGCCTCCATATCGAAATGATCCACGATCGGGACACCCATGATTTCGGTTGCCCTTTGTTTTTCGTAAGGCTCGCACAATTCCCGCATCATATTATAATACAACACCGCACGCAAGGTGTAGGCTACTGCCGTGATCTTTTTATCCAACTCCGAATCCTTTTCTTTTACATTATCCAGCACGACATTCGCATCCCTCACAACTTGGAATAAATTATTAAACCGGTATATGGCAGAACCGATATAAGACCCCACGTAAATCGGAGTATACGAATTACTAACCGATTTAGAAAGGCTGGCATTCAGATTATCGGAAAAACATTCCCAGCGAAGTACATCATTAAAATTTCCCAGAATCTTATCGGATGTACTGGCCTCTATGTTATACAAATGCGTGTGTATCAAAGACGCGTAATCCTCCGTCGTCTCCGGTAATATCTCCCCGTAAGTCTTCGTTTCCAGATATTCATCACAGGACACGCAAAACCCGGAAAAAATCAGTAAAATATAAACAATATATCTTTTCATAACCTGCTATTTTTAAAAACCGATATTAATTCCCAATGCTATCGAACGCGTGATCGGATAAGTCGTTCCGGGAGTCTCCGGGTCAATACCCGAATAATTCGTGAACGTGAAGAAATTACTCATCATGAACGAAAAGCCCAACGACGATACCCCCACGTGGGTTAACCAGCGTTTCGGTAAGTTATAACTCAATGAAATATCCCGGATTCTCAAATAAGAAACATCTTCCAAGAAACTACCAAGTGTAACACTTGATGATGTCGGGTTATATTGATCCAGGTATAATTTATTCCCGAAAGGATCAATAATTCTGGGATACTTGGCATCAATATTATTCTTTGTCCAGCGATCCGTCATCTCCTTTCTCACGTTCAAGTGATTTCGATACAGATCACTATAAGCCGTCTGTGGTTTCTCCTGCGCATCATATGAACCGGAAACACTCTCGTAGCTCACGGGAGAAGAAATCTGGTTGTTAATCTTTGCCCCGAAAGAATAGGAACCTCCAACACTGCATGACAAATTCTTATAACTGAAACGTAGAGTAAACCCGCCCGTGATCGGGGCTATGGATGTTCCCAAATAATAACGGTAATTTACAAGAGATTTTAAATCAGAAGCCTCATTCACCACGGCGTCCGGACGCAATTTATACATATAAATCCCGTCATAGGGATCAATCCCCAGTTCTTTTCCACCAAAAATAGATTCCAACGGGTAACCGACATATTTCCCTTCACTGACGGTTCCCGATGGAGAAGAAAATTTTGACAACACGTTTCTGTTCCAAGCTATATTTCCAGAGAAACTCAACTTATAATCCCGACGATCGATAACCTTCACGCCTAAAGTCGCTTCCACCCCTTTATTCTCTATATCCGATGCGTTATAACTCTGAGCATTATACCCAGTTGAAGAAACGACCCGTACACGTGAAATTACATCCGTACTCTTCCGCCAGTACCCCTCAACTAACCCGGTAACACGGTCATCAAACAAACCAAAATCCAAAGCCACCTTCATATCCCTTGTCTTCTCCCAACGCAAATGGGGATTCGGGGCCTTATTAATTGATCCCATGATCAGATTATTCCAATATCTACTGGTGTTATACTTGATCACAAGTTCCTTCAAAGTTCCCTGCACGACATTTCCGGTAAATCCGGTTGCCACCCGAAGAGTCAACCGGCTTAACACCGGATGTAAAGATTGCATAAAATTCTCATCATCCACGTGCCAAGCAAATCCTAATGACCATGTCGGGTTAAACTGTTCCTTACTACCGAAATTATTCGAACCATCCGTACGGAAAGAGGCATTCAGTATATAACGTCCCAGGTAGGCATATTCTGTGGATGCGTAAAAAGAAGCATACTTATTCTCCGACCGGGACATTCCGGACAATCCATCGATCAAACTCGTGTACCAGCTCGATCCATAAGTATTATCATCTTCCGGTGGTTCAGGCATACTCGCCAATCCCGTTTTCTCATCATACCCGTAACGTTTCACCGCAACACGTTTACTTTTAGAACCGCGTAACTCGGCCCCGGCTAACACGTTAAGATAATGATCCTCAAACGTATTCGTGTATGAAAAATGTCCGCGTACGTTATATTGTTCCCCGTCCGTAGTAGACTGGGATATAGAACCGTATAGATTCTGGGTATTATTATTCTTGTCAAAACTCAACCGATCCTCGAAAGCGGCATACGACTCACGTCCCAAAATACTTTCCTCCCGGTTATTCGTGTAACCATAAGAAGCCAACCCGGAAAAAGTCAATGTTTTAAGAATTTCAACATCCAGGCTAAATTGTCCGGATACAGAGAATTTCTTTCCTTCACTGGAAGTTTCCTCCATCTCCCGCAATATATTAAACCCGGCCGTGGGTTGATTTTCCGGCGTTTTCGTACCTTCATTAATAGAAGTCAGATTAAAATAAGTCATATCAGGCCGAAAACTACCATCTTCGTTATATGGACGCTCGTACGGATTAGCAAAATAAGCGTATTTAAACGGATCAACATTCATACTGGGCCCATCAGATACAAGATTCGATACCCGTAAGCCCATTCCCATCTTTACCCGTGTCGATGGAGATGCATTAATTTTCAAATTCACCGTGTACCGGTCATAACTATCCTCTTTCAACAAACCATCTTGATGAGCGTACCCTACCGAGGCATAATAAGCAAGCATATTTCCACCCCCGGAAAAAGAAAAATTATGCGTCATATCAAAAGAATTTCTGAATATAACGTCAAACCAATCCGTGGAATGAGATGCCAAATCACGGATATACGCATCTTGCTCGCTCGCCGTCATCGGTTCGAAATCCTCATCGGTCCATAACGTCCCGTTACGTCCGAGTTTGTTGGAACGTAACATCCCGACAATACCGACTACCGGGTAGTGAGCCGCATCAGACACGTATCGATCTGCCGCAAACTCATCCCATAACTCCTGTTCCCACGCCAACTTTTCCGAGGCGTTCATCAATCCGGCATCCCGTTGAGGTTTCAAGCCGAGTCCGAAATGAGCCGAATAATTCATTCTCATTTTTCCCGGAGTCCCCTGTTTCGTCGTTACGACAATGACACCTCCCGCAGCCCGTGAACCGTAAATAGCGGCAGCGGCAGCATCTTTCAAGAACGTGATATTCTCAATATCATTCGGGTTAATACCCGCTATTCCATTCACGAAAATCTCGTTAAAGTTTTCCGACTTCACTTGATCCAACGAAATTTCAGGTAACTCATCCTGCACGGGAACCCCGTCAATTACCCACAAGGGTTCCGCGTTACCGGTAATCGTATTTGTTCCCCGAATCCTAATTTTAGCTGACGAGCCGGGACGTCCCGAACTTGCCGTCACGGCCACCCCGGCAACCAGACCTTGTAATAAATTATCCACGGATGTCGGAATCCGATTTTCCAGATCCTCTCTTCCCAACACGGCCACGGACCCCGCCGCACGTCGCTTGGTCGTCGTCCCGTAACCCGTGATAACAACCTCCTCCAATTCGTCCACTTTCTCTTCCATCACAACACGTACTTCTTTACGGACATCATTAACAGCAACCTCCTGGGACTTCATTCCGACAAAAGAAAATACAAGGACAACACTCTTCCGGTTCATAACAGGCAAGGTGAAACGTCCTGCCGTATCCGTCACGACACCCGAAGTCGTTCCCTTGATCAACACGGTCACTCCCGGTAAAACATTCCCGCGGGTATCCTGCACGATACCCTTTAGTAATTCCTGTTCAACGGTTTGACGACTTTCTCCCTTCACCCGAACGATGGCGATAACATCATTCACCAACTCGTAAGTATACCCGCTACCTTGCAATATACTTGTTAATAAATCACCTAAACTGACATTTTTCAAATGCAGGGAAACATTACCCACTCGTTCCAAATCATTTCCATTGTAAAGGAAACCTTTTCCTGTCAACTGTTCCACCTTCTTAATGCACGTTTTCAAATTGGCATTTTCCACCCTATACTCAGCGACTTGTTGAGCTTTTATCCCGGAAAATCCATTCAAATGAAACGCAAAAAGAAAAATCAGTAAATACTTCATGGCAAGAAATGTCCGATTTCCTCTCAAAGGAATGACTAATTCCCTACACCTTGTCTTTTTTTTCATAACTTTGTAGAGTTTACTTTGTTAAACATTACATGAGATTGGCAGAGGGTTGTGGTAAGCTATTCTGCCTTTCTCTCTTATTTATCTATATAAATTACTTTTCCATCCACTGTAATTTTCAAATCGGAAACCCGTTTTATTAAATCAATGATAATCATCATATTATCAAACCGAGGTAATTTACCAGTAAAAACTTCCTGCCTAGCCTCGGTATTAGCATAAAAAACCTGTACATTATACCATCTTTGTAATATCATAAAAACTTCCTCCACCGTGTGATTATCAAACTGGAAAAAGCCCTCACGCCAAGAAACGAACACATCGGTATCCACGTTCCGAATTTCCATTTTTCGGCTCTCCCGGTGAAACAATAACTGTTCACCCGGTAAAAGATCCTGCTCGTTTTCCGGATTCATACAGTCAGTCAACCGCACTTGCCCGCTGCAAAGCGTGGTTAGCGCTAACGGAGAATCCGCATAAGCCGAAATATTAAAAGAAGTTCCTAGTACACGTACGTTAAACTCATCCGTTCTCACGATAAACGGTTTATTTTTATTTTCCGCCACTTCGAAATAAGCTTCCCCTTTCAACTCGACTTCTCGCAAATCGCCACCGAAAGCCACCGGATAACGTAATTCAGACATTGCATTCAGCCAAACCTTCGTACCATCTGATAACGTCAAAGAATATTCTCCTCCTAACGGGGTTCGAATCATGTTATATTCGTCGATTGTCACACTATCTTTTTTCTCTTCGTAATAAACCACATTCCCCTTTACTTGGATATTGGAACTTCTTTCCCGCAATTTCATTTCCATCCCCTCATGCAGATCTACTTTTTGGCCATTTGCCAAAATCAATTCCGCATGTTTCCCCCCGGCCGACAAAACAACCGGTATCTCTTCCCGAACTTCCCCCGTATGATTCACCAATAAACAAACAAATACCCCGAACAAAAACAACACGGCAGCAACATATGGCAGATTCTTTTTCATTCTTCGATTCAAATCATTCTGATACAAACGGTGTTGATTTCGTCTAAAAGCTTCCTCAACATCCACGCTCTTGTATTGCTCGTATTTATGTTTCAACTCAATAGCAGAAGACAATTTCTGATAAAGAACTCGATTCTGGTCATTTCCCCGCAACCATTCTTGCAAGACAAGGTTTTCCCCTTCTGTCAAAGTCCCCAAAACAGACTTAACAATTATACTCCTAATCTTCTCGTTATCCACATTCATACCATCTTATATTTTTCATACATACACACGAAACGAGAAAACGTGCAAATCATTTCCCTATTTTTTCTGAAAAAATAATCTTCATTATTCACTACAACCATTAAAATCCTGATCTACAACGAAATAGATCCTAAATCTATACAATAACACATTATTCCCACAAATTCTATAATTACACCACATCAAGTGTAATAAAATGTTATAAAATTATGATCAAATTCTTATCATCATGTTACCCGCTCCCATTCCGCTCCCATTCCCGTCCTACTCCGCTCCTATTATTATAACAATATATTATACTTACATAGCAAATATTAACATGATAATAAGTATATAATAATAATTTGATGACATGATAAACACGACTTGTAAACTTTGACAAAATAGTCCGGACATTTATCTTTTTATGAACCTTCAATAAAAAAAAATGAACTCACAAATCACACCAATAACATATTACCCCCAAAACATAAAAACTGATAACATTATTTTGTAGTAACTCTTTACCTCTTCTCAACTGACTCCTGACGGTTTCCTCTGATATCTGAAGCTTATCAGCAATTTTTTGATTTTCTTCCCCGTCCAGTTTCAATAAAAAAATTTGGCGACAACGTTCAGGCAGTTTCTGAATAGCAGCATACAACTCTCTATACACCTCTTCTTCCATCATCTCCCGCAAGAAATCCTCATCAGATTGTTTTTCAAAACCTTCGATAGAAACAGAACGGGAATCTCTTAAATAATTTAACGAACGATTCCGCACAGAACTATAAATATAAGCATGAAAGGACTTGTCATTTATCAACCTCTTACGATCCTCCCACAAACGACAAAAAAAATCCTGAATAATATCTTCTGAGGCCTCCCGGTTCTTCGTGAATTTTATGGAATAAAATAATAAAGGTGTGTAAAATTCATGAAACAAAGTCGCATACGCCTTTCTATCACCATTTGACACTTGTTTCACTAATATTTTCATGGACTTCATCATAACCTTTTATTAAAATATCACACCCATCATCAAGACAATATCTGTCTAAAACCTCCAAATTTTTCTCTTGATATTAACAATTTTCGGATGCAAATATCAAATTTATTAATAAAAATGACAATCCCTATATATAATGAAAAAAGAAAGTCCACTCACAAACAATAGGGAAAACTCCTTCTTGTTATATAAAACAACGAACCACCCCTTACGGAGTGGTTCGTAATCTTTTTCATTTACCTGAATAAATCAATACTCGTCCTCGTTAAAGAAAAAGTCATCTTTACTCGGATAGTCTGGCCAAATATCTTCAATACTTTCAAATATTTCCTCATCATCCTCGATATCCTGAAGATTTTCGATCACTTCCATAGGTGCCCCGGAACGAATGGCGTAGTCTATCAACTCATCTTTTGATGCTGGCCAAGGCGCATCTTCCAATTTTGAGGCAAGTTCTAGTGTCCAATACATAGTTATATCGTTTTTAATGTAATTTCTTATTTTTGCCGCGAATATATAGTTTATTTCTAATAATACAACTTCTTTTTCCTAATAAGAAGTTATTTAGACACATTAAATCTAATGTGTCGCCATAAATAACGCAAAACGATTTAAATTGTTACACTAAAAACTATTCATCATCGGAGAAATGAATCAACACTTTTCGATACGTGTTGAATATCTTCGCTTTAGAAACAAAACCAATATATTTATGATCTTGAAGGACGGGTAGATTCCACGCTTTTGAATCCTCGAATTTCTTCATAACAACCTCCATCGAGTCGTTGATGTCAATCACCACGGAAGGCGTTGTCATGAAATCCCGCACGTAAGTTTTCGAATACAATTCTTGATTAAACATCACTTTACGAATGTCATCCAGCAAAACAATCCCCAGCAATTGCTGGTTGGAATTCAAAACAGGGAATAAATTCCGGCTCGATTTGGAAACCACCTTTACCAGATCACCTAATGTCGCGTCCACCTCGATCGTCTTGAAATCCGTTTCCACCACCTTGTTCAATTTCATCAAAGTCAACACGGCTTTATCCTTATTATGAGTCAACAGGTCTCCCTGCATGGCTAAACGACGGGCATAAATAGAATAAGGTTCCATCCCTTGACTGGTCAGGTAAGAAATAACCGAGGTCAGCATCAAAGGTAGAAATAAGGCATAACCTCCCGAAATCTCGGCAATCAAGAACATGGCTGTTAACGGGGCCTTCATGACCCCGGACATCGTTCCCGCCATTCCCGCCAAGACGAAATGACTGGGTTCCACGATACGGATTCCGCTCATATTAATCAACATCGCCAACAAATACCCGGCAACACCACCCGTGAACAAACTCGGAGCAAAAACACCACCAACACCCCCACTACCATTGGTTAAGGCCGTGGCAATCACTTTTACGAATATCAACCCGACCACGAAAAGAATCATCATCCAGGCACTATCCCGAAAACCGAAGAAATAGGTATTATTCAATAATTTATCGGAATGTCCGGCCATCATGTCATCCAAAGCCGTGTATCCTTCACCGTATAGAGGAGGAAACACGAAAATAATGACACCTAGCAAGGCTCCACCGATGGCTATTCTTTTCCATGTATGCTTGATACGCCCTAAGAATTGTTCTACCCGGAGATTCATCCGAACGAAATACACGGACAACACCCCGGCAAAGATTCCCAGTATAACGTAGTAAGGGAAATTGGCCATCACGAATTTATCCGTGATCTGGTAGGAAAACACGAAACCATCCCCCATGAGGAAGAATGTAACCACGTACGAGGTAATAGCCGTGAACATCAACGGTACCAACGAGGCCATCGTCAAATCAAGCATCAACACCTCCATCGTGAATACAATCCCGGCAATCGGAGCTTTAAAGATCCCGGCAATGGCACCTGCCGCACCACAACCGATCATCAAGGTCATCACCTTGTAGTTCATCCGAAACAAGCGTGCCAGATTCGAACCAATTGACGCCCCGGTCAACACGATGGTAGCCTCCGTCCCGACCGATCCACCAAAACCGATGGTCAGGGTACTGGCAATCATCGAGGTATAGTTGTTGTGCGGCTTGATCATACTATTGCGACGGGAAATAGCATACAATACCTTTGTCACACCATGACTGATTCCCTCTTTCACGAAAAATTTCACAAATAATGTCGTCAGCAATATTCCGATAAAAGGGTATATAAAGAAAAGCAAGTTACCACTGTCCACCTGCATCCGTTCCGTGAAAAACATATGAGTAAAATGTACCATATTTTTCAGCACAACTCCCGCCAAGCCGGTAACAATACCAACCAGAATACTCAGCATGACAATAAATTGCTTCTCTTTGATATAACGGACCCGCCACACCAAAAATTTCCCCAATAACCCCTTTTCGTTAATCGCCGCCATGATCTAAAAGTGTATCAAACTATTTTTTCATTATACCTTTTATAGAACCATATTGCGGGTAGAAATCAATAGAAATACCTTCGTTATTGATGACATCCAAAGGGAATTGCTTGATGAATCCGAGTTGTGGTATAACACACCGAACAGTCATCACGGTCTCTTTTCCTTTCAGCAAACACAAATCGGCAACAGCCGGTTCTCGATAAGAGAGAGACGGAACCGGACGGGAATTCCCTGCCTGTTGGGCATCTTTTTTCGGAACATAGATATTTTTCAATTCAACAATATAAGGGATAGCAGACACGTTATTTCTTGCCGTGATCCCGTCGTTCGCAGAAAAACGGAACAAAACAATCGATTCATCGGCTTTTTCCGGAACAAAAGAGATGGTTTTAACCACTTCACGGGTTTCCCTTTTTCCCATGAACAAACTCATGTAATTTGCCTCAAGTTCATCCAGAGCTTTTAAAGCTTCTGACGTGGCCGAACCTCCGGCCAGTAATTCCAATCTCTTTTTACGAATATTGAATATCTCTGACGTGATCTCATCCACGTAATCTTTATTTTCTTTTAACACGTGCCGTTCTATCGGGTCCCATACCCGGCGCATCTCACCTTCAACTTCCATCTCCGTGAAATTGGAATCAAGAACTTCCTTTTGGGTGGAACGAATACCGAAATACACGTAATTAATACCTGTTCCCACGCTTTTCTCCTTTTCCTCGTAAACAATCTCTTCGTCACGAGTTTGGTTCGTGATGCCACTTCCCACACCGGCTAAAAAGCCTTCAGGAGTTACATTCAATAAAATAGAGTTATATTCTCCGACAGCATTCACAGTATAAGAAGCTTTCGGATCAGGCAAGGCCCGCGGAATAAATTTGATGTTTTTAATCATCCATTCTTCGCCTTCACTCGTGATTTCCGGAGAAACACCTAACTGTTGTTCGGCATATTGTCGGAAAGGCCCCGGAATCAAACGACTACATTCCATCGTAACAACCACGTCGTAACTGATCTTTGGTAAAGTATAATCAACTGACACCTGCGTGGTCAATTCTCTCTTTTTCTGTCCCGAAACAGACAGGGATATTAATCCCACTAACCCGATTATAAAAAATAACTTTTTCATCTTTCTATCGCTGTTTAGCCATATTATATGTTTCCATCTTTTTCCACACCCAACCCAGTTTATCGGCAATGTCCCCGGCACGTGTACCTCTCATTCCCTGCTCTTCCGCAACCAAATCACCAGCCCAACCGTGGGCATATACCCCGATTATCGCCGCATCCAATGACGAATGTCCACTTGCCAGTAAAGCCGCAATAATACCCGTCAACACGTCTCCTGCTCCCCCTTTAGCCATTCCCGGGTTACCTGTCATGTTAAAGTAACATTCACCCTCCGGGGTAGCTATTATTGTATGCGCACCTTTCAGCACGACATACACTTGGTGTAGACTTGCAAAGGTGCTTAATTTATTTAATCTATCAAAATCATTTACACTTTTTCCTGCTAATCTTTCAAATTCTTTCGGGTGAGGTGTCAGCACGGCTCCTTTCGGAAGCAGTTCCAGTAATCCGGAATCCGCTGCCAACAAATTCAAGGCGTCTGCATCCAACACGATCTTTCCTCGCCATACGGATAATAGCTGACGAATTCCTTCTGCCGTGACAGGTGAAGTCCCGATCCCCGAACCAATCCCAACCGCTTGGATACGGGAAAGATTGTCTACACCGGAAAAACAAAATTCATTCCGATCCACTTCAACCAGAGCCTCCGGCACGGAGAGATGAATCATTTCTTTCAACTTACGGGGAACATGCACGGAAAGCAGTCCCGTTCCGGACCGAATAGCCCCTTTGGCTGCTAACATGGCTGCCCCCATCATGGAATAAGAGCCTACTATTAATAAGGTATTACCCAAAGTCCCCTTGTGAGAGAACTTTCCCGGGATCAATAACCGGGATGCAACCACTTCTTCTGTCAGATAATAATAAGCAGCAGGATACTCCCGCAAGATAATCGGGTGTAAACGAATATCCAGCACTTCCCAATGTCCCACGTAAACTACATTTTCCGGGAACATAAAGGCTAATTTAGGAAATTGAAAAGTGAACGTGTAATCGGCCTTTATGATCGCCCCGTTATTTTCCCCGTTATCCTCTCCCATCAAACCGGATGGCATATCTATTGCTACAACCGGATGGGACAAACAATTTATCCGGTGAATTATATCTCCCAAAAATCCCGTTACCGGACGATTTAATCCGGCCCCGAAAATGGCATCCACCAGCACACTATTTTCGTCCGGCTGCAAATTATCCGGATTTTTCACCTCAATATAACATCCTCCCATATCAATGAAACGTTTCCTGTTCACGGCACAATCCGGAGAGAGACAATCGTTTTCATGCAAACCGAAAGCCTTGACATTCAATCCTTTTTGATGTAACAATCTTGCCACAACATACCCGTCTCCCCCGTTATTTCCGGAACCGGCCAGAATGTTAAAAATATGACTATTGGGAAAAAAAATCAATAATTTTTCTGTAAAAACAGTAGCCGCCCTCTCCATCAAATCTAATGATGTTACCGGCTCATTCTCAATCGTATATTTATCCAATTTTTGTAAATCCGATGTCTTGAAAATTTTATTATTCTTCAACATGACGATAGGTTTCAAACGTTTTCAATGACTAAAGATAAAAAAATAATTTATATTTGCAGACTATTAGCGTGAACGAAAAAATTTAATTATTTACCAATACAAATTAAAAACAAAAGTTATGTTCAAAAATCATCCTAAAGGGTTGCTCACCGCGGCTCTAAGTAATATGGGAGAACGTTTCGGCTATTACATCATGAATGCCGTGCTAGTGTTGTTCCTATGTTCTAAATTTGGTTTGAGCGAAGCCGCCAGTGGTACCATTTATTCCTTTTTTTACGCCGGCATATACATTTTAAGCCTTGTCGGAGGTCTTATTGCTGACCGCACGCAAAACTACAAAGGAACCATTAAGACGGGTCTTGTAGTTATGGCAATAGGGTACATTATCCTATCTGTTCCAATCCTCGCGACATCGCAAAATACAACTTGGTTATTAACTCTTACTTGTGTTGCTTTGTTCTTGATTGCATTCGGTAACGGTTTATTCAAAGGTAACTTGCAGGCAATTGTAGGTCAAATGTATGATAATTTTGAAGCCGAGGCTGCAAAACAAGGGCCAGAAGCTCTCAAAATTGCAAAAGACAAGAGAGATTCAGGTTTCCAGATTTTCTACGTATTCATCAACGTGGGTGGTCTAATTGCTCCGTTCATCGCTCCGGTTTTACGCCAATGGTGGTTGGGAGTAAACGGATTATCTTATAACGCACAGCTTCCTGCCCTTTGCCACGAGTACATTAATAATGCTGCAAACATGGCTCCCGAAGCTCTTGCTAACTTACAGCAACTTATGACTGCTGCCGGAGGAGCTATCACCGATATGACAGCCTCTTGTCTCCAATATCTGCAAATTTTTAATGAAGGTATTCACTACTCATTCATTGCTTCTGTTGCAGCCATGCTTATTTCTCTTGTAATTTTCTTTGTTTCGCAAAAAACATTCCCGAATCCGGCAAAGAAAGCCGTAACACAGAGTGTAACCTACACGGCAGAGGAAAAAGCTGCTATGGCTAAAGAGATTAAACAAAGAATGTATGCATTATTTGCTGTTTTAGGCATCGTTATCTTCTTCTGGTTCTCATTCCACCAGAACGGTATGTCCCTTTCATTCTTTGCCCGCGACTTCGTAGATTCTTCTGCAGTTGCTCCTGAAGTATGGCAAGCTATCAACCCGTTCTTTGTTATTGTCCTTACTCCAATGATTATGGCAATTTTCGGATTCCTTGCAAGACGCGGTAAAGAGATTTCAACCCCAAGAAAGATTGCCATCGGTATGTTCATTGCAGGTTTGGCATTCTTGTTCCTTGCTGTTTTCTCAATCATGAAAGGTTATCCTTCCGCAGACGCGTTCAGAGGTCTTCCTATTGCAGAACAAATGGCAGCAAAAGCTCATTGGTGGGTTCTTATCGTTACTTACTTCTTCTTAACAGTTGCTGAGTTATTTATCTCACCTCTAGGATTATCATTTGTATCAAAAGTTGCTCCAAAAAGTATGCTTGGCTTGTGTCAAGGTTTGTGGCTTGCTGCTACCGCTCTTGGTAACCTTCTACTTTGGATTGGTCCTCTCATGTACAACTCATGGCCGATCTGGCAATGCTGGTCAGTATTCTTGATCGTATGCCTTGTATCTATGGGTGTTATGCTTGGTATGGTGAAATGGCTTGAAAGAGTGACAAAATAACCTTATTTATCAACATATAAAAAAAGGGTTCAGAAATTCTGAACCCTTTTTTTATATCAAAATCAGCTCTTAGAAATTTATCTGAAGTCCCACTCCCAACACTTCTTTAAACTGTACTCTCGGACCCGCAGTACCGTCTTTTTGGGCGATCTTTACATCATTGTCATATAACAAGTTTGTTGACAAAGTCGTTGAAAACCATTTATTAATCGCCATATTTAATTGTACCTCCCAGCGAACATCCACGTTCTGAGGATCTTCCAGATAATTGGAATATAATTCCAAACGAGAATAAACCTTCATGTTAGGCAAAAACTCGTAATTCACCTCTGCTTTCAAGTTTGCACCAAACTCGGATAATAGATGTTTTCCTTTATCCACACCGAAAGCCCCTTCATCTGCCAAACGACTGTCGGCAACAATAGTTCCCCTCCAAGAGGCCGGAGTGAAAGTGGCAGTGAATATCTTATTCGGACTCCAAGTAACACCGGTACCAATCATCAAGTATCCCGGAGCCATAAACTTTGAGATAAAGTCAGAATCCTCGATGTTGTAATCGTATCCTTTCGCAAACTGTGTGTTGAAGTTCAATAAAGCACTCCAGTAAAGTGTCTTGTAAATCTGATACCCGTAAGTCGAGGCGAAGTATATCTTATCGTTTGTTTTCCGGGCACTCTTGCCATCATTTTTCGTCAAACCGTATCCCAGTTCCAAACGATTTTGCCACAACTGACGATCTCGTTTAAAATCGGCACTATATGTTATCTGGCTATCAAATGCCAAAGCAGACTCACCTCCGGCAGACCAACTACTCAAACTTACTTGCGTTAATTTTAACCCGAAGTAACCGGCTTTTGTCCATGCAGTATCTCTTACCGGTTGCGCATACAATTGTCCTAAACCCAATACAAATAGGGCAATAACAAAGAATCTTTTCATCATACTCTCATTAAATTATTTAGGTTTAAATTTTAATATCTTTTGACTGGTAAACGTAAAACAACAAAGATTTGTTATAAAAAAAGCAGGTTATTTTCTAACCTGCTTCAGAAGAAGTGTTTCTTCACTTATATTTTAGCACATAACTCGGAGATCTTCACAATCACGTTCACGATCTTCTCCATGGAAGACACGGGGATATACTCGTAACGTCCATGCCCGTTATGCGCCCCATTGGACAAATTCGGTGTGGGCAATCCCATAAATGACAATCTTGACCCGTTAGTACCACCGCGAATAGGAACAATCAAAGGTTTAATGCCCAATTCTGCCATGGCCTGTTTGGCTATTTCTACGATATATCTTACCGGTTCCAAACGTTCTTTCATATTCGCATACTGATCCTTCATTTCCAGAAGTACCGGTAAATCATACTTCTTTGAATATTCCCGAACTCCATTTTCAATGACGTCCTTTCTCCATTCAAAACGCTCCTTATCAAAATCGCGAATCAATATTTCCAACAAGGTTTCTTCTACCGTCCCTTTAATGGAATAGATATGAAAGAACCCTTCGTAACCGGAGGTATATTCCGGAGCATCTTTTTTAGGGAGACTAGCCATAAATTCATTAGCCACCTTGATTGAATTGACCATTTTATTCTTGGCATATCCCGGATGAAAATTACGCCCTTTAAACGTCAAACGAGCTAAAGCAGCATTAAAATTCTCACACTCTAACTCTCCGATCTCTCCCCCATCCAAAGTATAGGCAAATTTAGCCCCGAATTTTTTCAGATCAAAATGATCAACACCTTCCCCGATTTCTTCATCCGGCGTGAAACAAACTGCAATACGTCCATGCTTGATTTCCGGATGTTGAACCAAATACTCCATTGCTGTCAGAATTTCGGCGATCCCCGCTTTGTCATCTGCTCCTAAAAGCGTGTTACCATCCGTAACGATCAAATCCGTACCGACATAATTCATCAGTTCCGGAAAATCATCCGGTGACAGCGTGAATCCCTTTTCCTTGTTCAACAACACGTCATTTCCCCTGTAATTCTCGATAATCTGAGGTTTCACGTGTTTACCCGTCATGTCCGGACTGGTATCCATATGAGCGATAAACCCTATCGAAGGACACTCTCTATCAGCATTAGCAGGTACAAACCCCATGACATACCCGTAATCATCCACGGCAACATCCTGCATCCCTATTTTCTGCATCTCCTCGCAAAGAAGATAGGCAAACTGCAATTGTCCCGGAGTACTTGGAACTAAACCCGTCTCCCGATCCGATTCCGTGTGAATCTTAGCATACCTGATAAAACGCTCAACTACTGGCAGCATAAAATAATTTTAGATTTATGATTTATGATTAAGTGATTTATAATCCCGTAACGTGAATCACGCAATCATAAATCACACAATCATCAATTAGTAGGCTCTCGCAATCAACACCCTCTTATGAGAAGGTTTACCTGTTACCATACACTTACCCTCCTCATCGGGAGCATCGAATGGAATACAGCGGATGGTTGCTTTCGTTTCGTTCTTGATAAGTTCTTCAGTTTCCGGGGTTCCATCCCAATGACACAGGAAGAATCCGCCTTTCGTGTCCAACAAAGTCTTGAACTCCTCGTAAGAATCCACTTTTGTAATCAATTTAGAACGACGTTCCAAAGCCAGTTTGTATATATTTTCCTGAATTTCCTCCAACAACGTCTCGATATGTTGTTCCACGCCTTCCAATGGCAATGTTTCCTTGGTCAAAGTATCACGACGAGCCACCTCAATCGTACCATTTTCAAGATCACGTTCCCCCATAGCCAGACGTACCGGAACTCCTTTCAACTCGTAATCGGCAAATTTCCAACCTGGTTTTTGCGTGTCACGATCGTCAAATTTCACGCTGATTCCCGCAGCCTTTAATTTATCCATCAACCCGCTAACCGTTTGACGGATTTTTTCTAATCCTTCCAAACTCTTATAAATAGGCACTATTGCCACTTGCAACGGAGCTAACTTCGGAGGTAATACCAAACCGTTATCATCGGAATGTGACATGATCAGCGCTCCCATCAAACGAGTAGAAACTCCCCATGAAGTTGCCCATACATATTCCTGTTTTCCCTCTTTCGTGGCAAATTGTACATCAAAAGCCTTCGCAAAATTCTGACCTAAGAAATGAGAGGTTCCGGACTGAAGGGCTTTCCCGTCCTGCATCATCGCCTCGATAGTCAAGGTATCCAATGCCCCGGCAAAACGTTCCGTTTCACTCTTATGCCCCATAATCACCGGCATAGCCATCCATTTTTCGGCAAACTCAGCATATACACGAATCATTTTCTGAGCTTCCTCAATGGCTTCCTCTTTCGTCGCGTGAGCCGTGTGTCCTTCTTGCCACAAGAATTCAGCAGTACGCAGAAACATACGCGTACGCATCTCCCAACGCATCACGTTAGCCCATTGGTTACAGAGGATAGGAAGATCACGATAAGACTGAATCCAGTTTTTATAAGTATTCCAAATAATCGTTTCAGAAGTCGGACGAATAATATATTCCTCCTCCAGTTTGGCAGCAGGATCCACAACTACCCCACCTCCATTCGGATCATTTTTTAATCGATAATGAGTTACAACCGCACATTCTTTCGCGAAACCCTCCACGTGATCAGCCTCTTTTGAAAAGAAAGATTTGGGGATTAACAACGGGAAATAAGCATTACTATGCCCCGTTTCCTTGAACATCTTGTCCAATTGTTGTTGCATTTTTTCCCATATGGCATAACCGTAAGGTTTAATCACCATACATCCTCTTACAGCTGAATTCTCTGCTAATCCGGCTTTTACGACCAGATCATTGTACCATTGCGAATAATTTTCTTCTCTTGAAGTTAAAAACTTAGCCATCTCATTATTTTTTGATAAAACAGCAGCAAATTTAAAACAAAAACTAGGAAATCCGATTATTATTTTCTATTTTTATAACATAGAATACAAAACAAGCCGCATGGGATGCTTGTAACAGGGAAACACCGAATGAATGGTACGCATTTTGTTAGAAGTAAATAAACCAATAGTCAATGAATTTGTCATACAAGAAAGGAATTAATATTATTACTATGAAGATAGCATTATATTTTTCAGCATTAGCAGTCCTATTAGGCGCTTGCTCTTCCTCGCAAAACTTCACGCGAGCGCAGGAAGATGATATCTACTATGTTCCTGGTAAACGTTCCCTCTTCGCTCAAGAAATTAAAGACAAGACCGGAGTGGACATTACCTCGAATACTTCTTCTAGTTCTCAAATTAGTAAAAACACAAACAATGATAAAGTTTATCCGAAGGAAATAGATAACAGTGTAAACCCGAAATCTCATTCCATCGGTATGGCTCGTTATGCAACTGAAAAACAGGTGCAAAAAGAAGAGGCCAGAACCGGACAAACTGTTAACCGGGTTGCAGTTCCGGCAGATGACGGGTACTGGATCGGAGGCTTTAAAGGTAGTGAAAATGATTTGGAAGAGTGTGTCCGGATCATGAATCGTTACCCGGAAGGTTTCGCCTATTTTGGAAACGGGTACGAAATTGCCCAGAATCTCTCGTTCAGCTCCGACTGGAACGTGTACACGATTGACGGTCGCTACTGGTGGTTCCCCAGCAGTTCGAACGTGGGACTATACTCTCAATTAATTTTCGGTAATTACCCGAAATACATTTGGACCGTGATTTGGAACGATCCTCGTTTTGATAGTTTTGCATGGAGTAATAACGTAAGTTTCGGCTGGAACCGCTGGGGATGGGGAGCCTCGTTCGGTTGGGGTAACTCTTGGGGATGGGACCCATACTGGAACAATTACTATAGTTACGGTTATAATCCGTGGGGTTGGGGACATGGTTTCTACGATCCATGGGGCTGGAATCCTTATTGGAACCACTATTACGGTTATTATCCACACTGGGGACATCGTCCGGGACATGGACATCACGGCCCAAACTGGGGTAACCATCGACCGGACTGGGGTGGTGCCAGCAAACCAACTGTAACTACTCGGTATGCTCCTAAAAAGCAATACACGACGAATAGAAACGCCCGGTCATATAGTACCTATTCAAGAACTTCAAGAAGTTCCGCTATACAATCCAGGTCAAACAGCAGCCGCTACGAATCAGGCTCAAACTACAATCCATCGCATAACAACTCCAGCAATTCATCAGGAAGTTATTCCAGAGGAAACAGCACTGGCTCATATGGAAGTAGTTCCACAACGCGTTCTAGTAGTGGTAGTAGCAGTAGTGGCGGACGTGTTGAGCGTACAAGTACCGGACATAGAAAATAAATTTGTAGAATCAATATTTAGAATATGAAGATCGCATATATACTAACACTAATGCTCTTTTTCTCTCTTTTTGCCTCTGCACAAAATGAAGAAGATGCAATTAGATTCTCTCGAATCTCTCCTTTCGGAACAGCTAGATCAGCAGCAATGGGTGGTGCATTTGGTGCTTTAGGAGGTGATTTATCCACCCTAAGTACAAATCCGGGAGGAATTGGTGTATTTAGAAAATCAGAGGCTAGCTTCACATCCATGCTTGATTTTGCTCATGCAAAAACAGGAAAATTTGACTATGAAAAAAATATGTATTTATTGGGAGATTTAGGTTTCGTCCTGTCATTTACACCCATGAGTGACAAATGGAAAAACATTAATATCGGATTCAATTATACAAATCTTAATAATTTCAACAGGAACATTTATCAAGGTAATTTTATATCGAAAGGTTCTTCTATGATTGATGTATGGAAAGCAGAGGCTGATGGGAAGCCTGTAAGCGATTTAAATCCATTTACCACAAGACTAGCTTATGATGCTTACCTTCTTAATTTACCGGAAGGAAGTACGAACAACATATATGATATTCCAATAAATAACACCCATTCTGTAGAAGAGTTAAAATACACGAAAGAAAGGGGGTATCAGGCTGAATATGCAATCTCTGCGGGAGCTAATTATGACGACAAATTTTATTTTGGTGCCACGTTAGGAATTCAATCTCTTCATTTCAAATCCTATTCATATTACACTGAATGGGTTGTAGGAGATGAAATTGACAGCAAATTAAAGGGCTTCACTTTCGATCAAGATTTTACCACTAGTGGTACTGGAGTTAACTTTAAATTTGGAATGATTTATCGTCCTATACCAGCAATACGTATCGGGGCAGCTATTCACACTCCAACATATTATAATTTAGATGCCTATGCGATGAATTGGGTTTCATCAGAATTTGTAGAACTTCCGTTTGAAGGAGCTGATCCCGGAAATGATCTAACTTATGGAATGTATCAAGAAACCGATTATTCCTACAAATTAAAAACCCCATGGAGAGTAATAGGAAGTCTTGCAACAGTTCTCGGACAAAGAGCTATTATTAGTGCTGATTACGAATATATTGATTACACTTCGGCCAAATTTACCAATAGTGGCTCAGGTAACGAGTATGTCGCAACTAATGATGCCATAAAGACTATTTATAAAGGTACTCATAATTTCCGTGCCGGAGCAGAATATCGATTTAACAGCGTGTTCTGTCTACGAGGTGGTTATGCTTATTCTGCCTCACCCTACACGAAAGGAGAAATGAATGAAAAAAATGACATTCAAACAATCACTGGTGGTCTAGGATTAAATTTCGGAGTATTCTATGCAGACTTTGCTTATCTTCATAAGAATTCAAAGTTAAACGGTCTATTCTATTATTATGAAACTTCAAAGGGGGAAGTTATTGAATCACCCGAATTTCAGACAAAATTTAAAGATAACGAATTCAGACTAACATTAGGAATCAGATTTTAATAGACAAGAACGGGGACTATCAAAGTCCCCGTTTCTTTTTCGCTATCTGGCAAACTATTTCTTCATTTCAAATCCTAAAAGAATCTCATCATACCCATCTATTAATGAAGTAGTCGTTTTATCTGATTTTTTCAAAGCAGAGGATAATACACTAACAAAGTTCATAAGTTTTTCCGTATTGAAAAGCAATGATACCTGTTCTCCTGATTTCACTAACTGCACTTCCACACTTTTCACCGTGATCGTTTTTGCCAACACATAATGTAATGTCAATACACGTGTCTTCTCGTCCAAAGAATACGTTCCTTTTAATACCTTCTTCCCTATCGTATTTGTAAACGTACTATCACTATTAAACGTGTAGCTAAAATTCCCCGGTACAATCCCCAACTTTGTGTAAATATTCTCCATTTTTTTCTCTAACGCTGAGGTTACCAATGAACCACTCGCCTCTTTCAACAAATCCCCACTCGTCATTTTACAAGCAGGCTCCACGTAATTCCAAGTTCCTTGAAGATCCGACAATTTAATCACATTACCTGTTACAAGATTCACCACGTCCTTTACCTTCGATGAATTCAAAATGTCCTTCAATGATTGGGCTTGTACTAATTGTACTCCCCCAAAGCACATCAACACACAACAAATTACAATAACTCGTTTCATAAAATATAATATTAGATTAAGAATATAAAAAAGACTTGCATAATAATCAGCACAACACCATAAATAAAATTTCACAAATAATCCATATATTCATTTCAAAGCTTGCTTATTTTCCAATAAATAGCTATCTATCGCACATTCAAAATCCACTCGTAATTCATCAATGGTATTTCCCTCATAAAGAATTAAATCTTTACTAATCCCGAGTACTTTTCCAAAAAGACAATTATCTGCCTCACTATACTCGATAGAGCCTTTATAACCTTCATATTCCAAGTGGTCCATAATTTTATTGACTTACATAGCTTTACATCATCGGTTTTACAATATCAAATCTCAAACCGAGAGCACCAAGGATTCGGAGGAACAACATAACACCTAGTTCTATGGGTTCATTTTCTATCTTGGATATATAAGATTTATTCGTTCCTATTTTTTGAGCAAGCTCTGTTTGTATCATTTTTTTCTTGCTTCCTTGCATCATGAATAATCTGCCCCACATAGTGAGCATAAGCCTCTTTACGAAACTCTTCACGTTCAGGACTTCCAGGCTTACCGTATTGTTCATCCATCCATGCATCCACGTTGTAAATATCCTTACTGATTTCTTTCAAACTCATAATAGCCCGCTTCTTATTGATGTGCTAATTTAAGTTGTTCTTCTAAAGCTTGTTTGATATACCCGTTTATCGTAGTTCCTGCTTCCTGCGCAAGCATGGCAATCTTACTATGTATTTCCGGCGAGATTCGTATATTCAAAGTTCCACTATAAGGCTTACGAGGTTCAATTCCATCAGCCACACAACCTGCAATATAATTATCAATACCAGCCTCAAAATCTGCACGTAATTCATCAATAGTATTTCCCTCGTAAAGAATCAAATCTTTACTCATCCCGAGTACCTTTCCAAAAAGACAATTATCAGCCTTACTATACTCGACGGACCCTTTATAACCTTTGTATTCCAAGTAATCCATAATTTTCCCCGTTTCTATTTTATTAAACCATTACTTTTCAAATGTTGATATACCGTTTTCATCATCCACTCCTTCATTATACTACCTGGATTGGGTTTATGAATATCGATATACTGCCCTGTTTGTTCATTTTTAAATCGCACCCGAGCCCCCGAAGTCGCTCCTTTATTATGCTCATAATACCCAAAAATAGATAGTAATTTTAGAGTTTCCTCGTAAGTGAAATCTTTAGGTAGCTTTTTAAAACGTTCAACCAACTTTTCTTTAGTTCCCATGTTCTTTATTCTTATCACAAATGTAACTAAATTTAGTTACACTACAAAATACTACAACCAATATTTTATGGTTGCATATAATATTTATTTAATCTCCTATTTGAAATAACAAATCAATCATCCTCCTATTCGCTTGATCGATTCTAGTAAAATCTTTGTCAATATACACGTCAGCCATTTTACGAGCTTCATTCACGTGATTCAAACAAAGGTCAATATCATCTTTCGAGATATTCAACATATTCCTTGCAATAGTCGCCCACGAATGACGAACGGAATATGCTCTCGTATCTTCTGGTATTAAGAATTTCGTTAACTCTTCTTTCTCTTGCTTGCTTACTGCTTCTTTTATCTCCCATTCGACACTTTGATTCACTTCTTGTAAAATTCGCTTAAACCCCTTATTAACGGCCCCGTTAAATGTCGAGCTATCACTATATAATTTATACAATGAAAACAAACGAACCTTATCCGGATCGGCATATTTTTTCATTAATCTTTCCGCTTCTGGCTCTATTTTTATTGATATTTCGGCATTATCCTCCCTCCTATTTTTAGTCTTGCTCCTCTGATAAGTGCTTCTCCCATTCTTGCGACTTGAATAAGGCTCGTTGAACATGTCAACGGTATTCATCCCGACAAGGAAGAAAGAAAGCATGAAAACATCCCGGGCAAGTTCCTGACGCCTCAACCCATTTTCAAGATTCATGATTTTACGGATGTTCTCAAGATAGATATTCCGTTTCTTCAGGGGATTAGGCTTTACCACTTCAAACTTACGAAACGGGTAATGCTTGATCACCGGGTCTCCAAGTTCATCATCATTATAAAAATCAATAGCTTCGTTAAATACGGCACGAATATCCGCCATGTAGTCGTGAACCCCTGTATCTGTCAAAGGTTTCCTTTTAGTTGTCACTTCCCGCCCGAATTGATTTACTCGCACGATCGTCCGTTCTGAACGCAAAAACTCTTCAAACTTTTCCAAAAATTTAGACGTGACCTTCACTATATTCAATTCCTGCCCGGAAAAGTCAACAAGAGCGTTGAGTGTCGTCTGGATATGCTTTGCTCGCTTTTCCCTCCCTGTCTCGAACAATTTAGCGACATGTTTCTTAGCAAAAGCAATAAAATCAATACAACTAACCTCGTTCTGTTTCTTCTTTATAAACTCAACAATATCTTTAGCAGAATAATTACTCACATCATTCCCCAAACCACGAACAATAATATCCTCGCAATCCTCTATTTTCTCCAGTAACAATTTCAAGAGAGTTTTATCTTTTATCTCAAAATTTTTATTCAGTTGCTGAGACACAACATAGAAATCAGTTTTCAAATACGAATGTTTGCGATCCAGTGTCACTCTAATTGACACTGGATATTTGTCATCCTTTCTTTTTTGATCTTGGATATATAAATTTTAAACGTAGGCATTATTTCATGTAATTTCGTGTAACAATCATGTAACACGATCTCATAAAGGTACAAAAAACTATGCTTTTTCACACGAAAAAAGAGACCTAATCTCTTCGAAAAGGCCTCTTTTGTAGCTAACTTCTTGATTTTCAGCGGAGCCAATTTGGGGACTCGAACCCCAGACCTACGCATTACGAATGCGTTGCTCTACCAGCTGAGCTAAATTGGCGATAACGGGTGCAAATGTACGACTATTTTTGTAATTTGAAAACGATAAATCAATTTTTTTCAACTCAAAAACGTACATTTTTTATACATTTGCGGCTACATTTTAATTATCAATAAGATGAAAAGAAAACTGCCGACAATTATTTTTCAATTTACCATATCACTTTCACTATTTTTATTCTTCATCACGAACATTTCTGCACAAAAGAAGGCTGTTGAGACCTCCGGAGACGTTATATATTACGCAACTCCCGTCTTCTGTTTGACAACCTCTCTATTGAAAAAAGATTACCACGGAACCAAACAGTTTGTTTTTTCTGCTGTCACGGCTGTAGGAACAAGTTACATATTAAAACATACGATCCGCAAAAAACGACCGGATGGAAGTGATTACCATGCTTTCCCGTCCGGACATGCAACCGTCACCTTCCAAGGAGCTTCCTTTCTACAACGCAGATATGGCTGGAAATTCGGTATCCCTGCTTACCTTTTATCCACTTACGTCGTTTGGGGACGGACTTATTGTGATAAACACGATTGGTGGGATATTCTCTGTGGTGCAGCAATAGGTGTGGGGAGTTCCTATATTTTCACCAAACCCTACGGCCGTACACGGATCACACTCACCCCTACAGTACTCCAGAAACACCCTGGAATCCACGCTTGTATCACTTTCTAACAGACTTCTAAATATTTTGTTAAAATAGTATTTAAAGAAATCATAAACCCTTTTTTTATCATGGTACATCCATATTATATGTCTATTTTTGTTTAAATCAGAACAACAACATATAATATGCAACTTTATATTTACAAAATAATCTTTCTTTTGTTCATGTTGACCATACCCGTGACAATGTTTGCCCAAACGCAAAAGAGAGACACGATTAGAAAAGATACAACCACAATACCTGAAAAAAAGATTACCAAATACACACTAAAAGGTATTGTAACTGGAGAGACTGATGACGAGACTCTGCCAGGTGCGCATATTTATGTTGGAGAAGATAAAAAACCGACAACTGTAACCAATGCCATGGGAGAATTCACCTTAAAAGACCTTCTTCCAGGAGAGCTGGTCATTACCGCTTCTTTTGTCGGTTACCAAGCTACAAGCAAAAAATATCTGGTAAAAGCAGATACAAATGTCGGAATGATTAATCTACTTCCGGAAGTACTGGAAGAAGTTGTTATTACAGCCAAACCACCTTTGATTATCCAGAAAGGTGACACGACAGAATTCAACGCAAATGCATTGAAGGTCCCGGAAGATGCTGAATTGGAAGATTTGTTGAAAAAATTACCCGGTTTCCAAATCGTCGACGGAAAATTAATGGCGAACGGAGAAGAAGTCAAGAAAATATATATTGATGGAACCGAATATTTCCTCAGCAACCCGATGGCCGCCCTCCAGACACTTCCGGCCAGCCTTGTCAACAAAATAAAAATGTTTGACGGGAAAAGTGAAGAAGCTGATTTCTCAGGATATGATGACGGGAAAAGATTCCGTTCATTAAACATTGAAACCAAGAATCCCAACCAGTTGAAAGTATTCGGTAAAGCCAACTTGGGATACGGCATTTCAGAAGACCTAGAAGATTCATTTAAAGACAATAACTATAACCTGGGTGTTTCTGCTAACGCCTTTAACAAAAAGCAGAAATTCTCCATCCAAGGAAGCCTACGTAACACGAACCAAGGATCTGAACTCCCCAACGCACAATACCACGGGAAAGGTGGGAATAATCGAGGGAAAAATTACTCCGTGGACTTCGCCAATACATTCAGTAAAGGTACTGATATAGGTGGGAGTTACAGTGGTAGCAACAGCGAATCCTATTCTGCCAGTTCCAGTATACAGGAATATTTCCCTTCTGAAAGTTTCCAGAGCAACATTTATAATTCAGAATCACATTCTTGGTCTGAAAGTTCAAGTCATAACGTGAATACCCGGTTTAATTACTCCATGAACAAGAAAAACAGATTCTACTTCACCCCCTCTTTTTCATTTAGCAAATCAGATAGTCGATCATTGAACATGAATAGTAATATTCAAGACAATGACACGATAAATATCACGAACAGTAAAAGACAAAGTCACAATGAAAATCGTTCCTTCGGGGGTAATTTCTCATGGATGCACGCTTTCCAAAAAACGGGACGGACATTAACATTAAACGGGAACATAAATATCAGTAAAAATGAAAACAATAATACACAACAAGATAGTAGTATTATAAACAAAAGAGATACGTTGCGTAATCTTATCAATACCTCCGAAGGCATATCAAATTCATACACGGGTTCGATCTCTTATTCAGAACCTTTAACGGAAAAAGCCCGATTATCGTTCAATTACTCTTTCAGTTACAACAAGAATAGTTCGGACAAAGAAAGTATGTCATACAAAGACGCACTTTTCACGGAAGTCATTGGTATTGATACGGCCTTAACGAATAAAACCAGTACCATAAGAACAAGTAATAACCTAGGCATCCGTTATGGGTATAATCAAGAAAAATTCTATTTCAGTGCAGGTGGATCAATCAATCTATCAAGAGAAGAAAATAGATACGAATACTTGAACGCACCGGACTCTAACGTGAGAAACAATTATTTGAATCTCTCCCCTCAAATAAATTTCAGTTATAGTTTATCCAAAAGATCAACCATGACTTTTTATTATAACGGGAATACAGATTCCCCTAGAGCCGAGCAACTACAAGACATTCTTGACGTGAGAGACCAATTAAATATTTCAACAGGAAATCCGAACTTGAAAAAAACATTCTCGCAATCAGCCTCAATGTCTTTTAGCCGGAACATTGTCAGTGAAGAAAATTTCAGTTTCTTGAACGTTAATCTTAGTTTTCGAAACTCTTTCAACAATATCGCCACGGCAACACAATTTATCTCAAAAGACACGGTTATCAACGGTTACCAAATATTACAGGGAGCCCGTCTCTCCCGCCCCGTTAACTTAAACGGGCAATGGGGGCTTTCCATGAATTCCAGTTATTCTTTCGAGATCAAAGCATTAAAATTAAGATTAGGCCCTTCCTTATCTTATAGTTATTCTCGTACACCTTCTATCTACGATAATATAAAGAACTTGACCAGTTCCCATAATGCATCATTCGGACTTAATATCAACAGTAACGTATCTGAGAATTTGGACTACAATATATCTTCCCGTACTTCTTACACCAATTCCACAAGTACAACCACGGAAGGTTCCAGTTCTTTCTCTCAATCTGTTAATGCAAGTGCCAAATGGGTTTTCTGGAAAGGATTCATTCTTGCAGGAGACTATTCATATAATTACACGTTAAGTAAAAAAGGTGGAAACGTGAACCAATCCAACAGTCTTCTAAACATGGAGATCGGGAAAAAATTCATGAAAAATAAACAACTACAAGTTAGATTTAAAGCGATGGACATTTTACGTCAAAGGAACCTGTTAAATTACAGTATTCAAGACCTGTATACTCAAACTAGTTACAGCACAAACGAGCGAAACTACTACATGCTAACTGTTTCCTATCGATTTAATTCCATTGGTAAAAAGAAAGAAGGAAGAAATAGTCCGGAAGGGCCACCACCTCCCGGATTCTTCTAAAAAAATTTAACGGGAACCTAATTCCTTAGCTTGTTCGAGATACGCTGTATTTCGAACATCTCCTTTTTTATCAACACCATAAGCAATAACCTCCCCGACAGAATGCCAACGCATATATTCTGCCAAAATTCGATAGGACTCTTGCACCCCTTTTATTTCATTTTCAACATCAGTTGCTGCTGCAAGCAGCAAGACACACTCTTTACCTGTCAGACTTCGTTCGCTTTTCTCCACGGTATAAGGATACAAACGATCTATAACACTCTTCAACTGAGTTGGCCAACTAAAAAAATACAGAGGAGAAGCAAACACGATCATATCCGCCTGCTCTATTTCCGGAAAAATCTTCTCCATATCATCCGACTGCACGCAAGGAGTTCCCATGGACCAACACATACCACAGGCAAAACACCCGTTTACCTTGTAACCCGGAACTTTTATCACACTTACTTCATACCCCTTGGCCCTAGCACCCGTGGCAAAGGCCTCTGCCAGCATATCACTGTTCCCGTTTGGCCGGGGACTTCCCTCTAAAATTAAAATGTTTTTGCCCATAATTTATTGTTTTATGATATACAAAAATACGTATTTATTGCTTCACTAAAACCACAAAAGGAAAAAACTCCTTGATCACGTGTCAAGGAGTTTTCATTTTTTAATGTACATAACGAATCTTTATCCGCTCCTGTATCTGCGTTGGAGATAAATCCGTGTCAATCTTTATCTTATAACTCCTTCCCGGAATTACATCTATATAATTATCTGAAAAGAAAATCGATTCTCCCGGAATATAGAACATAACATTGCAAGCCAGTTTATCCGAGGAAACCCGAATAAATTTCTCTCCATTCTCCTCCCCTGCCTGTATCGAGAAATGAGGTGTCAGCAAATCTAAATCCTTATGATAAACGAAATAAACATTCTTTTCATCCAAGACCTGACCACCTTGTAAACGTACCACAAGCATCATCCCATTCTCAGAACCACCCGCAAGCAACGACTCCCGGTTCAATTTCCACAAAACCGTCGAAGTATTTGCCGGTATATTTACTCCTCTTTTAGTCAAGAAAATGAGATTACCATGAAAATCAAGAACCTCAATGCTCAATGTCCCATGAATAGCCTCCAACCTATCACTCACGGCATAAATTGCCAAGGAATCCCCCTCCCATTTCGGAGCAACGATCACCTCTTTAAAACAATCCCGCATCATGTAATGCGCCGCTTTCCATTTATGGTAATAATCCGTCGTCGACCAACTGGCAACAGGCCAACAATCATTAATCTGCCAGATCAGAGAGCCCATACAATAAGGCATATTCCGACGATGTGCCTCGATACCCATTTTCGTAGACAGTCCCTGCAACACGTGGGTCATGTAAATAAATTGTTCAAACTCTTCCGGAACCCGGTAATACATTTTCATATAATCCAGAATACGCCCGTTACCAATATAACTTCTTTGGTGTGATTTCATCACCTCCGATTCTATATCATAATCCTCCGGCAATGCATACGTTTCTATCGTACTCATCTCCGGAAAGGACTGAAACCCGTATTCACTGCAAAAACGGGTTGTCACCTCATCAAAGCTTTCAAATGGCCGGAAACCATGCCACACACCCCAATAATGTTGATCCCCCGAAGTCGTCCCGTCCAATCCATGTTGATCCGGTTCCGGTTCCGCCATCGGTGAGGAAGGCCAGTAGTCATCTCCATCCGTGTAATCCTTCACCACTTCGGGAAGTATCTCGTGAAAAACGGTATAGTAAGCCTTGAAAACTGTATCCTGTTCCTCTTTCGTGAAAGCGTTCTTCCATCCCCATCCCCCCGGCGCACCGTGTCGCCAAGCTAAAGCGTTTTCATTATTCCCACACCACAAAGCGATACTAGGATGATTCCGAATCCGAATAACATTATCAATAGCCTCCTGACGCACGTTATCCAAAAACTCTTGATTCCCGGGATACATCGCACAGGCAAACATGAAATCCTGCCACACCATGATCCCGTATTTATCACAGAATTCAAAAAATGCATCATCCTCGTATATGCCACCACCCCATATTCTGATCATATTCATGTTGGCATTCGCCGCATCTGCCACCATTTTCTCATACAAATCCGGGGTTACACGAGGCAGAAACACGTCATTCGGGATAGCGTTAGCCCCCTTGGCAAACACGGGGACTCCATTCAACTCGAAGCCGAAAGACTCTCCCCATTGATCCTTTTCTCGAACTAATCTCAACGACCGTAACCCCGTCGTTACCTTCTTTTCCGCCACAACTCCTTCCTCGCTAGTCACCAGAATCGTGAAATCGTACAAGTTCTGTTCCCCTAACCCGTTACTCCACCACAAGCGAGGATTCTGAATTACATAAGGAATAGATATTTTGTTTTCACCTCTTCTTAAATCTTTTTGCTCCTGCAACAATATCTTCCCCTCATTCATAATCACTATCGTGACACTCTGTTGCTTGTCCGAATTCACACAAACCTCCGCCACCAGTTGAGCCTTTTCCTTTGTTACGGAAGGCTGGCGAATAAACACATCCTCCACCTTCACGTCATTCCAAGCCTCCAGAATCACCGGACGCCAGATGCCGGAAGTCACCAAACGAGGCCCCCAATCCCAACCATAATGGTAAGGAGCCTTACGAGTGTACACGCTAACCCGGTCATTTCCCATCTCTCCCCGAACGCTCTGATCATTATCCGCGGGTAGTCTCAAACCGTAACGTTCCATCTCTTCCCGTCCCTTCAAAGTCGGGGAAGTAAACACGATATGCAACTCGTTACGACCAACTTTCAGTTTTCCTTCAACATCAAACCTCCACGTCCGGAACATATTATCCGTATTTCCCAATTTCTCCCCGTTCAAATAAACATCAGCATATGTATCCACCCCCGTGAACGTGATCCGTTGATTGACCTTTTTCCCTATTTCCTCCGAAACAATGAACTCCGTCCGGTACTCCCAATCCTTCTTATCAATCCATTGCAACCGCAATTCATTCATCCGGTAAAAAGGATCTTCAATCTTCCCGTTAGCCAACAAATCCGTGTGTACCGTACCGGGTACTGTTGCGGGCAACCACGTCCCCGAATCCCTCTGCCGGAATTGCCAACCAGAATTCAGCTCCGTACGAATCTCTTTTTCGGTTGAACACCCGATCATTCCCCAGGTGATACAACCGAAAAACAGCATCCAAACTATTTTATTCATTGGACTTTGACTCTTGTAGAATATGCTTTGCAAAATTATAACCTAAAGCCTCGTAACGTTGCGTCAACAACTTTGCCCGGTTCAGGAAATTCGAGTACTCTCTCGCCTCTTGCGGAGTCCATGCCACCTCTGCCAATGCAGCCATACGCGGCAATAACATATATTGAGCATGACTAAAAGTCGTGATGTACTCCGCCCACAAATTAGCTTGTACCCCAATAATTTTCTTTCCTTCCTCGGCCGTCAATCCCTCTGTCGGGTTCAAACTATATACTTTTGCTACATCAACAAAACCACCAATACTAAAAGGTTCCTTGTCAACATCCTTAGATTGATAGTAATCAAAATAAGCGTAGTCATTCGGCACCATCACCACCTCATTCCCTCTCTTTGCTCCTTTGATTCCGCCCGTCTTACCTCTCCATGACATGACAATTGCCGTTTTAGAAACATCTCCTTCCAATATTTCATCCCAACCGAGGATTCTCTTCCCCTTCTCTTTCAAATACGCCTCGATCCGGTGAACGGTATAATTTTGCAATTCACCCTCATCCTTCATCTTTTCCTGTTTCATCCGGGCCTGACATTTCTTACACTTTTTCCAAGCATCTCTCGGACATTCATCTCCCCCAATATGGATGATCTCCCCGGGGAACAATTCCGCTACCTCATCCAACACACCTTCCCAGAACTCAAACGTCTTCTCGTTACCGGGGCAAAATACTTCCGGGAACACTCCCCACATCTGGCATACCTCGTAAGGTCCACCCGTACATCCTAATTCCGGATAAGTAGCCAAAGCGGCAAGCGCATGTCCGGGAAGCTCTATTTCCGGAATGATCGTGATATACCGATCGGCAGCATATTGAATAACTTCTTTAATCTCTTCCTGCGTGAAAAAGTAGGGTCCGTATGGAGTCCCGTCATACTTTCCCGTATTTTTACCAATCACGGTCTGTTTCCGTTGACTCCCGATTTGCGTGAGTTCTGGGTATTTCTTGATCTCGATACGCCATCCCTGATCATCCGTCAAATGCCAGTGGAACACGCTCAATTTATGTAAAGCCAACATATCGATAAAAGTTTTCACCTCATCCACCGTAAAAAAATGACGACACACGTCCAGCATTGTTCCTCGATACCCTAACCGAGGCTCATCCTGAATCTGCACGTTTTGAATTCTGATCCGATCCATCTTCTCCCCTTTTTCCACGCCCACGGGCATCATCTGCCGTAAACTCTGCATGGCATAGAAAACCGCCTTTGAACTTCCTCCCTTCATATTAACCGCATTCTTCTCCACCGTCAAATCATAAGCATCCGCTTTCATAGAGGGGTCAACAAAAATATTTATCGCATTCTTTTTCGTTTCCCCATTCGCCACGGTTAAGGCCTTCCCGAAAGATTTTTCAACCAATGTACTCATAAAAGTACAAGCCGGTTGCAAATCATCCGCACCCTTCACCACGTTAATCACTGTTTTTGGAGATAGATAAAAACCGCCATCCGCAACTGTTACCTGCTGAGGCTGAGGAATAATATTCACCTCTTGATTTGGTTCACTGGCACATCCGCCAAGCAAAATAATACACAATACTACGATTGAAACAAAACTGATTTTTTTCATAAACGCATTTTTAAACACAACAGCCAAGATAAGTTAAAATTCGTTCCCGTGCAAATATTATAATTGTTCTATTTCTTCATTTGTTAAACCCGTACTACGAATGATGGAATCCAAAGGTACTCCTAGCTTTTTCAAATTACGAGCAACCTCAACAATTCCTTTTAATTTTCCTTCCACCAAACCTTCTGCCCGTCCTTCCACTCTTCCCTCCACCTTTCCTTCTTCCCTTCCTTCAGCTCTCCCCTCTGCTCGTCCTTCCACTAACCCCTCGAACTTGGCCGTTCCCAGCACGTCATTCTGGATCATGATCGCATCAACGTGACGATCGTATGCCGCACGCTCTGATGCATCCATGCTATAATAAATCAATTTTTCCCGTGCTTCTTTCAATCCCGGAGCCGTTGTATCCGGACGGATATGATCATTCTTCAGGTAATCCAACCATTCCTCCAACGGCGTTGTAGCCACTTGATTAAACTCGTTCAAACGAATCAAGAAATACTCCGGGAATATCTCCGAAGGTAGGCGACGCACCAAAGCATCCTTTTCCTTCACGGTCACCTGCAGACGATCCCCCGTGTGAACCCCCGTGAACGTGTTCTGCCCGTGATAAAGGTAATCATCCCCCTTACCTATATCAAAATAAAGAATACTAATTGAATATACTTTTTTCACCTCCGAATAGAGATTACCCAACTTGATATGTTCCGTGATCGCTTTCGCCGCCCCGTAAAGAATACGTTCAAGGAAATAAAGCTCCCGGGTTACCTGCACCTCCACGATAATGATCTCCCCCTCGCTATTCCGTGCCTTAATATCCACTCGGTTAAACTTATCATTATCACACTGCTGATTACTCTCACTTTCTAGAATTTCCATGATATGGATTTCCTTACCCAACAACACCGTGAGCAAACCTTCCAACACCCCAAAATTCGCTTTATCACGCAATAATCGTTTCACGGCCCAATCAAATCGTATATACCTATCCTTCTCCATAACACAGCCAATTTAGTTATTCTTCACAAAGATACACTTTTCCACGACAAACGTTCCTTTTTTCGGGGAGAATATATCATTATAGAGACGACACACCTAATATAATGATTTTAGCATGAGCAACCACATTGCCAGATAAAACGTAGCATCTGTCACTTTACATACAGAACCTCCTTATCCCTGTATTTTCCCATGTCCGAAATAATCACCTTCTCCCCGACCGTCAACCCCTGCAACACCTCCACGTATTCGAAACCACTCTCTCCCAGCATAACCTTCCTCTTTTCCACCCGCTCCCCGTTGACAACCCACAGGTCATAATCTCCCCGACCCATGTAATAAGCCCCTGTCGGCAAACGCAACGTTTCATCCTTTATGGCATGAGTAACATGCACATCCACTTTCAGCCCGGAGCGCAAACGAGTATTACTCTGATCATCCAGAAACACGACAAACTTGATGACACCGTTATTCACCGAGGGCGTGACATTCCCCACCGTGCCGGAAAGCTTCTCGTTCCCGATCACCACGTTCACCCGGTTCCCCGCGGTAATCTTATCTGCGTAACTATCGGCAATCTCGCCCTCCACCTTAAAACTCGACAAATCAGACAATATCGCCAAATTACTTCCCTGCGCAACAGAAGCCCCAACCTGATCATTAATCCAAGTCAACGTGGCGGCACGAGGCGCCATCACTTGAGCCTCCCCAAGTGTCTTGAACAACAAGTCCATGTTCCTCTTGGCAATCTTGTAATCCAACTCCAACGAGCGAATTTCCGATTGTGAAGTACTCTTTTTATTTTCAAACTTCCGTTTCAATTGTTCCAATTGCATTTGTTTCACCGTGTAATTCAATTCCGCCTCCCGCACCTTTTCCCTCGTACTGGCCCCGATACTATCCAGATAGCGCTCGTTATTCAGCGACACCAAAGTTCGTTTCAACATCATCTCGTCAATATCCACCTGCATTTTCATTTCCGCCAAATCACTCGCTATCGTTTTACGCTGTAAATCCAATTTATTCAACTGCATCTCCAACGACTCCTTCTTCGTTTCGTACTCCGTCCGTATCGTTTCCAAATCCAACTGTAACAACGGTTCATCTTTCTGCACCCGATCCCCCGACTTTTTATACACTTCCAGCACCTTCGAAGACACCGGAGAAGTGATGATTTCTTCTGCAAAAGGAACCACCTTTCCCGTGGCATACACGGAAACCTCCACTGCCCCCTCGTCCACCACACCGAAATTTACCTCTGCTCCCCGAATCTTAGGTTGAAACATATTCACCAAAAAAGAAAACACCCCCACGCATATTACCACAATCATAGTACCCCTTACGACCATTTTCCGTTTACGTCGTCTTTTTATCTCCGGAGATATTGCCTGATCCATAATCTAATATTTTTCTTGTTGATAAATTATATCTTCTCTCTTTTCAAAATCATACAAAGTCAACCTACGCAAGGCATAAAAATACACCCATGACGAATACAATTGACTCACATAAGTACGTCGGGCATTATCCTGCTCCGTCTGTGCGGCATTCAAATCCAGCACACTGATCTGCCCCAACACGAAAGTCTCGTATGCCGTCTTGTAACGCTTCCGGGCTACGGTATCCGCCAAACGCACGATCTCGTTCAGCCGATTCTGTTCCTGATACTGTTTTACCGCCGTCATCACATCTTGTTCGAAATTCAATGTTTCCTTCTCCACCTGTACCCGTGTGATCTCTGCTTGCGAGCGGGCCAACTCCACCTGTCCCCGTCCCTTTCCCCAATTCAATATCGGAATACTTATCCCCAAACTAACCGCCTCCCGATTTCGTAAATTCTGGTATGTCTCTTTAAAAGTCCTATCACTTCCAGTGAACCCGATCGAAGCATAAACGTCTGCCTTAAACCCTCTCCCGGCTTTTGCTTGTGCCACCTGCTGACGTGCTTGCAGCATCCGGCAAACCACATCATAACGGAAAGGATTATTCCTATTCGCCAGTTCCATAACCTCTTTAAACGTCACCTCGACTTCCGGACACTCTTCCGGCATATCAGGAACAATCACCACACGTTCATTATATCCCAGATAATTACGCAAAGCAAACATTTTCTGCTCGTAAGCCTGCTCAGTCTGGATCAGCGAAGACGAGGCATTCAAGTAATTCAACTTCAATTGCAACAAATCATTATCGGAAATCAATCCCCTCTCCCGTTTTCCTTGTGCTATCTGCATCAGTTTTTCCGAATTTTTCAAATTCTGCCGATCAATATCCACGTTAATCATCGCCAGCAACAAATCGAAATAATACGATATAGCCTGTACTGCCACGTTTTCCATGTTCACGGCAAACTGCTGCTGAGCTTGCTTGTACTTTTCCGGCTCAATCTTCATACTCCATTTCAAGGGATTCGCCGTGATCAACGGCTGTGAGAAAATCACGTTAAACGGCACGCTCATATACTCCGTCGTCTTGTCTCCATCCAACTGGTCCACCCGCTCCACCTGTGATTGTAAGGACAACGCACCTCCAGTCAGCGGGATATTCTGCGTCACCGACAACGCCAACTGCTCCGAAATCGAATTACTGGAAATATATTTGTACGTCCCATCTTCCTTCAAATAACTCGATAACGTCCGGTTAAAACTCGGTAATGTCCCCGTCAATGTCACGTTTGGCAACAAATCGGCCCTATAATTTCGATATTGCCAGTACGCTGATCTCAACTGACTCTTTGCCACCATCGCATCCAGCGACTGTTCCCGTGCCAGACGAATCGCCTCTTCCAAAGAAACAACCTTCTGTTCTTGCTGAGCCGTAACAGGTAAAACTGCCAATAAACACCACCATATAAATAATCCTTTCATCATAGCTCCATTTTTACTGTTACGCTTCTCGCATTGCCTCCACGGGATTCACCTGCACCACTTTATAAGCCGGCCACCAGGCACTAAATACCGCAAAAACAATCATCACGACCAAAGTCATCCCAATCGCAGCCACGTTTACCCCCGTCCATTCATACACGAAACCGAAAAGCACCATTCCCGGCAAGGCAGCCAAAACACTCAAAATTAAACTTTCCGTTACGACAAGACCTATCAAGCGCTGTTTCGTGGCTCCCACCACCAAACGCAAGGCAAATTCCACTTTCCGCTTTTTAGAATTTAGCCAAAACAAACCAAATGTTCCGATAAATGCGAAAAGTAACAAAAAAGCCGTAGGAATAGCCCGCATAGCAACATTGGAAACAACATCGAACATAGATTCTCTTTTCAACCCGCTCATTTCATAACAAAGCGATACCGCCTTTTCTGCTAACCCCAGTCGCTTATATTCCTTGCTAAAACAAGAGTGAAACTCATCCTCGTATCCTTGCTTGATCTTGGCACAACATTCCTCGTAAGAAGATAATTGTTCCTCATCCCTAGGAATGATTATCGCCGTAGGCATATCGGAAAAAACATTTTGTTTCACGCCGGGACTTATCCCCACGATAGTCAACGTACGTCCCCCTAGGTACAATCTTTTCCCTATCGCCTCACTCCACCCCAACTTATCCATCAACTGGCGAGTTATGACTGCCGGACGAGAGCCGTCCTCCAAAACATTATTCGTAAGCCACTCTCCTTCCTCCAATTTCGGTTGAAAAACACTCTCCGCCTCTTTATCAGCAAACTTTACAATAACTCCCACGGATTTCCCATCCGCCTTAACAGTGTCGGCAAACATCCCGTCATAATAAACATCCGAACGTAGATAAGGAGCCAAACCGTTACTCCGGGTTACCGCCACCACGAAGGGTTCCTTCCTCAATTTTTCAATAATAATATTCATTCCCTGTCCCACATCCCGCATATCATCTTGACTACCATTACCTCCACCATGCAACATATACCCGAAAACCACCACGTCATCCGTGTTTAGCAATCCGGGTTCCCGATATTTGTCTATCGCTCCAAACAAAGCCACCATACTCACCATCAGAATAATGAATATCAACACTTGCTCCATCAATACCCCGGCATATTTTTTTCGTTCCTGCCAAAGCATCTTTAATATATGACCAATCATTTAGAACCTCCTTTCAAAACCGTAGCTATATTTTTCCGGGCAATAATATATGCCGGAATTCCACCGGATAATAATGTAAACAACAACGAGAGAGGAAACACCCCGCATAGAATAACCAAATAATCCAAATCCTCTATCAACGATATTTGTCCCTCGTCTCCATTATCAAAAAATGACACGCTGATCCAATCCGCTACCGGGTACGTCAGGAATATACCTAAAATAGCCCCGACAATCACCAACAGGGCGATCTCGGTGATCACTTGCATGAACGAATCCCAAAGCCCTGCTCCCAAAGCTCGTTTCAACGCGATTTCATCCGAATAATTATCCACGTTCGCCATGTTCAAGGTAACAATATTTATTGCGGGAATAAGTAGCAACAAGAGAATAGCCACGGGAATCCCGTAAGCATACAAATCAGAACCGAAATTATCAATTCTTGCCTCCCGGAATGTATATAAATTCTCCGGTTTCACATCCACTTGCATATTCATCTGCCTCCAATAATCCCTGACCGCCACGGCAACATCTTCTTTCATATTTTGGACGGGGACATCCCGGGGAAACAGGACACCCAAATCGTAATACCCAAACCCACGAGGCGAAAAGCTATTAAAAACATGAGGTATCCATATCCCGTCCGCACGAATCGCATAGGTCGAAAAATTACGCACCACGCCGATAACCGTGTACTCTCTCCCCTGAATCTCCATTTTCTGCCCGACAGCACGCTCCCTCTTGAAAAACATCTCTGCCATATCCTCCCTCAACACGACATATGCGTCTTTATTCAGGCATTCCTGTTCCGTGAAAGGACGCCCTTCTATAAAATGGAACTGGTTAATTTTCCAATAACCTCCATTTACAAAAGCAAAAGAAAGTGTCTTACACGCATCATTCACGGCCACCTCCCCGACACTATTATAATACATGAAATAATCCTCTTTCGCCCGTACCCTTTCCATCAACCAAGCTGTCATCTTCGAGTATATACCTCCAACATCCCGTCCATTCATATCTTGAAAAGTGCTGAACACAATTGTCCTATCACCATTTACAAAAGGAGCCTTATTACTGGTTGTATCATACACGAGTTGGAGCATGATAATAATGAACACGAATGTAAACGCAGTACCAATCACGCAGAACAAAGCATACACTTTATTATGCCCTATACTACACAATGCTGATCTTAAATAATTCTTCCATTTATTCATAATCTCTTTATTTACTATTCCTCCCGCATCGCCTCCACGGGATTCATGCTCTTTTTCTTCACTTCAACGTCACCGCCGGGTTTACCTTCGTCACCCGGTAAGCCGGATACCAAGTACTCAACATCGAAAACATAACCATAACAAGCACCGTTATGCACACACCCGTCCATTCCGGCAAAGTATACTCATAAATAAACATGGACAAGAGAACTCCGGGCACACAGGCTAGTAAAGTAACAACAAAGCTTTCCAACATCACGAACACGAGTAACTTACGGGGAGTCGCACCCACGGCCAACCTCAAAGCAAATTCTCGTACTCGTCTTTCCGAATTCTGCATAAACAAGCCAAACGTACCGATAAATGCGAAAACAAACAGGAATATCGTGGGAACGGCTTGTAACATAATATTCACGAATGTTGTACTACATGCACCTCTTTTAGCTAACTCCATATTTATCGCAAACGGCTGAGCTTCTTGAACGGGTATCAATCGTTGAAATTCATTATAATAAGCCATAATAAACTCCTCCCCCTTGCCCGGCTCTACACGAACACAAAGTTCCCGAAACATATCATCATTCCCCATCGTATTACATGGTATAATGATCGTTGGATCAGAATCCAAAAAAAATCTTATGTTTTATTCCGGATAGCACCCCCGTCACCGTAAAATTATTTCCTCTCATAAAAATTTTACGTCCAAGAGTTTGCGTCCATTTTAATTTATCAACGAGTTGTTGCGTAACGACACAAGCGGACGATCCATCCGCCAATCTATTGTCCGTGAGCCATTCGCCCTCCACAATTTCCAGATGAAACACCTTACAAGCCTCCTCGTCTGCTCCTTTGTAATTCACACGATACATTTTTCCTTCAACACGAATACTGTCATACCAAGCATACTCTCCCACATAAGGAGTCATCGCCATACTTTGTGTAATCCCGACCACATAATCCAACTTCTTCAAATTATCTGCCACAACATCAATACATCCTCCGATCCCTTCCTTATCGCAATCTTCACTCGCAAGTACATAACCAAAACAAACCGTATTATCCGTATCTAGCAATCCCGGCGAATACATCTTATCCAAAGTTACAAAGACAGAAACCACCACCAGCATCAATACAATGCAAACCGTTACCTGCTCTATGAAAATCCCATAAAATAATTTCCACGAATTCCTGATAGTCTTAAACACGTGCCCGATCATTCAGCACCTCCTTTCAGTACCACCGCCATATTTTTCCTCACAGCCAAGCAAGCGGAACAACCGCCCGTCAGCAGTGTAAATACAAGCATTAGAGGGAAAATTCCACCCAGTATAACCAAGGAATTAATATCCGTAACCAAAGAATCCGTACCGCCCGTCACGCCATTAACACACACCTCCTCGATCCAGTAAACCATCGGAAAAAACAACAATAATCCAAAGAACACCCCAACAACCACAAGAATCAGATTCTCCGTCATCATCTGAAAGAAAAGGGCCGAACGAGGAGCCCCTATCGCTCTTCTTATTGCAATTTCCTCGGATTGTTTATTCGAATTCGCCACGTTCAATGTCATGATATTAATCGCCGGAATAACCAAAAGGAGCAAAAGCACAACAGGTACCCCATATGCCAACAAGCGGACTCCCACTCGGCGAATCAAACTCTCTCTCATCGTGTACAACGTTTCCGCGGAAACATCTACTTCCTCCCCTTGACGAGAATAATAATTCTTCACCACACGTACGATGCCCTGCTTTGCAGCAATCACAGGCATCTCATCCGGGAACAAAACATAAATCTCATAAAAACGATCCCCGCTAGGTGTAAATGTATTATACTTATCCGACAACCAGAACTTCCCGGATATTCCCGTTGTAAAAATAGAAACATCTTTCACCACCCCTGTGATTGTGTAAACGACCTTTTGACACTCTATTTTTTTGCCCACGGCACTCTCTTCCTTGAATAAAATATCTGCCATACTTTTATCTATCACGGCAACGGGTTGTTTCTTATCGAATTCTTGCCGTGAAAACGCACGCCCTTCTTGAAATTCAAACTGAAAAACATTCCAATAATCTGCATTCACGTAATTTACCGGGCGAGTAATAAATGTATGCTCACCAAAAACATCCGCAATCTCAGTGTGGCTGACTGCATACAAATCATATCCCTGTATTTCCTCCATAAAACCACTTACTTCCTTGGCAGAAATTTTATATAAAGGGTTACCTTGTGGATCTAAAAATTCATCAACACAAACAATCCGGTCCGCATTCACCATCGGCGGCTCGTTACCAACAACAGAATAAACGAGTTGCAACACGATCGCGATAAACACGAACGCCAACGCCGTACCCAACACGTAAAAAATTGCAAACGACAGGTTGTGCCGGATATGGTAAAACGCTGGAATTATATAATTTTTCCATCGATTCATAACACTAACTTTCCGTCAAACAAACGAATGATCCGTCCGGTTTCCTCCGCCAATCTCTCATCATGCGTCACCATCACGATTGTCGTCCCCTCCCGGTTCAATTGTACGAGTAAATCCATGATCTCCGTTCCCATCTTACTATCCAAATTTCCCGTCGGCTCGTCCGCCAGAATCACTTTCGGCTGCCCGATCAACGCCCTCGCTATCGCCACCCGTTGGCATTGTCCCCCGGACAACTGCGAGGGGAAATGTTTCAAGCGATGAGTCAACCCGACCTTTTCAATTAATTCCAGTGCCCTTTTCTTATTGGCCGATGCAGAACTTCCCCGGCGATACAACATCGGCAGCAACACGTTATCCAACACGTTCAACGATGGGATCAAATGGAAACTCTGGAAAATAAATCCTAGTTTCTGGTTACGAATCCTCGCCATATCCCGATCATACAAAGAATCTGCCCGGACATCATCAATAATCACCCAACCACTCGTTGGCTTATCCAACAACCCCATAATATTCAACATCGTACTCTTTCCACACCCCGAAGGTCCCATGATAGCCACAAACTCACCTTTCTCCACCGTCAAATTAATATCTTCCAATGCCCGTGTCTCCACTTCGCTCGTGTAAAACGTTTTATTAATATTTTCTAAAGTTATCATATGATTTAAGTATTAGTTGATTCATGATTTATTTTACCATTACAAACATAACGAACTCCCTCCTAGGAAACCTCCCCGAATTATTGTAAAACTATTGTAAAATTTCGCTCCCGACATATCGCTCAACCACAACTCCTTGTAAAATCAATTCTAAATACGTAATTTCGTCTCGTCTATGTGACGGCAACCATTCAACAAACGTGCATGTTGAAATGGTAAAAGGAAAGTGAATGAAACACGATTTAAGAATAATAGGTTATATCACGTTCACGATATTCATTTTATTGTGGATCAATCAATTATTCTCCGGTATTAAATTATACGAAACCGTCAAGACACGCTGGCAAATTCACATGGATTCTATTATCGAATCAGTTATTCCCCCATACATAGAAATATTACAAACGGACTCCGTTCAAGAACGAACCCATCTTTTCTCGTCATTAGACAGCATATTACGCCCCCAAGCACCCGATGCCGTTCATTTCACCATCGCACAATTAGACAGCACAAATCAAATCATAGTCCGGTTCCAGCATCACAAAACACGCACGCCCGACATAACACGAGGAAAAAACTTCCCGATAAATAATCTTTCCCACGAATCCTTGGCCATTTATTACAATTTTCCAATCTCCTTCTTTTTAGAGGAATCATGGCAAGACATCCTCGCCATTGTCGCGCTGACACTACTACTTGTTCTAGGTTTACAATACCTCTCCCACGCCCAACAACATCTATCCCGCCTTCAAGAAGAAATGATTAAACAAGTCGTGCATGACTGGAAGACCCCTCTTGCAAGTATCGTCACCCTGTCTGAACTTGTAGAAAAGAAATCCATCCCCGAGGATGACGAAAAGGGACGTGCGAAAATCCGGCTCATCCAAGAAGAAGCCAACCGACTGAAAACAAGCTCTCAGCAATTGCTTAAAACGTTAAGCGGGCTCGCCCACTTGAACATCACCCGGGACGAATTTAACCTGAAAAACGAGATACTCTCGTTATTCGAGAAACAATACCTCGCCAACCACGGACAAAAAAATATCCAGTTAAACTTGCGCTATCTCGTTGAATCCGAAACTGTTTATGCATCACATTTCTACCTACTCGGCGCTCTTCAAAATCTCTTGGATAATGCCGTGAAATACAGCGGAGAAACGCCACAGATCACCGTAATCTGTTACCAAAAAAGAGGAACCTTCGTTATAGAAATAAGGGACAACGGTCCCGGTATTCCCAAAAAGCAACAAAAATATATTTTCAACAAATATTATCAGGCAAACAAAGACTCTACCAATAAAAAAGGATACGGTTTAGGCTTGACATACGTCTACAACGTCATCAAAGCCCACAAGGGAAAAATCACGGTGGACAGCCCGCCGGGAAAAGGATGTACATTCACGATATACTTACGCAAATGGAAGAAAAAATAAATATACTCTATGCCGAGGACAATACCACGGCCGCCATGATATACACGGAAATCCTTGAAGAAGCCGGGTACACGGTAACCCTTGCCAAAGAGGGGAACAAGGCGTGGCAACTATACGAAACCGGAGCTTGGGATCTCCTGTTACTTGACATGGACCTACCGGGAAAAGACGGCCACGAACTGATTCGCCTCGTACGGGAAAAAGGGGATCAGGTCCCGATCGTGATTCTCAGTTCCGTCAATCACAACCATGCCCTGTACGAGGGAGCCGACGATTATCTCGTGAAAGGTTGTAGCGTGGACGACGTGAAAGCTCGCTTGGACAAGGCTATCGCCAGAACCAAACGATTGAACACGGAAAAAGAACAAGGCCTTTTCCGCATCTCTCCCGACACCACCTTCAACAAAAACAACCGACTGCTCACCATCTCCGGCAAACGAGAAGAGTTGAAAAGTATGGAATCAAACATCTTATGGCTATTCTGCCTGCGGATCAACGAGGTGATTCCCACCGTGGAAATGTGCGAAACGCTCTGGGGTGTCTATACCACAGACAAGGAAAAAGCCCTCACCAGATACGTCTGCCTGCTGAATAAAAAACTGAAAGCGGATAAAAGCATCGCCATCCAAAACGAATTTGCTCGAGGTTACAAACTCGTGAACGGCTTGTAGTATAAAAATTCACCCTAGGCCCTCAAATACATAAATGCAAATTAATGTCACAAAATGTGACATTATCACTAACATATTCTTACCAAATTGCGAGCCGCTCCCATTCCGGCCCTATCCCCCTCCTACAATCAAAATTAAATATTGCAATTAATTTGTTTTTTTAAAGTAATCTATCTACATTTGAAAACTCCTATATAGCATTATTTTAGTCTCAAAATAGGAGACTGACTCATAAACACGACCGAAAGGTCAACAAAATCAGAAAATACATGGCAACATTAAACGATTCGGTATTACAAGGAGCCTCCGGGAAAATCGGGGGATACGTGACTTACTCGGTAGGAAACAAAACGTATGCCCGAAAATTGGCAGACACCATCAGCAACCCGCGTTCGGAAGGACAAACGACACAACGTTCAAAGCTCCCCGGAGCCCAGACCATGTATCGTGCCACACGAGGAAGCATGCTGGAAAAAGTGTACGCGCTCGTGGCTCGGGAAGAGGAACGACGCTCCGGCTACCACTGGTTCCTTCACGCAAACATGAATATGTTCGGCCCGAATGACTACATCGATTACCCCCGGCTAGTCCTGTCGGATGGTAGCCTGCAATTACCTTTCGGGATGAAAGCCACGGCCATTCACGCAAACAAACTGGAACTGGAGTGGCTGGATAACACGTCAACCGTCACCGCACAAGCGACCGACCAACTGACCGTTGTCGCCATCTTTGACAACGAACCCTATCAACCCGTCGTGCTGGATGACACGGGATTCTGCCGATCAGATGGAAAAGCCATCGTACCCGTCCCGGAAGGAACATGGACAACAGCCCATTTATATTGCTTTTTCGCTGCCCAAGACGGGAAACGTTACTCCCCCTGCATGTATTTCTCTATTTCCAAATCTTAAAACACGAATATCATGGCAATCTTTAAACCGACCATATTTCAAGACATCTCCGGTTCCGTCGGCAACGTAACCTCCTACAAAGTGGGTAAAACTCAAATCGCGAGAGGAAAACCGGGTTTCGTGAAGGACGCAAAAACCCCGGAACAATTGAAACAACGTGCCAGACTTAGCCTGATCACGAAATTGCGTCGCCGTTTCCTCAAAATCCTATCCGTGGGGTATTGTTCCCCCTCCGGCAAGATATGCGCCAACTGCTTCACCCGTGACAATATTCACAAAGTGAACGCGGATGACGTGGAAAATCCCACCGTGGACCTGTTGACACTCTCGCTCTCCGGTGGCGGGTTACGCTTACCCCTCATCGAGGCAGAAGTGGACAAGGAAAAACGGCTGGTCACCTTCCGGTGGAAACAACAACCATTAATGCCTTTCATGGCAAAGGAAGACCGCTTGATGGGTGTAATTCACGAACGGGAAGAAAAGAAAAGCCGGCTCGTGGAACTCGGAACTAGAGGCACAAGCGGGGAAGAAGAATGGCCGTTACCGGAAGACTGGGACGTGAATCAACTAGTCGTGTACGGTTTCGCTGTCAGCGCAAACGGGCAGAACGCGTCGGGGACACTGGGATTACTCGAAACTAACGGGGACGCCTGATCACGAATCAATTTCCAGATTCGTGAAATCCCCCGTGATTTCAATTCTCGGTTCCGGATATTCAAAAAGGGCAAAACGGGATTCCGTGCGCCCTTCAGCATAATCCCACAACGAACTGTAATCCTCCACACGTTCACCCAACGCTTGCAATTGGCGTAAATAAGCCGCGATCGACTTGCTTTCCACGATATAAATCTCCCCCTCGTGATCCACTTGAGGGCTATGCCGTCGTCCCGCGTCCAGAGAAAAACGTAAAATACGCTTCCCCTCCTTTGTCATCCCGACCGTCTGGTACGTCATGCTCTTCCCGATTCCGGGCAGGTTCATCACGTTTCGATCCGTGGCCAGAAACGGTTGCCGGTATTTGTCCAACAAATCCGGTAATTCAGCGGGAATCCTTTCCGGGTATTCCAACAATTCCAAGACCTCCTTTTCCAGCTCCACGGGCAAATCCCCGTACACTTTTTCCTCCAACATCTCTTGTAGCGAACGACTATTCGGGACAAACAAGGCATAATTCTCCTCGAATCCCTTCACGGAAAAAGTGTAATACGTCAGAATACCGATTCGATTCAGTACCTCTCTCAACCTCGCCGTATGTCCCCGACGTGAAGCCGCCACCGTGAACACGGCCTGATTGGTGATAATCCATCCGGCCTCCAGCAAGCACCGGGTAGCCTGAATCACCTCCTCGGTCACTTCCAAAGGCGACTCGAAATGAGTCTGTATGAAAAATTGCTGAATCCCGACCTGTTCCGCCTTCTCCCGGAATCTTTTCAACACCTCGATCAACCCGTCATTTACACGACTGGGTAAATAAGCCAACAACCTCGAACCCAATCTCACCCGTTGAATCTCGGCATATTTTTCTCCTTTCCCACGTCGCTTGTTCAATTCTCGCTTGCGCACGGCCATACGGAAAACAGCATCCAAGATTTTTTCCAACGTCTGGTTTTGACTCATCAGTGCATCCCCTCCCGTAATCAAAATATCCCGCAATTGAGAATCATGCTCGTAATACATCATCAAGCGCTCCATCTTGACTTCCCACCCGTCTGTCGGTTTCAGCCGATCCAAGTTAAAATTCAAATGTCCTTTCTGAAAGTCGTACATACGCTGGCATAAAGCGCACAGCCCACAAGCCCGTCCCATCGAATCCGGGATGAAAATAGCCACTTCGGGATAACGACGATGAATATTCGTGGCATTGGGCAACAACCACCCGGCAGCATTCGGTTTTCCCGGTTCCACCACATCCTCTTTCTCCCACGCCCGGATCCGCCCAAAATTCTCCACCAGCTCCTCGGAATAGATCACGTAACTCCGAATCGTGGAATCATCGTACCCATCCGTCCGAACGCTCAACAAGGAAAGATAATAGGGTGTCACGAAAAACGGGATTCCTTTCTGTTTCGCCCGGTGTAAAAGCTCCATTAACTCCGGCGATAACGTGTCACCCATGAACAGATTCAACTCATCCGGTTCCCGGACGGCTAAAGCGAGATGAAATTTATAATCCCCCCACCATTCACCCACCAACTCCCGTTTTCTCTCCATGCTCATTCCCTCTTCAAAACGATAACGGGTATTCAACTTATCTCTCTTCTCTATTTTCCCAATCAACAAACCACGTATCCGCTCCCGGTTCTCCCGTCGCTCTTGAGTTACATCCTCATCCATCCCGGTTTTCCAACGTCCCCGCCATTGGTCACATTGCACCCGCTCCGGTAAAACGACTTCATCTGTCTGGTATTTCTTAAATAGATAATACCAATCCAACAAAAAATCCGGATGTATGCCATCCCCCTCTCCCCGTAAAGCTTGCCATAACCATTTAATCGGTTCATAACGAATCTTCTCCCCCGTGGAAAAATCACGAATATGCCGGGTCTCGTTCATAAACATCCGGAAAAATCGTTTTATAGACGAAGAAGTAGAATATTTTGTCAAAGCGGCACGCACGTACCCCTTCAGAAATTGTTCAAACTCTTTCCAATCCTTACTAAGGCTTGCACCTTGCATGATCGCCGGAAACTCCCGCTCAAATAAACTCACCAACTCTATACACGAAAAATTCAATACATCTTTCTCCTTCACATTTTCTCCTTATCTTAGATTAAACAAAAACGACAAACGGATATCGCCCAAACAAGTCCCCGGAAGTCAGGGTTTCGAATATTTATATAGGAAATAAATACTTGATGTTTACAAATTTAATAAAAAAAGAGAAAATTCGCAACCAACAAACAAAAAAAAGACGCCGCAACCTTGTGGACACGGCGTCTTTTTCAATATTTACGTGATCTTATTTAAGATCTTCTTCTGTCAGATTTTCCAACAATTTACCATACATCATTCCGGAACAACCCAATATCATGGCCATATAAATAACCATCAAACAAAATGCAATAATAACCCCGATAAACGGAATCCAAGTCAATAACAAGGAAGCTACTAAAAAGGCTATATAAACAACAAACATCACGGCAAAAATGATCCATTTGTTGCCATAAGTCATTTTATTACTCAATGATAAGGCTTTGGCCGGATTCACCCCCTTGTCCAGTACAAGATAAAGGGCTTGACTCCAAATAATCCCCAACACGATACCGGGTACAACAAGAAAAACCATGGCCATCAACACCCCTGCCGTGTACCACCCACAAGTCAAAAAGAACTCACCCATATAACGATAATATTGTTTCTCGAAAATACAGAGAGGGGAAAAAATCTCACCTTTACTGAATTTAATGGGGATCGTCATGATAGCTATCGTGGTTCCCACATTCACGTAAGGAATCCAGATCGTTAAAAGCCATAATACAATTGCTCCCAAAAGAGAAGGCAGATTTTTCATTCCCACCAAAAAACCTTGCGATAACACGCTACCAAAGTCTAATTTCTTTTCCATAGTTCTAAATTTAGGTTGAGTAATTAAATCCTACACACGACCTACCACGTTGTCATTCACAAATATAACAAATTTAAACGGAATAACAATTTCATTTAGAACACGAAAAAGAGAAGATATTAGAAAAAGGGAGTCAAAAAAATTGACTCCCTTTTCTAATATCTCGTTTTATTATTGGTTGTCTGCCAAAGCCTGAATTCCTCTCCCGCACCCTCTTCCCGTTTGTTCTCAAAAGGGATACAACGCATAGGCCCATCCAACACGATCTCTTTATAGATAAAAGAATCATCAAATCCACCGACAGCGGCATCCTCCTTCGTACAGGCATAATACACCCGTTCCGGTCTCGCCCAGTAAATCGCCCCTAAACACATGGGACACGGTTCACAACTGGAATAAATTTCACACCCCTTCAACTGGAAAGAATCAAGTTGCTTACAAGCCTTGCGAATAGCATTCACTTCCGCATGAGCCGTGGGATCATTATCCGGAACAACCGTATTCCCGGAAGTTGCGATAATCTTACCATCCCGCACAACTACCGCCCCGAACGGTCCTCCCGTCCCCTTCTCCACGTTCTCCACGGCAATACGAATTGCCTCCTTCATAAATTCCGGATTATAAGAGTTCGCCTCCGGCGAGTTGCAGGTTGATTGGTTACAAGTTACAGATTCTTTCATCTTTTAGTTTTTAACTTTTATCTTTTTCCCGCTTCTCCAGATCATGTAAATCCCGATCAGCACAAACGGAATACTCAACCATTGCCCCATATTCAAGGTCATGGCGTTTTCAAATTCTTCTTGGTTCTCTTTCACAAACTCGATCACAAAACGAGCGGTAAAGATCAGTACCAAAAACATTCCAAAAAGAAAGCCCTGACGATCTTTCGCTTTCGTCTTCCAATACAAATGCATTAAAACAGCAAAACTGATCAAATAACAAATCGCCTCGTACAACTGTGCAGGATGACGGGGAGTCATCGGATCAGGCATCCCGGAATGTACAAAACGGAATCCCCAAGGTAGCTCTGTCGGTAAGCCGACAATCTCCGAGTTCATCAGATTTCCCATCCGGATAAAGAAACCGGCCAATGCGATTGGAATTACGGCACGATCCAGAATCCAAAATATTGATTTCCTACTTACCTTCTTGGAATAGTACCACAACCCGGCAATAATACCGATTGCAGCCCCGTGGCTGGCCAACCCTTGGTATCCCGTAAAACGGAATTCCGGTTGAAACCGAACCGGTAGAATAATTTCAAACGGATGAGCGCTATAATATGCCCAATCATAAAAGAAACAATGTCCCAACCGGGCCCCGATCACCGTGGCAACCGCCACGTATATCCACAACTTATCCAACCACTGCTGGCTTAACCCTTCCGACTTGAACATCTTCTCCTCTACCTTATACCCGCACACGAAAGCCAAGGCGAATAATAACCCGTAATAACGAATCGAGAAACCACCTAAACTAATTAATTCGGGACTAACATCCCAATTGATAAATAATGAAACCAATGTCATAATTTTAAATTTTAAATTGTAGATTTTAAATTATCATGCAATAATCCAAAACCTACAATTATTAATTACTTTAGATTTTGAAGTCAAATTTTATCTTGTAAAACCCAATCTAAAATTTAAAATCTAAAATCTAAAATTATTCTATTCTTCCCCCTTCCCGTGGCAATTCTTGTATTTCTTACCACTTCCGCAAGGACACGGATCATTACGTCCTACCTTGGGGCCCACTTTCACGGGCTCGGTTTTACGGGGAGCTTGATTGGTCTGAGCGGCAGGAGCATCACTACGTCCCGTACGCATCTTACTTAAATCGGTTCGTTTCTCTTCAGCCTGTTTCACTTCTTCAGGAGCCTCAAAAGGAATTTGTCCCTTCATCAAAGTAGACACGACATTCTTGTTGATTTTGTCCACCATACTCTTGAATAAGTTGAATGACTCGAACTTATAGATCAATAACGGGTCTTTCTGCTCGTAAGTTGCATTCTGCACGGATTGTTTCAAATCATCCATTTCACGCAAATGCTCTTTCCACGCGTCATCGATATGAGCCAACATGATAGACTTCTCGTAAGCACGGATCAACTCCTCACCTTCAGATTTATACGTCTTCTCAAGATTAGCCACGACATTGTAAGCCCGTTTCCCATCGGTAAACGGTACCACGATATTCTTGAACATTTCTCCTCTCTGCTCGAAAACATTCTTGATCACCGGGAACGCCTGTTTAGCGATAGTCTCCGTCTTACGACTGAATGTATCCCGTACTTCTTTGTACAGTCTCTCCGTCAAATTGTCGGCAGAAGTCTTCTGGAAATCCTCCTCTTTTATATCAAAGTCTACGGCAAGATATTTCAACACATCCATACGGAAACCTTCTAAATCATTAGCCTCCTTGTGTTCTTCCACCAATGTCTCGCAAACATCATACATATTGTTGGCAATATCCACACCGATTCTCTCTCCCAGTAACGCATGGCGTCTCTTCTTGTAGATCACCTCACGTTGAGAGTTCATCACGTCGTCATATTCCAACAAACGCTTACGAATACCGAAGTTATTTTCCTCCACCTTACGTTGCGCACGCTCGATAGATTTGGTAATCATGGAATGTTGAATAACGTCACCTTCCTCATGTCCCAAACGGTCCATCACCCGAATGATTCTCTCGGAACTGAACAAACGCATCAGATCATCTTCCAATGACACGAAGAACTGAGAAGAACCCGGGTCACCCTGACGTCCGGCACGACCTCTCAACTGACGGTCTACACGACGAGAATCGTGACGTTCCGTACCGATAATGGCCAAACCACCCGCGGCACGTACCTCCGGACTTAACTTGATGTCAGTACCACGACCGGCCATATTCGTAGCAATCGTAACCACCTGTGATTTACCGGCCTCTGCAACAATATCAGCCTCCCGTTGATGCAATTTCGCATTCAACACGTTATGCTTAATACCCCGCAATTTCAACATACGGCTCAACAACTCGGAAACCTCGACGGAAGTCGTACCCACCAACACCGGGCGGCCTTCTCCAACCAATCGGGTAATCTCCTCGATCACCGCGTTATATTTTTCACGTTTTGTCTTGTACACGTAATCATTAGCATCCTTTCGGATCACCGGTTTGTTTGTCGGGATAACCACAACGTCCAGTTTGTAAATATCCCAGAACTCACCCGCTTCCGTCTCTGCCGTACCGGTCATACCGGCTAACTTATGGTACATACGGAAATAGTTCTGTAAGGTGATCGTGGCAAATGTCTGCGTGGCAGCCTCTACTTTCACGTTTTCCTTCGCTTCAATAGCTTGGTGCAAACCGTCTGAATAACGACGTCCTTCCATGATACGCCCCGTCTGCTCGTCCACAATCTTCACCTTGTTGTCGATAACCACGTATTCAACATCCAATTCGAACAACGTGTATGCTTTCAACAACTGGTTCACCGTGTGTACACGCTCAGATTTGGCGGCATAACTTTGCACCATCTGATCTTTTTTCTCCAGTTTCTCTTCCTCCGTCAGGTTCATCTTATCGATCTCTGCCAATTCAGAACCCACATCCGGCAAGATAAAGAAGTTCGGATCTTCACCCGCAGCCGTAATCGTATCATGTCCTTTATCCGTCAAATCGATAGAGTTCTGTTTCTCATCAATCACGAAATAAAGTTCATCCGTAATCTCCGGCATACGACGGTTATTCTCCTGCATATAAACATTCTCGGTTTTCACCAAGGTAGCCTTGTTTCCTTGTTCACTCAAGAACTTGATCAATGGCTTATATTTGGGTAATCCCTTATATGCTCTCAACAACAATATAGCCCCCTGTTCCTCTTGTTTCCGATCACCGCTAGCCAACAACGTTTTAGCTTCCGTGAAAATCCGGGCAACCAACTCACGCTGCATACGCACCAACTTCTCCACACGAGGTTTGTACTCGTCAAACATCTGAATGTCCCCCTTCGGAACCGGACCCGAAATAATCAACGGGGTACGGGCATCATCGATCAACACGGAGTCAACCTCATCGACAATCGCATAATGATGTTTGCGTTGTACCAGGTCTTCCGGGTGAATAGCCATGTTATCTCTCAAATAGTCGAAACCGAATTCATTGTTCGTTCCGAAAGTAATATCTGCCTGATAAGCTTTCCGTCTCTCCGGGGAATTCGGCTCCGTCTTGTCAATACAATCTACCGACAACCCGTGAAACATATAAAGAGGTCCCATCCACTCGGAGTCACGTTTTGCCAGATAATCATTGACCGTAACCACGTGTACTCCGCGACCAGTCAAGGCATTCAAGAATACAGGCAAGGTAGCCACCAACGTTTTACCTTCACCGGTAGCCATCTCGGCAATCTTACCTTGGTGTAACACGGAACCACCTATCAACTGCACGTCATAGTGAACCATGTCCCAGGTAACCTCGTTACCTCCGGCCAACCAAGAGTTGAAGTAAACGGCATCCTCACCGTCAATCTCCACGAAATCTTTCGTTACGGCCAAATCACGATCAAAATCGTTAGCCTTCACGACGATCTCTTTATTTTCTTTGAAACGTCTTGCCGTATCTTTCATCACGGCAAACGCCAAAGGCAATATTTCATTTAGAACATCCTCTAACTTCGTGTTAATCTGTTCTTCCAGCTTATCAATTCGGTTATAAATTTCCTCTCTTTCCTCGATCGAAGGTTTCTCATTCTCTACTTTTGCTTTCAAAGAAGCAATTTCATCCTCTTCTGCCTTCACGTGGGCATGAATCTTTGCTTTCAGATCAGCTGAAATCTGTCTCAACTCATCATGGCTCACGCCTTTAATCTTTTCCCACTCTGCATTTACTTTTGACGCGATCGGCAATAATTCTTTCAAGTCACGATCAGACTTGTTACCAAAAAGACTTTTTAATATATCGTTAAATCCCATAGTTTTATATAATTGAAAAATGAAAACAAATTAATTTATGATTTATGAATTACGATTTACGATTCAGAAAAACACTAGCTAGTAGGTAGAAATCACCTAATCTAAAATCACAAATCAAGAAATTAGTAGGATCGTAAATCTAAAATCATAAATCCGAAATCATTCCATTTTCCCGGGAGCCCGGATGGGATTTGCTGCAATTTCCGGGACTTTCCAACCCGGTAGAACGACAGACGAGTAAGTAGTATAAACTTTTACGGCATCCACGGTTTCCGCGTGACTCTGATTGTAGAAATCACCATAATCGAAATCCTCCGTGGATCTTTTCTCGGTAGAAACCGTGATAACCTTCTCGGTAGAAGAAACCAACAAACGATAGCAATCTGTCCTAACAGATACATTCCCCCCACGCACATTTATCGGCAGGGTTGCCACGCATCCGGCGACAACATACAAGGCTGCTATCAAATATTTGTTCATTTCCATACCGCCAAAGATAATGCTTTTCTCCTAACTTTCAGTTTTTATCTTTTAGTTTTTATCTTTTTAGATTCCGTGATTCCCTCCTACCATCCAATACTCTTTGTAATCACAAAATCATTTAATCGCCAATCACAAAATCTTACTCTTACAGCTTTTCCCCGAAAGCCAAATCTCCGGCATCACCAATTCCGGGATCAATATAACAACTCTCGGTCAGATGCTCATCCAATGCCCCCGTCCAGATCGTTACCGGCTCATCTTTCAAAGCCTCTGTAAGTTTTTCTATACCTTGACGACTGGAAACAATAGCCGCAATATGCGTGTGTGCGGGCCTTCCACCCTGTTTCAATAACTCGTGATAAGCCACCACGATTGAACCTCCCGTGGCTAACATCGGATCTACCAGCAATAACTGTTTTCCTTCCAAACTTGGCGTGTAAATAGAATCGAAACGAATTTCAAAATCAATATGATTTTCCTTATATTTTCTTCTTGCCGAAATAAAAGCACTCCCGGAACGATCGAAATAATTCAAAAAACCTTGATGAAAAGGTAATCCTGCACGCAACACGGATGCCACCACCACCTCTTCGTCTGCCAATCTGACATCAGCCACGTTAATCGGTGTCTGTACTTGCTGCGTTGAATAATGAAACGTCTTACTGATCTCGTAAGCCATCACCTCACCAACCCGTTCTAAATTCCGGCGAAAACGCAACGGATCTTTTTGAATCTCTTTATCTCTAAGTTCTGCTAAAAAACGATTATAAACCGAATCCTCCTTGTTAATAATATACACCATTTTATCTATTTCTTTTCTTAAACCTTTTCTATCACACGCACCTATCCTGTTTTAAAATCTAAAATTTAAAATCTTCATTTATTCTATTTCTTCATACTCCGCATCCTCAATCTCTCCGCCTCCCATCTTCTGCTGTTGTTCGGCCTCATGTGTCTCTTTACGCAACTGATTAACCTTATAATGATTAATCAAATCCGTTATCCCATAAAATATCGTAACAGCACCAAAGAAAGTTATAATTCCTTCTTTCGCCGAGAACGGATTAGCAAAAACAATCAATCCGGCCAACAAAATAATTACCGGATACACGTAACTCAACGGAGCGATATGCCCGAATTTCCTCGCAGAAGTCAACATCACCAACTGACCAATCCCCGCAACAATCAAGATAAATCCCAACAAATACATCAACATATTGGTGAAAAAATCAGCCATCGACCACAACAGAATACCCAAAATAATGCTTCCGATACCGTTAAAAGAAGTCAGTCCCCTGGCCGAACGCTCATCCTGATCCCGCATAGAGACCAGAAAGGAGATAATCCCGGTAACACAAAATACGGCACCGATAATTTTTACCGTGTAATTTAACACTTCAGTTGGCCACAGCACAAGTACAAGACCCAAAACAATCGCTACGATCGATTTGACGATGGTCCTTTTGTAATTTCCGGAAGTATAGATAATCTGCATAACTTCTATTTTTTAATTTATACGAAATTCGTCAACGAAAGTAGTGATTATTTTTGAAAAAATTAAGCCGGACGACTTGTCCGGCTTAATTTTTTATTTAATCAGTTCAACACTTCGCTTTACAAACTTATTCAGCGCCTCGCCTTTCAGCAGTCCGTTCGCCAATAAGGCCAAATCAATCAACTGACCAACAACCTTATTACCTTTTCCATATTCCTCCAATAACGAGTTCTTCTGCTTGTTCAGATCGGCAATCGTCTTGTTGTATTCACTCTTTCGATCTTTATCCACTTGAGGAATCTCTTCGTCTTTCTTACCCTTATTCAACTCGTCCAGCTCTGCCTGTTTCTTTTCAGTCTCCTTGATCTCGAAATTAATCGGCTCCAACTGGGCACTCATTTCCTTTTTCTCGTTTTCCAGGATTGCGTTCACCAACTTATGATCCGTGTTCACCACCAAAGTGTACTGATCGCCCATTGCCCCGTAGAATCCCATTCCCGGATTCATGGCAGCCATCTCTTTCATACGACGCATGAACTCAGAACGTGTCACGATCACCGGATCACCATTCTCACCCATCGCCTCAAAATTAACCATAAACATTCCTTCTTCCTTCGGTAACTGGGAAGTAAATACGGCACGCAATTCCTCTTGTTCCTCGTGACTCAAAGCAATCTCTTTCGTCTCTTCCTTCGGGATCAACTTGTCGATAACATCCGAATCCACCCGTACAAAACGGTGATCGGAATTCTTTTGTTCCAAATGGTTGATAAAGTGTGTATCCAACTGACCATCCATCAACAACACATCATATCCCTTACCCTTGGCAGTCTCGATATACGTGTATTGCTCTTTAGCATCCGTGGCATACAGGAACACCACCTTATTATCTTTATCCGTCTGGTTAGCTTTGATCAAGTTCTCGTACTCTTCATACGTGAAGTATTTCCCTTCCGTATTCTTGAACAAAAAGATACTCTTGGCTCTCTCGGCGAATTTTTCATCCGTCAACATTCCATATTGGATGAAAATCTTCAAATCATCCCACTTCTTCTCGTAGTCTTCCCGCTTATTCGTGAAAATATCATTCAAACTGTCAGCCACCTTCTTCGTGATGTGACTTGAAATCTTCTTCACGTTACGATCGCTCTGTAAATAAGAACGGGACACGTTCAACGGAATATCCGGAGAATCGATCACACCATGCAACAATGTCAAGTACTCCGGCACAATTCCTTCCACGGAATCCGTCACGTACACTTGATTACTATATAATTGGATCTTATTCTTCTGAATCTCGAACTTGTTGTCGATCTTCGGGAAATACAATATACCTGTCAGGTTAAAAGGATAATCCACGTTCAAGTGAATATGGAACAACGGATCTTGAGCCATCGGGTATAATTCACGATAGAATTTCTCGTAATCTTCCTCCGTCAGATCAGCCGGTTTACGGGTCCATGCCGGATTCGTATCATTGATCACGTTATCTTCCGTCGTATCTTTGTATTCCCCGTCCTTCCACTCTTTCTTCTTTCCTGAAATAATCTCTATCGGCAAGAACTTGCAATACTTGGTCAGCAACTCATTCACCTTAGCATCTTCCAAGAAATCCTTCTCTTCCTCGCTGATATACATGATAATATCCGTACCTCTCTCGGCTTTTTCCGTCTCTTCCAACGTGTATTCCGGATTTCCCTCGCATGACCATTTTACAGCCTTCGCCCCCTCTTTATAAGATTTCGTTACGATCTCCACCCGATCACTCACCATGAACGAAGAGTAGAAACCTAACCCGAAATGCCCGATAATAGCAGCAGCGTTATCCTTATATTTGTTCATGAACTCCTCCGCACCGGAAAAAGCGATCTGGTTGATATACTTCTCCACTTCCTCTTGCGTCATACCGATACCGTTATCCGATACCGTCAGCGTCCCTGCCGCTTTGTCAGCTTTCACCCTTACCTTCAACTCACCAAGTTCACCTTTAAACTCCCCGTTCGAAGCCAATACTTTCATTTTCTGAGAAGCATCCACCGCATTCGAAACAATCTCTCTCAAAAAGATCTCGTGATCCGAGTATAAAAATTTCTTGATAATCGGGAACAAATTCCCTGTTGAAACTCCAATCTTTCCTGTTGACATAACTCTATATTTTTAATTTAATTATATTTCAAATTTTACGACAACTAAATGACAATAGTTATGCCAAACCCAAATTCCTGCCGATTTGACAGCCGCTCCTTCACCTACAACAACTTTTTCATCATACAAAAATACCCCGGACTTTCATCCGGGGTACTATCTCTTTTTTAATCACGAAATCCTTACATCATTTAACGATCTTCATCAACGTCAAAAATATAATTTTAAAATACTCTTTCAAACATTGATTATCTATATACTTCATGTTATATCGTATCTTATCCGGCATAATTTGCTCCACGTAAGCCCGGTCCGGATCACTTGCTTGTCCCAAGATGGTATTTTCATCCGCATACTCGATAGAAGCATAATCCGTTATACCCGGAACAATCGCCAACACTTTACGCTGCTCGACAGTGTACATATCCACGTACTTCCTTACCTCCGGTCTCGGTCCCACCAAACTCATCTCTCCCCGTACCACGTTCAACAACTGCGGCAATTCGTCCAATTTATACTTTCTCAGGAAATACCCAACCCGTGTTACCCGTGAATCCTTTGCCCCCACGGTTATCAACCCCTTCTTATCCGCCCCGCTCGCCATGGACCGAAACTTAAACAACCGGAAATCCTTACCATCCCGCCCCACTCGCACCTGACGATAAAACACACCTCCCCGGCTATCCAACACGATACATAAAGCTATAATCACAAAAATGGGTGATAGAACTATCAAGCCCAATAAAGAAAAGAAAACATCACAAAAGCGTATCACGCCAAAACCTCTTCTACAGAACAAATAACAGCATCAATAACCGTTTTTACCATCTCCTCACTCAACCCATACCACACTGGTAAAGAAATCTCCCGGCAATAATTATCGTAAGCAACCGGATAATCTTCAATCTTATACCCCTTATTCTTAAATGCACTCAACAAAGGTAAGGGTTGAAAATGCACGTTTACCGAAACATCCTTGTCAAAAATCCGCTGAATAATCTCATCCCGTTGTTGCTCCGTAATTCCCTTCACCCGCAAACAGTACACATGATAAGAACTCTTCCGGTCTTCCGTTTCATAAATTGGTAATTCTGCCCATCCGTATCGGGCAAAAGCATCTGTATATTGATCATATATACACTTCCGATAGTGCAAAGTATCATCCTCGTAACGAGACAACTCCACCAAACCGATAGAAGCCATAATATCCGTCATATTCCCCTTAAAACCGGACACGAGCACGTCATAACGCCACGCTCCCTTTTTCGTCTTGGCCAGCGCATCTTTATTTTGTCCATGCAAAGTATATGTACACAAATACCTATACACCTCCTCGTTATCAAAAGGCTCAGGCAAATTCAACATGATCGCTCCACCCTCCGCCGTGGTCAGATTCTTCACCGCATGGAAAGAGAACACCGAAACATCAGCCAGGCATCCCGCTTTCCGCCCCTTGTATTCCGCCCCTATCGAATGAGCCGAGTCCGACAAAATCAAAATCCTTCCCAACTTCCCCTGCTCTTCCGTCTTCGCCTGAAATAACGTTTTCACATCCTCCGCCTCCACCAATTCAAACAACTCATCATACGCACATGGCATACCTCCCAAATCAACAGGCATAATCACCTTTGTCTTATCCGTGATCGCCTCCCTCACTTTCTCCAAACACACGTCAAAATCATCCGCATTCACATCCACCATCACCGGTTTCGCCCCACAATGCACGATCACATTCGCCGTGGCACAATACGTGTACGCCGGCACAATCACCTCATCCCCCTCCTGTACTCCAAACCACCGTAACACAACTTCAAGCCCCACAGTATTCGAGTTCACAGCCAACGTCGCCTTGTTTCCACAATACGCTGTCAACCTCCGTTCAAACTCCTTCGTCTTCGGTCCCGTCGTAATCCAACCGGACTTCAAGGTATCAACAACCTCATCAATGACCTTCTGGTCAATTCTTGGTGGTGAAAATGGTATCATAAAAATAATTTAATAATTACACGCCTTTATCATTTCACTTAAAAACAAATACAAGAATCAACTAAATATCTATCATTTAGCAAATTCATCCAAAAATTGTTTTGCCAAAATACCCCACTCTAAATTTTCTAATGCATATTTTCTCCCCCCCTCTCCCATTTTTTCTCTCTTCTCTCTAGTCATTCCCGTTAATTCCAAAATTGCATCTGCTACTAATCTTTCATTTTCAGCCTCAACACAAATACCACACTTAACTCTTTCAATCACTGAATTAGGTTCATCTATAGCCTGTATAATTGGTTTCGCAGATAGCATATAATCTGTCAATTTATTTGCAGAAGTTCCATATTTATGTAAAAAAGAATGTATTCCTCCAATAAATGCAACATCAAAATATGCTACAATACGAGGTATCTGTATCTTTTTTACTGCAGGCAAGAAAAAAGTATTAGCTAAAGAACGTTCCTTAACCAATTTTTCCAAATACTCTTGCTCTGGTCCTTTGCCAACAAGCACAAAAGCAAGATTATCATGCTCTTTTAATAAAGCCGCAGCTTTTACAAGTGTATCCAACGAACCAGAAGCCGCAAACCCACCTGCAAATCCTACAATAATTTTGTTTTCTAATTGTTTAAACAACAATTTATGTGTTTGCGGTATTTCTTCTTTTAAATTCAAATTCTCCCAATCTTCTTTGCAATAACCATTGGGAATACATTTAAATTTCCCCTCCGCTAATCCATGTTCTCTCATATGTTGTTCTGAATTCCACAACAATGATATTACTTTATCCACATGTTTATAAGCGTAATTTTCGGCCAATTGCATCACTATAATAAAAGGATGCCATGATGAATATCCGCCAATCAATTTGGGAGAAAGAGGCCATAAATCATGCACTTCATAACATAATTTTGCACCAGCTGTTTCTGCAATTTTCCTCGCCGGATAAATATCTAAAGGATATGTCGAAGACGCTACAACTAAATCAGGTTTTACAAATTCACTTATTTTCCTGGAATACTTCCACAACTTACAAACAAACACAAAAATATTTTGAATTCTTGCAAATGTCGATTCATAAGCGGGCGTCTTTATCCAAATATAATTTATTCCTTCAACTGTTTCTTCTTCAAAATCTTTATTTGTAGTAACAACAGGTTGCTGAATTCTTAAATGAGAAAACGATGCCCCAACCAAAGTAACCTGATGTCCCATTTTTACCCATTCTTTGGCTAAATAATATGGCCTATATTCCATACCATATTTCAAGCCACCCATGTAATGATTAATTAAAAGAATATTCATAAATCTACAGGAATAACCTTATAACTTCAAAAGCCTCAGCATATTCACTTCCAACTTGTACCCCTCTTGTTTTTGCTAAACTATAAATAAACTCATCTGACAAATAATCCCGTTTCCCTTGCGAGTGATACTCTTTTAAAGCCATAATTTTAGCTTTTATATCATCTTCCTGCAATCGTACAAAACATTGGGTATCAAACGAAAGATTATTCCAAATCAACTCATATCCTAATATCGTCGTATTCTTAAAAGCCCGCACACCTTCTTGGGCAATCGTCGTATGATCCTGATGAATGTCATGTAAGCTAGGGATAAAAACCAAATCATATTTTTCTCGCTTACGAATCTTTATTAATTCTTCCAATATCTCTTGACGTACATAATTCAATTTGCGTACTTGATAGCTATATATAATCAAATTTTCAGACTTTATTCCCAATTTAGCAGTAGCATTCCTAACTTCAGTTTTTAAAATATCTTTAGGGAATCCCGGAGGAACAGATTCTTCTGCTGTTGAAAAAGCAACATATGTAACTCGTTTACCTTCTGTTATAAGTTTATTAATTGTTCCCCCCAAACCTAATTCACCATCATCAGTGTGTGGAGCCAACACCAAAACATTTTTACAGTTTCCAATCATAATGACATGTATTTAACTACAGCAATTCCATCAAGAACAATGATATCATTTACAAAACATTGAGTCTCCAACATTATTATTAATTTTTCATGTTTAATATCTACGATTTTAACCTTTGCAACAACTTCTTCATTATGATATACAGGCTTTAAAAACTTTAAACTTTGACTCAAATATATAGAACCTGGTCCCGGTAACTTATTTGCAATTACAGCACTTATTAATGAAGAAGTAAGTAAACCATGAACAATCAAATCACTAAAGATTCCTTTTTTAGCATATTCCTTATCAAGATGAATCGGATTTCGATCTAAACTTAATTCCGAAAAGGCAACAACTTCATCAAAAACAAACGTTTTAGATATCGTCGCTTCTTGTCCTATATAAAAATCACTAAACATATTTATTTCATTAATTGTTTGGCTGGATTTCCAACCACAATAGTCTCTGCATTTACATTTTTTATGACAACAGCACCAATCCCGATATAACCTTTATCACCAATTACAGTTTTTTCCTTAACACAAACATTAGGGGCGATCCAACATTGTTTACCAACAATAACTCCACCACTAAAAATAACTCCCGCTGTAATCAGCGAAGATTCTCCTATAGTGTCATTATGAGCAATATGTACCAAATTATCAGTTTTTACATTGTCCCCTATTTTAGTAACACCTAGCGTTCCTCGATCAATCGTGTTATTTGCTCCAATATGAACATTATTACCTATTTCTATTGTTCCGAAATGTGGGAAATATTCAGGAATCCCGTCTGCATTTCTTTCGAAACCAAATCCTGTTTGCCCAATAACAGACCCAGACTTAAAATAACAATTATTCCCTATTATTGTTTTCCCATCTATTACAACATTAGGAGATATATATGTATTATCACCAATAATGACGTCACGTCCAATATAACAATTTGCACCTATAAATACATCTAAACCAAGTTGAGCCCCTTCTTCCACTACAGCAGTAGCATGAATTCCCTGTTCTTTTTTATTTTCATTAAAGAATTTCTTTAAAACTCGCAAATAATCCAATCGAGGATTTTCTGAAATAATATAGGAACAATCAATTTTCCCCTCATACTCTGGAGTAACAATCGCCAAAATAACTTTATGTTCATTTAAGACTCTCGCTAAATCAACAGAATACTTTTTGCAAAAAACAACACAATTATCATTCAATTCCGAAAGGGATGAAAATTTTGTTACCTCAATATTGGAACCAAACAATTGTTTATTTAGAAAAGTAGCAATAACAGAACTGTCCATAAAACCATCATTAAATAATAAATCAATTATATATATCAAATACTTTATTTACTAAATGAAGTCATCTAAACTTATTTACTTTTCCCACTTGTCTCAACAAGAGTATCGTAAAAGTTAAATAATTCCACTCTTTCCAACTTGACGCAGTCGTATCAAGTCTAGTTAGGATTAAACGAAAACTATTTATTCACGTATTAGTCCATTCAATAATCCAACATTCTTTATAAAATTCCGTGTCAAAGAGTTGTTCTTCTTTCGATTCACCATTACGTGGATTGGAGCAAACATTAGAGATTATCTTATGTTTTGTAAGGGCTTCCCGAAAGATCTTTCCATCAAATCCGGCATCGGTATTCTTAAAATAAATTGTCAAGATAATTTCAACTGTTCGAATTTGAGTTACCATTTCATCCACACGATTCTCTACTTCATAAAAATCTGTGTGATTCCCTTTTTGAGACTCAGACATCGCCAACGCTAATCCTTGACGATCTGTGAAATAAAGAGCATTGGTTGTTTTTCGCTTTTTTCATCCTTGATACTCTACTATTTCCCCGCCTCTGACTGCCGGAGTATGAGAACCGTTAATATGGGAGACGGACAATGCTCCCACATTAAAATACCTCATTATCTAAATTCCTTTCTATAATCTATTTCATTTTACTACATTTGATATAACTGCTTTAACTTTCCCGTTCTTACCAGCAGGTAATACACTAACATAATCAAATTTAACCGCAACTTTTCCAATTTGACTCTCTAAACGCTGACTGATTATAGCTTCTGCTTCATTCTTATTATAAAATAATTTTTCAACTATTAATTTAATTTCAAAATCGGTATAAGTAAGTTGTACCAATTGAGATTGAACCAAACCTTTAATCCCAATAAATAATCCATGAAAGCGAACCATTTTTCTTCCATCAACACCAACAACCACATCTTCCACCCGACCTATAATCTCATCTATTTTCGTCATTTGATGCTTCGTTTTCAAACTTTGATCCTTTGCGATTCTTACCATATCTCCAATTCTATAACGAATTAATGGTTGATCAAAATTAATCAAGCCCGTAGATACAATTTCTCCAACTTCTCCATTAGAAACCTCATTCCCATCTTCGTTTATAAATTCCATAATACCAGCATCGGGACTAACTAACAATTCACCTTCAGCAGATTCGGAAATTAAACCACACGCTTCGCATCCACTATAAGAATCAAAAACTTTACATCCAAAAACGGCAGATATAACCTCCCGCATTTTCTCTGTTAATTTTTCACTTGAAGTTATTACAGCCGTCAATTGCGGGGCTTTTAAACCTGTTTTACGAATAAAATCTGCAATAAAATAATTACTCATTGCATATCCCGTCATCCACTCGACCTTATTTTCAATAATTCCATTCAAATAATCCCCTATCGTTTGCTCTGAGATGTGGTAAGCTGAAAAATAAGTCTGTTTCTCAACAAAATTATAACGGTAAAATGGTGGTTCCATATGACTGTCCGGAATTATTCTTCTTCCACCAACCATTCCTCGTGGAGTTCTATAATCAACTCCAGCCCAATTTCTAACTCTATTTTCCATTAAAGCGGAAAAAGTTTGAGCTACATAATCCGGCATATAAATATGCACAGGAGTACCCGTAGAACCACTACTATGTTCAAAATTACCTTTCAACAATTTAGAAGACAACATTGTTGAATCCCCATATTTACGAAAATCTTCTTTTGTGGTATAAGGTAATAATTTTAACTCTTCTAATTTGATATTAGCCAAAAAACTTCGATCTATACCTAGAGAACGATATCTTTCACCGTAAAAAGGGACCGAATCAAACGCATGTATCAATAACTTTCGCAATACTTTCGTTTGATACCCCTTCCATTGTTCATAAGTATAAAATTCACGCTCACGAGCTGCTTTAACTTCAGGTAAAAAGATTCCTCCTAAACGGTGTTTTTTCCAAAAATAACCATAAACAGAAATTCCCATATTCTGCATAAACAATGGCATCCTAAAATAGAAAGATTCTAATATTTTGTTCATCACTAAATCTATAATCGATTGTATAAATCAATTAATTTTAACTCTTCTGAAGTCCAATTATATTTTTCACAGATCGCTCTTCTTCCATTACATCCTTTTTCTCGCGCAACATCTACATTATCAATCAAATAATCAATTGCTCCAGCAACCTCACTCAACACTAACGGATCAACTAATATTTGATTACAAAACTCATCATTAATCTCTTTATGCAAAGGCAAATTAGAAGATATTACAGGTAAAATATTTTGCATATATTCAAATAATTTTGTACTAATTGCCTGTCTCATAACAAAATTATCTCTTTGTAAAACAATGCCAATAGAAGCTCGTTGCATCAATTCTTGTACTTTCTGCTTTGAACAATACCCTAAAAAATCCACGTATTTCCAACCTCTAGATGACATTACTTTCAATCTATATTTTTCATCACTCCATCTCCCTGCAAGATACAACTTTATCTTATTTTTAGTTAAAGCCAATGACTCTACCATTTCATAAATACATAAATTTTCAGAAAGAATTCCTGCAAATACACAACAATTAGATTCTCTTTCTACATCAATATCTATTGGGTTTATTATCGGATAATTTTTTACTACAACAACATTTGAGTTTAAACTATAAAATCTTTTTGCTATAAAATCAGTAGCACAAACGACACCAGAAAATTTTTTCACACATACATCTTCATACCAACCAATTAATATATTCAATATATATCCTATTAGAGTTGGTATATATGGCTTTGAGGTCATCTTCTTTCTAATATCTTCATGAACATCGTAAATAACTTTTTTACCCGCTTTCATTAATTTCAAACCAACAGGCATTAATTCCGGATCATGAAAATGATAGATATCTGCATTTATTTCCAATGCTTTCTTATAAATAAATCGTGGAAAAATAAACATTCTATATAATCGTCCTTGTTTCTTACAATGAACCCCTATAATATGTATATTGTTTTCACATTTTTCTTCCACATTAGGTACAATATAAGATACATTAAACCCGTTTTTTAACAAAGAGAAACATTCTCTGTAAAATATCCGACTATCATTAATTGAGTGAACGCTAGTTAAATGGCAAATTTTTTTTTTCATCTAATCATAATTACAGCTATTATACCTAGGAATACATGCTAAAACAATCATCATTAACAATATCCCATTTGTTAACAAAACATTCGTAAAAGAAGCACTAGAAAACCAAGTTACACAAACAAATATTGGCAATGTCAATAATCTAAAATCCAATCCTTTAGCACAAGAATTTAGCAATTTAAATATATAAACAAGGATGAATGGAAAAACAAAAATACCTATAACTCCAAAATTTTTATACGCATCAGAAAACAATCCATTATTAGCACTATTATCTATATTACCATAATATTCATTCCCTATTATACGAGCAATATCTACTTTATATGGAGAAGAAACTCCAAACCAACGAAGAAAACTTTGCCTAAAATAATCAAATTCATGAGTTTGAAAAAAATCATAATAATAATAATCTATTTTACTTGGCGTAAATAATGATCTAATAACACCAAATCCTGCAATTAGATATGTATTAAAAAACTTATATTCAAATAATGCACTAACTAATATTAAAATAAAAACCCAAGGGAGCAATCTAATTTTATTTTCATTATAGAAATAATAACCAATAAAACACAAAACCAAAAAAAATAAAATACTCTTCATTCCATTAACAGAAAAATTTAATAGAATCACAAAAGTTAACATTCCGACCACGATTATTTTATTCTTTAACCAAAATAAAATCAAGAATATAGGAAGAATTGTCACCGCTGCTGGTAACAAATAAGTTAATATTACTGGTAAATCCCAAGACCTTGCTTCTAGTCTTAAGTCATAAACAGAACCAAGATCCAATCTAAGTCGAAATCCTGCATATACTCCAGAAATATATAAAACCGTACAACACAATATTCCCATAATAGCATATAATATTATAGGCATATGATTAGACATGTTATTATATACACGTGTTGGTCTTACAATATAAGAAGCAAAACAAATTAACAACCAATACAAAACGTAATACATCAACATATTTAAAGGCATAGGCATAAACGCCATCAAAGATGTTCCAGGAATAAAACGAATTAAAAAAATCAAACTCATTATATTAGCAAACAATCTTTCACTATTTTTCCATTTGAAAAAAGAAACAATAAACGGCAATAATAATAATAAGACACTCCATGAAATTATATAATTCACTGTAGAGAACTCGTTTTTATAATTTAAATATTCATAATATCTCGTAATAATAATAAGGTAACACAAATCCAACAATATTCGATATACGAAAATACTAACAATTAAAATAAAATTATTACAAAATCTCGTTTGCATATTTTCAATATTTAATGACCTAAAGTATATCTGTACGTCATAAAAATACTAATGAGATATACAAGACTTCTTCCACATACAAAACAAAGTAAAACCATTTTTATATCATTAAAAACATACACACCCAACCATAACGAAAATAAGGAACAAGAAAAATATGTAATCTGCCATTTCATTAAATCTTTCATCTTCTCCGCAATAAAAAACATGGCTGTACCTACTTCCGATACAAAACTAATGGCTAACATCGGTGACAAAACACGAGCGTAAACACCAGCCTCCTTCCATTGCTCTCCCAGTACAAATGAAAATACCCAGGGAGCAACAATGAATAACAAAGAAAATACCAATAAAGATACCCCGGCCAAAGGAATCAATATCCTTCTGTAAAGATCACTACAACATCCTCTTTCCATGTATTCAACAGAAGCTCTCTGACGGAAAACATCCCTAATTGCAATTCCGACAACCGAAAGAGGCAATGTTAAAAGCATCATTGTCATTGAATAATACCCCAATTCTGTCTTGGAAAAATAAGCCGCCAAAAAAAATACAGGTAAATATCCTCCAACAGTATTTAATAATTGAGCGGGCATAACATAAATGGGACATTCTTTATATCGCTTTAGCAAGAAAAGCATTCTTTGCACAGAGACCTCTCTAAAAACAGTCTTGTCTTTTTTCAATGCATGCAACGTACAAGCCAATGCCGAGAATAAACGCCCGACAAAATCTCCCCACACCAATCCTCCTGAAAAACACGCACTCCAGCCCAAGCAAACTTTCGATAAAACGATAGCTCCAGCATTAGTTATTTTGTTCCATGACAAATTTGCAAAATACTTGTACTTTACACACCATTCATTGTAACACTGGTATATTACAATACAAAAAGAAAGAATTGGACATAAAAATAACCAGTATCTTAACTCTGGATCATTGAATAAAACAGAAATCTCAGAAGAAAATATCCACATTAAAATTTCTGATATTAAAAGGGAACATAATGATATTAAAAGAATTGCAATCAATAAATTGGCAGTATCTTTTTTATCATCAACAATTAATACTATTGTTTCATATTTTCCTGTAACGATTACTGTAAGTACTCCTGTTATTGCCGTTATCGTAGCCAAGATTCCAAAATCTGCCGGGGAAAATAAACGGGTCAATACAGGATAAAAAATTAATGGCAACACCTGTGCTGCAATTGTCCCTAAAGTTACAATAAACGCGTCTGTAAGAAAACCTTTTCTTTTATAAAAGAAAACTTTTTTCATCCTTGTAAACATGCAATCATTCAAATTATAAATAACTCATATCCTTTTCTATAATTATTTATCACGCCTACAAGCCTCCTTTAAAATGAAATTAATTCTCTCCAATTGTAAAATTTATCAATAAACCTCTCTATTCTCCTTTATTTTCTATCTCATGCAAAAATTTACAAACTCCAATATTTTAACTCGTGAATTCGATCCCTGTACATTCCTTTCACGTCCACTAGCACAGCGTTATCGTAAGTCAATGATTTAAAATACTTCTCGTCCAAGTCTTTATAAGCATCATGAGAAACGGCCACGATCACGGCATCATAATTATTCCTCGGCTTTTCTATTAACCCGAAACCGTACATCTGTTTTACTTCCTCAGAATCGGCATAAGCGTCAACAACATCCACGTCGACACCAAAATCCTTTAACTCGTTAATTATATCAACCACTTTCGAATTACGTATATCCGCCACGTTTTCCTTGAACGTTATTCCCATAACTAACACACGAGCTCCTAGAATTCCTTTACCCATCCCGATCAACTTCTTCACCAGTTTTTTAGCGATATAGCCTCCCATCGTGTCGTTTATAAAACGCCCGGCACTGATAATTTGCGTGTGATATTTTAACTCGCTAGCCTTGTAAACCAAATAATAAGGATCAACCCCTATACAATGTCCACCCACTAACCCCGGGTAAAATTTCAAGAAATTCCATTTTGTTCCAGCGGCCTCCAGCACGTCATACGTGTTGATCCCGATACGACTAAAGATGATCGACAACTCGTTCATCAAAGCAATATTCACGTCCCGTTGCGTGTTCTCGATGATCTTGGCGGCCTCGGCAACCTTGATATTCGGGGCACGATGAACACCCGGTTTCACAACTAACTCGTAAACTTTAGCGATAATATCCAATGCCTCCCCGTCACAACCAGAAACGATCTTGATCGTGTTAGGCAAGGTATGTACCTTCTCCCCGGGGTTAATTCTCTCCGGCGAGTAACCGATCTTGAAATCAAGACCGACCTTCAAGCCTGAAATTTCTTCCAATATTGGCAAGCAATCTTCCTCCGTGCAACCGGGATAAACCGTTGACTCGTAAACCACGTAATCCCCTTTTTTCAAGGCGTGAGCCACGGAACGGGTTGCGCTCAACAACGGGGTCAAGTCCGGTTGATTATGCCTATCTATAGGAGTGGGGACGGCAACTATAAAGAAAGAGGCTTCTCGCAACTCGTCAATGGAAGACGTGAATTTTATATCCGCCCCCTCGAAGGCTGAATGTTCCAACTCCTTACACGGGTCTATCCCTTGACGCATCTTGGCTAGACGCTCCTCGTTTATATCGAAACCGATTACTTGAATCTTCTTGGCAAACTCTAACGCTATGGGTAAACCCACGTAACCCAAGCCAACCAAGGCCAGTTTGGCCTCTTTATTTAATAATTTTGAATACATTACAAATTGAAAATTGAACGATTAAAAAATAAATTTCTTTACCCGGTCTATCACGATATCTTGTTGTTCTCTTGTCAGTTCCGTGTGCATCGGTAATGAAAGTACAGAAGACGCTAGCCTACTTGACTCGGTTAAATCACCCGTGGATCGAGCTATTTTCCGGAATGCCTCTTGTTCCTGCAGGGGCAATGGATAATAGATCATCGAGGGGATTCCATCCTCCTCCAAGAATTTTTTCAAAGTATCACGTTTTCCACCCTCTACCTTTAGCGTGTATTGATGATAAACATGGGTACTATATGCTTTTTCTTCTGGAAACACGATACCTTCAACATCCTTCAACTGGATCGTATAGTAACGAGCTGCTTCATTCCTGGCCAAGTTATACTCGTTCAAGTATTTCAGTTTCACGTCCAAAATCGCGGCTTGAATCGTGTCTAAACGAGAATTACAACCTATCACCTCGTGGTGATATTTCACTTTCTGACCATGGTTGGCTATCATTCTAGCCCGGTCTGCCAGAACATCGTTATTCGTCATCAACGCGCCTCCATCACCATAACACCCTAAATTTTTAGATGGGAAAAATGAAGTGCACCCGAAATCTCCCATGGTTCCCGTTTGACTCCGTTTCCCGTTACGAAACGAGTAAATGGCACCTATCGCTTGAGCGTTATCTTCCACGATAAATAGGTCATGTTGTTGGGCAAAATCTAAAATTGCCTCCATGTCACAACTCTGCCCGAACAAATGTACAGGTATTATCGCTCTCGTTCTGGAAGTCAACGCTCGCTCTATATTTTTAAGAGTCACGTTAAAAGTTCCCGGATCCACGTCTACCATCACGGGGATCAAACCTAATAACCCTATCACCTCCGCACTTGCCACGTAAGTGAAAGCTGGCACTATAACTTCATCTCCCGGTTTCAAGTTTAAAGCCATCAAGGCTATTTGTAACGCATCCGTGCCGTTAGCACAAGGAATCACGTGTTTCGCTCCCGTGAATTCCTCCAGGTGACGAGCAAATTCCTTCACTGGCGTTCCATTTATGAAAGCGGCCGATTCTATCACGTTTTTTATACTTGCATCAATTTCATTCTTGATTCTTTGATATTGACCTTGCAAGTCTACCATCTGTAATTTCATACCTATTTTCATTATTATCTACTCCAGCCGAAAGGATGTTTCACGAGAGGTAATTTAGCCAGCGGGTGATAATCACCTTTCAAACCTATCGGTTCCGCGTTACGGATATGATGAACGATATTTATACAATTACGAACCTCGTCCAAGCCAAAGCCTTCACCGGAAAGAACGTGCTTGTAACTCTCCGTGTGCAACTCCGTGAAACCGTTACTAAACTCGAATTCCTCGCCCTCGATACGGATGGAACGATACGTGCGCTTTTCTCCCTCCACGGCATTCTCCGGTAGATTGTCGGCATTTATGCTCAGGAAATAACGAACACGTGCACGTTCTAGCTCCAAATACCCGGCCACCCGGTCATGGCTCTTCACGTGAACGATGTTCTCCTTAACCCCACCGAAAACCCAGGTCAACATGTCGTAAAAATGAACACCGATATTCGTTGCCACGCCTCCACTCTTACGCTCGTCTCCTTTCCAACTCGTGTAATACCAGTTACCGCGAGAAGTGATATAAGTCAGATCCACGTCGTAAACTTTATCTTTCGGACCCTCGTCTATTCGTTTTTTCAAGGCCTTGATCGAGTCATGCAAGCGAAGTTGAAGGATGTTGTTCACCTTGTGCCCGGTTTCCCGTTCCACCTCGGCCAAAGCATCGATATTCCACGGGTTCAACACCAGCGGTTTCTCGCAGATCACGTCAGCACCCAAGCGTAACCCGTAACGGATATGAGCGTCATGCAAGTAGTTAGGTGTACAAATGGAAACCATGTCTACCCGGTTATCATCTCCCTTTATCCGAGAACAATAACGATCGAACAATTCCATCTCCGTGAAAAAGGACGCTTCGGGAAAGAAACTGTCCATGATTCCCACGCTATCAAACTTGTCGTAAGCAGCGACCAAACGATTACCCGTGTCTTTTATGGCACGTAAATGGCGGGGAGCGATGTAACCGGCCACCCCGATCAAAGCAAAATTCTTCATGATATATTTAACGATTTCAATTATAATTCAAAACCTTTACCCTTCAATTCCCACATCCCCAATATCTCGAAACAAAAAGTTTCTTTACCCGCTATTCCGGCATTTTCTATAGAACCAATGATATTACTCAAAATCTCCTTCTCTTCTTTACTCCATCTCTCCAAAAATATCGTATCTTCTGACAAATTTTTAAAGCATCTCTCCGTCCGCAACCACTGCCACACTTGTTTTTGTTCCAGATTATCGTAATCTTCAGCAATCTCCTCCGCCATCTCCAGACACCACTCCTCCCCCGTAAAATAGTACCAATTACAAAGTAATCGACACACGTTAGGAGTTTTATCCGGTATCACGATCTCCCCTTGCTCATCCACGGTCAATACCCGATAAGCCATATCCAACGCCTCATTCAAAAAATCCATATCCGAATATGTCTGATAAGCATCCATCAAATCAGCCACGTACCCTATCCTTTCGTCCTCCTCGATAGATGTATCTTTCATTGCCTTAGACAATTCCTTGGCTATTTCACGTAACCGTTCATGAATTTCCTGCAATGTTCCATACTCCCGTTCTAAAACGGGAGAAACCCGAACCATCGCATACACGGACAAATAACCATGTAGCAAATGAGATAATGACATTGCAGAACAATCCCTTACTCGTACATCCCGAATGGCCATGTACAAGTCATGAAAAAAATCATTCTTCATTCTTCTATTCTATCTTTTCCAGAAAACTACCAGGAATATACGCTGTAGCTAAAGACACGACCCCTTCCAGCCTTACGACCACTCTTTTATGACCTTTCACCCGGATCAATTCACCCTCGATCCCGGCAAAATCCCCTTTTATGACACGTACTTTATCGCCTTTTTTCAGATTCTCGTTCACCACCTCCACCATTTCTTTGGAGAAGTCAAGCAAGAACATAAAATCATTCATCTGTTTATCGGGAACAATCAAAAAGTTACCCGTTTCCCGATCCCTCAAATAACGCATGTCAAAAGCATACTCTTGAATCAATGACATGCAAGATTTAAAGGTCGTATGAATAAATACCAGATTAGGAATAACCGGTACTTCAATTAATTTATCAACACCATGAATTTTTCGTGCAATTTGTTGGAACGGAATGAAATTCTCGATCCCCATGCTATCCAAACGCTGTTTTATCTTTTTCTCCTGACGACAAGTATTTGCAACATACCAATGTAGCTCGTTATCGGACAATTTAAGCATTACATAATTTTTATTCATTCATTCCAGGACAAAGCTGCGCCTCCTGATCATCCACGGAGTGATCTTTGCCCGAAGAATTAAATAAGACGCTCTTTTCCTAAACGTCCGCCTCTTAAACAGAGAGGACCATATTAGACAAATGAACGAGGCAAATGTAGTTCATAAAGAATTTCAATGCAAATTTTCAAATACATTTTTCCTCTAAACTTAATAAATTCCTGACTTTCAATACCCTTACATCTTTTCGATATACTATCGATGAACACATGCTCTATAGGAACGAATGGATAACGAAGAGATAACGACAACATATACACTATATGTATTTCCAAGACAAACGAAAATATGGTTTTGTATTTTTAAAAGAAAATAGAAAGCCCGTAGACTAAAATTCATTACCTTTGCCCCCTGCAAATAAAATCAGGAATGAAGGTAAAGAAATTTTATATCGAAACTTACGGTTGCCAAATGAACGTAGCAGACAGTGAAGTGGTTGCAGCCATCTTGGAAGACAAAGGATACCAACGGACGCAAGAAAAAAGTGAAGCAGACGTGATTCTGGTGAACACCTGTTCCGTACGTGAAAATGCGGAACAACGGGTTCGCGGACGGGTACAAGGATTTTCCGAGGTAAAGAAAAAGAACCCACACGTGCTGGTCGCCATCATGGGATGTATGGCAGAACGTTTGGGAGAGGCTCTTTTTGAACAGGAGAAGAACGTGAACATCGTGGTTGGTCCCGATGCGTACATGGATCTCCCGCTCTTGGTTGAGAAAGCCGAGAAAGGCGAGAAAGCCATCAACATTGAACTCTCTACCACGGAAACCTACAAGGACATCTGCCCTTCCCGAATTGACGAAACAGCCATATCCGGATTCGTTTCCATCATGAGGGGATGTAATAATTTCTGTACCTATTGCATCGTTCCGTACACCCGAGGACGCGAGCGTAGCCGAAGTCCCAGAAGTATTGTCAATGAAGTTCTAGACCTTCAATCCAAAGGTTACAAGGAAGTGACACTACTCGGTCAGAATGTAAATTCCTACCTCTGGCGGGGAGATAATCAGGAAGTGAATTTCCCGGCATTACTCGCCATGGTTGCCCAAACGGTACCCAACATGCGTATCCGTTTCGCCACGTCACACCCAAAAGATATGAATGATGACATTCTACGTGCGATAGCCACCCATTCCAATATTTGCAAACACATCCATCTACCCTTCCAATCCGGGAGTAATTCCGTACTGAAAGATATGAACCGAAAATATACCCGTGAATGGTATCTTGACCGGATTCATGCCATCCGGGAGATCGTCCCCGATTGTGGAATTTCCACGGACGTGTTCGTCGGGTTCCACAATGAAAGCGAGGATGATTATCAGCAGACTCTTGCCTTGATGAAAGAGGTGATGTTCGACTCCGCTTTCATGTTCAAATACTCGGAACGTCCGGGTACCGTGGCTTCTCGCAACTTGCCGGATAACGTGGACGAGGAAGTAAAAGGACGTCGTTTGCAGGAACTCATTGATATGCAGGTGGAGATTTCTCACCAAAGCAACTTGAAAGACGTGGGCAAAGTATTCGAGGTACTCGTAGAAGGGGTTTCCAAGAAGAAATCGGATGAACTTTTCGGTCGCAGCAGCCAGAATAAGGTGATCGTCTTCCCGGATAACGGAGCTAAAGTCGGAGAACTCGTTCAGGTTCGTGTCACGGAATGTACCCCTGCAACCCTTATCGGCGAAGCAATAAATCAATAACCCTAATCGAAAATACTCAATTTTCAATTAACATGTCTCGTAAACTCCTCAATGAAGAACTGAACCGACTCACCACGGAAGAGTATAAAGACGCTGAAAAACTCCCGATCGTGGTCGTACTGGACAACGTACGCAGCTTGAATAACATTGGTTCCGTGTTTCGCACGTCCGATGCCTTCCGGCTTTCCAAGATATATCTTTGCGGTATCACGGCAACACCTCCCCACCGGGAAATACACAAAACAGCACTCGGTGCAGAAGAAAGCGTAGACTGGGAGTATTTCGAGGAAACCACCGATGCGGTTCAGGCATTGAAAAATGAGGGGTACACCATTTTATCCGTGGAACAAGTAGAGAACAGTATTTCCCTAGAACAATTTACCATCAAAAGCGGACGAAAATATGCTTTCATTTTCGGAAACGAGGTAAAAGGCGTACAGCAGGAAGTGGTTGATCTTTCGGATGACTGTATCGAGATCCCCCAATTCGGGACCAAACATTCATTCAACATATCCGTCACCGCCGGAATCGTGCTATGGCAGGTCATCCATCCGCTATTTTATAAACAACTGAAATAAGTCATAAAGTTTATAAGGTTCATAAAGTCTTGTTTTATACAGACAGACTGCCCCCTCCAACTCCCCCTTACACAGGGGAAGGGCTAAAAGGTAGCACACGCTACCGTTGACAAAGCGCCCCGCAGGGGTCAATGAACCTTACGAACTTTATAAACCTTACGAACCTTCAAACTATACCAATTTTATAAACTCATTTTCATCGCCTCCACGATTTTCACGGCTTCCACGGCTTCTCGCACATCATGAACCCGGAGAATATGTGCCCCTTTCAACAGGGAGATCGTGTTCAGTACGGTTGTTCCATTTAATGCCTCTTGGGGTGTAACCTCCAGTAAACGCCAAATCATTGATTTCCGGGAGATTCCCACCAATAAAGGATAACCCAAATCCAGGAAGGACTCCATTTTATCCATCAACTCGTAATTATGGGCTACGGTCTTTCCAAAACCGAATCCTTGATCCAATATTATATTATTAAATCCCAGAGTATTTAAACGAGCAATCCGTTCCGTGAAAAACTCCCGAACCTCACGCACGACGTCATCGTAATGAGGATTAACCTGCATATCCTGAGGTGTTCCCTGAATGTGCATCATGATATAAGGAAGTCCTAATTCCGCCACCGTCTCGAACATCTTGTCATCCATTGTTCCCCCGGAAATATCATTAATGATTATTGGTCCGAGACAATGACTGATCTCTTTCGCCACGTCGGCCCGGAACGTATCGATCGATACCGGAAGATGCGGGTAGTACTTACGAATCAATTCCACGGCAAAACTCAACCGGGATAACTCCTCCTGAGCGTCCACGAACGCAGCCCCCGGACGGGTTGAATATGCCCCGACATCAATAATCCCGGCTCCCTGTTCCACGATCTCATCCACCCGTTCCATGATCTTCAACTCGCTCGTGTACTTTCCCCCGTCATAAAAAGAATCCGGTGTCACGTTCAATATACCCATCACCACGGGTTTCTCCAAGCTAACCTTTTCCGCTCCGATCGTTATATGTGTCATAATTTTCAACTTTCGATTTCCAATATTCAATTATTTGAGTACTTTTACAGGACAAATTAACAATTTATTTTTCAGATTTCATTATCAAAAATAAATAGAGTATGCCAAATACAGCACAAGAATATGATAAAGTGATAGATATATGTCAGGATATCTTCGTGAAGAAAATGCAGGACTACGGGACAGCCTGGAGAATACTCCGCCCGACCTCCATTACCGACCAGATCTATATCAAAGCAAACCGTATACGCAGTATTGAAGAAAAGGGGATTACGAAAGTCGGGGAAGGCATTGTTCCCGAATTTATCGGGATCATTAACTATTCCATTATGGGACTGATCCAACTCCAACTCGGACCGGGTAACGACACCCCCCAAGATGAAGTCCTTCGCCTGTATCAAAATTATTTTCATAAAGCGAAGGAACTGATGCTTGCCAAGAATCACGATTACGATGAAGCCTGGCGGGAGATGCGGGTCAGCTCGTACACCGACCTGATTCTGATGAAGATTAACCGTACGAAACAGATAGAAGATCACCAAGGTACCACGATCATATCGGAAGGTATCGATGCAAATTACTTCGACATGGTAAATTACGCCGTTTTCGGGTTGATTCGCCTTGTCGTGGAGCAAGAGTAAGGTCTAACTAGAAAATAAACAAACATGAGACTCGTCAAAAACCTGTGCAGGATTATTGTCGGGATAGTATTCATCTATTCCGGATTCGTGAAAGGAATTGACCCGTTAGGATCTGATTACAAATTCACTGACTACTTTAACGCTTTCGGCATGGGCTGGATGAATGCGACCACGTTGTTTTTCTCTTTCGCCCTCTCGCTGGCAGAATTTCTGATCGGAATTGCCCTGTTGTTTAATTTATGGGTATCCCGTATGGCATGGGGCTCTCTGTTATTCATGGCTTTTTTCACCCCACTGACCCTTGTGCTGGCACTGACGAATCCAGTAAGTGACTGCGGTTGTTTCGGGGATGCCATGATCCTAACGAACTGGCAAACCTTTTGGAAGAATATCATTTTGCTCTTGTTGGCCATCATGATCTTCGTGTACCGTAAGGAATACAAATCATCGCTTCCTTTGATGGGACAATTTTCGTTTCTCACCCTGGCAGGAGCTGGAATGCTATGTCTTTCCATCTATTGCTATCGTCACTTGCCCGTACTGGATTTCCGTCCTTACGCTGTCGGCAAGAACATCACGGAAAGCATGAGACTTCCCGAAGGAGCTGAACCGGATCAATACGAAGTCACACTAAAGTATAAGAACAAGCAAACCGGAGAGATCCGGTCTTTCACGGAAGAAAACTACCCGTGGCAAGACACGCTGAACTGGGAATACGAGAGTAGCTCTGAGCGACTGGTAAAGAAAGGATATATTACACCGATTCATGACCTTGTAATCGAACACCCCACGCTTGGTAACATCACAGAAGAAATTCTGGAAGACGATAATTACACGATCCTCGCCGTAGCATACAACCTTAACCAGAGCGATACACAATATCAACCCGCCATCAACCGACTGGCGGAGTACGCCCGGGAAAAAGGGATTCGTTTCTACGGATTAACCTCATCCTCGGAACGGGATATTGAAGCATATAAAAAGCGGAATCACGTTCCCTATGAATTTTGTACGGCTGACGAGATTCAGTTAAAAACCATGATTCGCTCTAACCCCGGCGTGATCATTCTCCGAGAAGGCACAATTCTCGACAAATGGGCTGGAAAAGATGTTCCCGACGTGAAAGAATTACAAGATACCGACTTGACAGCTTATTGCGTGTATTCAAGGGAACAAATGCAACGAATTTATTTGGTTTACTCCATTATCCTTCTTTTCTTTGTAGCATATTTACTGATTCCACGTAGAAAAGGGAAAAGAAACAATTAAGCACAAACAATTCAAAACATAAAGATATGAGAAAAAAGATTGTAGCAGGTAACTGGAAAATGAACAAAACCTTCGCTGAAGGAGTTGAATTGGCTAGAGAAGTGAATGATTACGTGAGATATAAAGAAGGCGGAGAAGGCGTTCTTGTTGTTCTCGGTACTCCCTTTATCCACTTGGCAAAAGTGGCTCATAACATCACAGAATCTTCCATCATGGTTGCTGCCCAAAATTGCGCAACGGAAAAAGCCGGAGCCTACACGGGTGAGATCTCAGCTGAAATGATAGCTTCCACTGGTGCTAAATGCGTGATCTTAGGACACTCCGAAAGAAGAAGCTACTATGGCGAAACAAGTCCTATTCTCGTGAAGAAGGTTGCACAAGCCCTAGACAGCAAGTTGGAAATCATCTTCTGCGTGGGTGAAGTACTGGAAGAAAGAGAATCCGAGAAACATTTCGAAGTTGTGAAACAACAGTTGACCGACGGTCTCTTCAATCTTACCCCGGAACAATTCGCTCATGTGGTAATCGCTTACGAACCGGTTTGGGCTATCGGTACCGGTAAAACCGCTACTCCCGATCAGGCACAAGAAATGCACGCCTTCATCCGTTCTGTTGTAGCAGAAAAATACGGACAAGCCGTAGCTGATGAAACTTCAATCCTTTACGGAGGAAGCTGTAACGCAGGAAATGCCGACGCTATTTTCTCCAATCCGGACGTAGATGGTGGACTTATCGGTGGTGCATCTCTGAAAGCGGCAGATTTCTTCGAAATCATCAAAGCGAGAGCAAGACATTAAATAAAGGGCGAAAAGCCCTTTTAGTTCATAAAGTTTATAAGGTTCATAAAGTCCAAAGTGACAGGTGTCCTTCGGACTGTGTTTAACGGCAGCACTAGCTGCCGTTGGTAAAGCTCCCCTCAGGAGTTCACGGACCTTATAAACTTTATGAACCTTATGAACTTTACAAACTCTTATTTCTCTTCCTCAAATCCCTTATAAAAGGTGGAACCAGGCACACGATTAGCTGTGCCCGAGGCCAGCGTAGACAACGCTGGAAACAGATCATCGCCAAGCCAATAAATAACGTAGCTCCCACGAGAACCTGCAAAGGCAACCAAAACAAACCTTCTTCGGGAATGATCATCGGAATCAAGGCAACAGCTCCTGCCGGGGCAAAGAACTTTCCTAAAAATTCAAATAAAGAAAACATACAAAGAAAAATCGGGAGTACGACTACAACTTCCGGTAAATGCAAGTACTTATGTCCCACGATCTGAAAAAACACGCCAATAACAGCCGCTGTGAACAAGACCAATAAAACTTGTACAGGACGATTGCGGAACCCGGCCTTCGAATTGGCAAACTCCACGTAAGTCACAATCAACGGAGGAAGAATGAAGTACAAATTTCTCGTGTAGATGGCCAATGCAGCAACCGCTATCACTGTCACCAATAAAAACAACCAACGTACCAAGCTATCCTTCCAATGGACAATCACGGGAGTATAAGTCACCCTCTCCCGCAATCCAACTTTCTCCATCCCCCATTGCCCACCAACAACAATAACCGACATAACAAGTACAGCTACCGGATAAACCCAACTTTCCGTGCCCAATAACACAGGTAACATACAGGCTGAAATCTGCGGTACCAAAGTTGCACGAAATAACGTGAGGCAGACTGCGGTAAAAATAAAGGCAAACGCCAGATTTACAAGCAAGGGGAAAGGAGAATAACGTACAATACACACACCCGTCACAGCTCCTAAAATCATGAGAGCGACCATACTTGCCCGACTCACCTGCCACACCCGTTTATCCACGATCCACATACCGATTGTCAAGGCTGCCATTTCCGGAAAGATAATTTCCCTTTCCATCAACAGTTCTGCAGCACCAATCATTAGCAAAATCATTAACAAGGCGTAAAAATAGCGTTTACGTCGAACTATATCCCCGAACATTTGCTTTCCACTTGCACTTTTCAGCATTCTAAAATCTCCCTTTATTCATTATTTTACGACAAAAGTACACAAAATAATCCGTAATTATCATATGTTAATTTTTCTCCGTTTTATTCGACCTACCTTTACCGAGCTAAAAAAATTATATATACATGCAACGAGACAGTATAGATTTTGGTTCAATGAAAGTCGGACAGTTGTTCTGTAAACAACTATTTCCGACCTTGCTGGGTATGGTTTTCTCGGCTTTATTCGTGATCACCGACGGGGTTTTCGTCGGTCGTGGAATTGGTAGCGACGCTTTAGCCGCGGTAAATATTGCCGCCCCATTATTCGTGTTCGCTGCCGGAATGGGATTAATGTTTGGTATGGGCGGGGCAATCGTGGCATCGATCAACCTGGCCCGGGGAAAAGAACGTGTGGCTAACATCAATGCCACGCAAGCAACGCTTGTTTCTTTTATCGGCATGACGTTAGTATCTATCCTTGTCATGGCTTTCCCGACATCTGTGGCTCGAATCCTCGGAGCACCCGAAGATATTATCGAGCTGGCACGGGAATACCTGATTGCTTATGCCGCTTTTGCCATGTTTCAGACGGCACTCTGTGTACTTACTTTCTTCACCCGCATTGACGGGCCTAAAATAGCCATGTGGTGTATGACGATCTCCACGGTAATCAACATCGTACTCGACTATCTGTTTATATTCGTGTATAAATGGGGATTGACGGGAGCTGCCGTGGCCACAGGTATCGGTGAAATCGTAGGTTGCCTTCTCATGGTTGTATATTTATTACGTTATTCGCCTCGTGTCCGTCTCGGCAAATTAAAGTTCAGCCGGAAGAGTATACAACTCACGGCACGTAATAGCGGATATATCATTCGTCTGGGATTCTCGGCATTCTTGGGAGAGGCAGCTATCGGTGTGATGATGCTGACCGGGAACTATGTGTTCGTGAGTTACCTCGGTACGGACGGAGTGGCGGCATTCAGTATCATGTGTTACTTCTTCCCGATCATATTTATGGTTTTCAATGCCATTATCCAGTCGGCCCAACCTATTATCAGTTTCAATCACGGATGTGCGGCACACGGTCGTGCACAGCAAGCACTCCGATTGGCATTGATAGCAACGATTGCAACAGGCTTGTTTTTCCTGGTTCTCACGATTTTACTACGGGAACAAATTGTGTCCTTATTCATCGCAGACCATACAAACAACGCTTGGAAATATGCCGTGTACGGGATTCCCTTTTTCTCGATATGCTATGTTTTCTTCGGAATCAACATCACCGCTATCGGGTATTACATGAGTATCGAAAAATCACGGTTGGCAACGATATTTACCGTTTTAAGAGGGATCATTTTACCTGTGGTTTGCTTCTTCCTCCTGCCATTATGGTTAGGAATCAAAGGGATCTGGCTAGCGGTAGCCGTGGCAGAATTTATCACATTTGCCGTGATTTGTATAAATGCGATGTGTAAAAGAGTTTGAAGGGAGTGTCCCCAAAGTCATTTTATTTCAAAAAACTCCTCCGTCACTTCGTGCCACCTCCTCTATAAACAGAGGAGGAGCTGGTGACTCTTACCGAAGACAGGAGGTATTTCAACTCTCCCTCTGCCAGAGAAAGATAAAAGTTAAAAGATAAAAACTAAAAGTTGAAAGTAGGAAATTTAGAAGCGTTGATTTTGTGGGTGGAAATCTAAAATCTAAAATCATTAAATCTAAAATTAGTTAGGGAGTCCCCCGAAGGGGGGAAGGAGTTTGAAAGGGGCTTTTTCAAGCCCCTTTCTCCATTATTTCGTTACCCGAACCCGTTTTGCAGTCTCACCTGTTTCATCCACAGCGTGAGCCACGTTACGAGCCAGTTCTATAAATGCCTGTCCGGTGACACTATCTTCATCCAACGCTACCGGGCTACCATTCTCGCCACCTTCCATAATACTCTGCACGATTGGAATTTGTCCCAACAGACGCAATCCCCTCTCGTCAGCCAATTTCTTGGCACCCTCTTTACCGAAGATATAATATTTATTATTCGGCAATTCCGCAGGAGTAAACCAAGACATATTCTCAACCAATCCCAACACGGGAACTTGTATTCCCGGAGATTCAAACATATTGATCCCCTTCACGGCGTCAGCCAAAGCCACCTGTTGTGGGGTACTAACCACGATTGCACCACTCAAAGCGACAGTTTGTACCAAAGTCAAGTGAATATCACTTGTTCCCGGAGGAAGGTCGATCAGCATAAAGTCCAGTTCGTCCCAGAAACCGCCTTCAACCATCTGTTTTAAAGCATTGGAAGCCATTGGTCCTCTCCATACGGTGGCAGAATCGGGGTCCACGAAGAAACCGATCGACAACAACTTCACCCCATACTTCACAACCGGCTCGATCAACTCCTTACCACCCACTTCTACCATGTAAGGACTGGCATCCTCACACCCGAACATTTTCGGCATGGAAGGTCCATAAATATCAGCATCCACCAACCCGACTTTATACCCCAATTTAGCCAAAGCTACCGCCAAGTTTGAAGCTACCGTTGATTTACCAACTCCTCCTTTACCCGAAGATACAGCAACAATATGTTTCACCTTCTCCAAGGCCAAAGGTTTCTCCAAGTCATGTACGAACACGGTTTCAATCTCCACGGTTGTATATCCTAATTTCTCTTTCAACAGAGATTCACATTTCTTTCTCACCGCTCCCACGAACGGGTCATTGGACTTTTGGAATACCAAGCGGAAATCCACCTTACCGTCCTCAGCCTTTATATTCTGCACCATATCCAGCGCAACGATACTCTTCGAAGTGCCGGGATATTTCACTTCCGACAAAACGTCACGTATCTCTTTTACTATCTCTTGCATAATATCTGTTTTTTATAAATCTTCCAGACAAAATTACTGTTTATAAATTAATTTCCCAACAAACATTCGTTTTGTTAAGGTCAACAGGCTTAAAGGTTACAAATTATTGTCATTATTCCATTGTCAATTGCATATACAAATCATAAGCCTTACGACTAAAACAAGCAACAATCACCCGCTCAAAATCCGGATGTGTCTCCAAGAAGGCCTTGATCTCACGCAAAGCAATCGGGGTTGCCTCCTCCAACGGATAACCATACACACCCGTACTGATCAGAGGAAAAGCGATGGTTTTCAAACCGTTCTCCACGGCCAAGACAAGACTATTCCGGTAACATGCCGCCAGCAACTCCGGTTCCCCCTGTCGCCCGTTAGAATAAACCGGTCCTACCGTGTGAATCACGTGACGAGCTTTCAGATTATACCCTTTTGTAATTTTCGCTTCCCCGGTCCGGCATCCGTTCAACATCCGGCATTCCGCCAACAACTCTTTGCCGGCAGCTCGGTGAATAGCTCCATCAACTCCTCCACCTCCCAGCAAGGAAGTATTCGCCGCATTCACGATTGCATCCACGTCCAACGTGGTAATATCCGCCTCAACGATTTCCAATCTATCCATATATTCTATAATTTATCAGGAATCAGATCCTGCAAACGCTTCAAGTCAAATCCCTTAAAATGTTCATCTAGTTCCTCGATCTCGTTCAATTGTAAATAAACCTTTAATGCCAGACGATGTAATGCCACCTGCAACACGTGTTCATGATCAAAAGCCAGAGAAGGCATATCCGACAAGGTAAACCATCGAGCATCTGCCGCATCGTCATATCCGGCCACGTTTATTCCCACGGGATTCACCAAAGCATAATAAGCCACCGTAATTGTCCGTCCCCGGGGATCTCGATCTACATCGGAGAAAGCCTGTAATTGCTCTACAAACACATCTCTCAAGCCCGTTTCTTCCTCCAATTCTCGCACGGCGCATTCATCCGTCGTCTCGTCCATATTCAAGAACCCACCCGGAAATGCCCAGCAACCTTTATAGGGTTCGCCACCCCGTTCTACCAATAACACCTTCAATATCTCTCCATCAAACCCGAAGATCACGCAATCCGTGGTCACCGCCGGACGAGGGTATTGATAACAATATTGTCCTTCCATTGTCTTCACTTATTTAAGAAATAACTACCAAATATAACGAATAAACCTCAAGCTGGATTCCTCTTTTCCCAACATTTACAAATAAATCAATAAAAAACGCCCGAGAACGTAACATTTGGCCACATTTCAGCATAAAACGTATATTAAAACTTACATCATGAAAAGAGTCGAAATGTTATTATTTATGTTGGGAATCGTGTTCATTCTCACGTTCTGGCTAGCAAGCCGTGAAGAAAAAATACCGTTCAAACTCTGGTATTATACTGACGTAACCTACGACGCAATTGCATACACCCGGGACACACTTTTTCCATCAACGCCCAAAAATTACTGGAATGATTCTTTTCAACCGTATGACATAACTCGTGCAGAATCACGTAATCAATAATCTCATCCGGCAATTTCATCAATTTCACGTTCAAGCTGATATTATCATCTGCCGAACAACTCCCCCAGTTCGATATATTATTCCGAAAAGACAATGCCCGGTAACGGAAACCAAACTGCCCAGCCAGTTCCCTTACGCGTCCCGGCAAGTAACGCTTACTCTCCATACGATAAATCTCTACCAAAAAATTCTCCACGTAGGGAGCAATTCTCGAGTATGCCGTACCACGGGGAATATACAGACGGATTTCCTTCCCCTCGATCTTATAGTATGGACGCAGTTCATCACAAGCAAGCACTTTCAGCACGTGGAACTTCGTCTTCACCTCGGAATCCATACCTAACCCCACCCCCGTGTCTTTTTCGTAAACTTTGATCTTCGCCAAATTCTGCACTATCCAGTCCCGTTGTGTATCCACGAATTCTTCTACCTGCCGTCCGCTTACCCCGAAAGGAACGTTTACCCACATGCCTCTACCCGGTGCCATTCGCACCGAGAGGAAACGGATATTCTTTCCCCGTCTCACCTTTATCTTGCCGATTCCCGGTAATACAATCTCGTCGTTCATCATCAAAAAGAGCTACCACAGAACGTGGTAGCTCAAACATTTGGGGGCAATCATCATTTAAGCGTTCTGTTTTACCAACTCGCTCAAACGGGTAAATTCTCCGTCTACTGTTTTCAATAGATCGATAGATATTCCTTTATAATAAGATCTAGCTTCTTTCTTATCGTTAAATGATTTACGAGCAGAAATTTTACTTCTCGTTTCATTTCTATATTCAACCATCTTTTTCACGATGTTAACAACTTCCGGCTCACTCTTCCCCACGCTAGAATTGTAATTCATACAATCGGCGATTACCGCGAAAGTCAAATAATCAACATCTTTCTTCAATCTTCTAATACTTGCCATAACACTGATATTTAATTTCCAACAAAATTAATAAAGAATATCATCCTAAACAAGCTTATTGTCAAAAAAATATTTACTTCTTTCATACCCGAGAGGGTACTTTCCCGGCCTCCAGCATCATATCCAATACCAGCATGGCAGCCATCGCCTCCACCACGGGAACCGCACGAGGCACCACGCATGGGTCATGACGTCCCCGGGCTATGAAAGTCACCTCTTTTCCGAAACAATTCACGGTTTGTTGCTCCTGCCCGATCGTTGCCACGGGCTTAAAAGCAACCCGGAAATAAATATCTTCCCCGCTAGTGATTCCTCCCAGAACTCCCCCGGCATGATTTGTCAAGGTCCTCACTTGCCCGTTTCTCATCATGAAAGCATCATTATGCTCACTCCCCCGCATACTTGCAGCATGGAATCCCTCGCCATACTCGAAACCTTTTGCCGCATTAATCCCCATCATGTAATATCCCAACCGGGCCTGAAAACGATCAAACACGGGTTCTCCCACTCCCACGGGAACTCCCCGGATAACACAACTCACGACCCCACCCACACTATCCTGTTCCTCCTGCACTTTTCGGATAAACAATTCCATTTCCCCCGCTACCACCGAATCAGGACAACGTACCACATTGGCATCCGTTTCCTCCAAATTTAGCTCGTGATAAGTTTTATTCAACACGATCGGCCCCACCTGAGACGTGTAACCATGAACGAAAATACCCAATCTTTTCAAAATCTGACGAGCCACAGCTCCCCCCACCACACGAACCACGTGTTCCCGGGCTGACGAACGTCCCCCGCCCCGGTAATCCCGGATACCATATTTCGCCTGCATCGTGTAATCGGCATGAGACGGACGGAATAAATCTTTTATCTCGTCATAATCCCGACTCCGCTGATCCTTATTCCGCACGATAAAACCAATAGGAGTCCCTGTAGTCACCCCTTCGAATACTCCTGAAAGAATTTCCACTCGGTCCTCTTCCGTCCTCGAAGTAGTCACGGAAGACTGTCCCGGTCTCCTTCGGTCCAGCTCATACTGAATCTCGTCCACCGACAAGGGAAGTCCCGCCGGACACCCATCAATCACTCCTCCCAGCGCCTCACCATGTGACTCACCAAAAGAGGTTAATGTGTATAACTTACCAATCGTGTTCATAACAATTGAAAATTGAAAATTGAAAATTGAAAATGAAGGAAAACAACACTTCAATATTCAAAGATCAACATGGATTAAACTTTTGGTCTGTATAAAAAATGGAAAACCAAGACTTGATCATCCCAATTTTCCATTTTCAATTTTTCATTTTCAATTAATTAGTGGCAGCAACCGTCACCGCAAGAGTGTTCTGAACCGCAACCGCCATCAGACCCACAACCGTGGCAACCGCCACATTTGTGCGAATGTAAGCTTTCCAATTCTTCATCAGTAGCGTCTCTTACTGCCAACACCTTACCCTTGAAAAACAAATCTTTGCCGGCCATCGGGTGATTGAAATCCATGGTCACCGTATCGTCACCCACGGTAACGATTGTCCCGTTCAGGTGCCGTCCCAAACTATCCTGCATTGGCAGCACGTTTCCGGGAATCAACTCTTCCGCCTCAACTTCTGCGAATATATCTTTAGGTAACTCTACAATCATGTCCTCGTTCACCTCTCCGTAAGCGTTAGCTGACGGGATATGAAAATCGAAAGAATTTCCCGTATTCAAATTCAACAGGTTCATTTCGAAATATTCCAGCGTTTGCCCTTGACCGCAAATAAACTCCAAGGGAGTTTTCTCGTCAGCTATCTCAATGGGTTCTGCATCCGCTGCCGTTCTCAACTCGTAACTCACGGTTACAAACTTATTCTTTGTTATCATTTCTCTGTTTTTTAATTATTCACGGGCAAAGATACAACTAATTAAGCGAAAAGCTGAAAGCGAAAAGCTAAAAGTTATATAAAACCGCAAGAGCAATAAAATAAGACCGGGATAAAAGTATCACCCTTTACCCCGGCCTCTAAAATGTATAAATGGTTAGTAGTTATGTAGTTTTAATATCATTCAACGATAACCACGCGGCTCAATTGAACTCCACCCTCGTAAAGATTGTCAACACCACCCTTGCCAACGACTTGCAATTGACTGGCCTTAACTCCAAATTTCTTCACTAAAGCGTCTGCCACGTTCTGAGCGCGTTTCTCGCTTAACTTCTGATTGTAAGCAGGAGTACCAGTTGCTTTGTCTGCGTATCCGGTAACTCTGTAAACTTGATTCGGATTGTTCTTGATAATCTCTGCGTAGTATTTCAAGTTAATCATTTCCTTGGCGGTAATGTTTGCTTTGTTGATATTGAAGAAAATAGCCAACGGGGCTGCTTTTACCTCTTTAACAACTTGCGGTTGAGCCTTACGAGCTTGATTCAACTCATCCTGCAAACGATCTGCCCGACGAATTTGCTCTGCCAATTTAGCCTCGGCAGCACTCAACATTTCTGGTGAAACTCCGGTAGAAATGATTTCTGTCGGTTTCTCTCTTCTAAAATTACGCTGGTTGAATTTATAAGTAAATCCGGCTGTTACACCCAAAATACCTTCTCCCTTGCTGCCGCCGGTATCACCGTCAAATGCCTGGGGAACCAAACTACCCTTGATTTCGATGTTAAAGTCAAAAGCGTTAGATAAACGCATCTTATTGATCAAACCTGCCACGAACATGAACTTCGTGTTGTCCACGGAAGAACAACCATGAATCATACCAAAACCGGCAAACGGAACTGCCTCGTAGAAACGATCCGTACGGTAACCACCGATCCAGTTAGAAAGATTCAATAATCCATCAACATGCACGTTAAACTGTTGCCATTTTTGTTTGTAATATCCGTCTACACGAGAAGGACCCTTAGCGTAAATATTAGCAGGATCAGCAGTCAAACCTTTTAACGTGAAACCACCAACTTGAGCCCGAATCCCTAATGTCGGCATCAGCCATTTCCCCACGGAGAAATCAAATGCCGGGGTAATCCGACGCCCGAAATCATCCTTACTATCACTTTCTCCAAAGTAAACTTGCCCACCGGCACCTATTGAAATAAACCAGTTATCCCAAAATTTATTGGTAACGAAGCCACGCCATGGAGCCGTAGATTCTTCTTCTACCACAGTCACTTTTACCTCTTCTTTTTGTGCACTAGCCAATAACGGCAAAATCGCTACAAATAACAAAATAAACGTCTTTTTCATATTCATCATCTGTTTGTTAACTATTGTTTGCTTGTTATATATCTAAGCTGATCTTAAATAACACTCGAAATACGGGACTTCGTTTAAAAATGTTACACTCCCATAGGAAAAAATCACACTAAAAATTTTAATTAACTTTATACCAATTCAAACAAGGAGATAATTAACAAATATTATGCCAAAAACAATATCTTTTTGTTAATAAAACACGACAATCGACATAAATATACCCATAAAGCTAAAATTAAGAACGTAAAAAAATTGCAAATCAACACACCTCTAACACGCACGCCTGCCTTATTGACAGACTACAATACAATCATCGCCATAGTATATGCCAAAATCCCAATCGCATGACAAAAGGTCTTAACGATATTCCACGAAAAACTTTTTTAACAACATCGAAAAAACCTTCTCGTCATCCCCGTACCTCTTTATCATCTTATCCCACGACTCCTTCGAATACTTGACTTTATTCCCCTTATTATCGGAATATTCTCTCTCATCAAAAATATTCTTCTTCAAAGTTGCACACTCTTTATAATTATGACGAAACTTTAAATCTCCGAATATATCCCGTTCTACACTCCATTTATTTCCCTTATTATCTTTCACCTGGAGATCTCCGAAAATATCTCTCCCGACATCCACTTTATTTCCCCTGCCATCATTTACCTGCACATGATCAAAAATATCCTTCCGGATAGAAAGACTTACCCCCTGGTTATCCTTATACTCGAAACCATCAAAAATATCTTTCTTTATCGAAACCCGACGTCCCTCGCTATTCTTGTATTCAACATTTCCGAATATATCCACGGTATACTCTTCCGTGTAATTTTTCTTTTTCCCGACATCTTTGGCTAATCCTAACAACAAAAACTCTTCGACATTCCTGTCTCCTCTATGCCTTCCTCTTCGGAACTTGTCAAGAAACTCTTTTGAATAGGTCACCTTATTTCCCCGGTTATCCTTGTATATTATATTATCAAAAATATCTTTTCCTAACGTGGCTCGAAACTCGTTACTGGAATATTCCAACTCCCCCATAATATTCCGCCTTAATGTCATGGATTGTCCCTGATTATTCCGGTATCGTGCATCTCCAAAAATATCGATTTCATACACCTCATGCACGTTTCTCCGATCCCGATATTTATGTATCAGTTCAGAGAACAAGAAATCTTCAAAATAAGGTCTATCCTTCCCCGGCACCTTCTCCCACATCGTCTTCGAATATTTCACCTCATTTCCCCGATTATCCTTGTAAACCTTATCCCCGAAGATATTCGTGGAAAGTGATGCTTGAAATCTATCCCGAGATTCATAACGCAAATCACCATGTATATCAACAAAATATTGTTCTCCACCCATCTGAGCGTAAGAAAACGACCAAAGAACAACGAAAAATAGTAACAATGTAAACTTTCTCATAGCAAAGATTTATTCCTCAAATATAACAAAATTCCTGCCAAACGCAAAAGAAAAGCGGGTGACCATCACGGCCCCGCTATTTTAGTGAAATTAGAATTTTAAAATTGTTACCCTACGAACAATATCAATATGTATTATTTACATTACATACAAAACATAAAAGCCTCCGGACTGTAAATTAAGATCTCACCCAAAATTTAACACTACGCATAGCCACGCACCGGAGGCTTTATAATACCTTCAGCGTTGCTACACGTTGTATTATTTTCTGAGTGAGATGTGCAAATGTAATTTATATTTTCGAAATAGGAACATGAAATACAAAAAAGTTTACCGAGACCCGCCTTTTTACTATGATTCACGACGGATTCACTTTATAAACAATTCATCTATTTACTGCCCCGTTACGCACTTCTTCGATAACCATTTCAATCGCCTTCATCGTGGCCTTACCAATATTTCTTTCACGGGTAAACGAGAACACGAACTTGCGAGCAATCGTTCTTTCCGGTCCGGCAACCCCGATCCACACGGTTCCCACCGGTTTCTCCGCCGTACCGCCAGTCGGCCCGGCAATTCCGGAAGTAGAAACGGCATAATCCGTCCCGATCAAACGGCGGGCTCCTTCTGCCATCTGCCGTACCACGGGTTCACTGACAGCCCCGAATTGTTCCAAACTTTCAGGACGAACTCCCAGCACCCGTTCCTTCACGTCATTGGCATACGCCACCACGCTCCCTCTAAAGTAGGCGGAAGAACCGGCTATCGACGTGAGCTGAGCCGCAATATTTCCACCCGTGCAACTCTCTGCCGTGGCAATCGTCTTTCCCTTCAACATCAGTAATTCCCCAAGCTCCCGTTCCGTCCCGCCATTCTCTCCTTCCGTGTAACGCTGGCCTTCAAGAGCCTCTTTCAAGCTATCGTAACGGGCATCCAGGTTAAAAACCTGATCCCCCTTAGCCGTCAGGCGCAACTTTACAAATCCCGGCGACGGCAGGTAAGCCAAGCTGAACCCTTCCGGCAAATGTTCTTCCCATTTCTCCAACAAAAGAGCCAACTCCGATTCCGGGATGTCATACACTTTCAACATCCTGTAATCCAGATGCAAATGCGGATACAAGCGCTGCAATTCCGGGATCACGCACTGGATCATCAAATCCTCCATCTCGAAAGGAACACCCGGCAGAGACACCAAAACCTTTCCGTCCCGTTCAAACCACATCCCGGAAGCCGTCCCTTTCCGATTGTAAAGAATTTTGGCCGATTCCGGTAGGATAGCCTGACTACGATTCCCCTCGTTCATCCTCATTCCCCCGTTCTCCAGCAACTTCCCGATCCATTTTAACACGTCTTCATTCATCACCAAACGAGTATCGAAATATTCTGCCAGCACCTTTTTCGTCACGTCATCCTTTGTCGGTCCCAATCCCCCGGTCACGATGATTAGTTCCGCCTGTTTCATCGCATAATCCACCCACTGCCAAATCTCCTCCCGCTGATCAGCAATAGACAAAATATCCGCCACCTCGGCCCCCAAACGGGTCAACTGCCTCGAAATATATTGTGAATTCGTGTCCAGAATCTGTCCTAACAGAATCTCGTCCCCGATAGTAATAATAATAGCTTTCATTCGTTTATATTTTTATTCGTGAATACGTTTTATAGCATCTATCCGTTTCAATAACGACGGATGAGAATAATAGATATACTCGTACAAGGGATGGGGCGTCAAATTACTTAACGACTTCACCGATATTTTCTTCAAACCGGACACCAAATAATCCCCCTTGTAATACCGGGCCGCAAAAGCATCCGCCTCGTACTCGTTACTCCGGGACCACACGTTCATCCCGACCCCCAAAATCAAATTCACGGGAGAATACAAAATGGCAAAAGCGATTAATCCCAGCTGGAAATATGCCCGGTCCCCGCCCAGCGCCTCTGACAAAGCCGCATTATTCACGCACAAGGAAAACAACCAGAAAAGCACTCCCATCTGTATCACGGAAACCACCATAGAACGTAACGTGTGTCGTTTCTTGTAATGCCCGACCTCATGAGCCAGCACGGCCACAATTTCCTCTTCCGTCAACTCGTCAATCAGCGTGTCATACAACACGACCCGCTTTTTAGGCCCCAGCCCCGTGAAATAAGCATTTGCTTTCGTGGAGCGTTTCGACCCGTCAATCACGTATATATTATCCAATTTGAACCCGACTTTCCCCGCAAAAGCCTGTATCTTATCCCTCAACGCACCTTCCTGTAAAGGCGTCTGCTTATTAAACAAAGGTACGATCAGTTGCGAGTAGAACATGGCCATAAACACGGAAAACAGGGTAACAGCACCCCAAGCGTACAACCAAAAATAAGTCCCCGCCCACGTGTAGAACCACACCACAAGTGCTAACAATACCCCTCCCAATACCAACGAAAGAACCAACTCTTTCACCGTATCCAACCAGTAGACCCGCCTCGTAGTCTTGTTAAAACCATACTTTTCCTCTATCCGGAAAGTCGCGTAATAATCAAAAGGTATATCCAACACGGAAGAGACCACGGAAAGCCCCACCACGAAAAGAATGGTCTGCCAAACCACACTATCCGTCAAAGAAACCACCCAACTATTATACCACCCGAAACCTCCTGCCACGAGAAACACGATCATCACGACAAAGCCGACCCCGGAACTCCAACTATCCAACCTCCCGTTTTCCCGCTTGTAGGATTGAAACCGACTGTATTCCTTCTCGTCATAAATTCCCTTCAGACTATCAGGTAACACGGGAGACATATGTTTAGAATTCAAAGACTCCAATACTCTCTCCAACACGAAATCCAAGCACAGGAAAACAACAATGATAAAAAATATGGTTTCGGAACTCATTTTATCTGTTTTTAAGATTCATTGCTTGCAAAGGTACAATAATAATCGTCTTTCGGATGAAACTTTAACAAAACGGTAAGATAAATTCGATTCTTTTTTACATACCTTCGCCCGCTGTTGAAAACGTTGCACATGAATATGTATGTACACAAATCTAATAAACGAGATATAATTAATTGATTAAACGAAGAGAACTATGAGGAAAATTTTACTCGCGGTTGTCGCCCTGTCATTACTTGCAGGGTCCACGGCACAAGCTTTCCCTTTCAAGAAAAAGAAGAAAAAAGCAAAAACCGAACAGACCGCAACACCTCCTGCTCCTAAAGAATCTGCTTTCGACAAGCAAGTGAAAGGAGCTAAACACTTACCGGGAGTTATTGATGCTTACTACACCCCGAAAGGAACCTTAATGTGGGCAATCCAGGCTCGTAACTTGGACAAGATCTACTTGATTGCCAATCGTCTTTCTGAAACCAGCGCCCCGACCGATTTCGTGGCAGGCCAGATGATCGACGATCCGTTCATGGTACGTTTCTCCACGGATTCCACGAACGTATACATGCACTCCGTGCTTTGTGAGGACGTGTTAAGAGAAGGTGATCCTATCGCCCCATCTTTCAAACGGAACTTCAATGACCCGATCATGAAGACCTTCGAGGTGAAAGCCACCAAGGGTGACACGCTGTTGATCGACATGACCGCGTTCTTCGGACGGGATGAAAAATGTATTACCCCGATGGGCTCCAGCCCGATGACGGGTAAAAAACCGAGCGCCATGTTCGACCCATCCGCATCTCGCGTGAAAGAGGTAAAGAACTTCCCTCGAAACATGGAAATCTCCTCTCAAATGAACTATAACGGACAAAGCGGTCCTCTTACCCTTGTTGTTCGTCGTTCTATTGTTGAACTGGATAAAGATCCCATGCCCATGCGTTACAAAGACAGACGTGTTGGTTATTTCAGTACTCCCCGGAACTTCTACACGAGCGATAAAGACCGTGTGGAAGATTTCGAATTCATCCACCGTTGGAGAATCGAGCCGAAAGATATGGCTGCTTACTTGCGCGGAGAACTCGTGGAACCGGTAAAACCGATTGTATTCTACGTGGATAATGCTTTCCCTGAAAAATGGAGAGGTGCCGTTAAACAAGGTATCGAGGACTGGAACATCGCTTTCGAAAAAGCAGGTTTCAAAAATGTAGTTATCGCCAAAGATTACCCGACCGACGATCCGAACTTTGACCCGGACGATATTCGTTACAATTGTGTGCGTTATGCCGTAACACCTACTGCTAACGCTATGGGACCGAGTTACGTGGATCCTCGTAGCGGTGAAATTCTCGTGGCAGACGTGATCTGGTATCACAACGTGATCTCTCTTGTACACGATTGGCGTTTCGTTCAGACGGGAGCCGTTGATCCTCGCGTTCGTACGGAAGTATTCAGTGACGACGTGATGAATGAATCTTTACGTTACGTGGCATCACACGAGATCGGACACACGTTAGGTCTGATGCACAACATGGGTGCAAGTTACTCTTTCCCCGTGGACTCTTTGCGCAGTCCGTCATTCACGAAAAAATACGGAACCACCCCGAGTATCATGGACTACGCCCGTAACAACTACGTGGCTCAACCCGGAGACTACGAACGCGGTGTAAACCTCGTTCCGCCAGTGCTAGGAGTATACGACATTTACGCTATCAACTGGGGTTACCGGATCATTCCGAACGCTAATACTCCGGAAGCCGAAGTCGCAACATTAAATAGCTGGATCGAAGAAAAATCTGACGATCCGATGTATCGTTTCGGGGCGCAGCAATTCCCGCAGACACTTGACCCGACTGACCAGACAGAAGATTTAGGGGATGATCACGTGAAAGCCAATTCACTTTGTATCAAGAACCTCAAGATCATCATGAACAACTTGGAACAATGGTGCAGCAAACCGGGAGCCTCGTATAAAGACATAAAAATGTACTACAATGGAATCCTGAGCCAGTACCAAAGAATGCTTAGCCACGTGTTGGCTTACCCCGGTGGTGTTGAATTCACGGACCTGGTACAAGACGGCAAAGGTGGTGTAGCTAAAAAATACATCCCGAGAGCCAAACAACAAGAAGCGATCAAATGGTTAGTAAACGAAGTAACGACCTGCCCGAAATGGTTGATCACGAATGACCTGAGAGAGAAATTGGAATTAAACCCGAATATGTACGATCAATTACAATACGCTGTGGTAGGTAAAATCTTCAATGCGGCTACTCTTGGTAGTATATACGAGGGAGAACGTTCCGGCCAAAAAGACGCTTATAAGCTTGATGCTTATGTAAATGACGCTTATAAATTACTTATGGCTCCGACCCTTGCATCCCGTTCACTTTCTCACGAAGAAATGAACTTGCAAGCTGCTTTAGTAACCATTGCCTGCCAAATGAGTGGTCTTCAAGCTACTCCTGCGGCCTCTGCACCGAAAAGACTTACTTCTATCGATCCGACCGAGGCATTGGCAACTTTAGAAAACAGTGTAAATAGCCAACATAAACTTTGTAGCCATGCGGCATGTAATCTGGGAGAATATGACTACTTCCGCATGACAATGAATGCTGCAACACTTCCTGCATCAGTAGGACGTCCTGCCATGTTATCATTGTTGAAAAAAGTACAAGCTCTTTACAAAGAAAAACGGGGAACCGGAAATGCCGCTACCCGCGCATTCTACGATTACCAAATCATGACTATTGACAAGTTATTCAAAGACTAGTCATTAGCCTAATATTCATAAAAGCCGGACCAAATTTGTCCGGCTTTTTTATTGGACTTCTCATTTATTAATTCTAATTTCGTTGCGACATATTAAAGAAATTTTTCCGTTATAGGAATAAAAATATTAACAACACTAAAACAATAAAGAATTATGGCAGAATTCAAGTATCAAGAACCATTTCCGATTCAAAAAGACAATACGGAATATCGCTTACTGACAAAAGACTACGTGAAAACCATCGAAGTTGAAGGACGTAAAATATTGAAAATTCAAAAAGAAGGGCTTGAATTACTCGCCCGTGAAGCCTATGCAGATGTTTCTTTTTACCTGCGTGCCTCTCACTTGCAGAAATTAGCTAATATACTGAAAGATCCAGAAGCCAGCGACAATGATAAATTCGTGGCCCATACCATGTTGATGAACCAAGTGGTTTCCGCCAAAGGCGAACTTCCCACCTGCCAAGACACGGGTACAGCCATCGCTATCGGTAAGAAAGGCGAAAACGTGTGGACTGACGGTAATGATGCGGAAGCCATCAGCAAGGGAGTTTTCGAAACCTATCGGGATCGTAACCTGCGTTATTCTCAAGTAGTTCCCTACACCATGTTCGATGAAAAAAACAGTGGTACAAACCTACCGGCTCAAATCGACCTGTATGCCACTCAAGGAAATAAATACGAGTTCCTGTTCATCACCAAAGGCGGTGGTTCTGCAAACAAGACGTTCCTGTACCAACAGACCAAAGCCTTGTTGACCGAGGAAGCACTGACCAAGTTCATCAAGGATAAAGTGAAAGACTTGGGAACATCAGCCTGTCCTCCCTACCATCTGGCAGTAGTCATTGGTGGAACCTCCGCCGAGGCCTGTCTGACAACCGTGAAGAAAGCTTCCGCAGGATATTATGACAATCTTCCGACCGAAGGAAATGATGGCGGTCAGGCATTCCGTGATCTGGAATGGGAGGCCAAAATTCAGAAAATCTGTCAAGACATGGGTATCGGCGCTCAATTCGGTGGTAAATACTGGGTACACGACGTGCGTGTCATCCGTATGCCTCGTCACGCGGCATCCTGCCCCGTGGGTATCGGTGTAAGTTGTAGTGCCGACCGGAACATCAAGGCTAAAATCACGGAAGACGGTATCTTCCTGGAACAACTGGAAAAGAACCCAGCTCGTTTCTTACCGGCAGAGAACCCTGCATTAGCCCCCGCCGTGAACATCGACCTCGACCAACCGATGGAAGAAGTATTGAAAGAACTAAGAAAATATCCGGTTAAAACCCGTCTGAACTTGTCCGGAACACTTATCGTTGCCCGCGATATCGCTCACGCCCGCATCAAAGCCATGTTGGATGAAGGCAAGCCCATGCCGGAATACTTTAAGAATCATCCGATTTACTATGCAGGACCGGCTAAAACCCCGAAAGGAATGGCCTCCGGAAGTTTCGGACCTACCACGGCAGGACGTATGGACCCCTATGTTGACCTTTTCCAAGATCACGGTGGTTCTATGATCATGGTTGCCAAAGGTAACCGCTCTCAAGCTGTTACAGATGCTTGTAAGAAACACGGTGGTTTCTACTTAGGATCTATCGGCGGACCGGCAGCTATTTTGGCTAAAGAAAGCATTAAATCAGTAAAAATCGTTGCCTTTGAAGAATTGGGGATGGAAGCTATCCGTAAAATACGGGTGGAAAACTTCCCGGCATTCATCATCGTGGATGACAAGGGAAATGACTTCTTTGCCGAATGGGCACATTAATAAAAATAGAGGCGAATCCTGAGATTCGCCTCTATTTTTATTAAGATAAAAGTTAAAAACTAAAAGATAAAAATGGAACTTTTTACAGCTTTCAACTTTTATCTTTTAGTTTTTATCTTTTAACTTCATTTACTCTTCCACCGGTTCGAAATCTTCTTTACCAACGCCACAAAGCGGGCAAACCCAATCTTCCGGAATATCTTCAAATGCGGTTCCAGGTGCGATTCCACCATCTGGATCACCTACTGCAGGATCATAAATATAACTACATACTGTGCAAATGTACTTTTTCATAGTCTTCATTGTTTTAAAGTTTCCAACAAATATAATAAACTCACCAGACATTACATGAATTTTTTCAATAAATTCAAGTGTTTATACGGGGCATAACGAAAATGGTTATCAAAAAATGTGAAAGATTTTACCACGGAACGTAAATTACTGAAAAGTTCAAAACTTGCTTTCCCGTGATACTTTCCGATTCCACTCATCCCCACACCCCCGAAAGGCAAACGGGGATTTGCCAGATGCACGATTGTGTCGTTCACACAAGCCCCTCCCGAAGAGGTTCGGTTTAAAACTTCACGAGCCTCTCGCTCGGTTCCGAAATAATACAGGGCCAAGGGTTTCTCCCGCTTATTCACGAAACGAATCACGTCATCTATCTCCCGGTAGGTCAGTACGGGTAGAATGGGACCGAATATCTCTTCCCGCATGATCGGACTATCAGACTCCACGTCAATCAGTACCGTAGGAGCAATATACTTTTCCTCCACGTTCACCTCACCCCCGACAACCACCTGTCCGGAAGAGTGCATCAAGCGCGCTAACCTTTCTGTCCCCTCCCGGTGAACAATCCGCGGATAATCAGGACTTTCATACGGGCAATCCCCATAAAATCGTTTCACGGCCAGTCTTACGGCCTCAACAAACTCTGTCCTTTGATCTTCATGCACAAACACGTAATCGGGGGCAACACACGTCTGCCCGGCATTGATAAACTTTCCCCAAGCCGTACGACGAGCCGCAATCTCCACGTTCGCACCACGCCCCACGATACAAGGACTTTTCCCGCCCAACTCTAAAGTTACCGGGGTTAAATGTTTCGCTGCCATTTCCATAACATATTGTCCGAAACGGGGACCTCCCGTGAAAAAAATATAATCAAAACGCTCTCTCAACAACTGCTCCACCACATCCCCTTCTCCATCAAACACAGATACATAAGCGGGTTCAAAAACTGCCGCAACAATCTTCTTTATAACCTCCGCCGTTGCCGGGGCAAAAGGAGACGGTTTCAACACGACACAATTCCCAGCAGAAATGGCACCAATTAAAGGTTCCAACAATAATTGAAACGGGTAATTCCAAGGGGCAATGATCAACACAACGCCATACGGCTCGTACATGATCCGGCTTTTCGAGGGCCAAAAAGCCAACGGGGTTGCCAGTCGTCGGGGTTTCACCCACCGTCTCAGATGTTTCACGTGATAATCAATCTCCCCCAACACCATACCGATCTCCGTCAGGTAAGCCTCTCCGCTCGACTTTCTCAAATCACTCCACAAAGCCGCATTTATCTCTTCCATCTGTCCGGTAATAGCCCGCCTCAACGCCCTCAAACGTCCTATCCTACAAGCGACCTCCCTTGTCATTCCCTTATCAAAAAACTCCCGTAAAGGAATCGTGTACTCCCCTTTTCTAGTTTCCGATTCTACCATATCTCAATCATTCCTGTATCATGTTGTTATAAATACTAAAACAAAGGTATATTTTATTTTGACAAAAAACCTTTTCTCCATCGAATCGTTATATCCGGAGAGAAACAAAAAACAAAATATGAAAATAGGTGCTTTATATGCCTTACTATCAGTCATAACATGGTCGATCATCAGTGTCATCACCCGTTTTTGCCTGTTAAACTACGAGGCCAACATTCTCGTGTTCGCCTCCATGCAGATTTTCGCCGGGGGAGTCGCGCTATTACTTATCCGAAAACCTGTAACCGCAGAAGGCTGGAAAGCAGGTGTCGGTTATTCATGGCTGTACACGTTACTGCAAATATTCCGGAATTTCTTTCTAGCCGCGGTTTACCTGTACATCACCAGTACCGAAACCAGCTTATTAATCAACATAGAAGTTGTCGTGACGGCAATACTGGCCTACATCTTTTTCAAGAGAAAACCCCACAGCAGTGACATCGTGGGGATGCTCGTGATCACGGTCGGCATTATCCTGTTTATCCGTACCCTCCCGGAAGCCATACAACTACGGGTCTCCATTCTCGTCTCCCTGGCAGTTCTGGCAAGCTGTACACGAGCCATCGTGGTAGAGAAGACCACTATCGCCAGTCCCAACACCTCCGTACGCCAAAAATGCGGGATCTCCGGATTCACCATGTTCTGGGGTGGCACGTCGGTCATACTTTTCTTAATCCTGATCGCCCTCGTGGAACACTATTTTGCCAAGGAACTTATGGCCATCCCGTTTTCAATGCTCTACCTGCCTAAGCTCACCGAGATATTCCACCCGATGACGATTATTGCCGCCTGCGTGACAGGTTTCCTACTCACCTCACTCTCCACGTACCTATACTACGCCACCCTGCAAACGGCAACTGCCGAAACCTTCATGACCTTCCGGGCCTTCCAGCCCATGCTAACCTTCGGGCTGGAGGCATGGATTGCAGTCTACTCCATCGACTTGCGCCCCGACTTGGACACGAGAGATTACATCTTGGCCTGCATCATCATCCTAGGTTCCCTACTCATCTTGATCATGCCTCCAAAACGAGTGGAAGAAAATCGCTCGAAACAATACATGACGGACTAAATAATTGAAAAGACTACCCCCTCTAACTCCCCCTTACACAGGGGGAGAAACAGACGCAAGAAAACACTACAACATAACAATGGAGTATATCCTCCCCCTTACACTGGGGGAGAAACAAACGCAAGAAAGCACTACAATGTAACAATGGAGCATGTCCTCCCCCTTTCCAAGGGGGAGCTAGAGGGGGTTGGAATTTAAAATTTAAAATCAACAAGACTTAAAAGAAAACGTTTGATTTCATCTTTTTGATCCGGATGGAACCAATGAATATCAGCGTCATTGCGATACCAGGTAAGTTGCTTTTTTGCATATCGGCGGGTATTTCGTTTGATGAGCCGGATAGCCTCTTCCCGGTCAAACTTGCCATCAAAGTAATCGAACCACTCCTTGTACCCTACCGTATTCAAGGCATTCAGGTGGCGTAAAGGATAAAGACTACGGGCCTCCTCCTCCATTCCGTCCTCCACCATCTGATCCACCCGGCGATTAATCCGGTCGAACAATTCTTCTCTTTCCCGGTTCAACCCGATCTTCACGATGTCAAACTCCCGCTCCTTCACGCTCCCGGTCAAAAAAGAAGAATAAGGCTTTCCGGTCATCAGGCAAACTTCCAAAGCGTGCATGATCCGTTTGGCATTCTTCAAATCCACCGTGGTATATGACACGGGGTCCAACCTTTTCAACAACATCCGCAACGCCTCGATTCCATCCCGTTCAAACATCTCTTTCACGGAAAGACGCACTTCCTCGTCAATCGTGGGCATCTCGTCAATTCCCTTGCACACGGCGTCAATGTACATCATGGAACCACCCGCCATGATCACCACCTCTTTCGTCTCGAACAACTCCCGGATCTTCCGAAGCGCTTGTTGCTCGAACTCCCAACAATTAAAATAATTCCGGACAGACTCCGTTTGTATAAAAAAATGAGGAACTGCCTCCAGTTGCTCTCGCTCCGGCACGGCAGTTCCTATATACATTTCCTTGTAAATCTGTCGGGAATCACATGAAATAATCGACGTCCCATACATCTTGGCCAACTCAATACTCAAATCTGTTTTCCCCACTCCTGTCGGTCCAAGCAATACGATTAACGTCCCCATGCAAATTTTCGATTTAATAATTTTAGATTTTAAATTAAAAAAAATAAACCTTGTCCGGCTGGAATCTAAAATTTAAAATCTAAAATCCAAAATAATTAAAGTCTATCTATATAATCATCCAAACTCTCATAGCGTTCGTCACGATAGTACTCATCATCACCACCCCGGTCTTGGCGATCCTCGTCGTCATAATCCCCGTTACCGAACTCTTCCATGAAACTATCGTCATAATCCCCCTCGTACTCTTCCTCCGGCTTGTCAAACTCCCAATCAGCATTCCCATCCTCGTAAGAGAATTGTTCCGGAATATCCCCCTCACAAGCAACGCATACCGGCATCACGTCGGAAGAGTCACGGATATATTCCCCGGCATACTCTACCTTAAAATATTTGTTAGAGAAGAAATCATACACGTACTCTAATTCAAGACACCCCGGTTTAATGATGTCACTGATTTTCGTGTTGTCCATGACGAGCGTTTCATTTTCCTCGTCCTCTGTCGTCATATCCATCAATGCAATTTCTTTCACCCGGTTTCCCATCCGGTCAAGCGTGAAAAAAGATGCCATTTGAGAGCTGTCATAATTCAACGTCTCAACTATTTTATCGTGAAATTGTTGAAACGTCTGTTCTCCACCAACAGCAATCTCACATCTAAAATCCGAACTAGTCGGTAAACTGATTTCAAATCTGTAGTCCATATGTCATTTTATTTTAACCTAGCATCAATGCCGATCCGACGCCCAGCGCCGTTACACCCAATATCACTAAAATCACGAAAGCGACAACAGCCAACGCCACGCAGATTCCAACAATACCACAAACCCGTCCGGCACTAAGATTCTTGTAGGAAGCCTCCGTGTACTCTTCCGGATGTTCCAGATAAGCTCTCCGGGGCCCGGAAGCAATGGCTACCGCCAGGATTCCCAGCACCAACCCCACGAACCCGTAACACCAGCAAAACACCAGAGACAAAATCCCTAAAACCAACACTGCCGTCGCGTTAGGAAGATCCTTTTTCTTCATTTCCATTATCTCCATGGTCGTAATTTTAATGAATTATTAATTTAAGCAAATATGAAATTAAAATTATTAGCAAGCAAACAAAACCAGCAAATTTTATTGCCCCGGGAGTAATTTTTTTCACCCCTACAAAATGCGCCATGGCAAGGCCGATAAACACAATCAAGGGGATCAACCCCGGATAGATTTTCACGGATTCCCACAACTCTCCTTTCAAGAGCAACAGTATCGCAGTCTGGAATCCACATCCGGGACACTCGATCCCGAAAGTGTCTTTAACCAGACAAGGCAGTTGATGCCCCTCCAGCCACGTCCAGATGCTCAATTCATACATTTATCGTGTTGAGCAAATGGGGTTTTACCGAAGCATATACAGCAAAAATGACGGCAAGAATAACCGCCAGCAGGATGAGCGCGCCGATACAAATCCCGATGATGCCACATATTCTCCCGGCATTCAAGTTCTTATAGGATACTTCCGTGAATCGCTCCGGGTTCTCCAGATAAGCCTTACGGGGAGCCGAGGCCAGTACCACCGCCAGAATACCGAGTACCAACCCGATGATCCCGTAGCACCAGCAAAACACCAACGACAGCGCTCCTAAAACAAGCGCTGCCGTGGCATTCGGTAAGTCTTTCCTTTCTCCGTCAAAATCTCCCATAATTTATACCTTAAATTTTAAATATCATGAACCACTGTTTCCAGTATATCCATTGCCTCCTTGATCAGGTTGATGTTTGCCTGGGAACCCATATGTCCGATCCGGAATACTTTCCCGGCCAATTTACCATAATTGCCTCCCACGACCATCCCTTGCACTCTCAATTCCGAATCCAAGCGCTCCCAAGTCATGTGTTCCGGCACGTAAACCGCGGTCACGGTCGGGGAACACACGGCTCCTTCCACGGGGTAGATCTTCAATCCCATCTCCTTAATCCGTTCACGGCAGTAGGCAGCCACCTTCTCGTGACGAGCGATGCAACTCTCCAACCCTTCCTCGAAAATCAGCTCGCAAGCCTTATGCAACTGGGCTGTTCCCTGCCAGTAGGGCGTGTACGGAAAGTACCCGGTTTCGGTTACATTCCGGAAAGGTAACAATGCCTCGTATCCAGCGTAATTTACCTCCTCCACGATCTTCCAAGCCTCCTCACTCACGGAAAGGAATGACATATTAGCCGGGGCCGAGAGACACTTTTGCGAACCACCCAAGGCGAAATCCACGTGCCAATCGTCCACGTGTATCGGGGTCCCGCCCAGACCGGAAACGATGTCCACGCAAAGCAACAGTACCCCGTGTTTCACTTTCAAATCACCGATTTCCTTGACCGGGTTCGTCGTCCCACTAGGCGTTTCGTTCTGCACCATCGTGATCATCTTCGGCTTGAACTCCACGATCGCTTTTTCCACGGCATCAAAGTCATGAATCGTCTCATCATAACCGAAATCCAGCACCCGAATCTCGCATCCCAGCGCCTTGGCCATATCGCCGAATCCCTCACCGAACAACCCGGTAGAAAGCACCAGCACTCGATCGCCCGGTTTCAACGTGCTTTTTAAAGCCGTCCACAACACCAACATACCTTCTCCAGTCTGAATCACCACCCGGTTACGGGTTTCCATCATCTTCTGCAACAATTTTTCCGTATCCTTGTACAAAGCCAGATACTCCGGCTCAAAATCGGCAGACCCGAAATTCGTGGCAGCAACTTTCAAAATCTCCTGAGGGACAGCAACAGGTCCCGGCACTAACGGTATCAGATATTTTTCCATCTCTTTTGAACTAATATTTAATTTTCTTAACTCTTAATCATTCTTTTTTCTATCCGACCTATCTCCTTACGCAAGGAGATAAACTAATAACAATCAATTAATTAGTAGCGAAAAACATCACCCAGCACCTTCAAATACCGGATTTATTTCCGCCATTCCAAATATAGTAATAATTTCACGTGTCATCCAAATTTCTAATAACTTCTCTACAACAAACGTACAAAACACTTTTACCACAACAGTCCTCATCAATACCCTATAACTAATTCTCGTAACGATTCAAGATGTCGATGATATCACCTTTATCATTCCGGACGGTATCACGCACCCACTTACCGGGTTTATATTTCTTGAAAGGTATTACAATCTTGTTTTTTTCTGCCCGTGATAATTTATCGTAATCTCGAATACCCATGCCAAGTCCGAAGGAAACATGAAAAACGGTCAAATTCTCCCAAAAAAATACTTTTGCAGAATATTCATTACAGAACGTTTCTTTTTCCATATCATAAGGATACTCCACCGTGTAATACACTCGCCCCACGTTTTTCATGGAAATCGATGGATGAAGATCAGGCGAATTTTTCCTCACTCGCCTGTATCTGATAACAGGTTCTTTACACTCTCGGTAATAATCCGGTCCATGTTTCAAAACAACCTGTTTTGTTAACTTAATCAGCTTCTTATCAAGTTTCATTTTAGCGATGCTATCTTTTATCACGACCGTGTCTTGCTCTTGAGAATAAGCCATTCCATTAATCCCTAAGAAACAAAATCCAACAAGCAACACGAATTCAATTTTTTTCATCTTTACATTATTTTAAGGTATTTCTCTTCTACTAGGTCCATAAATATACATTTTTTTTAAATTATTCGGCATATCCACCGAATCTCCCGCAAATACTGTTTGAGAATAATCATACACGATCCCTGGTAATTCGGCACTTTTATCATCCACAGATGGCCCAGGATCACGTTCAAGACCAGGTGCAGCCCAAATCATAGGATAATGGGAATGTATTGTTCCTACTATCAAATCAAAAGTTTCCCTAGGATCATAGTTTTGCGGAGAATAAACAAAATGAACAGTTCCTTTAACGGGGCCAGTAAGTTTCACTGGTTCTCCTGGTATTGTTGGTCCACAATGATATTCTCCTGTTCTCGTATTCAAATAGACAAAACAACCGAATTCGCATGTTTCATGAGTACTTTTATGTTGCCTACTATAATTCACAGTCTCATTCCACAATTCTATCGCACGATTTTGGACCACAGGCAAGTCTTTAAACTTGGAAATCGAAGGGCACATTTCTTTTATAGTAACCGTATTGGAAGATATCTTGTTTGTCGTTCCCTCAATTTGTATAACGGCAACAAATTCAAAGGTTCCGGCAGAAATAGCTTTACGTGTATATACCATGTCTATTGTCTCTCCCAAGGAACCGCCTTGTCCTGTGGTTGACCGACGAACAAAATATTCTATATTTTCGATATTAGGAATACGTCCCTGAGGATTAGTATTATAAATATCTAACATTAAATAATACACATCACCAATCTCAACTTGACCAGATAAGGAACTTGTCTTTAAATTTACCACAATATTATCGGGTACTTGCTTTTCCTCAGTCAATTCTGTTCCCGAAGAATGAGGAGAACCTTCAGAACTTCCTCCCATGCCACCTCCCATACCACCTCCCGTACCTCCTGGAGAACTTGTCATCCAAAGAAACTCAAAAGTAATTTCACAATGATGCCTATCCTGGAGATAAGAAACTAATTGATTATAAAAATATATAGCAACCTCTTCATGAGAAGTTATCACATAAATAACATCGTCACTATCATCGAACATTAGTTCCAGTTCTAAATGTCCTGGAAGAGTACCAGCGACATCATGTACAACCGCCTCTAACCGATCTTTATTCATTTCACTTATTACAGCATTTCCCTCATAATCTAAATAATTGTGAGCAATAAGAGTATAACGTGCTGGAAAAACACCTCCAGTACCCCTTGAAAGAGGTGTAAATTGAGTTAAATCTGATTGACTAACAATCAATTTTTCATCAACAACAATACCTTTTTCTTGCCATTTTGTAGAAACAGAAGATCTTAGTACCCCCTGTACAAAAGGAGTGGATTTAAACTCTTTTTTATCTATTATTACAGGGTTCTCAATAATACTTTCTGACAAATATTTATCATTTTCACCAACTTCAATTGGAAATATTACCATTCCTTCAAGTGCATTATCTTTTAATAATGGCAATACATACCGCCATCCACTATTTCCTTGGAAAATAAGCGCAACTTCATTGGGAGGGAGATCTCCTTGATGCATCAACTTTTTCCATTGCTGTTCTCCATTGGGACTGGCTAATAAATGATCCATAAAAGCCTTTCCAATCTCATCCAATTTCTCCATCTGTATGTCTTTCCCCAAATAATCGTCATTACAAGACAAGAATATGGTCAAAACAAAAAAAATACTGGATTTCAAAAATTTAAAAACGACCTTCCTTTTCATTATATTCAAATTTTAAACGTAAAATATTTTTTACATCTTCACTAACGAATAATGACAGGAAAATTATCCCCCTACACTTTCAATTTCCCCAATCCTCCACATACACAAATATACAAATAATTTTATACTTTATTACATTCCTAACTATTTTTCCTACACTAAAATAATCGTTTTACTTGCCGTTTCTATCCGAATTGCCTCACTGTTACCAGACTGTTGCCTGCCTGTTAGGCGCCTTCGCCCGATCATCGCCGCCTTATCGCCCGATTATCGCCGCCATTTTAACAGGATTTATACAAAGATAACATACACCCTATTCCTACTTTAACATGTAACACACGATTAATAATAGATCACCCCGTACCTAACCCCCAGACCTATCCTATATAATAGTATATTATTACCTTTAAAAAAGGATATTCATTTTTTACACGATCAATATCTTTCCAAGTAAAAATAAATAGCTAATTTTGAATAATCACAAATTCACAATGAACGATCTCATGCAGAACATACTGATTATAAACGGAAGCCCCCGGAAAAACGGGAACATCTCGAAAATGTTGGAGGCAATAAAAGAAGAAAGTGAAAAACAGGGAGCGAACGTTTCAGTCATCCACGTTCACGATTTACAAATAAAGCCCTGTAACGGGTGCATGAGTTGCCGGAAAAACTTAACTTGTGTTCTCCCAGAAGACGGGGCTCAAACCACTCTTCAATTAATAAACAAATGTGACGTGCTGGTCGTCGGCTCCCCGTGTTACTGGGGAAACCTACCGGGAGAATTAAAACTCCTGTTCGACCGCATCGTTTACGGGATGATGGGCGAAAGCCCGAAGGGAATTCCCCTACCGCTACACAAGGGGAAAAAAGCCATCATCGTGAGTACCTGCACGACTCCCTACCCGTTCAATATACTTTTCAACCAAACGAGAGGAACCGTCAAAGCACTAAAGGAAATTCTCAAATGGAGCGGATTCAAGATCGTCGCCACCGTCGAGAGAGGCGGTACGAAAAAATCCCCCTTGCAGGAAAAAGATTTCCGGCTTTGTCGAAAAATCGCCCTTAAAGCCCTGAAATAATTACAATACAAACTAATTAAGAAAAATAAACCATCCGGAAGTTCATCCCTTGTCATAAAAAACAGGACAAAAACCGAACTTATTTTATGCCAATTCGTCATAATAGCTGATAGCGGGAATTACAGGTACGCTTTTTGTATAAAAAACAGTGAAGTGTACTTACAAAACACGTTTGGATTAAATATTAAAATGTATATTTGTACCTTAATTAGAAATTAGTTTTTAAAGAATGAGTGGAGCAGAAAAATTAGTGGAACAAATTATTGAAACGCTGAACAAAAATAAAGGGGTTAATATTGTAAAAATTGATTTGAGAAGAATTGAGAACTGTTTCTGTAGTTTTTTCGTAATATGTCATGGAACTTCCAACACGCACGTGGCCAGTCTTACAGACTTTGTCTACGACGAAGCCAACGAGAAATTGGGAGAAAAACCATTACACGTGGAAGGAGAACAACAAGCCCAGTGGGTGGTGTTGGATTACGGAAATGTGGTTGTACATATATTTCAAAAAGAACAACGAGATTATTATCAAATTGAAGATTTTTGGGCTGACGCGGAAATAACGAATGTAGAAGAAAATTAAAATTAAATATGGCAGAAAATAACAAAAAGGATAGTTTCAACTTCCCTCCTGTCGGGGGAAAAAACAATAAAGGCCCGAAATTCGGCGGCTACTGGTCGTTTATCATCATTGCCGCTTTCATTATCGGGATTCAATTTTTCAGTATGCCTTCGAATCCGGAACGGATCTCATGGCAGAAGTTTAAAACAGACCTTTTAGCGAAAGGAGAGGTAAAGGATATTTACATCGTCAGAAATGGCGGTAAAGCCGAAATCACCTTGAAACCGGAGAAAGTGGAAACCCACAGCGATCTGGTGGCAAAAGGATTTAATCAGAAAAGTGTAGGTCCGCAATACTACGTACCTTTCGGAACGCTGGAGCAATTTGAAAAGAATTTACAAGATGCACAGAAAGAATACCCGGAAGAAGCATCCGACGTATTCATTGACTATAAAGACGATTTCAACTGGTGGGGAGAAGTCATTACATTATTCCTGCCCATCGCGATATTCGTGGGAATCTGGATATTCTTCATGCGTCGCATGAGCAAGGGAGCCGGCGGTGGTGGCGGCGGTGGCGGCATTTTCAATGTCGGGAAATCCAAAGCGAAATTGTTTGACAAAGAATCCAACATAAAGATTACCTTCAAAGATGTTGCCGGGTTAGCAGAGGCCAAACAAGAGGTGGAAGAGATTGTATCTTTCCTCAAATCCCCGGATAAATACACCAAACTGGGAGGTAAAATTCCGAAGGGAGCCTTGCTGGTTGGCCCTCCGGGAACCGGTAAAACCTTGATGGCAAAAGCCATGGCAGGAGAGGCAAACGTGCCGTTCTTCTCCATGTCGGGATCGGACTTCGTTGAAATGTTTGTCGGCGTGGGAGCTTCCCGCGTACGCGACTTGTTCAAACAGGCTAAAGAAAAAGCCCCCTGCATCATCTTTATTGACGAGATCGACGCTATCGGTCGAGCCAGAGGGAAAAACCCGAACATGGGAGCCAATGATGAACGCGAAAACACGCTGAACCAATTATTGACCGAAATGGACGGTTTCGAAACCAATTCGGGAGTAATCATACTGGCAGCCACGAACCGGGCAGACATCTTGGATAGCGCCTTGTTGCGTGCCGGACGTTTCGACCGCCAGATATACGTGGATCTTCCGGAATTAAAAGATCGGGAAGAGATTTTCAAGGTTCACTTGAAACCGTTGAAACTCGCCGAAGACATTGACTACGCCTTTTTGGCAAAACAAACCCCGGGATTCTCCGGTGCGGACATCGCCAACGTGGCAAACGAGGCCGCGCTGATCGCTGCCCGGAAAAATAAATCGGCCGTGGAAAAACAGGATTTCCTGGATTCTATCGACCGTATCGTGGGCGGACTTGAAAACCGCAGCAAAGTCATCAAACCGAGTGAAAAGAAAGCGATTGCTTATCACGAGGCCGGACACGCTACCGTATCGTGGTTACTGCAACACGCTCACCCGCTATTGAAAGTAACCATCGTGCCGCGAGGAAAAGCCTTGGGTGCCGCTTGGTACTTGCCGCAGGAGCGCCAGATTACCACGAAAGACCAATTACTGGATCAGATGTGTTCCGTGCTGGGTGGACGGGCTGCCGAGGAAATCGTGTTTGGGGAAATATCCACGGGTGCGCAAAACGACCTCGAACGTGCCACGAAACAGGCTTACGCCATGGTATCCATCTACGGGATGAGTGACAAGGTGGGAATGTTGAGTTATTATGACTCCACGGGTCAGAGCGATTTCAGCTTTACCAAGCCCTATTCCGAGAAGACTGCAGAATTGATTGATGCCGAGGTAAAAGATATGGTTTCTGCCGCTTACGAGCGAGCCAAACAGCTATTGAGCGATCATAGGGAACAACACCGACAGGTGGCAGAATTGCTGATCGAACGAGAAGTTATCTTTAGTGATGACTTGGAAAATATTCTCGGGAAACGTCCGTGGACAGAAGAAGAGGAGACACAACAGCCGGAAGAATTGTAACGGCAAGGCGGAAGGATTCCCGACAGGAAAAAACAGTATAAACTTAAAACCGATGACTATGGAAAATTGGGTATCTGTTTTCACAACAACAAGCGAACTCGAAGCAGGGATCGTGAAAGATCTACTGGACGAGGCGGGAATCCCGGCCGTGATTTTGAATCAAAAAGATTCTTCTTACCAAACCTTTGGCGACATCAGCGTGATGGTCAGCCGGGATGACCAGGAAGAAGCCAAGAAAGTTATTAAAGACTATTATGATCGTGAGTAATTTTTTAAAACGAGCAATCAGCGGCTTGCTGTTTGTCGTAGTACTAACAGGGTGTATTTTCATACACCCCATTTGTTTTTATATCCTGTTCTTTATCATCAACATTCTTGGCCTGATGGAATTCAGCCGGATGGCGAAACACATGAACATCCACGTGAACCTGTTCTTCTGCATCCTTTGCGGGAGCGTACTGTTCACCGTGGGATTCTTACATAATTACATCAATTACAAGGACGGCTATCTCTATTTTTTCCTGTTGACCTTCATCATGTCTATCTGTGAACTCTACCGGAAAAGGGGAAACGGGTTCCAGAACATAGCCTTCTCCTACTACGCCTTGTTGTACATCAGTTTACCTTTCACGTTGCTAATATACCTACCCTACATGACCTCGGGGAAATGGATGCCGGAAATCATCTTTTTCCCGTTCTTGCTCGTGTGGGTTAACGATACCTTCGCTTACCTCTCCGGTTCATTACTCGGGAAACATAAACTTTTCCCCAGAATATCGCCCAAGAAATCATGGGAAGGAGCCATTGGCGGGGGACTGATGACCATTATTGTCGGTTTGTGCGTGTCTCCATATATCGAGGGTTACACGATCCGGGACACTGCCATTATTTCATGTATCGTGGTTGTTTTCGGGATATACGGGGATTTACTGGAATCCCTGTTTAAACGTAGCATCGAGATCAAAGATTCCGGCAACATACTACCGGGACACGGGGGCATTTTGGACAGATTCGATGCAATTATATTCACAATTCCCGCTATTTTTGTTTATATGGAATTCATGTATTAACTTTGCCCGCTGTTTTACTAACGTAACGAAATTAATATGAAGATACATAAAGCAGGTCATATATTATTGTTCAAAGCATTCGTACTCTTTGCTTTCATCAATGTACTCGTGTATGCCTTCATCCCTAATATCATTGTTTTCCGGGCGGTACTGATCGTCAGCGGAATTTTGTACCTCTTGATGGTAAACTTTTTCCGTTTCCCCAACAGGCACATTGTCGTGAAGGATAACACGATCCTCGCCCCTGCCGACGGGAAAATCGTGGTCGTGGAAGAAACCTTCGAACCCGAATACCTGAAAAAACAATGTATACAGGTTTCCATTTTCATGAACATCTTCAATGTTCATATTAACTGGTTTCCTATCAACGGAATAATCAAATTTTTCAAATACCACCAAGGAAGATACATGGCGGCCTACCTGCCCAAGTCTTCCACGGAAAACGAAAGAACAACCATTGCTATCGAGGCAACCAACGGACAAGAAATCGTGATGCGACAGATTGCCGGAGCCATGGCTAAACGTATTGTTTCATACGCTCCGGTCGGGGGGAAAGCCCGCCAGAACGAACATGCCGGATTCATCAAATTCGGTTCCCGGGTAGATTTGTACCTACCGTTAGGAACTAAAATTGACGTGAAACTCGGCCAAAAAGTAACGGGGTCGCAAACCCTTATCGGAACATTTCAAGAACCCGAATCCAAGTAATCATACCGAGGATTCGTAAATCATTATTACTATGTCTGTTCAAAAGAAAGTAAAAAGAGTGACCACCCACGTGTTATCAGAAATGAAACTCAAGGGGGAAAAGATAAGTATGTTAACGGCCTACGATTTCTCGATGGCTCAAATTATTGACAATGCCGGGATCGACGTGATTCTAGTGGGAGACTCCGCTTCTAACGTGATGGCCGGAAACGAAACGACCCTGCCGATCACGCTGGATCAAATGATCTATCACGGGGCATCCGTGGTGAGAGGTGTAGATCGCGCGCTGGTTGTCGTGGACCTACCTTTCGGTAGCTACCAAGGAAACAGTAAAGAGGCACTTTGCTCGGCAATCCGTATCATGAAGGAAACAAGTGCCGATGCCGTGAAACTGGAAGGCGGACGAGAAGTCGTTGAATCCGTAACACGTATCCTGTCAGCCGGAATCCCGGTTATGGGACACCTCGGACTGACCCCGCAAAGTATCCATAAATTCGGTACTTACGTGGTACGCGCCCAAGAAGACGCAGAGGCTAAAAAGCTGATCGAAGATGCCCACCTTTTGGAAGAGGCCGGATGTTTTGCCATCGTGCTGGAAAAGATTCCGGCAAAACTGGCTGCCCAAGTCGCCAAAGAACTAACCATCCCGATCATCGGAATCGGTGCCGGGGGTGGCGTTGACGGACAGGTTCTCGTGATTCACGATATGCTGGGAATCAATCAGGAATTTTCTCCTCGTTTCTTACGTCGTTACCACAACTTATATGCTGAAATGACAGGAGCCGTGGGTAATTACATCAACGATGTAAAAAGCGGTAACTTCCCGAACGAGAGAGAACAATATTAAAATTTTAGATTTTATGATTTTAGATTTTAGATTAAAAATCACGAATCATAAATCGTAAATCATAAATCAAAAATACATGAAGAATCTGGAAATATTATACGAGGATAACCACATTATCGCTATCAACAAAAAGGTTTCCGATATTGTGCAGGCTGACCAGACGGGAGACGAACCTCTCAGCGAGCGTGTTAAGGCATACATCAAAGAGAAGTACAACAAACCGGGGGATGTTTACCTCGGAATTCCTCATCGGGTCGATCGCCCGGTTAGTGGAGTCGTATTGTTCGCCAAAACCAGTAAGGCATTGGTAAGGTTAAACAAGATGTTCCAGGAACATGATCAGGAAATCACCAAAATATACTGGGCGATTGTGGGTAATCTTCCCGAAGAAGATCATGCTAAACTAACCCATTACATGGTGCGGGATGCTGAAAAGAATAAATCCTATGCTTACAATAAACCCAAAAGTGGAGCGAAAGAGGCCATCCTGGAATATAAATTATTGGGATGCGGACAACGTTACTATTTGTTGGAAGTAAAACTTTGCACGGGACGCCATCACCAGATTCGTTGCCAGTTGGCAAAGATCGGATGCCCGATCAAAGGGGACTTGAAATACGGTTTCCCCCGTTCCAATGAGGGAGGTGGAATCAGTCTTCACGCTCGGTCAATCACGTTCACTCACCCGGTGAAACAGGAAAAGATCACGATCGTCGCCCCTCCACCTATGAATGATACACTTTGGAAATTCTTCTACGAGAGTTTAGAATCATAAAAAAAGACTGTCCAAAAAGTCATTTTATTTCAAAAAACTCCTCCGTCACTTCGTGCCACCTCCTCTATAAACAGAGGAGGAGCTGGTGACTCTTCCCGAAGACAGGGAATATTTCAGCTCTCCCTCTGTTTATAGAGGGAGTACCCCGAAGGGGGGAGGGAGTTTTGAAAAATGACTTATCGGACAGTCCCGTTCATCATTTACTATCCTTCAAAGACTTATTCAACTTCATCAACAACGATTGATAGTGAATCTTCGTGTCACCTGTCGCCCCCGCAATCTTGGAATTTAAAAGCCGTTGAGCCTTCAAAGCCATATCCTGCAAGTACACTTTAGAATTATCAATCTCTCCGGTATTCACTTTCCTCACGAAACCATATCCATAACCGAATTCATTTAACGCCATCTGTTGTGCCACGTAACCGGGGCCATGTTCTTGCTCCACTTGTCGGAACTGATCAAGATATTTGTTAATCAATCCGGTTTCATCCAACCCGTAAGCCGCAATCTCTTCCACGGAAGGCATATAAGCCGCATCCGTCAACATCCGCAACGCTCCCCCTCCGGCATCTTTCAACGAACTGGCGGAAACATCCACGATAAATTGTTGCAGCATCTTGTCGGCATCCGTCAAAGCACGTCCTTTCACCGTGTTTTCAAACGCACCATTATACAAGTCTGTCAGGAATTCCTGAATCGTGTATGGATTAGATGCGAGATGAGATGACAATATGATATTTCCGGTCAAACGTTCCAACTGGTCCAGTATTCTTTTTTGCAGTACCGGAGTCATGTCCACTCCCATGGCGAAATTCTTTTTCAAATCCGTCTTGCTCAACCAATCCGAAGACTTGAACTCTTTCAGTATCCACGCCAAAGAAGCCCGTTGTTTTTCCTTTGAAACCGGCTCATGACGCTGTCCCTTCGTACCGTCTTTCACTTCCGTCAAATAGATACCTCCCACGTTATACATCACGTTCATGATATAACGATAGTATTGATTCGCCAATTGTTTGTAAAGCTCTTCCCGGTGCGTGAAATCCGCATCGTCATTTACCCATTCTCCGAGATTAGACAAGATATATTTCAAATTCTTTATCCCGTACTCCCCGGCTTTCATCGGATCATCCCCCAAGTCCTCTTCAATAGCACTCGGATCATAACGGGAATAAATCTGTTGCCTTCCATAACGATAGCGAGGGTCTCCGGCTTTCTCGTCCACCCAACTTTCAAGAATAGCTTGTTCTTCCCATTCATCATTCACCTGTGGTAAGGGCTGATAGTTCCATTTCACTAGGAAACAATCATATACACCTAAATCCGGTGGGGTCAAACGTACGCCCTTGTCTCCGGGTTGAGCCACGTAATTAAAACGAGCGTAATCCATGATACAGGGTGTTGTCCCATACGTGTTGGTAAAAGATGCGGAACGTAACGAATCCACCGGGTAAGCGGCAGAGGCCGACATATTGTGCATGAAACCGAGGCAATGCCCCACCTCGTGAGCCACCACGTAAGCGATGGATTCTTTCACGATGTCATCTGGCATCTTCTTTGCCCGCACGGACGGGTCGATTTGTGCCGTCTGCACGAAACGCCAGTTATTAATCAAACGAATCACGTCGTTATAGACCAAAACAGAGGCATTAACAATTTCCCCGGTTGTCGGATCCACCCACGACGGTCCCATCGCATTTGCCGTCGAAGAAGGTAAATAACGAATACAGGAATATTTCAGGTTATCCGGATCAAATTCAGGATCATCCTTCGGAAAATCACGTACCTGCACGGCATTCTTAAAACCGATCTTCTCGAAAGCCTCATTCCACCGTAGCGTACCCTCCTTTATCGGTTGTTTCCACAATTCCGGAAAAGCATCATCAATATAAAACACGATCGGTTTCACGGGTTCCACAAGTTCCCCCCGCTGAAAAGCCGCCATATCTTTAGGCTCCATACGCCAACGGTTGGCCAGCGTGTAATCCTGAATCCCATCCCTCTCCGTGGAGACGTGTTGTTTACTCGTGATAAAAATACCTACCCGTGAATCGGAAATCCGGGGACGCATCTTCTCTTCCGGTAATAACAATAGAGAACGGGTCACCGTGGCCGTCAACGGCATATTATCCAAGAACGAGAACGACATGAATTTCAACGATACTTTATAAGATAACATGGACTTCACGCTCAAATTATCATCAAACGCCTTGACTTCCCCTAAAGCAACACAATCTTTGTTAAAGACAGAATTCAACTGGATCAATCCCATAATCGTCGTCGGAAGAAAGGCAAATTCTTTCATATCCGTCGTGAATATCGGAGTCACATCAATCACCACGGCCGTACTGTCCGGCGTGTAAGCTGCAATCTTGTACGAGTACAACACGGCATCCGCAAAGTTCTTGTCGATAGCCTTTTTCAGAGAAGGTTCTTTCGGATTCGAGGTCACGAAAGCATTTACCTCATTCAGGTAAATAGTACTGTCGATCTTCGTGAAACGCACGTGTAACGGGTCATTTTGCTTGTAACCCACGTCACAGAAATCATTACTGGAAGTCGAGGTCAACGTGGACGCGAACAACATTTCCCGTCCCAGATATTTCACCGGAATCTCGAAATACAATTTCCCATCCACCTTGTGCAAGGTGATGAAATTACTCTTCACCGTCTCACACGATTTTTTCTGAAATAATTTGTCATAAGCACTCTTCTTCTCCGCCACCTTAGCCGTCACGGCATTTTTACCTTTCTTCTTCCGCCCAGCTGCCTCGGCATCCCGCAAACAAGGTAGCACGAAAAGTGCCACGAACAATACTAGCATCCATTTTTTCATACTTTTCAATTTTATATTAAGACATTAAAAGAGGTTCTAAAGTTTGTAAGGTTTATAAGGTTCATAAAGTAACAGGCGGCCTTCGGTAACCAGAACAGCCATGAACAAAACTTCCCGTAGAGAGTTCATAAACTTTATAAACCTTACAAACTTTATGAACCTTATAAACTTACTCTTCGACTTTCGTGAAGTGGAACACCAACGGGTAAAGATCCTTCATCGGGAACTCGTCCGGTTCACCCCATCCGGGATGTAGCTGGTCGTAGTATGATCTCGTCAGGAAGTCCGTCGGTTCATAATCCACGATTCGCAATTCCAACGTGGTATTTTTGTTCAATAATCTCACTCCCACGAAAACCCTGCGTTCGTCAATGCTCGTTGCAGAATAATTCACGTTCGCCTTGCTCAAATACAAGGTAATCACGTCCCGAGACGGCATTCCGGTTTGTTCATATAGCCTCCAAGGACCTTCCTCCCCGAACTCGGCTTCACAATTCCGCAGATACTTCAACAGATCACCCTGTACTTGATCCACGTTTAACGTATTACTTGCTCCGGCAATAAATTGAATCACATCGGTGGACCTATTGTCTAATGGAAGATTATCACAATCATTCGGGTCAACGTACCCGGCCATACGACGAATAAAACTCTCGCTCGTGATCTCGCTGAATGCCCATTTCCCAACTAACGCTTTAAAAGTCGTGGGGCCGGAAACCGTGATTGTCGTGGCCGCATTATTTCCTCGTTCAAACAAGCCCCCTTCCTGCATACGGAAAATCACTTTATCTTTTCCTTCTTCATTTTTCAAGAAACGGAGCGTGACATCGGCCGTAGATTTATAGTTCCCAACCATCACTAACTCCTGTTTCCCTCCAACAATCTCATAATGTTCCCCTAATACCGCGGTTGATGCCGGATCGATCTCAAAAGGAACACGCACCTCGTCATTCCGGGTATAATACATCTTTCCATTTACCATTAATCCCATTTTGACAATCACCTCGTTTTTCAGATCATATTTAGAATCCTCAAAAGAACACGAGAAAACATCTTTCGTCTCAACAGGAATCATCGCTACCCGGTTATTCCAAAGTTGGAAACCGTTCACCTCTTTCAATGCCAAACGAATTTCCCGTCGGGTAGTCACGTTTTCCTTCGGGGTAATCCAGATCGTGTCAATCGTTTTCCCCGGTTCAAGCGTGAAAGCATCCGTCTCGATCGTGTAATCCTCATCCAATATAGCCGACCCCGAAATATCAAAAGGAACTCTAACAGACTCTGTCACGGGAACGGAAGAAATAACCTCCACGGCAAGAGGTGCCGCCGCTTTCAAAATATAGATCGGACGCCCAAAACTTAACGTCGGAGCGTTATTATCATCATCCGAACAAGCTGTCAGGAAACAGGTCGCCAGCATCAGTACATATATAAATAATATCTTTCGCATAACTCGCTATTTTATCATGTTAATCACCATAAGCTTCATTATAGGCATCTCTTTTAGCCTGCACCATATCACTCTCCGCATTCGTCAACTTCGGTGGAGAGGGTAACCGGAATTCATTGTTAACATCCGTCACGCGAGGCGGCATATCCTTCACGTTCTCGCTACATCCCATCAAGGAAAAAACAAGTACTATAATCGCGATTATATATTTTATTGTCTTCATATCTGTCTCATTTTAATTAATACACATCATAACCGGGATTTTGTTCCAATGCCGGATTCAACGCTATATCCGATTTGGGTAACGGGAAGGTGTACAAGAACTTCTGCGTCTCGTACTTCACCCCGGCATATCCCCACCAGAATTCAGGACATCCATTTCGTTTCAATTCAAACCAACGGTCGCCATTCTCCATATAGAACTCTTTTCTTCGCTCATTCAATATAGCGGCCAACAAAGGAGTTAAAGCCTTACCCGTGGCATCTGTTTGTATCAAAGCATTCTGATCTACAACCGGTAACGAGTTCTCCGTATAATCCGTGTAAGACGAAATCCGGTGCGAGCGAATGAGGTTCAGATAATAAAGGGCATCTTTCGTGTTATTCAAATGTGCATAACTCTCGGCCATGATCAGGCACATTTCCGCACTTCGGATCACGGACCGTAGTGCCTTGCGATTCAATAACTTTTTAGTAAAGAACAGATCAAACCGAATATCATTTTCCTTTTCCGTGAATAAATCAATCAACCCTTGTGACACCGGACGTCCTTGCACGTAACCGAATTCCAAATCCGTGTAACCCAAATGTTTTTTAATCCCCGAACGTAAAAGTTCATTCCCTTTCTGGTCAACTTCACTCTGCATCATGGCCACGTATTCTTCCCCTTTCACCAAAGGATACACGTCCAGCACTTCTTTGGCCGTGGCGGCGGCCAGTTCCCATTCCTGTGTCCAGAAATAGGTCCGAGCCAAGTAAAATTTCATCACGTTTACATCAAAACGATACTGTTTATCGGCCTGATTCATCTTGATTGCAGTGGTCAAATCATTGATAATAAAATCAATCGTCTCCTGCATCCTCGAACGAGCCGGTTTACCTTCCATGTCAAAGGTCACCACTAACGGAACCCCATTCATCGTGGAAACCTTCGCCTTATCGTAAGGTTCACAATAAGCCCGCATCAGATTATAGTAACAAATCCCCCGTAACGCATAAGCAATAGCCATCGTCTTTTTCCCTAATTCAGAAGTCTGATCCTCCAGATTATCAAGGATAATATTACAATCCTTGATGACAGAATAAAGCGTTCCATAACGGGTAGTCATACTATTGATGTCCGTCCCCACGTACAAAGGCACCCGATCCGTCGTGTTCAAATCTCCATCAAGATTATCGGAATACCCTTCATAGGAAACCGTGGTCGTGTAAGCCCCTAAAATCGCATAATCATTTCCTTCATCTATATTCCGCAAATGATTATGGATCAACGCAGAAAACTCCTCGGCTGTTTCCGGGATCACCTGTCCCTTATCCTTCACGTCCAAATATTCCGTACAGGACGTGAAAGCGAAAAACAGCGCTAAACCTATATATAAACTTACCTTTTTCATAAATCTATTTTCTATCATTTAACTTGTATACTTAGAAACCCACGTTTATACCCCAATTAATAGAACGAGTCAGTGGGTAAATTGCTCCCGAAGTTTCCGGGTCTATCCCCGAATAGTTCGTGAACGTGAAGAAATTATTAAACGTGAGAGATACCGACACAGAGGAAAGGCGCATATACCGCGTCCAGTCCTGAGGCAAATTATAGGACAAGGTAATATCCCGTATTCTTAAGAAAGAAACATTCTCCAAATAAGTTCCGTCCGTAATGTTTTGCCTGGTCACGTTATACTCGTCAAGCGAAAGACGTTGCCCCAAATAGTCAACAACACGGGGATATTTCACACCGGTATCACCTTCTTTTTTCCAACGATTGACCATGTCCTTTCTAACATTCAAGTGATTCCTGTACAGGTCACTATAAGCCGTTTGTGGCTTTTCACCCGTGATATAAGAAGTCACAACGCTATAACTGGCCGGGGAATTTATCTTGTTGATAATCTTCGCTCCCGAAGAGATATAAGCCCCCGCACTCAACCGGAAATTACGATAACGGGCCTCCAGGCTAAAACCACCTGTCACCGGAGCGATGGAAGTCCCCCGATAATAACGGTAATTATCGGCTACCTGTAAATCCGAGCCTTGATATATTTGTGCATCCGGGCGCAACTCGTAAGTGTAAACTCCATCCCGCGGGTCAATTCCCGTGTAACGTCCGGTAAACACGGCCTCCAACGGGTAACCTTCGTATGTTCCGTCTGTCATGATCCCCTCCCCGTCTCGTTTGAATTTAGTCAGTTTATTCCGATTCAATGCTATATTTCCTCCTAGAGTCAAACCGTACATTCTTCTGTCCAGTACTTTCACCCGTAAAGTTCCTTCCAAACCTTTATTCACGACAGTCGACGTGTTATAAGGCTGATTAATGAAACCAGTCGTGGAAAGCATATTCACGCTTGAAACTAAATCAGTACTTTTCCTGTAATATCCTTCAACCAACCCGGTAACCCGGTCATTAAACAAACCGAAATCAAGGGCCAGTTTCATATCTCTCGTCTTCTCCCATCGCACCTTAGGATTAGGAGCCGCACTTACCGTTCCCGTACGTAAACCTTCCCAGTAATTTGTCGAATAACCAAGCACCAACTCTTTATTCACGGATTTCACGATATTTCCCGTATATCCCATGGCTGCCCGCAAACTTAAGCGGCTGATCACCGGGGAAAGCGAATACATGAAAGACTCTCTGTCAATATGCCACAACAATCCCAAAGACCACGTCGGGTTAAACTGTTCGTCACTACCAAAATTATTGGACCCATCCGTCCTAAAGGTCAAACTCATCAGATAACGCTCCATGAACCCGTAATCCAGCGAGGCATAAAACGATGCGAAACGGTTCTCCGTGGTAGCTTCCCTAGACAACAAATCAATCAACTCGGCATAACGATTCACGTCATTTACCGATGGATTAGGTGGAAGAGGAATAGATGAATTTCCCGTAACATGGTCATACCCATATCGTTTTTGAGAAGTAGCTACCGTTTTATCTCCCCGTAACTCGGCTCCTGCCAGCAATGAAAGCCGATGACTGCCAAATATATCATCGTAAGTGAAAAATCCACGGGCACTATAACTATCGGCGTTAGACTCCGACCGTTCGATATTCCCGTAAGGAATCAATTCCCGGTTATTATCATCAAAATAAAGATGATCTTCAAAAGCCGCGTAGGAATCCTGTTTTTTAATATCCACCATGCGATTATTCGTGTAGGTGTACGAGGCCAGACCATCAAATCGAATCTTATCCGTAAACTGATATTTCAGATTTACCCGTACCACTACATTCGACTGGTCGGCATCCCCCGATGTTTCCCGCATCTCCCGCAGGATATTAAAACCATTGGCCGGCACAATTGGTATATTGGCACCCACCCCGTCACTCAAAGATCCCAAAAGGAAATAAGTCATATCAGCACGATAGCTGCCATCCTCGTTATAAGGTTTTTCGTAAGGATTAGCAAAATAGGCATACTGAAAAGGATTCACGTTCATGGAGGCCCCTCTGGATTTTTGTTTAGCCAAATCAATCCCGAAATCCAAGTCTATCCGTTTCGTCGGTTTCGTGTTCACCTTGGTATTAATACTATACCGCTCGTAATCGGTCTCCTTTACCAAACCGTTATTCTGATTATATCCTAACGAAACATAGTAAGTAACATCCTCGGAACCTCCCGAAAAAGAAATATTATGCGACATGGAAAATGAATTACGGAAAATCACATCAAACCAATCCGTCGAACTCTTCTTTAATTCCGTGATATAAGCATCCTGTTCGGCGGTTGTCATCGTCTCGAAATCATCATGTGTCCAAAGCGTGTTGTTCTTTCCTAACTTACCAGCCCGTAACATCCCGACAAGCCCCACGATAGCAACATGGTCTTTTCTGTTATTTTCGATATTGTTAGCGTAAGCATCTGCCGAGAATTCATCCCATAATTCTTGCTCCCAAGCCAGTTTTTCCGATGAATTCATCAGTTTTGCATCTCGTTGAGGTTTTAACCCCATGGAAAAATTAGCGGCATAATTAACGGTCATCTTTCCCGGTTTCCCTTTCTTCGTGGTGATAACGATAACTCCCCCGGCAGCACGGGAACCGTAAATTGCGGCAGCAGAAGCATCCTTCAGGATCGTCACGTTTGCGATGTCATTCGGGTTAATTCCCGCTACCCCCCGGACAAAAATATCATTCAGCCCCCCGGAATTAATACGGTTACTGGAGATCTTCGGAACATCTTGCTGCAAAGGTACCCCGTCAACCACCCACAAAGGCTCGGCATCACCACTCAACGTGTTCGTTCCCCGAATTCTCACCTTAGCAGACTCTCCGGGACGTCCGGAAACCGCCATCACACTCACTCCGGCAACCTGTCCTTGTAATAACATATCCACCGTGGGAATGGCCTTATTCGTAAAAGCCTCTTCTCCAATCGTGGCCGTCGATCCTGTCGAACGATCTTTCGTTGTTTGTCCATATCCCGTAATGATCACCTCCTCCAACTGGTCAACTTTCTCTTTCATCACCACACGCAACGGTTTATTCACGTCCGTCACCTTCACCTCTTGCGTTTCCATCCCCACGAACGAAAATAGCAGGAATATCTCCTTCTGTTCGGGAATCGTCATCTGAAAACTCCCGGAAACATCTGTCGTAACTCCCACATAAGTACCTTTTAACAGGACAGTTACTCCCGCTATCGGCACGGAATCCTTATCCATCACGATCCCCTTCAAGGTCACCTTTTTCACCTCTTGCTTGGCCGGACGATCCGGACGTATAATCACCACGTGATCCTCGATCTCGTAAGAAAATCCTGTTCCTTTCAGGCACTTGTCCAAAACCTCCCGGATAGATGCATCTTTCACATCCAGAGACTTCACCCGTACATTTTGAATGTCATCCAGATTATATACAAACGTGTAATCACTACTTTCCCGAATCTGGGAAAAGATATTGGTCAGACTAATATCATTCCCCTTCAACGTTAATTTTAACTCTTGCGAGTAAACACTTGCCGATAAAGCAGTGTTTTGCAAGAACAAGCACACGCATAGCAACTTCACGATTAACAATTTTCTCCACAGCTTGAATCTCCTCAAGCTGTTGGGGTTGTCATTTTTTTTCATACTTTTGCTTTTAGGTTTCACATTTCATTTAATGATGAGCTTAGTAGGCAGGTAATGGGGCTACATTACCTGCTTGCATCATTTTAAAGTTACATTACAATTTTTCGAATTCGATTATGCTAGTAAATTTTTGACAAAAGTAACCTTTGAAATCTGTTCTCTAAATCCCCTATTATAGGGATTTTCTTTTCAAGGTTCACTCTAGTAAATCGTAGGTTTCCAACCATTTATAAATATAAATACTTTTTCCTTGAATTAGAAACTTTACTTTTTGTGTCTTTTCAATTTTAGTTAATAAATCCTGAATATTATTATAGCGTTTCATTTCAACCGAATATCTCAACTGTTTCAATGCCTCATCATTAAAAATTATATTAACATCATACCATTGTGACAAACGCTCGGCAATCGTCTCCAAAGCCGCATTTTCGAAATAAAACACACCATCTTTCCATAACGTGAAATTCCTTGCATCCACCTCTCGCATCAAAATTTTTCCGGTCTCCGTGATCACCTCGGCCTGTCGGTCCGGTACCATAAGTACCGATTCATCCTTATACGTCAAGCAGACTTCACCCTCGACAAGAGTCGTAATCGTACGTCCCCGGTAAGTCATCACGTTAAAACTTGTTCCCAACACTTTTATATCCGCCCCATTCGCCAACACGTGAAAAGGTTTCCCCTCATCCTTTGCTACTTCAAAATAAGCCTCCCCTTCAATCTCCACGTTTCGCCTATCCCCGACAAACGTAACAGGAAAGCGCAACTCGGAATCGGAATTCAACCACACCTTCGTCCCATCCGACAATTCCAGCATATACTCTCCCCCGCGAGGTACAACCAACGTGTTGTACTCCTCCACCTTCGGGGTACTCGTTTCTTCTTCTATTGCCCGGTAAACAATTTTCTTTCCCGTCGCAACTACTTTTACCCCGGGTAAATCCAATTTCATATCTTCTTTTTGTTCCAATTTCAAGAATCTTCCGTCAGCCATAATTAACTGGGCTCTTCCTGTCCCCGGAACAATTTCCACGTTGTCAGCAATCATGACTTCCGAGGATTTCCACTCGGAAGACACGAAATACCCGCACACCAATAAAGGCATCACCATAATAGCCGCACACCGGCCTATTCTTCTCCAAATAACATACTTTCTGAAATGAACACGCTCAAATTTCCGCCACTCATTCTTTACTGTTTGTTTTTCTTTCTTCCTACGCTCGTTTTCCGTCATGATATATATCCGGATCTCATCATATTCTTTCGCATGGGCAGGGCTTTCTACACGCCATTGCTCCAACCGGGCTTGATTCTCTTTCGTAATCACCCCGGCAAACTCTTCCGCGATCAAATGAGCAATTTTAAAACGTCTTCTTAGCAAATTCATACGATTTAAATTTAGCGTTTATTAAGAAGACGATTGAGAAAAAAAAGTGGGTGAGTGTAAAAATAAATTATTTATCGACTAAAACGAACAAAATCATCAAAAGATCCTTTGACAGCAAGGTTCTTAACGTCACGTAAGCACTCTTTTTCAATGATTTAATTGTATTCACGGAAACACCTAACCGTTCTGCCACTTCCGTGTTGTTAAATCCTTTCAAGTTCAATAAAATAATCGAACGAGTCTGTGAAGGTAGCTTATCAACAGCATCGTACAATATTCGGGACACCTCCTGTCGAGTAACCTCCTTCAAAAAATCATATTCTTCGGGATCTTCCTCGTTTACCCGATTCTGGTACTGATTTTCTATCTTTTGATGCTTACAATGATCCAGATAGATACGACGGGCTACGGTGTACAAGAAAGCTTTGGCATTCTCTTCCGTCTCGAACTCTCCCCGATGCTCAAACACTCTCACGAATGCCTCCTGTGTGAAATCTCTCGACAATTCACGCTCGCCCGTGTAACGTTGCATCAACGTGTAAACGGGAATAAAAAAAGTCTCGAAGAAAGCCTTAAACTCTTTATGCGATACGATAGCCATAATGAAAAGCATTGTTCTTTCGCAAATATAAACATTTTATAATAATATTCCACACGACCACAATTGCTTATTCCACTCCTTCGCACGCAAAAAGTTTTGAAAAATATCACAAGGTTTATTTACAACAACCTTTGACCATTAATCACCAGTTCAAAACTGATATTCAAAAACTCGGCAGCCTTCCGGCTCAACATCATCCGCCCCAAAAAGATTTCGAAATAATCCATCACGGCCGAAATAGAAGTATCAATCTTCAAATCCAAAATAATAGCCGAATGATCTTCATTAAAATAAATCTTGGATTCTTCCACGGCATAATTCACCCGGTCATGAATATCAAAACTCGCAAAATCCTGATTACGCACCCGACTTCTCCGCACATCCGTTTTATCAGCCAAAATCAAGGCGGCGGCTATTGGATTCACGGCAGCAGCCGTACTCTCGTCATGATTACCGATAGCGCTGATGACCATTGCAATCTCCGCCGGATCCATCCCCATCCGGTCCAGCAATCGGAATGCCATTACCGCACCACTCTGTGCATGGTCAATCCGGTTCACGATATTGCCAATATCGTGCATATACCCGGCAATCTTGGCCAGTTCGGCCGTTCGCTTCGGGTAATTCAAAGTTAATAAAATCATCTCCGCCATCGTCGCCGCTTTCACCACGTGGGGGAATGAATGTTCTGTATATCCTAAAGCGGACAAGGCCTTGTCGGCCTCCGTGATATAACACTTTATACTCTCGTCATTCCGTATATCCTCGTACGTAACTAACATAAAAAACTATCTATTATTTTAACAATACCTTTTCCCACTCTTCCGGCTTGAATCCCACCAACACGAAATCCTCCCCGATAACCAAGGGACGTTTCACCAACTTCCCGTCAGATGCCAATAACTCCAATTGTTCCTCCTCGCTCATCCCGTCCAGTTTCTCTCTCAACTGCATGGATTTATACAACAACCCGCTCGTGTTAAAGAACTTCCGCAACGGTAAACCACTTCTCTCGAACCATATTTTCAACTCCTCCCGTGTCGGGCGTTCTTCCACGATATGCCGATCCGTGTAATCCACCTTTTGCTCGTCTAACCACTTTTTCGCCTTCCGGCAAGTACCACACGCCGGGTACTCCAAAAATAAATATCCTTTCATCATTTTAATCTTAACATTCTCAAACATAAATCGACCTCGTCCGGGTAACCCGTATGTTTTCCCTCTACATCCGACAACTTCACGGCAGGCAAAAACACCTCGCTCCCTTTCGGACGACATTCAAATAACTTGATTACCATATTTAATGGTGTGACCCCCACATCATTCGTGAGATACGTTCCGATTCCATACACGTCATGCAGACGTCCGTTCACGAAAGCCTTGATCTTTTTCACTCCCTCCAGATCCAACGCATCACTGTACACGATCGTCTTACTTTTCGGGTCCACCCGATGTTTCCGGTAATGCTCCAATGCTTTCTCCGTGAATTCAAAAGGATCACCACTATCCCAACGTAAACCATCAAACAACTTGGCATACTTCGTGTCAAAACTATTAAAAAAATTATCGGAAGTATACGTGTCTGTCAAGGCTATACCCAAATAACCGTCATAAACATCCACCCAATTTTCCAACGCCAAGGCATTCGCCGACCGATAACCGAAATGCGCCCCGTGATACATGAACCATTCGTGGGGATGAGTACCCATCGGAATCAAATCATATTTCATGGCAAAATAAACATTACTTGTCCCGTTCAACAAGCCCTTCATATTCTCTTTCAATATGCCGATCACTCGATCCTGCACGTCAAAGGAGTATCTTCTCCGGGTTCCGAATTCGGAAATTTCCGCTTTTATATCCGCAAAGGCTCTTGCTTTCTCCGTTGCATTTCGTTCCAAATCACGGGCAACCTGTCCCGTCATCCGGAAATATAATTCGGAGATCATCGCCATTAAAGGAACTTCCCACAACACGGTCCGGTACCACAAGCCTCGAATTTCCACATCTAGCTTTCCACCCTCCTGACTCACCTTCACCTCGGCAGGGTTAAAACGAAAACCTTTCAAAAGGTCGAAAAACACCGAATCAAAATAATAACATTTTGCTCGCATAAACTTCTCGTTTTCCTTTGAAAGTACCACTCCCGCCATAGCCTCCACCTCTTTTTTCAAAGCATCAGCAAAACCGGGAGGGAAACTCGTATTTCCCCTGTTCACGAAACGATAAACCACTTCCGAATCCGGAAACTTCTTTTGTATGGCATTCATTGCCGTGAACTTATACAAATCATTATCCAAAAAATCATGGATGATCATATTACCCCCTTTTTATGAAAACAATAAAGATTCCGACGTCTCAAAACGAGCCCCCATCCGGGCGGCCTTCTCGTAAATTGGAATAGCTAAATCCTCGCATCCCGAAATATTACCCATACAATCTTCCAGTATCACCAGTCGCTGAACTACCTCTGGATAATCAAACAACTGCCTCAACGTGTTTGCCACACAGTGACTTTTTGCCTCTCCGGCCAACCAGATCACGTCATACGACTCTAGCTCGTCCTTCAGTTTCATATTAAACTTTGTATCAGCAGCATAATCCAAAGGAATATTTGCCCGAAAAGCACCGAAAAACTCGGTTGAAGGATTCAAGCCCTTCTCCACCACCTCGTAATACTTTCCTTCTCTGGCCCAGCACGTCACGGCCTCCATCAACACGGGGGTTATGGCTGCCCCTTCACTCCCGTACAGACAATGTTCCGGCCAAATCATATGCTTATATTCCTCGTTTTCAATCAATCGACGTAAATAATCAATTACCTCTTCTCTATCCCCGAAAGGAATCCACTCTCCCGACAATACCTCCCACCATGAAATAGTTGTAAAAGGAGCCGGATGCTCTCCCCGCTTGTTCTTCCAATAGAACGGATGAGCGATGTCCATCACGTGATGTTCATCTGCCGTGAGAATAATCTTATCAATAACAGTCATTTTCTCCTTGATCAACCGACTTAACCTCTCCACGTCTTTCTCTGCCCCCGGCACGTAAAGCGAACCCGAAGGCAAACAAAAATCATTTTGCATATCCACTACCAACAATACTGTCTTCATCTTCTTACAACATTCCTAAATCATGAAACATCACCCGATATTCTGCCGCTTTATCCTCTAAAGGCTTCGGGTAAGCCCGTGAAGACGAAGGCATCCGGTACAACCGTAAAGCCCTCCCTTTATATTCAAAATCACTGAAACCTCCCACTTTAGGAGCCTCAGCCCCGACCAAGGCCAGCAAAGTATCTGTTGCTTTCTGTCCCGTGGTTACAATCGCCTTACATTCGGGAATTCGTTTCAGCACGGCATCCAAATCCACGGGAGTAACAATCTCCAAAAACTGATCGGACGCATTTCCCCGTTGACGAATCACCTCCATCGCCGTGTCAAACAAGGCAACCCCGGTTTCTTCCAAAAAAGCGACTAACCGTTCCCGGCTAAAGGCTTTCTTCCCCTTTTCTAAAAAATAATCTTTATCCCCGAAAAACAACACCCCATATATCCTCCACATATCATTTTGCAGATTCGGGTAATAAAACTCCATAGACCACCTCGCTCTTGGCGGTGGAAAACTTCCCAGCATCAACAACTTGGCATTTGCCGGCAAGAACGGCTCTAACGGATGCTTTTCTACTTCTATATGTTGATTCTTTATCTCCATTACCAACTTCTACGTTTTCTACAACATTTTTGTTAAAAAATGCCTTTCCTCTTTTATATTTTCTACAAAGGTAAAAGAGATTATGAATTTCACAACTCATCACGGAAACAATTATTCCGAGCATTTATTAATGAATTTAATTCATGTATCTCTCCATTTCTATCAATTTTATAACCAACCTCTTAAAATTTAATCTACCTTTGTAAAGTACCAATAAGAAGGAATAATGGACTCGTTCCACAATTTAAATCTGAAACAAATTCTTTCTTTATCACGCTTTGGAATTTAAATTATCCAGCAACAAAAGATGTCACAAAAGATGTCACAAAAGATGTCACAAAAGAACAAAAACAAGTTATTTTACTGATAAAAGAGAACCCGATAATAACAACAAATCAAATAGCCAATCAACTAAACCTATCACAACGTCAAATACTAAGACACATCAAAGAATTAACAACTCTTGGAATCATCAAGCGTGAAGGAGGTCGCAAAACCGGGTTCTGGGTTATCAAATAAATATCAAGACACTATTTATACCACAACTTAAACCGTACCAAAACAGTCCCCTGTAACTTGATCTTCTCAAAATCCACTCCGGCATCGGCACTTCCCCGACCGGCATCAAGAGCCACGTTCGACATATATTGGGCAGCCATCCCTCCCCAATGCTCTTCCCTGATATAAATAGCCTCTTTTATACTCTGACCGATCGCCGCGGCTAAGCCCATTGCTTTTTCCTTTGCCACCTTTATCGCATCCTCCTTAACCTCCCGACGCAATTTCTCAATCTGTGAATGATCCACCCGTTCCACTTCGGCCTCCACGCCACCCATCTGTTCCAATCCCGCAAAAACACGATCCAGCGTATTAACATCATGCAACAACAAAACGTACTCTTTTCTCAACTTCATAGCCCCGCTTTTCAATTTATAGCGATTCCCAGCCATATTCCTCACGGCTAAATCCTTCTTCACATCAATCCCTACTTTTTGCAACGTTTGGAACAACTTTTTCTCCTGTTGCTCCAACTCCGTCTTCCCCCTTTGATCCTTTTCCCTCAATATGATTTTCACGTAAATTTCATCCGGAACCACTTCCATCATGGCCGTCCCTGTTACCTCGATATAAGGCTGATCCAAAAAATCGTTTTCTTTACTTTGAGCCATCCCCAAAGCCAATGTTCCTAAAAATAACACGAGCAACAAAACCGTCTTTTTCATCATGCGGTAATTTTAAATGATTATTTCTTTTTCCTTTTCTTCTCCACAGACCACCCGAATTTACCAATTTTTTCTCCCAACTCAAAATATCCACCATGCAGATATACCAAAGGATCAGCATTCGCCAACTCAAACTTCCCGCTATCCTTATCCAGATAACGATCGTCCGCCTGCACGTTCACCACGTCAGCAATGAACACGTGATGTGACCCCAAAGGAATGATCTCCTTCACCCGGCACTCGATCGACACCGGAGACTCCTCAATAATCGGGGCCTTCACCACCTCTGCCTTTCCCGGAGTCAACTTCATCTCTTCAAATTTATTATAATCCTTCCCGGAACGTACCCCACACCAATCCGTGGCATACGCCATATCCTTCGTGGTCAAGTTTATCACGAACTCCCCGTTCTTCTGAATAATCGGGTACGAATATCGTTCCGGCCGCACCGAAATATAACACATCGGTGGATTCGTACACAACGTTCCCACCCATGCCACCGTCAGCACGTTATATTCACTCGGTTCACACCCGCAACTCACCAACACGGCAGGTAAAGGATAAATCATATTTCCCGGTTTCCAGTTATGTTTCATGTCAATCTATTTTATGCAGGCAAAGATAAAGGAAAAGATCAGCTAAAAAAAGACCGGGTTCTCACAAACCCGGCCCGTTCACTACTCACTCATACACAAAACAAGTAGCATGGATGAACCTTATTTCTTTATATATACCAAAGCGACACAACCGCTTCCGCTGCTCAACTCACCCCAACATTACGAACGAGCCGATATACAAAAGGAACCAGAGAACTGGAAAATTCCAACCGATCCCGTCCCACCCACACGGCCTCAAACACATTACTCACCACATCTCTAGCAAGTTCGCTATCATTCAGAAAACTAAGGGCATAATAATACAACCGGGTATAATTTTCCCGGAACAATTGTTCGAAATAACGTTTTTTATCCAATATAGTAAACATATGCCCCACGTTAAACGTTGGCAAATATAGGGCAAAAAATAAAAATATGAAACTATACCAAAATAATAACATTCAAATATTTCATTCTCGTATCCTGCCAATCCGACATCCGAAACCGCCAACTCGTCTCTTCGTGTCACTGACAGGCCGTTTGGCACACCCTTTGTTAATCCAGCCCGTGAATAGGACCAGCTATTTTTTAATAACCGATCTCTACTCATTTAATCACTTAAATATTTAACACTTAAATTATAGGAGATTTTATCATGGGTGCAGCCGGAAACAAAAAACCGAAGAAAAGCAAGAACAAAAAAGATGTTCCGTCTTATTTAGTCGAAGAAACGATACACGAAACACCTCTAAAAAACAAAAAGCACAAATAAAATATGCTTACGGGAAAACAGAAGAGGGGATCTTGGGATTTTCCCTCTTCTTTGCTATAATTACGTCCTAAGTTTCGCAATAGCTCTATCAAAAAAATTATCACTCGCCCGTGACCTTTCGTGTCACAATTATGCGTATATTTGTCATATATTCAAATAAAATACTTATCTGCCATGGCACGAGAAAATTATGTACGATTCGACTGGGCAACCAAACGATTGTTAAGACAAAAATCAAACTTCGTGATTCTCGAGGGATTCCTCTCCACGTTACTGGGAGAACGTATCAAAATTGATCGTATGCTGGAAAGCGAGGGCAACCAGCAACATGCTGAAGATAAATTCAACAGGGTCGACATGCTGGCTGAAAACAGTAAAGGTGAACTCGTTATTATCGAAGTACAGAACAACCGGGAGCTGGACTATTTTCATCGTATGTTGTATGGAGTATCAAAGGCTATTACCGAATACATCACGAAAGGAGAACCCTACTCGCAAGTTAAAAAAGTATACTCCATAAACATCGTGTACTTTGACCTAGGACAAGGGGAAGACTATGTATATCACGGGAACACTTCTTTCGAAGGAATTCATAAACATGATACACTTAAACTATCTTTACGACAACGAGAACAGTTCATCAGAGAGAATGCCGGAGATCTTTTTCCTGAATACTACGTGCTACGTGTCAACGAATTTGATAAACTAGCTAAAACTCCCCTTGACGAATGGATAGCTTTCTTGAAAACAGGTGAAATTGCCGACAACACAAAGACTAGCGGATTATCCGAAGCCCGAGAATTACTACGTCTTGACAATCTTAGTCCCAAAGAACGTGCCAGCTATGAAGCACATTTGAGCGCCCTACAATATCAACGCAGCGTGATCCAATCCGGCTGGATTGAAGGAAAAGCAGAAGGGAAGGCAGAAGGAAAGGTAGAAGGGAAAGCGGAAGGACTGATTGAAGGGAAGGCGGAGGGATTAGCGGAAGGAGAAAAAAAGAAGGCTTTGACGATAGCGAAACAAGCAAAAGAAATGGGTATGTCCATCGAAAATATTCTTTTACTAACAGGATTAAAAAAAGAAGAACTCCCATTTTAAACCAGAAATTTCACCCTCATTTCAAAGAACAACAACCAAAAAAACACGAATAACCAGCATATTAAAATCCCCGGACCAATAGATTCCGGGGATTTTCTACTTGATACGCCAAAGCTCCCACGATCTAAAACATTTAATCCCCTATTCTATAAAATATATGATATTTTACATGAATTTTTATCGTATTTTTAATATATCAACTCCCATTCAACTCCCATTCATTTTCTATTCAACGCTATTTATAATAAAAAATAAGTTATTATTTTATTGTTTTTATAAATATAATATATTATCTTTACATCGATTTATATACATATATAAATTACAATAAAGATTGAATCACCTTATGAACCGGGTTTGATCACGTTTATAAACCGAACTTGAAAAATAAAAAAGTATGGCATCATTGAAAGACTCTCTACTGGACGGTATGTCGGGAAAGCTGGATAAATACATCATTTACCGGGTGGGAAACGAAACGTTTATCCGGAAAAGGCCCAAAAAGGTAAGCAATCCTAAAAGCGAGAAACAACAGATGCAACGGGCAAAACTTCCGGGAGCGCAAACCATGTATAAAGCTCTGGAAGGTAGCCTGTTAAAAGAAATCTGCAATCTAGCAGCCCGGTATAACGAGAAACGTTCAGGGTATCACTGGTTCCTAGGTAAAAACATGAACCTGTTCGGGGCGAACAATTACATCGACTATTCCCGTCTGGAGTTTTCGGACGGTAGCCAACAATTGCCTTTCGGAACCACGATGAAACAGCCCCAACCCAATGCCGTGGAACTGCATTGGACAGATAACTCCAGCTCGATCACTGCACAATCCACCGATCGGTTAATGGTAGCCGTAATATTTGACAACGAACCTTATACCCCAGTATTACTGGAAGATACAAATACCCTACGAAAAGATGGTTACGCACGAGTTACTCTACCAGAAGGCGAATGGCAAACTGCACATCTATACTGTTTCTTCGGACGGGATGATTTGAAAAACTTCTCTCCCGGAATTCATTTTCAAGTGACGAAATCTTAACACGAAAGTATTATGGCAATTTTTGAATCTACTATATTCGAGAACCTATCGGGAACCGTGGGTAACGTGACCAGCTACAAGCTGAAAGACAAACAAGTGGCAAGAGCGAAAAATTTCTCCCGGAAAGATGCGAAGACTCTTCAACAATTAAAGCAAAGAACTCGCATGAAAACCATATCGCTCTTCAAACACCATCTGACCCCGATCTTACCCTCCGGATTCTGCACCTCTTCAAGAAAGGAGGCATCTAACCGTTTTTTGGCTCTAAATATGGGGAAAGTTGAAGTCGATGACGAGTTAAACGTAACGATTGACCCGCTACAACTGGCCATTTCCGACGGTCCCTTGGCTTTACCGGTAATCGAGGCAGAAATTGACCATGCCGGGCACCGGATCATCTTCCGGTGGAAAAAACAGCCGTTAATGCCTTATATGTATAAAAACGATTGTTTACACGGGGCTATCTATGAAACCCAGATGGGGCGGAGCCGGAAAGTGATATTGGGAACCAGAGCCGAGGCCGGAGAAACAACCTGGGAGCTGCCTAAAGATTGGGATTCCCATCATCTGGTAATTTATGGTTTCGCAACCACCGCAGACGGTCAAAAGTCCTCTCCTACCTTGGGTGTATTGAATAGTGAAGAGTAGTAACGATATAACCTTCCTGTAAGACCCACTTTATAAAATTAATCTTTTTTAAAGACATAAGGATAACCCTGCCCGATTTCGTGACGTATACGCCATAGAATTTGAATATTCTATTAGTCATTCTTTCAAGGACTAGCAGAAGATGGTGAGGGGATATGTCAATTCGTAAACTAAACTAATCAGAATAAAATAAAAAAGAGACGCTATGAAAAAAATTATTTTTTTATTGGCAATGACTACATTCCTGTTCAGTGATTTTGCAATGCAAGCACAAACAAAAAAAGAACTACGGGCTAAAAGAAAGGCTCACAGGGAATGCATGAGGATGCACAACAGAATGGTTCGCGAGCAACAAAACATGATCGCCTACCAAGATGCGGTTAAAGCACTTAAAAGTAACAGTTGGGTATTACAGGCCAACACATTGTTTAACAATTTCGGGGCAGCTATTCCCGTAACGAACAATTTGAACTTCGTGGCCATGGACAACAATCAGGTTTCATTGCAATTGGCATTCAACGGATTTAATCCCGGACCGAACGGTTTAGGTGGAATCACGCTCACCGGCTGGCCTTCCAGCATTAACGAAAGAGTTGACAAAAACGGAAATATCACTTACACGTTCAACGTGATGGGCGCCGCTTTATTCGCTCAAGTTACCGTTCGCCTCGGCTACGGGAGTAATTACTCGACAGTAACCGTAAGCTCAAACACAAATGGAAGAGAGTTGACTTTCTCCGGGAATTTAGTTCCTTACAGCCAGTCCAACATTTTCCAGAGTGGATTCAGTTTTTAAGTAAGCAATTAAAAAAACTCTCGTTTAATATTCAATTACTCAGTCACACTGATGTGAAAAAAGGTTCCCTTGGGAACCCTTTTTCTTTAGAAAAAATACAAACTTTATGAACATGCAGGGCAAAAGCCCGTTTTTTATTTTAATCGAGTCAGCACATTTCGTATTTTATCGCCTGAAGAAGGGCGATCTGCCTTGTACTGCATCAAAGTCCCGTCTTTACTATAAAGCAGGAAATGAGGTATTCCTTTGATGTTCATCATCGTGGCGAATTGATCTCCGGTCACGATATATTGATAACCATGCATCTTTAATTGTTTCATCTTTTTCTTCCATGCCTCTTTATTCGTATCGAGCGAGATACTGATAAATTCCACCGCCGGATTCTTTAATTGTTTTTCCAGTTTCTGCAAGTAGGGAACTTCCTGACAACACGGGGCACACCACGAGGCCCACAGGTCTATGTAAAGATATTTTCCTCGAAAATCCGTTAGTTTATGAACATGACCGTCCACGTCTTCCAATGTCACGTCGGGTAAAACCGCTCCTTCTATAGAATACTTTTTGGATTCGAAGTCTTTTACCAATTTTTGCCCTTCATCCCCTAAATCGGTTGTCATATTTTTCAAACGCAGCAAGCCTTCTTCAAAACCATTTTTGTAATTATAGTTTGTCACGAAATTTTGCACAATCAGCCGACTTACAGAGGCCACTATAGACGGAACGGTAAAACGTTCTTTCAATAGTTGAAGTTGTTCCTCCGGAGTCTCCCGTTCCCTTTTCAGGTAATTGAATACGAAAGTATTTGTGTTATAAAAAAACAAGGCGATCGGATTATCCAAGATTTCGTAAACTGGGGGTAAAAATTCATCCATTCCATCGGGTAACGTTTCTCCGTTACGGGAGTACATGTAAGTCACGCCATCCAAAGCCTGCATAAAAGATAAATATGCCTGTATCCGTAGATAGTTTTCCACCATATTCGCAGGGCGAAATTCTTCCATCACGTCATTTACACGAGTATAAATTTCACTCATGCTATTTTTCAATTCATTCGCCACGGGTGGATTTTCCCATATAGACCGACTTTTATCCAGGTAAAAACAATTATAAGTTATCAATGCCGCATTGTTCCGGTCCTTCTTATCAACCTCGATTTTCGCCCGTCTACTCTTAAATCGAATATCAAGCTTTACTTTTCCGCCCGGTTCAATATGCAACGCCTGTTCAAACGGCCACTTGTTTTGCTCGGTTCCCACAACTCCCATCAAGGTTACCATCCGAGGAGCATCACCATCCAGTTGAAGCGAAAAAAGTCCTGTTTGGCTATCAACCAACAAAGAATCCCTCTTATCCCCATCAACAATAAACAATTGAAACCCCGAGTATTCACCTCGATCCACCGATCCGGTGATCTCAGTGGGTCCTTTTTGCTTGCAACCGATAGCTGCAAGCAAAAGGAGGATACTGATTATATGTTTCATTTTACTTTATACATTATTTTGACTGGCTTGTAGGCTACGTTTTTATAAGAATCGATCAACTGACCCGTTCTCGTATCGTAGATATAGATATACCCGTTCTCTCCGGATTCATTCGAGCGGTAAGCCCCCACGTATATCTGGGATTCATCCGGACTGATCGCCATCGTCGTGATCTCTGCATTCGAGATATCGTCAATCACTGTCCACGATTCTGTCGGGAATGAAGTGGACGAATAGTACCAGCGATAAATCTTGTTACCCTGTGCATAGAACAAACACTGGTAAGAAGAACTGGCAACTTTCGGGTCTTCTTTCTTAAGTACCGGATTAGCAATCACTCGTTGTACATCACGATAATCAACACCAATTTTTTGATAATTCTCGTTAAGCTTATAAATTGTATTACTCAAAGAAGTTTTCCATATCTCTCCATTCAATTCGGTCAACACGGTAAAAGATGATTTTTTTTCGTTTTCAAAAATAGCGATCACCTCATGTGCCCCGTTCCAGATCGGTCCGAATTCTTGACAATAATTAGCCGTATAGCCATTGTAATAACAAATCGTATGCTGATTCACATCCCACAGGTAATAATAGGGATTATATCCCCCGAAGTAACTGTGTTGAACAGAGGAATAAGTCGAGGTCAACGTGGTATGGGTAAGGATCAAACCTTCCATACTGGCCAGATTATAAACCTTGCCATTCTCAGATATGGCAACTGCCGTACGAGCCGCATTATCCGGTAACATCATAGCCACGGGAAGGAAATCCGAAAACTCGGGAGCCTTCACGATATTCTCCAATTCAAACGTTTTGGCATTGATCACGTAAACGGAAGGATCATTTTTATAACTGATAAACAACTGAGATAATCTTTTTGCCATGTCCGTGGGAGATTTCGGGAATACTTCTCCGGGATTATTCATTGTCAAACAATGCGTTTCAAAATTTCCCATGATTCCGTCTGCCATCTGACGCATGAAAGAGAGCATTCCCGTCCCGTCGCCGCTTTCACTTAACACCGTAATTCCTTCTTCATAAGGAGAATTTATATGCAACTTGAACTCGTAGAACGCACTACTATGCTCGTTACTCACTTTCACCCGCATCGGGAAGGTTCCCAAATCCTGACAGTCCACGTACAGGACGGACGAATCCGAATAAAACTTGTAATCCATGTCCCACTGGAACGTCAACGGAAGGTCTTTTTCCTTCTGGGTCACATAAGGAGTGATGTCAATCACCAGAGTTTGATTTTTGTCCCTGTTATACTCTTTCTGTAAACTATTGGTATCAATGGCGATCTCGGAGATCCGAACCGTGTCAACAGTCGTGTCATCATCAAAACAACCGATTGCCAATAAGCCTATTAGCCATATATATAGATATTTCCACTTCATAATAATCTGTTTTTACTACATGAATAATTCATTTCATCAATACGGTTTCGGAATATCATTTTTCCCGCTTTGCAATAATTCCGGGTTCGCGGCAAAGAAGTCATACATCGGGGTCAGTATGTACTTGGTCGCGGCGTAATTATACTCGTCCATCCACCCGTATTGTACATTTTCCAGATTCGGCCCGTACATATCCACCATTCCTTTGTAAGTAGCCGGAACGGTCTCTTCCATTGCCCGAAAATATTCCATGAATTTAACCCATTTCACGGGATCCCATACCCCCAATTTATAATCCGGCCACGTGACCTTACCTGACCAATCTTTCCATTGCGGAGGTTCCACGACATTATTGAAAGAAGCGATAGACACGGTTCCGACCTCTGTCTCCGGTTCAAAATCATCCGTTGCCAGTAAACGGAAAGCCACCTGCCAATACCCGTCACTTCCCAAATGTTCACGCAATACCGTTACCGGTAACACACCATTCACGGAATCCGGTTCGATAATCAATTCGGTTGGCAAGGTATAGTGTACACCTGCCTCTGCCGTGGTCTTGGCTGCCACGACTTCCACCTTGAAAGAACGCACTTCTTTAACCGGAGCCCCCATGATTTTCATGGGGAGTTTCATCTCGTAGGAAGTAACTTCCAGTTTCGTCACCCCGAAAGAATATACCACGCTGTCTTCCGTGAAGTAAATTCCCGTACGGGAAGAATCGAACAACTTGTAATCCTGTTCATTGCAGGAGATCAATCCCATGCCGAATATCACGAACAGGCAACCGGTGAATATATATGTTATGTTTCTCATATGTTTTCTATTTACCATTTCATCTTCTAAATTCGAACTCTTGTGACGGGATGTCCACCACGTAAATTTTCTTGTCGGCAGTTACGGTCTGTCCCTCGACATTAAGAATATTCAGGTTCAATCGTTTCATGTGGTAGAAGGATTGTCCTTCCCCGACAAATTCTTTATATCGATCATCCGTGATTTTGTCAACGGTCAAGGTTTCAGCCGGAAGTCTATCGTCTAAAGCAACTAATCCCCGACTTTCCAACAACTCGTTAAAATAATCAAGAGCTTGATCGTAATTACCCAACTTCAAGGCACTCTCGGCCGCGATATAATACATTTCGGGTAAGCGTATCATGTTGATTCCGCGGATCTCACCTGCCGGACGGTTATATTCCGTGTTATTCAGCACGTAAGTATCTGTCAGTTTATCCAGTTTCCAGTATTTTCCCGTGTTGTTATACGTGTACCATGCACCCCAGCGGTAATCATTCCCGGCCCCGTCAATCTGGTATAATTGTTGAATATTATAACGCATTTCGAAAGAATACGCAGACTGGGAGTTGTGCAATATCTTAATCACCGGTTCGGCAAAATTCTTTGAATAAATTCCGAATACCGTTTCCTTGGATGACAATTTTCCCGCCAGATCTCCGGCAATATCCGTGTAATCCAACAGGGAAAGACCGGGAGCTTGTATCACTTGCTGCGCGTAATACAAGGCACTATCGAGTGTTCCTTCCGTCAAGTAAACCCTTGCCAGAGTCGCTTGCACGGCCTGCAAGTTAAAATGGATATTCTGGTCTTTCAAGAAATTAGCGTTCGAAGAGACTGACGCATACAGTTCCTCGTCATCCAATAATTGCTCTGCCGACCTCAAATCAGAAATAATCCGCTTGTACACGTCTTTAGATTTCAGAATGTCCGGGGCAAACAAGGAGAACCGGGTTGAATAAGGAATCCCGTCAGCACTTTCGTTCTCCGTGATTTGCTCGCTGAAAATACGCAACAGGTCAAAATGCATGAAGGCACGCAGCCCCAAAGCCTCTCCTTTATAGATATTGTAAAATTGCATATCCGAAGGGGAGAATTTGTCCAGATGTTCCAACACGTTATTCGCATAGGCGATATTGGAATACATATCACACCAGATATTATAAAAAAGATCTTCCGCTTTCGTATTCTTATAGTCATATTTTATAAGTGGTTCAACCTCTTCGTTATTTGTAGAGGTATAATATTGAGCCATCAAATCCAAGGCGGAATAACTCAGATTCTGCCCGTACAAGTTAGTTGCCCCCATCTTGGCATAGACCCCGTAAAGGGCATTCTCAAATCCCTTCGCATCTTTCAGTAAATCACCTTCCAGTACCTCACCTTTAGGTTGCACGTCCAAAAAACTGTCACAGGAACTTCCCCCAAGGAGTAAGGCTAAAAGTACCATTATATTTTTAAATCCTATCTTCATAATCTTTCCTTTTAAAATGTTGTACTAAGCGTGAATTCAAACCCGTTACTATATAGATAAGTGGTTCCCCGTTCTATTTTCACGTTTGACCAACGCACGATGTCCGTCAAGTTCACTCCGACACGTAAATTTCGTACCCCAATCTTGGAACAAATGTTCGGTCTGAATTCGTAACCGAAATTCACGGTTCCCAGCGTGAACACATTTTCTTTTTCCACGAAACGGTCTGTATGTTTCGGGTTCGACCCCCATCCTTCAGAATCTGCGATGTCCTTGTAGAAAGCAATATCGCCCGGATTTTTCCAACGACTGCTGAAAACTCGTTTATCTGCATTCTTTTTCGGGTCCGCACCCTCCACTTTCGTGGCACGAGTCGTGTTATACAAGTAAGCACCACATTCATACCGACCTAACAGATACAAGCTGAATCCCTTGTAAAACAAATTAGTTGAAACGGTTCCCCGGAATCTCGGTTCAGTATCCCCGATCACGAATTTATCATCCGCGGAGTACTCGAAGGTTCTCTCCCCGTTCAATTTAATAAATACTTCCTGTCCTGTCGCCGGATCAATTCCCGCTGATTTAACCACTTTCAATGCCGAGGTAGATTCACCTTCCTCATATTGTGCCAGCGGGGTCTTCGAATCTACCTTGTTAGCATCTTCATTCGCTTTCTTCAAGGCGCTGTTTATTTTCAAGATCCGGTTCCGGTTCATACTTCCGGTAGCCGCAACCTGCCAGTAAAAATCATTTCTCTGCACGAGCATACCATCCACCTGGAATTCCAGTCCCTTGTTTTCCATCTCCCCGATATTTTCTTTGGCAGAAGTTGTTCCGGTAGACGGCGCACGAGAGGCATCCAATACCAAGTCGGTTGTCTTTTTCAAGTAAACATCAAACGTGAAATTCAATCGACGATTAAAAAGACTGATGTCTGTTCCCACGTTATAGGAAAGTTCCCGTTCCCAACCTAAATCTTTATTACCGATTCCCTGCGGGATAGCTCCGATACCGTTCAAATATTCCAGATCACCGGAATATTGATACATGGTCATTGCTTGGAAAGGAGAGAAATTCACCTTACCCGTGTATCCCAAGCTACCCCGGATTTTCAGAATATCAATCTTACTTGAAGTAATGAAACTTTCGTTATGTATGTTCCATCCTAACCCGGCAGACCAGAAACTACCGTAACGGTTGTTTGCCCCAAATTTCGACGATCCGGTCACACGGTATACCACGTCAGCATAATAACGATTGTTATACATATAGTTTCCATTCACGAAAAATCCCAATTCCGTACTGACGGCCTGTGTTCCCGTCGGTTTTTGATCCGAATAACCAGCGGCCTGCCCCATGAAATTCAACGCGTCATCATAAAAGCCCACTCCTGTCATGGTGGAGGACTCGCTGGTTTCCTTCCGGATTTCCACACCCGCATTCACACTATACAAACTGTTATTATCGGTCATCAGGTTAAATGCCCCTGTCAAGGTTCCGGCGTATGACACGCCACTACCATTTTTCTGGGTCAAAGAACCTTTTTTAGAAAGTTCTGTCTCGTCTTTAAAATCTTGAGAATCGGGAGATTTAAACACCTCGTTATTAGAATCTGTTACCGTGATATTAAAGTTTCCCGACAAACGGAACATTTTGTTGATTTCCCAACGAAAATCCGTGGTATTCGAGATGGATTTATCCTTTGAAATATCATAATTACCCAAGCTCGCCTCATACAAAGGATTGTCCAAGTTCCAAGAAAGATTTTTATTATATTCCCCGTACTGGTCATAAATCCGGTCATAAGGATTCATTTCCACGTATTTAGAAAAAGCACCGTAAGGTGATTGCTTGTAATTCACCTCGCTATAAGTGGTACGATTCGCCATCGTCAACTTGTTCTGCACGTGATATTCCAATTTGAACCCCAAGTTATAACGACGACGGTAGTCCTCTTTCATAACTCCCTGCACGTTATTGAAACGTCCGGACAGTTCATAACGAATATTGGAGGCTCCACCATACAAACGCAAAGAGTGGTCGTGAGAAAAAGCCGTTCTGGCAGGTTGTGACAACCAATCGGTGTCTACTCCCCGCTGCACTTCTTGATAACGCTCGTTATATAATTTATCTAACGCATATTGCTCTCCTTCATTCGTGATATTTCCCCAAGCATCTTTTTTTACTTCCGACGTGTACAAGCCTGCTAAACGCTCGTATTCCAATTTCTGGGCCGCATTCAGCATATCATAATCTTTCAAATAAGGGAATTGCACGTTACCCGTAAAATTATAGGCTACTCGCATACTGCCTTCCGTCAGTTTCTTTCTTTCCACCACGATAACTCCACTGGCAGCACGAGACCCGTAAAGAGCCGTTGCCGATGCATCTTTTAACACCGTGATATTTTCGATCTCGTTAATATCCAAATCGTACAATTCCTGCATACTGATTTCAACTCCATCCAGCACGATCGTCGGTTGATTCACTTGGGTCGTCCCATCAGAGAAAGAACTCATACCGCGTAATAATAATTCCGGAACGTGATTCGGGTTAGACCCTAACTCACTTCTTTCTACCAGATTCAAACCGGGCGTTAAGGCTGCCAAAGCGGCAACCACGTTCGTACCGGAGATGGTTTTCAACTGCTCGGCAGTCACGCTCTTCACGGCTCCCGTGTAACTGGACTTTGATTTCGTGAAATAACCGGTCACAACAACCTCATCCACCTCGCTCACTTCTTCTTCCATACGTATGGTCATTTCCTTATCCAATTCTACCGGAACAATGGCCGTTTTATACCCTACAAAAGTAAACGTCAAGTCACGTATATCTGCAGGAACCACGATCTCGAACTTACCGCTCCCGTCGGAAGCCGCTCCCGTCACCAGAATTTCTCCCCGTTTGGCCACAACGGTTACTCCCGGAAGAGGTTCCCCGTGAGCATCCACGATGACACCTTTTATTTTATTCGTTTTTACCACACTGTCCCGCACGGCAACCGGACGGGCCGGACGGATTATCACGTAATTCTGTTCCAAGTCGAAATCCATGTTCGTACCTTCCAACACCTTACGAAATAATTCATTCAAAGTATATTTACGAACATCAAGAGTTATTTTACGATTCACATCTAATTCGTTATTACTGAACATGATCAACAAACCGGTCTGTGATTCGACTTGTTCAAATACAGTTTCCAAGGTCTGGTGCTGTTTTTCGATCTTCACGCTTTGTGCCACACCCGTTGCTGATAGCTGAAACACAAAACCGATCATAAGTAGTAATGTTAATCTCATGATACATAAACTTTTTTTACATGGTATTTTCCCGTAGCGATACCAAGTGTTTCTCTTTTTTTTCATACTTTTGTATTTGAAATTAGTACTCTCATGCTCTTGAAAAAAAGCATGAATCTTATTTAAACAAAGCGGGGAGTATGGCCGTACTTCCTGCTTTTTATTTTTCTTGTATTATTATATCCTTCTGATTTATAATAAATTTCACATTTGTCGTCCGTTCTATCAGACGGATAAATTCGTTAAAGTCCACGTCTTTACGGATTGCCCCGGTGAAACGATAATTTTTACAAACTTCATTCGAGAAAACAAAATGTACATCATACCAACGTTCCAATTTCACCGTCAATAAGTCCAACGGCATATTATGGAAACGGAACATTCCGTCAATCCATGAGGTATATAGTTTCACGTTTACAGGTTTCACTTCAATCTCTTCATTTGTCGTGTCTAATTCGAACTGCTCTCCCGGATGCAAAAGGTAGGTCTCGTCGTGATGTTTCACTTCCACGCCACCTTGTTCCAGGGTTACCTGTTCAAGAGAGTCTTCTTCATAACTGCAAACATTGAAAGAGGTTCCCAATACTTTCACGCTGGAGCGACAAGTACGCACGATAAAAGGCCATTCTTTACTTTTAGTAACATCGAAATAAGCCTCTCCTTTTAATTCAACCACCCGTTCTCCTTTTTCAAAGTTCATCGGGAATGTCAATTCACTCCCCGAGTTAATCCATACTTTCGTTCCATCACTCAAGACCACCCGGTATTCTCCCCCTTCCGGGACCCTCACGGTACTCCTTTGCTCGCTGTTACCCCCTTGAATTACCAGGGTATTCAAAGAGTCCTTACCAATCGTGGCACCCCCGCTGTTCGTGATATCACGTCCCAGGCTTTCGCTTAACTCATACTTCTCTCCACCTTCTAAAACCCAGACGGCTTTCAAACTCCCCGGGGTTATTTGCGCTAACTTCTCCGGCTCGGTTCTTACAGGTGATTGTCTAAACAAAAACCATCCCGCAGTCAACATAATCACTACCGTTGCAGCGACACTCCAACGAATAGTCAAATGACGTTTTCTCCAACCCGGTCGGGAAGAAAGTTTTTGTTCCATATTTTGCCAAGCATCTCTAATCTGAATATCCTCAAACAAACGAGCAGCCTGTACCACGGAACCACACTCTACCAACTGGTGAAATTCTTCCTGCAATTCCACGTTCTCCAAAAGCCACTGATCCAAAAACTCCCGTTCTTTTACAGTCAATCCCTCTTTACGAGATTTCAAAGCTAATTGTACTATATTTTCTGGTAACATGATGATTTATTCTCCATTGGTTCTATACTTATGACAGGAGAAAAGAAAAAATAGATGACAAGAATTCGAAGAAAAAATCAAAAAAATTATACGAAGAGTAACAATATCGAATATGTTTTTTCGCTTAACTCGGCTCGCAAAGCCGCTAATGCTCTCGCCAAAAGAGTTTTTACCGTAGTTACAGAAATTTCAAATTCTTCTGCTACTTCTTTATGCCGTTTCCCGTCCAGCACGATTCTTTTAAAAACTTCCCGCGTCCGATCGGGTAAACGATCTACCGCTTTATATAATTGATCAATACGGGTATTCCATTCCGACTCATCCAAATATTCATTCTCTGCCATATCCATGCCCGAGTTGATAGGTTCCGTAAGAACCACTTTTTTTCCTTCCAACAAATTCAAACAATAGTTACGCACGGATTGATACAAGTAAGGACGCAGGCTATTTTTTATAGCGTGAAAACGCTTTCCCTCCCAAAACTTAATAAAAACTTCTTGTACGGCATCCTCAGCCTCCTCTTGTTGCGCAAGAAAATTCATGGCATAAAATACCAATGGCTTATAAAAATGGTGGAACAATAGTTCTAACCCTCGTCGATCTCCTTTTTTCAAGAGTTGCAATATTTTATCTAACTCGTCCATCCATTACACCCCTAACTTCATTTATGTAAACTTCATTTTTAATAATATATACCCTCAACAAACGATCAATTATTGAAATACAAATTTACATTATTTTTTGACACTTGTAAAAGATGCTATTTTTTTAATGGCTAATTATTAATACGTTTGAAATTTGTCTTAACGATAAGAAAGTAATCTCTGAACATCATTAATTGATCGTTTATTTATATTTCACACCACTTGACTACTACATTCTTATTCTCCAAAAGATAAAACAATTTCCCAGTACTAATATCTATTAATACTCTTCATATATATATGGAAAAACACACTAAAATGTTTCAAATTCTCTCTTTTATTGACGTAAATCTTCTATTGTTACGTTTGTTGGTAAAAATTTATTGGCATTCCCTCCATTCATGAATATATCGCGCACGATGGTCGAACTGATAAAAGTATGTTCGGGAGAAGTTAAAAGGAAAACAGTTTCCACGGAAGAATCCATCGCTTTGTTTGCCTGACCGACAGCACGTTCGTACTCGAAGTCAGCGGCAGTACGTAAACCACGAATAATGAAATTAGCGCCCATTTGCTCGCAAAAATCTACAGTCAAACCGGAATAACTCATGACAATGACATTATCTACATCTTCGAAAACTTTACGAATAATGGCAATCCGGGTATCCACGTCCAAGAACTCTTTTTTAACCGCATTAATTCCCACGGCAATAACGATTTTATCAAACATTTTTAATCCACGTTTCACGATTTCTTCGTGTCCGATTGTGAACGGATCAAAGGATCCCGGGAATATTGCGATTCTTTCCATGACGTACTTATTAAATTTCACCAGAGTTACGGATAAAACATCCGATCTCAAGTTACAAATTAAAATCATATTTTTGAAGATTCAAAAAATTTGTTAGTTTTTCTCAGATATTTCAGGTATATTATTAGGAAAATTATTTTCTTTTGAATAGATTTGATCCAGAATTTAAAAGAACACATAACAATTAATTCTTATAAAACATGGCACGAAAATTACTAATTAGAGATCTAACACTTAGAGATGGTCAACAATCTTCATTTGCGACCCGAATGAACCAAAATCAAGTGGACCGCGTATTACCTTTTTACAAGGATGCCAAGTTCTACGCAATGGAAGTATGGGGAGGAGCTGTTCCCGACTCCGTAATGCGTTATTTGAACGAAAATCCATGGGATCGTTTGGAAAAAATTAAAGCCGTTATCGGTGATGTGTCCAAATTGACCGCCCTCTCCAGAGGTCGTAACTTATTCGGTTACGCTCCTTACACAGATGAAATTATCGAAGGTTTCTGTAAAAACGCTATCGAATCAGGTTTAGGAATCATGCGTATTTTCGATGCCTTGAACGATGTGAACAACGTGAAATCTACCATCAAATACGTGAAAAAATATGGTGGTATGGCAGATTGCGCTGTTTGCTACACGATTGACCCGAAATATCCGAAATTAAGTTTGATAGACAAGTTGAAAGGGAAAAAGAATCCCGAACCCGTGTTCACAAACGAATATTTCTTGAATAAGGCAAAAGAAATGGAGGCTCTCGGAGCTGACATGATCACGATCAAGGATATGAGTGGTTTGATTAACCCGGCTCGTATTTCCGAGATGATGCAGTTATTCAAGAGCAATTTGAAGATTCCGGTAGACTTCCATACTCACTGTACCCCGGGCTACGGATTAGGTGCCGTACTTTCCGCTATTGTACACGGTGTTGACATCGTTGATACCAATATCTGGAATTTCGCGGGTGGTCCTGCTGCTCCGGCTATTGAATTGATTTACATCTTCTGTAAGAAATTAGGTATCGAACTGGATGTAAACATGGAAGCTGTTGCCAAGATCAACAAAGAGTTGTACACGATTCGTAAAGAATTGGAGGCATACGATGCTGTTAAACAATTCCCGAATCCGTTCAACCCGCTTACAGATACACTTCCGGCTAACATTGACAAATTATTCGATGACGCTATCGCTGCTGCCAAGAGTAACAACGAAGAGGCATTGTTGGAAGCTTGTCATGCAATCGAAGCTTATTTCAACTTCCCGAAACCGAACGAACTCGTGAAGAAAGCCGAGGTTCCCGGTGGTATGTACACCAACATGGTAGCCCAATTAAAACAATTGAACTCAATGGATATTCTGGAAGATGCCATGAAATTAATTCCGACGGTTCGTTTAGCTGCCGGTCTTCCTCCTTTGGTAACTCCTACCAGCCAGATTGTAGGCGCTCAAGCCGTGAACTGTGCCTTGGACATCAAGAATGGTAAACCGATGTATTCTAACGTATCTAATCAATTCGTGGCTTTGGTAAAAGGTGAATACGGAAAGACTCCGGTACCTGTTGATCCGGAATTCCGTCTGAAAATTGCCGGAACCCGTGAAGAGACCCCGTATGATACGTCAAAATATCAAATGCAGGAAAATCCCGTGTTAACAGAATTCGGTGGGGTGAAATTGGCCGAGAACGAGAAAGAAGTCCTTTTGATGGAACTTTTCCCCGCTGTCGCCAAAAACTTCTTGACAAAACAGAAAGAAGCCCGTTATATGGCCACGCATAAAGGGGAACAAACACAACAAACCGCTGAAGTTCAAAAAGAAGAACCGATTACCGGAAAAGTGGTTGAAGCTCCGATGCCGGGTAACATCTTCAAGATCCTCGTGAAACCGGGTGATGTTGTAAGTAAAGGACAAAACGTACTTGTATTGGAAGCCATGAAGATGGAAAACAACATTACAAGTGATTACGCCGGAAAAGTAAAACGTATCCTGACTCAAGAAGGAAAATCCGTTACTGCCGGAGCTAAATTGATCGAGATCGAAATCTGATTGGATTAGCAATATAATAAAGGAAGAGTGGTAAAAGTCAATGAACTTTTACCACTTTTTTTATTCTAGCAACATACCATAAAAAAATTTACTCCTGCCATCATGACAGGAGTAATATAATTAAAATTCAAACCATTTTCTCTCGGATCAGCGAGGATTAATATTTAGGGAAACCGATCTCTTCCCCATTCTCTGCGATGTACTCGTCCAATGTCTCACAACCTGTATCCTCGTCTTCTTCGTACTCCATGGAGAGATTATTTACCCGGGCAAACTGATGACAACTTTTGAAATCAGCATATCGTTCCTCAATCTCATCTTTAAATAACGCAACCCGTTCGGTCTCCGGCATCTCTTCCAATTCCTCTTCATGCTCCTGCAAAATATCCAGAATAAATTCTGCCGCCCAACTACCCAATTCACGTTCCAACACCCAATCAGATGAATGTTCATCCAGTATACGGTATATTTCATGTAAATAGGGAGTATCCCCCCAATCTTCATATAGCTGAATCAGGTCGTCATCCTCCCCATATTCTTCTTTTAGCCTTTCTAACACCTCATTATTCATGTCTCTTAATTTATTGTATTCGACGGCTAAATTAAGAAAAAATATTAACATTACATCGGCCAGGCAGAATTTGGTTCAACTGCAGTCTCAATCCACATATACGACTCTCGATACCAAAGAATCGAATCTGTAAAAAAAGGCTGAAAATTTCACATGAAGTATAGTAAACAATTAAAAATAAGCACTTCAATACCACATTTGCAAATTCTCGTTAAAAGCCGAAGAACGTATGAAATATTTCTGTAACTTTGAGTGCGGCATAACTCTTCACGAGAAAGCCGATGTGCGATCTTTTATTAGTTTAGTTTAAAACACACATAAATTTGAATATCATGATGAAGAATTTATTACTCATTCTTTGCTTTTTTCCCATGTTGGCATTAGCCCAGGAAGAAGATCAAAGCAAATACATGGTCGGAGCCGTTCCGGAAGTAAACGGAAAAGTTGTTTTTTCACAGGAAATTAATGCTCCGAATCTTTCTAAAGACCAGATTTTCGATGCTATCCTGGCATGGGCGAATACCCGTTTCAAAACAGATAAAGGGAATTGGGGAATGGTTGCCTATTCGAACAAGGAAGAGGGACAAATTGCTTGCTATGGAAACGAATACATTGTTTTCGCAGATAAGACTTTTTCTCTGGACCGGGCAAAAATAAACTACCGGATGAATTTTGTTTGCACTCCCGGTAAATGCAACGTGGAAGTAACCAATATCACCTACCTTTACCCGGAAGATAGCCGGGAACGTCTGGCCGCCGAAGAATGGATCACTGACAAGCAGGCGATGAATAAAGATCAGACCAAACTGATCAACCGGATTGCAAAATTCAGAATCAAAACCATTGATCTGGTTGAAAGTTTGAACGAAGGGGCGCAAAAAAGTTTAGGCGCACAAAATGCCCCCGTAGCCACAACGACAACCACAACGACCCAACAAGTTGCTCCCGTGCAAACCGTTGCCACCATATCTGCCGCCCCGGGAGATGCTTTACAAGGCTACAAGCGTATCGCTCCCGACAAGATTCCGGGAAATATTATTAAAATGTTATCCGAGGACTGGATGTTAATCACGGCTGGAAACGACCAGCAGTTTAACCCGATGACGGCAAGCTGGGGAGGTCTCGGAAACCTGTACAACAAACCAGTGACATTCTGTTTTATCAATCCCGCTCGCTACACTTATGATATCATGGATAAAGGAGACACCTATACATTAACTTTCTACACGGAAACTTACCGGGAAGCTCTGAATTATTGCGGGCATAATTCCGGTAAAGACAAAAATAAGGTAAAAGAGGCCGGGTTAACCCCGATCACCACTCCTTCCGGTAGCAAGGCATTCTCGGAAGCCTGGATGATTATCGAGTGCCGCAAAATGGTTTCTCAAACTATCAACATTGACGGTATTTCTGACCCGGAACTAAGAAAACAATGGGCCGGTAAAGCCATGCACAAAATGTTTATCGGAGAGATTTTGAATGTATGGGTAAAATAAATCCATAACTGAATTATCTTACTTTTATAATAGCTTTGGAAAATCACGATAGCTAATCTATCGTGATTTTCTTTTTAAAATCGCCCCTACTACGAACAGTATCTTATCATCGGAATTAAAAGTGACAAGATTCCAAGAGTGGATATTCACGGGAAATTGACCTCAAACCGGGAAGATTTGTTCTCCCTGATAAAAAAATTCGAACAAGAAACTGAATAGTTTATTCCGGAATTTCAATCTTTTCGCCTAAATGACGAGGTTGTTTGTTGACAAAAAAATCGACAAATACTTTTACCCGGGCCAACAATTCCCGTATTTGCGTCTTTAGTCCCTCGTAAGCACTCACGTCTTTAGCATTATACCCGATAGCATGTATCCCGTAGTGACGAGCCAGATAGATCGCCCGTTCATTGTGAAATTGCTGAGAAATAACCGTCACGCTATCCTGTCCGAAAATCTCTTTCGAACGTACCATAGAATCAAGCGTTCGCAATCCGGCAAAATCCAGTACCAATGATTCTTTCGGGATACCTCTATTCACCAAAGAATCTTTCATGGCCTGAGGTTCATTATAATTATGGCGGCGGTTGTCTCCACTGATCAATATATACTTAATTTTACCCGATTCGAACAACTCCTCTGCCGCATCAATACGATTCTTGAAATAAGGATTAGTTTTTCCGCCTTTCACCCGGGGAGAAGTACCTAACAACAAACCAACTTTATTATAAGGTATGAATGTAGTATCTCCAAAGACTTTTCCTTCTCCGTATTTGGAAATCCGATAATTACAAAATAATATTCCCAGACAACACACGAACACAGGCAAAATAATACCATAAAAGAACACACGCCTCACCACTCTCCACCATTTATGAGCTTTCATCCGGGAAGGGCTGTCTGTTGAAATATGATCCTGCCGTCTTTTCAATACCATTTTTACCTTCTTTCCTACAAAGATACGGATTTATCTCACAACTCTCTCAATTTCTTATAAATAACCAAGCAAATTTTGAGATCATACAACATACCCGTCCATTCTTTCTGCAAAAATCTTTACTTACGTTCGATTTCATTTATGGGCTGCCCAAAAAGTCATTTTATCATCAAAAAACTCCTCCGTCACTTCGTGCCACCTCCTCTATAAACAGAGGAGGATCTGGTGACTTCTCCCGAAGACAGTGAGCATTTCAACTCTCCCTCTGTTTATAGAGGGAGTACCCCGAAGGGGGGAGGGAGTTAAAAAATGACTTTTGGGAACAGCCCCTTAAAATCAACCCGCAAGATATGGTTCGTCTCGTCCGGATTACTATTCTCCCGGATGAATGTTTCGTGTAAACAAACCGATCCGGTTTCCCTCGGTATCTAAAAAGTAAGCAAAATAATCTTTTGATTCCTCACAAGTTTCACAAGGTTCCGTGGCAATCTTTCCCCCGGCCTTCCTCACCAGGGATAAAGATTCATCCATATTTTCCGTGTAAAATGAAATCGTAATACTGTTAGAGGTTGGCAGGTATCCTTTTAAACTAAAAATACACCCGATCGGTTGCTGATTACCAGAAGAAATAAAAGCCATCTTCTCTTCCCCGTATTCGACAATCTCCAGTTTCTCTCCGAAAATTGTCCCGTAAAACTGAACAGCCCTCTCCATGTTGACAGCAGGAATCTCAAAAAAAGCTACGAATGTTTTCATGTTGTATTTATTTTATTGATTAACACAACAAAAGTACACCCTCATCATCCCTCAATTATTGGAAAAAAGAGACATTCTCAGTTCCGATAAAACTTTTATTTCCTTCTATGCACCTAGAAACCATTCAATACTCTCGACATCCTCGGAAAAACATATCAATCGAAAAAGAGTTGACGAAGTATGACCGGTTAAAGCCTTGATTTCATTCGCCAGATGAGCCGCATCGTAATATCCGGTATGGAAAGCCAACGTTGCCAAATCAACCTCCGGCATTCGATTTCGAAATTCCACGGCATACAGAAAACGAATCACCCGTAAGTATTGTTTCGGCATTAATCCCACGTAAGCCGCAAACACCCGTTCAAATTGCTTTCTACTCAAACAAGCATAACCGGCCAGTTGTTCCACATTAAACATTCCCCGACACTGTAATAAACGAGTCATGACCATCCGCATCCGGTTATTCTCAAATTCATTTCTTCGTTGCAAACGACCTAACAAAAATGTCTCCAAACTATCCACCCGTTCGTTAAAACCGGCAAGATTCATCATTTGTTCTTCCATATCTTTCCCCTCTCTTCCCAACGCCTCTTCCAGAGAAACGTATCGGTTTGTCAGCTCATTCAGCGGCAAATGCAAAATGTCCCGTACCCCCACAGGGGTAAACACGACCGACATCAGCCCCACCCTACCCGTGGGTAAAATATCTATAAATTCGGTTCGCTGCCCGTAAAGTGTCACCCGGGGATGAGATTCTTCTCCATCGGACCGAATAAGCTTGTACGAATCCCGATAATAAAAAACGATTTCCATGAATCCCTGCGGCGTAAGACGATGCGGCTCACACGATGGACATACATCCTCAAGATCCAGCATCCAATAATACTGGACATACCCGGATAATTCCCGACAAGGCGGTCTGTACTGGTATTTACTCATTCGAGGAGGAATAACACATGAACCAGTGCGTCACTTTCTCACTGTAAGTCTTTGAAATCGGAATATCGGGAACTTTCTCAACCCCAAATTCTAAATAGACCCCATCTTTCTCCCGACGAATCACTTTAACATGCTCGAAATTCACCATATAGGAACGATGGCACCTCAATACATTCGTCCCTTCAAATGTCTCTTCCATCGCCTTTAAAGTATTACGTAACATGAATTTTGTCACCACGCCTTTATTCAAATACCAAATCTGCACGTAATTATCTGCAGACTCGATATAAAGCAAATTCGAATGTTTAATTGATAAACGTAATTCACCTTTCTCATCCCGAAAAGAAATAACACTCGTCCCCCCGGTATCTCCCTTCATCTCTTCAAGCATCTGCAATTTCTGTTCCTTATCCCGCCAGGAAAAATAAAGCATTAAGATCGCATAAGGTAATAAAAGGATTAATGACGTGTTTTCAGAGGCCTCCCAAAAAGTTTCCATCACGTCCCTCTCCGGCCGTAAAAAACAAGAATAAACCGTGTAGAAAGTCGATAGAAAGAAAATTTCCAACACGATCCAAATGCCATACTCTAAATAATTAAGGGTATGTTTCTTCGTGTAAAAATACATGATCACACGACTGATCGCCACGGCAAGTACTCCGGTAAGAATGACCAGACTCGAAAAAATGAAAAACTTAAATTCCGATACAGGATACCACGTCAGAGAACTGAAAGGCTTGTAGATATTGATAAAAATCAGATCAAAAAAAGCAGTGAATAATACCAGGCGTATCAAATTTGATTTCTCGTAATAGTAAGCTGGTATTTTTCGGATCAACACGTTCATCTCTCTCTAATTTTTATAAATTTCAAACAAAGATACATTTTTCCCGTAAAAAATTTCACCCCTAAAGAGCAAATTTCATCCCTAAATATGAGATTTTGTCCCTTTAGGTCCAGGTACACACCATTAATTTTGAAAACAAAGAATTGTGGTGTTTGTTTGTATTAAAATTAATCGCAAGAGCTATGGAAATCTCAACTAGAACAAAACAATTAAAGGCTATTTTTTCTTATGACAAGAAAGTTATCCTAGAAGACCAACCACTGGAAATTCGTCCTTATCATTTTATCCAGAACATGGGAGTAAATGAAATAGAACAATTTCAGCAATTGATCCCGACAAGTGAATTTTGTTCTATCCCGGACAATAATATTCAGGAGAACAAGAGTTTTTCGTATACCATATTCACGCCTAAAGGATCACGAAAAACGAACCAGGCAATCCTGTTATTACACGGGCTGAACGAACGTAACTGGGACAAATACCTCACCTGGGCAGAATATTTATCCTTAGCCACGGGTAAAGCGGTTATTTTGTTTCCGATAGCTTTCCACATGAACCGTACTCCCGGTAACTGGTATAATCCAAGAGCCCTTATGCCTTGGGTGACTCGTCGTAAGCAAGAAGTGGAACATCTGGATAATTCCACGTTTGTCAACGTGGCATTAAGTTATCGCCTCTCGGACACCCCTTTGCGTTTTTACATATCCGGAAAAGAGTCCATGTTCAATTTATGGCAGTTATTCCGGGAAATAAAAACCGGCCAACACCCCCTATTTGAAAAAGATTCATCCATAAACATTTTCGCCTATTCCATCGGAGCGTTCCTGTCACAGATTCTGATGCTTGCCAACCCGGAACATCTATTGGATGACAGTAAACTATTCCTCTTCTGTGGAGGCTCCATATTCAGCCAAATGGACGGAAGTGCCCGAGATATTATGGATCGAGAGGCGTATCGAAGAGTTAAGAATTATTTTCTGAATGATTTTCTGACAAAAAATGATGAACAGCGAATGCTCCCCGTTTTGTATGAAGAGGATTTCATGGAAAAAGCATTTAAAGCGATGATACGTCCCGAGGTAATGAAGAATTACCGGGAATCATTTTTCGAGCGAATTCAAGACCGTCTACGGATTGTCACGCTCAAAAAAGATACGGTAATGCCAACACAAGGAGTTATTGAGGCTCTAGGCCCCAAATGTGTTGATACTATATTGGAAGAATTAGATTTTCCGTACGAGTATTCCCATCAAAATCCATTTCCCACCAACACGGGAGCCACACCTGAAACGCTTTATCAATCTTTTACCGGGATATTTAATAGGGTAGCAAATTTTTTGTAACAGAAAAGAAGATTCATACGCATATCTAAAGCCTGTTTAAATTTCGCATTGATAAGATAAAAAATTAAATGACCATGAATAAGATTTATCTAACGACCTTGCAGGAAGTGGGATTTTCGAGCCTATACGTCTTTTTTAAGATCAACTATCTCAATATAAGAAAGTTAATAACAACAAGTGCTTTACAACTTATCTAGTACGCTGTTACTCTATTGTTTAGCTAGGTCTTCTCCGTGCTTTCTCCGTGCTTTCTCCGTGTCACTTGCGAGTGATCGCCGGAAGAAATACATTTGAATGCGGCACGAATCGAAACGGAGACATATAGGAACACCAAAGGAACATCGAAGGAACATTGGCATGACCTAGAGGTAATCAAGCAACGCAAAGATTTTGTTCAACAAAATTTAAACAGACTCTTAAATTTATTAAATATATTTATCGTACTATTTTGCAGACAAATAAAATAGTACGATATTTGCACTATATAGTTTTATTCGTGCAACAAGTAAGTATAACATATAAAAGGATCAAGAAAATTGCAACAATATGCCTCGTTTTCATGGCATACCTTTCCACGACTCAAGCCCAAATCACAACGTCATCAATGAACGGATATGTTTCCGACGGCAAAAACTCTTTACCCGGAGCCACGGTAATCGCCACCCACTTGCTTTCGGGTTCCCGTTACAGCACGATCACCAACCAGCAGGGCTATTATCAATTACAAGGAATGAGAACGGGAGGGCCTTACCAAATAGACATCTCTTACGTGGGATTTCGTCCTTCCACGGGCAAAGGAATTTATCTTCAACTCGCGATCCCGTACACATATAACACCGTGTTAATTCCCTCGACAGACCTGGAAGAAGTCGTTGTAAAAAGTACTATATCAAAATATTCCAACGGAAAAACGGGAGCAAGTACTCATGTCGGTTCCGCCCAGATAAAGTTACTCCCCAATGTCACCCGGTCACTCACCGACATACTGAAACTCACCCCTTACTCCAATGGAAATGGTTTCGGAGGACGAGATCAACGCATGAACAACTTCAGTGTAGACGGGGCAAATTTTAATTACAACATGGGACTGGACGGAAAAGTTCTACCCGGGGGAGGTAGTCCGATCTCGATTGATGCCGTTGAGGAAACCATGATCAATATAGCGACTTATGATATTCGGCAAACTAATTTTATCGGTGCCGCTATTAATATCGTTACCAAAAGTGGGACAAATGATCTGAAAGGATCGTTATACACATATATAAAAAACGAACATCTAAGAGGTAATAACGTAGATGGTTACCATTTGGGAGAACGTGAAAAAGAAGCTCGTGATATATATGGATTTACATTAGGAGGACCTGTAATAAAAAATAAAATCTTCTTTTTTATCAACGGGGAGTATGAATATTCCCCCTTTCCTATTCATAAATGGAAACTTTCCACGGATGGACAGGAAGATCCGGTAAATCATATCTCCAGAGTAACCTCAAAAGACATGGAGCGTTTTTCCAATGATTTAAGGGAAATGTACGAGTACAACACGGGATCATGGACCAATTTTAACGGCCAAACAACTACCTGTCGTCTCTTGATGCGCGCGGACTGGAATATAAATGATCACCAGAAATTCATGATTAGATATAATTACACGACACAAAAGAAAGACAACAATCTCGTAGGCGCAGCTCTTGGCATTAAAGGAACCCCTGTAAGTCGTTATTCCATGAGTTTCCGGAATTCCATGTGGCAAGACATGAACGACGTACATTCTCTCACAGCAGAATTATTCAGTTATTTATCAAAAAACATAACAAACCAAATTCTCGTGAGTTTCACGTTCAACAATGGAAACAACCGGAAATGTAAAGGAGATTTCCCCACAATTGACATTATGAAACCGGATGATTCAGGTACCAATAGAGCTTTCATGAATGCCGGTTATGAACAACACGCATGGAACAATGGGATTACTGAAAGAGTCTGGGCAATTACAGACAACCTTTCATTTCAAATGGGACGGCATAATTTCACAACGGGAATGAGTTTTGAATCCCAAAACCTCTCAAATTGTTATTTACGTTACGGGGCTGGTTATTATCGTTACGCAAGTTACGAAGATTTTATAAATAAAGCCGCACCGGTTGCGTTCGCACTCGGCTATTCCCTTTCCAAAGACAAACGAGCCCCGGCTAAAGTAAATTACCGACAATTTTCCATCTACGCGCAAGATGATTATCAAATCACCCAAAATCTGAAATTCACATACGGGATTCGCGTGGACATTCCCATATACGCAAACAAACGTTACGAAAATCCTTCTATTGCGGAATATACTTTTTATGATACCAAATTAAGTACGGCCTACTGGCCCGAATCTTTTCCCCTCTTCTCCCCCCGGATTGGTTTTACTTACGATCTGTCAGGGAACAATATTATAATTCTCCGGGGAGGTTCAGGTATTTTCTCCGGACGCTTCCCCATGATATTTCTTTCTAAAATGCAAGAAGGCAGCGGTATGTTAAAAAACACCGTATCTACTCAAAAAAACGGAGATCCATTGTTGGCAGCTTTAGCCGGAGGGATACGCACCCGAGAAAAAATATTACAAGATATTGCCCCTCTGTTTCCGGATCGTTTCCCAACAGAACCCGGTGCCGTAAACAACATTACGACAATAGACCGCCATTTTAAGATGCCACAAGTTTGGAAAAGTTCATTAGCGGTAGATTACCAACTTCCCTTACCATTCCCTTCTCTACTCACACTAGAAGGAACTTTTATAAAAGATATTCATGCCATCATGCAAGAGGACGTGAATACAATTCATGCGGATGATCCTAGAATGACTCGTTTTATTGGTCCGGACAATCGCTACCATTACCCGGGAGATACCGAAAAACGCTACCATGAAGACATTACGAACGCAATTCTAATGAGGAATAGCGGGAAAGGATACAGCGCTAATTTCAATATCACATTAAACGCTCACCCCTGGAAAGATGTTGAGTTCATGGCTGCTTACACTTACAGTAAATCAAAAACAATAACGAGTAATAAAAGTAATCAAGTCGACAACGCTTGGACACAAGAACCATCCGTGATGGGCCCTAATTATCAAAAATTACATACAGCTCAATATTTACAAACCCCTCATCGGGTTATCGCACAATTCAGTTACACGAGACAATACGCCCGTCTCTTCAGTACCTCATTATCTCTTTTCTACACGGGAGAATACGCCGGTAATTATTCGTACTTGTATGATGGAGACATGAATAACGACGGAATCGAATACGACCTGATTTATATTCCGCGCACAAAAGAAGAGTTACACTTTGCAGACCGACAAACCGGAGAAATCACGTTCACGGCAGAAGAGCAGAAAGAAGCCTTTTGGACATTCATTAATCAAGACCCCTATTTGAAAAAACATAAAGGGGAATATGCTGAAGCGTATGCGGCCAATCTTCCCTGGTATGATCGGTTCAATTTACGTGTAGTTCAAGATTTCAAAATACAAACGGGTCAACACGTAAATACCATTCAATTTTCTGTTGATATTATGAACCTGGGTAATTTACTTCATAATTCATGGGGAGTAACACAAACGATCTCTGCGTGTAATAACGGCAAATTACTCGAACTAAAAGAGGTGAATGAAACGGGAGAACCTGTTTACACCATGTGTCCGATAAAAAAAGACGGACAAGATATTTTGCCAAACAAAACCTTTGAAACCAATCGTTCATCGGAAAATTGTTGGCAATTACAAATTGGAATTCGTTACATTTTTAACTAATGGTTATGAGTATTCAATTCAAAATTATATTATTTCTTTCACTCCTTTTCTTCGGATGTGGTAAACCGGAGAAAAGGATTCTCGTTATCCACTCGTACGAGGAAAATTTTTTTCAGTATTCCGAATACAATGAATTGATTACTAAAAACTTCAAACAGAAAGGTATAAAAACAGATATTAAAACTTTCTATCTGGATTGTGAAAAATACCGGGAACAAGAAGAAATTGATAGAATAAACCTTTTTCTGAATTCGATCTCCAACTGGCACCCGGATATTATTTTAGTTAATGAAGATCAAGCAACCTACTCGCTACTTAAAACCGAACATAAATTAGCCAAAAGTACCCCTATCGTTTTTGCCGGTGTAAATTATCCCAACTGGGACCTTATCCAAAAGTATCCCAATGTAACAGGACTTCATGACAAGATCGACATAATAAAGAACTTGGAAGTAATGGAAGAGCTGGATGATAAGAAAAAGTCTTTCACGATACTCGATTATACCTTCATCGACAAAAAAATCCGGGAAGATATAAAAAAACATCTTAATACGGACTCCCCTATCATCTCTAATATTGACGAGCAAATACCTCAAACCGATTATGAAACCAAATTCAAGGATAAACTTTTTTTACATATTCTTTCCGCCAGAAATAACCATCTCTACGACAAAGATTCTGTTCAAATTCCCCAACTCTCTCTTAAATTTCTGTGGGGAATAAGCAAATACAATGTTCAAATGCCCTACCTGCAATTAAAATATGATTTTACAACTGTCACTCTTGCAAATTTTCACATGACAAACCGATATTCAGCCATCTACGAAATGTTCGGGTGTGGGTTTGACTTTAGGGCCGGATACATGACCACGTTACCAACACAAGTGAAAGAAGAAGTTGACCTTGCAGCTAAAATACTAAACGGCATAAAACCGCAAGACTTACCTATCCGGGAAAGTGCCAAAGATTATGTCGTAGATTGGCAAGTCATGAAAAAACTAGGAATTAAACAAACAGAAATTCCTGCCAAATATCAAATGATCAATCTACCATTCAAGGAACATTATCCCGTAGCCTGGTACTCGATCATCATCAGTATAATCACGATTCTAGTCACTCTATTTAGCTGGTTGACCTATCTATACATACATGAAATGAATATGCGCCGTCAGACATTCTATGCCTTAGAAGAAGAAAGAGAATCTTTGGCATTAGCCATCGAAAGCGGTAACACATTTGCATGGAGATTTCAAAACGACTGCCTGCAATTCAAGAATTCTTTCTGGAAATCCATTAACATGAAAAATGTACCTCTATCGGTAGAAAAATTTACAAACTTTATTCACCCGGATTATCGTGAAACATTCAAACATCACTGGCAAGAAATCTTCATACAAGGTACTCATGCAATAGAACTTCTATGCGATTTCACCGGAGACGGTTATCAATGGTGGGAACTTCGTAGTAGTACAATGGAAAGCGTCTCCGGTCAACAAAGAACCACCGGATTAATATTGAATATCAATGAACATAAAAAACGAGAACAAGAATTAATAGAAGCCCGAGAATTGGCAGAAAATGCAGAATTAAAGCAATCCTTTCTAGCAAATATGAGCCACGAAATACGCACACCTCTTAATGCGATTGTGGGTTTTTCCAATATTTTGGCATCAGATTCGGAAATCCAGGAAGAAGAGAGGACAACATACATCAACACGATTAACACAAATAGCGAGTTACTTCTCAAACTCATTAACGATATATTAGAAATTTCCCGAATCGAATCCGGATATATGTCCTTCGAATACCAAAACTATTCCGTGAATACTTTAATAGATGAGGTCTACAACACACATCGGGTTATCCTCCCCTCTCATTTACAATTCCTAAAAGAAACGGCAGAAGAAGATTTGGAGATATACGTGGATAAAAATCGTTTAACTCAAGTTCTCACGAATTTCTTAAACAATGCCAGTAAATTCACCCCCTGCGGGTATATCAAACTAGGTTACCATTATTTACCGAAAGAACAACAAGTTCATATATTCGTGGAAGATAGTGGGAAAGGCATCCCTCAGGCCGAACAAAAAATGATATTCAGCCGTTTTTACAAGCAAGATGAATTTGCACAAGGTACCGGTTTAGGATTATCTATTTGCCAAGTGATTATTGAAAAACTTGGTGGGCATATTCATCTTTGGTCCGAACCCGGTAAAGGCAGCCGTTTCACCATTATCCTCAATTGCGAAGATCCATTAAAACGGAAACAATAAAGGCAACACAACAACCATCACGATACCCATAATCACCTGCAAAGGTAAACCAACCTTCACGTAATCCATAAACGTGTACTTCCCGGCAGACATCACCAGAGCATTAGGCGGTGTCGAGAAAGGAGATGCAAAACACATACTTGCTGCTACTGTCACAGCAAATAGGAATGGATAAGGACTTACTCCAATATCTAGTGCAGCTTTCAAGGCTATCGGAGCTAAAAGGACTGCTGTCGCCGTATTACTGATAAACATGGTTAACAACGAAGTTGTAAAGTAAATCCCCGCCAATAGGATAATAGGCCCGAAATCACCCAAATAACTGACCAAACCGGATGAAATCATAGCTGATGCCCCCGTTTTCTCCAATGCTAACGACATTGGCAACATGGCTGCAATCAACACGATACTTTCCCAATTAATCGTTTTGTAGGCATCTTCCACGTTACGTAAACATCCGGTCAATACCATCAATAAAGCAGCAACAATCACGGCAGCCACGGGAGCCACGGGAATGGAATCGAAAACCATCGCAACAATCATTAGGATCATAATCGTTGCCGCAATCGGGGCTTTGTGATCCAATGTCACTTTTGCGGCCTCTGCCAGTGGTTGACCGACAACAACCCATTCCGATTGCATTTCATTCAACCGGGCAATATCTTTCCACGTCCCCTGTACCAACAAAGCATCCCCCGAATGCATCTTTTCATCCTTCAAATCCTGTAAAAGATACTTTCCTCCCCGCTGGATTCCCAATATGTTAATATTGTATTTTTCCCGAAAACCAGAATCTTTTACAGCTCGATTGATCAATTGAGAATTCGGCATCAATAAAACCTCGGCAATACCGATCTCCCCGAACACCATATCCCGGGGAACTTTTTCTTCCGAAACTTCCGCCGTATGTGTATCCAATAAATCTAAATTATTATCTTTCGTCAATAATTCAATTTGAGCAAAAGCACCCAAAACATACAACACGTCACCTGTCTGCAAGGAAGTATTGGGGCCTGCCAGCTCTTGATCAATCGTCTTCATAAAAGGATTCTGAGACTTTGATTCTCGCCGGATTTCCAAAATTGTGACGTTATATTTCCCGGTTATATTCAATTCGGCCAATGTCTTTCCTCGAAATGTAGAGTCCGATTTCACTCCTACCCGGAACAGATTCTGAGCAATCTGGTATTCATAGGCCAAATCTTTTAGTGATTTTTTCCGTGCTTTTTTCTCCGTCTTCTTCTCGCCCTTCTTAACCAGAAATATCCGACTTAAAGGTATCAACACAACAATTCCAATCAACACGCAAATAATTCCAACCGGAGTAAACGAAAAAAATGACAACCCCTCAAATCCACCCTCTAACAAAGTATTTTGAATCACAAGGTTAGGCGGAGTACCTATCAGCGTCGCCATTCCTCCCATACTGCTCGCAAATGCCAAAGGCATCAAAAATCGGCTAGGACTAACATTCGCACTAACCGCCATACTGACTACAATCGGTAACATCAGAGCCACGGTTCCCGTGTTACTCACAAACGCACCGATGGCAGAAGTAACCAACATGATTAAAATAAAAAGCTTCAACTCGCTCTTACCTGCCAATTGAAGTATTTTACTACTGATCATTTTAGCCAATCCGGTTTGAAATATGGCACCTCCCACCACGAACAACCCCACCATCATAATCACGATGGAATTAGAAAAACCAGAAAGCGCCTCCTCCGGGGTTAATATACCACATAGTATCAAAAGTACCAACGCACAAAGCGCAACTACATCAGACCGAATTTTTCCATTTACAAAAAAGAAAGCAGATAATGCTAAAATAATCAGCGTTATACCCATAAATTAAACTATTATATCATAAATCACTCTATCGACCCACCCACAATGTCCATCAACTCGGCCGTAATATTCTGTTGTCTCAACTTATTGTATTCCAATTGCAAGTTTTTCAACAACTTAATAGCATTATCATTTGCCATTTGCATAGACAAGATACGAGAGGCCTGTTCAGAAGTCTGATTTTCCAGTAAGTACCGATACATCGTGGAATGGATAACCAACGGATAAATCGTCTCCAATATCTCTTCGCAATCCGGCTCGTAAATATATACTTTATTTCGTTCTTTATCCGAAAGAGCTTTCGTTTCCTGAGGTACCCACGGAAGTAACTGCTCCCGACTAATGATCTGTGTTCCCATACTCTTATAATGAGCATAAATAACTTCGACCCGATCCACATCCTTCTCCAAAAAACGACGAATTAATTCATCTGCCAATGCCGTTGCTCCTTCTGCATATTGTTTTTTTTCGAAAAGATCGGGGATCGGCATAACCTCCACCCCCCTCGTCCGTTTTATATCATTCACGAGCTTTCTCCCCACGGGATAAACGGAAATAGGCGATTTAACCTTACCATCATACTCTTTTAATGTCTCCAATAATTTCTTGTATAATAGCAGGTTAAAAGCGCCACATAAACCTTCATTGGCAGCAAAAATAACAATTGCGACCCGTTGAACCGGACGATCCAGACTCAACGGAGACTGATAATCATTAATTTCACTTGCAATATGATCCAGTATATTTTGCAACTGTTCCATGTAAGGACGGGCATGATTCAATGCATTCTCAGACTTCCTTAACCGGGCAGAAGAGATCATCTTCATGGCTCCGGTTATCTTTTGAGAAGAATGTACCGAACTTATCCTTCCTTTCAATTCACGTGTTGATGCCATAATTTTTACTTTATGAACTAATTAAAAGTCTGCCCCACTTCCGTGGCTACTTCTTCTAATAATTTAGATACATTTTCATCCAGAACCCCCTCCCGCAATGGCTCCAAAATCTCTTTTTGGTATTTGGATCGCAATATCTCCAAGAACATCTTCTCAAACTCGGCTATATGTTTCAACTCCACGTTACGCAACAACCCTTGTGTACCGCAATAAATCACGGCAATCTCTTCCTCCACGGGCATCGGTGCATGCTGGGGCTGAATCAATAACTGAGCGTTCTTACGCCCTTTATCGATCACCATCTCCGTCACAGAATCCATGTCTCCTCCAAACTTAGAGAAGGCCTCCAATTCCCGGTACTGGGCCTGATCGATCTTCAATGTTCCGGCAATCTTCTTCATAGCTTTCACTTGGGCATTACCACCGACACGAGATACAGAGATACCTACGTTAATCGCGGGACGTACCCCTTCGTTGAACAATCCGGCCTCAAGGAAAATCTGCCCGTCCGTGATAGAAATAACGTTGGTCGGAATATACGCCGACACGTCTCCTGCCTGAGTCTCGATAATCGGCAATGCGGTTAATGAACCACCTCCTTTGGCAGTGGGTTTCAACACATCCGGCAAATCATTCATCGTCTGTGCCATCTCATCACTGGATATAATTCGCGCTGCCCGTTCCAACAAACGAGAATGTAAATAGAATATATCTCCCGGATAAGCCTCACGCCCAGAAGGACGACGCAAAATCAAAGAAATCTCACGATAAGCGACAGCCTGTTTGGAAAGGTCATCATACACGACTAATGCGTGACGACCACTGTCCCGAAAATACTCCCCGATCGTCGCTCCCGCAAAGGGTGCATAATAACGCATAGCTGCCGAGTCGGATGCGTTTGCCGCAACAACGACCGTGTACTGCATCGCACCTCTATCCTGCAACGTGTTCACCAACATGGCTACAGATGATGCTTTCTGACCAATAGCCACGTAAATACAATAAATCGGATCACCGTTATCGAAATTTCTTTTCTGGTTCAAAATCGTATCCACGGCAATAGATGTCTTTCCGGTCTGACGGTCTCCGATGATCAGCTCCCGCTGTCCCCGTCCGATCGGTACCATGGAATCAATCGCCTTGATCCCTGTCTGTAACGGTTCTTTCACCGGTTGACGATAGATTACCCCCGGAGCCTTACGTTCCAACGGTAACTGTATTAATTCCCCTTCAATGGGTCCGGCTCCGTCGATAGGTTCACCCAGCGTGTTGACAACCCGTCCAAGCAATCCCTCACCCACCTTCACGGAAGCAATACTTCCCGTACGTTTCACCGTGTAATTTTCCTTCACCCGATCACCGGCATTCATCAGAATCACTCCCACATTATCTTCCTCCAAGTTCATTGCAACTCCACGAACCCCGTTCTCAAATTCCAGCAACTCGTTAGCCTGCACATTATCCAACCCGAACACGTGGGCCACCCCGTCACCAACCTCCATCACGGTTCCCACCTCTTCGAAAGCCATCTTCGTATCGACCTCCTTGAGTTGCATTTCTAAAATATCTGATATTTCATTCGCTTTCAACATAACCCTAAATAATTTTAGATTTAATGATTTTAGATTTTAAATTCCGGCCTCACAAGGCTAACACGTTCTTCTTGTCATCCTCCCGAAGGATTCATTTATAATCTAAAAATCCAAACTGGAGACTCATCTCCTTCAGCTCTTTCATCAGTGAGGCATCTAGTTGCCGGGATCCAATCTGTAATATAAAACCTCCGATAATCGAGGGATCAACCTTATGGACAAACTCTATTGTCTTATCAGTATGACGCCGCACGAACTCTTTGATCTTATCCATCGTCTCGTCCGACAACTCCATCGCCGTGATGATCTTCACCCGGATAATCCCGTTTGCAGCCCGGTAAATCTTCTGAAACATCAGGCAAATTGACCTGACATACATTTCCCGGTGGTTTCTTATCAACAAACGAATACCCTTGATGTATGCCTCTCCCGGTTCTATCCCGATAGCCGTGGAGAGCAGCATTTCCTTATCCTCGGGTGATAACAACGGATTTAACAAAGCTTTCTGCAAGTCGGGATGAGCGATATAATTTTTCTCGAATAATTTCATCTTCTCATACACTGCATCAGCAGCATTTAACTCCTGCGCGTATCGAAACACGGCCTTTGCATACCTTCGAGCAATCAATCCTTCGTCCATACTCTCCTCCTTTACTCTTTATTCTCAAGCTCGTTCAACAACTTACCGATCAGTTCCATCTGGTTCTTATCGGTAGCCAAGTCCTTACGCATCACTTTCTCTGCAACTTGCAAAGACAAAGATGCCACTTGTTTACGCAATTGTAATTCTGCTTCCCGTTTTGCCTGTTCTATCGACAAGTTGGCAGCTTCCCTCACTTGTTTTGCCTCGTTTTCTGCCGCTTTTCGGGCTTCCGCTATCATCTCCCGTTTCAGCCGTTCTGTCTGCTGCAATACCTCTAATTGTTGCTTACGGGCTTCCGTCAACAAATCTTTGGCATCCTCTTGCGCCTTTTCGCGATCTCTTTTAGCCTCCCGGGCATACTCTACGCCTTTATCAATAAAATCAGCCCGCTCGTCCATCATCCGGACAATAGCCGGCCAGGCGTATTTTGCCAGAATGCCGAAAAGAATCAAAAAGACAACCAGCATCCAAAACACTAATCCGAATTCCGGTGTAAATAATGACATAGCTTCTTTTTATACAAACAATGCTAATAAACAAACGATAATTGCGAAAAGAGCAACACCCTCGATCAAAGCCGCAATCACGATCATATTGGTTCTGATATTGTTAGTCTCTTCCGGCTGACGGGCAATAGCATCCATCGCCGAAGAACCGATCTTACCGATACCAATACCTGCAGCAATAGCTGCCAAACCAGCTCCAACACATGCACCTATCTTAGCCAGACTTAACCCGGCTGCTGCTACTTCCAATAAAATCAAACTTTCCATAACCTTATTTATTAATTTTAGATTTAATGATTTTAGATTTTAAATTCAAACTTTTAGATTTAAGTTTTTAGCTTTTAACTTTCCTCACTCTCGCCAACCCGATAAAGATTGTTGAAAGCAACATAAACACGTATGCTTGAATAAACCCGATCAACACGTGAATCAAGTTCATAAACACGGCAAACAATACTGAAAATACAGCTGTAACACCCAATACCACCTGTCCCATCACACTAAATAAAAAGATTAACGAAATCAGCACCAACACAATCAAGTGTCCTCCCAACATATTAGCGAAAAGACGAATCATCAAGGCCACCGGTTTCGTGAACACTCCGAATATCTCGATAACAGGCAATAAGGGTACCGGACATTTCAATCCCATAGGTACATCCGGCCAAAATATCTCTTTCCAGTACTCTTTCGTCCCGGAAACATTAATCACCACGAAGGTACACAATGCCAAGACTAGCGTAATTGACATATTTCCCATCACGTTCGCCCCACCTGGGAATACAGCTATCAACCCCATCATATTGGATACGAATATAAAAAAGAACAATGTCAACAGATAGGGTGCATATCGCTTAGATTCCTTTCCTAGCACACTGACAATAACTTCTTTATATAACATTTCGACGATCATTTCCAGACCACCCATTCCCTTACGCGGGGCCTTAAACTTTTTCCTTTTATAAAATCGAACTAACGAGAACACGATCAACATCGTGATCAGCCCGCTAATCATCACGGAAAAAGCGTTTTTGGTGATAGAAAAATCATAAGGACGATATTCGTTTCCGGTAGCATCTACCCCCACGATCTTCCCTTCATAAGCTCCTTCCCCGGCAATATGAAATCCTTTATATGTTTTCCCGTCTGCTAAACGTGAAGAACTGAAAAAATACCATTCCCCTCCATTATCCCGAACAATCACGGGCAGAGGTATGGTTACCTTTCCGATAATCGTCCATCCATACTCGTCCCCCAAATGCTCGAAAATAGTCCTTTTAGGGTCAAAAGCCTTATCCTCCCGTTCCTCCTGCTGCATCACGGAATCCACCCGCACGGCAAGCTCGTCCTCGACCTGTTGCGATTCTTCTCCGCTAACACCCGTTGCGGCCAGTCCAACCGCACCCGCAGTCAGTGTTCCGATCAATAGAATAAATGTCAACAATATATATTTCAAATCATTCTTCATAGGTGCATCAATTTATACAAACCACCACATTATTGTCCCGAACTTCCACAACACCCCCGCAAATCTGTACACTCTTTTCCTCTTCAACCCCTTTATAGATAATTTCTCCCGGAGTCAATGTAGATACTAACGGCGCATGATTTTCCAACACGGTAAACTGCCCCACCGTACCAGGCAATTTCACCATTTGCACCTCACCTTTATAAATCACTTTCTCCGGAGATACTATTCTTAAAATCATGACCTTAATTATTTTAGATTTTAAACTTTAGATTTTAGATCCTATCGATTAAGTGATTTAATGATTTTCGATTAAGTGATTTTAATCATCGAATCGGCAATCACGGAATCTTTTTCATTCTAAACTCTAAATTTTACATTCTCTAATTTCTTTTCTTCGCTTGTTCAATCATCTCTTTCCCTTTCTTGATCACATCATCAATGGTTCCGGTATTCATAAATGCCTGCTCCGGATATTCATCCATATCCCCATCGAGAATCATCTTGAAACCGCGAATCGTTTCTTCCAATGGAACCATAACCCCGGGAATTCCGGTGAACTGTTCTGCCACGTGGAAAGGTTGCGATAAGAAACGTTGCGCCCGACGAGCCCGTGCCACCACGATTTTATCCGAATCAGATAATTCATCAACACCCAAAATTGCAATAATATCCTGCAACTCGTTGTAATGCTGCAATAATTCGACCACTCTTTGCGCGGTTTGATAATGTTCTTCTCCAACAATTGCCGGATCAAGAATACGCGAAGAAGATTCCAATGGATCTACCGCCGGATAAATACCCAATTCGGTGATCTTACGACTCAACACCGTCGTGGCGTCCAAGAAGCTGAACGTTGTGGCCGGTGCGGGATCTGTCAAGTCATCTGCCGGAACATAAATGGCCTGAATAGAAGTAATTGAACCATTCTTCGTAGAAGTAATACGTTCTTGTAACTTACCCATCTCCGATGCCAATGTCGGCTGATAACCCACTGCTGACGGCATACGTCCCAACAGGGCCGAAACCTCCGACCCGGCTTGCGTGAAACGGAAAATATTATCAATAAAGAACAAAATTTCTTTTCCACCAGCATTCGAATCCCGAAACATTTCCGCAACCGTCAACCCGGACAAAGCCACTCGTAAACGAGCCCCGGGAGGTTCATTCATCTGTCCGAAAACCAATGTTGCCTGCGACTGGCTCACCTTCTCCATGTCCACGCTCTCCAAATCCCACTTCCCCTTTGCCATCTCCTCCTTAAACTTGTCACCATAGTTGATAACCCCCGATTCTATCATCTCCCGCAACAAATCGTTCCCTTCCCGGGTACGTTCTCCAACCCCGGCAAACACAGAATATCCATTATGTCCTTTAGCAATATTATTAATCATCTCCATGATTAACACAGTTTTACCAACTCCGGCACCCCCGAACAGACCGATCTTTCCTCCTTTAGAATAAGGTTCCAACAGATCGATCACCTTAATTCCCGTAAGCAGCAATTCCTCCTTAATAGACAAATCTTCAAATTTCGGTGCCTCTCGATGTATAGAACTCGTTTCTTTGTAATCCAATGGGGCTAGGTAGTCGATAGCATCACCTGTCACGTTCAACAAACGTCCCTTTATCTGGTCCCCCATGGGCATCGTCAAGGTCCGTCCTAAATCCAAAACCTTCATACCGCGATATAAACCGTCGGTTGTATCCATTGCTACACAACGCACTGTATCTTCTCCCACGTGTTGTTCCACCTCGACAATCAACTTCGAGCCATTCTCCCTCTCAATCTCCAGAGCCTCGTAAATAGGAGGTAAGTCAACCCCTCCACCTTCAAAAATGACGTCCACAACAGGACCAATCACTTGTGTCACGTATCCGACTTTCTGTGTCATAATATATGATTTAAACGTTCTTTAAATACTAACTTATAACTTTAACGTATATTCACTCGGAATAGTTTCCACCCAGCCATATTATATTCAGGCCATGTACTGAATTCCAATAATACGTTTATATGATTATTACAAATTAAATAATCATTTTATTCATCCAGTAAATATAAAATCCCTGGATATGTTTCATAGACAAGTAATCAAAGATTTCATCACGCCACGCGTCATGACTATTCTTTCCATCAATACCTTGTTTAAGAATCTCTTTCGCAGAACTCACCCGTTTGTCTTTTTGAATTTCTACATCCTCGGGTAAATCCACAATATCCGTCAACATAAATGACTTCTCCAGAAAATCATACACGTCCGTCAGATCAATTGCCGAAAAAGTAGCTGTAATCTCTGAACTATTCATCGATTCCCCGGTGGTCTCCACTCTTCTTTCTCTTGGCATGTCCTCCGGCATAGCCTGCCCTCCAAAACAAACCATCAAAAGTAAAATTGGTATCGCCCGCAAAATCCACTTCATAATTCAATCTATTTAAATATTCAATAAACAACTCTTCCGCTATAAAGCAATTTCCGTACCAAAACTTAATCTTTTACGAATACTAAATTTTCATTTTATTAAAATTGGGGATATTCTAATACAAGAATACCCCCACAATCGACACACTTTTACCGATTCACAGCTTAATACTCTCAAGAGCTTTCAGTGCCACCTCATCCTTGGCATCCAACGTTAATACTTTAGAGAAAAATGACTTTGCCTCCCCGTATTCTCCTTTTGCCGGATCAGGATTCCCATTATTTTTTGTGGTAATAGCATCAGCAATCACGTAATGATAATATCCCAAGTATTTATAACTTTCTATCAGTTCCCGTTTATAACGTTCCGGTTGTACTGATCCTATTTCTATCACTTTCTCATAATATGGTTTTGCCAACCCCTTCGTTGTTTCCGGATCAAGCATGGAATTTACCCGGGCCCGCCAAAAATAACTCACGTAACTATTAGGAACTTGGATACTTAACTCTTTGAATAAAGTATCTGCTTTTATCAGCTCTTCCTTTTGCAATTCCGGCACCGAATCCTGGCAAGCCAGATTATAGTAACATTTCCCCAGTTTCAACAAATCTTCCGCGGCCGGTTCCTCCACAAAATCAAAATATTGCTGATAATAGACCACGGCCGAATCCAAATCTCTATTTTTCACGAAAAGATCCGCAATATCTTTCAATAACTCCTGACGCTTGCAATCCGCATTCAATGCCTTTTTATAATAAGTAATTGCCTCATTATACTCTTTTTTCACGGTCAACTGTTCCGCGTAACAAAGATAATCCTGACAAATCTGACTCTCTTCAGGAGTAGATTCTATAAAATGCTTTATAGCCTCCAGACATTTTTCCCCATTCTCCCGTTTAGAAAGGCAATAAGCATATAAACGTTTTGCCACCAAATCTTCCGGCTTTTCTTTCAACACGGATTGAAGTACAGGCAACATCTTTTCATACTGTTTATCGAAATACAATATACCGGCATACCGCAACAAATGATCCTGATCATAATACCCTGACTGAATAAATTTAGAATAATTATCTGCAGCAGCCTTACTATCTCCGGCCATTTCATACAGTTCCCCTAATATACAATAGATACCACAAAATTCCGGGGATTCTTCCCGGGCCTTATCCAACTTTTCCAACGATAAGGAACGATTGGCCGACATGTACAAGCGAGCCTGTTTTAAGTATGCTCCCACACAATCCGGACTAAAATAAGCGGCCATTTCGTATTTGGCACAAGCCTCCCCAACTTTCCCCTGTGCAGCCAGAATATCTCCTTCCACCAAGTACGGCAACCCACTTTTAGCATCCAACTCTCTCGCCTGATTCACGTGTTCCATTGCTTTTGTCATATTACCTGCATACAAATATGCCCTGGCTATTGCCAACTGTACGCCGGCATCTTTCTTGTCTTTTTTGCTTGTAAACACCTCTTTGAACAACTCTTCACCGTCCACATCTTTCCCCAATTTCAACCCAACTACCCCGATCCGGTTGTAAGAATAGTCAGGCATAAACTCTATCCCTTTCTGGTAGTATATCCCGGCAGAATCACGAAGTCCCAACACCAGATAACATTCTCCCAGATAGTAACAGGTTTCTGCTTGCAAAACACCCTCTCGTTGTTGCTTCAAATTATCGAGGAAAAAAGCCTTGGCAGCCCCGATCATTCCCGATTCATAAAGATCTATTCCGACCTTATTGTCTGCTGCCTTCACGCTCGTCGCTGCCAGCAAGCAAAATAATCCGCATATAATTAATTTCGTTTTCATGATCTTATAAATTATTCATTAAAGTTGGTCCCTCACGTTCACGATATTCACGGGCATCGTGGCAGGTAACAATCCGGCTTTCAATATGATTCGCTGTCCTCTTGCTCCTGCAAAAAAGGAGGTTAACCCGGTTGGAAGCGCGCTCCGGGGATCATTCAGTAAAATGTATATATCACGAGATAATGGATATTGCCCCGTGTAGAGGTAATACTGGTAAGGCTGGTAACTATTCCCGTAAGTAGGTAACTCCGCACGACTGATCCGTGCCACCTGTATTTCTTTTCGAAAATCCCGGCATAAAGAATCCTGTTCGTCACTAATCCAATTGACCCCGATTACCCCCATAGCACCGGGAGTTCGAGTAACATACTCGATGACATCCCGATTCGTTCCGGCGGCATGACATCGATCAGACAAGTTACCCCGCCCGCATATCGAATCCAGCACGTAACGTACTGTGCTGGAATTCCGGTGGTCAAACACGACTTGTATTTCTCCCAATTTCGAGTCCGCCGACAATTGGTTCCAACGTGTTATCTCACCGGAAAATATTTTCTTTAAAGTACTCACGTTAAATATCGAATCGGCATTTTGCCTGTTTACAATCAAAGCAACACCATCAGTAGCTATCTTGATGGACTCCGGAAAAAACTTATTGCTGTGGAATGACTCTAATTCGTCCCCCGATAAAGGGCGTGTGGCCAACACCCAGCGCACGCTGTCGCATAACAACAGGGTTATTGCATCCACTTCACTCGTATATATCGGGACGATACCTGTCTGATTATATTGCGCTTCAAAAACTGCAATCTCTTCCTCGGCCAAGGGAGACAGCGTTTCGTCGACTGCAACTCGAATTACCCCGCTAAACAAGGTATCTTGTACTCCTGAAGTTTTCCCTTTACAAGCCACAAGGGAGATCAGGCATAACAGCCAAAAGCCGATTCGAATATTCATACCTTTTTAATTTTAGATTTACGATTTTAGATTTAGTAATTTTCACTCGCTATCCAACGCTTTCTTTTAATCACCTAATCGGCAATCACTAAATCACAGAATCATTTCTTTTATTGTTGTAATTTAAACGTGATCGGTAAAGTGAACCGCACGGAAACCGGTTCACCCCGCTGTCTTCCGGGAATCCATTTACGCATGGCCTTTACCACGCGAACGGCTTCTTTATCCAGCGTCGGGTCGACCGTACGCAACACTTGTACATCACGTACCGACCCGTCCCGTCCGATCACGAATTGTACGATTACTCTTCCCTCTATATTCATTTCTTGGGCAATAGAAGGATACTTGATCTCTTTACCGATCCATTTCATCAAGGCAGCCATACCTCCCGGATATTCGGGAGCTTGTTCCACCACTTGAAAGACCTCATCTTCACTTGCCACGATCAATTTATGGTCTTCCAGATCAGCAATATCCTTACCGTTTTCCTCGTCATTACCCTTCACGTCCGCCACGGAAATCGCCGCTTTCGCCTGGTTCACCTCATCCTGTGTTTTAATCTCGTCTTCCTCACGAACCTCTTCATCTTTCTTAATCACGGGAGCCGTGAACTTAATCGTTGTCTTCAACGTCGGTGGCGGCGGAACATTCACCGCCACGATCTTGTTCTCTTCCTTCACCTCCGGCAAATCCATCTTCAAATCAGACAATTCCGTCACCGTAACCATCTTTTCCTGCGCCTTAACGGGTGTCAGGAAACGAACAAAAGCCGGAAGAACCATTGCCAGAACCACACAACCTATAATCACGACATAGGCCGTCAAGTGACGCCGGGGAGAGTGTTTACGCAACTCGTAAGCCCCATAATCCTTATTCTTTCCTTCGAATATCAGATCACACCACTCTACCGAATTTACATTTATATCCTTTGCCATGGTCTTATTGTTTTAACTCCCGGTACTCGATGACTTCTTTCAAATCATCGGCATACCCGTCGTGTGTCTTATCCTGTAACAATCGCAAATCCCCCGGAGTTATATCCATGATCGCGTACCGTCCGATATTACATATCTGCATCTCATCGAGCACATCAATCAAATTTTTGTAATTCGCAAAATCGGTAGCCTTGATCAATATAACGGGAGAATCCTTATCTTTTCTGATCTCGGCAGCCTCTTTCAGGTATTCCTCGTTCGAGATCTCCAAGTTTGCTTTCTTTTGTTTCAACTCCCGGATCTTCTGCATCACCACCTGATTACGTCCTAACAAGATTGCACGCAAACCGTTCGGGGAAAAATCGGTTTCCTGCACCATATCGGGATTCTCGTAGTCCGGCTCTCCCATATAATAGTACACTCTCCCCTCCTTACCCAACAAAATAGTCATTGCCTTGGAAGCCTTCACCTTGTTCTGCTCCTGCTCATTCAACAAATCTTTCCTCGGCATACTGATTTCCATTGTCTGGGGTTTACTCATGGACGTGCAGAGCATAAAGAAAGTAATCAACAACATATTCATATCCACCATAGGCGTAAAATCCACCCGGATACTGAATTTCTTCTGTTTCCCTTTCTTGCGTTCCCCGCTATCCTTTTGTTGTATTTCTGCCATAATAAATAAATTACAAGTTATAAGGTTCTATCATACCTCCGGCATATTACGCAACGAAGTAATCAAGTTATAACGATTCTCTCGCAGATCCTGCAACGTTGCCATAATATCCTTAATCAACGGGTAAGGAGTTTTCTGATCCGCCTTGATAGCGATCACCAAGTCCTTGTTCACCTCCCGGGCAAATTGCATCCACGATTTAAACTGGTTATTCGTGCTATCACAAGGAATTCCATAATTCATGATCACTTTATCCTGTTCTTCCGATGATAATGCCAAGAATTGTTTCATTCCCTGAATAGGCACCCCGAATGAATTACACAGACTGAATTTTTTCAATTCCTGATCCGAAAATTCAATCTGATAACTCTCTCCCATCTTTTTCAACACCTCGATACGATCCTGTGGTTTATCCAGTCCCATGAACACCTTTCCCGTTGGCTCGACTAAAATAGAGACGATATTTGATTCGGGAATCTTGATCTCGGAAACCGACTGCGGCGGGTTCACCTGCACCGGTTCTTTCTGGATAAACGTGGAAGTCAGCATGAAAAACGTCAACAACAGTACCGTCACGTCGCTCATGGCCGTCATGTCGATGAACGTTGATTTCTTTTTAATTTTCTGACTCATAACGTATATATTAACAAGTGTATACTAGCGTTGTTTAATCGTGAAACTCTGTACCAAGTAAGCCCCGATCTCGTCAATACTATGCGTGATCCCGTCTATCTTACTAGTGAAGAAATTGTAAGCAATCACAGCACACGCCCCGGTTGCAATACCGAAAGCCGTGTTCACAAGAGCCTCCGAAATACCGGTAGAAAGGGCAATAGAATCCGTTCCCCCGGCAGAAGATAATGCCGCGAAAGACTTGATCATCCCGATTACAGTTCCGAGCAATCCCATCAACGTCCCTAAAGTCGTGATCGTGGCTATTACCCCCAGATTCTGTTCCATCGTAGGCAACTCAAGCATGGTAGCCTCTTCCAGATCTTTCCGTACTGCCAACTGTTTCTCTTCTTTCGACAACGTGTCACAAACTGACACCTGTGAATAAGTAGAAAGCGATGCTTTAATCACGTTTGCCACGGTTCCTTTCTGTTCGTCACAAGCTTGGCGAACAGCCTCAATATTCCCCTCCTCAAGATCACTCTTCACCTTCGTCACGAATTGTTGCAAATTCTTCTTTCCTTTTGCTCTTTTTAAGGCAATCAACCGCTCCACGCTTAAAGTCAATACCGTAAATAACAAGGTCTGGATAACCGGAACGATGATCCCCCCTTTATAAATCGTACCTAGCAAATTTCCCTGAATAGGATGATTATTCGGGTCATTATTAATAAAATTAGCCGGATTACCATACACGAAATGATAAATAACCATTGCCAGTATAAAACACAGAATGATTATCGGAAATGCAGAAATACCTAAACTTCTTCTTGTTCCTTGTTTTGTTGCTGTCTTTTTCATAGGAGTATTTTTTATATTTTAAACGCTTTAATATTATAATGCCACGTATAATGCCAAGAAAACCAAACCAAATATGACTAACATGATCACAATCGGGTACAATGTCTGAAATAATGCCGAGTTGGTAAAACCCTTGGCATTTTCTTTACTATTCTCCATAGGTCTACTATTATTATTCGTTTATGAATAAATTCAATTTTATAATACACTGAAAAATAAGGATATAATTCGTCCGTCCGTATCCGAAGAAAGATACCATAATTACATTAGTCACCTCTATACCAGCATGTCATATCAAAACACGCTTTCAATGAGCGAGTACAACTCACCGGTATCACCATTCGTGACACTGGACAAAACGGACCTAGGAATAGCTAAATAATGATTTTACACAAATCGAACACGTAGAAACCTTGAAGATGTCGAAGTCCCAGCAAATCGGAAAAATACCCGTAAGTCTTTTCTTCCATCATCCGGAATTCACTTCTACGTGACGCAAGTTCTGTTTTCCGATAGAACGAGAGGGAGAATTGTTCCCGACTTCCATTATTAACAATCTGCCGACTTGAAAACTCTAAAGTTCGTTCAAAAACTCCATGCTGATCAAACGGGGTAGTGGAAACCTGGAATTCTTCCGACGCTTTTTCTATGTTCTCCTTATCAGAAACAGGAATATTCCCCTTGGAACCTTCACTTCCAAAGAGATTTACCCCGATGACCAAAAAGAGGAGTAACAACGAAAAATATCGAAATATCAATCCTTTCATTTCTCTCTATTTACGAAACCAAAAATACACATATTTTCCAATTCTCGCAATTTTTTGACTTAATATATAGTTAAATTTCTCAAATTTTTGCGTTTCATTTATTCATTATACGGAAACGATGATTAATCTAGTTTCATTTCCCGCAAAAAGATTTCAACATTTTTATTTGTGACAATAAATGTACATCTTTGTCCCCGTTTTTAAAATTCAAGTCATGAGAATTAACTCACTGTATTACAAACAGAACATCAACATAGCCTTCCCGATCATGTTATCATTAGCCGGTCAGGCGATCGTACAAATGGCTGATAACATCATGGTAGGACAACTCGGAGCCCCGGAATTGGCAGCCGTGTCATTAGCGGGAGCAATTATCATGAACACGATGGTTGTCGGCATGGGTATTGCCACCGGCCTAACCCCACTTGTGGGCCAAGCTCATGCGCTTGATGATAAAGAACGTATAGCCGGATTTTTCCAAAATTCACTTCTACTGAACACAACCGTGTCACTCGTACTCACCCTTTTCTTGTTCATGCTCATGCCCTACCTTTCCATGATGGGACAACCCGCAGAAGTTGTAGAATTATGCAAAGGATATTATATCCTGACCTCATTCTCGGTCATCCCGTTCATCCTGTTCATGACATTTAAACAATACATGGAAGGAATTGGAAACACGAAGGTAGCCATGGTGATCACGATTTCATGCAATTTGATGAATATTTTCCTGAACTACATATTTATATATGGTAAATTCGGTGCGCCATTTCTTGGGGTAGCGGGTGCGGGACTAGCGACATTAATCTCCCGCCTGATGATGCCTATTGCTTTTTTTCTTTACATCCATCGTTCCCAAATATACAGTCCCGTATTTCGTTTTTTTCAATTTAGCAACACGAGCCGTCGGAAAATCAAACAACTATTACAAGTCGGCTACCCCATAGCCGGACAAATGGTCGTGGAATTTCTATCCCTCAGCCTCATCACCGTAATGATGGGATGGTTAGGCACCATTGCCCTTGCGGCAAATCAAATTGTCATGTCCATGATTTCACTTACATTCATGATCTCCAGCGGAATCGCCGGAGCCTCTACCATACTCGTCAGTCATGAATTCGGGCGGGGAAATATCGGGAAAATGCGTCGTTACGCCCATGCTTCTCTCCGCCTTGCCGTTATTTTCATGGCCGGAGCAGCCGTGATCTACGCCCTTTTCGGGGCCCCCATCGCATCCATTTTCACCCCTGATCCCGACGTGATAAAAGTGGCTCGCAACCTATTCTTCGTGGTTGCCGTGTTTGAAATCTTCGATGGATTACAAGTAACCGCACTCGGAGCCTTACGAGGCATCACTGACGTGCAGCGCCCCATGATCTATGCTCTCGTCTCCTATCTATTTGTCGCCGTACCGCTAGCATATATTGCCGGAATCCTGCTCGACTTCGGGGCTCCCGGACTACTCTCCGGATTCTGTGGCGGCCTCATGTTCGCTGCCACCCTCTTCATCCGTAGATTCAATAAATCTGTGAAAAACATTCGCCTGCGGCGAGTTACAAACTTATAGATTTTAGATTAAAAGATTAAGTGATTGCCGATTGAATGATTCTGTGATTCTATAACCACCTAATCGGCAATCACGAAATCACAGAATAAGCGCTTGCCTCGTGCGGTTGGAATCTAAAATTTAAAATCTAAAATCAGTAAGGGTTTTTAACTTTTTTTCTTGTTTATATCATGAATAAACCGTAACTTGCATCGTATAAACAGGTACGAATTAGATCCATACAATCATGAAAATAGAAGTATATAAAACTGCCGAAGAAACATTGCGTTCAATGACCGAAACTTTGATAACGGTGATTAAAAAAAGCAAATCGAAACCTTTTCATATCGCCCTGTCCGGAGGTTCCACGGCGCAACAACTTTTCAAATTATGGGTAAAAGAATACCGGAATAATATCCCTTGGGACATTCTTCGCTTTTACTGGGTAGACGAACGATGCGTGTCGCCGGAAGACGACGAGAGCAATTTCAAACATGCCGAACGCCTTCTTTTCATGCCTCTGGATATTCCTCAAAATCACATTCATCGCATTTGGGGAGAACAAGAACCTAAAGTTGAAGCTGAACGATATTCGGAAATGGTAAAATGGGAACTCCCCGGCTACTCGAATATGCCCCGTTTCGACTGCACGATACTGGGCATTGGGGCTGATGGACACGTGGCCTCCATATTCAGTGATTCGATGAATCTACTGACCGACCAACGAATTTATGCGGTTTCACACCACCCGAAGACCGGACAACAAAGAATTACAATGACAGGGACCGTAATTTTAAAAAGTTCGGCTATATTAATCCCCGTCATCGGATCTGATAAACAAGAAATCATGGAACATCTCGTGCAGAAACAAGGAGTATACCCGGCGTCCTATATCTTCTCTCATGCATCAACAGCAACCCTCTTCACAGATCGGGTTACAGAATAAAAAAAGGTGGTTAAAAAACCACCTTTTCTTATATCCAAAATATTTTAGAATCTTTTCTCGAAACTACGGCCACCACCGTTACTGCGACGATCACGACCGCCACCATTACGGTTAAAACCGCCACGACCACCGGCCGGACGATCGGTTCTCGGTTTTGCAACGTTCACGTTGATAACCTTACCATCGTACTCAGCTTGATTCAATTCATCAATAGCTTTTTGCCCTTGCGTGTCGTCAGACATTTCCACGAAACCGAAACCTCTTGATCTTCCGGTTTCTCTATCCATGATAACTTTTGCTGAAGAAACTTCACCGTACTCTTCGAATAATTCTCTTAAGTCACTATCATTCACGTCGTAACTTAAATTTGAAATGTAAATGTTCATTAATACAAACTTTAAAATTAATAATTTAAATACTTGAGGTTGGATCTTGTCTAGAAAAGTCTGCTTAACGATACATTTAAAATACGATGAAGGCAAACGCTCTGTAGCGATCAAATCAAAACTCAAAATCACGACAAATCTACGATAATATTTTTAATAAACAAACAATCCGGGCCGTAAAAATAACACGAGGGTAATAAAAACATATTACCCTCGAAAATAAGCACTAAATCAGTGACATATCCTTCTTCTAGGATGTCTTTTAGCCTCCCGTTCCTCGAATTCGGTCTTGTCAAATTGCTCTTGTTGCATCTGTTGTTCACCGACCCAACTTTTGTCTTGTTTTGAAGGAATATTCCGGGCGCGCCGGTCATCACTCGCCACTTTCTTCTTCTTTTCTTCACGTTCTTTCATAACCTTCTAATTTTTTTATTAATCCATGGGAGAAACTTCCCATCCTACCTATATTATACGTCCTCGAAAATAGAGGGTTACATACCGTATTCCCGATTCATCCTTGATATAAAAGTTTTACAAAAAAGAAGAATCTCACATCTTTTTTGTATGTTTGTATCGTTAACTCTATTATTCAACATGAAAGCACAACTCTGTATATAGCTACGCTCCTTGTATAGTATTCCGATTGCAGGCACAAGCCTGCCGGGGACAGAATATGTTTCCGGGAACAGAGTTTATACCCTTTTTTATTTACCGAACATAACAAGTGATCCACTCTTGTGGAAATAACTTGCTATGTGCTATTCAAGTTGAATAATGAATTTTACAAGCAAACAAATCTGGCTCATCAACTATCCAGTGATGATGAGCGTGTTAGTCGAACAATTAATAAATATCACGGATGCCATATTCCTCGGACATGTCGGAGAAACAGAACTAGGAGCCTCCGCCATAGCAGGAATGTACTACCTTTCCCTTTACATACTGGGATTCGGGTTCAGTCTCGGCTTGCAAGTAATGATAGCCCGCCGAAACGGTGAACAACGTCCTGCGGAAACGGGAAAAGTGTTCTTCCAAGGATTATTTTTTCTGACCACGCTCGCCGTCACGCTCTTCGGCCTGTCTAAAATATTCACTCCATTCATTCTACAACGATTACTGACTTCCCCGGAAATATACGAGGCTGTTATACAATATCTGGACTGGCGAACTTTCGGCCTGCTTTTCGCCTTTCCGATGCTGGCCTTCCGGGCATTTTTCGTGGGAATCACCAAAACCCGTATACTCACCGTCTCTGCCGTCACTCTAGCAAGTATGAACGTGTTACTGAACTATCTGCTGATTTTCGGTACCGGGAAGATTCCTGCCTTGGGCATATCAGGTGCCGCCATAGCATCCACGATCTCCGAACTGGGAGGATTACTCGTGCTGGTCAGCTATACTCGTTTCAAAATAGACAAACAACATTACGGTCTCTTCGCCATTTTTAACAAACGACTCATGGGACAACTTTTCCGCCTCTCCGTCTGGAGCATGATGCACTCCTTTATCAGTGTGGCACCCTGGTTCCTTTTCTTTATTCTCATCGAGCATCTCGGTACCACGCAACTAGCAATTGCCAATATCATCCGAAGTATATCCACGATCTTCTTCGTCATCGTGAGTTCCTTTTCCACCACCACGGGATCACTCGTCAGTAACTTGGCGGGAGCCGGGGAAAGAAAACAAATCATGCCCTTGTGTCGGAAAATCATTCGTCTCGGCTACATTCTTGGCACCCCGTTAATCGCGATTGCCCTGTTATTTCCCCACACGGTCATGGGCATTTACACCCCGGACAAGCAACTCGTGCAATTAGCTTTCTGGCCCTTTGTTGTTATGTTATCAAATTACATTCTCTCCCTTCCCGCACACGTATTCTGTAACGCAGTATCAGGAACAGGGGCTACCCGTGCTGCATTCATCTATCAATGTATCACGATCATCATATATCTTGTTTACCTCTCTTCTATCAACCGGATCGGAGAAGTCCCGCTAGCGGTGTACTGGACATCGGAACATCTTTACGTACTCCTTCTTTTTCTTTTTTCATGGTTTCACCTGAAAAGAACAAACGAAAAAATCGTGAAACTATAATAAGAAACGAACACGGTCATGAAAAACTTTTTCAGACCGCGTTCGTCATGTCCAGCACCAAACGGTGCTGGTCACTAAAGAAACGTACCCGTTCCTTCTCCCCGCTCACCGTAATCAGCGTGGACGAACGCTTTAACGAATTCATCCAGCTCTTCAACCGGTTGAACGTCTCCAAGTCAAAAGATGATATTACGTTCAATGTGAATGCCTTCAACATACTTAATTGATAATTCGGGCTACCCAGGTAACAGTAGCTAGTGTCAAGATTAATATTCGACAGATAAATATACATTTCGTTCCCCGTATCCTCATGCAATCCTTTCGCCGTGAAACGCTCCAACTTCTCCAGCAGCAAGATCAACTCTTCTTGCAACTCCTTCAACTCCTCGGGTGTAATCAAGTTAATACTGGCAAAGAACAACATATCCGTCACCAGATAATGAAACACCAGATGATCAAGAATATAAAAAGAGGATTTAACACACCGCATTCCATGTAAAAAGTCCTGTTGAATCCTAGCTAACCGATCGTTAATCACCACCTCACGAAAAGGTTTCACCGTATCCACGTTGCTATATTGATATAACCATTTAAATAAATAAAAACGTGTGATCCCGGGATAATAGTAGCAAAAAGACTTGGGAAGAGTGTTCGTCGAGAAACCGGCCTCCCAGTCCGGTTCATTCTCCGCACAAGCGAATATCTCGACGAAATCCTGCATCATCCGGAAATCCGCATCAAGCGGGTTCGCATACTCCACCAATTTCAATTGAAACGGACGACTCTTACATGTATCCGTTTCCGTCAGATTATCCAGAGAAATTCCCAACTCCTTGGTGATAGTCATAACCTCCATAAACGTGAACGGGACCTCGCCGCGCAACCGACGATAAACCGCTTCCCGTTCGATATACAACATATCAACCAAAGTATTTGTCAACTTAGCCCCTTGCGGTATTTTCTTTCGCAATTCCGCCAGGAAACTTTCATACAGTGAAACATCTTTCATACTTATACACTATTTTCATAAAGAACTCAAGTCAAAAGTATGGAAAATACTCCCAGATCCCCGAAACACAAGAAACATAATGCGACTATTTTTGACACGCACCTTCTCCATTTCCTCCCAATTCAAACATCCAACATTAGCACACCGTTCCTTCTTTTAAAAATAGCCATTTTTTCTCGCTCCTCTATTCTTCCCCACAACCAACAAGAACAAAAACAAGAACAATCTATTATTATTGTAAAACAACCAACATTCACATACAATTATAGGTTACTTGGATTAATAATAATCTTGTACCTTTACATCAACTTAATGAAACAATAATAAATAAATAAACTTAGAAATAACAGACATCGAGTAAAATCAGGTTCATTAAAACCATTTCTTTTTTTTTCATAATTCGTTAACTGTGGGATACGTCCCTTGTTTAACTAAAAAACAAAAGCTCGCAAACAGCTGACCGTGAGGGTCCCTAGAGCTATCGGGTCCGCGAAATCTTCAAAACAATAACCCAAATACACACACTATCAGGTCGCGGACCCTCTCTTTTTTAATCACACCATAAAACTTACCACGTGCTTTAACCCGGACAATTACGATCATTCGTCCCGTTCTGACGCACCAGCCAGTCAAACATGATCTGGTAGACCTTTCCCCGGACCTCCTTGCAGGATAGGACCAAATCGTGCAGACCACCCAAGACCGACACGATCTCCACCTGCCCCCGGATATTCCGTGCTACCTGCTGAATGTCTCTCACATTCAATATAGCATCGCGGGACTGCACTTGTTCCTCGTCCGAGAAACTCGAGACAGACCTCTCCGAATGTAAAACCAGCACGGGTTTTCGTACTTCAAAAGGCTGCCTCAACTCCCGTTGTGCTCTATGAATAGCCCGAACCCATCCCAAATTAATCCGGGGCGCAACATGCGGTTTCCAAGCCAAGTTATACTCCCACTCACCCCGACTCTCCCGGTGTAGGAATTTACCATATTGCTCCGTGAATCCTCCGGCAATCTTTATCCCCGGTAAAAAACCTCCCACGAACGAGGCAAACGGGATACACTTCTTCACAAACCAACTTTTATTAAAATCAAAGAAAGGACTGTTCAATATGATACCGTCAAAAAGAGAACTATCCCCGTGTTCTTTAGCGTAAAGCGTGGCAATCAACCCGCCCGTGGAATGTCCTAACAAAACGGTTATCCGGCTTCCCTCCTCCCGGATCATTTGCAAAGCGAGTGTGATCTCCTCGAAATAAGCCCGAATATCCCGGATGTCATTAAACTTTTGATGAGATAACCATGAACGCCCGTATTTTCGTAAATCCAGCGCATAAAAATGGAAACCCCGTTCATTCAAACGCCAAGCCATCTCCCGCTGGAAAAAATAATCATTAAAACCGTGAATATAAAGCACCGACCGACCGTTTCCCGTATCCGACAAACGGCGAACAAGCGTGGCAACCGCCGATCCCTCGTAATCATCCCGTAAAGAAAGTGTCGTTCGTTGAAACCCCTCTCCCAATATATCTTCCTCGTAAAAAGTGTCCATACACGTGCCTGTTTTTTGTTCTTCCGACCGGACAATCATCTACAAATATACCTTATGAACCCGGTCACTTTGCCATCGAAATTAAGTATAAATTTTCATACTTCTATAACATTCACCTATATTTTCAATATATCCCGCCACCCGGTAATCTCGAACTTAACGTACTCGGCCACGATTTGCTCAATTTCCTGATCCTCTATCTTATGCATGATAATTTCCTCGAACAAAGTAAACATCCACACGGAATGAAGATGGATAAAAAAATCGGAAACCGTCACGTTCAGAACGGGATACCTGTATTTCATTTCCGAAAACCACTCTTTCACCAACTCAGTGGAACGATCGGTAAAACTTTCCCGGAAATTCGCAAGGGATGATCCCTGAGCCCGGAACAACAACAAGATCATCAATTCCCGGTAGCGACGAATCAGCACGATATACTCGTCAACCGCCTCCCGAAGATAAACCTCGCTCAATATCTCCATCACATCAGCCCCGTAATGCCCGTGATGCTTTTCCAGCATCCGCTCAAAAGCATGGGTAACGGGATACACGATCGAGCAAAAAAGGTCATCCTTACCACTAAAATAATTATAAATATTTCCCAACCCGACTTGCGCCGTCTCGGCAATTTCACGCATGGACGTTTTCTGAAATCCTTTTCGTAGAAACAATTCTTCCGCGGACTTCAACAGCTCTCTTCTGATGTCATTCTTCAACTTTTGCATAGTTCGGTTCATTATTTAAATGTAAATAAACAAGTAATCACACATCCCGACAATCCCTAAAAATGATGATTTTACCCGTTCAGACTACTTGATATAGGGGGGCCCATATTTACTATGATTCAGAAATTTTCCATTAAAAATTCACTATTTTTAGGGATTGTCCCGTTCCTCCCGGAGTTGTAATTTTGTCTAAAATAAAATTCATATTACCACATGACGAAAAAAAAGACGAAAAGAAATGTTGACAAACAAAATATAACGCATCCCACAATCAAAATCACCCCACGGAGAGCTTGTAGAAATACAAGCTCTCTTTTTTTGAACGATTTTAAATATTGTTCTTTATTGAAAGACATCGAAAATTAATATAATAACCATGGAGAAGAAAGGATTTATCAACAAGTTTTTCCAAAACGCTGGAAAACCGGAAGGATTTCTCGGCAGAATGATATTAAGAGGTATGAACAAGGGACACGCCCCTCTGTCACGCTGGGCCAGATCCTGCCTAGTACGGCAACCGGAGCGGAACACTCTCGACATCGGCTGTGGCGGTGGGGCCAACTTATCGGAAATACTGAAACTATGCCCGCAAGGGAAAGTTCACGGCATCGACATCTCACAGGAAAGCGTGGCATTTGCCCGAAAGAAAAACATGAAACACCTTGGCACACGTTGTTTCGTGGATCAAGGGAGTGCCGACCGGCTCCCGTATGCAGACAATTCATTCGACGTTGTTACCGCTTTCGAAACAATCTACTTCTGGGGTGATCTTCACCGGGCATTTATTGAAGTGAAACGAGTGCTGAAAGACAACGGATTCTTTCTAATCTGTTGTGAGGCAAGTGACCCAACAAACGAAACCTGGACAAGCCGCATAGAAGGAATGGTAGTGCATCCAAGCAGCGAACTAAAATACATCCTTGCCCAATCCGGCTTTACCAATATCACCCTACACCGGAAGAACAAAGAAGATTTATGTATCGTGGCACAAAAGCAAAGTTCAAACAATTAAATAATATATCATGAATACATTAAAAAAACTTCAGCAGTACATGGGCAATCGAAAAGCACTTTTGCCCGTGTCCATGGCATTATCTGCCCTTAGTGCGCTGGCAGGTATGTTGCCGTACATACTGATCTGGTTTATTGTAAGAGAATTACTCGCCCCCGGCGAAACTATCGTTTCCGGCAATATAGAAACTTATGCGTGGTGGGCTGCCGGTCTAGCCGTGGGCAGCGTGATTCTTTACTTTGCGGCCCTGATGGCGTCACACCTGGCCGCATTCCGAGTTGAATCCAACCTGCGCCGTGAAGCCATGCGTAAAATCGTACAAATGCCCCTCGGCTTTTTCGATTACAACACCAGCGGGCGCATCCGTAAAATCATTGATGACAACGCGGGAATCACCCACAGTTTCCTGGCCCACCAAATGCCCGACCTGGCAGCCACGTTCCTCGTTCCACTCGTTGCGGCCATACTCATCTTTTCATTTGACTGGCGACTCGGCCTTGCCTGCATGGCTCCCGTCATTATATCCATGATCGTGATGGGATTCATGATGGGTACCAAAGGACGGCAATTCATGCAAAGCTACATGACCGCCCTCGAAGAAATGAACACGGAGGCCGTGGAATACGTGAGAGGAATTCCCGTGGTGAAAGTTTTCCAGCAAACCATCTACTCGTTCAAGAACTTTCACAAAAGCATCAAAAACTATAATAAAATGGTATTCGGCTACACTCGAATGTGGGAAAAGCCCATGTCATTCTACACCGTCATTATCAATGGTTTCGTGTTCTTTCTAGCCCCTCTGGCTATCCTGTTGATCGGGTACACGGGAAATCACGCCCCGGTGTTACTCAATTTTTTCCTGTTCGTCCTCATCACCCCAGTCTTCTCTCAAAGTATCATGAAAAGCATGTATTTAAACCAAGCCTTGGGACAAGCGAGTGAGGCTATCGGACGTCTCGAAGACCTAGTTTCTTACGAGAAACTCCCCGTTCCGTCCTCCCCGAAACCGTTAAAAGACTTCAGTATTCAATTTAATCAAGTATCATTCCACTACCCGGGAACGACACAAAAAGCAATCGACGGGATCAGTTTCAGAATTCCCCAGGGGAAAAGAGTTGCCCTCGTCGGAGCATCAGGCGGGGGAAAAACCACCCTGGCCCGACTCGTTCCCCGCTTTTGGGAAACCTCGGAAGGCCAAGTGATGGTGGGCAATATCAACGTGAAAGACATCGCCCCGAACGAATTGATGCAACATATATCATTTGTATTCCAGAACACGAAATTATTCAAAACGACCCTACTTGAAAACATTAAATACGGCAATCCCACGGCCACGCAGCCCGAAGTCGAGAAAGCCGTGGACATGGCCCAATGCCGGGAAATCATCGATAAACTTCCCCTTGGACTGAACACGAAAATAGGCTCGGAAGGGACATACCTTTCCGGGGGCGAACAACAACGTATCATACTAGCCCGTGCTTTCTTGAAAAACGCTCCCATTATCGTACTCGACGAGGCAACCGCTTTTGCCGATCCGGAAAACGAACACTTAATACAACAAGCCCTGAAAGAACTGACCAAAGGAAAAACCGTGCTGATGATCGCTCACCGTTTGTCGAGTGTAACCGATGCCGACAATATCCTGGTCATAGATAAAGGAAAAGTAGCAGAACAGGGAACACACACCGAATTAATCCAACAACAAGGGATTTACAATCATATGTGGAACGAATACCAGCAATCCGTTCGCTGGACTATTGGAAAGGAGATCACTCATGCTTAACACGATAAAAAAACGTTTCGCCCTTTCAACACAAGGAGCGAAAGACTTCTGTAAAGGAACATTTTTCACCGTCCTGCTTGACATCGCACTGATGCTGCCGGCCGTTTTCGTATTCCTGTTTCTCGAAGACTATCTTTGCCCGGTATTTACCCCATCAGCATCCGAGACACACGGTATTCTCTATTATAGCCTACTAGGGCTTGCCTTCATGATCGTCATGTACATCATCGCCGTTTTACAGTATCGTTCCACCTACACCACGGTGTACGACGAAAGTGCCAACCGACGGATCTCACTGGCTGAAAAACTGCGTAAACTACCCTTGTCATTCTTCGGGGAGAAAAACCTTTCCGACTTGACCGCCACGATCATGGACGACTGCACGGATTTGGAACACACGTTCTCTCATGCCGTTCCCCAACTATTTGCCTCTCTCATCAGCCTGTTACTGATCGCTATCGGAATGGCCTTCTACAACTGGCAATTAACCCTCTCCCTATTCTGGGTAGTCCCGCTGGCTATGGCTATTATTCTCTTCTCGAAAAAAGCAATCCTCAAAAGTAACGAAACCAATTATCTGAAAAAACGGGCCGTAACCGAACATATACAGGAAGGACTGGACACGATTCAAGAGATTAAGTCCTACAATCAAGAGTGTGATTACTTGAAAAAACTGGACGTAAGAATCGACACCTATGAAAAGATGCTGACTCGCAATGAATTGACCCTCGGCATCCTAGTAAACGGTTCCCAAAGCATCTTGAAACTCGGACTGGCAAGCGTGATAATCGTGGGAGCCAACATGCTGGCAAACGGCAGTGTAGACCTGTTCACCTACTTGATATTCATGGTGATCGGTTCACGGATTTACAACCCGTTAAATGAAGTCATGAACAATCTCGCTGCCTTGTTCTATCTGGATGTCCGTATCAACCGGATGAATGAAATGGAATCACTCCCGATCCAACAAGGAAACACGAACTTTAAACCTGAAAATTTCAATATAGAATTCCAAGAAGTTGACTTCTCGTATGAACAAGGGAAACCCATACTAAATAAAGTTTCTTTCACGGCAAGACAAGGAGAAAAGACCGCCTTGGTTGGCCCATCCGGTAGCGGCAAAAGCACCGCAGCCAAACTGGCTGCCCGCTTCTGGGATATACAATCGGGAAAAATAACCCTCGGCGGACAGGACATCAGTCGTATCGATCCGGAAACCTTGCTGAAAAATTACTCTGTCGTATTCCAAGACGTGGTTCTTTTCAACGCCTCCATCATGGACAACATCCGTATTGGAAAACGGGATGCTAGTGACGAGGAAGTACTACGCGTCGCACGGCTTGCCCAATGTGATGAATTCGTCAGCAAAATGCCCCAAGGCTACCAGACCATTATCGGGGAAAACGGGGAAACCCTGTCCGGTGGAGAACGCCAGCGTATCTCTATCGCCCGCGCCCTGCTGAAAGACGCCCCGATCGTCCTGCTTGACGAGGCAACCGCCTCCCTCGACGTGGAAAATGAAACCAAAATTCAAGCCGGAATATCCGAACTCGTTCGGGACAAAACGGTACTGATCATCGCCCACCGGATGCGTACCGTGGCTAATGCCGACAAAATAATCGTGCTGAAAGATGGTCAGGTAGTGGAAAGCGGATCAGCAGAATACTTGAAAAAACAAAAAGGAATATTCGCGAAGATGATTGAAAGACAGATTACGAGCATAAATTAATCCAACTTCGTGTTCCCTTTCGAGAGCAAGACAATCCCTCACCAGGGAACACGAAGTTCCTCAATCATATCTTTACAAAACCATCCACACACATCAATAATCCTCCTCGTTCACTTCCCGCTGACTTATTCACGAGGTTCCGCTAAGAATAATAAACGCCTCCTCTCCCCCTACCTCTCTATTTCTTTATCATCCGAGCAAATTTATTCATATAACAACACCCTATGGAGAATACAGAAAAGATTAGGTAACCTACAAGTAAGCTTAGTTTAGAGAATAACTATCGCTTCACCACGTTCCCCTCCGCATCAAAATAAATATTATGGTGACGTTTATACCCGAATGAATTTTTCCCGACACCACCAAACCTAACTTATAATAAAAAAACAAGGGAAATCCCACGGAAATCCTAGGGAAATAATCTCCCTTATTCGAAGATCATTCGAAGCTTCTTCGTGGCTCAAACATTACGGAATGACTAGGCTCCGGGTAAGCATCGAATGATCTCTGAGGGAGCGAGATTATTTGGGTTAAATTACTTCTTTATACGGGTTGGATTAGAGTAATATCACGGACGTGAATTTATATGGCTTTACCATTAGATGATCCCTTGTATCAGTCTCTTGAACAACTGCCACCCAATATTTTTATCGTATCAACACGAAATTTAAACAGGTTTTTAATATTATAGAAATATATTTAATTCTTCTACTAGTAAATAAACTATAGGATAGTGTTTCAAAAAGTGTGTAAATTCCGAATTGATTATTTTTGTAATGCAATTTTCAAAAATGAATAATTATGGAATTTACACATGAACAAATCTCGGAAATAATTTCCGAAATCACAAACGGTGAACTAGGTTTACAAGGCTTGGTTAAACAAGGTTTAGAGAGTTTAATGTTATCGGAACGTGATCTTCATAACGAGACACGTGGTGACGTGAGTAACGGTTTTCGTGGTCGTCGAGTATGTCATGGCGGTAAGGTCTTCGAGCTTCGGGTCCCGCGTAGTCGTAACAACCATTTTTACCCGATGTTACTGGGGGTGCTAAAAGACCAGGAAGAAGAGGCTCAAAAGCTAGTGAGTAGCCTTTATTGCAGCGGTTTAACCACGGAACAGGTGGGTAAAATTTACGAGCAATTTTACGGCAAACATTACAGTAAAAGCCAGGTTAGCCGCTTGTTGAACACGGCCCGCGAGGATGTAAATGCCTGGCTAGGTCGTGAACTGGATAATCGTTACCCGATAATTTACATCGATGCCACCTATGTCCTCACCCGTCGTGATGATTCCGTTTCCAACGAGGCTTACTACACGGTTTTGGGGGTGAAAGAAGACCGAACCCGCGAGGTGCTGGCCGTGGTGAATTTCCCCACGGAAAGTGCCACGAACTGGAAGGACGTGTTTGAAGACCTCAAGGAAAGAGGCGTGGCCGTGATTGATCTCCTGGTGTGTGATGGATTGCCCGGTATTGAAAACGTGCTGGCAGAAACCTTTCCAAAAGCAGATTTACAATTATGTACCGTGCACCTGAAGAGGAATATAGCTGGGAAAGTCAAGCCCAGGGACAAGAAACAGGTCATGGAAGAACTCAAGCAGGTTTGCGCTCCCGACCAGTGGGAGATCTCCCCGGAAAAGGCTTTCGAAAAATTTAAAGAGTTTATTGCCAGGTGGCAGAAAAGTTATCCCGTTTTGAAAAGATATTGCCACGACAGGTACAGGTTCTATTTCACCTACTTCAAGTACGAGAGGGAAATCAGGGGGATGATTTACACCACAAACTGGATCGAAAGGCTGAACAGGGATTACAAGAGGGTCATCAACATGAGGGGCGCCATGCCAAACCCCCAAGCCGTTATTCTCCTAATGGGAACGGTAGCCCAAAATGCAGATATTTATAAATATCCTATTTATAATTTTTTAGAATCAAGATTATTTTATTGAACTATTTATAATTTTGCAGTCATGAGAAAAGAAGGTATTTACACACTTTTTGAAACACTATCTTTCTTTGTATAAGCAAATGAACTATAAGATAACACCCTATAAAAATACAAAAAAGGTTAGGTAACCTATACCCAAACCGATTTCAATGAATAATTACTGTTTCACCACGTTCCCCTTCGCGTCAAAATAAATATTATGGTGACGTTTATGCCCGTATGAATTTTTCCCTACAATACCGACATCATATTTTACGATGCCTTTTTTCGTGATCTTGTTGGCACCCATGATCTTGTAACCCTCATAATTCTTCTTCAAATACTCCTTGATCACGTCGGGAATAGACTCGATCGTCAAGTCCTCTTTTGAATAAACGATCTTTCCTTCCGGGGTAATCTCCAACTTATATTCTAAATCATTGATTTCAAACTCCGCCTCGTAGACATTCTCATCTTCCTCAAAATCCCACTTGATCTTCTTCACTTCCGGGTACGCCTGTTTCACACATTCCTTTACTACCTTAGGCACTTGTGCCTCATCAATATCTCCGGCAAACACATGAATCCCCAAAACACAAATCATCAATAATAAGACGAATTTTTTCATACCAATAACTCAAATTTGACCATGTCTCAAAAAAGTATCACTCACGAAACCTGTATTACAACAAAAAAGAGACTAAAAATCAATAATTTAGTCTCTTTTCGTGATCCAGCTGGGACTCGAACCCAGGACCCCAACATTAAAAGTGTTGTGCTCTACCGGCTGAGCTACTGAATCCTTCAATTGTGTTTCTCAATTGCGGTTGCAAAGGTATATCTTTTTGTTTCTCTCACAAATTTATTTCGATTTTTTTTCACGCATTTTTTTCATGAAAAGAGTAAAAACTTCATTATGATTTAATTGAGTTTCCCGTTTCCTCGCCATAAATTCGGACAAAAGATAGGAATTGTCGGTATATTTTACTTATTTTACCAAACAATCACAAAAAAATCATTCATGAACACATCAAAAATTCTATTTTCTTTATTCCTTGTGCTATCTCTTTTAGTTTCCTGTGAAAAAGACAACAATCACTCGGAAGACAATGAATTAGCCACACGGATGAATCAATTCATTCAGAACAATTTATCTACATTCTACTTGTGGTATGACGAGATTCCGGACATTAAACCAGAATCAGAAAAAGACCCGAAAGAATATTTCAAGGCCCTCCTTTCCTCCAAAGACAAATGGTCCCTGATCACTGATGATGCCAACGGACTTCTAGAAGAAATGGCAGGAACAGGTGAAACTTACGGTTACGGGCTTGCTTACGGGCGATTCAAGGACAGTGATAAATGTTTTGCCGTTGTTCAATATGTCTATCCCGGTTCTCCTGCCGCCGAAAAATTGAAACGAGGAGACATTATCTTAGAATTGAACTCGCAAAGCTTTACAGAAAGCGACCTCAGCAAACTTACCAATCCCGGGACCCTCAACTTGGGAATGGGAAAACAAGAAGGGAATGTCATAGCTCCTTCGGGAAAGACTGTCACCATCACTTCCCGGAAAATGGATGCAGACCCCGTTCTTATAACCAAACTCTTCGAACGGGGAAACCACAAAATCGGCTACCTCATGTACACCAATTTCACGAAAACGTTCAATACTAGCATTGTAAAAGCCTTCAACGAATTTAAGGAAGCCGGGATTACCGATCTTATACTCGACCTCAGGTACAACCACGGAGGTGACGATGACGCCTCCACATTCCTATGCAGCGCGATTGTTCCCAAAGAAAAAGCCGTGGTAGGTACACTTCTCTCCAAAGAAACATGGAATTCGCCCTGCCAAAAAATATTCGAAAGTGATTCCCAATACGAAAACTTACTTAACAGGTTCTTCGTGGAAACCAATTGCAATCTGGATTTACCCTCCCAGAAAGTATATATCTTAACCTCTGGCGAGACTGTTTCTGCCTCCGAGTACACGATTGCCTGCCTTAAAGCATTTATGGATGTCGAACTCGTGGGAACAAAGACTTACGGAAAATACGTCACCATGTACGCTTTCTCCCCGCAATATGAAGAAAATGGGAAATTAGTGGCAGATAAAGAACTGGCCAACTGGTTAATATTTCCGGTATGCTCCCGATTCACCAATATCGACGGGTATCCCAACTCCTTGGAAGGCATGACACCCCAACACGAGGTTAAAGAGGATCTTTTCAACGGCATTCAACTTGGCGATGAAAACGAACCCTTACTGGCAGAGGCCCTATCCCTCATTTCCGGAACACGGCGAATGCAAGTAAAAGGCAGAAGCATTGAAACATCTCCTGTATTTAATATGCTCCCAAAAGCATTTAATGACATCAAAAGCAATCGGATAATTCACGTAAAATAATCAAATCAATATAGTAACTATTTAGTAAAATATTCATAACTTGTGATGGTGTTTATACAGCTAATATCACAACCATGTTTATCAGAAAATCGGAGAAAAAAGGAATTATAACATTGGGCATTCTTACCATGGCATTATTCGTGCTACCACGAACCATTCACAAGAGTGAATACCCGGTCTTCTTGATTCCCTATTCCCGACTTTCTGATACGACACAAACCGTCTCCCCAAAACCTCTTGTAATCGAACTCAATTCCGCCGACAGCACGGCATTGGTCAGTATCCGGGGCATTGGCCCGTACTACGCCAACAAAATCCTGCGTTACCGGGAACAACTGGGCGGTTTTCACGCCACCCGTCAACTCAAAGAAATTAAATTTCAATACCTGAACATAGATTCATTACTTCCCCATTTCTCCGTGAATCCCGCGCTGATCCGAAAAAAGGAACTGGACACCATGAGTTTTAAAAGCGTTTTACATCACCCCTATCTAGTGTACGAAGATGTTCAACTCATCTTCAACGCCAAACGAAAATTCGGTAAGATTGACTATTCTACCTTGGAATCCCAAAATATTTTACCATTATTTAAACTCAAAAAAATAAAACCTTACTTCAAATAATTTTGTATAACTTTGTATAGAACAATACATGATAGCTTGTCGTAAATAATTTACAACACTGTCATTTACAACGCAAACAACACACATAACTTATAGCGTATGAAAAAAGTATTTATAACACTAGCAATTATTATCGTGCTAATTATTGTCACACTGATGGTTATACCCGTCTTTTTCAAAAGTGACATCCTACGATTAATCGAGGAGAAATCCTCAAAATACATCCAGGCCGAACTGGCTATCGGGGACGTACATCTGAGCATGTTCAAAAACTTCCCGAACCTAAGCGTATCCTTGGATAATGTGGTCATTTCCAAGGAAGAAACGAACACACGGGACACTTTAATCAATATTCCTCTTTTCGAGGCATCCGTAAATTTACGTTCCTTAATTTCCGGTAAAGAAATCATAATCAATAACATTTTATTAAAAGATTGTGATTTTATGCCCAAAGTCAATGCCGAAGGAAAAGCCAACTGGGACATCATGGTTCCTTCCGACACGACAGAGGTGAAAACAGAAGAAACTCCCGTGGAAACCACGGAAGAGTCCGGTTCGGAAACTGCCATCGCTTTCAACAACATCGAAGTGCGTAATCTGATGTTAAACTACCAGGACGAACAAGCACAGACATTTGCCCGGGTTGATGCCGTGAACATGGCCTTACAAGGAAATTTTTCCGAGACCAACACCATACTAAACGTGTTATTGGAACTCAAAAACATATATTTGCGTCAAGGTAAGAGTGTGTGGGTAAACAACACTGATTTCAACTGGCAAGCCGAAATCGGTGCCAACTTGAAAGAGCTCCAATTCGATATCAAGAAAAATGATATGTCATTGAATGACTTGAAACTGGATTTAACCGGAAACATTGATATTGATGACGACAAATACACGATGGACTTGAATCTGAACGCACCCGACACGAAATTCGAAAGCCTGTTAGCGCTAATTCCCAAAGATTTCCAGAAAGAAATCGAAGGGGTCAAAACTTCCGGAGAATTCCAACTCAGCCTATCCGCAAAAGGGGAATATTACGAGAATCATCTTCCCGCTTTTGACTTGCGTTTCAACATTCTGAACGCAAATCTGAAGTACCCGGACCTTCCCGAATCGGTTGAAAAAATCAATCTGAAACTGGCAGTAACCAACCCCGGTGGAACCGTCGCGCAAACCAAGGCAGATTTAAGTACTTTGACCTTCACGGTTGCCAACAACCCGTTCAGCATGAACCTGCTTGTGGTCAATCCGGACGACCCGACATTAAAGGGCGGCATGAAAGGCGTTATCAACTTCGAGAGTTTGAAAAAAGCCTTGCCGTTAAAAGACATCACGTTAAACGGTATCTTAACAACCGATCTTTCCTTTGACGGGAAGTACCAATATATAGAGAAAGAACAATACGAAAAGTTCACGGCAAACGGTAAGATTGCCCTGCAAAACGTGCTGTTCAAGAACGCGGACTTCCCTGCCGGAATTTCTGTTCCCTCCGGAGAGGTAACCATCACACCCGCCCGGCTGAACTTGAAAGACTTGAAAGTAAAAATCAACTCTTCAGACTTCGCCCTAGCCGGCTATCTAGCCAACTACCTGCCTTACGTGTTCAAGGATCAGACCTTAAAAGGTAACTTCACCTTGAATTCCAACAAAATCGACTTGAATGAATTCATGGCAAACATGACGACCTCAGAGACCGACACGACACAGGCTGCAACAACACAAAGTTCGGCCCCGGCAGAAGAAACATCAAGTGTACTGGCTATTCCGAAAAACATAGAACTGGCCTTCGGCACAAACATCAAAGAAATTTTATTCGATAGCCTCGTGATAAACTCCGTCAAAGGAAACATCGAAACATCCGGTGGTATCGCCACGCTAAAGAATCTGAGCATGGATATGCTGAACGGGAACCTGATCATGAACGGGGCCTACAACACGGCAAACCCGGCCAAGCCTTCCGTGGACTTGAATTTACGGGTTACCGACATTGACATTCACTCGGCATACAACGCCTTCTCTTTCATCAAACAAAGCCTGCCGATTGCCATGAACTGCAATGGTAAAATATCCGCTACCATGAAATTCAGCTCGGATCTGGACAAAGAAATGAGCCCGATCATGACAACGGCCAATGGTAGCGGTAGCCTCTCAACCAAGGGATTTGTCCTGAATGATAATCCGGCCATGACCCAACTAGCCAGCCTATTGAAAAATGACGAGTTAAGCCGTTTAAGTATTTCCAACTTGAAAATAGACTTCAAGATTGAACAAGGAAATATTATTGTGGAACCGTTTACCACGAATATCGCGGGTAACCCGACCACCTTCTCCGGCAGCCAAACCGTTGATGGCAAAATGGATTACACGATGTCCATGAACATTGCCCGAAAATACTTCGGGAAAGACATTGACAACGTGTTGAAAGCCATCCCCGGAGCCAACAACATTCAATCACTGGACGTTGATGTCAAACTTGGTGGTACTCTGGATAAACCGACAATTACCCCCGATTTGTCTAAAGCATTGAAGAAAATAGAAAAAGAAGCCGGTAAAGAATTAAAAAATAACCTCTTGAAAGGCTTGGATAAACTATTCAAATAAAAAAAACGGAGGAGCGTAAAAAACATTCAAAAAAAGCAATTCTAAAAAGAATTACCACGCTCCTCCTATATATTTTTCCATCAATATCTCTTGCTGCAAGCTATGAATATCCCCGGCATAATAATCGACCAAAGCGGCATCACACAATTTTCGGGCTCCCATCATAGCCTCTTTGCCATAGAATCCTGCAAATGAAAGTATATTCACCTGCACCTTTCCACCTTTTTCTTTAAACCGCTCACAATACCGGACAATATCCTTCGCGTAAAACGGATACCGTTCCGGATGCGCCAGCACAGGACAAAATCCCCGTCCCTGCAAACCAAATAATATATCATCCACGTAATTAGATGGCCCGACAAAACTATGTTCAACCAACACTTCCCCCCGGTTCGATGCCATGATTTCCCCCCTTTCCAACAACTCCAGCATAAACTCCCCCATCCGGTATTCCGCCCCGGAATCCACCTCTACACGCACCCCCTCTTCCCGCAAGCGGGACTTCAACACGAACAACATACTCTCCACATCTTTCGGTGTATTTATCATAGCCGGGTAAGCCACGTGGGGCGTACACGTCAATCGTTTCAATCCCACCCGTTCCATTCGTTTCACGATCATCACGGCCTCATCCATCGTCTTCACCCCATCATCCAAACCGGGTAAAACATGAGCATGTATATCATTTTCATACTCGAAAAAATATCGTTTACGTCTATTAAAAAACAACATGATCAAGAAGTTTTACGATTCTTATTCCCGTAACCATAACCGTATTGATAGCCGTACACATAACCGTACCCGTACCCGCCCGATTCAACCTTTACCCCGTTGAGAACAACCCCTAAATCCGGTAGACGCTTATCTTTTTCCAGCTCGGATAAAAGTCTTAACGATTCCTTTCTCAGCACATTAGCCCTCACCACGTAAACACAGGCATCCGCCAACTTACTCAAAGTAAAACCTTCTGCCAGCACACCCAGAGGCGGTGTGTCCAGAATAATACAAGAATACTTCCCTCTCAGATACTCCAACAACTCCTGCATCCGTGGACTAGCTATCAATTGTACCGGATTAGGCGGTATAACTCCCCCGAACAAAACGTGTAACTCCTCGTTAACCCGCCAGATTAACTGCTCCGGAGTATCACACAATCCCGCCAAATAGGCAGACAATCCCTCCTGTCGATCGAAATCAAGAAAATTATGCAAACTGGGATTCCGCAAGTCACACCCGACAACAATCACTCGCCTCCCTGCCTTGGCATACGCATTGTCCAGATGAGTTGCAACCATAGATTTTCCTTCTCCGGGAATGGTAGAGGTCACCATAATCACCGGGGACTTTTGTTGTTTAAGGATATAATTCAATTTCTCCCGGATCAACTGCATCGATTCCGATTGAATAAAATCCTCTTCTCCAACCTTTACCTTTCCATTCCCGACCTCCGGGAAGGTTCCCAGCAAAGGCAAACGAACCACTCGTTCGAGATCCTCAACACTCCTCACTTTCGAATCCAACATATCCATTCCCAGAATAATCCCCACGGGTATACACACGCCCAACATACACCCCAATAACAAAATCAACGATTTCTTCGGGCTTACAGGCCCCTCTCCCGCATCAGGATCTTCGATAATCTTCGCTGTCGGCACATAAACCAGTTTCGCAATTTCCGCCTCTTCCCGCTTTTGCATCAGAAAAAGAAACAAATTCTCCTTCAACTCCTGCTGGCGGGCTATTGCCCGGTATTGTTTCTCCTGCGTGGGTACCGAAGTCAATCGTTCGTCCACCGAAAGACTTTCCCGTTCCAACCCTTTGATCTTTATAATCAATCCCTTTTCCACGTTTCCGATGGCCTCCCGGATACTACTTTTCACCCCTCGCAACTGCATATCCAACCCCGTCACGATCGGGTTATTCTCCCGGGCACTCAACAATAATTTCTCGCGTCGTAATATCATTTCGTTGTAACGGGAAAGAGCATTATTCAACCCGTCATCCGTCAACCCCATATTCTCCGGTAACAACGAGAACTCCCCATCCTCGTTCTTTTCCGTCAGCAATCGAATACTTCGCACCACGTCCAACTCCGTTTGAGCCTTTAGTAACTCCGTTCCGGCCAGCTTTTTCCTTTCCATGGCAAAAGCCGCGTCAGAAGTCAGATCCGTCAGCTTATTCGTGCGCTTAAAACGTTCGGCATCATTCTCTATTGTCCCCAATTCCCCGTTTATTACCTGCAAACGAGCATTAATAAACTCCACCGTCTTGGCCGAAACCTGTTGTTTATCCGTCACCCCGTTTTGGTTATAGCGATCCACCAAAGCGTGTATCAACTCAACTCCCCGACCCGGAATCGGATCTTTCAACATAATTCGCACGGCATTCGTATTTTTTTCCAGCGGCATGATACTCAAATTTTTATAAAAAACCTTCGTGGCCGTTTCGTATGAATCCAAGTTAATCCGGACTTCCCGTAATTCACTCCCCATGTAGTCCGCATTCTTTTCCACGGAGATACAATAATCCCCCATGGAAATACTCTCCGAGAAATGCCCTCGCCGGATCACCTCTCCCTTCGGATCGGTCACGACAATCTCGTCATTTGCAGCCAAAAGAACATACAGACAAGTATCTTTTATACCCTCCGGGTGATCAACCAATATCTTCACGGGAGAATCATTATAAAGTTCATGATCCCGGAAAAAACATTCTTGAGTATAACGTATATTTAACTCCAAATCCCGAACCACCTCCCGCATCAAATTCTTCGACTGCAATTCCACCATTTCATTCTCCACGTACACATCCCCCGCCCGGAACAACCCCAACTCCTTCATCATCACGTTTGTTCCCAACTCACCTTTTTTCGTGTCACTAATCATCACCTTCCCGTGAATATCATACACCGGCGTACTGATTAAACAATAAAATAGTGCCGCCGCCAGACACAGCGGCACCGAGATGATAAACCAACGCCACCGGACTAGAATCTTATAAAACAACTTACCCAAGTCAATGACATCTTCCTGATCAGACTGTATTTCTCTACTAACATTCTCGTTCATAAAATGGTTATTTTATAGATTCATAAATAGTTGCAACCAGCTCTTCCGGTCATCATCTTATTATTAAGGCCAGCACGGCCACGAAAGTGGATACACTTGATAATATATAAGGTAAGAAAGTTCCCGCGTTGCCTCCCACAATTCGACCCCGGCTCGGTTCAACATACACCACGTCATTTTGCTGTAAATAGAAAAACGGGGAATGTAACAACTCACTCGAAGTTAGATCGACACGGGAAAACACCTTTTCATTCCCATCCTCCCGCATCACCAAAACGTTCTTTCTCTTGGCATTAATCTGTAAATCACCCGCCATTCCCAAGGCATCAAGAATAGAGATTCGCTCGCTGTTCACCTTGTAGCTCCCGGGATTACGCACCTCCCCCAAAACAGTCACCTTAAAATTCAGGAATTGAATCGTCACGATCGGGTTCTTCAAATAGCCGGACAACTTCTCCTTTAACATATCGGCCAATTCATTACGAGAAATCCCGTCCACCTGCAACTTACCTAAAACAGGAAAATCAACATATCCCTCTTTATCAACTAAATATCCTAAGGCTGCTTGCTGGTTTCCCGAAGTGACCTCTTTCCCTAAACCGATCATCGGAGTATTGAATGGTAAGGCTGCCTCAATGTCATCACACGACACGATAATCGACAATAAATCATCAACGTGAATCACGGTTCGATACTCACATGCCGCCTTAACTCGTTTATCCACTTTAATATCCTGTAAATAAACGACCTTTTTACTGGATGCACATCCGAGAATGCACATTCCACACACCCAAACAATAAACAGCTTATAAACAGACATATACACCTCTCTTTTTATACATTCACGCTATCAAAAAACCAACGATTTTTGATAGCGAAAAAAGAAAGGTAAAATCAAATAATCACGAAAAGTCACCTAGTCATAAAGGTATGTGTATGAATGACTAAGCAAAAAACGTAAATAAAAAAGAAGAAGAGGATTTATAATATTAAGAATCGTTCGTTTATTTGATTACAAATATAGATATTTTTTCATACACCTCTAATCATTTTCAATATTTTTGTCAATCACCATAAATTTAGAAAATTTCACTCACACATTTCATAGCCGATTTCGACCTATTTAACACCACATTTTTAACAAAATAGTAAACACTTCACTCGTTCGAAAAACAGGTTATCTCACAACTATGTTATTATTCTCCCTCGAAATATACCGTTTTTCAATTTCACCCTGTACACGGATGATTCGTAAAAGAAAAACGGTATTTAAACATCAAACGCCCTACCTCAATTTACATTTTTATATTAACAATCAAAACCGGGTCTCTTAAAATAACGGGCTTTGGGAAAAAAGTGATCAATCTCCAAGCCCAATTGTTCCAAAACCACGATCAAGTGAGATATATTCGGTTCAAAACTTGATAAACGCTCCCTCAAAACCATCCACGCATTTTGAGAAATCTCGACAGCCAACAAGGCTACCTTCGCCGATCCATTATAATCATCCTCTTCCTGCGTGGCATTAATCTTATCCGAATAGATATAATACCCATACAACGCCCTCCTAATCTTGGAGTGAATCAAATCCAGATACCAATTTACCTCCAACAACGCATCCCCGACCTCTTTCGTTCTGGGAGCATCACCTTCTTTTATCCTGGCCTCGTCAAACCATTGATAAATACTCTCTTGGCATTTCTCGGCCAGAGTCTTATAAATCCGGTCACATTTCACAAGATCTTCCTGTTCTATCTGCCTGACCGCCTCTTCATCCTCATCTTCCAAATCCTCGTAATCCTCCCCCCAGAATCCCCGGTCCACCTTCTCCGAGGAATAAATATCCTCTATCCCCATACCTCTTTCCTCCGCCAACTCTCGCAACACGTCAAAAGTAGAATCAAAAATATTTTTCAGACGGGCTAACGCCGACTCGTCATCATCCGGCATCTCCTCTCCCAAGTTCACTTTCGTACGCTCCTTCAGCTTCTTCCCCATCATGTAACTCATGCAACGAAGCTGCAATGGACAACGTTCACACCATCTGTCGCAATAATTGTAGATACCCGGCACGAAACCGGTATCTACAATCTTTTTTTCTTTTTTCTTAGGCACGTCCTTATAATCTTAACCGATTAATTTTTTATAACGTATACGTTTCGGGGTAACATCTCCCAAACGTTTTCTCTTACTTTCCTCGTATTCGGAGTAACTTCCCTCGAAATATACCACTTTAGAATCACCCTCGAAAGCCAGGATATGAGTTGCAATACGATCCAGAAACCAACGATCATGCGACACGACCACGGCACAGCCCGCAAAGTTTTCCAATCCCTCTTCCAGGGCCCGTAACGTGTTCACGTCAATATCATTCGTGGGCTCGTCCAGCAACAACACGTTAGCATCCTCCTTTAATGCCAAAGCCAAGTGTAAGCGATTACGCTCCCCACCGGACAACACCCCGCATTTCTTTTCCTGATCCGTCCCGGAGAAGTTAAATTTGGAAACATAAGCCCGGGCATTCACTTCCCGTCCTCCCAGGTTTATCAAATCACTTCCCCCGGAAATCACCTGATAAACCGTCTTCTCCGGGTCTATTGCTTTATGCTGTTGATCTATATACGCGATCTTCACGGTCGGCCCAACTTCAAATGTCCCCTTATCCGGTTGCTCCACGCCCATAATTAAACGGAACAAAGTAGTCTTTCCCGCACCGTTAGGGCCGATCACCCCGACAATTCCGGCCGGAGGTAACTTAAATTCAAGATCATCGAACAACACTTTATCCCCGAAAGCCTTCGCCACATGCTCGGCCTCGATCACCTTGTTTCCCAAACGAGGACCGTTCGGAATAAATATTTCAAGCTTTTCTTCTTTCTCCTTCACGTCCTCATCCATCATCCGGTCATAAGCCTTCAAACGGGCCTTACTCTTTGCCTGACGAGCCTTAGGAGCCATACGTACCCATTCCAGCTCTCGTTCCAGCGTCTTCCGGCGTTTGCTGGCCTGTTTTTCCTCCTGTTCCAATCGTTTTGCCTTCTGTTCCAACCAAGAAGAATAATTTCCTTCCCATGGAATTCCCTCACCCCGGTCTAGTTCCAGTATCCAACCGGCCACGTTATCCAAGAAGTAACGATCATGCGTCACGCAAATCACCGTACCGGGATATTGATGCAAGTGTTGTTCCAACCATTCCACCGACTCGGCATCCAAATGGTTCGTCGGCTCATCCAGCAACAAAATATCCGGTTCTTGCAACAACAAGCGACACAAGGCCACCCGACGACGTTCTCCCCCGGAAAGGAACTTCACTTCCGCATCCGGTTCAGGACAACGCAAAGCATCCATAGCCCTCTCCAACTTCTGGTCAATCTCCCATCCGCCGTGATGCTCGATCAATTCTGTCAACTCCCCCTGACGAGTCATTAACTTATCCATCTCCTCATCACTCATCGGTTCGGCAAACTTCATGTTCACCTCCTCGTACTCCTTCAACAAATCCATCACCTCCTGAACACCCTCCTGCACGACCTCTTTCACGGTCTTGGAATCATCCAACTGAGGCTCCTGTGGCAAATACCCGATAGAATGTTCTTTCGACCAGATCACCTTACCCTCGTAATTCGGGTCTAACCCGGCAATAATTTTCAATAACGTCGATTTTCCGGAACCGTTCAAACCGATCACCCCGATTTTTGCCCCATAAAAAAAGGAAAGATAAATATCCTTTATAATCTTTCTTTGAGGTGGTATCGTTTTACTCACCCCCATCATGGAAAAAATAATTTTCTTCTCGTCTGTCATACCCATTAACTTACACGATATTATGTTTCACTTCTAGCACACAACTAATTATCCTTAAAATGGATACAAAGATATATTATATCTTCAAATTAAAAAAATATACTTAATCCGTTATACGAAACAAGCGTGTATTTTGTTTCAAAATTCTAAAAGAAATTCACAATTATTCTTTAACAAGACACTTGCCCCCTCATCAAACATAATTCATTCAAACATATAACAAACTAGCTATCATAGCCATTACACAAGAATCCCCGGGGGCCTTCTCTCTCCCGGGGATAAAAAAACACAAATCTCTATAAATTAATTAATCGAATAAATAATTCAATTTTAACACTAACAATCGATAATGTTCACGTGTTTTATCATTTCCTGTATTCATCCGACTTTTGGCCGTGTTGTATGTTTTTCGCAAATATTTCATCACGATCGGACGCTTATTTGACTTGTCAATTCTCGGAGATAACACAATTTCACCAAGAGCATCCACAGCATCAAAACTATGATGAGACTCGCAATAGGCATGACAACTACAAGTTGTCTTGTTCAACCATTCTCTCAACGAATTACTCCCGGCACTCTTGAACTCACCTTTATCCATGTACCCGGTCAGATTTTCCACGAAAGAATTCTGGAAAGCCATATCTGCCAACTGCAGATTACCGGTTTTCTTGGTAAACATCTCGTCAAAAATAATTCCCAGATATTCATCCAACGTGAATACATTCTTTCCGTCCACCTCGTTTATTTGCAAGCGCCCTAACGTCTCCCGGGTCAACATCTCGTTGAAGAATTGCGTTTGAGCCACGTAGTGCTTGGCTGTCGGGCCGATAATCGCGGTAATCTTATCATTAATAATCCAGTCCTGCAACTCGTTCAAATTCTTCAACACGAACTTCAACGCTGCGATCTGTTTCGCCTTGGGAACATACTGGTAAAGAGGTTCCGGATCACCATAATATTTCGGATTAATATACATTCCCCCGACACTCACCATAGCGTGATCCATAAACCGCACGAACTGACCGATAATCTCCTTATAAGTACTTTCAACAGCCGCGTACCCCTCATCATTTACAGCCATCCAATCCACAAAATTAGCCGCCACATATTTCAGATTTTTAAGACCATAAGTATTTGCTTTCACCACATCATCCCCTAAATCCTCTGCCATGGAACGAGGGTCAAAATTAAATTGAAACACCTGTTTCCCGTAAAAACACATCTTATTTCCGATCTGTTCTCTCACCCATCCCCGCAAAATTTCTTTCTCATCATCCGCACTCTTCACGTTCGGGAGTACCTGATACCCGTATTTAATAGCAAATTTATCATACTCGCCAATCAGAGGAGGAGTCAACTTTACACCTTTCTCCAAATCTCCGGGCTGTGCCACATAGTTAAACCGTGCGTAATCCATGATCGACGGGGTAGTCCCGTATTTTTGAGTAAACTCCGGGTCTCTCAACTTCTCTACCGGGTAAGCCGCTGATGCTCCAAAATTATGCATTAACCCTAACGTATGACCGATCTCGTGAGCCGCCACGTAACGCATGGCTTCTCCCATATTCTCGTCCGTCATCACGGGACAACGCACAGAAGGATCTACCGCCCCGGTCTGGATCATTCTCCACTTGTTCAGCAAAGTCACCACACCGTACCACGAAATCACGTCTCCACACAAAATTTCTCCAGAACGGGGATCAATCCACGACGGTCCCATTGAATTCTCTCTTGTCGATGCCACAAAACGATAACAATTATAATGAATATCATCCGGATCAAAATTCGGATCATCTGTCGGGTAATCTTTCACGACAATGGCGTTCTTAAAACCGATAGCCTCGAAAGCGATATTCCAGTCGGCAATACCCAACTTCACGTATTTCCTCCATTTCTCGGGAATCGCGGGGTCCACGTACCAAACAATCGGTTTCACTGGTTCTACTAACTCTCCAGCCAGGTACTTATCCATATCTTTCGGTTGCAAATCCCACCGATTGATAATCCCGTATTGTTGCAAACGATCATGATGTTCGTCAAATAATTTACGAGACTGATCAAAAAAGCCAATCCGTTCGTCCGCATAACGGGGAACCATCGGGGTCTCCGGCAAGATAATGATATTACGAGCCTCTATCGTGGTCAAAGGACCTTCTTTATCCGTCGTGTAAGTCATCATACTCTTCACGATAATATTATCTTCGAAAGCCTTGAATTCCTCAATCTTTGAACGGTCACTTTGAAAAGAGCCTCCAAACGGTATCATCATACGCACTTCAGCAGGAAGATCCGGGAATGGAGAAAATTCAGCAATCGAAGACAAGAACAACGGAGTAGCATCAATCACACAACTAGAAGAATCTTTTGACATCACCTCGATTTTAAACGCTTTCCAGATCGGCGGGTTACTGTGTCTCTTGTAAGCTTCGTACATTTCCGATGACTCTTTGCACACGTAATCCAAATGAGGAAAATGGATATACACCTTATTCTCATCGCATGAAAATGTTATCAGCAGAGGGTCACGATTGATTGTTCCCGGATCAATCTGCCACGTGCGACTCGTGGAAGAAACCCGCGAACTAATCAAGAAATCCCGGCTCATAATCGCCTTCGGAATCTCCAAATAAATCTTATCCTTCTTCTTAATCACGTTAAACATTCCCTTCTTTACCACCACATCCTTCATAAACTTCTCGTACTCGCTCGTAGAAGCCGCCTTAGAGGTGGAATCACTCGATTCCACCTTTTCCGTTCCGGCCTTCTTTTTCTTCTTTTTTCCCCAAGAAGAGTTTGAAGCATTTACACAAGTAACACTAAAACACAGTAATACCGTAATAATATATACAATACTTTTCATCTAATTATTAATTTATACCGTTAAAAAATAGTTTCTTGTAATCAATTCCTAAATTTGTCAAATCTGTTATGATTGCATCACATTTTTCTTTAATCTTCGGATAAGTTGTAGTCACTCTCGTGTATTCATCACTATCCTTTGTCAAGAAAAATATGAATGTATTTTTCAAATCGGTCGTTACCGATGGAAAATCCGTATATTTAGAACCTAACCAAGTAGTTCCAGTAGAAACTGTTACAAATCCTTCCGCGTACCCCTCTTCCTCTGTTAAGTGTTTATCATTTACCCGACTTTTCTTTTCATAAACAGACTCAAAAGTCTCACCAAAACTCATATCCTTGAATACACTGAGATAAGTGTTGAAGAAATCGTAATGTACTAAAGCCAAAAAGGCCTTTTGCTCCGCTAAATCTAAATTAGCTTTACCAGCCACGTTAACACCATAATAATTTATCCGAGCAATATTGTCTACAATCTTCGGGGTTAAATAAGTACCGGTATCATAAATAGTGTCTGCAATTATCACACTGTAAGGAAAATTCTCTTTTACAAACTCTGTCGTGTAGCAATCCAGAAAACCTGACTTAATAAGTTGAACTGTAGATAACAGATAATCTCTATTCGCATCACTCACGGGGTACATCTTCACGCCATTCTTTTCTGCAAAATTATACAGGTAATCGGATGAATCCGGATCTACAATAAATTCTTTTCCCGTATTAAAAAAGAATTCAGATACAATTTTCTTTACCGGATCAGTAGAATTTATATCATAATCACGACGTGGTCCCTCTTCTTCTACATGAATTTTCTCCTCGTCATCACAACAACAAAATCCCACCAAGAACATCAATAATATAAATATATTTATCGCTTTCATAATAATCATCTTATTGTTTGGTTTCTACTCGTTCAAATCTCTCGATTTTATCGTCACTACGTTGAATTTCCAATGGTAAACTCAAAACATAATTCGGACTTCCGGCCTTCAAAACATAATGATTTATAACTGTCGGAGTACTATAATCCTGATAAAGATGTTCTATTTCAAGTCCCCACCGACGAATATCAAACCAACGCAATCCCTCGAAACTAAATTCTAAACGTTTTTCCAAACGATAGAATTCCCTCGCCTCATCCACAGAATTTGCAACTAATTCATACTCTCCCTTAATTCTTTCCGCACGTATCGCATTAACATCATCCATGCCCAATTCATACTCACCCTTTTCTATATATGCTTCTGCCCGATTCAGATAAGCCTCTTCCAATCTCAACGCTTGATCGTACGCCTCATTAGCCGTTGACGCTTTACAATAATTTTTTGTCGCAACGTAAAATATACCTTCATCGTAATTATTAAAATCATATTTGTCATAATATCGAGAAAAACGAAGATCATTCCCCTCATCATACAACCCGATTAACTCGCTGGATACACAGAAAAAAGCTTTTGAATGTCTCATCAGATCATATCCAAAGCCAGTTGCATCAACATCTAATTTACCCCAAGAAAAAATCATTCCCGGATTGTTAGTATTATACACTTTATATACGACATCATCACTCGATATAAATTTTTCCAACGTGCTATAAGGAATAATTTCAGTCTCTGTCGTTTTAAGCAGATCATCAACAACCGTTATTACATCATCATATTTCTTCTGATATAAATAAACCCTGGATAGCAACAACAAAGCAGCATCCTTATTCGGCCTATAAATACCTCCTTTTTTTTGCCCTTTTTCAAAATAGGTGATTGCCGCTTTCAAATCCTCCTCCATCAACGTATAATTCTCGTCCAAAGTAGCTCTATTATAAACATTGGCTTCTACTCCAACATTTTCATTTATCGGAACACCCAACGCAGTCTTCGCCTGCGCAGCGCTTTCATAAGGTTCACCGTACAAGTTCACAAGATAAAAATAAGACAATGCACGCATAAACAGGGATTCTCCCAACAATCTATTTTTTACTCCTTCAATATCCTCATCTAATTCTTTGACTTGTTCAAATGTGATATTACACATCAATATCCGATGATAAAAAAAGCTCCATGCCTTATCATTTACTTCTACTTCATCTTTCCTCACCTGAGGCTCTTTAGCCCAAGTGAAATATGAAAACATCTCATCACGAAGATCTTCTTTCGATAGCCACATGGAAGACGATACGTAACTCATCGTTTCATCTGTCATATAAGATAAATAATTCATCAAAGAACCTTCCGTCTTATTAATAATTTCACCATAGACAAACTCGTCAAAATGAGATAATTCCTTCGGAATGATTTTATCTTTATCCTTGTATTCAAGAAAATCATCACATGAAGATAATCCTAATAACAATAATCCGATTATCAATATATTTCTCATTACTTCTATTATTTAAAATGACACATTCAAGCTAAAACTATACGTTGATTGCGGTGGGATTGCTCCAGATCCCAAAGTAGATTGTTCCGGGTCACGCCCCTTCAAATCCTTACTCTTAATTACAAATGGATTACTTACACCTAAACCAATAGATGCACTTTTAATATAACATTTACTCAAAAAACTTTTTGGTAAAGAATAAGTTAACGAAATAGATTTACATCTTAAAAAACTCCCGTCAACTACCCGTAAATCAGATTTATTATACATTTGCCAAATATTCGAAGCGATCACGTTAGTCCCTCCTTCCAAATATGCATATGAATTAATTGACGGAGAAACATCCGTTAATACCGGAATATCGGTGTATTTCTCGTCTCCTGGTTCTTTCCATCTATTCACGAATTCACTGGACATATTACTTTCCGGATAAGGAATACGTCCCCCACTCTCCTGGTACAAATCATTCAATCGTACCTTAGCCCCCAAAGACATTGCAAACAAAGTATTCAAAGAAATACTTTTCCATTTAAAATTCATCGACAAACCTCCCGTAAAATCCGGTTCTCGCTTACCACTATAAACAAACGCTGCTGCTAAAGCTTCCTCTCTGCTGGAAATAATCACGTTGCCCTCATCGTCAGTAGCCCTCACCCCGGCAAACGTTGGTAAACCGGATTCATCCAAACCGGTATAACGATAAGAATAGAAACTATTAATAGATTTACCATTACGAATTAACGAACCGTTTATATAATTATTGTATGTCTCCACACTCTCGTACTCGGAATTCGTTACCTTGTTATAATTTTTACTCGTGTTGAAACTAACACTCCATGCAAAATCTTTTGTTTTAACCGGAGTAGCCATGATCGATAATTCCCAGCCTTTATTACTCATCGTCCCGGCGTTCAACATCACGGATGTAGCCCCATTAGTTGAAGGTACAGACGCCGAAATCAACTGATCTTTTCCCTTCTTCGTGTAATATTCTACCGTGGCAGAAATTGCACCTTTGAACAGAGAAAAATCCAAACCCAAATTAATCGAAGTCGTCTTTTCCCATTTTAATCCCGGATTAGGTAAAGAAGACAATGTAGCAATATATTGCATTGATTTCGTATCCAACGATCCGAGGGAAATAATCATATTCGGATTATGGGCATCAGTTACATTCCCTTGCAAACCGTAAGAAGCCCGGAAAGACAAATCATTAACCCAATTCACGTTCTGCATAAAGGATTCATCTGCAACATTCCACCTACCCGAAAACGACCATATAGGTAAAAAACGAGCAGACTTATCTTGTCCTAATTTATTAGAAGCATCTCCACGAACATTAGCACTCAATACATATCTTCCCCGAAAACCATAAGCAAACGTGGCATAATAAGACATATTATTCGTCGTGTTATCCATGACCGTCGGAACATTGGATTTACTATAATTTGCATAACCCGTGTAGTCCACGGGATCAATCCCTATAAATTTTTTACCTCTATCATGCAAGTACCCATACGACTCACTATTAGTCCCGTCATACTTACTTCCCCGCACCTCCAATCCTGCACTAGCAGAAACGCTATGATCATTCCATAACTTATTAAATGATAAAGATGTTCGCACCGTATAAGATGTATTATTCGTGTAATCTTCATCTAAAATACCACCAAAAGGCAAGGAAGAATGAGATTTAAAATCTTTAAGATCATCGCCTTGGGGTTCATAACCGTAAGCTGTTCTCCTTAATGCCGAAACTTTATAACTTTTGTCTGTTGCCCAGTTATTTTGCTTATAAGCACTCGTATTGTAACCAACCACTGCATCCCAACTTAACCAATCCGTAAGTTTGGAACTCAAATTCATAGATACATTCAAACTATTAGTCCTATTTTTGGACCCGGTTTCATTCAACTCGTTTATAACATTATACATCAAATAATCAGAACCATACTCACCTTCTTTCATTGCATAGTAAGCTAATGTTCCATCCTCATTATAAGCAGGAATTGATCTTGAGGTTTCGAAAGCGTATTTATAAAGATCTATATAAGGTCTTGAACCATTTGTAGTTGATGCCGATAAACTAAGGCTAACATTTAATTTATCATGGAAAAGCCTTGCATCCAGATTAGACATGAAATTAAAACGATTACTACTTTCTTTTAATGAAGCTCCTTGTTGATCGGAAAAACCAAATGAAAAATAATAACCCACTTTATCCGTTGCTCCAGACAATGAAAGCGTGTGACTGTGACTGAAAGAATTCCGAAATAACAATTTATACCAATCTGTATTCATCTCTTTCAACTCCTTCACTCCGGCATCAAACTCAGAACGAGTAATTTCATTATGCCATAGCTGGTAAATCAATCCCTCGTAACCAATCGTTCCGATAGGAACACCACTAACAGTTTGTAATCCTCGATTTACAATTTCCTCTGAAACTTCTACCCTCTCTTTCGAATTCATCAATCGCATCATATCCGTAGTCGGACGAGCAATCAAACTCATGGAAGTCGTGTAACGAAGGACAGGTTCCCCCAATTTACCTCTTTTAGTTGTAATAACAATCACTCCGTTTGCAGCTTTTACCCCATATATAGCTGTTGCCGAAGCATCTTTCAACACGTCAATTCGTTCTATATCTTCCGGGTTCAGACCGGAAATAGCGTTACCAATCAAATTCACATTGTCCATACTATTCAACTCCGTCACGTCCAATGGTACCGGATCTTCCAGAATTATTCCATCTAAAACCCACACCGGCTCACGATTACCTATGATAGAAGAAGAACCACGAATACGAATCTTTGGAGAAGCTCCTACTGTTGAAGATTGTTGTAAAACAGCCATTCCCGGGATTTTCCCCTGCAACATCTGATCCAGACGATTACCTATCGGCTCGATAATATCCTCAGCTTTCATCGTTACGATCGAAGACGTTGATTCCCGTTTATTTATCTTTTGATAACCTGTAATCACAACTTCTTCCATTTCGTTCGTTTTCTCCTTCATTACCACCTGTATTGGTTTTTCCGACTCAATAAAGACAGTCTTTGTTTCCATCCCAAGAAAAGAAAAAATCAACGCACTGTTTTTAGCAACCTTTAGCTGAAAATTTCCCTTATTATCTGTCGCTGTTCCCGTCACAGTTCCCTTGATCAACACGGAGACTCCCGGAATCGGTTCCCCATTCTCATCCTTAACCACCCCTTGAGCTACAAGCGACTCATCCTTTTTCACCTCCTTAATCGTGATCAGATTTCCCTCGATTTTGTAAACCAGATTCGTTTCTTTAAAAATTTCATCCAATACCTGCGAAGGAGTAGCCTTCTTCATATCCAAAGTTATTTTCTTCTTGCAGGCATCAATAACGGCAGTGGAATACACCAAGCGATAATTATACTTCTTCAACACCTCCAAGACCTCCTTCACGCTGGCATCCTTCACGTTAATGTTTATTTTACCTTCTTCATTCTGAGCGTGAAGAGGCAAACTCAAACACAAGATAAAAAGACATAACAATCCTTGAAGGGGAATTTTTTTGACATGACTTCCCCAGGAATCAAACATTTTTTTCATACATTTGCGAATTAGAATTTAACACTTATGCCATTTTAGGCATGGGATGCAGCGAGTGTTGGTAGCACTCGCTTTCCTTATTTATATACAGTTACTACTTTTCCACTAATTTTAAATTTAGCATTACCAACATCAGAAATCACATCCAAAATCTTACCGACCTCGGCATATTTATCCACTCGAACAAAAAACTTCTCCTGCTTTACATCCGCATTCTCGTAGAATACCGTAAAGCCATACCATTCCGCCAATTGATCCAGAATTTTCTCCAATTCCACGTCCCGGAAAAAGAACATGTTATCCTTCCAGCAAACAATTTCTTCTACATCCACCTCGGTCACCGTGATCACGTTCATCACGTTAGCCACAACTGCATGTTGATTGGGTTTTAACACAACTTCCGCATCCTTCCTTTTCACTTGCACACTACCCTTCACCAAAGTCGTTGCCACCTTTTTATCCGGCAGGCACTTCACGTTAAACTCCGTCCCTAGCACTTGTATATCTCCATTCTCCGTGTGTACGATAAAAGGGTGTTTCTCATCTCTCGCCACTTCCAAATAAATTTCGCCCTTGCTCAAAAACACTTCACGGCTATCACCAACAAAATCTACGGGAAACCTCAATTGGGTCTCTTCATTAAACCAAACTTTTGTTCCGTCAGCCAACATCACGTGATACTCTCCACCCTTCGGAACCACCACGGTATTATACTCAACCACCACGTTATTCTCTGAAGAATCTTTCTTCGAATAAACAAGCTCATTTCCATTTGTGATGGCATTCGAGGTAACCTCTTTTTTACCCTCCACTCTCTGAAGTTGCAGGATAGAACCGTCTTCCAGAACCAGCATGGCCTGTTTACGAACCGGAACAGGTAATTTTTCTTCGACTTGATTTTGCACCACTATTTCCGGCTTTATTACATTTCCTTGATTTATGAAGATATAGGCAGCAACAGCCACGGGTAAAATCAGAATGGCAACGTAACGCATCATCTTTATCATCCGGCTCGGCTTTTTCCTTACCTCCATGATCCGATCGTGAACCTCCCGGCTGGTGATCATCTTTTTCATTTGCCTGTATGCCTCATCATCAATATGCAACTCGGCACGCAACTCTCGTAACCTCCCGGCATCCTCTTCCGACAAGCAATCAAAGATATCCTTCGTGATTAATTTATGTAGTTCCTTCATCATCCTTTTGTCTTATATCCATGTTACACATGAACAACAAAAATGTATGAAAGAAAGTTTACATTTAACTTACATTAACAATCGCATAATATACGAATATCATCTACCCAGTGAATGTGTGAACCAAAAACGAGAACCCTTTCCCGGCTCCGAATTCACCCCGATGCGGCCTCCCACCTGTTCCACGATACTCTTGCAAATAGATAATCCTAAACCTGTGCCATGAGCAAAACTATTCAATTTCACAAAACGGTCAAAAATCTGTTTCTGTTTTTCTTCTTCGATACCCACACCCGTATCTGTCACAGATATCTCGACCTCCCCATCCCTCAACATATATCCCACGGTTATTTTCCCGGAAGGTGTAAACTTGAAAGCATTATTCACAAAATTGGAAATAACCTGCCGTAACCGATTCTTATCGCTGTACACCCAACATTCCGACAAATTGGGAGCTATACACAAATCAACCCCGGCCGGCACCTTCACCCGGAGTGAAGTCACGACATCCTCGCACAACTGGCGCACGTCCACCCGATCATACACGAATTCAAAAGTCCCCGCCTCGATTTTCGATAAATCCAGAATATCCGAAATTAACTGCAACAACAACTCGTTATTCTCCTCCACGATACCAATATATTGCGTACGCTCACTTTCCTCTTGGGCATAAGCCAATAAATTGGAAAAACCTACAATCGCATTCAACGGAGTCCGAATCTCATGACTCATATTCGCCAAAAACGCCGACTTTAAACGATCCGATTCCTCCGCCTTATCCTTCGCTTTGATCAACTTCGCCTCGGTCTCCTTCAATTCTGTAATATCATAATTAATACAAATCATCTCGATCATTCCTTCCTGCGGGCGATAATCCCTCACCAACACGTTCACCCGCGTCCACGTGTAATGCCCATCAGCCCGTCGGATTCGCATATCATTCCGTAAATGCGTCCGCTTCCCGGCAATTACATCTGACAAAAAGGCAAGCATCATAGCCCGATCCTCCGGGTGAAAATGCGAGTGTACACCGATAATCTGCGGTAGAGGCGTCCCGATTTCTTCTCCCACATTCTTATACCAACTATCCAGACCGTACCCGTTACGAGTCAAGGCGTTAAAATGCGCATACCCGACTTGAGCATAATCCCCCACCAACGTGAAAAAATCCTTGAACTCCTGAATCTGGTTATACGCCTCCGTGGCTTCCGTCCGGTCCAGACTGATCAACAAATAATTGATCAAATTATTTTGTGCATCATACAACGTCGTCACCTTTGTCAGTAAATTCAACCTCCCCGTCTTCTTAGAAACATAGAGACCATTCAATTTCGAAAAATCATACACCAGAGAAAAACTCACATCCTCTCTTCTCTTCATCCTTTCCCTCATCTCCTCCGGTATAAGATGATTTTCAAACATATTAATTCCCAAAACATCCTCTTTCCTAACCAACCCGAACATCTCAAGATCTTTATCATTCAAATCGACAAGATACCCGTCTTTATCATACAACTCTATCCCGACCGGGATATTCTGATATATATTACGCAGCAAACGTTCACTCCGGTCCAACGCCTCGTGGGCTGAGAAGGTATCGGTCATATCCGAAAACATCAACACGACCTCATTCTTACAAGGAGAATACATCACGGCATGAAAATATTTATTTTTCTCTTCCAGATGATAATTTATATCCCGTACAACCCCGCTTCGCATCACCCGTTCCAGATCAGGCAGCCGTTCCACAAAATGCGGATCAACTTTACTAGCATATTTCCCGGTCCAACTATTCCCTCTCGTGTTGTAAAGAATCTGAGCCATCGTGTTCGAATCCATGAAATAATAATCCTTCACGTGTCCTTCCTCATCATAAAACAATTTCATCCGCACATACCCCACCGGCATATGTTTAAACAAATCTGCCAAGAACTTTTTCTCTTCCTGTGCCTTATCCTCCGACTTCCGGAGTTCCATGCAAATACTGATAATATTCACCATCGAGGCAAACCACTGGTAATCCTCATTTTTCCACACGTGAGGCTTATCCAAAATGTCGATACCGGCATACCCGGACACGCCGTCTTTTGAAAACATCGGGATAACAATAAGCGATTTCACCCCTTGCTCCGTCAGACGCCTTTTTTCCTCGCTTGCCTCTTCCGGTAACTCGTCCAAGCTGGCAAAAATAATCGGGGACGCATTCCCAGCCAACTGTTTCGTCCACCAGGGAATATTACTCATCGGGAACTTCTCCATGTAATTCTTTTTCTTAAAAGACTTGTAATTTCCCGCCTCGTAACGACACGTCTGCGTGCGATTTTCCCAATCGTACTCTATAATATAGGTACACCCCTCCGGATAATGCTGCATAATATCACCCAAAATCTTATTGATAACACTGCTCATATCCCCGGAACGAAGCAATGAAAGCAACGAGCGAGAGATACTATTTTGCTGGGCAAACAAATTGTTCACACGTTCCATCGCCGTTTCCTCCGTATCCATATTCTCCGGGACATCAAGACATTCCATGAAACCACAGGTTTTCATATTCCCCTCGGCATCCACCTCCTTGGAACACAATTTCACTCGTACCCACACGATTTTTCCTCTCACCTCGATCGGGTAAATCTGGTCATATATATTCTGGGTTTTTCCAAAACGAAATTCGTTCACCGTTCGCAAACGATAATCCTCCCGGATCAACTTACGAAAATCAACAAAACTGATTATCCCATCTTCGCCCAAGTCTAACAATTCTCGAAGAAAATCAGAACAGACATACTGCTTTTTAGAGAAATCAGCTTCCCACCAACCCATTCGTGCCTTATTCAATAAATCTTGAACACGTCCACTATTGAACCGACCATTATTATCCACGACCTTACAAATTTGATTATATTCAACGCCTAATCCCACAAAAATAGTAAAATATCCTTCACTCCGGCCCCCTTTTCAAAATAAAACAGGATATTAAATCTCGTTTTTCAATGCCTCTCGTATTTTAGCGTAAGCCTCTTTCTTGTAATGCCGCACGGTATTATACTCCATGCCAATTTGTTCAGCGATTTCCTTCGTGTCATATCCTTGTAAGGCTAATTCTAAAATACAACGCTCTTTTCGCGGTAAGCGACCGATCAGTTCGTACATATAATCATGAGTATCCACGACAACAAACTCGGTCATCAGCTCGGGGGATAAATCCATGTATACCGGACGAGAATTACGAATAAAATTCAGACACAAATTTTTTACCGTGGAATAAAGATAGGAACGCTGTTCCGATTCATTTCGTTCTTCCACGATTTTGTTATAACCGTTCACGAAAGCCTGATGTACTATATCCTCTGCCTCATCAGGACAATAGCGAGCAGCATAAACACGCAATTCATGCCTCAACTTGCAATATAGTCGAGCAATAATCTTCTCTTTCTCTTCCGTCATAAATGCCGATCCCTACGAAATCCCCCGTTTTCTCACATAATTTCAAAACAGGATTAAACCTTCGTTTAATAATCCTCAAAATAGTAATAATAGCACACAATTACCAAAATTGATGTATTTTTTATTCTTCCTCAAAATCAAAAACATACATCAAGGATTTTTCTTTAGAGTAACGCCCTGACGAAACAGAAATCAATATTATTAAACGAACCATTAATGCTTCTTTTATCAATGACACCTTGACATACATTGATTACGTACTTCCAGTTCATTTCAACCAAGAAGATTTTCGCTTTTAAACTTTTCACCATATATTTGTGTGGATAAAATTCCTGACATGAGCGACTCTATTAACGGTATAGATACATTTAAAGAACTGTACACGGATTATTTTCAAGCCGTGTGGGGATTCTGCAATACCTATCTAAAAGACAGGGAACAAGCCATGGACGCCACGCAGGAGACATTTTTCAAATTGTACGAACGCTTGGATGATTCCTACACCAAGCGAAACGCGGTTGCCTTCATTTATATCACGGCAAAAAACATCTGTATGGATATCTTGAGACGGAACAAATTTAAAACAGAAGATGCCGAACAGTTAAAGGATGAGTTACCCTCTGAAGATTCATTTTTAGAAGAAATTGCCACTCAGGAAATGATCCGGTGTGTACACTCCGCCATCAACCAACTCTCCGGACGTAGCCTCGAAATCGCCACCCTCGCATTAGAAGGCAAATCAAACCCGGAAATCGCGGACGTGCTGGGAATCTCTCTTAACTCCGTGAAATCTCTCAAAAAAGAAATGTACACCAAATTACGAAAGATTATCGGACACGAATATATTATCCTTTTTTTCGCCAAGCACTTACTACACGTGGATAAATAAATTCTGCAAACCCGTCATTTCCATATATTTTTTATAACTTTTGTCCTATCTCAAATCCAATTAATCAGGTTTTCAGAAAGCATTTCTACCCATAAAAATAATAAAAGAGTAATATCACAGGTATTATAATAGAATTACTATCTTCATATTTATTTTTTATTTTCAATCTGATTTCTATAATAATTAGTGTTGAATAGGAGATGAATGGGAGTTGAATAGGAGTTGGTACGATAAATATACATTAAATATAAGAAAAAATTATCTTATATAGGCATTAATATCTATATAACAGGGTTGAAAAAGTTTACCTGCTCCCGGTAAACTTTTTCCCAAAGAATATACCTGCATTTTTATCTTCTTTTCCTATCACGGAAAAGGAAAGCCCCGAACGGCAAACAGATTCCAGCAATAACGATCTGGTAAGCCCCGTATAAAACACGAGTGTCGTTAGCCAGCACGTTACCGGCAACCGACATACTCCCTCCTTCCTTGTCCAGACCGAGCGTGATCATCTGCCACAAAACCACGAAAGCGGCAAGCAACGAAAAAAATGATCCGAGGTATAGTAACCCCATGGACATATCCTGCTTTGCCTCTTTCCGCAAGCCAAAAAGAAAAACAAGGGCAAACATGATAAACGTAAACCAACCAACGGTTTGATACCCCATGATCATTCCCAAGCCACCGATTTCATACCAAGGTAGAAACGTCGCAATCATACCAATGATGGCGATCAAAAAAACGACAAATTTTTGCTTACTCATAATATCCGATATTTTTATTATCAATATAAATTTCACTCTTTCTAAATAGGGTTTACGTAACGAATAATGATGAAGTTATCAATACTTTATTTAAAACAAGTATAAACTCGTTTTTTTTGAAAATATTTACCGCTTTTACTTGAAAATCGCAAGAACAATGAGTAGTTTCGCGCATAAATATTGGAACGAGAGAAATATTCAAAGAAAGTGCGCTATAAATAAGCTAAATGATTAAAATATAATATCTAACTTTAATGTTTTTTTGTTATGAAACCAACACATATTGAACACATCGGCATCGCAGTTGCCAGTTTAGATGAAGCAATCCCATACTATGAAAAAGTATTAGGTTTAGAATGCTATGCTATTGAAGAAGTAAAAGATCAAAAAGTAAAAACAGCTTTCTTTAAAGTAGGACAAACTAAAATCGAATTACTGGAATCAACTGACCCGGAAGGCCCTATCGGTAAATTCGTTGAGAAAAACGGGGGTGGTATGCACCACATCGCTTTCGCTGTTGAAGATGTTCAAGCCGCATTGAATGATGCACAAGCTGCAGGTTGCCAGTTAATCGACAAAGCTCCGCGCGGAGGTGCAGAGGGATTGAGAATCGGATTCCTTCACCCGAAATCAACGTTCAGAGTATTAACTGAACTTTGCGGAACGAAATAATTTCTTTTAAATAATCAGCTCATATAAATTTTGATAATATGACAAATCAAGATAAAGTCAAAGAGTTAATCGAATTACGCGCGCAGGCAAAGCTTGGCGGAGGGGAAAAGCGTATAGAATCCCAACACAAAAAAGGGAAATATACCGCTCGCGAAAGAATCGCCATGTTGCTGGACGAAAATAGTTTCGAAGAGTTTGATATGTTTATAACACACCGTTGTTATAACTTTGGGATGGAAAAGACCAAATTCTTGGGTGATGGTGTGGTAACCGGACAAGGAACAATTGACGGACGTCTCGTATTTGTTTTTGCTCAAGACTTCACTGTTTTCGGAGGAGCGCTTTCCGAAATGTTAGCTCAAAAGATTTGCAAGGTGATGGACAAAGCCATGACCGTGGGAGCTCCCATTATCGGATTGAATGATTCGGGTGGTGCTCGTATTCAAGAAGGGGTTAACTCCTTAGCCGGATACGCGGAAATTTTCGAACGGAATATTCTCGCTTCAGGAGTTATCCCACAGATCTCCGCTATTTTCGGCCCTTGCGCCGGAGGTGCCGTGTACTCTCCTGCCTTGACGGACTTCATCCTGATGACTGACCAATCATCATACATGTTTGTAACCGGTCCGAAAGTAGTGAAAACCGTAACGGGAGAAGATATCACAACCGAAGAATTAGGAGGTGCAGAAGTTCACTCCACGAAATCCGGTGTTTCTCATTTCTTGGCAGAAAACGAGGAAGAGGGTATCTCTATCATTCGCGATTTGCTTTCTTATTTACCTTCCAACAACTTGGAAGAGGCCCCGATTGCCATATGCAATGACCCGATTGACCGTCTGGAAGATCGGTTAAACGAAATAATTCCTGATAATCCGAATTTACCGTATAACATGATGGATGTCATTGAAGCTATCGTGGATAACGGAAAATTCTTGGAAGTTCACAAACGTTATGCCCGTAACATCATTGTCGGATTCTGCCGTATGGGCGGACGTTCTGTCGGCGTTATCGCTAACCAACCGAACTTCTATGCCGGAGTTCTTGACATTGAAGCATCTCGTAAAGCTGCACGTTTCGTTCGTTTCTGCGACTGTTTCAACATTCCGGTATTGACCTTGGTTGACGTACCGGGATTCTTGCCGGGACGTGTACAGGAGTATGGTGGAATCATCACTCACGGAGCAAAATTAATGTTTGCTTACGGAGAAGCGACTGTGCCTAAAGTAACCGTTACTTTACGGAAATCTTACGGAGGTGCTCACGACGTGATGTCATGTAAACAATTGCGTGGAGACTTCAATTACGCTTGGCCCACGGCACAAATCGCCGTTATGGGAGCTAAGGGAGCCATCGAGGTGTTGTATGGTAAAGAATTGGCAGCACTCTCTGATCCCGAGGAAAAAGCTAAATTTATTGCCACGAAAGAGGAAGAATACAACTCGGCCTTCGCGAACCCGTACAAAGCCGCTTCATATGGATACATTGATGATGTTATCGAACCGCGTAACACGCGTTTCCGCATTATCCGTGCTTTCCAGTCTTTACAGACCAAGCGCGTTGTTAACCCGATGAAGAAACACTCAAATATACCGTTGTAATTCATATGATTACATTAGCAATTAACTGGGGTTACGCACTCCTCGTTACAGGCGTGGGGATGGTAACAGTATTTCTGCTATTGATTCTTTTGATCTGGATTATTAACTTACAGACCAAGTTGACGAATCAAGTAGAAGATCATGCGAAAACAGTTCAAGACACGGAAAAAGCAGTAGTGACAACGGATACCCATCCGACACCTCACGAACAAGCTGCCATCGCTATGGCTATGCATTTATATTTCAACTCTCATGACGAGGAACCTCACGTGATCACGATCGAAGAAGTTGAAAAACGTTATTCTCCGTGGAGTTCTAAAATTTACGGTATGAGAAACCTTAATAAGTAAAATAAACAGATTATGAATAAATTCAAAATCACCATAGACGAAAACAATTTCGATGTAACTGTGAATGTAACGGATCATGACAAAGCTACAGTTGAGGTGAACGGTATATCTTATGAAGTATCATACGAAAGCAAAAATACGGTTGCTACCACAGCTCCTCGTAAACCTGCTGCCATACCGACTTCAACTACCTACAAGAGTTCCGCTCAAAGTACATCTGCAACAAGTAACAAGACTACCTACATTAAAGCACCGCTTCCCGGAACGATTTCCGCTATTAGCGTGAAAGTTGGCAGTCAAGTAAAACGCGGAGATTGTCTATTAGTCATGGAAGCCATGAAAATGGAAAACAATATCGTGGCAAGTGTTGACGGTCAAGTGAAAGCAATACATGTAACAGCTGGTCAAAGTGTTTCTCAGGATGATCCGCTTGTTGATTTGGTTTAATTTACCGTAAAACAATTGAAAATGAGACAAGTGGAAAAATACCTGTTAAAAATAGCCTTATTACTCGGTATATTTATCATGCCTTTTGCCGCTAGTGCAGAAGAAATTGATATGGGCGAAAAAGTGTCTAAATTCTTAAATGACACGGGATTTGCCCAACTTTTCGCCGGGAATTGGCTATGCTTAGTCATGATAGTTGTGGCATGCGTGCTATTTTATTTGGCTATCGTGAAGAAATTCGAGCCGTTATTATTGTTGCCAATAGCTTTCGGTATGTTATTGACGAACTTACCCGGAGCCGGATTATTCCATCCAGAACTTTTTGATGGAGGACACGTACATTGGGCAAACTTCACTAATTCCAATAACGTTGGTTTGCTAGATTACCTGTACTTAGGGGTAAAATTAGGAATCTATCCTTGTATAATCTTTGTTGGTGTCGGAGCCATGACGGATTTCGGTCCATTATTGGCAAATCCTAAAAGTTTTCTTTTGGGAGCTGCAGCTCAACTCGGAATCTTCGCAACGTTCCTAGGAGCTCTCGCATTAGGCTTTACCTATGCTGAAGCTGGATCTATCGGAATTATCGGAGGGGCAGATGGTCCGACAGCTATTTACCTAACCTCAAAATTAGCACCGAGCTTACTTGGTCCGATCGCGGTAGCCGCCTATTCATACATGGCTTTGGTTCCTGTGATACAGCCACCTATCATGAAAGCGTTAACAACCCAGAAAGAACGGGAGATTGTGATGAAACAATTGCGTAAAGTATCTAAAAAAGAGAAAATCGTATTCCCGATCGTTGTAACCATATTTGTATCATTATTATTACCTTCTGCAGCTCCTCTAATCGGATGCTTGATGTTAGGTAACTTAATGCGTGAATGTGGTGTAGTTGAACGTTTGAGTAAAACAGTTCAAAATGAACTAATGAATATCTGTACGATATTCTTAGGTATCTCGGTCGGAGCCACGACTACGGCTGCTGCATTCTTGAATTTTCAAACATTAGCTATCCTGGTGATCGGAGTTCTAGCTTTCGGTATCGGTAGTGCCGGTGGTGTATTACTGGCAAAATTTATGAACTTGTTCACCAAGAACAAGATCAACCCGTTGATCGGTTCTGCCGGAGTTTCTGCAGTTCCGATGGCAGCCCGCGTATCACAGAATGTGGGACAAGAAGCTAACCCAGGAAACTTCCTGTTGATGCACGCCATGGGTCCGAACGTGGCCGGAGTTATCGGTTCTGCCGTTGCAGCCGGTATATTATTGTCATTCTTAGGATAACCTAATATTTCAGACTACCTCAAATTTACTTTGAGGTAGTCTTTTTATATTCTGTTCATTATACATTATTTTCTTTTAACCACAAACTAATTTATTCTATTCATGGGACTTAGAGGTTTCGGTAGTGACAATTTTTCCGGAGTATTACCGGAAGTATTTAAAGCACTGGAAGAATCAGCCTTCGGACATCAACATTCTTACGGGGAAGACAAATACACGGAAAAAGCCATCGAAGATTTCAAACAAATCTTCGGAGACGATGTTGACGTGTATTTCGTTTATAATGGAACGGGAGCCAATATATTGAGTCTCTCGGCTTTCACTCATTCATATAACGCGATCATTTGTGCGGAAACAGCTCATATTAACGTGGACGAGTGCGGGGCTATCGAGAAACAAACCGGCAGTAAGCTGTTGACCGTTCCCACATTTGACGGAAAACTCACCCTGGGATTGATACACAATCATATGCATGGATTTGATGATCAACACCACGCCCAACCGAAAATCATCTCGCTAACTCAGTGTACGGAACTCGGAACAGTCTACACGCATGATGAATTAAAAGAAATTTGTGACTTCGCCCATGCCCACGATATGTATGTTCACATGGACGGAGCCCGTCTGGCAAATGCCGTTGCATACCTGGGATGTACCCCGGCCAGCATCACGAAAGAAGTGGGAATCGACGTTTTAAGCTTCGGGGGAACCAAAAACGGCATGATGTTCGGGGAAGCTGTTGTCTTCTTTAACACCACGATGTCGAAAGAGGTTAAATATATCCGGAAACAGTTGATGCAGCTACATTCCAAATCGCGCTTTATCGCCGCCCAGTTCTCGGCTGTTCTAAAAGATAATTTATGGTTGAAATCAGCCGCACACGCAAATGCCATGGCACAAAAGCTCGCTAACGCGGCAGAGCAGATTCCTTCCGTGAGCATCACGCAGAAGGTTGAGGCAAACGAGATTTTCGCTATCATCCCGCGAGAAAAGATTACCAAACTTCAGGATGAATGTTTCTTTTACGTATGGGATGAAGATGCGGCCGAAGTAAGATGGGTTTGCTCGTTTGACACCACGGAAAATGATGTCATCGAATTCGCAAACCTATTGCGTCAAGAATTATGCTAGAAGATGGATAGAGAAATTATTACTACAGAAGACGGAAGTACCACCCTGTATATACCGGAACTGAACGAGCATTATCATTCCATTCACGGAGCCATACAGGAATCTACTCATATATTTATAAAAGCAGGCATTGAATACTACGGGCAGAAGAATATCCGGATTTTGGAGGCCGGGTTCGGAACAGGTCTAAATGCTTTTCTAACGTTGCTTGAGGCGAGGGATAATGAACGCAAGGTGGTGTTTCACACATTCGAGAAATACCCGCTGACACCTCAGGAGGTGGAACAGATTAATTATTCCGACCTCTTCACCCCGGAAGATGCTCTCCTGTTTCAACAATTACATAATGCGCCTTGGGAAGAGGATGTTGTCATCACCCCTTATTTCACGCTCCACAAGCATCGGGCAGATTTCGAAGAAGTTAATTTTCACGAATATTTCGATATGGTCTTTTTCGATGCTTTCGCCCCCGACGTACAACCTCGCCTATGGACGGAATCTATGCTTACCAAGTTTTACAAAGCGCTTAAACCGGAAGGAATTCTCACGACCTACTGCGTAAAAGGAACCGTGAAACAAGCTCTTCGTAATATCGGTTTTAACTTGAAACGCCTTCCCGGTCCCCCGGGGAAACGGGAGATGTTGAGAGCAGTGAAATGATTTCACGATTTAGCGATTTCATGATTTCCGATCAGATGTTTCTAAAATCACAGAATCATTGAATCGACAATCACAGAATATTTTAAATTTTGCCCCGTGTTTTCCAAAGACTTAAAACAATTACTTGACGAGAAGTATTTAGAATACAATAAATCGGAATTCTTTATAGAAACCGATCCGATTCAGATACCGAAGTGTTTCGAAGAAAAAGAGGACATCGAAATTGCCGGATTTCTGGCAGCATCATTAGCATGGGGACAGCGGCCCACGATTATCAAGAAATGCAAGGAGTTGATGCAATTAATGGATTATGCACCCTATGATTTCGTGATGCAGGCGGAAGACCAAGACTACGAACGTTTCTGCAATTTCAAGCACCGCACGTTTAATAGCTACGATTGTGTTTACTTTTTGAAATCGCTAGCGAATATTTATCGCCATCACGGGGGATTGGAAACCGTTTTCACACGGGCCTACCAAAAGCATCAAGATATGTTTGAAGTTCTAAAAGAGTGGTATTCTGTTTTCACCTCTTTACCTGCCGAGACAAGAGTACTGCGACATATCGCTAACGTGGAGAAAGGTTCAGCAGCGAAGAGGGTAAATATGTTTCTGCGCTGGATGGTAAGACACGACGGAGAGGTGGATTTCGGCCTGTGGAAAGATATTCCCACTTCTGCCCTATTGATTCCGCTTGACTTGCACACGGGTAACGTGAGTCGGCAACTAGGCCTGCTTACCCGTAACCAGAATGACCGGAAAGCCGTGGAAGAACTTACTGCACGTCTCCGGGAAATGGATCCTGTCGATCCGATTCGCTATGATTTTTCACTTTTCGGGTTGGGGGCTTTTGAGAAATACAACCGTTCTAATCTTTAAAACGTTTCAGGTTCGCTGAAGTAAATCTCCATTCCGGAGTCAAAATACAGCCCTCTCCCTTGAGGGTGTACCACGGGGATTTATCACGCTCTTTCGGGTTCTCCAGCACTTGAATATCTTGAGCCGGCATATAGCTTTGGGCCAGCAAATACAACTTTTCTCCTGTTGCGGGATTCTCTGCCATATCGACCACGATGACCGCGTGCCCGGGTGAACCGCCTTGAATAAGCACGTCCCCGATCTGCATGGAAGTCACCGGTACGGACGTTAATTCCTTCGCCAAAGATAAAGTCCCGGCATAAGCGAACACCACGTCCAGATAGGCTCTAAAAGTTTTATAAGAGTAGTCTTTTTCTTTGGATTTGTACCAGGAAACTTGATTTCCTTTCACGCTGATCCGGTAACCTTCTGCCCATTTCGTGTAATCGGCACGGAAACCGTTCGTGAAGTTAAAGTGGATCCGGTCATACGCTTTATGCTTATACAGATATTCCGCCCGCAAACGAATCACGGCATCGGCACATTGTTGCAAATCCCGCTTACCGATCTCCATATCCACCACGGCACAATACACGCTCCGGTTCCATTTCTCCCGGCCATCGAAATAATGCACTTTAGTCCCGTGAGAACGCAAAGGAAGGTTCCTCAGGTATTCACCAAAAGAACCTTCCTTCACGTTTACCCTCGCGTATCCCTCGGGGGGAACAATCCGGGTATGGATTTCTTTTCCATCCGCCCGGAGCAAAGTGTTCTGCCCTATCCCTTGCAGACAACAAAACAGGACGATGCAGAGGGTAATGCAATTTTTCATATTAATCCAGTAACATTCCAGCCGCAACTTCTTCAGCCACTTTCTTGGAAGTTAATTGCTCCAAAATAGCCAGACCGAATTTGAAAGCATACGCCGGACCTCTACCCGTGATCACGTTACCATCAACCACCACGCCATGAGGTTGCATTTCGGCACCCGGTAAATATTCTTCAAATCCCGGATAGCAAGTCATTGTATATCTTTTGTTCATTTTTATCTTACTCAACACCAAAGCCGGAGCTGCACAAATAGCCGCCACGTAACCACCTTTGTCAAAGTGTTTCTGAATCATTTGCACCAATGCCGTACAATCTCCCAGATTCTTGGCTCCCGGCATTCCGCCCGGACAAATCAAGAATTCCACCTCTTCTTCTTTCACGTCACTCAACAAAAGATCGGCCACCACAGGAACTCCATGCGCGCCTGTAACCTCTTTCTTATCGGAAATAGAAACCGTTTTCACTTCGATCGTTCCCCGACGTAAAACATCTACAACCCCGAGAGCTTCTACCTCCTCAAAACCATCCGCTAAAAATAAAAATGACTTTCTCATAATTCTTGTAGTTTTAAATGATTCTCCAAAATTACGAAAAATATAACAGGTTTCAAATCCTAAATGACAAACTACTCCTTCACACGCACCAGTTTCACGGCATCAGCAATGATCAGTTGCTTCTTAACTGGTAATTTATCATCCGGCACGCCATGAACTTGCACTAAACCGGCACTTTTATCCTCTGCATCAGCCTTGATCTCCCCACCCCTGTCATCCAGAATCACTTGAGCCTGCCCGACCGGAAAATCGAATTTTCCCAAGGAAACCCACCCGACCGGAATAATATCCGCTTCCACGATCACCTCTTTTTCCATCAAGCTATTACATACCTTGTAATGCAGCAAAGAACCCGTGAAAACGGAACTAATCGGGGGATAAGTAAGTGATGAAACCTGATGATAAAAAAAGACTTCATATTTCCCGGCTTCCTTTATATCTGCCGTCCAGATAGCCTTTCCCGCCCCGGTTCCGGAAACTTTACCAAAAGCACTCCGCACGGGGATTCCATAGCTTTCTGCCGTGAACATTTCTGTCCATTCCTTCTTCTCCAATGACGCCTTAAAAGTCGATTTACGCTCCTTTGTCAAGAACGGTAATCTTTTCCGCTCCCCGGAATCAATCAACTGGAATTGTTCACTCCGGTTATCAACAATGATCTCGCCGGAATTTTCGAAGAAACGACGATCAATATCCCAAATGCCCTCCATGCCTTCCCTTATTTTGGAAATTCCTTCTTTTACTAAAGGAATATTATAATCACCGGGAAAATTAGCCGCCAAATTCGTCCCGATGTAACCATGATCCCCGTTCATGATAAATTTTACCTCCTTGCATACCCCGGCCGGAATCATGTAATATTTCTCTCTCAGGGGCATATTAAAATCCACGGCAATGCCTCCTTCTCGTTTCGACATAAATTCATCCACCGTTTCATCATCAGCAAGAATTGATATAACCCCATCCATATCCGACATATTCCATACTTTAAAACCGACTTGATATTTCGGGAAGCCATCCGTAATAATTTGCTGCACCTGAATATCTCTTATATCAAAAGACGGGAGTCCCTCCCGTTGGTATAATTTATCCATAAACGGAAGTAAATCAACCCCTAGATCAGTCTGAAAATTCCGAGCGATCTGTTCTAAAGTAATTTCTTCAAATTGAGTGCCGGAAGAGAGCTGTTCCGAGAATTGGTACAACTTTTCGGGGGCAACAGAAGTAGATAAATAAGCTGCCAATGCTCCTGCTTCCAACTCGAAAATTCTTGCCTGTACTTTATCCGGTAACGAATCGTTAGAAAGAATTTCCTTCAAGCTGGCTTGCTTTAAACAATCAATAGCTAACATATCATCCGGTCTGAGACCGGTATTTCCTATTGTATATTTCTTTTTAGAAATAAACATTTTGCTAAGTAGCATATTGGCTGCCGGATAAGTACCTGAAGACAAGAATCCCGTGAAATCGTAATACATAGGCAAAATGTCATGTAACTTTTGTTGAAGCAACGTGACGTTAGATTGCAATCCCATACGTTCAACACTATAAATCCCTTCCGGATCATCCAAATTCTCCTGTCTTTCCTTTGCAAATTTTTTCGCAACAGTCATCGGAACGTAGGAAGGAATACTTGCTGCCCGTTCTCCCAAAAAAACAAATTCAGGCTGGACAAATTCGCTACCCGTTTTCCATTTCCGTAAAAAAGAAACAAACGAGAGAGGACTTTCTACCAACATCAATTTTTGAAACGGGTAGCCCCGCCCGATTCTTGCCTCCAAACGTCCTTTGAGCATGGCCAATACCTTGCTCAATTTCTCTCCCTGAATTTCAGTATACCCCTCGAAAAACAATTCATGGTCGGGGAAATAATAAAATTCCACATGAAGATTACCGATCTCGATTTCTTTCTTATGGTAGTTCCCGATACAAAGCGTTATCCCGGGTAATTTCTGCCGATTCTTGAAAAATACTTCACCTGTTCCGTATTCCGGCTCGCCTTGCGATAGAACCTGTTGTCCATCCCGTGTTTTTACCCGCAGAGTATATTCCGAAAAATTTATTTCACGAGCGTATGGTGATACCATATTGATCGGGGGGACAGCTACCGGGTACCAAAGAATTTCCGGGTGTAACAAGGTATAGTTTTCTCCCAGATAAGCAAAACGAGTTCCGAAATTGAATAATCCACGTCGCTTTCCGGGATCATACCTTCCTACATTATGCCGCTCTTCAAAAGGCACATCCAAGTAGCATATCGCCTCATCAATTTTACCTTTATAGGAGAGATGCAAAGAAATGGTATCACCCGGCAAAAGCTGGCGTTCAAGCACGACAACCTGCTGATCCCGGTGATAACCCATATCGTTACCTGCCTCCTTTAGAGAATAAATCTCTAACGAAGGATTCAGGTACAACACGATCTCCGAGAGCCTTTCCTGATTCCGATTCTGTAAGGTCATCCTGCTATCCAACCACATCTCTCCATCCTTCCACTCGTAGGAGATTTCATGGTTGGTAACCCGTGCTTTAGGTCGGGATTGATATTCGACATAAGCTTGCCTATACTCTTCTGAACGGCACTCCCTCTGCCGAATTGCATCCCAATATAAAAACAAACAGATCACGCTGCACAATACAACCACTCCCCCACTTCCCCATTGCAATCCTTGATGTTCTTTATGGTCCCGCAGACGTTTCATGTTAGCAACCCAGAATAAAACTCCGGCAACACCCAACCCGGTATAAGTCAAGCGATGCAGCAAATACCCCTTCAAATCAGGGTGTCCTACCACGTCCGAAAACATATTCGGCAAATTCCTGCCCCAAAAGTCAAACGCTCCAAACTGCCACTCATCCAAATAGAAATATACACCCAATCCCAAAAGTCCCAGAACTAAAACAGATAGCGGACGATTTTTGACCATTGCCGATATACTCAACGCACAGCCCAATACAAAAATTAAAGTCGGGATGGACAAAGTAAACAGATAGAAAACATAAATCCACACGTTAAAAGGGGCTCCTACAACCCAAAAGTTTATATACATACATACCAACAGCACGCATATATTCACGAAAAGGAACATCCTGAATATTCCTAGAAAACGACCGATGCAGTATTCACTGTTCCGAAACGGTCGGCACAGGAATACTTCCATCGCGTCTTTTTTCCTTTCCCGGTACACGACCTCCATGCACACAAACAAAGCAATCAGGACTTGTACCAGGTTATAGTAATACATACTAAAAAAAGGAAAAGAGGAAGGAAGAGCCACTTTATACCAAAACACATTTACTCTTCCTTGCTTTATCATCTGCCATAACGAAATACCGACAAGGGCAATCACTACAAATCCCAGAAAAACAATATCTCGTCTTAACAATTTAGACTCATAGCGAGCCACGATATTCACGTTACGCATATTCATTTTATCTACCCCTCCTACGGTGCCAGATTAATATTCCACAACCAATTAATAACAGGGGTAATATCCCCACGAACATCACTTTCACCCACTTCATAGATGACAATTCCAGTGAAATCGAGGTATCGGCAGAATCGGGACGACGGGTATTCACCGGGAATTCCCCATCCGTCAACCAACGGAAGGACTCCGTGATCAACGAGAAGTTGGACGCTTTGATACCCTTCCGGTACATCATCAGTTCGGAGTTACTGATACAATCCGCATCTCCCAACACGATAATCCGTTGTTCCCGGTCGCCCATCTTCCGGCTCAAAGCCAAGGCAATCGGGTAAACACCTTCTTTTTCCCCGACAACAGGGTTGAGTTCTACCGGCTCATTCAATAAATCCCGGGTTTCTATCTCGTTCCAACATCCCGTGTCACGCGTGGTCAAAACAGGACGCACCATAAAACCTTTATCCATTGTATAGTTTAACGCCGTGGCTCCGGGCATCGTGATCACCCGTTTTTTCTTCTGCAAATCGGCATAGTTAAGGGACATCTCCGCGGCATCTTTTGTCAATTCACCCCGAATCAGATCCGGATCGAAATCCCGACTAGGTTGTACCAGAACACCGGGCATAAACTGCACCCCGAAACGTTCCACCAAAGGATTCATTACTTCCTGACGCCCCGGTTCTCCCGCAATCAACAAATTTCCTCCACGGGCCACGTAGCGATCAATCTTTTCCAACTCGCTTTCGGTCAACGGTTGTTTCACATCAGCAATCACCAGAATACGAATATCTTCCGGAATCTCCTCCCCCTCGGTCATGCGATAGGCAATCACATCAAAACCATTATTTACTAAAGCATAACGAAAAGTCGGATTCTTGGCAAAAGCATAATAATCCCGATCTCCCACGTTGTTCATATCCCGCTCGCCATGTCCCGTAAGACAAGCCACCTTGGGTACCTCCATGATCAGGCGTTTCAGAGCCGCGGAAACCTCTGCCTCCATCGGATGTACAAACATATCATTATACAACCGCAGGAAAGTGGCAGAACCGTCGGGTAACACCAACTGCCGCACGAAACGATAACCTTCCGGAGCAAGGTCAATCTGGGCCTCGATCTCTTCGGGAGATAAAAACATTTTCAGATTCAATTTCATCTGATCAACATATTTTTCGGCCACCTCCCGGTCGCTCACGTCTGCATACCGTTCTCGTATGTAGGAAGACGCTTTTTTATAATAATACACATACTTCAGCTCGATATTCGATTTGAAACGGATGTATGGTTTGAAGTTTTCCATGTCACTCTTCAGGGAACGGGGCATCCCGTAAGAATAGTTATCTCCCAAAAGATTCACGTAAGTGACAATTGTCAAATCGTCTTTCATCCTTTCCAGTATACTTTGACTTTCTTTAGTCAATGTTTGCGTCTTACTCGCTGTCGCATCATAATACCATAAAAACGTGGGACGAGAAGTCATATACCCCAATGCCACGGTAACTGCAATCACAACAAGATAACGTCCTACCGTCATCACTTGACTCCGTTTTGCCCGGTGAGCCTCGATCTTCATGATTCCCAACGTCAGGAAAAAGAGAATGACCACGACAAAATACAGGAAGTCCTCACTACATATCAACCCGTCAATGAACACGGTTGCCCGCCCCTTGATTGACAACCAATACGTGATTTCACGCACGAAAGCTATATCCTGCCCCACACTACCGATGAAATTCAGCACGATTAACACGGCCAACGTTCCCACGGCCGCCACAACCTGATAAGAGGTCAGGCTGGACATATAAAGCCCGATTGCCGCGTAAGCACACATTAACAAATACAATCCGAGTAAACCCGATAAGGCCGCGGAAAGATCAAATGATTCCACCGTGCAACAAGCAAAAAGAACCAGAACCAGCAACACGCCCATCAATATCAACCCGTAAACCATCATCGAAAGGAATTTTCCCCAAATGATCTGTCCCGCTGTCACGGGGGACGAGTACAGGAGTTTAATCGAACCGCTACCAAATTCCCGGCTCATCAATCCCATCGTCAACAAGGGAACATATAGATACAAATATTGTTGTATCACCGTAAATGTTCCCGACATTCCTGTTAACAGAGCCGTCGTGATACTATATTCTATCGGTTCCCCCATAAATTGTTGTCGCAAAACACTCCGGAACAAGTCGGTAAAAGTCATTCCCGACTGAACGGCAAATATCACTAAAATAAACCAAGCCACGGGAGAACAAAAGAGAGCGCGCAACTCATTTCCCGCTATTTTCAATATCTTTCTCATTCGTTTACAATTACGTTATCTCCGTCTTCTTTTAAACCACACGCCAAAATACCCCAACGCGAACAAGATGGGTAATCCCCACGTGAAAGCAAATTTCGCATAAGGTACCGTGTCCTTACTCAATTCCAACACCGTATCCACGGGCGGTATATTCGACAAAACGATCGGGAATTCCCCGTAGCTCAACCACCGGAACATACCCGTGATTAAAGAGAAATTACTCGTTTTCATCCCAACTCTAGACATCAATAACTCGGCATTACTGATACAATCAACATCACCTAACACGAATATCCGCTGTTCCCGGTCTCCCACGTTACGAGTCAAGGCAAGCATCGTCGGGTAGGACTGTTCTTGCTCCCCGATTTCCGGATTTAATACAGCTTTTTCGTCCGTAAAATTTACGGTGGTTAACTCGTTCCAACTTCCCTCGTCTTTTGTCTTTAGCAACGGATACACGTTGAAACCATGTCCGTTTTTGTAACTTAACGCGGCTGCTCCCGGCATCGTAACCCCATATTTTTGTTGCCATAGTCCCCGCAAAGGAGTCACGACATTCACACCCTCCTCAACAAAAGAGCAAACCAGCAAATTATCATCGTAAGCTTTCGTCGGTTGTACTAAAGTTCCCGGCAGGAAACTCACGCCCAGAGAAGCCGTAAGAGGATTCATCAAATCCGATTTTCCCGGTTCCCCACCAATAACAATATTCCCGCCTTTCGCTATGTATTCTTCGAGCCGAGCCAACTCATCTGTTGACAAAGGACGCTGTAAATCTGCAACAACCAACACGTCAATATCCATGGGTATCGGCCGATCTCCCATCAAGGTAATACTATCCACGTCAAACCCTTGATTAATCAAAGAATGACGGAAGGTCGGGTCTATGGCAAACGTGTAGTAGTCCCGGTCTCCTGCCCGTTGAATATCACGTTCCCCGTGCCCGGTCAGAAAAACGACCTTGGGGGCTTTCGTCACCAAACGTTTCATGGCCGTGGAGATTTCTCCTTCCCTCGGATAAATGTAACTATCATCGAAAATCCGCAAAAAGGTCTTTTCCCCGCTTTCCCGTTCCAACAAACGCACGAAACGATATTTTTCACCCGAAAGATCAACCTGTTGAGCCACCTGTTCCGGGCTTAGGAACATCTCTATATCCAAATCTTCCATGACCGCCATTTTCCACGCTCGTTGTTGCGTGTTCAAATCGGGGAAACGATCTTCCAAAACCTCGTTTCCCGCGTCGGCATAGTAATACACGTAGTTCATCTGAATTTTCGGTTTGAAACGAATAAACTTTTTAAATCGATTTGCATCACTATTCCTCTCCGAAGGAGCCCCCCGGTAAAAATTACCTTCCAAAAGATTCACGTATGTCGTGATTGTCAGTCCTCCCTCCATTTTTTCCATAATCTCCTGACTGACCGGATTCAGACTATTCAGTTTAATGGACGAGGCATCGTAAGAACATTGCAATCCCGGCCGGGAGGTCACGTACCCCAACAGCATCGCCAACACGATCACCCCGGTATAACGGGTAAAAGCCATACTTTTTGATAACTTGCGTTTTCCCGACAAGATGACCATAATCGAAAGCGTCAGGAAAAGACCGATCACAATGAGGAAATAAAACACATCCTCACTGCTGATCAAACCGTTGATTAATTCGTCGGAACGTCCGGAAATTGACAGCCAATACGTGATGTCCCGAATAAAAGGAACTTCCTGTCCCATTCTTCCCACGTAATTCAGGAAAGCCAAAGCCCCTAACGTGGCAACAGCCGCTACCACTTGATAGGAAGTCAGACAAGACATGAATAATCCTATCGCTGCATAAGAACAGATCACCAGATAAATTCCCAGCAACCCCGATAAGGCCAACGACATATCAAAAGAAGGCACGTTCCATGCCGTGAACCCAACAAACAAAAAGAGAATACCCACCAGAATAAGGCTGTATATCATCATGGAAAGAAATTTCCCGAAGATAATCTGTATGCTGGACACCGGTGAAGAATATAATAATTTGATAGAACCGCTACTATATTCCCGGCTCATCAATCCCATGGTCAATAAAGGAATATACAGGTAAAGATGCACCAACATATTCGGGAACAATCCCATATTTCCCGTGTACATCTCTTTTGCTATACTATACCATAAAGGCTTGTTAAATTGCTGCATCAACATAATGTCCACTAAACGGAAATAGGTCATGCACGCCTGAACAGTAAAGATAATAAGGACTAACCACGCAATAGGGGAATAGAACAGAGTGCATAACTCTGTCAACGCTATCTTGAATATTTTTCTCATACTACACGAACTTATGATTCACGTTTACTTTTTCCCGACAAGCGAGCGAACACTTCATCCAGAGAACTCCGTTCCACGGAAACCTCGCTTAACTCCCATCCCCGGCTGACACTCTCGTGTACCATACGAGCTGTCACGTCATCATCCGTATCAAACCATACCCTGAAACTTTTCGAATTTATTGCCTCCACCCGACTAACTCCCGGCACGTGTTCCAACTCGGTCATTCTCGGCGGATTCTTCAGTACCACCACGAACGAATTCGGTTGGATATAATTGTTAAACTCATCCATCGTCCCCGCGAATACCAATTGCCCTTCCTCGATCATCTTGATGTGGTCACAGGTGGCCTGCACCTCCGACAAGATATGCGTGGAAAGTAGCACGGAACGATCCGTAGCAATCTCCTTGATCAATTCCCGAATTTCCAGGATCTGATTCGGATCAAGTCCATTCGTCGGTTCATCCAATACCACGAACTTCGGATTGTGTATGATTGCCTGCGCAATACCCACTCGTTGCTGGTAACCTCCCGATAAATGTTTCAGCAACCGTTTTCGGAAATGCGTGATCCCGCATTTCTCCATCGCGTAGTCCACCGAAGAACGAATCTTTTTAGGAGCGACCGAACGCAAATCCGCACAATAGGCTAAATACTCTTCCACGGTCAAATCCGTGTACAACGGGGGTTTCTGTGGTAGAAAACCAATATTCATTTTAGCCGCAATCGGGTCCTCCCGAAAATTAATCCCGTTAATATACACTTCCCCTTCTGTCTGGTTCAACACACCACACATGATATTCATCGTTGTCGATTTACCCGCTCCGTTCGATCCCAACAATCCCAATATTCCCTTCTCGTAAATCTCGAAATTAATATCCCGTATCGCCCATTGCACACTATAACGGTGAGACAAATGTTCCACCTTTACAACCGGATTCTCCATGTTATTCATTTTAAAAAATTAACTATTATGGCAGGTAAGGCTTTCGTCACACCTTACCCGCCTGTATTATTATAAACTATCTTCCTTGAGCTGTTATATCTGAAATCTTCCCGAAACCGTCATATTTCACCTGCTTTTCCTCATCCAAATTTCCCGTTCCCGGATCTTTTTGCGGAATCAGGTAAACATATCCTTCCGAATCCGATGCCTGCGTTGCCATCATCACGGCTTTCGTGTTCAACGGTAAGGTCAGCAAACTTTCCGTGTCACTGTCAAAGTCTTCCGAATTGACATTATATCTTCCCTGCGTGTAGAATTTCAGAATAGTGATATTCTCCCCCGCGGCCGCCGTGTATTTCAACGAGGAAGCAAGCGAACCGTCTATATTCAGACGAACTGCGTGAATCTCCCTAGCCGTTGCCACGTACATGATCGGGTCCACCGTACTGAAACAAATTGACACAGAACGATCCAGTAAATCCTTGATGGCTGCCGGAACCGAATACAAGTAACTCGGTGTCGGGTTAACCAACGTATAATCCTGATTCTTCGTGAAGAACGTATAGATTGAATACTCTCCCGACACTTTGTCCTTCAACACCATCACCAAAGAAGAGCTATTCATGAACCCTCCGGCCACGGCTTCTTTACCCGCCACAGCAGAAGGATCGAATGGGAAATTGTCGTCATTCTCAGAAGAGGAATACAACGAACATTTGTTCTGCGAGAAAGCCCCGTTAAAACGCCCGAAACGTCCTACCTGTGAATCATACCAGATTGACGATCCACTGGAATGAGTCCCATCGCCCGTGGCCGCGGCAACCACTCGATTATCCACGTAATTGGACTGCAAACCGCCCAAGTCGGAAACCACTTCCGGTTTGATGAATATCGCATCATTCTGACGAAGATGCTGGTACACCTGATTATTCATCACGAGAATCGTCGTTTGAGGTGCCAAATAGAAATGTCCGGAAGTATATGTCTCGGTCACAAAAGGAATAATTTTACCCGTTTCCAAGAAGGAATAGTCCCGGCAATCAGCCCGGAACAATCCATTCCTTCCTGCCATCCACAGGATATTCTGATAGGTACTCCATGTCGCTCCCGACACGGTATAAGCTACCTGATCAATCCAATCCTCCAAAGGTTCTCCCTTGGAGGTGAAAATATCATCATATTGTATTTTCTCCGTTCCCGCAAATCCCTTGGTAATGTCTTTATCCATGATTAACGACAAATCGGAAGTCACGCCATCACGAGAATGAGCCACGATAATGCCTTCCCCGAACTGGCTCTCCACGACCAGTGAAAAGACGGAATAATACTTAAGCGAGGACGCCTTGTCCGTCACTTCCAATGTCAGCGTGTAACCACTGGCTAGAATCGGCATGGCAGCAATTGTGTCAAGCACCCGCTCGTTCGACAACACTTCTCTTAGTTCCGCTGACGAACTTAACTCGATTTCCCATTTATATTCCAGGTCCGGATGATCCGGGATTCCGTTTTTTTTCACGGGAATATCAATATGCAACTTGCCCAAATACGCCACGTATTGCGTTTCCGACACACCATTCAAGTCTAATTCCACGTTAGGAATTTCTTTCGTATCATAGGTACTCTTGTCGTCATAACACGACATGAGGCCGCATCCCAACACGAACAACAACAGGTAATATATAGTTTTCATCTTCATCATCTTTAATCCGTTTTATCAAAACTTTCGAGCTTTCACAGGCTGGTTAATGGCAACACCTCCATCATGCAGTAACGGGGAGCCATGCTCCTGCTCGTAATCGTCCAGATATTTCTGTAACAACTCGTAATAAGCATTCGTGATTGCCGTATTATAGAACATATACCCATCCGGATCCATCCGGTTATACTGGGGCCACTGGTCCGCTTGCCACGGCCATCCTAAAGCTGCCAGTATCGCCTTATGCGCATTCCGGCTATAATGAGTGTAGGTTGCTAAATTCATACTTTGTCCCGCATTGATCAAGAAATTGTAAGTCCTGGCATAAAACGTTCCACTGGGAAGCATCGGTAACTGGTTGTCCCACGAAAACCGAACACGTGTATATTCCGGCGGTCCGGCTACGAAATATTCCGAGGCCCCCAGCATGATTTCCATCATACACGTCGTGTCTTCCAATTGAGCCAGTTTCGACAATTCCAACGTGAGATACCCGTAACGTTCCCCGGCAGGAATAACGGCATTCAACACCTTATACGATCCATCCAACAGCCGACTACTATCCCGCACAATCGTGTATCCTACCGTTCGGTCATAATCTCGTACATCTCCAACCAATTTTAACGGGATATTCACCACCATCGTCTCTTCTTCCGGATCACTCCAAAACGAATAAGTCTGATCAAAAGTCTTCGTTAAGGAGTTATATCCCGGATAAGTCCTCACGTCCACGCTATTCCATGGAACGGTTACCGTGGCCTGGGTCTCGTCAAATGTATCTATTCCCACTTTCGAGCAACCGCCGCATAGCAAACCGCTCAAAAGAAAACATATCGCATACAGAAAATTAAATCTGTTCATATCCTTTCATTTATAGCATTATTAATCATTATTGAACACGTCCCATTTCCCGTTCAATAGCGGGATAAGGCCACAAATATTTCTCGTCACTCATCCCAACCGTCGAGTTGGGAATATCCGCTGTCCCGATACGCTTGAAATAGAAGAAAGACACGCCCTCACACAGAAATTCCCGGCGATACTCATTCATCAGGCATGTTAATAATTCATCCCGTGTATAACCGCTAATATCAATATAATTCGAACGCTTCTCCCGTAATGTCTTCAAATAGGACACGGCCTCGGTCAAATCAATATTCGCTCCCCGTAAATAGCTCTCGGCCACGATCAGGTACATTTCCGGGAGACGGATCAAAGGCATTCGGTTCAATTTCAAATATCCCGATGAACGATCCTGCGCCAATTTCAACGGTGTGTAACTCCCGTTGGAATTCCTGAAGAATAACTTCTCCATGCGATAATCTGCATTCTCCCCGGTTCCGGTTTCATAATAAATATTCCCCAGACCACCTTCGCTCAACTTAATAGCGTTATACTCCGTTCCTTCCAGGAAATTATAAAGGAAATAATCAGACAAACGATCCGTAAATGCCGGAATATTTAAAGAAGTAATATGTTCCGTGGAATGAATCGGGTCCGTACTCACTACATCCGTCGTGATCCACTGGTAAAGTCCCAGTCGCTCTCCTTCACGTATCACGTCCAATGCCTCCTGACGAGCCAACGCTATGGATGCATTACTCCCTTCCCACATATACATCCTAGCCAGCAAAGCTTTCACGGCAAAATAATTCAACCGGAAAGTACGGTCATTAAAGAATCCGTCATCATTTAACGCATCATAATAATCCTCGGGATGTTTCCCCGTGATCGGTTCATCATCCAATAATTCCAATGCATCCGTCAAATCCTTAATCACCAGTTCAATAGTTTTATCGTATGTCTGCTGAAGAGTCATCTCTTTATCATAATCCGTCACGTACGGAATCGTCAGTCTTGTCGATTTATCTGTCCGGTTAGCTAAGTTTCCGTATCCGTATAAACGCATCAAGTCAAAATGTAACATACCGCGGATAGCCAGTAATTCCCCTTTGATCATCCGGTAAGAAACGGGATCCAGTACCCCCTGACGTTTATCTATAAATTTCAATGCATTATTGGCATTGGCAATTACATTATACGCTTTCTGCCAGACACTACCAAGTACAGCTAATGCCCGCTCAGTTGTATACTGGTACGTTCCCATAGCATACACTTGGGCTTGCGTATGAATAGTGTACTGTCCACTCTGCATTTCTACCGAATACCACGTGAGTTGTTTCCCGTATAAATCAACATCTGCCATACCGATATAGCAACCGATCAAAGCCTGCCGGAAACCGAACTCATTATCGAATTGATCTTCTTCCGGCACTTGCGAGGGAGGTGTCGTGTCCAGCCAACTATCACAAGCTACCATCGTGCATAACATCGCACACAACACGATATTTATTATTATTGTTTTCATATATAACTAATTAAAATGTTCCAATAAGCGAAAACGACATCGTTCTGGCAAAAGGATAATCAAACCCTCTTTCAGCCTTTATGGAAGAAATTTTCGCAATTTCTTCCATATAGAAAGAAACTCTCAACTGTTTCATCCGAAGGTGTTTAAGCAAATTCGGCTGAAGCTCGTAATACACGTTCAACGTTCCCCAAGTCACTTCTTTAGCATCCTGCACGAAACGGGAAGTAGCCCGTGTCATCTCCTGACGGGATAAAGGATCACCATCATACTGGAAATTTCCCAAACGTTTGAAAGGAGTTACTTGTCCCGGCTCTTTCCAGCGTCCGTACAATGCCCGCTTATCCACGTTATAATTCATGTCCACGTTCTCCACACGATCAATTAACGTCTGGTTATAATATTGATAACCGGTTTGATAACGGAATGTCGTACTGATACCAAATCCTTTATGCTCAAAAGTGAAACCGAAATTTCCCCTGTACTTGGGTAACGAATTTCCTACCGGATATAAATCCGATTCATAATACGTATAGGTCAACGAACCGTCCTGACGGATATAAAGTTCCTGTCCTGTCATCGGGTCTATCCCGGCAGAACGCACGGCCCAAATTGTTTCCATGGATTCCCCGTCCACGTATTTCAGCACCGGACGATTATTGGCTTTATCCGAAGCCATTTTATCCCGCAATTCGTTAAATGCACGCATACTTTCCGACAACCGGATAATTTCATTCTTGGTAGTCACCAACGAACCGAAAACTGTCAAGAAAGTCCGATTCTGTTGTAACACGCCATAAGAAAGATAAGCCTCGATACCACTATTTCGCACCAATCCCAAGTTATCTTTCACAGTCGTAAACCCCGAACTCGTCGGTACAGAAACGTCTGTCAACATATTTTCCGTATCGGCCCGGTAAAGATCGAAACGTAGAGTTGCCCTATGAATCGTGGCATCAAACCCCACGTTATAATCCTTTTTTTGTTCCCACTTCAACGAGGGATTTGCCAAACGGTCTAAATAAGATCCCGTCATTCCCAGATAATTCGCATCCGTATAATACTGGTAAGTTGCCACGGCCTCATTTGTATCAAAATTCTGATTTCCGGTCAACCCGATCGATCCCCTCACTTTAAATTGACGAACCAAATCCTTCCACGGGAAAAAATGTTCGTTATGCAAGTTCCACCCAACTCCCACAGACCACCCCGTGGCCCAACGATTATCATTACCGTAAAGAGAAGATGCACTGGTCTGCACGTTAAAATCCACGAAATAACGATCATCATAACTATACCCGCCTCCTAACACGAAATTAATCTCCCGGCGTAAAGACGATGACCCTTCCGGCCGACTATCCAACGCATATTGACGGGCAAACGTAATATCTGCCGATTGACTGTTCGGGAATCCCTCGGCCCTATGCACGTATGCCTCGTATGAATATTCGGATATTCCAAAACCACCCATTGCCAGGATAGAATGTTTACCAATAGCGGTTGCATAATTTCCATGTAAATCCGCAGACACGTTGCTACTCTTACCGTTATCCAAACGATAAGACCCTTTCCTTAATTGATCCTCTATCGGGGAATCTTTCGTGATATTTGCAAAACTTGAATGTGCTGCCGGCAAAAACTCGTCACCATCATTCCGTTTAAAAGACAACATCACACGTCCTCTTAGGATCAAGCTGTTCCACAATCTCCATTCCACTTGAAAATTATTCAGAAAACTCACGTAGCTCTCCTGTCTTAGAGTGCCAATCTCCGCGTCATACATCGGATTGGGAATTCTTTCTTCTGCCCAACGTAACACTTGTCCCGTTTCAGGATCTTTAGCCCGCCAGTAGGGATTCATTTTTGCGTAATCACTGAAAGCCCCATAAGGAGAATCATAACTTTTATTACTATTGACTGTCATCGTATTATTAAAAATCAAATCATTTCTCCGATAAGACAAGTCCAACGATCCGGAAATATTCCGTCGGTCAGATCCCTTCATCACTCCGATGACTTGATTATAGGACACGGACATCACGGCCCGCAAAATCTCCGCATCCCCCAATTCCACGCTCAAGTTATGTTTATGGCCCACTCCTGTACGTAAAGGTTTTGACAACCAGTAAGTATCTAACCCGGCCGCAACCAACTGTTTCCGTTGTTGATATAACATCTGTTTCTGCGTGTACAACAGGAAATTCGCATCATCATAAATCCCATCGATACGTTCTGCCCCCAGCTTCTCCTCCGCATCACACAAATTGTAACTGCTCAAATCCGGCATCTGTATATCTACACTTCCCGTATAAGTCACCCGTTGTTCATTACCAGCCAGGCGTTTCGTCGTGATCACAACAACCCCGTTAGCTGCTTTAGAACCGTAAATGGCTTTTGCAGAGGCATCTTTTAACAAGGTTACACTTTCGATCCGGTTCATATCCATATCCATCACCCGCTCTGCCGTCACCTCGAAACCATCAAGCATAAACAAGGGTTGATTCGGACTATTCTTGTAATTTCCTTTTAAGCGGACCCCTGTCTCTTCTAACGGGAAGCTCGATATTCCCCGCATTTTCATCTCCGGGATCGCATTCGGGTTGGAACCCATCTCCAAGTTATCCATAATAAATAACGACGGGTCAAGATTCTTCAGACTCTGAAACAGATTTTGATTTCCGGCCCGCATAATATCCTTGGCTGTCATCGTGACAACCGCTCCCGTGTAGCTACTCGCCTTACGGGTAAATATCCCCGTCACGACCACTTCGTCAACACTCTTCACCTCCTCTTCCAACACCACATCAATCTTCGTACGTCCTCCCACGGTCACTTCCTTCGGTTTGTAACCCACGAAAGAAAATATCAGCGTTGTCGCGCTTGTAGGAATCATCAACCGATAGCTACCATCGGCCCCCGCACTCGTTCCTATTAACAAAGAATCACCCTTCACGACTACCGTTGTCCCCGGTAAAACTCCACCATCCGTGTCCCGCACGGTACCCGTAATCGTAATCGCGGCCGGTTGTTGCCGGGGAGTCACGACAACCTTTCCCTCGAAATCCATACAAGTTAATCCGGTCCCCTCCACACAGGCCTCTACCGCTGCCTTAACTGTCACGTTCTTCAGGTCAACCGTCACTCGCTTCGTCTCCCGCTCCACCTCCTCTTTCTTAAATACAACCACATTGTCACTCAACCGGTTGATCTCGCGTAACGCCTCAAGCAAACTGGTCGTTTCAAGCTTTAAAGAAATTCTTTTCACATTCTGTTGTCCGTAGACCGGTGAGTGAGTAAACAACGTGGTTAAGGATAGTAATAACAATCCGCATAACGCACCACGCATCACCGAAAGTCCACAAAACACTTTTGCTTTGCAGTTTTTTTTCATAACTTTGTTCTGTTTTAATTAAACAAGTGCCTTGTTATCAACAAGGTCCCAAGCCGGAAATGCCTCCGAAACATTTCCGGCATTTCTTTTTCACCTTTTCTCTATAATATGTACAATTCCATCTTCCACCCTAAATTCCGGCCCTCCCGCCAGAGTCAATATTTTTAAAATAGATTCCAACTTCTCATCCTTACTCATCTTCCCGCTAAACGTGTGCCGCCCCTTTCTTTTCCCGTCATACACGAAACGAACCTCGTACCAACGGGACAACATCCGGGTCACCACTTCAATATCGTCCTCATCAAACACGAATTCCCCGTAACGCCAAGCTACCACATTTTTCGTGTCCACTTTCCGCACTGAAAATTCTCCCGTTTCCTTTTTCCAACAAGATTGCATACCCGGTCTCAACACCATTGACGGGATGTCGGACCTCTGATCCGTTAAACTGACCTGTACTTTCCCGGTCAGCAAGGTCGTGTAAACCGACTCCTCGTTTTCGTAAGCACTAACATTGAAAGCAGTCCCCAATACCCGGGTTTCAACATCCCGAACCTGTACAATAAATGGCCGGGCAGGATCATGTTTCACCTCAAAATATGCCTCTCCCTTCAACTGTACAACCCGGCGATCACCAATAAACTGTACCGGATAAACAAATTCAGACGTGGAATTCAACCACACCCGTGTACCGTCACTCAACACGACAAAGAAATCTCCCCCCACGGCTGTTTCTATTCGGTGGAATTCTTCCCGCTCCGGTACTGAATCCGTATTTGCCTCATAGTGTAAACCTCCTTTCGTACCAATCAAAGTTGCCTGTTCCAGTTTCAAACTATCGGGGACCTGTTTCACCAACCCGATACGCTCCCCATTTCCCAGTACGAGCATCACTTTCTCCTTCACGACCTTCATCTCTTTCAGTTCCCCCTGCACACTTATCGATTCGTGCACCTCCACTTTTATCAAAGGATGTAAAGCCACGAAAATCCCCACGAGACATGACGCAATTGCCCCGCTAACCACAACAATCCGTCTCAACGAGTACCGACGAGAACGATGCACGGCTAAACGTCGAGCCACTTCCTCGTACACCTTCTGAAAATCAGTGGTCTGGTTAATTTCATCTTCCAATCTTAACCTTCCGGCAATACTTCTTCCTCTAATAATATTTCTATACAACCTTCGATTAGCTACCTCTTCATCCAACCACTTTCCCAAAAGCTCCCGCTCCTCTTCAGTAGCCATTCCCAAGCGTACACGAATAATAACCCTTGCTAGTATTTGTTCTCTCTTCATCACCATATATCATCTTGCATTTGGTATATAGACACCACTAGTTGAACAACGGGATGAACCGGATTATACTTTTTTCTGCATTTTATATCAACTCTCATCAAAAATATAGCCACACGGGACGAAATCGAAAACCTTCAAAAAATACTTGAACTGATAAAATCATTATTAATAAAAAAACGGGATTTCATTCATCCCTCAAGATTTCGGGCGGTGTCTATAATAATATACCGTGTCGAACAAATATCCTATATTGTGTATGATAACACTTTCTACATTTAACACTTATTACAGATTGTCTGAGAATAGGCCCCAAAGCGTTATTTTCTATCATCCGTTTAAGAAAAACACCGTTACTAACCTTGTAACACTTTGTTCACACCGAATTTTTATCCAAATTGTATTATCAAGACAAATCTTACTTCATAACCCACATCCAATAAGAAATAAAAAAGGATATTTCAATCAACATGCTCCCATCGTTTCAACGATACCTCATGACGTAAACTCCACACGAACCATACCGTCCATATAAGTGTTACAAATTATGAGAGAAGATCAACAGCTAGAAATTTTCATTCGAAAACACTACTCATCCATGTGTGCTGTCGCCCTACGCTTTATCGGTTCTCCCGACATCGCACAAGACATCACTCAAGAAGTCATTATCAAATTTTGGAAAAACCGGGCAAACTATGAAAACATTAAATCCACGGATAACTTCCTATATACCATGATTAAAAATGAAGCCTTAAATTACCTGCGAGGCTCACAAAGAGAGAAACAACGTTACAACCATCTTGAGGTAGAGGAATTTGAACATCCAAAAGTACTTAATATGTTGATCGAAGAAGAGATCAATCAAATTTTGATACACGCCATCGATCTGCTACCCGTACAAAGCGCTCGTATCATGCGCCTCATCCTGTCAGGGTACGAGAACAAGGAAATCGCAAAAGTCATGGGTGTTTCCGTGAACACGATCAAAACACTCAAATATTCAGCGATCCGCAAATTGAGAGAATATTTCAATTCGAATGATTACGAGCTTGATCAGCCATGAAAGCGTATTTTACATAGGCACAAACATTTAACCCGGTTAAAATATTCACATTTCATTCATCCTCACTCGGTTCGAGTGGTGTCTTTTATTTAAAATCAAGCTGTTCCAAGTAACAGTCATGTTTAATTAAAACTCTACAACTATGAAATCTAAATTATTATCAAAACGAGTACTCGTACTATTCATTTTATTACTGGGATTCAGTCCGCTAAGCCAAGCATTCGCACAATTCGGGATCACGGGAACCGTAACTGACTGGGCCCGAAATCCGATCATCGGGGCAACCGTGGTAATTCAGGGTACCAACATCGGCACCACAACCGATTTCGACGGTCATTACACGATCTACGCCATACCTGGAGACACGCTCATATTTTCGTATTTAGGTATGAAAACCTTGAAAGTTGGAGTCAGAAGTTTTGGAAGTGTTATTAACGTGGTCTTACAGGACGATTCTTTTAACTTCGAAATCTCGCAAAACGATCCGGTAATAAACGAACCAACAATAGAATACAAGGCTATTTGCCCCTGGCACACACGTCTGTATTATATAGAGAAATCACCACGGATTCGGGTTACGCCCTCAAACAAATCTCTGAACCTCCGTATAGTATGACACAAATGAAGTGCCCCTAAAAGTTAGACACAAAACTTTTAGGGGGCACTTCATTCTATATCCTCCCAATTCTTAGACACCACTCAACAAATCTAGAGATGAACGATAACAAGAATAATTTAACCTTACTACACATTAAGTCATAAAAAAACAACATTTCATTCATCCCGGATGCCTTTCGACGGTGTCCTTTATTTAGAAACAATATCACCCAAACATTCGACCTATAAACCTTCAAAGTATTCGCTACAAGCAAGGGAACATGTGACGTTCCCTCGCCCCCTTTTCGTCAACACGCCGCAAACCGCCTTTCCCTTATCCCCGGAAATACTTGTCGCCGGAATAACACCGTCCATCCCTTGACATGAAATAACAATACAGGTGATAACATTTCGTAATTCCTTCCCTCAATTCGATCATTCCTATCCCTTCCGACCGGATTCCCGTCACATTTTCTGCCAGCAACGGACGCAAAGGCTCGTCATCATAAATCACCCCTGCACAAAGCCGATCCGTACCGGCATCAAGCGAAGTCTGCCATCCCGTATCCCAACACACTTTCAACTTGTTTCCCTTTCTTTCCCTAATCTCGAAACCCATAGGCACCTTCAAAACTCCTTTACTAAAATGAATCTCCTCGTAATTACTAATGCCCATCTCCCCGTTAAAAGCCTGGATATTCGAAGCGATAAAAGCATTTAGCCCATTCACGCTCATCAACTTACCTAACTTTTCCCAAATCGGTTTCAAACAAACTCCATTCAATGAACGATAGAACGAAATACAGGCACTGAAACGATTCTGCCATAATTGCTGGTTCTTGCTCCTCACCAACATCTTCCTATACGGTCGACGCCGTGCGTACAAATTCCCGTTACAATAATAATAAACTACATTCCCGATTTTCCCGGAAAAACCTCCTAAACAATTTCCCACTTTTGCCATAATTCTCTTTATTTTATTCATGAAATATTTGAATTCCCTCTCGTCATGCTACCCTCTCTCTATCTTAAAATATAGTTTTGGACAAAAATACCCCCTTTCTCAAACAAATATTTTTCTAGCGTCACTCGCAAGTGACACGGAGAAAGCACGGAGAAAGTACGGAGAAACCCTAGCCAAACAACGAGCAAACAGCATATTACAAATACACCGATCTACACGATGCTAGCGAATCAATGTATCTAACATTATTTAACTTTTACAACCGGGGTATTAAAACCATTTCCTATATTATATAAGAAAGGATCCTTTCAAATTAATAATCACTTAAAACCTAAAAGTTATGGCAGAATATCAAGCGCCAATGGCTGAAAAATTGAGAAAATCCGTGGGAAATGTAACGTATTACATCATGCACGGTAAAACATTCGCCCGGGCGAAAGTCGCACACGTAAAAAACGCGAAAACCCCGAAACAACTTCGTCATCGAGCAACCTTCACGATGCTCGTACAATTAGCACGGGTACTAATCGAAACGACTCGAACCGGTTTCCCTGAAAAAGCGAAGGGGCGTTCCTCGTCGAACGAGTTCGTGAGAGCAAACAAAAACTTCGTGGAAGTGGATGAAAACTACGAGGCCACGATTGACCTCGAAAAGCTACAGGTATCGGGCGGCAAACTGCCCTGTTTCTTCGAAGTCACGGTAACGTACAACGCTGATGGCAGGATGCTCACGTTCCAACAAGAAGCACAGTCGAACTCGTTGCTGAACAGCGACCCGAAGGATCTTCTCTACGCATCTATCCTCGAAACCAAGACAAATCTCAGCGGAATCGTATCATTAAGAGCGAGGGGAGAATCGGGGGTAACCTCGATCGAATTACCCGAGATCTGGACGGTGGAAAATTGTAACGTCTATCTTTTCGCCACTTCAGAAAATGGTTACTTGGCCTCTCCCTCCCAACACGTGAAAATAACAACCGCGTAAAACGGGAAGAAGCTGATTTTAGGAAGGATTGTCCAAAAAGTCAATTTTGAAAAACTACCCCCACTAACTCCCCCTTACACAGGGGGAGAAACCGCTTGGTAATCAACTCTTCCCCTGCGAATGGGGGGAGCTGGAGGGGGTAGTTTTAACACTGGATAAGACTTGTTAGACGACCTCTCTATGTGCATTAGATTTATAACGTAAAGTGAAACTGTCAATACTCTTGACCTATTAACGGAAACGATGTCAATAACAGGTCAATAAAAACATAAAAAAAGCGCCAACTGGCGCTTTTTATTTATCCTAGATAAGTTTTTAGTAGCTTACTTCTGGAAGAGTGTCGCAGACGGCGAATAGCCTTTTCCTTGATTTGGCGAACACGTTCGCGGGTTAACCCGAACTTCTCACCGATTTCTTCCAATGTCATCTCTTGACAATTGATGCCGAAAAACAAACGAATAATATCGCGCTCTCTTTCTGTCAACGTGGCCAATGCCCTCTCGACTTCCGTTGACAAGGACTCGTTAATTAACGTCTTGTCCGCGACAGGAGAATCATCGTTTACCAATACATCGAGCAAGCTGTTGTCCTCCCCCTCAACGAAAGGTGCATCCACGGAAATATGACGGCCGGACACTCTCAAAGTATCGGCAACTTTTTCAGCCGGTAAATCCAATGTCTCTGCCAACTCTTCCGGTGACGGGCGACGTTCATGTTCCTGCTCGAAACGAGAAAATGCTTTATTGATTTTATTCAAAGATCCAACTTGATTCAAGGGCAAACGCACGATACGCGATTGTTCTGCCAATGCTTGCAGGATAGATTGGCGAATCCACCATACGGCATAGGAAATAAATTTGAATCCCCTCGTTTCGTCAAACTTCTCTGCCGCTTTAATCAAACCCAAATTCCCCTCGTTGATAAGGTCCGGAAGGCTTAACCCCTGATTCTGGTATTGTTTTGCAACAGATACCACGAAACGAAGGTTTGCCCGAGTCAGTTTCTCCAAAGCCCGTTGATCTCCTTTCCGGATTCGTTGGGCAAGCTCAACTTCCTCTTCAACCGTAATCAAATCCTCCTTACCAATCTCTTGCAAATACTTGTCAAGAGAAGCACTCTCTCTGTTCGTTATAGATTTTGTTATCTTTAGCTGTCTCATAGTCTTCTAATATTCTCCCCCAAATATGTCGCAAAGGTAGAACAATTTATCCATAAACCAATATGTTAAAATCGACACCTTTCCAATATTAACGTTTTTTAATTCTGTAAAGATAAAGCGTAGTACTCGACACGTCCTCGCGGCGAGATAGTTGTCACAAGAACACCCTCATTTTCTGCCGCTTTCAGCGCCCGTACCAAATCGTCTTTATCATAAATCACCGTGTTATTAATTTTCACGATAATGTATCCTTCATCCAAACCAATCGCTTTAAAGGGGCCATTCTTTATATCTATAATTTTCACTCCCCCGTTCAAGCGATAGCGATAACGGTCCTCCCGACTCAACGGCTCCACCGTGGCTCCCAGTATTCCGGTATAATTCTTATCTACCAAGGCAACATCACCATACGTATTCTGGAGTACCACATCCAAATCTTTTAATTTTCCTCCACGACTCACGGTCACGGAAATAGTCGCTCCCGGGTGATATTTAGCCAATTGGCCCTGGAATTCCGGTCTTGTCTTTATCTCGATACCATTAATACGTTTGATTACATCTCCTTTCTTTATTCCGGCTTTAGCTGCCGCCCCGTTAGGTATCACGTCATATACATATATTCCGCTCACTTCATCCGTTCCCAGTTCTTTCGCCACGGCAGGCGTCAACTCGTCTCTCCACATGGATATTCCCATCATCGCTCTCTGAACCGTACCGAACTCCTTCAAATCCCCGACAACTTTACGAGCAATATTCGAAGGCACGGCAAACGAGTAACCCGAGTAAGAGCCTGTCGGGGATTCAATTGCCGTATTGATCCCAATCAATTCTCCCTTGGCATTCACCAACGCACCCCCACTGTTACCGGGGTTCACGGCAGCATCTGTCTGTAAGAATGATTCCAGACTCATCTGACTCCGGTTTATTCCCAACTCCCTCGCTTTGGCACTGATAATTCCCGCTGTAACCGTTGAGGTTAAATTATACGGGTTACCCACGGCCAAAACCCACTCTCCCAACTCCACGTCATCCGAATTCGCATACTCCAGATAAGGAAGTCCGTTTGCTTCTACTTTTAATAACGCAATATCCGTGCTAGGATCTGTTCCGATTACCTTGGCCTCGTATTCCGTCTTGTTATCTAAGGTCACCGTAATCTTGTCGCTCTTGTCGATCACGTGATTATTCGTGATAATATACCCGTCCTCAGAGACAATTACACCCGACCCAATACCCATTCTTTGCGGGGTTTCCCGTGTACGCGGGGCATAACCGTAAAAAAACTCCAATAGTGGGTTACCTATATATTCCCGTCCCATTTGTACTGTTTTGACATGAACAACAGCCGGAACTGTCTTTTTGGCAGCCTCCCTCAAATCCACGCTACCCGCTCCCCCAACAGGAAGAGCCGTGTTAGACGCGAGTGAAACAGGACGAACCGCCGCGGGAGATGCAATTTCCAATTGTGAAACCGGTGCAGCACTTTCCCCTCGAATGGCATCTATCGCCACGAAAGCAAGGCAACCGCCAACAACCCCCAGTCCTAAATTTAAAAATGATTTTCTCATTGCCATATCTTTATCTCCTTTATAGATTAAACGTAAAGTATCCACATTTTGTTTGTATATTACAATATTAGCAATATCCTTGCCAACTGACTATTAAGAAATTCTTAATTAATATACCTTAACTATGTTTTGAGGCGTGCCAAAATCTTTTCATTCCAAATCCTAAATTCTAAATTTTACATTTTGTATATTTGTACCTGCGATTTCGATAATTTCAATTTACATGATAACACGTATAAACAATAAAAAGAGTGGTAAAACACGTACCCCCTATTCCTTTAATTTTCTGAAGGATCCCCGGACACGTGTAGTTGTTGGGCTGATTTTTATGCTATTTTCCATTTACCTGCTGGTGTCCCTCGTCGGTTTCTTTTTCACCGGTGGCATGGACCAGAGTCTGATCGATAAAGAGACCCGGGAATTAATGACCAACCCGGATATTGTCGTCGGAAACCCGGGACGCAAACTAGGAGCGTTTCTTTCCGATTTGCTCATAAACCGGTGGTTCGGAGTTTCGTCATTCATATTCTGCTACTTGCTATTTATCATCGGGCTACGTATTGCCGGACGGAATATCAAGAAATTCGGGAAAAAGATCATCATTAGCTTTGTCCTAATCATCTGGTGCTCCTTGTTATTGGGATATATTTTCACGTTCTTACCCACAGGATACGTATTCCCGGGCGGGGCTCACGGTTATTTCGTGTGTTTTTGGCTTAACTCGTTTATCGGAGAGATTGGCTCATTCTTCCTGTTGATTGTTTCGTTTGCAGCCATTCTTTTCTTTGGCTTCGAAAACGCTTTCAACAAATGCGTGACCATGATCAAGAATTACTTCGCTCGTCGGGCTCAACTCAAGGAAGAAAGGGCCTTGGCACGAGAAGCCGCTCTTGCCCGGAAACGAGAAGAAATGGCAAAAACAGAAGAGCCGGAAGACCTGCAAGAAAAAGAAGAGGACATTGATACCGAAGAAAAAGAGAAATTGGATATCGAAACGGTTCCACTTGTTGAAGATGAACTTTTCCCCCGTCATGAGTTTGACACGACCGATCCGGATGAATCAGAAAAACTGGAATTGCATGATCCGGAAGAGGAATTCACGACAGAACATCACTTCGATTTATCCGTGGACAAGAACCCCGAAAATCAAGATGAACACAGAGAAGATACTCCCCCGCTCACCAATGACGATATTGAATTGACCGTTATGGCTGACAAGCTGGAAGAGCAATTAACCAAAAACTTGATGCCGGACACGGAGTACGACCCGACTCTCGATTTATCGAATTATCAATATCCCCCGCTGGAATTACTGGAAGAACACTCTTCCGGTTCGCAAAAAGTAACAGCGGAAGAACTCGAAGAGAATAAAAACACGATTATCGAGACATTGCGCCATTATAAAATAGAGATCACCAAGATCAAAGCGACCATCGGGCCAACTGTCACGTTATACGAAATTGTCCCCGCTCCCGGTATAAAAATCTCGAAAATCAAAAACCTCGAAGATGACATTGCGTTAAGCTTGTCAGCCTTAGGCATACGAATCATTGCCCCGATCCCCGGAGCCGGAACCATCGGTATTGAAGTGCCGAACCAGAATCCGGAAGTCGTTTCCATGCGGGGAATCATCGCATCCAAGAAATTCCAAGAATCCAAATATGCCCTTCCGGTAGCACTGGGACGAACCATCTCGAATGAACCTTACACGTTCGATCTGGCAAAAATGCCCCACTTGCTGGTAGCCGGAGCCACGGGACAAGGTAAATCCGTGGGCTTGAATGCCATTATCACATCGCTCTTGTACAAAAAACACCCGTCACAATTGAAATTCGTGATGGTAGACCCGAAAAAGGTGGAGTTAAGCATCTATTCCGTCATCGAAAAACATTTCTTGGCGAAGTTACCGGATGCAGAAGAAGCCATTATTACCGATAACGACAAAGTCGTGGCCACACTCAACTCTCTCTGCATCGAGATGGACAGCCGCTACGATCTGTTGAAACAAGCTCACGTGAGAAACATCAAAGAATATAACGAGAAGTTCGTGAAACGGCAACTGAACCCGAACAACGGTCACCGTTATCTACCTTATATAGTAGTAGTGGTAGACGAGTTTGCCGACTTGATCATGACCGCGGGTAAAGAGGTGGAACAACCGATTGCCCGTATCGCCCAGCTGGCTCGTGCCGTCGGGATTCACATGATCATTGCCACGCAACGACCTTCCACGAACATCATCACCGGAGTCATCAAAGCCAACTTCCCGGCACGAATAGCCTTCAAGGTGGCCTCCATGATCGACTCCCGCACTATTCTGGACTCACCGGGAGCCAACCAGTTGATCGGCCGCGGGGATATGTTGATTTCCAAGGATAGCGAGATGGTACGTGTACAATGTGCCTTCGTCGATACCCCGGAAGTAGATGCCATCACGAAATTCATCGCAGATCAACAGGGTTACCCGGAAGCCTACGCACTCCCCGAATATGTTTCCGACACGGAAAACGGGGTGAGTGGTGACATCGATCTCGGGGTAAAAGACCCGTTATTCGAAGAGGCCGCCCGTTTGGTAGTGAACACCCAACAGGGTTCAACCTCCTCTATCCAGCGACGTTTCTCCATCGGCTACAACCGGGCAGGAAGAATCATCGACCAACTGGAAGCGGCAGGCATCGTGGGACCATTCGAGGGTAGTAAAGCCCGTCAAGTACTTATCCCCGACGAGTACAGCTTGGAACACATTCTTAAAACCGTGGAGTTTTAAAAATTTAAAATGAAAAATTTAAAATTTAGAATGGAAAAAACTACCCCTTCTGGCTCCCCCTTACACAGGGGGAGTTAGAGGGGGTAGTTGGAAAGATTGAAGTTAAAAGATAAAAACTAAAAGATAAAAGTTGAATGTAGTAAATCTAGAAGGGTGATTTCGTGGGTGGAAATTTAAAATCTAAAATCTAAAATTTAAAATTAATAAGGTCATGTTTTTAGAAAAGTCATACAGAGGTAACAACAAATGGTATTTTTACATTCTCACGCTAATCATCGTGTTTGCTGCGGTACAAGTAGCGTCCATCCCGTTAGCAATTTACAGTATCATCATGAATCCCGAAATACTAAGCGGGGGAACGAATAACATTCTGGCTGTCACGAACACGAACCTGGGCCTGGCACTCATGCTATTCACGTTCGCCGGAGGCGTCATCGCACTTCTGTTATGCGTGAAATATTTCCATCACAAGAAACCGACGGATATACTCACGGGCCGAAATCGTTTTGACGTGAAACGGGTGTTCTTCGGGGCTGCCATATGGGGAATATTAACCATCGTCCTACTGGGTGCGCAATACGGATTCGGGGATACGTCCAACCTCGTGTTCCAATTCCAACCATTCAATTTCATCATGATGTGCATCGTTATCCTGATTTTCATTCCCTTCCAAGTGGCATTCGAGGAATTTATTTTCCGGGGATATCTGATGCAAGGCAGTATCCTACTTTTCAAATACAGATGGGTAGCCCTATTACTTACCGGTTTTGCCTTCGGATTACTCCACGGATCTAACCCAGAAGTGGATCGTTTCGGTTTCTGGGTAGCTATGCCGCAATACATTCTGATGGGATTACTCCTTGGACTGGTAGCCATCTGGGACGACGGGCTGGAATTGGCCCTGGGATTACACCTAGCCAACAACGTCATTTCCTCCCTCGTGGTGACACACGACGCCTCGGCCCTGCAAACACATGCCCTGTTCAAGGATATGGCGCCAACGGCCTCACACATGGATACCGTGGTCATGCTCGTGTGCGGGATCATTTTCCTTTGGGTTTGTAACCGGAAATATAAATTTTTCTCCAAAATCAACTTGTGGGGAAAAGTAGAACGGGAAGTCGTCGAGTAAAAGAAGTTCTTAAAATTTTCTTAATACTCGTGTCACTTTCATGACATTGCCAATAAAATAGTATCTTTGGCGGTAAACAAAAATACGATAGCAATTATATTAATCTATAAATCGAAGTTTCAAAAAAATGAGAAAAATTACATCTTTAATGTTCGCTCTCATCTTTGGGCTGTCTTTCTTAGCTAATGCTCAAGATGTTCAAAAGGACCAACCGAAAGGTTACCAATTCACTGATATTAAGAGATTACCGGCAACTTCTGTAAAGGATCAAGCTCGTGCAGGTACCTGCTGGTCATGGTCCGGAATCTCGTTCTTCGAATCAGAAATGATTCGTATGGGCAAAGAGCCTATTGATCTTTCAGCCATGTATATTGTAAGACACGCTTACAGCGACAAAGCAACCAAATTTGTTCGCCTGCATGGTAGCATGAACTTTGCTGTTGGTGGAGCTTTCTGTGACGTGATGCACGTGATCAAAAACTACGGTATCGTTCCGATGGACGTTTACATGGGATTGAACTACGGTGAACCAAACCACGCTTTCGGAGAAATCGACGACGTGTTGGCCGGTTATATCAATGCCGTTATCAAAAACTCAAACAAAAAATTAAGTACTGCATGGAAAAAAGGCTTTGACGGTATTCTGGATGCTTATCTTGGAGAAGAACCCGAAAAATTCGAATACAAAGGTAAAGAATATACCCCGAGAACTTTCGCTGACGAAGTTGTTGGCTTGAACATGGATGATTACGTGAGCTTGACCTCATTTACTCACCACCCATTCTATTCTCAATTTGCTATCGAAGTACCGGACAACTGGTTATGGGGAATGTCCTACAACTTACCGATAGATGAACTGGCACAAGTCATGAGCAACGCTATCGACAACGGTTACACTTTTGCCTGGGCTTCTGACGTGAGCGAAAGAGGTTTCCAAACCTCACAACCCGGAGTTGCCGTGGTTCCGACAACTGACACGAAAGAAATGAGCGGTGCCGAAATCGCTAAATGGGAAGCTATGCCTAAAGGAAACCAAACTCCGGATGCCTTCAGACAAGGTCCGGCTCCTGAAAAAGAGATTACGCAAGAAATGAGACAACAAGAGTTCGACAACTACTTGACCACCGATGACCACGGTATGCACGTGATCGGTAAGGCAAAAGACCAAAACGGTACGGTTTACTATATCGTGAAAAACTCTTGGAACAAGTATAACAAATTCGGTGGATACTTCTACGCATCCGAACCTTTCATGAAATACAAAACCATGAACATCATCGTTCACAAGAATGCCATCCCGAAGGATATCCGCAAAAAACTTGGAATCAAATAAATCCACTCTATAAGGAGTTCGAGAAAAACTATAAAAAAAGGCCGTTAATCCATCCGATTAACGGCCTTTTTTTCATAATTTCGCGAGAGCGAAAAAGAAATACATAAAATTATAATCAATATGAATCTAGCGAGAGAAATTAAGAAAGACATTTACTGGATTGGAGTCAATGACAGAAGAACGCATATCTTCGAAAATTACTGGCCTCTTCCCAAAGGTGTTGCTTATAATTCTTACATCATCGTGGACGAAAAAGTGGTAGTCATCGACACGATTGAAAGAAGCAAAATGGATGACTACGTGGAGAACATCGAACAGTTACTGAACGGGCGGAAAGTGGATTATCTCGTGATTAATCACATGGAACCCGATCACACCGGAGCCATCAAAGCTTTATTATGCCACTACCCGGACGTGAAAATCATCGGTAACGCCAAGACTTTCCCCATGCTGAAAAACTTCTACGGGGTTTGTGAAAACTTGATGGAAGTGAAAGAAGGCGATTCTCTCGACCTTGGAAAACATAAATTGAATTTCTACATGGCACCGATGCTGCACTGGCCGGAAACGATGGTTACTTTCGAATCAACCGAAGGTATCCTGTTCAGCGGTGACATCTTCGGAGCGTTCGGAACACTTGACGGTGGCATCTTTGATGACGAGGTTGACCTGGATTACTTGGAAGAGGAAATCAGTCGCTACTATTCCAATATTGTTGGAAAATACGGTCAACCGGCTCAAACTGCACTGAAAAAACTCGGAGGTCTTCCGATCAAAATGGTATGCGCTACCCACGGGCCGATCCGTCGTTCGCACATTGCCGACATCGTGGCTAAATATGACAAGTGGAGCAAGTACGACACGGACAAGGGTGTTGTGATCGTGTTCAGTTCCATGTACGGGAACACGGAAAAAATGGCTGATATAATCGCTCGTTTCTTGGCTGAAAAAGGAATCAAGAAAATCCGTATTCACGATGCATCCAAAACACACCCGTCATATATCATCAATGACATTTTCCGTTATAAAGGAGTTATCCTTGGAAGTTGCGCTTACAACGGTAACGCCTTCCCGACCATGGAAACCCTGTTGTTCGAACTGGAACACATGGGCGTGAAGAACCACGTGGTGGCCTTCTTTGGCGGAAAAGCATGGGCTGGCGGTGCAATGCCCCGTTTCAACCAATTCGCTGAAAAAATCAAATGGGAAGTGGTTGCTCCTTCTTGCGAGGCTTGCGGTTGCCCGAAAGATGAAGATTTCGAAACGTGCCGTAATATCGCCTACGCTATGGCAGATAAACTGGATGAAATCTGTTGATTTCAAACGATATGAAAAAGGAGAGCGGGTATTTCAAACATACTCGCTCTCTTTTTTTCTATACAAAAAAGAACAGCCCCATTCACCATGAGGCTATTCTTTTATAGGTAACAATAAATTCTATTCTAGTTCGCTTTGAACATCTCATCTATATGTTTGGCAGCCCGACGACCGTCACCCATAGCCAAAATTACCGTTGCTCCACCTCTCACAATATCCCCCCTGCAAAGAACTCTGACAAATTAGACTGCATCGTTTCGTCATTCACCACGATCGTACCTTTACGTGAAATTTCCAATCCTTTCACGGAGTTCGGAACAATCGGGTTAGGAGAAACCCCCACGGCTACAACCACCACGTCTGCATCAATCGTGTACTCGGAGCCTTCCACCGGCACGGGACTACGGCGTCCACTAGCATCCGGTTCACCCAAAGCCATCTTCTGCACCCGTACCTGTTTCACACGTCCCCGTTCGTCGGCAATATATTCCACCGGATTAGTCAACGTGATGAACTCGCATCCCTCTTCCTTGGCATGTTTCACCTCTTCCAGACGGGCAGGCATTTCCTCCTCGCTCCGACGATAAACGATCATGGCACGTTCCGCACCCAAACGTTTTGCCGTACGCACGGAGTCCATTGCCGTGTTACCACCACCCACGACTACCACGTTCTTTCCGCGATATACCGGGGTATCGGAATCTTCACTATCGGCACCCATCAGATTTACCCGAGTCAAGTACTCGTTGGAAGAAAGGATACCGTTATAATTTTCTCCGGGAATATTCATAAACCGGGGAAGTCCGGCTCCTGAAGCCACGTAGAAAGCCTTGAAACCTTCCGCCTTCAAATCTTCCACGGAATCCGTCATTCCCACGATAAAGTTGGTAACGAATTTCACGCCGATCTTCTTCAGATTATCAATCTCCACGTCTACCACACTATTCGGCAAACGGAATTCAGGAATACCGTATTTCAACACACCGCCGATCTCGTGCAATGCCTCGAACACGGTTACATCGTAACCCAATTTTGCCAAGTCTCCTGCACACGATAACCCGGAAGGTCCGGAACCGATAACGGCAACTTTAATTCCATTGGCATGGGCAACTTCCGGCACGGTAATATGCCCGGATTCTCTCTCGAAATCCGATGCAAAACGTTCCAGATAACCGATAGCAACCGACGGTTTCTTCAATTTCTGCAAATAAAAACACTTGGATTCACATTGTTTTTCTTGAGGACAAACCCGACCGCAAACTGCGGGTAAAGCACTCGTGCGTTTCAGCACGGCAGCGGCCTGCAAAAACTCACCTCTCTCAATGTTTTTCACGAATCCGGGAATATCAATGCCCACGGGACAACCTTCCATACAAGTCGGGGTCACGCAATCCATACAACGGGTAGCCTCCCGCATAGCCATATCGGCCGTCAGGCCTTGATTCACTTCTATACGTTGACTCTTGATACGTTCTTCCGGTGCGGTTTCGGGCATGTGAACACGTTCAATAGAAGTACGTTCCTTCCCAGCCACCTTCTGACGCAATTCCTGACGCCAAGGTTCGTTCCGGTCGCTCACGCCATGAGTATGTTCGGATTCCTCTTGTTTTACCTCAACATCATGCAATTTGGCCACCTCGGCATCCTTGAATCCACCTAACCGAGACAAGATCTCGTCAAAATCAATCAGGTGTGCATCGAACTCCGGTCCATCAACGCAAGTAAAGCGGGTCTTTCCCCCCACGGTTACCCGACAAGCTCCACACATTCCGGTTCCGTCCACCATCAACGCATTCAAACTGGCCACTGTCGGGATATCATATTTACGAGTCAGTCTCTCGCAGAATTTCATCATGATTGCCGGTCCGATGGTCACGGCCAAATCTACTTTCTCACGTTTGATCACCTCTTCCATACCTTCCGTGATCAGACCTTTTTTTCCATAGCTCCCGTCATCCGTCATGATAATCACTTCATCCGAAGAAGCCCGTATTTCATCTTCCAGAATCACCAGATCCTTATTACGTCCGGCAATTACTGAAACCACCCTGTTTCCAGCCTCCTTGAAAGCTCGCACGATGGGCAGTAGAGGAGCCACGCCAACACCACCACCGCAAGCCAACACTGTTCCTACCTTCTCGATATGAGTCGGTTTTCCGAGAGGACCTACCAAATCCGTGATATAATCCCCCACTTCCAAAGCGCACAATTTCCGGGAAGACACTCCCATCACTTGTACCACCAATGTAATACTTCCTCTTTCCAAATTAGCATCAGCAATGGTCAACGGCATCCGCTCGCCCTTCTCTCCCACGCGTACAATCACGAAATTACCCGGTTTACGGGCCTTTGCTATCAATGGTGCCTCAACTTCCAGCTTTACAACTTTTTCTGAAAAATAAGTCTTACTTAAAATTTTATTCATAGTCTATAGGTTAATCTATTCTACTTATTTCAACCCCGCTATCGTTTTCGATTTCAAGCCGCAAAGATAACGAACCCCTTGGAAAAAACAATTTTTATTTCGATTAATGACAAGATCAATTAGAAGTAATCAAAAGATCAAACGCCACCAGAAATTCACGCATACTTCCCCGATATTACAAAGCCAGTCCTCAAACGGCAATGAAACGAAGGGGGAACGTCTGTCATTCGCTTATCGTTCCTTATCTCCCGCTTAACTCGCCCCAAACCGAACACACAAAGTAAAGTAACTTCCTACAATCTGTCATATCGGAAAACTCACGCCATTTCGTGACAATCCGAGTAATATTGCTATTTTTGTTCCCGAAAACAAATTATACAGACATCATGGGCAATAAAAACGATAAAAAAGAGCGGATTAACGTGGTTTACTCCACGAATCCGAATTACCAATACGAATACAATCAAGAAGAAGAACAGGAAACCCTGGCCCCGGAAAAACAAAACCTGCGGGTGACTCTCGATTCCAAACAACGCAAAGGCAAAACTGTCACCCTCGTACAAGGTTTCGTGGGTACGGAAGAGGATCTGAAAGAACTGGCCAAGCTACTAAAAAACAAATGTGGCGTGGGCGGCTCCGTGAAGGATGGAGAAATTATCATCCAAGGGGAAGTAAAAGAAAAAGTGTTGACTATTCTCCGGGACAATAAGTACCGGGCAAAATAAAAAGATCGGCTAAGCAAGAGGGCTTTCCAGTTTATGAAAAGTGGAAAGCCCCGAGCTATTGAAAAATACAGATTATTATTCAAACACGAGAATATCCATAAGGGTTCCCTGCGTTTTCACGATCGGAGCAGAACTACATTGATTAGTTTTGCGATTATAGGTGAAAATTCCCGTTCCATTTTGTTCCGTTGCCAAACCAAAAAGAATGTCGTCCCCGTATTTATTTATTGCACAACTATATCCATTCGTGCGAGGAAGATTCAAGGCTTTCATCGTACAATTATATAAATCAGCTTTCAAACAGTAATTTGTCTTCTCGTTGATGTAATCAGGACTGGCACTAGCAAATGCCGGACAATAAGCTAAAACGTACAATTCTCCATTCCCGGCATAAAAGTTAGAAATAGAATATTGCAATTTACCCCCTTGAACTCCTTCCACGTTCATGTCACTCATATTAAAACAGTACTCCGGATCAAATTCCGTCGCTCCTTTTTTAATTCGTAACAATCCGAATTTCTGATCCGGGACATAACCATAAGATCCCCAACAAGTCACGTAAAGATCCCCTTTTTCATCAATAAACATACCGCAATCAAAAATAGATGCCGCGGAAAGTCTCGTGTCATGAATAATCTTTTCCGGCGTATCGGTTGCCTCATCAATGATCAAAATATGCGCACCACTTTTACAAATAGGCATCTGGTCGAATTCACCACACCCGACATAGAGTTTCCCATCCCGCAAGATCAGTCCCAGCGGGTTCGGAGTACTACTTCCGTCAAGCCCATACTCAGGCTTGGCAACATTAATTTCCCCTGTTTTTACCATGGTTGTTGGATTAAATATAATGATCTTGTTATCGTTCGGAGCGGATGCATAAGCTTTCGTAGTCGAAACGAAAGCAATAGAAGCACACATGGGAGCAGCCGTTGCCACTTCCAAACGTCCTTCCACTTTCAAGGTCCCATTATCTTGCCGGGAATATTTTATAATCGTTCCCTCCGAAGTCCCCGGCACGTAGAACACCCAATCATTATAAGACATCAAATAAGGAGTAATTTTGGTTTCAACCGCATTCGTGTAAGACATCGTTCCGACATTCATATCCTGTATCGGTACGATATATCCCATATCCGCCTGTGGCTGCATGTTAATACCCACGATGATCGACGCTTTACCATCGTTATCATCATCATTTTTGTTATCATCCGTACATGACGTTACAAACAAGGCTGTACATAGAAAAGCCCCCAGAATAAAGAGATTGTTTTTCATTGTGATTTACTTTATTTATATATTTCAATTAAAATCCTCAGGCACATCACCATTTTAACGTCGTGAACCGAATCTTAGCCATGATCGTCCGCCCCGCCAACGGGTAATTAAAATTAGTCATCTCATCCGTATCAAACAGATTATGACATTCCACGCCAAACAAAATTTTCCGGTTCATGATCCCGTACTCCATCCCGACCGTATGCAGGCAAGTAGAAGGTATTTTATAATCCTGATTGCGACTAAGCTCGTATCCATAATAGTATTTATCCGTGTAGCCGCCCTCGTAATACGCTCTGGCATACTGTCCTTTACCACCAAAGGGATTATCCTTCCGGTAATCCAGCATCCAGTTGAAAAAGAGAATCGGGATATGAGGCAATTGCATTTTATAGGTCTCACTCTCGGTGTTTGTTCCCGCTATATATCTTGAATAATCCAATGATTTCTGCCAGGTAGCATTAAATGATACAAACCAATTACGATTAATATCCCATTTGATTTCACCGTCCACCCCGTACAACAAAGCCTCACCCAGATTCTGGTATTTGGAATACCCCACAACAGAGGTCAAATACATCATGTTCTTCACTTTCATTATATAACCGTTCGACTCGAATTGTAAACGGGAATTCGCGTTATAATAACGGTCAAACATGATACCCAGATTATAATTATTAGCTTGTTCAGCTTTTAACTCCGTGCTTGTCAACGTCGTTACACGATCTCCCAAAGCCTCCTCGTAACGAGGAAGGCGAAAGTTATGTTCCAAGGCAAACTTCACCAGCCAATGAGAAGACAAATCGTATTTCAAAGCAAGACTGTATCCCCAATACTGATCAGATTTATCCGTCTCTGCCGGAACGGCATCCCCCGGATAAGCCAAGTTCACAGTTTTCCCCCCTAAATGATAATAATAATGCCGTCCCGTCAGAACTGACGTCAAACGTCCTTGAAACCACTTATTCTGTAAAGCGATAGAACTGATCATTCCCGATATATTTGATTTCAAACCGCTATAATCCTTTTTCAGAAATCGATCGGCAACAGTGTCCCGGGTTTCATTGCTCACGTAACGGAAATCATTATTAATATTGACCAGCATTTTGTTCGGGATCAAATGATATTGCAAGTTCAAGTTATAACGATAATCCATCATCCCGTCATCCGACAAGTTCGGGACATATCCCACTTCTCCGCCATACGTGTTGGGAACACGATCACCATAAAAATCATAAAGGAAGGACGAAGTATCGATTAAAGCAGTATGAGTATAAGTAACCATTCCATTGAATTTTAAATCCAATTTCTCATGCAAAAAATGTTTTTTCTCCAGCTTGGGATTTACACCGACTGTCCAGATTTTTGTCCGGGCATGACGGATATTTGTTTGTACTCCCTGGGTTTCTTTATAACTGTAATACCCGACAAATTCCAACTCGGCCTTGTCAAAATAATGATCCAGAAATTTAAGCGTCGCCCCGAATTCCCCCATTTTCAACTGGTCATGATCCCGTTTGATTTTCAAATCATTGACATAGGGAGAAGTGATCGTGTAATCATTTTTAGCAAAGGTTCCTCCCGCAAAAAGCGTAAAAGCCATATTCGCTTTATCAAAATAATGAGAAATACAAGCAGTAGGATTATGCACACCGTAAGACTGGTAGCTATACGACAAATCATAATATCCATGTTCGGCATCTATCGTCACCACATTAATCGCACTTCCTAATCCATCTCCCCCGAATTCAGGCGGAACAATCCCCTTGTATATCTCGATGCGATCGATGAATTGCAAAGGAATATCATTAATGGAAAAACTACCATCCGGGGTATTCAAGGCATAACCGTCCATGTATATCTGAACTCGATTTCCTTCCAATCCCCGGATATTAACTTTTGTTTGGTTACCGACACCGCCTGTTTGTCGTAATTTCACCCCTGTTTGGTGATTCAATACCTCCGTGATCGTGGTTCCACGTCCTGCCAACTGTTTTCCATCAATAACGGCAACTGGAGTCCCCTGACGTTTCACGTCATGGATCTCTTTTCTTTCCCCTTTAGCTGCAACGACCACTTGGTCTAGAGATTTCATATCTACCTGCATATAAACATCCAACTTCAATTCTTTGTTCGCCTCGACCTTCACTTTCTTGATGACATCTCTCATACCCACGAACGAAAAATGGAGTTCGTACTCCCCGGCAGGAATATTTTTAAAAAAGAACTCGCCCTTGGCATTTGTCCCCGTCCCCTTCTTTAGAGAATGTATAACAATATTTACTCCCGCGATAGGCGTGTTATCAGAGGAATCTTTCACGATCCCGGAAATCGTCTGCCCGTTAGAGAAAAGAATATTTCCAACAATAAAATAGACCCAAATATAAAAACACTTCATAACATACACGAATTAATTAATAATTAGTATTCTAAAGAATATTTTAATGAATGAACACTAAAAACATTAAATAGTCGTGCAAAAGTATACGGCAGATCAATTTACAACAATCCCTATTAATAGGGAATGTTTATCGTAAACTCCTTACTAATAAGGACAATTAAAACAAAATGCGGCTCCAAAGTCCTATATTGAACTTGGAGCCGCATTTTTATTAGTATATGCCCGATACTATCCTACACCCATTTCACCAAAGCAAAATCCTGTCTGTGAGGAAGTAATATATTCTTCGGGAATATTCTCAATCCCAGCATAAAGATTCCGGGATCATCGGGAGTCACTTCAATGGAATACATGGCCTTCCCGTTCTCGAAAGAGACGGGTACGAATTCCTGTGTGAAACACACCTCGATCTTCTCGTCCTTTTTCATCATGGCAACCAATTCGACCCCGATGTCATCAATAGACAACTCTCCCAGATCAAGTACCACTTTCCCCTGGTAAGATTTACCCAAAGAGATAATCTGTTTCGATTTATCGGGAAGAATCAATGCATCCACCTGCACGGATTCCCATTCCCGGCTAACTTTCCTCTTCCACTCTGCAATCTGCGTGGCTAAAGCATAGTTGTTCTCACTCAAACGATGGAAACGGCGAGACATCGGTATATAGAACTTATCCTCGTAATCCGTCAGCATCCGATTACTCGTGAAGTTTGATGCCACCTTAGCAATCGTGTTTTTGATGAATCCCGACCATTTACCGGAGATTCCGTTCTCTCCCCGATCATAGAACGCCGGGGCGATTTCCGATTCGATAATATTATAGATCAACTCGGCATCCAACTCGTTTTGGAATTCCTGGTTCTCGTAGGTCCTTTCCATCGGTAACGCCCAACCTGCATCTTTCTGGTAGCCTTCAACCCACCAACCATCTAACACGCTAAAATGCATGACTCCATTCATGGCAGCCTTCTCTCCACTCGTACCGGAAGCCTCCTGCGGACGAGTCGGGGTATTCATCCACACGTCCACCCCTTGCACCATACGACGCGCTAAGTCCATGTCGTAATTCGGAAGGAATAATATTTTACCCAAGAACTGCGGGTATTTGGAGATCTCCACAATCCGCTTGATCAAATCCTGACCGGCCTGATCTGCCGGGTGAGCTTTCCCCGCGAAAATAAACTGGACCGGACGATCCGGATTGTTCACGATCTCATTCAAACGATCCAGATTACTGAATAGCAAATGAGCCCGTTTGTAAGTAGCGAAACGACGAGCAAAACCTATGGTCAGAATATCATCCCGCAAGGTGTCTTGAATCTCCACGATTTGGCGCGGCGTGAAATAAGCCGTACTCTTCTCGTCAGCCAAACGATGTTTTATATGACGGATCAAGCGACTTCGTAAAACCATACGAACCTCTTTGATCATCTGATCCGGAATTTGGTAGATTCCTTCAAAACACGTTTTATCGTAATGATGAGTCTTGAATTTCTCACCAAACACGCTCATCTGTATTTTCTTCCATTCCGGAGCCGCCCAAGTCGGGTAATGCACTCCATTGGTTACATAACTGATGTGTAACTCTTCCGGCATATATCCCGGCCATAAATTCTTGAATATATCCCGACTGACTTTCCCGTGCAACCAGCTAACCCCGTTCACCTCCTGCGATAAGTTCGCTGCCAGAAAACTCATGGAGAATTTCTCGTTCGGATCATTCGCATTCACACGTCCTAACCCAAGCAACTGTTCCCACGTGATTTTCAAACGTTCAGCCACAAACCAGAAGTAGTTTTTCAACAGGTTTTCTGTAAATGAATCATGTCCTGCCGGAACCGGCGTATGCGTGGTGAAAAGCGAAGACGCCCGAACAACTTCCATGGCTTCGGTAAATGAAAGTTGATCTTCCGCCACGTATTCCCGCAATCTTTCCAACCCGGTAAATGCCGCGTGTCCCTCATTACAATGGTACACATCCGCCTGGATATTCAATTTCCGCAAGGCCCGGATTCCCCCGATACCCAGCAAAATTTCCTGTTTCAAACGATTTTCCCAATCCCCGCCATATAGGTAATGCGTGATACTCCGATCGCTTTCCTGATTATCCTCGAAATCCGTATCCAACAGGTACAATTCTACCCGTCCGACATTTACCTGCCAGATTCGGGCATACACCTCGCGTCCAGGAAATGAAAGACTGATTGTCAACCAATTGCCTTCAGCATCCCGAGCCGGAGATACCGGTATCTTCGTGAAATCCTGAGCCTCATATTCAGCCTCTTGATTACCCGCGGCAGAGAATTTTTGGGTGAAATAACCGTAACGATACAACAAGCCGATACCCGTGATCTTTGTTTTTTTGTCACTAGCCTCTTTCAAGTAATCTCCGGCCAACACGCCAAGACCTCCCGAATAGATTTTCAGAGAAGCGTGTAACCCGTACTCCATACTAAAATAAGCAATGGAAGGATCATTCATTTGCTTTTTCTCCTCCATGTATTGGGAGAATTTAGCGTACACGGCTGCCAGACGGGCAACAAACTCCTCATCATTCTCCAATTCTTCATAGCGATTCAAAGAAATCTTATCCAATAACGCTATCGGGTTATGCCGTGTCAACATCCATTGTAAAGGATCGATGCTTTTAAACAAATCAACAGCCTCCTCGTTCCAACACCACCACAAATTATTCGCCAACTCTTCCAAGGCACTCAATTTGACCGGAATTGAACGATGGATGATCACGCTGATCCAGTTCGGAACATTTGTTGCCGTCTTTTTCTCTATGAATGACCATTGTTCCTCTTCCACAACCGGAATTTCATTCACCCGTCCGTTTACTTTATCTATCGCAATCTGATAAGCCTTCTTGTAATATGAAACCAAATTTTCCCAAAGTGCAATCTTCGATACCTCTTTGGCATTCTTGGCTACAGCTTGGTACTCTTTTTTGTTTAGTCCGGCAATCGCTTTTATTTTATCGGCAATTTTCTCGACCACTTCTTCGTTATTCCGGTCATCCCGTTCAATCACCTCAATTCCCGGGTGTGCTTTTTTATAATAGGACTCAACCCACAAGCCGAAACCGGCCAAAGTTGTCGTGATCGTCGGAACTTTAAATGCCAGACTCTCCAAAGGCGTGTATCCCCAAGGCTCGTAATAAGAGGGGAAAACGGTCAAATCCATTCCCACAAGCAAATCATAATAAGGCATGTTAAACACACCGTCATTACCATTCAAATAGCTTGGAGAGAAAAAGACCTTCACCCGGTCCCCCGGTTGATTCGATAATTGTTGTTCCTCAATCTTACGCAATACCGGATCATTTTGCGGGTCCGATAATTCATGTGTCACGTAAGGATGTGTGATTTCGATCGCCTGGTAAGGACGTTCCAAATTATTCAGTAATTCCAGATTTGCCCCCTTATGTCCTGCCGGCACCAGAATAAACGCCAAAATATCCCGTTTATTATCTACATCCCGGTTCAAACGCCCCAGTGCTTCAACAAACACATCCAAGCCCTTATTTTTAAACTCGTAACGTCCACTGATACCCACGATTAAAGCATCTTCCGCAACCGCCCGGCCCAATAAAGCCTGCGCCACTTTCAACAGTTTTTCACGTCCTTGCTGACGCTTGGCGGGATAATCCTCCTCGCTGGGGGTGAAACTGTTCTCGAAACCATTCGGGGTGACAAGATCCACTTGCTTACCCAAGAAATGTTCACATTCTTTCGCGGTAATGTCACTGACCGTCGTGAAACAATCCGCCCATTCCGCCGCCTTACTTTCCAGGGATTGTTTGGAATCCACGCCAAAACGATGGGCCGTTTCCACCGGATTGTAATCCTTCATCGGATCATAAAGAGGCAAGCCGTTCCCGGCAATACTACGTCCTAACACGGTGGCATGAGTGGTGAACACGCATCCCACTTGTGGAAGGGCATTTTTCAGGTACAACATACCGCTTCCCGTCATCCACTCGTGGAACTGGGCAATAATACGCTGACGAGGAGATATATGGTAACGAACAAAACTCTCAATCACTTTTCCCGCCGTGTAACCGAATAACACGGGTTCGATGTAATCCCATTGTCCGGTTAACGAATCCACCTGAAACTTCTCCCAGAAAGAAGTCAATATCTGATCCTTCTGGGGAATAAAAGAGGTGAAATCTACCAAAATAGCCACAGGGTTACCGGCTACATTCCATCGCCCTACCTTAATACGCAATCCCTCCTGTGCCGCTTTCACCCGCCACGATTTAAACAAATGGGCATCTTCCGTGAATTCCGGATTCGGTTCATTATACCGCCACACGTCCGGGCCGATCAATATATGGTTGTTTTTGAATTCCCCGGCCAAACTCAACACCTTTGTTGAAATTACCGTGTGAATTCCCCCAACCTTATTACATACTTCCCAACTTACCTCGAACAAATAGGTGGGATCTTTCAATTCCAAATTACTCATATTTAATTTTTAATGTTTTGACTTCACTTGTTTCTCCTTAGTACTCACCTTTTTCGTCGCCTTCGCAGCACTCTCCGCACTTTTTACACGAGGAGTCCGTTTCTTTTTTTCCGGACTTTTCTCTTCTTCGGTGATTTTATTGCCCGCAATATTACGCATTTTTTCCATATCTTCCACACGTGCGACAAAATCACTCAACACATTCATATAATTTATGAATGTTTCATACGGGGTTTCATAAGGTGAAACGTAACGATGGTAGTCGTTATCGGAGAACAGTTTCGTCCTCATATAATAGAAATGATCACTAGCCTGCAAGCGAGAGTAATCCTCGTTCAGCTCCGGATCATTTAATGCTTCCACTTTAGGTTGTATTTTGAATAGCTCTTCAAAAGCCTCATTTTGTAACTCATTTCCCAACCATCCGGTAATATCCTTTTCTTCATCCGCCCATGAAATCGGGTAAGGCACGTGTAAAGGAGCCACCGGCTGATGTTTTTTCACCGCCTCACTCGGGGTCTGGAATTCAAAATCGGTTGTCGAGAATATATATTCGGGTAAAGAACGCATAAACTCGAAAATTCCGGTCTCTGCCAATTGGTTTTCACCAAACGTTTCGTAGTTCATAAACAAATTCACGATCTCACTATCTTGCGTGCTATCTTTTAACCAACGGGCATATTTATCTGCCGTGAGAGGCCATTCATGCCAGCTATGATCTGAAAAACGCAGGGTCAAGTCGTCGCTCAACCGGGAATTTTTCAATAACAGTTTCAACCGGGGATTCATCACGTTCGTGTAAACGAAATTCGGACTCTTCCACCCCGACACATGCTTTGCCCCATCAGTCAGCATAGATTCAAATCCCATGGCAGCCACTCGCTCCCCGATCTGATCGGAATAAATCAACGAACTATTTCGCAACGTCACCGGCTTCTGCCCGAACAACTCTTCCATTTTAGCTGCATGGCGCTGTACTTGTCTCTCGAATTCATCGGTATCAGACAAGGATGCCAAAGAGTGAGCGTATGTCTCGGCCAAAAACTCCACGCTACCGGTCTTTGCCAATTCCTTGAAACTTTCAATCACTTCCGGGGCATGAAGAGCAAATTGTTCCAATGCCGAACCGGAAATAGAAAAACTCACCTTAAAATTCGTTCCGTAACGCTTGATCAAATCCATGATCAAATGATTCATCGGCAAATAGCATCTCTCTGCCACTCGTCGTATCGTGGAACGATTCACATACTCGTCAAAATAATCATGACGTTTACCTATATCAAAAAAACGATACCTTCTTAATCTTACGGGTTGATGTATCTGGAAATAAAAACATAATGTCTTTTTCATAATTTTACATTTTAAATTTTAAACTCTAAACTCCCAATACGTCCTTGTACACTTCCTCTACTTTCAACGCTGCATTCTCCCATTTTAACTGGTTCACCTCGTCCAATCCTTCTTCTCCGGCCATTTTACCTAAAGCCGGATAAGCTAACAGACCATATATAGCATCAGCCAGTGCATCAACATCCCAATAATCAACTTTTATAGAATGTTTCAAGACTTCCGCTACCCCGGACTGTTTGGAAATAATCGTGGGAACTCCCGCACGCATCGCCTCCAATGGAGAAATTCCGAAAGGCTCGGACACAGAAGGCATCACGTACACGTCACTATACAAGAACATCTTCTGAACATCATCACCTCGTAAGAACCCGGTAAAGTGAAACTTCGTGGCTATTTTCAATTGTGCCACACGCCGAACAGAGCGATTGAACAAGTCACCGCTACCGGCCATAACAAACCGGACATTCGGGAAACGTTTCAATACCTTGTTCGCCGCTTCGATAAAATACTCCGGTCCTTTCTGGAAAGTAATTCTACCCAAAAAAGTAACCACCTTTTCTTTCACTCCACGATCAACTTCAACATCTTCACGTGTTTGAAAATCCACGGCGTTATGGACTGTCACTACCTTATCCGGATTAATCCCGTAACGATTGATCACGATATTTCGTGTCAGATTACTCACTGTAATCACCCGGTCGGCAGCCTCCATTCCACGCCTCTCTATATCATACACCTGCTGGTTGACATTCTCCCCACTTCGGTCAAATTCCGTGGCATGTACATGGATCACCAACGGTTTACCCGAAACTTTCTTCGCCACAATCCCGGCCGAATAGGTCAGCCAGTCATGCGCGTGGATAATATCAAAATCCTGTTGTGCCGCTATCGTCCCTGCCACCATGGCGTAACGGGCAACTTCTTCCATCAGGTTTGTTCCGTATTTACCGGAAAATTGGAACTTGTTACGGAAAACGATATGCTCTGAATGTTCCCCCGTCTTGATGGTCTCCTTTACCGTTCTTTCGAAGGTTTCCGGGTCCAGATAGGGAACAAGATTCGAACCGATCTCCATAAAGTTTACATTCTGCCAGTATTCATCTAAATTTGAATACTCGCTCATCATTTCGACATCACTCGCATTAATGATTTTCACGACGCTTTGATCCTCATCACCTCCGGCCTTCGGCATGACGAACATCACCTTGACGCCATGTTTCGCCAAGCCTTTCGTCAACCCGTAACTGGCCGTTCCCAAGCCCCCTGCAATATGCGGTGGAAATTCCCACCCAAACATCAATACTCTTATGCTCATAATATATTAATTTGCAAATTCGGAAATGGTCTAATTCGATTAATTTTCATATTTCCTTATCAATTTCATACTCCTAAGTACCTCTCCGACACTCCATGCCTGGGAAATACTTCCATTCGGATGATGTGGTGGATCGCCATCATACACTTCAGCAATCGAACACAAACCGTAAAGTGCCATATCTTCTTCAAATCCTTCCAACAATTCTTTTGCCTCCGGCAAGAACTGTTTCCCGTAAAGTTTAAGATTTGCCTCTATATACGCACCGATTAACCAAGGCCACACGGTTCCCTGATGATAAGCGTTGTCCCGCTCATCCTGATTGCCTTCATAATGCCCATGATATTTCGGATTTTTGGGAGACAAAGTTCGTAAGCCTTTCGGGGTCAACAACTCACGGGTAACCACTTTCAGAACCCTCTCCTTCATATCATCCGTGATCGGGGAATAAGTTAAGGAACAAGCAAATACCTGATTAGGTCTCACATCCAAATTCTGCCCTTTTTCATCCACATAATCAGCTAAATATCCCTTTTCCTCGTTCCAGAATGTTTCCACGAATGAAGTACGAATCAATTCGGGCATATCCTTCCATTCCTTTATAAAAGTATTATCTTTTGCCTCTTCAGCTAATTTCAGCATGTAACAAACCGCATTGTACCAAAGAGCATTGATCTCCACGGCATAACCGGCTCTCGGGGTCACGGGAACACCCCGCACAACAGCATCCATCCATGTCAGTGCTTTTCCGGGTTGTCGGGCCCAGATCAAACCATTCGCATCCATTCTCAACCCGGGATTCACACCCTCTCGAAAAGCTGTCAGGATTGATTTCATTTTACTTCCATAATTTTTCCATACCGTCCCCGGCTCTCCTAACGCTTTATCGTACTCCTGCACGGCCCAAAAGAACCACATGGGGGCATCTATCGAATTGTAAGCAGCCTTATCCCCTTTACCGATGTTCGGGAACAAACCATCGTGTAGCTGACGAACCATCGTGTCAAGTACTTCTTTACAATTTCTCAAATCTCCCCCGGCTGCCAATGTCAAACCCGGAAGGGCAATAAACGTGTCGCGTCCCCAGCGCCCGAACCACGGATAACCGGCAACAACCTCCGTATCTTTGCCTTCATGAACAATAAACTGGGACGCCGAATAAGTCAAACAACTTTCGAAATCATCCCGACGCTCCCGTTTATTTTCCATTTGCTGGAATTTACGTTTCAGCGTGGAAGGCTTTACCTCTTCGGTTGAGGCTGAAAATATAATGCTTTCCCCTTTTTTAATCGGTACCTCGAAATAACCGGGAACAAACAAGTCTTCCTTATAATCATATCCCCGGTTCTTTTCCTCCAAGTATTCTATATTATAATACCAATCAGGCACGGGGACAAACTCGTTCGCCTTGCTCAACTGCATATTCAAAGCCGGAAAACCGACATACAATTTCGAACGTATACCATTTTCCACGTGATCGAATTTCGTGTTTGCCATCATGTTCGCCTTGCTCAAAGCGTGAACGTTCCGGTAAGCCAGAAACGGTTTCAACCGCAAGTACGTTTCCGAATGAGCATCTTCCAATGTATAACGAATCATCAATTGAGCCTCATTATGCACCATCAGAATCTCTTTCTTCAACACAACGCCTCCCACCCGGTAAGTCAACGTGAATAGCGGATCGTATTCCAAATCCACGATATATTTATGTCCCCGCGGTTCATATACCCCGGGATATTTATGGATCCCCAAATTAAAAGATTGCCCGTGTTGAACAACCGTTTCATCCAAAGAGGAAAGTAATACATGATTCTCTCCCCCGAACTCCGAGATCGGCAATACAAGTAGTCCATGATACTTCCTCGTGTTACAGCATACGACCGTTGTCGAAGAATACCCCCCGGCTCTATTCGTTGATAAAACTTCTCTCTTCAAAGAATATTCCAGATTTACCAATTCTTCTTTGTTGAAATTTAAATAACTCATAATCTAATTTTAGATTTTAAATTTTAGATTTATGATTCAACAATTACCTCAACACCCCAATCGTAAATCATAAATCCCATATATTTATGAACGCTTTAATACAAATCCCGTCCTCGCGGGTATATACAAACTTAACTGTCCCCTGCCCGGAGAAACGTATCGGGTAAAGTGTTCAATCTTCTCATCAATTCGTCCCAATCCGTCAAAATTCCTGTTATCCGTGTTCAATATCATCGTGTATTTTCCGGAAGGTGCGTCAAAAACGTAATCCGGGAATGACTTTTCCGGGTTAAAATTGAACACGAACAAATAATCTCCGCGGGTAAAAATCAGCACCTGACGCTCGTTATCCCGCACCAACGGTTCCGGACGCCAGTGAAAAACACGCGTATCATTCACCATCTGAATCATCGACTTATCGAACACATTCAAAAAGCGAAACCGAAGATTTTCATCATCTACCAGACTCCATAAACGCCGGGCATGATCGTAACTCCACCCGTTACCCTCTCTCGGGAAATCAATCCATTCCGGGTGTCCCCATTCATTTCCCATGAAATTCAAGTAACCGTCGGCAGCAGTTCCGATAGTAACCAAGCGAATCATTTTATGAAGTGACATTCCCCGATCAATAATCACGCTCTTGTCAAACACACTCATTGAGGTATATATTGCCTTATCCACTAAACGGAAAAATATAGTCTTGTCTCCCACCAACGCCTGGTCATGACTTTCCGCGTAACTAATTGTACGTTCCTCTTCCCGCTTGTTGGTCAACTCGTAAAAAAGATCTCCGACGTGCCATTCCTCATCCCGTTTCTCTTTCAATAGCTTGATCCAGTAATCCGGAGTTCCCATATTCATCCGGTAATCGAAACCCATACCGCCATATTCCAAAGGACTGGCAACACCCGGCATCCCACTCATGTCTTCGGCAATCGTGATCGCCTCAGGATCGACTTGATGAATCACCCGGTTAGCTAATGCCAAATAGGTAATTGCACTCTCGTCCTGGTTTCCATCATAATACAAGCTATACTCCGTGAAATCCTTATTGATTCCATGATCCCAGTACAACATACTGGTAATCCCGTCAAAACGATAACCGTCGAAACGGAATTCCTCTAACCAATATTTACAATTCGAGAGTAAGAAATTCAACACTTCATGCTTTCCGTAGTCAAAACAACGAGACCCCCACAAAGGATGATACCCTCTCTCGCCCGGGTAAAAATATTGATCGTAACTACCATCAAAGCGGCTCAATCCTTCTTCCTCGTTATTCACCGCATGCGAATGGACAATATCCATAATCACCCGGATTCCCATACTATGAGCAGCATCAATCAAGGCTTTCAACTCATCCGGTGTCCCGAAACGGGAACTCACGGCAAAGAAATTCGCCACTTGATAACCGAACGAACCATAATAAGGATGTTCCTGCACGGCCATCAACTGTATGGTGTTATAACCTAGATCAACAATACGCGGTAGCACAAATAAACGGAATTCCGTAAAAGTCGATACTCTCCGATGCTCTGTTGACATCCCGATATGAGCCTCGTAAATTAACGGATAATCTGTTCGTTTGGGTCTTTCATGACGCATCTGGTAGGGATTCAATGGGTCCCATACCTGCGCACTGTATATTTTCGTGTATTCATCTTGAATCACTCGTCGCACATGAGAAGGCAACCGCTCCCCGCTCCCCCCGTTCCACTCCACGAGTAAACGATAAAGCATCTCGTGAGCCAACACTCCCAGAGGCAGTTTAATCTCCCAATTTCCATCTCCGACCTTGGTCAAGGCATAATCAGGATGCTTTCTCCAATCGTTAAACTCGCCTAACAAATAGATTGCCGTGGCATTCGGCGCCCATTCTCGAAACACCCACCCCTCATTCGTTCGATGCAACCCATAATACAAATAAGAATTACACGAATCGGACAAACGAGTCGTCCGATAAGTAAATTCTCGTTCCATCGCCAATACTTGCTGGTGTCTTTTTTCAATAATTCCTGCAAATGGCTTCAATAATTTATCTTCTTCTACGAGTTTTAGCATCATATATCAATTTTATTTCTATTTATCATGTAATAATACCCTTCCAAATGAACTACTTTTATATTACGTTCCGGTTGTGATACTATTACTAATTAGTTACGTAGAATTACGGCTTTTGTTCTATTGCAGGTCTTAAAAAATCCTCTCCTTTCTATATAATCGACCTGCGGTAGTTCGAGTCGAATACGACAACTTTCTATCCTGTTACAATATACAACTTTTGAACCACAAATCATACTTTTTGAGTATAAATTTGTTAATCATACAAAATATCACAGATTTTCAATTTATTGAAAAATTCTTATCTTTGCCCGGCTAATATAAATGGATCATGAGCAATATACTAATTAACACGGCATACTTTCCACCTGTTCAATACTTTACAAAAATAAACAATTGTACCGAGATATGGATTGAACAATACGAAAGCTATGGTAAACAAAGCTATCGGAATCGGTGTGACATCATGACTGCCAACGGGGTTATGACCTTGTCCGTACCCGTCGTGAAAGGCTCATCCATAAAAATATTGACCAAAGATGTACTGGTTGACTATTCCACGAACTGGCAGAAACTCCATTTCAAAGGAATCGAGTCCGCTTACAAAAATTCTCCCTATTACGATTATTACATCGACAACTTCATCCACTTTTTCGAACGGAAAGAAAAATTCTTGTTAGATCTCAATACCAAGATTCTAAAAGAACTCATGGATAACCTGCAACTCCAACGGTCAATTAAATTCACAGAAGACTATTATCCGACATACGATACCCTCACAGACTTGCGGGATGTTATTCACCCCAAACCTTCCCGCCGCCGTGTAGAAGATCCTTTCGTCGCCAAACCTTACCACCAAACCTTTGCCGAAAGATTCCCTTTCGCCCCCAACCTCAGCATCCTCGACTTATTATTTAACATGGGGCCGGAAAGCCAAGGATATTTATGATTTATGATTTAATGATTTTAGATTGAAGAAGAACTTGTAACCTGCAACTTTTTAATTCGTCTTCAGCGAATTAAAAAATCTGCCTCACCACCTTCAGTGTATGCGTGTAACGTTTCAAATCTTCATTGAAAATGCCGTGATGATCAATTTTATCCACCCGGACTTTTCCCGAGGCATGGATAATTCGTCCCTGTTCCCACAAGATACCGACATGAGTAACAGCACCGGAAGAATCACCAAAGAAAGCAAGATCCCCCGGTTGCGCTTCTTCCAGAAAAGACAAAACTTGTCCCTCGCCGGCTTGTTGCTCGATATACCGCGGGATAGTAATTCCCGCCAAACGATACGCCATTTGCACCAATCCGGCACCGTCTACACCATTGGGAGTTCGCCCTCCCCAACGATAAGGAGCATTATAGAACATCAACGCGTATTGAATCAATAATTCCCGCAGACTTTCAATCCCTACTTCCCGTAAAAAACCCTTCACAACATACTCCTCATCCCCGATCATCAATTTTTTAGTATATGCATCGTAGAAAGGCAGCACACTCCCCGCCACGACCATCTTGTTCTCCCAATCCCCTTTTTTAACCACCAGATTAAACACCTCACTCATGATCAATTGATCGGAAGCCCGGTACTTTTCCGCGAACTCTTCACTTACCTCTTTGTAAGTTTTACGATCAATCCATCCACAACAACAATCATGTAACAAGCGAATATTAAGCCATTTATCCTCCTCCTCCAGTACCTCATACACCTCCCCGAACAACAACTGAGAAACCATTTCGCTCCGTTCCGATTTTTCCCGTCGCATGGGGATAACACTTAAATCCGCTATACCAAAAGTCATACCATACAAAATTGAAAATTGAAAGTTACGAAAATAGAGTTTTTTTATCTAACTTGCAATCGAATTCAATGATTAAAATACAATCTGATTATGAACAAGTTAGTCGTTTTAACAGGAGCCGGTATGAGTGCCGAAAGTGGAATTCGTACCTTCAGAGACAGCGACGGCCTATGGGAAGAATACAATGTTATGGACGTTTGTACCCCGGAAGCATGGCAACGTGACCCGGAATTAGTGAACCGTTTTTACAACGAGCGTCGTAAACAACTCTACGAGGCCCAACCAAACGCCGGGCATTACGGGCTTGCCGAACTCGAAAAAGATTTCGATGTCCGGATCATCACGCAAAACATTGACGACTTACACGAACGTGCCGGAAGTACTAACGTATTACACCTTCACGGTGAACTTAAAAAAGTCAGAAGTAGCCGGAATCCGGACCTAATATACGACCTTGACGGTTGGGAATTAAAGCTAGGAACAAAAGCCGAGGACGGTTCTATCCTGCGCCCTCACATTGTTTGGTTTGGGGAATCCGTTCCGAACATCGAACCGGCCATAGAACTCGTTCAACAAGCCGATATTCTCGTGATCATCGGGACCTCGCTAGCCGTGTATCCGGCTGCCAGCCTGTTACACTATGCACCTGCCGGTTGTCGCATCCTGTTGATCGACCCGAGAATTCCGGAAAGTGTCAAAAACAGTAAGATCGAGTTCATTGAAAAAGGCGCCTCCGAAGGTGTCAAAATCCTGAAAGAAAAACTGAAAAACAAATAAATTAGGTGATTTCCGATTGAACGATTCTGCGATTCTAAATCACCTAATCAAAAATCATGAAATCACTTCATTGATCAGATCTAAAATTTAAAATCTAAAATTAATATGGCTCGTGGTAAAAAGCCCTTACTGGAAAATATCGAAATAAAAAAAATAGCCGCGGAAGGAAAATCCATCGCTTACGTGGATGAAAAGGTATTATTCGTACCGAACACCGTACCCGGTGACATCGTTGACGTACAGGTCACCCGGAAACGTAAAAGTTTCCTGGAAGGCTTTATTGTTAACGTACGGAAATACTCCGACATTCGTACGGAACCCTTTTGTTCGCACTTCGGAATATGTGGCGGATGCAAATGGCAAAACCTGCCTTATCAATTACAAACCGAGTTCAAACAACAGGAAATCATCGACAACCTGCAAAGAATCGGTAAGGTAGAACTACAAAATGTATCCCCGATCATCGGTTCACCCAAAACTACCTACTACCGGAATAAGCTGGAATACACCTTCTGTAACAAACGCTTTCTGACACGGGAAGAAATTGCCAACGGTCAGGATATAGACCGTACCCCGGCAGTAGGCTTTCACGTACCCGGTTTATTTGACAAAGTTATTGATATCGAGAAATGTTATTTACAGGCCGAACCTTCAAATGGCGTTCGTAACTTTATTCGGGAGTACGCTATCAAACATGAATTAAGTTTTTATGATATTCGTGAACAGGCAGGATTCCTACGTACCCTTATCATCCGTACCTCTTCTACTGGAGAAGTCATGGTAATCGTTACGTTTGGGGAAGAAAATCGGGAGGCACGGGAAGGTTTACTGAATGCTATCGTGCAACAATTCCCCGAAATCACCTCTTTAATGTACGTCATCAACGAAAAGATGAACGACACGATCACCGATCAAGAAGTGATCTGTTTCCACGGAAACGACCACATCTTCGAACAAATGGAAGATTTAAAATTCAAGATCGGTCCGAAATCTTTCTACCAGACCAACTCCGAACAGGCCTACAATCTGTACGCTAAAACAAGAGAGCTGGCAGGATTAACCGGAAATGAAACCGTGTACGACCTTTACACCGGAACCGGAACCATTGCCAACTTCGTGGCTCGCAATGCCCAAAAAGTTATCGGTATCGAATACGTCCCGGAAGCCATTGAAGATGCCAAAATCAATTCGGCACTCAACAATATCCACAACACGGTATTCTACGCCGGAGATATGAAAGACGTGCTAAACGAAGAGTTTATCCGTCGTCACGGTCACCCCGACGTGATCATCACGGACCCACCTCGTGCCGGAATGCACAAAGATGTCGTGGATACTATATTAAAAGCCGCTCCCGATCGAATCGTTTACGTGAGCTGTAATTCTGCCACCCAAGCACGAGATTTGGCACTCATGGATGCAGACTATAAAGTAATGGCCGTTCAAGCGGTAGATATGTTCCCCCACACGCATCACGTGGAAAACATTGTATTGTTACATCGTAGATAAAAATAAAAAAAGGGCTGTCCAAAAAGTCATTTTTTAACTCCCTCCCCCCTTCGGGGTACTCCCTCTATAAACAGAGGGAGAGTTGAAATACTCCCTGTCTTCGGGAAGAGTCACCAGCTCCTCCTCTGTTTATAGAGGAGGTGGCACGAAGTGACGGAGGAGTTTTTTGAAATAAAATGACTTTTTGAATAACCCCTTTTTATTTTATCTTCCTATTTCACTACTTCCCTTTTCTTCGAATCAAAACAACAGCCCCTATCAAAAGAAGTAACGCCGGAAATATCCATTGTAAAACAATCTTCAAAGTAGCACCTGTTTCCATCCCGATAGTCAATGCATTATCAATAGCACTCGGACGGGAAACATCAATCGGCAATTCTCCATAAGAAAACCAATCAAACATCGCCATGATTAAATTTCCATTGGCAGAACGTATTCCGCGTCGGGAAGTGGAAAATTCGCCCATACTGAAACAATCAGCATCCCCTAACACGATAATTCGTTGCTGAAGTCCGGCTTGTTCTCGTTCCAACCCCAGCATCGTTGTCTTTACCCCGGCTCTCTCGCCCACTAGGGGATTCAATCGGGCCGTATCGTTAACAAAATCAATAGTTTCAAGTTCATTCCAAGCAAGGGAATCCCGACTCGTCAGCAAAGGCGTCACTTGAAAGCCCTTATCTGACACCTGTTCTACGGCCACACTTCCCGGCATGACTAACGAATAACGCCTGCGCTCATCCCGATGGGTAATCTGGTACAGATTTTTCCACAACCGGGAAATATTCCGAGCGCTATCCGTAACCGTGCAAAGCATCACATGAGCCGGAAATTCATCAATCGGCTTTTGAACCAGCATACCCGGCTCAAAACGCAATCCCAAATACGCCATCAGGGGCGTAAGATAAGAGTATGTCTTCGGTTTTCCTGCCACGAGTAAATTCTTTCCACTCTCCACGTATCGATATAGAATATCCAGTTCCTCACCAGTAAATGGCTCTCTAGGTTCTGCAATAACCAGCACATCCAAACTATCCAGTATCTTCGGATTATTTTTCAAACTGACATCCCTCACATCAAACCCTTGATTAAGCAACGCCTCTCGGTTAGTCTTCTCTGTCACCATATGAGAATAATCCCGATTCAAGGTTCCAACCATCGAACGAGCCTCGTAATCCGAAAGGAAACCCACGCAAGGCAACTTCATGGCAATTCTTTTCAATGCTGCCGAAATCTCTGTTTCATTAGGAACACGCCTCATATCCCAATAAACCCGCAAAAAGGATCTTTGTCCCGATTCCCGTTCAATTAATGTCACGAATCGGTACCCTTCCTCGCTTAAGTCTATCCCTTTAGCAATCTCTTCTTTGGCAATCTCTTCCGGTGTCAAATATTTACCCAAACGAGTATTTTGTAATTTTGCAGCATCTCTCGCTACTTCCAAAAAGGTCTTTTCCGGGTAATGCTTTTTAAAAGCTTCTGTTGTCGTATCCGCGTAATAATAAAAAACATAATCCATTTTTGTTTCCGGCTTGAAACGAATGTACCGTTCATAACGATCTATGTCTCTTTTTATTCCTTTTGTTGTTGTATTATAAATATCCCCGAATAAATTCACGTAAGTAGTCATCTTCAATCCCCCATCCAGTTTAGCCATAATGTCCTGACTGGCCTGAGTCAACGTGTTCGCTTTTGTATAAGTCGAATCGTGATAAACCTTCATCACCGGACGAGACGTCAAATACCCCAAAAATATCGCAATCACGAACACGCCCAAATAACGAACAGCTTTACCCGCGAAAGAGCAACTTTCCCGCAATAACTCCAACTTCAACACGGCAAAAGCCAAAAACATGCTACTCATGATCACGAAATAAAGTATATCCTCGCTACATATCAATCCTTTAATAAAAGAATTCACACGTCCCCCAAGCGATAACCAGTAAGTAATTTCCCGTGTAAAAGCATACTCTTGCCAAATACCAGAAATTAAACTCAACAAACTCAATAAAGCAAGCATCCCGATAGCGGCAACAATAGGATAATTCGTTAATGTTGACATAAAAAGACCAACCGCGGCATACAGACCATATAATAGATAAAGTCCTAGAAGTCCGGTTAATACTGCGGACCAGTCAAAAAATTCCACCGCATAGCCCGCAACCACGACAGCAACCAACTGTATTCCGACCACTAACAACCCATACAACATAATACCGAGATATTTCCCCAATACAATATGGAAACCTGTAATGGGTGCGGAGAAAAGTAATTTAATCGAACCTCGGCTAAACTCTTGGCTAATCAATCCCATCGTCAGCAAAGGCATTAACAAATAAAACCATTGACTGACTTGGGGCCAAAGGCCTTTAGGTGAATAAAATAAATTTTGCGACACGGCATATAAACCCCGAGTACCCAATTCCTGCTGCCGGGCAAAACCTTCCAGCGCCCCCGCGAACGTCATTCCCATCATGAACGTGAAAAAAATCAATAATAACCAAGCCACCGGTGAGTAAAAAAGATTCGATAACTCTAGGCGGGCGATTTTATATATTGCTCTCATAATATTTTCTTTAACAATGATTTACTTTCCTGATAACTTTGCAAAAACAGCTTCCATCGAACTTTTCTCGGACCGGATCTCTGTCATCTCCCATCCCCGAACCATACTTTCCCGGATCACCTGCTTAATCGTATCCCGTTCCCCGTCATACCACAAACGAACGCCATGACCGCCCACCATCTCAACTTTTTTAATTCCGGCAATCATCAGCAATTCATCCGGTAAAGGTGGTAAATCGAATACGGCATAAAGCGTATTCGGCTCGATATAATTATCAAACTCCTCCACGCTACCGGAAAAAACAACCCGCCCGTGTTCGATCATCTTAATCGTTGAACAAGTAGCTTGTACTTCCGACAAGATATGCGTTGAAAGCATCACCGTACGATCTTCTGCAATCTCACGAATTAATTGTCGAACTTCCAGAATTTGGTTCGGGTCCAACCCGTTCGTCGGTTCATCAAGAACCACAAATTTCGGATCATGCAAAATAGCTTGAGCAATACCTACTCGTTGCTGATACCCCCCGGAAAGATTTCTCAACAACCGATCTTTCATGTGCGTGATCCCACAACGTTCCTCGGTCTCCCCAACAGCAGCATTAATTTTTTTCCGTTCCATCCAGTGTATTTCTGCACAAAACCGCAAATATTCATCCACGGTCAAATCCGGGTATAACGGTGGTTTTTGTGGTAAAAAACCTATATATTTCCGAGCCGCCACGGGATTTTTTAACGTGTCGATACCATTAATATACACTTTCCCCCGGGTCTGTTTCAGCACGCCACAAATAATGTTCATTGTTGTTGACTTTCCTGCACCATTGGACCCAAGCAAGCCAATGACTCCGTTTTCCTCAATCTCAAAATTAATATCCTCGATAGCCCATTGTGTCGCGTAACGATGATACAAGTGTTCTACTTTTACAATTAGATTTTCCATACATACGATTTTTTAGTCATAAATACTGCATGACGTCACGTTTAGTGACATCTATCTTTAAATAAACCTATGCAGGAGAGCCGGTTTCCATCTTCGCACCCAAACAGTCACCGGTTCTCCTTGCCTTTCGGTTTTCAATTATACAATTCGCCGATCGCCTGTAGATCTATCCCTAAGCGTTTGAATTCATTCATCAATATGTCATACTTTTTTCGAATCAGACCATTTATATCTTTCTTGGGATGCAAAATTCCGGTAAAATCATTGGCATTATAATTCCCGTTGGCCGGTTCTGCCGTCAACTTTTCGTAAGAATTTCCCATGATCAGCGTTAAATAATTTGCCAGATCAGTCTTTAAAATTGTAGTCAAAATAGTTGTTGTCGGTCTTATCACGAATCCTAATCCATAACATTGTCCTGTTGAAGGACGAGCTGAAGACGCCCCTCCCGCCCAAGAATAATCCGACACCAAGTTGAACTCATCCAACGAATACATGGACTCGATTCTTTCCGTGATAAACCACGAATGAACATCATTTTTAATTTTATTCTTTCCACTTGCAAGTAAATCATCCAAGGATTCATCGCCATGACTGAATATCAAGTTATGGAACGAGTAATAGTATGAATATTCCTTCAAACCATACATATACATGGAATTCGTGTACCACAAATTTCGTCCCAATATAATTTTCAAAGGTAAGGCAACCCGAAGTATTGTATCCGGATAAAAATTCAAAAACATCTCTTCCACCCATTCGAACTGCTTTCCTACATATTCATTTTTCGCCTCATTCACGTTTATACTATTTTTAGTGAGAGTCACCGTGTAAGCACGCACATATATATCCCCGTCATCCGTCAAGATCACCTCTCGTTTAAGCGTGGTAAAATCTTCACCATCAGTTGTACCGATAGGATATTTTGTACCTTGGATATAGACATAATCACCTTCCACGTAAATATCATCCCCATTGGGTGTATAAGTCTGACTTGTTATAATCGTATCCACAAGATTTTCTTTCCATGCATTCGACCCGTCAAAATACACCTCTCTAGGCTCGAATTGGTAAAGGACATATACGCCCGTACGATTATAAAAATCCTCTATTTTTTCATCGTAAACATTATTTCCCGAAGCAAGAACCGGTTTCCATTCTTCCATATCCGAAGGAGTAAGCGTTTCCGAATCATCGCTACAACTCTGCCACCCGATCATCCCGATGACAACAAATATCCATAATATATACTTTATTTTCATATCTCTATACTTTAAACATTGATCAGTTTTGCACCAAATAAGGATTTTGTTCCAGAACAAGTTCCGGGATGGGCAGTACATAATGTCTCATGTCCTGTGAATACGTCTGCCCTTCCGGCTTTAACACGTGAGTAACCGTCAATCCATAACGACGCAAATCACACCATCGATGGTTTGTCTCACCACATAACTCCCTGAATCTCTCATCAATAATAAATTCCAACAACTCCTGACCGTCTGTAATATTCAATTCGTCTGCAGGAAATTCCTTATTGAAACGATATTTTCTCAACTTATTCAAATCAGTCAATGCCTGATTACGATAGGCGTCATTCCCTTCTTTCAAAAATTTTTGCGTATAAGCCTCGGCCCGATTCAAATAAAGTTCGGCAGTACGAATGCCTTGAATGTAACTACTGGATCCACCTTTTGCAATACTTTCTCGCATATCCCCTTGGAAACCCCATATATCCATTCCAAAAGTAAAATAAAAAAAAGCCCTCAAATCACGCACCCTCTTCGCTGATATATCAGCGAAAGCACCTTGTTCATAACGTCCTATCAACTCTTGAGAAACGACAAAAGGTCCTATTACCCATGCTATCACACTCGAAGACAGCGAGTAACCAGTTAGATAATTCCTCGCCCATATAATTTCATCCGGAGCGGTAGCCAAATAAACCGAACCCGTACCAGATGTATTATATACGTCCATACTGAAATTATTCAGATCCAGCAAATCAGACTTCAAGATGAGGACTGAATCAGCGTATGCCAAAGCTTTATCCCAATTTTCCATGTAAAGATATACCCTTGACAACATCGCTTTCGCTGCAAGATGGTCTATCCGGTAAAATGTACGTTCATACCTGTTTTCCATTAACAAACGATTTCCATCAAGTAAATCCTTTTCTATACGGGCATACACTTCCGCAACCGTGTTACGAGTATAAAAATCACCGTTAACCGTAGCGTCCAATTTTAGTGGAACCCCCAAATCCGTTGACGGATTACCTTGACTATAAGCAATACCAAACATATTCACCAAATGGAAATAATTCCATGCACGCAGCACCAGAGCTTCTCCCCGTAAACTCTCCCGCAACACTTCTTTCCCTGCCATCTCGTCCAAGTAATCCAATACCAAATTACAACCTAAAATACGCCTGTAAGGCATCTCCCAAAAACAATGAAAGTATCCTGCCCCGGCATCCGTGAACATATCCTTATTCCACGTGTAAAGCCATTTTAACTCATCATAAGTGGATTGAAAAGATTCATCATCCAAATTCGTACTTGCCTGTTCATCCGTGAATATAGTTGTACTATAATAAGGAGATCCATAACCATCACCCAGCAATATCTGCTCTAGGTCTGTCACCTGAGAGGGACGTACCAAATCCTGACTTGTCTCCTCCAGAAAATCTTTACACCCTACAAGAGACAAAAGAATGATTAATAAATATATATTCTTCTTCATCATTATCGCTTTTATCGTTAAAAACTTACATTTATACCGAATGAAAAATTCTGAGAACGAGGCTGACTTCCTAGCGCAACCTCAGGATCACGTCCTTTAAAATCTTTACTCTTTATCTGTAAAGGATTTGTTACCGTGCAAGAAAGTGCCACGCTCTTCGCGAATCCTTTTATCCACTTATCCGGAAGATTATATGAAAATCTGAAATCATTAAAGCGAATATACCAAGCATTCACCACCCTGACATCAGAATATTGCCAAGCATCCAACGGATAAAGAGCTACTCCATTTTCAAAAGGATAAAGAGGTTGGCAATTCTTCCCTACCGGAATAGAAGGAATGTTCGTGCGAGTTTCGTCCCCCGGTTCACGCCATCGATCGTTCAACTCGTTAGAAGCATTCTTAAATTCACTCAACATCTCGTAACCATTCTCGTAAGGAGAATCAAGAAATTCATAATTACCCCGACTAATATAAAAATTCAACGGGAAAGAAAAACGTTTCCACCGAAACACCATATTGATTCCAACCGTGAATGTCGGTTCGCGGGTACCCATATAAATCATGTATTCCGTGGCATCTTCCGCAGCCTTACTCGTGTTGGCACGTGAAAGATCAAAAAGCGGTCCCCCGTTCTCCGGATCTAATCCGGTAAACTTGAATGCCCAGAAACTACCCACCGGATACCCGGCTTTAGCGATTGATCCATCTGTCGCGTGTTTCCATGTCCCATTCTTTTCTACCTCGGATTTAACATTATTACTATTACCGGAAAAGCTCGTACCCAAACTCCACATGAAATCCTTCGTCCGGATAGGGATCACGGTAAAAGACAAATCCCAACCTTGATTGGACACCTCGCCATCATTAACATACATACTCGTAGTCCCTGTCTCGTAAGGCACTTTTGCCGAAGTAATCACATCCACGGTCTTTTTATAATACCAATTAAATGTACCGTTCAGTTTATTTCCCAATATGGAAAAATTTGCCCCCAGGTTAACCGTAAACGTCTTCTCCCATTTCAAATCAGGATTCGGCAAGCTTTTCCAAGTCATCTGGTATTCCCCCGTTTTCGAATCCACGGCCAAAACCTTAGCGATAAAATCAGGACTAATATTTTCCGCCACGTTTCCCTGATACCCCAACGAGGCAACAAAAGCCAGCGTATTCACGAACTTCTGATCGGCCATCCAATGTTCATCCGTTACATTCCAGCGTAATCCGGCTGACCATACCGGCTGAAACTTGGCGGTCTTACCAAAGGTATTCGAACCATCCCCCCTCACGGATAAATTAATCGAATAACGATTATCATACATATAACTTGCCGTGGCATAATAAGAAACGTAATTCGAAACCTTATCCGTTATTGTCGGTTTGGTTCGGGCATACATTGTATTTAATTTCCCCGCGGGGGTTTCCAACGGAACATCCGTGAAAGTTTTACCACGATCGGGCATATACCCCCAGTTCGTTTGCGAATAACCATCATATTCATTGCTCCGACTCTCTATTCCCGCCATCAGGTTCACTGAATGTACCCCTTTTAACAACTGCACGTACTCGAACTGCACCCGAGCCGTGTAACTAAAATTACGGCTCTCGGAAGTAGTCAACATCCCCCCGTAAGGTAAGAATGAGTTTTGAAACTCCGTGGTCGTCGCCCCGTACTCTCCAAACTCATAGCCACGGACAGATGCTATTTTATGAGAACGTTCCGTAAACCATGACTCGGCAAAATACGACGAAGTTGAACCACCCAAAGTTGCGGCTAACGTGAAATTTTCAGAGAACCGCCAACGAGCGCTCAAATTCAACTTTAAACTCTTGGTTGTATTTTCATTATTCGAATTAGACAACTCATTTATTATATTATATTTATACTTACCTTTCGTGTAATAAAACAATTCCCCCTCTTCATCGAAACAACCGATGACCCGACTCGTATTGATCGCGTAATTAAAAGGATCTACACCGGCAGCAAAAGCCTGTGTCTTCACGTGGCTACCTGACAAGCCTGCCGTCACGGTCAATTTTTTCCAAAAAATAAAACTCGTGTTCAAACTACCTGTATAAGTCTCCTGTTCATTCCCTTTTGCGGTATTCTTCACGTTACTATAACCGAAAGAAGCCCGGTAAGTAGCGTCATCATTTCCACCGGAAAAACTAAGCGAGTGAGACTGGCTAAACGGTGTCCGATAAAGAATATCAAACCAATCGGTATTCGTAGCCTCTAATTTTTTTACTCCGGTATTAAATTCTTCCCAACTGATTTTCCGTTCAAGATAAGCGTAAGCTAACGCGGAATATCCCACCGTTTCCTTTCCAACCCTCGCTCCCCGGGAGAAAGCTTCCCTCGAAAGATCAACACGTTCTTTCGAGTTCATAACGTCCTGCCGCTTGTAATTCATCTTTTGACTCGTCGAAAAACTTCCCGAATAATTCACCGACATCGAACCTCTTTCACCTCTTTTCGTCGTGATCAAAATTACCCCATTAGCTGCCTTCACCCCATAAATCGCCGTGGCAGAAGCATCTTTCAATACAGTAATATCTTCAATATCATTGGGATTCAACCAAGAGACCGCTCCCCCGATAAAATCTTTCATCATATCAAGATTACTATCCCCGATCGCTCCCAATTCACTGGTTTCGAAAGGAAGATTATCCTCCTGTATAATTCCATCCACCACCCACACCGGTTCGGCATTACCCACCAAGGTTGAAGTACCCCGTACCCGGACTTTTTGTCGAGTTCCTGTCAACCCACTCTGATTAATTACCACCATCCCCGGAACCTTTCCCTGTAACATGGATTCAATAGTCTCATTTCCAGTCATAACAAGTTCCTCGGCCTTCACTTTAGAATAAGATCCCGCCATAGCCTTTTCTTTAATCGCCTGATAACCGGTCACGACAACTTCCTCTATTGCTTTCACGTCTTCTTCCAGCACCACTCGCAGCGTATCCGTTTTTTCTGAAAAAGCGACTCGCTTATTTTTGAACCCCACAAAAGTGAACTCCAAAGTCCCCTGCTGTATGGGAAGTTCTATTGAAAAATACCCACGGGCATTTGTCGCTGTCCCTAAAGACACTCCGACCAATTTTACGGTTACCCCCGGCATCGGGTCTTTATTTTGATCCGTCACGAAACCTTTTAACGTAATCGATTTTACCGTTCCTGTATTCATCTGCCGGGGTACAATCAAGATTACATCTCCATGTACAATTGCCACCAAACGGGTTTCTTTCAACACGGTTTCCACCGCTGCCAACACCTTAGCGTCTTTCAAATTCACCGTAACCCGTTTACTCTCTTTCTCAAGTTCCTCTTTCTTGTAACTGATCGAATTTCCACTCTGACGATTAATTTTCTGAATCGCGTCAAGTACACTCTCTCCATCTAATTTCAACGAAATCAGCTTGTCTTTCTGCTGTCCGCGAGCAATCGTAGGGGCAAACATGATCCCGATCAACAGGATAAAGCCGCTCGCCAATAATAGCTTGCACGAAACAGAAAACATCCTCGAATGTTTCATTTTACAATTTTTTTTCATAGATTTGTAGAACATTTAAATTAATAATGTCCTGGTTTACCAGGAGATTGAATGACCGGTAACATCTTCCATATGTCACCGGTTATTTTTTAATAGATATACACGGTCGTTCCCTTGATCTCGAAACGAGGTCCACCTAACAAAGTCAACATACTCAACACACTGGCCAAATCATCATTACGGTTAATCCTTCCCGTAAAAGTATGCCTCTCCCCACGATCACCTTTCCATTCGTAGGTCACATCATACCAACGAGCCAACATTCGCATCACGCTCTCAAGCTCATCATCATCCAACACGATAATTCCATCACGCCAAAGAGACCGTAGGTCAGAATTTATTTCCCTCACGGAAATGTCTCTTGCTCCATCCGTCCAGCTTGCCTGCATTCCAGGAGTCAGAATTTTTTTCAATAAAGAATGCTCAACAGATACCTCCACCCGCCCGGTAAATAAAGTGGTCTCTATTGCCGGTTCATCGGCATAAGCCAGTATATTGAAAGAAGTTCCGAGAACCCGTGTCCGAACCTCCCCGGCTAACACGATAAAGGGACGCAACGAATCAGGTGTCACGTTAAAAAAAGCCTCTCCTTTCAAACGAACTTCCCGGTTTCCCTCGCCAAATCTTACAGGATAATGTAGTTCTGAATCGGAATTCAAAAAAACTTGTGTTCCGTCGCTCAAAATCAAAGAATAAATTCCACCCCGTGGGACAACGATCGTGTTGTATTCCATCGGCACCTCTTCCCGCCCCACATTCTTCTCTTTATAGGAAACTTGTCCCGTCGACACGGAAATATTCGAAGTGGCTGCAGAGATCAGCGTATCGCCTTTTTCCAAGGCAACCTTCTGACCATCATTTAAAATCAAAAATCCCTGAAACTTTCCCGGCTCGATCACCGCCACTTGCATAACAGACTCTTTTCCTACTCTATCCCGCAACCCGAACCACAAGCCCAAAGATACTAAAATGATAATCCCTGCCGCGTAAGCCATCCACGTTCTCCAATTCACCACGTTCCCACCTCTTAACCCAGATTCTAAGCGTTTCCATTGCTCCTGTTGATCCGATACTCGAATGATTTCCTCAAACTCCTCATAAGACGTCTTTTCTTGATATGATCTAAACCATGCTCGATGCTCCTCCGATTCATCCAACCATTCCTGCAACATCCCCTCCTCTTTTTCCGTCATCTTTTCTCCGGAAAATAATTTTCGGGTAATAATATCCGCGACTTTTATCTCTTTTTCTACAAGATTCATCATGCACTTATTTTTCTGAATTACACCATATAATTTCGTGAATCCGGAAAACGGGTGAATGGAAAATCACTTTTTTTCAAAAAACATCTTCTTTTTACTCGATTAACCCATGAATAAAAACGGCAACAACACCCTCAAATGTTTCAACTTCTCCCTCAGAGCTTGGTATCCTGCTTTTTTTAGCGTCTTCACTGTATTAGGTGAGATTTGCATGACTTCGGCAATCCTTTCAACCGTCATATCCTCCATGCTCAATTCGATCACCCGACGAGTCTGGGGCGGCAATTCTCGAACAGCACGCTGTACTCCACCGCAGATTTCGGCCGTGATTAACAGGTGATCTCCCGTCTCGCCCTCTTCCCGTTCGATACGGTCCAAAATACGCTTACGATTGGCCACATCCCGAATCTGCGCCATGACTTTATTTCTAACAATGGAAAACAAATAAGCTTTGACAGCTAACAGGCTATTAAAATTCACACGATTTCCCCAGTATAAAACAAATGCCTCCTGAATAATATCTTCCGATTGTTCTTTATCGTGCAACATCTTATACACATAATAAAACATCCGTCCGTACAACTCCTCGTGTAGCTCTTTAAAAGCGACACGATTCCCCCTAGCAATTTGTTCTACATGTAAATTATCGAGCATCAATGAATTAAATATTGAATTCCATCAATACAAATATAAAAGAAAAAGTGAGATAAAATCTCACTTTCTATTATTAAATCTTAATCTTTAACTTTTGTCCCGGTTTTAGATTCTTTGCCGATCGATCAGTCAACCCGTTCCATTTCATGATGTCCCGGTTCGACACGCCCGGATATTTCTTAGCAATCGACCACAGATTCTCGCCTCGCTTGATCGTGTAGTAGAAGAACTCGCCTTCTGTTAAAGGTTCTGCCTCGACTTCCGCATTCGCGGCAACCCCTGCATACTTGGCATCCACTTTGGACTTATAGTAATCAACCTTATTATTCGGCACGTAAACCGTAAGTTTCTGCCCGATATTAATTCGGTCTTTCGTCATCCCGTTCCAATACTTCAAATCGGATAAACGCACGTTAAATTTTTCGGCAATCTTCCCGATCACGTCCCCGCTTTTCACCGTGTAAACCAATTTGGCTTTATTGCTGGGGACAGCATGGGCATGAGCGTATTTCTTGAAACGATTCTTCGGATCGGCCGTACGGTCACTATCATTAAAATAAGTCGTCCGGTTATAAGCAAAGATCGTATCTTGTTTATCAATAAACTCTCCAACATGATTATAAGGAACCTGCAAAGCGTAACTCTTCCCGAATCCGGCAGGCACAATATCCGAACGATATTGCGGGTTCAAATCCCGAATTTGTTCCACGGATATATCCATCAATTTGGCCACCTGCTCGAAATGCAAGGCATCGGCAATCATGATCGTGTCACACATCGTGGGCAACTCATTCTCTAACGGGAAAATATTATGCTCTTTATGGTAATTGAACGTGTACATGGCAGCGATAAAAGCCGGCACGTAACCACGCGTCTCCTTCGGCAAATGGAAATAAATATCCCAATAATTCTTTTTACTTCCCGACCGTCGTATGGCCTTGTTCACGTTACCCGGCCCGCAGTTGTAAGCCGCGATCACCAGAATCCAGTCTTCGTAAATCTTATACAAATCTTTCAAGAAACAAACGGCAGCCTCCGTGGATTTTACCGGATCACGGCGTTCGTCAATAAAAGAATTTATTTCCAACTTGTACATCTTCCCTGTTCCGTACATAAACTGCCACAAGCCACAGGCTCCCGCACGGGAAAATGCCCGCGGGTTCAAAGCACTCTCAATCACGGGCAAGTATTTCAACTCCTGCGGCAATCCCTCCCGATCCAACACTTCTTCAAAAATAGGGAAATAATAGGAACTCAGTCCCAACATCGTTCCCACTTGGGCTCGACGTCTCACGGTATATAATTCAATATAATTCCGTACAATATCATTGTAGGAAAGCTTTATCGCTGAATTTAATTTATCCAAGCGTTGTAAATACACCGAATCCGGAACAGCCGGCCCGGTCACCATTTCGGTCAGGTACACCGAATCCACGTAATTGCCTTCCTCCAATCTGGAAACGTACCATTTACTATATAATTCATCCAATCGCTCGATAAAAGCTCCCGGAATAGAATCTGTCAACAATACCGGCGCCCCTAAATTTAACCGGGGCGCACCCAATCGTACTTTCAACGAATCCCGATCACTCTCACCATATACTACACCTGAAAATAAAATCGCACATAGCCACAAAAACACAAAACGCATGGTTATTCCTTTAAAAATTAAAAGTTAATGTCAAACCCACGGTTCCCCCGCTGACAGGAGAAAATCCGGTTGAGGGACGAAGATTCATCGACAAATCGTCGTTAATCTCGAAATCATAAAAATGGGCAAATACCGTAGCATCAATAATTTGTATTGCGTATATAGCACCCGACACGATATACAATAAGTCCCGATTCCGTTTATAATTATCTTTCTTTGTTTTCAACTGCTCTTGTAAACGCTTTTGCATGGATGCATTGTAATTCTCTGCCGTTTTACCCGGTAACATCAATTTATCCCAACTGGAATTGGCCGGGTAAGGCGTTTCCGGATCAGCCTCCAAAGCGTTCAGATAAGCCGTGTAATCCACGAATGCAGTACGGTATTTCTTGTAATACTTCATGTTCCACGACAACCCGTACACGGTAGCCCCGATACCCCCGTACAAGATTGGTAACTTCCACCATTGACGGTTATAAATCTGTCCGGAACCCGGTAATACCATCGCCATGATCGTTGCCCGATGCGGGGAATGGGGTTTACCGTTATCTCTTTTTCTCGCTTTACTTTTCAACACTTCCTCTTTTCCCGTGAACGTCAAGGAATCCGTGTGAATGATCGTGTCTTGCAAGAATACAGGGAAATCCGAACGATACTCCGACGCCGTTACTCCCGTACAAATAAGCAAAACCGGGATAATCAAAACTATTTTCACTAAAATACTTCTCACTACAAAGTTTATTTCTTATCCACCTTATCCAATAACTCAACAATTCGCTCCAGATCGCTATCCGATTTAAAAGAAATCACGATCTTCCCTCTTCCCTTCTCGTTCCGTTTCAGGTCAACCTTCGTGTCAAAATAACGAGCCAGATGAGTTTGTAACTCCATGTAGTCCTCGATAGGTTGACGTTTCCTCTCGGCTTTTCTCTCTTTTTCCTCTTCCGGTTTCATCAACTCCCGAACGATTTCCTCGACTTTTCGCACGGAGAAATCGTATTTCATGATCTGTTCGAAAACCATGTACTGGGTTTCCGGATCTTCTATATTAATAATAGCACGGGCATGCCCCATGCTGATTTTCCGTTCCTTGATTGCCAACTGTATCGGGGCGGGCAACTTCAACAAACGCAAATAATTCGAAATCGTTGTTCTCTTTTTACCTACCCGTTCGCTCAATGCATCCTGTGTCAGGTTGCACTCGTCAATCAAACGCTCGTACGAAATTGCAATCTCGATAGCGTTCAAATCCTCCCTCTGGATATTTTCAATCAATGCCAATTCAAGCACGGACTCTTCTTCCACCTTACGAATATAAGCGGGAATAGTTTCCAACCCTGCCATCTTCGATGCCCGGAACCGACGTTCTCCGGCAACAATCTCGTACTTCCCGTCTTCCACTTCTCTCACGGTGATGGGTTGCACGATGCCGATAGCCTTGATCGAAGAGGCCAACTCTTGCAATGCCTCCTCATCGAAAACGGTTCTCGGTTGGTTCGGATTCGGGCGAATATCACTCAATTTCAATTCTTCCTGTAACGCCGATGAGGCCGTCCCCCTTGGCTTCGCCTCCTCTGCCGCATCCGACAATAACGCTCCCAATCCTTTACCTAATGCACTCTTTTTCGCCATCTCTTATTAATTTTAGATCCTATTAATTTAGTGATTTAATGATTTCAGATTAAGTGATTTCTTCCCTCCCGCTCTATTTCCACCTATTTTTAATCACTGAATCATTGAATCAGCAATCACAGAATCTTCTAAATTCTAAACTATTTCTTGTTTTTCTCCAGCAATTCGTTTGCCAAACTCAAATAATTCACGGAACCGCGACACTCGGCATCGTAGAGGATAACCGGTTGTCCGTAACTCGGGGCCTCTGCCAATTTCACGTTCTGTTGAATCAACGTGTCGAAAACCATCTCCTCGAAATGTTTCCGCACCTCGGCTACCACTTGGTTCGACAGACGGACACGCCCGTCATACATGGTCAGCACGAATCCTTCAATTTCCAGAGCCGTGTTCAGACGTTTCTGGATAATCTTGATCGTATTTAATAACTTACCCAATCCCTCCAATGCAAAATACTGGCATTGCACGGGGATCATCACCGAATTGGCCGCGGCCAATGAATTCACGGTCAACAAACCCAATGAAGGCGAACAATCGATTAAAATATAATCGTAGTCATCTTTCACCTTTGCCAACACTTTTGCCATTACACTCTCTTTCTCCTCGAAATTCAACATCTCCAACTCGGCTCCCACCAAATCTATATTGGAAGGCAACAAAAACAAATTCTCAATATCCGTCTTCAGGATCGCCTCTTTCGGCTCCAACCCGTCCACCAGACATTCGTAGATAGTCGCCTTCAATTCCTTTAAATCATATCCCACTCCCGTTGTCGCGTTCCCTTGAGGATCAGCATCAACCAACAACACTTTCTGTTCCAGTACAGCCAAACTAGCCGCCAAGTTTACAGACGTCGTTGTCTTTCCAACACCCCCCTTTTGGTTCGCGATAGCTATAATTTTTGACATAAATCCACGTTTTTCGATTATGTGGTAAAAATACAATTAAAAAGAATACGTCCCCCATTTTTATTCAATTTTTTAATAACAACGCCTACTTTTTTACTAACAATAATTACCTTTACACCGGGAACTAAAGAACTGAGGGAAAGATGAAAAATTCAACGAAAGAAATTATAAATGAAATAAATACATACCGGGACGAATCGAAAGCGGCTTTCCTGCCCCGTTTCTTCAAAACGGGTAAAGGGGAGTATGGTGAAGGGGATCAATTTATCGGGGTGGTCGTTCCGAATTTGCGTATCGTTGCCAAAAAACATTTTGACGCGGACTTCGACACGCTCCGGGAACTACTCGCCTCCCCGTACCACGAGTATCGCCTGACGGCCCTCCTGGCATTAACCTATCGTTACGCCAAACTCAAAGACCATGCGTCCAGAGAGACTTGCGTGAATTTCTACGTGAGTCAGGTAGACTCTATCAACAACTGGGATCTCGTTGACCTTAGCTGTTACAAGATTTTGGGGCATTGGCTTTTCGACAAGGACAAACAACTCCTTTACGACTGGGCAAAAGAAAATCACCTCTGGAAACAGCGCATCGCCATGATCTCCTGTATGCATTTCGTGAAACACGGTGAATTTAAAGATGCTCTCGCCATTGCCGACCTTCTCCAGCACCACCCTCACGACCTGATCCATAAAGCCGTGGGCTGGATTCTTCGTGAAATCGGCAAAGAAGACGAACAACTTTTAGTCGATTATCTCACCCCTCGCTACAAAGAAATGCCCCGTACCATGTTACGGTACGCCATCGAACGTTTCGAGGAAGGGAAACGGAAAGCGTTTTTAAATTCGGAGATTTAAAAGAAGTTTAGAGTTTAAAGTTTAGAATGAAAAATCAACTACCCCCACCAACTCCCCCTTACACAGGGGGAGAGACGAACGCAAGAAACCGCCACGATGTAACGCCGCCGCGTGTTCTCCCCCTGTGTAAGGGGGAGTTAGAGGGGGTAGTTTAAGTGCAAGCCTCGTGCGGTTGGAATCTAAAATCATAAATCAAGAAATCCCAAATCAACAATATAGCATGATTAGTTTTTTACAAGTCGAAAATCTCAGTAAACGTTTCGGGGAACAACTCCTGTTTGAAAATATAACTTTTGGAATCGGCAAAAATCAAAAGGTAGCTTTAATTGCCAAGAACGGGATGGGAAAATCCACCCTATTACGTATCATCGCGGGCAAAGACTCCGCGGACATGGGTTCCGTGATCTTCCGTAATGACATTTCAATCGGTATTCTGGACCAAGACCCGGAACTTAACCCGGAAAATTATGTGTTTGAAGAGGTGTTCAACTCGGAGAACCCGACCTTGAAATTAATCAAAACATACGAGCAAGCCGTGAAGGACAACGACGCGTCGGCTCTCGAAGAACTCATCCCGCAAATGGACGCTCTCGCCGCGTGGGACTACGACACGCAAGTGAAACAAATCCTGTCGGAACTCAAGGTCGACAAGTACAGCCAGCGGATTAAGGAGCTATCCGGGGGACAGCGCAAACGTGTCGGGCTGGCCAAAATATTGATCAGTAACCCCGATTTCCTGATCCTTGACGAGCCTACCAACCACTTGGACGTGGAGATGACTGAATGGCTGGAAGAGTACCTCGAAAAAACGAATGCCACCCTGCTCATGGTGACACACGACCGTTATTTTCTGGATCGGGTGTGCGACAAGATCATCGAGATTGACGATTTCGGTTTATTCGCCTACGAAGGAAACTACTCCTACTATCTTGAAAAGAGAGACGAACGGATTGAGGCCCGAAACGCCTCGATAGACAAGGCCAAGAACCTGCTCCGCACGGAACAGGAATGGATGCGCCGGATGCCGCAGGCCCGCGGGCATAAGGCGAAATACCGGATCGACAATTTCTATAAAATAAAAGAAGTCGCCTCTCAAAACACGACAGAGCAACAACTGGAACTCGATATAAAAGGACAACGCCTCGGTAAGAAGATTCTCGAACTGGAACACGTGAACAAGAGTTACGGGGATTTCCGCGTGTTACGGGATTTCTCCTACAAATTCATTCGGGGGGAAAAGATCGGTATCATCGGGAAAAACGGGGTCGGAAAATCGACCTTCCTGAATATCATTACCCGCCAGATCGAGCCGGACAGCGGAACCATCGAAATTGGTGAAACCGTGGTTTACGGTTATTATAAACAAGACGGGATCAGTTTCAAGGAAGACGATCGCCCCATAGACATCGTGAAAAACATTTCCGAGAAAATCGACCTCGGTAATGGACGGGTGATGTCGGCATCGCAATTTCTTGAATATTTTCTTTTCCCGGACAAGCTGCAATATTCCCTCGTGGCAAAACTCAGCGGGGGCGAACGACGGAGACTTTACCTGCTGACTGTCCTCATGAGCAACCCCAACTTCTTGATTCTCGACGAGCCGACGAACGATCTCGACATCATGACGCTGAACGTGTTGGAAGATTATCTGAAATCTTTCCAAGGCTGCCTGATCATCGTGTCGCACGACCGTTTCTTCACGGATAAAGTGGTGGATCGGGTGTTCGCTTTCGAGGGTGACGGCGTGGTGAAAGACTTCCCCGGTAATTACACCCAGTATAAGAATAAAAAAGAAGAAGAGGAGCTGCTGCGGAAACAGGAAGAGAAGAAAATCCCTGTCGCACCCAAACCCGTGAGAGAAAAGGAGAAAGTCCGTAAACTGACTTTCAAGGAAAGACTGGAAATGCAACAACTGGAATCCGACATGGAAAAACTGAACACGGAAAAAACAGAGCTGGAAACAGCCTTGAACTCCGGGACTCTTGATACGGATGAACTGGTGAGATCTTCCCAGCGAATTGCCGAGATCATTGATTTGTTGGACGAAAAGGAAATGCGCTGGCTGGAACTTAGCGAGATTGAATAAAAAGACATTAAAATAAACTCCTCCGGCCTTCGGCCACCTCCTCTATAAACGAGGCCACTGAAAAAGTCCCCTTCTGGGGGACTTTCTCCAAAATATTTATTTTTTACTTTTAACTTTTTTCAAATAAGTTTATCTTCGAGGGCTAAAACAATGTATGATGTTACCACGCCAAACCTCTCTTTCTTTCAGCGTTTATTCAGACTTGTATGATAAACTAATCCCCCGGGATAACAAGCTTCACCAGCTCAACGACCTGGTGGACTTCACTTTTGTTTACGATGAATTATCCTCGAGATACTGCCAGACGAACGGTCGCGTGGCTATAGACCCCGTCCGGGTCTTCAAGTACCTTCTTTTGAAAGTGATCTTTGACCTCTCGGATGTTGACGTTGTAGATCGTTCGCGTTACGATCTTTCTTTCAAGTATTTTCTAGATTTAGCCCCCGAGGATGACGTTCTCGATGCCAGCACGCTGACCCGTTTCCGTCGCCAGCGTCTAAAAGACATGAACTTGCTGGATCTCCTGGTGAGTAAAACGGTAAGTCTTGCCCGCTCCCGCGGTGTTCTAGAAGGGAAGGCGATAATCCTCGATGCCACCCACACGCTTTCCCGTTATAACTTGTACTCGGCCAGGGTTGCCTTGCAAGGTCGTCTCCGTCACCTTCAATCCACGATCCGGCAGGCCCCTCTCCCGGCCGGGGAAATCAACGATATTCTCTCGACGGTTTCCCCCGGGGAAACGCTGGAGCAAACCCGGGCGGCTTGCACGAGTTTGGTACAACGGGTTCGTTCCCACGGGGGACTGTCTTCCCTTCCGCTGGTGAACGAGCGAGTCAACCTTCTCGAAGAAACCCTTGAAGACGTCAAGGATTCCGTCTCGTTTTCCGTTGACAAGGAGGCCCGGGTCGGGCACAAGGCGGTGAACAAGTCCTTTTTCGGTTACAAGACACACGTTGCCATGACTAGCAACGGGATCATCACGGCGGCCCTTGTAACCACGGGGGAGAAAGCGGACGGGCAATACCTGGAACCGCTCGTCGAGCGAAGCGTGGAGAACGGGATGGAGGTGGACACGGTAATCGGTGACATGGCTTACTCGGGCCGGGATAATATCATGTACGCCACGGGGCATGACGTTCAACTGGTATCGAGATTGAACCCGGTGCTGGACGGTGTACGCGGGGAAACGGGATTCGTTTATAACAAGGACGAGGCGATGATGGTTTGCCCCGCAGGGCACCTGGCATACAAGGAATGCTACCTGAAGCCGGAAGGTAACAAGAACGCCCGCCGGGTGTACTTTTTTGACGTGAAGCGATGCAAGGAGTGCCCCCTTTGCGAGGGATGTTACAAGGAAGGGGCAAGGAAGAAGACGTTCTCGGTGATGATAAAATCTGACGAGCATGTCGAGCAAAGGAAATTTCAAGAAACGGGTGTTTTTCGAGCGAATGCCAGGTTACGTCCCCGCGTGGAGGCTAAATTCGCGCAGCTCAAGAACGTGTTCGGGTATGACAGGGCCGTGTCATGTGGCCTTGATTGTATGTCCATGCAAGGAGCGATAACCATATTCGCCGCCAACATGCTGTAAATATTAACGTTAAGTAAAAACGTGCTGTAAAAACCGGGCATAACCCGTGAAACAGGCAAATTATCTCCTCTAAATCGAATTTGGCGACTAAAAAATTGAATCAACAGGTTTATATTAAAAAAAAATCCTGGAGTGATGGAGAATCCCGTCGTCTTTTTATCGCGAGTGTTTTTCAAAAGAAAAAAGTCTTTCAGAAAAAGAAAGACTTTTTCAGTGGCCTCATAAACAGAGGAGGAGCTGGTGACTCTTCCCGAAGAAAGGGAGTATTTTAACTCTCCCTCTGTTTATAGAGGGAGTACCCCGAAGGGGGGAGGGAGTTTGAAAAATACCTTTTTGGACAACCCATTTTCAATTACAAGAGTTTAAATCCCTAGAAGATCTGAATATCAGTAAAAACAAAAGAAACAAAAACATACCTCCCCAAAACAAAGACGACATGAACTCGGCTTCATCTCAGCTTTAACTCAGCTATATCTCGTCTGTAAGCCATTAACAGGGTATTATCAGAGTTTGAAAACGGTTAGATTAAGGACATAAAATTAGGATTTAGACAGGGATTCATTCACCCCGTTCTAAATCCTAACCCATCGAATGAATCTTGCCGATTATTCCGCTTTCAACATCTCTATCATAAGGTTCATTTCCTCTGCCAAAGCCGAAGGACTTCCCATATAACCACCAATACTCCAACGCAATTTTCCGTTCCCGTCAATAATCATTTTATGAGGAATACCGGAAAACTTAAAAGCTTTACAATAAGTATCATAAACAGCCGACTGCTTTTTCGTTTTCGGGTTCACGTTATCACAAAGCACCTTCAGCGTGTAATTATGCTCCTTCATGAATTTCCGAATCTGTTCTTTAAAATCAGCCGCCGTCTCCATCGTGGAAATAAAGAAAAACACCACGTTCGGATCATTTTTATACTTATTTACGGCCATTTGCATTCCCGGTAAAGAGGCTTTACAAGGAGCGCACCAAGTCGCCCAAAAATCCAACACGATAATCTTCCCCTTCATCTTCGAAAGATCAACCTTTTTCCCGTCCAGATCTTCCATAGCAAAAAGTTCAATATCCTTGTTAATCATCGTCTCCTGCAAATGTTTTTGCAACTCTTGTTGTTTCTCTTGTGATTTCAACGAACTGACATAAGCCTCAAAATCTTTATCGTTTTTATGTTGTTTCACGTAATCTTTCCGCAAGATTTCCAACATTTCGGGAGTAACCGCATCTTCCCGTACACTAGCCACGATCGTGGGAATTACCATCGATTGATAGCCATTCTTCTCCAACAAACGAACATATTGATTGTTATATTCTGCCGATTTGAAATTATATTTCCCTTTAATTTCTTCCATCAACTCCAATGCCTCGGCAGAAGAACCGGTAGCATCCAACACGAACGCGTGCTTCAGAATCATATCTTTTCCCCTCGTTAGCAGATAATCCTTCCACTCCCGTTCTGAATACACTTGATCAGCTCCTGCTTGAGGACGAGTCATCACCTCATTGTAAATAACCTTAGCAAAAGGTAACACCTGTTCCGGGGTTCTCTGATTCGTGTTCAACGGCACTTGTACCATGTGCCAGTAGAAAGTCAGCAAATAAAGATGGGGAACATCATGAAGGTACTTGTACAAGAAACTATAATCATTTTTCTTGATGATGGGCTGATAAACTACCGCTTGAAAGATTTTACCCAGATACATGGATGATGTTTCCGTCTCTATATCTTTAAACTTTTCCGTCGGGAAACGTTTCAGGAAAGCATCTAATTCAGGAGCTTTCGCATCGGCATCCATGATTCTGAAAATCCGCCATATCTCTTGGTCCCTAGCCAAAATCCCGTTCGGGTAATCTTTTAAAATCCGGGTTTCTACTGCCGCCGCTTTCGTACTGTCTTTCACGATATTCTTAGCAACTTCAAGTGCCTTCAACAACGTCTCTTCATCCACATCCGGTAAATTCAGTATAAAATCCACGTCTCCCAACATCTGTTCATGTTTTTCTCCCGGCATCATTTTATTCAACAACTTCGCCGCATAATAGAATACGTATTTCCGGGCTCCGGGATCTTTCAAAAGCTGTTGGTTCAGCCAAAAACGCATAACTTCATCATCAATATACGCGTCCTCGTCACAATATTCCGGTAAAGACTCCAACGTCTTGTTCCGCAACATTCCCCACGCCATATAAGCAGTCGATAAATTCTGCCCGTTCTTGTTAAAGGTCATTGTCGTGTACGTGGACCGTCCCCCTGTATCCTTTTTGTCCCCAGCGTAAAATTTACATGATACCAACGCACAATTTTCAGGCACACGACAAGTGGCCTCCCATGCCGTATCATTCTTCACCAACTTCAAATCTTCCGCCCTCCAACACAAATTTTCCCAGTAATAAACCGTTCCGTAAATCGTTTCCTCATCAGCCAGTGACGTCAGCGAATTATCATACGTGAACTTCACATCCTGACCGGCAACCGGCACCAATGGAATAATGTGAAAAGGTTTACGATCCTGTGCCTTAACCACACAAGAAAATAACAGAAGTACAACGATACTTCCTAACAACGTGATTTTTTTCATACAATACGATTTAATAATTTATAAAGTTGGTAAGGTTCACAAAGTTTATAAAGAACCTTATAAACCTTATAACTTTATGAACCTTACGAACTCTTATTTAATTTGTCCGATCTCCGGATTTTCTTCCAAATATTTTTCTCCCATTGGGAAAGTATACCGCACGGCACCGGGTTCTAATGTATAAGTCGTTCCCTTGAATACCCGAGTCACCGTCTGTGTCGGAAAATCCGGATCATTTGCCAAACGACGTTGATCCATCCAACGTAAACCATGACACGTTAATTCTCTACGACGCTCCTGTAATACATTTCCTAAAGCCTCTTTAGCTGTTGCGGCACTCAACGAATAGTCCTCACCCGCAACGTAACGATACTCTCTCAATTTATTCACAATATTCATGGATTCCGTCGTGTTTCCCTCGCGAGCCCAACATTCTGCCTCAATTAGCATCATTTCCGGCACACAAGGCCCCATGTTACGTCCCTCGTTCTTTTTCCAGTCATAAGGATAATAATTGTCCTTAAAATATACCCGCCCGGAATAAGTCATACCTAAATCATCTACCATGGAACGAGTAAAATAAAAATAACGCAAATCTTTTTCCTGATCAAAAGTATTCAGCAGATCATCACTTAACACAAGGCCAGCCGTGGAATATGATGCCATCGAAAATGTAGTTACGGGCATTTTAGCAAAAATAACTTCCTTATCTTTCAATGTTTCCACGTAATTTTTCCTTCTCACACTTTCCTCTGTACTCGCCAGATCAACATAGTCATTCAGATTTTCCAATGTACTCTTTAATTTAAGTGCCTCTTGAGCGTTCTTTTTCGCCTCCGTGTAATTACCCATCAACAGATAGGCTCTTGCTCGCAATGCATAAATAGCACATTTACCCGGATAGAAATTAAATTCTGCCACATCGGGCAAATACTCGAAAGCATCATCCAAATCTTTAAAAATTTGCTCGTACACTTTTTCGACAGATGCACGTGGCAGAGCCCCTTCTACACGAGGGGTAGTTAACAAGGGGACTCCTTGATCCGTGGATGCCGTTGCTGCATTATACGGAACACCATACACGTTCACTAACGTCAAATATGCCTCGGCTCTATGTACAAGAGCCTCAGCCCGAATCTCCAACTTCTCCTCGTTTGTCCCGTTCTTACTATCCATCACCTCATCAATCACCACGTTACAATTATAGATAACCTGGTACACTTTGTTCATCTCCGTGTCATTTTCAGACTGGCTATAAATTTCGTCGGCCCAAGTATATACCGGGATAAATTTATTCGTTTCATAGATCGCCTCTTGTTGAGCCGGATCAGAAATATCAATATCATCCGATGCCACATCATGGTAAGAAAGTGTCCAGCGGAAATTTTCCGTGTTATTCATCAAGTAACGGTAATTTTCCGTCTCCTCCGGAACCAATGATCCTTTAGTCTTGACATCCACCCAATCGGAACAAGCGGAGAAACAACAGGAAAGTCCTATAATTACACTAAATATTTTCTTGTTCATATCTATCACGTTTTAGAAATTAAGATTTAACGAGAAATTATAAGAAGGTGTCGGCGCCATCCGCAAATCTCTCGTGTTCGGAATAAAATCAGGATCTATACCGACATTATTCTTTTTCCAAATCAATCCCAGGTTTGTTGCAGTAAACCCGATATTAGCACTACCAAGCATGATTTTATTTACCCATTTAGACGGGAGTTCATAAGTCAACGATATTTCTTTCAAACGGATATGATCTCCTTTTTGGACATGAATATCAGCACCTCTATATCGTTGAAAACTATTGTTATCCGTTCCCAAACGGGGTACATCGGTTTTAGCCTCATCACCCGCCTCTCTCCAACGTTTTGCCATATCTTCATTAATTTCATAATTAGCACCACCGTATCTACTTGCAGGCTGTTGTGAAATCGTCGGTTTCTGGAAAATATACCCTAACTTATAGGTGATCCCCACGTAAAGAGACAATCCTTTATAAGTGAACGTATTAAAAAATCCACCAAAGTACTTCGGTGTCAATGTTCCCATATACACCAAATCATCATTCGTAATATTTTCCGTAGATTTTATAATTTCCCCGTCCGCATTGTACACCAGAGCATTTCCCTCTTCATCCAAACCGGCCCAACGAGTAGCCCAGAAGTTATTCATATTATACCCTTCTATCATACGACCACTTCCTCCTCCACTAGATGCAAAACTGGAATATAGTTCATAAGGAGAAGATTTTACTTCATTCGTGTTATAAGAGAAAGTTAAACTGGCTCTATAATTAAAATCGCTTTTCTGTACAATCATTCCATTCAAAGCGATGTCCACTCCTTTTCCATCCACCTTAGCTGCATTACGAGTAAGCGTGTAAGATCGGGTCGAATTCGCTCCGAATATCGGGTTTATCGTGTACTCTGCAAACAAGTCTCTCGAATATTTGCGATACACTTCGATAGAACCGGAAAGACGATGATTCAATACTGCAAAATCCAATCCAAAATTCAATACACCTGTCTTCTCCCAACGAATTGAAGGATTGGCTGCAGCAGTAATACTTGATGAAGGCAATTGAGTAAAACCATCATTACTCGTGGATAACGATATGTTCGTGAAAGGATACTGGCCCGGATCAATATTTCCATTATACCCGTAAGTCGTTCTAAATGTCAATTGATTCAACCATCCTACATTATCCATGATAAAATCTTCCCGGCCAATATGCCACGAAAATCCGGTTGACCACATCGGAGTCGCCCGGTATTTCCGGTCAACACCAAAATTATTGTAATCATCATAACGCACACTTCCAGATAATACGTATTTATTCATCAAAGTATAAGACAAATTCCCGTCATAAGACAAGTATCGCCGTTGATAATCAGTTTCCGGACTAGCATCTGTCAAATAACTATTATATCCCCAGATATTTATATAAGGATTCGGCAACTGACTGCCGGCAATCAGTGTTTTTTCGTTATAACCATAATACCTAGCCCCATTCGCCCAATCTCTCGTCTCACGGATTTCCATTCCAGCCAATGCTGTAATTTGATGAATTTCATCAATAACCCCATCGTAATTGATCTGTCCCCGAATACTGTAATTCTGGGAATTACCATTAGTCACGTTCAAGATACCTCCCCACGGAAGATTATTGGTCAGCGCACCCGTATTTGCATCATAAGTCGTGGCTAGGTTATAAAGATCTCTAGCCTCGAACGTATTCTCGTTAGCAAAAGTACGATTCTTGGTATTCTTCCTTTCAAACATGAATTGTCCGTCTAATGACAACCCTTTTACTCCCGGAATTGGAATATTCAATCCCACAGTCATCGCGAAAGTTTGCTCTTTACGGGTATCATCTTTGTTATCCAGTTCGTCCAAATAATTATACTTCCAATTTTTATATCCCAATGCTTCTTTTTCCGTTACAAAATCTTCATTGTACGTCTTATAGTAATCAACCCGATTACCATTCTCATCCACGAATTGGTTATAAGGTAACAAGATCAAACCGCCGGATGCCTGTATCATGGAAAGTCCTAAAGCATTATTTTTAATATTAAACAAAGTAGCTCTTAACCCCGTGGTCAACGTAGCCCAATTCAATATTTTAAAATTCATGTTGGAAGTCAACGTGAAACGATCACCTTCTTCACCCTTCATGTTAGATCTCTCGTTTGCATAAGATGCGGAAAGGAAATAAGACATCTGATCAGACGCCCCACTAAAAGATAAATTATATTGCTGTGAAAAAGAAGGTTGCAACAGATACTTTTTCACATCACGATAAGCCTTCCGACCAGCTAATTCATTCAGCATGGCATCCGCATCCGCCTGGTTAATAAGCCCGTCCTTAGCGTCCAAAATCAATTTAGCAGCTTGTGAAATCGGGGCCCCTGCCGAATAAGCGGAATTCACGGGTCTCGTGATATAACCTTTCTCGACCATTTCCTTTTCGTAATCAATCATTTCGGCAGAATTCATGATCGGTAAGGTATTAAAACGAGGGGAACCGGAAGTCGATACATTCATTCCAAAATTTACGGTTGTTCCCCCTTTACCTTTTTTACCTTTTTTTGTCTCAATAACAATAACCCCATTGGCCGCACGTACCCCCCAGATAGAGGCTGCTGCCGCATCTTTCAAAAAAGTAATCGATTCAACATCGCTGGGATTTATATTCTTCATTTCCATATCCGTGGGGAAACCGTCAACAACCAGTAAAGGCCTTGTTGTGTTCAAAAGAGAACTTTTTCCCCGGATATTCATGGAAATATTCGTCTGCTCATCAACATAACCATCCGTACGATCGGAACCATACAAAAAAGTCATATCCGAATTCTTGACATCCACGTAAACTCCCGGAACAACACCTTCCAAACGATTCATGATATTCGGACTAGGACGTTTTTCCAATTCTTTAGCTGTAACCACGCTAAATGAACCGGTGGCACGCTCTTTCGGCAGACGAGTGTAACCTGTTGAAACAACAACAACCTCATCCAATGCCTCCGTGGCCTCCTTCATTTTGATGTTTAAAGGGGAATCGCTATTAATTGCCACGGTCTGCATCTCGAAACCGACCATCGAGAAAAGCAAAGAATCACCCCGTGAACAAATCGCAGTGAACTTTCCTTCCACGTCTGACACGAATCCTAGCGTGGTTCCTTTGATAATAATATTCACTCCCGGAAGAGGCAGACCTTGTTGATCCGTGATCTTACCTGCCACCGTAAGTTTATTCTCTTGCTGTTGGTTCGTTGATTTCACGGGACTAACCACCACCGTGTTATCCACGATCGAGAAAGTAAGTCCTGAATTCTTTAAACAATACTCTAAAACGGCTTTTACATCCGTATTCGTGAAATCAGGATTCAATCCCGTAATATTACCTACTTTTGCATCATTGTACAAAAAAGTCAACTCCGTTTGCTTTTGAATTTCTTTAGCAACTTGGATAAATGAACTATTCTTCATCTTCACAGTGACATTCTGAGCCACTGCCGTGAATGACGAAAACAATAATAAAACGATCGTCATTCTCATCATTAATCGGTTCTTTATTAACCATAAACCTCCTGGAAGAGACTTATTGCGGTTCTTCTTCATAATGTAATTAATTAATTTAGTTAGTTTTACACACTTGCCTCCCCTCGTGGCCATCGAGGGTTTCACTCTGTAGTTATATATACATCATTTCCATGTAATTCAAATCGCACATCTCCCGTCATCTGCAACATTTTCATCACCTGAGAGAAATCACCGTATCGTTTCAAATTTCCCGACAGAGAAATTCGTTTCGCCCCCTCATCCTTGAATATCACACGAATATCGTACCATCGTTCCAATGTTCTCATTATATCCTCCAACGGTTGTTGTTCAAACACGAAACGCCCGTCTTTCCAACTCGTAAAGCTCTTTACTTCAACCTCCCTCTTTACCATCTCTCCCGACAAAGCGTTCACTTCCACCTGTTCTCCCGGTTTCAACAGCATTGAACTACCGGGGCTGTATATTCTCACGGAACCTTCCGCAAGAGTCGTTTGCGACTGTTTCTCTTCCGGATAAGCACGGATATTAAAGGAAGTTCCCAACACCGTTACCGACGAACTCATAAACTGTACGGTAAAAGGTTTATTCGCATCCTTCGCAACTTCAAAATAAGCCTCTCCCTGCACGAAAACCCGCCGTTCCTTTGCTCCGAAAGCCACCGGATACTGGATAGAAGTTTCCGAGTTCAACCACACCCTTGTTCCATCTGAAAGCGTCAGACAAAACTCTCCCCCGCGAGGTATTTCCAATTTATTATAAACGATCGATTCACTTTCTCCACCACTAGCATATGTTACCCCAGAACCCGAAGCATTAATTTGTGCCCCATCCGTTATAATCGTACTATCCGCAGCCTCCTTGCCTAAAGGAATCATTTGTCCGTTCGCCAGTGTTAACACGGCTTTACTCGTCCCCGGAAGGATATTTGTTGCCAAAGAAGGACGTAACGTTTGTTCTTCATCTCGATTCAACCCGACATAAAGAACGAGTGCAATTATAAACGGTAACGCAACAGCAGCTACCCGAGCCACGTTTATCAGAAATCTCCTTTTACGACGCTGTTGGTATTTCCTTTGCAAGAAACGCCCGTAGGCCACCCGGTAATCATACGTTTCCACCTTCTCCATCTCAACCGTGTAAAAATCTTCTGAAATCATTCGTTGAAAAGCACGTTCATTCTCTCCGGAAGCCTTTCGCCAATCGGATAATTGTCTTTCCTCTGATTCTGAAAGTTGTCCTTTCAAACTCTTCTGAATAATTCGTGCTATTTCAAATGCTTCTTTCATCTTGATTTCTTTTACGACCTAAAAACAACTAAGTCTCGAAAAAGTGTCACGAAAAAATCTTTATTTTGAAATCAACACGTTTTTTTCTAGTTTTGTAAAGCAATAGATATAGTTACCGTGTCAAATAAACAAAAATTATCAGAAACAGATAACCTGTTGGAAAGATTCAATAAACGGGACATCCCTGCTTTCGGAGAAGTCTACTCATTGTACTATGATGATTTGTTCTACTATGCCTTAAAACTATATGAAAACACGAATATCGAACCACAGGATGCTGTACATGACACGTTTCTAAAATTATGGCAGCAATCCGAAACCAAATTTAAAAGTCAGGGTGATTTAAAAGCTTATCTTTTTGTCGTTATCCGTAATGATTTTAACCAGTTCATCCGCCATAATCATTACGTGGAAGAATACAAAAAGTATGAAATACAAAACACGAGAACCATTGAATTTGATATACTGGAAAGTGAATTAAGAGGGAATTGTAAATACATTTTAGGCCTACTACCGGAAGAATGTGCGGAGGTTCTTCGTCTTTTCTTTGAAGGACTGAACACGGAAGAGATTGCATTAAAATTAGGAAAGACAAAACAAACCATCTACAACAAAAAACACGAAGCCATCTCCATTCTTAAAAAGAAAATATCTAAAGAAGACATTTTTCTTATCACGTTGTTTTTAAGCCAATTATAATTATTCATTTTATTTTTTCCAATTCTTTTGAAAAAACTTGAAAAAAGGAAGTAGAATTTTCAAGTTCATGCATTTTATTATTAAAACAGATCGATAAAATGTATGAAAGAATTTAATAAAATCAGATATAATGCCATACACGAGATCGTTGAAGAGATTCTACAAGCGATCAAGACGAAAAAAGATGTAAACTCATGTAAGAAATTACTTGATCTCTTGCAAGATGAGAGTCCCGACCACGAATTTCTGCAAAGAATAAGTTCAGAAAAGATATTCATACAATATTACAATGAACGACAGAAAAGAGACAAACAAAAAGATATAGAACACCTTGTGAATGATTTGAATAATCAGAAAAAGAGGAAACGGGTACACAGGCTTTACGCAGGCCTCACATCTATCGCAGCTGCAGCCATCCTTTTATTCGGAATTTTCATTTGGCAATTTACAGGAAACAAACCTGACGAACTAGCCCATATTCGTCAATTCAAACAAGATATTCAATGTAAACGACCAATCCTGGTTCTGGACAACGGTTCAAAATTAGAACTTCAGAAACTGGACACGCTATTAAATGATAACCAGAACGGTATAACGACAATCACCCGGGAACAAATAGCATACAATACGCAAAAAAGCGACGTTATCAAATACAATACATTAATTATTCCTGCCGGCTATTCTTATCGTGTAAAACTGGCTGACGGATCGGAAGTCATGCTAAATGCGGGAAGTCGCTTAAAATATCCCGTCAGTGGTATGACAGAATACCGGGAAGTAGAACTGGATGGAGAGGCCTTTTTCAAAGTAACGAAATCCAACCATCCTTTTATCGTGAAAACGGGAAAGTCATTTGTAAAAGTATATGGAACCGAGTTTAACGTTAATAATGATCCGGCAGGCGATGTCGAGGTCGTACTTGTTAACGGCAGTGTTGGATTCAACACGGATAACGGTCAAGAATTAATGCTTTGCCCTAACCAAAAATGCGAATATAATTCGACCGACAATAATGTCACGATAAAAGACGTGGATGTTCATTCTTACATCGCCTGGTTAAATAACGAATTCAATTATGACCAAGTCCCGCTGGATTACTTTCTCAAGAAAGTGGCCACGTGGTATGGCGTAGAATTCAAATATGATAAACCCCGGCTTGAATCCATAGAATTTTATATCTCGACCAGTAGAAACACCAGTTTGTCCGACCTACTCCTGTTGATCGAAAAGAGTACTGATTTAAAATTCACACAAGAATCCGATAAAGTATTTATAATTAAATAATCATGAATATGGAATACACGTAAACGAATAAAAAAATAAGAAGCATCCCAGGGACGCTCCTTACATTAGTACCGCTTGTATCAAGATTTGCCGTCACAATACATGGATACTATTTATTAATACATAGTTGTAAGCCCACAACTAAATACCAATTAATTTACTAAATTATGAATAAAAATTCACATCACAAAGGAAGTCTATTAAAAAAAGGAATCAGTTTCCTCTTATTACTGATTATGACTGTTCCCGTGTTGGCTGTTAACAATGCTACATTGTTTCAACAAGTCAAACAAAAAAAAGTTACGATCAACAAGACAGATGCCCCTGTCAAAGAAATCCTGGAAGAGATCAAGCGCCAGACAAACTTTGACTTCGTGATCAACGCAAAATTTATTACAGACTTGGGTAAAAGAACTCTAAAAGTAAATGATGTTACGGTTGACGAGGCGCTTCTTTCACTACTCCAAGGAACAAAATATAAATACCAGATCGTAAATAATCATATCACGTTCGTTCTGGAAAATTCCCCCCAAAAAAATACTGGGAAAGAAATCATTACTATAAAAGGAACGGTAACAGATGCCAACCAAAACACGCTACCCGGAGTAACCATTCTGTTGGAAGGCACCACGATAGGAATTTCAACAAACTTGGAAGGAAGTTACGTGTTAGAAATTCCCCAACAGGAGAAAATAGTCCTTGTATACTCTTTTATGGGAATGAAAACAAAGCGGGTAGAATACAAAGGACAAAATACGATCAACGTGACATTGGAGGAAGATGTTGTAACTTTTGATGAGGTTGTCGTAACTGGTTATGGTAACGTGGACAAAGGAAATTACACTGGAGCAGCAACAAATGTAGACATGAATAATGTCGTGATGCCCGGTGTCCCTTCCATTGATCAAATGTTACAAGGAGTTGTTCCGGGGATGCTCGTAACGAATACGTCCGGGTTGGTAGGAGCTTCTCCTAAAATAAGAGTTCGAGGAACAGCAACATTGTTAGGAACACAAGAACCGGTTTGGGTGGTCGATGGCGTGATTCAACGTGATCCACAACCTTTTAACTCTAGTGATAACACGAATTTCTCTGCCGACATTGATGACATCAAACAACTAGCAGGAAATGCTATTTCTTGGCTGAATCCCAATGATATAGAATCCATCACGGTCTTAAAAGACGCCTCTGCCACAGCCATCTACGGTTCGAAAGCTGCTAATGGAGTGATAGTGGTCACCACCAAAAAAGCCAAAATCGGGAAAATATCGGTAAACTATTCTGGAGACTTTTCCATCGGTCAACGCCCTCGCTATGGCTTGTATGACTTGATGAATTCACAAGAATTCATGCAATTTTCGAAAGAAATATATGAAGAAAGACGCCAATATCCTTCCGGCTCTTCCATACTTCCCATCGGTTTCCAAGGATTATTGGAAAAATATCTATCCAAAGAGATTACATTGGACGAGATGAACCAACAGTACCAATATTTAGCCAGTCAAAATACGGATTGGTTTAAAATACTGTTCCGCAATTCATTCAACCATTCTCACTCCGTTGGAATCAGCGGTGGTTCCGATAAAATACAAAACCGGACCTCGATAAGTTTCACCCAACAAAAAGGAGAGGCAAAAGGAAATGACATGACCTCTTTCCAAGCAAATTCAAATACGACCATCAATTGGGGAGAAAAATTAATTGTCAACCTATTATTAAAAGGAAGCATGCGAGAGGTGGATGGCTTTGCCTATGGAGTTGATCCTTTCAAATATGCTTACAACACATCTCGGGCAATCCCAGCCTATAACGAGGACGGTTCTCTATACTATCACGAGAAATCAGGTCAAAATAGTAAAGCTATATTCAATAAATACATCTACAATTACAATATTTTAAATGAACTGGATCACACCGGGAGTAATAGTAACAGCCGAATTTGGGGCGCCACCATTGACTTGAAATTCAGAATTTTCTATGGATTAGAATATCAAGGGCTTGTCTCATATAATTCTTCATCAGTAGATACAAAACAATATGCTTCGGAACGTTCCTTCTACATTACCCAATACCGGGGATACGAATATGGGAGCGTTCAACCCAATGGAATAGAAACAAAATCTTCTCCTTTACCTATGGGAGGCATCTTGGCAACAAGTCTAACGAACACATCAACAATCACAGTAAGAAATAGTCTGGTATTCGACCGTTTATTCAAAGATAAACATCGGGTAACCTTACAGTTGGGAATTGAAACCAATTCCGTAAAAACCAAAGGACACTCAAGTTCTCGCAATGGATATATGCCAGACCGGGGAGAATCATTTGCAACCCCACCCAGTTCATATCTGGATCATGGTGATCCAGACTACGAAATAGATAACAATAATTACGTACGGGGAAGTTTCAGCGTGGTCAACCGAGTCGAAAATGAACTCAGTGAATACGCCTCTGCCATATATACTTATGATGGCCGCTATGTCTTCAATTTTAGCGGACGTGTAGATGCTTCCAACCGTTTCGGACAGGACAAAAATAAACGTTTCGAACCAACATGGTCTGCCGGATTAAAATGGAGAGTTGCCAGAGAACGTATTTTCGAGGGTTCATGGTGGCTAAACAACCTGGACATCTACAGCTCTTATGGCTATCAAGGGAATGCTGTCAGTTCCGTATCTCCCGAATTAATTGCCACCAATTCATACTCCACGTTAATTCGAGCTTATGTACTAAAAATTAAAACCCTTCCTTACCCGGATTTAGGTTGGGAAAAAACGAAAACATTTAACCTAGGAGTAGATGCCTCTTTCTTGAAAGATCGTATCAATTTCACGTTCAACTATTTCAAAAAAATCAGTAAAGTACTTTCTTCCAAGAGTGTACCATACGAAAATGGCGTAAAAAATGGAATCGTTACCGGATCTACTTTAGAAAACTTCGGTTATGATTTTGTTATCAATGTAGTACCTATTCGCATGAAAGATTTCTCTTGGCAACTTTCTTTAAATACAGCCGTCACCCGTAACAAAATCAAAAAGAACGAACGGGTAAATACATTAAGTGACTACACCAGCGGTTCTTGTATCGTACCCGGTGAACCCTATTCCACGTTCTATTCGTACGAATTTGATCAGTTAAATCCAGCAAACGGACAACCCATGTTTAAAAATATGGACATCGAATATGGCAAGACTCCGGCAGATTATTTAGTGAAAAGCGGTAAATATATTCCGGATTTTTCTGGGGGATTAAATATGCAATTCAAATATAAACGCCTTGCCTTGTATGCCCTATTTGCCATACAATGGGGTGGCAACCGCCGTTTACCCAAATTATACCCGAATGCGACAAGTTCAGATCCTGGTCTTCCCAGACCTGAACAAAATGTCTCAAGAAAACTAGGTAAACGATGGAAAAAACAAGGAGACGAGGCATACACGAACATACCTTCTCTTCCGGGAATTGGAGGTGAATCACAAAAATTACCGGCAACAGAAACCGCAACGTCAACGATCACCACGACTTATTCAATGTATAACTACTCTAATATACGAATTGCTAATACTGATTTCGTACGTTGTCGCTCCTTGTCGTTATCTTACGAATTCAACGAAAAATGGCTAAAACAAATACACGTAAACCGACTATTATTAAAAGCCAGCATGACAAACCCGTTCATGTGGGTACGAGACAAGAAATGGGACGGTCTAGACCCGGAAACCGGAGATTGGCCAACCCGTCGAACAACGTCATTATCATTACAAGTCATGTTTTAAAGATTTACGAGTAATTTAAAAATAACGGAAATATGAAACAATACAACTCAATCATAACAAGTTTGATATGCATGATGCTCATAAGCGCATGCTCTGGTTTTCTGGAAGAGAAATCTCAGGACGAGGTGCTCGTAAGAACTGTCCAAGACTACGATGAACTATTATTAGGATATATGCACAATTCCAACGGTTATCTCATGTTATACGCCTTAGACGATGATATTGGTATCAACGAGGCAAAATTAGGAACAGGAACTACTGAAAATGGCGTTATTTTGGATTATTCCGGATGTCTTACCTGGCAACCCAATATGTGGGAACAAGAAAATAAGATCGACGACGGCTACCAATACACGTATGACAATATCAAGGGACTAAATGCAGTTTTAGACGGGATTGACGAAGTCCACGGTTCTCAACAAGAAAAAGAACTTATAAAAGCGGGAGCTCTTGGAATGAGAGGATTCTGTTATTATATGCTCGTGAATTTGTTCGGGGAGCCCTACAATTATAATAAAAAAGCATTGGGAGTACCCTTAAAATTAACAGCGGGATTGACTGAAAACGGAATTCCCCGTAATACGGTTGAAGAAGTTTATACACAAATCCTAAAAGACTTGAACACATCAGCTACCTTATTCGAAAAATACCCGAAAGAAACGGCAAACTACAAACTCAACGTAACTGTTGTGAACATCTTGCTATCCCGGGTATATCTTCACATGGAACAATGGGAGGATGTCATCAGAACTGCCAACAAAGCTATTGAAACAGCAAAAGGCTTAACCGATTACACCCAAATATCCGCTGATGCGAAATATTATCTCCCTTCGTATGATCTTTCCGAAGTGGAATGGGTCTATGCAAAAAACGCAATAGTACGCCCACTAGGCCCATCCGCTGATTTACTGTCAAAATATAAAGAAGGTGACAGACGTCTGGATTTATGGTTTTCTGCTAATCGTGCCGATGTAACGAAAAAGATTCCAGAGACCCCAACGACCGATCCCACTTCTACCATTCGAATTTCAGAAGCCTACTTGAACCGGGCTGAAGCGTACGCACAAAGCCAAGGATACGCAAAAGAGGCCTTGGCAGACTTAAATCAATTGCGTCGCTACCGTATCGTAGGCTATCAAGACGTTACGATCACGGATTCCAAAACTTTATTGGAAGAAATCCGTTTGGAACGTCGTCTGGAACTATGTTACGAGGGACATCGCTGGTTTGACCTACGTCGTTACGGCATGCCATCCATCTCCCACGATTACAAAACTAGAATTGTAGACCCGTGGATAACTTACACGTTACAGGAAAAGGACCCGCTTTACACGCTACCAATCCCGGAAAAGATGATAAGCAATAATACCAGACTGGAACAAAATGCCTCTGCATACGAACCGGAAAGAACAGGAGTCCTAAAAAACCAATAATAAATAAAACGACTTGTCATGAAAAGATTGAGAATATATATCATTACTCTTTGCTGTCTTTGCTACATGGCCTGTGCAGAAGACAAAGAAATCGGAGAAATTGCACCCCTATCTCCGGATTATACACTGCCACAAGGGAAATCTCCCGCTGACGACCGTATCGTGGAATTGCATAGCCAATATGGAACCTATATTCTGTACGAGTACTCGCAATTAGACTTTGTATATGGTTTTTCAACTAGTTACAGTTATTTATACACGTTGCCGGATCCTCAATACGTAGGAGATATGCTGGATTTACTGGAAAAAATCTGGTTCCAATACTATCCACAAGAATTCCATAAAAAATACATGCCTTATAAAATACTTTTGGCCGATTCGTTAATACTCCAACAATCCGGTCAACTCAAACTGAAGTACTTAAATACAGGAGAAAATGTAATGGCTATCGGTTACTGTTCGGACACATTGAGAAAAATGTCAGCGGCCACGAAACTGGCTTTTAAAAATGAATTACACAAACAACTTTGGAATATCTGGACCTATTCTTCCATGGAATTCCCGGATGAATTCTTTAAAGTAAGCGATTATTCAAGTCCTGCCAGTAAGGATAATACGTCAGAAAATTATGCTCGAGCCAGAGGGTTCATTAAAAACCTCTCAACGGTATTTAACTCGGAATGGAGTACCGCATCTTATTTAACAGATCTAAAAGACTATTTGAAAACGGATTTATACACATTCATGTTGGCCATGACCACCCGAACATCCGAAGCATGGGCTACAGATATAGCATATCCCTTAGTAAAAAAGAAATATGACATCTTACAAGAGTATTTCTTGGAAAAATACAACATCAATCTAAAACAAATCGGGGATGCCACTTACGAATAATCGAACTTTTTTTAAAAAGTTCGATTCTATAAATTCCCATTGATAACCAAACCTTTTCCCCTCCTGCACAAGGAGGGGGTAGGGATGGTAGTCATTTACCACAACAAATTATCTATTAAATAACATTTTAATCATGAAAAATATCATTTTAACCGCAATATTATTAATTGCCAGTTTCACGGTATTCTCTCAGAAAGGCGTGAACTTCGAGGATCTCACGTTCAATGAAGCCTTGGCCAAAGCCAAAGCAGAAAATAAATTAGTTTTCATGGATTGTTGCACGAGATGGTGCGGGGCCTGTATCCAGATTGCAAAAAACCTGTTCCCACTAGAAAGTGTCGGAAAGCTTTTAAACGAAAACTTCATTTGCCTCAAATACGATATGGAGAAAGGAGAAGGACCGGAATTAGGTAAAAGATTTAATGTAAACGTTTATCCCACTTTCTTGATCATCGAGCAAGATGGAAGTATTCGCCATAGATTCATTGGTAACACCAAAGAAAAAGTGTTCATCAAACGAGTAAAAGAAGGGCTTGATGAAAATACGGCATTAAAACCTTTAGCAACCAAATACAATGCCGGGAATCGAGAAAAAGATCTCTTGTTCCAATACGCAAAAAATTTGATTGATTTAAAAGACCCATCGGCCTCAAACGTGGTCAAAGATTTATTTAATGTCACCACGGACAAAGAAAAAACATCCGAAGAATACTGGTTTATTTTCAAAGACGAAAAAATCTGTACTCAGAATTCTGATGTATGGAAATACTTGCATGAACATAGAAAGGAGTTTTACAAAACAATCGGGGTAAAAAAAGTAGATTCTCGTATAGCAGCCAAATTAAACCACGAAATGCAAACAACCATTTCCGGAGAAAATACAAAGATGAACAAAAAAAGACTGGTAGAAATTGGTAAAGAAATAAAAGCCTTGGATTTGGCAACAGAAAAGTCATTATTAGCTTCACTAGCCATCACCAAGGCAGCCTTCACGGGAGATACGGGTAAACTATTATCGACTTGTGAAAAGAAGTTAGGCCAAGTACAAAATGGAAATCAATCAACTTTAATTTACTATATATCCGCTCCTTTTAAAAAAGCTCCGGAATCTCAAAAAACTCGCTGGAAAGAACTTGTAAAGAGCTTGTAAAACATTTATCATGAAAAAACAATTAATCAACTATTAAAATATTTTATATGAAAAAAGGATTTGTATTGTTACTTGTATCACTGTTTCTGATTCCATACCTAGGCTCATCTTACGCCTCTGACAGAAAGAAAAAGAAAAAAGCCCCCATAGAACAAAAAAATGTAACCCCTAAAAAGCCCATATCCAAATACGAAAAACTGTTTAAAGGGAAACAACATCAAGCCTTCCCTGGTAAATTCGCCACGATTCACCGGGTTGGAGACAAAATCTATCTGGAGTACCCGTTAAAATACATGGGACGAGATCTGTTAATCGCCCTAACACCATCTGCCACGAGTGATCCCTCTCTGGTTAACGTGGGGTACAAAAACAAAGGCCTGAAACACGTTCGCTTTGTATTGAAAGACAGTATGATCTTCATGAACGATTGTTCCACGTATACCACCTACGATGATACAGAAGAGATGAAAGAAACTGCCGCATTGAATTTTATGGATGTACGGAAACAGAAATTCAAACTGGAAACCTACAACCGGGACAGCACGGCTGTTATTTTCGAGGCCGGAAAGATTTTTTTAGATGATGCCCAAAGTCCGATCGGGGGATCATACAAAGGTTTACCTATCACGGGAAAGGTGAAGGCGGAACTATCAACCATTGGAAAAATCAAATCGTTCGATGACAATATCTCTGTCGAGACTGAAAATGTATACAGTTGCTCGGCTAAACAGATGTTTTCCACGTTTATGCTCGGAGAGGTTTTAGTAAAAACGGTAAAAACGATGTTCTTATTGCCGGAAGAAAAAATGAAACCAAGAATCTCTGATCCTCGTATCGGTATATTCTTGACCGGGAAACAAAATATCTCTTTGAAAGAAGGTTCTAAAAATTACTCCTATGCCAACCGGTGGCGCTTGGAACCCAAAGATATGCAAGCATGGGAACGAGGGGAATTAGTAGAACCAGTGAAACCTATCGTGTTCTATCTGGACAACACGTTTCCGGAAAACTGGAAAACAGCCTTAAGAAAAGGGACTTTGGATTGGAACAAGGCGTTCGAGGCGATCGGTTTCAAAAATGCGGTACAAGTGAAAGATTTTCCCAAAGATGATCCTAATTTTGATCCCGATAACCTGAAATATTCCTGCATCCGCTATTGTCCTGCGGGGGTTGCAAATGCTATGGGGCCCAGCTGGGTCGATCCGACCACGGGAGAAATCGTGAATGCCTCGGTAATCATCTATAATGATATTATCAAGTTAATCACACAGTGGCGTTTTGTACAAACGGCCCAAGTTGATGAGTCTGTTCGTGGGAAAGAGTTACCGGCTGATGTTTTATACGAGGCCCTTGTCTACGTTGTCGCTCATGAAGTGGGACACACGCTTGGACTGATGCACAACATGGCTGCCTCTCACGCCTACCCTGTTGATTCTTTACGCAACGCAACATTCACACACAAATACGGGACAACCCCGTCTATCATGGATTATGCCCGATTCAATTATGTTGCACAACCCGGAGACAAAGGGTTAAAATTAACGCCTCCCGATCTCGGTGTTTATGACTACTATGCGATTAAATGGCTATACTCTCCCATTGCAGGAAACAAAAGCGTAAAAGAAGAAGCAGAAATCATCCAGCAATGGGTAGACGAAAAAGCCGGAGATCCCTTATACCGCTATGGACAACAACAACTTTACAGCACGTATGACCCAAGTGCTTTAACGGAAGATCTCGGAAACGATCCGATCAAGGCAAGTAACTACGGGATTAAAAACTTGAAATACATTCTTCCTAACGTGAATCAATGGATTTCTGACGATGATTTCTCAGAGTATAGGCTAACCCTATATTCTCAAATATTGAACCAATACTATCGCTATATTTCCAACGTGTTATGTCAAGTTGGCGGAATATACTTAAATCCGGCAAAAGAAGGCACACCCGTGGAACGTTATCAACCGGTTGCCCGCAACATCCAAAAAGCCTCCATGCTATGGACCATTAAACAGTTGCGTGAAAGTGACTGGTTAAATGAAAAAGCCCTGGAACAAAAAATATTTGCTCCTAAATATTCCCTGTTACTGCAAAGTACAGCAGCCAAAACGTTATTTAATCTAGGAGCGAACGTAACGCTTACAGCCCATTTGTCCAAAGATCCTTACACCATAAAAGATTACTACGATGATTTGTACTCCGGAATTTGGAAACCTACAATGCAAGGGAAAAAATTAACCAACGGGGATAAGTTATTACAACGTATGTGTGTCAGCACAATCACGACAAATGTTCGTAAAGTCACGAACCCGAAAGAATTTGCAGATAACTCCGAGGTTATTGACCCTTCTATTGCTTTGTCTATCGATGAAATCATCCGGTACGGGATGGATCAGACCGGATTCATCCGTCGTTTCCGGGATCAGTTCCAAGCATTCGAAATCGAACACGGACAAGGTTTAATAGCAAATCAGATTGCACGGGAAACCATTTCCGCAATCTCTCCCTACACTTGGCAAAAACCAGTAAATATTAGTACGATAGACGAATCTTTAGGTTATAACACCGCCATGCTGAATAAGATTCAAAAATTAGTAGAAAGCCGTATCGCTAATGCAAATACAGCCGACAAAGCCCATTATCAAGGTATTTTACTTCAAATAAAAACACTCTCAAAATAAAACATTCATATAAAGAGGCTCCGCTGGATCGTGGAGCCTCTTTATATTATAAAATTACAATCTTCTATTTCTTGAATATCAGCAATTCGACAGGAATAAAAGGATAGCCGTTATATCTCCTAACCGACTCTTCAATAATTGTTTTCCACGCTTTTTATGTGACTTTACCGAATCTATGGAGAGATTCAGTTTCTCCGCAATTTCCGCATTATCGAAACCTTCCATCACCAGTTGGAACACTTGTCCCGTCTGTTCCGGTAAATCCTGAATAGCCTCTGACAACAAGGCCAGTAACTCCTGCTCCACGATCTGGTTAAAAAAGAAGGTCGTTGTTTCCCGTTCCTTCAAGAAAGACATATACTCCTGCTCGATCCGGGCATGTTTCAAATAATTCAGACATTGATTCTTGGTGACCAGATACAAGTAAGATTTTAAGGCCACCACGACATCAAAAGCCGGTTTATCCGTGTATAATTTGAAAAATATCTCCTGTACAATATCTTCCGCCACGTCCGGGTCATTCACGAAATTAGTGGCAAATGCACAGAGTGAGGCATAATACTTTTCAAACAGGACTTTAAAAGCCCGGTCATCCCCAACTCTTAATCCCTGTAACCATTTTACCTCATCCTGTTCCGACATATTACTATCACGTGTTAACCCATCATTTAGAACTATACAAATATACGAAAAATCAACATAAAACTACTCTTTCACAGAATCATGACGATATACCCGCATGACCCCCTGTATACGTTTCAACCGGGAAATCAGTTGTGACAAATGTTCCGTATCACTAACCAACACGGTGATTTGCCCATCAAATAATCCCTCGCTCGAATTAATGGACAATCCCCGTAACGTGATCTTCGGGTCCTTCGCTATCACCTCGGTAATCTTGGTCACCATTCCCGCATCTTCACGCCCCACGATACTCAACACCGTCTGGTAAGAAGTTGCCCCGGCATTCGTCCAAGCCGCCTGCACGATTCGGTACGGGTAGCGACGCTGCAAATCAAGAGCATTCTTACACTGGGTCCGGTGAATCTTAATCCCCTCACCAATAGAAACGAATCCCAGAATATCATCCCCGAATACCGGGTTACAGCAACGGGCGAACTTGTACACCACGTTATCCACGTTCCGGTCGATCAACAACACATCTTCACTAATCGGGCGGGACGGGGTAACCTGCACCTCTTCTCTTGGGGTAGCAACCGTACGTTCCTCTTCTTTCGGGCGAGTAATGAACTCCTTGATCTCCGCCATATCCAACTTTTCCTCGGCAATCGCCTGGTAAAGATCGATAGCAAACTTGTATTTATAATGTTGTTGCAAACGATGAATCACCTCGTCCGTCAACTCTAACTTCCAATTCTTAAACCGACGAGCCAACATTTCCTTACCCAGCGTGGCCTGAGCCCGCGAATCTTCGGTGAGAAACTGACGAATCTTGTTACGAGCTTTCGAAGTTGTGGCAATATTCAGCCAGTCGGCATTCGGCTGTTGATTATTCGAGGTTAGGATGGATACCTGATCCCCGTTCTTCAACACATAGCGCAAGGTCTCGTTACGTTGGTTTACCTTTCCTCCTACACAACGGGATCCCACGGCCGTGTGGATAGCATAAGCAAAGTCAAGTAACGTCGCACCCGCCGGTAAAGTCTTCAAATCTCCCGCCGGGGTAAACACGTGTACCTCCTTATCTTGCAGGTTAATTTTAATATCGTCCAGCATATCCACGGCTCCGACTTCCGAACTCTCCAATATCTCTCGTAACTCAGTCAGCCACTCCTCGATCGCCTTATCCGCCGTTCCCCCCTTGTACTTCCAGTGAGCCGCGAATCCCTTTTCTGCAATCTCATCCATCCGTTCCGTACGAATCTGCACTTCCACCCATCGGTTATTAGGTCCGAGAACGGTGGTCTGCAATGATTCATAACCATTGGATTTAGGCACTGAAATCCAATCCCGCAATCGCTGCGGGTTAGGCGTGTACTTGTCGGCCACGATCGAATATGCCCTCCAACAATCGGCCTTCTCTTCCGGCCCCCTGCTATCCAGTATAAAACGAACCGCGAATATGTCATAGATTTCCTCGAACTCCACCTGTTTCTTCCGCATCTTGTTCAAGATCGAAGCGATCGTCTTGGTACGCCATTTCACCTTGAATTTAATTCCCCGGTTATTGAATTCTTCCACGATAGGGGCAATAAACTCGTTGATATATTTTTCACGGGCCTCCCGTGTTCCTTCCAGCTTCAAAGAAATCTCCTTGTACACCTCAGGCTCCCCGTAACGCAAAGCGAGGTCCTCCATCTCCGATTTGATATTATACAAACCTAAACGATGGGCAAAAGGAATGTAGATATAACTGGTTTCCCGGGCTAACTCCCGTTGTTGTTCCGGAAGTAAAGTCTCGGCATGTCGTAAATCATACAATTTTTCCGCCAGAAAAATCAACTGCACCCGTACATCTTCAGCAAAACTCAGTAGTAATTTCCGGAAATTTTCGGAATCCACCACCCGGTGAGTAGCGTAGATATGGCTTATATCCCGTAAACCGGCTAATATCTGGGCTACTTTCTCTCCAAATACCGTTTTTATCTGTTCCAATTTCAACGTTCCGGACTCTATTGCCCGATGCAACATCAAACAAATAATAGAAGTCCTCCCCAACCCGATCTCGGACGTGATAATTAATCCGGTATCCAACAAACGATGAATATCTTTCTCGGTAACCGCTCGTGAATTTGCCTCGCTGCTCATTGCCGTGTCGAAAGCTTTTCGCACGAGACGAATATCCTCGGTTGAAATCAAGTTCTTACATGACTTTAATAAAGATCTATATTTTTGTTGTACAGTAATGTATGTCGTAGTTTCTGCCATAACAGGTTAATTTAGTAAATTCCAATTCCTATTAATCATATCAAAAAAAATGCCGTACTCCCCGATTTTCATTCTATTCAAGATGTAATAACAACTAATTATGCAGGACAACGACAATACCCGGCCAAAGGTTACCCGCAAGCCCCTAAAATTAATTTATTTCAAGCTACACAGGATAAAACCGTATCGTTACTGTCGTTCTTTTATGCTATCACCGTGAAAAAATCTGAATTATTTGACTACCGGTTTCACGATAATCTCGAAATTCCGACCATAGTTAATCAAGAACAGCCCCCGATTCTCCAAACCACCAAATCCATTCACCGGATGAAACCGGAAACGGGTAAATGCCCCGCTTATATCCTTTTCCCGCAACACGTTCAAGGTGTTTCCACGTTCCATGTCGACCAAAGGGATAAAGCACATAACAATGTCAAACGCCCGGTTCACCACATTACTTGGCTCCGAATAAAAATAATCCCGGTGTTTCGCGGAAAACTCTTTAGCCACATCACCTTGATAATCCACGTAACTATTCGCCATCATCTTCACGTTCAACTTAAACAACACTTCCTCGTCGATAGAAGTAAATTTCAACCAATCGGGGAAACCAATTACCGTGATCCGGAACTGATCTGCCAGTGCAGACAACACGGGCAACGTCCGACTGGCCGCCGCTTCATTTATAGTTGGAAACAAGATCATATTTTCCATTCCCGGCCTCATAATCTTGCGTAATGAATCCAAATGCATTTGAGGTCGCCATTGACAATTCGTCATATCTTCCATCCCGTTCGCCTGTAAGCGACTCCGTACCAGATCTGTCAAACGACTCTCTTCCCCGGTGCGAACTCCCCCATCGGGAATGATATTTATCAGATGAGCTTGCGTACCGTTCGCGACAATCCAGTCCGCCATCTCTTCTACCAGAGAAACCGTAGACGTATTCAACTGCACGAAATTCGGGAAACGGACTAAATCTCCTCCCCGTGAAGAAAGCGGAAAAATCATCGGAATCGTCCGGTTTCCTAGCTGTTCGGCAACCACCTTATACGTGTTCGCGTACACGGGACCAATAATCAAATCCGGAGATAACAAATTCAATTCCCCTACCAAACGTTGCACGGTATTGGGATCACGTTCCGTGTCATAAACATGCAAATCGATCGTGTATCCCTGCCGTTTCAAACTATCCACGGCCATCAATACCCCCTGATAAAATTGCAGGAAAGGTTCCGTGCGAGAAGATAAACGCCAACGCTCGTTCCGTATATTCACACCCAGCGTGTCCACCGGAATTTCCTCCTCAGATAAGGGCAACTTGTTTTCCTTCACGTACAAAGGCAACATAAGAGCAACTTTCACGTGGCGTTGCTCATGAGCAACTTCAGGAATAATAAACACGGTATCACCCACAACCTGCTGCACCATTCCTTCCAATGAATCGCGGGCAGGCGGGAAAGTATTCGGATGACTTTCCTCATGTTTTTCCATCTCTTCACGCCGAGCTTGTTGAACCTCTTTCGCCTGACGTTTTTCCCAACGTAATTCAGCCTCCAACACAGTCCGATCAATCTGCCTCAATGCCAATTTCACGACAGCACCTTCCGCGATCGGTCGGCTCACGTCGTACTCCGGATTATCTTTCAGAATTCGTTTCATCTTGATATTAAACTTCCGGGAAAGAGAATATAGCGTCTCTTTCGGTTTCATCCGGTGATAATAAAACTTATCATCAATAGATTTAAAGGGTTCGACCACAGGAATTCTCAACACGTCCCCAATCGAAAGAGCATTGTCACTCTTATCATTTAATGCTTTCACTTCATCCACGGAGACACCGTAAGCCTTACATATGGAAAAAAGCGTTTCCTTGGCTTTCACCGTATGGAGATAATAGGACTTTCCCTGATACACGATTTTCTCTGTCGATTTCTCTATCTTGATTTCCTGCGCCCCGACATAACCCGTCAAACCCAGCAACAGGAATACTAAAATGAATCTTACCATCTTTATCACTTCTTATTTTCAAAGCAAAAATAGTAAAATAGTAGTGATAATTGAAAAATCTCTGCTATTTTTGCAAAGTTAAGGTATTTCAATACCAGCACTGCCCGTGTTCAGTAGTGATGAACACGGCAAGTTTTATAAATTTACAAACGTTACACACTCTATGGGTTTCTTTAAAAAAGGACATATCATCGTGTTATTGATCAACATAGCCGTAGCCTGCATCGTGTTGTTCCTGATCGGGTACATCGTGTTGAATCGATTGGAGAAATACACGAATCATGGTTACTATATTACTGTTCCCGAACTCCGGGGACTCACTCCCGACGAGGCGGAACCTTTCGCCAAAGAGAAGAATTTGCAAATCCTTGTCATCGATTCTATCTATGACAATAATGCCAAACCGGGAACTATCGTAGAACAATTCCCGTCACCGAATGCTCACGTGAAGAACAACCGGGCCATTCAACTGACCATCAACGCCAATGCCCCGGAAAAAATCATTTTCCCGAACCTTCGCAACGTGGCCTTCCGTCAATCCTTGCAACGATTGAAGAACTTGGGACTCAACGTTGGAAGAATCGAATACGTTCCTTCCAACTTCAAAAACCTAGTACTTGATTTCAAATACGAGGGCAACATCATCGAACCCAATAGTTTGATACAAAAAGGAGAAACGGTGGATATTGTACTCGGGAACGGGAATACGTCCAATGACCAAGTAGCCATCCCATCGTTAGTGGGGAAGACACTGGCAGAGGCAAAAGCCATGCTATTGCGGGCATTCTTAAACGTGGGTGAAATCCAACCCGACAACACGGTCAAAACCGAGGCGGACCAATCCACGGCAATTATATACCAGCAAGAGCCTGAATTCGAAGAGAACATGACGATGAAGATGGGGGGAGACATCACGCTCTACCTCACGAAAGATAAAGAAAAAATAATGGCACTGGACTCCCTGTCCATTGAGGAGCTACAACCATGATAGAAGAAGAAGTAGAAGATTTAGAAGAACTGGGCGAGGACGAACCGGAACAAGAGCAAGAAATGTATGAACATTTCCGTCTGGAAGTTGATCCCGGCCAAAATTTACTGCGCATTGATCGGTTTCTGGTCGATCGGTTACCCAACGTATCCCGTACAAAAATACAGGAAGCTGCAGAGGCCCAATGTGTACAGGTCAATAACAAACCGGTAAAATCCAATTACCGGGTAAAACCCAAAGACATCGTCACCTTAATGCTCCCCCACCCGAAACGGGAAATACGGGTCATACCGGAAGATATTCCTCTAAACATCGTGTACGAGGACGACTACCTGCTAGTCATTAACAAAGAACCGGGCATGGTGGTACATCCTTCCTACGGGCATTACACGGGGACTCTCGTGAACGCTTTGGCATGGCACTTGAAAGGGAATCCGTTATTCAAAGAAAACGATCCCCGCCCTGGGTTGGTTCACCGGATAGACAAGGACACTTCCGGTCTATTGGTCATTGCCAAAACGGAAGAAGCTAAAACCAAATTGTCTTCCCAATTTTTTCATAAAACCTCCAGTCGGAAATACGTGGCCGTATGCTGGGGGAACTTGGAAAATGACAACGGAACGATTATCGGTAACATCGGAAGGAGTATCTCTAACCGGAAAATCATGGGGGTATTCCCGGAAGGTAGCGACTACGGCAAACATGCCGTGACTCACTATCACGTGCTGGAACGCTTGGGCTACGTGAATGTCGTGGAATGCGTGCTGGAAACCGGACGTACCCACCAAATCCGGGCTCATTTCAAATCAATCAGACATCCGCTATTCAATGATCCGGAATATGGTGGTAATGAAATACTGAAAGGGACCACTTTCACGAAATATAAACAATTCGTGCAAAATTGTTTCGCCCTCTGTCCCCGACAAGCATTACATGCCAAAACCCTTGGTTTTGAACACCCGGGAACAGGCGAATGGATGGACTTCAATTCCGAAATACCACAGGACATTCAACAGCTCATTGAAAAATGGCGGGGCTACGTGGCAAACCGGGAACTGGAAGATATCGAATAACCTAAACAAACACGTATTTCAAAATACACAATATCGAGAGTATATACATCGTGAGATTTAACTCTCGATATTTACCCGCAAACAATTTAAGCAACACGTAAGTCAACAGCCCCAACACAATACCCTCCGCAATCGAATAAGTCAACGGCATCATGATAATAGTCACGAAAGCAGGAAAAGCCTCGGTCATATCATCAAAACGAATTTTCTTCACCGCATCAAACATAAAACTCCCCACGATCACCAATACCCCTGCCGTAGCGATACCCGGAACCAACAAAAAGAACGGGGCAAAAAACAGAGCGACAATGAACAATCCGCTAACAACAGCAGCTGTCAAACCGGAACGCCCACCTTCGGCAATACCGGCAGTACTCTCAGCGTAAGTCGTGGTGGTTGACGTTCCGAGCAAAGCCCCGACCGTTGTTCCCACGGCATCCGCCATCATCGCAGGTTTCAACTTCGGGATACTCCCATCAGGTTTCACCATTCCCACTTTATTTGCCGTACCGACTAATGTTCCTAAAGTATCAAAAATATCCATGAACACGAGCGAGAAAATCGCAATCAACATATTCGGGGACAACAAAGAATGAAAATCCAGCTTGAAAAAGACCGGCTCCAGAGAATGAGGCATCGATACTAAAGAAAAGCCTTCCGGTATCCGGGTAATTCCCAAAGGAATACTTAATAACGTGACTGCCACGATCGCGTAGAAAAGAGCCCCCTTCACTTTCCGAGCAACCAACACTCCCCCGATAATAATTCCTCCCACGGCCAACAACGTCGATGGAGTAAACTCGCCTAAAGAAACAAATGTTGCAGGATTAGCCACGATCAACCCGGCCTTTTGTAATCCTAAAAAAGCAATAAACAAACCAATTCCAACGGATATGGCATGTCTCAACGTTTCGGGAATAGCATTCACGATCAACTCCCGTATATTAAACACCGTCAACAGGATAAACACTAGCCCCTCGATAAAAACGGCAGCCAAGGCACTCTCCCAGGAATATCCCATGCCCTGCACTAACGTAAAGGCAAAAAAAGCGTTCAACCCCATACCCGGAGCCAGGGCAAAAGGTAATTTCGCCAAAATAGCCATTACCAACGTGGCAAAAGATGCTGCCAAAGCTGTAGCCGTGAACACGGCTCCCCGGTCCATCGATGCCGCCGAAAGAATATCCGGATTCACGGCAAGAATATACGACATCGTTAAAAAAGTAGTGACCCCAGCCATGATCTCTGTCTTTACCTTCATCACGCTGGGATCAAATCCAAAAAGTTTTTTTAATATCATCTTTATCCAGGATAAAACTATGCCCTCATTACACGTTAAAACGGAAGTTCATCATATCCCCATCCTGCACCACGTACTCTTTTCCTTCCACCGACATCTTCCCGGCTTCCTTGCATTTTGCCTCGGATCCCAAGGCTATAAAATCCTCGTATTTAATCACTTCCGCACGAATAAACCCTTTTTCGAAATCCGTGTGAATAATCCCAGCCGTCTGCGGGGCTTTCATCCCGTTCTTAAAAGTCCACGCCCTCACCTCCTTCGGGCCTGCCGTAAAATAAGTACGCAAATTCAACAACTTGTAAGCCGTACGAATTAATTTATTCACCCCGGCTTCCTCCAGTCCCAAATCCTGCAAAAACAATTGTTTCTCCTCGTACGTATCCAACTCGGCAATATCCGCCTCGATAGCAGCACCGATCACCAATACTTCTGCCCCCTCGTCCTTCACGGCTTCCCGCACGGCATCCACGTATTTATTTCCCGTCACAACAGAAGCCTCATCCACGTTACAAACGTACAAAATAGGTTTATTCGTCAGCAACATCAACTCTTTCGCAGCCTCCTGCTGTAAATCGTTTAATTGCACGGAACGAGCGGATTTTCCCTGCACCAACGCATCTTTATATAAATGCAACACCTCGACCAGACGTTTCGCCTTTGCATCCCCTCCGGTCTGTGCCTTCTTCTCCTCTTTTGCCAAACGGCTTTCCACCGTTTCCAAGTCTTTCAACTGCAACTCTGTATCAATCGTCTCCTTGTCCCGGATCGGATCGACATTACCATCCACGTGTACGATATTATTATCATCAAAACAACGTAACACGTGAATTATAGCATCCGTTTCCCGGATATTAGACAAAAATTTATTTCCTAAACCTTCACCTTTACTCGCACCTTTCACTAACCCAGCAATATCCACGATCTCTACCACGGCAGGTACCACATTTTGAGGCTGTACCAACTCGACCAATTTATTCAGTCGCTCGTCCGGCACGGTAATCACTCCCACGTTCGGTTCGATCGTGCAAAAAGGGAAATTTGCCGATTGCGCCTTCGCATTACTCAAACAATTAAATAACGTCGATTTCCCCACGTTTGGCAAACCGACTATTCCACATTGTAAACCCATTATATTTTTGTCATTTTAATTATTACCTAACCTGCCAGCACGCCACACTCGTGGAATGCATTTTTTCGGCCGACAAAGATAATGATTCTTTTTAATAATTCCGACACGGGATAATCCATAAAACACGATTCGTCAAGTCAATAAGCAACAGATTAATGCGTGTAATCAAGTACCTGTATATTCTCCCCGACTTTATTGACAATTGCTTTTTTCATCTGTTCTGCATGGGGACATGGGAAACCTATCGGCGTTCCCTTAAAAATGCAAGACGCCAAGGCAATCACTTCTGCTCCCCGATCAACCAACATCTTAGCCCGGGGAATAGCTCTTTTACCGGGACATCCACCGCAGGAAATAATACCCACAATATCGGATGGCCCCACGTTTTCAAAGGCCAATTTACCACTTGATGCACATTTAATACAGGTTGTTCCCGGACAGAGGTCTTCCGTTTGCTGACAACGAATAATACCGACTTTCATAACTTTACAATCTTGATATTACACCACAAAGATACTTGAAACAATCCAAGTTCACGATAAAATTCACCAGAATTTAACAATACATACTCTGCTGTCTCTTATGTGTTTCACCTATATCTCACCCATAACTCTTCGATAAGTTACCGATAAGTTACCGACGCAGAAGGTTAACTTTTCCCAAACTTTACCTTCAGATACAATCCGGACATCAACGAGACACCGGAGAGATTGTAGTACAAGCCAGATTGAGCCTATTACCGGACTATATCAGATCAAATCGTACGACGTTCATATTTTCGGAAAAAAGTTACCAACAAAAGACACCCGACAAATGCAAAAGGCGCACCCACTAGTGCCGGGTAAGAGTAACTCATTCCAGCTTGCAAAGGTAATCCCCCAACATAAGCACCGATCGCATTTCCCAAGTTAAATGCCACCTGTACACTAGCCGCACCTAACATCTCCCCTCCTTTTGAATAACGAATTAGCAACACCTGCTGTGGGCTCGAAACTGCAAACAGACCGGCTGTACACAAACACATCAACCCCACTGCCAACCAAGATATATGAGCGAAGAAAAAAATAAAAAGCAATGCAACACAGATCATTCCTTGTGCAAAAGCAGCCACTCGTCCCGGGGAAAACCGATCGGACAAACGTCCCCCAGCCAGATTTCCCACCACCATTCCAAAACCGGCAAGCACCATAAGAAACGTGATCATACGAGCCGGGAATCCGGCAACATTCGTTAGTAAGGGTGTCACGTAGCTATACCAAGCAAAGGTTCCCCCATTACCCAACAACGTTGCCCCCAGAATCAACCAAGGTGCCGGAGATTTCAAAAAACGGAACTGCCCCCTCAAACCGGTATCCGGCAAATTTTCTACCCGTGGCACCCAACGCCACATATAATAAAGAATAATAACGCCCCAACATCCAACGAGCAAGAAGGTCAAACGCCAGGAAATCGAGGCACTTAAAGCCGTCCCCAGCGGAACCCCGAACAAATTAGCGATCGTCATTCCCGCAATCATGATAGATACCGCCTCTGACCCTCTCCCCTTATCCGCTAACTTCTCGGCGACAATAGATGCCACCCCGAAATAAGCCCCGTGCGGTAATCCCGAAATGAAACGGGCCACAAGCATCACCCAGTAATTAGGAGATAAAGCCGCACAAACATTTCCCAGCATCATTACTCCCACCAAAAACATCAAGATATACTTTAACTGATACCTGCGTGCCAAGATCAACATGGGAGCCCCGACACAAACTCCCAAAGCATAGGCCGAAATCAAATGACCGGCTGTAGCGATACTGATTCCTAAGTCTCGAGCCACATCAGGCAATATTCCCATCATCACAAACTCGGCTATTCCAAGACCAAGCGTACCAAAAGCTAAAGCAATAAGACTCTTCTTCATACACGTTTTTCTTTATCGCCGCAAAAATAAAAAAATAAAGAATAACGTGATACAGAATAAAGTATAAACAATCTTACGATTATGTTATCTCGCTGTAATATGAAAACAACCTTGCTTAAACTCGTAACGAACGTAACATTTCTTTTGCAAACGCAAATCCTGCAACACGTCGGCTAACACACTTTTCAACTTTTCCTCCGGGGCGTCTTTACGCCCGTCTTTTTTGAAACGCGTATATGCCACGTCAAAAGTAGTCCCGTACACGTGAGCGGAATTGGCACTGGCATTTCCATTACTCTTCCGCAATTTCTTCACGCTGGACCCCGTTCGTAACACACTTGTCACGATAATACTATGGGAAGGCAGGCCTTTCTGATACAGGGAGTCTTTAAAATTCCGGGCAATATCAGCCAATAAATCACAGGCCTCCGGTACAAGATAAGGTTCCGAATGTGTTAATTTATCCACCTGAAACAATTTGCAGGATTTAATCTCTTTTAAATTCCGATCTGCCTGACTCAAATCCTCCGACGATTTCAATGGAGTAATACCCAATCGCTTGGCGGATGACAGATGCCTGTCATTTAAATCATTAAAAGTTCTCTGGTAATTTTTAAAATAAACAAAAGGCTTTTTACTCTTTTCGTTTTCCTTACAAGCCCCAACCAATATCAACAACACGCACGCTATCGTGTAATACCACACCGTTCTTCTCATCTATATTATTCATTTTTCACAGGTTCCACATGCACGGCCACGTGAGTACGTGATCCGTATTTAGCCCTCAAACGATTCTCGATCCCGGTAGCAACCACATGAGCTTCCCTGACGGTCATCTCTGGGTGCAAACGGATATGTATCTCTATCGCAAAATCATTCCCGATCCGACGAGTTCTCAAATTATGAGGGTCTTTTATTTGCGAGTCTTCACTTATTATCGTGATGATCTCTTTCTCGATCTCTTCCGGCAAAGAGCGCTCCAATAAATCATTTAAACAAGGGATCAAGAGTTGAATAGATACTTTCACGATGAAAACACTCACGACAACGGCCGCAATCGGGTCAAGCACCCGCCAATCTTTTCCCAGAAAAATCGCCCCGGCAATCCCCAAAGCTGTACCGATAGACGAGAATGCATCCGAACGATGATGCCAAGCATTCGCCACGACAGCTTGGCTTTGCACCTTACGCCCGACGATAACCGAATAACGGTACAGGATTTCTTTCACCACGATCGAAACAAGAGCCGCAACCAAGGCTATTAAATCGGGACTACCCAATTCTTCTCCCCGATAAAAAGCAAGTATCTGATTCAACCCGTTCCAGAAAATCCCTGTTCCAACCATTAACAAAACGATACCGATAATTGCCGTTGCCAGTGTCTCATATTTACCATGCCCGTAATCATGTCCCGCATCCTTCGGTTTAGCAGAAACTTTCACGAAAACCAGCACGATAATATCCGTCACGAAATCTGACAAAGAATGTACGGCATCCGCAATCATAGCACTACTTTGTCCCAATATTCCCGCCACGAACTTAAACACTAACAAAAAGAAATTAGCAATTGAACCGACAATTGTAACCCTATATATTTGCTTTTCCCGACTTTCCTTTTCCATTGACAATAGTTAAACGCTTACAAAGTTACGAGAATTAATGTAATTTTACCGTAGAAATTTAGAACATTTTAAATGTTTAAACGTTCAAACACTTAAATTATAAAACGAATCAGAACATGAAACTTTTAGATGAATTTAAAGCTTTTGCCCTGAAGGGAAATGTAGTCGATATGGCCGTCGGTATCATTATCGGTGGGGCATTCGGGAAAATCGTGTCTTCATTAGTTAGTGACATTATCATGCCTCCCATCGGTATGCTTATCGGTGGTATGAATTTTTCCAATTTACACATCGTGTTACAAAAAGCCCACATGAACGAGGCTACGGGAAAAATGGTCGAAGCCGTCACCCTCAACTATGGTAACTTTATTCAAACAACGATCGACTTTTTGATCATTGCATTCTCAATCTTTATCGCCATCAAATTCATGAATAAATTGAGAACGAAAAAAGAAGAAACCCCGGCTCCGGCAGCCCCTCCCGCCCCGTCGAAAGAAGAGGTACTATTGACTGAAATCCGGGACATCTTGAAAGACAAACATTGATAAAGTTTTAGATTTTAAATTTGAGATTGAATTCTCAAATTTAAAATCTAAAATTTAAAATTAACCTAGCGGATTTCCCCAATCTTACATACCTCAATAAACGAGGCTCCTTTACCATGCCCGAAACTTCCCCCGACAACCACCACGTAGTCATCAGCCTTAATGCCATTCTGCATCAACATTTCCGGCAGATCATTCATAAACTCATCCCGGGACATCGGTTTTTCAGTATAATAGGGATACACCCCGAACGAGAGAGCCAATTCTCGCATAACCCGTTCATTATAGCACCGGGCGTAAACGGGCAAGTCACTCCGGAAAGCCGATAGATAACGAGCTGTACGTCCGGAAAGCGTATCAACCACAATCGCCTTAATCGGTAACATCAATGCAGTTTTCACTGCCGAACGAGCCAACGCTGCCGTAATCTCGTTATTTATACGAACCAGACTTCTCCCCGCATCCGGCGGAACAGTTCCCTCGTTCTCCTCTGCCACTTCACGCATCACGGTTACCGCCTCCTCGGGATATGCTCCGTAAGCCGTTTCCCCGCTTAACATGATCGCATCAGTACCCATGTAAACGGCATTCGCGATATCACTGATTTCCGCACGAGTCGGCCTAGGATGCTCGATCATCGTGTGTAACATCTGCGTGGCAATAATCACGGGTTTCTTACTCTCAATACATTTCTTAACAATATATCGTTGAATCTTAGGGATTTTCTCCGCCTCGATCTCGATCCCCAAATCCCCGCGGGCAACCATCACTCCGTAAGCGTAATCCAGAATCTCGTCAATATTATCCACCCCCTCTTGATTCTCGATCTTGGCAATGACCTTGATCTTACTTCCCCGGGCATCCAGAATAGCCTGTATCGCCATAACATCCTCTTTATTACGCACGAAGGAGTGAGCTATAAAATCCAGATTATTATCTATTGCAAAATCAATAAATGCCCGGTCCTTATCACTTAAAGATTTCAATTTCAAGGAAGCTCCCGGCACGTTCACGCTCTTACGATTCTTGATAACAGCCTCGTTTGTCACCATCATTTCCAAATAATGATCCTTTTTCTCCACAACGACTAGCTCCACATCCCCATCGTCCACCAGCACCTTATCTCCTACTTTTATATCCTCTGCAAAATAAGGGTAGGACACGTGAATTAATTTTCCTTCCATTTTCAACTCCGGATCACCCGTTAAGTAAATCGTTTCTCCCCGGTCCACGTGCATCGGTTCATCCATAAGCATTGTTCTCACCTCCGGCCCTTTCGTGTCGATCAAGATGGCGATATTATCCGAAACTTTCCGAACATTCTCCACCACCTTCAACGCCTGCTCCATATCCTGATGAGCTGTATTCAACCGTACCACGTTCATCCCGGCACGATATAACTTCTCTAAAAACTCTACCTCACATCTTTTGTCAGATATGGTAGCCACAATCTTAGTCTTCTTCATATCATTAATAATAATAGTTATTCTTCGCGTATTTCCCCAACCTGTAACCTGTAACTTGCCAACCTGCAACGCGGCGAAGCCGCTCACATAAAAGCCTGTAACGCCAGTTCGTAGGATTTCAACCCGAAACCGGTAATTACCCCCCGGCAAACAGGAGTTAGGAAAGAAACATGACGGAAAGCTTCCCGTTTTGCCGTGTTAGAAATATGAACCTCGATCACGGGACAGGGAATCGCCGAAATAGCATCCGCGATAGCAATCGAAGTATGCGTGTAGGCTCCAGCATTCAAAATAATCCCGTCATAGGAGAATCCCACTTCATGAATTTTATTGATAAGCTCCCCCTCCACGTTCGACTGGTAATAATCGATCTCGACCATCGTGTAGAAATCTCTCAACCCCGACAAGTACTCCTCGAAAGAGGTTTCCCCGTAAATATTTTTTTCCCTGATTCCCAAAAGATTAAGATTGGGACCGTTTAAAATCAATATCTTCATATTCACCGTTTTTACTGAATACAAAATTAACAAAAAAAACGATGAGACCGGACATTTCAAGCCGGATTTAGGTATTAAATTTCGATTACAAGGTCTAATAATAAAAATTATGAGTGTTAAACTTGACAAAACTGTTACAACTCAAAGAAAAAACTTATACCTTTATCTGGCGAAAATCTATCAGAATACTCTTGAGATAGGTTTAAAGTGGTGAATTAGAATTTGTATTATTTATTTTGTAACACAGCTAAAAATGACTTGGAACGAAGCGATAGATAGTTTTCGGACTTATTTGATTTTAGAAAAATCACTATCAACCAACTCGGTGGAAGCTTATTTGAATGACATCAGAAAGCTGGGAGCCTATTGTGAACAACGGACACCTACATTGAATCCGAAAGAAGTGTCCTATGACGTATTAAACGAGTATATTTCCGCCTTGAAAGACACCGGGGTTACTCCCCGTACTCAAGCTAGAAGTATATCCAGTATCAAATCTTTCTTCAAGTATTTGTTATACGATGGAGCCATCGGACTTAACCCGGCAAACTCGCTTGATGCACCAAAAATCGGACGTACCCTTCCTAGCGTCCTCAGCGTAGAAGAAATTGAAGCCATGATTAACGCTGTGGATCTGACCAAACAAGAAGGACAACGTAATAAAGCAATCCTCGAAACATTATATTCTTGCGGTTTGCGCGTATCTGAACTTGTCAACTTGAAGTTATCACAAATTAACTTCCGAACAGGATACATCAAAATCGAGGGAAAAGGAAACAAGGAACGGATTGTTCCACTGGGAGCGAAAGCAAAAGACGAGATCCGTTGCTATTTGAAAAAAGATCGCGACAGAATGAAAAAAGCGAGAGGATTCGAAGATATTCTCTTTTTAAACAAGATGGGAAAATCTCTTTCCCGCGTGATGATATTCAATATTATCAAGGAAACAGCACTCCGTGCCGGCTTGAATAAAGTGGTATCCCCCCACACCTTCCGTCACTCATTTGCCTCTCACTTGGTAAACGGCGGTGCGGACATCCGCACGGTTCAAGACATGCTGGGACACGAATCTATTCTGACAACGGAAATTTACACGCACCTGGATAACTCATATCTCCGGGATACAATCACAAATTTCCACCCCAGAGCGAAGAAATCCCGCAAATGATCCTTATATTTGTATCCAATACCCGAAAAAGTATTGGATACAAATATTTAGAAACACATGGAAAACAAACAAGATATATTGAAACAGTTGTCCAGCAATGACATGGACATCGTTAGAGGGGCCATCGAACAAATCAAACAAGAAGGTGATATTTCCATCGTCCCCGAATTACTGGACATCCTGTTACAAAGTCAGGACACGAACATCATTACCAACCTCACGGCCTTACTCTCGGACGTGAAAGAATCCGACTTCAAAACGGTCTTGATGGATAAATTGATCAACGCTCCCGAAGGTAGCGGAAAAGCCAATTTATTACGCATATGCTGGGAATCAGCCATCGATTTTTCGGAATATCTGGATGTATTCGTTGATATGTTATTGCATGAAGACTTCATCGCGGCACTAGAAGCCTCCACCGTCATTGAAAACCTACACGGTAACATCCCGGAAGAAAAGATTCACATAGCCATACAACGTTTAAAATCCGAAAGTAATGAAGACAACGCCTTCTTACTGGAAGGCACCATCCCTCATTTAGAAGAAATGCTCCTCAAAGAAGAAGAGGATGAAGAAGAACATCATCACGATCACGGACACGATTGTAGTTGCCATTGTCATGACTAGTTTGCCCGCGACAAGATTATCTATCGCGTGATTTAATGATTTCAGATTAGGTGATTATAGAATCGCTGAATCATTTAATCGGCAATCACTAAATCTTTGAATCATTCAATCTAAAATTTAAAATCTAAAATTAATAAAGCCACTCTTTCACCTGTTCGACCTTCTCATCCAAAGGCATATTTCCATCCAGCCATTTGATCTCGAACCCGTCCCGTTCCATTTTACGGAACCAGGTCATTTGTCGCTTGGCAAACTGGTGAATGGCAATGTTCAGTTGCTCCACCATCTCGTCATAAGTCAACTCTCCGGTAAGATACAAGGTAAGGTATTTATACTCTAACCCGTAATATATCAAGTCTTCCGGTTTTATTCCCCGGTCAAGCAACCCCTTCACCTCATCAATCATTCCCGCCTGCAAGCGGGCGTGTAAACGTTCTGTAATCCGTTGTCGCCGAGCCTCACGATCAAATAGGACCCCGACAATCAAAGATCGGATCTCCGGGAACTCCCCTTTCACGGGTTCATGTGTAGTATAATACTCGGCAATCTCAATAGCCCGAATCGCCCGCTTTACCGTGTCCGTATCTGTCGTGTTGTGCAAGGAACGATAGGAGGACAAGATGTCGGATAATTCCGCCAACGACTTACAGGCCAACCGTTCCCGTAATTCGGGATTTTCCGGAACAGGAGTCATCCGGTAAGCTTTCAATATGGACTCCACGTACAAACCACTTCCCCCACACAACACGGGAAAAATACCCCTACGTTCACAATCCTGCCACACTTTTAAAAACTCCTGCTGATACATGAACAGATTAAAACGAAACCCGGCATCGGCAATATCAATCAAATGATAAGGTACAAGCGTACCCTCGTGGACATACTCGTCCAAGTCCTTCCCCGTACCGAGATCCATACCACGATAAATTTGTCTCGAATCGGCTGAAATAATCTCTCCTTTCAATTCCGCAGCTAAACGTACCGCTAAAGAGGTCTTTCCCGTGGCCGTAGCCCCCAAGATGGTCAGTAAATTATACATGAATATTGCTCTATGATGATACCTGTTTACTTTCCCGACAAAGATAGTTTTAAAAGTGGCAAGATTTATCTCCCGACCTATTTTTTTCTCCATGTTAACACCAACTAATGCCAAAAAGTGTTATATTTGAAAGCGACAAATAATACTACTTATTCGAAAAAAATTATAAAACAGCAACTATGATAAACGATGACATCATTCGCTTAAGAGCTTTAGAACCTGAAGACTTAGAATGTCTGTATCAATGGGAAAATGATATGGATTTATGGGAAGTCAGTGACACGCTTACCCCCTTCTCCCTGTTCACGTTAAAGAAATACATCGAAACTTGTCATCTGGATATATATACCACCAAGCAACTCCGCCTGATGATTGAAAGAGTGGATACAAATGCCCGGATTGGATTAGTTGATCTCTATGATTTCGATCCATATCATCAGCGTGCCGGTATCGGGATTATGATCCACAATACAGAAAACCAAAAACAGGGATACGCGACAGCCGCTATCCGTCTGATGATCGACTATTGCTTCGAAACACTGGGACTGAACCAGATTTACAGTAGCGTACCCAGTGGAAACATTGGTAGTCGCAAACTTTTCGAGAAACTCGGTTTCGTGCAGACCGGGTACCGGAAAAACTGGCTCCGCCGGGGAAACGGCTGGGAAGACATTGTATATTTCCAACTACTAAATCAATAAACCAAATCGAGGGGCTGTAGTTTACAGCCCCTCAAATTTATAAACTAAAACGGTTATGAAACACTCGTTATTATTGGTATGCCTATTTTCGGGATTCTTGACGAAAGCTGCAATCCCGGAGAAAACAATTCAAGCCACCATTACCGACATTCAGGCAAAAGGAGTTACTAACACAACCGCCATCGAAACCGGAGTACGCCAAGTCGCCCACCTTTGGCAATCACAAGATGGCACAGACTCCGAATTTCAAGAATTTTGCGTGAAAAACTATATTACAGACCCGGAACAAAAACAACAGGTATTCCAAAAGGTAAGTCATTACTTCGAGGCCTTATGGGGACATTTTAACGAAATCACGCTCCAACTTCAATTAAACTTGCATCAGGACAACGGTCCTCTTCATGACATCGATCCCATGTTCGGTGCTTACAGTCCCGGCTCTCATTTGATTAACGATTTTTACAACAACAAAATCGGCTTTATCATTGCCCTTAACTTCCCGGAAGTACCTTTACAGGACAAAGAAAAACTAGGTAACGACCGCATGGCTTGGGCCTATGCTCGCCTCGGTGACGTGTTTACCCAACGGGTTCCGGCAGAACTAATTCAAGCTGGAGTGAAAGCGGAAAGTGATGCGGACGTGTATATTTCAAGTTACAACATTTACATGGGACACGTGCTAAACACCAAAGGACAAAAGCTTTTCCCCGAAGATAAAATTTTGCTTACTCATTGGAATTTAAGAGACGAAATCAAGGCCAACTACAACAAAGGGAAAGAAGGTTTGGATAAGCAACGCACCGTTTATGAGGTCATGAAACGGATTATCTCGCAGGAGATCCCCATGCAAGTCATCAATTCCGGAGCTTACGACTGGAATCCTTATACGAACACACTCACTCAAAACGGACAAACTGCCACGGGAACCCCGGAGGCAACAGAACGTTATCAACGTATGTTGAATAACTTCCACGCCATGAAAGCTATCGACCCTTATGCCGGCAAGAATTTCATTGAACGGAAGTTTTCGGGAGAAATGGAAGTATCGGTAGAAGATGTAAAAGCTCTTTTCACCCAATTCCTCACTTCTCCGGAATTGAAAGAAGTCGGCAAGATTATTTCCAAACGTCTAGGCCGCAAACTGGAAGCATACGACATTTGGTACGATGGTTTCAAACCTCGTAGTAATCTGGACGAGGCCAAACTGGATGCCCAGATACAAAAACTTTACCCGAATGCAGAGGCTTTCAAGGCTGGACTCCCCTCCCTGCTCACTCATTTGGGTTTTACCCCCGAAAGAGCAAATGAAATTTGTGATAAAATAGCCGTGGATGCCGCACGAGGATCAGGACACGCATGGGGTGCCGCCATGAAGGGACAACAGTCCCATCTTCGTACCCGTATTCCCGCGGAAGGAATGAATTATAAGGGGTACAATATCGCCGTTCACGAATTCGGCCACAACGTGGAACAAACCATTTCCATGTACAATGTAGACAATTTCATGATGGCCGGAGTTCCCAACACGGCTTTCACGGAAGCACTTGCTTTCGTGTTCCAAAAACGGGATCTGCAATTACTGGGCATTGAAAACAACGACCCGGAAAAGGACAAGATGGACATTCTTGACAAATTTTGGAGCCTGTACGAAATCATGGGAGTCTCCATGCTCGACATCTCCATCTGGGAATGGCTGTACGCAAACCCGAACGCAACGGCAGAACAGCTAAAAGAAGCCTCTATCAGCTTGTCAAAAGAAATATGGAATAAATACTATGCCCCCGTCTTCGGCAAAAAAGACGAAACGGTTTTAGCCATCTATTCCCACATGATCAGTTACCCGCTATACCTGTCCGCTTACGCCTTCGGTCAGATCATCGAATTCCAGCTGGAAGATTACCTCAACGGTAAGAACTTCGCTCAAGAAGTTGATCGTATTTACCGACTGGGACGTCTTACCCCGAACGAGTGGATGATTCAAGCCACGGGAAATGACCTTAGCGTGGAACCCATGATACACGCCTTACAGAAAGTAATCAAAAAATAAATCTTTCTACTTCAATATAAAAAGACAGCCGACTGCAATCAGTCGGCTGTCTTTTTATATTGAAACGATTTCACCTTTACTTATTTTCCTTCTCGGTGATAATCAATTTATCGTTTTCTTTATCATAACCGACATCCAGTTCCGTTCCTTCCGCTATACCTTTAATAATCACCTCGGCCAATTCATCCTCCAGATATTTCTGGATAGCTCGTTTCAGCGGACGGGCCCCGTACTGCGGGTCATATCCTTTCTCGATAATAAAGTCTTTCGCCTCTTTCGAGATCGTGATCACCAAACCGAGATCATTTACCCGCTTGAACAGGCTCTTCAACTCGATATCGATAATCTTGTAAATATCCTCTTTGGTCAAAGGATTAAACATGATAATATCGTCAATACGATTCAGGAACTCCGGCGAGAAGGCATTTTTCAACGCTTTCTGAACAACCCCTCTCGCATACTCGCTATTTCCTTCCATGTTCTGGGAACCGAAACCAATTCCCCGGCCGAAATCTTTCAACTGACGGCTACCGATATTAGAGGTCATAATCACGATCGTGTTCTTGAAATCCACTTTCCGCCCCAGACTATCAGTCAACTGTCCGTCGTCCAACAACTGCAACAGAATATTGAACACGTCCGGATGAGCCTTTTCGATTTCGTCCAGCAACACGACAGAATACGGTTTACGACGTACTTTCTCGGTCAACTGCCCGCCTTCCTCGTATCCCACGTACCCCGGAGGCGCCCCTACCAATCGGGACACGGCGAATTTTTCCATGTATTCACTCATGTCAATCCGGATCAACGCATCCTCGGTATCAAACAAGTAACGGGCCAGCACCTTGGCTAACTGTGTCTTTCCGACACCCGTCGGCCCCAAGAAAATAAATGAACCGATCGGACGATTCGGATCTTTCAGTCCGGCACGATTCCGGTGTATGGCTTTCACGATTTTCTCGATCGCCTCCTTCTGTCCGACAACACTCTCGCTCAATTCATCGTGCATCTGCAACAACTTCATCCCCTCGGTCTTGGCAATACGTTTCACTGGAACCCCGGTCATCATGGCCACCACCTCGGCAATATGCTCTTCGGTCACGGTCACCCGGTTTTCCTGCAAATCCCGCTCCCAATTTACTTTCTCTTCTTCCAATTGTTTCAACAACTGCCGTTCCTTATCCCGGAAAGCGGCTGCCACCTCGAAATTCTGTTGTTTCACGGCCTCCTTCTTCTTCTCCTTCACCTCTTCCACGTCCTTCTCCAACTGTTCGATAATCGGCGGCACATTTATATTGGAAATATGTACTCTCGACCCCGCCTCATCCAAGGCATCAATCGCCTTATCCGGCAAAGCCCGATCGGAGATATAACGGGTTGTTAACTTCACACAGGCCTTGATAGCCTCATCCGTGTAACGCACGTTATGATGATCCTCGTAACGGGACTTAATATTATTCAAAATTTCTACCGTCTCGTCAAACGAGGTCGGTTCCACCAGCACCTTTTGGAAACGACGTTCCAAAGCACCGTCCTTCTCTATATTCTGGCGATACTCGTCTAGCGTCGTAGCCCCGATACATTGAATTTCTCCGCGAGCCAACGCCGGTTTCAACATATTGGCCGCATCCAGATTACCCCCGGAACCTCCGGCCCCGACAATCGTGTGAATCTCATCAATAAACAAAATGATATTCCGGTTCTTCGCCAGCTCGGCAAGAATCGCTTTCATTCGTTCCTCGAATTGACCCCGGTACTTCGTACCTGCCACGATAGAGGCTATATCCAGCGAAATCACCCGCTTGTCAAACAGTACCCGAGACACCTTTTTTTGAACAATACGCAAGGCAAGTCCCTCGGCAATAGCCGATTTACCAACCCCCGGATCACCGATCAACACCGGGTTATTCTTCTTACGGCGACTCAGAATCTGTGCCAGACGTTCGATCTCCCGGTCACGTCCCACGATCGGGTCCAAAGCTCCCTCTTCCGCGGCTTTCGTGATGTCATTTCCGAAATTATCCAGCACGGGAGTATCAGATTTGGAAGAAACAGGACCTCCTTGACGATAAGGATTATACATAGAAGATTCATCGTCTCCGTCCTCCGGATCATCCCCCTCGTCATTAAATTCGGATTGCATCCGCATCTTCTCTTTTAGTACGGCTTCTTTAAAGATGTCGTAATCAATATTCATCGTTTTAAATAGCTTCGTCACAAAGCCAGCTTGATTCCTCAATATTGCCAGCATCACGTGTTCCGAGTCTAATTCGTCATCACCCAGATCCCACGCCTCGTCGGACACGCGTTTCAACACGCTATTCGCCGCCAATGTAAAGTCAAGACTTTCCACCTTGTCGGATTTATAACGTTTCCCCTCCAAGCGTTGCTCTATCTTATCTTTCACCTCGTAAAAATCCAACCCTAAAGACATTAATATATCAATCGCCCTTCCACTTCTCAACTTCAGCAATCCCAAAAACAAATGCTCCGGGTAAATCTTGGAATTCCCCAGTCGTTTTGCTTCTTCTCCTGCCGAAGTCATGATCTGTTTTAGTCGTCTCGTATCTTCTTTTCCCATATTTTCAATGCCGCCCTTCCACGGCTTTACTTGTTACTTTTTATTTATCGTAAAGATAAACTATATACTTTAATATTCAAAATAAGTCCACAAGCATTTACAACGTATAAAATATACCAATCTTTATGAACTCATTAATGTGTTAAACTCTTTTTCGGTCAAAATAGTTACATTTAACTTCTGTGCTTTTTGCATTTTACTCCCGGCATTCTCTCCTGCCAAAAGATAAGTCGTCTTGTTAGACACTGAATCACTGACTTTTCCCCCGGCTTTCAGGATAATTGCCTTAAAATGCTCGCGTGGCAGCGAAAGAGTTCCCGTGATCACGAAGGTTGTTCCGGCCAACTGATCGGATTCTCCCTCTTCTTCCTGTATTGTCCCGCTAATACCATATTGCAAAAAGCGTTCCATCATCTCCCGGTTCTCCGTCCTTTCGAAATAACGGATCACGCTACCAGCCATCTGATCCCCGATATCCTCGACCTCCGTCAACTGTTCAAACGTCGCGTCCATCAACTTCCGGATGTCCTTAAAATGACGGGCCAGATTCCTCGATGCCGTCTCCCCGATATAGCGAATCCCCAGAGCATTAATGAATTCCGGCAAATTCCGTTGTTTCGATTTCTCTATTCCGGCAATAAGATTATCCACCGATTTTTCTTGTAAACGATACACGCTCAACGTGTTCATTTTACGGATAAACTTTTCTTTTCCCTGTAAAAAACGAGACACTCGCTCGGCATCCTCACGTGACATTTCGTCAGTCTCCGCAATCTCATCCAGTGTTGCCGTGTAAAGACGATAAATATAATCGAACTTAACAGACAGTAATTCAGCCTTATGGAAATCAATTCCGGGTATATCCAACGCGTAAATTACCACATCCAACGGTAGCATATCCACCTCACCGGCCTGCTTTAAACGCTCCAGCGACTCGTTGAACGGCATCCGGAAATACTCCAGCATTTTATTGATATTCTTCTCCCGATCACCGGTGAATTGCAGGCTCCCGACAGCCATCAACTCCTCTTTCGAGGCCCCGGCCAATTTCGTCAGGCTACCGAAATGTTCTGCCAAAACATCCGCATTTTTGGCAGATATATTCTTCATCCCGATCTCGAAAGCATAAATCACTTTCCCCAACGGGATACTGGTCATCACGTAACTCTCCGGGTAAAGAATCTTTTCCAACCCGATCAATTCTTCCCGACGGGACGGCAGAGTATAAATATCCGCAACATCCTGAATAAACCCTTTCGTCAGCAATAAATCAATGGTCTCCCCCCCATTCCCTCTATATCCATCGCCTTCCGGCTCACGAAATGTTCCAGTTTCCCGGCTATCTGCGGGGGACAGTGATCCTCGTTCGGGCAATAATGATTTGCCTCCCCTTCATGACGAATCAACGGGGTACCACATTCCGGACAATGCGTGATAAACTCGATTACCGGGGCATCTGCCACTCTCTTTTCCACGTCCACCCCCACGATCTTCGGGATAATCTCTCCCCCTTTCTCCACGTACACCATATCGTGCAGGTGCAAATCCAACTCCCGGATAATATCTTCATTATGCAGTGAGGCCCGTTTCACGGTAGTCCCCGCGATATGAACGGGTTCTAGGTTGGCCACCGGGGTAATCGAACCGGTACGTCCCACCTGGTAATCCACGCTAAGTAACCGGGTCTCCACTCGCTCCGCCTTGAACTTGTAGGCCACCGCCCACCGGGGAGATTTCGCCGTGTATCCCAACTGCAACTGCTGCCTGATACTGTTCACCTTAATCACAATCCCGTCAATCGGCACAGGGAGATTCTTCCGTTCCACATCCCATTTGTGAATAAAATCAAGAATCTCGTCTATATTGTGACATAACCCGATATACGGGGGAATATTAAAACCCCATTCCCTCGCTTTCATCAAATTCCCGTAATGTGTCGGGGTCAACGTGATTTCTCCCGGCACGTAATATAAATAACAATCCAACTGCCGCTTGGCAACAATGGAAGAATTCTGCAACTTCAACGTACCTGCCGCCGCGTTCCGCGGGTTGGCAAATAAAGCCTCTCCCGCCTCCAGTCGTTCCTCGTTCAATCGATTAAACACGGCAAAAGGCATCAGAATTTCCCCCCGAATCTCGAATTCTGCAGGATAATCCTCCCCCTGCATATGCAATGGAACCGTTCGAATAGTCCGTACATTAGTTGTCACGTCATCCCCCTTCACGCCATCACCCCTCGTCACCGCCACCTGCAAATTCCCATCTTCATAGCGCAGGCTGATAGAAGTCCCGTCATACTTTAACTCGCAGACATACTCCACGTCATCCCCCCCGATACCTTTTCGCACCCGTTCATCAAAATCCCGGATCTCCTGCTCGCTATACGTGTTCGCCAATGACATCATGCCATATTTATGCGCCACCTGCACGAACTCATTCGTCGTGTCGTTCCCCACCCGCTGCGTCGGTGAATTCGGATCAAACATTTCCGGATGCTCTGCCTCCAACCGTTCCAGCTCATGCATTAACTCGTCAAACTTCTGATCGGTAATCTCCGGCTCATTCTTCACATAGTACAGGTAGTTGTAATGCTCCAACAACTTTCTCAACTCAACAATTCTATCCATAACAGTTTCAAGTTACAAGTTACAGGTTACAAGTTAAAATCCCAGACGTATTCAGGTCATAACCTGCAATTTACAACCTGTAACTTGTAACCACGATGAAAAAGAGATTCGATCTCTTTTTCATCGTGTACAAAGATAATTGTTCTTGATGGAGATTGTGGGAAAAAATAATTATTTTAGCGGAATAATTTTATAAAAAAATAAACCACAAGCTACTACACATGAGACACAAACATACCTCGTTTTTCTTAAATTCCCTGACAATAGGCATATTACTTATATTCACACTTGTCACTCCCGGTAAAGCCCAATTTGTCGATCTCGGACAAGACCCATGCAGTACACGCTGGCGACAAATCAAAACGGATAACTTCCAGATCATCTACCCTGATTTCTTCGAGGATAATGCGCAATACCTGGCAAATATTTACGAGAAGCTATACGCCCACGCCAATACCCTCGGCATCAAACCCAAAAGAATGTCCATGATCGTGCGGGCGAATGGTGGCGTGTCAAACGGGAACGCGGGCTGGGCTCCCAAGAAGAGTGAACTCTACACGGCTCCCCCGCAGGATGTCAGCGACGCTTGGCTGGAACACTTGTGTATTCATGAATTCCGCCACGTTGTACAGTACGACAAGGTAAACCAAGGTTTCACGAAAGCATTATACTATATCTTCGGAGAACAAATCACGATGGCCGTCATCGGGGTATATGTCCCCATGTGGTTCCTAGAAGGAGATGCCACGGTATTCGAAACCTCCGTCGGAAAAAGCGGTCGGGGACGTTCACCCGAATTTCTTAACGAAATGAAAGCCCAGATCACGGAAAAAGGAATATACACCTACTATAAGGCCGTACTCGGCTCCTATAAAGATTTTGTTCCCAACCACTACGCCCTCGGCTATTACATGGTCGGGAACAGCCGTGTTCACTACGGTCCCGGTATCTGGCAAGATGCCCTCTCCCGGGTTGGAAAACGTCCTTACGGAATCACGCCTTTTGCCCGCAGCCTCAAACTCACGATGAACGAAAAACGAGACTCCATCTGGTCATCCCGTCATTTCCAGTCCCTTTTCGTCAATCCTGACAGCGTGAAACAAGCCAACACCCATTGTGATGCCAAACGCACGCTCTACCGGGATAACTTCAGCGAACTCCAACAAATATGGAAACAAGAGTCCGACCAAGTACCCCACTCATTCGATACCATCACGACCGCAAACAAGATATACACGAACTACCATTACCCGACAGCCACCCCAACCGGACAAATCATTGCCTACAAGGAAGGATTGGCTCAAGAAGGAGCCTTGGTCATCCTACACCCGGACAAAGACGAGATCATCACCCGAACGGGAATCATGTATGATTATAAATTTGCCTATCAGGACGAAACGCTCGTGTGGTCCGAGTACAAATACCATCCCCGTTGGGAACACGGGGGTAAAATGGTACTCGCCAGCTACGATATACGTCACAAGAAATATCACCGTTACCCCACCCGGCAAAACAGGTATGCCCCTTTTGCCGTGGAGGGAAACTGGGGATTCGTGGAAGTTGACAAAGAAGACAACGCCTCCATCGTGATCCTTGACCACACGTTCCAAAAAGAAATATTCCGGGTAAAAGGCTCCGGAGACGAGCTATTCGTGCATCCCTCCTATGACGGGAAAAACAATATCGTCACCGTGGTGGTATCTTCGAAAGGCAAACACCTTGAATCCATCGATATTCACACGGGCAAACGTACCCCGATCACCGCGTTCACCCCTTACGAGATTGACAATCCGGTTACCGTGAACGACCAGATTATATACCGGGGAGCTTTCGATGCCAACAACTCGTTCTACCGGCAAACCCAACCGCAAGAATTCGGAGCGAACATACTTAACTCCAAATTCGGCCTACGCTACCCGATCGTTTCCCCGAACAAAGATTCACTTTTATTCTCGTTCTATACTTCCGACGGGTATAAACCGGGTAAAATTGCCATAAGCCAATTAGAAAACAAAGCAATAGACACCCAGACCTTCCGTATCGCCGACAGCGTGACACGACAGGAAAACTGGCAATTCAAGCTAACCGCCGACTCCACCTACGCCAGTCGGAAATACAATAAAACCTCCCACCTATTCAACTTCCATAGCTGGGGCCCCATCTTCCCGGACGCTGAAGACGTGGACATCGATTTCGGATTAGCCGTCAGCTCGCAAAACAAGCTAAGCACCCTGTTCCTAACCGCAGGATTCGTGAGAGGAAAAGGTTACGAACACGGCAACTGGCAGGTAAAAGCCACCTACAAAGGATTCTGGCCCACCCTGCAACTGGAATTCAAGAGCGGACGCAATGACGATTTCATGCAAGACTACGCAATAAAAACCGTTCAAACCCAAGAAATCGACACGATTCGTTCCATTTATAAATCACAACGCACGAAAGGAACGGCCACTGTACAATTCCCGTTCAACATTTCCCGGAAAAACTATTCCCGTTATATCATCCCTTACGTGAAATATGAAATTCAAGCCATACACTCGATAACACAGAGGCGTTCCTACTTGTTGGACCACAACCGGTGGACCAGCCTGCCTTCCAACAACCCGTATAACTCCGTACTCACCAACCCGGATGATGTAAAACTCCAGATCATACGCTACGGGCTTGTCCTCAATAACCAAACCCGGACAAGTCAACGGGACATCTATCCCCGCTGGGGACAACGCTTGGAAGTCGGGTACGCCCACACGCCATTCGACGGATTGGACTACGGCAACACGAAATGGGCAGAAGGACGTTTGTATCTTCCCGGATTCTGGAAACATCACTCTTGGACGCTCTACTTCGGTCATCAACTGAAATCGGATAAAACAACCAACTACTACGGGAACCAGATTTACTCTCCCCGGGGAGCCTCTCTCTACGGGTACAACCTATCAACGTTGAAAATATCTTACGCCTTGCCGTTCTGGTACCCGGATGCCCACATCGGACCACTTGTCTACATGAAACGGTTCACGGCAGAACCCTTCTTTGATACCGGCTGGGAGAAAAATCGCTATTGGAACAAAACCTATCACTCCTATGGCGTGGAAATTTCAGCCGACACCCATTTCTTCCGTCTCCCGTTCCCCGTAAACATCGGTTTCAGAACCGGATACGAAACAAAAAGCAACTCCATGTTTGTCGATATGCTCTTCTCGGTGGCCTTCACCATTTGATAGATTCAAAATATTCGGATTCCCAAACTTTGAGAATCCGATTTTTTTTGATTACCTTAGGAGCAATCAAAAAACAAACTTATGACTCTAAAGGAAATTGCTGCGTTATCAAATGCCCGGGTGATTCACGAAAACGGCCATCTCGACAAGGTCATCCGTCACGCTTTTGCTGCCGACTTGATGAGCGACGTCCTCCGGTTAGACACCAGCGAGATGATCCTCATCACGGGACTAGCCAACTTACAGGTGATTCGCACGGCAGAAATGTCTGACATCAGTTTCATTCTATTTGTTCGAGGAAAACAAGCCTCCCCCGATATGGTAGAATTAGCCAAAGAGTGTAACATCGCTATCTTACAAAGCAAGCAGAGCATGTTCAAAGTCTGCGGACTTCTGTACGAAGCAGGGCTAGAGCCCATTTATTAAAAACAAGCATTATGGAATTCAACTACAACATCGAAGGAGGAAACTTTTCACGTGCCGGTACTGCCTCAAGCGAGGTAAAAAAGATACTGAAACAACTCAACGTGAACCCCGCCGTACTGAAACGCATCGTGGTTGCCCTCTACGAAGCAGAGGTTAACGTGGTTGCACACGCTTACGAAGGAACCATGCAAGTGTCTATCGATCCCACCGTCATCACCGTCGTCATCAGCGACCGGGGGCCCGGAATACCGGACATAGACCTAGCCATGCAGGAAGGATATTCCACCGCCTCCCCCGAAGTCCGGGAAATGGGATTCGGAGCTGGAATGGGTCTCCCGAATATGCAGAAAAACTGCGACAAACTAACCATCGAATCCAAAGTAAACGAGGGAACAAAAGTCACGATGACTACTTTTTTTTAACCGCACGCGGCAGTTTAAAAAGTTACAGGTTACAAGTTGAGCCTTCGGCTCTAAAAGTTAAAAGACAAAAACTGAAAGATAAAAGAAGTTTAGAATGAAAAAGATTCCGTGATTGCCAATTCGATGATTGGGTGATTAAAATCACTTAATCGAAAATCATTAAATCACTTAATCGATAGGATCTAAAATTTAAAATCTAAAATTAATCATGGAACCGTTTTACCACGCCTTAAAAGTTGCCAGTACAGCCTGCATCGGATGCACGCACTGCATGAGCCTCTGCCCCACGCAGGCCATCCGCATTAAAGGTGGTTTGGCGACGATAAACAAAAATGCTTGCGTCGACTGCGGCAAATGCCTCAAGTCGTGCCCGCAACATGCGATATACGTGGAGCAGGACGATTTCAACCAAATATTCAATTTCAAACACCGGATCATCCTTCTCCCGACAGTCCTTTTCGGACAATTCTCGGAAGAAATCACGGAACAACAAATCTTCGCGGAACTCCACCAGATGGGGTTCACGGAAGTAATCGAGGTGGCACAGGCATCGGGTATCCTAGCAAAAGCCATACAACGTTACATGGAAAAGAACTCTTACGAGCGTCCCTTCATCTCGTCCTTCTGCCCGGCAATCGTCCGCTTGATACAGGTACGTTTTCCCTCGCTGATAGACCATATCGTCCCGTTAAAACAAGCCATGGACCTGGCAGCCATCTTCGCCCGTAAAAAATATCTCGATAAGGGTATTTCGCCGGATGAAGTCGGTATATTCTACGTCACTCCATGCGCCGCAAAAATCGCGGCAGTAAAAAGCCCGGTCGGCGACGATCAATCCAACATCGACGGAGTTATCAACTTGAATTTCATTTATAACAAAATACAACTGGGCCTCACGCAACACCGGGATCAACCCGTGGGAACGGTAACCGAACGCACGTACCTCTCCCCCGAATCCATCGCCTGGGACTTGTCGGAAGGCGAGGCCTCTAAATTTGAAGGTCGCTGCCTGGCCATTGACGAGATCCACAACGTGATCGACATACTCGAAAAAATAGAAAATGATGAACTCACGGACATCGATTTTCTTGAACTACGAGCCTGTGACCACTCCTGCGCCGGCGGTGCGCTTGTCGTGAATAACCGATTCTTGACCATCGAACGCCTGCGCAAACGGATGCAAGCCAGCAAACACGAACAACAGCAACCCGATTTCGATGACATTCAAGAATACGAATCCTACCTTTTCAAACAAGGTAAACTCAGCGGGAAAATCCCACCGCGTTCCATCGAACAACTCGACGAGAATATGCTTGTCGCCATGGAAAAGATGGAAAAATTAAACCGCATCATGCACGTTCTCCCGCAAATCGACTGCGGGGCCTGCGGCGCCCCGGCCTGCCACACGCTGGCAAGGGATGTCGTTCAGGGAAAGGCGAAACTCAATCAATGCGTGTTTATGCAAAAACTCCTGTGCAACGAGGCCTTGATGACACCGGAAGAATCCCTTGAACTTTCAGAAAAAACTTGGGGATTAAAAAGATTTGGAGAATAAACAAGATAAAATATATTCACGAAAACCACAAACTACAAATTATGACAGTACAAGACATTGTTTCCCAGCTAAACCTCACGGTATGTTCCGGACAAGAAGGTTTACAACGAGAAGTTAAAGGCGGCTACACGTCCGACTTGCTAAGTGATGTCATGGGACATGCCCAAGAAGGAGATGTATGGGTTACCCTGCAAACACACAAAAACGTCATGGCTATCGCCTCCTTGAAAGAAATCGCGGCCATCATTCTGGTCAAAGGACACCTCCCGGAAGAAGATACGCTGGAAGAAAGCAATAACGAAAACATCCCCATTCTCTCCAGCCCGTTACAGACTTTCGAAATCACGGGACAATTGTACAAACTACTTCACCCGTAATCACGAATTTCATGGAAATCCGGGCCGATCTACACATACACACCGTGCTGTCACCTTGCGGGGATCTCGACATGAGTCCCGCAAACATCATCGGTATGGCATTACAGAAAGGCCTGTCCCTCATCGGGATTTCCGACCATAACTCCACCCGGCAAGCCCCCGTGATCCAGCAACTGGGCGAACAACAAGGGCTACGGGTTCTTTGTGGGACGGAAGTCAACACGGCGGAAGAAGTTCACGCCCTCGCATACTTCCCCACCTTGGAACGCCTTACCGCATTCCAGCACTTCCTCGATCTCCATCTCCCGAACATAAAAAACAACCCGGACAAATTCGGTTACCAAGTCGTGGTGGATGCCGAAGAACAGATCACATACGAAGAAGAACGACTTCTGATCACGGCCTTGGATGTCGATATAAACACGATCGAACGTACCGTCCATGCGCTGGACGGCATCTTCATCCCGGCCCATATCGACAAATCCCGTTTCAGCATTCTCTCTCAACTCGGATTCGTCCCCAAAGACTTGAAATGCGAGGCTCTTGAACTCAGTCCTCACACGACACGGGAACAATTTCTTCAACAGAACGCATACCTGTCCGGATATAAATTTATCCGCTCTTCCGACGCACATTACGTTGACGACATCGGTAAAGTTTTCACGAGCCTCTCGCTACCGGACTTGTCATTCGATTCCATCCGGGTAGCCATCACCCGTTAATTTAAAATTTGCAGGATTATGTTTTTAGACACCATGTCACCGGAAGCCATCGTCAAAGAGGCAAGACGCGATACCACCGCAATTCTGAACAAGAGGGATTTCTTCATCAACATGCATCGCCGGGAAATCCTGTTCGCCAAGAAATTTCCCGTATCATTTCAAATCGAGTGGAAATCCCCCCTCACGCACAACCAATGGCATATCATCATCGCATGTAACAACAAAAAGGAACGGGAGAACCTGGACGTTTACTATTACTCCACTTACGAGACTTACAGAGGTGCCGGCATCATATTCCCCGTTTACAACATGAGAACCGAAGAACTCGTTTTCAGCAGGTACACGGGACACTTTTTCAGTCGTTACCGCACACGCCACCTAGTACCCAATAATCTCTACACACCCGGTATGGACGTGATCCGGCATTATGTAGATCACAACAGTAGTTACTTTTACCCGCAAACCGATGCGGAAAAAAGATTCACGTGTTGCCTCACGGACGGCATTGCCCTAGGTATTTGCGAGAAAGGTCTCGACACGTTCCGCACTTTCATCTCACACGATATGCTATTCAAAATACAAGAGAGAGTCCTCCATTCCAGCATCGAACACCAACGTCTTCTCGATGATTTCATCAACGACAAACTCCCTGCCTCCTATCAAGAATACAACCTCCAAGGAAGAGTGGGAAGAGTTGCCGGGCCGGAACCCGCCCCCAAACTATCACTCGACGACGTGAAAGATCTATTAAAAAACAAACCCAGAATTCCCCTCTTCTCCCCACCTTGCGGGAAAATCGAACTGGAAGACTAGAAGAAAAAATAATTCCTCAAAACAACTTATCTAACAAAAATCCATTTATGACCTTAAAATATCCCTAAATCCGTGTTTTAACATTCATGAATTTAACGATATTCGATAAAAAATTGATTTTAACTAATGTAAAATAATGTTATCAAAACATCATCATTCTGCTATCATATTGCGAGCCGCTCCCATTCCGCTCCCATTCCTCCCCTATTCCCCCTCTATTCCCCCTCTATTAAAATATAAAATTATTGTAGTATCATAGTAATTATTAACACTAGAATAAGTATCTTATAACAATTTGATCACAGAATAATAACTCTATCAAACAGAAATTCTATCAGAAAACCCATTTTACCGGGACATAACTCCACAAGATTTTTTATAGCAAAAAACGAACGTTTATTAACGTCACAAATATAGGCATTTTTTACTAAAGCAAACCAATATTGCTTATTTTTTAATATTCTATCGATCAGATAGAAAGCAAATCAAACATTAACATTCTCCATTTTATTGATGGTCAGCATTTCAATATAATGAAACGTTCATTTTTTGACACGAAGAACAAACTCCTATGGATAGTCAGAACACATTGCCCATCAAGAAATTACTCGTTGCCGAAGACAACGAAAGTAATTTTCTTTTAGTCATGACTATCCTGAAAAGAGATTACCAGATCATTCATGCCCTCGACGGCTTGGAGGCCATTCAAAAATACCGGCAGTACAGCCCGGACGCCATCCTTATGGATCTTAAAATGCCAAACATGGATGGATTGGAAGCCACTCGTGAAATCCGGAAATTAAATACAGGTATCCCCATCATCGTCGTGAGCGCTTTCGCCTTCGACAGCGACAAACAAGAGGCAAGCAAAGCCGGTTGTACAGACTACCTTACGAAACCGATCGACTCTCGTTTATTAAAAGAAACTCTGAAGAAATACCTTTCCTGAAAATAAAACAAAATTCGCACGAAATAGAGCTATTTTTCGATATACGAATCACAAAAATCAACGAATTGCAATACAGAATAATTTCTACATTAGAAACAATCTATATAATACCAAGTTGATAACAAATCTCTTGTTCCTATTGATAAATTAATTATATTTGGAACGATTTTTCATGCGATTGAAATTAAATCATAGGGAAAAGATAAAAACTATAAGAATGTGTGCTTCTCATTCAAGAAAAAATAGAGTAATTAATACAGGTATTGAATGCAAACGTTATCGGACCATATCTTAGATATTGCCCAAAACTCGATACGAGCCCAAGCCTCTCGTGTTGAAATTGACCTGCAAGAGAATATAACGGAAGATTCTCTTGTCATCACGATCAGAGATAACGGGTGTGGCATGGACGAAAACACGGTTGCAAAAGTTACCGATCCTTTTTTCACGAGTAGAACCGTGCGTAAAGTCGGGCTGGGCATCCCTTTATTCAAACAGAATGCAGAGGCAACAGGAGGAACCTTGAAAATAAAATCAAAACCGGGAAAAGGTACCACAATCGAGGCAAATTTCGGTCTTTCACACTGGGACAGACCACCCATGGGTGATATTGCCGGGAGCATCGTGATTCTCGTGTCGGCAAATCCCGGGATCGACTTTATTTACCGTCATTCCACGGAAAAAGGGAAATACACGTTCGACACGAATGAAGTAAAAGAGATACTGGAGGGAGTACCTCTAAATGACCCGGAAATCGTTATGGCATTAAAACAAATGATCCGGGAAAACATAAAAGAGATTACACAAACAAGTTAAAACAAAATAACCTTAATCATTTTATATGGAAAAAATCAAATCACTCGCGGACCTCAAACGCATCAAAGAAAACGTGCAGACGAAGATTGATCTTCGGGAGAAAAGTGAACAGGTTGAAAGCCTGATCCAGATTAAAGTGGCTATGGCAACTTGCGGAATCGCCGCGGGTAGTAAGGACACCATGAACTACTTTATCGAAAACCTGGAGAAAAACGGGATTGCTGCCGTGGTTACACAAACGGGATGCATGGGGTACTGTTACGCGGAACCGACCGTGGAAATCACAAAACCGGGGAAAGACCCGATCGTGTTCGGACATGTAACGACCGAAAGAGCCGAAGAAATCATTCAGAAATACCTGAAGAATGACGAGCTCGTGGCCGACATCATTCCGGTAAATTTTGAAACAATCTAAAACAAAAAAGGACAGCTAGAACAACTAATCAAAACCTTGAATCTATGAGTTATAAAATGCATATCCTCGTTTGTGGTGGAACGGGATGTAGAGCATCTGCCAGTCACCAGATTATTACCAGACTGGAAGAATGTTTAAAAGAGAAAAACCTGGAAGACGAAGTTCAGGTCATCGCAACCGGTTGTTTCGGTTTCTGTGAAAAAGGACCGATCGTGAAAGTCATGCCTGACAATACCTTCTACGTACAGGTTAAGCCGGATGACGCCGAGGAAATTGTAAATGAACATGTTATCAAAGGACGTAAAGTCGAAAGATTATTATATAAGGATCCGGAAAAGAAAGAAGCGGTAAGCGACTCGAAACACATGGGTTTCTACAAGAAACAACTGCGGATCGCCTTGCGTAACTGCGGATTCATTGACCCGGAAAATATTGAAGAATACATCGCACGTGAAGGATATTCCGCGCTAGCGAAATGTATCAACGAGATGAAACCGGAAGAAGTGATCAACGAGATCAAATTATCCGGACTTCGCGGTCGTGGAGGTGGTGGGTTCCCTACCGGATTGAAATGGGAATTCGCGAGCAAATACCAGGCAGACCAGAAATACGTGGTTTGTAATGCTGACGAAGGAGACCCGGGAGCATTCATGGACCGCTCCATCATGGAAGGCGACCCACATTCAGTGATTGAGGCTATGGCCATCTGCGGGTACAGCATCGGGGCTACCAAAGGATTAGTTTACATCCGCGCCGAATACCCGCTTGCCATTCAACGCCTGAAAACAGCCATCCACCAAGCCGAAGAATTCGGTTTACTGGGTGAAAACATTTTCGGAAGTGATTTCTCGTTCAATATCGAACTACGCTACGGGGCAGGAGCTTTCGTTTGCGGTGAGGAAACAGCATTGATCCACTCCATGGAAGGACACCGTGGAGAACCCACGATGAAACCACCCTTCCCGGCTGAATCAGGTTACCTGAACCGCCCGACCAACGTGAACAACGTAGAAACTTTGGCTAATATCCCGGCGATCATCATGAAGGGAGCTAACTGGTTCAACAAAATCGGAACGGAACGTTCCAAGGGAACCAAGGTATTCGCCCTTGCCGGAAAAATCAATAACGTGGGATTGATCGAGGTTCCCATGGGAACTACCCTTCGTGAAGTGATTTACGAGATCGGTGGCGGTATCAAAAACGGTAAAAAATTCAAAGCCGTGCAAACCGGAGGTCCCTCCGGCGGTTGCTTGACCGAGAAACACTTGGATGTACCGATCGATTTCGACAACCTTCTGGCATCCGGTTCCATGATGGGTTCCGGTGGTATGATCGTGATGGACGAGGACGACTGCATGGTATCTGTTGCTAAATTCTATCTCGAATTCACGGTGGAAGAATCCTGCGGTAAATGTACCCCCTGTCGTATCGGTAACAAACGCCTGCATGACATTCTGGAAAAAATTACCCAAGGTAAGGGAACCATGGAAGACCTGGATATGTTGAAAAACCTGGGTCGCGTGATCAAGGATACCGCTCTTTGTGGTTTAGGACAAACTTCCCCTAACCCGATATTATCAACGATAGACAACTTCTACGACGAGTACCTGGCACACATTAAGGACAAGAAATGCCCGGCAGGAAAATGTAAGGCATTACTGATGTACCACATTGATCCGGAACTCTGTATCGGATGCGGACTCTGCGCCCGCAACTGCCCGGTAGACGCTATCGTCGGAGAACGTAAAGAACCGCATTTCATCAACACGGCAAAATGTATCAAGTGTGGAGCTTGTATGGAGAAATGTAAGTTCAAAGCAGTAAGCACGAGATAATTTAAAATTTAGAATTTAAAATTTAGAATTGCTTCGGCAGTTGAGGAAGTTTTTATTATGAACGAGAATATTACACTAAAAATAGATAACCGAGAGATCAGTGTTCCCAAGGGGACCACGATTCTTGAAGCAGCCCGGGACATGGGTATCGACATACCTACCCTTTGCTACATGAACCTGAAGGATTTGTGCATCAAAAACGCCCCGGCATCCTGCCGTCTTTGCGTGGTTGAGGTTGAAGGCAGAAAGAACCTGGCTCCCTCGTGTGCCACTCGCTGCGAGAACGGCATGAACGTACACACGAACACGATCCGGGTACTGAACGCCCGCAGGACCGTGTTGGAACTCATGTTGTCCGACCACCCGTCAGACTGTCTGGTGTGTGCCAAATCCGGTAATTGCGAATTGCAATCCGTAGCTATTAAATTGGGTATCCGGGAAATTCCTTTCGAGGGAGAGAAAACGGAATTCAGAGTTGACCTGTCCCCTTCTATCCGCCGGGATGCCACGAAATGTATTTATTGCCGTCGTTGCGAGATGATGTGTAATGAAGTGCAGACCGTGGGTGCGCTGGGTGCCGTTAACCGGGGATTCAGCTCCGTCGTGATGCCCGCATTCGACCAGTCACTGCAAGATTCCGAATGTACTTTCTGCGGACAGTGCGTTGCCGTATGTCCCGTGGGAGCCTTGACGGAACTGGATCACACGAACCGCCTGATCAAAGATTTAGCTGATCCGGACAAGACCGTGATCGTGCAAACCGCCCCGGCCGTCCGTGCCGCCTTGGGTGAAGAGTTCGCTCTTCCAGCAGGAACTTCTGTTACCGGAAAAATGGTGGCCGCTTTACGCAAACTGGGCTTTGCCAAGGTATTCGACACCGACTTCGCAGCCGACTTGACCATCATGGAGGAAGGCACCGAATTACTGGGTCGTCTGGGAGCATTCCTGAATGGCGATAAATCGGTGAAATTACCGATCATCACCTCTTGCTGCCCGGGTTGGGTGAATTTCTTCGAGAAACAATTCCCGGATTTACTGGATATGCCGTCAAGTGCCCGTTCACCACAACAAATGTTCGGGTCTATAGCCAAGACATACTGGGCCGAAAAAATGGGTATCAAACGTGAAAACCTCATCGTGGTATCCGTGATGCCTTGTCTGGCCAAGAAATTCGAGTGTGAAAGAGACGAGTTCAAGACAAACGGGGACCCGGATGTAAATTACTCCATCTCTACCCGAGAGTTAGCCGCGTTGATCAAACAGACCAATATCAATTTCATGCAACTGGAAGACGAAGACTTCGACGCACCGCTGGGAGAATCCACGGGTGCTGCCGTAATCTTCGGGGCAACCGGAGGCGTGATGGAGGCCGCCTTACGTACAGCTTACGAAATCCACACGGGTAAAACCTTGGATAACGTGAACTTTGAAGGTGTCAGAGGTATCGAGAATCTGAAAGAAGCCACGATTGATGTCGACGGATTCGAATTGAAAGTAGCCGTGGCACACGGTTTAGGAAATGCCCGCAAGCTCATGAACGAAATCAGAGCCGGTAAATCCAAATACCATGCTATCGAGATTATGGCCTGCCCCGGTGGATGTATCGGTGGTGGAGGTCAGCCCTTGCACCATGGAGATTCTTCTTTGTTGAAAGCACGTACACGGGCTCTTTACACGGAAGACAGCGAAAAATCGCTCCGGAAATCCCACCAGAACCCGTACATCATCTCGTTGTACGAAGAGTTCTTGGGCAAACCCATGAGCGAAAGAGCCCATCATTTGCTGCATACGTGCTACTTTAACAGAGGAAAAGAGATTATTGAACAATAATATTCGAAGTTATCATTATGACACAAATAACATTAGCGAAGTGCAAAGTTGACCAACTGGTAAAACTGTGTGAAGAATTCGGGAACCAACCGGGAGAGTTAATTAACATCTTGCACAAAGCACAAGGCTTGATCGGCTACCTGCCCAGAGAGGTGCAGGAAGTGATCGCCCGTCAACTAGATATACCCGTATCCAAAGTGTACGGGGTGGTGACCTTCTATTCTTTCTTCTCAATGACCCCGAAAGGGGAACACCCGATCTCCGTGTGCATGGGAACCGCTTGCTACGTTCGGGGTGCAGAGAAAGTTCTGGATGAATTCAAACGTATCCTAAAAGTAAATGTCGGAGAGACTACCCCAGACGGGAAGTTCTCTCTAACCAGCTTGCGGTGTGTGGGCGCCTGCGGACTTGCCCCGGTTGTACTGATCGGTGAAAAAGTTTACGGACGGGTTACCCCCGGAGAAGTAGAGAAAATTCTAAAAGAATTTGAATAAGAAACATAAAAGGCGGTCGATTGACCGCCTTTTATGTTAGTTGCAAGTTACAAGTTAACAGGTTACAAGTTCATACGATACCAACCTGTAACTTGTTAATCTGTAACTGATTTGTCTGGAATAAAATCACTTTATCGGAATTGTAAAATTAAAGTTTGAACCGACACCTTCTTCAGAGGTAAACCACAAGCGCCCATGATTTTTGCTCACGAAATCTTTACACAATAATAGGCCCAAACCGGAGCCTTCCTCGCTATTCGTACCAAAGGTCGTGAAATGCGTGGCCTCATTTAACAGTTTTCCTTGATCTTCTTTTTTGATCCCACAGCCTCTATCAGACACGGTGACAAGTACTTCTTTACCATTCCCCTCTCCCGTCTTGTTCTCATCGGCAACATCTTGAATCTTCACGTGTACCATAACAACGGTATCTTTATGACTAAATTTAATCGCATTCGAAATCAAATTACGCACGACGGATTTTATCATCTCGATGTCGACGATAACATTGATAAACTCGACTTCTGAATTCAATTCCAAGGAAATTGACTTGCTCTCCGCTATCGGCTTAAACACCTCAATAACCCCATCAACCAAACCGACCATATCTATCGGTTGCGGAACATTGGATAACTTACCCAACTGACTCTTGGTCCATTTTAACAGATTATCTAATAAAGAAAATACTTCCTCTGCCGTTTTATTGGTCATTTCCAACATCTCGAACACGTCCCCCGGAACGGTTTGCGGGTCGATACTCATCATAATCGTGTTACACAACATCTTGATGGAGGCCATCGGGGAGCGCAGATCATGAGCAATCACGGAATAAAGTTTATCCCTACCGGCTATTGTCTTTCTTAATTCCTCGGTCTGACGTAGAATAATTCGTCTGGCATCCACCAGAGAAAGTTGATGTTCCACCCGGATCAACAGCTCTTCCCGACGAAAAGGTTTCGATATAAAATCATTCGCCCCGAGTTGGAACCCCTTCACAACACTTGCCGAGTCATTCAACGCGGTCAAAAATATAATCGGAATTTCAGCTTGTTCCGGCTCCACCTTCAAACGTCCTGCCACCTCAAACCCGTCCATATCGGGCATCATAACATCCAACAAAATCAAATCCGGATGTTCACTTTTCACTTTTTCCAAAGCTTCCGTCCCGTTCATTGCGTACACGATACCAAACCCCTCACGCCCAAGCAAAGCTTTTAACAACAGCACATTTGACTGAACATCATCCACCACTAATATTTTATATTCAGCAGGATTTATTTTCATACACTTCATTTTTTAATTAACGCACGTAAACGCTGTTACAAATGTACAAACTATAATTTATTTTCGAGACATCTTTCAATCATAGTTTTCAACTTTTCAGCCTCTAACGGTTTGGGCATATATTCGTTACATCCGGCAGCAAGAGCCATTTCACGATCCGTTTCAAAAGCAAAGGCCGTGGTAGCTATAATTGGAATGGTTGGATTCAATTCCCGGATAATCCCAGCCGCAGACAGGCCATCCAATCCCGGCATCCGGACATCCATTAAAATTAAATCCGGTTTACTCGATTCGTATTTTGTCACCACGTCAATCCCGTCATTCGCTCTTAGCACGGAATAGCGCTCTTCCAGTATAGCCTTGACCAACTCGTAGTTACAATCCATATCTTCCGCTACCAATATTAACGGTTTATTCTGTTCTCCTGCAACCGGAAACGTACCATTATAAGGTATTGAAAAATAGAAACAAGACCCGACACCAAGCTCGGATTCTACCCAGATTTCTCCACCCATTTTGTCCAGAATGGATTTACAGATAGACAACCCTAACCCGAAGCCCTGTTTTAACAAATCCAGCTTTTCAAAACGCCCGAATACATTATTCAATTTTTCTGCCGGAATCCCGCTCCCGGTATCTCGCACATATCCTTCCATCATATCTCCCTTCAACTTGTACCCGAGAGTGATTGACCCTTTTTCTGTATATTTTATAGCATTGGAAATCAAATTTGAATAGAGTTGTCTCAAACGGTGAGAATCGGAAACAATCGTCAGAGATGCCACGGGTCGCTTGAAAATTACCTTCACGTCATTCTTTATCCGCATCTGATGCATTTGCCGTAACTCCTCGCACAACTCGTCCATCTGTATATTCTCATCTATAAATTCCATTTTACCGGATTCGATGCGAGATAAATCAAGAATATCATTAATCAGATGCAGCAATAAATTACTATTCGCCTTGACAATATCCAAATATTCTTCCCGTTCACATTCACTTTCCGTGTGAGCAATCACCTCGGAAAAACCGACAATAGCGTTCAACGGAGTCCGAATTTCGTGACTAACATTAGCCAAAAAGGCCGATTTCAAACGATCCGATTCTTCCGCCCGTTGCTTGGCCTCGATTAAAGCCTGTTCATCATCTCTTCTTTTTTGAATATCAGCAATAAAACCCAGAATTTTCGTAACTTTTCCTCGTTCGTCAAATTCCTGAGCCACCCCTTTTAAATCCACCCATTTATACTCCCCGGTATTTAATAAATCTAACCGGAGTTCCAGCCCAATCTTACACGACTCACCCGCCAAAAGACTATTATAAATAGCCTCAAAAATTCCCCGATCATCCGGATAAATACTGGCAATAAAAGTGGTCATACGAAAAAAGTCATCATGAAATTCCTTTCGATCAACGCCGTACGCCTTGAATAATTCATCCCCGATTTCGATTTTCCCGCTGACAATATCTGCAAACCAGGGGAAAACGTTACCGGCCTCTAACATTAACGATAACCTGACCACGTTATCCGCCAAGAACTTTTCTGTTCGTTTCACTACCACATTCTCACATACATCACCTTCATTTTCCCCCTCGCTCTCCCCGTTCTTTGCTTGTTGGAAAATCTCTTCTTGCAATTTCCCGACTTTTCCTTGCAGCTCATGACACAAATTTTCTTGCGCCAACAACTTTCTAACGAGTTCTTCTCTCGTAAGGCTTTCATATACACCCATTCTATATTTCGATTAAAATCGACGAAATGTACAAAAAAAATAAACATTTCTCACATTTACACAAACAAAAATAAGGCTATTTTGTAACAATGTTGTATCTTTGTGCTGTTAAAAGAAGGTGATATATGAGTAAAAACATTCTGATAGTGGATGATAAGCCTGAAATAGCGAAAGTCATCACGATCCAACTATCCAAGGATTATAATGTACATTCGGAAGGAAATCCGATTGAAGCTCTTGCATGGATGCACGCAGGAAACATTCCCGATCTTATTATATCGGACGTAAATATGCCGGAAATGGACGGAAGAACATTCCTCAAGCAGCTAAAAGCAAGCTCCACGTTCAATTTTATACCCGTTATTATTTTATCCAGCCTGGAGAGCAGTAACGACCGAATTGAATTGCTGGAGGCAGGAGCCTCTGACTTCGTGCTAAAACCTTTCAACCCGCAGGAGCTGAAGATCAGAGTACGTAATTTATTGCGGTAAAGATATGTACACGTACTATATCGGGGAAAACACGGACTGGATAAACAAAATATCACACTGTCTGAATTGTCAAGTTATTACTTTCAATAACCCGATTAAAACGATTTTGTGCATCAATGAACAATCGAAGAAAGATATATCCCCTACCTATATCTTCGTCGAATCATACAATAAAAAAAGGGATTTACAATGGTTGAATGCCATCGCTCAAGGCGATCTGAAGAACACGTATCTACTACTGCTTTCAGAGAAGATTGCAAAAGAAGATATTGTGGACTATCTTCATGCTGGCACTAGCGAAATCGTCAATATCAACACAACCCCGGAAGATTTACAAACGACATTGGCTTTCCTGCCTAAAATAAAACAGCACACGACAGTTCATGTTCAAAATAATCCCCGGAGATTCAAGCTCCCTTGGTGGAAAAGAACATTTGACATTCTCTTTTCCGGGACGGCAATTATTTGCCTCTCCCCGTTTCTGATTGTAACGGCACTTGCCATCCGGATCGAAAGTAAAGGTCCTATTATATATAAATCCAAACGAGTCGGAAGTAATTACGACATATTTGATTTCCTCAAATTCCGTTCCATGTACGTGGATGCGGACAAACGCCTGAAGGAATTCGAGGCCTTGAATCAATACCGGGAAGAAACACAAGATCAACAGGCTCATACCGAAACTTCCCCAACCTCCAATCAAACCAACGAGACTCTTCTCGTGGCCGATGATTTCATCACGACAGAAAAACAATTATTAAAGAACAGACGGAAACAACAGAAAAATGCTTTCGTCAAATTCGAGAACGATCCCCGAATTACCAAAGTCGGACGTTTCATCCGTAAATATAGCATTGATGAACTTCCTCAACTGGTTAATATACTGAAAGGAGATATGTCCATCGTCGGCAACCGCCCCCTCCCCTTATACGAGGCGGAATTACTAACCACGGACGAATACATCGAGCGTTTCATGGCACCTGCCGGACTCACCGGTTTATGGCAAGTAGAAAAAAGAGGTGACCAAGGAGCCCTTTCCGCAGAAGAAAGAAAACAACTAGATATAAAATATGCCCGCAACTTTTCGTTCGGGAACGATATAAAGATCATTTGCAAAACATTCACGGCGTTTGTGCAAAAAGAGAATGTGTGATTAACAATATTTTAAAATATGGGTGCTAAATATATTATTATAGCCTGTTTATTATGTGCTGATTTTGTTTGCCTTGCTCAAGAGAAACAGAAAAGGGATTCTATTCTTCCTTATGAAAGTTTCGTTCCGCAAACATTAACAACCAATGAATATATTAACTATCAATTACCTCCACTGGACTCGCTTTTTGAAGGAGCTAAAACAAATCCCCGGCTGAAAGCAATAGGCGCATCTATCGAGGCTGCCCGTAATGACCTAAAGGCAACCAAACGAGATTGGTTACAATACTTTTCCGTACGAGCCGGGTACACGTATGGAATTCTCGGAACATATACCGATCAAGAAAGCCAGTATACACCCTTAACAACCGTATATTCCGGAGCAACTCAAAATAGCTGGTCCATAGGAGCCAATATCATTATTCCTTTCAACAGGTTCTTCAGCCATCGGGTAAACGTGAAAAAACAAAAAGAACTTGTCAAGAATGCAGAGTACACGCAACAGATTAAATTCGATGAAATCAAAAACGAAATTATCGAATTATATTGCAACATTCAATACCAATTGAAATTGTTAAAGCTAGCAACAGAGTCCATTACCCTGTATAACGCAGAATATCAGGTAGCGGAGCTTGACTATATCAATAACAAAAACAACAAGGACAGGTCGCTAAGTGACTTGAAACATTCACAGAAAGTGGCAAAAATTGAATATGAGAAAATCATAAATGAATTAAACATCATGTTCTTAAAGCTTGAACTCATCAGTAATATTCATTTTAGAAACCAATAGCCATGAAATATATTACCTACTTTATCAAGTTCTTCTATCGTATTCGCTTCTGGTTGATCATAGCACCGATTATCGTTGCTTCTCTCGTCTACTGGAAAACCAATAATTCCCCCCGCGATTACACGACGACTTGCTCCATATATACCGGAATTATCACGGGTGTCAATATTTTATCCGAAAGCGGGGTTACCACGACATCTTATACTCAAGGTAGTATGATGGATAACCTGTTAAATATCATCACTGCGGACCAAACCTTAAAACAGGTTTCATTACGCCTATATGCTCGCATTATGGTATACGGTGATCCCCATAAAGACAATATCTATACAAAAGCCAGTAATTATAGAAATCTCTACAATCACGGAATACCTATTCATAATTTAATAGATAAAAAATCTGATAATGATTCGATCAACGAGCAACGTACCTACGAAAAGTTACTTGCTTATGAAACAAACGATCCGACAAACTACGTCTACGGAATATATCAATGGAATCTCCCCTATGTAAATCGGGAAACTTTGAAAAAAATATATGTCAAACGCCTTGGTAATAGTGATGTGCTTGAAGTTTCATATACAACAAACGATCCCGGTATCGCATATCAAACAGTACTGATTTTGATTGATGAATTTAATAAACAATATCAAGAGCTACGTTTCGGCGAAACTAATAATGTCATCAAACATTTCCGCCACGAACTGGATAGTATTGGAAAAGAACTCAAGATTTCAGAAGATTCCCTTACCAAATATCGAGTGGAAAAACAAGTGATCAATTATGACGAAGAGACAAAGCATGTGGCAGCTTTGAATCGGGATTACGAATTACAATACTGGGAAACACTAAATAATTATAATTCAACTGATAGTTTAAAACGGGAACTCGAAAAAAGGATGCAATTATACACGGAAATTATTCAAAACAATAATTCGTTTATCCTTTTAAATAGCAAAATCAGCGAGATCAATGAAAAGCTGGCCATGGCAAAATACTACACGAGTGATGCTGTTTCGAAAGTAACCATTGATTCTCTCCAGCGTGAATTAGACAAAAACGAGACGGCTTTAACTGAAGCCGTTCATAAAATAGGGTATCTGAAATATAGTAAAGAGGGAATTTCCAACGAGAACATGATCGAAGAGTGGTTGAAACAAGTTCTCGCCTATAAAAAGGCTCAGGCAGAATTAATCGTTTTAAATAAACGAAAGATTCATATGGCTCAAAAATACATTCATTTTGCCCCTATCGGTTCGACCCTAACACGTAAAGAACGTATGGTAAACATCAATGAAAGAAGATATTTAGCGATTCTTGACGCCTTGAATACAGCTTTATTAAAACAGAAGAGTATTCAAATGAATTCTGCCAGTTTGAAACTAATGAACGCCCCCTACTACCCCTTAGTTCCCTCCGCACTTGGTAAACACAAATTACTAACAATCGGAGCTTATTTAGCAACATTAATATTCACAATATTTTTCTTCTTGATTATTGAGATACTGGATCATACATTACACAATCTCTTCAAAGCCGAACAATTAACCGGATGTAAGGTTCTGGGAGCTTTCACCCGGCAATTATCTCTTGCAGCCAGAAGATATAATAAAGTTTACGCCACGCTTTCCGCACAAAACTTGTGCAATTCCGCAACGACTTATTTTAAGCCTGATCAAAGTAATATTATAAATTTAATCAGTAACGAACCCGGAGAAGGAAAGAGCTATATCATGGAGCAAATGGCTCAACAATTTATGGAACGAGGATATGACGTAACACAATTATCCTGGCAAAATGAACCACAGACAGATGCTCAAGCTTTTATTCAATCCTTGAACATGAATGACCCGGATGATTTGGAAAAGAACAGCCTAAAGGAAAAAATCGTTATCGTAGAGTATCCTTCGTTAAAAGAAGCCGCATTAACAGCCAATATCTTACAAAATGTCAGCCTAAATTTACAAGTTGTAGATTCTAGACGTACATGGAAAAATACAGATCAACAACGATTTGAACGGACAAAAGAAATGTGTCATAAAGCACCCCTGTTTTTGGTATTAAATTACACGAAACGGGATGCGGCGGAAGACGTGAATGGTTTAATGCCACCTTATTCTTTTTTACGCAAATTATTGTATCAACTTTCACAATTAGGACTAACTGCAAACGACAAGACAACACAAATCTCTAAAGATAAACACCGTAATGATTAAAAATGGCTCGTCCTATATTACAGCGATCGCATTTTTCATCGGTCTGAGTGCTATATACCTATTAACACTAAAAGGAGGAATTATCCCGGCCCTTCTTTTTGCCTGTTTACCGGCAATAGCCATGGTTACAGCCAAATTTTGCCGGAAACAGTATTACTTTTACGTCTTTTTTGTCATAAACTACGTCATCACTGGAATTGACCGATATATTCCATTGAAATTTGGAATGATTATGCTCGGTTTAACTTTAGGGATCGGATGTCTTCTTCTTTTAAAAAACATCTTCCAAGTATATGAATGGAGACGTGGCTTTAATGCGCTAACCGCTTTATGGGGTATATGGTTCTTTTATTGTTTATTTGAACTTTTCAACCCGTTAGCGGTGGCTGACGCATGGTTTATCGCCATAAACGGATATGCTCTTTTCCCGTTGATAAGTGCTATAATTATACCCGTCCTCTTTACTCAATTCAAACATTTTCATTGGCTATTAGTCCTGTGGGCTATCTTATCCATATTGGCAGCCTTAAAAGGATATTGGCAAAAAAGTCATGGATTTGACTCTGCCGAATTATACTGGTTGTTTGTAGAAGGCGGGGCAAGAACCCATATTATCCATTACGGAGTTCGTTACTTTTCCTTCCTATCGGATGCGGCAAACTTTGGAATCACAATGGGACTTTCTCTAGTCGTATTCGGGATTTCAGGCTTTTTCGTTAAAACACGTTGGATAAAATATCTATTTTGGCTTACTGCCCTTACCTCTACCTACGGATTATTAATCTCCGGAACCCGTAGCGCCATTGCTGTTCCTTTAGTCGGGTTATGCGCATACGCAGTACTATGTCGAAGTTTCAAGAATCTATTCATTGCCGGAGGAATATTAATAGTCATTATCTTATTTCTCACCCAAACCAATATAGGCAATAGTAACTCCATTATCCGCAGGATGCGTTCCGCTTTCAATAAAGAAGATGCCTCTTTTAAAGTCAGAGGGATCAACAAGGAAAAAATGATTCCTCTAATGAGGGATAAGCCTTTCGGGGTCGGATTGGGACTAAGCGGGGGACGCATGGAACGTTTTGCTATAAATAGTAAATTATCCGAATTGCCCCCGGACTCCCTACTTACGATGTATTGGCTGGAGACTGGAATCGTGGGATTATCTCTCTATCTTTCTTTGCTGGTCCTCATTTTTACACGGGCCTCCTATATTGCCATGTTCATCATCAAGGACAAACGATTGAAGAATATTCTATTTTCCATTATAGCCGGTCTGGCAGGTGTATTTGTTGCGGCCTATGCCAATGACATCACGACTTACCCGAACGGTATCCTCATTTGTATTCTATTTGTATTCCTATTCATTGCACCCTATTACGATAAAGAGTTAACACAGAATGAACCAACAACCTGATATATCCATTATTACTATTAATTATAACGGTTTGGAAGAAACCTGCCAACTAATAGAATCTCTACAACAATACCCACAAGATTGCTCGTACGAGTTTATTATTGTCGATAATGGTTCTATTCAGAATGAAGCGTTACTTCTTCAAAAAAAATATCCGGAAGTTCACGTCATTCGCAGTGAACAAAATGTAGGTTTTTCGGGAGGAAATAATTTGGGGATTCAGACTGCCAAAGGAAAAGGGATATTCTTGCTAAATAATGATACATTGGTCACAGCCAACGATCTAAAGTATCTATACGAAAGATTGTATAGCTCCCCGGTAATAGGTGCCGTAAGTCCAAAAATCAAATTTGCTTTTCCACCCCAGCATATACAATTCGCAGGGTTCACTCCTTTAAGCAAATACACGTTACGTAATCGGACTATCGGGTATAACGAAACGGATGAAGGACAATTCGACATACCACAAGAAACGAGTTATTTACATGGAGCCGCCATGATGGTAAAACGAGAAGTAGTCGAACAAGTCGGGAGGATGCCGGAAATCTATTTCCTCTATTACGAAGAAATGGACTGGTGTACACAAATGTCAAGACAAGGATATCAGTTATGGTACGAACCTCGTTGCACCATATACCACAAAGAAAGTCGCAGTACCGGTAAAGATTCTCCTTTAAAAACATATTACCTCACCCGGAATCGCTTGTTATACGCATGGCGCAATCGACAAGGAAGGACACTCTATATATCTATACTATATCAGCTTTTAATGGCCAATCCTAAAAATATAATGATGTATCTACTACACGGCAGATTATTGCAAGCAAAGGCCATTTTTGACGGGAGTAAGGATTTTTTTCTATTAAAACATAAAAGAGAAAATATATGAATATTCAAGAAGTATTATACATATTCGAGTATATTTGTTGGATTCTTGCAAGTATTGCCGTTGCATACCCACTAATTTATTCTCTTGCCTCTCTAGGAACAAGAAAATCATATTACCCGACAGCCAATAAACAACATAAATTCGCCATCCTGTTCCCCGCTTATAAAGAGGATAGGGTTATCCTTCCGGTCGTGGAGTCTTTCCTACAACAACACTATCCACAAGAGCTGTACAAAGTAATTGTCATCTCGGATCACATGCAGGAAACCACGAACGAACGGTTGGCTCAACTCCCAATCACGCTACTCAAAGCAAACTATGAAAATAGTTCGAAAGCGAAAGCCCTGAATTTCGCCATGGACCACTTCGGACGGGATGAATTTGATGCTGTTGTTATTCTGGATGCCGATAATATTGTTGATACAAATTTTTTATTAGAAATTAATAAAGTCTTTGATGCCGGAGTGCAGGCTATCCAAGCACACCGGACGGCAAAGAATCGGAACACGGACATTGCGGTTCTTGATGGTCTTAGTGAAGAAGTTAACAACTCCATTTTCCGACGTGGACATGTAAGACTAGGCATATCCTCCGCCCTGATAGGTTCGGGAATGATATTCAACTATCAATGGTTCCATGACAACGTAAAACACCTCGTCACCACAGGGGAAGATAAAGAATTAGAAGTTTTATTACTCAAACAGAGAATATTTATTGAATTTCTGGACGAAGTGTACGTATACGATGAAAAGACACAAGGAGAAAAAGGATTTTACAACCAACGCCGCCGTTGGTTGGCAACACAATTCGCTCAATGGGGACGAGTCTTCAAGGATCTTCCCCAAGCAATCTTGTCCGGGAATATTGATTACAGTGATAAACTGATCCAATGGATGTTACCACCTCGTCTTATCCTATTCGGAGGAATCATCGTGATGGGAAGTATCATGCAAATCATTGATTGGCCGCTTGCCTTGAAATGGTGGGCTTTATTTCTTATCATGGGAGTCACGTTGTGTCTCGCCATACCGGACAAACTAGTGGATGATCGGTTCAAAAAATCAATCAACAAACTACCCTTGTTATTTATCATGATGGTAGTCAATTTATTCCGGATGAAGGGAATGAACAAAAAGTTCGTGAACACGGAAAAGAATGGTTCCTCAACTTTATAAAATGAACCCTATGAAAATAGCCATTGAAGCACAACGCATTTTTCGCACGAATAAACACGGGATGGATTTTGTCGCTCTCGAAACAATCCGGGAATTACAAAAGCTAGATCATATTCATGAATATTACATATTGGTTGCCCCCGGAGAAGATCATTGTCTGGAAGAATCAGCCAACTTCCATATTATAGAAATAAAATGCCCGACCTATCCGCTATGGGAACAAGTTGCCTTACCACTAGCCATACGCAAGATAAAACCGGAGATTGTACATTGTACGAGTAACACAGCTCCATTATTCTGTCCGGCACCACTAATCCTCACATTACATGATATTATATTTTTAGAAAAACGGGTACACAATAATAAGTCCATGTACCAAAACATGGGATGGTACTATCGTCGTTTTGTTGTTCCCCGGATACTGAAAAAGTGTAGACAGATTATTACCGTGTCCCAATTCGAATGTCATCGGATTCAGGAAACATTACATCTGCCGGAAGAACAAATTATCGCCATTCACAATGGTTTCAGCCAGCGTTTCCATCCGCTAGAATCGGTTTATGACACCACGAAAAAATATATCCCGTCCAAAGAATATTTATTTTTCTTGGGAAATACCGATCCTAAAAAAAATACACCACGCACGTTAAAAGCGTATAGCGTGTATGTACAACAATCTGCCCACCCATTACCCCTGTTGATTGCAGACCTGAAAGAAGAAGTCATCCATCAAATATTAAAACAAGAGGGTATCGAAAACATTAAAAATATGCTCTATTCTCCGGGCTATATCACCCATTCTGATTTGCCCGCCATATATAATGGTGCCCGGACTTTCCTCTACACTTCCCTACGGGAAAGTTTTGGAATTCCTCTTTTGGAAGCCATGGCATGTGGCACTCCGGTCATTACTTCTAACACCTCTGCCATTCCGGAAATCGCAGGAGACGGAGCGATATTGGTTAATCCGCTAGACGTTAATGCCATCGCCAAGGAATTACTCAGACTGGAAACAGACGTTCCCTACCGGAATCAACAAATTGCATACGGCTTGGAAAGAAGTAAGCTATTCTCTTGGCAACACACGGCAGAACAATTACTGAAAATATATGAATCTATACACTAAAAAAGAAGATTATGAATGATTATATATCTATTATCAGTTCGTTGATCATATTTCTATTTCCATACTTGGGGCGCAAATGGTTTAATCCTCAACTATTAAGTTCAACTGTGGTTAGTCTCGGATTACTGGGAACTTTTGGAGGTATCATGTACGGCCTGTGGGTTTTCAGTGTCGAGCAAATCGACTCATCTATTCCGCAATTATTGGAAGGATTAAAAACAGCCTTTTTAACTTCTATCGCAGGTATGTTAGCCTCGTTAATACTCAAGCTTGTACCCGTTTTTTACGGGATTAGAAAAGAAGAAGAACAGGAAGAAGAGATCACAGACAAACAATTACTCCTAGTACTTGAAAATATCGAGAAAAATACACAACCGACAGCCACACTGGCATTGGTTCAAGAAGTTAAATTTTCAAACGAACAACTCAAGAATAATTTTCAATCCCTGAACGACAATCTACAAAATATGGTTGCCAGAGAATTACATTTCAACACGGAAGCACTTGCTAGTTCTCTCCAAACGGTTATATCCAATTTAGACAATAGGATTTCAGAACAAATTAATCAAACCATTTTAAAGATATACGATATACTGGAACAACAATTACAGCATATCATACATTCCCAAGAATTTAACCAGACAATACAGGAACAACTTCAAGACACTCTTTCTAAATTACAAGAAACAATACAGAACATCGAAACCTTTTTGGGAAAATCCAATAATCTAAATATGAAACAAAATCATGTTTTCATGGAGCAAGTGACCTCATTCGGTGAATTTATCAAAGGCTCGGAACAACAAATGAGTTCTCAATTAAACCGTATGGAAGAAAAGTATGAAAGGGAATTAACCGAACTAGAGAAGTTTACCAAGACGTTAATGACGATTATCAAGAAATTATCACAAGACCACGATACACTGTACAAAAAAACAAATGACGTGGAATGAACATCTAATTGTGTATTATGAGAATATTTAAATCATCGAAAGAAGAAAACCAATGGATGTCAATCTCAGACTTGATGTCTGTACTTATGATGATCTTTCTTTTCATTTCTATCGTGTATATGAGAAGTGTGAATCTCGAAAAAAATAAAATAACTTCCATTGCCCAAACCTATGAAACCACACAGGTTGAAATCACGAACGATTTAAAAAAGGAATTTACAAAGAATCTGCAAATCTGGAATGCCGTATTGGATTCCTTAACGCTTTCCATCCGTTTTGAAAATCCCGAAATCTTATTTAAGGTCGGAAGTGCCGAGTTAAACGATCATTTCAAAAGTATTCTGGATAGTTTTTTTCCCCGATTCATACAGATTCTAACCGATCCCAAATACAAGAACGATATTGAAGAGATTCGTATAGAAGGCCACACGTCCAGCGAATGGGCCGGAGAATCCTCACCCTATCAAGCTTATTTCAACAACATGGAACTTTCACAGGACAGGACTCGCAAAGTATTAGAGTATATCCTTTCGCAGATAAAAGATGAACAACTACTCCACTGGACTAAAAGTAAACTTACCGCCAATGGTTTATCTTCCAGTCATCTAATCTATAATCCAAATCAAACAGAAAACAAAGAACGTTCCCGACGGGTTGAATTCAAAATAAAAACAAATGCAGAACAACAAATCATTAGAATTTTAGAGCAAAGCAAGTAACAAAATAATTCTATTTTGAAAATCTTTATCAAGAATCAATAACGTAAATCACTTATTACCATGTCACTTACAAAAAGAATATTATATTTTTTCATAAAAAAAAGTTCGGAAAAATCACACCGGATTTATTACAAACAAAAAAACAATTACTATATCAACCAATACATTCAGTGTACCCAAAAGAAAAGTCCATCAAAAATTCGAAAAGAAACACATGAACTATGGAAATATTGGAAAATATACCCAATACAATATTTCCGCTATAATATGTATCGCTCAGATTGCCCTCTAAGCATATCAGAAATGAAAAATTATATTCCAGATTACTTTGCTTATTATCTGTTCTATCCGAAATCTTTCAAAGAAAGGAATATTCTTTGTGAAGACAAGTTTCTCTTCTACACAATCTGTCAAGGTTTAAGAATAAATCAACCAAAAACAATTCTCTATACTAGAAATAACTCATTTTTAAATGATCAGCAAAATATTATAACTTTACAAGAAACATTAGAAATTATTCAAAATATACCAGACAAAAAACTTTTTATAAAACCAAGATTCGGAGTTGGAGGCACTGGTATTCACGTATTAAACAAGACAAATCCTAATACTTTTATTGATAAACAAAAGAACGTTATAGTAGATCTTGAATACATAAAAGAAATCGTTAAACAAGATTATATCATTCAGGCCGGGTTAACACAACATACCATCATAAACGAAATATACCCATTTTCAATAAATACATTTAGAATTGTAACTGAATGTATTGATAACTCTAAAATAAAAATTTTATTCGCACTATTAAGAATGGGACATGGAGGAATGGAAATTGATAACGCAACTTCAGGTGGTCTTTACACAAAAGTAAATCCAAACACCGGAGAACTCTATAAATATGCCCTAACAAATAATCAGGAAAAGTTTCTAGCACACCCTTATACTAATTTCAAATTTGAAGGATTCCATATTCCATTCTGGGACAAGATTGTAGAATTCACGTTAAAGCTCGCTTTCAAATTTTGCGATATAAAATATATTGGTTGGGACATCGCCTATACCGAAGACGGTCCAGTTGTCATCGAAGCAAACAATGGGCCTGATATAAGTATTTTACAAGATTTCTATGGAGGTCTTAAAAATCATTTTAAAATAAATTCTCCCACAGACTTTTGGTATTCAGAAAACTATGGAATTAAAGACCTATAAAAACACATCAAATGTTTGATAAATTAAAAACTGTTATAAAAAGAAATACTCAAATTAAGAGATTCATCATGTGGTCAATCTCCCCTACTAATAATCCCCGGCCTCGTCTCTGGGTTAAATGGTTCATTAATCCCTTTGTACACAAAAAAGGGAAAGGGGCAATCATCCGCCGAAGAAAATCACGTATTGACGTGTTCCCGTGGAATCAGTTTTCTATTGGTAATAACACGATTATCGAAGATTTTACAACAATAAATAATGGAGCGGGCAATATCATTATCGGTAATAATGCCCGTGTCGGGATCGGCTCTGTCATTATAGGTCCCGTATATCTAGGCAATAAAGTAGGCTTAGGACAACATGTCTTTATTTCCGGTTTCAATCATGGATATGAAGATGGAGAACGGGATTCTAACGAACAGGCTTTAGTAAAAAAAGAAGTTATCATTGATGATGAGTCCCATATCGGGGCCAACTCTGTCATCGTTGCAGGAGTTCATATCGGTAAAAGATGCCAAATTGGAGCAGGAAGCGTTGTTACCAAAAATATTCCCGATTATTCTGTTGCCGTAGGCAATCCTGCGAAAATTATCAAACGATACAATTTTCAAAACAAAACATGGGAACGGACACAAGAATTAGTTCCCCTTGTCAATAATAATAGTAACCATATTTAGAATATAATGAACTCATTTAAAGTCAGCGTGATTATTCCTGTATACAACACAGAGTTATACATAAAACAAACCGTTGAATCAATACAAAAACAGACATTATATGACATTGAAATCATTATCATAAATGATGGTTCCACAGACAATAGTCTTTCTCTACTCTTGGAACTATCAAAACAAGACCATAGAATAAAAATATTCTCTCAAGAAAATCAAGGTTTATCTATATCCCGCAACACCGGACTAGAAAAAGCATCTGGAGAATTTGTTTATTTCATGGACAGTGATGACCTTTTGGAAAAAGATGCACTGGAAATATGTTATCAGAAATGTATTGCCGAAAAATTAGATTTTGTCTTTTTCGATGCAGAAAGTTTCTATGCTGAAAATACATGTCCAAGAAACTACCAATATCAACGCAATCTGCAAATATCCGATAACGTTTGGCAAGGGACAGAATTGTTAAAGATACAGGATCAAACAGGTAATTTCCGGACATCTGCTTGTCTTAGTTTTTCCAGTTCAAGTTTCCTGAAAAAAAATAATATTCGGTTTTATCCTCACATTATCCATGAAGATGAATTATACACGGCTCTGTTATATTTAAATGCTACACGAGTAAAATATATTCAACGAACTTTTTTCAAAAGACGAGTAAGAAAAAACTCTATCACCACCCGTCCATTTTCAATGAAGAATATCCAAGGATACTTTACCGTGGCAAATGAATTAAAAAACTACACGTATTCACAAGCTGCAGTAAGAGAAATCATTCATAATCACTTATCTAAAATGCTCAACGCTGCCATACGAAATGCGTTCAAACTACCTGCAAAACAACGTCTTTACATTGCGAAATGCGCCCTAATGGACTACTCTAAATATGTGAATTGTAAAACAATTTGCGTGTTACTTTTCAAATCTCTACTAAAAAGATAATTCTATGGGTTCGATTAAAAAAGAGCTACTCTCCGGTGTTTTTTATACAGCCATTGCTAAATATTCAGGTATTCTCATATCATTGATTATTACAGGAGTACTTGCCAGATTAATATCCCCGGATAAATTCGGTATCGTGGCCGTAGTAACGGTTATCACCTTTTTCTTCAGCATATTCAGTGACCTTGGAATAGGAGCGGCTATCATACAAAACAAGGAACTTCAACAAAAAGATCTTAACCAATTATTTTCATTCACGGTATGGAGCGGGTGTATCTTAACACTATTATTTTTCCTTTGCTCATGGCCGATTTCCTTCTTCTACAAGGAACCGAGCATGAAGGCGATCACCCAGCTATTAGCTATAAATCTTTTCTTCGCATCAGCAAACATTGTCCCGAATGCCCTATTGTATAAAGCGAAAGCTTTCAAATTTCTCGCATGGAGAAGTCTTGGCGTGCAAGTAAGCGGAGGTATAATCGCTATTCTGGCAGCTCTTGGTGGGGCAGGACTTTATACTTTAATTATAAATCCCATTCTTTCCAGTATCCTATTATTTATCATATCTTATCAAAAATATCCTCAAACACTGGAAATGACCTGGGGCATCCCTTCTATCCGGAAAATATTCAAATTCTCGGCTTATCAGTTCATGTTCAATATCATCAACTATTTTAGTCGAAATCTCGATAAGCTCCTTATCGGGAAATATATGGGAATGTCACCCTTGGGATATTACGAAAAATCATATCGGCTGATGATGCTTCCTTTACAAAATATCACCCATGTCATCACTCCCGTGATGCACCCCATCTTTTCAGACTATCAGCATGATTTAAATCATCTAGCAAATTCATACGAAAAAATCATCCGTTTACTAGCTTTCATAGGGTTGCCATTATCTGTTTTCCTTTGGTTCTCAGCACGTGAAATCACCTTGATGGTATTCGGAGAACAATGGATGCCCTCTGTATCAATATTTCAAATATTATCTATTTCTGTCGGAATACAAATCATCATGTCTACCTCCGGCTCCATTTTCCAAGCATCCAACGACACAAAGAGCCTATTTTTATGTGGGTTATTCTCATCAATCATCAACGTGGCAGGTATATGCGTCGGATTATTTATTTTCAAAACACTGGATGCCATAGCCTGGTGTATCACGATCACATTTTCAATCAGTTTCCTTCAATGCTATTACCAAATGTATTACATCACCTTTCGTCGTTCCATCATTCATTTAGGGAAACAATTTCTCTCCCCTATCCTACTCGGTAGTATCGTATTTCTAACACTATTTTTAATTACCCCTTTCATAACTCCATATTCGTTATTTATCAATTTGATCATAAAATCAGTTGTCTTTATAGGAATAGATCTAACCTATATTCATATCACAAAAGAATACAATTTGGTGAAACTACTTAAATTCAAAGCATGAAAGCATTATTTCTCACGTTCCATGGCTTTCACGCCACCAATGGAATTAGCAAAAAGATCCACTATCAAGTACGAGCACTCGAAGCTAACGGGGTGGAGACTCATCTTTGTTATTTATCGGAAAAACAAGGAATAAAATACCGTATGCTGGATCAAGAGATTCTGGCAGATTACGGAGATGGTATAAAAGGAAAACTATACAAACGTTTTGAATTCAATTCGGTCTTCCGCTACATTATTAAAAACCAAATTGATCTGGTATATATTCGCTCTGACCACAATGCCAATCCATTTACGATTAGGCTAGTACGTAAAATAAAAAAGGCCGGAATCCACGTGGTTATGGAAATTCCCACGTATCCGTACGATCAAGAATACATTCTATCCAAAGGGAAAATACAACTACTTATCGACAAATGTTTTAGGAAACAACTTGCTAAATATCTGGATCAAATCATCACCTTTTCCAATTACAAAACGATATTCGGAATCCCAACACTCCAAATCTCTAATGGGATTGATTTCAATGACATCCCCGTAAAACAAGAAGCAAACGACACTTCACAAGAAATTCATTTAATCGGGGTAGCCGAGATTCACTATTGGCACGGATTTGACCGCTTGTTGAAGGGCCTTGCTAATTACTACATTCATTCTCCCCAATACAAAGTGTATTTTCATATTATTGGAGATTTTTTTAGTCCTAGAGAACGTGAAGAATATATGTCTATCATCAAAGAGAATCACCTAGCACCCTATGTTATCCTGCATGGACGGCAAGCTGGACAAATGCTTGACCTTCTTTTTGAACTATGCGATTTCGGAATCGGTAGTTTGGGACGCCATCGTAGTGGAATCACAAATATTAAAACGCTTAAAAACAGAGAATATGCAGCTAGAGGCATTCCGTTCATCTATTCAGAAATAGACGAAGATTTTGAAAATATGCCTTATATCATGAAAATTCCCGCAAACGAGGAAGCTGTGGACATAAAGCAAATACTCAATTTTTACAATCAATTACATATCACGCCTTTAGAAATAAGAAATTCGATTCGACATCTTTCATGGAATAACCAAATGAAAAAGGTACTTGATGAGATGCAGAAAAAAGATAAAATAAATCCAAACAACAACAATATTGCTAACTTTGCCACATTATATACTAATAAATTTATCCCTAATAAAGAGAAATGGCCGCACTAAGGTTTTTCTTTTACCTGTTAATGAAACCAGCAACCCTAGGAATGACATTCTTGGGCGCATGTGGAATTTTCGCACCATGTATCAATCCTGATAAATGGTGGATTCCTGCGTTATCTGGTCTATTCATGCCGGGAATTATATTAGTCAATTTCTATCTCCTAGTATTTTGGGGGATCCATAAAAAATGGTGGATTATATTACCATTTATCACAATCATCAGTAATCATCAATTCTTTTCAGGAATGTTCCAATCACCTTGGAAACAAGATATTCCCTATGTTCCAAAAGATGAAATCACCATTGCTAGCTATAATGTTGAAGGTTTTTACTGGATCGCACGAAATATAAAATATAATATAAAAAAATTAGTAGAAGACAATCACATTGATATTTTATGTATCCAAGAACATTGTGAAGAATCACATCTGGATAGCATCACCATTCAACAAAAATTCGGACTTCCCAATCGATGTGTGTTTTTTAACAGACAAACGGCATGGGCCAATTTTGGAATCAGTATATATAGTCATTATCCCATAATTCGATACGGTGAAATCAATTTTAATTCCGAAAAGAACAATAGTATGTGGGCAGACATCTTAATCGGAAAAGATACCATCCGTGTATTCAATAACCACTTACAAACAACAGATGTCAGCATGAATGGCAAAAAATATGAAGAATACAGAAGCGTTAAAGACTGGAAAGGTCAAGCCCGAACACTTGTGAACATCGTGGAACAACTAAAAGCCAACTTTGTCATTCGTGCCAGCCAAGCTATACAGGTTCGAAACCTCATTGACACGACCCATTACCCTGTCATTGTATGCGGAGATTTTAACGACACGCCCGTGTCCTTTGCCTATAACCATATTGCAGGAAATAACTTAACAGACGGTTTTCGAGATCGAGGGAAAGGATATGGACATTCATTCAACGGGATTAAAGGATTGTTACGAATAGATTTTATCAGTTACGACAAATCTTTCACTGGATTAGTGTACGATTCACCCCATCTTCCATGGAGTGACCACAACCCGATTATAATGAAAGTAAAATTAAAAACGACATCAAGATAAGACTTCTATGGCAGCTCTCAGATATTTCTTCTCACTCTTAATGGTCCCGATTAGTTTCGTTACGGCTGGATTTAGCCTCATCGCATACATGGCCGGGCAAACAACCCCCAATGAATCAATATTTATCACGTTCATCGGGTTAGCCACTCCTGTTGTTCTGATTATAAATTTACTAATTCTCGTTTACTGGATCATTAGAAAAAAATGGTGGATAATCATACCCATCGTCGCCATTTTACTAAATAGCGGTTATATCACGTCAATCTTTCAAATGACACTATCATCTTCCAAATTACCAGATGGAAAACTTCCCCTACGTATAGCCAGCTATAACGTGGGAAAATTCAAATCATGGGAACATTTGGAAACCCAATACTATATTTCGGAATTTCTAAAAAATAACGAGACTAACATTATCTGTTTCCAAGAATACCGGGAAAACACCAAGATCAACGCAGACACTCTTTCCCATTTGTTAAACTGCCCCCATCATGCAATAACTTACTTATCCGGTTCCACAACCTTGGGAACGGGAATTTTTAGCAAATACCCTATTTTGCGATTCGGGAAGATACCTCTTGATTCCCAAACAAATGATGCCATGTGGGTTGATATTCAAACCGGGGAAACAACGACAAGAATAATCAGTTGTCACTTACAAACAACAAATTTCAGCAGGAAACGGAAATTACTAGATGATCCCGCACTACAAAATGCAGACATACAACAAGTAGAAGACGTCGTAACGGATATATCACAAGAATTAGCCCTAAATTTCAAGATCAGAGCCACGCAGGCTCAAATTGTAAGACAAGTTATTGACACGACACGAATTCCCACAATCGTCTGTGGAGATTTTAATGACACCCCTTCATCCTACACTTATCAACATATCAAGGGAAACTTAAAGGACAGTTTCAAAACACGAGGTAACGGATACGCCTATACTTTCCGGGGAATACACCACCTGTTACGCATTGACTTTATCCTTTATTCTAAAGAGTTTAAATGTACAGACTATTACTCGCCGGAAAAAGGATGGAGCGATCATACCCCAGTTATCAGTGAATTCTATCTAAAATAACAATTATGACACAATTTCTTCAATACCTATTCTGGATTTCCATTATTATCGTATTCTACACATACATCGGGTACGGAATCCTATTATACCTCCTTGTCAAGATCAAAGAAAAACTCCACCCGGAACAGCCGTTAACACTTCCGGAAACTCTTCCCGATGTTACGTTACTTATAGCAGCTTACAACGAAGAAAAGATCATCAAATCAAAAATGGATAACTGTGCGACTCTCGATTACCCGAAAGACAAGTTACACGTGATCTGGGTTACCGACGGTTCCACCGATTCTACAAATATGTTATTGACCACATACCCGAACATAACGGTTCTCTTTTCCCCCGAGCGCAAAGGAAAGACTGCTGCCCTGAACCGGGCAATGTCATTTATTAAAACATCATACACGATTTTCACGGATGCCAACACGATGCTCAACACGGAGTCGATAAAAGAAATTATGACTTGTTTCACCAATCCCAAAACGGGATGCGTGGCCGGAGAAAAACGTATCGAAAATAAGGACAAAGATAACGCTGTTTCAGGTGGAGAAGGTTTTTACTGGCGCTACGAATCAAAATTAAAAGCGTGGGATTCCAAGTTGTACTCGGCAGTAGGAGCTGCAGGGGAATTATTCGCCATCCGTACGGAATTATTCACCCCCATGCCCGAAGACACTTTACTGGATGATTTTATTCTCTCGCTACGAATTGCCATGCAAGGTTATAAAATTGCTTATTGCGACAAGGCCTACGCTATTGAATCCGGCTCCATGGATATGCACGAAGAACAAAAACGCAAAGTACGCATTGCAGCAGGGGGTTTACAATCTATCGCTCGGCTAAAAGAACTACTCAACCTATTCAAATATGGCACCCTCTCCTTTCAATATATATCACACCGGGTACTACGCTGGTCGGTTACGCCCGCTCTATTATTCCTACTATTCCCGTTGAATTTGATTCTCGTCATTGTACAGGGAGCATCCCTCTACAAGATCATACTCATCCTACAAATTATCTTTTACGTTCTAGCTTGGCTCGGGGCTATTATGGCCCAAAAACAGATAAAAATAAAGATTCTATTTATTCCTTACTACTTCATGTTCATGAATTTAAACGTGTTGAAAGCACTTTTCTATCTGAAAAAACACAAGGGTAAAGGAACTTGGGAAAAAGCGAAAAGAGGATAACAATTACAATTGAGACTTAAAATAATCTATCGTTTTCAACAACCCATCCCGCAAAGGGATCATCGGCTGCCAGCTTAACTTCATTCTAGCTAACGTTATATCCGGTCTGCGCTTTCTAGGATCATCTTCCGGGAGTGTTCCAAACACGATTCGGGACTTTGATCCTGTCAATTCCAATACCAAATTTGCCAGTTCCAACATCGTGAATTCCCCGGGATTACCAAGATTCACTGGACCGGTAAAATTATCCTCCGTGGCCATCATTCTAATCATACCATCGATTAAATCATCCACGTATTGAAAACTTCGTGTCTGGGTTCCATCACCATAAATCTCAATATCTTTTCCTTGTAAAGCATTCACGATAAAATTCGATACCACCCGCCCATCATTCTGAGCCATACGAGGTCCGTAAGTATTAAATATACGAATAATTTTCACCACAACCCCGGCCTGACGGTGATAATCCATGCACAATGTCTCCGCACATCTCTTTCCTTCATCATAACAAGAACGCAGCCCGATAGGATTCACGTTTCCCCAGTATTCTTCAGTTTGCGGATGTTTCACTGGATCACCATAAACCTCACTCGTAGACCCCTGTAACAACTTTGCCTTAACCCCTTTCGCCAATTCCAACATATTTACCGCACCAAAAACAGAGGTATTTATAGTTTTTATCGGGTCATATTGATAGTGTACCGGAGATGCCGGACAAGCCAGATTATAAATCTCATCCACTCCCTTCATATAAGGCCAGATAATATCCCGTTCCTCCAATTCAAAATTAGGATTACCTACCAAATGCTGAATATTTTCTTTCGAACCGGTAAAAAAATTGTCTAAACAAATCACATAATTACCTGATTTTATCAATCGATCACACAAATGCGATCCCAAAAAACCTGCTCCGCCAGTCACTAATACACACTTCATAATTCACCTCTATTATTTATACAAACATATAAAAAAATATTCGGAAATCACACTAATTAGTGTGATTTCCGAATATTTATATTTACAGAGACAATTAGAACGAATATCAGTACATCTGATTCAATTGCTCTTTAATCTTATCACTCGTGATATAATCATCGAAATCCATTCGCTTGTCTATCATCCCGTTAGGTGTCAATTCTATGATCCGGTTACAAACGGTTTGGATGATCTCATGGTCATGAGAATTCATTAAAACAATTCCTTTAAACGCCACCAATGTATTATTAAAAGCCTGAATGGATTCCAAATCCAAGTGATTGGCCGGAGAATCCAATAACAAGACATTCGCATTTGTCAACATCATCTTGGCTATCATACAACGCATCTTCTCACCCCCGGATAAAACTTTCACCCGCTTGTAAATATCCTCCCCGGAAAATAACATTTTCCCGAGGAATCCTCTTAAAAACGTTTCACTTGTATCTGCAGAGTACTGTCCCAACCACTCTACCAAAGTCATATCCGTCTGAAAATAAGCTGAATTATCCAACGGAAGGTAGGCATTCGTGATCGTCACTCCCCACGTGAAACTACCCGTATCCGGTTTTTCATTTCCTGCAAGGATCTCCAACAAGGCAGTCATCGCTCTCGGATCACGTGACAGGAAGGCAATTTTATCCCCTTTCTCCACGGTAAACTCTACATCACGGAATAAGGTCTGTCCTTCGATAGATTTACTCAAATTACGAACATCCAAAATCCGGTCACCCACTTCCCGTTCCGGGGTAAAGATAATCCCGGGGTATTTCCGGGTAGAAGGTAAAATCTCCTCTACATTCAATTTCTCCAACATTTTCTTACGGCTCGTGGTTTGCTTTGACTTTGCCACGTTAGCACTAAAGCGGGAAATAAACTCCTGTAACTCTTTCTTCTTCTCCTCCGCCTTCTTATTCTTAGCTTGAGCCTGACGCAAAGCTAACTGGCTAGACTCATACCAGAAACTATAGTTACCGGCAAATAACTGAATCTTACCAAAATCAATATCTACCGAATGTGTACACACGGAATCCAGAAAATGCCGGTCATGCGATACCACTAAGACCGTGTTCTCGTAATTGGCCAGATAATTTTCCAACCACATAACCGTCTCCAAGTCCAAATCATTCGTGGGCTCGTCCAATAACAAGTTATCCGGTTTCCCGAATAGGGCCTGAGCTAACAAAACCCGTACTTTCTGCTTTCCACTTATATCTTTCATCAAGGAATAATGCAAATCTTCCTTGATACCTAATCCACTCAACAAGTTCGCCGCATCACTCTCGGCATTCCATCCGTCCATCCCGGCAAACTGCTCTTCCAGTTCGGCAGCTCGAATCCCGTCCTCATCCGAGAAATCCTCCTTCATGTATATCGCATTCTTCTCCTGCATCACCTTCCACAAAGAGGAGTGTCCCTGTAACACGGTATCCAAAACCGTACACTCGTCATAAGCAAAGTGGTCCTGTTTCAATACCGACAACCGTTCTCCCGGTCCGAACATCACGGTTCCCCGCGTTGGCTCCAAATCGCCACTCAATATTCTCAAGAACGTAGATTTCCCGGCACCATTGGCACCTATTACTCCATAACAATTCCCCGGTGTAAACTTCAAATTCACATCCCGGAACAAAGTTCTCTTCCCAAACTGAATCTCTAAATCCGAAACTGTAATCATTATTTATCTTTTTCTAAAAACGCCCGCAAAGATACACGTTAAAAAGTTGCCATGCAACTTTTTAATGCTTCTCTCCAATCCCGGATCTCCAAATCGAAAGTCTCCTTAATTTTTGTCTTATCCAAAATTGAATAAGCAGGTCTTTTTACTTTAGAAGGATATTCCTCTGTTGTCACTGGGTTCACTTTACAATTTGCCCCTGTAAGAGCCACGATTTCTTTGGCAAAATCATACCACGTACAAGCTCCTTCGTTCGTAAAGTGATACACACCTTCCAATTCCGGGAGATCATCCCGTTCCATAATGCTAATAATAGCCTCGGCCAGATCCCCCGCATAAGTCGGCGTTCCCCACTGATCGCTCACCACGTTCAACTCGTCCCGCTCAGAAGCTAAACGGGATATTGTTTTCACGAAATTATGTCCATATCCGGAATACAGCCAAGCCGTACGGATAATAACATACAGACATCCCGATTTTTTGATTGCCTGTTCTCCTTCCAATTTTGTTCTTCCATACACGCTCTGCGGATTTGTAGCATCTTTTTCCGTGTAAGGATGATCCGATGTCCCGTCAAACACGTAATCTGTCGAGATATGGACCAGCAGACAATCCAGTTTCACGGCAGCATTGGCCAAGTTAGCCACGGCATCACGATTCAATTTCATCGCTTTTTCCTCATCGTCTTCTGCTTGGTCGACAGCCGTGTATGCAGCACAATTAATGATCGTGTCAATATCATGCGTCTCAATAAAGGCACATATCGCCTTAAAATTCGTTATATCCAATTCTTCAACATCCGTGTAAAACACGTCATCCAGCAAAGAAAAGCTACGATTTCTCAGCTCTGTACCCAATTGTCCATTCGCACCCGTGATCAATATATTAGCCATATATAATTTTAAATTTATGATTTCTACCCTTAAAACCCACTCACTTTAGCCCCCTTATCAACTTATGGATTCTTTATCATATTTTTCGAATTCAGAATTTCGACTGACAAACTCAGGTACAATATCCTTCATCATCTTCACCATCTCCGGGATATTTACCCTAGCAGCCAATTCATTCAATTTATTCAATTCATTTACGACATCAAAATAATTATACTCCCGGACTTTCGCTACCCGAATTTTGTTGTGAGCTGTCGGCAAAGTGTTCTCCTTGTTACTTAACAACTCTTCGTATAGCTTCTCCCCCGGCCTTAACCCCGTGTAGATAATGGAAATCTCCTTATCCGGATCAAATCCCGATAATTCAATCATCCGTCTTGCCATATCGGCAATCTTCACGGGACGTCCCATCTCGAAAATATAAATCTCACCTCCCATACCCATCGTTCCGGCTTCCATCACCAAACGACAAGCTTCCGGGATCGTCATGAAATAACGAATAATATCCGGATGAGTCACCGTAACAGGTCCCCCGTTGCGAATCTGTTCACGGAACCTCGGAATTACCGAACCGTTAGATCCCAACACGTTCCCAAAACGAGTCGTGATAAAACGAGTAGTTCCTACTTGCAAACCATCCCGAATGGCCACACTTAAACTTTGTACATATATCTCGGCCAAACGTTTAGAGGCTCCCATGATATTCGTCGGGTTAACCGCCTTATCCGTGGAAACCATAACAAAACGCTCCACCCCATACTTCACGGCATGATCCGCAACATTCATCGTCCCAAACACGTTTACCCGCACGGCTTCACAGGGATTCGATTCCATCAAGGGCACGTGCTTGTAAGCTGCCGCATGGAATACCACTTGAGGATGATAATTACGGAACACAAAATCCATTCGATCAAGAGATCTCACATCCCCAATCACAGGCACAAAAGGAGTCTTCGGGAACTTATCCGTAAATTCCAACTGGATATTATGCATTGGAGTTTCAGCCGAATCCAAAAATATCAATTGCTTGATATTAAAACGTGTCAATTGACGACATAACTCGCTCCCGATAGAACCGGCAGCTCCCGTTACCATAACGACTTTCCCTTCCAATCCTTCCGCAATCTCCTTCATGTTAATCTTTATCTCGTCACGCCCAAGCAATTCCTCCAAACGGATTTCCTTCATTTGCGGACGCGGCAACTGCCCGTCACTCATCTCCTCCACGGAAGGCAGTACTAACATTTCCAACCCCAATTTCTGACAATAACGCACCAATCGTTGTTGTTCCTCCTGAGCGGTCCGATAATTCGGGAACACGATTCCATCAACCTGTAAACGCTTTACCAACCGGTTAAATCCTTCTTCTCCCGTGATAAAGTATACTGATTCACCGGATAACCGGTAATGCTTATATCTTTTTCCAATAGTCAAATACCCCGTTACCTTGTAAGATGGCAGGAAACTGTTAGAAACTGCCGTACTGAGCGAGGCAGAACAATCATCCATCCCGAAGATCAACACCCGCTTTTGTTCTCCATGCAAACGAACTTTCAAAAAGTCATACAGGCTCACTAACACCACTCGCACGGAAACCAACACTACGGTAGTCGTCATCATGTCCAACAAAGCCCCTAAAATCAATCTTTCATTAGATACCTGCGGGTAGAATACATGAATCAAAGGGTAAAGAATGATCACTTTCAAAGCCATCGCTATCCCCAAACGCCAAGTTTCCCGTAACGTGGTGAAACGCATCACGACACGATGAGCATGTAATATGGCAAATGCCAAAGCACTAATGACCGCCGCCAATAATGCCAAATATGCAACCCACGACCAAACAACAGGTTCTTCCCTGACAAACCGGATAAGCCAGTAAGCAAAAACCGTTACCAAAGTTGAAAGCACAACGTCAATCCCCATCACGATCCAGCGACTCAGGTATCTCGTGTGTACAATCTTGGTAGCTAATCCATTCGGTCCAAATAAATAATTTTTCATTTAATTCCTTTTTACAACAATATCGCATCCCGCAACCTCGGATGCTTTTTATCCTTCTCCGACAATATAATATCCTCTAACGGCAATCTCCAATCTATCCCTAAATCCGGATCATCGAAACAAATCGCCCCTTCATAATCCGGAGCGTAATATTCGTCACACTTGTACTGAAATATCGCCTCCTCACTCAAAACCGCAAATCCATGCGCAAACCCCTTAGGTAAGAAAAATTGCAATTTATTCTCTTCACTCAGCTCCACGGCAACATATTTCCCGAAAGTCGGTGAACCTTTACGAATATCCACGGCAACATCCAAAACACGACCTTTCACCACTCTCACCAGTTTCGCTTGCGTATATGGAGGTAATTGATAATGCAAACCCCGTAAAACACCATATTTAGATTTAGATTCATTATCCTGCACAAACACCGTTTTACTTACCTTCTCTTCAAAATGTTTTAAAGAAAAACTTTCGAAGAAATATCCCCGATCATCACCGAACACCCGCGGTTCAAGTATAAAAACACCTTCTATTTCAGTCTCAATAACCTTCATTATAATTGAAAATTGAAAATTGAAAATTGAAAATGTACCACTAGGTACAATTTCATACTTCAATTTACAGATTATACATTGATTCGCAATACTTCATGTATTCCCCACTCGTCACGTTATCCAACCAATCCTGATTCTCCAAATACCATTTTACCGTTTTTTCAATCCCCTCCTCGAACTGCAAGGAAGGCTCCCAACCCAACTCTTCATGTAATTTAGTGGAATCAATAGCGTAACGCAAATCGTGCCCGGCCCGGTCTGTTACATACGTGATCAGCTTCTCGGAAGTTCCTTCCGGACGGCCTAATAAACGATCAGTAACCTTGATCATGACCTTGATCAGATCAATATTTTTCCATTCGTTAAACCCGCCTATATTGTAAGTGTCCCCCACTTTACCTTTATGGAATATCAAATCAATTGCCCGTGCATGATCCTCCACGAACAACCAATCCCTCACGTTCTCTCCTGTTCCATACACAGGAAGTGGTTTATTATGACGAATATTGTTTATAAACAACGGGATCAACTTCTCCGGGAACTGGTAAGTTCCGTAATTGTTAGAACAATTAGAAATTTTCACGGGTAAACCGTAAGTGTCATGATAAGCTCTCACGAAATGATCCGAAGAGGCTTTCGATGCCGAATAGGGAGAATGAGGATCGTATTTTGTGGTCTCCAAAAAGAAACCTCCATTCGGTTGCAAAGAACCATACACTTCATCCGTTGAAACATGATAAAATAGTTTTCCGTCAAAATCACCCTCCCAAGCCAATTTCGCTGCTTGCAACAAGCTTAACGTTCCCATTACGTTTGTCTGGGCAAAAGAAAACGGATCTTTGATAGATCGATCCACGTGACTCTCTGCTGCCAAATGGATTACCCCATCTATTTCATATTCAGCAAAAACCTCACGCATTTTCTCAAAGTCACAAATATCCGCTTTCACGAACTTGTAATTCGGCATGTTCTCAATATCCTTCAAATTAGCAAGGTTACCCGCATAAGTCAATTTATCCAAATTGACAATACGATACTCCGGATACTTGTTTACCATTAGCCGAACCAGATGCGAACCGATAAATCCGGCCCCGCCAGTGATTAATAAATTTTTCATTCTTCAAAATTTAGTTTCAAGTTTGCAGGTTACAAGTTGCAGGTTGTAGAATCCAGATAAGTAATTAACTTACAACATCTTTAGATAAACCATACAATCGGACAATAACCCGTTTACCTTTATTTCATCTATATTTTAGTTACAAGTTTACAGGTTACAAGTTGCTGGTTGTGGAATCCAAATAAGTAATTAATTTACTGATACCTTTAGATAAAACCATACAATCAGACAATAACCCGTTTACCTTTATTTCATCTATATACTTCAAATCTTTAGCTAAATACAACATACTCCTGACTTCACCACAACTTCCCCTCGATATTTGCAAAAACTTCTTAAACATCACATTACCACCAGCCTCATACCCCTCCGCAATATTATTCATCACCGAAACCGCCGCCCTTCTAACCTGATCATTAAACCCATAATCCTTCACTCCTGCAGTGTACAAGTAAACCTGATTTACCAACAAACGGGCATCCTGCCAAATCTTAAAATCCTCAAAACACCTAACCGTCCCCATAAACAATTTATAATCTGTAAATAACTTGTAACCTGTAACCTGCCAACCTGCAACTTATTGAAATTACTGCAGTAATTTCAATAAATACTGTCCATACTGGTTTTTGATCATCGGTTGAGCCACAGCCCTCAAACGCTCCGCATCTATCCATCCCTTCATATAGGCAATTTCCTCCAAACAAGCAATCTTCAGCCCTTGACGTTTCTCGATAACTTCTACAAAATTAGAAGCTTCAGCCAATGAATCATGAGTTCCCGTATCCAACCAAGCAAATCCACGTCCCAACAACTGAACTTTTAAGTCACCCGCTTCTAAAAAGGTCTGATTCACAGAAGTAATTTCCAACTCTCCGCGAGCGGACGGTTTTATCTCTTTAGCAACACGAACCACTTCGTTCGGATAAAAATACAACCCGACCACGGCATAATTCGATTTCGGATTCTTCGGTTTTTCTTCAATACTCAGCACATTTCCGTCTTGATCGAATTCGGCCACCCCGTAACGTTCCGGATCATTTACCCAATAACCGAAAACAGTTGCTTTATCCTCCCCTTCCGCGGCTTTCACGGCATCTAACAACATTCCTGTAAAATGCTGTCCATAAAAAATATTATCCCCCAACACCAAGCAAACCGAATCATTTCCGATAAACTCCTCCCCGATAATAAATGCTTGTGCTAACCCATCCGGGCTTGGCTGTTCTGCATACGTGAAATGAACCCCGTAATCGGAGCCATCACCGAGTAAACGTTCGAACCCCGGTAAATCCTGCGGGGTTGAAATAATTAAAATATCCTTGATTCCCGCCAGCATTAATACTGAAATGGGATAATATACCATTGGCTTATCATATATCGGCAATAACTGCTTTGATACGCCTTTCGTAATTGGATATAACCTGGTCCCGGATCCACCGGCTAATACAATTCCTTTCATATCATTAAATTCTGACGCGAAGTTATCATTTTATTTATAGGCTCCAGTATTTCATCAGGTGAATTTTCCCCCTATAAATCCCTTTTATATCTCCTAATACAGCGTGTTCGTATGTCAATCCACGGAAATACTCCTCGTCCAGATCCATGTACTCCTTATGCGCTACTGCCACGATGACAGCATCATAATTTGCCCGGGGCTTCTCGATCAACTTAAAACCGTATTCATGCATCACTTCTTCGGAATCTGCATTCGGGTCCGTGACATCTACATCCACGCCAAAATCTTTCAACTCGTTCACTATATCCACGACTTTCGAATTCCGAATATCCGATACATCCTCTTTAAACGTAACCCCCATAACCAACACTCGAGCGCCCAAGATATTCTTTCCCATCCCGATCATCTTCTTCACAATCTTCTTGGCTATATATCCTCCCATCGAATCATTTACAAACCGCCCGGCATTAATCATTTGCGGATGATACTTCAACTCTTTTGCCTTATGCACCAAGTAATAGGGATCCACCCCGATACAATGTCCTCCCACTAAACCGGGATAAAACTTCAAGAAATTCCATTTCGTCCCCGCAGCCTCCAGCACGTCATACGTGTTGATACCAATACGGCTGAAAATAATGGATAACTCGTTCATCAGAGCTATATTCACATCCCGTTGTGTATTTTCAATAATCTTCCCGGCCTCAGCCACCTTAATATTCGGAGCCCGATGTACTCCCGGTTTCACTACTAACTCGTAAACCTTAGCCACCGTTTCCAAAGTCTCTGCATCACATCCAGAAACAATCTTTACCGTGTTAGCCAACGTATGAACCTTGTCGCCCGGATTAATACGTTCCGGAGAATAACCGATCTTAAAATCAATTCCAACTTTCAGTCCGGAAACCTCTTCCAACACCGGGACACAATCTTCTTCCGTACAACCCGGATAAACCGTAGATTCATAAACCACGTAATCTCCCTTCTTTAAGGCCATTCCTACCGTGCGGGATGCCGCCAGCAGGGGTTTCAAATCCGGTTGATTAAACCTATCTATCGGGGTCGGAACCGCCACGATAAAAAACGACGCTTCCCGTAACTCATCCACGGAAGAAGTAAAATAAATATCGCTATTCTCAAACGCATCCGTCCCCAACTCATTACACGGGTCGATTTTCTTTCTCATCTTTGCCAACCGTTCCTCGTTAATATCAAAACCGATCACGGAAATCTTCTTGGCAAACTCCAGTGCTATCGGTAACCCGACATACCCCAACCCGACTAATGCCAACTTTGCCTTTTTATTTAGTAACTTATTATACATACACAGTAATTTAAAATGTAGAGTTTAGAATTTAGAGGAGAAAGAATCTGTAACTCGTCCAAAGCGAACGCTCGTGCGACTAAAATCTAAAATCATAAATCTAAAATTAATCAAGTCTATCTTCCGGCCCCAACGGACGGTACGGCCCATCTTTCACTTCAAAAATCACGGTTCCTTTTTCCACGACTTCCAACGTGTGCCATTGCCCGGCAGGTATATGAATACCATATTCACCTTTCAACGGATTCAAGGTCACGGACTCGGTTACCCGCTTGTCATCATCATAAAAAAACACGTTAATTTCACCACGCAGCACGATATAAGTCTCCGCGGTAAAACAATGTCTATGCACAGGTAATTCCGTCCCCGGCTCCAGAGCATTCAACAAACGTTGAGCATTAGCCTCCAACGTATCGTGAAAATTATAATTCATCCTCAGACGCGGACTCTCCGCAGCCTGCCGAGAAACCTCATCTAACAACCCATTATCAATAATCTTCATTTTCCCTTTATTTTTAGTTTTTACCCTTAGTTTTTAATTTTTTATCTTTCAGTTTTTAACTTTTATCTTTTAGTTTTTATCACCTTCCCCAACCGAAAGGATGTTTTACCAATGGTAATTTAGCCAAGGGATGATAATCCCCTTTTAAACCAATTGGGGTTGCGTGTCGAATATCATGAACTATCCCAATACAATTACGGGCTTCTTCTATACGGAACCCTTCTCCTGCCAGAATTTTCCGATAACTCTCGGTATGCAATTCCGTGAATCCTTGACTAAATTCAAATTCCTCCCCCTCAATACGGATAGAACGATAAGTTCTTTTCTCCCCTTGTACGGCATTTTCCGGTAAATTATCAGCATTTATACTCAAAAAATAACGTACACGAGCCTTTTCCAATCCCAAAAAACCGGCAACTCGGTCGTGACTCATCACATGCACGATATTCTCCTTTACCGGACCAAAAATCCATGACAACATATCATAAAAATGGACCCCGATATTCGTGGCGACACCTCCACTCTTCCGCTCGTCTCCTTTCCAACTCGTGTAATACCAATTTCCGCGAGAAGTAATATAAGTCAAATCCACGTCATACACCTTGTCTTTCGGTCCTTCCTCGATCTTCTTTTTCAAAGCTTTTATTGACTCGTGTAAACGCAATTGCAGGATTGTGTACCCTTTATGTCCTGTCTCTTTCTCCACGTCCTCCAATGCATCTATATTCCAAGGATTCAATACCAACGGTTTCTCGCAAATCACATCAGCCCCCAAACGCAAACCATAACGGATATGAGCGTCGTGCAAATAATTCGGCGTACAGATTGATACCATATCCACCCGTTCGTCTGTCTTCTTCAATTTTGAACAATGACGATCGAACAACTCCATCTCCGTGAAAAAAGAACAATTCGGGAAATAACTATCCATGATGCCCACGCTGTCAAACTTGTCATAAGCAGCTACCAACTGATTCCCCGTGTCTTTTATAGCTCGCAAATGCCTTGGAGCTATATATCCTGCCACGCCAATAATTGCAAAATTCTTCATATCCATTTTATTAATTCTTTACTCACGTCTACCTTTGGGTCAAATTAAAAATTTGAACTTCAAAAATATAACATTAATACTTTACATCAAACGAAAGAAGGACGAAATTCGAAGTTATTTTTCCTTCGTACATTTCAATGCCTCGTACAAAACTTCTATCGGATGCAACGCCTGTTTCCCCGTACCATCCTTTATTTGTTGTCGGCAACTCGTTCCCGGGGCTGAAATACAAACATCCTCCCCAGCACCCCTCACGGCAGGAAATAACACTTGTTCCCCGATTTTCATGGACAACTCGTAATGTTTTTTCTCGTACCCGAAAGCTCCCGCCATCCCACAACATCCGGAAGGAATAACCTCCACGCTATAATTCACTGGCAAAGATAACATTTCTCTAGAAGGCTCGACAGAAACCAACGACTTTTGGTGACAATGCCCATGCAACATAATCTTCAACGGTTGATCAGTAAATTGTTCTGCCCGGATTCTTCCGGCACGAATCTCCCGGGTAAAAAACTCGTCATACAACAAGCAATTTTTCCCTAACCTCACGGCCTCTTCCTTCAAATCATCTCCTACCAAATCCGGGTATTCATCCCGGAACGATAATATACACGAAGGCTCAATACCTATCAATGGAATATTTTCTGTAACCAAGCTTTTCAACAATAGTACATTCTTCCGGGCCACTCCTTTCGCCACCTTCAACATACCTTTCGAAATCGCTGTCCGTCCACTTTCCACGTGTTTCGGTATAATAACCTCATACCCTAACCGATCCAGTAATTCAATCATCTTTATCCCGATCTCCACGTCCATGTAATTGGTAAACTCATCGGCAAAAAGAAACACTCTTCCCACGATCTCACCCCTATTCTTTCGCCGATAACGACCAAGCCAATGTTTCAACGTGGTCTTATAAAGAGTAGGAATCGCCCGCTCCGGGGCAAAATGCAACATTCGTTTCAACATCCCGCCTGTCATCCGGTTTCGAACGACGGCATTATAAAACCACGGTAAGATCGTACCCAAACGCTGAATTTCTGTCAAACGGGCAATCAAAAAAGCCTTCATCGGCACCCCGCACACATCATAATGCTGTTGCAGGAACTCTGCCTTAAAACGAGCAATATCCACGTTAGAAGGACATTCTGATTTACACGCTTTACATGAAACACAGGTATCTAACACTTCTAAAATCTCCCGCTGATCATATATCTTTTTCGTTCTCGGACGAGTCATCAACTCCCGTAACGTATTCGCCCTAGCCCGTGTCGTATGACTCTCTTCCCTTGTGGCACGAAAACTCGGACACATCGTACCACCAAAAGCATATGATTTCCGACAATCTCCCGAACCGTTACATTGCTCAATGGCGCACAACCAACCTTTTTCCTTCGAAAAATCAAAATAAGTACGACTCGTCACGTTCGAATCCCCTATCTCATATCGAAGAGAGGTATCCATGGGCGGCGTGTTCACAATCTTCCTCGCATTAAAAATGCCCTTCGGGTCCCAACAAGCTTTAGTCTCCTGCATCAAGTCATACACCTTCTCCCCGAACAACAATGGAATAAACTCCCCTCGTAAACGTCCGTCACCATGCTCTCCACTTAAAGAGCCGCGATGCTTTTTCACCAACTTAGCAGTCTCTTCTGCCACACGCCGGAATAACACCCGGTCATTCTCCTCCTTCAAATTCAACACGGGACGTAAATGTAACTCACCCGTACTGATATGTGCATGATACACGCACTTCAATCCCAGTCGTTCCAGCATCTCCCCGAAATCCTTCATGTAAGCAGGTAACCGTTCCGGAGCCACGGCTGTATCCTCAATCACGGACACGGGCTTCGCATTCCCCGGCATTCCGGACAACAACCCTAGTCCCGCCTTCCGTAAACTCCACACCCGGTTAATATCACTCCCGTACACTCTCGGGAAATGATACCCATACCCGTGCATCTTCATATCCGCTTCGATCTGGTCTGCCACCTGATCCACCTCTTCCCTACTTTTCTGTGCCAACTCAACAATCAGTATTGCAGCAGGATCACCTTGAACGAAAAAACGGTTCTTATTTTGTGCTATATTTCCTTTACTTAGTTCTAATATATTCTGATCCATTAACTCGATAGCCACCGGGTGGTGTTTCAATGCGACCAGATTCCCCTCAAACGCCTCCTCTAATGTCCTGCAATGTACACAAATTACCGCCTTTTCTTTGGGTGGTAACGGGACAAGATTCAATTTCAACTCGGTCACAAATGCCAGAGTTCCTTCTGATCCGGCTAATAACTTGCACAAATTAAACTTTTCCTCATAAGCAACATCAAAGTAATCCGAGTACAACAATTGATCAATGGCATACCCAGAATTTCTTCTCCGCAAAGCCGGGTCCGGAAAATGTTGAATAATCTCCTCTCTATTATTTTCCAACATCTCCACAGAACACCTGTATATCTTTCCCTCCAACGTGTCTTCCGTCATTTTATCCCTCACCTCATCTTTATTCATTCCCTTCAACCAAGCCTCCTCCCCGTCACTCAAAATAACTTTTGCCTCCAGAAGATGATCCCGAGTACTCCCGTACACCAAAGAATGAGAACCGCACGAATTATTTCCCACCATTCCTCCCAAACAACAACGATTAGAAGTAGAAGTCTCCGGCCCGAAGAACAATCCCAACGACTTTACCCGCATATTCAATTCATCCAGCACTACCCCCGGTTCAACCCGAACCCAATGTTCTTTTTCATTTATCTCTAGCACGTGATTCATATACCGGGACACATCAACGACCACCCCATTCCCTACCACCTGTCCCGCTAAAGAAGTTCCTGCGGCACGAGGAATCAATGTAATCCCATTTTTTCTGGCAAACTTGATACATTCCTTCACGTCCGAGGCATCCCGAGGATATACAACAGCCAATGGCATCTCCCGATAAGCCGATGCGTCTGTCGCATAAATCATTTGATGAAGAGAATCCGTCATCACGTCTCCCTTCATATTTCGTGCTAACTGTTCAAAATCAATCATTTTCAAAGACTATCAAATATTTTATCACACGTCCCGGTCCCCACGTACCGCAAAGGTAAAAAACTTCTCACAAAAAGAGGTATGCCAATACATTTTGACACACCTCCTGTAATATGAAAACCGGATCCCCGATTACAAACTTATTCTTTTATAAACCGTTTCAATTTATCATTTCCAAAAATATTAGCCACGAAAGGTAATGCCAAAACCATACCCACTCCAGCAAAGCCTCCCAAGAACGTAAACAACACGCAAATCAACCCCCTTTTAGGTTTAGAACGTTCAATCGGAACTACAACCGGTTCCACGATCGTCAAAATCGGTGTGGTTTCATTCACGGCAATCTTAGCCTGTTCCATCTGTTTTGCCAACTCGGAATACACGCTATAAGCAAGATTATATTCATTCGTTAAAGCCTCCTCCTGAGTCTTTGCCACGGCAGAAGAAAAACTCTTGTTCGCATCTCTGAAACGAGCCAAACTATCCTGCATCTTCTCGTAACGTTTTTTTGCAGCATCATATTGTTGCTCCACGAAAGTCAAATTTGACTTCACCTTCTCGATTTTAAAATCCGTAATATACGTCTGTAACAACTCTTGAGCCCGTTCAGCCAACTGAGCTACAGCCAAAGGTTCTCCTAAAGACGCAGACAATTGCACGTAACCGTCTTTATCATTCACGTTCAAAGAAATCATATCATTCAACATCTCCGACATCTTCTTCTCATCCTTTGAAAGTGACTGAATCGCACTTCCCTGCCCCGCAGAAATCATCGTTGTATCTTCTCCCCGAATTGCATTTATGATCACTCCCGGTAAACCAATCGTGTATTTCGCAATTGTACCTCCCAAACTAAATTTCTGGTACTCATCCTTTGTATAATAATCCAATAACGTGATCGGTTGATCATACTCTTCAAACTTCAACGGGGTCGCCATCAAGTCCTTCTTAAAAGGAATACTTGCCACAATCTTAGGATAAATTGTCGGAGATAAAACCTCACCACCAGAAGCCCCACCTAAATTAATTCCGACCATGGATGCCAGTCCACTCAAATTTCCACCAACTTTCTTATCCCCGGATTGAGGGACCATCGTACATCCAGCAGTATATTCTTTCGGACTAAACAGGGCCACTAATACCCCTAGTACCATAAACACGACGGTAATTTTCAGTATCAGCTTCCGGTTTTTCCACAACTTCCGGACCACCTCTACCAAATCAATTTCTTCCTCCTGTGGCATCTGATTTGCCTGCTTTACTTCCTGTTCCATACTATTTCGTGTTGTTAAGAATTGCAGTAACCATTGCCGCTATCGAAGTCGTTGATGACGCCAAACTCAAAATTTCCGGTAAGCCCATCCGATTTTTGTTCATGGATTTCAACGGAACTATAATCTCGCATCCCGGCTCTATCTTTGTACGATTTCCCTTGCATACGGCAAGCGTCCCGTTTGGATAAAGCACATATGCTCTCCGTTTTTTCGCATCCACACTATACCCTCCGGCATTTTCCACGTAATCCTTATATTTCATTTTCTTGTGATAAGTTACAGCATTAGGATGCATCACCGCACCACTAATCTTAACTGTATTCACGTAATTAGAAACGTGCAACACATCACCTTCACGAAGTACCAAGTCTGCCTCGCCTCCCGGATTTTCCAATGCCTTTTTCAAATCGATTCCCACGTAATAAACCTTTTCCAAAGACATACTATCTATCACTAAAGAATCACGACTGGAATGTTTAGCTAACTGCAAAGCAGAACTAACTCTTGCCAATTCATCAGCATTCATCCGACGCAACAAACGAGCCCCATTCACGTAGGCTTTAGAAGTAACCCCGCCAGCCCGTTTTACAATATCAGAAAGACGATCATTAGATGAACGCTTTGCGTATACACCAGGGTAAAGTACCTCGCCATTCACCGTCACGTTCTGCTGTTCACGGTATCCCGGGGAACGACGAACATATATCTCATCAAAAGGTTCAAGTGTAAATTCAGGATCTCCTTCCACAACCAAACCATTCTTTAAACCAAATGTAAATAATTCAGCCTCAGCCGGAGCTTCCTCCGTACTATTAGGAGACTTTATTCTTCGGGAAACATCCACACGTACCATAGAGGCCGACTCCAACAAACCACCCGCTTGCAACACGGCATCTTCCAACGTCATATTATCCACGAAAGGATATTTTCGAGGATCCTTTACTTCTCCCCGAATATCAATCACATAATCTCCCCGCAATTGAGTTGCAGAAGGTACATACAAACGATCATTCTTTTTCAATGGAATATCGTCAATCTCACCTCTTAGCAATTTTCCCAAATCAACAGCAAGCATTTCTTGACTTAAATCCTCTTTCTCACGATATAAAATAGTTCTATTTAAAAAGGCATCTTCCCGCGGTCCTTCCACCACGTTTACCAAATCCTTCACGGTCTTTATGGAATTATTTATCGCGTAATTTCCCGGCCGATATACCGCCCCAGTCACGGATACTCGATTTTCGTACCGACTTATGATAGGATCAATCATAACAGAATCACCATCAGCTAACGTAAAGTCAACAAAATCCTCGTTATTTACAGTATATATCTGAAACTCGGAGTCTCCCTTACGGCTCACATTTACATTCTTCTTGTAAGCATCACTAGTAAATCCCCCAGCATACTCCAATAATTTACTCAGGCTCTCCTCTCCCTTCATCTCGTAACGCATCGGACGTTTCACTTTACCAGCTACAGTGACAATTTTCTCGTAAGTACCCACGTTAATCAAATCACCATCCTGCAAAGTAATATCAAAACTATTATTACCATTCATGATATAATCATAAACATCCACGTGCTTAAAGGCTTTTCCATTCCTATACAACACGACATCACGCAAAGTTCCCACGTTATTTACACCTCCTGCCGCATACAATGCGTGAAACACCGTTGCCAAAGAGGGCAACATATAAGTCCCAGGCATGACAATCTCCCCCATCACGTTCACCTGAATACTTCGAATTTGTCCCAACGATACTTTCAAAAATGTTGATGGATTTTCCGACGCTAAATCTGAATAGATACGACTAAACATCGTTTTTAAATAAGAAGATGCCTCTTGAATCCGTTTTCCATTCAAATAAATCGGTCCTATATTCGATACGTTTATACTCCCCTCCGGGGATATCACCTGCCGAACAGTCGCTTCCGAATTTCCCCATATATCAATGATAACCTCGTCTCCTGGCCCCAACACATAATTCTCCGGTGTAGGAATATTCAAACTCGGTTCAAAAGTTAAATTTTTATTACTAAACAAATTTCGACCGAAAATACTATTCTTATCCCCTTCTGTAACCAACACCACATCCCGATTCTCTAACGAGATAGTCTCTATACGCTCTCTATTTTCTTGAGCCAAACCTCCCTGCTTTCCTGAATTCTCTCTCTCGTAATTCTCCTTGATTCTCAACACCTGCTCTTTCGTGACGCCTTTTTGCGATAACATCAAAATAATCTCATCTTGACTTTTTCCTTGAGCCTGTGCGGACTTCACGGCTTCAATAACTTGTGCATCGGTCATCTGCGCACAAGCAATTCCCGTGACGCCAAGCATAAGTACAATAAAAATTAAAAATCTCATATTACTTTTTTTGAATGTTTTTTATGCAACCATCCCACAGGTTCATCTTTCTTGATTCACAAATCAATCCTGATAAACCTATATGCCGGATCGGCCACAAAGATACTGCATTAATTGAAAATCAAAAATCGAAAATCGAATTTTATTATAGTTTTCAGTCTATAATATTTCTTCAAATCTCATACTTGCTCTCGTAACGCATAAAATTTACGTCTCAAAGGTAAATAAACAACCACCAGCACCACCATAGAAATAATAAAATAAATCAATGTATACTCTGGAGTATACATCAACACCAACAAATACCCCAAATTAACAACAGCCTGTATTCCCATGTAGATCAAAGAAACAGGCAAATGAGCAAGCTTTCCCTCATTAGCCAACAACTGGTATAAATGTTTCCGATGTGGTTGACCGATATTCTCTTTCAACAAAATACGATGTATAATCGTCAGCACGCCATCTACCCCGTAAACAGCTAAAAACACCAATGCCGATACGTGTCCGGTGTGTATTATAAAGCTACCCAACAAAAAGAGTATAATAAAAGCCATTGATATAGCTCCTACATCTCCCGAAAAACATTTGGCATGAGAACGGAAATTATAAAAATTAAATACCAGCAATGATAGTATCACCACGGGAATAAACCCCGCCGGCGCTATCGGGAAAACAAACGCATTGATTCCCCATAACGCCAACATGGCAACCAGACTATATCCTCCGGTAATACCGTTAATACCATCCATGAAATTATATATATTGAGTATGGCTAACCCGACAAATAAAGCCACAACCACGTATCCCCACGAAACCTCATGAACCCCTAGCTGTAACAGCAGCAATAACAAAGAAAAGGTCTGGACCAAAAGACGAACCTTTGCAGAAAGCGGGTGCATATCATCAATAAAACTCACCAAAGCCACCAACGTCAACCCGCATAAAAACCAAGGTGCAAAAAAATCAAAGATCAATCCATGTACAAGTACCCCTAAATAAAAAATCACCCCACCTCCTCGTAGGGTAATTGCATGATGAGAACTCCTTGCATTAGGAACATCCAAAATATTATATCTCTTGGCAATCTTAAAATAAATGTTCTCCAGCACGAAAAGGAGCAGGAGAACAAATCCATAGATCCAATTTATCATTTTTGTTGCTTAAACGATTCAACCATTTCTCGAATTCCATCCTCCAACGTGTAACGAGGCTCGTAACCGATAGCGCTTAATGCTAACTGACGATCAATAACCACATCTCCCCAGAGTTTCTGATAAAGATCAGGACGAACCTTCTCTATCAGTTTCAAGAATATGGATGGAGAAGGTAGATTTATCGTGTGTACTCCCAATTGACGAGAAATTTCCTCGACCACGTTACGCGTAGAATAAGGAACTTTATCCGTCGGATAGAATACACCCTCAACCTCTTTCTCCACGGCTAAATGAATAAACTCAACCAAATTTTTTACATTAATAAAATCACGACTATTCCGGGCTGAACCGAAAGGCAGCGGAATATGTTTATTTACCAAACGAATCAAACGCAACATATTACCCGGAGCCATTCCACCCCCGTATGCCATTGGCGGACGAATAATTGCGGCCTTAAATTCCCGGTCACTCATTGCCACTAACTCTTTATCTGCTTTAAGCTTAGAACTCCCGTAATAAGTCTGTGGTCTTTCCGGTGTTGTCTCAGAAATTCGACTGGCACTACCGAACACGGCAATCGTACTCATCTGCACGAACTGACGTACCCTTGCCTGTTTTGCTTTTTGAGCTAATAAACAAGCCATCCGATAATTCACATCATCATAAAGCTCTTGGTCTTTCACTTCCGGACGATGTACGATAGCTGCAAAATTTATTACCGCATCAAACCCTGAAAATGCTTCAACAGGCATATCTCGAAATGCTTTCACAACAATCTCTTTCTCGTACCCGGTCGGCCTGCGACTGTAACACGTGATAGAATCCGTTGATACATATTTCTTTATAAATTGCCCGGCAATAAAACTATCTCCTCCAATAATCAATATTCTTTTCATTCCTTGATCCATTTAAAACGGCATAAACCTCCAACTTGCCCACATACATGAGCATCATTATCTATCTCATATTAGCGTGTTTATAAACAGGATACGCTCTCTCCCTCTTATCTTGCTCCCCCTTTTACGTCGTATAGACCTCAGATGTTTTATTCGTTCTCATATAATTAATAATAGTGTTGTGTGTGTTGTTTTTAATCAAGATGCAAAAGTACATCAATGGTTGCGTCACAAAATGATGTTTTTTTGTTTTTAACAAACTCTTAACAAAATTGGAACGCAATTAAATAAAGATTACCTCCTTTTTCTATATGTATAAACTTATATGTATTTTTGTCGAGTTAATCTATATCGAAAAACTATCAATGATACAAGAACATAGTCAACGTATTACAAGAAACACGCTAATACTTTACTTTCGAATGATTTTTACAATGCTCGTAAGTTTATATACATCGCGTGTTGTCTTGAATACATTAGGAGTGGAAGATTTTGGCATTTACAATGTCGTAGGAGGCGTGGTTGCAATGCTCAGTTTCATAAACGGCTCATTAAGTGCAGCTTCATCACGATATATTACTTATGAATTAGCGATAGGAACCCCAGAAAGTCTAAGAAAGACTTTTAGTTGTGTTATGACGATTCACATATTTATTGCCTTACTTATTGCGATCTTAGGAGAAACTGTTGGCTCATGGTTTTTACTTCATGAACTCAAAATTCCTGAAAACAGATTGAATTCTGCCATATGGGTATTCCAATGTTCTATTTTAAGCACAATGCTATCTATAATTAGCGTTCCTTACAACGCTACAATTATAGCTCATGAAAAAATGAATGTATATGCATATATCTCGATCATGGATGTAATGCTCAAATTAGGTATTGTCTATTTATTAGTGATTCTTCCTTTTGACAAACTTAAAATTTACGCATTACTTATACTTGCGATACAAATTTTTGATGTTTTCGTATACCGTTGGTATACATCCACTCGCTTTAAAGCATGCAAATTCAAATTTACCTGGGATCAATCCTTATTTAAAGATATTTTTATTTTCGTAGGCTGGACAATAAACGGTAATTTGGCCGTAATCGGTTACACTCAGGGATTAAATATTTTATTAAATTTATTTTTTGGCCCCGCAATCAACGCTGCAAGGGGAATTGCTGTACAAGTACAAACAGTTATTCAAAATTTTTGTAATAATTTTCAAGTAGCCCTAAACCCTCAATTAACAAAATCGTATGCACAGTCAGATTTTGAGTACATGCATAAACTATTAATTATTAGTTCTAAATTTTCATTTCTCCTACTTCTATTGCTTTCAATGCCAATAATCTTCGAAGCACAAACCATATTAAAATTATGGTTGAATATTGTTCCAGAATACACAGTCATTTTTCTAAGATTAATTTTGTGTTCAAGTATGCTCACGGCTTTAGCCAACCCACTCATCATATCCGTTCATGCCACAGGTAAATTAAAAACATTCCAGTTAGTTGAAGGTAGCATGCTTCTAACAATCGTACCAATATCGTATTTATTACTAAAATTTTGCAATGTTCCCCCAGAAGCTGTTTTTATTGTTCACATTGGCATTGAGATTTGTACACAATTTGCAAGAATGAAAATTGTTCTTCCCATGATTAACATGAAAATTCACGATTACATTAAAAATGTTCTATTTCCTATCACAAAAGTGCTTATCCTATCTCCTATTATTCCATTCATTATATATATTTGTATGCCCAATAATTGGTATTCTTTCATTATGGTGTGTTTCACATCGGCATTTTCAGTATTAATAGTAACATATTATATTGGATGCCAAAAACATGAAAGAATATTTATCAAACAAAAAATATACACGATCATAATGAAACTCAAATTAAAGAAATGATAAAGACCCCACATATATCGATTATTGTACCAGTTTATAATGTAGAACTTTACCTAGCGACTTGTATTAATAGTTTAATAAATCAAACATTCTCCGATATTGAAATTCTTCTCGTTGACGATGGAAGTTTAGATGGATCAGGTAACATTTGTGACAAATACGCTTCAGAAGACTCAAGAATTCGAGTATTTCACACCTCGAATAATGGAGTAACCTTTGCCCGTAAAACTGGTACAGAAAATGCACAGGGAGAATGGATTTGTTTCGTAGACTCAGATGATACGATGCCTTTAGATGCTCTCTCTCAAATGCTACACATGGTCGGTAATTGTGATATGTTAAAGGGAGACCATCGGAAAATTCATAATATAGATGCAAGTTCTTCACAATGTTCCATTCAACAGGATCTGATACAACTTCAATCAACAGATTTCATTTGTGAATGTCTAAAAAATTGGAAACTTCGAGGTCCTTGGGGAAGCTTGTATAAGAGGAAATTATTCGACAATAGTATTTTTGATCTTCCTCGAGATATCGTTCGAGGAGAAGATTATATAATGAATGTCAGATTAGGTAATAAAGCAAAACAAATAGCAGTAACCACATCTATTGTTTATAATTATTTCGACCGTCCAGGGTCTTGCATGAACACGTTCATTCCAACATTACAATATGAAAAACAATTTGAAAAATATTTAGTTGCAACCTTAGACTCCATACTCAACTCAAAAGAAATAAAGGAAGCCCTATTTTATCATCGCTATGCAGTAATAAAAACATTATATTTAACAAATAAAAAATTAGATACTAAAGATACTTACATAACAGAACTAATAAAAAATACCCGACATCTAAATTTAAGTAAAGAAGACAATATAATCCGTCATCTTTATAAGTACCCTCGACTTGCCAAAACCAGTCTAAAAACACTTCGGATATTACACAATTTAAAAGAAATCATAAAACCATCATGATTAAATATTTAAAATATATTCTATACCAACTTACATACAATATATTACCATTAATAATGCAAATCCCATCTTTTGCCATTAGACATGCAATTTTAAGATTATTATTAAAAAAGATCGGGAAAAAAACTTCAATATTTAGAGGTTTTGAATGTATAGCAGGATCACACATCTCTATCGGAGAACATTGTGTTATTAATAAAAATGTATTCATGGATGGTCGGGGCGGTAACTTAACGATTGGTAACAACGTCGATATTGCTAGAGAAGTAAACATTTGGACAATGGAACACGATGTACACGATGATCTACATGGACTTAAATGTGGTGAGGTCACAATAGAAGATCATGTATGGATCGCTTCACGTGTAACAATTCTTCCTGGAGTAACAATCGGACAAGGAGCCGTCATTGCATGTGGTTCTGTCGTTACAAAAGATATTCCCCCACGTGTAATAGCCGGAGGAATTCCAGCAAAAATAATTGGCCAACGCAACAACCAACTGAAATATGAATTATATTATCGACCATTATTTGAATGACAACATATTACTTTTTCTAAAAATAGCCTCATTTCCACCATAGAAGCAGTCATTGAATAATTTTTTAGAAACATTTCACGAGCATATCTCTGACATTCTAATAAGCGTTCTTTATTATGTCCTAAATCATTAAGAATTGTAATCATATCTTGAGCCGATACACTACATCCTCCAACTTGACGGGTGTCAATATCATACCCCTCAAAAGCCTCAGGTGTTCCAACAATAGCTTTCCCATACATCATAGCCTCTGCTGTTTTTGTCTTCATTCCACTACCTAAAAATAAAGGGCAAACTACTATATCCACTTTAGCATACCATTCTTTCAAACTTTGAACATAGCCAATCACTTGTACTCGATCCGAAATCAAATGAGATACAGCCTTTTCCATACCTTTCCCTACAATGAACAATTTCCCATCTACATACGGCATTACTTCTTGTACAAACCACGTGATCCCTTGAATATTTGCAAAAAAATCACTCCCTACAAAAAGATACTTAAGCTCATCTAAACCCTCTTCCTTCTTCGCCTCTCCCGAATCACTAAATGAAGTTGGTAATAAAGCTGTTACATCCTTTTTATATATATCTAATATTTGTTTAGCATCTCTATTATTCAATGCTATTAAATAATCACTATACTTTACTGCTAGTTTTTCTGCTCTATAAACAAAAAAGATGTTTAATAAATTTCCCATACTCTTTACATTATTTTTAAACATCTCCCAAGCATACCTTACCTCAACATTGTGCAAAAAAGTTACAATAGGTAATTGCGGGAACTCATCTTTCACCCGTTTCACAATACATCCATACAACGAATGTGCTATAAATACCAAATCCACTGGATGTTCCCTCAAATGAATAATAATTTCTTCTATATTCAGCCTCGACACCCCCCCATTAACTCCATGAACTCGTTCTTTTAAACGCTGCCAAAAAGGTACTTTATACTGTTCAAACTGAAAAACTTCAACATCACAACAAGTAGCTCTTAATAACTCTAAATTTCGATGATTAATCACACCTCCACCAAAATCTTGATCCATTTTCCCTACGATATAAAAAATTCTCATATCACTACTTTGTTATGTACAAACTCTTTATACGATTATTTATCTTTCTTCGCTCTGTATCATAAAACCATCCCCACTTATTAAAATAATAAATAGCAGCTTTTACATGGATTTTAAATAAACGCAAATTCTTATGGGATCCTTTTCTGAAATGATGATATACAAACGCCTTGGGATAAAACATAGTTTTATACTTTCGCCCTATACGACGACACAAATCAGTATCCTCACCATACATAAAGATTCCTTCATCAAATACCCCAATTTCAGTTATTACATGCCGAGGAATAAAAAGGAAACATCCAGAAAGATAAGGGACTTCCATTATAGAATTATAATCAGTAAAACGCATTTCAAAATCATAATCTAACTTTTTTTTCACCCTATCAATAGGAATAAGGCTACGTGCAATCCAATTAATTGGTGTCGGTAACAATTTACACAAATATTGCAAACTACCATCCGGATAAAGAACTTTAGGCATACAAATACCTACATCTTTATTCTGATCCATAAATTGCACCAACCGTTCTATGGTGCCAGCCTCAAAACTAATATCTGGATTCAATACTAAATGATATCTACCTAATCTTATCTCTTCCCTCATAATAATATTATGAGCGGCTCCAAAACCTATATTAGCATTATTAAAAATGTATTCAAGTCGAGGAATATTTTCACATAATACTCTTAAATCATCTGTTGGAGAGTTATCTACAATATAGAGTTTAACATTCAAAGTTGTATTTAAAAAACTATCAATAGCTTTCTTTAATACGTCTTCTCTTTCCTTATATGTTACAATCGTGGCCGTTACTAATAAATCATTCATAAATATTTCTCATCGTATTAAATCAAACATAAAGCAAATCACATTTTTGATTTTTCTCAAAAACCAATATGCAAGCGACGAATAAAAAATAATATCCTATAAAAATTTATCCCCCTCTTAAAACCTGCTAAAATCAACCTATGCTGCCAAATAAGAAATTTCAAATATTTTGTCCGGTAAAAATCACTATATATTTGTTTTACCAAGCTTTCTTCTCTATCTACTCCCCCTTGGTTGCAACAAGTCAATAAACATCTCAAATTAATAATTGCAATATCATCAAAATAATCACTATAAACATTCCTTGCTTTAAAAAAATCTGATACATACTTTGCGGCCAATAACGCATCCATCGCATGCTTTTTCGTTGGAGTTTTTGTTGCAGCACCCTGACGTTGATAGTAGTGATATCCATAATAACTACTTTTCGCTATTACTCGAGCATAAAATGATAATTGTAGCACACCCAACATATCCTCTGCCATACTCAAACCATCAGGAATGACCATCTTATGACATATTGATTTTTTTATTAACTTCATCCACAAGCACCATGGTTGCTTTCCTATTGCCAAACTATGAATAAACTCCTTTGAAGAAAGAACATCAAAATTAGTTGAAAACATTTCTATGTCCTCGTTATCAGTACTATAATAAGCGTTTCCCACAATAATATCTGCATCTTGCTGTTTTCCAAGCAAATATAACCGTTCTAAACTCTCACTCTCCAACCAATCATCTCCATCTAAAAAAAATATATATTTTCCCTGGGCATTCGCAAGTCCTTCTCTACGACAAGAGGTTACGCCACCATTCTCCTTATTAAGAACAACAACTCTTTCATCTCTTATCGCATATTCTTCTAATATCTCTAATGAATTATCAAGACTTCCATCATTTACAACAATAATTTCCAAATTTTTATAAGTCTGTGATATAACAGAATCTAGACAACGCTGCAAATACGAAGCTATATTATAAACTGGAATAATTACAGATATTTTATCCATTGTGTTATTTATTTTTATAAACCTGCTCAATTCCTGCCAATGTCCCTTTAAAAAAAGAGAAATTTTTCTCCAAACAACTCTTGATAAGGTTCAATAAAAGTAATCCTAATAAAACCCAATTCATTTTCAAAGATGATCCCAATCTATGTTTTCGATATATATGAACGTAATTAACTACATATTGTCTACGATAATTACTTTGATCTTTTTGTATCGTTGATACATGAGCATGAAACCCCTTAAAACCATCAAAAAAGCACGCTTTAAATTTTTTATTAAATTGATGAGAGAAGTCTGTATCTTCAAGATAAGCATAATCCTTAAAATATTCATCATAACAGATATCTGCAAAAACATATCTTCTATACACAGAAAAACCTCCTCTCAAAAAAGATGCAGGATGTTCCTTATATGAATCTAAAGCTAAAATAGGTAACCCACCCAAAGTCAAAGACATTTTTCCAAAATAGGAGGTAAAAAACAACTTTCCAAAAACATATTGCAATCTTCTTGTAAAAGTGGAAGGCAGTACTCTTTCAGACAAAGCCCCTGTAATTGCATCAATTTCAGGACGTTTCATAAAAAAAAGTCTCATTTTTTCTAAAGAGGCAGGAAAAAGATATATATCATCATCTAAAAACATTACCAAATCACATGTAGCTTTAGCAATTCCATAATTTCGTTGTAAAGGCAACCCTGGTAAAGTATGAAAATAACGAATATTAGGTTTCACCTCTCCAAAATCCTCTCGTCCTATTGCTCTAGGTCTATCACTACTATCAACAATTATAATTTCATCTCCTATATTAAACTGGTCTATAAAAAGTTCCAGATTATGAATAAGTATATCTCGACGATTTCTTGTGCAAAGTATCAAACTAACATTCATTTCAACAACTTACAATATTATCACTTACATCTAACTTGCTTGCTACTTTCTCTTGCCTATAAACATAGGACAAAAATAAAATAAAAGATAATAATGGGAAATAGAATATTTCTAAAACATTTCCCAATAAAAATATTGCAACAAATAGTAGTACAAAATTTTTATCTAGAAAATAATAACAATAAAATGCACAAGCGAAAACGATTAACAAACAAACGATCCCCATCTCTAATAAGATTTGGAGATAAGAATTATGCAAATTCATTCCTTCTGTCGTTATTTCACGAGTCTTTCCTGCTCCCAATCCCCAACAATAATCATCATTCAATTCTAAAGCATCGAAAGCCTCCAATTGACTTTCAAATCGTAAGGACAAAGAAACAAGTTTTTCTGCTATATAATCATTAGAAGTATCAACATCACGTAAAGTTGTCAAGACAAATAACATCCCATAATATATAACAAACACTCCAACTAAAACCATTCCACCTAAAACCTTCACATTCCTATTTGGCAATACCCACAATTTTTTTACATGAAAAAGTATAATGACACCAAACATCGTTATTATTAAAGAAAGAGAAAAAGAAAGTAAAACTGCCCCTATCAAAAAATAATTGAAATGCCCAGTTTTTACTTTCAAATAATAAATATAAACAAATAACAGATAAGAAAAAAAATTAGAATCTTCTATTACTCCAGAAAAACGCATGAAACCATGCGTTTCAACGCCTGTTGTCAATGACAATCCCAAGGTATTATATAATACCACATCAATATAAATTAATGCTGCATTAAAAAGAAGGAAACAATGAAGTAATTTCGTTATCCGTAAGTCATTTACCAAAGGTATATAAAGCGTTAACCAGATCAATGTTAATGTTTTAAATATCCTATAAGCTGCCCCTCCATCATGAATAAGCAAATAAAAAGTAGTTAGGACACCAACACTTACTAAATACACATAAAACCCTTTTCGATGCCTCACATCTGATCCTAGAAAAAGACAAAATAATATAGCACAAGCAAAAACGATATATAAATTCATCGCATAGGTTAATGAGAAAAAACCTAGCACAAAAAATATATTATAAAGTCCATTAAAAGAAATCAAGTTTCTCATTTAAACATTCCCCTAACCAAAAGTCCTATTATTCCAAAAAATCCGAATAAAAAAACACTTCCTAAAATAATTAATAATGTTCTAGGTTCGCTTGGATATGAAGGAACAGAAGCTGGTTCTATTATAGCAAACGTAGGCGTTTCTTCTTGAACTTTCATTTTTGCTTTATCCAATTCCTCAATCATCGATGCGTATGGCTTATAAACCAATTCTACGTCTTGTTTCAATCGAAATTGCTCCATCGTTGAAACACTAGAAACACTTTCTCTATGAGAAGCTATATATTTACTTAAATCTTCCTGCTTTTTTTCATAATTAAGCCGAGCGTTATTCAATAGATTCTCATAAAATTTCACATCAACATTAGCTTTATATGTTTTTTTCTCTGCCACCAATGTTTGCATTTTTTTCAGGATTTCATTTGCTACTAACGCAGAAACCATAGGATCTTGCATCCTCACAATCAAATTCATCACACCATTGCGTTTATCCATTTGGACTTTTATGTCCTTATTCATTCTCCCTACAAATGTAGCTTGTTCTGGTGCTAGTTGAAATAAATTTACAGTATCAAGAAAAATAGGCTTTCCATACCTCCATTTTTGTATCGTAGCAGGTAGCTCTATAATATCTCGCCACCAAGGGAACTTATATTCATTCAATATATAATTTCGCAATAAAATTTTACTTTTATCTAGCTTAGAAACTTCTAAACTCCAAAAGTTTAATAGGAACGGTTTACTTTTAACAATATCCGAAATAAAATTACTATTATCAATAGTAGACTGATCTGGAACTATCTTTATCGTTGTAGTATACGCAGTTGGAATACTCCAAGACACAATTAATCCAACAACAACCCCTATACAAATAATTAACAATAACTTTTTCTTATTTGTCCAAACCTGTTCAAACATTATCAAGGGATCTATCCCTTTTAATTTTTGTTCTCTATTCATCAGAATTCAATTAAATATTCTTTTATTTACATTTTTCACGGAATAAACTACTATTAAACAACCATATAGATTAATAGATAAAAACAAATATTTTGTTTGCGAAGTTACAACAATAAGTAGTTTAAAGCAAACAATTAATCACGAAACTATTTATACGATAATTCAATCATCGTCATCACAAGTAACCATGAGGCTCATGCAGATTTTCTAAATCTTCCCACATCCAAAATCGTTATCCCACCGCCACATGACGGGAACATAACATAAGAGAAAGCGACCAGTAAGACCCAAGAAATAGTTAAACCATAGAATTAAGGTATTATTACTCTAGGAACAAGCATAACAAATAAAATTACAGCTGAGAAAATATCATGTAACACAAATTCAACCCAAATGAAGAAGTAATCCTACCCCAATAATCCCTCTCATTCAGAGATTACTCGAAGATCCCTCGTAGCTCATTCATTCCGTAATATTTGAGCTACAAGGGATCTTCGAGTAATCTCTGAAAAAGGGGGATTATTTCCTTAGGATTTCCCCAGCTTCTCGACAGGTTCTCATTATAAACCTAGTTCTACGCAGAGGTATACATTTCGACCCTATAAAAAGTTTCTGACGATATAACTTCTCTTCAAATACTTATTATACTTGATTTCGACACAATCCCAAGAAATTGGAAACGTGCTTTTCAGCATCCCACGTAACAGAGTGCTACATCAAAAACACACTTTTCGTATATTTTACAAGCCAAATAATTACACTTTTCCGAGAAAAATAATAAATCCGAATAATTACAACGCCTTTACGCAATCTAATGAAACATTTGCACAAACACCTATCAAACAAGGAACATGAACCATAATCCGATGGCCACCAGCTACCTCGACCAACTCTCCCTGTACCCCGGTTAATTCACCTTGAATCACACGTACACCAGATCCTACCGGAATTTTCCCATTCACAACTTCAATCATCTCCGCCCGTTCATTCAAAATCCGCAAACTATCCAACTGTTCGTCCGAAATCACAACCGGGCCTTGTTTCTCTTTTAACAACGCAATCACGCCCCCAATTGATAACACGGAAGGTAAATTTATTTCAGAAACACGGACAAAAATACACCCCGTAATCACAGGAACTTCCAACCTTTTCACCAATCCATCCCTCACAAACTCGACCTCTCGCACAGGTAAATAATTCTCGATTCCTGCTTGTTCCAAACGCTCCTTCACACGTTTTTCCGCCCGAGAAGCAGTGAAAACTGCATACCAATTCGTCTTCTCCATTACTCTCTGACTTCTAAATTTTCGGCTACCTGAATTTTATTTAAAACCTCTTCCATATGATGTTCTACACCTTCCTCTTCCATCTGGAAATCAATAGATTCATAGGTTGAATTTTTCGATTTAAACTCAGGTACGATACATTTCATTTGTTTCACCACGGCAAAATTATCTTTTGTCTGCAAAGCTATATCAAGAGCCTTTATCGCATCCGTAACTTCACTATAATTATATTCACGTACTTTGGCAATCTTTATTCGTTCATGCACGGTCGGCAAAGTTGTCTCCTTCACGTTAAGCACCTCCTCGTACAATTTCTCTCCCGGTCTCAAACCGGTAAAAACGATATGAATATCTTTCCCAACTTCATAACCGGAAAGTTTAATCATCTTACGAGCCAGATCGACAATCTTAACGCTCTTACCCATGTCAAAAACAAATATTTCACCGCCATTTCCCAACGCCCCCGCTTGCAAAACGAGCTGACATGCCTCGGGAATAGTCATGAAAAAACGAGTTATTTCCGGGTGAGTAACCGTTATCGGACCACCCGCCTCTATCTGTTTCTTGAAACGAGGGATCACTGAACCATTCGATCCCAAAACGTTCCCAAAACGAGTAGTAATAAAACGAGTATTCGCGATGCGATTCAATGATTGCGTGTAAATTTCCGCTATACGCTTACTTGCACCCATAACATTCGTCGGGTTCACCGCTTTATCGGTAGAGATCATCACGAAACGCTGGCAATCATACTTCACAGCACAATCGGCAACATTTTTCGTTCCGAAAATATTAGTTTTCACACCTTCAATCGGGTGTTTTTCCATCATGGGAACGTGCTTATAAGCAGCCGCATGATACACGATATTGGGATGATATGTTTTAAAGATTCCTTCCACCCGGCTCGCATCACGTACATCCCCGATCTCAATTTTATAATCCGTGAAACCACACTCTTCCTTCAGTTCCAGCTCAATATCATAAAGCGGAGATTCGGCCTGATCAAACAAAACGATCAAAGAAGGATTAAAATGCGTCAACTGCCGCACGATTTCACTCCCGATAGAACCAGCCGCCCCGGTCACCAAAACCACTTTATTCAATAATTGTTTCCGAAGATTGGTCTCCTCCATGTGAATCACGTCCCTCTCCAACAAATCTTCGATCTTGATATTCCGGATATGCCGCATACTTAACTCCCCGTTAATCCAACTTTCAAAACGAGGTACTTCGAGTACGTTCACATCAGCGGCCAAGCAGATCTCGACAATTTCCCGTTTTTTATCCGGAGAAATCATCTTTTTGGCGATGACCACCTTGTCCACCCGGTTACGTTTCAACAAACCGGGTAAAGACGACATCTTATAGATCTTGACCCCCTCGATAATCTTTCCCGCTTTCCGATCATTCACATCAACAAAAGCAAGAATATTATACGTGGCATCCTCCACGTTATCCATGGCATGTTTTGCCATGATACCGTATTCATCGCTACCACATATAATTACATTCTTTTTAGTACGCTCTGCACCAATATACTGTGCGAAGACTTTCTTCACGATCACCCGGCTCATAACCATCAAACTGGTCAGAAGAACGTACTCCGTGAGTAAAACGGAAACCGGTATAAAAAGATAATCATACAACAGAAAAAACACGCCACTACCCAAAAGAAGGGCAATCTCCCCTGCCGTCAACACGTAGTAGATGCGCAAAGCATCCTCCGTTCCCGTGAAACGTACTATTCCGGAATAAGTATGTCCCAACAAGAAACTGATCACCCGGATACCCACAATAACAAGGGCCCCGGTCAAGACAAAATCCAATCTCATCCGGTCAATCTGGAAATTGACCCAAATCAGATAGGCAACGCTAACTGCCATAATAGCAAGAGCCACGTCGATCAAAAATACAATCCATCGAGGAGTGTATGAGAATGAACGCAATGTCCTCATTCTATTCAGACCATTTGTGATAAGTGCAACCATAATTTTTTAATATAAAAATAAAACCTTCACGGGATAAACCTCCTAAAAGGTGGACACCCGCAAAGGTAATAGTAATAATATTAAAAAAAAAATTTTTTAGTAGGCCTTTAAAATATTAACCTCATCTTCAGTTAGGAAACGCCAGTGACCCCTGGGCAGATTTTTCTTCGTGATCCCAGCAAAAAAGACACGGTCCAAACGAAGAATCTGGTACCCCAAATGCTCGAAAATCCTCCGGACGATACGATTTCTACCGGAATGAATTTCAATCCCCACCTGTGTACGATCATCTTCCGCCACTCTCACGTCATCCGCCTGGATAAAGCCATCCTCCAAGTCGATTCCCTTACGAATAGCCTCCAAGTCGCCCGTTTGAACCACCTTGTCCAAGAACACGTGGTATATCTTTTTCTGGTTATACTTCGGGTGTGTCAATTTCTTGGCCAAATCGCCATCATTCGTGAAAAGCAACACTCCCGTGGTCTGGCGGTCAAGTCGTCCAATCGGGTACACGCGCTCTTTACAAGCTCCCTCGATCAAGGTCATCACGGTTCTACGTTCCAAAGGATCTTCCACGGTCGTCACGTAATCTTTCGGCTTATTCAACACCAAGTATACTTTACGCTCGGGAGTAATCACTTGATCATCTACCTCCACTCGATCCGTACGTTTTACTTTTACCCCAACTTGTTGCACGACTTCCCCGTTTACTTTCACCCGACCGGCTGCAATCAACACATCAGCATCACGACGTGAACACACCCCGCCTTTAGCGATATAACGGTTCAAGCGTAATTCTGTCTCCTGCCCCTCGTTCTTCTTGCGATATTCAATTTGTTTTTTCTTACTATACACACTTTTGGGAGCGCCATCCCCATCTGCCCGACGGGTAAACACTTTTCTCGCCGGACGATCAGAATAACGATCCCGACGATCATCCCCCTCTCTGCGATCCCGACGATCGCCACGATACCCTTCTCCACGTCCTCCTTCCTCACGGAAACCTCTTTCCCGACGTCCTTCCTCACGTCGATCATTACGATCCCTGTTTTGATAACGATTATCTCTTCTTTCTGCATTTTCATCCCGATCTTGAGGCCGCCTTTCACGACGCTCTCCACGATCGGAAAAACGATTGTTATCCCTGTTACCTCTCTCGTACGATCTTCTATTATCCCGATTCTCGTAACGATTATTATCCCGATCCCCTCTTTCACGGTTTCTATCTGAATCCCGGTAATAACGATTCCCGTTATCTCGATCTCCCGTACCCTCGTTACGCTCTCTCTCCCGTTCTTTGTTCAAATCACGGATATACCCGTGTCCTTGTTCCCGTCTCGGTCTGTCCGTGTTGAAACGGTTAGGTCTTCTTGTTTCGCTTTCTCCACCTTCACGGTTTTCGAAACGCGGTGTTCTGCTCCGACGATTCTCATCACGATTCTCGATCGGCCTTGTAATTCTAGGTCTTTTAGTCTCCCTATTCATATACTTACGTATAAATTTTTGATTTTAAATTTATGATTCTTGCTTATAGCCCTCATCGGCCTATTCTATTGATTGAAGATATGCACTCATTTTTCATACCTTCTTAATTATTCATTTTCAATTCTACATTTTCAACATTCAATTATTTCGGTGCCGCCCGGTATACAAATAACGCCACCACAGCAAATAACATATTCGGTATCCATACCGCTAATAACGGACTCATGCCTCCATTGGTTGCAAAAACCGTGGAAAATTGCATAAATAATATGTACGAGAAACTGATTAACAATCCCAATCCCAAATGGAACCCCATTCCTCCCCGAATCTTACGGGAAGCGATACATACCCCGATTAACGTCAATATAAATGTAGCGAAAGCGCCCGAAAACATCTTGTACTTCTCAATCTGGAACTCAACCACGTTACTACTTCCCCGCAATTTTTGCCGGGCGATGTATTCATCCAGTTCCGGTAATGTCAAGCGCTCCTTAATTTTCTTGGGGTCCTCGGAGAATTCCGCCGCACTAAAATTTAATAGCGTGTCAATAGTTTGTCCTGTCGTGTAAGTCTCCTTGATCCCGTCAAATTCCCGTAGCGTCCAGTTGTTAATCCGCCACTTCTCAAGTTCTTTATTCCATGAAATAGATTTTGCCGTCAACTTACTAACCAGCGTATCCTCCCGAAATACCTCGTAGGTAAAATCATTACCCCGGCTGGAATACACGTTAAAACTCGACATGTAGATAAAAACACCCGGTGCAATCTGCCGGTGAATATTCTCTTCCTTGTTACTATACTTTTTCCAAATATATTGCTCGGAGAACTCGATCCGCTTCTTGTTGGCATTCGGAATAATAAAAGCACTCAAAAGAAGTGACAAACAGGCAATCACCCCGGCCGATATCATGTATGGCCGGACCATTCTCCGGAAACTGATACCCGTACTTAAAATAGCAATAATCTCACTATTATAAGCCATCTTTGACGTGAAGAAAATAACAGAAATAAAAGTAAACAACGAGGAAAACACGTTCGCAAAATAAGGCACGAAATTCAGGTAATAATCAAATATGATCGCCTTCACGGGAGCCTCGTTCTCAATAAATTTCTCCAATCTCTCCGAAAGGTCGAAAACCACGACAATACTCAAGATCAGTACCATCGAAAAGAAAAAGGTACCTAGGAACTTCCGGATAATATATAAGTCTAATTTTTTCATTTTACGCTAGTTGCTTCTCAGCACTATAATCTTCTTGTAACTTTCTTTATCGTACTCTCTTTCCACGTCACGAAATCTCCTTCCAGTATATGTTTACGAGCTTCACGTACTAACCACAAATAAAACGACAAATTATGGATCGAGCAAATTTGTAGCCCTAAAATTTCATCCGCCTTGATTAAATGGCGCAAATACGCTTTCGAGTAATCATCATCTACAAAACTCAACCCGGCCGGATCAATACGACTGAAATCCTTCTCCCACTTCTTGTTCTTTATATTGACCACGCCCTCCGTGGTAAACAGCATACCATTTCTCCCGTTTCGGGTCGGCATCACGCAATCAAACATATCCACACCTAAAGAGATTGCCTCCAAAATATTCTCCGGGGTCCCGACACCCATCAGGTAACGGGGCTTATCCTGCGGCAAAATCCGGTTTACGACTTGAATCATCTCGTACATGACCTCAGCCTCTTCCCCAACAGCTAATCCCCCGATTGCATATCCCTCTCGATCAAGAGAAACAGCGTGTTCCGCTGCCTTTTCCCGCAAATCCCGGAAAGTACATCCTTGCACGATCGGAAAAAGCGACTGGTGATAACCGTACAATGGCTCCGTGGAATCAAGTCGTTTCACGCATCGTTCCAACCAACGCTGGGTCAGCTCCAATGAATTCTTCGCATAACCGTATTCACTCTGCCCCGGGGGACACTCATCAAATGCCATGATTATATCAGCCCCTATCTTACGCTGAATATCCATGACATTTTCAGGAGTAAACAGATGTTTCGAACCATCAATATGAGAACGGAAGACGACCCCTTCTTCCGTGATTTTCCGACAATCTCCTAAAGAAAAAACTTGAAAACCGCCACTATCCGTGAGGATCGGACGATCCCATGAATTAAATTTATGTAGTCCCCCTGCCTCTTCCAACACCTCTGTACCCGGTCGCAAATACAAATGATACGTGTTGCCCAAAATGATCTGGGCCTTAATATCTTCCTTCAACTCTCTCGCATGCACGGCTTTCACGGTTCCCACCGTACCCACAGGCATAAAGATCGGAGTTTCAATATTCCCATGATCCGTGGTTAACACACCACATCGTGCATCACTGTTTTTGTCTTTCGCTAAAAGGGTATATTTCATCTAATCATGATTTTGAGCGCACAAAGATAGGAATAATTAAATCTAAAATCATAAATCTAAAATTATTTATATCTTTGGTCCAAATTAAAAAAACAAAAAATAATTGTCATGAGGATGTTTTACAAGTTAATTGTATGTATGTTTATCGTGGGGTTTGCCCTACCCGGAAACGCTCAAAACAAGGGCAAAAAATTCACTCTGGAAGATTTTAACTTGACCTACACGTTCAGGACACAAGGTGTTTCAGGCCTCCGTTCGCTAAATGACGGGGAACACTATACAGTGTTGGAAGACAAAGGCAAAAAGCTGGTCATGTATAGTTACAAAACCGGGAAAGCCGTAAGCACTTTACTAGACTTGAACGATCCCAAGTACAAAGCTGTTCAGACTATCCAAGATTACGAATTCAGCCCGGAAGAAGACCGGATTCTGATTTGCACGAATATAAATCCGATCTACCGTCGTTCATTCACGGCAGACTACTTCGTGTTCGATTTTAAAAATAAGGAATTAAAACCTTTATCGGAAGGTGGTTCTCAACGTTTGGCAACCTTCTCTCCTACCGGAACGAAAGTGGCATTCGTGAGAGACAACAACATCTTTATCGCGGACTTACGTTTCGGTTCCGAAATTCAAATCACCTTTGATGGGAAATTTAACGAAATCATTAACGGAGCCCCCGACTGGGTATATGAAGAGGAATTCGGATTCAACAAAGCCTTCGAGTGGGCCCCCGACGGCTCTGCCATCGCGTTCATCAAATTTGACGAATCAGCCGTGAAGACTTACCACATGAATATGTTCAGAGGACAATATCCGGCATACGAACAAAATGCCCTTTATCCCTCAAACTATTCCTATAAATACCCGAAAGCCGGGGAAACCAATTCCATCGTGAGCGTCCACGTTTACGACATTAAAGATCGTGTCACCACCCCAATGAATATTGGTGAAGAGACAGATATTTATATACCCCGTATCAAATGGACAAAAGATCCGAAAAGATTAGCTATCATGAAACTGAACCGTTTCCAGAATCAACTGGAAATCCTGTTGGCCAATGCCCGCGTGGGAAGTACAACCGTGCTTTACCGGGAAGAAAATAAATATTATATCGCGGAAAGCAACTTGGACAACTTGATCTTCATGGAAGACGGGCAACATTTCATCATGAGTAGTGAAAAAAGTGGTTATTCTCACCTTTACTTGTATGCCATGAGCGGTAAAGAAATTCAGCCGATCACTTCCGGTAAATACGACGTGGTTGATTTCTACGGGTACGATCCGGTAAAAAAACTTTATTACTACGCCTCTCACGAAGAATCACCTTTGGAAAAATATATCTACTCTATTGACTTAAAGGGTAAGAAGAAGAAACTCACCCCGACAAAAGGATGGAATGAAGCAGAATTCAGTAAATCATTCAAATACTATATTAATATAGTATCTAACGCGGATATGCCTCACGTGTACACCCTCTATGCGGCAAACGGTAAAGCAGTCCGCACGCTGGAAGACAATGCCGCGTTGAAAACGAAACTAGCAGATTACAATGTTGCCAAAAAAGAATTCATACAAATCCCGGCAGCAGACGGAACCACCATGTTAAATGCATGGCTCATGAAACCTGTGAATTTTGACGCATCCAAGGCTTACCCGTTATTAATCATCCAGTACAGTGGTCCGAACTCTCAGCAAGTAAGCAATAGCTGGGGCATGGACTGGACACAATACCTCGCACAAGAAGGTTATATCGTGGCTTGCATCGATCCTCGTGGAACGGCTGCCAGAGGGGAAGAATTCCGCAAATGCACTTATATGCAACTCGGAAAAATCGAAAGTGACGATATGATCGCCGCCGCAAAATGGCTTGCCGGACAATCTTACATTGATGCACAAAAAGTAGGTATCTGGGGCTGGAGCTTTGGTGGATTCATGTCATCACTTTGCCTTATGAAAGGGAACGACGTGTTCTCCACGGCTATCGCCGTTGCTCCCGTTACTCACTGGGGATTCTACGATTCCATCTACACGGAACGCTTCATGAGACGCCCGCAGGATAATCCTTCCGGCTACAATGACAACTCCCCGATCAACTGGGTAAAACATTTAAAAGGAAACTTATTGTTATGCCACGGAACTGCTGACGATAACGTACACGTGCAAAACACCTACGAATTATCCGAGGCTCTTGTACAGGCAAATAAACAATTCGATATGCAGATTTACACCAACCGTAACCATAGCATATACGGCGGTTACACCCGGTTACAACTGTATACCAAATTTGTAAACTATTTGAATCAACATTTGAAATAAAATTTCAAATGTTGATTCAAGTTACAGGTTGGCAGGTTACAAGTTACAGGTTTAGCGTCAACGCTTGCACGTCAAGAACCTGTAACTTGTAACTTACCAACCTGAAACAAAAAAAACAGATAAGTTGTGATTCGGTCACAACTTATCTGTTTTTTTTATATCTTGCAAACGATAGAAATAAACATGATCTCAGCGTAATTATCTTCGGGATAACCAAACTGAAATCTTAAATCATAAATTTAAAAATAAAAACGTTATGAGTAAATGTATCTGTACGTTAGAACCCAAAGCCATCTGGGAAAACTTTTATAAACTAACTCAAGTTCCACGTCCGTCAAACCATGAAGAAAAAGCCAGAGAATTCGTTATGAATTGGGCAAAAGAAAACGGAATCCATGCTGAAATGGACGAGGCTAACAATATATTATTGAGCAAACCGGCAACCCCGGGAATGGAAAACCGCAAGGGAGTTATCCTGCAAGGTCACCTGGACATGGTTCCTCAAAAAAATGAAGACAAACAACACGACTTCACCAAAGATCCTATTGAAGCATATATCGACGGGGAATGGGTAACAGCAGACGGAACCACTCTTGGAGCAGACAACGGTATCGGTGTTGCCACCGGAATGGCTATTCTATTATCAAAAGATATTCCTCACGGTCCGGTTGAAGTGTTAATCACGGCTACCGAAGAAACCGGAATGGATGGAGCAAACGGCATCCGCCACAACTGGTTAAAAGGAGACATCTTGTTAAATCTTGACTCTGAAACAGAAGGCGAATTGTATGTTGGTTGCGCCGGAGGTATTGATGGAGAAATAGCATTCGACTACACTCCCGAAGCCGTTCCCGCAGAACACAAAGCATTCCAATTATCATTGAAAGGATTAAAAGGTGGTCACTCCGGGATGGACATCAACTTGGGTAGAGGAAACGCCAACAAATTATATTTCCGTTTCTTGAAAGCAGTCAGCAAAGAATTAGACCTCCGTCTTTCTTCCGTATCCGGAGGAAACATGAGAAACGCAATCCCGCGTGAAGCTTTCGGAATCATAACTGTTCCGGCTGCCAATGCAGACAAATTCCTAGCTAAAGTAAAAGAATACGAGGGAATATTTAAAGCTGAATTAAGCGCTAAAGAACCGAATCTCACTTTCTTTGCAGAAGAAACAGCTCTTCCACAAAACGTGATGCCGGTAAAAGTACAATATAACCTGATAAATGCCATCAAGGCTTGCCCGAATGGTGCCATGAGAATGATTGATTCCATGCCGGACACGGTTGAAACATCCAACAACTTGGCGATCGTGAAAGGTGGAGAAGGAAAGATCGAAATCTACATGTTAATGCGTTCTTCTGTTGAAACTGCAAAAACATCGTTAGCTCAAGTAGTAGCATCTGTATTTGAACTGGCAGAAGCAAGCAAGATCAACTTTACCGGAGAATACCCGGGATGGAAACCAAATCCGGATTCAGCTATCCGCAAAGAAATGGAAGAAGTTTACATGAAATTATACGGTAAGAAACCGGCGATCATGGCTATCCATGCCGGATTGGAATGTGGTATCCTAGGATCTGCCTACCCACATTGGGACATGATTTCTTTCGGACCGACCATCAGTTCTCCTCACTCTCCGGACGAGAAAGTGAACATCGAATCTGTAAGTAAATTCTGGGAATTCTTGAAAGCTACATTAGCTGCAATTCCTACGAAATAATTAAATAAAAGGGGTTGTCCAAAAAGTCATTTAATTTCAAAAAACTCCTCCGTCACTTCGTGCCACCTCCTCTATAAACAGAGGAGGAGCTGGTGACTCTTCCTGAAGACAGGGAGTATTTCAACTCTCCCTCTGTTTATAGAGGGAGTACGGCGAAGCCGGGAGGGAGTTTGAAAAATGACATTTTGGACACCCCCTTTTCCCATTTTCCCGAAAAGAATAAAAAGCCGGAACCCTCAAATAAATCAAGCGTTGCCGATACGTAAAACACTAGAAATTGTTTCAAATTTTCCTCACTTTCAAGCCATTTACTCTATTTTTAAATATTTTAACCACATCGTATTGTTTTCTGTATTATCTTTGTATGGAAAATTCATATTATTAAAACATGACTTTAAAGAAATTGACACTACCGGAACTCTTGAAAAATAGCTGTTCCAAGTTTTCAAAAAATTTATCTTTAAATTTTGTCGCAAGCGGAAAAAGAACTTACCAAGATCTATATAACGAAGTTGTATCTATTGCTAACCACTTACTTCATCTAGGTGTAAAGAAAGGAGACAAGGTTGCCATTTTAAGTGCGAATATGCCGAACTGGGGAATCACCCAATTTGCCATCGCAAACATCGGAGCCATTGCCGTACCGATCTTACCGGGATTCTGTTCTACAGAACTCCAGAATATATTGGAACATGCAGAGGTAAAAGTGATCTTCGTTTCCCGCCTACTGGCAAAATGTTTGGAAGGAGTAAAAACACCATTCCTTGAGCATAAAATCCTGATCAATAACTTTGCCACCATGCCGGAAGGATGCTACCAACCGGAAGACTTGGATAAATTGGTCCCGGATATTAATTTGAATAATACAACCCCTCTTCCCGAAGTTTCAATTGAAGAAGAGGACATTGCATCAATCATTTACACCTCCGGTACAACAGGATTCTCGAAAGGAGTAGTCTTAACACACAAAAACTTGGTATGGGATGCACGTCAGTGCCGTACCATTCAACCTGTAGATGAAACCTACCGTTTCGTAAGTATTCTGCCCATGGCACATACTTACGAAAACACACTGGGACTTTTGTTGCCCTTGATGTTCGGAGCACAAGTATATTATCTGGATCGAGTACCGACCCCCAAATTACTTGTTCCGGCAATGCAGAAAATCCGTCCTACGGTAGTTTTATCCGTACCCTTGATTATAGAGAAAATTTACAAGTCGCAAGTGTTGCCTAAATTCACCAGTTCGAAATTGATGAGCAAGCTCTACCAATTCGCTCCGGCTCGTAAATTATTCAACCGATTGGCAGGAAAGAAACTAATGGAAACCTTTGGTGGGGAACTAAAATTCTTCGGAATCGGTGGTTCTAAACTGGATGGTACCGTGGAGCAATTCCTTCGGGAAGCTAAATTCCCCTATGCTATCGGTTACGGACTTACTGAAACAGCTCCTATGGCTGCAGGTTCCAACCCGTCACAGACCTTCCTTCAAGGAGTAGGTCCCGTCATGGAAGGTGTGCAAATTAAAATCAACAATCCCGACAAGAGCGGACAAGGTGAAATCTGGATCAAAGGTCCTAACGTGATGAAAGGATACTACAAACGTCCGGAACTCACTGCGGAAACCTTCACGGAAGACGGTTGGTTCAAAACGGGAGACTTGGGTTCTTTCGACAAGAAGAATAGATTAGCTATCCGCGGAAGGATCAAAACCATGATTCTCGGTGCATCCGGAGAAAACATCTACCCGGAAGAAATCGAATCTATCATTAATAATTTCCGTTTCGTGAACGAATCCCTCGTAGTGGAAAATAGCGGTAAACTGGTAGCAATGGTCCATTTTAACATGGAAGAACTTGAAAAACAGTACCAGAAATTGAAAGACCAAGCCGGGAACTACAAGGAAAAAATCAACGACTACATTGAAGAACAAAAACAAGAACTACGGGATTACGTGAATGCCCGGGTGAACAACTTCTCAAAACTACAACTTGTACTCGTACAACATGAACCTTTTGAAAAGACTCCCACTCACAAAATCAAACGTTTCTTGTATTGCAAATAATACAAAAAAATCGGGTTTTTAGGAACCCGATTTTTTATTTCTATCATTTTACCTGAAAGTCCAGCAAACATTCCCCGTCTAAAAGCACCCGAAGGTGATCTCCTATTGATAAATTCCTTTGTCGAAAAACACCTCCACAAAACAAGAAGTCTCCTATTTTCAACATATAATACTCAGACATTGCTGCAAGTGTCTTCTCCGGTTTTTGCGAAATCTCACAAACTTTACGTGTGAAAACGCTCTCATCGTTCAATTCAAATGAAAAGATCATATCTCCCAGCGAGACGTCCACCAATGATTTCATCGGTGAAATTGCCGCCGAAGAATCAAAAGCCATTGCCGCTGTAGGAGACAAAGAAGCCGCCAACAATTCTCTTTCCAGATTATCCGCATAGAAACGGATCCCCACCCCCACCTCCTCGTAATACCGTCCGGCAAAACGCTCGGCCACGTGTTTTCCGATCTTCCCAACCCGTAATACTATTTGCGGTACACAACTCAACTCCGTGGCAAAAGCCGGAACATAGAAATCATCATTGTTTCGCAGGAGGGCATTATCGCCAATGACATTATAGGCAACCTCACCCGCCTCATTATACTCCGCACAAAGTAATTTCATCTCTACAATCCAAAATTTAGAATCAAACTTTCAATTATCACAGAATCACCAATTCATCCAAAGACCGTTTCGGCACGTGGTGAGATCCGTCCGTTTCCCGCCAGTACTTGTAATCACCGTCTTTCATCTCTTCCAACACCACCGTTTCTTTCGGTTTACCCAGTGCGATAACATACATGACCTTCAAATGCTCCGGCAGTTGCAACACCTCTCGCAACGACTCATTCTTGAAAGCCTTGATAATACAACCGCCATATCCTTTCTCCACGACTCCCAACAATATAGTCTGTGCTTGAATCCCGTCATCACACAAACAGTTCTCCACGATAGAAGTATCCAACAATTGGATCAAATAAGCTGCCGGGCGTTCTCCCTCTTCCGGACCATCCCAATCTTTTAGATAGCCAGCCCATGCTAAATTAGGAAACACCTTACCACACAAATCGGCATCCGCCACCACCTTGTATTTCAACGCCTGTGCGTTTCTTCCCGAAGCACAATACCGAGTCAGTCCGACCAATTCCGCCAATTCCTCCCGTGTGATCCGAACGTTCTGAACAAAACGACGGTAACTTCTATTTTTTAATAACAGTTCTTTCAGCATAAATCTATATTGAATCTAATGATTAAATTGTAAATTTGTTCCGAAACAAAAATAGTAATAAAATATGAATTCGTTTCTTCATCTCCTGGCAAAAGATCTGATTCAGAAATATGGCCACAATTTTGACAACCTGACCATTCTGTTCCCGAACAAACGAGCCGGACTATTCTTAGCTCAAGAACTGGCCCAACTGATTGATCGTCCCGTGTGGATGCCGGAAATACTGACGTTAAGCGAATTCATAGAACGCCAGACCGGACTGAAAAAAGCCGAAGAACTGACTCTTATCATCAAACTTTACAAGACCTATCAAGAATATGCCGGAACGACCGAACGTTTTGACGATTTCTATTTTTGGGGCAATATGTTACTTGGGGATTTCGATGACATAGACAAATATCTCGTGGACGCCAAAGACCTCTTTTCCAACATCACGGCATTGAGGGAAATTGAATCCGCCTTCCCCTACCTTACCCCGGAACAGGTGGAGTTTATTCAAAGTTTCTGGCGGAGTTTCAACTCGGAAAAATACAGTCGGGAACAACAGGAATTTCTAAACGTATGGGATAAACTCTACCCGACCTATACCCGTTTTAAGACAAAACTACTCGATGAAAACTTGTGCTACGAAGGTATGGGGCAACGTCTATTCTGCGAACAACTCTCCCAACATCACACGGATCGTCAACTGATATTTGCCGGATTCAATGCCTTGAATCAATGCGAAAAACGGATATTTTCCTATTTCCGGGATAACCGACAAGCCCTCTTCTACTGGGATTACGACTTGTACTATTCGGCAAACGACAACCACGAGGCAGGCATTTATATCCGGGAGAACATGAAACTGTTCCCCAATGCCCTGGGACTGGAACATTTCAACAACTTCAGGTACAACGACAAAGCCATCGAGTACATCTCTGTTCCCTCAACCATCGGACAGGCCAAACTGATCCCGACACTGATTGAACAAATCCACCCGGAACGGCAAGATTCATACACGGACACGGCCATCGTCCTTTGCGACGAAAGCTTACTCACCCCGGTCATACACTCCATTCCCGACACGATCGACAAAATCAACATCACGATGGGGTACCCGGCACAGAACACGTCTGTTGCCGCCTTGATTGCCATGCTGGGAGATTTAAAGCATTATGCCAAGAAAGAGGGAGAAATGACCCATTATTACTACAAACCGGTCATCGCCCTGTTGAACCATAAACTAATAAAAAGTTCCTGTTCGGAAGATATTCCCAAGATCACGAATTACATTAACACGAACAATATCGTGTACGTGGCAGAAAAAAGTCTTCAATTCAGCGAAATCACACGAGCCATATTCTCCTCGTCGGAAGAGAACTTGCTCGATTACCTGTTGCGCATTTTGAAACAACTGATTGCTTCCATACAGCCCGAAAGCCATGAAGGACTAGCCATCGAAAAGGAATTTCTATTCACGATTTTCACGACGATTCAAGGCATTAAAAATACCTTTATTGAAGAAAATATTATCCCGGACAATAAGTTTTACCTGCAAATTATTCACAAGATATTACAAGGTGTGTCCATCCCATTCTCCGGAGAGCCGCTAGAAGGAATGCAGATCATGGGATTGATGGAAACCCGTATGCTGGATTTCAAAAACTTGATTATCCTGTCTGCCAACGAGGGAATTCTGCCGAAAGGCGGACACGCCTCGTCATTTATCCCCTACAACCTGCGACTGGGATTCGGATTACCAACTCCGGAACACATGGATGCCCTTTTCGCCTATTACTTTTACCGCCTCTTGCAACGGGCTAAAAACATCAAACTATTGTACACAGATATCACGAAAGGCATGAGTAGCGGCGAGATGAGTCGTTTCCTTTACCAGATAAAATACGAATCGGGACTACCCATCCGGGAAGTCCATTTCCAAAACAAAATATCGGTTCAGGACAACCCGACCATTTCCATCCCTAAAAATCCGTCGATCCTGGAGAAACTGAAAAGTTACACGGATGAAAACGAACGGGGAATCTCGCCATCCGCGCTCAACACGTACATGGAGTGTCACCTGAAATTTTATTTCAAATACATCGCCCGGATCAAAGAGAAAGAAGAGATGGCCGAAGAGCTGGATCACCGCCTGTTAGGGACTATTTTCCATCAAAGTACACAATCTCTCTACCAAACTTTCCCTAACGGGGAGATCACGGCAGAAGGTCTCGATGCCTTGATGAAAAACGATTCACTGATTGAACAACACATTCAGGCTGCCTACGAAAAGTTATACGACACGACCGTGTCCAAAATGTTGGAAAGCGGGGCCAATGACCTTGTATTATCTGTCGTGAAAAAATACGTGAAGAAGGTTTTCGAATTTGATAAAACGTTATGTCCTTTCCACATCATTTCCATGGAAAGAAAATATCGTATGCCCGTCACGATTTCCGCTTTTGACCAGCCCACAGTGATCTACGTGGAAGGAGACATCGACCGGGTTGACCGGGTCGCCCAAGGAACCCGTGTCATAGACTACAAAACCGGAGCCGACAAAACCGATCTTAAAGACCTGCCGTCCATCTTTGATTCAAACAACAAACAGCGAAATAAAGCGGCTTTCCAAACCTTGCTCTATTGCATGATGTACGAGTACGAAAATCCGGGTACAGACCCGATTCTTCCGGGAATATACAGCACGAAGTTGCTTTTCACGCCGAATTACAGCTATCTGTTGAAGTGTAACAAAGAACCGATTCTTCGCTTTAAACCATACGAACCGGAATTTCAAGATCTACTCGTGCAATTATTAGAAAAACTCTTTTCACCCGAAGTACCGTTCACGCAAACGGAATTACCGGAAAAGTGCCGTACTTGCTCGTACAACGAAATCTGTAAACGGAAATAAAAGAAAGTTGGGATCATTCCGAAAAGAGTTCGGCGGGAAATAAGTCGGGATGGACGTTTCTCTCTCCATTCTCCTCCGTTTCAAAGCCACTTGAGCTGATCGAATATGATGGGTAGGGTACACGTCTTTAGTTGCCACGTACGGGCTTATTTCCCAATAAACACGCCCCGAACTCTCACGTGACACGGGTACTATACCTGTTCCTTGGCTTTCAAATAAAAAGGAAGCCGGGATTCCAGATGTTCCCGAACAAAAAACTCCAACTCATCATCAGAATACATGGCCAATAAAGGCCGATTAGTGCGTTGCCGTTTCAAGCGATCGACAATAACAAGAGATGACGTGTTCAAGAAAACAGTCGTTCCCTCTTGGTTCATATAATCCATATTGTCAAAGAAACAAGGTGTTCCCCCTCCCGTGGCCAGTACAAATTCATCCGTCTCGTTACATATTTCATGCAAGATTTCCCGTTCCCTCTTCCGGAAATACTCCTCTCCCTCCTTGGCAAAAATCTCCGAAATCGACCGTCCCTCTCTGCTCTTGACACTCTCGTCCAGATCCAGAAAAGGAAGTCCTTTATCTTTGGCCAATTCCTTCCCGAACGTGGACTTGCCACTCGCCATATATCCCACGATAAAGTACTTCATACTTTTCACTTCCGGCATTTATTCAAAATCCAACTTCATCTGCGTCTCGTCACTCAGCATATCCGGGTTCGTGATCTCGAAATCAATGTCGGTCGAAGCCGTTTCCTCGCTTTCCTCCTCACCGCTATCCAAAGGTTCGATCTCGTTGATCTGTTTTACCTCGTAAGTCGTCACCCGCTTTCCGCGAGCCTTGTACGATTTCTCGGCAATAAACTCATCCGCAACAATCACCTCAGCCGGACGACTTTCGTAACGTCCACCAAACACAACCTCGAACCGAGGTCGCTTTTCACCGCTCAAGGCTACAAGATACGAACCTTCCGTTTCCCCGATAAACAGCGTATGACGCACCACATTCTCGAAACGGAAACGTTTCAAGTAATAGAATTGTTGTTCCGCATCAAAGAAAACAGCCGACCAGACTTTCTCCGGTTCATACTTCTCAAGCACCGAGAATCCCTCCTCGTAGTGATTACTCAAATCATAATCCGTCGTGTAGTAAGTACCGTTTTTATTCACCACCAGAATCCGGTCCTCTCCCTGAAATTCTCCCAAGTAACGGCCACGCCCGTCAGTATTCAGCCGCAATACATCCTCGTCAATCCATATCTTCCGACCTCCCAGCGTGGATGCCCCTTTCTGTACCAATGAGATCTTGTGAATATCATTCTTACTCAACACGTTTCCCTGCGAGTCACGTCCCTTAATCGCCAAACCTGCAAAATCATACTCGAACACCAGTTTCTTCATGCCTGGTTTCGGTTTCAAGCATACCTTGATCACCTCGGCCTCCCCGTTCGGGTTAGCACTGAAATACAGCACCCGTGACCCCTGCGTACCTTTCGTCAAGTTATATTGCTTATCGCGGGTCGTTCCCGTCACGAAGAAACGTTTCACGTAAGACGGTCCCACTTTACCATCCCGGTAGGCCACGTTATATATCGTACGCTTATCATTCTTCTTGAACACATTCACGTACAGCACGTCTTTTCCCACGAACAACTTATCCGCCACCTTGGTCACGTAATACGTACCATCCTTCCGGAACACGATTACATCGTCAATATCCGAACACTCGCAGATAAACTCGTCCTTCTTCAAGGCCGTCCCGATAAAACCTTCCTCCCGGTTGATGTATAACTTTTCGTTTGCCACCACGACTTTCGTGGCCTCGATATTCTCGAAATTCCGAATTTCCGTGAGACGTTCCCGACCTTTACCGTACTTTTTCTTGATATTTTCGTAATAATTGATCGAGTAAGGAATAATATGCTCGATGTCAAATTTCACCCGGGCAATCTCCTCTTCCAATCCCTTAATATAATTCTCAGCCTGTTCCGAGTTGAACTTCAAGATTCGTTTCATCTTGATCTCCAACAAGAGCTTTATATCGTCATCCGTCACCGGACGAATCAATTCTGGCAAGAACGGTTCCAAGCGTTTCCGCACGTGAACCACCACCTGATCAATCGACTCGCTCTCCTCGAATTCTTTATCCTTGTAAATACGTTCTTCAATAAATATCTTTTCCAGAGATGAATATTGCCAATCCGTCTCCAACTCGCCCAGCTTAATCTTCAACTCCAACAACAACAAGGCCACCGTTTCGTCCACCGATTTCCGTAAAATATCGGTAATCGGCATGAAAATCGGCTTATCATTCTCGATCACGCACGAGTTCGGAGAAACCGACAACTCGCAATCCGTACAGGCATACAAAGCATCTATCGTCTTGTCGGAAGAAACTCCCGCGGCCAGATACACCAAAATCTCCGCTGTTGCCGCCGTGTTATCATCAATCTTCTTGATCTTGATCTTTCCCTTCTCGTTCGCTTTCAGAATCGAATCGATCAAGGCCGAAGTCGTCCGTCCGAAAGGAATTTCCGTGATCCGCAGAATCTTATTCCCGGCGTCTTTCTCTATCTTTGCCCGAATTTTCACCACTCCCCCGCGCAACCCGTCATTATATTTCGACACGTCGATCATTCCCCCCGTCGGGAAATCCGGGTATAAAACAAAATCTTCATTTTTCAAATAAGCGACACAAGCATCCAGCAACTCGTTGAAATTGTGCGGCAATATCTTCGAGGCCAATCCCACGGCAATACCTTCCACTCCTTGAGCCAACAACAACGGGAACTTCACGGGCAACGTCACCGGCTCTCTTTTCCGACCGTCGTACGACAGCTTCCAGTTCGTTGTCTTCGGGTTAAAAGCCACCTCCAAGGCGAACTTCGAAAGACGTGCCTCGATATAACGTCCGGCTGCCGCATCATCTCCCGTCAGGATATTTCCCCAGTTTCCCTGGCAATCCACCAACAGATTCTTCTGTCCCAACTGCACCAACGCATCCTTGATTGAGGCATCTCCATGCGGGTGATAAGCCATCGTACTCCCCACGATATTGGCCACCTTATTAAACCGCCCGTCATCCATCTCCTTCATCGCGTGTAATATACGACGCTGCACAGGTTTTAACCCGTCGTTCACGTAAGGCACCGCACGTTCCAGAATCACGTAGGAAGCATAATCCAAGAACCACTTCTCGAACATTCCCGACAAATGCTGAATCGACCGCACCCGGCCGTTTTCTTCCTGTTGCTCCGGCTCCACATTCTCTACTTCCCCGTTCTCTATTTCCTCGCTCATATTAATTGAAAATTGAAAGTTGCAATCTAAAATCTAAAATTTAAAATCTAAAATCATAAAATGGTTAGATTTCATCCTTCTCCACGTACAAATTATCTATAATAAAATCCTGCCGCTCGTTCGTGTTCTTTCCCATGTAATAGGATAGGATCGTACTAATCGGGTCCTGCTTTGTCATGCGTACCGGTTCCAAACGGATGTCTTTCCCGATAAACCCACCGAACTCGTCCGGAGAAATCTCTCCCAAACCTTTAAATCGCGTGATCTCCGGTTTCGGTCCCAACTGCTTGATCGCCTTCTCTCGTTCCGCATCAGAGTAACAATAGCGTGTCTCCTTCTTATTCCGCACCCGAAACAACGGGGTCTGCAAAATGTACAAATGCCCTGACCGTACCACATCCGGGAAAAATTGCAAAAAGAATGTCAACAGCAACAATCGTATGTGCATCCCGTCCACATCCGCATCCGTGGCGATAATAATATTATTATAACGTAATTCTTCTATTCCATTCTCGATATTCAACGCTGCCTGCAAAAGATTGAACTCCTCGTTTTCGTACACGATCTTCTTGGTCAGCCCGTAGGAATTTAACGGTTTACCCCGCAAGCTAAACACGGCCTGCGTGTTCACGTCCCGCGACTTCGTGATAGACCCACTGGCAGAATCCCCCTCGGTAATGAATATCGACGATTCAGTCTTCCGCTCATGATTGGAATTGAAATGCACCCGACAATCCCGCAACTTCCGGTTGTGCAGGCTCACCTGCTTGGCTCGTTCTCTCGCGATCTTCTGGATACCGGACATCGCCTTCCGCTCCTTTTCCGTCTCGACAATCTTGCGTAATAACAACTCTGCCGTGTCCGGATTCCGGTGCAGGTAATTATCCAGCTCCTTCGTCACGAAATCAAAAATAAAATTACGCACCGAAGGACCCTCCGGAGCTATATCTTTAGAACCTAACTTTGTCTTCGTCTGCGACTCGAACATCGGTTCCTGTACTTTTATGCTGATCGCCGCAATAATCGAAGTACGAATATCAGCCAAATCAAAATCTTTCTTGTAAAAATCACGGATCGTCTTCACCACGGCCTCCCGGAAAGCAATCAAGTGCGTACCTCCCTGCGTCGTGTGCTGACCGTTCACGAAAGAGTAGTACTCCTCCCCGTACTGCCGTCCGTGTGTCATTGCCATCTCAATATCATTTCCCCTCAAATGAATGATCGGGTACAACCCCTCCCCACTCATATTCTCTGACAACAAGTCATACAACCCTCTCTTGGAATGTAATTTCTGACCGTTGAAATTGATAGTCAACCCGGAATTCAGGAACACGTAGTTCTTGAACATGGCCTCCAGGTAATCCATGATGTAATGGTAATTACCGAACAACTCCTTGTCCGCAATGAAAGTCACCAACGTACCATTCGGTTCCGTGGTCGGGGCCACCTCCTGATCTTCCACGATCAGCGCCTTGTTGAATCGCACCCGTTTCGTCTCCCCGTCCCGGAAGGACTGGATGATAAAACTCTCGGAAAGGGCGTTCACGGCTTTTATACCAACACCGTTCAATCCCACGGATTTCTTGAAAGCCTCGGAATCATACTTGGCACCCGTATTCATCTTCGAGGCCACGTCAATCAATTTACCCAACGGAATTCCTCGTCCGAAATCCCGTACCGAAACTGTCCGTTCCTCCACCTTGATAATAATCTCGCTCCCCGCTCCCATCGCAAACTCGTCAATACTATTATCCACCACCTCTTTAACCAGTATATATATTCCATCGTCCATTGCCGCTCCGTCCCCCAATTTTCCGATATACATACCGGGGCGCAAGCGTATATGTTCCCTCCAGTCCAGCGTCCGAATAGAATCTTCCGAATAGTTCTCTACCATAAGTTATCCATGTTTTGCACAAAAATAATCAAAACTCCGCAATTTAAAATCTAAAATCTAAAATTTAAAATCATAAATCGTAAATCATAAATCTAAAATTTATAGGAGATTTCCTTAAAGCCATATACCCGCTCATTCCCCTCCACGTCCTCCAACACCAGCTGTCCGAACTCGTTTACCCCCCGAATCGATGCCCGGAACATTCCCCGTTCATCCTCCCAATCATATACTCCCTCCCGACGGTACAACACCTTCAAAAAATCACGTTCCAACCCCTCGTAATCCCGTATTGTTTCATATCGCTTTCCAATACAATCCAGCAACTCCTCCAACGCACGCTTCACGGGAATTTCCTTCCCGATCAACTGAAACAAGGAAACCGGATTCGGTGCATCCGACAAGAAACGTTCCTGATTAATATTCACCCCGATACCGCACAAAGAACCTCCCACGTAACGCCCCATGATGGAATGTTCGATCAATATTCCGGAAATCTTCCGATCCCCCACGTAAATATCATTCGGCCACTTCACGGAACACCCGCTCACGTAACGGGAAATAAAATCACAAGCGCCCAAGGCAATCACCATCGACACGGCAAACTGTTGTCCCGCCGGTAACTCTCGCGGCTTAAACACCACCGTCATGGATATATTCTTCCCCGGCTCGCTCTCCCAATGATTCCCGACTTGTCCCCGTCCCTGCGTCTGCCTGTATGTCAAAATCACCATCTTATCTTCCAACTCGCTCCACCCCACACGTTCTGCTTCCGTGTTCGTGGACTCCAACTCCTCGTATTCCCTCACCCGAAAACCGCTAACTTGATATTCTTGCATCATACTTACCACATTTGTTTTTTCAAGCCAAAAGTAACTTTTTCCACCCAATTGCACAACTTTGTGTAACACACATCTGTGTCATTCCCCCTCAATATTCGAGCAAAAACGAATCACAATTATCCCGATGTATCACTTGGAAGTCGCTATTTTCGTATGAATCTAAAAACAAACGAGGAATTTTCACTTTCTGATCAGGATTCCATTTAAATTCATATCCTGTTATTTTTCCATCTCGTTCCTCAACCAAATCAATCTCTTTTTGTTCTTTTGTTCGCCAAAACCATGAATTGCCCCACAAACGATTATACTCCAAAAACTTTTTCCTTTCTGATATTAAAAAATTCTCCCACAAAGCACCCCGATCAGCTCGTCCCTCTATTTGATTAAAATTGGCAATTAAAGCATTCCTGATACCATTATCATAGAAGTATATTTTCTTACTGGTTTTCAGTTCATTTCTTAAGTTTCGACTAAAAGAATTCAATCTGAAAATAACATAAGACTGTTCTAACAAAATAACATATTTCTCCACCGTTTTTGAATCCAAGCTACATAATTGAGCCAATTCATTATAAGAAACTTGGCTACCTACCTGAAAGGCAAGAGCCTGCAACAATTTGACCAGACTATCAGGCTTATTGATTTGATCCGACATCAATACATCTTTATACAAATAACTATCAGACAATAATCTTAAAATCTCCCGTTCTTCTCCCGGACGCATCACGACTTCCGGATAATAACCAAAGATCAGTCGATGCGGGATCATTCTTTTCTCATCTAGTAATCCATGCTCATCTACCATCTCGCCAAAAGAGAGTGGGTACATCTTGTACTCCCATTTTCTCCCGGTCAAAGGTTCTCCCGTTTTAGTCGCCAATTCAAATGCAGAACTTCCTGTAGCGATCAATTGTACATCTTTTATTTGGTCTATCACCAACTTCAAACGTAAACCTATATCAGGAATTCGTTGAGCTTCATCAATAATGATTATTTTTTTACGACCAAACATTGCCTTCAAACGAGTTGCCGAAACCCCTTCAAACAACGCCTGTACATCCAACTCATCGCCATTTAGCCACATAACATCCTCCCGACCTTCAAAAAGCTCTTTCAATAAAGTTGTTTTCCCAACCTGTCTAGGACCCATTAACAATATCGCCTTACCATCAAAAAGCCTCTTTTCTATAATATCCCGTAACTTCCGTTTGATCATAATTGCTTTATATTTGCTCCAAAAATACAACTTTTTCGGAATCAATTCCAAAAATTCTTCAACTTTTTCGGAATCAATTCCAAAAATTCTTCAACTTTTTCGGAATCACCTCGAATTTCATCGTATTTATAAACAAAAAAGCCCCGGAATTTCCGAGGCTCAATTCTTTATACAAAATTTCAAATCACTTTATCACCAAATGTAATTTGAAATACTTTCTCATAAACAACACATACCCTATTCCCAATACGGCAACACTTCCTCCCAAACAGGCATAATGCATCCCCGGCATAGCCAGATAAACCGCTACTATCACGGCTTGCACCCCCATATACACCAAAGAAACCACCACGTGAGGAATCTTCAACTCGTTCGCCATCAACTGGTACATGTGCTTCCGATGCGGTAACCCGATATTCTCGTGTAACATCAACCGATGTATGATTGTCAGTACACTATCCACCCCGTAAACCGCCAAAAATATAATATAACTCCAATCCCCCGTTTCCAAAATCAACCGCCCCAGTAAAAACAAAATCACGAAAGCAATGCTCACCGCCCCCACATCCCCGGCAAAGCACTTCGCTTTCCGCCTGAAATTAAACCCATCAAACACCAACACCGCCACCATCATCGTGTAAATCATCTTCTCGTCAACAAAAGGAACAACCCATCCATTCACGTATGCCAATCCTCCCAACACCACCAGACTATACCCTCCCGTGATCCCGTTAATTCCATCCATGAAATTATAAGCATTAATGATCCCCGTGCAGACAACCAAAGCCACCAACACGTACCACCAAGGCAATGACACCATTCCCCACTGGTAAAACATCAATAGCATCGCCACAAAATGCACTACCAGCCTCACCCGTTGCGTCACGGATCGCACATCATCCACGAAACTCACCCCGGCAATCAACGTCAACCCCAACATAAACCACGGAAAACTAAACCCACTAGCCACAAAATAAACCAATGCCCCCACGTAAAACACAATTCCCCCTCCCCGCAACGTAATCCTCGTGTGAGAACTCCTCTCGTTCGGCTTGTCAATAATATTAAAATAGTCCGCCACCCGAAAATAGAGCAACTCTACCCCCAGTAGCACCACAAATACCACCAAATAATACAACATGGAAACTAAAATAATAAAACAGACTCCAATTTTAATTTATTAAAGAAACAGGAAAACTTATTTTATAGAAGATAACATCTCATGAATTCTTCGGATATCCTGACGAACATCAAACACCAACACGATATAAACAAACTCACCTTGAATAAAATAAAAAACTTTGGTTTGTTTATTAATTACAAAGAACCGAAATTCATATTTCAAAAAATTACTAGACTCATACTCCTTCCCTAACAAAGGATTTCGCAAAAGATCATTTACACGCCTTGTCACTTTTCCAATAATAGAAGCTGTAATATCTTTTCCGAAAGAATTATTTAAATAAAAAGCCAATTCTTTAAAACTTTCTATTGCCTTTTTCGTCCAAATTACCTCCATCCAAGCTGGTCTTCTATATAATTTTTCACGTCTTCGGTTGTGTAAACGTCTCCTCTCTCGTGGGCCTTTAAAGCATACTCAGCATTAGCATCCAACATTTCTTCCAACAAAGTCACCTCTACAGTTTCCTTCCTCTTTGTTAAAGTTAATATATAAGCATATAACTTTTGCAAATTATTTTTATCCAAAGTCATCAGCTCCTTGAATATATTCACCCGCATTGAATCCAAATTCATCGTTTCCATCCTGTTGAGTATTTATTACTACAAATATAAGATTTTTTTCTATATCACGTATATTTACTCGAAGGTTTGGAACAAATAATCTCCAACTATCCAGCATTTACAATCGCTCAATTTAAAATCTAAAATTTACAATTAGTAAACGACCTTATCGTCTTCCTCAATCCCTCCACCGCCGTCACCGGCATCCGCTCAATACCCAATGCCCTCTTGATCTTCTCATTCGAGACAACATAATTCTCCGTCAATTTCTTCAACCGCTCCAAATTCAACGGCAAACGTAACAAAGTCCCCAACCCCGCACACTCCTTCATCAACCCCTTATTCATCCGCCAAATATGCGCCTTCTTCCCCATCACCTCACACATCTCCCGGATCAACTCGTTCGTCGACAACGCCTCATCATCCGCCATGTGATAAATCCCTGACGGGACCTCCTTTTCAATCAATCCATTCACCACGTAACAAAGATTATCCACCGAAGTAAACGACCTCCTGTTCTCGAAATCCCCCAACGGCCACGGTAACCCTTTCTTCACCACACTATACAGCAAATTCAAATTCCCCTTATTCCCCGGCCCATGAATCATGCAAGGTCGCAAAATATACACCTTCTTCCCCTGCATTTTCAATTCTCCATTTTCAATTTTCAATTGTTCTAGTATGTAATTCTCCGCCGCAATCTTACTTTCCCCGTAGGGGCCCTTCGGAGTCGGGATCACCTCCTCCGTCAACTTATCCCCCACCACAAAATCCGCTGCCGCCTTCACCGAACTAAAGAAAATAAACTTCTTCGCCGAAGACTTCATGAAAAAATCAAATACCTTCTGTGTCAATCCCGTATTTATCGTAAAATACGTCTCCGCCAACGCCTCATTTTTCGTATCATGCGCCTTCCCTGCCAAATGAACAATCGCATCTATCCCCTCTATTCTCTCCAATTCTTCCCACGAATACGTCCTCATTACCCCCTCTTTTTCCGGGGCAACAATATCCAAACCATAAAGAACATGCCGCTCTTTTAAAGACGACACAAGATTAGAACCCACGAAACCGTGGATTCCTGTAATAAGAATATTCATAAATATACACCCATAAAACTAACGACACTCAAGAATAGAGCGTGCCATCTCTTTCATTATATTTTTCCGGGCAAACTTGTTAACAAAATCACCCTGTTCTTGATTCCCTCTGTCAAATTTCAATATTTGTTCCACCATACTCTCAACATCAGTTGGTGCAAACAATATATAATTACTCAAATTTTCTCGAATAAATTGACTAGCATAACCGCCAACGCCCGCTATAATAGGCTTGTCAAATGCCGCATATTCAAACAATTTTGACGGAAGCACTTTTTTAAATGCCTCCAAATCATTCAAATGCAAAAACAGAAAATCAGAATCATTATAATACCCTATCAATTTTTCTCTTGACACCGGATCTAACAACTCCACATTACGAACTCCCAATTCTTTTATTCTATCTTTCAACAATGTCTTAATTCCACCATCCCCGATAATCCTGAAAAAATAGCGATCTCCTAATTTTTTAGCTGCCATTGGGATTACCTTTTCTAATCCTTGTCCACTCCCGATATTTCCGGCATAAGTAATAACTTTCACTTCAGCAGCTTGCCGCTTAGACTTCGGGACATCAAGAAAAATATCATCTATTCCATTCGTAAAATACGAATAAACAGGTTTTCTGTATTTTTCGAAATACGTTTTAAATCCTTCCGAAACTAAATTAATATGCTTGGCCCCCGAAAATGTATATCGTTCAATCCATTCAAAACAAATCCCGGCCGGAATCCGGATCACCTCCCTCCCCTTGAATACATCCTTGATCGTATCAACAAAAATATCTCGTATATCCAAATACAAAGGAATACCCTGTTTTCCAGCAATTCTTCTACCTAAAAAAGCAGTAAACAATCTTGAAGAAGAAGCATACACTAAATCATAACGCTCTCTTCCCGCCAATCGCAACGCCTCTTTATAAAACACCCGAAAAGAACGAGCTTGATCAACAAAGCCACTCTTGTGTTCCGGAATACGAATCCGATCTATCTTATAATTATCACCAATTTCCCTCGCTTGCCCCTCGACATGAAAAGACTGATAACGATTCGGTTGTGTCGTAATCACATGAATCCAATCTTTCTCATCCATCTGGCGTAATAACTCTCGAAATAACGGTGTATTACGAAATGACCCGGCACAAAGATCCGGTTCAAAATAAAAAGTTAAGAATAAAATTTTCATTGTATAATAGTCTCTAGCCTCCTATCAAAAGAAACACGGAAGCTTCGTCTTTCTTCTCTTTTATTAAATTCGGAAGCGTACATAGACGTGAATGGTTCAATCTCACGGGCCCCTTTGAACTCTATACAATAATCCGATCCGAGAAGCCTGTTGCCATCTAAAACGATATTCTCTTTCGGCATAAAATGTAAATAAGCCATCCCCTCACAATCAATTTCATCAACAATCCGAATATGTTCTTTCATCTTTTCCACTTTACGGGTATGCAAACACCTCAAACGTTTATAGCCATCATGCACGGCAATAACACGTTCTTCTTCATCGCAAAGGACTTTAACCCTTGCCCGTCGAGCCACACGATGTCCCGCCCAAACCTGACTGGAATTTTGTCCGGATACAACCACCGTATTATGAGCCGCAGTACTTCTTTCATAAAAACGAGTATTATTTACCTCGTACGTGGAAGTTCCGGTATCGACAATGACAGGCCGGCCATTGATATATAACTCAAAACTAAATGTATCCGCATGTGCATGCCCCGGCTGATAATCCGGTCCAACTTCCCCTACATCAATAAACAATTCGAACTTTCCCCATTGAACCTTCCGATACCCGGACTCTTTCAATCTCACTTTTTTACCACAAAATATCCCCAATCGTTGGCCATATTCATTTAATTCCTTGGCTGTCGGGGCTATTCCCACCGCTGCATCATTCAGTAGTGGAATCCTTCTATCACTATAAACAACTTTTTCCAACCACCCCAACATAACCTCTGCCTTTTCTTTCAGAGTATCTTCCAACTCCTTTCCGAACAAAGCATTATTACGTACCAAATTATAGCAATCTAACACCCGATACAACATGATACAATGATACATTGGACTCCTCTCAAAATGCCCTCCATCACCCAACACCTGTTCCTGCAATTCCGGTATCAGTATCGCTTTTGCCTTCTTATAGAAAACTGGATCATTAAAATAATAAGCTCCGAACAATAATGCAAAACCATTTTCCAACAAATGGTTTCCTAACAAATGATATTCAAGTTTATGGATTAACAATTTCAATTGTGCGTATAAAACAGCATCAATATCAACATCATTTATACCATTACACGACAAAAAACGAATCCAATTTATAGACCTTAATGACAAAGGGTAAGGCTCCATCCCCATTCTGGCTTTTGGAAGATGTTGAATGAAATCTTGAATCAATTTTTTCCCTTCCCTCACGTCTATACCTTTTTGATTCAAAAACTCAAAATAGTTCAAATTATATCCCCACAATCTTCCAAACTCAACAAATTCCCAATCAACTTGCTCTCCAAAAGATTTCTGCAAATTTAAAAATTGAAAAGTATTGTCACCTAAATACGTGATTTCATTCGGGATCGACGGTACAAAATTCAATATTTGCCTATCAGGAGTCGTATCTAATGATTGCAATTTTTGTGGAAAGAATCGTTGCCACCACAACTTAGCACGATAACGCCACTGAATCGGTTTTAAGTACTTAACCGTATTCCATAGTATATCAATCTTACTAAAAGTTGACATTTATTTCAAAGAACAATCCGACAAAATTATCTAATCTCAACCCAAGCCTTCTTCTTTAAACTTTCGATACAAGCAAAAGAAGCACGAGTCGTATTTACAATACTTTCAAATGGAATTAATGCCTCTCCTCCCTTCTGCACCCTCTCATTCAATAAAGCAAATTGACGTTTATGTCCTTTATCCATCGTCCCCGTCATTTTTGAGAATCCTTTCACGCCAAACCCTTCCAGTCTCCTCCAATTATCCAACACCAACACCTTTTCTTGCGAGAATACCTCGACACGCTCTTTCGCATAAGATTTCGACCCATTAGCAAAATAATTAATCACGGCATTCGTACCATTTTCATATTTCAATAAAATCGAAACGTTATCTGTATTCTCTTGCGGGTTCTCTCCCAATGCATTCATACAAACAGCGATCACCTTACTATCGGCAAGGAAAGAACACAAATCAATAAAATGACAAGCTTCACCTATAATACGTCCTCCCCCCACTTCCATATCTTGCACCCACACTTCTAGCGGAATATATCCGGCATTCATTGTTGCCACGATATTTTTAGGTCCACCACCAACCAATGCTTTCATTTTTACCGCAAACGGAGAAAAACGACGATTAAAACCAACGGTCAGCGTTATTTTGTCGTTCGCCTTCATGTACGCATTTTCTATATTTTGTAATTCCTCCTCGTTCAAACAAAGCGGTTTTTCAACAAAAACACTCTTACCTGCCTCCAAAGTTTCCATCACCATCGAAGCATGTAAATTATGTCTTGTTGTAATAATTACCATATTTATTTCCGGATCATTCAACATGACACGATAATCAGAAGTCGCATTCTCCGCTTTGGCTTTCTTGGCTAAAACTTTCGCTGTCAATCCCTGCGCACTGGCAATATATTTTATTGGAGCATTTACTTTTTGCAATGCAGGAATAATTGTTGCAGATGCAAAATTCCCGGCCCCAATAATTCCTAACTTACCACTTCCAACCATCACACGATTCTCCCCAACAGGAACAACTCTCTCAATGGTTGAATCCACCGGAAATTTTAAGATTGAAGCTATCGATCCATGTTTACGCATATCTCCATAGATCTCCGCATAATTGGCCAGATCCACCTCTTCCGTAATCAGAGGTTGTACATCCAGTATCTTAGATGATATTGCACCAAGTATCGTTTCAAAATTTCTCTTTTCCGTCCATCGCACATAGGCTAACGGGTAATCATGTCCTTTATTTTCATACTCGTCATCATATCTTCCGGCACCGTACGAACAGGATACCTGAAAAGATAACTCTTTTTTATAAAAATCATCTCTTCTCATGTTTAACCCGATCACACCTACCAACACCACACGCCCTCTCTTGCGAGACATTAAACAAGCTTGATGAATCACCTCATCTCCTTTAGCTGAAGCTGTAATAAGCACTCCATCCGCTCCAACACCTCCGGTTATCTCTTCAACATATTTCACAGGATCAATCCCATTCTTAGGATTAATCGCATATATACCTTTATTTTTTGCAATATCCACCTTCTGTTGATCGAAATCTACCCCGATCACCTTACAGCCATTTGCCTTTAGTAATTCTGCCGCAACCAATCCAATCAATCCCAATCCAACAACAACAACACACTCCCCCAGTTGAGGATTTAACAAACGAATCCCTTGTAAACCGATAGAACCAATCACCGTAAACGTAGCCTCTTCATCCGTCACATTATCCGGAATCTTAGCCACCAAATTCTTGGGAACACAAACATACTCCGCATGATTTCCATTGGAAGCCACCCGATCTCCAACCACAAACTCCGTTACACCTCTTCCCACAGCTACAACTTTCCCCACATTACAATATCCTAATGGAAGAGGTTGTCCCAACTTATTAAATACAGCTTCCAAAGTCGGTTGCAATCCATCCGTCTTAATCTTATCCAACACCTGTTTCACCTTATCCGGTTGCTGCCGAGCCTTATCAATCAAATTCGCCTTCCCAAACTCAACCAACATCCGTTCCGTTCCCAACGAAACTAACGTTCTAGTTGTTTGAATCAACACATAGCCACTCTTTACCTGTGGAACCGGAACTTCTTCCAAAACTGTCGCTCCCGACTTAAGATCTTGTATAATTTGTTTCATGCTCAATATTATCTTTTTCCTCCCTTTTCTATACCTAGCAAACGTGATATGGATGTCCCTACGTTATAAATCGACTGTTGAGATTTATAATCTTTATACGTCTTTTTATCTAACACCATATAACTCATAATTTCTTGATAAGACACACCTAGTTTCTCTGCAATATAAGCAGTATCTTTATCTATAGAAGAGACATCGTATGGTTTTGTTGCTAATATATCTAAAGCTTTTTCTCTACTAATCTGTCCTGTAAGAATCAAACTAGACAATTGTACCCTTCTCACATCATACCCAAATCTTTCATAAAGCCAATAAGATTCATACCATCTCGTAAAGAAATCCTCAAAATGTTTTTGAGGATATTTTTGATAACCAAATTTTTCTTCTAAAGTACGAATAGCTTCCTCCTTATTATACGGGATCAAATCTAACATTCGTATTAATCGAACCCCTTTTATATAAGGCAAATAAAATTTATGCCACAAAATATTCGTCAATGGAAATTTTTTCAAAGGTTTAGTTCCAAATTTTTTATGAATATCTTTCAATTGACGTACATCTGATTGATAATACATCCATTCTTTCGGATTTCTTATACACTCTGTTGAATAATTTCCTCCTGTTAATATGTAAGGAATATTATATTTAGAAGCGAACTGATACATTGTTGCGAAACAAGCATGATCTTGAGGTGTATCTATATGTGGCACGCCTGATTTAAAAAATGCCAATTGTAAATCAGCCATCTCTTCCCAATCAATAGTTACAGTATGAAGTTTCACTCCTAATTTCTCAACAAGAGTATGAACATTATAAATCGACAAATCCGTATTCCAGCCAGTATCAATATGGAATACCAAAGGACGCAAACCTAACTCCTCTACAGCATAATATAGTAAATAAGAACTATCTATTCCTCCACTCATACCCAACAAACAATCATAATCCTTACCTTTCCCCCATTCCTTTATCTTATTTACGATATCATACAATTTACGTTTATCACCATCACGTTGATTCCAAAAAGGTTTTATATCCTTGTTAAACGTGTTGCAATGATCACAAACACCATTCTCATCAAAGACAATTTTTGAATCGGTTGTATCCATCACACAATTAGTACAAATCTGATATTTATCTTCCATATATTCAAATTAAAGCATCAATTAATACTCGTTCAAATTCATCAATATCCACCTTTATTTCTTTTAATAATGTATCACACCCCCATAAAAAAATATTTTGGTCAAAAGTTTTTACATACTCACATATTTTTTCGTATATATTATCGCCTTTTTTAATTACAATTCCAAGCTTATATTTCAATACATATTTCGCTTGTATACTTTCCTCATTCACAATCATAGGTTTCCTATAAATTAAAGAAAGATAAAAACGATTACTCAAAGGAGTATTAAATGATAAAGTATCCGGTAAAAGGATGTTGATAAAATCTACATTTTTCACAATATCAGCTTCCTCATCTTTTTTATAACGACCTGTAAAAAGTATATTATGAAATTTTTTTGAATATTTTTTTAAATTTTCATACTCATTTCCATATCCAACAAATTCCAGTAAAATATTAGATTTATTCCCAACTGCTTCAACTAAAGATGCATTAGGGGAAAAATTACGAATTTGTCCTATAGTTAGTATTTTTATCACCTTATTAGAAAAAAAACATGGAATTATCATTGGTATATTTAATAGTTTTCTTCTCAAATTATGGCCTATAATATATTCATAATTCCGAGGTAACCACTTTTTATAACCTGGAGAAGATATAACAGTAAATTTTGAATTTACAATTATCTTATGCATAAACATTCGAATGCAAGGAATAATTGGAGAATAATCTCGAATATCATATATATATTTTTTTTTAAACTTTTTACATAATAATGGCCATAAAAAAACGACACTGGCAGTATCATATAAAATCAAAATATCATAATCTGTATCTTTTATATTATTAGATACAAACTTTGAAAATTTGTAATAATCAAAAAGTTTCAAGAGATTATTTTTAGTTTCTAACGACCTGTAATTAAACCAATAATAATTATTTTTCATGAAACTTTTATAGAAACCATCACGATTCCAAGATAATAAATCAAAATTTAAGTTTAATCGTTCCAATACATCCGTATAGTATTTAATGTAAGGACATTTTTCCGGGTGCGCAGAAGATATTATTGCAATTTTCACAATTCTACAATTATTTTTAAACAACTCATAAAACAAATTTTACAATCTAAAAAATAATTATTTTTTTGTAATATATGCTTTATCCTTTTTCATTGACTTTCTTAAATTTACATACGTCCCAAACCAATTCGTCATTCCTATAAATGGATTATTCCTATAGTACAAGCATAATTTAACAAAATTTACACAGACACGAATCCCATATTTTCTAGCTTCTAAAAGATAATACATCACAGATCCTTGATATCTATGTTTGTGATGTAATCTTAAAAATTCATTATAACGCAAAACGACTTCATATCTTGCTTTTAACGTCTGTAAAGTCAATCTATTTGTTAAACTCCCTTTAGTTACAGTAGCACAATAAACAACGTTATCTACACATTTAATACTAAAAGCATAATATCCCGAATAAAGAGAGAACATAACATCATTACTTGCAATAACCTCATCGAATTTTATTTCTTTTCTTTGGATCAATTCGCGAGAAACCATTTTAGCACAGGGAGAAACAAATTTGTACCTTACAATTTCTTCTGAAGTGTTTTTCTCTTTCAAATAAAAATCAATCAAATTATTAAATAACACATCTCGATTTGCAGGTAAACCAGAATCTGAGTAACAACTATTCATTTTAAAATATATAATCTCTTCAGAAGAATCTGCCTCAGCAAAAAACAACTGGAATGCATTGTTTATATAATAATCATCTGCATCTAAAAAAAGCAACCATTTACCTTTCGCATATCTTAATCCAGTATTTCTCGCCCCCCCAGCACCTAACTGAGGATCAGAATAAAAAATCTCTACATTCTTCCTATTACGTTTAAATAAATCAGAAGGTATTGGAGAAATACTATTATCAATTATTAAAATTTGAATATCTAAACTATCAGGTATTGAATCTACAGCTCGATATAATAAAGCGATACAATCTTTATGTGGAATAATAACAGAAAAAAGCATATACAATCAGTTATAATCTTCCATCAATTTGTGTTAACGACAAAACACCTTTAACATCATAGATAACACCATTATCCGAACTCAACAAATCTCGCCAATTAATTTGTTTAAACTCATCATGAGCAACACATAAAACAATCGTATCAAATAGTTGAGTAAGAATCTGTTTGCCATCTTTTATCAAAGATATTCCATATTCTTGCCGAATATAAGAAGGATCAACCCAAGGATCATAAATTACAACATTAGCAGAATATTCTCTCAATGTTGTATAAATATCAATAACCTTAGTATTACGAATATCGGGACAATTTTCTTTAAAAGCAAAGCCAAGTAACAAAATTCTTGCATCTTTTACCATACATCCTTTTTTATTCATTATTTTAATTACTTGGTTTGCAACATAATCTCCCATTCCATCATTTAATCGTCGAGCTGCTGACATGACCCTAGGTAATACCCCATATACTTGTGCTTTCTGGATTAAATAATAAGGATCCACACTTATACAATGTCCTCCAACAAGTCCTGGTTTTAATTTTATAAAATTCCATTTTGATGATGCAGCTTCTATCACTTCATTAGTATCAATCCCCATTGCATTGAATATTTTCGCTAACTCATTCATAAAAGCAATATTTACATCTCTTTGTGCATTTTCAATAATTTTAGATGCTTCTGCAACTTTAATTGAGGATGCCTTATATGTTCCATTAAGTAAAACAGAATTATATACCTCATCTATAATGGATGCAATCTCTACCGTAGAGCCGGAAGTTACCTTTCTTATTTTTTCAACTGTATGTTCTTTATCTCCAGGATTAATACGCTCTGGAGAATAACCTGCAAAAAAATCAACATTAAATTTCAATTGAGACATTTTTTCTATCACAGGTAAACACTCTTCTTCTGTGACTCCTGGATAAACTGTAGATTCATAAACCACAATATTTCCTTTCGATATCACTTTAGCTATAGTCTTACTAGCATTTATTAAAGGAGACAAATCAGGCCTATTATTACTATCTACAGGCGTGGGAACTGCTACTACATAAAAATTACAATCACGTATATCTTCCAAAGAAGTTGTACATTTAAAGCCTGACCTTAAAGCATCATGTAATAATTGTGTAGAAATTTCGAATGTCGAATCAATCCCTTCATTTAATTCATTAACCCGCTGTTGATTCATATCAAACCCTATCGTCCGGTATTTAGTAGAAAATAGTCTAGCTAAAGGAAGTCCTACATAACCTAATCCAATTACAGCAATTTTAATTTCCATTTTGATTACATTTTAATTATATTTATGTACTGGAACATATTCCGTTTCTTGCCAAAAAAAATAGAATGGAGACATTTGATTAGCACCAACATATACTTCATATAAAAAAAAGATTATTATACTTAATAAGAACATAAAAAATAGAAAGTAAAAAAAATCATTTTCCTTACATTTACAATATAAATAGTGTAGAACAAATGCAAATATCAAAAATCTTATCTTATAAAAATACCAATTTATACGCCCTAGTACTAAAATAAAATCCGTTGCAGGTTTCAATAGTAAACCTATATAAAAAAGATTCCAATACACAATAAAACCATCATGCTTATATTTTTTATATAATTGAGGAAATAAAAATATTATCAAAATATTTATAAACCAACTTACATAAAACCCTAATCCTCCTTCTCCTTCTTTATTCAATTCAGACAGATATCCATCATAACCTAACAAAAAAATAATTCCTCCAAAATAATCATTAATCCAAGTTACAATTCTTTCAGAAACAAATATTGAAATCATTATTCCAAATAATTGTATTCCAATACTTTTAAAAATTTTACAACGCAAAAGCCAGTACAAAGGTAGACACACCAATACACTTAAGTGAAATAAAGAAGCAAAGCCAATCGTTAGTACATAACGTCCAAATAAAGAGTCTCTAATATATTTTAATGAATAGAAGAATATCATTAATGCAGTAAAATGTCGTATCCCATTTTCTAATGAACCTAATTCTGTCATTAAAAAAATGGGAACAGCCCATGGTAACAAATAATAAATCTTACGATCAAAAGACTTATAAAAAAAATAAATTTGTACAAATGCAGATATTATAAAAAAATAAATATAATGGGCATCTATTTTCAACAAAAAAGTAACAATACATTTAAAAGCAAGTTCATAATTTCTTATAGCATAACCATCAATACCACTTCTATAATCTTCTAAATATCCTTTATAATCTACACCTACCATATATCGACAACCTATAATTATCGAAAATAACATTATAGATAGCCATATGTCTAATTTAATGATGGGAACAGATGCATTAGCTTGAAAAGAGATCAAACTTCGCCTAGCCCAATAGGTCATAAATAAAATCAAAAAAATATATATAAAATATGTCAAAAACATATATATCTACACATAAAAACATTACAAAATTTTATTCCAAACAATTTCCCACATTGCAATATTTTTTGAGATAATACATTCATGTGCTTCTTTTAATTGCTCACGAACAAGCTGATTCTCTTCCATCAAAAGTAAAGAATCGATCGTTGATAGAGCATTTTTACCTTGATCAACATTTATTAATTTACTTGTCAAACCAAAATCACCAAACAATTCTTTATATTTATGACTCCAACTTGTAGCAACGCAAGGGACCCCAGTATTTAAAGCATTCACGATCCCATGATAACGTGAACTAATTAGGAAATAACACTGAGAAATAACACCTTTAATTTCTAATGCATTTAATCCTGTTACTATTTCTATTTTTGAATCAAGTAAAGAGTTCACATCATTACATAAACTCAAATCCAATTCACCCTCGTGATTTAACATAAATACATTATATCCCTTTGCTTTAACATGTTCTATTATACTACACAGAAAATGGATATAATCATTTGCATGTGTCGAAGTTTTCTTTATCATTTGATAATTTGGTATTACTCCTACAGCTCCTTGCAAATAAGCATATTTCTCAGGGAGCACACTGGATACTAATGCTGTAAAATCAGGAAACAATACTATTTTATCATAATCAATTTGAACTTCTTTCAAATAATTTAAAGACACTTTATCTCTCACAAAAATAACATCAACATAAGTATTCAAAATAGCTGCTATTTTCTTACCAATATCCGTTTTAAAAGGTCCATAGGCTTGAGGAAGTAAGATTATTTTAGTTCCATTTTTCTTTAACCTCGAATAATATCTCTCAAGTTGTTTTAAATCAGTATTAGTGATAAAAAATTGATCTGAAAATTGAAATCCACCTGCATCAATAACGACATCGATTCCTGATAATGCATAACGAAGAGAAAAAATATTATATGAAAAATTAATTCGACGCAATATACTCTGGACATGAAAAGGCTCTAAAAACTCACCCCACCCTATTCCATTTCTTTTTTTCACCTTCCCATTAAAAAAACTAGGAACCTTCCCAATTCCATTATACAATAAATCAACATCAGGTAATTTTTGAATTACCTCATTTACAATAGCATAAAGCATTAACTCAGCTCCTTTATTAATTACCCCAGTTCCATCTATCTGAATTCTCATTTCAATTTACAAATTAATTTAATAAATAATACACATTTCTGCTTCAGTAGATATACCAATAATTTCAATTGTAACACCCTTATAATATAAAAAGAAGAATGTCTTTCAAGTAACAAATAATTTCTTATTATCCGCTTTAATTTTACATCTTGAGTCTGACTTTTTAAAGAAAGTAATCTCTGCATATAAACAGGAATATTCCAACCTTTTTTCCTATATATGTATAAAACGTCTTTTGTTTGTCTTTCTTTTCTAGTAATTGCCTGCCCACGAATCACGTCCTCAATTGAACTATATCGTATATTAATTTTTTGCATTTCTTGCATTTCTTGTATTATTCTTTTCCCTACATCAGAACGAACCATAACTAAAGACTCTCCATATTGAAGATCGGCCCCTTTCATTCCCCAAGGATCACCACACACTAAATCCGCTAACAAATTCAATTTATTATGACATAAATAACACCTTGGAGATGTCAAAAAATCTTTCATTATATGTCGTTGAATTGCAGGAACAACTGTTTGTGTCCCATTTTCATATTGTATCACAATGGGAGCATCTTTATAAGAATAAAATTTCCCATTAACCATGATATTTTTTTTTCTAAAGAATATTTTCTTATCTAATTTAAGACCTTTTTTGTCATAAAGTAGAACATCACATATTGTACTAGAAAGCACTTTATCACAAATCAAACCGATCTTATATTTTATATTTACATAAAAACCATTAGTCTGTAAAGAAATAAGTCCATCAATATGACACCCAGTACCAACAATTGCAACACTTTTATATATCGAAATAGTATTCAAGATTGACAACACATCTACTGGTATATAACAACTTCCTTGAAAATCGAGCAATTGTTCTTTCTTTTCTACAACATAAGCAGAAGCTTTCGTAATTTTACCAACATCCATTTTACATACAATTGCAGCATCTATTTTTTGGGTTTCAAATAAAAACCATAATATTTCCGTAACAAGTCCGCCACTTTGAGAATTATTATATACAACCTTATTCAAGGATTTCCCTATATAAGTATCTATAACCGTCCCCAAAAAAAGATCCGATTGATTATATGGAAGTTTCTCATTAAAATTTGGACAAACTCTAAAACATTGCCCACATTTTATGCATAAATTATCATTTATTTTGGCATACAATCTTCCAATATTGGTTTTCTCTATAGATATACAACTTTTACAACACACTGTCGTACAAGCTCCACACCCTGTACACAAATTGCTACCTACAATGTCTTTTATTGTTTTTCTATTCATGAGTTATCTATGCAAAAAATACCGCACGATACGACTTTTAACCAATTTAGCTTTAAATACAATAAGTTCAAATCGAAAAGGTTTGTGTAAAAAATAGGCAAAAACAGGTATTCTTATGTGATTACACTTAAAATTTTGATAAATTTCTTTATAAAAAATTTGATTTCTCCTAGAACGTAACATAAATGCAATATAATAAACTCGATTCTTTAAATACATACTTTTATCAAATGTTTTAGGTAAACAATCAATCTTACCTAAAGAGTCAAATGCCAACAAAGTCCGTACACATTTTTCACATTTACCACAATTATATGGAGGATTACCTGATGTACAAACATATAAAGAATCACAAATTTGTGGTTTTTGTATCAACATACTAATTTTTTCTATTCTTTTCATTGTTGTGCAAGAAGAAATAAATTCAATATTATTTGTTGAAATACATTTCAATAGAAAAATATCATAATAAGCAGAGTCATCAAAATTTGCCTCAAAATTATACACAGAATATCCAGATGCATAATAGTAACGTTTAAAATATTTCTGAAAAAGGAGTATGCAAGAACAAGTTAAAAAGGTATGAGCCGTAAGAAATTTATACTTAGTTAATGACGCAATATTTGAATCAACAGTAAGAAAATGATAACCATTATTTAAAGAGAAATCCTCTGATTGTTTTACGTATTTATTATAAAGCCTTGAACTATTATCTTCTATTCCATAATATCCTGTATTCAATAATGTAAGCGTATCTATTTTATAATTAGGACACAACTCGTTAACACCATGATATACAATTGTACTCAATGAATCAACTCCACATGAAATACCCGTCCCAACATACTTAGAATCATATTTACCTGCAAAAAGCGGAGCTTCTATCTCTATAAAAAATAATCCATTATTAATATGAGTTAAAAATGGAATTAAATACTTTACCAAAGAAAAATAAAGAGATTCACTAATAGGTATTTCGCTAATAATCTTATGCTTTTTACTCATTGCATAAATTAAAATTCCTACGATATAAGCATCTGCAAGATTATAGGTTAAGTAATCCTGCATTCTATTGTCAACAATATACCATAATTTTTTTTCAGTTTGATCCTCTTTTATTGTAACTTCAATTTTAGAATTACCTTCCACAATTGTACACAAAGGTGATTTTATAGTAAGCATTAAAATCTATTTTTAATAAATAACTTTATCTTGGATTTAATTAATCTCTTTTCATCTAAACTAAATCCTAATATCCAACAACAAAAAAACACAACCAATAAATTCAAAAAGACAGAGGAAAAGAAAATACTCCATTTGTCTACAAATTTAATATAGAAATTTATTGCAAAATGAATAAAAAATGACAATAATATACAAGCTAATCCAACAATAATAATTCGAACTAACACATTCTTCATATACATAAAAATATCAAAATCATAGTATTTATGTAAGATCAGCAACCTAAAAAAGAGGCCAAGTACATTTACAAATATACTTATAAGAAAAGCATAATATGAAGGATAACCCAATACAAAAGCCACAAAAGAAAAAATAAAAACCGAAATAAAACAAAGACTAACCACTATTTGGTAAAATTTTATTCTTCCACTCGCTTGAGTTATTGTTCCCAACGGAATAAATAATATATTAATCAATGAATCTATTATTATTAACCTTGTAAATATCAATGTATTATCAGGAACATCATGTAACCAAATTTGTAAAACAAATTTGGTATTTGCTAACACGGGGAGTGCTAATAATAAAAGTAGAAAAAAAGAATATTTAGTTGCACCATACACTAAATGTGTCATGTCAACAATGTTACCCTTGGAATACAACTTCATAATTTGTGGTTGAACAGCTGTCATAAAATTTTGAATAAAAGCTAATATTGCACCTTGTAATTGATAAGCAATCCCTCTTGCAGCATTACAAATCGGACCAAAAAAAATATTTAACAATACATTTATTCCTTGAGTATTTAAAGCACTAGCCAGCGTTCCCGTAAGCATCCAACCTGAAAATGAAAAAATTTTATTCAATAACCTTTTATCCTTTACAAAATGAAATTTACATTCCTCAAAATGGGATCTACAATAAATCACATATAAACAACGAATTAGAAAAGATATTAATAACAACAGAAATGCATACAATATCAATTTGTCTACCATTACATAGATTAAAAGAAAAGCTGTAAATAATTTCAACAAAACTTCTATTATTGAAATATATGCAAATATACTCATTTGTTCATGAGCAATAATAGCAGCATTATAAGGAGTACTTAAAATATTTATTATAAATGTAAATATCGAAAATTGATAAACCCATATAGCAGCATCTATTCTATCTACAGGTATCGTTAATTGAGTTTTTACAAACCACAATCCTACCGTTTCCGCAATAACCAAAATAATCACAACAATAATAAAATAACTGAATACTGAAGTCGAAAATACTTTATTTAAACTTTCAATATCACCACACGCCATTTCTACATTAAAAAAACGTTGAGTTGCTATCGATAAAGAATTATTAAAAAAAGCAAGCATAGCTACAACTCCACCGACCACATTATAAATTCCATAATCTTCAGCACCTAACGTATTTAATACTACACGAGAAATATAAAGAGTTACTCCCATTGTTATTAACATTCTAAAATACAACATTAATGTATTTTTGGCTATTCTCTTACCATTCTCAATTTTCATTATACAAAATATTTATCTTGATTCAATGAATTATATTTCAAGTAAAATCACAAATTAAATTTTATACCCCAAAAACATCATACCTTTTTTCTATTCCCGTAACAAAATCAAAAATTCTTTTACACGCATTCCCATCTCCATAAGGATTTACAGCTTCGCTCATTATTCCATAATAATTTTGATCTTCTAGTAAACGGGAAACCTCCTCCACTATTCTATTAAAATCCGTTCCAACCAATTTCACGGTTCCTGCCTCCAATGCCTCTGGACGTTCCGTTGTATTCCTCATAACTAGAACAGGTTTTCCTAATCCTGGAGCTTCTTCTTGAATTCCACCACTATCAGTCAACACAATTGTTGATTTCTCCATCAAGTACACAAAACTCAAATACTCCAATGGTTCAATAAAAAACATATTCTTTAGATCAGATAAATCTTCTCCAAACACTTCATGTATCGGCTTTCTTACATTCGGATTTAAATGCATCGGGTAAACAAAATCCACATCCGGATATTTTTCGACCAATGCTTTTATAGCTTTACAGATATTAATAAAACCTTCACCAAAATTCTCTCTTCTGTGTCCCGTTATCAATACCAATTTCTTACCTTCATTTAAACGATCCACATCATACCCTGCTTTGATCAAAGAACAATTCAATCCGAAATCTAGTGTTTTATCATTTTTTATCCGTTCAACTACCATATACAAGGCATCAATAACCGTGTTCCCTGTTATCGTAATTTTTTCATCACAAACACCTTCATCTAACAAATTTTGACGACTTAAAGGCGTCGGAGAAAAATGGTAAGTTGCGATTCGTCCTGTTATCTGACGATTCATTTCCTCCGGCCAAGGGCTATAGATATCATGAGTACGTAAACCTGCCTCTACGTGACCTACCGGTATCTGTTGATAAAATGCAGCCAAAGCCGCTGCCGTTGACGTTGTTGTATCTCCATGTACTAAAACAATGTCAGGATTAGTTTCTTTTAAAACATCACGCATTCCTGTTAAAACCCGTGCCGTCACATCATATAAATCCTGTCCTTGTTTCATGATATTCAAATCATAATCAGGAGTAATCTCGAATATATGAAGTACTTGATCCAACATTTCCCGATGTTGTCCCGTCACGCAAACAATTGTTTGAAATTGTTCCAGATATTTTTGGAATTCCTTCACCAGAGGAGCCATTTTAATCGCTTCCGGACGAGTTCCAAAAACTAACATTATTTTTTTCATCAAAACAATCTATTTCTTATAAATACCACAAAAATCAAGAATCACTTTCTGATCTGTCCATGACAAAGTCTTGAACACATCATGAGCGACCAACATCACGACAATATCTGCCCGATCATAAGCTTCCTTGTAATCAGTCAATTTAAACACTTTATGTTCTTGTACGTTAGGTTCAACGACAAGAATATCCGCATTACTACAGGACTGCATCACTTTAGTTGTAATATATTTTGCAGGAGATTCTCGTAAGTCATCGATATTCGGTTTGAAAGCCAACCCCATCATGGCAATGATCGGTTTACGATGATGCTTTAACTCGAATTTCAACATCTCGTTTTGTACTTTTTCCGCACACCAGAATGCCTTGTAATTATTTATTTCCCGGGCATTAGCTATAATTTTAGATTCCATCGGGAAATCCGCTGTTATAAAGTAAGGATCAACAGCTATACAATGTCCCCCAACGCCACAACCGGGTTGAAGAATATTTACACGAGGATGCTTGTTAGCCAAGTTAATCAATTCCCACACGTTGATTCCCGCTTTATCACAAATCAAGGATAACTCATTTGCAAAAGCGATCTGCACATCCCGAGAAGAATTTTCTGTCAACTTACACATTTCAGCTGTACGAGCATTTGTTCTATGTAAGGTTCCTTGAACAAATTGTGAATAAAACTCAATAGCCTTATTTGTTGACTCTTCATCAATTCCCCCAATTACCCGATCATTATGTACTAATTCATAAATCACGTTTCCCGGCAATACTCGTTCCGGGCAATAAGCTATATATATTTTATCTTTTAATTCCGGTCGTTCACCATAAATCAACTCCCTCATTTTTTCTGTTGTTCCAATGGGGGAAGTGGACTCTATCACATACAAGTCACCAGCTTTTAATAGAGGTAATACAGAGCGAGTGGCAGCCTCCACGTAAGAAATATCTGGCTCATGATTTCCTTTAAAAGGAGTGGGAACAACCATAAAATAAGCCTCACAAACTTCCGGTTTCAAAGAAGCTTTTAAATTCCCCGTTTTTACAACTTCTTGCAAATATGCCTCCAATCCCGGTTCCACAATATGGAGTTTTCCTTGATTTGTCAACTCGACAACACCAGGATTTATATCCACCCCGGTAACTTTAATACCATGTTTTGCGGCAATAATAGCCGTGGGCAGACCAATATAGCCTAACCCCATGAAACAAGCTTTCATAAATTATTTTAAATTAATATATTCTTTTGTTGCTAATACATCAAAACATGAAGAAACACACCTCAAATCCTGCCCCTCAATCTTTAGCCCAACCAAAAGGTTATTCCCAACAAGATTCATATCTCCTAATTGCATCTCCTTCCTCTTTTCCTCAATTATATTCTCATAAAACTCCTCTGCCTGAAGCCACTTCCATACATTCAATTGTTCTAGATCTTTAGAAACTTTTTTCACACAACTTTCCCATTCCATCATTATCTCCTTTGCCAACCTTGCACATTCCTCCTCCCCCGTGAAATAATAACAACTACACAACAACCGACACATCTCCGGCGTTCGACAAGGTAATACAATCTCATCGCTACCCTCCAGTGATATTATCCCATAAGCTGCATCTAAAGCTATATCCAGGAAATCCATGTCGGAATAAGTCAAATAAGTTTCCATCAAGTCGGCAATATGTCCAACTCGATCTTCCAATGCAATAGATGGATCTTGTATCAGATCAGCTAATTCTCCCGCTATTTCACGAATCCGTTCATGGATATCCCATTGGCTACCATACACGTCTTCCAACCACGGGTTTACTCGCACGATGGAATAGATTGAGATATACCCATGCAATAAACCGGACAACGCAGATGGAGGGAAATCTCCAATTGGGATGACCGATACTTTTTTGTACAAATCATTAAGATTCATCGCCACTATCTCTATTTAATTTTTTCTAGGAATGATCCCGGAATGTAAGAGGTTGCCACAGAAACGACCCCTTCCAGGCGCACTATTACGCGTTTATGCCCCTTTATGCGGAGCAATTCTCCTTCAAGCCCTATTAGCGGACCTTTGATTACTCTTACCCGATCACCTCGCTTCAACTCTTCGTTAATCACCTCCACGGTGGAATCTGAAAAGTCAAGCAAGAACATGAAATCACGCATTTGCTTATCGGGAACAATCAACAAATGACGAGTTTCTAAATCTTTCAGGTAAACGACGTTTAAACCATGTTCATTCAGTAACGAGAAAGCTGTTGTTTGATCCGTTCGAATAAAAATCAAATGAGGGATCAAGATTACCCGCACGTTTTTCCTACCGGAAGAAGTTTCACGAACTTCATCACGCATGGGGAGATAATTTTCTATCTCCAAGTGCTCTAACCGCTTTTTAATCGTCAATTCCTGATTGATTTTAGTGTACGCCGCATACCAATGCAATGTTCTCGTACCCTCTGACATATTTATAGTTTGTGAAATCTGGAAATTCTCGTGATTGATTAATAAAAAATTTATATATCACGATTGACGTAGATACGCTTCGCGCACTAACCTTTAGAATCAGGCTTAACTTTTTATGCCCATGTGCCTCACGCACCATCCTTAAACAGGTACAGCACGTAAAAACTGTCTTTTGGAAGAATCATATTCATTCCCACGCAAATAATCTGATTTTACTGATTCTAGACTGTTGATCTAAAAAAACGATCGATTGATGATATTAACATATTTAATAATTTTTCATTTTGGGCAAATATGTCAACCTCCTGATGGTTAAAAAGAAAAAAAATATCTGCATTCCATTTGTAAGCATGAAAAATTAGTATATTTGCAACGCAATAATCGATCGTTTATTAACACAATAAACATTTCAATATCAATCCCTTTTTATCATCCTACTTTTCTTTGGACAAATCTTTTGTTTCCTATTGGTACACAAACTTTAACACACATAAAAAACAGATGAGAGTATCTACGATTATTCCCTCATCCGTCACAATTTCTTAATTAAATATCCAATCTCACGTTAACCGGAAATTCCCCGAACCCGAAAAGCGTATACTATCCACAGAACCAAAGAAATAATGATAATCTTCCTGTAGTCACGAAATATAGTCCAATTTGTCCTACAACACCATTATGAGATTGAGCTGGTATTTTGTTTTTAAGCAACAACGCAGAAGCCATATATATATATAAACGGCATAATACTTATCCCTTATCTTAATTATCTATGACAGTAATTATTGTAATTTGAATTATATAAAAAACCTGAAAACGACAAAATTCATTTTCAGGTTCCTGTACTCATGCTACTCATCTCAATAATTCTCTACCAGTAATTCAAAGAATCCTTGCGGATGGAGACAAGCCGGACAAACTTTAGGAGCCGTGGGGCCCTCGTGGACATACCCGCATTTGCGACAATACCATTTTACCGTTTTCGGGCGTTCAAAAAGGATACCATCCTGCAAGTTCGACAAGAGTTTCCGATACCTTGTTTCATGATTTCTTTCCGCCTCGATAATCATACGGTACATCACGGAAATATCCTTAAATCCCTCCTCTTCGGCCACTTTAGCAAATTCCGGATACAAGTGATGCCACTCGTCATACTCACCCTCCGCGGCCTCAACCAGATTACTGGCCGTGTCCAAAATAACCCCAGCAGGATACGCGGCAGTGATCTCCAACATTCCGCCTTCTAAACGGCTGAAGAAACGTTTCGCATGCATCTCTTCTTGCAAAGCGGTCTCGTAAAATATGCCCGCTATCTGTTCGTACCCCTCTTTTTTCGCTACTTCAGAGAAAAAAGTATACCGATTTTTTGCCTGTGATTCTCCGGCAAATGATTTTAAAAGATTGGCCTCTGTTAAAGTACCCTTTACACTTTTGTTCATGGTTTTTCCTTTTTCTTACGGGAAAAGGACGTCTTAAGTTACAAGCTATGTAGATCCGAACCTGTAACCGGCCAACCTGCAACCTGTAACCACTACCCATCAAGAAAACTTGATGGTAGTATAAATACCCCACATTTTAAGCATTTCTCTCCTTTAGTTGCAAAATATTAAGATATACTTTTGTATGCAAAAGAATTATGACGAGTAATTTTTCCATATAGAGTTAGTTATGTCAGAGATTTTAAAAAAGTTACAAAAAGATATTCATTTCATCGAAGGGCTGAATAGCTGTATGAATTGCGGGGTATGCACGGCAATTTGTCCGGCAGCCGAATTCTATAACTATGACCCGCGAGTGATCGTGGAAACCGTACAACGGGGGAATGAAGAAGAGATCGAAGAGTTGTTGAAAAGCAACACGATCTGGTATTGCGGGGAATGTATGTCTTGTAAAACTCGTTGTCCGCGCTGCAACACGCCGGGCCTCGTGATCATGGCATTAAGAAAAGCATCCCAGGAATTGGGATATTTTGTCTATTCGGAAAAAGGACGTCAGCAATACGCGCTAAAACACGTGATCGGAGAATCCATCCTCAAAAGAGGATATTGCGTTACTCCCGACCTGGTGAAACCGGAAATGCACCCGGAGCAAGGACCCGTGTGGGAATGGATATACGAGCATCTGGATGACGTGTACGAACGTATGCACTCGAACTACCGTCAACCGGGAGCCGGGGCATTACGGGAAGTGGATTCGGAAAGTATGGATGAATTGCGGAAAATTTTCGATGTCACCGGGGGAACTGAATTCTTGGAAAAAATTGACAGTTGCTCCCAACACGTGGCCGACGAAGAGAAAGTTGATCTGGAAGAGGCTTATTTCCTGAAAACATACATGGAAAACAGCGGGAAACACCAGTAGAAAGATAAAAGTTTAAAACGAATTCAAGCAATTAACAGGAACTAAAATAGCGAGATGAATTTAGAGGGTAAACAACAGATATGGAAAGATTATCAGAAAGAGATAGCCGATGATCACTATTTTTACGCGAGAAGTTGTATTCGCCAGACTTTCTTCCCGGGGTCGGAATGGGCTTACCTGGATATTATGAAGAATAAACTGGCGAAAGATGTTATTGATGATCCGCGACACACAACTTGCACCGGGATCGGTTATCATTCGGACATCGTTCCGGCAGAAACAATCATGACGGTAGTCGCCCGTCATTTTGCCCTCATGACCGAGGCCGGGTACGAAAACATGACCCCCTCTTGTATCACATCTTTCGGTATTTACACCGAGATATTGGAGACATGGCACCACCACCCGGAAGTCGAAGAAAAAATCAGAGAATTCCTTTGGAAAGCCACCAAACGGGAATTTAAAAAACCTAGAAATCTTGCTCACACATCAGACATAATCTATAAGTTCAGAAACGAGATCGCTGCCCAGGCAAAATACAAGCTGGTGGACGTTCACACGGGAAGACCTCTCCGGGGGGTGGATCACATCGGGTGTCATTACTCGAAAATGTTCCCCACGAAAGGAATTGGGGGAGCCGAATTTCCGGCCGTGTTATCCGGTATGATTTATGCCTGGGGCGGCGATGTAATCGATTACCCGGAAAGAAGACATTGTTGCGGTTTCGGTTTTCGCCAGTATCTCGTGATGGCCAACCGGGGATATTCCGTGGCCAACTCGAAAAAGAAATTTGAATCCATGCAACCTTACGAACCCGACTTTATCGTGGCAAACTGTCCGGGGTGCGCCATGTTCATGGACAAATGGCAATACACGATCAGCGAGATGGAAGGAACCACCTACGGACAGGACGGCTACGGTATTCCCGTGCTGACTTACGAGGAACTCACAGCTCTCGTTCTGGGGTATGACCCGTGGGAAATCGGGTTGCAGATGCACCAGGTTTCAGTGGAACCCCTGCTGGATAAAATGGGCATCCCGTATGACCCGGAAGCAAAATTCAAAAACATCCGGGGAGAAGACATCGGGGCCCCGAAATGCCCCACGTACCTGAGAGTGTCAAAATTATAATGTTAAACCACAAAATTGGAAAAAGAACCATGAAGTCATTCATTTTCAACTTTCAATTTTCAATTTTCAATTAATATATGGCAAAAGTCATCATCATCGGAGGAGGTCCGGCAGGTTGCGAAGCCGCGCATCAACTGGCAAGTCAAGGAATCGACGTGGAATTAGTCGAGAAAAACAACGAAACCGGCGGTAACTTGAACAATTGGTACCAATTGTTTCCAGACCGGAAATCCGCCAAGGATCTGAACGATATATTAAAACAAAACCTGAATCACCCGAAAATTCAGTTACACTTGGGCATGGAACCCCGGAAAATCGAGAAGAACAAAGAGGGTAGATTTCTTGTACCTCTCAGCGACGGCAGCCTGCTTGAAGGCGATTCCTTGCTAGTCTCCACGGGATTCAAAATTTTCGATGCCCGCCGGAAGGAAGAATATGGTTACGGGATATATGAAAACGTGATCACCTCCGTGGAACTGGAGAATATGTTCTACAACCACTCGATCAGAATGGCAAACGGGAATACCCCCAAACGCATCGGGATCATCCATTGCGTGGGTTCCCGTGACGAAAAGGTATGCAACTACCATTGCTCCAAACTCTGTTGTATCACCGGGGTAAAGCAAGCCATTGAACTTCGGGAACTATTACCCGACACGGAAATCTTCTGTTTCTACATGGATATGCGTATGTTCGGACCGGGTTACGAGGAAATGTACCGGGATGCACAGGAAAAATATAATATCAAATTCGTGCGGGGCAGATTGTCCGAGGCCGCTGAAAACATGAACAAGCAATTACAGATCAAGGTGGAAGACACGCTTGTCGGGAAACCCTTACGCATGACGCTTGATATGATGATCCTGTTGGTCGGTATGGAATCCTCGGAAGGCAGTCGCCAAATGGCAGACACGCTAGGCTTGAACTTGGCTCCCAATGGTTTCATCAAATCCCAAGACCCGCACTATCGTAACAACAACACGAATGTCGAAGGCGTTTTCGTGGCCGGATGCGGAAGTGCCCCGATGAACCTGACCGACACGCTGGCCGATGCCCGTTCGGCAGCCATGAACATTATAGAATACGTGAAACTTAAAAAGATTTTGTGATTGTCGATTCCAGGATTCAGTGATTAAAAAGAGCGTTGGATAGAGGGGAAAAATCAATGAATCGGAAATCACTAAATCAAGAAATTAATAGGATTTAAAATTAAGAGATGATCAATTTTTGGGGTTATAGCATATCGGAAACACGGAGTATCAATTATGATACGAACGACAAATCCATGACGGAACATATCGCACGTGTGGTTCCCAGTAGCAAGTTGTGCATTGGCTGTGGCGGATGTACGGCAGGATGCACGGCAGGAAATCTCACGGACTTTAACATCCGGAAGATACAGATGCTCATGAAGAGAGGCGAAAATAAAGAGGCGAAAGAGCAATTACAGAAATGTATGTTGTGCGGAAAATGCATGTTGGTCTGCCCAAGAGGCGTGGAAACCCGAAAGATGATTTTAGAAATGCTCAACTATATAAAAACAAAATTGAAAAGCTGAAATGACCGGCCCCGTTCCCCTCATTTTCAATTTTCAATCTTCAATTTTCAATTATTATGCAGCAATACGAATACACGAACAAAATATATTACGATCACTTTGTCCTGCCGTTCACAATCGGGCTGGTCGTGCTACTGGGATACTTGTGCGTGAAATACTACAAGTGGATCAAAAGCTTTCCGAAAGAAGAACGTAAAAAAATCCGCAAAGGCTTGTTCAGTCTTAAAACCATTCGTTCCGGCTGGGAAATTTTCCGGGAAAGTTTGTTGCATCATAATATATTCAAGACGAACCCGATGCTGGGATACATGCACATGACCTTTGCTTTCGGATGGTTCTTATTGATCGTTGTCGGGAAAATCGAATCCATGGTTTACCATACCAGTGCTTTCAACCCACCTTATTTTGCAATCTTCTTCCGTTATTTCCATCCGGCAAAAGAGACGTTCCCGTACAGCGAGTTTTTCGCGTTCTTGATGGACTTGATACTGACATTCCTGTTAATCGGGATCTTACTGGCTGTCACCAAACGTTTCTGTTCCCGTATTTTCGGCATGAAGAAGACCACGAAACAACGGGCTTACGATTTGCTTATACTAACCGTACTCTGGCTTATTTTCCCCGTACGTTTTCTGGCAGAAAGTTTCACTAGCGGTCTGAACGGAGGCGGTAGTTTCCTCACGCATAATGCGGGGGACTTTTTCAGCGAATTTCTACCCTTGGAAAGTTTATCTTATCCTGCCTGGTGGCTCTACTCCTCCTTGCTTGGACTATTCTTCCTGCTATTACCATTTTCCCGGTACATGCATATCCCGACTGAAATGGTCTATATCTTCTTGAAAAACTGGGGAGTAAAACAAGGCAAAGAATATAACGGATTCAGTGAAATACAGGTCAATTCCTGCTCCCGTTGCGGAATATGTATCAATACCTGTCAATTGAACACGTCCTGTAATATAAATGACACGCAACCCGTCTATTTTCTCCGTCGCCTGCGCAATCGAGAGGAATACGCCCAACAAGCAGAAGACTGCCTGATGTGCGGACGTTGCGAGAATTCATGTCCCGTGGGTATCAACCTGAATGCGATCCGCCAAAGTAAAAGACCAGATATATTGAGAGTTACGAAAGACACGTATGCTTATGTTCCCCAACCGGAAGTGAAACCCGCTAAAGTCGCTTATTTTGCCGGATGTATGAGTCATCTTACCCCGGGCATTATAAAATCCATGCAACAGATTTTTGAGAAGGCAAAAGCAGACTACACGTTCATTGATGAACAAGCCGGAGTTTGTTGCGGGCGTCCGTTAGCTCTTTCCGGGAATTGGAAAGCGGCACAAGTGGTCATGGATAAAAACCTGCAAATGATTGATGCCTCACAGGCTGATATATTGGTTACCTCCTGCCCGATTTGTTACAAAACGTTCAAGGAAGATTACCTGTTGAATATAAAAGTCATGCACCACACGGAATATATCGATATGCTGATTCAGGAGGGGCAATTAAAGGTCAACGCCCTGGATCTGAAAACCGTGTTCCATAACCCGTGTGAACTGGGAAGAGGTTGCGGTGTCGTTGACGCCCCCGAAAGCGTATTGAAACAAGTAAGCCAGAAAATCCCGACAGCCTATGATGGGAAAAAATCACTCTGTTGCGGGGGTAGCTTGGCAAATACGGCCATTGATTCCACGCAAAAAACGAAAATTAGTAGTGATACAGTGAAAGCATACGCGGCATACCAGCCGGACGTTATTGTCTCGGCCTGTCCGCTATGTAAAAAAACATTGGGTAAAACCTCACCGGAAATCCCGGTAAAAGATATTGCAGAACTGGTTGCAGAAGCCTAAAATAAAAACGGGATTCACATAAAAATAGTGAATCCCGTTTTTTATTTCTCAACTAAAGAAAAAACTTAATCTTCAAGTTCCGCTTTTACTCCTTCAATCTGTTCCACGTTCAAATCGCTCTCATTACTATTTGTGGCAATATCATAATGTGGAAGCGGGTTTTTCTGTAACTCGATATTTTGTTCCCGATGCACGCAAACATCCATCGCCAAATAAAGAGCATTACGAAGTCCTTGTTCATCACCCAGATTCTGACCTACAATATCATAATGAGGATCGGTTAAAGACATTGAACAGATCACGGGTAACCCGGCAATATAACAAGCGGCACTTTCCTCATCCACGGACTTAAATGCCACAACCCCCTGATCGTAATACATGGCGAGAACAGCATCAAATTTCTCGTACATTCTCTCCGAGAAGAAACGCTCGGCAGAGAATGGGCCAATGGCCATAATTCCCTCTTCTCGGGCTCGTTCAATCGCCGGAATAATAACATTCACCTCTTCATCCCCATTCTGACCGCAATTTACCTGTGGGTTTAGCCCCAGAACAGCAATCTTTGGTTTCAAAATAGTAAAATCCTGACGCAAAGTATCATCCAGCAAGGTCAATTTCTTGAAGATATTCTTTTGTGTAACCTGATGCGGCACATCCCGTAATTTAACCTGTTCGGTCACGAAACCCATCTTTATCTTTTCGCTCACCAAGATGGACATAATATCCGCGGTATTATAACGCTTACCCAAATATTCCACCAAAGACCCGGCCTCTTCCGTGAAGAATGCATTCGGTCCCTGGGGAGCCAGCGTCAACACATCAATCTCGTCCCGATCCAAGTGGTCCAAGGCATATTTCAAGGCTATCATGGTAGCCTGATCCGATTCGGGAGTCTCTTTTCCAAGATCAACCTTCACGTTATCATCCACGCAATTGATGATATTGGATCGTTTCCCGTTAGCCTCACCCGGCTCACGAATCGTGTTTAAACTGAAGTTTTCAATATTTAATACCTTCCGGTAGTAGGCGGCCACTTTAGGCGACCCGTATAGGATAGGAACACACAACTCACAAATCCGATTCTCTGCCAACAATTTTATGATCAACTCATAAGATATTCCGTTTACATCCCCGTGCGTGATTCCTACATTTAATCTGTTTTCCATAGTTTATTTCATTTCATACTATGGACAAAGATAGTAAGATTTTGTGTAAAAAATAATAGAATGACGTGCAATAACATCTACAAATGACGACATCAACGTTCCGGCCAGAAAAAGAGGAAGGAGGTTGACTTAAAAGTTCTGTATTTGTTTACTAACTACCCCTCCAACTCCCCCTTACACAGGGGGAGAGCTGATTACCAATCGCTTTCCCCTCCCGTGTAAGGAGAGGCTAGGGAGGTAGTCATTTTAAACAGGATTTTTGAGTCTACCTCATCCCTCGACCTTCCTACTTATCGTTTATTCTCCGAATACTTCCTTCAACTTCGCATCTATCGGTTCAGATTCCCCCACTGCACGTACAACAATTTTCCCATCACCATCAATCAACACTTTAGTCGGGAATGCCGTGATGGCATAGTCCTTCACCACGTCACATTTATCCTTTCCCTCGTTATTCAGGATCTGAGTCCACGTCATACCATCTTCCTCGATAGCTTGCAACCATATTTCACGAGCTTTGGAACCGTTTTCCGTGGCAATATTAATGACTACCAAACCTTTATCCCGATATTTTGCCTCAATTTCTTTCAAGTGAGGATGTGAATCCCGACAAGGACTACACCAGGAACCCCAGAAATCCAGCAGCACATATTTCCCCCTGTAATCCGACAAGCGTATGGTATTTCCATCCTTATCCACTTTTTCGAAATCCGGGGCAATAGCACCTACTTCTGTACGCAAGGCAATGTCAATGGCTCCTTGCATCTCCTTACCCAAAGGCATTTCCCGCAAGGCTTGATCAAAAGCTGCAAAAGTAGCCGCGTAATCCTTTAAAGTGAAATCATTACGCATTCCATTTAAAAGATACATGGCCGCGTAACTGGACGGATTCCCTTTGATAAAACGGATTTTTTCTTCTTTCTCTTTTTCAGCTAAAGTCATCCGTTGTTCGCCTAAAGCAACCTTCTCCTCCTCTGTTACCCCTTCTGCATACGATTTACGCAACAACTCAAACATCTCGTGTTCCAAAGGCAATGTTTTGGCATACAACTTCATCAAGTCATTGTTCCACGCTCCACCTTTCCATTGCAATTCGGGCCAACGGGCATTATCCATGTTAATTTCCAATTTCGTTCCCGGCTCCATGAACAACGTGACACTCGGTCCGGGTACAACTCCCATACCCGACGGGATAATATTATGCGGGTCTCGCGATACGAGAGAGGCAACAATCGGTTCCTGCAATTTCTTCCGGTAACTCAATTTTCCATTTTCCACCCGGATCGTGTCCAATATAAAATTACCGTTCGTTTGATAGGCACAAATCAAAACCTCCTTCGGATAAGAACTGATTGTTCCCGTGATCACAAACTCGTCTTTCTGAATGGAATTGCACCCTGCCAACAGGGCTACAATTCCAAGTAAAAATACCACTTTCATCATTTATTATTTTTAATTTTATCCAACTTCCCGTGAATACGTGCAGCAATGGCATCATTCCCTGCCGGCATTTTATCCAGCGCCTTTTCTATTTGCCAAAGAGCCTCTTTCTGGTATCCCATCTTGTACAACACCTCGGCCAACGTTTCATAGCAAGTGAAATTACCGAACAGCGTAATAGCCTCCAATGCCCACGTCATAGCCTTATTCAGCAATTTTTGATCATCCGAGAGACGGGCAACATTAGCCGCAAGATCACGGAAATTAAATGCCAATGAAGCAGACTCATTGATACCGGCAAACTGAATCGTAAAGGCCAATTGTTCCGGGGTCTGAGATGCAAGTCCTGATGCATCCTTGATTAATCCCTGCAAGAATTGCATGTATTTTTCCTGATCCCGTTTCAAACAATCTTTTTCCTCTTCAAAAAGAATATCCGCATGTTTCTCTGCCAATTCCTCGAATCTCGTCTTGTCATCAATAGCGGCATAGTATCCGGAACGACTTTTCACTTCCTCGTTCGCCACATTCACTCCCAACTTCCCATTCAGGAAAGCCATCACCTTCAGGTAGCTGTTAAAACGCTCTTCATTCTTCTCTTTCACGGCACGACGATAGGAATACGAACCCATGCTATAACCCAGAATCTCGGCCATCTTTTGATCTTGCATACCCGTCACCTCACGAATACGATCCCAATTCTTCATGACAAAATCAGCGCATGCCCCTCCGGCATTTAGCTTATTCTCATAATCGAATAACTCTTTCAAGAATGTGGTATCCATCAAATTTTTCTCTTTCTCGATACTCACGTATTGATCAAAAATATCCGCATTATCCAATTTCGCCCGGTTACGCTTGGCAATGTATCCTTTCACGAAAGATGCGTTATTCTTTTTCTTAGCGTAGAGCGCTTCCCACTCTTCAATTGTCCGCTTGTCAGAGAACTCAGCCAAAGCGATCTTTCCCTCTTCAATAAACTTTTCTGCAGGCATATACGCTCCGGAACGGTAAAACAATTTCCCGTTTCCATCCACGTACAAATAAGTAGGGAATGACATAATCTGGTATGTTTTTGCCACTTCCACACCATCCCCTTTCTCGCAATCCAGTTTATAACAAATGAAATTAGCATTATAAAAATCCCCAACTTCCTTCAACGGGAATATCTCGCTCACCATCTTTTTACAGGGACCGCACCAGCTTGTATAATTATCCACGAACACCAATTTGTTTTCCTTCTTGGCAATCTCCAGGATTTCTTTCCAGCTACCTTCACGAAACTGAATACCCTGTGCCAGCAACGACATGGTGAATCCACACAGTATTACAACACTCAGAACTAATTTTTTCATCATATACCTTACTTTTTATTTTAATAATCATTCTGTACTAACTTATCATTCAATTGCAACTCCTCGGCAGGAATCAAACATACCGTCCGACGGGATGTTTTAGGATCTATCTCATTATATTGCGCTCCCGTGTAGTTACTATAAGACACGGACACTTCCTCCCGTTTCATCGTCACGCCATTACGTACATAATCATAGTACGTCAGAGCCTCAAAAGCCAGTTCCCGACGACGTTCCGTGAATATTTCTTCAAACAGGTTATCTCCGCTTAATCCCGATAGTTCCTCCAAACCTGCCCGGTCACGAATCTCATTCAAATCCCGTAAGGCCTTTGTATCCTCTCCCAGTTTAGCGTAAGCCTCTGCCCTGTTCAAGACCACCTCTCCGGCACGGATAAACACGGAAGGACAAATGAAAGAGTAGTAATCAGCAAAGGCATTATCCGCACCTCCATTGTATTTCGTTGTACTGAAACGTCCCGCATGTCGTATGGAAGGTTCCGTAAAATACTGCCACCGCAAGTCGTTTTCCTTATCCATGATTTTCTCGTAATCATGCGAAATCTCACAACAATACACACTAGTACTAGCCTCAGACTCGTAACCGCTCCAAGAATAATAATTATGAACCGCATTACCCACTCCACTAGGGAAATTACCCGTGAAGAAAGCGAATAAAATTTCCTTGTTCGTTTTCGGATTATCATACAAGTCTTTCAATTCCTCCCCTCGCAAAACCTCTACCACGTCATTTACCAAACTAAACGTTGAATCTGCATAAGCTACCGCCAAACGATTATATTCTTCATCGGGACTCTCCGGTAATCCGCCCATATACAAATACACGCGCGACAACATACCAAATGATGCCACTTTATTAGCAAACGTACGATCCGAACGTTCATCCGGCAAACAAGATGCCGCTAATCTGAAATCTGCAACGGCCTGTTCGAAACACTCCCGTACGGTATTACGAGGTAACATTTCCGCAGTAGCCTCTACATCCAACGGAATACCCAGATTCACATCCGGATTATCCCAGAAAGGACGTCCGAATACATTCGTGGCATTGAAAATCATCAACCCGCGTAAGAAAGCATTTTCCCCTTTCAAACGAATCAAATCACGCTTCTCATCCGGGTTCACCGTTTCCCCGTATAACTTATCAATAGCAATTATATTACGAGATGCTCCCAGTATCAATTGCTGACTTTTCGCCCACAACGCCCAAGCATATGACTGGGACTTCTGATCACTATTCAAGAAGAAATGGGCATCCGGAGCCCGCAAATAATCAGGAGAAGTCATAAAACCACTCTGGGCCGGGAAAGCCTCCGCGAAGATGACATTATTTCCCCGAAATTCACCCAACACATGATAACTACCGTGATAATGGTGTGCCTCTGAATACCCTCCGGCCTGCATCAAAAATTGTCCGTACAACCCCGAAGTGGCATTCACTATATTATTGAAACTACCCAGATAACTATCCGCCTCTGCCATATTATGCGGACGCATTTCATCAAGCCGTCCGTTACAAGCAAACAAGAATAGAGCTCCGATAAGTAAATATCTCTTTTTCATAACTTTCTACCGTTAAAATGTAACATTCAAACCAAATATAAAACGTCTTGGTGCTGCCCAACCGCCCACATTCTCCGGATCCATTCCAGCAAAGTATTTAGAAGCAAACGTATAGACATTGTCACAACTAAAGCTCAAGGCCGCAGACTGTACACAGATTTTTTTCATCCATTGTTGCGGGAAATTATACGTCAGCCGGATGTTCGATATTCTCAGATGACTGGCATCCGTGTAACAGAAAGAAGTCTCGCTATTCAGCTCTTGCACGAAAGCCGGATCGGCATTTACCATCGGAATATCAGCTTTATCGCCCGTTTTTTCCCATATTTTCAATCCGGAAGGCACTTTATGGAGATTTGACGAAGTCCATGACGTTCCTGACGTATATTCAGCCAGCACACTATTATACACTTTGTAATCCAAACTATACGTGGTATGCAAGTACAACTCCCAATTCTTATAGGTAAACGTGTTTGTAAAACCACCCCAATAAGGCGCACGCGACAAACCGATATTCACGTAACTCAGCTCCCCGTTACCAAGTACGGCTTCCGACAGAGAACCCACGATATTCGTACTACCGTCTTCTTCCACCCGAGCATATTGAGCAAAACCGGTCTCCGGGTCAACTCCCGTAACTTTCACTTTCTTCAACTCGTCAATATTATCCCCTTCATAGAAGGTTTTGTAACCGCTACGAGTCAATTTTTCCTGATCCAATTTAGTCAACTCATTATTATTATAACTGAACGTCAATGTCGTAAACCAGTTAAATTCTTCCCCTTTCACCGTGTGCGTGTTCAACACCAATTCCACTCCCCGGTTCTCCATCTCTCCCACATTCTGGTACTGTCTTCCCACGCCATTTGCAGCCGGCAGAGTCGTACTCATAATCAAATCGCTATTCCGCCGTTTATACCAATCCGCAGACAATGAAATACGGTTATTCAATAACGCCACATCCACCCCAATATTCAGATTATATGCTGTTTCCCATGACAACTGATCATTCCCCAACTGGTTAATGGTTGCCCCGTAAGCCGATTGATAAGCCGGATGATCCCGGTAATAGTCAAACGTCGTGTTACTTGTACTATAAAGCGTGTAGTTCAGATAATCCATTCCCGCCTCTTTACCTGACGTACCATAACTCATTCTCAATTTCAGGTTAGACACCACGTCCTGACGTGCCATAAAAGCTTCCCGAGAAACAAGCCATGATCCACTAAAGGAATAGAACGTTCCATAACGATTGTCCTTACCGAAATTCGTTGAACCGTCTGTACGGAAAGAAACCGAAGCCATGTATTTACCTGCATAATTATAGTTTACCTCCGAGAATACAGAGAAACTACCGGACTCCCGCTCTGCACCTGTCGGAATCACAGCCGGATTCGTTTTATCCCCTTGTTTCGAAAAACCACCTACGTTACGTTCTCCGGCAATCATCTGGTCATACATTTCAATATGTGACGAACGAGTGTGACGTTCATACCATTCCTGACCTACCAAACCACTCAGGTTATGCTCACCGAAACTATGTTGTAATCGTAAAATATTTGATGTCAAAAAAGTCCAGCTCCGTTCATCATCCACCTTCAAAACACCGTTACTCATCTCATTACGGCTATGATTACCACTATAAGTACGACTATCCAAATAATCATTTGTATTGACATTCGTCAAAGTCAATGTATTTGTCGAAGAAAAAGACAACCATTTGAAAGGCTTCAATGTTGCAGAGAACGAACCGAACAGATTATTCTTCAAATCCGTCACGTTATTATATTTATTATCTTGCAACGGATTACTCAACGGAGTCGGGTCCATCGTGTAATTCTTCCAAGATTTGATGTTGTACTTCAACGTTCCATCCTCATTATAGGGAGTCACCCAAGGATGGTAACTTTCCATGGAATCATCATCGGAATTGGCTGTAATATTTTTCTCAAACGTTCCGCTCAGATTCACCCCAAACGATAAATATTTCATCACATCAAAATCCAACCGTAACTTGAACAAATGGCGTGTCAGATCATATCCAATCTGTGTACCCTCCTCATCATAATAGTTATATGAAAAATAATACTGGATCTTATCTCCACCACCGCGGATACTCATTGCCACATCCTTACTTAAACCGTTACGATAAACCAGATCTCTCCAATTAGTCGTTTTCGTTACGTCAAAATTATTATATAACGTTCCCAATGTATCCTGTATGAAAGTTTCCTGATTGGCATATTTTGCACGTAAACTCTCATTCGTATTCCACCAATTACGTAATGCCATCTTTCCATAATCCAGCAACTCCTGTGAATTCATATACTCCAATTTTCCAAAATTCGGAGTACTGATACCTAATTTCATATCCAGTGCTACTGTCATACGATCTTTTGCACCTTTTTTCGTTGTCACCACGATCACTCCCGTTGCGGCCCGGGAACCGTAAATAGCGGTAGAAGCAGCATCTTTCAACACCGTAATATCTGCAATATCCGATGGAGATACCACCCCGTTAATACTCGTGTAATCGGTGATCACACCATCTATCACGATCAATGGGAAAGAAGACGTCGTGGATAAAGAATTGGAACTATATAACGTTCCTGTACCGCGTAACAGCAAATCTCCGTCACTTCCCGGAACACCGCTACTACCCGTAATCTGCAATCCAGTCGTGTGTCCTTTTAAAGCGTTCATCAAACTACCACCCGTGGCCGATTGAGCGATATTCTTTCCCCGGAATTGTTGTACCGCACCGGTCATCTCGCTCACCTTTCGAGTCGAATACCCCGTAACGATCACCTCTTCCATCTGTTCCACGTCCTCCAAAAGAACCACATTAAGTACTTTCTGGCCTGAAAACTTCATCTCTTGCGATTTCATCCCCACGAAGGAGAACACGATCACCACGCCTTCTTTTGCCGGTACTTTGATCTCATATTTCCCGTCAATATTCGTGGCTGTACCCACTGACGTACCTTTTAACATCACCGTCACACCCGGTAAAGGCTTACCGCTTGCATCCTTTACCTGCCCTTTCACCACTTCCACGGTAGGTACAACAGGAACCGCTTTTGCACGTGTAACCACAACTACCTTATCCACCACCTCGTAGTTGTACCCATTCTCCCGCAACACGGCATCCAGAATTTTTTCAACCGTCGCATCCTTTAATTTTAACGTCACCACATCATCTACCCGAACAACACCTTTCCGGTAAACAAAATCATACCCAGCCTTCTCTTTCAGGTAATCCAACACGGCCCCAATCGTGCTGTTCGTGAAATCCACATCCAATTTCTTCCCTTGCGAGAAACCCGCCGCGCTGACCGTATTTATCACGCAAACGAGTAAAAATACCCTTAAACCCATAGCAATCAATTTTTGCGGCAATCTTATCCAATAGGGATTGCCCGTTCGTCGATTTTTTTTCATAACTTTGTAAAGCATTTAATTAAACATTCATCTGAGCCAACAGATGTTTATTTATGACGAGGAGAATCTTGCCGGATTCCCCTCTTTTTTATTTGAAAACGATCACCGTCCTTTCTTCTATATCAAATTTCACCTCATTTGTTTTTTCCAAAATATTCAGCACTTCTCTCAACTCTGTATATCGCGGCACGACCCCTTTAAAGATAATGTTTTTCAACTCATCATCCCGGTACACAACCTCCATATCATACCACCTTGCAAATTTCTGCATGATCTGCTCCAAAGTTTGCTCCTCAAGAATAAACATTCCCTTTTTCCAAGCAATCACTTTCTCTACATCCACTTCCCGTTTGTCAAGATGCCCGTCCCGACAATCCAACATACTCTGTTCCCCAGGTGCAAGTACCATATTTTCCCCGCTATCAGTTGCCACCTTTACTTTTCCGGTCACCAAGGTCGTGTAAATCGCCGCCTCATCCATATACCCGGACACGTTAAATTCGGTTCCCAACACCTCTACCGTCTGTTGCAATATCTCCACCCGAAACGGCATATCCGCATCTTTAGTCACTGAAAAATAGGCCTCACCCTCCAAGAACACCCGTCGTTCTTTTCCCACGAACTCCACCGGATAACGCAACTTACTCCCTGCATTCAACCACACGGTAGTCCCGTCCGCCAAGATCAAATCGAACTCTCCTCCCCTCGGTACTTCCACCTCATTATACACTAATTTCTTTCTTTTCTCCCCCTCAACCTTTCCTTGTCCCGCGTACGATAATCGCCGCTCATCAATCTTCACGGCATCCATACCTCCCACTTTCACTCCTTCTGCCAAAGTCTCCAAATCGACCACCCGTCCATCTTCCAATCTCAAAACAGCACGTACCCCCCCGGCTTTAATGGGTTGTTCCGTCTTTGCCAAAGGCATGGACTCCTGTCTATCATCTACCGGGAACAAATAAAAACACCCCACGAACACGGCCACAACAGCTGCAGCAGCCACTCCCCATTGCCATCTTCTCTGTCTCAACCGTCGTTCTTCCTCACGAATACGCAGGTGCATTCCTTCCAATGGACGTATCACCTCCACTCCCTCCAACTGTTTCACCTCACCCATCACTCGCTGCCCATCCTTCAACTCACGATACAACCGCTCGTTATCCGGATTCCTTCCCCGCCACCATTCCAGATAGCGTTGCTCTTCATCCGAAATCGTCCCCGTCACCTCCTTGAAGATCAACCGTGAAATTTTAAAGACCTGTTCTTCTAATTTTTCCATTATATCACACTTTATATCCTGTTTCTTAATTGAATCATCCATAGAACGCAATCACTTAAAAAAAGGGTAAAAAATTCACATTTATTTTTAGAAAAAATTATCTATCGAACAAAAATATATCGTAAGTAATACATATTCAGAAAGATAACGGCACGAAAATTTCAACTGACAAAATAGAAATCAGTTTTTCAAAACAAAAAAGAATAAAAATAACTCTCTCGGCAACTTTTCCCGTAAAATATCCAACGCTTTGGCCTTCGTCTTCTTCACCGTACTCTCCGACACGTTCAATTGTTCAGCAATATCCGTAATTTTCAACCCTTCAATAAAACTCAATTCAAAAATTTGTCGCTCCCTTTCCGGTAAACTCCGGATAGCATAATATAGTAATAATTGAGTCTCCTGGTCAATCACGCTATTCTGAAAAAACACGTCCTCTTCCAGTTGTGACAAATAACGCTCACTCGCTTTCGCCTTCCGGTGAAGGCTAACAATTTCATTCTTGATAGAAATATAAAGGAAAGATTTCAATGACTCCACCGACTCAAATTGCAGCCGTCTTTTCCAAGCGTTGAACACCGCATTCTGCACGCAATCCTCGGCCAGAAAACTATTTTGTTCTCCCGCATACCGCACGGCATACAACAATAGTGCTGGATACAGACGCCTGTACAACATCTCCAAACGCCCTTGCTTGAACTCGTTCAACATCTGAACATCAATATCTTCTGACACTTTCATATATGCAGCCGGATATAATAGCCAATAAACAAAATTCAAACAAAGATAATCTTTTTTTTATTTTATCCTGCATCTTCCCGTTTTCTTCCAAATTCCACAGACACGGGAATAAAATCAATTTTCGACAACAAAAGAAATGGAGTGAAAAATCTCCCCTTATATTCGAGGAAATTCTTCACTCCATTCAGAATGACAAAATCAATGACTTACATATTATTCTTGATTTTCTTTTCTTTCCGGTCTAGGACCTCTGTCGCGATGGGGACGATCTCCCCGATCTTGTCTCGGTCCGCGATCTTGACGTTCGCCTCTATCTTGGCGTTCACTGCGATTTTGACGATCATTTTGCTCCATACCTTCCGGTTTAGGCAACAACACCTTACGGGAAAGTTTGAATTTTCCGGTTTTCGGATCAATATCGATCAATTTCACACGTACCCGATCTCCCTCTTTCAATACATCCTCCACTTTCTCTACACGTTTATGATCGATCTCGGACACGTGCAACAAACCGTCTTTACCCGGCAAGAACTCCACGAAAGCACCGAAAGCGGTGATTGTCTTTACAACTCCCTCGTAAATCTCTCCGACTTCAGGTTTGCAAGCAATAGCCTTGATGCGGGCAACGGCAATCTCGATAGATTCTGCATTGGTGGCAGCAATATCCACGATACCCTGATTACCCACTTCTTCAATAACGATAACCGCTCCGGATTTCTCCTGAATATCCTGAATAATCTTTCCTCCGGGGCCAATGATCGCTCCGATCTGATCCTTATCCACCGTAAGCGTAACCATACGCGGTGCGTGCGGTTTCAAGTCAGGACGAGGTTCAGGTAAGGTTTCCTTAATAATATTCATGATGTGTAAACGACCTCTCCGGGCTTGATCCAGAGCTTTCTCCAGAATCTCGTAAGGAAGACCGTCTACTTTAATATCCATCTGGGTGGCGGTGATACCGTCTACCGTTCCGGTTACCTTGAAGTCCATATCTCCCAAGTGATCCTCGTCACCCAAGATGTCAGATAACACGGCATATTTCTCGTTATCGGTGATCAATCCCATAGCGATACCCGTTACCGGTTTCTTGATCGGAATACCGGCATCCATCAATGCCAAAGTTCCGGCGCATACCGTTGCCATGGAAGATGAACCGTTAGATTCCAAAATATCAGAAACAACACGTACCGTGTAAGGATAGTTATCCGGCAACATACGTTTCAACGCACGATGAGCCAAATTACCGTGTCCCACTTCACGACGACCTACACCACGACTGGCTTTTGCCTCTCCCGTTGAGAACGGCGGGAAGTTATAGTGCAACAAGAATTTTTCTTTTCCTTGTTCAGTAGCCTCATCTATAATCTTTTCATCCAGCTTGGTTCCTAAAGTTACCGTGGACAATGATTGCGTTTCACCGCGGGTAAAGATAGAAGAACCATGAGGTCCCGGAAGAGGTCCGGCCTCACACCAGATCGGACGAATTTGTTCGGTCGTACGTCCATCCAGACGTAACCCCTCATCCAAAATCATTCTCCGGACAGCCTCTTTCTCCACGTCATGATAATAACGGGCAACCATATTCTTCTTCGCGTCTCTCTCTTCTTCCGGAAGTGATTCCAAGTATCCTTCTTTCACTTCGGTAAATAACTTTTCGCGTAAATGCTTGTCGGCATTACATTGACGGGCAACAGCATACGCTTTATCGTAGCATTTAGCCCAGATGTCTTTACGCAACTCTTCATCATTCACTTCATGACAATAAGCCCGTTTTTCTTTATTCACGGCTTTTGCCAATTCCATTTGAACCAAACAATGATCTTTAATAGCTTCATGAGCAAATTTAATAGCGTCGAGCATTTCTTTCTCGGAAACCTCGTTCATCTCGCCCTCAACCATCATGATATTCTCGTAGGTTGCAGCAACCATAATATCCAAATCGGCAGTTGCCAACTCGCTCTTGGTAGGGTTAATCATAAACTCCCCATTCACACGAGCTACACGTACCTCGGAAATAGGACCGTGGAAAGGAATATCACTCACGGCAATAGCTGCAGAGGCAGCCAATCCGGCCAAACAATCCGGCATAGACTCTTCATCTGCCGAGTACAACGTTACCTGCACGAAAGTTTCTGCATGGTAATCATCCGGGAACAAAGGTCTCAGAGCCCGGTCAATCAGACGGGATACCAAAATCTCGTAATCGGAAGCCCTTCCCTCTCTACGGGTGAAACCACCGGGGAAACGTCCTACCGCTGAAAATTTTTCTTTATAATCTACCGACAAAGGCATGAAGTCCACGTCCGGACCGGCCTCTTGCGCGGAACAAACCGTAGCCAACAACATCGTGTTGCCCATTTTCAGCATGACAGCACCGTCCGCTTGCTTGGCTAACTTTCCGGTTTCCAATGTTATTACCCGACCATCTTTCAGGGTAATGCTTTTTTCAATAATGTTCATAGAAATAATAAAACTGTTAAAATACTAAACATTTTAACGGAATTCTTTTTAGATAAAAGGAGGAGGAGGGGAGGATTAAAAGTAAAACGACCCGGACGACCCGGGTCGTTTTTATGTAATTATTTACGTAAATTCAATGCTTTAACGATAGCACGATATCTATCGATATCTCTCTTCTTCATGTAATCAAGCAACGCTCTACGTTTTCCAACCAATTTAATCAAAGATCTTTGAGTAGCGAAATCTTTGTGGTTTTTCTTTAAATGCTCAGTCAAATGAGCGATACGGTAGGAAAATAAAGCTACTTGTGACTCAACAGAGCCGGTATCTTTATTAGACTTCCCGTACTGTGAAAAAAGTTCTTCTTTCTTTTCTGATGTCAAATACATGATGTACAGTCTTTTATATTTAATAATAATTTTAACGCCGCAAAGATACGTTTTATTCCGACATAAACCAATCTTTTCCAACCCTTTTTGTATTTTTGTATTCCAATTTTCCACAAACAAAAAGAAATACAGATGAAGATATTTATATATGTAATATTACTTTTCATCCCCACGCTATCATTCGCCCAGCGGGCCAAGATCGCGTTCGAAAAGACCACGTTCAACATGGGACTCGTGCAGGAAAACGGGGGAAAAGTAACTCACGAATTTAAATTTACAAACAAAGGGAAAGCACCCCTGTTGATAAAATTTATCGAAACCACGTGTGGTTGCACTACTCCCAAATGGAACAGGAAACCCATTCCTCCCGGAGACAGTAGCGTGGTCACCGTCACGTTCAACCCGAAAGACCGCCCCGGCGTGTTCTCGAAAAAGATTATCGTGTACACGAACGCCACTCCCCCGAACATCGTATTGCGTTTAGAAGGAGAAGTCATCACGAAATCGGTTGACATCCCGACAACCTACCCCATCGTGGTGGGTAACTTACGTTTCACCACGGACACGATCCACTTAAAACAGGCAGAGACGAAACACCAGATCATAAACCTGATCAACACGGGCAAAAAGAACATATCGATCCTGTCGATTTTCAAACCCGACTACCTGGAAGTGGACTGTACCCCCCTCACGTTGGGCAAGGAAATGATGGGTAATCTCATCATCCGGTATCTCCCGAAACACGCGGACAAGATCAAGCCGGATGATTACGTCCTCATCAAAACAGATCAGGGAACGACACACAAGTTTATGATCTCGAACAAGTAATTTTCAATTTTGTACTTTCAATTTTCAATTCAATATGATTTATCCCGAAAATTTTGAATCTAAAATAAAATTCGACAAAATAAGACAACTTATCAGCAATAACTGCTTGAGTGACATGGGCCGGGAACTGGTCAGCGACATCAAGTTCTCCACCAATGCCGGATGGATCGAAACCTCTTTGGCCGAAACCTCCGAATTCATGCGGATCTGTCAAGAGGAAGAGAACTTTCCGGTCTCCTATTACCATGATGCCCGTCCCTTCTTGTTGCGTATAAAAGTAGAGGGTTTGTTTCTGGAAGTAAACGAGCTGGTTGTCTTAAAAAATTCACTGGAGTCGCTGAACGCCATCATGCGTTTCTTCAACACCAAACAAGAAGTTTACCCTCATCTGGTAGCCCGGGCCGGAGACGTACGAGTATTCCCCTATATCCTGCAACGTCTGGACTCGATCGTTTCAAAATTCGGGACAATCAAGGACACCGCCTCACCCGCTTTAGGCAACATACGTCATAGCATTGCTAAAAAGCAATCCGGAATCTCCCGACGTATGCAATCCCTGTTGCAGAAAGCACAGGAGGAAGGATGGGCCGACAAGGACAGCAACATTGCTATCCGGGACGGTAGAATGGTGATTCCCGTGCCTGCCGCCTTCAAGCGGAAATTAAATGGTATCGTGCATGATGAATCCACCACCGGGAAAACCTCTTATATCGAACCCGCGGAAATCATCGAGACGAACAATGAAATCCGGGAACTGCAACTGGAAGAAAAACGGGAAATCACCCGTATTCTCCGGCAATTTGCCGACGACTTGCGTCCTTATATATATGACTTGATCCCGGCATACGATTTCATGGCATTCGTGGATTTCGTGCGAGCAAAAGCACTCTTTGCCATCCGGGTGAATGCCATCGTCCCCCTTTTTGAAGATACCCCTTCCATGCTATGGTACAGGGCAAAGCATCCCCTACTCTACCTAAGCTTGAAAGCAAACGGGAAAGAGGTTGTTCCCCTGGATATTGAAATAAATGAAGATCAGCGAATCATCCTGATTTCCGGTCCTAACGCGGGTGGTAAATCAGTCTGCCTGCAAACAGCCGGTTTATTACAATATATGTTCCAATGCGGCGTACCCGTACCCGTGGAAGAATCCAGTAAATTCGGGATATTCCACAAAATACTCATTGACATGGGAGACGAACAGTCTCTTGAAAATGATTTGAGTACATACAGCTCGCATCTGGTAAACATGAAGAATTTCATCCGTTACGCCTCGCAAGACACGCTTATCCTGATCGACGAGTTCGGTACGGGAACCGAACCCATGCTAGGCGGAGCGATAGCTGAAGCCATTTTAAATGCTTTAAATAACAACCAAACGAGAGGTGTCATCACGACACACTACACCAATTTAAAACATTTTGCCTCTTCAGCTTCCGGAATTGCAAACGGGGCCATGCTTTATGACAGCCATCGGATGTTGCCGCTTTTCCAACTGGAAATCGGAAAACCGGGTTCGTCTTTTGCATTCGAAATCGCCAAGAAAATCGGGTTACCCAAAGAAATTTTGGACGATGCCGCCAGCAAGATCGGTGAAGACCGGGTAAATTTCGACAAGCACTTGAAAGAAATCCTACGGGATAAACGTTACTGGGAAGAAAAACGGAAACGCATCCATGAAAATGAAAAACGCTTGGAAGAAGTGCTGGAGCGTTATAAAAAAGAACTGGACGATGCCTCCAAACTCAGGAAAACAATCATCCAAGAAGCCCAAGAGAAAGCCAAAGAACTCATCTCCGGGGCGAACAAAACGATAGAAAATACCATCCGGCAAATCAAAGAAAGTCAAGCCGAAAAGGAGCAAACCCGACTGGCCCGACAAACATTCGAGGAAGAAAAACGACGGTTACTGTTCAGCGAAGAAGAAGAGGAAGAACGCCTGAAGAGAAAAATCGAGAAATTGAAAAACCGGGAAAAGAAACAAAAGGAAAAAGGGAAACGCTCCCAAACCTCCACGTCGGAAGAGACCGATCAACAGCAACAGGCGCCAACTTTCAGCAAAGGAGATCTCGTGCAACTGGATAATAAAGCCGTGGGTGAAATTATCGAAATTAACGAGAAAAACGCTGTTATCGCTCTCGGCGGTCTCATGACTACCGTGAAAGTGGAACGCCTCTCGAAAATATCGAACAGTGCAGCCAAGAAAATCACGCAAAACAGGACGCCACGCCCCTCTTCCAATTACCTGGAAAACATCAGCCAGAAACGCATGGATTTCAAACCGGAGATCGACGTACGAGGACTACGGGGAGACGAGGCGCTCATGAAAGTATCGGAATTCATTGACAATGCCGTTATGCTAAACATGAAAGACCTACGCATCTTGCATGGAACAGGTACAGGGGCCCTCCGGCAAATCATACGGGATTTTTTAAAGACCAATCCGGTCGTGGGTTCCTGCGGGGATGAACATGTACAAATGGGAGGCTCGGGAATTACCGTGGTGAAACTGGATATATAAACCACACGCGGTTATATTCCGGATAAATCCGCATCCTTGATATTCGCGAAAGCGAGGGCAACCAACAAAACGAGAATTATTCAAGAATACCCTAAATTCGTGTTTCAACACTCACGGATTTAGGGGTGTTCTACAAAAATTCAATGCAAAATAATGTAAAATAATGTTACCAAAACAGGATTATCTTGTTATCATATTGCGAGCCGCTCCCATTCCGCTCCCATTCCTCCCCTATTCCGCTCCTATCAAAATAACAATATATTAAATTACAATAGTAATTATTAACATCCGAATAAGTCTATCATAACAATTTGAAAACAGGATAATAACCCCATCAGATAGAAATTTCATTTGAATGCCCACTTTACTGGGACAAATCACTATTTCCCCGACTACCTATGAGCGTGGAAACAATTGTTTGTATCGAATTCCGGAATTAAGAATAATTGAAGGGCTATATGTTTAATGCTTTTTGGATCATTTTTTGATACTCTTCATCATCCAATTCAATCTCCAGCATAATCTTTCGTTTGGACGATACACTCTCTGCTTTTTGGGAATGACATGCCCCAATAATATTATTTTCTTGTCTCAACTTCTCCGAGAACAGACTAAACAAGTCCACATTCAACACCATGCAAATCTGATACAACAAATCTGTATCAATAGATTGACGCTTGAAAAGATGATATACCAACGTCCTTTCTTTGTTAATCATACGAGCGAACTGGCTGGCACTCAAACCACTTTTCTCGAACTCTTGCCTTATAATCTCTCCTATATCCAATTTCATAGTTCAAAATTACGAGAATTATCATGAGAAAAGTTTTAATAAAGGTAATATATAACTACAAAAATGTTGAATATTATTTGCACATGTAAATTTTATACCATACTTTTGTCAACAAAATACAACGAAGCGTTTGTAAATGTATTAAATAAATTATTGAATTATTAAATGTTTAATTAAAAAACAAGGTGTTATGAGAAAAATAAGTTTATTATTTGTGTTGATAACTGTCGCCTTATTGTCATCCTGCGTGGATGACAAAGAATCTGCTACAGTTGAACAAATCCGTACCGCAAAAACGGAATGGCTGAAGGCACAAGCCGAAATGCTGAAAGCCCAAGGAGAGGCTCAAAAATTACTGGCAGAAATCGAAAAATTGAAAGTAGAGAATGAAGCTAAAAATGAAGCAGCTCGCCTTGAAATTGAACGTTTGATCGCAGAAGCCAATGCAGCCAAAACGGAAGCTGAAGCTGAAAAACTACTTGCAGAAGCTGAAAAGATTCGGAATGAAGCAAAAGCAGCAGAAATAGCAAATGAATATCAACAAAAAATTTATGAACTTGAATACGAAACTCGTAAAGCCGAGGAAGCATACAAGCAACAAGATTTTTTGAACAAATTAAATGCCGCCATTATTGCCGGTAAACTCAACCCGGAACTAGAGCAAATGTATGCAGACTATGTCAAAGCCCTGCGGAAACTTCGTAATAATCAAAACGAAATCGCCAATAACGAAGACAGAGTAAATCGGTACAAGAATCTCATTTCTGATAATTTCGAGGTGCACCTCGCTAGTTTCCAAGAAATAATAAAAGAAAATCAAGAAAAAGTAACCACTGCAAAAGAAGCTATTGCTGAGCTTGAAGCCTCAAAAACGCTGACAGACGCCGCTATTGAAAAAAAAATCAATGAACTTAATACAAAGCTTGAAGAACTTACCAAAGAGCTTGATTCCAAAACGGCAGAAATGATCAATACTGCTGACGAAGCAAAAAAATTATTGAAAGCTATTTGTGATGCAGAACAAGCAGTGGAAACGGCCAAGCAAGAGGCTAGTACCAAAGAAAAGGCTTACGAAAAAGCAAAAGAGGATTACAACAGCAATCCCACGAAAAAATTGGTCTCTCCGTTCGAAATAACAGTTATAACAAGCAAAGGAACTGAAAGAACATTCCCTTTCCCAGGATATCCTGAATTTGAACAAAATATCACAACCAAGATTACTGCCGAGAAAGAGAAACAAGCAACCACTATTGAAATGAAAACGACAGCAAAAGAAGAAGCTGAAAAAGAACTAGCTGAAACAAAAGCAAATTTAGGAAAATTAGAGAAAGCAGCAACAGCTGCAAAAGCTGCTTTGACACCACTTGAAGAAATAATCAACGAACAAAAAACGAAACTTGAAAAAGCGACAAAAGACAAAGCTACTTACGAAAGTAAAGTAAGCGAATTAAATAATAAAAAGACTGCTGCCCAAACAGATTACGATGCGAAAAAAGGCGTGGTGGTAAAATATACCAACGAGCTGAAAGATCCGGATCTTACTCCTGAGAAGAAAGCCGAGCTAGAAGCTTTATTGGGTGTTGCCAAGACAAATGAAGCAAAAGCTTTAGCTGAACTGACTAAAGCAAGCGATGCCGTAACAGCAAACGATGCCGCATTAGCAACAGCTAAAAAAGATATCGCTGATGCCACCAAAGCTCTTGAAGAAAATGAAACAGCATACGAAAAGGCAAAAGAAAATGTCACAATCACACAAAAAGCATACAATGATGCTGTTGCTGCTGTTTCGGAAATCAATCAAGGTGAACTTGTTGTTAAGGTACAAAAAGCAATTGATGAATTAGAAATCGCAACGTTACTAGCCGATGAATTCAACACGATCGTTGACAATGCAGCCAAAACAACCGAAACGTTACTGGCAGAGATGAATCAAGCCAAAGCAGATTGGGATGAAGCGGTAGCCAACATTGAGGCGGCTGAACAGAAAAAAGAAGAAGCAGAAGCGGCTTTAGAGAATTCAGCATACACCACATTAATAAGAGAAGCTAATGAATTAAGCTCCCAAATAGAGCGTATTAATCACCTGTTGGAAATTCTAACTTCTTCAGACATCGAAGGCATCAATGAGCAAATAGAGACCTACAAAAAAGAGATAAAAACAGCAGAAGAAGCCATCGCTAAAGCAGAGCAATCCATCAAAGAATTCAATGCTCTTGCAAGTGACGAAGAAAAGAACGAAGAATTAGAAGCTTGCATCAGAATACAAAATGAAGAATACCAGGCAGAAATTAATGTTCTCAACAACGAGATTTCAAAACTCAAAGAAATCCAACCTGAACTACAAGCACGTGTTGACCGTTTACAAGCAGCTATTGATGCCGCAGAAGCAGCACTTGCCGAATAAGTAAAACCCAATGCCAGTGGGGAAATCCCCACTGACATTCACTAAATTTGTATATATGCTAAAAAGAGTATTGACAATTGCTATCATCATGACAGGATCGGTACTGCTTGCCAACGCACAAACAAAAGATGACTTTACACCAAAGAAAGGGGACAAATCCGTCTCTTTAAATTTAGGTGTAGGCTCGTTTGTCGGTATGGAAGCCCCGGCCCCGGATTTGAGCACCTACAATATCTCCGCCCCACAAACCAGCTGGTTCGATAAACAGTTGTCACTGAATTTCGAATTCAGATGGATGTTTGCGAAAAAATGGGCGCTGAAAGCAATGGGAGGATTTTCATTCAAGCATAATCCCGAGTACCAAGCTTTACCCGGTAACAGCACGGATGGAAAATTCGAAACCGGAGACATTCCAGATTACAATTTCGTAACATCAAAAGATAAAATAAAATATTCTATCGTCCTCGGAGCGGAAAGATTCGTGAAAACCAAATATGACAAACTATTTTTCCGTTATGGAGGTGAATTCGGATTCTCTTACGGGAAACAAGAAGCAAAAGCGGATGACGAATCCTATCTAGGAAAATCTATTGGAGAAGCTTTCGGGTACCGGGTTGCCGGTGTCACCGGATTCGATTATTTCGTTTCCAAAGCATTTTTTATTTCTATCGAAATTCGACCGATTGCCTATGACTACACGGTATATAACATCCGACCACAAGTCGGGTTGAAACTCCTATCATCAGACACTCACGGATTTGATTTTCTATCTAACCCGATGTTGAAAATTGGATTTAGATTCTAAAGTTCACACATAAAAAATAACCCATCATTTGCAAAATTCCGTTTGGGTTATCAAAAGCCATCCCAGGTTATCTTGGGGTGGTTTCTTGTATTACAAACACAAAACAAAGCATTACACCAATAGTCCCTACCAACCGATAATTATGTTGACGTTTATTTGTTATTATCAATTTTAAATTATAATTTTGCAAAGAATATTTAGGTGAAATATTCCACGATTGAAATGGATGTATATAGACAATTCTGAAAGTGATGGAAAACGTTGAATTGTATACTCAAAATATTTAAGATGCAACCAGCTCGGAGAGGCCGGACAACTCTTCGAGATATTGAAAGGGGTACGTCATGTATCCCTTTCTCCTTTTAAATAGTGCATATTTATTTTCACCTTTTGCATAATTATAGTGGTGATTTATAAGGTTTATCAACCTTTATATCGTAATTTTGCCATGTAATCAAAAAAACACATATATGTCTAAGATTGTAGAGGTAAATGTTCAATCCGAAATCGGAAAACTGAATGGAGTAATACTCCATACACCAGGCGAGGAGGTAGAAAACATGACTCCCGAGAACGCTGAGAGGGCGCTCTATAGCGATATTCTAAATTTATCAATCGCACGAAAAGAATACAAGCAACTCAGTGAGGTTTTAGGTAAAATCACGAAAACCTACCAGGTCAAAGACCTCCTGACAAACATTTTAAAAGACGATGCCATCAAACTGGAAGTGTTGAACCGCATCGAAAAGATAGAGCCTTTTATTGCCGAAGTAACTCCCAAAGGATCAATTAAAGATCAATTGTTGGATGAAGATGCAGAAAATTTGGCCCGTTTGCTGATCGAAGGGGTTGAAATGAAACGCGACACGTTGACCAAATTCTTGAATAAAGATTGGTACGACTTGCGCCCGTTACATAATTTCTTCTTCACCCGCGACGCCTCCATGAGTATGTACAACGAAGTACTTATTGGTAGGATGGCTAACGCTGTTCGTGATCGCGAGGCAATCATCATGCAATCTATTTTTGACTTCACGCCCGGATTTAACACCAAAACGTTAAGTTTGAACACGGAATCTGATCCCCTTCGTAAATTAACCATCGAAGGTGGTGACGTACAGATTGCACGGGATGATATATTGGTTATCGGTAACGGTATGCGCACGTCAACCCGCGCTATCGACGCCTTGATGTATAACTTTATCAACCGAAACGAAGACAAGGTACAACATATTCTTGTACAGGAACTACCCCATTCCCCGGAATCCTTCATTCACCTGGATATGGTGTTCACTTTCTTGGATAAGGACAAATGTATGGTTTACGAACCCTTGATCATGAGTCCGGGCAATTACCAGACGGTTCACATCAAGATTCAACACGGGAAACTAATCAGCATCCGCCGGGAAAAGACATTGTTACACGCCTTGAAAAAACTGGGTATGGACTTGGAACCCGTGTATTGCGGTGGAGAAGACGAAACTTGGAACATGGAGAGAGAACAATGGCATAGTGGTGCAAACTTCTTCTGCGTGGCCCCGGGTAAAGTGTTAGGCTACGCACGCAACAATTATACCGTTGAAGCCATGAACAATGCCGGTTTCGAGATTATTCGTGCTAACGACGTGATCAGCAACAAAGTCGATCTGAGCAAATACGAAAAATACATGATTACCATCGAGGGATCAGAACTTCCCCGCGGAGGTGGTGGTGCAAGATGCATGACCATGCCGATCAACCGCGATGCTGTTGAATGGTAAAATAAAAGAGGATGTGTCAAAAGTCATTTTTCAAACTCCCTCCCCCCTTCGGGGTACTCCCTCTATAAACAGAGGGAGAGTTGAAATACTCCCTGTATTCGGGAAGAGTCACCAGCTCCTCCTCTGTTTATAGAGGAGGTGGCACGAAGTGACGGAGGAGTTTTTGAGGATAAAATACCTTTTGACACAGCCTCTTTTATTTCTCTCCTACATATAAACTGGCAATTCCAAAAGTCAGCCGCTGTTGCGAAACATTCGAGTAACCGGCACTCCGCATAATATCCAGAAAATCCTTCCCCTGCGGAAACGCGAACACGGAGGCTGGCAAATATTCATACGCCTTCCGGTTTCCGGAAATCACGCCTCCCACAAAAGGCAGAATATGTTTAAAATAAAAATTATACAACTGTTTCATCGGGAAATGTTCAGGCGTCGAAAATTCTAGAATAACCACCTTTCCCCCGGGTTTCAGCACCCGACACATTTCTGTCAGTCCTAATTCAAGATGTTCAAAATTACGCACGCCAAAAGCAACTGTCACGGCATCAAAAGTATTCGAGTCGAAGGTGAGGTTCTCGCTATCCCCAAACTGAAAATCAAGCTGATCAGATAACCCCTTTGCTTTCGCTTTCTCCCGTGCCACGGCCAGCATATTTTCCGAAATATCGGCCCCGACCACTCGTTTCACTCCATGTTTCAACGCCTCGATCGAAAAATCTCCCGTCCCGCAAGCAATATCCAACACCAAATCCTTTCGCCCCGCACCAACAACTTTCATTGCCTTCTTACGCCAACTCTTATCTATACCCATAGACAACAGATGATTCAACAAATCGTACTTCGGTGCGATCCCGTTAAACATCTCCTGTACCTTCTCTTTTTTAGCCATGACTTTATTCTTTTATTTCGGAGGCGAAAATAACGAATTCTACCACGTTTTAAAAGATTACAAACAAAGAATCGCGAAAACTCTCCCAAAAGAGTTTCCGCGACTCGGAAATATAAACTCAAATCAAAACCTCCAAAAGGATATTATTTACTGGAAGTCCCGCTTTCCAGAATACTGACAATCGAGAACAGGGAGAAACAAATACCACCCAAACCGATCAGTACCCGGGCAGGCACGAAAAATGCATTATCAACCGTCGACTCTTCAAAAAGGAATGCGCCCAGAAAAAGAGCCAACAAGGCAGTCATCACGGGAATCAACGGGATGCGATTCGCCAACTTGAACTCTTGACGCCACACTTTGGCTAATAACAGAATCTTACTGGAAATACTAAAACAGACAAGACCTAAACCGATCAGAATAAAACCGGTTGTATTCACGGGGACAGGTGCTGCCAACAGCTCAACAATTCCCCCCACGATACAGATTGTCCCCATGAAAAACACCAGTCTTGGCCAATACTTCCGATCCTTCTCGCCATAATCATTCCTGATCTGACGAGATATACTTGCAACCAGCCCGATCAAACTCGTACAAATACAAGCCAATCCGGCCATCACGCTCCCAGCAACCAAATGATCACCCCCGGAGCCTGACAATAATACTATCGCCCAAACCCACGCTACCGTGGAAAACAAAACGGTTAAACCGATCAACACTGTTTCCGTGGTAGCCGAGAAACCGTTAGGATTAATTTTATCGCTTGTCCCGTGTGAATTCACCGGAATAAGTGTGAATTTAGTAGATGAAGTTGCTGCCGTTGAAATACAAGCCGCAATCAACGACACACCACAAATCACGTGTCCCGGGACAAATAAATTCTGCGGTTCAGGAGAACTGAACAGATAAATACCCCAAATCATCGTTCCTAAAGCGAATAAATATCCCATACCGGGTAATAAATATTTCGCAACAGGGTTATACGTGTGGATCAATTGCCGAATAATCGTGGCTGCCGTGGCAAACAACGCGATACAAAGTACGCCTAATGAAAATACGACCGGCCCCGCTACCCACCGTGCTTCATCATTCCCGAATCCAAAAATATACCCTCCAAAGAAAAAGCAAATCAACGCCATCAACAAGGGAATAAATCGAAACAATACACTAATTCCGTAATTCATAAGTCATTTATTTAAATTCTTATGAATATACGGCGATTAACATATTCGGTTACCCCGTTTACTTGAAAAAAATATAAAATAAGAAAAGGCCGTTCGCTACTCTTCGTTCAAGACCCTCCACAGCATATCTTTCAATTCCATGATTCCACTCCCCGTCACGGAAGAAATGAACACGTAGGGAATATCCGGTAAATCTTTCTCCATTTCAGACATCAGCTCCTTATCAATAAAATCCGATTTACTGATAGCCAGAAGTCGTTTTTTATCCAACAACTCGGGATTATACTGTTTTAGCTCGTTCAACAAAATTTTATACTCCCCGTGAATATCCTCACTATCTGAGGGAACCATAAACAACAATACCGAATTTCGTTCGATATGCCGCAAGAAACGAAGTCCCAAACCTTTTCCCAGATGCGCCCCCTCAATGATTCCGGGAATATCAGCCATCACAAAAGAACGGTTATCCCTGTAATTCACAATTCCCAAATTCGGAACCAACGTGGTAAACGGATAGTTCGCAATCTCCGGTTTTGCCGCGGAAACAACGGATAACAATGTCGACTTACCCGCGTTCGGGAAACCCACCAATCCGACATCGGCAAGCACTTTTAATTCCAGAATAACATTCCGTTCCACCCGGGGTTCTCCCGGCTGCGCGTAACGAGGCGTCTGATTTGTAGCTGAACGAAAATTCCAGTTACCCAAACCACCACGCCCCCCTTTGACAGCAACACAAAGCTCTTCGTCTTTCGTGATCTCGCAAATCGTTTCCCCGGTATCCGCATCCCGAGCAACAGTTCCCAGTGGAACATCTATAATGACATCTTTCCCGTCAGCTCCCGTGCATAAATTTCCACTCCCGCTCTCCCCGTCCTCTGCATACACGTGGCGCTGAAATTTCAAGTGAATCAAGGTCCAGTAATTCCGGTTTCCCTTTAATATCACGTGTCCTCCGCGTCCACCATTACCACCATCAGGTCCTCCCTTGGCAGAACGTTTATCTCGATGAAGATGCATAGATCCCGGCCCCCCGGCTCCACTACGACAGAATATTTTCACGTAATCGACAAAGTTCGTTGATGCCATTCTTTTTATTTTAGATTTATAATTTTAAATTTTAAATTAAACTCCTCCGTCAGCTTCGCTGCCACCTCCTCTATAAACAGAGGAGGAGCTGGTAACTCTTCCCAAAGTCGAAAAGTAATTCAACTCTCCCTCTGTTTATAGAGGGAAACCAGCGAGTAAGCGAGAGCAATGGGGAAGCTTGCTTCCGAATTGCCGAGCAAGAGCTGGTTCGAGACCGGTTTCCGGGCTCAATACCCCGAAGGGGGGAGGGAGTTTGTTTTTTCATTTTCAATTTTCATTTGTTCCCTCGTCCACCACGTACAAGTCAGGATAATTACGCCCTAACCCGTCATAATCCAACCCATGCCCTACCACGAAATCATTCTCCAACGCAATACACTTGTAATCGATCGTTAGGTCGTACTTCAACGCTTTCGGTTTGTAGAACAAGGCAGCCACCTTTACTTGTTTCGGATGTTTCTCTTCCAACATTTTTTTCATATGCATAATGGACTCTCCCGAATCAATCATATCCTCCAGAATCACTACAGTTCGTCCCGTAATATCTTCCCGTAACCCGATCAGGTCCTGAACCTTTCCCGTCGAGGACAATCCGGCATAAGAAGCAATCTTCACGAAACTGATTTCCGCCCCCTCAATCGTGATATGTTTCAACAAATCAGCCACGAACATAAACGCCCCATTCAACACTCCTAGAAACAAAGGACGTTCTCCTGCCAGTTCCCGATTAATTTGAGTCCCCACCCTCTCTATTTCCCGGTCGATCACGTCAGCCTCAATCATCAGTCGGAAACACCGATCATGCAATTTGATTCTTTTCATCCTGTGCATATTTCTCTTTTGAATGATAGACCTATCGTCTCTCTAATCCATTTTTTTATTTAACTTTGCGCAAAAGTACAACTTTGAATTTAAAATCCGGTAAAAATATGGACCCAAAAGTAAGTATTATCATGGGTAGCACGTCAGACCTGCCCGTAATGGAAAAAGCCGCAAAAGTGTTAAACGACTTTTGCATACCTTTCGAGATCAATGCCCTCTCCGCTCACCGCACTCCGGCTGAAGTGGAGTCTTTTGCCAAAAACGCACAGAAACGGGGTATTGAAGTTATCATCGCCGGAGCCGGAATGGCCGCACACCTACCGGGTGTTATCGCTGCCATGACACCAATTCCCGTGATAGGTGTTCCCATCAACGCCTCTCTCGACGGAATGGACGCTCTTTTAGCCATCGCCCAAATGCCTCCGGGCATCCCGGTTGCCACCACCGCCATCAACGGGGCCATGAATGCCGGTATTCTGGCTGCACAAATTCTGGCTGTTGGCGACAATGCATTGAAAGCTAAAATCGTGGACTTCAAAGAATCTTTGAAAAAGAAAATCGTTGATGCCAACAACGAACTGGCAAAAGTAAAATACGATTACAAAACGAACTGATCTCCCCGGAAAGAATCAATATAACAAGGGGCTGAATTCTAAGTCTCTTGCAACTATTTAATGAAGAAAATCGTGGTAAAATGTATTTTTATTGCGATTTTCTTTCCCCCCACAGCTTCTTTTTCTTTTCAAAAATCTCGTGATTCGCGAGAGACTTTCGAAAAGAAAAATAATCTTTCCCTCGCGCGTGTCACCGCCCTATGCTCTTAATGTAACGAATGGAGTTTTCCTTTTAATAACTGCAAAACACCTTGCAATAATTTTCGCCCTGACGGCATTAATCACTGATGCCTTGTGCTTTCCTTCTCCCGTTTTCCTTTTATAGTATGCTTTAATTTGCGGATCCCATGATATAGCTGTTATGGCAGCCCTGGTCAAGTATACTTTCACTTCCCTGTTGGCTAGATTAGAAGTTTTCGTTTTACCCCGTATAGAGGTTCCTGACGAGTGTTCAAAAGGAGCCACCCCACAATAACAGGCAAATTTTCGCGGATCAGAAAAACGGTGAAAATTACCCGTGACACATAAAAGGACAATGGCATTAATGGGGCCGATGCCTTTTATACTTGTTAGTAACTGGTAATTTGTTAAAAGAGCAATATTCGAGGAAATGATTTTTTCCATTTCCTGTTCGACATAAGAGATTTTCTCTTTTACCAGGCTGAGCTGTTTTTCTAAAAAAGTCATGGCAGTCACAAGATCAGCCAGACCGGAAGTTTCACGGGGCAGTTCCAGTAGTTTGCGGGAAGATACTTTTTGTTTTACCAGGTTATCTCTTATGACCATCCAGTTCCTCAACCTGACCAGATCTTTATCAGGTAATTGATATAACCTGAGTTTACGGTAATGCAAACAGGCATACCGCGCGATTCGCCGCGCGTCGATCCGGTCATTTTTGCCACGTTGCAAGCCGATCGATCTCTTTATTGTCAAGGGACATTCAAGAGCCAGGGGGAAATGGAACTGGTAGCTGGATAAACACAAGTCGATCACGTGACTACCCATGTTTTCAGCACAAAAAAGGGCGGTTTCAACTTCCACCCCATGCTGTTTTACCCGATGTAATAATTCTTCGATGCCTCCAGGGGTATTGGGAAAGGTATGATGACTTAATTCCTTGTCTAAAGAAACCAGGCAGGCATCAAAGGACTTTTTTCCCACATCAAGACCTACAAAATGAGAATAATTCATACTTTTGCATTTACAGTTAAACAAAGAGGAGAAGTAGTTAATACATTTAACAGGCCTTAATGCCTAAAATTCTAACTGGCTAAATTCTCCGAAAGTTAGAGTTGCAGTCTGATTCAGCCTGTAGTCCTGAAAGACTAGTCCAAAAATTAGTGCACTGCAACTCTTCTTTTTCAAAGATACACGATTTTTCGTGTTATTGAATAGTGCAAAAGTAAATGTCCAAGAAGTCTTATCCAGTATCTACAGACTACCCACTCCAACTCCCCCTTACACAGGGGGAGTTAGTGGGGGGTAGTTGTTTAAATTGGAGCTGGTGACTCTTCCCGAAGACAGGGAGTATTTCAACTCTCCCTCTGTTTATAGAGGGAGTACCCCGAAGGGGGGAGGGAGTTTGAAAATGACTTTTGACACATCCTCATTATTGAAATAAAACAGCTAGAATTTACGAGGCTTACCCTTATCGTATATAACATACAGGGTATTTCCCTGCATCAAGATTCCCCGGCCTTTACCTGCCTCCCGGTTCTTTTGATTATTCACGTTCACGGCCACGACTTTCCCGTCAAAGAAGGGAGTCACGTCATCAAATATCGTGTGTCCCACGAATATACGGTCTACACCGTATTGTTCCAAAATACGCTCCACATCCTCCGGCGTGGAAGGACGATATTTCTCCTCATCTTTCACCATCCCCCGGAACCAAAAAGGTCCCCGATCACAATAGATGGAATCAGACAAGGCAGACAACTCCTGCCGTTCTTTTTTCGGCAAGAAAATAGATCTCGCCATCTCTTCGTTTACTTCTGTCACGGCATTTCCCATTCCGGTAAACTCCTTGCTCAGTCCGGCATGGACGAACAAATTCTTTCCCACGACCTGAATCAGATTACGAGAACGCAACCAACGCCCCAACTCGCTCTTCTCATGCCACAAGTCGGCATATTCCATCCCAAGTGATGTTGCTAAATCCTTATACTTGCTCCGGGTATATTTTAAGTTACCCCGCAACACCATTTCCTCGTGATTCCCTAACATAAAAGTCATCACCCCTCCCGCATCCTTCGCCTCCTGTTCCAACTTATACATCAACCAGAAAATGGGCAACACGTCCTTTCCCCGGTCAAAGACATCACCGATAACAATCACCTGATTCTTACCGAACTTCCATTTATAATTCTTTCCGATCACGCCATTGTTGCGCAACACGGAAACGAAACTCTCCAAGTCCCCGTGAGGATCAGAAATAATCAATGTTTTCTCCCGCTGCCCGGACTTCCAAAGTGGACGCTCCACGGGATGTAGTTTCACCTGAAAACGATGGCCACCTTTCTGCGAAACCACGTTTAGTTTAAAACCTTCCGGAACCTCATCGTAAACACGATCTTGTAATACTCCGTGTTCATCAACATGAATCACCCTCATTCGTCCGGTTTCATCGTACAACACATAGGGGCCATCCACAGACGCCACTTTTGTCGTTGTATCTTTATTTTGTTTTAAATCTCGTGCCAAACACACGTCCCACACTGTACCCAACAACAGGCACAACACCCATATCTTTAATGTTTTCATCTTAATTCTTTTTATAAGCGAAATACAGCCGAGACCCACCGAAATCCCGGCTGTCAAAAAAACAACTAATCCTTCATAGGACGACACACAGCTCTATTTTAATCAGCTTCCAGTTTCATCCAAACTTCCGGATTCTGAATACTCCTAATCCAGAAGATCTCTTCCGAATCCCGAATCACCGTGAAACCTTTACTATCAAAGAAAGCATTATATATTGCTCCCACACGAGCATTCTCACCAGCATCATATAACGCTTTATCCGTGAAACCGGAAGAAGTAGAATGACTCTTCTTGCTATTATCAAACCGTACTTGATTCACCGTATTATTCAACAAGGTAAAGGCTCCAAAGTCATAATTATGGCTTTTGGATTTTCCGTCACCACTATTGATAGCCGTCACCCGGAACGACCCCTCGTAACCGTCTTTACGATCCATCTCCAACGTAAATTTCTCAAAATTCGGTAACTCAGCCTGCAAAGCTTCCCATTCAACCTTCAAGGAGGCACTCATGTCCGTAATGATATACTCGTCATGGCTTTTCAACATATCCACAGAGGCTATGTATTTGTTAGGTACAAAGGTCGGCACTTCTGCCGGAGTCAAATTCAAAGGGGAAAGATCCATAATAAAGAAACGAATTGCCTGATCCGCATCATTGGATACGAATTCCCGATTAGTCACCCCGTTACTCAGATCCACGGTCAAACCGGAAAATTTCACCCCGGCCACTTCCACTTCGTTCTCAAACAAGCATCCTTCATTCGTGATTATATACGGAGTCTCCACGGACACCGTGTTTCCCTCTTCATCTTTGTAAGCCATTGTACACAAATGGAATATATCGTTCAATTCTACACGTCCGCCAATAGCTAATTCCCCGTTCACCGTCATGCCTAACCCACTATTTCCCAACACAAAGTAGCCAGCCATCTCTGCTAATTTTTCCACGGTAGTCCAATCCGCAGCGGTAGCCTTCTCCAACTTTACCTCCACACGGGTTTTCTTACCAATTAATTCAATAACATCTTCCTTTACCTCCTTCACGATAAATTCGAAATCACCTTCCAATCCGTAACCTTTATCACCGTCGTGAGCCGGTGCCCCGTAATTGGGATTAGACAACTGGTGAATCGGACTATCAGAATCAAAAGTCAACACCAACCCCTCGGAGAGATTCAAATTATAAGAATAATCTCCTTTTATCGGTTCGAAATCACTGATCATCTCCACCCGGTTCTTCTCACTGAATCGAAACACAAAAGTAAAACCACCATACACACCCTTTTGGGGATAATAAACAAGTTTCCACCCGTCGGTCGCTCCTCGCAGAGTTGTCTGGCACTCCTTCTGGAAAGCCTCTATCCGCTCGCTCGGTAATTCCGAAAACACGTATTCGTCATCATCAGAACAAGCCGTTACCAACATCATGCTTGCAGCAATGAATAAATATATAAGATTTTTCATACTCATCAAGGATTAACAGTTACACCATTAACAACATCATACAAGGCTTGTTCACATTCAGCCTGCAATGCGTACAAATCAACATTCCAAGTGTCCCGGTAATAAATCACAACCATCTCCACCTTCTGTTTCAATTTATCTTTCGCCTCCTGCGAGGTCGGGTAATCCAACATTTTCTCCCAGTCCTCCGCACTATTAGAAAGCATGAAGCCAACAATCTCTGCAAAATCCTCACCCGGTTCACTCATCGCATAACCGGAAAGAAATCCTTGATCATAAGCATCTTGATCTTTGATCTTATCCCATCCCTCCACGTAATTCGGAGTGATATTCTCGAACTCCTTCGGATACTCTACCGTTTGTGCCGCAATATGAGCAAACTCATGGTGAATTGTCTTCATATAGCGTTTCAGGCGTGTCGCATTTGTCCTGTCATACTGGTCAACCTCGAAAATGACAATCTTACGTCCCCCCTCAGCCGTACCCTTAGTTACCGTCCCACTACTCGTGTAACGAGAAGAACCGATGAACAGCAACTGTTTAGGGGACAAACTTTTGAAGAAGGATTCCCCTCCGATTTCAACATATGGTTTACACCAAATATTCAGTAACACATCCGCCAATCCTTTCGCATTGTCTTCCTTTGGTGGAGTCAGGTTGTACTCCATACTCGTTTCAACATCACGCCACTTGTAAATCACCTCTATATTATAGGGTTCCACAAAATTTTTCTGCATCCAAAGATCCAGCTCCGTCAACTCTTCAGTAGTGGTATCAAAGATGGAAGGTCCCAGATCATCGTCCGAACATGCCGTCACGCAGAACAGCAATGCCAACAGTAATAAGTTAAATATATACTTTTTCATAATCTACTGTATTTACAATTATTATACTAACGAGGATTCGCCTCCACTCCAAAAGCCTGTGCCTCTGACGGGATCTGTACGGCACGCCGAAGATCATCTTTTGTAAGCGTAATCGACGGATCACCCGAAACGGTAAACGTATGTACAACCGGTAAATGGAAACGCTTGATGTCAAACCAACGTAATCCCTCCTGCATAAACTCTTTTCGCCGCCAATCAACCACACATTTCAACATAGACATCTGGTCCTCTGAAATCGTACTTGCATAGAACGGTTCAAAATCAGGGAATTCCTCTTTTCCATCATAAAATGCCTTTATCTTCGCCAAATTCACTTTATACGGTGTAAAATCCGCATGAGGATCATCTTTATCCACACGCACCCGTTCAGCAAGATATAAATTAATATCCTCTAAAGCCAAATCAAACTGATTCTTCATCACGTAAGCTTCTGCCCGGTTTAAGAGAGCCTCTTCACTGGACAATAGGGTTGAAACCGTATATCCCTGTCCGGAACTGGAACCAATAGAACTACGGATAAATAATTCGTCAAATTTATACATCCGCGCACAACCTGCTGAATTTGTCGAGATCACAAAGAACGTGGCATACGTCCCGGTCACCGGACTACCCGTAACGTTCTTTTCCGTGAACAAAGAAGCATGCTCATCCTTTTTCATACTATAACACAAGCTGAATGACTGCCCATCCCTTGCCCACCAACTCTTAGCCGAGATCATCAGGAAAGGAGACGGTTGAGTTACTTTAAAATATTTAGCCGCATAAGCGTCCTTATCTCCCCATTGCCCGTTAGCTTGATCCGGATTTCTCAAATCACGTAATTTACTCTTCGGATTACTTCCCAAAGCTGCCGTCGAGTGTACAATCACACTGTCCCATTCGCCCTTATACTGATAGAAACGAGCGGCAAAAGCATGAGCCGCAGCCTTTGTGAAATGATATTTTGGAACCTCGTACGTCTGATCTTGTAATAACGGTAGTCCCGTTTGCAAATCTTCTTCAATCTGGTCATATACCTGCTTCAAGTTATCACGTTTGTAATACACGATAGCTTGTGTTTCCGGTTTCACACAATAAGGAATTCCCAACATTTGCTCTGCCTTATCCGGATCATAATGTTCCGCAAAAAGATTCACCAGGATAAAGTGACAAAACGCACGACAAACCAACGCTTCCCCTTTAATTGCCGCATACTCTTTCGTATCGCCCTCTTCTTCCACGGCTTCCAATGCCAGATTGGCTGCAGCTATCGCCTCGTAATAATTTGTCCACACGTAAACCGGGTAATCCGTTCCCGTACCGGTTCCGTCCATCCACTGATACATTTGCTTGTTCAAGGTCGCCCGGCTATGCGTTCCACTGACCAAACGTTCCGCAACATTATCACTCATCACCTCACACATGTGGTAATAGTGAGCCTTCGGATAAGCCGATACCAGCAACTCCTTGATCGCTTCCGGGCTATCCAATTCGGTACGGTTATCCGGAACAACATCCAGAAACGAGTTACACGCTGTCACCAAAAGTGCAAACATCCCGACCGTTAATATTTTATATGCTTTCATTTTCTCTGTTTTAATGATTTAATATTCTTCACGTCAAAATCCTACTCTCAAAGAGAATGTCACTTGTCGCGGAACAGGCAATGCCACTCCTCCGGAACGGAAGAACTCCGGATCCTGTCCGTGTAATTTCTTATCTCTATACAATAATGCCACGTTGGACATGATGCACTTTAATGACATGGAACCAAGCCCGATGCTCTGTACCCACTTGTCATCAAATTTATAGGTCAAACTAATGTCTTTCAAGCGAATGAAAGAACCATCAGCAATTCGTTCCGTGGAATAATTATAAGCATTATAAACTTCCTTATACTCGCTCTTTGTCCGGGAATTCTGACGTGCAGAAAGGATTACAGGAACCGAAGTACGATTCTCGTCTCCGGGCATCATCCAACGATCCAAAAAATCTTTCGGCATGGCTGTCAAATCATTATACTCGTTTTTAAAATAATTATGTAGCCGAACTTTATTTCCAAATTGATAATTCAAGAATACGGCCAAAGTCAAATTCTTATATTTGAACGTGTTCTCAAATCCTCCCGTAATTCTCGGATCAACGGGGCCTTCATACTTCAGAAAGTCAAGCTTGTTCGTTTCCTGAAAATTAATATCCCCGACGCTAATATTACCATCCGGATCCATGACCGTGGGAATTCCTTCATTTGTCAATCCCATAAAAGGAACCGAAAATATAGCTCTTACCGCATATCCCTGCCTGGGCGCCCCCTCTGCTTTTACCAAATCCATCACACGAGGACGGGATTCCAAATTCGTGATTCTGTTTTTATTATAGGAAAATGTCCAATTCGTAACCCAACTAAAAGAAGAGTATACTAGATTCTTCGTGTTTAACGTGAATTCTACACCATGAGATTTCATATCGGCATAATTCGCTTTCTTGGACTGTTGTCCCCCGATACCGGAAACCCGCACACTACCAATCAGATCAAATCCTTTTCGCCAGTACACATCGGCACTCAAGCTAATTCGGTTATCGAAAATTCCCAGATCAACACCCACATTCGTTTCATATTGTTTCTCCCAAGTCAATTCACTATTTTCCAAAGCACTGATATAAATACTATTTTCCTTCTCCTGTTGCGTGGGGCGTTTCGTTACCTCATTGTACAACACGGCCCGGGAATTACTTGAAGGTCCCATACTGGCCGTCAAACCATACGTGGCACGCAAAGTCAAACGGGAAATCTTCTCCAATGATTCCATAAATGCCTCATTCGACACGTGCCAAGCCCCACTAATATTCCAAGTCGGTAACCAACGAGCGGAACGGGATTTTCCCAAACGATTGGAACCATCGTAACGCCCGGTTGCATTAAACACGTAAGTACCATTATAACTATATCCCGCCGTGGCAAAGAAAGCTACGAAACGATCAAACTCCTCTTCCATCGAGTAATAAGACAAACCTGACTCTATCTGCTGTTTCAATAAATCAGGATCTAGGAAAGCAACTCCACCGCGATCCCACTGATAACCAAATCCCTGATTACTGGCATACGTCCGGTTCGTGTAACGTAGTTCCTCTCCTCCCAACACGTTCAAAGTATGTTTTCCGCCATCAAAAGAGGCATTATAATTCACGATCATCCGTTGATAATAGTTCAACATGGAATTCTCGTTCCGATTATAAAGTCCCCCTTTCGGCATCACCACCTTGGCAGGGTAGCCTGGCATATCCGGATCCTCGTATAACAACTTGTTTCCATCCCGAATCGTGGCATCCCCGGCAGCACGATAAGCCTCCGCCGCATTGGATGTATCATAAATCCGGTGTTCCCGTGTCGTCTTCACGTAACGAACAGCCCCCAACATCTTCACGTCCAACCCGGTCAATGGACGAAACTCCAATTCCATCTGGAACTTCGTATCCAACATATCAATTTTCAACTTATTATTCTCCAACTCGTGTAATATACTGAATGGAGCGTAATTCATCGTGTAGAACTCGTAATTACCATCATCATCATAAGCACGTAACGCCCTACTCGTGTTCAGAGCATAACTAAACGGGTTAATGTCAAAAGAACGCTCCACTTCACCACTCACGGCATTCGTGTTCCGGCTATTGGTTCCCGGAGCATCCTGCATACGTAACGAACCATTGGTCAATAAATTCACGGTCAACCATTTCTTTATATCAAAAGAAGCATTCATGTTCGCCGTGTAGCGTTCCACCTTGTCGGCAATTGACCATCCCCCGTCATTAAAATAACTCAAGGAGGCATAGAAACGAGATTTATCTGTTCCTGATGACAAACTCAAAGAATGTACTTGCTGTAAAGAATTACGGAAAAGAATGTCAAACCAATCCGTATTTGCCATCTCGTACTTCTGCAAGAAAGCATTCTTGGCCTGTTGGGTATTCTCCAAACCAAATTTCCCGGTAGTCTCATCATACGTGGAAATCAAATCAGCCATTTTCTTGTAAACACCACCGTTTTTCTTACGAGAAACATCCGCATAATTCAGCCACCCTTTCGCCTCCATCTCTTTATACACCATCATCTGTTCCTGTGAATTCATCAGGTTATATTGATCATAACTCGGTTTCATGCGCACCGTAAACTCTCCACTGTAATTTACCTTCATCGTCCCCTTCTTCCCCTTTTTCGTGGTAATCACTACCACTCCGTTCATTGCTCGTGCCCCGTACAATGCTGTTGCGGAAGCATCTTTTAGAATCTGGAAACTCTCGATGTCATCGGCATTCAGGCCGGCAATTGCAGAACTGATTAAAGTTTCCGAATCTCCCGATGATAAATCATCGGCAGAAACCTCTACCACGTCTTCCAGTACCAACCCATCAACAACCCACAACGGTTTCTGGTTCCCGTTAATGGAAGAAGCTCCCCGCACTCTCATCTTAGGAGAAGCTCCGAAAGTTCCGGATACATTTTGTATCTGTACCCCGGCCGCTTTTCCCTGCAACATACGACTTACATCTATTGCTCCCTCAACCATCGCATCTTCCGCTTTAATTACTGCTGCGGCACCGGTAAATAACTTCCGGTCAATTCGCTGGTATCCGGTCACCACAACTTCTTCTATATTCTTCAACTCTTCTTTCAAAACGACCTTTTTCAAGGATACCGTGTCGGATGCTGCAATCAAACGAGACACATAACCGACAAATGACACCTCCAACATCACTTTCCTATCCGGTACATTTAACGAGAATTTCCCGTCCGGCCCTGTTACCGTACCTATCAACACGCCGTTCCCCTCGTTTCCTTTCACCTTGACCGTAGCCCCAGGCATCGGATCTCCCTGTTCATCCACCACCAAACCTTTCACGTCTATCCCCTTCTTCGATTGATCGTTTAATCCATAGAGAATGATCGTACGATCTTTAATCCGGTAAGCAACATTCGAGCCTTTCAGACAAGCCTTTAAAACAGCCTCAATATCAGCCTGCCGCATGTGTAAAGTAATATCTTTCAAACTCATCACCATTGCATCGTGAAAGAAGAAAGTGAATTCTGTCTGTTTTTTCACTTGTTCCATGAATTCGGCGAAATTGGCTTTCTCCAAATCAATATCCAAACGCACCTCTTGAGCGTGGACCATCCCAAATGAATGGCAAACCGTCAGCATGAGAAAAAGCATCGTAGCTTTCATAATCCTACAAATTTTTTTTAATGACCCCAACCTAGGAGGGTCATATTCTCCATTTTTTTTCATACATTTGTGTCGTTTAAGTTATTATTGCTGATAAACTTACTCTTAGAGCGACCCGTGTTCCAGCACGAGTAGCTCTTTTTATTATTAATATACTACTATTGTCTTACCTTTCACTTGAAAGCGCGCAATCTGCGTCATCTCGATAACTTCCAATATTTCGGAAAAATCCTCATACTTCTGCACCTCTCCGGTAAACGTGAAATCCTTCAATTCCGATCGGGAAAAAACAATATCCACATCATACCACCGGGCTAAACGTCGTAACATATCTTCCAAACGCACTTTACTGAACACCAAACGCCCTTCTCTCCAAGCCGAGTACATCTCCGTGTCCACCTCCCACTTTGTCAACTCTTTGCCCACCAAGCAAGCTTGTTCACCCGGTTTTAAACGTATTTCAGAACCTGTTTCACGAACTTCCATGCCGATCGAACCCCGTACCAGAGTGGCCGTCGTTTTCTCTTCGTCCTCATAGGCAGAAACATCAAAAGATGTTCCAAACACCTTGACATCAGCGTGTTTCGTTTCTACAACAAACTCAGACTCTTTATCCTTAGCCACGTCAAAAAACGCTTCCCCTTCCAAATATACCCTTCTTTCCTTACCGACAAACGTCACCGGGTAACGTAAACGACTCGCTGCATCCAGCCAAACACGAGTCCCATCACTCAACACTAGCGAAAACTCACCACCCCGCGGAACCGAAATGATGTTAAACTGCGGAATTTCTTTATCTTTTGCTTTATCAACCCGGTATTCGATTACCCCGGAATCCTGTTTAATCTCGATTCCATTTTCTTGCTTTATACGTTGTGTCGTTCCCGCAGTCAGCATAATCTCCTCTCCCGATGCAAGCTGGAGCATAGCCCGTGGTTTGCCGGCAGGTAAAACAACAACCTCTTTCACGTCTTCCATACTTTCACCGGAATCTCCCCTATGAATATGTAGCATGAAAGCAATAGCCAAAGGTAGAATAACGGCCGCCACTCCTGTCGCCCATGTTATAAAGCGACGCTTTTTCCTCATCTGCTCCATTTTCCTCTTCTTCCTCAACAGGTCTTCCAATGCCTCATATAAATCAATCCGTCCATAAGCCTTTATTTTTTCCGATTTTTTAGCCTCTTTCACTAAATCCTCAAACAAATACTTATGATCCGGTTTCTCATCCAGCCATCGTTCCAATTGCTCTTTTTCCTCATCCGCCAATTCTCCCAGAATATACCGGAAAATAATTTCTGACACTCGAAAAGTTTCATTTGCTCTATTCATAAACATTTTTATTCATGTTTCTATAAATAAAACACCCTTTGAAATAAAACGGGGGGGATGAAAAAGAGAAAAAATAAATAAAATTTTCTCTTTTTATTTTTTATAACTTATGATTCAATGAAATTGTATCTAGAAAAATAATTGCACGAACATACTTAATCCTAATGTCTGCAAACGAGTTGTCAATCGTTTTTTACTCTCTTTTTTATATTCTTTCGCCGTTTCAAGAGAAATTCCCATTTTCTCCGCAACTTCAGAAATTTTGTATCCTTCCAACGAAAGTGTCATCACACTCCGGCATTGCTTGGGGAGTTCCTCGACCATCTCCATCACACGGGAATAAACATCTTCTTCCAACACTCGGTCCCAAAACAAATCCACATCATCGAACTCCTGCATCACGAAAGCCTCGTAACGCCCTTTTACCCGCTCATGCCGTAAATAGTTCGTACACCTATTCTTAACCGAACTATAAAGATAAACTTTTAATGCTGTAACATTCTCGAATTCTTTTTTTAGTCCCAACATGGAAATAAAGAACTCTTGTACTACATCCTTCGCCTCCTCCTCATTATTAATATATTTACTAGCAAAAAGCACCATCGGAACGTAGAATTGCTTGTACAATAGAGTATAAGCCAAATCACTATCTTTGGCTAAATGTTCCAATAATATTTGTTGCTCATTCTGCATGAAACTTCCCCCCATAATTGTGTTACTCCTTAAAATACACCACTACCAAGCACTCAAGTAACGCAACCAAATTTAAGGAAAATAACCCATTCCTACCAAGAAATAAACATTCTTTTTATTCCCTCACACTTTTTTTCTCTCCTCTAAAGGTTTCATATACCAACAAACAATTAATAAACAAGCAAATAGACGGTATAAGCGATATAAATAACGAACAGCACGACACCTTCCCCCCGCCCGATCTTGAATCCCGTTCGCATGAAAGGCAACAGAAGTAAAGAAGTTCCGAGCATCACCAGCATATCCGTCCAGTTAATCTGGTTGGTCTCCACGGGTGCAATCGTCGCCGTTAATCCTAAAACAGCCAAAAGATTGAATATATTCGAACCGATCACGTTACCGATGGCAATATCCGTACGTTTTTTCAAGGCAGCCACCACGGAAGTTGCCAGTTCCGGCATACTTGTCCCTGCTGCCACGATCGTCAAACCGATCACCGCCTCGCTCCATCCCAAGGCTTTCGCGATAATCACGGCATTATCGACGAGCAAGCCCGATCCCCATACCAACAAAGCAAGTCCCGCGATCACCAACACGACATCCAGCATCCAGCTCTTCGTGGGTTTGATTTCCTCGTCCCCTTCAACCACCTCTCCCCGCTTGGCCTTGTACACGCAGTAAATCATATAGGCACATATCCCGGCAAAAAACAATATCCCGGCCCATCTTCCGAAACTCCCGTTATGAAATATCCCCACGAACAATAACGTGGCCACCAGCATCACGGGTGCATCCAGCCGAATCAACCGGGGATTCACCCTCAACGGGTAAATCATCGCTGAAATTCCAAGAATAGCACAAACATTGAATATATTAGATCCCATCACGTTTCCCACGGCAATTCCCGGATTACCTTCCAATGCCGACTGCACGCTAACCAGTAACTCCGGTGCGCTTGTCCCGAATGCCACCACGGTCAAACCGACAACTAAAGGAGATATTCCAAAACGCACGGCCAGCGATGAACTACCTTTCACCAGAAAATCTGCCCCGAAATAAAGTACCACCAAAGAGGCCACGACAAGAAGTACAGGAATCAACATGAAAATCAAAAGTTAAAAGTTAATACTAAAAGTTCACGGTCACGAGAACAAATATTCATCGTTATTCGTACTTTTGAAGTTTCAAAAATAATAATAAAATTACACGATCGGCTTTTAACCTTTAGCTTTTAACTCGAACAACATGTTAAAACAATTCAAAGAACTACTGAACACGGCAAAACATAACCCGAAACTCGGGGGACTGGAAATATTTAAATATATAGGTCCCGGCCTACTTGTCACCGTGGGCTTTATCGATCCGGGAAACTGGGCCTCCAACCTGGCCGCCGGTGCCGAATTCGGTTATTCTCTATTATGGATGGTCACCCTGTCCACGATCATGCTGATCGTGTTGCAACACAACGTGGCCCACTTGGGAATTGCCTCCGGCTTATGCCTTTCGGAAGCCGCCAGCGAATACTTGAAACCCCGTTATGCCAAAGGTATTCTTTACTCTGCCATGCTCGCCTCCATCTCCACCTCTCTAGCCGAAATACTAGGTGGGGCCATTGCCTTGCAAATGTTATTCAACATCCCGATCCGGGCAGGATCAATACTCGTATTGATTTTCGTGGTTATCATGTTGTTCACGAATACCTACCGGGTGATCGAGAAATGGATCATTGCTTTTGTTTCCATCATCGGCTTATCGTTCATCTACGAACTCTCCCTCGTGGAGATCGACTGGAATACAGCCTTGCCCGTATGGGTTACCCCCGCTTTTCCCGAAGGCTCCATGGTCGTTATCATGAGCGTACTCGGGGCCGTGGTCATGCCCCACAATCTATTCCTTCACTCGGAAGTCATCCAAAGCCGTCAATGGAATATACAAGACGATAAAATCATCAAAAAACAATTACGCTACGAATATGCCGACACGATCCTCTCCATGGTGATCGGTTGGGCCATCAACAGCGCCATGATCCTACTGGCTGCTGCCGCATTTTTCGGAACCGGAACTCCCGTCACGGAACTGGAACAAGCCAATTCCCTGCTGGCACCATTGCTTGGGAATAATGCCTCCGTGATCTTTGCCGTGGCTCTCCTGTTTGCCGGAATTTCTTCTACTATTACCTCAGGTATGGCTGCCGGCTCCATTTTCGCTGGAATATACAAGGAGCCTTACGACATCAAGGACAGTCATTCCCGCATCGGTGTGCTAACTTCCCTCATCCTCGCTTTTGCCCTGATCATGGTAGTATCGAATCCTTTCCAAGGGTTGATTTACTCGCAAATGGCTCTAAGCGTACAGTTACCGATCACCATTTTCACGCAAGTTTACCTCACTTCCTCGTCCAAGGTCATGGGAAAATACAAAAATTCTACCTACACGAAATGGCTCCTGTACGTGATCGGGGGAATTGTCACCTTACTGAACGTCATGCTACTTATCAGTTTTTTATAGCCCAAATAAAGTAGAAATCAAACCCAGCTAAAGACTTATCCGACACGTACAAGTGTTAAAAAAAAGAGATAAAGACGACTCCACTTGGCTTTAAGTCGTCTTTATCTCGGCTATATCTCGTCTGTATCGTCCTTTTACGGGACTTTCACGAGATATTCACGATTGAATTCGGGTTAATTCGTTTACTTCACAAATTGATCCGGCACGTCTATCAAATCCTGCCCCCTCAACTCCTTGGCCAGAATCTTCCCGTCCGGTCCGACCAGTATGATATGGGGAATTCCCTTGATGCAATAGCGATCCATCACGTCATCCCCTTTCTCCAACATCAGATGATCCCAATAACTGCCATCCTCGTGAATCGCATCCATCCAAAGTTTCTTCACCCGATCAGAAGACACTCCTAGTATTTTGAAATTCTTCCTGGCAAAATGCTCCAGGGCCCGTTTCAATGCCGGTGTTTCCTCCCGACACCAGTGACAATACGAGTTCCAAAAATCAACCAGCACGTAATTTCCACGCAGATCACTTAACTTCAATTCATTTCCTAACGTGTCCTTCCCTACAATTTTGGGAGCCTCGTGACCTATCGCACATCCTTCATATTTACCTAATTTTTCCATTACCCAAGGAAGATAACGGGTATTCTTCGCGGCTGCCCCGAAACTCTCGATATAAGCCTTTTCCGCTATAATCTCTTCCAGCATTGGAAAATCTTTATGCTGAAATTGCTTGTAATAATACAAATACATTCCAAAAGAATTCTCTTTATTCTTTTCCAAAACCTCTTTCACTAAAGCAGCACTTCTTGCTCTTCCTTCGTCGTAATAATATATGGATTCCTCCTTTATCCTAGCCATTTCTTCCCGGTTCCCCGCATCACGAGCCTGAAAAAAGAGCGTATCCAAAGAATCGGTTATCTGCTTAAAAGTCGCCTCATCCCATTGCTCCATAAAAGCTCGATATTTTTGATCCAAAGAAGAACCCTCGACTTTCCAAAGAATTTCTTCTTCTGTCACTTTTTCCGGTTGCACCTTTATTCTCTTCCCATCCAGAAAAAAATACCCTCCATGATTCGGAGAATCCCCCAAAAAATAAAGTTCCGGCTGCACATTCTCCAATTCAAACATGAATTTTCCGTCTATCACATCTACCGAGTCCACGGCTCTATGAGATTTCCAATAATCACTCACGACCTCGCATAAATACATTTTATTTGTATTCAAATTACCCGTTTCCCCTTGGATTATTTGCTTGCCCGGTTGACAAGCAAATAACCCACAAGATATTAAAACGACAAAACTTTTTATACTTGTCTTCATAAATCAAATTATTAATCCTTTTTCAATTCGTTTTTTCCACCGTAGCAATCACCTCATCGCAGAAACCAGTCTTGGCATACATTTTTTGAGCCGAAATTCCACCAATACTGTTTAAACGATACACGGCAATCCCTCCCGATTTAGACGATAACTTTTTATCTTTAACTCCCAAAGTCAATTGCACGAACGATGCTTTCGGATCAGTCTCTGTCGGGGCGGCCACTTCTGTACAATCGACGCTTGTCACCGTGTAACCCTCCGTATCTCCATCAATCAATACACCTCCGGACAAAGTCTTCACGTTAAAAGCCATTACTTTATTATTGCTTACAAAAAAGAATATATCCGAAATTCCTTTAGCGCTCATTTCCCACGGATTCATGTGTCCGATCTTCGGTTTCGTCCCCGGGATAAAGATTGATGCACTATAAAGATCGGCATTTGACGCTTTAGAAAGTGCCGATTTTGACAACGAGAAGAACGTGTAACTAGTCCATGCAACAAACGTGAACTTGTACGTGATCACAAAGTACTCATCTTTATTCTCATCTTTCATCAATGCCCAAACCTCATCAAGCGTGCTATTCATGCTCCCGGACAAAATCATTTTAACCCCCTTTCCCATATTATTAGGATCAAATTTCGAGAAATCCGAATCTACCCCTGCCAATGAACTAAAAAATCCACCCTGTTGGTTAAATGCAAACCGCCCGTTTAAATTATCATAGAATAACGGAGAGGCGTAGAATGGATGATCTGTCGGGTGAGCCGTGTAATTTGCCATGGAATAATCTGTCGGGTCTGCAAGAAAAACTAAAGCCGGATTCCAACTCACGTTTTCTTCAGAAGACCCGTATTCTCTGACATACACTTTACCATTCATTGTTATATAATCCGTTCCTTGGCCTTCGGCATATCCCGTGATAGCCAATTTCCCCTCCAACTCGTCACCAAACATAAACTTATTTTTCATATCATCCTTTCTCTCGAAAATAGTGGGATCAAGATAAACACCCCCTGTCTCGTCATCACAAGTAACAATAACAGCTTTATACGCCAACGGATTTCTCGGATAAAGATCCGTCTGGAAAATACGTTTAGATGCAGTTCCCAGTTTTTCGCCATTATTTGCCGTAGCATAAATATTCTCGTACAACGTCGTCCCGTCTTTCTTCAACATGGCCAAATCCATTTCCCCATCCGTTTTACACAAAGCCAACGTTCCGCCCGAATATTTACCTACCGTGGTGAAAGTAGATTTATTCAACGCATAAACACCCGTTTGATCGTCAATCACTTTAAAGACCAATGTATTTTCAACACCCGGTAATACATCACCGATAACAACACTCAAATCTTTCTCCCGGGACAAAGTATCAGCCACATGCTGCTCTTGATTGTATTTATACCACACGTAAGAAAGTTTCGATTTCTCTCCGAATTTAGTGGTCACCACCGGAGAAATTTCCAACTTGGAACCGACCTCTATTTCCCGACTTTTCTCTATACCTGTAATCACGATTTCATCTATCTCGGTATCACTAAATTTCGACTTGTCATCAATACATGAAAACGGGACAAGGAGCAATAAAATCAATATATATTTCAAATTTTTCATAACAATCTCATTATTAATCCATCATAATTTCTTACTATTTAAGGAACCATCCACCCCTGCATGACCTTTCCATTTTCATCCTCTATCCTATTCTCCGTGATGATCTTGTATAATTTTCTGGCATACGGGGTATAATAACCGGACTCGTAATAAATTTTATAATCATCGTTATAATCAGGCCTATCCCCATAACCGAGATCCCAAAAATCATGCCCGGTCAACTCGATAATCATCGTATGTTTTTTCCTTGAATACTCACCGAACAAACCCACGAAGGCCCCCATATCTTCATAATACGCATCTCCTTCCGGTTTCCGGAGCATATCCGATATAATCAACCGCACAACGGAACGATTCTCGTAAGCAATACCCAAACCGGCAACCGGAACAAGACGCAACGCCAAGATAACCGGAGCTTTCGTGATCCCCTCATCTCCTTTAATCAATGTCACCGGCATTTTGTACTCAAACACCCCGGTAGGGAACTCGTATGTTTCAGGAAGTTTCTGGTAATGAACACCCTCTTTCGCTGTCGTTTTTCCCGGAATCACCTCCAACTTGAATTTTTCCGAGACACGCAACGTATCACCTAAAAGTTTGACATTAATTGTTGTCGTCAATTCCCGTTCTGCCGTCAGTAAAGACACGAATATACTGTCTTTGTCCTTTGTCACGTCAGAATAGTATATATCATGCATTCCCTCACTATATATCAAACGATCATTCTCGCTGCAAGAATAAAATACGATTCCTAAAAGAAGAATAAATAATTTTCTCATAGCTTCTATTTTTTTATGTTTCCAAAATCAACTTCATTCGTGGGGATCGGTAAATTATAAATCGCATTAGGATTCTTTATTGCAATGTTATTATCCGCTCCGATCACTTGCATCACCTTACGTTTATAGTAAAAGAACATTTGTCCTTCTCCTATAAATTCCCGTCGGTACTCCTGAAAGATATTATCTTCAAGATCTGCCGTCGGTGCTACATTTGCCAATCCCCTATGATTCCTCAATTTATTCAAATAACCATAGGCCTCACTTCCTGTTGCCGTTTCTGCCGCAATCAGATAAAGCTCGGAAAGTTTAAACATCGGAATATATTTCATGTCTTTATATTTTCCCAGAACATAAGAATCTCCATCAGTTCCCGACGTCATCCACGAACTTCTAAAATCACTCTCCAATCCCCCGGAATTAAATATATTTGCCTTACCGGACGATGACATGGAAAGTATGCTGGAAACAGAATTGGAGTTTTCTGTAAAATAAACCTCACTCAAATCTTTCAATTTTTGCACATCCAAGGTGAATATCAGCTCCGAACTAAACATCGGATTTCCCGAAGTAGCAGAACTATTGGCCAACTCGTAAGAAGTGGGGTTCTCACCATTCACTTCCCCAATAATCTCCTTCGCCTGTGCAAGTGCCAATTCTCTCTCGTTACCATAAAGATACACGCGGGCAAGAAGAGCCGTCACCGCATAATAATTCATTCGTTGTCCCCGGTTATATTGGGGATCAGAAGACTCCATCAATCCCTTGAACACTTCCAGACCTTTCATCAGGCCTTTAGCTGCCAAAAGATCGGTTTTTACCTTCTCCAACACCCCTTTCACCGTCAATTGAGGCCGGGCAACATTCGTGTAAACATCAACGTAAGGGATTGCCATCGAATTCAAACCATTACCGTTATCCATGCTCGCCGATGACGCAAAAAGACGCAACACGTCAAAATGTAAAAACGCTCGTAAGGCCAAAAACTCCCCTTTATATATCTTATAAATATCTTCCGAAGAAAACACGTCCTTCTTCTTATCAATATATTCAAGAGCCAGGTTAATATTGGCGATCGCCGTAAAATGGTTTTGCCAAATAGCCAGAATCCGGGCTTCTTCCGCTGTTTCCTTGTAATTATACTCAGCCGCTTTCTTGAAATTATGCTCATATCCCGAAGAGGTCAACTGATGGGGACTCTTGTAATATTGAGCTAGCACGTCGAGATAACCATACGTCAAATCCCTTGCATAACTGTCCTCCCTGCACATTAGCGCATAAACACCGATCAACCCATCCCGGAAACCTGCCTCGGTCAAAAACAGATCGTCCGCTTTCATATCTGATTTCGGCGAAACATCCAACCAATTGTTACATGCCGTAAGTACGAGAACCAGTGAAAGAATTATTGCTTTATTCATTCGTTTTTTCATAATGTTACCTGATTAAAAAGTTAATTGGGCCGAGAGAGAGAAAGTACGTGCAAAAGGATACGAAGTACCTCTTTCCATTTTCACCGTTGACGAGGTAAAAATATCATTACCGATCGCAGAAAGTTTCAAACGCTGAATCCCTATTTCTCTCAATTTATCACAACTGAAATCATAACCAATTGACAAAGATTGTAATTGAATGTAGTTTTCTTTCTCTATAAAACGTGATGTCGGGTTAGTCACGGACACGTCACTCACTTTTTTAAATTTAGCCACATCCCCCTCTTTGTTCCATCGGTCATACAAAATCCGTTTATCACCATTCTCGTTCGGGTTCACGTTCTCCACCTTATCCACGAGAGTTGAATTGTAGATATAACCGCCATATTTATAATACAGGTGTGCATTCAATTCCCACTTTTTATACGTGAACATGGTTCCTATCGTACCGTAAATCTTGGGGTCCGTAGATCCGAATGGTTTGTAATTCGCTGCATCCCACTCGTTCACTTTATTCCCGTTCATATCCAAAAAAATTTCCTCCCCGGTTGCCGGATCGATACCTAGCGACTCGTTGGCCCATATCGTGTTCTGTGACAAGCCTTCTTTATACCGTATCACCGGTTTATTCTTCACTTCTGCATCTTGCTTGTCATTAAAAGCAGTCAATGCCTGATTGATCTTCGTCACCTTGTTTTTATTATGAGCCAGATTATACATGATGTCCCAATAAATTTCACGTTCTCTATCCCGAATTACCGTACCTTTCAATGTTAACTCGACACCACTGTTTTTCACCTCTCCCAGATTCTCCTTGTAAGAAGAAAATCCCAGCGAGGGAGCAAGAGTCACGTCAATAAGTACATCCTTGGAAATATCATCATAAACGTTGAAAGACCCCGTCAAGCGTCGGTCAAACAACTCGAAATCCAAACCCACATTTTGTTTTTCAACCTTCTGCCACCTCAAATTTTTATTACCGAAAGCCTTCAATATAGCTCCAATATAACCACTATATGAAATCGCACCAATTCGGTCATCGTTATAAGAATACATTGCCATGGATTGATACGGGTTAAAATTTTGTCCCCCGGTCGTTCCGATAGATCCCCGAATTTTGAGCAAGTTGATAAATGTCAAACGTTCCATAAATTTCTCGTGATGTAAATTATATCCCAGTCCTAACGACCAGAACGTACCCCAACGATTATTCGATCCATACAAAGAAGAACCATCACTACGAACGGAAAAATCAAGCAGAAATCGCTCGTCATACGTGTAACCCAAGTTACCCACAAAACCCACCAAACGGGTCACATCGTAAGCTCCACCGGGTTTATCACCCTCTTTAAACCCGGCACCCATCGAAATATGGTCCATGTTGGCATTCGGAAAACCAAGCGCATACACATCCGTCTGATCATGATTTGTTTCACGCAGGTTATAAATAAACCCGGCATTCAAGACATGCTTTTTAAACGTTTTGAAATACGTCAATATAATATTTACATCATAACTGAAATCCTCGTATTGTCCCTGCGAGTAACTTCCCTTTTTCTCTTTATCAATAAATTCCGTGTTTTCATATGGCTTATAAACATCTGTCCTTCCATTGTCAACACTTAACGATAAATTCGCCTTTAACTTCAACCCTTGAATAATATCATACTCGATAGCAAAATTATTCAAGAAACGATTTGAGGTCGATTGATCTTTAGAAGGTAAAACAGCATTATACAACTCATTGTACATCTTTTTTGTCTGAAATCCCCGGTCATAATACGAGTACTCGTAAAGCATCTTTTTCACATTCCCATTCTCATCATAAGGATTATAATAAGGATTGTAATATTGATAAGCACTGAAATTACCATAAGGAGAATTCACGGATTTCACGTGATCAAACGAAGCATAATCCGTAAACTTCAACTTTTTCAAATTATACTGAAGTCGTATTCCCCCTCCGTATGTATCACGTTTGGAACCTTTCATCACACCTATTTTATTGGAATAAGAAAGGTCTAAAGCATAACGAAACGACTCGTTACCACCTTCCGCAATAATAGAATGTTTGTGACCAACTCCTAACTCCCTCACGGGAATGGCCAACCAATCCACATCATTTCCTTGCTTAACAAGTTTCAATTTTTGATTATACGCGTCAAACGTGTCATCCGTCCAATCAGGCCTGTCTTCTTTATCATACAGTCCCGCACGAACTTCATATTCCAATTTTTCTTCCGCATTCATCAAATTATAATCGGAAAGATCAGCCACCTCAAAATTCATGCTCCCGTTATAAGATAATTGCAATTTTCCCGGTTTCGGTGCCTCTGTCTCAATAACGACAACCCCATTCGCCGCACGAGAACCATAAATAGCCGTTGCTGCTGCATCTTTCAATATCGTGATAAAACGTACCCGAGTCGGATCAAGGTCAAACACTTTCTCCGCCGACACCTCAAAACCATCCATGATAAATGTCGGCATATTCGGATTCCCGTCAAAATCAGCTTTCAAACTACTGGAACCGCGAATCTCAAAATTAGGAATCGTGTTCGGGTCACTCCCCATCTCATTATTCACCACTTTCGTAAAAGAAGGGTCAAGCATGGACAACGTGTTCAAAATGTTCCCCGTGGATACTTTTCTCAAATCATTCCCAGAGAAAGTCGTAGAAACACCCGTGTAACTCTCTTTTTTCCTGGTGAAATAACCATTTACCACCACCTCATCTATTTTTTCGACATCCTCTTTCAACACGACGTTAATCGAATCCTGACCGGTATATCGAACCTCCACCGGAACCATCCCGACAAACGAGAAAGCAAAAACAACCTCCTTCTTATTCTCTGGAATCGTGATGGAATATTTCCCGTTTATATCCGTGGCAACCCCCACGCTCTCGCCTTTAATCAAGACGGAAACACCCGGTAATGTCACCCCATGCTCATCTTTCACCGTCCCGTTCACCACCTTTTTCTTTTGCTGCTCACTCTTTCCCTCTCCTTTTTGGCGAATCAAGATCACGTTATTAAAAAATTCGTATTCCAAGTTGACTTTACCCAACACCATACTCAGCACGTCCTTCAACTCTTTGTTTTCAACTTTCACAGAAATCTTCCCCGCCTGACGGATAAGAGACGAATTATACATGAATTTAAGTGACGTCTGCTGTTTAACCGCCTTCACAAACTGTTCAACGGATACATCAGATAAATCCAGCGATACAATATTCTTTTGAGAATACACATTCGCAGACAAGTTCAAAGTGAACAAGCAGATAAAAGCAATACACCATTTCATAATCATTAAATTTTTCTTGTACCTTTTTAATAGGCCAGGAAACCTAATTAATCGATTTTTTTTCATATTATTGTAGTTTATATTAATAATATAAATCGAGAAGGGACAGACGCCGAACCTGAGAAATTTGTTGTCTGTCTTTCTCTTTTTATTTAAATAGGACAATTGTATTTTTCTTTATTTCATACCGAATTTCTTTTAATTTTTCCAACAATTGCAAGAATGTATTAATAGAATCATATCTTTCAAGACTACCCGTGTACTCCAATTCTTTCAAGCTTTCATCCTGAAAAATCACGTTTACTCCATACCAACGCTCCAATATTTGCATGATTTCAGCCAATGTTTTATCCTTGAAAATGAACACTCCATCTTTCCACCCGACAAACTCTTCCACATCCACGTTCCGTTTTTCCAGATTTCCAGAAATATCAACTACAGCCTGTTCCCCGGGAGTCAAAACAACTTGTTCCTGTCGTAGAGAAGTAAAACGGACACTTCCCCTGACCAAAGTCGTGTAATTCGGATAACCCGGGTAAGCACTCACGCCAAAAGAGGTTCCCAATACAGTTATATCACCACTTTCCAGACTTACAACAAAAGGACGAGTATCCTTTTTCACATCAAAATAAGCCTCTCCCGACAAGATCACTTCACGACTTTCCCCACTAAACGCAATAGGATATTTCAATTTTGAATCTGCATTTAGCCAAACTTCCGTCCCATCATCCAAAAGAACATGACACTCTCCACCAATAGGCACAACCAACTCATTGTAGGCATCCTTTATCGCACATTCTTCTCCGGATGAATAAGAAAGACGTCCGTTTTCATATTTCATCACACTTCCTTGAGCATCTTTAAGTTCCAGTGGTTGTTCCCCGATCTCGATCATTCTCCCATCAGCCAACTTTAGAATAGCCGCATTACTCCCGGGAGGTATAATATGTTGCGTTACTTCAACTAATTCCTGTACCTCATCATGATATTCCCAAGGACGAACCAACACAAACACAAGAATCAAAATCGCAGCAATAGACGATCCCCAAGCTATCCACTTGCTCATCCGGGTATGACGCTGGTAAATTTTCAACTTATTAAAGGCAGGTTTATAGCTATATATTTCAAATTCCCGGAATTTATCCAGTACAAAAGTTTCATCCGATAATTGATCATATACCTCCTTCAAACAACCATCTTGCAAGGTTTCGTCCAATTCCTCTTTTTCTGCATCGGAAAGTGAAGTCGAAAAAGATTTTCGAAACAACTCTACCACTCTATGTAAATCCAATTTCATCTTCTATTAATTTATATCATCCAAGCATTTACCACAATTTTGAGAAAAAACTCGAAATATCAATAATGGATCGTTTAATTGTATAATACATGAAGTCATAAAGAGTATGACAAAAACGATAAAAAATTTCGGTCAAATTAAAAATAACAGCACGGAATCTTTCAACTTCTCTCGTAAATACTTGAAGCTCCTACTTTTCTGTGTTTTCACCGTATGAATCGTGATCCCTAACTTTTCTGCAATTTCAGGCCCGGACAACCCCAAAACACTTAATTCCATTATTTCCCTGGCACCATCCGGTAATTCCTTGATATAACAATACAACTGTCTCAATAACTCATCTCTCACGGTAATAGCAAAAATCTCATCAGAAAATTCCACCTCTGCCTCCAATACGATTTTTTGTTCTATACCCTTACGGATTTGAACATTACGCTTATAAATCAACGCATTGTTATAACAAGAACGATATAAATAAGAAGTCAGTTCCTTCATATCCCCAAACTGTTTGGAAGATTTCCAGACAGCCACCAAAACATCCTGCACAATATCCTGAGCCTGATCCCGATCCCGCAAGATATTGTTCACGTAAGAACACAGCACGGCATAATACCCTGCATAAAGCTCTTCCCACGCCCGCATATCTTTTTTATTAACGCCTTCCAATAATGAATCGAAATCTATTGACATATAAAAGGGATATTTAATAAAACAAATATACGCGGAAAAATAAACTTTTCACAATTTAAAGAAATAATATACGCTATTGTTGGACTATATAAAAAAGCATCTTTCCAAAATCAAACTCGTGATCATGAAAAGATGCCTAATAATAAATTCAAATCCGACTACTCGAACTCTTTTAATGTTTTCTCGATAATACCTATCGCTTCAATTAATTGCTCTTCATTGATAACCAAAGGCGGGGCGAAACGAATAATATGCTCGTGAGTCGGTTTAGCTAACAAACCGTTATCACGTAATTTCAAACATACATCCCAAGCCGTCTTACCATTCTTCGGGGTAATTACCACCGCATTCAGCAAACCTTTACCGCGGACAAGTTCCACCATATCGGATTTAATCGCTTTCATTCTCTCCCGGAAAATCTTACCCAGTCTTTCTGCATTCTCTTCCAGTTTCTCATCCTTGATTACCTGTAAAGCAGCCATCGACACTTTAGCTGCGATAGGATTTCCCCCGTAAGTCGAACCATGTTCTCCCGGCTTGATGGTCAACATGATCTCGTCATCTGCCAACACGCAGGAAACAGGCATCAATCCTCCGGAAATAGCTTTACCCAGGATCAAAACGTCCGGACGTACCCCCTCGTGATCACACGCCAGCATTTTACCCGTACGGGCAATACCGGTCTGCACTTCGTCAGCCATAAACAACACGTTATGAGCCTTACACAAATCATACGCTTTCTTCAAATATCCTTCATGCGGTACATAAACACCAGCCTCGCCTTGAATCGGTTCTAACAGGAATCCGGCTACGTTCGGGTCTTTCAACGCCTCTTCTAAAGCAGGAATATCATCATACGGTATTCTCACGAATCCGGGAGTAAAAGGTCCGAATCCGGCATAAGAAGAAGGATCGTTAGAAAGCGTAACAATCGTGATTGTACGACCGTGAAAATTATTATCGCAAACAATAATCTTAGCTTGATCGGCAGGGATACCCTTCACGTCATATCCCCAACGACGGCATAATTTTAAGGCCGTCTCGTCAGCCTCGGCACCGCTATTCATCGGCAGCACCTTATCGTACCCGAAATATTTGGTAATATATTCTTCCCATTCACCCAGCACGTTATTATAGAAAGCCCGGGAAGTCAAAGCCAACTTTTGGGCTTGTTCCGTCATTGCCTCTACAATCTTCGGGTGGCAGTGTCCCTGATTCACGGCAGAATAAGCCGACAGAAAATCGAAATAACGCTTTCCGTTAACATCCCACACGTAAATACCTTCTCCTTTTTCTAACACCACGGGAAGTGGATGGTAATTGTGAGCGCCATATTTAGCCTCACGGTCCATGTACTCTTGTTCGGTCATTTTTTTCATGATATAATTTTAGTTAGGTTCGACGTTTTCACGTAACGAGTACAATTTGATGAAAAAAATTGGAAAAAACAATGACAAAGAATAAAAAATTGGAAATTGGAAGTTAAAAATGGAAACTACTGCTTAGTATCAGCGGATTGCACGGGAACTGTCGGTTGCTTTTTCCGTTTAAAAATAGCCAGATATTTACGGAATAATTCCCGGAAAGTATCGAACGTCTCCTGATAAGAGACACCGACTCCTTGCACGGTTTCGGTTGCGTTATAGGTGATCTTCTCATCGGTATGCGAATAGGCCTTTAGATGTAATGTACCTTGGCGATTCAACTTCACATCCACATCAAAATCTCCTGTAATCGAGGTATTGGAATTAGTTTTTGCTTTCTCCATCATGTTACCATTTGCAGAAATCGTCACCCGGTTATTCCAGATCTGGGTCGACAGGGCCAGCTCGAACTCGTTTGTCGTCACCTGATCACCCGGACGATAAGAAAAACCAATATCAAAATTATTACTGATCTGCGATAACCAACGGGATAATTGATTTGACAGCAACTCACTCGCCGTCGTCACCCCCATCTGGTAGCCCGTGTTCCGTTCTTCCAGCTCGGCATCCTTATCAACATAATCCGGAGTATAGAACTTGTTCAATATCAACAAAGAAAACATCTGTTTATTAATCTCATCCTGACTGGAAAAAAAGCTCTGCATCAGACTTCGCATCTGCACGTCAAGAGAAGGGAAATTAATGCCGAATTGCACGTTGGGATTCATCAGATTCTCCCCCAACTTCAACTCGCACTCAACAGGCACTTTCGTTGTCTTATCCACCGTTGTCGTGGTTCCGGCAAGCAAATCACTCAAAGAAGTACGCAAATTGTATATAGCGCTCACGTCAATCGTGGCATCATACGGCGAGCCATTCCACCTGATGCTTCCCCCAGGGTTCAGCACGAACTTCTTATTAATCAAATTACTCAACGTGAACAAGTAATCCCCCTTTTCAATCTTATATTCCCCGAACATATCCAACTCGTTATCTTTCCCCAAACCGAAACGCAGATTACCACTTCCCACCGTTTTCAAAATATCCCCGATCGTGGGGTCAAAAATAATCTGAACCTCCAGATTATTATTGATCTCGATATTAGCATTCAAATCAAAATTGGAAACCAGTGAAGAGCGCTCTTCATCCGGACGCCGCCCCTCATCTGCCTGACGATTATTTATAAAATGTAGGAAACTCCCGTCTTCCTCTGTCAACGCAGAGGTTAACGGGATGTAAAGTACGGAATGTGCCTCCGGTTTCAAATTTACGGATAAAGCTCCATCGCCGGACAAATTATTCATCCGGGTCTGTCCCGTGATATACAGTTGCCCGTAAAACGCATCATTCTGGTTCGCCTTGGTATTCAACACCCGGAAATTATTAAATTTAAGCGACACATCGTATAAATTCGAATTCAGATCGTAATACCCCGAACAAACAGACGCATGCCCCTTGGCATCATATATCTTGAAATTATCCAACACGACCCGATTATTTTTCACGGGTAAACGCTCATCGACTTTAAAAGCCGTGTTCAACCCGGCTACCGTAAGCGCCACGGAATCCATTTCCAAAAAACCGTCAATTGAAGCTTTTTGTGTTGTTCCCTTCATAACCAGATTACCCGAGATCGTACCCTCACCACCTTTCAACATATCGGGGAAATAACCGGCCAGATAATTCACCTCGATCTGGGAAAGTTCCAGATTCACGTTCAAACTATCCGTTGAAGGCTTATAATACCCGAATACTCCTATCGGGGTTCTCTCCTTCATCCGGTTAACCATACTTATCTCCAAAGCACTATTCGATGCATCCCAACGAGAATTCAAATCCAGTACCCCTAATGTATCCCGGTTAACTCCCCACTGATCCACATTCACGTTGGCATATATCAAATTATCATTATACAAATCTTGAATTCTCACTTCACCATTCACCTGACCGAAAAGTTGTAATTTATTATCAAAAAGGATCTTGTTAAACTCGGTCAAACTGAAATCATGAAATTCCAAAGAAAGAACATCACGAGGATTATCCGTCACTCGTCCCCATAAACGAAAACGCTGTTCACCCCGGCTGATTTCAAAGTTATTCACGAAAATATCATCGTCCTCCTTCAAAATCATGGATCGTGCCACGTGCCATGTACTATCCGCCATAACAAACGTACTCGGATGAATAAACACCTGGGTTAAATGGCGATCCCCGTATTTCAACAAACGCAAGTTAGCAGCAAACGACCCGCTATAACTCTCCCTCTCCCAATTACACCAAGTCAGACGCTCGCTCACGTTATTCGTGTTTACCTCTATCACGTTTCGCACGTTATACAACTTCCCGAAATTCATATATTTCAATTCATCAGCAGAATACGTGCAGTGCAAGTTTATCCCGTCCCCATTCAGTTTCATCCGGGAATCACGTAATTTAAAATCACCATAGGAAATTGTATCTGCCACTAAAGACAACTCTACCTGACGATCGGCATAATGATACTCACAGGCCAAATTCCCATCCCGGGACAATTTCAGTTGCGGGTAAGCCACCTTCAAAAAAGGATTAATGTCATTTAAATGCACATCCAGCATCAGGCTCGTACCCTCCGGCAAAGCCCTGTCAACGGCGTACTTATAGTCGGGCAAATAACTTACTAAAAAACTATTCCATAAATCCGTCACTTTCAAGGAATGGAAAAAACCTTCCATCGTCACGTCCACCACATCCGACTGCAATTGAGTGAAACTATACTCGCCCAGTATAGTCGTGGAGAATTTCAAGGAATCGGTACTCCACGTCCCCCTGCTGTTCTCGTATGTCAACCCCGGCACCAGCAATTCCACCCAACGATTATCCTCACTTTGTTTCAAACTACCGCTAAAATCAAATTCAATAGACTCTCTCTCCCCAAAAACAGAGGGAGCCCACGAATCCCACCGACGCACGTTCACATAGCCTTCAGTCTTTGCCAAGCTCAACGTGTCGCCCATGATATAATCCAAAAGAACATCAGCCTGCAAACTATCATTTTTCACGGAAGAAAGTAGATACAAGTGTTCTCCTTCCGTTCCCAACGTCAAGCGAATATCCCGAATTTCCTTATCATATAGCTGCAAACGACGTACATTACTCGACAAATTAAATCGAGAAGTTGAATCCCCCAACACCCCATCAAACTTCCCGAAAAATGACCCTCTACCCAAAAAGGATTGTTCCGTGAGAAATCCGAATTGCACCTGTCCTAAACCGAACCAACCATCGTAACGAATATCCCCGATACTGTCCATCACGCAATTAAAAAGCACACTTCCCACCATTCCGGGAGTCGTGGTACGAGCCTTAACAGCAAAATCCTCAATCTTTCCCTGAAAATTCCCGTCGAAAGTAAAGACATCATATTTATGCAAGATTTCCGGTATTTTCACGTAATGACTTCTAAGCCAAGGCATATAAATAGCCTCCAATTCCGGTGGAGACACCTTCGTGTCTGTGAAATCGATATTGAAATCCGTTTCGAAAAAAGCAGGTAACCCGTGCGATGCAAATGAACCATGTAGCACGCTTTTATCACCCAAATAAATCTCTAAATCACGCCCTTCCAGATTATTTATCGTGTTAAAGACCACCCCGCTACCGAAAACGGTATTATGCATCCCCAATAACTTCCCGTTAAAATACGACAGATCATCAAAACTTACCCTAGAATCGGTAAACACGTAACGCTGTTGCATCCTCGTGGTAAAATTACGCCAGTAATCGTGTTCCGGAACCCAGTTATACTCCAATGTATCCAGGTAAACCTTACTCCGTTCCGTCTGTATAAACGTATTTGTTATCAACAAATTATCATCACTCGCCACGACGTCCCCCCCCATATTGGTCACCTCGAAACCGGACTTTTCCCTGAAACGAAGTCCCGCAACTTTAGCCCGATATTGTTTGTTCGAAAAATCAATACCTGAAATACGCACGTTCAGATTCTGACACTCAACGTCTGTCCAGTTAATCCCGTAATCTGTCGGTTCATAATCGCTCTCGATATACCGGAAACGACAATCTTTCAATATTACCTGAGTCAGATTCACGTTCCACCCCGAAGAGGTTTGAGGCACGGTATCGACCTTGGAAGATGAAAAAGAATTAATGAGCTGTTCCACGTTTGTAAGACTCTCCCCTCCATCTTGCCTACGTTCAATCCATAAATTAAACTTGGCTTTTTCGAAAGCAGCCTCCGTGATCGTGAAACGTCTTTTCACGAAACTCACGGAATCCACCTTCATCACCAGTCGCTCGCAAAACACAAGTGTATCTTGGCGACAATCCCGAACAAACACATCATTTAGAATCAATGACTCTATCGGGCGAAATTCCACTCGTCCGATAGAAATCGTGGTTCCCGTCCGTTCCTCTAAAATACGGGTAAAATAATCCACTAACCTCGTCTGCACAAACGGGGTCATTAAAGCCATGTATGCCGCAAAGGTCAAAAAGACCAATCCTATCACACACCGAGATAATATGGAGATTATTTTTTTTATGCTGTCATTATTTTAGTTTGCACGCAAATTTATTAATATTGCAGGACATTTCATCTTAATAATTGAAAATTAAGAAAAATGTAAAACGAATTAATTTCGTGATGACCGATTTAATGATTCAGTGATTAATAATCACTAAATCTAAAATCACCAAATCATGAATTATGCAATCTAAAATTTAAAATCTAAAATCAAGAAATTAAAATGGGCATTGTAATTCTCGGTATTGAATCTTCTTGCGACGACACCTCGGCCGCTATACTAAAAGACGGGGTTGTGCTATCGAATGTTATTGCCAGTCAAAAGGTTCACGAGGCCTACGGGGGAGTCGTACCAGAATTAGCATCCCGGGCACACCAGCAAAACATTATCCCGGTGGTAGCGCAAGCTTTAAAACAAGCCGGAGTCTCAGAAGATGAAGTAAATGCAGTGGCCTTTACCAGAGGTCCCGGATTACTGGGCTCCCTCCTTGTGGGAACGTCCTTTGCCAAAGGATTCGCTATTGCCAAACAAATACCCATGATCGAGGTTAATCATTTGCAGGCACACATTCTCGCAAACTTCATCAAAGAACCGGGTGTGGAATCCCGTCACCCGAAATTCCCGTTCCTAACCCTACTCGTGTCCGGGGGAAACTCGCAGATTATTATCGTACGGGATTACCTGGACATGGAAGTTATCGGGCAGACCATTGATGACGCAGCGGGAGAAGCCTATGACAAATGTGCCAAGGTAATGGGACTCTCCTATCCCGGAGGTCCGGTAATCGACCGTTTGGCAAAAGAAGGTAACCCGGAAAGATTCACGTTCAACAAACCGAATATCCCCGGATTGGATTATAGTTTTAGCGGGCTGAAAACCTCGTTCCTGTACTTTATCCGGGATGAAATCAAAAACGACCCGGATTTCATACAACATAACCTCAACGATCTTTGTGCCTCACTGCAAAAAACGATCGTTGATATTCTCATGGCCAAATTGAAAAAAGCCGCTAAACAAACCGGGATCAAACAAATCGCCATTGGAGGCGGAGTATCAGCCAACTCCGGGTTACAAAAAGCCGTGTATGACGAAGGCGCCCGCCTCGGTTGGGAAGTTTTCATCCCCCGGTTGGGTTTCTCGCTGGATAACGCAGGGATGGTTGCCGTTACGGGATATTACAAATACCTGGCATCACAGTTTATCGGCTTGGAAGCCCCGGCAGATGCCCGCATGAGTTTGAGAAAAGTTTAGAGTTTAAAGTTTAAAATTAAAAATATGAAAGTTCTAGTTACTTACAACATTCCCCGCGAATCATTCGCCAAACTGGGAAAAGAACACACGATCACAATGCCGGAAGGCGAGTATTTCACCACGGAAGAATTAATCAAACTTGTTCCGGATTACGACGTTATTCTAGGCATCTTCACCCGCTCTATCGATAATGCGGTTATCGAGGCCGGGAAAAAGTTAAAAGTAATTAGCAATTTCGGTGTCGGTTACAACAACATCGACATCAAATTCGCCCGTTCCAAAGGAATCGCTGTTTGTAACACCCCGAAAGCCGTATGTTTCCCGACAGCAGAAATGGCCATGGGCCTCATGCTGAGTGCAGCTCGCCGAATTACCGAATGTGACCGCCGCATCCGGGTTGAAAAAGAAAGCATGTGGGGCGTTATGAAAAATCTCGGTTTCACGCTGGAAGGGCGCACGTTGGGAATTATCGGCATGGGGAATATCGGCAAAACAGTGGCTAAACTGGCAGAAGCATTCCGAATGAATGTTATTTACTACAATCACCGGAGTACAGTAGAAGGATACGAGAAAGTCGATCTTGACACGTTACTGAAAAGATCGGACTTCGTCTCCATTCATACCCCACTGACAGATGAAACCCGCCACATGATCGGGAAACGGGAAATCGAAATGATGAAACCGACAGCTATTCTGGTAAATACTGCTCGCGGGGCAGTCATTAACGAGAAGGAACTAGCCATCTGTTTACAAAATAAAACGATCGCCGGGGCCGCCTTGGACGTGTTCGAGGATGAACCCCATGTTACTGAAATGCTCTACGGCTTGGATAACGTGATCCTTGCCCCTCACAACGCTACAGGCACTATCGACACGCGCATTGCCACCGGGCAGGAAGCTGTTGATAACATCCTGAACTTCTTTAATGGTACACCCACTAATGTTGTAAATTAATGAAAACAATTATCACAATGCTGGTACTAACAGTATTAGGCGGCGCAGTCAGCGCCCAGAACATCAAATTACCCGCCCCGAAAAAGAGCGGGGGGAAAGCACTCATGGACTGTTTGAACGAACGGCAAACAGACCGTAATTTCGACTCGAAACAACTATCCTTACAAGACCTTTCCGACCTAGTGTGGGCAGCAAACGGTATTAACCGTCCGGAAAGCGGCAAACGAACAGTTCCCACCGCCACGAACTGGCAAGAAATGGTGCTTTACGTGGCCACGGCAGATGGAATCTATCGCTATAACGCAGAGAAACACGAACTGGAACTCGTGAAGAAAGGAGATTTCCGTAAAGAATGTGGTCCACAACCTTTCATGGGCGTCGCTCCCGTGTGTTTTATCTACACGGCCGACCATAACAAGGAAGGGCGAATCACGAACCCGGAACACCAGAAAGAATACTCTTACCACCATGCCGGCTACATGGCACAATCCGTTTATTTGGTTTGTGCAGCAAAAGATATGGCAACCGTGGTCATCGGTTCCGTGGATAAGGAAGAATTAGCCAAAGTCATCGGACTCCCGGCAAAACACATCGTTATCTACACGCAACCCGTGGGATACAAAAAGAAATGATTAAAACCGCCTTCGGGCGGTTTTCTTTTTCTCCTCTTAAAAAAATATTATTTATCCCTCCGACAAATACAATCTGCCAAATGATCGTTAATGAACCCCGCAGCCTGCAAATGGGCGTAGCAAATCGTGGTCCCGAAGAATTTAAAACCCCGCTTTTTCATGTCCTTACTCATGGCATCAGATTCAGGAGAAGACGCCGGAATCTCGCTTAAAGACCGAACGATATTGACAATCGGTTTCCTGTTGGAAAAAAACGACAGCGTGTAGTCATAAAAACTACCGAATTCCTTTTGAATATCAATAAATAGTCTTGCATTCGTAATTGTTGATTTGATTTTTAGACGATTTTTCACGATACTATCAAACTGCATCAACCGTTCAACATCTTCATCCGTCATTCGTGCTACCCGCTTGACATCAAAATCACAAAAGGCTTTGCGGTATCCCTCCCGTTTCCTAAGAATAGTTATCCAACTCAATCCGGCTTGAGCGCTCTCCAACACTAGAAACTCGAATAATTTCTTGTCGTCGGTCACCAATTTTCCCCACTCTTGATCATGGTATTTTACATACAGTTCGTCCGTTCCGCACCAACCGCAGCGTCCGTTTATTAAATCTTGCATAATTATAATATTTATAACACATTACAAATGTAGTTATTATTTCATCCATACATACAATTATCAAACGTAAGAATACTATTTACGCCATAAACTCCGTCAAACAACCCTCTGAACTCCTTTACATTATTAAAGAAATTAAATATCGACACGCAAAAAATCACCAAAAACTATTGCGCCAAAACCAAAAAGCTGTATATTTGCACCCGAAATAATTGTTCTTTGAACAAAGGGGAGATACCAAAGTGGCCAACTGGGGCTGACTGTAACTCAGCTGACATCGTCTTCGTAGGTTCGAATCCTGCTCTCCCCACTTATTCGCGGAAATAGCTCAGTCGATAGAGCACTAGCCTTCCAAGCTGGGGGTCGCGGGTTTGAGTCCCGTTTTCCGCTCTCATTTTAAAGCACTTACGATTGTAGGTGCTTTTTTTATTTCAGGCCATTTTCATGGTTTTTACCCCCTCATGTAAGCAATGATGTAAGCAAAATGAGCCCCCGTGTAAACCAAGATGTAAACCAAATCATTATCCGGCTCCCCGTGTGCGCGTTAAAATAAAAGAAGTAATGGTAATCCTACCGAGAATGAAGAGAGAAGGTACCTCTTTTTCGGATAGTGTTTCAAAAAGTGTGTAAATTCCTTCTTTTCTCATGACTGCAAAATTATAAATAGTTCAATAAAATAATCTTGATTCTAAAAAATTATAAATAGGATATTTATAAATATCTGCATTTTGGGCTACCGTTCCCATTAGGAGAATAACGGCTTGGGGGTTTGGCATGGCGCCCCTCATGTTGATGACCCTCTTGTAATCCCTGTTCAGCCTTTCGATCCAGTTTGTGGTGTAAATCATCCCCCTGATTTCCCTCTCGTACTTGAAGTAGGTGAAATAGAACCTGTACCTGTCGTGGCAATATCTTTTCAAAACGGGATAACTTTTCTGCCACCTGGCAATAAACTCTTTAAATTTTTCGAAAGCCTTTTCCGGGGAGATCTCCCACTGGTCGGGAGCGCAAACCTGCTTGAGTTCTTCCATGACCTGTTTCTTGTCCCTGGGCTTGACTTTCCCAGCTATATTCCTCTTCAGGTGCACGGTACATAATTGTAAATCTGCTTTTGGAAAGGTTTCTGCCAGCACGTTTTCAATACCGGGCAATCCATCACACACCAGGAGATCAATCACGGCCACGCCTCTTTCCTTGAGGTCTTCAAACACGTCCTTCCAGTTCGTGGCACTTTCCGTGGGGAAATTCACCACGGCCAGCACCTCGCGGGTTCGGTCTTCTTTCACCCCCAAAACCGTGTAGTAAGCCTCGTTGGAAACGGAATCATCACGACGGGTGAGGACATAGGTGGCATCGATGTAAATTATCGGGTAACGATTATCCAGTTCACGACCTAGCCAGGCATTTACATCCTCGCGGGCCGTGTTCAACAAGCGGCTAACCTGGCTTTTACTGTAATGTTTGCCGTAAAATTGCTCGTAAATTTTACCCACCTGTTCCGTGGTTAAACCGCTGCAATAAAGGCTACTCACTAGCTTTTGAGCCTCTTCTTCCTGGTCTTTTAGCACCCCCAGTAACATCGGGTAAAAATGGTTGTTACGACTACGCGGGACCCGAAGCTCGAAGACCTTACCGCCATGACATACTCGACGACCACGAAAACCGTTACTCACGTCACCACGTGTCTCGTTATGAAGATCACGTTCCGATAACATTAAACTCTCTAAACCTTGTTTAACCAAGCCTTGTAAACCTAGTTCACCGTTTGTGATTTCGGAAATTATTTCCGAGATTTGTTCATGTGTAAATTCCATAATTATTCATTTTTGAAAATTGCATTACAAAAATAATCAATTCGGAATTTACACACTTTTTGAAACACTATCCTTTTTCGAAACTGATTCAGAGCTTACTCGTGGCTCGTGCAGCCCGGATAGAATAAGCTCCGCTTAAGCTCTGAATAAGCAACGAATGAAAGGTAGCTTCTCGATTACTTCACGGTTAGATTACGCCTAGTTTTCTACATAAACTGGAAGGCTGAACAAAATAAATTCAGGCATGGTTCAATTCCAACAAGAGTTAATTCTGTTTACAATAAACTTTTTAAGATGAAATACAAGCAATGCAGGGTAAAATTTCATTAAGGATTCGATGTACTCGGGAATCAAAGACGTTCATGAGTGTCTTTAATATGTTTTTATGAATAATTTATGGGTGATTTTGGGATGGAGAGAAAATTTTATGCAAGATAAAAAAACTGTTTTCATCGAAACAACAACGCTTCTTGATCAGGTTGTATTAATCGGTTACATCTGATTCAAATCATGCAAATGCCAATCTTCTCTAATCATATCATAAGGGGCTGTGCCAGTTTGAACACAGCCCCTTTTACTAAATTGATGACGAGCTAAATCTAAGTAAGTTTTTTCAAAACTAACCACAATTGCGGAACCAGCAAAAACTTATTACACCTATTCACTTTGTAAATCAGCATCTTACATCTGAGTATTTTCTAGACACCTTCATCATTCTTTAAAGAAGAAACAGGAAAAAAGAAGTACCCTAAAGATCATATCAAATCCTTACAGGCACTTCATTGAATTTATCAATTATTCTCAACAACAAAATTCAATCCTACGTTCATACTTTCCGTTTTTTCCAAAGCCTCCGGCAAATTGGTCATAATTTCCTTTAGCGAAATATATATGGAATCACTTACGGGTATCAGTGTATCCTCTGAAATCAAGGTTCCCGCCAATTTTATAAAAGGGATCAATTGTTTAAAGAACTCTTCATTCAAATACATATACAAAGCATCTTGTGTCGCTTCAGTTCCTTCGGACAACTCGAAATGACAGGGGATTCCATTTATCAGAAGTTGCTGAAGAAGAACAACATCGATTGTTCCACCTGTTTCCATTTGATGCATAATCATTTCCAAGTTCGGGTAAACGCAACAAACATCATCCTTTACACGATAATGAGCCTGATTCAGATTCGATGTTTTCCAACTATCCTGTGTTTCGGCTCCATTCTCGCCTTGTTTCGACGCATTATATGTAGCAATAATATTTCCATCTTCCATGAATGTCACATCCTTCAAATATTTCGGCAACAATTTTTTCAATGTCGGTAGAGCAAACGTTACAATATTTTTTGTGGTCAACCTAAGACCCAGAGGTTTCCCTTCTACATTCCTTATTTGTGCCAACTGAACAGATTTACCATCAACAGTCATCCACGTCATGGCCATCGAGTTCTCTTTATTTAACAACCACTTACCGATTAAATCATTATTAAACTTTGCATTTACCTCCAATACTAATTTTCCATTCTCCACGCCACCCACGAAATCTATCGTACGACTATCATTTTCATCTTTTGTCGTAAATTTATAACCAGCATCATCCGAAATTAATTCAACATCCGAAAGAACAGTCTCCATTTCCCCCGGGATAACCCCATTCAATTTTAAAGTCGCTTTTATTCCATCTGCCGTATGAAATTCGACCGTCTTCCCAAAAAATTCGGAATTACTGTATTTCAAGTCTAACACGTTACCTGTACTAGCATTTGCATAAATCCCGTTCAAACTTTTTGGATTCATTCCATCATTGTCATCGCTACAAGCAAAAAAGGATGCAACACTGCACAATGCCATCAAAAATAAAAATACATTTTTCATTTTAGTATAATTTATAATTCCAAAAATGTTAACTTTTCGCCCCATCAAATACAATTTTCACCCCCAATAATTTAGGTATTATATAAACGGTTCCATCCAAATGAATATCGGTACCTTCTATTTTTCCCTCGTGTTCATAAGATAGAGAACCTTTTGTCCCCAGAGACACTTTACCTTCGCCTTCCAAAACAAATGCTTCACCCTCCTGACTTACCCGACAGGAAGAAGGGGTTAATTCCATCCCTTTCATCGGCATTTTGAAATCAACCAGTTCAATCGTTAACTCTTTATTCTTATTTTCTTTTATTTCCAATTTACAAGGTATTGGCCCGTCTGGAATCGGACTTTTCCCCGTGGAATCCGGTTTCACCATTTTCTTTAGATTTTCCGGAATCTGGAGTTCTGCCTGACCTTCATAAATACCCGGTACTTTAGAAATATCATCCACCCTCTTATCTCCACAACTGCGACAAGCAACCATCGTGTTGATCACAAAAGTAATCATCAAACAAACGCTACAAAAAAACAAAATTCTTTTCATACTAAATTTCTTATATTAGTTTCAACAATAACTTGATTCATACGCTCAAATCCAAATTTATTTTCATGAATAAAAAAGAGCAAATCAATTAAATTTCTCAAAGTAAGGATCTAACCTTTTCAGAATGCTAGGAGAATTAGCAAAATATCCCTGAATTCTCGTTTTCAATGCTAAAATTCGCTTGCTATCCACTTTCCCCTCTTTCACATTCACAAAATCCAAAGTCGACAACATAACCCATAAATCGTAATTCCATTTAGGAACCAACTGCTTGTCCAATCCAAACTCAAGACAAGAAACAATCTGTTTGGAATCCTCTGCAACACAAGCACCAAGCAATTTCAATTTATTCTGTAACCGTGCATCCGGCACCCAGTCCATAGAGGACCATTCTTTTGAAATTTGATTAAACAAATTTTTCATCGCTTTTTTATCGGCACCACCCTTCCGTTCGAATTCATTATCAAGAACTTTATGAAAATTTTTCAATAAATAATCATGTATTTTCTCTTCCCCTACATTTCTCTTAAATTCAGAATAGTGAGTAGTGACAAAATTAAACCCAGAAGATCCATAAGGTTGTCCTTCCGTCAAAAACCAGTAATCCGCTTGCAATCGGTCATGATCATCCAGCTTCCCTTTCAATACCTCCAATACCACTTTACTCTTTTCTTTTTCACCCGCACAAAGAAGGACCCAGTAATAATCCAACAATTGCCTTTTATTCATCGTCCCTTTTTCATACTGTTTATTTAGAAAATCAAGAGAAGTCTCCTCGTGTAGCCCTCTCTCGACCCAGCCAAGGAAAGAATTTAATGATCCGGCACCTCCGACTTTATGTTGTATACTTCCATCAGGACGTATAATAAAAAACGTTGGAAAACTCTTCACGTTAAATTGTTTTGCCAGTTCTATCCCTTCCCCCTTTTCCATATCATATTTGATATTCACGAAACGAGGATTGAAAAAATCACCGGCTTCCTTTTGGACAAAAACGGTATTCAACATTTTCTTGCAAGGCCCGCACCATGAGGTATAGCAATCCATAAACACGAGCTTATTTTCGGCTTTTGCTTTTGCTAAAGCCTCTTTAAAAGTTAAATCCTCAAATTTCACTCCTTCCTGAGCGTTCGTTACGACTCCTGTAAACATCATAACAAACAACAATAACCTAAATTTCATCATATCACACTTTATTATACATACAACATTCAAACATTATCTAGCTTTTCGAAAATTCCAAATGGCCCAAGTATTAAATACCACGATAAACACACCCAACGCCCCGATCTGAGGTAACACATGTCTCAACTCGCTACCGTAAGCAAAAAAAAGCCGCATCACTTCAATATAATAGCGCAATGGATTTATATCCGCAATAACCCTGGCCCAACCCGGCATACTATCTATCGGGGTCCACATCCCACACAATAAACAGATGATCAACAAAAAGAAAAAGCAAAGTAACATCGCCTGTTGCTGATTCCGACAGGCCGTAGAAATCAACACACCGAACCCGACCATTGAGACCAGGAAAAGAAAAGAAACCAGATAAATGCTCCAGTAACTACTCTGTGGAACAATCCCGTACATCACCCGCACGATAATCAACCCGAGGGTCAAAATCGCCATCCCGATCACCCATGAAGGTATAATTTTCGAAAAGATAAAAGCGCCTCGTTTAACCGGGCTCACGTTCATTTGCTCGATAGTACCACTCTCTTTCTCCGTCACGATATTCAACGCTGCCAATACCGTTCCGATAATACATACCAATATCGCCAAAAGAGAAGGAATCTGGTATAAACTAGATTCTCCATCCGGATTATAACGATGATTCACGATCATGTTAACTTGCTCAAACTCTCGATTCGCAGGCTTTTCCATAAACGGAACACTTACATCCGACACGCCCGAATTCATCATGACCCGGGGAACAACGATTTCCTCATTCGTTTCCCATTGATTCATTTTTGATAATTTTCGGAAAGACCCGGATTCTTTCGCCTGTAATGACACTATTGATCCCTCCTCCTGCCTCTTTACCTGATTAGACATCTCCTCGTGTGCTTGGGCCGTTCGAACTTGAGATTCCGCCTTTTCTTTAAATCGCTTTATCATTTCAGCTTGGGCCTCGGCCTCTACCCGGGCTAACACTTCCTCCTGTGATTCTATCCGAAAACCCGGTTGGAAACCAAAACCATCTGCATACTCCCCAATATACTGTCCCAGAATTTGCAAAAAATAAAATGATGAGAGTCCTGCTGTTACCCCATTCACGGCATCAATTTCCAACATAATGGGAGCCTCAACCCGCTCCATGATATTCTTTTCAAACCCTTTCGGGATTTCAAGAATCCCGGAAGTCTTACTTCTCTCCAAGACCTCCAGCCCTTCCTCGTAAGTATCCACGTAAGCCCCAATAGCAAATTGTTTCGAACTCGTCAGTTTTCGCAGGAAATTAGAGGAAGTTGTCGTCCGGTCATGATCCACCACGCTCAACGAAATTCGTGACGTACGCACTTTAGCCGCCGGCGGAAGAATAAACAACAGGATCACCGTGATTAAAAACAATATCAATAATATCGTCTTATCTCTGAATATCTGGATAAACTCCTTTTGTAATAAAAATCCTAGTATCCTCATGATAAGCGGTTTTTAAAACATTTAATACTAATAGCAATTAAAACCACGGTAATCACAACCAAACCGCACAATTCCGGATAAACGGCCTCCATTCCCAAACCTTTGATCATGATATTCCTCGCAGAGGAGATAAACAAGGTCACCGGCATGGCATGAACAATCACCTTCATCCCCATGGACAATGAATCCAAGGGAAAAATAAAACCGGATAATGTAATTGCCGGTAACATCAACCCTGCGATCGAAATAATTATCGCACTCCGTTGTGTTTTTGTCAGGACCGAAACCATGATTCCCAGCGCCAATGATGATAACGTGAAAATCGTACCGACAAAAAATAGTAAAAAGATATTTCCAGCCACGGGAACTTTTAACACGAAGACCGAAATCAACAAAATAACCACGATATTAATCATTCCGATGAGCAAATAAGGCATTAGTTTCGCCAAGATAATCACAGGTGGCCGTACAGGAGATACTAGTAACACTTCCATCGTTCCCGATTCCTTTTCTTTCACGATTGCCAGAGAGGCCATCATCGAACAAACCAACATCAACACGATACCGATCACACCCGGCACAAAATGAAAAGCACTATTCAGCCGGGGATTATAACGCATCTTCACCTCCGGAATAATCTGGATCGGTAATTCACGCCCCGCATTTATTTTTTGCTGGTACGTCAACAAGGTTGCCAGAATATAAGACTCCAACGTCGATGCATTAATCTGTAAACTAGCATCCATGATAACTTGCATATTTCCCTTTCCCGTTCTTTTAATCTCCCTCTCGAAACCGGGCATAAACACGAGTACCAGTGACAACTTTCCGGACTTAAACAATTCATCCACTTCCTGCATGGATGACACATATTCCACAATCTTAAAAGTAGAACTTGCATCAATCTCCGACACGATTTGCCTGCTCATCCGATCATTTGACATATCCAGCACAGCTGTTGGCATTTCCGTCAAACTGCTATTCAAAGCAAAACCGAATATCAATAATTGCGAGATAGGCAAAACCACCAGGACCAACAAGGTCTTCCTATCCCGTAGAATATGAAAAAATTCTTTTCGAGTGAAAGCCAAAAACTGATCTATAAACGTTTTCAATTTCATACCATCACTCCTTTCTTTGGGCTTTCCGAGCCAATAAATAAAAAACCTCCTGCATCCCCGGAACCTCGTACTGTTGCTTCAATGCCGAGGGTGAAGCCAATGCTTGAATCCGTCCATCCACCATGATCGACACCCGATCACAATACTCGGCTTCATCCATGTAATGCGTAGTCACGAAAACAGTAATACCTTCCGCAGCAGCCTGATATATCAACTCCCAAAACATCCTTCGCACGGCCGGGTCCACCCCTCCGGTCGGTTCATCCAAAAACACGATCTGAGGCTTGTGGAAGGTAGCCACGGAAAAAGCCAAACGCTGTTTCACCCCTTGTGGCAACAAACGTACAAGCGTATTCCGCTCGGACAAAAGCCCCAAGTATGCCAAAACGTCATCCATCTTGTTTAGAATCTCGGAACGCCGCATCCCGTAAATACCGCCATACAAACGTATATTTTCCTTTACCGTCAGACTTTCATACAACGAAAACTTCTGACTCATGTAACCGATCCGGCTCTTTATCTTTTCTGACTCCCGGAGGATATCGAACCCGACCACTCTTCCCGTTCCGAAAGTAGGTTTACTCAACCCGCACAACATACGCATAGCCGTCGTTTTCCCCGCCCCATTCGCACCTAAAAAGCCAAATATTTCCCCACGTTCCACGTAAAAACTGATATGATCTACTGCCGTGAAATTCCCGAATTTCTTTGCCAACCGTTCCACTTCAATAACCCGTTCCATCACTAATATCATTCGTTAACATCATAAAATAATCTTCTATCCCGGTTTTGATATCACGCCATTCCACGTCGGCATATCCAGCCTCTTTCAAAGATAACGTGAATTCCTCCACAGGAAAATCGTTCTCCTCAAAGGTCGTGTGCAGGGAATCACCAAACGTGAAACAAGAATAAACACCCGGTGTTTTCCGAATATCTTTCAACAAACGGTACATATCTCTTGCTCTAAAAGCAACTAACTTTTTGTCGTGTTTCCCGATCAATCGATTCGGCGTATCAACATCCAGTAAACCACCATGAAAAATCAACCCGATCCGGTCACACAAACGAGCCTCGTCCATATAAGGAGTTGACACGAAAACGGATATTCCGTCCTTGCTCAACCTCTTCAACACGTCCCAAAACTCTTTACGAGAGATCGGATCCACCCCTGTTGTCGGCTCATCCAAGAACAACACCCTGGGTTTATGAATCAAGGCACAACACAACCCTAGTTTCTGTTTCATTCCCCCGGACAAAGCTCCGGCCTTTCGATTCTTAAAAGGAGCCAATTGTTCGTATATATCCTTCACCTGGTCATAATTAGCCTGTATCGTAGTGTCGAACACACTGGCAAAAAAGCGTAAATTCTCCTCTACCGACAAATCCTGATACAAAGAAAACTTTCCCGGCATATACCCCACGATATTTCTCACTTCCCGGTATTGATTGATCACATCATATCCCCCGACTGTAGCCTTCCCTCCGGTAGGCAGAAGAAGGGTTGTCAAAATTCGAAATAACGTGCTTTTCCCTGCCCCATCCGGACCAATCAACCCGAAAATTTCCCCCTCTTTCACTTCTAGAGAGATATTTTTCAAGGCAACAATCTCTTTAAGTACCTGACGGTACTTCATATTTATATCTTCCGCTACAATCATATCTTCTGGATTACAATGCGTTAAATTTCACGTCCGCATACATCCCCACACGCAAAACACCATCATTTTCCACGTGAATTTTCACGGCGTATACCAGATTATCTCGCTCGTCCTGAGTATGTACAGTCTTGGGTACAAACTCCGCATCCGAGGCAATCCACGAAATCTTTCCCTGGTATTCCCGTTCTTCCCCTCCACCCAGTTGGGCAAACACCTGCACGGCATCCCCAACTTTCAGGCGGTTTGCCTGACTACCCTCTACATAAACCTGAAGATACATATTTTTCATGTCTCCAATCTTGTAAAGAGCCTTCACGGGAGCGGTAAGCTCTTTCTCTTCCGTGTACTTCGCTAAAACGACACCGGATATAGGATTCGTAATAATGCAACGACGAATCTGATCACTCACCTGATCCACCTTCAAAGCAATAGCTGCACTTTCTGCCTTGGCACTTGCGATCATCACTTCTGCTTGGTGAGTTTGTCCGGCTAAAGCGGAACGCCCTTCATCCACCATTGCTTTCACATCATCATACTGCTTTTGCGTTGCTGCCTTTCCTGCCAACAAGCGTTCCACCCGAGCCAACTCCTTTTCCCCTTTCTCCAATTTTAAACGATAAACTTCCAGCACCTTATCCAAATCCGGAATTCGTTCATTCACGGCTACAGCCGCTTGTTGCGCTTGCACTTTCAACCAATGTAACTGCATCGTGTCAATCACCCCCACCACTTTCCCCGCTTCAACATAGTCCCCTTCCATAATATCCAGACGCTCCACTCTTCCACTGATTTCCGACGAAACAACGATCTCCCTCGTTTCGAACATTCCCGAAACTAGACGTTCTTCAGTCTTATCTTTGCAACCAACTCCTAAACAAACTAAAACAACAATACTTAAAACCTTATTTTTCATCACTCAAATACTTTAAACTTTATCAATTCGCTTGAATTATGACTTTGTGAACTACAAGCCTAACGTTATTTTTTTCGAATAAATCATCATTTTCAACTCAACCTCACGTAGTAATTTCTCCTGTTGGGCAATCAACGCTTGATTCACATCAGTAATCAACTCCGAAATAGTATATACCCCATTAGCATACTTAACCTCTGATGCTTGCCGGATAGCCTCACGTAAATCGACCACCCGTTCGTCACTCTCCACCATTTCTCGTAACTTCCTAATTTCGGAATCCTGCATCAGGGCCTCCATTCTCGTGTTAAAAATAAAACTCTCCTGCTCAACCCTCACGCTCTCTTGCTGTATTTGTTTCAGCTTTCGATCATTCTTCAATGTATTCAATTTTCCAAAATTCCAGCTTAACATCACCCCCCCAATAAAATAAGGCTTGAAATCCCGATCAAAAGTATTCAGTCCTGATTTCCCGTAACCACCCGTGGCAAACAGACCTAACTTCGGCATATTCTCAGCATTCTGCATCTTTAAATCTGCCTCCAAGCGCTTGATCTTACTATCCAGATATTTCAACTCCGGCCGCTTGATTTCACCTTTTTCCAATTCTACTTCCAAGGGCATCTGTAATCTCGTCTCTTTGGATAATGGTCGGCGAATCAACATGGACAATACCCCTAGACAAGCCTCACGCTTAGCCTCCAATTCCATCCGTAACTGTCTGTACTTGATTCGTTCGACTTCTATCACATCCAAATCCGTTTCATAAACGACACCCTCTTTCAAAGCAACTTCTGCCCGAACGCGTAAACTATCCAAAATCTCGTCCGCCCGGTCTAATTGCTTTTCTTTCCCCTCTATCATTAATAAACCGAAATACAATTCTTTTACCTTATCCTTAATCTCGTATAACTGGGCGTCCAACCCCGCATGCATCATGTCGATTTCTCTTTTGGCTGCCTCTTTCCCCGCTTTCACCCTTCCCCCGGTCCACAAAGCCTGCTTCAACGACAACGACATATTATATCGATCCCGATCACTCACCGGTATCGACATTTCGGGAATGGACACCGGAATATTCACCGGCCCGTTTAGATCCATACTGATATTCACCTTTTCCGGCATTTTCAAATCCAATTCCATCCTCTCCGACTGCCACGAGGCTACTCCCGACAAACCGAACTCCGGCCGATAAACCCGGGCAATATTCGATAAGGTATACTCCTTGGCTTTCTCCAACAGATCGTGTTGTTTAATTGCCGGGTAATTCTCCATTGCCCATTGCTGACACTCCTCGATCGAGATACTTTTCTCTCGCAGGCTGTCTTTAACGACTTCCTGCCCTCGAAGCGAAACGCTCAACAACACGATACACACAAAAGGGAACATCCTCTTTCTCATAAGTTTCATTCTATTCATGTACACTTCACTTAAATTTTAATCTAGAACGAACATCTAGTAAAAATTGGGTACAGGAACTATACTATTTTCTAAAAAAAATCCCCACTTGGCAAACAGCCTCATGGGGATTTATCATATTACGGAATTATCTGTTATCCTTTAATAAACTGGATCAAACCACTTTTTTTCAACAATTCCACCAAAGCCTCGTAGCGTTTAATAAGTAGTTCATACTCACCATTCTCCACTCGAATTTCGGCATCTGTCTTCGTGTAAATCATGTTTATGAAAGAAGATAAATCTTCTAGGAAAGTAGGAAAATACACGCTATATTTATCATATTTCTTATAAAGTAATACGCCATATTTCCGAGGTTCATTCAAATCGAAATCGTATCCTTTCAATCCGGTCACGTAATTATACGATTTATTGATTTTTGCTATTTCAAAAAGATCATAATTATACCCCTCCAAATCCGGATTCTCTTTTGTCATGTCAAAATATGCACTAATTTCATCCGGATAAGAATTTTGGAAATAACGTAACAGCTCATATATCGCCAGATTCCATCCATATTTCACCTTTTCCGCCTCTGTCATCTCGCTCACGGAAATAAACTTATTCGTTCCCCTAGTACATGTATACCGGGTACTTAACACCAACACACCTAAATCTAAATAGAGAGAATCAGCCTTTTTTCCGCTTCCCGTAAGTAAGGTATCTACAAATAGAAAGGCAAGCGGTCCGTACTTTCCTTGATCAAGAGAAACACGCTCCTTCGAAAAATAAGGTTCCAACACATATTCATCAAGCAATTCCACCATTTGCCGTAACCTATTTTCATCTCGTTCTATAGAATAGACAGGGGCCGTCGTTCTATTCGTAAATATATACCCAGGTTTAAAAACCTCATAATACGTGTAAGGATTTCCCCCCTTATCATACCGAGTTTGAGACCCGATCGTATCACTATAAAAAATCGGGAATCCGGTTCGATCATAAACCTCATATATCAGGCGATCCAGCTCGCTAGCATTAGGATCATATTCTATAACATACCAGTTTTTTTCCATGTGTGAAGGAAACGCTTCATCATTATCTCCACAAGAACAAAACAACATCAAGGCTAAAAAACCTTCCAATAATATATTTATTTTCATCACATTATTCATAAAAAAGACAACTTTCTCTATCATTATTCACTATACTACCTTCCGTTTGTTCAATCTCCTGCGTCGGTATCGGCAACACCCATCCACCATCCGGATAATCCGGCAACTGATAATATCCCCTGTACACACCGGGTGTACTCTTATCCCCGTACGCGTAATCATAAACTACATGTTTGATGCTCTTCGTCTCCGGAAATTTGGAAGATACGGCATAACGTCTCAAATCAAACCATCGTTGTCCTTCAAAACAAAATTCCCGACGACGTTCCTTCCGAATTAACCGGATCAAGCTTTCTCCCGATTCCGTAATCGGTGCCAGATCAACAATCCGTTTTTTCATTAGTTTTTCCAATACATTGCGAGCCTCACCCTCACGGCCTGTCATCGCCAAAGCTTCCGCCAAATTCAAGTAAGCCTCTGATAACCGGAACGTAAAATTATCCGAAACGAACGAAAATTCCTCACTCGGCATACTGGCCCTCACCTTACGAGGAATATAAATCGTAAATCCCTCCACATCAATCGTATCTACCGATAACATCCACCTCTTATCTTTATTTTCATCAAATATTTGATGCAATTCATCAGAAATTCGGTACCCCGATATTCCATCTGTAGAATTCTCATACTCTCCTTTAAAAACAAAATTTGTGGAATGACTTCCTTGCGAGAAAATAATCTCGGGAGAATTCGCATCGATCCAACCGGTATCTTTCGTTACAGTCAAATCCTTCAATTGATATTTTTCCCGTGCAAGAACAGATTCACATAACGCCGGAACGGAATCCCATTGCCCCATATAACAATACACGCGACTCAGGAACAACTGGGCAGCACTCTTCGTGGCTCGCCGTACGGTTTTTGGTTCATAACCATCCAAATAATGAATAGCCTGTTTCAAATCCCGCACGATCTGGTGGTACACGCTATCCACAGGGCTTCGCTTGTAATCAATATCCTCTACGTATGGTGTCAACTTCAACGGGACACCCAAATCAGTGGCCGCGGAGATCGGATCATAAGGTTTCGCATAAATATTCACTAACAAATAATAATACGTGGCCCTTAAAAAATGACTCTGTCCGCGTATGATATTGCGATCCTCTTCTGTATCATGAGTAAACTCTTCCACTTTGTCCAAAATCACATTCGTCACCGCAATATGTTTATATAGACGTCCCCAAGTCGGGTCATTAAAAAGAACTCCTGCCTCATTAAAAGGATCCTTCTCCCATGTATAGAAAGGATTCAGCTTATAACGGGAATTGGTCTCCGTATAATTGCCTAGCACGACCTCCTCTACATCATCATCCATCACGTGCAACCAAGGAAAATAAGGTCCGCTAGCCGTTTTTATCGTAAATTTTGTATTATTGTATGCAACTTGATGCTCCATATAGCCGCTTCCCACCAATAACTCATTTAAATCACTACAAGAAGTTGCGTACGTATTCTCTTTCGAATCTTCTTCCAAGAAATCACTACATCCGGTTAGTCCCCAGAGACACATCCAAACTAAAAAATATACTTTTTTCATACACTTCATCTTTTAAAATGCCACATTAACACTTATAGTATACGTTGCAGGTACCGCCACGTTAATTTTAGACGAAGAACCGGATTGCGAAGTTGGGTCCTGTCCTCTCAATTCCTTTGCACTCCACGTGAACAAATTCGTCCCCGAAAGAGAAACATAAAGTGAACTTACGTTTAAACGTTTACACACTTGGTCAGAAAACACGTAACGTAAATTCAAACTCTGTAATTTCAAATAATTTCCACTCACGACCCGAATATCCGAATAATTATACATCTCCCAGATATTCTCCGCAAATGCATACGGCTCACCATTCCACCATGGGGTTAATGTTTCCGTATAAGCCGATGCGGACAACAATCCCGGTATATTCGTGTGCTTTTCGTCCCCCGAAGTCTGCCACCGCTTTACCATCTCTTTTCTTAGATTCTGAATAGGCTCAACGGCAGCACTCTTCGCTTGTGGATCATACAATTTTAGCAAACGAATTTTGGAACCGATACTATATGCTAGATTAAAATTCAACACGAAACCGTTCCATTGGATTGTATTGTTAATACCTCCTTGTAAATAAGGTACTCGGCACCCGGAATATCTCATCACCTTCGTAAATACCTTTGATTTTGGCATATCCACGTAATCTGCAAAATACTCCTCTCCCACACGAGCAAAAGTAGGACGGCCATCCTTCTGACTCAACCCCGTAAACTCATAAGAATAGAACGAATTAAGCGGCTTACCCGACACGTGAGCAGAACCATTTAAAAAATCCATATACGTGTAATCATCGTGTAACGGGTCATATTTATCCGTCTCAAGCACTTTGTTAATTAACTTATTTACAACTTGCCCTAATTGCGGGTCAATCCGCCACGAAAATCCTTTACGATTGCCACCAACGGCAGTATTAATCGGGTTAATATTTAACGCCACTTCTAGCCCCTGATTTTCTACCGTACCCTCGTTTACCGCATAAGAAGAAACCCCATTCACCTGTGCAACCTTCTTATTTAAAAAAGCATCTGTCGTTTTTTTGTAATAATAGGAAAACGAGCCATTCACCTTGTTATTAAACAAAGAAAAATCAATACTTGCATTTAAATTCATCGTTTTCTCCCAAGCCAAATCCGGATTTGGGAATGATTTAATTGTCGATGAAAACTCCCCGAAAGCCCCATTCAACTCTCCTTTCGTCAACTGTAACTTCGGACTTTGAGTGGAATGTGCCGTACCTTGATACCCAAAAGAAGCTTTCAACGCAAGATCATTCACCCAGTACACATCTTCCATTATATCCTGTTTCACATTCCAACGGCCGGATACAGACCAGATCGGCAAAAACTTCTCCCGGGACCGATCTCCAAACTTATTGCTATAATCCACACGCATATTGGCATTCAAAATATACAGATTTTTATAACTATAATTTATTGCACCATAAGCAGAAACCTGATTATTCAAATTATCCTTCAACACTCCCCGGGCATTTTGATCTGTTGCAAGCCAATTTATATAAGTTTTATACTTCTCCGTATCTACATTCCCGACGAGTAATCCCCGTTCCGGCTGATAACAGCGAAAAGTTTTGTTCAACCCCGTGTAATTTGATGATGACAACTCCCCCCCTGCCATAATTTGTACCAGATGATCATGATTCTCATCCAAAAACAAATTATAATTCACCTGTACACGTGCCATATAATTTTTGTTCCGTGTCTCGTTCCGTTTCAACTCCCCACCGTAAGGCAAGAGTGTTGCCGTCATCCATGAAGAAGATTCATAATGCCCTGCGGGATCCTTAAAATCCTTTTTAGCCAAATTCAAACAATAAAATGTATCCTCTCCATGATAAACATCCTCATTTGTATTTGAAATGGCATAAGAAAATGTCGTACTCAACTTTAAATCATCCAAAATATTATAATCCAATTGAGCAGAAAAATTAAGTGAATTCTTATCAATATTCTGGTAAGAATTATCACGCTCATTTAAAATATTAAACCAAGGTTTCCCATATCCACCTTGTTTGGGATAGAAATACAATGACCCGTCCTCGTTATACAATGGCACGGCACGGCTGGCATTGTGGGCATAATCTGCCAACCCCACGTCCGAAGGGGTGTGTTCTTGCTCCTGAACGTTCCCCCCCAATTTGAATTGGGCTTTAAAACGATTAAAATTTAAAGATACATTCATATTAGCCGTGTAACGATCCCCATTCTCTTTTCGTAACACACCATTCGAACGATTATACCCCACGGATGCATAATACTTTGCATTAGAGGAACCACCCGAAAACGATAGCGTGTGATTATGTGAAAAAGCATCCCGGTAAATGGCATCCAACCAGTCCATATTTAACGTTTCATAATACTCCGTGGCATCTTGGAATTCCTCGGGACTTAACAATCCGTTACGATAATCCTCGTAAGCTTTTTCATAACCGATCCACGTATTTTTATTCGGATAAGCCATCTGTTTTTCCAACAATTCTCTCGAAAACGCCACTCGTTCCGCTGAATTCATCACGTTCATTGTCCGGTCCGAATAACGAGGCCGGCGAGAATAAGTTCCACCGAAACTATATCTCACCATCGGGGGACCCACTTTACCTTGTTTCGTAGTAATCACGATCACACCATTAGCTGCCCTCGTTCCGTACAAAGCCGTCGCAGAAGCATCCTTTAACACGTCGATTTGCTCTATATCCTCCGGATTCAATCCAGATATGGCATTACCCAACAAATTCACGAAGTCCAAATCATTCAACTGACTAGGATCCACGTTCACCGGTTCCTCTTGAATAATCCCGTCAATCACCCACAAAGGCTCCTGTGATCCCATCACCGTGGAAGTTCCCCGGATCCGTAAACGCGGAGTTGCCCCCACTTGTCCTGAATTCTGCATAAAGATCATTCCCGGCACATGCCCTTCCAACATCTGGTCCAACGTCCGCATACCTGGAGCCATAATATCATCCATCTTAATCGTGGTCACGGAACTGGTTAACTGCCGCTTGTCAATCTTCAGATAACCGGCATTCACAACCACTTCTTCCAATTCTTCTGTACTATCTGACAATTTAACATTCAACGTTTTTTGTCCCGTGTACTTCACCTCTTTTGTCTCTTTACCTATAAACGAGAAACACAACACAACATCATCCCCATCCGGTAGTATAATCGTATATTTACCGTGAATATCTGTCGTCACCCCTTTCGACGTTCCCTTTACAATTACCGTCACTCCCGGTAACGTATCTTTTACATTCTGCCCGGTCACATACCCCGTAACTACTCTTTTTTGTTGTTGCTGTTGTTGGGCAACAACCTTCCTTAAAATAATCAGATTACTTTCGATCGTGTAAGTCAATTCTGTCCCACTTAATGCAATATCAAGAACTTCACGAATGGTCTTATCCCGGACATCCATCGTGATCCCCGTGACGGATTCCACCTCCGCGGCAGAGTAAATAAACGAAAAACCCGACTTTTGTTTTAGTAAATCCATCACTTCGATTAAGGATTTATGCTCTACCCGTAAGTCCAATTTCATGTCTTGTGCTGCAACGTTTGCGAAAAGCGCGCTCACTGACACCATCAAAAAAACAATAATTAGCTTCATTGTCCTCACCAATTTGATCAGTTCCGGATCGCCCCGGAACGAAGAAAACACATTCTTTTTTCCCATAAATTTATATTTGGTTCATAAAACACTAACACTTTCCCTCAAGGAACTCTGTTTACTGTTATCAAAACGAACACCTTCGATTTTATGGGTACATAAAACTAGCTTTTTTATTTCGAAAAACAAATTTTCACAAACAGAAACTACAACGAAAAAGCCGGAATAGTGACATTCCGGCTCCTCTATAAAATTAATTACTTATAGTAACATCATATTACTTTCACAAATATACTCGTGGGATTTCAGAATTCCCTTTACGATAATTCTCCACTTTGTATCACTTATCATTGCTACTTCTCTTCCCACGTGCCGTATCGAGTCGCTATATCATGTAAATAAACAAATTCATTTGTAACCCCAACAGAAAATTTCTTTGATGTCACCTCATATACATTTCGAAGTGGCGGTTCAAATGCTCCTTTCAACGAAGTAGCCACGTGTGGATAAGCCATGCCATTCTTCCCAATAAAACGGAAACGCAACTCTCGATTAAAAACTTCCGTCGCACCTCTAGGATTCCGACCTAAACATGCAGAAAAATTAGCCATAGGGATCGTGAAGTCAACCACGTAACTATTCCCTCCTGTATTCGTAAACATGGTTGAACTGACATATATGCCATAAGCATCCCAACCAGACTCGTAATTCTCGTCCTCATCCAAATCAACCCGCCACTTTTGAGGATATTCGTAAGTTCGCCACGGATCATCAAACAAAACGACTCCACTTAACTCTGCCATTGTCGAAAAAGAGCACCTTACATGTAAAGTATCGGCCTCCATCACTGAAAGCAGCGTGGATGTGGATGTCACGATAGCCGTATCAATTCCGGCCTTCGAAAGAATTTGTACCTCGTCTATCGTCACATCAAACGGATCGTAAGAATAATCATCATTAAACAACTGCGTCCCTTTCAAATACATGGCATCCCACACCATCAATCGTATTTTATCCGGTGTACCCGCAACAAAAGAACTACCGGAAGTAATTCTACTGGTATATTTTAAACAATTATAAGACGGCAACATAAAAGTAGGTCCGGATGCTGCAGTATTCGATCCAGCTCCTTGTACTTCAGTCGATCCCATCAACGACAAAAACGGGGAGTCCAACCCGGAATTACTCTCCGGCACAAAACACGCTTGACAAAACGCTTTTAATATATATCCCAAATCATACAAAAAACTAGCCCTAGCCCGCGGTGAATCAAAATACTTAATCTTAAACCGATCCGTGTCACTCCCAGCAAATACCATTCCTTGATCCGCACTCGGGTAGTAATGTTTCACAAAACTTCCCTCGTACGCTGGCATATACACCAAATAGTGATTACTCTTCTTCAACTCCGGACGTTGATTAAAATAATCCAACACCTCTTGTGCCATCTCCGGAAGATTCTTCTCCTGCATATCAATACAATTCCGAGTACTTTTGATAAAATGAATCTTCACGAAATCCGGATTTACATCGTTCACCTCCAACCCAAATTTAAACTTATCGGCAGCCTCTCCCGAAAGATGCATATAGCGGTTAATATTCTCATAAAAATAATTCTGCATATGCAGAGTTATTCCCGATAGACGATAATGCCAATCATCAAATTCCATCATATCTGCCGGTACATAATACACCACGTTCAAGGTATATTTTCTCTGTGCAGTATACGTCTCCCCTGGGGGTACAACGACCTCTTCACTTTCTGCATCTGCCTCTTTGTATACATCCGTGCAAGAAGAAATCACGAAAACGGATAATAAAACCCCTAACAAATATCCCACATTTTTTTTCATAATTCATTGGTTTATATTATTACGATAAAGTTACAATCTTCCTCTAAAACGAACAAAATAAAAAAACAGGGTACAACGATTGTAATTTTTATTCGATTTTTTAAAAAGTGGGCTGTCCCCAAAAGTCATTTTATTTCAAAAAACTCCTCCGTCACTAGTTCCGAAGACAGGGAGTATTTTCAGCTCTCCTTCTGTTTATAGAGGGAGTACCCCGAAGGGGGAGGGAGTTAAAAAAATGACTTTGGGAACAGCCCCTTTTAAAAAACACAAAAGAAACAACTATTATGACCTATTCCAACCGCATATAAGCATCAATCTCCTTAAACCTCTCCGACGAATAATCATCTAAAAGATATTTCCCGAAATGAAACCACATTTTTCGTCTAAAAAAATCCAGAGCCTTACCATGATATTTATGTCCCTGTCCCGGCAGAATAACCAAATCAAAATCTTTCCCGGCTTTAATCAAGGCATCCACCATCCGGAACGTGTTTGCCGGATGCACGTTATCATCAGCATCCCCAGCTACCAACAGCAAATGTCCTTTCAGACGCTCCGCCAATTCAATATTCGTCGGGATGTTCGGTTTCTCAAATTCCACCTTCTCTATCGTCACCGTGGAATCCTTACCCGTTACCGGATTTTTCACCTTTCTCTTCTCGGCAACCACCTTTTCCTTTATCCCGTGATGAGTTTCACCCCACCAGATATTATAAATATTATTATCGTGATTCCCGGCAGAAGAAACAGCCGCCCGGTAAAAATCCGGGTAAGTACAAATTGCCGCGGTGGACATAAAACCACCCCCGGAATGTCCGAAAATACCCACCCGGGAACCATCGATAAAAGAATAACGATCGGCTAACTGTTCAATCCCGTACTTATCATCCTCCAAAGGATAATCACGCAAATTGCCATAACCATACGTGTGATACCAACGATCCCGCAAAGGGCTTCCTCCCCTATGCCCGAAAGTCACCACGATAAAACCCACCTGCGCCAACGCCGCATTATTAAAGCCCGTTACAACACTAAACTCCAAGGGAATCGCCTCGGTCTGGGGCCCCGGGTAAACATAGGAGATAATAGGGTACTGCCTCGTGGAATCAAAATCCGCGGGTTTCCACATATACCCATACAAATCCGTCACGTTATCAGCCGCTTTCACCGTGAACATCTCCGGCATCTTCCATCCCGTTTCATAAAGACGGCTCAAATCAGGCGACGCCAATTCCAGCACGACCTTCCCGTCCGTATTTCTCAACACGCTGCGGGGTGCCATGTCAGCCCGAGAATAATTATCCACGAAATAACGTCCTCCGGTCAAAAAATGCACCTTATGCGTTGCTTGCTCCGGAGTTAACAACTTCACCCCACCCTTTCCATCCAGACGCACTTTATGCAGACGGGCAAAATAAGGGAATCCTTCTTTCTCCTGGCCATATGCCTCAAAATAGAGAGTCTGTCTTGCAGTATCTATTTTTACGACCTTTCCGGCAGTCCATCCCCCTGAAGTTATCGCATTCTTCAAATTGCCATTTTTATCGTAACGGTAATAATGCCCGTGCCCCGTACGTTCCGACCACCAAACAATCTCTTCTCCTTCGTACAACAAATGTAATTTAAACAATTGATCATTAAAATATGGCTCACATTTTTCATGAATGACCACTTTTACCTCTCCGGTCTCTGGGATAACCCGACAAAACTCCATCTCGTCACACGTACGTTTTTTACGTAAGAAATAAAGATTTTTCGTCGGTCTCCCAGCTTTATAAACAGTCAAGGTCTGGTCTTTCCATTTTTCAACAGGTAACTCCACTTCTTTTTTTTGCTCCACGCTAAAAAGATGCAATTCATTTCTTTGCACGTGTTCATCTCCCGGCATGGCAAACTTGTACTCGTTCAAAGTTGGGCGCCCTTTGCCCAATGTGTTAACCAGATATAAAGACGCCATTCCACGTTTATCCTCCCGTTCCACATAAAAATGCTTGGAATCAGCCATCCACTCGACATTGGCAGTTACCATCTTACCGGTTGTATCCCGATTCTTCCCAGCATAAGAATAATTGGGAACCCCGTCTGTTGTTAATTGAATTTCCACGGAATCCTCGATGAAAAACAAATACAAATTATGATTCTTGGCGTAAACCGTGCAACAGCTATCTGGAGAATACGTCCCGATCCACTTGGTAGACTTGACCGAATTTTTTTTAACTTGCTCTTGTTTTTTCTTCTTTCCCTTGATAGAATCAACCGGCATCATCTGGTTAGAGCATAAATCATAAAAAAAATCTACTTTTTCAGACGTGAATCGCATCGTCTTGCCATCCTCATCTAGACGAAATCCCGATATTTTCAGATTCTTATAATTTATTGGCTTATGCGTTACCCGGCTAATCTCTCCTGCCACGTATTTCCGATCAAACCACTCTCGATGTATCCTAGCCCCAGGGTCCACGAAATAATAGCGAACTCCCTCCCCGGTCTCGTACTTATACCAAAATTTATCCGTCCCTTTCAAAGAATTCGGCACGATAGTGGTCGTGCCAACTAACGATTCCAAATTTAAAAAACGTTCGGCTTGTCTATAATTAGCTTTTTGCCCTGTTGCCGTAAAAACGAGACAACAAGGCAGAAACCATAGAAAAAATTTTATCATCACGTGCTACTTAATGATTATTTGTATTTAGCAATGATCTCCTGAATCTTTTTCGTGGTCAAATCAGTACAAAGTCCCTCCCAACGAACAATTCCCTTCGGATCGATCAATTGAACATACGATAAAACATGCAATTCCATCGTATTCCATATTTTCCCCTCTGGCTCACTAGCCAAATAATATTCTATCTTAGGCTCAATCTGGCGTAATCGATTAATGCCGTCTTTAGCACATCCTACCACGATCAGTTCATCGGCAAACTTTTTACTCCATTCATTCAATTTCGGAATCGCCTTCCGACAAGGACCACACATAAAGCTAAAAAAATCACGTAACACAAATTTCCCCTTCACATTCGGCTCCTTCGGGAACCATTCTTTCACGGGTAACTCTGGTGCCTTTTCCCCTAAAAACGGTTTTGCCCATGCTCTCTGTACACCCCCATCCTCGTAATCATATTTCGTAATTAAATTCTCGATAACCTCCGCGGTCAACTCATGTCCCGATAACACGGGATTCCCCTCCCAACGAACAATCCCACGTGTATCCAGCAATATAGCATGGGGGTAGCCTTTTATTTCGAATTTACCGATATACTCTTTCTTCGTGTCAATGGCACTATAATACTCGATCACGGGTTCTTTCATCGCACGCACTTGCTCTTCCTTGTTCAACGATACCCCGATCACCACCAATTTATCCTTGAATTGCTTGCTGAACCGGTTCAAATCGGGAATACTCTTCCGACAAGGACTGCAAGAAGGTCCCCAGAAATCAATCAACACGAACTTACCTTCCGTATCCGGCACTTCCGTCAACCATTTTTCAACCTTCAACTGCGGAGCTGCCCGGTTCAAATAAGATTTCGCCCACAATTGTTTCCCGTTATTACTCTCCATCGGACGATCCTCAGGACTCACTTTCTTAACCTGAATTTTAGGCTGATTGACAACCGACTTGTTCATGACCTGCACGTTACCGCCGATAGCTTTTACCAAATTTTGTAAATCCTCGGCGTTCTTGATTTCCACCTTGATCGTTTTACGAACCTGCCCGTTACCAAGCGTGTCAGTCTTCTCCACTTTAACATCCTGCGCCCGACCGTTATAAAACATACTTAACACGGCAAATACTGCCACAATAACTTTCATTTTTTTCATACATCCCTTTTTTTAATCTGATTATCGATTGAACTTTTTCACGTACATTTTTTCCGCCAATTTCACCGCCTCCAATGCGTTCACGATACCTCCCGTGCGGCACAAACTATCAAAATCAACTTTTTCCCCATTCCCCGGGCAAGGAACCACGTCTCCCTCGCGGGAAGTAACTCCACCCAACACAGCCTCTTTCACCTCCTCTGCCGTCAATTCCGGGAAATAATTCCAGATCAAGGCAATCACTCCCGTCACAACCGGAGTTGCCATACTTGTACCACTCATGGCTCGATATTTAAACCGTTTATCGTAAATCGTGGAATAAACATTCACCCCGGGCGCAAACAGATCAACCTCCCTCTTTCCATAATTACTGGAAGAAGCTGGATTTCCATCCATATCAATAGACCCCACGGCAATCCAATTTTGTAGAGTTTTGTTTTTCGAAATATAACGATTCGGATAAAAATCACGTACATCCAAAGACATCCCGTCATTTCCAGCCGCGTGCACCAACAATACCCCTTTTTTCTCCGCGTATTTCATCGCTGCTATCATCCATTTATTATGATGAGAAAAAGGCTTTCCGAAACTCATATTTATAACCCGAGCCCCATTATCAACGGCATAACGAATACACAAAGCCACTTCCTTATCATGCTCGTCTCCGTTTCCCGGCCCCACACGCACAAACATCAAATCGACATCAGCCACACCATCAACCCCGATACCGTTATTCCGGGTTGCCCCAACAATTCCACCCACGTGCTGACCATGCACTGCACTCTCTGCCAGCAGATTATTATTACCATAGAAACGATCTTTTACATTTTCCGGATCATCCCCTAAAGTACCCCGATTTGCCAACCCCGCGAAATAAGAATCTTTCAACTTTTCATAATCTGCTCTTACCTCTTCAACCACTTTATTTCTATTATTATAGAACTGCTCATCCCACACCAAACGATTCTTCCGCCGATAAAAACGTTTCAGGAAAAAATTATAAGCTGAAATTCTTTCCTCATTTGTTTCCCCTTCTTTCAGCAAAGGGGCAAACTGCTTGATTTCAAATCTTTTCCCCTTCGGATAGAGAGTTTTCAACTCCCGGTTAAATATTTCCGCATATTTCACGGCTGCTTCAGCCACTGCGATTTCCTGGTAAGCCTGACAAATAAACGAGAATTTACATACATCTTGAAAATAATCGTACTCCCTTCGCTCCTTGGAAGATAAAGAAGTCGTGTCCACGTTTTCATACCTCTCCCTCAACCGCATATATTCGTGATCCGCCATCGTGTACCCGATCTCCATCTGTTTCCCATCGGGCGTACCCAGAAAATTCCACCCGTGTACGTCATCCACGTAACCATTCCCGTCATCATCAATCCCATTGCCCGGAATCTCTCCCGGATTTCGCCAAAGTACATCCTTCAAATCCTCGTGAGTAACATCCACGCCACCATCAACAATCCCCACGACAGTTCTCGCCTTCGGTTTTCGGTCCTTCAAATACTCGTAAGCCTGATTTACCCCGGCTCCATACACCCCATCCGTCTCGTACGAACGTAAATGCCACCCTTCAAAAGAGGCATTCTTTTTCCCTTCTGTCATCTTCACCTTTTGAGCCTGGACCTGGCAAAACATTCCCGATAACACCAGCACGCCCAAAATAATTTTACTTGTTCTCATACAGCAATTTACATTTAAATACCCTGTAATTACCCCGTACAATCACAGGTTACAATATTTCTAAATTTTAAAATAAAACGAATCAGTCGTGAAAATTGGGTACAAGAATTCCGATTACTTTCAAATTTTTCTCAAAAAAAGTGACCGGGGAGAACATCCCCGGTCACTTTTCCTTTAGTCCAAACGATACAATTTTTTTATTTCATCATTACATTGATCACGTTCCCTTTCACTCGGAATTCAACTTGTCCCGTTTTCTCGAATTTATCCAACAACTCGTTCATATCACTATATCGATCAATATTCGCATAAAAACGAATATCCTTGGCCTCCTCGTTCACGTAAAACACGTAAACATCATACCACTTGCTCAGCCGATTCAGAATATCTTCCAGACGCCTGTTACGCACGTTCAATTTCCCACTCTTCCAATCAACAAATTCTGACACGTCGACCTCTTTCGTTTCAAGCGTGTTATTCTTTTTATCCAACACTGCTTGATAATTCGGTTCCAAGATACAAGACTCTTTTCCCGCATTCACCTTTATTTTTCCAGACACTAAAGTAGCCTCGACATAATCTTCATCCGCGTAATCCCGAACATTAAACGACGTGCCCAGAACTTCCACGTCCAGGTTCGTCATTTCCACCACAAAAGGATGTGCCGTATCACGAGCAACATCAAAATATACCTCTCCCGAGGCCTTCACCACGCGCTTAGCCCCGTCAAAAGCCACGGGATATTCTATTTTCGAGAGAGCTCCCAAATAAACCCGAGTCCCGTCAGCAAGAGTTATCCCATACTCTCCCCCCCTAGGAGTTTCTACCTTGTTCATCACTCTTCCCTTCAAAACGGTATCTTGATTCTTCTCGTAACTCAAAACAGAACCAGAATTAACAATTCTCACAGATGCCTCCTTCAACTCGTCCACGTTATTTTCCAATTCCACTTTCTCACCGTTAGACAACCACAAAACAGCCTTGCTTCCCCCAGCAACAATAGTCTTCGTCTCTTCGGACAAAACTGAATTATCCCCTCCCATCCAAGTAGAAATCAGTACTCCCACCAACAAGCAAGCTGCCACCCCAGAAATAGCCCAGTAACGTAACGTTCGTCTTTTCCGCCTTTTCTCTTCTTTCAACTGTTCGGTAAACTTACCCCATGACATATCTACATCTTGACCCGTAATTTCTTTTACGAAACCATTTTCCTTATAAAATGTCTCCAGTTTATGAAAATAAACCTCATTCTTCTCACTTGCCTCAACCCATTCCCGAAAACGGATCTCTTCATCCGAAGACAACACTCCTTCCAGCTTACGTTCTATAATATCCCATTCTATTTGTTTCATAATTCACCTCCTCTCAAACCGGTACTAACCCAGTTTACATAGTTCATCTGTTGTTGAAAACGAACTCGATTCCATTTCGGGGTACAACAAAACAATATTTTTTTCATAAAATCTCTATTTTAACATCAAATGTATGAACGCAAGGAGAAAAATCAAATGACTCTTGATATACTTATACGCACGCTTGATATGCGTATGTACCGTACCTTCCGCTATATTCAAACGTTCTGCCACCTCCTTGTACTTCAACCCCTCCATGACACTTAATTCCAACACCTGCCTCTGCATATCCGGCAATTCTCCCAAAAGCTTTCTTATCTTAAGTTCCCGCTCTGATTCTTCTTCACTATAAGGAAAATATACCATAGCCTCTGACTCAATCAAATGTTTCTGATACTTATCCACAATATTCAGTTTACGATGATAATCCACGCATAAATTTCTGGTCGATATAAACAAATAGCGCTCTAAAGGGATATCACTGCGCATATCTTTTCCCTTATTCCATAATCCCAGAAAAACCTCTTGAACAATATCATCAGCTAGAGTCTCATCCATTAAAAAATTACGGGCGAAAATGAATAAACGTCTGTATATCTGCTTATACAATCTTTCAAAATGAGCAGAATAACTCTCATTTAACCATTTCACCGTATATAGTTCATTATCCATATATTAATAGCATTCACGCCCTTTTTGTTTTCATTCTGAACAAAAATCGCTCACGACTTAGGAGCAAATATAGAAACTATATTTTTATAAAAAAACATTACAAAACAAGAAATCAAGTTTTCACGCCCTATTCCCATGAAAATATGTTACTTACAATCTAATCTCATCATATTTATATTATATCAACTCCCATTCAACTCCTATTCATCTCCAATTCAACGCTAATTCATTTAAAAGATAATATATAAATATAAGATTATAATAAAATGACTATTACCTCACAAATAGATTATAACACAATTTGAAATAAATTCTATCAATAGGAAATCAACTTATCAAGGGCTTGAAAACAACTATAATAGAAAACCCCTCTCCAATCCCAATAGCCGGGACATAGAGAGGGGGCATTCTATTTTTTATTCACGCTCGCTATTGTACCGGGATACAAATCTCGGTGACCAGATTTTCCGGGGCTGTATGATCCGGATGATTCAGATATTTTTCAAAACCGGGGGTATCTCCCAGCTTATACCCTTTCTCGGGAATCCATTTTGCATAAATCGTATCGTAAACGGCATGAAGGTTTTCATACGGTCCTTGGTAACGGAAGATCGCATATTTCCCGCCGGGAATTTCTTTTACTCCCACCTCTCCTTTCGGTTTCCTGACACGGGGTAACACGAGGCACACGGACGTGCGCAATTTATCCTGTTCCGTCACTTTCGGATCATCATGGTACACGCAGAGGAACTCCACATCCGGGGCAAAAAGATTTTCCTCCCGCACGTAATTCCACAGTTTTTGCCATGCGGCACAATAATCCAACTGGTTATATGCACCTGTCAGCCAAACGTAAATCACTTGTTTCGGGGCCAACACCTGTTCTTCAAATTCTAGTTTCAAATCGGGTCTTACTTCTACTGGTTTCATTATCGTGTAATTTTTATTATTACGGTATCCATTCGGCGAAATACCATAGAATTGCTTGAAACTTTTCGACAAAGAAGAAGGCACGTCATACCCGACCCGATAAGCAATATCCTGCACGGACAAATCGGAATAGCGTAACAAGCGAGCTGCAGTCTCGACACGTACCCGGGTGATGAAAGCCCCGACAGGCTCTCCCAGAAAGGCTCGCACGATCCGGTGGAAATGCCAGGGAGAAAAACCGGACATCTCGGCTAACATCCCGAGATCGATATTCTCATCCAGATGATTGTTGATATATTCCACGATCACGTTGATCCTTTTCAAGTACTCTTCTTTCGTTGTCAATTTCTGTTCCATATTCTTTTGTATTTCGAGACAAAGGTAAGACCCTGAATTGGGAGAGACTTTTCCGATCTTGCTAAATTAGTTTGTAAGGTTCTCTACACCTCCCCCTTCACAAATTGAAAGTCCAGCCAATAAGTTGCCCGCTTTGCCGTGAATTTCAAAACACAATAAGTCGGGTCGTTCACCCCGCCCGGGAAATGCTCGATAAACCAATCCTGCCACAAAGCTTTCTTTTCCGCCTCGTCGGTAACAATCTCGATGTACCCGGTCAACACGACACTGTTAATCTCCTTCTGGAAACACACTCCCGCTTTAGGATTCACCCGAAAGTGTTCCGTTTTCTCGGAATACGTTCCGGTAGCAAACCAGATTGTAGTTATCCCTTCTGCTTTCACCTTTGACATCGGTACAGGACGAGGAAAACCATTTTCGTCAATAGAAGTCAATACCACACTTTCGCATTGCTCCAGTAATAATTCCGCTTTTCGTTTCAATTCTTCCATATATCCATTTTATTAATTATAAATACAAAAGTAGAGTTCCGGGAAAAGAATCTTTTGTAAAAAATCGACTTTTATTCCCCCAAATAAGTAATCGGAGTATCTGCCGGCAAGGACGTGAAAACCATCGGGGAACTACCCGACAATTTCTTGAACTCCTTCACCAAGTGAGAAGAATCATAATACCCGCAATCAACCGCCACGGAAAAGAGGTTATTCCCGGAAACCTGACGAAGTACATCCATTGCCCGACGAAATTTCACGACCCGGCTATACTCTTTTGGCGTGTAACCCGTGGCATGTTTAAAACGACGTTCAAAATGACGTTGACATATACACACCCGACTCATCAACTCCCGAACAGGCAACAATCCCCCTGCCTGACGGATCACCCCGGTTGTCCACACGATTTGCTTGTCAACCTCTTCGGCATATTTTAACCGAGATATCAGAAAAGTTTCGATCACTTGCAACCTTTCCTCCAGCGTACTTTTCTCCCTTAAAAGAGAGGCGAACTCTTCATGAAAAAGAAATCCCACGTCCCTCAAATGAAGTCTCTGCCCACTCAACTCCCCCAAAGGCTTTTTCGTGAAAATAGTCAACCCGCAGGGAGTGAATCTGACCCCGATCACGTGTAGTGATCCGGCACAAACCGACAACTCCGAGTAAGTCTTCATCGCTCCCACGAAATAACCGTGTAAAGGATCAACACCAAACCGATTTTTATCCTCCAGGTTACGTGCATCATCCAAGTTAAAAATGAAATCGGTACAACCATCAGGCAAAATTTTCATCTTCTCACCCATTTCCGGTGAGCCTTTCACCTCCCAATATTTGTCTATATAAGGAGATAACACGGGATGAGGGGGATATTCTTGGTACATGAGTTCGATTATTGGTATCAAGGCAAAGCTACTAAAAAAATCCGGGACGACCATACCATCTCCAACACAGGCATCATTTGGAGAAAAGTCCCTTCCACAGGTAACTTGGGGAGAAATTCCACAACTGGGGCAAAATTTTCCACAATTGTGAGATTCGAACAAATACACGTACAAACTGTTTTTCAACACGTTATCATTTTACCACACGAATGGCACGGGCCTTGCCTTTATTTAGGCATAGAATAAAACATCAAAACAAAAAACTATGAGAACGTTTATTTTTTTAGCAGTCAGTTTGTTTTCCATCGCCTTCCTCGGAAGTTGCGTGGAAAGTTCACAAAAATATAAAGCTTTGCAAGCAAAAGCAGATTCTCTACAAGCCGTTAGCAACGGACAAAGTGACGAAATGGATAAACTTTTAGCAGATCTGAATGACATTTCCGCCGGAATGCAATCTATCCGCGAGGCCGAACACATTCTGGCCATCGAATCACAGAGTGACACGAAAAACAGCAAGAGTAAAAGCCAGATTACCGCTTTAAAAAATGACGTACAAGCGCTTTCTGACGCTATCGCCGGTTACAAAGAAAAAATTGCTAAACTGGAAGGGACTAACAAAAGACAATCCGCTGAATTCAAGAAATTAATCGCCGGGTTAAACGAAGAGTTAGCCATCAGAGATCAAAAGATCAATGAAATCAACCAGATTTTGGCTGCCAAAGAAAAAGAACTAGGTATCAAGACTCAACAAATAGCAGAACTAAACCAAAACGTGAGCAATTTGCAGGAGGAATCGACCGCACAAAAGGAAATGATTTCCGGTCAGGACAAATCGCTCAACACGATCCACTATCTGTTAGGTTCCAGAAAGGGGCTAAAAGAAGCTAACGTGATCTCAAGACAAGGAATCTTCTGTCCGCCGATCGTTTCTTCTCAAGCTCAAAATGCAAAATTCGTGGATGCCGATATGCGTGAATTGACATCCATCCCGTTAAACTCCAAGAAAGCAAAAATCCTTTCCGTTCACCCAAGCGAATCATACGCGTTGGAAACCGGGGATGACGGTATGCAGACTTTGAAGATTAACAACCCGAGTGCATTCTGGAAACAAACAAAATACTTGGTAGTGATGATCAACGAATAAGGAAAGATTCACACACTCATATACACACAACACACACAGGTAAGGTGTTCGGGGTCCTCCCGGACGCCTTTTTTCATGCCCGTTTGTTTTTTCCCTTTATTTTACCGTTATTTGTAATAACCTAATTATACGGACCCATGAAAATAGCCTTGCTCACCTTGTTATGTGTTATCGCTAGCAATGAACCGGACTTCGTCAGCCAGCAAAAGAAATATCCCCGGGTACGAAACGCCTACCACGAAAAAGAGGCATTACTGACCCGAAGATTAAAAGAACACAACCTTTCGTTGGACAACCTGAATATTCTTATCATGGCGTATAAAACAGAATGTGTCATGGACATCTATGCCAAGAAACGGGAAGACAAGGTGTATAAAAAGGTTACAACGTATAAGATATGTGCCCGTTCCGGATCCCTCGGCCCAAAACGTCGTCAAGGAGACTTACAAATCCCGGAAGGCTTCTACCATATCAACCACTTTAATCCCACGAGTAACTATCATCTCTCTTTGATGATCAATTACCCGAACCATTCAGATAAGCTGAAAAGCAAAGCCTCCCATCTCGGGGGTAATATCTGTATTCATGGAAATTGCGTCACGGTGGGCTGTCTTCCCATGACAGACGATAAGATCAAGGAAATATACATCTATGCCATACAAGCCCGTCAATCCGGCCAGGAAAAGATACCCGTGTACATCTTTCCCTTTAAATTCTCGGACGAAAAGAATAAAAATTACAGCGAAACCTATCGTGCCTATCCAAACATATTAGATTTTTGGAAAAATCTCGAAACAGGGTATAATCTATTTATCAAGGATTTAAAGGAGTTAAACATCTCCGTGGACAAGCTCGGTAACTATCAATTTTCAAAATAACGGAATAACCTGTCTCTAAAAACACTACCTTAGTGCCTTATTACAAAAGGAGACAGCAATATGCTATTCAATAAAAACGAAAACAAACCGGCATCCTCCATCGAGGAAAAAATCAAACTCTATCGTCGTCAGGGTCACATTGTTCCCCCCCGAAAGATTATCAAGAACGCAGAACAGATAGAAGGCATCCGCGAAAGTGCAAAAATCAACACGGCCGTGTTGGATCACGTGGCGGCTAACATCCGAGAAGGAATGTCAACCGAGGATATTAACACGCTGGTATACGATTTCACCGTGGCACACGGGGCTATCCCCGCACCGTTGAATTACGAGGGTTTTCCCAAAAGTGTATGTACTTCCATTAACGAAGAAGTATGTCACGGAATACCGGACAAGAATATCATTTTAAGAAGTGGTGACATTATCAATGTTGACGTTTCCACTATATACAACGGTTACTTTTCAGATGCATCCCGTATGTTCATGATCGGGGAAGTTGCGGAAGATCGCCAAAAACTGGTACGTGTCACGAAAGAATGTCTGGAAAAAGGCATCGAGGCCGCACAACCCTGGCGTTTTCTCGGAGACGTGGGCGCCGTGATCCAGGAACATGCCGAAAGTAACGGGTACTCGGTTGTCCGGGAATTCTGTGGACACGGGGTCGGCTTAAAATTCCACGAGATTCCGGAAGTGGAACACGTGGGAAGACGGGGTACGGGAATGCTGCTCGTTCCGGGCATGATCTTCACGATCGAACCGATGATTAACATGGGAGAACGGGATATATTCATCGATGAAGATAATGATTGGACGGTTATTACCGAAGACGAACAACCTTCCGCTCAATGGGAAAACACCATATTAATCACGGAAACCGGGAACGAAATATTAACCTGGTAACCCGTTTAACATGGCTAGCGAACAAATACCTTCCCCCCTGGTTGATCTCCTGCGGCAATACAAACTGTTGCAAGAGGAATTCGAGTTTGAAAAAGAGACATTCTACCAACAAACACAACGTGCAGGAATCCCTAAACGGATTCAGCAAGGCGTTTGCTGGTATCCCGTGTCAGCGAATAAAAGTTACTACAACTCGTTAAACCAACTCATCATCGAGATCAAACGGGATGAGAATGACGACACGGATCATAATTTCGAATACGGTCGTCCGGTTTGCTTTTTCCGTTTTAACCAAACGGGGGATTTGCGTTATTCCAGTTTCGCGGCAACCATCAGTTACGTTCATGAAAACACGATGCTCGTCGTGTTGCCCAACTCCAACAGCCTTTTGGATATTCAAGGATGCCCGGATCTGGGCGTACAACTCTACTTTGACGGGACCTCCTATAAAACCATGTTTTCTGCCCTAACGGAAGTCATGGAGGCCAAGAATAACCGCCTTGCCCGCTTACGAGAAGTCATACTGGGAAACGAGATGATGGAACAACGAAAACTTCAACCGATTCACTTGATGTGGCTGAACCATTCACAGGAACAAGCGGTAAACCGGGTACTGGCAGCCAAAGAGGTTGCAGTTGTTCACGGCCCTCCCGGAACCGGAAAAACAACCACACTCGTCGAGGCCGTCTACGAAACTCTGCGACGGGAGAATCAAGTAATGGTCTGCGCCCAAAGCAATACAGCCGTGGACTGGATCGCCGAAAAGTTACTGGACCGGGGAGTCAATGTACTACGAATCGGGAACCCCACACGGGTAAACGACAAGATGCTGTCATTCACGTACGAACGCAAATTCGAATCCCACCCTGCCTACCCCACGTTACGAGCCGCGAGAGCATCCATCCGGGAACTCTCCGGACGGCTGAAACGCTTGAAAGGAGCCAAACGGGAATCTGCCCGCCGGATGCTGCATGATTTACGGGACCAAGCCATCAAATTGGAAATCAAGATTGATGCCCAACTCTTCGGGGAGGCCCGCGTGATTGCTTGTACGCTGGTCGGTTCCGCCAATAAACAATTAAACGGGAAAATGTTCTCCACCTTGTTTATCGACGAGGCCGCACAAGCTTTAGAGGCTGCTTGCTGGATTGCCATATCCAAGGCCTACCGGGTAATACTTGCCGGGGACCACTGCCAGTTACCTCCCACCATCAAATGTTACGAAGCTGCGAAAGGTGGGTTGGATCGTACGCTACTCCAAAAGATTATCCAGCGTAAACCCGAAACTGTTTCCATGCTCGAAACACAGTACCGGATGCACGAAGACATCATGTACTTTCCCTCGAAATGGTTCTACAAAGGCCGTTTGCAGGCATCTCCGGAAGTACGACACCGTAATATTCTCGAATACGACACTCCCATCGAATGGTTCGACACGGCCCTCTGCGAGTTCTCGGAAGATTGTGTTAACGAAACGTATGGACGAATCAACAAGCCGGAAGCCGAATTGTTGGTAAAACAATTACAAGAATATATCGAGAAAATCGGTATCGAACGAGTGCTGGATGAAAGAATCGATTTCGGGTTGATATCCCCTTACCGGGTGCAAGTACAATATATCCGGCAAATCATCAAACGGAACCGCTTCTTTATCCCCTTGCGGAAACTCATCACGATTCACACCGTGGACGGATTCCAAGGCCAAGAACGGGATGTTATCCTAATCAGTCTCGTACGGGCCAACAGCGAGGGAAACATCGGATTCCTGAATGACCTGCGCCGAATGAACGTGGCCATCACCCGAGCCCGCATGAAACTCATTATTCTGGGAGACGCCACCACGCTCACCTCCCATCCGTTTTACAAGGCCTTGTACGAATATATCCGGGAGAAAGGAAAGATCATCGAAATTCAACCGGAAACACCCGACACGGCCCCATCCAAACAAAAGTAACTTCATTGCAACATTATTTTCATTCAAATGTAACAATTCTGCACCTACTTTGTCCTCGTAAAAAACAGAATGTTATACTAGATGAAGTATGTTATACAATAGAGAATTAAGTTGGCTTTCGTTTAACGAACGTGTGATGCAGGAAGCCCAGGATAAGAGCGTCCCGCTTATACAACGCCTCCGTTTCCTCGGAATCTATTCCAACAATCAAGATGAATTTTTCAAGGTGAGAGTTGCCAACCTGGAACGGCTGGACAAGAAAAAGAAAGAAAAGGATAAAAAACTCTCCGGAAACCTAACCTCGCTGGAACTACAACGCAAGGTGTCGGAAAAAGTCTGTGAATCCCAAAAAGAATTCGAGAACACCTACACGCAAATCCTGGACGAAATGGTCAGCCACCACATCTACGTGGTTCATGAAAATGCTCTGGATGAAAACGAAAAACAATTCTGCAGACAATATTTCTCGGAGAAAATCAGTCCGTTACTCGTTCCGCTGATGTTGAGAAAAAGCGTCCGTCTCCCTTACCTGCAAGACGAGCGCATCTATCATGCCGTTAAAATGGTCAACAAGAATTCTACGAAGAACAACCGATACGCCATCATCGAAATACCACACAACAGCCTCTCACCCCGGTTCATCGTACTGCCTTCCCCCAACGACAATACCCGGATCATCTTCATTGATGACATCATCCGTCTTTGTCTGGATGATATATTTTTCATGTTCTCGTACGACGAGATCTCGGCCTACACCTTCAAGTTCATGCGGGATGCAGAGCTGACACTAGATGACGACGTATCGAAAAGCCTTGTTGAAAAAATGGAACAAGGATTGAATAAAAGACTTTATGGCCGTCCCGTTCGTCTCGTCTACGACGAGGCGATGCCCGGAGATCTGCTTAACATCCTCACTGACAAGTTAGGACTAAGTAAAAGTGGTAATCTTACCCCCGGCGGACGCTATCATCTGATGCGAGATCTGATGAAATTTCCTAAAATTAATCCGGAATTAGAATACGAAGAGGTTTCCCCGTTACGCCATCCAGCCTTTAAACCTTTTTCCAGCGTGATCGACGTGATCCGGAAACAGGACATTTTGTTAAATTATCCCTATCACACGTTCAACCATTTCATCGACTTTATGCGGGAAGCCGCCATGGACCCGCACACGGATTCAATTTACATCACGCTATACCGCACGGCCGAAAGGTCAAAAATCATCAACACGCTAATCAATGCCGCCAAGAACGGGAAAAAGGTCGTCGTGTTACTGGAATTACTGGCCCGATTCGACGAGGCCAGAAATATCGACAATGCAGAGGCATTAAGACAAGCCGGAGTAAAAGTAATTTACGGGATACCGGGATTGAAGGTCCATTGCAAACTCGCCTTGGTCAAACGGCGGGAAGGCTCTCAATTAAAGGGATATGTACACGTGGGAACCGGAAATTTCAACGAGGACACCGCCAAAATATACAGTGATTTCAGCCTGTTCACTGCCAACCGGACCGTGGCGGAAGATGCGGAACGTGTCTTCGAGTTCCTACAAAATAATTACAAACAACTCGATACGGACCTGCTACTGGTCTCCCCATACAATATGCGGGAACGTTTCGAATCCTTGATCGACAACGAAATCAAAAATGCTAAAGACGGGAAAAAGGCTTACATTTACGTAAAATGTAACAGCCTCACGGACGAACGGATGATCGGACTACTCTACAAGGCCAGTAAAGCCGGGGTACGTGTACGCCTAATCGTGCGGGGAGCCTGTTGCTTGATGCCCGAAGTAAAAGGCCTAAGCGACAACATCAGAGCCATCAGTATCGTGGATAAATACCTTGAACACGCCCGCCTGACCTTGTTTTACAATGGGGGAAAAGAAAAGGCGTTTATTCTCAGCGCAGACTGGATGACCCGCAATCTGAGCCGCAGAGTGGAAGTCGGTATCCCGATTCAAGATAAAACCATACTGAACACGCTAAAGAATACTTTTTCCATCCAGTGGAAAGACAAGGTAAAAGCCCGGAACCTGAATTTAGAGGTTATAAATCAGCGGGTGTCACCTTCCTCACCGGATGAAACAGACCTGCAAACTCGCTCACAAGTGGCACTATACAATTTTTACGCATCACAAAACGAAACACAAAAATGACCATAAACACGAAAACACTAGCCGCTATCGATATCGGCACGAATGCAATCCGACTTTTCATATCCAACGTGGAAGAATACCCCACGGAAACCCTGTTCAAAAAAATAGCCTTTCTGCGAGTACCCATCCGGTTAGGAGAAGACGTATTCACAACAGGAGAAATAGGACAACAGAAAGGGAAACGCCTATGCGAAACCATGCAGGGATTCTCGTATATCATGTCTGCATTCAACGTGGAAAGCTACAAGGCATACGCGACCTGTGCCATGCGAGAGGCTCGAAACGGTAAATCCGTGGCCGAACAGATACAAAAAGAGTGTGACCTAAACATTGAAATCATCAGCGGGACCAAAGAGGCAGAAACCATTTTCGCCGGGGGCATGAACGAGGTGGTGGATGATGACAAAACCTACTTGTACGTGGATGTCGGTGGCGGTAGCACCGAAGTAATTGTTTATAGTAAATCCGTCAAGGTCGAGGCTTGTTCTTTTCCGCTGGGAACCGTGCGTATGTTAAATGACGCCGTGGACAAAGAGGAGATGAAACACTTCAAAAAATGGTTGAAAAACATCACGGAAAAATATACCCCGGATGCCATTATCGGGTCGGGCGGAAATATCAACAAGATTCATAAATTACTGAATAAAAAGGAACGGGAACGAATCACATACCAGGAACTGGATATTCTTTACGAATACATGAAATCCTTCAACCTCGAAGAACGGGAACGGATCATGAAACTGAACACCTACCGGGCCGACGTGATCATACCCGCCATGAAAATATTCCTCACCGTGGGAAAAATATGCAAGATAAATGAAATCATCGTCCCCAAACTCGGATTATCTGACGGGATCATCCGGTTGCTATACGAGGAGGAAAAGAGAGGGAGAGTATAGACTTTACAAGCAGAAAGCGTGTTAAAATGCCTTTTAACACGCTTTCTTAAATCAAAAACAACAACTAGACTCAACAGATCACTTGCTTTAAACCACTAATCCAAGCATCTATTCTCTTATCAGTCTGGTCAGATTCATTGGATTCATCCAAGGGAAGCCCCACGAACTGACCATCCACACAAGCCTCGGAAGAGTCGTAACTATACCCGTCGGTATCCACCGAACCGGCAAATTGACACCCACTTCCTTGTAGCTCGTTATAAATTATTCCGATAGCATCGCAGAATGACCCGCCAAAAGAGGCAGAATCCCCGCATCCGAAGATTGCCACGGTCTTACCCGACAAATTCTTCGCTTTCAGCTTATCCAAGAAATCGTTCCAATCATCCTGCAACTCTCCGATTCCCCATGTAGAACTACCCAGTAACAAAACATCGTACTTGTCGACCTCGTCCACTTTTGTAGTTCCCACGTTATGTATATCTTCACTTGCAACACCCAATCGAGCCGCAATCGTTTCAGCTACTCCTTCGGTTGCTCCCGTTGTGGAGCCATAAAATATTCCAACTTTCTTCATCTCGATGTATTATTTTATTTTGTACATGACAAAGATAGCGCACCCGACAATACCGGTAAATCCCTATATATGATTAAATTTACCCCCGCCAACCCCTATTCATGGGGATGTGGTTAAAGCAGTAACAAACCATGATCCCGGATCGCCTGCATCTCTTTACTATACCAGAAAGGCAGGAAGTCATCGTTAAACAGGATCTCGTAATTCCGACTAAAGTCTTCCAGCAGATAAGGATTCACTGCATCCACTCCCACCTGCATCAGCGACTCGTGGATAAAATGAGCCCAGTCACCCCTCATTTTGATCGCCATCTCCCGGTTATTCGTATGTAGCAATAACACGATCGAATATTTTCCTTTTTTCACGCTCTCCGGCCCCAACTCCACCCGACCTCCTAACCAGTATAGGCGCCGGGAATGTAATTTTTCCACGGGTTCCTGTTCTTCCGCCATGTGTGCGACAAAGCGAGGCGGAATCGTGGTTGCCGGAATCTTGCAGTCAAACCATTTTTGTAAAGGCAAGTCAAACCCCACTCCCCGCATATAATTATATAGTGAACGACTTAATCCACCCCCCAGTTCGTCATGATCACCTCCTTGTAAATCCTCGAACGCCACGTCATTCCGGGCAAAGCCCCCGAAAGGCGGTTCCGTAACCCGGGTTCCAAATCGTTCGGGACACAAACCTACCGGACTATGCGCAGTCATGGCAAAACGATGCCAAAAACCGGAATGGATATATCCCAGCTCGAATAACTGGCGCACCACTTCAAGCGAATCGACAGTTTCCTGTGTTGTCTCCGTCGGGAAACCATACATCAAGTAAGCGTGAACCATGATTCCCGTCCCCGTGAAATGATTGGCCGAACGGGTCAGTTGCTCCAGAGTAACCCCTTTATTGATCAGGCCCAACACCCGGTCAGACGCAACCTCTACCCCGCCCGACACGGCAATACAGCCGGATGCCTTCAGTAAACGGCACAAATCCCGTGTATAAGCCCGTTCAAAACGGATATTCCCCCACCAGACGACCGTCAGTCTTCGGCGCAATATTTCCAGTGCCATCTCTTTCAATAAAGCGGGAGGTGCAGCCTCGTCAACAAAATGGAAACCACCTTCCCCCGTCTGTGCCATCACTTGTTCCATTCGGTCAACAATCGTTTTCACCTCGTTCGGTTCATAGCGCCGGATATAGTCCAGACTCCCGTCACAAAAACTACATCTTCCCCAATAACACCCGTGAGCCAGAGTCAGTTTATTCCATCGTCCGTCACTCCATAACTTATGCATCGGGTTTACGATCTCGATCACCGAAACATACCTGTCTAACAACAATCCGGAATAATCGGGTACGCCGACTTCCTTCTGCGGGATCATCACGGCCGACTCATCATTCAAAAACTCGACCCTCCCGTCTCGTAAGCAAAATGTGCGTACCAAATCGGAATCCCCGATCTGTCCCGTCACGTGTTCAAGCAAACGCCATAACGGCAACTCACCGTCATCCAACAACAAGTAATCGGTAAAGTGGAAGAAACGCACATCTGCCAACGACCGCAATTCCGTGTTGGCAAATCCCCCACCCATCACCACCGTGACTTCCGGGTAATTAACCTTGATCCACTCCCCGCAACGCAAAGCACTATAAAGATTCCCGGGGAACGGGACTGTGATAGCCACCACCTCCGGACGATACTCTTTCATCCGGGCCGCAAGCAGCCTTATCAGGTAATGATCCGTGAAAGTCAAGGGCTTTGCCAGCTCCGCATTCAACTCATCAAAAGAAGAGGCCGAACGCCCCAGATGCTCCGCGTAACGACTAAACCCGAAATGCTCATCCACGGTCTCTTGCAAGAAATCGGACAAATCTTCCAAGTACAAGGTGGAAAGGTAACGAGCTTTATCCTCCAACCCCATCACCCCGAAGGCCCATTCCGTATCTTCCTCCTGCTCGAAACGACTTGCCCGGGGTAGAAAATAAGATTCGCAAATCGAGTAAGCCAGCGTCCGGTTCCTTCCTTGCAGAAAAGCCATGACCGCATCAATTGTGCGCTTGTACTCCTCCTGCAAGGCAAAAATACGCCGGGCGTTATCCGACAAACGAATTTCCCGGGCTGCCACCTGTTGAAAAAGCTCATGTAGCCCCCGAGATGAAAATATTTCCAGAATCACTTCCAAGCTCAAATCAACCTGCACGGAATCAACTCCTTTCGTGTTCAAAAAACCTTTCAAATACATCATCGCCGGGTAAGGTGTATTCAACTGCGTAAACGGTGGTGTCACCAGCAACACCTTAGGGGAAACATTCATTATCTTGAATTTATGATTAAACAAATGTACACTTTTTTAATTCCAAGACAAAATTTAGGATATGCCACTTTTATTTCTTAATTTAGCGAATCGTAAAACTACTAACATTTAGCTATTATGAGTAGAAAGGAAAAAAGCATTGAATTATTAAACAAAGCAGTTGCCGACGAATTGCTTGCCGTACACCAGTACATGTATTTTCACTTCCGTTGTGACGATATGGGCTACGACCTGTTGTCCGGGTTATTCAAACGTACCGCCATCCAAGAGATGATGCACGTGGAACAGCTTTCAGAACGTATCTTGTTCTTGAAAGGAGAAGTGGAAATGAAAACATCCGGGGATGTTCAGAAAATCCACGAACCGAAAGAAATGCTGGAATTGGCCACGGCCATGGAAGAAGGTAGTGTAAACGACTATAACGCTTGGGCTCAAGAATGTGCTGCCAATGCGGATGCCGTATCCAAGAAACTATTCGAAACGCTTGTTGCCGAAGAAGAAATTCACCAAGATCAGTATGAAACAGAACTGGACAACTTGGAGAAATTCGGAGCCAATTATTTGGCCCTGCAATCTGTTGAACGCAGTAAAAGCGTGGCCGTGGGAACCGCTCCCGCAGGAGAATAAATGATTAAGAAAGCGACTCAGAACGGGTCGCTTTTTTTCACCTCGGGCTTTATCAACAACCGCAATGACTGGTCGTACGTCACGTAACTCCACATCCAGTTGATAAATATAAACAATCGGTTTTTCACCCCCACGATACTCATCAAGTGAACCAACAGCCACAATAACCAGGCAAAAAATCCACTGAAACGAATACCGGAAATCTCTGCCACGGCGTCATTCCTCCCGATCGTGGCCATGGATCCCTTGTTCATGTATTTAAAAGGACGCAAGGGTTTCCCCTTGATCATGTGTCGTAAATTCTTCGCCAACAAACTAGCCTGCTGTATGGAAGGCTGCACGACTTGCGGGTGACCGTTCGGGTAGTTCTCCGCCACCATCAAGGCGGTATCCCCCAATGCGAATATATCCGCCATCCCCTGTACCCGGTTGAACTCGTCCACGAGAAGACGATTTCCCCGACCGTAGACATCTTGAGGTAACCCTTCCAAACTGTTCGCCTTCACCCCAGCCACCCAGAACACGTTGTTCGTAACAACCTGTTCACCATCCACGAACGTCAATTTCTTTCCGTCATACTCTTTCACGAGCTTTTTCAACAGTACCTCTACCTTCATATTCTTCAAATTCCGAATAACGTCCTCCGAGGATTTCCCCGAAAAAGCGTTCAGCAACCGTTCTCCCCCGTCTACCAGGAGAATCCGCATCTCGTTCCAATCCAATTCCGGGTAATCCTTCGGCAACACGAACTTCCTCATCTCCGCTAAAGCACCTGCCAACTCGATTCCCGTGGCCCCACCTCCCACAATCACGAACGTCAGCCAATGCCTCCGTTCTTCCGCATCCGACGTGTTCAACGCCCGCTCGAAGCTCTCGATCATCCGGTTCCGGTTAAACAAGGCATCCGACGTCGTTTTCAACTGCATCGTCCGTTGTGCCAACGTCTGATCCCCGAAATAGTTCGTTCCTGCCCCTGTGGCAATTACCAAATAATCATAAGAAACATCCCCGATGGAAGTCTCCAAACGATTTTCCTGCGGGATCACCCTTTCTGCCGTGCATATCCGCACGTGAAAATCATGTCGTCTCTTGAAAATCTTTCGGAAAGGGAAAGAGATCGCACTCGGCTCAATTCCCGATGTTGCCACCTGATACAGCAAAGGCTGGAAAAGGTGATAATTATTTCGATCTAATAATATAACTTGAAAATCCCGGTCATTCAACCGACGAGCCAATTTCAACCCTCCAAAACCACCCCCCACAATAACAACTCGTTTTTTAGTTCCTTTACTAGGAATATTGCTCATTGCTTCCATACACGTAATAACTTTTATCTTCAGTTATACGTGATATTTCATTGAATCGTTCCGTTCCCGGTTAAAAATAAAAGTTTATAAAGTCCATAAGGTTTATAAACAAAGAGGAGGGATAAAACCCCTCCTCTTATATTAGAACCGATAAGAAATACCTATTGATGGCGAGAATGCCGTGGATTTATATTTTCCCTCGAACATTTCATCCGCTCCCGTGACCACGTTCTTGTACGGGTACTTTCCGTGTTGGCTGAACCCTTGAATGTAAAGGAAAGCCACGTCAAATTGCAATCCCTTGTAAGGCTCGAAAGTCAATCCGGCAGAAAGCCCTAATTTGTCCATTCCCGGAGTTTCCGGGTTGTACAACTTCTTACGAATCGGGCTTTGGTCATAATATACTCCGGCACGTAACACCAAACGATCGGTTGTCTTGTAGCTTGCCCCGATACGGTAAGTCATTGAATTTTTATAATCTTTCTCCGCTTTAATCGGTGCGATTCCCAATTCCGCCTCGTTAAAATACACGTTCAAAGAATCGTAAGCATTCCATCCCACGTATTGTAAATCCAGTGCCAATTCCCAACGATCAGTGGGACGATAGCTCACTCCCAACGTCGTGTTGGAAGGTAAAGGCAATTCTGCATGGAAAGTACCCTCATCATACTTCGGGATAGAGATATTCGGGATCGTCACTCCCGGTAACTGATTCAACATCGGACCGTATTTAGCAAGCAAATCTTCCATATTGGCAAACAAATCTTCAATACGACGGTTGGCATAATTTAACGATGCCTCCCCTTCTTTTACCCGCATTTTGATCTTGGAACGATAAGACAAACCGACAGTCACTTTATCACAAATATCGTACATGATTCCCACGTTAAAACCCACTCTCATGTGTGCATTTCCTTCCAAACGAGCATAAGCCGGTGGAACCTCCGTCCCTTTCATCAATGCAACCATCTCCTGCATTGCCTGTTTATCCGCATCCGGAATTATATTCGAGGGAACACCTGCCAACAATGGTAATAAACTTTCAAACTTCGTTCCTATCCCCTGCAAATCGCTCGCCCCCATCAATGCCCTAGAAAGATTCACGTTTCCCCAAGCCAGTTGCAAACCGACACCGATACTCAAACGATCCGTGATCTTATAAGAAAGCGTTGGTTGAATCACGTATGATTTCAGGCTAATATCCTGAATCAACCCTGCCCCGGCCCAGTTCTTCGGCCACTTCAAGGAGTTCCCGTAAGGAGTGGTCAGGCTGATTCCGGCAGCCAAATTATCGTAAATCTTGAACCCGGCGTAAGCGTATAGCGGCGTTCCTACCGGGTTATCCGTCTTGGCCGAATACCCGTCGTAACTATATTTAGCCTTGGCCATGATAGCAGATATACCTAATGAAAAATCCATATTGGTACGCAAAAACACCAGTCCTGCCGGGTTAAAATGCATACTCTCCGCACCCAATTTCATCCCGGTCCCCACGTGTCCCATTCCGGTCTGTTTCGTGCTTAACAAATTGACTTGGTATCCTTCGGCAAAAACCGTCATGCTCAAAATAGAAGCCAATACTGCAATGACTAATCTCTTCATAAAATCTTTTTTACATTATTACTTAACGATCAAATCATTAAAACAATCTAATCATTATTTTCTAAATTTTAAGGCGCAAAAATAACATTCAACTCCTTAAGTTGTTTCTACTTTACGGTATGCAACAAAAATTGGTTACCTTTGCGTCCAAAATACAGACACCATGATCACGTTTGAAATAGACACCGAATACATTGAATTAATCAAGCTGCTAAAGGCCACCCGCATCGCTGACAGCGGTGCCATGGCCAAGATTCTCGTGGAAAATGGAGAGGTTACCCGCAATGGAGAACCCGAATTCCGCAAACGTGCTAAAATCACCAAAGGAGAAATCATCACCGCTTTGGGACAAAGCGTGAAGGTAGTATAAGTGTTTTTGAAAACCCCGCCCTCCTTATTTGTTAATAAAAATGGCGGAGTAATTTTATCAGCACAAAATCTTATCCCAATTTCTCAGCCTTAAATCCGGCCTCTTTCACCAGCTCGATTACCCGGTCATCTGACAAATCGGAAGTAATCGTCAACACCCGGTCGGGAGTGGAGAGATCGATATTCCATTGGTCACGAGCGACTACTTTATCCAGCGTTTCACCGATCTTGGCAACGCATCCGCCACATTTGGCGGTGGTTTTGAATTTACTTGTTTTCATATCCTTCTTGTTTTTAATTACGATTCCACCCGTGAAGAACATTCGGCACATAACCCCTTCAACACGTAGTTTATACTTTCTAACGTAAAATCGCCGGGCAAGGCCACCGTGGGCACGTGAATTTTTCTTAAACAAAAGGTCTTGTGGCAATTCCGGCAATAGAAATGAGCGTGAAGATCATCGATAGAACAGGTACATTCATTACTGCATACCGAATATTTCAACGAACCGGAACCGTCATCAATCACGTGAATCAAGTGATGATCCAAAAACAGATTAATCGTCCGGAATATCGTCGATTTATCCACGGTATCCAATTCCGTCTCTAGGTCCAGTAGGCTAAACGCCCGGGTAAAGCGGGTCATCGCCTTCAGAATCAACAGCCGCATGGCCGTCGGCTTGATCTCCCGCTTTTCCAGTTTTTCCAAATATACCTTCTCGTCCATAACACTCTATCTTGCTCGTTTCTGTATTCTTATCGCGTTCAAAATTGCCAACAAGGCTACCCCGACATCGGCAAACACGGCCTCCCACATGGTGGCGAGTCCCCCGGCTCCCAGTACCAACACGATCAGTTTTACCCCGAAAGCCAGCGTGATGTTCTGCCAGATGATCCGGCGGGTCTCTTTCCCGATCCGGATCGCCATGGCCAACCGACCGGGCTGATCCGTCTGGAGAACCACATCCGCGATCTCAATCGCAGCATCACTTCCCAAGCCCCCCATGGCAACTCCCACGTCGCTCAGGGCAAGCACCGGGGCATCATTAATCCCATCACCCACGAAAGCAACACGCCTTCCCGGATCGCTCTTCAATGCCTCCACGTGCGCCACCTTGTCCTCGGGCAACAAATCCCCGTAGGCCTCGTCCACGCCCAAATACCCTGCTAATTTAGAAACAATTGTTTGTTTATCTCCCGATAATATCTGAATATTATCAATATTTAATTTTTTTAATGCTGCAACGGCTTCTTTAGCATCTTCTTTCACGGTGTCCGCCAGCAACAAGTGACCGACGTACTCGCCATTTACCGCACACACGACAAGCGTTTCGGGAACCCCGGTCAGCTCGGACGGGAACGAGATCCCGTACTTCTCCAACAAACGAGTATTTCCCACCAGTACCTCCTGCCCATCAACGAGTGTCTTCAATCCGTAGCCTGCCAGCTCGGAGACCTCCACGTCACGCCGGATGGAGATTTGCCGGGATTTAGCATACTGCTCGACCGCCTTGGCTATCGGGTGATTGCTCCTGCTCTCGACAGAGGCAATTGTTCGCACAACCTCCTCTTCGGTAAAACCCTCCCGAACGTGTACTTGCTGCACCTCGAACACACCCTTCGTCAACGTCCCGGTCTTATCGAATACAACCGTGTTAATCTTCGTGATTGCATCCAAGTAGTTTCCCCCTTTAAAGAGAATTCCCTGCCGGGATGCCGCCCCGATTCCCCCGAAATACCCCAGCGGGATACTGACCACCAGCGCGCACGGGCAGGATATTACCAGGAACACGAGCGCCCGATACAACCAATCATTCAGCACGAAAGAGAAATCCGGTTGTACCCACGACACGATCCAAGGAACCAGCACGATCAACACGGCCAACCCCGTGACCACGGGCGTGTAGATCCGGGCAAACTTCCGGATAAAAAGTTCCGCAGGAGCTTTACGCTCGGAGGCGTTCTGTACCATTTCCAGAATCCGGGCCAGAGCACTCTGATCATAGGGCTTCGTCACCTTCACCCGCACAACCCGGTCGGTCACGATCATCCCCGCCAGCACATCCTCTCCCGCGCGGATGTTCCGAGGCACGCTCTCCCCGGTCAAAGCCGCCGTGTTAAAAGCCGCCACGTCACCCAGCATGATCCCGTCCAAGGGTACCCGTTCCCCCACCTTGATCTCGATGATCTCCCCGACACGAACTTGTTCCGGTTTCTCGATCTTTTCTTGCCCGTCACGAATAACCGTTGCCTGCTCCGGACGTACATCAAGTAAAGCCCGGATATTCGAACGGGCCCGGCTCACCGCACTATCTTGGAATTTCTCACCGATGGAATAAAATAACATCACGGCCACGCCTTCCGGGTACTCTCCAATATAAAAGGCCCCGATGGCTGCCAGTGACATCAACATGAATTCGTTAAAGTATTCCTTTTCCCGCAAGCACTCCACGGCCTCTTTCAACACGGGAAACCCTACCGGAATAAAAGCGACCAAATACCATACAAATCGCACGATTTCCGTCTGAAACCAAGCGACATTCCCCCAAGATAAACCGATTCCGCAAAGCAGCAACCCGAAGGAAATCAATTCTGCACTATATTTTTTCATCATTCTACTGTTTTAATTTTCCGTAAAATTACGATTCATTTCGTGCAACTAAATTGCAAAAAACAGAACGCACATGAACATGATCCCAGATCATCCCACATGCGTTCCTCCGAGCTGACACTCCATAGTTGATTATTTGGCCATCACTTCCCGATGTTTCATGATTTCACCCATGTGTTCCAATGCCCAATCCACCAGCATCTGCACCCGCGGCATCAAGCTTTCACCCAGCTCCGTGAGCCGATATTCCACCCGCGGCGGCACCTCGGCATATACCTTTCTCGAAATTAACCCGTCGGCCTCCAACGTCCGCAAGGTGACCGTCAGCATACGCTGGGATATGTCGGCAATCGCTTTATGAACATCACAGAATCGCATGGTTCCGTTCGCATTCAACGTCACGAGGACGAGCATTGACCATTTGTCACCCAAGCGACTCAAAACATCACGAATGGGACAATTATCGTTCGTGTAAAAATTTTCCATTTTTTTCTTCCCTATATATGGTTTAGTATCAACAATAGTTATCTCCGTGTAACTATCTTATCTATAAGTTCGTTCTTGTTTATGCAAATCAAATAGCTTACATTTGCTAAACAAAAGTAATAAACTTACTTTAAAGAACTATTGTTTAACTAAAAAAATTTACCCATGGCAAAAAAAGTAGCCGTATTGGCAGTTAACCCGGTAAACGGGTTCGGTTTGTTCCAGTATCTGGAAACATTTTTCGAAAATGGCATTTCCTATAAAGTATTTGCAGTGGCAGAAACGAAAGAAATCAAGACGAATTCCGGCATTGCCCTCGTGGCTGATGACGTGATTGCTCACTTGAAAGGACACGAGGACGAGTTCGACGCTCTTGTATTCGGCTGTGGTGACGCTGTACCTAAATTCGGGGAAAACGCCGGAAAGCCTTACAACCAAGATATGTTGGCCGTGATCAAAGCTTTCGGGGAGAAGGGTAAAATCATGATCGGCCACTGCGCCGCTGCCATGATGTTCGACTCCGTGGGCATCGCCACCGGAAAGAAAGTAGCCGTTCATCCTCTTGCCAAACCGGCCATCCAACATGCAAAAGCCTCCGACGAGAAATCCGAGATCGACGGCAATTTCTACACCGCTCAAACGGAAAACACGATCTGGACCATGATGCCGGAAGTGATTGCGGCGCTGAAGGAATAAAAAGTTTATAAGGTTTATAAAGGGGTTGTCCAAAAAGTCATTTTTCAAACTCCCTCCCCCCTGCGGGGTACTCCCTCTATAAACAGAGGGAGAGTTGAAATACTCCCTGTCTTCGGGGAATGTCACCAGCTCCTCCTCTGTTTATAGAGGAGGTGGCACGAAGTGACGGAGGAGTTTGATGGAAATAAAATGACTTTTTAAACAGCCCCTTTATAACCTCTCCCCCAAATAGGTCTCAATTACCCGGAAGGGAGCATCCTTCAACAAAACCCGTTTCTCTCGATCCAACAAATAGAATGTCGGGATCGCCCGCAAATCATAGAGGCGTTCCTTCGTGATCACTTGACCGTCATCATAAGTACACATCCATTCTTTCGGTTGTTCCGGCAACATTCGCCGCCATACCTCCAGCTCGGGATCAGGGAATACAGATAAGAATACCAGTTTCTTCCGGTTACCCTGTACTTTGGTATTCAACAAGTTCTTCACCACCCCGGATGCTTCCACCTCGGCCTTAATGGCCCGGCAGGCATTACAATCGGGATTATTGAAGAAGAGAATCGTGTAATCCGCGTTTATGCCCGACAACTTCCCTTTCTTCCCGGAAGGTAATGTATAGGTGAAATCGGTTGCCGGATTCCCCACCCGATTCTTTAGCGCCATCTCCAGCCGAAAAGCGGGACGCATTTTATCTATCTCTCCCACCCGTTCGGAATTCACGATATATCTCAGCACGGGAATATAAAGTTCCTCGTTCAACATCGGGGAATTCGGGTTATAAAGATATTTATCATACAACACCGTAAAATAGGCAAACATCAGCGTATCAGCCGATAATGCCTTATCCAACATCCCGGAAATCTCTTTCTCGGCATCGGTATACGAGACATAAGGCAACACCTGCAAGAAATCCACGAAAGCCTGTTCCGTGATCTCTGGCATCCGGATCAAAGAAGTATCGGCAAAATTAAACTTATCCCAGTAATGAGTCACCAAGTATTTCGCCCGCTCCCGCTGGTCGGTATAAACAGGTGGAATTTCCGGTGCCTGAAATGATTTGATTTCTGTATTTTTAGGTTCCTCTTTTCCCTGTTTTTTAGGGGAAGAAGAACAAGCGGAGATTACTAGCGATAAACACGCGACAGTAATCCAAACCCGAACGATCCTACTCTTACTCATAATTTAATCTTTCATTTTCCTACACAAAGATACATTTTTATCCGAAAAACGAGGAACAAAAAAAGAATCCGGGAGTCACCCCGGATTCCATCCTAAAATTTACACGTTCACACTATAACGCGTCTACTACTTTCTTTTGCTCATTAAAAAACATCATCCGTTGAATCTCTCCACTTTGCGAAATCAGCGTGGAATGTCTCTTCAACGAATGAATCCATTTCTTTTGATAATCACATATTTTACTATCTCGCGAATCCATCGAGTTGATCGAATAAACCCGCAAAAAACATATCTGAAACCCGACCTTCTCCACGTAGCTATACGTTGCTTCAAAATTCACGTTAGAGAGATAAACCGACAAGGCGTTCCCATTGTGAAACGATCCTTTTTCAGACAATATTTCCAACTCGCGTAAAAGCTGGTGTAACTCCTTTTTCATGTTTTGCACGTCGTTCGTCGAAACCAGTCCCAATTCAGAGAAATACTTGATCTCTTTAACAAACGAACCGAAGAGATTTTCATCCAGTATAAAACAAGTCCTTCTGACAAGCCTTAAATCTTCAATTAATTCTTTCTGAACTTTTACTAATTTTTCCGGAAGAACGATGTCGGACAAGGACGCGGGAGTTCTCAAGCGTTCGTTCTGATATAACCACCTGCCAATCCGGAATTTTGACAAATGTTCGTAAGGGGCGTAAAATGTATAAGGAATCGTGTTCGACGCGGTCACTATCTCCGTTGTCGAGTCCGTCTTCACATAACGAAAAAGTTTCTGATAGCGCACCAGAATATCGTAATAGTTATCCATCGGATCCGCTGGATTGAGCACGTTCAAGTCGAACATCGCCCCACCGGACATACTGTTACCAATAATCTTATCCAACGATATGCCCAGCTGACTGGCGATGATCGCAACTTCGCTGAACGTAAAAGCAACCTCACCCCTTAATCTCCGGTAAATCGCCTCCTTACTCATGCACAAAATATCCATAAGGACATTAGCAAGATTACCCTCTTTAGGGGTAACCTCGCGCATCGTGCTGATTAATTCATTTACCACGGCATTCTTCATAGGGGTATTATTCCTTAATCAAAAAAGTATTTACCTATAGAAAATTTAACTACTTTCTTAGCCGGAATCACCATGTTTTCCTTGCTATTCGGGTTATAACCGTTACGTTCTTTACGTTCTCTGATAGCGAAAGATCCTAATTCTAACAAGGATATTTTTTCACCTTTTTTTAACGTCTCAGCCATGGTTCCGATTACAGCGTTTACAGCCTTAGCTGCTTCTACTTTACTGGTTCCGTTTTTCTCGGCCACTTTTTCAATTAATTCTCGTTTGTTCATTGTAAATGGTTTTTAATTAATAAATAGAGTTTATTGCCACATATCACGAAACCGCGTCCGGTGATTACTCACCCGACGCGGTTCGATTCTAATTGTATTTTTGTCTCATTGATTCGCACGTTTAAAATTCATACTATACAAGTGGCATCTCGCTCACTCAACAGTACAAATATGAAGTATATTCTTCACAATTCTGTGCTACATTCAGGGTATCAACGATATACTAACTTTCTAATATCGTACTATGTTTTACATTTTAATTTATTTTGTGCAACAAACAATTCTAATCCCCGATCATCATTTCACTAATCGAAACGGAGACAAAAACACTCTTTCAAAAATTGAACCAGCCTAAACACACAATCCCTCGACGATTTCCCGCTGCGTTTTAAAGAATTTGATACGTTGCATTTCCCCACTCTGGGATATCAAGGTTGAAAATTTCTTCAACGAATGAATCCATTCTTTCACACTGTTAAAAACTTGCTCGTCACGCGTCGCGAAAGAGTTGATCGCGAAAACCCGAACCAAACTGATATGGTAGGCAGGAGACGCTATATAACTATAGGTAGCCTCGAAGTTTATATTAGATATATATATACATACCTCCTGTCCCGTTCTGAACGTCCCTCTCGTGGCAATCTCTTCCAACTCATCGAGCAACTGGAGTAATTCCTTTTTCAGTTTCTGAACATATTCCTGAGAGATCAAATGCACACTGGCAAAATACTTGATATCATTGATCAGGTAAATGAACAATTTATCATCCCATATATACTCCGTGTGCTGGAACTCCTGAGATTCCCGCACGAACTCCCGCTGCTTTTCCAACAATTTGTCTACGATCTCTATATCCTCGAAATGTTTATCTATATCAATCTTTTCAAATTGATATATCCATTTAAACATCCGGAATTTAGACAAGAGTTCATATTTTAAATAAAAAGTCTGAGGAATCATATTCGAGGAAGTACAAAGCTCCGAGGCGGGATCATGGTTCAAGTCCCGGAAAATTTTCACGTAATTGTCCACGATAGAGTAATAGGTCTCCAACGGATCGGTCTGACGTATAATATTCAGATCAAATATAGCATTCGAATCCACGTTCGTCCCAGCCAGCTTATCCAGCGACACTCCCATTTTCTGGGAGATCGCGGCAGCCTCTGCCAACGTGAAGGGCACTTCCCCTCGTAATCTACGATACACGGCCTCTTTACCTAAATATAACATATCTATTAGCGTATTCGCCAAATTAGTACCATTCGGTAATTTTTCATTCATAGCTTTGATTAACTCGCTATTGTAATTATAAGTTGTCATGATTTGAGTTTTGATTAATACAACTATTTGATTTATTATACGAGTCTGTATTTATTTCTGTTGCGAAATACGAAATAAATATCTTACAAATTTAATAAAAATCTCGGAAAACAAGTCAAAATAAAAATGTAATTCCTTCATTAGAAAAGATTTACTTCTAAAATACACCTTTATGGTCACCAATCCAAACGTTTCATCAGATACTTTTGTAATAACAAAAAACAAAGCAAGCAGGGATATGATGAGGAAAGTAATAATCGTAGCAGGTCTGATTCTATTTATGGTGATAGGCAGATCTCACGGACAAGAAAAAAAGTTTTACGACGCTCCTCTAGTCGGAGTGAAAACAAATGCCCTTTACTGGTTGACGACCACCATTAACGTCGGGGCTGAAATCGGACTGGGGCGCAAAACGACGGTGGATTTACTAGGGACTTACAATCCTTGGAGTTTTGGAGATAATAAAAAAGTAAAGCATTGGTTGATACAACCGGAGTTTCGCTACTGGACCTGCGAACGCTTCAACGGCCATTTTTGGGGACTACACGCTTTTTACGGCGAGTTCAACATGGGAGGAATCAAGATGCTGGGAATGAGGAAATACCGTTACGAGGGGACTCTTTACGGGGCCGGAATTGCATACGGTCACCAATGGATTCTCGGGAAACGATGGAACTTAGAAGCTACGATCGGGGTAGGCTATGCACGTATCGAATACGACAAGTATGAATACCAAACCTGTGGACCATATATTAAAAAGGGTACGAAAGATTATATCGGCCCCACGAAAATAGGGATCAATTTTATATATATTATAAAATAAGTAAGGTGATGAAAAGAGCGTTTATATATACTATATTCTTGTTGACTGCCGGGCTGTTCTTCACGGAACTCAAGGCTCAAGAAGTATATTTGGGAGAGGTGAAAATTATACAAAATCGTTTCGAGCAACGGGGAGACAGCGTTTATATCGAGATGAACGTGAACTTGAACGGTTTACCCGTGCATAAAAACCAATCTTTCATCCTGACCCCGGTGGTTGAAACTGAAAAAGCATCCGAGGAACTCCCGTCCATCGTGATTAACGGGAAAAGACGGGAAAAAGCCTATCAACGGGCGCTGGCTTTCAATCACGGACACCCCCCTTTCCCGATTTACACGACGGTTATCGTTAATCAATGGAGCCGGGAGAGAATTGCCTATAACGTGGTTGTTCCTTATGAGACGTGGATGAAGGACGCTAAACTGAATTTACGGGAGAACTTCTGTGAATGTGGTGGGGAAAAACGACTGATTTCCATCAAGATGCTAGCGCAGACTATCAAGCTGGAAAACCAAGAGGAAACAACCGTGAAGATAGTTTCTATCGAAAAGGAAGAAGACGAGAAAAACATATATTACAAGGAAGGTTCAGCATACCTGGACTTCCCGCTAAACCAAACTTACATTCTCCCCGATTTCAGAAGAAATCAGAAGGAGCTGGACAAAATCAGGGTAACGCTAGATTCTATCACGAGCAACCCCGACTACGAGATCACGGGAATTTACCTCACCGGCTATGCGTCACCAGAGGGATCATACGCGCAGAACGAGGTGTTATCCAGAGATCGCACGAGAGCGCTGAGGAATTACTTGCTCCGCAGGTATTCATTCCCGGAAAACCTTTACCACGTGGATTGGCGAGGGGAAGACTGGATCGGATTAAAGAGATTAATTCTCCTGTACGGGATGCCAAATGAAGAGCAAGTACTCTCGATTATGGAAAACTACAGCGTGTTCGAGGGAAGAGAGAAGCGCCTCATGGATTTGAACAACGGGAAACCATACAGGTACATGATGAAACATTTCTTCCCGGAATTGAGACGAGTGGATTACAAGATCACGTACAAGGTGATTAAATAAAGAAATTAAAACTATGACTAAACCAGACTAAAAATAATTCCTGAATGCCCCCCGGTATAACAAACGCCGATCCCCACATACACCTCTTACCGGGGGCATTCTTCTAAAAAATTAAAAGGCTATCCTTGAATGTCCCCGGTTGTAACAAACGCCGATCCTCACATACACCTTCTTAACCGGGGCATTCTTCTAAAAAATTAAAGGGCTATCCTTGAATGCCCCCCGGTTGTAACAAACGCCGATCCTCACATACACCTTCTTAACCGGGGGCATTCTTCTAAAAAAATTAAAGGGCTATCCTTGAATACCCTTCGGTTGTAACAAACGCCGATCCTCACATACACCTTCTTAACCAAGGGTATTCATTTACAAGGGCTGATCATTGATCAGCCCTTTTTTCATTCATTCCCAACTCTAAACTTTTAGCTTTTAGTTTTTAGCTTTTAGTTTTTAGTTTTTAGCTTTTAACTTTAAACTTTAAACCTCCCCTATCACCAGCACGCAAGGACAATGATCCGAGTGATGCACTTCCGGCAAAATATAAGCATCTTGCAGCCGGGATTTAAGACTTTCGCTCGCCATACAGTAATCAATACGCCATCCCTTGTTATTTGCCCGGGCGTTAAACCGGTAACTCCACCAAGAATACTTCCCGGCCTCTTCGGGGTGGAAGTAACGGAACGTGTCGATAAAACCGGTATCAATAAATCCCCCGATCCATTCCCGTTCTTCCGGTAAGAACCCGCTATTCGTGGCATTCCGCACCGGATCGTGAATATCTATCGGCCGGTGACATATATTGTAGTCCCCGCACAAGATCAGATTCGGCCGTACCTTTTTCAGCTCCCCGATATAATGCTGAAAATCCTCTAACCATTTCATCTTAAATGCCTGCCGTTCGTCGCCGGTAGTCCCGGACGGATGGTACACGCTCACGACAGAAAGATCACCGTAATCGGCACGGATAAAACGCCCCTCGTCATCATAAGCCGGAATACCCATCCCGTACTCCACGTGGTCGGGCGCCACCCGGGTCAGGATGGCAACCCCACTATACCCCTTTTTCTTGGCTGAAAAAAAGTACGACTTGTAACCTAACGCCTCGAATTCCAGTGTAGGTATCTGATCCGGCTGAGCCTTCGTTTCCTGTAAACACACGACATCCGGCTGTTCTTCCTCCAGCCATTGTGTAAAACCTTTGGACAAAGCGGCCCGTAACCCATTCACGTTATAAGTTATAATTTTCATACGATTCATTTTACAATTTGCCTCAAACTTACAAAAAAGAAGTGAACCCCAAAAGCCGGGTATTACTTTTAGGGTTCACTTCACACGTGGAAATCTATTCCAGATATTTACGAGATAAGGGATGCAATTGCTCATCCAGCTCATACAATTGGGGAATACCCGTCGGTATCTCCAACTTGACGATCTCCTCGTCGCTAATATCATCCAGATATTTGATCAACGCCCGCAGGCTATTCCCGTGGGCCGTTACCAGAACCGTCTTCCCTGAAAGCAACGAAGGTGCGATATAATCCTGCCAGAACGGGAGGACCCGCGTGATCGTCAATGCCAATGATTCCCCCAAAGGAAGAACGGCCGGATCAACATCCCTGTACTTATCCTCGAAAACGGCACAACGAGAATCATCCGGCTCCAACAATGGTGGTGTCACATCAAAACTCCTTCGCCATATATGCACCTGCTCCTCCCCGTATTTCTTTGCCGTCTCCGCTTTATTTAATCCCTGTAATGCCCCGTAATGTCGCTCGTTCAAACGCCAGTGATGAACTTCGGGTACCCACACCCGATCGGCAACTTCTGCCAAAATATGCTGCGTACGAATCGCACGTTTCAACACGGAAGAATAAGCTACATCAAAGAAAAGATCATGTTTCTTAATTAGCTCTCCCGCCCGGCGTGCTTCCTGTTCGCCCCGTTCACTCAGGTCGACATCCGTCCACCCGGTAAACCTGTTTTCCTTGTTCCAGACACTTTCCCCATGCCGTACCAATATTAACTTGTACATAACGCTTTTATTATTTAATTGTTAATAGAGTATACGAAAACGGGAAGAAAAAGTTGGAAAAGCGTGGGCTTGTGAGTGGAAATCTAAAATTTAAAATCTAAAATCAGTAAGGACTTTATGAACTTAGTAGTAATTTCTCAAAACCGGCTTGATACAAATACCCACTCGCACCATTGACACGTAACGATCGTATTCCAGAAGATTCTCCGCGTACCCGTTATAGTATTGTAAAAAGAAATACTCGTTAGCTTTCGGTGAAGGCTTGAAATTGATCTCCAACGTTGTGTTCATGTTAATAAACTTCCGGCGGGGATTAATCACGGCCGAACACCATAGACGCTCGTCTGCACTCTGGTAGTTAAACGCCATGAATCCGTAGCCTTTATACTTCAACAAATCGGGATTTCCTTCTTTATCGACCCATCCAGCCCATAATTTCATCTGGGCAGAAAAACGGTAATCAATAAACCACGAACCCGAAAGAGAGATGTAATTCCAACTGCGAGAGGCCAGCGAATCCCGGCCGTTCGACTCGTGTTCAAAGGAAAGAACCGCTATTCCCATCAGTTGCTTACGATAGATCAACGCTTTACTCAAACTAAGCCCCGGATTAAAATTATTATCCAGAAACGGACTGGACTTCCCGTAAATATCCCAGAACGAACGCTGCGTGTAAGTTAAATACAAGAAGGTCTTGAAAGGCAAGATACTTTTTGTCAGACGTTGCCGGATACTGATCTGAAACTTGGCATCCGCACTGTGCTTGTCAATCTTCCGGTTCGTAGGCACCCCCGTAACGAAATAATTATCCCGGAAAATGCCAAAACTCGGCGTGTTATCAAACAACTCCAACGCAGTCTTCTCATCAACAACCACGGAACCGCCTTTTTTCTGCTTGCTGATCTCCTCCCGTTCCTGCAATATCCTCTTCTCCTCGTCTGTCTGGGCTTGCAACACCAAGGGCGTAAACACGCAAAAGCATAAAAGTATATAAATACCTCGGACCTTCTCTTTCATTATCTACGAATTTCTTTTACTGAACAACGAAACAATCGCCAGCAAAACAATCGCCCCCACGGTCGCCGTGATCAAACTCCCGATAACACCCGTTGTCCATATTCCCATGATGCCGAAAAGCCAGCCTCCCAACACGCCACCAATGATTCCCACAATCAGGTTCACCAACAAACCCATTCCACCTCCCCGGACAATTTTTCCTGCCAGATACCCGGCAAAAATACCAATCAAAATATACCATATAAACATCATAACTTATAAAATTTAGGTTAATCTATCTATTTAAACTTGATAGAGCCCCAAAAAGTTATGATATTATGCATAAAAAAGTTCATAAAGTAGAACCTTATGAACTTTATAGACTTTACGAACTTTATAGACCTACTCCGGCAAGGTCAGGAACAACCCCATCACCCAGTAAACAAGACCGGACATCACGATGGTTGCCGGAATCGTAAGAATCCAAGCAGCCACTATATTCGTGGCCGTAGCCCACCGAACAGAAGCAACCCCTTTCGTGATTCCAACCCCGATAATAGAGCCGGTAATCGTGTGAGTCGTACTCACGGGAATCCCCAACACAGCTGTTCCCATCAATGTTAAAGCTCCCGATGTCTCGGCACAGAATCCCTGCACGGGTTTCAACCGGGCCAGCCCGTCGCCCAAAGTCTTGATCACCTTCTTTCCCCCGATAATCGTACCTAAAGCGATCACCGAGTAGCAAGTAACAATCAACCAAGCGGGGACATGAAACTCTCCTGTATTTTCGTACAAATAATCACTCACGAAAGTATTACTTCCTGCAACACTATATAACAAGATGGCAATGATACCCATCGTTTTTTGCGCGTCGTTAGCACCATGTCCCAAACTGAATATAGCAGAAGAAAACAACTGCAATCCCTTAAATAACCCTTCCACTTTCATCGGGTGTTTTTTATGAAACACGAACATCGTGAGACACATCATGAAGAATCCCAGTATCATACCGATCAAAGGGGACAGCACGATAAAGATGGCAATCTTGAATATCCCGGAAGCAACCAGAGCGTCGCCCCCGAACGTGAACCATACCGGACCGATCAATCCCCCGATCAAAGCGTGGGACACACTGATCGGCATACCGAAATGAGTACACAACCAAACCCAGATCACCGAACCGATCAAAGCCGCCAAAATAAGATATTCATTGATTTTCGAGGGATCCACGATTCCTTCGCCCATCGTGTGAGCCACGCTCACCCCAAAAATAAAGATAGCGGCAAAGTTCCAGAATGCTGCCCAGCAAACAGCCATCGTGGGAGAAAACACACGTGTCGCCACGATCGTAGCGATCGAATTGGCCGCATCATTCATTCCGTTCAAAAAGTCGAAAAGAAGAGCGATCACAATAGCTAAAAGAACGATTGTCAACATAGCGATCAGGCAAATTTAATAATAATACCTCGCACAATATCCCCCACGTCCTTTGCCCGGTCGGTAGCGTCTTCCAACACCTGACCGATATTCTTAAGTTTCACGAGTTCGATAGCGTCCTTCTCGTTCGCAAACACATCACTCATAAATTGTTCATACAAATCATCCACGTCATGCTCGATCTGTTTGATACGAACACATTTCTCGTTAATCTCCTGCGGTTTTTTCTGGATATACTCCAATCCATTCATAATATCCTTCAAGATACGAGCATCTTCCACGATACATTGCCCCATCGCAATCAACAACTGGTTCACACTCTTCGGACGGTACATCAACATTCGTTTCGCGGCATCGTGAATAAAATCAAGGAACGTGTCCATACGGCCACTCAACAGATTAATATCCTCACGATCGAAAGGGGTAACAAACGTCTTGTTCAATTCCTCGTACAACTTAGCGGTGATCATATCTCCACTATGCTCGAACTCCTTGATGTCCTTGTACAGCGCTTTCTGTTTTTCAGGGTCTTGCTCTTGTAATAACTCCACCAAAAGTTTGGCTGCTGCCTCTATATTAGCGGCTTGTTCGATATACAAAGGGTAAAACTTTTTTTCCTTTACCACAAATAATTGAAGAAATCGGTCTATTTTCATATTTTTTATTGATTAGCACACAAATGTAGTATCCCTACGCGGATATGCACGTTAAAAAAAACAAAATATGCAATCTTTTTTTCCACATATTTACACCCGGGCAATAGAAAGGAAACACGTGAAAAGTACCAGTGTAGTCCCCAACCAAAGGCGTTCCGCCAATATAGGAGAGATTCCCCAAAAATGATACTCCAAGGCATCATGACCGCATCCCGCGAGACAATCTCCGCACAAAGTACAGTTGATTGCCGGACGCCCTTTCAGCACGTCTGCTTTCGACAGAGCCCCATACCGACACACCCGCGTACAAGCCATGCAATGCCGGCAACGATCGTTCAGACGCAACCGCCATGGAGACACGTGTTTCAAGTACATGACCAACGTCCCCGCCGGACAATAGGAGGAGCAATGCATGGCAACATGACGCCTTTTAGACACGAACCCAATAACCATGATTCCCACCATCCCGGCAAAAGCCGCAATCCCCGTGGAGTAAATCACCGGAACCCCGAAACCTCTCAACGCGGAAGCAACACCTATAAATACAAACAATACCGTCCAACGCGTTCGGGACCTCGTTTTAGAAGAAGGGACCTCCCGTTTTCCATTTTTTCCCGCTGCCAGACTATCCCACGCCCCGAAATAACAGAGCTGGCTGCACCACGCACCCCCGGACAATAGAATCGTTACGAGAAACAAAAACGGCATGAATGAAACCTCTCCCCGGTAAAATACTCCCGCCGGAATCAGTCCGGGTATGGGGAAATGAAGTTTTCCCGACATCAGAAACACACTATCCACGAAAATCCCTAAAAATAACTGACTAAAGAACACGATCGAGAAGAGTAGCCAAATACGCCTCCGCCACACGCCTCGTCGTTTCCGGTCGAACATCTGCAAATATAGCCATCCACCGAAAAGAGCTACCAGCACAATTTGAACCCATCCTCCACCCGGCAACAATCTCTCCCCCAACAGCAACGGTGGTTTCACGACAACCTGTACCACGGAAAGCAACATTCCCGCGACAATCGTCGTGAGTATCGCCCCCAACACGGCCCCTTTTTGAATGTTGATTTTTTTTCTCATATCCACACAAAGATAATTGATATTTATTCATCCAAATCAAAAATCATTAACTTTGCTCCCGCAAAAATAAACATCATGTCAGACATTCCTGTCCTAATATCGGATTTGGCGATTATCTTATTTTCCGCCGGATTGATAACCATCCTCTTTAAATGGCTAAAACAACCTGTCGTGCTGGGCTATATCATGGCAGGTATTATCGCGGGCCCCTACACGTTTGGCGGCCCCATGATCATGGATGCCGAGAATATTCATATCTGGGCTGACATCGGGGTCATTTTCCTCCTGTTTGCCTTGGGACTTGATTTTAGTTTCAAGAAACTCATGAACATCGGGGGAACCGCCATGATCAGCGCCCTCACCATCGTGGGTGCCATGATGATGTTGGGTTACATCACCGGGCTGTCACTCGGATGGGGACACATGAATAGCCTCTTTCTCGGGGGAATGCTCTCGATGTCATCCACCACTATCATTTTCAAGGCGTTTGACGACATGGGGCTCCGTAATCAGCGTTTCGCAGGAGTCGTCTTCGGAATTCTTGTCGTGGAAGATCTCTTCGCCGTAGTCCTCATGGTATTACTTTCCACGCTGGCCGTCAGTAAACATTTTGAAGGTATGGAAATGGTCGACAGCATCCTTAAACTCATCGCCTTCCTCGTTTTCTGGTCTATTACCGGGATATTCCTCATCCCGACCTTCCTGAAAAAAACGAAACAATGGCTCAACGGGGAAACATTATTAGTCGTGTCACTCGGACTCTGTCTCGGCATGGTTCTACTTGCCGTGAAAGCCGGTTTTTCCTCCGCACTGGGGGCTTTTGTCATGGGGTCCATCCTGGCGGAAACCATCGAGGCCGAAAACATCGAACACCTCATTAAACCCGTGAAAGATCTCTTCGGGGCGATCTTTTTCGTCTCGGTCGGGATGATGATCGATCCCGCCATGCTCGTCGAGTACTGGTTCCCGATATTACTGATCACCGCAGTCGTCATGGTCGGACAAATCACGTTTGCCGCATCCGGTGTACTCCTGTCCGGGCAAAGCCTCCGGATTGCCATCCAATCGGGATTCTCGTTAGCACAGATTGGAGAATTTGCTTTTATTATCGCAAGTCTAGGTATGACCCTGCACGTGACGGACAAATTTCTCTACCCCATAGTGGTTACCGTCTCCGTCATCACCACCTTTTTCACCCCCTACATGATTCGCTTGGCAGACCCCGCCTACCAGTTCGTGACCAAACACCTACCGACCCCTTGGATTCATTTCCTTGACAGGTATAGCACGGGAACGAACACGATCCACCATAAAAGCACATGGCACCAACTACTGAAAGCGTTATGTCGCATAGTGATCACCTACACCATCCTGTCGGTCTTCACCATAGCTCTTTTCCTACAATACCTGACCCCGTTAATCCGCAAGGAACTTCCTGGCATACAGGGTGGCCTTGTTAGCGCCGTTGCCATCCTGCTACTTATCTCCCCCTTCCTACGGGCGATCATGATGAAAAAGAACCATTCGGAAGAATTCCAACAATTATGGAGTGATAGTAAATACAACCGGGGACCACTCGTATCCCTCATCGTTCTACGGGTAGCACTCTGCATCGGGATCGTGATGTTCGTCATATCCAGCCTCGTGAACGTCGCTGCCGGCCTTCTGCTGGTGATCGCCACCGCAGTCATCCTGTTCTTCATCTATTCCAAACGGTTAAAAAAATACTCTATACAACTGGAACGTCGTTTCCTGCGTAACTTCACGGCCCGACAAAAGGAACAAGAACGCAAGTCTCCCATCAAACAACGTTTTGTCAAACATTTACTTGACCGGGATCTCCACCTCGCTGACTTCGAAGTGTCGCAATCCTCTCCCAGCGTCGGCAAAACGCTAAAGGAATTGAATTTCCGCCAGACCTGTGGGGTCAGCGTGGTAACAATCATCCGGGGAGAAGAACGAATAAACATTCCCGGTGGGGAAGAACGCCTGTATCCTTTCGACCATATCATCGTGGCCGCCACGGACAAAGAAATTAACGTCTTCCGTGAGTTTGTCGAAAACCGCGTAGAAAAACGGAAACACGAACTTGAACAACAGCGTCCCCCGGAAGTCAGCTTGGAACAATTCACCATTGAGGCCGACACACCACTCGTGGGACACACCATCCGGGAATCCGGCATCCGTGATAAAGCCGCCTGTCTCGTCATCGGCATCGAACGCAACGGCACCTCCACCATGAACCCCACCCCGGACACAACCTTCGAGGCCGGTGACGTGGTTTGGATCGTCGGTGAAAAAGACAAATTGCTCCATCTCGCCGCAGGAGAAACTATTTAACAATTGAAAATGAAGAAAAGTTTAAAGCTTAGAATTTAGTATGGAATCAAAAGGCATCGTCCCACCCCGTGCGACTGGAAATTTAAAATCTAAAATCTAAAATTTAAAATTACATCATTCTATCTCCAACCCGAACAAGGCTTTCAACTCACTCACGGCTGGATTGATCTCGACAAAATGATCGAATTTATCCTTAGCCGTGAAAAGCCGTCTTTTCTCCTCGCCATTTTCCGGTTCCGTGTAAACTTGAACATTCAGGGTAATAAAACCGTTATTCAGTCTTTTGGTAAGGAAGGAGAGCAAGTAAGGATGTATATCCGTCACCTTGGACAATAAAAAGTCATTATCAACCTCAAGCGTGATGACAAACCCTTGTACTTTGGGTGTGTGAGAAGTCAAGGCAATCTTAACGGTCGTATCTTCCTGCGAAGTTGCGACGTAAGTTTCCAACGCGGAAATCACATCCGCCACCGTAAATTCGCTTTGTGCTTTTACCCGGTTATCCTCAACCTTTGCACCTCCCTCTTCCTGCCGGACCTGCAAGCTCTCCCGGGTCTCCGCCATTGCCATTTTCAATTTAAATGAATGTGGCGGTTCTGCCTTATAAGTATTCGTTTTTCCGGCAGGGACAGAAGGCTTTTCCCCGGAAACCGGAGCCGTTGTCCCACCATCCGTTTGTTGGAATTTCCCATTAAAATCAGCTATCTTTAATAGCCCGGTAAATTCCTCTATGCTAAGACTTTTTTTTTTAGTTCATTAATTTGACATAACTTGATCAAGGTGAGTTCCACACATAAACGTTTCTCCACACGCATTTTATACTGCATCTCGCATTGCTCGATCACTTTCAAGGCATCAAATATGAATTCGGGAGTTACAGTTTTCGCTTGTTTCAAATAACGTTCCTTGATGGACGCACTCACCTCCAGCAATTGCACGGTGATTTCTTCTTTAGCAACCAATAAATCACGGAAATGACGTCCCAACCCGGAAACCAAGTTACCGGCATCAAAACCTTTCTCCATGATCTCGTTAAAAAGCAAGAATGTTTCGGCTACTTTACCATCGTGGAATAAATCTGTCAACTTAAAATAGTAATCGTAATCCAAGACGTTCAGATTCTCGATCACCTTATCATAGGTCAAATCCTTCCCGCAAAAACTCACCACTTGATCGAAGATCGACAAGGCGTCACGCATGGCCCCGTCGGCCTTCTGCGCGATCACGTTCAGTGCCTCTTCCTCGGCCTGTACACCTTCTTTGGCTGCAATTCGTTTCAGATGCTCGATCGTGTCGGGTACTTTTATCCGGTTAAAATCATAAATCTGACAACGTGACAAAATCGTCGGTAATATCTTATGCTTTTCGGTCGTTGCCAGAATAAAAATGGCATGGGCAGGCGGCTCTTCCAACGTTTTCAAGAAAGCGTTGAAAGCCGAGGCACTCAACATATGCACCTCATCAATAATATACACGCTGTATTTCCCCACCTGCGGTAATATCCGCACCTGATCAACCAGACCTCGAATATCATCCACGCTATTGTTAGAGGCAGCATCCAACTCGTGAATGTTCAACGAACGCCCGCTATTAAACGCCTTACACGACTCACACTCATTACAAGGTTCGGCATTCGGTTGTAGATTCATGCAATTAATCGTCTTGGCAAATATACGGGCACAGGTTGTCTTGCCCACCCCACGGGGGCCACAGAACAAATAAGCCTGAGCCAGTTGTTTATTAAGAATCGCATTCCTCAACGTGGATGTAATCGAGTGCTGCCCGATCACCGTGTCGAAACTTGCAGGTCTATATTTACGCGCCGAAACAATAAAATTCTCCATGATAATCTATTACAGGTTGTTACCCGGCACGAGTAAAAAATCGTACCGGATTACAAATTTACAAAGTAAAATGATTTATCACGCCACAAAACCTAATAATTTTTCTTATCACGCGAAACTATGTACGATTTAATGTGAATTCGATATAATCAAAACAAGGCTACTTTTATCACGATATCAATATTATTCAAATAAATATATCAGGAGATGCATCCCTTCTCCCAGCCCTTTACCGGGGATATAATGACCCGCAATATTATTCTTGAACGTGAATAGCCTTGTTATTGGCCCGGTTGACAGGTTATTCGAGTATGTTATTTTGCTTATTATCTGTTAAAATGTCGGTGATGATCGGGCGATAATCGGGCGACAATCGGGCGATGGCGCCTAACTGTCGCCTAACAGTCACCCTACCGTCATGTTACGGGCATGGATCACCCCGGGAAAAGGGTTGTTAGTCATCCTGTTAACTTTAGAACCTACTAATTTTTTGATTTAGTGATTTCCGATTTAGTGATTCCGACCCTCTACCCTACGATCTTTTAATCACTTAATCATTTCATACAAGCTTCCAATAATAAAGGAGCTAACTGCTTATTTTTGCAGCTATCCCCTTCACTGTACATTTTATGTATCCCGCTACTATATCTTTTCCAAATCCGTTTTAGCAATCCACCCCTCGTTTCCATCGGCCAAACGCACGTTGTACCAATCTCCTAGAGTTCCGATAACCTGTACTTTCAGTCCTTCGTGAATCACAAACAATTCGGTACCGCTATTATCCGGAGCCCCTCGTACCACCACGCTGGGAGTCATAATAATACCGCTATCCCTGTCGGTCATCCGATGATATTGTTTCAAAGCAAAGAAAATGGTCATCACGGACACCAACAGCATGATTATCCCTAAAGTGAACCAACTTTTCTTTAAAGATATGGATGTTGCATGAAAGAACAACGCTGCCATGATCAGAAATCCTATAAACAGGATGACAGACACGTACGCCCATTGATCAGCCGTGAAAGCGGTCACGAAAGCATTATACCAACGTACAAGGAAAAGTTCCGGTAATACCTTGATATTGTCAACCGTGGCCTTTTGCGCCATCGTCAGATTATACTTTATATCATTATCGCCCGGATGCAACAATAAAGCACGTTCGTAATTCAATATAGCTTTCGCAGTCTCCCCTTGCTTGTAATAACAGTTTCCCAAATTGTAATACACAGTTGCGGATTCCATGTCATCGGACAACATCTCGTTATACAAATCAATCGCTTTCTGATAGTCGCCTTCCTGGTACATTTTAGTTGCCTCCTCCGCCAGCGTCTTGACATCAGTAGCATAGGTCACCACACCGGATAAGAGCAACATCAATATTATATATATCCTTTTCATTCTTTTCAACTTTTAGTTTTTAACCTTAGTTTTTAGCTTCTAACTTTTAGCTTTCAGATCGCTTTATCCAATTTCGTGATAATAGATATACTATCCTTGTACACGTTATCCATCTCTTCTCCTTGATTAGCACCCGGGGCATAACGAGCGTACTCGCAATGATCGAGCACCTCGATAAAGCTCTGAATTAACGTCGCGTCTGCCCCCCGACGAGTCAGGTGATCACTGATATTGTCCCGATTCAATTCTGATGCAGCTATGTTCAATTTATAACTAACATATCCCCACAAAGCGTTCAATGTCTCTTGATAGAATAGCTCGGAGTTTCCGGCTTTCATCGCGACAGAGGCTGCCCGCAAACGTTTCTGAGCCATTTTGTTCGCCGTTTTACTCTTCACCCGTACCAAATCGGCATTTGCCTTGATCCGGCGACGATTAAGAATCATCCCGACCACGAAAAGTACAAAAGGAATCAAGAAACTCAACCAGTATTCCATTGTGGCGAAATACAACACTCCCTTCGGACGGAGATCGTTCTTGTGTGTCTTGATGTAGCGAATATCCTGTCCCAACATCCTGACATCTTCTTTCTTGAACGACTGTAAGGCTGCCTCCCCGGATCCTTGACTGGATTCATTTCCCTTTTCAACCCGAACAGAATACTCCTTTCCCTTCAACATCTTATAAGCCCCGGCTTGCGGGTCAAAATAGGAATATTGCACGGCTGGAATCTTGTAATCCCCCGCATAACGAGGAATCACGAGATATTCAAAAGTGACGGTTCCGGACGTTCCGCTTATATCCCTGGTCACTTTCGGATCGTACACGTCAAAATCATGCGGGAAAGTGATTTTCGGAGCCTCTAACAATTTCATGTTTCCATTCCCGCGTAACACCACCTTGTACGTCAACGCGTCATTCGCTTTCAAGGTATCTGTTGACATAGAGGTTGTCATGGCAAGGGTTCCCACCATACCGCTAAATCCTAACGGCTTTCCGGCCTCTGGTAAAGGTTTCACGGTAATCTTCACGGGTTTGCTCTTGCAGAGTACCCGGACATCACGGGAATTCCCGAAAAAGTCATCAAAGATACTACCACCACGACTCCCCACCCGTTGGCGAACAAGACAATACAACTCGTAAGGCTCTATCGTCAACGTCCCGGCATGTTGCGGGAAAAGAATCGTTTTTTGTAACACGCCTACCCGATCATATATTTTCCCGTTATATTCCTCACGTTCCAAATGAATCTGGGGAATCTTCACGTCTTCTGTCAGGAACCCGTCAAAAGGCGGGATCTTTTTCCCCTGCACATCGACCAGATTTACCCGAGCATATACTTTCAACGTGGCAGTCAAACTCTCACCCACGTAAAGCGTGTTGCGGCTCACATCCATTCGCAGGAACAAATCATCATCCGTAATCGAAGTACTTCCCCGGTTCTCAGAAACATCCCCAGAACTTTGGGTATTATTCCGAGGTTTCCCGGAACCTTTAATCACTTTTATCTTCAAGGGCTGGGACTTATACTCTTTACCATCCACGGTGATCGTGGCCGGCTCGATCGTAAACTCTCCTTCTTCCTGTCCTTCCAAAATATAAGTGTACGTGTACTCTTGATTTTGTTTCATATCGCCATTGATAATCGTGATGTTAGAAGACGTACTCAATGACGGTCCTGCCAGTAAATCAAACCCTTTTATCGTGGGAACCTGTAAGTTCTCCCCCTTGTTGTTCAACACGAAGGAAAGACGGAATTGCTCCCCGACTTCCACAACGGAAGGCGCGGATGCGATAAATTCTGTCTTTTGGGCAAATAACTTAGCCCCACCAATAACGCATAATAGCAATATGATAATGAATGACTTCATTTGTTTATCTTTTAATTCTTTATTATCTCTATGGAAAAACGTACAAAGTTACCAGTTTTTCTCAATCTTCATCTTCTTTGCCTTTTGAGCTTGAACTTTATCTTTCTGTACCTTTTCCTGTGTTTTCTTTTCATCTGCCTCCAAAGCCTCTAACAAGCGTTTGGCATCCTCTTTAGAGATTTTAGGCTGGGCCTGTTGGTCCTGCTGTTGTTGATCCTTATTCTGCTGATCCTTGTTTTGCTGGTCTTTATTCTGTTGATCTTTCTGATCTTGATCCTGTTTATCTTTATCTTGTTGATCCTTATTCTGATCTTGCTGGTCCTTGTTTTGATCCTTGTTTTGATCTTTATTCTCGTCCTTATTCTGATCTTTGTTCTGATCTTGATTCTGTTGATCTTTATTTTGATCCTGCTGGTCCTTATTCTGGTCCTTATTTTGATCTTGATTTTGTTGATCCTGTTTCTGCTTGCGGGCAAACTCCAGGTTATACTTTGTCTCTTGGGAATTCGGACGGTTTCTCAACGACTGTTTATAAGCCTCGATACTCTCATCCAACTTGTTCATGGCCAAAAGAGTATTTCCGATGTTGTGATACAACTCTCCTAATTTTTCCTTGTCTTTTTCATTCTGTGCCAACGATTGGAATTGTTGTAATGCCTCGTCAAACTTTTTCTGTTTATAAAGCGCATCTCCCAGATTAAACGCACCCTCGTATGATTTCACTTCCGCATCCAAAGCCTTACGATACTCCACTTCAGCCTTCTCAAAATCCTGTTTATTAAACAGATCATTCCCGCCCCGAATAAATTTTCGTTCCTGTTGCGCAGCCGATGGTAAACTTATAACTACAGCTGCTATCATCGTTATCAATATCTTCACCATAATGTCTCGTTTAAAATTTACCGATTCGTTCCAACACTTTTCGTCTCACTTCCAAATATATTGATCTTCAAGAAATTCTTGTTTTTACGTCCCAATACCATGAAATCCAGCAACACGAATATCAATGCCATGATCAGGAAATACTGGTATTTTTCAGCATAATCACTGAATACCCGTTCTTCCAACAATGTCTTGTCCATACGATCAATCTCGTCCAACAAGGTGTTTAATCCCACGTTCGAATTACTTGCCCGCACGAATATTCCCTCTCCGGCCTTGGCAATCTCTTTCAATGTTTCCTCGTCCAACTTGGATATAATCGGGTTACCACTCCCGTCTCTCATGTATTGTCCGGGATTTCCCTTCTCCGGGATCGGTCCTCCTTGTGCCAATCCCATCCCGATCGTGTGTACGTAGATACCTTTTTCCCGGGCAGCTTTAGCCGCGGCAATCGCATCGTCCTGATGGTTTTCACCATCCGTGATCACGATAATCGCTTTCGATGCCTCCGTGTCCGGGGTAAACGACTTCGCAGCCAAATCTATTGCCGTTCCTATCGCCGTACCCTGTATCGGGACAATATCGGTATTGATTCCAGATAGGAATAATTTAGCCGAAGAATAATCCGTCGTGATCGGCAATTGCACGTAAGCATCCCCTGCAAACACAATCAATCCCACTTTATCATCACTTAATTTTTCCACCATTCGGGAAATGGCCTGTTTCGCCGCATCCAACCGGCTGGGCTTTATATCCTGCGCCATCATGGAATTTGACACATCCAACGCGATAATTAACTCCACGCCCTCTTTTTTTACTTGTTGCAATTTTGACCCGAACTGAGGACCTGCAACCCCAAGAATGACGAAAAACAAAGCTACCAGAACAAGTATAAATTTTAATGTCTCCCGCTTATAAGATTGCAAAGGCATCAGTGTTGACAGTAATTCGGGACTCCCGAATTCAGCAATCGCTTTTTTCTTCCGAATCCTTGCTACCACGTAAAAAATAATCAACAATGGTATGATAATCAGCAAGTATAATAATTCAGGATGTGCAAATCTAAACATAACCCTTTTAATTTTAAATTTAATGATTCTAGATTTTAAATTCCGGATTGCATCAATTCACAATCTAAGATTTAAAACTTACAATTATGGAATTTTCCTCAACAACGTGTATCGCCCTAACGCCTCCACAATTAATAACAAAGCCCCGATCAAAGCAAAATAGAAATACTGCTCGTTCTTACGACTGAAATGTTTGACTTCTACTTTACTCTTCTCCAATTGATCAATCTCCTGATAAATTTGCTCCAGTTTTTTGTTATCTGTTGCCCGGAAATATTTACCGCCTGTCATGTCAGCAATCTGGGTCAATATATCTTCATCTATCTCAACCGGCATTCGCTGTAATTGCATCCCAAAGGGCGTTTGCACGGGATAAGGAGCCTCACCCAAAGACCCGACACCGATCGTATAAACCCGGATACCAAAAGTTTTTGCCAATTCTGCAGCCGTCATTGGTGCAATCGCTCCCCGGTTGTTGACTCCATCCGTCAAAAGAATGATCACCTTGGATTTCGCCTTGCTGTCCTTCAAACGATTTACCGCATTTGCCAACCCGAGGCCAATAGCTGTTCCATCTTCAATCATCCCGCTATGAATATCCTTCATCACGTTGACTAACACGGCTTGATCCGTCGTCAAAGGACTTTGCGTGAAACTTTCCCCGCTAAAAACAACCAGCCCGATACGATCCTGAGGACGCTCCAATATAAACTTAGTCGCAACCTCCTTGGCTGCCTCCAGTCGATCAGGAGTAAAATCTCGTGCCAACATACTACCGGAAATATCCAATGCCAGCATAATATCAATACCCTCGCTGTTATAGGTCTGCCAACTCGTGCTGGATTGCGGTCTAGCCAATGCCAGAACCAAAAATAGAATGGCCAAAACCCGAGCTGCAAACAACAAATGACGTAACCAGATCCGGCTACCCCGTTTCATTTGCTTGAACACCCGGATTGAAGAAAACTTCAAATCAGCATGCGAGCGTTTCTCCTTGAATATGTACCAGATAATCATTGGTATCAGCACCAACAACAACCAAAAGTACTCGGGATTTGCAAATTCATATCCAAACATATCTTCTATTTTAGATTCTATTTAATTTCTTGATTTAAGGTTTTGATTGCAAACAAATCATAAATCGTAAATCATAAATCATAAATTAATTTCCGTTATCTTTCTCCTCTCCGGTTTCCTTCTCTTCCTTTTCCGCCTTCTCTCTCGCCTCCCGCTCCTGTTGCTCTTTCAACTCCTGCTCCAGACGTTCTTTCTCATGCTCGGCTCGAATTGTATCATTAGTTTCCTGTACAAAATCATAGGCAATATCCAAATTCCGTACGTTCTCATCCTGCAACGGTTCCGCTTTAGCAAACTTCACGAAATCAGCCGTTTCAAACATATCTGCCAACTTATCCCGTTGCTTTGCACCTACCTGCTCACATTTCTCCAAAGCCTTCAAAGTCTCGAAAGAAGTCTGTTCCATCGCTGAGATACCCAATTCTCCATCCAAATAATTCCGGATCGTGTCAGTTAATTGCGTGTAATACTCTTTGGTCTTTCCACTCTGCCATAACTTCTCCTTCTTGATCTCCTCCAAAGCCTTCATGGCCAACACGTACGGAGGGATTGCCGGTTTTTCGTGATGGAAAAGACTCTTACGGGATTTCCGAACTTTGATAATCCAGACAACCAGAAGAATCACCACGATTCCCAACAATGTCCATAACAAGTAAGGTAATATCTCGGCAAATGTCCACGGGGCAGCCAAAGGCATTACAATATCGTAATTTCCTTTCTGCTGATCAACCACGAAAGTATTCACGATCAAGTGCAACGGATCGGTCCTGAGCGTGTTATTATAACTTTCCTGTTGAATTTCGATAGGCATTGGCGGAATCACGAACACGCCCGAATCAAAAGAAGTTATCACGTAACTTTCCTGCACGAGTACCCGTCCGTCCTTTTCCATGATAGAATCTCGAACTGGCCCGGATATAATCTCGATTCCTTGTGCTATCGTGTCCTTCAGTTGAGGGAATGCCACTTTCACACCCGGTTCAGCCTTCACTTTCATCCGGAAATGAATCTGATCCCCGATCATGATATAGTTTGTGTCAATCTCGGCACTATATTCCCGATTTTGTGCTTTCAAAGCACTGACACAACCTAGTAGGATAATTACGAATAGAATAATTCTATTTTTCATTTTAATTCTCCATTTTCAATGTTCAATTAATATCCAGCCCCTCTTCTCTTGAATAACGTGATCAATGACCTCACGTAATCTTCATCAGCGCTGATAGATGCCATGTCGACACCGGCATGTTTGAATATCCGATCCAGTTCCTTGTCTCGTTCGATGCCATACGCTTCGAACTCGTCCCGGACTTTCTTGTCGGATGTATCCACCCAAACACTTTCTCCCGTCTCCGCATCCGTCAAGTACATCAACCCGACAGGAGGCAATATTTTCTCTCTACGATCGTACAATTGCAAAGCCACCACGTCATGTTTCTTATTGGCAATAATCAACGGGTGTTCGAAATCGTGATCATCCATGAAATCGGAAATCAGGAAACAAGTACACCGTTTCTTGATCGCATTTGTCAGATATTGCAACGCCACAGAGATATTCGTTTCCTTGTGTTCCGGATAAAAATCCACCAATTCCCGGATGATATGCAAAATATGTGTCCGTCCTTTCTTCGGCGGAATAAATTTCTCGATCCGGTCAGAAAAGAAGATCACGCCAATCTTATCGTTGTTCTGAATGGCAGAGAAAGCCAACACGGCCGCAATCTCGGTAATCTGATTCTTTTTCAGTTTCGACACCGTACCGAAATTACGCGAGGCACTCACGTCAATCAACAACATCACGGTCAACTCACGTTCTTCCTCGAATATCTTCACGTAAGGATGGTTATAACGAGCGGTCACGTTCCAGTCAATACTTCGGATGTCATCCCCGTATTGATAGGCCCGCACCTCGCTAAACGTCATTCCCCGACCTTTAAAAGCCGTGTGATACTCCCCCGCAAAGATATTACTCGATAACCCCCGAGTCTTTATCTCAATCTGCCTGACACGTTTTAATAAATCTGAAGTCTCCACCTTAGTTAATTTTAGATTTAAAAATTTTAGATTTTAAATTCCAACCCTCTTTAATTTATGATTCTAGATTTATGATTTCCGACCGCAAATCAATGCTTTTTTAAACGTAAATCGTAATTCACAAATCGTAAATTAATCGGTCTTCAATCACTAAGGTACCTCTACCGTGTTCAAAATTTCACTGATAATATCCTCGCTGGTCAAGTTATTCGCTTCAGCCTCGTAGCTCAAACCGATACGATGACGCAAAACGTCGTGACAAACAGCACGAACATCTTCCGGGATTACATATCCGCGACGTTTAATAAAAGCGTACGCTTGTGCTGCTTTGGCCAAACTGATACTAGCACGAGGAGATGCCCCGTAAGCAATCATGGAAACGAATTTTTCCAAGCCATGCTCTTGCGGGTAACGTGTTGCAAAAACGATATCAACAATATATTTCTCGATCTTCTCGTCTAGGTAAACCTCCTTCACCACCTCACGAGCCCGCAGAATATCTTCCGGTTGTAGGATCGTGTTAGACTGGGGATAAATTTTCTCCAAATTCTGACGAACGATCAATTTTTCTTCGTCTTTTTTCGGGTAATCAATCACCACTTTCAACATGAAACGGTCAACCTGAGCCTCGGGAAGAGGATAAGTACCTTCCTGCTCGATCGGATTCTGGGTTGCCATCACCAAGAATGGTTCTTCCAACTTGTAAGTCATATCCCCGATAGTCACCTGACGCTCCTGCATCGCCTCCAACAAGGCCGATTGCACTTTCGCCGGGGCTCGGTTAATCTCATCCGCCAGAATAAAGTTAGCGAAAATCGGTCCTTTCTTCACCACGAACTCTTCTCTTTTCTGAGAATAAATCATCGTACCGACAACGTCAGCCGGTAACAAATCCGGGGTAAACTGGATTCGACTGAATTTAGCATTAATAATATGTGCTAGTGTATTTATCGCCAAGGTTTTCGCCAAACCGGGAACTCCCTCCAACAAAATATGTCCATTAGAAAGCATACCGATCATCAGTCCTTCTACCAAGTGCTTCTGTCCGACGATCACTTTGTTCATCTCCATACTAATCATATCCACAAAAGAACTCTCTTGCTGTATGCGCTCATTCAATGCTTTGATATCAACCGTATTCATATCATTGATTTTTATATTGATTTATATTACTACTTTGTCTAACGTAAATATTCCACTTCGGTTTCAATCTCCTCAAAAAGAGAATCTATATCTTCACCGTTTTCTGTTTTTCCAAAAATAGAGATTATTCCGCCAAATGTTAAAATCAAAGACACTAAATAATGTTAAAACAAATTTTAAGGTTTTCCCAAATAATTTCTAATCTCCTCTTAAAATGCAGAACATTACTAAGATATGGCCTATTTTTTAACATTTCACCTTTTCTCATGACACACTTGTTAACAGACCACTCTCAAAAAGTAAGCAAAAATCAAGGTTTTACGACTTAACAATAACCTATACTATTTTTCGACGAAACAGTCGGAACGGCCTTCGTTCCAAACAAAGATAAGAAATAAATCATGCTCAACGTCCGATACTAGCGACAAAATACAACCTAATTATAACGGGTCAACATCGAAATAAATACGCACTCCCTTACCAATGGGAGTTTTCACCAATTCATCACTTTTCTGCTTTAAGAAAGCTTTCAATTTTGACAGGGAAAGACCTTGTTCCGCCTTTATCAGAATTTGTATCCGATACATTTTTCTAACCCGGGACACATCCGGTTCTGCCGGGCCACATACCCTACGTTCCAAGCGTTCCCGCAGCAATCTAGCTAACTCGTTTGCGGCATTTCTCAAAACCACCTCATCCACATGCCTCAACTCTACCTGAATCAACCGGGAAAAGGGGGGATAGTTAAACATTTCCCGTTCTTGGGATAACTGAGAGTAAAACTCTCTATAGTTTTCCTTCCTCACCAACTGATACACTCGACTTTGCATATCTGTTACCTGAATTACCACCTTTCCGCGCTCACCTTTTCGTCCACTGCGTCCACTCACTTGCATCAACATATCATAAGCCCGCTCCTCTGCCCGAAAATCAGGAAAACCCATCAAACTATCGGCATCCATCACCCCGACAAGTTTCACCCGTTCAAAATCCAACCCTTTCGAAACCATCTGTGTGCCGATCAGCACATCCAAATTTCCACTTTCAAAATCATCGATTAAAGCCCTGAACTTTGCCTTATTACTCATCACATCCAAGTCCATTCGGGCAATCCGGACCTCCGGGAAATACTGTTTCACGTCTTCCTCGATCCGTTCCGTTCCCGGAGTACGATTCACGTAATGTCCCTGTCCACACTCCTGACACACGGCCGGAACAGCCCGCAGGCTCCCGCAATAATGACAATTCAGCGTGTTCCGGTAGCGATAATAAGTCATACTCACATCGCAATGTTTACATTTCAAGATGGAACCGCAACGGTCACATTGTAAATAAGTCGAATACCCCCGTCTATTCTGGAATAAAATCACCTGCATCCCGTTCTCCAACACCCGTTTCATTTCCTCGTACAAAACCGGAGTAAAACTCCCTTTCATCATCTTTTTACGACGATACTCCTTCATATCCACGAACAACAGTTCCGGCATCATCACTTCCCCGTAACGGGTTGTCAGTTGCACGAAACCATATTTCCCGCTTAGGGCATTCTGATAACTTTCAAAAGAAGGTGTTGCAGAACCCAACAATATTTTTGCCCCACTCATCTTTCCAAGCATTATAGCGGCATCACGACCGTTATAGCGGGGTGCCGGTTCTTTTTGCTTGTAAGAACTTTCATGCTCCTCGTCAACAATGACCAAACCCAATTGTTTATATGGCAAGAACACGGATGACCGCACACCCAACACCACGGGATAAGGATTCGTACCATTCTGTTTACGCCACATCTCCGCCCGGGCACTATCCGCCATACCCGAATGATAAACGCCGACTTGATCCCCGAAGACCCGTCGCAGACGTTTCACGATCTGTACCGTTAACGCAATTTCCGGCAACAAGTACAACACCTGTTTTCCTTGCCTTAGCGTCTCTTGTATCAGATGAATATATATTTCAGTCTTACCCGAAGAAGTTACACCCTGCAACAAGACACAATCCTTCTCCTTGTAATACCCTTGAATGTCGCCCAAAACCTTTTCTTGCGCCCCCGACAAAGCGTGTACATCCTCCACTTCCCCTTTAGATACCTCTAAACGGCTGACTTCCTGCACAACAATTTCCAACACGCCCCGTTCACACAATCCTTTCAAGGCTGAGGCCGAACTACCGATTTGCTGAATAAACTCCGTTCTAGGCAACCCCTCGACTCGATGCTCGTCGCTATAATACACCCAATCACACAGCATTTTGTATTGAGCCCTCGCCCGTTTTAAGCTATCAAGAATCCCGTCCAATTCTTCACTCGTGAACTTTCGTTTCCATCTCACCAAACGCTCAATTTTAGGCTTGAACAGATCATCTACCGACTCCTTGATTCCGATAATTTCTTTTTCCAATAAGGCTCGAACAGCAACATAGACATCCTTTCTCCTCAAGAGTTTTTCGACTTCGGCCATACATATCTCACCTCTTTCTCGAAATACTCCCATGATCTCCTTCTCTTCCCGGCTTAATTCACTTTCATCTACCAACCGCTCTTCCCAGCCGTTCACCAAACTCAAACTCGTATAACTCTCCAAGCGCATCGAAACAGGTAATGCTGCACGCATAACCTCTCCCGGTGGTGTCATGTAATACTCGCTGAGCCACAATAGAAATTTCAAATGAGAACCAGAAAGAGCGAATCCTTCCTCGATAACTCGTTCTATCGGTTTTGTTTCAAATCCGACAGGCGGATTCGTATGCAACGCATAGACAACACCCGTGTAACGTTTATTCTTAACAAATGAAACGACCACGAGCGCACCTACCGTTACCGAATGTTCATATTCTTCCGGTACCGAATAAGTAAAAAAACTTTCCACTCCCAGAGGGATAATGACATCCGCGTACAACAAACGAATTAATTTTAGATTTTAAATAGACAAGACTTCCGTAATGTCCAACAAATTATGATTTAACGGTTTTGAATTCTTGATAGCCTTGTTAAAAGGAACATGAACAATATCCTTATTCATAATCCCAACCATGATACTGGTCTGGTCATCCAACAAAGCATCCACTGCCGCCACTCCCAACGTGCTAGCCGTCACGCGGTCAAAAGCGGAAGGTGATCCTCCTCTTTGGATATGACCTAAAACAGTTACCCGCACGTCATATTCGGGATGTTTTTTAGCGATCTGATCGGCAATCGTATATGCTCCACCTGATTTATCACCTTCTGCCACGATCACGATACCACTTGACTTATGAGGTTTATAATCATGTTCTAGGTAACGATCCAAGTCATTCAAATCCGTCTCGATTTCCGGAACCAGTACAGCCTCAGCCCCCGTGGCCACGGCCGACCGTAACGCGATAAATCCGGCATCCCGTCCCATAACCTCGATAAAGAACAAACGATTATGAGCACTTGCCGTATCCCGGATCTTATCCACGGCATCCACCACGGTGTTTACCGCCGTATCATATCCAATCGTGTAATCCGTCCCGTAAAGATCATTATCTATCGTACCGGGAATCCCGACAATATGCACGTTATGCTCTTGACAGAACAACCGGGCTCCGGAAAAAGTTCCATCTCCACCAATCACGACCAATGCATCAATTCCCAATTCCTGCATCTTCTCGTAAGCTTTCGTACGTCCCTCCGGCGTACGGAATTCCTCGCTACGAGCCGTCTTTAAGATCGTTCCTCCTCGTTGAATAATATTACTCACGTCATGGGAATGCATACGCACAATATTTCCCTCGATCAATCCCTCATATCCATCGTAAATACCATAAGCCTCACAGCCATTAAAAATAGCGGCCCTCACAACCGCCCGAATAGCGGCATTCATTCCCGGAGCATCGCCTCCTGAAGTTAAAACTCCTATTTTTTTAATCTTTCCCATAAAAACAATGTTTAATTGAAAATTGGAAATTAAAAATGTTAATCTCTATACCCCCAATTCTATAATTTATTTTTTTAGCTTTTAGTTTTTAGTTTTTAGCTTTTAACCCCTCCTTTATCTCTTCCATCACCCACCTCGGTGTTGAAGTAGCCCCACTGATCCCGACACTATCGGCTTTATCAAACATCTCATCACGCAGGTCTTTCACCCCCTGCACAAAATAAGTCCGGGAATTCACCTCCCGACAAACCTCGAAAAGTTGCTTCCCGTTGGAACTCTTTTCCCCGCTAACAAACAAGATCACATCATGTCTTGCCGCAAAATCTTTCAACTGCGGGATTCGATTTGCCACCTTACGGCAGATTGTATCGTTTACTACCACGGAGGCCCTCGCATTCTCCTTCACCAACTCCACGACACGCTTGAAACCATCCAAACTCTTGGTTGTTTGGGAAAACAGAATTACCGGACGGGAAAAATCGATGGATTTCAAATCTTCCTCTTGCTCGATAATCAGCGCCTCATCATTCGTCTGTGCAACCAACCCGTTCACCTCGGCATGTCCTCTTTTTCCATAAATCACGATCTGCCCCCCGTTCGCTCTCACCTCCTCGTATGCCTCTCGTATTTTCTTCTGCAAATTCAATACCACGGGACACGAGGCATCAATCACCTCAATCCCGTTCTTCTTTGCCAGTTCGTATGAACTCGGTGGTTCACCATGAGCCCGGAACAACACACGACACGCCTTCAACCGGGCAAACTCATCATGATCTATCGTACTTAATCCCAGCTGTTTTAATCGCTCCACCTCTAAACTATTATGCACAATATCTCCTATGCAATACAATCTTCCATGTTGCAATTCTTCCTCCGCCTTGGCAATCGCATTCACAACCCCAAAACAGAAACCGGAATTTTCGTCAATTTCTACTTTCATATTTCGAACGAATGATCTTTAACATCTCTTCCACTTCTTCCTCCACGGTCATATCGCCATTATCAATCAACACAGCATCCGACGTTCTCACCAAAGGACTTGTTTCCCGGTGTTCATCTATATAATCCCGTTTCCGGACATTCGCCTCCACTTCTTCATAAGTCACTTGTTCTCCCTTCTCGATCAGTTCCTTGTAACGTCGTTGAGCCCGTACTTCAGGACTTGCCGTCATAAAGAATTTCACCTCTGCGTGAGGGAACACAACACTCCCAATATCCCGTCCATCCATGATTACACCACCCTCTTTTGCCATCTCCCGTTGTTTCTCAACAAGCAACTCCCGCACGTAAGGCAATGCGGCGATCAAACTCACGTTATCAGAAACCTCTAATCCGCGAATGGCCACCTCTACATACTCGCCATTCATGTAAGATTCATAACGTTTTTTTTCCTCGTTATATTTAAAACCGAAAATAATTGTCGGAAGAACTTCTTTCAATTTTTCATCATCCACGTTCCCGTTTCGGATTAATCCTTCACGCATTGCTTTCAACGTCACGATCCGGTACATGGCTCCCGTGTCAATATACGTGTACCCCAAACGTGCAGCCAGTATTTTGGATACCGTGCTTTTTCCCGTAGAAGAATGGCCGTCAACGGCAACAATCAAACCTTTCTTTTCCATTTTCAATTTTATCTGTTCAGATTGCGAAGATACAAAAAAAGGGAGTAATCATGACGATCACCCCCTGCTATATTTTTGTTACAAATTCTAGTTTACCAACTGCAACAATTTCTTTGCCTTCTCCATCATGGTCTGGTTAGAAGACTCTTCTGCCAAAGAAGTCGCAATCTTAGCATATCTTTTAGCAACATCCTCAAAACCACATTTGTTAGAGATCAAAGCATAATTATAAAGGGCATCAAAATCTTTCTTTGACTCGACGGTTTTACCTGCCCACAATTGAATCACCTTCAAACGGGAAACATCATTCATGATCTCCAACGCACCATCGGTGATCTCCTTGATCATCTTCCTGTTCTCGGGGAAATAACGGAATAATTTTCTAGCTTTGTAGAAATAATCTTCTGACTTACGCTCTGCCCGCAATTGCTTGATGTAAAAATAGTCAGCCACCACGTCATAATGCTCGTAACCGCTACTCTTCAAGAAATCCAGATACTTGTTATACTCGATCTTGTTACTGTTGTAGTATTGTTCCAAATGACCGACAAACACGTTATCCAACTTCTGAAACACATCATCTTTCGAGAAGTTCTGCATGAACTTGGACTGATTGTTAAACAAATATTTAATCTGGGGAGCATTCACATCATCCACGTAATCCCGGATGATTGACCAGTTATAATCCTTCAAGTAGTCCGCCTCCTTCTGAGTCTGAAAATACCTGTTCACAACATCACGATTCGGCTTCCCTTGGTTTTTCAACTCTCTCAGAAGTTGAATTGTCGTTTGGGGGTCCGCAGGATTCGCCTCGAACTTCTTCACTAAATTATCCAATGAATCCATCTCCTTCTCGTGAGCTTGCACTCCAACAAGATTGAATAATAAAACACCTACGATTAATACAATTTTCAACATAATACTTGATACTTAAATTTGAACTTACACCCATATAACACCTTTAGGAGCAAAAAGGGTGACTCAAAAGTCGATTTTAACTTAATATTTAACATGAATTAATTATTTTACTTACAAAAACGAATCAAATCCCCCCTTTAAATAAAAATTTATAACCTTCTCATTCTTTTTCTCTCTAATCCGTGAAATATTTAATATTTACGGTGTTATATACGGACTAAACATATTGTATGTTTCACCCGAATCCCTCTTTTTACATGAGAATCACTTAAATTTTAACAATCTTAATTTTCAAACACTCCACACTGATACAGAAATGAATGTTTTGTTCAAATTTATCTATAAATTGGATGCCAATATTAACCTACCTCTTTTCCTCGACAAATTCGTCAACACGTAATATCAATAAAATCCTCGGAAATCATTGGAAACTAATTTTTCTGATTGCTCCTTTTTAATCAAAAAAATTAATACATATAACCGTTCCATACACTTGATTTTAAGAAAATTTCAAAGGTATGACTAGACAACGGAAAATGGTATTAGCGAGATTGACCAAAAATTTAACTTTTCAATCAATCTCGTCCTTATTCTAATTCTCGAAAAACTTCGATACCTCGAAATACAAATTACGATAATGTGCCCGTGTATCCCGGTCTCCAGAATTCATTACTCGTTTTAGTAATTTATAAACTTTTTCCAACTCATAATGATAAACAGCATTCGCCACTATTCTCGTGTCAGAACCATCGACTGGACTCATAGCCATACGTTCATGCAAATGGCTTGTCGAACAAGAACATATATCAGTATGATCACCTTCAACCAAAGAACGTCGTCCTTTCTCTCCCGTGATCCCTTTTCCCTCGGCCATCATTAATGACAAGATGTAATTGTACTGCATCACCCGTTCGTAATGATTAAGATCCTGACGTTTTAGCGTTGGTTCCATCACCAGATTATAAACATCATCCATATACTCGACTGGCGTATAAGCATCTTGACCATCCTGTTTTTCCCATACTGAAAGATTCGATAATATACCACTTGACGTTAAAGAACCAACAACCAATCCCATATACTCAGCCACTTTTGTATTCCCGAATGAGAAATTTCGTTCTATTTCGGGTTGACAATACCAATCTGGAAATGCCCGTAATTGTTCTAATACAAAAGCTAATGCTTCCTGTTGTTTTTCCTTGCTTACGAATTTATAAGCTTTCTTTTGATCACCCATAACCGGAGCATCCAAATAAACACCTCCCAAATAAACGAGAATATGTTCAATATACCTCCTATATTGACTGAATATTTCCCGATAAAGTTCTTCTGGCTTCTCAAAAGTCACTCCTTCATCATACGTCCATTCTAACAAATGGCTCGTAATATATTTCAAGTTTTCAATCCCGTAACGATTAGCTTTCATACAATCATTACCCAAAGATTCAGATAAAGCAGACGGGTCTACAATCGAAAACAAAGAAAACTGCTGAGGTCCATAATGATACATTGGATCATCTTGCTTTTCTTGTATCCATTTATTCAGAATCGGACGTTCTGCCTCTGGATTCTCTACTGCAATAGGCGCATATCCCCATTTTATGGCGTATTTATCATAAACTCCCAAAAGTGGGGGAAGTAAATTTACACCTTCGTCTCCCGGTTGCGCCACATAATTAAAACGAGCGTAATCCATGATAGAAGGAGTTGTTCCATATTTCCGAGTAAATGTCACGGAACGCAAAGAATCTACCGGGTAAGCATAAGATGCCCCCATATTATGCATCAATCCAAGTGTATGACCAATTTCATGAGCTGCGACATACCGCAATGCTCGCCCCATCGTTTCCTCGTCAAACACTTTTGCCCTCACTTTAGGGTCAACCTGAGCTAATTGAACAAATTGCCAGTTATGCAACAACTTTATCACGTTATGGTAGAATAATACATCAGCCTGTATGATTTCTCCCGAACGAGGATCAATCCAAGCCGGCCCCATTGAATTGGCTGTTTCTGTAGTAATATAACGATAACACGAGTAACGAATATCATCCGGATCAAAATTCGGATCATCCACCGGATAATCTTTAGCTACTATCGCATTCTTAAAACCAATTTCTTCAAAGGCCGCTTGCCAATCTTCAACCCCTAACTTAATGTATTTTCTCCATCGTTCCGGAATAGCGGGATCAATGTACCACACGATCGGCTTCTTCGGTTCCACAAGTTCTCCATTACGATAGCGCTCCACATCCTCATCTTTAGGCTCGATTCGCCATCGTTGGATATAATCTACTTTTTTCAACTCGTCCACCTTTTCCGTATAAATATGTTTTCGTAACGGGAAGTACCCGATTCGGACATCAGATATACGCGGTCTCATAGGCTCATCCGGTAACAGAATGATCGAACGAGTCATAATAGCTGTAAAAGGATAATCATCAACGGTATACACTAACCGACTTTTAATGTTCAGATTTAAAGGAAATGATTTCACTTCTAATATCGTCGATTTATCACTAGAAAAACTCCCCTCCAAAGGATTCTCCCCAAGAATAAAACTCAACGGGGTTCGCGGTTTAAAAGGACTTAATTCTTTCTGGTCCGAACAAAAGAAAAAAGAAACATCAATCACAATTCCGGTAGAATCTGCATTCTCACACACGATTTTAAAAGCCTCCATTATTGGCTCGACATTATTTCTTTGCAATGATTGATAAATCGGGGACATCGGGTCGCATTGATTCAACGGACTCAACCGATGTAAATACACTTGTTCATCATCCCGTGTAAATTTCACCAATAACGGATGAAGAGGCATTTCTCCTCCCGACACGTCGGTATTATTACTTGTAGCCGTTACCCGTGAAGAAAGCAACATTTCCTTATCCAACAAACATTGAGGTATTTCAAAATACACTTTCTGTTTTTTCTTGAATATTTTAAACATCCCTTCATGCACCTCCGCATCTTTTAAAATATCGGCATAATTACTAGCACCCACCGCCGAATCCTGCTTGGTTGTCACGGGACTCAACTCTCCCAACTTTTTGCCAAACAACTGAGCTTCACTAGTCTTTGCCAGTAATAAACCGGCAAAGATTAGTATTCCTGTCCTTACATTCATTCTTGATTATTTAAATTGTTTATTTCCAATAGCAACAAGATCAATCTGATATTTCATTTTAAAATAATTTACCAAGATGTCATATTTATCTTTCAATTTACTATGAGCATCTAGCACGGGTTTTAACTCTTCATAAGGAACCGTCAGAATTACTCCCATAAAATCTTTAAAATCACCTTCTTTATTAGGTGTCACCAATGAATAAGAATTTGAAGGATCTCTATACCAGAAACCATAATCTCTTACATCCACATCAGTCACACCCTCATTTTCCGGTAAATATTCCAAAAACGATTGATAATACCCTTTACTCACTTCATAAAAACTCTCCGGAACTTGAATAATACCATTTTGTAATAGATACTCTTGCCAGAACACTCCGTTAGTTGACTCGCGCATGCTTCTCAACTCTTCTTCTGATAAATTCTCTACCCCTTCCCGTATTTTTCCTAAAGCCAAATAACTAAGACCTGCTAAGGCCGCATTATCCTCCAGTACACCCCAATTCATCCGGCCCACTTGTTTTCCAATCAACAATTTCAATGGAAAATACTTCTTTTTAAAGTCTATATCATAGATATTTAAAAATGTCTTTTCCAACATAGAAAACCCCTTCATCAAAACTACTCGGTCTTCTTGTTTTGTCAGATAAACATTTTTTGCTAGTCCACTCATGTTCCACTGGTAATCAATCGTATCGTAATCAACCATAATAATTGATCCGTTCTCTTGATAAAATTTATAAATATATTGATCGACCGCATCCCCTCCTTCCTTCAATTCATAAGGAATATCTCCCTTCGTCGTATGAATGTCATTCTCATCATAACAGGCTGAAAATCCCATACCTAATACAATGATTAACGATAGTAATTTATTTGTTCTCATCCTATTCTTCTTTTAATTATTGTACAATAACCCCTTTTCTCTCCGGACGATTGATATTCTCCAGATTATAGTCAAACTCTTTTACTTCCACAGGTAAAGGTAACGTATACGCTTTATCGTTTTCTTCAAGCACGAATTTCTCTTTTTGAGAACTGTTCACGTCTGTCGTGTAAATATGCTCTATCCTCGGCCGATCCCAGCGCCGAAGATCAAACCAACGATGTTGCTCAAAACACAACTCGAAACGGCGTTCCTGCCGAACCAACTGAATAACATCCGTTTTTGTAGAAACTGTTATAGGCACCTCTGTCTCAAAACGATATTTTCTAAGATGTACAATATCATCTAAGGCCAAATCCGTATGTCCTAACTCCGCATTAGCCTCAGCTCGATTTAAATAGGCCTCTGCCGTACGAAAAGCAAAGCCATATACTCCTGTATTTGCAGCTCCTTTTCCAACAATCAAATCACCCCAATCATCTTTCACATAAGTCCGTTTTCGGGCATCATTTGCATGAAACGAATTATAAAATGCCATTGAAACAGGAAAACACCCACGATATGCAGCACTAAGATAATTCACTTCATAATCACCATACGTCCAAATAATTTCAGGATTTTCTTTTGTAAACACATAATCTTCTTCCGTTAATGTTCGAATATCATATAAAGCTGAATTTATCGTTAAAACTTTATCCGCATAAGAAATGGCTTGTTCATAATCCTTTTTGTATAAATAAAATCTGGAAGCTAGCAAATAAGCAGCACCTTTTGATATCCGAAAAACCGTTTTCGTATAATCCGTGGTTTCAAGAAGGTGAATTGACTTTTTCAGGTCGTTTTCGATCAATTCGTAAGAACGTGCCAATGTTTCCCGTTTATATGTCCGTTCCCTCACGCTATGCTCATAATTAAAGGGTATACCTAAAGCTTTATCAGCCGATTCTTTCTCGTAAGGTTCCCCGTACAGATTTACTAGCATGAAATAACAATATGCACGTAAAAAATAAGCTTCCCCTAGCAGATCATCTTTATCGCTCTGCGTTCCTTCCGCATCATCCAACAAATCAATAACATTATTAGCAATAAGAATCTTACTATAATACGTTTCCCAAGCATTATCCGCATTCAACGCCCCGGTAAAACGATACTCCGGATTCGGTTGCCAACAAAAATAACCATACCCATCCCCCCGAATATCTGACTGCATAACGGGCCAGGTATTCGCTTTTTCTTCAACATCATCCGTCATAATATCCAAATACGTATGAATCGACGTATTATTTCGGATATACCCCTCCCCAAACAAAAATTCACTATAGTCCTTTACCGTTTTAGGAATAATTAGGTCTTGAGAACTCTCTTCCAGAAAATCTCCACACGAAGAGAAAAGTACTACAACTATTATATATATCAATTTCTTCATAACAGTCTCGTTTTAAAGTGAAATATTTAATCCAAAAGTAAAACTCTTCGTCGGAGGTACTGTTCCGGATCCCAAAGTCATCTGTTCCGGATCCTGGCCTCGTAATTTCTTATTAGCCCACAACCAAAGATTCCCAGCCTCTAAACGCAAACTAACCCCAGACACTCCGATGTGTTTATAAAGATGTTCCGGCAAATTATAACTCAACGAAATATTTCTCATCCGTAAGAAATCACCTGATACCACTCGTAGATCCGCATTATTATACATCTCCCACATATTACTAGATATAGTATATTTCCGTTCCATATCAGAATAAGCCAAGCTCAAATCAGACAAAGCCGGGATATTTGTATTTTCATTTACACCTTTTCTCCAACGGTGTACAAACTCATCCGACATATTTTGTTGTGGTAAAGGCAACATCTGTCCTGTCGACTCATATAAATTATTCAATCGAACTTTTTTACCCACAGAGAAAGCAAACAGTGCATTCAGTGTAAAACCTTTAAAACTGAAATAAGTGGAAAATCCTCCGTTAAAATCAGCCACTCGCTTCCCGGAATAAGTAAATGCTTTAGCAAACATTTCCTCTTTCGAGATCCCGTCCGGCTCATCTATATCTTTAAATTTCGGTAATCCCTCTTCATCCAAACCATCAAACTTATAGGAATAAAAACCATCCAGAGGTTTAGACTCCATGATCAAATTTCCTTGTAAATAATCTTTATAATCATAAGTCTGTGTCTGATTTTTACTAGTTACTTTATTATAGTTCTGATACATATTCAAAGAGAGTCCCCATGTAAAATCCTTCGTTTTTATCGGAGTTCCATTTAACGTAAATTCCCAACCCTTATTTTCCACATCACCCCCGTTAATTGAAACATCTCTTTTACCGGAAACCATTGAAACTCGTTTGGTTATAATCTGATCTTCACCTTTTTTCAAATAATATTCAGCATAACCACTGATTCTATTATTCAAAAATGCAAACTCTAAAGCTAAATTATAAGATTTTGTCTTTTCCCACTTCAAATATGGATTCTGAAGTTTATTTAAAGATGACATATATTCTTTAGAAACATCATCCATTCCACTCATGGACACGATCAGATCCGGAGTCTGGTCCGAATGTACATTACCTTGTACCCCGTATGATCCTTTCAATGCCAATAAATTCATCCATTGAACATTACGAAAGAACACCTCGTTATGAATATTCCAACGAACAGCAGCAGACCATACTGGCAAGAATTTCGTACTCTTATCCTGTCCAAATTTATTGGATCCATCGGTACGGATATTAAAATTAGCCGTGTAACGGTCATCATAAGTATACGTAAAAGTCCCATAAAAAGAAACTACATTAGTCAAACGATCCACCACCACATCCGGATTAGCCATCAACCATTCGTTATACAAAGGCCATTCTGCCGCATTAATAGCAACAAATTTCTTACCTCTATCCGGCAAATATCCACGTTGCACAGTAGATATTCCATCATATTTTACAGAACGAGCTTCTGATCCCACATTCACGTCTATTTCGTGCGTTTCGTGCAATCTTTTGAAATAATTGAATCCAGCCCTTACCGTGTATGTAGATGATAATGTATTATCATTTTTCAATTCCCCACCATAAGGTAAACGGCACCTAGTCTCAACAAAATTACGATCGGTCGGCAATTCATCACCATAATTCACACCCCGTAAATCCGCAATATAATATGATTTCTCGTTTGCCCATTCAGAATCCTTCGTATTAGCTTTTGATAGAGAAAACACTCCGGAGAATGTTAATCCTGACAATATTTTATAATTTACATCTACCATGAAATCAATTGTCTGATTCTTTATCTTTCGACCGGTATTATCTCGTTCATTAAGGATATTATAATTCAAGATAGTTTCATAACCCTCTGTTTTATTATAGAATAAATAAGATCCATCCTCATTATAAGCGGGAATCGCACGAGAAGTATTATAAGCATAACCATATGGATCGATAGAACCATGCAAATATTTCTTTGTTGCCGCATAAGCCCTCAAAGATAACCCGACATTCAATCTTTTACTCAATTCTAAATTTAACTTCAAAAGAGCATTATAATTCTCCACATCAGAACCTTTCACCACGGCATTTGTATTTGCATATCCTGCAGAAAAATAATAATTCACAAACTCCGAACCTCCCGAAATTGATAATGAATGTTTATGAGACACGTCCGTTCTAAAAAGCTCATCGTACCAATCAGTATTCACCTTTTCAAGATCATACACCCGATCCACAAATTGTTCTTGAGTAATCCGTTTTGCATACAAATCATACAGAGCTCCCTCATAACCGATATTAGAAGGTTTTATTCCGAACGTCAATCCCCTCTCTTCAATCTCCTTAGACACATCTATTCTTTCTTTGGAATTCATCCGATTCAAATTATTATAACTCGGCCTCAAACTAATTCCCACATTACCAGAATAATGCACTGTTGGCTTTCCATATTTACCCTTTTTTGTCGTGATCACAATCACACCATTAGCCGCTTTCACTCCATATATAGCCGTGGCTGACGCATCTTTCAAAACATCTATACGATCAATATCTTCCGGATTAATACTGGCAATTGCATTACCGATCAAATTCACGTTATCCAAACTGTTCAACTCTTCAGCAGAAATAGGCACCGGATCTTCTAAAATAATTCCATCTACCACCCAGACCGGTTCCCGATTTCCAGAAATAGAAGAGGCACCCCGGATTCGTACTTTCGGGGCTGCACCAGGAGTTGAAGTCGGATTGATAATATTCACTCCTGCCAATTTTCCCTGTAACATATTATCAATCGAAATAGCAGCACCTTCTTGTAACTCAGATCCCTTCACGCTGATCACGGAACTGGCATTTTTACGTTTATCAATACGTTGATACCCGGTAATAATAACCTCATCCATCGTATTTACTTCCTCCTCCAGCACCACATTAATCGTATCTTTACCCACATATTTCACCTCTTGTGTCTTCATTCCGACAAAAGAAAATTGAAGGACAAAATCTTTCTCTCCTTGGGGAATAGCCAACTTATAACTGCCATTCACGTCTGTAGCCGTCCCAACAGATAACCCTTTGAGCATCACTGTTACACCCGGAAGAGGCCCCCCGCTTTTATCTGTCACTCTCCCCGTGATCGTTCTTTGTTTTGCCTCTCCATTTCTCTGCTCCATTTCACTCAAATTACGGATCACAATTGTCTGGTCCACGATCTTATACCCCAATCTCGTCCCTTTTAAACAAACTTCCAATATTTCCTGAACGGTCACATTTTTCAGCTCAACCGTTAAGTTATCTACTTTAACTACATCTTCATGACTATAAAGGCAAGTATAGTCACTTTTTGATTCAATCATCTTTAAGACTTCCACCAAAGAAACACGAGTCACATTTACGCTTAACAATGTCTCTTGAGACTTCACCACGGCATTCACTTGAAGCACCGTAAGCAACATAAATAACATGAAAAATTTCATCATAAGACAACATTTTCTCAGGCCAGAACACCAGCCCTTGCATTTGAACTTTTTTTTCATACATTTGTAAATTAGATAAGTTACTGTCCTGAACTCGTTTCAGGCTTAGGCAGGTGATATTGGCGTATCACCTGTTTTTCATTCATTACTTCTTACAAAAACATTTCTATCTTTAATCTTTATATCTATTTTATTTATAAGTTTCAACATACTAACAACCTGCTCCAAATCACCGTATCGTTTTATATTTCCCGTGAATAAAATGTCTTTCACCGAAGAACTCTCATAGAACACATTAATATTATACCACCGGGCAATCGTGTTCATGATCACCTCTAAACGTTGTTTCTCGAAAACAAACCTTCCATCTTTCCACGAGCAATACAAAAGCACATCAACGGTCTCAACCGTTGTCTTTCCATCTTCTTTATTCAAGCGTAATTGTTCTCCCGGTTTCAAATAGCTATAATTACCTTCCCTTTCAAAAGCAACTTTCCCGTTTACCAAAGTTGTTTCTAAAAAATCTTCATCTTGATAATCCCTTACATTAAAAGAAGTCCCTAACACACGAATATCACCTTGATGGGTATGAACCACGAAAGGAGCCAAAGAATCCCGGACTATATCAAAATAAATTTCTCCCTTCATAAAAACTTCCCGTTGTCCCTTCTCAAATGTTACCGGAACCCGAATTTCAGATTCTGAATTCATTCTCAAACGACTACCGTCACTTAATAGTAAATCATATTCTCCACCCCGGGGAATCGTAATCGTGTGATAAAGAGTTTCTCCCACCTCTTTCTCTTCCTCATTCTTTCTTGACATCACACTCTTTTGAACAAAAGCGAGAAACGTCGTGTCTGAAATATCTATTTTTGTCCCATCTGGTTCTGTCAATATCGCCTTACAAGATCCCGGTTGTATTTTCTGAACGAAAACAATGGATTCATCTTTAGTATCGTGAAAAAAATAAAAACTTCCACCTAACACAAATAATAATACCACCGCAGCCACATAACGATATAATACCAAAGTTCTCTTCTGACGTTTTGCCTGTTTCACTCGTCCTGCAAATTCTTGGTAAGCTTCTATAGCACTGTATTCCTTGATAAATTCAAATTTGCGAGCGATAAAATCCGGTGATTGATAAAGATTATACAATCGTAAATGCTCGGGACTCTCATGTTTCCAATTTTCAAGCTCATTTCGACCGGCATCATCAATTTTCCCGGTTAATTCCGCTATAATCAAATCGGCAATATAAGTAATATGTTTATCCTGCTCCGTCATATTTTCTTGTGTTTTACTACAAGACACGGAACATCATAAAAAGTGACAAAAATCTACAAGAAATTTATTAGCAAAAGCAAGAACGGGTGATTTAGTTTTTCTTTTAACTGCTCTTTTCCCCTCTTTTTCTGTTGTTTAACTGCATCAATAGATATTCCCAAACGCAGGGCAACTTCTTTATCACTCAATCCCTCCAAATTCAAATTTATGACTTTCCTATATTTCTCCGGAAGTTCTTCAATGGCTTGTTGCAAACGAATAAAAATCTCCTCCTCCAATACCGTGTTATAAAAGAAATCTTCAGAAACGACCTCCGCTCGATCACGATAACGATCCTCCACTTTCTTATCCCGAATATAATTCAAACATTGATTCTGTACGGAACGATACAAATAAAAACGTAAATCCGTGGTCGCAGAAAATTTATGAGGTGTAGTCCACAATTTAAAAAAAGTGTCCTGCACAATATCCTTCGCCACCTCACTCTCCACATATTTACAAGCGATGGCAAGCAATGTATGAAAAAACTCTTCATACAAAATTTTAAACGCTTCTTCATCCCCCTGAAAAATTCGTTTAGCTAATAATCCATTGTCCTTATTCATTCTACACCTTCACATTCTAAATGCAAAGATATGACTTTATTTTATACAGACAAGAGTCGCCCGAAATTCTCGGACGACTCTTTATTTTAAATCCAAATATTTCCTGTTATACCAATATACTACTTGATCGCATTTTTAATCTCTTCCAAACTCGGCCCTGTAATCAACACGTCTCCATCAGGATCAATCAGATATACCGTTGGCACCCCACTCACCTTGTAATCAGCCCTAACTTTACTTTTCTCGAACCCATCCAGATCTACCAATTGTAACCAAGCGACCTGATCTTCTTCCATTGCTTTTACCCATTTTTTACGGTCATTATCTAAAGAAACCGACACGACATTTACTCCTAGGTCTTTTAATTCCTGATAATATTTATTAAGTTCTTTATTCTTAGCTCGACAAGGAGCGCACCAAGAAGCCCAGAAATCAATTAACAAATATTTCCCTTTAAAATCCTCTAATGTATACATTCTCCCCTCCACGTCAGGCAAACGAAATACAGGAGCTTTCCCCGTGAGTTGCCGCCCTTGTGCTTGACGATAAGCTTCCGTTATCTTATCTTTCAAATCTCCTTCAGGAATTGAATCTCCCAATGCTTTCATCGCCTTTGTAAAAAAACGATAATCAACCTCACAGAGATACATTAGCTCATTAATAATATTCAAAGCGATTTCTGTTCCTGCAAATTCTTTTATACCTGAAATAACCTGATCATTCCGTAATGCAAACTCCCTTTTCATCTGATCTGAAAGTTGAGCCTTCCGATTTATATCAAAAATAGTATCATAACCATGACTCAATCGGTTATAAGTCGCATCCAATGAATCTATTCGACGCATATACTGTACATACCGATTCTGTAAAGACTCTTTTCTGTCGGAAACAACGAAATACTTATCATTTTCTTTAATCACCCGATAATGCTCTTTTTCAACATACAAGGGAAGATGTTGGTAACCAAAATTAAGCGAGGCTGCTTTACCGGGAATAATTTCTCCGGTCAACAAGAAATGACCACTTGAATCCGCTTGAGTCGAAAGAAAGTATTGACGTCCCGGAGCTGTCGGATATCTTAATCCAACGGTACGTTCTCGCAGAACTTGTTCACTATTCCCCTCCAATTCAAAAACAGCCTCTCTTTTACAAGCTATCAAGCTCATAAAACACATTAAAATCAAAATATTTTTCCCCATCAAACACATATTTTCAAATTCATTTACTTCAAATATTCCGTGATTTTCTCTCGAATATTCTCACCCCGAAGTCCCTTCTCCAATATAATTCCCTCCGGAGAAATCAATATAATAAAAGGAATTCCATTATAATTATATAATTTAGAAGTAATCCCCTCCGGGTCATAAAGTTGCAAATAATCCATATTCTCCTCCTCTAACGCTTTCTTCCAAGCCTTATCGGAACTATCAATAGAAACACCCACAACTTGTAATCCTTTGTCCTTAAATTCCGCATATATTTTTTTAATATTGGGAATCTCTCGACGACAAGGTCCGCACCAAGAGGCCCAAAAATCAATGAGTACATATTTCCCACGAAGAGAAGACAACGCAATTTTTCCACCAGTAGAGGTAATCAATTCAAAATTGGGAGCCTCATGTCCAACTGCACAATTTTTGCCACGCTGAATTAAGTTCTCTAATTGCTTTAACGCATAACAATGCCGAATTGAAGGATCAAATTGATTCCACACTTTTTCCGCCTCATCAATGTTATCAATTCCAAAATAAGACGAAATAATGACAGCGAAAGGCATACTCGTCGTATATTGAGGTAACAAACCGAATATCTCCTCACGTCTTTGCCCTTGCAAAACATCTACCGCATGACTTGCCGCTTTCAATTCTTTCATATTTTCCTCAGTCTGTTCGACCTCGTTATATTCATGAAAAGCTTGATTATAACGATCATACACCTTCTGAATCGTCAAACTTGATGGCAAAGATTCCAGAATTCTATTATGTTCTTCCCATCCCGGAGATCCTTTCAAAGACTTTAAACGCATCTGTTTATCTTTGAGTTCAGCCACCACGGTTATTTTAGGAGAATCAATAAAAAAGTGAATCGTAGGAATTGCCATAGAAGGGCCTAATGGGCCCACCGATGGCGCATAAAGAATATAATAACGTAGATCCCCAGTCTCCACTTCTGTCACGATCTCGAAATGATCGTTTTTCGTTTTCGTACGGGTTATTTCACTTCGGTCACTATTCATAAGAATCAATTCTTCATTACCAAGACCTTTTATGGCTCCTTTTAAAGTTACCTTCTCAACTTTAGCCACGAGAGTGGCTGGAACAAGTAAACCAACCACACAGATAAAAAATACAATTTTACTCATCATTATTTATTTTACTTTATACATTACTTTAACCGGTTCGTCTGCAACTCCTTCATAAGGCTTTCCAATAGCTTTCCCCGTATCACTATCATAAATATACAAAGAACCTTTCAGATCGGAACGACTACTATTATAAGTCCCGACATAAAGCTGTTTATGATCTGCAGACTGGTTCATGCATTTAATAATCTCACCGTCAGGCAAGGTAATAAAAGCCTTTGATGGAATTTCCGATTGATTGTAAGTCCATTTATATACCATATTCTGATTTCCAAAGAAAAGACAAGAACTAGGATCGTTAACTTCAAATACAGAATTTTTATTGAATAAGGTTGTATTCTCTGTACACACCCTTTCATACACCACATCCAGCTGCAACGTTTCAAAGCTCGTTAAAGTTGATCCGATCTTAGTTAAATAATACTTATCCTCTTTAATCGTGTAGACCAACATATTTCCATCCACATCGAAAAATACTTGAATAATCTCACGTCCATCAAAATAGTCATAACAAGGGAAATAACTGAAACTAAAATCCGCTGCATTAAAACCACTTGCGTATATCTTACTATTCACATCATCAATAAAAGCGATCACTTTAGAGGCAGAATAATTCGGTCTATCATACGTCCGGGTAAATTTTATGTTCTGTGGAAGATCCGTGTACGGGAAAATTTCCAAATCGGCAATTTGTACCTTGGCAACTCCACCATTAGGAGAGGTACTATAAATTTCACGGCAATACTTGGAATCATAGGAGATTAAATCCTGAGGTACAAAATCATTTCCATAGATCGAGTAATCAAACACATGTACCAACTGAAACGATTTCGCATCTATCTGATACAATTTTTGAGCTTTACCACACATAATATAAAGTTTATCGTACACTTTATCGCAATCAATGGGTCCTTCACCCAATTCTTCTCCATCATTCGTGTAAGCAAAAAGATTTTGTCGAAACTCCGGTTGTAATCCTTGAGCGATTTCTTCCGGTGTCAAAGTCTTCATAAAGGCGAGGCTCCCCTTTCCATCTTCTCTTTTACCCAAGATCAAATATCCTTCTTCGAATTCGGAATTAACAAACACGTGATAATATCTAATATCACTCCCATATTTATTGGTAGTCACCAAACGAAGGAAATAATGTCCCAAATCCGTTGTTTTATATTCCAAATCCGGCTCCGTACTAATCTCTTTAAAGACAGTCGACACCTGATCAGTTACCGCATTTTCCGTGTATTTACCGATACTCCATTGCCAACTGATGTCATCTCCCGTATAAGAATACTGATTTTTAATGGAAATGTTATCTCCCAAATATAGATTAATGGTATCCTTCACGTTACTTGTTACCTGAATTTCCGCAATCTCTTTCACGGCAAGAGAAGAATCATCATCATAACAAGAATTGAACAAAAACAGAATAACTAGAAATGATATGATATAATATAATCGTTTCATGGCTTAATTATTAGGATTAGGAATTTGATACATCGGATCATTACTCTCTAAATAATATTCATACATCGGGGTCAAAATATAACGATTCAAATATCCCTGATACTGATAGATTGTCAATAAGTTCGTTGCCGTCCCTTGATCTAAGTTCTCCCCCCATGTTTCTCGAATAAGTTCATAGATTACAGGACTCTTTTCTTTAGACTGGTGATAAAAATCAACGAACAGAATTAACTTTTCCTGATTATATTCCCCAAGTTTACCGGATTGCCACCACACGGGAGCTTCTATATCCTTGTTGCTAAACAAGATTATACACTCTCTAATATCCGTCGGCACGTAATTTTCATTCTCTACCAAACGTAACGTCAACACGTATTCTTTGTTCTTCTCAAGTTGTAACTTGTGAAAATCCAAAGGGACATACGCCACCGCCGAATCTTTAGGAATCGTGTTTTCCTCTGCCAACGTGAAATGTTCTCCTTCTAAAGCTGTCGTCTTCTCTTTCACGATCTCAACTTTAAACGTCTTGTTCTGTGACAGATCCACAAAACCAATTAAATTCACTTCCACATTCAAATCGACATCTTGATCCCGGGTTAACCCATAAGTAAACTGGACAGAATCCTCCGTAAAAAACAGCTTATCTTTCTGATTCTTATCGTATATCTGGTAATCGGTATCTTCACAAGAAAATAACGAAATAAGACCACTAAAAAATAATAAATATACAAATGCTTTTTTCATAGTCATATCGAATTAATATCTGTATTCAGTTTCATTTTCCGGGAGCGGAAGTACATAAATGTCATTAGACGCCTGATAGATTTTACCGCTTTTAGGCTCATAAATATTTTGATTATATCTCTTCTGTGTGAAAAAATATTGACCTTCACAAACAAGCTCTTTCCTTCTTTCTTGAATAACTTTTTCTAAAGTAAGCGTAGCACCTTGACGATCGGCATAACCTGTAAGTCCTCTGGAAACTAACACTTTGTCGAAATACTTCACAGCCTCAGTCTGATTATCTATACTTAAATAATATTCGGTAATAATGTAATACAATTCTGGCAAACGAAGCATATTCACACCCTTCACTCTGGCATCCGAACGTGTTGCATAATTCAATTCATAAGTATCCAAAACTTTAATACAACGCATACCACTTGCTTCTATGGCACTATAATTCTTAAACCATTTTTCATATCGATAATCCGTACCCTCTTTATCAGCCATGTAAGTATCATCATGATCAGCTTTCAAGAACAAACTAGAAGAACCTCCAGACAAGTAGAGATCAGCCCGAACATTCGTGTAAAAATTGGCAGAGAATAATCCCCAAATTGTTTCTTTAGGAGAAAGAACTCCATTTATCAAATCCTCAATTTCAGATTTATCAACCAACTCAAAATATTTGCAATCCAAAATCTTTTGGGCATACTCTGCTGCCGTCTTTAAATCACCCTTCATCCAGTACACCCGAGCCAACATTCCTTGAATAGCGTATAAATTCATATGAATCTGGCGATCTTTCAAGAATTCATTATTTTGTTTATCAGCGTCGTCGAAATACTCCCCGTTTTCCTGCATAATTTCTTCCGCAGCTTTCAAGTCTTCGATAATTCTCCTGTAAGCGGCCTCTGCCGTTAAAAACGGACTAACAGTCAAATCATATTTATCCACGTAAGGAATACCTTGAGCCGAAGGGTTATTCACTATATTCTCACAGAAAAATCGAAGAATGTCGAAATGCATAAAACCTCTCAAAGCCAAACATTCCGCTTTATACACGTTATACAATGGCAAAGAACTCTCACTATGATGGCCCAAATTTTCCAGAATATTATTAACATAGGAAATATTTTTATACATCCCACCCCAGATCTGATCCACCGTCGGACGAACCAAAGCATCCTTATATTCGAAGTTACAAATCTTCAGCGTAACGTCTCCCGGCCAATCATGAAAGAAATATTGCGACAAAACGTCATTAAAATTATAGGTCATCGTACGCCCATAAAAAGAAGGCCCGGCTAACGTCGAGTATACTCCGTAAATAGCATCCTCAAAACCCGCTGCATTTTTAAAAAGTTCATTGTTCACCACTTCACCTTCCGGCCTTACATCCAGAAAACTATCACATGAACAGTGAAACGTGAAACAGAAAATAATCAGTATATATTTCAATTTTTTCATGACTCTTGTGGTTTAAAAAGTTGGACTAATCGTGAAAGAAAATCCTCGACTGAAAGGATAAGAAGTTCCTCGCTCGTATTTCACTGTCGACAAACGGGCTATATCATTCATTCCAGCCGATAAGCGTAACCGTTTAAAACCAATTTGTTTAAGCCAATTCGAACGGAATTCATAAGCAATTTCTATCCGGTTAATTTCTAATATATCATCATCCTCTACAAATCGACTACTCTGATAATTGGTCCTTGACTCCGTGTCTGCAATATCCAAATAAGGGAAAAGATCATTCACGTTTGTCCATCTCTCGTCAAACGCCCGTTGATCCACGTTCTTCCTCGGGTCCACGTTTTCAACATTCTCGGCACGAGTTAAATTATAAGTTTGTCCTCCAAATTTATAAGACATACTAATATTTAACGACCAATTCCTAAAAGATAACATCGGGAAAATAGATCCCTCCAATTTAGGAGCCTCATCTCCAATAACAACCTTGTCGTCTGTATTATAAGTTAAAGTATACTCTCCGTTCTTGTTGATAAAAACCTCTTTTCCCGTGGCTGGATTAATTCCGGCAGAACGAACCGCGTATATCGCTGTCGTGGATTGTCCCTCTTTATACAATACTTTCGGTTTACCGGCACTGGATTCATTAGCCACATCATTAGTCGCTGCCAAGGCATTACTGATTGCCAAAATTTTATTCTTATTGTGAGAACCATTAACTTTCAAGCTAAATCGCCAATCTTTATTTTGAACCAATACGGCAGAAATATCAAACTCGTAACCTTTATTGCGTTGTTTTCCCAAGTTACTCTTGACCGTCGTTTCTCCAATAGATGGCGGAATCGTCTGGTCTATCAACAAATCATCCGTTGTTTTAATATAATAATCAAAAGTCAAACTAAAACGACTATCCAAGAAATCCGCATTCAAACCGATATTATGAGTTTTCGTCGACTGCCAAGTAAGGTCCTTATTCCCCATCTGTTTTGGAACGGCACCCATACCATGTAAATAATAATTATCCTGGTTATAAGTATAGGTCGTAATAGCTTGATAAGACGGGAAAGAAATATTCCCAGTTACTCCGTAAGAATAACGAAGTTTCAACGTACCAAGCCATTCTCTTTGCAAGAACGATTCATTATGCAAATTCCAACCTGCACCAACAGACCAGAAAGGAGCATAACGATTATTCGCCCCGAATTGAGAAGAACCGGAACGACGGATCGTCCCATCAACAAAATACTTATTTTGCAGGATAAAATTAAGATAAGCAAAAAAACCGGCTCTAGTCGTCAAGCTTTGGCTGCCACTAGGACGTGAATCTTCTTGATACGTTGCGGCATATTGCGGTGAATGTAATTCCGGTTTCAAGAATCCCGTTCCAACAAAACTATGAGATTTCGAATCATCTTTATAAATATCACCACCAACATTCACGGTCAACAAACTGTTATCCCCGATTGGCCGATTATAACTTACAACAAAATTTCCACTCAAATTCAAAGATTTCTTATGACTCTCTAATAACTGTCCCTTTTTCGTCAAATCCTCTTCACTCAGATAAACGGCAGAAGTCGGAGAAGTAAAAATCTCTTGATTGGATTGCCCCGTCACAAGCGAACCATTAGCCGTCAAATACAAACCTTTCATAATATCCCAGCGGATATTAACCGTATTCGTAAATGTATTATCAGAAGTCTTGTCAAAATTGCCACATTTCGCCTCATACAAAGGATTATTGACATCCCATGACAATTTCTGAACAAGAACACCGGTTTCATCGTAAGGACTATCATAAGGATTTAAAGTCACGTAATCGGAAAAGGTCCCATAAGGACTATTTTTTGACTTCACGCCGGAATAATTACTTTGGTAAGAAACCGTTACTTTATTGGCAACGTGATAAGACAGAAATACACTTACACTATACGTATTTCGATAATCGCCCTTCATAACCCCCTTCACATTTCTCAAATTGGCATTCACCCGATAAGTCATATCATTTCCCTTACCGCTAATTCCGATCGAATTACCGATCGTATAACCTGTACGCAAAGGTTTGGACATCCAATCCGTATCCATTCCTTTAGAAATCAATAATTTTTTCCGATTATAATCCTCCAAATCATACTTATTCTCGAAATCATACAACTTGGCCCTTCGTTCAAATTCCAACTTGTCCGCCGCATTCAAATAATCATACGTTGTCAAGTCAGGAAAATCAACCGATCCATCCAGATTGTAAGTCAAGCGTAACTTGTCATTCAAGATTTTTTTCCGCTCAATAACAATGACTCCATTGGCAGCCCTCTCCCCATACAAAGCGGATGCCGACGCATCCTTCAACACATCAACTCGTTCAATCTCGTTAATATCAAGATCATACAAATCCCGAAGCGTAATTTCAATACCATCTAAAATAATAATCGGCTGATTCGGATTAACATCCGCCTCGGTAGTCAAAGAAGAAGTTCCACGAATGACAATCTCCGGAAGGTGATTCGGATTCGAACCGGCTTGATTATTCTCCACAAGCTTGAGGCCCGGTGTCAACATCGCTAAAGCACTGATCAAATTCGTGTTGGAAACTGCTTTGATTTCTTCAACTGAAACTGTTTTTACCGATCCGGTAAAACTCTGCTTATTTTTCGTGAAAAATCCGGTAACCACCACGTCATCCAAGGCCGTACGAGACTCCTGCATAATGACATCATACACCTGACGTTCAGGAGTAACCTTAATTTCAACATTTTCCATTCCAACAAAAGAGAAAACCAAGATAACCTCCTTCTGATCCGGCAATGTGATCTGATACGTTCCTGCCGTATCCGTCACGACACCGATAGATGTTCCCTTGATCAAAACCGTTACTCCCGGCAGAGAAGCCTTTGCATTATCAGTCACCCGCCCCCTAATCGTTCGGGCCTCTTTTTGTTGATTTTGGGGAGCCTCTTTAATAATAATCATATTATTTTCGATCTCTGCCACGAAACCAGTACCCGCCAATGCCTTTACCAGAACTTCCGACAACAAAACGTTTTGCATACTCACCGTGATATTTTTCACGGATTTCGTTTTGCTGTAATCATACAAAAATCCCATGTCACACTGGCTCTTGATCGCCCTAATCAATTCCTCGATACTCGCATTCTTTAACTCAATACTTACTCGCTGGTTCTGAGAATGAACCGCCGCATTCAATCCGAAATTGAACACGAACAAAAAAATACAAAGGTGTTTCATTAATAAAAGAATTTTTTGACACCACCTTTTTTGAAAAGGTGTGCACAGTTTACCTCTTTTTTTCATAGATTTGTAGTGTAAAATTAAACAATCAAATAAGCTTGCCGGCTTATATGTGACAGGAGGATATTGCCGTATTCTCCTGTTTCGCTTTTATCTCATTACTTGTACTATCTTTTTATCTATAACAAACTTCACATCACTCGTACGTTCTATCAATTGCAACAGGTAACTGAAGTCATCAAACCGCCTCAGCTCACCAGAGAACAAGACCTCCTTCACGTCTTCGTTTCGATAGAAAACCTCAAAATCATACCACCTAGACAAGGTGGATAAAATATCCACCAAACGTTTCTGTTTAAATACATATTTCCCATTTTTCCAAGCCACAAATTCCGCAACATCCACTTTCTTCTCCGTGGCAACATCACTCTCTTTATTATATACAACCTGCATTCCCGGTTCTAACACAAAACTTTGCTTTCTCCGCTCAAAATCGACTTTTACTTTTCCTGAAACCAACGTCGTGTAATCATTTACCTCACTAGCATAACAACTAATACCGAAACTCGTTCCCAACACCGTCACTTTTTGTTCACCGGAATGAACAATAAAAGGTCTATCCACATCCCGTTGCACTTCGAAATAGGCCTCTCCCTCCAAATACACTTCTCGCATATCATTAAAAAAAGCAACCGGATACCGTAAACAAGATTCCGAATTCATCCATACTTTTGTTCCATCTTCCAATTCGATCCGGTACTCCCCCCCTCTGGGCACGCTCAATTTATTGTACACGATCTCTTGAGGTATTTCCTGCTTGTTACTCACGGGCAGATAGCTCACCAGTGTACTATCAATCTTTATCAGCCTCCCCGTTTTCTCTTGCAACGAGCCTTGTTGCTCTCCCAAATGGTATGTGGACCCATCAGCCATTTCCAAAATAGCATTATACTGTCCCGGCACAATATTTTGTACGGCTATATTCATGTCCTTCCTCGTGTTGACCTGATAATACATTATCAAACAAAGCACGATCACCACAGATGCCGCCACACTCATTCCCCACATCCAACGCCGTTTCCTCTCTACACGCCACCGTCCTTGTACACGCTTTTCAAACATCTCCCATGCATCCTGAATTTTTCCTACCGCAACTTCCTGCATATTCTCTTCCTGATATATTCTCTGCATCCGCTCGTAGTATTCCCGATGTTCCCATCCCTCTTTTAGCCATGCATCAAAACGTTCCTCCTCCACCGCAGAAAGCTTTCCTTTAATCTTTCGGTAAATTAATTTAGCCGGTATAGTTTTATCTTCCATAATTCCAGTCTTAAAAACATACCTATAACGGACAGCCATTTATTTTGTGTGACAAGAATTTCAATTTTTTTCCGAATAATATGAAAAATATTTTTGGAAAGACTTCATCCATCCCTCGTAATACTTGTAAACAAGTCTCACCGATGTCTCGTTAATACTTTCATTCAATTTCAAGACAAAATCAAATAAAAATCCATTGTCTGCATCGTTAACCTATCGTTGACCTATCGTTAACCTATCGTTGACCTCTTAACGAGACACTAAAGAAACTATAACGTAAATATCCTGCAAATATCCCGGATAACATGAACGAATTCGGCTATTTATTTTTCAGAAACATGAAAAATAAAACAGAAGAATCGACCTCTTCCGAGAGAATATCCCGCAATTTCTTATATCCTCTGGACACCTGTGTACGAATCGTATTAATCGTGATTCCTAATTCTTCTGCAATTTCTTGATATTTCTTCCCCTCCAACACGTTCAACTTAATAATCAACCTACATTGTTCCGGCAAACTCTCTATAGCTAAATTCACTTTAGCGTACACTTGTTCGTCAATCTCTTCATCTATATCCGGGATACTAATCATCGCTTCTGCCATCAGAAACTTATACTTATCCTCCACTTGCAGGTGACGCAGATAATCAACCGCAGCATTACGGGCAACTCGATAAAACCATGATTTTAGCAGAAAATCATCAGGCAGGGAAGAACTACTTTCAAATAACTTAAAGAAAATATCTTGTACAATATCTTTTGCAACATCCTCATTACCAATATGACGCACAACAAACATAACAAGTGGCTGATAGTATTTTTTAAATACGACCTCATAAGTTCGGGTGTCTCGTTTCCGTAACCCCGAAATATATGACCGATCTTCATCCAAATTCATTTCCAACTTCTTACGTCTTAATTGATCTACAATTTATCAAGCAATAAACGAACGTTTAATGCATCTTAAAATTGCATGGAGTAGGAAAATAGTTAAATATGATAATTCTTTGGTGTTGAGATATATGAAAGATATGAAATTATTGACCAACAATCAATATTGCTATACTGCGAAAATTTTATTAAACGTTCGTTTATTGATCTTCAAAAATATAAAATAATTCAAACAGACCAACCACTTATCGCCATTTTTCATATACCTACTTGAAAGCACACTTTTTCGCTCCTTTTTTTGTCTTCCTCCCTACCCAAGCTTACATCCTACTATTATCCCTCCCATTTCCCTTCGTCATCTCTTCGTTCCTATAGAAGCCAGTTTCAACGATAGGATAACGAACACATAGCGACAAAATGTAAGCTATAACATTGATTATAACAACATTTACCCAAAAACAAGTTAACCTACTAAATATTTTTCCTCACGCCGGATGCGGGTATTTCCAACCGATGAACAACCATTATCATCCCCAGTAAGTCCCTTAAAGACGAGACAAAGACAAGATAAAAACGAGATACGAACGACTTATCTCGTTTTCATCACCTTCATGCATCCTAAAAGTCCTCCTCATTTCTATCTATATCCCTACATAATCAAGACTTAAACGGTTTCTTTCAATATACTATAGTAGCACTTGTTATTTCTCAAATAGCAAAAAGCAATTCCTTGTCCTAAGACATAAAAAAAGTGATCCGGGGAATCCCGGACCACCCAACCACCACACGGTCCATCCAAAAAGCAACATTCAACCCTACATCTGCTTTTCCAACTCGTCAAAATAATAGGTTACGTAGTTTACATTCTCCTGTATTTTCAGATTTGGAACAACAGTCCTCCCCACCGGTATAAATTCTCTCAACGCCGCTTTATCCTCTTGGGTACGGAAATAGACCGATACGGGCATTACCATCATCATCACGTCAGCATCAGAGAAAACTGGAAATGCCTTTTTACTGATTTTCAACAATTCACTGGTATTCTTTTCCTTGTAAGCATTAGCCAAGCTCACGTACGCTAACAATCGTTTTTTATCATCCGTTTTCAACGTCCGAATCACTTTCCCGATCTCCTGTACATCAGCAAATGTTGTTTTCGTGTCACGCCCCCAAACAATGGATGACAAAACACCCGTGTAAAGCATCCCTAAACGTCGGTCAACCTTTTCCTGTCCTACCTGTTGACTGAATTGTTTTCTATGCGCCAGTAAAAACCAATAATTCTCAGAATGAAACGGAGCCAAATCATTATTATCAAACAAAATCCAACACGTGGAGTCAATCTTCTCAATATCCGTCAACTGCCCGGATAAAATTCCGGCAACCTCTCTCAACCGGCGAACCTCACTCGCATCCGACAAAGCCCGTAAGTACTTCAACAAAAAATCCTTATCCCGCTCGCCTTGTTCATAGCGAACGGCTAATGTTCCCACGGTCTCTGTCTGTTTCATGGAATGTTCCACCCGTTGAATAATTCCATCAACATCCATCCCACCAACCAACTTATCATGAACCACACCATCCGGCCGAATCAACACGAAGGTCGGATACGCCCCGATACCAAGTTTTTTTGCCAACTCTGGGCCTTCCCCCTTCTCCATGTCATACTTCACGTTCACGAAACGGGAGTTAAAAAACACTCCCGCTTTCGCTAGCGTAAAAACTTGTTCTGCCATCACCTTACAGGGACCACACCAGGAAGTGTAGGCATCCAAGAAAATCCACCGATTTTCTTCCTTCGCTTTCTGCAAGGCCTCCTCGAAAGTAAGCGATTCGAACCTTACCCCCTCTTGCGCCCGCAGTAAGGTGAGGGACAAACAACACAACAACATTAAAATTATCCTTTTCATTCACTAAAAATTAACGTGTTAATCCCCGTCGGGTAATGACGCCTTGTACTTGTCAAATTCCGTCCGGTACTTATTTCCCGCAGCTTGAATATCCCAACCGTATTCCTTGAAATACTTAGTTATAATCTCGTATTTCAACGCTCTCGATTTACTATTATCCAAGTAATCCTTCTTGATATTCTCGTATGACTCCATCACGAGTAAACGTAACCATTCCGAGAAATCCCCCTCGAAAGAACGAGAACTTCCTCCCGTGATATATCCCCCGTTCCGGCACAACTCGGCCACGGCATTTTTGTATTTGATCACGTACGGACGACTGTTCACCTCGTCTTCGTCTTCATCATCCGCATCCGGATTTTCCTCTTTCCATGCCTCCTCATCCTTGTCATACTCGTTACCCAATTTCTCGTAAGCTTCACCATCATCATAAGCCTTACCACCGGCCACGAACTCCTTCAAGGGTTCTTCCATGCGGGCCACGATCATTGAACCCAACTTTCTCCACACCTCGGAAGTCAACACGGAATCCTGATAATAATGGTTCACCGGATCTGTCACCGGAATAGCACCATCCGTGGTATTAGGCCACATCAGGATTAAGCGACTACGTCCCAACGCTTTCACGGGATAAATCCAATAAAGAGCGCCATATTGTTTCACGTAGAAAAACTCTAACGGGAAAAATGAATTGGCATACTCTTTAGATACATTACTTAGCAACGCTTCTGAATAATTTAATACTTCCGGAATCTTTTCTTCCTCCAAATTCTCCGCCCCACGCATGGCGACAATAGCATCTTCAGCCAAAATTGAATTCGTCAGTTCGTCAATACTACTAAAATAAGTACGTACCCAAACCCCGTAATCATTATACATCGCTTTCACCCGGGGATCGGCATTTTCATCCGGGGAAAACATATCGACAATCCCCAAATCTTCCGTCGGTGACAATTTATTTTCCTTGTCACAACCACTCAAAAATAACACAAGAGCGGTCAACAACAAATAGATATTTCTAGCTTTTATCATGATATTCTATATTTATAAATATTAAACCAACTGTTTATCTAGGATTCAACGGCATATTGGGACTATTCAACTGTTCCGATTCCGGAATTTGCAACACGTAGCGCAAATCTCCCTGCTCCAGCGTGTACACTTGCCCGTTCTCGTATGCATGTTGAATTCTCGGTTTTCCCAATCTTCTCAAATCAAGCCAACGCATTCCACCGTCAAATGCCAACTCAACCCGACGTTCTTCCAATACTCTTTGCAAAGCAGTCTCATCCGTGAAATTAGCATTATCCAACGCAACATAATCCTCCTTCTTGATGCGGGTCACCAAAAGACGATTCAAATCAGCAATAGCCAAGTCTTTCTCGCCTGTCCGGGCATACGCCTCCGCTCGAGTTACATAAGCCTCGCTCAATTTCAACCCGATATAATAGCAATCACTTTGTTGGGTAGCAAACATCCGGTACACGGTCGGTCCCTGTTCCACGTAATCAGCACTTTCCGGATCGGCATTTGATTCGAATATATACCGCCTGTAATCGACCGTATTGGGATCACGTTTGCAGAGATTTAGTAATTCTTCTGCCGGTTTAAACCGAGTTTTGTAATAATAATACGGGTTATTGTTAGCTTTACCTCCCACGAAAAACAACACCTCATTCCGGTAATCCGTGTCTATAAACCCGTAATTATAACTGAACGCATTCGAAATTTTATCCAATCCGTCCAAATAAGACTGGATTTCGTTCATATCAAACAAAGCTTTGGCATCAATCACGTACGAAGCCGCCTCAATTGCCTCTTCATATTTATTCATGAACAAATAAACTCGAGCCTTAAAAGCCTGCAAGGCAATGTAATCAAAACGATACTTACTCTTACTTTCCTTCCCTTGCAAATCTTTGGTTGCTTCATCCAAGTCTTTCTCTATTTGTTCCCATACCTTACCTACCACAACACGAACGTTATTCTGCGTATTCTGATGTACATCCGTAGCGCTTAATGGCATCGGAACACCGGGTTTCTCCAGATTCTCCGTTGCATAATTCTCAGCGTAAAGATTCACCAAATAAAAATAACAATAGGCACGCAAAGCATAAGCCTCACCTCTTACCGTTTCAAACAAATTTTTTTCCTCGGCAGAGGGTGTCTTTCCTGCAAATTCATCCAATACCGTGTTTGCATAAAATATTGATTGATACAACTGTTGCCAGTAACCATCCTCGGCTCCGTTATATTGATGCGTTGCCGCCCAGATAAACCACGGTTCGTATGATTTCGTTACAGCAGCCGAAGCATTCAGGTTTGCATACACGTTATCAGTAGCCAAATCGGTATTAATAAAGAAATTCGACCGCGGGTACCCACCCAATAAAACAGATTCGAAATCTTCCACGCTAACCGGTAACATACTGTTCACCGGCTTTATATCCAGTAAATCACAACTACTAAACAACGTAAGTAGCATCAACACGTGAGTATATAATATTTTTTTCATAATCAATAATATTAAAATTGCACAGATAGCGAGAACGAATATGTACGCGACAATGGCAAATACGTGTTCCCAAAAGAAACATTAGCACTACTCGTTGATCCATATTTCATGACAGCTCCCGTTGCCTCAGGATCTTGTCCTTTTAACCTCGAATCCTTCCACACATGCAAGTTATTTCCTTGTAACATAAAGCGAATGTTCTGAATACCTAAATCTCGTAGTTTTTTCAAATTCAAGTCATAACTCAAGGAGATATTCTGCAACCGCACGAAATCGCCCTTCACCGTTCTTAAATCACTGTTATTATACATCGTTCCATTTGACGGGTAGGGATAGAAAACGGCATCATCAAACTCATTCGCCTCCAGTCTCGGCACATCCGTGAACGCCTCGTCTCCTGGTTTTCTCCACCTAGAGGCCCACTCCTTAGACATATTTTGTGTTGCCTCCGGGTAAGCAAAAGCCTGTCCATCCGTCATGTTCCGTAAACGAATCACGTTTCCAAAGTTTCCAACTAACAGCACGGATAACGTCACATTTTTATACATAAACGTGTTGGTAAAACCACCTTGAACCAAAGGCATAGTCGTACCGGAATACTCCAATCCTTCAACATTATTCATCCCCTTCAGAACTTTCTCCCCTTTCTCATCATAGAACTGGGCACGTCCCTCTTCATTCAATCCGGCATATTTATATGACCACAATCCGTTAATCGGTTTACCCACGATAGCGGCAGATGCATAATCTGTCCGCTGAGCATTAGTCATAGAACTATATGTCGGGGTTGAATACGCGTCCAGTATTTCATTATAGTTATAACCAAAATTGAAATTAGAGGTCCAACGGAATCCATCCATATCAAGATTTATCGTGTTTAAAGAAAGCTCCCAACCGGTATTCTTCATAGATGCCCAGTTTACAGAAACCGACGAGAACCCGGATACCAACGATACTTGTTTACTTCCAAGTAAATCAACTCCTTTTTTGTAGTAATATTCCAACGTACCGGCTATTCTACGATTAAATAGTCCGAACTCCAAAGCTAAGTTAGTAGAATAGTTCTTTTCCCATTTCAAATTCGGATTCTTCGGGGCAGAAATAACCAAATAATTTTCGTTTTTAACAGCGTCAATCGTACCCACTTTCGCTACTAAATCAGAATAAGCATCTGCCACGTTTCCCTGACTACCGTAAGAACCTTTCAAGGTTAAATAAGTCAACCATTTCACGTCTCTCAAGAAGTTTTCTTCCTTCACCTGGTAATTAAACCCAACAGACCAAAGCGGTTGGAAAAGGTCATTTGTTTTCATTCCGAAACGATTAGAACCATCTGTACGAGCATTGAAACTGATCGTGTAGCGATTCTTATACGTGTAACCGGCTACCCCGAACCAAGAAACAGCCGCCGTTTCATTCAGGTCCTCAGTCCAGTAAGGAACACCTAATTTTGCCATCAAATCCAATTGCAGAATTTGTTGATGTCCCCGATCATGAGCATAACCGTAAATTTGAGTAGTCTCTTCCTCATATCTAGAAGTCCGTATTTCCTGACCGACCATCACATCGAAACGGTGATCTTCGTTGATAACGGGCATATATGAAATCTGGTTACGGAAAGTGATAGAACTATTATTCGTTCCCTTACTCTGACGATACCCGCCATCGTGCCATACCGGTTCGAAAGTGGTATTATCATACATATCTTTCTGACGGGCACGAACAAAATAACTATCCTCTGTTGCAACATCCACATCAGTCGTGTTCGATTTAGAGAAAGAGAATAAACTGCTGAACGTCAAATCCGGCAATATCTTCCATTCGATATCCACGGTTCCCTTCAACCCGAAACTTTTGGATCGTCTCCAAGCTTGCTCCCGATTTTCCAAGAAGTTAAATTTCAAATCATTATAATACATGTAATTGAAATTACCATTCTCATCATAAGCATTATGAGCCCGGGTCGTGTAGATCGCCCATTCGTAAGGATTTTCACGTGAATCGGACGCAAAGAAACTCTTGTTATTACGCATATTCACGTCCAACATTCCCCCGATTCTCAAATTATGTCTTAACTTGGTGAACACCTTTGCTGCCATTGTATAGGTATCCATTCCCACGCTTTTAGCAGTTGCCTGCTCATCCATATAACTACCGGAAAGATAAAACGTCGTGGTTTCCGATCCCCCGGAAATACTAATACTGTGACGATGGGTTATCGAATTTCGGAAAAGATATTTAAACCAATCCGTATTCACGGTTTCCAACTGATTCACTCTATCCTGGAATTGTTCCCAACTCATCTTATGATCATGTACATCTATAAAATAACGTTCAAAATCGGAAACAGTACCATATTGGCCGGCACTATTGGAAGAGGCCTTTAACAACCCTTTTTCCAACATCTCCATGTTCACGTCAATACGTTCCTTGGAATTCATCATGTAAGCATCTTTCAATTTCGGACGCATACCGATCGTGATACTCCCGTTGTAAGTCACCCTAGTTTTACCAGCCGTACCTTTTTTAGAGGTGATCACGATAACACCATTAGCAGCCCGCGTCCCGTAAATAGCAGTTGCCGCGGCATCTTTCAAAACGTTGATCGATTCAATATCATCCACATTCACGCCTCCGATACCGGATGCGATCAAATTTCTATTGTTCAGAAGATCATCGACATTAGCATCCACCGGATCTTCAAGAATAATTCCATCAACCACCCATAACGGTTGAACGTTACCACTAATCGTGGATGTTCCCCGGATTCGTATTTGTGGAACGGCTCCCGGAGCCCCTGAAGTACTCACGATCGTCATACCCGGTACCTGCCCTTGTAATAATTTATCAATACTCGGCTGATTCACCATACGCAAACGGTCCATATCCACCGTGGTAATTGAAGACGTCAACTTACGACGTTCGATTTTCTGGTAACCGGTCACTACCACCTCTTCCATTTCACTCACATCCTCTTCCAACACCACGTTGATCTCCTTCTGTCCCGTGTAAGTCACCGTTTTCGTTTTCATACCGACAAACGAGAATTCCAACACGATCGACTGTTGATCCGGGATAGACAATTTATAGGTTCCGTTTATATCCGTGGCCGTACCTAAACTGGTACCTTTCACCAGAACGGTTACCCCCGGAAGCGGAGCGTTGTCCTTGTCCACCACTTTACCCGAAATCTCCACGGATTTCACGTTCACCTGTGTTGCCGGTTTTCGAGAAACAACAATCACGTTATCGACCAATTCGTATCCGAAATTCTGTCCGAACACCAATCGAACGAAGTCGGCTACCGAGGCATTCTCCAGATCAACGGACACTTTCTTATTCACATCAATCTCCTGTTTATTAAAAAAGAAATCCTGTTTTAATTGTTTTTCCGCGCTTCGGACGGCCTCTTCCAAGCTGACATCTTTTAATTTCAGATTAATAACTGCATTCTGACTGGAAGCCGTTGCCGACACGTGGGTTAACCCCACCAGCATCAGGAATATCATAACCCTCACACCATGGAATAGGTTAAAAAATCCCCTGTATGTACCGGAATGGCACAAACTAAACTTTTTTTTCATAACTTTGAATTTCAAATTAATTATTGAGGTTCTCTTTTGGAGAATCAGACGAGGGTTGTTGACGGCAATCCTCGTTTTTTCTCCTATTTACTTTTTATTGTCACTTTTATTGTTCGTCCATTTATATCAAAAATAACATTACTCGTTTTTTCCACGATAGCTAACACGTTTTTCAAATCCATATCCCGGTTAATCGCTCCCCGGAATTCATAACCTTTCGCCTCCGGAGCCAGATAAACCACATCAATATCATACCACCGTTTCAACTGACACATCAAATCCCCTAAAGTAGTGGAAGGAAAAACAAAACGTCCCTGCCGCCAAGCCGTGAATTGCTCGACCTCCACCTCTTTCAATTCTGTTTTGCCCGATTTCAAGTTCAAAACACTCTGCATACCCGGCCGCAAAGTCACCTCTTCATGTTCTTTCTCCGAGGTAAACCGCACCTGCCCCTCCACCAGCGTGGTATATATATAGTCTTCATCCCCATATGCCTTAACATTAAACGAAGTTCCCAGCACGGTAACATTCGACTCTCTCAGATGAACAACAAAACGTCGGGATGTATCTTTCCGCACGTCAAAATATGCCTCTCCCCTTAAATACACCTCCCGTTTTCCCACACCGAATTGTACAGGAAACCGTAGTTCCGATTCGGCATTCAACCAAACCCGGGTTCCATCACTTAGTTCTAATTGATAAAAACCTCCCGTCGGAACTTTCAGCGTGTTGTATAAAACTTCCGTCACGTTTTTATCCAACGCCTTTGCTTGCACGTAAGTCAATCCCTGCAAAGAATCATCTTTGATACCGGATACGCCATGATCTTGAATTTGTTGCCCGGAACCATCCAACAGGACACGCTTACCATCTGCCAAAATCAATTCCACGTTAGCCATTTTATGCTGGGTTAAATTAACCTGTTGAGGAAATTTTTGTTCAAAAGCCCAATAGGAATCATTCCACAAATACAATACACTTAACGCAACACACAACACGACGGATGCCGCCACGGACCAGCGCGTAACCAGTTGACGTTTTTTCTTTCGACTAATGGCTTGATGTAAACGTTCCCGCTCTTCTCCCTTTACTACCTCAAAATTCCAGTTCGTGTATTCCTCCCGGATCGCAACAAATTCCCTCAACATCTCCACGTGTTCCGGATCACTCATCCAAGCCTCAACTAGCCCGTTATCCAATTCATTTCGACGTGTAAGGATCTGATTAGCAAACTCTATATCTTTCTCGCTATACTTCATCTCTTTCTATTTTTTACAGCTAATACACGCACCCCTAAAAAATGGGCGACAAGAGAAATAAAGTTTTTTGAAAAAAATTCAGCATACTGGTTACAGACACCCGTCTATAACAAATAAATAACTGAACACATGAATATTACATTCCTTTTAGACACAAAAGAAGCATGATCAGATCCTCCTGCAATTCATCCCGTAAGAATTTCAAGGCGCGGGTAATATGCGTTTTTACAGTGTTCACGGTAATGTCTAATTCTTCCGCCACCTCCTTGTACTTCTTCCCTTCCACCACACATTTTACCAATACCTCTCGCTGTTTTTCCGGTAATTGCGCCAATTTTTCCTCCAAACGCACCAATCGTTTCTCATAATCGTCCAATTCCTCATTTGCAGCCTCCAGTAATTCAGTCACGGCTTGCTCGTTACCGGTCACCACACGCAAATGCCTTAAATAATTCAATGCACAATTCTGGGCCAACGTGAACAAATAAGATTTCACCGGATAAACCGGATTTAGACGTTTCCGGTTACTCCACAACGTCAGGAAAGCATCATGAACAATATCCTTTGCCACCTCTTCATCCCGCACGTAATTAAACACGAAACCCATCAGTTTCGTGAAATGCAATTCGAACAAATCCTCAAAAGTCTTATTGTCTAAAAGTTCATTCGCCATATAGTATTCGTAATTAATACGCCCGGGACTTCGTTTTGACAAAATTAATTAATTTATTAAACTAAAAAAATAACATACCAAGATAATGATTTACAAAAAAAGAGGAATTGCTGCTCGGATGCCGCAATTCCTCGATAAATACTTTAAAATTTCATTCTACAATCAAATCCCTTCTAATTGATTCAAACGTTTTTTTGTTTCCGAATCTGAAGGAGCCGTCATGTCAGCTGTAATAATATTCAATTCCTGATCCAACAATATAAACCGAGGGATCAGTTTTATCTGAAAAACTTCCATGAACTTTTTCAAATCCTGAGGTACAAACAAATGTCCGTCAAGTTCCTCCTCTTGAATCGCTTTTATCCAAGCTTGTTTGTTTCGATCTGTCGAGACGCTCAAAAAATGAATATTTTTCCGGACAAAATCTTTCTCCAACATTTTCAAAAAAGGTAACTCTTTACGACACGGAGGACAAGTTGATCCCCATACATCAATATAAATATATTTCCCCTTGAAATTCGTTAATTTTACCGCCTGCCCTTCCACGTCCAGAAATTCTATTTCCGGAACTTTCCTTCCCTTAGCTATTTTATCCCAACGAGCATATAAATCAGCAAATACATTCCGATAACGTTCGGACTTTACCCAACGTTCATAAATAGGGAAAATCTCCGAGAAATGATCGATTCCTTTCTCTCCCACGTAGGCCATGATCAATTGATAAACAAAAAATTCACCGACTTTATCATTTTTCAGATGCTCATCAATCCATTCCAACTGAGCTTTAGTCATCAATAATAAATCAGATGGGTCTATATTCTGAGTACTCAATGTTTTCACCAACAAGGCCATGGCATCTCGATATTCCTGCAAATTCAGAAGAGTAGAATCCTCCCGAATAACACCAAATAAATAAGCAAGATATTCTTTTGAAGGTTTATAATTGTCAACCTGATAACGGTGCATCATCAAATAATAACACAATGCCAATTCATGGAGAGCATAGAGGCGTTGCTGTTCTATTCGCACAAAACGAGCATCCAAATGTAACGAATCCAAAAAACGATAACGTTCTTCCAAATAACGATTTTCCCACTGTATAAAAGCCTGCTCATCCAACTGATCAGCACGTTTCGGAACCCGAACCCGAGAATCATTCAAATAACGATTTTCTTCAGCTAAACTGCCATCAAAATGCAAAGATTCCATGGGCTCTTTCATGTCAAAAGAAAGTTTTAACACTCCACCTTCATAGATATACACCGGTATTTGTGTGTAACCACATTTCACGACACCATATCCACTTCCATATTGGTCCAGCAAAATCACACATTTACCCGTTGAATCCAAGGTTAGTTCATACCTAATCGTGTCAAATTCCAAGTACACATTTCCTTCCTCCGGATAATTCAAAAGTGTTATTCCGAATTCCGTGGTCGTCGATTTACAGCCCACCAGGGCCATAAACCAACAAATACACATCATAATGTTATATTTCATCATCTTCCTCTCCTATGGAACCATAAACACAAGTAAACGACCATTAACAAGAGCGAAAATCCCCAGAAGGCATAACGTGTTATCTTCATCCCGTCTACCCCTACGTAAAGATCATTATCCGGAGTCGCCGGACGACGCACGTCTATCGGAAACTCTCCATCTGTCAGCCAGTTAAATATTCCGAGTATAAACATCCCGTTACCGGCATTCACTCTATCCCGATTTGCCTTCATTTCGGCATTACTCATACAATCCGCATCCCCCAAAATCACGATCTTTTGCTGTTTTCCCGCAATCTCCCGGGATAAAGCTAAAGCCAACGGATAAGCTTGTTCAACCTCCCCTACATTCACGTTTAACTTAGCCTCCTCATCTATAAAATTCGTTGTTTCCACCTCGTTCCAACATCCCCGTGTTTCACTCATTAAAAGAGGTGTTATCGTAAATCCCGGCTTTTGTTCATATTTCAATCCCACACATCCCGGCATCGTGATGACTCGTCCCCCCAATGCATCAAACATATAAGACAAATTCCCAAGATCCTCTTGCGGTTTGGCAAAAACCAAATCCATCATAAAGTCTTTATTCTGCTGCACGATCTGCCCTGTCATAAATTGAACACCCAAAGATGCAATGATAGGATTCATCACGGAGGCTCGCCCAACGTCTCCCGCTATAATCAAATTACCACCTCGAGCAATATATTTTTCCAAAGATTCCATTTCCTCCGGAGAAAGCGCTGTCTGCATATCCGCAATAACAAGAATATTTACTTGTTCTGGAATTTCATCATCCAAATTAACATTTTTAATAGCAAATCCTTGATTTATCAATGCCCGTCGATAAACCCGTTCTTGAACAAAATAACGATAATCTCGATCTCCTGCTTTTTCACTATTCCGAACCCCGTGACTAGTTAAAAATCCCACAACAGGAAGCTCATCATCAACCAATTGACGAATAGCTGCAGAGACTTCTGCCTCACTCGGATAAATCCACATATCACGGAACATCCGAAGAAAAACTTTTCGTCCATTCTCCCGTTCCAATACACGCACGACATGGTTATCTTCCGATGACAAGTCAATGATTTGCTTTAGCTCTTCCGGTCTCAAGTACATATTTGTATCAAGCCCTTGTGCTACACTTAGTTTAACCATAATTTCCCGATCTGTAAGTCCCGGATTCAGAGAATAAAGTCTTTCATTTTGACTTTTATCATAGAAATACACGTATTGCATCTTTATTTCCGGTTTAAAACGAGTATATTGTTCGAATTGTCTCTGATCATACAACCTATTTCCCGGTTCGCCCGTCCAATTAAATTCATCCAGACAATTCACGTAAGTCGTCATTGTTAACCCACCCGCAGCCATATTCAGAATTTTCTGACTATTCTCTGTCAACGTTTGTTGTTTGGTCCGAGTCGCATCATAAAAACATTTTAATGAAGGACGGGCACTGAAATAGCCGATAACCACAGCAACTATCACAACTGCAGTATATTTACCCAAAGAAATCTTCCAAGGTGTCTTTTGACGAATGGCTTTCAAACGCAAAATAGAAAGAGTTAGAAAAAGAACGATCACGATCAGAAAATAAAGTAAATCTTCACTACAAATCATACCCCGCACGAACTCGTTACAACGACCGTTAATCGACAACCAATAAGTAATTTCCCGTACAAAGTCAATATTTTGCCCTATTCCCTTGATCACGTTCAGCAAAGCAAATATAGCCAACGTCCCCATAGCAGCCACCACCTGATAAGAGGTAATACTTGACATGAATAAACCAATTGCAGCATAAGCGCAAATCAACAGATAAACTCCCAGTAAGCCAGTCAAAACCATGGAAACATCCAGTTGTTTTACAACAAAAGCGGAATAAATCACGTACACGCAAATGATCCCTATCAACACCAAACCATACACCAGCATAGACAAGTATTTTCCCAAAATAATCTGCGAATTACGAACCGGAGAAGAATACAACAATTTTATCGACCCACTGCTAAGCTCTCCACTCATTAATCCCATCGTCAATAACGGAATATACAGATATAAATACTCTTGCAATGTTTTGAAAAAACCATGCATACCCGCATAAATATCAAGAGTAAGATTACCAACACCATATCCCATAGCTTTCCGTACCACATTTGCATCCACTACTCCCGTAAAAGCAAAAGAACATTGAATTGTAAACACGATTAGAATCAACCAAGCTACCGGAGAATAAAAGAGAGATTGTAACTCCGCTAAAGCTATTCTATATATAATTTTCATAAATCCCTGATTTTAATATGACTATTTCTTTTTTGATAACTCGGCAAAGATGGCATCCAACGATTTTTTTTCAACCCCAACTTCTACTAACTGCCATTTTTTCTCCACACTCGTCTCCACCAAGCGTTCCACCACGCCATTCACATCTTTAAAACTCAACCGAAAACGATGATCTCCCATTTCTTCCCCATCAACAATCCCTTCCAATTGTAACAATTCATTCAAAGGTGGAGCCTGTTTCAAAGTTACCAGCAAACTATTCGGAACAATATAATTATTAAATTCGTCTACCGTTCCGGAAAAAACCAAATGTCCTTCTTCAATCATTCGGATATGATCACAAATAGCTTGCACTTCTGTCAGCATATGTGTAGATAAAATCACAGTTCGTTCTTCCGCAATCTCTTTGATCAAATGTCGGATCTCGACAATCTGGTTTGGGTCCAACCCGTTAGTTGGTTCATCCAACACAACAAGAACCGGCTTATGAATAATAGCTTGTGCAATACCTACCCGTTGCTGGTATCCTCCTGATAAATTCCGGATCAAACGCTTTCTGAAATGGGTTATCTTACATTTTTCCATAGCTTCCTCCACGGCCTCTTTTACTGCTGCAGAAGGAATCCAACGTAAATAAGCACAATATGTCAAATACTCCTCCACGGTCAAATCAATCCGTAAAGGTGGATGTTGGGGTAAAAATCCGATAAAACGTTTTGCCTCCACGGGGTTATCCTTCGTGTTCATTCCATTTATATAAACATCCCCATCCGTCTGTCTCAACACCCCGCACATAATATTCATCAGTGTCGATTTACCCGCACCGTTAGAGCCCAATAATCCTTGAATTCCATTTTTCTGAACATCAAAACTAATTCCTTGAATCGCCCATTGCACACTATAACGATGGGACAAATTCACCACTTTTACAATAGCTTCTTCCATACAATTTAATTAAAATCTTTCATACAATTTTTACATACAATCTTTTAAACACATGAAACTCCCCAGGTATCCCAATAGTCATTAAGATACCTTTCATGATCAACAACCTCAAAAACTAAAGACACAATTAAGTAAACGAGAGAACTGGGGATTCCCAGTTCTCCAAGCACACTACTCTATCGACGTTGCATCACGTACACATCGAATACTTAACAAGTTATTTTTTGTCATACTATTCCGTACAACTTTGGAAGAATTATAAATAATCTGTCGATAATAAATCGTATTACCTCCCACCTTGGACTCGTCAATCGTTGCAGTCCAGTAGAAACCATACACACTCACGAAAGAGTACACCTCCATAACCCGATTATCCGGTATCAGATAGCCGGATAATTGCAGATTAATTCCGGTTCCTTCTATTCCCTGTTGCAACAATTCCCCTTGAACACTTCCCCGTTTTCCCGATTGTTCCAAATCACTAATACTCATTCCTAAAGCCTTTTCCAACTTTAGCCAATCATCATCCGTGGGTAATCTCCATCCTTCCGGAATTGCGGCTAGAGCCGCCTCGTAATCATACAATCCTCCAAAATTTTTATAATACTCGGCATTTCTTTTATCATTATAATACCCTTCCGGTAGTGGGGTCAAATCAGGAGCAAAAACACCTTTGTCCGGAATAAACTTCAGGTTCTCTGTCATCCACTCCAAACCGGCATAACGAACCCAATGATATTCGTTTCCATCTCGCACATCTGTATAACTTCCGGTTGCCTCTGGTTGCATACTAATTTTATTATCCGAATCATCACATGCAACACATCCAAAGAATATTACAAGTAATAATAACACATATTGTTTCATAGGTTTCATCTGTTTATTAATTAAAAATCACACCTAAATCCTCAATAATCTTTTTCAATATCTGATATTTTTTGATCACAATAGGATAGTTTGCATTTTCATTCATAAAATCTTCTTCCGGTCTGTCAAACAGCGCATTCGTGTAATCCTCCAAATCATAATTTTTAGCTTTGAAATTTACGATATAAGTATAACCGTTAAATCCATAGCCATAAGTACTTAAAAGGCCCAAATCTTTTTCCGTCGGATATTGTGCCATAAACTCTTTTACCGGCTCCTCTCCCATAATATAAGTGCTATAATATTGCGCACAGAAAGAATAAAATTCATCAAACATACTTTGGTCCAATGTTGCCACTTTATTGGCAACCATACTTTTCAACAAAGAAGATTTATAAGCCCTCTGTTCTTCATCCGTCATTTCACTGACTCCTTCGACCGCAATAGCCGTACACCGCCAACCGGCATACACATCCGGATTCTGTAACACGTAATCTTCATAATTATAAACATATTGATCAATCCTATCTACCAATAACACAGAATAAGGACGTAAACCACCCCCTAATGACGGCAAAACCAGTTCTTTAATAAACTCAACAGCTTCTTTTTTCTCCACATCTGATTTTATATATTGATATTCAAATATATTCATATTACTAGTAGACGTATTCAAACCATAATTTATATCTACCAAATGAAAAGAATATACCGCGTTACCTTCCGGATCATTTCCCAAATATTCTCTCTTCAACGTGTCATTAAAAAGAAGATAAACCTTTTCCTGGGCATAAAATTCCTTTTGCAGAGCCGCATCAGCTTCCGAGACCCCGTAAGGTTCCAGAAAATAATCGGTATCCGATTCATTTGGAGTCAAACTATCTTCTGTACAACTGAAACACACTGTAATGATCAAAATCAACCCTATTAGATGACATAATAATCGTTTCATAGCATTTAATAATTAATAGTTTCTACAACCGGACGGACACCTCGTTCATTATTCTTCATTCCCGTATTATATTCCAATACTTCTTTAGGAATTGGTAACGTGTAAGCAGCATCATTTTCTTCCAATTGATATACCACTGTTTGAACAGGAACATTTGTCCAAGACACGTATTCGAATGTCGTGTAACTTTTTCGTATCGTTTTCGTGTAGGGTTGCTTTTCACATACCATATATCTTCTCAGGTCAAACCACCGATGTCCTTCCAGACACAATTCACGTTCTCGTTCTTCTCGTATCAACTTGATTAAATCTGCTCCACTCTCTTCTGAATTAGCATATTGCTCCACGGACAAACGTTTCACTCTCAAATCATTTAATGCCTTACGAGCATCATCTTCTTTCCCTTGATAGGCCGTAGCTTCTGCTAGATTCAGATAAGCTTCTGCTGTACGGAACAAGAAATTAGCAGATAATGATGTACGGGAAAAATCAGCAATAGCACCCCCCTTCACATATTCCACGTATCCTCCGGACTCATTATATTTTACAAAATAACTCTTTCGTAAATCATTATCTTTATACAAAGCATAAAGTTCATCTGAAATCCCCAAATCTTTTGGTAAACCGGAAATCGTATACCTTATTCCCCCCATTCCCATCGTAAATATTACTTCCGGTAAAGTAGTGTCCAAAAAGAATGGGATCCCTTCCATCATATTCAAATCGCGTAAATCATCTTGTTTAGATAAGACTTTTTTCGCATAAGATTCAGCCATTTCCCAATTTTGCATATACAAATGAACCCGGCTCAACAATAAGTAAGTTGCTGTTATATCAGCCCGGTAAATTGATTTATGGACCGTTTTTTCCAAACATTTTTCAGCTTCTCCTAAATCTGCCAACACTTGTGCATATACCTCTTCCACGGTATTTCGGCCATACACTTTATCTTCTATATATTCCGTATTCTTAATTGGCACACCCAAATCATTTTTCGCTCCGGTCTTCGTGTAAGGTTTACCATATAAGTTTACCAAGATAAAATAATAAGCACCACGTAAAAAGTAAGCCTCCCCCTTGATCCTCATCACTTCCAGCTCATCTTCCTCCTTGGGTGTACTTTGTTCATCAATAGAGGCAAGTATCATATTGGCAATGTTGATATGTTTATAGATTCTATTCCAATCCGAGGATTCTTTCCGAATAGAAGTTCCTAACGCATCAATCCCCACTTGTTGCTGCCATGTATAATAACCGAAATAACGTTCTCTCGCATCCCATAAAGCTCCGCTACTAGAACTTCTGATATTTTCTTGTACCTCATCCGTCATCAAATGAATATAAGGATAATACCAACCATCCGTTCCGTAAGTATACCCCATATGTTCCGGGGCATTAGTAGGCATATACACGCTCCCCAATAATAATTCATCCAAATCTTCATATCCCCTCACGTAAGCAGTATCTTGAGAATACTCTTCCAAAAAACCGGAACAAGAGGCGAACATGAAACTCAACATACTAATAATGATATATATTCTTTTCATAATTCAAACTTTAAAATGAAACACTTACACCTACCGTATAAGTCGGTCTATCCGTCAACTGAATCTCGGCGAAACCACTCTGTTGCGGGGCCTGTCCTTTTAACTTATTGGAACAAATTGTAAAGAGATTAGTCGCCGAAAGATTTAAAGCTAACCGGGACAATTTAATTCTTTCTAATTTTTCCATCGGGAACTCATACGTTAGACTCATTGTCGAACACTTTAAGTAATTACCACTTACTACCCGGATATCGCTATAATTATACATATCCAGCGAATTATTGGCTATCGTCGGGAGCTTTTCCCCCGAAGAAGAGTAATGCGTCAAATAACAATTGGGAGCAGGAATAACCGTATTTTTTTCATCCCCTGTTTTCCGCCATCTCTTAACAAACTCTCTTCTCACATTATTTTCCGGAAGGAACGTATTAGAGTCAAATAATTTAAACAATCGTACTTTTGAACCCAAGCTATAAGCCAAGTTCATATTCAATCGCCAATTTTTATATCTTAACGTATTATTAATACTTCCGGACATCGTCGGCTCCCGGTTCCCCGTCGCTTTCAGGACACGAGTATACACATCATATTTTGTCAATCCTTCCAACTCTTCCTGACGTTCTTGCATATCGTCAAATATCGGGTAACCATTCGTTGGATTCAATCCCACGAATTTATAAGAATAAAACGTTCCTACTGGTTTTCCCTTTACCAGAGCTGTTCCATTCAAAAAATTGTTTAATTCAAACTGCTCTGCCCCGGGTAATGTTTCCATCTTGTTAAAAACATTCGAAAATGAAGTTGCCAAAATCCAGTTGAAATCACGTGTTTCCACGGGAATAATCGTTGCCGCAATACTATATCCCGAATTCTTGACATCTCCTGAATTCACCACATATTCCTCCAAACCATTTACTGTTGATATTTGCTTTGTCAAGAAAGCATCCTTTGTACGTTTATAGTACACGGAAGTCTCCATCTGTAATCTTCTCTTAAACAAAGAGAAAGTCAATCCTCCATTAAAAGAACTCGTTTTTTCCCATTTCAAATTCGGATTCGGGTACACGGAAAGTTCCGAAACCAATTCATTATAAAGTGGATCTGTCGGTAATTGTTTGATAATCATAGTTGGCGATTGGCCCTCCAACATATTTCCCTGATATCCAAAAGATGCTTTTAACATAATATAGTCAATCCAGTTTCTTTGCAACCACTCATGCTCGGAAATCGTGTAATTTCCGGATATGGACCAAATGGGTAATAACTTATCATTACTCTGGTCTCCAAATTTATTTGAGCCATCAAAACGTACGTTACCATTCAAAGTAAAAAAACTTTGATAACTATAAGAAACCGTAGCATAAGCAGAAAGTAAATTTGTCAGATTATCCGAGATCGTCGGATAGGCATTAGCCTCTAGCCAAGCCTTAAAAGCCGGGTAATCATTTAAAGTCGTTATAGAGAATTGTTTTCCTCTATCTTTATAATATCCCCTCATCGTACTACTATTTCCCTTATACTTTGTAGAACTCACTTCATACCCCACACTAGCATTAACATTATGCTTATCCTGCCCAAAATACTTGTCCAGATTCAACTGAACCCGTAGCATATAATTTCTATTCCGAGTACTATTCGTGGTCAGCTCCCCACCGAAAGGTAATGCGGACTCCGAGTCGTCTCCTTTTGCCGGGGCATCTCCATACTCGGATTGGCGTAACAAGGCCACATGATGACTTTTCTCTCCCCACCATCCCTCAATATCGGTATTTGAAGTTGAATAAGAACCCACGACACTCGCATTCAGATAATTCGTGAATTTCACGTTTAAAGTCATATTAAAAGATATTGAAGACCCTTCCTGATCATACGAACTATTTTCAAGTTCATTCAAAATATTATAACGAAAAGAATTTGCCGTTCCACCCGAATTCTGATAATAGTAATAATCTCCGTTCTCATCAAAAGCCGGAATAGTGCGACTGGTATTATAAGCATAATCCAAAGGAGCAATTTCATCTTGTGAATATTCTCTGGAAGTCACGTTACCATTAATCCCCAACGAAGTTGAAATACGAGGAGACAAATCCGCATTTAGATTCAAAGCAACAGTATAACGTTCGTTATTATTTCCTTTAATCACGTCATTGTCTTTCGCATATCCTACTGACGAGTAATAACGTACGGTCTCCGTTCCCCCTGAGATACTTACCGTATGCTGATGCGAAAACGCATCCTCTGTCAACAAATCAAACCAATCCGTATTCAAACATTCCAAATATTGTACTTGTTTCGTAAACTCATCATAAGTTAAAGCTCCTCGATAAAGTTGATTTATAAGCCCTTCATAACCGACCATATTCATTCCACCTGGGAAAGTGTATCCGGAATCTACTAAATCTTTAGAAAACTCCATCCGTTCTTTCGAGTTCATCAAATCAATCTGGCGATCCGTGTAACGAGGGCGACGTTTGTAAGACACGTTCATATTATAACTGATGATCGGTTTACCGATATGTCCTTTTTTCGTGGTAATCACAATAACCCCGTTAGCAGCTTTTGCTCCATACAGAGCCGTGGCTGCCGCATCTTTCAATATATCCAGACGTTCAATATCCTGAGGATTTAACCCGGCAATAGCATTACCGATCCGATTCACGTAATCAGGATTATTTAACTCCTCCGGACTAATATTCACTGGATCTTGCAACACGATTCCATCCACCACCCACAAAGGTTCCCGGTTACCAATCAATGTTGACGTTCCCCGGATTCTAATTTTAGGCACAACACCCACTTCCCCTGAATTACTCATAAACATCATATCTGGAATTTGCCCTTCCAGCATTTGATCTATGGATAATACTCCCGGACGCATGATCTTATCTGCATTAACAGATGTAATAGCGCCTGTCGATCTTTTGCGATTAATCGTCTGATAACCGGTAACCACCACTTCTTGCATCTCCTCTACATCATACTCCATGCGGATTCTATACGAATCCTTGTCCGGTAGCAATTTCACGTATTGAGTCTTCATTCCCACAAAAGTCACGACTAAAGAATCCACACTTCCGGTCACTTCCAATACAAACTCCCCCTTCGTGTTGGAGGCCGTACCAACACTTGTCCCTTTCAACAATACGGTCACCCCAGGAAGTGGTTCATTCGATTTATCCGTAATAACTCCTCGAATCGTCCGACTTGTTTTTCCTGCTGTCACAGTTTCAACCTTCCGAATAATGATAGACTTCATTTCAAACTTACACGTGAAAGGTTTTCCTTCAAATAACTTCTTCAACGCAACCTCAACCGTCACATCCTTCACGTCCAAAGAAACCATTCCGATCTCATTCAACTGCATAGCACTATACACGAAATCCAATCCCGTCTGCTTATTAATTTCCTTAAAAACCTCTTGAATCTTTACTTGCTCCAAATGAATGGTAACCCTCTGATCCTGTGCCATTACATCCCACGAAATCAACAACATAATCTGCAATAAAAATACCTGTAAGGTTTTACACTTCACATTTTTTAGGTATAAAATACCCCTTAAGTAAACCCATCTTCGTTTTTTTTCCATAAATTTGTCATTTACTATTTAACACTGGATGTAAACTTACATCCTATCATATACCGAGAGTTGCCCCACAACTTTCGGTTTTTATTTCACGGTAACAGTATCTCCTTGAATGCGGAACTCCACGGCGGCAGTCTCTTCCATCAGATGAAGTACATCTGAAATATCTGCAAAACGAGTAATAATTCCTGTAAATGTATGTTTTTTAATACGTTCATTAGCATAGAACACCTTCACATCATACCAGCGACTCAAGCGTTCCATGATCTCCTCAATCGGCTCATCTTCAAAAACAAACTTACCATCCTTCCAAGCAACTACTCCATAAGAGTCCACATTCTCGACCTGTATGGATTGAGTGGCCTTCGTGAATAATGCCATCTGGTTAGGCGAAAGCCTCATTTCTTCTCCCGTGGCACTTACCCGAATCCCGACTTTACCATTTACCAGCGTAGTTTTTACCGTTCCTTTCCGATAGGTATCTACATTAAATTCCGTCCCATATACTTTAACTTCCATACCTTCATCCGTGGCAACAATAAAAGGATGTACCGAATCCCGTGCTACCTCAAAATAAGCCTCTCCGGTCAAATACACCTTCCGTTCTTCTCCGGCAAAAGTTACTGGGAAACGAAGTCGCGTGAGTGAATTCAGCCAAACCTTTGTTCCATCAGCCAATTTCAATTGATAAAATCCTCCCACCGGAATTTGCATCGTGTTATACACGATCTCTTCACCAATTTCTTCCCCCTGAATCTTTGCTCCCACGTAATTCAATCCTGCCAAGGAATCATTTCGAATTCCGGATTCTTTCATTCCCTCTATAAACTCACTCCTTTGCGCTAAACACACCCTTTCGCCCGTGGACAAGATTAATTCGGCCTTCACCCCCGGAACAATTCTTTCCGTTTGAGCAATCCCTTGATCAGCTTTCATCTGGCTCCACTCGTTGAGTGCAAATCCCACAAACACCCCCACCAACAAAACAACAGATGCTGCCACAGGCCAATAATGTATTATTCTCCGTTTTCGAACTTTACCAACATATGACTGATGAATAGATTTCAAGAAACGTTCTTTCTCCTGTTGCTTACGAGTAGTAGATAATGTCGGACCACTTGTCATGTTCCATATTTTCTTCCATTGGCGAAAATATTCCCGATGCTTCTCACTCTCTTCCATCCAGCTTTTCAACTCACGGATCTTCCCCTCTGACGCTTTCCCGTCAAGTACATTCCATATTAATTGATCAATCTCATTCGTCATAGTTTCTCTGTTTATACTCCTATGACAACTTGAAAAGAAAAAACCCCTACGCTATACTCAAAAATTTACAAAGAAAATCAAGCTTAACAACCATTCCAACTCTTTCCGTAAACGAGACAACGCTTTAGTCATCTGAACCTCAACTGTTTTCACGGATATTCCCAAGCGTTCAGCAATCTCTTTATTCGACAACTCTTCCATCTTACTCAACATGAAAACTTCCCGGCAACGTTCCGGTAACTTATCAATCGCCTCCCGAAGAGCATTATTTATATCCTCTCCCAACAACGCTAACTCCGCTTCCGGTGTCTGTACGATCTCAGAAAAATAAAAATCCAACAACTCCCGATCTGCATAATTACTAACCACCTTTTGATGCTTGATCTCGTTCAAACAACTATTATAGACTGATTTATAAAGATAAGATTTTATAGACAAATGAATATTCAAACTTGCATGATCCTCGTACAACTTACAAAACGTCTCCTGCACCAAATCATGAGCCAGCTCCGTCTCCCGAACAATACGCCCCGCATAATTCAATAACCCTTCGTAATATCTGTCAAAAAGATACTCGAAGGCCTTCTCTTCCCCTTTTCGCAGGGCTTCCAACAATACGTCATGGTTATCAAAAGGATGCATATTCATTTCCATAGATTTCACAAATCTAAGAAAAAACAGAATATGCAGAGATTATTTTCTCACAAGAATTCATTATTCCCAATCAAAAATACATTTATCACACTAAAAACCAAAGATATGGCATAAAAAACATTGTCCCAATAAATTGAGACAATGTCATTTCAAATATTTAAAAAGAAATTATTCCCCAAATAATTCTATCAATTTCATATTTAACCATCCTCCCCTGGCAGCAACATCAATCACCTTTCCTTGAGGATCAATTAGAAATCCACTGGGAACAGCATTTACACCAAACGCTTGCATACATTCCTTCCCATATTTTACCCCTTTTGCCCCACAAACTTGAGTCCATTCCATCCCTTCCCTAGATACAGCACTTTTCCATTTATCCATTTCATCGTCAATAGATACACTCACAATATCAAATCCCTTTTCATGGAAACGTTTATAAGTCTCCTTTAAATGAGGAATGTCATGCCGACAGGGACCACACCAAGAAGCCCAAAGCTCCACTAGAGTATAGCGCCCCTTATGAACACATTCTGATAGTTTTTTCTCATTCGAGTTAATATCCATCACTAAAAAGTCTGGCATCATATCATGCACATACAACGGCTTGCCTATTAATTTTTTTTCTAATTGTTCGCCCATCTCGCCTGTCCGAACCTGTGAGGGGAAAAGTTCCAAAACCCGTTGAGCCTCTTCCCGTCCATATCGTTCCACCGCCAATTTATTCACGACGTAAGTTGCCACAGGAGAATCACCATGCTTACGAATAAAATCAACGCCACAATGATAAATACTATCACGCAACATATCCATTTCCTTCACACACTTGATAACATCTTGTTCAGATCCCTTACCTCGATAATATACTTGTCGGTATTGATCGAATACTCCATCAAACTTCAAATTCAATGGCTCGATCTGTTGAATGTACCCCTGATATAAATCATGCACACCAGAACCCTCGATACATAAAGAGACCGGTACTTTTTTTGCCAATTTTGAAGGCATTTCTGCAAAAGGGATGGATACCAATATTTCTGAATTCTCAACATACACGGGAATACATAAAATATTAGCCCAACCATACACGCGCCGTGTCGGATCCTTATAAAAGATGATTTTCCTTAACTCCGGTAAATTCACTTTTCCCCGAAATTCAAACCGCCCATCATGTAATTGAACACTATCATAATATTGATGTTGATCAACGTCCATCAAATAAATCCATTCGTTCTCAGGCGCCCCCGCTAATTCCCCTTTAATCACATAACCATCATTCGATTGACAACCAACTAACAGCTGTAAAACAATTATAATAAAACTCCACTTCATTTCTTTTGTCTATTATAAAAATACAACATCAGTAATTTTTCCAAATTCGTGATACACTTGTTTTGCAGGATAGTGTTCACTATCCGTCCCAACAGAACCTGTCGATGCCAGATTCAGTACCACAAAATCACACGATCCATCTTCCATTTCAAAAACAACCCCCAAACTTCGAGCCAAATCAAACTCGTAATTCTCATATCCTGTTTGCTCATTACGAGTACGAGCAAATTTCATCCGTGTAACCTTGCCTCCTTCATGCGTGTAAATAGGAGTTGCTTTCCCTCCTTGCTGTACAAAATCCAATCGATATACAGTATTCCCCGCTGAATAAAAAATAATACCGCTATAAGCAGCTGAAGAAGCAAAGCAACTATTTTCATCCAATCCTTGTGGTATGGGCAACCGATAATAATTACTCAAACTTGGATTCTTCCCGTATGACATTCCCATTGCATTAAACTCGTATACGATACAACTATCCTGCTCTCTAGTTGCTACCGCATAAGCATAAGAATAGGAGGCATTACTCTGGTTATAATTGTAACCGGATCCAACATACAACACCTTATGTTTCGGGTTCAGTTTGTTAGGATCTGCCGCAGTAGAATTATCTGTACTTTGGGGTATCGCTCCTAATTCCACCTTGTTCTCTTTTACCGGATCAAAAAGAATCGGATCAGGACCACCACTATTATTCATATGCCACAAACAACCAAAGCGATGTCCTTTCCGGTCGTACACCAAGGAAACATCCGCAACCTTTGCGGCAAGCGATATATAATAATCTCCACCAAAATTATCTTTATTCCGTGCTGGTTCATACATTTTCATTGCGGCAGGAGTCTGGTAATACTTTCCATTTGCCAACATCAATCCTCCCCGAGATCCCTCTCCATCTATCAATTCCACTTTATCCGGAGCAAAATCAACCGCATCTGCAGAATATACCATTCTTGACAGACTATCCATTTTTTCAAATTGCCTCCATTGACAATATACACCGGCCTCATCAGGAATATCCGTTATCACGGAAAACATCTGAACCTTCGAGGAACCATAATAACTACTCTGTAAAGAAACTCTTCCCAAACACAGTGGTTTCCCTTGTAAATGCTTGCCGGTTGCTTGATAATAGGCATCTTTGGTATCAACAATATTCTCCCCGATATATTCCACGGATCCCAATTCCGTTTGTCCATCTTTACTATGCAACAAAACCCAAGCCCCATCAAACGGTTTGACCAATTTCATCATTGTATTTACCGGATACTCTATCCCTGTTAACTTATCATACACGTTCAAACGAAAATAATGTTCATACTTTAAGGCCTTATCTTCCGGATCAACATGAAACTTCAGTTCCTCTGTCATACAAACCGTATCACAATCCTTTATCGTGTAAAAATTAGAATTGGTCGTTGAATGTAACCACATGAATTCTAGATTATCCTTATTTTCCTGCAAAGATTGTGATAATCTAGGCTGAATCGTGATCACCGTGTCTCCTGCAACCCGCACGGAATACATCTCATCCAACCCGACATCCAAAATATTAATCTGTTTATAATCATAATTACCCTTATCATCATAGCAGGCCGTTAAAAGTAAAACTGCCAATATGTATATAATCTGTTTCATACTTTTCTTGTTTAAAATATTACTTAGCTTGGCTAGGGAACTCTATCCACTCTCCCGTATTCTCATCTATAAACGTAGGTTTAGAGGGATCTTCTTCACAAGCTTGTTTATAGGTTTCCAAATCCGTAAACAACATATTATAATACATTGCTAACATATAACCATTGCGAAACCATCCACTGAAAGAAGTCCCACCATATTGTTCCCCGTATTGCGTGATCACGTATCTGGCCTTTGCTTCACTATATGTCCCGAAATAGTCTTTATACATTTCCCAAGTTCGGTCATCTACCCCCCAAGATTCTTTACTCACAACATCTTGTATCACTAATTCGATTACTTGACGCTCCTCCAATCCCTCTTCGAAATCGGAATTCTCGTAATCAAATGTCAATTCGACAAGACATTCTGTTCCCCGAACTGCAGGACGTTCAATAACAATTCGAAATACCGCAGAGGTCGTATCTGCATCAACATAATAGGCATCCGGGAAAAGTACATTCACAACATTCTCTTCCGATGATTTTGTTGTTAGTGCCACTTTACGCGGAACATTCGCAATATCTCCCATAATTTTCACCCCAACTTGAACCGTGTCATATCGCAAATACTCTCCTTGCTTGTTTATTCCGAAATTAAAACTATATTTCAATTCGACATCATCAGACCAATAAGGTTCTTTAAAAGTCCCCGGATTCGCCCAATTCATATCTCCAACGAAATTTATCCTAGCGCCTTGGTCATATTGCACCATTTCGTATTTGTCACAACGAACCAAAAGTATAACGACTATCACTAGATATAATATCTTTTTCATACACGTATCAATTAATTTGTATAACCAAACAAAATCTCATTCTCCGGCCAAGAGAACATATAGTTACTTTCAATCAGATTCTGTAACGGACAATTCACAAAAGTCGGCCGTCCTAAACGTTTGTAATAAAAGAACACTTGACCTTCACCATAAAATTCTTTCCGATACTCTTTTTCAATCTCAGATTGTACGGTTTGAGACGTACAACTCACCGGGTCTATTCCCCGAACCTCTCTTACACTATTTAAAAAGTTAGAAGCCTCCTCCGGAGTTTCCGCACATTCGGCTAAAATATAGTACATCTCAGACAAACGAATTAATACTACCGTATTCTGTAACGACGGCCATACATTCTCTTGCTTATATTTCAACATTCTCTTCCCAGAAGGCGTGTTCTCAAAACTAACCCCCTCACGAACTCGAAAATCATTTAGTCCATCATTCGCAACATCAAAAATTTCATTAAAAACGCTATTATCAACAATATAAGAAGTAGTTGTCATCATATTTTCAACCTGTTGATCAAATTTGTCAATATACACGGAGAAAATGATCTCTTTCGAACGCAACACATCATTTGCATTGCTCAACAATTCAAACAAATCGCTATCAATTACCTCATTAGCATATTTAGCTGCCAGTTCTTGATTTCCGGCATACAAGTACACTCGCGCCAACATAGCTTTTACAGCATACAAATTCATTCGTTTATGACGATACACGAGGAAACGATCGCCTTCCATATTACTCTCTTCCGATGTCGTGATTGGGAAATCAAACCTCAAGGGATCTGTATTTGTCAATAAAACTTCCGCTTTTTTCAAATCGGCAATAATACTATCCACTACAACATTTGAAGATTGCATTGATTGAGCGTCTTTAGTAAACTCTGTACGGTAAGCAATTCGTTTCGCTCCCGGATTTTCCTTATAAATAGGCCCATACATTCGTAACAAATCAAAATGCAAAAAAGCTCGTAAGCCTAAAGCCTCTCCTTTTATGATCTCGTAGTAATCCGGTGTCGTAAACACAGATTTATTTTTATCGCAATAATACAACAGATTATTCAGGTTAGCGATAATATTATACATATTTGACCAGATACTCTCACAATAAGACTCTACCAAAGAAGAGGGATCCGGGGCAAAAGTATAATAATCTTTCTGATTTGTTCCCTGATTATAACGTCCTCCCAACACATCCAGAAAACCATAACTCAAATTCCTTGCGTACAACCCCGTAGAGGCCATTTTTATATAGGCTCCGGTTAAGGCTTCTTTAAAACCTAATTCTCGACTAAACACTTCTTCTTCCTTCACGGTGGTCTTTGGCTCCACGTTCAACCAATCCGAGCAAGAAGTAAAGAACAGCATACTGAAACAAATGCCTACAATATATTTTTTCATAGTCTACAAATTTAAAAGACAACATTCAACGACATGGATATCTGACGAGAGAAGGGGTAGTCTATACCACGTTCCATCTTTATCGTGGAAAAACGACAAATATCCTCCATATATAATCCAAGTGTAGCAGAAGTAATCCCCACACGTTTCATCCAATCAAATTTTTTACCATCCAAGCGATACGATAAATTCACCGTAGAAAAATAGAATTCATTATCATCCATCACGAAACGAGAGCTTTCTTTCGTATCCGCTTTAGAAACATTTCCATCTATCGCCTTAAAAAACACGTGATCTCCCGGTTTTTGCCAACGATCATACAACGCCCGTCTATCCGTGTTCAACCGAAGATTAGCATTCTCCACTTTGTTAATCAACGTCTTATTAAAGGTCTGTCCTCCCCAATGATATTGCCCGGCAAGAGTTAAACTAAAACCTCTATAAGTGAAGGTTGTTGAGACAGAACCTTGAAATTTCGGTTCAGAATCTCCAAAAGGAATCTGATCCGCTGCATTATAGTCATTCGTTAATTTACCATCACGTGTCATATAGACTTCCCGTCCTGTTGCCGGATCAATACCCATTGAACGTACCACCCAGATGGTTGTTTGCGAATAACCATTTTCGTAACGAGGTAATGGATATTTCTCCCGTTTCCCCTCTAAATCTCCGGGCCTTTCATATGCCATGGCTTGTTCCATCTGTTTCTCATTCATCACTTTCAAGGCATTAGAAATCTCCTCTATCCGTGATTTATTATGCGAGCCAGTAAAAATAACTTGCCAATAAGCCTGTTTCGCCGCATTACTGTATGGCATCAAACGTAGTGTCACCTCATACCCTTTATTAGAAATCTCACCTAAATTCTCTTTCATCGTAGCAAAACCAACAGATGGTGCCATTGTATAATCCAACAACGTGTTTTTCGTGTATTTCTCGTAATACTCAAACCTAGCACTAAATATATTATGAAACATTGTGAAGTCCAACGATGCATTATAATTCCGTGTTTGTTGCCATTTCAAATCAGGATTTCCCAATCCATATATTTCTGTCCCGACAACATCCGAACTTTTATAAGTCTTCATCAAATTGGAATAAGTATACATCTGCAAAGATTGATAGGGAGTAAAACCTTGAGATCCCGTAATCCCATAAGTCCCACGCAAGACCAGCTCATCAAAAATACCCAAATTCGATATAAATTTTTCTTTTTCAGCATTCCAACGTACTCCTACAGACCAGAACGGCGCATAACGATTGTTCTCGCCGAACTCAGAAGAAGCGTTTATACTCATACTATAGTCAAAAGCATAACGTTGTTTGTAAGAATAATTCAATGTCATCATAAAAGCTAAAGCACGGGAAACACTCTCACTACCACCTGTTGTCTGATATTCCGTTCCCATGTACACTTCACTCAATTTATCATTCGGGAAACCTTTCATGGAAATAGAAGTCAAATTATTCGCACTCTCATTAATACTATAACGAGCAAAAGCAGACAGCAAATGATCCGATCCGAATGCTTTATTATAAGCGGCAGACAAACTCAATCGATAACTAGACCCCTCAGACTTGGACCAATAATAAGAACCCTTTTCTGCCGGATCTGCCACGGAATAAAAATCATTATGCTGGGCTGATTTAAAAGTTTCCACTGTGGCATCAGTACGAGATAATGTAAAATCCAAGCTTAACCGCAAATTATCAAATGGTAAATATTCAACCTTCAAAGCCTCTCGTAGATTAAAACTACGACTATCATTTTTTGAATCAAATTGAGCATTCCATAATGGATTCAACGTTGGAGTCTTATAATCTGCGATATATGAATCCCCCACTTTATGATCATCCAATACTTGCTTGACATTCCCATTCTCATCTGTTTTACGATAATAAGGATTTATTTGTGCATAATCTTGAAAACTTCCATAAGGAGAAGTCCGGGCTCCATCAGAATAATCTACAGACAATGAATTATTTATTAATATCTTACTAGCCCGGTAATTCAAATCAATTTTTCCAGTCTTTGTGTTCAAATCAGACTCTTTCATTACACCCGGAGCCCAACGGGCTCCTAAATAAATTTTATAACGTAATGTTTTATCTCCACCTTCTGCCGTCAGACCATGACGATGAGAAAATGCCGTACGAACAGGTTCAGCCAACCAATATGTATTCACCCCACTCAAAACCTCTTGTTTTATACGGTTATAATAATTACGCAAATTCACATCATTTTTATTGTCATAATAACCGGCCAACTCCTCTATTCGTAATTTTTCCTCTGCATTCATCAGATCATACACACTCAAGTCTGGCCATTCCAACTCGTAATTCCCGTTATAAGTAAAACGTAACTTCCCTGACACGGGAGCTTTTGTTTCAACCACAACCACGCCATTAGCCGCCTCCGAACCATAAATCACCGTGGCTGCAGCATCTTTTAACAAAGTGATTGACTCTACTTGTTCCGGATCTAAGTCCATAATCGTTGTTGCATCTACCCCAATCACACCATCCAACACAAATAACGGCTGATTGGGACGTGTATTTACATCACCACGCAAAACAACCACATCTGAACTTTCATAATTTCCAATACTTGCCTGCCCGCGCATCTGGAAGTCCGGTATCGCATTGGGATTAGAACCGGCCAAATTACTGGAATTCATCTTAAAACCCGGATCAAGCATTTGTAATGCTTTCAACACATTACCTGAAGTCATTCGCTTTATTTCCTCTCCTGACACTCTTGTTGCAGAACCTGTAAATCCTTCTTTTTTCCGAGTAAAAATACCAGTTACCACCACTTCCTCCATGGACTCCACAGTCTCCTTCATTACCACATCAATCTTCTGCTGCCCCGTGTATTTCACCTCTTGAGTCTCCATCCCGATAAAAGAAAACACCAGCACGACATTCTCAACCTTAGTAAAACTCAACTTATAATTTCCATCCACATCCGTTGCGGCCCCCAAACTAAGTCCCTTCAACATAATCGTCACTCCGGGCAAAGGATTTCCCCCAGCATCTTTCACGGAACCAGTCACCGTTACAACTTCTCCTTTTGTAGCAACCTGTTTTTCCTTACGTTTGATTAATATCGCTCCACTCTCAAAACGATACTCGAAAGGTGTATTGGCAAATAATCGTGATAACACGGCATCTACGGTCACATCCTTCATACTCAATGTAATTTCTGACATTGAAGCCAACTGATCTGGATCATACACGAAATTCAATTTCGTTTGCTCTTTAATTTGTCTAAAAACCACAGAAACATCCACCTGTTTCACGTCAATTGAAACCTTTTGCTGTTGAGCTACACCAAACAAAGGACAACCCAAAAACATAATCAGCAGGAACAATTGTAGTCCCCGAAAAAGTTCTGATCTTTTTCGTTCGAAAAAACCAGAAAAAACAAACCTAATCTTGTTTTTTTTCATAAATTTGTGAATTAACTATTAGAATTTACGGATGCGCAAACATCCTATATCAAACCGTAAGCGTGTTGACGCACCTTACGGTTTTTATTAAACATCATAATTATTGACCTCCTTGTACTGTAACTACGTTACCTTTTATCTCGAAATGTAATGTCGCCGGTCCCTCGATTAAATGAAGAACCTGTTCTATATCCTTATAGCGACTAATCGCCCCAGTAAATCGTTTTTGTTTCAAAGATTCATTCGAATAGAAAACTTTTACATCATACCATCTACTCAATCGTTCCATGATCTCTTCTATCGTCTCCCGTTCAAAAACAAACTCTCCATCCTTCCAGGCTACATACTTATAAGGATCAACATTTTCAACTTGAATTTCTCCTGTTTTTTCCCGGTACACAGCCATCTGCTCAGGAGCCAACACCACTTCTTTACCGAGAACACCACCTCGGACTCCGACTTTTCCTTTTACAAGCACGGTCTGTACAACACCTTTCTCGTACGTGTTCATATTAAATTCTGTTCCGTACACCTTTACTTCCATTCCGTCCGGAGTCTCTACAATAAATGGATGCACCGAATCGTGAGTCACCTCAAAATAAGCCTCTCCTGTCAAATAAACTTTTCGCTGTTCCCCCGTAAAAGTCACCGGAAAACGAAGTTCCGTCATCGAATTCAACCACACTTTACTCCCGTCAGACAAAGCCAACTGATAAAATCCTCCCACCGGGATTCGCATGGTGTTATACATGATCTCTTTCCCCTCCACTTTCGCCGTCGCATAATCCAACCCGGTCACGGAATCATTTCGAATCCCCATCTCGTTCAAACCCTCTATTGCTACATTCTTTCGATCCAAAACAACCCGTTCTCCAGTACTCAAAATCAACTCAGCTTTAGCACCCGGCACGTTTCTTTCCGTTTTTGCCAGCACTCGAGCATCATCCAAATCCCTCCATTCGGTCACCGTACGTCCCACAAATAAACCAACCAACAAAATTATAGAAGCCGCTACCGACCAACGCAATGTCATTCGACGACTCTTCCGTTCGTAAAAATCCCTCTCCAACCGAGCAAATTCTTTCTCTTTATCTCGGTCAAAATTCTTATTCATACGAACTTGATAAGCTGTAGCAAACTCCTGCAATAATTTTACATGCTCCGGATCTTCCATCCACGCATTCACCTCCGCATCGTCTAAATTCTCCCGGTCTGTCAGAATCAAATTAGCAAATTCTATATCTTCGTCATTGTATCTCATAAATCGTCATTTTGCATCTATCACACGCTCCCTCAAAAAAAGGGTGACACAAAAAGCAATTTTTTATATAGAATTTGAAAATAAAAAGATAATCACTTCTTTTTCAACACGAAAAGTAACACAGTTTCATCCTGCAATTCCCCTCTCAAAAATTTCAAGGCGCAAGTCATATGCTTTTTTATCGTGTTAATACTCACGTCCAACTCATCCGCCACCTCCTGATACTTCTTCTCTTCCACCACACATTTCAAAAAAACTTCCCGCTGCTTCTCCGGTAACAAAGCTAACTTTTCCTCCACCCGGGCAAACCGTTCATCGTATTCAGCCAATTCCTCTGAAGCCGATTCCAACAAAGCCGTCACCTCACGCTCGTTCACCTCCACGACCCGTAAATGCCTCAAATAGTTCAATGCATAATTCTGTGCTAATGTAAATAGGTAAGATTTAGCCGAATAAGACAAATCCAAATGTTTCCGATTCGTCCAAAAAGTCAAAAACGCATCATGCACAATATCTTTGGCCACCTCTTCATCCCTCACGTAGCCATACACGAATCCCACCAGATTCCCATAATGTAAATCAAATAACTCCTCGAAAGCCTTATTTTCCAACAGATCTCTTGCCATAACGCAATTTTATCCACGACATCCTCCCCACAAAAGTAACCTATTTGTTTTATTTTTCAAGAAATCTTCCAAATATTTCAACAAAAAGAGGAGTTATCCCAACACCGAGATAACTCCTCCAAAAACAATAATTAGAATGATAATTTCCTTATTTATTATACTTTTCCAACAACGGTGTAATCACATCTTTTTGAGAAGGACGAGGAGCGGAAGCCGCAATAATCGTGAAATCTTTATCGATCAACAAGAAACGAGGAATTCCCGTAATATCCCAACCTGTCCGCACCAATGGATCTTTTGAAAATAACTCCAATACTTTCCCATGATCCGAATCACCCTTCAATTTATTCAACCAAACTTCCGTGTTATCATCCAATGACACGCCAACAAACTGGACATTCGGGTACTTCTTACTTAATTCATTAAAGAAAGGCATTTCACCCAAACAAGGCATACACCAAGTCGCCCAAAAATCAACGAATAACACCTTTCCCTTATAATCACTCAATTTCCCCTCTTTCCCGTTCATATCCACGACAGCAAAATCAATAGCCGGACGTCCTTCCATCAATTTCGCCCGTTTCTCCAACCGTCCCATAAACGCCTGCTTGAAATCAGCATTTTTCAACTTCGAACCGAAAGCATGCAATTCATCGTAGAGAGGTTTAGTCATTTCCTCATCCATACGCTCCCCAGTCACGTAAGCATCATTCAATTCTTTCAATCGCTGAGACTTCGGGAAATCAAAAATAGAAGCATCCATATCATAGCAACTCAACAACACATCTCTCACCACGGCAACTTCCAAATACTGATCTTTAGCAGAAATCTCTTTTAACAACGGATTGATATATTCCCGGATAGATTTGTTAAAATCATTCGCAACCTTTCCTCCCTCTTCCCTTGTTTTACAATCCTTTAAAAGATCAGAATACCATAAATATGCCATATAACTATTCGCCACATCTGCCTTGATACGCATCATTTCCAACTCCACGAACTCCTTGCTTGCGTTCGGCAAAGCCTTCAATTCTTTCTCCCGTTGGGCAGCCCGCTCGTCAATATATTTTTTCGTCTCTTCGAAACTACCTTTCACGTTTCTCCCCGCCTCTAAAAATGATCCAGCCTTCGGAAACAAACGTCCTTTCATGTAATTATTCACGTCGGCACCTTTCCCTTTAAACCAGCTTTGTGGTTGTGATGTCCCTAAATATACCTCCATATCATCTCCCGGGGTTAAATACAACGTGTTCCGCCCCACCGAATAATATCCCGGCTTTTTCAAGTCAAAAGAAAAATCAAAACTACCATCTTTATTCACCATGATCTTCTGACTCCACTCTTTGGAAATTTCCCCTGCAGCTCCATCAAAATCCATCGAAACCACATTCGTACCAAACTCTTTCAAAGAACCGTGCAACCGCACGTTTTTCCCTACACTATAACCGACAACGCCGATCATAAACAATACGACTAACAATACATTTTTCATACAATACAAATTTTATAAAACCGAATCTTTATTCTTTAAACAAAGCGGCCAACTTCTCGTTCAACCATCCCCCGCGTGCATTTGTACTAATTACCCGCCCCTCCTTATCAATCAAAACACATGAAGGTACACCGCTAACACCAAACAAATCCATACATTCTTTTTTATAACCTTTCCCGTTTGCTCCACAAACCTGAGTCCAAGGCATACCTTCTTCTTTTACAGCTTTCAACCATGCATCCATATCATCGTCGATAGAGATACTAACCATTTCAAAACCTTTTTCATGATAGCACTGATAAGTCTCTTTTAAATGAGGAATATCTGCCCGACAAGGTCCACACCAAGATGCCCATAATTCCACCAACGTGTAATGTCCCTTTTGCAATAGCGTTGACAACTTTACCGTTTTCAAATCTACATCCAACACATCAAAATCAGGCAACACATCTCCCACGTAAAGCGGCTGTTCCAATAAAGCTTTCATAGCTTGCTGTCCCATCGGGGTGGCTTTCACGTTTTCCGGTAAGAACCCGACCACTTCTTTCGCTTTCTCTCTATCGTAAGCTCTTACCCGTAGATTTTTTGCCACATATAAAGCTACCGGAGACTCCTGATGTTGCCGGATAAATTCAACCCCCACGGCAAAAACACTATCACGCATAGCATCCATCCCCCTCACACAACGGAACACATCATCCTCCGTCCCTTTCTTATAATAATAAGCACGACGATAAGCATCAAACAAACTATCATTTTTTACAACAAAAGGCGTTACCCGTTCTTTATATTTCGCATATAAATCATGAGCATAAGAACCTTCTACACGCAAATTTTCCGGTACTTTTTTCTCTAATTTTGAGGGTAACTCTGCAAAAGGTAAAGAAACCCGAATAGTAGAATTTTCCACATATATCGGTAACTCCATGATCTTATCCCACCCATAAATTCGTTGCGACGGATCGTTAAAATAAGTAATACAACGTAATTCCGGGTAATCCACTTTCCCTTTAAACTCAAATCTTCCTTTTTTCAACTGCACACTATCATAATACATCGTCTGCCCGGTATTCATTAAATATACCCATTCATTTTCCGGTGCACCTTGAAATTCTCCTTTTATCACGAATCCTTCAGGCTTACTCTGGCATCCCACTAATGACAGTAACCCCCATATAATAATCATCCACTTCATCTTAATACCTTTTTTAAATAAATACAAAATCAGCTATTTCTCCAAAATCAGAATATACCTGTGTTGCCGGATAAGTTACACTATTAGCCCCAACACTACCGGTTGATGACAAATTCAAGATAACGAAATCACTCTTGCCATTTCCCATATCAAACGAAACACCTAAACTACGTTGCAAATCAAACTCATAGGCTGCAAATTCTCCTGCTCCGGGAGCCTTCCGCTTGGCAAATTTCATTTTCGTAGCTTTCCCTCCTGTATGAGTATAAATTGCAGTAGCTTTTCCGCCGGCCTGTTTAAAGTCTAAACGATAAACAGTATTACCCGATGCGTAAAAAATAATACCACTATAAGGTGGCGTTGAAGCAAAACAAGCATTTTCATCTAATCCTTTAGGTAAATCTATCTGATAATAAGCATTAAAAGAGGCATAATCAGCATAAGTAAACCCTCTTGGGTTAAATTCATAAACAAAACATTTGTCATCACTTTTAGCCAAACCATAAGCATACATACTTGTCCAACCTTGATCAAATTGATATCCGGTTCCTACATACAACACTTTTTGATCCGGAGCTAACTTGTTGGGATCCGCACCCGTAGCATTACCATCTCGAACCGGAATAGATTGAATCAAATCACTATTTTCCTCGCTCTCATTAAAGTACAAAGGATCATATTTCTTCACGCCCAATCCGTCACTTTTATTATAATAGAATGCAAAACGATGTCCGGCCTCATCATACAACAAAGCATTGTTAATAACTTTAGATGCCAAGGTAATCTTCACATCCCCGGTCAACCCGCTTCCCGGTTTATACACTTTACCGGCCCTAGGGATCTGATAAAGAACTCCATTGGACAACAAAAGAGCACTGGCACTTCCATCACCATCCATCATCTCCACATGTCGGAAATCAAAACCCGCTTGAGCCATCGGGGCAACCATTCGAGACAAACTATCCTTTTTCTCGAATTTTTTCCATTGACAATAAACTCCGGCCTCTTTGGCGACATCAGTAAGCACATAAAACATGTTCCAGCTACTCCCAGTTCCATAATATTTAACCGACGTTGTATATTGTCCCAAACAAAGTGGTTTACCTGTCAATCGCTTGCCTGATTCTTTATAATAGGCATCTTCATTCACCACGATATCAGCACCGATATATTCAATCGACCCCAATTCCGTCTGTCCGTTTTTACTATGTAAAACCATCCAAGTTCCATCATAAGGTTTAATCAACTTGATCGTCGTATTTACCGGATATTCAATTCCCGTTACCTTGTCAAACACATTCAAACGAAAAAAATGCTCGTATTTCAAATTTTTCTCTTCCGGGTCTATATGAAAACGTAAACTAGGTTCTATACTCACCGTGTCAAAACCTTCACGACTTGCCAAACCATAGAAATTATGATTGATAGTAGAATATAACCAAACATAACTCAAATTTTCATCGTCCTTTTGCAAGAGCTGTGACAGCCGGGGTACAATGGTAAGCGTGGTATCCTTGTCCAAACGCACGGAATACAACTCATCCAATTCAACTGCTACCGTATTAATATCTTCATAATCATAATTTCCCTTATCATCATAACAAGAAACAAACAGTAACAAAGCCAGTATATAAATTAATCTTCTCATAATTTCTTATTTTTAAAGTAATTCTGAAATATCAGGAATCTCAATCCATTCACCCGTATTTTCATCTATCAAGGGTGCATTATCAGGATCTGCTTTATACTCTTCAAAATCCAGGTAGAAGCCATTCGAGTAAAGAACATCATAAAATTGATTCGTCATCGTCCATTCATTCAATACCGTTCCCCCGTATTTCGTGATTAAATAACGAGCTTTCGTCTCGCTATAATCTCCAAAAAACATCGCGTAATATCCATCCCATTCTTCTTGAGAAGATCCCCACAATTCCAAATTGACAGAATTTTCTACCCTCAATTCAAAAGTTTGTCTTTCAACAGTACCCGCTTTAAAATCCGATTTCTCGTAATCAAAAGTCAGGTATGCAGAATATTCTGTATTTCGTTTTTCCGGACGTTTTATCAAAACTTTAAACACGGCAACACCCGTGTCTGCCGGAACATAATACTCCTCCGGGCATACAATCTCCAATGTATTATCACCCAGTTTTTTCGTGGTGAACGCAACCTTTCGAGGATGATCTGCAGGAACTCCACTTATTTTAACCCCTACCAGAAGAGTATCCAATAACAAAGAATCTCCACGAGGATTAATCCCGAAATTTGTCTCATAATGCAAATATTCTGTTTCATCCACCCAATACGGTTTCTTCTCTTTACCTAAATAATAATCAGCCATAAAATTAATCTCGTTTCCCTCTCCATATTGCACCATCTCGTATTCCTCACAACTCTGAAGAAAAAGTAACGTGATTAAAACCTGTAATATAATTGCCATATTTTTCATAAATCTCTCATTTTATCAGTAAATACAACATTCACGATGTCTTAATTTGTTTTACCAAATAAAGTTTCATTATCCGGCCAAGAGAACATATAATTACTTTCAGCCATTTGGTTCACGGGGCTATGCAAAAATGTCGTGTAAGCATGACGCTTGTAGAAGAAAAACAATTGCCCCTCCCCGTAAAATTCCTTGCGGTACTCTTTTTCAATCTCATCCAATCTGTTAGCTTCCGTACAAACAACCGGATCTACCCCGCGTATATTTCGTACTTTATTCAAGAACTCAGCCGCTTCACCCGGAGTTGCCGCACATTCCGCCAAAATGTAATACATTTCAGATAAACGTATTAAAACAACGGTTCCTTCCGTGGATGCCCATAAGTTTTCTTGCTTATATTTCCGCATTTTGATTCCGTTTGTTCCGTAATCAAATCCAACACCCTCTCTGATTCTCAAATCATTTGTCCCATCATTAGCCACATCAAACATTTCATTCAAGAAACTCTCCTTAACGATCAAATAGGATGTACCATTGGTTATATCCGTCACTTGTTGATCAAACTTGTCCACGTAAACAGAGAACACAATCTCTTTTGAACGTAAAACATCTGTAGCATCCCCGATCAGATCAAAATACTTCCCGTCAATAACTTGATTCGCATAATTAACCGCCTCCGTCTTATTTCCTGCATACAAGTAGACTCTCGCCAACATCGCTTTCACCGCATACAAGTTCATTCGCTTGTGACGATACTCCAAAAAGCCATCTTTTCCCGTTCCACCATTCCCATCTTCTGTTTTTGGAAATTCAAAATTCAACGGATCTGTTTTTGTCAGTAAGATTTCAGCTCTTTTCAAATCAGCAATAACACTATCCACCACTACATTAGAAGGTTGCATTTCCTTCGGTTCCTGATTAAACTCCGTCCGATAAGCAATTCGTTTTGCTGTTGGGTTGTCTTTATATATCGGTCCGAACATCCGTAACAAATCAAAATGCAAAAACGCTCTCAAACCCAAAGCCTCCCCTTTAATAATTTCGTAATAATGTTCCGTGGTAAACACATCTCTGTTTTTATCACAGTAGTACAACAAATTATTCAAATTAGCGATCACGTTATACATCTTCGACCAAATCGCTTCCGTGTAACTTTCCGTGTATGTAGATGGAAATGTATACCACAGGGGATTCTCATAATTTGCCACTGCATTAATCTGGTAACGTTGTCCCAATATATCCAAGAAACCATAACTCAAATTTCTGGCATACAAATCAGTTGACGCCATCTTTATATACGCACCGGTTAAAGCTTCTTTAAAACCTAATTCCCGGCTAAAAACCTCTTCTTCTTCCACCGTCGTCTTCGGTTTTACATCTAACCAATTAGAACAGGAGGCAAACAAGAACATTCCTAAACAAATGCTAACTATATACTTTTTCATCGTTTATCAATTTAAAAAGTTACATTCAACGACATGGACACTTGACGAGAGAAAGGATAGTCAATTCCTCGTTCCATCTTAATCGACGAGAACCGACAAATATCTTCCATATACACTCCAATTGTCGCAGCACTAATCCCTACCCGTTTAAGCCAATCACATTTCTGCCCGTCCAATCGATAGGATAAATTTATAGTTGAAAAATAAAATTCATTATCATCCATCACGAAACGCGAACTCTCCTTTGTATCCATCTTAGCAATATCTCCATCTATTGCCTTAAAAAACACCTGATCCCCAGGATTTTTCCATCGACTATACAGAGCTCTCCGATCCGCATTCATTCGTAAGTTAGCATTTTCCACCTTATCTATCAGCGTCTGGTTAAAAGTCTGGCCCCCCCAATGATATTGACCGGCAAGCGTTAAACTAAACCCTTTATAGGTAAATGTCGTTGAAACAGAACCCTGAAATTTAGGTTCAGTATCTCCAACCGGGACTTGGTCAATTGCAGAATATTCATTTGTCAGTTGACCATCTCTAGTCAAAAATACCTCCCTACCGGATTGTGGATCTATACCCATCGAGCGAACCGCCCAAATCGTAGTTTGAGAATAACCGTTCTCATAACGGGGTAAGGGACGTTTTTTACGTTTATCTTCTAAACCGGTAACGTACGGGTCTTCAACCTCATCCGCAATTTCCATTTGTTTTTCATTCATCACTTTCAAGGCATTAGAAATTTCCTCTATCCGTGATTTATTATGAGAACCGGTAAAAATCACGTTCCAATAAGCTTGTCTTGCAGGATCACTATATGGCATTAAACGTAACGTCACCTCATATCCCTTATTAGAAATTCTTCCCAAATTCTCTTTCATTGTCGGGAATCCGACAGACGGAGCCATCGTGTAATCCAACAACGTATTTTTCGTATATTTCTCGTAGTACTCGAATCTTGCACTCAGAATATTATTAAACATGGTAAAATCCAATGATGCATTATAATTTTCTGTCTGTTGCCATTTTAAATCCGGATTTCCCAAACCGTATATCTCCGTCCCCACCACATCCGAACTCTTGTAAGTTTTCATCAAATTAGAATACGTATACATCTGTAAAGACTGATAAGGAGTAAATCCCTGAGATCCCGTAATACCGTAAGTCCCCCTCACCACCAATTCATCAAAAATACCTAAGTTATTAATAAAAGGTTCTTTTTCTGCATTCCAACGTACTCCGGCAGACCAGAACGGGGCATAACGGTTATTTTTTCCAAACTCTGAAGATGCATTGACACTCATACTATAATCAAAAGCATAACGTTGTTTATAAGCATAATTCAAGGTCATCACGAAAGCTAAAGATCGAGCAACACTCTCGCTTCCTGATGTGTTCTTGTATTCCGTTCCCATATACACTTCACTCAACTTATCATTCGGAAATCCCTTCATGGACAATGTAGTCGATTTTGTAGAATTTTCATTCACACTATATCGCAAATAAGCTGTCAACAAATGATCACCCAACCCTTTAGTATACGCTCCCGACAAACTTAATCTATATTGAGTTCCCTCTGTTTTAGTCCATTCATACAATCCTTTTTTAGCCGGGTCTTCCTCAAGAAAGAAGTCATTATGCTGGGCAGAGTTAAACACCTCTACCGTTCCATCCTTCCGAGTTAGCGTAAAATCCAAACTTAAACGGAAATTCTCAAATGGCAAGTACTCCAATTTTAAAGCCTCCCGAAGTTCAAAATTCCGGCTTTCATTCTTTGAATCAAACTGTGCATTCCACAAAGGATTTAAAGTTGGCGTACCATAATAAGCGACAAATTCATAATTATCACCAATACTATGATCATCCAATACTTGCTTAATATTTCCATGTTCATCAGTCTTACGATAATAAGGATTTATTTTCGTGTAATCTTGAAAACTTCCATAAGGAGAAACCCTAGTACCATTTGAATAATCCACAGTCAATTGATTATTAATCAAAATTTTATTATTACGATAATTCAAATCAATCTTTCCTGTTTTAGTATTTAAATCCGTTTCTTTCATAATACCGGGTGCCCATTTGGCTCCCAGATAAATTTTATAACGCAACGTATGGTCTCCCCCTTCCACAGTCAAACCATGTCTATGAGAAAAAGCAGTCTTCACTGGTTCTGCCAACCAATAGGTATTCACACCCCGCATCACCTCCTGGCGAAGATTATTATAATAATTCATCAATCCCAAGTTATCCTTTTGATCATAATACCCCGCCAACTCCTCTATTTCCAGCTTCTCTTTCGCATTCATCATATCATAAACATTCAAATCCGGCCATTCCAGTTCGTAATTACCATTATACGTGAAGCGTAGTTTTCCCGGTAGCGGGGCTCTTGTTTCCACGACTACCACTCCATTGGCAGCCTCTGAACCATAAATAACCGTCGCAGCCGCATCCTTCAACAATGTAATTGATTCCACTTGTTCTGGGTCAAGATCCATGATCGTAGTTGCATCCACGCCAATCACTCCATCCAACACGAACAACGGTTGATTCGGACGAGTATTTACATCTCCACGCAACACAACCACGTCATCACTCTGGTAATTACCCATGCTAGCTTGCCCTCGCATTTGAAAATCCGGTATTGCATTTGGATTCGAACCGGCCAGATTACTCGCATTCATCCTAAAACCGGGATCTAACATCTCTAACGCCTTCAAGACATTACCGGAAGTCATTCGTTTAATCTCATCCCTAGAAACCCGTGTTGCTGATCCCGTGAACCCTTCTTTCTTACGAGTAAAGATACCCGTCACCACCACGTCTTCCAGATTTTCAGTTTGTTCCTCCATCACAACCTTCAAATCCTTCTTACCGGCCAGAATCTCTTTATCCTTAATATCTGCCAGTTTCACCTTTTGCGTCACCATCCCGACAAAACGGAAAACAACCACCACATCCTTTAGCTCTTTAGGCAAAGGAAGACTAAACTTCCCGTCAATATCCGTGGCGCATCCCACCGTTGTACCTTCAACAAGAACGGTGACTCCGGGTAAAGGATCTCCTCCTTTATCCACCACCTGCCCTTTCATCAGAATCGTTTTCTCTTCCTCCTTGGCAACAACCGCTTTCGGGGTAATCACGATCAAATTGTCAACCAAGCGGTAGCCGAAACTTTCTCCGAAAATCACTTGTACCAACTCGTCCAGCGTTGCTTGGTTCAGATTCACGGAAATCTTTCTTGTCACATCCACCTCTTTCTTGCTAAAAAAGAAATCCTGTTTTAACTGTTTTTCGACCTCCAGAATCACTTGTTCAATCGTAGCATCTTTCAGCTTCAGACTAACCGATGCATTCTGGCTGCGAACCTCTGCTGAAAGGTGGGTCAGCCCTATCAGCATAAATAAAATCACAATTTTCATCACTCGCAATAGGTTAAAAAGTTCCCTGAATGTGCAATTCATGCACATACTTCGTTTTTTTTTCATAGCTTTGTAATTGAATTAATACTTGAATTCTCTTCGGAGAATGAACACGGGGGTTGTTAGCGGCAATCCCCGTATTTCTTTCCTAACGTTTTATAATAGTTATCACTTTTCCTTTTACCTCGAAATCAACATTTGTCGTTACTTTAATCACGGACAACACTTTATCCAGATCCATATCCCTTTTGATCACGCCCCGGAACTCGTAGTCTTTCAATTCCGGATTCTGGTAGAACACCTCGAAATCATACCAGCGTTGCAACTGGCGCATGATCAAATCCAGCGTCATCGCCCGGAACACGAACCGCCCTTCTCTCCATGCCACGTAAGGCTCCACGTCCACCTCTCTCACCGTCAATTGTCCCGATTGCACGTCCATCACGCTCTGCATTCCCGGTTTCAGCACCTCTGCCTGCCCGTTCTTCACGGAAGACACCCGGACCGACCCGTTCACCAGCGTCGTGTAGATCTGCCCGTCATCCCCGTAAGTGTTCACGTTAAACGATGTTCCCAGAACAGTCACTTCCGACCCGTTCATCCGAACGACAAAAGGACGCAAACTATCTTTGTGAACCTCGAAATAGGCCTCACCTTTCAAATCAACGATTCGTTTTCCGTCACTGAATTCTACCGGATATTTTAATTCGGAATCCGCATTCAAAAACACCTTGGTACCATCCGATAATACCAATGAATACTCTCCCCCGATAGGCGTTGTCAACTTATTATACTCTTCTGTCACCACCCCTTTTCCATGCTCTTCATACACGATACCCCGACTATTGGTAGCCACCCGAACCCGTTCATTCAACAAAATATTCAAATTCTGCCCTTGTTCCAACACCACCTCTTTCCCGTCAGCCATCATTAAAATAGCCTTTGACGTTCCGGGTTGCATCACGTTCTTCACTAACACTTGTTCCTCATGCATATCCCGAACCTCATTTATCGTACGCCCCACGAATAAACCGACCAACAATATAATCGAGGCGGCAATCGACCACCGCAAAGTCATCCGGCGACTCTTCTGATCATAAATACTCTTCTCCAAATGCTGGAATTCTTCTTCACCATTCTCTCCATAGCTTTGTCCGGACAACTTCTGCCGGATCGCCGCGATCTCGTCCAATAGCTCAACATGATCTTTCTCTTTCAACCATGCAGTCACTTCCTCGTCATTCAACTCTTCCCGTCGAGTAAGTAACCTATTGGCAAATTCTATATCGTCATTCTTATAATCCATTTTTGCTATTTTTTACAATAACACAACAAGCCACCTCAAATGGGTGACAAAAAATTGAATATTTTTTTATCTAACGGAAAATAATCGGATTTGTATGGGTAATCCCATCACAAAAATAAATTTTAATTGATCTTTTTTCGTAATTATATTATACCAACTCCTATTCAACTCCCATTCATTTCCTATTCAACTCTAATTATAATAGATAATAACATATAAATTTAAGATCGTTATAAAATGAATATTACTTTATAAATATGATAGATATAAAACTATAATCTTTATTATACAACTTAATACCTTTTGATAACGTTATAAATTCCCACTTATGAATACCCGACAAAAAAACAGGACTTCAAAAAAGTCCTGTCTTCAAATTATCCTGTAAAAATAAAAAAATACCTCTACTTATATTTCTTCATTATTTTCTCGATAACCTCTGCCGTTAACTCATGCCCCTGTAATAATGGAAAACCTTCCCAACGAACAATGCCTTTCGGATCAATCAAAATCACGTGAGGAATCCCCTTTACCCCAAGCGCTTTCTTCATTACCCCCTTGGTGTCTACCGCACTGTAATATTCGATATTCGGGTCTTTCATCTCTTTTACTTTATCGGCAGTTTCATCGGAAATTCCGATAACAACCAACTTTTTCCCGAATTTTTTAGCAAACTCGTTTAATTCGGGTATCGCCTTCCGGCACGGGCCACACCATGTTGCCCAAAAGTCAATCAAAATAAATTTTCCCTTCAATTTCGGCTGCTGGGAAATCCACTCTTCCACCACAAATTCCGGGGCTTTCTTATTCAAAAAAGAATCTGCCCACAATTTTTTTCCATTATTGGACTCTTGTCCAAAGACGTTTGACAGGGTCAATGTCAGAACGATACATACAATTAACTTCATCATTTTTTTCACTATTTTAAATTAACATCCCAATTTTCAAACATTTATACTCGTTCCCGTTTCAGCAGGAATAACATCACCATTTCCTCCTTCAACTCGTTTCGCAGGAATTTCAATCCTCGTGAGATATGAGTCTTCACCGAATTTACACTAATTCCCATCTCGTCAGCCACGTCCTTGTATGTTTGACCTTCAACAAAACATTTCATCAGTACTTCCCGTTGTTTTTCAGGCAATTCGTCGAGTTTTTCGTTCAAGCGGGCCATACGTTGTTCATAATCATCCAATTCCTCATCAGCATTCTGCAACGCCTCGACAACTTCCCGTTCGTTCATAGCCACGACACGTAAATGTTTCAAATAATTCAAAGCGTAATTCTTGGATAAGGTGAACAGGTAGGACTTCAAAGAATAAGAAGTATCCAATTTCTTTTGATTCTTCAACACCACGAGGAACACATCATGCACGATGTCCTTGGCCACCTCTTCGTCGTTCACGTAGCTACATACGAATCCGACCAAATCCCCGAAATGGGATTTAAATAAACTTTCAAAAGAATCACTATTTAAATCATTTCCTATCATGATACGCATATAACTAACACGACCTCTATCCATGCAAAAGTAAACTTTTTATTGAAGACGACAAACAACTGGCCCAATTATAAAATAAACTGTTCTCGTGTCAACATGGGAAAAGACATTGACAGGTTTCAAGGGATTCGGATTAATTTTGTAAATTTGCTGACAGGTGGGTAAGGATTTTCCCCGGACAAGGCAAAAAAACAACATCATAAATCAAAAACAGGCTCGCATGACACACGTTAATATAGCACCCCGAAAACTATTTTTTATTCTCTTTTTACTCGTGTTACCGGTTGTAATCAAGGCCGAGCAGAAGGAATTAGAGGAACAATTACGAAAAGTCATCGCGAATAAAAAAGCACAAATTGGTATTGCCGTAATCATTAATAGTAAAGACACGATCACGATTAATAATGACGCACGTTACCCGATGATGAGCGTGTTCAAGTTGCATCAAGCTTTAGCAGTTGCCGATTATTGCGAGAAGAAGGGCTTGTCTTTCGATACACCTATTTATATTCGTAAGGCTGATCTGAAAACGGACACGTACAGCCCGCTCCGAGACCTGTACCCGGATGGAGAAATTTCTCTCCCGATAAAAGAATTACTAGAGTACACCTTGCATTTAAGCGATAATAATGCCTGTGATATTCTTTTCCAGCAAACCGGAGGCACGGAGGCTACGGATCACTACATCCGCTCCAATTTGGGCATGAGACATTTCGCGATCAAGGCCACCGAAGACGAGATGCACCAAGATAAAAACAAATGCTACCAGAATTGGAGTACCCCACTTGAAACGGCAAGAATAATTGAATTACTGTTGAACGTGCGGCTATTCGATGACGAATACCAAGGATTTATCAAAACGACCATGATGTCCTGCGAAACGGGAAAAGATCGGTTAGCCCGCCCTCTGCAAGGAAACAAAGCAATCATCGGTCATAAAACCGGGACCGGTGACCGGAATAACAAAGGACAAATCATCGGGATGAACGATGTCGGGTTCGTGTACTTACCCGATGGCCAAAGCTACACGATCGCTGTTTTTATAAAGGATTCAGAAGAAAGCGAGGCCGCAACAGCCCGAATTATCGCAGATATTTCAAAAACGGTATATCGACACGTTACGAATAACAGTCACGAATAAAACCATGAAATTTGTATTCAGGAAAGCCACAAAAAAGGATATTCCCGCTCTCGGTCGGATGATGCGGGAGGTTTGGGAGACCATGGAGCAGAAGGAATGGTTTGCCCAGTATGATGCAGAGAAATATATCACGGATTTATTCAATACACGAAAAGGAGATGTCTGGCAAGCAACAGACCCGATAACCCGACAAGTAGCAGGCATTTTCATCGCGACGTACCCGGGACGTGGGAACGAGAATTTGGGATACGACATCGGGTTGTCCGACCCGGAACTTTCACTCGTTGCCCACATGGACACAATTGTCGTACATCCTCTCTACCGGGGCCAAGGCTTGCAACAGAAACTGACTGCATTAGCGGAACAGGATTTATGCTCCCGAGGATTTCGGTATTTCATGTGTACGGTTCACCCGGACAATAAATATTCAAAGGACAACATGGAAAAACAGAATTATAAAGTCGTGAAAGAGGCGCTCAAATATGGTGGTTTACTGCGACTTATATTTCTAAAGATCGTATCTCAACCATGATATTCTTTTAAATAAATTCAAACACACAGCTCAATCCCAACCGGCAGATTCCGCTATTATCCGGGGAATATCCGTGTTGTTTAACGGACTTCCATCAAAACGCCATGCCCCGGCTCCGATAGCGTATACAGGCACCCGTGTTCCCGTATGCTCAGGGGTTGTCCATCCCATCCCGGCTTTGTTGTTTAACAGTTGGACGGCCTGTTTGGCCAAAGGTTCCACAACAGCATACAATCCCCTTAGAGCAGCCCCCGCTTGTAGATAAGAACATTCAAACTCTGATTTCAGGACGTCTTCTTCCTCTTTCGTGATCTCTATTTCATTCCAAAAACCCAGTTCTTCAGACAATACAGTTTTCACTTCTTCCCATCGGACTTTACCTCCCCGTTTTTCCCGCAAAGAAACCAAGCGCTCGGACAGCACATCCAAAGAATTTTGCTGGTAAGATAAAAGTTTCAGATTCAAATCATATCCTCGCGTGCCAAGCCCCACACCTCCGGTCTCATGATCGGCAGTCACGACAACCAGCGTTTCGTCCGGATGTTGGTGGTAAAATTCCAAGACAACTTCCACTGCATCCGAGAAATCCATCACCTCATTCACCATTGTCGCCCCATCGTTGCTATGGCAGGCCCAGTCTATTTTACCACCTTCTACCATCAGAAAAAAACCTTTATTTGATTTTTGAAAAAGATAATCTATTGCTCCCCGGGTTATTTCAGACAACGTTAAATCCCCCGGTTTCCGGTCGATCGCGTAAGGCAAACTGAATGGACTCGCCCCTGTTTCCTGCACGAAAACCATTTTAGTTGCTTTTTCCCGTTTACGATTAAAATCGTCATATCCCCTGGCAATCGTGTATCCCGCATCCTCGAAACTACGATACACGTCCGGGGCTGTTGAATCCGTCATTGAACGAGTCTGTAAAAAACCACTTCCCGCATAAAGGTCAAATCCCGTCTTAACGGCATCCATAGCGATCTCGTAGTACATGCTCCGGCTAGACTGATGAGCATAAAATACGGCGGGCGTCGCATGATCGATACTCACGCTAGTTGTAATACCCACGCTCAAACCTTTTTCCTTCGCTTTTACGGCAATACTATACACGTCTTTCGAGTGAATAGCATCCTTACCGATAGTTCCGTTTGAAGTGCGGGTTCCGGTAGCTAAAGCTGTTCCCGCCGCAGCCGAACAAGTAATCGCGTTAAATGCCGAGTACGTGGACATCATGTTTACTACTGGAAATCCGGTAAAAGATAACGAATCCAAACCGATCCGTCCATCCAGTTCTGCCCGGTAAAACTGAGTTCCGGTCACTTGCCCGTTCCCCATCCCGTCTCCAATCAAGAAAAATATGTAACGTATTCCATCTCCCTTGCCGGAAGTACAGGAATACCCGAAAAATACCATCATTAAAACACTGAACCACACGATTATTTTCATCATTTACTCGCTTTAAGATTACAAGCCAAAAGTACAAGTAGGATATGACAAAAATATTACCGCGTGGTTAAGAACTGATAACAGATTACTCCGACACGAACGAGCCTCGAATATCCCCGCTAAGAAGCAGTAACGATAATTCGGAAACTTTTGCCTGGTAGATAGCGGATAACTTCCGGTCAACGGCATCAATGTAACTACGTTGAAATTCCCTGAATTCGATTCCGGAAAGCGACCCGATCTTGTATTTTTCTAAAGCCGCATCCAAGTTGGCCTCGGCTACACTAGCGCTTTCAATCTCGAAATTTACCATCAGCAGGTTGTTTTCATAGGAATTATACATCAACGCCAAATCTCCCAGTGTTTCTTTTTCCGCCTCCTGATAGGAAAGTTCCGTATTTTCCAATTCCAGTTTGGCATTCTTGATCTTCGTCCGGTTTTGTAAACGACTGAATATAGGGACATTTAACGAAAATCCCCAGTAAAAACCGTTTGACCGGTTCAACGTGGTACTGGAAGAAGGTGTATCTGTCTTGTTATAGTTGTACCCGGAATTGAAATCCAGCGTCGGGAACAACACGGCACGGGCATTTTTTAAATCCAGCGCGGAAATTTTCTGATCTTTTTTAGCGATCAACAAGGTGGTATTTCCTGCCAGAGTTTTTTGTTCCAAGGTACCCAATGCCAGTTGCGGGCCCAGCAAGATCGTGTCCTGCACGTAATTCACCATTTGTAAATCCGTATTCATCAATTTGTTCAACGTGATATAGGCACTTTTTAAAGCCTCCTTTTGCCGTACGTAAGTCGAGCTGTCCGTGTTCAAATCAATTTTTGCCTGTTGAGCTTCTAGCCCGGATCTATTCCCGATCTTGTAACGCACTCTGGCCTCGTCGTAACGTTCATTCGAGAGTTCCAGTGAATGACGGGCCGCCATCAATTTATGGTGTTGTACCAGCACGTTATAATAGGCTGCACTCACGTTCAAGATCAAGTTCTCCACGGCTTGCTGCACGGCAAGTTCTCCCATTGCCAGTAGCTCTTTCTGTTTTTCATGGGTGGTGAACATCTCTAGCCCGTCAAATATCCGCCAGTTTAGAGCAACACCCGCGGTGTAGTTATCCGTTTTTACATCCGACATTTTATTCACTTCACCCGCGCTATTCTCGGTCTTCGTGTCATTGCGGGTCTGTGTCTGTTTCGCGGTTCCTTCCAACGTCGGTAGGAAAGTCGAGTAATTCAAATTATTCTTATCCATCCGAGCCTCGTTCCGGATGATTTTAATGGAAAAATTTGATTCCAAGGCTTTTTCCAGACATTCATCCAAACTTACACGCTGCGCGGAACAATCGAAAATTGAGAATTGAAAATTGAAAATGAACAATAAAACGATCATTTTCCCTATCCATTTCATATATCGTAAATTCTGTTTTTTCATAGTCATTCTTTATTCTACTCGCAAAATTTTCAATTTGTTCAATCTTCTATCTCTTCTATTATTTTTACTTCTTTCGACGAGAGGTAGGTGTAAATAGCCGGGATCACGAAGAGTGTCAACAGCGTGGAGCATACCATACCTCCCACGACCGCAATACCCATGGCAACACGGCTCTCCGCTCCCGCACCCGTGGCCATTGCCATCGGAAGAATACCTAACACGGTAGACAAGCTCGTCATCAGGATCGGACGTAAACGAGACACGGCAGAATCCTCGATCGCCTCACGCATGGATAAACCGGCTAACTTACGCTGGTTGGCAAATTCCACGATCAAGATACCGTTCTTCGAAACCAGTCCGACCAACATGATAATTCCGATCTGGCTGAAAATGTTCATGGTCTGCCCGAAATACCACAAAGCAACCATTGCTCCGATCAATGCCAACGGAACTGTAAACATGATGATTAACGGATCACGGAAACTTTCGAACTGTGCGGCAAGTACCAAATAGATAAATACCAACGCCAACATGAAGGCGAACATCAAACTGGAAGAACTTTCCACGAAGTCCTTGGATGTTCCCGATAACGTGGTTTTAAAGTCATCGCTCAAGACCTCTCCTGCAATACGATCCATCTCTTCCAGACCTTGAGAAAGGGTCACGCCCTTTGCCAGTCCGGCAGAAACAGTTGCCGACACGAAACGGTCATAACGGTATAGCTGTGGCGGCATGGAACTTTCGGACGTTGTAATCAGGTTATCCAAATGAATCAGGTCTCCATTATTATTCCGCACGTATATTCCTTTCAAGTCACTTGGTTTATTCCGATCCTGACGTTCCAATTGGGAAAGTATCTGGTACTGTTTTCCATTCATGATGTAATAACCCACCCGTTGTTCACTCATGGTCAACTGAAGTGTTTTGGCTATGTCCTGCACGGAGACTCCCATACTGGCAGCCTTGTCCCGGTCAATATTAATGGTCAATTCCGGTTTCGTGAATTTCAGGTTCAAATCAGATGCCGAGAATACCGAACTCTTGTTCACCTCGTCCATAAAGATAGGTAATATCGCCTTCAAATCATCCAGATTTTTCGCTTGAATAACATATTCAACCGGAAGTCCCCCCCGCCGACCGCCAAAGGTCTGTTGCTGGGAAACCAAGGTACGGCCTCCGGTAAATTCACGCACTTGTACTGCTAACTCGTCGGAAATTTCCTGTTGGGTACGCTTCCGCTTGTCGGCATCAACCAACCATAATTGCAAACTTGCCCGGTTCGTTTGTCCGCCCCCGACAAATTCAATTACCTTCTCTTGTTCCGGCACCGTCTCTTCTATGAAAGTCGAGATTTCATCTGCATAACGAGCCATGTACTCGTAAGTAGCACCTTCCGGAGCGACAGAATTCAAACGAATATTCGAACGGTCCTCCAAAGGAGCCATTTCCGAAGGAATCAATAACCACAAGAAATAAATGGCTACACCGGAAGCCCCGAGTATAATGATTGACCAATAACGAACTTTCAAAAATCGTTGTAACCAACGACGGTACACCCGGTTCATTCCCTCGAAGAAAGGTTCTGTTTTCCGGTAAAACCAGTTTTGCGTGGCATTCCGGGTCAATAGTTTCGTGGAGATCATCGGCGTAAATGTCAACGCCACGAAAGAGGAAACTACCACGGCTCCGGCAATCACCACGCTAAATTCACGGAACAAACGCCCCGTGGTTCCTTCCAAGAAAACGATCGGAAAGAACACGGCTACCAACACCACTGTCGTCGCGATAACGGCAAAAAATATCTCGTTTGATCCCTTGAATCCCGCCTGCAACGGGGACATACCTTGCTCTATTTTCGTGAATATATTCTCCATGACCACGATAGCATCGTCAACCACCAAACCGATGGCCAGCACGACGGCCAGTAAGGTCAATATATTGATGGTGAACCCAGCCACGTACATGATAAAAAAGGATGCAATCAATGATACGGGGATTGCCAAAACGGGAATTAACGTCGTCCGCCAACTCCGCAAGAAAAGGAAAATGATCAAAACAACCAAAAGGAAAGCCTCGAAAATCGTGTCCTCTACCTCGTTGATTGAACTCCGGATAAATACCGTGTTGTCGAAGGCTATCGTGGCATCAATATCTTCCGGCAGGTCCTTTTCCAAATCCTGCATCACGAGATAGGCCCGGTCCGCAATATCAATGTAGTTTGCTCCCGGCTGGGGAATCAAAGCACACATCACCATGGGAAGGCCGTTACGCTTGGCTATACTCCGGGTGTTCTCGGCATCCACTTCCGCCACACCAATATCTTTAAAACGGACAATTTTTGATCCTTCTCTCGAAATAACCAAGTTATTGAAATCCTCGATCGACATTAATCGTCCCAAGGTACGGATTGTCAACTCGGTATTGTCTCCTTCCACTCGCCCGGAAGGTAATTCGATGTTCTCTTTTTCAACGGCAGACTGCACGTCCATCGGGGTCAACCGATGTGCTGCCAGTAAAGCCGGGTCCATGCGCAAACGCACGGAATAACGTTTTTCTCCCCAAATATCCACGCTACTCACACCGGGGATAGTCTGTAACCGTTCTTTGTAATAGCGTTCGGCATATCCGCTCAGGTCGATCAACGAACGTTGACCACTACGCAAAGAAACAGCAAAAATAGGTTGGGCATCCGCATCCGCCTTGTACACGGTCGGGGGATCTATATCCTGCGGTAACCGACGTAACGTTCCGGAAACTTTGTCCCGGACGTCATTAGCTGCCGTTTCCAAATCCACGCTTAATTCGAATTCTATCGTGATCCGGCTCTGCCCGTCACGGCTCGTACTACTTAACGAACGGATTCCCTGTATACCGTTAATAGCCGATTCCAGAGGCTCGGTAATTTGTGTTTCAATAACATCGGCGTTAGCCCCCACGAACGAGGTCGACACGGATATTACCGGGGGGTCCACGCTAGGGTAGTCACGCACGCCTAAATATAGCAACCCGATGGAACCGACAATGACTAAAATCAAGTTTAACACGGTTGCCAGCACCGGACGCTTTATACAGGTTGAAGATAAACTCATACCACTGATTAATTTTAGATTTATGATTTTAGATTTTAGATTGCATGATTCAGTGATCTTAGATTTTAGATATTGTAATTCTATTCATTCTAAATTTTAAATTCTAAACTCTACATTACCTGAAGCACTAAATTTTAAACTCTAAACTTTTTCTCTATTTATTCAACTTGACATTCACGATCATTCCCTCACGCAATTGCATCAAGCCTCCCGTTAACACGGTGTCACCCACCTGTATTCCGGAAGTTACTTCCACGAACTGGGAATCCCGACTGTCTGTTTGCACGGGTACGCTGGTAGCCTTTTTATTTTTCACTACCCACAAACGTTTCCCATCCATCTCCGGCACGACGGCCTCTGTCGGAACAAGTATATATTTCAAATTCTCAGCCGTCATCAATTCCCCTTTCACGAACATTCCGGCTACAAGATTTTTAGTATTCCGGTAACGAGCCCGCAGATTTATAGTATGAGTTGCCACGTCTGCCTGTGGATCAACAGCATACACTTCCGCCTCGATCTGATGTTCCATACCGCTAGGCTGGAAGGTAAGTTTTCTACCCACTAAAGGCAGATCAATATATTTTTCAGGAATAGAAAATTCAATTTTCAGATAAGAGTTATCAACAATCGTGGACACCTTAGTACTCGGTTGCAAGTAACTCCCCTCACTCACGAAACGGAATCCCATTCGACCGTCAAAGGGAGCCCGGATTTCAGTTCGAGCAATTTTAACCTTTAATAATTCAATATCAGCCAGATTCATATTGTACTCGGTCTCCAACTGTTGAAATTCTTCCACGCTGATGGATTCCCGTTTTAATAGTATCCGCTGTCTTTCCAATTTGGCAGCCAATAATTCTTTCTGGAATTCGGCACGAGCGAGTTGAGCCTGCAAATCCGAATCATCCACTTTCACCAACAAGGTTCCTTTCTTCACCAACGTCCCTTCTTCAAAAGCGATCTTCACAACTTTACCGGCCGTTTCCGAAACCAGTTCGACTTCTTCATTTGCAACCAATAATCCCGTTACGGGAATTCCATTACCGGAAGTTGACATAGATGCCACGATACCCGATACCGGTAAAGCTCCCCGGTTAGCCGCCTTGGGAGCTGTTGTCGGGGTTGACGTCTCTTTATCCGAAGAAAAATCCAAACGAGGGATCACGATCGCTCCCACGATCACGACCGGAATTCCAATTTGTAAAACTCTCTTTAAACCTTTGTTCATATTTTTAATCATTACATACCAAAAATGCCTGTTTCAGCCGAGCCTAGACAAGTATTCACAACACTGTTGTTATGACATCAAATATCCCCAAAAGTTTATCAACAAACCGTTAATAGTTTGTTAAAATAACGAGATGTTTTAGATATTTTATTTAAAACCAATGGCGCCATTTAAACACGATGAAACCGAAGACGGAAAAGAGTATCGAGATAACAATCACGATCAAAAATCCGTATGGATTTTCCTCCAAAGAGTTCGGGACATTCATCCCGTACAAACTGGCAATCAAGGTCGGTAACATTAATATAATCGAGATGGACGTCATCCGTTTCATCACGATATTCAAGTTATTGGAAATTACCGAAGCATAGGCATCCATTGTACCGCTTAAAATATCGCTATAAATACGGGCCGAATCCTGAGCCTGCCGCAATTCGATCTCCACGTCCTCCACCAAATCCTCGTCGAAAAATTGCCGCTGCACTTTCAAGGTCTTCATTTTGATCAACAAATTATCATTCCCACGCAAAGAAGTGATAAAAAATACCAACGATTTCTCGATTTTTAGCAACCGTTGTAATTCTTCATTCCGGATGGAACGTTCCAATTCGACCTCTGCCATGTGCATCTGGGCATTGATTTGTTTCAAGTATTTCAAATACCACACGGAGGCAGAAAGAAACAAACGGAAGACAAGATCCCAGTTATTGGCAATCTCCAAGTTTTTACGAATCACGTAATTGATGAAATCGGGAATCATTTCTGTCTCGTAATAACACACGGTTACGAACATATCCTCCTTCACGATAATCCCCAAAGGCACCGTGATGAAAGGAATACTTGTATCTACCGACTTAAAAGGAATACGCAGGATCATCAGCGTCCATCCATCCTCTACTTCCAAACGGGAACGCTCGTCCACGTCTTCAACGTCATCAATAAAAGCCTCCGGAATTCCCATTTCGTCGATCAGGTAGCGAAGATCGTCCTGAGTGGGTGAAACAACATTAATCCAGCAATTGGGTTCCCATACTTTCTTTTCCACGAACCCTACTTTACCCATTAGGAAAGTTCTCATAATAATCCTCCTTCAATTTATGAATAGAGGCATTTATCGAGAACCCCTATTCAGATTAATACTGTTGATGATAGTCGTCCATATCTTGTTCTATGAATTTTGCCACAAAAGTAATCTTTTATTTTTAAAAACAGCAATTATTTCTTTAAATCGATAAAGACCGGAAGATGATCGCTATATCCTCCAATGTAGTGAGGCCCCCGATAGGTCGGTTTCGGACGAACACCGAAAGTCCCTCGCTCTTCTTCAAGTAGAAAATCCGCATCATAGATACCCATTCTTCGGGATACCTGCAAATCAGCTTTCCCGTTCAACAGGTTCCCGGAAACGATGATGTGATCCAGCGTCTGCCACTCTCCCTGGTAACGATAACTACCATAGTTTTTCCCCAGCAAGTAATACCCGGTGTTGTAAAAGTTTTCAGATTTAATTGTCCCGGATTCCGGATCTTGAGTTTTCAACGCCTTTTGCGCGGGTGTATTCGCCCGCCCGTTCAAATCTCCCAAAATCAAAATCATGGCCCGGGGATGAAGATCCTGTATAGAATCCACCTTCTGCCTCACGACAGACGCCGCTTTTACCCGTTTCCATTCACTTTTCGCCTCCCCACCCCGCATGGAAGGGAAATGACAAACAAAAACATGAAGAGTATCGTTTGGGGCCGATATCCCCTCACAATAAAGTATATCCCGGGTAGTCTCCCCGCTTTTCAAACGGACTGGAAAGAAAGCGTTATGCAATAACCGGAATGAATTTTTCCGATAGAGTAAGGCAACATCAATTCCCCTTGCATCCGGGGAGTCGGCATGTACAATACCATAATCACCATCCGCCAACACCGTTTTGTTTACCAAGTCGGAAACAACATCCCGATTCTCCACCTCGCTCAAGCCGATGAGTAGCGGAAACTTTCCCGCCCCGAGACTGTTTAACACTTTCGAGATATTGAGTAACTTTCGGGTGTAACGTTCCCGATTCCAATGCTGTTTTCCCCGGGGAGTAAAATCGTCATCTGCCGTCAGCGTGTCGTTTCGGGTATCAAATAGATTTTCCGTATTATAGAACACGACTCGTTCCCGCACCCCCGTCTGGGCGTATGAAACACAGGAGACACACAATAAAAATACCTCGATGCAGGCCTTTAGAAACATCACTAGAGTAAAATAAGATGTTTCTCCAACAAAGCGATAATTTTACTCCTTAATAAATTTGCATTAATCGGTTTTGCCGTGTAGCCGTCAAACCCGCTGGCCATGATTTTCTCTTCATCAGAGGCATAAGCATAGGCTGTAACCGCAATCACGGGAACCGTCCCGGAAATCTTGCGGATTTCCTGCACGGCTTGAAAACCATTCAACTCCGGCATATTTATATCCATTAAAACCAAATGTGGATCGTGTTCTTTAAACAATTCAACGGCCTCCCGGCCATTCCACGCGTGTATCAATTGATAATCCTTTTTCAATATGGATTCAAAAAGCATGTAATTACTCGGATTATCTTCAGCAACCAGTATCTTAAGTTTATTTTTCTCGACTACTTGCTGAACGATTTTCTCTTCCTTTATTTCTTGACAATGCAATTTTACAGCCACATAAGGAATCGTAAACCAAAAAGTTGTTCCTTGTCCTACTTCCGATTCCACCCCGATTTTACCACCCATCCGTTCCACGATAGTTTTACAGATAGACAAACCAAGCCCTGTTCCCTGTGCAAAATTGTTCAACTTCACGAATCGTTCAAACACGGCATCTTTTTTATCCGCGTCAATACCGCATCCCGTGTCGGACACATAAAAATAAAGAGAGTCTTTCTCCAAAAGATGATAACCGAAACGAATCGTTCCTTCTTTCGTGAATTTTATCGCGTTATTGATCAGATTGGAAATCACTTGTGTTAATCGATTTTTCTCTGAACGAATGCAACAATCCGGAAGATATTCATCAAATTTAATTTCAACTTTTGCGGAAGTTAATCGTAAACAAGAGGTTTGTTCTAATCCTCGCATCAGGGCATTTAAGTCAAATTCCGAATAGGCAAACTCCATCGAACCGGACTCAATCTTGGAAAGATCAAGAATATCACTAATTAATTGCAAAAGTAAGGTGTTATTATTCTCGATAATATTAATGTATTCCCGTTTCTCCTCTTCAGCTTCCGTCGATGCCAATATATTAGAGAATCCGACGATAGCATTCAACGGGGTACGAATTTCGTGACTCATATTAGCAAGAAAGGCAGATTTTAACCGGTTGGATTCTTCCGCATGTTCTTTCGCGTCACGCAAAGCCAGTTCCATCTGTTTTCGAGTGGTAATCACAACCGAGGATCCCACCAAAGATAAAGGTTTCCCATTTTTATCCCGCTGATCCACGGTAGCCTGCGCCTCTACCCATTCGTAAGAATAATGATGTTCACTTTTATCCAAAACCCGGTATTCCTCCCTGATCTTGGCTACTTTTCCGGCAATTAAAGCCGAATAAGCCGCTTTTACACGTTCTCGATCGTCTTTATGTATCTTTGAAAAATATTGTTCTTCAGGAACCGCTAAAGAATCCTCATTATCAGTACAATGTTTTAGTTCAATCGGACGATTCACATCACACAAGACGGTATGTCTTTCCAAATCCCAACGCCAAGGAGTTATATTCGCCACGTCGAGAGCCATTGACAATTTATAGTTCACGGATTCCAACATAGATCTTGTTTTCCGCAAATCAGTGACATCCACGCAAAAAATATCGACCATTCCTTTTTCCGTGGATGCGATATTTATTATTTCATAGTATTTCTGTGTTGCACTGTAATAATATTCAAAGGTAAATGACTTTTTCTCGATAAACATTTTTTTGTACAACACGACGAACTCGTTATATCGACTTCCCCGTAGTTCACTGCCTTTTTTACCGACCACCTTCTCCGCTTTGGCAAAACATTCTTCAAACATCGGGTTTACTTCTTCCACTTGATAATCCACGACATCCCCTTTTGCATTATAAATCAACCGATGTTTCATGTAAGCCAGCGGCATATTCGTGAAAAGCGCTTTATATTTTTCCAGAAGAACCAACTCCCGATCGTGTAACACTCTCTCTTTTTTCAACAACCGTAACCGTATCCATAACAGATACGTGATAAATAGTAAAACGATAATGGCTAGTAACATATAACGAGCCTGCTCCCAGAATCCTTCCGGGGCAAATAAATAAACCGCATTATCCGGATACAAAGAAGTCGGGATTCCGGCCTTCTGAAGAATCGGATAAGAGAGATAATAATTCGGTTTTCCCGCCACCTGCAAAGGAATATCTTTTGCCTCCTTTCCATCCAAGACCTCCCTTAACGTCCGCGTGACCGTATGTGCAAAATCTTTGCCCAAGTAAAAATATCCTCCAGCCATATCCCCATCATGGATTCCATTATCTTCCAACGTAAAAACCGGGTGATTATCGAAATAACTGATAGCTTTATGGTTGTTCGTGGACAAATATTTATTTCCGGCAATTTCCTTACGTTGAACCCATGAAAAATAAAGTAACCCGACCTCATTCATGTCATACGAATAAATAGAATCCAGCATTTGATCCATATTTATCTGCCCTTCAATAAAATAAGACACATCCAAATCCGGAAAATATGTCTCGCACACGTGTCTCATTTTCTCCCGTATCTGCGCACTCACGTAGTGTCTATCCGATATTAAGACAATCTTCTTCATGTTCGGGAGCAAACGTTTCATTTCGTCAATCGTTTCCCGGATATAAACGGGACACTCGATAAGCGTAACATTCAATCCGTTCAATTTATCCTGTAAAGGGATAATATCCTTCGGGTTGATCTCTTCTCTTTTCAACATGACATCTAACGGACCGACATAATCTTCCCGCACACAAAGAATAACAGGAACATCTTTCCAGATTTCTTTAAAAACATCCTCGAACACGCACCAGATACTATTTCCCAACATGACAACACATCTGGGAGCGGTATCATATTTTGCCAAAATATAATCCCTTCTTTTCTGCAATCCCGTCACACTATCCTCCAAAAGCATGTTCAAGGATTCAACCCAAATATCTTCTTTTATCGAATGATCTTTTCGTATACTGTCGATAGCATGGTTTGCCCACACATCAGATTCTGCATAAGAATTCAGAATTAATATATACCCTCGATCATGGATATTCGCTTTTGTCAAAAAAACATGACAACAACAAATAAACAATAAGCTTATCCGCAAAACATTTTTCGTCGACATGACAATTCCCTTTATACAAATATTGCACAAAGGTATAAAATCTATTTATGAACCCATCCTATTTTGCTCGAATTCGGCAATATATTAATTAGTCATTCCCGGCCATTCCCTGCAACTCCTCCCAATATTCCAAAGCCCGCCGTGTATGAGGGATCACGATGGTTCCTCCCACCAGATTGGCAACAGAGAATATTTCGAACAACTCTTCCGTGGTCACCCCGTACTGATGACATTTTTCCAAATGATATTTGATACAATCATCACAACGCAACACCATTGACGTCGCTAATCCCAACATTTCTTTTACTTTTGAGGATAAAGCTCCGTCCATATATGTATTGGTATCCAGATTATAGATCCGTTTGATCACTTTATTATCGGCTGCCAGTATTTTCTCGTTCATTTTAGCCCGGTATGCCCGGAATTGCTCAACCATTTCACTCATAATTGTACATTTTATAGCTAAACAAATAATTTCAATATATCGTTGATGTTCGCGAACAACAACAAGAACAACAAGAAGAACATTCCCACGATCTGGGCGTTCTCCATAAATTTCTCATTCGGCTTGCGACGTGTTATCACCTCGTAGAGCAAGAACATCACGTGCCCTCCATCCAATGCCGGAATAGGTAAAAGGTTCATTACGCCCAGAATAATGGACAACATGGCCGTTAATTCCCAGAAAGCCCGCCAATCCCACACGCTGGGGAATATGTTCCCGATAGAAATAAATCCTCCCACGGACCTGAAAGCTTCCGGGTTTTTAAATAATTTGAATTGTTTCAGATAGGACTTGATCCAGTCAAATCCCATGTTAATTCCCGCGGGGATAGCACCAAAGAAGGAGTATTCTTTCACGGCGTACTCGAAATCGTTTATCACTTTCGGATACACCCCGATCACTTTACCACTTCCAAGAGCAATAGGGATAGAAAGGGTATCGCTCCCACGCAATACTTTTGTATTCAATATACTGTCCCGGTGTGAACGTATCAAATCAATATACTCGTCATAGAAAGTAAATGAATGTCCGTCTAATTCCAGCACCCGGTCTTCTTCCAACATTCCGGCATTCCGGGCAGGTGATTCATCGGCAAACCCTTGTATCGAACCGTCATATTTATAACGGGGTGTCAGTAAGGCTATCCGCTTAAACCCTTTCGAGGAATAGGCCAGCATCTCCCCGATCAATGTAGAAGGAAGATTTATATTCATCACCTGACCATCCCGCATAACCTGTATCGTCTTCGGGTTTTCCATTAAGATATACCCCGGAATTTCGAAGAAATTCTCTACTTTTTTATTGTCCAAGGATAAGATCATATCCCCATTTCGCAACCCGGCATTAAGTAACAAGGAGTCGCATACAACTCCATATTTCGCATTCTCGGTAGGCAAGTACTGCTCTCCCCACGCGTAAAGAATCATGATGTAAATGAAAAACGCCAGGATAAAATTAACAAGTACCCCGCCGATCATGATGATCAATCTTTGCCAAGCCGGTTTGGAGCGGAACTCGTAAGGTTTTGCCGGTTCTTTCATTTGCTCCAGATCCATGGACTCGTCAATCATTCCTGCAATCTTCACGTATCCGCCAAGAGGCAACCATCCCATCCCGTATTCAGTTTCTCCCCTTTTAAAACGAAACAGGGAAAACCACGGGTTGAAGAAAATAAAAAACTTCTCCACTCGTACTTTAAATATTTTTGCCGCCACAAAATGCCCCAACTCATGCAACATAACCAGAATCGAGAGGCTCAACAAAAACTGTAATATCTTTACTAATACATCCATATACCTATTTTAGATTTTAAATTTTAGATTTTAGATTGAGAAATTCCTCTTTTGCTATTCGTCGGCCTTCTTGGTCTGAAGCGATATAATCTTCCAAGGTAGGTTGGACAATATAACTCACTTTTTCCATCGTTCGTTCAATCACATCCGACATGGCCGTGAAAGAAATTTCATCTTTCAAAAAGGCTGCCACCATAATTTCATTGGCCGCATTTAACACGCAGGGGGCATTCCCTCCACGGTTCATGGCCTCGTAAGCCAATCCCAGATTTCGGAAGGTCGTTATATCCGGTTTTTCAAACGTGAGATCGGAATAAATACCAAAATCCAAACGCGGTATCTCCGAATGTACCCGTTCCGGGTAAGTCAGTGCATACTGGATCGGCAAACGCATATCCGGAACTCCCAACTGTGCCTTTATATTTCCATCCTGAAACTGAACCATCGAGTGAACAACGGATTGCGGGTGTACTAACACCTCTATTTGTGAAGGTTTTACTCCAAACAACCACTTTGCCTCGATCGCCTCGAAACCTTTATTCATCATGGATGCGGAGTCGATGGTAACCTTTGCCCCCATGTTCCAGTTCGGGTGTTTTAATGCTTGTGCTGCCGTTACGGACTTCAAATATTCATAATCCCGTCCCCGGAAAGGTCCACCGGACGCTGTTAATAATATCTTCTCCACCGGGTTGTTGTGTTCGCCCACCAAACACTGGAATATAGCCGAGTGTTCGGAATCCACGGGTAATATCGCCACCTTGTATTCCTCAACCAACCGGTTAATTAAATCTCCGGCAACAACTAAGGTTTCCTTATTGGCCAGAGCGATCGTCTTACCCGCCTTAATCGCGTTGATCGTGGGTAACAACCCGCTATACCCAACCATGGCAGTAACGACCACATCAATCGTGGATGTTTGCACGACTTGAGCAATAGCTTCGCTCCCGGCATATACCTTTATATCCTCGTCCTTCAATAACTCGGTTAACTCGGAATATTTTGATTCATTTCCGATCACAACCATGTTAGGCTTGAACTTTCTGGCTTGCTGTGCCAGTAATTCCACCTGATTATTTGCCGTGAGAACCTCTACATTAAACCGTTCCGGATTAGCGTCAATCACCTGCAATGTCTGCGTTCCAATTGACCCGGTAGATCCCAATATTGCTATATTTTTCATTTCAAAACAATCTCCAAAACCACTATTCGCGAATCATTTAAACTTAATGAATGTTTCCGGATTCAATGCTTTTCCCGCTTGCCACAACTCGAAATGTAAATGCGGTCCGGTTGTTTCTTCGCCCGTGTTCCCTACCACTGCAATCGCCTCTCCCGCACGAACAAAATCTCCCTGCTTTTTCAACAATACCGAATTATGCTTATATACTGAAACCAGATTTCCATTATGCTGTACTTGAATCACGTAACCCGTCTTAATTGTCCAATCCGTGAAAATGACCACGCCATCCAGCACGGACAAAACATTTGAATTTTGCTTGGCCACCAAATCCACCCCGTAATGACGAGTCGTTTCATCAAAATGATTGGTTACCACCCCATCCAATGGTGAGAAGAAATGATAAAAATCATCATCGGAAGAACTGACATGCCCAAGGGTTAAATTGTATTTTTCTTCTTTTTCCACGATTTCCCGAAAACCGGCCTCTTCTTCCGACATACCTAACATCGAAGTATCATAGGTTACCTTTACATTCTGCTGCATCGACACGAAACTCGTCGTGTCCAAGTTTTCGTCTCTCAAAATAGTTTGTATGGAATGGAGAAAACGATCCTTCTTCTGCACCTCGTTTAATAGGGAATCAACCCGTAGAGCGTTTTGTGTAATCTGACGTCTCAACTGTTGGCTCGGGTACCCCGGGATGAATTCCCGCAAATTCGTGAAAGCAATCAACATGATAGTCAATATAATCAAGACGACGGCCAATGTACTTAATGCCGTGAGAACGTGCAACGGAGAGAGCCGAAGGTGCATTACCTCCTCGTAAGTAGACTCGTTAAATATCGTCAACTTATAGCGGTTCCTCAGCTTATTCCAATATTTTCGTTTTTTACTGCTCATCCAATTATTTTTAGCCTTCAAAAATAGTATAAAAATCCAACTTTCCCAGCCAGAGGATTCATAAACTTTATCGAGGCAGTAGAAAAGAGTTTAGAATGAAAAAGATTTTGTAATTGCCGATTAAACGATTACGTGATTGAAAAGAGCATTAAATTGAGAGCAAGAATCACTGAATCGGAAATCATAAATCAAAAAATGGATCGGTTCTTGAATCAATTCGGGGTTTTGATAATCTCCGGGTATTGATAGATTCGCAAGTTAAAATAAGGAATCACGGCTAACAGATGATCGAATATATCGGATTGAACCTTCTCGTAGGCTACCCATTCTTGAATCCGGGAAAAACAATACACCTCCAGAGGAATACCTGTTGCCGTCGGTTGTAATTGCCGGACCATGTATGTCATATCTATATTCAAATCGGGATTGGCTTCCAGCCAGCGCACGGCGTACTGTCTAAACACGCCTAAATTCGTCAACTTCCGTTTATCCAACACGTCAGATATTCCTTTATTTTGTTCGTCCAACTTCGGCAACATATCTTCAATATACCCTTTCAAGACATTCGATTTACGTAAAGTATCGATTTCTTCATCCGAAAGAAAATGGACGGAAAGCATATCTATATTAATATAGCGCATAATCCGACGACCGGCAGACTCCTGCATTCCCCGCCAGTTCGTGAAAGAAGCGGACACTAACTGATAGGTGGGAATCGTCGTGATCGTCATATCCCAATTTTGTACTTTCACGGTATACAAGTTGATCTCCAACACCGTCCCGTTTGCATTATTGCTCGGCATCACGATCCAATCCCCGATACGCACCATCTGATTGGCCAGTAATTGAACTCCGGCCACAAAACCTAATATCGCATCTTTGAATATCAACATTAAAACCGCAGCAAACGCCCCCAACCCGACCAGTAAATTACGGGGGGACTCCCCGATAAACTCGCTGACGATTGTAATGATAATAGCAGAAATCACGAAAATTTTAATCACCTGCACGAAAACTTTTATCGGACGATCTTTCGCGATCGGGTACGAATCATAGATTCGGTTTATCGCATCCAGCACGGCAACAATCACGAAACCGGCAACCACGAGTATCCAAGCCACGATAAACCGATGAAAAAGTTCTATATGTTGCCACTTCCCGTACACGATTTTAAAAGCAAAATCTATAAATATCGGCGGTATCAGATTAAATATTTTCTGAAAAACACGCTCCTCGAAAAAAATATCATCCCATTTGGTTTTCGTACGACGCACCATTCCCCCGATCACCCGGGTTATTCCCTTGCGCAGAAAGAATGTAAATAAAAAAGCAATCAGACAAATGACTGCGATCTGCAAGAGGACCTCTACTGCCGAGGCCGTGGAAGGGTCTTTAATACCCAAATTCAACCAAGAAAACCATTTGTTTATATCTATTTTCAACAGCATCATATCTTTCCCAAAGTTTTACAGGCGTATACGATAAACCACCGGATAAGTTAAACCCCATTAACAACGAATCGTTCTAAATAATCTAAAAACCCCTCTATTTTTCCCTATTTTCACACTTAACCCCTAAATTAACGTTAAAGAATTAACGTATCAGAACAAAATTACTTACACTTTGCTATATTTGCAGACACAAACATTAAAACATTAAAATAATTCGTATGGCAAAAAAATTATTAATCGTGTGTGCTTTATTGGCATTGATCAGCACTAGCTTGTTCGCCCAATATGACATGAAGGCACCACTTCCCATGGATCCGAACGTTCGCATCGGGAAACTAGCTAATGGATTGACTTATTACATCCGCCATAACGCGGAACCCAAAGAACGAGCAAGTTTTTACATCATCCAAAACGTGGGAGCTATCCTGGAAAATGATGATCAAGACGGTTTAGCTCACTTCTTGGAACACATGGCATTCAACGGGACCAAGCATTTCCCGGGAAGAAAAGGTATTACCAACATGTTGGAAAAACACGGTGTTGAATTCGGAAGAAACGTGAATGCTTACACGGCACAAGACGAGACAGTTTACAATATCAGCGAGGTTCCTACAACCAATCCTGATTTATTAGATACTTGTCTACTCGTACTTCACGACTGGTCGCATTATCTTTTATTAGTCGATGACGAAATCGATGGCGAAAGAGGAGTTATCTCTGAAGAATGGAGAACCAGAAGAACCCCGAGTTTCCGTATCCGTGCCCAAATCATGCCGGTATTACTGAAAGACTCTAAATACGCGAAAAGAGATGTTATCGGTAACTTGGACATTATTAAGAATTTCAAATACCAAACCCTTCGTGATTATTATCACAAATGGTATCGTCCGGACCTGCAAGCTATCGCTGTTGTTGGTGATTTCGACGTAGACCAGATGGAGAAAAAAGTAAAAGAATTATTCTCCAAAATCCCGACTCCGGTGAATCCGGCCGTGAGAGAAGAGTTCACGGTTAACCCTCACGACGATATTTACTTCGTATGCGCAACGGACAAAGAAGTAACTCAATCGTCTGTCAGCGTGTATATCAAATACCCCTCTACCCCGAAAGAAGAAAAGAATCATGAATACCTGAAAAATAGTATTCTTCAATCTTTCTACAATACCATGTTGGGACAACGCGTTTCTGAATTACTTCAAAAAGGCAATCCTCCTTTCATTAACGCACAAGCCGGATTCGGTGGCGGCATTGTAAGAGGATGGAGTACTTATATTATTTCTACCACGGCAAAACCGAATGAAGAAGCAGCAGCACTGGAAGCTATCTATCGTGAAAACGAAAGAGTAAAGAAATTCGGTTTCACGGAAGGCGAGCTTGAAAGAGCAAAAACCAACATGCTAGTAGGTTTGGAATCTGCTTACAAACAAAAAGACAAAACTACCTCCGAAGATTATATCGGTGAGATGCAATCTAACTTCCTTGAGGGAGAGCCTATCATAGACTTCGATTACTATTACAATTTTGCTAAAGCTATTATCCCGACCATCACCGTGGATGAAGTTTCAGCTTTAGCTAAAAAACACCTTAACCGGAAAAACATGGTGATCGTGGCACAAGGCCCGTCTGAAGGAGTTAAACACATCACGAAAGAAGAAGCCATCGCCGTGTTGGACAAAGTTGAGAGTTCTAATTTAGAGCCTTATAAAGACCAAGTAACAGAGGCATCTTTAATCAACGAGGACTTGAAAGGTTCCAAGATTATCGCTACCAAAAAATTACCGCAATTCGATGCTGAAGAGTGGACCTTGGAAAACGGGGCAAAAGTAGTATTCCGCAAAGCCGACTACGAAAAAGACCAAGTACAAGTAAGTTCTTACAGTAAGGGTGGTACTTCATTATATGGTATCGACAAATTAGCATCTGCCCAAGTCACAGATCAATTTATCGGGGCTTACGGATTAGGAGACTATGACGCAATAACCTTGAGAAAATTATTAACCGGGAAACAAGCCCAAGCCGGTGTAAGCATTGGCGGTCTTTCAGAATCAGTCGGTGGTGCATCTACTCCGAATGATTTCGAAACCTTGATGCAGCTGATCTACTTGCGTTTCGAGAAGCCTCGTTTCGACAAAGAAGTACACAATACCATGATGCAACGTAACTACGCTGCCATCGAGAACTCAGCCAACAATCCTCAAAAGATTATGCAAGACTCTGTTAGCATGATCATGAGCAATTATAACCCGAGAACATTGTTGTTCGGTAAAGAATTTTTAGATAAAGTCAGTATTGAACAAATCGAGGAGATCTACCGCGACCGTATCAAAGACATCAGCGACTTTACATTCTTCATCGTGGGTAACATTGATGCAGAAACCGTAAAACCATTGGTTGAAAAATACTTGGGATCTGTAAAATCTTACAACCGGAAAGAAAATTGGGTGGATAACAAAGTGAGAGGACCGAAAGGAAGAACTGAAAAAGTTATTGAACTGGATCTGACCACTCCGAAAGCAACTGTAATCACCAGTTTCTCTAAAGAGATGAAAACAAGCATTCACGACAATCTTTGCTTGAATATCTTGAAAGGCGTACTGGATCAAAGATACATGACCAATATCCGTGAAAAAGAAGGTGGAACCTATGGTGTAGGTGTTCAATCTGGATCTTCTAAAGAACCGTACGAAAGCTACAGCATGAGCATGAGCTTTGATTGCGATCCGGATAAAGCAGAACATTTGAAATCATTAATCTATGCCGAAATCGACAAATTAATGAAGGAAGGTCCGACACAGGAAGAGATCGACAAGGTAACTACTATCCTGAAGAAAAATAATGAACAAAGCAAACCTCACAATGCATATTGGATGAGTGCAATTCAAACTTATTATCTTCGTGGAATTGATGTAACTGACCCGAAAAACTTCGATGATATTATTGACAAGATCACAACAAAAGACGTGAAGAAATTCACCCAGAAATTATTCAAGGGTGCCGATGTTGTTGATATGATCTTCCGACCGAAATCAAAATAAAATTAGGTTGCAATTTATATAAAAGGAAACGTCCGGGAATTACTCCCGGACGTTTCTTCATTCATACAGAATTCATCAAGTGATGAGTTCGAATTACTCCTCTCCTACTCCATCTGCCTTAAACTTAAATTGTTTCGCCACCCTAAAAATAACTTTTTTATTTTCGGGGTACAAAACGACTTTTTGGGTTGAAAGAACATATCGATGACGAACAGCACATTTTTTCACGTTGAAAGATCCAAAGCCCAAAACCCCCACATGCCCCTCTTCTTTTAACCCTTCTAACATCGTACTGAAAATTTCATCAAATACCATCGTCACATCCTTTTGTGACATGCCATTTTTTTTGGCCACAATCTTAACTATTTTTCTCTTGTCCATATCTAATTGTAAAATGATTTTTCCTCACACGATAAATACTGACTCATGTCTGTTCAACATTTATTCCTAACAAAGTTAGAGATTAAAAGATAAAATACAACATTTTCCATCCAAAATGCAACAATATAGCAAATATGACTACAAAATACTCCCTCAACAAACCGAGTCAACCGAAACTTCCGTTTTTTTTTGAAGATTACCCCAATAATCTATACGGAATAATTTACCAATACTTGTTTAAGGGAAAAAGACTATGTAACTTTGTATGAAAACAATAAAGGGGCAAAATAGAATAAACCAGCAGAATATGGAAAAAGAAACAAAAACAATTCGTTTGATCTATCCTCAATGGCAAGGTGCCAATATCGTAAAATTGATTACAGAGGTTGAAAATCCCGATGATGCCTCAAGGGGATATGTCTTGGGGGCACAACTCTTAAATTTCCTGGCCCCGGACAATGGTCAAGAAACACTAACCGTTCCAGTTTCGACTGAAATCACGGATCGAAAGGTGATAGACGGAGTCCTCGACCGGGATATTATAGTCCGTCAAACAAGAGCTGCATTAAACATGCTACAAGTCAGTAATCCCGATAAAATCGTAACACTCGGCGGAGAATGTTCGGTCAGTGTCGCTCCCTTTACCTACTTGGCTCAGAAATACAAGAACGATGTTGCCCTAATTTGGATTGATGCACATCCCGACATCACACTCCCCGGAGACATCTATCCCGGATTTCACGCCATGGCCGTAACTGCCTGCATGGGATATGGAGACACCAAAATTCTAGCGGAATTACCCACCCGATTTACCCCATCAAACATATTACTCGTGGGATTACGCAACTGGGAACGTGAAGAAATCAAAGAACGCCAAAAGCAATACGGAATAAAACATCTCACGCCCAAAGATGTTGCACAAAACAGTGATGCAATCAAAACTTGGTTGAAATCATGCGGAGCGTCGAAAGTCGTTATCCATTTTGATATGGATGTACTTGATCCTGCCGAAATCATCGCTGCTGTTGGTACAGACCCCGATGGGATGAAAATGGAAGAAGTCATTCGGGTAATAAAGGACATTGCCGCAGAAAAAGAATTAGTAGGCCTGACAATTGCGGAACCCATGCCTCGCACGGCAATCAGGATCAAAAATATGTTACATCAATTACCTCTATTATAATAAAGGACAAGCCACAAAATTTTATTTCAAAATAACGCCTCTCCCTGCCAGGAGAAACTAAAAGATGAATCTGCAACTTGTAGCCTATAACTCGCCGAAGGCGAACATTCGTCCATAATTACTCCGGGGTTAGGCTAGTGATGGGCTATGACAAGTACCAAGCACACACACAGCAGGAACATAGCAAGAACAATCTCCAGTGTACTTGCTATGTACCTACAATGAAAATGATTTGTTCTTTTCCCTGCCCATCGGCGGCCAAAGTGTAGCCCGCAGATAACCATAAGCGGACAAATGGCGAATGCTCCGAATATCAAAAGTCTTAACGTGACATTCGGGTATATCACGATAAAAAGAGCATCTATGGGGGCTAAAGTATTCTTTTTATCTTGTCTTTTTTTTGTAAAAAATCCTTTTGTCCTTTGGAAATTCGAATAGAATACCTATCTTTGCAACCGCAATTGAGAAACACAATTGAAGGATTCAGTAGCTCAGCCGGTAGAGCACAACACTTTTAATGTTGGGGTCCTGGGTTCGAGTCCCAGCTGGATCACAGTTCGAATGACAATCCGCTATAATAAACGAATTATAGCGGATCCTTTTTTATACACCAATGTATACTCCCAAAGGGAGGGGCAAATGAAATTCGCTATTCTTCGATACTCAAAGACTCGATTTTCAACAAACGTTCTCTAAGACGAGGCATATCTTTCTGTCTGATAGACAAAGTCATCTCACATTCCATCTCAAAATTTCGGGATAAAATGTCCGGTTCTTCTTCTTTCAATACTTTCATCACGTCATTCATCACGACATAAGTAAAACGCACGTGAATAACTTCATCTACCGTTCGCTCCACGATCTCTGCATGATTGATCGCATCGGCAGCAGCTTCTTTATAGGCTTGAATCAAACCGGATACCCCTAACTTAATTCCCCCGAAATACCGGATCACCACGATAAGCACGTTGGACAAGTCATTGGAAATAATCTGTCCGAGGATAGGTTTACCCGCCGTAGAAGAAGGTTCCCCGTCATCATTCGCCCGGAAACGCTCCCGGTTTGCCCCTAGGCAATAAGCATAACAATGGTGTCGGGCATCATAAAACTTCGTCTTAAGCCTGGTAACAATATCTTTAATCTCTTCTTCGGATTTCACGGGATAAATAAAAGAAATAAAGCGACTGCCTTTTTCCTTGTACAGGCCTTCGGCAATCGCGTTTACAGTTCTATATTTATCCTCCTCCATAAAGGAACGTGATAATTAGTTACGGCAATAAAGTTTCTTTTGGAGTTCCTCCACTTGAGCCTTAAAAGCACGATCGGTCTCCATCAGATCGGTAACAGCCTTACAAGCATACAACACGGTTGTGTGGTCCTTCTTACCAATTTGTTTACCGATGTATGCCAACGATGCATTCGTGTAAGTCTTGCTGAAATACATGGCCAGCTGACGAGCCTGAACAACTTCCCGCTTTCTCGTCTTCTCTTGCAACATTTCGGGAGCCATGTTAAAATGATTACAAACAACCTGCTGAATATGTTCCACGGTCAACTCGACTTTCTGATTCTTCACCATTTTACCCAAAATATCCTTCACCACATCAACTGTCAGATCTTTATGGTTAAATGTAGCCTGGGCCAGCAAAGAAATCATTGCTCCTTCCAATTCCCGCACGTTATTACTTACATATTTACAGATATATTCCAATACCTCATCCGAGAAGTCAATACCATCTTTATGCGCCTTAAAACGAGCAATTTCCATACGAGTTTCAAAATCAGGAGCTTTTATCTCGGCAGACAATCCCCAACGGAAACGGGAAAGTAAACGTTCTTCCAAACCACTCAATTCAGCCGGAGAACGATCGGATGTCAAAATCAATTGCTTTCCCGATTGATGCAAGTGATTAAATATATGGAAGAATGTATTCTGCGTGGCAGTCTTACCGGCCAACTCATGAATATCATCCAGAATCAACACGTCAATTAACTGATAGAAATGTAAGAAATCATTTATCTCATTTTTACGTACGGCTTCCGTAAATTGAGTCTGGAAAACATTCGTGGTCACGTACAACACAACCTTGTTGGGATAATTTTGTTTTACCTCCATACCGATAGCTTGAGCCAAATGAGTTTTCCCCAATCCGGACCCCCCATATATTAACAAGGGATTAAAAGCCGTACCTCCCGGATTTTGTGCAATAGCCACGGCAGCAGATTTTGCCAAACGATTACAACTTCCCTCGATATAACTGTCCAACGTGTAAGAAGGATTCAATTGAGGGTCTATCTGCAAACGATTATTATTACGCTCAAAAGGATTTTTAGGGGCAACACTATCCGGTTTACCATTCACGTATACCGTGTTTGGTTCCACCTTTTTCATGTTATTGGAAGGCATCGTTACGGAGAGAGGGTCACGAGGATGGCTCTCTTCTACTACAACCGAATATTCAAGTTTTGCATTCGGACCAATAGCGGTACGAACAGCCTTTCTCAATATATCCACAAAATGCTCTTCCAAACATTCATAAACATATTGACTCGGCACTTGAATTGTCAACACATCATCTTTGAAACTCAATGCACGAATCGGTGCAAACCAAGTTTTAAACGTTCTTGGCAACACCTGCTCCTTGATCAAGTCTAGACATTCCGACCAAACACTTTTACAATCCCTTTTCATTTATCTATTAGTTTATATCCCTATCTCATTTCTAGGAAATGGAACGCTAAATTCGAAAAAAAAATCCTGGAAAAAAAATGATGCTTTCACTTGTTTTTTATCGATTCTTGCTTACGTTTTAGGTATCAATCCTTTAGATGCAAACCATTGACAACCAAAACTTTAATCCAAATCAACACAATTACCTATCGTCTCTTTTTTGCAACAGATTCTTAACATAAACGTAACATTCTAATTAACCTATCATAGGGATAAAGCTTTAGCACCTAAGGAAAAAAAATGAACTACGCTATATTTTTTTGATTCTTAAAACTAGTTTTTTATGTTAACAAAATTCAGCCTCCCAAAAGCATTATTTAGAACAATTCTAATTTTCAAATAAAGTCAATTTTAACAATATAAGCATCATTATAACGCTTTATAACATCGTCTAATTTCCTCTGGGCAGGTTTCAATTTCTTGTAGCTATCAATGATGTAAAGATATTTATCCTTATACTTAATCTCCTTCAATCCAGGATTTTGCACATACAATTCAGAATTAATATCCAATCGTTCTGAAGACTCGAAAATCACCACGCCATATTCTTCAAGAGCATTTTTTCCTGAAGAAAAATCAATCAGAGAAAGATTTATAAAGCGTTTCGGATTATACCTGAACTCAACTAATAAACGATTCAAATTTTCACTCACTTGATTCAAATTATAATAGAGATCATTATCATTTAAAAGAGCACCTATCGTTCCCTCTCCTCTATTTATTTTATTCATTATCGAATCGGTTGTAGCCAAAATATAATCCAAGCTCATCAATGTCTGGTGTAAACTTGCCTGCCGTAAAGAATCGCTTATCGCGGATACATTCCCCAAAATAGTAGAAATCTCTTCGTTATTATTTCTCAAATTACCCGTGATGCTATTTACATCCTGCAAGATAGAACTGATTCTCGCGGACTCCCCTTGTATTAAGGTATCCAAATTTCCCGAGGCTCCCTCCAAATTACGTAACGTTCGATCAATACTTCCGAAACTATTACTCAAATTCTTTTTTGTTTCCTCATTAAACAACCCTTGAACAATTAACATCACTGAATCCAATGATCCCAGCAAACGCTCGGCTTTCTGTTTCAATGGCAACATTTGCTGGCTTACCTGTTCCATAAGTCCACGCTCCACCTGGGACCGCAGGGTGTCTCCACTTACCGCAGTCACGTGAGAATCTCCCGGTACCAGAGCAACGACTTTTGAACCCATTAAATCAGCACTCTGAATCATGGCCAACGTGTTTGATGGCAACTCCAACCCTTTATCCACCGAAAACTTCACGAGTACCCGATCGAACCGTTCTCCCGTAAATTGAATCGAAATTACTTGTCCTACCTGATAGCCCCGGTAAATAACGCCACTAGACACTTTCAATCCTTCTACACTATCATACACACCATAAAATGTACTTTTGGATTCAAACAAGGACGAACCTTTCAAGAAATTTATTCCCCAAATCAAGATAAAAACCGCAGCCAACGCGGTCAGGGCTAATTTCGCTTCTCTTCTTATTTTCATGAGTATTATTTTATTTCTTCATTTATTTCTTCTGTTCTAACTTTCTTGCCTCAGCCACGGTAATTTGTTTTCCCTTATAGACAGCAATAATAAAGCAATCCTTTACCGTTTTCCGAACTTCTTGTTGAAACTCTAACGCTTTCTCGTAACTCGAAGTTCTCTTCACGTAATACCGATAACGGTCTGTTCCCTTCAACTCCTCCACCTTATCTTTCAATTTCAGATACCGAAGATCTTTTATTTGTGTCTTGGAAGAGGCAACTTGTATCGCATAAAACAAATCATTCTTACCAGAAGTCGTAACATTCTTCTCTACTTCTTTCTTTTCTACCGTGGAAGTTTTCTGGTTTTGCTTTTGCACCTGCGGAGTTTGTTTTGGTATCACTTTTTGTTCATCCTGCCCACCGGTCAACACGACACTGTTACGTTCCACGTTATTCTTATAGGTCTGAAAAGCCGTAAATATAGCCCGGGCAATATTCGTTTGTCCCGATTCAGACGTTAAAATCTTTTGATCACTCGGATTCGAAATAAAACCGGTCTCAATCAGAACTGCCGGCATCCCCACGTCCATCAACACGATAAATCCCGCTTGCCTTACTTCCCGATCCGGCATACGAGTTCTCGCGATTAACTCCTTTTGTATAGGTGCGGCAAATTCCATACTATTCTTCAAATGACTATTCTTCAAAAAATTAAACATGATATATGACTCTGCCTTTTTCGGATCAAAACCATCATATTTCACAGAATAATCCTCTTCGTAATGAATAGCCTCGTTCTCTTTCATGGCAACCTGAAAACTGGCCTCCGACTTATGCAACCCCAACACGTATGTTTCCACGCCTCTCACGCTTGATTTGGAAAACTTATTCACGTGAATGGATATAAACAATTGCGCTTTGGCCTTATTTGCAATCCGTCCCCGTTCTCTCAAATCTACGGCGACATCTTTTGTTCTCGTGTATACGACATTCAAATCAGGATAGGCACTCTTCACCATTTTCCCCAATTTCAGGGCAATTGCCAACGTTATATCTTTTTCTCTCAGCTTTCCACTGATAGCTCCCGGATCTTTTCCTCCATGTCCGGCATCAATACAAATACAATTAATTTTACCCAAAGCTTCTTGTGCAATCAAAGAATTTGAACCTTCTAATAAAAAGATTACCAACAAGAAACATATGAACCTGCACTGATTTATCATGTATTTAAAACTTTTTAAAAAGAATCATGAGCATTAACAACCATTATTTCTTACATTTGCAAAGCAAAAATGCAATATGCGTGATGCAATAATTAGTCACAAAAATAATTATAAAATTGCAAGTTAGATTATATACAGGGCTTTTTATTAAGAAATGTATCATTTTAACAATGATCGCCCTGCCCATAATACTCTCATCGAATGGCTTGGCGTCCGAGATTATTTTCGGACAAAATCTCTTTATCACGGCCATTGACACAACGGGACAACCCGGTGATAGCATTCGTATCGTTTATGATTCTGCAGGAATCCCGATAGACACTATTCGTAACGATTCCACACAATCCAAACCTCTATTCGACGACTTGATCGATTATAACGCGGACGATTCTGTCAGATTTTCAATACAAGAGAAAAAAGTATATCTATACGGAAATGGTTTCGTGAAATACCTCACAACAGAGTTAAGAGCCGATTACATCGAACTAGACATGGATAAAAAATTAGCCATGGCAACCGGAGTACCCGATTCTGTCGGGAAATTAAAAGGAACACCCAAATTTAAAGATGGTGGTCAGGAATTTGAAAGTACTGAATTACATTATAATTTTGACACGAAAAAGGGTTACGTAACCGAGATTATCACCCAGGAAGGAGAAGGTTATATTCAAGGAAAAACAACCAAAAAGATGAGTGACTCCGTCTATTGCGTGAAACACGGTATGTACACGACCTGCGACGAACACGACCATCCTCACTTTGGGCTAAACATGAGCAAAGCGAAGATGATCAAGGACAAAAAAATATTCGTCGGTTTCACCAATTTGGAACTGGAAGGAATTCCTTTACCGATCTTTATTCCTTTCGGCTTTTTCCCGATCACGAAAAAAGCCACGTCGGGAATTATCATGCCCACTTACGGAGAGGAACGAATGAGAGGATTTAACTTGAGAGGTGGTGGATACTATATTTATATCAATGACTATATTGATATGAACATCACCGGGGATATTTACACCAACGGTTCTTGGGGTTTACAATACGCAACCCAGTACCGTAAAAGATACAAATTCAACGGTAATCTGAACTTCACGATCAGTAAAAACTATGTCAGTGAAAAGGGGTTGCCTGATTATCAGGAATCATCTGACTGGTCTGTACGCTGGACCCACACGCAAGATGGAAAAGCAAACCCGTACAGTTCATTCTCTGCTTCCGTGGATATGTCATCCGCCAATAACAACTACTATAATGCCAACACGGTAGACGGAATTGCCAACCAAAGAAAGCAATCCAGTATTTCGTGGAGTAAAAAATGGCCCGAAAGTCCGTTCAGCTTGAGTGGTTCGTTCAATCATAGCCAGAATAGCCGGGATTCCTCTATTGCTATAACATTACCGAATTTGAGTCTCCGGATGACACAAATCTATCCTTTCCGTAAAAAAGGGAAAAGCGGTGAAATGAAATGGTATGACAATATTGGTGTATCTTATTCTGCCGAATTAAGAAATAGTATCCAAACCAAAGAAGACAAGTTGTTCAAATCTTCTTTTGAAAGAGACTGGAGTAATGGATTTAAACACAATATCCCGATCAGTTTACAATTTAAGATTGCCAAGGACGTGACTTTCACTCCCTCTTTAAATTACAACGGCTACTTGAACCTCAAAACCATTGAAAAAATATGGATCCCGGACACGAGTGCTAACGGTGGGCAATTTATCACACGGGATGTCCCCGGGTTGAATTACTCGCACGATTATTCAGCCAGCGGATCAATCGGGTATACCCCAACCATATATGGTATGTTCATGTTCAAACCGGGATGTAAAGTCGTTGCCATCCGGCACATGATACGTCCTTCCATATCGGCATCCTATACCCCCGCCATAAAACCCTTGGGTAACTACAAAAAGAGCTACTTCGATGGAGAGAAAGAGGTTGAATATGACATTCACGAAGGTTTAACCTATCGTCCGAACACTACCGGCGGTAAACAATCCGGGAGTATTAGTTTCAGTTTGGATAACAATGTCGAAATGAAAGTCCGAAATGACAAGGATACAACCGGAGACGAAGAATTCAAAAAAGTAAAACTGTTGGAGAGTTTCAGACTTTCAACATCTTATAATCCCTTCGCCGACAGTATGAACTTTTCAAATATCTCCATAAGCGCACGTACCAAAATATTGAATAACAAAGTAGATTTGAATTTCAGCGGTACCATTGACCCTTACGCGATAGATACAAATAATGTAAGATATAATAAATATCACGGAAAACTAGGACGTTTAACCAACGCAACAATCTCTACCAATTTTAGTTTTTCCGCGGATAATGGACAAAATAAAGAGAAAAAGAATGACCTCGTAGGAGGATTTTACGATGATTACATGGATTTCGATGTTCCTTGGAATATAAGTATCAGTTACAATTTTACCTATTCAAGACCCAGTCCTTATAGAAGTCCAACTATTAGTCAGATTGTTAACTTCTCGGGAGACCTCTCGTTAACCCCTAAATGGAAACTCACGTTCCAATCGGGATATGATATTAAAAACAAAGAAGTTACTTCAACCAGTTTTAGTGTCACGAGAGACTTACATTGTTGGGAAATGACATTCAACTGTATGCCGTTCGGACAGCACCAGTCTTACAACTTTGAAATTCACGTCCGATCCTCTTTATTGAGGGATTTGAAATTAACCAAACGGGATTCCTGGTATGATAGAAGACTTTAATCAAATAAATAAACGAAATAAAGCAGACACTTGTCTGCTTTATTTCGTTTATACTAAGTAAGATTTCTACCTTCTTTGTCTCACCGCCTCATACACCAGGATCGCAGCAGCAGCAGAAACATTCAGAGATTCTATTTTCCCATACTGGGGAATTTTAATTTGTTGATCAGCCAACACTAACAACTCTTCATCAATACCGGTATCTTCCGCTCCCATAATAATCATGCATCCCTCTTTCATATCCACTTCGGTATAAAATTTATCCGCTTTCTCCGTGGCTGCAAATAAAGTTAACCCTCTTCGTTTCAATTCTTTTATCGTCTTTTTGAGATTCTTCTCCCGACAAACAGGCAAATGGTATAAAGCCCCGGCAGATGTTTTAATCGCATCAGAAGATATTTTTGCAGAATTCTTATTCGGAATTAAAATGGCACTCACCCCGGCACACTCTGCCGTACGGGCAATTCCACCCAGATTTCGAACATCAGTAATCCGATCCAAAATAAGTATTAATGGTATTTTCCCTTCCGCCACCACAGCATCCACGACCGTATTTATGTCTTGGTAAGGAATTGGAGAAACCTCTGCCAAAACTCCTTGATGATTTTTCCCGGCAAACGGTTTAAACACCTCTTCGGGTACGTACTGGAACTGAATCTGACGTTCACGCACCAGCGAAAATAATTGTTGGAACAACTCCCCCTTTATTCCCTGACGGAACATCACCTTGTCAATTTCCTTCTCATCCTGTATAGCCTCCATCACGGCCCGGATTCCGAAAATACACTCTTGTTTAAACTTTGCCATCTTATTCGTTATTATTAATTTCTAGCTTTCAATTCTTCCAAATGCCCGTTCTCCTCTTCCCATTCTTCCATACAGACTTCCAAGCGTTTTTTCATCTCATCATAAGTTTTTAATAACTCATCATTAATCACGCCTTCTGCCATTTTTCCCTCTGCCTCCCCGATCTTTTGTTCCAAATCAGCAATTTCCACTTCTAACTTCTCGATCTTCACTTCTGACTTTTTGATCTCTTTATTCCATTGTTTCCGTTCCTCAAAAGCAATTTTATTTTCAGAAACAATCTCCTCTTCCACAACATCCTCCTGCTGCAATTTTCGAGGGTGCATCTGTTCATATTCCCGGAAACATTCCAGTTTCTTAGCCTCTAGGAAATGCGCAACACCTCCCAGGTATTCCTTTATCCCCTTGTTGGCGAATTCATACACCTTATCTGCCAACCCAAGCAGAAAATCCCTGTCATGAGAAACGACAATCACAGTACCTTCGAACTTCTTCAACGCATCTTTCAATATATCTTTCGTGCGCATATCCAGATGATTCGTCGGCTCATCCAAAATTAACACGTTATAAGGTTCTAATAACAAACGTACCATTGCCAAGCGGGTACGCTCTCCCCCGGAAAGCACCTTCACCTTCTTGTCGACATCCTCTCCGGAAAACAGAAAAGCCCCTAATATATCCCGGATTTTCTTCCGGATTTCACCTACTGCCACTTGGTCTACCGTATCCAGAACACTCAACGAAGGGTCAAGCAAATCAGCTTGATTCTGCGCAAAATACCCGATATTCACGTTATGCCCGATCTTCAGGTTTCCCTCATAGGGGATCTGATCCATGATCATCTTCACCAAAGTTGTTTTACCTTCTCCGTTCCTTCCGACAAAAGCAACTTTCTCTCCTCTCAGCACATCAAGATTCACTTCATGCAGTACCACGTGATCACCATACGCTTTACTCAAATCCCGCCCACTCACGACAATATCCCCCGAACGTACCGCCGGTTGAAATCGCACATTGATTCGTGCAGAATCTTCCTGTTCAATCTCGATTCGTTCTATTTTTTCCAGTTGTTTGATCCGGGATTGTACTTGTACCGCTTTTGTCGCCTTATAACGAAAACGCTCGATAAAATCCTCCGTATCCTTAATCTGCTTTTGCTGGTTCTCGTAAGCACGTTGCTGTTGCTCGATACGTTCCTTACGTAATTCGGTAAAACGTGTATACGATACCTTATAATCATATATCTTTCCCAGTGAGATCTCTACCGTCCGGGTTGTAATATTATCCAAAAATGCACGGTCATGTGAAACAAGAACCACAGCCCCAGGATAACCTTGCAAGAATGACTCCAACCAAGATATAGACTCTATATCCAAATGATTTGTCGGCTCGTCCAATAAAAAAACATCGGGACGTGCCAATAATATTTTAGCCAACTCGATCCGCATACGCCATCCCCCACTAAATTCCTCGCACCGCCGTTCCAGATCTTCTTGCCGAAATCCCAATCCTTTCAACACGACCTCAACTTCACCGTCCATATTATCCGCCCCTCGCATATGTAACATCTCGGTCTTCACGTTCAATTTATCAATCAGCGCCATGTAACTATCCGACTCGTAGTCTGTACGCTCGCCCAATTCCCGATGCAAACGCTCCAATTCTGCCTGCAAATCCAGCACATCATTAAACGCTGTTTCCGCCTCTTTCCGTACGGTCTTACCTTCTGCATACACTTTCGTCTGTGGCAAATACCCGATTTTCAACCCGGAAGGAACAGATACACTTCCCTCGGAAGGCTCTTGTACCCCGGCCAATATCTTCAATAATGTAGACTTTCCGGCCCCGTTACGCCCAGTCAGACCAATCCGATCTCTTTTGTTCACCAGAAAAGAGATAGAGTCAAGCAACGCGTAATCTCCAAATAAAACACTTACATTATTAATTGAAATCATATATCATCATGCAAAATAAAACCTTCTATATTTTAACGAGTGCAAATATACGAAACTTATAGACACGGGCAAACGAGTTTACCCGTGTGTTACAAGTTACAAGTTCACAAGTTACAGGTTGCAAATTCAAAATTTGCACATAAAAATAACCTGCGACCCGACGAAATCATATAAAAAATGACAAATATCTTGTTTTATCCATCAAATATTTTTTATATTTGGGAAATTTAGAAAGAATACTAACTACATAAAAGAATAAAATATGCCCAAAGGAGTATTTAAACTACCAAACATTACCAATGAACCCATCAAAAGTTATGCACCGGGTTCTCCGGAAAGAAAAGAATTGAAGTCACAAATCAATCAATTGCGTTCTATCGTTGCCGATGTTCCAATGATCATTGACGGGAAAGAAGTTCGCACGGGGAAACTGGTAGATATTCGTCCGCCACATGATCATCATCATCTGCTCGGACACTATCACCAAGGGGATGCCAGCCACGTGCAAATGGCAATTGATGCTGCATTAAAAGCTAAACCGGCTTGGGAAAAAATGAGCTGGGAAAGTCGGGCTGCCATTTTCTTAAAAGCGGCTGATCTTTTAGCCGGACCTTATCGTCAACGGATGAATGCCGTGACCATGTTAGGACAATCCAAAAATGCTTTCCAGGCAGAAATCGATTGTGTGGCAGAATTAGCTGACTTCTTCCGTTTCAACGTGAAAAACATGTACGAAATATACCATATGCAACCGAATTCCGCTCCGGGGATCTGGAATCGTACAGTATGGCGTCCTTTGGAAGGATTTGTTTTCGCCCTTACTCCATTCAACTTTACCTCTATCGCGGGTAACTTACCGGGAGCCCCGGCATTAATGGGTAATGTTTGCGTTTGGAAACCATCCAAGACTGCCGTTTACTCGGCACATCTGATTATGGAAATTCTAAAAGAAGCCGGACTACCTGACGGTGTTATCAACTTGGTTTACTGCTCAGGCCCGACGGCTGCCGATGTTATTTTCTCTCATAAAGATTTTGCAGGTATACATTTCACGGGATCAACTCAAGTATTCAATGATATTTGGGCTACTATCGTGAAAAATATTGATAAATACAGAAGTTATCCGAGAATTGTTGGGGAAACCGGAGGTAAGGACTATATTTTCGCCGACCCGACAGCATGTCCTAAAGAAGTGGCAACAGCTATCGTACGCGGGGCGTTCGAGTATCAAGGACAAAAATGTTCTGCCGCCTCACGCGCCTACATTCCTGCCAATATCTGGCCCGAAGTAGAAAACTACGTGCAAGAGGACATGGCTAGCATAAAAGTTGGTGGAGTTGAAGATTTCACGAACTTTGTAAACGCCGTTATTGATGAGGCATCTTTCGTTAAATTGTCTAACGCGATTGATGTTGCAAACAAATCGGAAGATGCAGAAGTGATTATCGGCGGGCATTACGATATGAGTGCCGGATATTTTATCCAACCGACCATTATCCAAGCTTTCAAACCGGATTACATTACCATGCGGGAAGAATTATTCGGTCCGATCTTAACCGTTTACGTTTATGATCCGGAAAAAGTAGATGAAACATTAGATATTCTGGACAAATCATCGGCATACGCTCTTACCGGAGCTATTTTCTCTAAAAATCGTGCCAACATCGAGGAAATGACAGAGCGTTTAACTCACACGGCCGGTAATTTCTACATCAACGATAAACCGACAGGAGCTGTTGTTGATCAACAACCTTTCGGTGGTGGTCGTGCATCCGGTACTAATGATAAAGCAGGAACGATCTTCAATTTATTGCGTTGGGTTTCACCACAAGCCATTAAAGAAACGTTTGTTCCGGCAACGAACTATATGTATCCTAATTTCTTGGAAGAATAGAACTTTTAATTCTCCATACAAGCTGAACGTCATGCACGTTCAGCTTTTTCTTTTTTAGAAAAGCTGATACTTTCGGTTTACAGCATAAAATGTTTCTCGTGAGATGTGATAGATTCGGCAGACAGCCGACACGGACATCCCCTCTTCAAGCAAATGGCTAATCTCTTCCCGGTTATCCAGCAATACGTTTTGCTTTCCTTTTCCCGGTGGACGTCCCAAACGTACGCCTTCCGACTTCCGGTGAGCCAAAGCTTCTTTAGTCCTCATCGAAATCAGATTATGCTCAATTTCTGCCACCAAGGCAAAAGCAAAAGCTAAAACTTTACTATTGATGCTATTGTCAAAAGCATAACCATCTTTTGTACTATATACCGTTATATTCATTTCAAGACAACGATGAAGTATCGACATTATGTCTAGCAAAGTCCGGCTTAATCGGGATAATTCAGTAACGATTAACACGTCTCCCTTTTTCAAACTTTTCAACAATCGCCCTAATTTCCGGTCATGCTCTTTCTTTTTGCCACTTACCACTTCCGTCACCCAACGGTTTACGGTCAAGTTTTTCCTTGCAGCAAATTTTTCAATTTCTTCTTTCTGATTCTCAAGATGTTGTTTCCCTGTGCTTACCCTTAAATATGCTATTGTCATAACCCTTCCGTTTTACAAAATAAATTAAAACAAAGACATTAATAGTCATTTTATAAAAAAATTCAGAATCACAAATATAAACAAACAAATCACACAGGTGTCAAGTAAAACGTTCATTAAAGTTGACACTGCTTTTTGCATGAAAGATTAGATTTTTTTATATACCTTTTCTTTCGTGTAAGGGTCTTGTTAGTAATATTTTTGCAAGAATTCATCATGTTTCTCCTAAAATTTGGTATATTTGTCTAGTAAAATGAACGTTTAGTCTGACAAATAGTTTTAAATAAGGCGTTAAATCATATGAAAATCGAATTCACATTCGGTATGTAGAATTATATAACAAATTGATTATGAACAAAAGAGAACTCACTAAAAAAGTAGCAGAAAGAAGTGGACACACCCAAGCAACTTCTGCATTAATCATTAACACTTTTATCAGTTGTATACTGGAATCTCTTGAAGCAGGTGAAAAAGTTACGATTCAAGACTTCGGAACTTTAGCTGTAAAACAACAAAAAACAAGAGAAAGGTTCAATTTGATTACCAAAAAAGTGGAAAAATATTCCTCTTACGATTACATCAAGTTTATAACCAGCAAATCGTTAAAAAACAAACAAAAAGAAAGAAGTTTAGCAACAAAAGAATAGAGATACATAAGTATCTCTATTCTTTTTGTAACTAGCTTTGTATCGTTAAATGATTACAATGTGTTCTTGATCAGTTAGTTTCTCGCAATAGTGACACTTCAACACGATAGGAGAACTCCCGACAACATCGAATTTCGTACGAACATTCTGGTTGTTGGTAATACATTTCGGGTTCACACATTTAGCAATTCCCTCCACGTGTTCTGGCACCATAACCGCTTTTTTCTCCGCAACTTCGAAATCTCTTATAATATTGATTTTTGCCGTCGGAGCAACTAAAGCCAACTTGTTTATCTCATCATCTTTCAAGAATTTATCCCAAATCTTGATAATTCCTTTTTTACCTAACTTGCTACTAATTAAATTGTAACCAAAAGTTACCGTATTCTCCAAATTCTGGATTCCCAACACGTTAATCACGTCAAATAATTTCTCTGCAGGAATATGATCTATTACCGTTCCGTTCTCCACGGCACTAACCTGTAATTCTTTCTTTGCTGCCATATCTCTTTGTTCTTTAATTACCATTTTAAATCTAATGTCTTGAAAATAATTGCTTGACGAGTGTATACCCCGTTCAAAGCCTGCTGGAAATAATATGCCTTCTTGTTATCGTCCACATCCTCGCTGATCTCATTCACACGAGGTAGCGGGTGAAGAATCCTCATGTTATCTTTTGTCCCAGCCAGCATGGAGTTTTTCAAGATATAAACATTCTTCACTTTCTCGTACTCCAACGGATCTGCAAAACGCTCCCGTTGTACGCGTGTCATATAAAGAATGTCCGCATCATTGATCACGTCATCTAGTTCGGTATGCTCGTAATAAGGAATATGCAATTCATCCAAGAATAACTTGTAGGCTTTCGGCATCTCCAATTCTTTCGGGGAAATAAAGTGGAACGTCGGGTTAAAATGGCTCATTGCCTGTAATAAAGAATGGACTGTTCTTCCGTATTTCAAGTCCCCAACCATGAAAATATTCAGATTTTCAAGGGTCCCCTGCGTTTTATAGATAGAATACAAATCCAACATGGTTTGAGTCGGGTGTTGATTGGCACCATCTCCCGCATTAATGACCGGCACATCAGCAACCTCACTGGCAAAACGGGCTGCACCCTCCAAAGGATGACGCATCACAATCAAGTCGCAGTAGTTATCCACCATCTTGGTCGTATCTTTCAATGATTCCCCTTTTGTCGTACTAGAGGATGAAGCATCGGAAAATCCGACAATACGACCTCCCATTCTACTAATAGCTGTTTCGAAACTCAAACGCGTACGAGTAGATGGCTCGAAAAACAGGGAAGCAACCACCTTACCCTCTAATAAATTACGATTTGGGTTTTTCTCAAATTCAGAAGCTATTTTCAATACTTCCAAAATGTCCTCTTTCGAGTAGTCGGTAATGGATACTAAGCTACGTTTATTCATAATTCTATATATTAAAAGTGTTTATGTTCGTTCATACTCTCCCATATAAAAAAAAACCAACAATGTCAACTAACGACAATGTTGGTTTTCTGTATCTTGTTAAAACAACGACTATGTCTCTGCCTAAACTGCAGGCATAAAAACAATCTTCGCCGAATATTTTGATGTTCTATCTTCATATCGGAATACAAAATTATGCATAATTTCCATCCGAACAAAACGATTTTCCAATTTATTTTCCAAAATATTTCTCACAAAAACGAGAATTCCTGCAAACGAACCAGTTACAAGAAAAAAAATTCACCCCCAAAATCCCATGTATAAACTATAACCGGGAAGCAATCTGATCGACTATATCTTTAGCTACCTCCACCTTTGTCTTCAACTCATAGACAGTCTTATCTCCCGCTTTATCCAGAATTGTCACCTTATTCGTATCTACACTAAAACCCGCTCCCTTATCATTCAAACTGTTCAAGACGATCATATCCAAATTCTTTCGTTGCATCTTAGAAAGAGCGTTCATCTCTTCATCATTCGTTTCCAAGGCAAACCCGACTAATAATTGCGACACAGTTTTTATTCTTCCTAATTCAGCAGCAATATCTTTTGTCGGTAGCAATTCCAGCAACAGATCATCCTTACCCCGTTTAATTTTGTGATCGGCTTTTTCCTTCGGGGTAAAATCAGCCACAGCAGCACTCAAAACCGCGACATCACTGTTGACAAACTCTTTTGACGTTACTTCGTACATCTGAGCTGCAGACTCCACGTCCACCCGACGAATCGCAGGGTGACTCGTTTTCAGATTTACAGGACCACACACAAGCACCACTTCTGCCCCCCGTCCTGCAAGTTCCTCCGCAATAGCCAAGCCCATTTTTCCAGAAGAGTAATTCCCGATAAAACGTACAGGATCTATTTTCTCGTAAGTAGGCCCTGCCGTTACCACAACTTTTTTACCTTTGAAATCCGCCTGCCGAGCAAAATAATCAGTAATAAAAGCAACTATCCTTTCCGGTTCCTCCATTCGTCCTTTCCCTATCAACCCACTAGCCAGTTCCCCACTTTCCGGTTCGATAATAATATTACCAAAAGATTGCAATACCTTCAAATTCCGCTGCGTTGCCGGATGTTTATACATATCCAAATCCATTGCCGGAGCAACCATCACCGGACATTTTGCAGACAAATATGTCGTTAGCAAAAGATTATCTGCTATACCTCCCGCCATCTTTCCAATCGTGTTCGCAGAGGCCGGAGCTATCAGATACAAATCTGCCCACAACCCCAAATCAACATGAGAGTTCCAATCCCCATTTTCCGGGTTATAAAAATCGACCATAATCGGACTCTTGGAAAGAGTCGCCATTGTCAAGGGAGTAATAAACTCTTTCGCCAAGGGGGTCATAACCACTTTCACGCTCGCCCCTTCTTTCACAAGCAGACGAGTTAATGTTGCGGCCTTGTACGCGGCAATACTGCCCGTCACTCCCAATATAATATGTTTTCCTTTTAACATCACTTATTTATAACGTTATAAATTCACGTTTCTCGAATTCAAATACTAAAGAAAGATGAACTGCTTGGCAAATTTAAAACAAAAAACCTGAAAGTATAACACTCTCAGGTATATTCTTTTCCTTAAAGACAGGGGCTATTCCTCGTCTGCATTATTTGCATCACCTTTCTCTTTCGAGGAAACACGGAAATAAATGTCCCCGTCCTCAAATTCTTGGGTAGCAATCAACACGGGTTTCGGCAAACGCTCGTAATACTTGGAAATCTCGATCTGTTCCCGATTTTCAAATATCTCTTCCAAATTATCCGCATAAGAGGCAAACTCTTGAAGTTTCCTACTTAACTCCTCTTTCATTTCAACCGAAATCTGATTAGCCCTTTTACCGATCACGGCTACTGCCTCGTAGATGTTATCCGCTTTACTGGCCAATGATGCAGGATTCCGGGTAATAGTATTATTCGGCGCTTTAACTTTCTTAAAATCTACCATGGTTAATTTGAATATTATTGTTTTATCTGGTTATTCTTCTTCATCAACATCATACGGTTTCAAGAACTCGTTGATGATTTCATATTTTCGAGCCATTTCCTTGGCATAACGACTTTCCGGGTATTCATCAAGGAAATAATAATACTCCTCTTTAGCCGCATTATAACGTTCGTATTGTTTATCTTCAACACTATTTACAGCCATCTCGTACTTGGAATTGAACAACATGTACATGATTTCTTCCCGATATTTAGATCCAGGGTAATCCTTTAAACAATTCTCAAGACTCACTACGGCCGATTTATATTTTTCTCTCAAATAGTAATTTCTCGCACTCAAATAATCCTTGTAAGACAACTTGTCCCTCATCTCATCCATGTATTCATGAATTTGCTCTTTACGGGAACTGTTCGGGTAACGGCTCAAATAAAGTTGAAAACTTTCCATTGCTTTCTCTGTCACGGTCTGATCCAATCTCGCTTTCGGAGAAGCCAAGAAATTACAATACCCGATCATGTATAAACATTCTTCCACGTAGGAACTTTCCGGATAAATAGAAACGAATTGTTTAAACAATTCTGCCGCAACTTCATAATCTTTTTGGTTATAACTACAGAAAGCCCGGTAATAAGCCACACTCTGAGCCTTGGATGTTCCCTGAAAAACCATCCGAATTCCATCGAATAAATTGGATGCTTTCGTGTAATCTCCATTATTATAATACTCTACCGCTTTCTTATACATGGCCTGAGAATCACCACTTTTTAAGAGTTTCTGATACTCACTACATGAACTCATCAAAATTATCACAAGCAGAAATCCTATAAAATTCTTCATCATAAAGTGCCTTTTTTGCATCACGCAAAGATAAATTATAAATATCAATCCACAAAATAATTTACAACTTATGATTGACTATTTATGATCAAAGCAAGATAAAAATTAAAAACAAAAAGAGGCAAGTATCTATAACCTGCCACTTGTAACTTGTACGGCAGTCTATTTTTCTGCAACTGCATAAAAACCGACTAAGTATTTAAACGTATTTCCACTCCCGAAACCGCAACTTTTCAAAAGAACTTATTTGGAATACATTTTTTTAGTTACCTTTGTTTCCACATTGTAAATAATAAGATTAAGAATTTCAAAATATTTATCGAAGTGGACATTTTTGAAAGAGTAAGACAACAGAAGGGAAACATTGGTCAATATGCCAAACAAGCTCATGGCTATTTCTCTTTCCCGAAATTAGAGGGCGAAATTGGTCCCCGCATGAAATTCCGCGGTAAGGAAGTTTTAAACTGGAGTTTAAATAATTATATCGGTCTTGCAAACGACCCGGAAGTGCGTAAAGCTGACGCCGAGGCTGCTGCAAAATATGGTATGGCTTACCCGATGGGGGCACGTATGATGAGTGGGCAAACTTCTCGTCACGAGTACTTGGAATCTCAATTAGCAGAATTTGTGGGAAAACCGGACGCTTTCTTATTAAACTTCGGTTACCAGGGAATGGTTTCTATCATTGATGCCATGACCAGCCGTCATGATTGTATCGTGTACGATGCTGAAGACCATGCTTGTATCATGGACGGTCTTCGTTTGTCTCCGGCAAAAAGATATGTGTACCAGCATAATGACATGGAAAGCTTGCGTAAACAACTGGAAAGAGCAACCAAATGGGTAGAAAACACCGGTGGTGGTATCTTGGTGATTACGGAAGGTTTATTCGGTATGGCAGGTGACCTTGGTAAATTGGACGAGATTGTAGCTTTAAAGAAAGACTTCAATTTCCGTTTACTCGTGGATGACGCTCACGGATTCGGAACCATGGGACCTCACGGAGCCGGAACAGGAGATCATTTCGGTGTAATGGACGGTATCGACCTTTACTTTGCAACCTTTGCTAAAGCAATGGCAGGTATCGGTGCATTCATCGCTTGTGATGAAGATATTTGTATGTATTTGAGATATAACATGCGTTCTCAGACCTTCGCAAAATCACTCCCGATGCCTATGGTTGAAGGTGCGATCAAACGTTTGGAACTATTGAGAACTAAACCGGAATTGCGTGAAAAATTATGGACGATCGTAAGAGCTCTCCAAGCCGGATTAAAAGCTGACGGATTGAATATCGGAAGAACCAATTCTCCGGTTACTCCTGTCTATTTGTCCGGTAGTGTGGCTGAAGGAACACAGGTTGCCATGGATTTAAGAGAGAACTATAACTTGTTCTGTTCTATCGTAGTTTATCCGGTTATCCCGAAAGGTCAATTATTACTCCGCTTGATCCCAACAGCTATGCACACCTTGGAAGACGTGGAATACACGGTAAAAGCGTTCAAGAATGTTGCCCAAAAGTTAGCTAACGGAGAATACAACAAAGACGTGGTTGTTGATGCAAACGCTTTATAAAGTAATACTTTCATATAAAAAAGGAGTCCTCGAAAAATCGAGGACTCCTTTTTTATATGAAAGTTATTTTATTTCCACATCCACGTACCCGCTAAACATCAATTCCCGGTCTCCCCTTTCCTGCAAAGTTTTTGCCAAGCATCCCATCGTTCTCTCCACCTTCCCCTCAAACAACGTCCTTCCTTGATAAGTAACCTTTACCGGCTTATCCATATCCACCATCTTATCATTCAGATAAACTCTTAATTTCGGATAATCACTCTTCACGATTTTCACTTCATTTCCGGCAAGTTCCGCCACCACGGTCATTCCCGGACGAGCATCTGCCGGATTTACTCCCACCCAGTACATGGACGGACGAACCACCTCTTCCTGACGCCAGACAATCTCTTTCGGCAAAGCATTTCTTTTGTATTTAGCCATCCACGCAATTGCTGCCGTATCTGCCCGATCCATCCAATGCCCCTTGCCTTTCACAATATGCGTTTCGTGTATATACCCTTCCGGCTCCACTTGCTGTAAAGAATCCAACACGTTCCCTTTCGCTACCGCCAACTTATTCCGGTCGTATGCCCCGTCATTTTCTCCCATCCAGATCATAAAAGGAACGTGACGCAAATTCACCTGCGAAGCTTCTCCCGGATGCCCGGCCATCATCGAGGCTGCCGCCCAGCGATCGGCCATACGGGGTGCCATTCTCCACACACCATCTCCACCGGCAGAATACCCCAACAGATATACCTTATCCGGATTCACCCCCATCTCCACGATAGCCGTTTGAATCAACGCCTCGAAGAACTCGTCCAATCCCGGTTTAAACCACATATTCCAATCATCCCAAGGCGCCCTCGGGGCCACATAAACTCCTTCCGCCGGCTCGTACAAACGAATCTGATTCTGCCATTGCTGGGTGTTTAATGCCTCCGGAGCATTACCCCCTCCATGCATGGATATGTACAGGCAACGCCCATCCGCCGGTTTCTCACCAAATACCCGGTAATCAAACTTCATCTGTAACCCCTCCCGGTTAAAAGTTTTCAATCCCCAAGAACGATGATATTTCTCTTTAATCTCTTTTTCCCATGCCTCAACCAGTACAATCCCGGCATCCCGGGCCCCTGTTGCTGTCAATTTTTTCTTGGCAAACCCTTGCCCCGCCACACTTTCCAACTTATTTTTTTCCAAATAGTTTCTCAACTTTCCCACGTTTTGTGCAAAGGCACTACCAGCAATCAATGTCACCCAAAATAAAGCTAACCCGAATTTTATCATTTTCATACAATAACGCTTATATACATTTTTTCTATTGCAAGTTTACCATTAATTTCAAAAAAAAGCAAAAAAACAACAATATCCATGTAACGCCATGTTAGCGAAACAGATACACTTACATCTATTCGTTATCCATCCGATATACACCCCTTCTTGGGAACGAAGAACTATCGAAGAGACATCTCGCCCTTAACGAACAGGTACAAGCGTTGGTAAAAAGTTGGTAAAGAACAAACACGACTATCGCAAAACCCGGTATTTCAACAAATGCGTCCCGTCACTCCCGGCGAACAAATAAAATCCTGCATTTCCCTTATCCCCGAAAGCGATCGAAAACGGGGAATTTCCACGTATAGGAAAACCTTTGGAAACATCTTTCATATCCAACAAGAAAAGACGTTCCCCTTTACCATCCATAACCCCAATTCTCGAATCCCGGGCCGAGAAACGATAAACATACGGGAAACTCAGCTCGGCATTTTCCCAGCATTTCTCCAACAGCAATTTACCTTGAACATCATACACGCAAAGCATATCTTTCCGAGAATAAACAAACTCATCCTGCCCGTCACTATTAATATCTTCCACGTTGAGTATTCCGCCACCGACCATTTTCTCTCCCTTGACCCGCTCGACACGGCCCCGGAAATCAACCAGTACGATCTCCCCGTTAATATCCGAGAAAGCGATCTTCATCTGACCATCCTGCCTCGTCAAGTACAAAGGCGTGTTACCGGATAAATTCAACAGGGTAGACACCTTCACCCGTTCTTTTCCCTTACGATCCAGGATATACAAACGATACTGGTCTGCATACACAAGATAATCCTTTCCATCCACCCGGAAATGATAGATTTTAGATACAATATCATTGTCACTCTTTGGCACATCCCAACCTTTCACGAAATTACCCGACAACTCGTACAAATACACGTGATGATCCACCCCGGGAGCAAATACCCGATAATTCTTGTTATTCTCGTAATCAGCCACAGAAATTCCCTGTTCGCAAGAAGACTTGAACGCCAGCGGGAAACGAGGTAAATAATTACCATTACGATCAATCAAATAAAGATGGCTTGGTGTAGAAAATAAATATTGTAACTTCCCGTTTTTAAACATATCTACTTGATAAACCTCACTATTGATCTTCCCCTCGATCGGCAATTTCCACAAAATACGTCCCACGTCATTAATCAAGTAAATCGTGTTTCCCTCGTCCTGCACGAAAAGTTCACGTTCTCCCGTGTTATGATTCACCACGATTGCCGGTTTCATACTCATTCTGGCATCCAATCGTGTCTGCCACATGATCTGAGCCTGTTTCTGCTCCACCTCTTCCGTACTTAAAAACAACGTGTGATACAGCATATCACCCTCGCACACCCATTGTAACCCAAGAGAAGAAAATACCTCCATCCCCTCTTTATTTCTCTCTAACAACTCACGCAAAGTCCCTTTAGTCACCTGTTCGTAATAAGGTAACATCGAAACCATCTCGGACAAATACATCCAGTTAAACTTCGAGGACAATTTCGTTCTCAACTTCTGGTACCATTCCTGCTCTCTCACGCTCAAACGACGCATATAATCACTCGCAAACGCTTGAAGACCTCTTTCAGAAGAAGCAAACACCACGTAATTATCCTCCACCAACACATAATTCGTTGCTATTCCTCCCAACACGTATCCCCACATCACGCCGGCAAAATCGGGAACAGGCATCTTAAAGTAACTCACTTTTTTATCTTTATCCAAGGCAAATGAACGATATAACGAAATTTCAGAAGTCCCGGACTTCGAGGCATACGATTTTAACATCTTTTCCAGTAATCCTCTAGCTAGGCTCCCGGCTTTCACGTGAACCACCACGATCCCTTCCTCCTGTTTCCGGCTCGCGTCATAAGAAAGCGTCCCTTTTCCCCATTCACCTTTCAACAAAGCCTGCCACTCTTCCTCCAATTTATCCCCGAAAAGACGGGCAAACTCCTGTTTTCTTTTCCGAACATTCTCGATCTGTCCCGCCCCATAACGATAAGCCTCAAGAGATGCCAGATAATTCTTCACGTCATTCAGAGCCAGAATACTAACACTTTTCACGTTGGCAGGCATCACGGCATCCAGTTTGGAATCCTGGGGAAGTTGTCCCTTAAAGGCAACGGGGAAAGCGGCTTTCAACCCGTCATAATGCACAAAACCGTTAAAACTGACGCCACTCGGTTTTATTTCACCATCTAACGCCCCCCACTTGAACCACTTGGCAATATTCGTCTGTTTAGCAATAAAATCCTTCTGCAATAACAAAGGAAGTAGATCGGAAAAACAAGTCGTGTTCAAGAACACGTTCAGACCGGCTCCCGCGGAGAAATAACGATTCACGTTTTTAAAACGAGGCGCCCCGTCTTTCTCATCTTCACCGGGATTACTCAACTGGTTCACAGCATCCTCCACGTATAGCTCGGAGTTAGAAACCAGCACCATACCACCGACAACAGCGTAACACACCTCATCCTTTCCCCGACTTGCCAAGTATATCTTCTGGTTATTATATTTTCGCTCTTTCACCTGCACCCCGGCAAACATTTTTTGCAAAAAAGCATGTACATCCCCCCTGGAAAACAAGCCACTTCGGTTTAACACATACAAAAACCGAATCGTTTGTTTTCCCTCCACCCGAATCGCCATCACGTAGGAAGAAGTATCTACCTGAGACACCTGTTTCAACGTATCCACCACCCGACACAACATACTTTCCCGGAACGTCTTGATCTCCCGGTCAAAAGCAATAGCAATCTTTGATGACAAATTTGCGTTCGCATTCACATTAACCACAATAGCAGAATTATAGGGAATAAACGATTCCTTCGGGACATCAACCTCCCGTTCCCGCTCGTTCACCCACCATAGCGCAAATCCTATTCCTCCGAGAAGGACAACTCCAAAAACGATTAATGCAATTTTCTTCACCATTTTAGTCAGTTTATAAAGTTCATAAGGTACATAAAGTTTATAAAGTACTTTACGAACCTTATAACTTTATAAACCTTATAAACGAAAAAAAGCTTCGCTTTTTTCATTGGAACAAATTTAGTAAAATCGAGCCTTTTTCCTACTTTTGTAAAAAGGAAAATCGCATGAAAAAAATATATACGCTGCCGGAACTGGAAAATATGCTGACTTGTCGGGGAGAAGAAGAAAACCGGCTTTACTCGGAATCGAAAAGAATAAAGAACGAAACCATCGGTAACAACGTCTACCTCCGGGGATTAATTGAAATCTCTAACATCTGTACCAAAGATTGTTTTTATTGCGGCATCCGGAAATCCAACACGGAAACAGCCCGATATGCACTTTCGGACAAGGAAATTCTTGATGCTGCAGACTTCGCCTATACACATCATTTCGGTTCCATCGTGTTACAGGGTGGGGAACGTTCCGATAAAGCATTTGTAGATCGAACTACCCGTTTATTGCAAGAAATCAAAAAGAACAGTAACAACGAGCTAGGCGTCACCCTTTCACTGGGAGAACAAACGGAAGACTCTTACAAGCGCTGGAAAGATGCTGGGGCACATCGTTATTTGTTGCGCATCGAAACATCCAATCCAGAATTATACGCCAAGATTCACCCGAACAACCCGCTCCATTCTCACACTACCCGGTTGAGATGCCTGGAAAGCCTGCAACGCTGCGGGTATCAAACAGGAACCGGAGTGATGATCGGATTGCCTTTTCAAACAATCACCGATCTGGCAAATGACTTACTATTCCTGCAATCCATGGACATCGATATGGTAGGTATGGGGCCTTACCTGGAACACCATGCCACCCCCTTGTACGAGTATCGTCATCTACTCCTTTCCCTCCAGGAAAGACTGCGTCTGTCCATTCACATGGTCGCCGCCCTCCGGATTCTCATGCCGGACATTAACATCGCTGCCACCACGGCCCTCCAGGCCATTGAACCTGCCGGGAGAGAAAAAGCACTGGAAATCGGGGCAAACGTGGTGATGCCAAACATCACTCCCACAACGAACCGCACCCTTTATAAACTTTACGAGAATAAACCGGGGACCCACGAGGGTGCCGCGGAATCCATGCGCAAACTGGAAGAAAGTATCCTGAAAAGCGGCTGTAAAGTAGCCTACGGGGTCTGGGGGGACTCCCGGCATTTTCAATCAAGAACGGAAAATTAAATTCAAAATCCGAACCGGGTAATCAATGAATCACCAGATTTTTAAAAGGAGCGAAAGCAGCTAAAATAACCAGCGCACCCAAAATCGTGATAACTAACCCAGAAACTCGGTTAATCGTGATTAACACGCGTAACCGGAACTTCTTACGAAAGATATTTACCAAAGTCGAGAGCGTGTACCACCACACGCCACCGCCTAACAACACCCCAATCACCACCAACAACTCCCCCAGCATAGAAGAAGATTCCCCGAAAACGGACATTCCGGCAAAAACAGCCATAAAAACGACCACCGTGATCGGATTGGAAACCGTCAAGAAAAACAATGAAAGATAATCTCCCAACAACCCGGTCTTACTCACCCGGCCCTGACGTCGTTGACGGATCTGGCGAATCGGGTTATCAAAATAGATTTTTAACCCGATACACAGAAGAAAAATCCCACCGATAATTTGTAATAATAGCTCATGAGTCTGCACGGTATTTATCACGTATCCCAATCCGAATGCCGCCACCGAAGCGTAAAAGAAATCCGCAGAGGCAGCTCCCATTCCGGCAATAAAACCTGATAGCGCACCCTTATGCAAGGTTTTCTGGATAATTAATACACCCATCGGACCTAATGGTATTGACACCATTAAACCAACCAACATTCCCTTGAAAAGATACAAAATATCGTACATGCTATTCTATCGGAAATTTACAGTTCCACACTATCCGAGGAAAATCGACTCAATATCGTGTCATCATTTATCTCTTTTGACAACGACTCGATCGTCTTCATCGGCACGTCAAAAATATCTAAAATAAGTAAACCATCCAAGCACATATTAAACTTAGGATCGATATTAAAACCGATAATCTTGGCATTCAACGAAATATATTTCTTCAGTAAGACCGGTAACTTATCGCTCGATGGCTCGATATCCCCGATCATCTTGTCCAGCACGGATATATCCTTTTGGGCAGCATCCAACATTACCTGTACCCCGGGTTCTTCTGAATGTACTTGATACTTGGAACGAGGGATCACATATTTCGCCAGTTCATGACTATAATGATTTTCTTGGATAAAACGCATAATCAGCTCTTTCGATACTTCCGTGTACTTCCCGCTGATGGTCACCGGACCGATCAGATAACGATACTCAGGGTTCTTCAATAAGAAATAAAGAATACCTTTCCACAACATGAACAAGGGAAGCGGTTTACGCTGGTACTCCTCCGTGATAAAAGAACGTCCCAGCTCGATCGACTCGTACAACACGGGTAACATCTCTTTCCGCATCTTAAACAACGAATTGATATAAAATCCCTTCATCCCGTAACGGTCAACAATCTCCTTTCCTTTCCCCACGCGATAAGCCCCGACAATTTTCTCCTCTTCCCGGTCCCAAATAAACAGGTGATAGTAATAAAGATCATATTCATCCAGGTCAATACTACGATTCGTACCTTCACCCACCGCACGGAAAGTAACTTCCCGCAAACGCCCGATCTCGTTCAACACGTTCGGAATCTTCACGGAAGGAGAACAATATATATCGTAATTTTTCATGTTAAACAACAAGTAATCTTCAGCGATACCCTCGATTTCTTTCTTTAATACCGCACTCTCTGTCTCTGCTGCAACCGGTTCTGCTTTAGGCATTGCTTTTTGTGATTTAATAAAAAACTTCTTTACTTCTAACGCAGATCCCAACAAATAGGTTTTCGCCCGCAAAAATTTGCCATACTGGGCTATATCGTGGAAAGTATTCTGAGTTTCCACGCTGATCGGATTCCCGATTCTTAACTTCACCACCCGGTTTTTCTTATTCAATAACTCGGAAGGCAATTTAATCGTTTTCAATACCGGGTGAATCATTCCCAGCAAATAAAACAACAAACTGTTAGACCCTTTAAAATAAATCGGGATGACCGGCACTTTCGCCATCTTCACCAGCTTCAACACCGAAGAATCCCACTCTTTATCTTCCACGTGATTCGAATCAGCCTGATAAGAAGAAACCTCCCCGGCAGGGAATATCCCCAAAGGTTTTCCGTCAATGACATGACGTATTGCCTCTTTAATCACTCGCATATTCGAATCCTTCTTGCTCTCCTCCGGGTCCAACCCCAAGATATAATCCTGTAACGGAACTATTTTCTTCAAAAGGAAATTAGACATGATCTTGTAATCCGGACGCAACTTACACAGCAAACGCACCAGCACGATACCATCCAATCCCCCGAACGGGTGATTGGAAACCGTGATAAAAGTACCCTCTTTGGGAATCTTCTCCAAATCTTCCTTGCTCACGTCGATCGTCACTCCCAGAGCCTCAATCAAACTATCCAAAAGAACTTCCGGATCGTCATCATTCACCTTCACGTTCAACTTATCCAGTTTATGCAACCGCAAAATATACATCACCAACTTGGATACCAGACTTTCCCGAAACCGGTTCAACCCATGAGAGCCAAGCAAAAAATCATTCGTATCAATTAATTTCATCTATATCCTTATTAAATGTTCCATCCCTAGAACACCACAATATCTTTCACAACATGATCCCCGACCCGGTCATTCAAGGCTTTTATTAGTCCCTCTTTCACCATCAGAATCTCGTTCTTTACCACAGAAGAAGTGAAACTCACGAACACTTTTCCTTCTGAAATCCGTAAACTTTTCGTCCGGGAAGCAATCATTCCCCCCACGACATCCGGCCAAACCTGGCACACCTCCCTCTCTTTGAACTGACGGGATAAGCCCATCTGCTCCAAGTAAAGATTTACCAGTTCATCCATTGTCAACGTCTTACCCTGCTTCAAAATATTCCTATTTATTATGATTTTACAATTAAATTCGTTCTACAAAAATACGATTTTCTAAACAACCCCAACTATTTTAGATTTTAAATTTTAGATTCCACTAAATTTAGTGATTTATAATTTACGATTAGGTGATTCTTTCTCACCAACTAACACATTTTAATCATGGAATCATAGGATCGTAAATCATAAATCACAAATCCATCACTTCACCTCTCTCCACATGAAATATCTTGTATTCCATGGCATGTTGTTGCAAAATTTCGTCAATATGTTCACGATTGGTATCTGTAACAAAAACCTGACCAAAGTCCGTGCTTGAAACAATTTGAATGATTTGGCTTACCCGGTCAGCATCCAGCTTATCAAAAATATCATCCAACAGTAACAATGGCTTCACCCCCTTCTGTTTCACCAAGTAAGCAAACTGTGCCAACTTCAACGCTGTCAGGAAACTCTTCTTCTGTCCTTGGGAACCCAATTTTTTCACGGGATACCCTTCTAGGCTCAAGTTTAAATCATCCCGATGCACACCCACTGTCGTATAAGTCAATATCCGGTCCCGCTCGAAACTACCACGCAATGAAGTCGGGAAATCATCATTCTTTATAGTCGTCGAATATTCCAACATAACCTTTTCCCTTCCCAACGAAACCCGGTCGTAATACACCTGAAACATCCCCTCCAACTCGGACACAAAAGCCCTACGCCGTTCAAGAATGACACGTCCGCTGTCCGCGAGTTGTTCGTCCCACACGGACAACATATCCGCATCAATGGATCGCCCCGCATATTCCTTCAAAAAACTGTTTCGCTGCATCAACACCCGGTTATAGCGGATCAACAATTGCAGGTACTCCTTATCACTCTGGCTGATCACCCCGTCAATAAAACGTCTTCTCTCCTCGCTGGCACCATCAATCAACACCACGTCCGCGGGTGAAATAATAACTAACGGTAACAACCCGATATGATCAGAAAGCCGGGTATAAGCCTTTTTATTCTTTTTAAAAATCTTCTTCTGCCCCCGCTTCACCCCGCAGTACACGTCAATCTCCTCCTCCCCGTAATCATATTGCCCTTCAATCACGAAAAAAGCCTCCCCGTGACGTATATTCTGCACATCAGGCAAGTTGAAATAGCTTTTACACATCGACAACTGGTACACGGCATCCAGAACATTAGTCTTCCCCACACCGTTATTCCCGATAAAACAATTAAACCGGGGACTACACGTGACACTCGCCTCGGCGATATTCTTATAGTTGACAATATTCAAGTTCTTTAAAATCATTCACTTCAACTGTTAGTGGTTACAAGCAACAAGTTCCAACGCGGACGTGAAACAGATGACCAAAAGTAAGGAAAAGAAGGATATAATCCGCCAGACAGATAATTTTTTGCATAAAATTTCGTGGAGCCCCTTTTGGTATCAAAAAAAAAATTAATTTTGCACGTTGACAAGCGATACGTCTAGGAATAAGAAAAGTAAATAACAAAAAACATATAAACATGTCAAAAGAGAAACAGAAACGTGCGGATGGCTTTGAACAAATTGAAGAAGCCACGATTTCGACCGAACAATTTATCGAGAAAAATCAAAAATTATTGGTAAGAGGTGTACTCGTTATTATCATCGTGGTAGGTGCAATCTTGGGATATTATAGATTCTACAAGGCCCCGATGGAACAAGAAGCGCTGAAACAAATGTTTGTTGCCGAGAACCTTTTTGAAAAAGATTCTTTCAACATGGCTCTTAACGGTGATGGAAACGCTCCCGGTTTCTTGGAGATCATTGACAAATACAGCTCTACTCCCAGCGGAAACTTAGCTAACTATTATGCGGGAATCTGCTATTTACACTTGGGAGACAACCAAAATGCCATCAAACACTTGGAAAAATTTTCTTCTGATGATGTAATTTTCTCCAGTATGGTAACGGCAAATTTGGGTGACGCTTATATGCAGTTAGGCGATTTCAAAAAAGCTTCCAGCTATTATCAAAAAGCAACTACCGGAACGACCAATATGGCTACAACCCCGGTGATCATGATGAAAGCCGGACTTGCTTTCGAAAAAGCAAACGACTACAAAAGTGCGTTGAACATGTACGAAAGATTGGAAAAAGAATTCCCCGCTTCATACGAAGCCCGTGACATCGAAAAGTACATCACTCGTGCCAAATTGAACATGAAATAAGAATCTTGAATTACTGATATAAAGCTATCCTTGAAGGATAGCTTTTTTTATGTCCATTTCTTATTTCCTAACCGATTTTCCGCTTCCCATATTTCAAGTAACTCGCATATATATTACTGGTAAGTTGCACCGGTGTCTCGTTAATATATCAATCAAACATCAGTAAAAACACGACAAAGAATCAACTGTAAACATCGATAACCTTTCGTTAACCTTTCGTTGACCTATCGTTAACCTCTTACCGAAACTATAGTGGGACTATAGCGAAAGTACGGAGCATCACAGGAACATTTCCGACAAGCTTTCAGGTAAAAAAATAACCCCGCCTCAACGAGACGGGGTCACCATTATATGGTCTTAATTACTTTTCGAACAATTTGCCGAAATCGTCCATGGATATTTCTTGTTCTTCCAGTTTCACGCCCTCCTTAATAACACTGAAAATCTTATTTTCCAATGCACGGTCGTAAAGACTGGCACGTTGTTTCTCATTCTCAAGCAAACGAACGGCAAAACCATCCAATTGCTCGTCAGATAAACCGTACAATCCGTATTGTTGTAATTGAGCGGCGGCAACTTCACGCCCAACAGCCTTCATGTCTTCGTCTTCAACTTTTATGCTATTTTCCTTGATCATATCCCCCTTGATCAACTGCCATTTGAATTCATCCCGGTAAGAATCGAAATCTTTATCGACAGCCTCTTGGGTCAATTCTTTATTGGTAGCCAACATCCAGCGTTTCAAGAATGTCTCCGGAAGAACCACATCCTCGTTTTTCTTCAACATCTTGTCACGAGCGTCTACCGTCAAACGGTACTCGCTATGAGCTTTGAACTGTTTAGCCAAGTCTTCTTTCACGCGGGCACGGAACTCCTCAACGCTCTTCACATTACCTTCCCCGTAAACTTTATCAAATAAAGCCTGATTTACTTCTGCCTCAACGTAACGTTTGATCTCGCTGATGATAAAACAGAAATCAGAAGTAATATGCTCGGCTTCTTCCTTGCTTACTTGTAACAAAGCGGCATAATCCGTTTTATTCGGATAAGCTTTTGACGGATTGAAAATCACCTCGTTTCCAGCCTGCTTACCGATAAAGATTTTCACCTGCTCTTCATCCTTCATGTGTTCAACAGATAAAGAGGCATCCTCAACATGAATTCCACCTTCTTTCGGTTTTCCATCTTCTCCCAACTCGATCAACTCACCCTTCACGTATTCTGATCCCTCAATCGTGTCAACCGGGGTCAATTCGCCATTACTCTTGCAGATGCTTTCAATCTGTTTGTCTATCATTTCATCATCCACCTTGATGATGTAATAAGGAACTTTCTCTCTTTTGCTTAACTTCACGTTCATCGCGGGAGACAAAGCGATATCATAAACGAACTCGAAACTTTCCTCGTCCAGATTCAACTCTTTCTGTTCCGTTTCACTCGGAAGTGGTTCACCCAAGATATTCAAATCGTTCTCTTGGATATAATTAGACAAACTCTCTCCGATCAACTTGTTGATCTCCTCAATCAAAACGGCTTTACCGTACATTTTCTTGATAATCCCGAAAGGGGTCTTTCCTTTCCGGAAACCATCAATCACCGCTCTCTTCTGGTAATCTTTCAACGCGTCGCTCACGCGAGTTGCGTAATCATCCTTATCCAATTGAATCTTAATGGTTGCATTAAGATCGTCGATTTGGTTCTTTGTTACATTCATACTTCTCTATGATAATACAATAATTGATAAAACAAACAAAAAGGCCACCTCATTGTAAGGCGGCCATCTCTTCAAGTGCGGGCGAAGGGACTCGAACCCCCACGCCTTGCGGCACTAGATCCTAAGTCTAGTGCGTCTACCAGTTTCGCCACGCCCGCTTGCTATTTTGACGGTGCAAATATATTGCTTTTTCGTGAAAAGCAAAACGATTTGACCGTTTTTTTATTTTTTCCTGCGTAATTCAAAGTTTTTTCCCAGATAAACCCTTCTAACTTCCGGATCATTAGCCAAATCCTCCGCAGAACCGGATTGTAAAATCCGCCCGTCATACAACAAATAAGCCCGATCGGTGATACATAATGTCTCCTGCACGTTGTGATCCGTGATCAGAATCCCGATATTTTTCTCCTTCAACTTGATCACGATACTCTGGATATCCTCCACGGCAATCGGGTCCACACCGGCAAAAGGTTCGTCCAACAGGATAAACTTCGGGGCAATCGACAAAGCCCGCGCAATCTCCGTACGCCGACGCTCACCTCCCGATAATTGAATTCCCTTGCTCTTGCGAATATGCTGTAAACCGAACTCATCCAGCATCTCCTCCAAGCGGTGACGCTGGTAATCCTTCGGTAAATTACTCATCTCCAAAACGGCCTTAATATTATCCTCCACACTCAACTGCCGGAACACGGAAGCTTCCTGGGCAAGATACCCCACTCCAAGCTGGGCTCGACGATACACGGGTTCTGTCGTGATCTCCGTGTCATCCAAGAAAATACGTCCCCCGTTCGGTTTAATCAATCCCACTATCATATAAAATGACGTGGTCTTTCCTGCCCCGTTCGGTCCCAATAACCCGACGATCTCCCCTTGTTCCACGTTCACGGAAACTCCTTTTACCACCGTACGGCTCTTGTATTTTTTTACTAAGTCCTCAGCTCTTAATTTCATATCTTACTATTTTACCGCGCTAAGATAGTCTTTTACAATTGAAAATTGAAAATTGAAAATTGAAAAATATCAGAAATTTAGATGTAACGAGAAATTGATAGCGAAATTATCCACATCCTGCCCCGAACGATCCCCGCGATGCGTTAACCGCCAGATGGCATCCACCCGGATAAAACGAAAAATATTCTCAATACCGACTCCAGCTTCTATATAAGGCTTTGACACGGAAGACATCCCCTCCGGGAACCGGAATATAGCATCCGTGTTAGGTAGACTACCGTTATTCTTATCCGACAACGTACCCCACAAGGCTTTCACCGTTGCTACCTCTCGCCATTTCAGCCGTTTCATCAACGGAATCTTGCTCAAGAAAAATCCTTTAAAATGATGCTCCCAGAACACGGCTCCCCATAGATCGGATGCGAACTCGTAGAAATTCATACAAGAGAAAGCGTAAGGATCATAAAAATAGGTGGCATTCCCCTCGTGTAACTTCAACAACGGATAAGGAACCTTGTTAAATATCTTTCCCCCGGATAACATAATATCACTGTACCCTAACGGGGCAATATTAAAATCATGTTTCACGGACAATTCCAGACGGTAATACTCGTAATCCCCGTTCAATATATCTTTCAACCCTGCTACCAAATCAATTCCTACGATCGGGAAATCCGACCCCATGGAAACTTTATCAAAGGTCTGCCGCACGACAATCTCATTTCTGGACAAACGCGTTCCTAAACGGAACTGAGTGGTATGAATCTGATCCACGACCTCCCCGTTCGGGCGGACAAAATCAACGTATTTAGTGGGGAACATCTGGCGGTATTCCAAGGCAAAAGAATTCGAAAATCCCTGCCACCACTCTTTCTCGTAATGCACGTCAAATGAATTAATCAACGTCAACTTTTCATTATTTCCCCTAGAAAAGATGGAACTTAATATATTACCCGTGGTAAAGGCATTTTCGCTCGCCCCTAACTGCAACACGTCATGTTTCCCGCTAAAAGTCAACTTAGAAGTCGGTTGATTATTAAAGATATACTCGACAGTCCCGCCTCCTTTAAACTCCCCGTCTTTCGTACTGTACGCCCCATACCCGGAAAGTCGCACGTGTTTACTGAAATCACTCGTGGTCTTCACCCCCAGTTGAAAACGACACCCCTCCAGCTTGTTAAAACTGACCAACTTATAATAAGGTCCGAAACCAATATATTTCGTGTTATAATATCCCAACAGAGCTGTTTGGATAATATCGTATATATTTTTATATAGCGGGACATTCTTAATCGAGTCCACCATATTATATATATTCTGCTCTTTTTCACTTAACTCGTAAGGACGCACCGATTGCCAGTAATTTTCATCACTTTGAAGTACATCCTTATTAATGATCACATCATTATCCAACTTCTGTATCTCGGTAGGAATATCCTCATTTACCCGCACATTAGAGTAGTCTATCTGACGATGTCCCATAAACGAGATTAACTTGGACGAATCCTTCATCTGCACGGTAAAATCGGCCAATATCTTGTCCTGTTTTAAAAACCAGGTGGAATCGTTTATCAACTCGTTCGTGTTCTCGATAGCCAAATCCCGAATCCAATTCACATTCAACCCTTTCGCCATTCTCAACCGGGCAGATTCCAACGCCCATGTCGTCGAGTCAATATTTACCTCCCCGTCAAATACCGGGGTTGACTTTCCTTTAGGGTGAAAACGGATCTTGTATATCTTTCGCCCCTCCTTCTGAACACTATCCACCAGAAAATACTTGTAATACATCAACCCGTGTTCGCTCAACGGGCTGGCGAAATTCACCTCGAATATATTAATGTAATTATCATACAAGTTGACATTCACATGTAGATGCCCCGTGAACTGGGCCAGACTGTAATCCTCCTCGATACCCGAAATCCGGCTCGCTTTCACGATCTCTCTTGACAATTTAGGAGAACGACGATAGTAATAATCCGCCGAAGCCTCGGAAATCATCACGGGTAAATAGGCCTTTCCCGTGATGGCCGAAGTGTCCATGTACTGGAAAATAAATCCGAAATTTTTCTGTAACTTCTTATTTTTAAACTCCGGTTTCATGTTCGCAATATCCAGTTCCATCTTCGTATAAGTGGTATAACTGTACGATTCCTTCTCGGCCGGGTTATTTTTTTTCTTATTCTTTGAAATATTCCGCAAGATCGCGTGAGCCGGATTCTCTCCGGGTTTTACCTTCACCTCGTCTAAATGAGTCACAATCGGTACCAGTTTAAAATCAATCGTGTTGAAAGCTCCTTTCTTGACAGCCACGGTCTGGCGTTCATAAGAGACAAAAGATGCCATAATTTCGCTGACCTCCTCCCGTGTCTCAATATCATAATTCCCATCGAAATCAGTCGTGACCCCAATCGTGGTACCCACAAACACGATACTCACCAATGGCATCGGTTCCCCCGTTTCTGCATCCACTACTTTTCCTCGAACCTTCGTTGTCTGCGCCTCTGCAACAGACACCCACGCCAATAACAACAAGACAAAACACAACTTCAAATATTTCATTACAAAAAAAATTTACGATTTCAGATTCACGATTTCAGATCAGGAACAACCATTCAAGATGAAGATAATACCTCATCATAAATCATCAACCACAAATCATACATTAAACCACTCCTTCACGCAATATGTCGTGTATGTGTACCATTCCTTTGTAATGACGATCTTTATCAACAACAACCAGTTGAGTGATACTATTCTGTTCCATCATCCGGTAGGCATTATACGCCAGTTCGTCCTCCGATATTGTCTTGGGAGATTTTGACATGACATCCTTTGCCGTCACCCCGTCCACATCATCGTATTTCTCCATCATCCGCCGCAAGTCACCATCCGTGATAATTCCTTCCAAACGTTCTTCCCCATCCACGATAGCCACCGCTCCCAAACGTCCTTTCGACATGGCCAAGATCACGGGGCGGATTCCCGCTTCTCTCGTAATGCAAGGCCGATTCGTTCCATCGTAAACATCCGACACCCGCGTGTACAAACGCTTTCCTAAACTTCCGCCTGGATGGAATCTCGCAAAATCCCTACTTGAGAAACTGCGACACTCTACCAAACACATTGCTAATGCATCTCCCAGCACTAACTGTGCCGTAGTTGAATTTGTCGGAGCTAAATTTAAAGGACAAGCCTCTTTTTCCACTTTCGCTTTCAGCACATAAAGCGAGTTCTTAGCCAGAAAAGAGTCCGTATTTGACACCATTGCCACGATATTATTATTTCCGTTATTCCGAATCAACGGGATCAAAACTTTTATTTCCGGAGTGTTTCCACTCTTAGAAACACAAATTACCACATCCTCTTCCCGAATCATTCCCAAATCACCATGAATCGCATCCGCAGCGTGCATGAACACGGCCGGAGTTCCGGTGGAATTCATCGTTGCCACGATTTTGGTCGCGATAATTGCACTTTTTCCAATACCAGTGATAATCACCCGCCCCTTATTTTCATAAATTAATCTAACGACCGCCTCAAAATCATCATCTATGTAGTTTATCAAATTTTGAATAGCTACTGTCTCATCTTGAATCACTTTGCGCGCAACCGATTTTATATCTACCATGACTATCTAATTATAAATATTCATTCAAAAGTCGTCCTTAAAGCAAAAAAAGAAAAAAACTATTGCACTTATCATTTTTTGCTATAACTTTACTAGGGACAAAAGTATCATTTTTTATGATAGCTCAAAAACGAGTGATGATAGATTTATTATAGAAGATTTTGTTTGTAGAAACAAATTAAGTTATAAATTTGCGCACCCGTGTAAAAATGGGGTGTGTGAAAATTAAAAAAACAATGGGATTGCAAATAGATTTACATGCTAAATTAAAAGAGTATTTCGGCTTTGATAACTTCAAAGGGAACCAGGAGCAGATAATAAAGAACGTCCTCGCCGGAAACAACACGTTTGTACTGATGCCAACGGGGGGAGGAAAATCTTTATGTTACCAGTTACCAGCCTTAATACTTGACGGAACAGCAATAGTGATATCACCGCTAATTGCTTTAATGAAAAACCAGGTTGATGCAATGCGCTCGTTCAGCGCATCGGAGGGAGTTGCCCACTTCATGAATTCGTCTCTTAGCAAAAGTGATATTCTAAAAGTGAAAGAAGACGTGTTGAGTGGTAAAACAAAACTATTATATGTAGCCCCAGAGTCACTGACCAAAGAAAGTAATATTGAATTCTTACGAAAAGTACGCATCTCCTTCTTCGCGGTGGACGAAGCACACTGTATTTCAGAATGGGGACACGATTTCCGTACCGAATATCGCAAGATCAGACCGATCGTGGAGCAAATCGGAAAAGCACCGATTATCGCTTTAACGGCAACCGCTACCCCGAAAGTCCAACACGATATTCAGAAAAACCTGGATATGCTGGATGCCCAAGTGTTCAAGTCTTCCTTTAACCGTTCCAACCTCTATTACGAGGTTCGTCCGAAGGTAGACCCGACAAAAGATATTATCAAATTCATTAAAAACAATGAAGGCAAATCAGGTATTATCTACTGTCTGAGCCGTAAAAAAGTAGAAGAACTCACAGAAGTTCTTTGCGTGAACGGAATCAAGGCTGCTTCCTACCACGCCGGGATGGATGCCTCGGCCCGTAGTGCCAATCAAGACAAATTCCTAATGGAAGAAGTCAATGTCATCGTGGCAACAATCGCTTTTGGTATGGGTATTGACAAACCGGACGTACGATTCGTCATCCATTATGATATTCCGAAAAGTCTTGAGGGATATTACCAGGAGACCGGAAGAGCCGGACGGGACGGAGGTGAAGGATATTGCTTGACATTTTACAGCTACAAAGACATCCAAAAACTGGAAAAGTTCATGCAGGGTAAACCGATTGCCGAACAGGAAATCGGGAAACAACTTCTCATGGAAACCGTTTCCTACGCGGAAACTTCTCTTTGCCGCAGAAAAGTACTGTTACACTACTTCGGTGAAAACTATGATGAAGAAAATTGTGGGGCCTGTGACAACTGCCTGTTCCCGAAGAAAGAATTCGAAGGAAAAGAATACTTAATCGATGCCTTAAATGCCATCCTTGAAGTAAAAGAGAAATTCAAGGTGGACCATATGGTAAATATTCTTCTCGGGGAAACCGATTCTATGATAAAATCGTATCATCATGATGAACTGGAATCTTTTGGTGTCGGTTCTGAAAAGAACGCACAGTTCTGGAATATGGTATTCAGACGCGCTTTAATTGCTAATTATATAGAAAAAGATATTGAACAATACGGGGTCATAAAATTAACTGAAAAGGGCCACGAATTTTTAAAAGAACCTAAAGACTTTATGCTGATGGAAGATCATAATTTTGAAGAATCAGAAGAGAAACTTCAGGAAAAAGGGGGAGTATCAGCACTCGACAACACCTTATTTGCCATCCTGAAAGATTTACGGAAAAAGATTGCCAAGAAGAACAATCTGCCACCGTACGTGATTTTCCAAGATCCGTCCCTAGAGGATATGTGTACCAACTACCCGATCACGTTGGAAGAACTGGCCAACATTCAGGGTGTAGGCACAGGGAAAGCTCAAAAATACGGACAGGAATTCGTAGAGGTAATCAAACAATACGTTGAAGACAACGAGATCGAAAGAGCGCAAGACTTGGTGGTTAAAACTGTTGCCAACAAATCGAAATTCAAAGTATATATCATTCAAAATATTGACCGCCAAATTGATTTGGAAGACATTGCCTCTGCAGAAGGCCTTACCTTCGAAGAACTGATCAAAGAAATGGAAGCCATCGTTTTCTCCGGGACCAAACTTAACATTGATTACTACATCAACCAAATTCTGGATGAAGAACAACAACAAGAAATCATGGACTACTTCATGGAAGCCAAAAGCGACAATATTGGAGATGCCTATGATGAATTCGAAGGCGACTACTCTGAAGAAGATCTTCGTCTGATGCGACTGAAACTACACTCCAAACATGGAAATTAAATAAAAAGCGACCTTAGGTCGCTTTTTTTATTCCATCCGATCAATCATCACATCCGGCAAATGCTGTATAAACTGGAATAGCAAAGTTTCATCTCCAGTCTTATGGGTTCGAATAACCATCGTCACCCGGTAAGTAGTCATATCTCCCAACTTGGACGACTCGGTAGAGTAAGAACTGATCGAATGCTTTTTACGCTTTATCTCATCGGTAACCTCCTTGATTACCTCTTGACTTGTTGTCGTAAATATTAACAATACATTTCTCTGGCTAATTTTTTGGAAAATATATCCTAAACCTTCCAACCCCAACAAAGTCAACAACATCGCACTGATTCCCAGCCAATATTGTCCGGCTCCAACTGCAAGTCCAATGGCAGAAGTAGCCCATATCCCAGCAGCCGTGGTCAATCCTCTCACGAATAACTTCTGGATAATAATAGTCCCCGCTCCCAAAAAACCGATACCACTCACCACTTGAGCCGCAATACGACTCGGGTCAAGACCGATCCCCGTATTCCCAAGAATATCCCAAAAACCGTATTTTGACACGATCATAAAAAGCGCACTACCTAAGGCCACCAGAAAATGAGTCCTAAATCCCGCCTCCTTCGCCCGGTATTCACGATCCAAACCTATGATGGCCCCTAAAACTCCGGCCACTAATAACCTAAAGAAAAAATCCCATGTCATCATATCCGTATCTACTTTACTCTATTCTTATCTTCACACAAAGATAAACCAATCTACGCAAAATTGCGTATGAAAGATACAATACGATTGAAAAACTTCATTAACCCAACAACAAGACATGACATTGTTACTCGTAATTCTGTTTATTAGCGGCTACATTCTGATCGCCCTCGAACATCAGACCGGAATCAGTAAAAGTGCCATAGCACTCCTTCTAGGAATACTATTATGGACTTTCATCCCACATACTGACAATGAAATTATTAACCACCTCGGAGATACCGCCGAGATTTTATTTTACCTGCTCGGGGCCATGACAATCGTGGAATGGATTGACACCCACAACGGGTTCACCTTGATCACGAACCATATCACCACACGCAATAAACGAAAATTATTGTGGATCATTGCCTTGATTACTTTTATCATGTCTTCTGTACTCGACAACTTAACCACAGCCATTGTCATGATCATGTTACTTCGCCGCCTAGTTAACGAGCAACAAGAACGATGGATATTCGGAAGTATCGTTATTATTGCCGCAAACGCAGGTGGAGCATGGACCCCGATAGGAGACGTTACCACGATTATGCTTTGGATTAATGACAACATAACCTCTCTGAATGTTATCCACCACCTGTTCCTTCCAAGCCTGATTTCATTAATTATTCCATTGGTCATCATGACTTTCCGGTTACAAGGAGAAACACAGCCTCAACAAGCAACAAACACGAACACAACCTTAGCCATCAGTCGCGGAGAACAAATGACAATCCTAAGCATCGGTATTGCCAGCCTCCTATTCGTTCCTGTTTTTAAAGAATTCACGAATCTCCCCCCATTCATGGGAATCATGCTAGCCTTAGGAGCCGTGTGGACATACACGGAAATTCTCTATAATCGAAAAAGAAACCTTTCCCCGGAAAAGATACACCGGATTCCATCCATACTTACAAAAGTTGATTACAGCACCCTCCTATTCTTCTTGGGAATCCTTATGGCTGTCGCTGCCTTACAAATAGCAGGCATACTTGACCAAATGTCCACGTTCTTAAATGACAAAATACACAACGTTTACCTAATAAACATGATCATAGGTTTTCTTTCCTCTGTGATCGATAATGTTCCACTTGTCGCTGCCGCCATGGGGATGTATCCCTTGACTCACACAAGCGGTGCCTTATCACCATACCTCATGAATTTCACGACGGATGGAACATTCTGGGAACTCCTTGCATATTGTTCGGGAATCGGTGGCAGCCTCCTAATCATTGGTTCTGCAGCCGGAGTCGTCGTTATGGGCATGGAACGCATCAATTTCATGTGGTACATGAAACACATCACCTGGATTGCAATCCTCGGTTATCTGGCCGGAATCGGTGTATATTACCTACAATCTCTTGTATAAAGAAAAAAGACCGTCCTGCCCAAACAGCAAGACGGTCTTTCTATTTTATCGAAATATTCTTTACTCCATATAGCGAATAATCGTTTGTTCTCGATCCGGTCCCACAGATACAATCTTGATCGGTACCCCGGTCTCCTCTTCCAAGAATGTCAAATAATTATTGAACTCTTCCGGAAATTCATCCTCTGAAATCATTTTTGTCATATCACATTTCCAACCCGGTAACTCGGTATAGATCGGTTTTACCCCTTCCGTAATGTCATACGGGAAATAATCTACCTCTTCTCCATTCACCTCGTAAGCAACACAAGCTGAAATCGTGTCAAAAGTATCCAGCACGTCACTCTTCATCATGATCAACTGGGTTACCCCATTAATCATGATAGCATATTTCAACGCCACCAAATCTACCCATCCACAACGACGTTTACGACCAGTTACGGCTCCAAACTCATGGCCCAACTCACAAAGTTTTTCACCCGTTTCGTTTTCCAGTTCCGTTGGGAATGGTCCGCTACCTACGCGGGTACAATATGCTTTAAAGATGCCATAAACCTCCCCGATACGATGAGGAGCAACTCCCAATCCCGTACAAGCCCCCGCACAAACCGTGTTGGAAGAAGTTACGAAAGGATAAGAACCAAAATCTATATCCAGCATGGTACCCTGAGCCCCTTCGGCCAAAATGGATTTTTCATCATCCAGCAATCGGTTAATCTCATGTTCACTATCCACCAACTCGAATTGTTTCAGATATTCGATTCCTTCCAACCACTCTTTCTCCACTACCGCTAAATCGTAAGCAAAGTTTAAACTTTTCAATATCTGTTCGTGACGAGCCTTCGCCTTCGCATATTTTATATCGAAATCATGTAGAATATCACCTACACGAACACCGTTTCTACTAATTTTATCCGTGTATGTCGGTCCAATCCCTTTTCCGGTAGTCCCCACTTTAGCATCGCCCTTGGCAGCCTCGTAAGCAGCATCAAGAAATCGATGGGTCGGCAGAATCAGATGTGCCTTCTTGGATATATGAAGTCTTTTTTTCAAATCATGACCAGACGCTGCCAATGCTTCTGCTTCCGCTTTAAACAAAGCAGGATCGATCACGACACCATTACCGATGATATTGACTTTATCTCCTTGAAAAATTCCGGATGGAATGGAACGAAGTACATATTTCTGACCTTCGAATTCAAGCGTGTGCCCTGCATTAGGCCCTCCTTGAAAACGAGCCACGACATCATAGTTCGGGGTTAACACGTCAACTACTTTTCCCTTACCTTCATCTCCCCACTGTAATCCCAACAATACATCTACTTTCATCTGATACTATATTTTTATGAAACAAACGTGCAAAATTAATATTTATTTCTTACCTGCCAACTTACAATTGCTGCAAATACCATAAATATAAAGCATATGATGATGAACGGTAAAATCATACTTTTCTTCCACGTGTTCGACGATTTCTTCCAACCGTGAATCAGCGAATTCCTCCACTTTCCCGCACACCTTGCATACAATATGTTCATGTTTCCGGTTATTGTATGCTCGTTCGAATTGAGCTATATTATTCCCGAACTGATGTTTGATCACCAGCTTACATTCCAACAACAAATCTATCGTATTGTACAATGTTGCACGACTAACCCTGTAATTTTTATTCTTCATAAATACGTACAAGGATTCTATATCAAAGTGCCCGGAATGAGAATAAATCTCATCTAAAATAGCGTATCTCTCTGGCGTCTTGCGATGCCCTTTCTGCTGCAGGTAAGTGGTAAAAATCTCTTTTACCGTCTCCTTTATTTTTTCCATTGAGTCCAAAGCTAATTCTATTTACAACATCGCTAAGTTACAATAATTATCCGAAGTTCTATCTTTATTTAGACAAAATTTAATTTAGACATCTAAATTCTCTACCCGAGAAACGTTCTCCACTCCCTTCAGAGATGCAATCTTCATCATTAAATTATTCAAGTCGGCCGTGTTATGCACGTACAAATGGATCATCCCCTCGAAAATCCCATCCTTGGTTTCAAAATGCACCGTCCTCATGTTCACGTTACTCTCTTTTGATATAATCATCGTAATATCACTCACGATTCCGATGCTATCAATACCGTTTAATTTGATCACGGCAAGGAAAGACATGATCTTGTGACTGACCCATTTCACGGGAACAATTTTGTCCCCGTAACTGGACATCAATCGGATTGCCTCCGGGCATTTCCGTTTATGCACAGTAATCTTATCCCCATCAATCTTCATGCCAACAACATCGTCACCCGGGATAGGGTTACAGCACGGAGCAATGATAAAATCAGAAGCATCATCGATAATATCATTAATTACTTTCCCCTTCTCTTCTTCTTTCTCTTTATCCGGCACGGGCTTATCCTTGTCGCTCTTGAAGAACTGGAGTTTCCAATACTTGACAAATTTATTTTCTGACTTCTTCTTTAAGGCTTTACGCACCTCCTCTATGTCCAAATGTCCTTTAGCAAGACTCACGTATAGATCATCTTTATGCTGCAACTTCAAATGTAATAAAGCCTTATTCAGATTTTCCGCCCCGAAAGGCAATTTCATATCTTCCAGCAATTTTTCAAACATGGTAGTTCCGATACGGATTTGCTCTTTTTTCTCTCTCCGGAAAACCATAAGTATATTATTCCGAGCCTTAGCAGTAACGATAAAATCAAGCCAATCACTCTGTGGCTTCTGTTTATCGCTGGTCAGCACCTCAACCTGGTCGCCACTCTGTAACCGATGACTCATCGGGACCAGTTTGTGATTCACCTTACCGCCTATACATGAATTCCCGATCTCCGTGTGAATATCATAAGCAAAGTCCAAAACAGAAGCTCCTTTCGGAAGTGTTCTCATCTCCCCCTTCGGGGTAAACACCCGGATCTCCTTGGCAAAAAGATTAAGTTTAAATTCATCTAAAAATTCCAACGCATCAGTTCCCGGCTGCTCCAACATCTCCTTGATACCCGCCAACCACTTGTCCACCTCGTTACTCGCTTCGGCATTATCCCCCTTGTATTTCCAGTGTGCAGCCAATCCCTTCTCGGCAATCTCATCCATCCGACGGGAACGAATCTGCACCTCTATCCACTTTCCCCCGGGCCCCATAACGGTAAGATGTAAGGCCTCGTACCCATTAGCCTTCGGAACACTCACCCAATCCCGGATTCTCTCCGGTTTTGGACTATACATATCAGTAATCAACGAGTAAATATTCCAACATTGCCATTTCTCCGGTTGATTATCCTTCGGATCGAACACGATCCTCACGGCAAGCAAATCATATATCTCTTCAAAAGAAATGTGCCTACGCTGCATCTTGGACCACACAGAATAGACACTTTTCGTTCGTGCTGTTATATCATAATGATACCCACTCTCTGTTAAACGCTCCCGAATCGGAGCAATAAATTGCTGATACAAACCGGTATGTTCATCCCGGTAATCATGAATTCGTTTCTCCAGTTCCTGGTATTCAACCGGATTCTCGTACTTCAGACTCAAATCCTCTAACTCCGTCTTGATCGCATGCAATCCCATACGATGCGCCAAGGGGGCATATATATAGAGTGTTTCACTCGCTATCTTCACTTGTTTATGTTCCGGCATGGAATCAAGCGTTCGCATATTATGCAAACGGTCAGCAATCTTGATCAGAATTACCCTCACATCATCTGCTAACGTCAGAATCATCTTACGAAAACTCTCGGCCTGCTTGGTCGTATTAGACCCCATAACCTCGCTAATTTTCGTCAACCCGTCAACGAGTGAAGCTATTTTAGGGCCAAAAAGATTGGCAATATCCTCCACCGTGTAATCGGTATCTTCCACCACATCATGCAGGAGTGCAGCTACAGCCGATTTCGTACCCAATCCGATCTCCTTTACCGCAATCTTCGCCACGGCCAAGGGATGCAATATATAAGGTTCCCCTGACTTACGTCTAACTCCTTGATGAGCTTCCCGGGCAAATTCAAATGCCCTGCGAATCATTTTCACACTCTCCTCAGTCGTCCCCTTTCGCAAAGATTTTATCAAATCATCGAAAGCCGTTTCAATCATTTCCTGCTCGTCCATAACCTAAAACAATTTTAAATTTTAGATTTTAAATTTTAGATAGAAGAAGACAGCGATTCCATTCATTCTAAATTCTAAACTTTAAATTCTAAATTATTGAATCTCTATTTTTACAGTTCTACATGCCGGGATGTCACTTCCGCCTGCATAAATAGCGCTGCCATCTTATCAAACATTCCACCTTTCTCCGTGGTCAAGAATTCAATCTGCCCCCCCCGGGAAAGTTCTCGTTCCATCTCCGGGTGCCGACACAAATAGTCTTTCAAACTTCGTGCTACAATTTCACCCTGCTGGATGACGGTTATCCCTTCCGGAATAAAGCGGTCAATAACACTTCTCAACAACGGATAATGCGTACAAGCCAACACGAGAGTGTCAATTTGCGAATCAGCTTGCAGAATTGTATCTATATACTTCTGTACAAAGAAAGCCGCCCCCGGAGAATTCATCTCGTTATTCTCCACGATCGGAACCCACATGGGACAAGCCTGCTGCGTGACCAGAAATCCCTTCTCCGAATGAATTTTGGCAATCTCCAACAAATACGACTCAGACGCCACGGTCCCCGAAGTTGCCAAGATACCGATATGCCCATTCCCGGTAAAATCCGCCACAGCCTCGACGCTGGGACGAATAACCCCTAACACTCTTCGTTGAGGATCTATCTGGGGCAAATCGACTTGCTGTATCGTCCGTAGTGCTTTCGCCGAGGCCGTGTTACAGGCCAGAATAACCAGCTTACACCCCATCCCGAACAACTTTAAAACCGCCTCTCGCGTGTACTTGTAAACAACATCAAAAGAACGAGTTCCATAAGGTGTACGGGCATTATCTCCCAAGTAAATATAATCATACTCAGGCATCTCTTTTACAATATCTTTCAATATCGTCAATCCCCCATATCCGGAATCAAACACCCCAATCGGACAAGACATATGTCTATTATATTAAATTTATAGCTGCTAATATACCTTTTATTCCCAAAGAATGCAAAAAAAAAGCCGCCCAAAGGGCGACTTTATTTCATTATATATATAAATTATTGAATACCTAATTTTTTCTTTACCAGCGGTAACACATCCTCACTATTATCAGCCATGTACAATAATGCACCTTGACCAAAATTAGGAGTTGCAGCAAAAATATAAGTGAAACCACCTTCTTTACCTACGGCTTGAACTGCATTTTGAATTTTAGTAATAATCGGCGCTAATAAATCTTCCTGAGTCTTAGCCATTTGTTCTTGAGCTAATTGTTGAAAGTTTTGAATTCTCTCTGCCAATCCTTGAATTTCTTGTTCTTTAGCTGTACGGCTTAATTCAGTCAGTGTTTTAGCATTGGCCTGATATTCTTGCATCAATTTTTGATAATTCTCGTGCATTGCAGTCAATTCTTTTCTAATCTCTTGCTCCTTAGCTGCTAAATCATCCTGTGCCTTTTTAAACTCCGGCATACTTGTCATCACCTTTTGAACATCAAGATGACCTAACTTAATTGGTTTTGCAGTTTGAGCAGAAGTAGCAAAAGCAGCAAACATAAATGCTACTAAAGCAAATAATTTCAACGTATTCTTCATAATGTTTGTCTTTAAAATGATCTACAAAAGTAATAAAATAAAATTCCTTTTCCTAGCCTACATACATAATGTATGCAAAGAAGCTCAAAATTATTTAGAGATTCAGTGATTTACGATTATGCGATTGTATTAAATCACGAAACCCGCAATCACTAAATCACTCCATTTCTAAAATTCTTGTCCTAACACAAAGTGGAATTGTGAACCACCAGCACCACTACGTCCCGGCACATCGTCAAATCCATACCCCCAGTCAATACCGAGCAAACCAAACATCGGGAGGAATACACGCAAACCGACGCCGGCAGAACGGTACAAATTGAAGGGTTCAAAATCTTTCAACTCGTACCAAGAGTTACCTGCTTCCAAGAATCCTAAAGCATAAATCGTTGCTGATTGTGCCAAAGAAATCGGGTAACGCAACTCCATCGTGAACTTGGAATACAAGCTTGCATCTGAAGATTTCGGGGCAATAAAAGATGAACCGGCATTAGTCAATGATCCGTTTTCATAACCGCGCAATCCCACGTATTCTCTACCATACAGGCTATATCCTGACATTCCGTCACCACCCATCTCGAATCCCTCGAACGGAGATTTTTTGTTCTTATCATAGTAACCCAAGTACCCGTACTGTGCCGAAGCATACAACACTAACGGACGTTTCTCACTACGAGTCAACGGCATGAAAATCTTTCCGCTGAATTTCCACTTATGATATTCGATCCATCTATACTTCACTTGATCCTTCTCTGCCTCGAAATGACGGTTTGAGAACAAGGAATACGGCGGGGTCAATGTCAATGAGAATGTGAATTCACTACCCATTCTTGTAAACAGCGGGTTGTCAATAGAACTTCTCTTGATAACCGTTGCGATAGACAAGTTATTAGAGTTACCATCACTGAAGATATAATACGGCCAATTCTTCAACTGATAACGCTGGAACGAAATCTCATTATACATCGTAAACCAGTTATCCGGCCAGTTAATTCGTCGTCCTAATCCCACGCTAAGACCGTAAGTCAACATTAACTGACGAGAGTCGTACATCTGAGAAGTATTACTCATATAATAAGAGTTCCGGTAACTACTGGAATATCCCGTTTGCCGAGAGAAATACAATGATACACTCAATGAATTCGGCTTTCTTCCACCTAACCAAGGTTCACGGAAAGACAAACTGAAAGAAGTATAGTATTTACCATTCGTCTGAGCCTTCAAACTAAACGTCTGACCATCTCCCTGCGGCAGAGGCCGGTAAGAATCCCAATTAAATATATTACGAATAGAGAAGTTCGTGAAGGTCAATCCCACAGAACCAATGATCATACCGGCTCCCCAACCTCCGGAAAGTTCGATTTTATCATTCGCTTTTTCAACTAAACCAAATACGACATCAGCCGTTCCTGCCTCTGCATTCACATTTGCCAAATCGGGTTTAATCTGCTCCGGGTCAAAATGTCCCATATTCGCCAACTCTCTGGCACTTCGTATAATATCCTCACGACTGAACAATTCTCCCGGGTAAACATATAGTTCCCGACGAATTACATGCTCGTGCGTTCGATTATTTCCTTTGATGATTACTTTGTTAATCGTCGCTTGAGGACCTTCAACCACCCGGACTTCCAAGTTAATGGAGTCCTCTCCGGATATAGTCTCCACCGGAACCAACCGGGAGAACAGGTAACCATTATTCTGATATAGATTAGAAACAGCATCATCATCAGATGTCATTCGTTCCTCAAGATATTTACTGTTATAAACATCACCTTTCTTGATATTCAACACATCACTCAAAACATCTGAACCATAAATGGTGTTACCCACCCATGTAATATTATTGAAATAGTATTTGTTTCCTTCTTGTACATCAATATAAATTTTTACCCGCTTAGGTGAAATCTGTACCACGCTATCCGAAAGGATCACAGCATCCCGGAAACCTTTCTCGTTATACTTATCAACAAGAAGGAATTTATCTTCATCGTAATTTTTTTCTATATAATTAGCCGACTTGAAGAAATTACGAAGAGATTTCTCTTTCGTCTTCTTCATGGCACCTTTCAGACGACCATCTTTCATTAACTTATTTCCGGTAATGATAATCTCGTCAATCTTGATCTTATTATGTTTCTCCACGATAGCATCCAAGATCACGAAATTACTATGGTCCGGATCATCACGTTGAATAATCCTGATATTCGTGTTATAATATCCCTTTTCTTTCAGATACTTCTCGATCTGCATCTTTAGATTTGACTTCATCAAATCTGTCACCTGGGCACCCGGTAACAAATTCATCTTTTCTTTGATTTTATTCTCCTCTGCTTTTTTCAGCCCGACATAATTAATCTTGGAAAGTTTATGACGCTCCTTTATATATAAAGCCAAATAAACTTTATCCCCTTCGATCTTATCTATGGCAATAGATACATCTGAAAAGATTCCATGCCCATACAATCTCTTAATTGCACGAGTGATTGTTTCTCCGGGAATCTGTACCGCCATCCCGATTGACAATCCAGCCATCTGTGCCAAATAATCCTCATCATAATTCTCCCCTCCCCCAACAGCTCGCACTCCAGCTAGTTCGTAAGTTTTAGGCGAAGAATAAAAAATATCATATTGTTGTGTCGTATCTGCGACTTGGGCCTTTGCCCCATAAACACACAGTATAAAGATTAATAAAAGCGTTATTTTTCCTGTCATCTGAGTCACTTTTTTAGTTGCTCTCCGGTTAACCCGAATCGTCTTTCTCTTTTTTGAAAATTACGAATGGCCAAATATAAGTCTTCTTTTTCAAAATCGGGCCAAAATTTATCAAGAAAATATAGTTCAGTATACGCTAATTGCCATAAAAGGAAATTACTAAGCCTACATTCACCACTTGTTCGGATCAATAAATCGGGATCAGGGATTCCCGACGTCGTCAGGTAAGTGGAAAAATCTGCGTCTGTAAATGCCTCAACATCTTCTATTTTGCCATCCCGCACATCTTGAACTATCCGCTTGGCCGCTGTCAAAATCTCCCATCTTGCCCCATAACTTAATGCCAACACTAGAGTTAACCCGGTATTAGATGCCGTTCTCGTTATTAATCCCTGTAACTTGTTATATACCTCTTCCGGCAAATCCGACAAATTCCCGATAGCCTTCACCCGGACTTGTTTTCTCATCAAATTATCAGTTTCAGCCAAAATAGCATCCACCATCAAACCCATCAACACATCTATCTCTTTCTTCGGACGATTCCAGTTCTCTATCGAAAAAGCATATAAAGTCAAATACTTCACCTCAATCTCCCCAGCAGCCTCCATTGCTGTTCTTACCGCATCTACTCCTTTTTTATGACCTTCCCATCTCTCCAAACCGTGACTTTTGGCCCACCTTCCGTTTCCATCCATAATAATTGCCACGTGTTCCGGTATATTCTCTTTATCCATAATTAATTGAAAATTGAAAATTGAAAATTGAAAATTACTTTTCACTCTCCAATAAAATTAACCCTATTATTTAAAATTGTTTCAACTTTTATCTTTCTTGTTTCTCTTGTCCTCGCCCCAATTCAATTTATTCCGTAACGTGTCGTAATAACTATGATCAGGCATTTTCACAACATTCATTTTAAAATCGCCCGAAGATATAAATAATTCGTGATTATCCGACATTCTTTGCATACGAGAATCAGCACTCAACATGAAGTCTCCTGAACGACTCTCAACTTTTAAACGGATTTGCACATTACCAGGCAAAATCAAGGGACGCATATTCAAATTATGCGGGCTTACCGGAGTTATGATCAAGTTATCGCAACCCAAAGCCACGATCGGCCCCCCGCAACTTAACGAGTAGGCAGTAGACCCGGTAGGCGTGGCCACGATCACGCCATCAGCCCAGTATGTGGTGAGATATTCTTCCTCGATATAAGCATGAACCTTCAACAAAGAGGAACGTTCTGTCTTCAATACACTTATCTCATTCAATGCATAATTAAATTCAGCAAAAGGATTATCTTTCATCTCGAATTTCACCAACGCACGCTGTTCCACGTCAAAGTCTCCGGCACATAACCAATGAATAGCCTGAGGAATCTCTTCTTGAGCTATATTAGCCAAAAAACCCAACCGCCCGCTATTGATGCCCAACACAGGAACACCATGATTTTTCACTCGCATCGCAGAATCAAGAAATGTCCCGTCTCCTCCCACGCTGAACAAAACATCCGTATCCCGATCAACATCCTCCTCATAAAACGCTTGAAACACATCAGAAATACCACATTTTTCCCTCAAAAAATCATAGAAAGGTTTATAACAAGTCAAACAAACCCCTCGCTCATTCAGATCACGCAACATTTGTTTGAAATAAGGATAAAACTCTTCATGAATCACCCGTCCGTAAATCGCAACTTTACTTATTTTTGAACACATCTATTTATTTTAGATTCAATTAATTTAAAACTTCCTACATTTCCATAAACTTCAACAACTGCCCGTAACGATCTTTCATCTCTTCATTCATCTCTTCACCGGAAACAAAAGTATTTTTGATCACATAACGATAACGAATAAAAGTATCCAGAATCGGTTCTATCCGGGCCGTATTCACTTTAAGAGTAATCGCCACTTTATTAGAATCCGGCATACACGTAACATAGCAACTCAACACCTTCGCCTCGTTATACTCCACGATTTGGGCGACCTCGGCCAAAGAATAATCAATTTTATTTACTTCCAACACGATAATTCCGCCAGGATCGTCTATACACAAAAGTTTATCAATATTATGCAAGATGTCTGTTAACAAAATAGCTCCCTGATATACCTCTTTTCGGTTCAAAACCGGTACCACCGACAAAAGCCGTGAAGAGGCAACCCCGATAACATCATACATATGTACATCTTCGTAAACGAAAGTCATTTCCCTGGGTATATCCAACTTACCGATCGGATCATGAATACTCCCGTGCGCATACATGATTTCATCAGATAACAACCCCACGTACGTTTCTCCATCCAAGACAGGCAAATGAGACACCCGAAACAAGTCCATCCACCCCAATGCCTGGGCACAAGTATCATCCTTCTTCAATACCGGTACAACATTTGATAGTAAACTTGATGCGATCATATTTATTTCATTTCTCGCCCTAAAGATACATTATTTTCCCCAGTAAATTCCACCCTTAAAATAATTTTCAATTTTCAATATCACCGTTTTCAATTATTTCTATATTTGCCACGTAAATTTAAAAACAGTGAACATCATGTTACCAAAATTTCTTATTGCAGACAATTCCCAGGAAGCACCAGATCTAGTATATGTTGTGCACACGGAAAAGCCTCAATGTATTATTCAATGTGACATGGATGGCTTTTACAGCAACCAGAAAATTTACTGGATTGACGAAGAGCCTCTCTGCACAGACGACATTGAATCTCTCATGGAAGAAGCGGAAGAATTTTTCGAAACCGAATTAGAGAATCAAGAAGAATTATATGACGAAGAAGAAGACAATTAATTGTCTTCTTTCTCGTATAAATAACAAGCTAACAAGTTACAAGTTCACGATAAACACCCATAACCCTCAGAGTCAGAGACTCACCCGGCAGCCTGCAACGCAAAAGACAAATTTTGCTTTCTGCACAATAATTCGTAACTTGCAAAACTATTTACGTACTTACAAACCTGAAATTATGTACACGAAAAGTGATCTCAAACAATTTAAACGCAGGGGAATAAAACCCGAGCAAATTGAAAACCAGCTTGAAAATTTCAAGCAGGGGTTTGATTTTGTACAGATTCGGGATGCGGCAACAATAAACAACGGAATCTACGGTTTGAATGACGAACAAGCCGATGAATTCATCCGCATCTTCGAGGAAAGAATGAATTCGTTGAAAATCGTGAAAATGGTTCCGGCCTCCGGTTCCGCATCACGCATGTTCAAAACGCTAAATACGTTTTTCAACACGTACACGGGTAGCGATGAAGACTATTTGAAATTCCGGCAAGACAAGGAACCCGGAAGTATATTCTCGTTCTTCGAGAAATTGAAAGAATTTCCATTCTACCCACACCTAAAAGAGGCTCTTTACAAAGATCGCCTTGATTTAGACAAATTACTCTGGAAGAATCAACTCATTGAAATTCTAGAATACATCCTTACCCCCAAGGGGCTTAATTACAATGCCACACCCAAGGGATTAATTGATTTCCATATTTACAGGGACCATATCCGCACGGCTGTAGAAGAACACTTGGTAGAAGCGGCACTCTACGCCAACGACGGTAAGGAAGCTCATATTCATTTCACGGTATCAGAAGAACATATAGGCAAATTCAAAGCCCTCATGAAATCTGTTCTCAAAAAATACCAGAAAGAATTCAACTTGAAATACGACATTACGTATTCTGTCCAGTCGCCAGCAACAGATACTGTGAGTCTTGATACGGAAGGTAATCTCGTGAGAGACAACGAGGGAAACATCGTGTTCCGCCCCGGTGGTCATGGTGCATTGATTCACAACCTCAATGACCTGAAAGAAGACCTAATCTTCATCAAAAACATTGACAACGTGGCACCCGATCGTAGCAAGGCAGACACAGTAAAATACAAGAAAATCCTTGCCGGAGTTTTGTTAAAAACACAGAACCAGATTTTCAATTACATGAAAATCTTAAGCAAGAAAAACAGTATTACAGACGAAAATTTGAATGAAATCGAGCAATATATCTACGACCACCTCGGTTATAAACCCAAAGAGGGATTAGTTCATACTGACCGTAAGGAAAGAGTCGCTTATTTAAAACAATTACTTGATCGACCATTGCGTGTATGCGGAATGGTGAAAAATGAAGGAGAACCGGGTGGAGGACCGTTCTGGGTTGAAGACCACGAACATGCAACACGCTTGATGATCGTGGAGAGCGCTCAAGTCAACCTGAAAGATCGAAATCAGAAAAAAATATTCACCCAATCAACCCACTTTAATCCCGTGGACATCGTATGTAGTACCTATAACTATAAAGGTAAGAAATATGACTTGACCAAATACATCGATAACACACAGGGATTCATCACCAGCAAATCACTAGGCGGGAAAGATATTAAAGTTCAAGAACTACCCGGATTGTGGAATGGTGCCATGGCCAACTGGAACACGATATTCGTGGAAGTTCCGCTATCCACCTTCACCCCGGTAAAAACTGTCTTTGACTTGTTGCGTTTTGAACACCGTAACGTGTTTAAAGTAGAATAAATGAATTTAGATTTACGATTTATGATTTCAGGTGATTCATAAATCGTAAATCAAAAATGTTGATTCGTGAAAGGAAATCTAAAATTTAAAATCAAGAAATTAATTTATTGTTCATGGAGAAGAAAAAGAACTACTTACTATTAGTACTTAGAGGATGTGCCATGGGTGCCGCAGACGTAATCCCGGGTGTTTCAGGAGGTACTATTGCATTTATCACGGGTATCTATGAAGAGTTGATCGAGTCGATTCGATCAATAAACCTGAAAGCATTACGTTTGTTGGGAACCTTCCAGTTAAAAGAGTTTTGGAAACACATTAACGGAAACTTTTTAATTTCTGTCGTTGCAGGTATTGCCATATCCATATTTTCACTGGCAAAATTGATGAAATACTTGCTAGAAACCCACCCGTTATACATTTGGTCCTTTTTCTTTGGTCTCATCATTATTTCTGCCCTCATGGTTTCAAGAGAAATAAAAAAATGGGATATACTAACCATCACCTCGTTAATCGTTGGCGCCATCATCGCGTACACGATCACGGTTCTCTCCCCAACCAGTACTCCGAATGACTGGTGGTTTATTCTCCTTTCCGGGGCTATCGCCATTTGCGCCATGATCCTACCGGGAATATCCGGTGCCTTCATTCTGTTACTTTTAGGGAAATACGAATACATCATTACCGCCGTCAGCGAATTCAACATTCCCGTTCTACTTACCTTCTTAGTTGGAGCTGTGGCTGGTATAGTCGCTTTCTCACACTTGCTATCCTGGTTATTGAAAAACTATCATGGAATGACAGTAGCCCTATTAACAGGATTCATGGTCGGATCACTCAACAAAATCTGGCCCTGGAAAATTACAGATACAGAACTGGTTAACGGGATTGCTTTTGATGTTGAAAAAAACGTTCTCCCCAATACCTTCAAGCAAGTTAACGGGAGCGATCCTCTTGTATGGCAGGCAATCCTCATGTGTATCATTGGTATTTTACTCATATGGGGTATTGAAAAACTAGCCGTAGTACTAAAAAAATAGTTCATCAAGGGTTTATAAAGTTCGTCAGGTTCATAAAGTGACCGTGTCTTTATCTGTCGTAAAACAACTGTAGATGAAATAAATACTCCATAGGAAATTATGCCTCCCGAACTTTTTAAACCTTATAAACCTTACAAACCTTATAAACTCCCATGCAACTTTTCGGATTACTCGGTTTTCCTTTGGGACATTCATTTTCAAAGACTTACTTCACTGAGAAGTTCAAGGCAGAAAAAATAGATGCAGAATTTGTGAACTTCGAATCTGATAATATTGAACAGACACTACAAGTCATTAAAACAACCCCCTCGCTAAAAGGATTTGCCGTCACGATCCCTTACAAGGAGAAGATCATTCCCTATTTAGACCATATCAGCGAGGATGCCAGAAAAATCGGAGCCGTTAATTCCGTGAAAGTAGAACACACGATTTCCGGTTCCATCCTAACCGGATACAACACTGACATCTTAGGTTTCAGAGAATCTTTATTAGAATTTATCCAGACACCGCCTACACAAGCTTTACTTTTAGGCACTGGCGGAGCGTCCAAAGCCGTCCGGAATGCACTTACCTCTTTGGGAATAGAAGTATTCACGGTTAGCCGTACCCCCCATTCTTCCTCTGAAATCTCCTACAACCAAGTTGCCCGTTACCTACCCAACACTCCTTTAATTATTAACGCCACCCCCGTGGGGATGTGGCCGCATATAACCGATTGTCCGGACATTCCTTATCATCTTCTCTCCTCAAATCATTATCTTTTCGACCTTATTTATAATCCGGAAATAACCGAATTCATGCACCGTGGAGAACAGCAAGGGGCACGAATAAAAAACGGCTTACAGATGCTCTATCTGCAAGCCGATTATTCGTGGAAACTCTGGACTACTTAATAGTTCAGAGTATTATTTTAAGAAATAAGCTACTTGTTTTGCCTGAGTTCCTTCACATACTTTGACAGGAGTCATCGGCACGTCATTGTAAGGAATGAATTCCATGACTTGTAACAAAGCATATTGTTCATCTTCACTACAATAAGCCTCCAAGCTTAAATTAGATTGTCCGGAACGGGTCAATGATTGTAAATCATCATACCTATTTTGCTCCAAAATATCATACAATCGTGAGGACTGATTTGCAGCCACATACACTTTATGTTTCTTCAACACCTTTCCTGTTGGTTTGTAAACGTAACGCTCTTTCTTTACCAAAAATGCCACGACTCCCCATGCTGCAACACCTAAACCGATCATAATAACAACAGAAGAAAGCGTATCACTCTGAGCCGTGTTAATATAATTCGCACCATACCAAAGGATTGCAGCACCCAAGATCAACAATGCCAAAGGCTTTATAGGAGATTTTTTCTTTTTTTCTATTTTATCTTTATCTACATTCAAGAGAACATCATCGATATATTCAAATTTACTATCACTCATGACTTTATAATTTTTGTATAATTAAATAGTTTATTTTTTCCACATATTCATGCGTATGTTCTTGTTCCCGAATACAATTCAGTCAAGACATAACTCTACCCGCTAATAATTAACGAGCAGCGTTTTTACAAATAAACCAAAAATCATACAATGATTTCGCGCAACGCAAAGACATAGTATCCAACGTCCTGCTTTAACGCAAAAGAGTCGAGATAATCGTTTTCAATATACCTAAAATAAGGAGTAAAAACCCTTTTATATTCTTCTAAATAAACAGAAATATTATTTTTTTGCAAATAACGAAAAGTCGGTTGCACATTTGTTACATCCTGAACCGTGTTGACCGGTAATGCATTTCCGTTCATCGCCGTCAGCATGGCTAACCGTTCAAAATCATCCTTCTCATGTGAAACAAGTCGCTCTTGCCCCGTTGCCTTTGCTAAATAACGAGTAGAATCTATCCCTTGTCCAAGATAGATTACTGCCACCAAAAGCAACACGCAATATTTCACAAAAACTTTCATTCGATATACCTACAATAATACATGGCAAAGGTAAATATTTTTTCGAATATATGCTAGTTTTATTCATTCTTTCCCTGCATCAACATTCTCAATGAACTCACAGGAATTGTCAGTTTCACATTCATCTGCTGGCTATAAGGCGGCTGATTAGAATAAAATATCGCACGTATACTAGACACCATCGCCACCATGTTTCCACAATCATCCATGATCGGTCCCCCACTTGACCCCTTGGCGTAATCAACCGTAAGTTCCATCCGGCGTGCAAAGGGATCTTTAGCGTCAGAAGTCGTTGTTCGCATAACCACCCCGTTCGTGTATGCATACGGATATCCTTCCGGATGACTTAACAAATGTACCCCTGTCCCCGCCGGGAGGTCATTTCCCAATGGTATCGGGGTAAGCATATCTCCCCGTGTATCAATCTTGAAGAAAGTCACATCTGCAGCTTTATTAAAACTCAAGATCTCGGTAATCGGGTATACTCTCCCCTCTTCCGTGGCAACAAACATAATACTATCCCGTGGATTCAACTTAGCTGTTGAGTCCAGAAATTCCCAAAACACATGGTAATTCGAGACACAAATCCCGTCGTTCGATAACACGACTGCCGTTGCCCAGCCTGTCACTCCTTCCGGATGCATCATCGCACGATGATACTTGTTGACAGTCAACACGCTGCCCCTTCTCTTCTCGATCATATCTTGTGGGCTCAATTTTTTCTTCTCTACCCGTTGAGATTCCAACCGGACTGGAGTACTCTCTTTTACCTGCTGAGCCTGCTGCCGTAACACATGCACCCCACGGAATAACGTTTTTACCTCATCCCGTTTCAAAGAATCCAACAGATCTGCCTCCATGTGCGTATAATCACGATACACAACCTCTTTTTCGTTTTTTTGTCCTTGACACGCTACGGTACCGAATACGACCAAATACAAACCGATACTCAAGAATTTGCGCCAATAATTTATCATCTTCATACTAATCTATTTTAATTCAATAATCTTCGTTTCGTGTACATGACATTTCAAATTCTCAAAAGAGGTATTACATCTTATTAAAAAAGTGTAATTCCCGAACAATTTAAAACATCCTCTTACTGATTTCCCCCTAGTCCTCAAACATTTGCTCCAAAGCCTTCTCCAACTCTTCACCCCTCAAATCTATACCCACGATCTTTCCCTTCGGATCAAGCAAAAAATTACTAGGAATAGCCACCACACCATATAATTTTGAGGCATCGACCTTCACTCCATTCATCCCAGCCAACTGCTCCCAAGGCATCCCATCCTTCTCCACTGCCCTCAACCATGCTTTTTCAGAACCATCCAGAGAATACCCTATTACCGTAAACCCTTTATCTTTAAAACGATTATACACTTCCAGCACATTCACATTTTCCTTACGACAAGGTCCACACCACGACGCCCAAAAATCCAGTAACACGTACTGCCCCCGGAAAGAACTCAACGAAACGTCTCTTCCATTTATATTTTTAGCTGTAAAATCTGGAGCAATACCTCCCATCTCCACCGAGACCGTCTCTTCCAAGAGTTTCCTATATCTCTGCCCTAATTCAGAATTTTTCACCTCCTCATCCAACATTTCAAACAAGGGAATAATCTTTGACTTTTCTCGGGCTATATTATACGTTCTTCCCAACCAATCTAAGGCAACAAGTGATCCCGGATGCTGGTCAAAAAAACGCTTTTCCACCTCGTAGAGCCTGCCTTCCATCAAAGTATTCTCCCTATTTAAACTGATAAAAGCCACGTCATCACGATTACGGTACGCTTCACCATATCTTTTTCGGTATCCATCCAACCAATCTCGATAAAAGCTGATACTATCCGTATATACCTGTAAATCAACATTTGATGGTGTTCCGCTTACTCTAGCCCCTCTCAACGTCTTTTCAGCCAACACTTGTATATCTCCCTCTTCAAGAAATACAAACATAGCATCATCCATGAACCGAACTGCATCCTCAAAGAAAGTTGGATTCTTTTGATCCATACGCACCAATGCCCGTTGTGGGTAAGGTATCCGTCCCTTCAATTCAAATTTCCCATTCATATAAATCGCCGAATCCACCCGAATGCTATCACTCCCATCTTTATAAAACACGAACAATTTATTTTGCGGATTAGTTTCCATCATCACGGTCAAAGTATATTTCCCCTTCCATCCTCCTCGTTGGCATCCCCCAATCCCAAGGCATAAAACCACAACTAACTGTATATAAATAAATTTCATTATCAATTAACTTTTGCAACAAAAATAAAATCATAATCCTCTCAACTTTTTTAATATCTTCTCGAATTTCGGATCCGAAGGCTTTGGTAACTTTAATTCTGCGATTCGCCCCTCCTTGTCCAGCAATATCATACGCGGAAGGGCTGCAATTTCAAAAGCACGCATAAAATTCTCGTTACCCACTATCCACCATTGCAATTCCAGTCTCTCCCGCAAAAAGCCCAGCTCAAAACGCCAGCGCCTTTCTTGAGCATCACTGGAAATACTCACGAATACAATATTTTTATCCTTATATTTTTCTTCCAACTTTTTCAAATTCGGGAACTCTTGTTTACAGGGCTGACACCATGAGGCCCACACGTCGATCACCACGTATTTCCCTTTGAACTGCTCCAACGACATTTTTTCCCCGTCGACATCCTTAAAGACGAATTTCGGACACACATCTCCTTTTTTCAAAACCTTTATATTTCCATCTTTCCCGGCCCAACTAAACAAAGGCAAGCACAATAAAAATGTAATGAATAACTTATTCATACCTATTTCAATTTTACAAACCCGTGATGTTTATAAACCTGTTTCCAAGTTCATAAACATCACAAGTTACATGAATAAATTAGAACTTTTTAATCTCTTTTGCAAAATATTTCAGTCCATCCTGTAACACGACATTTTTCACTTCGGGTGATAACTTCAAGGACAAATCAATTAATTTCTTTTTCTGTTGATCATCCCATTTTCCTTTTAGGAAAGTGATTGGACGGAAATATAAATAATTCAACTTCTCCTCTTTCATCGTGGGGAAAATCTTCATAAAAGCAGCAAATGCTACATCTGCATCATACGAAAACATTCCTTTCAACAAGGCAACATAATCATACAAATAATCCTTACCTGGTAAATTACAAGCTTTTAAATTCTTCTCGACCACCTCCACATCCGCTATATCTATTGTTTTATTCCTTCCTCGGATCATATCCTCTAATTGATTCTCAAACATCGAAGTTAATTTTGCATTCACAGGCTCGACCCCCACACCTTTACGGAAATTATCCACATGACGCAACAAGTAGTTGATATTTTCGGATCCCACGGGGGATATTTTCGGATTCTCGTAAAGAAACCAATACGTTGCGTAAGATTTTTGACTATCACTCAAATTCTTCATTAAATCAGTTGTAACCACTTTTGCTTTATCATACTGTTTGGTTGCCTCTAACGCTTTCAAATAAGAAAGTACAAAACGAGTCATTCGATTCCCAACTGCATACATGGAATCCATTTTCACCGTAGAGATCTCTCCCAAAGCTAATTTTACTTTATAAATAAACTCTCCTCCCATTGGAGTCATTCCCACGATCGAATTAATTAAATCCCCATCTGCATTCAACAATAAAAACGTGGGATAAGCATCCACCTTGTACTTTTTCGCAAGCTCCGGCCCTTCTCCCTCTTCCATATCATATTTCACACACACGAAAAGTTCGTTCAAAAAATCACCCACTTCCTTTTGGGGTAAAACCTCTTTTGCCATAATCTTACATGGGCCACACCATGAAGTATAGCAATCAATAAACACTAACTTTTTCTCACTCTTTGCCAGCTCCAGCGCTTTCGTCAGGGACAATTCCTGAAATTTTGTTTGAGCATATAAAGAAGTTATAAATAGGGAGCTAACAATGAATAATATTATTTTTTTCATACACTATAAAATTACAGAGATATAATCATTCAAAAAACAAGAGGTAAACATTACCTCCTGTCCATCATAATCTTTCATTAATATGCAGTTTGTCTCATCCGTAACTCTGCACGATAAAACCGAGGGTCAAAAACAGAAATCTCCTCATTCGGAACGATCTCAAAATACAAGCAAAAATTTTGCCTTTCCCCTGCTGTATTCGGATCATACGTCATTATAATCGGTATATACACGCTGGAAGAATCCGGATGAATGACACAATATTTTTGCATTTCAGGATCATCAAAAGCAACAAAATTTATCCCTTCTACAGCAACGGCCGTTGAATCATTAACATAACTCACACTATCCACATGTGAAAGAGTACTTTGTTTCAAAGAAAAATAACGATCCTTCGTACTTTTTTGCCCATAAACCATTAATCTAAAATAAAGCGTATCTCTTAACTTCGTGGAAGACACAATCGTCATGGAATCCCGCCCATCTATTCCCTCTCCAAAATATGGATTAGAATCATATGGCCCAATTTGATCATAATAAAAACACAGCCCATCTCCACCCCTATAAAAATTAGGTTTTTCTTCAGTACAAGCACTCCATAACCCCATAGTGCATAATATAATTAACAATACTCTTTTCATACTCTTACACTTTATTATTTAACATCTGCATATTCGGCTTCAGGCAATGGCATGATATATTGATCCTCTGAGCTAGTGGTGATAGCCCCATACATATTTTTCACATTATTACGTTTATATGTGAAAAAATTTTGTCCTTCAGCAACATATTCCCGAATACTTTCCAATATCACCCGTTCTTGACGATCATCTTCAGTCAATGGCTTATAAGTAATCCCTCGGGCATTGCAATATTCTTCATAAGCGGCATTAGCCTCTGTTAATGTCCCACACTCCATTATAATGAAATACATTTCCGGCAAACGAATAATCGGGAAATTATGCGGAGCTGATGTATTATTGGTTGTAAAGTCATTATATTTAGTTATATAATACTTTCCATCTGTCACCCAAACGGAATGTCCGGTTTGCCAATCACCAACCCATTCCCACTTTCCACTGATATTCCACCAATTCTTATACCGCAAATCATTTTTATAATCTTCTCCGTATAAATTTATTATAAAATCCTCTTTATTGTAACATACCTTTCTAGAAAAAGGATCTGAAAAGGAATTTACATCATACGTCTCGTTCTTTATTCCAAACAGATGCTCTGAATAATGAGTTTTATCCGTCACCGTATAATCACTCATATTATCATTAGGAGTTGTCAACCGAACTTTTGAAGTTCCATCTTCATTTTTGGCTTCTTTCACTAATTTCGCATAACGTAAAGCCTTCTCTTTATCCCCTCTCCACAAAGCAGCCCTAGCTTGTAATGCTAATACAGCGTAGTAATTACAACGACTTTTTCTATAGGGCCATATATTCGATGTCGAATTTGTTGCTTCAAATGTCTGTGTCAATACGGGCTCAACCGTCTGCAAAAACATCTCCGCACTGTCTAAATCCATTTGAACATAATCCATAAATTGATTGAATGTATGATACGTATAGTCCTCCACATCATTCACCCGCACGTAAGGTACGTATGTTTTTGATGCATCTGCCGCAGATGGAACCGGTCCATAGAGTCGTAATATATCCAAATGGCAACATGCCCGCAAAGCGTATGCCTCTCCTCGACAAATCTTGTATATGTTCGGAGTCAACTTTTCTACATTTTTAGCCATCTCGCTAAGCATTGAATTCAAATTGGCGATTACCTTGTAGAGTCCGGTAAAACACCATTCATTAACATTATTCTGGCTATCCGATTGTTCATAAGTATGAATTGAAAAATAGTAATCATCACCTTTCATTTCCGGATCGCAATAATAAGTATTTGCCATATACTCAACAAACGAAGATCCTCCGAAATAACTGATAGGTGCATAGATTGACATTGCCGTATAATAAGCTCCATTTAGACCTTGCGTTATCCCCACGTCTGTTTTAAACAATGTTTCTGCAGCAACTGTCGTTTCCGGTTGGATCGTCAGCCAATCTTCACAAGCACTACATGCCAGTAGCACGCTTAAACCTAATATATATATTTTTTTCTTCATATCACGAAAACTTAGAATGTACAAGAAATGGAAAAATTAGGATTTATGGAGAAAGGATAAGATGTTCCTCTTTCTCTTTCAATGGTTGAAAAATAGAAAATATCTGATAAATCAGCCGAAATGGCTAAACTTTCCAAACCAATAACTTTTTTCAACCATTCCTTCGGGAACGAGTAATGAATATTTACATTATTACAACTAAAAACATTATCTTTATGAACAAAATCACTACAAACCCTCGTTGCAATATCACGTGAAGTCGTTCCCCATTGATTTTTATAACGAGCCTGATCCCCGATATGTCTCCATCCATATTTTAAAAGCCGTCGATCAAGATTCGAAGACAAACTAACATTTTCACCCCTATTCAATTCAGTATAATTTATTTGTTTTCCGCCCCATTTCACTCCGAATCCAACAATTACACTCAACCCCTTCCATGTAAAAGAAGTATTAAATGTACTATTCACTTTCGGCTGGCTATCACCCAAATAAACCAAATCATCAGGATTTTGTTCCAATGTTGTCGTTACCCCATCTGCCTTCAAAAAAACACGTTGTCCGGAAGTCGGGTCAATACCCACGGAACGTAATCCATAAATAGCATCCATAGATTTACCCTCCTGATATTTAATCGCATCTGTAGCAGTACCCATCTCCCTAAACTGACCTTTTATCGCTTCTTTAAATCCTTCGGAGAGTTCTACAATCGTATTTCTAAGACGAGTAATGTTAGCATTCAGATTCCATCTAATCCCTTTTGCCTCACTATTCAACAAAACGAAGTTCAAATACCATTCAAATCCTTCATTCCGAATTTTCCCAATATTACCTCTCACGGCATTGAACCCATGAGAAATGGGTAAATTCATATCCGTCAATGTATTATTTGTCAAGAAATTATAGTAGTTAAATTGAATGGATATCCGATCATTAAATAAACCTAAATCAACACCAACATTATGTTGTATTGTGTTTTGTTGTTTTAGGTTCGGATTAGCAAAACCATTCAATGTCCAACAAAGTCCTCCCAAATAAAGATCTTGCGAATTACGATTAAAAACCTCCATATAATCTTGAGGAGCTAAAGATGAATTTCCCACAACACCAAAGGAATAACGTAAACGCAATTCATTGATAAATGGAAGATTGTTCTGAATGAAAGATTCATTATTCATCAACCAACCACCACCAATAGAATAATAAGGAGAAAATCGACTATTTTCGCCAAAAGAAGATGCACCATTATAAGTAATAGATCCATCCACGAAATAACGTTGATCATAATAGTAGTTTGCGATATAGGAAAAACTTGCCCGACGAGTCACGCTCTTATCACCAAAAACATGACCATTTTCGGGATAGGCCAAGGACATCCCCGGATGATCAATATTATCAGCCATAAAGCCACGGGCCGTCCAATTAGCATTATCTTCTGTTGACTCCGATAATTCTGTACTAAATCCCGTAGAGAACATATGTTTATCTTTAAACGTGTTTGTATAATACAACGTACCACGCACTTGCCACTCTATATTTTCACGTTCACCTCTCGTAAAAGAACCTTTCTGCTCTAATTCTGTCACGGTATTAAAATTTTTGTGACTCGGCGGATAATAGGAATCCCCCTTCGTTTCTTTCCGAGAGATACCGAAAGATACCTCCGTGTAAAATCTTTCTGTAAAATTATATTTTAATCGAGTGTTACTACGAGTACTATAATATTTTGTTTTTGCCCAGACACCAACACTCTTGTCATATAACGGATTATCAATAGGATAGTTAAATCCTCCATTAGGATGATAATAATATTCAACAGGCTCCCCATCTTCATCATATGGTTTCCAGTAACGGTTCATATTCACATAATTCGAAAATTGTCCATAAGGAGAATCTTGATTACTATTTACCCCTATCGACAAAGATTGCCAAATATTCCATTTATCCTTACGGTATCCCAAGCTCATGGTACCATTGAAATTATTACGCTCAGAATCTTTCATAGCTCCACGAGTCGATTGATAATTCAAATCCAAAGAATAATTCCATGATTCCTGTCCTCCACTAACTTGTAATATATGATTTTGCCCAACCCCTGTACGAGTCGGAACCTTTAGCCAATTATAATTCAACCCATTAGCGATATTAGTTTCTATTTCATCATATAATTCTTTATATAAATCGCTCTCCCAAAGACCATACTCTTTCTCTAATTCAAATTTCTCTGAGGCTGACATCAAATTATCATAAGTACCAAGAGATGGAATTTGAACATTTACACGTCCTTGGTACATAATCCTCAAATTCCCAGCTGTATAACGATTCGTTGTAATCACGATCACGCCATTAGCACCTCTGGACCCATACATTGATGTTGCGCTGGCATCTTTTAAAATCGTAATATTCTCAATTTCATTCTCATTCATATCCATGACACGTTCCAGATCAACCTCAAAACCATCCATGATAAATAAAGGACGATTGTAATCCGGACGTCCACTTTCTTGTGATTTCAATTCCTCTGCTGTCAACATCGTTGAAACACCACGCAAACGAATCTCTGGTAATGTATTCGGATCCGATCCCATTTTATTATTCTGCACAATCCGTAAACTTGGATCAATATTAGCTAATGTCTGAAGGACATTACGAGAATAGTTTGCCTTAATATCATCTTTGGTTACCGCCACAACAGCCCCTGTAAAACTCTCTTTCGGTTTATTGAAAATACCTGTCACAACCACCTCTTCCACCTGTTGGAAATCCTCCTCCATCACGATCTGCAGCGTATCTGTTTTTTCCGTAAAAGCAATTTTCTGTTTTTTATATCCCACGAAAGAAAACTCCACCTCCCCTTTCGTCACAGGTAAATCTATCGCAAACCATCCTTGAGCATTGGTTGCCGTTCCCAAGCTCACCCCCACCATTCTTACCGTCACCCCTGGTAGCGGTTCTTTTTTCTTATCACGAACCCACCCTTTTAATCGCACGGATTTCTTTTCTTCTTTCACCTCCTGGGGTTGAATCACGATCACATGATCTTCAATCTGGTAAACGAACCCCGTGTTTCGAAGGACTTCATCCAGAATCTCTTGGATAGTAGCCTCATGTACGTTTATTGATTTTACCCGGATATTCCTCACGTCATCCATATTATAGATAAACGTGAACTCACTACTTTTCCGGATAGTCGAAAAAACATCCGTCAACGCAACATTTTCCAATGCCAGAGTAAACCTTGCATTCTGTGAATAACTTGCTGCTGATACCGAAACAGACAACAAGAAAAAAAAGCACAAAAATTTCATAACCAACAATGTTTTTCGCAGCCTTATTTTCATAAGACCACCAGAATTACATTTTTTTTTCATAACTTTGTTCTTGAGTTTTACATTGAATTAAATATTGAATGTATTCGGACAGATAGCATGGGGGTGCTGTCTGTCTTTTTTTATTCATACACGTTTATAGTTCTATCTTTTATTTCAAATTTTACACGTTTAGTTTGTTCTATTCTTCTCAGGATCTCGTTTATATCCCCATAACGTCTAATCTCGACAGAGAATTTCATCTCTTTCAACGCTGGGTTCATATAAAAAACATTCACGTTATACCAGCGGGCCATATCATCCAGAATTGTCTCCAAATCAACATCTTCAAAATAAAAAATCCCCTCTTTCCATAACACATAATTACGGGCATCTACCTGTTTCACTCTAAACTCGTCATCAGACCATATTGCTTGCTGGTTAGGCGATAAAATAACCTGTTCATTACCTTTTTTCAACTGCACCTTTCCTTCGACCAACGTGGCCACCACCTCTTCTTGATAAGCCGAAACATTAAAACTTGTTCCCAAGACCCGAATATCAACCCCATTCACGGTTACAATAAAAGGTTTTTCCTTATTCTTTGCCACTTCAAAATAAACCTCTCCCTCCATCTCAACTTTTCTCTCCTTACCCGTGAAAGCCACCGGATAACGCAACCTCGACTCCGCATTCAACCACACCCGAGTTCCATCTGCCAATTCCAACGAAAATTCACCTCCTCGCGGCACGATCAACGTATTATACTTTACTTCTGTCGATTGTCCGGCTAAAGAATCCTTCCCCGAATACTTTACCCTATTATCTGATGTCAAAATTCGGGTTCCCCCCTCCTCTTCTAATTGTAAGCTTATTTCTGGCCTCAAATCCACCTTTTTTCCATTAGCAAGTACAAGCTGCGCTTTCATGCTACCATGTTCAATTTGGGCAACAGTACCATTCTCCACCTCCTGCTTTTCTTCATTTACAAGCCAAAAAATTCCAATGCTCACGAATAACACGATAACCGCCACATACTTACTCCACGTAATCCACCGGTCAGTCTTCCGAACCGTATGAGATTTCACTGTCCCCCATCGGGATTCCATTAACTGCCTCCCCCGCTCCTGATCCTTCCAAGCCTCGTTCCCAGTCTTTAATGATTCTAAAATATTCGCATATTCCCCCCGGTGTCGTTCGTCCTCATCCAACCAACGGGCCAACACGACCCGATCCTTGTCATCAATCGTTCCGATCAACTCTTCGGCAATAAGCCGGGCAATATCCAAACGTTTTTTTAGTAAATCCATACTTTTACATTTGTAATTTTATCATAGAGATTACTTCAAATGAAAAGTGGGTAGGTCAAACTAGAAAAAAAATTCAAAAAAAGAAAAGATTTAACATTTACTCCCCTAACAGGAATATCAAAATCACAAAGTAATTTTGGGATAGGGTCCCCCTTAATGTCTCGTAAGCAGACTTTTTCAAACACTTCACCGTGTTCACGGAAATACCTAATTCTTCCGCAACCTCAGGGTTCGTTTTCCCTTCCAAATTCAAAAGGATCACGTTACGAGTCTGTGGTGGCAACTGGTCAATAGCAACATATAACATTCGCATGGTCTCCTGCCGGGTAACCTCCTGCAAGAAATCGTAATCATCCACGTTGCCCTCATCCAATTGCGCAAAATAATTTTCCTTCACCCGTTGATGCTTACAATGATTCCAGTACAAATGACGCGCAACCGTGTATAAAAAAGCTTTCCCGTAATCAACAGAAACAATCTCATCCCGCCGTTCATAAACCCGGATAAAAGTCTCTTGTGCTAAATCTGCCGCTAATTCATCATCCCCCGTGTAGCGTTTCATGAAAGCGTACACGGATGGAAAATTCTCCCGAAAGAATACTTCAAAGTCTTTATTGGTCTGAATAATAGCACTCATAGTGCTACAAAAATAAAGATTTATTCTGTTATCCCCAAATTGTTATATACTCATATAAATATTGATATTATTTCAATTTCAACTTTCCTCGTTACTAGCTCCTTGCCCTTTAGATAAATTTCCGGTCTAATAACTTTTACACCCTAATATACTCTAGCATTCAATAAACATATCCTGGGGAGATTGGTTGGTAAATTTTTTCCAACATTTTAATCACCCCAGGAATACTTCTTGATACAAATTGCATTTACCGACTCGTCATCACGACACGGATATACTCAAATTATTTAACGTCCTCTCCTTCTCAACCAAATAACCATAGCTAAAATTAGTATCAGACAAGGGAAAAGCCATTGAAATGACATAGTTATTAGTCCCATGTCACCTTCCTCCACAAGCAAATTATTATCTGTAAATGCAGGTCTACGCACATCAATAGGAACTTCCCCGTCCGATAACCAAAAAAACAAACTTTGAATAAGGGTAAAATTTGAAGCACGCACCCCTCTTCGACTAGTACTTAATTCTCCATTTGCAATACAATCTGCATCACCCAATATTGTTATCTTTTGTTCTTTTTCTCCCATTTTTCGGGTCAAAGCCAAACCTGTCACATATTTCTTTTGAATCTCACCACTACCATTATCAAGTGTAGCTCTTTGGTCCTCATTCATAAAATCAGTAGTTTGTAACTCATTCCAAGCAAGCGTATCGGTAGCAAGAATTTCTGTAACGTTAAATCCTTTATCAAGCGTATACTCTAACCCAACCGCATCAGGCATTGAAATGACCGAACCAAAATAACGTAATCCCGCTAATTGATACAAATTATCAATATTTTTAATATCTGCCGTAGGACGAGATTGTGTTAAATTAGAATACTCTCCAGAATTTGCCAAAATCCCTGGGACAAATTTCACTCCAAAACGCTCAATGAGAGAGTTTGCAACATCACGTCTCTTAGGCTCTGTCGCAATTACCAAATTATCTCCACGCTCAATATACTGATCCAAATTACGACGTTCGTTCTCGGTCAACTCCTGTTGAGGATCTGCAATCACTAATATTTTAATATCATCAGGTATAGGTTTATCCAAAATTACTTCTGCAACATCAAAACCTTGATTTATTAAGGCCGGACGAAATGTTTTATAATTAACAAAGGCAGAATAACTTCGGTTATCATCCTCTTTGATTGATCGTTCCCCGTGCCCCGACAAGAAACCGACAATCGGTAATCTCATCGTAATCCGCTTAAATGCTGCAGTTATTTCAGCCTCTGATGGTAATTTTTCGAAATCATTATAAATTCTAAGAAACGTTCTCTCACCGTTATCTCGAACCAATTCTCGTACGAAGGTTTTCCCCTCGCTAGAAAGATCCACCAATTTATCAACTTCACCCGGCTTTAAAAAGAGTCTGGAATTTACTTTATGAAGCTCCATAAGCCGCTCTGCACGCTGTTGCATCGACATATTGGGAAACCGATATTCCAAACTCGGACTGTATATTGAATCATAATAATATACATACTTAAGTTTAATTTCCGGCTTGAAACGTAAGTAATGACTAAAACGAGCCATATCATTATTCACAAAACGCGGGAATGCTATGGGATGATTCGTCTCATCAAACAAATTTACATAAGTTGTAATCGTCAAACCACCTTCCATTTTTGCAATTACATCCTGACTATTAGGCGTTAATGTATTAGCTTTAGTCGTCGTGGCATCATAGTAACATTTCATTACCGGACGAGACGTAATGTATCCTAAAATAATCGTAATTGAAAAAATCAACAAATATTTACTCATAGAATGAATCCATCGAGCTTTTTGTCGACAGGCTTGCAGACGAACTATCGTTAAAGAAAGAAATAACAGAATTACAATCAAGAAGTAAATCAAATCTTCACTCCCGATAAAACCGTATAAAAACGAAACAGAACGACCGGATATAGAAAACCAATAAGTTATATCTCTGACAAATTCAATATCTTGCCACATCACCTTTACATAATTCAACGCCGTAAGGATCACCAGAGTTCCAATTGCTGCAACAACTTGATAAGAAGTCAAGCTTGACATGAACAAGCCTATCGCCGCATAAGTACATATCAACAAGTACAATCCCAGTAAAGCAGTTAACAACCAACGCCATTCCACATTCTCAATCACACAACAACCAAATCCCACGTATATACCGATAATACAAATCAATAAAGAAGCATACACCACCATAGACAGGTATTTCCCTAAAATAATCTGCGTATTGGTGATCGGGGACGAGTAAAGTAAGTTTATTGATCCACTACTCAACTCTCGACTCATCAATCCCATCGTTAATAAAGGAATATACAGATAAAGATAATTCTGTACCTCGAATAAAAGCCCTCCCGACGGATTGGCAAATATGGCTTGCGTCAACATTGGTGTACGATACCCCAACAACATCTGCGTCACACGTAACTCCAAGGCAGAGGTAAATAATAAACTCACTTGAAATATAAAAACAATGATAATAAGCCAAGCTATTGGTGAATAAAATAATGTCTGCAATTCGGCTTTTGCTACCTCGTAAATTTTCCTCATGATTTCTACTCAATTATTTTTTTGACAATTCTGCAAATACCTCGTTTAACGAGCTCTTCTCAATATTAATCTCCGTCAGTCTCCATCCTCGGTTCACGCATGTTTCCACAATTTGCTCCATCGCATCTGTCGAGCGATCAAAAAACAGACGATACCGTGGCCCTCCCAACTCTTCAACCTTAATTACCCCCGGAAGTTTTAGAAGTTCATTTCTCGTTGGCATTGCCATTAAAATCGCAATTGCGGAATTAGGAGCCAGGTAATTATCAAACTCATCAACCGTTCCGGCAAATACGACACGTCCCTGTTCGATCATCCGGATATCATCACATAAGGCCTGTACCTCCGAAAGGATATGAGTTGATAACATCACCGTCCGTTCCTCCGCAATTTCTTTCACCAATCGACGTATTTCAAGAATTTGATTAGGATCAAGCCCGTTTGTCGGTTCGTCCAACACGACAAAATCGGGATTATGTATAATCGCCTGTGCAATTCCTACTCTCTGGCGATACCCTCCTGATAGATTTCTTATTACACGTTTCTTAAAATGAGAAATCGCACAACGTTCCATCACTTTATCCACCGCCTTCTGAACCTCTTTTCTTGGAATATCTCGCAATCCGGCACAATAAGAAAGATATTCATTTACGGTCAACTCCATTTGCACAGGCGGATTTTGAGGCAGGAAACCAATATATCGTTTGGCTTTCACCGCATTCTCCGTCATTGAAATTCCTTTAATCCAAACATTTCCTTCCGTCGGTCTCAACACCCCGCACATGATGTTCATAATCGTTGACTTCCCCGCCCCGTTAGAACCGAGTAACCCGAAAATTCCCTTTCCTGGTATTTCAAAATTGATATCTTTAATAGCCCATTGCACGCTATAGCGATGTGACAAATTCTCAATTTTCAAAACTACATTTTCCATAATTCATTACATATCAATACAACATATATAAATACAAGCCCCTACCCGATCTGTAATTCATACAAATCAGACTCGAACAAACTAGACTCGTGATAAAAAATTTTGTTACTCGCCGTAACTCGACAAATCGTTACTTATTTTCTGCAAATCAATTTGGTAGTTTGTCTTAAAAAACTCAATAACCAAATTATATTTCTCGCGTATCTTCCCTTGGGTATCTTTACTGGGATGTAAAAAACCCGATGGACCATCAGAAATCCATTCTTCATACGAATGATCTACAATTGCATCAATATATGAAAACCAATCTCTCTGTGGAGTACTCGAATTATCCCAATTAATAAACCCATAACGGTATATATACGGTTTATTATTCACGTTCGAAAATATCGTGTAATTTCCAATCGCAGCGAATTCTGCTGTAACCGGAATGTCTAAATAATCTAAGAATACCCGGTGTAATACCCTCTTGAATTCATACTTATCCGCTTTTGTCATTTCATCAATCCGACTACTGCCATAAGTGACCAAAATATAATCAACCCCTCTACAAACTAAATAATTATTATTCAAAAGTTCCACCGGAGATCCATACCCGCTTTTTGCTGAATACAAACTATCAACCAAGAAAACCTTAAGCGGTAATTGTTGTCTCAAAAACTCTTCGGGATAATAATCCAACCATAATTCTTGAAGCAATTTTACCTGTTTCCCAACCCAAGCTTCATCCGAAGGTACATCAAAAAGCCCGGCTGCCGTACTATCTTTTTCGGGAAAGTAAGTCCCGTTCACATACTCATCCGTATTATAATAAATATCCTTTGGATTATATTTGTAAAGGAACAACGTATTGTATTTTTTAAACATCTCCAGAATATCCTTGTCATAATCATGATCTCCTTGCGGCAAATCATATTCACTATAAACTTTTTCATTTTCCATTGATGCATGTAAAGCTCCTTCTTTATAGCATCCGGATAATCCCAACACGAGGGACAATATCAGTGACCAGAATCTTATTTTTTTCATAATTCATCCAATTATTAAATATGACCTATCATCTCAAGGATTTGCCTCCAAATTGTAATTTTTATCGAGAACAGAGCGCGGAATCGGAAGTACGTAACGATCACTCCCTTGCGGTAACACATAAGTAGCAGGAATCTCTGATTCACTCCCTTGATACACGTGTGTTATTTCCGGCATCCCGTACCTTCTTAAATCAAACCAACGATGATCTTCAAAAGCGAGTTCACGCCGACGTTCTTCCTTGTAAAACGTTAATAAATCATCTCCTGAATAATCAACATCTTTATATTCCACGTTACGAGTATCATAACGGGAAGAACGTAAAAAATTAAGATCAGTCAAAGCACTTACACGCAAACGTTCCTCTCCATTTTGAAGATAACGGCGCATGTTCGCCTCCGCCCTGTTCAAATAAAGTTCGGCCACGCGCATTCCTTTAATCGGGTAATTCGTCTCTGCGGTATATTCTCTTCGTATACCATATTTGATTTTAAACTCCATCAATGGAGATGAAAAATCCCTCATGTACTCGTAATAAAAACGCAAACGTAAATCTCCTCTGTTGTTCACGTTACTTTCTGTGAAATCATACAATTGTACAAGTTCGGGAGAAGGAACAAACGTAAATCCAGATTGAGCAAAATCATACTCGTAACTATTTCCGTACCCCAGCCAAATCACCTCATCACTCTCTCTTCCATAAACATTTTTAGCAGGATTGTAAGCTAACCCCCAAGTCTGATAAGGAGCATTTGCCATATCGAATAAACTGGAATTCTTTGCTAACCCCATAGATGCATATTTCTCTGCCTCCTCCCATTTTTCCATATAGAGATATAATCTTGACAATAATGTATAGCAAAACATTTCCGATGCCTTAAACTTACTATTTTCTCCTCCATACTCACGTAAAAGTGGTAGTGCCTCTAACAGATCCGTCTCAATACATGAATACACTTTGGCGATGGAAGCTCGCTTGGGATATTCATCCGAAACTTCCGATGTCATGATTAAGGGAACACCAGGAACTTTTTCAATATCAATTCCCGGAGCATTATAAGGCTTTGCAAAAAGATTCACTAACATAAAGTAAAAATAACCCCTCATCGCTAAACTTTGCCCTTTGACATTTGCTTTCTGTCCTTCACTACCCGTCACCTCGTCTAACATATCAAGAACAACATTACACCCCTTTATACAACGATAGTAATGATCATAAGTATCAGCTCCCTGTACACTACTATTTTCTAGCTGCTCGAACATATCAAATTGCCAAGCGTACACCGGCCAATATCGTTTATAATACTGTTGCACCATTTGATCTTTGGAGTAAACACAAGTAACATCATCCGTCATCATATCGAGATATAAATGAAAAACATTCTCACTATGCCCCGCAGAATATACTTCCCCCATGAGTAACTGTTGTAAATCATCCGCAGAACTGGGCCTCATTTCATTTTGACTGACTTCCTCCAAAAAATCTCCACATCCGCATATCCCGACTAAACAAATTAAAAAACATATATTCTTACCCATTCGTTTCATATTCATATGCTATTAAAAAGTGACATTTAAACGTATTGAATAAATTCTCGACAAAGGTTGACCTCCCGTTGCAACTTCCGGGTCTACCCCTTTGTAGTCCTTACTTACAATTATAAACGGATTACTCATAGAGCCAGAAATCGATGCTCCTTTCAAAGCTATACGTTTCACAAATTCTTGCGGTAAATTATAAGTTAATGTTAAATTATTACATCTCAAGAAAGAGGCATTAACCACCCGGACATCCGAATAATCATACATCTCATACACGTTACTATTAAGATAACCAGAAGGGAAACCGATATTAACATTTCCTGTTCCCGCTGAAGGGATAGACGGAATATTCGTATACTTCTCATCTCCCGGATTCCTCCATCGTTTCACGAACTCTTTTGAATAATTGTCATAAGCACTCGGGAGCGAATAAGGAAAATTTTTACTTTGGAACAAAGGATGCAAAAAACGCTTTCCCCCGATACTCAAGGTGAAACCACTACTCAACGATAAATTTTTATACCTGAAAGACATAGATAAACCACCTGTAAAATCAGGTTCCATCTTTCCCATATACTTCATGTATTCCGTTGCATCATTTACCCCGATACCCTCCGGATTATTCTGTTTATTCGGAATATCAAATATAGGTGTTCCATCTACAGGATCAAGTCCCTTTAACTCGAAAGCCCAGAAAGCAGAAACCGGATAACCACTCTTGTTCAATTGCCCACTAACAGCCGATAACCACGAATTATCCGGCAGTATAGTACTTTTAACCTTATTCCGGTTCTTAGATGTGTTCACTGAAATATTCCAAACGAAATCTTTCAGTCGGATCAACGTTGTACTCAAATTCAACTCGATTCCTTCATTTTTCATCGTTCCCCCGTTAATAGGCATCTCTTCAATCCCGTAACTAACCGGAACACTCTTATAAATAATCAAATCTTCAGCTCGTTTCATGTAATACTCAACGGATAACATAATCCGATTCTTAAACAACCCCATATCCGCTCCCAAATTAATAGTTTTCGTCTTTTCCCAGCGGAGATCAGCATAGGGTAATGATTTTATTTCTAACTCATACTCACCCGTCACGTTATTCACCACGTTGGTTGGAAGTTTGGCAATAAGATCCGGTCCAAAATTTTCAGCAACATTTCCCTGCCACCCATAAGAAACACGTATATTCAATTCACTGAACACCTTCTGATTTTGCATCCATGACTCATTATGCACATTCCAACGTCCACCTAGTGACCATACCGGAAGGAATTTAGACTTACTATCCTGTCCGAATCTATTGGAGGCATCCGAACGCACACTAGCCGTAAACACGTAACGTTCATCAAATGAATACGTCATACTACCATAAAAAGACAAGAAATTAGAAGTCCTATCCACTATCTCGGTTTTAATCTTCTGATAAATGGGATTCGCACCCGAAGAAATCAACTGAGGGGGCAAGGTCACATTTTTCCCTCTATTAGGAAAATAGCCATACGTCACCGCTGACACCTGCTTGTTTATCGTACTACGACTCTCTTGTCCAACGACAAAACCAATTCTATGCTTACCAAATAACTGATTGTACGACAAACTATTCCGCCACGTGAATGAAGAACTTCTTGCTTCCGTGTTATTCAATTCACCGCCATGAGGCAATTGCGAACGTTCATAAACAGGGTCTCCCTTCAAATATTGTCCGAACTCATACCCCCGAATAGCCGTGATATAATAACTATATTCTGACGCATACGACTCTCCCACCGTATTATTTGACCCAAAACTAGCCAAGGATTCGAATCGTACCCCCGGAAGAATGTCATAATCAAAATTCGCCGTCATATTAAAAGTCCGCCTGTCATTGGTATTCCCCGTTTCCGCCAGTTCATGCAGGATATTGAACTTGTATCCATCCGCCCGATCATAGAAAAACAACTCTCCATCTTCATCAAAACAAGGAATAGCCCGGCTCGTGGACAATGCATAAGAATAGGGATTGGCAATATAAAATCCATCGGTTACACCGTAGTTGGCATTCAACCCAAATCCAACCCTGATTTTTTTGCTCAAATGAGCATCCATCCGAAAAGAAGCTCCCAATTGTTCTGATTCATTTCCCTTCGCCGCCCCCTTATTTTGTACATAATTCAAAGAACTGTAATAAGTCACTTTGTCGCTACCACCTGAAACACTAATACTATGACTATGACTTAACTGAGTTTGATACAAAATATCCATCCAATCTGTATTCATTTCTTCAAGCTCCTTTACTGCCGCATTAAACTCATCATATGTGATTTCCTTATTCATATATCTTTCCATCTCTCTCTCATACCCCACGGAAGTTGTCGGAATTTTACCCAATAAACGTTTTTCATAAACCTCTCGAGAGAAATCAATTCTTTCTTTTGAATTCATCAAATTCATCTTCTTATAATTTAACTTCTCAGTGATGGTTAAACCTCCCGAATAAGTAACAGACAATCGTCCGTTTTTACCTCGTTTCGTGTTTATCACGATCACACCGTTAGCAGCCTTCACCCCGTATAACACAGTAGCAGAAGCATCCTTCAACACGGTAATATCCTCAATATCATTAGGATTCAGCCAAGCGATACTATTACCCACAAAGTTACTGATCATATCAAAATTATCTCCCAAGTCATTCAGAGCCTGCGCATCGAAAGGAAGTGGATCCTCTTGAATAATACCATCAACCACCCAAACCGGTTCTTGATTACCAAGTAAAGTCGAAGTTCCTCGTACACGTACTTTCTGACGTGTCCCCACCAAACCTCCCGTATTCATCACCACCACTCCGGGAAGTTTTCCCTGTAACATTTGTTCTATACTATTAGTTCCATCGAAAAACATATCTTCTCGTTTAACCGTATTCGTTGAGCCAACCATATCCGTCTTCCGAATTCTTTGGTAACCAGTAACAACAACCTCATCCACAGTCTCCGAAACCTCGCTCAAGACCACGTTAATCGTATCTTTCCCTGTATACGCAACTTCACGTGTTTCCATTCCGACAAAAGAAAATATCAAAGATAAATTTTTGGGAGGATTAGGAATTATCATTGAGAACTCTCCCTTCGTATTCGTAGCCACCCCAAGAGTCACCCCCTTCACCATAACCGTCACTCCGGGCAAAGGTGTTTTTTTCGTGTCACAAACCTGACCTCTCACCCGTATGGTTCGTACACTATCCTTTTCCACTTTTACCACGGGAGTGATCAAAATATAATCATCCACGAATTTATAGGTCATCCCGCTCCCAACAAGAATCTGTTCCAATATCACGGCCAATTCCACATCTTTAAAATTTGCCATCACCTTTTGTTGCATTGTTAACCGATCGTCATTGTAAATTACGACCTTATTGGTTTGTTTACGAATCTCCTCAAAAACCTTTTTGATGGATGTCTCCCCCAAATTCATGCTTAATTTCTGTTGTGACATCACATTTGCTGATAACGTACACACAAAACAGACACATAAAATCCAAGTTAACTTCATAATTCTCCACATTTGTTGCCGCTTATTTTTTATCAAAATAAGCCACAAGACATTACTTTTTTTCATACATTTGTAAGTTAAGTGATACTTAATGTTTCCCCTCAGGAGGAATTACCGGATCGTGGCCCTAACACTTTCCGGTATTTTTATTCCCTTAAGAAACTGGTTTTACAATTTATTTTTCATTAGCGACAATCACATCTCCATTAATTTTAAATGATACATTCGTGGTAGCCTCTATCAAAGCAAGAATATAATCTATATTATTATATTTCTTGAAAGCTCCGGAAAATTTCAAATGTTTCAAACTCTCCTTACTAAAAAAGAATTTCACTCCGTACCAACGCCCCAATTTATCCCCCAACTCCTCCAATGGCATGGCATCAAAATTCAGCAAACCATTTTTCCAATCGACATACGTACTCACATTCACCGCACGAGTCCGACATTTCCCACTCTCATTATCTACCACGAACTGACTGTTTGGAGTCAAAATCTCGCTAACATCTCCCCTTGTCACGTCCACTTTCCCATTCACCAAAGTTACTTCCGTGCGAGCATCTCCCTTGTAAGCCATCACGTTAAAGCCTGTTCCCAATACTTTCACGTTCAATTGTTCCGTACGCACTATAAAAGGATGCTTCTCATCACGAGTCACTTCAAAATATGCCTCACCCTCCAATTTCACGACTCGTTCATCCCCTACAAATTTTACCGGATATTTTAACCGAGATTCAGAATTCATGTAAACCACCGTACCATCTGACAAAACCAATCGATACTCTCCCCCCGACGGAACGATCAACTCGTTATACACAACATCTCCCTGTAAGGAATTTTCCTGTTTACTATAATCAATATATTCTTTCCCGTTCAAAATTGGGAAACCCTTTTCACGGATCGTATCCCCATTCGTGCATCCCAACTCAACCTCAAATCCAGATGACAACACCAAGCGAGCTTTCGCCTCACCCGGTTTTACCACCGGGGACTGAGCCACAACCGAAGAGGGAATTTCTTCTTCCCACGATCCCACAAGCCATGTAATCCCAATCAGCACAGCCACACTTGCAGCCACACTCCACCCGATTCGTCTGAAATGACGCCTTTGCCTCTGTTCCTTCCTGTGTTCCACTGCTTTCCATGCGGCACTCATCTCCACGTTCTTCCACCGGGCCACATACTTTCCCGTGTACCAGGCCCGCTCTATTTTTTCAAAGAAGACACGGTGTTCAGCATTTTCCCGCAACCACGCCTCGAACTCCTCCCGTTCCTCCACGCTCGCCTCTCCCACTAGAACTCGATAAATTAAGTCTTCCATGTAGTCTGAAATAGCCATACTTATTCTTATTTTTTACAAGTAGGACTAAATAAAAATCAAAACGGGTGAATGGAGGCACATTTTTTTCGAAAAAATAAACTTAAAAAACGGTAACTCCTACCATTCTCTCTAATTTTGAGTGACTGTTACCTGACCGTTGCCTGACTGTTGGGCGCTATCGCCGCCTTGTCGCCGCCTTATCGCCCACTTATAGCCGCCATTTTAACAGACATAATACAAATTAAACAGATCTGACATTACCACCTAAGTGATCTATAAACACGTAACAATAAACCAAACATAATACATCAGAGAATAGCAAGGGGTTAATCTCCCAAGCTCTTGGATAGGATAAGTAACAGAATCAATTCTTCATCTCCCTTTAATTCTTCCCGCAATATACGCATTCCATTACGTAACAACGTTTTCACCGTGTTTAGAGACACCTGTAACTCGTTGGCCGCATCCTGATATTTCATATCCCGCATCAGCACGCAATCCACCACTTTCCTCGTTTGCTCCGGCATCCGAGCGATAACAGTCGTCACCCGATCCACAATTTCCTGATTCAGCACCGTGGCCGTGTCTGCGGCCACGTCAATAGCCGTGTAATCCACCCGTCTACGCAACACATCCTTCTTGTGCGTGTAAGTGTAACAACTATTGCGAACAGAAGAAAAAAGATAAGAACTAAGAGCCTTTTCCTCGATATGCTTCAGATAATCATCTTCCCATAAACGCACGAAAAATTCCTGAACGAGATCTTCTGCCATCGTATCATCATCAATCAAACTTCCCGCATACAGCACGAGAGGCCGATAATATTGATCAAACAACATCCGAACTCCTTCCTTACGGTTCTTCACGAACACATCCAATATATCTCGATCACTTTTTCGCATTAGTGCAAAAATAAACTTTTTTCAACAGCGATCGACAAACAATGAACTTTTATTTCTTAAAACAACAAACCATCTCGCACTTCAAGATATGACTGAATTAATCGGGAAACGGCATATTCTCCCACCCGATCATCAGGCACTTTCAAATATTTTTCCATACTCTCTGAAAACGAATCGACCCGGATTTCATAAAATACAGGGTATATCACCCGATGAGACAAAACGTGTTTCTTTGCCACATACTCCCGGATAATTTCAACCTTTTCGATACCATCAAATAACTCTTGAAAAACAGCCATCCCGGACAATTCCTCCCACGTAACCGCACGTTCCGTTTCGATTAACGGGAACTCGTAGAGATTACGCCAAATATCATTCCCCGTTCGCTTAAATAAAAGGGTCATACCTTGCCCATGTATATACAAATAATTAAAATAACGGGGTTTCACCACGGTCTTCCCACTTTTCACGGGTAATCGCTCCACTTGCCGGGCGGCTAATCCCAGGCACTTCCCATTTAGAGGACAATGTTCACAATCTGGTGATTTGGGTATACATTGCAACGCCCCGAACTCCATCATTGCCTGGTTGAACAAATCCGGACGACGTTCATCCAACAGGGATTGAGCCAATGCCGTAAAATATTTCTTCCCTTCTCCCCCGTCAATGGGTAAATCTATATTAAACAACCGGGCCAATACCCGGAATACATTCCCGTCCACGGTTGCATAGGGTAACCGGTAGGCAAAAGAACAAATAGCCGCTGCCGTGTAATCACCAATTCCTTTCAACGAAAGCACTTCTTCACGTGTACGGGGAAAAACACCACTGAAATCATTCATGATCTGCCGGGCTGCCGCATGCAGGTTCCTAGCCCGGCTATAATACCCCAACCCTTGCCAGTACTTCATCACCTCGTCCTCATCCGCCCGGGCAAGAGCCGCCACGTCGGGAAATCGCTCCGTGAATCGGTTAAAGTACTCCAATCCTTGTACCACCCTAGTTTGTTGAAGTATGATTTCCGAAATCCAGATCAGGTAAGGATCGGAAGTCCTTCGCCACGGTAAGTCCCGTTTATTCTCCTCGTACCAACGAATCAATATATCGCTAATCTCTCTATCTTCCATCTCGTGTAATTATTCGCCACGAAGATACAAAAACATCGGATTAGAATATTATTATACACACAACAAAAGGGATCACCATCACAGCAATCCCTTTCCATTCACTAATAACAAAAAAATCTATCCCTATTCCAAATGGGCCCGGATCATCCAAGTTACTTTTTCTTTCTTCTCGATCATATCCTCCAAGAAATTGGATGTCCCGAAGTCCTTTGATCCTTCTTTCTCCATGGTTTCCAAATCGGTACGAATTTGTCGAATCACCTCGGCATTATCGTCCAGCAAAGCTGCCAGCATACCCTTTGCATCGGGAAGCGGTTTTTCATCATCATGTTCTTTGATACGATTATGCTCCAAACATCCCTTCAAAGAACCGATAGGACGTTCGTCCAAATCACGAACACGCTCGGCAATGCTATCTATATCTTCAATCAAGCCGTTATAAAGATCTTCCAAAAAAGTGTGATAAGACCTGAAACTCGGGCCCTTCATATTCCAGTGGTAATTCCAAGTTTTAGCGAGTAAAACAAAATGATCAGCCAACAGGTTATTCAAAATGGTTTTGCTGGATTTAATCATTGCAGCATCTAAACCGATATTTCCTTTCATCATAACTATAAATATTTAAAAGTTCGTTTTTATTTCGTTTTCAACACCTATAGAAACGAAAAGAACTTGATAAAGTTTCGATTTTATAGCCTAAAATTTTATATCTTTTTCTCTTGCCGCAATAAACAAGGTGCCTAAAAATTCCGTCCAGTATCCCACCACAAAGGAGTTCCGGCATGATCCGGACCTCCCAAGGCATCGACCAACATCTCGTATTGCCCGTTATCATTATCAAGAATAGAAGAGGGATAATTCAGACGACGAATCATCTTTTCCGTGTCAACACACCCGTTACGACTATTATTATACCGCACGGGGAATAATCTCGGATAACCTGTCCTTCGTTGTTCAGCCCATGCCTCGCAACCTTCCGGGAAAACTGCCAGCCATTTTTGCGTGATAATCCGTTCCAGTTTCATCTCGTCAGAGGCGGCATCATCCCAACGGGGAGTAACCAGACAACGAGCCTTGATATTATTCCCGGGGGTAAAGGCATCCTCGAAATCAGCCGCCCGACAATCACTCTGCAAATAAGTTTCCACATCGGGTACCTGCCACTGGGAGAATGAACACCGGATGCCTTGTTCGTAACAAATTCCGGGGTCCTCCGTCGTCCATCCCCGCAAAGCGGCTTCCGCCCGCAGAAACCAGACCTCGGCAGCCGTCATCAGAATCGGTTTCGTCCGGACATTCACGTATATTTTCGACAAAGCGGAATAAAGCGTGTGGGCAAACATGGTTCCTTGACGGATTCCCCGGTACTGCCCTTTCAAGGGGATACGAACCGAATCCCGTCCCTCCCGATCCTGCAAAAGAACATCATCGGGACAAGGCTCGAAAAAAGCCTCCCGCCGGGGATCATCAAAACCATTCAGAATAGATTCCATGGACGCATTCATGTACACCTCGCCCCACACCCGGTTAATCTCGCCCAACGGGTTAGTATATTCATTGTCTGTCGTCACGGCCACCTGTTGCGTGGGTTCTTCAAAAAAACCGTGGGGATCAGCGAAAGCGTCCACGAACTCTTGCCGGGCTCTATCCGGATCGGCCATTGCCATCCGGATTGCCAGACGCAAACGCAACGAGTTGGCAAACCGAATCCACGATTCGACCTTACCATCCAACAACAAGTCGAAACGGGAAAATTCAGGTGTGTAGCCAGCTAAATTCACGTGATTTTCCAATATCCCCACCGCCGTTTTCAAATCATCCAGAAAACGATAATAAACATCCTGTTGCGAATCCGGCAGGTATATCATTTTTTTATTTCCGAAACTCGTGTAAATGACAGGACCATAATAATCAGAGACCCGATGCATCACCTCCACTTTCAATATTTCAGTGACAGCATAGACGGCAGGGTATTTTAACCGGGTAGAATCCTCCAGTCGTTTAATCTGGGGCATGATGTAAGCGTAGGTATTCTCCCACAACGTCCCGTTCCACCCGTCTTGCAGATTATAATCGGAGTTATGACTTCCACCGTTTAGAGGTTTGTAATCGTGCATGTACCCGCTAAACATATCGGCACTCAGATTCTGCATCAACTGATAAGGCCAATTCTTCCCCTTCCCGTAATCATAGTTAAAATAAATCCCTTGCTGAATCACGTTTAACGGTATGCCCAGGTGATTCAGATCGACTTGCATATCCTCATCCGTGATTCCCGTATTATCCGTGTTCAAGTCCCTGAAACGTCCCGTGCAAGAGACGAACATCAACCCCATTATCATGTAGATTAAACCTCTCATTCTTTCTTCCAATTAAAACATGACACGTAAACTGAATCCCATACTTCTCGTGGTGGGCATCCCGTACACTTCTATCGCTTGGTTATCATTCCCCGTGGAAAGAATCAGATCCGGGTCAAAAGGCGCTTTCTTGTATATAAAAAATAAATTTCGGGCAGTAAAAGCCAGCTGAATATCCCGGAAAAACTTCGTTGCCTCCATCCAGCGCTTGGGGAAGGTATAGCCCAAAGCCAACTCCCGCAAACGGAAATTAGTGGCATCATACATATAATATTCCGTCACCCCGGCACGTCCCCCGACGATAGACTTGTAGAACCCTTTCACGTTAGTAATCTTCTCTCCTTCCAGCATCACGTACCCCTTGTCCCGTGCATCCCCGGTAACTTTTGTCACCCCGTACATATCCATGTCGGCCTGTGTCTGCGACAACACTTTACCCCCGTACCGACCATCTACCAGCAAGCTCAACACCAATCCCTTCCAAGAGAAAGTGTTCGTCCATCCCAACGTGAAATCCGGATTAGCATTTCCCACTTTCACCGTGTTCCCATCTCCTTCAATCATCGGCAATCCTTGATGTTCCCCATCCGTCTCGTAAAGAATTTTCCCGTCAGCATCCCGCTTGAACGCCTTACCGTATATATCCCCGAAAGACCCTCCTTTCTTCAATTTCATCGCGAAACTGGATGAAAAACCATAAGGCCCGTATTGAAACACGGGTAACTCGGCGTGCAAACGAACCACTTTATTCTTGTTAAAAGCGTAATTTATTCCTGTCTTCCAACTGAAATTTTTAATCTCAACCGGAGTACCCTCAATCATCAGCTCGACACCTGTATTCTGAATATTTCCAGCATTCACGTAACGATAGGCATACTCGTCACCATCTTTTGCCGGTAATTTGAAAAACTGATTCTTGGTATGCGTCTGATAATAGGTAAAGTCAACGTGCAGGCGAGAACCAAAGAATTTCCATTCCGTTCCCACCTCCATTGACAAGCTCATCTCCGGCTTCATCTCTTCAAAAGGAGCCGCATCCGATGCCTGTATTCCCCCTCCGGCCAGAACGTGAGCCACGGGATTCGTGATATACAAGGGAATGTCATTTCCCACCTTACTCCACGTGGCCCGCACCTTACCACTCGTCACCTGTTCGGGTAATTTCAGCACCCGATTCACCAACCATGAAAGACCAACGGACGGATAGAAAAAGCCTCTCGATTCCCTGGTCGTGTACGCTAAAGTAGAACTCCAGTCATTCCGGGCTGAAACATCCAGAAATAAATAATCTCGAAACCCTACTTGTGCCGTGAAAAACAATGACTGCATCTCCCGGACGGCATCAATCTGCTCTGAAATATAGGCAGATGTATTCATGTTTATGTTCGCTATATTAAACACGTTAGCGAATTTCAAAGAGGCGGTCTTCGAATCGTATCGAAGTTCATTGACTTTTTTCCGGTTAATACTGGCCCCTAAAGATACATCCAGCGAAAAGTCATTAAACTTTCCTTTATAAGTTCCAATCACATCCCCGTACGTTTGCACCTGTTCGTTCCCGGAATCTATATAACGCCCGTTATCTCCTGCCAGCGCGGGAGCCGTCGAGGCATAATATTTTTGACGGAATTTATCGTTCACGTAATCCACGTTTCCACGGGCCTGAACTGAAAAACAATTTGTAATTTTCAAGTTCAATGCGAGGGAAACAATAGCCCGTATTCGTTGATCCCGGCTCGTGATCCGCTCCTGTATCCAATATGGATTCTGCTCGAAATCCTCTGTCGGGGCATGCCAATTCTGCACGTTCAAATGCCGATCTTCATTCCATACTTCAAAATGTTCTTTATATTCGGTTATATCCATTCCCCGGGGGAAACGATACAGACCAACTAACGGATTCATGTAGAATCCTCCCGGAACAGGACGATTTTTCACGTGCTGACTCAATAGATTCACATTCCCGTCTATTTTCAAACGTCCCTCGTAAAATGTCGCCGTTTCCCGCAAGTTAATATTGTGTTTTGACAACTTATGATTCTCCAGAATCCCTTTCCCCGTGGTATTAGCATACGAGAAATAAGTTTGCACTCGCTCATTCCCTGTCATGAAGGACAAAGAGTGAATCGCTGTTACTCCCGTCCGGAAAAAAGAGGGTATCGGGTTACCCGTGGCTATATTCTCTCGCTCTCCCCAACTCTCGATTTCATCGCTCATCCCGTAATGATTCTGCAACTTTGGTAACATCATCGCCTTATCAAAAACCACGCTGGAAGTGAAAGAAACCTCTTGTTTCCCGGCTGATCCTTTCTTCGTGGTAATCAAGATAACCCCGTTGGCAGCCTGTGTCCCGTAAAGGGCCGCAGCCGGGGCTCCTTTCAAGATGCTGATACTCTCTATATCTTCCGGGTTCAAATTAGAAATTCCATCTCCGGCATCCCGATTTCCCGCATCAGCCGTTCCCCCGATAGCCGTGTAAGGTTGTTCACTGCTTTCGTTCAACATCGGTACCCCGTCAATCACGTACAACGGTTGATTATTCCCGGCCACGGATCGACTTCCCCGCATCACGACTTTCACGGAGCCACCCATTCCCGAAGAACTCCGGTTCACTTGCATTCCGGCCACTTTTCCCATCAACGCCACGATCATGTTCGGATCTTTCACCCGGACTAACTCATTCTTGTTCACCTGAACAGTAGCGTAAGACAAGGCCGATTCTTTCTTTTGCAATCCCAACGCTGTCACGATCACGTCATCCAAAAGAATATAATCATGCTCCAATGTGATAACGAAATCGGTTCTCCCGTCAATCGGGATGATCTGGGTTCGATAGCCGACAAAAGAGACGATCAACGTTCCATGCAAATCTACCTCAAGCGAGAATTTCCCTTCCCGATCGGTAGTTACCCCGTTCATCGTTCCTTTTTCAATAATATTGACCCCGGCTATCGTCTCGCCTTGTACATCATACACGACTCCTGTTACAACAGCACATTTTTCATTCCGAGCCAATGAATCAATTCCCCGTACCACGGCAAACAGTCTTCCACCCTGTACAGATAATAAACAAAGCAAAAGAACAAATACACGCACACACATCGCAATAAGTTTATAAAGTCCATAAAGTTCATAATGTCAAAAGTTTTTGGTATCCTTCAGACTATTTATTGGCAACAATGCCATCATGAACAAATCATCCACAAGGATTCACAAACTTTACAGACCTTATAAACTTTATAAACCTTACGAACTTTACGGACTTTCCTGTTATTTCAATCCTCTCTTATGCAACAAAGGATCTTCTGACGGTTCCTGACCACGGAATTTGATATACTGCTGCATAGGGTCAGCATATCCGCCTTCTGACAAGACATATTTTCTAAACTTGGCTGCCAGCTCTTTGTTATAAATATCCCCGGAAGATTTGAAAGCCTGGAAAGCGTCAGCGTCCAGCACTTCGGCCCAGAGATACACGTAATATCCGGCACTGTAACCGCCATCAAAAATATGAGAGAAATACGTGGAACGATAGCGAGGTAATATCTCTTTGATCAAACCGTATTTATCCATAGAGGCCTTCTCGAAAGCGTTCACGTCAAAATCTTTCACTTCTGTATTAGAGTACCAATCCATATCCAGTAAAGCCGCAGCCACGTATTCTACCGTCGCAAATCCCTGATTAAAATGTCCGCTCTCCTGAATCTTCTGGATTAACGCATCCGGCATAGTCTCGCCAGTCTGGTAATGTTTTGCATACATTTTCAACACTTCCGGTTCGCTCGCCCAATTCTCCATCACCTGTGAAGGTAACTCTACCATATCGTGAGGAATAGTACCCGCAATCCGCTGGTAATCGCCACGAGTAAAGAATCCGTGCAAGGCGTGTCCGAATTCATGGAACATCGTTTCCGTGTCATCCCAACTCAACAAAACGGGAGCATCCCCCACGGCCGGAGAGAAATTATAAACCACGGAAACTAACGGCATTTCTTCCTGTCCGTTCACTTTCGTGTAGTGACGGAATTCGGTCATCCATGCTCCTGCTGACTTGCTGGCACGAGTGTAATAATCCAAATACAAAATTCCGAGAGAAGTTCCGTCAACATCTTTCACCTCGTAAGTCTCCACTTGTGGGTGATATAACGGAATATCCGTTCTTTTATGCATGGTGATTCCATACAATTTATTGGCAACCGCAAACATTCCATCCCGCACGTTTTCCAATTTCAGATAAGGAGCCATCTCGGATTCGTCCAGATCATATTTCTGTTTCCGCAACTTCTCCGCGTAATACCACCAATCCCAACTTTCCAGTTTAGACGTCATTCCTTCTTTCGTGGCAATAGCTTGCATTTCAGCCAATTCCTGTTTGGCAACTTTCAATGCCGGTTCCCACACACGTCCCATGAAATCATAGATAGCCTTCGGGGTTTTGGCCATGTTCACATCTACCACGTAAGCGGCATAAGTGTCAAATCCCAACAATTTAGCTTTTTCCGTTCTCAAGTTCACCATTTTAGCTAACACGGCCTTGTTGTCATTAGCATTGTCATTATTTCCGCGCATATAATATCCCTTGTACAACTTCTCCCGCAAATCACGATTTTGGGCATACGTCAGGAAAGGAATCATACTTGGTTTTTGAACCGTGAAAACCCATTTACCTTCCATTCCCCGGTCTTTAGCCTCGGCCGCAGCGGCGGCAATAGAAGTTTCCGGAAGTCCGGCCAAGTCTTTCTCGTTATCAACAACCAACGTGAAAGCATTTGTCTCTTTCAATAGGTTATCACCATATTGCAAACTCAATTTAGCCAATTCACCATTAATCTGCATCATCTTAGCCTTATCGGCATCATTCAGATTCGCACCACCACGCACGAAATCATTGTAATACAGTTCCAACGTACGCAAAGCCAGAGCATCCAATCCCAAAGTCTCCCGTTTATCGTACAATGCCTTGATCCGGGCAAACAATTTAGGATTCATGTTAATCTCATCCCCGTGGGCTGTTACGGCAGGACTGATTTCCATGGCTAATTGTTGCATTTCATCATTCTTCATCGCCTCGTACAGGTTAAAGAATATCGATGAGGTCTGATTCAGCAACTCCCCGGCTTTATCAAGAGCCACGATCGTGTTCTCGAAAGTCGGTTCTTCCGGGTTATTCACGATAGCCTCAATTTCTGCCTTGTGTTGTTTCATACCTTCCTCGAAAGCCGGCTTGTAATCCGCCGGTTTTATCTTATCAAAAGGCGGAGCTTGAAACGGGGTTTCAAACTTCTGCATTAACGGGTTGTTTACCTGCTTAGCTCCATCCTTACAAGACGTTACTAATGCGGTAACACTCAAAAGTAATATAACGCTCTTTTTCATGAATAAAGTAATTTATATTTAAGTATATTTCTCCCCACGTCCACAAAAACAAGGTAAAGATATAGATTATCCGCTACAAAGCATTCGTTTTGCCGGTAAAAGATTATTTTTAGTGTATGCAAAATTTTAATTAACTTCGCCACCAAAGTAAAAATACCAAAATTAATCAGATATGATAAAACATTCGTTCTTATGCATGGTCATCCTGCTTGTTTCTATCAGCACGGCCGTGTTTGCACAAAAAGGCGGACCTCGTTCCGGCTACAACTTTACAACAGTCGTTGACTTGAAAACGACCCCGGTGAAGAATCAACAAAGCGTGGGAACCTGCTGGGACTACGCAACTCTCTCATTCTTAGAATCAGAATTACTGCGCAAAGGCAAACCTGTCTATGATCTCGCAGAACTTTACGTGGCTAAAAACGCCTACTTCGAGAAAGGATTACGTTACGTTCAATTCCACGGGAAGACAAACTTCAGCGAGGGAGGACAAGCTCATGACGTAATAGATATGATCAAAAAGTACGGAATTGTTCCGGAAGAAGTATATACCGGATTGCAATACGGACGAGACTTTCACATTCATGCAGAAATGGTGGCTGCTTTGCAAGGAATCCTTGACGCCGTGAACAAAAATCCGAACCGACAGATTACTCCCGTGTGGACAAAAGGTTTCATGAGATATATCGAGGCTTACCTGGGTGACACCCCGGAAACATTCACTTACGAGGGCAAGGAGTATACCCCGCAAAGTTTCGCGGCATCCCTAGATCTAAACTTAAATGATTACGTGGAATTGACTTCTTTCCAGATGTACCCTTTCTACGAAGAGGTGGAACTCACAATTCCCGATAACTGGATGCACGCCCGTTACTACAATCTACCGATTGACGAGTTAATGGAAGTGATGAACAACGCCTTGAAAAACGGGTACTCCGTATGCTGGGATGGAGACGTAAGCCACAATGGTTTCAGCCACCCGAACGGGTTGGCCATTCTCCCGACCAATAACCCAGAGGAAATGATCAATGCCGAGATCGACAAGTGGACCACACTTAGCGCAAAAGATCGGGAACGTAAAATGCAGTCTTTCGAATCTCCCGTACCGGAAATGAAAGTAGATGACAACAAACGTCAATTCACTTTTAACAACCGCCAGACAACAGATGATCACTTGATGCACATCACCGGAATGCTAAAGGATCAGAACGGAACGATCTATTATAAGACCAAAAATTCTTGGGGAGAAGATCGTAACCCGTTCGGTGGTTATCTTTATATGTCCGAACCATTCTGTCGCTTGCAAACCGTGGCAATCATGGTTCACAAAGATGCTATTCCGAAAGCAATACGTAAGAAATTAGGATTATAATAAGAAATGAAAAAACAGCATCCAAACCGATGCTGTTTTTTTATTATCGTTAAAACGAATTATCATCCGCTATCGACATGAATTTCTTACGAATCCACTGAGAAATCTTCGTTGTGATCTCCGGACCGGAATAAGGAATAAACTCTTCATACATATCCGCCTGTTCGAAATTATCAATTCCCACGGACAGAACCTCGATTCCTCTCTTCTTTCCTTCCCGCACAACCTCCCACACGTGTTCACGGGCATCCTCCCCGTCATATCCCGTGGCTGAGGGAGCCCCGTCGGAAATCATGAAGAACAATTTATTCTTAGCATCCGACTTGAACTTATCAAAACAATACAGCATGGCATACCCGTCAGCATTGGCATTTAACGCTTGTTGAGAAAACAGTTTTCCCAGTTGCAGTTTTTCGCCCCGATCGTGGAAACGAATAATCTCGATGCCCTCATCTCCACAGCGATGCCCGTATATCGAGTAATACACCACGTTCGGATACTTGTTGAAAGCCAAGGCTAACGCAGAAGAGATCACAATTTGCGTAGAAATCTTGTCTCCCGTACACATCGAACCAGACAAATCCAAAAGGATAACCACTTCGAGTATAGCCGAAGGAGCCATTACTTCCTCGAAAAATATATTCCGGTTATATCGGGATTGATACAATTCATCCTCATCCAGCTCCCCGGAATCCTGCTCGTATATTACCCGGCTACGATCCATTTTCCCGGAAAACATGGCCAGACTCAACTGTATTTTCGCCGCCAGTTCCTTTGCCCAGTTCAATAAATCATCCGAAATTTCGGCCACATCAGCCTCGAACTCTTCGATACGGTCACAAATTCCCAATGTTCCCTTCCATTCCAGCTTTGACCGTTCCGGACTCACGTATAACTGGGTCGAAAAGACAGGCTCTTGATTCAACGTTTTCCGCAAATCACGAATAACGGATTCAGCCATTTTAATCTGCTTATCCGTCTTGAAATCCTCGATCCCCTTCATCGCCTTCTTCATCTCCTGCAAAAAGAAATGATCCGGACATATCTCCTTTTCTTGAAACAACTCGGTCAACATTCCCGCGTACCAAACAACCTCCTTGTAAGTCAATTCCCCGTAATCTTTGATCGATTTCAAGATCGCATTCACTTGCCGTACTTTCCCGTCATTACCGGGAAAAGACAATACTTCCCGCATATAATTACTCTCGTCCAGAAGATTCGGGTACAATATTTTAGAACAGATATAATCATACAAAGCCTCGGAACCATCCATTCCCCGATGTACACCATCTTCACTCTGTCCGCCATAAAATCCCATATAATGTTCCACGGCATTCAATCCCATCGCCAACCCCAACTTACGAGCCGCATACAAATAATAGTGATAACCGGGAAAATCCTTTACGAGTTTCGACTCCACTCGCCGATCCTCAATAAAATGAATCATATCATAATGCATTGGCGTGTAGCGCAATTCATCGTCACTCAACTCTGCAATATCTTTTCCCGTGTAAATCAGATGTGCCAACTCGTGAACGAAATACCCAAAAAAGACAAATACTCTTGTCTCGTCCGACACGCCCAATCGCAACAATTTTAAATTCAGGGCAATATGCTTGGGATTCATCGACAGACTAGGAACCCGGTTAGAAAGTACCATTTTAGGAATCTCCCCCGTGACATGAAAAGCGATCCTTGCGCATACCGGAACCAATTTCAATAAATCCGTGGTTCCCAAATCCCGATCCAGTAAATTTCGAGCCATGGGAAAATTTCCCCACCAATCCCGGTCGATAAACTGCTCGTCATATATCTCTTCTATCCGTCGATAATCCATGACCGCACGTTCAAAGGGTCTGTATTAAGGAACGAGCCACCGTCTCTTCCCCTGTAATCACGTAGTTTGTGAGAATCACCCGCTCGATCACCTCATCCAGCCTGTACCCTAACGGGATATAAGCCGCCGCATCCAGCACCTGACGAGTCGAAAGTGAAACGGATAGCGTTTCTTTCTGTTCGGCCAAACGTAACACCTCGGCTACCTTGGCCAATTGAGTAGCCGCATCACGAGACACCTTCGGGAACCGAGCCCGAATCAATGCAGCCTCTTCCGTCGTGGTCAAGTAATTTAATCGAACTTTGATAAAACGATCTTCAAAGGCTGTATCCAAACGCTGCGTGGAAACATAGGCAAATCCCACGTTACCTGCTGCCACGAAAAGCACATTTTCGCCTTTATTATAGCGTTTCCCGGAATCCTCATCATAGATATACGATTGTTGACGGTCCAAGATAGTCATCAGGAAATTCGCCGCCACCATCGGGGTACGTGTCAACTCATCTAAGAATATTAACGTTGGTTTAGTCGACACAAAAGCTTTGAAAAACTCCGAACGCACCGCTTTCGTTTTCCCGTCATCCCCGATAATCAATCCTCCCACGAACATCTTTTTCGGCTTAAAAGCCTGCCCCATATCGAAAGCAAAATACTCCATCCCCATGGCATCCGCCAATTCCTTAGCAATGGAAGACTTCCCACATCCTTTCGGACCGAGTAAAAAAGGATACCGCTTTAAATAGAGCGTGTGACATAAAAATTCCCACGTCTGAACGGGAATACACAAACTATCCGAATGTTTCGGCGGGGTAAAAGGGAAAAGAGTAGCCTGTTCGGCCATGGACATATTATTTTTCATGTTTTAAACCTTACTTTATTAAGGTGTAAAATTAATATTTTCTTGACGTCAAACCTTGATAAAAATCAAGCAAACGATATTTACTTTCAATCAAATCGTTGATAAGTGTAGTAATATTCAGTATATACAACACCATCAACCCCATACGAATTACACGACAAAAGATTCCCCGCCTCATCGTATTTATGATCTTTAAGCACGTGTGCGGGTTTTCCATCTTGATATTCCTCCTCCAATATCAAGTAACCCTCGGAATCATAAGAATACTCCCACGTAGTAGTAAGCGTTCCAAAACTCAAATACGATGTCACCGTGCTTTTTTCTATTTTCCCAGCCCTATTATAAGTAGCCTCATATTTCATTTTAAGTTGCCCGTCTTTATCAACATCATGAACCAAAAGTAAATTCCCAGAATTGTCATACTTGTAATTCGTATGTACCCCAAGAACCTCGTCATTGAGGTAAGAAAGCTGCTGAATTTCACGATCCTGTTCATCATACGTGTATTGTGTCAGGTAATGGTCTGTCTCCGCCCCGTACCCGCTCTCTGCTATCGGAAGAAAAACTTTGTCCTCCACCAATATCTTTCCTGACGCGGAATAAGTATAATCCATCGTTAACCCTTTCCTCCCATCCGGGGCAAAAGCTTCCCAATGCAAAACTCGTCCCTGTTCATCATGCTTGTAATTTTTCCTTTCCTCCACGTTTTCACCATCAACGTACAAGATAAAACTATCTTCATACCCGAAATCGTTGTAAGTATAGACCTCCTTCATCTCTTTACCCTTTTGGTACTCAGTTGGCAACATTTTTACAGTCCTAGTCAATACTAAATACCTTGGTTGAGAAGGCTTGTTATCACTTTTCTCGCATGAACAAATTATACATGCGAAGATGAATAAGGTTATGAATTTCTGCATATCTTTTTGTATTTCTACAAATATATACATTTAAATCCTAAAATATCTATTATTCCCCATAAAAAACACCCCAAACTTAACAAGATTGGAGTGTTTGTATTTTTTATCGAGTTAATTCTATTCTGCCCAAAGCTGAATCAAGTTCAAAATCGTCTGCTGCGCACGTCTCATCGTGTCCAGAGAACAGTACTCGAACTTACCGTGGAAGTTCATTCCCCCGGTGAATAAATTCGGACAAGGCAATCCCATGTATGAAAGACGGGCGCCATCAGTACCTCCGCGGATCGGACGGACAATCGGGGTTACCCCGGCTTGTTCCATAGCCTTGAACGCCTTATCGATCACTTCCGGATGTGGCTCAACCATCTCACGCATATTATAATATTGATCCTTCAAGGTTAACGTCAACACACCTTCGCCATACTTCTGAGTCAACAATTCTACCACTTTCATCATGAATTGTTTTTTAGCCTCAAACTTCTCCCGGATATGATCACGAATGATATAGCTGATTTCCGCATTCTCCACGGAACCGCTCAATCCTACCAAATGATAGAAACCCTCGTATCCATCTGTATGCTCCGGACGCTCCCAGGCAGGCAACAGGCTATTCACCTCGGCTGCTACCTGCAAAGCATTAATCATCTTATCTTTAGCATAACCCGGATGCACGTTACGTCCTTGAATAGCAACCTTGGCACTGGCGGCATTGAAGTTTTCATATTCCAATTCGCCCTCGAACCCACCATCAATGGTGTAAGCGAATTTAGCGCCGAATTTTTCCACGTTGAAATAATCCACTCCCCGGCCCACTTCCTCATCCGGAGTGAAACCGATACGGATCTTCCCATGTTTGATTTCGGGATGTGCCATTAGATACTCGGCAGCCGTCATGATCTCGGCAACACCCGCTTTATCGTCAGCACCCAACAAAGTTGTCCCGTCGGTTGTAATCAACGTGTGTCCTTTAAATGCGGACAATTCCGGGAAATCCTTCACCGTCATCATCAGATTTTCGTTCAAACGAATATCCTTTCCATCATAATTCTCGATAATCTGCGGTTTGATATTCGCCCCGCTCATATCCGGACTCGTGTCCACGTGAGAGATAAAACCAATCACCGGACGATCCTCATATCCCGGAGTAGCGGGAATTGTACCCATAGCATAGCTATGCTCGTCCATCTCCACCTCGGTTAACCCAAGAGATTTCATTTCCTCTACCAAGTATTGCAGCAACACTTTCTGCTTTTCGGTAGAAGGGAAAGTCTCGCTCATTTCGTCACTTTGCGTGTCGAAACTCACGTATTTCAAAAAACGATCTTTTAAATCCACCATTTTTATTTTAGATTTTAAATTTTAGATTTTAGATTAAAACGGCTTAATCATTATTTTAGATTGCAAATTTCCAATTGCATTGTCCAATTTAAAATTTACAATCTAAAATTTAAAATTAATCTGTCAGTTTAGCTTTCATAGAATCGTAGATGAAGTAAAGGATGATCAAAATATACATCACGACAGCCAATACTTCAGCACCACTCCAAGTGATAAACCAGTCTGCACCGCAATATTTCAGAATAGCACTGATCACACCCATTAAAGCCCCACCGGCAATAAATCCGGAAGCAATTAATGTACCGCGTTCACGGCGAGCTTTATTCACATTCTCGTCTTTACTACGAGTACCCACGTACCAGCTAACCAAACCACCAATCAACAGCGGGGTATTCAAATCCAACGGGATAAACATTCCTAGAGCAAAAGCCAATGCGGGAACACCGATCATCGTCAAGATCAATGCCAAAGCCGCTCCGGCAAAGTACAACAACCAAGGAGTTGCTCCACCTTCCATTAAAGGCTTGATCACGGCAGCCATCGCGTTTGCCTGCGGGGCAACCAACGCGTTCTCTCCCACGAAACCATAAGTCTGGTTCAACACCATCATTACACCGGCAATCGTGGCGGCAGAAACAGCCGTACCCAAGAACTTCCAGCCTTCCTGTCTGGCAGGAGTTGTCCCCAACCAGTAACCGATCTTCAAGTCGGTAATGAAACCTCCGGCCATAGACAGTGCGGTACAAACCACCCCACCGATGATCATGGCAGCCATCATTCCGCTCGTTCCGCTCAACCCGGCACTAACCAATACCAGCGAACTCAAAATCAACGTCATCAACGTCATTCCGGATACCGGATTCGACCCCACGATAGCGATAGCGTTTGCTGCCACCGTCGTGAACAAGAAAGAGATAATGAATACAATCAAGGTAGCGATGATCGTGTGAGTTAAATTACCCAACACGCCAAATTGGAAAAACACGAAAGTAGCGATCAGCACGGAGATAATCCCGGACAGGATGAACTTCATGGAAATATCACGCTGTGTACGCTCCACCACACCATCTCCTTTTTTCTTACCACCCAATTCACTAACGGCCAAACCTAAAGCCTGCTTGATAATACTGGAAGAACGGATAATACCGATAACACCGGCCATGGCAATACCACCGATACCGATATGACGGGCATAATTCGAGAAGATCTGCTCCGGGGTCATATCCCGCAACAACACTGTAATTCCCTCACCAACAGCTAATGTCTGTCCATCAGCGAAATGGCTGATAAAAGGAATCAATACGAACCACACGGTGAAAGAACCGGCACAAATAATCGCCGCATATTTCAACCCGATAATATATCCTAAACCGAGTACTGCCGCACCCGTGTTCACTTTAAACACCACTTTCATCTTGTCGGCAAGCACTTCTCCCCATCCCATGATACGGGTAGAGATTCCTTCTGCCCACCAACCAAAGGTACTCACACAGAAATCATAAAGACCTCCGATCAGACCACTCACTGCCAATAATTTAGCCTGGTTACCTTTCTTTTCACCGGAAACCAGAACTTCCGTGGTTGCTGTTGCCTCCGGGAAAGGATATTTCCCGTGCATATCTTTCACGAAATATTTCCGGAAAGGAATCAATAACAAGATACCCAAAAAACCCCCGAACAGAGAAGAAAGGAATATCTGGTAAAATTGGGCCTCCAGTCCTAAAATGTAAAGAGCCGGTAGCGTAAAGATTGCCCCGGCCACGATTACACCGGAACTAGCTCCGATAGACTGGATAATCACGTTTTGTCCCAACATATTTTTCTTCCCCAACATATTGCCCACACCAACAGCAATAATAGCGATAGGAATCGCGGCCTCGAATACCTGTCCTACTTTCAGTCCAAGGTAAGCTGCTGCCGCGGAAAAAATGACCGCCATGATAATACCGAATGTCACGGAATAAGGCGTAACCTCCTTGGGCTTCGTGTTCGCCGGCATCATCGGCTTGTACTCCTCGCCCGGGGCGAGCTCCCGGTACGCATTATCCGGGAGTGAATTCATTTGTTTGTTCTCTTGCTCCATTGTTTCTTTATAGTAAGTGATTTATTTTTACAACACCCCAAAGATAACGATTTTAGCGAAAAAACGGGAATTGTAACAACCTTTATACAAAAAATCCGTAATTACGACATTATAAATACCATATTATGAAAATCATGTACTATCTTGAAATATTATCCACGGGAATCAGCGTCATCAGCCTGATCATCGTTATCTATGGGGCGATAATTGCTTTTTGCGCGTTCATCCGTAATGAATCCCGACGTTTTACCGGAAAATACTCGTTCACGGCAACCCGTGAACTTCGTGCCGATCTAGGAACTTATTTACTATTAGGCCTCGAGTTTTTGATTGCCTCCGATATTCTAAAAACGGTTCTGGAACCCAGCTTGAATGAATTGGCCATACTTGGGGGAGTTGTAATTTTACGGACGATCCTGTCCATTTTTCTCAACAAAGAAATCAAAGAATTACAAGTACAAAAAGAAGGAACGGGTGGTCTCGAAAAGGATTAATCCAACGTTTGGACACCGCCCCCGTTCACGAATAACACCTGCCCCGTGATCCAACTGGAAATCGGTGCTGCAAAAAAGAGGACCGCCCCGGCAATATCTTCTATTTCACCCAATCGCTTGATTGGCGTGTGTTCCAACATCTTTTTCTCGATCTCCGGAGTCAGCACGGATGCGAGTGCTTGCGTTTCCACGGCTCCCGGTCCCACGGCATTAATCCGTACATCGGGTCCGAAATCCATTGCCAAGTTGGCAGTCATGTGATTCAAAGCCGCTTTTGACGAGGCATAGGCACTCATGTTCGGACTCCGGTTGATACTCCCCATGGAAGTAATGTTCACGATCGAACCGTAACCAGATTGTTTCATATAAGGTACGGCCAACTGGCACAATCTCCAAGCACTGAACACATTTACCTTGAAAATATGTTCGAAATATTCCACCGTCACCCGAAAAGGATTTTCACGGCCTCCCCCGCCAACTCCCACGTTATTCACCAGAATGTTCAATTTACCGAACTCCACGATGGTCCGTTCCACGAGATTCATCAAATCCGCATCTTTCGTCACGTCACATTTCAGAGCCAGAGCCCGGCGCCCCATTCCACGTATATCTTCAGCCACCTCTTCGGCCGCTGCCAGATTCACGTCACCAATCACCACATCAGCGCCCGCCTCTGCCAAAATACGGGCACTCCCGCAACCGATACCATTACCGCCTCCCGTCACAAGAGCCACCATTCCCGTCAAGTTCAACATTTTATTCAAATCCATCATCTTTCTTGTTTAATTTTTACACATTACGCTTTTCCCCCTTTCAAGGTTACTTCGAAACGAGAAAATTCCAAAAACAAGCGACGGGAAACGCTATCTATTTCACGTATTTTCAATCTTTCTGAGATAGGTTTACTCTAGTTTACAATAAACTTTTTCAGGGTAATAACCGTGTTTACCCGTTGCATATTCAATGCACTTAGGGATTAAAGACGTATCAACTTCGCTACAAAGACGTATCAAAGACGTTCGTGAACGTCTTTGATACGAACTTGATAGGCTTTTACTCTATGATTATCTGGTAATTACCTTAAGTACTCATTCCTTCTTCACTTGATAACGGGTAGTCCTATACGCATTCTTGCATTTAGGAATTCACATTTCACTACAAAATTGTATACAAGTACCTTAAGTTACACTTCTATGTATTTTTCTCTTTGCCAGAAAAGAATACCTATCACGGGAATCTTGAAAAAGATTTCCGTGAATACTCTATTTTATATGACCGTTCAGAATCTCTCTGGTAATTACTTCCACCCGGCCAACAATAATATTTCCAATTGATTCCCTAATTCATCATTACGCCCGGCTCCCCAAACCATTTCTACTTCATTTCCAACCTTTTCCTCAAAATAATTCATTACCCGGACCAATTCATCCATCATCAAATCCTCCGCACCATATTCAATGTACATCAAATACCTAGCATGATCCGCTTCTTCGACAACCGATCCCAATTTTGTCAGCACATCTCCAATTGCATCTATGGCTCGACTTTCGCCGACTCCCGTCCCGATCTTCAACCGAAACTTATTATTACCATCCATAAGATGCTCCACATCCCCTCGATCCAGACCTACCAAATTCTCTCCATGCACGAGAGGAACAAGGTCTTTTATAAATACATTTCTTAATTCTTCAACTGTAAGTGACGAATTATTAAACAATTCTTCCAATCTTTTTTCCATGCAATATTATTGATTACCATTTTCTCAAAAATAATCAATTTTTGGAAATTACAAAACCTCTCCCTCATCTTGAATGTGCCACGTCCAATCATTAATGATCACTTGCACGGCATGCCATAGACCTTCCCCGTTCTCCCCGGCAAAATAGAAAACAACATCCCATTCATCCTGACGATCAAAATACTCTTGGGTACTCCAATTACGCCCGGCCATCATGGTCTTGCTAAAATAATCGGTAAGACTTATATTAAACACCGGTTTATTCGTGGCTTTTTCCGTCACGACAAAGCGAGTCGGTCGATCATCCATCAAACGCATCGTGTTCAATTCCACACCGATGGCTGCAGGACTGATCTGTTTGCTATAATAGGGACGAAAACTCAACTCATCATCATCTTTCAATTGATTCTGATGATCAAGATACCCGTTCGATTCGAGAATCTCGTAATCATAATCATCCACGGCAAACCCACCCCCACTATTCTCCGGTTGCTGAAAAATAAATCTCACCGTGTTCGTGTTCTTAATCAAGTTTATCGTCTCGACAAGATTCACGTTCCCGGTAAAATGAATATCATTGATTTCACCATACCAGAGAGGTTCCAACGCTTTATCAATAATAAGCGAAGAAGTTCTCTTCAATTTCAATTCCAAATCCGTGATTGACTCACCCGGGGCTAATTGCGGGACATCATACGAATCATGTACCCCCGCCCAAGCCATAAGCTTGTACTCTCCCAAAGGTAACGCCACGGACATCTGGTAATTACCGGTAGCTAACGCATCCCCCTCTTCGGCTTGTTGGAAAAGGAATTTGCCATCCTTGTCGAAAACATAGAGTTCCACTTTATCCACCTGTTTATGAAAAGCGCAGACGGATAGCATGTTATAGTCATATTTAAACTTGACAAACAAACGACACTCCGGCAAATTTTCATTAAAGGCATCACAGGATATGAAAATCCCTGTACCAATCATCAGAAGTCCAATGATCAGTAAATTTACATGACTTTTGAAATTCATTTCTTTCTTTTTTGGCATTCCATTTTACCAATGGCAAACAACATCCCCTCAATTTCAAGAGGTATTAAGTTTGCGAGGGACAAGAGTTGTCCCTCACAATTTAGTAGCATTATCGAACAAATTACAGTTCTTCAGTTTGAGTATACCAAGTCCACGGGTTAACATTGATTCTGATGGACAAATAATTATCCTCATCTTCATCTTTGGTACCCGGATCTGGTTCCGGAATATTCGGATAACCGGGATTATTTACCCTGGAAATATTCACGTCGTAAACAGAATTACGAACCACTCCAAATTCTCCCAGTTCGTTATACACGTCCCCGGAATCATCATGCTTGATCATGATCGGGTAGTAATTCACTCCGCCCACGTAGTATGAAACAGTACCGTGACGATCAGCGCCATGAGTTGTTACTGCATTTTTCTTTACATTAAAAGCATCAACAATATCTCCAGCTTGTTCCTCCGGACTTCTGGCATTATTTCTATCAATAGGAACTTTCACTTCATTAATTGCCTCCAAATAATTATTTAAAGCGTTTGTAAGTGCCGTATTGTGAATGATCGTGGGATCATTATCTTCACTTTGAAATTTGAACGTCAATTCCGCTTTAATATAATCCATCAGCAAATTCCACGTGTAATAACCACCATTCACCATAAGCCAGTCTTTTCCCGGATCCAACGCACCCGCGTTCACGAAATCTGCAGGATTATCATAAACGTTTTTATCAGGAGTTTGTAATCCTTTCGGAGAGAAAATAACTTTGAATAACACTTGGGTCGTATAAGCCCATACATTATGATCTTCAGTTTGAGTATTCTCTAGACAATATTCTGCATTATCCGAAGAAGCATCTGTCGGGTGCCACGCTCCTGCGGGAACATCCGTTGCATCCAGATAGTAGTTATAATCTTTCAAATAGTCTGTGAAAGCCGGAGGCAAAACTGTTGGCTGATTATCATAGTTCGGATCTATTCTATACGAACCTAATTTATACTGATCGAAAGGAGTAATACACCCTCTCGGTTGAGTTTCATACCAAGTTTTTTCACGTTTCGACACGGGGAAATACTTCTTGTTCGTTGCGTTCAATACCCAACCAGGTTCAGAAATATTAGCCTTCGTGTTATTAGAGGAAATACCAGTATTGTCTGTATATACCCTTACTTTTGCAACAGCACGATCAACATTGATGGAAAGGGCCTGACTTTCAGCTTTAGAGGCTGAATTATAAAGGACCAAATTCGCATCCGTCCCATCCGTATTCGATGCTGACGGTTCCAAACCACCTTTGGCATTACTCATCATAAAATACTCATCGCCAGAAAGAGAGGCAACAGCAAGAATAGCTTGATTAAAAACGGTATATGTGGTTGTCCCCACAGATGTTACGGGCAAATCCGGACTCGGATTCGCAATAATCAAAATTCGTTTGGATGAAGCAGGCACTTTAAAAGCTTTTCCTTGATCACCTTCCGGCTGATTCGGATTACCAGCTTCTTGATCTGTTCCAACTGTAAATGTTTTATCCGCTGTTACTTTTTCACTTCCATCAAAGAATATAGCCCGGATTTTTTTCACGTTTGATTCTTTGGTTGTTCCTATTATTTTATCAGGATCGTGTAAAGCCCGAGAAAATGAGGTCGTCGGGGGTCCCACGTTTAACGCAATCCAAGCCTCTCCAGTAGGATCAGTTACGATCCCATCATCATCTTGATCAATATGATCATTGGTACATGCCGCGGACAACAACACTAAAAGTGCCGCGACTAAAAAATACATCTTCTTCATAGTTACAAAGTTTAATTGAAAATTGGTTTACTTATTAAAAATCGGTTCGTTTGTTTTTATATTATTAATATTGGTTGTTTTCTCAATTCAATGATTGATAATTTCGTTATTCATTATTTTTTTCTTGACTTTATTTCAAGATCGGTTTGTTCTCTTTTTTCAAGTTCTTCCAGATTCTTCCCGGCAACCTCCAGTCCTGCATCCACCGCTATCTGCAAATACTTCCGGGTAGACTCGTAATCGTCCTTAAGCAAAGCTAACACTCCCGCCGCATTGGCATATTCCGGTAACTCCCGGTGTTTTACCTGATCCAAATATCGTTCTGCCGTTTCAATATCCCGGCGAGAAAGAGCTGCCACCGCCGCATTAAGCTTGGCAATGTCATCCTCAGGGAATAATCTCACGGCTGTCTCGAATACGTTGATAAACTCTTTCGAGCCATTCGGATAAGTATTTGCCACCAAGTACATCTCGTTAAGACTCAAATTTTGCGGCCGCACTTTCATAATCTCTTTGGCCTCCTCCACGTTGAAATTCTTAACGTGATACTCCACCTTACAAATAGCGACACGCAATTTGGGATAAACGTTTCTAAGCAAATAACGATAAGGCGCACCTCCCTGCAATCTCATCAAACGATCTTTCCGTTCCTGCCCATCGTAATCATCAATAATCGATTCTACCGCTACTTTATAAGGTTCGTCAAGATTCGTCAATGCCTTACGCAATCCTTCCCAGTTTTCACCCCCGAAAACGACATGATAAAGGGAAGGTGCAAAAGTGTAGCGTCTTGACAAATAGTTCTTCAATGCCAAAGCCCTTCCTTCCGACAACCGTTTATTACCAGCCAGAGACCCCTCGGGAGAGGCATAACCAATAAGATCCAAGCGATTAATCGTTATATCTTGATCGACACGTAATTCATCAATCATTGCCCGAATCTTCGCCAATTCCACGGGATTATTCATGTATTCCGGTTGAATATAAGTCTGATTCACCTCGAAATCCAGAAAAGCCTCCACCTGTTTCTCCCGGTTCTTAACGGGTTCAGGCACGGGTTGCACGTAAGCCATGTGGGGGATCACCCGATAAGGTTCCGGAATGAAATCCAATCTCACGGAATCGACAGTTTCCACTTCCATCCAAGCAATTTCCCCGCAACCGCACTCATCCTTTTGGACATCCAAGTACGCTTTGGCCATCCAAGGCTCGTAAGGCACGGTATGTCTATACTGAATCGTCCGGCTTTCAGGTTTCACGTTTCTCTCAACCAGATAAGGTATTGCACGATCCGAACGTTCCGAGTTACTCATCAAAGCAAGTATTCGCTCGTAAGTTGCATACTCGTTACGTCCTTTAAGCGAAACTTTCGGGAGTTCCAGCGTGTCGGAAGACGCCACTAAGCAAGGAATAATATCAACGGCTCCGGCAGACTTCACTTTAACCTGATCCAAGATAATATCCATCTCCACGTAAAGCATTTCACCCGCTTGTAACACCCGCACCGGTTTTACACTTATTGTTCCCACATAAGAGGGTCTTGACTGGGCCATCGAAGTTAATGTTCCCAATAAAAGGACCATCAACACGCAAGCCATATATCGTAACATGATTCTCATACTTTACTTGATTAAATAGATTAATGATATACCAACTTTCGTGGGGCCGAAATAATCACGATTACCGGATTTTAGCCGGGTACCACATACCGCACAAGGATACTTGTCATAAACGATCCGGGCATATCCTAGCCCGAGAGTAGCCTCTATACCCCAACGTCTTTTTAATATCCAAGCATGACCGATAGAAATCCCGGCACCATAAAGATGTCCCTCGTAACGGTTCTGTTGCATATTCTCGCTTATGAAAGACCAATGGGGTAAACTACCTACATTAAAATCTGCATAATGAGCATGTAACCCGATAAAAGTACGCCTGAAACGCTCGCAGAACCAGTAACGAACTTCAGGCTGTATTCCCCAGTGCCGTAACCGCATACCATCGCTAAATTTCCAAGGATTCATGTTCACGGGAATATCAAGCGTCCACTTCCGAGCCAAGCCGAGTTCCACCCCAAGATTAAAAGTAGCTGTTGCATCATATAGCAGGTTACTTTTTACCGCAACTTTCTGTGCCTGCATTTCGGAAATGGCACAACAAGCAAGTAAAAAAATAAATATCAATCGTAGTTTCTTCATAGTTTCATTTTATAGTTGATTCACATCAAGAGGCTATTACCGCTTGAGTTATATAAACTTTTATTCTTTGAGTTGAACCTTTACCTACCGCAACATATACAACTCCCACTCTCTTGCCAGATCCATTCCTCTCTACATTCAAGTTGATCTTTCCATCATCCACGTATATGTAATCCGGATCATTACGTACCCCTCCTTCCCCGGGAGATAATTTCAGCCAAGTATGACTCGCGTAATCTTCCACTTGGGCGGAAACATAATACCCGTTATCAATAAACTGGTTAATTACTCTCGCCACACCGGATAGCATATCGTTCCTTCTGACCGTTATTACTTTTCTCAGATTACCAAGATATAGTTCGATCTCTCCCGAGGTGAAACCGGCCAGCATCTTTATTTTCACCTCGTAAGGAGAATCTGTTGAAACCGGGATCCTACCATTAGCAGGAGAAACAATCTCCAGTCCACTCGTAAGCGAGGTTATAGTCCTTTTATCCGGGAATTCTGTTTTACAATCCGTTATCATGGTAAAAGCGGTATAGGTGTCACTTGTACCCGCAGAGGCGTAAATCTCGAAATGAGAATTGGTCACCCCTAGATAATACTCGTTATTACTCATGATCTCGTAACCCGCTTGATCCTGTACCAAAATAGTATAATTCAGATTGGTATTAGATGCCAACGAAGCTTTTACATCTGCAATTGTACCGTATCCCATCCCTTTAACAGAAGTAATCGTGAAAATGTATTCCGTGTTACGCTGAAGATTCAACATATCCAGGTGATCATCCACAAGAGCCATTTTGTAAAAGAACGGATCGTTCATATAACGTCCCCGAATAATAAGATAGGTATTATTTGACAATGTATGTGTCTCGTAAACATAAAGGGGATTATTCCCTGTCGTTTGCTCACCCACAACGATCGTTTCTGCATTCGCAATATTTGAACTATACAGATTATCTACTCTATATTCCACTAAATTTCCAGCTCCAATACTTTGTTTCAAGGTTCCATTTAAATTATATAATCTTGACTCTTTAGCAACATTTGTCACCGTTGTAATTCCCTCCAATACAAAATCCGGGTCTGTGTTCCGTACAATGATTTTCCCGACAACACGTTTCAATTGTACTTGGGGTATTGTCACGCTGGCATCGATCTTAGTCACATCAACCAAATCGCTCATAGGCAATTTTTGTCCGACATAAGGCACCGTCGTTTGCGGATCGGTCAATGCTGCCGTAAGCAAGTTCTCACTTGCATAAGTAAGTGTCTTATTTTTCAGACAAGTATTAAAATTCTCCGCGGTAAATGCATATAACGTGTTTCCCACATAGAAACCACTTGACTGATTCGCCAGTATCAATAACCGACAAGCCACGGTTTGTTCCGTCAGGTAAACGTAAGTTTTACCGTTAAGCTCATCAGCCTGAACTGCCTCCACAAATTCAGCATCCCCATTGGTTCCTCGAAAAACAAGTACCCAAGGTCGTTGGTCTACATTAGTTTCATCCGCCCCGGCCCGGGAAACAGGCAGCCCGTAGGCCCCAATCCGGGTGAAAAGCTCAAACCTGATCTTTTCTTCCGTGACCACAGGCCCACCTCTCTCCTCTTCCCGTATTGAACAAGTCGAGAAGGATAACAGCAGCGTGAATAAAACTAATATATATCTATACTTATACATCTCTTATTAATTTGAGCTTATTTCATCTTTTACACAACGGATAGAATGACCAAATTCCGGTAGCGTATGTAAATGGCCAGGATTCCAACTGCCAATTTCAACTGCCCAAACAGACCGGACAATGATTCCATCCCAAGTTGGAGTTTTAGGTGCCGTCGAAGAACTCCAATAATACGCAGCTTCTCCTGCATACTCCAATTGCCCTGCCGTATTCTTTCTCCGCCCGGAAGCAGGGAAAAAGACGGAGGCATTCGTCTCCGGATTATAAACTATTGTTCCTCGATAAGCCACACTAGGACTATTTACAGAAACTCCAACCTGAACAGAACTCGTCGTCGATGACTGAATCTTTTTCGGTCGCCGGTCAAAGTAGCCATCGGCATATAACCCGAACAACAAGAAAATATCTGTATTTGCTTGGTAAGCAGGTGAGGTTCTTTCTCTAACAGCTGTTTTCACCAGAGAAGTTCCAGCCCCAACTTTAACTTGCTCGTTTCCCGGAACAGTTTCCCCCTGCCAAGGATTTTTCCATAGAGATTGCCTCCATTCAGAAAAAGCGATATTACCAGAACTATTTGTCTGACTCACCTGATTACCATCAATATCAACATAAACACCATTCCATTTATAATTCGGATAAGGCCCGTTGTACGAAATTTGATTCGTGTACCCGTCCGTTGGTCGATGATACCCCGGAGGACAGATCTCAAATTCATTTCCATACCCATACTCGTAGTCTGTCGTCGCTCCCGCTCCCGAAGATGCCCATATCGGAATTTTATTTATAGCTTGATCACTCGCCCAGTATCCCGTGGGAGAAGTCCCGTTAAATGGCTGGGCCGGATGATAAGCCCGACGAAAGTAAGCAAGAAAAGTATTATCTGCCTTGTTTACCCCCCATTGATAGAAAGTTCCGGCCTGAGTCGGATAATCAACAAATTCCGCTCCTTTTTTATCCGTTTGCTCATATAATTCGACATAATTCTGATCCTTATTTTTCATTTTCGGATCTATCAAGTTAAATGGAGAAACTTTTCTGGCATAACTCCGCTGCACGCCACTCAAAGGTCCGCTGGCAATTGATGTTCCTTTATTCATAATATAGTCGTCAGCCTCTCCTTGTCGTAAATAAAGTTTATACGAAACCTCCCAATTGGCAGTAGCATAAGTTACTGTAAGCGTGGCATACTTAGGCGTTTTCTCTCCTGTATTTCCTGAATTATTATTCGCCTCCCGCCAAGCTACACGGAAATAAATTCGGCCTTTACCTTTTATTTCGGTTCCATCACTAACCAATTCTTCCGTTTTATATTCATTCGGACGCACAGGGTATAACTCCGGTCTTCCCGGATTATCCGTCCCGGCATAAGGATCAAAACTCGGTGTCGTACTCAAGATAACTTGACCTTTATATGAATTATCAACTTTCACATTCCAGAATCCAAGAGCCCCGTCCGTTCGTTTAGGTAACTGCATCGAAATAATTCGTTCACCTGTTTCATTTTCCCGGAAGAAAGCACCGATATATGTATACCCATCCCACGGATTAGCCGCAAAATGTATTCCATTCTGGCTTGTATTTACAGTGATTTCTCTTTGCAAGCTATTTCCCCCATTCTCATCTTCCGCCGACAACACAAGCCGGAATACAGTAGAACGCCCATTAGGATTCGTTTGAAAAGTCGCCATATCCATGTTATATTCGTCTAACAAAATATCCATGTATCCGGAACCTTTACCACTTACCGCATCGTAAGTATACGCGAAACGACTTGTTGAAGTCTCTCCTGTTCCAAGCACAAGATCATTAAATACTTTACCCGTTTCCATGGTCTGCGACCCACTCCCGACAATCACGTTGGGTAACACTTTTACCACGGGCATATTGGATGAAAATGTAATCCGGGCTCCATTATAATCAGTAATATTCACGTTTATGTCAGAAACATTCAAATACCGATTCTGAACTTGCCAGTCATGTTGCTCTTCTCCCCAGGGTGTTACTTGGATATTAAGATTCAAAGGAGCCTTAATCGTACCGGTAAGTAAAAGTGCAGAATTATAAGGTAAAGTGTAGTTATCCTTCGAGGCTCCAGCCACTCCCTTGGTCTGTATTTTCAAGTGACAAGAAGGGCTATACCGATTCTCCATATCAACTTTTAATGTAATAGCCTTGCTGTCGTCATCTTCAGGTGAAAAATTACTGAACGGTAAGATGAACCGAGTGATTTTCTTTACCCACACGATACCACGAGATTGTTGTTCCAAGCTGGGAGAAACACTCGTGAAATAGCCGGCATCGTCTGTCAATGTAAAGCTCCGGTTCTTACTTCTACCAAGCGAGGCATTACTTGCTGACATCAACGTGATCCCTTCCGGAAGATTATAAAAAGTAATTCCTTTAAAATAATCCGTTAAATCCTCTTCTCCTTCCAATACAATATCTACGCGAGTACCAAGCCGTTCCAATTGCAATTCAATCAGACTCTGTATTTCCCCTCCATCAACTCTCGCTCCACCCCGGTTAGGAAGAACCTCTACATTCTTTAATTCTTGAAACATCGGAACGGGTACATCAGATCTAAAAGCTTGTTCGGGATACGTGATATTTCCAAGATCAGCGTAGTCATTAATCCCATTCAAACCATCCAAAATACTCACCAAGTTCGGTTCATTCGCCAAAAACACGAAATCATATACACCCTCATCAATAGGGTGATTGATCACATCGTTCAATTCTGCACTATACAATTTGTTGCTTACGCATTGTCCCGTGCTTTTCTTGAACGCAAGTATCCTAAGGTTCTTAATCTCATTATCAAGCGGGTCTGTTGAACTTAACAAACTGTTCCCTCGCACCTGTAAATAGGCCGATGCACTCTCTGTATCATCTGCGCTCAAACGCTCTTCGATACAAGACACCAGTAGAACAGATGCCAAAATTATCCCCAATATATGTATTTTCTTAATCATTCCTTCCAACTACAAATAGTCTAATATACACTCATCAAATTGAGATAAACAAAAAGGTTTTATTTTACTTCTAACAACCCCAGCATGATCAAAACACTCTCAATCATCATTTCTACTTGAAATAAGTAACTGTAATTGTCATCTATAAAAAAATACCTAATTATTATCCATTATTCCTTCTCATTTTATACAATACAAAAATACTTTCAGTAAATCAAGAATTAGTACTATTTATAGTGTATTTACAATCTATCGTGCCTCTAATGAAGTAATTAAAATTAACAACTGAACCGTATTTAGGTAATTTCATCATATGCGGGTGCGTTTTGTTTCGTTTTTCAGAATACAGTAAAATGAAGACACGGATAATACAAAAGAGTCTTGTTTATGGCTTGCCAGTGGAATCTACAAAAAAATCGCCCGGAAATAATTCCGGGCGATCTTCTTCTATTATTAACGTGAGACATTACTCTCCATATTTCATTTCTGCACGGCGTTTGTAACCTTCATAACGCCATTTAGCATCAGACTGGGTCTTAGCAAATAATTTCTCGGCTTCTTCCGGGGCAGCTTTCAACAAGGAGTTGAAACGAACCTCACCCATCAGATAATCGCGGAATTTGCTATAATCCGGTTCTTTAGAATCCAACTGGAATGGATTCTTACCCTCTTCCTCCAAAGTAGGATTATAACGGTACAATTGCCAGTATCCACATTCAACAGCCTTCTTCTCTTCAGCCTGAGATTTACCCATGCTTGCTTTCAACCCGTGGTTAATACACGGAGCGTAAGCGATGATCAATGAAGGTCCATCATAAGCCTCTGCCTCTTTCAATGCTTTCAGGTATTGAGCTTGGTTAGATCCCATAGCAACTTGTGCAACATACACATAACCATAAGACATTGCCATTGCACCCAAATCCTTCTTGCGAACACGTTTACCGCTGGCAGCAAATTTAGCCACGGCACCAACAGGGGTTGATTTAGAAGATTGACCTCCAGTATTGGAATACACCTCGGTATCAACCACTAATACATTCACGTTGTGACCGCTTGCTAATACATGATCCAAACCACCGTAACCGATGTCGTATGCCCATCCGTCACCACCGAAGATCCATTGAGATTTCTTCGTGAAGTAAGCCTTCAATTCTAAAATCTCTTTAGCGATAGCTGAATTTTCTTTAGCTAAAGCAGCAGACATATTGTCGCTCACGGCTAAAGTCTTCTCTCCATCCTCGAAAGCAGCAAGCCATTCGTTAACAGCAGCCTGAGTTTCGGCAGAGAAACTTGACAAGTTCTCTTCCAACAATCTCTTAGCACGGTCACGCAAACGGTTATTACCCTCTGCCATTCCAAGACCATACTCGGCATTATCCTCGAACAATGAGTTAGCCCAAGCTACACCACGTCCTGATTGATAATTTTTGCAATACGGAGTTGAAGGAGCAGAACCTCCATAGATTGAGGTACATCCGGTAGCATTAGCCACCATCATTCTCTCTCCGAACAATTGAGTAATTAACTTAATATACGGAGTCTCACCACAACCGGCACAAGCTCCGGAGAACTCGAACAAAGGTTGTTGGAACTGAGAATTCTTCACGTTATTCGGCTCAACTACTTTCTTGTAGCCAACCTTCTTATCCATGTATTCGAAACGAGCGATTTCAGATTCTTGAGATTCAAGCGGCTTCATGATCAATGCTTTCTCCTTAGCCGGACAAACATCGGCACAGTTACCACAACCCGTACAATCTAACGGAGATACTTGAATCTTAAACTTCAATCCTGCAAGTTCTTTACCGATAGCCGGTTTGGTTTCTGTTCCTGCAGGAGCAGCAGCCAATTCAGCGTCAGAAATCAAGAACGGACGAATAGCAGCATGAGGACAAACGTAAGCACATTGATTACATTGAATACAATTATTCACTTGCCATTCCGGAACATTAATAGCGATTCCGCGTTTTTCGAACTTAGAAGTTCCGGCAGGGAAAGTTCCGTCTTCACGTCCTGCAAATGCACTAACAGGAAGATCGTCTCCTTTCTGAGCATTCATCACGTCAACCACGTTACGGATAAATTCCGGACGGTTCTCGTCATGAGCGCATTTCTCGTCTTTCAAGTTTGCCCATTCAGCAGGAACAGTAACTTTCACCACGTTTTCAGCCAAACCACCTGCATCAACAGCAGCATAGTTCATCTTCACGATAGCCTCTCCTTTCGTTCCGTATGACTTGTCGATAGCTTTTTTCATCTCGCTAACAGCCAATTCGTAAGGAATCACGTTAGTGATTTTGAAGAATGCAGACTGCATGATCGTGTTCGTACGATTACCTAAACCTAATTGCTGACCGATCTTTGTTCCGTTGATAATATAGAAATTAATCTCGTTTTCAGCCAAATAACGTTTCATCGCATTCGGAAGATGCTCTCCCACCTCTTTCTCATCCCAAAGAGAGTTTAACAAGAAAGAACCACCTTTCTTCAAACCTTTCAACACATCATACATGTGAATATATGCAGGCACGTGACAAGCCACGAAATCAGGAGTAGTCACCAAATAGGTAGAACGGATAGGATCATCCCCGAAACGAAGGTGAGAAGCCGTGAAACCGCCTGATTTCTTTGAATCATAAGCGAAATAGGCCTGGCAATATTTATTGGTAGCTCCACCAATAATTTTGATAGAGTTTTTATTGGCACCTACTGTACCATCAGAACCTAAACCGTAGAATTTAGCCTCGTACATATGATCTGAATTCACCTTCACCTCTGGTTCAACAGGAAGAGAACGGAAAGTTACATCATCCACGATACCAACAGTAAATTGGTTTTTCGGCTCGTTCATAGCCAAATTCTTGTAAACAGCAATGATTTGTCCCGGAGTTACATCCTTAGAACCTAATCCATAACGTCCGCCAACAATCATCGGGGCATTCTTCTGACCATAGAACACGTCTTTCACGTCAAGATACAACGGATCTCCGTTTGCACCCGGCTCTTTCGTACGGTCAAGCACTGCAATACGTTTTACAGTAGCAGGAACAGCCTCCATGAAATATTTAGCAGAGAACGGACGATACAAATGAACAGCCATCATACCTACTTTCTCGCCATTAGCAAGCTTGTAATCGATCACCTCACGGATAGTCTCGGTCACAGACCCCATGGCGATAATGATATTCTCGGCATCTTTAGCCCCGTAATAAACAAACGGACGATAAGTACGACCGGTTATCTTGGACATTTCATCCATGTAATTAGCCACGATGTCAGGTACTGCATCATAGAATTTGTTAGCAGCCTCTCTACCCTGGAAATATACGTCCGGATTTTGAGCGGTTCCCTTTGTTACAGGGTTCTCAGAATTCTGAGCCCGGTCACGGAACTCCTGCAAAGCCTTCATGTCAACTAAGCCACGAATATCTTCCATATCTAACTCTTCGATCTTCTGGATCTCGTGAGAAGTACGGAAACCGTCAAAGAAATTAACGAAAGGAACTCTTGACTTGATAGCCGTCAAGTGTGATACAGCAGAAAGGTCCATTACTTCTTGCACAGAACCGGAAGCCAACATAGCAAAACCAGTTTGGCGAGCAGCGTAAACGTCTGCATGATCACCGAAAATAGAAAGTGCATGAGCAGCCAAAGCACGGGCACTCACGTGGAAAACACAAGGAAGTAACTCACCTGCAATCTTGTACATATTAGGAATCATTAATAATAATCCCTGAGAGGCCGTATAAGTCGTGGTTAACGCACCAGCTTGTAAAGAACCGTGAACAGCTCCGGCAGCACCTGCCTCTGATTGCATTTCCATCACTCTTACTGTCTCCCCGAACAGGTTCTTTCTACCTTTAGCAGCCCATTCGTCTACATACTCTGCCATCGGAGACGACGGAGTAATAGGATAGATACACGATACCTCGCTGAACATATAAGCTACATGAGCAGCGGCCGCGTTACCATCACATGTGATAAATTTCTTTTCTTTTGCCATTTTTTTAAACATTAACTAACAATAGTTGATCACTCTATTTAAGATTTTTACTTCTCTCAATACACAAAACCGGCAAGCCACAAGGGTATAACATTCTTTTTACCTCGTTCGATCATATCGGTCATCAGAATTACTGAATCCCGGACTCGCCCTTTATCTCCTTGTTGCCGTACAGAAATCTCGTATTTCTGGTTCACGAATAAATCTTCATTTCCCGAAAAATTCAATCTTGCCACGGCACATAATTGACTAATTAAAAATGTTTTCCGAATCATCAATGAATCCGTCTGATCCAAACAAACCGCATTCAGCAAATTGGGATTATGCAAAAATACTTGATTCGGTTTTAGCCCGTTCTCATCATCACTTTCCCGATCAAACAACAAAGTCAACAACCGAGCATTCTTCATGTAATGCAGGTAATTTAACACCGTTGCACGAGAAACACCGATCTGCGCACTCAGCTTACTGATATTAATATTACTATTACCATTTGCCACGATAAAAAGTAATTGTTTCAATTTTGTCAAGTACTTCAGCTCGATTTGATTATTGTACGGAATATCAAACTCCAATGTTAAGTTGATGTTTTTCAGCAAATAATCAATATGTGATTTCTCCTCCAAATATATAGGATAATAACCATATTTCAAATAGTTATTAAAAAAAGCTAACGGACGCACCTTTTCAAGAATATCGTTCACGATTTCCTCGTGATGTTCCACGATTTCCTCAAAAGAATAAACGGAAAACTTATATCCCGTTTCTAACTCCAAAAACTCCCGAAACGACAAACCGCTCAGGTTGTACATCTCCACGATTCCATGCAAATATTTGTTGGATTTGACCCGTAAAATAGAAGATGCGGTGAAAACGATCTGCAAATCAGGGAAACGATCGTAAGCCTCCCGCAATTCCCGGTCCCAGTTTGGATACTTATGGATCTGATCCAATAACAATACTTTCCCTCCCAGCTTGTAGAAACGTTCCACGAAATTAAACAATCCTTCCATCGCAAAGAACAAGTTATTGATGTTCACGTAAAGACAAGAAGGATCGTCCTTGTAATGATCCTTGCAAAAGTCTAGTAGGAAATTGGTCTTTCCCACACCACGACTTCCCTTTATCGCAATCAACCGGGCACGAGAATCTATCGTATCCAATAAACCGCGACGGATAGCCGACGTCCTTTCTTTCATCAGGATCTTATGCGTGTTACGTAAACTCTCCATTTTTTATTCTTTGCAATGCAAAGGTAATAAAAAAAGCATGGTTTTGTAATCTACATGTTGCAAAACATACATTTCATACACCCCAAATGAACGTTCATTCACACATAACCCGCTACAGCATTGCGATATAAGCACGTACTTAAAATGATTCTATATTTGAGGCATCAAAAAAGCGAGTCCATTATGAACCCGCTTTTCCATATTATAAAACTTATAAAACTATTTATCATTCATCGAGATCAAGAATTCCTCGTTAGATTTCGTCTTTTCCAAACGATCCTTCACGAATTGCATTGCCTCAACAGAATTCATATCCGTCAAATAGTTACGCAAAATCCAGATACGGTTCAACGTGTAGTCCTCCAACAACAAGTCATCACGACGCGTACTTGATGCCGTAATATCCACAGCCGGGTAAATACGACGGTTGGACAACTTGCGATCCAACTGCAACTCCATATTTCCAGTACCCTTGAATTCCTCGAAAATCACGTCGTCCATTTTTGAACCGGTCTCAGTCAACGCGGTTGCCAGAATCGTCAACGAACCACCATTTTCGATATTACGGGCTGCACCAAAGAACCGTTTCGGTTTGTGTAATGCATTTGCATCCACACCACCGGAAAGCACCTTTCCGGATGCAGGAGATACCGTGTTATAAGCACGAGCCAGACGAGTAATTGAATCCAACAGGATCACCACGTCATGCCCACATTCTACCATACGCTTAGCTTTTTCCAACACGATATTGGCCACCTTCACGTGACGCTCTGCCGGCTCGTCGAAAGTAGAGGCAATCACCTCCGCATTCACGCTACGAGCCATATCGGTTACCTCTTCCGGACGCTCGTCAATCAACAGGATAATCAAATACACTTCAGGATGATTGGCTGAAATTGCATTAGCAATTTCTTTTAGCAACATCGTCTTACCCGTTTTCGGCTGAGCCACGATCAAACCGCGCTGTCCTTTACCGATCGGGGCAAACATATCCACCACACGAGTAGAAATCGTAGCCCGCCCACTTCCGGTAAGATTGAATTTTTCATTCGGGAAAAGCGGGGTCAAGTGATCAAACGGGATTCGGTCACGCACCGCTTCCGGAGACTTCCCGTTAATTTTCGATACTTTAATCAACGGGAAATACTTCTCTCCTTCTTTCGGGGGACGCACGGTTCCTTCCACCGTGTCACCCGTTGACAAACCAAATAACTTAATCTGACTTTGAGACACGTAAATATCATCCGGAGAATTCAAGTAATTATAATCAGAAGATCTAAGGAATCCATACCCGTCAGGCATGATTTCCAACACACCCGAGTTTAAAATAATTCCTTCGAACTCGTAATATTTATCGCGTTTGTCAAAACGCATCTTGTTTTGACTTTCTCTTTTTTCTTCAAACTCAGCAGGAACGCTTTCATAATTTTCATTTTCAGCCTCTTCCTTAACGCCAGATTCATTTTCGACATCTTCAAAATCATTCTCTTCCACATCTTGACGAATGGTTTCTTCATCTCTCTCAACACGTCTATTCCGTTTTACAAACTTCGGACGGCTGGGTCTTTCTGCCACCTGTTCCTCTTTAACAACCTCTTCAACCGCCTTCTCCTCTTTCACCTCTTCTTTACCTTCTTCACTTTTCACCTCTTCTCGATTGGTTTGTTTCCGATTACGCTTATCAAAAAACTTACGGTCTTGCTTTTGTCCGGCTTGCTCACGTTTAGGAGCCTCTGAAGTTTCATTCTTTACTTCCGTTTCCTGTGGTTCTGCAACAACCTCTCCTTTTTTCTCTACAACAATACCGTTTTCCGTACGACTGAAAACCAGATCCTTATCCAAAATATCACTATGCACGACATTGATCGGCTGCACTTCCTCTACGGGTAAAACTGCATCTTTCTTTTCGGGAGCCTCTTTGACAGTTTCATTTTGGGTTTTCTCCTGTTTCGCATCGGCCTTCTTATCTTTATTCCGATTAAATTTAGCCAATCCACCTTTGGAATCTCCCACTTTTTCAGCACCTCCCCTTATCACTCTCACGCGAGGTTTCTTCTCCTTCGGTTCAACGGGAGCTGTTTCCTCGGTAGCAATCATGGCTTGCTGATCTAAAATTTTGTATATTAATTCTTTCTTTTTAAAGGATTCAATCCTTTTAACATTCAGTTCTTTTGCAATTTGACGCAAATCTGAAAGTAACTTTTCATTCAGTTCTAAAATATCGTACATATAGTCACGTTATATTTGGATAATTCTCATTACGTAAGTAAAATCACCCGGCATGAACCAGGTGGAAATGTAAACTGCGACAAATTTAAGAAGAATTCTTCTTATTCCCAAATCGTTAATAGAAAATTATTTGAGGAATTTCATATAAATTAATTTCTTCGTTTCGAAAAACTCTTCCTCAAAAAAATCAGGAATATTATAAACAGAAATTTTATCCTTGAAATCCCGAATCTCTTCTTCAAAATCCCCTCCCTTCAGATACAAAATCCCATTGGACAAATCGTTGAAACTATTCTCTCGAATACGCTTTCTGGTCAAGGCTACAAAAGCCGGAAAAGCCGTCACGGCACGACTCACGATGAAATCAAATTTTTCTTTCATCGTCTCTACTCTCAATTGCCTTGCTATCACATTTTTTAAGCCTAAAGCTCCTGCAACGCCCTCTACCACTTTAATTTTCTTCCCGATAGAATCTACCAGGAAAAAATCTACCTCAGGAAACATAATAGCCAACGGAATTCCGGGAAAACCTCCTCCCGTTCCGACATCCAACACTTTTGTCCCCGCTTTGAAAGAAATCACCTTTGCTATCGCCAAAGAATGTAAAACATGATGCACGTTCAAAGCATCTATCCTTAATTCCGCAACACTTTGATTTAAATTAATTTATAAGTTCCTGAGCAACAAAAAGTTGCCCAGGATTTTGCTGTGTCAGATTTTTCACTTATCTTAGTGTTGCAATTATTAGTGGTGCGATAAAAACCACACCACTGTAGTTAAACGATTAATTTTTAGTCAAATATAAGCGTTCATTGATTTTTTGATTTGAAAATGATTTATTAGTCCTGTAGTTTCAACACATCAGGATTATGAATCAAGGCAAGTTTGTATTTTCCCAAGTTGTCGAGTATATACCGCGTTATCAGTTTGATAAACTCGTAAAGCAATATAAAGGAGATTGGCATACCAAAAATCTCAGCAGTTACAATCACCTCCTTCATCTGCTTTTCGGACAGTTGACAGGATGTGATTCTCTGAGGGATATTTGTCTATGCCTCGAAGCCCATAACAAGATGCTTTATCATCTCGGTTTTCGTAAGGCCGTGAACCATACCTCATTGTCTCGTGCAAACGAAAGCAGGGATTATCGCATTTTTGAGGGGCTGGGCCTTTATTTGATTGCCACGGTCAGACCGATGTTCTCAAATATCCAACTGTCTCAAATTACCATTGATAACGTGATATATGCGCTTGATTCCACGACCATATCAACCAGTATAAGGCTTGCAACGTGGGCTTTGGGGAAATACAGCAAAGGAGCTGTCAAGATGCACGCCCTGTTGGATTTGAGAGGCAGCATACCTGCCAATATCCATATCACGGACGGCAAGTGGCATGACAGCAACGAGCTTGATGCACTGGCACCGGAGCCTTATGCTTTCTACGTGATGGATAAGGCCTATGTTGACTTTAAAGCACTTTTCAGATTTCATCAGGCTCAGGCATTTTGGGTATCACGTCCAAAAGAGAACATGAAATTCGAGACTGTCGAGCAGATGGATATTTCCGATGTCAAGTCTGGCGTACTGGAAGACTCCCGTATAAGGGTAACGGGGTATAACTCAAGCAAGCTGTATCCCGAAGCCATGAGATTTGTCCGCGTTTATGACCCTGATAATGATACTATTGTGGACTTTATATCCAATAACTTTGAAGTCAGTGCCTTGGAAATATCCAACTTGTACCGCCATCGATGGGATATAGAGGTATTCTTCAAGTGGATTAAACAGAACATTACCGTAAAAACTCTGTGGGGATATTCGGAAAATGCTGTCAAAATCCATCTTTGGGCTGCCATCATATCGTATCTGACAGTAGTAAGAATAAAGGTTGCCAGCAACAGCCCTTATTCAATCACCGAGGTGGCTACCCTGATTAGAATATCCGCGTTGGAAAGGACTGACCTGCGGTCGTTGATAACCAAGCTAGACTCATCAATCATTTCAAACCAAAATGTCAAAGAACTCTCGTTATTTGATGATATTTAAAACTAATGCGATTTTATCGCACCAGTAGTATGTTGCAATTAGAAAACAAGCGAAAATCGTAACAAGGCATGGCAAAGGTACAAATAAAATCTGAGAAACTCACACCTTTTGGAGGAATTTTTTCAATCATGGAGAAATTTGACTCCATGCTTTCACCCGTTATCGACTCAACACTGGGTCAGAGATGCCGCAGTATCATCGGATATCAGTTCAGCGAGATAGTCCGTTCGCTGATGAGCGTTTATTTCTGTGGCGGCTCATGCGTGGAAGACGTAACGTCACAACTGATGCGCCATCTCTCGTATCATCCTACCCTTCGTACATGCAGCTCTGATACCATCCTCAGAGCCATCAAGGAACTGACAAAGGAAAACATCTCCTATACTTCCGACCAAGGCAAGACCTATGATTTCAATACTGCAGACAAACTCAACACATTGCTTATAAACGCTTTGGTTTCTACAGGCGAGTTGAAGGAAATTGAGGAATACGATGTTGACTTTGACCATCAGTTTCTTGAAACGGAGAAGTATGATGCAAAACCGACCTACAAAAAGTTCCTCGGCTACAGGCCTGGCGTATATGTTATCGGTGACAAGATAGTCTATATCGAGAACAGCGATGGCAACACGAATGTGCGTTTTCATCAGGCAGACACCCATAAGAGATTCTTCGCTCTTCTGGAATCCCAGAACATCCGTGTAAATCGCTTCAGGGCAGACTGCGGTTCCTGCTCGAAGGAAATCGTCAGTGAGATAGAGAAGCATTGCAAACATTTCTACATCCGTGCCAACCGATGCAGTTCGCTCTACAATGACATCTTTGCTCTGAGAGGATGGAAGACGGAGGAGATTAACGGCATCCAGTTCGAACTCAATTCCATTCTCGTTGAGAAATGGGAAGGCAAGTGCTATCGTCTTGTCATCCAGAGACAAAGACGCAACAGTGGCGACCTTGACCTGTGGGAAGGCGAATACACTTACCGTTGTATTCTGACCAACGATTACAAGTCATCGACAAGGGACATTGTTGAATTCTACAATCTGCGTGGCGGCAAGGAACGTATCTTTGACGACATGAACAACGGATTCGGTTGGAGCAGGCTCCCCAAGTCATTCATGGCGGAGAATACTGTCTTTCTTCTGCTTACTGCATTGATACACAATTTCTACAAGACCATCATGAGCAGGCTTGACACCAAGGCTTTTGGGCTCAAGAAAACGAGTCGCATAAAGGCTTTTGTCTTCAGATTCATCTCCGTACCTGCCAAGTGGATCATGACTGCAAGGCAATACGTGCTGAATATCTACACAGAGAACCGCGCTTATGCAAAACCCTTCAAAACAGAATTCGGATAAGAATCCTTTCTTTCCGGTTAGAATCTGCGTATTACCTCAAGTCGCATCGTGGGGTAAGGGGATGTTGGCTACATATTGATGTTGTGCTGTTGCTTTTTACTGAAAGCTACTACTAACGACTCATAAATCTACCCTTAATCGTGTATTGGATGATAGTTGCGGATTTTAGGTCTATATCTTTCCTCGAAATCACATTGATCTTTTCATTCCATTCCCGGTAAAGCCCCTCCAATTGTTGGAACTGTTCCAATTGTCTCTCACTTAACCCGGTAAAATATTTTTCAACAATATCCATAAACATGAAATTTACTTCCGATTATATATTGGCAAGAATAACAAACACAACACGCCTACCACGATATACAACAATGTCATCGTGCCGTGAGTCAACAAAGCAAATGTCTTAGACAGGCTGGCAATTTCTTCCGTATGCGGTAAATAAATCATCAAGGCTGCAATCACCATGAAATGCCACGCACCCACGCCACCTTGTACCGGAGCCACCATCCCGTAACTGGAAAGAACAAACACGGTCAAACCAACCATCGGTCCCAAGTGAGAGGTGAACTGGAAACAAAAGAAACAAACGTATAGCATCAGAAAATACATCAGCCAGATAAAAATCGTATGACCGATAAATAACCACTTATGTTTCACGTCCTTCACGGTCAATAAACCTTCTTTCATTCCCGATAAAAAATGATGTAACCGGGTGAAGAAAGTACCTTTCCGTACAAACCAGAAGAAACCTGCCACCCCCACGATCAATACTCCCAACACCACGTAAGTCCATGGGGAATGAAACATCGTGTATAACTTTTGTTTAATCTCTTCATTATTATCCAGGAATATCCCGACCTGTTTAAATTGCGAAACAACAACAACCAAAGTAAGCAACAGCAACATAATCATGTCAAATACCCGCTCGGTAACAACCGTTCCCAATAACTTCGAGAATGGCACGTTCTCATATTTACTCACCACTCCACAACGGGTAAACTCACCCATCCGGGGAATCGCCATATTAGCAAAATAACCAATCATCACCCCCATGAAACTATTCATGAAAGAAATCCGGTATCCCATAGATTTCGTCAACATCTGCCAACGCAGAGAACGACTCACGTGGCTAAGTAAACCGAAAACAATCGCTACCCATATCCACGTATAGTCGACATCATCACGCAAAACCTTCATCAAGTCATCGAAATTTTGATCTCGATACACCAGCCAGAACAAAAAAACTGTTACCAGCAAAAAGGCAAAAAACTTTATAACCTGTTTATAAAATGGCTTCATCCACAAAATTCGTCAAGATTGAGACTCTAATAATTTTCACAAATCAAAATAAAAGCATTATTTTGTAAGTCGTTTGCAAAAGTAAATAAATAATTGGAAGTTTAACCCATAACACCCTGAATTCATACTATGAGTATCGTTCGAGCAAAAAAACATCTGGGACAACATTTTTTGAAAGACCAAAACATCGCTTGTAAAATCACGGCGAGTTTACTACCTGTCACCAAAGGGGTACTGGAAATCGGGCCGGGTATGGGAGTACTGACACGTCATTTATTAAAAGATACGAAATTTTCCGTGCTTGCCATTGACATCGACCAGGAGTCCATTGACTACCTGCACGAAGAGCTACCTGCCCATAAAGAGCAGATTATTTACGGGGATTTTCTAAAATCGGATATTCGAAATTTCTACACAGAACCGTTTTCGATTATCGGGAATCTTCCTTATAACATCTCTTCGCAAATCTTTTTCCGTATCCTAGAAAACCGGGATCTAATCCCCCAAGTCGTCTGTATGATACAAAAAGAGGTGGCCGAACGCATCAGTGCCTCTCACGGGAACAAAACATACGGGATTTTAAGCGTATTCCTACAAACATTTTACGACATCGAGTATCTTTTCACCGTGGGAGAACAGGTTTTCGATCCACCACCAAAAGTAAAATCCGCCGTAATCCGACTCACCCGGAATAAAAGGGAAAAACTCGATTGTGACGAAAAACTTTTTTTCAATATCGTAAAATCAGGTTTCAATCAACGACGAAAAACCTTACGTAATTCTTTAAAATCAATTATTTCTCCGGATTTTGCCTCAGAAACGTTATCTTTGCGCCCGGAACAATTAAGTGTAGAGGATTTCATTACACTATGTAAAGAGATTCAGCAGGCAAACAAGTAATTGATGAACTATGCAACAGTTTGAACTCTCGGAAGAATTAGTTTCCCAGATAGAGGGACTGATAAAAGCGGATAATAAAGAAGATGTCGCCAAGTTGGTAGAACCTCTTCATCCGGCGGATATTGCCGAAATCATGAATGAATTGGACACCAAAGAAGCCCAATTCCTGTTTCTGTTGCTAGATGAAGAGAAAGCCGGAGACGTTCTGGCAGAAATCGAAGAAGACGAAAGACAACGATTTATCGATTCTTTCCCCCCGGAAGTTATAGCCAAACGTTTCGTGGATAACATGGACACGGACGATGCCGCCGACCTCGTGGGTAGTATGCCCAACGAACAGCAGCAAGAAGTTCTTTCACACATGGAAGACCTCGAACAAGCGGGAGACATCGTCGATCTGTTGCATTACGACGAAGATTCTGCCGGTGGACTTATGGGTAAAGAGCTAGTGAAAGTCAACGAGAATTGGACCGTCCTCACCTGTCTACGCGAACTTAGTCGACAAGCAGAGAACCTAGATGAAATATTTTACATCTACGTCGTTGATGACGACAACATCTTGAAAGGAAGACTTTCATTGAAAAAGATGATTCTTTCCCCGACATCTACCAAAATCCAAAGTATATATAACCCGGACGTAACCTACGTGACCACCGATGAACCAGCCGAATCCGTGGGACGTATCATGCAGAAGTACGATTTAGTCGCCATTCCCGTGGTTGATTCTATCGGACGTCTTGTCGGACGAATCACGATCGACGACGTGGTTGACGTGATCCGGGAAGAAGCAGAAAAAGACTACCAGATGATGTCCGGTATCTCGCAAGACGTGGAATCATCCGACACGATTTGGGACCAAACGAAAGCTCGTCTCCCGTGGCTGATCATCGGTTTATTCGGAGGAATGCTTGCAGCCTATATGATTTCTTTCTACGAGGCAGACATTGCCTTATTCCCAGCAACAGCCATGTTCATTCCTGTTATCACCGCCATGGGGGGAAACGTGGGTATCCAGTCTTCCGCCATCGTGGTAAAAGGACTTGCCTCCAACACCCTGACATCAAAAAACATATTACAAAGTATCTCAAAAGAAATTTCATGTGCGGTCATAAATGCCTGCATCTGTTCTTCCATCATTTTTATCCTATCCCTTTGTTTCAACCTAACATCACTTGCCATGCCCATCACGGTAACTATATCCTTGTTTATCGTGATCATGTTCGCATCCATGTTCGGTACAGCATTCCCGTTATTACTCAATAAACTAAAGATAGATCCGGCTCTAGCTACCGGACCGTTTATCACCCTAACGAACGACATCATCGGTTTGAACATTTATCTTTTCACGGGAAAGGCCATTCTAGGCTGGCTACTGTAAGTAAAAACCGTGTCACAAATTGGACACTAATAATTACGGAAAAAATTGTTTAATTAAAAGAGTGTTGTTAACTTGCACCCCTCTTTCAAGAGGTTAGCTAATAATTAAATCATAAGAAATCAAAACAAAATAACTTGCTATGTATCAAGGAATCAAAACAGTGTCATTTGAAGAGGCTGTAAAAGTTGTAAAATCCGGAGACCGGATTCACATTCACAGTGTGGCTTGTGCCCCCCAAGGTCTAATTCAAGCTCTTTGCAACAGAGGACGTGCAGGAGAATTGAGAGACGTCAAGTTGCAACACTTGCACACGGAAGGTAGTGCCCCGTATGCAGAAGCAGAATTCGAAGGAATCTTCTTCCTAGAATCCTATTTTGTGGGCAGTAATGTGCGTAAACCGACTCAAGAAGGATATGCAGATTATGTACCCGTTCATTTGAGTGAAACCCAGAAACTGATCAGAAGCGGTATTCACCCGGTTGATGTTGCCATGATCCAAGTTTGTCCCCCGGACAAGCATGGTTTTGTATCCATGGGAACCTCCGTTGATGCCACGTTAGCTGCCGTACAGAATGCGAAAACAGTTATTGCTGTTATTAACCCGAATGTTCCGAGAGCATGGGGAGATGCAATTATCAGATTATCTGACATTGACATTTTCTGCGAAGATAATACTCCACTTATCGAAGCTCATCCGGCAACGTTAACAGAACAAGATATTGCTATCGGTAAAAATGTAGCTTCCTTAATCGAGGATGGAGCTACCCTGCAAATGGGAATCGGAGCAATCCCCAATGCGGTACTTTCCCAATTAGGGAACCACAAAAACTTAGGTATTCACACGGAAATGTTTGCTGACGGAGTATTACCCTTGTATGAAAAAGGTGTTGTCAACAACATGAATAAGAAATTCGACAAAGGTAAGATCGTATCAACCTTCTTGATGGGATCAAAAAGAGTATATGACTTCATCGATGACAACCCAGGAGTAGCCATGATGGATGTAGGTTACACGAACGATCCGTTCATCATCGCACAACAACCGAAAATGACGGCTATCAATTCGGCTCTTTCTGTTGACATCACAGGCCAAGTCAACGCAGACTCTTTGGGTATTAAATTTTATAGTGGTAGTGGTGGTCAATTAGACTTCATCCGCGGAGCAGCAGCCAGCGAAGGTGGAAAACCGATTATTGCCTTACCGGCAGTAACAAACAAAGGCGTGAGTAAAATTTGCCCGACCTTGTTAAACGGAGCCGGAGTTGTTACCACTCGTTTCGATGTACACTACATTGTTACGGAATTCGGTATCGCAGACCTTTATGGTAAAACCCTTCAGGAAAGAGCAAAGACTTTAATCAATATTGCTCATCCCGATCACCGAGAAACGCTTGATAAAGCAGCATTCGAAAGATTTGGTAGTCACTACCACTTCATTTCAAAATAAAGATCGAAAGAGGAAGCAGTTTGCTTCCTCTTCTTTTTATTACTACATTTGTATAACCGTTACAGGTCTCCAACTGACATACTTTACTTAAACCTGTAACCTATAAATTTGTAATCTGAACTACCATGATGGACTGGAATAAATTATTATCATCGAGACGTTATCAACCGGGAAGTACTATCACCATGTTTCGATCTCATGACCGATCACAATTTCAAAGAGACTACGATCGTTTAATCTTTTCCTCTCCATTTCGACGATTACAAAATAAAACACAAGTATTCCCGTTACCGGGCAATATCTTTGTACATAACCGTCTAACTCATAGCCTAGAAGTAGCTAGCGTGGGACGTTCGCTAGGAAACAAGATTGCACAATTTGTTAAAACCAAAGAGGCATTGGAACACCCGGAAATCCTCGAAGAAATCGGTACCATTGTTAGTACGGCCTGTTTAGCTCACGATTTGGGGAATCCTCCTTTCGGACATTCCGGAGAAGAGGCTATTTCTTATTTTTTCACGGAAGGAGAAGGACAATACTTGAAAAAACTCCTGACGGACGAGGAATGGGCTGACATCAGTCATTTCGAAGGTAACGCAAATGCTTTCCGGTTATTAACCCATAGCTTTAACGGACGCAGACCAGGTGGTTACACGATGACCTTTACCACTCTTGCATCCATTGTTAAATACCCATTTGAATCTAAAGCCTCCCTCAAAGGACATAAATACGGATTTTTCCAAAGTGAAAAAGAAATATACAAGGAAGTAGCCGAAGAACTTGGTATTATCCAACTCAACTCAAAACCTTTGCAATACGTCCGCCATCCACTCGTTTATCTGGTTGAAGCCGCTGACGATATTTGCTATCAGATCATGGATATTGAAGACTCTCACAAGCTAAAAATTCTATCCTATGATGAAACTACCCGGATACTTCTTAATTTCTACGACAAAGATACAGACAAGGAAGATTTAAAGACGATCTCCAGAACCTTCAAAATTGTCACGGACAAAAACGAATGTATCGCATTTCTACGTGCAGGTATTATTAATAAATTAATCAATGCCTGTGCAGACATCTTTTGCCAAAACTACGAGGCAATCATGAACGGAACCTTTCAAGGCAGCTTGATACATCACTTAACAGGCACCAATAAACAAGCCTATGAAACCTGTACCGAATTAGCCTATTCCCGGATTTATCACACGAATATCGTTACACAAATACAGATTGCAGGTTTCAAAATCCTTGCCACCATATTAAAAGAATATATTGATGCTGTTCTGAAACCAGAAACCTATTATGCCCGGAATATTCTATCCGTTATGCCAGAACAATACAAAGTTCATCAAGATGATTCCATTTACACGAAAATACAAACGGTAACGGATTACGTCTCAGGAATGACGGATTCTTACGCTTTAAATTTATACCGCAAAATAAAAGGTATCGAGTTACCAGAAATCAGATAAATTGCCTTCGGCAAGCTACAGGTTACAAGTTAGCAGGTTACAGGTTCTCCACGATCGGAAGCGAGAGAAAATAAAAAAGAGCGAGTTTTTGAACTCGCTCTCTCTTCTAAATTCAGCATCGACCTACTCTCCCACCTGTCGGCAGTACCATCGGCGCTAACGGGCTTAACTTCTCTGTTCGGGATGGGAAGAGGTGGATCACCGTCGCTATAGACACCTTTTAATGTTTTCCAGTCACTTCATCGAGCCCTCCGGCCGCTCGTGACAATATCTTTAAAGTTTCTTCATCTCATGCTTTCTATCGACCGTCAATCACCTTGATTGACAATCGCTTGGAACGTTAACTGAATCATCTCACCCACCGAACGTCAACTTTCGGGTGATTAGTACCACTCGGCTTTGCCGTCACCGGCTTTACACCTGTGGCCTATCAACGTCGTCGTCTACGACGACCCTGTAAGGAGATCTCATCTCGAGGCAGGCTTCGCGCTTAGATGCTTTCAGCGCTTATCCCGTCCGCGCGTGGCTACCCTGCCGTACGACTGGCGTCATAACAGGTTCACTAGCGGCGCGTCCAACCCGGTCCTCTCGTACTAGAGTCAGGACCTCTCGAATCTCCAGCGCCCACGACAGATAGGGACCGAACTGTCTCACGACGTTCTGAACCCAGCTCGCGTGCCACTTTAATCGGCGAACAGCCGAACCCTTGGGACCTTCTCCAGCCCCAGGATGTGACGAGCCGACATCGAGGTGCCAAACCGCCCCGTCGATATGAGCTCTTGGGGGCGATCAGCCTGTTATCCCCGGAGTACCTTTTATCCTTTGAGCGATGACCCTTCCACGCGGGATCACCGGATCACTATGCCCTGCTTTCGCACCCGATCGACTCGTTGGTCTCCCGGTCAAGCACCCTTGTGCCATTGCACTCTACGGTTGATTACCAACCAACCCGAGGGTACCTTTGGAAGCCTCCGTTACGCTTTTGGAGGCGACCACCCCAGTCAAACTACCCACCACGCGGTGTCCCCTATACTTAGGGTTAGATCCCAGACAAGAGAAGGGTCGTATTTCAACGATGGCTCCACGAATCCTGGCGAATCCGCTTCAAAGCCTCCGACCTATCCTACACGTCCCGTGCCCGGGAACAACGCGAAGCTGCAGTAAAGGTTCACGGGGTCTTTCCGTCCCGTCGCGGGTACCCGGCATCTTCACCGGAACTACAATTTCACCGAGCTCATGGTCGAGACAGTGCCCAGATCGTTACACCATTCGTGCAGGTCGGAACTTACCCGACAAGGAATTTCGCTACCTTAGGACCGTTATAGTTACGGCCGCCGTTTACCGGGGCTTCAATTCAAACCTTCTCCTCGCGGATGAGCTCTCCTCTTAACCTTCCGGCACCGGGCAGGTGTCAGGCCATATACGTCATCTTTCGATTTGGCATAGCCATGTGTTTTTGGTAAACAGTCGCCTGGGCCATTACTCTGCGGCTCTATCACTAGAGCGTCCTTTTTCCCGAAGTTACAGGACTATTTTGCCTAGTTCCTTGACCATGAATCACTCGAGCGCCTTGGTATGTTCTACCCGACCACGTGTGTCCGTTTACAGTACGGTTCCTCGTCACTTGAAGTTTAGCGGGTTTTCTAGGGGGTAAATTGCCTGGACGCTATCCCCTCGGCCGAGGCCTCGAGGTACTATCGACTTTCGCCTCCGGTGGCGTGCTTGACTACCACCGTCACAGGGTACGGCCTTCAACGCGCTATTCCGTCAGCGCGCGGTCCATTCATCACCCCGTCACCGCGTCACGGTGACGAGAAGCACGGGAATGTTAACCCGTTTCTCGTCGGCGTCCCCGTTCGGGTTAGCCTTAGAGGCCGGCTGACCCCCGGCTGATTGACATTGCCGGGGAATCCTTGGTCTTGCGGCGTGGGGGGTTCTCGCCCCCATTATCGTTACTTATGCCTACATTTGCTTTTCATGCCGCTCCAGTCACTCTCGCGGGTGACCTTCTAAGCTGGCAGGAATGCTCTCCTACCGGTCAGTCATTAACTAACCCCACGGCTTCGGTTGACAGTTTGATGCCCGTGTATTATCCACGCGGGATCGCTCGACTAGTGAGCTGTTACGCACTCTTTAAATGAATGGCTGCTTCCAAGCCAACATCCTAGCTGTCTCCGCGATCCCACCTCGTTTGATCAACTTAACTGTCCATCCGGGACCTTAGCCGGTGGTCCGGGTTCTTTCCCTCTCGTCCGCGGACCTTAGCACCCGCGGGCTCACTCCATGATTTCGTGTTCCAGCATTCGGAGTTTATCCGGATTTGATAGGCGGTGAAGCCCTCGCGTCCAACCAGTAGCTCTACCTCTGGAACAGAACATCACAGGCTGCACCGAAATGCATTTCGGAGAGTACGAGCTATTTCCCAGTTTGATTGGCCTTTCACCCCTACCCGCGAGTCATCCGAAAACTTTTCAACGTTTACCGGTTCGGTCCTCCATCACGTGTTACCGCGACTTCAACCTGCTCGTGGGTAGATCACAAGGTTTCGCGTCTAGCGCCACCAACTCGACGCCCTGTTAAGGCTCGCTTTCACTTCGGCTAACGGGCCTGAAGCCCTTAACCTCGCTGGTGACGACTAACTCGTAGGCTCATTATGCAAAAGGCACGCCGTCACCATATTTCATGGCTCCGACCGCTTGTAGGCGCGCGGGTTCAGGGTCTATTTCACCCCCCTGCTCGGGGTACTTTTCACCTTTCCCTCGCGGTACTGGTTCACTATCGGTCTCTCGGGAGTATTTAGCCTTGCCAGGCGGTCCTGGCGAATTCAGGCAGGATTTCTCGTGTCCCGCCCTACTCGGGATCCCGCTATCTTCGTGAGAGGTGTCGTGCACGGGGCTGTCACCCTCCACGGCTTACCTTTCCAGGTAATTGCACTTCGTCTCACGTCGAATGTCGCGGTCCCATGACCCCGCTGTCGCCGAAACGGCAGCGGTTTGGGCTCTTCCCCGTTCGCTCGCCACTACTGGGGGAATCACTGTTGTTTTCTTCTCCTGCGGGTAATGAGATGTTTCAGTTCCCCGCGTTCGCCTGCATTACTGCATGACCGTCATCTAGACGGCCGGGTTGCCCCATTCGGAAATCCACGGGTCAAGGGTTACTTGCACCTCGCCGTGGCCTATCGCGGCTTATCGCGTCCTTCATCGCCTCCGAGAGCCTAGGCATCCACCGCGCGCCCTTGGTTGTTCACGTTCGTTAGCGTCGTGTTCTTAAATAATTTTACCTTGTCCCGTGTATCGCTACAGGGACGGCTCTGTGTTATTCTACTACATTTTTACTTCGTGGATCAAATGATCCATTAACGTTCCAGCATGTCAAAGAACTTTATACGTGGAGAATAAGGGAGTCGAACCCTTGACCTCCTGAATGCAAATCAGGCGCTCTAGCCAACTGAGCTAATCCCCCGGGTAATCTGGAAACTTAAAACTAAAAACTAAAAGTTAAAAGTTTCAAGCATCGCGGAAGTTCGAGCCGGGTAAACTTTTAGTTTTTACCTTTTACCTTTTAACTTCTCGCTCGTAGTCCCTCGCGGAGTTGAACCGCGGACCTCTACATTATCAGTGTAGCGCTCTAACCAACTGAGCTAAGAGACTATGGTTAACCCGTCACGGGCAATCATCTAGCGTGAAAAAAAACGTGAAACGTGTAGCGAGCCACATGAGCTCCTGCTCCAGAAAGGAGGTGTTCCAGCCGCACCTTCCGGTACGGCTACCTTGTTACGACTTAGCCCCAGTTACCGGTATTACCCTAGCCCGTTCCTCGCGGTCACGATCTTCAGGTACTCCCGGCTTCCATGGCTTGACGGGCGGTGTGTACAAGGCCCGGGAACGTATTCACCGCGCCATGGCTGATGCGCGATTACTAGCGAATCCAACTTCGTGGAGTCGGGTTGCAGACTCCAGTCCGAACTACGACCGGCTTTAGAGATTCGCTCCGGGTCACCCCGTGGCTGCCCTCTGTACCGGCCATTGTAACACGTGTGTCGCCCCGGGTGTAAGGGCCGTGCTGATTTGACGTCATCCCCGCCTTCCTCGCACCTTACGGTGGCAGTCTCGACAGAGTGCCCGGCCTCAGCCGCTGGCAACTGGCGATAGGGGTTGCGCTCGTTATGGGACTTAACCCGACACCTCACGGCACGAGCTGACGACAACCATGCAGCACCTTGTGAAGAGTCCCGAGGGAAAGAACTGTTTCCAGCTCATGCACTCCACATTTAAACCCGGGTAAGGTTCCTCGCGTATCATCGAATTAAACCACATGTTCCTCCGCTTGTGCGGGCCCCCGTCAATTCCTTTGAGTTTCATCGTTGCCGACGTACTCCCCAGGTGGCTCACTTAATACTTTCGCTTGAACCCTGGCAGTGTATCGCCAAGATCCAGTGAGCATCGTTTACGGCGTGGACTACCAGGGTATCTAATCCTGTTCGCTACCCACGCTCTCGCGCATCAGCGTCAGATCGAGCCTGGGAAGCTGCCTTCGCTATCGGGGTTCCAAGTGATATCTAAGCATTTCACCGCTACTTCACTTGTTCCGCCTCCCTCGTCTCGTCTCGAGGTCGCCAGTTTCAACGGCGTGCTACAGTTTAGCTGCAGTCTTTTACCGCTGACTTGGCGTCCCGCCTACGCGCCCTTTAAACCCAATAAATCCGGATAACGCTCGCATCCCCCGTATTACCGCGGCTGCTGGCACGGAGTTAGCCGATGCTTATTCGTCAAGTACTGGCAAAACAGCACGCGTGCCGTCTATTCTTCCTTGACAAAAGAGGTTTACAGGCCATAGACCATTCTTCCCTCACGCGACTTGGCTGGTTCAGGCTCTCGCCCATTGACCAATATTCCTCACTGCTGCCTCCCGTAGGAGTCTGGACCGTGTCTCAGTTCCAGTGTGGGGGACCTTCCTCTCAGAACCCCTAGACATCGTCGGCTTGGTGGGCCGTTACCCCGCCAACTACCTAATGTCGCGCGTGCCCGTCCCGTACCACCGGAATTTTAAATCCAGAGCCATGCGGCTCTAGAGTCTTATGGGATGTTAGTCCACGTTTCCGCGGGTTATCTCCCGGTACGGGGTTGGTTGCACACGTGTTACTCACCCGTGCGCCGGTCGCCACCAGTGTATTGCTACACCGTGCTGCCCCTCGACTTGCATGTGTTAAGCCTGTCGCTAGCGTTCATCCTGAGCCAGGATCAAACTCTTCATGGTAAAGTTATTTACAGAAATTTTTATTCTGGCCGGGTCATGTGTTTCATGAATCTCGACTACCGTCGATTATCGATTCACGCTCGCTACGTTGTTTATTTTCACGTCAATATTGTTAAAGAACTCTTCTTGTCATTTTCATCGCCCTCGCTTTTTCAGGAGCGAAAGCGGATGCAAAGATAAGGCGTTTTTATCTTTCCTTCCAAATCTTTTTCGAAGTTTTTTCAAACTTTTTTTCGAGGGCCTCGTTTAAGGGACTTCCCGTCGTCAAAGATCGTCATCAACACCACCAGAACGCCGCCTCCACGTGAACTCTACTCCCTCTTTCATCCTCCCCCTGTCCCGTTTTAGCGGGTGCAAAGATAAGGTAAACATTTACCCTTTTCCAAACTTTTCAACCACTTTTTTTCAAACTTTTTTAATCGACACTGGAATCCAGACTTTTAGAACGAGAAGAGCCAGGCAAGAACCAACCCGGGAAGCGGGAGGAAACGGGGTAAGCCCCCTTCAATACCCGGACAGGCACGCTTCAAGGACACTCCCGAACGCCTTTGAAACGTCTTTGATTCGAATGTGATACGTCTTTGAACCCTACCTTCTCCCTCTCTTCAACGGGAAAACTACGGGAAATGGACCAGTACTCTACACTTAAGCTAAGGAAGGTCCGCAGATGGACTGAGGCAAGACCCCAACAATGATAATACTCGAACTCTCCAACTACACCCACCCGTGTTCATGTTATGTACATACTATGAAGATGCTATGTTCTTGTCCTAGCCCAACGGTTAACAAGCGACGAGGGGACACCAAACAAGAACGGGGCAAAAGAGGTGATTGTATCTTGTAATCACCTCTTTCACTAATATCACCACACGTACATTCTATTTCACGATAATCGTAAAACAGTCATTCACATCCTGAGTATATCCTTCATTCGTAAAAGTCAGAGATATCCGATAACGCCCAACAGGGACATCACTATATACTGGCATAGAAAAAGTTCCGTCACCGCTGACCTTCAACACTTCCCACATTTTTTCCGCATTACCCAATTCCGTGGTAATACTTTTTATACTGACAAAAATAGGTCGAGTACCTTCTACCCCTTCTATCGGCGTACTCGTCCAAGGCCATCCGTACTTATCACGTTTATATTCATCTCCTCCTATTGTCGGATAAATACCATTCTGCACGCAATATTCCGGAGTATATCCATAATTATTTACATACATCTCAAAAGTCGGATTCGGTTCGGGAGGTGTCAGATCCAGCACTTTTTTCACAACCATAGAATCCATAGTATAACCCGCATATTCTGTCTGTAAATAACCGGGAGTAACATCCTGGCAAGCACCCAGCAACATACACACTCCCATCATTAATATCAATATTACTCTCATAATCTTTCATTTAAATTTTTCCAAAATCATAACCATAATTCAAGGCATGAACTACTCCGTTTTTAGGTTGTATATTCGGTGTTGCTAAAGGAATCATTTTCCCGACGGTTACAGAATACAAGAACATTTCTATTGCTCCGGCCTCCGGAATCCCCTTATAAGTATCCCGTTCCAGATAAGCAATGACTTGATTCTCTCCTATGCAAGTAAAAGTTGTTCCTCCATCCTGTTCCTCCGCATATATTGCGTAGTCCATATTCCGAAAGTCGATATTCTCTTTCAAATATTTTCCCACGACAACATGTTTCAATATTAGTTCTCGACACAAATCAACAGGCATTTCCTCTATACTCTCATACCTCTCCTCCGAAACTCCATCATATTTACAATCCATCACATAACGATAAACAGCAAAAGAAGGTGGGGCAAAAAAAGTCATTGCCGGCACGGTATCCACTCTTCCTTCAAACAAATCCGTCAATCCCGCCCGTTCTATCATCTGTACCGTATACCCCCATTGCTCAGAATTTGAACGCAAGTACTCCATAATAGTACCGTCGTAATAAGGAGAAGCAACTCCTCCATCAATGACTTCTTGCTTAGTTGTGCATGCAAAACAAACGATACACATACTCAATCCTATCAATATTTTCTTCATATTCTTCATAACTATTGTCTTTTTAACCAATATAGATTCTGTCGCATCAAGGGATTTTCCTTAAAATCAATACTCTTATTCATCAAGAAAAAAGCCCCATCAATACAATCCTGTTGTGTCACCGTCTGATAACCTCCTTCCAAGAAAGAATGCACGTAATCCAATCCGTTCCGGATAATATCATAATAACGATACCCCTCTACCAGTAATTCTTTTTCACGTTCCCGGAACACCGTCATCTGTAAATCACCATTATCTTCCGAGGATTGATAGAGAGCCGCACCCGCCCGTTTCCGGATCGTGTTCAAATCTTCGATGGCTCCTTCGATTTTATCACCTCCTAAATGTACCCGACATTCCGCTCTCAACAAGTAGATATCAGCCAATCGCCACCAAATACGATTAGAATTGAAAGAAGCAAATTTCTTTTTAGTACCCGTGACCGTAATATTCACACTTCTCTCCTTATAAGGGTAAGCAAAACCACCTGTTATACTCTTATCCATGGCATCCATCCCGTCAAGATCATAGAAATAGGCATATTTTCTAGTATCCGCACCCGGATACATTTTCCGAACTGAAGTCGTGAATATACGTAATGTGAAATCTTGCACGACACCCGGGCCATATTCAGGACGCACGGGATAACCCACATAATCCGTACCCAGCGAATATACCCGTTTTCCTACCTCGTTATAATAATCTTTCATTACCGTTTCATAAACTCCTTCCTTGCTATTACCAACAAGTACCGAAGCACAAACCTCTTCCGGCGTAGCTACCAAGTCATATAAAGGAGATTCTATCACCTTGGTACAAGCTTTTTCAGCCATATCCCACAATTCTTTCTCATCATAATTCCGATCAACTTCAGCTGCAAAATACTTACCTCCGGCTTTCCAAGCACACAAATGAGCCAGTAAAGCATAGGCCGCCCCCTGACAAGGTGTTGATTTTGAAAGCATAGTATTCCCGTTACAATCCGTCAGTTTGTCAAAAGGAGGTAAAATCTCGGCAGCTTTTTCAGCCATCTCTATCGCAAAATCACACACCTTCGGCCAAGGAGTTTTAGCCACAGGTTCCCAGTTAATCCCCCCCTTCTGTAAAATACAGTCACCCCAACGACGTATCAAATCAAAATAAGCTAAAGCTTTAAAGAAGTAAGCCTGCCCTTTATAAAACTGTCTCCGTTCATTCGGCATCTCAACAACATCGACATGCGACAGCACGGTCTCTGCTCCCATAATCACCTGATACCAAGCTTCCCACAAATCAGCCGTCCCGGCTTCCAATTCCAACATCCGGGCACCCCTCCGTGATTCATCCGCCTCATCAGCATAAGCTCCTTTTTCCACTTGCAGCAAAGCATTCCAACATACCATATCCCGTACCCCCGCTCCAACACCGTATACTAATGCTTCAACATCCTTTTCTTTCGTGATATTTCCAAAAGTCAGGCTGTTTTCCGGTTCAACCCGTAACAGGTCCGTACATCCCACAAAGAACGACATACATAATAAAATTACTATCAATTTCATAACTTAAAATTTCAAGGTTAAACCTATTGTAAACTTTCTAGCAAGAGGATAATTTCTCCCGCTATCGATACCGGTTCTAATATCCACGATCTCCGGATCAATGCCTGAATAATTCGAGAAGGTTAGCAAATTTTCTCCACTAACAAAGAGACGTAACTGTTCAATCTTCCAATTCCGGATCAAGAAACGAGGCAAATCATACCCCAAAGTCACGGTTTTCAATTTTAACCAATTCACTTTTTCTACATAACGATCAATCACGCTCATTTCATTCGGAAAGAACTGCATCTGGCTATCGGCTTGTAATTTGGCATAATCCGAATTATCCCCCGGTTGTTCCCAGAAAGTGACATTCCGCACATCCATCAAAACAGGATGCTCCAAACCATTGTAATTAGGAATAATTGAACTTCCGGGAAGAGTATTGTACATATGACGTCCCAACTGGTAAGCCCATGAAAAATTCAAATCAAATCCTTTCCATTTCAACTCACTAACAATTCCACCACTAATTTGAGGTAAAGCACTACCTAAATATACCCGATCACTACTCCCAATAGAACCGTCACCGTTTACATCCACAAATTTCAAATCTCCGGGTTTGTAGTACTGGATACCTCCCATTGGAGAACTCATGCCAACATTATTGTATACAATAGGCACCTCATCTTGACTGTTAATATATCCCTCCGTCCGATAACCATAAATCCCATTCAAAGCTTTACCGATAATTCCCCTTGAGTTATCTTTACCATTATATGATTTCTCATAACGATTCCAGACTTTTGCACCATTAACCGACACTCGCCATGAAAATTCGGGCTTTCTAAATATATCATATTTAACCAACAATTCGATTCCCTCATTTGAGATGGCAGCTGCATTCTGCCACTGAGAACCGAAACCGTTATGCTCTCCCGGCAAAGAGACCGGGAACAGGAGCTTATCGGTATAACGGTAATAATAATCCAAGGTAATTCCCAAACGATAATCCAGTAAATCCAGATCCAAACCGAAATCATACTGGTCTGTCTCCTCCCAAGTCAAATCTTGATTATACGCTCCTAAAGACCACGAGGGTTCTAATGTACTATTCCCTTCAAAAGGAGCACCATTTTGCATAATTCCCAATGCGAGATAAGCCGATTCGAAATGTTTCCCGGAACGTCCCCAGCTAGCCCGGATTTTACCGAAATTCAACCATTCTAAATTTTCCCGAATAAAACTCTCCTCGGAAAAAGTCCATGCTGCAGCAACGGAAGGGAAAGTTCCCCATTTCTTATGTTCCCCGAAAGTCGAACTTCCATCCCGCCGGATACTGGCTGAGAACAGATATTTCTTTTTATAGTTGTACTCCAAACGAGCAAAATAAGAAATCAGGACCTGTTCCGTCATATCCGAAAGGTAGTGCTGCAAAGCTATTTTACGGCTAAGTGTAGGTGTCAGTTGTTCATCCCCTAAATCCGGGAATCCCGGACGCACGTAATAAATCTGATCACTAGGAGAATTCTCCCCGCTTCCTCCATTATACTCGGTCTGATCATACTGATAGGACAGACCGGCCACCGCACTTATATTATGATTCTCGTTAATTGTAGTTTTATAATTCAATAAATTTTCATTCAATACCATCAAACTTATCCCGGTTTCACCAACACTCATAGACCGGTTGGTAGACATCAGGTAAGAGGGTGTAAAACCATTACGACGATTTAATGAATAGTCTGCAGCCAAGGAAGTTGACAATTGTAAACCTTTGATAATCTCATAGCCTAACTTGAAATTGGTTCTCAAACGAATTGAACGGTTTTTTTCTTTTATATTTTTCATCTGGTCGACAATATAGTCCCAAACAGCCGAACCTTCCCCCGGATATAGAGAACTAAGATAATAAGGGTCCCCCGGTACAACGCCGATCATCGGTGAACTCTGGAAACTAGAACTGAACGACCCGTATCCCTGTTTCCGATTAGCCAAAGAAGCGTTCAAGCGCAAATCCACGGTCAGTTTATCTACTGGAATTATGTTCATACTGGAGTTCAAATCTATTCGATTAAAACCGCTCCCTTTTAATATACCAGATTCATCGTAATAGCCTAATCCCAAACTATAAGCGATTTTTTCCGAACCGCCATAGGACTGGATATTAGCATTCGTCACTTTCCCCTTATGGTAATACATCGGGAAAAAGTTCGTGGCATTATTATAGAAATCGTTCAAACTATCCTGGAAAAAAAGCCCATTTGAAGTAGAAGTAACCGGATGCATCAAAGCATCCATCGTTCCTCCGGGATGCAAATAATTCTCCTCCCAAGTTTCAGGGTATTTATAACGCAAAGTTTCCATATCCAAATAAGCTATCAACTCTTTTCTCAATGCCTTTAAACGAAAATCTCTTTCATAACGCCCCACCATGATCGTCGGCAATTCCGGCAACACGCTCCAACTCTGTGAAACATTTACCGATAAAGAACTTTTTTGGTTTTGACGTCCCTTTTTCGTTGTCACGATAATCACCCCGTTGGCAGCCCTAGAGCCGTATATGGCTGCAGAAGAAGCATCTTTCAAAACTTCAATGGATTCGATCATATCGGGATTAATGTCTGACAACAAATTCGTTCCCGTGATCGGAGAAGTAAACGAGTTCAATGGAACACCATCGACAACCCATAATGGATTAGAAAAACGTCTCTCCAACTCTATGTCCAAAGAGTTGTATCCCCGAATGGTTATCGCGGCTCCGCCACCTCCCGGGGCCCCGGAAATATTCGTAATATCCATCCCGGCAACCCTTCCTTGCAATAAAGTTGCAATATTCGGGGAGGGGATTCCTTCTAAATCTTCTCCCTTTACTGTGGATATTGCTCCTGTCATTTCACGACGGGTTGTCGTTCCGTAGGCTACCACAACCGCTTCATCCAACGCCTGAATATCTTCCTCCATAATAACCCGTAGGGTATCGGATTGAGCATTAAAAGTTACTATTTTCTTTTTAAAGCCCACGAAAGAAAATTCCAACGTCCCACTCGTTACAGGCAGATCCATGGCGAACCATCCCCTTGTATCCGTCGCTGTCCCCAAAGATACACCTGCAACCTTCACCGTCACTCCGGGAATGGGATCTCTCCGTGTATCATACACGAATCCTTTTACCCGCAATGATTTTTTTTCTTTCTCCTCTTTTTGCACCAACATCACCACGTCCTTATCAAACAAAAAGGTAAATGGGGTTTCAGCCAACGCATCACGTAAAACATCTTTAACTTTCTTCTTTTCCGCATGAATGTCCAACTTGTCCATTTTCTCTAGTTGGTTCGTGTTATAAATAAACCGTAACCCCGTCTGTTTATGAATTTCATCAAATAACTGATAAAAACTCACGTTTTTCAAGTTCAAGCTAATCACCTGATCTTGTGCTACACTATTTGCAAATGCGGTAAATTGCAAAAAAAACATAAAAATAACACACAACCTCATGATCATCCAATTTTTTTTATGTGACTCATCCAAGATGTGCCACATGATTCTCTTTTTTTTCATACATTTGTAATTGAACTAAAATTAATACTGGACAGGTTCAGGCTCAATTGAACCTATCTATTGTTTAATTGTAAGTGATGAAGAGGCTCATTTCTTCGTCACTTATTTTTTACTTATGACAACTGTTCGTCCATTCAGAGCAAACCGGGCATTTGAGGTTTTCTCCAAAAAGAAAAACAAATCCCTAATATCAGCATACCGTCTCATGTTACAATCAAACCGCAGATCCTTTAGACTTTCATCTTGAAAAAACACGGTTACATCATACCAACGAGCCATTTTTTCCATGATAGATTCTAACCGCTCGTTGACAAACACAATATTTTGATTTTTCCATGCGATATAAGGGTATATATCCACCTGATGTATTTCACTCTGCCCCGTCCGGGAATCCGAAACAGCTAACTCGTTGGGTGCCATCATTCGCTCCGGAGTACTTATATTCGCCTTAAACCCTATTGATCCGTTCACAAGAACAGTCTCAATATTTTGTAAATCGTAAGCATTCACGTTAAACTCAGTCCCATATACCTTCAACGAAAATTCCCCTGCACGTACGACAAAAGGCTTATCATTTTTTTTCGTAACACAGAAATAAGCATTTCCTTTCAATTTTACCTCTCTGAAATCTCCAGAAAAAAATACCGGATACTCTAATTCAGAGTCCGCATCCAACCACACTTTCGTACCTTCACTTAGTGTCACAAAATATTCTCCTCCTCGCGGAACGACAATTTTGTTATAAATCGGCTTTTCAACTCTCTGTGTAGATAAAGCATCATATTGTACTCCCATGACACTGTCGATCTTCAACACGGAACCGTCTTGCTCCTGAATCTTTTGTGTCGATTTTGTTAACTGAATTTGTTCACCCGTGGACAGAACTAACATTGCCTTTGATTGAATTGGCTTTATTTCCGAAACAACAAGTTTTTCAGAAACGACCTGTTTATCCTCTCGAATAAAAAAGAATAATGTCACAATCAATAACACTGCTATTGAAGCTGCCACTCCGTAATAAGGCGTCAGATTCCTTTTCTTTTTCAAAGAAGAGAATATTATCTTTTTTGCCTGTTCTTCCCGTATATGTACATCTTCTTGTACCCACCGGATTCGTAAATAATCCTTCATCAAAGATTCGTAAGCATTCCGATTCTCTTGACTCGCCTCCAACCATACACGCACATTTTCTTCTTCCCGCTCGTCTAATTCACCACTCAGAAAAGCAATTAACCAATCTTCTGTTTCGTGATCCAATTTCGTTTTTTCCATAGATTTGATCCTTTTTCATCTTATGTACAAAAAAGAGGATGAAAAAGTCTAGTGATTTTTGAAGAAAAATCATCAATTATCCAAAAAACATTATTTTTTAACAATACCGGCAATAAACGAGCAAAAAATCAAGAAATCCTTCACGCCCCATTCGTTCTCGTAGTTTCCGTATAGATGTTCCTAACAAAGTTTTTACTGTAGAAACCGAAATATTGTAACGATCTGCCACTTCTTGATATTTCATTCCCTCAACAAAAACGCCATTCAATATTTCCCGACTACGATTCGGAAGAAGAGCAACTTCATCCATCACTTTAGCGATCAACTGGTCCTTCGAATCATCATATTCCTCAAACATACAATCGACACGTTCCACACTCACAAAACACGTGAATATATCACGTTTCGTCAATCGATTATAGCAACGATTTCGAACCAACACCCGTAAAAAAGAAGAAAGTGTTTCCGGCTTTAATTCCCGGTGAATCTCTTGATTCCACAGAGCGATAAAAAATTCTTGAACAACGTCCTCGGCTACCCCGAGATCGTTCAAAAAAGTATTAGCCCATGAAACCAGAGATTTATAATAAGCTTCGAATAAAAGCTCCATCCCTCGTTGATCACGAGCATTTAACAAATCACAAATTTCTTGATCTTTCACCGACCGCTGTCCCATCATAACAGATTGAATCCATTTTGATACAAAAATAAAATTTTTATCCGGTGAATCTATAACCAAGGGGAATTTTAGCAAGAAAAAAAACAATGTATAAATGATCCGAAATTACAAGTTGTGTTTTATCCGTTCCAAACCGGGCCTCTGGAGCGGCGATTCCTTAAAGCGGACTTGAAATGTTTCCTCATCAAGTGCCAACCACTCTTCCCGGCTCATCCGCATCAACCATTCATTCGGGGAAAATTCCTCTACATGATGCAGTACGGCTTTCCGATTCCACGGACAGACCTCCTGACAGGCATCACACCCAAAAAAGCGATCTCCCATCTTTTTCTTTATTTCTGACGGGATGTCATCTTTTCTCTCTATTGTGTTATAAGAAATACAAAGATTGGCATTCACTTCATGCGAGGAAAGGGCTCCCGTGGGACAAGCCTCCACACACCGGTTACACTGACCACAAAAATTCCGCTCTTCGGGCAGAGAATACCTTGAAGGTTCAAAATCCGATATAATAACACCAATAAAACAATAGGACCCCAAACGAGGATGAATCAACAAAGAGTTCCGGCCAATCCATCCCAACCCGGCCCGTCGAGCCCACTCGTGTTCAAACACGGGAGCGGAATCCACGAATGCCCGGCCCGTAATCTTTCGTCCGGTCACTTCTTCCAGACAAGTATGCAATTTAAATAACCGGTCTTTCACCACCCGGTGATAATCTTTCCCGTATGCGTAGCGGGCAACTACCGGAATGCCTTCCGATTGGAGTTTTGGAGTATAATAATTAGTCAGAGTTACAATCACAGAGCGGGCCCCTTCAACAAGTAAAGCGGGATTCTCCCGCTTCTCTATATTATTCGCCATATAATTCATTCCTGCATGAAATCCTTGTCCGATCCATCGCTCCAACCTCTCTCTCTCCCGAAATAAAACATCCACCGGAACAATGCCACAGGCATCAAACCCGCACTCTTTGGCCTTTTCTAATAATGCCTCCATTTATGAAATTATAAGGTTTATAAAATTTGTAAGGTACAAGACAACTTTATAAACCTTACAAACTTTATGAACTTAAATATCAAACCCCAATTCCAACCGGGCCGTTTCGCTCATTCTTTCCGGAGTCCACATCGGTTCGAAAGTCAGGTTTACCGTGGCTTCATCAATCCCGTCAATCGTCAACACGACATCATGCACCTCCTGCACGATCTGGTCGGCAATCGGACATCCCGGAGCAGTAAGGGTCATGGTAACAATCACCTCGTTTTGTTTCGGGAATTCAATATTATAAACGAGTCCTAACTCCCATATATTCACCGGAACTTCCGGATCATAAACGGTAGATAATTTCTCGATCACTAAATCTTCCATTAAACTTTTTCCCATATCTCTCGTTATTTTCCCTCGTATGCCAAGGCGTAATACTTTATTTGTTTCACCATCGACAACAACCCGTTAGAACGTGTCGGTGACAGGTGTTGAGTTAAACCGATCTTGTCGATAAAATCCAGATTAGCATTCACGATGTCGTGAGGCGTCTGACCGGAGAATACCCGGATCAATAATCCGGCAATACCTTTCGTGATAATGGCATCACTATCCGCTTCAAAATACAACTTACCATCTCGCAATTCGGCATGAAACCACACCCTGGACTGACATCCTTTAATCAGATTGTCATCCGTCTTATGCGTTTCGTCCATCGCATTCAAGCCATTACCTATTTCTATCAGATAAGCATATTTATCCATCCAATCATCATACATGGAAAACTCATCCACGATTTGATTCTGAATCTCTTCTATCGTCATTGCTCTTATAATTTGAAAATCTTTTCTATCTTTCTTAACCCTTCACAGAAAACATCAATTTCTTCCCGGGTGTTATACATGGCTATGGAGGCGCGAGCCATTCCCTGTACCCCGTAATGTTGCATCACGGGTTCGGCGCACAATTGTCCCGTACGTATGGCAATCCCCATCTTATCCAGCAAAGTGCCCAGATCAAAAGGATGTATGCCCTCGATTCCGAACGAGATCACGGAAGACTTATTCGCGGCATCCCCGTATAAGATAATGCCCGGAACTTCCCGAACCTGTCTCATGGCATAATCCATCAGACCATGTTCATATTCGGCAATCTCTTGTAAACCGATACTTTTCACGTACTCCAAGGCCTCACCTAAACCGACAACCCCGATAAAATCCGGAGTTCCTGCCTCGAATTTAAAAGGCAATTCGTTGTAAGTCGTTTTCTCGAAACGAACTTCCTTGATCATTTCTCCCCCGCCCTGCCAAGGTGGCATCTGTTCCAACAGGCAACGCTTTCCATACAGGACACCAACTCCCGTGGGCCCGTACACCTTATGCCCCGAAAAAGCGAAAAAGTCACAATCCAATGCCCGCACGTCAACCGGGATATGCTGGATAGCCTGAGCTCCGTCAACCAAAGCGTATGCTCCCAAAGCGTGTGCCGCGTCAATCATCTCCTTCACCGGATTCACCGTACCCAACACGTTAGAAACATAAGCCACACATACCAATCTTACCCGCTCATTCAAAAGCCCCCGGAACACCTCCATGTCCAGCTCGCCCTTATCATTAAAAGGAACTACTTTCAACACGGCCTTCTTGCGTTCACATAACATTTGCCAGGGAACGATATTGGCGTGGTGTTCCATTTCCGTCACGATGATCTCGTCACCTTCCCGGATAAAAGCCTCCCCGAAAGTGTAAGCCACGAGATTGATACTCTCGGTCGTTCCCCGGGTAAATATCACCTCATCCGTGGACTCCGCATTGATAAACTCTCTCACGGTTTCCCGGGCTTGTTCATTGGCATCCGTACATTTATTACTCAGATAATGCACTCCCCGATGCACGTTGGAATTGTAACGTAAATAATATTCCGTCATCTTTTCCACCACCCGCAAAGGTCGCTGGGTTGTTGCCCCGTTATCCAGGTAAACCAACGGTTTGCCATAAATCTTTTCCTCCAGTATCGGGAAATCTTTTCTAATCCGATTGACGTCAAACATAATTTATTTCTTACAATGCATCACGCAATTGTGACACTTGGTTAATTCTCCTCTTAATCGTTTATCCACCAAACTATCAATCTCTTCCCGGAGCGGCTCAAGTTTCACCCGTCCGACAATCTCATGCGCAAAACCGAACATCATCATCATTCGAGCCTCTGCCTCCCCGATCCCGCGGGAACGAAGATAGAACATTGCCTCCTCGTCGATCTGTCCGACCGTAGCCCCGTGACTACACTTCACGTCGTCGGCATCAATCACCAGCTGGGGTTTCGTGTTCACTTGAGCCGTATCCGTCAATAATAGATTATTGTTTGCTTGATAGGCCTCCGTTTTTTGAGCATCGGGACGCACGACGATCCGTCCGGCAAAATTAGCCAGTGCCGCATCGTCCAACACGCCTTTGAAATGTTGATTACTTGTACAATGAGGTGCAATATGGTCGATAAAGGTGAAGTTGTCCACCTGTTGTTTTTTATCCGACAAATACATCCCGTAAAGATTACTCTCGCATCCTTCTTCCGTCAAAGCGGCAAAAAGATTGTTACGAATGAACCCGCCATACAGGGTAATCACGTTTGCATCATACCGGGAATTGCGTTTCTGGGAAACGAACACGCTGTTTATCTGGGAAGCCTCGATATGTTGATTCTGAACATGGTAGTATTCAAAAGCCGCATTCTCCCCGACAACCACTTCCGTGGTATTATTCGATAAAAAGCTATCATCGGAAAGCGTGTGGTCGCAAACCAAAATAGTCGCCTTAGCATCACGTCCCAAGATAACCATGTTCCTCTGGAACGACATCAAGTCCGCATTCGCCCGCATCAGGTTCACAATCTGCAACGGACGCTCCATCACCACCCGATCCGGAACATACACGAATACCCCGTCTTGGGCAAATGCCGTGTTCAGTGCCACTAATCCATCCGCATCTGCCGGTTTCGTGTACTGATTATAATGTCTTTCAAATAACTCTTTATACTTCACGCTGGCCTCTGCCATACTGCAAATCACCACACCTTCGGGAATTTCCGGTACAACATTCTCCTGCACGAACCAACCGTTGATCGTCAAAATCAAATTGGTGTCCAAATTCGGCACGTGACACTTGAAAATCTCACCCACTTCAACCTCTTGCTTGATATATTTCAGTACCACCCTATAATCCCGGTCAAACACCGGTAAGGTATCCGCGTAAAGATAGTCCTCCGTTTTATAGGGGATTCCTCCCAAGGCCTCGAAACGTTGAAACGCCTCCTCCCGGTGTCGGTTCATCACGTCACCGCATCCTTCCTGCAGTAACCGTTGTCCCTCCCGAAACAGAGTCGCGAAATCATTATTTATCTTTTCTAATCTTTCCATCTTCCATTACTTACCGGACTCAACTTCCTGTTTAATCCAATCATAACCATACTTCTCTAACTCCAAGACCAACTCTTTTCCAGCCGTCTTCACGATACGGCCGTCATACAACACGTGTACAACATCCGGCACGATGTAATCCAACAAACGCTGGTAGTGAGTGATCACGATAGTAGAGTTATCCGGTCGTTTCAGCTTGTTCACCCCGCTAGCAACAATACGTAACGCATCAATGTCCAAACCGGAATCCGTTTCGTCCAGAATAGCCAGTTTCGGTTCCAACACCGCCATCTGGAATATTTCGTTCTTTTTCTTCTCCCCGCCGGAAAAACCTTCATTCAGTGAACGGTTCAACAAACGACTGTCAATGTTCACCATCTCCATTTTCTCCCGGATCATTTTCAGAAACTCGCTTGCCGGGTAAGGAGGTAATCCCTTATACTTACGTTGCTCGTTTACCGCGGTCTTCAAGAAATTAACGGTACTCACACCCGGAATCTCTACCGGGTACTGGAAACTTAGGAATATCCCTTCCCTTGCCCGGTCTTCTGCCGGAAGTTCCAACAGATTCTTCCCGTTAAACCAAACTTCCCCTTCCGTCACCTCGAAACACTCCCGTCCCGTAAGCACGGCCGACAAAGTACTCTTCCCTGCCCCGTTCGGTCCCATAATCGCGTGAACCTCCCCGGCATTCACCTCCAAATCAATCCCTTTCAATATTTCTTTTCCGTCTATCGCGGCATGTAAGTTTTTTATCTTTAGTAAACCCATTTTATTTTAGATTTTAAATTTAGATTTCAGATTCCAATCTCTCGAACCGCCTCCATTCCAAAATCATAAATCGTAATTCATAAATCATAAATCTATAAACTTTTAGCTTTTAGTTTTTAGCTTTTAGTTTCCTATCCCACGCTTCCCGCCAAACTGATTTGCAACAGCTTTTGTGCCTCGACAGCAAATTCCATCGGCATTTTATTGATCACGTCTCCGGCATATCCTTTGATGATCAAACCAATGGCATCTTCTGTTGAAATTCCTCGCTGGTTACAATAGAATATCTGGTCTTCCCCAATCTTGGAGGTTGTAGCCTCGTGTTCCACCTGTGCCGTGGGATTCGCCACTTCCAAATAAGGGAACGTATGAGCCCCGCATTTATCTCCCAATAACAAAGAATCGCATTGTGAAAAATTCCGGGCATTCTTACAATTTTTCACCACCTTCACCCGGCCCCGGTAAGAGTTGGAACTATATCCCGCCGAAATACCTTTCGATACGATCCGGCTACGAGTGTTATTTCCGATATGGATCATCTTGGTTCCCGTGTCTGCCTGTTGGTAATTGTTAGTCACGGCCACGGAGTAAAACTCGCTGACAGATCCGTCTCCCTTCAATATCGTACTCGGGTATTTCCATGTAACCGCTGATCCGGTCTCCACCTGAGCCCATATCAATTTGGCATTCTCCCCTTTGCAGATGCCCCGTTTGGTCACGAAATTATAGATACCACCTTTCCCGTTCTTATCTCCAGGGTACCAATTTTGCACGGTACTGTATTTCACTTCCGCATTCTTTTCCACCACGATCTCCACGATGGCAGCATGTAACTGATTCTCGTCCCGTTGCGGTGCAGTACATCCTTCCAAGTAGCTCACGAAACTCTCCTCTTCTGCCACGATCAAAGTACGTTCAAACTGTCCAGTATTTGCCGCGTTGATCCGGAAATAAGTGGACAACTCCATCGGGCAACGAACCCCTTTCGGGATGTAAACAAACGATCCGTCACTAAACACGGCCGAATTTAATGCGGCAAAGAAATTGTCAGCATAGGGGACAACCGAACCCAGATAACGTTTCACTAAATCCGGGTGATTCTTCACGGCCTCGGAGAACGAGCAAAAGATCACTCCCCGTTCTGCCAGCGTCTCCTTGAACGTGGTCTTCACGGACACGCTATCCATCACGGCATCCACTGCCACCCCGGATAACGCTTTTTGTTCGTCCAAAGGAATACCCAATTTGTCAAACGTCGCTTTCAACTCGGGATCGACCTCATCCCACGATTTCTTTACCTCCTGTTTCGGGGCTGCGTAGTACACGATGTCCTGATAATCAATCGGAGGAATCTCCAATTTCGCCCACGTGGGCATTTTCATCGTAAGCCAGTGACGGTAAGCCTTCAAGCGGAATTCCAAGAGCCATTCCGGCTCTTCCTTCTTCTGTGAAATCAAGCGGATCACCGATTCATTCAATCCCTTCCCGATCATCTCGGTTTCCACGTCAGAAACAAAACCGTATTTATACTCACCCTCAGTTACTTCATTCAATATATCGTCTTGTTCTTTAGCCATAACTTTTTTACCCTATTATCTCCAATTTATCAATCTGTGCAAAAGTACAAAAAAATATTACCTATCAATCATCTATCAGGTAGATAATATCTATTACGTGATAAATCCCCGTTATGATTCATTCTCTCTTGCGAAATACCTCATCATAAACTTATAACCTGCAAACTTGTAACCTGTAACGTGGCGTAGCCACATTATCATTTGCTCGATTCATCAATTTAGCGTATTTTTGTTTTCAATATATAAGAACTGAAACATGAGTGAAAACAAACCATTGACGAAACTATCCACGTTAGGGGAATTCGGCTTGATCCGCCACCTGACACAAGATATAAAATTAAAAAACGAATCTTCATTGAAAGGAGTCGGCGACGATGCGGCCGTACTCGATTACAAGGACAAAAAAGTACTGGTCAGCACGGATATGCTGATCGAAGGAGTACATTTCGATCTGGCCTATGCCCCGTTGAAACATCTAGGGTACAAGGCTGTAGCGACAAACGCCAGCGACATATACGCCATGAACGGGACTCCCCGGCAGATCACGGTTTCCCTTGCTGTTTCCAATCGTTTCTCTTTGGAAGCGGTCGATGAATTGTACGAGGGCATTTATCTTGCCTGCGACCACTACGGGATTGATCTCGTGGGCGGTGACACGACCTCTTCCCAAACGGGAATGTGTATCAGTATCACGGTGATCGGAGAGGCTGACGAGGAAGATATTGTTTATCGCAATACCGCACGGGAAAATGACCTGATTTGTGTCAGTGGGAATTTGGGTGCCGCTTACATGGGACTTCAGTTGTTGGAGAGAGAAAAAGTCGTGTTCAAGGAAAATCCCAATGCCCAACCGGACTTCTCGGGGTATGAATATATCCTCGAACGCCAGCTAAAACCGGAAGCCAGAATGGATATCATCCAATTACTCAAGGAAAAAGGCATTAAGCCGACTGCCATGATGGACGTTTCCGATGGTCTTTCATCCGAAGTTTTGCACATCTGCCATGATTCCGGCCTAGGTTGCAACATCTACGAGGAAAAGATTCCAATTGATTACCAGACTTTCAAAATGGCCGAGGAGCTTAACATGAATGCCACGGTATGCGCTCTTTCCGGGGGAGAGGATTATGAACTCTTGTTCACCGCACCACTGGATGCCTACGATAAACTGATTACCATGGAAGAGATCAGTATCATCGGACATACTTGTGCCAAAAGCGAAGGTTATAATTTAATCACGAAGGACGGTAATTCATTCGAGCTGAAAGCCCAAGGCTGGGTAAACTTTAACCCGTCCGAAGAAAAATAACAGACAACCATGAACAAACTGGAAAACATACTTGACGAATCTTTACTACACAGTGCCAGCGGGGACCGGAAGGCCCTCCGTCTGTTATTGAAGAAAGTCATCCCCGATCGTTTTCATTATTACCATGAAAGCCGGGACATCACCCGTCAGGAGGAATACGCCGATTTGTTGTACAAGATTCTCCTACTCGAACTGGATGAAGAAGAAGAGGAAAGCATCGAGCTGGCAGAACTTGCTTATCTGGGCATCAGCGAGTGTATCTCGTCAGCCCCGGCACACATCTACGAGTGCCTCAAAAAGCGTATCATCTTGATGCACTATTTCGCAGACTATTTCACGGATAGCCTAATCGAAGTCTTCTTGAAAAAATACCGGGAGAACAACCTGTTGGAAGCCCGAAATCTAGCCTTGGAATCCATCGAACGGATGCAATTGTTCGATATTTTCTTGATAGAACAGAATTTCGATGACCGTATCGACCGGGATGAACAATTGACAGATGTCTGCAACGGCATAGAACTCGCTCCCAACCTCACGGACGAAGAACTGACGGAAGCACAATTAATGCACCAAGTGTTATACGCTTATTTGAAAGCGAAGTACCGAAAATGATACAAAAAAACAGAGAGCTTTTCCAAACTCTCTGTTTTCTCATTCTTAACGATTCGAATTAAATCTTCTTTCTCTTGGGAATCTTTGACCTCTGTCGTCGCCACCTTCTTCTCTGGGTCTAGCCTTTTTCACAACGATTTTTCTTCCTTGGAATTCAGTTTCGTTTAAGGCATTGATCGCGTTGAAACCTTCCGTTTCATCTTCCATCTCAACAAAACCAAAACATTTAGAGTTACCAGTTTCTTTGTCCATAATAACTTTGGCTGAAGAAACAGAACCATGCTCTGAGAAAAGAGCTTGTAAGTCCTCACTTGTGGTCGTGGAACTTAACTTTGCAACAAAAATATTCACAATAAAAATAATTAAAATTAATAATACATATAGAAGGGTACGTAGAGGTATATCTTTGGTTTCAACGATAAACAACTATTTATCTTCTAATGCGACAAATATAAGTAATTTCTTAATAATCAAAAATTAATCACGCATTTTTTCTTTATTTTACACCAGATTTATTCCCTTATCATAGATATTGAATCACAGCCTGTTTTCATCAATTCGATTTCATATTCATCATTTTTTTTACATTTCCCTCCACTTTTTCTCCCTAAACGCTTGCGATTTCAAAAATTTTCCCTACTTTTGCACCCGTTAAACAATAACGATGGTGCCATAGCTCAGTTGGTAGAGCAAAGGACTGAAAATCCTTGTGTCCCCGGTTCGATTCCTGGTGGCACCACTGAAAATGAGAGAGTTACAAAAGTAGCTCTCTTTTCTTTTACCCTCAAAAATGCCATTTTTAGCCCAATATTTAAACTACGGTTAAACCAATTTGTCAACCAGAATGTGATAGTGTTTCAAAAAGTGTGTAAATTCCGAATTGATTATTTTTGTAATGCAATTTTCAAAAATGAATAATTATGGAATTTACACATGAACAAATCTCGGAAATAATTTCCGAAATCACAAACGGTGAACTAGGTTTACAAGGCTTGGTTAAACAAGGTTTAGAGAGTTTAATGTTATCGGAACGTGATCTTCATAACGAGACACGTGGTGACGTGAGTAACGGTTTTCGTGGTCGTCGAGTATGTCATGGCGGTAAGGTCTTCGAACTTCGGGTCCCGCGTAGTCGTAACAACCATTTTTACCCGATGTTACTGGGGGTGCTAAAAGACCAGGAAGAAGAGGCTCAAAAGCTAGTGAGTAGCCTTTATTGCAGCGGTTTAACCACGGAACAGGTGGGTAAAATTTACGAGCAATTTTACGGCAAACATTACAGTAAAAGCCAGGTTAGCCGCTTGTTGAACACGGCCCGCGAGGATGTAAATGCCTGGCTAGGTCGTGAACTGGATAATCGTTACCCGATAATTTACATCGATGCCACCTATGTCCTCACCCGTCGTGATGATTCCGTTTCCAACGAGGCTTACTACACGGTTTTGGGGGTGAAAGAAGACCGAACCCGCGAGGTGCTGGCCGTGGTGAATTTCCCCACGGAAAGTGCCACGAACTGGAAGGACGTGTTTGAAGACCTCAAGGAAAGAGGCGTGGCCGTGATTGATCTCCTGGTGTGTGATGGATTGCCCGGTATTGAAAACGTGCTGGCAGAAACCTTTCCAAAAGCAGATTTACAATTATGTACCGTGCACCTGAAGAGGAATATAGCTGGGAAAGTCAAGCCCAGGGACAAGAAACAGGTCATGGAAGAACTCAAGCAGGTTTGCGCTCCCGACCAGTGGGAGATCTCCCCGGAAAAGGCTTTCGAAAAATTTAAAGAGTTTATTGCCAGGTGGCAGAAAAGTTATCCCGTTTTGAAAAGATATTGCCACGACAGGTACAGGTTCTATTTCACCTACTTCAAGTACGAGAGGGAAATCAGGGGGATGATTTACACCACAAACTGGATCGAAAGGCTGAACAGGGATTACAAGAGGGTCATCAACATGAGGGGCGCCATGCCAAACCCCCAAGCCGTTATTCTCCTAATGGGAACGGTAGCCCAAAATGCAGATATTTATAAATATCCTATTTATAATTTTTTAGAATCAAGATTATTTTATTGAACTATTTATAATTTTGCAGTCATGAGAAAAGAAGGTATTTACACACTTTTTGAAACACTATCTTTTTAGTGATGACAAAAGTATACATATCCGGGGAAACGGCAAAATCGAGTTATGCGTGGACACGATTCGCAACATTCATTAACACGATTCTTAATTAATGTTCAATACAATACAAGTAAAGTTCGCAGTTCCCCATCATGTTCCATCACTTATTTCACTATATTTCAGTACATTCTCTCCCGTCTCCCGCCGTACCTTCACTACTAACTTAACGATAAGTCATCGATAAGTTACCGATAAGTCATCGATCCTCAGCCGACAAGTTATAGTCAATCAAACCTGAACTTCCTGCCAAGATATAGGCGAGACAGGCTTGCAACTACGATAAAAGTCATGATCAACAAGCGACAGACATTATCCCAATGGCATAACACACGAAAAAAGAGGTTGCCGTAACAACCTCTTTCTGCACGGGAGGAGAGGTTCGAACTCCCGACCCTCGGTTTTGGAGACCGATGCTCTACCAACTGAGCCACTCCCGTATTTCGTGCTGCAAATTAAGGTAATTTAAACGAGAAAAACAAGTCCCATCCGGAAGTACACGTAAAAAATATTGCCTTAAAAATACTTGCTATCCCACAAGTATCAGGAGTTCAAGCAACAAATTCATCCAATAAAATACAAAACCTCATGACAATTCTAAAATTAAACCGTATTTTTGTCCCCCGACTTCAATAAAAAGGAACATGGAAAAAGTTGTAGTTGGTCTCAGCGGAGGCGTGGATAGTTTCGTTACGGCACTCCTGTTACAACAACAGGGTTTTGAAGTTATTGGTGTCCACCTGCAATTATGGGAATCACGGGCCGGCTCCTCGCAAGAACCGGAAGTCGAGGAATTGTGTAAACAAACGGGCATCAAACTCTACCGGTTAAATGGTAGACAACTTTTCCAAGAACAGGTGGTCCAACCCTTCATCCAAGGTTACCTTTCGGGAATTACCCCCAACCCGTGCGCCACGTGTAACAGCTTTGTCAAATGGAATCTACTTCGAGACTTGGCAAACGAACTAAAAGTACACCATGTCGCCACGGGACACTACATTCGGATTCACCCTTTCGCGAACCATTATTACGTCCATAAAGGAGTTGACCCGAATAAAGACCAATCGTACTTCTTATGGGGCGTACCGGAAGAGATTCTATGCCGGGCCATCACCCCATTAGGAGATTACACGAAAACACAGGTAAAGGAAATGGCCAAAGAACACGGGTTTATCCACTTGGCTGAAAAACAGGAAAGCATGAGTATCTGTTTTCTTGAGAAAGGAGACTACCGGGATTTCATCGCCCGCCAGCCGGGGACAGACTCTTGTTTCACACCCGGCCGGATCGTGGATGAATTCGGAAATCACGTGGGAGAACATACCGGAATCGTGAATTACACCGTGGGACAAAAGAGAGGAATCCCACCCAATGAACAATTCCCACAATATGTTTCACGCCTATCCCCGTCCACGAACCAAATCGTCGTGGGAGATAAGGCAAGCCTACACCGAAGGACCTTTACTCTCGGGCAAGTTCATTTTATTAATCCCGAAGAAATTCATTCACAAGACATAGAAGTTAAAGTACGGGGTATCGGGCTGAACCCGGAAGGATTCGTACAACTATCTTTCCAACCCGATCGGACATTACACGTACAACTCTCCTCTCCCGCATGGGCTATTGCCCCCGGACAACCGGCTGTCTTTTATCGGGAAGACCGGGTAATCGGTGGCGGGATCGTCCTATAACCTTTCAAAACATCATGACATGACATTTTCAGATATACTCCAACAACAATATAAACTATCCTCGGATAGTATCCTCCTTCTCCTTAAAGATGCAATAACCATCTCTTTCAACAAAAAAGACCCCATCGTGCAGGAAGGGCAACGCAATGACTATATTTATTTCGTGGAAAAAGGTTCTGTCCGTGGATTTATCGAACGGGAAGGTAAGGAGTTTACCCTATTGTTTGCATTCGAGGGAGATATGGCCGCCACCATGCCAGACCTGTCACAAACACCGACAGCTAAATTCACACTAGAAACCCTCGAATCTTCCACGCTCGTGAAAATCTCCCGTTCTCACTTGGAATACCTCTTCCTTCATTCCCTGGAATTGGCAAACTGGGGACGCAAACTGATGGAAAAGACCATGCAGGAGTACGAACATTATTTTATCGAGTACTACTGGGCCGATAAAGGCCACCAGTATCAAATGCTAATAAAAGAATTTCCACAACTTTTACAACGAGTTTCGTTAAAAGAAATCGCCTCATACCTAAACATCACGCCTCAATCATTAAGCCGGATTCGGGCTCATTTGAAATAAATCTTACACGAGCATCACCGCTAAACAAAAAATAAAACCAGCATCTGTGCCGTCAGTACCCGCAAGAACATCGTGAGCGGGTACACCGTGGCGTAACTCACGGCAGGAGCATCATTTCCCACGATTCCATTGGAGTAAGCCAATGCTGGCGGGTCGGTCATACTTCCGGCCATTAACCCCATCAACGTGAAATAATTCACTTTATATATGGTGCGGGCAATTATCCCGATAATAATCAAAGGAACCACGGTAATAATAAAACCGTAACCAATCCAGGCATAACCACCTCCATCAATAATGGTCTCCACAAACCCATCGCCTGCACCCAACCCGACACTCGCAAGGAACAAGGCAATCCCCACTTCCCGCAACATCAGATTGGCACTCATAGTCGTGTAAGTCACCAAACCGTATTGAGGACCGAAACGACTGATCAAGATAGAAATAATCAACGGACCTCCCGCTAATCCCAGCTTTACCGGCTGAGGAATACCGGGGAAAGTAAATGGAATACTCCCCAGCAAAATTCCTAAGAATATACCCAAAAATATGGATACCAGATTCGGTTCACGCAAACGACGTAAAGAGTTACCCAACACCTTTGCCACATTCGTAACGGCAGCTTCCGGACCGACAATCGTCAAGCGATCCCCGATCTGTAACTGCAAATTCGGTTTAGCCACCAAATCCACCCCGGCTCGATTCACCCGGGTCACGTTAACCCCGAAACAATTCCGCAACCGCATCTCTCCTAACATTTTCCCGTTCACCTCTCCTTTGGTGATCACGATTCGACGAGACACCAGTTGCTTATCCAACTGTTCCCAAGCAACTTCAACCCGTTCCCCGAGAAAAGCAGTGATCGCATCAATATCTTGTAAGGCAGCCACGACAAGTAATTTATCCCCCTCGCGCAAGCAAGTCTCGGAAGAACCTATTTCAATCCGGTCATCCTCGTGGCAAACCCGCGAAAACACGAACTTTCGGTTTATCAAACGGGTAATTTCCATCAAATCCTTACCAAACAAAGCCGGATTCGTTACCCGCACGGAAAACTGTTGAGCCCCGTTGGCCCGATCCCCGTCCTGCCGTTCCAAATCCTCGTTCTCCTTTTCGAACTTCACCCGGAAGATCACCCGCATCAACAAGATCGACCCGATAATCCCGATCACGCCCAACGGATAAGCCACCGCATACCCCAAAGCAATCGTGGGATCATTCACTCCCGCCATATCCGAATAGGCTTGTTGAGCGGCACCCAATCCCGGCGTATTAGTCACGGCCCCGGAAAGAATACCGACCATCGTTGTGATCGGTAACCCGGTAACAACATGGATAACATACGTGGTAACCACCCCCAACAACACGATTCCCGTGGCCAGCATATTCAAAGTTAAACCACCCTTCCTAAAAGAGGAGAAAAAACCGGGACCAACCTGTAATCCCACGGAATACACGAACAGGATCAAGCCGAATTCTTTCATGAAATGCAACGTATGCCCATCTACCCGCATCCCGAAATGACTGCAAATAATCCCAACAAAAAGAATCCAGGTTATTCCTAACGAAACTCCCCAAATTTTCACTTTCCCAAGCACGATCCCCAAAGCGATAACGATTGCGAACATTAACACCGAATGAGCAACCCCCTGTCCAAAAAACAGCTCACTTAACCAAGACATACTTATTTTAGATTTTAAATTTTAGATTTCAAGTTAAGTAACTCGCTATTTTATCACTCAGCACTCTCCGGGTCTTTTACCTTTTTATCGATAGAACGGCAAAATTCAATATCATCCCGAAACAACTTACGATAAGTAATATAAGTCTGAGATTGTTTTGCTCCGATATAATCCATCAAGTGCATCATCTGTGGGTTGAAATCTCCCACCCAACTCATATCCAACCAATCATATGTCTTCTTCGACAAAATGATATTCTTACAGAAAGCATAAATCATAGCAGCCTCCACCCCACGCCCCTGGAATTCGGATGCAACTCCAAAGATCAATCCCAAGGCCACACGTCCCCGCTTGATATGACGATAGTACAGGAATTTCAAAATACCCAACCCGCTAATCTTACCATTCACGTGCTTCACGATATAGTTCAATTCCGGAATCATGATAAAAAAACCGATAGGTTCCCCTTTATAGTAAGCAAAATACAATAAATCAGGATCAAGCACGGGTTTCAGGGTCTTGAACAACGCCTCCACCTGTTCCTTATCCATTCCTCCAACGCCATGTACGTTCAAGTTCCATGCCTTATTATAAATGGTCAGGAATGAATCTTTTGCCTGCCGGGGAGTCATTTCACGATAGGAAATAATCCGGTAATCTTCATTCTTCAACAACCGTTCCGATTTCCAAACCACGACCTTGGAAAGACTTTCCTCCACCAAGCGAGTCCGGTAGATATATTGTTTGAAATAGTCACGGAACCCGTAGTTCTCGAAGAACGGAACATAATACTTGTGCGTGTAAGGCATTTGGAATACAGGCGGTTTGAAACCGTCTACCAACAATCCCCACCACTCGTTACGCTCCCCGAAATTCACCGGCCCCTCCATGGACTCCATTCCCCGTTCCTCCAGCCATGCCCGACAACGATCGAACAGCATGAAAGCGGCCTCCTGATCATTAATACACTCGAAGAAACCCATTCCCCCCACCGAGTAGGAATCCAAATGGCAGGAACTTCTATCAATAAAAGAAGCCACCCGCCCAACACATTGGCCTTTCTCATCCCGTAACAGCCAACGGGTACACTCGCCATGCTTGAAAAACGGATTCTTTGCCGGATCGAAAACCTTTGTGATGTCATTATCTAAAGGCCGTACCCAATTTTCGTCATTCTTGTAAAGGGATACAGGTAGCAGCAAAAATTCTTTTGCTTGCTTTTCGTTCAAAACCTCTTCAATAGTGTATTTCATATCTTTATAAACTAATATTTTCAACTTTTACCGGTGAGTGTACACGCACCTGTAATAAATAAATGCCCCGACGAATCCACACAACAATCACGGCTAACACGACACGGGGAAATATCAACCATCCCGCAGGTAATCCCATCACGGCAAACAACAGCGGATCCTCCAGTTGCGAATGAGAAATCGCCAGATGATGATTCAGCAAATCTGCCTCCTGATGTCCCAGTTTTCCCATCTTGGCATAATCCATCATGATCGCGGAACCGTAAGCCAATCCGACCGTGTTCCCCACCAACCACAGAAAAGCCACATCCGGATTCAGCCCGAACAAACGCATTAACGGGGATAACATGGCAGACAATATTTTCAAAATGCCGAACTCTTCCAACAACCGTTGCAGTATCATCAACCCCGAAATCACCAGTACGATTTTCAGCCCCAGCATCACACTACTCTCCAGCCAATGTAACATCGTCTCCCAGAAACCGAGAGAAACCGCCGTTTCCGCCATCATCTTCCCGCTCATTTCCGGCAGCAACCAATTCAAACCAATTGCCGCAACGAAACTTCCCAAGACTCGCAAGATCACCATCCACACCGCAGACGAACCGGTCTTCTGTAACACGATAGTTTCCACGACAAAGTTATGGGAAATCAAACACATCGTCGCCATGATCAAACTTTCCCGCACGGAAAAATCAAGCGTGGAAAGCAAGGCGATTACGGTATATATATTCGTAAATATACTGGTAACGAACACTAAGGCTGCATCTCCCGGCAAACCGATCAAGGTAAACAAAGGGGATGCGAATGAAGAAATATAAGGCAGAATATTAAAGTATGACAGCAAGGTCACGAACAAAGATACCGGCAACATGATTTTCAAAAACCATACTGACGTCTTTATCGCCACGGGTAAGGCCTTTTTCACACATTCCCAAACCCTCGCACTGTAATTTGACATACTTTTTAATTGAAAATTGAAAATTGAAAATTGAAAATGATAAAACCTCATTTACACTTTCCAAATTTTCTTATTAAACTTTTAGCTTTTATCTTTTAATTTTTATCTCAACTCGTCGGTTAACAATCTGATTTCCATTGTCGGACTGATTCGCTCGTAGAGGATGTTATAAACGGCCTCCGTGATAGGCATGTGGACTTTATACTGCTGATTGATTTCATGAATTCCTTTCACGCCAAAATACCCCTCGGCAACCATCAACATCTCCATTTGCGCAGACTTCACGGAATATCCTTTCCCGATCATCGTACCGAATGTCCGGTTCCGGCTGAACTGGGAATAGGCTGTTACTAACAAATCACCCAAGTATGCAGAAAATTTAATATCCCGTTGAATCGGATGCACGGCATTCACAAAGCGTTCCATTTCCTGAATGGCATTAGCAACCAACACGGCCTGAAAATTATCGCCATATCGCAATCCGTGACAGATTCCCGACGCAATAGCAAAAACGTTTTTCAGCACCGCGGCATACTCGGCCCCGTATATATCATCGGAAATCGTGGTTTTCACGTAGAAACACTCGAATAATTGAGCCACAGTCCGTGCTACCCGCAGGTTCTCACTGGAGAATGTCAAATAAGACAAACGCTCCAAGGCTATTTCCTCCGCATGGCAGGGACCGGAGATAATTACAATCTGTCCTAGAGGTACCTCGTATTTCTGGTGGAAGAACTCCCCGATAAGTAGATTCTCATCCGGAATCATCCCCTTGATGGCCGAAACGATAATCTTATCTTTCAACGACACTTGCAACCTTGGAGTTACCACGTTTTGCAGGAAAGCACTCGGGATAGCGAACACAATCACATCGGAATTCATGATCACCCAATCCAGATCATCCGAAAATGAGATTTTGTCTATATCAAAATCGACACCACACAAATACCGCGGATTGTGTTTTAATACTTTAAAGGCCTTTATCGATTCAATGTTTCTCATGAACCAATTAATATGCCCGTTATTTTCTGTCAGCATTTTAGCGATAGCGGTAGCCCAACTACCCCCACCAACTACTCCAATCCTTGGTTTCTCAACTATTTCCATGATACCAATAAGTTTATAAAGTTCATAAAGTTATAAAGTTTATAAGGCAAAAAAATAACTTTATAGACCTTATAAACTTTACAAACCTTAGAACCTATTTTATCCAGCTCTTTACCTCATCCGGAGATAAGGTCTTCAAGCCTAATTTCATTTTTTTATTTAAACCGCTCAATTCCTGATGCAACTTGTTCGGGTTCTCTACCGCCTTCAAGGCTTCCACGGTCTGGTAACCGGCTTTACGAACCACGGCAACCCAATCAGCCGGGATTCCCAACTCGATAAATTTCTCGTCAGCATCCACGGTAGCCACTTTCTCCGGTTTCATTTGCGGGAACAACAGCACATCCTGTATAGACGGGCTATTAGTCAGGATCATACAAAGCCGATCGATTCCGATACCCATTCCCGAGGTCGGGGGCATACCGTATTCCAAGGCACGCACAAAGTCGTAATCGATAAACATGGCTTCATCATCCCCTCTTTCCTGAAGTGCCAACTGATCTTTGAAACGATTCAACTGATCGATCGGGTCATTTAACTCGGAATAAGCGTTCGCCACCTCCTTACCATTCACGAACAACTCGAAACGCTCCGTTAATCCGGGATCTGAACGATGCATCTTAGTTAGCGGAGACATCTCCACCGGATAGTCGTAAATAAAGGTCGGCTGTATATAATGACTTTCACATTTCTCTCCGAAAATCTCGTCAATCAACTTACCCTTACCCATCGTCTCGTCCACGTTCAAGCCGATAGACAAACAGAATGCCCGGATCTCATCCTCACTCTTACCTGTGATGTCAAACCCGGTATATTCTTTAATCGCCTCGGACATCTTCACGCGCTTGAACGGACGCTTGAAATCCACCTCGTTCTCCCCGAAAGGAGCTTTAGTTGTCCCGTTCACGGCCATTGCCGCTGCCTCGATCATTCTCTCTGTGCTATCCATCATCCACAAATAATCCTTGTACGGCACGTACACCTCCATACAAGTAAATTCCGGGTTATGCGTCCGGTCCATACCCTCGTTACGGAAATTACGGGAAAACTCGAACACCCCGTTAAAACCGCCCACGATCAAACGTTTCAGGTACAACTCGTTCGCGATACGCAAATAGAACGGAATATCCAGCGCATTATGATGCGTGATAAACGGACGCGCCGAAGCCCCTCCCGGTATAGCCTGCAACACCGGAGTCTCCACCTCCAAACATCCCATTTCCGTGTAGAACTGACGGATGGCGTTGATCATTTTCGTACGCTTGATAAACACATCCTTCACCTGCGGGTTCACGATCAAATCCAAATAACGTTGACGGTATCTCAATTCCGGATCGGTAAAAGCATCAAACACTTTACCATCCTTTTCTTTCACAACCGGTAGTGGACGCAAGGACTTGGACAACATCACCAACTCTTTCGCGTGAACTGAGACCTCTCCCATGTTCGTGCGGAACACGAATCCCTTGACTCCCACAATGTCACCAATATCCATTAACTTTTTGAAAACGGTATTATACATCGTGCAAGCTTCATCCCGACTCACATCATCCCGACTCACGTAGACCTGAATCCTACCTTCGGCATCCTGTAATTCAAAAAATGAAGCCTTACCCATAATCCGCCTGCTCATCATTCGCCCGGCAATCACAACCTCTTGCAATTCCTCCGGTGATTTTTCAAATTTATCCAGAATCTCTTTAGAAAGGTGAGTTACTTTAAATTCCGGTGCCGGATAGGCATCTATTCCCAAATTTTTCAACTCGTTTAAAGAGTTCCGGCGAATAATTTCCTGTTCGCTTAATTCTGCAAGACTCATTTTTATATGCTTTAAAAGGTTATATAAAATCTATTTTATCACCGGGCATACGCCCGCTCTAAATTTTATTCAAAAATTAATGTGCAAAGATAATAAATAAAGTGCAAAGAAGAAAGTAAAAGGGCTGCTCTCCCTCGTTATTTACATTTCCCCTGCTTTTTGTTAAAATTTTATCACCAAAAATTCAATCTTATTTTTATACAACTGAAACACAACCGCATAACCTTATTTAGAACAAACCTGTTAAAAAATATAATCAGTATTCTTTTGAAATCCCAAGGAATTTCTGCTTCTTTGTAGCAGAATAGGAGAAAGAGATAATGAAAAAAAGATGGGTCATCAACACCCCACCCGAGTGGGAAAAAATTGACAAACTATCCAAAGAACTTAACTGCAGTCATGTTATCGCGAACTTGCTTTTGCAACGCGGTGTGGACACTGCAGAAGAGGCCCATGCTTTCTTCAATCCAACCCTCAACATGCTCCATGACCCGTTCTTGATGAAGGATATGGATAAAGCAGTTCTCCGGTTGGAAAAAGCAATCAGCACCGAGGAAAAAGTCATGATCTACGGCGATTACGACGTGGACGGTACCACGGCCGTTGCTTTACTCTATAAATACCTGAAAAATAAATGCGAGAATCCGGAGTATTACATCCCGGACAGGTACACGGAAGGCTACGGGGTTTCCATCTTGGCCATCGATTATGCGGCCCGCAACGGGATCACACTCATGATCGTAACCGATTGTGGAGTGAAAGCCGTGGAGAAAGTCCGTTACGCAAAATCCAAGGGTGTGGATGTCATCATCTGTGACCATCACACCCCGGGAGACGAACTTCCGGATGCTGTCGCCGTCCTCGACCCTCAACGGAAAGATTGTCACTACCCCTACCGGTGGTTAAGCGGTTGCGGTGTCAGCTTCAAACTGGCACAGGCATATAGCATGAAACACAACTTACCAATGGCAGACTTGTACAAATTGTTGGACTTGGTTTGCGTCAGTATTGCCAGTGACATTGTTCCAATCACGGGAGAGAATCGTATCCTCGCTCATTTTGGTTTATTACAATTAAATAGGAAACCCAGCCTGGGATTAAAAACGATACTAAGTTTCTCCGGAATCGGTAAAGACCTGACGATAAATGACATTGTTTTTCGCATAGGCCCAAAAATCAACGCGGCAGGGCGAGTTGAATCGGGGAATAAATCAGTTGAACTCCTGATTGCCGATGACGAGACCAGAGCCACGGAAGTCGCCGCAAGTATCAACAACTTCAACGATCAACGCAAAAAGCTGGATCACGACATCACCGAAGAAGCCCTCGAATACATCAATCAGTCCCACTACGACCAATCCCAAAAAGCAACCGTACTTTACAACCCGAACTGGCACAAAGGTGTCATTGGAATCGTTGCTTCACGTCTGACGGAATATTACTACCGCCCGACCGTGATCCTGACAGAATCCAACGGTTTGGCTACCGGATCTGCTCGCTCCGTGGAAGGATTTGACCTGTATTACGCCATTTCACAATGTAGCGAATTCTTGGAAAATTACGGGGGACACAAATACGCAGCAGGACTGACATTAAGGCTTGAAAACATCGAACCTTTCAAGGCTAAATTCCAAAAAATCGTGAGTGAAACGATCACGGAAGAGATGTTGACACCCCAGATCAATATTGACGCCCAAATCAAATTAAACGACATCACCCCGGATCTTTATGCCATGATTCAGAAGTTCGCCCCGTTTGGTCCCAACAACACGATCCCCGTGTTCATGACTGAAAACGTGACGAATTTCATTGGTTCAAAACAAGTGGGACGTAACAACGAACACCTAAAACTGGTCGTCGTGGATGACACGAGAGTCTGCAACGACCGGAGTGGTATAGCTTTCGGTATGGGAGAGGCATTTTCCCGTATCAGTAAAGGTGAATATTTCGATATTTGCTACACCCTTCAGGAAAACGAATTCATGGGGAAAAGCGACATTCAAATGATGATTCGGGATTTAAAATTCAAAGAGGAATAAAACATGCAATCTTTATCTTCCAAACTATTGGAAAAAGCAGTGGAACAATTTGCATCCCTTCCGGGAATCGGACGCAAAACAGCTTTGCGTTACGTACTACACATGCTGCGCCAAAGCCCCGAAGAGGTAAAGCAATTTACAGCCAGTATCACCGCCTTGAAAGAATCTATCAAAGAGTGCCAGTACTGCCATAACATTTCAGACAGTGACACCTGCGAGATTTGTTCCGACCCGAAACGGGACTCTCAGACCATATGTGTCGTGGAAAACATAAAGGACATCATGTCCCTTGAAGCCACGGGCCAATACCACGGGCTTTACCACGTTTTAGGAGGGATTATTTCCCCCATGGACGGCATAGGCCCATCCGACCTTCACATTAATTCTCTACTAGAACGAGTGGCCAATCCTTCCGTGAAAGAGGTTATTTTCGCCTTGCGAGCCACCATAGAAGGTGATACCACGGGTTACTACATTTTCAAAAAACTCCCCCGCCGGGATGAAATCACGGTCAGCACCCTTGCCAAAGGTATCGCCATAGGTAATGATCTCGAATATACCGACGAACTCACTCTGGGACGCTCCCTCGTAAACCGGGTAAAATTTAGTCTAAATGGATGATTTTCCTACATATTAAAAAGAATCCGGACGGAGTTCCGTCCGGATTCTTTTTTTAATTACACTTTGAACTACATGATAATTATTTCACCAATTGTTCCAACTGCATCCGCAATTTAGGATCCGAGGGACGTTTGGCATTCGCATCCACAATTTTCCCCTCTTTATCCACGATCACAATACGAGGAACCCCACGAATCAGGTATTTCTTTACCAGATCCGATTTAAAACCTCCCGGCACGTTCAACTGTAACTCGGCACCTTTCTTATCTTTAACCATCTTTCTCCACAAAGCCATCAACTCATCTCCCGTATCCACGGACATCGAGATAAACACGATATTTTCCCCTTGCATATCATCAGCCAACTTCTCCATATAAGGCATCTCCGCACGACAAGGAATACATCCCGTAAACCAAAAATCCAACACCATCACCTTGCCCTTAAAATCAGCCGAAGTATATTCTTTTCCCTTCACGTCAACCGCCTTAAACTCCGGGGCCATCTGTCCTCTTGCGATGATTTTATGGGTTTCTTTGGACTCTTGGTAACGAGCCTCCAAAGCGGGTAATGCCGCCAATGCCTCCGGATGGGTAATATATTGACGAACCCCTTCCAGATAAGTCGGGAAATCATCAGAATATCCTTTCTGTAATGTAAGATTCAACAATTCCACCAAGAACATAGAACGAACCTTCTCATCCCCGATCTTCTTCGCGTAAATTTCCATATATCTCTCCGGAGAAATCTCAATCCATCCCTTCTTTTCCATCTGTTCAAATGTCCCCAACATCATGTTAAACCATTTTGGTATCTGCACGAGAGATGAATCCGAAAAGTTCACCTCTTTCATGAAATCATAAAAATTATCTGCCAGTTCAATCTTCAACTGAGGAGCAAACATCGCAGTATTCGCAGGACCATTTAATCTTTGCAAGTAAAAATCACAACGATACTTTAATTTTTGCAGCCGAATAAAGTCCTGATCCAAACCGGAAGTTTCCAAATTTCCAATCAAACGATTCACCTCCTCTGTGTTCAGTCTCACCCACTCTGCCGAGTAAAGCGAAACATCCTCAGGTACAGAACCTAAATATACATTTTCAGACAAAAACGTATTCTCGGCAGCATGATCTCCCACAAACACAACACCATCCGCACCTTCTTGTATCTCTACCCGTGCACCCGGAGTCAAATAAACCAAATAAAATTTCTTGTTCACCCCTACATAACGGAAATAACCCGGTACATTCAAATCCACCTCATAAGCATAATTTCCCAAAGAATCCGGTTCCATTTTCGTGTACCCAGCTGTAGACCCCTCTGGAATAAAAAAGAAGTTTCCTTCAACCGTATTCTTAAACTCCACTCTCGCCTTAGTAGATGATTCCGTCTTATCCTGACATCCGGTTCCGGCAAAAGCCAGAACCGTTAATATCAAAAATACACAACATATTTTATTCATATGAAATATCATTTCGTATTTTGAACCAAATTGCTTGTCTCCATCGCTTGCTGTGGGAAAGGCCACACTAACAGAGGCGAATCCGGGCGCAAAGAATACGTTTTAGTTTCTCCGGCCTCATTCACATAGGTCTTTGTCAACGTTTCATTAAATTCTGTACAGAAACGTCTCATATCAAAGAATCCGTTATAAGTCAAAACTAATTCTCTCTTTCTCTCCTCACGAACCAATTTAAATGCTTCATCGGCATTAGCAGCAGTTAACTCTGCCGTTCCAGGGAACACCCGATTCCGATACAAATCATTCAGGTATTTCATCGCATTATCTTTATCGTCCTTTCTTGCATAACATTCAGCTATCATCAAGTAAACTTCTGACAAACGCATACCTCCCGGATTCCACTTCACATTCATACTTCCAAACATAATAGCCCCTGTTTCTGCCGTAGGACGTGCTGGCATATAGTATGCCCAACAAGTGATATAACGCAAATCATTATCCTTATCATACAAATCGATCATTTCTTTCCGCGCATACTGCGGGTACGGATCTGTATTAGTATGTGCAAACTGATATAATAAATGTTCTGGATTCGAATCCTCAAGTTTAGCAGACATCATCCATCCGCTTGCCATTGATGGAAGCAAAGGATTTTGTGCAAGCGCCTCATTATACATCTCATTTATATCCCAAAGTTTATGATAGCTTGACTTTAAGGCATTCAACCCGGACTCCAAGGCCAAGTCGATCTCTCCTTTATACAAACGCACCTTAGCCTGCAAAGCATACCCGAAACCCTTGGTCGGACGATAGGAATTCAAAGCCTGTTCTGGTAGATCAGCTAAAGCCTCCTCTATATCCTGTTCAATAAATTCATAAACTTCCTTAACCGTATATTGCTTACTTTCAGACTCCAAATCAAACTTTTTATGAATAATAATACCCATATCGGTTGCCGCAGTCTCTTTCTTATAAGGTTTTGCAAAAGTGTTCACCAAGAAAAAGTAATTATACGCCCGCATTATTTTAGCCTGAGCAATTCCCAACTTTTTATCCGTATCCGGTCCCTCTGCATCATTCATATGTTCTACTACAACATTGTACGACGCAATTCTGGAATAACAATCAGAATATAACTCTGCAATCTCTCCATCTACCATATAATTATAACGATCAACACTCTCATCCCAAAAGAACCCGATAGAATACATCGGATACAAGTAAGATTCCAACTCTGCCTTTTTATAATAGGTAACTTCATTTGCCATATACCAAAAAGGAGTCATAGAAAATTTCGGACTAGCCGCTTCGATCAACCCCAAATAATCATCCGTTGAATTCAACACGGCTTCCCCTTTAGGTACAACATCCAGATAGTTATCACAGGACACAAGCCCCATAACCAAAGATAACCATATAATTACTATATATTTTTTCATACATACACTCAATTAAAAGTTAATATTCAAACCAAGACTATAGGTCGGCATCAGCAACTCCGTACGAGTTCCCGCATTTGCATTGAATGATTCCGGATCAATCCCTTCCCCGTTACTTGCCCAATAGAACGGATTATCCACTTGAGCCCGAAGACTAACATTTTGTAAATTCACTTTCTTAATCAAATCTTTAGGTAAAGAATAGGTAATCCCGATATTACGACATTTGATAAAAGAAGCACTCAACACGTGTACATCGGCATATTTCCAGAGATAATTACGATCCGTGTTTGCCCCGTACGCTCCCATAGCAGGAATATCCGTGTCCTTATTCGTCTCAGTCCACCGTTTCGCCATATCTTTATGCATACTGCCCGTGATATCCGTGTAAGTAGAATAAAGAGGTGTTACATCATTTCTCAAAGAATGTCCCGTGTAATACACGAACTTCGTAAAGAATTCTAAACTCTTCCATCTTAAGTTGATCGTCAAAGCCCCGTTCCATTTTGGAGTCAATTGCCCGGCGTTTACCAAAACAGCAATATCACGTACAGGTTCATTTGATTTTATCTCACCATTCTGGTCATACACGGAAGGATCTCCTGTCTCCGTCAAACCTGCATAGCGATAAGCGTACACCGAATTATAAGAATCTCCCTTCAAATAATTACTTCCCGGATATTGCAACATATCAATGGCATTAGAAGGCACGTAACCCACTTTTTTAATCACATTCTTATTATTAGCCGCAGTTAACGTCGTGTTCAAAGCCCAATCCTTCTTCTTTAACCAATCGTATGACACAGAAATTTCCAAACCGGTATTTCTCATGGCTCCATTATTTACCCTGGCAGTCTCGAAACCTAATGATGGATCTAACGTCTTATTAGCCAATAAATCCGAACTATAGCGACGATAGAACTCCAAGGATCCGCTCAATCTTCCGATTAACGCAAAATCCATACCCACATTAAACGTGGATGTTTTTTCCCAACGTAACATTTTATTAGGAGCTTGCGTGATTAAGGTGATGCTGGCCTGCGTGTAAAGCGAGTTCGCGTAAGTTCCCAGCAAATAAGGAGAAGAAGACTGATCCACGTTACCCGTAATACCATAAGTAACACGTAATTTCAACATATCCAACCAAGCGATGTCATTCAAGAATGATTCCCGGGTCATCAACCAGCTCGCCCCCACGGACCACAAAGGACGATAACGATATTTCGGGTCTGTACCGAAAAGGTCTGCCTGATCCACACGAATACTTGCATTCAGACTATATTTAGAATCATAAGTGTACCCGGCATTAGCATAAGCTGAAACATAACGGTGTTTCGTATTCGTCACATTCAACAATTCAGACTTTTTCTGAAGAGCATCTGTCAATTGTCCTTGTACACCATCCGTCATCAATGTTTCCCAGTTCACTTGCTTATAAGTCAATTTTCTACCATCATAACCGTAACGTTCACTTTGAGATTCATTCCATTCATCTTGGCGAATTTCACCTCCGGCAAGTACCGTCAAATCATGCCTATCAGCAATTGTTGTCTGGTAATTCAATTGTGCTCGGAAATTAAAGAACTCCGAATCAGAATGTTTTTCAGCCAAATGTCCTCCTTGAGGAATATGATATACAAATTTCCCAACAGAACCCGATGCGTAACGATTCACCATGTCCCGCATAATATAAGAATCCGCCTCGTCATATTGCTTAGCATCTGATTTAGTACGTTCATACTGGAATTTTACTCCTAAATCCAATCCTTTGTATAATTTGAAATCGGCATTCGTAAACAAACGTACGTACACACTTTTCGTGGTAAGCATATTTTTATACATCTCCTCTTTCAAATTATACCCCATAAATTCCAACCCTTCTGTTTCATTTATATCCATAGCACGATAATAATTTACCTTGTATTGGTAAACCGGATCACCCTCATCAGACACAACCCGCTCGTACGGCATCGCATCCAGCCAAGACACTCCTGATTGAGATACTTCTGTCTTGGTAAGGTAAACATTAGACCCGTATGTTAATGTGAACCAATCCGCTAACTTCAACTCGTTTTTCAGATAAATACTATACTGATTAGCCGAATTCGATCTTAAATATCGTCCGCTATCTTCATAACGAAGTGAAAAATACAAATTAGACTTTTCCCCTCCTTTTAGTAAGGACAAATTATAATTCTGGCTCAAAGCCGTGTGCGCCAATACTTTTTGTGCTTCTCGACGATAATCATTACTTCTCATCGCATTTATCGCCTGATTCACTTCGCCTTCTGTCATATTGCCGTCGAGCATCTCCCGGTAATAACGTTCAATGCGAGTATATGATCTCGGGGAATTAGAGGCATCTTTATTGGCAAAATACCCACTGGGATCACTTCCATATTCCGTATGATTAAACAAGAAATCTTGTTCAAAATCAATAATATCACTCGTGGATGCATAATCCATATAACTGATTTTAGGAAGTGGATTTATGTAAAAACTAGCGGATAAATCAATATTCACTTTATCCCCTTTTCCTTTTTTCGTCGTGATTACGATCACACCATTAGAAGCACGTACCCCGTATAATGAAGTGGCCGCAGCATCCTTCAACACGGTTATCGTTTCCACATCATCCGGGTTGATGGAACTCAAAGATTGATTCATCACGATTCCATCTACTACAAGTAAAGGGGTTGAACTCACCGCGAAAGAAGATGCTCCCCGAATCTCCAACTCATCCCCATAAGTAGACAAACCGGGAGTCAAACCTTCAATCTTGGAAACCAAACTCGTACTTTGTACTTTTCCTAAATCTTCCGCTTTCAAAATCGTCACAGAACCCGTTGAACGTTCACGAGAAATCGTCTGGTAACCGGTAGCCACCACTTCTCCCAACATCTCAACCTCTTCCTCCATCGTCACGTCCAATAATTTATCCGAACCATCATACAACAGTTCCTTCGTCTTCATTCCAACAAATGAAAATACCAAGGTAACGTTCTTTTCTGTTAATTTAAACTCGAATCTCCCATCTACATCGGTAGCCGCTCCCAACGTCGTACCTCTCTGAATCACCGCTACACCGGGTAGAGGCATCCCTGTCTCATCCTTCACCACTCCTCGAACCGTGTAAATTTTCTTCTCGTCATTACTTTTATAGGAAATAACAATTAATTCTCCCTCATGGCTATATTTAAAAGGCATTCCCTTTAACAAAATATCCAAACATTCCTCCACACTCTTATTTTCCAATTTTGCAGACACTTTATAACTATTCAAGTCATCATAATTGAAGATAAACTTACAATCAGCTGCTTCACTCAAACTTTTCAATGCTTTCGACAATTCCACGTTTTCAAAGTCCAAGCTCACCACCCGATTTTGAGTCACACCGGATGCGATACTCGTGAAAAAACACAAGGAAAACACGAATTGTATCAAAAACATTTTCACAATTCTCCTACTAACGTTCCTGTCAATGGAACGCTTCTTACTCAAAAGTATTGCCATAAATGATAGTTTTGGTTATAAATTAAAATGATTACTTATTTATCTAATTACCTCGGAAACGACTAACGTCTTTCCATTTACCTTTACTCCAATTCGATTCGTCTTCATCAACAAACCGGTAATCACCGAAATCTCGCTATCCCGACTTGCCCACAATTCAAATCGATAATCTCGAACCTTATCCCCCACGTACATGACATCAAAATCATACCACCGTTTCAAATCATCCATGATAGATTCCAATGACTCGTTCTCGTAATAGAAATACCCATCCTTCCAAGCAATATACCTGTTCACGTTCACCTTCGTGATCTCCGGCACGCTCTCGGCGAAGCGGGCATTCTCTCCCGGGTTTAACGTATACTCCGAACCGTTCTCCGTTTTCTTCACGGCAACCCGGCCCTGTACCAATGTCACGTGAACATTCTCCTCTCCGTAAGAACGTACATTAAATTCTGTCCCGTACACCTTCGTGTAAATATCAGAAGACACGACTATAAAAGGATGTTTCTCATCGTGAGCCACGGAAAAATAACCTTCTCCTTTCAAAAATACCTCCCGTTTTTCACCCACGAAAGAAGTTGGGTAACGCAATTCCGATTCAGAATTCAACCATACAACGGTTCCATCATTCAAGGTCAATTTATACTCTGCCCCCTTGGGTACTCGAAGCGTGTGATAACTGACCACAGCCCCCTTGGCCAAATTGTAATTAATCCCTCTCAGACTATCGTACTCCACACGGATACCTTCACCCAGCTCCCGACTTTCACTCCCGGATGCACTCAAAACAAGTTCCTCTCCGGATTCCGTAATCAACACAGCTTGATTTTTTCCGGGGACAATGTGCTCTGCCACCGGAATCACCTCTTGCTTTTTCGACGACAACGAATTTTCCAACAACCACCAACTGGCGGAAATAAGTATAACCACGGCTGCAGCCACAGAAAACCAAGTCATTCGTCGAGACCGACCACCGGATTTCATCTTCCGGGTAAAATTCCGATATTCTCCCTCCACATCCAACTGATCACCCACGGTCAGCCGAAGCCCTCCTTCCAAGTACCTCCGACATTCCTCGTACAAATCCTTGTTACGGGGTTCTGCCAACCATTCCTGCACCCGAACTTCCTGCAATAACTCAGGATGATTCAGTATCTCAATGACAAAATTTAAACGATCTTCTTCTTTCTCGAATTTCATAACTTCACGTTCATTTTACTATTACACGTAAAGCATGGTAAATGATGTGGGTCAAAAAACAATATTTTTTATTTTTTTAAGAAAAACGCATATAACAATATCATTTCGACATCAGACATTTGTCCCCTTAATATACTGATTGCCTTCGTTATATGCCAACGAACCGTGTTAATAGAAATTCCCAACTCATCCCCCGCCTCTTGATATTTTTTCCGCTCGATAAAACATTTTTTGAACACAGTAGCTGTCTGTTGGGGCATATTCTCAATAATATGCATCACCTTTTCGATGAGTTGCTCATACTCCACGTATTCCTCCTCCTCTTCGGGAAAGGTCTTTTTATAAGCCAAAAACTTTTCTTTTGTTTTTTCCTTCCTCAAAAAATCAAGAGAACGGGAACGAACCAGTGAATATAAAAAGGGACGCAGAGAAACCGAAGAATCCAATTTTTCAAAATTCTTCCACACGTATTCATAAACATCCGTCACGATGTCTTTTGCTTCTTCTTCATCCCGAACAAAGCTTAAAGCATGAATATACAACTCTTTATAATGAGTTTTATACAATAACTCAAACGTGTCCCTCTTTTCTTTATCCACTATAATCTTTCAATTTGATCCATACTTTTTGCATCGATCCTTTTTTCCTCATGTCCAGTTCAAAGATAAATATTTTTATTTTAATCATAATCTTATTCAACAAACCTTCTTTCCACAAAAAACAAATTCCCCTTCCATCACATTTTATTTACATCACATTCCCGATTACAAAACAGATCAGGGGGAAATAAGGCCACACGCACAGATCACAGACGTTTCGTCCTCGTTCGATAATCGCTCCCCTTGAACGTCTTTACACCGACGGGGACACGCCTATCTGAAATCTGTATGCCCTTATTTCCCCCCATCCTCGCGGAGATCTCTTCCCACTCTTTAGCCGTAGACCGATCTCACGCATAACAAAGAGTAAAAAGAGAATTTATCAAAAGGAAAAGAAATCATCTTTTAAACAACTACCTCCCCTAACCCCTCCTTACACAGGAGGGGGAACCGCTTGGTAATCATCCCTTCCCCTGTGTAAGGGGGAGTTGGAGGGGGTAGTCATTTAAAACAAGACTTCTAACACTTTTTCTCTATCACGTTATCGCCGCTCACGATACACGACATCCTTTATCTTTGCAAAACCACTGTATTCCGCCCTTTTCGTCACACTATTATTCACCCCATCCACCGGGTAGAACCCTAGCTTCCCGCCATTGTTATCCGGAGCCGCCGTATTATACGAACCCACCATCAACTCATACTGCCGAGCCATAAACTCGTCGGACTGATTATTCAGATCGCTTAACGAACATTGCCTGTACAGGTTAAATTTCAACATCGTAACAGTCTCGTTTTCCCCTAAAGCAATATTATTCATCGGGTAAGTCGTGTTTGTTCCTAAATTATGCAAATACACCTTATTCCCCACGGCATAGAACATATAAGGGAATTGAGAATGGAAAGCAAAAATCGTCGCCTTGTCAAAATCGGGTGCATTCAAATTCTCGTACTTCGCCTCCTGTACGAAACCGTTATTCGACATATTGATCCCGTAAATACAACGCTTTCCTCCGGCATCCTGCAAAACGGAGTATACCAAACCATTGGAATAACGGGTACTCTCCATATACACCAGCTCCATCCCCGTCTTGAAACTGAACAAACTGTTCTCCGGGTCAGCCACGGGAGTCAAAGTTTGCATGGCATCGGCAACATAACCATACTTCCATCCCATGAAACGCTTGTTGTCCATGTCATAAAACAGAGCCGTTTTCCCGTTACCCAAGCGGGCCATGCTCACACCCACGTACGGGGCTACCCGGTACTCCGGAGCTTTCCCTCGTTCCGACGTGTTGATCGGGTACTCGAAAGCGGCCCCACCATAATCCAGTACCTGTGCGTAGGCATTTCCGGCATCCGTCACGCAAAGGCAGGCCAACGCACCCGCGTTACTCGCGTTATTTACCGTCTCATAGCGTACGACATACTCTCCTTCCGGGGGAAGGATAAAATCGACAAACCCGATCTCCCATGATTTATCCGTCTTGAACGTTTCCCGATCCAGTTTATACGCCCCCTCGCCCGTCATCACGTAGATCAGGTCGTTGGGACTATAATACCGGTTCGGGTAGAATGCGATTCCCTTTGCCCCCTTCGATTCCGGTAACCCCAAGGGTGCCAACAAGTCATAAGCCGGTATAATCCGCTCGGCCGAGATCACGGAAATCATATCCATCCGCACTCTTGCGTTCTCTCCCTCCTCACAAAGTATCATCCATCCCTCGTAAGTGGGGGACGAAACCCTTATATCGAACGTTGCGGACGTCTGTATGCCGGAGCGTTTGTCCGTCACGGCAAACCAACCGATATACGTATCAGCGGAAAAAGCGGCCAACGTGTCCAAGTTCAACGTCCCGGCAGGATTCAGGTTTACCCAATTTTGGTTAAGCACGATCGTTCCCCCGGATTTTTTCTCAATCTTGTAACTAAACTCGAAATTGGTGTTCCCCGTCCCGATCTCTCCTTCCAGTGAAGAAACCACCTTAGGATTCACGATGATATGATCGGAATTTCCCAGCACCTCAATCACCTCCGGAACATTCTCAATGGTTATTTCCGCCACCTCATGGTAATCGTAATTTCCCTTGTCATCAAAGCAAGCACAAAGAGAAACAACAAGTAAAAACAATATAATATAATTCATTTTCATAACATCTCGTTTTAATATTATTCATACCGGGAGTAATCGACCGAGTAGGACGGGTCAAGTTGCATATATTCCCCGTCAGAGTCCAGTTCCGGGGTTCCGGCATCCGCCTGTTCCTGCAAATATTTCTGCACGGCGAGAGCGAAAAAATTAAACCGTCCGTATTGCACCTTCGCCCCGGCATACCCAGCACCACTCCAATCCGTGGGAGTCAACCCACAAACCGAGTTAACCACGACATACTTTTCAGGTGTCCAATTCCCGAAAAATTCTGTCCCGAAATCCGTCCAGTAGCCCGGTTCCGTGTACATCTCGCTCACCGAAAAGGCAAACAGATTCCCGTGAATCATCACCCCCGTGGACGAGTACGCATTCGTGTTCTTGTACTCCGGAAAATAACACTTAAAATATTCGTTATCTTCCAGCCGGAGAACCAACCGTATCGTTCTTTTCATCAAGTCTGCCGTGCGAAAAAAACGTACACGCACTCTCGCGGAACTCTCCCCCGCACGAACAACCAGCGTGTCCAGGTCGATCTCGTAATGCTCGCCTTCAACAGCCGTCGAACCTTCTTTATCCACGACTACCTTGAAAGGACGATCATAGTCAGCCACTTTACCCATCGTCCGAACCGTAGCGGCAAGCACCGCACTCTTCGCCGAGGCTCGAACAGACGCGAAGGAAGAAGAGAGCGAATCCGTGTAATATTCCGTGGTCGTCCCGTAAATAGACATCGTCACCATTTGAAAATAAATCCCGGCATCATCTGTGGTAAAAATCGAGCTATCCTGTTTTTCACAAGCACTTGCGACAAAACCCAGTCCCACGATCAATAAAATATTTTTCCATTTCATAACCTTGTCATTTTAACGATTAGCAATTTCCTTGGAAGGCACCGGTAGCACGTAGCGTTCTTCCCGGGCCCCGTAAGTATTGGTATCATACCCGTTCTCGTAACTATTGATATTTATATACAGCCGTTTATACATGAAAAAGATTTGCCCCTCGCCGATAAACTCCCGCACGTACTCCGAACGCAACCGCTTCATGAAATCATCCTCTGAAACGACAGGCGCGTCGGGTAACCCTCTCCGGGCTCGAACCCGGTTCAGCCAACCATACTTGTCCGCCAACAGGGGCTCGCTCTCCGCCGCGATGTAATATACTTCGCTCAACCGGATCAACGACATGAAAACAGCGTAGAAATACTCTGATCCCGCCGTCCCGTCAGGTTGGTCTATCTCCTTGTATTTAATCATCACGTGACCGCTCTCACCCACGCCGGATGCTACCTGCCACCACGTCTGGAATCGATAATCCTGTGTCTCTCCGGCAAAAAGGCTCGTTCCCACGAAATCTTTCCGGGGATGCAGGAGATTATTTCCCGCCTGCTCCGAGCTGAAATAACGGGTATAAATCTCCTTTCGGTCCTTTTTATAAATTCCCGTCAGTACTTCCGTGGAGAATACCCGGTCGGGATTGCTCTGGTTGGCCAGCAGTTTATTCGGGTCCACCGCCGGGAAATATTCATCCACTTTCGGGTCCGTCAACAGTTTCCGGGCAGCAGCCAGCGCGTTCGCCTGTTCTCCCGCGTACAGGTACACCCTCGCCTTCAATGCCAACACGGCGTAATAATTCATCCGCAACTGGCGATAGCGCAGGTAAACTTCCTCGTCTTCCCCGAGAGAGGCCATCGGCCCGTTCTCGATCACCGGGTCACTATCCGCCAGTAACTTCTCGGCCTCATCCAGATCCCGCAATATTTTCTCGTGTAACACAGAATCGGCCGTCATTAACGGCAGGGCCGCCACTTTCGACGATTCGTTGTAGGGAATGGATGCCGCCTCCGGGTGGAGCTTGTAAACCGGACCGAACAAACGCAACATATCAAAGTGCAGGAAAGCTCGAACGGCCAGCATCTCGCCTTTCAGCACGCGATACTCCTGCCCCTGCAACACGCCTTCGCTCTCTTCAAGATTCTCCAGCAACACGTTGCAATTCAACACCGTGTTGTAAGCCGTCGTCCACGTGTTCTCCAACTCTTTCTCGACCTCTTCACCCGTGTAAGCAAAGGTACTTAACGCGGTCAAGTACGTGTTCACAGAGAGAGGCAGGTAGCGTTTCGAAATCACGTCCACCAACTCGTAGGAAAGATTTTTCCCGTAAAGAGCCGTGGAGGCCACCTTGTTATATATCCCGTTTACCGCCGTGTAGAATCCGCCTCTCGTAGCGAATAATTGTTTCTCCGACTGCTTGTCCTTGGGTTGCACGTCCAGAAAGCTCGAACACCCGGCACCACACACGAGCATGACCCCGATCCAAATGATATTCCATAATTTCATAACCATTCTTCTTTAAAAATTAAACGAAAGTCCTGCCTCCATACTCCGGGCAAAAGGATAAGATATTCCTCTTTCAGACCGGATTGTCGATGCCCGGAACACGTCACGCATGGAGAATTGTAGTTTCAGGCTACTCAAGCCAAGTTTCTCGATCCACCCGTTGTAAAACTCGTACCCCAGATAGAGAGACTCCAAGGTCAACACGTTCTCTGTCTGCACGAAACGGGAAGACATCGGGGTCGTCTCCGCACTGGCAATATCCTTGAAACGCACGATGTCCCCCACTTCCTGCCAACGTTCGTACAACGCCCGCTTATCCTGATTCTTGTTCAAATCACTCCTTGAAATATTTTCCACCTTACTATAAAGGGCCTCGTTGAACACGTCCGCACCCATCTGGTAACGGAAATTCAAACTCACGGAAAATCCCTTCCAGTTGAGCGAGGTCCCGATCACACCTTCCACGTCGGGACGGGTGTTCCCGCAAATCACCTCGTCATCATACGAGAAATCGTACGTGTAGCTACCATCCTTGGCATAGAACAACTCCTTCCCGTTCGAGGGATCAATCCCCGCGGACTTCACCGCCCAAATATCATCCGGGTCTGCCCCGTCATAATACCTCACCGTGTTTTCTCCCTTTCCACTGGCGTTCAACGTGGAGAGCTTGTTCCCGATCTTGTCAATCCGGGTTTTCTGAGTTCGCACGTTCGCCCGTATCATCCACGAGAAACGTTTCTCAAAATCTTGGAAAATATAATAAGACACCGATGCCGTCAATCCCTGTGACACCTGTTCTCCCGCATTCGTCATGTAAGTCGGCGTTCCGGAAGAAAGCGGCGTACTTACCTTGATCAACAACGGGTCGGTCACCTTGTAATAATAATCCGCCGTCAGCGAGAAACGCTTGTTAAACAACGTCACGTCGAGACCAATATTTTTATCGACCGTGATCTGCCATTCCAAATCGGGATTACCGATTTGTGACAACACGGCACCCAGCCCGAAATAGTTCATCGAACCGTACTGGAAAGAATAAGTCAACAAGGATTGCGCCGAGTCAAAACTCTGGTTTCCGGGATTACCGATAGAGGCCCGCAGTTTCAATATGTTAATCCATTCCACGTGATCCATGATAAACTTCTCCTTGTGCAAGTTCCAGCCTAACCCGACCGACCACGTCGTGTTATACTTTCGGGAGGTTCCAAAAACCGAAGACCCGCTTGTCCGCAAACTGAAATCCATCAAATAACGATCGTCAAAAGAGTACCCCGCGTTGAAATAACCGTTCACCGAGCGGGACACCGTCTCGTAGTATGTCGGCGTGCCATTTTCCGGGTAACCGTTCGAGAATGAGGGATAAGAAAAATTACCCTCCGGGAATCCTAATGCTGAATATCCCTGCGTTAACGACTTGTTACTGGAAATATTTCCCCCGGCCACCAAGTTAATCCGGTGTCTCCCCAACATCTTGGCATACGTGACACTCAATTCCGCCTCCACTTGATTTTTTCTGGTATTCGTTGAACGATATTCCCCTTTCTTGATCGTTTCCACATTCTCGTAACGGGTATCATTCCGGGAATAGAACTTTTCCGTGTCGTCATTCCCGTAAGTCAGCCCTAACCGGGCACGTACCCGCCATTCCACGGTGGGGAAATACTCCGCCATGAAATAATTACTAATAGAGAGATTTTTCCCCTCGTCCCGACTATTCTGTCGGGCATTCCACAACGGGTTAGCCGCCTTGAAAAATTTGTTATTCTCCAACCATTTATCCACGGTTCCATCCTCGTTATACTTTCTGTAATAAGGATTCGCCGCGGCATACGCGCTGAAAGCCACGATCGGGTTCTTGTAATCAGTTGAAGTCAACGAGAATTTATTGGAGAACTGAAATTTCGACATCCGGTAAATCAAATCAATATTACCGCTAAGCACCTCCCTATCAGACTTCTCCATAACCCCGGTTATCCCGTTATATCCCGCACCTAAACCAAACAGGAAGTTTCCTTCACCGCCCTGCACATAGAGCGAGTGTTTCTGGTTCACCCCTACCCGTAAAGGTTCTGCCAGCCAGTACGTGTTTACACCGCTCTCGATTTCCTTCAATTTCTCGTTATACAACCGATTCATTTCCACTTCGTTCGCTGTCGACCAATTCGCCGGGTCGTACCTTCCTGCCAATAATTCAAATTCCAGTTTTTCCCTTGAATTCATCAAGTTATAACTCGACAAATCGGGTATCGAGAGATTCATGTTCCCGTTGTAGCTCACCTGTAACTTCCCCGCTTCCGGTTTCACCGTTTCTACCACGATCACCCCGTTAGCCGCCTTCGAACCGTAAATTGCCGTCGATGCCGCATCTTTCAAGATCGTGATCGAGGCCACCCGGTTTATATCCAGATCATTAATCGCTGCCAACGTAGACTCGAAACCATCCAGGATAAACAATGGCTGGTTCGGGTCGGCATCCAGCTCGTCCCGCAATCCCAACATGCTCGACTTTCCCCGGATTTCCATGTTCGGCAAGCGATTCGGGTCAGAACCGAACTGGTTATCCTCGATAATGGCGAAAGCCGGGTCCAAAGTCTTCAAGCTTTGTAACACGTTCTGCGTACCCATCGTTTTCAACTCGGCAGCCGAGTAAGTGGAAGCCGATCCCGTGAAACTTTCCTTCTTACGGGTGAAGATACCCGTCACCACCACGTCTTCCAGTTTCACGTCCTCTTCCCGCAACACGATCGTCAACTCCTTTTGTTCCGCACCCGTTTTCAGCCGGGGAATCTTCACGATCTCGGTCTTCATCCCGATAAAGGAAACTACCAGCGTGGCCGTGTCAGCCGGGATCAACAACTTGAACTTCCCATCAACATCAGTGGCCGTTCCCATCGACGTTCCTCCCAGACGCACCGAGACTCCCGGTATCGGCAGCTTCTTCTCGTCCACCACCTTTCCCCTCACCTCCCGATTCGCTACACGAGTGGAATCCACCGTCCCGGCCCTCGTCAATAGCGGGAAGCCCAACAATAAAATCATAAATAACCGGATTGTCACGGTTACCGTCCTTCGATCCGACAGTAACTTTCGCTTAAAAACTTTCCTGTCATAAGTTTTTTTCATAACTTTGATTGTTAATTAATTGATAAAATTGATTTACACAAGGGGGTGATATTCAACGTTTCTCAGGCATAGAATACACCCCTCTTTTATTTTTCTGTTTCTTCTTTCACAATTTACATTTCGTAACAATTTGACATACCCATCCCTACCTTTACCATACAAGATAAAGATTTTACAAAACTGATCAAAAGATATAAAGATCAAAACATTCCTAACTTCGAATACTCTCCTAGCCGACCTAATTACAAATCAATAGTAAAATCAAAGAAATATGGAAAGCAGATCAGCAATTCCCCTCACAAAAATATGATCACGATTTACCCTCATAAGCCTTTTTGTTTAAAGATTAGGACGAAAAAAAACGGTTCCGCCTGTCCCGCTGCGTAACACCTCAAGGGCTGTGGGTGCATTACACACTCCATCACGGGGGTTCGGAACCGCCGTATGGAGATAACAGGCATAAAAAATGCCTGCTATGCAGTGGCAGGATTCCCTACCCTTGAGTATGTTACGCATTACAAATATATAAACATTTTTACAATAAACAAATATCACTTCACAAATTAACAGTCAATAATCATACAACATAGCTTTTTTTACATTTACACCGCTACAACATATTACAACTCTACATCTAGAAAGCATATATTTAAAGCTTCAAAATGGGATCTTCCGTAAATTCGGAGATTATATGAGACATATCTTGTGAAACCTTTCTTTACCGTTAGATAAGGATACCAAGGGAGTGCCAACACACCATTAACAAATCATAAACATAGACAAGTGTATATGCTATGTTCATACTATATTCATGTTACGCCAATAATCAAGGGAAAGGATAGTCCAACCTTAGTTATCTATGAAACAAGGGATAACTTTATAACTCTTTTGCGTGATTTCGTTTTGATCGTATCCTCTGAATTCCTGCTAACAATAATCTACCCTAAATTACAATCAAGACTAATTCAATATTTTTGCTTACAAGGAATCACCCCACGGACTCCCCCCTTCGGATTCTCCATATCCCCCTTATATCTTGGAATAAGATGCATATGTACATGAAATATAGACTGTCCTGCAGACTCGTTTACATTGACCCCAATATTATACCCATCCGGATGATAACGTTCATCTATAACCTTCTTTACATACCACAACATCTCTTGCATTTCCAGAACTTCATCACGAGTAAGTTCAAAATAATTAGACACATGACGTTTAGGAATTATCAACGCATGCCCCGGATTCACAGGGAAACCATCATAAAAAGCAATACAACTTTCAGTTTCAGAAATAATCTCGATTTCCTTTTTTAAATTACAAAAAGGACATTCAACAATCGTTTTATTCATAATTAAATGTATAATTCCATAACTCAAATCCCATATTCATAGCAATTTGAACCATTGGAGAAAATGTCTGATAAAAAATCTCATAAAAATGAACGTCATTCATATTTGCTAATTCATTTGGAGTATGCCCCAATGACAAGTAATCTTCTAACACCATCTTGTTTTTATCCAATGTTATATAAGTACACAAAGCCCTATGGTGAGCATTTGCCAATCCGGGGAGATAAACATCTAATAATGGTAATTTGTTACTCTTCGATGAATTAATACTTGGATCAGCAGGTAATAGATTCCACAATAAATCGTGAGAAACAAAACTCCATGGGATAAAATGATCTAAATCATAATTTCCCACATGCAATTCTCGTCCCGTATAAATACACGTTAATTGTCCATTTGTCTGAATCACTGTATTCCAAAACATACGCTGCCTTGTAAGTGAATCCCGGTATTCTGGTTTAATTAATTTATTAGGGATATTAGGTACATTGGGATTACGAGTTTGCAAAAACAATGTAAGATTCCAATAAGCAAAATCCATCAATATCCGGTAATTCTCCTTCAAATAATCACTCCAAGCAGGATTTATCTCAATCCACCATTCATTTTCCTCTTTTTTCAAGGCATACAAACAAACATTTTCAAATGCCTGAGAACGTACAACCATCTGTTTATCATCAGATGTATCTATCCACGGGCGAAGAAATCGAAAAGGGACATTCAACGTGAAAACACGTAACAACGACTTAATTTCTTTGCGATGCAATTCTTTCCTTAAAGCATCTACAATATCTTTTTTATTTGCATCTATTGGTATTCCGGCCAACACTTGGAGCTGTTTAATTGCCCCATACATCGAATCATTTTTCCCAAACGAAAGACGAAAATAATGAACCGGATACCATGCATTAGCAATCATCGAAATAATAATATCCCAAAGCTTTATCCGTGAAGTTTCCGTCCCCACATATATCTCTAAAATAGAAATAAACCAATAATATTTATAAGTAGCTACTGTCGAATTAAATACCCGACTCAAACAATTGGTGGTCAAAACCTTTGATGAAGGAATTTCCATACTATAACTATATCTTTAGAAATTACGCCATGCTAATATACATAAAATAATAAAACAGGCAAATATCATCCTCACATAATTATTCTGTCAGAGAATCCACAAATTCCCCAAATCTTAAGATCTTCTCACTATTCACTTTGTTGAAAAGTAAATGTTCAAAATCCTTTTGTTTCTCCTTCAAATCAACTGTTTTTAGCAATTCGACCGTCACTTGCTTAAATTCTTGCAAATTATGTATTCCACAACGTTGTGATAGATAATTGTAATCCGTTTTTGCTTGTGAAAGCAAAAACATCAGGTCATAAAAATCACGACCTTTAGCACGAGCTAACATAGCTGCAATTTTCATACTGCATAATACACCATCAGAAGGAACGGGAAACGGAAAAAAGAATCCACACTCCTTGATATTTGTAACAACCGGGGAATAATTAACTTGTTGATCTTGGCTCCCGACCTTTATTAAAAAACGTTCTTCCTTGTGTCCATTCAATCCTAAATCGAACAAGAGTTCCGGGAAATAGATATTACGCCTAAATGCTGTTAACTTCGGATTTTCTTTATCTTTCGCTTCGACCCTTAACCCTGAACGCTCCAAAAACCGGATTACCCCATTTGTCATTTCAACAAACTCTTCTTTCGATAATTCTTTACAATCAAAATCCAGGTCTTCGGAGAACCGATCGATCCCTTTGACTAAACGCAGGTTTGTTCCCCCGATAAAAACCATCTTTTGAATGGTTGGAGTAGAAGAAAGGTAATCTAAAATCATCAACTGCAAATACTCTTTCAACATATACTTATCGAAACTTGAATTTCCACGAATCTGAACTGGAAAATAATTTCTTATCTGCTCTATTTGTATCATAAATCATAAGTCTTAAAAAGTAATTTTATCCGACGGTCAAGTGCCTTGTTTTGAAACTTGCCACAATAGTCCATCAATAAATCCTTATTTAAATCATCATGTAGATAATCTTCATCCAAACGCAACTCCTCTAATTCCTGCTCGTTATCATAAAATGGATAAAGATACAGTAAATCAAGCAATGCTTTTTCAGGTGTAGCAAACTGCATGGTACGATTATCTGCCACTGGCTTTAATTCATACCCGAACATTAGATTCTCTTTGAGATTTTTATAGGAGTATTCACCAAAGTCGTTATTAAATGAGACAGTTTTTAGTGATGTCACACTGGTAATTTGCACTACTGCTTCCGGTATCATCCCGTAAAACGCTAATGCTGTATGTAGACTAATATAAGAGGGCCGGTAAATCCGATTAGCAAAATAAAGGGAATAATCCAGCTTACTCTTGTATTCAGAAAAAGCAAAATATCCTTGCCGTAAACGGACAAGATACCCTTTTTTCACCCAACGGGTAAGATTATTGCGGTCAAAATCCGGTTGCCATGCATATACCTGATAGATATTGAAACATGCTAAATCGAATAGTTGATTCTTAAATTCTAAAAAGGTCATTCTTTTATTTTGTTTCCATTATGCTGTAAATATAATGCATTTCAGAAATAAAACTAGATAAAACTAGCTTTTTTCTCCTAATTCAGAACTCTCGAAGTTCTCTTTTGAGATTTATACCTTATATTTGAAACCCGATAAAAAACGCTTTTTATTAATTGCAATATTTAAATATATATCTACGCCCCTATGTTAGCATACACCTACATCAGCAAGGAAAATTTCAAGCTTCAAGAGAAGCCGCTCCCCAAGATAGAAGATTCACGAGATGCTATCGTGCGTGTCACATTAGGCAGCATCTGCACCAGCGATTTACATATCAAACACGGAAGTGTCCCCCGTGCTGTACCAGGAATTACCGTCGGGCATGAAATGGTGGGTATTGTAGAACAAACAGGAGCTGACGTGACGACCGTAAAGCCCGGAGACCGAGTCACCGTTAACGTGGAAACCTTTTGCGGAGAGTGCTTCTTTTGCCAAAAAGGATTCGTAAACAATTGTACTGATCCCCATGGCGGCTGGGCTTTGGGATGCCGCATTGACGGGGGACAAGCCGAATATGTATGTGTCCCCTATGCCGATAGCGGACTAAACCGTATTCCCGATATGGTTAGTGACGAACAAGCTCTTTTCGTGGGTGACGTACTTGCCACCGGCTTTTGGGCTGCACGTATTTCTGAAATCACGGAAGACGATACTGTATTGATCATTGGTGCCGGACCAACCGGAATATGCACGCTACTTTGTGCGATGTTGAAGAATCCGAAGCGAATTATTGTCTGTGAAAAATCCCCCGAAAGGATTCAGTTTGTTCGGGAACACTATCCCGATGTATTGATAACCGAACCGGAAAAATGCAAAAAATTCGTCCTTGAGCACAGCGATCATGGCGGAGCCGACGTGGTACTAGAAGTAGCCGGAAGCGATGATTCCTTCCATCTTGCATGGGAATGTGCCCGTCCCAACGCCATTGTAACCGTAGTTGCCCTCTACGACAAACCGCAACTTTTGCCGTTACCCAATATGTATGGCAAAAATCTCACGTTCAAAACCGGCGGTGTAGATGGTTGCGATTGTGCCGAAATTCTTCACCTGATAGAAGAGGGCAAAATTGATACTACCCCACTCATCACACACCGTTTTCCATTAAACGAAATTGAAGAAGCCTATCGCATATTCGAAAACAAACTTGACGGAGTGATCAAGGTTGCGATAACAAAAGTTCATCCGGTAATTTAATATTACCGGATGAACCTTACATATATTTAAATATTTATCCCTATTTTCCTCTTCTTCTCACCCAAATAAATACACTACAAATTAACAGTAATATCGGCAACACACCCAAGAATCCAACTTTCGCAACAGCCATCGCATCCATACTCAAACTCACACTATTATCTTCTGCTTGTTGACGACGAACATCAATAGGCACCTCATTATCCGAGAACCAAAAAAACATAGCATTGATAAAAGAGTAGTTAGAAGCCACAATATTTGATCTCTGGCGACTAATTTCCCCATTACTAATACAATCAGCATCTCCCAAAATAATTATTTTCTGATCTTTATTCCCAACTTTCCGATTCAAAGCTACTGCAGTTAAATTCGCCTGTTCCACTTCTCCATCTTCTGGATTCAATTCTACTTTATCATCTATAAAATCAGTTGTTTTATATTCAATCCAGCTACCCTTATTTGGGGTTACTAAAAGAGGTGTTAAAATAAATCCTTTCGTTGTATCACATTCCAAAGCAACTGCATCCGGCATTGTCACACTATAGAGACGGAACATATCACTAAACATATAATTCAAGCTACAACTTTCCCTCGTCACATTCCCCACAATTAAATTAGCAACATGTTCACTTGATTGCACCAAACGACCAGGTAAGAATTTCACACCAAACGGAGCGATCACTGGATTCATAATTTCCTGTCTTTCAGCATCTCCTGCAACTAACAAATTACCACCTCGTTCTATATACTTGTTTAAACGTTCCATTTCTTCAGCTGAGAATGGAGTTTTCATCTCGGCAATAACCAATACATTAATATCCTCCGGTACATCTTGATCTAACGTCAGTGAAGTCACATCAAAACCTTGATTCAACAGAGAATAACGGAATATCTTATTATGAGCAAAATTGTAATAATCCAAATCACCCGTTTTCCCTATATCACGCATACCATGTCCTTGCACGAAACCAACTTTCGGTAAATCCATCACCAAACGTTTCATTGCTGCAGAGATTTCCCGTTCATGTGGATGTTTTTGATTATCCTCGTACACTCTCAAAAATGTCTTTTCCCCACTCTCTCTTTCTAACACTCGAATAAAACGATTATACTCATCTGATAAATCAATAATCTTATGAAATTCTTCCGGTTTCATAAACATCTTGGGATTCAGACTCATCGTTTCGCACAATTTTTCCACGATCTCTTCGTCACTTAATCCCGGATAACGTTGTTGTAATGCAGCGTGATTATAAGTTCTATCATAGTAATACACGTACTTCATTTTAATATCCGGTTTAAAACGGATATATTGAGCAAAACGACCAATATCTCCATTTCTACTGATTGGTAAACCTGACCAGCAATTGTCCTCAAACAGATTCACGTACGTTGTTATTGTCAAATCACCTGTCATCTGGCTCATGATATCTTGACTACTTTTAGTCAACGTTTTTATTTTATTAGCAGTAGAATCATGGAAGAATTTCAGCATCGGCCGAGAACTGAGATAACCCAAGAAAATTGCAACAATAAATACTCCTACATACTTGCTAAACACCATATACCAAGTCGTCCGTTGCTTACCTGATTGCAACTTAATGATACAGAAACCTAAGAATACAGCGATAACGATAATAAAGTACAAAATATCTTCACTACAAATCAATCCGGCAATCAACTCATCCGCACGTCCGGAAATAGAGAGCCAATACGTGATATCGCGAATCAAATCTACACCTTGCCACATTCCTCCCACGAAATTCAAAGCAGCCAACAAGGCTAAAGTACCGATAGCAGCAACCACTTGATAGGAAGTCAAACAAGACATGAATAACCCGATGGCCGCATAAGCACAGATCAACAAGTATATTCCCAGCAATCCGGTAAAGACCAGTCCGCAATCCATATTCTCTATCGTGAATAGGTTAAAGATAACCATCACACATAATATGCCGATCAATACCAAACCATAAATCACCATAGCCAGATATTTTCCCAGAATAATCTGCCAACTCGTGACTGGAGAAGAATACAACAATTTAATCGAACCACTGCTCAACTCCCGGCTCATCAACCCCATAGTCAGCAATGGCATATAAAGATACAGGTAATTCTGTACATTCGAGAATACACCCGTCCAGCTTGCATATAGACGGGAAGTAACACTATACACCCCATAACCAAGGGCTTGAGACCTTACATATCCTTCCATTTCCTGTACGAAAACCATACAGGTCTGAAAAGTGAACACGATAAGAATTAACCAGGCTATAGGGGAATAGAACAAGGTTTGCAATTCCGTTCTTGCTATTCTATATATTTTTCTCATAAGATTCTTTATTAATTGATTTTTTTACCCGATAATTTAGCAAAGATCACATCCAATGAACTCTTTTCCATATTGATCTCTTGCAAATGCCATCCGTTAGCCACGCTCGCTTCGATCACTCTTTCCGAAATAGCATCCATTGTGTCAAAGTGCAAACGGAAACGCTTGTTTGTCAAATTTTCCACGCTTACGATTCCCGGAATGGCTCGCAGTTCATTTTCACTTGGCGGAGCATCCATTAGCACGACTAACGAATCCGGTTTGATGTAATTATTAAATTCATCCATGGTCCCCGCAAACACCATATGCCCGGACTCAATCATCCGGATCTGATCACAAGTCATTTGCACTTCTGGTAAAATATGCGTGGAAAGCATCACGGCTCGATCCACCGCAATCTCCTTTACCAAATTCCGGATTTCCACAATCTGGTTGGGGTCCAACCCGTTTGTCGGTTCATCCAATACCACGAATTTCGGATCATGCACGATAGCCTGCGCTATTCCCAAACGCTGCTGGTATCCTCCGGAAAGATTACGCACCAAACGCTTGCTGAAATGCATAATTCCACATTTATCCTTCGCCTTCTCCACGGCAGCTTTGATATGCTTGGGTTCCACGGAACGCAAATAAGCGCAATGTGTTAAATATTCATCCACATTCAAATCCAGATGTAAAGGCGGTTTCTGCGGCAAAAAACCGATATGCTTCTTCGCCTCCACCGGGTTATCCCGCAAACTCACCCCGTTAATATATACTTCCCCCTTCGTCTGTTTCAACACGCCACACATGATATTCATCGTGGTTGATTTCCCGGCTCCATTCGAGCCCAATAACCCAAGGACTCCCGTCTGGTTAATCTCAAAACTAATATCCTGTATAGCCCACTGGGAACTATAGCGATGAGAAAGATTTTCTACTTTTACAATAGCGACATCCATACATTTAAATTTTATAATTTACACGTCTATTTTTCTCTCAAAACACCTTTGATCTTTACAATCTCCGGTAATGCCAGAAACAACATTCTAGCTGCATCCTCCATAATTTCAGGAGTCAATGTTTCAGCCCGATCTCTCGGATCATGATAATACATAGGTTTCAACTCCTCGGTCGTGGCTATATATAAGGCCGGAATCCCCCGTTTGGAAAATTCATCACCATCCGCCTGGGAATAACTCACGGCCCGCTCATAAGGAGTTACCTCAAATTCCCGGTGCAACCATCGATCGTTCACTTGAGCGAATATTTTTGCCACCGCCGGAAAGCTTTCTGCCCCCCAAACCGATAAACCATTTCCATTTCCAACCATATCTATATTCAACATACACATGGTTTTGTCCAGCGGAAACGTAGGATGATTCAAATAATGAATTGCTCCTTTAATACCTCTTTCCTCCGCCCCGAAAAAAGCGAACACGATATTCTTCTCCGGTTTGATTCCACTAGCAGCCAAAGCCTTCGCTACGGCTAACTGTAAAGCAACCCCCGAAGCATTATCCAAAGCACCGGGAAACATTAATCCATTGTTACCCAAATGATCGAGGTGTGCCCCCAATACAATGGAAGAAGTCGTATCCACCCCCTTGATCACGCCGATCACGTTACAGGTGGTCGCATAAGGATAGTGACGAGTCACAACATCCATATTCAAACGACATCCGGTATTAAAAGAACAGGGCTTTTGTTTCTCACTGATCTGTTTTTTTAACCCGTCCCGCGTATACCCGGCTTTTGCAACCAATTCATCCACCATGGAAGGATCCACGTGAGTATAAATCATCTCTTTCGAAAAAGCAATTCCCGTGTGTGCCAGTTTTCCAACCAACAACACCGCTGCCGCACCTTTCTTTAAAGCCTGAGGTAATTTATAACTCTCGGAAGCATAGCGCATATAAAGATCAAAACGTTTCTTCTCATCCTTATCCCGATATGGTATACCCCGTTCAATGATCACAATCTTTCCCTTTACATCTATCCCCTCGTAATCATCATACCCGTATTCCGGGGCCGTGATCCCATACCCGGCATACACCACTTCTGCATTTTCCACCTTCCTCGAATCAGAGTTCATTCCCGGATAAAAATCCCGCGGGAAGACATACTCTTGTTCATTTCCCACTTTTTTCAATCTACAATCGATCAAACTCGTCGTAGGCATCCGAAAATGTTGTAAATAAGAACCATCATCCCCCGCGGGTTCTAACCCGAAATCACACAATTGTTCCGCGCACCAAAAAGCACATTTCATATATTCTCCCGTTCCGGCAAGCCGTCCGTTATATTCTTCCTTGCATAATTCATGCACATATTCCATAATTTCATCACTTGAAATAGAGTGAAACACATCCATTATCTCCTTGGACATCTTTTCATGTTGGGCTTTCACCGAACAACACCAACCGATCAATAAAATCAAAATCCAATATCTCATACTCGAACTATTTACATTTTAACAGGTAATACCCGGAAAGTGAAATCATATATCCCCGGCAAAATCAAGTACTGCGGATGAGTCACTGCCCGCAAACTCCAAGTCGTATCCCCGCCAACACCCATTTGTCGCCAATCAATATTCCAAGTAATCAAATTTTCCTCTTTCACTTCATTCAAATGACGCTGTGTCTTTTCGGCACCCGGTTCATCCAATACATTATTGGAGAACCGGTAAACAGATGATCCGAAAGGAACATCCCCGATCACTTCCAAGCCCAAATCATCGCTCTCAAGCCTCATCCGGCGAATATCCGTCCGGTTTCCATTCTCTTGAGGACGGGCATAAGGCACATACCAATCTTCCACCGGACATTCATACCGTCCGACGAAAGCCCCAGAACAACGGTCTATGTAATTTTCCCGCGGTCCCCGGCCATACCATTCTACACGGGTAAAATCAGGAACAAGCTGCCAAGTCAGTCCTACCCGGGGAATCAATTCCGAAGTACAATTCCGGGCGTCCACATGATAGCGGACTTCCATTTCTCCCATCCCGTTCAAACGGTAACACAACTGATATGTCGTATTCATTTTCTTCAATTCGAAATCAGTTCGAATCTCCACGAATTTTCCTTGTTGTTTCACGTCGAAATTCACCAATTTCGCTTGTGAAGCAGCCCCTTTCCAACCGATACATTCCGGGATAATATACTCACTGCCAAAATCATTATCCGTTCCCGGCCGCCAAAAATTAGCTTCCAGACCATTCACTAGAATCTCTTTGTTGTTTACCTGATACGAGATCAATTTACCAGTTTCTCGATCAAACTCAAGCATGACATCTCGTCCTTGCACAGAAACCCGATTCCCGTTCTCAACCACTTTAACCTCACCATTTTCCGCGAAAGCAGATAGTTTATTCAAACAAGGTAATACAAACTGTTCCGCGGCCAACACATGCCCTTTCTTGATCAAGGAATAATCTTCATTAGCAATAGCATACACGTTCACGCAATATTCTGCACTACGGTCTTCAAGTTTCGGGAACGGCAATTCCAACAAACACGTTTCCTGTGGCATCACTTTTAAATTAGGTACCATACCGGAGTCCACAACAATTCCATCCTTCAGCAATTCCCATTTCAGATCCGTATGCTCCAAAGATTTAAAAAACAACTCATTAAAAATCTCCACGATGCCCCGGTTATAATCCAGCAAACGAAATGCCACATCTTGATATACCTTTTTCACCTCCCAAGCCGCAGGGCTCCATGAACGGTCTGCCCGAACTATGCCATTCAAACAAAAGTTATTGCCGGAAGGAATCTCCGGACCTCCGAAGTCTCCCCCGTAGGCCCAATATTTCACTCCGTTACTATCCACTTGTTCGATACCTTGGTCAACCCAATCCCATATATGTCCCCCTTGCAAATAAGGATATTTCCGAATCACATCCCAATACTCCTTCAGTCCCCCGACACTATTTCCCATCGCATGAGCATACTCACACAAGATCAAAGGCTTATCTGGCCGGGACAACACATGATTAATCAGAACATCAATCTGTTTATACATCGGACAGTAAATATCCGTAAACTCTTTCTTCCCGGCATCCTCTGAATGAATCGGACGCCGTGACAAATCATGCTCCTTCAACCATTTATAGGTTGCCAAGAAATTAATTCCGGACCCAGATTCGTTTCCCAGCGACCAAGCTATAATACAAGCATGATTTTTATCTCTCTGGAACATCCGTTCCGTACGATCAATAAAGACATGCGTCCATTCCGGTCTGTTCGCCAGAGACTCCCGGGGATCATAACCAATTCCATGGCTTTCAACATTCGCCTCATCAACGACATACAAACCATATTCATCACACAACCGATACCAAAGAGGATCATTGGGATAGTGAGCCGTACGCACACTATTTACATTCATCTCTTTCATCAAGCGAATATCGGTCAACATCGATTCCCGATCCACCACATGTCCCTTTTCAGGATCATGTTCATGACGATTCACCCCTTTCAACAAAACAGGTTGTCCGTTTACCAGCAATTGCCCTCCCTTAATCTCTGATTTACGGAAACCTACCGCTTGGGTCAATACCTCCCGAACCACGTTACGCCCCCGCTCCTCAACACGGGTCTCGATGATCAAATCATATAGATTAGGCGTCTCTGCCGTCCATTTCAACGGATTTAAAATCTTCTTTTCAATACAAACCGTATCCATACCCTCCTTCTTTCCGGAAGTAATCACTTCTGAAAATATCGTATTACCCTGTCTGTCATTCAACGTCAAGGTTACATCATACTTTTCTCCCCGGTTTTCCAATTCCATATTCAGACGCAACAAAGCATCCCGGTAATCAGCATCCAAATCCGTTGCAAGCTGAAAATCATATACATTTGAACGGGGACGGGCATAAAGAAATACATCCCGCTGGATACCGGAAAAACGCCAGAAATCCTGATCCTCAACGTAAGTACCATCACACCAACGGAAAACCTGCACGGCAATTTCATTCTTTCCTTTCCGTACACAAGAAGTTACATCAAATTCCGCCGGAGTTTTCGAATCTTGAGAATAGCCAACCAATTGACCGTTTACCCACACGTAAAAAGCCGAACTCACGGCCCCAAAATGTAACACGATCTTGTTCCCAATCCAATCATCGGGTACACGGAATGTCCTCTTGTAAGAACCAACCGGATCGTTCTCCGGGTCCACATTCGGCCACTTGGCTTTAAAACCGAATCCTGTTTCCACGTAAATCGGTACCCCGTAGCCTTTTAATTCCCAGTTAGAAGGGACCTCGATATTATCCCATTTACGAACATCATACCCAACCTTGTAAAAATCCATCGGACGGTCTGCCGGCTTACTCACCCACTTAAATTTCCACACCCCGTTCAAAGAAAGATAACGAGAGGAATTTTCCACATCCCATACCAATGCCTGTTCCCGATTATCAAACGGGATATAGAAAGCATGGCTACGCATCCGGTTTCTCTGGAGAACATCCAGATTTTCCCAGTCATTCTGCGCCCCTGCCGACAATGTCATCAGCATAAAAACAAACAGCAAACATCTCATAATTAATTATTTATATTCAAACATCATTAATAACAAATGTGCTGAAGACCAACCAAAATGCGGAGCATTCAAGGTCTCTCCGGTCAAGGGGTTATAATTTTCATGAATAGGTTGATCCCCCAGCAACCCCTGGCAATTATTTAATATTTTTAATGTCAATTCATTTGCCTCTTTATCATACCCGTAATTTCTCAACCCCCGAATACCGAAATACGCCTGATCCAACCAAACCGGTCCCCTCCAATAACCTCGTTCCGGTTCCAGGCGGGGATGACTTAGATCCAAGGTTCCCAAAGGCACAAAGGAATTGAACCGATTCACATCCATCATAATATTTCTCACCTGATCCGCTTGTTTTTGGTTTGCTACTCCGGCCCAAAGAGGTAACCAACCCTCCGGTCCGTAAACCGGAATAAGAGCGTGTGATTTTAACCGAACATCAAAGAAATATCCATTCTCATCATCGAACATGATTTGTCGAATCCTGTCGGCCAGAATACCCGCATCTTTTTCCAACTGATTAGCAAACTCTTCCCGGTTTAGCAAGCGGGCAAAGCGGGCAAGCGTCATCTTTTCATCATACAAGTAAGTATTCAAATCCACACTTTCCTGACTCATAGACCAAGCTTTCGGTAACTCACCCTTCAACATCTCTGTACTATCAAAACGCACAGCATTATCCATCCCGCTTTCCCAAGCCGCAGCCTGCAAAGTCCCGTCCGTTGCCCCGTACTCACACAGTCCGTTCTGATCAACATCCCGATAAGCATACCACCAATTATGATACCTCAACAACCGATCAAACATCTCCTCGACAAAGGACAAATCCCCGTCCGCATCATAAATTTCCTCCACGGCCCATGAAGCCAGAGGGGGTTTCGTGTCCCGCAAATTATTAATATACTTTATCCGGCTGACAAAATCCGGAATCATACCTTCTTCTGTTTGGTAATCAAACAAAGCCCGAATATGATCTTTAGCCAACTCCGGTTCCCAACGCCCGATCGCCGCAGCAATCTTCCAAGAATCCCATGACCAGAATCCCGTACTGAATCCCCAATAAGAAGGATAACCTCCATCATGCAATAAATCATGTGCAGCACTCCGCCAATTCGCCATCAACGTCATCAAGCACTTGACTGCTATTCTTCTGTATTTCAAATTAGTAAATAATTCCGACTTATTTTCAAACAACTTTTCAATATAGCGCTCCCATCGTTGAGCGGCCATTTCAAAAAATGGTTCACTCTCCTCGAAAGGATTTTCCTCCAATACCGGATGCTTCACGTGTTCTGGTTCATCATTAAAATAAGCGGAATAAACAAACATATCCTCCCGTTCCTCACCTCGCCCGAATTTTCGCACCTCCGTTTCAAAACGATACTTTCCATCCCGAACTACCGCATGACAGCCTTCACCCGCCTCTATTTCAAAACAACATTTCGTTGCGGGAAACTCCAAATACACCGTCCGTCCGTCAATAACCTGACCTTGGAAATATTGAGTAAAAAAGCTCCCCTCATAAATAATCTTAACCTCTTTGGGACCTCCCGTGTTGCGGACCCGAGTCCGCAACAAAGAAGTCCGATTGTTTACAAAAACAATCTCCTGTGTCAAGGTTAGAGTCTCCCAGGTAAAGGACTGAATCATCCGACCCGGAAAATAACTTTTTTCAACAATAGCATTCGTAACTTCCTGTAATACTCCGTCAACAACCACTGATGCAACCGCAGTATAAGAGCCCACGGCATAATTGGATGCCATAGACATGGGACCGGAAAAACCTCCTGCCATTCCGACACTATCCGGAATAAAGGCAAATCCATGCCATGCCCCCAAATCGGAGAAAAGAGAAACTCCTTCTCTGATGCCTTGAGGCCAGTTAGATATATTCAGTACATTACGATAGTCAGCTTGTACATTTAAAAACGATTGTCCTGCACACCCGCACAGAAGGATTACAAAAAGCCATATATATTTCATACTATTCCGCTGCTTTATGAATAATCTGTTTTACCATACCAACATTTTGATCCATCTTCATGACCAAACGTCCCGCCTCGTCCGACGCAAATCCCTCTGAATTAATCTTCAAGAGGTAAACTGCACCATTAGCCAATCCAACACACAAATATTCATTAGCATAGAATTCATCCTCCATCGCCTTAATTTCTGCCGGAAAACTATAATACCGTTCCGGCACAATCTCACCCTCCGCATCTTTTCCAAAATAATACAAAACATTACCGGAAGCAATGAAAGCATACGGACAACCAAATCCCCGGCCTCTACCATTATCCGGAATCAACAATAAAATATTGTCATTCATCATATCCCCCTTAAATTCCCGTTGAGACTCTGCCACAATATCTTCAGGGTCATCCGTTAACAACATTTGTCCCACGTAAGTTCCATCCGCACGTTTGATGATATTATACAACCCGCCAGCCGGAATATAATAGTCATTCCACCAATACCCGCTTGTTGCTATTAACTCATTATTACCCAAGTTATCCATGGGAATAAATCCATTCGGATAACCAGCACATTTCGGCTCTCCAATAGTTCCATAGCTGGAAGCCCCCCGGATATACAAGAATCGTTTTCTCTCTTTTTCATACACGAACACGTACCCATTTTCTGTATTCATATCATACACGAAACGATCTGCATTCAATTGATGAGCAACCTCTTCACCCACAGCATCAGGTTCCATATACACCATCGGATATTGCGAAAAATATCCCGTATGGAAAGCTTCTGAACTAAAATTCTTACGCCCGAATACCCGTCCGTCCTCGGCCAGCAAAAAACTATACCAATCATCAAAGAATACTTGCTTAGGTCTCACGTTCTCCGGGATCACTTGAAATTCTTTCGACAATTCCAAAGATTTTTCCAAATTCGCACCATCCAAGTCAAGACATTTATAAAAATCATCCTGCAATAGCATAATATGTTCGTCTGTCTGATTTCCTAAATCATGCAGATGAATCTGTACAGGCTTCCCATCCAAAGAAACGCCTTCAATACCTTCATAAATATCATAGATACACCGAGCCCACTCCCCTTTCACTCTTTTTAAAAAACTTAATGATGACACACCATTTTTTTCTGATAAAATCAAAAAACCATCGGAATAAAGTGAACTAACCCTTACCATCGTCTGGGTCATAAAAGTTAATCCACTCAATGTATCAGTTACCTGCAACACCCATTTCATCTGCTCCGGAGCATCCAGGGGAATAATATATTCTATATTTTTCTCCCGGGAAAACACAGAATCAAGCTCCACGGACCATTCGTACTTTAACCCAACTTTCGTTTCCAAATCGAACACGATCTCCGGCTCAATAATCAACGTATCTCCAACAGACACATGGTATGATCCATTTACATTTCCGATTGTACCTTCTGCCAAATTACGATAATCATAATCACCTTTATCTTCGTAACATCCTGTTATGCTCCAAGCCATCACAAGACACAATATCAATATCTTTTTCATAACATTCATTATTAACCGATTACTGTCACTGTTATTCTAGTTCCATCATCCTCGTATTCCGGATGAGCCTCCAAATAACGCTTAAACTTCAAGGCATACTCCCGTATATATTTTTCCTCAACACCCGTCAGATCAGTCACACCCACTTCCCGACAAAAAATCTCGTATTTCCTGGGTGTAAATCCACCTAAATAATATTTATCAACCGTCTCATCCCACCATCCTGGAATTGAAATCGCTGAAGTAAAGTATATCTTTGCTTGGCTATAAACAGTTTCACCTACTTCAAAAAATTCATTCGGCTCAATTTGTAATACAACCCGACAATAAGCATCCTCCAATTGAGCCGTTTTCTTCAATACTACAAACACCGAATCGACATTCATACCTTTATGAAAAACCATCTCATCCGGAAATGCAAAATCCGCATCTGAAAGCGGAGATACCACCTTCCCATCTTTCAACAATCCCGACAAAGAATCCACCACACACAACTTGATCGGGCAATCCTCGGTCAATAACTGGCCTCCCAAATTAAATTTCACGGGAACTTCAATCGCATCCTTCCCCTGATGAAAGAAGAAGGTTTCCACGATGCTATCCGTAGCCGGATTATTATAAAAACTCAAATAATTAACACTACTATATGTATCGAACTCATCTTCCTTACATCCGAAAACGGCCAAAAGAAGAAATAAAAAGAGAAACTGTCCTTTCATAATCTTTATATTTTTGGTGACCATTATTTTTCTATTGATTTAAAGTTACATCTTCACTATCCGGAATTTCGAAAACAAACGCCCCATCCTTCATTCCCGAATAAAATTCTGTCCCCAACTTCTTATACAAGAAAAATAACTGTCCTTCACCGATAAACGTACGGTAAGCATCATTTATCCATGTCTTATGGTAATCCTCAAGACTTTGTACCGTTACCGGGGTATAGGCACCCGATGCCTGCTTTACCACCGTGATACGAGAAGCTGCCGTCGCATAATCTTTAATAGAGGCATAATACTCTCCCGCAATATACTGCATCTCACTTGTACGAATAATCGGGATGATTTCATTAGGGATCGTTCCTTGATCAGAACTTACAGGAAGATACTTTTTACTCACTTTATTCGCTCCATCCAAATTTTGCATATGATAATACCCACGATAATCATAAGTATCGGATCCCAATATCTTATTTAGCGCCGTATTCGACACGCATAACACCTTATTGGTTCCGGTATAGTAAGCCTCAAAAAGTTCTGTCAATTTCCGATTACTCAATGCAAATATAACATCCTCATATTGCTTGGGCTTAGCATAATCTCCCTTAACCGGAAAAGACCCGTTATCTATCACTTCCTGAGCTTGTTCTGCCGCTAATTGCAGCTCGCCTTTATAATTATATACACGAGCCAACATTGCGGTTGCCGCATAGTAATTCATCCGGAACCCCCGGAAACAATAGAATAAATCCTCTACCGCTCCTGCAGTTCCCAATAAACGATTAGTTGTTCTTAATTGATCTTTTCTCACAGAAGAAACAGTATCAAACGTAGCCAATAAAGTTTTGGCATCTTTTAAATCCCGAATAACTTTGTCCAAATAATCTTGCACATTCTCCCGTTTCTGGAACACTGCAGGATGAGTCTCACAATAAGGAAGATACTCGTTATTATCATTAACAGGCACGTATCCCGTTTTATCCCCATTTAGTTCAACAGCCACGGGAGCAAACAAGCGTAATAAATCAAAGTGCAAAAAAGCCCGTAAAGCCAAAGCTTCTCCCTTCACCATATTCTTTTCTCCCTCACGCCCCAAAAATTTTGTAACATCCTCCTTATCTATATTCTGAATCAAATTATTACAATTTGCTATTGACTTGTAAGCCCCCTGCCAAATATTCTCTAAAATCCCTTTGACCTCATTATTATCGTAATCACCTTTGTAAGCTTTAGGATAAGCTCCATATTGATTCATTTTGTCAAAATTATAATATTGAGCCAGCACATCCATAAATCCCCAAGTCAATTGTTGAGCATACATATCCGATTCCGAAATCCGGGAATAAACGCCGTTCAACGAATTACGATACCCTTCCCCGTCTGCAAAAAGGTCTTCTTCATCAACTTCCGATTGCGGAGTGACATTCAACCAGCCATTGCATCCAAACAATAGCGGTAAAAACAATAGTAACAATATTTTGTTTTTCATACTCATCGCATTAATTGAAATTAATTTTAATAGAGAAATTATACGAATGGGCATAAGGAAACTCCGTTCCCCGCTCTTGCTTGATCGTTGAGATTCGGAACAATTCATTTGCACCTAATTCAAAACGAACCAAGCCAAATTTATATTTTCGTAAGAATTTAGAATCCAAATCATAACCTAATGTAATAGAATTCAAACTAAGTTCATTATCCTTCTGCATAAAACGAGATGTCGGTTTTGTGTACCCATCTTGATTTCTAATATCCTTATATTTAGCGTTGTCTCCTGGTTTCTGCCATCTTTGTTTCAAAACACGTTTATCCACATTTTCCTCGTAAATCTTAGCATTCTCAACCTTCGTCACCAAAGTAGAATTATAGGCATCGCCACCAAACTTATACATAAACGAAGCGAACAATGACAAATTTTTATAACGTACATTAAACCCGAAAGACCCCTGAGCATCCGGTTCTGTATCACCGATAATCACCATCTCGTCTCCAGACCAAGTATAAGTAATCGTCCCATCTTTCTTTAAAAACATCTCTTTACCGTTTGCCGGATCAATTCCTAAAGATTTCATACCATATTTGGCTGTATTAGAACCTCCTTCTTCATATTTTGTTAAAATTTCCGAAGACGATTTCAAATTTGAACTCCGTTGGTAATACTGATTTACCCGGTCATTATACCGTTTTAAAGCTTCAGAGATCGCTAATATCTCGTTTTTATTATGAGACAAATTTCCATAGACAGAGAAATTCCAATCCTGACATCTTACAATCTCGTACTTCACATCCAACTCAATACCTTTATTCAAAACATTACCCATATTATCATAGTAATCATTGAAACCAGAGGATGTCGGAATAGCTACCGTGGTAATCAAACCTGTCGTTTTCTTGTGATACCAACTTCCCGTGATAAACAAACGGTCATGCATAAAACCTAATTGGAATCCAGCATCAAAAGTTTTCGTTTTCTCCCAAGATAAAGCTGGATTACCCAATGCTTTCAGTAATGCACCAAATCCCGTACGATACCATTGATCAGTTAAAACCTCATAGGTTGTTTTCGCTACATACGGGGGAAAATTCACTTTACCCGTGGCCCCGTATGATGCCCGCAATTTTAAAGTTGACAACACACCTTGTTGTTTCATGAATTCATAGTTATGAATATTAATACCGAGTCCAGCCGACCAGAAAGGAGCAAACTTTTTATCCTTACCAAAATCTGAAGAACCGTCAAAACGACAAGAAGCATCCAACAAATAAATATTATTATACGTGTAATTCAATCCAGCCAAAAAACCAATCATTCTACTCAAACGCTCATTAGCAGTCGGCTTTTCATATATTTCCTCTGCATAATTAATAGAATTCAACGAGCCGGACGGAAAACCTTTATATTGACTAGAAGTCCCCTCACTCTTATTTGCCATAATATTCAACCCGGCAGTCAAATTTATATTATGCCTATTCACCATTTGATTATATGCAAACAAAATATTGGTATTCCAACTAAGTTCTTCACTCTTACTTAAATTATACGAGCCAGAAGACATATTATTTACAGACAATGATTCATTCTTATTTTGTAAAGACTTTGGATCAACGAAACGTTCTGTCGTAGAAAAACGGCGGGTCACACTAAAATCACCCTTTAACTGAAAATGCTCGGCAAACATCCAATTCACACCAAAGTTATCAATTAACTCCTCATACTTTGATCCACTGAAATTATTCAAAGTTGACTCGTACAATGGATTTACCCGTCCCAAATCCTCAGTCGTCATCCCGGATCTATTATGCCATTGAGGCAAATTTTGGGCAATTACCCCATTTTCATCTTTATAACGATCATAAGGCAATGCTGATGCATAACTAGAAAAAGAACCGTATGGAGAATCCTCTGAATTCATCACGCTATAAGAGATATAATTTCGCACCGACAAGCCTTTAACTTGATAATTAATAGAAAATCCTCCCCCTATTCTCTTTCGGAAAGATTCTTTCATCACCCCTTTATCATTCCGATAACTAAAATCAATCCCATATCGTAAACCTTGAGCCCCTCCTTCCATGTACAAACTATGCTGCGTGTTGAATTCTGTACGTAAAGGTTGCGACAACCAATAAGTATTCACTCCCCGCGCTATATTCGCCTCCTTAGCTAACAATTCCTCCCGCTTAGAATACAATTCGGGAAAAGTCTCTGCCTCATAAAAACCTGCCGCAATTTCTGTATCCAACAATTCTCTGGCATTCATTAAATTATAATCACTCAAATCAGGAGTAGAAACTTTTCCGGTCAAACTATACGTTACAGACAACTGTCCGGCTTTCGGAGCCACGGTTGTAATGACCACCACCCCATTGGCAGCACGAGAACCGTAAATCGCAGTTGCAGCAGCATCCTTCAAAATTGTAATGTTTTGAATCCTATTGGGATCAAAATCGTATAACTTCTCCGCACTAATTTCGAAGCCGTCCATAATAAATGTCGGTAAATTTGAATTATTCTTCAAATTCGATTTATCCAGCGGATCGGCATCCAACGCCTTCACTCCCGTACTGGAAGTACCCCGGATATTCACCTCTGGTAATGCATTCGGGTCTGATCCCCATTTATTATTTTCCCGAATTCTAAAGGAGGGGTCAAACACTTGCAACGCTTGGATCACATTCGACTTGGAAACTTTCAGTAATTCCTCTTTGCTCACGCTAACAGCATTTCCGGTAAAGCTCTTTTTATCAATATTGGCATATCCTGTAACGACCACATCTTCCAAAGCACTTGTTTCGATCTTCATCCGTATATTCAGTTTCTTGTCACCTTGTACTTTTATCTCCTGTGTTTCATAACCGATAAAGGAAACAAGTAATATCAACGAGTCTTTAGCAGGCAGAAGTAATGTAAAATCTCCCGTCTCATTAGAGGTTATACCGATCGTCGTACCTTTCAATATAATCGTGGCACCCGGCATGGGCTCACCCCTCTCATCCTTTACATTTCCTTTCACCACAATCTCCTTCTTTTCTTGAACAACCACCTCTTCTTTCTCGGAAATAACATATACCCCATCTACTTCCTTGTACATGTACTTTGTCCCTTGCAAACATTTATTCAGGATATCAGGAAGAGCTTTGTTCGTCAATACGACATTAATCCTCACGGATTTATCAATCCGCTCATGATTGTATAATATCTTTCCACCCGTTTGTTTGCTTAAATGTCCCAAGGCATCCAAAAGAGACATATTTTCAAACTTAACACTCATTTGTTGCGTTTGGGCTGAAACCTCTTCCCTTAGCATGGTCCCGTAAGCCAGCAACAGAGTCACGAAAATAAACAAGAATTTCCGCGATTGAATCACAACTTTTTTCATCATAAGTTATTGGTTTTAATTTATATGATTAAAAAACATTAGTATATAGTATTCCCATTATTGAACATTTTCACGTTCAATATCACACATTATTTACTCAAAAATTCCTTATTTCTTCGATCGGGAAATGAGTACTTTACCTTTTTCTAAAGAAAAATCCAAATGGGTAGCGAACTCCAGTATATCAAATACTTTTTCAATATCGGTATACTTGGGCACATTCCCTGTAAAGTGTAATTCCCGAATGCCCAGGTCCGCATAACACACCTCAATTCCATACCAACGAGCCATCCGTTTCATAATCGACTCCAGTTTTTCATTAAAAAAGTAAAGCCGATCTTCCATCCAAGACGTATAAGGCAAAATATTCACCTCTTTCACTGATAAGGATTGTTCTTTAATCAAGGCTTGCTCCCCGGGACTCAATATTTTTTTCTGATCCCCAAGGGCTACTTCAATCTTTCCCGAGGCAAGAGTCGCCAAACCAAATTCATCATCATTATAGCAACTTACATCAAAAGATGTCCCCAAGGCTTTCACCGAAAAAGTGGCACAATTTACGATAAAAGGTTTTGACGTATCCCTCGCCACGTCAAAAAACGCTTCACCTTCCAAATACACTTCCCGAGAAGTTCCCACAAAATTAACCGGATACTTTAACCGGGAGGTTGCCGCCAACCACACCTTTGTACCATCTTCTAGGGTCAGACAATATTCTGCACGGGCGGGAACACTCAATGTATTATAAATTAATTCCTTGGAAATGTCATCATGATTCTCGTACACGATTTGATCCCTTTTCTCCGTCATCCTAATTTTCATCCCGTTCTTTTCCAGTACTCCAGTCGAATCGAACTGACTAATGTTCACCCGCTCCCCGTTAGAAAGAAACAACATAATACCATCCTCATTAGCAGTAACCTCCACGCTTGACTCCACATCTCCCGTCTTCAGTAGCCACCAAGCAAACAAAGCCACGAACGGTAATAACACAGCGGCATAACGCATGAAAGAACGTCGCAAAACTCGTACTCGTTCTTTTTTCCGAGTCTCATCCAACACCCGGTTCCATATAAGTTGTCGATTAAACGATTTTTTTATCCTCAAATCGCTTGCAGCCTGTTGCAGTGCTTCCTCGTAACATTTCTGATGTTCCTCGGATTCTTTCAGCCAAGCCACGAACTCCACGTCATCATGAGGACGTTTCCCTCGTAAAACCTCTTTTAGAATATTCATATTTGATCTGTATTCTTCCATATTCAAATAGCCTTTCATTAACAAGTCACATCAACTTGAAAAAAGTATTACTCGGATTTCAAAAAAATCAACAAAAAAATAGAAAATTGTTCTTTCGTCAATTTTTCCCGTAAAATCCGGTACGCTTTACTGACTTGTACTTTTACTGTATTTACCGATAGATCATACTTTTGCGCCACCTCAACATAGCTACATTCCTCGATACAGGCATCCACAAAAATAGCTTTACATTTTTCCGGCAAAGAATCAATTGCCAGATGTATTTTCTCACTTAACTCCGCCCGTTCCATTTCATACTCCACACAAGACGGATCCTCTAATTCTTCAGATAATTCCGTATCCCTGTATTTCGTCCTTGTCGCATTTAATGAAGCATAATGTATTGCTGAAAAACAATAATAACGAAAGGATTTATATATCTGGACCTTTTCCCGATTCATCCACAGCTTCACGAAGAAATCCTGCACAACATCTTCCGCTACCGCCTTATTTCCCGTGATACGATAAGCAACCACATACAAATCCGGAGAATACCGATTAAATATATTCTCAAAACAAACTCTATCCCCCCGCCGTAATCCTTCTACATCCTTATCTTCCACCATCATAATGGGCATATTATATATTCCAAAAAATCTTTCCTACGAAAGAATCACATCTTTTTTAAATCCCCACACACTATATCAAAAGACGATCGTTTAATAATTTAAGATTTGATATTAGCTATTATTTCCTTTATCTCTGTTATCACGCAATTACGCTTTTCTAATCCATTCATATCACCAATCATTAAACGATCGTTTAATAATCACAAAAGTAATAATATTTTATTATTCCATGCCTTCCGTAAACAATTTCGTCCGTTCTACATCTTTCTTTGAATAAGTCACATCAACTTCAAAAAAGTATTATTCAAAACTTATAAAAAATAGACTATATTTCTTCCTTTTTTCCACCACCCTTACGCTTACACCCGTCCCTTCATTGTTTCGTTATGTTATTGTTTTCACTTCAACAATGATATAACGAATACAAAACGAATAAATGTAAAGCAATGTATTGAACAACAGATAATAACCAGTAAAATTCAACAAATCTATCCGAGAACAAGAAGAGATTTAACCGAAAAGCTATCCCTCTTTCGAAGGCTCCCCAGAACTTAAACAGAACTCAGATAACAGCGACAGGCGAATCAACGGTTTATCTCTGAATGATCAACGAAAAAGGGTACTGTTCTCTATTAGATTACAACTGTATTACACCTAATTCTAGTTTAATCAAACCACTCTCTTGAGGAAGACATTTTAAGGCATGACAAACGAAAAAGGTAATAACTGGCTGGCCTTGATCAAGAGGGTTCTTTTTTTGCCTATCATGATAACATCAAAATCCGCTTTATAGCGTTGAACAATCTCGGCCATCACCTGACGACAAGCCCCGCACGGGGTAACATTGTCCTCCACTTCCACGCCATGATCCCGGGCTGCAATGGCAATTGCCTTGATCCCCGCCTCCGGATACGTAGAACAAGCATAAAATAATGCGGTCCGCTCGGCGCACAACCCGGAAGGATAAGCAACATTCTCCTGATTGGTACCACAAACGACCTCTCCGTTATTCATCAACACGGCGGCCCCCACGGCAAAACCGGAATACACGCAATACGCATTTTTCGTGACATCCAAGGCTGCACGACACAAGTCCTCGTACCCTTCCGGGTAAGATTCCCGGTACACCGTGTAATCAATCTTCAATTCCGCTTTCTCCATTCTATTTTTTTTCGTAATTTTACCGCCAATATAAAACATTATCGGAAACTATGAGCAAGATTTACGTTATTTTATTTTTGAGTTTTATATGTGTTAACATATGTGGAGCCTCTACGGACAGTCGCAAAGCGTTCATCAAAAAATATAAAAGTATTGCCATCGAAGAGATGGATCGTACGGGAATCCCCGCCAGTATCAAGCTGGCACAAGGGATGTTGGAATCCGGATGCGGAACATCCAAACTGGCGGTCAACGCCAACAACCATTTCGGTATCAAATGCCATAACTGGAACGGGGCCAGTTTCACCATGGACGATGATAAACGAAACGAATGTTTCCGAAAATACAGGAATCCAGAAGAATCATGGGTAGATCACAGTGAATTCTTACTCACCCGCCCCCGCTACGCATTCTTGTTCGACCTGCCAAAAACAGATTACAAAGGCTGGGCTAAAGGATTGAAAAAAGCGGGATATGCAACCGCCTCCGATTACGCGCAAAAACTCATTAAAATTATCGAGGAAGAAGAGTTATATCAATTCGATCGTCCGGCAAAAAAAGTTCATCCGATACCCAATGAATTAAACTACAAACTCAGCGAAAGCAAAAACTACCAGAGCCGGGTAGTATATATCAATCGGATTCCTTCCGTGAAAGTGAAAGAAGGGGACACATTTGAAAGTATCGCCCAGTATTTCAACATTCCGTTGAAGAAATTATTAAAATACAACGATAAAAACGAACTTTCGATTCGTACAGGAATGCACGTGTTTCTGGCAAAGAAAAAGAACAAAGCCCCCAAAGGTTACACGTTCCATAAAACGAAAGCCGGAGACACCATGTACATGATCTCCCAGATATATGGAATCAAGCTCGCCAAATTGTTGCAATATAATTACATGGAAAACGGCGAGCAACCTCAGGTCGGTGAAATGATCTCGTTAAGAGGTCCCGCCCAATTATACTAAAGGAGAAAAATTAAATGGAAAAAAATAACGAGCTATTCTTAAAACAGAATTCAATATTCGGGTGCCTAATCGGGGGCACCTTCATTTTCGCGTCTTTGTTATTTATCCTGGCAGGAAAAGGAATCGTGGTAAACGCACAATTCCACAACATCATCATGATGCTAACCATTTTCGGGATATTCATCGGTGTTCGGAAATACAGGGATGAACAGTTGGCAGGTGTCATTTCTTACGGGAAAGCACTGAAAACAGGCATTTTCATCCTTTGCATCGCCTCGTTATGCTATGCCGTGTACGTGTTCTTTTTATACACGTTCAACGCAGACTTACTGACCGAATTCAAAAACGTGACAATAAACACACTGAAAATTACCGGCCAAAATTCCCCGCTCTTCAAAATGCTCGAAGAAAACGTTGATGTATATTTTGTTCCCGCCAGTATCGCTTTCGGGGAACTATTCAATAGAATCATCGTGGGAGCAGCCTTCTCGCTATTTATAGCCGGGTTGGTCAGAAGAAGTAAATTACCGTTTAACCCGCAAGAATTTTAAACATGGATATTTCAGTAGTCGTACCGTTATATAATGAAGAAGAATCCTTGCCAGAACTTTCCGCATGGATCGAGAGAGTCATGGTTGCGAACAATTTTACCTACGAAATTATTATGGTAGATGACGGGAGTAACGACAAATCATGGAAAGTGATCGAACAACTGTCTGCTAAAGACGATCATGTACGTGGCATTAAATTCCGCCGTAATTATGGGAAATCGGCCGCATTACATTGTGGTTTCGAGGATGCACAAGGAGACGTGGTAATCACCATGGATGCAGATTTACAAGATAGCCCGGACGAGATTCCGGAACTCTACCGCATGATCACGGAAGAAGATTATGACTTGATTTCCGGCTGGAAAAAGAAAAGATATGACCCGATAACCAAAACACTCCCGACAAAGCTTTTCAACGCTACTGCCCGGAAGTTCTCCGGCATAAAGTTACATGACTTTAATTGCGGGTTAAAGGCTTATAAAAACACGGTAGTGAAGAATATCGAAGTGTACGGGGAGATGCACCGCTACATCCCGATTTTGGCCAAACAGGCCGGATTCACCCGGATCGGGGAAAAGGTGGTTCATCATCAAGCCCGAAAATACGGGGTAACGAAATTCGGACTTAACCGGTTTATTAACGGTTTTCTCGACCTACTTTCCGTAACTTTTATTACCCGGTTCGCTAAAAAACCCATGCACTTATTCGGTGCACTGGGAACGCTGTTATTTATTATCGGATTTTGTGCCGCCGCTTGGATCGGTATTGAAAAACTGATCGCCGTGGCCCATAACCTAAGAGCCCCTCTAGTGACAAATAATCCTTACTTTTATATCGCTCTGACCTGCATGATCATCGGTTCTCAACTTTTCTTAGCCGGTTTCTTGGCAGAATTAGTTTCCCGAAGTGCCAGCGATCGGAACGTGTACAGGATCGAGAAAAAAATATAAACCACAAGATATATTCTAAATTAAAAATGTCCACCTCGTTTGAAGTGGACATTTTCAATATGAATACAATCAATTTTCTTCTTACTGTTGAACGTTCGGTAATTCCAAACCGAGACCTTTCACCTTATCAACACGTTTCAGGATTATACCGATAATCAAAGCGGCAACACCCAAGCAAGCCAACATGACAAGAGGCCACGTATAATTATAGGAAACAGCAGCTTGTTCCGGGGTGATCACGTGATTCTTCAAGTCATTTACAACTTGAGGATTTGTGTTATCCAACACTTTACCGATCAATAACGGGAAAAGCCACAAACCGATATTTTGAATCCAAAATATCAATGCATAAGCAGAACCGATCACTCTCTGATCAACCAACTTCGGAACACTCGGCCATAATGAAGCCGGAACCAGCGAGAACGATGCTCCCAGAATTAAAATGGTCACGTATGCAATCAAAACACCTCCGATTGCACTACCTTTAAACAGAGGTAAGATAAATGCAAAGGTCAAGTGACACACGATCAACAAGATTGAACCGAACATCAACATGGTAGCAGCCTTACCTTTATTGTCAACCACTTTACCAAGTATCGGCGTGATACCCACTGCCAACAACGGGAATACGGCAAAAATAGTCTCTGCCGACTGACGCATATAACCCATGTAGCAGAATATAATCAAACCTATTACAGAGATAGCTAACAACAAAGTTTTCAATGCCTTCTTGCTTGTAAAGTTAAATGCAAATGCAGTAGCTGCAACAACCAGCATGATACAATATTGAATAATTGTCACAGTATTCCCAGCCCAGAAAGAACCTTCGGCAGGAGGAGTAAATGTCAAATTACATTGTAGCATGTTAACTGCATATTTCTGGAACGGGAAAATAGCCGAGTAATACAATACACAAAGTAATGCAACCAACCAGAAACCTCCACTTGACAGGATTTTCCCAATATCTTTAATTTTAAAGGGCTCATCTTTTTCTTCAGCCTCTCCGGTCTGTGCATCCAATTTCTTATCCATGAAGAAATAAACAATGAACATGATCAACGCGATCATCAATAACACCACGCCAAAAGCGACTGAACGAGAAACGTCAACCTGTCCACCAAGTTTGGCGAAGAACGGAGAGAAAATCATACAAGTAGCAACTCCTAAACGTGCTAATGCCATTTCGGACCCCATTGCCAAAGCGATTTCACGTCCCTTAAACCATTTTACAATACCGCGAGAAACCGTGATACCAGCCATTTCCACACCACAGCCGAAGATCATGAAACCAACTGCAGCCAGTTTAGCAGATGCCGGCATTCCCTGGTAGAACGGGGAGATTCCCAACTCATCAAAACCCGGGATGTAATTCAAATTGTTCGTAAACCATGCTTCCAACCCGCTTCCCTTGAAACCTTCTGCAACAGCATACCATTTAATAACCGCACCGATTAACATTACCCCACCTGATAAAAGAGCCGTGAAACGAACACCCATTTTATCCAGAATGATACCGGCAAAAATTAAAAAGAATACAAATACATTCAAGAATGTTTCAGAACCTTGCATTGTTCCAAATGCCAATGAATCCCAACCACGTTCTGACTGCATCAAATCTTTAATCGGTGATAAAATGTCCATAAATATATATGAACAAAACATGGCTAATGCCAGCAACAATAAAGCGGCCCACCGAACGGCTGCATTGTCTCTTAGAGTAAGCTTTTCTGTCATTTGAATTTATTTTTTATAGAAATGAAGAAAATAAACAATGTTTTCCTATAACCACGCACCTTTACCTCTTCACATCTAAGTAAATAATTTATTTTGCAACAAAAATAGTATTTATTTTTAATAGAGAATCATTGTTATTCTTTAAAAATACGGGAAATCCAAAATAAAAGGAAATTGCCGGATTTCAGCCCGGAATTACTGAATATCAAGAAATAATCTATCGTTCAAAAAACGAGTGTCCGGAAACTTTAGGGCCTAATGAAAGCCTTTTGCTATCCGCAGTGAACAATTTTAAAGAAAAATACTTTTCAACAGCAGCATTTTTCTCTATCTTTGTTTAATGTCACGTCTTTCCTGAAGAGTGATTTTATAGCTAGAGGACATCCTTATAGCTAATTTTTTACAAGAGATGATTACAAACGATTTTATTTATACATCATGAAAAATAGAATAACAAAACTTTTCAATATAAAATACCCGATTATTCAAGGGGGTATGGTATGGTGTAGCGGATGGCGGCTAGCTTCCGCAGTAAGCAACAACGGGGGATTAGGATTACTGGGCGCCGGTTCCATGCACCCGGAAATGCTGGTGGAACATATCCGGAAAATGAAAGAGGCCACGGATAAACCGTGGGGGATCAATGTCCCGTTACTTTATCCGGAAATTGACCGGCTTATGGATATAATTATTCAAGAAGGCGTTAAAATTGTTTTCACCTCTGCCGGAAGCCCGAAAAAATGGACTCCCCTGTTAAAGTCGCATGGTATCACCGTGGTACACGTGATCAGTAGTGCCCTGTTCGCAAAGAAATGTGAAGAGGCAGGAGTAGATGCAGTTGTCGCTGAAGGTTTTGAAGCCGGGGGACATAACGGACGGGAAGAAACGACCACGCTCACCTTGATTCCCAATGTTGTGGAATCCTGCTCCCTACCCGTTATTGCCGCAGGGGGAATATCCTCTGGAAAATCCGTGGCAGCCGCCATGACTCTCGGAGCGGAAGGGGTACAAATCGGAACCCGTTTTGCCGTTGCCGCAGAATCTTCCGCCCATCCGACATTCAAACAACGGGTATTTGACACGGAAGAAGGTGGCACCATGCTGGCATTGAAAAAACTCGCCCCTACCCGTCTGATTAAAAACGACTTCTTCAATCAGGTAAAAGCACTGGAAGACGCCGGAGCAGAGGCTGCCCAATTAACCGAACTTTTAGGTAAAGGACGGGCTAAGAAAGGAATCTTCGAAGGTGACATGACGGAAGGCGAGTTAGAAATCGGACAAATCGCATCCATGTTGCACAAAGAAGAAACCGTGGCTGAAATTATGGAAGATATTATCGCTGATTTCAACAAAACAACAAGCAAATTGGGCGATCTGAAACTATGAAAATGAATTTACATTTATGATAAAATTTACACGCCACACACTAGACAATGGCTTAACAATGATCTGTAACACGGATACCAGTACTCCATTTGTATCCGTGAACATCCTTTATAAAGTAGGTGCCCGGGACGAAGATTCCAATCGCACGGGCTTTGCCCATCTTTTTGAACATTTAATGTTCGGGGGCTCCAAACACATCGCTGATTACGATTATCACGTTCAGAAAGCGGGCGGGGATAGTAATGCATTCACGAATAACGACTACACAAATTATTACATCACGATCCCGGCCCCCAATATCGAAACGGCCTTGTGGCTGGAATCAGACCGGATGCTGGCACTCGATTTCTCCCAAAAATCACTTGATGTTCAACGTAACGTGGTCATTGAAGAATTCAAACAGCGCTACTTCAATAATCCTTACGGGGACATTTGGTTGAAATTACGTCCTTTAGCCTATAAGGTACATCCGTACCAATGGCCCACTATCGGGAAAAACATTGACCATATCGCAGGGGCATCCCTGGAAGAGGTGGAAGACTTCTTTCATCGTTTCTATGCCCCGGATAATGCCATACTAAGTATCAGCGGTAATATTACCGACGAAAAAGCCCTTGAACTCGTGAAAAAATGGTTCGGGGACATTCCTCCCGCCCGTTATAAGAGAAAAGCATTACCCATGGAACCGCAACAAACCGAAGAGCGTCGCCTCGTATGCGAGCATAACAAAGTTCCGGCAGATGCAATCTATAAAGTATACCACATGGGCGACCGCCGATCGGATAATTTCTACACGTGCGACACGATCTCAGACATATTATCCAACGGTCAATCCTCCCGCTTGTACATCAACCTCATTAAAAACGGGAAATTATTCTCGGAAATTGACGCTTATATCACCGGAGACATGGATCCGGGATTATTCATTTTCTCCGGGAAACTCTCGGAAGGAGTAGCGATAGAAGAAGCGGAAGCCGCCATCCAAAACGAGATTGATCGTTTTATCGAAGACCCGATTTCAGAACGGGAACTCCAAAAGGTAATCAACAAAACTGAAGCCCGAATCTCTTACAGCGAGATCAATTATCAAGGGAAATCAGCCAACTTGGCATTTTTTGACTATCTAGGAGATATTAACCTGATTAATTCGGAGTCTATCCGATACGCGGAAGTATCTCTTGATTCGATAAAACAGACCGCCCGAGAATTATTCTCCACACAGAATTGCTCTACCTTGTGGTATCTTAAAGACAAATAATTGCTACTTTTATGAATAGAAATATAGAACCGTCCATCACTGAAATCTCCCGTCCATCGCTGTGGGGGCATCAACAAATCACGCTTCCCAATGGAATCGAAATCGTGTACCTTCACGATCCCAATCAAGAGGTTTTCAAGATGGACGTGGTACTCTCAGCCGGGATTTACAACCAATCCCGTCCGGTTATCGCATCAAGCATGATTAACATGCTCAACGAGGGAACCCGTCAACATACCTCTGCCGAAATTGCAGAGTTGTTTGATTATCATGGAGCATACGTGGACTTCAATTGCGGTATGCACAAAGCTGAATTAAGCCTGATTTCGCTTAATAAATACGCCCCACAAACCATTCGTATGCTGGCAGAAATGACACTTGAAAGTACATTCCCGCAAAAAGAACTGGAAACGTATATCCGTAACCGAAAACAGCAACATCTGGTAAACATTGAAAAGACCTCTTACCTTGCACGGATGGAATTCATATACCGTATGTACGGGAAGGAACACCCTTATGCAAATTACTTCACACTGGAAAATTTCGACCAAGTGACTCCGGAATTATTACACGATTTCTACCGGGAAAGAGTGCAGGCATCACAATGCAGAATCATGCTTTGCGGGAATGTCAGCGATACGGTTTTACAAGAAGTAAGCCAAGCCTTTTCGCCCATGAGCAGTACTCCCCTGCCACCAGACAAGACCTACTCAATACAACCGAGCGGCCCCGGTAAATACCATATATCCAAACCCGATGCCGTACAAACCAGTATCCGTATCGGGAAAAGCGGAGTCATGTTACTGGACGAAGACTACACGTATTTCCAGCTTTTGAACATGGTACTCGGCGGCTATTTCGGCTCCCGCCTGATGTCGAACATCCGGGAAGAAAAAGGGTATACCTATGGCATCGGCTCATACAACGTTACCATGCCGCAAGCCGCTCACTGGATGATTGCAACGGATGTCAATGCCGACGCAACGGAGGCAACAATAGCTGAATGTATAAAAGAGATTCGCCGCCTGCAAGAAGAACTCGTTCCCGAAGAAGAATTAAGTCTCGTAAAGAGTTATTTTAACGGGGAGTTGTTACGAGAACTAGACGGTGTTTTCTCCCAGTCCGATGCCTTGAAACACAAACTCAATTACGGACAAGATAACACGTTCTATCTCCAGGCTATCGACAAGATCCGTTCTTGCACCCCCGAAGACATTATGCGTCTGGCTCAAAAATATTTGAACGTGGATGATATGTATATCGTGACAGCCGGGAAAAATTGAAACCTCCCCTATCCACTCCTAAAATGACTTCATGGAGCGGATAGGGGGGCGCCCTTGAACGCCTCTCGGGAGTATTTTATTGCAACATGAAATTTATCGGGATCGTGTAGGAAACTCTCACGGGCTTACCTTTCTGAATTCCAGGCCGCCATCGAGGCATTTCCCGTATTATCCGACACGCCTCATAATCCAAAGAAGGATAAACGGGACGAAGAACTTTTATTTCCGACACACTCCCGTCTTTCTCTATAATAAATTGCACGTAAACTTTCCCTTGAATCTTCATCTCCAACGCATCTTTCGGATATTTTATATTCCGCACGATATACATTTCCACCCCCTCGCCTACAAATCGTGGCATTCTCTCTTCGATATATTCCTCGTCAATCAGCACCACTTGCATCTCCTTGTCAACCTTTGCCCGGATCTCTTTATCCATCTTGCCCAAAAGAGAAACTACGAGTTTCGTCCCTTTCTTAACCGCCAGCGAGAATTTCCCATCCACCCCGGTATATATTCTCTCGTTCGAGTTTTTCACCATGACACAAGCCCCGTATAAGGGCTGTTTATTCTTATTTACCACGATCCCTTTCGCCACGAACTTCACCGAATCCTTTTCTGCCGCTTGCAGACAAGTAGTTAAAAACAAAATGCCCAACATGAAAAAAAACGGGATACACCAATCCCATTTTATCTTTAAACCTCTTTTCCCCTTTGTAGTCATAACGAACCTTTTTAATAATTAATAAATTCGCCCAAAAACAAGTTCAAGCCACACACCTACTTCAACCTGTTCCTATACCTTCACACTATTTTTCAAAGATATTAAAATAATTTACAAATCTCCTATTTTACATTATATATAATGCAAAATAGGAGATTTATATACAACAAGAGGTTTGTATCTTTACAACTACTGCAATTGGAAATTAATCGGAACAGTATATTCAACACTAACAGGCTTTCCTCTCTGTGTACCCGGCTTCCAGTTTGGCATCAACTGCAGGACACGTATGGCCTCTCGATCCAACAAAGGATCTACACTCCTTGCAATCTTAAAATCTACAGGCTCCCCGTCTTTATTGATGATAAAAGTCACGAAGACTTTTCCTGTAATATTTTTTTTCATCGCTTCAAAAGGATAACGAATTCTTTTTGCCAAAAATTTCATCACACTACCATCTTCACCCACGAATTTAGGCATATCCTCTACAATTTGGAAAACCTCTTCATCCTTATCACCTTTTTCTTTATATCCTACAACCACTAGCTCATCCAACACAACCGGTTCTGTTGTCATTTTTATCCGCATTTTTTTGGCATTCTTCACGGGAAGAAATTGATTTGCCTTTCCCACGTAAGAGAAAATAAGCACGGTTCCCGGTTTCACTGTAATCGAAAATTCTCCCTTATCATCCGTCATCGTCCCAATACCTGTCCCCTTTATTATAACACTTGTTCCAACAAGAGGTTGGTCATTGGTATCGACAACAATTCCTTTGGCAACTATAGAATCCTGCCCCGTAACACCCATTACATTTTCGTTCACTTGTACAATTGCTTGCACATTACTGGATAAAATCAACAGTCCTGCAATCGGAACAAGCAAGGCATATTTGATTAACCCCATTCTGGAAGTTCTTTTTTTATTCATCATCATAATACGTTTTTTTAATGGTGACACATTAAATTTATTTACTATTTGAGCTGCAGCCGAAGGATGGGATAAACGGAGAAGGTGATATTGGTAAGCCTTACGGTCAAAACCGGAGTGAACGACACACTTGTCCGCTAAAAATTCAAGGTTACGACGAATCTCGCGTTTCAGTAACCACATGGCGGGATTCATCCAAAAGAAAGCACATAAAATTTCAGAAACCATCACGTCCAACGAATGATATTGTTCCGCATGAATCCGCTCGTGAGTGATAATCTCTTGCATATCATCAGAATTGTATAACGATGGACTTACAAATATCCATTTAAAAAAAGAAAACGGTGTAATCTTCCCCGATAACGTAATCACCGAAGTCGAACAACAACACGCCCTTTCCCCTTTATAGACTAACCGAATGATTGAAACTAATTGAATAACAATTCGACCGAGTAAAAGTGTTACGATTCCCCAATAACAAAACCTTAGAATATCCCAGACTCCCACTGATACTTGATGTCCTTCCGGGAACACGCTTACTTCCGGAAGTAAATTGGGTGCATATTGAACAACCGCTTGTTGAATAGCCATCTTTTGTTCTTCTTCGAATGAAAATACAACCAAAGGATAAATAAATGATACACCCAATATTGTCCATAAACAAAATCTCCGGATGACAAAGAAGGTATCCTGACTAAATAATAGCCGATAAAAAAGATAAAAAACGACCAGCGCAATATTTACCTTTATCAAATAAATGAACGCCCCATCCATAATTGTATATTTTATTGTTTCTCTATTAGCTTGATGATCTCTTCGAGATCTTTTGCCGAAATCTTTTGCTCTTTAGCAAAGAACGTCACCATCTCCTTGTAAGAATTTTCAAAATAATTACGTACCACCCCGGACATAAATTTCGTTTTATATTCACTTTCATCCATGACGGGAATATACTCGTAAATATTTCCATGCTTCTTACTGGTCAGGAATCCTTTTTTCTCCAAGTTCTTCACAATAGAAGCGACCGTCGTGTAAGGCGGCCTCGGTTCTTCCATCCGATTCAAAAAATCTTTTATCACGCCACTTTTCACCTGCCAGATGATCAACATTACCTCTTCTTCCTGATGTGTCAATTTTTCCATACGAACTATTTATTTACGATTCTTTCGCAAATCTACGAAAATTTCGTAATAATACAAACTTTTCGTAGAAAATATATTTATAACATTTTCAATCTACCCACGTATAGTACTCAAAAAAGGGAAATATGAAAAGAATTACATTCATCTTTTTGATTGGAATACTGTTCTTTACAACAGGTCAAGCTCAGAATAAAAAAGAAATTCGTTTCGAAAAAGAGTTTCAGAAAACACTGGCACTGGTGAATAGTGATCAATTCACTGTTAAGTTCTACATTGCGACCCCTACCGTACAAACACTTTTCACACCACCGGGGGCGGGTGCCAACATTGACATTAACCCACAAAATTGTTATCTAAGCATAAATGACTCCCTGGTAACGACACAACTTCCTTATTTCGGCAGAGCTACATGGACATCAAATTCACACTTAGATTCAGTTTCTTTCAACACGGTATTATTCAGTCGCACGGTAAAAATTTATCAAGACGGAAAAAAGAAAGCTATTGCCTATCAAATAACCGTTCGCTCCAACCAAGATATTTGTTATCTGAACATGGATATTCAATATGACGGAACTTGCTATTTATATTTTAGTGACCGTAAGCGAGCTCCGATCAGTTATGTCGGGCAAATAACACCCTTAGATTCTACTATGCAAAAAAGATATAAGCCATCACCAAAGCAGCAATGATACCCGCAAAATCGGCAATCAATCCACAAGGTATTGCGTAACGTGTATTTTTAATCCCCACTGCACCAAAATACACGGCGATAATATAAAATGTCGTATCTGTAGCCCCTTGGAAAGTTGACGCCAATCGCCCGGCGAAAGAGTCTGCCCCGAACGTGTTCATGGTGTCAATCATCAGCCCGCGCGCCCCACTTCCACTAAGCGGTTTCATCAAGGCCGTAGGCAAGGCCGGTATAAAATCAGCATCTAATCCACAAGCCAGACACAAACGTTCCAATCCACTCATCAACATATCCATCGCTCCCGCTGCCCGAAACACCCCGACAGCCACAAGAATCGCCACTAAATACGGAATGATTTTTACTGCAATGGAAAAACCCTCTTTTGCGCCATCAATAAACGCATCGTACACATTTATTTTACGCCAAGCCCCCATGGCAATAAAAGCTGTGATGATCGAGAAAAGAATAACGTTACTAGCTACCGTGGAAATCGTTGTGATCGTTTCCTTGTCCAACCCGGAAAAATACCAGATTAAACCACCCACGGCCAAGGTTCCTCCAATCAAATAAGCCATAACAACCCGGTTAAACAGGTTCAAGCGCTGGTACACCGCCACCGCAATCAGGCCGGCTAACGTGGACACGTAAGTAGCCAATAATATCGGAATAAATATATCCGCCGGATTCGCTGCCCCCATTTGAGCCCGATACACCATAACGGAAACCGGGATAATCGTCAAACCGGAAGTATTCAGCACCAGAAACATAATCTGCGCATTGGAAGCCCGATCTTTATGAGGATTCACCTCCTGCATTTGTTGCATCGCTTTCAGTCCCACGGGAGTTGCGGCATTATCCAACCCAAGCATATTCGCCGCAATATTCATCATAATTGAACCGTATGCCGGACTATCCGGTGGTAATTCCGGAAACAACTTCCGAAAAAAAGGACTAATCAACCATGACATCACTTTCACAGCCCCTCCCCGCTCTCCAATTTTCATGATTCCCATCCACAGAGTTAATACACCCGTTAAACCTAGCGAGATTTCAAACCCCGTTTTTGACATATCAAAGGTGGCCTTCACGATGGCAGAAAAAACTTCTGTATCACCCATGAAGATCAATTTACAAAGCGCCACGATAAATGCCGCACCAAAAAAGAAAATCCAGATATAATTGAGAACCATAGATCAATTGAAAATGCAAAATTGAAAATTGAAAATTAAAAAAAGAAATCATCTTTCATTTTCAATTTTCAATTCTCAACTTTCAATTATTTAATGTTTTGCTTTACAAGCTTTTATCGTGTTTTGCAACAAAGTCACGATGGTCATCGGTCCCACACCACCGGGAACCGGAGTAATATATGAACATTTAGGAGCCACGTGGTCATAATCCACATCTCCTACTAATTTCCAACCATTCTTTGCTGTTTCCGAAGGAATACGATGAATCCCGACATCCACCACAACAGCACCTTCTTTCACCATATCTTCTTTCAGGAAGTGCGGAACACCAATCGCCACGATCAAAATATCCGCCTGCCGAGTAATATCTTTCAAATTCGCCGTTCTGCTATGACATAAAGTAACGGTACAATTGGCATTTTTGGCTTTCCGGGACATTAACACTGCCATAGGTGTTCCCACGATATTACTTCTTCCGACAACAACACAATGTTTGCCTTCTGTCGGAATATTATAACGGGTCAGCAGTTCCACGATACCTGCCGGGGTTGCCGGTAAATAAGTCGGTAATCCTAACACCATGCGGCCCACGTTACAAGGATGGAAACCATCCACATCCTTATCCGGATGAATACGGTTCAAAACTTTCTCTTCGGAAATATGTTTCGGGAGAGGTAACTGCACAATAAACCCATCTACATCGGGGTCCTCGTTCAACTTATCAATGACTGCCAACAACTGCTCTTCAGTGATGTCATCACCATAACGCAATTCTGAACTTTTCATCCCTACCGCCTGACAGGCCTTCACTTTACTAGCAACGTACGTTTCGCTAGCCCCGTCATTTCCTACAAGTACAGCAACCAAATGCGGAACCTTTTTCCCTTCTGCCACGAAAGCAGCGATTTCATCTGCAAGCTCTTGCTTTACCTGTGCTGAAATTTTTTTACCGTCAATAATTTCCATCTAATCAATTTTAAATTTTAGATTTCAAATTTTAAATTTCACATGAACATTCACGTAAAATCTAAAATTACAATTTTATCTATTTGATTTTAAATCTTAAACCTCAAATTCAAACCTGATAAAAGGATTAAATCTAAAATCTAAAATTTAAAATCTAAAATCTTTAGCGTCTCTTCATAGGGGCATTCCCCATCATCTTACCGCCCTTGGATAACATTCGCATCATCTTTTTGGATTCATCGAACTGTTTCAACAAGCGATTTACATCTTGAATAGTGGTACCGCTACCGGATGCAATACGTTTACGACGAGAACCGTTGATTAGTTCCGGATTCTCCCGCTCTTCCGGGGTCATCGAGTAAATGATAGCCTCAACTCCTTTAAACGCATCATCATCAATATCCACATCTTTCAATGCTTTACCCACACCCGGGATCATGGATGCCAGATCTTTTATGTTACCCATCTTCTTGATCTGCTGAATCTGGCTCAAGAAGTCATTAAAATTAAACTGATTCTTGGCGATCTTTTTCTGTAACTTCTTCGCCTCCTCCGCGTCAAATTGCTCCTGAGCTTTTTCAACCAAAGAAACAATATCACCCATACCCAAGATACGGTCAGCCATACGTTCGGGATGGAACACATCAAGAGCCTCCAGTTTTTCACCCGTACCGACAAATTTAATCGGCTTACTCACCACGGTACGAATAGACAATGCCGCTCCACCACGAGTATCACCATCCAGCTTGGTCAGGATCACACCATCAAAGTTCAGACGATCGTTAAATTCCTTCGCCGTGTTCACGGCATCCTGTCCGGTCATGGCATCCACCACGAAAAGGGTCTCTTCCGGATCGATTGCTTTCTTGATGGCAGCAATTTCATTCATCATCTGCTCGTCAATAGCCAAACGTCCCGCAGTATCGACAATCACGACATCTTTACCTGTAGCCCGGGCCTCTTTCACGGCATTCAAGGCAATTTTCACAGGATCATTGTTTCCTTCCTCGCTATACACGGGTACCCCGATCTGCTCACCAAGCACTTTTAACTGCTCGATAGCTGCCGGACGGTAAACGTCACAAGCTACTAACAAAGGATGTTTTCCCCGCTTTGTCTTCAGTAAATTAGCCAGTTTACCAGAAAATGTTGTTTTACCGGAACCTTGCAGACCCGACATCAAGATAACAGCCGGATTACCTTTTATATTAATATCGACATGGGTCCCTCCCATCAACTGGATCAATTCATCGTGAACAATCTTCACCATCATCTGCCCCGGTTTCACGGCAGTCAGCACGTTCATTCCCAATGCCTTTTCTTTTACCGTGTTGGTAAACTCTTTCGCGATCTTATAGTTTACGTCGGCATCCAACAATGAACGTCTCACCTCTTTAAGCGTTTCGGCCACGTTGATCTCGGTGATCTTTCCCTGTCCTTTTAAAATCTTAAACGATTTTTCTAACCTCTCCGATAGATTCTCAAACATAATTTATCAATTGAAATTCGAAAATTGAAATTACAATGCACTCGCATCTAATCTTCAAAATTCGCTATTATAACTCTTAATTAATTCATTCCCCGCAAAATTAATAATTTTACCCGAAAACATACATTTTCACTTTTCAATTTTGCGACACTCTTCTTTTTACTATTTCCGACTGATGTTCTTCAACACCACAAACGTTTTGTCTATTAACGAATTATCTACCACAACGGTAAACTCGTTGGTGGAAGAAATAACCTCCGTCAAGTTGATCCCCTCCCAAGATAACTCCTTCATTATGCAATAATAGAAACCGGGTTGCAATATATTTCCTTTAGGGAGCTTCAACGTAACGGACGACAAACCATTCTTTTTGAAAATACACTGTTCCTCCTTGAAATGTTCATCCACCATCCCTTCCATGATTTCACTCACGACAAGGTTGGTCTCGAAAACCCCCTGCACCATCGTGTAGAAGACCTCATCTCTTCGTGCAATGGATTTCAGCACCCGGATATGGCAATCCATCAGAGTATTCGAATTTTTAAACGTGTAATCACACAAGTTACTCCTCAGGATAATATCCCCCATGTTATTCAGCAACTTGTTTAATTGTACCTGTTCCCGCACTTGTAAATAAGGAGCCAACCGATTCAACGCCATCACGATTGCACCTGCATTTACCGGCTTCCCCAATAATTTCTCCACTTCTTCCTGTATCTGTCGGGCCAAAGCCGAGATATTGATAATCCCTGCCGCCAAAGATTCCGACAAATAAGGCTTGTGCTTCACGATTCCTTCCACTGCCTGGGCTACACTGATCATGTTAATTGAAAATTGAAAGTTAAAAATTGAAAATTATTTCTCTCTTTATTAATATAGTTCGATCCACTCGTAAGCATTTCCCACGTAATCCATATAACGGATGAAATCTTCCGTTTTTATGGCTAACGAGGCGTGATTGTCATTCGGGTGGAATGATAATCTTTTCGCTTCTTGCAGATGTTTATCCAAGAACACGTACACGTGGTGTTCCACGTCATTCAGCAAGCCGAAAGGACTTACAGATCCGGGATGCAATCCCAGGTATTTTTCCATTCGAGCTTCAGAGGCAAAACTTAACTTACCCTGCTTCAACATTTTTTCCATATCATGGATAGCCATATCATGATCACATTGAAGAATTACCAAATAATGACGATTCCCCTTGTGATTTCTGAAAAACAAGTTCTTGCAATGTGTACTATCCAGATTTTTCCAATATTGTCTGGCAATCTCGATCGTCGGTGCAGCCGGATGTTCCGTATATTCAAACTCTATCCCCAGAGCTGCCAACGTTTCATATACTTTCTCCTGTCCTACCATGTATTAATTAATTTTTGATTTTATGATTTTAGATTTTACCTTTCCAACTACCCCCTCTAACTCCCCCTTACACAGGGGGAGGACTCGCTGCATTGCTACATTGAAACACCTTCTTGCGTCCGTCTCTCCCCCTGTGCAAGGGGGAGCCGGTGGGGGTAGTCCTTTCATTCTAAATTCTAAATTTCAAATTCTACATTACCCGAAACCATAAACTTCATTTAAACTTTTAGTTTTTAACCTTTAACTTTTATCCTTCAACCTTCCCTGCCACGTATCCAATTCCTCCAAACGTTTATCCAATTTTGCCGTGAACTCGAAATTTTTAATTCCCCATTGTGGAGCGATTAAATATTCGGGAGGTGATTGATTCACGAAACGCTCCAAATAAACATCGGGCCGGATACGTTCGATAACTTCCACGACAAAATCCAAATACTCATCCAACGTGTAAAGACGAAAGAGTGCCGGATTTTCCAAGTATTGTTCCGCCAATCGAGTCCCTTTCACGATTTGCAACTGGTGAAGTTTTAATACTTGAATTGGCAATTCACACAAACGAATAGCCCCCTCCAACATAGATTCACGACTTTCCCCCGGTAACCCGAAAATCAAATGCGCACCAATCGTTATTCCACGTCCCGCTGTTGCACGGATAGCCTGTTCTGCAACGGCAAAATCATGTCCCCGGCTTACCTGACGTAAAACAGTATCATTCACGGACTCCACCCCGTATTCCACGCAAACATAATATCGTTGAGCCAACTCTTCCAGATAATCCAGAATTTCCTTGCTCACGACATCCGGTCGCGTCCCGACCACCAATCCCGAAATCATCGGATGAGCCAAAGCCTCTTCATAACGTAACTTCAACACGTCTAATGGCGCATACGTGTTCGAATACGCCTGAAAATAAGCCAAATATCGTTGTCCCTTATACTTCCGGGCAAAGAAACGGATGCCTTCATCGATCTGTTCCGTAATTCCCCGCACCGCTCGACAATAATCGGGGTTAAAACTCTCGTTATTACAAAACGAACATCCCCCCACACCCTTACTCCCATCCCGGTTAGGACAAGTGAATCCTCCATCTATCGACAACTTTTGTACTCTTTCCTCGAAAAGAGTTTTAAAAAAAGTCGGATAGTCATTATATCGTTTTTTACCGGGTTTAAATTTCATCTGGAACAAAATATTAACAGGTCGCAAAAATAAATATTTATCTGTTTAGAATTTAACAAAGATCACTAATTTTTTATGACTACCCTCATTTTTACCGGAAAGTTACCTATTTCATACGTTTGCGTAGATTTTAACTATTTTTCCCTATTTATATATTCAAGAAAAAAAATTATCTTTGCATCCCTAAGATGAAATTTTGAGAAAAGAATGATCTATAAACAATCACTCCTGAATGTCAGGAGGTAAACGCAAAAATCTAACAGAATTATGAGTACGAAGTACGTTTACACCTTTGGTGACGGAAAAGCAGAAGGAAAAGCAGACATGAAAAACCTGCTAGGCGGTAAAGGCGCCAATCTTGCCGAAATGAATCTCATCGGAGTTCCTGTTCCTGCTGGTTTTACTATTACAACAGAAGTTTGTACCCTTTATAATCAAGAAGGAAAAGACGCTGTCGTAAAACTAATTGAGAATGACGTTAAAGCTGGCATTGCAGCTACAGAAAAGTTAATGAATGCCAAATTCGGATCAAAAGGAGAGGCCTTCCCTCTTTTAGTTTCCGTACGTTCCGGAGCCAGGGTGTCCATGCCGGGTATGATGGACACAGTGTTAAACTTGGGAATGAATGATGATGCCGTTAAAATCGTGGCCGAAAAATCAGGTAACGCCAGATTTGCATGGGATTCATATCGTCGTTTCGTACAAATGTATGGAGATGTCGTGATGGGCGTTGCAGCCGGAAAAGGCGAACACAACCCGTTCGAAGTTGAAATCGACAAATTAAAAGCAGAAAAAAATATTTCTAACGACACAGAATTCTCGGCTGAAGACCTGCAAGAACTTGTTCGTCGTTTCAAAATTGTCGTTAAAACCAAAACCGGTAAAGATTTCCCGACCTGCCCGTGGGAGCAATTATGGGGAGCCATCTGCGCCGTGTTCGATTCATGGATGACGGAGCGCGCCGTTCTGTACCGCCAGTTGAATCAAATCCCGGAAGAATGGGGAACAGCGGTGAATGTTCAAGCTATGGTTTACGGAAACATGGGTAACAATTCTGCGACCGGAGTTGCTTTCACGCGTGATGCCGCTACCGGTGAAGATATTTTCAACGGAGAGTACCTGATCAATGCGCAAGGAGAGGATGTTGTTGCCGGAATCCGTACCCCGCAGGAGATTACCATCGAGGGATCTCGCCGCTGGGCTAAAATGCAGAATATTTCAGAAGAAGAGCGTGCCGCTAAATATCCTTCACTGGAAGAATCCATGCCAGCCGCCTACGCAGAATTAAATGCCGTTCAACAAAAATTGGAAGACTATTTCCACGACATGCAAGACCTTGAATTTACCATCCAAGACGGTAAATTATGGATGTTGCAAACCCGTAACGGAAAACGTACCGGTACGGCTATGGTAAAAATGGCGGTTGACATGCTCGAACAAGGCATGATCAATGAAGAAACAGCAATTCTTCGCCTTGAAGCAGCAAAACTGGATGAATTACTTCACCCGGTATTCGACAAAGAATCACAATCCAAAGCAAAAGTATTAACCAAAGGTTTACCGGCATCCCCGGGAGCCGCTTGCGGACGTGTCGTGTTCTTTGCTGACGAGGCGGAAGAATGGAAAAACAGAGGCGAGCAAGTAGTATTAGTTCGTTTGGAAACTTCTCCCGAAGATTTACGCGGAATGAACGTTTCCGAAGGTATCCTCACCGCACGCGGGGGTATGACCTCTCACGCAGCTGTTGTTGCCCGCGGTATGGGTAAATGCTGTGTTTCCGGAGCCGGAGAAATCGTTGTTGATTACCACAAACGTACCTTTACCGTGAAAGGTGTTACCATCAATGAAGGCGACTGGATTTCTTTGAACGGTTCTACCGGAGAAGTTTACTTGGGTAAAGTAGCCACCACCGAGGCGTCACTGGACCATGACTTCAGAACTATCATGGATTTGGCCGAGAAACATACTCGCATGTACGTGAGAACCAATGCAGACACACCTCGTGATGCCAAAGTAGCACGTGATTTCGGAGCCAAGGGTGTTGGTCTTTGCCGCACGGAGCACATGTTCTTCGAAGGCGACCGTATCGACGCCATGCGTGAAATGATCCTGTCTGATACCGTTGAACAACGCCGTATCGCTTTGTCAAAAATCCTCCCGATGCAAAGAAGTGACTTCGAGGGAATCCTTGAGGCTATGGACGGATTCGGAGTTACCATCCGTTTGTTAGACCCGCCATTACATGAATTTACCCCGAACGAGCCGGAATCTCAAAAATATATGGCTGAAAAAATGGGTATTTCAGTAGAAGTTGTCAAAGAAAAAGTGGATGCGTTACACGAATTCAACCCGATGTTAGGTCACCGCGGTTGCCGTTTAGGAATCACTTACCCGGAAATCACAGAAATGCAAGCCCGTGCAATCATTGAAGCTGCTTGTAACTTGAAGCTGAAAGGCTTTAACCCGAAGCCGGAAATTATGGTTCCGTTGGTAGGTACTGTGAAAGAATTAAGACAACAAGCGAACATCATCCGTTGCACTGCTGACGTGGTATTTGCAGAAAAGGGCGTAAAAGTAGATTACATGGTAGGAACCATGATCGAAATTCCTCGTGCCGCGTTAACCGCAGACCAGATTGCAGAAGTTGCAGAATTCTTCTCTTTCGGTACGAACGACTTAACCCAGATGACTTTCGGATATTCTCGCGATGACGCTGGTAAATTCTTACCGGAATATATCAAGAAAGGTATCTTGAAAACCGATCCGTTCGCCGTATTGGATCAAGAAGGCGTGGGACAATTAGTTCAAATGGGAGCCCAAAAAGGACGTTCAGCCAACAGCAAGTTGAAACTCGGAATCTGTGGAGAACATGGTGGAGAACCCTCTTCCGTGATCTTCTGTGACAAAGTGGGCATGGACTACGTTTCATGTTCACCGTTCCGTGTACCCATCGCACGTTTGGCTGCCGCGCAGGCTGCTATCATGCACGCGAAAAAATAAAAACAGCATAGTTTATGAAAAAACCACTTGTTTTCACAAGTGGTTTTTTTATCCCTATTCAATCCGCACCCATTTCACCGCATCGGCCATCAAGACCTCATTATTTTTCAGGCCATCATCATGCAGCACTAACTTCACGTTCCCCTCTGCTAATTGAAATGTTCCGGCCGCCACCCATCCTCCGCGAGAAGTGAAAGGAGTCGTCCAAAATTCAATAGGCTCTTTACCTGCATAACGAATAACACTTTTCACCCCAGCACTCAAACCATTAATATACAATATAATACTCTCTTCCAAACCATCATGACAAAAAGTATAACGATGAAGCGGCTGCACCCAATCATTCAAAAACATTCCCATGTAAATATACATTTCATACGTTCCATTCCTAGGAATTCGAGCATTCCACTCCACGTCCGCCTGCTTTCCCCCGGCACCTTTACAATGGAACCCCCGGACAAATTCGCCATAACTATTTATATCATCATTAAAAACAGGGCTCCACGAGGTTGGACTAAAAATGTGTCTTTGATAACCTTCCCGCTTACGGGTAAAAAAGAAACTTTCTCTTTTTATAACCTTGAATCCTTCGTCCTCATCATCCACGATGATTTCATTTTCAGAAGGATAGAATAACGACGTGTCACAATCAAAACGACCTGCATCCAACCTTGACAAATTACAGGATTCCATTGCATTTTCGTATTCACCCGGTAAATTCTGAGACAAATTAGTATTTAACCGTACTCTCAGGAAATCAGAACTTGGTTGCATCAGATAATAATTCACTTCCCTGGCACAGCCTGCTTCAATCAAGTAATGTTGATCTATTATTTTCTTCCTCGCGCTCTCCCACGCCTCTAAAGAAACAATCGCATCCACTCCCGTGGGGTTCCATACTTTAAAATGTACAAATCGTTTCTCTGAATTCTCCGTCTGGATTCTTCGCGTATGAAAATTTCGTACAAGTAGCTTCGGCACGCCACGTTCATGCAACCATTGAGGGATATATTCCCTTAAATCCCAATCAAACTTTGCCTGAAATGCATCCAGAAAATAATCCAAACTCACTTCTTGAAAAGGATGTTCTTTCAAAAAGTCATCCATGAAGACCGAAAAATCCGCCCACGCCACTTGAGTCAAAATATAACGTTGAAGTTGCAATGCTTTCAAGTAAATAACACTCTCCATGCAAGAACCAGCACTATCCGCATGTAAAGCATCCCATAAACTATGATGCATAAGAAACTTCACACCTTCCCAATGATAAGATAATTTATCCGGCAAGGCCATTTCCCTCATCTCTGCCTGCCTTTGCACGATCGTCATCATCCGGTGGATAACGGGGATTTCATCGGACACGATCAACGTGCCACACGCCATCAAAAGCGGTCCTATACTATATTTATTCTTCGGCCAAGCACCAAATAAATTTTCACTCCTCCTCCGACTCCGTTCCTGTTTACGATTAAATAATACTTCTTTAACAGACAATTCCGGGACATCATGTTTTTGCACCCTACGCGCGTATTCTTCGCCTAAGATATATTTCTGAAACCATTCCGCGGACCTTTCTTCTTTGGTTTTTACTTTTTTCATCCTTCGTCGAAATTCAGAAGGGACAACACCCCTCCATTCCCTGTAAAACTGCATTTCTGGATGAACATAATCATTCTTCTCTTTCCAAGAACGCTCGAAGGCATAAAAAGAAACAGGCACTTCCACGAAAGTCAACTTATCAAACGGGTACTTTCCCCCGGGACTCATCCACTGAAGCGCGGTAAATGTACGCTTCAAACTCGATTCCAGAGCTTGTGGATAGTCCCCCCAAGCACTCCCCAACATCGATTTTTTCGTTCCATAAAACTCGAAAAGCAAAGGATTGCCCGCAAGTCGAAACGAGTCTCGATAAAACTGACCGGAAATCAAGGTAATTCCCTGTAACTTACGGCTATTAGTGAAATAGCTTGTATCTCCCGAGACCGTCAACTTACCTTGCGATACAACCGTATTGCCTTGAGCGGGCACAACCGTAAGCGTGTAATCCGTGTATTCAGAAGTGTTCACGTAAGGATTCATTAACTCAGTCACGGATTTACTCACAGGATACCATAAAGCTTCCGGGGTTAATAACGTGAAATCTTTTCCCGTGAAAACAAATCTTTTCCCGTAACAAGCGAAAAGCTCATCCTGTTCCTGCTCATCGTATCGCTCCGGAGATATATCCAAATAACAAATCCGCGGATCAATCGCTCCCGAATAAGAAAGGTCCAGCTCACACCGTTCATCCGGGTGTAGCGATTTTTCAATCACCACAATCTGCTGATTCCTCGTGAAATTCACGTTATGGCTTCCGGCTGTGACTCCTGTCACTTCCAAAGAAGGATTCAAATAAAAAATCACAGAATCCACCCGGAATAAATTACTATTTCGGACAGAAATCACGCTACGAGCTAATATCTTTTCACCACGAATATCATACTTGATTTCATGCTGCTCAATCTTTACTTTAGGATATGCATCGTACTTTTTCTGGATAGTGACCCAATCGTTCCTTGTCTCTCGCGCCACTTGATGTGGTAACCAATATAACCAACCAGTCAGGAATCCCAACAGCACGAACACCACCCCAACTACACCCAACCTTCTCGACCGTCCTGTATTATTAGGGAGACGTTTGAATCCATACACGGAAATCACGAAACATCCCACCCCAACCAACACGAACACCAACCGGTGCAACAAATAACTCCCCATAGCCGGATGTCCCACCATCGAAGAAAATATATGAGGGACCCGGGATGCCATGAAATCAAATATTCCCAAGGTTTTTGTTGAAAAGACAAAAAGGGAAAGAAACAAGAACATCACCAGTCCCGTTAAAGCAAAAAAACGGAATTTTATCCATATTTTTATCATGAAAACCAAACCGGACATGAATAACAAGGCTGGCAAAGAAACTGTCAACAAATAGAAAAGGTAAAGTCCGACATTAAATCTAAAGCTACTCGCAAATAAATGAACGAGCATACAAATAAACATGGAAATAACATTCAATACCAAAAATACGACCACCACCCCAACAAGCTTTCCTGTCAAATATTCCAAATTACTGAAATCCCGTGCCAGAAACACATCATTTGTCTTTTCAATGTTATCCCGATAAACAAAATCTCCCACAACAAAAATCACAAGAAACGACTGCATGATCCCCCAAAGATAAGCATTAGCGTATGGCATCCCGGAAGGTAAATTCACCGAGTACTCAAATACCCGCCAATCACTCTGGAGAAAGACATGAAACACGACAATCCCCAACAACATAAAGCCACACAATAATAGAAATACAAAATTACGACAAAGTAATTTTCCCTCGTAACGAGCAATCAATAAAATCTTATAACTATCCATAGAACAAAACAAAATGGAATTATTATTCGGTTATCTAACTCCCTGCAAATTGTATAACATCGCTTTTTATACAAGTCCAGTCATAAGGACAAACAAAATTTAATTTATTAAACACAAATAAGCTTCTTGACGGAGATTGATCTATTCTTATACGAACAGTCGTTTTTATCCCCGATTCCGGTTCCGGGTAAGTGATAAACACAGTTCCAATCCCTACGCAGCCATCATATCTCCCCGTTATCGTTATTGTAGCACTTCCATCCCCAACAACAACAACCTCAATCCAACCTACCCCGTATGTTGCATGATGGTGATCTCCTCTCCTAACCCAACAAACACTTTCATTACTACTTTTTGCATCAAAATCAACCGTAGAATAAATTTTACCCCCACCTCTATCTCGAAATTCAATTCCAATGGTATAAATCGGAATTACTTCCTCCTCTTGCGCACAAAGAGGAATAGCAAAACTCGTCGTTACAAATAATAACAACATTTTTTTCAAAAGAATCTGTATTTCCTTCATAAGCATAAATTTTAAGTTTCATTCCATTCTGCTTTATTCATTAATATTTACATTTTCATCTTTATAACACAAAAAATAGCCTTTCATACTATTCAAATTTCATTTTTTTTTGCATAACCCATAAAAATTTATTCCTTTTCTGGCGAGCTATCACCAAAAGAAGATATACCCCATCACTTGTAACTTCCCCACATTAACCCTATCTTTGTCGAAGATTAATTTAAAACGCTATGCAACAAAATATAGAACATCCTGAAAACGAAGCTTGTTATGAAGGACTAGCCGTCAACAAGGGTATCGAACAGCCGGATCCCGTGAACCCGGCAATCGCGGAAAGATTGAAGCATCTGAGGAAAAAGACGCTTACCGCAGACGAGTACGTGGCAGGTATTCTTCGCGGGGACATTAACATTTTAAGCCAAGCCATTACCCTTGTGGAAAGCGCCCGCATTGACCACCAAGCCATGGCACAGGAAGTGATCAACCGTTGTCTCCCGAACACGGGCAAATCCGTCCGTATCGGGATCACGGGAGTACCCGGAGCCGGGAAAAGTACTTTTATCGAGGCTTTCGGGAAATTCCTCACCGGACAAGGACATAAAATCGCCGTGCTTGCCATCGACCCGAGTAGTGAACGCTCGAAAGGGAGTATTCTTGGAGACAAAACCCGTATGGAAGAGTTAGCCTGTGATCCACACGCCTACATCCGCCCTTCCCCATCGGCTGGCTCGCTAGGTGGCGTAGCCCGCAAAACGAGAGAGGCCATGTTACTCTGCGAGGCTGCCGGATTTGACATCACCTTGATTGAAACCGTCGGGGTCGGTCAAAGTGAAACCGCCGTGCATTCCATGGTCGATTTCTTCCTGTTGGTACAAATTGCCGGAGCCGGGGATGAATTGCAAGGCATCAAGCGAGGCATCATGGAAATGGCCGACAGCATCATCATTAACAAGGCTGACGGTAACAACATCACCCGTGCCGAACTTGCTAAAGTTCAGTTGCAAAATGCTCTTCATCTCTTTCCCCCTCATGAATCAGGCGTGGAACCGAAGGTCATGACCTGCTCTGCTTACGAGAAAACCGGGATCAAGGAAATATGGGAAAACATACTGCACTATTGCAGCGAAACCCAACAAAGCAAATATTTCGACATCCGTCGCAGCGAACAAGCCAAGTACTGGATGTACGAAACCATTGACGAACAACTAAGGAATCGTTTCTACCAGAGCCAGAAAGAACAAATAAAAGAGGCTGAAGAAAAAGTGCAACATAACGAGGAAAGTTCTTTTGCCGCGGCCTTCCGCTTGTTAGACAACTATTTCAAGGAAGACACGAAACTATAATCGTAAAAATATTTCCGGCATACTTAGAACGGGAGAATATCTAAAATCATTTTTGGATACTCTCCCGTTCCGGTTTCATATAACGTGAGTGCATCTTCTTATTGGGCTTTTCATGGAAATCACCTGACTATTGGGTGATTATTGGCAGACAATTAGGCGCCATTGCCGCCTTGTCGCCGCCTAGTCGCCCGATTATTGCCGCCATTTTAACAGATGATTAGTAAAAGAAACATCGTACACATCCGCACGGGACAAACCAACAACAGGTCAACATAGAGGCAATTTCAAACTTTTATCTATTCTAAGCCCCGATAAAAGTATTGATTTATGTTAGGACATGCCAACACATATTCTAAAAATACAGTTTTAAGATAAGTACAGGCGTCAAATATTCCTTTGTAGAAGAATCATTAAACGAACGTTTAATAAAATTCATTTCTCCATGCTAACAAATATTTTTTTTAATCTTGAATTGTGATACTCAGATTCAAAAAAAAAAATATTTGTGAGATTGGCGAAATGATATTTTATTAAACGTTGGTTTAATGATACAGAAGGATCAATGTAGCCTTAAAAAATTCAGAGTCCGCCTCTATGGTTGCAAATTGTATGTGAAAGAACATGTTACATTCCCATCGGCATCGCTTAGGCGATGCCGGGGACATGTTCAATTCTTTTAAACAAAAATCCTGTTTACCCGCAAAAATTCGGAATTTCGGCTAACATTTGAAATTTTCCATCATCGGAGATCTCCCCGCAAAAATGCAAACACCCGTTCGTTATCGCGATAAAACGAGCTGCAATGGACAAATTATACTGGAATGCCTGATCGAAGACGACTTGCGACAACGCCACGGAAGGCGCTTTACACTCCACGATCAAGTAAGGGTTCGCCTGCCGGTCATAACATACCAGATCGAAACGCCTCTTCATACCGCACACTTGAATCTCTTTCTCGACAGCAATCAACTGGGCAGGATAACCTTTATTCTCGATCAGGAAATGAATGAAATGCTGCCTTACCCACTCTTCCGGGGTCAAAACGACGTACCTTTTCCGGATCATATCGAAAATCCAGATCTGCCCGTTCTGCTTTTTCACCTTGTACTCGAAAGGAGGTAAGTTCAAACTTTTCACGCGATCACTTTTTATCTTTTCTTACTTTCAACAAACTACTATCACCATAACTCAAAAAACGAAAATCATGAGCCAAGGCGTAATCATACACTTTGTGCCAATCTTCCCCGATAGCCGCCGCAACCAATAATAATAACGTACTCTGAGGCTGATGGAAATTAGTAAACATCGCCGTGATCACACGGTACGAATAGCCGGGAACAATAATAATCGTGGTCTTAGCCTTCAACAATTCGGCATCTCGTTCATCGAACCACCCCAGCAAGGCAGTCATAGACTCTTTCAACGAGTAACCGGAAGGCAAGTCGTAAGCCTCCCACTGGCCCAGAGAACTGAAATCCTCATCTCCCAAAATTCGTTTCACACCCATCCAGTAAAGGCTTTCCAGCGTACGGACGGATGTCGTTCCCACGGCAATTATATTTTCCGGGTGAGTACACAGATGCTCCACGACTTCCCGTCGAACGGAAATATGTTCCGTGTGCATATCGTGTCCCCCGATCGTCTCGCTTTTCACGGGACGGAAAGTCCCGGCCCCCACGTGCAAGGTCAGCTCCTCGATCGTTATCCCTTTTTCCCGCAAGGCTTTCAACACGGGGATGCTGAAATGCAACCCGGCCGTCGGGGCTGCCACCGATCCTTCGTTCTTGGAATACACCGTTTGATAGCGAATCTTGTCATCCTCTTCCGACTCCCGGTTCAAGTATGGCGGGATCGGGATTCGTCCGCAACACTCCAGCACGTCACTGAAACTGGCCGGAGCATCCCAGGTAAATTCCACGATAACATCATTCTCTTCTCGAAGTTTCCGTGTCGCAGCCAACTGATACTCTTTCCCCTCAAACCGGTAATGACAAAAAATCGTTCCCTCTTTCCATTTCTTCAGATTTCCGATCATACATTTCCACTCGCACTTCCCGTAAGCGGCAAAGCTCTGCACGTAGTCCGAAGGCTGGTAGGGTTCCAAACAGAAAACCTCGATCACGGCTCCCGTGACCTTCTGAAAAAGAATCCGGGCATAGATCACCTTCGTGTTGTTAAACACCAACATCTTCCCGGCATCAAGAATTTCCGGTACCTCGTAAAAATGCCTCTCGTCAATCCTACCCTCATCATAAATCAACAACTTCGACGCCTCCCGATTTTCCAGTGGAAACTTGGCAATCCGTTCGTCGGGCAAATCATACGTGTAATCCTCAATCCTAATTTCTTTTAGCTTTTCTACCATTTCACGAGAATTTTCGATTGCTATTTTTTTTGTCATTCGGCAATAATATCTTACTTTTAAGGCTGCAAAAGTAATGATAAATAACGAAAAAAAAGGAAATGGGATACTCCATTCTCAAATTTCCCAACCGACATATTATGAGCATGAAAACAAAAAAAGATATAGTGGAGGATTGGCTGCCCCGGTACACGGGACGGGCCTTGGAAGATTTTTCAAAACACATCATCCTGACCAACTTTGATTACTACCTGGACTTGTTCGCTGAAAAATACAATGCTCCTATCATCGGCGAGAATAAAAACATGCCCAACGTTTCGCACGACGGGATCACCATGATTAACTTCGGAATGGGTAGCGCCAACGCCGCCACCGTCCTGGACTTGCTTTCCGCCATAGAACCGGAAGCCGTGCTATTTATCGGGAAATGCGGGGGACTGAAAGCCAAACACCACGAGGGGGACTACATCCTTCCCATTGCCGCCATTAAAGGCGAGGGTACATCCAACGACTACATGCCGAAAGAAGTCCCTTCCCTACCTTCTTTCAGCGTTCAGAAAGCCTGTTCAAAAATAATCACGAATCATGACAGGCAATATTACACGGGAGTGGTGTACACCACCAACCGACGAGTATGGGAATTCGACGAGAATTTCAAAGAATACTTGATAAAAACACGGGCGCTGGCCGTGGATATGGAAACCGCCACGATTTTCACCGTCGGGTTCGCCAATCGTATACCGACGGGAGCCTTATTGCTAATATCAGACAGGCCCATGATTTCCGACGGCATAAAAACGTCTGAATCAGACAAAATCGTCACGCAAAATTTCGTCCGGCAACATCTCGATATAGGCATTGAAACCATGCAATACATCAAGGATAAAAATTATTCTATGAGGCATCTTATTTTTTAAATATTATGTCGTATTTTCGTTGTCAAATTAATTACATATGCTGAAGGGACTACTTTACATCTTTTTAGGGATCATGCTCGCCTGCTCATGTGACAGCAAAAGTAAAAAACAAAACGAACAGGAAGTAAATACCTCGACCAGCGTGAATGATTCTAACACGATTGCCAAAATTGAATTCCCGCAAAAATCATTCAACTTTGGCGACCTGCAAGAAGGAGAAATCGTCACGCACACGTTCCGTTTCAAAAACACGGGGACCAAAAGTCTTGTTATTCTAAACGTGGAGGCCAGTTGTGGCTGCACTACCCCCAAGTATGACAAAAAACCGATCCCGCCGGGAGGAGAAGGAAAAATCGAGGTTGAATTTAACTCTTCGGGCAGATATGGTAAACAATACAAAGTAATTAATATCTTTGCAAACGTTCCGGAAAAAGTGATTGAACTAAAAATAATCGCAAATATCAAGAATAAATAAAAAAGTAAATTTATGAACACAATTTTCATGTTAACATTACAACAAACTGCTACACAAGGTAACGCTTTCATGCAATTCTTACCCCTTATTCTTATTGTCGTTGTATTCTGGTTCTTCATGATCAGACCCCAGATGAAAAGACAAAAAGAATTGAAAAAATACCGGGATGAATTGAAGAAAGGCGACAAAGTCATGACAACCGGGGGAATCTTCGGAAAAATTGTCGAGATCAACGACTTTACCGTTATCATTGAGGTAGAAAGTCAAGCCAGATTAAAAGTAAGCAAGGAAGCCATCGTGAAAGACATGACGGACGTTCCGGCTAGCAAATAGTTTATAAAGTTCATAAGGTTCATAAAGTTCACAAGGTAACAAGACGAACTTTATGAACCTTAAAAACTTTACAAACATTATAAACTTTTCGTTATATGCGTGGTCTTATCGGTAAAATATTCAGTTATTTCGGTGCATCCCATGAATTACACATCAAACGTAATGTAGTCACTTACGGGATATGCGTTATCATCGCAACTGTGCTATGGTTTTTAAACGCGTTGAATAAAGAATATACCACGGAAATCACCTACCCGATAAAATACACGGATTTCCCTAAAGGGAAACTACTCGTTTCCGAACCACCCAAAGAGATGACGTTGGCCATAAAGGCTCACGGTTTCGCCTTACTGCGTTACAGCATCAGCACCTCTTTTCTACCGATCGTGCTTAACGTGAACTCATTACTGGACAAAAAAGACCAGTTGGAATACACGGTGAACACGTCAGAGATAAAAGATCGCATCAGTTCACAATTGAACACGGACATCCAGCTAATCTCCATTAAACCGGAAAGTATCACATTTCAGTTCTCCCGGTTCGAAAGTAAAAGAGTTCCGGTAATTCCCCGGGTCGATTACACATTAAAACGGCAGTACATGCTGAAAAACGATATTTCTGTTACCCCCGATTACGTGGACATCAGTGGACCAGCCTCCATTCTTGACACGCTAAAAGCGGTGTACACGGAACCGATCTCTTTAAAAAACCTCTCGAAAGACGTGACCAAAACGGTATCGTTTGAGGAAATCTACGGAACCCAGATCAATGAAAATGACGCGAAAGTCAAGGTCGAAGTGGAACGATTCACGGAATCTAAAAAAACAGTACCCCTCGTCGTTAAAAATCTCCCGGACTCACTTTTGATCCGCCTGTTCCCTCACTCCATTGACGTGACGTTTGACGTGGGATTAAGCCGCTATGAAGTAGTTTCCGACACCAGTTTCTCTTTCTACGTGGATTACAACCAAATCAAGAACAACCCGGCATCCTTGAAAATCCAGATCGAGCGATCTCCCCGTCACATAAAAGACTTGGTATTCACCCCGGAAACCGTCGAGTATCTTATCGAAAAGAAAAAATAATTCCATGTTAAAAATTGGTTTGACAGGAGGCATCGGAAGTGGAAAATCCACGATAGCCAAAATTATCAAGACATTGGGGTACCCCGTGTATATTAGTGACTCCAAGGCATCCGAGCTAATCAACCGGGATGAAGAAATCAAGAGACATTTAACCGAGCTATTTGGCAAAGACATTTACCAGCCCGACGGGAACCTGGATAAAAAACGGTTGGCAACAATCATATTCAATGATAAGGAAGCGATCAAGAAAGTAAATGGCATTGTTCATCCTGCCGTAACACGGGATTTCATGACGTGGTGTTCGGCACAACGACGCCCGTTTCTGTTCTTCGAATCGGCCATTCTGTTCGAAGCAAAACTCGAACACCTTTTTGATTACATTATTCTAATCTCGACAGACTTGGAAACCCGCGTGGAACGGGTGATCTCAAGAGACGCTACCACCCGGGAGAAAGTGATTGAACGTATCAACAATCAAATGCCCGATGAAATAAAACAATCGAAATCGAATTTCGTAATTTACAACAATAATGATGACAAGGTAATAAAACAAATCCTTTCCATCATTCATCAATTAAACAATATTCATTCAAAACAAGCATAATATGGCAAAATACGGAAAATGGATAGGAGCAGGTTTAGGTTTTGTCATGGGAGGTCCCATCGGAGCCCTGTTCGGTTATTTCATCGGTTCCACATTCGACACGGCAACAATTGTAACATCTGGCCCGGCGAACGATCCGGGTACCCGCCCCACGGGAAGAGGTGACTTTTTGCTGAGCCTTGTCGTCTTGGCAACGGCCTTGATGAAAGCCGACGGAAAAGTGACCCGCAACGAACTGGACTACGTGAAAAAATTTTTCCGGGATAATTTCGGGCTGGAAGGAGAGCGAGAGGCCTTGACGATTATCAAAGACCTATTGAACAAAGACATCGAGGTGGATCAAGTTTGTACCCAGATCCGCATGAACATGAACGTCTATTCCCGTACACAATTATTATATTTCCTGTTCGGACTGGCCAAAGCCGACGGAACGGTATGTAAACACGAAATTTCCCTGCTGGATAAAATAGCTAATTTACTGGGAATTGATTCAACCACATACCAGTCAATCAAAGCCATGTACTATGACGATTTGGATTCTGCTTATAGCATTCTAGGCATCAGTTCCTCCGCTACCGACGAGGAAGTGAAAAAAGCTTACCGGAAAATGGCTATCGAAAACCACCCGGACAAAGTCGGATACATGGGAGAAGATATTCGTAAGGCTGCCGAGAAAAAATTCATGGCCATCAACGAGGCTTACGAGAAAATCAAAAAACAACGGGGCATCAATTAGTCGGGTAGAGTGGATTGAAATTAAAAAAATAAATATTTCATTGCTTTTACTTTTAAACATTGATTCGTACTTTTGCCCACCAATAACAAAACACAAAAAGAAAGCAATATGTTGAAAGAAATTTTATCCATATCAGGAAAACCCGGGTTATTCAAATTAATCAATAACACCGCAAACGCCTTGATTGTAGAATCATTACTTGACGGGAAACGCTTTCCTGCATATTCTAATGCTAAAATTATCGCCCTCGAAGATATTTCAATTTACACGGAAGATGAAGACATGCCTCTGAAAACCGTGTTCAAACGTATGTATGAAAAAGAAGAGGGTAAACCGGCTATTAATCACAAAGAATCATCCGCCGTTATCACGAATTATATAGAATCTGTCATCCCGGAATATGATGCGGATCGCGTTTACGTTTCAGACATGCGGAAAATGATCCAATGGTATAACTTATTATTAGACAAGAACCTTCTGAACTTCGACGAACCGGAAGAAGAAAAGAAAGAAGAATAAGTTTATAAAGTCCATAAAGTTTGTAAGGTTTATAAAGTTATATCTCTACCAACATAGTGAGACTTTATAAACCTTATAAACTTTCAAACTTTACAAACCCATTATCCCGTCATGGCAAACGACTATTTTCAATTCAAACAATTCACCATTCGGCAAGAAAGATGTGCCATGAAAGTCGGCACGGATGGTGTCCTTTTGGGAGCGTGGACTGATGTAACCCATGCACGACGTTTGCTTGATATCGGTACGGGAACCGGACTTATAGCCATCATGGCAGCACAACGCAATCCCGAATTAATTATTGATGCTATTGAAATTGATCCGGCAGCTTTTGAACAGGCACGGGAGAACGCAAACAGTACATCGTGGCGGGAACGTATCCATCTTTTTCAAGGTGAAGTACAAGCATTTGCTCCCCCGTATAAATACGACATCATTGTTTGTAACCCACCTTTCTTTATCAATTCTACTAAAAACCCGGAACTCAATCGCACGTTAGCCCGGCATTGCGAAACATTATCACACGAGGATCTTCTCCAAGTTAGCGACAATTTACTCTTACCGGAAGGCAAACTTTGTGTCATACTACCTGTTAACGAAGCCAAACATTTTATAGAATTAACCCAGGGGAAAAAATGGTTTGTTAACAAATTATCAACAGTTTACCCCACTCCCGACAAGGCTCCAAAACGTCAACTCATCGAACTCTCGAAAGTAAAAAAACACTTCGTAGAAGATTCAATAACTCTTGAAATAGAGAGACATATACTTCACGAGAGTTACGCAAACCTCACCAAAGATTTTTACTTGAAACTCTGATTCCCGAAGGTTTATCCCGTTCCACATCTTCATCAGGATTTAAATCTCCTTACAGAAAAGATTAACGATCTATTAACTATCGAATATAGGAATACCCCCTATCTTTGTAATGTAGAAAACAGATAGAAGACACAGTTTTTTTTCATAAGTTTGTATGTTTAGGTTAGTAGTTAGTAATTAAATAAGAGATCGCCCCATCGGTCTCTTATTTTTTTTTATTACTTTTAACCACGCATTAGGTTGCAATTATTTTTGTTGTCAAATTTATATATTATTATGCAAACAACTGTCTCACTAGGTATTGATATTGGAGGAACCAATATCGCATTCGGCATCATTGATAAAAGCGGTAACTGTCTGGCAAATGGCTCATTACCCACAACTGCATATAACACGCCACAAGATTTTGTTCAGGACCTGTACAAAACAGTGAAGAAAGAACTGGACAACTTAGACGTACAACTTGTTGGAATCGGGGTTGGCGCTCCCAACGGGAACTACTTCAACGGAACCATCGAAAACGCAGCAAACTTATCCTGGAAAGGGACCATCCCGATGGTAGAACTTCTGACCAAACAATTTGGCGTACCCGCTTTTATCACGAATGACGCGAAAGCAGCCGCTATCGGTGAAATGGTGTACGGCGGGGCAAAAGGGATGAAAGACTTCGTCGTGATCACGCTGGGAACAGGCTTGGGAAGTGGCATCGTGATAAACGGGAAATTAGTGTACGGGCATGACGGGCTGGCAGGTGAAGTAGGCCACACACTAGTTTGTGGTGGGGATAGATACTGCAATTGCGGACGTCGGGGGTGCTTGGAAACATACGCCTCTGCCACCGGAATAAAGCGCACCGCCTGCGAATTACTCGCCTTGGAAAATACGCCTAGCGCATTAAGAGATATTCCTTACACGGAAATCACGGCCAAAAAAGTATATGACGCGGCACAAAAAGGAGACCCGATCGCCTTGGAAGCCTTCCGGATCACGGGCGAGCAACTGGGTAAAGCCTTGGCTAACCTAGTAGCCATTATCAGCCCGGAAGCGATATTCCTTCAAGGAGGGGTTGCCAACGCGGGCGAATGGCTTTTCAAAACCACACAGGAACAAATGGAAGCCAATATGCTATATATATTTAAACAAAAAATCAAAATACTTCGTTCGTCTCTTCCCACGAATGCCGCCATTTATGGAGCATCCGCACTTGTATGGACTGAATTAAACAATTAGACTAAACACCATGAGAACACGACTCCTTCTACTCCTGCTTTGTTTTATCGGCCTTTTGACATCTTGCCAAAGAGAAAAAGAAACTCGAGTAACGGATTTTGTTGATCCATTCATCGGCACTGCCGGTCAGGGACATTGTTTCCCGGGGGCGACCGTCCCGTTTGGTGGTATCCAACTTAGTCCGGATAATCCAAGAAGTGGCTGGGAGTGGTGTTCCGGTTATCATTACAGCGATAGTATTATATCCTCGTTTTCCCATTCGCACTTGAGCGGAACAGGTATCGGGGACTTACAGGACATTCGCCTGTTGCCTGTCACGACCCGCCCGCAAGCAGGAGAAAAAGCAATTGATTTCATCACGAAAGGATATGCCAAATTCTCTCATGCCAATGAAACGGCTGAACCGGGATATTATAGCGTGACCTTCGACAACGGGATTAAAACCGAGTTAACGGTAACCTCTCGTTGCGGGATGCACTCCTATCAATACCCGACCAACTCGGTTTACGGATTAACTCTCGACCTGACAACCGCACGTAACTGGGACCGGACCGTGATGACCTCAATCAAGAAAATCAATAACCGGACCATACAAGGGTACCGGAAGTCAACCGGATGGGCAAAAGAACATAACGTTTACTTTTTCATGGAATTCTCCCAAGATGTAGATGTCTGGGCTGGAAATGACACGCTGAAATTATTAAAGAACGGGCAGAAACTGGTTTCCAATCAAGGATACGCATTCATCGATTTCGGAACAACCACCAATAAGGTCCTCGTGAAAGTAAGCCTTTCCTCCGCAAACTGCGAGGGGGCCGCCGCAAACCTAGACAAAGAACTTTCTCATTGGAGTTTTGACAAAGTGAAACGGGAGGCAAAACAACGATGGAAACGAACATTATCCAAGATTAAAGCGGAAGGTGCCAGCAAAGAAGAAATGAGAGTTTTTTACACGGCATTGTACCATGCCTACCTGGCTCCCTATCTTTTCTCTGACGCACACGGGAATTACAAAGGACCGGATGGAGAAATTCATAGTGTGGGTAAAGCAAATCAATACACCGTATTTTCATTGTGGGACACCTTCCGTGCCGCTCATCCCCTATTCACGATCACCCAGAAGAACAGGGTAAATGACATGATAAAATCATTCATTCGCCATTACGAGGCTCACGGCTTGCTCCCGAACTGGGAACTGATGGGCAACGAGAGTCATTGCATGATCGGGAATCACGCCATCCCCATCATCACGGAGGCTTACTTGAAAGGCATTCGGGATTTCGATGTTGAAAAAGCCTACGAGGCCATGAAAGAAACGTCTCTATCCCAAGGGAATGGACTGAGACTATTCAGAACTTATAACTATATTCCCTGTGACCTCGAAAAAGAATCTGTTTCCAAAACCCTCGAATACGCCTATGATGACTGGTGTATGGCTCAAATGGCCAAAGCTTTGAATAAAGAAGATGACTACCTCTATTTCATGGAAGCCTCTAAGAACTATAAAAACGTGTTCGATTCCTCTACCGGGTTCATGCGGGCAAAGCTTTCCGACGGGAAGTGGAAAACGCCTTTTTCCCCCTTCGCCTCGGCCCACAGGGATGATGATTACACCGAAGGAAATGCGTGGCAATATTCGTGGTTTGTACCACATGACGTGGAGGGACTTATAGCGTTACACGGGGGAAAAGCCGCTTTCGCCAACAAACTGGACAGTTTGTTCACCCTACCCTCAACCATCGAGGGGGACAATGTTTCTCCCGACATTAGCGGGTTGATCGGGCAGTACGCCCAAGGGAACGAACCCTCTCACCACGTGGCTTACCTGTTCAATTACACGGATACGCCCAACAAAACACAATATTACGTGGATAAAATCAGACGGGAACTCTACACGGATCGTCCCGACGGACTTTGTGGCAATGAAGATTGCGGGCAAATGTCTGCATGGTATGTTTTCTCTGCCATGGGTTTCTATCCCGTGAACCCTAGTGACGGTAAATATCAACTGGGAACACCCATGTTTAAGAAAGTAACCATCAAGCTGGGACAAGACCGTAAATTTGTCATTAAAGCAAACCGGGAAAATGATCAGTATATCTATGTGAAGGAAGTCTTGCTAAATGGAGACGAACTCAATCGTACTTGGATTACTCATGACGAGATCATGAACGGCGGAGAATTGGAATTCGTGTTAACATCTGAAATTCCTCAAAAATAAAAGGTTAAAAACAGGATCAAGAGAATGAAAAATATCGGAGTAATTCTAGCCGGAGGTTCCGGACGAAGGCTAGGAAGCGAGTTACCCAAACAATTCATCGTAATTGCCGGGAAAACCGTATTGGCACACACGCTTCACACATTCGAAAAACATGAACGCATTGATGAAATTATCATTGTCGTACACAGAGATTACATCAAGGAAACGGAAGAAATTGTTCGCCTTGAAGGATTTCAAAAAGTGAAACACATTGTCCCGGGGGGCAAAGAACGCTATCACTCTACTCTCGCCGCCTTAAACGTGTATAAAGAAGAGAAATGTAATTTAATCATCCATGATGCTGTTCGCCTGCTAGTCACGTCGCAAATCATAGATAGTGTCATTGAAACACTCGAAAACCACAAAGCCTGCACCACGGCAATACCTTCAACCGACACGATATTACAAAGCGATACCTCTCGCCAATTCGTGAACAACATCCCGGATCGCTCCACACTCTTTCAGGTTCAGACCCCTCAGGGATTTCATTCTGACATCTTAACAGCAGCCTATAACAAGGCGCTGACGGACCCCGAATTTTTCAGCACGGACGATTGTGGGGTTGTTAAACGATATATGCCGGAGATTCACATTAAAATAACCAAAGGTTTACCATTTAATATTAAATTAACTTACAAAGAAGATATTTCTATCATAGAAAAGTTACTTTTGTCCCAGCAAAAATAACGACGTGCGTAAAACAGCGAAATGAAAAAAACAGCATTATCCATCTTGATGTCCCTACTATTTTTTTACTCGCAGGGACAAGAACGAAGTGTTGACTACAAAACTTCACTTACAGGATTCGTGGCATACCAGAATACATTACCCTTTTGGGCAATAAACAACAAACATGGTTTAATTCCCAACGGAAACGGGGCCTTACTGGAAGTAGGTCTTTTCTCGGATTTCACGGATCGCCATAAAATTCAATTCGCTTATGGAGTATCTGCCGCAGGATTTTTATCCCGTCCGGACAACAACGTTATTTTAGACCAGCTTTACGCGAGCGCACGCTGGCGGAATCTTCGCCTAGACCTCGGAATGATTCATCCCAAGGAAGAATATAACGGTATTTCCTCTACGAACGGAAATTTCATCCGTTCCGGAAACTCCCGAACTTTCCCGGGATATAATTTGAATAGTGAATACATGAAAGTTCCCTGTACCAAAGGAGTTTTATCTATTAAATTCAACTGGGCAGACTACATGATGATTGACGATCGTTACGTGGAAGACACCCGTTTACACAACAAATCAGCTTTCTTAAAAATAAAGCCTCATCAACGCTGGGAAATCATTGTCGGCCTTGAACATTGGGCTCAATGGGCAGGAACCTCTCCCGATAGAGGCAAACAACCTTCATCATTCAAGGATTATATCCGAATCATTTGTGCCAAAGAAGGAGGAACCGGGGCCAGTGTAAGCGATTCGATCAATGCGTTAGGAAATCACCTGGGAAGGGAACATTTGACCATTAATTATTTGGCAGACAACTATATTTTATCTTTCTACCACGACATCCCTTTTGAAGATGGTTCGGGTACGGATTTTCGCTCTTTCCCGGATGGAACTTATTGTTTTTATTATGGTTCCAAGAAAAAGGATCAATGGATCACGGACGTTATTTATGAATTCTATTACACGAAATACCAATCCGGCTCCCGGCATGACCGTCCCGCCACCCCGGAAGAAATGGAGAAACAAGACCCGAACAGTCACTTCTATGGCCGAAAAATACTTGGCGGATGCGACAACTATTTCAACAATGGCGAATACAGAAGTGGATGGACTTTATACGAGAGAGTTATCGGTAGCCCGTTCATGACGCCCGGTCTTTCCGGGGGTATCACCCGAATCATTAACAACCGAGTTATAGCCCACCACATCGGGATGAAAGGTATGGCGTGGCAAACCACTCCCTATAAACTCATGCTTTCCTATTCCAGGAACTACGGTATTTACGGAAGTCCCATGAAAAAGAATCAATTCTCCGGAGCATTGGAAGTAACATTGCCATTCAAAAACTTACCGTTTGCCGTGGAAACAGGTATCTACGGCGATTTAGGAGATCTGTTTAAAGATAATTTCGGATTCACGATTAAACTTAGTCGCAAGGGTAAACTTATTAAATAATACAAGTTCGACACAAGTAATTGTTTTTCCTTCGCCCCATTTTAGGGTATTAAACTCACGTTATAATCCCGTTTGGAGGGAAGTTTCCCTTTTGTCCCTTCGATCTCACATTTTTATCCCGCATACTCAACCTCGCTAGCGAGTGATTTGAGTATGCGATGATTTGTCCCAGTAAAGTGAGCATTCTGATAAAATTTCCATCTGATGGAATTATTATCCTATATCTAAATTGTTATAATAGACTTATCCCCTACATTAACAACTACTATTTTAATTTAATATTTCATTATTATAATAGGGGCGGAATAGAGGAGGAATGGGAGCGGAATGGGAGCGGCTCACCATATGATGCCAACATCATAACATCTCAACAACAATATTTCACATTAATTCAAACCTATTTTTTATTGAAAATTTCTAAACCTGTAAATGTAGAAACACGAGATTAGGGGTATTTTAAGGTAACGAATAAACGACCTAATGCAAATTCAATAAAAACACGGTGAGTTATATCGAACTCTTGTCAAAAGCAGGTTCATCCTCCGAAAACTCTTCAAGTCGGGCGAAAAGATCACCGTAAAAGCAAAACATAGCCAGAAAGAGTAACATGAACAACCTGGAATTGGCCCAAGAGAGGGTAACGCATGTATTACTCACCGCAAAAAATGGGAGCAATATGCCTATAATCAAATAAGAAATCTTTTTTTTCCGGATCATCCTGTAAACCGGTGCGACAAATAAAAAAAGTACAAAAGCCAAGCCCGGTATTCCACCTGTAACCCAATACTGTAGAAAAATATTTCCGACATTTTTATAGCGAGCAATATTCATGTCAGAGGCATCGAACCATGCTTTTATACGATGTTTCGTAGAAACCCCCAATCCCCACAGACCAAATTCATCAAAATGCTTAAAACTCTCCCGAATAAATGCAACCCGGGGAACGATAGTTCCCCCCGAGAACTCCCCCCTCCTAACATTCTCGATTTCCTCCCTGACCTCTTGCATCCTTGCTTCATACATGGCGACGTTATCCAACAAGACAAAGCCACATAAAACGATCAATATAACCGTTGCTAGTTTATAACGTACTTTTACCCAGGACCTTTTAAACAAATAAATATTAAGCACAAAAAATCCAGCCAAAAATCCTATAATAGCAGATTTGGTAACGGTAAATGAAAGAAAAACAAGCAAGGCCAAAAACAAAAATATGAACATGATTTTCTTTCCATTTTGTCTTTCCTTGATGATCAAGAAATAAGATATAAGTGCCGACACGGCGAGCATTAATGCCTGAATCTCTAACCAGAACTTATCCCCTAACACGAATCGATTTTCTCCAAATCGCGTATTGTATATCAAATTTAACGTCCCTACCGGATCTGAAAATAATTTTGTCCCGGTTAAAGCAAAAAAGATATAAACATTTATGCAGAAACATCCTATACAAAAATAAGTTAGAAATCGTCGTAATAATTCAGGTGTTAGCCAGCTCCTGAAAGTTGTAACATACACGGGAACAAGTATAAAATTCAAGATCAAGATTTCGAATGTACCGTAACTTGGTTCCGCAACAGGATTCCCTTTCAACAACACAATCATCGTGTGCAAGGAAAAATAACCCAAGAAAATAATCATCGCCCACAAATATTTTCGCTCTTGCCGCAAGTTTGCCAATACTTCCTTTCGATTCATGCCAATCTGCACAAACATGAAAACAATGAGTATAAAATTAAACGCATTGCCAAACAAGGGGATTAAACTTCCCAACAAGAAACCTGTCGCAAGAAAAAAATACTTCTGAAACCTTACCATTTGATCCATAATCTTCAATTATGGCACAAATATACATGATTTGATATTCACTTGATTATCAAATACGGGAAAAATCTATTTGGGAACAATCAACTTTTTTCTAATTCATAAAAAACATCCCCATGAAAATAAAACATGGAAGACAATAACACAATTATCAATCTCGAATTATTCAAATCCAATAAAATACAGGTGCTATTCGTGATGACAACAACGACCACAAGGGAAATTATCAGATAAGAATATTTCCGATTTTTCACCATGCAGTAGAGCGGTACACCCCAAAGAAACACGACCAAACTGATCCCTAAAATGCCACCCTGTATCCAATAATGTAAAAATGTATTATGCACGTTCCTAAATTCTCCAAGCCCCGCATCCGAATCCCGCAACCAGATCTTCACCCGCTCCTTAGCATAAACTCCTAACCCACAAACTGCAAATTCGTTAGCATGCCTATAAGCTTCCCGAACAAACCCAATTCTAGGCGCAATCGTACTCCCGTCATAAATGCCTTGCCTGACATTCATAACTTCGGTTAAAACTTCGTCCACCCTCTCTTTATATTTCTGTTCAAAACTATCTGATGCAAACAACATAAAACCTATGCACAATACACAAACAGAAAATACCCAACAAAACTTCCATGCGTTTTGTTTCATAAAACATATATTCATTACTATAAAACCGAGAGAAAAGGCCAAAATACCGGCTTTCGACACGGTGAATGACAAGAATAATAGTAACAACAGAAACATGATGCCACACGCCAACTTCACACGCTTCCGACCACTCCAAAAAATCAACCCGTACGAAACCAGCGCCGCCAAAACGATGTAAAAAACTTGTGGCTCCAGCAATAAATTTCCTCCCAAGAGAGAGGTTTTATTCTCGCCAAAACGATTTATGTATAAACGCCCTAAAGCTTCCTGAGCATTCGAGAATGCTTCTCCTGCCAATAAATCGAACACGATATACCCATTCAATAACACGCATCCCGCACAAAATAAAAACAGGAAACGTTTCAGTAAAGGAACCGTCAACCATCCTTTTAACATGGCAACATACACGGGTACCAAAATAAAATTAAGCAGTGTCGTCTCGAATATGCCATAATGCGCATTTCCTTCTATACCGGAATCCCAAAATAAGAAAAACGTTTGTAGAACTAAATACAGGAAATAACCGATGAACACCAATATATATTTTCGTCCTGCATGTAACCGCTCCACACATGAATCCCAATCCAAGATGGCGTAAAACAACACCATGCTCAAAAGAATATAATGAAAAGTCATCCCGTATAATATTCCAAGGCCTCCCGACAAAAAACCGACAAGCAGGAATAATAATCTCCACGTTTTCTCCCGCACGAACATTTTTAACATGATAAACCGGAAATGCGTTCTACAATCGTTTTCTCGTAATTTTCATCCTGGATTTTCTTTTCACGAAAAACATCACCTTTTGCCTCATTAACATACTTCCCGGCTACCGGAAGTTTATCTTTCGCACCCCGTAAAAACCACTCGTATTCAATATCAACATGCCCTATATCAATCGCCCAATAACCTAATTTAGCCAAATCATAGCTCAACACGGTTGCCGTTTGCCCCAAAGCAACAAGAATCAATTTATTACTTCCATATTTTCGAGCGGCACACATTATATCAACATATCTCTCAAAAGCATCTTTCGCGGGACATAAAATCCGTTTCAATGAACGAGCGTGAATAAAAAGATCATTATTTACTCCCAAACGACTATATTCACCCTCTATCAAGAGAATATCCTGATCAAACCATATTTGTCGTATCTTTTCCAAATACCCCTCACATACACGTTTATCCTTGTACGCAAAATAAAATCGAGTAAACGAGGCATCGTAATACACGTATCCCGATTTCAGATAGCGAATGAAAACATCGTACGCTTTTATAAAATAAGATAACCAGAAAACTTTCGTACGCAAGTTCAAGTTTTCTCGTGAAACAAGCGCATAAGGTAAACAAACAATATGACAGGGAAGGGGTGCCGTTAGCACTTCTTGTAATCTTTTGGCCAAGGATTGATTAAAAGCGCAAAATCCATTCCCTTTCTGACGTAAAAGATTGAACTCTCCATCCCCAAATCGACTGACAGAACAATGCTCCCGTAATATTTTATCCAATGTCTCGTCGGTTGACCTTATATCTGGAATAAACCCTAACGCCTTTTGTTTTTTATAGAAACGTCGTCTGTATTTCAAAAGACGGATATAACACTCCATGTAATAAAAAATGCTTTTCATCACATTTCGTTATTATCTTTTAAATATTGATCGATCCCATTTTCGCACCATGTCGCTTTTTGCTCGACCTTCTCATTGTAATAATCAAAATTCTTTTTCCGATTCTCCATGTATTTATCTTCATGCCACAAATGAAACCCAATGGCGGCAAATTTTAATGCTATTTTTTTACAACCCACGTTCAACAAACGCACGCTGAAATCATAATCTTCCCCACCCCATCCAACGTAATATTCATCATAGCCATTGATTCGCAAAGCATCTTTCCGCCAAAAAGAAGTATTACATCCTAATCCCGGACGAGTTTTACGATACGGAGCCAAGCACTTGGCCAAAAATAGACAGTGAATCGCATTTTCCCTTCTCGTCAAGCCCCATGTAAAAAATCCTAACGGGGTATATTCACGATTACATAATCGTTCTGTCTCCATTCTAGTTATATTCACCCGGCCCCCTTTTATATAATATCCCCTACGAGCACACGAAAGATGATCCGTTATAAAACTTGAATGCAAAACCATGTCGCCATCCACTTGTACGATATAATCGTACTTGGCTTTTGCAATACATTTATTCCGTATTTTCCCGACACGAAATCCTTTATCTTCCTGCCACACATGTAATAACGGTACAGGAAAATCTTTTTGAAATTCACGAATTAAAGCTGCGGTTTCATCCCCGGAACCATCATCCCCAATAATAACTTCATCAGGTAACCGATTTTGCCGCTTAACGCTTTCCAAGCACAATTTCAACGCACTGGGTCGATTATACGTGGATATAATAAGCGATATTTTCATCATTGACATTTGCATTATAACCATTATAATATTATAAAAAACGATCGTTTTTTAACATTCAATCTTTTAACATTTGTCTTTTATCAAGAAAACGCACAACAATCTAGCTATCAAGACAGATAATAGGCCCTTATTCATTTGCATTTATCATTGTTATTCCCTAATTTTGTCTATCAATAAACGATCGTTTTTTGATCGTTTTCAACACGAAATCAAAGGAGAAAAGATATACCAACAATTACGTATGGAAAATTACACGATCGGCTTTTATCTTGAGAAACTATATTATATCCCTCACTTCGAACCCGTCATCAAAGAAATCATTAAACGAAACATATCATACGTCATCATTATCCCTAAAAACAGGGGAAGGGATGAATTGAATCAACGGGAAGAATCCATCAAGTATTGCCAAGAAAAGGGATTCACGTATTGTCTTGATGAAGAGCACCGGGAGTGTAATATCATGGTTTTCGGGAATGCCCCGCGTCACATTTCGACCCCATTCAAAAAATCTGCCCTCATCATGCACGGCACGTGGGGCGGGAAAACGGTCAATTACGCTCCGGATCTGAATGATGTAGATTTACGTTTCTTGGATGGAAAATTCATGGAAGACAGGTTACTCGAACTCTTCCCGGAGAAAAAATCAATCTATTATATATCCGGATATTCTAAACTGGATAATTACTTTCAATTAACAGAAGAAGATCGTATCAAATTTCTCCAAAGCTGTCATTTAGACATAAACAAAAAAACCATACTGTACGCTCCCACTTTTTACCCGTCATCCATCTTGAAAATGGGTAAGAAATTCCCGGAAGACTTTGCCGAATATAATATCATTTTAAAACCGCACTCTCATCTATTTTTGCGAAAAAGATACCGGAGAGATTTACATCGTCTAGAAACGTGGGCCAAATACCCGAACGTGTACCTAGCCCACTTTAACGAAACAGATATTCTGCCATTTTTAAACGCTTCCGATTTAATGATTTCCGATATGTCAAGTGCCGTATTCGAGTTTGCCGGAATAGGCAAACCGGCTATTGTCAATATGTTTTTGAGATACAGATTGCATGATCGCTTATTTCCTCACAAAGCGAGAAAGCGATTAGACACGGAAAATTTCTATCTATGGGAAGTGGCGGACACCCCAAAAAGGTATCAAAATATGGTGAAAAATGCACAAGAGGCCCTTGCCGGAACGGATAAAAACAAGGCCAAACGAGAAGAATTGATCCACTATGTCATGGGTGCGGTGGATGGAAAAGTATCACCAAGGATCGTTGACAAATTACTAGAGCTAAACAATAGCATAAAAGCATAAAAACAAGGGGCAAATTCAGCCCCTTATTATTTATTTAAAACAATAGCCTCCACTAACCTCGATAACGGAGCCATTTACAAATTGATTATCCAGACAAAAAGCAACAGCGTTTGTAATTTCATCAACGGCTGCAAATCTTTTTATTGCAGTCTTACCATAAATATTTTCCCGAATGTTTTGGGGCTTATTCTTTTGCCACTCGGTTTCAACAAAGCCGGGAGCAATAGCGTTAACGGTGGTTCCCGTTCCCTCAAATTCCTTAACTAGATTCTTTGCAAGAGCATGAACTGCCGCTTTAGAAACACCGTAAGGCAACGATGTTCCATGAGGCAATACTCCCATCATTGAGCCTATGAAAATGATCCGGGAATCAGGCTCGATCATTTCATAACAATCCCGGATCAAATAAAAGTGAGAATTAACAGCCACTTGCATCACTTGTTCCCATTGCTCATCCGTAATTTCCATGTTAGGTTTCCGTATGGTCATCCCCGCGTTACAAACAATACAACTTATGGACTCGGCCTTAGACTTCACGAATTGAACAAATCGTGCAAAAGACTCCTTATCACTTTGATCGGCTTGAACAATACTCAAACGATCCTTCCATTGTTCTAACTCTTGTCCCACCCGTTCTGCCGATTCTTTATCACGAGCGTAATTCGTAAACACGTGAAAACCTCTTTCTAACAATACTTTTACAATCCCCAACCCGATACCTTTTGTACCTCCCGTTACAACTGCATACTTCATACTACAATCCTATTTTAAATATGTTGTATTATTCGAATCTCGGTAACTACCAATAATCTTGGCGATCGTGATTGATTCATTATGATTCAATTTGTAGCTACTTGTCCGCCCGCTCAACACCATCGTCACGAACTCCTGAATCTCATAACGTAACCCGTCACCCTGATAAGTATAGAAATATTTCTTATTCAAATTCTGATCCTCGTATCTCACCTCGAAATAATTCGTCAACCACCAAGGGGATGGAACAAGCACGTATCCTTTTGTACCCGAAATGACCAAATTGCCTTCAGTTTTCACTCCCAAACCCAGCGTGATGGAAGCAACCGCGTTCCCATAAACGATTTCACCTTTCGTGAAAATATCCACCCCATCCTGCATTTTTGAAAAGAAATGCATCCCTAAATAATCCTTGCCAAGCAACTTCACGATAGCCATCAAAGGGAATGGGGCTAGTTCTGTAACACTACCACCAGCCTGATTAACATCCATCTCTCTGACGTTATTGGGCACGAGTTTTGACAAAGAAGCCTTGACATCAACCACTTCCCCGATCACCCCACTTTTCACAAGCGTGAGTAAATGATTCCATGCCGGGCAGAAGGCTGTTTTAGATGCTTCAAGCAATACCAAGCGCTTTTCTTCAGCCAGCGAGTAGAGTTCTTTGGCCTCCTCCCCGCTCAAGACCATTGGGATTTCACACAAAACATGCTTACCGGCCATCAATGCCATTTTTATATATTCATAATGCGTGAGATGAGGTGATGCAATATACACGGCATCAATCGCACTTAGAAAACCTTCATATGAATCGTAATTCGTCACGCTAAATCTTTCACAAAACTGCAAAGCATCCTCTCGCATGGGATTATAAACAGCCGTAATGGAAATGCCATTCACGAATCCTGCTTCAGGAATAAACCTGTTTGCAATTCGTCCACTTCCCACAACCCCCAGCTGCACGATCTGTTGAGATTCATTTCTTATTTGGGTTGATGACACTCCTTCCGTACGAGGCAAGTACACCACTTTACAAAATTCATTCAAATAATCGAATTTACCCACCCAATCGGAACCGACAGTAAAAATATCTATATTATATTTTTGTATATCATCTATCTTTTGCCCCACGTAATCTTCAATAATAATCTCGTCGGCATAACCTGTTTTTCTGACGGCCTCCACGCGCTCCAAGACATTATTTTTGACATTGAGTTTACCCCGCTCCCGATCAAAACGATCAGACGTCACACCTACAATAAGATAATCACCTAGTTCTTTCGCCCGTTTCAATAAATTTATGTGACCTTGATGCAAAACATCATAAGTGCCGTATGTTATAACCTTACTCATAAAATCATCTTTAGTATTCTTTCCAATACCTGTTAAATTCTACCACTCCATCTATCGAAAACAAAATTAAAGAAATTTATCGTCTTACCGACATTTTCGCGATGAATTTATAGTATAGGTAAAAACACGTCACTCATTCAAAAGCACAATTAATGAAAGCCTCATCCATCATAGGTTGCAGACGTTCCCACACGTATTCCACGGAAAGTAGATCAAATAACTCTTTTTCCGTTCTCCCCTCAATTACCTGCCCGGGAAACATATCAAAAGGACTCACGCTCTGATAACGCGGATCATTGGACGGCAGCCATCTAGGTAGTTCAACCCAAGGCGGGTAAATAGCCAGTCCCGGCAAGTGACACGCCTGCGCGATATGCCGGGGGCCACCTTCATTTCCAAAAAAGAAATCGGCTGTTTCCAGCATGGATACCAATTTCCGTAACGAATCGGCCTCTATATTAATAAAAATATGCTCGTCTTTCCCCATATCCTCGTACAATGTCAAAGCCGCAGCCTTTTCTTCCCGAGAATAATTAAAAATCAACTGGGCATCATAACGCTGAATGATACGAGACAATATCTCCTTCATTTTCGCCATATCCCAAGCCTTCCTCGCCACTCTGGTAAAAGGAGTACATACCACGATAAAGCGGGAAAAATTAATCCCCTCTTGTTCCATGTAGCTCTTGAATTCTGCCGTTTCCTGTTCTGTCACGTACAACCGGAAATCAGTGGTCATTACCAACTTCCCTTCTCGCTCCAAGGGCTGTAACAATAACAGATTTCGCACAACTTCGTCCAAGTCATCATTCACGTGATTACGCACCCGGTAATTATGAAAAAAATGATTATAAAATTTAGATGTTCCGATACGATATTTCGTTCTTAAAGAAAAGGCACTGAACCATAAAGTTTTTATCGTGGCACGAGTATCGATGATCACGTCATAGCGTTCCGTTTTCATCAACTGCCGGACTTTTCGCAAGTATTTAAAGAAATGATTATTTTCTTCATTTGAAAAGGTGATAATCTTATCTATATCCGGATGATTTTCAAACAAAGGAGCAATATGATCATTCAACACGTAATGAATCTCCGCCTCCGGAAAACTTTTTCGAATAGAGCTACAGATCACGACTGACAATACCGCATCTCCTATTCTCCTAAAGCGAATCACCAATACTTTTTTTACACTCATAATCCTTGCCCTTTTCTATATAATACGGGATTCAATTCCGGATCGTTATACATTTTCATCTGTTTGTAGACTTTCATGTATTTACGTCCCGTTTCTATATCTTCCAAAAGTTGATTGATCGCGAGTATTAAATCTCTTTTCTGTTCCAGCAACACGCTCAGCTTATCATCACACTCCTTCACATGTACTTGAGCAACCTCTCTACGCTGCACCTCCTGTTCCATGTGATAAATTTTCAAACACAAAATAGATAACCGGTCTATCGCCCATGCCGGACTCTCCGTGTTCACGGTAGCACAAGATAAGATTCTCACGTTTTTATATTTATCCCAGAAATATCCATCCAGCAATTCGACCAAATCCGTCCGACGTTGATTCAACCGATCTATACGTCGTTTGATTTCCAACGCTTTTACGGGGTCTATATCCGGATCTCGAATGACATCCTCCAAATGCCACTGGACTGCATCTACCCAATTTTTGAGAAATAAATAATATTCGATTGATTTATACTCGTATGGATTTTCCATGTCAGCATCAACACAATCCTGCACGTGATAACATGACGTACTCTCCTCAAAAATCCGATAGCATAATTCTGCAAATAACATAATACCCTTTTTCAATCCAATTATTATTACAAAAATAGCAAAAAGTATTCCAATTATAACCTTTCCCTATGCAAATCCCCTTTAAGATCTTATAACAACTTTATTTCGGCCATAAAGCTTTATTTCGAGATATTCCTATTCGAAAAAATTATATTTTTTATCTTTGTTCCAAAATAAATCGGCAGTTTATGAAAAGGTATTTATTCTTTGTTTCGTTATCATACGCTTATCCTATTTTAAGACCCATCCAATCAGAGATTTGGCGACGAGGAGATGATGTCGCATGGTTCTTCACCTCTCCTTGTGATCAATATTTACATGAAGGGGAAAAACAATTGAAAACAATCAAAGAAGTCATGGAATACAATCCGATTGCCGTCTTTGCCCCGGGGAATAAGGTACATGATTTCTTTCCCGGTGTTAAAGTCCAAGTTTTTCATGGTTTCTCGATAGACAAGCGTCCCGGAAGAGGCGATCATTTCCGCATCCGGGGATTATTCGACATATTCTGCACGCAAGGAAGTACTTCCACCCCTCATTTTCTGGAACTTGAAAAACAATATCGGCATTTCAAGGTATATGAAACTGGTTGGAGTAAAACCGATCTATTTTTTCCGCTCGTCCCGAAAGAAAAAAATCCGGTACCGACTATTCTATACGCCTCAACGTTTACTCCCGGCATAACTTCTACCCCCCATTTATACGATGAAATCGCACGGTTGGCCAAAGAAAAAAACTGGCAATGGTTAATTACCTTCCATCCGAAAATGTCTCCGGAAATCGTGGAAAAATACAAGAATCTGGCCAATTCATTAGATAACGTCAGTTTCTACGATGGAGATAATAACGTGGAACTTCTGCAAAAAGCGGATGTCCTCCTATGTGACAGTTCATCCATCATCATCGAATTCCTGTTCTTTGACAAACCTGTCGTAACTTACAAAAACACGTCTCCGGGGAATTATCTTATCGATGTAGATTCCCCCGAGTTGATTGAACCTGCTATTGAAAAAGCCCTAACGCATCCCAAAGAACTAATGGATAATATCCGAAAATACACCGATAGTCATCAACCTTATAGAGATGGGCGCTGTTCAGCCCGCATTCTCGATGCCGTGGATGACTTTATCGCCAAGTACAAGGGGAAAATTAAAAGAAAACCGCTCAATCTTTTTCGAAAATTACAAACCCGTTGGCAGGTAAAGTATTTTCCTTTCGGACCCCGCCACACGGCCTCAAAATGAACGATTTTAAGCACTCAAATTATTATATAACAAATAGATACACTACCATTTCGTTCACAATTTCTCATCATAAATAGAGGAAAGTTTTTATCTTTGCAAAGATAATAACACCAATAATCACTATTATCTCCAAAAGATAGAAAACAGCAAATTGCTAAAATTAATAAATGATCGTTTAATAATACGCAAATTTAACCAATAAACTCAACAAATACAAACAAACACTCATTTATTAATCACAGCTGTTAATCAGCTAGTTGCGCTTATTCTTCTTGGAGAAAATTACATGCAGAAAAATGTCAACAAACGATCAATTTATGATGGGAAAGAAAATTGCATACCTTGACCGCAATGAATACAACTACGGTCCCGCCCCGGAAATTGAAAAAGTCTTAAGAAACTTTGATCCGGACAAATTATGTTTTTACACAAGAATTTACGATGAAGGCAAAAAGAGTATTCTATCCGATTACATCGCCGAACTATATGATATTCCGGAAAAACAAGTCATTTTGGGATATGGTGGAGAAGATATATTAAAACAAGTCGTTCACTACTTCCTATCCGGTGGCCAAAAACAAAAAACACTATTAATCCCTAAATTTTCATGGTGGTACTACAAATCCATCGCAGATGAGGTAAACGGACGAACCATTTTCTACCCGCTATTCGAGGACGGAAACACCTTCAAATATGATATTCAGAGCATCCGGGAAACGGTAGAACGGGAAAACCCGGAAATCGTGTTAATTGCCTCCCCGAACAATCCGACCGGAAATTCCTTGTCAAAAGAAGAGTTACACGAAATTCTCTCCTTTATTCCCCGGGAAACAGCCATTGTCATTGACGAGGCTTACGCGTCTTTTAGCAATAAAGACACATCATACATAAAACCACTCATTGAAGAGTTCCCGAATTTACTGATCATCCGGACCCTCTCCAAGTTCTACGGACTTCCCGGATTACGTCTCGGCTTTGCCTTTATCGGGAAGAATTTGTCCTCGTTCTTGAATTACAGCACGAAATATTTAGGTTATAACCGACTTTCCGAAGAAATCGGTATTGCCGTATTGAAAGCAAACGATTATTATCAGAACGTGGCAGACCTCATGGCAGAAGACCGGGAAACCTATATGCGGGAAATCGGTGCCTTGGAAGGATTCAAAGTGTATCACTCGGAAGCAAACTTTATTCTGGTGAAATACCCGATTTCATTAAAATCCCAATTACAGAACGCGTTCAAAGCGAAAGACCTAATCATCAAGTTCATGAACGAGGAAGATATTAACACGCACATGCGGATCACGTTGGGAACCCAAAAACAAAACCGTTTGGTGATAGACACCATCAAAGAAGTCGTGTCAACCCCATCCTAACCCGGCAACGTGTATGAAAGCTATAATCCTTGCCGCGGGCATTGCCTCCCGGTTACGACCGCTCACAAACGATCGGCCGAAATGCCTGCTAAAAATAGGCGATCGTTCTTTGTTGGAAAGAACGATTGATGCCTTATTGGAAAATAATATCCGTGAAATTGTTATCGTTACCGGATACTTGCATGAAATGCTGGAATCCTTCGTGCAAACTCGCTACCCTTCTTTAAGCGTCAAATTCATCCACAATGAACTTTACGCCACCACCAATAACATATATTCCTTGTGGCTGGCATTACCCGAAGTTCAACAGGAAAAAGAAATTATTCTACTTGACAGCGACATTTTATTTGATCCGCTCATGATAAAAATATTACGGGATGCCCCTCATGCTAACTGCCTGGCACTGGACAGTCATAAACTCGGGGAGGAAGAGATCAAAGTCATCGTGAACGGGAAAAATCAAATCACGGAACTCAGCAAAACGTGTTCCATAGAAAAGGCCATCGGTGAATCCATCGGCATTGAAAAAATATCTCATGCCTATCTCCTTGCCCTACACGAAGAACTGGAACACATGATCCTACACGAAAAACTGGATAATGTTTTTTATGAATTAGCCTTCGAACGCTTGATTGCACGAGGACAATATTTCTATCCGGTGGACACGAGCGCCTATTTCTCCATGGAGCTTGACACTCCCGAAGATTTTCACGACGCCATCAATCGAATACCCAAACACCTACAAGCATGAAAATTGTACTATTTTGCGAACAAAAATACGCGATAAATATTTTACAACCTCTCGAAGTCGAGGCCAATAAAGAAGGGGGACATTCCGTGATATGGTATGTTCAACCTAAAAATATTCCGGACTTTCCGTTAAAAGACGAGGTGAAATGGACAAACAGCATACAGGAAATCTACGATTTTTCCCCGGATGTCCTATTCGTTCCCTGCAACATCGTTCCCTACTATTTGCCGGGAGTGAAAATACAAATCTTTCACGGCTACGCTGCCGAGAAAAAGGATCATTGGGTAATCCGCCGTTATTTTGACACCTATTTTACCCAAGGCCCATTCTTCACGGAAGGCTTTAAAGCACTTGCCAAAAAATACAAGGATTTTGAAGTTGTAGAAACAGGATGGCCTCGCCAAGACTGGATTTATGAAAATCTCCACACTTTTGACGCTGAAAAAAACGCACTACTCCGAAAGCACCGGAAAAGCAAATTGGCCTTGTATGCCCCAACCTTTTCTCCATCGTTAACTTCCTTGCCATTCATAAAAGAGGGACTGGAAAAATTAGCCCGGGAAAAAGATGTCTTACTCATTCTGAAATTTCACCCGTTAACCCGGAGTGAATGGATGGAAGCATACAGGCAATTGGCCGAGAAACATGAAAATATGCTTTGGGTAGAGGATCACAATATCACGAAATACCAGATCATGGCCGATGTCATGATTAGTGACACCTCTTCGACCGTGTACGAATTCTTGCTACTCGACAAACCAGTCATCACGTACAAAACCATTGCCAAAGATATTTACTGGCTGGATATTCAACATCCGGAAGATCTTCCCGACGCCTTCGATCTCGTACTTCAAGATGCAGCACTCGCCTCAAAACGCAAATGGATCATCGACAACTACGACCCCTATCTGGACGGGAAAGTCTGCCACCGTATGCTTGACGCCGCCAGAGACTATATCTCCCGCCACGGAGTACCCAAGAAACGAAAATTAAATCTTTGGCGTAAATACACCAGTATCAAGAAGTTCGGCAAAGTCAAAAGAAGATAAACTAACTCTTCTTCTTGGCTTTCCGTTTGAGCACCTGCTCATCGTGGGCATGAGTCCACTCTTTCAACAGGCGGGTCATTTCCATCGCGTCCGAATGTGTCAACCGGGCATATTCGTCCGCGATAATATCAATCATATCATCTGTTGCATTCAAGCGGTAAAAGTTCTTCAATCCCACCAACGGGGAAATCGTCATGAACTTGATCCGGTTCAAGTCAACCAACATAAAATGAACCCGTTCACCCTCTCTCCGGATCAACGTGTTCCCCGGTGAATGATCGATAAAATAGATGGATTGCGTGTGAAAATGATACGTGAACCGGGTGAACTCCCGTAAAATAAATTCCAGATCAGCCGGACGTTTCACCCGCAAATCCCGAAAAGTATAGTCATACTCTTCCTGCCGGGAAATATAAAAACTACGGGTTACCCCGAAGACATTCCGATAAACGATATAAGCAATCGGTTCCGGGGTATCCACACCCCTCTCCAACAACGTATTCGCGTACTCGAACGAACGTTGAGCCTTTCCCTTCCGCACGTAAGCATACGCGAATTGATTAATGACATTGGGTGTCTTAAAGGATTTCACGTTAAAACGTTCTCCTTCCACCTCCAATATCTTAATCACGTTCCGCTTATTATCAATGACCTCTCCTTCCCGATCAAAACGACGAGGAATATCCAGAATGGCCTTTTCCAATGACTTGTATTTCGGATTAATTTGGTAATCAATCATTTTACCCGCTCGTAATTTATAAACGTGTAATCACATTCATTTTTCTCATCCGCCTTCCCCACTTCTCTCGCGACCTCTCTCCAAACTTCGGGGTCAACAGACGGAATCACCGTATCGCCCTCGCATTCCTGATGGACAACAGTAAGATACAACCGATCTGCTTTATCCCACAACTTCTTGTAAATCGTCCCGCCCCCGGTCACGAACACCTCGTCTTCATTTTTCGTCAACTCCAAAGCCTCCTCCACGCTATGCACTACCTCGCATCCAGCGGCCTCGAATTCCGGATTCCGGGAAATAACAATATTTCTCCGGTTAGGCAATGCCCGACCGATCGACTCGAACGTCTTCCGTCCCATTAATATCGTATGCCCCGTGGTCAAAGCCTTAAAACGTTTCAAATCAGCCGAAAGTCGCCATATCAACCCGTTATCCCTTCCGATAACATTATTCTCTGCCGCTGCTACTATTATTGATAAAACCATCGAATTAATTTTAGATTTAATGATTTATGATTTTAGATTTCTACCCACAAAATCAACGCTTCTAAATTTACTACTTTCAACTTTTAGTTTTTAACTTTTACCTTTTAGCTTTCTCTGACAGAGAGCGTCTTCGGGAATCTTTTCATTCTAAATTTTAAACTCTAAATTCTACATTATACCGATATCGCCCCCTTTATATGTGGATGCGGGTTATAATCGCACAACGTGAAATCTTCGTATTTAAAATCGAATATGCTTTTCACGTCCGGGTTAATTTCCATCCGGGGTAAAGCACGGGGTTCACGTGTCAACTGCAATTTCACCTGTTCGATATGATTCAAGTAGATATGCGTGTCACCCAAGGTATGTACAAATTCTCCCGGTTTCAAACCGCACACTTGCGCCATCATCATGGTCAACAAAGCATACGAGGCAATATTAAACGGCACGCCTAAAAAAGTATCGGCACTACGCTGATACAATTGGCAGGACAATTTCCCGTTAGCCACGTAAAACTGAAATAACGCGTGACAAGGGGGCAATGCCATATTTTCAATATCCCCCGAATTCCACGCGCTCACGATCAACCGACGGGAATTCGGACTATGCTTGATGTCATGCACCACTTGGGAAATCTGATCCAGAGAAGTCCCGTCCGGCTTAGGCCATGAGCGCCATTGGTAACCATAGATATGTCCCAATCCACCCTCTTCATCTGCCCATTCATCCCAGATACTCACCCCGTGATCGTGCAAATACTTCACGTTCGTATCGCCGTTCAGGAACCACAACAACTCGTATATAATTGACTTCAAATGCAATTTCTTCGTGGTCAGCAAAGGGAAACCTTCTTCCAGGTTAAACCGCATCTGGTGACCGAACACGCTAATCGTTCCCGTCCCCGTCCGGTCCTCTTTCACCGTCCCCTCCGTCAAAATCCTATCCAGTAAATCTAAATATTGCCTCATAATAATTGAAAATTGAAAATTGAAAATTGAAAATGCGCTATTCAATTTTCAATAGATGATAGAACAAAGATAGCCTTTAAATTTTAAATTCTAAACTTTTCTCACGATCATTAGCCCGTGACGAACAGGCAACAGGATATTCTCCACCCGGCTATCAGCCTGCACCATTTCATTAAAGTCCAATATACCTTTCGTTTGGGCATCCGGTTTCACCCGCGGGTCCGCCACCTTACCATCCCACAACACGTCGTCCGCGACAATGATTCCCCCGTGACGAACCTTATCAAACACCAAGCGGTAATATTCCGAATATTCCCGTTTATCGGCATCGATAAACACCAGGTCAAACATTTCATCCAGCGTGGGAATAATCTCACAAGCATCCCCCACGTGAAAAACGATACGCTCTTGCAAACCGCTTTTTTCAATATATTGGCGAGTGAAATCTTCCAACTCATCGTTCACGTCGATCGTGTGCAGCACACCCCCTTCCTCCAACCCGGCAGCCATCGAAATAGCGGCATACCCCGTGTACGTCCCGATCTCCAGCACCCGACGGGCGCCTATCATCCGGCATATCATTTTCAGGAACTGCCCTTGCAAATTCCCGGATAACATTCTCGGACGCAATACATTCAGATGGGTCGCCCTTGACAACTCGGCCAACACTTCCCCCTCCGGCTCGCTATGCGCCAGTATATATTGTTCCAATTCAGCATCCATTTCCAACATGACAGTCTCTATTTATATAGTAATACAGATTGCTTCTCCACGTCGAAGACCTCCTTCGCCACCCGGATCAGCAACTCCGGTGTAATTTCCTCGATCTGGGTATAAATATCTTCAAGGCTATCCACCTTATCGTAAATCAAGAAACTCTTCCCGATCGACAACATCAAGTTCTCGTAATTCTCCGACGAGATCGCCAGTTGCCCCACCATCTGAGCCTTTGCCCGTTTCAACTGCAAGGGTCCCAACTTTTCTTCATACAAGGCCCGCATCTCCTTCTTGCACAAATTCAGACACCATTCGGCATTTTCCGGGTCACAACCGAAATAAATCATGGATACCCCCGTGTCCGAATAAGGCGTGTACGACGCCTCGATATTATAAGCCAAACCGTACTTTTCACGGATATTCAAATTCAAACGGGAATTCATCCCCGTCCCTCCCAACAAGTTCATCAACAGCGATAACGCCAATCGGTTATCCTCCGTGTAATCGTAAGCGATATTCCCGATAATACAATGACTTTGGTGCGTGTCCCGATCCATCTCCACGAAACGGGGAGTGTAAATCTCCGGCTTAATCCGGTTCCTCAATGGAGTTCCGGCCTCGTAAGGCGAAAAATACTTTTCCACCAGACGCACCAACTTCTCGAACGGGATATCCCCGACCGAGCTAATCACCATCCGGTTCGTGAAATAATTACGTCTCACGAAATCCAACACCATATCCCGGGAGATCCGTTCCACGGAAGCCTCGTCACCCAAGATATTCCGTCCGATCGGGTAACCGGTATAAATCAGCTCCTCGAAATCGTCGAAAATCAACTCTCCCGGGTTATCCTTGTACGAGTTTATCTCATCCAGCACCACGTCTTTCTCCTTCTCTATCTCCTTCTCCGGGAACACAGAATGAAACACGATGTCGGCAAACAATTCCAACGTACGCTCGTAATCCTTTGCCATAAACGTGGCATACACGCACGTGTCCTCCTTCGTGGTGTAAGCATTTAACTCACCCCCGACATCTTCCAGACGACTCAATATATGATAGGCTTTACGTTTCTCCGTACCTTTAAAAATCACGTGTTCTATAAAATGAGCCATTCCCAGTTCATCCTCCCGTTCATCCCGGCTCCCCACGTTTATAATCAACCCGCAATAAGCGGCTTTATTCGGAACATAGTTATGGATTAATCGTAATCCATTAGCAAATATATGTGTTTGATACATTTTATTGAATAAAAAGACTTCCTCCCGACAAATTCAGATTCACTTTTCCCGCGTATTTTTTATTCCCGATAAACCCGGTCTCCAGCACGGTATTCTTATCCGTCGTCGGTTTACTCTCCAGCGTCACGCCCTCGGGCAATTCCACCTTCAAATTTTTATTACGTGCCAACTCCAGGGTGTAACCGCATCCTTCCATGAAAGTCAACCCCACCTTCGTGGAAGAACCTTTCACGTCAACAGTAGCGAACGAGAAATTGATATTACGCACGTTCAACTCGCCCCAACGCATATCCATCTTGAGCGACCCGCCAATATCCTGCACCTCGTATTTCGTGTAGAAAGAAGTCCCGTCCATATCCTCGACCATCCCCAGGTAACAGGTTCCTCCCGATGTCTTCAACGAAAGTTTATCCGCCTCCATCAACTGCAAAGTCGTTGACGTGCAATCCAGTTTCATCTCCTTCCCTTCCCCGATCTTCACCTTACAGGATTTGAACTCGGCCGTCATGTTTCCCAATTTCTCCACCTCAAATTCTCCCTTATTCTGTTTCACGGAAAACTCTCCCCCCGTCACTGAATTGGCCTTAAAATTACCGGATACGATCTCCACGCTCATATCCCCCACGAAATCGGCCACCAAGGCGCCTCCCTCCGTGCATACCAGACGTACTTTCTTACCTTTCGGAACCTTAATATGATAGTCAACGCTCACCGTCACCCCCGCGAACATCTGCCGCAGGCTCATATCCTTCTGGAACAACGTCTCCACGTTCAACACGGCCCCCTGCTCCTTGGCCGTTATGGAAATATACTCTAATATCTCGTCAACCTTGGCTTTTGTTTTTGCCTCCACCCACACGGAAGTCGTGATGGAAAACTCATCACCTTCCTGCTTAACATCGATATTCCCATAGCGGTTCGTAACCGTCAACTCGTTAATGGATGCCGCAGGAAAGCTCTTCTTAAACTCCTTTGATCCCTCCTCAGCCCAAGCGTTTACCGCTCCGAACAAAACAATTACCAATAATAATAATCTCTTCATATCGATTGATTTAATCATGAATTACTCGACAACAAATCACATCATCTCCTCGTTCTCCTCCACCTCTTTGTACCGCAGTGCCAGGTAAGCCAGCATCCGGCTAAACGTCTCCATTGCCATTGTCGTTTGCGAATTTATCTCTTTTTTCTGTAATCGCAACATCAAATGACCATAAAGAGCATGAAGTGCCAGCTCGACATCGGAAACCTCCTCCGGCAAGTTCGTCTTCCGGCGATAATCCAGCAAATTATTTGCGGCCATCATGAACAACTGCTTGTACTTCATATCCTGCACGTTATGGAGTAAATGGAAATGCAACTCCGTCAACTCGTTCACCATGTTCTTCACCACCTGCACGTGCCCGCTCTTCGTCACCTCCTCTTTCCTCATCATCTCGATCAAATTGTCATACCAATCGCTGATCTCCTTCCGTGTCGCGTCATCCCCCCGAACTGGCTCACCACGTTCCGGTTCACCAGCTCAATATCCATCTGCATCGCCCTCAACATATCCTCCACCTGCCACATATACAGGATATATTCGGCCACATTACTCTTTCTCTTCTCGCGTGCTATCAACATACTAATTTATGATTTACGATTTATGATTTACGATTAGAAACATGAGCCTTGTGCGGCTGGAATCTAAAATCATCAAATCTAAAATTTCAAAGTTCTTTGAGTTTATCAATCAACCTCCGATCCCGTTTCGTGGGACGTCCTGTTCCTCGATCCCGGCTCTCGAATTGCATGAAAGTTCCCCGGAGAATATCCAGTTTCTCCTGTGGGGTGATCTCTTCCACGAAATCGACGGCCAACTGGGCAGACATTCGTTTATCGGTGATTTGTTTCACCACGTACTCCCGTTCAATCGGCGGAACCCGTACTTTCACGACATCCCCGACCTTTACCTCCCGGGACGCTTTCACGTGCGCATCACCGATAGAGACGTGACCTTTACCACATTCTTCTGCAGCTAACGAACGGGTTTTGAAAATCCGAACCGCCCATAACCATTTATCTATTCTAACCTTCTCCACGGCTTATTCATTTATAACTTACAATCTGTCAAAGCTAAAACTTATTCTGCAAATGACAAAACAAATGCCGACCTGAAATCACGAACCTGAAATCTTCATTTTAAAATTCGGAATCACGACTTCAAAATCACAAATCGTAAATATCTAAAATCGCAAATTATTACACAGGCTCATCGTCTTATCTACCCCTATAAAAATAAAATTCTCGATCACCTCCCCACAATGCTTCAACATGGCTGGAAAACGTTCCTCTTCCTCCGAAGACCACTCTCCCAACACGTAATCCACCTGTTTTCCCTTGGGGAACTCGTTCCCGATACCAAAACGCAAACGAGCGTAATCCTGCGTGCCCAGCAACTGGTTAATACTCTTCAAACCGTTATGTCCCCCGTCACTTCCCTTGCCTCTCAAACGGATCGTCCCGAAAGGTAATGCCAAGTCATCCACCACCACGAAAAGGTTCGACAACTCGATTTTCTCTTTTTGCATCCAGTAACTGACCGCCTTACCACTCAGGTTCATGTACGTGTTCGGTTTCAACAAAATCAGGGTACGTCCCTTCAACTTCACCGTGGCAACCGCACCATAACGCATATCTTCAAAAACAGCATTGGACGCCTTAGCAAAGGCGTCCAATACTTTAAATCCGATGTTATGTCGTGTATTCTGGTACTCGGGACCTATGTTGCCCAATCCCACAATAAGATATTTCATCTGTCTATTTTTTCAAACTACTATTGAGCGCTTTGTGCAGCTCTTGCAGCTCTTGTCAATTTAACCTGAGCAACCACAACGCTCTTAGCATTCATTAACTCTACGCCTTCCACGTGAATATCCTGTACTTTAATAGCCTTACCAACACCTAAAGAAGTAACATCAACAACCACTTCATCCGGCATATCTTTCGGAAGAGCTTTTACTTTCAACTTACGAGTGATTATAGCCAACTTACCTCCGGCTTGAACTCCGGCAGCGTGTCCCGTTACCCGAACAGGAACGTCCATTACAACTGGCTTATCCTCTGAGGTCTGGTAGAAATCAATATGTAAAACCTTATCCGTCACCGGGTGGAATTGAATATCTCTCATCACGGCTCCGTAAGATTTACCATCAAGATCCAAATTTACCAGATATACATTAGGAGTGTAAAGAAGTTTCTTCAAATCTTTATCCAAAACTGCGAAATGAACGTTTGCCTCTCCACCATAAAGAACGCATGGAACTTTCTCCGCATATCTTACAGCCTTGGTAGCTTTTTTACCTAAATCGTTTCTTACTTCTCCTTTTAAATCAAATACTTGCATAATAATAACATTGCTTGTGCTACTCAAATCCAGACTGATGCCCCGGGGTTATAAGCCACGTCTGCATTCCCATTACACGTTTAAAACTATCCCCGTACTTTTAATGCGGCGCAAATGTACGAACAAATTATCAGAATCACAACACTTTTTCCTTTTTCCAAAGTTTACAATCAATATAAATAAGCATTCATCAATACCACATCAACGCCCAAACAACACACTGACAATCAATTATAAACAATCAAAAATCCACCATTTTCAATGACAAGTTTTCACACGGAACAACCCTTTTTATTCTGAAAAAGTTTTTTGTTTCAATTATAGGTCTTATTTTCGCGTCATTATTAACAAACAAATTTTTTTAGAAATGGCTTACGTAATATCTGATGATTGTATTTCTTGTGGAGCATGTGAATCAGAGTGCCCGGTAGGAGCAATCTCTATGGGTGATGATCACTATCAAATCAATGCTGATGAATGTATCTCATGCGGGGCTTGCGCTGGTGTATGTCCTGTTGGAGCTCCGAAAGAAGCTTAATCATCATAAAAAGAAAAGAACAAAGCTGCCTCTCTCGGGGCAGCTTTCTTTTTGTACCTATTCGAAACCATTACCGATAACTCCCTCAAATCACCCCTTCTCACGGGGTTACCCCGTTAAATCCCATGAATCACGAGATCCATCCGCACGTCCAGCTCATCGACAGGCACCTCTTCCACGAACTGGAATCCGAAACAAATCCCCACTTTCCGGGCAACACGTGTCTCTTTCAAAATCTTATCGTAATACCCGCGACCTCGTCCCAGACGATTCCCGTGGCGATCAAAAGCCACGCCCGGCACGACAATCAAGTCAATCGCGTCGTAATCCGTGTACAATTCGCCAACAGGCTCCAGTATGCCGAAAGCCTCCCCCGGTTGCAGGGATTCCATGCCCTTGAACACTCGCAATTCCAACACGTCCCCTTTCACGCAAGGCAACAAGACGGTCTTCTCCCCCGCCCACTTACAGACGTAATCATGCGTGAACACCTCGTCGTCCATCGACCAGTAGAGCAACACGGTCCGGGCCTCCTTGAAAAAATCCGTCTGTTCCAACTCCTTCCACAAGGGACGAGACATCTCCACCTTTTGTTCCAGAGAATACTGGCTTTTCAAAACTTTAACCTGTTTCCGCAATTCTTTTTTATCCATGGTAAACAATCTTCCTAATCTTTATTCATTATTTTGCGCAAAAATCGTACTTTTGCAGCAATAAACAAAACAAGCTGCCAAAGAGTTACCAGATTTATTTGGACGCTTACCAACAATCCATCCCGTCAAGGGATACAACGTGCAGAATTATGAAAATAGCGATACCTCAAATCAACTACCACATCGGAGATATTTCCAAAAATAAGGACCTTATTATTGCTGCCATAAAAAAGGCGAAAGCCATGAAAGCGGAACTCGTTCTTTTTCCCGAACACGCCATCTGTGGGGCTTACCCGCAAGACCTTTTCGAGAAAGAATATTTCGTGAACGAATGTCGTGTCAGCATTGAAAAGATCGCCGAGCAATGTCATAACATAGCGGCATTAGTGGGCGGCCCGAACCTAGACTTGGAAGATGGCATCTTGATGAACGCCATGTTTTTCATGTACGACGGGGAAGTGCGAGGCGGGGTAAACAAAACCATATTGAGCGACTACGACGTTTTCGACGAGAGCCGGTACTTCATCCCGGGAGAATCCAACACGCCCCTACGCTACAAGAACCAGAATATCCGGGTCATCTTCGACGAGTACGAATCCAACATGATCGAGAAGACCGACACGATCATCGTACATGTCGGTTCGACACCTTTCACCACGGAAAGTTTTGCTTACCGGAAAGAAAGTCTATCATACATCGCCCGGAAACAGAAATGCCCGCTCATATCACTCAATCACGTGGGAGCGAACGCCTCCCTGATATTTGACGGTAACTCCTTCGTGGTCAACAGCAAAGGGATTTCAACATACAAACTAGCCGCGTTCAAAGAAGATTTCATGATCATCGACACGGAAAGACTGCTTAATGCCCCGGCCCTCAAAGAAAAAGGACCGGATACCATTGCTCTTATTCACGATGCACTTATCCTCGGAATAAAAGATTTCTTCCACAAAAACGGATTCTCGAAAGCCGTACTCGGACTTTCCGGGGGAATCGATTCGGCCCTCGTTGCCGCATTGGCAACAGAGGCCCTTGGCAAAGAAAACGTGCTGGGCATACTGATGCCTTCCCGATTCTCCACCGACCACTCTGTCACAGATGCCGTTGACCTAGCCAAAAACTTGGGCATCTCTCACGAAACCTTACCCATAAAAGAAATATACGACAATTTTATCGCCACGCTACACCCTGTTTTCAAGGATGCACCCTTCAACGTGGCCGAAGAAAACCTGCAAGCCCGTATTCGCGGGTCTCTCGTTATGGCCATTTCCAATAAATTCGGTCACATCCTTTTGAACACCTCCAATAAAAGCGAGGCAGCCGTGGGTTATGGTACCCTGTACGGGGACTTGTGCGGATCGCTTTCCGTGCTGGGCGACGTGTACAAAACCGACGTGTACAAATTATCCCGTTACGTGAACCGAAACGGGGAATTAATCCCCGAGAATACCATCACGAAAGCCCCCTCTGCCGAACTACGGCCCGGGCAAAAAGATCAGGACTCTCTACCGGATTACGACACGCTGGACGCTATCTTGAAACTATATCTCGAAGAAAATAGTTCCAAACAGGAAATTATAGCGAAAGGATTCGCCCCGGAAATCGTTGAAAAAACGATAACCCTGGTCAATCGTAACGACTACAAACGGGCACAATGCCCGCCGATACTGAAAGTCAGTAAAAAAGCGTTCGGCAGCGGACGCCGTATGCCACTTGTTGCCAAACTATAACACCAGATAAGAGAACGAGTTTATGAGAACGATAAAAGACAAAGAGTTACACGAAAAATATTGCAACATTTGCATTGATAGTCCCAACTCCCTTTTTGCAAGTCTTGACGAAAGTAGCAAAAGCATTATTCGCCAAACCAGCATTTGCAAAATGTACAGGAAAGGAGACTTGATTTACGAAGAAGGGAATAAACCTTTCGGGTTAATTTGTCTGATCACCGGGAAAGCTAAAATCGCCAAGAAAGGTATCGCGGGACGGGAACAAATCGTGCGTATGGCAAAACCCGTCGGGTTTATCGGCTACCGGGCTTTCTTTGCCGAGGAAATGCACATCGCATCAGCGGAGGCTCTTGAGGAATCCATTGTCTGCATCATGAAAACAGAACTTATTTTCGGTATCGTGCGCAGTAACTCGGATGTTGCCATGAACGTGATCCGGGCGTTGGCTACCGACCTCGGATTCTCGAACCGCCGAACAGTAACACTCACGCAAAAACACATTCGCGGACGTCTGGCAGAAGCCTTGCTCGTGCTGAAAGACACTTACGGGTTCGAGGACGATAACATGACCTTGAAAATTTGTCTCTCGCGGGAAGACATGGCCAATCTCTCGAACATGACCACCTCCAATGCCATCCGCACGCTCTCCAACTTTGCCTCGGAAGGCATACTGGAACTTTCCGGCAAGCAAATCAAGATTACGAACATGGAGGCGCTGGAAAAAGTAAGCGAGATGGGATAATTCAATCCTGCAATTGATCGATACACCGACTGATCGTTTCATAATCAAAGCCACGACTCAAAGCAAAGCGGAAAAGCTTTGCTTTTCGCTTATACGGGTCCTCCTCTTTTAATCCCCGATTCTTTTGTTTCAACAGCGCCAGACACGTGGCGTCACTTTCCTCATCGGGTAAAGAAGACAAAGCCTGTTCGATAATACGTTCCGGCACACGCTTTTGCCGGAGCATCTGCATGATCTTCAACTTTCCCCAACGATTAAAACGATGCTTATCCCGGGCATACGCCTCTGCAAAGCGAGTATCATCCAAGAAATGATTCTTCACCAAAAACTCCATAACCGCGGCAATATCCTTTTCCTCTAACTCCCACCTCTGTAACTTTTTAAAAATATCAAAACTACAATACTCCTTTTTACTACACTGCCCGGCAACAATATTCAACGCTTTCTTCGCATCCACTTTCGATGTAATTTAGAATTTAAAATTTCCCCGGGCTTTCACCATTCTCTCCCGTTCATTAATATCCTTCCTCAATTCAACATCCTCGTACCCCATCTCCCGAAGTAACTCGACGGTTTCTTTCCCAAAAGCCTCGTTGATCTCTAAAAACAGCAATCCACCCCGGTTCAGATGATCACGACCGAATCCGGCAATCTTCCGGTAAAACATTAACGGATCAGTATCCGGCACGAAAAGAGCTCGGGAGGGTTCATAATTCAACACCCGATCGTGCATAAGCGCCTTCTCAGACTCCCGCACATAAGGCGGATTACTCACGATCACGTCGAAACCGGGCCATTCCCATTCCTCGTAACTCAATATATCACGTACTTCAAATTTCACCTCCACGCCATTTCTCCGGGCATTGTCGGCAGCTTGTCGCACGGCCTCCGGGGAAATATCCACCCCACAAAGCCGTACTCCTTTCAACAACTTACCCAACGACACGATGATACACCCACTCCCCGTTCCAATATCCAAAACACTTGCACCCGGCTGCACTCCCGATTCCACGATCCACATCACCAGTTCTTCCGTCTCCGGCCGGGGAATCAAGGTTTCACTATTTAGCTGGAAATCAATACCGGCAAATTCCGTTTCTCCCAATATATACTGGATCGGTTTATCCGTTTTTAACTCTTCCACGACGAGAAGGAATTTATCGATAAAGCTTTTTGCCAAAAATTCGTGTTTGTTAAGATGGATTTCTATATTTGTACAATGCAACAGTTTGCAAAAGGCAAGAGAGCATAAAACTTTTATTTCATGCTCGGTATAAGTATCCTTTAGCTCCTGTAATGCGTATTGTTGTAAATCAAACATCGTATTCATGGAACAAAGATACGGTTTAATTGAAAATTGAAAATTGAAAATTGAAAATTTAATTGCGTGAACTGGACGGGTATTGCGATTGACATTGGCATTGTACTGTATATTCTCACCATCTTGGCGATCATATACACGATCATACTGGAAAACAGGAATCCGGTACGTACACTTGCGTGGATACTCGTACTCGTGCTGGCACCCGGCGTCGGGCTATTCTTTTACATCTATTTCGGCATGAATTACCGGAAGATCAAGATGTTCTCCATGAAAGGACTGGGTGACTTCAAGTGGTTGCAATACATGAGCGAAGACCAGAAACAACGTATCAAGAAAGCCGAATTGTTGAAAAAAGAAGACATGGAGGCGGTGAAACCGTTGATGACATTACTCTTGAACAACAGCAAAGCCCTTCTTTCCCGAAATAACACGATCGAGATTCTGAATAACGGGGAGGCTACTTTCGGTTCGATCTTCAAGGCCATCGCCAAAGCCCGAAAATACATTCACCTCGAATACTATATCATTGATAAAGGAGAACTCGGAGAGAAACTGAAAGAATTACTTATCGCCAAAGCCAAGGAAGGCGTGGAAGTTCGTGTGATCTATGATGACGTGGGGTCGTGGAAATTACCCAAACGTTACATCAAAGAGATGCAGGCCGCCGGGATTCAAATTTACCCGTTTCTTCCCGTGCGCTTTCCCTTATTCACGAATAAGGTGAACTACCGGAACCACCGGAAAATCGTCGTCGTGGACGGGGACACCGGGTTCATTGGTGGGTTAAACTTCGCCGACCGTTACCTGCACGGATTACCCGGCATCGGCATCTGGCGTGACACCCACCTGAAAGTGAAAGGAGAAGCCGTCACCTCGTTGCAAGTGGTTTTCCTGTTTGACTGGTACTTTGTTCGCCAGGAACTTCTACTGAACAAGGCGGAATACCTTCCCAACAAGAAAGTCGATGGCAACGTGGTTGTTCAAACCGTGGCATCCGGTCCCGATAGCGATTGGACATCCATCCAACAAGCCTACTTCACGCTGATCAACATGGCCAAGAAGTACGTTTTCATCTCGACCCCCTATTTCATGCCGGGAGAGACCACGATCAACTCGCTGAAAACCGCCGCCATGAGCGGCGTGGACGTGCGCATCATGATCCCGTATAAATCCGACTCGCTACTCACGCACTGGTGTACACGCTCCTACGTGGAGGAACTACTGGAAGCCGGGGTTCGAGTATTTCAATATCGTAAAGGATTCAACCACAGTAAAGTGATCGTCATGGACGGACTGGTATCTTCTGTGGGTACCGCCAACATGGACATCCGTAGTTTCGAACAGAACTTCGAAGTCAACCTCATCATCTACGACCGCAACGTCAGTCGCCAACTCGGTTCTGATTTTCTGGACGACCTGAAAGGTAGTTCCGAAATCAGCATCCACCGCTGGAAATTCCGCCCGAAACGGGATAAAATCCGGGAATCTCTAGCCCGACTTTTCGCCCCGTTGCTCTAACCCTATACTTCACCCCCTGTTCAGTCAGAGTTTAGCGGGAAATTGGTCCCCACCCCCTCATCCCCCAAACTCACCCCGCACAACAAACACAGTTACCAAACGGCTCTGTAACCTAGGGGACACGTCCATCTTGCGTTTGTCGTGGCTTATTTCCCCAAAAACTCCCAACAAACACATCAATAAGATAAAATGCTTAATCCACTCTTACCCACTTCACCGCATCAGCGATCACGATCTGCCCCGGTTCACCTCTGTCATCCAGAACGATTCGAGCCTCTCCCTCTGAAAGATGGTACTTCCCTAGCGACTTCCACCCCTTCTGCGTCGCTAACAGGACCAGACTCGTTTCCTTGTTACACCCTCCCCCTTCTATACGATAAAAATACTCTTGCCGTCTTTTTTTCTCTCGGTAATAACCATCCAGTTCGTGAGTGAACACGAATATTTCATAGGTTCCTTCCCGTTCGATCCTGGTTGTCCACTCCGCCTTAAACCTACCCACTTCCGCCAACTTTCCGTACACGCTACGGATACTATCCCCCCAATACATCCCCGCATAATGCTTGCTCCACACCCCCGTTGCATTCGTAAAAGATAAGTTCTCGACATACGGCTTGTCATCTTTCCCCAGCAAAGCCTGTAACCATTTCCTCCCAGAGGTGATCAACCGGAAACCGGGGGATTCGTTATCCACCAAGATCACCCGGTCGTCTTCCCGGTCAAAGAGGGAACCAGCTATCTCGAACACCCCGCAACAAGTATCTCGACCCCATGCAGGAACCATTAGATTTCTCGCTTCCCTCTCAAGGTCCACGTACATCTCTGTCGGAATATTTCTAGAAACACCCGTGCTCAATGCGAAACGATATCCCCGCTGCCCCAAGGGGAACCTGACCTGGTAACACTTCCCGGGTTCAAGGCTGTACACCTCTCTATCCTGTTTACCCCAGGTGAACGGGTTATCCGTGGAGACTGCGACAACACCCCTCCGGGTCCCGCAATGCTGTATCTTAAACTCCCCATAGGCTTTCCCCCTTCCTAGATCTTGCACTTTCACGATATCCATGTCTTTCACCCGGTACACGTTTTGGGAGCGAGAATTGAGCCAACCCACATAGTCCTCCACCGTAACCCCGAGAGAATCCCTCAATTCTCCTAGAAATATTTCCACGGGGACCTCACCCGAGTACCGTTTATAGAAGTTTTCAAAAAAGTCCCACAAGCTATCCCGAGGAGCCTGAACACACATCAAATCAAGCAATTCCTGCGCTTTCTGTTGCGTATAAATTTCCCGGGCTAGTGGATCAAGCAGGGGATCTCGCATTGCCTCTATCAAGCTATGCTCCCTGGCGTATAAAGTCACGTCCTTCAACTTGCCTCCCCTACCCCGATTCATCCAAGGCCCCTCACCTATTCTCTGACGTACCCATTCTTTATACAACATGTCCATAAACGGATAATCCCCGGAAGACAGGCAAACTCCCGGCTCGTACATCAACGTGAAACCCGAGCACAACTGACGTTCCGGGAAGAATCCTTCACGCCCGAAACTCCGGTTGAAAAGTCTTTTCTGAAAGGGGTTCTCGAGCGGCTCCCATCCCCCATTTTCTAACAAGTAACCGACAAGCTGGCTAAAAACGCTCCTCTCCAACTTCCGCTCGCTCTTGTCAAACCTTTCGAGGTTCAGGCGCTTGTTCTGCCCGGGGGGCACCAAGAATTCCCACCGGCTCCCCCGTTCCGGGAAAAATAGCATCCCCGGTTGGGAAAAACCGCTCCGGTTCTCTCTTGGGTCATGAAAAGAAGTCACCGATAACGGCAGTTCCGCCACGATTAAACGACTCTCCCTAGAGTAACACCAGTCCGACCGGAAACGGATACCTGACACACTATCGGCGAGCGACATGCTAGAACCCGTTAAAGCTGAAGCTCCCCCTATCTTGTTTTCCAGTACCTCCCGAATATCCTTTTCTTTCAGGTGACCGAAAAACATCCTGTCGATCCCCTTCCCTCGAAACATGTACAGTTCCACGAAAAAACCGCTTGTCCGGACTCGTTTACGCTCGTAATCCCCGAAGCAAAGGCTAATACCTTCCAACGGCTTCGGCGTTTTGAAACGCCAAGTTCCCCCTTCCCGGCTCACCTTCCCCTGGGATAGTACGGTCAAACCGGAAGCACACGTCACCTCGAGTTCGTACAACGTGTAGTCCCGGCCGGAATTCCCTCCCATCCGAGGATTTACCGGTATCGATACCGGGTACCAACCACACTCAGGTACCAACCACGTGAACTCATCGCTCACGTACGCATAACGGTTGCCAAAATTAAAAAAAGCGTCCTCACGCCACGGGTTATAGTATTGATAATCGTGAACCCAAAGGTAACCGTAACGCTCCTCCACACACCCCGAATAACTTATTTCCAACCGGACCGTGTCCCGGGCCCCCAGTTCTCGATCAATCAGCAAAACTTGAGCATTGCGAATGAATTTAACATCTTGGCCGGACTCTCGCACGCTAGAAACCGGCAAACCAGGGTTCAGGTATAACACGATACGCGGCAAAACAACATCTCCGGGGTTAAACAGCAACATGTCACTAACGGAGGACAGGCGACCCGCTTCCTGGCTGAAACGAATTCCGTGTTCCCGCACACGGCAAGTCGTATCACGCCAATAACGTTCATAATTCAGGCGGTAAGTCTCCCGCACGGCAGACTCGTGAAAATAAAAACATAAACGCCCCGAGACACACACCACGCCGAATACGACAAACAGGAACCCGACACGTTGCCAACCTCGAACACGTTTGATACTATTCGGCAACCTCCGTGCTTGGCAAGCGCCCACACACACCAGTCCAGCTCCCACAAGCAAGATCGAGAGACGCTGGAACAGGTAAAATCCGAGACTGGAATGGCCCGTGATATCGGAAAAAAGATTAGCCAATGCGCTCCCCATAAAATCAAAACTCCCGTGACTGATCCCAGGCAACCAAGTTACGGTTAGGTAGAACACGATCAACAGTAACACCTGGGACAAGAAGCGGGAACGTAACAGCTGGGTAACCAAAAAACTCAACCCGGTAAAGAAAAGAAGAGACGGAAATGTTAAAGTCAAAAAATAAAACAAGTAAACCCAAGGGTCCCACGGGGCCTCGCTCCCGAACAAGTTTACCGCCGAGCATATCACCCCGGACACCATGCCCAAGCAGGAGAATACCCACAAGATTGCCATCACCTTCCCCAAGAAATAGTCTGTATTGTTAACCGGACGGGCATGAATACACTCTAGCGAGCCTTGTCGTTGCTCCCGGAGATCGTAGTCTGTCACGAGAAAAACGATCATGAAAGCTTGCGCTATATTGAACAAGTAGGCGTTCACCAGCGGCATGGCGGAGGACGTCGAGACCATGGTCCAACTATAAGCTACCCCTGTGCCCTGCAGTGCCACCTGCAGCCAAGTTACCCCCAACAGCGCTAGCAATGTCAACACTCGAAACACCACTCCCCGACTGATCACTAAGAACTCGTAGCGAGCCACTATAAATATTTCACGTGCATTCATACCCTAATTGTTTAAACTACAATCGCCTTTCCCCTCCCTATACAGCATTCAATCAACGCCTTGTCCTATCTCAGCCGTATTCCACTGTTGAAAATCAAAAAATACCCAGATTACCATCTCTCCTATTTACACGATTATAAAGGTACGAAAAAAAATAACTAGTGTATTTTTCATTAATAATTTTAATTAAAAAATATGCATAAATTTTACAAGACACTTTTCTTTTTCTAACACTCGTGTACCCTGAATAAAATCATTTCTAGCAAACAAATACACCCCCAAAATTTTTATCAAAAATAAAAAAACAAACTCCTAAAATCCGTAGCTTTGCAGTTATAAGAACAACACCATTGAAAATTGCAAATCCCTCATTTTCAATTTTCAATTTTCAATTATCAATTATTATGAACGAGATCGCCGAAATCATTAACGGTACTTTACATAGCGGGATACCCGTAAAAATCACGGAATACAGCATTGACAGCCGCACGGTTGTTTCTCCCGAGCACACGCTATTTTTTGCCTTAACAGGAAGCAATCATAATGGCCATGACTACATCTCTACGTTATATGCCAACGGGATGCGGGCATTTGTAATCAATGAATACCGGGAAGAATTCACCACTCTTACCGAAGCCAATTTCATTCACGTGGAAAACGTACTGGTTGCCCTACAACAACTAGCTCGCCATCATAGACAACAAATAATAACACCTGTCATCGGGATCACGGGAAGCAACGGCAAAACCATCGTGAAAGAATGGATATACCAGTTGATGTCTGCCAGCAACTCCCTCAAAATATATCGGAGTCCCCGGAGCTATAATTCGCAAGTAGGCGTCCCTTTATCTTTGTTGGGTATCGAACATGACACGGATTATTCCATTATCGAGGCAGGAATCTCCCGCAAGGGCGAAATGTCCCGGTTGGAAAAAATGATTCAACCCACCATTGGTATCTTCACACACCTGGGAGACGCACACGATGAAAATTTCACCTCTAAAGAAGAAAAACTTGCGGAAAAAGCCAAACTATTCCGTTCATGTAAATGGGTTATCGGACAAGCGGGAGAAACTCTTGAACACATCCGGAGTTACTTACCTTCATCTGTTTCCTTCCTACTATGGGGGGAAGACAAAAATGCCGACGTACAAACAGAAACCCTATACATCTCCAAAGGGCACCGCCACGTGCAAGTCTACTACAAAGGTCACGTTTTTACGTTGGAAATTCCTTTTTCAGATCTTGTCTCATACGAAAATTGTATGAATGCAGTCTGCCTGTTATTATGGATGTCTACTCCCGTTGACATACTTGCCGAACGAGTACGTCATCTCTCAACCATCGCCATGCGCATGGAAATCAAGGACGGCATTAACCATTGCACGCTCGTGAACGACTATTATAATTCCGACCCCTCTTCTTTCCGCATGGCTCTAAACATGTTGGCAATTCAAGATGCAACAAAAGAAAGGGTAGTCATTCTATCGGATTTCATGGATACAGGAATGGACAAGGAAGAACTTTATACCCTTGTTTCCCAAATGCTTTGCGTGGCAAACATCTCCCTGTTCATTGGCATCGGGAAACAATTGTGTAAATATCGCCATATATTCCCCGATAATTCCCGGTTCTACGAGGACACGGAACATTTTCTCCGTCAGGAAGAACGGGATAATTTCAACAACCAGATCATCCTGATCAAAGGTGCCCGGGCGTTTCAATTCGAATACATCGCCGGATTCCTGCAAAAACAATCACATAGCACCATATTGGAAGTTGACTTGGACGCCATGGTTCACAACTTGAATCATTTCCGGTCACTGACCGACGCACATATCGCCGTCATGGTCAAAGCCTTCTCGTACGGTAGTGGCTCCCGTGAAATTGCCTCTTTACTACAATATCACCGGGTAGATTACCTCATGGTCGCTTTCGCCGACGAAGGCATCGAGTTACGGGCCGCGGGAATTACCATCCCGATTGCCGTCATGAACCCCGAACGGGAAGCATTTGACAACATGATCATGTTTAACCTCGAACCGGAAATCTACGCGCTGGACATTCTCGAAGATTTCAACAGGGCGCTGAATAAACACGGAATCAAACGATTCCCCGTACATATCAAACTGAATACCGGCATGAATCGTTCCGGTTTCGACGAACAGGACCTCCCGCACTTACTGGAATTTTTCCAAACGGAACGCTCCGTGTACATCCGTTCCATGTTCTCCCATCTCGCAGGAAGCGACGAGACCATGCATGACGAGTTCACTCTGGGACAAATACATCTGTTCGAACGCATGACTGAACGTATTCAAGCTCAATTCAACTATAAAATCTGGCGACACATTCTGAATTCCGCCGGGATCGAACGCTTCCCACAATACCACTTCGACATGGTTCGCCTCGGGATCGGTTTACACGGTATCAGTGCCACGCACGCCAACCTCCAGCCTGTAAGTAGTTTTAAAACCTACATCTCGTCCATCCGCAAGGTTCCGGAAGGCCAATCCATCGGGTACGGGCGCAAAAGTTACACCACCCGTCCTTCCCGGATTGCCGTAATCCCGGTCGGGTATGCCGATGGGCTAAACCGCCATTTGAGTAATCGTGTCGGTAACGTGTTCATCAAAGGGAAAAGAGTTCCGATCATCGGCAACATCTGCATGGATACCTGCATGATCGATGTCACGGACACGAATGCCGCCATCGGGGACGAGGTGGAGATTTTCGGGAAACATATCCTCGTCTCCGAACTATCGGAGCAACTGGGAACCATCCCGTACGAAATTCTCACAGGCATCTCTCACCGCGTAAAACGAGTATATTACAAAGAATGAAATAAATAAAAACCCTTCCCGCCATTCTTTCCAGAACCGGGAAGGGTTTTTCCACTGTGTATGGTTTACGAGAAGCTATTTACTCTTCATAACGATCACCCAAATACTTGATCAACACGACATCCAACTCCGAACCTCTCACCCCGTGATCTATAATACGTCCTTCCTTATCCAGAATCAAACAGAAAGGAACGCCTTGTATTTTGTATTTATTAATTACCTCACCTTTCCAACCCTTTAAATCACATAATTGTGTCCATTTCATATTCTCTTCTTTCAAGGCTTGTTTCCAATCTTTTTCCTTGTCATCGATCGAAACGCTGATCATGTTAAAGGCATCTTTCCCCTTTCCATAAGCATCGTACACGTGGCGCAAGTGAGGAATCTCCCCCCGACACGGACCACACCAAGAGGCCCAAAATTCTACCATATTATATTGACCCGGTTTCACGTAATCAGACAATTGCACCGTTTTACCGTTCTCATCCACCAACTCCAGGTCCCTGTACTTCTCTCCTAAAGCAATTGGAGCTATTTCCTCCAGACTTTTCTGTAACTGCTTATAACCAGCAGTTTCACGCAAAGAAGGATCTATAGTCTGTAACAAATTTTCCATTTCAGCTTTTGAAAACTTTGCAGAATAAACCATATTCTGGGCCACATCCACGGAAACGGGAGACTTCGGGTTAGCTTTTATGAAATCCCATTGGATTCGGGTAATCTCTTTCTGGGCATCATTCATTTCCCGGGCTAATGCAATTCCTTCCCGGGTATTGAACACTCCATCAAGAGCCGGAATATGATAAACTTTTAAATACTTATTCCACGCTTCACTATTCTTAGTTCGATAAGGTTTAATCTTTTCCTGATAACTCAGAAATAAATCATGCACGGGAGAACCTGTTACGATCACATTCCCTTTCACGTTCCGCAGGAAAGAGTTACGAGAAGGCAAGGAATCAATGGAAGGACTTTCATACTTTATATCCACATTCTCCACAAACACATCTGATCCCCGTAAATCCTTCTCGTACGATTCCACCTTATCCGGAGATAAATCAATCAGCAACTGATAACGTGTCGGAACATCCACTTTTCCTGTTAACACGAATTTTCCCCCTTTCACGACACTGGAATCTACCGGGGTATTCCAATTGTATAAATACACTTTCATGCCGTCAGGCGTTCCCGGCACGGAACCGCTAATCTTATAACCAGGTTCCCGTTGACAGGCTACCAACGTTCCCCAACAAACAATACCATACAATAATCTTTTCATTCTTTTCACTTTTAATATTTATCTCCGATAAGCTCTATCAATACATTATCTAACTCCGCACCACGTACTCCTCCGGCAACAATTCGCCCCTCTTTATCAAGTATCAGCGAGAACGGAACTCCATTAACTTTATATTTCTGGGGGACAGGTCCTTTCATACCCTTTCGATCATTCAGCTGGGTCCATGTCATCTTTTCCTGCTTCAACGCTCTTTTCCAATCCTTTTCCCGTTCATCAATAGAGATACTGATGATATGAAACACACCCTCCTCGTACAACTCACTCACGTGACGCAAATGTGGGATTTCCCCTCGACACGGACCACACCAAGAAGCCCAGAATTCAAGCATATTGTACTGTCCCGATTTCACGTAATCAGCTAAGCGAACAGACGTTCCCTCTTCATTCGTCAACTCTATATCCGTATATTTCTCCCCTTTTGCCACGGGATACATATTTTCTGCCTGTTCTTTCAAAACTTGATATGCAACATCGTCATGTAAGACAGGAGTTATCGTATTTAACACGTTATTTATTTCCTCTTTCGTGTATGAGCTTCCCGCACTCAACAATATATCCAAGGCGGCCTGAATCCCGACCACGGAATTACCATGATTTTTCAGGAAGTCCCAACGTAATTGTTGCATTTGTTTTCTCAACACATCCATCTTCCTCACAATAGCGATCCCCTCTCGTACATTAAACACTCCTTCCATTGCCGGGCGATGATACTCTTCCAAGTACTTTCGATCCAATTCCCCGTATTTTTTTTGCAAAGGGATTAATGAAACCATATATTGCTGATACAAATCATTGATAGGAGACCCCGTCACCTTGACATTCCGACTATCCCGGTATATCCGGGGAAAAGAATCCACGGATTCACATGAATAAGACATAACTGAATTATCCAAAAATATCCACGATCCCCGTCTCTCTTTCTGGTACATATCCTTTACCTCCGGACTCATATCAACAAATAGCATACACAACACCGGATGTTCTAGTTTCCCTTCCAACATGAATTTTCCATCTTTAGTTACGGCCGTGGCATCTACCACTTTCTCGTAGTTATTGTCATATAACCCAACTTCCAAACCGTCCTTGATTCCCGGAATCGAACCGTTAATCACAAACCTCTTGCTATCCTGCCCCCATGCAACACTGCACAGGAACAGGAAAATGATACATACACCTTTCATAAACTTACTCTACCGTTACGTTTAACCAGAATTTACTAAACTCTTCCAAATCGATCTTCAGGTAATCCTTGTAAAATTTGAGTGTTAAATCATACTTCTTCTTTACTAACGGATAGGTATCCAAAATCTCCTGACGTTCCGAAAGCGAGTTACACACAATCCACGTTGCATAAGTTGCCATATCCTCATTTTGATAGCTCTTCGTCGATGCCATCACGAAAGAATAAGGATGAATAAATCCCATATTCATAAGGTAGTCCATGTCCACTTCAAAAGTATCCCAATCATACATGGCATCCATTGCATCCAATTGATCCGCCTCCGGCATCTCACTCAAATAATACCCCGCAGAAACTTGAATAAACTCAGTTGGTACAGGTACGTTATGATTATAATAAGTTGACGTCCATGTTCTAAAGAAACTTATAGCAATACTATATTTCCAAACATCCGGTTGCACACCAATCGCATCATCCATCTCTCCCCAATAAACAATACCCTGTTGCGCCTCGTCAGTAAAAGCAATAGAGTAAATTTCAGGAATCCAGAAACCGTAATAGTTTAATAATTCATCATTCCAGAGATTTATTTTAACCAATACTTGCCGCTTTATCACGGAAGTTTTCGCCGTTTCAACAGGCAAAGCGTTATAAAATAAACGTAACAAAGTCAAAAAAGATTCGGATGTTGCCTCATCCCCTGCCTCCAAAGGTAACGCATCCTCTGGAAGATACCACAACATACCCGTTTGAGTTTGTCCGACATCCGTTCGCAAAGCATCGTCTCCACTTAACGTGTAATACACGTGATAATCATATTTCTGATACAAGTCGTAACAAATTTTCTGGGCCTCCGAAGGTCCGTTAGTGATCTCTGGGATAGGACCATTATATTCATATTCAGCAGATAAGCTATCTTCATGACAAGCCGTACCCGTGACCAGCAAGCCAAATACTATTAACATTCCATATATTGTTCTCATATTCATTCGTTTTATCTAGGGTTAGCACCAATTTCCGGATTCACGTTCAACTCTTTTTGCGGAATCTGTAACACGTACCGGGGATCATCTTTTTGTAATGTAGCACTTCCGTTCAATCCGCTATGCGTGATTGAAGGTCTTGTCGTACGTCGAAGATCAAACCAACGTTGTTCCTCGAAACAGAATTCACGTCTTCTTTCTTTCCAGACAGTTTCCAGTAGAGTCTGTTGAGTGAAATCTTCTGCTTGTAATCTTCCGGTTGTTTCAAAATCTTCCGTCCGAAACTTAGTTTCACGTAACGTGTTCAGATACCCAACAGCTGTAGCTACACCATCCGTTTTATGAGCGTACGCTTCTGCTAGGATCAAATACATCTCTTCTGTCCGAAGAACACGAGTGTACCCATAATCTGCACTTAATTGTACTACAAAATCAACATATGTCATGGAATAGTAGCGATTCTTTATATAGCGAATCCGTCCATTTGATTTACGCCTCATGAAATAATATTTCCGGACATCCCCTTTTTCGTAAGAATTATATAACGTTTCACTCGGATAAAAAACGGTTTGAGCAATATCACTACTCAAAATAATGTAAAGTTCATTAATACCATTCACAAACAACACATTTGCATTTTCCTCACTCAAATACCCAACGCCAGGAACAGCTTCTGTTGTCCATTCTGTCAAAGGAGCTTCCGTGTAAATAACAGGGTTTTCTCCTGCTGATCGCAAATCAAACAACATCGGATTACTTTCAATCACCGCACTGGCCTGTTCTATAGCAAGATCCCATTCTTGCATATACAAATACGTTCTCGCCAACAAAGCCCTAGCAGCAAGTGCGGAAAAACGGGTCTTACCGGTAGTCATCGGATTCTCTTCTAATAACGGGATAGCTTTTTTCAAATCATCCACGATCTGCTCGTAAACTTTCTTCAAAGATTCACGTCTATACACCTTATCATCTGCCGTTGTTTCTAAATTCACCGGAATCCCGGGAGTCGTTTCACAAGTCGCAGGATCATACGGAGCCGCATACATATTTACCAAATAAAAATAACGAAATGCACGTAAAGCATACGCCTCTCCCTTTACATGATTCCGAGTTATTTGTACCACGGTTTCATCCAATACAGAACCTGTTGCATCATCTATATTATCAATGACAACATTCGTATTATAAGCACTATTATAAAATTTCTCAAAAACTTCATCACCATTAGGCATTGTTGTTTCTATACTATTGTCCCACATATGCGCCCCCAAATAGGTGTCTGAAGAATTCGCATAATAAGGTTTTCGATCTGCAACAATATAGTCCATATCATCTGTTAGAACATCAATATATGGCAACACAGACTTTGTCAAGTAAGCATTATTTAACAACTGTTCGTAATCCTCTGTTGTCGAAAGTTTTTGTTTGTTCTGTGGTATTTCCTCCAAATAACCGTTACATGCCCAAAGGACCGAACTCATACACATGAACAATAATCTATATAAATATCTTTTTTCCATAATCATTCATTTAAAAATTGATATTCAATCCCAAAGTAAACGTCCTAGCCAATGGCAAAGAACCATAAGATGTTGTCGTATAATTAATCGTCTCGGGATCATACCCCTTCAAACGTTTATCCGCTATCACGAATAAATTTTGTGCCTGAAATTTCAAGGTAACATTACCCATCTTACGATCTCCAACAACCACTTTATTTGTCCACCGGGCTGGTAATTGATACTCAATCATCAAGTTTCGAAACCGGAGGTAATCACCAGGAACAACCGTTTGATCTGATAAGTTATACCAATCTGTGGCATAAAAATTACCATCAGCAGTTGTAATATATCCATCGCCAGCAGATAAAGCTGGAATTGTTTTACCCGTGTTATCCTGTCCCGGACGCCAACGATCCTTGATGCTACTGTTTGCGTTCTCGTCCTCCGCCGGAGTCGTTACATACGCACGTGCAGGCAAACGTACCACGTTCTTCAAACCGAACGCAAACAACATCGACAATGAAACATTCTTGTATGATACTCTCGTGTTCAAACCTCCGGAAAACAGTGGATCACGAGTTCCTTCATATTTCAAGTTACCCAAGTCATACGGGTAATTCACGATTTCCTCACTATCCACTCCAAGTACATTCCCGTCCTTGTCGTAAAACATGGGCATTCCTTTATCATCTAATTTGGCAAAACGATAAGAGAACATCCCGTCCACGGGTTTCCCCTCGTACACCTCACCAGGAGTATAAACACTTTGCACTAAATATTTTGCTTGTGCCGTACTCGTCGATTTCGTCACTTTATTTTTCACATACCCCATGTTAAAAGCAGCCGTCCACCGCCAATCCTTATTTTTAAGGAGAGTTCCACTCAAAGAAACATCAATCCCCTGATTACGCACATCTGCATAATTGACATACTTTCCAGAAAAACCAGATACAGATGAAACACTCTTGTAAGCAATCAAGTCTTTACTTTCATCCAAATAATAATCAACATCTAAAGATAACCGATCATCAAACAGACCAAGTTCCAGTCCCACGTTAAACGAAGCTGTCGTTTCCCATTTCAAATCAGGATTTGGAGCTTGTTGGATTTCCATTTCAAACAAACCGGTCACCGCATTAGGTGGTAATGCTGCGGCAATAATCGATGGACTACTGTCTTCCACGATATTACCTCTTAAACCGTAAGATGCCCGAAGAGCCAAATTACTTATCGTGTTGTTATCTTGCAAAAATGATTCATTACTGATAATCCATCTTCCGGAAATAGACCACAAGGGTAGATAACGATACTTAGGATTAGACCCGAAAAGATTCGATCCGTCAAAACGAATATTAGCGTTCAACACGTAACGATCACCATACATGGCAGAAACTACGCCATAATAAGATATATTGGAACGATCGACCAAACTACGGGTAACTTTATTCCGTTTTAAATGACCTGTTGATTCTCCCAACGCTGGTTCATAAAACGTATTCCCCCGATCATGGAAATAACCGAATGTATTTGATTTTAAACCTTTATAATTTGTATTTCTAAACTCCTGTCCTAATAATACATCAATAGATAAATCCTCTGTAAGACTTCCTTTATATGTCAAACCATTACGAATTAGCGAGGAACGTTGTTCATACGTTTGCTCATTATACACTCCCCCGTAAGGTAAAGGTGATTTTTTTATATCCTCTTCTGAACCTTCTCCATACTCGTACCCTCTTATATCAGCCACATAAGCACTTTTCTCTGTAGCATAATCCCGGGCCGTAGAATGGGAAGAAGCGTAACTAAATAATCCTTCGTATTTCAAGCCTTTGTATAGGTTTACTGTAAGATTGACAATTCCTTTTATATCGGTTTGTGTACTCTCATTTCCAGTATTCGCCAACTCATTCAGGATATTAAATTTATGCCAACGACCTGACACTGTTCCGATATAATAATGTAAATCCCCATTGTCCTCATGTAAAGGAATTGCCCTAGAAGTACGAACTGCATAATTAAATAAATCAATAGAAGAATGGTACATCTCCCGGTCCCTACGATCCATTTGAAGAATAGCTCCCATGTTCACACCCTGAAATAGCCGAGTATTCACTTTTACCATACCTCCATAATTCTTATACTCACTTGCTTTATCCACCCCTTCTTCTCCGTTATAATTCAGTGAAATATAATAATTAGTTCTCTCTGTTCCCCCAGAAACGCTCAAATTATGAGTTTGCGTATAGGCATTCCGGAATAGAGTTTTAAACCAATCCGTATTTGTCTCTTCCAACTTATTAGCCATCGAATTCAATTGCTCTCGGGTTATTTGTCCAAGAGCATAACTATTCAGTAACCCTTCTAAACCGGGAGTCCCGTTAAAATGAGTTCCACCCCAAACAGATAACCCATCCTCGTAATTTTCCCAAGCTAAAGCTATGCGTTCTTTCGAATTCAACAAATCAAAATTATCGTAGTAAGGACGAATACTTAGGGTTGAGGTATGTTGATACGCTATGTTAAAACTATTGGCCTTCCCCTTCTTCGTGGTGACCACGATCACGCCATTGGCAGCACGTGTTCCATAAATAGCAGTTGCAGAAGCATCTTTCAGCACGGTAATACTCTCGATGTCATTCGGGTTAATACCGCCAATCACCGAATTGAACATATTCATCACGTCCGGACTGTTCAAATCAGCAGCCGTCACCGGGACGGAATTTTCCAGAATCACGCCATCCAATACCCATAACGGGTCTGCATTACCGGAGATGGTCGCCGTACCGCGAATACGAATCTTAGGGGCCGCACCCGGAGCCGCGGATGTATTCACCACGGAAAGCCCCGGAACCACACCTTGCAACATCTGTTCGATACTCGAAGCTCCAATTGTCTTTAGTTCACTTGTTTTCACCGTCACCACAGAACTCGTCAAGTTACGTTTCTCGATTTGCTGGTATCCCGTTACCACGATCTCCCCGATACTCTCCGCTTCTTCCTCTAACACGACAACCAAAGCGGGTTGATTTTTCTTATAAGGAACATCCTTCGTTTTCATCCCTACAAATGAAAAACGCAGTCTCACGCTGTCCTGTTCCGGAACCCGTAACAAGAAATCACCATCCATTCCCGTGGCCGTTCCTAACTGGGTCCCCACGATAAGCACGGTTACGCCCGGTAATGGTTCCCCGCTTTTATCTTTCACTACACCACGAATTTCCATCTCTTTATTTGCTTGCTGCACGGAATTTTTCCCTTCGAAACGGACCATGATAATATTATCCCGGAACGTGTAAGTAAAACCTGTTCCCTCAAAAACTCTATCCAACACGGATTTCACGGACTCCTCTTTTGCTTTTACAGTCAGTTTATTTAACTGTTCTGTTTGTTCCGTGTTAAAAATAAAATGCAGATTCGTCTGACGCTGGATCTCGCTAAATAACGTTTTTATCGATACTCCTTGTAGATCCAAGTTGACTTTCTCCTGTTGGGCAAAACTATTTGCCGAAAGAGAAAATGTGAAACAACACATCAAAAAAATAAAAAGCTTCATCGTTTTCCAAAATTTTTGTCCATGGGGTCGGTAAACCCTAAGGCATAATAGAATTTTTTCCATACCTTTGTAGTTAGAATGTTAGTATTTACAATCAGGCATTGCTCGTAACATTAGCCTGTTGTCCTATTATCATTAATGGCGGAAGATGCTCGTAACATTTTCCGCTATTCTTTTATTCCATCACGATAATTGTCCTTCCTTTCACAGAGAATTTCACCTGAGTCACTCCTGATATAGCATCGAGAATATGGGAAACTTCCTCGTAACGTCCCAAATGCCCGGTAAAATGCAGTTGTTTCAAACTTGCCGTCTGGAAGAACACATCCACGTCATACCATAAAGACAACGTGTTCATAATCTCTTCCAAACTCTCGTTATCAAACATAAACTCATGCTCTTTCCACGCCACGTAAGGCCGCACATCCACATCTCGAATTTCCATAGTGCCTTTCTCTCTGTTATAAAGAGCCAACTGTCCCGGCATCACCGAATATTCAACGTCCGAATTCGTTTCTTGAATACCAATCTTTCCCTCGACCAAAACAGTCTCAACATTTGCAAGATTGTACGTGTTTACGTTAAAAGAAGTTCCATAAACCCGGATTTTTAATTTATCCGCATTCACGAAAAAAGGCCGTTTTACATCTTTTGCCACTTCAAAATATCCTTCCCCGGAAAGAAACACGTCTCGCCGTTCAGTCCCGAAAGCCACGGGGTAACGCAATTCACTGCCCGAATTCAGGTAAACAACCGTCCCGTCGGACAAGGTAACCGTGTATTCTCCTCCACGAGGAACTTCCAACACGTTATATTCCGTCTTTCCCGTTGCCACCTGCTCCGGGTAAACCATTCCTAACGAGTTATTGGTAGCCGCAATACCTTCTGCCACGTCAAAACGAGTTTCTTGTTCTCTCGTGATTTCAATCACCCGATTATCAGCCAACCGAAGAATAGCCTTGCTCTTTCCGGGCTCTATACTGGCCAATTCCGTACCCTTTTGTTCGGCACCCGGTTTCGTTTCTCTTATAAAATATCCCGCTGCCACCACCATCAAGGGAATCATCACGGCAGCCACGAATTTATACCACCCTAAACGACGGGTATTATGCTTCTCTTTGATGTTTCCCTTCAAAATGACCTTCTCCCATGCAGAATTTTTATTCACATTCTCGTAAATACCAAAATCATGGGCTACATTCTTTTCATCACAAATCTCTTTAAAAAGTTTTTCATGCGAAGGATCTTGACTAACCCACTCCTCCAACTTCACTTTTTCTTCCCCGGATAAATCCCCCACGAGATAAAGTTGGATTAATTGTATGATATATTCATCGTAATGTTTCATCATCCTTGTTATTTTACACCAAAGACGACAAGAGCAAAAAAAAGGAGTATAAAAAATCGACTTTTTTTAGAAAATATTTTCCAATCACATGAAACCCACTTTAAACAAGGCATATAGCACATATACACCACCCAATCTTTTTCGCAAATAAACAATAGCATTCCGTTTTTGAGTCTTCACGGTTAATTCGGATATTTGAAGGATTTCCGCAATTTCGCTATTCTTTTTTCCTTCCAGGTAATGTTTAAACACTTCCTGGCACCGTTTAGGTAGTTCATCCAATACCTGGTATAAACGGCGGTACACCTCATCTTTCATAACCTCCAATTCAGGCATTTCGCCCGCCTCTGATGTCCGAAGCGTGTAACGCACATACTTTCCCTCCACTTCCTTGTGTTTCAAATAATCCAACGAGGCATTCTTCACCGAGTTATACAAGAAATTCTTAAAACCATAATAGGAACTGTAAATCGTATCCCGTTCCCACACCTGCACGAATAAGTCCTGCACGACATCTTCCGCAATCTCTTGTCTCTCTACCCACTTCATGGCATATAGCACGAGATAACGATAAAATCGGTCAAACAATATTTTAAAAGCTCCCACCTGCTTTTGATTCAATTGCTCTATTAATAACTCATCTTGAACCATTTTCCCTAAGGATTATTATACAGATTTATTCGTGTATAAAAATAGTAAAAAACTATCTTTGCACAAAGATAAACACATAATAAAACAGATTTATGAAACGAATCATAGCACTCTTGCCCTGTATCATGTTATTATTACAAGCAAATCAATCCTGGGCCCAATTCGACAAATACTTTCACAACAAAACTTTACGTATGGATTACGCCCATTGCGGGAATAGCCAGCATGACGAAATTTATTTCGAGGAGTTATTAGAGGAACCTTACTGGGGCGGTTCGAAAACCAACCTCATTGATACCATGTTCTACGGGAATTATTATCTCAACGTGTACGACGTGGCCTCCAACCAACTCATCTATTCCCGGGGATATTGCACTCTTTTCTGGGAATGGCAAACCACCGATGAAGCGAAAACAACTCAACGTTGCTGTTCAGAGAGTGTAGTCATGCCTTTCCCGAAAAATGACGTACGCATTGAAATATCCACCCGGAACAAGAAAGGTAAATTCGTAAAGAAATTTGAATACACGGTGGATGTTGATAGCTATTTTATCAAGAAGGATCGCCGGATGCAGTTCCCGACTTATGACGTGCATTACACCGGAAACCCGTCACGCCGGGTGGATATCGTCCTGCTCCCCGAAGGTTACACGGCAGATGAAATGGACAAATTTAAAGCCGATTGCAAACTTTTCGCAGAAGGCCTGTTCAGCCTTTCTCCCTATAAAGAAAATCAAGGTCGATTTAACATCCGGGCTGTCCTTGCCCCTTCACAAGAATCCGGTGTCGATATTCCCGGTGAATACATTTGGAAGAATACCATACTGAATTCTTCCTTTTACACTTTCGATTCCGAACGTTACATCATGACCTACGATAATAAAAGTTTACGGGATTTATCCGCTAACGTCCCCTATGACTTCATCTACATTATTGCCAACACGCAAAAATATGGTGGTGGAGCCATCTATAACCATTACGGTATCAGCATTTCCGGTAATCTCCATGCAGCCAAGGTTTATGTTCACGAGTTCGGCCATCTGTTTCTCGGCCTTGGAGACGAATACGTGGAAGTCGGTAGCAGTTACAATGATATGTACCCGACCAACGTGGAACCTTGGGAGGCTAATCTTACCACACTGACAAACTTTAATAAGAAATGGAAAGATATGCTTGATAAAGATACCCCCGTTCCCACTACCTACGATCCCCAAAATCCCAAGAAACTCGGGGCCTATGAAGGAGGTGGTTACGTGTCCAAGGGTGTTTACCGTCCTCGTTATGATTGTTTGATGAACACCCTATCCGGTGATGACTTCTGCCCCGTTTGTATCCGGGCTATCAAGAAACAAATCGATTTTTATACCCGATAAATAAGAAAAACGTACCTTCAACGGTACGTTTTTCTGCATAAAGTGTACCACGGAAGGTACGATTTCGACCTACAAGACCCAGCATCGAGTCTTTAAACACTACACACAAACATCAATTTCCTCCCGTAAAAGCCCAATCAGATTTATAAGCCCAGCGAGAAGGACATTGTTGCAAAACCATTCTTAAGCGTTTCACTTGATCGATAGAAAGTGAATTTTTATAACTATACATATCCATCACATTGAACGAAGTGAAATACTCCAAAGGACGAGTTGGATCATTTTCCGGTTGTCCATCCAAGTTATTAGCCTTAAACACAGAAGGATAAAAACCATAATCAAAACTATAAGTATCCGGACAATAATCACTATCACCATCTTCATTCAAATACTCATACATATCACACCTCGTTTGAAGAATACCAAAATATTCTGCCATAGGGGTAGCCAGACTGAATTCATTTGATCCTTGTACTGCTGTTGGCGTGTAAAGAGCTGCCAGATTCACCATGAAACCAACTTCCCGACAGTCCTCAACATCATCTAAGGTAAAGGACTCCTTATGTTCCAAATCCAAACCCGGAATAGAAGCTAAGTCATAGTCCGGATGCATCACCATGGGAGGCCACATCTGATATGACGTAGAAGTACCCGTTGCTGAAGTCGACGAGGTAAACTTAGCCAACCAAATATTCAAATACTTATTGGGGTCCCAAATAAGACGTTTCCATTTTGTCAATATATATGATAAATAAGGTTTAGTCTTATTGGAAGAAGTTCCCATATTTGTAAAATCTGATGCTGAAATATTCTCTATATTCTTTCCCGGCTCCTGCATTTTTAATCCATTTTGATCATAAGTTGCCAACTTAAACACGACTTTAGCGTTTCCTGCATTAGGATCAGTTGTTATCTTACGATTAAAGGCATCAGAAACTCGCTGAAGTTGTTCTTCCAAAAATTCCACGCTTAAATCATAAGCAGGAGCCGCTGTTGCCGGAGGAACGAGTACATGAAAGACAACAGGAATCACAATCTCCTCATAATCCTCTTCAGGCAACTCCCTTATTGTAATCTCTAGACGATTACTTTCCATATTTCCCCCTTTTGCATAAAATTGTAATACAGTTCCAGGCACATCGCTCGTCGTTGCATAATACCCATCTTCCAATACATTACCATTCTGGTCATACACTTTCACATAACCAGCCGGAATTTGATCGTCTGGAACTAAAAACTCCTCCTCAATCTCTTTGCCATAAAATTCATCTGTCTCTTCATCCCGACCGTAAGACATCACGTTTCTTTTAGCATATACAAACGTATGGAATCCCATTTTACTAACTCCATTAGGGACTAACGTTTTATGATCTGCACGCAATTCAATTTTTGAAATCTCATCTGGAGAAATATTCAAATCATGAATTATACTCTCCTCTTTTTCACACGAACTTAGCATAAGCAGTGTGACAAAAATAACTATTATATATCTCATAATATATATATTTACATTACTTCCAACCAGGATTCTGGGGAACATTATTATACATCAATTCATAATCAGCAGGAAGAGGGAATGTATAGCGATAGTCATTACCTTCCAGCGTATAGGTCTTGATTTCATCAGTTTCTTCATCTTTTGCCGTACGGGAAACACTAGCCCCAGTCCGTTTCATATCCAACCAATTCATCTGTTCTTCATAGACAAATTCTTTACGACGTTCTTTTAATATCTCCCCGATGACATCACTCCCCGTATAACCGGAATACCCGGGGATCTTACTACTCTTGAATTCATTCAACAAATCCAAAGCCCCGTCTTTACCCTGTCTAGCCAAGGCCTCTGCTTCAATCAATAATAAATCAGAAAAACGGAAAAGAATGTGTACATCATTAATATCATGTTCATCTGTACATTGCCATTTTGTAACATATACTTTACCATCTATCTCCTTAAAATAAACTTCCCGACGAATATCATTCTCATCATAAAGATCATACAATTCTTTGGAAGGACGCTGAACCAACATTTGTTCCGGTCTTCCCCAAGGTGCATAATCATTCCCACCATAAGCATATAAAGAGAAACGTAACAAAGCAAATCTATGAGGCTTTGTCGTGGATTTCGTCAATGGCACCGTTGTCAATTCAGCTTGCTCGTCAATAGTACTTTCCACACGTGCGCCTTTCCTTGCTTCTTTTGCATAAAACTCGGCCTTACTCCAATCATCCTCCTCTGCAGCACAAGACCCGGCTTTAAATTGATAAGTCTGGGCTAAGATCGCATACATAATTCTTTTATTAAAGAAGATATTCCAAGAATCTTCCGGAACAGTTTCATATTCTAGAACATCAGTGATCTCCCCGATCAACTTCTTATACAAATCTGTTTGTTTCCATCTTTTTCCTCCTTGCACAACATCAGCATCAAAATTAAACGGGATACCATAGTCATTTTTATCATAAGGAGCAAATAATTGATTCAATCTCAACAAATAATAAGCTCGCATCACTCTACCCTCTCCTGCTATCCGTTCATAATCTGTTTTGTTATAATCTGGTACATTTTCAAGATCTTTCAAGACCATATTGATGTAACCAATCGAAATAAATACTTCCTTCCACAGATCGCTTGGGAATAAATACCCTTCCCAATTCTTTATCTCTCCATATTCTTTAATAAAGTTTTGTCCTCCACGAGAGGGATTTGCAAAATCATCAAACAAGAAATTTTCCAAATCCAAATCATTTGTATACAAAATAGAAGAAACATTGTTACGTCTCGTAAAGGGATATTGTACATACTCCCCGTTAAACAGCACGGTATTACTTACATATCCTTTACAATAACTTGATGAAGTAGTCGCAAACAATAAAGTAGACATTGCACTACGTACATCTTCCATTGTATAAACAACTTTCGTATTTTTAGGTGGCATATTTAAAAAGTCCGAACATGCCCCACATAAAAATACAACAAGCACTAATAATATATTCTTTTTCATAATCCTAGAATTAAATACCTATTGATAAAGAGAATGTATATGAACGCGCACTCGGATAAGTGAAGGCTCCTTTTGTTTCAGGATCTATTCCACGGAATTTAGTCAATGTAAACACATTCGCCATATTGAAATTCAATCGAGCCCGCGTGATATGCAGTTTATCACAAATACTTTGTTCTAAATTATATCCCAGTGAAATATTATTACATTTCAAATAATCCCCTTTTTCAAAACGGAAATCAAATAATTGATACAAATATTCAGTTCGTGACGTACCATACTTAGGAATTTCAGTTATATCCCCAGGTTTTCTCCAACGATTTGCCTCGATCTTAAGTACATTTTTGGCTGATGCATAAGCTGTTCCTCCGGAATAATATTGGAAAGAACGAGCCAAATGGCCTGTCATATAAGTAAACTGGGCAAAAAGACTGAAACGCTTATAATTAAATTGTGTTGTGAAGCCTCCGGTAATCGGTGGATCACTCCGCCCTAGATAGCCACGGGAAGCATTTGCCAACTGAGTTGTTAAATCATTATCCATATTATAAACATATTTTCCCTCAGCATTTAATGTTCCCAATCGATTCCCATCATCATCAAAACCATCCACATAAGCTAACGTATTTCCCGTATACGGATCAACCCCAGCAAACTTATATCCATAAAAGGCCCTTACCGGCTGTCCTTGAATATACAAACTATACAAAGATTCAAACGTAGAATTGGTACTTGCAGAGATTTCACTCAAATCTTGATAATATGTTTCCGTAACCTTATCTTTATTCTTGGTAAAATTAACTGAAGTCACCCAACTAAAATCATCAGTACGAATATTCAATGTCCTCAGGCTGATTTCCCAACCTTTATTATTAACGGAAGCTACATTCGCAGTAACAGAAATACGCCCTGTTGATGCTGCAATTTTCTTATCATCTAATAAATTACGAGTATCATTATTATAATAATTGACTACCAAATTAATTCGATTGTTAAATAACGAAGCATCAAAACCAATATTCCGATTTTCCTGACGTTGCCACTTAATCGAAGGATTCGAAGGATCATAGCGATCCATGATCTTTTCTCCATTATACGAGTAATTACTCACTTTACGCAAAACAGAAAAAGGGAGGGCATTACGGTCAATACTTCCAACAAAACCATAAGAGGCTCTTATTGCCAATTGATTAATAAAACCAAATCGAGTCATAAAAGGCTCATTATGCAGATTCCATTTCCCACTCACGTTCCAAAGAGGAGAGAAGCGGTTCTTCGTTCCGATAATATCAACGCCATCCAAACGCGCACTTCCCTGCACCACGTAACGATCCTTGTAACTATACGATCCTGTTACAAACAAGGAAACACTTCTATCTTGTGATTCAGAATGTCCACCTAGACTTGACAATGAACTTTTAAATGCTGATTTTATCGTCATTCCAGTTAAATCAGGATAACTTGCCACACCATAAATATCGCTCCATTCAGGAATCATGCTTGAAAAACCGTATCCTTTTGTTGAAGAAACTTCCTGCCCCAAATAAGCATTAATATAATGATCTCCGTCTGAGAATCCACGGGCAAATTCCAACTGGTTACGAATCGTCCATTGTTGAGAGCGAGACGTTGATTCTTTCATCATTCCATTATTCATTGCATCCGGAATTTCTTCCTCCGAATAAATTCCTCCTAACCATGAATTATATTTAGAAGCAAATGACCCCGGTACCAATTCTTGCATAGAATGATTATTTGAATTCGCAAACGTTCCCATGGAAGAAAGCATCAAACCTTCTATGATTTTGAATTCCAACTTCAAACTTACTTGGTTACTCAAATATCTTGATTTCGTCGTGTTATTATTTAAATCCTCTAAAATATTAAAATCATACATGTAACCATCTTTGATTGAACTTTTGGTTGAATAAGAACTACGGTCATAAGCATAATTTCCATTTTCATCATACAAACGTTCGTATGGATTTGCATAAGTAGCATAATCCAGCGGATTTACCGGAGAAGCAGAACTACGATCATTCCTTAATGTACTACGCACATCAAAATGAACTCGCAAGAATTTATTAAAATCATGGGTTAATTTTATCGAAGCTCCCATGCTTTCATATTTATTATTCGGCATAACTCCTTCTTGAGAAAGGTAAGAAAGACTACCATAATATTGTGTTCTTTCATCTCCTCCGGAAAGAGAGATACTATAATTTTGAGTCTGAGCCACTCGGAAAATTTCATCAAACCAATTCGTATTGATCTTGCTTAAACGATCTATCTCGGCATCAGCTTCTACTTTAGATATTTTTCCATTATCAACATCCTTCAATAATTGGAATACCCGTCCCCCGATATCCAACCCTGGGAAATCCTCATAAATACCACGTTCAAAAGCAATTTTTTCCTTCGTATTCATCATTGTTAAACGATTACTAGGAGCTTCACTCAAGCCATAGGATGCTTGAATATTTATATACGAACGCCCGACAGATCCTCTCTTTGTGGTAACAACAATAACTCCATTAGCAGCCCGTGATCCATAAATCGCTGTTGCTGCGGCATCTTTTAGCACAGTAATACTTTCAATATCATCAGGAGGGATATTACCAATTCCACTAGTTAATACTGTCTCCTGAAATTCCGTACCTCCCATACTAATTTCCGGAACATCTCCCGAAAGAGGCATTCCATCGATGATCCAAATAGGATCCGTATCTCCTGTCAACGAATTTATACCTCGAATCCGGATTGTAGCTTGAGCCCCTGGTCGCCCGGACAAATTCATAACAGCAACTCCCGCCATCTGACCTTTTAACACATCTTCTATACTTGTATACCCCTTATTGGCTATATCTTTAGAAGTCACGACCTCAACGGAACCTGTCATTCTTGTTTTCTTAATTTCTTGGTAACCAGTTACCACAACTTCATCCATCTCGGTAACATCATCTTCAAGTATTACAACGATTGGTTTCTCTTGCTTTTTATACTCTATTGTTTTTGTTTTCATTCCAATAAAAGTAAACATCAGCACGATCTTCTCCTGTTCCGGGATGACTAACGTAAACTCACCTTTCACATCAGTAGCAACACCTATCGTGGTCCCTTTCAGTAAAACGGAAACACCCGGTAACAATTCTCCCTTTTTATCCTTCACCACGCCCTTAATCGTAACTTTCTTCACCTCATCCGGTGCGTTCACCTTTCTTTCTGAAATAAGAACATAGTTATCTTTGACCTGATACTCGTACTTTTTGCCCAACACCTGTGCCAGAATCTCATCCAAAGTCCCGCTAGTAGAAGTCAGCATCACGTTCTGTTTCACATCCAAAATTGCCGTGTTGTAAAAAAACTCATAGTTACTCTGTTTCTTAATTTGCTTGAAGATCGACTCAATAGTCCCGCTCTTCACGCTGAACATCTCCTGCGCACCTTGGGAATAAACATCTTTCGCCCAAACGCTGGAGGCTGAAATCAATAATAGAAAAAATAGATTTCGCATGTACCTTAAAAATTTTACCGATCCATTTTTTTTCATACATTTGTAATTAAAGTTAATGACTCACTCACGAACATCGTCTGGTAAACTTTTTCGTGAATGTTGTTATCCATAGATACAGGGAAGGTGAGATTTCCCTGTATTTTATTTTCGGGTAATTAATATATTCTTTCCGTTGACTTGAAATTTCACTTCCGTAATCATCTCGATCAGTTCCAGTAGATAACTGGCAGGACGATCCTTCTCTGCAGCCCCGGTGAAACGTAAATCCCGCAAAGCGTCGTCAGAATAAGACACCGTACAATCATACCAACGATTCAACGTGACCATGATGTCCTCCAAACGCATATCCTCAAACCGGAACTTTCCCTTCATCCAGGAGACATAAAGTTCCGGGTCTACCTCAGCCATCTTCACTTGATAATTCTCTCGATTATACTCGAAGCGCATCCCCGGGGTAATATCGAAATCCTGTTGTAACTGGTGATTACGCACGGTGACTTTCCCGCTAACCAACGTCACCGAAACATCTTGATCCGTCGTGTAACCGGAAAGATTAAAAGAAGTTCCCAATACACGCACGTCAATATCTGCCATTTTCACGATGAAAGGTTTATCCGATTTCGTCACGTCAAAATAAGCCTCGCCCGTTAACTTCACCTCTCGCACGTCCCCGGTGAAAGGCACCGGGTAAGTCAAGGCTGAACAGGAATTCAAGCGCACACTTGACCCGTCAGACAAGAGTACTCGAAACTCTCCCCCGGCCGGGACTGTAATCGTGTTATATAAAGGTTCCGATTTAGTCGTAGCCAACGTGTAATCCAGCACCCGGGAAGAATCATTTTTTATGACCACGCCTTCTTGTTCCTGAATAATGGCCGTACTATTTAAAGGCACTTCCCGCCCATCACTCAATTGCAAAACTGCAACACCTTGTGCTGGTAGAATATCCTGCCGAGTCAGCTCCTGCCGTTCCGGTTCACCCGATCCTCGGAAATAAATCACGCTACTTCCCACCATCGCTAAAATAATAATAGCCACGGCATAACGATAGAACACAACCACTCGCCGATTCCAAGGCACATGTATCTTGCGTTTGATTGAAAACCATAATTGTTCTAGTTTACCTTCAGGAACTTCCGGTAAATTCTCGACGTCGTCATCAAATTGCTCGTACCACCGGGCAATCCGCTCTTCCTCTTCCGGGGTACATCGATGCTCCCGGTACTTCTTTAAAAGATCGTATATTTCATTTATCCCCATATTCGCCGTATTTACCTTAAAGACAATTCCGGGGAACAAAAGGTACTATATGAAAAATAAAAAATTTTTACGACTCACCTCGTATCGGAGCCTACGTGTAATATCACCTAGTTGATTCTTAACGGTTTGTTCGGATACGGCCAACTTCTCGGCAATTTCTTTTATCGATAAATTTTGTTCCTGCCGGAGCATGTACACGCATTGCAAACGAGGTGGAAACCCATCCACGATTCGCCGGATATTTTCATCCAAATCCTTGGCCACGATCTTCACCCACGTGTAATTGTCCTCTTCATTCGGGGCGCATATATCCTGGTATTTATCACGAATCTGTTCTTGTTTTATTGAATTCAATATATGATTTCTCAACCAAATCAAGAGATACCCTTTCACGGAAGACGAGACCTGAAAAGCATCTCTTTTTTCCCACACTTGGATAAAAAAGTCTTGGAAAATATCATCCGCATCAAAGGAACTGTTCACACGTGCAAGGATATTCCGATACACAATATCAGCATACCGGGAATACAACTCTTGAAAGGCAGAGACACTCCCGTTCTTTATATCACGTACAATTTCAATGTCCGATTTTTCCGACACGATCCAAGCTTTAAAGATAAATATTCGAACGTTTAATAATATTTCGGAAAGACCGATTTCCTTTTTAGCCTCATTAGTGAAATCCTTGATTGTTAATAGAAAAAAGTATCCGGATTCTTGGGACATATCGTAAAATTGGATAATTTTGGAATATTATTAAACGTTCGTTTAATGATTCTTTCAAAAGGAGCATTTAATCTCATACTCCATACAAGAATAATCTGTCACAAGCCGATGTAGTTTATATGTATTATTTCCAACTTATTATTGAATATCAACTCGATAACTTCCGTATAAATTTTTCATTCCTCGACACGTCAACATTCCCCCAAAAACAGAACCTTCGACAGGACACCCTAATGTCCTGCCAAAGGTTTTAATTTACCACACTACACGAAAATCAATTTTCTCCCGTGAAAGCCCAATTTGATTTATAAGCCCACCGGGAAGGACATTGTTTCAAAACCATTCTTACCCTTTTCACCTGATCGATAGAAAGGGAATTCTTGTAACTATACATATCCAGCACGTTGAAAGACGTGAAATATTCCATCGGACGGGTCGGATCATTCTCCGGCTGACCATCCAAATTGTTTCCCTTGAACACGGTTGGATAATAACCGTAGTCAAAACTATACGTGTCCGGGCAATAATCACTATCGCCATCCGCGTTCAAATAGCTATACTTGTCGCACCTCGTCTGGAGAACACCCAAATACTCTGCGATCGGGGTTGCCAAGCTAAACTCGTTTTTCCCCTGCACCGTCGTCGGGGACAACAGAGCGTTCAAGTTCAACATAAACCCGACTTCCAAACAATTTGTAACATCACTAAGATTAAAAGCATCCTTATGCTTCATCGTTATCCCCGGGATGGATGTCAGTTCATAATCGGAGTGCATCACCGTGGGTGCCAGCATTCGGTAAGACGTCGTGGTTCCCGTGTTGGAAGTCGACATCGTGAACTTTGCAATCCAGATATTCATGTATTTATTCGGATCCCAGATAATACGCTTTGAATTCGCCAAAATATACGCCAAATACTGGGTCGTCTTCGTGGAAGACGTTCCCATAGCCGTGAAATCTGCCGCAGTTATATTCTCCACGTTCTTTCCGGGTTCCTGCATTTTCAGTCCGGTCTGGTCATACGTGGCCAGTTTAAACACGACCTTCGCATTTCCCGCATTAGGATCTGTCGTAATTTTCCGGTTGAAAGCATCCGACACCCGTTGCAACTGCCGTTCCAGCAACTCCACGCTGACATCGTAAGACGGGGCCGCCGTGGCCGGTGGCACAAGCAGGTGAAACACCACGGGAATCACCACTTCTTCATAGTTTTCATCCGGCAACTCCCGGATCGTGATACTCAATCGCTCGCTTTCCAAATTTCCTCCTTTCGCGTAAAATTGCTTTACCGTCCCGGGAGCATCCGTCGTGGTCGTGTAATAACTTCCCTCCAACACGTTTCCGTTTTGATCATACACCTTGATATAATCCGCTGGCAACTGATCCTTGGGAATCAAAAACTCTTCCTCGATCTCTTTCCCGTAAAACTCTTTTGTCTCCTCGTCCCGCCCGTATGACATCACGGTTCTTTTACCATACACGAAAGTATGAAATCCCATCTGGCTCACCCCGTTAGGTACCAACATCTTGTGATCTGCACGTAACTCGATTCTTGAAATCTCATCCGGTAAAATATTCAAATCAAAAATCACGCTCTTTTCTTTTTCACACGAACTAAAAAACAGCATCGTGATAAAAAAAATGATTATATATCTCATCATATTCTATTCATTTACATTTATTACTTCCAACCTGGGTTCTGGGAAACATTATTATACATCAACTCGTAATCGGCAGGTAACGGGAACGCATACCTGTAATCATCGCTATCCAACGTGTACGTCACCACTTCATTCGTCGCCTCGTCCTTCACTCGGCGAGTGAGCGTAACCCCGGTTCGTTTCATATCCAGCCAGTTCATCATTTCCTCGTAAGCAAATTCCTTACGACGCTCCACCAGGATCTCCCCGATCACGTCATTCCCGGAATACCCCGTGTACCCGGGAATCTTGCTACGTTTAAATTCATTCAGCAATTCCAAAGCCCCGTCCTTCTCTTGATGGGCTAACGCTTCCGCCTCGATAAGCAACAAATCAGAAAAACGGAACAGCACATGCACGTCATTCGCATTATGATTGTTCGTGTATTGCCACCGAGTCACGTATATCTTCCCATCAATCTCCTGGAAATAAACTTCCCGACGAATATCGTGTTCATCATAAAGACCGTACAACTCTTCCGAAGGTTGTTGCACCAATAGTTGCGAAGGTCTTCCCCAGGGTGCGTAATCGTTCATGGCGGAGGCATACAAAGAAAAACGTAACAAGGCAAACTTGTGAGGTTTCGTGGTTCCCCTTGCCAGAGGGACAGTTGTCAGTTCAAACTGTTCGTCTACCGTATTTTCCACTCGTTCCCCATTGCGGGCCGCCTTCGCGTAAAACTCAGCCTTACTCCAATCATCCGCCTCGGCCGCACAAGACCCAGCCTTGTACTGGTAGGTCTGGGCCAGAATCCCGTACATCACTCGCTTATTAAAGAATAAGTTCCAAGCCTCCTCCGGTACAGTCTCATACTCCAATACCTCCATAATCTCCCCAATCAATTTCGCATACAAATCCGTTTGTTTCCACCTCTTTCCTCCCTGCACCACGTCTGCATCGAAATTAAACGGGATACCATACTCGTTCTTATCGTAGGGAGCAAAAAATTGATTCAGCCGGAGCAGGTAGTAAGCCCTCATCACCCGTGCCTCTCCCGATATTCTCTCGGCATCTGTTTTATTATAATCGGGTACGTTTTCCAGATCCTTCAATACCATATTAATATAGCCGACAGAAATGAAAACATTCTTCCACAATAGCGCCGGGAAAGTATATCCCTCCCAATTTTTCCCCTCCGTGTACTCTTTTATAAACCCACGTCCTCCCCGGGCCGGGTTAACAAAATCATCAAACAGGAAATTCACCATATCCAAGTCATTCGTGTACAAGATGGATGCCACGTTACAATACCTCGTGAAAGGAAACTGCACGTACTCGTCATTAAACCTCACACTATTACTTATGGTCCCCCCGCTATGATAACTAGAGGAAGTAGTTGCGAATAACAGAGTCGACATCGCATCGCGGACATCGCTGATCGTATAAACCACTTTTGTATTCTTGGGAGGCATATTCAAAAAATCGGAACACGCCCCGAATAAAAATACCATGCTAAAAAATAACCATATATTTCTTTTCATAATTCTTACATTAAATTCCAATTGATAACGTGAAACTATATGTCCGAGCGCTTGGATAAGTGAAAGCTCCCTTTGTTTCCGGGTCTATTCCCCTGAACTTTGTCAACGTGAAAACATTCGCCATATTCAAGTTCAGACGGGCTCTCGTGATGTACAGCTTGGCACACAAAGCCGGGTCCAGATTATATCCCAATGAAATATTATTACATTTCAGATAGTCCCCCTTCTCAAAACGGAAATCAAATAACTGGTACAAGTACTCGGTCCGGCTAGTACCATACTTGGGAACATCGGTCATGTCACCCGGTTTCCGCCAGCGATTCGCCTCGATCTTCAACAAATTTCTCGCAGAGGCACTGGTTGTTCCTCCCGACACGTAGTACTGGAACGAACGAGCCAAATGTCCCGTCATATAAGTAAATTGCGCGAAAAGGCTAAAACGCTTGTAATTAAACTGCGTGGTGAAACCTCCCGTGATAGGCGGGTCACTCCGTCCCAAGTAACCGCGGGACGAATTAGCCAACTGAGTGGTCAGGTCATTATCCATGTTATAGACATACTTACCTTCCGGGGTCAAAGTCCCCAAACGATTCCCATCATCATCAAACCCGTCCACGTAAGCCAGCGAGTTTCCCGTGTAGGGATCGACTCCCGCATACTTGTAACCATAGAATGCTTTCACGGGGCGTCCTTGGATATACAAATTATATATGCTCTCGAAAGTCGAGTTCGTACTAGCAGAGACTTCACTCAAATCCTGGTAATAAGTTTCGGTCACCTTATCTTTATTCTTCGTGAAATTCACCGAGGTCACCCAACTGAAATCAGTCGTGCGCACATTCAGAGTTCGCAGACTGATCTCCCATCCCCGGTTATTCACGGAAGCCACATTTGCAGCCACGGAAAGGCGTCCCGTCGAGGCGGCAATCTTTTTATCATCCAGTAAATTCCGGGTATCATTATCGTAGTAGTTCACGACCAAGTTGATCCGGTTATTCAATAGAGAGGCGTCAAAACCAATGTTCCTATTCTCCTGCCGTTGCCACTTGATTGAAGGGTTGGAAGGATCATAACGGTCCATAATCTTCTCCCCGTTATACGAATAATTGCTCACTTTACGTAAAACAGAGAAAGGCAAGGCATTCCGGTCAATACTCCCGACAAAACCGTAGGACACCCGGAAAGCCAACTGATTGATAAAACCGAACCGAGTCATGAAAGACTCATTATGCACGTTCCATTTACCACTCACGTTCCAAAGAGGTGAAAAACGATTATCCGTACCGATAATGTCCACCCCGTCCAGACGGGCACTTCCCTGTATCACGTAGCGGTCCTTGTAACTATAAGATCCGGTCATAAAGAACGATGCACTCCGGTCTTGGGTTTCGGAATGGGATCCCAGTTTCGCTAATAAATCGGTAAAAGAAGATTTCAACGTAACTCCGGTCAAATCCGGGTAACTCGCCACACCGTACACGTCACTCCACTCCGGAATCATGCTGGTAAAACCGTATCCTTTCGAAGAGGAAACCTCTTGTCCCAGGTAAGCATTCACGTAATGATCGCCACCGGAGAATCCCCGGGCAAATTCCAACTGGTTCCGGATGGTCCACTGCTGGGAACGGGAAGTCGACTCCTGAACCATCCCGTTGTTCATATCGTCCGTAATCTCTCCCTCCGTGTATATACCTGCCAACCAAGAGGCCCGTTTCGAGGCATAAGAACCGGGAACCAATTCCCTCATCGAATGATTATTCGAGTTCGAGAATGTCCCCATGGAAGAAAGCATCAGCCCTTCCATAATCTTGAATTCAAGTTTCAAACTCACTTGATTACTCACGTATCTTGATTTCGTCGTGTTATCGTTCAGATCCTTCAGGATATTAAAATCATACCTGTACCCGTCCCGAATGGAACTAAGCTCGGAAAACGAACTGCGGTCATAATCATAATTCCCTTCCTCGTCATACAAACGCTCGTAAGTATTCGCATAAGTCGCGTAATCCAGCGGATTCACCGGAGAGGCAGAACTACGATCGTTACGCAAACTGCTACGCACGTCAAAATGTACTCGCAGGAATTTATTGAAATCATGGGTCAACTTCATGGATGCCCCCATGCTCTCGTATTTATTATTGGGCATCACCCCCTCCTGCGACAAATAAGAAAGACTGCCATAATACTGGGTCGTTTCGTTACCTCCCGAAAGGGATATGCTATAATTCTGGGTATGTGCCACCCTGAAAATTTTGTCAAACCAATTTGTATTGATTTTACTCAATCTCTCGATTTCTGTTTCAGCCTCGACCTTAGTCAACAACCCGTTATCCACCTTTTTCAACAACTGGTACACCCGTCCCCCAACGTTCAACCCCGGAAAATCCTCGTATATACCTCTTTCAAAAGCAATCTTTTCTTTGGTATTCATCATCTTCAATCGGTTATCCGGAGCCTCACTCAACCCGTAGGACACTTGAACATTAATGTATGAACGTCCAACCGTTCCCCGTTTCGTGGTTACCACGATCACACCGTTTGCCGCACGGGAACCATAAATCGCCGTGGCCGCCGCATCCTTCAGTACCGTGATACTTTCAATATCATCCGGGGGAATGTTACCGATACCGCTCGTCAGCACCGTCTCTTCAAACTCCGTTCCTCCCATGCTCACCTCCGGCACGTTTCCCGTGAGTGGCATCCCGTCCACGATCCAGATCGGATTCGTGTCCCCGGTCAAGGAATTGATGCCCCGAATCCGGATTCGAGCCTGGGCTCCCGGTCTTCCCGACAAGTTCATGACGGCCACCCCGGCCATCTGTCCCTTCAACACGTCCTCCACGCTGGTATACCCTTTATTCACGATATCCTTTGAAGTCACGACTTCCACGGAACCAGTCATCCGTTCCTTCTTAATCTCCTGGTACCCGGTCACGATAACTTCCTCGACTTCCGTAGCGCTCTCTTCCAGCACGACAACAATCGGTTTCTCCTGCGCCCGGTAAACCACGTCTTTCGTCTTCATCCCGATAAACGTGAATCGTAACACGATCGTGTCCTGCGCGGGAATCGTCAACATGAATTCTCCTTTCACATCTGTCGCCACGCCCACCGTCGTCCCTTTCAACAGCACGGATACGCCCGGTAAAGATTCCCCCTTTCTATCCTTCACAAGACCTTTTATAACGATTTTCTTCACCTCATCCGGCAAAACATGTTTCTTTCCCGAAATCAGGATATAATTATCCCGGATCGAATAACTGTATTTATTCCCCAGCACCTGGCTCAAAATATCCTCCAACGTCCCGTTCGGAGTGGCCAACGATACGTTTTCCTTTACATCCAGCACCGCCGTGTTGTAAAAAAACTCGTAACCACTCTGTTTTTTGATCTGTCTGAAAATAGACTCGATCGTCCCGCTCTTCACGCTAAAAATCTCTTGAGATTTTTGGGAATAACCATCTCTTGCCCAAATGCTAGAGGCGGAAATCAATAATAGCAAAAAAAGATTTCGCATGTACCTTAAAATTTTACACATCCATTTTTTTTTCATACCTTTGTTATTACAGTTTATAAATCACTCACGAAAAATAGTGTTGATTCATTTCGTGAATGGTATTTGTCAATTGAAAACGGGGAGGGTGAGAGCTCCCTGTTTTTTATTTATGTGATATCCTTATCTTTTTTCCCGACACGTCAAATTTCACATCTGTCACTGTCTCGATCATTTCCAGCAAGTAACTTGCCGGACGGTCTTTCTCCGCGGCCCCGCTGAATCGCAAGTCCCGCAACGTATCGTCCGCGTATTCCACGTTACAATCATACCAACGATTCAACTTGCACACGATGTCCTCCAGCCGCATATTTTCAAACTTGAACTTTCCCCGCATCCATGACACGTACAATTCCGGGTCCTCCGCCTTGATTTTAATCTTTCCATTATCCTTTTTATACTTAAAGGTCAATCCCGGTTCCAAGACATAGATTTCCTCCTGATCACGCTTGTTCACCACTACCTGCCCCTCGACCAAAGTTGTCGTTACCCGGCTATCATCCGCATAATCAGAAACATTAAAGGTAGTTCCTGTTACCCGGACATTCACGTTGGATGTTTTCACGAAAAAAGGATGAACGGATTTTTCTACCTCAAAATACGCCTCCCCCTCCAATTCCACCGTTCGATTTTCTCCCGTGAAAACGACCGGGTATCTTAGCGATGAACAAGAATTTAACCGAACCCGGGAACCGTCGGACAAAAGCACCAAATACTCGCCCCCGGTTGGTACCGTGATCTTATTATACACGGGTTCAACTTCTTTTTCCCGAACACCGGTATAATCCAGCACCTTCGCGGAATCATTTTCAATAACCTGCCCTCCCCGTTCCTTGATAATCGCCGTTCCCGTTAACGGAATACTTCGCCCGTCACTCAATTGTAACATCACGACACCCTTCGCTGGTAACAAATCCTGATGAACGGTTTCCACCGGATGATTCCCCCTCTTCTCTTTGGCCAGATAAAAAATACCTCCCCCCACGGAAAACATGATGATCAGCATGGCTGCATAACTAAAAAACAAGCTTCTCTCCCGTCCCCGCATTTTACGCTCGATTGAATACCACAGCTGTTCCAATTTCTTCCGGGGAATCTCGGGTAACTGCTCCACCTCGTCATCCTGTTGTCGATACCAACGCACGATCCGTTCTCGTTCCTCCGGTGTACACGTGTTCTCCCGGTACTTCTTCAATAAATCGTATATTTCATCTACTCCCATATCGTTTCACTTTACATTAATTCCCGTTCACTTTCACACTTCACAACATAATTGTTATCAAACCTTAATCCCTTTCGGAGAAATATCGTGTTTTTCATCGGTTATCCGACTGTATTCCATGACACTTACACCTATGTCCCACCTATAACTCTTCGATAAGTTACCGATAAGTCATCGATAAGTCACCGAAACACGGCGTTCATTTTACCCTGACTTTACCCTGATATACAATCAAGATACCGACGAGTCACCGACGGGAGTCACCACAAACACTACATGAAAAAGCCTGGAGTCCCTTTATTTATTCCAAGCTGTCATAAATAGGACAGCTCCATACATTAAGTAGTACTATTCTATAAACAAAAATTTTCTCGACTAATTTCTTTCCGCAGTCTTTTCAATATATCAGTCAATTGATTTTTAACCGTTTGTTCCGACACGGATAATTTATCGGCAATCTCTTTCACCGACAAATGTTGTTCTCGACTCAACATATACACTGACCTTAATCGGGGAGGGAATTTACGAACGATATGTTTGATCTTGTCATCCAGATCCGCCGCCACGATCTCAACCCAGGTATAATCATCGGCCTCGCTCTTACCTTCCCCGGACATCTCGTGATAACGATCCCGAATCTGTTCTTTCTTGATCGAATTTAAGATATGGTTTCTCAACCAGACTAGTAGATAATTTTTTACGGACGAAGTTATTTCCAGCGACTCTCTTTTCTCCCATACCTGAATAAAAAAATCCTGAAAAATATCGTCCGCATCAAAAGACGAATTTACACGCACCAAGATGTTCCGATAAATCAGATTAGAATAGCGGGTATACAAATCCCGAAATGCAGAAACCTTACCTTCACGCATCCCTTTAATAATATCTATATCTGATTTATCCGATTGCATCTAATATCTCCCTATGCACACGTTCATGATGATCAAATATAACCCATTTTCAGACACAGTCAAAATATTGCACAAACTTTTTATCTAATAATCAATAAATAATAAATCATCATTTACACTAAAACTTTAATTATATCATTCTATCATCAGGCTGTCCAGCACCTGTTCCAGCTGTTTTCCGCGTAAAAAACTCCCCACAATCCGGTTATCACTATCCAACACGAAAATGGAAGGTACTGCACTTATTTTATAACGTTGTGCTGCTGAACATTTCCACCCTTGCAAATCCGACACGTGCTTCCATATCAAACCATCCTCCCGGATCGCTTTGACCCAAGGTTCCCGTTTTGAATCTAAAGACACGCTTAGAATCTCCAATCCCTTGTCTTTATACTTCTGATACAGGGCCACCACATTGGGATTTTCCGCACGACAAGGGCCACACCAAGACGCCCAGAAATCCAGCACTTTCACTTTTGCTTTCACAGAATACAAAGACAAAGAATCTCCTTCTGGTGTTAACAAGGTGAAATCAGGAGCTATCTCTCCTACCGCGGTAATTTTAGCATCCCGGTAACGTTGCGTGATCACTTGCCCGTAAGGACTATTCTTCATCTCCTCGCTTAACCGATCGTACATCGGTTTCAAACGCTCGAAACGCATTTTCGGGTGATGCCGGGAGACGAGGTAAACAGCCACCAACGTGTTGCCCCATTCTGCCAGGATTTGTCGTTCAGCCTCATTATAGATGGAATCTAACCGCTCCTCTTCTTTAATAAGCTGTTCACATCGGCTCCAATTTTTTTGCTCACGAGCTTCTCGGAAAGCCTTCTCCATCTCCGGCATATCCTTGTATATTTCAGCTTTCACATCATTAAACTCGTTACTGATTCTTTGAAGTTCTCCTCCTGTCACAACGGGACGTTCTCCGGTAACCTTCACCAGAAACGGAACATTCTCCAAAAATAACGGGATAGATTGTCGTTTCTCGATTCCCCGTATCTGGGCTATCCGGGGTTCGGGGATCTTTCCCTCGATTTTGAATTTCCCGTTCTCGACAACACTCATCCCCAGCGTATCCCACTGGCTATTCATGGCTAAAGCCACCAAGTAAATCGTTCTGCCATTTTCCACATCCGGGACAACACCATCAATCGTGAAACCTTTATTTATATCACATCCGGCTAATAAGGCCAAACAAAAGATTAAGAAAAAATTCTGTTTCATACGTCTTTTATTAATTCTACAAACAATATCAAATAAAAGACAATTGAACAACTAGAAAAGTACTATTATAAAGCGAATTATTCTTCAGAAAGCGGGTCCAAGTGCAACGGGTGGCGAACCACAAAACGGGCCCCCTCTTTATAATCCCCATCCACCCAAATGTCTCCGCCCATCATCGTGATCGTCAACTTACATATGGCCAATCCCAAACCGGTACCCTGCACGTATTCATCCAGTTTTTCGAAACGTTCGAACACCTTCTTCTGTTTATCCTCCGGAATTCCCCGTCCCGTATCGGTCACGCTAAAATAAACACAATCCTGCTCTTCATTGATCTCGATTCCCAACGTGATACTCCCCTGTTCCGTGAACTTATTGGCATTCGACAACAAATTAATCAATATCTGTTGCAAACGTTGCACGTCTGTCTCCAGTATAAATTCTTCACAGGGTGTCCGGAACACGTACTCCACCACATCCCGTTTCCCGTAACTAGTTGTCGCCAACACGCTCTGGCACAAAGAAACGATCTCAACCTCCTCGTAAGACAACTTCAATCGTCCCGTCTCCAAACGGGATATATCCAGAATATCATTGATCAAGCGAAGTAATAAATCTGAATTTTTTTGGATGATAGCCACGTACTCATGACGGCTTTCCGCGTCACAATCGTCCGAAGTCAGAACCCCGGAAAATCCCACGATAGCATTCAACGGGGTACGAATCTCGTGACTCATGTTAGCCAAAAATGCAGACTTCAACCGATCAGACTCCTCTGCCTTTTCCTTTGCCTTCCGTAACTCTAGCTCCGCCTGCTTTTGCTTGGTCATATCCTCCATACGCACCACGACACCCAACAAATTATTATCATCATCAAAAACAGGATTCGCCAACATATACACGTAATAATTCCCATGTTTCACAACAACATCAGCCACTTTTCCCGTTTTCATGGCCATTACCGCCGGACAGAAAGAACAAGGTTCATCCAGTCCTCTCAAAACTTTATAACAAACTTGGCCCTTGGAACTTTTAATTTTTTCCGGATCGACATCATAATCAATCCCGTTATGCCATTTTATCGTGAAATCCGGATGAATAAACTTGATCCCGGAATTAACATTATTCAGTATTAAGATATTATCTTTCTGGGCCTGCCACAAGGCATCTTTAAAACGTTTGGTTCTAAAATAGAAATATAAGGCTAGGAAAAAACCGAACAGCAGAACTAAAAAAGCCGAAACAACCCCTATAATCTGGTATTTATATTCCTCGAAATAGGACAACTTCTTGTTGTAAAGAACAGCATTCTCGACCTCCGCTTTATTCAAGAATCCCTCTGAACATAACTTGGTATAATCAAAACAATACTCGTTCGGAATGATCTGCATACCCGCCAGCACGGTCGAATCATGTTGTCTCTCTAACGCCAAAGCTTGTTTGGCCATATCTTTTCCGACAGTCCGGTACTTCGGTACACATCCCCCGACAGCCCAATGCCCCATCCCGATAGAAGTAATCGTGAAAGCCGGAATTTTAGGATTCGCCATCATCATCGAATACGTGGCATTCCGCATAAAATAACCATCATTTTTATCTACTCGCCACGTCCCCAACAAGATAACCGTTTTCTCCGGTAACCGGGCAATAGCATCACTGATCGAATAAATCGTGTGTTTCCGGCCATCCAAAAGAATCAAATCCAGCTCTGGGAATTTCTCCTTCATCTTCTTCTTCACCAAAGCCTGCAGAGAGACTCCCCCGTAACTATTATCCGTGATAAAAGCGATATGCTTGGTTTCCGGGTAAAAATCCAGAATTAACCGAAGATTCGCTACCACGTCATACTCGTAAGCAAAGCCAAAAACCTCTAATTCCCGAATATTATCACTCATCACGTCCACACTCTCCGCCTCCCAGTTCTCCAAATCGGTACCCTCCTCCGGTAACAAGACTGCATTCCGACTCACCATCCCTCCCATGATCGGGACATCCCGGGTAATCAGTGAATCCTGAGACCAATAAGCCGTCCATGCCTCCTGCCCCAACAGAATAATGAGCTTCGGTAAACCCTTTTCGATATTCTTATCCAGTAATTCTTTCATCCGCCCTTCCCATGTACAAGCCTCGGAGAAACTTTTACAATTCATATTCTCTATGTCAATCGAAAATTTTCCACCAAGTAGGCCATATTCTTCTATAAAATCCGATATATTCCTAGCCGTCTGGGAAGTTTCCGGGTTGTAGGAACTGATAATTAATATCCGGGAATCGGGCTCACCGGTCCCTCCTTTTGTTGTCCAGGAAACGAACAACAAAACAAGTAACACCCCCGTGTACCTAAGATTCCTATATAGCTTTATAAAAAACTCCAACATCTTCTATTTGTAACTTCGCAAAGATATTTATTTTCACTTAAAATACGCCAAAATTCATGCACTTTCTACAAAAAGATATATCTTTGGCTTAAACCTTAAATTTGTAATTTATGTCTATTATTTCTTGTACCATTTCCCGGCTAAAAAGGGACGAACAAACAGAGACCTACGTGCATTTTGAACAAACGGCCACGTTACGGGAAATCGTTACCACGATAGATTCACCTTATGTCTTTTTCTACACGAAATACCCGACTCCACGATTAGGAGAACATGCGCAAAAACGTTTTCTTCAGGTAGCACAAGCCACGGGAGCCGTCATGCTTTACTCGGATTATTACACGGAACAAGATGGTTCGCAAACGGCACACCCGACTATTGACTATCAATTGGGGAGTGTCAGGGATGATTTTGATTTCGGATCGATACTTTTATTCAGAACAGACGTTTTAAAAAAAGTGATCAGCGAAATGGACTCGGAGTACAATTTTGCCGCACTCTACGATCTACGCCTGCGTCTTTCCCGGGAAGGATTGATTTTCCGGATTCCCGAATTCCTGTACTCGGAAAAGGAACACGATCCCCGACGTTCCGGTGAAAAGCAATTTGATTACGTGAACCCTCGTAACCGGGAAGTACAAATTGAAATGGAACAGGCTTTCACGGCTCACTTGAAGGCCATAGGCGCCTACTTGCCTCCTGCATTCAAAACCGTCCCGTTCCAAGACGAGCATTTTGAAACTGAAGTCTCGGTTATTATTCCCGTCCGCAACCGGGAAAAGACCATTGCGGAAGCGATACGATCCGTCTTTTCACAACAGACCAATTTCAAGTATAATATTCTCGTTATCGACAATCATTCCACCGACGACACGACCGCTATTGTTAAAAAGATGGCCCAAAAGCACTCGCAAATAATCCATATCATTCCCCCTCGCACCGACCTCGGCATCGGGGGATGCTGGACACATGCCATCATGAGCGAACATTGCGGACGATTCGCCATCCAGTTGGATAGTGATGATTTGTACATCAATCGACACGTACTCCAACGCATTGTCGACACGTTCCACAAACATCAATGTGCCATGATTATCGGTAGTTACAAGATGGTTAATTTCAAGCTGGAAGAAATACCTCCCGGCATCATTGACCACAAGGAATGGACGCCGGACAACGGGCGTAACAACGCCTTACGTATTAACGGGCTGGGGGCGCCCCGAGCATTTTACACGCCATTACTCCGGCAAATCAAAATCCCGAACGTCAGTTACGGGGAGGATTATGCCACAGCACTCGCAATCTCCCGTGAATACCGGATCGAACGTATTTATGAACCGCTATATTTATGTCGTCGCTGGGAAGGTAATTCCGACGCGGACTTGAACATCCAACGTGTAAACGCAAATAATTACTATAAAGATAAAATACGTATGATTGAAATATTGGCAAGGCAACAGAGAATTGAAAATGAAGAACAATCTTAAATCAAAAATTAATTCCTTATCATGTTTTTCGACGAATTTACGAAATCACAACTAGCCTCCTGGCCCTTGGCCCGGAATAATTACGAACGCTTGCGGAATGTCATTTATCGTACGATTGATTTCGAGGGGTTCCAGATTCGCATCCAGTACAACCCGGACCGGATTCAATCGGCCGTGGCTAAAATAGACGAGCAATCAATCAAGGCAAGAGCCTGTTTCTTGTGTAAAGGAAACATTCCGCCGGAACAAGCTAGTTTCGATTATAACCCCACACTGGATATACGGGTAAACCCTTATCCAATATTCGATCGCCATTACACGGTTCCGGCCAAGCAACACATACCCCAGCTCATCAAGGGACATTTCCAAGATATGCTGGCCATTGCACAAACTTATCCGGAGTACACGATCTTTTATAATGGTCCCCGTAGCGGAGCCTCCGCCCCGGATCATTTTCATTTCCAACTGGCAGCCCGTCATATCATGCCCCTGGAAACCGATGTAAACTCCTGCCCGAAAGAAATCTTGTGGACTTCCGAATCACGGGAAACCACAATCGAAAGTATTCATCACTATCTTCGCAAGAATATCATACTTCATTCGAGCAACCGGGAGCAACTAATGGATATTTTCGAGCAATTAGTGTCACTCGTGGGCCAAATCACCCCGAACGACCCGGAACCCATGATGAACCTCTTTGCCTGGTACGAAAACAACGAATGGTGGGTAGTCATGTTTCCCCGTCGTCAACACCGCCCGTGGCAATTCTTCGCGGAAGGAGATGAAAACATACTGTTCAGTCCCGGCTGTGTAGACTTTGCCGGTCTGATCATCTCACCCCGGGAAAAAGATTTCAACCGTCTGGACGCCCCCTTGCTGGAAGAACTTTTTTCCCAGTTAACCCTTACCGACGAACAGTTTGAGAATTTACGATTTATGATTTACGATTTATGAAGATGAAAGAACCTGTAACTTGTAACCGATCAACTTGTAATTCGCCGAAGGCGACTTCTCTTTCCATCGGCATCCTTTTCGCTCCTGCCATCACCTTCCGCCTGAACGGAACCTACTGGAATAAGGATCAAAAATATTCCGGAGAATATACCATTTCCAAAGAAGGGAAGAACTTGATTCTACATTCATCTTCAGGAACACAGATCGTACCGGATCACTTCACCCTTACACCGGAGAACGATGAAACGACAAACTTTGATTTGTTAAATGTCATGATCGGGATCAATTTCCACTGGCAACGCACAGAAGACCAGAAGTTCAAAGGTACATTGAAAATCATGGACGAGGGCAAACATCTGACAGCAATCAACATATTACCCCTAGAAGATTATTTACTAAGCGTGATCTCTTCCGAAATGAGTGCCACCTCATCTTTGGAACTCTTGAAAGCCCACGCGGTCATTTCCCGCAGTTGGCTGATCGCACAAAAAATAAAGAGCGAGAAACTAACCGACACTTACCAGTCCTGCATACAGGATGAACAACAATATATCCGGTGGTATGACCGGGAAGACCACGAGCATTTCGACGTGTGCGCAGACGATCATTGTCAACGCTACCAAGGTATTAGCAAAGCCTACACGCCATTTGTCCAACAAGCCATCGAGGCCACCCGGGGGGAGGTCCTTGTGTATGCCGGAGAGATCTGCGATGCCCGGTTCTCTAAGTGCTGCGGGGGAGTAACCGAGTATTTTGAAAACACCTGGGAACCCGTGAATCATCCCTATCTTACAAAAGTGATTGATAGCGATACCCAGTCTTCAACTCCCGACTTATCCCAAGAAGAGAACGCCCGAAAATGGATTCTCTCCACCCCGGATGTATTCTGCAATACCCGGGACAAGGCTATCCTGTCCAACGTTCTCAATGACTATGATCAGGAAACTCAGGACTTTTTCCGCTGGCAAGTGTCCTACTCCCCCTCTGAACTATCCGCATTAATAACATCCCGTATCGGGATCGACTTTGGGGAAATCCAATCCATAGAACCCGTGGAAAGAGGTGTCTCCGGGCGCATCACCCGTCTCCGCATCCAAGGTTCAAAACGAGACATGATTATCGGAAAAGAACTTGTCATTCGCAAAGCTTTCTCCCAATCCCACCTGTATAGTTCGGCCTTCATCGTGGAAACAGAGAAAGATACCTCCGGAGCTATTACCCGTTTTACCTTGAAAGGTGCGGGATGGGGACACGGAGTCGGTCTCTGCCAAATCGGAGCTGCCGTCATGAGTGCCAAAGGCTATGATTACAAACAAATCCTCTCACACTATTTTCCCGGCACCCAACTCGAATCTATTAAAAATGTAAACTCCTCCGTCAGCTTTGCTGCCACCTCCTCTATAAACAGAGGAGGAGCTGGTGAGTCTTAACGAAAAACGGCGAGCAACTCAACTCTCCCTCTGTTTATAGAGGGAGTACCCCGAAGGGGGGAGGGAGTTCAAAATCTAAAATCATAAATCATGAAATCTAAAATCACTAAATCGGCCTGGTCCTGGATCCCCACTCTATATTTCGCACAAGGTCTACCCTATGTCGTTGTCATGACACTTGCCGTTATCATGTTCAAACGGTTGGGAATAAACAACACGGACATAGCCCTCTACACGAGCTGGCTTTATTTACCCTGGGTGATAAAACCCTTATGGAGTCCGCTGGTGGACATCGTGAAGACCAAACGCTGGTGGGTGATCACCATGCAATTAGTGATCGGTGGAGGATTAGCCGGAATAGCACTGACTCTTCCCGGACCTCATGCCTTCCGCTACTCGTTAGCATTCATGTGGTTATTAGCTTTCAGTTCTGCCACCCACGACATCGCAGCAGACGGGTTCTATATGCTGGGACTCGACACCAAGAAACAAGCCTTCTTCGTCGGTATCCGTAACACGGCTTACCGCCTCGCCATGCTCACCGGACAAGGATTGATTGTCATGTTTGCCGGTTGGCTTGAAAAGACCTATTCCTCCACGCTCCCGGAAGAGATTGCCGTTCCCAGGGCATGGTCAGTCACCTTCTATCTATTAGCAATCCTATTCGTACTTCTCTTCCTCTACCACCAATTCATCCTCCCCAAACCGGAAAATGATATTCCCATGAAAAACGGTAACCCGCTGAATGCCTTTTTCCAAACCTTTATTACCTTCTTCCAAAAGAAAGGAATCATTGCAGCCTTAGCCTTTATTCTGCTCTTCCGTTTTGCAGAATCACAACTTGTAAAAATCGCTTCCCCTTTCTTACTGGACAATCCCGAAGTCGGTGGCTTGGGACTAAACACCATGCAAGTCGGCACCATCTATGGCGTCGTTGGCCTTATCGCCCTCACGATAGGCGGAATCCTAGGCGGTATCTTCATGGCCAAGAATGGCCTAAAACACTGGATCTGGTGGATGACCGCCGCCATGAACCTGCCTAATATCGTGTACGTTTATCTGGCATTCGTCCACCCTTCCAACATCTGGCTAATCTCCTCCGCCGTCGCCATCGAACAATTCGGTTACGGGTTCGGTTTCACGGCCCTCACCTACTTCATGATGCTCTTCAGCAAAGGTCCGCAGCAAACCGCTCATTACGCCATCTGCACCGGCTTCATGGCCCTCGGCATGATGCTCCCCGGCATGATCTCCGGCTATATCCAAGAACTGATCGGCTACCAACACTTCTTTCTCTGGATCATGCTTTGTACCATCCCCAGTTTTATTGCCGTGAAATACATCAAAATATGAAAGTCGTTCGTTTTCGAACGACTTTCCCAAACAATATAAAACACAAACACATGAATATCCCTTATCTCAACACTCTTATAACATTTTATTTCCTATCATAGAAATGCGGATTCAATATTTTAGTCGCTAAAGTATCTACTCGCATCGCCTCTTTCTCATATCCGGCAGCCCTCAACATATCTCGTTTCAGATACATCAACCGGGAACGGATTCCTGCATCTTTTTGACTCTCTACAACCCGATCAAGTTTCTCTATTCCGGACAGGATTTGTTCCGGACTTCCATTCTCCTTTAACTTCTCGCAAAAGATATACACGTATTCTCCGATCTTCTCATCACCGACACCGTATTTCTTAATAAAACGTTTCAAATATTTTAAAACATCATCATAATCACCTTGATAGGCCTTCTCTGCCATGTTTAACACGAACAAACTGAAATCCCTCTCCTTCCAATCCATAGAATTGATGCAGTCTCTGAAAGCAACTAATTTTTGGTAATTCTTTTCCGATCTTCCCCGGTCAACCCTCCTCACGTTGTCTTTGACCTGCCAAGTCAAAACTTCTTCTAATTTACTTTTTACTCGTTCATCACCTATTTTAGTGGCTATCGGCTCCCGTCCATGCCAAGCTAATTGAAAAACTGGCATCAAAGCATCATTCCCCTCTTTTTCAAATAAACTCCAATTTTCCGGTATAGCTAAACGTTCCACTGTCATATCTTTAAAATATCCGGCTAATACCTCACTATATTCTCCGTAATACAAAGATTTTAACACTCTCAGATAAGGAATAAGCAAAGCCTCCCCTCGCTCTCCCGCCTGATAACGTTCCCGCATTCCCGCCAAATTCCGTTTACCATCCAAAGCTTCCCGTCCAAGCTCCAACATCCCCGATTCATCAATTCCCCCCAAAAATCCATGCACGATTTTCAAAGTTGAAGGATTCACGAATAACAACAAGGGAATAGATGAGATTTTAGGCATATCCAAAAACTCCGGAGACTTATCTCTCTCTATATCATAGGAAACGCTCACGAAGTTCTCGTTATAAAAGTCTGCAACAACATTCCTGCTGAACACGTCTTTCACCAAAGCCTTACACGGGTTACACCATACGGCATTGCAATCGATAAAAAGTAATTTATTCTCTTCTTTCGCTTTCGCTATAACTCGCTGCCAATCCGCTTTTTCCAATCGAATAGAACGATCTTGTGCGTACGTGGAACCACATATCCATACACTTAAAAACACAAAAAACAAACGCATTTTTTTACTTTTAGATGACAAGGGAGATAATCTCCCTTGTCAGTTACAATACTACTTATCTTTTATTTCTCCCATTGCCGCAACCTCTCTAAAACCGATATATGGAGAATTCTCCCATTCCGCTATATTTATTTTGATATGCTTTCCTGTAATCTTCGGAAAATATACTCGTTGAGCGTCAAGATTAGGTTTTCCTCCCTCAGTTTTAAAATTATAAGTCCCGGCTAGTTCCCATTCCTCCTTATCCATGCTGACATAAATCTCTGCTTTTTTTTGTCCCACCTTATTGGGGTCATAATCTTGAACATACATTTCCACACCTGTAAAGTTAGCCACTTTATTTTCATCTTTAAGCGATAATATCACCCAAAACTCTGATGCCTCACCTGCCACCATCCAATTGTCTCCCAAAGAACCATCAATTAAAATATCCCCACTTCCTTTCCACGTCTTGGATACTGATGCTTCCCAGTTACTTTGAGCTATCATATCATTAAAAAACAAGAAATATTTTCGATCACTCAGAGGATCAACACTAACACCCTGACTATCTACATCCATCCTTATTGGCAATAGAGAAACACCTACCGGAATCATATCCCCCTTCACGTTAAACAACACTTTTTTCTCCGTCTCTTTTCTTTCAAAACTGACCTGACTTGTTTCCCAGGTAACAACCTCGGAAGGCACAGCCTCATAATCCGCACCGTACTCAGCATTAAAATCGCTCACAAGAGTAGCATCAGCAAAAAAGTTCACCGGTATAGTCAAACGATTATCAAAATTCAAGGAACATGAGAAATCCAAGCTTAACTCGTCTTCATGATGAAAATACACGGAATCAATTCCGGCTTCAATCAAAGCCAAGGGCTGCAACACATTAAAAGCAACAATCACAGTCCCGTAACGATCCTCTGCAGCCTGCCCATTAACATAGATACGATAAGGTAATGCGTACTCTATTTTTCCATATGTTCCCAATTCCACAATCTTATCCGGAGAACACATCACTTTGAACTTGGCATATTTCATCTCATCCGTTACCTCAAACACAGTTTGTTCCGCATGATAACAAGATTCCGGCAAAAGTTTTAACGTTGTCCCGTGTTCTTGATTATAATTATCCAACACACTCGCATCTACCACGTACTCGACTTTAGATACCCCTTTATCTGCCCAACTTTTGGTTGCCCACAAATAAACAGCTTGATCTTCCTTAAAATTGTAAATGGTCTCCTCCACGTAATCCCTTACCTCTAAAGTCACGTCCGAGGATTCCACGTCATCATTTGAACATGACGCAAATACCCATAAACTTAAAAATATATAACAAAATCTCTTCATAACTTTCTATTTAATGCTATTCCACGTCCTCAACATTTCCATCCCGTACACAACGAACGGCTATCGCAATCCCCTTCAATTCCATCTCTTTCATCTCCCAAGGATCATCCTTCCAATCCCCGGAATTGGTAGCCTGCAAAACCCAAACTTTTTTAGTCTCAGGATTCCATGTTGAAGTCCATAACATACCATGTTGCCACTGCCAGTTTCCCCCAGGTATTTGTTGATAACCAGACATCGCAACACCCAACTTTTCACGTAAAGCTCTCGCAGCCGTTTTTTCTTGTTGAGTATTAAAATTAGCAACATTGGTCATATAAATTATTTTCTCACACTCTTCTTTTGTCGGTAAACGCCACCCACCAGGGCAAGGAGTTTCTCCCCCCTGACTCCAATCCGAAAAATGTTCTCCCTCGGCATTCCATGACGGATCAAATTCCGGATATCCTCCCAAAAGAGTCCGCCCATTGGGATACGTGTAGTAACCTCCACGTCCATCATCTCCTCCGAATTCCTTATTGGCAACCGGAGTATTATTCCCCCAATGATAATAATTTCCCTTAAGTCCAGCCGCCATATTATTTGTTACGGTCTTATCAAAAGCCATCGTTGCACCCATATTTCGATCAATCACAAATAATCCCAACTCCGCTCTTAAATCCAAATACTTATAGACTCCCATGGTATTTCTTACTGTAATCCGACATTCTCCTTTCACATCTTTCCTTGTCGCACTTGTTGCAGAAATTACCACTTCACAATTTCTCACGGTTCCCCATTTCAGCTCTCCGGTTTCCGGATCTACATCTAACACCTCCGGAGTATCAGAACTCCACACGACAACAGAATCTACCGTATTAGTCGGAACACTCACATAAGACATAGATGGGAATTCGCTATCTACATATAACGTGAAAGCACTGGGACTCACTAGAATCGTATTCACCGGTCCCCCTTCTGCCAAATCTTCCTTATAATCTTTTATATCACCAGCATAATCACATGCATAGAACATAGCTATCATGGATAACAACAAAAATATACCTTTTTTCATAATCTTAATTTTACCGAATTACTATTCTATGGTTATCTGGCATTTGGTAAATTGGGGATCACCCACTTTCACCGTTTCCGTATCCACCAACCGAATCAACAATGTTAATTTCTCCGTCATTTCCGGATCTTTCCGCATCACCACGGGAACATCCACACGAAATGCATTTGCGGGAATCTTTAACAATTCGCGTAACCCCGGGTCATCAAACGCAACATAGTGTTTTCCCTCCACGGCTTGATTAGGAATCTCGTAAGAAAGCGAATCCACGATATTCCCCACGTGGTCATAGACATAATCCCAACCCACGGCTTTTTCCTGAACAAGTTTCAAATAACGGTCATAGTTTTTAGCACGTCCCATAGTCTGTACCGGAATCCAGCATGTATCATACTCTGCATTCGGATCAAGAGCCATACCCCATGAATATTCGACCACAATGTCCTCATCAAAATTCGTGGTATAAAATTGAACTGTATCATTTCCCGTGTAAGGTTCTAGTTTTTCCTCCTCACAAGCAATAAACATACAACAAACGAAAAGACTTAATAATATATTTCTCATAACGGTCTACAATTTATATAATTTCAGACTCTCTTCTAGGAATTGGTAAAACATACTGGGCCTCTGCACATTTCTGATTTCCCCACAACATTCTCTCCACTCCGAGACGTTTACTCATATAAAACACCTGTCCTTCCCCGATAAACTCTTTATAATATTCTCTCTGCAATATATCCATACGACTCCCTTCCGTCAATTCCTTATACCCCATACCCCGGGAATTGCAAAATTCTTTATACAAAACATTAGCAACATCCAAGGGCGCACACTCTATCATGATCAAGTACATCTCTGCCAAACGAATCTGAGGTATCCAATTATTGTTATAAGCTTTATACTTATAAGTCGTAACATTTTGTGGCTCACCCGTAAAAACATCCGGATCAACTTTCCAACATAAGGTATACCTAAAATCATTTTTATCATCAAATAACCCCTCTATATTAGAGATTGGTGTTTTAAAATCAGCAGTATTATCGTTAAACTCTTGTTGCCAATTATAATATGACAAGTAATATCCAAATAAACACTCAGCTTTCAACGTGTTTACCGCCTCATCAGTACTTGTGATATTTATATCATTTGCAGTTCCCAATCGAAATTTGACACTTCCATCCACATTTAGAGTTTCCTTCACCATTTGCGCATATGTCAATGCACGTTCTTTATCTCCCATCCAAAGCGCAATTCTGGCTTTTAATCCCCACACGGCATAGTAATTAAAATGATTCTGACGCCAATAATACTCTAAACGATCATAATCATCTCCTCCATTCTTATTCAGCTCATTACAAGTATGAGTCAATAAAGGCTCATACTTGCCCAACAAAAACTCAGCCGAATCCAAATCTGCCTGCAATTTCTCCATGTACTCCCCATATGTATCATAAGTATTTACCTTTTTAGATACCTGTTGCACGTAAGGCAAATACCGGTAACTAGCATCAACATTATTCGGCATAGGTCCCCACAAACGTATCAAATCAAAATGGAGCATAGCCCGCATCCCCAAAGCCTCTCCTTTGATTATATTATACGATCTTTCCGGAAGGAAATCCTGCTGTTTTAAGTATTCCAGAATAGTATTAGCATGAGCAATCATATTATATTGATTCAAGAAGACATCAGCTAGACGAGAATCCGCATCAGCATCCTTATATTGATGATCAATCAAACGTTGCTCGACACTCTCGGAACTAGCAATCCATATACTTGCCAGGAACTCAACATCTGAACATTGCAAATGCCCCGTAGGGCCATAATTTGAGCCCATAATAGAATACAAGCCATTTAATGCTTGCCAGAATCCCTCTTCTGTCTCGTACAATTTTGTTTTTTCGATCTCGTTTTCCGGGCGTATTGTCAACCACTTATCACAAGAGGTCAAAAAGAAAAAACATACACCTAAACTTAGTATCACTTTTTTCATAACAAATTCTTATTAAAATGAACATGAAATTCCGAATGAGGGTTGAATCGCAAAAGGATAACTGGTTCCTCTCTCTTGCTTTATTGTCGACCAATGGAAAACATTACCGATACTTGCAGTCAATGCTAAACGGGAAAAACCTGCCTGTTGAACCCATTTTTGACGGAAATCATAAGTCACGCTTATATTGTTACACTCAAAAGTACTTTCATCCTGTATGTAACGATCCGTCATATAATAATTCTTGTAATCCAACCCTGAAAAAATCGCCTCATCCCCCGGATTCATCCAACGCTCACTGCTCACCCGACGGTCCACGTTAAAAGCTAAATTCACGTTCTCAATTTTATTTGCATAAGTTTGATTATACTGTTGTCCTCCCGTACGAATCGTGAAACCCGCATACACGGAGAACCCTCGCCAAGAGAAAGAAGTATTTAAACGTCCATCCAGTTTCGGCATACGATCTCCACAAACCACACGCTGTGAAACATCGTACTTGTAACTTTGTGTCCCGTCCTTATACAGATAAACCAACTGCCCCGTACTTGGATCTACACCTACAGTTGGAACAGCGTAAATAGCGTCGACACTGTTCCCCTCCTCGTAGACATAATACATTCCTGAGGATTGTTGACTTCTCAACTCGTTCATCTGCTCTTTTACGGCCTCGGAAAGTTTTAACAATTTATTCTTATTATAAGAAGTTCCGAACGTCATATTCCAGAACACCTGTTTATCTTCATTCCGAACCATATAGAAAGAAACATTCAAATCAAAGCCTGTATTCAGAATCTCTCCGGAATTTCCCGTGTAACTTTCAAAACCATTACTCAACGGTAACGCCATATCCGTGATTGAATTATCCGTTAATTTACGATAGTAATTCGCCGTGATTGAAATTTTGCTTTCCCAGAAACCGAAATCAACCCCGACATTATGTTGATATGTATTTTGCCATTTCAAATCAGGATTTTCCAATCCCCTGATCGTAGCCGCAATTGAACCATGATACACGTTTCCATTACCAAAGGTATAAGTTCCTTGAGATTGCCACGGAGAAAAAGCCATTGAACCAGAACAACCAAACGAATATTTTAATCGCATATAATTTATAAAAGGTACATATTCTCTCATCCACACCTCGTCACTTACAGTCCATCCGGCTCCCAACGACCAAAATGGAGCGAAACGAGAATCAGAACCAAAAGAGGAGGCCCCATCGATACGATAAGACGCATCAAAGAAATAACGATTATCGTAATTATAATTTATTGTCCCCGTAAAACCAACAGCCCTAGATTTAGAGTCACTACTCGATGGACGATCTCTATAATATTTATGTCCATTTCCCAAACTATTCATCTCGTCATTCAGAAAACCTTCAACTGACATAGAACGACTTGTTGTGACACTCTCCCGAAATTCCATGTTAAATCCGGCAGAAAGAATATGCTTATCCCATTGTTTAAAATAATTCACAGTACCACCTATTGACCAACTGGAACTCTCAGTACTATTATAATCCCGTTGTCCTCGCTCTAAAATATCCTCTTTCCAAATCTGGTTGGAATGTTTAGACGACTGGTAATTATCAGAAGCCGAAAAGGTCTTGTTGAAACTAACATTAGCCGTTGCCTGCAAAGAAGTTATCGGCTTGTAAGTTATCGCCAAGTTATTCGTTATCCCGTTATATTTTGATTTTGAGAAACTACCAGAAAAAGCATCCCACAATGGATTGTCTACAGGACTCGTAAACAAAGCGGTACTTTCTGTTTCAAACTGTCTCACCACATACCCTTCTTTATCATAAGGCTCCCAATAAGGATTCATCTTCACATAACTAGAATAGGTCCCATACTGACTCTCTGATGAATTATTAATATTAAACGACATCGAATTATTCAATTGGAATTTTTCTCCTAGATAAGACAACGTCACAGAACCATTCAACGTGTTACGTTTAGATCCCTTCATTGCACCGACAACATTATTATAAGACAACCCCATACTATACCTGAAAAGAGCATCACCTCCACTAACTCCCAAATAATGATTCTGGCCAACTCCCACTTGCACGGGAATGGACTTCCAATCCGTATCGACACCTGCCAGTACTCTCTCAAGCTTTTTTGCATATGAATTCTTCAACTTCAGATCTTCTGTCGCCACACTATTCTCATACAACCCGGCATCCCATTCCAACTGTAACTTCCCGGCAGCATCCATCAAGTTATAACTGCTTAGACTTGGTATCTCCAAGTTCAAATTACCATTATAAGAAATCTTTAATTTCCCTTGCTCCGGCTGGACACTTTTTATCACTACAACCCCATTAGCTCCCCGCGACCCGTAAATTGCGGTGGCACTTGCATCTTTTAAAATCGTAATTGACTCGATCTCATCATTATTCAAGTCCATCACCCGTTCCAACGTGATCTCAAAACCATCTAGGATAAACAAGGGGGTACATAACTCCGCCCTCATATCCGTCTGTAAATCACTCACGCTCGGTATTGTGGAAACACCACGCAAACGAATCTCGGGTAACTTATTCGGGTCCGAACCAAAAGCATTGTTTTCAACAATCTGGAAAGAGGGATCAATATTAGACAATGATTTCAATATATTCCGATTCCCGGCAGCCTTCAATTCTTCCCGAGTAACTTTTACTGCAGCCCCCGTGAAACTTTCCTTCGGCTTGTTAAATATACCAGTTACCACGACCTCATCCATGGAAGTAACCTCTTCCTCCATCACCACGTTTAAAGGTTTACGATCCTTCACTGTCACAACTTTCTTTTTCATTCCAACGAAAGAAAACACCAGCCTCGTGTCAGGAGCTTCGGGTACTGAAATAGAGAACTTCCCATTAATATCTGTCGTCACCCCGACTGTCGTTCCTTCTAGAATAATTGTTACCCCCGGTAAAGAATTTCCCACCTTATCCTTCACAATCCCGGAATAAGTCACAGTTTTCTTGGGTACTTCCTTTTTCAATTTTGGAGAAATAATAACGTGTTTATCCTCGACCTTGTATCCCAGATCGGTTTTCGCCAGACACAAATCCAACACGTTCTCCAAAGATCCATTACTCACATTAACAGACACTTTCCCGACTTTTTCCAAAATCGTACTGCTATAAACAAACTCGTAACCAGTTTGCCTGGTAAGCTCGTCAAACACTTGTAAAAGTGTCACGTTATTCATTTTCAACGTCAAACGGACATCTTGACTGTACCCTTTCACAGGAATCAGCCACAGCCACAAGAACAAACAACAGTAAAAAATACTTTGTTTCGTATAAGATTTCCATCTTACACCAAAATGTTCATACTTTTTCATAACTTTGTTATGTTTTTACATTTATAATTGCCTCACCCAACTGTGAGACGTTATTAAATTGAACGGCAAGGAAGTATTAGGCGTACTTCCTTGTTTTATTTATCCATTGAAACCACTATCGTTTTACCTGAAATACTACATTTCACACACGTTGCCAATTCAATAATATGAAGTACATCATTTATATTTTCATACCTTGGAAATATTCCCGTAAACTTCATGTTTCGAATCGCATCATTACTCATAAATACATCAATATCATACCAACGCTCCAATTCGTTAAACACCTCTGGCAGTACTTGATCTTCAAAAGCGAAATCTCCGTTTTTCCAACTCACAATCGATTTTATTTTCACCTCGTGAACTTTAGGGCCATCTTTTTCCAGTACCCATTGTTGTCCCGGCCTTATCTTCATCGTCTCTCCCAAATATCCTACAGCAACACTTCCCTCAACCAAGGTGGTTTTGTATTCTTCCCCTGGATAGGCTCGTACATTAAACGATGTCCCCAACACCTTCACAACCACATCCCCCGTTCGTACCAGAAAAGGACGTGCTGAATCTTTTGATACCTCAAAATATACCTCACCTTCCACCCGCACTTCTCGTCGATCACTCCTGAATACAGCAGGAAACTGGATGCGACTGGAAGCATTCAACCATACCCGAGTTCCATCGGACAAGGTCAACTTGTACTCTCCCCCAACTGGCGTGAAGACGGTGTGCAGGGAAGGGTCGATCGGACTATCTTTAACGACAAGCCGGGTACTATCGCCAGCAACGAAAATCCGGGTTTCTCGCTCTACAATTTCCACTTGCATTGTATCTCTTAAATCTACATGTTCTCCATCACTCAAAACTAAAACAGCTTTACGTTCTCCAGGTACGATGGAATTTTTCTCTAATTTTACTAAAGGCACACTCTCTTTTTCCTGAAGAATAACCCATCTTCCCAGACAGACTCCGATCAACAAGACAAAGGTTGCCGCAATCGTGGCCACTCGACGAAACACACGCCGTTTATCAATCGTTCGTTTTGCCAGTATAAACCGACGAAATCCCCGCTCTTCGTCAAACCATTCATGTTCTACACGCTGTATATTTACAAATTCCTCACTCTCGAAAGTTCGGAATAATTCCCGATGCCGATCACTTTCCTCTATCCAATGCTCCACTTCTTCACGTTCTTCCGTGGAAACCTTTCCCGAGACATAAGCCTGAATCAATTTCGCTATCCGATAAACATTCTTCATAATTCTACCATCATTTTGAATATATAACAGGATGTCATTCTAAAAGTGTCAAAGAAACAATAAAAAAAATTGAACATTATAATATTAATTCTTGCACTTGTACTGCATGAAATATATCCTATCTTTGTTCACTCAAAGAAGACCAGAATAAAATGACAGACACGGGAAATCATAATATTTGGGTAAAACAACTTATCGAGGGTGACGAAGCTGCATACAAGATCTTTTTTAAAGAATACTACCAGATATTCGCACACTTCGCTTTTAAATACGTGAAAGACATTGATGTTGCAGAAGACATTGTCCACGATGTCATTCTAGATTTATACAGTAACAAACGAGATTTTACCAGTCTCAACAAACTCAAATCTTTTCTCTATCTCTCTATCAAAAACCGTTGTTTCAATTACATTGAACACGAAAACGCAAAACAAAATTACTTACAAGCAAGTACACTCCAGCAAGATGAAGATTATTTTCTGGACGCAATCATCGAAGAAGAGGTCTATTTTCTCATGCATAAAGCCATAAACGAACTTCCCGACCAGATACAAACAATATATGAACTTAGTTTAAAAGGAAAATCCAACGAGGAAATCGCTCGAGTTCTCAACTTATCACTCGATTCCGTGAAAAGCTACAAGAAACGGGGGAAACAAATATTAAAAGAAAAATTAAAAGGCCTCATCTGTTTCCTCTCCGTTACGCTATAATTCTTTTGTTATATATATCCCGCTCACCCATTGATTAGTCGACAACCGGGAATTCGATCGTCTCACTTTCCTCGTTCCAACTCTCAATCGTAAAATTTCCGGGATCACCACCGGGTAATATTTTACCGACAACAATATTCAACGTGAGCCGCGTATTGGGAGATAACGTGGAAGTCAATGATTTAGAAAGAGTATGCACGGAACCATCCGCCAAGGTGATAAACAACTCCAACAAAGGATTCGGGGCGGAAGGAAACAACATCACGGTAGGATTACTCATGATGGTGGCATCCTCAGAACGGGACAATTCGAATTTCACGGTTTTCGTCATGTTCTCCGCCTCGGCCGTGTAAAAATTCATCTTCTCGGCAATATTTCCAATATGAACGTTCACGCTTGTTATGCTGGAACTGAACGCACTATTATCCTCTTGTTTCAGTATTACCTTCAAACCAGCGGTAACCCGTGTAAGAGAAGCCGTCAAATCCTCCGTTCCAATATGTGCCGGTTTTATCGCGTGGACCAAATCATACACGGGCATATAAGTCCCGTCAGTATTGGGTCGCAAGCTAAAATAGAGTTTTGCCAGATCAGCTCCATTCGTTAACCCCGGGTGAGTAATTGCCGGAGAATTATAAATCGGCTCATCGTATTTGGGTGTCCCCCAATACACCATGTTATACTCGCCGATAGGCAGGTGAAGTTCTCGGTTATTGTCCCCATACACGTCCCCCTCTGATATGACGTAATAACCATTAAATACCGTGAGCTTTCCATTTATGTAGTTTCCATAGTAAATAGAGGTTTCATCCTTACACGGATATACCTCAAGAATCCCCGTGAAAGGATTCTGATTAAGCGGATCGGTTACCCGAGCTCTTATTTTAGGAGTAATTAATCCAGACGTTACCCCATAAGATCCCTCATCATCATTGTCTGAACATGCCGAAACTAAAGTCAGAAGACCAAGCATTACAATCATTAATTTCTTCATAGTACCTTATTTTAATTCGATTATCAACCAAAATACGGTCTATATACGAAATAAAACAGGTAAAAGTTTATGAAATCAACAAATCTCACTTAGTCTAAAATACCTCACCATCACTTACTCTTTTATCAACTTCAAATTCTTCACCCCGATCCGGGCTGCCAACCAAGCCGAGAACTGCTCTTCCTCCGAATCAGATAATTGTTGTCCGAACGCCACGATAGCAATATGTAACGTATCAGCACGTAAAGAATCCACTTGATTACGAATCACCCTGGATATAGCAAGACTTTTCACGGAAGGATAAAGAATCTTCACCTCGGGAGTAACCTGATGCCCGATCGTATCATATAACAGGTAAGAGTTCAACCTCTCACGCAACACGGAAATTTCTTTCTCTTGCGAGGCAATCCGCTGTTTATTCTGCATGTAGTAATCCTGTAACAACATATTACTAACGTCATTTTGCATCTCGGTATCCTCTTTTCCGAATCCCTGATGAATCACCAGAGGGACATCATGCAACCCGTAATGCAACATCTTTTCTTTCAACGACACGATCACTTCCTCTGATATTTCCTTACCAATCAATGATACTTCAATCCGACGTTCCGGATTCTCTGTTTTCACGTAACGATCCACCACCAACGTATTCGGAAAATTAAATTCATTTTTGATAAATCGACTGGCATTCGTCTCGAAGATATTCGTCTTCACCATATTGTAGGTGATATACACACTCGGAACCATCGTCAGGAAAATGATTGAGTACACGATACGGTGTACCTTCTTTTCCCGTTCCTTATCCATGAATTTCTTTTTCGAGAAATGCATCAACCGTACCCCTAAAGTCGTGGCAACCGCAATAAATACCGAATTGATCGTGAACAAATAGAATGCCCCGAAGAAATAACTCAGATTGCCGCTTGCCAACCCGAACCCGGCCGTACATAACGGCGGCATCAAGGCGGTAGCAATAGCCACTCCCGGAATCACGTTTCCTTTCAACTTCGTCGAAGACGCCACGATTCCCGCCATCCCACCAAAAAAAGCGATCAACACGTCATAGATCGTGGGGGTTGTCCGTGCTAGCAATTCCGAACGAGCTTCGTTCAAAGGCGATAACAAAAAATATAACGTAGACGTTAACACGCTGAATATAGTTGCGATCAGCAAATTACGGAAAGCCTTCTTGATCAGTTCAAAATCATTGATTCCAACTCCCAGACCGATCCCCATAATCGGCCCCATCAGCGGAGAAATTAACATGGCTCCGATAATCACGGCCGTCGAATTCGTGTTCAATCCCAAAGACGCAATAAACGTGGCAAAAATCAATACCCACAAATTTGTCCCCCGGAACACGATTCCCTTACGGATAGCCTCCACCGTATCTTCTTCCCGCTCCTGTTCATCTGACGGGTCCAAGATTTGACGCAAATACACCCGAAAACGCTGTAATAATATCATCATTCTTTAAATCTATACATCTACAAAAAGCTCAAAATAGCTCATATTCTTTAAATCTTCGCAAAAGTATAAAATCTATTACATATTCTTCCATTTTTCCCCATATATAAAAGAACTAACAATAAATGAAACGCCCCCAAGAGCTTATTATCAAGTTTCTTGGGGGCGACTTCATGCAAGAACAAAATTGTTCTTATATCATAATGAACTGTTATTTTATAATCTCAACAAGAACGCAACGATTCCAATCATCCTTGTCATAACGAGAACTAACTCCTTTATGATCTTTCACAATACGGTCTTTATTTATTCCATATTTACTAATAAACATATCTGCAACCACATTTACTCGCTTTTCAGAAATAATCATATTTGCCTTCTCAGTTCCTCGTTTATCGGCAAAACCTGTCAAACGAACACGCACCTCTGGGTTCTCCTTCATAAATTGAACCAAGTTATAAACTCCAACCTCCTGAGTAGGATCAATTTTGTAACTGTTGAAAGCGAAGTTTATCGTTGTCGGTAAAGCCTTAAATACCACGTTCGTTTCAGTTGTTGGCACCTCTTGTTTTACCACTTTAACAACGGTATCCGGGGTACGGCTAATCAATTCTTTGATTCGTGCGTCTTGTGCTTTTGCTAAATTCTGAAGGTCTGCATACTGTTTCTGGCTAACAGCCTTTTTAAACGAACGATTCTTAAATCTGAAAGTAACTCCAACACTCAGATTACTAATCCCGTCATTAGGGAATCCGCCTCTGGTCACGAGATCATCATCCAAAATTATCCCACCATATTCCAAATTCAAATCAAAACGTTGAGATAACCGGAAACGAGCTTGAATACCAGCATTAATAGTAAAAGATTGATCACTACCGATAAAAGCACCACCTATTCCTGCAAAAGGTACCAAATCAAAGCAACGATTCTCATTGTAACGACCAAAGAAGTTTAACAAACCAAACATAAAGTCTCCATGAACAGCTCCATAATGTTTGTGCAACATCATTTTCCCATCATTTTGAAAACCATGTAAAGCACCTCCCAAACCTTGAACTCTCAATCCCCACCAAGGCGTAAACCATTTACCAACAGACAAGGCCGGCATAAAGGTTAATCGATCACCGAACTTTGCATCAGTAGACCCCTCAGCATAGAGGGTTTGAGCCCCTAAATTCAATGAAATAAACCAATTATCCCAAAATTTGTTGGTTTCAAATGATGTTTTATAACCCGGCAGTTTCTTTTCCTGATTATTCTGCGCAAACGTAGAAATGTGTAATACTACCAATAGTACTAAAAATACGATTTTTTTCATTTTGAAATAGTTAAAGTTTATATTGCAACCTTTCTCAAATAAATTTGGAGAAAAACGCCGCAAATGTATAAAAAAAATAATTACTGTATTTTATTATACACAAAATAACTACATCTTTATTTCCAATAATCTTAGAACGTGATCTTCAAGTTCACGGAAAAAGTACGTCCGAAACCATAGAAAACCTTGGCTGTATCTTTATCATGCCCGGCACCATCCTCCGCGTCAGCGATATACTCTTTATCCAAAAGATTATTCACGTTTGCGGAAACCAGCACGCCAAACACCTTACTCAACGGGAAACGATAGTTGATATTAGCATCCAAAACACCATATGCCGGCATCCTCCAAGGAGATTCAAATGCCTTTTCAGCTCCCAGATCATACCCCAAGGAAGGAGTAAATTTTGCATAATTCCGAGCGAAATGAGAATAATCCACTCCCACATGCGCCCTTTTCAAAAACTGATAACTTCCTCCCAATGCAAAAGTTGTCTGCGCGGAATTACCCACCCGCACATCCTTCATCTTTACTGTATTCTGAGCATGATTCTCTCCCCCGACCTGACTCACCGGGTCTCCATTTTTATCAACAGGTTCTCCTAATGAATTATAAGCATATCCTTTGCCATCCCCATCCCAATGCCAGTCTCCCATGGAAAACATCCCGGTAACCTTCAGATCTTTCAACGGACGTAACACGAAATCAACCTCAATCCCTTGATGTAACGCATCCAGTCCGGTCAGATTCACCCGTACCCGTTCCCCGTTCTTCTCAAAGAAATTAGCCATTGTCTTATCCATCCACGAAGTACGATACAAATTCACGTTGGCATCCAACCAAGATGAACGAAAACCGTACCCCAACTCAAAAGTAAACACCTTCTCGTTCACGGCATCCGGGTTCGTCTCGTTACTCACATCCTGCTGCAAAAATACTCCGCCTTGCATGTAAGGAGCCCGGGAGAAATACCCGATATTGGCAAACACGTTATGCTGATCTGTCAAGTTATAATTAGCTCCGGCTTTCACCGTACCTCCCAAGAAACTCTCCTTATCCGATTTCGCCTCATCTTTCAAATAATAAAAACGATCTTTCCGCCAATAAGTTATATTAGAAAGAGACCCGGAAACGAACACACTCAAAGCATCCCGGTTATATTCCCCTTGCGCGAAAAAACCTTCCTGCACCATGTAACCGTCATAATCCCGGTAAACAATATCCCCTTTCTTCAATTCCTTATTTTGCCACGTATAATCGTCCGCCTTGTATTTTACATTCATCCGACTATCGTCAATAAAATACCTTCCCCCGTACAAATCTACAATCTCGTTATAATGTTTCCCCTTGTAATAACGCAAATCGACACCCCCGTACACATCAAAATATTGTCCCAGTTTGGTCGTGTAGGTAGAAATCAAGCCATACCAATTATGCTCGTTCCGGCTCATAGCCATAATCATCTCCGAACCGATCACGCTTGCCGAATTTAAATTATAAACAGCCGTATAATTAAACGTCCCGTCTGCCGCTCTGAAATCGCCCGTTGTTGGCTCCCCTTTGGAAGTTCCGTACCAATCATATTTATGAGCCTTATTAGAACGTCCTCCATATCCGCCCCCTCGTCCTAAAGACAAGTAAAGTACACTGGACAAACTTGACTTTTCATTGATCTCCCAAAGGTGATTCAATGAAATTTGAGGCTTGTGATATTTATTATATGCCGAAACCTTCCGCACCTTCTCTCCATTCCAATCCGCAAAACCATAGGACGGGTTATACTTCGTATCACCCAATTTTTCCCAAGCCTTGATCAGCATCTTATCATTCCGATTACGTTGATTATGCCATTGTGGAGCGCCAAGAGCAGTCAAGGACAATTCATGATTCTCTCCCAATTTCTTGGAAATATTAATAAAATAAGAATACCCCACGAAATCCGTTCCTTGTATATACCCGTCACCCCAAGTTCTTGCCCCCAAAATAGACATGGCCCATCCATTTTTTAACAAACCGGTAGAGAAGCTAAAAGCCACCTTATTATAACCGTCATTTCCCACCCCGTATAAAATAGAGCCTCCGGCCTCTGCATTTGTCGTATTCGTCACGATATTGATAGAACCGCCAACAGACGGCACGGCAATCTTTGATGCCCCTAATCCCCGTTGTACCTGAATAAAACGGGTCACATCCGACAAACCTGCCCAGTTAGACCAATAGATTCCACCCCATTCCATCTCGTTCACGGGAACACCGTTCACCATCACGGCTATATTCTCCGTCTCGAATCCCCGCAAATTAATCCGTCCATCTCCAAACGCTCCCCCCTCTTTCGTGGCATAAACACTCGGCAAAGATTTCAATATCTCCGGGAATTCCTGTGTTGAAAGTTTCTCCTCGATCTCTTTCGCCGTCACCACCGACAAAGCAACCGGGGTCTTCCGGTCCACGGCTAAAGAACCACGCACCACCACATCCGACAAATTAATATACATCGGCAACATCCCCACGGTCCCCAGATCAACCTTTTTATCATCCACAACAACACTTTTTTTCACTTCCGAATAACCTACACACCGGAACACCAATATCACGGTTCCCGATTCTTCCACCTCCAATTCAAAATATCCTTCCGCATCCGTAGCACACCCAACACTCGTTCCCTCCACGCTCACGGTAGCCCCGATCAACACTTCTTTTGACTGAGAATCAACGACTCTACCCTTAATTACCTCTTTTGCCATAACATTCCACGACATACCTAACAGGAACATAGTCCCACAAATCACTTTTAACAACATACTACCCATAATACATTACTTTATGAAACACAACGTGACACGCCAGGCATCTTTAAGTCTATTTAGTGTCAATCTCGTTGCGAAAGTAAGTATTTATTTACAACACACCTAATCATTTATTAAAACTTTTTACATTCCGGTAAATTTTAATCCAATCACATAAACGAGAATGCACCTTTAAATCCAATCACCTGAATAAAAAAGAGCCTTCCCTCTTTAAATTTACACGATACTACTCAAGTTTATTCATCAGTATTTCAAACCTTTTCCCATCTCACTTCTTTTGTAATCTTCAAAAATCGTATCATTTATCATTCAAACCTTCTTTTACTTGCTCAAGAAAAAATTCTGGATCAACCAACCCCTCTATCCGATGGCGAATACCCCCATCGGGATTCACGAGCAAACAGACCGGATAAAATTCCATGTTCCACTTCTTTGCCAATACAAGTCCCTCTCCCACCTTCATGTCATACTTCACGCACACGTAATTATCTTCTAGGCATTTTTTTATATCCTCTTTTTTTAGTATGTCATTCTCCATGCCATCACAAGGGGGACATGAATTTATTCGACAATAAACAAAAAGCATTCGTCCTTGCCTACTTGCCTCTTTCAACGCATCTTCGTAACTTAAACTCTGAAAATTCACCCCATCAAGAAGATCCCGCTTAAGCTTTTGGAAAAATCCGGCAACTTGTTCACGTCCATCACCAGAAACTAACTCCAGATACCTGTTCTCCAAACGAATCATTCGTTTTAAATCCACTTCCGAAACCTTCTGTTCTATTGCCATGAAAGCCCTCATTACAAACCAAACCTTATTATTATCATTATCCCTTACATCCTCGGCAATCGAAATCAATTGATCGAGATCATTTGCCAAGCAAGCCTGATTTAATTCAATCGCATACCATAAAACCTCCTCATTAGTTATATCTACTCGGGCCAATTCCTCTTGGACTTGTTTTAACGTTTCTCCCGAAGTCCGTGTAGCAGCATTTAAAACTCCATCTATCGCCCGGAAAAAATTATCCATCAAATAACTATCTATTTGTTCTTTACCGACATTTTTATACAAAACATCCGAGTGGTCCAGCACAAACTTAAATCCCTCCGAACCGTAAACTTCTTTTTTCAAGATAGGCCAAAATTCTTTCTGCAACTTATCCTCATCATTCAACTGTACATTCAACTCCTCGAGAACTTTCCCGGACTTCATTTCCTCGTTCGCATCCAACAACGCAATTTGATACCTCACGAGTTCTTTCTTGTTTAACTTTCCCTTCTCGTATTTTTTATCCAGGTAATCAAGAGACGTCTTCTCATTTAACCCTCGTTCAACCTTCTCAATAAACATCTCAATCATACCGGTTCCTCCAACAATTTTATGTTGTAAAGTTCCATCCGGCCGAAGAATCAAAAAAGTCGGGTAAGCCTTCACTCCAAATTTTTCATTTAATTCCTTCCCTTCCCCCCGTTCCATATCAAACTTCACAGAAACAAACCTCGGATTGAAAAAATCACCCATACTTTTCTGCGGGAACACCGCTTGAGCCATGTATTTACAAGGACCACACCAACTCGTGTAACAATCCACGAACACGAATTTATTTTCCGCTTTCGCTTTCGCCAAAGCTTCGTCAAAAGTAAGATCTTCAAAATTTACCCCCTCTTGAGCAAAAGTCGCCATATGAACCAATAACAAAACAATAATAAAAATAGAATTTTTCATAACTTCAATAGATTACATTTAAATGAAAGGAACTGCTATCACGAGCATATTCCTTTCAACTCTTGATACGATTATTCAAATATCACACGATGGTCACGAATCCCAAATAAACATCACCCAATGCTCGATTTATACAATTAACTCTTCTATAAATTCGTCTATTTCTGCTCTTTATAAATCATTTGTACAATCTCACCTGCAACGCCCCGTTCTTTCCATTTCAGAGACTTTGTTGCCACATCGTAACAATACACGCAACCTTTATACTCCTGATTTCCTGCCGCATCCAAAGCCACGTATAAATTTTTTTCCTGTGGGTCCAGCATCATGCCTTTAACAATATCCCCCTCTTCGCCCACCGTGTAATCCGAACTACCCGGAAAATTCCCATCCGACTCGAAATTATACCGGAAAATCTCATTCCCTTTTGAATAGTACAAAATGCTCTCTTTCTGACTCGTGAGAAACACACTATTTTCCACGATATTTCCTTTCGTTTCTGGCCATACGGATTTCAACACATTATTTTTCGCATTCACATAAGCCACTTTCATTTGATTCGCAACATCTTTCATGATAATGATCCCCTCTCCATCATTCTTACTACTCAACATACCCAATACAGAAACGGCCTCAAGGTCATCATAAACCGGCATAACCATACCCCAATCTCCCGGAGCCAAAAATACCTTATTCCGTGTATCAAAAACCAGATAACTTGTTCCGGAATAAGAAGACGAAATAATAGCCTGATTTGCCAGATAAGCGTCGGGGAACATACCTCCCATCATCTCGTTGGTTATCCCCTGCTGAAAATTATTCAAAAAATCTTCTCCTTGACAATTCATATCGGCAATACGTCCTCCCCCCAAAAATGTAATTGACCCTTCACCATTGGGCAACAGACGTTCTACCCTGGGTTCCGGACAATTAATCATATTCAGAATTTCCATAGAATTTGCCTCCACTTTAGCAATTTTCAACGGCTCCTCCGTAGCAATGTATATATAATTAATTTTCGCATTATAAAGAATAGATCTCGGGACATTTCCCAAAGTCACACCCGGGTTATTAAACTGGTAAACTCCCTTCTCAAAAACGCTATCTTCTCCTTCTATATTCTTGAAAGAAACCATTGATTTTCCATCATGTGAACTTAGCACCACGATACCATCCTCGTAAGGATAAGGCACTTTCAGATTAAATGTTTTAAATATCGCCCCATCTTCATTATAGACTTTTAAACGACACAAAAAAGTCCCGCACGTTGTACATTCATACGTCAACACATTCGACGTAGACTTCACTTCATGATCTATCTGCCATTCATAAAAAAGAGGTTTATCTCTATTTTCCTGCTCTATATCAGGAGCATTCAACGTAAAAACATGCATCTTTTCCCCGACATAAACACTATCCAATGGATTCACGAAAGAAAGTAGGGAAATAGCATCTCCCCCCAAGTCCGATTGATCGTCAATACAAGAAACCAACGTGAATAAACCTAACAATATATATATCAACTTTTTCATAATTCACTCGTTTTTTATCCGTATATACTCTTTACTCGTAAGGCCAGAAAATATAAGGAGGGAACTCCATCCCGTACTCGGGATGCTCCTGAAAATATTCATACATCTCCTTAGCAACATTGATCAACTTCACCATTTTATAGGAATAATCATCCAAGGTGATCGGACCTCCCCAAATTTCTATCATTTTCTGGTACTTCTCCTTCTGGTAAGGCCCCCAGAAAATATCTTTAAGGCCAACCCACCATACCGGTTCGGCCAAATAATTACTGAAAGTGACTGTTGCACGAAGTCCCTCTTTTACCCCTAACTGGAAATCAGAACTTGTTTCCAGTTGCAAAACAACCCGAAAAACAGTATCTCGTTCATCCATAACATTCTCCCGGATAATCTCCACCGGAACATACCCGACAATAGAATCCTTGGGAATCGTGATTTCGGAAGGAATCGCCGTGTAAGCATCGTCCATAGCTGTTGTAGCTGTTAAATCCACTTTCACCTTTACTTTCATATCTGTATGTGCCGGTTCTCCTAGCATCTGAACCGGAACCTTCACCGTGTATCTGGTCATCTCCACTGGTTTATCTCCAAAAGCATAATGCAAGCTATCTAACGGAAAATACACCCGATACAAATTATCATAGAAACCATCATCACCATTTTCACTACACCCGGAAACCCAGACTCCAAGGCATATTACGAGAATATACAATATCTTTTTCATCGCTATATAAATTTACTTGTTAGTACCTCCAAATTCCTGTTCACTCTTTGGCCAAGGCAAAACGAACACATCAACAGACGGAAGAATCTCTTTATCATTTGCCGCATTCATAAAACCGGAATTATCCCGTTTATAAGAAAAAAATACTTGTCCTTCACCCCAGAACTCACGGCAACGCTCCACGAGTAATTCCTTGTTGAATACATCTTGTGTCGGAAACCTGGATATCTCCAAATCTTTCAAACCCCGACTATTCCGAACATCATTCAAATAACGTAGAGCCTTCTCTTTATCTTGTGGATAAATGGCCTCAGCCAGAATATAATACATTTCAGGAAGGCGAAGCAAACATACCCCTTGAAAATTATATGCTTGTTCATCCTTTTTCAATAGCCGGGTAAAAGCGTATTGCTGGGAAATCGACTCGTCCTCCGTGAAAAACTCCGTGTAACGCATATCTTTACTGTCCGCCTCAAAACTTCCCACCTCATAAATGGTACGCATTCCTTCCCGGACTCGCACGACACTGCCTGATCCTAGCGAACCTTTTAAAAACAGATCGTTATAAGGAGTGTACAACAAGTTGGAATAGAGTCCCCAAATTAATTCTCTATTGGCTCCATACCTCTTCACTCCGGCAAAAACTTTCGAATCCGTTAACCTGAGCTCCGGATGAGCAATAACTTTTTCAGCGTTATATGCCGCACTATCTAAATCTCCCTTATAATGAAAAACACGCGCCTTCAAAGCCCACACGGCATACTGGTTACAATGCTGATAACGTGTCCCCCGGTACACGGAAGTCGCTAAAGAATCCTTTACCAATTTATCGTTAACCAAAATCTTTTGAGCCTCGGTCAAATCATTCAGTACATTATCATAACATTCCTTCAACGTGCATATCCGCTTGTTCTTCAAGTCAAACGAATAGGAATAAGGAATCCCGCCTGCACCGGAATTTATCTTTATATTATCACAAAACAAACGCATAAGATCAAAATGCAAGAAAGCACGCAAAGCGTACGCCTCCCCCCGAATAACCGTGTAATCCGGATCTTTGCCCACCTCTTCTTTCTCCACGTTCTCGATCACATTATTCACGTACATAATACATTCATACGCCTTAGACCAAATCCCATCTACCGTTTCGGAAATAGCCTGATCCGTGTATTTAAAATTCGTGGCAGCATAAACATCCGCCATACCATTATAAGGATCGTAAAACAATTGCCCCACCTGATCTATAAAACCGTAACTCATCGCTTTCCCGTACAGGCTCGTTTGTGCCATCGAGGCATAAATACCATACATGGCGTCTCTATACCCTTGCACATCCTTGAACTGTTTGCCTTGTTCGACCGTACCTTTAGGTTGTACATTTAAAAAACTATTGCACCCACACAGACATACCAACAAGCAAAGCCCGAACAGCAACTTAGATTGTATATTTTCTCTTCTCATAACTTTCGTTTTAATTCATTCTTTTAAAATGCAGCACTTATAGAGAACTCAAAACTTCTCGCAAAAGGATAATCAAGCCCCCGTTCCTGCTTAATCGTGGACACCCGGAATATATCATTCATCAAAAATTCCACCCGTAGACGGTTCAAATACAATTTTCGACACAAATCCGGCATGAAGTCATAGGATAAACTCAAACTCTTCATGTTCAAGAAATATTCATCCCGGATAAAACGACTCGTAACATCAGGAATACTCTTATCAGCAATATCCTTATACTTCGTATGATCCCCCACTTGACTCCAACGACTGTAAAACACCCGTTTATCCGCGTTACATTGAGGGTCGGCACCCTCCACCCGGGTAACCAAAGTCTGGTTATAAATCGTTGCACCCAAAGAATAATCAAACATCATGTTTAAAGAAAAACCCTTGTAAGTCAAATAACTGGCAAAAACACCAGACAAATCAGGATCAGAATCCCCGTACACCCGCTTATCCCAATAATTATACTCGAAAGTCGGGTTCCCGTCCTTGTCTATAAAAATCTCCCGTCCGGTAGCCGGATCGATACCTCCCGACTTAACAGCCTTCACGGCACTGATAGAATGTCCTTCCTCGTAGATAGGCGGCGGCATCCGTGACGCTTGGGTATTCAAAGAATCATTTAATATTTTCAACGAATTACTGATCTTCTTTATCTTATTCTTATTATGCTGCATCGTGACAGACAATGACCAGTTCCATTCTTTATTCGTCACGGCAACCACTCGCGCCTGTAACTCAATTCCCGAATTTGCCAATTTTCCCATATTCTCTTTAGCGGTAGGCATCCCGATTGAAGGAGCCTTCGTCACATCAAGCAAAAGATTATCCGTGATCTTATTATAATAATCCACGGTCATATCCAACCGATTACGAAAAAAAACAACATCAATTCCCACATTATAATTCAATGCCCGTTCCCATTTCAACTCCGGGTTTCCAATAGCCATTGGCACCGCACCAATACCTTTCCCGTAATCCAATTCCCCTCGATATTGATAGGTCGTCATTGCTTGATAAGGGGCAAAAGACGCATTCCCGGTATATCCCACGCTGGCTCTCAATTTCAAACGATCCGTTGATGAAGAGTGCATAAACTTTTCTTTATGAATATTCCATCCCGCACCGACACTCCAGAACGGAGCATAACGCTGATCCTCCCCAAATTTAGAATCTCCCTCGTAACGAATAGAGGCATCCAAAAAATAACGATCATCGTAAATTATATTCGCGTTCATAAACGCACCCATCGTACGGGAAATATTTTGTGATCCACCAGGTTTTTCACCTTCCGGATATTTTGTACTAAAAGCCGGATGTGCCAATTTATCCGAGAAAATCCCAACACCTACATACGAATTTGAATTACTCTCGGTCGACTGAATTGTTCCCCCACCAATCACACTCAACAACGTACCGACACCGAACATACGATTATAGGACAACATCAATCTCCCTTGATAATCCATGCTTTTCGTGTTAGAGATACTGATTTTTCCCGACTCCGAAGCAGATTTCCCCCTAAAATCATTCGATTCCGGGGAACGGAAAATTTCCGTATCATTCTTTGCTTTATTTAAAGAGAATGACCCTTCCACCCGAAAGTCCGGTAACACTTCCACCTTCAGATCCAAAATCGTATTCAAATAAAACTGTTCCCCTTTATTATAACTCCCCAATGATGCCTCGTACAAAGGATTGGGCGTGTTATAGCTCAACGTCCGATTCAAAGAACCATCAGCCAGATATACCGGATCATAAGGATTCAACTTCACGTATTCACCAAAAGTCCCATAAGGAGACTCTTCATTATTCACGGATGTAATAGTCGTCGTGTTCGACACGAATACCTTATCCTGTTTATTATACGAGAGCTTAAAACCCAATGAATACCTATCCCGGTTGGATTCTTTCATCACCCCTTGCTCCGTCCCATAGCGAGCGGTCAGACTATAACGTATATAATCATCTCCCCCGGCAGCATTAATGGAATGGTTATGTGAAACCGAATTACGTAAAGGCTTAGAAATCCAGTCCGTATTCACACCTTCCCGTACCCGCAAAAACTTCTCGTTATACAGCTCGTCTAACTCGTATTGATTACGACTTGTCCCCATGTACAATTTAGCCCTTTTCTCGTATTCCAGCTTTTCTGCCGCATTCAACAAATCATAGTCACTCAAATCCGGCATGGAAACCCGAAACGTCCCGCTATATGACACTCTCATTTTTCCCGCCTTCAAAGGCTTTGTCGTGATTACGATAACCCCTTTTGCCGCCTTAGCCCCATACAAGGCGGAAGCAGAGGCATCTTTCAGTACAGTCACGTTTTCCACGTCATTTATATCCATGTCAAAAACATAGTCCAAATCGACTTCCGCCCCATCCACAATAAAAGTCGGGACATTGGATGATCCCTCAAAACTACTTCTTCCCCGGATCAAAATTTCCGGCCTCGTGTTCGGGTCCGATCCCATCTCATTATTCGTAACGATCTGCATACCCGGCACAAAAGCAGCCAAGCTCTGTAACAGATTTTTAGTACCCACACTCAACAACTGTTCCCGCTTTACCGTCGTGGCCGCACCCGTGTAACTATTTTTCGACTTCGTTCCGAATCCGGTAATAATCACCTCTTCCAGTTCATCCACGTCCGGTTTCATCACGATGATCAAATCCTTCGTTTCCACACTTTTAATTTCCCGTTCCTGTGTCTTCATTCCCACAAAAGAAAACACCAGCACCACGCTATCCCTTTTCGAGAATTCAAACTTGAACTTCCCGCCCGCATCAGTAGCCGTTCCGATTGTCGTCCCTTTCAACGCAACAGTCACCCCGGGCAAAGGTATTCCACTCTCATCTTTCACCGTTCCGGTGATTTTCCATACCACCGGACGCTGCCCCTCTGTTTTAGGAGAAATCACGATCACATTATCCACGATGTGATAAACCAATGAAGTCCCTCTCAGTACACGTTCCAAGATTTCCGCCAGCGTTGCGTTTTTCACGGAAACCGACACGTTTACCCCGGTCACCTCATCATCATTGTAAAAGAATTCATAACCGGACTTCTCTCCCAGCTCATTTAAAACTTTTACCAAGCTTTCCGATTTTTTCTCCATGGATAACCTGACATTCTGTGCCACGCTTTCTGCGGACACCGAATAAATAGTAATTAGTAATAGAAAAAGACAGAGTTTCATAACCGTACAGATTTTTTTTAGGACAGACTTTTCCCCTGCCCTTACGTTTGGCTTTTTTTTCATAACTTTGTAAGGTTAAATTGTTTGTACTAGAATCAATTTTTCAGTTTATACAGGAAATGTTCGCTGCATTTCCTGTATTTTTTATTGTATCATGATTGTATGCTCTTTTATCTCGAATTTTATATCCGTAGTCATCTCTATCATTTTCAACACTTGAGATATATCCGCATATTTCGGTAATGACCCCGTGAACCGTTTCTGTTTCATAGATGAATTCGCGAAAAAGAAATCCACGTTATACCACCGGGATAACTTCCGAATCACCCCTTCCATATCCTCGCTGGCAAAAGTAAACCGATCCAGCCTCCACAGAGTATATAACTTAGTGTTTACCTCCCGGACGGTCATCTCGCCCCCTCGCAATAGCGCTTGTTTCCCGGGAGTCAACACAACCTTTTCCCCGTTCACCTTATCATTCACTTCAACCCGTCCCTCCACTAACGTTGCATGACAACTTTCCTCATCCTCGTACACCGATACGTTGAAAGAAGTTCCCAATACTTTCACATCCATATCCCGTGTCTCCACGATAAACGGGGCCGCCTCGTTCCGTGCCACTTGAAAATAGGCCTCTCCGGTTAATTGCACTCGACGCTCGTTACCAACAAAATGGGCAGGATATTTCAATTCGGAAGCACTATTCAACCAAATTTCCGTACCGTCATCCAGCACGATTTTGTACTCGCCCCCCTTCGGAATTCGTAACGTGTGCCATTCCGACATACTCGAAAGTGCGGATAAAGAATACTTCAAACTACCATCCTCTCTAATATTCAAGGTCTCCGTTCCCGTAATATTCAAACAGGTATCTTTCAGGCCCTGTAATACCACTTGTTGCCCCGTCTCTGTAATCAACACAGCCCGCATTCCCCCCTGCTCTATCCGGGCGATAGCGACTTGTTTTACTTCCGGTTGAGGAGAACCGGTCATTTGCCAATAAAGCAATCCTCCCACGAAAGCCACCACCACGGCAGCCACCGCTCCCCACACTTTCAACAGAGAACGTCCCTTCCGAACCGGTTCTTCCATCGCCTCCTTCAACTGTCCCCACCGCCGGGACGTGTCAAACGACACATACTCCCCGATCTCCCGTTGCAAAACATCCTTATCCCGCAACTCTTCCAATAACCTCTGATGCCGCTCGTTTTCATCCAGCCACACCCGAAGACGGCTCATTTCCTCTTCCGAAATGTCCTCCCGTAAATAAGACAGAATCAACTCATGTATGTCTTTTGTAACTTTCATATACCTGAATTTTACACCTTAAACACACTCAATCGACAAATAGGTGACAAGAGAATGAAAAAAATATCATCACGTACACGTAATACCACATAACCTCTAATGATCCCCTATAATAATAAATGCATGAAGACACCTTCTTACTTGCGAGAAAATTCTTTATCGTATGCCAAAATAGAATTTCAGTTTGAGTTATTTTTATTTATTGTTTGTTAAAATGGCGGCTATCATCGGGCAATAATGGGGCGAGTAGGCGGCGACAACGCCTAACTGTCACCCAACAGTCTAGTAACAGCCTAGTAATTCCCATAATTAAGATAAGATCATCCCCGGCAAAAGAGGAATCATAACAAAAAGACCTTCGTTACAAACCAGGAAAAAACATCCCTGCATAAACAAACAAATCACCTAATCTACCCCGTAAATAAGACTTTGCCCGTTGTTTCTGTGTTTTGATGGTATTCAACGATATATCCAACTCTTCGGCAATCTTCTTATCCTCCTGTCCATCCACGTAAGAACGTTTAAAAATCTCCTTGCACTTATCCGGCAGCTCATCAATTGCCCCAAAAAGTTCAGCCACCACTTCTGCCCGAATCTGCTGACAAAGAAAATAATCCTCATCCAACTCTTCCCGTTTCAGATTTCGATAATTCCGATCCCGAATCTCTAAATCCCGGAGATAATTTAAACACCGATGTTGCACGCTGTTATATAGAAAGGTTTTTATCGTTTTCAAGTTAGGGAACCCACCTCGGTCCATTTTCCAAAAGGAAAGGAAAACATCCTGCACAATGTCCTCCGCCTCCAAATGATCCCGCACAATACGAGCCGCAAAAAAGCATAGCGCTTTATGGAACGTCTCGAACAATCGCTGGAAAGCCTCCTGTTCCCCCTGCTCCAAACATTTCACAAACTCCGGTGACTGAATATCAATATTACACATCAAATCCCTATCTTAATTTGCTTATCGCACATTCCTATCAAAACCGCCAATAAATAGGATCACTCACAAAAATAAATATTATTTTATCAAATCAAAACAAATACTTCAAATATTAAAAAGAGCCGTCTTCCTTATGGGAGACAGCTCTTTTTCCTTTTTACTTATTCTCAGTAGATAACCTTATCTTAAATAACCTGACTTACTTTTCTTTTTACATTTACCTTTACTTCGGGAAGACTAACCGGTCCGAAGATCGTGTCCTGACTTGCTACTTTCTGTACCGGAGCAACTGCGGTAGTGTTTTCTACATTCTCTTGATCGGCATAAACACATACGATTTTTTCAGCTTTAGCTTGGTTTAAACTACGTCCACCGATAAACACTGTAATTACAGCCACGAATACTATTATAATATACTTCATCATTTTATTTTATATTTAAAAATTAGACAACTATTTTTATTAACTCTCTTTATTTCGTTGTTATTGTCTTTCAACAATACAAAAGTACGACTCTTCCCCCTACCGGGAAAATTATCCAAGTTATACTTTAGTTGTCATAAGGTTAAATATATGTTAGGCTTAAAAAAGATAATCCTCTCTTTTATAATAATTAACCAAAGCGGATTTCCCCGTCTATCCAAGGAATGAAAGGGTATTTCATGCTCACAACAGGGCGTTAACGAAATCATAATTTACCCGCTCAAACCTCAAATTTTTAAGGGAAACAATTTATCTGGAAATTCTGATTTTATATACAACAGACATAAAAAAAAGAATGTAACGAGAGGCATTTTAGAGCCATTCGTTACATTCTACTACAATTTTTCGGGATACCCCGTACAATAACCATTATCGAACTTCCGATCCCGGTTTCACCTCTTTATCCGGTGAAACAAAGGAAAGCGTTCCATCGGCATTCTCGGCCATCAAGATCATTCCTTGTGACACGATACCTTTTAACGGTTTCGGTTCCAAGTTAACCAACACGCTGACTTGACGCCCGATCACCTCCTCCGGCGTGTAATGCTCGGCAATACCCGAAACAATCGTACGTTCGTCAATTCCCGTGTCCACGGTCAATTTCATCAACTTCTTGGTCTTAGCCACTTTCTCGGCAGCGATGATCTTACCTACCCGAATATCCATCTTCATGAAATCCTCGTACTGGATATTCTCCTTGGCAGGGACGGCCTTCACGGAAGCCATCTCGTTTGCCTTCTTGGTAGCCAACAATTTATCAATCTGAGCCTGTATTGTTGCATCCTCGATCTTCTCGAACAACAATCCGGCCTCACCTAATTCATGCCCGGCAGGAATCACGCCATCACCCATTTTAGCCCAATCAATCACGTCAATATTCATGAACTCACGTAATTTCTGAGAAGAGAAGGGCATGAACGGTTCCATCAACGTGGAAAGGTTGGCAGAAATCTGTAAACAGATATTCAGAATCGTCTTCACCCGTCCCTCGTCCGTCTTGATCACTTTCCAAGGTTCAGTATCTGCCAAATATTTATTACCCAAACGAGCCAGATTCATCGCCTCTTTCAACGCGTCGCGGAAATGGAAGGTCTCCAGACTCTTCTCAACACGTTCCACGATTTGCGGAATCTCTGCCAAGACCTCTTTATCGTAATCCGTCAACTCGCCCCGTTCCGGTACCCGGTTGGCAAAATACTTTTGTGTCAGCACCAACGTACGGTTAATGAAGTTTCCATAGATTGCCACCAGCTCGCTGTTATTCCGGGTTTGGAAATCTTTCCAGGTAAAGTCATTATCTTTCGTTTCGGGAGCGTTTGCCGTCAACACGTAACGTAACACGTCCTGTTTACCGGGGAACTCCACGAGATACTCGTGCAACCATACCGCCCAGTTCCGGGAAGTGGAAATCTTATCTCCTTCCAAATTCAGGAACTCGTTGGCCGGCACGTTATCCGGTAATATATAAGAACCATCGGCTTTCAACATGGCCGGGAAAATAATACAATGGAAAACAATGTTATCCTTCCCGATAAAATGAATCATCCGGGTTTCCGGGTCTTTCCAGTATTTTTCCCATTCCGGGGTCAGGTCTTTTGTGGCAGAGATATACCCGATCGGGGCATCAAACCACACGTAAAGCACTTTTCCCTCGGCTCCCTCGATCGGAACGGGTACTCCCCAATCCAAGTCACGGGTCACCGCACGAGGTTGCAAACCGTTGTCCAACCAAGATTTACATTGCCCGTAAACATTCGGTTTCCACTCTTTATGTTCTTCTAGAATCCACTCTTTCAACCAGCCTTCATACTGATCCAAAGGTAAATACCAGTGCTTTGTTTCTTTCAATTCCGGTTTGTTTCCCGTGATCGCAGACACCGGGTCAATCAAATCGGTAGCGTTCAAGCTAGTTCCACAAGCTTCACACTGATCCCCGTATGCCCGTTCGTTACCGCAATGAGGACATTTCCCCACGATATAACGGTCTGCCAGGAATTGCCCTGCCTTCTCGTCGTAGAACTGCATCGAGGTCTTTTCGATAAATTTTCCCTCATCATACAGCTTCTTGAAAAAAGCGGAAGATAACTCGTGATGCGTCTTCGAACTTGTCCGGGAATATATATCAAACGAAATACCCAATTCTTCGAAAGAATCCTTGATGATCTTGTGATAACGATCGACAATATCCTGCGGGGTCACACCCTCTTTCTGAGCCTTGATCGTGATCGGCACCCCGTGTTCGTCCGATCCACCGATAAATGCCACATCCTCACCTTTTTTCCTCAGATACCTCACGTAAATATCGGCAGGCACGTACACCCCCGCCAAGTGTCCGATATGCACGGGTCCATTCGCATAGGGCAAAGCCGTGGTAATCAAATTTCTCTTGAACTTACTCATATATCCAGTTTATAAACTTTTGAACTCTAGTGGCGCAAAGTTAGAAAAATATTAGTTACCTTCGTACTATAATAACAAAACTTCAACTTTTATGTTACGACCTATATACCTGCAGCCGGGAGATAAGGTGGCTTTAATTTCACCCTCCGGCGTTGCAACAAAAGAACAGCTGGATGCGGCCTGTTCACTCCTGACCTCTTGGGAGTTGGAACCTGTACCCGGACAACACGTTCTTTCCCGACACGGGAGATTGGCAGGCACGGATGAAGAACGATTACATGATTTACAAACAGCCCTTGACGCCGAGGACATCCGGGCCATCTGGTGCATGGCGGGAGATTACGGGATGTTACGTATCGTGCAAGAGGCGGATTATTCCATATTTCAAGGAAACCCCAAATGGGTGATCGGGATGAATGACATCACGGTGTTACACTCCAAACTCCATTCCCTCGGAATCGAGAGTTTACACGCCTTCATGCCTTCCGATTACAACACAACTTCCCCGGAAGTGGTCACGCAATTACGGAATTTTCTTTTCGGGATTATTTCTTCATACGCCATCCCTGCACACCCGTTCAACCGACCGGGAATCGTGGAAACAGAAATGATCGGTGGAATGTTGCAATGGGTGCATAACCTGCATGACACTTGCATCGAACGGAACACGAAAGGGACGATCCTTTTCATCGAGGACCCGTCTGACGATCTGTACGAAATTGACCGGAACGTGAAATGTATGAAATACGCTGGGAAATTCCAGCACTTAGCCGGATTGATCATTGGGGAATTCGGGAAAGACTCGACCCCGGAATTTAAAGAAGAAGTGTATAAATTGATTCATGACGCAGTGGAAGATTACACGTACCCCGTGTGTTTCGGTCTTCCGGCCGGACACGTGCGCAACAATTTTCCCCTGATCCTGGGAGCAAACGTGGAATTAATCGTTCACCCGAAAGGAGCGGAACTACATTTCCCCTGATCACGTACAAGCCATGCACAAAATTTTATTGGTAATTCTATTTTTAATTTACATTGCAATGAATAATATTGTTTATCCGGCAAAGCTGGACACCCTATACCGGGCGATTGACTATCGCCAGTCACAACACGATTTGCCCTTGATCGGCATTTCTGCCAATTTCGAAAACGGGAACTCATGTATCGAACACTCGTACGTGATTTCAATCCTGCAAGCGGGCGCGATACCCGTGCTACTTCCCGTGCATAACGATATCGAAACACTCCGGAAGACCATCGAAACACTCGATGGATTAATGCTTACCGGAGGTGGGGATATTAATCCGCTGTACGGGAACGAGGAGCCTCTCCCCCCGCTCGGAAGTATTGATGCCGCCAGAGATCAATTCGATTTCACGCTGGTAAAACTGGCTGCCGACCGACAAATCCCCATCTTCGGAATCTGCCGCGGGCACCAGATCATTAACATGGCTTTTGGGGGGACAAACTACCAGGACATCTATTCCCAGCATGAACAGCAACTACTGAAACACAGCCAGTCCATCAGCCGGGAATTCGGTTCCCACACGGTAAACATTGTCAGCAACACCGTACTCCATTCTGTTCTCGGAACAGACTCCTTGATCGTGAATTCATACCATCATCAAGCAGTCAAAGACGTGGCTCCCGGATTCCGGGTAAGTGCCACCTCTCCCGACGGGATCGTGGAGGCCATGGAAGGGATGCCCGGACACCGCGTATTCAGCGTGCAATGGCACCCGGAGAAAATGGCCGTTCGCCCGGACGAGCAAATGATGAAATTATTCCATTATTTCGTGGACGAGGCAACCTTGTTTAAGAAAGCCAAAGAGATTCACCGAAACAGTCTTATCGTGGATTCCCATTGTGACACCCCGATGAAATTCACCGAAGGATTCAATTTCGGGGAACGTCACGAGGATGTCAAAGTCGATCTCCCCAAAATGCAGGAAGGACGAGAAGATGCCGTTTTTATGGTAGCCTATCTTCACCAAGATGCCCGGGATGATGAATCCCTGCAAGCTGCCACGCAAAAAGCCGTGGATATTCTTTTCCAGATTTCCGAGCAGGTAAAACTCAATGAAAACCAAGTAGGCATTGCCTATAACGTAGATGATTTGATCTACTTGAAAAATGCCGGAAAGAAAGCCATCTTCCTTGCTATCGAGAACGGGTATGCTATCGGCAAAGATCTCAACAATCTTTCCATGTTCAAAGACATGGGAATCACGTACATTACCTTATGCCACAACGGCAGCAATGATATATGCGATTCCGCCAAAGGTGAGCCGGAACATGACGGATTGAGCCCGTTCGGTCGGGAAGTAGTGAAAGAGATGAACCGCCTCGGTATTATCATCGACATTTCACATACCAGCGCGAAAACGGTGCAAGATGTTCTGGAACTCAGCACGGCACCCATCATCGCATCCCACTCTTCCGCACGAGCTTTATGCGATCACCCGCGGAACCTCACGGATGATCAGATCAGAGCAATAGCAGCTAAAGGTGGAGTGGTACAGGTATGCCTCTACAACTGGTTCCTAAGCAAACAACCCAACCCGACAATTCTGGACGCCGTGGCACATATCAACCATATCGTGCGACTTGTCGGCATTGACCACGTGGGTATCGGCACGGACTTTGACGGCGATGACACGGAAAAACTAACCGGTTGCCGGGCTGCCAATGAAGTGATTAACCTCACGATTGAACTTCTCCGACAAGGGTACACCGCCGAGGAACTGCATAAATTATGGGGAGATAATTTATTGAGAGTATTGAATACCGTGCAAAATTAAAATACAAGCTTGCAATTTCAGCTCATGCTAAATTTCACATTTTAAACCATGACGATCGAAACGTTACACCAGAAATTTATACACAAACTACCCGGTGAAACAGCACAAGAACGGATGTCTCCCCAGCCGAAATACGTGGAAGGGAAAGAGGGAATCCACCAAGGTCATCCCATCAACAGTGCCGTTATGATGCTCCTTGTTCCCTACCAAGGAGATTTGGCGATACCTTTCATCAAAAGAACAAATGCAGGGAAATATCATGGGGGACAAATGGCCTTACCCGGTGGTAAAAGTGAACCGGGAGACGGGAATAGCCTGAACACGGCATTACGGGAATGTGAAGAAGAGATTGGGGTACCCCCCAAGGAGGTCACGGTTATCGGAAAATTAAGTGACGTGTATATTCCATTAAGTAACTTTAATATAACGCCCTTTGTTGGAACTATCCCAGAAATGCCTAATTTTGTACTCTCGAAAAATGAGGTAGAAAAAGTGATCATCATTCCGTTAAAAGACTTACTGGACGACAAGAATAAAACAAGTCAGGTATTGTACCGGCAGGAACAAAAAATCATAGCCCCGGGTTACAAAATCGGAGAAAATTTCATCTGGGGAGCCACGGCCATGATGATCTCAGAACTGGAAGCCATGGTAAAAAACGAACAATAACGACTGAACGCAAGATGAAGAACAAATTTTGTATATACATTCTCTTCCTGTTACTCGGCTGCATGGCTTGTAACTTTTCCTCCACACAGGAAAAATACAAAACACTTGGCAGCGAAACATGGGAACGAGACAGCAATTACAAATTCGAATTCGACATCACGCAACCCGGCAGTTATCATATCAGCACCTGCATCCGTCACACTACCGACTATAAACAAAGAAATATCAGTTGCTACTTGATCATCCGACATCAAGGGGTAGAAGTGGATAAAGAGAATTCAGATATTATCATTGTCGACAATAACGGCAGGTGGGTCGGTCAAGGACTCACGGGACTAAAAACAGTCGTACAATCGATTGAACGGATTTTCCATTTTGACTCCACGGGTATTTATACAGTGGAAATCAAACACCGGATGAAAGACAAACAACTGAAAGGGATTAAAAATATAGGAATTAAAATAAAATCCATAACTTATTATGGCGAAGAATAAACTGGCGAAATTTGCCGAAATGGAAACCTTGGAAAACGTGTTCCAACCCACCCATGAAGAAGTATTCCGCACGGATTACAAGTTAAAGGGAAAATGGGGAGAACAAGTTTTCGGCAATGATCACCCGATCGTTTTAGAAGTGGGATGCGGCAAAGGAGAGTACTCCGTGGGATTAGGCGAACTCTATCCCGAAAAGAACTTTATCGGACTTGACATCAAAGGGGCCCGAATGTGGACAGGAGCGAAAGCCGCAAAAGAAAAAGGAATGAAAAACGTCGTTTTCCTGCGTACTCACGCGGAAGAACTGGAATCCATTTTCGCTCCCGGAGAAGTTTCCGAAATTTGGATTACCTTTCCCGACCCTCAAATGGCAAAAGCCCGCAAACGACTCACGGGAACCCGTTTTCTCTCCCTGTACCGAAAGTTTCTGAAGGAAGACGGCCTGATCCATTTGAAAACAGACAGCCCTTTCCTCTATCAATACACGGCAGAACTGGTCAAGGCGAACCACCTCCCCGTGAACGTCAACACGGATGATCTTTACGGGGTTGGACTGGATGATAAAATTTTAGGCATCAAGACTTTTTATGAACGGCAGTGGCTGTCACGAGGTAAAACCATTAAATACATCCAATTTTCATTAGCTGGGCCTATCCAACTCGTGGAACCCGAAATCGACATTGAAAAGGATGATTATCACAGTGAAACACAATTCATGACGAGACAATTGAAAGTTGAAAATTGAAAATAAAGAAATGAAAGAACCTGTAACCTGTAACCTACCAATTGGTAACTCGCCGAAGGCGAATCCTCCCCGGGTATTAATGGCCATGAGCGGCGGAATTGATAGCACGGTGGCAGCCATGTTGCTACAAGATCAAGGGTACGAGCTGGTAGGGGTTACTTACCGGGTATACGATCAAATCTCCCAGGCCTGCATGGAGAAAGAAAAAGGGTGTTGCAGCGTGAACGCCATTTTCGAGGCTAAACACATGGCCCTGCAAATGGGATTTGAACATCACATTCTCGATATTCGGAAAGATTTTAATGATCTGGTGATTCGGAATTTCATCGATGAATACTTGCAAGGACACACGCCCAATCCTTGCGTACTCTGCAATTCCACGATCAAATGGGGAAAATTGATTGCCATGGCCGACGAGTTAGGCTGTGATTATATTGCCACGGGACACTATGCACGCATCGGTCAACAGGACGGACGTTATTTTCTGCGCAAAGGAGTGGACGAGACCAAAGACCAGACTTATTTCCTCTGGACGTTAACCCAGGAAAATCTTGCCCGCACGATCTTTCCTCTGGGGGAATTAACAAAACCTGAAGTACGACAAATTGCCTTGGAGAAAGGATACGAGAAACTCTCCAAGAAAAGCGAGAGCCAAGAAATTTGCTTTATCCCAGATAATGATTACCGTACCTTCCTCGCGGAGAACGTGGAAAACTTTACAGAGAAATACGGTCCCGGATTGTTTGTTGACACTTCCGGCAAACGCTTGGGAGAACACCGGGGATTCCCCAACTACACGATCGGACAACGCAAGGGACTCGGCATCGCCCTAGGACATCCCATGTTCGTGGTCGACATCCGACCGGAAAGCAATGAAGTCGTGCTGGGAACCCGGGAAGAACTACAAGGAAAAACGTTCCGGGCAAAGGATATTAACCTAATGAAGTACGCCTCCCTACCCGATGGCTTTGAAGTAAACGCCAAAATTCGTTATCGCAACCGGGGAGCGCAAGCCTCCGTCTATCACGAAAATGACTTACTCCGGGTAGAATTTCACGAAGGAATGGATTCGATCACCCCGGGACAAAGTGCGGTTCTATATGAGGGAACCGATGTCGTGGGGGGAGGAATTATCATCTAAATACAAAAATTTAGGCTGGAAAAAGAAAATAAAACTCTCTTCTTCCAGCCTAATGTATTATAATCCTTCAACCTAATTGCGGGTACAAAATCCCTTACTCATACTCGTGAAGTGAAAGTGGGATTATTTTATTCCGGTACCCAAGAACTTCATAGAAAAAGAATCAAACTGGTCTATGGCCTCCGGCTGACGAGCCAAGGCATCCGGAACTCCTTCCAAAGCGTATAAACGGGAATATTTCAATATTTTCTCGGACATCGACTTTATCTCTGTTGTCCCTAGAAACTTCTCGGCAGCCCAGACAATATTATCATACGCTTCCGGTTGGCGGGCAATAGCGGAAAAACAAGCCGCCAGACATTTTCCCCGAGCCGTTCCCCGTTCCACTTCCGCCTCTTTATCCAATGGAGCGATAGCAGTAATCGTGTCATACTGAGCCAATTTTGCCGTAGCTTGTATCAGCTCTTTTGTCATTTCCGGTTGACGGGCAATACTTTCATATAACGAAAGGGTAGAATACATTTGATTCGCCTTGTAATCAGACGTGAATGTATCACCATTATATATAGTAACATCATCCCCCTCATCCGAACAAGCGACAAAAAATAGTAGGCAGGCAGCCATTAATGTGGTAACAATTCGTCTCATTTGTAATTTAAATTTATCTGTTTAACTTGTTATCTATAATCTTCGTCAATACCTCCCGCAGCGTCCCCCCCATGGCACGCACCATCTTCGGCACGAAACTATTGGAAGTCATCCCCGGAGTAGTGTTCACCTCCAACATAAAAATCTCGTCCTCCCGCACGATATAATCCACCCGGATGATCCCTTCACATCTTAATATATCGTAAATCATCGAAGACAATATCTTGATCCGGTTAGTCAGTTCGGGTGAGATACGAGCCGGGATAATTTCATCCGACTTTGTCGGGTCATATTTGGCCTCGAAATCAAAAAACTCGTTCTTCGGAACCACCTCGGCAATCGGCATGGTAATATCCATATCCCCAGCCTTCACGACCCCGCAAGTCAGTTCCGTCCCGTCGATAAATGTCTCGATCAACACTTCCCGACAGAGAGCAAAAGCCTTTTTCAAGGCATCTTCCAACTGGGCAGCCTCCTTTACTTTTGTCACCCCGAAACTGGAACCCTCGGCATTCGGTTTCACGAAACAAGGCAACCCCACCTCGTTGATAATCTCGTTCACGTCGTATGCCATTCCCCGAATCAACATCACGGAATCGGCCACGTTTACCCCGTAACTCTTCAAATAAGTATTACACGTGTGTTTATCGAAAGTCAAAGCAGAGGCCAACACGTTACAGCACCCGTAAGGCACACCCATCATATCCAGATACCCCTGCAACAACCCGTTCTCCCCCGGAACACCGTGTATCGTGATATAGGCAAAATCAAACAAGATCTTCTCCCCGTTCCGGGTAAACGAAAAATCATTCTTATCCACGGGGAACTTTTCCTCCCCGATCTCCACGTGCCAGTCCCGTTCTTTCAGAACAACGAGATATTTATTGTACCTGGTTTCATCAACCTCATCATATATATTCTTCCCAGATTTCATGGAAACCTCATATTCTGAGGAATTTCCACCGGCGATAATTGCAATATTTTTCATTTTGAATTCATCTTTTATAACACAACAAAAATACAAAAAAGAGAATAGGAGATGATAAAAAGTTTATATTTTTGCAAGCCTCAATAACACAAGGATATGACAAAGATAAACGACCTGACACAAGGGAGCATCAGCAAGGGAATTTGGAGCATGGCAATTCCCCTTATCACGGCCTCTTTCGTTCAAATGGCATACAGCATGACCGACATGATCTGGCTGGGACATTTGGGTAGCGAAAGCGTGGCCGCAGTCGGTGTCGCCGGATTCTTCACGTGGTTAGGTAACGCTTTATCATTCATTAGTAAAGTCGGGGCCGAAGTCACGATCTCGCAATCCTTGGGGGCTCGTGCAAGCAAAAGAGCCCGGGCATACGCCAACCAATCGGCCATGTTGTCATCCATCATTGCCTTGGGTTACGCTTGTTTTATTTATATCGCGGCTCCCATGCTGGTCGGGTTGTTTCACTTGGAAGAGAATATCTCGGAACTGGCCATCATGTACATGCGCCTAATCACCCCCGGACTGTTCTTCACGTTCAATAACAACACGTACAGCGGACTGTACAACGGGCAAGGAAACAGTAAAACCCCGTTGAAGATTGTCGCCACCGGATTAATATTCAACATTGTCCTCGACCCACTATTAATATACGGGTACGGTTTTGTTCCCGCAATGGGAACGGCAGGGGCAGCCATTGCCACGACGTTCTCCCAGTTAGTCGTGTTTTCTATTTTCATTTGGAACCTTTATTTCCGTAATTCATCCATCGGAAAACTATATTTTATCACCCGATTAAGAGCCCGGTTCGTGAAACGTATCGTCTCGCTCGGCTTACCCGTGAGTATGCAAAGTGCTTTATTCGCCATGTTCTCCTTGACACTGGCTACCGTGGCCGCACAATGGGGACATATCGGGGTAGCCGTGCAGAGCGTGGGCGCACAAATCGAGGCCATCACTTGGATGACAGCCGCCGGTTTTTCCACTGCCCTAGCAGCCTTCACGGGACAGAACTTCGGGGCCCGCAACTTGGGCCGCATACGCTTGGGATACCATTACACGTTGAAACTCGCCGGGGGGATCGCCTTGATCGCCTGCCTGGCCTTCTTGTTCTTTAGTAAAGAAATATTCAGCGTGTTTATCAACGAACCGCAGACACTTGTTGCAGGAAGCGCATACCTGAAAATTCTCGCTATTTCCCAGATATTCTCGGCCATAGAACAGGTCACTGCCGGGGCTTTCAACGGATGCGGACGTACCACCCCGCCTGCTATCGTGGGCATCATTCTTACAGGAGCCAGAATCCCCTTGGCCTACTACCTGGTTACGTTCCCCTCACTCGGGCTAAACGGTATCTGGTGGAGCATTTCACTCTCCAGCGTGATGAAGGGTATCGTACTGGCTATCTGGTATCAATCTTTTCAGAAACGTCTGGAAAACGGACAATACAAACCTGTCGGTATTCTGGGAAAAATGCATGCCGTGGCAAGTCGTCTTTGGCAGCAATTTAATTGAAAATTGAAAGTATAAACCGGGATTCAATAAGAATCTCGTTCTTTTCGTGTCAAAACGACATGAAATTATTACAGAAAAAATTCTGTAATTTTTCGGCATAAAGATTGTTGATGTAAAAAATAAGGCTTACATTTGACGGCGTTAAAAAGCAACAAATAGCCATTTAAGAAACGTATAACAATAAAAAAATTACAGAAATGAAAGTAACAGTTGTAGGAGCAGGAAACGTTGGTGCAACTTGCGCGAACTGCATCGCTGAAAAGGACATCGTGAATGAAGTTGTTCTTCTGGACATTAAAGAAGGCGTTGCTGAGGGTAAATCATTGGATATGTGGCAAACCGCCCCGATCAATCTTTATGACACCCGTATCAAAGGTGTAACTAACGATTACGAGGCTACCAATAATTCAGAAGTTGTGGTAATCACTTCAGGTCTTCCCCGTAAACCGGGAATGAGCCGTGATGACTTAATCGCAACAAACGCCGGTATTGTAAAATCAGTTACTGAAAATATTATCAAACATTCTCCGAATGCCAAGATTATTATCGTGTCTAACCCGCTTGACGTAATGTGCTACTGCGCTTACTTGACTGCCAAAGTCGATTCAAGCCGTGTATTCGGTATGGCTGGTATTTTGGATACCGCTCGTTACAGAGCATTCTTAGCTGAAGCATTGAATGTTTCCCCGAAAGATATTCAAGCCTTGTTATTAGGTGGACACGGGGACACGATGGTTCCGCTCCCAAGATACACCACGGTTTCAGGTATTCCTGTAACAGACTTGATTGACCATGACACGTTGAATGCCATCATCGAAAGAACGAAAGTTGGCGGTGGCGAGCTGGTTAAATTGATGGGCACTTCAGCATGGTACGCTCCCGGTGCAGCCGCTGCTCAAATGGTTGAGGCAATCGTGTGCAACCACAGAAGAGTATTCCCGGTTTGCGCTTTGTTGAATGGCGAATACGGAATGAACAACATCTATTTAGGAGTTCCGGTAATCTTGGGCAAAAATGGTATCGAAAAAATCATCGAGGTTAAACTTGACAAGGACGAACAAGAGTTATTAGCTCAATCAGCTAAAGCTGTAAAATCAGTTATGGACGTACTTGACAACATGAAATTATTTTAACTAACAATAGTACTTCACGATCATTCTTTAAAAAACCGTCCCGGGGCGCCGGGACGGTTTTTATTTTGGTACTTATATACACCTTGTAGTGAAATGTGAATTCCTAAATAAGAACACGTGTTATCAAATGAAGAAAGGATAAACATTTAAGGAAATCACCAGATAATCAAAGAGCAAAAGCCTATTAACTTCGTATCAAAGACGTTCATGAACGTCTTTGATACGTCTTTGTTGCGAAGTTGATACGTCTTTGATCCCTGAACACATCGAATATGCAACGGCTAAACACCGTGTATTATCCTAAAAAAAGCTACTGTAAACCAGGGTAAACCTATGTCTGAATTTAGTTTTCTAGTTCCAACCCGGATTCTGTTCCAGCTTGGCATCTATATTTGCGTCAATCGCTTTCTGCGGGATCGGGAATAATTTCCACTCGATTGTTCCCGTGTAAGTCGGGTAATCAGCAATATAATACGCATGAGCCCGAAGTTGATCCTCCATGACAGAGCCTTGCATACGTAATAACGTACACCATCTTCTTTCCTCCATGAACAACTCTCTTGCTCTCTCGTCCAAGATAAAAGCTAAAGAAATATCTCCCGCTGTTGCCATACGGCTACATTGCGCCCGACCGCGCAACTGGTTTATGTCATTAGCGGCACTACCGGCATCCCCCATACGGAAATAAGCCTCCGCCCGTAACAAATAAGTTTCAGCTAAACGACAAGCATACTCGTCCCGGAAAGTATTCGTACGATTTCCCCCGTACACTAAATCCTCGTATCCCCAATCATCCACGGGAGCGAATTTGGTCCATACCGGGTAATAATGATCCATGTTTGATTCATCCAACATATCGGCTGTCACGATCTGACCGTATTTACTGTGTTTGGTATCGATACACACGAATTCCCGACGGATATTCGCCTTTGAATTCCGAATATCCGTGGCAAAATCACCCGCCCAAATATCATTGATCATGTAGTTTGTCGGGGCATTAAAAGATACTCCCCGGCCACCAACATAGGCACAGAGGTTTCCCCCGGGATAGATTGATTCATCAATATTCGTGTTCCACGGGCCATACCCGGCATCCGATTCCGAATATTCGCTTTTCCAACGCATCTCCCTCAACACGGGAGAAAAACTTCCGGCATAAGGCAAGAAATGATTTCCCCCGAAGTCATGCCAGACCGTCACATCATTTTGCAACGTCCACAAAGCCTCGGTATTTCCCTCGGCATAATCCAAATTTCCCCGTTGAAAAAGATCAAAAAAGACATCCCCGTCCGGGTAATAAGCCTCGACTCCATTCATGGCTTCACCAGAACCCGGTTTTACCCGGGAACCGAACCGCTCGGTCATCAAAGAGTGCAACTCGGTAACCTTGGTCGCGTAAAGAATAGATTGCTGCAACAATTCCCGATCATCCCCCAACTCGGTAGCCAAAGCCAGATAAGCCTCTGCCAAATAATGATAGGCCGCACCTTTCGCCACGTATCCCGCCTCTCCCGGATAATCAGGCAAAGTATCCGCCGCATTCTCCAAATCTTGAATGGCGAACCGATACGTTTCCTCCCGGGTCATCCGGGTGAAATCATACCGGGGTTCCTGATAGAATTTCGTCACCTCGGGAACTCCCCCGAACAACTCACCCAAAGTGAGGTAAGCAAATCCCCGGAAGAAATTAGCCTGTGCCCGTACCTGCGCCCGGTCATTCTCGCTATCCCAGTTCAAGGTCTTTACTTCTGTCCCCTCCAAAGTCTGGTTGGCATAACTCACTAACTGATAATAGGCCTCGTAAATATTCTTCACTTCATTTTTATCCGTGGACCAAGAAGAGAAATTAGACATCCCGTTACCACTTGACCGCCACATCGGGGTATCAAACATATCGGTACCTGCCCCTTTTAAAAACACGTCATTCTGTAACCAATAACGAGCGTGGGCATACATATTCGTCACGCAAGCTTTTACCTGATCCACGGTCTTGAAAGCATCTTCAGCCGTGTAAAACGTGTCGGGATGTTCTTCCAGAAAAAGATCATCGTTACACCCGGAAATTCCCATTACCATAGCGGCAAAAATAACCGCAATATATTTTCTAGTTTTCATCATCACGCTCCAAATTTAAAATGTCAAATTAACTCCAAATGAATACATGGCTGCTAACGGATAACCGTAACTTCCTCCTAACGTTTGTTTGATTTCCGGATCACCACCAACCCAATTGGTTATCGTGAACACGTTCTTTGCAGCAAAAAAGACTTTCAACCCGGTGATCTGCAAACGACTCAACCAATCCTGATGGAAAGTATAGGAAAGGCTTAAATCCTGCAAACGCACGAACCCATAACTTTGCAGCGGGGTAAAACGACTGTCTGCATAATCCACACGGGGATATTTGTTACTTCTGTTTTCCGGGGTCCACCAACCATGATTCAAGTTATTATCCCACACGGTTCCTGTTGCCGTTTGGTAAGCATACGTGTTCTGGCTCAGTCCGTAACCATTTCCCCCAAACACGCCCGCGAACAAGAAATACAATTCCAGATTCTTGTATTTGAGCGTGTTACTCAAACTCATCCGGAAATTTTCTTTGTTATATCCCAAGATGGTACGATCGTCTGCCGTGATCCTACCATCCTCACTCCCGTCCAGATTAGCAAATTTCACGTCACCGGGTGCCGCGTTATTTGCCTCGATGTATTCAATATCTTCTTCCTGTACAATTCCTATCGACTTATAACCGTAAATGGCCCCCAAAGATTTCCCGATAAACAGACTATTGGAAATATCATCTTTCCCGTCACCGTATAAATCTTTCAATTTATTCCGGTTTAGATAGAACGTGACAGCCGTACTCCAATTCCAGTCTTTCGTTCGGACATTCTGCGTGGTCAACGTGGCCTCTATCCCCCAGTTATCAATCTGCCCCATCGTGGCTTTCATACTTGTCAACCCGTTATTCATCACGGGCAACAATCGATCAAAAATCTGATCGGTCGTCTTCGAGAAATAACCGTCAAATTCCAAATAAATCCGGCTACCCAATAAACCGAGGTCAAACCCATAGTTAAATGCCTCCGTTGTCTCCCAACCCAGATCGGCATTTCCGAGTTTATCATAGCGTTGTCCCCAACTAATCGTCGATTCATTCCCGAAAGGATAACCGATACCACCTTGTTGTCCTAATTTTATCTGAGACAATGTCATATACGGGTCCAGAGATTGATTACCATTCTTACCCCACGATCCCTTCAACTTTAAATAATCAATGAACGACACCCGTTTCATAAAACGTTCATTCGAAACCGTCCATGCCACCCCGACTGCCGGGAAAACACCCCATTTCGAGTTCTTCCCGAACACGGACGATCCGTCCCGACGCACGGAAACACTTAAATGATACGTGTCGTTATAATTATAGCTGATTCGTCCCAGATACCCGATATTATTATGTTTTGTCTTATCGATATTCGTAATCTTCTGTGTTTTAGCATACACTAGCCCATCGGCTCCCAGCACGGTATTCCCTTGATCCGAAAAATCACTTCCGGTCATCTTCCGGTAATCATACCGTTTGGAATCCCTCGTGTAAACGTAGGTTGCATCAATAAAATGTTTCCCGAATTGACGATTAAAATTCACGATATGGTCCATCACCCAGTACGTGTTCTTCGTGCGGGCGCTATACCCGTTCGCCTTACTCAAGAAACCGGATAATGCCGAGGCCGAATACCGATCTTCAGAAGTTCCTTCTGCCACAAAATACCCCTCATGCTCGAAATAATCCCGTTCCACGTTCTCCCAGGAATAAGCAGCATTTACCCGGTAAGTCAGTCCTTCCAACCAAGGACATTTCACAAGTACATGCCCTTTTATTAAAGTCGTGGCATAAGTGTCATGATCATCCACCGTACCACTATTCACCAACCACAAAGGATTTGTCAATCCGCCTCCCAATTCTCTCGGGTACTTCTCCAGTTCACCGTTCGGACGTGTGACACGGCCGTAAGGAGTCAAGCGCAAGGCCTGTACCAGATTGTAAGTCGTGGGACCGGAGTAATCATTAAAGGTATATCCCATTTGTGTCCCGACTTGCAACCAAGAAGCCACGTCACTCTGCAAACGGAGCGACAAAGCCTCCCGTTTATAATCATCTCCAATAATTACACCTTCCTGATCAACGTGAGAAGCAGATAGGAAATAATTCAATTTTTCCGTCGCACCGGATACGGATGCCGAATAACTCTGCATCAATCCTACCCGGCTCACGTAATCCAACCAATCCGTAGTCTTGCCGTTTTTATAATTCTCTAGCTCGAATCCACTCATCCAAGCTGAAGGATCGGCATCCTCCGCTAGATGCTGGGTTGCATTAATCTTTTTAATATAATTCTCAGGACTCAGCACCTCCGGACGATTCGCCATCTCCGACAATGTCCACGATGCATTAAAATTCAGCACGGGTTTTCCTAATTTTCCCTGTTTCGTCGTGATCATCACCACTCCGTTAGCAGCTTGTGATCCATAAGCAGCCAAAGAAGTCGCGTCTTTCAACACGCTCATGCTTTCGATGATATTGGGGTCTATATCCCGCAAACTCCCCATAAAAATCACCCCATCCATCACGATCAACGGGTTAGATGTCGATCCCCCGATCGATTTTTGCCCCCGTACTTGTAAAGAAGGTGCCTGTCCTGCTCCTTGTTGTTGCGACACGGTAATACCCGTTACCGTTCCCCGCAACGCATCCATCGAGTTCGTATTCGGTAACAAAGCCAAAGGAGATTCCGCAGTGTTAATCACACTCACGGACCCCGTAAAATTCTTCCGGGCCACGGAACCATATCCCACGACAACCACCTCGTCCAACTCTTCATTATCCACCCGTAACCGGACATTTCGCATCCCTTCCTTTTTTAACACTATTTCCCGGGTAACATACCCGACAAAAGAAACCCGAAGTACGGCTCCAGCCTTTACCGTTAACTTGTAATTGCCCAAAGTATCGGTCACGCATCCATTTGTTGTTCCTTGTTCCAAGATAGCGGCCCCGATAATTGGTTCTCCTTGTTCATCAATTACTCGACCAAATATTTTCCACTTTGCCACTTGCGCCGAATTGATTTCACCCGCAACACTTCGGGACATTATTCCCACCATACACAGGCCACCAAGCAATAAAATCATTCCGAACTTGATAACGCCTTTCTGAAAAAAATCTAGATCCTTCATTTTATATCACGTATATGCATTAATTTTCCTTCAAAAATTCACGTAATTTTTCCTACACAACAAACACGCCAAAACACAAGGAAGAAAATATCGAATTGATTTTCTGCAAAGAAGGTCTCTAGGTTTCATCATGGGCCAACAAAAAAGTGTGGAATTTTTACACATGCCAAACACCAATATTCCACACCGTTTAAATTTATATAAATTTCAACAACAATATCCCTTGCAAAATAATTCACCTTTTTATTGATTTAATAAAAAATCTATTTTAACTTTGTAACGCAAAGAACTTTTAGAATATGGAAAATAAAGAAGCGCTCGATACATTACACGACATCAAAGAACTCATGGAAAAATCCACGAAATTCATGTCGATAAGCGGAATTTCCGCTATTCTCGTTGGCATTTATGCCTGCATCGGAACCGGATTGGCCTACTTTATTCTAAACAAACAAGACTCTTTTGACACCTTGTTTAATATACCATTATTAAATATCAACACCACTTACCAGCTCGCATCAATTTGCTTGATCGCGCTAGGAGTACTCGCTCTTTCACTCCTCACCACATTCACGATGAGCTACCAGAAAGCAAAAAAAGGATGTAGAAACATCTTTAAAGATAAATCCGTCCACCGTTTACTTTGGAACTTCTTCCTTCCCTTGCTGACTGGCGGGATTCTTTGTTTCTCTTTAATATGGCAGCAATATTACGGATTGACTTCTTCCATAATGCTCATTTTCTACGGGTTATCTCTAGTGAATTGTTCCAAGTATACCTATTCGGACATACGCTACCTAGGTTATGCGGAGATTCTGTTAGGTCTCGTTGACAGTTTCGCAATCACCCATGCCCTTTTATTCTGGGTTACCGGTTTCGGATTACTTCATATTGCGGCAGGAATATACTTTTATTATAAAGTTGAACACAAACAGCATCCGGCAAGACCGTAACCAAGTGTAAATCGCAATCCATGAAAGAATACCTGGAAAATATAAACAAGGCTTTTGAAAGCAAGGCACGCTTGGGGATCATGTCCATCTTGATTGTCAACGAATCGGTAGATTTCGTAACCCTCAAGAATTTACTCGATCTCACGGACGGGAACCTAGCCAGCCACACCAGAAGTCTTGAGGAATTGGGATACATCCAATGCCAGAAACAATTCATCGGACGACGCCCCAACACGACGTTCTCCGTCACGCAGAAAGGCCGGGAGGCTTTTGCAAAGCACTTAAACGCTTTGGAAGAGTTTTTAAAGAACCAGAATATATAATTTTTTTTACTTATTATACTTTGAAATTCAAAGTTCTTTTCAAATAACATTAAATACAATACACCATGGACGAACAAACAGCAAAAAATCAAAAAGAGAACAGCACACGAAAAAGTCTCAACAAACAAGACTCTTTAGTTCTAAAGATTGTACTCATTGCCTTCCTAATCCTCTTGTCTTTCATTCCCATGAGCATGATTCGAGGACTAATCAATGAAAGGGAAATGACAGCAAATGCCGCCGCACAAGAGGTGCAACAGAAATGGAGTAAGTCTCAAACCCTCATTGGCCCGATATTAACCATCCCTTATTTTTACCAGAACCAAAAAGGAGAGAACCAAAAGGGATATATCAATTATCTCCCCGAACAACTGAACATCACCGGAGATGTCAACACGCAGGAACTCAAACGAGGACTATATGAAATTATCGTTTACAATTCCACGCTGGAGATTACCGGGACATTCTCGGCCAGAGACCTGAAAGAAAGCAATCTATTCACCAACGACAAATGGATTGAAGGTGCCACACTCAACCTTGGGATCAGTGATTTGCGAGGAATCAATGAACAAATCTCGCTTGAATGGGACAACCGGAAACTGAATTTCACACCCGGGGTTGATCCCCACAGCCTCGTCGTTTCCGGCATATCATCGAAAATCACACCACAACAACTGTTTGCAAACGATTCGGTCGTTCATTTCACGATAAAACTCAAACTGAAAGGCTCCGAATCCATTCAATTTACCCCTCTTGGCAGAACAACAAAAGTCGCCATTCGTTCAAATTGTCAAACCCCAAGCTTCAATGGAGCCTTTTTACCCACCGAACGAGAGGTCTCGTCAGAAGGTTTTACGAGCAAATGGGAAGTACTGGAATTCAACCGGAACTATTCACAGATTCTCAAAGAGAGTCCCTATCGTGCCACCACGAACGAATACAGGGACATGACGGATGACAATTTGGGATTCCAATACACGAACTACGCCATCACGGAATCCACATTCGGGGTAAATCTCCTGTTCCCGGTAGACCAATACCAGAAATCCACACGCTCCGCTAAATACGCCTTTTTAATCATCATATTGACTTTCGTTGTCAGTTTTTTCGTGGAAATATTCCAGAAAAAGAACATTCACCCGGTTCAATATCTACTTGTCGGACTGGCCCTATGCTTGTTCTACACGCTATTAGTCTCCACGTCCGAACATATCGGTTTCACCCCCGCCTATATCATCTCCGCCCTCATGACCACTTTACTCATCACGTTCTACATGGTCGGCATTTTAAAAATAAAGAAAACGGCATTCACGATCGGGGGACTTCTGGCTTGCCTTTACGCCTACATTTTCTTCCTGATCCAACTGGAAACCTACGCCCTGCTGGTGGGGAGCATCGGATTATTCGTTATCTTGGCGATTATCATGTATTTCTCTCAAAAAATAAACTGGTACAATAATCAATAACCACTTTTTCCTCTTTCCGGGACCAACCGGAAAGGGGAAAAATAAAAACCGACAACATCATGAAAAAATTCTGGATACACAATTTATTTATCACGCTATCCCTACTCGTTGTTTTCCTAGTCACCTTGTACTCGATAGGAATATACAACAACCGTTTCGGCCATTATCTTGCCCTAGCGATCTTCGGGATTTCCGGATTGCAATCCATAGCCAGTTTGATCATAGGTCTTTACAATATCAAGCTCCAAACTGCCAATATGATTTTACTGGGAATTTTATCCGTGGCATTTTCCTCTCTAATAACCATTTACACGTTCAATTGTTTATTCATATCGTGCTAAAAACAGCATACACGAGGATTAACGAATTGTAATTATTAGCTTTATTCCTTGATTTCTTTCCGAAATTAACATTCCTCTTTTTTGGATTTCACCGAAAATGCGTAAGTTTGTGCAAACTTTAAAATATGGAGATAAAGATTCCGATAGAGATCGTTGAACTGGAAGATAACAGCTTTCACATCATCGTCTCTTTGCAAATCGGTAGCATTGAGGGAGATTTCATTATAGACACGGGAGCATCCGTGACGGTCATAGACAAACTTACACCGTTTAGTTATGAACCGCTGGATGATGTTTCCGAGATTAACTCCGGGGGTGTGTGCGGAGAAATTAATGAGGTTCAGCTTGTGAATATCACGGCTCTACAAATCGGCAACCACACGATCGAGAATATCCACGCGGCAGTCATCGACTTGCAGTACGTGAATTCTCTATACGACAAACACCTGCAACGCAGGGTTGCCGGATTGTTGGGGAGCGATTTTCTCGTCAGGCATGAGGCGGTCATTGATTATGGAAATAAGGAGTTAACATTAAAAGTATCTGCCTAATTGTATAGCAATTTTGAAAAAATTGTTATACTTTTGCGCACTAAATATGTGTTAAAAGAAGAATTGAAGCTTAAGTAATTATAAATTCATTAAACAGATGCAGAATAAAGGAGCGATTACACTACTCGCTGTTGCTTTGGCATTGGTGAGTCTTTATCAGTTGTTTTTTACTTATAAAACCAACCAGGTAGAGAACGCGGCGAAGGAGTTCGCCAACGGTAACCCTATTAAAGAGAAAGAGTATTTAGATTCGGTCGCAAACCAACCCGTCTACAATTTCCTTGGTTTAGCCAAATTCACTTACAAGGAATGTAAGGAGTTGGAACTGAACCTCGGTTTGGACTTGAAGGGTGGTATGAACGTGACCATGGAAGTTGACGTGGTAGACGTGATAAAAAGTCTGGCAAACCACAGCACGGATCCCGCTTTCAATCAAGCAATCGAGGAGGCCGTGAAGATGAGAGTTTCCAGTCCGAAAGACTTCGTGACCCTTTTCGGTGAGGCATTCGAAAAAATTGCCCCGGGAGCGCAACTGGCATCCCCGGCTATTTTCGGTACTCACGAAATGAAAGAAAAGATCAAAGTCGGAGCTAGTAACAAGGAAGTTCTTGACGTGATCCGCAAAGAGGCTGACGGAGCTATCGACAACACGTTTAATATTCTTCGTACTCGTATCGACCGTTTTGGTGTTGCTCAACCCAATATCCGTAAAGCAGACATCTCCGGAAGAATCGTTATCGAGTTGCCGGGTATCAAGGAACCGCAACGTGTGAGAGAGTTGTTACAAGGAACTGCCGCTTTGGAGTTCTATGAAACATTCGACAATGCAAAAGGACAAGATGCCGGAGAAGATGCATTCTTCAACTATTTGGTTGCCGCAGATCAAAAACTAAAAGAGGTTCTTGACGCCCAAGCATCCAAAGTTGCGAATGAAGAAACAACCGCTCAGGTAACTGACACGACTAAAGTGCAAGATAAAGAATCAGCCATCCTAGACGCGATCAAAGGTGAATCTGATTCATTGAAAACGGTAACCAGCATGGCTGAATACGAGAAAGAACACCCGCTTCTTGCCATATTATCACCTAACGTAACTCAACAATTTCAACCCGTGGGTGGTTCTACAATTGGATATGCCAACATTAAAGATACGGCTAAAATCAACGCCTATTTGAGATTACCGCAGGTAAAAGCAGCTTTCCCCAGAAACGCACGTTTATTGTGGGAAATGAAAGCTGTAAACGGTATGGTTCCTTTACACGCCATCAAAATTACCACGCGTAATGGTAAAGCTCCGCTTGAAGGAGACGCTGTAATTGATGCAAGACAAGACTATGATCAACAAGGTCGTCCGGTTGTTTCCATGCAGATGAACGGAGAGGGAACCAAAACATGGGCTCGTTTGACAAAAGATAATATCGGACGTTGCATCGCTATCGTACTTGACGGTATGGTTGCATCCTCTCCTAACGTAAACGACGAGATTAAGGGCGGTAGCTCTCAGATTTCCGGACGTTTTGACGTGAAAGAGGCAGGTGACCTTGCAAACATCTTGAAATCCGGTAAATTACCCGCACCCGCACGTATCATTGCTGACGAGGTAGTTGGAGCATCACTGGGACAAGAGGCTATTCAATCCGGTATGTGGTCATTCATCATCGCATTCGTGTTGGTATTGGCCTATATGTTATTCTTTTATAGTAAGAATGCCGGTTTGGCTGCCGACATCGCATTGCTCGCCAACTTGTTCTTCTTGTTCGGTATTCTGGCATCCATTGGAGCCGTGTTGACCTTACCCGGTATTGCCGGTATCGTGTTGACCATGGGTATGGCCGTCGATGCCAACGTGTTGATCTACGAACGTATCCAAGAGGAAATCAGAGCCGGTAAGGGATTGAAACTTGCTATCAAGGAAGGTTACAGTAATGCCTACTCGGCTATTATCGACGGTCAGTTGACCACGTTATTAACCGGATTTATCTTGTACTACTTTGGAGAAGGCCCGATCAAAGGTTTCGCAACCACGTTGATCATCGGTATCCTTTCTTCACTATTCACGGCAATCTTCATCACTCGTTTGATCCTTGAAAGAGCTGCATCCAAGAGTGACAATGTTACCTTCACAACCCCGTTAACTGCAAACTGGTTGAGAAATACCAAGTTCCCGTTCTTGAAAAAACGGAAAATCAGTTACACGATTTCCGGTATCGTGATTGTACTTTGTTTCGTATCCTTGTTCACCAGAGGTTTGGATAAAGGTATCGACTTTGTGGGAGGTAGAACTTATACCGTGACTTTCGCACAAGACGTACAAGTGGGTGATGTTGCAGAGAAACTGGCAGGAGTTTACGGAAGCGCTCCGGAAGTGAAGACCGTGGGAACTGCAAATAACGTGAAGATCACCACGAAATACCGGATTGCTGAAACCGGAGCAGATGTTGACGCAAATGTAGACTCATTATTATATATCGGGTTACAAGAAATTCTTCCTGCCGGAACAGACTACGAAACTTTCCGCAGCGTGAACTTGCAACAGACTCAAAAGATCGGCCCAGCCGTGGCTGAAGACATGACAAGAGCTGCCGTTTGGTCGGTATTGTTTGCCTTGGTTGGAATCTTTATCTACATCATGGTACGATTCTCAAAATGGCAATATGGTGCTGGAGCAGTTGTCGGTTTGGCTCATAACACGATTATCGTGATCGGAGCATTCTCCCTATTTGCCGGTCTCTTACCGTTCTCTTTGGAGGTTGACCAATCCTTTATCGCTGCCGTGTTGACGGTTGTGGGTTACACCATCAACGATACCGTGGTTGTATTCGACCGTATCCGTGAGTACCGTAAACTATACCCGAAACGAGATGATGAACAAGTAGTAAATGACGCATTGAACTCTACGTTACGTCGTACATTCAGTACTTCATTGTCAACCATCGTCGTGTTGTTAGCGATATTCATTTTCGGTGGTGCTTCAATCAAGGGATTCATTTTCGCCTTGTTAGTAGGTATCATTGTCGGTACATACTCATCACTGTTCATCGCAACTCCTATTTCTTTCGACTTGACCAGAAGATTCAAAAAGAAAGTAGAAGAGAAGAAATAAAAAAATATTTCAAGTTTATACAAAGTAGCTCCTTTTTACAGGAGCTATTTTTTTGCACACAGAATAAAGGTACTCACTCCGGTATTACAGTATACATACGCCGGTGTCTCGCTCGTAAGTCAACGGAAAGTTAACGGGAAGTCAACGGGAAGTCGACTGGATAAAGAGGTTCACTTGTGGGCGATATTTCCTTGATATTAATTTCATATATACAGGAAAATACGGAGAGACCCCGGAGAGAGTCACTCGCAATCCCCTTTCAATAACATCAAAAAAGTTACAAATTGAAAGTAAAAATGATATATCAATATTAAAGTTGCAATATAATTGGGTTTGTAACAATAAATATCCTACTTTTGTAACGTAGAAAGCAGCAACAGGATAATCGAACAATTACAAGTATGTCAAAGCGTCAGATCAGAATCTGTTTAGGAAGTTCTTGTTTTTCCCGGGGAAACAATACCAACCTCGGAGCGATCAAGAAATATCTGAGTGAAAATAACTTGGAGGCAGAGATCGATTTCTGCGGGCATTTGTGCGAGGAATTGTGTAGTAAGGGTCCTATTATCCGGATCGATGACAAAGTGTATGAAGAAGTAAATCTATCGCGTTTGTACAAAATCTTACAAGAAGAATTCCCATGCAACTAAGACCCATCTATACAGAACCGGACAATTGTCAGGATTGTTATAAATGTATCCGGGAATGTCCCGTGAAGGCAATCCGGATGGAAAACAATCAGGCATCTATCATTGAAGATCGTTGCATCTACTGCGGGCATTGCACGCAAGTATGCCCAACCGGGGCTAAAAAGATACGTGACGGGTTAACCCGGGCGAAATTAACCCTTACGCAGAATCCCAAAGTCATTCTATCACTGGCTCCATCGTACGTGAGTGAATTCGAAGGAATTCATTCCAGCGTGCTAATTGCCGCCATCAAACGTTTAGGTTTCACAAGTGTATCGGAAACTGCCCTGGGAGCAGAAATCGTCACGGATAGAACCGAGAAATTCCTGGAAGAAGCCGAAAATGGCGTGTACATCTCTTCGGCTTGTCCGGTTGTTGTTGAATATATCCGAAAATATTCCCCGGATCACGCACGTTTTATCACACCGATTATTTCTCCCATGCTGGCTCACGCCAAGATTTTGAAACAGTTATATGGAGAAGATGTGAAAATCGTGTTTGCAGGTCCCTGTATCTGCAAGAAGTTGGAAGCGGACTACTTTAATAACCTCGTTGACGTGGTAATCACGTTCAAGGACTTGAAAAAATGGTTCGAACAATCCGACATCAACTTGAAAAATATCGCACCGAATCAACCGGAGGCTCGTTTCGTGCCTTACCGTTCCGGGATGGGCGCCTACTACCCCATCGAGGGTGGAATGCTGAAAGGGATGCAAGAGGGCAAAAAACAAATACATCACATGGCTTTCTCGGAACTTTCAACCGTGAAAGACGTGTTGAAAGAACTGGATTCACACCGGGAGAACGATTCCATTTTCTTGGAATTATTGGCTTGCAAGGGCGGATGCATCAACGGTCCTGCCAAATTGAGCCATATATCCCCGGCCTTAAAAAGATACGAGATTATTCATCAATCGGAATTGGGAAATCCCAAGGATGATTTCAAAAATATCGATTTGCAGATTCTGTTCTGCAAAGACCCTCACGTGCAAGATCACACCTACACGGAAGAGGAAATCAAACAAGCTATGGCCGTCGTGGGCAAAACCGGACCTGAAGACGAATTAAATTGTAGTGGTTGTGGTTACGACACTTGTCGTGACTTCGCCATTGCCATGCTGGAAGGGCGGGCCGAAGAAAATATGTGTGTATCTTACATGAGAAGAATCGCGCATGATAAGGCCACCGTACTCCTCCAAAAGATTCCGGCCGGAGTATTACTCGTCAACTCGGAATTGAAAGTCGTGGACATGAATCAATCCTGCGCCACTCTCATGGGAGAGGACATTGCCTCTATTTACGAGGTCGATCCCGGTTTGAACGGCATGGAGCTGAAAAACATCTGTTCCTACGAGGACTTGTTCCGTGCCGTGTTGACAACCGGTAAGGAAATTATCGAACGACAGGTACGGGAAGAAGACCGCACATGGATTATATCCATCTATAACATACAACCTCACCGGTTGGTTTTCGGGTTATTACAGGATTTACGCGAACCTTATGTCCGTAAAGAATGGATGCTCGAAAAGACTCAGGAAGTAATCAAGAAACACATGGAAACCGTCCAACAAGTAGCTTGTTTGCTTGGGGAAAATGCTGCTTTCACGGATGCCACGTTACGCACCGTAATGGAGGCTTACAAGAAAAATGATCAAAAGAAACCACTCTAATTTCATTTGTCTTGAGAAACAACGGTAATTTCATCGAGGTTGACTTCTTCCAGAAGAATAAAGCGGGCAATGTTGTCTGCGGGGATTGTTTCATGTCTCAAAAACTAAAAGGTGAGGGACGTGTCATCAGCGTGTTATCAGATGGTCTTGGAAGCGGGATCAAAGCCTGTGTCCTATCCACGATGACGGCAACCATGGCCATGAACTTTACCGCCATGAACGAGAGTATCCTGCGCACCTCCACCTCGATCATGAATACCTTACCGAAAGATATGGTGCGAAAGATCAGTTATTCGACCTTTTGTATCTGTGACATCGACTGTTTCGGTAACGTGAAAATTATCGAATATGAAACTCCCTCCTACTACTTGTACCGGAACGGGCGTTTTGTCAGTATTTCCAAGGAGAAAATTCCGGTGGAACGGGAGGACCTTGAAAATACGTTTCTGTGGATTTCCGAGTTCACGCTGGAAAAAGAAGATCGAATTATCTTCTTCAGTGACGGGGTTAGCCAATCCGGAATGGGAACGGCTAAAATGCCCTTTGGCTGGGAAGACGGGGCAAAAGAATATATTGCAAACCTGGTAAATCAATATAATAATATATCCGCCAAGGAATTGGCACATAAAATAGTGAATCAAGCGGAAAAGAACGACGGTTACTCGCTGAAAGATGACACGAGTTGTTGTGTCATTTATATGCGAAAACCCCGTAACCTGCTTGTATGCACCGGACCTCCCTACGACGAGAAGAACGATAAATACCTGGCCAACCGGGTACGGGAATTTCAAGGGAAAAAGATCCTGTGCGGGGGAACCACGGCAACCATTATCTCCCGTGAACTGGGAGCAAAAATGGAAGTTGACATGAATATCGTGGACAAAGAACTCCCTCCCATCTCCAAGATGGAAGGTGTCGATCTTGTCACCGAAGGAATTCTGACGTTAGGTAAGGTTGAGCGTATCCTGACGGAAGGAGATATTGACCGCCGTCGGGAAGCCGGACCGGCAGAGCTGATGGTGAGAATGTTGTTGAATAGTGATAAAATCACGTTACTCGTGGGAACCCGTATCAACACGGCGCACCAGGATCCCAATCTTCCCGTGGAGTTAGAGATCCGGAGAAACGTGGTCAAAAAAATAAAATTTTTATTGGAGACAAAGTATTTGAAAGATGTCGAGATTATGTATATTTAGGGGATAAAATCAAAAACAAAACCAACTCACAACACTATGGAAAAAGTAAATGTAAAAATATGCGTAGGAACCATGTGCTATGTCATGGGTGGCGCAGAGTTGAGAGACACGATTGAATCTCTTCCCCAAAATATCCTCGAACATCTGAATGTAAGCTATTCTCCATGTTTAGGGTGTGGCAAAGGTGAACAAGCCCCACCGTTTATTGAAGTAAATGGAAAACGTATTGCTGGCGTTAGTAAAAATAGTTTAATACAAATCGTTAAAGAGGAAGTAAGAAATGTTATATGACAATTTTGCGATGCTCACGAAACGTGAGTTACTGATTAGAATTGTAAAACTTTTAAAGGAAGAAAATCTAGTAGATGGGGTGAAATACATTCCGGTGGAAATGCGCCCAAAAAATAAAAGACCGATCAAGTGTTGCGTGCATAAAGATCGCTACATCTTGAAACATAAGATTATCTCTATCTTGGGCTTCGAGATCACGGACGAGGAAATCGACCTAATCCCTTTGTCTGACTTCGCACAGAAAGCACTTGATAACAAGAATACGAAAGAGAATATTCTTTCCGTGGTCCACGAGGCTTGTAGTGCTTGTATGCAATCCCAGTACTTCGTGACTAACATGTGTCGCGGTTGCGAGGGACGTCCTTGTTTGATGAACTGCCCGAAAGCGGCAATCTCTTTCAAGGGGGGTAAAGCTTGCATCACGCAGGAAGACTGCGTGGGTTGCGGACTATGTTCTAAAGTCTGCCCTTACCACGCGATCGTGTACACGCCCGTACCTTGCGAGGATGTTTGCCCGGTGAAAGCGATCACCAAAGGCGAAGACGGAACCGAGCATATTGACAAAGATAAATGTATCTATTGCGGAAAATGTATGCAAACTTGTCCTTACGGGGCGATCATGGAACGTTCCAAGGTGATCGACGTATACAAGAGCATTACCGCCCCGGACAAGAAAATCATAGCTATTCCGGCTCCGGCTATCTACGGACAGTTCAATGCAACTCCGGGACAGATTCTTTCCGCCATCAAGGCCATCGGTTTTGACGACGTGGTAGAAGTAGCTTTGGGAGCAGAAGATACTTCCCGCAACGAGGCAGCCGAATTCTTGGAACGCATGGAAGAAGGGAAACCTTTCATGACTACTTCCTGCTGCCCAGCTTACGTGGGTTGGGTCGACAAACACGCCCCTATGGTAAAACCGTTTGTTTCCGACACCCGTAGCCCGATGGTTTATGCCGCCCGCCGGGTAAAAGAACAATATCCGGATGCCGAAGTCGTATTTATCGGCCCGTGTCTGGCTAAACGTTACGAGGCTGAAATGTACGTTCCAGAAGTAGACTACGTGATGAGTTTCGAAGAATTGGGAGCATTCATGGTGGCTTATGACATTAATCCGGAAACTTGTGAAGAATTACCATTGGATCCGGAAGTTACGAAATTCGCCCGCGGATACGCTCAAGCCGGTGGGGTTCGCAATGCTATTGTAGAGGCTGTTGGAAATGGTTACACGACTCTTTCCATCGAAGGACTTGACAAGAAGAACCAGACTTTACTGAAAACTATGGTGAAAAAACCGGAAGCCCAGTTTGTCGAAGTAATGGCGTGTGATGGTGGCTGCGTGAACGGACCTTGTTCACTAGCTCCGCTTACATTAGCCAAACGGCAGATCAAAAAAGCGTTAGAAAAATAAAATAAGGCAGCTAAAAATAACGGCCCTCTGAAAAAAGAGAGCCGTTATTTTTATATCTCAAATCGTGATTTACTTCACCATCGCGTGACGATATCCTTTCGTCTTGTTCCAACCTCCGCGGGTGAAATCAGGAATCGCCACCGGAGCACTGTTATTCTCTAAAGAAAGAGCTGTCAGCTCACCCAAACAACACCATTCTGCCAAATCATACACATCCATATCTAACGGTAATCCATTTCGCAAGCAATATACCAAACGGTAATCCATGATAAAATCCATTCCACCATGTCCCCCCACTTTTTTGGCTTGCTCTTCCAACTCGATCTGAATCGGGTGTTTATATTTTTCCATCAAAGCCTTCTTCACATCCTCCGGAACAAAACCGTGAGAATTCAAATCCTCGTGATCGGGAGCCACATCTGATGAAATTTGTGTCGGCTTCAAAGCATATCCCGCAACCGGATATTTATTAGCAAATCCTTTGGTTCCCGTCAATTGGTACATCCGGCTATACGGACGAGGCGACACCACGTCATGCTGAATCTGGATGGTTTTCCCGTTTTCCGTGCGAATCAACGTGATCGTGTGATCCCCGTTCTTGAAATCTTTCACGTCCTCCCCGGTCTTGTTTTTCAAATATTCGGGAGCAGAAACAGCCTTCGTGTCCATACATACCAAATAATTCATCTTGTCCCCCCGGTGAATATCCAGCAACTGGCAAGCCGGTCCCATACCGTGAGTAGCATAAACATCTCCCCTGTGTTTCCGGTTATAATCCATACGCCAGTTATTCCAATAATAAGGCCAAAATTCCTCCAAATTATGAATATAAGCCCCCTCCACGTGCAAAACTTCACCAAACACACCTTGTTGAGCCATATTTAACGTCGTCAACTCGAAGAAATCATACACGCAATTCTCCAACATCATACAATGTAACTGTTTCTTCTCTGCCATATTAATCAACGCCCAAATTTCCTCCATGTTCATAGCAGCAGGCACCTCGATCGCCACGTGCTTCCCATGTTCCATGGCATACAACGCCATCGGGGCATGATGTAACCAATCCGTAGCAATATACACTAAATTAATATCCTCCCGTTCACAAAGCTGTTTCCACGCATCCTCGCTCCCGGAGTAACCGGCAGCCTCCGGAACCCCAGCCTTCTTCAAAATTCCCTGACATTTTTCCACTTGTTCCGGGCGAATGTCACACAAGGCAACCACCTTCGTTCCGGGTATATGCAGGAATCGTTCCACCGCACCGGGTCCCCTCATTCCCAAACCGATAAACCCTACCCGCACGGTATCCAGTTTCGGCGTCACCAAATTTACTACATCCTTCTGCCCAACAGGACGCTCGGGAGCAGGCACCTCGATCATTAAACTTTTCTTCGTCTCTTTTTCTGATACACCATTGGTACAGGAACAAATCATCCCGCACAAAATGGCTGCCACGACACATACAAACGTTATTTTCCTCATAAATTATCAAATTAAAAACACAACAAACATATCACGTGTAAAGATACAAATTTTAAATAACATCAATACCTATTCCAGCTATTAGTTAATTTGTTTTTACCAATAAACACGTTTCATCTAACTCGCATAGCAAACCGTCTCTCGCTATCCTTTCGATCTTTCTGGATATACAATGAGTATACAACCCCAGTAAACCAAGTATACCTTTCCAAATAACTAATATACTACATATACCACCCAATTTGCAAACATAACCATATCAAAAACCAATTTTATCGAAGGTGAATGCAACATGAATCCAAGATGAATGCTCCATGGTCTAAATGAACTATAAGGAAACAATCTGGAAATTATTACCTAGGGCAAAAGGATATATTACCCAGAATAAACGAAGTCACCTAAGAATCCAACCTAAAAACAACATCCCTCGTCGACAAAAAACACTCATTCATCGGGAAAAAATCTCTCAACATCTAAATTAATTGTATTCGTTTTCAACACCTTATATCTTTGTAAAAAGCAAAAAAAGAAAACAAGATGAATATACAAACGAACATTGCAACCATCCTTTTTATAATCATTCCGTCCTTAGTGGGCTTTTCTCAGGAAAAGCCCACTTCTTCCTGGAATTTGAAGGATTGTATCGATTATGCCCGGAAAAACAACATTCAGGTGCAATCGGCAAAAGTAACGCAACAAAGCGCTAACGTGGATTTGTTACAGGCGAAAGCCCAGCTTTTCCCCTCGTTGACATTTAGTAGTTCTCAAGGCTGGGGACACCAGAAAACAGAACAGACAGATGGCAAATTCAAATCTCAAAGCGCCTACACGGGCAGTTACACCTTGAACGGCGGACTGACAATCTATAATGGGGGTAAATTAACCCGTTCCATCCGTCAACAGCAAATCACGAACACGGCACAGGAGTATCAGGTAAACATGGCCGAAAATGACATCGAAATTGCCGTCACCGAGGCCTACCTGCAAATACTTTACGCAAACGAATCGCTAAAAACCAACCGTCAAACGTTGGAAACTTCTGCCGCCCAGCTGGCACGTTCCAAAGAACTATTGGCTGCCGGTTCGATTGCCCCCAGCGATTATGCCCAGATCGAGGCACAGTACAGCAACGATCAGTACAACGTGACGATGGCTGAAAACACGCTCACTTTGAACAAATTGCAATTAAAACAATTGTTAGAACTGGAACCAACAGATAGTTTCGATGTCTATTTCCCGGAACTGGAGGACACGCAGGTACTCACCCCTGCACCTTCCCTCTTGGAAGTTTACCAGATCGCCCTAGAAACCATGCCGGAAATGAAAAACAGTCAGTTGAACGTGGAATCGGCACAGCTGGAAGAAAAGATCGCGGCAGGAGATCGCTTGCCCAGCATCTCGCTCAGCGCATCCGTGGCCACGAACCATGACTCGGAATCAGACCACTCTTTTTCAAAACAACTAAATAATCGATTAAACGAGAACGTGGGGATCAACATCAGTATCCCCATTTCTAAAAATCGCCAGATCAAATCTGCCGTTGAAAAAGCAAAATTACAAACGGAAACAGCCCGTCTGGAAGAACTGAATACACGCAAGGAACTGTGGAAAACGGTAGAGACTCTCCACCAGAACGTGATCTCCGCACAAAGCAGGTATGTCGCTGCCACGAACAGCGTGAAATCGGCCACGATGAGTTACAACCTCGTTCAAGCCCAATTCGACGCCGGTATGAAAAACACGGTGGAACTACTCACGGAAAAGAACAATTATCTTTCTGCCTTGCAGGAACAAATTCAAGCAAAGTTCGAGGCGATTCTGTCACTCAAACTGCTCAACTTCTATCGAAATCAACCTATCGAAATCTAATGTAAAATATTAATTATAGAACAACATGAAAAAGATTGTTACCATAATCATCGTCATAGCCGTTATTGTCGGGGCCTTTTTCTTCTTCCGCTCGGGAGATAAGAAAGTGACGACGTACGAAACGGTCGAACTAAAAAAAGGCTCCATCAACAACACGGTGACCGCCACGGGAACGATAGAACCGATTACCAAGGTGGACGTGGGTACGCAGGTATCCGGAACGATTTCACACATCTACGTGGACTACAATTCCGTCGTGACAAAAGGACAATTACTTGCCGAACTCGACAGGAAACTACTGGAAGCCGAGTTGAAATCGGAAATGGCAAACTTGAAATCAAGCAAAAGCGAATTCGAGTATCAAGATAAAAACTTCAAACGCCTACGCCAGTTACACGAAAAGAACTTGATTAGCGAAACAGAATACGAGGAAGCATTATATCAATACGAGAAAGCACAACAAGCTTACGAGAAAGCACAAGCCACGATGGTAAAGGCCCAATCAAACCTCGATTACGCAACGATTACCTCACCAATTGACGGGGTTGTATTATCCAGAGAAGTGGAAGAAGGACAAACAGTTGCCGCCAGTTTCGAAACCCCGACCATGTTCACCATCGCTAACGATTTGCGCAAGATGCAAGTGATCGCTGACGTGGACGAGGCTGACATCGGTCAGGTACTCGAAGGACAACGCGTGACGTTCACGGTTGACGCTTTCCCGGATGACACGTTCGAGGGCGACGTGACTCAAGTGCGTCTAAACCCGACAACAGAATCCAACGTGGTCACTTACGAGGTGGTTATTGATGCCCCGAATCCGGAATTGAAGCTGAAACCGGGATTGACCGCCAACATCACGGTCTACACGATGGAGAAGGACAACATTCTACTGGCCCCGTTGAAAGCTTTCCGCTTTACCCCAGAGACCAACCCGGAAGACCCACAAACCGCACAAGCCCCGCAAGCGGGAAGAGGTGAAAAAGTCGTTTGGTTACAAACGGCAGAAGGTATCGTTCCTAAAGTAATCAAAGTTGGAGTCAGCGACGGAATATACTCGGAAGTGAAAGACGGTCTACCGGAAGGCGCTCGTTTGATCGTGGGAATCCAACGCAGTAAGAACGTGGCACCCCAAGGAGGCAGCGAGGAATCCAATCCGTTCATGCCGCCACGTCCGGGACAAAAGAAAAAATAGTTACCGTATAAGATTGAACTCATGACAAATGATATTATAAAAATAGAAAACCTGAGGAGGGATTTTAAGGTGGGATCGGAAACCGTTCATGCTTTGCGCGGTATATCATTCTCGATCCGTGCCGGAGAGTTCGTGACGATAATGGGTACGAGTGGTTCCGGGAAATCCACCCTACTCAATATCCTCGGATGCCTCGACACTCCCACCTCGGGGGACTATTACCTCGATGGCATCGCGGCCAGAGACATGGGAAAAAATGACCGGGCCACGTTGAGAAACCGCAAAATCGGTTTCGTGTTCCAGTCCTACAATCTGTTACCCAAAACGACCGCCTTGGAGAACGTGGAGTTACCGTTACTTTACAACCCGGCCTTTTCTTCCCGCGAACGTCGGGAGAAAGCCATGAATGCCTTGAATGCAGTGGGACTGAGTGACCGTATCAACCATCGTTCCAACCAGATGTCCGGCGGACAGCAACAACGTGTAGCAATCGCACGGGCTATCGTGAATGACCCGGTAATCCTGCTTGCCGACGAGGCCACGGGAAACTTGGATACTCGTACTTCATTCGAGATACTCACGCTTTTTCAACGCCTTCATGCGGAAGGAAGAACCATTATATTCGTGACTCATAATCCCGAAATCGCCCAGTTCAGCAGTCGCAACATCGTTCTGCGGGACGGCCACATCACGGAAGACACAATTAACCAAAATGTAGCATCGGCTAAAGAAGTATTGGATGCGCTACCCAAGGAGAACGATTAAAAATTCAGAGTTTAGAATGAAAAAGATTTCGTGATTGCCGATTCGATGATTGGGTGATTAAAATCACTTAATCGAAAATCATTAAATCACTTAATCGATAGGATCTAAAATCATAAATCAAGAAATTAATAGGATCATAAATCTAAAATTAACACATGAACTACGCAAATTTAATACGAATCGCTTTACGAGCCTTGGCAAACAACAAATTCCGGGGATTCCTGACTATGTTGGGAATCATTATCGGAGTGGGGTCCGTGATTTCCATGCTGGCAATCGGGCAAGGCTCCAAACGTAGCATTCGTGACCAAATATCAGAGATGGGTTCCAACATGATCATGATCCATCCCGGAAACGGGAAGTTCGGGGGAGTCCGTCAAAGTGCCAGCAGTATGCAGACGCTGAAACTGGAAGATTACGAGGCGATCGTTCGTGACGTGGACTTGATCGACAAATGTACCCCTTCCGTGAATTCAAGCGGTCAGGTTATATACGGAGCCAATAATGCCCCGACAACCATCTACGGAGTAAACCAGGATTATCTTGACATCCGGAAGTTCAGCGTGGGGGAAGGTGAGATGTTCACGGATCACGACATCAAAACTTCCGCAAAAGTATGCATCGTGGGACAAACCGTTGTCGACAACCTATTCACGAAGGGAGAAGAACCACTGGGAAAGACCATCCGGTTCAACAAAACCCCCTTCCGCATCATCGGGGTATTGACTCCCAAAGGATATAACTCCATGGGACAGGATCAGGATGATATGATTATTGCCCCCTATACCACTATACAGAAACGTCTATTGGCCATCACCTACATTCAAGGAATATTCGCCTCGGCCGTCACGGAAGACGATTCCGAAGAAGCAATCGAGGAAATATCCGCTATTCTGCGCCAAAATCATAAAATAGCCACGGGAGATGAAGACGATTTCCACGTGCGCTCGCAAGAAGAACTCAGCTCCATGATGAGTACGACAACCGACTTGATGACCGTCCTGTTGGCCTGTATCGCCGGAATATCATTACTTGTCGGCGGAATCGGAATCATGAACATCATGTATGTATCCGTCACCGAACGAACCCGGGAAATCGGCCTTCGCATGTCCATCGGGGCAAAAGGACGACACATCCTATTCCAATTCCTTATCGAGGCGGTCATTATCAGCGTCACTGGAGGTATTATCGGGGTAGTTCTTGGAATCGGTTCATCACTTATTATTAAATACGCTATCGGCTGGCCCATATACATCCAGATGTATTCTGTCGTGCTTTCCTTCCTGGTCTGCACGGTTACCGGAATATTCTTTGGCTGGTATCCGGCACAAAAGGCATCCCAGTTAAACCCAATCGATGCTATACGATACGAATAGATTGCCGGGAAACCCGGCAGTTACGGTTGCAAGTTTTCAAGTTACCGGTTCGACAGAACTTCTTCCATAAACTTGTAACTTGCAACCCTGTAACTTGTAACTTTTTTTATACCTTTGCAAGTGGAGAAAGACGATATAATGCAAAAGACACGGAACAAGAAGATATTAACGGGAGCCATCCACGTGCTTGGATGGGGAATATTCTTTGCCCTTCCCTTTTTCTTCTATCGCGGAGAAGGTGTTTCAATTACCCTAAACAGATATTTGGGATATTGTTTCGTCCCGTTAAGCTGCCTGATCATATTCTACACGAATTTTCTCTGGCTGATCGAACGACAGCTTTTCCGTAGAAAAGTATCAACATTTATTCTAAGTAACATCGTTCTCGTGATGCTCCTGGGAGCTAGTCTTCATTTCTGGCAGGACTTTCACCGGAAACATTTATCTGAACCCGTTCCGAAAGCATTGAAAGAGTTACAAGAGTCCTTACCTAAACCGCCCCGGTACGTGTTTATCGCCCGGGACATGATGCTCATGGCATTGACCGTCGCCCTCAGCGTGGCAATCAAAATGACCGGGGGATGGTATGAAACCGAGAACGAGAAACAAGAACTAAAAAAAGCTCAGGCCGAGGCGGAACTTCAAAACTTGAAAAGCCAGTTGAACCCGCACTTCTTATTCAATACCTTGAACAATATCTACTCGCTCATCGCTATCAACCAGGACAAGGCCCAGTATGCCGTTCATGATCTCAGTCGTATGCTCCGTCACGTACTATACGAGAATAACCAACATTTCGTGTCGGTAGATAAAGAATTCGAGTTCATGAAAAGCTATATCGAACTAATGAGTCTCCGCTTACCTAAAAGTACTCGGCTGGAAGTTTCCATCCCGGAAAGAGGCAACGGAATCATGATCGCCCCGCTCTTGTTTATCCCGCTGATCGAAAACGCGTTCAAACACGGGGTCAGTAGCACGCAGGAATCATTTATAAACATTAAGTTCGAATTGCAAGGGAATAACCGGATCAACTGTCTCGTGGAAAACAGTAACTATCCTAAAAAAGACAACGACCGGAGTGGCTCCGGTATCGGGTTAACCAACTTAAAACGCCGTCTGGAGTTACTCTATCCCGGAAAATATATCTTTAAGGCTGAAACCCTTAACAACCGATTTATCACGGAATTGCTTATTCAACTTTAAAATTAAAGGACATGACTCTGAATTGCCTCATCGTGGATGATGAACCGTTAGCCTTGGATTTGCTCGAGAGCTACGTGAGCCGGACACCATTCCTACACCTGGTCGCACAATGTGATAGTGCCGTGAAAGCGCTTTCCGTCATAGAGGAAGAACCAATAGATCTGGTTTTTCTGGATATTCAGATGCCCGAACTCAACGGGCTTGAACTGTCCCGTCTCGTGGGCAACAAAGTGAAAATCATCTTTACCACCGCTTTCGAACAATACGCACTGGAAGGCTTTCGGGTTGATGCGCTGGATTACCTGCTGAAACCGTTCAACTACACGGAATTTCTCCGAGCTGCCACGAAAGCCTTACGTTGGATCGAGATGAGCCGGGCGGAGAATGTTTCCGCCAACGTGCCGGATTCCATTTTCGTGAAAAGCGATTACAAATTGATCCAGATCCAGTTGAAAGACATTCTTTACATCGAGGGTCTAAAAGATTACATTCGTATCCAAACCGAGGACAAGGAGGGCGGTATTCTCACGTTGATGAGCATGAAAAGTATCGAAGACCATCTTCCCGGCGATATATTCATCCGGGTACACCGTTCCTATATTGTCAATATCAACAAAATTAAAACCATCGAACGGAACCGAATCGTGTTCGGGAAACTCTACATCCCTATTTCCGATTCCTACAAGGAACGTTTCATGGAATTGCTGGATAAACGAGCAATTAATTGAAAATTGAAAATTGAAAATTGAAAATTATATCTACCTTTGCGAACAGATAAATAGAATTAGTATTAGGAAAATTTGAATTCTTGAAAATGAGAAATTCATGAAAACATTTCATTTTCAATTTTCAATTTTCAATTTTCAATTGCCATGAGAAAAGACGAAAGATATAACCAGCGAGGAGTGTCCGCATCCAAAGAAGATGTGCATAACGCCATAAAAAATATCGACAAAGGTATTTTCCCGAAAGCTTTCTGCAAAATCATCCCCGATTACCTCGGAGGACAGAAAAGCTACTGCAACATCATGCACGCCGACGGGGCCGGAACCAAATCTTCACTCGCCTACATGTACTGGAAAGAAACCGGAGACTTATCCGTGTGGAAAGGCATCGCACAGGACGCCTTGATCATGAACATCGACGACTTGCTCTGCGTGGGTGCCGTGGATAATATCCTGCTCTCTTCCACGATCGGGAGAAACAAGAAACTGATACCGGGAGAAGTTATCGCGGCCATCATCAACGGAACGGAAGAGCTGATCGAGGAATACCGGAAATTGGGAGTAAACATTTACTCTACCGGAGGTGAAACCGCAGACGTGGGGGATCTTGTGAGAACCATTATCGTGGACTCCACGGTGACTTGCCGGATGAAACGTTCGGACGTGATTTCTAACGATCGTATCAAAGCGGGAGATGTAATTGTAGGACTTTCGTCATACGGGCAAGCCTCTTACGAAACAGAATACAACGGTGGAATGGGGTCCAACGGACTAACTTCTGCCCGTCACGACGTATTTGCCAAGTATTTGGCGAAGAAATACCCGGAAAGCTATGACAACTCCGTGCCGGAAGAACTCGTTTACTCCGGAAAATGTAAACTGACAGACGAAATTGCCGGATTGGGCATTGATGCCGGGAAACTGGTATTGTCTCCGACCCGTACGTATATCCCGGTAATCAAGCAGGTGCTTGACAAGTACCGGAAACAAGTTCACGGTATGGTACACTGCTCCGGTGGGGCCCAAACCAAAGTGATGAATTTCGTGGAGAACATGCACATCGTGAAGGACAATATGTTCCCTGTTCCTCCCCTGTTCAAATTAATTCAGGAACAATCGGGAACCCCGTGGGACGAAATGTACAAGGTATTCAACATGGGTCACCGTATGGAAATCTACGTGGACGAAGAAATTGCAGATGACATCATCGCCATTTCCAAAAGCTTTAACATCGATGCCCAAATCGTTGGTCGTTGCTACGATAACGATGAGGGAAAAGATAATAAGCTCACGATAATCAGCGAACTCGGGAAGTTCATATACTGAACCGTGGGTTTGATTCTTAAAACCTATATATAAAATAAAAGGATGCCTGCAGAGGCATCCTTTTATCATTCCCTCGCTGATTGCAATATCCGTCGAATTTGATTACGTACATTAATCTGGGCGCTATCCACCTTCGCTCGTTTGGAAGGGATAAACAGGTTCTTGTATTTAGCCTTCGTAATCTTGAATTTCATCTTCTCCATCGACCCGTAAATATCTACTCCCAATTTGAAAGGTACGGGTGATTTTAACACGGAAATATGGTAATTAAAAGTCATGTCGATCTTATGTTCTCCACCCACGGCCACCTTGTAACGATCCACCTCAACCAAGAAGGGGAACACTTCAATCATACCATCCTTGATGCGGAAGTCCACGGCCACGCTATCAATCAGATTACGCTCCTTGTTTTTAAACATCAACATCTTGGAAATTTCCGAGAACGTCTCCCCGTCCATCAACACCAAATCCTTACCATCAATGTAAGCTACAGCCCTCAAGGTCGGTAAATCAACCATCATTGTAGAATCCAGATTTGTCTCCGCCGCCATATGGAAATCTACCAATCCATCGAAAGAGCGCAGCATCGGGACGATCGAATCCAAAGATGGCATAAAATTAATCAACGCCCCCACGTCAATATCATCCATTCGTAAATCGAAACCGGTATACGCTTTCTCTTTCCCGGAAGCCTTGTACAACATCGTGGTCTTCACATCTGCCGCCATAGAACGCATACTCAAATCCGACAACTCGATACATTGATTTTGCATCACCACTTTCCCGTGAATACTGTCCAATTCCAATTTTCCATACAACACCTTCTTAATATTCGTTTCAAACGTGAAATCAACACCGGGAGGAACAACAAAAACAGACATGGTAGAGTCAGCCACGTACGTGGAATCTGCCGCTAAATCCACATCAGACAATTCATCCTCACTCAATTCCTCTTCTGTCCCCCACTTCATGTTCATTCGATTGGCAGCCCCAACTTCCATAGCTTTCATCAATTGATTGCAATTAATCATATTCGATCTCACCTTCAAATTAGCTTTCAAATCCTCCTGCCGCAAAAATGCACCCGCCAGATTGTACACTTCCCCGGTTAACAAAAGATCAGAACGTCCCATCTTCAACTTTGCACCATTCAATTTAATATGTCCGGGACTTAAAGTAATCTTCGTCCCCGGCATACGCATCCGCAGAGGAAACAAGGGGGTGTATACCCGCATATCCTTAAAGCCGACCACCCCACTGGCGAGCCATTGACGTTTATTTTTCCGGTCCGGAACTCCCGAAAGATCAAATCCGGCATTCGCCAGTCGTAAACGATTCCCTCTAGCTCTTACCCGTAAACTATCCATATTGACCTTCGCTTTTACTAACGGGAGCTTTTTATCTTCCGGAGAGGGAGCCAAGGCAAAATTAGCCGTGCTATTTCCCATCCGGAACCGCAGGGAGTCACCCATCACCAAGTCAATCCATCCGAAACGAATGTCTGCCGACATAGAGGCAACAGCCGTGGTATCCCGCAAGGGAGAAGTTTTTACCTTCACGTAAGAAGTATCCATGTGAAAGGTTAAAGCATTCTTCCACTGTATATCGACACTATCAAAACCAAAGATTCCATTCAACAGGTTCTTTTCCTGCAAGATAGTCTTATCTTCCATGTTGGTTCCGAATCCCAATATCACAGATTTTGAACGTAATCTCAAACTATCCTTTTCGCTGGCTAACAAAACATTCTTTAATTGACATCCCCCTCGAATGTCCAGTTTTCCATAGTTTTTATTCTTTATGTCAGCCAATAAAACATTTCCTTTTAACCCTGCATTCAAACTTCCCGTCAATGTCACCCCCTCTTGTATCGGGAATATTTTGGGTAATATAGAGAAATCGACATCCGCCTTCACGCTTGCGGTAATCAAAGGATTGGAAAGTAATTGATCCACCCGGCCATTTAAATCCACATCCACATCTGTTCCCTTCACGCAAAACCGGTTTAATTTCAAAAACGAAGGTTGTTCTTTCTGTAAATCAACGACACCTTCCAAGTCAACATCCAATTTATCCAACGAATAAGGCATCCCCGCATATTTCACGGAGCCTTCATTTATTTTGAAACGAGCATCCAACACGGGAACTCGATCCTTTCCATATTTCCCCTTCAACGTTCCCCGGCATAACACCTCTCCCGATACCGTCACATTTTCATCATGTTTAAGTACTGTTTCCGGAACAAGGTCAAGCAGGGTTTTCAAAGAAGGAACTTTTATCCCAAAGGTCAGGTCCACGTCCAACAAACGATTCAATGTATCTGCCTGTAAACGTCCTCCTACCCCGAATTTCATTCTATTCACCCTCATAACAGCTTTATCCAACACGTAAAGCATTGAATCTCGATCCAGACGCATTCCTGTTTGCAAAGCAAACCGCAAGCGTTTCACGAGTAAATTACCTTCTTGCCAGAAAAGAATATTCCTTGCTTTCACATCCAACTGCAAGTCCGCCTTCCGCTCCATAAAATTTCCATCGATTTTCAAACCGAACCCCTCCAATCGGGCATAAAGTTCATTCGCACGATCATCAAACACGAGTTTTCCACCCTCAATACGAATGTTACGAATATCAATACTTTCAATCAATTTTTCTTGAATCGTATCCGTCTCCACCATGACCACGGAATCCTGTTCAGCAGACTCCCGCATTACATTCCAACCGGGAACCCCGTTCGTGTCAATATAAGCGTAAATCTGCGGTTCTTCCAAACGCAATTCTTTCACGATAACTTCCTTTCGAGACAGATAAGCCATCGGGTTCACGATCAGCCGACAACGCTTGAAACTCATCAATGAATCAGTAGCGGCATAAACATTCTCCTGTTTCAACGAATCCTGAAAGACTTTCGTCACCACGCTACCATTTCGCATTTCAAGCCCGAATTCCGGGAAAGTCGAGAAAAAGGTTAACTCGATCGCATCAAAATGTACTTCCGCATTCAAAAACTCATTGGCACTTTTCTCCACGATAGGAGTCAACTTCTCCGGGGTAAAGATAAAATTCAACACGATGCCTATCGAAGCACACACTAAGATCACCAACACTAACAGTGAAATAAAGAAATACTTTAATAAACGCCACATGACATTTCTTGATTTATAATTTCAAATTTTAGATCCTATCAATTTCTTGATTTATGATTTTAGATTAAGTGATTTCCTCCCGCTAACCAACATTTTTAATCATAAATCAGATACTTTTCTCTCACCTTCATAAACTCGGCAACCTCATCCTTCCATCCGGCACGAATCTCTTCTTCCGTTGCTCCATCCTTCAGTTGTTGCTGCACTCTATCATTTCCCACCAGCTTGTTGAACAAAGCATTAAAGAAGGGTTCCTTGCCTTTATACTCTTGATAAGCCAGCAATAACCAAGCCAGATTCAGACGTTTCATCTTTAAAATAGTGTGGTATTCTCCCTGCAAATCCATGCCGTAACAAATTTGTCCCTTGCATTTGGGCTGCATACTCATTCCCTTAATCGGGCGAGGCACGTAAGAATAGGGCATACCTATCAAGCTCGGATGCCCGAACACCTGAAACGGACGTAGCGTCCCTCGTCCCTCGTTGATCGCTGTTCCCTCAAAAAAACAAGTTGACGGGTAAAGCATGATGGAAACAGAATCCGGCAAATTCGGAGACGGGGCATAAGGTAACGCCACGGGTTGTTCCCGACTCCATCCCTCGCAAGGGATCACGGTCAGATCACAGGTCACGCTATCTTTCAACCAACCTTCCCCGTTAATCATTCCGGCATATTCACCTATCGTCATCCCGTACACGACCGGAACCGGGTGCATCCCGACAAAAGACTTAAACTCTTTCTGCAGGACCGGGCCATCCACGTAAAAAGCATTCGGATTAGGACGGTCCATCACGATCAAGGGAATGTTCTGTTCCGCACAAGCCTCCATCACGTAATGCAACGTGGACAGATAAGTATAGAAACGTACTCCCACGTCCTGCATATCAAAAATCATCACGTCAATTCCCGACAGATCCTCCGGCTGGGGTTTCTTTTTTTTCCCGTACAGGGACACCACCTTCAAACCACTCCCGGCATCAATATAATCTCCCACGGTCTCCCCGGCATCAGCCGTACCCCGAAATCCATGTTCGGGACAAAAAATTCGTGCCACGTGAATACCTTTTTCCAACAGGAAGTCCACACTATGCACCGTGTCTACCCGGGAAGTGTGGTTTGCCACGATTCCAACTCGTTTTCCCGTCAACAGATTCCGGTAAACCTCAAAACGTTCTATCCCGTCTCGTACATTCACGGAAATAGCATCCGTACACGCGGATGCTATCACCAAAAATAATATTAAATATCTCATCGATTACTTCGTCTTCTCTTCCTTATCTTTATAATCAATCACCATGGTGTTCAGGATAGCATCCACTTGTTTCATCATATCCCGTTTCTCCTCGTTCGGATAGTACACGTATCCCATCATATAGATCACTCGCTGATGTTCCTCGTCCAGCACCACGTTCAGCTCATACGGCCCCGCCATGAAATCATTCACCACCGTCCACAGGCCACGGAACAACACGGCATAATGCCCGTTATATTTATATTGCACTGCAGTATAAGGGATCTCCAAATCCAGTGCCATATACGATCCCTCACGCGGGCCGGGAATATGTTTCTTCAGCTCCTCGTTCACCCGATCAAAAATAATGGCATAATTAAACTGGCTTTCATGCTCGTACTTTTCAGTAAAGAATATAATACCTTTACTGTTCTTAGTCGTTTCACTTGACATCCACACGAAATCAGTCGTATCCTTATTCACGTAATATCCTGTAGGACAATACAACAATATATTATACTTCTTCTTGAACAAATTAAAGATCCGGGTATCCGCGGTTCGCTTATAAACCGATATTAGCCGATCACGCTCAGCCTTAGCATAGATACCAAGAATTCTTAACTTATTCTCATCAAACAACTTGAAAAACGTTTTCCTATCCGGGGCTGCAATCTTTATATACTTCTGTGTTTTGGCCCACGGGCTATCTGCATACTGCACGTAAGCAGAGTCAATAGAAGGAGAAATCACGACTTGCAATACGTTACGGTGTCCCTTCATATTCTTATCAAAATACCTCTCCGGCAAGTTAAGCACATCAAAAATCGGTTCTGCCTGTGGCAAACCATCCTGTTCCTGTCCAAAGAATTCCCGGATCGTATCACCCACAGGACCATCCCACGTGTTCTTCTCGGCAATAATCAATACCTGATTGATTTTTCCTGTCACGGCAGGCATCAGGTTCTTCGTGGCATCCTTACAAGAACCTAACATTAAAACCATCACGAAAACAAATACAATATTCTTCATAATAATAGAATTGAAAGTTGAAAATTGAAAATTGAAAATGAATCTCACCCTCAATACAATATTAATTAAACCCCTTCCTAACGATATATATAATCAAAAACACAGCATATTTCAATTCTGCATTTTCAATTGCTAAAACTTACTATTGGCCTCATCCAAGATACCTTTCACCGATCCCACGATAATCTTGGCCTCAACCATCACGGGAATACGATACTCGTCATCACTTACCCATACCTTCATGTTCTCTCCCCCTTTAAACACGTCACCGGCCACGAGCAAGGGAGAAAACACGTGACACATCCGCCGCCCGCTATCCGTTTTCACTTTCTCTTTCCCCAAGTAACGAACATATAAATCATATATTTTATCATCCAGTAGAATACGTATCGGGATCTGGTCTCCTTTCTTGTAGTTATCAAAATCCAATTCCCTTGCATACCATGCCACGGACAACATATCGTACGTGTCCGGCAACAATTTAATCGTATCCTTACGTTGGTATTTTCCAATCCGGTGTATATCAGCATGGATCACCCCGCTATCGTAATTCCACACGTAATCAAACGTTTTATGGTAATTCCCCTCGTGCGCTTTTCTCGAAAACTCGTAAGGTTTATAGGTCATACTATCATGATGCGATATCAACGTATCTCTCAGCTTGAACACCCAGTCCCACGAAGGATTCGAATACCCCACGGCAAATATACACTGGGCATTCGGATACTTGTCGGAAGGCTGTACGGTCATTTCCACCGAACCTGCGTTAATCCAGATAAAGCTCCAGTTGTAATAGCCCCTGTAAGTCAGTTTCTCTATCACGTTAGGCAACTTCTTCTGCGATATGGCAGGAAGGCTCACAAACAATGTAACTATCAATATAATCGTTCTCATCGATTAGTTCTATTTCTTTTTTTATCTCCTTCTGTATTCTTCTTTTTACTCGGATCTTCTCTCTTATACGTTTTACTCATGTCAAAGTCTTGCTCGACATCGAAATTCTTTTTCAATTTTATCTCCGCGGGCAAATATTTTATCTCTTCCGGCTGCAAATGTTTCAAGTAATTACCCGTGTCCCATTTCCCGTTTCCGTTCCGGTCGAGAATAGCCCGGATCATATAAGTTCCCTCTCCCAAGTAATCAAAGATGACCTTCCCATCTCCCTTGATCGTCCGTTCTTCCAGCACCTTGATCTCCTTATCGCCCTGGTAAAGTTGCAAGATAATCGGGGTTGTAGCCTCCTTCACGTTCACGATAATATTCCCGTAATCCTCGATCGCTTTCGTTTTAAAATCCTTCACGAGCTTGTTATTATACAACCCGTAAATACTATATATACCCATCGAATCGATCAACAGCTGATATTCCGTTTCCGGCTTCCATTCTTTCTCCACGTAATACCTACGAATTTTCAGACTATCATGTTTCAAGTTAAAGTCAACCGGGGTCAAAACGGAATCCACCATTTCCAACAATTGGATATTCTTCAACCCCTCCTCCACGATCGGACGATCAAACTCCAGTGTGATGTTCTTATTCAAATCCACCGTACTACCAACACCCGCACTAATCTCCATAAACTTAATTGCCGGAATGGAATCCTGTTCCTTCTTACGCTTACCCTTGGGCTCCGGTTTGTCCTTGTAATAGAATTTAATCGTATCCGCAAGCAACACTCGTTTACCAAGCGAATCCGTCCGCAAATAACTGGCCTCTGCCACGAGCGAATCGATCTTGTACACCAAAGAGTCCTTTATCCACAACTGAATCGTATCCCTCCCGGCAGAACGTTCCTCGATATACCAATCATCCTGATTAATCTTATCTAACAGATGTACTCCTAACAATCGCACGTTCAACTGGTTATCAGCAGGTATACTGAAAGTAAAATCCAATCGTTCCCGCTCCTTACGAGCCTCATCAACCAGATACAATTGAGTCTTTTCCTCGTCAAACATCGGGATAAACAAGTTTGTAGGTCCAAACATGGTAAAATCACGCCGGACAATCGTGTCTTTAGACACCACTTTGAACTCCATTCCCTTCTTCGTTCTCCGTCCCTCGACAACCGTCGTGTCCGGATGAATCGTATCATAAACTGTCGTGGGGAACGATATAGTCTGAATCAAAGAATCAATGAAACCCACTTTTGTCTCTGAAGGCACAAACAAATAATTTCCTCTCGCATCATCGATTGCCATTACCCGATAGGTATCATTCTTAATATTAGTCACCCGAAACATTCCGGCACTATCCGTTTTAGCCACGTAACTCGGCAAATCGGTCAGCGCCACGGAATCCGCGGTATTCTGGTAGAACATCACGGTAGCACCCAGCACGGGCAACTGCGTTTGCATATCAATGACCTGTCCCCCTAGCTCCATCGAATCCAGTTGCGGCCCCGTGGAAAACACGTAGCGATAGAAACCGAGCGGGTTTCCCTCGTTATTATCCACGATCGCGTCGGCAAAGTCCAGCGTATAAGTCGTGTTCGGTTTCAAAGAATCCTGAAACGTCACCCGCACGTATTTTCCCCGCAAGCTCACCCGGGCTTTCTTCTTCATCGGGGGAGACATCACGAATTTCTTGTTAATATCCTTTAACTGAACATATTCGTCGAAATAAATATCGATCTGCTTTCCCTTGAAATTCGTTGAAAAAGATTCCGGAACCTCCTTGATAACCTGAGGGGGTGTCACGTCCTTCTCTCCTCCCTGCGGGTAACCCCTGTTTGCACAGGCATATATAATCAACGCCACGATAATAGCGACAAAACAGAATCCGTTCCAAAAAAATTTATTCATAGTCCTCAAAAATATTAACTTTACAAAACTAGGGAAAAAAAGCTAAAATCCTTTCAATTTTAGATTTAAGATTCAAGTTTTTTTAGATGCTGCCGGACTTTCCCAAACAAGCACCACTTACCCGTACTCCCTTGATTTTACTCAATTCCATCATACACGCCCGGATCGTGGCTCCACTTGTCACGACATCATCTACCAGCAACACGTGGCATCCCTCTACCCGAGTAGTATTCCCCAGCTCGAAAGCCTCGACCACGTTATCAGCCCGCTGTCCCCGTTCCAAACCTGTTTGTGAAGGGGTGTTTACCACTCGCCTTAACACTTCCGGCTCGATCCGTCCACCTAAAACACTTGCAATCCCCGTGCCAATCAGAAAAGCCTGATTAAATCCCCGTTTCTTCTCCCGTTCGGGATGTAGCGGCACGGGAATAATACAATCAATCCCACGGACATCTTTCATCCGTTCTCCCAACATTTTCCCGGCCCACACGCCCAATTCCCGGTTGGAACGATACTTGATAGCGTACACTAATTTATGAAAATCACTTGCCCGGTCATAACGGAACAACCAGTATAAATGCTCGATTCCCAAATCATCCGCAAGCACCTTGTCCGCCTCCTCATCAACACCCTCGTTCAAAGGCAAACCGCTTAAACAAGCTGAACACAAAAAAAGCTCACCATCAACCAAAACATCACCACACACCACGCACGTGCGGGGATATAACAATCTGAAAAAGCGGGAAAAAATAGAAGAAACAAACCGTGTCATTGTTTGACAAAATTATACGTGATCGTTCCCGTCTGTCGTTCCGGGGCTTTCTCGTCAACGTTAAATTCCGACTTCAAGGCTGCATCTACTGCCACCTCACGCAAAGAATCATCTTTATTCGACTCCGCATCCACCACCTCAGCCTTAATAACCCGTCCTTGCCGATTCACGACTACCGCAACCACGATTTTTCCACCGAACTCGCATTTATAAACAGGAATCGGCAGATAAGTCTTGTAACGCCCTTTTATATTATATGACACGCTACTCTTCCCCACGTAAACCGTGGATTGGAGTGAATCCAACATCCGTTCCTTCTTATCTCGCTGGACACGAATACTATCCTCCTTGTAATGCTTGTTTTTATTCGCCCGGTAACGTCCCCCGTAATCACTATCAATCTCCTCCTGGATCTGTTCAATATACTCTTCTACTCGTTCGTGAGGCTGGGTCTCAGCATTTTTCTTCACGGCATCCTCGTTCACCGCCAACGAACGCAACATCTCGTTCACCTCCTCGTCAGCGCTTTGTTGGAGAATTTGCTCCTTCTTTTTTTGCTCCTCTTGCTTTTGCTGAACGATTTCCGGTTCCGGCATATCAATCTCGATTTCCATCCTCTGTTGCGAATCCAAACGTGAAATTCCGACACAAACCAAAAAGATAGCAAGCACGAGATGAAAAATTACCGTACCCATCACACCATGTCGGTGTTCCTTCAACCAATCCAACAGAGAATCTCTAATAGCATATATATCATTTTTCACGCTCATAACTTTACTCGAATTTAATCGCCTTCACCGGGCTAATCTTGGAAATCAGCATCGTTGGGACAATCAGCATTAAAACGGTTATCACGATTACTCCTACATTCAATAATATCACGTATCCGAGACTAAAATTAATTGGAACCGTGTCCATATAATACGTCACAGGATCAAGATGAATTACACGGAATATCGCCTGAATTCCTGCCAAAACAAAGGCCAGCACATTTCCCCATAACATTCCTTTAATAATCAATCCTGCCGATATGTACAGGAACAATTTTCGCAAAGAAACATTTTTGTAGCCTAACGCTTTCAATATCCCGATCAAAGTAGTCTTATCCAGAATCAAAATCAATAACCCCGACACCATATTAAAACCGGCCACCGTGACAATCAAAATCAGGATCACCCACACGTTCATGTTCAACAACGCCAACCAGTCAAAAATTTGCGGAGCCACGTCGGCAAGCGTCTGTACCTCGTAATTTCCACTCGCATCATACACGACACTTTCCACCTCCTCTACCACCTCGTTTAATCGCTCCACATCCTCCAGTTCGATAGCAATCCCGGAAACCTCCCCCGGCCCCCAGTCATTCAATTTCGCCAGATGTCGTTCATCAACCAACACCATCACGTCATCATACTCCTTGAAACCCGTGTCGTAAATTCCGGCAACGGTAAACACTCTCGCTCTCGGCGGGTCCTGCACGAAATGGGCCGTGACTTTTCCACCGACACCGATTTCTAGCATATCCGCCACGGAGGCAGAAATTAATATTTCATTTGACGCCCGTTCCGTTTTAAAATCAGGCATTTTTCCCTCCTTCAGATTCTCCCTGAAAAAAACAACATCATACCCCACATCTATCCCTTTCAATACCACCCCGTGAATCTCCTCTTTACTCTTGAAAATTGCGGGCTTTTCGATATACCCGTACACGTTCTTCACACCTTCCACCTCTTTCAAGCCTTTCACCAGACTCTCCGATTCACGGACCACTCCCCCCTCACTCGTCGAACCGGGAACAAAAGGCACCACGCTCAAATGAGCCGTGAAACCCGACAATTTCTCGGTGATCTCGTACTTAAACCCCGTGATAATAAACAACGACAATAACATCACGCACAACCCCAAAGCGATCCCAACAATCGCAATCTTTACGATCGGCACCGACACGGATTTCGTGCCGTCCCCTTTCAACAACCTACGCGCAATGTACCATTCCAGATTCATAACAATTGAAAATTGAAAATTGAAAATTGAAAATGACGATCACTTCAATATTTCAATTTTACTATTATCCAACTGCAAAACTACGAAAACAAAAACAGATTCGAAAGAGGGTGTCCAAGAATGTATTTAAGAATCACGAAATGCACCACCACACAGATATCCTTCACCCATTGCAATAACGTACAAACACAACCATAATAATCTTCTTATTCCCTTTCATCACCCTTTCAACGCCCATGCATAACCCTTTGTCAATAGAGCAACAACGACTACAAAAAGAGAGTAAAACATTGAGAACAGACTTTTACAATAGGAAAACCCGATTATTTCCATCTCTAAAAGTATTCTAAACAAGGATATATCAAATCACTTGCAGCACACAAGCAAAAAGAAAATAATCAATTTCAGAATCAAACTAAATTAGACACTCCACTTCAAATTTAAAACGATTTCGGAATATATAATGACAATTTTTTATTAAACTCGCGTACATGCTGAGAAAAAATAGAATAAATCATATAAAGTAGTCATGCAAAATAATCTAATTGACAAAAAGATCGTTGACCAGAAGCTGGCAGCCTGCGGGATCAGTGACATGGAAGATGCCACGATACGCGACATCGTGAAAGTGGTGAATATGGTGGAAGCCGAAAGCGGGGAAAAATTCATCCGTATGGAAATGGGTGTTCCCGGACTTGCCCCTTCTAAAATAGGTATCGACGCCGAAATCGAGGCGCTACGTGCCGGATGCGCTCAATTCTACCCGATGCTCGAAGGCCACAAGGAATTCAAGGAAGAAGGTTCCAAGTTCGTGAAGAACTTCGTGGACATCGACATCAAGCCGGAAGGTATCATCCCGACCGTGGGTTCCATGCAGGCCTGTTTCGCCGCCTTCATGGCAGTAACGGAATGTAAAAAAGGAAAAGACACCGTTCTTTTCATCGACCCGGGATTCCCCGTTCAAAAAACACAAATGCAAGTTATCGGAAAACCGTTCGAGTCATTTGACGTTTATAATTACAGGGGCGAAAAATTACGGGAGAAACTGGAAGAACATCTTTCCAAGGGAAATATCGCTGCCATCCTGTACAGCAACCCGAATAACCCGGCTTGGATATGTTTCACGGACGAGGAATTGAAAATCGTCGGGGAACTGGCCACCAAATATGACGTGATCGTGCTGGAAGACTTGGCCTACTTCGCCATGGACTTCCGTCGGGATCTTTCCGTACCGGGTAAAGCCCCGTTCCAACCCTCAGTTGGTAAATACACGGATAACTACATCGTCATGATCTCCGGTTCCAAACTATTTAGTTACGCCGGGCAACGTTTGGGAATCATGTGTATTTCTGACGCTTTATACAACCGGAAATACGACAACCTGCACGATCGTTTCGGGGGAATGGGTACGTTAGGTTACACCATCGTGAACCGGATCATTTACACGTTATCATCCGGAACGACTCATTCCTGCCAATACGCCATGGCCGCCATCTTGAAAGCCGCCAACGAGGGACGTATCAACATCCTCGATGGGGTACGGGAATACGCGGAGAGAGCCCACGCCATGAAAGAGCTGTTCACCAAATACGGTTTCGAGATCGTGTATGACCGGGATTTGGAAGAACCTATCGCCGACGGGTTCTATTTCACGATCATCTACCCGGGATTCACGGGTGGTGACCTCACGAAAGAAATCCTGTATTACGGCATATCAGCGATCCCGTTGCGTGACACGGGTTCCAAGAAACAAGGTCTCCGTGCTTGCGTTTCTCAAACCGGACTCCACCGGATGCCGGAACTGGAAGAACGTTTAAAACGATTCGCGGCAGATCACACGAAATAATTGAAAATGGAGAATTGAAAATTGAAAATGTCTTGCAAAAATCTCATTTTCAATTTTCAACTTCGAGTTTTCAATTTACTGAAATTGAATCGGGAAAAGCTCCAGCGGAATGGCCTTAACATGAAAGTAAAACAATGTTAAAATACAGGGAAACTATTTCATGATTCAATTTAAGTTTGTAATTTTATCCCGTAAATGTGTTACAAAATATAAGGCAAAAAGAGAATTTATTTATAAATCATAATCAATTCAATTATGGCAAAATTTAGAGGCGCTGTCGTCGTTGACAAAGAAAAATGCAAAGGATGTAACCTTTGCGTGGTCGCGTGTCCTACCAAAACTCTCGACTTGGCGAAAGAGGTAAATGGAAAAGGATACCACTACTCCGAGATGGTAAACCCGGAAGCATGTATTGGATGTGCCAGCTGTGCGTTGGTATGCCCGGATGCGGTGATCACCGTTTACAAAATGAATGTACAATAAGAATAAAAACTACCGAAAATGGCAGAAGTAAAATTAATGAAAGGGAACGAGGTATTAGCCGAAGCTGCTATCCGTTGTGGATGTGATGCTTATTATGGTTACCCTATTACCCCGCAATCCGAAGTCATGGAGACTCTCATGTTACGCAAACCGTGGGAGGAAACAGGAATGGTCGTATTGCAGGCCGAAAGTGAATTGGCCTCTATCAACATGGTATACGGTGCCGCTGCTTGCGGTAAAAAGGCAATGACATCATCATCTAGCCCCGGTATCTCGTTGATGCAAGAAGGTTTAACCTACTTGGCAGGAGCAGAACTTCCCTGCTTGGTGATCGATGTAGTACGTGGAGGCCCAGGATTGGGAACCATCCAACCGGCACAAAGTGACTATTTCCAGGCAACCAAAGGTGGTGGTCATGGTGACTATCACTTGATCGTACTTGCTCCCGCTTCCGTTCAAGAAATGAACGATTTCGTAGGACTTGGTTTTGACTTGGCATTCAAATATCGTAACCCGGCCATGATCCTTGCCGATGGTGTTATCGGACAGATGATGGAAAAAGTTCAATTGAGCGAATATAAACCCCGCTGGACACAAGAAGAAATCGACAAGATGTCTGATAGCTGGGCTTTAACCGGTAAGAAAGCACACCGTTCTCACAACACGGTAACTTCTTTGGAACTAGACTCTTACAAACAAGAGGTTTTCAACCACAAACTTCAAGAGAAATACAAAGCGATGGAAGAAAACGACGTTCTTTTCGAAGAAATTCAATGTGAAGACGCAGAATACATATTTGTGGCTTATGGATCAGCATCTCGTATTTGCCAAAAAGCAGTACAACTATGCCGTGAAAAAGGAATCAAAGTAGGTATCCTTCGCCCGATTACCCTTTATCCTTTCCCGAAGAAAGAAATTGCACGCTTGTCTAAGAAAGTTAAAGGTATCTTGACTGTAGAGATGAGTGCCGGTCAAATGGTAGAAGACGTTCGTTTGAACGTGGCCAATAACATCCCGGTAGAACACTTCGGACGTTTCGGAGGAGTAATCCCGACACCGGAAGAGATCGTTGAAGCACTTGAAAAACAAATTATAGGAGCATAAGCTATGTCAGTAGAATTAAAAGATATAATAAAAGAGGAGAATATTGTTTACAAGAAAACTCCCGTGCTTACCGATAACGTGATGCACTACTGTCCGGGATGTTCCCATGGCGTGGTTCACAAAATTATCGCGGAAGTGATTGAAGAAATGGGTATCCAAGACAAAACCATCGGTGTTTCTCCGGTAGGATGTTCCGTACTCGCTTACAACTATTTGGATATTGATTGGGCAGAGGCAGCACACGGACGTGCACCGGCCGTTGCAACCGGTATCAGCCGTATTCATCCCGATCGTTACGTGTTCACCTATCAAGGTGATGGAGACTTGGCATCTATCGGATGCGGGGAAATCATGCACGCTTGTAACCGTGGTGAAAACATCGTGGTAATCTTTATCAACAACGCAATCTACGGTATGACCGGAGGACAGATGGCACCAACCACCCTTTTGGGACAGGTAACCGCTACCACTCCTTACGGACGTGACGCTAAATTGAACGGATTCCCGATGAAATTAACCGAATTACTTGCACAATTGGATGGAACTTGCTACGTAACCCGTCAGTCAGTTCACACCCCGGCTAACGTGCGTAAAGCAAAAGCCGCTATCCGCAAGGCATTCGAGAATACCCGGAAAGACAAAGGAACTTCTTTCGTGGAAATCGTTAGTACATGTAACTCCGGTTGGAAAGTAACCCCGGTAGAAGCCAACAAATGGATGGTAGACAACATGTTCCCGAAATACCCGTTAGGAGACATCAAAGACATTTAATCAGTTCATAAAGTTCATAAAGTACATAAGGTCCATAAAGTCTCTGTACTTACCTTATAAACTTTACAACTTTATAAACCTTATAAACTCTAAAATTATGACAGAAGAAATCATTATAGCAGGATTCGGTGGACAAGGAGTTCTTTCTATGGGAAAGATTCTTGCTTACTCCGGAATTATGCAAGATCAGGAAGTTGCTTGGATGCCTTCTTACGGTCCTGAAATGCGTGGTGGTACTGCCAACGTGACCGTTATCCTGAGCGACGAGCGTATCAGCTCCCCGATCTTAACGAAATACGATACCGCTATCGTCTTGAACCAACAATCTATGGACAAGTTCGAAAGTATGGTAAAACCGGGTGGTACTTTAATCTATGACCCGAACGGTATCACTCACGAACCGACGAGAAAAGACATCAATATCTACAAGATCGAGGGAACCGCCATTGCCGCAGAGCAAGGTAACCCGAAAGTGTTCAACATGATCGTTCTTGGTGGATTCTTGAAGGTAAAACCGATCGTGAAACTTGACAACGTGGAAAAAGGTTTGCAAAAATCTTTACCCCCTCGTCATCACAAGATGATCCCGATGAACATCGAGGCCATCCAGACCGGAATGAACAGCGTTGAAGTTGTTAACCAACTATAAAAGTAAATAACCCCGCCTTCCGGCGGGGTTATTCGTTCATTTACCCAGCACTTTCTTTAGAATCTCCCCCGCATCAACCATTCCCCCGACCATTCGTGAAACCACGACACCATTGGGATCAATTAATACCTTCGTCGGAAACGAGGAAATATTAAATAAACGTACCACGTCATACTCGTCCCGTCCCTCGTTATTCAATATTTGAGTCCACGTCATTCCATCCTCTTTAACTGCCGTCTTCCAAAGTTTCCGGGCCTCGTTCAAATCTTTCACGTTCTCTTGGGCCACGTTGATAAAAACGACCTGTTTTTTGTACTTTTCATACAACTCTTTCAAATGAGGATGCGATGCCCGGCAAGGTCCGCACCAGCTTCCCCAGAAGTCCAGCAACACGTACTTTCCCCGTAACTTTTCAAGAGACACCGTTTTCCCGTTCATATCTTTCTTCACGAAATTCTTTGCCGGTTGCCCCGTTCTCGAATCCTTACTCCGCTCCAGACGCTGCGCGATCACCCGCCCGTAGGGACTTGCTTTCAAGTTTTCGGGGAAACGATTATAAATATCTTCGGCCTCGTTCTCGTCAAACCAGATGTAATGTTCCCACAACTCCATCACCGAGATAAAACTATTCGTATTCTCCCGGATAAATGCCATGACCCGACGTTTTCCCGCATCCCATGACGCTTGGAACTCGTCCGGGTAATCCCGAATATCACCACCACGAATAATATTATCCATCACCAATTGGTTATAATCTCGCTCGTCTGCCTCCAACAGATCATAATTCAGACGAACAAAATCATGAGAAATCGCTCCGCCTCTTTGCCATTCCAACTCGGCTACCTTCCCTTTCTCTGCATCAACCTTCACCACGGCAGCCTCTCCCGGAACAACGATAAAGTTGAAATGAGGATAATAATCATTCCCTCTTGCCGTGGGACAAGCCAGTTCTTCACACAACAAACGTACACTTGCGGCCACCGTGTCCCGTCCCGCAAGGCTAATATCTATCATGTGATTATCGAACTCGTAATCTTCCCGTTCAAACTTTCCACGCAAGAAGTAAGAAACCGTCACTTTCCCTTTCTTCACCCCATCTATGGAGGCCCGCAGACGGTATTCCTTCTTTCCCTCAAGATTCAACAGCGTCATGTAAAGCACTCGCCGATTCGTATTTTCAAACTCATCCAGATGATCCCGGAGTAACCCGGCCGCCAAAGTCTTTATAGCGTCATTCTCTTCTTGCAAGGCCCCCAAACCAAGCAATATGGAAAAACGATCCTTGGATTCCAGCGATGCAAACTTTTCCCTGCAAATATCCAGATAAGCCTTCAAATCACCTTCCCAACGAACCCTCGCAATCTCATCCAGTTCCGACATACAACCGAGATTCGCCAAAGCGGCCTTCTGAATCTTTGTTTCCAAATCCTGCAAAGCCTTTAAGTTTTCTCCCGTATCCGGGACTCCCTTCGCCATCACGAAAGGGATCATCTCTTGCCGTAGCCAATTATACAACAAAGGCTCGACAACCTCTTGTCCGTTTGCCTTGATAAAACGATCTTTGTTAGCAAACACGTAATCGGCCTTCGGATCCTTGTAACTCAACGTGTAACGGGTATAAAGAAAGAAGTTTTCCGGTTTCACTCTCTTCTTATCCGATAGTTTATCAAAATACTCCTGTACAACCTTTCCACCGATCTCCCCGTTTCCCGTCTCCATCTGTAACAAAGCATACTCGTTCACCAACTCCGGTGTACGCTCTCCCTTCTCGTAACGACGTGTCAAACCTTCAGGCGACCATTTAGGATCAATTCCTTTCCTAATCTTGTCGACAAACTCATCCGCCGGACGGGCTCCTGCCGTTCGATAAACTTCCGTCCCATCCGCCCGTAACACCACGAATGTCGGGTAAGCCTTCACTTGATATTTCTTTGCCAACTCTACTCCTTCACCCTTCTCCGCATCCACTTTCAGATTCACAAACGTCCGGTTAAAATACTCGCCGACCTGATCTTGGGTAAATACCTCCGAAGACATCATCTTACACGGTCCGCACCACGTCGTGTAGAAATCAATGAATATCATCTTCTTCTCTTTCACCGCAACAACCTGCGCCTCCTTCATCGTCAACGACTTAAAATCAACTCCCTGAGCAAAAGATGACAGCGGTAAAATTACCGCTATCATCCAGAATAATATTAGATTTTTTCTCATACTTATTTCGTACTATTTCTCCAATCCATATCTTTCACCTTCACTAAATCCGTCCAATGACAACGCTCATCTGGTGTCAATTCAAATTTGTTCTGATCCGTCCCTAACACATACTTCTGTAAAGTTCCCCCTGTCGTACTGTTATATGTCGCTATATACAAATCATTATACGTTGTATTCGACTGAATATCAAACTTCAACATAGTGATTTCATCATCCAGTTCCATCTTATACAATTTTTCATACCCCTTATTGTAATCATACGCATACAAGGTCTTTCCCACGGCATAGAGGAACATTGAACGTTTTGACGAAAAAGCAAACAATTTTGCATCATTTATCCCGGTCGCCAAAGAAGAATTTATGGCATAATAAGCTCGTTTATAAGCATTACTATAAGCATAGAACTTATAAATATGAAATTGATTGGTTTCAGTATCTTTCATCAAGGCAAATGAATTTCCGTTAGAACTTCCCCCCTCCGTATCCATCGTATTCTCTGCATACCATAACACCCGACCTTCCGGTTGAATCCACGGGAAAATATCTCCCGTTCCATCAGACAACTCTCGAGAATAAGTGTCAAACGTTCCAAAACGCAAGAAACGATTATCGTCCGTATCATAAAGCACCGCACCATACACGTACCCCGGAGACGAGAATATATAAGGATAAGCTTTGAACAACACATCCTGAGATTTTGAAGCCCTATTCATCGGATTCGGATAATACTCTCCACTATAAAGAGACACCATGAAAACATATCCGTTATCACAAACAACCATACGATTCGTGGACATATTTCCAGCTCTATTTTTAGCAATCATGTGTACGGGATTCAATTGCTCCGGCATTTCAAAACTTGAATAGACCATACGTTCGAAAGTATTTAAAGGATCACCCTCAAATGTCGTCGTATTCACGTAATAGGAACGATCCTCCGTAGCAACCCATAATTTCACATACGGGTCCATAGACGCAGTATAAGCACTCGTGTACATAATACTTTTTGCTCCTCGCATAGGTGGCAATCCATTATTTGACAATAGGTTCTTCAACACGATCGTGTCTCCCGGCATGGCAATCATGTCCACGTTCACGAATCCATCCTCATCATCCCCAATCAAAAGGAATCCACGGGCAACCTCCGTTCTCACGACTAAAGAGGTATAATTCATCCACAACAGTCCGGTTTGCTTATCCCTCACTTTCAAATAAAGGGCGTAAGATCCCGGGTAAAGCTCCATAAAATACTTCAACTCCCGTTCCGTTCCTATCACTTCGCTAGAAAGATCACTAGCCACTCCCGGAACAGCTTTCCACTCATACTCATATCTATCGGGTGTTAAACTGTCTAGTGAAAATAATAGCTTGGGTTTAATTTTCAGTGTATCTTTTTTAAAGATCATACTATAACCATCCCCCAGCTCGTCTATCACAATCTCATTCACCTCCGTGTAATCATAAGATCCCTTATCATCATAACAAGAAACTACGACACATGAAAAGGCTAACATCAAAAACAATATTATATTTCGTCTCATAACATACTATTTTATACATTCAACCTATTGTTCTGGTACCCAAGGTACTCCCACGACAGACGTCCAAGATACTCCCATGAACCACATCAAACGTCCATCATCCTCCAATACTGGAGTTCCTTTATCATAAAGCTCTTGTAGATAGTTAGCCATATGTTCTTGAATCACGGCTTGTTTCGCTCCCGGCATAGTTGCTTCAGTTTGAAAGTCTTCATACGTCAAATCAAACTGGTCACAAATCAACTTGTACTTCTTTACCGTGAAAACTCCCCAACGTCCACTTTCCGTATCTCCCGGCTGATCGTACACTCCCCCGATCCAACGAGCCGGTTTCACGATAAAGTCACTCATGATAATCTTATGCACGGAGGCATCAAATTCACTAGAACCTTCGCTAGACCACATTCCGGCTAACTTGCCCCATTCGGGAATACCGATAATAAAATCATTCGTTGGAAGGAGTCTTAAACCCAGCACTTTTTCAACCTCCATAATATTCTCGTTTCTTTTCAAATGGATAACCACATCCGCATAAGTCTGTCCGGCTTTAATCACCTGCATCTCCTCAAACGGTTCATAATTCTGATTCACCACAGCTGTGGTAGAATCTTTATCAACCACCATCTGGAAAGTCCGGTCATAATCCTTCACTCTTCCGGTTGACATCACTCTCACTTTCACCTCGTATGTATCTCCCAAAATGTTCACAAATTCGACGGGTGTGTAAGACTGGTTTGCCCATTTCGTCGTGTCTCCCCACTCGGCACCCCATTGCACGTAAAAGTAAACACCTTCTTCCCCATCATAATCTTTCACCTCTTTTTCACAACTGATCATTCCGATAGCCGCCCAAAAAAGAGCGATCATATATATTATCTTTTTCATATTCATGTCTTTTTAGTAAAACCATATTCCGTTTACTCCGCCCGCTGGCTCGTTTCACTATCCGGTAAGGGGAACACGTAACTATCCAAAGAAATATTCTTTATACTATTCACCGTACCTCCATCCGGGATGTGTTGCAAAGCATTCCGTTTATAATAGAAAAACAACTGTCCCTCACCAATAAATTCTCTCACATACTCGGCCCGAATCAAACTCTTTAACTCTTCCGCAGAAGATGCATTTTGATTCACGCAATTACGACTAAAACGCAACGGGTTAAAATACTTGTCTAAAGCCGTTTGTACATTAGTTTCACATTCTGCCGCAATCAAGTACAATTCGCTCATCCGAATCAGCGGAATCATATAACGATAAGCCTCCGACCCCGTCCGGGTTTCATCCATATACTTGATAAAATAGGTTACTTCCCGGTTATTCTCCACGGTAGATTCCCACATACGATAACGATAATCATTCTTATCATCATACGTTTCATTAACCCTACCCGTTGCCAGATCTCCCGCCATCGTCAATATACTCGTTGTCGCCAATGTCGGTACGAACAACGTCTTGTAAACAACATCCGGGCGAGAAGTATTGTAAAGAGAGAACAGTACCTCCGGGGAGAACACCCGGTCTGAATTAGCCTCCATGTAATCGGCATCAATCAATGGAAATAAAGGCGTATTCTTATCACTAACCTTTTCTATCACGGTTCGGGCATACTCGCCAGCCTTCTGCGTGTTTCCACTCCACAAATAGGCACGTGCCATTAAAGCATTTATTGCAAAATAATTCAACCGATACTGACGATAATTCATATCATTTGAACCAACCTCCTCCCCGTAATTCTTTGCCCCTTCGGTAATCACCGGATCAACCGTTGACAATAGACTGGAAGCCGTTTCCAAATCCTTAATAATATAACTCATCACGCTATCAGCCCGTAACAAAGGCTGCACGACACGATCCGCCACCGTCATATAAGGCATACAAACAGTTTCTTTACCGGTAGCCGACCAGATCGGACCGAACATTCTCAACAGATCCAAATGCATCATCGCCCGCAAGCCAATAGCTTCACCTTTAATCATACGATAATACTCGTCCGGTAGCACAGAATTTCCATTGCCACAATGCTCTATGATAGCGTTACAATTTGCAATCATCGTGTACAATCCTGACCAAATATTATCAATCTGAGTTTTATAAGTAGCATCCTCGTAGGAATAATCCATATAACGGGCATAAGCGTGATCTGCAATATTACAATTATAATATTGCGCCATCACGTCAATCATTCCCATTGTCAGATTACGACCGTACAAAGACGTCTTGTTCAATTCCGAATACACGCCATTTAGTGCGGTCATGAATCCCTCCTTATCCTTAAATAAGGTATTATCCATAATTCTATCTTCCGGGTCCACTTCCAGCCATGAATTACATGACACGAGTAATAATACCAACCCCGTGGCGAATACTGATTTTATCTTTTTTATTGCATTCATAATCAATCTACTTTAAGTCATTAAAACCTCACACCAAGGGAAAAAGCCACCGTACGGGCAAACGGGTAATCCAATCCCCGCTCATTTTTCACCGTGGAAATTCGGAATATATCATTCATGTACCCTCGAATTGTCATGGAAGACGCTCCTATATACCTTAGCCATTTTGCTTGAGTCTCATAACCCAAAGAAATAGACTCACCACTCAACGTGTTTTCATCCGCAACAAAACGAGAAGACATCGGGGTCGTTTCGGTCAATGAAATAGCTTTAAACTTACTCACGTCCCCCGGCTTTTGCCAACGATCGTACAAGGCCCGTTTATCCTGATTATATTTCAAAGCATTATCAGAAATATTCTCTACTTTATCATATAACGTGGATAAAAATATCTGGCCACCTAACCGATACCGTAAATTAATTGAGGCCGTGAACCCTTTATAATAGAATGAAGTCCCGATAACACCTTCTACCTTAGGATCGGAATTTCCCACAACAACTTCATCCGCATAATCATGTACAAAAGTCTGCGTTCCATCCTTCTTGATAAAAATTTCCCGTCCGGTTGCCGGATCAATACCGGCGGAACGTACCGCCCATAAATCAGAAGGACTACCGCCATCGTAATATCTTGTCAGATTCGAACTTCTGTTATCTTGATTGTATTTATCCAAAGAATTCCCGATATTTTTATATTCGGACGTGATATGTCTGGCGTTCAGGTTAAAATTCCAATTCATATGCTCTTTCTGTAATATCGTGTAATTCAACACGGCTGTCACTCCCTCCGTCACCTGTTTACCCAGATTCATCGGGGCTGTACTCGATCCCGTGGATGAAGGCATCTGCACGTAAACTAATAGAGGGTCGGTATTTTTAATGAAATAATCTACCGTTACCTTCAACCTGTTTTTCAAGAAAGCCATGTCAATCCCGTAGTTCTGATCAATCGTCTTCTGCCACTCCAGATTATTGTTTCCCCAAGTAGAGATTACAGCACTTAATCCGAATGGATTAGGATAAGCGGTAGAATACCCGTACACGTTCATTGAAATATAAGCATCGAAATTCTGGTTTCCGGGATTACCGATAGAAAAACGTAACTTCAAATAGTTAATCCAATCCTGTCCTTTAAAGAAAGCCTCGTTATGCACGTTCCAACCTAATCCAATGGCCCAAGTAGTCGTAAATTGCTGTGATAACCCGAAAACGGATGATCCGTCCGAACGAAAATTCGCATCCAGTAAATAGCGATTATCATAAGCATAACCGGCATTTAGATAATAACTAGCCGACCGTTTTTCCGTGTTGGAATAGTTCGGTTTGCCCCCGGAAGGATACCCCGTAGAAAAAGACGGATTAGAATAACGATCATCAATAAATCCCCTTGAAACAAAGCCACTCGATTTGGCCTGATTAGATGCTAAACGTATACCACCCACGGCATTTACCATGTGTTTCTCATTAAATAACTTTCCGTAAGTCACATTAAAATCACCGTCGTAACTCAAGTTCTCTTCATTCGTTTCCGTGTAAGTTCCTTTCTCCGTAGACTCGGCACCGACAAAATCAGAGGCTTTCGGAGATTTAAACACTTCCGCTTTTGCAGATGATTTACTAATACTGAAACGTCCCTTTACCCGTAACTCATCATATACTCGCCAGTCGATCTCGAAATTATTTCTGAATCCGAAAGAACGACTCTCGTTTGAACTATTCAATATCATATCATACAACGGATTATACACGTTCAGAGTCTTCAGATATGAAGATGAATTAATGTCAGAATCCGTGTAAGTTTCCATAACTTGATCCGGCTCTCCATACTCGTTCAACTTCCGATGATACGGGTTCGCCCGGGAGAACTCAGAAAAGGACACATTCTCACGAGAAGACATCGTGTAATCCAGATTCAAATAGTTCGTGAACGCCACGGTTTTATAACGATACATCAACCTCACGTTACCATTCAACACATCACGATCAGAACCTTTCATCACACCTTGTGTCTTATTATAACTGAAACCAATCCCGTAACGCATCCGGTCATCCCCTCCCTCTGCAAAAAGATTATGACTATGAGAAGTTGCAAACCGCAAAGGTTCACTCATCCAGTAAGTATCAACCCCTCGTTTCACTTCCGCCAAACGCTGATAGTACAATTGCTGGTATCCCTCCGACACGATCTCTCCATTAACATCTAAATCTCCATAATACCCAGCTAAACGTTCAAACTCTAATTTCTCTGCAGAATTCATCAAATTATAATCAGACAAATCTGCAAACGTGAAATTCAAATTTCCGTTATAATTCAACCTGAGCGTCCCTGCTGCCGGAGCCTTTGTTTCCACCACAACAACCCCGTTGGCAGCCTTTGCACCGTAAATAGCCGTGGCTGCGGCATCTTTCAGTACCGTAATACTCTCCACCCGATCCATACTCAAATCACTAATTGTAGCTAACGTCGTCTCAAAACCGTCCAATATAAACAACGGTTGATTCGGGTCTGTCTCGTACTCCTGTGTCAAACCAATCACGCTCGTTTTACCACGCACGTTAATATCCGGCAAACGGTTGGGGTCAGAACCAAACTGATTGTTCTCCATAATGGCAAAAGAAGGGTCCATCGTCTTCAGACTCTGCAACACGTTCGTGTTACCGATCGTCTTTAATTCCTTCGCCGTATAAGTTGTCGACGATCCTGTGAAACTCTCTTTCTTACGAGAATAAATACCCGTCACGACAACCTCGTCCAGTCCCTGTACTTCTTCTTTCAATACAACGGTCCACTCTCCGCTTTTTGGAATATTTTTATAAGAAATTGTTTGAGAAACCATCCCAATAAAAGAAAATACAAGTTCAGCGTGAGTTGTATCAGTAACAACAATTGAAAACTCTCCTTCCAATCCCGTCGTTACGCCTAACGTTGTCCCTTTTATTAATACCGTTACCCCCGGTAGCGGATGTTTTCCCTCGTCAACCACTTTTCCTTTTACGGTCACGGCTTTTTTATCCGTACCACGAGTAGACTGTTCCGTCTTAGCCACGATCACCACGATATTATCCTCGATATAAAAATCGAGAGACGTTCCTTCCAGACATTTTTTCAGAATATGCGTCACGTTATCAGAGGTAACATTCACGGAAATCTTCCCCACGTTCTTCACCACTTGATCATTGTACACGAAGGTGTACCCCATTTTCTGTTTAATTTCGTTAAAAGCAACTTGTAATTCCACGTTGTCCAGTTTGATCGTCGTTCGTTGACCCAGCGCTGTGGCCGTGAACGAGACAAACGTCATCAGTAGGGACAACATTGTTAACCTCATCATCAACAAAAAATTCCCATGGGCTCGCCTAAAAAACCCACTCGTTCTGATTTTTTTCATAACTTTGTATCATTAAAATTTCACATTGTGCCTCAGGCACCTTACTTAAACGGGGGATGGTCCAGATCTCCCGTTTTTCTATTTTACAGTCACCGTATGGCCATCCACGGAGATAGTCACCATGCCAGTTCGTTCTATTAATCTCAATACTTTATTAAAATCATCAAATCGTTGCATCTCGATCGTGAAACACTCGTTCATCACCGCCGGATTCTCAAAAATAACCTGCACGTCATACCAGCGAGATAGTTCCTCCATTATATCTTTCAAGGAAACATGAACAAAATGGAATTTTCCCTCATGCCATGCCACGTAAGGAGCCACATCCACGTCAAGTACTTCAAGATCGTTTGTACCCGGAGCCTCAAAAGCTTGTTGACCCGGTTTCAACAGCACAGTGTTATCCGCCCCCTTCACCTGTACACGTCCTTTCACCAGAGTTGTCGCCCGGGAAGACCCGCCATACGCACGAATATTAAATTCAGTTCCGAGTACCCGAACCGTGTAGTCTTTCTCCACCTCCACGATAAAAGGTTTCGCCTCATCATGTTTCACGTCAAAATAAAGCTCCCCCTTCGCGTACACTTTCCGTTCCTTCCCTGTAAACACGGTCGGGAAACGAAGAGACGATTCCGCATTTAACCATACCACCGTTCCGTCGGGCAGCACGACTTTATACTCTCCCCCCCTCGGAATCCGGATTTCGCTGTATTGGGCCGCACTTATTTCCGCACTATCACTTTTGTAGGTCAACGTCCCTCGTTCATTCACGAACCGGCCACCTTCAAACAACTGTAAGTCACAAATACTGTCTTTACCCAAATCGACCACTTTGCCATCAGGTAAATAAAGCTGTGCCGTTGATACTCCCGGAACAATTCGCTCTTGCCGTAGCTCCGGCACTCCCGGTTCTACCTGCCGCATATTCAAGTACATTATCCCGATCAAAAGAGGAACCATCAATGAAGCTGCCACCGCCCAGCGACGCATCACAAGACGACGACGCAACCCGGTAGCCCGTTCCAAACGGAGCCACGTTTTCTCCCTTCCTTTATCCAGTCGATCAAAATAGAACGACTTTTCCAGCATATTCTCCTTGTTGCAAATTTTCTCGAACAATTCCCTATGCCTTCCTTCACGTAACCAGGATTCGAGCATTTCCCGTTCAGACGCAGAGAGTTCCCCACGTAAAAAACGATAAATAACAAGCTCTATCCTAGGATCAATTTTCTCCATTTTTCAAAAATTTCCCCTAAAACGTGAACACCTCCCCACAGGGTGACACCCTTTGTAAAAAAAAATTCTTTAAACGCCCAAAAGAAGTAATAACAACCACTGAATACCCTTCAACCGTTCCCGTAACACCCTGTAAGCACGCAATTTAATCGTCTTCACCGTGTTCACGGAAACTCCTAACTCTTTCGCAATTTCAGGATTGGAAAGGCCCTCCATCGTCAGAATCACGACCCGACGGGATCGCTCCGACAAATCCTTTATCGCATCGTACACCATCGCATGGACCTCCTCTTCAAGAATAAATTCTTCCTCCCCCTCTTCCGTGAGCCACAGGATTAATTCCGGCTCATTGCGACGTTGCACTTTTGGTGACGCAGGTAATCCAAACAAGCATTTCTGACACTCATATACAGGAAACTTTTAATTGCCGCAACAAAATAAAAGTCCGCCCGTTTCTCCCACACCTTCAGGAAAGCATCTTGCACGAAATCTTCAACAATCTCATCATCCTCAATATACTGGAAACCGTACGACTTCACGGGGAGATAATATCGATCAAAAATCTCCTTGAAAATCACACCATTTCCAGCCCGGAACTTTTTTATTAGAACATCCTCTGATTTCGTCAAAACAATAAGTACTAATTACAAGAAACACTTACTTTACATGAACTCAAAGTTAATATTTTCTTTCTTTCAATACAACTCCCTTAACAATTTTAATGACAATATCTTGCCTTTAAAGGGCAAAACATGCTGAAGAACATACCAGAGGAGACGAGGTCGCTTCCCAAAATTAGTTTACCAAACTTACCTGCTTATAGTAAACCACATCCCCGACAAGACAGGATGAGATAAGGCAGAAAACGGGGATCAACTTCGGTACACTCTCGGTATTCCTCCGCTACTCCCTCGCTCGTGAGCGAACGTGTACCGACCGTGCGAGGAAAATAAATCGGGGGTAAAGGCTTATCACACCCTTTACCCCCCAAAACATCTTTTCGTTCTCTTCCTAAATCACCAACAAGCCGTATAAATCACGGCTAACAAAATACAAATCACGTAAGCACAAATATTAAATACCTTATCGGTCTTGAACATTTCAGAGGTCAACACCAAGCCTTTCGGGTCGTCATCCGTCTTGCAGGTAGCCAAACTAACCATACCGATTGTTACCATCGTCAACAAGAACGTGTACATCATCTGATCGAGGAACGGCATTTCGATGGGCAGGAACTTCAACAACAACGCCACGGGAATAGAGATCAGCACTCCGATTATAGCCCCCCGGTTCGTAGTCTTCTTCCAGAACAATCCCATCAGGAAGACGGCCAGTATACCGGGGCTCACTAACCCCGTGTACTCTTGAATATACACGAACATCTGATCGAAATTAGCCATCATAGGAGCAATCAAACCCGCAATCACCAACGCCACGGCTGCCGTGATCCGTCCCACACTCACTAATTTTTTGTGCGAGGCCTCCCGATCCATGTAAGGTTTATAAATATCCATCGTAAATATGGTAGAAGTCGAATTCAGCATGGAGGCCAACGAAGAAACAATAGCCGCTGCCAATGCCGCCAGCACCAAACCCTTCAAACCCGTGGGTACAAACGTCCCGATCAGCCACGGATAGGCTTTATCATTTCCTCCCGTCATCTCGAACATTGCCGTCACGGACGGGTCTTTAGACTCGGTGTACATCACGAAAGCCACGATTCCCGGAATAACCACAATCAAAGGCACGATCAATTTCAGAAACGCCGCAAAAGCAATACCTCGTTGAGCCTCTTTCAATGACTTGGCCGCCAACGTCCGCTGGATGATGTATTGATTGAACCCCCAATAATAGAGGTTTGCCACCCATAAACCACCGATAAGCACGGCAATACCCGGCAGGTTTTTAAACTCCGGGTTATCCTTCGAGATAATCATATGGAACTTATCGCCCGCCGTGTCCACGACGTGGTTAAATCCCTCCACGACACCGCCACCGGGCAACACGTTATCCAAAGCGATAAGCGTGGTTATAACGCCCCCGACGATCAACAAAGCCACCTGAATCACATCCGTCCAAGCCACTGCCGACAATCCCCCGTAAATGGAATATGCCGCGGCAACAAAGGCCAGCCCGACAATGGCAGGAATGAACAACTCCCCGTTACCCGTACCAATAATCGTATCAATAGCTTTTGCCCCCAGGAAAAGCACTGAAGTCAGGTTCACAAAAATAAACAAGGCGATCCAGAAAACGGCAAGAATAGTCTTCAGGTTTGTCGAAAAACGTTTTTCCACGAATTCGGGGATCGTGTAAAGCCCCTGTTTGATAAATATAGGTAAAAAGAATTTACCCACAATGATTAAGGTCAAGGCTGCCATAAACTCATACGAGGCAATGGCCAGTCCCACAGCGAACCCCGATCCGGACATCCCGATAAATTGTTCGGCAGAGATATTCGCCGCAATCAACGAGGCCCCGATAGCCCACCATGGTAACGATTTGCTCGCAAGGAAATAATCCTCCGTTGTCTTTTGCACGCCTTTCTTACCTCTTGACACCCACAATCCCACGGCGATAATCATTAAGGCATACGCCCCGAAAATGAAATAATCCCAGAACTCAAAACTCGTGTTCAACATTTTTCCAATTGTTATGGTTTATACTTAGTAGATTTTCCTCACCCCATCACCAATGTCCGCCACGTAAAACTCTGCATTCAATCCAATTTTATCATGATACACGGAAGCTAATTTCTCGATAAATCCCTGCACGTTATCCTCATTCACAAGACTCACGGTGCAACCACCGAAACCGCCCCCCGTGATCCGGGACCCCAGCACACCCGGCAACTTCTGCCCTTCCTCCGCCAGCGTATCCATCTCGACACCGGTAACCTCGTAATCTTCCTTCAATGACCGATGCGACGCGTTCATCAATTCCCCGAAACGAACCAAATCCCCCTTTTGCAACACGTCAATGGCCTCGTTTACCCTAGCGTTCTCCGAGACGGCATGACGAGCCCGGCGATAAACGGTTTCATCAGAAATCAGATGCCGCACCCACTCCAATTCTTCCTCGCTCAAATCACACAGATGTTTCAAGTTCAGTCCTTGATTTATATCGGCCAAAGCCTGTTCACACTGGCTCCGCCGCACGTTATACTCGGAAGTAACCAGATCATGGTTCTTATTTGAATTGGTGATTACCAATTTATACCCATTGAGGTTTAGCGGGATCAAATCATAATCCAAAGTACCGCAATCCAGCGCAATAGCGTGTCCCTTCTTTCCCATACCCACGGCAAACTGATCCATAATCCCGCAATTCATACCCACGAAAACATTCTCTGCCCGTTGTGACATTTTCACCAACTCCACCACGTCCAGCCCGGCATTCAACTGATCGTTCAGCATAAACGCCGTCACGACCTCTATCGAAGCTGACGAGGATAACCCGGCCCCATTCGGAATATCCCCGAAATACAGAATGTTAAAACCCCACGGGTCAAGCCCCCGATCCGAGAACTCCTTCACCACGCCCAAAGGATATTTCACCCATTCACTGGGTTTATTCTCAAAAATACTTTGATCACATTCCACTTGAAAAGTTTGGTTCATACTGGCGAAAGCAATCTTCCGATCCTCCCGACGAGCCACGGCCAGATAAGTCCCGAAACTTAACGCACACGGGAATACCCGTCCCCCGTTATAATCAATATGTTCCCCGATTAGATTTACCCGTCCGGGAGCAAAGTACAGATGTTCAACCTTTGCCCCGTAAATTTCCTCAAATCTTTTTTCCAACACGCCTGTATCCATTTTAATTAATTTAAAATTTAGAATTTAAAATGGGGTCTAACGCCATATGTCTACAAAGTTAAAGTATTTTCTTTAAAATTTTATATTCAACACGAATGAAAATTACATTCTATTGCTTATTTTTATGAGTCGATTAAAATCATGGATCATGGAATTGAAAGAATATATTCTCAAGAATGAATGCCTTGAAATTCACGTATGTAATCTCGGCGGGATTATAAAAAACATATTTGTACGCGATTGCAGGTGGAAACTTGTAGACGTGGTTTTAGGATTTGATACCCTTGAACAATATATTGACCCGGAGTACCGGAAAAATTACCCTTATTTCGGGGCGCTCATCGGACGCTATGGTAACCGCATCAAAGGCGGGGAGATCACGATTGACAACAAGACTCACGTGTTGAACAAGAATGAAAAAGAAAATACCCTCCACGGGGGAACACCCGGATTCGATCAACGTCTTTGGGACGCGGAGCAACCGGACAACGAACATCTCATTCTGCACTACACTAGCCCGGACGGGGAGAACGGTTTCCCCGGTACACTGGACGTCACGGTTCGTTATTCCATTGAAAACAACGTGTTCCGGGTGATTTACGAGGCTAGTTGCGATCAACCGACACACGTGAATCTCACGCAACACCCCTATTTCAATCTAAGGCCGACCGACGAGAATATCGGGAATCACGAACTACGGCTTTATACCTCCCACTATCTGGAAACAACTCCTGATTTAATCCCAACGGGAACTGTCCTCTCGACAGACAAAAAACACGCTTTCAATTTCAACAAACCGCTTTTCCTCGCCTTGCAGGAAGACGGGTTGGATGATTGCTACACGTTCGGAGATCCGATAGAACCCCAACTCATGGCCGAGTTGTCCCACCCGAAAAACGGGATCACGGTCACCATCCTGTCGGATTACCCCGGCTTGCAGGTTTACACGGGTAAATACATCGACGTGGCCAACGGGAAAGGCGGAAAGCATTACGGTCCCTATTCGGGAATTGCCCTAGAGACACAAATGCTCCCGGACAGTCCCCACCATCCTTGTTTTCCTTCCACCCGTTTGAACCCGGGCGAACGGTATCTTCACAAAACGATCTACTCGTTCAACTGTATCAGTGTGGAAGAAGACTACGAGGACGAAACCGAGGGATAAATCGATAGATTTATTTTCGTTTGGTTTTTAAGAAGAACATCGGGATCACAGCCAATAACGTAGTAACGAATGCCACGAAAAACACATCGTTAATCCCACTGATATAGGCCTCCATGTCCACGTGCTCAAGTATATATTGTTTCGCATAGGACACGGATTCCGCACGTCCCAATCCACCACTCGAACTAAAAAAGCGGCTTAACCCATCCACCACGTTCAAGTAAGTCTCTCCCGTGTAAGCAATGGCCTCGTGATAACGTTCCGTGTGATACGTCTGTCGCTGGCTCAACAAATGGCTGAACATGGCCACCCCGAAACTTCCCCCGATTTGCCGCACTATGTTCGTCACGCTCGACGCTTGAGCCATCTGTTGGTTACTGATTTGCCGCAAAGAGACGTTGAGCAAGGGCGGGTAAAGAATCCCTAACCCGACTCCCCGCAAATAGAGGCTGATCATGATGTACCACTTATCGGTCAGAAAGGAAAAGGAGTAATTCATGTAAAAACTGGTACATAACAGGAACAATCCCAACACGATCACGACCTTTGGGTTTACCCACCGGGAAGCATTTCCGGCCAACGGGGATGCCACCGCTTGTAGAAATCCCACGGGCAGGAAGAACAAACCCGTCTGGTAGGCCGAATACCCCAGCGAATCCTGCATATACAAGGGAATCAGAAAAGTACTCCCGAACATCCCGATCCCGAATATAAACACGATCAGGTTCGCCAGCGAGAAATTGTGGTCCTTGAATATCTTGAGATTAATCATAGGATGTTTTACCGTCAATTCCGTGTACAGGAATAACACGAAACTAACCACTGCCACCCACATACATCCCAACACCAACGGGCTGGACCACCCTTTCGTGTTCGTACTTGAGGTCACCTCGGACAGACCATACAGGAAAACGGGCAAAAACACGGCAGACGTGATAAAACCCGGTATATCAAACTTCTGCCTCATACCCGTCTTGTACTCCTGTTGCACGATCATCGTGTATATGATACTGAATATCCCGATAGGAATATTCACGAAAAAGATATAATTCCAATTCAAATTATCCACGAGATAGCCACCGATAAGCGGACCAAAGGAAACAGAGGCAGCCGAGGCGATCGCCCAGAACCCGAGCGCCATACCCCGTTGCTCCACTGGGAAAACGGTCGTTACCACAGCCATCCCCACGGGCATCAGCAAACCACCCCCGATTCCTTGGAATATACGCCAGAATACCAGTTCCCCGATAGCCGTGGAATTGCCACACATGAACGAACCCACTGTAAATACTGTCAACGAGAAAATAAAGATTCGCTTGTAACCGAAACGATCAGACAGCCACCCTGCAGCCGGAAGAATGGTTGCCATGGAAAGCATGTAGCCCGTCAGAATCCATTCGGCACTATTCATCGACGCCCCAAGCGTTCCCATAATCACGGGTAAACCCGTGTTGACTACCGTGGAATCAAGCACGGCCATAAACGTGGTCAACATGACGTTAAACAGCACGAGCCACTTGTAACTTCCTCCACCGATCGGTGTTGCGGTAACGACATTCATGGTCACTCCTTCTCGATTTTAACCGTTGCAGACATACCTGAAACCAACTTCACCCGAGCCTTTTGCCCGTCATCACCTTCAACCCTATCAATAGAGATCTTCAACGGTATGCGTTGGGTTACTTTCGTGAAATTACCGGATGCATTATTCGGTGGGACAAGGGCGAATTCCGAGGCCGTGTTGTCCCCGATGTAATACACCCGTCCCTCGAAAGTTAGCTTATCGTAAGCATCCAAAGTGAATTGAGCCTTCTGCCCGAGATAAATCTCCTTAAACTTCGTTTCCTCCAAGTAAACCGCTACCCAAATATCTGTTCCCCTATTCAGGGTAAACGCAGTCTGTCCCGCCTCAATCCGATCTCCCGGTAGAACCCAACGTTTTCCGACAACGCCATCAACGGGAGTCATCACCGTACAAGCGCTATCGTCAAGAATAAACAACGTGTCACCCTGTTTCACGGCATCCCCCTCCATCGCGTACAAACGGGTCACTTGTCCCGCCACCGGAGCCGAAACACTCACTCGAAACGAATCGAGATTCGCATCGTCCGTGCGGATATACTTCCTGTAATCCAGCCACCACAAAACGGCAATCACGATTGCCACGATGATAAAGATAATCAGGAATATAATCTTCCTCTTCTCCCCTTTACCGGAGACTGTTGTTGTAGTATCTGCCATAAATCGAGTTTAGTTTAGTTAGAATTAAAATATTCACCTTATAAACGTCAAGACAAGCCGTTAGGTTATAATCACAATACAGGAATCGACAACAAGAGCTGCAAACAAATGAAAAAGAGAACACAAATTACTTTTCCGGATATTTCACATAAGAAACAGATGATAATATACACGTTCGACATTTACTTTGTAAAGCCTATATTAAAAGGTTTATTTATTATTCTTTTGAATCATTGCTTAATTTTATTAGTTTTGCAAAAAGCGATCGGTAATGGACATAGAAAAATTACATGGTACGGACCCTCGGTTATACCAACTCGTGGCACCGTTGGTAATGAGCATTCCCGTACTCCGGTACAATAACAACTATCCGTTCAAGACCTCCGTCCACCACAAATGGCTTGTGGCAACAGAGAAGGGAGTGGTGAAAGGTTTCATGCCTATTGACATAAAGAGTACGGGCGCCTGTATTGATAATTATTACGTATCAGGAGGCAATTCCTTGTTACTATCCGCCTTGATTGACTTCGCAAAAAAAGAATTTGCAGGGGAACAACCTCTTTTTGCCGTTTCCCACACCCGAGATGCAGAAACCTTCAAAACAAACGGTTTTATAGTTTCAAAAGAGTGGAAATTGTATATAAAAATGGTATATCCTCCAGCTTATGAGAATAAAAAAAAGTGTGTATGATGTCGTGCAAAACCGACTAGAACGAATTTTTTCTGATTTTGATAACGTGTACGTGTCTTTTTCCGGCGGCAAAGACAGCGGGGTTTTACTAAACCTCTGTATTGACTATATCCGTCAGCATAAACTAAAACGGAAACTGGGCGTTTTTCACATGGACTACGAAGTGCAGTACAACGAGACGATCCGGTACGTGGACCGCACGCTCGCCGATAACGCTGACTTGCTGGAAGTCTACCGGGTATGCATCCCGTTCAAAGTCTCCACGTGTACTTCCATGTACCAGCGTTTCTGGCGCCCGTGGGAAGACAATTTACGAGATCTGTGGGTCAGGGATATGCCCGAAATATGCTACCGCAAAGAAGATTTTGATTTCTACACAGAAGAGATGTGGGACTACGATTTTCAAGTCAAATTTGCAGAATGGTATCACCGGAAGAAAAACGCTCAACGTACTTGTTGCCTCATCGGGATTCGCACGCAAGAAAGCTACCATCGCTGGCAAGCCATCCACCGGGACAGGAATTACCACAGTTACAAGCACTTGAAATGGACTCACAAAGTAACAGCAAATATCTTTAACGCCTACCCCATATACGACTGGCTTACCACGGACATCTGGACCGCCAACGGAAAATTTCAATGGGACTACAACCACCTGTATGATCTCTACTATCAGGCAGGAGTTCCTCTTGAAAGGCAACGCGTAGCCAGCCCGTTTATCTCGCAGGCACTTTCCAGCTTGAAACTCTACCGGGCCATAGATCCGGACACATGGGGCAAAATGATTAACCGGGTCAACGGGGTCAACTTTACCGGGTTATACGGGGGTACTTCCGCCATGGGCTGGCAGTCCATCACCCTCCCGGAGAACATGACCTGGTCATCCTATTTTAAATTTCTCCTTTGCACGCTGCCGGAAGAGGCCAGAGAAAACTACTTGCACAAACTCTCCGTGAGCATGGAGTTTTGGCGAAACAAAGGCGGCTGTCTGGCAGAAGAGACCATCGCCAAACTCCGACGAATGGGAATCCCGATCTCGGTTAGCGAAACGACAAATTACAAGACAGATAAAAAGCCCGTGCGCATGGATTATCAGGATGATGTACGTATTCCGGAGTTCAAAGAACTCCCCACGTTCAAACGTATCTGCATTTGTATCCTGAAAAACGATCATGCCTGTAAATACATGGGGTTCGCCCCCTCGAAAGCCGAACGGGAACGCCGGGCCAAGGTGATGCAAAAATATAAATCTATCATGGAATCTTATGGAAGAATATAAAAGTCCCGTATACAACGTTATTTCCGTCCCGATTGATAAGGTAGTCGCCAACACCTATAACCCAAACGTGGTGGCTCCCCCGGAAATGAAACTATTGGAACTATCCATCTGGGAAGACGGTTACACGATGCCCTGCGTTTGTTACTACATCCCGGAAAAGGATATTTATGAACTCGTGGACGGTTTTCACCGCTACAAAGTCATGAAAACATCCCAACGAATATTCGAACGGGAAAAGGGATTGCTCCCCGTAGTCGTCATCAACAAAGATATTTCCAACCGCATGGCCTCCACCATCCGGCACAACCGGGCAAGAGGTACGCATAGCATCGAATTAATGACCGAAATCGTGGCCGAACTGACCAAAGCCGGAATGTCCGACACTTGGATCATGCGTAATATCGGAATGGATAAAGACGAATTACTACGCCTGAAACAAATCTCCGGGCTGGCAGAATTATTTGCCGACAAGGAATTTAGCCTGACAAGAGATGATTAGTTTATCTTCCAGTCCCCGATGTTTCTCTCCTTCGGGTCGAAATTGACACCGATTTTCATGAGTTTCCGCCCATCGACGGTATAGGGAATAAGATAACCCCGATCGTCAATCTGGGCGAGGGCTTGCTCTGCACTGCCGTCCAGCTTAAACTCGAAGACGTAAATGTAGTCGGCAGTTTTCACAACGGCATCGGCTCGTCCTTTGGCACTTCGCACTTCAGCTTCGGAGAATTGTCCCATGAGCTTGAAGACGAGGTAAAAAATGGTCTGATAATGACGTTCCGTGCGGTCGTTCAGCTCGTAGGAAATCCCAGCAAAGAAAGCTCGAAGGCGGGTGAGGAAGGCATCGGGATCACCTTCCCGTAGCTCCCGGATGAATTTACCGATATAGAAACTCGTGTCCGTTTCCTTAATCGGGGTATAGAACGGGGTAACAAAGTTGAGGAAACCGTATTTTACTTCCTCGTTGGGGAATCCCAATGTGTATATTTGAAATTCGTTATCGTATTTTTTGATAGTCAAGTAACCACTCTGGTAGATCATAGGAACAGGGTTATTGATGTCGGCCCGATCGTCAGTGAGTGATGCGGCAGAAACCTCTATACCGTCGAGTTCTCGCAGGTCAAAATCAGTCTTCTTCAGTATCTCGACAAGGAAGGTAGGAGTCCCGCTAGCGAACCAGAAATTATCGAACATGGTCGTATCAAGCACGTTAAGTATGCTGAACGGATTATAGACACCCACCATATCTCGGTAGTTGAAGTGATACCCGTCATACATACGGGTGAGACGTTCCATGCAAGCCTCCCCGTCGAGGTGGTTTGCCTCGGCCAATAACTTTAACTCCGGAACGAAGTTCGCACGTATCTCTTCACCAGTAAGGCCACAAAGCGTGGCGTATCGGGGATCGAGACTAATATCTTTAAGTTGATTGAGATTACTGAATATTCCCATCTGGGCAAACTTGGTTACCCCGGTGATGAAAACAAGACGCAACCACGGGTCGGCACTTTTTAGCACGGAATAGAATGCGGTCAGCGTGTCCCGGAAGGCTTTCTGCAAAGTCTCGTCATGAAAACTGTTGAGCAAGGGTTTGTCATACTCGTCAATCAAGACAACAACACCCCGTCCGGTCTTCTCATACGCTTTTCGAATGACTTCCATGAAACGACCGGAGTGAGTGATACCCTTCCCCCCGGTTTCATAAATCTCTTCCCAGTGCAGTAACTGCCGCTCCAACATATCGTGCAATCGATCAGGTGAATCGTATTTCTCAGCATTCAGGTCTAGGTGTAGCACAGCGTGAACGTTCCATTCCGTTTCCAACCGCTCAATGGCAAGACCCTTGAAAAGTTCTCGTTTGCCTAGGAAATAGGCCTCCATCGTGGAAAGCAACAAACTTTTACCAAAGCGCCGAGGGCGGCTGAGGAAATAGGGCTTCCCCATAGTCGCAAGACGATAGACAAACTCTGTTTTATCGACATACACGAAGTCATTTTGACGAATGTACTCGAAACTCTGTATGCCGATAGGCATCTTGCGAGGAAGGGATAATATTTGATTCATGAACGTTCTCTTTACTTTTATTTAGGCAAAGTTACGAAAAACTTATTTATAAAGTTCATGGTTCATAAAGTTTATAAGCCCCATCCGGAGTATCTAGCCCATTTGTTCGCCCGTCGTTATTCCTTTGTCTACCGATGGACTAAGATAAAAACATAGCATCTTCATAGCATGAACATAGCAAGAACAATCTTCCATGTACTTGCCGTGTTCCTGTGATGTAATTGTTTGGTATTTGTCCTAGCCCATCCCTAGCCATACCCTAGGGCAATGACAAGGCAGCAATGATCAAATCGTTTCAAAGTATTTCACCAACTTATCATGAGGCACGGAAACACAGATACGGGAATAATTCTTCGCATACTCCTGCCGGGTTTTCGTGAAGAAAGAAAGTGATACGGCACCGATATAGTGTTCCAGCAACTCCTCCTCACCACGATTCACGATCACGAAAATGCCTCGTGGCGTGGTTCCATGATAAAATTCTTCCGCCAGCAAGCCTCTCGCCCGCAAATACTCGATATTCAATGCTATATCCCGGGTAGTACGCTCTTTAAATGCCGTCACGGCCTTTTTCCCTTCCGGCGTTGTCAGCAAGCGTAACACGAGTTCCTGTGCAAAACCGTTAATCCCGTTCGTGTTATACATCACCCTCACCTCCAATTCATCATGCAACTCCTTGTTACACGTGTGGATAAACCCAAGTCGCTGGCCACTCAACCCGACCGACTTGCTAAAGCTTTCCGTGATAATCACGTTATCCAGATTCATCAGACGTGTGTAGTAATCATCCGAAGCATCCATAAACAACCGACGATAGGGACAATCATAAAAAATCACCACCCCGGCATCATTCAACGCCCGAATAATATTCAATTGTTCCTCGTCATCATGTTTGTCTCCCAGCGGGTTACTCGGATCACTAATTAACACGGCATTTCCCCGCAAACGATCGATCATCGGGAGTAAATCCGCCTGACTGTCATATCCTTCGCTCTCCACTGAACGAATCTTGAGCATTTTGAAATAACATCCCCAATAATACGAGGGCAGGAATAACTTCCCGATATTCACGGTCTGCGCCACGAGATCAAGGGCATGCATTCCCCCTGCCGTAATTAATATATTATCCGGCGAAGACTTTCCGGCAAAAAACTCCTCGTTAATTGCCGCTCGTAAGTCCGGACGCCCGGCTCCATGCGGGTACACCTGTATCTCCGGAGAATTAAAGTTTATCGATTTCACGACTTCTGTCAAGTCGATATTTACCACTTGATTCACACCCCGGTTCAAGGGCAAATACTCCTTCCCACTCTTCTGGGAAAGTTCTTTCAGCGTCTCCCCGATTTGCACGATACGGGAAAGAGCGGCCCCACTCTTGTTTATTTTCATCGCAATCCAGCGTTTTTAATTATCGTTCTGTTTCAATCGTTCGTTAATCAAATCCCTGTATTCGTAATAAAGGTCTTCCAGCAAAGGCATCTTCTCGGCAAAGAAAGCGTATATCCGCTCGTGATCCTCCACCCGGTAAAGGTTCACCCCCCGCAACTCGAAATAAATCGCGCTGATCTCCTGCCCCTCGATCCCGGTATACTCCTCTTCCCACTTCAACTCATCACCGCACTCCGCCCGAAATAACGTCTGGTAAGATAACATACACTCGTACACCTCGAACCGACGTAACTCATTTTTATGGTCTATTTGGAATAACACGAGAGCCTTCTCCCGGTCCGCGTAAAATTTTAACTGCGTGGATCGTATCTTCACCCCCGTGAGTACCCATTTCCGGTAAATATGTTTCCGCTTGCAATAGCGCTTGAAACCTTCCCAGAATTTCACCCGAATCTCTTTTGCCTCTTCTTTCGTGAACACCTCTGATAAATTAAAATTAGTATGCAGGGACAACCCCGCAAATATAGCAAAAATTGCAAAGTATTTCATATATTTGCGGGAGTGATAAAGTTTAAGGTTCATAAAGTCCATAAGGTCTATAAAGTTTATAAAGTCAATGAACCCTTGCGGGCGTTTGGTCCACGATAGTCCAAGTTGCCGTTAAACACCGTCCGAAGGACACCCGTCACTTTAGACCTTATGAACTTTATGAACTTTATAAACCCATTATTTATGTTGACATTAAAATACTATCAAGATAAAATCGAGGCAGGATGTGACGAGGCCGGGAGGGGATGTCTGGCAGGACCGGTTTTCGCGGCAGCGGTAATCCTTCCTGAAGACTTTTCCAACGAAATGCTTAACGACTCGAAACAACTCTCTGAAAAGAAACGGGATGAATTGCGCACGATCATTGAACGGGAAGCCCTCGCGTGGGCCGTGGCCAGCGTGGATAATAACGAAATCGACAAAATCAACATCCTCAACGCCTCCATCGAAGGGATGCATCGGGCGCTGGCACAACTAAGTGTCACCCCGGAACATATTCTGATTGACGGCAACCGGTTCAAACCCTACCGGAACATCGAACACCATTGCATCGTAAAAGGGGACGGGAAATACATGGCTATCGCGGCAGCCTCCATTCTGGCCAAAACACACCGGGACGAATACATGAAAAAATTGCATGAAGAGTACCCCGTTTACGACTGGATCAGCAACAAAGGCTACCCGACCAAAAAGCACCGGGAAGGCATTTTGCTCCATGGAGTTACCTCTTATCATCGACAAAGTTTCACGTTGCTCGACCCGCAACTAAAACTAGATTTCGATCACTAAAAATAACAAATGGTACGATAGTTGTTACCCCTCAATAGAGGTTAACTTTTAGTTTTTAACTTTTAATTTTTAACTTAATCCTATGCCCGTAATCAATTCCATCATATCCATGTTCTCGACCAAAAGGTTGGCACAAATCGATTTCTTCAAAGAAAACCCGATTCAGGTGCAACGAGACACGTTGGTTGAATTACTTCGCAGAGCCGCTGACACGGAGTACGGACTGAAATATGATTTCGACTCTATTTTGACGGCAGAACAATACCGGGAACGCCTGCCCATCATTCACTACGAAGAGCTGGCCCCCTATTCAGAGCGATTAATGAACGGCGAGCAAAACCTGTTATGGCCGGAACCCATCACGTGGTTTGCCAAATCGTCAGGCACAACAGCGGCAAAAAGCAAGTTTATCCCGGTCAGCAAAGAATCTTTGGAAAGCTGCCATTTCCGAGGCGGTAAGGATGTTATCTCCATTTTCAATAAACTATACCCGGATGCACAAGTATTCAACGGGAAGACCTTGGCTCTAGGGGGAAGTAGCGAAATATCCAAGACAAACAACAACTGCCGTTACGGAGACTTGTCCGCCATATTAATCTCCAACACCCCGTTCTGGGCCAACATGATGAAGACCCCCGACCAATCGATCATGCTCATGAGCGAATGGGAAGAAAAGATTGAAAAGATATGCGACACCACAATCAAAGAAGATGTACGTAGTCTCGCGGGGGTACCCTCTTGGTTCCTCACGCTCATCAACCGGATTCTGGAACGCACGGGAAAAAGCAACCTTCACGAAGTATGGCCCAACCTGGAACTATTCATTCACGGTGGCATAAACTTCACCCCCTACCGGGAACAATACAAACGCCTGTTGCCCGACCCGAAAATGAAATACATGGAAACCTACAACGCATCGGAAGGATTCTTCGGATTACAGGATGATCCCGGCGACTCGTCTATGCTGTTAATGCTGGACTATGGCGTTTACTATGAATTTGTTCCGATCAGCGAACTGACGAAACCGCATCCCCGGGCTCTTCTATTGGAAGAAGTAGAAACCGGGGTGAACTACGCTCTTGTTATTTCCACGAATGGTGGATTATGGCGCTACATGATCGGTGATACGATTATGTTCACCTCTACCCGTCCTTACAAATTCAAAATCACGGGACGCACAAAGTTATTTATCAACGCTTTCGGGGAAGAATTAATTATCGACAACGCCATCGAGGCCCTAAAACAGACCTGCGAAAAAACCGGTGCCACGGTAATGGCCTTCACGGCCGCCCCGGTATTCATGGAGGATGGTAAAAAAGGAGCCCACGAATGGATTATCGAATACGGGACTCCCCCCGCAGACTTGGAAAACTTTGCCAATATCCTTGATACAGAACTGAAAAAAGTAAATTCCGACTACGAGGCCAAACGCTACAAAGATATGTCTCTTCAACGATTAATCCTTCACACGGCTCGTCCGAACCTCTTCAATGACTGGCTGAAAGAAAAAGGAAAACTTGGCGGACAGAATAAAGTGCCACAGTTATGGAACGACCGCACGCACATCGATGAATTACTAAAAATGAATCAAGGATAAGATTCAGATAATGAATCCCTCGCCGACAAAGCAAGAAAAAGTTTATAATAATTATAAACTTTTTCTTGTTTTAGCCCGTATCTTTGTAAAAAATTCACACACATATGAGAAAAACAACTATTTTAATGATGATCGCCGTGACGCTTGGCTTCTCCGGCTGTAAAAGTAACAGCGGAGACAAAGCGCAACTGACTGCCAACGAATGGCAACTGAAAGAGATGACCACCACAAAGGGGAAAACCACTCTTCCGCAACGAGTACCCACCCTCATGCTGACCGACACCAATACGATGTACGGATTCTCCGGGTGTAACCGATTTTTCGGAAGATACTCCACGGAAGGTAACACCATCAAGTTAGAACCGGGTGGAAGTACCATGATGGCTTGTCCGGATCTCCAATTCGAGCATGAATACATTCAGACTTTGGCTGCCATGACCTCGTACAGCATTGCAAACAAAGAATTGAAATTAACGGATAAAGACCGGAAACAAACTCTTGTTTTCGTGCCTAAAACAGAAGAAAAAGTAATTGGTGTCGCAAACGACGCCCACGGATGTAACGGTGCGGCAGGCTACACTTGGTCTGAAGCTAGAAAAGACTGTATCCGCCTGTTCGAATCCGGTGTTCGTATGAACCCGGTTAACGATCCGCAAGCCACGCTTTCCACCTTCATCGTGTTCTCCACCGATTCCACGTTGGCCGAAGTATTTATTCCCAACATGGAAAACCACCCGCTACTGAACAGACGTGAACTACCGAAAGGCGGTTATGCATGGAACGTGGAAGATGACGACACCTATAACGTAAGGCAAGTAAACGGACAATGGGTCATCGAACAACGCGGTGAAACATTGTACACAGAAACCCCAGAAAGCGTGATTAACGTGGTATTCCAAGGCGGTGACGGTAAAACCAAAATGCTATACCAAGTAGAAGTAACCTTCTACCCCGCGGAAGAACTGGCAGTCGTGACACTTGACGACCAGACCTACGAGCTACCGCAGCAACGCATGGCTTCCGGTTTCATGTACAAAAACGATCAAGTAAGCCTGATGGGAAAAGGGAAAGAAGCCGAATTAACCCTCCCCGACGGAAAAGTATTGAAACTACACGAAAAGAAGTAGGAAATGAGTTCGTAAAGTTTATAAGGTTCATAAAGTTTATAAAGTGACGGGTGTCCTTCGGACAATACTTACGGCAGCTCAAGCTACCGCAGACAAAGCGCCCTGAAGGGGTTCAAGGACCTTATAAACTTTATGAACCTTACAAACTTTATAACTTAATAATCAGCACCGTCACGTAAGCCGAAACCCCCTCTTCTCTCCCCTCAAAGCCCAGTTTCTCCGTCGTGGTAGCCTTGATGGTTATCTCATCTACATCAATCCCCATAATTTCAGACAAACACTCCCGCATCTCCAAGGTCCGCATTTTAATTTTCGGCCTTTGCAGGCATATCACGCAATCAATATTACCGATAACAAATCCCTTGTTCTCAATCATATCGATCACCTTCTTCAATAGAATTTTACTATCAATACCCTTGTAAGCGGGGTCCGTATCCGGGAAATATACCCCAATATCATCCAGCCCGGCAGCTCCCAAAAGTGCATCACATATCGCGTGAATCAACACATCCCCATCCGAATGGGCCACGCACCCTTTTTCATGCTCCAGTTTAATCCCTCCTAACCAAAAGTCCAGTCCCGGCTCCAGCCGATGGACATCGATCCCTATACCTGTTTTTATTTTCATTGTAATAATATTATTATCCTGCAATATTAATGAAAAAACCGTTCATGGTTCATTTATTTTTATAAATTTGTCACTCTGATCGGATATTATGAAAAGATGAAAGAGCTTGAATCAATATATAATTCTTTTCTGGCAGGTAGCCGGATTACAACAGACTCCCGAGAGGTAAAAACAGGAGATATATTCATTGCCTTAAAGGGTGAAAATCACAACGGTAACACCTTTGCAGAGAAAGCCGTGGCCCAAGGAGCGAAACACGTCGTTATTGATGAGGCCGCCTACAATACGGCTCCCCAATGCGTACTCGTTCCCGACACCCTGCGATTCCTACAACAACTGGCCAACCACCACCGCCGGAAATTGAACATCCCCATCTTGGGAATCACCGGGACAAACGGCAAAACCACCACGAAAGAATTATGTCACGCCGTTCTTTCCAAAAAATATAATACCGTTGCCACGAAAGGCAATTTAAACAACCATATCGGTGTACCCCTCACCCTGTTAAGCATGGATGCCTCCACGGAATTCGGTATCGTGGAAATGGGGGCCAACCATCCGGGGGAAATAAAAGAATTATGTAAGATTGTTGAACCGGACTACGGTATCATCACGAACATCGGGTACGCCCACTTGGAAGGATTCGGGAGTTACGAAAATATCATCCAAACCAAAAGAGCCCTTTATGAATCCGTGAAGGAAAAATCGGGAATTTTATTCGTGAACGGGGAGGATAAATTGTTGTGCCAACTATCGGAAGACCAAAAAAGATACACCTATGGCATCGACGGACATTTCACGAACGGGGAAGTCGTTCAGACCACCCCTTACCTCGTGTATGCCTTGAAAACCCATCACGGACAACTATACATCCGGACGAAACTCATCGGGGGATATAACTTTGACAACGCCATGGCAGCCACTACGGTAGGAACATATTTCAATATCGATCCTCTACAAATACAGGCCGCCATCGAGGCTTACACCCCCTCCAACCTTCGCTCGCAATTACTGAAAACGGAACGCAACACGATCATTCTGGATGCCTACAACGCTAACCCGAGCAGTATGCAAGTCGCCATTTCCAATTTCGGGGAAATGAAAGCAGACAACAAATTACTGATTATCGGGGAAATGCGTGAACTGGGAGCCATTTCCGAAGAGTCCCATAAAAACATCGTGGAACTCATGAAGAAAAACAACTTTCCCCAGGTATTCCTCGTGGGACCGAGTTTTGAATCCATCGCAAATAACTATACCTTTACGCGTTACTTCCCCGACACGGACACGCTGATCGAGTATCTCAAAGCGAACGAGATCCGCCACGCTTTTATCCTGATAAAAGGTTCGAGGGGAAATAAACTGGAAAGGATTACAGAATACTTATAAAACAACAGACCATGAACGACAGAGTTGTCATCATACCGACCTATAACGAAAAAGAGAATATCGAAAACATTCTCCGTTATGTTTTTAAACTGGAACCGAAGTTTGATGTGCTCGTGATAGAGGACAACTCTCCCGACGGCACGGCCCAGATTGTAAAACGTCTGCAATCCGAGTTCCCACAACTTCACATGATCGAACGTAAAGGAAAGCTAGGACTCGGAACGGCCTATATCACCGGATTCAAATGGTCTCTGGAACACGGGTATAACTACATCTTCGAGATGGACGCGGATTTCTCACATAACCCCGATGATCTGGTCAAATTGTATCACGCCTGCGAAAGCGGGGAAGGCGATATGGCGATCGGTTCCCGTTACGTTACAGGTGTTAACGTCGTGAACTGGCCCATGGGACGGGTTCTCATGTCCTATTTTGCCTCCAAATACGTAAGATTCATCACGGGCATGAAAGTACATGATGCCACAGCCGGATTCGTTTGTTACACCCGGAAAGTCTTGGAATCCATTGACCTCGACAACATCCGTTTCAAAGGCTACGCCTTCCAGATCGAAATGAAATTCACAGCGTGGACCTTGGGATTCAAGTTGAAAGAAGTCCCCATCATTTTCACAGACCGTACCCTCGGCACGTCCAAAATGAGCGGAGGCATCTTCAACGAGGCCTTTTGGGGTGTCATCACGATGAAACTCCGGAGCTTGGGAAAACGTAAGAAAATTGAAAATGGAGAATGGAGAATGGAAAATTAAGCTACCCCCTCTAACTCCCCCTTACACAGGGGGAGGATGTGCCGCAGAGGAACATTGAAGCGCCTTCTCGCGTTCGTTTCTCCCCTTGTGCAAGGGGGAGCCAGAGGGGGTAGTTAAAGCGTCAGCCTCGTGCGGCCGGAATCTAAAATTTAAAATCTAAAATCTAAAATCAATATGCGTATATTACTTCAAGGCGGAACTATCATAAACGAGGGGAGAACCTTCAAAGGGGATCTCCTGATTCACAACGATCGTATCGAGAAAATCATAGAAGGCGAATTGGATTCAGTTCCCGGGGACATCAAAGTTATCGATGCCACGGGGAAATATATTATACCGGGAGTGATTGACGATCAAGTACACTTCCGCGAACCCGGTCTCACGCACAAAGGAGACATCCGGGAAGGTAGCCGGGCGGCAGCAGCCGGGGGCGTGACCTCTTTCATGGATATGCCTAACGTGAAACCTCCCACCGTAACCAACGAGTTACTCCGGGAAAAACAACAGATTGCCAAGGAAAATTCGGCTGTCAACTACTCGTTCTACCTCGGTGCTACCGTTGACAATATCGACGAGATTAAAAAGGTCGATCCGCACACGACTTGCGGCATTAAAGTTTTCATGGGTTCCTCCACGGGTAATATGCTGGTGGATAGTCTGGAGGCCTTGGAAAAGATATTTGCCGAATCCCCCATTCTTATCGCAACCCATTGCGAGGATTCGCCCACGATAGACCGTAACTTGGAACTATACAAGCAACAATACGGGGAAGACATTCCTCCTTTCTGCCATCCTTTGATCCGCAGCCGGGAGTGTTGCTACACCAGCTCTTCGCTGGCAGCCGAGCTGGCACGTAAACACAACAGCCGCCTGCACATACTTCATTTAAGCACGAAAGAAGAACTGGAATTACTAGATCAAGGTCCCCGCACCCAAAAACACATCACCGGGGAAGTATGCGTTCACCATCTTTGGTTCAATGATCAGGCCTACCACACCAAAGGCAACCTCGTCAAGTGGAATCCTGCCATCAAAACCGAAGAGGATCGGCAAGCCCTGTTACAAGCCTTGAATGACAACCGTTTGGACATCATCGCCACGGATCACGCTCCCCATCTCCCGGAAGAAAAAGCCGGAGTGTACACCAAATCAGCCAGCGGTGGCCCGATGGTACAACACTCGCTGACCGTCATGTTAGAACTCATGGAGAAAGGCCAGATCACGCTTGAAAACATCGTGGACAAAATGTGTCATGCCCCTGCCGACATTTTCCATGTCGAAGAAAGAGGCTACCTGCGGGAAGGCTACAAGGCTGACATCGCTATTTTCGAAAAACACCCGTGGACCGTGAAGAAAGAAAACTTACTTTACAAATGCGGCTGGTCACCACTCGAAGATATGTCCTTTACCTACCGGGTAAGCATGACGCTCGTGAACGGGCAAATCGTGTACGATCATGGTAAGATCAATGACGATGTGCGCGGGGAAATGCTGACGTTCTATTAATCTACAAAACCAAAAGCACACAGGCCGCAATGAACAACAGGAACAACACGTTCCCCAGCCAACGGGTTCGGTGTGAAATAAAATATTGAGTAAACATATAAGATAACGGGATCGCTGTAATCAAGGTGATCCCGTGACAATTAAACGGGATAAAAAACAAAGAACTCCCCACGAAAAGCAACATGGACAACATCGACAACATACCCCGCCGTTGCGCCACGATCGCCATCGGGTAGTTCACCACAACATTATACAAGGATACAACGATCAGCACACCGATCACGACAAAAGCAACCACTTTCTCAGGCATTATTTTCCAGAACACTTGTCCGCTTGTCAATGCCTGTACGAACACATCCGGTAATGTTGCCAACCGATCCGTCAAGAAGTAATAACATCCCGTGAAAAATAACGCGGAAAAGATCCCGATAAACAGCGCCACTAAATCCTTCAACGCCGCCCTTCCCGAAAAAGGTAGGACGATAATCGCCCAAACGATCAGCATGATCAATTTCGGGCAAAGCAAAACCGCCAGCGTGGAAAAAAGCCCGAAACCAAACACCGGCGAGTTGGATTGCGTGTTCACGATGGCCGATTGCAAACGAGCCACAGCCAACACGACACACAAGGCTGCCACCAGATAATTACTCACCCCGTAACGACAAATCACCCCGATACACAACAAGGCATAAACCACGGCCGGGAGAACCGTGATATGGGACAAAAACTTATACCGATCGGCAACAAAGAATACCAGAAACGACAAGCACAACAAAGCCAGTACCCCAATTTCCTTCCACCACAAACCGCCTTGTTCCTGGAAAGCAGGAATGGAAATAACGCCCAAATCCGGACAAACGGAAAAATCATCCGGCCCGAAAGTAAAACGTAGAAATGCAATTGCTGCCAAAATAAATGGCAGCAAATACAGCATATAAACCCTCTTGGTTTTTAAAATGGCGTTAAATCTCATCATCCACCATTTTACAAATCAAAACCTATATCTCTTCTGAAATTCATCCCGTCGAAATGAATCTTGGCCACGTTCTCGTAAGACTGGGCCAAAGCCTCCCGCATTGTCTTCCCGAACGAACTCACGGCAATCACGCGTCCCCCGTTCGTCACGACCTTCCCGTCTGCCAACTTCGTCCCCGCATGGAACACGATACTCCCCTTCACGTCCGGTACACCCGTGATCTCCTTTCCTTTCTCGTAATCCCCGGGATACCCTTGAGAAACAAGCATCACGGTCGTACAGAAACGATCATCCAGTTCGAACGCCGCCTGTTCCAGCTCCCCCTTGGCCATCGCCTCGAAAAGAGACAAAATATCCGTTTTCAATCTCGGCATCACCACTTCCGTCTCCGGGTCTCCCATACGCACGTTATACTCGATCACGTAAGGATCACCACCAACATTCATTAGGCCGAAAAAGACAAATCCTTTGTAGTCAATCCCGTCTTTTTGTAATCCCTCGATCGTGGGGCGCACCACCCGCTCTTCCACCTTCCGGTTGAACTCTTCATTGGCAAACGGCACCGGAGAAACGGCACCCATACCACCCGTGTTCAACCCCATATCACCCTCACCAATACGCTTGTAGTCTTTGGCAGAACCCAATATTTTATAACTTCTCCCATCCGTCAGCGCGAACACGGAAAGCTCTATACCTTTCAAATACTCCTCGATCACCACCTGATTCCCGGCCTTCCCGAACTTTCCTCCCAACATCAACTCCAACTCCCTCTTCGCCTCTTCCAAATTATCCAGAATCAACACGCCTTTCCCGGCTGCCAACCCGTCCGCTTTCAACACGTAAGGCGGTTTCAACGTCTCCAAAAAAGCAAACCCTTTTTCAAGATTATCCTTCGTCACCGTCAAATAACCGGCTGTCGGGATATGGTGGCGGAACATAAATTCCTTCGCAAAATCCTTACTTCCTTCCAGAATAGCACCCGCTTTTCCCGGTCCCACGATCATCAGTCGGGCAAAACGAGCGTCTGCCTCAAAATAATCCCGAATACCCTCCACCAGAGGATCTTCCGGTCCGACAACCAGCATATCGATAGCGTTATTCTCCACGAAAGTCGCCAACGCCTCGAAATCCGTTACCTTGATATTTACATTTTCAGCTATCTCTGCCGTCCCGGCATTTCCCGGAGCAACATATAACTTTGTTAATCTTTCACTCTGATTTATTTTCCACGCCAACGCATGTTCGCGTCCACCGCTACCCAATAATAATACTTTCATCCTATTTTAGTTACAAGTTTACAAGTTACAGGTTACAAGTTGAATCCCGACACGTTCATCGGCAGGTGCGTTATTATTCCCAAGAACTTGTAACTTGCAACCTGTCAACTTGTAACTCGGCCTTGCCGAATGCACAAAGATAAGGCTTTAGCATAAATCATAAATCATAAATCACAAATAAATTTGGAGTAATTGACGGATTTCTATAACTTTGTTAAAAATCAAGGCCATGAACAGATACACTACCAATGGCGAAGAGGGAGAAATTCTCCCGAATTTACTCGGAATCACGGACGAAGAGACTCTTCATAATGCGGAGTTCGAAGGCTTCTTGATGGCGGAAATCTTGTTCACGGAAAAGCTAACGCCCAAGACAAAATTTTCAGTCAAATACATCTGTGACATTCACCGTACGGCGCTAAAAGAACTCTACTCCTTTGCCGGGCGTTTCCGTTCCGTCAACATTTCCAAAGGCGGATTCGTGTTCCCGGCCGGAAGATTTATCCCGGATAGTATGCGCATTTTCGAAGAAGAAATTCTTTCCCAACTCCCTGATCACTACACCAGTCAACAAGCTCTGATAAAAGACATCGCCAAAGTACACGGTGAATTACTCTTCATCCACCCGTTCCGGGAAGGCAACGGCAGAACATCCCGTATTCTCGCCAACCTCATGGCACGAAAACAAGGTTATCCCGGCTTAAACTTCAAAAGGATTGATTTTAATGAATATATTATCGCTGTTCAGCAAGTAGCACGAAAAGACTACTCCAGAATGGAGCAGATTATCGCTTACACATTTTAAGCTTCAAATCCACCCGCTCCAAAATAGTATAAGCAGTTTCTTGGGAAATCTTTATCCCTTCCAGTTGAAACGAGGTAATCATTCCTTGCAAAATCTCTTCCCGAACCGTGGCATTTTTTACAAGCTGCGGCATCTTTTCTTTTATTTTTTCCATATTACAAATATACGACTTTTCCCCTTATTATCAAAGCAATTCAGCCACAAATTCCCCTCTTTTTAACCTGAAACTTGCAACCTGCAACCACCCTGAGATCACCTCCACGTTTCCTCCACCGTGTAATTCAAAAAGCGATTAAAAGGCTGCATCAGTAAAAGTCGCTCCACACACCGTTCAACCACGTCCTCCCCCTCGAAAAACGAATCGGGAACATAATTCGATACCGTGTAAGATTTGTATTTCAACAAATCCCCTTCCGGAAAATCGGCAGGAAAAGGTGCAGGCACCTTTTTCAACTTCTCCCCCTCCAACACGTAATGTTTTTGGAACTCCGCATCCCGGATAATTCCCGTAAACTCATCTATATTATCATACACGTCTTTCCGCAAAGCCTTCAGCAACGATGGTTCCGGACACCAAATTCCACCCCCTATCATACAATTCCCCGGTTCTATATGCACGTAATATCCCGCCCGGGGACTTTGCTTACCACCCTTCACCATGTATGCCCCGATATGCGTCTTATAAGGTTCCTTATTGGGTGAAAACCGGACATCCCGGTAAATTCTGAAAATACAATCTTTCGCCGTCAACCCATCTACCTCCGGCTCCGTCACAGCCAATGCCGGAATTACCCGGTTAATGAAATCCTCATGTCCGGCCTTTACAGCCAAATACCACTCCTTATGCGCATTAAACCACTCCCGGTTATTATTCTCCCTCAGCTCTTCCAAAAACCGGAACACTTCCGCCATTGAAAAGTTACAAGTTACAGGTTCTTTCATTTTCAATTCTCCATTTTCAATTTTCAATTTCTCGGCACCCATTTCACCTCTTCCAGCCCACAATCCTTTGCCAGCTTACGCCCTAGCACGAACAAATAATCGGAAAGGCGATTCACATACCGCACGATAATATCCTCCACCTCTATTTCCTCGCTCATATCAATAATCCGGCGTTCCACCCGACGGCAAACCGTACGGGCAATATGACAAGCCGACACCTCCGGCCGTCCTCCCGGCAACACAAAATATTGCAGTGGCGGCAACTCCTCGTCCATCTTGTCTATCGCCCTCTCCAAAAAAGCCACGTCCTCATCCGTGCAAGGCAATTTTTTCTGCATATTACTCACCGCCGTGTCCGTCGCCAAGTTTGCCCCGACCACGAACAACACGTTTTGAATCTCGATCAACTGTTTCACGCTCTCCCCATCAATCGGGTACGACCGAATCATCCCCAAATGACTGTTCAACTCGTCAACACCTCCGTAAGCCTCTAACCTCACGTTATTCTTTGCCACCCGGGTTCCCCCGATCAAAGCCGTCGTCCCCTTATCTCCTGTTTTCGTGTAAACCTTCATACTAATTTTAAATTTTAGATTCCAACCGCACAAACCCTACCCCTTCCATTCTAACTTTTAGCTTTTAACTTTTAGCTTTTAGCTCTTAACTTTTAACTTAAATAATCACATTATACCTTCCCTTCTGCAATCTCGTGTCAAAGAACACGACCCCGTACCACATCATGTCGATCGAAACCGTTCCCTCCTGCCTCAATTGTCTCCATGCCAAAGAATTGAAGCGCCCCTTGTAAATATCTTTAATCACTATACATAGCGGGCCTCGCCTGCGCACTCGCAAAACCTCTTCCCAAGTTTCATCCCAATCCTCCTCGAACGCTCTCCCCAAGAAAACCATATCGATCTCGCGACCTTTCAAATCTCCCGGCTTCACCTGTTCCGTGTACTCGCCCCCCGGACAAGCACGTCCCCCGTTCAACAACACCATCTGTTTCGAAACAGCCGCCAGATACATGGAAACCCACGGCGATCGAACCCCGACGCACAGCACATTCCGGTAAGAAAAATATTCTGCCAAACGAAAAAGCAAACGATACAATTTCCGCTCTTTCTCCCGAATATTTCCCTTCGATTCAATTCGTTCAAAATCGTAATAAACCGCTTTTTCCTTTATTACATTCGTGATCAAATCAAAAACGAACGGGGAATGTACCCCGTATCCCCTTTTATGTCGAAAACGAATGGCATGTTTAAATCGTTGTTTTAAATAATTATACATCTCCCGGTAAACTGTCTGTCCAAATTATTTATTCCACGAAATTAAAATTTATTCCCGATATGCTCAACTAAAGTCATCTATTTTTTTTACTTTCGTTCGAGAAATGAACCATCGAAAACTTGTATTTTGGAACTGGCAGGACTGAACATAAAATTCGTACCGGGTGTTGGAGAGAAAAGAGCCTCGTTGCTGGAGCAGGAAATGGGCATCCAAAGCTACGAGGATATGCTCTATTACATCCCCTACAAATACATTGACCGGACCCGTGTCTACACGATCCGGGAACTTACATCAGACCTCCCCTACATTCAGGTAAAAGCTAAAATCACGAACCTCACGTCCGTCGGCGTGGGCAAACAGACGCGCATGGTCGCCACGGCCTACGACGGAACCGGGGAATTGGAACTCGTGTGGTTCACGGGCCACAAATACCTCTCCAGCCAGATCACCCCTGACAAGGAGTACCTGATTTTCGGCAAGCCCACCATCTTCAACCACAAGATGAACATCGTCCACCCGGAAATGGACCTGTACGAAACGAGTGCCAAGCAACTCGTGGGTTTCCAAGCCATCTACCCGACCACGGAGAAGATGAAAAAAAGTTACCTGACCTCCCGGCTGATCAACAAGATACAAGCGAACATTTTCAAAGCTATCAACGGCAGGATTCAAGAAACCCTCCCGGCATGGTTCATCAAAAAACACAACTTGATCTACCTGCACGAGGCTTTGCACAACATCCACTTCCCGGAAAACCCGGATATGCTCCGCAAGGCACAATACCGGCTTAAATTTGAAGAGCTGTTCTACATTCAGCTCAACATACTGAAACTAAAATTCAACCGCAAGGCAGCCTTCCAAGGCCATCTCTTTACCACGGTCGGGGATTATTTCAACAATTTTTACCACAATCACCTACCCTTTCCTCTGACCGACGCGCAGAAACGGGTTATCAAAGAAATCCGTTCCGATTGCGGTTCCGGCAAGCAAATGAACCGCCTGTTGCAGGGAGACGTGGGAAGCGGCAAAACCCTTGTCGCCGTGATGTGTATGCTGATCGCCCTCGACAACGGTTACCAAGCCGCCATCATGGCCCCGACGGAGATTCTCGCCACCCAACATTACGAAACCATATCCGGGCTTCTGAAGGACACCCCGATCAGCGTCGGCCTACTCACAGGTTCCACCAAGAAAAAAGAAAGGGAAATCATTCACGAGGCCCTGTCCGACGGACGTCTGCAAATCTTGATCGGGACTCACGCTCTACTGGAAGACGTGGTGAATTTTAAAAACGTGGGACTTGTCGTTATCGACGAGCAGCATCGTTTCGGAGTTGCCCAGCGAGCTAAACTGTGGCAAAAGAACACGATTCCCCCACACATGCTGGTCATGACGGCCACTCCCATTCCCCGGACTCTCGCCATGACCCTCTACGGCGATCTAGATGTATCGGTGATCGACCAACTTCCTCCCGGCCGGAAACCTATCACCACACATCATGCATTCGAGGCAAGACGCCTGCAAGTCTATAAATTCATCCAGAAAGAACTGGAACTCGGTAGGCAAGCCTATATCGTGTACCCCATGATCTCCGAATCGGAAAAGATGGATTACCGAAACCTAGAAGAAGGCTATGAACACGTGATGAGTTATTTTGCCCCCCTAGGGTACACGGCGGACATCGTTCACGGGAAACTCAAACCGACAGAGAAAGAGGAACACATGAGGCGTTTCGTATCGGGAGAAACCCGTATTCTCGTGGCAACCACCGTGATCGAAGTCGGGGTGAATGTTCCCAATGCCTCCATCATGGTCATTGAAAGTGCCGAACGTTTCGGACTATCCCAATTGCACCAGCTACGCGGGCGTGTAGGACGGGGAGCCGAACAATCATACTGTATTCTGATGACCTCCTACAAACTGTCTAACGAGTCCCGTAAAAGGATCGAGACCATGACCTCCACGAATGATGGCTTTGAGATTGCCGAAGTCGATTTAAAACTACGCGGTCCGGGAGACATCGAAGGAACACAACAAAGCGGGTTGACTTGCAACCTGAGAGTTGCCAATCTCGGTAAGGACGGGCGTATCCTGAACGAGGCAGCCCAAGCGGCCACGATTATTCTGGAAGACGATCCCCTCCTACAAAAAGAAGAGAATCAAACCTTTGCCACCCAAGTCAAACGTCTTTTCAAAACTAAAATCAACTGGAGATATATCAGTTAAAACCCCAAAAACAGTTACGTCTCCATTTTCACTATCATCCAAGTACCCCGCCCGTTCAACCCAACAATCCAAGCAGAACAAGCCTAAGACGATGGGAGTCAGCGACCAAGCAATGGCATATTTCATAATAATGAATAGATCTGTTCCGGACGAATACCGTCATGAACCTTATAGATACCTTATAGAAACCTTATATGAACCTTATATATAATAAGGTTCATAAAGTATATTTACAATTTAATTAAAATACTATATTCGGTATTCATCCGAATTTTATCAGTTAGTATAAATGCATTTTTTATTCACGTCCCCATTTACAGGCGACGAACTCTCCCTTTACCTTCAACATGCCAATACAAAAACGGCGAATAGATTCCCGTTATCACGCAACAAAAAGGCACAAAAAAAAGGACGCCCGAAGACGTCCTTTCATTATCTGAACCGAAAAAAATTAGTCGATAGCTACAACAGCTTTCATCATCTTTTTCGTGTTTTTCATCAACTTAGCCTTGTTCTGACCATCCATTAAATACCAAGATTCTTCTTCCGGGAAATATTGGAATTCAGCAACAGCATCAGTCTCTTCACTTGCAACTACCATCTTATTCAAAGATTTAGTTACATGGTAAGGATGTCCGGCGTACATTACTTGACCTTCTTCCACGTCTCCGGCTTTCATGGCAACCGGATTCTGGCCACCCCAGAACTCGATAGAGTTGAAGATCAAGACATCACCCAAGCAGCACAACTCGTATGCCGGAAGGATACACAATCCCAAGAATACTAACTCGTTCACGAATTTAGCGTTAGACACTTGTCCGTTCCAGTTATGTAACTTAGAAGTCAAAGAAAAAGAACCATAACATCCTGTGAAAGCCACTGATGACACCGCGATCATCACAACAGCAATCATTTGATTAAAACTTTTTTTCATAACCTATGCTTTAAATTTAATTAGTTTTACGAAGGTAACGCTTTTTGTTACGAAACTAAAGCACTTTTTGTTATTTTTTCTTGTAGAATTTTTTCGGAGCAATCATTAATTCCGGACGGAGCACGTTATCCAGCTCTTCTTTCGTCAATAATTTTTCTTCCAAAACCAAGTCGTAAACACTTCTGTTTTCTGTTAAAGCTCTCTTGGCGATACGAGATGAATTTTCGTAACCTAAAGTCGGGTTCAAAGCAGTAACGATACCGATACTGTTCATCACCATATCTTTACAACGGTCAACGTTAGCAGTGATGCCGTCTATACACAAGATTCTCAAACGATCCATAACCTTGGTCAACATCTGCATGGAGTTGAACAAAGCGTAAACGATTACCGGCTCCATCACGTTCAATTCCAACTGACCAGCCTCAGCAGCCATCATCACGGTCGTATCGTTACCAATCACGCGGAAACAAACCTGGTTAACCACTTCCGGGATAACCGGATTCACTTTACCCGGCATGATAGAAGATCCCGGTTGCATCGGAGGCAAGTTGATCTCGTTCAAACCACATCTCGGACCACTGGACAACAAACGCAAATCGTTACATACTTTAGACAATTGAACGCAGAAACGTTTCAATTCTGAAGAGTAAGACACGCAAGCACCCGTGTCAGGAGTTGCAGCAATCAAGTTCGGAGCCAGAACGAACTCTTCACCACTGATGATGCGAAGTTCGCGAGCGCAGATTTCAGCGTATTCCGGTTCTGAGTTGATACCTGTACCGATAGCCGTAGCACCCATATTCTCTACCAAGAACAATTTAGCAGCCGCATTCAAACGCTCGATATTTTCTTCCAACGTGTAAGCGTATGCCTCGAACTCTTGGCCCAAAGTCATCGGAACGGCATCCTGAAGTTGGGTACGCCCCATTTTCAACACGTGTTCGAATTCTTTTGCTTTTCTTCTGAAAGAATCAACCAACAATTTAATTTCAGCTACCACTTCTTTATTGGTCAGGATAATTGCCAAGTGGAATGATGTAGGATAAGCGTCATTCGTTGATTGAGAAAGATTCACATGATTATTCGGGTGGCAATATTGGTATTCACCTTTCTGATGTCCCAACAGTTCCAAAGCACGATTGGCAACGACCTCGTTGATATTCATATTCGTGGAAGTTCCGGCTCCACCTTGAACCATATCTACCGGGAACTGGTCAGCCAACTTACCATCGATGATTTCCTCGCAAGCTGCGGTGATGGCATTTGTAATATCAGCAGGAATCAATCCCAATTCAAAGTTTGCTTTTGCAGCAGCCCATTTCACCATAGCCAAAGCCTTCACGTAGTTCGGGAACATTCCGATCGTGTAATTACTGATACCAGCAAAGTTCTCGATAGCTCTCAAAGTTTGAACGCCATAATACGCATCCATTGGCACTTCTTTGTTGCCTAGTAAATCATGTTCTATTCTTGTTTTCATAACTTTATAGATTAATTATTTCCAAATACGTTTGAATTTCTTTCAAGTTTCACCCGATCGTTAAAAACAATAACTAAATGTCTCTCGTCCATAACAAACGACCCGAAGAAAATTAATCCGGCAAAGGTATAAAGTTAATAGTATAAAGCCAAATTTTAACCCATAATTTACGCTCCGTTTTTAGAAATACATATCTCTAAAAATCAATCATATATACAAATATTTAACAAAATAAAGCTCGCCGCAATCCTTTTTTACAAACGTTTTCGATAACAGAGGTAAACTTACCCCTCGTCATCGATAAGATTTATCACGATTTTTGCCAGTGACGAACGGTATTTCTCCTCGGCATAAGGCGTATGTTTCCCTTTAACATCATACCAAATAACGACTTCTCCCCCTACTCCTTTTTCCGGGAAAAACATCATTTCACCCGATTCCGGGTCGTATTTCCATTTCCCGACACCCTCTTCTTCATATTCGAACACGCCATTCCCCAGACAATGTTTCTCATCGATCCACATTCTAAAGCTCGTTAAATCAAGATTATCATAACTGGCATTCGGTCGGTCCCCACCAAGCTGGTAAGCCACGTCGTTATCCAAAGGACGTACGATAACGGGACCACGGCGATGGTCATAAATATCATCCTCAGAACTAGCCCCGTACAAGGGGGTTATTCGTAGATTCCGGATAATATTCGTGTAAGCCGTGAGCTGCCCCGTCGATGCCATGAAACCGATCACCAGTTTCGAAGGTCTTTCAAGCGCCAGCTCGGTTTGGGGTGGATTCGAATAATAAACTACCGTGGGATATTCACCGGCAACAAGTTGGAAAGGAAGGCCATTCTCGGTATATTGCAAAGAGGAGGGATAAGTGTAATCCTCAATCACGACCGTTTTTTCCGTTTCATGCTGGATGGTTACCGTGATCCGGAATCCACCCCCAACGATATTCGGCTCCAAGGCAATAATTGCTTTCCGGTAAGCACTTTCACCGGAATGATGAAATTCCTTTCCCCCGGCAATACAGAAAGGTTTATCGATTCTCGGTGTCACGTACTGTTCATATTCCCCGGTTTGGGTGTTCAACCTGAATCCGGCCTTGTTTCTCAACCCATCGGAATAAGGGTCTTCCAGGCCGGTCTTCTCGTTCCACCCCGTGTGGCGAGTGATGAGAACGGGAAAACCCCAGCGACCATCTTGTATTCGGTGAGTTTTTTGAGACGTGGTTATCACTTTTTCGTCCCTTCCCGCGGCTCCCCGAATCGTCACGTTACTCCGGGTATTATACGTTTCAGACTGAATATTAGCGATCCCGGCACTCCCGTACGGTATCCCGTTTCTCATTTCGTAATTGTCGAAACGCCAATTTTTAAAATGTCCCTGATCCAAAGCCACCGCAAGGTATCCTCCCTTAATCCCGGTAATCGAAGTTACACCATATCTAATATCCGTGTGTGCCGACCGTCGATGAGTATAACCAAACCCGGCCCCCTCAGCCCCGTATTTTAAGTTCGCACCTATATATTCATTCGTGGTCGCATCGACAAGAAACATACAAATACCATCTGTAACACCTGCCTCTCCCACGTTCGTGTACATCATAATATACTCGAACTCGATCAACAACCCGTCTTCCGTGGAGAAAATATATTCCGGTAAATAAAATGCCCCGATCTCTTCCTTACCTTCCGTTAATTGTAATCCCCAAACACTTTCTGCCGCTCGGTTCTTTCTCTTGTAGTTTCCTTTTGAATCCCAACCGGAAGCCCCGGGTTCATTGGGTTCGGGAAACGTGATTTTAGTCAGGTTACCATCTAAAAACGACCGGAAAAAAGGGAGTGGTCCTTCAAGGATCTGCGCCGATAAACCGGAACACATTCCCCACATAAACAAGCAAAAGAATAATCTCTTTACCATATATCATTATGTTAGTGAATATCAATAATCTTTAATACAACGAACGGGAAAAGCGTACGAACGATCAGCGGCATTAAAATCAACCCCGCTTTTATATATAAAAAGATAGTCAGCAATATACCCGCCATTCACCGAATAGGGTGTAGAGGCCCAATAATAACCGTAGGCTCCCACATGTACCACATCCCCATTACCATCCGGATAACGTTGCCCGGCCGAGGGCAGGAAGACCGTCCCAGAAGGGGGAGTTGTTCTATTGGCAGGTGTTGCCATTGATCCCGTCACGTTCGCCCCTAGAAACCAACCGCTTTCGGGGTCGAAGTTCCCATGTAAATAGTTTCCAGCATCCCGATTCAACTCGGCCGTCATGTTAACAAACCCACCCATAGATACCGTTTTTATCCCGGTTTCTTCGTACAACAATTCCAGTTCGGCATTTGTCGGTAAACGCCATTCGCCCTCAACCCATCCTTTACCTCCCGGCCCACTGGAAATATAACGACATATATCACCGACACCCACGTTTTCATTGAACCCGGTATTACCGGAGTAACCCGCAAAAGCGTCCACGTCCTCGCCAGTACCAGAAGGCATAGAAAAGTTGAAATTCGAATGAGCATATGGGATTTTATCCCACCCGATCAAACCACCTTTCCAATCAGACGGGTTCAGATGGGGCGGATAATAAACGGCTTGCACCTCCGGGTCATAAGGATTACCGGCAGAAGCCAACGCAATCAGTGAACCCCATTTGAAAAATACCCCTTGGGACCAAGCGGGAATATCCCGGTTATCTTCGGCAGTCACGGCAAAAGTCAGTACCCCGGAATTTAACACAACATTGCTCCGGGCAAACATTTCCGCAATCGGAACCCTTCTCACGGTCAGGGTATCCCGCAGACGCCCTGCCGTGAACTCAATCTGTCCGGTCACGTAATCACGCCCGCTGCCCGGGGAGAACACGGACGAAATCACCAGTTCCAAACCGCTCCCGTTTATATCTGCCCCCTTCGTGACGGACAGTCCCCCGGCCAAGCGCAACCAAGTATTTGTTTCCGAATGGAGAACTTTTGCCTCCCAAGCCCCATGATAATCAGAACTTACCCGATACGTGAGTTGCCGACTCACACCATAAGGTAGGTCCAGCGTGCGACTTTCCACTCCCATAAAGAATTGACCATCATAAACAATGTGGTTTATCCCTTCTAGATTCACCACCAATATTGACGTTTTCAAATTCGATAACACGCCAAACGAGCGAAGAGCCTCCGCAAAAGTCCGGTAACCGATTCCCTCGGCATCGGTTACGGTAACAACATACTTGTGATTACGATACAGCGGCATATACGCAATATCTATCGGCAATTCAGATTCCAGCGTGAAGTCCACCCGGTAATAATAATCCTCGCCCATGTATTTTCCTTTAATAATCAGGCAAACCCCGTTACCCGGATCATCTTTCACGTTTTTAACAGCCTCATAGGTATAGATTTCTCCCGCCATCAAGGCCCCGGGGGCGTTAATGGCCTGTTTGTACTCGTATTTCATTGCCGCTTCTTCTACACCCGGTTGTTTTCCGGAAGGGACGGGGATCATCGGATTCTCATTTGTCGCATAAGGATTCGGAACAAGCACGCCATCCGCTTCGTTCCATTTCGGGGCGATATACCCGGAAGTATTATAGTTCACCAAATAAATCTCTTCCAACTTGAAGATCTCTCCGCTAACCTTGTTTTCCACGTCCACACGAGCCAACATCCGAGTCAACGAAACCGACACTATATAACCCGGCACAAGTCCCTCCATTACCACTTCCCCGTACATGGGTAGCGGGGTATATCCCGGTACACGCACGTTCCATTTATAAGAATCATTCTCATCTTTGAATGTATTAAAAGTCAGAGCTTTCAATATATCCTGTTTTTCCGCATCTGCCGGATTACTTTCCAAGGCATGCCGAACCGCCCCCGCTGCATTCACGACAACCACGATTAAACCGACTTGGTCATCTTTGGCAAGGTTCAGACTAAATTTCACTTTATAGTCTGCCCCCGATGATTCCTGCCTAAAATCGATCACGTTCAGATGTCGAAGTAGTTTTGCCGATGGAGTAGACTGGTCAAAGAACAAAAGGTCCAACTCCCGTACCGCAGCCTCCCCGTTATCCCCCTCTATCGAGCGGGTAAGGGGGACTTCAAATCCCGGAATAACTAGTTCTATATCTATAACTTTCCCCAACTGATCCGGTCCATCCAACTTATCATGTACACACCCCAGTAATCCCGTCAAGAGTAACACTCTCACCAAGCTAAACCGTTTCCATATTATGAATCGTTCCATCATATTTTACTCGTAATTTATCATGAACGGGTAACCCGAATTATTTTAATCAGGTTTCCCGCTTTAATTTCAACCAAAGCGTAATACCCCGCGGGAACACTATTCAAACTTGTCTTCGCGATAAACTCGATATTCCGAGATAAATCCCCGTCCACGCCTGACATATTAACCGCCAACCAATCCCGTCCCCCGGCGGTAGCCTCCAAGGGATGATTATCTTTATCATAGTAACTAATCTCACCCAACCGCACCCCCTTCGGAAATCCCCGGTCACCCCTGTTATAATTCGTCTCCACCGAGATCGTGACAGCATCACCCGCAAGCCCGACATGAAGAACATCCCGACTTACCCGCAGGTAATACTGGGGATCAATGATTGTTCCTTGTCCCGCCTCGGTCCACGGAAGTACGGCCTGTTCAAATTGTACCGTCTTTTCTTTCACCGTACCGATGATCCGGTAGACATTATTACGCCGGATCTCGGTAAGCACCCGTGGGGTGCCTCCACCTTTCGGAGTAAACTCCGTGAGTGCGGTTCGGGTTCCTCTCTCTCCGTCCGGGGAAGTGATTCCCCGGATGTCCAAAAACAATTTATTCCGGTCATCGGAGACCTCGTAAGTCCGCTCCGGCGTATAGAACACACATATAAGCTGGGGAGAATCCGATAGTTCCAACACATTTACACCTCGATAATTCCAAACCACGTGTTCAAAGCCGGAAGACGGGATTTGCATATAACCGAAATTATTCTCAATGTCCAATCCGGTTTGGAATCGGGTTCTATCAGTCTCCGTTCCTGTTACTAAATACCCTCTCCCATAAGTATTTTCCAAAAATACCCGGGAATTCATGGAAGTCGAAAGACGAGCGAAAACAATCTCGTCCGCTTTCTTTAGCCAGAGTTCAACACGAGCCACGACACGCTCGATCGTGATCACCTCGTTTGCCGAGACATTTTTCTCCACCACGATTTTCCGTTTCACCCCGGACATCGGAATCCCGGACATTAAGGGTTGCACGTGATCAAAACTAAACGCATCGTTCATCTGAAAAAGTATCTCTTCCAGTTGTTCCGGAAAAATAACCGCACCCAATGTATTCGTCATAACTTGAGGTTCATTCACTATCACGACAAGCATTTTATCCGGATTGGTTTTCACATCCAAGGTAGTTTTGAATCTGGTTGCATCCCGTTCTCCTTCCCCCAAAGTTACCAATTCGTTTATATCCAGAGTCGGGGTAACCGAGGCATCATCGAACACGACAAAACGAACCGTTCGAACAAAATCATGTTCATCAGCCTCCCGCACAAGTATTTCCACGTCAATTTTCCCTCGTGTACCCAAAAACTCGTCCCCGTCACCCGTCGAACGCTCCCCGATGCAAGCAACCAAGAAGAACATGATCCAAATGATATGTAACACGTTACTTTTCATACATTAAACCTCTATATCATTACGCCACACGATCCACCCGTTAACTTCAATACTCAAAGCCACGAAACCGGATGGATTTTCTCCTTCCTTGTACAGAATCACCATACGCCACTCGCTCTGCCTGTCGAGGAATTCCGGCATAGGGAGCGCACTCCCATCCGGCCGCAAGATTGGTTTTCTCGATTCCAAGAGTTTCATCAAATCATAATCCCATACCCGCAAGCCGGTTCGCGTATCATAGACAATCAATTTATAAGCATAATCATCATCATACAATAACCTAGCCGTATTCACGTGCCCTTCCGACAAGACTTCCGGCCCCTCTCCCACCTCTAGGGAATAGGGCATATAGGTCACAGGTACCTGCACCCGGGGAGCATTATCATGTCCGTAGACCGCTCCCTCAGGTGTCAGGATTTCAAAAGTAAAAACGGGACGGTCCGCACGTCCCGTACTACTACCACCCACCTCAGCCAGTAACACGTGAAAATGATTCGTGTTTTTAACCAAAGACACCGGGTATACCTCCCGATCAGCCTTATAATCCACCTTTATTGTTTTCCCGGTCCACAAAGGGAAAAATTCGTGAGACACGGTCTGAGAGAGCCGTTCCAAAGCGACCTGCACGTCCCCTAGCATCGTTTTTCCCGGAGAAAGCCTATTTCCCTGCACATCCGATACCCGGAAATGATTCGTCAAACCTCCCACGGTCAGCACCTTGTAATGCCCCACGGATAAATCATCAGCCAATAACATTCGCTTTCTCCCAACAAGTTCTTCCCGCCGGGCTTGTTTGGTAAAGAGAAAACGATCATCAGCGTCGAACACGAATATGTCGACCGTGTTAACCCACGGATCGAACGAGTCGACATATTCCATATTATAGTCATAAATAAATTCCAAGTATACACCACAGTTGTCTGTATCCTCCTTCATCACGTCGCATGATCCTAAAAACAGGCATACTAACACAATTCCCATTCTTTTACTCAAATCCCGATATAGCCCACCCGTGTTCATACCTTGATGTTTTATAGTCCTGTTACCCAATCACTAAATATCGATCTCGTTTTCCCAGACAATCCATTGCGCAACATCCACCGTGATTCCCAAATACCCGGTTGAGGTGTCGATTGGATCACCCGGGTCCGGATCACCGGGACCAGGTTTGTCCACATCCGGGAACCAAGGAGTTCCTGCCCCTTTCACGGACCCCAAGGTCAGCTTATACCAGTTATTGCGCACAACCCCGTATTTTCCGAAAGCCATATGCTCATCGGTATCGTTATCATGCCGAATCTCGTAATAGTAATAGCAAAGCCCTCCTTGATACCACCGGATGATCGGATTTTTTCCGTCTTTAAGTACCTCTCCTCCATTCTTGATTTGTGCTAAATCGGACACCTCCAACGTTTTGAACGATGTTCCGATAAGATCCACACCACTATTTTTATCCGCGTAAGCCCTTATGCTCACGTACATTTTCTCGCAGGCTGCTTTCAAGTTAGGGCCCACGTCAATGGCATTATATGCCTCTTTCAGCTTATCAAAATTAGCATAGGTTTTACCGGCAAAACTAAACCAATCGCCTGTTCCCACATGATTTTCAGGATAATAAACGCCTTTAATCACAACACGAGTGGCATTCTCAAATATCTGATCATTCGCATCCATCGTGTTCTCAATGCAATAAGTTCCGGTTGCTGCCGCCATCCAGGTGTAAGGGGCTACCAACTCTGGTTCATACGTCGTTTCGTTGACGGCAGCATTCACGATACCAGTGGCATTCGTGAAATTCGGATCCTTGGTATAAAAGTTACTGACGTAACTTCCCCCGGACGAATGAATCACGGTAAGTAGAGTTTTATCGGCAAAAGGATAAAACGTACTGTTCATCACGTCAATCGCCCAATTTTTAAAAGTAAAGGTCGCACCGGTAGGTTCAACAACGATCTTATCATTATTGTCCTCTTTAAGCTTTAATTCCACCTTAGAGGCCAGACGTTCAATTTTCACGTCTACACGGTTATTGTCATCCTCAGCCTCTTTAATAGCATCCTCTTCTTGCAGATCTTTCGAGACAACTTGAATCTTACCAACAAGACTGATCAAAGGATCGGTAATTTTTTCCCCGGCCTGCTTGTTACTCTCATCCCCGCTATTAATCATCGTGAATCCCCTGGTTATTGCATTCACATTATCTGTAATCTCTGCCATAGTAACCCCTTTTACCGCTGCATTTATCGTGGGAAACGTGGTTCGATCGTTGATATTTTCAATCACGTCCAACAACTCATCTCCCGGATTGGCAATCACCAATAGTTTTTCTGAAGCTGCCGAAATCTTGATCGCATCCGGTTTTGACGCCGCATCCTCAATTTTGGTATAGTATTCTGTTGTCTTGGGAATACCGACCACTTTTTCCGTTTCGTCAAAAGTTATCAAGTAGAGAGTCTTCAAATCACTTTCATTCATTCCCGCATTTTCACCCGAGGAACGAGCCTCGTTTTTTTCTGTCTTAACTTTGAGAGAAATGTAAGCCACATCAGCTATCCCGCCACTTGTCAATGACTTATCTTCCTTCTCTTCCACGCAACCGGCAAAAACGATTGCCGCCAATGCTAACCTTAGAACCATCCTATTTTTCATCTGCTTACTTTTATAATATTATATTCTAAATACAAAAGTAGACCATCGGTATTGCTTGAAAAAGACAACTTTAGTCCATTCTCCCGGATATGATCATACATTTTTGCGACATCCCCATCATTTTTGATTTTATCCATACAATAAATAGAGGTAAACATTGTATTTCCTCCATCTTAGAGGATTTATATTCTTGACATTCTCCGAAACGGAGAATCATTCAAGGCAAAGCATCTATTCTTAAAACAGCCCGCATTTTAACGTAATATTTTAAAAATTCCTCTGGATTTATGTTTATATTTGATTATTGTTCCACAATTACCAGTATCAAGTATATGACTAAATAGAACAAACATGAGAAAAAAAGATCTTCATGATAAATTCATCGAGGAACTACACAAAAGAAATTCCAAGAGAGCCGAACTTATTAATCAGGTATCAGACATTCTGAAACTGGAAAAAGAGTCAGTTTACCGGAGAATGGCAGGTAAAGTCAACTTCTCCATCCGGGAAATGGGCATACTTGCCAAGATTTTAAACATCTCTCTCGATAGTCTTTTATACCAAGAAGAAGATATTCAATGGCTCCCATTCATACTGGAAACCCCGTTAAAGTTTCACTCCATTGATGCTTTATGCGATATGATAGATCTTAATTTTAAACAAATCGAGGAGATTAACCAAGATGAACCCGGTACCAGCGGAAACGTTTACCACTCGCTACCCTTGGAATTTTTCGTACATTCCCCGCTTATAATGAAGTTCATGTTCTTTAAATGGGGGTACTATTTCGTACAATCCGACGAGTATAACAATTTTTCCCAGTGGAAACTTCCTCCCAGGTTATCAGCTATCAGTGAAAAATACAATGACATTTATAACTTTCTGCACGTTTTTTATATTTGGGATAGCTCGCTGATTTGGGCATTATCTAAAGAAATAAGTAATTTCTACAAAACGCATATTATTTCCGAACAGGAAAAAGAGGACATCAAAAATGAACTCAAACTTATATTGTCGCAATTAGAAAAGACACTAAACGGAACACGTACTCCTAGCATTCCCTTTCCACCCGAAACAGATTTTCTCGTATCCTCAATCAATGTGGGTTTTTCCAGCAGTTACTTCTTTTCCGGCAACAGGCATCTCGCCTTGTTCCAAACTAATTTCAGCTTTTCGATGATACAGGATTCGGAAGACAATTTTAATAAAATAAAAGAATGGATCAATTCCTTATGCCATATTTCCACCCTTCTTTCTAGGAGCGGACGCATCGAGAGACGGTTGTTTTTCAACACGCAATACCGGATTATCGACGAGGTGTTAAAATAATGATGGAGCTGTACAAAAAGTCATTCTTCAAACTCCCTCCCCCCTTCGGGGTATTGAGCCTGCAAGCAGTCTCGAATCGGCTCTCGCTCGACAGACAACGAGTAAACTCCCTGTCTGTTCTCGCTTACTCGCCGATTTCCCTCTATAAACAGAGGGAGAGTTGAAACACTCCCCATCTTCGGAGTGAATCACCAGCTCCTCCTCTGTTCTCCCTCCCCATCACCCCTTCGGGGTACTTCCCCTCGGGCAGGGGAAGAAAGAGGTGGCACGAAGTGACGGAGGAGTTTCTTGAAATAAAATTGACTTTTGGTACAGCCCCATTATTTCAATATATTTTACACTAAGCGTCTATCTCTGCCTCATGTTCAAAATCACCCAGCGGTTTCAGATTGGATGGGATTTCTTGATTCGCATCATCCGAGAAATAAGGGAACACGTCCATGATATTCGTATCGGTCAGAGAACTGATCTCGAAAGGTACCACGTAGGTTGACAAACTCTTCTGCAAATTAGCCAATGCTTTCTCAATATCCGCTGCCGCCACCAAATAATACTGGTGAGATTTTTTCTCCTTACCACTGATCTGGTCCGCATCAATAATCGCCACTTTCGCCTTGAACCATTTATCGTCATTCCCGTCATTCGACTCCACCAACTCCGTGATGTTCGATTTCTTCAACCCCACGATATAAAAATCTCCCTGAATCATCTCCCGCAGATTTTCCGTGATCCGGCTCTCCGCCTCCGTGTAGGACATAGCATCTAACAAATACAACTCGGACATCTTCTTCTCTTTTCCATCCTCGCCCACTTTCACGTATTTTACCTTCGCTTCAAACCAATTTGCTGTCATTTCTTCTCTATTTTTTATGTGTTTAATTCTACAGCAAAAGTAAAATAATCTCCCCAAAATTATTCCACGGGTCACAAAAATATTCCGCATACAACACGTACGAATCATTGTTTTTAGCTAAGTTTGTCTTAGAAGAATTCACTAGCAAGAGAAATCATGAGCGAGAAACTGTATCCTATCGGTATTCAAAATTTTGAAAGTCTTCGGAAAGACGGGTATCTTTACGTTGACAAGACAGCGCTGATCTACCAATTAGCCAAGAGAGGACGTTACTATTTCCTTAACCGTCCCCGCCGTTTCGGGAAGAGCTTGCTCATTTCAACGCTCGAAGCGTATTTCCAAGGCAAGCGAGAACTTTTCCAAGGCCTTGCCATGGAAGAACTAGAGAAAGAGTGGTTACAACATCCCATTCTACACCTCGACTTGAACATCGAAAAATATGACTCGATCGAAAGCTTAGGAAATATTCTTAACAACGCTTTAACCCGTTGGGAAAAAATCTACGGGGACGAGCCGTCAGAAGCCTCTTTCTCCCTGCGTTTTGCCGGAATTATCCGCCGGGCTCATGAATTAACCGGGCAACGGGTGGTGATCCTTGTTGACGAATATGATAAACCCATGTTGCAAGCAATCAATAATGAAGAGTTACAACGGGAATTCCGAAACACGTTGAAACCATTCTACGGTGCCTTGAAAACCATGGACGGGGATATTAAATTTGCCTTACTGACCGGGGTTACCAAGTTCGGGAAGGTCAGCGTGTTCAGCGATCTCAATAACTTGAACGATATTTCCATGGATAAACAATACGTTTCTCTATGCGGAATGACAGAAGAAGAGATTCATCGCTATTTTGAAGATGATTTACGGAGATTAGCCACGGCACAGGATATGACTTACGAGGAAACCTGCACCCGATTAAAAGAGGCATACGACGGCTATCATTTCCGTCAAAACAGCGAAGGGATCTACAACCCGTTCAGCGTGTTAAACACTTTTGCCAAACAGGAATTCGGTAGTTACTGGTTCGAAACAGGTACTCCCACCTACTTGGTCGAATTATTGAAACAAAATCATTATAACCTCGAACAGATGTCTCATGAAGAGACGAATTCCGAGGTACTCAACAGCATTTATGCCGATGAAAGTCCTATCCCCGTGATTTATCAAAGCGGGTATCTCACGATTAAGGATTACGATCCCCGATTCGAGAATTATATTTTAGGATTTCCGAACCGAGAAGTCGAGGAAGGATTTATCAAATTCCTAATGCCCTTCTACACGAACGTGAACAAAGTGGAATCCCCGTTCGAGATACAACAATTCACACGAGAGATTGAATCCGGCCAACCGGATGCCTTCCTACGTCGCCTGCAAAGTTTCTTTGCTGATACACCTTACGAGTTGATCCGGGATTTGGAAGTACACTATCAAAACGTACTTTTTATTGTTTTTCGTCTTGTAGGTTTCTACGTGAAAGCGGAATATCACACATCCGAGGGCCGGGTGGATCTCGTACTGCAAACCGACCGTTACATCTACGTGATGGAATTCAAACTGGAAGGTTCTGCCGAAGAAGCCTTACAACAAATCGAAGCGAAACATTACGCCCGACCATTTGAAGCGGATTCCCGACAGTTGTTCAAAATCGGGATTAACTTTGATAATAATACTCGGAATATTGAGAGGTGGATTGTGGAATAACTTCTCTATATCGACTAAAAGAATTACCTCCCATTCGATCAATCTCGGATGGGAGGAGTAGAACAAATAGATTTATTTATTTTACAATTAAACTTAGCTCTGCAGGCGGCATACACATTTGATCATTACAACTTTGGTATTCAATGACACAAGTCACGTTCCCCGTTCCTCGAACTTCTTGAGTAAATATCGCCTCTTCTTCCACAATAACGGTTCCGGCACTATTATACGCCCGTCCTGAAGGCTGCTTTAACTCTCCCACCTTTTCAACTCCTTTCGGTAAAACAAAAGTTATTGTCGTGGGAAGATAGGGAGCACTTTTATCCACTTGGGTATAAATTCGATACCCCGGATGGATTTTCATCCGAATTGTAATCAATCGATTCCCATTCGACATTTTCTTTGTAAAAGCCTGTACTTTTACAGGTTCCTTTTCATCCGTTTCCTCTTCTTTCAACGTTTTTTTCTCGATTGGTTCTTTAATTGATTCCGTACACAAAACACGATAATCGTTTCCCGGCACATTTTTATCCCGGGTGTTTACTAAAAAGAACCATCCTCCGGATTCCGTGAAAAATAAGCGAGATTTATTTGTTTCAAACCAAGTACGCCATTCTGCCGGAGTCTCGAAACGACAAAGCGTGTATCTTTCTAACAAACGGTGTCCTTTCGCCACGTCTGTTCCCTCTTCCAACAAACGGATCGCCTCATCTAAAAGACGAATGTCATGATTAGAGATACCCAGACTTCTTGCATCCTCATCCAAAAGAAAAGAGACCCGGCCCGGTCGAGGCATAAAATAACCGGCATTATTCATATAATAATCCTTGTACGCTTTTTCATCCGTACCAAATGAAAAATACAATTCCGGGAACATACTCTTTAAATACTCTCCATAAGTCGATTCTTCTTTCCCGATCCTTTTTAATGTAGAAACCCGCTCTTCGTACGCAGCACGAGTAGCCCGTAAAATCGTTGATTTTAAGTGTTCCCCGGTCACGATAAACGGATTAAACTTCCTAGCTATCGGGGTCTGCCCTGCAAATTGGGAAATATAGACAATCGCATTGGCAAATACTGATTTTGCCTCCTCCGTCATCTCTTCAGGTGAGGCTGAAAATCCCCAATGTAAGAAATTCCCATGTCGTCCGATGGCCACTTCCTCCAAGCCCTTTGCAGACACGCCACCTGAAATAAATTCTACATCAGGAGAATCCAGAAAACCGGCAGACTTGGAGATCATCCCCGGGCGTATGGCTTTCGTTGTATATCCTTCTTTTTGCACTCGCCACATCAAAATGGAATCAGGCACGACCTCTCCTTCGGATTTCGCAATAGATTTAGCACTTTCCGGTGTAGGTTTCATTACCATACTCATTTTAACGGGGAATGGTCCTTTAAACATAGGATGTTCTGTACGTATATGATGAGCATCAGCATCCAAGCACAGACAGCACCAGTCCGTTTTCAACCCAAGACGAGTACCAATTAAACTACTCAATTCTGCAATCAACAACATGGGTCGATCAAAATCCTGTGGTAAATATCCTTCTCTTTTCTCCCCGTAAAACCGTCCAAAGGGATCTTCTTGCGTAGTCGGAGGAACTATCGGTTGAGGTAATCCGTCCATCACGGTTACATCGTAATCCTCAGACAACACTGGCTGGTAGTCTTTCGCATCAATAGCCGTCACATATTTAAAATATTGTTTCAGCAGTTTTTCGAAGGCCACAGTCCGTTTTTTAGCTCCTTCCAACAATAATGCAGAATCCACCTTGCCTCTGTTTATATTAGCATACACGTCCGAAGATCCTCCAACATAAAGCACTTTCAGTTTACTTTTCCTTATCCCTGCCTGCAAATCAAAACATAACAGAAATAACAAGCCTAATAGAATTATTTTCATATCCGAATTTTATTTATTCCGAATCAACTCTTCAATTTTATTTTTTAAAGCCTGATCACGAAGATTATCTTCAACGACAATACCATTTCCATCCACCAAAATAAACATCGGGATCGCCCTACCGTCAAACTTTTCTGCAAAAACATTTTCCGTATCAATTAAACAAGGCCAAGGTAATTGTTCTTCGTCAAGAGCTTTCAACCAATCAGCATTACTCTTATCGATTGAAATACTGATTATCTCCAATCCTTGATCAACAAGGTCCTGATACATTTTCTTCAAGAATGGAATCGACTTACGACAAGGTCCACACCACGAAGCCCAAAAATCAATCAATACGCATTTCTTTCCCTTACTCAATTCTTTCATTGAATATACCTTTTCATTCCGATCAGGTAAAGAAAATTCCGGAACTGACTTTCCTTTCAAAGTCTTGGGAAATATTTGTTTCTTCAAAGCTTGACCGTAAAAACTATTCTTCGCCTCTTCCGAAAAACCATTGAATAGTTCCTTAGCTTCTGTATCATTTGACGAGAAATAAGCCCTGTTATTCAGCAACAAAAGAGGTCCCCAAAATGAATCTCCGTTTGCAACCACGCTATCATGAATGACTTTTTCGAGCGTTTGGAAAGCCTCTCTTTCAGCTTTCACCAGATTCTTATAATCATCTGTCTGCATAAAATCAGTTATCACTTTTCGATCTCCATTTTTCCTTAATTCCGATAGTTTCTTTATCGTCCCTGCATGTGCCTCCCGATAATCGACAAACATTTGATCTAACTTTTCACGAAAAGCCATCTTCTCTCTGAAGATTTGATCCGTCACAGAGCCTTTCAATTGAACATCTTTCAGTTCCACGTATGGCCTTCCTTCTTGTTGTTCCCCTCTCACCGCAGAAAAAGTAATATCACTATTTTCCAGCATAAACCCGTAAGTACCCCGTACTCCTGTCGGTTCTTCGATTGTCAACATATAATAACGAGGTTCCACCAATTTTCCTACAAATGTGAATTTCCCATCCTGTACAGTTGTTTCCATTTCCTTTTTCTCATCTTGATGCGTGGCTGCCAATGTCAGGCTAACTTTCGTATTGTCGGCAAAACCATAGAGCATTCCGGTGATTTTATAGCCGTCAGATGTCTCACATCCTCCTCCAATAAATAACAGGATAAGAACAACAGATATATTAATATACTTAAAATGCAAATATTTCATACCTAATATTTTAAAGCACTATTTCTTTTAATTCTTTTTTTCACGTGCCATCTCTATCATTTGAGATAATTCGGCCACGATCTCATCATCACTCCCTGCAGCCCCAGTCACGTGAAACCGGATTTGTCCTTGTGGATCGATCACAAATTTTGAAGGAATCCCGGTTACGCCATAACTCTTCACGACTTCATTTGCTTTTGTTTTCGGGTCTTTTAAATCCATCAACAAACGAAACGAGTAATCGTTATCTTTCAAATATTTCACGGCCTCTTCAGTCGCATTGTTCTCTTTTTCCCACGTGTGGATGAACAAAAATACCACATTCGGATCATCACGATATTTCTCTACGGTCTTTTGCATCGCCGGGAACGAACGCTTACACGGGCCGCACCAAGTAGCCCAAAAATCCAACACGACAACTTTTCCACGCAAGTCTGCAAGTTTTACAACCTTTCCCTCCGCATCAGGCAATGTGAAATCCGGAGCAGACCGGGAAATCATACTCTTAATAATTTCCTCGTTTCGTTGATCAGCACGAGCTTTCCGCAATCCTCCGATATAAGTATCACATCCTTTCCCACTACCGTTTAGTTGTATATAAAGTTCCTCTATTTTATGATTCACTTCTTCGTCTGCCTGCCCCGCTTTGATCATATCCGCCAAACACAAAAATGATTCCAACGGTCGTCCGGCTTCTGCCATTAACAAAGCGTAAGATTTATCACGTCTATGGGGAGGCATTTTTTCCATAGTCGCTAACGCCTCTGAATGTAAACCCGCCTCGTAACAAGCTGTTGCATAATTAGACAAATACGAGGGATAACCTCTCATCGCGATGGCTAAACTTGCCTTATCACCCTCTTTTTGCAATTGTTCGCAGTTATCCACGGCAAGCTTGTAAAACATAAGAGCATGTTCCATATCCCCGCATTTACTTAAAGCACCCGCAACCACAGAACACGGTTCTCCCAACCATCCCTTCGTAACGATCCTATCAATATACTCCTTTGCCTTTTGCCAATTACCATTTCTCGCATATGTTCCCGCCACGCTACTCCGGGCATAATCATACACGATACTTTCTCCCAATTTTTCCGGAGGAAAACGTTTCATCCATTTTTTGAATAATACCTCTTGTTTCTCCGGATTCATTTCCGAGTAGATATAGGTGTTTAAATAGCGATTTCTGGCTAAAACCCCATGAGGGAATTTTTTTACAATCACATTTTGTATTGAATCAAATGTAGCCTCCATTCCCAAATAATAGAAACACTGTGCCACGTCCGAATAGACACTTTCCTCTTTTCCTTTAAGCTTATAGAGAAGTTCCGATTTAAAACGAGCCAACGTCTCGCCTCCGGCTTTTTGAGCCTCTAACGCTTTTTTCTGATTTTCATTCATCGGCCGCTGAGCCATAGCACACAATGCCAAAACGATATATAATATCGTCAACACAATACTTTTCATAACAATACGAATTAAATTTATGAATGAAGGCGCCTAAGAAATTCTTAGGCAACCTTCACTAGCTGATTATTGAGCGATAAAATCGAAATCGGCAATACGACCGTCAAATTCATACACGGCAACCGGCTCCGCACCGAGTACTCCACTGGAAATATCCGACTCGATCACATAAATCTTACCTTTACCCGTCGAGCTATAAGTTGCTACAAGCAAATACTTATCCTTTGTACTATTTTCCAGATTCAAACCTGCATTCTTGAAAAGTTCGATGCGTGTAATCACTTCCCCGGCAGCAGGAGTCCAAACCGCAGTTGCACTTGAAGTTGCGTCATCCACATTGTAATTCATTCGATATACGTTAGCGTCAGTAGCATAAAAAACAACCGGACCACGTTCCCCCGTCGCAAAACTATGGGCCAAAGCGATGTCCGGACAAGCACTTATATCCATCGCACACTTAGAAGTATAGGCACTGGCTGTCGATTTATCCGCAACAAATACATACATATAACGTTTGCCGTCGTCAACGGGATTTTTGAAGAAACAATAATTTATTTGATTGTCACTTTGCCAATAACCATTTGACCAATGAATCAAATCCTTTCCCACGTTGCCAAAATCAAAATGTGCAGCCGAATTAATAACCGGATCAATTTCAGCACTCCACATTTTGGAGAAAATAAACCGACGATGCAGACCATCGTAAAACAACGAATTCACTTGCCAAGTTGTATTTCCGGCCACCGCATAATAATCATCATTTTTCATGGCCATCGGCGTTAACTGTAAACCTCCCGAATTCGCTTTATAAGCCACACCGTTATTGATAAAGAAAGTATTATAATTACGAACAAAAATTCCGTTCAGATCTTTAACAGCAGGAATCTTCCCGGCAAAAAGTCCATCAAACTCATCTGCAATACTCATATCTATTGACGAAAGACGAACCACGTCCTCCCCGGATGTCATATATAAATAATAAAGATCATAAGAAGCATATATTGCACTCACCAATTCTTTTGGTTCTCCGGTAAGCGGACGGGTGGGATTTACCGTAGAATAAGCATTACGATTATAAGAGGTCTCTGTTAACGAACCATTAAATAGCGGAGAGTACACAATATCAATATCACTTCCCCCTGCATTTTTATATAATACAGCTAACCCGGAACCAATCACACCCTCTACCGTCAATCGCCAATCCATTGTGGTTTTCAATCCACTCGTCGTATCAGTAGCTGTAAATACCAAATAATACGCACCCGGTATTGCCTCGATCTTCACGTCCAATTCTCTCTCGGTCGAAATCGTGTAATCCGGATAGTCATCACGTGTATAATCATGTGAATAACCGGTTCCGTATGACGAAGGCCCTATATATGGCTCATCCGATTTGTAGAGTTCCCATTTATATTTGAGTACACTTTTATCCCCATCATAAATAAACTTGGGCGTCAACGCGAAAGAACTAAATTGCTTGATCGTATACGTATGTTGTATCCCCACCGTATCCACGTAAAAATTTCCGAGGTCGGCATAATTATAATTCCCCTCGTCATCCAAACATGCCGTTAGTCCCATGACGAACAACAGAAAGATAACTTTTATCGATGTATATTTTTTCATAATAACTTCTCCTCTCATGATTAATTCGCTAATCCGGAACCGATTTCCAACGGGTCCCCATTATCATTCATATAAGGCTCGTCATGAGTCGCATTGTACTCGTTCAATAAATCGATCAATTCAGCGATGAAAGCATATAATTTGTTACCATCATCCGAATAACCTGTATTCGGATCGATCATTCCCAGCTCGAACAAATCCACATCACCGTAATAATCCAGAATAAATTTATAACGAGCTTGAGTGAAAGGCCCCGCAACATTCGTAAAACCGACCTGCCACCAAGCCGGCTGAATCAAATAATCACACCAAACAAATTTATAAACAGCATATTCCTCCGGTCCTTCCTCAAAGTTTTCATTTGCCTTTACCCGAACGGTCAACGAAGCGACCTGTTCTGCAAGATCTATTCCCTCCACCTTACGTTTCACCGTAACGGGTAACGTCGCATAATAAGCTCCGGCCGGAATCTCCATATCTCCCAACGTGTAATCGTTGGAAGAAACATTCGTTCCGTCCTCCAACACTTCTAAAGCAAAAGTACGCGCTCTATCAGAAACCACCCCGGTTACATAAACCATCAGATTCAAATCATAAGATTGTACCGCATCATCATATTTTTTGAACGAGAAGATAACGGAGTCTGCCGTTGCATTCTGTTCTTTATCACCTCCGATGTAAATTGACGGATTATCGCTGAAAGTATTTTTCTCATTCTCGCAAGCGAACAGAGCCATCAATATCGCACCAAGAATTACATATTTAAATATTTTCATAACTCATTTTCTTTATTTCTATTTCCAAACTCAATCTCTTCTTCCGGCATGGGCCATACATATTTAGCCTGATCCATGGCCATCGAATATGAATATCCATAACTTAAATAAGGAATACTTTTCTTATTCAGCCTTTTATAATAATACCACATGAGTCCTTCACCATAAAACTCCCGTCGATACTCGTTTAAAATCTCATCCAACACCTGTGTTTCAGTTGAGGTTGCTGAAAATTCTTCCGTAATTCCCCGGTGAGAACGTATCTCATTAATAATCTCAGCACCTTCAGTGGTAGGATTACATTCGGACACAATCAGTTTCATTTCCGGGAACCGGATGATCGGCATCAAATTTTTGAACTCGGCAGGCATATCCTCATATTGCCAAAACTTATTCGGCAAACGATAAATAGAGGAAGAACTCAGTCCCAAATCCTCACTCCAACCGTAACGGGTATTCCAACCGCGCCAATCTGTCGCATGCGGGTAGATTATTGCCGCATCCCGATCCATCACTGAAAATGAATACCCGGTAGCCCATGCCATTGTAATCGAAAATACGTATTCAATATTCTTTTCCATCTCCTCAACCCTCAATCTGAAAATATGTTCCGGAGTAAATGTATGATCCCGCTTTTCCTCGGCTATCGCAATATCATCAATCGAAGTCCACTTACAATCACTATCCGAAATAACCTCTTTTGCTTTTAATGCTGCATTAACCTTATCCCCCTTCCACATATACACCCTCGCCATCGTCGCCACCACGGCATAATAATTAAATCTAAACGTACGATCAAGCAAATAACCATTATCATCGGAAGTCGTGATCGCTCGTCCGGTACAAAGCGGATCCGCCACTTTCAAAAGAGCTGCAGCATCTTCCAAATCTTTCAGTATAAGATCTATAGTCTTGCTAACAGTCTGTACCTCCGTGATATTATAATCAAAACGATCCACGTAAGGAATCCCTTGGGCCTCCGGATCATCTGCATACGCGGGAGCAAAAAGCCTCAGTAAATCAAAATGAAGAAATGCCCTCAAACCCAAAGCCTCACCATAAATAACGTTATAATTGTCTCTTGAAAACATGGCCGGATCTGCCTCTCGAATATTACCGATGATATTATTCACGTTAGCTATTGTCGTGTAAGTCTTTTGCCAAACATCGTTAATCAATGATTTGGCCTTCGTACTCGTATAACTATACGTACTGAGAGGATATTGAGTAGCCGACGTCCCGACACGGGAATAAATTTTTGCCATGGCATCCAATGACACCGTCATGTTTAACCCGTACATTGATTTCTGTACCATCAACGTGTAAACACCCCAAAGAGCATCTTTATAACCGGCTTCATCTTTCAGTAACTCCGACGACTCAACCTGAGTTTTAGGTTTCACATCAAGCCAATCATCGCATGAAATAGAGAAAAGCGAGATGATGATAAAAGAAAGAATAATTTTTATTGTTTTCATTGTCATGCGGTTTTAATTAAAACATTACCTGAAGCGAAAACGAGAACGTACGTGCAAACGGATAGGAAGTTCCTCGTTCTATTTTCACGGACTGCATTCGTCCGAAATCAGTCATATCAAACGAAAGTCTAAGACGTTCCATCCCGATACGTTTAATCGCCTCAATTCTCGTCAACTCGTAAGAAAGATTAAGAGATGAAATCACAAACTGATCATCATCCTCGACAAAGCGGGAAGTTGCTTGAGTTGTCTCTTCATTCTTTATATTTTTATACAAACTCACGTCTCCCTTTTTTACCCAACGATCGGAAAAAATTCGACGATCAACGTTGTTTTCCAAGTTCGCATTTTCTACCTTATCAACCAATGTCTGGTTATACACTTGTCCTCCGAACTGATAACGGGCAGTCACATTCAAACTAATTCCCTTGTAATCAAAATTAAATCCAAGGTTCCCTTGAAGTGTCGGTTCTGTATCCCCACAAATCTGAAGATTATCGGAATCCCATTCATACGTGCGTGTTCCTTCCGATGTAATAAAAAGTTCATCTCCACACGCAGGATCGATTCCCATTGATTTCACCGCCCAAATCGCTGACATAGACTGACCTTCCTCATAACGAGTAATCGGTTTATTGGAAACAGAGGACGTTTGGGTATCGTTATACGTCTGCAAAAAGTTAGAAATCTGTTTGATCGTATTTTTATTATGTGATGCGGCCACAAATATATTCAGGAAAGCATCCTTCGACTGCTCCTGCCAAACCCGGTATTTAAGACTGATTTCATAACCAATATTCTCCACTTTTCCCAAATTCTCTTTATATGAAGTAAATCCGGTAGAAGAAGGAATCGTTACATCGGTTAATAAATCGTCTGTAACTGTCGAATAGTAATCAAAACGCCCCTGTAACCTCCCGTTAAACACACCAAAATCAACCCCGAGATTCCGATCATATTTTCTTTGCCACTTCAAACGAGAATTAGGCATCCCAGCCAAGACAGCTCCGATATTACCGTTGTAAGCACTGGACGTGTAGTAGGAATAAGTTGCAATCGACTGGTACGAATTGAAATTTTGTGAACCCGTGTATCCCAAAGAACCACGAAGTTTCAACTGTGAAAGGATACCTGAATCCGTCAATGAATGAAAGAATTTTTCTTGATGCAGATTCCATCCTAAGCCTAACGACCAGAATGTACCCCAACGATTATCACTACCGAATTGAGATGAACCGGACAAACGAAACGACGCATCAAAAAGATACCGATTATCGTAAGAGTAGTTCGCAGCACCGACAAAACCAATATCACGAGTAGTAGATTCGGAAGCAGAGGGACGTCCATCTTTATAATACTGTCGTGCAAAAGCTAAATTATCAAGTTTATCATTAGAAAATCCTTCTGCTTTAAAGGTCACCGACTCCGATGTAGAATTATTCAAACTCCATCCCACGTTAGCAAAAATCATGTGTCTTTCACCTAGCTGCACGGAATAGTTTGCCAGCACGTCTGCAGACACCGCAAAAGATTTTCCGTCACCATAGATATAGCTGCCGCGTCGATAAATCTTTTCTTCATCCTCTTCCCAACCGATAAAATCCGTGTGTGATGCAGGATGAAATATTTCACTACCCGTATCGCTCTTGTTCAAACTCACCCGTCCGGTAAATTTAAATCCTCGTGCAGGCGTCCATTCCACGTAGAAATTATTTACAAACTGCGTGTATTCGGAAAAGTCCTTCGTGTTGATCGTGGCGTTCCATACAGGATTATAAACATTCGTATTTTGATATGTACCAAGACGTTCTCCAAGTATTTTTATAACGTTACCATCATCATCCCAACAACGATAATAAGGATTCATCGAGGTATATTCACTAAATGAACCATACGGAGAATTCTCTCCCTTATTATAGGTTACTGAAAAACTATTCTTTAGCATGATATTATTATACCGGTATGAAAGTGTCACACCTCCAGAAAACGTGTTCCGATTAGAACCTTTCATCACACCAACCACATTATTATATGAAACATCCAGACCATACCGGAAAAAATCATCCCCTCCTTCAAGGTAGATAGCATGTTTCTGCCCAATACCATTTCGTAACGGTATCGACTTCCAATCAGTATTAACCCCGGCAATCACCTCTTTCATCAGTCCGTTATAGACCTGATCCCATGAATATTGTTCAACCGGATTTCCCCATATAGACGAACCGTTATCCCTGAAATAGGTATATTTCCCTGCATTGAATTCTACTTCCAACTTTTCTGCTGCATTACAAAGATCATAACTGGTCAAATCTGGAAGTTGAACGTTCATTGTGCCCGTGTAACTCACTCTCAATTTTCCCTTTTCCGGCTGTAACGTTTCAATAACTACCACCCCATTGGCAGCTTTCGATCCGTATATGGCCTTGGCCGCGGCATCTTTCAAAAGTGTCACGCTAGCCACACGATTCATATCCATATCCATCACATAAGTTAGCGATTGCTCAAAACCGTCAACAATAAATAACGGATTATTAGGATTCGATGAATATTCTCCTTTCAAATCCGGGAAACCGGACTGCCCACGCATCGTGATCTCGTATTGCTGATTCGGATTCGAACCGTTCGCAAGACTTTCAGCGATACGAAAGGAAGGATCAAGATTCTTGATACTCTGCAATACATTCGTATTTCCTACCCGACGAATTTCCTCCCGAGAAAACGATTGGGCTGCACCAGTAAAACTATTCGCTTTGCGCGTAAACATACCGGTAACCACGACCTCATCAACTTCTGTAACATCTTCTTCCATCACAATCCGTAAAGTATCTCTCGTGTTGGCTGTAAAATCTACTTTTTGCGATTTATAACCAACAAAAGAAAACTCTAAAGTTCCCGCATTCGCAGGAATATCCGGCAATTGAAACCACCCGTCCATGTTAGTTGCAGTCCCGATAGAAGTTCCAACTAACTTAACCGTCACGCCCGGCATAGGTTGTTTTTTCGTGTCTGATACAAAACCTCTAAGTTGAAGTCCCTTTTGATTCTGTGGGATTTCAGTTTTTGGAGCTATCACGATAGTCTTACCGACAAATTGATAGGTAAAATGTTCCCCAAGAACCAAACGTAAAACGTCTTCCACATTCACTGTTAAATTTGGGAGCCGAACCACCTTAGCCACGTCAATCTCATCATCGCTGTAGAAAATGTCATATTTCAACTGCGTGGTTATCGTACTAAACACTTGATCAATCGTCAGACTCTTCTTCTCGAAAGCCACACTCTCGGCCTGACCATAAGCGGTTGCATGCACTTGCATCAACCCGACTAGAATCCAAAAACAAATCAGCTTCATAAGCAATAACATTTTTTTTATTCTACTTTTCCAGTAAAATAAACCTACATCCTCATTTTTTTCCATAAATTTGTAGTTACATTAAATATTTATTAATCCATACGGGTTAAGATAAGAACGGGAGCCGCAATCTCTCGTTCTTTTGATCTCGTATATGTTTATCTATTTTTCAAACTTGCCGTTACCACATTTCCTTTCACGTTAAATTGTACATCTGAAGTCATCTGAAGGAATTTAAACATTTCTTCTAAAGGTTGGTACTTGTTGACCACTCCCGAAAAACGTCGAGTTTTAATCTCCTCGTTCATGTAAAACATTTTAAAATCATACCACCGCTCTAATTTCTCGACCAATTCTTCAAACGTGTATGCTTTAAAATAGAATTTTCCATCTCGCCAAGACGTGTACAATTCCGGCAAAACTTCTCTCAGTCCAGCTTTTCCGGTTCTTACATCAATCTGGTATTGCTCGTTCGGTTTCAGTAAAACTTCTTTTTCCTCTTGATTAATCATCACGGAACCTTCAACCAAAGTAGTCTGCCAAAAACGATCATTCGAATACGCACACACGTTGAAAGCTGTCCCTAATACCCGAACTTTTCCTGCCTCCGTGTGTACATAGAAAGGTCTGTTCGCATCTTTTTTCACCTCGAAATAAGCCTCTCCTTCCAAAAATACCTCTCGTCGGTTGGAAGTAAATTTCTCCGGAAAACGTAAAGCAGATTCAGAATTAACCCAAACCACCGTTCCATCTGGTAATTCTAAAGAATACTCCCCACCTTTCGGAACAATCAAGGTATTAAAAACCAAAGAATCTTCCATTCCTGTCTCATTTACATGATAGGAAACTTTCCCCGTCACCGTGTCATTCACAATCTCCACGCCCGCATTTTCCGAGGAATAAACTCCTTGATGCTCGTTTAACGCTAACCGTACTCCCGTTCCCAAACGCAATTCCGCCTGTAACCTACCGGGTTTTATCACTTCAGCACGTACAATTTTTTCCTCCGGCTCCGGACGGGTAGCGACATAAACCAAAGAAACACCCAATACAAACATGGCCGCATATTTACAAACCGACAATACCCATTTTCTACCCCTTTTCGGTTGTATTTTCCGCCAAGCGTTATCCACGTCATAACGATGGGAGCCCAATCCGTGCATGGCCTGCCGGATTTCGAATTGTTGTTGCAATATCTTTTTTTCCTCCTGAGATAGCTCTCCTTCCTCCGGCCTTCGCCACAGAGAAGTCAAACGCTCCCAATTATTTTCCAGAAAATCGTTCATTTCGTATCTATTTTCCTATACGACAATCATCCTTCAAAAGAAGGTGAGTTAAAAATGAACTTTTTTCAAAAAAATATCACACATAAAAAAACAATCTGATTACCAAGAGTAATATCTCCCATCAATCCTTATCCTTGCAAAGCTATAAAAAGCAACACGGGAGACTGTTCTCCACCTACCCTAGCTCGAATATCCCGATACGCTTTCATCACGTGAGACTTTACGGTATTCACCGATATTCCCAATTCATCCGCAATCTCCTTGTATTTTTTTCCGTCTAAACAACTCATTGTGAATACCGTCCGACATTGCGCAGGTAAAGTTTGCAAAACCTCTTTTATTTGCTCCACACGTTGCATCTCCTCTTCCGAGTAACCGGAATTTTGTAGATCTTCAATAAACGCCATCAATGACGCCCCATGTTTTCGCTCTATCATTTTATGTTTCAACACATTTAAAGCCCGGAAACGTACCGAAGTAAAAAGATAAGATTTCACGGACTCCTGCACCTGAACCTCCTGCCGACTTCTCCAGAGATACGTGAAAAGATCCTGCACCACGTCTTCTGCCTCCGCCTGATCACCAAGAATCATGACTGCATAATCGCACAATGGCATATAGAACATTCTAAACACTTGTTCAAATGCCCCTTGGTCTCCATTCTTTATTTTAGCGAAAACTTCTTCCATGATACAATTCTCACCACTCATGGAGACAAACTTATATAAAAATCCGGATTCTCGAACAATCAGATGGAAAAAATAATCCAAAATAATATCACGAATATACGATATCCACTAGAATAATTATTTGGCACAACTAGACACACGTAACAAACTCCAAGAACAGATCCTACAAAATTACCAAGTTGTTCACCTAGGCACATTATACAAAATCAGAACTTCAAGAGCATATTGAAAAGGCGATCTGTCAACTTCTTCTCCAATATCAAAAGATTTTCCTAATGAATCGTTTCGGATGGCAAAAACATTCTCCAGATTGTCGAAAAACAAAAAGTCGTGCTTTCCCCAAAATAAAGCACGACCTTTTCAAAATTCAACTAAACTCAAGCTACAAATTAACTATTTTCACATAAGTTTCCCCGAATCTGTTGATAACTTCAACTTTAATCTTTTTTGCCGTAACCGAAGGTTTGACCCGGAATAAATGATCGGTTCTATAAACCTTCACTCTACCAGAATCCAGAAAATCCTGATCTATATCCGAAAATTGTTCCATATCTCCCTTTAAAACACCGTCTTCATACCATCTCACTTTATAGGAATTATCCCAATCCCAAACATTGGCAACGACATATTCAGGTTGAGAATCGAACTCACCAGGCCTGTACACCTTAAATTGATAATCTAAATCATGCCCGGTTGATTTAAAATGCCATTGGACATTATTCCCGTCAACCTCAACACTCATAAATCCATTCGGGGTTCCACATCGACTCGCATTTCCCTGCCAGTGGAATCCACATACTGCCCCCACATTATGCTCGTAAATATTTTCCGCCAGAATCTCATTTTTATGAAAATGCGTATGCCCGGAAAAAATATGTACATTATAATCTTTGAGGACATCCAATACTTGCTTGGAATTTGCAATATTAAATATAGGAGCATGTACGTTTAAAAATACAGTCGTTCCGGTTTTCACGTAACTCAAATCTTTCTTCAGCCATTCCAACTGTTCTGCCGTTAATTGTGTATAATACTTTTTATCCCCTAAATACTCAATATCTTTCATACAAATAACATGAATATTCCCGATATTCAAAGAATAATCAGTCGGTCCAAAGAAAGCCTCGTACGTTTGTTCGCCATAACCTTTCGTTTTATCAAGAGTCCGGCCAGCCTCTGCATACCGTTTATCAAAATCATGATTCCCTATAACATGCATCATCGGAATATTCCATGATGCAACGGCACTGGTATACAACGGGTATAAATGTAATGCATCACTCACGATATCCCCCTCGACAAAACCATAAACCTCTCCTTTTATTGTACTCAAAAATTTTTTCACGTCGGGTACTGTCTCCGTGAAAAAACGAACAAAATGAAAATCATCTTTAGGTTGGGGATCAGAAAAAACCAGATACGTGAATTTCCCTGTAGCCTGTTCCCTTTTTTTCAAAATAAAATCATACGAAGTAGACAAATTTTGCTTTTCAATTGGCTTGTAAAATTCTATCAAATTAAGCTCGTTAACCGGTACATGACAATTAGAAGGCACGGTAATCCTGACATAACGGCATTTAGCAGTATCGGTAAGCAAATGATATGCCCCTTTTTGATCGGTAATCGTAAAATTTATACCATTATTTACAATAACCCCCGGAATAGGACGATGTTGTAAATCCATCACTTTACCCTTTATGTTTACTTCCGTCTGACCAACAGCACAAAAACTAAACATACTGATCCAAGAGAACAATAATAATTTCAATGTTTTCATCATTCTAAAACTTATTACGTTATATAACAATCTATCACTTATTACGCTTTAACAAGCTTGATTTGCTTGAATATTTTAATTAACAGTTCCGGTTCTTTTGTTGAAGCCAGACTTTTCTCCAATTGAGTTGTATCGTCTTCATATAAAAGCGTGTTCGCACAGTCCAGCACGTGACTCAGTAAACGAATGGCTTCCTCTCTCGTTACATTTTTTTTCTTGACTGCTTTCACGATATATTTATTTATCTTATTAACAGCATGATAAATAGCTGGTTTGGCAAATTCTACTGTCGTGCTGGAAAAACCGACATTCTGATCGTATGTACGAGTGTAATTAGCTTGAAATCTACTCCACTTTTCCGTACAAGGCTCTCCCAAATAATGAGGTATTTCAAATGCTACCTTACTCGTCGTTTCATATACATGATACACGTATTTTTCTTTTTCAGTTTTCTCAGAACCAGCCCCGGTATGTACAAGGGATTCCTTTCCTGAAATCGCATTTAACGCCTGACCAAAACCACAATAAGGATATAACAATCCTAAAACACAAATAATAATCACTCTTGTATTCATATTCTATTTTTATTGTTGCCAAATAAGTTTTATCGTCAAATCATCGCCTCCCATAGACTCTTTCGCAGCCTGATAATTTTTCATATTTGTTCTCTGTAAAACAGACGGATATTTAAAACGACGGGGAATTTCCTGATCTTTGGGAATACCGTCCCCCTTAGGAATTGCGGGTAAACCCGTTCGATTATATTCAAACCATTGCTGATAATCACAAAAATACAAGGCGAAATATTTTTGCAGCATAATTCTTTCCAAGGTCCCGTCATAGCCTGCTACCGGATTATTAAAATACCCTTCCGGAATTTCACCTCCCCACTGTTCGATAGAAGCTCTTACCCCGTTTTCATAAGCTATCCGTTCATCTAATGTTACGATGCCTTTCTGGGCCAATTCGGCCTTAATCAATTCCAACTCTGCATAAGACATTAATGGTAATTTCATCGGGGCAACGGCCAGTGCCTTATTGGGAGTCGAAGCCTTTCCTGCCGGTTGTATAGCAAAACCCGCAGGCCACCCGATGTAGTCATCCTTCTGTTTAGACACGAACAAAGGAAGTCTCGGATCATTCCATGATTTCAACGTGTTAACAAGAAATTCCGAACAAGCCCGATAAGAAGTAAAATCATTAGCCCTATTAAGAGGAGCCTCCTGGGGATAAACCCCGGAAATCTCAACTAATGCCGCATCGCTATTAGACTCAAATACAGGATACATTTCAGGGGTATTGATCATTTTTTGTATTTCACTTCTAGCATCATATTCCGCGACATTCAACATTTTCAGAAGAACACGCAAGCGCAACGAATTACAAAATTTTTTCCATTTGAGAATCCCCTCGCCGTCGACCGTCTTGTAAAGCATATCTCCCGAAGTATTATACTTCAGACTACCAGATACATCAAACAAAATATTAGCCGTTTCCAATTCTTGTAATATATTTTTATATATGGCCAGTTGTTTATCGAAAACCGGATAATATAATTGCTCGTCTCCGCGACATGCCTCCTCCATCGGTACATCCCCGAAAGCAGAAACTAACACATCAAACATATAACTTTGTAATACTTTAGACACAGCCTGATAATTGACCTCTCCAAGTTTTTCAGCCTCTTTTTCCATAGCTTTCGCATTTGCCAACCATTGATAATAAGTACTCCAGCTACCGTCACCTTCACTATCAGAAACATACCACCAGCCTATATCATTCGTATTACGATAAGAAATAATGTTTCCCATCAACTCGTAAGTATAGTTATTAAAACGTTTCCAGCTAAAAGAAGATACATTATACAAGATCGGATCGAGAAACGAACCAGGATTAGCTTCATTAAGTCGAGTCGGGTCCGTGTTCAACTTCTCGAATGGAGTACATGCTGAAAACAGTCCTCCTATAAAAATTCCTCCCAATAAAATATTCCGAATACTTTTTTTCATGTACGTATTATTTTGTCAGATTAAAAACTCACATTTAAACTTACACCCATTGAACGGGTCGTGGGTAAAGAACCAGCCTCAACACCAGGCACGATATTTCCACCATTCAGAGCCCCAGTTTCCGGATCGAATACCGGGTAATCCGTAAAACAGAAAAGATTTCTCCCGTACAAAGCGATCGATGCTGAACTTAACGGGGTTTTTCGCAGTTGTCTTTTCGTAAAAACATATTCCAAACGAACTTCCCGAATTTTTAAAAATGAAGCATCAAACAAGTTCGTTTCCACGTTCTCCACTTTATAATACTCGCCATAATACACTTGTGCCGTAACAGGTTTCGTGTTCGGGGTATAAGATCCATCCGAATTTGCGACCACGCCCGGGGCAATGATATACGTTCCACCCATCGGTAGCAAACCAGCTTGAGCTAAACGGGAATCATCACCGGAAATATAAAGAGGTGTGCCAGGTAAACGCCCGTTCAAAGTAGCTTTACTTTTCCCTTGAATACCTAATTTTGCATTTGTTGTTGAATATATTTTTCCTCCATGTTGTCCGTCAAGTAATATACCAAGAGTGAAATTTTTATACTTGAACTCGTTGTACCAACCAGCCTTCCAACCGGGATAAGCACAACCTACATACTCAATCTCATCCGTTGTTACAGGAAGTCCGGAAGCATCGACAATCACCTGTCCATCCGTCGTCCTTTTCAATTTATATCCCCAAATATCACCAATCGTTCCGCCAACTCTCCCGATAATAGAAGCACCTCCGATCTTACTGATCAACTGGTTTTCATCTGCACTTTTTGATAAAGACAAGATCTTATTTTTATTCTTCGACCAGTTGACCCTACTCGTCCATCTGAAATCATTTGTAATCACAGGAATAAAATTTAATGCCACTTCGAATCCCATATTCTGCACGGTTCCCGAATTTATTGTCGCTTTGGAATAACCGGTTGTCGGGTCCATAGGGGCATCCAAAATCTGATTCTTTGTCCGGTTGTAATAATACGCGAAGTCTACATTCAAACGGTTTCCAAATGTCCTTATATCCATTCCAACCTCATAATTGGTTGAAATCTCAGGTTTAAAATCAGCATTAAACAAAGTCGTCGGGAGTTTTACAGAACCGGCAAAATTAGTCGTCTCGTAATACCGAGAAGTTTTATAAGGATCAGTATCATTTCCGACCTGTGCCCATGAAGCTCTTAACTTCAACAAGTTAATTTCCCGAGGCATATTAAACCATTCATTAAATAAAACACTTGCCGAAACAGAAGAATAGAAAAAAGAATTATTCCTTTCCGGTAAAGTCGAAGACCAATCGTTCCGTCCACTAATATCCAAGAATAACTTATTTTTATAAGCAAGATTAGCCGTGAAATAAACACTATTCACCCTTTTATTAAGAATCTTCTGATTAAATTCAATGGCTGAAATCGCATTCGCAAGTTTATAAACACCAGGGGTGATTAACCCGTTGGCAGCATTAGATAACATATCCAATTTAGAGGTCATCATGTTACCTCCCACAGCAGCATTCAGCGTAACTCCATCAAGGAAACTATTGTGATACGTCAATAAAATATCACTATTCAATTCATAATTGAATATATTTTGCTTTTTAAAATACCCTTTGGGATAAATCACATCACTCATCGGACGGTGCTGTTCACGCATATCTATCTCCATCTGCAAAGCCGAACGAACCATAAAATCAAAATGATTACTGAGTTTCAAATTAGCTGAAATCATGGATATAGTCGCATGCTTTTCCGTCGGGTTCAACGACTCGTACAAAGTCACGTATGGATTCCCGATAAGCTTGCTGAAAGGTTGTAATTGAGTAACATTTTCCTCTCCCTTTTTCCACATCGGGCGATACCAATCCAAATTAACATTGGGATTCTGAAAAATCAAAAAATAAGAGATCGAATTACTACTATAACCTAATGCCGGAAGATTATCACTCTGTCGCCACGTATAACTGGTCCGGTAATTAACGCTCAACAACCTGGAAACCTTTTGCATACCGGAGATTGTTGCCGTAACACGTTCAAATCCCGTGTTAGGAAGAATCCAGTTATTTTTCATATATGTTAAAGATGCCCTCAGTGATCCCCTATCATTTTTCCCCGAAACGGCGAGAGAATTCGTGGTCGTATACCCCAAACGGAATAGGTCCTTGCGGTTATCTTTATAAGCTCTCCACGGAGTTGCATTATCTCCTCGGTCTTGTTTTCCCTTATCATACTGATAAAACAACTGATTTTCAAATCTCGGCCCGTAAGCGCTACTTGTCCCGCTTGTTCCACTGATTGAACCATCTGGGAAATCCCCGTAGGAATAGTATTGTTGTCCCTCGTAAACACTACCTTCTGGCCCTATATTACTTGGTTGTCCTTGTCCGAATTCATATTGATAATCCGGCCACATTAACACATTTTCAATACTCGTGTTTGACGTGAAAGTAACTCCTAATCTTTTTTCCTGTTCATTTCCATTTTTGGTGGTAACCATTATCACCCCATTAGCTGCACGGGAACCATATAAAGCGGTTGCACTGGCTCCTTTCAAAATCTGGATACTCTCAATATCCTCCGGATTCAAGTCTGAAAAGCCATTTCCAAAATCTATTGAGGCTTCTCCGGATGCACTTTGCGCATTTCCCGTGTTAATCATGGGGGCACTCATGGGAACCCCGTCCACGACAATCAATGCATTGTTTCCCCCTTGATTCAACGAAACATCCCCGCGCAATGCTATTCTCGTAGATCCTAATGGTCCTCCCGAAGAATTAATACTAAGCCCGGCCACCTTTCCAACCAAACCTTGTGACCAGTTAGAAGAAACCGCACGCATGATTTCATTTCCATCAAGTTTACTTGTCGAATACCCTAATCCTCGTTCATTTCTTTTAATCCCCAATGCCGTTACAACGACATCATTCAAGGCAACGTTTTTTTCATTCAACCGGATGATCCACTCAGTATTCTTCCCGTGATAAGAAACAATTTCTGTCTCGTATCCCAAATAACTGAAGACAATCTTATCCGTAGTTTTAAGTGTTTTCGGAGATTTAAGAATGAACTTTCCATCGGTATCCGTAACCGTTCCTAGAGTTGTGCCTTTTACAGACACACTAGCACCAACAAGCGGTAAATCATTTATATCAACCACCTTCCCTTTAATAACTGTTTGTGCTTGAACAGTCATAGCCATCAGACTAAATAAAAGAATAAAACTTTTCTTTAAAATAAACACCATAGACAACATTTTTAATTTTTTGATGCACGAAAGTATGCGCACAATGTTTCAATAGTGTTACATCACAATTAAGAATAGATTTTATTTTACAATCACCAGATCCATTTATCAACCAAAATAGGGCCATTCAGACATAGTCCCAACAATATACATCAAAATAGGAAAACCTATCAATGCCTAATGATCATACTTGCTGATTTGGAAAACAAAACGAATTGATTAAAATTTAAGAGGGTATGGACAGAAAATCCATTAGAACGAGAATAATTTATACCTCTTACAATTTTTCAAGAAAATATAGTGTAAAAAAATACCTGCAATCACTTAAACGAAAATGCGTTTAAGCAATTGCAGGTAAGAAGTTTTAATATCTTCTATTTGAATTATAACCTCCGCGACTTCCGCCACCTCTGTTATATCCTCCGCGACCTCCACCGTTTGATCTTTCTTCTCTCGGTTTAGCCACGTTAACGTTAATTACCTTACCGTCATATTCAGCACCGTTCAACTCATCGATTGCTTTTTGTCCCATAGCATCATCTGAGATTTCAACAAAACCGAAACCTCTTGATCTACCTGTTTCACGATCCATAATAACTTTAGCTGAAGTAACTTCACCGTATTCAGCAAACAAAGTTTGCAAATCAGCGTCATCAACGCCATAACTTAAATTTGAGATGTAAATGTTCATCAAGTACAAATTTTAATTGATTAATAAATTACGATTGAGATTGCACAATGAAAGAAAGTCTACTTAACGATACAAATACATGCTAGGAAAGTGATTTAAATACAATGGATTCAACTCAATCTGGGACAAAGGTACTCTTTATTTTGGATATCCAACTATATTTCCCTGTTTTATTTGTTAAATATTTGATCATTTTCTTTACATTGATTACTTTCGTCGAAATTTAATCTAATCCTTAGCATGAAAAATACATTCATTACCACGCTCTTATTATTAACCGTCGTATTTTGCTCTGCCCAAGAGAAATACGTTCCTTCACAAGAAAACCTTACCAACCGGGAATGGTTCCGGGATGCCAAGTTCGGTATGTTCATCCACTGGGGAATATACAGCATGCTGGCCGACGGCGAATGGGTGTTAACCAATAAAAGCCTGAACGAGGCGGAGTACCAAAAACTGGCTGACGGGTTCTACCCCTCCAAATTCAATGCCGACGAGTGGGTCCGCATCGCCAAGGACGCCGGCATGAAATACATCTGTTTTACCTCCCGCCATCACGATGGATTCTCGATGTTCGACACGAAACAATCAGATTACAATATTGTCAAGGCTACCCCTTTCAAACGGGATGTTATCAAGGAATTGGCCGAGGCCTGCCAGAAACACGGGCTTAAATTATTCTTCTACTATTCCCATATTGACTGGCACCGTCCGGATTATTATCCGTGGGGACGCACGGGACGGAATACGGGTCGTACCCCTTCCGGCACGTGGGAAGATTACTTGAAATTCATGGATGCCCAGTTAACCGAATTACTTACCAATTACGGCCCGATCGGTGGTATCTGGTTCGACGGTTGGTGGGATAAACCCGATGCGGACTGGCAACTGGAAAGACAATACACATTGATCCACCGCCTTCAACCGGGATGCCTGATCGGGAATAACCATCACAAAGCCCCTTTTGACGGGGAAGATTTCCAAATGTTCGAACGGGATCTACCGGGACAAAACAAAGCCGGGTACTCTGCCGATGCAGAAATCAGCGCCCTACCGTTGGAAAGCTGCGAGACCATGAATAACACGTGGGGCTACAACATCAACGACCGAAATTTCAAATCCACGAAACAACTCATCCACACGCTGGTGGGTGCCGCAGGGAACAATGCAAACTTATTATTAAACGTGGGCCCCCGTCCGGGTGGAGATTTCCCCGAAGGATCAGTTACGCACTTGAAAGAAATCGGAGAATGGATGCGCACCTATGGTGAAACTATCCAAGGAACCCGTGCCGGAACCATCCCTCACCAAGACTGGGGAGTCACGACCCAAAAAGGAAATAAACTCTACGTTCACATTCTAAATTTGAATAAAGACCAGCTTTTACTCCCGATCACCAATAAAAAAGTGAAGACCATCGTGCATTTCAAGGATAAAACTCCGGTGAAATACACCAAAACAAAAGAAGGAATCTTGCTACAACTGGGAAGTGTCCCCACGGACATAGATCATGTTGTTGAAATCACTTACCGATAATAGCGGTCAAAAAACCTGTTCATCGGAAAGAATATAACATGGGATTACCCCTAAGCTCCCCTTGATTCATGATTGGGCTATCCTTTCGCTATATCATAAACATAGCATCAACATAACAATAACACAGCATAAGCACATTCTTATATTTATGTCGTGTTATTGTTATGCCAAAAGAGTACCTTTGATGTAACGCAAAGATAGCCCAAGGAATAAGAACGATGAAACCAAGAGGCGATCAATCTATTCTAAATCTAGTCCTTTGCCGAATATCTTGTGATGAGGCCCCGATCATCACCGTGAACCATCCCGGCTCAACCCGCCAGTTCAACGAGGTGTCAAGCACTCGTAAATGTTCTTCTGTAAGGACAAATTCAACCCTCCGGGATTCTCCCGAAGTCAAATGAACCCGTTGAAAAGCCTTGAGCTGCATGAAAGGAGTAACCACCGATGCCTGTTCGTCCCGCAAATACAATTGAACCACCTCATCTCCGGCACGTCCTCCCACATTCTTCACATCTACCGAAACCCGAACCGAATCCCCCTCGACACGCACATCAATTCCCTCGTAAACAAAAGTCGTGTAACTCAACCCGAACCCGAAAGGATATAACGGGGCAGCAGTTCCCTCCACATAATCATGTCGTTCGGCAGATTTATGATTATAATACACGGGTAATTGACCCACGTGACGAGGATAAGACAAGGGGAGCCTCCCGGCAGGGTTATAGTCCCCGAACAACACGTCCGCAATGGCCCGACCACCCTCACCGCCCGGATACCAAGTCGTTAAGATCGCCGGGATATGTTCCGCAGCCCAGTTCAACTCCAAGGGACGCCCTTGAACCATGACCAGCACGACGGGCCTACCCGTGGCATATAACGCTTTCAATAATTCCACTTGCTTGCCCATCAGCGACAAACCAATCCGGTCAAACCCCTCTCCTGACTCCATATCACTCACCTTGCGTTCATTCGCAACGGCAGCCCCTGTCTCCAAAAAATCCGTTTCAAAATCTCGTGCGCTAGAGCCCCCCAAAACCACCACAACAACATCGGAATTTTTTGCAGTCTCACAAGCCTCCCCGATCGACGTGTCCAACGTGTCCCGCACAGCACACCCTTTCACGTAACGGACTTCCGCACCGGGCAACTTTTGCCGGATACCTTCGAGTACAGTAATTACCGAACCGGGTGCCTGTGGTGCCGTATAGTCTCCCAACTGATTATAAACATTATCTGCATTCGGCCCGATAACCGCTACCCGTTTCACCTCCTTCGACAAGGGTAACAATTGATTTTCATTTTTCAGCAACACAACAGACTGGCGAGCCACTTCCCTCGCCACCTCCCGATGCCCGGACGTGCCGATCAGCTTTTCTGCCTTCTTCACCTTCACGTATGGATTATCAAACAATCCCATTTTAAACTTTAACCGTAAAATACGACTCACGGCCCGGTCAATGTCAGCCTCGGCCAATCGCCCCTCCCGGCAAGCTCTCACCAAATCAGCACTGAAACAATTTCCACCCAAATCGGAATCCACTCCCGAACGTAAAGCCAATATCCCGGCCTCGTCCCTACCGGCTGCCACTCGCTGCGACATCAACCCATCTATCGCGTAGAGATCCGAAACCACAAAACCAGAGAATCCCCACTGATCCCGTAAAAGCTGATTTGTCAGGAATGGATTCGCCGTACAAGGAATCCCATCCACCTCGTTATAGGCCGTCATCAATGATAACGCCCCCGCTTTCACGGCCATCTCGAAAGGATAGGACAACTCTGTCAACAATTCCCGCACTCCCACATGAGCCATCCCGGCATTATGCCCGCCTTCAGGTACCCCGTAAGCCGTGAAGTGTTTCAACGTGGCTATAACATTTTCGCCACTCCCCACGTTTCCTCCCTGCAACCCCCGGACATAAGCACTTCCCATACTCCCACTCAAGAAAGGATCTTCCCCGTATCCCTCTTCCACCCGAGACCAACGCAATTCCCGGGCAACATCCAGCACTGGCCCGTAACCGATATGCCCCCCTTGTAAACGGGCCTCCAATGCCACGATTTCGGCCACTCGCTCCTCCAGTTCCGTGTTCCACGTGCTTGCCCTCCCGATAGCCGTGGGAAACACCGTCGTCCCGATAGCCATATGCCCGTGCGGACACTCTTCCGCCAAAAACAAGGGAATTCCCAAGCGAGTGCTATCCCGTGCGTAACGCTGCATGGCATTCGTCATTTCTGCCGCCTCCCGCGGGGACAAGCCTGTCCTTAAAGTCTTTCGGGTCCACGGGTCAGCCCTCAACGTTGCCCAAAAACACCCGATATAACGATTTTTCAGATCCGACCGAAACAAGTCCGTCAACCGAACCTGACCATTTTCATCCTTCTCGTAATAATTCCAGCCTAAGGTATGAGCCAACTGTCCCACTTTTTCTTCCAGCGTCATTTGCCGGAGTAAGTCCTGCAAACGCACCTCCACGCTCTCTGCCGGATTCTCGTAAGGGTCCAGCTTGCCATTCTTGTTCAGGTCCCGAAATCCCTTTCCACTCTTCTTGTAAACCCCATCCCCGCAAACGGAAATCACCGGGAGAAAAAACACGAGAAATAACCAAATCTTTTGTTTCCGCATAGCAACACATTATTCGATTAAACACAACAACACAAATTTTAAACCCAAATATAGACAAAAGTATCTTTTCCCCTTCTTTTTTTTCGTAACTTAGCACCCGTATAACTAAAATACATAGATTATGTTTTCACAAGATGAATTTAAAAAATATGCCACCAAGCATAAAGGGATTAGCAGCTTGAACCTTCACCGGTTCGAATCTGCCATCTCCAGCTATATAAACCCGACCATTATCGAGGAACGCCAGCTAAACGTGGCAAGCATGGACGTGTTTTCCCGGTTAATGATGGACCGGATCATTTTTCTCGGAGTACCTATCGATGACGATGTAGCCAACATTATCATGGCACAATTACTATTCTTGGAATCGGCAGACCCGTCCAAGGATATTCAGATTTATTTCAACACTCCGGGCGGTTCCGTTTATGCCGGATTAGGTATTTACGACACGATGCAATACATTCAATGCGACGTGGCAACCATCTGTACCGGGATGGCCGCATCCATGGGTGCCGTGCTGATGACTGCCGGAACCAAAGGAAAACGTTCCGCATTACAGCACTCACGCATCATGATCCATCAACCGATGGGTGGAGCCCAAGGCCAAGCCTCCGATATTGAAATCACGGCTCGCGAGATTATGAAATTAAAAAAAGAACTTTACCAGATCATCGCTGATCATTCCGGAAACCCGATCAAGAAAGTAGAGAAAGACTCTGATCGCGACTACTGGATGACCGCAGCCGAAGCCAAAGAATACGGGATGATTGACACAGTATTAATTCGGGAACACAAGTAATGCAAGACAAATGTTCATTTTGCGGAAGATCACGCAGTGAGGTTGATCTTCTGATTTCCGGGGTAGACGGTTTTATCTGTGATATGTGCGCACAACAGGCGTATGACATTGTACAGGAAGAACAAAGAGGCCATTCTACCCCCCTTGACATGGATCATATCGAAGTCAAAAAACCGATAGAGATCAAACAATTTATGGATCAATATGTAATCGGACAAGACGAGGCGAAAAAGCACCTCGCCGTGGCCGTTTACAACCATTATAAACGATTGACACAGAAACATTCCAATGATGACGTGGAGATCGAGAAGTCAAATATCATCATGGTAGGACGCACGGGAACCGGGAAAACCTTGTTGGCCCGCACGATAGCCAAGATGCTGCACGTCCCTTTCACCATCGTCGATGCCACCGTGTTGACGGAAGCCGGCTACGTGGGCGAGGACATCGAATCCATCTTGACCCGCTTGCTACAAGCTGCCGACTACGACGTGGATGCCGCTGAAAAAGGGATCGTCTTCATCGACGAGATCGACAAGATTGCCCGTAAAGGAGACAACCCGTCCATCACGCGTGACGTGAGCGGTGAAGGAGTGCAACAAGGATTATTGAAACTACTGGAAGGTTCTATCGTGAACGTTCCCCCACAAGGCGGACGTAAACATCCCGACCAGAAGATGATCCCCGTGAACACGAAAAACATCCTGTTCATTTGCGGGGGAGCCTTCGATGGAATTGAAAAGAAAATCGCCCAACGCATGAACACGCAGGTAGTCGGGTTCACGGCAAGCAAAGAAACAGCCGTTCTTGACAGGGACAATATGTTGCAATATATCGCACCACAAGACTTGAAATCTTTCGGGTTGATTCCCGAAATCATCGGTCGTCTACCGGTACTGACCTACTTGGAACCACTTGACCGTCAAGCCTTACGCAACATTCTCACGGAACCCAAGAACGCTATTATCCGCCAGTACGTGAAATTATTCGAACTGGATAATATCACGCTGAACTTCAATGAAGAGGTCTTCGAATACATTGTAGACAAGGCTGTTGAATTCAAACTGGGAGCCCGCGGACTACGTTCTATTTGCGAGGCCATCATGACAGACCTGATGTTCGAGATTCCTTCACAAAATTGCGAATCGATCACGATCACCAAAGAATACGCCGAATCCAAGATGGACCGGCTGACTGCACAAAAGCTAAGAGCTTAAAAAAGGGGGGCAAAAGTCATTTATCCCCCCCTCATTTTCTTTATTTACTAAAGAGAACCCCAAGAGAACCTACCAAAATTTAATGGAAATACTATCACTTATTCGAAACTCTCTCGAAGATTCCTCGGAGATCCGACATTACATAATATTTAAGCCACGAATCATCTTCGAATAATCTCTGAAAAAGCGAGATTATCTGGGTTAATTTACTTCTTTATTTGGGGTGGATTTGTGTAAAATAATGTCGTCAAATCGGATTCGCAATATCCCGGATCACCACCGAAGCACAGAAACACCCAAACAAAGGTGGCATATAAGAAATTGTCCCAACATTCGACTTTTTATTCTCACTCTCGCTTAAAACAACGGTTTCCGGGTCAACTTCTTCGGGGGAAAACACGACTTTTACTCCTTTATAGACACCCAGTTTATGCAGCCTTTTCCGCAACATCCGGGCTAGATTACAATTATATGATTTGGAAATATCGGCTATCCGGATTTGTTCAGGGTCCATCTTGCCCCCAGCTCCCATGGAACTCACGACCCGATACCCCTTTTGCAAACTATGGTATATTAAAAATATCTTGGGTGCCAATGTATCAATGGCATCCACCACGTAATCATACTTCGCCATTTCCAGAATATCAATCATGCGGTCATCCTTAATAAAGTCATTGATTACGTGCAATTGAATATCCGGATTTATATCCCGAAACCGGGTCGCCATGATCTCGGCTTTTGCTTTACCGATATTACTATCCAACGCCGGAAGTTGACGGTTTTTATTCGTCACGTCCACGCAATCCCCGTCAATAATCGTCATCTCTCCGATCCCGGCCCGACATAATTGTTCGGCAGCATACGCCCCAACGCCTCCTAATCCTGCCACTAACACATGAGCTTTCTTCAACAAACCCAACCGTTCTTCTCCCAAAAGCAATTCCGTTCTACTCAACCAATCCATACTATTTTCCAAAAACTTGATTATAATTCATTCTCATCATTTCCTTCAATGCCTCCACCTCTATCCCTAAAATGGCAGATGCGGCCTCGTAAATAACGTGAATCTCCACCTCTTTGTCATCATTCTCCAAAAACAACGCCCCCAACGGGATAACCCGCAACAATTGAAAAGCATTCGAGTGCGAATTCAGCAAAGCCGCTCCCACGGAAATATAAAACCCGTGATCCAACAACTGCCGCAATATCTGTTCGTTATTGTTATACCCGTGAATAATCCAAGGTACGGAAGAACCCGTTCGTTTCTTCACGGCAATCAATTCCGAATACGCCTTCACGCAATGGATAATCAACGGCTTACGCAACTCTTCCGCCAAACCGACTTGAACGTCCAGTATCTCTTCCTGCGTCTTCATACAAATAGGAGAGCGACGGTCCAAACCGCACTCTCCTATTGCTATTACTTTTTCCATCCGTGTCGTATCCTCTATCCCCGTAAAAACATTCTCTCCCAGCCCGGCTAATTTCATGGGATGAACCCCCACGGAATAAAACACCTCCTGCCCCTCCACCGATTTCCGTTTTTCTTCTCCTTCTACCCACGCCTTTCCTTCACCAACATCCAGAATGTTAATTCCTTCACCAACATGATGCGTGTGTATATTTACGTACGGATTCAATTCTTTCTATTATTTCTTATTGCACATGATATTCAAGATCGTCTTATCCGTCTCCTCCATACCCTTCGTTCCGATCAAACCCACGTTACGAATGGTACGTTCAATATCTTCCTCCACGATTCCATCATTATTCGTCTTGATTCCTCTCATGGACAACAAAGCGGCCTGTACGGCAGCCGATACCCCGGAATATACCTTCAAAGCACATCCCTGTTTTGCCCCGTCACACATCATACCCGTCAAATTAGAACACATCGTCTTGATCGTGTTCACCATGTTATCGTAAGTTCCTCCCATCAAATAGGTGATTGCGGATGCCGCACCAGTTCCGGCAATCAGAATACCACAAAGAGCTGAAAGGTGTCCCATGTAATGGTGAATATGCACGGCTATCAAGTTACTCAATGCCAAAGCACGAGCCAATTGTTCACGGGATGCCCCGAATTTCTCGGCAGCCACCACCACCGGCAGATATACCGTGATTCCTTGATTACCACTACCGGAGTTCGTCATCACCGGTTTCGGGCATCCATCCATACGGGCATCCGATGCTGCCGTAGCACGAATCAACGTGCGGTTTAGCAAGTCATCTTCCAGCAACCCTTTATCTATATTTTCTTTTAATGTCTTACCAATCTGTAACCCATACTCCGAGTTCAATCCCTCGGCCGAGATTGCCTTGTTCATTTCGGCACCCTGTAACACGAACTCGATGTCCTTCACGTCCACTTCATGCACGAAATCCCAGATACGTTTCACGCTCAATTCCGGTCCTTTATCTTCCGGTTTTGACGTATCCAGACGGAATTCTCTTTTGAAAATCTCATCCCCGTTCTTCTCCACCAAAACGATATTAGTATGCGTGTGAGCAATAATCACCTTCACCGTATCATTTCCTTTCGTGGCCAGAGCCTCGGCATACAATTTATCCGGCGCATCCTCTTTCAAAGAAACCGTCACCTGACCTAACATATCTTTCGCACGCTGCAAGTTATCCCCCACGTTCACCTCTTTCAACACTTCCAACCCGTACTCCGATTTTCCACAAACAGCTCCCAAAGCGGCAGCAATAGGCAACCCGACCATTCCTGTTCCCGGAATGCCGACACCCATACCATTCTTGTAAATATTACCACTAACCAGTACGTCCAAACGCTCAGGCACACCCCCCAATACTTCTTTACACTTTGCACACGCCAAAGCACAGGCTACCGGTTCGGTACACCCCAAGGCCGGAACGGCCTCTTTTCTCAATATTTCAATGATTTGTTGATCTGTTACTTGATTCATCTTATTATTCCTTTTTCATGTAGAACGCTAAATTTTTGCGACTACAAAAATAGTGTTATTTATCTATTTTTCTACCACAAAAAGACAAATTATACTATCTTTGTCGATTGAAGTCGAATTAGTTGAACGCACGATAGAGATTTACCCATGAAATTAACACTCGTCATATTATCACTTTTCATCACGTCCCTCGTTTGGGCACAAACAGATTCTATTCCCCCGGTCAAAAAAGAGATTGACTTCGTGAAACAACTCTCGGAAACAGATTCCATTACCGGAGGTAAAGTGATCATTCATGCCGATCCGAAAATCGAACAACTATTAAAACTGAATATTTCCGTGAACCGGAAAGAACAGCTTTTTCAAGGGTATCGCATCCAAATCCTATCCCGTAGTTCATACGGTACGAACGTGGACACGCTGAAAAGCTATACCAAACGATTCGAAGAAGAGTTCCCGGACATTCCGGCATACCTGCAATACACCGATCCTGATTTTAAAATCCGGGTAGGTAATTTCCGCACCCGCATCGAGGCAATCCCCGCCTTGAAACGAATCCGTAAAAAGTACTCTGGTGCTTATCCGGTAAAAACGACTATTTACCTACAAGAACTGAATCCCGTCGTGGAGCAAGACACGGTTACGGCACCACCCGTGGAATTTTAGATTTTAGCCCGGATTCGCCTTTGACGAGTTACAGGTTTCTTCAACTTTCATCTTTTAGTTTTTTATCTTTTAATTTTCCAACTACCCTCACAGTCTCCCCCTTGCACAGGGGGAGGATGCGCTACATTGAAACATCGTGAAGCCTTCTTGCATTCGTCTCTCCCCCTGTGCAAGGGGGAGACTGTGAGGGTAGTTTCTTCATCCTAAATTTTAAACTCTAAACTTTTTAATTTTTCCTCCTCCGCCGAGAAATTAATCATCGGATAGGAATGGGAAATCATGGCAATTTCAGCCAACATTTTCTTTACCAAACGCTGATAATCCTCGGAATGCGGGTCGAACGGACGATGCGCCACCCCTTTATTAATCCGTCCGATCTGGTTCATCAACCCCAACACATCGGGAGTAATGAAACTATACAAAAAACGTTCCCAAATGTAATCCACCGTGAGACCGGACATATGTAACATATCATCCGCGTAAAAACGATAGTCCCGCAATTCATCCAACACGATCTCGTAAGCCGGAAAATAATACACGTGATCCAATTTCTCCCGTAACTGATCAATCGCCAGCAACAACGTGGCCTTGCTCAACTGGTTCCCATGAGCGCCATCCTTCCAATGGCGGATCGGGCTTACCGTGAACAATACTCGAAGTCCCGGATTAATCTCCCGTAAACGCCCAATCAACTCCACGTATTCCTTCACAATATCCTCCACACTTAACCGACTACGCTCGAACTCCTGCGAAGGGATCTTGTGGCAATTCGACACAACCATATTTTCCCCCACATGCTTGTACACCCACGCTGTTCCCCAAGTGATTACCAATAAATCTAAAGAACGAAGTTCTCTTGTGGCCCTCTCCAAACGCTCGTTTATCCGACGCAGACACTCTTCCGGATCAGTGGACGAGAATGCCCCGTGATGGTACAGACTCACCCATTTCTCACCGACTTTCCTTAAATCATCCTTCCCGAACGGCTTTCCTTCCATGATCAGACGCAACACGTTTGCCACGGACAGCGGGTTATAAATAATTCCGCAAGGATTCACATCCACGTCAAACTTGTAATACGAGAACTTACCACCCATATTTTCCGCAAAACACGATCCCAACATCATCAGCTTGGAATTATAATCTATCGAAAAATCCGGTGCCGCAATTGTAATCTTCGTCTGTAAATTCATATCTATACTTATTATAAATAATCACTCTATCTTTACAAAGTTACATTTTTTACGCTCATTTCCTCCATCATTTTTATACTTTTGTCAAAAATTTCATGCATGGGAATCATCTCCATTTTATTGATCGCCGTAGGCCTAGCCATGGATAGTCTTGCCGTAAGTATCAGCGGCGGTATTGTCATGCGCCCTTTCTGCATGCGGCAGTCTTTACGTCTGGCCCTTACCATGGGAATTTTTCAAGGAGGGATGACCTTGCTCGGTTGGCTCATGGGAGTCAGCTTCAGCTCGTACATTACCGCCTTTGACCACTGGATTGCCTTTATCCTTCTTGGTTTTCTAGGTGGTAAGATGATCTACGAATCTTTTGGGGAAGAAGAAACCACCATCTCGTCCTTTTCCACCAAAACCTTGCTCACACTGGGAGTAGCCACCAGCATAGATGCCCTTGCCGTCGGAGTCAGTATGGCCTTCCTTAAAACAAGCATCTATTTCCCTGCCTTCATCATCGGCTTCGTGACATTCGCCCTCTCCCTGATCGGGGTCATCAGCGGTTACCGTTTCGGAAAAATCAAAGGTATCAACGTCGAATTATTCGGGGGAATCATCCTCATCGCCATCGGAGTCAAAATCCTCATCGAGCATCTGATGGAATAATTTTCAATTTTCAATTCTCCATTTTCAATTATATTCGTATCTTTGTACCCATATATCTATGGGGTAGACGTGGATTTGACAGCATGAAGAATAGGTATGTAAGCATGTCGGGCGTAGTGAAGCCGGCCCGTAAATCCCGGACGCAAAATTTTAATTGGCGAAAGAAATTACGCTCTTGCTGCCTAATCGAATCATAGTAGATTGAGGCTTAATCTCCGCTCAAGGTAGTGGAGACGAGACATCCCGCTGGCGGTCCCACCTTGTGCTAACCAGCATTCGGGGTGCAGGCAATACGAGGTTAGTCAACATCTTGTTTCGTGGTGCTGATGAAATAACAGAAACTAAGGTATAGTTTGGGTGCTTTTTTCCGGGCTATATTCGAAAAACAACAAAAAGCTAAGCATGTAGAAAGCATATGGATTCCGTGTTTGGACCAGGGTTCGATTCCCTGCTACTCCACTTAATTATTGAAAATCAATTAGTTACAATTAAAATTATTGATTTTCATACATAGAAACGGTACAAATTGGTGCACTTTTTGGTGCACCTTTTTTCATTTTTTTGGTGCACTTTTAAAAGTGCACCAACTTCCCTCATAAGACACTGATTATGTGCACATAACACAACATCAAATGATACCTAAAGTTAGTATTTATTACTTCATTTACACGTTCAAAAGTAATGCTAAAGGAGAGGCTCCCATTTACTGCAAAGTTTCTGTAAATGGAAAACACAAACGATTCTCAACTGGTATATCTATTTTGCCCAAACTCTGGGATGCAACAAAGCAAAAAGTAAGAGGTAAGAATCTTATTGCAGAAGATATAAACAGTACACTCTATTTACAAACAGAGCATATACAAACTATCGCCAAAAAACTGCAAGAAAACAATCCCAATGGATTTAGCATTGACGACCTGTATTTTAACTTAAAACAAGGGATACCAGATGAACAAACCTTTCTCAAACTGATGAAGGAACGTTTAGATAAAATGAAAGAACTTATTGGCAAAGAATACGCCAAGGATACATATCGTAAATTCAAAGATGTGTACAACCATACTACAAATTTTATAAAATACAAATACAACATGAATGACATACCATTAAAAAGACTCGATTATCAATTTATCTCTACATTCCAACAATACCTCCTAACAGAACGACACCAAGTACCAAACTCTGTAAACAAAACATTACAGAAGGTTATTGAAACAGCTAAGTATGCCGTAAAATGCGGTTTACTTGAAAAGAACCCATTTATGGCTTATGAACGATTAAGAGTTGGCTCCAAAAGTATTACCTTTCTAACTGATGATGAAATTGAACGTTTGGAAAACTACCATTTCAGCCAACAGAGATTAGAACACGTGAAAGATTTGTATCTATTCTCTGTATATAGTGGTTTAGCTTATACAGAAGCATCTCTATTGTGTAGAAAGCATATTGTTAAAGGTTTAGACGGAGAACTCTGGATTAATATGGTAAGGCAAAAAACAAATAATAGTATGCAAATTCCATTATTACCTCCCGCTTTAAAGATTATAGAGAAATATAGTAACAAAAGTCAACCAATAGACAAACCTATATTACCTATGATTAGTAACCAACGCATAAATTCCTATTTAAAGGAGATTGCAGAAATATTGGGTATTAATAAACGGTTAACACATCACACCGCCCGTAAAACTTACGCAAGTACGATTTTACTAAATAATGATGTACCTATCGAGATTGTTAGTAAGCTATTAGGACATTCTTCTATCCGTGTAACAGAAGCCGCCTATGCACAAGTCATGAATAAAAATATCAGTAAGCATATGAAGCGACTAAAACAACAATTAAATGATGAGAATGAATAAGTTTTTCTAAATAAGCAAATGGACGAAGCTATGAGTAATTTACTTTAGCTGCATCTAAAGTTGATAAATTTAGTAAGGTGAGTTTTAGCCAGAATGGTGTATAACAATGTATCTTCTGGCTATTATTCACTGAGCTTACTTTCGTTTAATTACGAACACTTAATAACAAAATGATTAAAACAATAATTATTGTATGATAATATTTAAAGAACCTTTTATACCATCTATTAATTTTGAATCAACAATAAACCAATCAACGCTAAAACTATGACAAGAGGCAATATCTATATATAATGAATCTGGTATTTCCAATATCCGATAAATATTATGATTCATTTTTGTTTCCTTGAAATTAAATTCATTTACATTTAGAATATCTTCTACATTCCAACAATATATCTGAGGTATTCCTGTACCCTTAAAAGGATCAACCCATTCATTAAATCTCATTGATTTTAATAATTTTCTGTCTAATACACCAAATCTAAGTTCTGGTTTTATGGGCTCTTCTTTATCTTTTTTTATCTTACAATTTTTATTATAAAGCTTTATATCATGAGGAAACCTTATAAAAATATTCATATCACCCGTCTGAGCGGAACCATCATTATGAAGTTCAAAAGTTATTTCTTTAAAACGTTCATCTAAAATATTTTTTTGTATAACAAAGCTTTGGTATTTTTCGCATTCTTCGAAATATTCCTCCAATTCTGTATTATATTTTTCAATTTGTTCATCCGTATAAAGCATAGAATTCAATGACAAATTTCCCAATAAATTATATGTATCTATTTCTTCATATTTTTGAAATGGATTCTCTATTTTCAAATTATCCATGTAAAGCTTAAGTTCTTCTTCTACAATTCGTTTTGAGGGTTTCTTGAATACAATTCGTTCTTGCTCATTTGCAAAAGTAATACATGGTTTGGGGAGCCTGTTTTTATATTTATCGAGTTCTGCTTTTAAATTATTTATTTCTTTTTCTTCATCAGAAAGTTCTTCTTTCAATTTATATTTATCAGGCATTTGGTAATAATTTAATCCAACCTGTTTGGCCTTGACTAATATACCATTATCAGCAGCAACTAGTATCACCTCAATATTTTCTTCATTTTTTAAACGAATGGCTGATAATAATATCCAATTATCTGCAACATCTTTATTAAAAATGTCTTCATCAAATTCACTTGCTCTAGGATCTTTACAAGTTTTCACCTGATATTTCCCACTTTTGTCATTTAATAAATAATCAGCAATTTTAGCTGATGCCTGCTTTGCTTTTTTCCTTTTTTTGGGGCTTGTGCTTTGATCCTTAAGTTTATCTATTTCTCTTTGTACTTTAGGAGGAATCACGATACAAATATTATCATTAAAAATCCTCATCCAGTCAATTTGTTCGAAATCAATAAAATGGATATATATATTAGTGTCTAATATCAAATATTTCATCTCGTAAAAAAATCTTTTTACAAAAATAAAAATAAATGAGCAAAGAGAGTGCATTTCAACTTTGATATTAATTCTCAAAATTAATCTTGCAAGTGAAAAAATACCGTCAAATTCCTTTTATATTACCCATTCCGTAAATAATTCACCAACTGTAATTTTACCATCAGAAATACCTATCAAGCAATTAAAAATCAATGTCATCAACAGGTACACCTTCTATTAGTTCATTAACTATGCTTTTAGTTGGTTGGAAACTTTTTTATCGCTTTAAGAGTGTATGTATACGGTTTCTTGTGATACGAGGGACTTGCATCGTAATAATCCTCAATAGTGTTTTTCCTTACCTTGTAATCAATGCCATACCGCTTGTATATATCCTGTAACTGGTTTTTAATATCTTCTTGTGGCATTGACACGTTTAAAGGGAAGGCTTCTTTAACTTCTTGTACAACCATCGAGCTAAACCGCAATAATTCTGTATTGTATTTATCCAGTTCCTTTTTAATATCTGCCCTCTGGTACTTCTTGTTTGCAAGTACCTCAACACCCAACTTCTCGTACGCTTCAATTATCAACTCGCCATCTTTTTCCTGTTTAAGAATATTGATATAAAAATCACGATCTGGATCATCTTGTAACTTGTTCAACTTATCAACCATCAATTTACAGCGCTCCATGAATGTTGGAAGTTCTTTTAATTCTAACCTGTCACTATCTCCAACAGCAAGAAACACGTTCCTGTAATTCACTGTAAAATGGTTCGTTCCTTCGTACGCTTCCCTTAAAGCATTGCCAGATAAATAGTACCGTTTCACCCTCTCGTTGTTGTAATAGTTATCAATGGCGAAATGATCTATTTCAAGCAATCCATCATCAAGTTTCGTGGCAAACTCCGCTAAACCTAACCTATTTATATCATCAATTATTGCCTTCTTGCGAGTTGCATCCGTTGTTTCGTTATATCTCGCTTGTAAACCCTCGTAAGTTTTCAACTTCTCTTCCAGTTCAATATCAATCTCTTCATCCGTTTTCACTTTTAAGGTGTTGCGAACGTTAGTAAGGTGCGTGATAGAATTGAAAGTGCTACCATCAATTTCTTTTCTAAAGCGACCGCATATTTGCACCGCTTCCGTGTAAGGATCAATCATTGAATGTTCCGCTTCATATAGGTTGGTAAGCATAACTATATCTGGTTTCACCTTCAATATAATATCTAATGCGGAGTAAAAGCGACAAGTTAGAAAGTTATACTTGGCGATAGGTTCAGAATACAAGCTTGCAACGTTAGTGTAACCTTTCTTTTTCAATTTCTTCACGCTTTTTTCTGAACAGAATATTTTCGATTGTCCTTCAATACCTAAAGAGTTCACTATTTTCTCAATTCCATTCGTTGTGTTCAAGAAAATAAACACACGAGAACTATTTACCAAGTGTTCCAGTAACAACTGGCGGACTGAATAATCGTAACTGTTGGTAACTATCAAGTTTAGCGGTTTCTTGTAATCAAAATCTGGCGTGATCTTTATCCTCTGGAAACCTTCAAAACGTGGATCGCTTACCTCTAGCGGGGTCGCTGACACGAACGCATTACCTTTAAACTGGAAGAAATCTTTCATCGGCATGGTAATTTTCCTGCGAAAATCGCTATCCTCCGTCAACCTCTCGCATTCATCGAACAGGCAGAAAAAGGTATTGTACATGTTCCATTTCAACTCTTCACAAGCATTCTTTATCTTCCAGAAACTTTCTGGCGTGGTAAGAACTTTCTTGTATTTCACTTCTGCTCTTTGTAAATACCGTTTCACGTCAGGAACTTTGCAATTTTCATAAACTGGCAATATTTCATCTTTACCGTACGCTTTATCGTGTATCACAGGCAACGTTGGTTCAATAATAATGGAGTGACGTTTAGCGTGTAATTCTTGATAAGTGGCACCGATACCTGTAAGCGTTTTATCCAGTATCACGTTGCTTGGTATGTTATCATGCCCGATTGATTTCAAGGCGTTAAATAAACGTTGCCCCTTTTTTATTATAGCGGGGATAACTTCAAACTTCAATTTTTGAAATAATCTTTTCATGTTGATTATCTTTTACTTGGTGGTATTTTCCCCCCGATTAGCTATTATATGCCCATCCAGACATTTTCTCACCGACCTTAAATTTTAAGGCAAAGAGATTGCCTTAGTCTAATTTTCGTAACCAGACTTCAACTAAACCAAGAATATTCTCTTTGCCGTGATTTTAACTTGCAGAATTGACTATGCAACCTCTTGTTGCTCTTTCTGGTATTGTAATGCCAGTTCGATGAAGGGGGTTATAGTGTTTGACAAGCACGTTTCCTTGTCCTCGCAGCCCATTTGGTTGTAGAGGGCGATGCGAGCGGCGGGTATTAACTGCAATGCAGTTTCCACGACATTGATACCGTGTAACTTCTCGAAATAAGAGGTCACCTTGATCGGGTAGCGTTTGGCGGCACTACTTTTGCCTAAAGTTAATACGATTGATTCATACAATCTTTGAGCCGTTTCCACGGGTCTACCAATTTTAACCTCTGGCACCGAGGAATCTCCCGTCATTAACCGTAGTGTTTGCTCGATACTAGTTTTCACGTCCAAGTACAAACGGGAGGAATTTATAGAAAGACCATTCTTTCTTGCAAAATCGTATATTTCTTGGAATGTTTGATTACCAGAAGCTTGTGCGGCAATACCCAGTTGCTCGATTTTATTCGGGTTGCGACTGCATAAAATAGAACATCCGATAGCTTGGAAACATTCTTGAACGGATTTGAAGTCATGCACTCGCGCCAACTTCACCTCTTCCTCCATCCCTACCCGCCAGTAGGTATCGGGAGTTTGGCATAGCACCAACACTTCATCCCAATTTGTACCAGCAGGCAATTCTTTGCCGTTTAAATCAACTAGCGGTTCTCCCGCCTCGATAAACGGCTTGGGGTGAGCAAAATTATAGATAACCTCAAACATCTTGTCTTTATCCAAACTTTCCAGTAACTTCCCCTTGTTCTTGGGCTGCTCCATCTGGTAGTTTTTAGGAAGAGCGATGATCATCGCTTTCGTTTTGCCGTTTATTACTACATTTTTACGGAGCAAGCTCTCCTCGTTGTTTACTTGGTTTTCTAAAACCACATTGTTTAAATCTGTCATAATTTTATGATTTAAAAGATTAGCCTCTATCCCTGCTAGAGGTTTGCAGATCAATCATTGTTGATTGACGATGCAAAACTACAGAACTCGCAAATGAAAATTCGCAGATAAATGGACCCCTATATTATCACCATTCTCTGCGAATTTTTCAAGAAAAAAATGTATGGCGGCTAGTGTTGTTACCAGAAGTAAAGTTTGGAGGGATTATTGGGAGAAGTTTTGTAATTACCTTGTGATAATGGTATCCATTGGGGTTTATAATCGTCACCTTTGAAATGTTCAACCACTGATTTTATCTTTATGTCAATCATATCCCCTTCTTCGATTAAACCGATGATCACCATGTACTTGTATATAAAAGAATATATTTCACTATTCTTTGCTATAAAATGGTCTTCCAGTAAATGATATACCCCCATTATTACAAGGTTTCGTGTCGGGTCATCAGCCTTTCGTCCTTTCTTGGCAGAATAGACTTCTTTCAATTCCTTCTCGGCTTCCTCCACGGAATCCACACCCAGATAGATGTGCAAGTAAGAATCTAAAAGATTGGTAAACCAGTTCTCCGTGGCGTTGTTTATGGTGATTTTTTCTTGGTTGTTACTTAAAGTGATTGATTTGTTTTTCTTCCTTCTATCCCCTTTCAAAAACAGGTAAAGTTGTAACATTTCTGGTCTTATTTGCTTGAAATAGGTGTCCATGTTACACGTGGCGTCCAGTAATTCTGGATCGAGGATTGGTTGAAAAGCTTCATGTTTCTTGTAGATAATGGCTAGTATCCAGAGAACGTGAACCATGGCAACTTGATATTCTTCTGGGATATTACTTCTCTCAACTAGTTCCTCTATCTTTTTCTTCACCCCGTCATCTTTAAAAAGGATACCTTGAATGTTATCTGTCATGTAAGCTAAGCTATCAAACGCTTTTATCATCTTTTGCTCTCTAGGAGCGTAACGCAAGTAATCAAATGGATTATCACTTGTTGCCAGTTCATCTAACGTGTTTGGAACCTCAATCATGTATTTATCATCATTAAGTACACCGTAAAGTCCTTCTGGGTGAATAGCCAGATACATGCTTTCAATCTCTTTATATAACATCGCCCTGTCATAAGCGAAATATTTTTTTAACGCAGGCTCGATAGCCTTCAACGTTTCTATTAAAATCATCTCGTCTTTTACCATAATAACTCTTTTTAGCTGGTTAAAAGTAAGAAATATTCCCCCTATCTAAAAGAAGTGACAAGAAAAATAACAGGTATGATTTCCTGTGTATATTTCACCATGCAGTGAATAATTGGTAGTATTTTACTGTTATATACCCGATCCGTTAAAAACTCACCAACCAGAATATCACAAGTACAAGTACATCTACAATTAAAAAACTTGCTTGTTAGCTCCCCTTATCCCCTAAACTTTTCCAATAGCTATATCTCCACTCTATTTTTTAAGAATCCCCGCAATCTATTTGTCGGAATATTAAACACTTACTATCTTTGCATCACGTTAAAGATACCACTTTAAACAACCATATAAACAGTAGATGATTGACCTCCATTCCAAATGAAGATCATCTTTACTCCTTGCAGTCCACCCGTGAGGAGTAATTTTTGGATTTAAAGTGTCACCAAGCTAGATACACCATTTAACTAACCAAACCTCTATAAATCATGTACACTTACGAGCAATTAAGACGATTAGCCGTGCAATCAGGTATCCCAGATAACAAGGTATCCATTGGTTTCTGGATAAGGTCTAAAGGGCTGAAAAAGATCAAGAAACAGGTAGATAAAGTTAGAAAGATATACTATATACCAGATAAAGATACTAGAATCCAAGTATTGCCACCTTATAAAGATTAATCCATAAAGCTACATGATATAACTGTATTCCATGTAACCAGAGATTCCAACCAGAAATAGAGAGATTATCCATGCATAAAGATCAATATTTAAAAGTTGGGGATTTCACTGGGTGTCACTGTTGCAGGTTTGACAGGGTATATACTATTAACTATATAATACTAATAACTAGTAATGGTGACACGGGCTTGCCAGTCCATGCCACTAACCCAGATACTCTCTTTTAAATACCTCTAGATTATCAATATATGGATGTTTAAATGGTTTATTTATAATGACAAACGAACAGAAAGGAAGCAGGAAATGTATAATAACAAGAGATATAGCGGGTAAATTGAACTTGGATGAAACTTATGTATTCATGTGGCTACTTTACAAGTCAAATTGCAGGACGGGTGAATCCCATGTATTGAGAAAAACACTTTGTAACGTTACAGGCTTAAAAAATGAAGACACTATTAGCAAATACACGAACAAGTTTAAAGAATTGGAGTTACTAGACAAGTATTCCATTAAAGGGTATAACGAGGAGGCTGGTAGGATCAGCACAAGTATAACTTACACGATAAACATTCCCACGATGAACTGGGTACGGTTTGATGCTAGTTTATTAACGGAAGAGATTCCAAACAAGTTGAAGGCGTTCTTGGTATTACTTAAATGCTTGTGCCTAAATAACACGAATGCCACGTTTTACAGCAAGAACAAGATCGCTCAACTATTAAACATGGATAGAGGAACGGTAAGTAAATACATGGAAATGGCGATAAAAGAGGGTAAGGTCATAGAGATTAACAAGGTGTTCTTTATAACAGATACCAATATAATCATGGACTTACCTCATGTAAAGGATAGCTTCACGTTTTTAGACGGGATCGCAAGAGAAAAATACAAGATTATTCACGATTATTGTGTAGAGAGGAACGTTGTACCACCACCATACGATTACAAGTTAATGGAAATATTGTACCTGTACAGGTATAATCGCCCAGAACCAGATTTAGAAACAGCAATTTCAAATGAAACAGAAGCAAACTACTATTCTCTAAAGTATAACCTATCCAAGTTATGTGCCAATTTGCCAAAGCAAGTATATAGTTTACAATACTTCCTAACTTCCTTGATAAATAGAAAAATATACAAGGAGAGGTTTGCACAAGAAGAGGTAAAAGAGAAAGTGGAGTTATATCTTTAAGTATCCTCTAAAAAACACCCCCTCCCCTCTAATTTTAGGTTGGCATTATATATATCGTGAGAGGGTAGTGTACTATTTACATCCCCCACCCACCACTGAAAAAAAAACAATTAACTAAAACAAATTGCCATGAATAAAAGAGATTTCAAGGTAAATCAAATTACCTTACCAAAAGGTGTTTCTGAAATTAGTCATACTAAACTTGCCAGTCTACTGGTTGCATTCCCAGACCCGCCTAAAGTGGGAGATATTCTAAAAGTGGTTGGGTTTAAAGGTGGCGATCCTACCTCTATTTCGTTATCTTGCCTTAAAGGCGAGGAACAAGTGGATATAAGAATCCGTAATCTTGTTAGACGTTCCAAATTAACTGGGATAACACCTAATGACGTTCCCCTTGATCCCGTTATAGAGGAACAATATAAAGACAGGTTACAGGATATTTACCCGTTAGCTGTCAATACAAGTTACGAGGATTTATTCGCTATTTTGGAGGGACAGACTATTATCTGTTGTGGTAGCATGGAAACCAGGGCTAGCTATGGTGGAAATGAATGCGATATCGTTATATGGAGGTTTGCCATATTGTTTGATGAAGAGGAGTAGAGAGTAATCTCTATTCCTTTTTTTTGTAAAAGCATTACTTGTTAAGTGTGCTGCACTATAAAAAATACAGGGACAGAGAGCGCACAGGGGAGGGAAACGAGGTTTCGATATTAAAGCGGGGGAAGTCATTCAGGCTTTCCAAGCAGGTAATATAGGAACACGAAGTTTCTCTTCCCTTGCCAAACCCAACAAGCTAACGTGAACTTGAATTATTAAAATGACAACGTGATTAAAGTGTAAATAGATCATGAACGAGCAAGTGAAATTACCAGTGGTAGAACTGGTGTACAGGAGGAAACCTTCTAAAAAATACAAGATTGAATCCGCAAGGGACGCTTACGAGTTACTGGTATCCCCGTTTAAGGATACAATAGAGCATCATATCTCCACGAGGGTTATTCTATTAAATGGCAGTAACAAAGTGCTGGGAGTGTCTACCGTAAGTGAAGGTGCCTTATCTTACAACATTACGGATGTAAGGTTTATATTGCAACTGGCGATACTCTCTAATTGTAAAGGAGTGATCATTTGCATAAACCAACCTTCTGGTGATCTTGAACCTACTAAACTGGACGATGAACTGGTGAAACAAGTGAAGATCGCACTTTCATATGTAGATATAGATTTACTGGATTACATCTTGTATTGCGAGGAAGACTATTACAGTTATTCAGATAACGGTAAACTTTAAAAATTGAAGTTGGTGAATAATTCCCAGTATTGGTATATACGACCAAGAGGGGAAATAATTCTCACCACTATTGACAATTAAACTGCAAACATACTTCCAGTTTAATTTTTCAACTGGCTTGAAGCTAGAAAATGAATAAAACAAGTAAAAGTGATAATGAATTTTAGAAACTTGGGTTGGTGGGAAATTTATCAATTCCATATATAAACTGAAATTTCAAATATTTCCACCACCGTTAAATAGATTAGATTATGAACACGTCAACATTAATTCCAAGTCAAAATGAAGGGTTATTGCCAGTTTTATTTGGTAGTAATGATACAAAAAAGGAAGAACCTACCTACACTCCTTATGAGGTAGTAAATGATCCTGTTAGAAAGGACAAAAGGAGAAAGCATTTCATTGAAGCTAACACGGAACCAATTGACATGATCCGTTTAAAAAGTGATTGCATCGTGCCAGTGTTCAGCAAGGATAACGAGATGACAATATCTCATCCCTCGTTTATTGAAACGGTACACAAGGTAGCGAGTGAGCTGTTTAGAGGGGAAAGCATAGAGGAACCAGATATAATGGTAAGTCACGTTATAAAGGGAAGGATACCAGAAGCCATACATAAGCCAGTTGCTCAACTTTTAGAAAGTGACAAGACGATCTATTACGAGAGAATGGCGTTTGCTTTTGAAATACCTACCATTTATGAAACGATAGACGGTAACAGGGTGAATTTATGTATTACAGGAGTGAGAGCTTATAACAGGGAGAACCTTTATTCAAAGAAAGTGGCAGAAAGGTTTAGTGTGGCTATTGGTTTCCAAAACAAGGTATGTTGTAACTTGTGTACGTTTACTGATGGTTTTAAAACAGACCTTAGAGCGATGAGCCAGCATGATCTCTTTAGAGAGGTTATGAAGTTATTCCAACAGTATAATGCTGAAAAGCATTTACGGTTGATGAAGAGCTTCACTAGTTCTTACCTCACTGAACATCAATTCGCCCAGTTCTTGGGGAAAAGCAGGTTGTATCAATGCTTGCCCGCAAAAGAGAAGAAGTTACTCCCCAACATGGAATTAACGGATTCACAGGTAAATATTATTGCCAAGGCGTATTACCATGATGATAACTTTAAAAAGGAGCATGGTGCGAGCGAGATCAGTTTATGGAAATTCTATAACATGCTTACTGGTGCTAACAAGAGCAGTTACATAGATAACTTCCTAGATAGATCGTTAAACTCCACGCAATTAACCGAAGGGATAGATAAGGCGTTACATGGTGATAATACTTATAAATGGTTTATAGAGTAAAACCGTTGGAAATTAATTCTTTTAATTCAATTGATTACTCTAAATTTGCCACACAGCAACCCTAAAAGCGTTTGTTAGATGCTGAAATTTGTTTACTTTTGTGTTGTCTTCCAGTTTAACTGGTGGGCAGACATATTGAATTAATGGAAGCGTTTAGCTTTATCCTTTACAAGAAAAACGACCAATTTTAGACTGAAGGGATAAGCAGATACAAACGCTCATGCTTGCCGTATATGTATCTACTATATACATGGTTTAGCGTGGGGTTGCTGTTTATTTTCAGTCGGGTTCTTGGTCGTTCCCTCTTGTAAGATAAGTTGACAACTACCACGCTTTCTTGTTTATACTAATTACTTCTTGGGTGGTTGGAAGTAAAGATTAATTCATCATGGAAAACTCTTTAGACAAGTGTCATTTCTTCGTGAAAAAAGACGAGTATGGGAATGTTGTGTGCATCTATCAATTAGATGAAAATTCAAAAATGTTTCTTCTCGAAACAAACGGGGAAAAAGAGGAGGATATTACCTGTTTGGAAGAAATCGAGTATGATTCCCTTGATGGAAACATGAAAGGTTATTTCAATGCTTTAATCAATAAAATTTTAAATCAACAATTAAAATAATAGTGTTTATGAAAAGGTTATTTGTATTTTTAGCGTGTTTGATATCACTCGCTATTTTTAGTTGTAGTGATAGTAAGGATGATAACGGGGATGATCCCAACGGTGGTAATTCAAGCAACGTCACGCTTGAACTTTCAACAACAGATATTGTTTTTGAAGCGGGAGGCGGGGAGAAAGAGTTTTATATCACTTGCAATGGAGATTGGACTATAGCTAACGCTAGCCAGTGGTGCAAAACGGATATAACTAGCGGTAATGGTAATGCCACGATCTCTGTAACGGTAAATCCCTCGGAGCTATACGATGATCAAAATACCAACATCACTGTAAAGGCTGGAACTAACACCAAAATTTTAACGGTAACGCAAAAGAAAAAGGATGCGCTTCTTTTGACCAAGGACAAGTATGATCTACCAACCACGGGTGGTGATATAACGGTGGAGGTTAAAAGTAACATCACGTACACCACAACGATCCCGCAAGAATTCAACTGGATAAAACAGGTTAATTCAAAATCACGTGCTTTAGAAACTAAAAACTTAAATTTCAAAATAGAAGCCAATTCAAACACGGATAAAAGGGAAGGTTTCATTATTTTTAAAGATAACGCTAGTGAACTTGCAGACACGGTTCATGTTTATCAAGCGCAAAAGGATGAATTGATCTTGACGCAAGACACTTATAATGTCCCCGCAGAAGGAGAAACAATTAACGTTGAATTAAAAACAAACGTTGATTACGAGGTGATTATTCCAGAAGATGCAAAAGAGTGGATCGAGCAATTGGCAAGCAAGGCATCTAGGGTGGATAAATTGTCATTCACGATTTTAGAAAGCACTATTTATGATGACAGGCAAGCAGAGATCATTGTAAAAGACAAGAATAGCGATTTAGCAGATACTCTACACGTGATTCAGAAACAAGTTGATGCGATTATTTTGAGTCAAAATAGATACGAAATATCATCTGCAGGAGAAACTATATCTGTTGAAATACAGCATAACATTCAATATGAGATTATCATTCCCGATACCGTTTCTAGCTGGATCAAATTAATTCACTCTAGAGCTATTCAAGCAAGTAAATTGAATCTCAACGTGCTTGAAAATAAGAATCATGAAAATCGAACAGCTCAAATTATATTTAAAAAGAAAGACGGTAATATATCAGATACTCTCTATATATTACAACAACAGAGGAAAAAAATAATCCTATCTCAAAAAACACTCAATCTACCAGCTAAATATAGCCTAAACAAGGTTGAAATTAATGGAAATGATTACCGTTATTATGATGTTATTATTCCACAAGATGCGCAAAATTGGATAAAATATAATGGATATACTTCTAATGCGTCAAATCTATGGCTAAATTTTGTGGTTGAAGCAAATTCAATGAATGAATCAAGAAAATCAATCGTTGTAATCAAAGAAAAGAGTACTTCGTTGACAGATACATTAATTATTAATCAAGACGCAATGCCCGAAGTATATATAGGAGATTTGATTTTAAAGGAAGTCAAGGATCTTAAAAATTTCAAATATAAAAAGATAATTGGAAATCTTACAATTGACGCTACTACATCTATAGAAGAATTAGGAAATACCTTAGAAATAATTGACGGGAATTTGACAATATCAAATTATAGCTTATCTTCTTTTAAAGGATTAAGTAACCTGATACAGATAACTGGTGATTTCAAATTGGAAGCAATTGCCCATTCTGGAGGTGGAATGAATGAATTACAATCTTTTGAAGGTTTAGAAAATTTAGAATTAATAGGTGGAGATTTTGAAATATATTCTTCTGCTGCAGGAGATAAGTTTAACTCTGCTAATTCTTTAAACAAACTAGAATCGTTTAAAGGATTAGGAAAGTTAAAAACAATAAAAGGTAATTTTAAAATTACTTCTATTGAGCATGGGACATATAGTCATGCGATGGTGGCCTTAAAGAGTTTTGAAGGATTGGAGAATTTAGAAACAATCGGAAAAGATTTGGAAATTATCTCATGTAATAAAACAGAAACAGGAAAATCTCTAAAAAATTTATCTTCTTTTAAAGGGTTAGATAAATTACAACAAATAGGAGGAAACTTAAGACTCCTTTCAAACCTTCCTGAAAAAGGGAAAGGATATTATGCTGCTTTACATGCATTTACTTCGTTTGAAGGATTAGGAAATCTAAAGTCAATAGGAGGAAGTTTAGAAATAGGTATTAATCGTTCTACAAGATTGGCAAATCTTTCCTCTTTTACAGGAATGGAGAAATTAGAGTATATTGGAAATAATTTTATTGTCCAAGGAGAATTACCAAATTTTACTTCATTTTCAGGTCTAACAAATCTGAACATGGTTATGGGTGATTTTGTTATGCAATTTGAAGCATCAAAAACAGATGTATCTTTACAAGGATTAAATAATTTGCAATCTATTGGAGGTAATTTAACTTTAAGTATTGTTCGCTTGAAAAATTTGAGTGGATTAAATAATTTAAACAACATAGGTGAAGATTTTACGGTTGATCATATTGCTTCTTTTGAGGGATTGGGAAATATATCTACAATCAAAGGAAATCTTTCCATTGGATATAATACTTTCACCTCTTTTAAAGGGTTGGAAAACTTAACTTTGATAGAAGGGAACATGTTGATGTATGAAGGAGGAGATCAATTACTTTCATTCGAAGGATTAAATAATTTGAAAATAATCCAAGGTGATTTAGAATTAAATTCTGGAGAAAATGGCAATACATTTAATAAAATTATATCGTTTGAGGGCTTAAATAATCTACAAGCGATTGAAGGTTGCTTTAAGCTTACATCTATCAGTTCTTCTACTATACATAATGCAACTTCATTTAATGCATTGGAATCTTTTGAAGGATTAAACAATCTTGAACGTGTAGGTGGAGATTTTATACTTAGCTCCACGGCTCGAGCTTCTGCTTCGATTTCTTCTTCATTCCAAAAATTAAAGGATTTCAGTGGATTAAGTAAATTAAAGAGTATTGGAGGTAAATTCACTTTGCTTTCTAATGCAAAAGAGGTAAATTCAAATGCAGGTATGTCGCAGTCATTCACAAATTTAGTTTCATTTGAAGGCTTAGAGCATCTAGAAAATATCAAGGGAGATTTTAGCTTAATCTCTTCTACCAATTATGTAGAAGGATCTTTCAAGATGTTAAACTCCTTTGCTGGATTGAATGCTCTTGTAAATATTGAGGGAAGTTTGCATTTAAAAGGAGCCCATTTTGATAACCTTTCTTCATTTTCGGGATTAAATAATCTTCGAACCATAAGTGGTAATCTATATTTAGGAGAAGGAGAATTTAATAAAATTGAATCATTCGATGGTTTGAATAACCTAGAATACATAAATGGCGATTTACAATTAGAAAATGCGGCTTTTGAAAATTTCAAATCTTTCCAAGGGCTAAACAAGCTTACGAGCATAAAAGGAGGGCTAATTCTAAGGCATGACGGTTTGTCTAGTAACCATACTTTTTTCAATAAATTATCTTCTTTTGCTGGTTTAAATAACTTAGAAACAATAGGGGGGGATTTCCTTTTGCAAGGTTCTTATGTTGGAAATTCTGGATTTAATTCTTATGTCTTTAATTCTTTAGAATCTTTTGAAGGATTGAATAATTTGAAACGAATAAATGGAAACTTCCAAATATATGTATCAGCTTATTATGGTTCTAAAGTATTTAATTCCTTGATTTCATTTAAAGGTTTAGAAAACTTGGCTAATGTTGGTGGTAAATTTCAAATATACACGACCAATTCTATCCATAAAGAATATACGACATCTAGTTTTAGCTCTTTAAAGTCTCTAGAAGGATTAAGCAACTTAACTTCAATTGATGGAGATTTATTAATTTGCGGATCAAATAATGAAAAATATTCCTTTTTGAAGATAAACACTTTAACAGGCTTAGATAAATTATCAATGGTGGGAGGTAACATAAAAATAGAATCTTGTTTTACTTTAGAGAATATATCATCGTTATCTTCCTTAAAGACCATAAGAGGAAATGAATTTACAATTCATAATTGTAGAGTACTAAATAATTTCACATCTTTACTTGAAGTCTTACAAAATTATGGTGGAATTTTTACAACAAGTGCTAATGCTTATAATCCAACAATGGAACAAATTTTGAACGGGCAAGGAAAACCACAAGAATAATTTATAAATATATCACTCCAGATACTTGTTATGTATTGGGAGTGATATATTAAAGCATACAAGATTATGAATAAAAAGCAAATAGTAAATGGACTAACACGAGATGATATAGTCTTATTATATAGATATCTTGAGTTCTACGAGAAGAAGCAAATTAAAACTTTTACCACGGACAAGCAACTTAAAGCTTTACTTTTTGGCAATGTTTCTCAAGTATGGTTGTTAGTGAGAGGATGCAATTTAAAATCCACTAAAAAAGGAAATATACCAACGGACCTTCCTCCTAAAAATACCATATATTTCGTGAAACATTACACAATAATGCTTTCATTGTTATATCATCTTAGAAATTCAATAGCACATGCTTTAATGTACAAAGTAGGTAAGGAATATCATGTCTGTGATATTGAATCAAACAAGAATAAACGATTAACTATGATTGGAAATATTGATGTAACTATAGTCAAAAGTTTGATAAAACTAATTGTTTAGTAAATGCTTGTGTGTTTTGTATTGTTTATATCCCCAAAAAAGCCAGCACCTAAAATCATAAACCAAAATGGCAGAAACGCTAATAAATTGTTTATATCCCCAAAAAAGCCAGCACCTAAAATATATAATAGGTACTGGCTTCAATCATTTAGTTGCGCTGTCTTTTCTTGACGAGCTTCGTCTTGGGTTTTCCAAAAATATCAGGATATAACATTTTTAATCTCTCCATGTTTACATACCTGAATAAATCCATTTCATGGAAAATTCGATAATGTTCTACACCAAACCATTCTGAATTGGAGGTTTTTCCTTTCTTACGTAATTTCATAGGAATAAATTTTTCTAACAAACAAAAGAGTATCTAATTCAGGAAAGAACATCAGGTCAATCATTTACATGTACAAAGATACTTGTTGAATAGGATAGTACCAAGTAAATGTACCAGAATATCAAACATTTACATATTTAATAACGTGTTGATTTATTGTTATGTTGACAGCTTTGAAGATAAAGAATATTGCATTTTAGATATTCCTCATGACAGAATTTTAGTTAGTGAGTAATTCTCTCCATTTTAGCTATTATATACCAATTCAGAAGAAAAGTCACCATCTATGGATATGAGATTTAGAGCAACATATTGCATTAAAAGTTTCTATTGGTAAAGAGATTTATGTATATTTAGAACATTAAATAGACTATATAAACAGGTATGGCAAACTTGAATAAAGATATATTATTAGGAACAGCTATAGGCGATGCTTTAGGTGTTCCTGTTGAATTTGAACATAGACAAGAGTTAGGGAAGAATCCTGTTGTTGGGATGAGAGAGTATGGTACGCATAATCAACCTAAAGGTACATGGTCTGATGATACTTCTTTAGCCCTTTGTTTGGCAGAATCACTGTGTAAAGGATACGATCTAAGTGAAATTGGAAACAACTTCGTGAAATGGTATTATGAAGGTTACTGGACACCTCACGGAAGAGTATTTGATGTTGGTGTTACCACAGCAAGAGCAATATCCTATTTGCAAAGTGGATGTAAACCAGAACTGGCAGGAATGGATAGAGAACGAGATAATGGTAACGGATCACTTATGAGAATATTACCATTGGTGCCTTATATCTTGAACATGGAAGTTGAAGAGAGGTACAAGATCATAGGTGAAGTATCATCATTGACACATAGACATCCAAGAAGTATTCTGGCTTGTATTGCATTATGCGAGTTTGCGATACAGTACATCAACCAACAATCATGCGAGAAGGCTTACCAGACAATGCAACAAATACTATTACAGCTTTTGAAGAGGGAAATATTTATTGAAGAAGATGTTCCTTTTAAAAGGTTGGTAGGACTGTCTTATAACGAGTTTAAGGCAATTGAATTAAAGGACATACGTTCTACTGGCTATGTAATTGATACTTTGGAAGCTAGTTTGTGGTGCATCTTTAATACTTCCAGTTTCAAAGATGCGGTATTAAAAGCTGTAAACTTGGGTGATGATACTGATACAGTTGGAGCTATTGCAGGAGGATTGGCAGGTATCATATACGGTTATGATACGATTCCTTCTGAATGGATAAATGTATTAGCAAGAAAAGATGATATTATAGAATTAGCTAATAGATTAGATGCTGCAAAAGGATAACAATTCAATTATGCTATTATAGAGGGTTTGCTTCACCAGAGGTAAACCTTTTTTTATTCCAGATAAATTTAGAATGTAAAATTCCAATAGGTGAGAAATTATAAGGTGTTAAGCTTTATACACCAGTTCGCAAGAAAACTCACCAACCAGTATATTGTAAACAGAGAGATAGATAAAATTAGAATTTAATGTATAACCAATTAATAACAGAAAGTATGTATATAAAAATCATATCTCGACCACCATAATTCAGTGGTAAGTTACTTGTGTATAAGCTATATGTTGCTTATATTTGAGCATAAAATAAGAGTGAGTTCATTAACATTATTGTCAAACTTAGTGCACTTTTAGGTGTCCTAACATGAAGGAAATTGGTATACTTATTCAAGTGCACCAGTTCTTAGCTTTCCAAAATGCAATTAACTAATTGAAAAACAACAAAAAGCTAAGCATGTAGAAAGCATATGGATTCCGTGTTTGGACCAGGGTTCGATTCCCTGCTACTCCACCATCAAACAGAAAAGAGGCTAAAAAGCCTCTTTTCTGTTTATCTTCAAACGGGAATGTATTACATCAAAAATTCAACCACAACTTAAATGCTGTAATCTTTTCCTCGCTAATAATAATCTGTGATTTATAGGATGGTTTCACGAAAACCACAATTCGACCATTAAAATAAGGTTCCACATGACTAATAGCTTTCACGCAAAGCAATACTTGTCGATTAGCTCGAAAGAACTGATCTGGGTCCAATTGTTCCACCAACTTATTCAAAGAAAGGTCAACAATATGTTCCTGCCCGGTATAGGTCACCGCAAATGTGATTTTATTCTCGGAATAGAAATAAGCCACGTCACTCACTTCCAACGGACGGAAACGCTCCCCTCCCGCAATGAGAAAGCGAGTACGATAGGCTTTCTCCCGATGCCGGAGACTATCGAGGATAACATCCAAGTAACCGTTTTCCGGAGATGTATTTGCAGCAACCAGTGTTTCATATTTCACGATCGCCTCAAGCAAACGTTTCTCATCCACGGGTTTCAGGATATAGTCTACACTATTTACCGTGAAAGCCCGAATCGCGTACTGATCATAAGCCGTGGTAAAAATAATCACGGAAGAAGGGCGAGCAGATGTCAGAAAATTGAACGAATCTCCATCCGATAACTGAATATCCAGAAACAATAAATCTGGATGCGGGTTCTCGGCAAACCATTGCACCGCCTCTTCCACGCTCCCCGGCAAAACCATAACCTCCCAAGCGGGACGCAATCGCCGGAGCATGGAGTGTAGCAAACGGGCTGCCGGCACCTCATCTTCAATAATGGCTACTTTCAAATTATTCATCAGCAAAAGGTATTTTTACTGTAAATGCACCTAATTTATCAACTATTTCTATCTCTTTACCTGTAATCAACTTACAGCGGTTTGCCAGATTCTGAAGCCCGATTCCGGAAGACTGGACATCCTTCCTAGGGTGAACCAAATTACTCACTACCAGAAAATTCTCATCAACCCAAATGGCAATCCTCATCGGATGAGTGGTAGAAATCGAATTATGCTTGATCACGTTCTCCGCCAGTAATTGCAACGTCAGCGGCGGCACCATCCGTTCCCAGCAATCATCCGGCACTTCAATATCGCAGGTAATACAATCTCCCAATCTCACTTTATGCAAAAACAGGAAAGCATCCAGAAAATCTAGTTCATCTCCCAACGTCACAAGAGTCTTATCCTGACATTGCAACACGTAACGATAAACATTCGAAAGATTCCGGGTAAACTCCACAGCATTACGAGGATTATACTCGATCTCGGCAATCAGCGTGTTGAGACTATTAAACAGGAAATGCGGATTCACTTGATTCTGCAAAGCCACGTACCGCGCCGTATTATTCTCTTCCTGCAAAGCCGCAGTATGTTGCTGCAACCGCAACATCTCTCGTATAGCCCTGAAAGCCAGCAATAACCCCAAGATAACTAATTCCACCAACCAAACGAGAACCAGTACGAACTTTCCCCCGCCATAGAAAGTAAAAGGATGCGATGCCCCCGCCAGTAACTTAGCCGAAACCAGTAAACCATAGTTCAGCAAAAAGAACATCAACATCACCAACAGGTAAATCACAACGATCCTCCACCTTCTCCGGATATTCAAAGCGTAGCTCACGTTCAGCCACGAGCTGATACGCATGGTGAAATACCCTAAAATATTGAATGCAAGAATACAGAACAGACAAGCCCCGAAAGAATACAACTCTTCCTGTACCAATGGTGAAAAACCGGAATAACTCACTAACAGGAGATATGAAAATACCCCCAACCCGGAAAACAATCCGGCATACAGCAAAATATCCAGTTTCTTATTCATGTCGTGATCCTGTTTATTTAGCAAAGTTAGTCTAATTTACAAAGATTCGTACGCGTTCAAGGCTTTTATTAACCCGGAATAATAGCTCTGCGCCTCCGTCTTAGCCTGCACGTAATTAAGTTGCGAATTTTCCCGATAGGTTTGAGCATCGATCACTTCCAATATAGACGTTTTTCCCTCCCCATACCGCTCCAACGCTTTCGTCTCATTTTCTTTGGCCTTCTCCAACGAATTTCCTGTCAATTTCACCTGTTCTAGTGCCTGTAACAAATTCAGCCGTGCCGTCTGTACTTCCAGTGCCACGTTGTCTTTCACCCGGTTCAACTGATCGGAAGCCATACCGACTTGCCCCCGGGAAGCTCTCTTCTCACTTCGCCGCTTTCCCCACTCAAACACCGGGATGGATACTTTCGCATACGCCACGTAATTCGGGTCCATATCCGTGCGGAAGTTATACCCCGGAGAAGAATAACTCCCGTCAACCCCGACATAGACCTGTGGCTTATACTGCGCATCATTCACTCGCAACGCACTTTCCGCCATCCTCACCTGTTCCTCGGCCATCCTGATCTCCGGCCGATTACTCCCGTTTCCCCGAAGAACCGAATCCTCAACCAGCAATAAAGGAACATTCTCTTCTATCATGGTCGGGTTAGACAACTCTAGCCCAATAATCGAATTCAAAGCCATACGCCCCGTCTCGAAACTACTCTTTGCCTGCAACAGACGGTACTCCGCCTCGTTCAGTTGCACCTCCGCCATCAATAAATCCTGCGGGTCCACCAACCCGGCATCCACCCTCTCCCGGATCGTTTTTACCAACGAGGACATCGAATTTCGAAAATCCGTGGCCACACCCACGATCTCCTGCCGGGCCACCGTGTTCCAATACTGAATATCCGTCTGGTAACACACGGCATTCTTCACCACCTCCGCCTGTTGTGCCGCCACGGCTTGCCGTGACTGGGCCATCCGAATCGTTTCAAGCACCCGTCCCCCGGTATAAAGCGGTTGCATGAGCGACATCGACACCCCGTATTTCATATTTTTCCCCTTAAATCCCACGGAACGCCCCAACGAAGGCACATCTGCCGATAGTTCCATGGGATTCCCCGTGTACTGAAAATTTCCTCCCGCCTCCACTTTCGGCTTCAAATCGGCACGGGCGGATTTCTCCAGTTCCATACTCACCGAAATATTCTTTTCCGCAGCCTTGAGATCATGGTTATATTCCAAAGCCATGTTCCGGTATTTCTCAAGAAGAGAGCTTTGTTGGGCGGACACGGTAAACGCACCCGCCAGCATACAACCTAATACAAATATCTTTTTCATCGTTGATTTTCTTTTACATTATAGAATATGGCATAAAGAGCCGGGGTAACAAACAGCGTCAATAGCGTGGCAAATGTCAACCCGAAAATAATCGTGGCTGCCATTCCCCCAAAAGCAATATCAAACAACAAAGGAACCATCCCGAAGATCGTGGTTGTTGCAGCCATCAAAACCGGACGGGTGCGTACAACCGTGGCCTCCACGATACAAGTGTACAAGTCCACCCCGTTCCCATGCTGCACGTTGATCTCGTCAATCAACACAATCACGTTTTTAATAATCATACCCAATAATCCCAGCCACCCCGCAATAGGGAAGAACCCGAAATCAAATCCCGTGAGCAACATCCCGACAGCCACGCCAATCAGTGATAAAGGTAACACGCAAAGAATAATGATTGGTTGCCGGAAGTTTCCGAACAAGGCCACCAGAATGACAACAAGCAACAGAAATGCCAACGGGAAATACATCACGATGGCCTGTATGGCCTCCTTTTGATCCTTGAATTGAGCATCCCAAAAGAATGTATATCCCTCAGGGAGTTGTATTTTCTCAACTTCTGCCCGGATCTCCCCGTGTACTTCCGCCATAGTAGTACCCGGTTTCACCCCGCACATGGCGGCCATGGACAACTGCCGATTATACGTCCGCATCTGCGGGAACTCCCACGTGGTTTCAATCCGTTCCGTCACTTGCGACAGCGGGGCAGAATTCACCCCGTTCCACACGGAGAAATTACCCAAAGCCTCGGCATTCGTAATATTCGCCCCGGCAGATTTCAACAACACAGGTACTTTCTTCTCGTCGTCCCGGTACACGCCAACCGTCACCCCATCTTGAATGGATTTCACAGACTGCATCATATCCGCCTTCGTGATCCCCAAGGCTCCAGCCTTCACGGGATCATACACCGGACGAATCATCATCGCCATACTTCCCCACTCGTTACGGGCATCCGCCACTTTCGGATTGCGACGCATAATATCCACGGCAACACCCACCAAAGAATCCAGCACCGCCGGGTCCGGTCCCAGAAAACGAGCTTCAATCAACGCCTCGTTCAACGGGCTCAATTCGAAACTATTCACCTTGATAAATGCCTCCGGGTATTTCGCCGGGAGAGAATCTTGTAACACAGCATATAGCTGACGGGATTCCGACGATGTTCTACATTTTATCAATAATTGAGCATAATTGGATTGAGGCCCGAATGACACGTTCGACAAATAATATCGTGGCGGAGTTCGCCCCACGAAAGCCGACACCATCTCCATTTCGTGATAAGTACTGACATAATCAGCCATATCGTCCGCCACCCGATCAGTTTCTTCAATACGAGTCCCTTCCGGCAACCACATATCGACCGTGAAATATTGTTTATCCAACGAAGGCACGAAAACTTTCGGGATAAACCGGAAACTCCACGCCGACACGCAAAGCATAACCACAAGACAACCCACCACCACATATTTACGACGGATCACCACCCGCAACGAGCGTCGGAAACGATCATACCATTTACCGGTAAACAACTCTGCCGTCAACTCATCCGGACGTGGACGACGCACAAATTCCTGTATGAAGAACGGCGTTTGCGTGAGGGCAAATACCCAACTAAACATCAATGACACCCCGATCACAACAACCATCGAAGACAGCAATTCCCCCGTAATATGCGGTGAATAATAAATCGGCATAAAAGTCAGGATAGCAATAACCGTTGCGGCTAATAATGGCAAAGCCGTTGCAGAGCAAGCCCTCATAATGGCTGTCCGCTTGCGCATCCCCCGTTGCATATTCACCAACGCGGAGTCCGATACCACGATCGCATTATCTACCAGCATACCCATGGCAATGATAATCGCGGCCAAAGACATACGCTGTAAGGCAATCCCGTCAGCAAACATCACGATCAACGTGGCAAAAATGGAAAACACCAACCCACTGCCGATCAACAACCCGTTTTTAAAACCGATAAAGAAGAGTAATATCGCCACGACAGTCAGCACGGAAACGATCAGGTTGACAATGAACCCCCGATTTGCCACGGCAGACTCGTACCCTTGATCATAAATGCAGGAAAGAGCATATCCTTCAGGCATCTCGGATGCAAACCAATCTATCTTTTCTTTTACCGCCTCGGCCATATCCACCACGTTCCCCGTCGGAACCGTAGAAATAGCAATTCCGATAGCGGGTTCCCCGTTCACACGCATCATATTGGAAGCCGGCGTCTGGTAGGCTTCCTCGATTTCGGCAATATCCGCCAGCCGGAAATGCTCCCCGCCTTTAGAAACAATGGTCAGATTCCGAATATCATCCAACGAATAGAAATTCCCGGTTGACTCTATACGTACCCGATTCTCCCCGACATCTATCCCCCCGGCATCCACCACTTTATTCTGTCCCTCGAAAGCACGGGCAATATCCGCGGTCGTGATACCGCTAAGTGCCATCACCGAAGGACTGATTTTCACATCAATCGTCGGGGTCTGTACCCCATATATCTCGACCTTGGCAACATCCTTCACCTTGAGAATCTCATTCTTGATTAACTTCGCCTGATCCTCCAGTTCCCGGTAGGTATGTCCCATTCCCGTCAGCCCATAGAAAACACCCAACACATCCCCGAAATCATCATTCACGACAGAAGGCCCAGCTCCTGCCGGTAGTTTTCCCTGTACATCACTCACTTTTCTCCGGAGTTTATCCCAAAGTTGCTGCATCTCATCCGCCCGGATCTCTTTCTTCACGTAAACCGTGATTTTTGACAGCCCGGCCCGATTCTCCGTCTTCAAATAATAGAGTTCCCCCAACGACTGTATGGATTCCTCCAACACGTCGGTCACCTGCGTCTGCACTTCCGATGGAGAGGCTCCCGGATAAGGGGTAAGCACCAAAGCCTGTTTGATCGTGAACGGGGCATCTTCCAGTTTCCCCATTTTCACGTAAGCGAACAATCCCCCGAACAGCACAAGCAAAAGCAACAGGATGGTCAGAGACTTTTTCTGTAAAAAATATTTAACCAGTTTCATGATAACATTCTTTTTAGCGAGTAATATCTTCCCTTAAAAAGGGCTATAACGAACCGAATCCATTAAATACGTTTCTCGTCAGCCACTTGCACCGCCATATTCTCCGACAAAAAACGAAGTCCGCTCACGACAATTGTCTCTCCCACTTCCAAGCCGTCCACAACGGCGATCCCTCCTCCCGGCAACAATGTCCCTAAAGTCACGTTTTTTCGGCTTACCCGGTTCCCATCGGCATTCAGCGTCCAGACATAATCGCCAACCACCGGGCGATGACAAACGGCCTTCTGCGGGACAATCACACCCGCCTGTTGCAAAGTGCCATCCGAGCGCAGGAATAGTTTCCCGGACATACCTGCCGGAAGATGCTCTTCCCGATTCGGCAATAAAGCTGTCAACAGATAAGACAAATTGTTCGAGGTCGTACTTTTAGAAATCTCTTCTACCTTCGCCTTATAAGTCTTACCGGGCATGGCATCAAATTCCAGTTCAACCTCCCGGACATTTCCTCGTCCGAAAGCGATCTCCTGTGTCACGTAGGCCTCCAGTTTCAACTGGCCGAGATCAACAAAGGAAATAACAGGTTGAGAGGCTTTCACATCTTGAAACTCCTCGATATACACCTCTCCCACATACCCGTCGAAAGGAGCGACCAATCGGGTATCGTTCAACTCATTCATGGCTGTCTCGTAAGCGGTCTTCGCCGAAATATACTCCGCCTTGGCTTTCTCGAACGTACTTGCTGAAACGTTATTTTTCCGGTAAAGGACTTCGATACGCTCGTATTCGGCCTTCGCCTGATTGTATTGCGCCTCCATACGTTCCTTTCGGATTCGGAAATCACGAGGATCGATCTCCGCAATCACCTCTCCCCGTTTATAATACGTTCCGGCATACACCTCAAACCGCTTGATCGGTCCTCCTACCCGGAAGGACAATTCCGAAGTACGGAAAGGCTTCGATATAAAAGAAAATTCTTTCTGATCCCCCTCGGGAGGCTTCACAGCTTGTGTCACTCGGACCACCATTCCCTGTTGACGGTCCTTTTGTTCAGCATCTTTACATGAAAATAACATCATGCAAAAACATAGTAATATTCCAAAATTCCCTGTTGTTTTCATTTTCATATTTTTTGTTCTGAAACAAAAATAACAAGGGGAGCCGTACCGAACCGACTTTATTTTCCCCAAGCCGGGAAATCCGTAACCGAAACAGGAATAGAAAAGATGAAGTTTTCATCGAGATAAACAAAAATCCCTATCTTTGTGGAAACAACATCAATTTTATGGACATTGTAGAACTCCGAGAGTTATGTCTCTCTTTTCCTCACACGACTGAAGAATTTCCTTTTGACGAAACTACGTTAGTCTTCAAGGTCTTCAATAAAATGTTTTGCTGCACGGACATCATGCCATTCGAATGGATCGCCGTGAAATGCAACCCGGACTGGGCCACCGAATTACGGGAAAAACACCCGGAGATCACTTCCGCCTATCACTTCAATAAGAAATACTGGAACGGGATTAATATGCACGGAACTCTTCCCGATAAGTTCATTGAAGAACTCATTGAACACTCGTACCGGGAAGTTATCAAGAAACTTCCGAAAAGTTTTGTAAAAGAAAATTTCCCGGAGTTTTCACTCACGGAATCTAATCGGGGAAAATAAAGACTGACAATTGGGGAAATCCTATCTCGAATTATTCCAGAACACACAACGTATTCCTCAGCCGTCAGTCAGTAAAAATTATTATTAATCTTCTTGTTGTTGGCGTTTCACCTCGGCAAGAACTTCTTTCATATCCAAGCCTGCCGCCTCGGCAATACCTTTACCACAACGTTCGTCTGCTTGGTAAAAGCGAGCTGCCACCCGCACTTTTATATTCACGGGCACTCCTTCCATAGCCGCAGCAACATTCGTGTGTATTCGCTTTTTCTCGTCTTCAGGTACCAGACGATACAGGTCTCCCGGTTGCGTGTAGTAATCTTTATCTTGTTGGTAATGACTACCCATTCCCCGGATATCAAAAGGTGGTTGATTATAAGCATGGTTATCTACCGGTCCGCCGAAACTATTCGGCTCATAGTTCACCGCACCACCACCGTTACCATCCACTCGCATAGCTCCGTCCCGGTGGTAATTGTGCATCGGGCAACGAGGCGCATTTACCGGGATGGAATCCGCGTTAATCCCCAAACGATAACGATGAGCATCCCCGTAAGCGAACAGACGTCCCTGCAACATCTTGTCCGGCGAAAAACTGATTCCCGGTACCACGTTAGCCGGGTTGAAAGCGGATTGCTCCACGTCGGCAAAATAATTCTCCGGATTCCGGTTCAACTCGATCACCCCCACCTCGATCAACGGGTAATCCTTGTGGCTCCACACTTTTGTCAAATCGAACGGGTTAAAACGATACGTCTCCGCGTCCTTTTCCGGCATGATCTGCACGCACATTTTCCATTTCGGGAAATCTCCTTTCTCGATACTCTCGAACAAATCCCGCTGGGAATGTTCCCGGTCTTTCGCCACGATCTTTTCCGCTTCCTCGTTTGTGAAGTTCGCGATTCCCTGCATACAACGCAAATGGAATTTCACCCAGCAACGTTCGTCATACTCGTTATAAAAACTGAACGTATGACTTCCGAACCCGTGCATATGACGGAAATCTCGTGGAATACCCCGGTCACTCATCAAAATCATCACCTGATGCAATGTCTCCGGCGACAGGCTCCAGAAATCCCACATCGCCGTGTTACTCCTCAGGTTCGTCTTCGGGTCTCTCTTTTGCGTGTGAATAAAATCGGGAAACTTCAACGGGTCCCGGATAAAGAAAACAGGCGTGTTATTCCCGACCAGATCCCAGTTCCCCTCGTCAGTATAAAACTTCATGGCAAATCCCCGAACGTCCCGTTCCGTATCGGCTGCTCCCCGTTCTCCCGCCACCGTGGAAAAACGCATGAACACATCGGTCTTCTTGCCAACCTTGGCAAAAATGCTTGCTTTCGTATAACGGGTAATATCATTCGTCACCGTGAACGTACCAAACGCCCCGCTTCCCTTGGCATGCACAATACGTTCCGGAATCCGCTCCCGGTTAAAATGAGCCAATTTCTCGATCAGCCAAACGTTTTGCAAGAGAGCCGGTCCATGAGGTCCCGCTGTTTGAATGTTTTGATTATCACCTACCGGAGCCCCGGCTTCAGTGGTAAGTTTTTGTTTCTTTTCCATGGTTAATAAGGTATATTCGTTATCATCTATATCCCGATTATACCTTATTAACCATTAAAAAGTTTTACAAACGAATCAAAAATTTTTATTCCGTTTTCGGCTTGCGAATGTAATGAGGCATCTCAAAAGGAATTTCCAAAGAAAATTCTACCAACCCCATAAACTCGCCATTCTCATACCACGGGGTCTGATAAATCAACTTCTTCACGCCGTTTTTCTCGATCGTGTAAGCATTCGTGGCATGTTCCTCCATCAACTGCACCAACTTCGTCCGGGCAGGCTCCGGGTGACAATCCAACACGTTCTGCCCGACAAGATCTCCGTGATTCGTCATTTGAGATTTATCATTCATTTGAAGAATCTTACCCTCTTTATCGCAAACCGTGATAGCCACGTTTAATTCTTTCATGTAATCCATAGCAGTCATTTTTTAATTGATTCGCAAATCTACAATTTTTCATCATGCAGATTCCCATTTTCCCGAATTAATAGCCATAACCCACATTTTTCTGCAAATTTTCCTGCAAATATTTTGCGGAATTCAACAAAACCCCTATATTTGCATCGCTTTTGAGAAAATTCCTTAGTAGCTCAGTTGGTTAGAGCGGCGGACTGTTAATCCGTAGGTCGTAGGTTCAAGTCCTACCTGAGGAGCTAAGAAGCTGAAAGCCAGTATTTCTACTGGCTTTTTTCATGCTCAGAATTTTGATATTTACATTGAATATCAACACTTTAGCCACAAGACACCATTCCATACCAGTACATTTCAACAAAAAAAACAGGGTGAATTACAATGGAAATATCAACAAAAGTGGTCACAAAAGTGGTCACCTCTCTTTCAAAAAGTGGTCACCTTTTTTAAAAGAATAAGTTATTGTTTTAAAGGCTATTAAAGCCAATAAATTATGATAACAAGAGTAAATATTTCATTTTTCAGGTATCACTCAAGGGAAACTGAAACAGGAGAAGCACCTCTTTATTGCAGGCTATGGCATGAGAGCAAGAGAAAAATTTTCTCCATTGGGTTCAAGGTTACTAGAAACAAGTGGAACCAGAACAAGCAAATAGCAACAGGAAAGTCTGAAATGACACAAAGGATTAACACCCAGATGGAGGTTATAAAGAAGAAACTTGTTGAGATTGAAACAAAATTAATCATGGAAGGGTCTGAAGATATTCTGGAAGATATGTATGCCTTGTACATTGGGAAAACAACTGTCAGCAGGTCATTCATAACCTTGTTTGAAGAGAGGTACATGACTGCAAAGAGAATGGAGGGGATAAAGTTCAAGAAAAGCACCCTGGATAAATTCAAAGATGTGCTGGAACTGGTGAGGGCATACATTAAAAAATCCTATCATGCATCAGATATTCCCATGAACAAGGTTAATTTCAAGTTCATATCTGGATTGGAAGACTACCTTCTCACTGTGAGGAGGCAGAAACCTGTCACTATCAACAAGAACATGCAGAGGGTAAAGCAAGTCACCACCTATGCAATGAAATGCAATTACATCAAGGTAGATCCTTTCATTGATCATGCCCCATTGAAGGTGGAGAAAGAACTGGTATTCTTAACCACAGAAGAACTTCACAAGCTAGAAAGCTATCAATTTGCACAGGAAAGATTAGCCAAGGTGAGAGATTTATATTTATTCAGTGTATATACAGGTTTGGCTTATCATGAAGCATTTGCCTTGCAGAAAAAGCATATTATCATGGCATTTGATAAAAAATTCTGGATTGAGATGAAGAGGGAGAAGACTGGAAAGGGTATCAGTGTCCCCCTCTTACCACAGGCAATGAAGATCATGGAAAAATATGATAATGGTGGGGATAAAGAGGCTCATGTGTTGCCAGCCATCAGCAACCAGAAAATGAATTCATACCTGAAAGAGATTACTGAAATTGTGGGTATTAACAAGAAATTAACCCACCACACAGCAAGAAAGACCTTTGCTACCACCATCTTATTGTATAATGATGTTCCTATTGAGATTGTCAGCAAGTTACTAGGCCATTCATCAATAGCTGTCACCCAGAAACATTATGCCAAGGTGGTCAACAAAAAAGTTAGTGCCTGCATGGAAAAGCTAGAGAAACAACTGAATCATTGTTAGGGGAGAGACAACATCTCCCCTTCCACATTCAAATAAAAAACAAACCTCCTTTTCCATGTTTTGGTTGCAAATTTAAATATAGCAAATAATGAAATCACTAGAAAAATTATTAAATGTGGCAGAAGTTGAACTGTCTTACAAAAGCCACATAAAGCCAGCAGACAGGCTAAAAATTTCAGATGAGAAAGATGTGTATTCACTAGCCAGAAGTCTCCTAGAAGACAGGATAGAACACCTTGAAGAAATGTATATGGTGTTACTAGATCAAGCACTAAAGGTATTGGGTGTGGCTCTAGTAAGTAAAGGTGGGGTTTGTAACACTGTGGTTGATCTCAGGATCATATTTCAAACTGCAATCCTTGCTAATGCAAGCAGGATAATTCTAGTTCATAATCATCCCTCTGGTAATCTTAAACCAAGCCTGCAGGATGACAAGATCACCAAAAGAGTTTATCAAGTTGCATCCATTCTAGGAATAGAATTAACTGATCACCTGATCATTTCAGAAGAAAGTTATTATAGCTATGCAATTGAAGGCAGGATAGATGTTATGAATCCTAGCAGGGATGATTATTCTTCACCATTTTTGAATCTGGATGAGGTTGTCTTGCCAATTCATTAAAGAGTGTTAAAATATGGCAAATAAGGCCTCAAATCCTTGATTTAAGCCACTTTCTTCTTCCTTTCATAGGATTCTCTTCACCACTCCTAAAAATGGCAATATAAAGGCTAATTAGCCTTGTTTTAATCATGCAATTTTGGAAGAAGTGTAGGAATTGTCCCAGATGTTTTTGAATGATTATTATATATAAAAATGAAAACAAGTGGGACAATGTTGCACATAGATGTATATAATACACTAAACTAAGTGCAACAATCATTCAAATCTTCTCCACCCTATGATGGTACAGTTCTAATTTTTACCTTTATATAGAATTAGACCTGTACACCATCTTAAGAAAAAGAGAAGATATTTTACTCTTTAATGTGAATTAAATTTATTTTTGTCATAGAGCAGCCCACTAAAGCACTTGCTTATAATGCTGAATATTCCTATTTTTGTAAAGTTGGAGTGAGGAATCACTCTAGCAGACATAGTAGAACAAGAGGCATTAGTTTATCCTTCATTTGGAGATCTGGTAAATTTTTGAATTGATATAAGGGTAAAAGCAAGTGCTTGTCTTCTCATGTATATTATTATCAAGATAATATATGAGTTAGGCATGGGCTGTTTTTATTTATATCAAGGTTATTACCAGAACCACCAAATGAAATAAATTACAGTTTCCATGCCTTCTTTTTGTGTAATTACCTTTAGGAGCTGAAGGAACAAACATTCACTAATATGCTAATTATCATCTTTATTGTTGTTGTGATTATCAGCTATATTCTGTACAAAATTTTTAATAATAGGAAATCAATCTTGCAAAAGCAAGTAGAAGGTTATGGGGGTATGCTGAATAAGTATGAATTTTTAATCCATCATCTAACTTCCTACCCCAATGCTATTATTCAAAAAGTACAAAAAGACAAGATTCAAATTTATATTGATTTGAGTATTATTAGCTCTACAATGAATTTTTACATCAAAGAAGGCTTCCAGTGTGTAAACATACAATGGATTGGGATTTCAAAAAAACTAGGTAAGCATAAAAAAAGTTGGAAATTTCCAGATACTTATTCACAAGAAAAAATGGTTCAAAGAATCAATGAAGACTTGAATAATCAAATGGATAAAATCTTAGGCAACAAATACTAAAAACATAATAACTAATTTAATTAAATATGTGGTGGATAATTGTAATTTCTATAGTGATATTTATTTTCTATCGCTTTACTAAAGATCATAGAGAACATGTAGAAACCCATATCACTCAGTTTGGAGGCATGAAAGGCAAGTATGAGTTACTTATTACAGCCTTAGAAATTAATGGTTTCAAGATACAAAGGATGACAAAAGAAATTGTAGAACTATCTAGTTTTAGCTCTCATTGTACATTAGCTTATGTTGGTACTAATTTGGAAGTATGTTTAAGTGAGAATGTGCCAATATTAGGGCATACAAAGAAAAAATGGATATTTCCAGATGGATATCCCCAAGAAAAAATGATTGAAGAAATGAGGAATCATGCAATTTGGCAATTAAATGAAATATCAAAATACTATGACACAATACAAAATCAAGGAGATACTCCTTTGCCTACTCAAGATGAAAAGAATCAAGAGAACATCAATCAAGGTCATACAGAGGATGTAGATGAAGAGAAGGATATTTTAGCAAATATTCCAACAGAAGACAAAATACAAAACAAGGTTATTATCATTCCATTTGATGATTCAGACCCTCAAAACATTATTAATTTTGGTGAATCATCTCAACCTGATTTCATAAGAATCAGAGTTGAATCTAAAGAATTAGTATCAAATGAAGGATCTTTGTTAACTTTCCAAACAAGGAGACATAGATTCACTATTGCTAAAGAAGTCCTAGAAAAATATAAATTAGGTATTGGATCAGACTTCTGTAAGTATTTCCCAGAATGTAGAATTTCAGTAAGAGAACAAGTAGGTGAACCATTCTGGAAATTGGAAGATAGAGTACAATCTCCTAAGATGACACCTGCAAATGAAGAAAAAGGTACACCAGCAATGGTTCATCTTCATGAAGGATTACCTATTTATAGACAGACATTCTTCAATGTAAATGCTGGATCTCCTAACTATGATGATGTATTTGTACAAACCACAGAAATGATTACTGAAGAAGAATTCAATGCAATATACAAATAAAAACTTCAAAATCAGTATAGACCATGAACCAACAAGGAACAGCATTTTTAATGTTATTACTGCCTATCATTAAGATTGGAATAACTATATGGGCAGTTTATAGAGCAAAAGAATTAAACAGAAGTAGATGGGGGTGGGGTATATTTACTTTCTTCTTAACACTACCTGCATTTATCATTTTATTGTGCTTGGGTAAGAAGAAAGACAATTCTAGTAAGAAAATAGATTCCTCTCCTATCAGCAAGAAAATTGCAAATAAAATTCCATTCATCAGTTTGGAAGTGTTCAAACAACATTTGATCAACAAAAATTGGGTATTATTAAGAAATTCAGAAGGTCATAGACAAGTGTATATCTTTCAAAAAGACCAAACATTGCTAATCTCACAAGCAGGAGAGGTTGATAAGGGAAGATGGGAAGAAGTTGGTGACAATTCCATACTAATAGAGGTTGACAATAAAAGCACCTTGTACAAACCAACTCATAAAACAGAACATTTGTTGATCTTAAAGGTAGATGGAAAAGAGGAATATCTTCATTTTGTGGATGAAAAACTATATGAAGAGGGGTGTAAGACTACTGACAAAATCAATGAATTAATATCTTCTACAAACAATTCCAATGAAATAAAAGAAGATGATATTACTGGACTTATAGGAACAATTATATTCTCTATAGTTGCTATGACCATAGGTATCCTGATAGCAGTAGGACTTTCTTCAAGGTAACATATGAGGAGGGAGTACAATATAAACACTCCCCCTTCCATCCATAAGATACCTTTCATCCCCCCTATCAACAATAAAAAACAAACATCACATATTGGAAACATGGTGTTAATAGGTATTTTTTGAATCAAGATTGTTGTATTCTCCTAGGAATCAGGAAGTCAAAAAATATTTAAGTTACTCCATATCCTTAAGTAGAGAGGAGGCATCAGCTTTGGCTGGTGTTTCCTTTCAAATACCTGTTTATTCTCCATCCCTAAGAATCAAGAAAATTGAAGTGAATCACAACTGTCTTTACTTTTAATTGTTTTTGTTAATAAATATTAAATTATAAATAATATTGCCCCCTCTATTTGCTTAAAATTGATTGATTTCACTCTCTCATCAAGTAATTTGATGGTGCATAGTATAAGGCTGGGGGCTAGAAGCAAATGAAGAAACACCTTGCTATTGAACACAGGAGTAGCTACCTGATCCAACAATGCTCCATTTCACTAATTTACTCACCCAAAAGGAGAGAAGGACATTGAAGTTTAAGATAGATTTTAATATGGATTCTGACTGTTTCATCAATTCTTCATCTGGTAAGGTTGCCTCTATCTTTAAAAGCAAAAGTACATGGTTTCTTCCCATTGTACTATAATAAAATTCTTTAATAATGCAAATATAATACATTTTTTAACAAATTCCAAATTTTAGAGCAATTATTTTACATTTTATATCCACATCACCCTATCAGCTAAGACTAGCCAGCACCATAACAAGATGCAAAATAAGGCCTATTTTAGGCTCATACAGGCACTTTAATTCAAGAATAATACATTTTATTAACTCAAAAAATAACATTAAAATATGAAGAGAAAAAAGCACTATTTACATTCTGGATAAGAATAGACAATATACAACATAAACAACTAGTTATTAATTAATTACATGAGAATTACTATCACATTCTTATGGTCTATTCCATATACTCCATCAGCCTTTACAACAACTAACTATCTAATTTTCAATCACTTTTTAAGTAGGTTCAAGTCCTACCTGAGGAGCTAAGAAGCTGAAAGCCAGTAGAAATACTGGCTTTTTTCATGCTCGCAAGTTTCGATTTTCATGCGAAAATTCAAACCGTCCATTAAATAAACACCTGTTTTAAAACAACTTAGCTACTTTATCCAAAATCATAAACACATTCAGACAAACAAGGTATTAAAATATCATATTTGCCATCATTTACACTTCATTTGCTATCAACTGGTCACCAAAGTGGTCACCTCTCTTTCAAAAAGTGGTCACCTTTTTTAAAAGAATAAGTTATTGTTTTAAAGACCATTAAATAGCTTACATAAAAAAATTAGGAAAAACATTTTCAAACGTATTATCTTCGTATACTTAATCAATATAACGTCAATGAAAAAACTTCTAGATTTAACTTTACTCCGGGAGATTCTCAATTCTTTCAAGGTGGAGAACATAACAAGCACTAGCAACCAAATTGATATATACCTTGACGAGAAAATCTATATCTATTAGCAACAAATAAAAGCAAATCATACCTAATTCCCTACCTCAAACCGGGTTGAAAATGGAAAAAGGATTTGAATTGCTGATCTATTGCCCCATGATTGCATTCCAACCTCGGAACACAGTGTATGTTATTTTTCCTTATATCCTGTTAAAATGGCGGCTATAATCGGGCGATAAGGCGGCGACAATGGGGCGACAGCGCCTAATTGTCACCCAACAATCGCCCAACAACCAGATAATTTTCATGACCAACCTTGGAAATACCCCTTTAAAACCAATACTATACCCAATTCTTCTATTCCAATAAAAACCAGCGTGCAGGATTATCCCCCCACCCTGGTTTTCCAACAATATTCGACGATTATTATACCTTTTCAATCATTTCTTCAACAATTGTTCCCGAATAATCTGTTCATATTTTTCAGGAGTGGCCCCGGTTTCAATAATCGGTTTTCCTCCCACCGGGATAAAAAACAACGTGGGCAGGGCCACCACGTTAAACATACTACATAACTCTTTTTCCTTGTCAGCATTTACTTTCAGGAACAAAACTTGATCTTTGTATTTTTCCGCCATCTTTTCCATTTCCGGGATCAAGCGCATACAAGGCCCGCACCACGTCGCCCAGAAATCAATGACCACGGGTTTGTCCCCCTTGAACACGAACTCTTTATCTTTACGATAATCGTAAATATGTTCCAAGAAATACTCTCGGGTAATCGGGTTCAATTTCCCGGGAACAACCGACGAGGCAACATCTCCAACCACGTCATCTTTCACTTCAACCAAATCGAAAGGCTGAAAATAGATTTTTTGTTTTTGATAATCTATTGAAATAATTCCCTTTTCCAGTATGCCGGAACCTAACACCGAACGAGGCAATTCTTTATTTTCCGCCACGACCACGCTACCCAACTGATCTTTCACGAAATCACACACAACGGCAGTTTTCGTCTTGGTGATTTTCACGGACTTCCCGTAACCATTCATGACAAAAGCCACTCCCCCGTCAGTACCATCAATCCGGGCAAAATCTTCCGCTGTCATGGAAATCATCCCGTCATTCCACGTATCAAACAGCAAAGAATACACAGTCCCGTTAATCGTAACCGGGCATACAACTGCACTCCCCGGTAACACCTCTATATCAGTCCGATAGTCCAGTTTCATATACGAAGGCCGGTAAGGTATGGAAGTCGTTATCTTTTTACGCCTACGATCAATCGTTAGCACCACGTTACGGAACATGGCCCCCCCAACAATTCCCGCAACACCCAATTCACGTAAATAAGATTCATCACCTAACACGAATGCTGACACGCCATTACCAAACACGTTATTCCCAAATGCCATCGTACCTATCAACACGCTTTTCACCACCGGCACTTTCTTGTACAAAAATTCATTATACTTAAATTCACCCGGAATATTCTCGTCAATTTTTAACCTCTCCACGTATTCCGGTAAGATTGCCGTGTGCCCGGCCAAATCCAGCACGAAACCAGCGACTTCCCCGTTCACGACCAAATCCAAGATAATCTTCCCGTCCACTTCCCGGTAATCCCGGACCTCTGTCGATGTGTTCTTTGTCTGCGCCCATGTCAAACATGATAACAAGCAGAAAAATGATAATATCAATATTTTCATTCGTTATAGATTTACATTTACCTAAAATCTCTTGATCTCGACTTTCCTTTCTCGTCCCTCTTTCAAAATAATAATATAAGCCGAATCACCCTCTATCGCATCCAAAAGAGCATCTATCTCCAACTGGCTCTGTGCCACGCTGGAAAGATTCTTGCCATTGATATTCACGACCCGATCGCCAAATTCAAGCTGATCCTTCAAGTTATCCCAAACGATTGTCACCTCGAAATGTCCCTTCACGGGCAATATTCCCACGTTCCAGGTTTTAGGGGCACCACCCGCGTCAACAATCTCTTCGCCATACGGAAAAAAATAGAAACGTTCCCGCATATAATCAATAACGATCTTGCCATAACGCAACATATCAATGCCGATGATACTCATTCCCATATTGATCGTAATACTTCCCACGTTAGTAAACTTTTTATCCAGAAAAGTCATCTCCCCGATAGCCACCTTGTCAATTTCAACCGGTTGTCCGACACCGCTAATTCCGACCATATTCACGCCTATTGCCTCCGCCACTTTTATATTTTTGACCTTATCTTTCAGATCACCATAGTCGATGGAAGAAAGTAATAAAAGTCCCGATGCTCCCGTGTCGAACAAAACCCGTTTTGACACGCCCCCAAAATCGACATCCACAATAGAATGGCTGGACTGGCCCGGAAACATCCGGACCCCATCCGTGATTTTCAAGCCTGCCGGACGATAAGGATAATTGATCACCATAATCTTTTCCCGTGAGTCAAACGTAATTACCGACCGGGCAAAAGCATCCCCTCCCAGAATTCCAGCCACACCAAGCTCCCGGAAGAAGCCTGTTGCGGGGAATATCATGGTTTCCAAACGGGGCAATCTATAATTCGGACTTAATTCCACATCATGCAAGATTCCGGTTTGGAAACTAGTCCCCGCCCGGTTGATGTCAGACACGCTTGTCGATGTTCCCGTACTTGTCGCTTTCATGTCAACAGCCACGTCCCGCATAGTTCCCGTTTTTCCACCCGTATCCACGATATATTTCACTTTTATCCCATTCACGGTGACAGGAATAATGATCTTTTCCCGAATTAATTCGTAATGAATCGTGTCACACACACGACGGGTAACTTGTTGCCCGAAAACACCTGCCGAAAACAATACCAACAGGCCAACAATGAATACGATTGTTCTCATATCACGCATTGGGTGTAAATAACTATTTTCCCGCTAGTTTACTCGCTGCCACGACGGCCTGATAAGCATTCAAGATTCCCCCGGACAAACACAAATCATCGAAAAGAAATAAATCCTGTGTCTTCTTTCCCCCGACTTCAATACCTTTTTCGACCTCGACTCCCTTTCTGGAAGTCACGGATGCCAACAGAATATCACGAATTTGTGAACCTGTCAAGTTGGGATAATAGGCTTTAATCAAAGCAGCAACCCCGGCAACAGATGCCGATGCAAGTCCCATTCCAGTTCCCGTTTGATAAGTATCACCCGTGTAAGCGGCATACACGCTGACACCAGGGGCATATAAATCTAATTCTTTCGCTCCATAGTTGGAATTCATGGAAGGATTACCGTACTTGTCGGAAGAAGCAACAACCATGAGATTCGTCAGCTCTTTTCCGTCTGTCATCCAACGGTTGGGGAAAAATGACTGCTTGGATAAATCCAATGACAATTCCCAGGCCGGAACGATGACCAACACGTCTTTATCTTCGGCATAACGTATCGCCTCTTCCATCCATTTTTTCTGCATTTCCGGGTACAGCGTGTTTTGCTGGGGCAGAACAATCACGTCAGCCTGATGGTCAACAGCATAACGAATGGCTAACGCCATATCCTTCAAATAAGGTTCACCTTTACCGGCCGTAACACGCAAGGCCATGATCCGGGCCTGATCCATGATGCCATCACCACCTCGAGCGTTTCCCCGTCGAGCCCCGATCACACCAGCCTGCATGGTCCCTAGTGCGGCATCGGATGTTAACAATACGTTATTCCCGTATCTCGTATCTTTTATATCTAAATAATTATCCCCGATCACATCTTCACGGCCATCATTACCATATCTTTTCAAAACATTCATGTACTCGACCTCGGCCCTTTCCACGGCTGTCATCACGAAATTTTCATAAACCACGCTTAAATCCTCTGTTTTATAGACCTGAAAACCCAATGCGATAAGCGTGAATGCGATATCCCGCAACGTGTCGACCGGGCCATTCGGATCATAACAGGTCTGGAATTGCTCTTTTGTTATTTTTTGTCCCGGATATTTTGTCTCCAGCTCGCTTTTGAATTTATCCCCGTACTCCCGGATAACGTACCCAATTTGCCAGCCACCGTATTTCTTGGCAATCTCCGACTCCGGGAGTACCCGTGTTTTGTAGTACACGTACTCGGACAGATTTTCCGGGGCCGGGACCAGAGTCCTTTTGCCATCTATGATTTTAAAAAACTCCCCGTTGCTCGTGATATAATCGGCGTATTTGTCTTTAAGACGAAAGAATTCACGATCTCCTTCACGCGTGATCGTCTCCATGACCCGCCCATCCTTTCCACCTAGGAAATTCCAGCCATTGATGTCATCCACCAGCCCGTTTTTATCATCATCCTTCCCGTTTGCCTTCTCTTTCGGGTTAACCCAGACGGCTTGTTTCAAATCCTCGTGTTCCACGTCCAAGCCCGTACCGATCAAAGCAACAACAGGTCTTTTCTTTATTTTTTTTTCTTTCAGGAACTCGTAAGCCTTGTTCACTTCCGCACCGTACACCCCGTCTTGATCGAAAGAACAATTATACCAATCCAGATCTGATTGTTTCTTGGGTGTTTGGGCCTCCTGCCTTACAAGTTGTGCCTCCACCGCGGAGAAACACAATCCCGTGACGAATAATAATAAATATTTTTTCATTGATTTACTGTTACAATATTATACAATACGAAATCTCTACATTTTTCTTGCTTTCACGATAGCATCCTTCACTTGCTCCCCTCTCAAACCCCGTCCCATGATTCGCCCTTCCCGATCAATCAGCACGATAAAAGGGATACTGTAAAAACCGTAAGCTTTTTGTATCGTGTTCGGAGCATCGCCAACGGAGAAACCTTCCTTGTTCCACAGCATAATCCAAGGCAAATTTTCCGTTTCAAGCATTCGCCGCCAGTCCTTCTCCCGCTTGTCAAGAGAGATACTGATGAACACGAGATCCTCCCCTTTCAACTCGTCATATATCGGTAACAGGTTTTTCATTTCCTGACGACAAGGTCCGCACCAAGAAGCCCAGAAATCAACTAGTACAAATTTTCCCCGGAAATCACTCAAACGCACCACGCTCCCATCGGGATCGACATAGTTGAAATCGTAAGCCTCCGTCCCCACGGCGAACCGAGCCAGACTATCCACCCGGCGTGCCAGCCAGCGTGCAGAAAGAGCATCTCGTTCATTCTCCGGTACCAATTCAAGTAACATTCTGTTCGGCTCGTACGCATCCATCCCGGCCAGATAAGCCAGTGCGCTATACATGGTTCCTCGCAACTTTCCCCGTACTTCCGAGCTGATAGTTTTCTTTTTCGAGTTTTGTTCCACGGGTAACCATCCCGATAATTCCAGAAAATCGTCAATTCCGGTGAATACCAACGAACTGTTTCCCGGATTTTTTTCGTCATAAAACCCTTTAATCGTCACACTCGTGTTTACCAAATAAACCGGCTGTTTCGTACTACCAATCCACAAAACGTATAAATCCGGTTCTATCTCTTTCTGTCCAGACGCAAACACTCCATCTTTAGCAACCGGAACGGAAAGTATTACATCACCCTTTAGAGATTCAACACGAATCTCTAAAGGGGCCAATAACCGTAATTTCCCGGAAAGAGAAAAAGCGTTTTGAGCCATTCTCTTTCCGTAAATTACCAAAATAAACAATATAACTATTTTTATCTTTAGCATGATTGGTGATTAGTTTACAACAGTATCCCCGATGGCTTGCAAGTCAATGCCGTAAGCCGTTTTCAGGTGATTGACTAGAATGTCATATCTGTATCGGATCAAACCGTTCACGTCTTTCGTCGAGTTCAATATTCCCTTAAACGTGTAATCGTTTGCCGGAACTTCTGCTGTCAAATCTTCATAAGTGGTGGAAATGATAGCTTGGATATAATACTCCGCATCATTCTCCAACTTCGTCCCGCGATACACAAAGCCTCGAGAGTACATATTTTGATTGGTCACAGTCGGAGAATAAGCAACTCCAGCATAGAAATCAGCATTAGCGAAAATTTTCTTATTCGCGAGTAAACGTTTCAGAAAAGCAAGATTCACGTCTATTTTGAACGTTGTTTTCTGAGCGGCGGTCATCGTTAGCACGTCAGCATTCCCCCAGTTAAACGCCATACAATCGTAACTATTGTAGGTATTATAAAAAGTCTCCTTATTATTGACCGTTCTCCAGCACAGTTGACTGCATAGAAGTAATTTTATAGGTAAACAACGCATCAACGTGGTATCCGGGTAAAGGTTCAGAAATGACTTTTCCAACAATTCCAACTGTTGCCCGACGTAATTCTCGTCGGCATTCGCAGCAAGAATTCCTGCCGTATAGGGATAGAGCGAACCTTCCGGGTTTTCCACCGATTCAATCCATTGATTCACGGTCCAATAGACTTCTTTCATATTAAACTTGTAAAGAATGAAAGAATTGTATCGTTCACTCCAATCCACGATCTTCTGATCGTAGTCATGATCACCTTGCGGGACTACGTACCCGATTTCGGGTGTTTTCGTGGGCGACAACGCATCTTCTTTATCACAAGACATCATCCACACGGAAACACACACCAGTATATATAAAATTCTCTGTTTCATCGTATTAATCTCTAACATTTAACATTAACGCTTATTTTGGATCAACAAGGGGTTACGATCTAATGCCAATTTAGGAATCGGTAACACGTAACGAGGATCTTCTTCGGTTAAAGTGATCACTTCCTTGTTGTCGGTATTGATAAAATAAGTATGCGTGAAAGACGGCATTCCATAGCGACGCAAATCAAACCAGCGATGATCCTCGAAACACAATTCCCGACGGCGTTCCTCCTTGCAAAATTCTAACAAATCACTCCCATTTCGATAATCTTTCGGTTCGTAAGCAACATTCCGGGTATCATAACGATGTCTCCGTAAATTATTCAAATCGGCCAAAGCTAATTTACGATCATTGTCGTCACCCAAAGCTATAAATTTACGCGTGTATGCCTCGGCGCGGTTCAAATATAATTCTGCAGTACGAATCCCCTTGGTGCCGATCGTCAAACTTTGTTTCCCACATTTACAACCATAAAGCTGATAATAAACAGGTAGGCCTTGCAAAAAGTAAGCACTAGTCGAGAAATACAAGAACGGACGCAAGTCTTTGAAATTCTTTTTCTCCGTATCGTTTTCAAACTCGTACAAATCCATCAGATCGTCGGAAACACCGAAAGGCGCCCGGTAATTAAAACTCCCCGCAGTATAGAAAGTACTTGTCTCTCCCATATTACTATAAAGCCAAATTACCTCATTACTCGTTGTCATGTTATACACACCAAACGCATTCGATCCCTGCCAAACAAAAGCAGCCTCATCGGCACTCGCAAGAGCCGTTAACTCAGATTTCTCGGCTAATACTTCATTGGTATATCTCAAAACTCCATCCCAGTTCTCCATGTAAAGATAAACACGTGATAAAATGGATTTTGCGGCTAACGCGTTAATTTTATATTCAGACATGACTATCGGGTTATTTTCCAGCAGATTAATTCCATCCAACAAATCCTTTTCGATTTGTTCATACACCTCTGCCACGGAATTTCTTCTATAATAACTACCCGTTATTTCCATTTTCAATTTTAAGGGTACCCCCATATTTTCCGTGGGATCACCGTAATTGTACGGCAAGCCAAATAAATTAACCAACAAGAAATAATACCATCCTCGCATGGTCAAGGCTTGTCCCCGGAGGTTATCTTTCGACGCCTGCTCCCCGATTACTTCATCCAAGTATTCGAGTACGGTGTTAGCGCCCATGATTTTATTGTAATATACCTTCCACGCGTTAACTCTCTCATGTGCCCCGGCCCGTTCATTGAACATCTCGTTATCCCACGAGAAAAGAAAATACAAATTTTCTATCGGGGATTCCATCAACTCCTGTCCCTGCGCACCAAAACATTCCACGTCGTCAGTCAAAAAATCTTGAAACGACCGTACCGTATTACTCAACGGGTACACTTCCCCTACCATGATCTGCATCAGATCATCAATCGACGAGGGACGTATCTCATCCAAGCTGGATTCTTCAAGGAAATCACTACACCCTGCGAATCCCAACATGAATAGAACTAATAATAACGTGCTATATTTCATACTTATTACTTTTATTCGTTAAAAACTTAAATTCACGCTCAACGTATAGGTCTGAGAAATTGGCTGTGAACCGGTTGCTACTTCAGGATCACGTCCTTTGAAGTCTTTGCTCACGATGATAAACGGGTTGGACACGCTAAAGGTAAAACCCATGTTTTGAGCAAACTTTTTGATCCACCCCTCGGAAATATTGTAGGATAAGGTAATATTGTTACACCGCAAGAAAGAAGCATTCACCACCCGTATATCGGAATAATTGTACAGTAAATGCGCCCGTTCGGTTGTCGTCGGTAAAACAATTGCTCCCCGTCCTCTTGCCGGCAACGAGGGGACATTGGTTATTTCCTCGTCTCCCGGTTTACGCCATCTCTTCACCAAGTCTTTCGGCAGATTATTGTACTCGTAAGGCGTCGTGTTGTTCATGTTCGAATCAAACATCGGGGCCAAGAACTTCTTGCCTCCCACTTGCAGGTTGAACGAAGCCGACAATGTTAACTGCTTATACTTTAACGAAGTATTGACTCCTCCCGTAAAATCAGGATCGAGTTTCCCCGCATATTTCATGTACACGGTAGCATCTGTATCCGCAAGAAGATCATTCAACCCTTCCAAGTTGAATTCAGGACTCCCGTCGATAGACGACAACCCCGTGTATTCAAAAGCCCAGATGCCGGATACAGGATAACCATCTTTATACAATCCCCCGGAAGCCGCCGCCTGCCAACTCTTCTTTGTTTCCAAAGAACTGGTGATTTTATTATAGTTTTTAGAGGTATTGAAACCCAAAGACCATAAGAAATTTTTTGTCCGTACCGGAGTCAGGCTAAAGCTCAACTCCCAACCAGAATTCTTGAGCGAACCGCCATTCATCGGCATACTTAACACACCATCCTCGTAAGGAAGTTCGCGATTAACAATAACATCTGTCGTTTTTTTGTAATAATACTCGAATGTTCCGGAGATTTTATTATTCCAGAAAACAAAATCGGCCCCAATATCCGTAGTTTGAGTCTTTTCCCACTTCAATTTAGGATTGGGCAAACTTTTGATCTTTAATAGATATTCACCTGTTTCTTTAGCCATTCCCTCAGAACCGGAAGGTATATAGGCAATCAAATCAGGTCCCGTACTTTCATTCGCATTTCCCTGATACCCGTAAGAGGCACGAACACTGAACTCGTTAAGAAAATTCTGTCCTTCAAGAAAATGTTCACGGCCCATATTCCATCTTAAACCGACAGACCACACGGGCTGATAACGGGCGCTCTTATCTTGCCCGAAACGGTTCGAGGCATCCGAACGAATACTCGCATTCAACACGTAGCGCTCATCAAACGTATACGTAAATGCTCCATAAAAAGACAACGAATTAGTAGTATTATCTTTTATACTTACTTTCACCTGTTCTTCAACCAGAGAATTAGCAATTGTATTACCTGAATTGTCTAATATCGCTCCCGGAGGGTTCAGCACCGTCTTGCCGCGTCCGGGCAGGTACCCGTAAACAGTTTCAGTTAGCCCGTCATACTTGGAACTCTTAGATTCTTGTCCAATCATGGCTGTAATCAAATGCACACCAAAGTTTTTCACGTAAGAAACTTGATTCCTCCACGTGTACGAATTATTCCGGTACTCCGCAATACTTAATTCTCCTCCATGCGGTAACTTCGAACGTTGATATTCTATATCATTCGGCCCGTAAGCCCCAAATTCATAGGTACGTTTTTGGGCGATATATGCGGAGTATTCCGTAGCCCATGTTTCACCATAAGAAGACGAATAAGCGTAACCGAATGTCGTTTCAAATTTAAAACCTTTAAATATTTCCCAATTCAAGCTCAAGTTTGCATTAATGCTGCTCGTCGTATTCTGGTTTCCCGTGTTATCCAACTCGTTCAGCACGTTATACATGTAGCCTGAATAGTTTTTATAATAATAATAGTCCCCCTTATCATCAAAAGCCGCAATCACACGACTCGTTTTAGATGCATACGTGTAAGGAGTTACTTTATTGAAAGCTTTCGTTTTGGCAACACTTCCCGCAAGTTTCCCGGAAATCTGCACTTTATCCCACATTTTCGTGTTTACAGACACACTTCCCTGATAATTTTCAGAGTCATTACCCTTGGCGGTACCGTTCTTTTTCATGATCCCAAACGAGGCATAGTAAGTCGAGTTTTCATTCCCCCCGGACATACTGATGTTGTGACTATGACTAAAAGGATTTTCGTATAATAAATCAAACCAATCGGTATTTATCACTTCCAGTTTCTTCACGCCGTCATTAAATTGAGCGTAAGAAATCTTTTCTTCAAGGTATTGTTGTAACAAACCTTGGTATCCTACCGGACTTAACGAGGTTCCGGAAACAAGACCTTCATTATAAATCTCACGGGAAACGTCCACACGCTGTTTTGAATTCATCAAATTCATCTTATTGTACGTGATTTTCGAACCAATCGTGAAATTTCCGGAATAATTAAGAGACATTCGTCCGCTCGTTCCTTTCTTCGTCGTAATCACGATAACTCCATTAGCCGCCTTTATTCCGTATATGGCCGTGGCCGATGCGTCTTTCAACACCGTAACATCCTGTATATCGGATGGATTTAACCAAGCAATAGAACTTCCCACGAAATTCCGAATCATATCAATATTATCCGGATCACTACCAAAAGCAACTAACTCCGTGGCTTTAAAAGGAAGTGGATCTTCTTGTATAATTCCGTCCACGACCCACACCGGCTCTTGACTACCCAACAAGGTAGAAGTACCTCGGACTCTTACCTTTTGCCGAGTTCCAACCAAACCATCCTGATTCAAGACAACCACTCCCGGGAGTTTTCCCTGCAAAGCCTGTTCAAGAGACTGGGTACCGTTCAATATTAAATCCTCGGCACCAATCGTACTCACGGAACCGGCCATATTTGATTTCTTGATGACTTGATACCCCGTTACCACGACTTCTTCCATCTCCTGTGCATCTTCTTCCATAACCACGTTCAAGGTTTTCTGCCCGTTCCACAGCACCTGTTTCATCTTCATTCCCACGAAAGTGAACAAAAGTGTAACGCTATCCTTTTTCGTCGTGCTGAAAGTGAATTCTCCATTAATTCCGGTCGCAACCCCGATGGAAGTTCCCTTCTCTATGATCGTCACCCCAGGTAGCGGATCGCCGTTTTTATCCTTCACGACACCCTTGATAACCGTCATTTCTTTTTTGTCATCATCGGCACGTTTGATAATCACAGCATTTCCGGAGATCGTGTAAACCAGTCCCGAATGACGTAAACACTGATCCAATATTTCATTTACAGTTTTATCTGTCATGTCCACGGTCAGGTTTGTCACCTTAGTAATATCACGTGTACCATACATGAACACGAAATCCGTCTGTTTCTGAATTTCCCAGATCACTTGTTCCAGTGACGCATCTTCCATCTTCAGTGTTAACCTGTTATCCTGCGAATACACCGCGGCAGATAGCTGGAAACTACTGATCAAAATAAGTACAAGTTTCAATTTCATGACAAATAAAATTTTTTCCCACTTTCTTCGGCTGAAGAAAATGGTTTCTTGGTTTTTTTTCATAATTTTGAATGATTAAAAGTGTAACGAACTTTAATTTTAAGAGAGATGCGTTTCGTGTAGCCAGCACTGACGCATCTTTTTATTATTCTGTGCTAGATATATACAACATATTGTCTACTTGTGTAATATTTACTAATCCTGTCTTTTTAAGCATTTCGATAATCGGGTTCATATTATTGTACCGATCCAAGCGGGCTCCTATCTGCAATTTTTTCGCCCCCTCATCGATAAAACGATACTCCACTCCATACCATCGGGCCAAATAGGACATCATCTCTTCCAGAGTCTCGTTCCTAAAAATAAATTTCCCGGTATGCCATGCCGTGTAAAGTGTCACGTCAACTGGTTTCACATCCATTTTCCCCGTTTCTTTCATATATACGGCTTGTTCTCCGGGAACGATTTCCTCGCTATTTTCTCCTGCAAACATAGCCACTTTACCCGACACCAAAGTCGTCGCAATACTATTTTCATCACTGTAAGAACGTAAGTTGAAGGAAGTTCCCAGTACCTTCACCTCCACTCCATTCGTTTTGACGATAAAAGGATGGGCAACATCTTTACTCACTTCAAAATATGCCTCCCCTTCCAGCACCACGACTCTCTCTTCCTTCTGAAACTTAGTCGGGAACTTCAGTTTCGTCTCCGCATTCAGAAATACCTTCGTACCATCCGAAAGTGTCAGCATATATTCCATTCCCGTCAAAGTTTGCACCGTATTCATGATTTCGGCCGTATCCACCGTTTCTCGTGTGGAATAATCAATACCAATCGAATCCGTGACAATCCTTGTTCCATCCACTTCTTTCAACTCGACAGCCCGGTCTTTCAATACATCCACCACACTACCATCACCCAAGGTTAGCCGGGCACCCGTTGTTCCCGCCGCAATCTGGTATAAAACTGGAACTTCCTCTCTTACCTCTTCCCCATTCCACCAATAATATACTCCGGCAGACAAAAGAACAAGTACAACCGCCGCATATCTCACAACAGACCTCCACGAAGAAAGTTTCCGAACTTTTGTATCTCCTATTCTTTTATCCATTTTACTCCACGCTTCTTCCACCTGAAATTTATCCAGAGCCCTCCGGTTCTCCTCGTATTCCTCCGGATTCAATAGCCGATTGACAAAAGCCTTATGTCTATCGCTCTCTTTTGCCCACTCCTCAAAATCCCGTTCATCCTGTTCTGTCTGCGAACCGGTAAAGAAAGCTGCCATGATCTCGGCAATCCTGAAATGTTTGTTTGTTAATTTCATAATTCTGTTCTAATCTCTTTCACATTAGTATAACAATCTCTTTTCAAAACAGGGGTAGTCTAAAAAATTGAAAATTGAAAATGGAGAATTGAAAATGGAATTAATCAATTCATAATCAAAACATTCCTCTTAGATATTTTTCAAGAAAAATCTAATATAACTTCGAAAGTTATATAAACAATAAGAGATAGAAGTGTTCTTTTAACTGTTCCCGTAATTTACGATAAGCTGTTTTCTTCAAAGCATGAACTGTGCCTTCGGCAATCCCCATTTCACTGGCGATCTGTGGATTTTTCAGACCTTCCATAGCATACTTAATGATGGTTCTCATCTGAGGGGGCAAACCCTCAATGGCTTTCCTAACCAACATATAAGTTTCTTGCTCAATAACCTCTTCTTGAAAATATTCCTCTGACTCCCGGTTGGCCTCGTCCACGTATGCTTGATTTACTTGTTCCCGTTTCAAATAATTCAGGCACCGGTTACGTGCCACCATATAAAGAAATCCCTTTACTTTATATATATCCTCGAAATCAGCCCGTTTCTCCCAATAACTCAATAGTGTCTCCTGCGCAATATCCTTGCATTGCTCCTCGTTCTTCACATATTTCGAAGAGAATACACACAAAATAGGGTAATAATCCTCAAAGAACTCTTTAAAAGAGTCCTTATCTCCCCCCCTTATATCTGTTACGATATTTCGCATATTACACTTAATCTAATTCCTTTCTATTCCATCAAACCAATAAGTTGATCATCTTGTCCGTTATACAAAAATACATAATAAATCATACAATCAAAATCTTCTGATTTTCGAAGAAGAATTTATTATCGTATCACTCGAATAAAATTTCACTATCATACATTTGGTTATCAATATAATATATAAACAACAAATATCAAGCCAGCCTTTTTCGATTAACATTTTATGCTGAAATTGTAAAAACAAAATGTTCAAAAGTGACGTTTAGAGGTAAGAAGTCGAATAATTATTTCGATGAGCGAAAAATATTTATTTAAAATCTCTGATCATCAATATTCCTTTTACAAACGAAAGGAGTGCGTCAAAATTATTTCAACGCACTCCTTGTAATTATCTTTAAAACCGGAAGTCATGCACAAACTGTGGATAAGAAGAAGCATTAAAATTTTCATAAGGCATCTTCCGGTTTTAATATTATCTCACCATCATCATGGATGATTTAGCCGCTTTAGTTTTTTTCCCGTTCACCAATTCTTCCAATTTATCCATCAATGCCTGACCTCTCAAATTTGTCCCCACGATACGCCCCTCCTTATCCAAGATCAAAACATAGGGGATGCCCGAAAATTGGTACAATCTCATCACCTCTTTTCCCGCTTGTGGGACACACACCTGCTCCCAAGGCATATTCTCTTCTCCTAAAGCTTTTTTCCAAGCAGCATTACTCTTATCAATTGATACACTGAAAAATGCGACTTCCTTGTCCGCATATTTCTCATAAGCCTTTTTCAAATGAGGGATCTCTGCCCGACATGGCCCGCACCAAGATGCCCAAAAATCCATGACAAGGAATTTACCTTTAAAGTCTTGTGGCCCAAAATTCTTCTTCCCGTCAGGAGTCGGGCAAGAAAATTCGGGTGCCATCTGTCCTTGTTTTGCTAGTTCTCGTTGTGCAAGAACAGCCTTAAAATCTTTCAATGCCAAACTTCCAGGATATAACTTGGATAAATTATCCACCACTTTTTTCACGGTTTCCTCATATTCTTCGCCTTTCAAAAGCATTAAAATAGCTAAAACGGCTTCTCGATCCGCATATACTTCGGCATAATGCTGCAAACGATCCAACACAATTTTACCCGCAACATCTGTCAATTGCGAAGCGATCTGTTGCTTTACGGAGTCCACAAGACCTGAATAATTATAAACCGGACGAGAAATCGAACCCATCAATTGGTAATTCTGATAAATTTCCCAGTTCATTTGGTTGATCACTTCGTTATCCTTACCTCCCTGAATATGAATATACATCGGACGTATCACTCTCATCTTCGCTTTACCGAAACCAGGAAAATCAACTTTTAAATCCTCTGTTCCCGCCCAAAAATCAACTTTTTGTCCACCTTGACACTCCAAAATATACATACCCGGTTTTTCAACCTTCATCTTTAATTCATAAGTCCCATCCAGCTTTGCCTCGCAGGAGTCCACCGTTTGTTTGAAGAATCCGTCTTTTTTGATAATCTTGATCGTATTATCATTATCAGTTAAAGCAGCAATCTTCCCGGAAATTGTAATGGTCGGACGATAATTTTTATCTTTTTTTTCGGGATGTCTCAACTGGTCTGCTACCCGCAGGAAACTCTTTTTCAAAGATATTGTCGCATCCGATTGGGGTCTTCGATCACAATCAATAGCCATCCGGTCCATCCATTCGGCCGCCTTCTCACGTAGCTCCGTATCATTGCACTGCATATTAACCCTTAATGCCCAATTATACACGACAAAGTCACTCTTCTCCCCGTCATTCAAGCGATCAGTTCCCATTTGCACATATTTTGCCCAATCCCCGGTATTCATTGCGTAAGCCATTCGTGCATCCATAATGATTTGTTCCTTTCCCCTGATGTCTTTTTTCATTAGCTGATGCACGTAGTTCTCAAACCCTTTCTCATCAAAGATTCCACTATCACCTTCTTTTTTCCAGTAACGATAGGCCCCGTTGCTAAACAACTGAAACAACTTCTTTTCTACCGCTGCAGCCCCAAAAAGGTTGATGAACTCGGCTCGATTTTTATAAACATATTTAGAAACATCTGCATCCACGTCTTTCACGTATTTACAGAAAAGCTCCCAATACTCTCGTTCTTTCAATTTCGACTTGTCCAACGTTTTAAAATAGTTCAAACAGATTTGTGCCGCTTTACTTCCCTCACCAGCAATATCCAATACATCCATGTATTCCTGTATAAAATTAGGTTGACGATTTCCTTCTTCATACGCCTTACTCATGGAGGAATACCCCTTCCCATCAATAGCACGCCCACCTTCTTTTAACAAAATATCCGCCGTAGGAGCCCCTACAATCCGGTGTATTAAATTCCCATCGCCATCCAAGAAAAGTAATGTCGGATACCCCGTCACCTGATACTTGTCATTCAATACTTTTCCCTGTTCTGTTCCCATATCCATCTTCACATTAATAAAATGGATGTTAAAATAATCCCCAACCTCCGGACGGGTAAAGACGTCTTTTGCCAACATCTTACATGGCACACACCACACGGTGTAACAATCCATAAAAATAGGCTTACCGGTCTTTTTTGATTCTACCAAAGCTTCCTCCCAAGTCCCTTCAAAGAAACGAATACCCGACTCCGTTTCTACTTTCGTTTGTATTGGCTGAGCAACTGTCATTTGAGCGTCTGCTTTTTTCATTTCAGCCAACAATAGTACCATGACACTTGCAAGTGTCAAGAAAAAATTAAATCTCATACTTTTTCGTGATTACAAATTAATTAATTCATTTTCCACCCCATATCTTTTATTTTCCCGAAACCGGAAAACTCTTTTTGACTACTTTTGTCCACGGCTCCACTGGAAGGATTTACCTTTAGTTGGTACACGGTCCCATTCCCGGTCGATTCATTATAAGTTGCGATATACAATATTTCACAATCATTGACTGGCACCTTAACCATGAGACCCGTACCTTGGTATTTTTGTAAACGCACGCAAGTTACCGTCTCTCCATCCGGAGCCTCCCACACGGGATCTCCTGAAGCATTCGACACCTTATAGTCGTATAGGTAAACCCCGTTTCCTGCTGCATAATAAAAGATTTCTCCCTTATATCCTGCAGTCACAGAAGTGATACCCTCGGTCACACCTTTACAATTCATCATATCATATTTCCCCACGCCAATTGTACTTTGCGTCATGAAACCACAAAAATCAGCAATCAACAAGTAATAATGATTTTCACCTTCTTTCATGAGTATATACTCGTAATTATTTCTTCCATAATCACTCATCACCAACTCCATTCCTACATTATTACAATCAAATGCCACTCCTTCAGCCTGATCCGGCAAAGTAGAAACTTCAGTCCGATTTGATTTCACACACATAAAACGTTGTGCCGTTTGGTCATACACAACCCCGCTATAAGCCGTACTCATACTAGCACACCAATTCGCCAATTCGCCATAATTACCCGTACAAGGAACTCCAAAAAACAAATTCGTTCTATTAGATCCGCTCGTGGAAAAATTAACCGCATGTGCCTTCCCATCATTTAATAAAAACTCTCTCTTATTAAAGAAAGACATGTAATAATTAGGAGCTTTCACCTCCGGAGCCGTCCAAAATAAATCCTCAAATGCATACAATTTATTAAACGACAAGGGATCAACCGCAACCATATCTTTATCAGAAACAATCATAACAACTTCAGGCTTCGTCACCATTGAATAAAATAACCTCAAAGGTTTTCCTGCTAAAGATTCGTGATTATATGCGGAATAAATATCTACCCATTCTTGTTCTTTCGTGACATCCGGAGCAATCAGTTTATTCGTGATCAATCCTACATCCGTTTTTCCATCTTTTTCATACAACACCATCCATCCCTCACTTAGACCTGAATTCACTTTCAACCCGAATTTCATGAACGTACGTATATCTGTCCGTTTATTCAGCACGGTAAACACAAGCTCCCATTGCCTCTCATCCAAATCCACGGGAATTTTCAATTCAATCTGTTTCGCAATTGTATCTCTATCTGCAATCGGAGTCTCCGTTCCCTGCTGGTAAACGACCCAATTAAATTCCAAATCTGGAAATTGTGTTTCAGAACCATTTACTAATTTCCCTTCGTAATACACCTTTAAAGGTATCTCCAATATCTCCAAGCGGGAGATAGAATAATTCGCCTGAATCAACCCACCGGAAGAATCAATTACAATTTCATCCAAATCATGATAATCATAATTGCCTTTATCGTCGTAACAAGACCATAATCCTAGACTGGCAACAATTGATAATATTATATATTTTAGTATCTTCATCATCTCATTCTTTAAAAAGTTATAGGTCCATTTTCATCTGACAAAGGACGATCGGGATTTTCTGGATTATTATTATATTCTTCCACGGCCAACCGAAGCTTTGCCTGTAAATACTGCGCCTCGAAATAAGAAATCTCATGAGGTGGAATCGGTGTCCCTTGATAAATAACTCGAGAAATCACTTTACCCGTAACCTTAATCATAAACTGATATTTCGTCCGGCTATAAGTCCCGAAAAAGTTTTTCAGCGGCATATAAGTCTCCGGATCTTCATCCCAGTATGCCGGTTTTTCCTCTCGATCCTTAACGATCAATTTTAACGTGGCATACTCCTTAACTCCGGTCTCTAATTTAACATTTTCCTTCAATGCTAAAGCAAGAGTAAACGCTTTATCCTTAAAATCAGAAGTATTTTTCAGATAAATCGGATAGTACCCCCCGGTAGTCCCAGCTTTCAATACATACGACGGTAGCACGTAGTGCTTATCGACAATTACCGAGGATACATCCCCTCCAGTCACTTCCAAGTCAAAAGTACAATCCTCCTCCAAAGGAACTCCGGCTAATTTCACGTAGAACGTTACAGAATCCAAATCTGTTCCCAAAGGACGATAGGCATAATTATATTCCGTACTATCCACTCTCCCTTCCGTTGACTCCGAACCAAACCAAAGATTCAACACTCTTGAACTCTCATCATACATCAGTTTATTATCCTCTTCACAGGCACATAGCATCCATGCCATGATAAGCCCTAACCATATAATTTGTTTCTTCATAATTTTTTCTATTTATTACTAACCCAACCCGGGTTCTGCAATTCATCTTTCGGAATCGGAAGTTTGTATACACCCGAGCCAACAGCATCCACATCTGTCCGCTTAATTGACAGGGAATTCAAACGTTTATAATAGAAGAACAATTGTCCCTCCCCTATCACCTCTTTACGGAATTCTGATAACAACAGTGCATCAAAATTAACCAGATCACTCTCGCTCAATTCTGTAACTCCCCGATGACGACGGACTTCATTCAATGCCCCCAATACATCCCCGGAAGTATGATGACGACATTCTGCCAGAATATAATACATTTCCGGCAAACGAATCATTGCCATCTTATTTCGATAAGAATCAGGCCAAGATGTGGAAACATCCCCGGTCAACTGGTCATATTTCATCAAATAACGCAAAGAATTGCTTAACCCGGTACCACTCTTGAATTGATACAAATAACGATAATCCTGTGCAGACTCGTAATACTCCAGTAAATTTGTTTCATCTAAAGCAAATCCCAAATTTCCCCCGGTAAAGTATTTCTCTGCCCGACTTCCCAAATTTACAACATTCAAGGCAAACAAATGCTCCGTGGAAAACGTCAAATCTGCCATTTTAGCATTCGTCAGATTTTCCTGTTTCACCCATTCAAAGCGACCGGACTCGATCACCTCCGATGCACAAAGAGCCGCATTCTGATAATCCTTTTTATACAAATATACACGTGCCATCAAGCCTTTCACCGCATAATAATTCAGGTGTACCTGCCGATTCAACAAATACCCGTTATCATCTGTTTCCGTTACGATTTTTCCCGTCAATATCGGATCATTCTTCAGGTAATCCAATGAAGCGGTCAAATCTCCCAACACCTTCGTAATAACGCCCCCCACCGAGTCTTGTGGATATATATTCGAAGTATAAGCCGTCACGTAAGGAATAGCCGCCTTTTTAGGATTTTCGGCATAACTGGCTCCAAACAACCGTAATAAATCGAAATGCAGGAATCCACGCAAAGCCAATGCCTCACCCTTGATCATATCATAATTTATCCCGGTAAACATAGATTCTTTCCCTTCTATCTCCTCCAACAATTTATTTGTATTGGCAATAGCATTATACAAACCACACCACAAAGAATCGATTCGTACTTCGGGTCTCGTATTCTCGTATTTATAATTCAGATCATCGGTATAATCCGTAGGTTGACTATCCCACTCCTGCCCCAAAACACCCAACATACCGAAAGTCATCTCCTTCCCGTAAAGATACTCCTGCGTCATAATACTATACACTCCTGACAATGCCTCTTTAAAACCCATTTCCGAAGAAAACAAATCCTTATCTTTCACCTGAGACTTCGGGTCCACATCCAGCCAATCATTACAAGCTGCCAAGGTCAACAGTACGATGCCAAACCACAAGCTTTTTCCGTAATTATTTATTCTATTTCTCATAATTCAATCTTGTTAGCGTTAAAACGTTGCCTGTAATCCCAAGGAATAAGTTCTGGCAAACGGGTATTCTAATCCTCGTTCAGTCTTCACCGATGATACCCGGAACACATCCGTCATATAGAATGACAATTTCAAACGTTCTACATATTTGGTTATATTCAAATGCCTGAAATCATACGATAGATTCAACGACGCCAGCGACAATTCATTCTGTCTCTCCACGAAACGGTCCGTCGGCCGGGTCGTGGTAGGCGTGTCTGTAATCTTTTTAAAGAAAGTGACATCACCTGATTCTTTCCAAGTCCCCGTAAATACCCGACGGTCCACGTTATATTGAATGTCCACGTTCTCAACCCGATCAACCAACGTCTGATTGTAATAATCTCCACCCAGTTTATAACTGAAAGAACAATTCAACGAAATTCCCTTGTACTCTGCATTAAACCCAAAATTACCTTGAAACTTCGGATTCGACTCTCCACACACGACCTGATCATTGATATTCCACACGTAAGTCTTTTCACCATTACGATCCAGAAACATTTCATTCCCTGTTGTCGGATCTATTCCCAACGAACGCACCGCCCAAATTGCACTGGTTGATTGTCCTTCTTCAAAACGGGTATATGGTTTCGAAGGATTCACCCCCTCGTCATTCTGAGCCTCATTTGATTTAGTCAATGCATCCGAAATCTTCACAATTTTATTTTTATTATGAGATATTGAACCAAAAATCGTAAAATAAGCATCAAGATCCGTATTATCGTACATTCTCCAGCTCAACGTGGCATCAAATCCTTTATTCTGGACTTCCCCCAAATTCTCTTTAAAAGTATTGAACCCCGTGGAACCCGATAAATCAAAATCAACCAACAGATTATCCGTGTTACTGATATAATAGTCAAAACGTAAAGTCAATCCTTTCAACAATTGAGCATCAAACCCCATGTTAATATCCCGGGTCCGCTGCCATTTCAATTTGTCATTTGCCATCCCCATCAAATACGCACCCACAATATTATCATACTCGGCATTGGTGAAATACTTGTATGTCGCCATTGCCTGATAAGGATTGAAATTCTGGCTTCCAGTATATCCCATGGATGCTCGTAGTTTCAACTGTTTCAACCACTCTTTATCTTTCAGGAAACTCTCGTAATGCATATTCCAACCGATACCTGCCGACCAGAAACCTCCCCAGCGGTTATCAGCCCCGTACACGGAAGACCCGCTCAACCGGTAGGAAGCATCCGCCAGATAACGATTGTCATAAGAATAGTTGATCGCACCAACTACACCAATCTCCCTCGTTGTTGTTTCATCACCCGACGGACTGCCATTCTCCGCATATTGTTTTGCAAAAGCCACATGATCCACCTTATCATTCAAAAAGCCCCAAGCCTCCATTCCGTGATAATCATAACTATCCTGTTGTAGATTCCAGTTCAGATTGGCAAATAACAAATGCTTATCCCACTGTTTCGAATAATTAAATGTAGCATCTATTTTCAACGTCTTATTTGTCCCGTCCTTTATATAATATGCCCCTCGCTTGAAATAATTATCTCCAGTCCACTCAGCAAACTTCGTGTGATTCCCGGGATAAAAATCTTCCCGGCTATCCTGTTTTTGCGTGTACCCGAAACGACCGATAAACTTCAAATCCTTGTACATTTGCCATTCCATATAGAAATTATCCGTAATCTCCGTGTATTTCGAGAAGTTTTTTGTCCCTAATGTTGCGTTATACAACGGATTATAATACATAGTTTCGCTTTGCCAATCGGCTTTTTGGAATGAGCCTAAAACTCGTTTCAAATTGCCATTCTCGTCCCGAGGAGTCCAATAAGGATTTAATTTCGTGTACTCTGAAAAACTCCCGTAAGGAGAATCGTTCGCTTTATTGAAGGTAACGCTCAATACATTTCTAAAGACCAAACTTTTATAACGATAGGACAGCGTAACAGCCCCAGCCACATTTTCCCTATCGGAACCTTTCATGACACCGGGCACCTTATTATAGGAAACGTCAACTCCATAACGCAAATAATCATCACCACCTTCCAGATACAAAGAATGTTTATGTCCCACCCCGGTTCGCAAAGGTTTTGCTAGCCAATAGGTATCCACCCCGCGAGCAATCTCACTTTTAAGTTGATTGTATAATTCCAGCCGAAACTGATCATCTTTCGGATAATATGCCTTATAACGTCCGGCATCCCATTCTACCTGTAACTTTTCCTCCGCATTACACAAGTCATAACTGCTTAAATCAGGCCCCGTTATATTCAAATCTCCGGAATAGGTCACTTTCAACATTCCTTTTTCAGGCTGTACAGTCTCAATAACAACCACCCCGTTAGCCGCACGAGAACCGTAAATAGCCTTAGCCGCCGCATCTTTCAAAAGTGTTACGGAAGCCACCCGGTTCATGTCTAAATCAAACACTTTTTCCACGGTTGCCTCGAAACCATCCAAAATAAATAACGGTTGGTTTGGATTCGACTCATATTCACCTTTCACGTTTGGTAAACTGGAGGCACCACGAATTTGGATATCCGGTGTCCGGTTCGGGTCGGAACCGAAATCCACGTTCTCCATGACCATGAATGAAGGGTCCATATTTTTTAAACTCTGCAATATATTTTGATTTCCTAATCGTTTCAAATCCGCCTGCTTAAAGGTTGTTGCGGCTCCGGTAAAACTCTCCGCCTTTCGTGTGAAAATACCAGTTATAACCACTTCTTCCATCTCACTCACCTCATCCTCCAGCACGATACTCAACATTTTCTCTCCTTTCCACACGACTTCTTTCGTGGTCATACCCACGAAAGAAAACACCAGAACCACCGAATCACGTTTAGGAATCGTGATCGAAAAATCTCCATCATTCGCAGTAGCCACCCCCGTTGTGGTACCTTTCAACACCACGGTTACCCCAGGAAGACCGTTTCCGTAAGAATCTTTCACGACACCATTTATCGTCACCGATTTTAAACTATCTGAAACAGAAGACGATAAATTCCGTTTAATAACAACCACTTTCCCCTGTATTTCATAGGAAAGATTCGTTCCTCTCAACACGTCATTCAGAATCTTCTCCAAAGGAGCATCTTTAAACACGGCATCCACCTTATTACTCCCCGCAACATCCGTTACATTATAGAAAAACGTGATGTCACTCTTTTTCTCTAAAGCCCAGAGCACCTCTTCCAACGTCACACCCTTCAGCTCCAAGCTCATTCTAGCATGTTGCGCCCGTACATTTGCCGATATTGACATAACGGAACATAATAACAAACACGTACATAGTTTCATCATCCTAAAAATTTTTACATACATTTCCCCGTGGGGAAAGTATTCTTTCCACTTTTTTTTCATAACTTTGTCATACAACTTTAATTAAAAACACTTTATATCAAAGTGAAAGTCTTAACAGGTGATGTTCGCAGCATCACCTGTTTTTATTTCACCCCTAGAACTATTCGTTTTCCATTTACCTCCACCGTTAACTTATCCGTGGCCCGCAACACATTCAGAATCGGTGTTATATCTTCGCTACGATCCAATTTCCCGGCAAAGGCCATATTTTTAATTGACTCATCCAAATAAAACACTTCCATGTCATACCACCGAGCCAACGTTTTCATAATATCTTCTAATCGATCCTGCCGGAACAGGAATTGACCGTTCTTCCACGCCACAAACAAATCCGGATCAACCTCCCGTACCTGCAATTTTACATTCTCCCGACTCCACTCTGCCTGTTGATTAGGTTCGATCTCTATTTTTTCTTTTTTATCAATCCCCGCAAAAACAGCCACTTTTCCTCGCAATAAAGTCGTCTGAACATTCAATTCATCCGGATAAGCCTTCACGTTAAATTCCGTTCCAGTCACAAGTACATCCATATCCTTTGTCTTGACAATGAACGGATGTTCTTTAGAGGCGGTCACCTGAAAATACGCTTCTCCCTCCAAAGTAACTTCCCGTTTCTCTCCGACAAATTTTTGAGGATACGTGATAACACTCTCCGCATTTAGATATACCCAAGTCCCATCACTCAAAATCAAGTTATATTCCCCTCCCGTGGGAACAATAATTTTATTCATAACCTCTTTGTCGCCTCCCCCTGTATTTCGCCTATACTCTATTCGGGAAGAATCATTTACAATCACGATTCCACTTTCTTCCAAAGCTTTATTCACATTCCGATTACTCAATTCAATCTCTCTCCCATCACCTAAAATCAACAATGCTTTTGCTTTTCCCGGTTCTATCGTTGTCTGAGCTATTTCAGTGACACCAACCTCTTCTCGTTCGTTCATCCAGATTCCAATACCAACAACACATAACACGAAAATAGCCGCAGCATATCCCCAGAGCCAATGAATCATCCTCCGTTTACCCCCTAGTCCTAATTCCCGTTCACAAACAGCCATGTATTTTCTGACATCAATAGACTCCCGCTTCTCTATATATTGCCTCACCCGTTCCCGTCTCACCAACTCATCATAAAGCGTACTGTTGTCCGGGGATGCTTGAATCCACTCCTGCAACTCTTGTTTTTCATGATCACTCAATCCCTCCCAAAGTTGCTTGGCAATCAACTGGCAAATTCTCTTATTTCGTGAAATTACATCCATATTTTCATCTTAGTTACATCTATATAACAACTGAAAAAATGAAAACGATGAATCACCCTTCAAAAAAAATACAATTTTAACATTTGGAATCACACCCATTAATGTAAGCTGGTATAATCCAGCAAGAAAAGAAGATAAAAATAATCTCGGAGCAACCCTTTCAACTTCTTGTAAGCGTTTTGCTTTAGCGTCCGCACGGAATTTATCGATATCCCTAATTGTTCGGCAATCTCCCCATTCGAAAGTTCCTGAAGAGACAATAATATAACTTTCTTCGATTGCGGAGCAAGCTCATCAATCGCTTTGTAAACAATTGAATACACCTCTTCTTCAATCACATTATCCCGCAAGTACTCTTCCGACTCCAACATTCCTCGTTTCACGTACTGGGACACGATGGAATCATGTTTCAACTTATTCAAAGCCAAATTCCTCGCCATAGTATACAAAAACCCCCTCACTTTATCCTCCGTCTCGAATGTCATATCCCCACGCCACAACTGGATAAAACACTCTTGAGCAACGTCTGCCGCCGCCTCCATATCATTCAGGTACTTATCGGCAAACATCACGATGGAAGAGAAATTCCCTTCAAAAAAGGCCTTGAATACCAACCTGTCCTTACCATTTATCCCAGTTAATACATCCATGAAGGAGTTTTTACCAATAACAACCAACTCAATTATTTTCCCAAAAGTAGGAAATATCTTGATATATCAATAATTCTCTTTCAGCCAAATAGCCAAAAAACGATCATACACCTGATAGACATCCTGTTCCCGGGTAACGAAATCCTTTTCCAACAGCCCTTTCAACGCAGCCTGCACGGAACTTGGTGAATGCAACTTATATTTTTTGACAAAAGAACCGGAAGTAATTTCAGTAGCCTTTCCCTCTTTCGTGATAGCAATCAAAAGTTCTTTTTGCTTTTCCGGAAGACGAAATAGAATCTCGGAATACGTGTACCGATATGATTCGATAACACTCTTCAAAGCCTCGTCCACCATCCCCATCGAACATACTCCCTTCACAGGGGTCATATTATATAACACGTGCAACATCTTCTGCATATACCACGTGATTCCCTCGAACTGATTGTATATAAACGTAACCACCTCCGGTAATATCACCCGATTCCCTCGCCCAAAATGATACTCTGCAAAAGCCGTATATTTCCCTAACGGGATACTATCTAAATGCATCATGGACACGCTTTGATAAAAAGGACGGGCCGGACTTTGAAAGATATTTCCCATCGTGTGACGCTGACTCCCGGCAAAAATGAATCGTGCATTATTACAATGCTGAATGTAGGTTCGCAAAATAGCCTCCACATTTTTTTCTGCATAGCCCGCCACCTGTTGAAATTCATCAAAAGCCACGATACAAGGCTTATCTGCTTTCTCTAAATACTCGAAAATCTCCTCCAGCGTGGCATTAGCTTCTTGAATATCCCCCAACCCGAACGTCAAAGAAGGATTACCACTAATATCGAAAGAGACTCCCGCATGTAAAGATTTCATGTAATACCAAAACTTCTCAATCGCTTTTTTCCCTTTAGGCTTCAATGACTCGAAAATCACCTTACTCAAAGAAAAAACAAAATCCCGTAATGACTTGGTAGCATAAATATCCACGAAGAACGTGTAGTAATCATGCACGATCTCATCCTGTTGAAAACAATGCTGAATCAACCCGGTTTTACCCATTCTCCGCGTAGAAATTAACGCAAGATTATTTCCCGAAATTTCTTGTATTAACCGTTCACTTTCCTCCTCTCGATCACAAAAAAATTCAGGAGAAATATAGCCACTTGTCACAAAAGGATTCTTATTAATAACCATAATCCGTCATTTTATTACGCAAATATAATTATTATAAGATAATAATGCAAGTATAATAAACAAAACATGGTACCCCACCGAGTACCATGTCCGACACCTAAAATGTCACATCTAAAAACAGTTATCTAAAACGAGACTTTCTACCGGGCAAAAAGCTCATCCATCTTTTTGGACAGAGCCTCTCCCCGTAAATCCTGTGCAATAATCTTTCCGTCCTTATCGATGATATACATCCGCGGGATTCCGGTTACCCGGAAACGCTGAGCTATCGGGCAATCGAACTTGTTCAGCGTCGAAACGTGGTTCCAGTTCAACTCGTTTTTCTCGATGGCATTCACCCACGGTTCTTTCTTCGAATCCAGCGAGACACCGAGAATCTCCAAGCCCTTATCATGATATTTCCTGTAAATCTCCTTCACGTTAGGCATTTCCGCCATACACGGCCCGCACCACGAGGCCCAGAAATCCAGTAACACGATGCGTCCTCGCAAATCATACAAGGACAACTCCCGGCCACTGGGAGTTGTCGCTTTAAAGTTGGGAGCAACACCCCCAACACTCACCATACCCATCTCGTCTATTTTCTTTTTCAACTCGATACCCGGTGCAGATTGTTTCACCCGGTCGGTCAAATTATTGTAAAAACCTTGAACTTCCTCGAACGTATAGTTATCCATCAAATGGCTCTCGAAAAAATAAGTCGATGCGTAAGAATTACGGGTCGTATCCATGTAATTATTCACGGCGGCAATCAAAGAACTATCCAGAAGAGTAAACACCCGTTTCAACGAATCCACGGCCTCCGGATCGTCATAATCAACTTTACTGGCCGCCATCATCTTCCCCAACTGCATAAAAGAAATTGTCGTTTTCAAACTACTCCCTTTTTCCAAAAACTCCTGTTCCCTATTCCCCGTGCAAGTCACCGTCACCGAAGTCGAGGTTTTTCCTTTCCACTCCTTTGTTGTTTCTTCAAACATAACGTTCATTGGTTCTCCATCCACGATAATCTCCTTCCTCTTGTCTGAATTATAAACTAATACCATTTTCTGCACCCGATCCACGTTCCCTTTCAACAAGAACGTGAAATCCGGGGCTACCACAGCGGAATCCACCGCCCGGAACTCTTTATTCCCGACAATCTCACTCAAATAAATCTTCTTTCCTTCCCCGTTTTCCCAAGTCCCCGCGATCCGGTAAGAAACACCCCTCGAACACGAGAACACTAACGTGCAACACGCCAACACAAATATCCCTCTCGTCAACATTTTCATTCTATTTTGCTTTATCATTCCTTTTCAATATTATTCTTCAAACAACTCGTCTATTTTTTCCCGCAATTCTTCCCCCCGCAGATCTTTTGCGATAATCTTCCCGTCTTTACCAATGATATACAACTTCGGGATCGCCACCACTTGGTACAATTTAGCTACCGGACAACGATTCATCCCCTTCAAAGAAGAAACATGATGCCATACCAAACCGGCTCTTTCAATCGCCCTCTCCCAGTTGGCCTTATTATTATCCATCGACACCCCCACGATTTCCAATCCCCGGTCATGGTATTTTTCGTAGATAGCCTTCACGTTAGGCATCTCGTCCATACACGGCCCACACCATGACGCCCAAAAATCGATCAACACGATATGTCCACGCAAATCCTTCAACGCAAGCTTTCCTCCATCAGGAGTTGTCAATTCGAATTCAGGAGCCGGGCTACCGGGAGCCAACCGTTTCAACTGGGCAATACGCTCTCCCATCTCTTTTCCCTTCTCCGTCTGTTTCACCCGATCCGTGAAACGATCGTAAAATGCGGCGATTTGCTCCAAAGACATCATACGCAACATATTCACCTCGATAAAAAACGGAGCTACATCGCTATCACCATACGATTGTAAAAATGCCTCCATCTGATCCCGTTGCTCTTTCGCGACTCGTTCTATTTCTTGGGCAATAGAATCCCGTTTTTGCCGAGTATCAGCCCTCTTCAACGAAATTCCTAACCCTCCCAAAGAAAAATTACGAATATAATCATCACCCCAAAACTGAATCATCGCTTGCGCTGCAGCCTGATCCCTTGTTTCATTCTCCAACACGTAAGGCCCGGACGGATTCTTGTATGAATACTCGGACTCTTTGATCGTCAGCCGCAAGGGTTTCCCGTCCAGAAAGATCGTCCGGAACCCATTCTTCGCACTCATCAACATCGCACATTTTTTCTTGTTGACTTCCCCGCGTAAAGCAAACGTTCCGTCGTCGGCCACGACCACCGAATCCAAGAACTCGCCCTCGACATTACCATCTTCCAACGTCCGCACACTAATCGTCCTGCCTGCACCGTTTTCCCAAACACCCGTAATATCATACGTGATTTGAGAATAGGCTGTCCCCCAAAGGAGACAGCACATCATCAAACTTAAAAATCCTCTCATCATCATCTATTTTATTCTTTATCAAAATAACCGGCAGGGAGCGGATCATTCGGGCAGAACGAATTCTGCAAGGCAACCGGGTCCATCTCCATCTCTTTAACCATAAAATCAGCGATCAGGAAAGCTCTCTGTTTCACAACATCGAAACGGGCAAAAATACGATCCATCTCACTTTTCGGAGTTGACATCAAGAATGAAAGATAATCTCCCAAATCCTTCCCATCCTTATGCGGCATAAAATAACCATACTCCAGGAAAGCATCCGATCCAACCAAACCATTCGTGTACAACACGTAATGATAAGCATCAAACTCTCCTTCCGGATCAGCATCCTCCTCTTCATCAAACATATAAATAAACTGATACGTTACCAAGGCGAAGAACTCATCCGGAACCTCCATCGTGTTATATATATTATTCATAATTGCCGTCACGATTTCCGAATTCATGGAATTCCAATCACTATCCGTGAAAGCTTCCATCTTCACTCCGACATTCGAAACCGCCAAACCATGATTATTTGTCACTAACGTGTTTACCAGATTCGATTTATTATAAGAAGACGTATTACAAATAGAATCTACCAGATAAATCTTCTTCGGCAGGAACTTAGCAATAAATGCCTCCGGATAACCGGCAAACACTTTCTCCAGCATAAACGTCACCATTTGAGCCGCATGATCCTTATTCCCGCTCTTCACGGGAGCGTACCAGTAAACCGTCCGCCCGTTCCAAGTGGTATAAAACTCCGTCTGATCAAAATCGTACAGCACGAACGAACCGTATTTCTCGTACACGGAATAAATCAACTCTTCCAACGAGCCCTCCTCCCCGCGAGGTAAATCAAAAGGAGGATTCCCCAATTCCGGTATCGGGTTTATTGAATCTTCCGATCCACATGAGGCCATTCCCGACAGGAATAAAGCCAACATGATATATATCGCCATTTTCATCGTTTTCATCTCTATCTATCATTATTAATTTCCAACAATTGTTTCTCTGGAATTATTCGTCATTCCGTCATTGTATTCCGTTTCGGAAAGCGGGATCGGTAATAAATAATTCGGACTTCCCTGTTTCAGTACAAATGTCTTTGATGAAGTCATTGAAGAATAGAATTCATGCTTCACCTCGGGCATCCCCTGACGACGCATATCCCAAAAACGCATGGCCTCCTCGAAACAAAGTTCCCGACGGCGTTCCTCCCAGATAAATTGAATCAAATCTTCTCGCGAGGCAAAATCCGCAACGTTCTTCGCCTGATAAGTATCCCTAGAAATTTTCTTTACCCGCAACTGATTCAACCAATTAATCGCAGTCTGGCTCACCCCGTTCTCCTTCCTAGCATACGCCTCGGCCAGATTCAAATACACCTCCGGACTTCGCCAACATTCACGGGCCTCTCCTTCACTCGTTGACAAATAACGATCCGACTTCATCGGAAGAGCCTGTCCCGAAAAATACTCCGGCCTTAACCTCGTTCCGCCTAATTTAAACAACCGGGCAAAATAAACCTCTTTACGCAAATCCCCATCCTCGTACAAATTCAATAACGCATCGTCTCCCGTCCATGACGTATGGAACCCCAGCGTGTAATTCGTGTAAAATAGATTAGGAGCCAGATAATTAAACTTATTATCATTCTTACTAAAAAGGAACACCGTCTCGTCAATCGCAATCTGGTTAATCCAGAACGTTCCGCCAGAAGATCCCGGTAATCCGCAAGTCTCCCGATCAACATCATTCAAATCATAGAGTTCATTGCCACCTAGATTGATAAACTCTTCCGAAGTACGAATCACCTCCTCCCAATCCTCTTGGAACAAGGCCACCCGGGATGCCAGAAAATAAATAGCCGCAGGCGTGATCTCCCATTTCGTGTAATTCGTACTCGCACTCTCCAGATATTTCTCCGCATTCTTCAAATCCTCATTCATCAACGCGTAAATCTCTCCCACCGTGGCCCGCTCCGTCGGGCTGACATCCACGACCGGGGAAATACGTTTGATCACACCCAACTTATTCTTGTTCTCTTCCGACCAAGGTGTGCCATACGTGTTTACGAGACAAAAATAATGATAAGCCCGTAAAGCATACGTCTGTGCCGCCAGCTTGCAATAAGTCCCGTATTCACTCGCCTCGTATTTCATGTCCGGCAAGGCATCAACGATAATATTACACGCCAAAATATTCTTATAACGGGCATCCCAAAAATTATCCGTGATATACTGGGAATAATCCGCCCACCACGTGTACACCATCTCCCCGTAACCCATACCGGGATCGAAATCGTCAATAAACGTCACCTTACTATTGTTATACATCGACTCGTCATAATATAACGGCCCCATCTCCACGTCGTCCGTCATCAGATGAATCCATTCGATCTGGGATGCAAACTTATCCGGATAACCCTCTCCCAATAATATCGGGACATAATCATTCACCAGTGAAGGAATTAACAAATCATCGGAATCTTCCTTCAAATAATCATCACAAGCCGACAAAAAACACGGCAAGAACAAGGTTAGAATATATATATTTACTTTTTTCATAACGACCTATTTTTAGAAAGACACATTTATCCCAAAACTATACGTCGGAAGGGCCGGGATATTCGCACCATTCGTCTCCGGGTCCAGACCTTTCCATTTCTTATCGGCAATCGTGAACAAATTCGTCACCTGAAACCGCACCAGCATACTGGAAATATGTAGGAAATCCAACACGTTCTGCGGCACGCTATAACTCAACGCCACCATTTTCAATTTCAGGAAATCGGCCTTCGCCACCCGGATGTCGCAGTCATTATACAAATTGTAAGGATCAGAATGCCCGGAAATCCCTTCTGAAATATCATACACGCTGCCAGTTTCCGTGGCCAAGTAATTCTTCATATCCGTCGAGTTATAAGGAGCCGGATAAATCGTGTTATCCCCCGCCTGTTTCCAACACTTCAGCCACTCGTCCGAAAGATTCGTCAAAGGATCGATCGTGTAAGAATCGTAAAATTTCGGAAGACGGGAAACACTACCCGTACTATAAGCAAAATTCAAGGATAAAGAAAGTACTTTCTTGAAAGTCACCTGCGTGTCGAATCCCCCGGAAAGTTTCGGGAATATAGAACCACAATGCACTAACTCCAAATCCTGCCGTAACGCCCGATGCACCTTTTGCCCGTTTTTCGCGTAAAACAAAGGATAACCATTATCCTGATTTATTCCGGCAAAACGATAAGCATACATGGAACCGATAGGCTGTCCTTCCACGGCCAACGTCCCGGCCAGCATCTGATCCACCACGGTAGCCTCGCTCAAATCATCCCGATTAGCCAATGTGATCTCGTTCACGTTACGCCCGAAATTAAACCCGAAGCGCCAATCCCAATCCCGGTTATTCACCAAACCCAAGTTCACAAATCCCTCGAAACCCTTGTTTACCATTTTTCCCGCATTATAATACAACACGTTTTGCCCCGTGGAGGCCGCCACTTGTTTCGACATGATCAAATCGGAAGTATTCTTCCGGTAAATATCAAATCCTCCCTTTACCCGTCCGTCAAACAAAGCGAAATCGACAGCCGCATTCCAAGATTTTGTCTTCTCCCAACGCAAATCAGGATTCGGCAATTTTGAAATTTTCGAAATCGGTAACCCGGTCACGCCATCCCGATCCCCCACCGTAACAATCAGGTAAGGAGTGGCGCTCTCGTGAATATTCCCTTGGATACCGTAAGAACCCCGGAATGACAAATTATTAATCCATTTTGCATTTTCCAAAAATGATTCATTCGAGGCAATCCATTTCACGGCAAACGAATAAGTCGGCAACCACCTATACTTCGGGTCACTACCAAATTTATTGGAACCATCCGAACGAATATTGGCATTGAACACGTACCGGTTATCATAGCAATAACTGGCAATCCCGAAGAATGAAGCGACTTGCGTGAACGAATTTGTATTCGTCGGCTTATTTCCCCCGTACGTGCTGATATAACTAGACGTCTCCACCGGACTGAACATCTCCCCGAACTCCGGCACCCAACCGTATCCCGTCGTGGAAACACCTTTATACTCGTTCCGACGAGCCTCCGTCCCGGCAGAAACCGAAACATCGTGAACGCCGAACAGATGCGAATAAGACAACATATTACGCAACGTGTAACCGCTTTTGCGAGTACTTCCCTGCGTCAACATTCCCCCGTAAGGTAACCTTGAATCGGAAAACTCCGGGTCGTACTCCGTGTAAGCGCCATACTCGTATCCCCGGATTTCAGTCACTTTATACGATTGTGCAGTCGCCCAATCCCTCGTATTCGTGTTCCCGGTATGCCACGAGAATGTCCCTTCGTACTTCAACCCTTTCCACAACTTTAGCCTCAAAGCCAGCAAAGCGTTAAAATCATCCATCTTGGAAGACTTACCCGTATTCTTCAACTCTTTCAGAATATTATACCCGATATAATCCCGTCCCGTACTTCCGGCAGCCCGGTAACTCATGTAATACGAACCATCCTCGTTATAAGCCGGCATGGTCCGGGTCGTCGAGTAAGCGTAATCAAACGGATTCACCACGGAAGAATACCCCGTGTTAGAAGTCGTGGCATAATCAATCTTGGCCGTAAAACCCAAGTATTCATTATATTCCACGTCAACTTTCGCCAAGGTACTGAATTTCTCCGAATCAGAACCCCGGGCTGCTCCCTCGATATTTGAATACCCTGCGGACACGTAGTATTTCACGGCCTCCGTACCCCCGCTGACATTCAATGCGTGAGTATGCGTGACATCTGATCGGAATAACAGGTCAAACCAATCCGTGTTCCTTCTCTGCAACGTCTCCACCTTTTGCTCGAACTCCGCCTGTGAGATTTGCTTGCTCATCAATTGCTCGTAAGCTGCCTCGTACGTTTCTCCCGTGGGTACACGCCCAAAATTCATATTAGACTCTATCAACTGACGGGAGAAAAGCACTCGTTCCTGTGAATTCATCCGGTGATAATCCTTATAGGAAGGTCGAGTATTCAGTGTCAAATTCCCATTATACGAGATCACCGGACGACCTACCACGCCTTTCTTCGTCGTGATCACGATCACCCCATTGGCCGCCTTCACCCCGTAGATAGCCGTTGCCGAAGCATCCTTCAACACCGTGATCGTCTCGATGTCCTGCGGATTCAAACCTGCAATGGCATTACCGATCAAATATTCGGCATCCTCGCTATTTATATCTGAGGCTGTGAACGGCACGTCCTGTTCCAGAATCACCCCGTCAACCACCCAAACCGGAGACTTATTCCCATTGATCGTGGCATTTCCCCGGATTCTGATCTTCGGGGTCGCACTCGGTTCCCCGGAAGTGTTCAACACCATCATTCCGGGAATACGCCCCTGCAACATCTGGTCAATCGACCCGACTCCCTGTACCATAATATCCTTAGCCTTTACTGTAGAAATGGCACTTGCCGATTCCCTCCGACTAATCGTCTGGTAACCCGTCACCACCACTTCTTCCATATCATGAGAATCATCCTGCAATACCACGTGCAGCATCTTCTGTCCTGTCCACTTCACCTCCCGGCTCTTCATCCCGATGAACGAAAACAGCAGTGTCAGGGAATCCTGTTTCACGGTTGTCAGTGAAAACTCCCCTTTCGAATCCGTCGCCACCCCAATCGTCGTTCCCTTGATCAAAACGGTCACTCCCGGCAACGGTTGCTCCCTCTCGTCCTTCACGACACCCTTGATCACCACCTCTTCCGGCCCTTTCTGTTGTTGCACTTTTGTCAACACGATCACGCCATTATCATACAGACACTTAATTCCCTTCCCCGCAAAAACTTCATCCAGCAAGGCCAGCACCTGCCGTTCCTTGGCATGAACATCAAAACGAGGAATTGCCTCCACGTACTCACTCTTGTACATAAAACGAATACCCGTTTGCTCCTTAATCTCCCGAAGAAATTCTTCCACACTACAATTTTTCATGTCCACGCTGACTACCTGATTCTGGGCAACCACGTCCCCCCGAACCTGTACCAGCAACACGAACATTAGAAAACACATCATTTTCATCACTCTAAAGATTTTTTGAGCCGAGCGTAAATTTCCTTTACATTCTCCACTTTTTTTCATAACTTTGTCGATAATAGATTATTATTAGCCAGAGCCAACTGGCGTTCACTACAAGACGGAAAGACCTGCCAGTTTTTCCGTTTTTATTTTATGCTCACTACAATCGTTTTATTTTTCACGCTAAAATGCGCCCCCGTGCTTATCTTCAGGAAATGCAGGAACTCTTCCACCTCACCATAGCGTTTCATATCACCGGACAAACGGATTTCCTTCAATTCTGCATCAGCATAAACCACGTCACAATCATACCATAAAGCCAACTTGTTCATCACGTCCTCCAAGCGGTCGTCACTAAAAACAAAATCCCCGTTTTTCCAATCGATGTACTTTCTGACATCAACCTCTTTTACCACAATCCCGCTCGTCTCCACGTCACAAACGACCAGTTGATTCGGCGTCAACATCACCTGCCGGGTCCCGTTCTCCACTTCCACTCGTCCCTTCACCAACACGGACTCCACGACCTTCTCCTTCCGGGAATTTACGTTGAATTCCGTACCGACAGCCGCCACTTCTACCCCGTTCGCCTCCACGACAAACGGGTGGTCCGCATCTGCCTGCACCTTGAAATAAGCCTCTCCCTTCAACCGCACCACTCTCTTCTCCCCCGCAAAACGCACCGGGTACACCAACTCGCTCTCGGAATTTACCCATACCTCGGACCCGTCTGCCAACACGATCCGGTACTCTCCTCCTCGATTTACCACCAGCTTGTTATACACCACATTCCCCGTCTCTTCCGCAGCCACCGAATCCCGGTAAGCCACCATCCCTTCCTGTTCCACGTCAATAGCAACTGCCTGTTGCTCCCGCAACGACTTCCGTTCCTTTCCCAACTCCACCACGTCCCCCGTCGAAAGAAACAACCGTGCCTTGGAAGAACCGTGATGGATCACCCCGCTTTCTGCCAATGGCACATCCCTCACCCCTCCTGTCCACCAGTAATACCCGCCCCCGGCCAAGAGCAAAGCACTCACGCAAGCAGCAACCGCCACGGCTCGCCGGAGCATCGCCCTTTTCCTTGCCACCTGTCGGAAACGGCGTTCCCCCTTCCGGCTAACCAACCTTTCCCGCATCACCCAACGCTGACGCAGAAACTCTCGTTGCAAATCCTCGAAATACCGACGATTCTCCACCTTCTCGCCTAACCAATTCTCCACTTCCCGCACCTCCTCCGGAGAGAGAGACTCGCCCTGCCAGTATTCAAGTAATCGTATATCCCGTTCTTCTTGATTCATATTATTCTACTCAATATTCATATATAATAGACATCAACAAGCAAAACGGTTGACAAGAAAATGAAAATATTTTCAAAAATTATCGTGATGATTGATTTTTCTCCTCGTCGAGAGCGTATTGAAGATACAACTAAAATCGCTACCTTTACGAACACCCTTATTAGCAAGTAGCCCAAGTAAGCTAGAATTTGTCCCTGTAAAATAAAAATTTCAATAAAACACCTAACAGTTAGAACTATTATTCTGTGATCAAACTATTATAATAGACTTATCCAATCATTAACAATTACTATTATAACCTAATATTTTACTATTTCAATAGGACAGGAATAGGGCCGGAATGGGAGCGGAATGGGAGCGGCTCACAATATGATAACAATGTCATAGCATTTTAATAACACTGTTTTACATTTATTTAAATAAACTTTTTATTAAATATTCCTAGATTTGAACGTTTGCCCTCATCTTCTCGGAACCTAAAGTTTCGGAGATTTATGACAAGATTTTCCAAACGATCGAGACCTCCTATGATCTTCGCTATAAACAAGCACGTACAACAAAAAAGCCGTATCAGAAACAATCCCCCTCAACGTTTTCAGACTACGCACCAATAACGTTTTTACCGTGGCCACTGAAATTCCCAGTAATTCCGCCACCTCGGCATATTTCATATTTTTCAAATGCACGCATTCCAACACCTCCCGGCTTCTAGGCGGTAACACGTCAAGCGCTTTCAACACCTGATCTATCATGTCTTCGTGCGTCACCTCCTCATCCTCCCACACCCTTTCCACAACCGATATATCCGGAATACGCCGCATCCGACTCTGATCCTTCACCTTTCGGATAGCCATATTCCGCACGGAAACATACAAGTACGACCGTACCCGTTCCCCCTCCAGATTCTCGTTCAACTTCTTCTCCCATAGCCGCACGAAAAAGTCCTGCACTAAATCTTCCGCCTCCCCCATATCATTCAATATCGTATCAGCCCACAAAACCAATTCATCGTAAAAACGATCGTATAACTCATCCACCGAGAAAACTTTTCCTCCAGAAAAATGAATCGTATGTCCCTGTTTCCCTCGCACGTATTGAGTATTATTGCTTTTTTATCTAAACTCAAAAATAGACAAGATTTCTTCATTTTCCAAAAGGCCGATCACTTTTCCTGAAAAACAGAGCTAAATTGTATTCTCAAATTCTAGAAAAATTCACCCCCTCTTTATCGGGTATTCCTCTCAATAATTCAAATGTATTAGTTATATATTTCATACTTTTAATATACCATCTCCTATTCAACGCTAATAAAAATTGGAATTAAGATATTAAATTTTAGTAGTTATATATTTTCTATTACCTCTAAAATACATTTATTATAACAGATAAATCAGTTACATTTTATAGAACGCCCAATAAACTGAAACAGAAATATTTTCATTAGGCATGGTCCATAAAAAAGAGGCTGAACTCAAAAATTCATTTTGAGACAACCTCCTCCTTTCAAAAATGATCAGCACTCCTTTTGATACAGAGACTAATTCTTCTATTCATTTTCTTTCAAATTCCAGACCTCTCTCAAACTTTCCAACCGATCTTCTTCTTCCGGGAAATAATGCTTATATGCCCAAACAAAAGTACGTCCATATTGTTCCGCTTCCGGGAAAGTAGCAATTTTATTTATAGATTTCTTTACCTGACCCGCCTGACCGAAATAACATGCAGAGGCGACATCACACCAAGCCAAGAAAAAAGCCTTGTCCGGTAAATCCGACATCTCGATTAACGAACGCATATAAGGCATCTCGTTCGCTTCCCCGCAATTCCAAGGATTTTGTTTACTCGTGATCCGTCCCGTGGTATTATTAATTAAATGATCGAACAACATGGTACGAATGATCTCGAAAGATTCAGCCACTCGTCCTTTTCCTGCAATTTCAGTTCTATTTTGCACTAAAAACTTAAAACGGGGAGTAAACAAATCTTCATACTTCAATTGCTCGTAAACCACCCAATAACGCCCATTCAATTTCTCGTTGGGAGACAATAGCTGAAAAAGCGAATCGGTCACCCCTTTCACTTCTTTCTTCATGTGAGCCTCCTCGAACACTTGAATTGCTACCGGAATCTCTCTTTTTTGAAGAGTTCCTTTCACGTATTTCTCCATTAGATATTTCCATGATGTTCTCTCTTTTAGCCCCCGTTCCACTCGCGGTATAAAAAGTTTTAGAGTATCTGCCCCCACGACTTTATGTTGCAACGTGCCGTCCGGTAAAAACATCAAAAAGGTAGGATAAGCATGAACGTCATATTTTTTAGCAAACTCCACGCCATCCCCTTTCTCCGCATCAATTTTAAAGCACACGAAATGTTTATCAAAATACGTTGCGGCCTCCGGTGTCTGCAAAACTTCTTCACTCATCCAACGACAAGGTCCGCACCAAGAGGTGTAAACGTCTACGAATACCATTTTCTTTTGTTGTCTCGCAACATTTAACGCCTCCTGAAAATTTCCCTCCATAAATTTCACCCCATCTTGGGCAAATCCGTTCATCGAGAACAGAAAAATCAACACACTCAATACAATCTTATTCATAATTCAATTTTTTAATGCACTTTCCAACTGATTTATAACATCATCTACTGAATTCGTGGCACACATGACTTTGCCCTCCGAATTAAGTAAAACCAAATACGGGATCGAGGAGAGTCGATAGCCCATGGCCACATCCCGCAACATCTCTCCCGCGCACCGCAATTGCATCCACTCCATTTTCTCCTCTGCCATAGCTTTTTTCCACTCTTCCGGTTTTTCATCCAACGACACGCTAAACACCTGCAACTCTTTGGGGTATTTCCGGTACAATTCCCGCACGTGCGGGATAGCCTTCCGGCAAGGCCCGCACCACGAAGCCCAGAAATCGATTAAAACATATCCATTCTTGGCCATCAATCCTGACAATCTCACCGTGTCCCCCTTTACGTTCTCCACTTCGAAATCTGTATAATCACACAAACGAGCATACTTCAACATCCCGGGTAACACGCGTTTCATCCGGTTCACCCGAGCCGTGTCCGGGTTATTCTCGACCAACCGTAATCTCGCTTGTTGTTCCTCTGCCGTGTATTGGAAAAAAGTATTAAGTTCCTTTTCCACCCAATAAGCCGACACGAAATAATTCGGATGCCGCTTGATAAAACTCTCCGAAATACCTTGAAGTTTTGCCCTAAGCACACGAATTTCCTCGTTAGACTTCTTCACGGAATCCTCCGGCAAATTCCCCACCCAGGAAAAAGCTGAAGCCTTCAATTTATTATCTAGATTCCGCTCCGCATCCAGAGTCTCATTCTCGTACTCGCTCAACTCCTCCTGTCCCTTGGTCCCTTTCACGCTCACCATCTGTCGACGTTGAAAAACATCATTTGTTTTTTGCACCTCTTCCGGGGAAGCCATCTTCACTTGATAATTTGCATTCTCCAGCATGACCTTTACCTTAACAAAGTCAGCCGTACCCTTGCGAAAACGCAATTCTCCCATCACGTATCCTTCCACCTTCCCTTCCAATCGAAACGTACCATTCGATACTATGGTTGAGGCAATCTCACGCTCTTTTCCCTTCTCAATATCAACTACCGCTACTTTCATAAATGTATTACAATTCTCCACTTCTCCCTCGATCACAAACTTCTCCTCCTTCACCTCCCGATGACCACATCCCCAATTCACCAGGCACATAACAAATGCTACATACAACAACAAACTTTTCATCTTACAATATCCCATTATTTACACAAACTCTCTACCTTTTGCTTAATCTCCTCCACGTACTTGGGGTTCGAAATCACCCGTCCTTCCTTATCCAATATCAAAAAATAGGGAACACCACCAACCTGATACTTTTCCAAAAAATCCTTGTACCCCTGTTTCGTGAACACGTACTGTGCCCACGTCGCTTGCTTCTTCTCGATAGCAGCTTTCCAAGCTTTCAAATCCGTATCGCATGAAATTCCTATTACCACGAGTTCTTCCGGGAAACGTTCCGCCAACTCCTTGATACCGGGGATCGCCGCCATGCACGGGCCACACCACGTTGACCAAAAATCCACCAGCACGTATTTCCCCGTGGGAATAATTTCCGACAACCCGCACGCATTCCCGTTCATGTCATTCAACGCCAAGTTTACTATCGGGTAGCCTTTCGCCGTCACCTTCGCCAACGCACAATTCCGACGGAACACGGCTAGTCGTTCCGGGTCATCCGGAACCTCCGTGATCGCCCTTTCCAACTCCTCCACCTCTTCCCGCGTCAAATTATAGCCCATTCGCAACATCTTATTCGCCAAGTAAACCGAAATCACCGAAGAGGGATGCGTAAGAATAAAATCCTTATCCCCCTTCCCCTGCAACTTCCACAAATTGTATGCGTTAAAATCCGCCTGCACCCGTCCCCCGGTAATCTTAAAATCAGACGTGATCGGGGCATCGAGAGGAATACTATCATAATGAGATGCCTGCACGCACATCTCCACGTTATCCGCGAAAACGGGCGTGTACGTCCATCGAATCTCCTCTCCCTCCGCAAGACTCGCGATGTTAGTGGTTATCAACGTGCATAATATCGGTCCCTTTACCCGTCCCCTCAACTCAAAACGGCCGTCTTTCACGACAGTTTCACAAATCGTATTCGTAGGCAACTCTTCTGCCGTCAACAACGAAACTGCGATACTATCCCTCATGCCGGGGATCTGCCCCCGAATCACGAATTCTTTTTCTTGTGCACTGATTCCAGTACACAAGAAAATTAAAAACAACAAAATCAATCCTATCTTATTCATACACTTTCACTCCATGTTTACGTAAAACCTTCACCATCTCCTCCATCTTATCGATAATAATGGGGTATTCCGCATAAGTTTCCCGGAACTCGGATTCCGACAATTTAAAAATCTCCTCCACGTAAGCTTTCACGTCATACTCTTTCGTGTGGAAATCCGGTCCACCCCATCCGGCATCAGCATAAGTAGGCAAATACCCGCACGCCTCGATGGGATAAGGGACTACATACTGGGACGATAGTTTATAATATTCATCGCTATAAGTGTAAAAATCCGCCCAATCGGCCTCCGGGATAACAGAAATATTACTGCTGATCAGATTTCCCACTAAATTGGTCTTCAATTTCTCTTTCTCTCCTGCCGTAAATGCAGACAAGTTGCTCACGGTAATGACGGTCGACTGCATCCCGGCATAGAAAGAATATTCCACCGGATCTTCATATCCTCCATAATAATTATATTGGAAATAAACCAAACGATCCAGCAACATGATCGAATAAGGATAAAACAGTACAGGTACGCTTGTTAATACCTCCCGCTCGACAAACTCTGTCAACATCTTCTTCTCCGCCAAGGTTTTGTAGGGATAACAAATAAAAGAATCTATGCCTTGATTGGTTGAAACCATATTCCACTCCAAATGAACCTTGATATACACCTTCTCCTTCTTAGCGGACACAGCATTTACCTCTTGTGCAACCAATGTATCCGAAAACAATAAATACATACCCGTCCGGTCAAAAAAGCCTCTTCGCAACTCCGCCTCCTCTCCCGTGGCATCCGCAGGCACTGCAAACGGATTCACCTCCGGTCGACTATTATCCGGCCAATCCTCTTTAGTACAAGCCCATAAACCGGCTATTATCAGCAATCCTATTATATATTTCATCTCTTTAATTTTAATTATTCAACATCTTCACCTCTCCTCTCGTTACGGGGATTATCAATCATCCCCGTATTCCTGTCCAATTCCACTTTAGGCAAGGGCAACACCCAAGCCGGATCCTCCGGGGCCAAAGTAAACCGACGCTTCCAAATCGTTTCATACTTTCTCGTTGATTCATTATACACTCTATTCTCAACAATATGATTAACCGTCGTCTCTTGCGGGTATTTCTCAGCCACCTTGTAACGTCTCAGGTCAAACCAACGATGTCCTTCTAGACAAAGTTCTCGCCGACGTTCTTCCCGAATAAAGCGCACTAACTCTTCTCCTGAAAGGGCATTTACCTCTGCTTTGTCAAAAGCTTCCCGCTTAATTCTTCTCTCCCGCAAGTCATTCAATGCCTTTCGGGCTGTCACTTCATCCTCCCCACAAGCGGCCGCTTCTGCCAGATTCAAATAAGCCTCAGACGTCCGTAGCACGAATACATCCGACATCTCAGGAGTCACCCACGCCGCCCCATACATCTTTTTATACAACAATCCCAAGTCATCGGAAGAAACAATGAAATGTTCCAAACGCAAGTCTTTTGCTTCCTCCGGTTTGTAAGCCAAATACAATTCATCGGAAACACGCATATCTTGATTCGAAACATAAGTAGAAATTGAAGTTTCCGAGCTAGCATAAAAAGAAAGTGCCCCCGGTAAAGAAGTCGATCCGGTAGAAAATATCAACTCCGATAAACCGGGATACAAAAACTGTGAATTACTATACCCGTTCAAATCCGTCAAGCGCGGTCCTTCTTCCGTCACCAATTTTGCATATTTAGCCGCATTCTCGTAATCACACATATACAGGTACACACGACTCAACATCAATCTCGTTGCCACAATATCCGCCCGCCACACCGATTTCTTCGGCACATCCTTCAAATACTTTTCCGCCTCTAACAAATCCGCAACCACCTGCTTATAGACTTCAGCAACGGAACTTCTTTGATAATATTTATCTTCCACGTTATTCGACAATTTTATCGGCACTGCCGGATCATTCCCCGCCGTAGCTTTGGCATAAGGCTTCCCGTAAAGATTCACCAAGAAGAAATAGCAACTACCCCGCAGAAAATAACTCTCCCCCTTAATTCTACTTACGTTTTGCACATCCTCTTCTTCGGTCACGTTCTCATACGCCTTAACCTCATCCAAAATAATATTACAAGCATTTATATGAGCATACAAGTGACGGAAATCAGCCGCATCATCCCACGCGGTCTTCCCTTCCAAATTCTCGTACACCCGGTATTGCCAGGTATGATACCCGAAGCTTGTACCGCACGCCCCTTCGTCCACCCAAGAGTCTCCCTTGGTCTGCTGTGCCAATTCGTCCGACATCACGTGTAAGCAAGCCAAATTAGCTTCTCCCGCAATACCCGAAAATTGCCAACCGTTAGTCACGTAAAACCTTTCGAAATAAGCATTTCCCAGTAAAATCTCGTCCAAATCATCATACCCCTTGATATAGGACTTATCCTGTGAGTACTCCTCCAAGAAACCCGAGCACCCACACAAAGCCAAGAAACAAATAATCAAGTATAAATTTTTCATATTGCCTGCATTATCATGTTAATTAAAAAAAGAAGCCACTTTTTGCTCCAACTCCTCACCCCGCAAATCCATCGCAATAATTTCCCCTTTCGGGTTCAACAAATACATTTTCGGAACACTCGTCACACCGTAACGTTTCGCCACCGGACAATCCCACCCCTTCAAGGAAGACACGTGTACCCAAGGCAATTCCAATTCAGCAATAGCCTTCATCCAAGCATCACGCTTATCATCCAACGACACGCTATAAACCTCGAATCCCTTATCCCGGAATCGCTCGTAAATCGCTTTCAAGTTCGGGACTTCCTTCCGGCAGGGGCCGCACCACGATGCCCAAAAATCCAACAACACGTACTTCCCCCGCAACGAGTATAACGAAACGTGTTTCTCTTCCGGCGTAGTCAAATCTATATCCGGGGCAATTCCTCCCACTCGTGTCGGTCTCATGTAATCAATATGGCCTTTCAACGATTTCCCCGCAGCAGAAGCTTTCACCTCCGGTGTCAAACGCTCATAATCCTTCGCAATCTCCTCGAACGGGTATTTCGACAAAAGCAAATCCTCCATGAAATAAGCAATTGACATCCGGTTTAAATTAGAATCGATAAACGCTTCCAACGACACATCTTTTTGATCCATCGCATAACCGAACATCACGGCAAAAGTACGAGTAAATTGCAAGTCTCCAGCCCGTTTCATCACCGCTTGTTCGGGACTGCCCTTCACCGTGCAAGAATTCTGCACGTTTTCATCTCCCAAAAATCCGACAATATCAACCACTATCGGCTCCCGATCCAGTAAAATAGTTTCTGTTCCTGATCCCATGGAAAGCGTCAATCTTTTCTCCCCCGTGAATTCCTTACCCATGTGAAATTTACCATCTCGAACAATAGCGCTATCAACCACTCGGGCATCTTCACCCCAACCTTCCAACAAACAAACGATCTGTCCGTCAGCCCCTTTCCAAGTCCCTGAAATGGAATACTTCTCGACCTGATTACACGCCCCGACAAAAAGGACGATTAAAAGAATATACATATATTTCATCATCTCCACGATTTAAAAAGTTACATTCAATCCAAAAGTAAACGTCGGTCGCTCCGAAAGTTGCACTTCCGTGAAACCGCTCTGCACGGGCGTCTGTCCCTTCAGCTTACTATTCGTCACGATAAAAGGATTACTCACAGAGGCGGAAACTTCCAACAATGAAATGCCCCACCGTTCAGCATCAAACGAGTAAGTCAATCCCAGATTGGTACATTTCAAATAATCAGCACTCACCACCCGGAGATTACTATAATTATACATCTCCCACTTCGTGTCTGCAATTAGAGGAACTTGCCCAGAGGTAAAACCGGACCAGTGGCTCAAGCTAGAAGATGAGCCGCCATCTATCATAAATGCAGGAATATTTGTATATTTTTCATCCCCCGGATGCTGCCAGCGTTTCAGAAAAGTTCTATTCAAATTACTCTCCGGACGTACCCTAGCTCCATTATCCGTGTACAACTTAAACAAACGTGTCTTTGCCCCCAAGCTATAAGAGAATGCCGCATTCAAACGCCATCGTTTATAATTCACCGTCGTGTTCAATCCCCCGAATATAATCGGCTCCCTTCTACCCGATTCCTCTAACACCTGAGTAAACACCTCATATTTTGACTTTCCATAAAGAGACTCCTGCTCATCTTCCATATCATCAAACATTGGCAATCCCTTTGAATCTAATCCCGTGAACTTATAAGAGTAGAACGAACTCACAGACTTACCCTTCACCACGGCAGTCCCATTCAGAAAATTCGTACGTTCGAACTGATCTGCCCCAGGTAACGAATTTACCTCATTATTCGTGTGGGTAAACGATGTTGACACGTACCAACGCAAATCTTCCTTCCGAATCGGGTTCAGAGTGAGTGCAAAATCATACCCGCTATTCACGATCTCGCCCCCGTTCACCACGTAAGAAGTCATACCATTCACTCCCGAAATTTCCTTGTTCAAATAAGCATCTTTTGTTTTTTTCCGATAATACGAGGCTACGACCATCAACCGACGCTGAAACATGGAAAATTCCACTCCCACATTCAATGAACCCGTCTTTTCCCACTTCAAATCTGGATTCGGATAAGTAGTGATCGACGAAACATACTCCCCGTAATGATCATTATACGGTTTTTTCGAAATAATCGCCACAGGCGACTGCCCGTCCAGCATATTCCCTTGATACCCATAGGACATTTTCAACCGCAAATCATCAAACCAATCCTGTTCCCCTTTAAAATGCTCCATCACGTTATAATTAAACGAAGCCGACCATATCGGTAAAAGTTTATCATTACTTCTCTCTCCAAACTGGTTCGAACCATCATACCGCACATTGGCATTCACGGTAAACCAATTCCCATAACTATAGGAAACACTACCGTACCACGACAACATATTACTCAAATTATCCGTCACCACCGGCACATTCTCCGACATCCAATTCGCATAGGAGGTGTACACTGTGGGATCAACCACGATAAACTGTTTTCCGCGCTCCGGATCATATCCCCGGGTAATATTTTTGTACGCATCATATTTCGTGGAATTTGTTTCCATACCCACCGACGCATTTACATTATGTTGCTGATCAATACCCCAGTACCGATTCAAATCTGCCTGCAACCGGAACATGTATGACTTGTTACGAGATTTATCCACCGTCAACTCTCCCCCTCTCGGCATTCCGGAACTTTCATCCGCTCCCGCCTCATCGGCGCTTCTTCGAATTAGAGCAGCATGATAAGTCTTCGATCCCCAGTATCCCTCGATATCCGTATTTGCCACCGAATAAGATAAGATCGTTGAAATTTTCAACCATTCCCAAGGCTTCACATTCAGATTCGCCCGGAAAGTAACAGAAGAACCCTCCTGCCGCTTACTACTATTCTCCAACTCGTTAAGTATATTGTAGTCATAGTAAGAAAAACCACTCGGAATCAAATAAAAACTATACTTCCCCTCTTCCGTGTAAGCCGGAATCGCCCGACTTGTATTATAAGCATAATTAATCGGAGAAATCTCCTCTTGATAATATTTCCGTTTTGACGTGTTCGCATTCACATTGAACGAAGCCGCTAACCAAGGTGTGAAATTCATATCCAAATTCAATGTCCCCGTGTAGCGACGGTCAAGATTAGGCTTCACCACATCCTCCTCGATATTAACCCCCACGGAAGAATAATAACGGACTTTTTCCGTTCCTCCTGTCACGCTCACCGTATGGGAAGAAGAAAAGGCATCCCTTGTCAACAACTTAAACCAATCCGTGTTCTCCTCGCCCAGATAGGCTACCTGTTTCTCGAACTCCTCGTACGTGATCGTACGGTTATACAGTTCCCGCAATAACTTCTCGTACCCGACCCAAGTAACACTTGTCGCATACTGATAACCTGCCTCCGCCAACTCACGGGAAACATTCAATCGCTCCTTGGCACTCATCAAATCTATATTTCGATCCGAATAACGAGGCCTTAGCTTCAACGTGGCTGTTCCACGATAAGAAATTTGCGGTTCCCCAACGTGTCCCCGTTTCGTGGTAATCACGATCACTCCATTCGCAGCTTTCGTACCGTAAAGAGCCGTCGCCGAAGCATCCTTCAACACGTCGATACGTTCAATATCCTGCGGATTCAACCCGGAGATAGCATTACCGATACGATTTATATAATCCGGATCATTCAACTCGTCCGGCGAAATCTGCACCGGATCCTGCACGATCACACCATCTATGACCCACAACGGTTCCCGATTCCCGATCAACGTCGAAGTTCCCCGAATCCTAATTTTCGGGGCAACACCCGATTCACCAGAATTCGTCATCACCATCAAATCAGGGATCTGCCCTTCCAGCATCTTGTCCAACGTCGATACTCCCGGAATCATGATATCCTCCATTTTTACCGAAGACACAGCACTCGTTGACTTCCGACGATCAATTACCTGATAACCAGTAATCACGACCTCATCCATTTCGTTCACTTCTTCTTCCATCACCACGCTCAACATCTTCTCTCCCTTCCACATCACCTCCTTCGTCCTCATACCCACGAACGAAAATACAAGCACCATCGAATCCCGTTTAGGAAACGTGATCGTAAAATCACCATTATTCGCAGTAGCCACGCCAATAGCCGTTCCCTTCCCGACAACAGTTACCCCCGGTAATGGCTCTCCTTTTTTATCTTTCACCACTCCTTTAATCACGACCATTTTATTTTCAGGATTCTCATCCTTCACCCGAATAATTACCAAACGACCATTGATCTCGTAAGTCAATTTTGTATTCGCCAAGCAAATATCCAGTACCTCTTTCAAATCCGCTTGTTTCACATTCACGTTTACAGAAGAAATCTGGTCCACGTCTTCAATTGAATACAAGAAAGTATATTCTCCTTTCTGTTCAATCAACTTGAATACATTTTCCAACTTCCCACCTGTCATCGAAATATCGTATTTCGCCGTCTGGGAATACGCTCCTGCCATACTTTGCAAGACACACACTAAAAGTAGTAATACTGTCACTTTCATCTTTAACAAACTAATTTGCAACTTTCCCCTCTTGAGAAAGTCAAATTCTCGTTTTTTTTTCATAGTTTTGTTTAATTCTTTAAGGTTAAACTCTATTGCTAGTTTGTTGGAGCAAACTACCAATAATGAAACTTTAAGCAGGGAAGTGTTGGAGCACTTTCCTGTTTTTTTATTTGGCTCGCACTATAATTTTCTGTTCATCTACTATAAAATTCACTTTCCCAGTCTTTTCTAACATTTCCAACGTTTCGGATATATCTGCATATCGCTCCACGATTCCGGAGAAAAGTATATCCTTCACCCGACTTTGTTCATAAAATACCGTCACGTTATACCAACGAGACACATCATCCAGTATCGTCTCTAAACGTTCCCGACGAAACACAAACCTTCCTTTCGTCCAAGCACTGTAAGCAACTGCATCAACTTCACGCACAGCAAGTTTGTTTTCCCCTACCAATAAATCCGCTTGTTGATTCGGTAAAAGTTCAATACGTTGCGTGGGAGTTTTCACCTCAATTTTACCACTCACCAAAGTTGCCGTCGAACGATTGTCTGCAGCAAAAGACCTCAAATTAAAGGATGTCCCCAGCACTTTCACCTCCATTCCATTTATTTCCACGATGAAAGGCTTGCTCTCATCCCGCTCAACTTCAAAATAACCTTCACCATCCAAACGTACCCGCCGTTCTTTTCCTACAAAAGCAATCGGGTAAGTCAATCTAGTCCCCGCATTCAACCACACTCTCGACCCATCAGCTAATGTTACTTGAAATTCACCCCCATTCGGGATTTCCAACACGTTAAGTCGTTCGTCCTTCACGGTAGATTCCGTTTGATACACTAACGTCTTATCCACTTGTTCTATTTTCCCGGAAAGACTGTCTTCAACAATCACCGTGTTATTGTCTGCCAAAACGACTTGCTCCCCGTTATCCAAATGTAATATCGCCTTTTGTGTCCCCGGTGTAATCCGGGCTACTTTTTTACCTTCTTGTACCGAATCCTTATTATCCGACATTTGGAAGGCAAACCATCCCGCCACCACCAATATCATCACGGATGCCGCATACCCGATCCATCGCAACGACAACCGAGACCTTTGCGGAGCTATCTGTTTTTCAATTTTATTCCACACCTGTTCCCGATGTACATTTCGGTATTCAGCATAACTCCGACTTAATGAACTTCCTTTTGCTAATTCATCGAATATCTGCCTATTAAAATCAGATTCCTCCAACCAAGCAAGCAGTTCTTGCTTCTCCTGCCCGGTAAGTTCCCCGATTTTATCCTTATAGATCAATTCCGCTATTCGAATATATTTTCTAGTCATATCTATTCGTTTATATTCCTAGAACAACTGAAATAAAAAAGCGGGTAGTGAAAAACTTAAAAAAATCGCTCTTTTTAATAAGAATGTTCTAAATAAGAAACAGAAGATAAAATTGATCTTTCAATTTATCCCGTAATAGTTTGTAAGCGTTCTTTTTATGAAATTTTACCGTATTCAGAGAAATCTGCAATTCTTCCGCAATTTCCTGATTATCCATTCCTTCGAGATTCAACAGACACACCTTTCTGCAATGTTCCGGTAAAGAATCAATGGCAGTAAAAATTAACCGGCGTGTTTCTTCTTCAATTACCGACCTCATATAATAAAGCTCCGCATCCTCGTCCTGAAGAATTTCATTCATATAATGTTGCTCAATCTTACGATGTTTCAACACATTCAAAGCCTTATTCCGCACCGTAGAATATAAATACGCCTTCACGGAAAGTTCATCCGGAAACTCCAGTCGATTTTCCCATAAAGCCAGAAAAGCATCCTGTACAAGAGATTCACTCTCTTCTCGCTCTCCCAAATAACGATCAGCAAAAAGAACCAAGGAATTAAAATATTGATCGAACACTTGCTTGAAATCAAGCTGCGTCCCATTCGTTAATATAAAACAATAATTCCTGTTCATACCTATCATCCATCTCTATGAATGGCAAATATGCAAATAAATTTTGAATTATTTCAATATCAGGGGAACACGTTTCCGACAAATCACTCCTCTTGAAGTTATTCCTTCCACGATAATAGAATATTTTCCGTACGTATCTGCCGTGTAGAAAGACAATTTAGCCGGGGCATCTTTACTGATCTTGACAACCGGTTGCCAGTAAATTGTCGAGCGTTCGTCATAACGATTATCCCGACGCACGGAATCAATCTCGTATTTCGGCACATAGAACTCATCCGGGATCTGGTAGCCCATGATTTTAAAAGGTAACACATTGGGACGCCCCAAATCCTTCGGTGTCCACCCCGGTTCCGCGGAGATAATTAATACTCCGTTAGCTCCCCGATCTCCAAAAAAGATTTTCCCTTGCATCTGATCCAACAAAGATATATTCCGCAAAGCACCCGTTGGGATCAAACGAATCTGGTCCATCGTTTCTTCAAAATCATTTACCAAAACGTACAATTTCCGCCCGAACTGTTTGAAACAATCTTCCCCATCATCATCTTTTTCAAACGTCACCCCGGGCAACTGCTGCACGATCCAAGTTATATCCAAAGCTGAATTTTCAGCAATACGGGCCGAATCCAACTGATGATTAGCAATGTTATCGTAAAAAGAATAACTCTTTTTCTGTTTCCGACGGGACACGAGTACCTCATCCAGCACATATACTTTCTCCCCGTTCTCGTAATAGTAATCCTGCCCGAACTTCTTATAAAAATCATCCTCTTCTTTCTTCGCTTCCAACGTGTTAGGCAACGTATAATGCGGGGGTAAAAATTCATCCTGATCTATATTCACGGTCACGCCTCGACGTCCCTTTGCGCTCAATGCCTGCACTAAAAATGAAGTACTATCGTGGAAAGCCAGACCGTCAATCAAAAAGCTCCCCGTCTCATCCGTTTCCACCATCCGACACAACCCATAATTTGAAATTAACACGATATTAGCCCCCTTTGACTTTTTCCCCCAGAAATTATTCACTCTACCGGAAACCGCCTGCCCGACCTCCAACGGGTATTTCAAATCATTAAACTTCCCCTTAGCCAACTTGGATACATCAAAACGAGTCCACCCGTGTGTCATCATCACCAAATCCAGATTATCCTCAACCTCCGGTGTTGTATCATTGAAATAATAAGCCGGGTTATCAATGTATCCCTTCAAATCCGAAGTTAATAACAAATTGGATAAAATATTGTCCTCCAAAGAATCCTGCACCACTTTTTGATCATCTGTCACGGATATTGAAAACGATCCATCTAACACGCCTTTATATGCCTCTTCAAAATCAATCTCCATTTCCACTAATTCTCTGGCAATATACGTCGGCTTATCTGTCGTAATTTTCAACTCCGGACGCTGGTTGCGTTTCACGAAGAATAATCGTTGACTATACACGTTTCCCGCAGAGTCAAGTAACACAATATGCGAGATCCCTTCCGGCAAAATATTCAAATTCACACTTCCCCTTTGCAAACCATTTACCCGATTCATCCCGACAACGATACCCCGACAATGCACTACCGTGTACAATTCCTCCGGCAATATAGCATTCTCTCCTTTGATCACCCGATAACTCAAAATTGAATCCTTCCGGCTAACCGAAAGTCCCCATCCTGTCTCCGAAACTTCGGGCAAATCAAATCGTTTTTCAACCCCTTCCTCCGTTTTCATCACGGCATAAAACTTCTTTCCCGGATTCACGGGCAAACGGAATTTTCCCATTCCGTCATGCTGAGTATGAACCGTAGCAATCACGATCGAATCTTGATACACATCTCCCGAGGCCTCCACGGCTCTCCCGTCAGCCCCGATAGCCTTAAACGCCACTTGCTGAAAATTCCCCGATAACAAATTTCCTCCTTCCGGGAAAAACTGCACGTCAAAATCCTTTAATTGTGAGGGGATATAAATATAGCGTTTAAACGGGAAAGGTTGTCCATCCCGAAATTCCACTTCGATTGTTTTCATCGTGGTATCAATCTTCACTTCAAACTTCCCGTCTTTATCCGTTCGGGCCGGTTTCACCGAATACTGATCCTTCTTCACCCCGGCAATATAAGTTACCGATGTCCGGCTATATGGTTCTCCCTGCCCGTCTGACAAACGAATCGTTGCCGTGTAATTATTTTCCCGATTCTTCGTGTATGTCACGTCTGTCCATACCCTTGAATCTTTCGGGTTAATCACCCGGATCTTCTTTTTGAAAAAATAATCCTCCCCTCCATTCTGCATATAATACGTAAAAGCCCGCAAAGAATAGTCCCCTTGCTGCAAATCCTTGGGGATCTCGATCTGCCCGAAAAAACAAGAATCCCGTTCAGCAACTTTCACCCGCTGAATCACGGAATCCCGTCGATCGATCAAATCGACATAAATATAGTGACTATAAACCATAGGAAACACCGCAGCCGCATGTACTTGGTAAGCTCGGAACCACAACTTATCTCCCACCGTGTACACGCTTTTATCCGTGTGCAGGTACACTTTTTCCTGTTGCAACTCCCGGATCTGTGCCGTAAAATTAGTGATCAACTTCTTTTCAAAAGGAGAAAACTCGTTAAAAGCATATCCCAACAAAATAATACCCAAAAGAACGATCACTTTTTTCATAGGACAAACGAATTAAATCATTTATTTCTCTTGAACAACCCTCTCAAGACATCCGCCAGATCATCCAGGCTGTCATGAGAATCCGCATGAGGTATACTCTTTAACGCACCTAACTCCTGTTCGCCAATACCTATCTGCATCGGATAAACCAAAATACAACTATTTTTACAGAAATACTTGTTCAAATAAGTCGGGATCATCGTCATATTTCTCAAATAAGAGGGGTAATTCCTTCTACTCATCACGATCATCAAAGCATCATTTTCTTTTATATCACGGGATATGATCAGAAAATCATCCCAATTATTGAATTCATTAAACTCAACCTCGATATGATGCTTGGCATGTATATCCTGTAACACATTCAACACGGCAGTATCGGCATAAAACACGATCTTACTATTTGAATTCTTAGCCATATTCCACACTCGAATTACCCAGTAAGGGAAACCGATTTCTCTCTCTGCCCGGAACGGTACCACCACAACGTAACGTTTTATCGTGGATAAAGGCTGTGCCGGACGGTAAACTAATGTAGTCGTGGCACATTTTGATAATACCCGATCTGTCAGGTTCCCCAAAAAGGTATCAGAAATGACCCCTTCTTTGCGAAGTCCCAGTACAATATCAGTTATCTTATGCTCTTTCGTGGCATTTTTGATACCATTTACAATATCCTCATCATAACGCAAGGATGTCACCAACTCGTTATCTGTTGCCGCAGCAGCTTTCGTTGCCTTTTCCAGTAACAGATTCGCTTTCTTCTCCGCCATACTGTCTCCCTCGTCCGCTTGAATCACGTTCAAAGCCGTCATCACGGCTTTCGCCTTTTTGGATTTAATCGTTACAGCCAAACTGACTAACTCCTCCACATTCTCGATATTACTCAATGGAATCAAAATGCGATCTTCTACTTCTTCACTATCCACGCTCTCATCTTCTGCAAACTCGGCCAAAGCCACCTCCTGCGCTCCTTTCTGCGTGGCAAAAGAGGCAATAATACAGGTCACCAAAATCATCACGATCGTACCATTCAACACGCTTTCATTCAGTAAACGAATCGGTTCTCCTTCCGGAGTTGTCCCCAAAATAACGTTATACCCCACCAGAACTGCCGCCAAAGTAGCCGCCGCTTGAGCATTACTCAATCCAAAAATCAATGTCCTTTCAGAAGCCGTAAACCGGAAGTTTTTTTGTGCCAGCCAAGCCGGGATAAACTTCGATACGGTTGCCACCACACACATGATAACAGCCACCCATATCGTGGTCAAATCATACAAAAACACGTGAAAATTCACCAACATTCCGACCCCGATCAGGAAAAACGGAATAAACAAAGCATTCCCCACGAACTCAATCCGGTTCATCAATGCCGACGTATTCGGAATCAAACGATTTAATGCCAATCCCGCCAAGAATGCCCCGATAATAGCCTCCAACCCTGCCGCCTCTGCCAAGAAAGAGGCAAAGAAAACAAGGCCCAGAACAAATATAAACTGCCCCACGCGATCATCATATCGTTTGAAATACCAGCGTCCAACAAAAGGAAATCCCCAAAGCACGATAAAAGCAAACACGAGCGTTGATACACCCAAACGTATCCAGAACCCTTGAGTCAACTCTCCCGTGGACATTCCCACGATAACCGCCAACACGAGCAAGGCCAGCAAACAAGTCACCACGGTCCCGCCAATCGTCACGTTGACCGCCCGATTCTTTGTGATTCCATATTTACTCACGATCGGATAAGTCACCAACGTGTGAGAGGCAAACATACTCGCCAATAAAATGGAAGTAGGATAAGAGAAATCCAATAAATAAACCCCGGCAAATGTTCCCAAAATCATCGGGATAAAGAACGTGTAAAGACCGAATATCAAACTCCGTTTACTATTCTTTTTAAAATCCGCCATATCAATTTCCAGCCCTGCCACGAACATGATATACAATAAACCCACTGTCCCGAACAACACGATACTACTATCCCGATCCATGATATGCAAGCCGTAAGGCCCGATCAAAGCACCGGCAATAATCAGACCGACAATATCCGGAATCTTAAAACGATGTAATACAAGTGGGGCAAACAGAATAATAAAAAGGATTACAGAAAAGATTAACACGGGATTCGTTAATGGTAATGTAACACTTAGTATATTCAGATTCAACATAAAAGGAATATTTTAGCCGGGTTTCTACTCTTTACATTACAAATTTATTCTTTTTTAATGAATAAAGAAGTAAAAAAAGATAAATTTGTCAGCGAAATCACCTTAACCTAAAAATAAGATGCAAACTACAACCCGTCTCTTTAGCCTATGTTTATTAATTCTAGTTTTTTACTCGTGCCAATCTTCCCCGGGAAAGAAACAACCGGTAGATTGGGTAGATCCGCAAATCGGCTCGGTACATGGCCGTTGGTTTTTCTATACCCCGGCCGCACTCCCCATGGGAATGGCCAAACTGGCCCCGACCACGAATGCCTACGGTAGCTATGGTAGCTGGTTACCCTGTGGATATGATGATCGACATTCTTCCATTGAAGGATTCGCCCATTTTCACGAGTTCCAAATCGGGGGCGTTGTAACGATTCCTACCACCGGGGAATTAAAAACCTTACCGGGTACATTAGAAGATCCGGATTCCGGGTATCGTTCACGCATCGACAAGGCAACAGAAATATCCTCTCCCGGTTATTACGCCGTAACTCTCACGGATTACAATATCAAAGCAGAAATCACGGCAACCACCCGGACGGGTTTTCACCGCTATACCTTTCCCCAATCCGCCACGTCAAGAATACTGTTTGACATCGGGCATAAACAAGGAGAAAGTGCCACCATCACGGATGCAGAAGTCACGTATCATCCGGAAACTAACGAAGTGACCGGATGGGTGGAAAACTACCCGATTTATGCCACATTCTGCCAGCCGGACGGGAAAATAAAAATCTACTTTGCCGCCAAACTGGACAAGCAACCGCAAACAATAGGAACATTTATTGACGAGAAGGTACAAGAAAACTCCAACACGGTAAAAGGTCCCGGATGCGGGCTATATCTCACCTTCCCGACAAAAGCGCATGAACAGGTACAAATGCAAGTCGGTCTATCCTATACCAGCATTGAAAACGCACGTAACAATCGAGATACAGAAGTTGCCGACAAAAGTTTCAATGACGTGAAAAATGCCGCCCGTCAAATTTGGAATGAAATGCTCGGTCGCATCCAAGTAGAAGGCGGAACCCCGGAAGATAAAACCAAATTCTATACCGGGCTCTACCATGCCCTACTCGGCAGGGGAATTGCCAACGACATAAACGGACAATACATTCGACATGATAAAACGATCGGCCAGATCCCTCTGGACAAAAACGGAATTCCGCTCTATTCCCATCACAATACTGACGGGATGTGGGGCGGTTTCTGGAACCTCACCCAAATATGGACATTAGCCTATCCTGAAATATATTCCAGCTACATAAAATCAAATCTGGACTTTTTCAAAAACTCCGGTTGGTTACACGACGGGGAGGCTGCCGGAGTATACACGAACGGAGTACAAACCAATTTCCAAGGATTAATCATATGTGCCGCCTATCAAGCCGGAATTCGTGATTTCAACATAGAAACAGCCTGGAGTGCCATCTGTAAAAACGAACTAGAATACAAAGGACGGGATATGGGGAACGGGAAATACGACAATGAATACTTTATCAAACAAGGCTTTGTTCCTTTGAAAGATTATCTGTATCCCAATAACTGGGTCTGCAACTTCGGGGCATCCCACACGCTGGAATACGCCTTCAGCTGTTACGCGGCGGCACAAATGGCCAAAGCTCTCGGGAAAACAGCTGTCTACGACACCCTCATACAATACTCGTACGCCTACAAAAATCTATTCGACCCGGAAACAAAATATATGCGTCCCCGTGAAATGGATGGCAGTTTCATGAAAGACTTCGACCCTCTGAAAGGTTGGAAAGGATTCCAAGAAGGAAATGCCGCACAATACACTTGGTATGTTCCCCATGACATCCAAGGTTTGATAAACCTCATGGGAATCGATCTTTTCAACGAAAGACTGGAAAAAACATTTATCGAATCCCGGAAAACACAGTTTGGTGGAGGAAAAGAGATTGATAGTTTTTCCGGTGTCGAGAAATTATACAATCAAGGAAATCAACCCTGCCTACACGATGCTTGGCTATTCAACTATTCCGGCAAACCGTGGTTGACACAACTATACACCCGGTTAATCTGTGATGAGTTCTACGGAACCACACCGGAACACGGTTACGGCTACGGACAGGACGAAGATCAAGGACAATTAGGAGCCTGGTATGTCATGGCTGCCATGGGCTTATTCGACGTGCAGGGAGGAACCAACATCACCCCTTCTTACCAAATCGGTAGTCCTAAATTCCACAAAATCACGATCAAACTCGATCCCCGGTACTATTCCGGTAAAACACTCGTGATTGAAACAGAAAACAATGCTCCCGATCATTATTACGTGCAGTCCGCAACACTCAACGGGCAACCGTTAGAAGATTGCTGGTTCTATCGGCGGGAAATTATAAACGGCGGACACTTGAAACTACAAATGGATTCTACCCCCAATACCCGTTGGGGAATTGCATCCATGCCCCATTCCAAATAAACAAAACAAAAAAGTCCGAGCTTTAAACTCGGACTTTTCTACATATTAAAAACCATTATTTTACTTCCCAAACGTCTCCGCTGTTCAATAAATCTTCAACACAATGGATAGAAGATTTTGCCTTCACGTTCTCAATCTGGGCATCCAATGCATCATTATAAGTCGTACCTTCCACGTCACGGATCACACCTAAAGCCACGGGATATTCCGGAGCTTTCATGTGTACCAGCATCCAATGCATAGAAGGATTTTCGCTGTGAGCATCATGTACCATAATATCATCCAACGTGATACCATCCTTACCGATCTCAACAACTTTCAACTTACCGGCCTTCATATCAAACATGATACCTTTATCCTTGTTCTTTCCGAAAACCATCGGTTCGCCATGTCTCAAGATCAATTGACGCTCTTCCTTCATCTCTTTATCCGTGATAGCGGAGTGAACCCCGTCAGCAAAGATCACGCAATTCTGAAGAATTTCCACGACAGCAGTACCTTTATGACGCACACCGGCCTCGATAACTTCTGCACTCAAGTTGATATTCATATCCAACGTACGAGCGAAGAATCTTCCTTGCGCACCGATTACCAACTCTCCCGGGTTAAACGGAGTTTCGATTGTCCCGTAAGGAGAAGTTTTAGTTTTCGTACCCAACTTCGTGGTCGGAGAATATTGTCCTTTCGTTAGCCCATAAATCTCGTTATTAAACACCAAAGTGGTAATATCGATATTACGACGAATAGCATGAATAAAGTGGTTACCACCAATAGCCAAAGCGTCACCGTCACCGGAAACTTGAAGGACATTCAATTTCGGATTAGCACTTTTAGCTCCGGATGCGATAGCAGCAGCCCGTCCATGAATCGTATGAAAACCATAAGTATTCATGTAATAGGGGAAACGGGAAGAACATCCGATTCCGGAAATAACTGCCCACGATTCTTTCGGGTACCCCAATTCAGCCATGGCTTTCTGTACGGAGTTAATGATACCATGGTCACCGCAACCCGGACACCAACGAATCTCCTGGTTGCTCTTAAAATCTTTCGGTGTATATTGTTCTGCCATGATTATTTTCCTAATAATTCGGTTATTTTTTCTTTCAGCTCAACTACCGTGAAAGGTAATCCGGCCACTTTGTTATATTGATAATACGTGTAATGCGGGAATTTAGCTCTCAAATACTGAGCAAACTGTCCCAAGTTCAACTCGCAAACGATAATCTTCTTGAATTTACCAAGAACCTCATCCGTGTTCTTCGGAAGCGGGTTGATAAAGTTGAAATGAGCCAAGCTCACGTCTTTACCTTCTTCTCTCAATTCACGAACGACCGAGTACAAGTGACCGTAAGTACCACCCCATCCAACAACAAGAACATCTCCACCATCTTGATTTCCGAAAATCTCCTGTTGAGGAATACTGTCAGCGATCTTAGCCACCTTAGCATCACGTAAATCCGTCATAATTTGATGGTTTTCCGGCACGTAACTAATCTCTCCCGTTACATTTACCTTCTCCAAACCACCGATACGGTGTTCCAAACCTTTCGTTCCCGGTAAAGCCCACATTCTGGCCAAAGTCTCCGGATCACGTGCATACGGTTTATAATCATCACCTTCTTTAGCCACTCTCGGGGTAATAGAAGGATAATCTTTCAATGAAGGAATCTTCCACGGTTGAGCGCCATTACCCAAGAACCCGTCTGTCAACAGGACAACCGGAGTCATGTGTTCTACAGCTATTTTAGCAGCCCAGAAAGCATAGTCGAAACAGTTACCCGGGGTACTTGCAGCTACAACAGGCATAGGGCTTTCACCATTACGTCCGTAAAGAGCCTGCAACAAGTCGGATTGTTCCGTTTTCGTGGGAAGACCGGTTGAAGGACCACCACGTTGTACGTCAACAATTACCAATGGTAACTCCGCCATTACGGCTAAACCGGCAGCCTCGCTCTTCAAGGCCAAACCGGGACCTGAAGTTGTCGTGATGGCCAGATTACCCACGTAACTTGCACCGATAGAAGTACAAATTCCGGCAATCTCGTCCTCTGCCTGATAGGTCTTCACGCCTAAATCACGTCTCAACGCCAACTCTTGTAAAATATCAGTTGCCGGAGTGATAGGATAAGAACCGCAGAACAAAGGTAAATTCGCTTTTTCAGCAGCAGCTAGGAATCCCCATGCCGTAGCCTTATTACCGGTAATCGTCCGGTAACGTCCTTTCTCGATCTGAGCGGGAGCCACGTTGAAGTGTACAGCCAAAGCATGAACGTTAGAAGCATAGTTAAAACCACTTTCCAACACTTTCACGTTAGCACTTGCAATCTCCGGTTTCTTGGCAAACTTCTGGTTAATAAAATCTCTCGTGTGATCCACCGTACGGTCGAACATCCAGTAAATCATACCAAGAGCGAACATATTTTTACATTTAACGATAGACTTCTGATCCAGACCACTGTCTTTCAAAGCCTCTTCCGTTAAAGTCGTGATCTTCACGGGGACCACGTTATAATCTTGCAAGACTACATCTTCCAGCGGGTTTTCTTTATACCCGGCTTTTTCAATGTTCTTGTCTGTAAATGCATCCAAGTTCACGATAATCGTTGCACCTTTTTTTGCCCAACGCAAGTTAGCCTTTAAAGCGGCAGGATTCATCGCCACGAGCACGTCTGCAAAATCACCCGGAGTTTTAATGGGATCATTCCCAATATGTACTTGGAACCCGGAAACACCACCAACCGTACCTTGCGGGGCGCGTATTTCAGCAGGATAATCCGGAAACGTTGATACACCGTTTCCAAATAAAGCAGCAGCATCCGAGAATTGCTGGCCGGTCAATTGCATTCCATCTCCCGAATCTCCCGAGAAACGAATCACAATGTCTTTTTTGTCGATAACTTCTGTCTTTTCACTCATGACTTAGTTACTTGTTCTTAAATATTAAATTATAAATTATATTCTATAATATCACGCAAATTTTATGTTGTAAAACATGCGTAAAGGTAGCCAATAGAAATATCTAAACAAGTTTGTATCAGTATTTTTTTCTTTTCAGATATTGCCTTGACAATCAAGTCAGAGCATGTCAAAAAACATATTTTTCGACACAAATAAAATAAAACAATTCTAAACAACACATCTTTTTCCGTCGTTTTTCGGTTACTTTCTTGTTACGATTGAAAATTCCAGCGATAAAATCTCTTTCAATATGGAACAAAATCAGTCTTTAAATTGTATAGATAATAAGTTTTGTATAATTTTATCAAGTAAACACCTACACGGCTATAAGTTATTTAAAATACACTTACTATGAAAAACCATTTGATTCTACTCTGCCTGCTACTTGTACTGATAAGTTGTGGAAAGAAATCATCTATCACCGATTTCATTGATAATCCGGATGATTCACGAAATCCTTACACCATCAGTTCTACCCATGTAGGAACAATTGCAAGAGGTACGAACATCCATCAGCTCTACTCTATATTCCCAGCGAAACAAATCAAACTCACCAAAAACAAAGGTGGGTTCTTCAATCAGGAATTTGATGACTATAATGTGTATGATGCAAACGGGAAACTATTATTCACAGCGACTCCGGAAGTTGCCGGAGATACCAGTTCATTCATTAATCGCATCATCATCCGGGACACGTCATTCAAAACACCGGAAGGAATCGGCCTAAACTCCAACCTGGGACAAATACGGGATGCTTATCACAACATCGACTATCTTCCCGCCTCGGGAGAGATTGTTGTTTCCGTTCCGAAAGTCAGCACCAGTTTCTTAATCAACAAAGCAACTTTGGATGATTCATGGTGGGACAACAACACGAACCAAATCATAGCAAAGAACATCCCGGACAGTGCAAAGATCGACGGGGTTGTCGTATTTTGGAACACGAAAGAATCTCAGCAGATTCCAGCCGTCTTCACGGCAACATTCTGGAATGAAATGCTGACAAAACTAATTACTTGGTGTGTTATTCAACTTCCATCAATCGTGATTCTTATTATTTTATTCGTTTCATTACTCCGAGCCTTACGATTCACAACCCGAAAAATGAAAAAGCTCGCTATCAACAAAGCCTACAAAGCTGAAAATATTGACAACAACGAGGCAGAAAAACGAATTAACACACTCACAGGAATCATATATGGCATCGGAAGAATCTTCCTATGGGTAATCTTTTTGCTAATCCTACTCGGGAAATTCAATATCAACATAGCCCCTATTCTGGCCAGTGCCGGAATTGTCGGGTTAGCCGTCGGTTTCGGAGCCCAGGAATTAGTCAGGGATTTCATATCCGGTTTCTTTATTCTACTGGAAGATCAGCTACGCACCGGAGACTGGGCGGTAATTAACGGAACGGAAGGATTGGTTGAAAAAATAGAATTAAGAACCGTTACTCTACGAGATAGTTCAGGCACCGTACACATTTTCCAAAACGGGAAAATAGACACGCTCTCCAATATGACCAAAGAATGGTCTGCCATTGTCCTGCAAATCGGGATCGGTTACAAGGAAGACACGGATAATGCCGTCATGCTCATGCAACAAGTCGGAGACGAAATGTTCAATGACCCTGTTTACAAAGAAATGATGCTCGAACCCGTGGCCATCAGCGGGGTAAACGACTTTGCCGATAGTGCCGTGGTCATTCGCCTTGTTATCAAGACAAAACCCATGCAACAATGGGCCGTTGGCCGGGAATATCGCCGTCGTCTGAAAAAAGTATTCGACGCTAAAAACGTGGAATTCCCCTTCCCGTACCGTACACTAACCTGGGGTGACAGTTCTAACCCTATAAAACTGAAAATAGAACCGGCAGACTCGGACTCGAAATAACTTTTACCTTTTAGTTATTAACTTTTATCTTTTAGTTTTTAACTTTTAATTCGCACGCACATGGCCCGTTTCCTCAAAGACCGCACGAAATCACAAGGAGCCGCACCCGGCTCCCTGATCTTCATCGGCAAACAAAAAATGACGAAAAACTCCATTCAGGTGATTCAATACACTTCAGAAGGAATTAAAGAGTTCTTTCCCGAAACCATGGAAAACATTGTAAATGTAGTATCCAACGACCACATGACCTGGATCAACATTTCCGGTCTGCAAAACACGAAACTAATTGCAGACATGGGAAAGGCTTTCGATATATCTTCCTTGTTTCTGGAAGACATTCTAAACACGGATCAACGCCCCCGGTTCAGTGAAGAATCCGACCATTTATATATTATTGCCAAATCCTTCTATTTCGGTAAAGACGACGGGATTGTTCACATGGAACAACTCTCTTTTATTGTCGGTTCCCATTACCTGATCACCATTCAGGAGACAGATGCCAATTATTTCAAGGATGTAAAAAAACGCCTATACGACGGGAAAACCCGCATTCGCTCTTTCGGAACGGATTATCTCTGTTATGCACTACTGGATACGCTGGTAGATAGCTACATCATTAACCTGGAAATACTAGGAGCTGCCATAGAAGAACGCGGTAAAACAATTTTAGAGGCGGACGTTAAAGTCGTAGAAGACCTTTACCACTATAAAACAGAACTTTCATACATCCGAAAAAATGTACGCCCGTTCAAAGAAGTCACAACTCGTTTCATAAATTGTGATTCACCCTTGATAAACCAAAACACGTACACTTATTTACATGATTTGGACGATCTGGTTGTACAAGCCCAAGAAGCCATCGAGATATACTATTCCATGGTCTCCGATCAAATAAATCTCTATCAAACTAATATTGGAAACCGACAAAATGATGTTATGAAAGTGTTGACAATCTTTTCAACCATTTTCATCCCACTTACTTTCATCGCCGGTATCTACGGAATGAACTTCGAATATATCCCAGAACTAAAACACCACTACGCCTATTTTATCCTCTGGGGCATCATGGTGGTCATCACCATCACCATGCTCCTCTACTTCAAAAGAAAAAAATGGCTCTAATAATTTCAAATTTTAGATTTTAGATTTTTATCACACAATCTAAAATCTAAAATTATCAAGCTTGTCCCTGCGGTTCCAAATCCACCGGGAACATGGGAGCCATAGGGCCGCCTTCCGGTAAATTGATTTTCCCGAAATCAATCTCGAATCTCCGAACATTATCTTGTAATGCCAGTAACAAACGTTTCGCGTGTTCCGGGGTCAAAATAATACGGCTTTTCACTTCAGCCTTGGGCATCCCCGGCATAATACGGATAAAGTCAATAATAAACTCGGAGGAAGAATGAGAAATAATTGACAGATTCGAATAAGTTCCTTGTGCGACATCTCGATTTAATTCAATATCAAATTGTTGTTTTTTCTCTTCCATAATAGTCATTGGTTAATAGTTTATACAAACAATAAAGGCGCCCTGCGGCGCCTCTATCTATTCTTTATTTTTCCATCCTTTCGAGGTCCGCCTTAGAACCTACAATCAGACTTCTAAATTCTTTCATACCTGTTCCCACCGGTATCAAGTGACCGCAAATCACGTTTTCTTTCAAGCCTTCCAATGGATCGACTTTACCATAAATTGCAGCTTCATTCAATACTTTCGTGGTTTCCTGGAATGATGCGGCAGAAATAAAACTTGCCGTCTGCAATGCAGCACGGGTAATACCCTGTAATACCTGAGCTGAAGTTGCGGGTACAGCATCTCTAGCCTCTACCACTTTCAAGTCTCTACGTTTCAATTGTGAGTTAATATCTCTCAACATACGTACAGAGATAATCTGTCCCGGTTTCACCCGATCCGAATCCCCGGCTTCCAGTACGACCTTCTTACCGTAAATTGCATCGTTTTCTTCCATGAACTCACTCTTATCCACCACTTGATTCTCTAAGAATCTCGTATCTCCGGCATCTTGGATCAATACCTTACGCATCATCTGGTGTACAATGATCTCGAAATGTTTATCGTTGATCTTCACACCCTGCATCCGGTATACATCCTGTACCTCGTTCACGATATACTCCTGAACCTTAATCGGTCCCTCGATATTCAAAATATCAGTCGGGGTAATTGCACCGTCAGATAGCGGGGTTCCAGCACGTACATAATCGTTCTCCTGCACCAAAATCTGTTTTGATAAAGAAACCAGATATTTCTTCACCTCTCCGGCTTTTGATGTCACGATAATTTCACGATTACCGCGTTTGATCTTACCGTAAGTTACCTCACCGTCAATTTCCGATACAACGGCCGGATTCGACGGGTTACGAGCCTCGAACAACTCGGTAACACGCGGAAGACCTCCCGTGATATCGCCTGCTTTACCAACAGCTCTCGGAATCTTGGCAATGGTACTACCGGCAACAACCTCAGCTCCTTCCTTCACGACAATGTGGGCGCCTACCGGCAAGTTGTAACTCTTCACCGTGTTTCCTTCCGCATCATTGATACACAAAGCAGGCGCTTTCATCTTGTCACGGAACTCGATGATGATCATCTCCCTAAATCCAGTGGTTTCATCGGATTCTTCCTTATAGGTTTCACCCTCGATCAAGTTTTCCAACCCAACCGTACCGGAGAATTCGGTAATGATCAAAGCATTGAACGGGTCCCATTCGCAAAGCAATTCACCCTTGCTGATCTCCTGTCCATCCTTCACGAACAACTTAGCACCGTAAGGGATAGCATGAGAAATCAATATAATATTCGTGTTCTTATCCAATATACGCAACTCCGTCAAACGTCCTACAACCACGTCACAGGTCGTTCCGTTATCTTGCGTGTACTCAACAGAACGTAATTCTTCATACTCAACGTAACCATCATACTTCGCTTTCAAAGAGTTTTCGCTGGAAATATTTCCCGCAGTACCTCCCACGTGGAAGGTTCTCAATGTCAACTGAGTACCCGGCTCACCGATAGACTGTGCAGCGATAACCCCGACAGCCTCACCTTTCTCAACCATGCGGCTGGTAGCCAAGTTACGCCCGTAACATTTAGCACAAACGCCCTTCTTCGCCTCGCAAGTCAATACAGAACGAACTTCAACACGCTCGATCGGGGAGTTCTCGATAATATCGGCAACTACCTCCGTGATCTCATCTCCTGAAGCTACGATCAATTCACCCGTATTCGGATGATAAATATCATGCACGGAAACACGTCCTAAAATTCTCTCTGACAAAGAAGACACGATCTCCTCGTTATTCTTGATAGCCGAAATGGTAATACCTCTCAACGTACCGCAATCTTCCTCGGTAATCGTGATATCGTTCGCCACGTCAACCAAACGACGAGTCAAATATCCGGCATCTGCAGTCTTCAACGCAGTATCGGCCAAACCTTTACGGGCTCCGTGGGTTGAAATAAAGTACTCCAACACCGAAAGTCCCTCTTTAAAGTTCGCCAAGATCGGGTTCTCGATAATCTGTCCCCCGGTAGCACCTGATTTCTGCGGTTTTGCCATCAATCCACGCATACCTCCCAACTGACGAATCTGCTCACGAGATCCACGGGCTCCGGAATCCAACATCATGTAGATAGAATTGAATCCTTGGTCGTCCGCTGCCAATTGTTTCATCAACGTGGCGGTCAGGTTCGCATTCACGTGTGTCCAAATATCAATAATCTGGTTATATCTTTCATTATTGGTAATGAATCCCATGTTATAGTTCGCCATTACCTCTTCAACTTGGTCATATCCTTCTTGTAACAAATCTTGTTTGTTCTCTGGAACGATAACGTCTCCCAAGTTGAAAGACAAACCTCCCTCAAATGCCTTACGATAACCCAAATCCTTAATATCATCCAAGAATTTAGCCGTCACGTCCACACCGCAACGTTTGAACACGTCACCGATAATGTCACGCAACGCTTTTTTCGTAATCAACGTATTGATATAAGGATAATTTTTCGGGGTGAACTGGTTCAAAATCACACGACCAACCGTTGTTTTGATCATATGCCTGATCGGTTGACCGTCCTTGTCCACGTTATCAATCTTCACCTCGATTTCAGCATGCAAGTCTACGGCTCTCTCGTTGAAAGCGATAATCACTTCCTCTGGAGAATAGAACTTCAATCCTTCACCCTTCACGCCCTTTCTCGGTTTCGTGATATAGTACAAACCGAGTACCATATCCTGAGAAGGCACAGTGATAGGCGCACCGTTAGCCGGGTTCAAAATGTTATGAGAACACAACATTAAAATCTGAGCTTCCAGCACGGCCTCATTACCTAATGGTAAGTGTACGGCCATCTGGTCACCGTCGAAGTCGGCGTTGAATCCGGTACAAGCCAACGGGTGCAAACGGATTGCCTTACCCTCGATCAATTTCGGTTGGAATGCCTGAATACCCAAACGGTGCAGGGTCGGGGCACGGTTTAACAATACCGGGTGACCTTTCAACACGTTTTCAAGAATATCCCAAACGATCGGATCACGACGATCCACGATCTTCTTGGCACTCTTCACCGTCTTCACGATACCACGCTCGATTAGCTTACGGATAATAAACGGCATATACAATTCAGCCGCCATATCTTTCGGAAGACCACACTCGTGCATCTTCAAGTCCGGACCTACAACGATTACCGAACGTGCAGAGTAGTCAACACGCTTACCTAACAAGTTCTGACGGAAACGCCCTTGTTTACCTTTCAAACTGTCGGAAAGAGACTTTAACGGTCTGTTATTTTCAATCTTAACCGCGTTGGATTTACGAGAGTTATCGAATAATGAATCTACGGCCTCCTGTAACATACGTTTTTCATTACGCAAGATTACATCCGGAGCCTTGATTTCGATCAATCTCTTCAAACGATTATTACGGATAATCACCCGTCTGTACAAATCGTTCAAATCGGAAGTAGCAAAACGACCTCCGTCCAACGGAACCAACGGACGCAATTCAGGCGGTATCACAGACAACACCTTCACGATCATCCATTCCGGCTTATTAATTTCTTTACTTTCACGGAAAGCCTCTACGACTTGGAGACGTTTCAACGCCTCGTTCTTTCTCTGTTGAGAAGTCTCCGTGTTTGCTTTATTTCTTAAATCGTATGAAAGATCATCCAAATTCAAACGTTCCAACAACATGGAAATAGCTTCCGCTCCCATCTTGGCAATAAACTTGTTTGGATCATCATCATCCAGATATTGATTATCCGTCGGAAGCTTATCCAGAATATCCAAATACTCTTCTTCCGTCAGGAAATCCATCGTTTTGATACCGGAATCCCCCATGATACCCGGGTTTACAACCACGTATCTCTCATAGTAAATAACGGTATCCAGTTTCTTGGAAGGTAACCCTAACAAGTAACCGATTTTATTTGGTAACGACTTGAAATACCAGATATGAGCCACCGGAACCACCAACTGGATATGTCCCATACGCTCACGTCTAACCTTCTTCTCCGTAACCTCAACACCACAACGGTCACAAACGATACCCTTGTAACGAATACGTTTATATTTACCGCAATGACATTCATAATCCTTCACCGGACCGAAGATACGTTCGCAGAACAAACCGTCGCGTTCGGGTTTGTAAGTACGATAGTTAATCGTCTCCGGTTTTAATACAGCACCACTGGACCGTTCCAGAATTTCTTCCGGGGAAGCCAATCCAATAGCGATTTTAGTAAAATTTTTTACTTTATTGTCTTTTCTGAAGGCCATATTCTAGATTTTAGATTTTAGATTTTAGATTTACAATTACATGGATCGTAAATCTAAAATCATAAATCAACAATTATATTAAATTAACGCTCAATCCCAACCCACGAAGTTCATGCAACAACACGTTGAATGATTCCGGAATTCCGGGTGTCGGAAGAGGTTCACCTTTCACGATATGCTCGTAAGTTTTGGTTCTACCCATCACGTCGTCAGACTTCACGGTCAAGATTTCCTGCAAGATGTGTGATGCTCCGAAAGCCTCAAGAGCCCAAACCTCCATCTCTCCGAAACGCTGACCTCCGAACTGAGCTTTACCTCCAAGAGGTTGCTGCGTGATCAACGAGTAGGGTCCGATAGAACGAGCATGCATCTTGTCATCAACCATGTGTCCCAGTTTCAGCATGTAGATCACACCCACGGTTGCCGGCTGGTCGAAACGTTCTCCCGTTCCTCCGTCATACAGATAGGTGGTTCCGAATCTAGGCACACCTGCCTCGTCCGTGTATTTGTTGATATCGTCCAAAGAGGCACCATCAAAAATAGGAGTTGCAAACTTCAATCCCAAATTCTTTCCGGCCCAACCCAACACGGTTTCGAATACCTGTCCCAAGTTCATACGGGAAGGCACACCCAGCGGATTCAAACAAATATCAACCGGAGTTCCGTCAGACAAGAACGGCATATCCTCTACCCTTACCACGCGGGATACAATACCCTTGTTACCGTGACGTCCTGCCATCTTATCACCGATTTGCAATTTACGTTTCTTAGCCACGTAAACCTTAGCCATCTTGATAATTCCGGAAGGAAGCTCGTCACCGACGGTAGCGTTATACTTCTTACGTTTAATTTGTCCTTCGATCTCCTTGTACTTGATGATATAATTATGCAACAAGTCACGGATCATATCATTTCTTTGCTTATCGGTCGTCCACTTGTTCGGGTTGATTTGCAAGAAGTCCATGTTCTGCAACATCTTGTAAGAGAACTTCACTCCCTTCGGAACAATATCCTCGTTCAAGTAATTCTTCACGCCTTGTGAAGTCTTACCATTTACCAACTCGAATAATTTGTCGATCAATAAAGTAGTCAAATCTCCGACTTTACGTTGGAATTGTTCATCCAGTTCGGCCAAGAGGTTCTTGCCGGCAGCTTTCGTTTTCCGATCACTTACCGTACGCTGGAACAACTTCTTATCAATAATAACACCTTTCAATGAAGGAGAAGCTTTCAATGAAGCATCTTTCACATCACCGGCTTTATCACCGAAGATTGCTCTCAGCAATTTTTCCTCCGGACTAGGATCAGACTCTCCTTTCGGGGTAATCTTACCAATCAGGATATCTCCCGGTTGAACACGAGCCCCCACGCGAATGATTCCGTTTTCATCCAAATCCTTCGTGGCCTCCTCACTTACGTTTGGAATATCTGCCGTCAACTCTTCCAATCCACGTTTCGTTTCACGAACTTCCAGAGAATACTCGTCCACGTGAACAGATGTAAAGACATCATTCCGCACGATATTCTCGGAGATCACGATAGCATCCTCGTAGTTGTATCCTTTCCACGGCATGAATGCCACTTTCAAGTTCCGTCCGAGTGCCAATTCTCCCTTTTCTGAAGAGTATCCTTCCGTCAATATCTGCCCTTCTTCCACACGTTGACCTTTTCTCACGATCGGTTTCAACGTGATCGTCGTACTCTGGTTTGTACGTTGGTATTTCGGCAGGTAATATTCTTTCGTATCGGGTTCAAAGCTTACAAAAGCCTCTTCTTCCGTACGGTCATATTTAACAACAATTTTGCGTCCGTCAACAAAAGCGATCACTCCCGGGCCCTCTGCAACAACCTGTGTTCTGGAATCCTTGATCAAATTGGCCTCCAAACCGGTTCCCACGATCGGGGATTGCGGGGAAATAATCGGAACTGCCTGACGCATCATGTTCGATCCCATCAACGCACGGTTGGCATCATCATGCTCCAAGAACGGGATCAAAGACGCCGCGATAGATGCAATCTGATTCGGAGCAACATCGATCAGATCGACATCCTCTCCGGCTGCCAACGGGAAGTCCGCATCTTTTCTGGCTTTTACCCATTTATTCGTAAACTTGCCATCTTCATCGATAGCAGAACTTGCCTGGGCAATCACCAACTCCTCCTCTTCCTCTGCCGAATAGTAGCGTACCCCTTCCTCGGAAAGGTCCACGATGCCATTATTCACCTTACGGTAAGGTGTTTCGATAAATCCAAGATCGTTGATCTTAGCGTACACGCAGAGAGAAGAAATCAAACCGATATTCGGTCCCTCCGGCGTCTCGATCGGACACAAACGACCATAGTGAGTATAGTGTACGTCACGCACCTCGAATCCGGCACGATCTCTGGAAAGACCACCGGGTCCCAAGGCTGACATACGTCTCTTGTGAGTAATCTCGGCCAATGGATTCGTCTGATCCATGAACTGAGATAACGCATTCGTTCCGAAGAACGAGTTGATCACGGAAGACAAAATCTTCGAGTTGATCAAATCAACCGGGGTGAAAACCTCGTTGTCACGCACGTTCATTCTTTCACGAATCGTACGGGCCATACGGGCCAATCCCACGCCGAATTGATTATATAATTGTTCACCGACAGTACGTACACGACGATTACTCAAGTGATCAATATCGTCCACGTCAGTCTTAGCGTTCAACAAGCGAATCAAATATTTGATGATCTCGATAATATCCTCTTTCGTCAAGACACGGATATCCGGATCTGTTGCAAGTCCCAATTTCTTGTTTAACTTGTAACGTCCCACGTCACCCAAATCGTAACGTTTATCAGAGAAAAACAACTTGTCGATCACATCGCGGGCAGTAGCCTCGTCAGGCGGCTCCGAACTACGCAATTGCCTGTAAATATGTAATACAGCCTCTTTCTCCGAGTTACAGGGGTCTTTTTGTAACGTGTTATATATAATGGCATAATCTGCCAGATTTTGCATCTCCTTGTGAAGAAGGATCGTCTTCGCACCTGACTCGACAATCGCATCAATATGCTCAGGCTCCAGTACTGTTTCACGGTCAACGATAATCTCGTTACGCTCGATAGAAACAACTTCACCGGTATCTTCATCAACGAAATCTTCAATCCAAGATTTCAAAACACGAGCAGCCAACCGTCTACCAACGACTTTCTTCAACCCCGTACGGGAAACATTCACTTCATCAGCCAGACCGAATATTTCAAGAATATCCTTATCCGTTTCAAAACCGATAGCTCGTAAAAGAGTAGTTACCGGTAATTTTTTCTTCCGGTCGATATACGCGTACATCACGTTATTGATGTCCGTGGCAAACTCGATCCAGGAACCCTTGAACGGAATAATTCTAGCGGAATAAAGCTTCGTACCATTCGCATGAATACTCTGCCCGAAGAAAACACCGGGAGACCTGTGTAACTGAGAAACGACCACTCGCTCTGCTCCATTGATCACGAAAGTACCTTTCGGGGTCATGTAAGGAACATTTCCTAAATATACATCCTCGATAACGGTATCAAAATCTTCATGTTCCGGATCTGTACAGTACAACTTCAGTTTCGCCTTCAAGGGTGCGCCATAAGTCAATCCCTGACCCAGACACTCCTCGATCGTGTAGCGAGGCGGATCTATAAAATAGTCCAAAAATTCCAAAACAAAGTTGTTCCGAGTATCAGTAATAGGAAAATTCTCCTTGAAAACCGTGTAAAGGCCTTCATTCTTTCTGTTCTCAGGCGTGGTACCTAATTGAAAAAAGTCCTTGAAAGACTTTAATTGCACTTCAAGAAAATCAGGGTATTCCAACTGATTCTTTATCGATGCAAAGCTTATTCTATTGTTTGAATTATATGAAGACATCTATTATTTTTTTTGAACCTAAACAATCATAACAACAAAATGGTTTAGAGTCCACATGAGACTCTAAACCTGGAAAAACCAACCGGTTTTATTTTATTTAAGTTCAACTTCAGCTCCTGCTTCTTCTAATTGAGTCTTCAACGAGTTAGCCTCTTCTTTAGAAACTTTTTCTTTCAATGGAGCCGGAGCCTTGTCAACTACTTCTTTAGCCTCTTTCAATCCAAGACCGGTCAATTCTTTCACTAACTTAACAACAGCTAATTTAGCAGCACCAGCTGATTTAAGAATTACATCGAATTCAGTTTGCTCTGCTTCAGCGGCAGCAGCACCACCAGCTGCAGGAGCAGCAACAGCTACAGCAGCAGCTGCAGGTTCGATTCCGTACTCTTCTTTTAAAATGTCAGCTAATTCTTTTACGTCTTTTACGGTAAGGTTTACTAGCTCTTCTGCAAGTTTTTTCAAATCTGCCATTTCTATACTATTTAAAATTGTTTGTTTACTAAACTATAAAAATTATTCTTTTTCAGAAAGTGTTTTAACAACACCAGCGATGGTATTTTGTCCGGATTGCAATGCGGAAATAACATTCTGCATCGGTGCCTGCAACATTGCGATAATGTCCGCAATCAACTCCTCCTTAGACTTGATACTGATCAACGATTCAAGCTGATCCTCGCCAACATAAGCACATTCTTCTACGAATGCGGCCTTGAATACCGGTTTGTCTTTAGTCTTACGGAATTCTTTAATCAGTTTTGCAGGACCGTTTCCGGTGTCGCTCAACATGATCGCACTATCGCCTTTCAACGCGGAAAAAATTTCCTCGTAGTTGTTGGTAGCGTTTTCCAAAGCCTTTTTCAACAACGTGTTCTTCACTTGCACCAGTTTGATGTTAGCATCAAAGCAAGCCCGACGCAAAGCCTGAGTGTCTACCGCGTCAAGACCGGAAATGTCACTAACATACAAGTGCTTGTAAGAATTCACTTGCTCCGTCAAGGTTTCTATTACGACTTTTTTATCTTCTTTTTTCATACTACTGAAGTCCTTTTTAGATTACTACATTAATCAAGTAAAGTCTTTTGGTCTACTTGAATACCGGGACTCATCGTACTTGACAGATACACGCTCTTGATATAAGTACCTTTAGCGGCAGCCGGTTTCAATTTATTGATCACGTTCAAGAATTCTCTAGCGTTCTCCATAATCTTGTTCGGCTCGAATGTAACTTTACCAATAGAAGCGTGAATAATACCGAATTTGTCAACTTTAAAGTCGATCTTACCAGCCTTCACCTCGGTTACTGCTTTCCCGATTTCCGGGGTTACAGTACCACTCTTCGGGTTTGGCATCAATCCACGAGGACCCAAAATTCTACCAAGAGCACCTACTTTACCCATTACAGAAGGCATCGTGATGATAATATCGATGTCGGTCCAGCCGCCTTTCAATTTTTCGATATATTCATCCAATCCAACGTAATCGGCTCCGGCAGCCTTAGCTTCTTCCACCTTGTCAGGCGTACACAAAACCAAAACTCTTACTTGTTTACCGGTTCCATGAGGTAAAGTACATACACCGCGTACCATTTGATTGGCTTTACGCGGGTCTACACCCAGTCGAACGTCCATGTCAACTGACGCATCAAACTTCGTGAAAGTGATTTCCTTCACAAGCTGTGCGGCCTCGTCGATAGAATATACTTTTCCACCTTCGATCTTCGCTAAAGCTAACTTCTTATTTTTTGTCAGTTTACTCATTACGTTTGAAGTGTTACAAGTTCATTAAAAAGGTCTGTCACCGGTTACGGTTATACCCATACTTCTGGCGGTACCAGCTACCATACTCATTGCTTTCTCGATTTCAAAAGCGTTCAAATCTTTCATCTTGTCCGTAGCGATTGCTCTCACTTGATCCCAAGTGATAGAGGCCACTTTCTTACGATTGGGCTCTGCGGAACCGGATTTGATTTTAGCAACTTCCAAAAGTTGAATAGCAACAGGAGGTTGTTTTGTAATAAAATCAAACGATTTATCACCATACACCTGTATAATTACCGGGATGATCTTTCCTGCCTGCTCTTGAGTTCTAGCGTTAAATTGCTTACAGAAGTCCATGATATTGACTCCCTTAGAACCTAACGCCGGTCCTACTGGAGGCGAAGGATTAGCAGCTCCGGCTTTAATTTGCAGCTTGATAATAGCTTCAACTTGTTTTGCCATGATTGTTTTTAATCAAATAATTGTTATTCTTTTTCTACCTGCATGAAACTTAATTCGAGTGGTGTTTTCCGTCCGAAAATCTTGACAATTACTTTCAAGCGTTTCTTGTCCGTATTCACCTCCTCTATCACACCGGTAAAACCATTAAACGGTCCGTCAGTCACTTTAACTGACTCACCAACGAAATAAGGGATACTTATTTCTTCTGGTTGTTCCGCAAGTTCATCTACTGTACCCAAGATCCGGTTTACCTCTGCTTGTCGCATCGGTACAGGGTCTCCTCCTTTGGTTTCCCCCAGGAAGCCGATCACATTCGTGATGTCACGAAGTATGTGAGGGATTTCTCCAACGAGTGCGGCCTCGATCAACACGTAACCCGGATAAAGATTTCGCTCACTGCTATACTTTTTCCCGTTACGCACCTGATACACCTTCTCTGCAGGTACTAAAACCTGTGAAACGTAATCCTGAAGCCCTAAACTGGCGATTTCGTTCTCGATGTACTCCTTTACCTTCTTCTCTTTTCCTCCAATGGTCCGAAGTACATACCATCTTTTTTTCATTTCAGCCATGTTAGACCTCCAAGATTTTTAGTAAAACAAATTATATATACCGGTCACGATATGTCTGAACGAAAAATCCATTGCAAAAATGCACAACGCTATGATAACGGAAGCAATCATCACAATTGTTGCACTACTCTGGAGCTCAGACCACGTGGGCCAAGTTACTTTATTCACCAGCTCGTTATAAACATCTGATATATAACTTTTAATCTTCATTTGTTCTATATTTAATTTGCACGGGAGGAGAGGTTCGAACTCCCGACCCTCGGTTTTGGAGACCGATGCTCTACCAACTGAGCCACTCCCGTGTGTGAGCCGACCGAAGCCGGCTCATTATTTTAAATTTTAAATTTTAAATTGCGAATCTACAATCTAAAATCATTAGATCTAAAATTGTATTAGTCTAAGATCTCTGTGATCTGACCAGCACCTACAGTTCTACCACCTTCACGGATAGCGAAACGCAAACCTACGTTACAAGCAACCGGAGTGATCAACTCAACAGTGATTGTCAAGTTATCACCAGGCATTACCATCTCACGTCCTTCTGGAAGAGTGATTTCACCGGTAACGTCCAAGGTACGGATATAGAATTGAGGTCTGTATCTGTTGTGGAACGGAGTGTGACGACCACCTTCTTCTTTCTTCAAGATATAAACCTCAGCTTTGAATTTATCGTGCGGTTTAACAGAACCCGGTTTTGCCAATACCATACCACGTTTGATCTCGTCTTTGTCGATACCACGAAGTAACAAACCAACGTTATCACCAGCCTGACCTTCGTCAAGAATCTTACGGAACATCTCAACTCCGGTACATACGGTTTTCTTACCATCAGCACCCAAACCGATAATTTCCAACTCATCACTCGTGTGAACGATACCAGTTTCGATACGACCGGTAGCAACAGTTCCACGACCAGTGATAGAGAATACGTCCTCAACAGGCATCAAGAACGGTTTATCAACGGCACGTTGCGGTAACTCAATCCAGTTGTCAACTGCATCCATCAACTCCATTACTTTCTCTTCCCATTTTGCTTCTCCGTTCAAAGCACCAAGAGCAGAACCTAAGATAACCGGAGTATTATCTCCATCATATTGATAGAATGACAACAACTCACGAACTTCCATCTCAACCAACTCCAACATTTCCGGGTCGTCCACCATATCCACTTTGTTCAAGAACACAACGATTCTCGGAACGTTTACCTGACGAGCCAAAAGGATGTGCTCACGAGTCTGAGGCATCGGACCATCAGTAGCGGCACAAACTAAGATAGCACCGTCCATCTGAGCAGCACCAGTTACCATGTTCTTTACATAGTCGGCGTGTCCCGGACAGTCAACGTGTGCATAGTGACGATTTGCAGTCTGGTATTCAACGTGAGAAGTGTTAATGGTGATACCTCTCTCTTTTTCTTCCGGAGCGTTATCGATAGAATCGAATGAACGTAATTCAGAAAGACCTTTTTTTGCCAATACCGTAGTGATAGCAGCCGTCAAAGTAGTTTTACCGTGGTCAACGTGACCGATAGTACCAATATTTACGTGTGGTTTGGACCTGTCAAAATGTTCTTTAGCCATAACTCTAAAACAATTTTATTATTAAACAATTTATCTCAATAACTCAATTTCATGCAAGTAACTCGCTGTTTACCTGAAAATTACCCAGACAAGTGCGAGAAAACCCATTTAATTTGGCTTGCAAATGTACAAATTAAAAATCATATCTCACAATAAATGAGATCATTTTTCTTAATTTTCTCTTTTTTCTTTCGCTTTAACAAGTTGTCTCTTTAATACATCGTACAACTCGTCCACTGTTTCTTCAAAAGTTTTCGCATTCTTTTTAGCGAACACGTCTTGCCCTTTGACATCAACATGCACCTCGGTCAACTTATTTTCCAGATGATCGTCTTTTTCCAATTTCAACGTAACATCTATACTCATAATTCCGTCGTGATACTTCTCCAATTTCGAGAATTTCTTATTAATGAACTCCTCCAGCACTGGATTTACTGAAAAACCTACAGGATTAATTCTAATGTCCATATCGTTTCCTCCTATAATTTATGCTCGTGGGTGAGCTTGTTTAAAAATCTTCAACATCTTCTCCACAGAGTTGTGAGTGTACACCTGGGTTGCCGCCAGACTGGAATGTCCCAACAATTCTTTAATTCCCTGAATCGGCGCACCGTTATCCAACAGATGCGTGGCAAAAGAATGTCGCAACACGTGCGGGCTGCGTTTTGCTAAAGAAGTGTGTGATTCCAGTTCTTTCGTCACCAAACGATAAACGAAATTAGCATAAAGCGGCTTTCCCTTATCGGTCACGAAAAACAGATCATGCTCCCCTTCCACCACGCGGCTCCGGGCATCCAAATAACATTCAATGTCCTGTATCAACTCGGTCATGATCGGGATTTCTCGCCATTTTCCACCTTTCCCGAAAACACGAATACAACGCCGTGAAAGATCAACATTCCCAACCTTCAATCCAACAATTTCAGAACGCCTCATTCCCGTATCATAAGCCATCAACAAGATCAAGAAATCTCTTAATCCGGAAAAACCTTTCTTTTTTTCCGCATCATCCAGCGTACATTCCATATCCTCTTCCCTCACGAAAACTGGCAATCGCTTCGGCAATTTCGGTCCGCTGATATTCTCGGCGGGATTCATCTCTATCACTTTCTCTTTTACAAGGAAACGAAAAAACGCCTTTATACTGCTCAACTTACGCTTACCGGAAGCAGCACTTAACTTCCCTCTGGTACCGTTCACCCTCAAATCTCCCCTCATCTCTGCCACGACCCATTCTCTAACGAGCTTGGTCGTCACTCGAGAAAAATCCTCATTATTCCTTTCCAATCCACAAAATTCGTAGAACTGATACAAATCCGCCTTATATGCGATGATCGTATTTTCCGAATAACGTTTCACGCTACTCAAATACTTCAAGAACAATTCTATCTGCATCATTTCTACTATTTTAATAACGTAAGCAAGTTACGTTTTTTGTTTGGAAAAACAAAGAAAGTGATCGATTTATTCTTCCGCTTGTTGCAAAGATTGACGATAGACAGCCTTCATCCGGGCCATTCTATTTCTAATAGACGGTTTGGTGAAAGCCTGACGATCTCTCAGCTCTTTAATCACGCCGGTTTTTTCGAATTTTCTTTTGAATTTTTTCAGTGCTCTCTCGATATTTTCGCCTTCTTTTAATGGTACAATTATCATGATTTATAATTTAAAAAAATGAATACTTATTTTATAATAAAAAAATCCGGCAACACCATAATGTGCTGCTTACTAATTAAATATATGTATATTTTTTACTATCTCAAAAATAATTGACCACCCCCTTTCAAGCGGATTGAAGTTCATATTTAACAATTCGAAAACTGGGCGCAAAGATAAATCAATTAATCGAGATATAAAAATAAAATCTTACTTAGCCACACGAAATTATCATCGTTCTCAGTATCATTATGGATAACAAAAGAAAGCCTGCCGTTGATTGGTTTAAATTCAACAGCAGGCTAATCTGGCTGTTTTCTGTATTACATCAAAGACTTTCTCCTAAATAAACACAAAATCAGTAATTTTTCCAAATCCAGTATGCACTTGTTTCGCCGAATAATGTTCACTATCAGATCCGATATTACCCGTCGGGGCTAAATTTAATACCACAAATTCTCCGGTTCCGTCTTCCATTTCAAAAGCGATTCCCAGGCTATAAAATGTATCAAATTCATATTCGTCATAAGTACTTTTATCATCTTTCTTACATTGTCTGGCAAACTTCATCTTAACTGCTTTCCCTCCCGGATGGGAATAGATCGCAAGCGCCTGTCCTCCTTTCTTTTTAAAATCCAAACGATAAATCGTATTACCTGAACTATAAAATATAATTCCATTATATAGCGCACTAGATGCAAAACAACTATTTTCATCCAAACCACTAGGTATGTTGATTGAATAGTAACCGGTAAAATTAGGATCCATACCGTAAATTATACCATAAGGGTAAAACTCATAAATAAAACATTGCTCCTCATTTTTCGCCAAGCCATAAGCATATACATCTTCGTAATATCCATCAATACCCCCCAATAGATATCCACTACCTACCCACAAAACCTTTTGGTCAACAGGCAAATTATTAGGATCTACATCCTTTACATTCTCATCATGCTCAATAACTGCCTTGATTTTCTTTTTATTATGCGAGCTATTAAACGCAGGCTTTCCCCAAGAAGAGCTGGGCTTATTAGGTTCATAAAAAGCAAAACGATGCCCAGCCTCGTCATACAGCAAAGAGCCCGTTCCCGCTTTCGTTGCCAAAGTAATTCTCGTCATTCCGATCAATTCTGATGTTGGCTTATAAATATGCCCTCCGGCAGGCGTTTGATACAAATTTTTACCGGATATTAAAAGTGCTCCCGACCTACCGGAACCATCTGCCAAGGTAATATTTTGAAAACCAAAATCAGTTATTTGATTATAAACCATATTGCGAAGAGAATCCATCTTTTGAAAACGTTTCCATTGACAATAGATTCCAGCCTCATCAGGGTCATCCGTGAATACGGTAAACGTATTTTGATAAATCCCCGATCCATACTCCGGATAATATGTAAGATATCTCATTAAGGCAAGTGGCTTTCCGGCCAATTTTTCTCCGGTTTCAGCATAATAGGCATCCTCCTGCACCAGCATTTCACCTCCAACATACTCAATAGCTCCTAATTCCGTTTGCCCATCTTTACTATGTAACACCATCCATGCCCCATCGTAAGGTTTCACAAACTTAATTTTCGTATTTCGCCGATAGCTCAAGCCTGTTGTTTTGTCATGAACAATCAATCGGAAATAATGCTCATATTTAAAATCATCCGCTTCGGTATCCCAGCGAAAACGTAATGTACGCTCCATACTGACCGTATCATACTCCTTATGTCCCCACATCGACTCGTTTAACGTCGAATGTAACCACATAAACTCCAAATTATCCTCATCTTTCAATAAAGACTGGGATAAGTCTGGATCTAACGTAAAAACCGTATCAGTCAAATGCACAGGATATAAATCCTTCAAGGAAATCGTCAAGGCATTCACCTCCTGATAATCATAATTCCCCTTATCCTCATAACAGGCCGCCAAAAGCAGACCGATCACTATATAAAATAATCTTTTCATAATTAAACATCTAAATTAGGAAATTCTATTTCTCTACCCGTATTTTCATCAATTAAAGGCTTATTCTTAGGATCTTGTCTATAACTCTCATAATCCGTATAAAAAGAATTACCTTTTCTCAGTTCTGTAAAATTCGAACTATTCTCCCACTCATTTAAAGAGACCTCATGATAACGGGTGATCAAATAACGTATTTTTGTCTCGCTATATTCCCCCAAATAATTGCTATAATAATCTCTCCACTCCTCTTCACTTGTCCCCCATAATTTCAGACTTACCGAATCCCGAACCGTCAATCTGAATACCTGCCGCTCTGAAATTCCGGCTTCAAAATCCGACTGATCATAGTCAAACTCTAGATTCGTCGAATAAACTGTTCCTCGTGTTGCCGGACGTCTTATCTCCACACTGAATGTGGCCACACTACTATCAGCAGATACATAATAATCATCCAAAAACGCCACATCCACACCATGTTCACCAGAAGATACCGGTTTAAACACAACTCGACGAGGATAATCCGTCGTCACTCCACTGACTTTTACCCCGATAACAACTGTATCTGCTCTCAGGGAATCCCCATCCACATTAATACCGAAATTCTTATTATAGTGAAAGAAAGAAGTATCATCCGTCCAAAGCTTCCCATTCTTTCCCATAAAATTAATCTGACCACCTTCTCCGTACTCCACCATTTTATATTCCTGACAACTACACACCCAAACGATAATTGTCACCCAAAGGGTATATCTTAAAATTCTTTTCATATTCCAGTCCATTAATTCGTTTGACCAAATAAAACCTCATTTTCCGGCCACGAAAACATGTAATTACTCTCAGTCATATTTTCCAGCGGACAATGTAAGAAAGTCCGGTAGCCATGACGTTTATAAAAATAAAATAATTGTCCTTCTCCATAAAACTCTTTCCGGTACTCTTTTTCAATCTCATCCAATAGATTCTGTTCCGTACACTCCACTGGTGAAAGAGCACGCATATTCCTCACTTGATTCAGCCAGACTTCCGCATCTGCAGGCTCATCCTCACATTCAGCCATGATATAATACATTTCCGACAAGCGCACTAACACGATCGTTCCCTGCGTGGAAACCCACAAATTTTCCTGTTCATACTTTTTCATCGTGATACCATTTGTCGAATAATTAAATGCCACCCCCGGACGCACCCTTACGTCCTGCGCTCCTTCGTTATCGATATCAAACAATTCATTAAAAAAATCTTCTGATTTAATAGAATAGTGCCCGGCCAGCTTATTATCTTTATTGAAATCATCCACGTAAATAGAAAAAAGAATCTCCTTTGACCTTAGCGGATCGTTTGTATCACCTATTAAGTCAAAATAAGAACTGCTAATCACCTCGTTTGCGTATTTCTTTGCCTCGGTTTTATTCCCGACATAAAGATAGGCTCTCGCCAACAACGCTTTCACAGCATACAAGTTCATCCGTTTATGACGGTAGGTCAAAAAGCGATCACCAGCCATACTTTCCTCTTCCGACTCTTTGGTCGGGAAATCGAAATTCAAAGGATCTGTTCCGGTCAACAAAATCTCAGCAGCTTTCAAGTCTGCAATAATACTATCCATCACCACGTTCGTTGGCTGTATTACAGCAACTTCCGAATCGAACTGAGTCCGGTAGGCTATTCGTTTCGTTGCTGAATTACAATTTATCGGCCCATACATACGTAACAAATCAAAATGCAGGAATGCACGTAACCCTAACGCCTCACCTTTGATAATCTCATAATAGTTTTCCGTCGTCAACACTTGTTTCTTTGCGTCACAATAATATAGGAGGTTATTCACATTGGCAATCAAATTATACATATTTCCCCAAATTCTCTCTGTATACTTTTCCGTCTTTGTCGAGGGAAGGAATACCACAATGCATTCTGATATCCATCACTTGTTGTGTTCTGATAGCGTTGTCCTAAGACATCCATAAAACCTATCGTCAAATCTTCTCCATACAAGCTGGATTGAGCCATCTTGATATACAAACCGGTCAAGGCCTCTTTAAATCCCAACTCCCGGCTAAACAACTCTTCTTCTTCAACCATGGTCTTTGGTTCGACATCCAACCAATTCGAACAAGAAGAGAAGAAAATCATTCCCAAACAAATACTAATTATATATTTTCTCATATTCCATCATTTTTAAAATATCAAACTCAATGACATTGAAACCGAACGAGAGAATGGATAGTTAATACCACGTTCCATCTTCACGGTAGAAAAACGACAAATATCTTCCATATACATCCCGATCGTCGCTGAAGTAATTCCCAAACGATTCATCCAACCAAATTTTTGACTATCTGCCCTGTAAGACAAATTTATCGTGGAAAAATAAAATTCATTGTCATCCATCACAAAACGTGAACTTTCCTTGGTCGCCGTCTTGTAAATATTACCATCTATCGCTTTAAAAAGCACCTGATCTCCGGGTTTCTGCCAACGGCTATATAAAGCTCTCCGATCCGCATTCAAACGTAAGTTAGCATTTTCAACCTTATTAATCAATGTCGAGTTGAACACCTGACCGCCAAAATGATATTGCCCCGCTAAAGTCAGGCTAAACCCTTTATAAGTAAACGTCGTGGATATCGTTCCGGCAAGTTTGGGCTCCGTATCTCCCACCGGAACCTGATCTACTGAAGAATATTCATTCGTTAACCGACCGTCTCGTGTCAGGAATACTTCTCGTCCGGTCTGGGGATCAATTCCCATGGAACGTACAGCCCAAATAGTAGTTTGTGAATAACCGTTTTCATACCGAGGTAATGGTTTACGCTCTGCTCTTTGAGTTCCATCCTCATTCGTATCCCCATCAGCAACAGCCATTTGTTTCTCATTCAACACCTTCAATGCGTTTGAAATCTCTTCAATCCGGGATTTATTATGCGCTCCATTGACAATTATATCCCAATAAGCTTGCTTAGAAGGATCACTATAAGGCCTTACACGCAAAGATATTTCATACCCCTTATTGGAAATCTTTCCTAAATTTTCCTTCATCGTGGAGAAACCGATAGAAGGAGCCATTGAATAATCCAACAAAGTATTCTTCGTGTATTTCTCGTAATACTCCAATTTTGCACTGAAAATATTATTGAACAGGGTAAAATCTAACGACACGTTATAATTTTGAGTTTGTTGCCATTTCAAATCCGGATTTCCCAGCCCATAAATTTCCGCACCAACAACATCCGACCCCTTATAAGTCTGCATCAAATTGGAATAAGTATACATCTGTAACGACTGATAAGGTGTAAAACCCTGCGACCCGGTGATTCCATAAGTACCTCTCACGACCAGCTCATCAAATATTCTCAGATTTTGAATAAAACTTTCTTTGTCCGCATTCCAACGTACACCGGCAGACCAGAAGGGAGCATAACGATTATTCTTACCAAACTCCGAAGAAGCATTGACACTCATACTGTAGTCAACCGCATAGCGCTGTTTCCACGCGTAATTCAAGGTCATGATATAAGCCAAAGACCGAGTTGTATTCTCACTACCTGATGTATTCTCGTATTCCGCTCCCATATAAACTTCACTCAGCTTATCATTCGGAAAACCTTTCATAGACAATACATTCGACTTTGAAACATTCTCGTTAATACTGTAACTAACATTCGCCGACAACAAATGATCTCCCCACACTTTATTATAAGCTCCGGAAATTCTCAATCGATAAGTCGTATTTTCATTCTTAGTCCAATCATAACTTCCCTTTTCTGCCGGATCTTTTACCTCGTAGAAGTCATTATGTGCGGCAGATTTGAACACCTCTACTGTACCGTCCCCCCTTGATAAAGAAAAATCCAAGCTCAAACGTAAAGCCTCTATCGGCAAATACTCCACTCTCAACGCTTCCCGTAGTTGAAAACTCCGACTCTCGTTCTTAGATTCGAACAATTTGTTATAAAGTGGATTCAATATGGGTTTTGTATATTGTCCAACCCAACTATTAACCGTCTGACCATCTCCAACCCGTCCATCATCCAACACCTGCTTAATATTACCATTTTCATCCGTTTTACGGTAGTAAGGATTCACCAATGCATAATCAGAAAAACTTCCGTAAGGAGATTCCCGTGTTCCATTAGAGTAATCCACCGTCAATGAATTATTAATCATAATTTTACCATTACGGTAATTCAAATCGATTTTTCCGGTTTTTGTATCTAAATTCGTTTCCTTCATTACGCCGGGAGCCAAGTTTGCCCCTACATAAAGTTTATATCGCAAAGTCCTATCACCCCCCTCTACCGTCAGTCCGTGACGATGTGCAAAAGCAGTCTGCACCGGCTCGGCCAACCAATACGTGTTCACCCCGCTCAACACATCCTGTTTTATCTTATTATAATAACTCTGTAACCCCATATCATCCATACTCTGGTAATATCCGGCCAATTCTTCTACCCTCAACTTTTCCTCTGCGTTCATCAAATCGTAAACGCTCAAATCCGACCATTCTAACTTATAATTACCGTTGTAAGTAAACCGCAATTTTCCGGGAACCGGAGCCTTCGTTTCTACTACGACAACTCCATTGGCCGCTTCAGACCCGTAAATAACAGTCGCTGCGGCATCCTTTAGCAAGGTAATTGATTCCACCTGTTCCGGATCTAAATCCATAATAGCTGTTGCACTTACTCCTATCACGCCATCCAACACGAATAAAGGCTGATTAGGGCGACTATTAGCATCACCACGCAGCACAACCACATCATCTGACGTGTAATTTCCTAAACTAGCCTGTCCACGCATCTGAAAATCAGGCACGGCATTAGGATTGGATCCTGCTATATTGCTTACATTCATTTTAAATCCAGGATCCATCATCCCCAAAGCTTTCAAAACATTTCCAGAGGACATCTTTTTAAGCTCCTCCCCGGAGACCTGCGTTGCCGAACCGGTAAATCCTTCTTTTTTACGCATGAATATACCTGTTACCACCACTTCCTCCATCTCTTTCGTATCCTCTTCCAAAATGACATCAATCTCCGTACGAGAACCGGGACGAATCTCCTGTGATTTCATCCCAACAAATGAAAACACCAACACCACTTCTTTCATTTCCGGAATCTCCAACACCCATTTCCCATCAATATCCGTAGCGACACCCAAGGAAGTTCCTTTAATAGTTACAGTCACACCCGGTAATGGTTCTCCATTTACATCCTTCACCGTCCCCTTCAAGCTCGTCTTTTGCTGCTGCACCTCACTTTGCGCTTGCTGAAAGGGCTTTATGATCACGATTCCATCCAAGAACTCGTACGTGTACGTCTTTCCCAATAAACGTTGTAACGCCTCTTTCAACGACACGTTTTGCAAGTCCAACGATACCAGTTGATCCACGTCCACCACTGAATGTGAAAAGAAAAAATCCATTTTCGTTTGCTTCTTCAGTTGAGAGATGGCTTCAGCTAGCGAAACATTTTCCACTTTTAATGATACCGTTTGATTCTGAGCTTCAACCGCAGCCTGCAGTTGAAATACAAAACAACACATCAAAAACAAAGTTAATTTCATACTCAAAAGAATTTTTCGGCAAGGAATTTTAAGTCCAACACCATCGATTCGAAATTTATTCATATTTTTGTAATTAAAGTTTGACATCTTCCGGATGTACTTCCAAATCAGCCGGAAAATTATTTAAGCTCACCGGTATCTGTTACCAGCAAATACCGGTTTTCTTTTTTTAATTCACCACCACAGTCTGCCCCTCAACCGAGAATTTCACATTCGTCGTCTTTTCTATTATAGATAGAATTTGTTCTATCGTATAATTTTTCAGAACCACTCCTGTAAATTTTTCCTGTTTCAACTTTTCACTCACAAAGAAAAAATGCATACCATACCATCTTTCCAGCTGAGCCGCAATTTCCTGTAAAGACTCTTTCTCAAAATAAAATTTACCATCTACCCACGAAGTGTATAATGAAACATCTACATCGTATACAGACAAATGTCCATCCTTTAACCGTGCCTGCTGGTTCGGGAAAAGAATTACCCGTTTCGTCACGGCACGATCACTCACCTCTACTTTTCCATCCACCAAAGTCGTTTCATACACACCATCCACACGGTGAGCGTTAATATTAAAACGAGTTCCTAACACCTTTACGCTCATCGAACCAACTTTCACAACAAAAGGATGTTCAGTATCTTTCACAACATCAAAAAAAGCCTCTCCCTTCAAATATACTTCTCGTGTACTATCAGAAAAAGTAACCGGGAACTTCAGCTCACTTCCGGCATTCAAATGAACACAGGTACCATCTGCCAGTATTACCTGGTATCCTCCTCCGACAGGTACAGATAAAACATTATATTTTACCTTTTTATCCATTGAGACCTGTTGTTGGGTTGAATAATCCACCTTCCCTTTATTTACTTGTATTTTCCACGTGTCCTCCCGTAAGCTTACACTATCCTGTCCGTTTAACACAACTTGCTTACCATCGCTCATTCTCAATACAACTTGCAGTGAATCTTCCCGTCTTCCCTCGGTTAAATGAGCCTCAACATCTTCATTATACACCCTTAACATCCAGACACTTCCCAACATCACACCCAACATACAAGCCGCCGCACCCAAACGCAAGCCGATTCGCTGATATCTTGCTCGTCGAATCTTACCAAATGCTTTTTTATAGTCATACTTCCTACGCTTTTTCCACTCATTCTCCAGATCATCAACGAAAAAGAGCCTATGTTTCTCTACTTCTGACATTTCTTCCTTTTCCTCGTCTTCAGTAGCCTCCTTTATCATCTGCAATAACTCTCGTTGAGCTTTCCGATCTATATCTTCCCATTCCATGATTTAATTTTTTGTACTAATAAACGCAAGAATATTAAAAACGGGTGACAAGATTGAGAAAAAACAATTAAAATTCCGATGGTTATTTTCTCTTCACTTATCTACCGAACAAGAAAAATGCATAAATCAATCCATTAACTATTATTTCGGATTCGCATCAGGCGTTCATTTCTCTTTTTTTGCCCCTCCTGCATATATTGTTCCTCTTCCACTTTTGACTTGGCCGCACCCTCGGTATCCCCAATTTTAATTTGTAAAAGAGCTTTAGAATTCATCAATTTAGCCTTAGAAGAATACTCATTTGTTGACATACATAGCAAATCAATCCACTTAATACCCTCTTCTAATAATGCCTTGTCCTCACTCCGAGACAATGCCTCAAAATTACGCTGCAAATATCGTCCTTTACTAACAACACTACGGAACATATTATAACCTAACACCTCCTTCATTTTGTTCAACAATCCCCGGAAATCTCTTTCACGGACATAACCCGCCGTATAAAGGTTTGCTAACCCGGTAGGAGCTGCAACAAAGAAATCAATATTTTGCAAGTAGTCTATTAATGCCCTATTACGGCCTTCATCAAAAGCAACACCCGATTCCGGATCCCAATCTACTAATTGTCCCACAGCCACATTAATACAATACTCCAGCTTATCATCAATTACAACTTTACTTGCCACCGTATAAAATTTCGAACGATTTTCCATCACCTGCTTTAATGGGGCAGACAACGGATCTTTTACATATTGATTGATTAACCCCCATCCTTCTTTCGTCATTAATTCCTCCAGAGACAAGGTATTCAAATATTCCACCGCAACCTTATCAACTTCATCTTTCTGATACGCCGCAGCCAGCGTGGACATATAGGCTATTAAAAACTCCGCACTTCTCTCCCCCGCAGCATAACGTTTCATCATACCACGAAGATTATTTTCCCTGTCTTTCGCCTTTTCACCCTCAGCAATCAGTTCTTCAGCCTTCCGGGCCCCTACGATACAATGAGCAATTTCTTGTGTCTCGGGATCAACGAACACCAGCGTCGGAAAAGCCTTCACTCCAAATTTGTCTTTTAGCATAACACCATCGACATCCTTTTCCATGTCATATTTCGTATTCACAAAATTTTCATTAAAGAAATCCGCAACAGCATCTTGAGTAAATATCTTACTTGCCAACATCTTACAGGGCCCGCACCAGGATGTATAGCAATCAATAAAAACCAACTTCTTTTCCTTCTTGGCTTTTTTTACAATTCTTTTCCACTCTTTCGTTTGTTCAAAATTAATACTTCTATTCTGAGCATTAACACTCCATGTTACTGCTACCAACAACAGCACTAAAAAAACTAATTTTTTCATCTTTCCTATTTTAATCATTACGCCTTTAAACGCAAGAAAATTAAAAACGGGTGACAAGATTGAAAAAAAATTAGCAATCCAGAAACGACTTTAACGATTCTGGCTTATGGCCGAATAACAAGAAAAGTAGAACGGATAAATCTCCTTCATCAAAATGCTCCCTCACAAACAGATATGCTCTTTTTTTCTGTGTCTTTACAGAATTTTCACTGATTCCCAACTGAACGGCAATTTCTGCAACTTTCAATCCCTTCAAAGATGCCCGCAAAACATCCTGTTGTTGTTGAGGCATCAGAGCTAACACCTCATAAAAATGACTAATGATCTCCTCACGTAAAGCCGCAACACGAGCCTCCTCTTCATCGTCCTCAAAACTATCCGGTAAATCCTGCAACACTCGTTCCCGAGTCCATTTTTCACGCAATACACTAATGGACGCATTGTAAACGCTCTTGTACAGCCATGCGGTCAAGGATGCCAATTTAGGAAACTTTATTGGTGCATGCCACATACGAATTAGACATTCTTGGACAATATCCTCTCCCACCGCCACATCACCCGTCAATCGTTCTGCATAGCTGCATAAAGACGCATAATAATAACGATAGAGTTCTTCCCAAGCCTTTTCACTCTTCCTGTTCACTTCATCCAAGAAAGTCGCATCTCTCATATCAACACGCTAATTTTCCGACAAATATAGAAAACAAATTTGCAAGAAAAAAAAGAATCAATATCAAAGAGTGTAAAGCCAAGTAACATTGGGGAGGGAACTCGCTCGCCGCTGTCATCCCCCTTCTCATAGACTTCCCCCTCCTTACCTGCCCAACAAGTCTATTTTTCCAGATAGCTAATATACTACACCACACACTCAAATTACAAATACAATCGTATAAAAAATCAATTTTATCGAAGATAAATGCAGGACGAATGCTCTGTGGTTTAAATGAACTATCAGCAAACAACCAAGAGAAGCATAGATTGGCATAGCTTAAAGCCAGTGTAATACCAAACTTTTACCAAAGTAATAATCTCCTCACGCCCTTTCAACTCCCTTCCATCGCCCTTTCATAACCCATTCCCAATAAGCGAGCAACGGAGCGAAAAGTTGGATGAAAGAATCATGCGAGATTATTACTTCGGTATTTCAAGAGAATTACGGGGGTACATCAGGGATTCAACAAGTCCTTACAATAATAATCAAGAATCCCGTTAATCATATCCAGATAGGCCTTCGCCTTTGTATTTTCAGGATTTATACGCATCACCTCATTCAGATGGTTTATCGCTTGCGTTGTCTCCCCCATGGCATTATACACCACTCCCAGTTCCAACAGCACGAGTTCCCGTTCTCCTTCATTCTGTTCCAACATTTGCCGGAGCATGGCAATTGCACCTTCCCGATCGCCTTGTTTTGCCAGTTGTTTTACTTCTTCTATATTCATTGTTATTTCTACTTTTTATAAATATCCGTCTCAAAGGTAGCAATATTTTTCACGGCATCCTCCACCTTCAAGACAAGCCTGTTTTTTCCTTTCACGAAAACGGGTTCATTTATGTTACCTTCCAACAGGCGATTTTTCGCATCATACGCGAACAAACACCATTTTCCATTCACCTCCACCCGATAAGAAGAGATACCCGACAAGTCGTCAACCATTCGGAACCGGATTTTCTGCCCGGCCCTCCCCGTGTAAAAAATAACCGGGGCAATCGTGTCCTGACGAACCGTGTATTCACCCAACACCCGGGGGAATGCCTCAAGCCCCTCTTCCGTCCAATGGGTCTTCAAGGCAGAAAAACGATTATTTTTCTCCAGCAAACAGATCACGGACTTTTCCGGGAACTTCCCGCCAACCACCAACCGGGCATTTTTCATCAACGGGTATATTTGTTTCCCGGTAGAAAACACCTCGATTGTCTCTATACTATCTCTCAAGCGGGAAGACACCTCCGGCTTGCACACGATCGGATAGGATAAAGCATCTGCCTCCAACCACAGGGTATATTTTCCTTTTTTCAAGCTATCGTTTTGGTGATTCATCAATAATTTTTCCCCATCTGCCAATACCAATTCCCGCGAGGGAGATTTACCCCATAACTGGAACATGATCCTAGAACGATTCCCATTAATATCCGATAAATCAACCGTAACATCCACCACGCTATCTTTCTCAACCGGGATAAATCCCCCGTTCTGATTACTAACGGACAACAATTGCTCCTGATAGTTCCCAAAAGTCAAGTAAACCAAGCGGTTTTCCCTGTAATGATGAAAATCCTTCAACTCGTTAACCAAAAACGTCTGGTCAAAAGAAAGCTCGTTCATGGTCATTTTAAAGACCTCCTGTCCGTTGGTACTCACGCTCAAATCATATACGCCTAATTTGTTCCAAGAATCTTTCATGTAGTCATCAGATTGTATCCCAATCCCGACCATTCCGGCAGGCACCCCGACCTTTCCTCCCCGGAATACCCGGTTACCCGTATTTTTCACCTCCACCCGACGTGCAGCATTCCGCACCCCCTCGTTTGAAATCGGATACACGTAAACCCCTCGCACGCTCGGTCCCGTTTGATCCTTCACCGAAAGAAAACGTAAAGGATTTAAAGCACGCTCGCTTTTCGTGTCTCGCACCTCGAAATGCAAATGAGGACCACCCGAAGAGCCACTATTTCCGCTATAAGCAATCGTGTCACCCGCACGAAAACGGAGTTCATAGCCCGACATATTCTCGTCCACCTCGAATGACTCCTTATTATATTGTATATTTCTCACGACTTTCGTAATTCGGGGTACAAAACGGCTCAAATGACCATACACCGTGGTTATCCCCCCCTCGTGTTCCAGATACAGGGCATTCCCGTACCCCGTGGCAGAAACCTTTACACGTGCCACGACACCGTCTTTCACGCAAATCACCGGTAGTCCTTCCCGTCCTCCGGTTTTAAAATCCAACCCGGTATGCAGGTGCGTCGCTCTCAATTCTCCGAAATTCCCACTCAGTAGCGGAACATTTTTCAACGGGTAAAGCAACGTGTCAGTTTGCGCGCAAACATTTGATGATAAAAGAAGTAACATCAACAACAAAGCTCCAATCCCTCTCCACATTATTTTGTTTGTCATAAAAAAACCATTAAATCCATTGCAAAATTAATAACACTATTGATATTTAAAAGAAATTATTCTATCTTTGTGGTGTAAAGATTATGTTATGACAGCAAAACAAGATGCCGTTATTAACGAGCTAAACACAAAAGTTGAACGACTGATAAAACTATATATATCCTCACTGGACAAAAACAGAGAGATGGATTCAGAGATGAAAGAACTCAGGATTCAAATCGAGCGGATGAAAAGTGAGAACATGAAATTACATGAAGAAATCAAGACATTGAAGGTGGCTGCTGCTATCTCGACCGGAGAAGGAAGTTCCGAGGCCAAAAATAGAATAAGCCAACTTGTGCGGGAGATTGATAAATGTATTGCTCTTTTGAATAATTAAATATGAATGATAAACTTACTATTACGCTAAATATAGCCGGTAGGCCCTGCGTTCTGACCATAGAGAGAGAGGAAGAAGAGGAGATCAGGAAAGCTGCACAGCTGATTAATAGTAAGATTGCAAAATATAGGGAAAAGTACGCAACTGCTGATCCCGTTGATTTTCTAGCTGTTACCGCGTTACAATTCACGGTAAAGATGCTGGAGGCTGAAAGGCGAAACGACGTGGAGCCGGTATTGGACGAGGTGAAGAAGATTAGTAGCAGGCTCGACGAAGTTGTGAAAGAGTAAAAAAGAAAGAGTTCTTTGAAAAGGAAATAGATATACCCGCATTATTTCGTATTTAACTGGAAAACTCAACACTTAACCAATTAGAGTGAAGCTTAGTTAGCCAAAGACAGGCCTCAACCCTTCGGGGTTCCTTCGGGACGGTGGAAGTTTGAATCTGACGGCAGCTCTACCCGTGTCTAACAGGGGTTTTTTAAAGAAGAAATGATGCGGGTTTTTTGTATAAACAAAAAACACCAAAATATATTATATAACTATAAATTCAAGTTACGAATATGATAACAATAATAATTACCGGTGTTATTGCTCTGATAGTGGGATTCGTTCTAGGATACCTGCTAATCAACATGACCTTGAAATACAGGAGCAAAAACATCATCAAGGAAGCGGAAGCAGAGGCGGAAGTAATTAAAAAAGACAAGATTTTGCAAGCAAAGGAGAAATTCCTGCAGATAAAGGCCGAACACGAAAAACAAGTGAATGCCCGCAATAGCAAAATCCTTCTCGCGGAAAATAAGCTAAAACAAAAAGATGCCGAATTGGCTCGTAAAATGGAAGAATGTCAACGCAAGATCAAAGACGCGGAGACACAACAGGAGACGCTAGAGGCCCAAAAAGAATTACTGGAAAAGAAACACGCCGAACTGGATAAATTCAAAAAACAACAAATCGAGCAATTGGAAGCCATTTCCGGGATGTCTGCCGATCAGGCAAAGGAAAAACTCATCAGTTCTTTGAAAGACGAGGCCGAAACCGAAGCGATGTCATACGTGAACGAGATTATGGAAGAGGCAAAAATGACGGCAAACATGGAAGCGAAAAAGATCGTAGTAAAAACCATCCAACGGGTGGCCACGGAAACCGCTACCGAAAATGCCGTATCTATATTCCATATTGATTCGGATGAAATCAAGGGACGTATCATCGGACGGGAAGGACGTAACATCCGGGCGCTGGAAGCAGCCACTGGTGTTGAAATCATCGTGGACGATACCCCGGAGGCAATTGTTCTCTCCGGATTTGACCCGGTAAGACGAGAAATCGCTCGCCTTTCACTTCACCAATTAGTTACCGACGGACGTATTCACCCGGCACGGATTGAGGAAGTCGTAAACAAGGTGAAAAAACAAATCGAGGAAGAGATCGTCGAGACTGGAAAACGCACCACCATCGACTTGGGTATTCACGGGTTGCACCCGGAATTAATCCGGTTGGTCGGCAAAATGAAATACCGTTCTTCTTACGGGCAGAACTTGTTACAACACGCTCGCGAAACAGCCAACCTCTGTGCCATCATGGCCGCAGAATTAGGCTTGAACGTGAAGAAAGCAAAACGTGCCGGATTATTGCATGACATAGGTAAAGTGCCCGATGACGAACCGGAATTACCGCACGCAATCCTCGGTATGCGCCTAGCAGAAAAATACAAGGAGAAACCGGATATTTGCAACGCTATCGGTGCTCACCACGAAGAAATTGAAATGACAACGATGATCGCCCCGATCGTTCAGGCTTGTGATGCCATCTCAGGCGCACGTCCGGGAGCAAGACGGGAAGTAGTTGAGTCATACATCAAACGACTGAAAGAGATGGAAGACCTTGCACTTTCTTATAATGGAGTGGTCAAGACCTACGCCATCCAAGCAGGCCGCGAATTACGGGTAGTCGTTGGTAGTGAAAAGGTATCTGACACGGAGGCAGAGAAAATTTCATACGAGATCGCTAAAAAGATTCAGGATGAAATGACCTACCCCGGACAGGTGAAAGTCACGGTGATTCGAGAAACACGCGCTATAAACTACGCAAAATAATTACATTACCAATAAAAAAAAGAGGATTGATAATAAAATCAATCCTCTTTTCTTTTACCATATATAAATAAAATCATTTCTTCTTCGGTTGCCAGGTCTCGGCCATATCCCTATATTCATCCATATTCACGTTAATCGAATAAACAAAAAGAACACTCTTTCCAACCTGCACGCATCGGAAAGGAGGGCAATAAATAGGTATATTCATCGTGTACTTTTTACATGTCATCTTAGCTTTTTCATACACCGCTTTTGCCTCGGCTTCTGTTTCAAAACCAACCTCAATAATCCCGAACCCCTCTTGCCAATCGCCATTATCATATATTTTACCACCTAACAGCTCCACAATAAAAACATGATTGGCAGTGAAATCCACCCCTCCAATTTTCATTTTTCTCTTTATTCTATCCAATGTATTAGAAATAGTGATTCGAGATTGTACCCCATCATATAAGCCTTTTGACTTCAAGTAATTCTCCAACTCATAGGCAAAGACTGTACATTGTTTTCTCGAGACATTAAATTTTTCAGTCACACTCTTTTGCGCTTGAGAGAACAAACACGAACTTATCATTAACAATGTGACAAACAGCAGTAATTTAATCTTTACATTTTTCATATCTTACATTATTTAAATTATTAATCTTTAGGAATTAAAGGAGGTTTAACAGCCGCTTCCACATGCACTTTAAATTTACCTGATTTTGCTAACTCCTCATTTGTTTTAGCGTTCGAATATAGCAATAACTTCTCATTTAGTTCTACAAATCTAGCATTACATATACCAACACACCCATACATGCAACACCCAAACTCTGGATCTCTAGGCCCTGCATGTAACAAGTGGCCTCCAAATATTCGCCAAGCATCTCCGGCTGGACTTTCCCCACAATATGCTGGGATAAAATCACTTATGGTATAAGTCTTTTCATCCTGTAATCCTTTAACAACAGGAATATCATTTTCATATTTTACACCAAACCGTATTGCCACATAATCCACCACAACAGCATTTCCAGAATCATCTGTTCCCTCAAGGACCACATTATAAAGAGGAACATAATATTGCTCTGTTGTCGTTCCTATTCTAACGACAGCCATTTCTCCTGTTGTCGTACTTTTAATTGTTAACAGGACATTTCTTATACATTCACACGGATCTTTATGGCAATTTGGACATTTACAAGGGCCTTGGCATATAGAACAACATGTACAAGGATCTCCTGAACATTTTCCGTATGGACATTTTACTTCATCCTGCTTTGACTCGCTTCCTGAATCTCCATCAGAATTTACGATACCCTCGTTCATGTTCACAGCATAAATATCAACATCAGTTACACCATCTATCGACCTTAATTCAAGTTCTAATCGCTCATAACAAGCATAAAATATATTCATTGCTTCATCAAAAGGCATTGTCGCAGCATCTATGTAGGCACATATATAACCATCTGCACCCTTCATAGTAAAACCATACTCGGACATCGCAAATCTATATCTGGCACAAGCCGCATACTGTTCTGAAATACACCTACGATAATCCTCTTCACTATAGTAATAAAACGTTATATCACCTTCAAGGCAAAACATATGTGTATCTTGATATGAAATATGCCGTGTTAATGGCAAATCTTGTATTAAAACTTTGCGATTTTCTTCAAAATTAATTGAATATCCATTGGCTTTCCAAACAGAGAATAAAGTAGATTTCAAAAGTCCTTGTAACAAAATATTGTTTTTTGCCTCTTCTTTGCTTATAATCGTAGGAGATGTTGTTACCAAATTCTTTCCCCCATCAACTAATATGGGATAGAGCGCAATACTCGTAATTTCTTTCTCTCTCACAATCGGCACTATGTAATATGAATTTTGTGAAAGAAAGAATCGAATGGCCGCTTCATTAGGCAACGGGGTACCCATTTTAGTTACAGTTTGCCAATCAGTTTGCCAATTTTCATAAGTAGAAATTAGTGTCATAAACTGTTTCCCCTCTGAATTCAAAGGCTCCATCTCATCAAGAACATCTGTTTGACAAGAAAAAAATAGCAACTGAATTATTACTATACAGAGAAATTTCATTTTCATAAGCATCGTATCAAACTAATACATTAAAAACCTGTCGGTTCCCTAACAAAACATTCCGTATTATTGTTTTTCATAGCAACATACAGACAGAGGCACTCCCAATAGGATCATCTAACAACCGACATATTAGAGATATATGCTCGATTTTCGTCAAGGACGCCCTCGAATGAATATTGCCTCAAACAAGATACTTTTCTTTTGCATAATAACACACGCTAAATAACAAACCTCCTTACAAATATGATAATAAATATTCACTTTATAAAATATTATTAAAAATAATCATTTAACAACACTATGTATCTGCAAAATACACAAATTGCCAAACAAGCTTACACCCTATTCTGAATTGATCTACATACTAAGCATACCCCCTATCTCAACATTCCAATTTTAAATACGACTTTTTTTTGTATATCCGATGAACATCATTAAATTTGGTTGCTCAAAAAGTAAACAGTATATGGAGCCAATAAAATCATCAGAATTAATCACGAACGATGACGGGAGTGTTTTTCACCTCCACCTTCATCCCGAAGATCTGGCAAAACAAGTGATCCTCGTGGGTGACCCTTCCCGAGTAGAAATGATTGCCTCGTATTTCGAGAAAATAGAAGTCAGGAAAAGCGACCGGGAGTTCTGTACCATCACCGGATATTACAAGGGACACCGCCTGTCAGTTATCTCTACCGGAATCGGTGCGGATAACATCGACATCGTGATGAATGAACTGGATGCTTTGGTCAATATCAACTTGCACACCAAAGAAATAAACGCGGAAAAGAAAACATTAAATATAGTACGAATCGGGACTTCCGGTTCCGTGCAAGCAGATGTACCCGTACATTCATTCGTGATCTCGGAAATGAGCCTCGGCATAGACGGGGTATTGCGTTTCTACCGGGATAACGAAATGGTATGTGATGCCGCTTTCGAGGAGGCCTTTATCAATGAGTGTCACTGGACATCCTTAGCAGCCCGCCCGTACGCGGTAAAAGCATCTGACGAACTGGTGGACAAATTACACACGGAAGGCGTTACCGTGAAAGGCGTCACGTTGACGGCAAACGGATTCTACGGGCCACAGGGCCGAGTGCTTCGCTTACCGATCGAGATGCCGACAGTGAATGACGAGATTGCCCGTTTCGAATTCGGGAATTACAAAATTGTCAATTACGAGATGGAAAGTGCCGCCATTGCCGGGCTGGCCGCTCTTATGGGCCATCGGGCCACCACGATTTGCCTGATCATTGCCAACCGGGCCAACGGGGATGCCTCGGCCGATTACAAACCGCACATGAAGAAACTTATTGAATATACATTAAATTCTCTCATACGTTAATCACTTATTAATTATGATTCAAAGGATTCAAACTATTTACTTGCTCGTGGTAGCTATCATCATGACGATTCCGTTGTACGTGCCGATCGCCCAATTGCTTATCCCGAATGACGCGAGCTATAACTTTTTTACTTATGGCGTGGTTCTCATTGGAGAAAACAGCGTGCTACAAGCCCACTACTGGGCCTTATTAATCATGAATATTTTCACGATCGGGGTTCCCTTAGTGAACGTGTTCTTGTTTAAAAAACGTTTCCTCCAATTGCGTTTATGTATCGTGGAAATCATCTTATTGATCGGTGCCATTATCTTGATGTGGTATCACATCAATCAATTCGCGGACAAAATGAACGCCGAGATTCTTTATAAATTCAGCCTTATATTGCCCGTGATCTGTATTATTTTCACGTACCTAGCCATAAGGGGAATACTTAAAGACATCAAATTGCTCAAATCTTTTGACAGAATTCGATAATTATCAAAATAATCATAAACCAATAACTAAAAATGAGAAAAGCACATTTACTGGTTACACTAGCGTTAGTTTGCTGCACCACGTACACGATGGCCTGCACGAACTTTTTATTCACGAAAGGAGCAACGAAAGACGGGTCGACAATGGTCACTTATTCTGCCGACTCCCACGTTTTATACGGAGAATTGTATCACTGGCCCGCACAAGACTGGCCTGCCGGAAGTATGCTCGATGTCTACGAGTGGGACACCGGCAAATTTATGGGTAAAATCCCGCAAGTAGCCCACACGTACAACGTGGTAGGAAACATGAACGAGCATCAGCTCGCTATTTCCGAAACCACTTTCGGGGGACGTAAAGAATTGGAATCCCAAACGGGAGCTATTATAGATTATGGTAGCGCTATATATATCACGTTACAACGTGCGAAAAACGCCCGTGAGGCCATTGTGGTAATGACCGACTTGATTGAAAAATACGGTTGGGCAAGTAGTGGAGAGTCTATCTCTATCATTGACCCGAACGAAGTATGGATTATCGAAATCATCGGTAAGGGAGAAGGAGAAAAAGGAGCTGTTTGGGTAGCACGTATGGTACCGGACGGGTATGTTTCCGCCCACGCGAACCAAGCTCGTATCACGACTTTCCCGCTAGAAGGTAAAACTTCTATCTCTTCTGACAAAATGAACAAGATTTACGATCCGAATATCACCACCGTGTATTCCAAGGACGTGATCTCTTTCGCGAAAGAAAAAGGATTCTATCCTCAAGACGGGAAAAATAAAGATTTCAGTTTCTCTGATACTTACGCTCCGGTTGACTTCAGCGGGGCTCGTGCCTGTGAAATCCGTGTTTGGGCATTCTTCAATGCCGTGAACCCGGACATGGCTCAATACTGGGATTACGCCACGGGAAGAAACATTCAACGGGATAGCAAAGGTTACGCAACCAACCGTATGCCGTTATGGATTAAACCCAGCGAGAAAGTAGACGTGATGCAAGTGATGGATTTCATGCGCGATCACCTGGAAGGAACAGAACTGGATATGAGCAAGGATATGGGAGCCGGCCCGTACGAATGTCCGTACAGATGGCGTCCGATGAGTTTCAAAGTAGACGGGAAAGAATATGTTCACGAAAGAGCAACAGCAACCCAACAAACCGGATTCACATTTGTAGCACAATGTAGAAGTTGGTTACCCGATGAAATCGGAGGAATCCTTTGGTTTGGTGTTGATGATGCAGCCAGTTCCGTGTATTTCCCGATGTATTCAGCAGCCACGGAAGTACCTTTTGCTTTCGCTGTTGGTAACGGCAGCATGATGGAATTCACCAATAAAGCAGCCTTCTGGGTATTCAACCAAGTAACAAACTTCGCGTACACACGCTATAACTTGATTCACCCGGAAATTCGTGCAAAACAAGTTGCGCTGGAACAACAATACGTGAATTTCGTCCAAATGATCGATGCCGGAGCAAAAGAGATGTTAGCTCAAGACAAAGAATCAGCGATTAAATTTATCACGGACTTCTCCTGTCGCACGGGAAATCATCTGGTGGACACGTGGAGAGATTTCTACGGCTACCTGTTCTGTAAATTCATGGATGGTAACGTGAAAACCGCAATCCCGGGAGAGAAAAACCCGAAAGTGGAGCAGCCTGCTTTACCGGAATGGTATCTCCGAATGATTATCGAACAAACGGGTAAAAAACTTGAGGTGGTAGAATAAACACTACAAAATAAATATTCCGATGCTTGCATCGGAATATTTATTTTTCTACCTTTGCCACTCGATTTTGAAACGTACGTAGTCTCTTACATAAAAGACAAAAGTCGTAATACTGCGTTCGATAAATAAACTTTTTAAAATAAAGACAATGGACTTAATTAAAATTGCGGAACAGGCTTTTGCTCAAGAAAACGCTATCGAAATTCCTTCATTCAACACGGGTGATACCATTAGCGTACACTACAAAATTAAAGAAGGAAACAAAGAACGTATTCAGATTTTCAAAGGTGTTGTTATCCAAATTAAGGGAACAGGAACTACCAAGACTTTTACGGTTAGAAAAATGTCTGGTAACGTGGGCGTAGAACGTATCATTCCTTTCAATTCTCCTTACATTCATGCAATCGAGGTGAACAAGAGAGGTGTTGTTCGTAGATCCAGAATTTTCTACTTCCGTGAGCTTACCGGAAAGAAAGCAAAAATTAAAGAGAAGAAATTTTAATTTAAGCTTTAGCCATATAAAAAAGCCTCGTTTGAAACGAGGCTTTTTTATTTAAACATTTTCTCAAAATTTCTTCGTTGAAACGTAACAATTTAATTCCAAAATCCATACTATTCATTTAAGAAAATCCTAACTTTGCAAGAAGGTAAATAAAATGAGTACTTATGGAAAATAATGACATCATAAAAATAGCCAAAGCCAAAGCTGAAAAATGGTTGGACAAGGCATACGATGAAAAAACACGCGAAGAAGTAAAACGCATGTTGGAAAACACGGACACGACAGAATTGATTGAATCGTTTTACAACGATCTGGAATTCGGAACCGGCGGTTTACGGGGAATCATGGGAGTGGGAACCAACCGCATGAACATTTACACGGTAGGCGCTGCCACGCAAGGTTTTTCAAACTACATCAACAAGATGTTCCCGAATGAAAAAAAAGCCGTATGTATCGGTCATGACTGCCGTCATAACTCCCGGCTCTTTTCAGAAACAGCCGCCAATATTTTCTCGGCCAACGGAATACACGTTTACCTGTTCGAAGATTTGCGCCCCACGCCCGAAATGTCATTTGCTATCCGGGACTTAGGCTGCAAAGGTGGTGTTATTCTTACCGCCTCTCACAACCCGAAAGAATATAATGGTTATAAAGCATACTGGGATGACGGATCGCAACTCGTTCCCCCGCATGATAAGAACGTGATCGATGAAGTAAAAAAAGTACAAGTCTCGGATATTAAATTCGAAGGAGTACCGGAAATGATCACCATTTTAGGAAAAGATTTTGACAAAAAATACCTGGATAAAGTGAAAACGTTAAGTCTTTCACCGGAAGCCATACAAAAAGAACACGATTTAAAAATCGTCTTTACCCCACTACATGGAACTACCTACGAACTTGTTCCTGCCTCTTTACGTAACTGGGGATTCACGAACATTCATACCGTACCGGAGCAAAGTATTCCCGACGGGGATTTCCCGACCGTGGCATCTGCAAACCCGGAGGAACCGGCAGCTTTCAAAATGGCTCTAGACTTGGCTCGCAAAATTGATGCAGATTTGGCTATGGCTTGTGACCCGGATGGGGACCGTATTGGTATCGCCGTAAAAAATGACGCGGGAGAATGGACGCTATTGAACGGAAACCAGACCAATATTATTTTCACGGAATACATCATCCGCAGAAAAAAAGAACTGAACCAACTTAAAGGTGGTGAATACACGGTAAAAACCATCGTCACTACCGAATTGATTAAAGATATTGCAGAAAAGAATCACATCATCTGTTATGACGTGTACACCGGATTCAAATGGATTGCCGACGTGATCCGCAAAGAAGGCGGGGAGAAATTCATCGGTGGCGGGGAAGAATCCTTTGGCTATATGCCGGGAGCATTTACCCGGGACAAAGACGGGGTTTCTGCCACGTCATTAATGGCCGAAATCGCCGCTTGGGTAAAGATGCAAAATAAAACACTGTACTCTTTCCTCAAGGAAATCTACGCCAAATACGGATTCTCACAAGAGAGGATGATTTATATCGTGCGCAAAGGTTTAAGCGGGGCGCAAGAGATCAAAGCCATGATGGAAGAGTTCCGCCACAACACCCCGAAGGAGATCAATCATAGTCCGGTTGTGTTGAAAAAAGACTACCTCTCTTTGGAAGCGACCAATTTACAAACCGGAGAAAAAACGCACCTCAATTTCGAGACAAAAAGTGACGTTTTGCAATTCTTCTTGGCCGATGGTAGTAAGATTTCCGTTCGTCCTTCCGGTACCGAACCTAAGATTAAATTTTACTTTGAAGGTCGGGCCCAGATGAAAGATATGAATGACTATGAACGGGCGCAACAGGATGCGAACGCCCGTATTGATGCTATTATCAAGGATTTGAAACTTCAATAAAAAGCATAAAGGTGTCAAAAGTCATTTATTAAACTCCTCCGTCACTTCGTGCCACCTCCTCTATAAACAGAGGAGGAGCTGGTGATTTTTCCTGAAAATAGAGAGTATTTCAGCTCTCCCTCTGTTTATAGAGGGAGTACCCCGAAGGGGGGAGGGAGTTTGAAAAATGACTTTTGACACCTCTCTTTTATCCCTCCATTTCGATCATCTCATCCTTGAAATTAATCAGATATAATTTTTTGCGGGCCCGGGTAAATGCCGTGTATAGCCAACGCCAATACTCATCGTCATAAGAATCCTCTCCCAGCCATCCCGGATCAACAAATACCGCATCCCATTGTCCCCCTTGGGCTTTATGACACGTGACTGCATAGGCAAATTTAATTTGCAGGGCATTATAATATTCGTTCTCTTGAATTTTCTTAAACCGTTTTTGCTTGGAAGCAATATCCGTATAATCCTCTTCCACGGCCATATACAAGCGCCGATAATCTTCATAACTCAATGCAGGTTGTTCCGTGGTCAAGGTATCCAACATGACCCATGCCGTGATCTCTTCCTCGTAACCGTAAATACTTAGACGAGTGTTGACAAAATGGAATCCGTATAAATCCTTATATTTCCCGACCTTCTCCACAGTGGCAATATCCCCGTTTGCGATAAAATCCACCTTATCGTACTCCGCTCCCCAGAAATAATTATTCTTCACGATCATAACTTTATCCCCACTACTGAAAGCATCTTCCCGGTAAAGGATTCTGGCCCGTATCCCTTCATTAAAACGATTGGCCCGTTTATTCGACCGACAAATCACCATCGTTTCGTCCATCCCAAAAGAGCTATAACATTGATCTAACTCTTCCAGTAGTTCACTCCCACTTACCCGTACAATATCCGGAAAACCCGCTACCCGAAGCAAGAGTTTGGCAAAAGGTCCCGCCCCGATCATTTCTCGTACCCGAGTAGCATTGTACAGGATTCCGGATTGTTCCGACTGCCGCATGATATCGGTCAAATTTGCCTCATATATTTCCATCCCATAACTCACTTGTAGAAAATCAGCCTCCAAGGCCGGGCTGACATCCACGCCAATCGGGGGTAACTGGGCTGTATCCCCGATTAACACCAAGCGGTTATTCCTCCCGTTGTACACGAACTCAATCAGATCATCCAGCAAAGACCCCGTCCCAAAATTCGAATCCTGAGAACCCATTGAGATCATGGATGCCTCATCCACGAAAAAAAGCGTGTTAGCATTCCCGTTAAATCCCAAGTTGAATATCCCGACTCCCTCCTGTGCATTTTTCTGCCGGTAAATCTTTTTGTGAATCGTAAAAGCAGGCTGATGAGAATAACCGGAAAACACTTTCGCCGCTCTCCCCGTCGGTGCCAATAAAACAACCTGCTGTTCAAATTGCAGTAATGTATTCACGATGGCCGCCACCAAAGAAGTTTTCCCCGTTCCGGCATATCCTTTCAATAAAAACAAACTTTCAGGATGACGATCAAAGAGAAAAGCTAAAAAATTCTTCATTGCCGCCTGTTGCGTGGGCGAAAAATCGAATCCAAACTTCTCTTTTACAATACGTTCAAAATGTTCATTTATCATCACTAAATTTAATAGACAAAAGTGTGCTGTGATCTTTTTTTTTTTTTATATTTGCCGACACGACAATCCATTAAGGATTTGTTCACGGTATCGTCAAAAAATACCGTGTAAAGATAGGAAAAAACAGCTTAAATAATAACGAGAACTAACTTGTTTAATACATAATAAATATACTGACGAAAAAGATGAAAAAAATTATTATTCAAATTCTTTTAGCAGCTGCCGCTCTCTATCTGGGATATATGTGCTACCAAAGCGTGCAGAATCCTATTCAATTTCAGAAGTTGAAAAAACAGAGATATGATAGGGTTATCCAAAAACTGAAAGATATCAGAACAGCTCAAGATGCTTTCAAGAGTATTCATGGAACATACACCAGTAGTTTCGATTCATTAATCAATTTCGTGAAATACGATTCATTGAAAACCGTACGTTCTATCGGAGAACTTACTGATGATCAACTTGAAGAAGGTATGACGGAACAAGAGGCTCTGAAAAAAGGGTTGATTATCCGTGACACGATCAGAGTTGCCGCATTGGGACAATTATTCGGGGAGAACTATCCGATTGATGATCTTCGGTATGTTCCTTTTACTAAAAAGAAACATGAATTCTTGATGGGGACTAACATGATCTGGACGGATTCCGGTATTGAAGTACCTGTTTTCGAGGCTCGTATTTCAAACATGGTCATTTTTGAAGACTTGTTTGATGAATACGAAGATGCCATTTTGGAGGAAAACGGTGAAAGAATAAGATTAAACAAATACCCGGGATTAAAAGTGGGTAGCGTACAAGAGGCAAACAATAACGTGGGTAACTGGGAGTAATTTCCGGTTCGTAAACGAATAAATACATGCAGAGCATTTATTTTGTTGACTCCAATTTTACTTACGAATCATCTAAGAAATCGATATTATCCATCCGTTATGCAACGGATGGATTTTCATTTTGCGTGCATGATGAAACGGAAAAGCTAGTCGTGTTTGTACACGAACCCTATGCAGCGGATTCCAGAGAGGCCGCCGTGGACAGGTTAAAAAATTACGTGGTGAATGATGCGATCTTGAACCTTCGTTTCAAGAAAGTATATATCATGCCGTGTTTCAAGGAAAAACTACTGGTTCCGGGAGCCTTTTTCGACAAGGCCAATATTGCCACCCTTTACACGGTCAACCAAGAAGTAGCACCGGATGACACGATCCTCTACCACCACATAGAGGGGATAGAAGCCTATCTCGTGGAGACGGTTATTTCATCGTTTCATGATTTTGTACGGGAACATTTTTCCGTGGTTCAAATCGTGAACGGGGCATACCCTTTTATACTAGGTGCCATGGCCAAAGCACTACGAGACACGGAGCAAATCTTCCTAGACATTCAGGACAATTATTTTGATCTGTTATTTATCCGGGACTCCGGCATTCAGCTATTTAACACGTTTAGTTACAAAGCGATGACTGACATCGTGTACTTTTTATTAAATTGTATCAAAGAGTGCGGAATCAACCAGGAGAAAGCACATCTTTCGATATGCGGCCCGGCGCTCAAAGATAATAAACTGAAAGAGCTACTTTCGCTCTATCTCCCGAATCCCTATTTTGCTAAAGAACCCCTGTTAAACGGCATTCTTCACGATAAAGAATTCAACAGTTCTCATTTTACTCACTTGTTAAATCTTCATCGATGCGGATTATAAGCGGTACACACAAAGGTAAAATCATCACACCCGACAAAAATTTCAAAGCCCGTCCGACAACGGATTTTGCCAAAGAGAATTTATTTAATGTCCTCAACAATTATATAGATATTGAGGATGCCTCCGTACTGGATCTTTTTGCAGGAACGGGAAGTATCAGTTACGAATTCGCATCCCGGGGTGCAGGAAAAATAGTTTCTATCGAACTGAACTATAACCATTACGCCTTTATAAAAAAGACGGCCGTCCAATTGGGATTCAAGAATATGACCATTTTCAAAACAGACGTGTTTATCGCTTGTAAAAAACTGAACGGAACGACCTTTGACATCATTTTCGCGGACCCTCCTTACAACCTGGAAAAAATCAACGAGATTCCGGCTGCCATTTTCAATAACGATCTACTGGCCCCGGACGGAATCGCCATTATCGAACACCCCAGCACCGTGGACTTCTCCTCGGAACCCAACTTTTTCGAACACCGCCGGTACGGTAGTGTTAATTTCTCGATCTTCAAAAGACAATAAACAAACCTAATAAATGTAACATTGATGTAACGGAATCGTATTATTTAGGAAACCTTTTCAGTCTACTTTAGCTGCCGAAAACAAGAGGTATTTATTTTAATATTAACTAAAAGTTTGACAAATGAAAAGGATTTTAATTAGTGTGGTTTTAGCTGCTATTTGTTTAAGTAGTTTCGGGCAGAAACAAGAAGAAAAGAAGAAATTCCAAATCAAGGGACAACCGATTGTTACCGTTTTCGCGAACTATCATGCCGGAATTGGAAATGCAAATAAAGAATCCGGATTCGCTCTTGATCGTGCTTATCTTGGGTACCAATTCTCCTTGACAGAAAAATTAAGCGGAAAAGTTGTTTTTGACATGGGTTCCACCAAAGTTTCAGGTTCCGACCTCGAAAGAGTGGCGTATATCAAGAATGCCATGTTAAGCTGGAAGACGGGTAATTTCACGCTGGATTTCGGTTTGATCGGTTTGGAGCAATTCAACGTACAGGAAAAATTCTGGGGATACCGTTATATCATGAAATCCTTCCAAGACGAGTATAAATTCGGTTCCAGCGCAGATATGGGTATCTTGGGTAAATACAAATTTACAAAATGGCTCTCTGCCGACATCACGATCAGCAACGGGGAAGGTTACAAAAAATTGAACGGTGACAACAAATACAGGTATGCCGTGGGAGCAACAATTCTTCCCGTTAAAAATTTGACTCTTCGCGCTTATTACGATCTTGCCAGTAAGAACATTGAAGGAGACGAGACGAAAGATCAACAGAATTTAGCCTTCTTCGCCGGTTACAAACACGAGTTATTCTCCATCGGAGCTGAATACAACCAAATGTATAACACCAAGTTCAAGGAAGACAACGACCAATCCGGATTCTCCGTTTATTCTACTATCAAGCTGGAAGATCAATTCAACCTCTTCGGAAGATATGATAACCTAGGTTCCAAAGATGATTGGAGCAGTGCTGACGGACAACGAATCTTAGTAGGTGTTCAATATGCCCCGATCAAACAACTAAAAATCGCCCCGAATTTTTCCACTTGGAACCCAAGAGACGGTAAATCAAGCTCTTTCGTCTATCTAAACATCGAATTCAAGTTGTAACATTAATGTAACAAATGCGCAACATTCGTGTAACAAGATTCATCTAAACTTGCAGTGTAATAAATGAATCAGAAGACGTTGAAATTAATACTATCAGAAATGAAAAATTTATTGATCCTTATTTTAGCTATCGCTATTGCATCTTGCGGGAACTCGAAGAAGAACAAAGAGTCCGAAAGCAAAAAAATGAACATCGCTGCAGCCGGGGCTACTTTCCCCTTACCATTCTACAACCTAGCATTCAAGACCTACCAAGAGAAAACGGGTAACGCCGTGACTTACGGGGGTATTGGTAGTGGTGGTGGTATCAGAAGCCTGAAAGACAAGATTGTTGATTTCGGGGGATCGGATGCCTACCTGTCTGATGCTGAGATGCAAGAGATGCCCTACGCAACGGTACACATCCCGACTTGTATGGGAGCCGTGGTTATGGCTTACAATTTACCGGAAGTGAAAGAATTAAAACTTTCCGGAGAAGTTGTTGCCGACATCTATCTGGGCAAAATCACCAAATGGAATGATGCTAAAATTCAGGAATTAAATCCCGGAGTAACTCTTCCGGACAAAGAATTAACCCCGGTATACCGTTCAGACGGTAGCGGAACCACCTTCGTTTTCAGTGATTACTTGACGAAAGTAAGCAATGATTGGAAAGAAAACGTGGGTACAGGTAAATCATTGAAATGGCCGGCAGGCTTGGCAGCTAAAGGTAATCCCGGTGTAGCCGGAACAATCAGCCAAACCCCCGGAGCGATCGGATACGTAGGATCAGAGTACGCATTTTCTCTGAACATCCCGATGGCCCAGATGAAGAACTCTTCCGGTAATTTCATCACACCGAACACGGAAAGTATTTCCGCGGCAGCAAAAGGTGAAATGCCGGCAGATACTCGTACCATGATCACGAACTCTTCCGCACCGGACGCTTACCCCATCAGTTGTTTCACCTGGATTATCCTTTACAAGGAACAAGCTTATGCAAACAGAACCCTAGCACAAGCACAAGCAACCGTGAAATTACTCGATTGGATGTTAAGCCCGGAAGCACAAGCATTGACTACAAAAGTTCATTACTCACCCCTTCCTCAATCAGCCGTGGCTAACGCCAAAACACTATTAAACTCTATAAGTTTCGAGGGCAAAAAAGTCCTGAATTAATAAAGTTACAAGTTTACAGGTTGCAAGTTGAATCTTGCCAACCTGTAACTTGTAACCTGTAACTTGTAACTAACTATGCGTGATCTTATTTTTAAACGGCTACTCTCTATTTGTTGTATCCTGATTCTACTGATTAGTGCCGGCATGATCTATTCACTGGTCAGCGGCTCGATCCCGGCTCTCAGCCATTACGGATTCTTCCAGTTTATCGGATCAACAGAATGGGATCCCCATCCGGACAGAGAAACTTATGGAGCCCTTTCCTTTATCGTGGGAACCCTCCTAACCTCTTTTCTGGCACTTATATTCTGTATCCCATTTTCTCTGCCCGTGGCACTTTTCACGGGTGAATTCTTTCGAGGTAAAAAAATTGCCACGTTCATCAGTTCCATTATAGATTTACTCGCGGGAATTCCCTCGATCGTGTACGGATTATGGGGATTTTATACCTTCCGCCCGATCATCATCGAGATGGGTGTCAATTCACAAGGATTCGGAGTATTGACCTCATCCATTATTCTGGCAATCATGATCATCCCCTATGCATCCTCCCTCAGTGGCGAGTTCATATCCATGGTTCCCAACGAACTGAAAGAGGCTGCATATAGTTTGGGAGCCACCCGCTACGAGGTGATCAGAACAGTCACTTTTCCCTCTGCCGGTTCCGGAGTATTTGCCAGCTATATCCTAGCCCTGGGACGGGCTCTTGGAGAAACCATGGCAGTAACCATGCTTATCGGCAACACGAATAACCTGCCCACCTCACTGGCAGACACGGGTAACACGATGGCCAGTATCATCGCGAACCAGTTCGGAGAGGCAGACGGGTTAAAATTAAGCTCCTTGATTGCCATCGGGTTACTATTATTCCTGATCACGGCAATCATCAATCTAGTAGCAAAACTCATCATCAAGAAACTTAATTGATTGCAACAATGAGTAGTTTAAGATATAGAACGATAAAAAACAAGGTCTTTTTCTACACGACCTGTTTTCTGGCCTCTCTGACGGTAATCCCGTTATTCGCCATCATCTGGGAATTGATCAAAAAAGGCTACAAACAGATTAATTGGAACTTTTTCACGGAGAGCGCTCCAAGTACTTTGGACGCCATGCTGGCCAGAGGTACGGGAGACATTATTCCGGGCGGAATTGCAAACGGAATTACCGGAACATTACTCATGGTTGTCCTAGCCGCAATTATTGCTATCCCTATTGGAATCATGGTCGGCATCCACCTCTCGGAACACCCGAAGACCAAATTTTCGAACATCACTCGTTTCTTGACAGATCTGATTCAAGGTAGCCCTTCCATCGTAATCGGCATTATCGCTTATGCCTGGGTCGTGAAACCCCTAGGTAGTTATTCCGCCCTCGCGGGAAGTGTCGCCCTTAGTATCATGATGCTCCCGTTAATCGTGCGTTCCACGGAAGAGACGTTAAAGATGCTCCCGGGAAGTTTGAAAGAGGCCGGACTTGCATTAGGAGCCTCCTACACCAGTGTCATTCTGAAAGTATTGTTACCCGCAGCCTTCGGGGGATTGTTCACGGGTATCTTGCTAGCTATTTCCCGGGTTATGGGAGAAACCGCTCCCCTGATGTTAACAGCCTTGGGTAGCACCGCCATCAACTGGGACGTGTTGAAACCCACGAGTGCGGTTCCCTTGTTGATCTGGGAGTTTTACAATGACCCGAACCTGATCGACATGATCTGGAGTTCCTCCCTCTTCCTGTTAATGTTAATTCTAACCCTCAATATTATAGCAAAACAAATTGCAAAAAAATGGAGAGTTCAATAATTGTAAATTTTAAATTTTAAATTGCATTACAAACAGACTTTCAATCTAAAATTTAAAATCTAAAATCTAAAATTAATCATGGTTATCACAAATCCTATATTACAACTTAAAAAAGTTTCCATTTCGTACACCCCGGGAAAAAACGCGGTAGAAGAAGTTAGCGCAGATATTGCAGAAAAGAAAATCACGGCTATCATGGGCCCCTCCGGATGTGGAAAGAGTACCTTGTTACGGGCGATCAACCGGATGCACGAATTGTACCCGGACATCAAGACCACGGGAGAGATTCTCCTGAACGGGAAAAATATATTAAAGACAAACCCCATGGAAGTACGACGCATGGCGGGAATGGTATTCCAACGCCCGAACCCGTTCCCCACGATGAGCATTTATGACAACGTGATTGCCGGGTATAAATTGAACGGGATTTCTCTTCCCAAGCAGGAAAAAGACCAGTTAGTAGAGGAAAGCCTTAAAAACGTGGGGTTATGGGACGAAGTGAAAGACTCCCTATTCAAGAAAGGGACCTTCCTTTCCGGTGGTCAGCAGCAACGGCTATGCATTGCCCGGGCTCTTTCACTAAAACCGAAGGTTTTACTAATGGATGAACCGACCTCAGCCTTGGACCCGATTGCCACCAATCGAATCGAAGAGTTGTTGCTGGATCTGAAAAACGAATTCACAATCTTGATTGTCACACATAATATGTCACAAGCTGCCCGTATATCGGATTACTCGATGTTCATGTACCTCGGTCATTTAATCGAATACGACGAAACCCAGAAGATGTTCACAAACCCAAGTGACAAACGCACGGAAGAGTACTTGACGGGGCAATTCGGATAAAATAATTTTTGATTTATGAGTTTAGATCGAACTCTCTCTATAAACACATTCCTTATTAACTTTTAGCTTATAACTTTTAGCTTACACCACATGACTACCATAAGAGAAAAATACCTGGAAAAGATTAAAGAAGACTTTGAAGTCTTATCCACCATCGTACTACAACAGATGGAACTCGTTATCACCGCAACCCACGACAACAAAGACGGTAAATTATACACGAAGATCGAACATAATGAAGTTATCATTGACGGTCTGGAAGTAAAAATCAGGGATGAAGTCATCAACTCCATCGTACTTTACTGCCCCAGAGCCAGTGATTGCCGAAAGATCATGTCCTATCATGATATGACAGCCTATCTGGAACGCATCGGTGACCTGTTGCTCAATATTGCCGACTTCCTCCGGGAAGTTGAATTACAGGGTTCCCTTTACGCATCTTTCCACCCAACCATTTTATTACAATTGGAAACGGTAAAAAAAATGACACAAAATGCTATCTTTGCCTTTACGTGTGAAGACGAGAATTTGGCAAAAGAGATTATCCGGACGGATGACCTCGTGGACAACAACCACAAAGAAATCATTCACGGGATACCTCTTCACTTTGTCGGCAAAACGATCAAAGATCAAGATATGCTGGATGCCCTTTCCCTTAGTGGGATGTCATACAACATTGAACGAATCGGGGACAACGCCACAAACATTGCTGAAGCGGCCATTTACTTGATGGAAGGGAAGAACGCAAAACATATTCATAACAACTAAATTTTAGAGCAATGGATAAACAACGGATGTTAGTGGTTGACGATGAAGAGGACCTGAGAGAAATTTTAAAATTCAACTTGGAGAGCGAAGGTTACCTAGTCGACACCGCGCCCTCCGCAGAAGAGGCTCTAAAGATGCTGACCGAGGAATATGATCTAATCCTGCTGGACGTGATGATGGGAGGAATGTCAGGGTTCAAGATGGCGGAGAAACTTCGGAAAGATCTTCACAACTCGACCCCGATCATCTTTCTGACGGCCAAAGACACGGAAAATGACATGCTCACCGGTTTCAATATCGGAGGTGACGATTATATATCCAAACCTTTCTCGATTAAGGAAGTTTCGGCAAGAGTGAAAGCCGTCTTGAAAAGAGCAGGTTCGTTGAATGCTGCCAATAAAAAACAGGTGATCGATATAGGCGAGATGCACATCGATTTAAGCACAAAATGTGTCTCCATCCACGACCGGCTCATCCCGATTACCAAAAAGGAATTTGAAATATTAAACATGCTGGCACAATCTCCCGGAAAAATATTCTCCCGCGAAGACATACTCAATAAAGTATGGAGTGACGACAGCTACGTGCTTGAACGTACCGTCGACGTACACATCACCCGACTGAGAAAAAAACTGGGCGAACAGGGAAAACACATCGCAAATCGTTCCGGGTACGGCTATTGCGTGGAACTTTAAACGTTAATACAAAAACTATTTCCAATGAAATTATCCTATAAACAGAAGTTGTTCATTTACTTCTTCATTGTATTCGCCGTCTTCACGGTTGTCATTACCTTTTTCCAACAGAACCGGGAAAAAGCCTATAAAACGGAGACCTTGCGTACCACGCTGGACGATTACTCCGACATCATCGCCCGCTATGTTCAACAATATCATCTGATAAACAACGGGCAAATGGATTCTTTAAAGAATGTACTCGTACTTATGCCCTCCAACTTACGATTAACGATAGTAGATCATGATGGTAAAGTCCTTTATGACAATAGTCTCGACAAGGAACAAGGGATCGAAAACCATTTACTGCGCCCGGAAATCCAGACGGCATTAATCCAAAAAACAGGAACTGCCATCCGGCTTTCTAAAAGTACCGGGGTCGAGTACTATTATTTTGCCAAAGACTACATGAATTATTTTATCCGGGTGGCTCTCCCTTACGACATCGAGATCCAGAACTTTTTAAAGACGGACAACATATTCCTGTATTTTATCACGCTACTATTCTTTATCACGCTGATCTCGCTGATTTATATCTCCGATCGTTTCGGGAAAGCGATTTCCGGACTGAAAGATTTTATCGTTTCGGCCGACAATCACAACATTAATTACAACAATATCCATTTCCCGAACACGGAACTGGGAGAGATCGGTGAAAAGATCATTCATAACTATCAACTTTTAGAAGAGAGCAACAAGCAGATCAACGTGGAACAGGAGAAACTTCTTCGTCACTTCCACTATTCCGACGAGGGAATTGCCATTTTCTCCGCTAACCGGGAAAAGATATATGCCAACACGCATTTTATCCAGTACTTGAACATTATCCTAGACGAACCGACATTCAAAGTCGAAAAACTTCTGGAACAACCGGATTTCAAAGAACTGAATGAATTCTTGCAAAAGAACACCCCGGTAAACCCGAATACCACCAACATCCCCGTGTACCAGAACAAGATCAGCAAGGGAGGCAAACATTTTGCCGTGAAACTACTGATTTTCACGGACAACAGCTTCGAAATCACCCTAAACAACATCTCTGATAATGAGAAAAACAGGCTCCTAAAACAGGAGATGACGAATAATATCGCCCACGAGCTAAAAACTCCTGTAAGCAGTATTCGCGGTTATATCGAGACCCTTCTGGAACAACCCAATATTACCCCGGACAAGCAACATTTCTTTTTGGAACGTACGTATTCACAAATCGTTCGCCTATCCGACTTAATCCGGGATATTGCCCTGATCACCAAGACGGAAGAGGCTTCCGAACTTTTTGACAAGGAACGAGTGAATGTTCATAACACTTTGCAGGAGGTCATTGATGACCTGCATGACCCGATCATAGCACACGGGATCAACGTGAAGAACGAAATAAATCCCCAGACAATTATCGAGGGAAATAAAACGCTGGTTTATGCTATATTCCGAAATCTCATTGAAAATTCCATCAATTACGCCGGAGACAATATCTCGATCGGGGTAAACAACTACATGGAAGACAAGGAATTTTATTATTTCTCCTACTATGACACGGGGCAAGGAATAGAAGAAAATCACTTGAACCGGATTTTCGAACGTTTCTATCGTGTATGCGAAGGACGCAGCAGGCAAAACGGTGGTTCCGGCCTGGGGCTCTCCATCGTGAAGAACGCCGTTCTTTTCCATAAAGGAGACATCTCGGCAAAAAATAGAAAAGACGGGGGATTGGAATTCCTGTTCTCACTGAAAAAAACTCTTTTCTAAATTCATAAATCCCGGCAAAAACAAGGGATCAAGGCTATCATGCGATGTATGATAGCCTTTTTCCATTGATTTTAACATTATTAGACGCAACCATTCACGCAATTATCCATCTAAGTAATGAAAACTAAAAAACAACGAGTAATAAAAAGGGGTTTAAAATGAAGAATCAAAAAGTAGTGACACTAATTATTCTTTTGCTCTCGGCAACATTCGCCTTCACATCTTGTAATGATGACGGGTATAGCTTGGACAAATTCTGGTTAGAAGTCGGTACAATTGAAAAAACAAGTGATCAGGATTACAGAATTATACTGGACAAAGGCCCTGTATTGTATCCATCCGTTTCAAATGTACCGGTACGTTACTTAGAAAATAATATGCGTGTGTACGCGGATTTTACCATCTTGCAAGATGCAAATCCGGGAAGTAGTGTAGATCATTACGTGCGAGTAAACGACCTGCAAAAGCTTCTTACCAAACCTATTGTACCCTATACCGAAGCCATTAATGACAGCTTAGGTATGGATCCGATTGAATTACCGGAATACTGGATTGCCAACGACTTTATCACCTTCCGATTCTTTTATGCCGGAGGCGCTAAAGAACACATGGTCAATCTGACAAAGCATGAAGAATTAACAGCGGACGAAAAAATCCTGTTAGAATTCAGACATAATGCATACGGAGATCCGGAAAACAAAAGTCTTTACGGTTATGTCAGTTTCCCGCTAAAAGAAGTATTTAACGAGGTAACAGATTCCGTACAGCTACACATCAAGTACAAAGGTTTCGACGAAGAAAGAACCATTGACATTACTTATCGTCCTCGTAAATAGGTCTCATAGTGACGATAAGATGTAACGAGGAGTTTTCGGTACCGAAAACTCCTCGTATTCTTTTACACTCGAAATACATTTTTTTCAAGATTTTTCCACGTAATATTTGGTAATTCCGCAAAACTACCTATCTTTGTACCCGCTTAAAACAAGCAACTGTTCTTTGAACAAAGGGGAGATACCAAAGTGGCCAACTGGGGCTGACTGTAACTCAGCTGACATCGTCTTCGTAGGTTCGAATCCTGCTCTCCCCACTTATTTGCGGAAATAGCTCAGTCGATAGAGCACTAGCCTTCCAAGCTGGGGGTCGCGGGTTTGAGTCCCGTTTTCCGCTCTCATTTTAAAGCACTTACAATCGTAAGTGCTTTTTTCATTTCAAGCAATTTTCATGGTTTTTACCCCCTCATGTAAGCAATGATGTAAGCAAATATGTAGATAGTGTTTCAAAAAGTGTGTAAATTCCGAATTGATTATTTTTGTAATGCAATTTTCAAAAATGGATAATTATGGAATTTACACATGAACAAATCTCGGAAATAATTTCCGAAATCACAAACGGTGAACTAGGTTTACAAGGCTTGGTTAAACAAGGTTTAGAGAGTTTAATGTTATCGGAACGTGATCTTCATAACGAGACACGTGGTGACGTGAGTAACGGTTTTCGTGGTCGTCGAGTATGTCATGGCGGTAAGGTCTTCGAACTTCGGGTCCCGCGTAGTCGTAACAACCATTTTTACCCGATGTTACTGGGGGTGCTAAAAGACCAGGAAGAAGAGGCTCAAAAGCTAGTGAGTAGCCTTTATTGCAGCGGTTTAACCACGGAACAGGTGGGTAAAATTTACGAGCAATTTTACGGCAAACATTACAGTAAAAGCCAGGTTAGCCGCTTGTTGAACACGGCCCGCGAGGATGTAAATGCCTGGCTAGGTCGTGAACTGGATAATCGTTACCCGATAATTTACATCGATGCCACCTATGTCCTCACCCGTCGTGATGATTCCGTTTCCAACGAGGCTTACTACACGGTTTTGGGGGTGAAAGAAGACCGAACCCGCGAGGTGCTGGCCGTGGTGAATTTCCCCACGGAAAGTGCCACGAACTGGAAGGACGTGTTTGAAGACCTCAAGGAAAGAGGCGTGGCCGTGATTGATCTCCTGGTGTGTGATGGATTGCCCGGTATTGAAAACGTGCTGGCAGAAACCTTTCCAAAAGCAGATTTACAATTATGTACCGTGCACCTGAAGAGGAATATAGCTGGGAAAGTCAAGCCCAGGGACAAGAAACAGGTCATGGAAGAACTCAAGCAGGTTTGCGCTCCCGACCAGTGGGAGATCTCCCCGGAAAAGGCTTTCGAAAAATTTAAAGAGTTTATTGCCAGGTGGCAGAAAAGTTATCCCGTTTTGAAAAGATATTGCCACGACAGGTACAGGTTCTATTTCACCTACTTCAAGTACGAGAGGGAAATCAGGGGGATGATTTACACCACAAACTGGATCGAAAGGCTGAACAGGGATTACAAGAGGGTCATCAACATGAGGGGCGCCATGCCAAACCCCCAAGCCGTTATTCTCCTAATGGGAACGGTAGCCCAAAATGCAGATATTTATAAATATCCTATTTATAATTTTTTAGAATCAAGATTATTTTATTGAACTATTTATAATTTTGCAGTCATGAGAAAAGAAGGTATTTACACACTTTTTGAAACACTATCTTTGTTACAAAATTAGGCCATTAAAAAATGGAGAATACCCCTTGATGGTTAGAATTACCAAAAATGGAAAGAGGAAATATCAGAATTTAGGTGTCTCTATCCAGCTCAAATATTGGGACTTCAAAAAGAACAAACCAAAACCCAATTGTCCAGATAGAGATTTAATCAACAAGCTCATTTTAGCGAAAGAAACAGAATACCAGCAACAGATTTTAGAACTAGCTGCAGCACAAAAACAATATACTGCGGCATCGTTGGTGGAAAACAAGCAAAAGAAGTTTCAACTAAAAACTGTGAAGGAGTTTTATCAACAACTGATCAAGGAGTTTGAAGAAAACAATAAAGTTGGCAATCGACTTATTTACAAAACATCATTCAACTCTTTAAAAGCGTTCACTAAAAGCGAGCTGAATTTCTATTTCAGCGATATTAACAAAGATTGGTTACAGGCTTATGAAAAATGGCAAAGGAATAAAGGTAATAAAGAGACAACAATCAGCTTGCAATTCAGAACCCTCAGGAGTGCATATAATAAAGCTATTGAGGAGAAGGCTGCAAGTAAAAATGATTATCCTTTTGATGATTTCAAGATCGGAAAATTTAAAACAAAAACAAGGAAGAGAGCCATATCCAAGGATGATGTGAAACAAATTATCACAACAGAATCTAATAAGGATACCCCTTTGCGGAAACTTGCAAAAGATATATTCACATTCTCTTACTTGTGTGGAGGGATTCCTTTTGTTGATATATCTAATCTAACGATGAAAAATATCCAGAGAGGAAGGCTTTTATATACCCGCCAGAAAACACATGGAGATATAAACATCCAATTGTGTGATCAAGCTAGGGAGATTATAAAGAGATATTCCTCACACCAGAAGAATGCGATTTATCTCTTCCCCATCTTGGATGCTAATATTCATAAAACTGAATTACAAAAGCAGAACAGGAGGCATAAAGTGTTGGCACAAATTAATAAAGAACTGAAAGAACTAGCCTCTGAACTTGGAATTGAATCAAAAGTGACAACCTATGTTGCAAGACATTCATTTGCAAGTGTTTTAAAGAAATCTGGGGTTAATGTAGCCTTGATTAGCGAGGCGTTGGGGCATACAGATTTAAAAACAACCCAAATTTATTTGGATAGCTTTGAGAACACCCAGATTGATGCAGCAATGCAAAATTTATTATGAACACAAATAACCTCTTATCTTCGGATTTGAGGTTATTTTTTTTACCAACAAAAAAATTTATATTTGGAAAAATCTTAGGCTATGTGTAAAGTAAAAGGAATCGCAGAAAAAGACCCTTTCTTGGGATATGTTGTTTGGATAAACGGGAATATTGTAGGAGCCCTGTACCCACTCTTGAATAAATATTTCAGGCTAGAAAAAGAAATATTCTTTCCCACCTTCTTTTATTACGAGACACAAAAACTTAATCCCTCCGCAAATGAAACTATCTACACCGCAAAATCATTCGCTGAATACTGGCAATATTACATCGAGGAAAATAACATATTCCCGTTAGTGTTTCATAATTCCACGATCCCAGAAAATTATAACACTATCCTTCAAGCAAATCATGAATATTTTGAATGTAACCAAACATTACTTTGGATATACTGGCTATTGGCTTATTTCATCACCCGTAACCCGGCACAAGAAACAATTGAACGTTCCATGAAAGATGAGAAGTTGGAAGAATTTCTATTAAACGTGAACCCTGATATGAATAACCTTCTCCGGTTCATCCAAGAGAATCAGCAATGGCTTACATATAAAAATAAAAATTCCCAACCGATACAAATAAAAACAGCCTACGGGGACATACATCTATCTAACAAGAATAATTGGTTCTGGCAGCATTTAAAAGAGTACATTCAAGAATATTGTGAACCGGAACTAGTGGATGATAATTCTCCACGTAGAGGTGCGCCACAAGACAAGGTTACGAACACCATCATTATTCAACTTTATCGGTTCTTCAAAGATCGTAGCACTGCAAAAGATGATAACAAAATATCGAAAGGAGTTTGCCTTCTCATTATCATGTTCCTTCACATAATCCACAAGATACATTGCCACACTGAAAAAGAGATAGAAGAACTTCGACAACTAAAAAAAAGAAGTGAAGGAGAAGAGAAAGAATACTATTCGAACTACCTTGACATGACAAAAATGCAGTCTGAATGGATTAAACTTGTCAGGGAACGCATTCGTGACAATATGACAGTGACAGATGACAGTCTCGTTGACTGGAACTTCAACATCCTTGTAAACCTCTCTAGCAAAGAAACAAAATACTGGTAATCAATCACTTTACTACACTTTTACAAAAGTCAGATAAATACCGGGATTATCCCCTATTTATCTGATTTTTTTATTTATCGAAAGGTTTGGCATTTGCTGCATGGAGGGTAACAAGCTGATCACTGACAAAAGACATGACAGCTTGCCCTCAAACGGGATAAAAAGGATCCGTTATTCTGAATGGGGATTATTGTTAAACAACTAATTTCAAACATTATGCTAGACAGTACAGATAAAATCGTTGATAATAATCAACAAACAGAGAGTGAGGCAAAACTAGTAATTAACAATTTAAATCCAGAAAAAATGGAAGACAAAAATAATAGTGAAAAGAATTCAGAGAGAAGTAATACAATAGTAAATAGTTTAAATAATAGTGATAGGAAGATTTCATTGGAAGAATTAATTAATGAGTTTGACTTATCAGCTACAATTAAGAGCTTATATCAAGAACTCAAAAAAGCAAAAGAAAAATTGGCGCAAGCCAAAGAAAACAGGCAAAAAAACGCACTGAGAAAAGTTGCGCGAGCCAAAAAGGCTCTAAAAGAAGAGTTACAAAAAAATCTTCTCCCCACTCCTATTGAAAAATGGAAACCAAAAGAAGAAGAGGGGAAACTGGTAATCGAAAGAAAGATAGAAATGGTCATACTAGGGTATGCTCCCTCTATAATCAACTTATCCACAACTAATGACAAGCTGGCAATGGATATTGTGAATGATGATCTACTAGAAAAAGATTCAACAAAATATCTAGCAACAGCGGATATTTTCTATCAAGAAAATATCGAATTAAGAGATCTTAACGGGAATATCATTCCTGCAAACACGGCAGATGTTTGCTATATGCTTGGAAGTGTAAAAGATCAAAGAATTATTCAAGCTATACACAAATTAAATATCGATGCTCTAGTTGAGGGGACTGATTTAAGAATCATCAAAAACATACAAAAAAGAGAATTTACCTCTATAAAAGAGCTTGCTAAATATTGCAGTACCAATACACTACTGGACAGAAGTTTAAAGGGCAAGGAAAAATTATCCTTGGCAGTTTTAGCCACAGAAGATGAATTCATCAAAAAAATTAGTGAAACTTGTGCGTCGGAAAAAATGCCAGCAAGTACAGCTATAAAGTACTATAATCTTGGAAAAAGATTTACAAACACAGAACTATGCAATGCAGCTAGAGGAATCCTCACAGGGGAATTCAAATATGATTTATCTTGTGGAGACAAGATAATAGCAGTTTTGCATGAATTAAATTTTGGAGAAGAGATCAAGAAAAGGTACATTATAGATGCTTTTGCAAGTTTCACAAAACTCCAAAATGAAAAAGAAGAACCATATGGTTTTCACACTGCATTAGAAGCTCTTAGAGCTTTTAATACCTCTGATATAAAGATAATACAAGCAACTAAAACAGATAAAGTAAACCTAATAGTTTCAAGGCTGACAGCAAGAATTCCAAAAGAAGAAATGAAAGCTTAGAATTATCAAAAGGGGACTGGCTCAACTCCTAGTCCCTTTTATCTAAATCATAATACAATGCCCTTGTTTATCTCAAAAAACAAGGTGGGGAATTATTATCCATGAGTGACCTTTCAGGGAGTTATTCAAGGTTGGATCACTATTATTTCATATCTACCCCCACCTGTCAACAAGGCAAACAAGGGGAATCATCCTTTAGCCTGTTAAATCATCAAACCTCTATAATCACGCCATCCAAAAAACAATAAAACCTATCCTCCCCTCATTTCTTAACAAATGTAAAATTTTCCCTGCATTTCACTTGGAAATGTTGTGAAGGTTATATATCTTTGTAACATAATTAAAGGATATTCTACATCCTTCCTAGATACCATTTTACAGGGCAAATTTCCATTTCTACCTGTAAATAACACCATCCAGATAGATTATATCAAAATAGATAAACCTTTACATACAGGCTTATAAGATGTTAAAAATAACTCACTAGAAGTGATGTTTACCTTCAACACTTCAACCTGTTTTATATAGTAAAAATAATGATCGAAGTGTTGAAGGAAAATTAAGAATTAACTAAATCTTAGAATTTTATGGAATGTAAAAAGTTTACATTCAAGGAAAAGTTATCAGAAACAAGGTTTCTTGATGACTTGGATTTTAATGAAGAGTTTAAAATCTACGTGGATTGTCCAACAAGTGGTGGGAAATCCTATTACATTCTCAATCATCTAAAAGAGAGGGAGATAAAAGCTGTTTTTGTTGTTGATACCATTAACTTGGCAAAACAACTATCAGCTCAGTACCAGATACCATATTACACAGCAGATCATAGAGAAGATTTCAATTCAAGTTTGATCATCACCATACAGCACCATATCCCTAAATTTGAAAGCAGGGAGACCGTGATTATTGATGAGGCTCACACTCTAGTCACACAAATTGGCTGGAAAGGGAGTACTATCGAAGAAGTGATGACTTCTCTAGAATTTTACAAGAGGATTATATTCCTCTCAGGTACACCTGTCACCAGTGATGATAATATATTTAAAGGGATGCAGGTGCTAAAAGCAAGGAAAGAGATTCCAGACAAAAGAGAGCTAGGGTTTGTCCCCTATAAAGATTTAGCAGGTGGGATTATTGAATTATGCTTGTTTGCAAGGAGGAACAACAAGATCCCTGTTATTTCTTTACTTGATAAATCCACCCTACTCCCCGAGGTTATAGGAGAATTGAAGAAGAGGGGGATTAAAAGAATTGCCGCTATTAATTCAGAAACAAAGGTTATCAAGAAAGAAGGGCAAAAGGTAGAGGAAGAGGATAAATTAATTGTCAAGGACATGGGAGCTGAAAGTGAAGGGGATAAAACCGATTACCTCTCCCAGCTAGTTAATGAATGCAGGATTGATGCAGAGGTGATCTTCACCACTTACACTCAAGGATATTCATTACTGGGAAAGAATTATTTCCTTGTTATCGCACCGGGGAAGAATAGACATACCTATGTTGACATTGTGCAAATGATGAACAGGTTTAGAGAGGATACTAGTGTTACATCTCTCATCCTCACCAATGCCACATGGGTAAAAGAAGAAGATAGTGGGATATATAATTTCCCTTCTATTTTTGATTTTCTAAAAGACCAGCTAACAACTGGTGCCAAAAAAAGGATGGATGAACTGGTGAAAATAACTAAAAGCACTAGGAAATTAAAAAGGCAGCTAAAATTACAAGCTAATGAATTTGACCAGTACATAAATGTGACCAGAGAGATTGATCACCAAGGGATAGCTTTTAGCGCTTTCAAGAAGATTAATTATACTATTTATGAACAATTACACAGGATGAATAAAGTCCTGCAATATTACAATATCACCCTATGCAATTCTGGACTTGAATCCAAACTAGTACTAGATTGTGATAATGAAGAGAACAAGGAAAATAATAATGATAATAACAAAATTGATCATGACATGAAAAAACAAGAAACATTGAAAGCTATTGATTTGTTTTACAAGTCAAAACAACACGAGACAACTACCTTCATGGGCAAAGAGTACTCTCATCCAGTCTTGGGGGTGAAGATCGACAAGGATTCCCTGCAATATACTGTGGAAAGAACTTATAAAGAACTACTTACCCTAGGTTTACAGGATGAAGAGATTAGAGAATTGCAGGAACAACACCTGCACAACACTAAAAAGATGAATCAAGTGATCGCTTGCAAGAAGATCAGGCATAGCACTGATCCCACCTTGATCACCTTCAGAACCCTCCTACTCTCAGAGTTTAAAGTGGGTGAAAGGTTAACTGGTGATGAGATCACTGAAAGGATGAACAAGTTACTTGTTAGAAACAGGATGGAAAAGATGTTACATAATAATGCTGTCCAATATTTTAGATTGTTGTTTCACACTAAAGAGTATAACAATCATGGAAGAAGTTACGAGATTATTGAAACCTTCTAACTAGTTTCAATCAATGAAAATCTTGTAAACCATCCAGATGAAAAAGTCAATGAAACAGGTGAATTTCTTTACCCCCTGTTTTGGAATAATATAGAGATTCTAATAGATAAATCTATTCAATATAAAATAGACCTCCTAGATAAGCATTTACTATATAAAAGAAGTGAAGATCACACCTATATTTAATAACTGGTAGCTCTTCACTCTTTCCCTCTCCCTACACTTCTACATGATTATTACTTTAAAAATAACAGTTTGAAATGTTGGGAGAGAATTATCATTTACTACAAACTTAAAACAAAACAACATGAAGAAAAAAGAAAAAAAAGAGAAGGAGCAATCTCCAAGTTTCGTTCCATTTAAAATAACGGAACATTACAATCATTCAACTGATATTGAATACCTCAATCATGATCTACTTCGAGAAGGTTCAGCGAAGTTATGGCAGCATTTACAAGAACTGGCAAGGAGTGGGAAACTAAAAACAATTCTAGTTGATATTTAATTCATCAAGCAATCACTGCAAAGTGGTTGCTTTTTTTATACCCATGCTATACTTCTGGTAAATAAACCTTATCCTTCTTCACCCCTCTGGCATCCATCTCTCCCATCCTTTCCCTTTTAGAATGATGATGATAAAAATTAAAAAGGAAACATTCATTCCCCCTCCTACACTTTGATTGATATATATACTATAATATATACCATTGAAGTGTTGGGAGAGGATGATTGATTAGCTTGTTATTTTTATAAAGATGGTACAAGTTGAAAATTTATCAAGCTAGATGAGTGATTAGACTATTCAACCTCACATCCCCCAGTATGACCTTAATTAAAAACAAAATGGAAGTGGGTAACTTGTTATGATATTTCATTCATGTTATCCAATTCTATTTAAAACCAGTGTCTTATCAATTAAATTTATAATCATGAATGAAAAGAATCTATCATCACCAGTTATCAATGAAACTAGAACAGGAGAAGATTATAATGATCTAACACTATTATCAGAGGTGGAGATTAAATACAAGCCAGAGGTTAAACCCAAGGATAGACCAAGGGTCACGATGGCGATGGAGGCATATAAACTCATCAAACCCTTTTTTGAAGGTTGTTTATATCACCATGAAGAGGCATGGGTGATGCTATTAAATACAAGCTGTAAAGTGTTAGGTGTCGCAAGATTGAGTGTCGGGAATCAAGAGCATACGATTATAGATCCCAGAACCACCTTGCAATTGATGATAAAAACCAATGCAGTCAATCTAATTATATTCCATAACCACCCAAGCCAGAGTTTGGCTTTCAGCCCAGGGGATATAAAAATAACCAAGAACATGATGGAGGCTTGCAAGCTGTTAAACATGAATTGTCTGGATCATATTATCGTGGGGGAAGATGGTTATTCCAGCTATTCAGAGGAAGGTTACTAGGAGGAATAATTATATTCAAAATAGATGAGAGATAAGAAATTTGAAAGGAATTTAAAATGGTACATGGTGATGTTTCTGATCACTTTCATGGGTTATATTATTGCCTTGTTCACCATCTATCCCAGATCAGCAATAGTGGAATCTTGTGCTGTTTTTATCTTTTTTATAATCCTGTTACTATCCAAGAGAGGGTAAGGATTTTCACCTCTCTGGTTGTTTATATTGAATAGACAGCCATAGAGGTGAATTGTAGAATGGTTATATATTAAGAGTGAGAGGAAGTTATTCACATTGAAATTTAATACTTTTGCCATACAGCCACCCCTGTTGAGCGTTTGTAGAATGCTAATTATTATTTACATTTGTGGTGTCCTTTGGAGTGATCTAGAGGGCAGACATATTAATAAGAAGTGTTTGGTTTTATCCTTTACAAGAAAATCGCCAATTTTTAAGTTACAGGGATAAACGGTACAAACGCTCATGCTTGCCATATATAATTTCTCAATATATAATGGTTTAGTGTGGGGTGGCTGTTTATTTGTAACTGGGTGTTTGGCGATACCTCTTGTAAAATAAACCAGCAATTCCCACACTTCTTTTTATATTAATTACTCTTGGGGGATTGGAGTAAAAATATAAAAATATGAACAAATTCATTTTCTCTTTTATCCTATTAGCCACATTTTTCATCAGTTGTGGCAAAGATAGTGGAACAAACGATCCTAACAATCCAAATGGAAATGGAGGGGAACAACCAACTCTAACTCTCTCTCTTACTGAACTCACTTTCAAATCAGCAGGAGAAGAAAAAACATTCACCATTACTTCCAATTCAAACTGGACTATTACGAACCCAAGTACATGGTGTAAAATTGATCCAATACAAGGCAATAGCAATACCACAATAACAGCTATTGCTGATCCCAGTGAAGAATATGATGATAGAAACTTCAATCTAACTATCAAAGCTGGGGAGATAACAAAAGCTGGGGAGATAACAAAAGTTGTGACCGTCACCCAGAAGAAAAAAGATGCGATTATTCTAACCAAAGAAAAATATGATATTCCAACAGAAGGAGATAACATTACGGTTGAAATTAAAAGTAATATTACCTATTCCACCATTATCCCAGAGGAACACAAAGAGTGGATTAAACAAGTGGAAACAAATCAACTTGGAAGAGGATTAGAAACAAAGAACCTCAATTTTGAAATATCAGCAAACCCCAGTACGGACAAAAGAGAAGGGATTATTGTAATTAAAGACAATAGTAGCTCTTTGGCTGATACAATTCATGTTTATCAAGCCCAAAAAGATGAATTGATTCTTACACAAGATACATATTACGTTTCTTCAGAGGGAGAGAATATAAATGTAGAATTAAAAAGTAATGTAGATTATGATGTAATCATTCCAGAAGATGTAAAAGATTGGGTTACACAAATTACAAGTCGAAGTTCAAGAGTTGATAGGTTGATATTTAATATTGCTCAAAACCAGACATATGATAACCGCTCTACAAAAGTAATTATCAAGGATAAGAATAGTGAACTTGCAGATACATTATATATAAATCAAACCCAGTTAAATGCCCTTATTTTAACACAAAGCACATATGAAATCCCTGCAGAAGGACAAAATATTAAAGTTGAGATTAAAAGTAATATTAAATATGAATTTATCATACCAGACAAGACAATAGAATGGATTAAACAAATTCAATCCAGAGCATTAACAACAAATATTATCAACCTAAGCATATCTGAGAACACATCATATGAACAAAGGACAGCAGAAATCGTTGTAAAAGATAAGAATAGTAATTTATCCGATACCATACGAATTACCCAGAAACAAAACAACGCAATTATACTAACACAAAAAAAATACAATATTCCAGCAGAAGGGCAACAAATATCTATTGAAATAAAGAGCAACATTGAATATGATATTTGGCTTTCTCCTGATGCAGAAAAATGGGTAGAAAAAATTGATCTATCTAGAGCTTTGACAACAAACACTCTAAATTACAACATATTACCTAATACTACTTATAATGAGCGCAAAGCAGAAATTATTATAAAAGATAAAGGTGGTGATTTGTCTGATACAGTGAAAATTGTACAATTGCCTAAAAGTGATACTTTTATAGGAGATGTGATATTTATAACAGAGCAAGATTTGATTGATTTCAAGGAAAAAGGATATAAAAAAATAAAAGGGAATCTGACAATTGAAGGGGAAAAATTAAAAACATTACAAACTCTTGATAATCTTATTACAGATATTGAAGGAGATCTTACCATTCAATGTGATAACTTAACCACATTTGACGGATTAAAAAATCTCACCAAAATATCTGGAAATTTCAATCTATACCGAGGGAACATCGCAAATATGGATGGCTTAAATTGTTTAAATTATATTGGTGGGGATTTTGAAATTTCTCCTGGAAGTTTAGGAGCTTTAATTACATTTGACGGATTAAATAAATTAAATACTATCAATGGAAGTTTTGAAATAAAAGCTATCCCCACGAAATATGATACCCCGCAACTAAAACTAAATTCTTTTAGTGGTTTAGAAGGCTTAAAGGTCATTGGTGAAAATTTCTACATAGAAGGAGGGGCAAATAAGAATAATTTATCAATAAATTCATTTGGAGGCCTAGATAACCTATCTACAATCGGAGGCGATTTTAGCATAAAAAATGCCCAAATTCCAAAATCTTTTGATGGAATAAGTAACTTAACAGTTATTGGACTAAGTTTCCGACTTCAAAACTTAAACTTAAAAGACTTTACAGGATTAAAAAGTCTAAATTCAATTGGAGAAAATTTAATAATAGATGGCATTAATAATGATTTCGAATCTTTTGGGGGATTAAATAAATTGAAATCAATTGGAAAAGATTTAGAACTTATAGGAGGTTCCTCCGTGCAATATGAAAATACATTTCTTTCCTTTATATCATTCAATGGCCTCAATAATTTAGAAACAATAGGAGGAAATTTCAAACTTAGAGGTAGTTATCACGAAGGATATTCTTCTTTTAATCAATTGAATTCATTTAAAGGATTAGAACAATTAAAAAACATTGGAGGAAACTTTACTATTACAAGTGGAAGTCAAAAAGCTTTTAATTCCTTATCTTCTTTTGAAGGATTAAATAATTTAGCATCTATTGGAGGAAATTTTGATTTATCTTTTACCTCTGATGCAATAACTTCATTTGGAGGATTAGAAAATTTAACATCAATTGGTGGTGACTTTATTGTTGGAGGTAGTTATAACAATAATAACACATTCCATTCACACAATTTCACTTCATTATCCTCATTTAAAGGTTTAAGCCAATTAATAACTATCGGACACAACTTCATAATTAAAGGGGATACTGGATACAATTCAAATTCTACATTAAATTCATTAACTTCATTTGAAGGATTGGAAAAACTAACCTCTATTGGCGAAAATTTTATTATTCAAGCAAGTAATTACAACAAAGCCTCAAAAGGAAGTCTGAATAACTTAACCTCGTTCAATGGACTAAACAATTTACACCATATCGGAGGAATATTAAAAATTATCGCTTCAGGCAAAGATGAATATAATCCATCTTTAAATTCCTTTACATCATTTGAAGGATTAGAAAACATAACTATGCTTGGAGGATTAGAATTAGACATCAGTGCTCCTCTTAAAAAATTCACTTCATTCAAGGGTTTAAACAATCTAGAAACAATTAATGGTAATTTCATTATTACTGCCGACACATGGAATAGTCAATCTGAATTGGCATCTCAACCTATGCTTTCATTCACATCGTTTAAAGGACTAGAGAAATTAACTTTAATAAATGGAGACTTTGAAATTAATGCTTTAGATTACCATTGTTTGAATACATTGTCATCTTTCGAAGGATTGTCTTCTTTAAATAGAATTAATGGCAATTTCAAAATAAATTCAAAATACGGTGGTTCTTTAACCACACTCACTTCATTACAAGGTTTAGAATCATTATCATCCATAAAAAACCTTAGCATTAACCAATATTCATTACTAACATTAAATGGTCTTGACAACTTAAAAACAATAGATGATAAACTAATAATAACAGGATGCCATAGTTTAAATAATATTGCAGCTTTAAAAAGTTTAATTACAATAAAAGATATTACTATAATCCAATGCCCATTATTATATAATTTCTGTGCAATAAAAAACGTAGTTAAAGACACTGATTGCAATTTTTACACAGAAGGTAATGGATACAACCCCACTAAATACCAATTATTAAACGGAGAATGCTCCAAACTACCAGAAGAATAAAAATTACCACTCCTAACTTTATTAAGGTTAGGAGTTTATAACATTCAAATTCACCATTATGTCCTATCAACAATTTAAAAAAGATATTGAAACAAGAAAAGAGGCAATACTAAGCGCATATAACTCAGTTCAAGATTGCCATATAAAGCCATTAGAACTAATTTACATACACCCTGATTTAAAAAAGATTTTCCAAAATACAAATCCCAGTAATCCAAATGAAGTAAAATATATCATTGCCTTACTTCCTTATAATCATTTATGGGGTTCATATCGCCATTCACACATTGAATTATTTGGATTTTTTGATGCAGAATACAATAAAATTCCAACCATTCCACTTGTAGATGAATGGGAAATATGTGGGATAAAAGAACATGGAGGTTTAAATGCTTGGGAATGGGTAAGAGCTAATTTAGTAATTAGAAATTTACCCTTGTTTACTGAAAAAGAAATTGAAATCCCTAACAATAACAATGGAGTGACTGATGTACAAACTTCTTTTAATATTATCTGGGAATATATTGGTAAAGATAAAATTCCCACTTCTGTTACATCCATAGAAGAACTTCAAGCAACAATCGAACAACTACAATCTGAAAATCAAAAACTCAAAGAAAATTTATCCATATCCAATGGGAAGTTTGAAAAGATTCTCGCTATTATAAATGACCAAAGGAATATTAATATCTAAATAATTATATCTATAACCAATTTAAAATTACACATCATGAAAAAGATTTTTACTTTATTAGTTATGGTTGCTTTAGCAGCTTGTTGGACATCATGCTCTGATGACGATGACAAAAATGAACCAGATCCAACAATTCCCACAATGAATGAGATTATTCTCTCTATTGAAACTGGATCTCATCCTATTAAGTTTTTTAAACCAGACTATATTGGTGAGTTTGGAGAGGAATGGGAAGAAGAAATATTACCATATATCCAAGTTCCACAAGATTTAGAAATAAACTGGGGGGATGGGCAAACAACCAATTCAACAACACATCAGTATGAGATAGAAGGAACATATCAAATCACAATTAAAGGAACCAATCTAACTTCTTTCATTTTTGAAAATGAACAAGTGAAAAATATTGATGTGACCAAAGCACCTAATCTAGTAGTTTTGTCGCTTTACCTCAATGAAATCAATAAACTTGATATTAGTAAGAATACAAATCTAACCTATCTTATGTGTACTAATAATGAATTATCTTCATTAGATATAAGTAATAATCTCACATTAAAACTTCTTGATTGCTCTGACAACAATCCTTTCTCTGAAACATCTTTCAAGGAATTACTAAATGATTTGCCTAATAGAAATAATAGTAGTAAAGGATATTTATACATTGATAATCCTAATAATTGGGATGTTTCCACTGCAGAAAATAAAGGTTGGCAAGTAAATTAACACCAATATAAAATCTACTCCCAATACTCACACTATTGGGATTTTTTTTCATTAAATCCCTATTCCCCTTCACAACAATCAAAACCAATCAATAACTTTAAAAATAATAATCTATGAGCAACACTAGCTAAATACCAACCACCAACACTTCAATCTGTAATATATAAGATATAAATACCATTGAAGTGTAGAGGATGAGATAATTAGTAGAACATCATTTTTACTCATTTTTAGTAAAAAAATTTATCATAAAAATTATCTTCAACTAGGTAAAAACATCACAAATTTTGCATGATTTTGCCCAAAAAACGAGGTAAAAAGCACACCTATCAAACAATTGATTTACAAATAATTATATTATCAATAACCAGATTTCTATTTTACATTTGATGTAAGCAATCATGTAAGCAAAAGAGGGAAAAAAAAGTTTAACTCATTTGTAAGTGGTTATAAATAAATAGATTGCGGAAATAGCTCAGTCGATAGAGCACTAGCCTTCCAAGCTGGGGGTCGCGGGTTTGAGTCCCGTTTTCCGCTCTCATTTTAAAGCACTTACGAAAGTAAGTGCTTTTTTCATTTCTGGCCATTTTCATGGTTTTTACCCCCTCATGTAAGCAATGATGTAAGCAAAATCCCCCCCCCATGTAAACCAAGATGTAAACCAAATCATTATCCGGCTCCCCATGTGAGCATTAAAATAAAAGAAGTAATGGTAATCCTACCGAGAATGAAGAGAGAAGGTTCCTCTTTTTCGAAACTGATTCAGAGCTTACTCGTGGCTCATGCAGCCCGGATAGAATAAACTCCGCTTAAGCTCTGAATAAGCAACGAACGAGAGGTAGTTTCTCGATTACTTCACGGTTAGATTACGCCTAGTTCTCTACATAAACTGGAAGGCTAAACAAAATAAATTCGTGCATTGTAGTTTCCTGAAATTGGTTTACTCGATTTCAGGAAACTACAGGGAACTTCAAAGGAACTTTCTACTGTACAGAGGTCCGATCGGAATGATGCTACCTAGGAATACTTATTTCCCCTTCATTTTTCATTACAACTTAATTATTTACTCATTATTATCAAATTTTAGTATATTTGTATCCAACCTAATATATAAATCAAGATGCGGGAGCATACTGAACAGCCGGAATCAATCTATATCCTTCAACTCCAACATGGAGATAAAAAGAGCTTTGAAACTCTTTTTAATCAATATTACATTCCGTTAGTAGACTATGCCTACCGTTTACTACATGACCGGGATGCGGCCAAAGATATTATTCAAGACATATTCTTTCAACTATGGGATAAGCACTCTGACCTAAATATAAAAACCTCCCTGCATTCCTACCTGTATAAAATGGTTTACACCAAATGTATCAGTTCTATACGCCACCAAGCGGTGATTCAAAAATATATCGAACATTCCATGCTAGACATTTATTTCCAAGAACTGATTCAAACACCGGAATCCGAACTAGAATTAATAAACAAAGATATAAACCATTTTATCAACGAAGCAATAGACCAGCTCCCACCCCGTTGTAAAGAAATTTTTATTCTTAGCAGGATCGAACACAAATCGCATCAAGAAATTGCCCGACAATTAAATCTATCCACGAAAACAATTGAGAACCAATTAACAATTGCTCTTGCCCGCCTACGTAAAGAGCTTGAATGGTTACTCGTAGCCATTCTTTTCTTTAAACATTTTTAACTATTATTTTTTGGGGGATACTGAAATTCAATGCGTCATATCGTTAAATGACTCATTAATGAATCGGCATTATGGGTGATTCATAGATTTCTTTAAAATTTCAGTTATGCACGACAAAGACAATAATATAAAAAATGGTGATTTCGATCAAAAATCTACCCCTGACAAATCATCAAGGCCTTCCCCAACGAACGACTTTGGGACGCAAAACTCCATCGAGGATATGCTATTTAATATACTGAATGACACGGCATCCCCCGAAGAATTTTTGACATTTAAAGAATGGATCAAGGATGATTCACACGAGAAATATTTCCAACAGTTCAAACAGCTTTGGAACGCAACCACCCACGCATCTATTTCCGCACAGGAAAAAGCAAAGGCATTCCGGCAATATCAAAAATACATTTTATCGACGCCACACGGGAAACGCCACAACTATCTTCGCCAAATTCCCAAATATGCAGCGATCATCATTTTTTCTCTATCTATCGGGTATTATCTTGCCACTCAACAGGAATCGCCCGTACAGCCATTACCTTCCGCACAAATACAACATTTCCAATCTCCTACACTTATACGTGCAGACGGTTCGATAATTAACCTGATTACCACAGATACGACTCTTCAAGAAAAAGATGGAACACAATTACACCGATCCGGAGATCGCCAGATAAGATACCAGAAAAATAATAGCGTTGCCACTCAAGAAATTTACAACACGTTAAATATTCCTCGCGGGGAGCGATTCAATATCACGTTAGCGGATGGAACCAAAGTATGGTTAAACTCCGAAAGTTCCTTGATATTCCCCGTGAACTTCGTGGGCAAAGAGCGAGTCGTGCAACTCACGGGACAAGCCTATTTCGAGGTGCAAAAAGACTCACTTCATCCGTTTATCGTCAAGAGTCGTAACTTGGAAACACGAGTTCTCGGAACCTCTTTCGATATATGCTCTTACCCAGATATGGCAGAAACCAGTATAATCCTTGTCGAGGGATGTATTCAAGCAACCGCTTATCATAGAAAAGCCATTCTCCACGCGGACCAGCAACTCACGCTAGATACCCTACAACAAAAAATGTCGATCACGGACATTGATGCCAAGTTAATGACCCAATGGAAAGACGGCATTCTCCGCTTGGACAATCAAAATTTTAACGAAATGCTGGACAAACTATCTCGATGGTATGGCATCACATTTGTCAACAACGCCTCGATCGATTCCTCCGATCGTTTCAATGGTAAATTCCATCGGGAAGACATTCAAGAGGCCATGCACATCATCTCATTAAGCGCCAATATCACTTATACCATAAAACAAGATACCATTTTTATTCATCCGAAATAAAATCCACAAATACAAACTAACAAAATGACAAGCCTATGAAAAAAAATCAAGCACAAGGACATCGTTCCTCAAGGATTTTCAGGATATTCTTTATTTCCTGGATGACATGTATGCTCTACATTATCCCCTACCCGTCCATGGGGCAAGACAAAGGCATCACGTTGAACATGAAAAATGCCGAGGCGACACTCATATTCCTCAAAATAGAGCAACAGAGTTCTTACAAGTTCTTCTACAAAACAGAGCAGATCAAACAATTGAAGAACATCTCCATACAAGTCAGAAACGCCCCGATCAAAAACGTTCTGGACGAAATTTTCAACGGAACAAATTTCACGTATGAAACCACCGGGGAACAGATCGTTGTTTTAGAAAAGAAAATAGAAAAGAAAGAATTGATTACCGTCACGGGAAACGTGAAAGACACGAAAGGAGAAACAATTATCGGCGTTGCTATCGTGATCAAAGGAACCACGTCCGGCGTGGTGACAGACATCAACGGGAACTTCTCCATCAAAGCGGCCCCGGACAACATCTTACAATTCAGATTCTTAGGAATGAAGGATAAAGATCTACCGATACCTGCAAATCACCAACTTAATGTTATCATGGAAGACGACTCGCGGGTCATTGAAGAAGTTGTCGTGACCGGATACGGGGATTTCAAAAAATCATCCTACACGGGATCGGCTTCCGTGGTAAACATGGATAAAATGAAAAGTCTCCCGGTAGTGTCCGTTACCCAAATGCTGGAAGCCAATCTCCCGGGAGTATCTCTCTATTCAAACTCCGGACAACCCGGTTCGAACGTGAGCATGAGAATCCGCGGTATCGGCTCGTTCAATGCATCCAATGAACCCTTGTACGTGCTGGACGGTGTTCCGATCACATCGGGCAACATGAGTAGTAATGACATGAACACGGGCGGACTTGGCTTTATCTCCACGTTAAACCCGGCCGACATCGAAAACATCACGGTTCTGAAAGATGCCGCTTCCGCCTCGCTTTACGGGGCAAGGGGAGCCAACGGGGTCGTTCTGATTACCACGAGAAAAGGATCACAGGGGAAGACAACATACAGCCTGAAAGCCAGCTACGGTATTTCTGATCTCGCTTACACTTTTCGGGAAACCATGGGAGGAGACGAACGCCGGGAATTAATCCGGGAAGGTTATCTCAATGCTCAGCTAGATGAAGGGGCTACCCCGGAAGCCGCGGCAGAATACGCGGACCAACAAGCTGACATTTACGCGTCAAAACCGGCAAACGGTTATTCCGACTGGTTTGACGAGCTATTCCGCAAGGGCCACCAGCAGAGCTATGATTTCTCCGCAATGGGTGGCAACTCGAATACTCAATTCGCCGGAAGTATCAGTTATACCAAACAGGAAGGTGTGTCCATTAATTCGGGATTCGAACGCCTGGGAGGACATTTCAATTTTTCCAACACGTATAAACGTTTCGATCTGGCCATGAACGCCCTATTATCCGTCACCAAATCCAAAGCGACGCCCGAGGGACAGTGGTATTCCAGTGCCATGTACACGTCCAAGTACAGCTTGACGCCTTCTGTCCCGATCTACAACGAGGACGGGACGTATAACACGAATATCCCGTTAAACGGCAATCTAAACCCTCTTTACGAGAACACAATCAACGATTACTACACGCAGGTTGCCCGAACATTCGCATCACTCGAAGCCGGGTACACAATTATCAAGGGCCTCAAATTGTCCACATCATTCAACGTGGATTACACCTACACGAAAGATTTCCGTTACTTCTCCCCGCTCAGTTCCGACGGACTTGCCATGAATGGACAAGGAGATATGTGGATGGTTGAAAATATCCGGTACAACTCGAATACCCGGTTAGCATACTCCAACTCGTTCGGTTTACACAACGTCGATGCGACCATCGCCTACGAGGTACAACACTGGGATCACGATGACCTTTTCGGAGAGGCTAAAAATTATGCGAACACGAAAAACAATACCCTATCGAACGCCTCGACACCGGTATCCGTGGGCCAAACCAAGAAGGGAGATGCCATGCTGTCCTACGTTGCAAGCGTAAACTATGACTACAATCAAAGATACTATTTGAGTTTCAGCTTCCGTAGGGATGGTTCCTCTCGTTTACAAAAAGATAATCGTTGGGACAATTTCTGGGCTCTCTCCGGCTCGTGGCGTATCTCGCAGGAAAACTTCATGATGAGCCTCTCCTCGTGGTTAACGGATGCCAAGATCAGATTATCTTACGGTGTTAACGGAAATATTCCCGTTTCCCTGTACGGATTCTACGGTTCTTACTCCACGAGCTGGTCATATAACGAGAAACCGGCCATGGTAGAATCGGTCATCGCCAATGATAACCTGAGTTGGGAGAAGAACTATTCCCTGAATTTCGGCATCGATTTGAGTTTATTCGATCGAGTGAATATTTCATTCGACTACTACAAGAGAACGACAAAAGATTTATTACTAGATCGCCAAGTAAACTCAATCACGGGCTTCGGTACGATCCTCGATAATGTCGGAGAAATGGAAAACAAAGGTTTCGAGCTGGATATAAAATCCGTCAATATTCAAAAGGCAAACTTCTCGTGGTCCTCAGCCTTGAACATGGCATCCAATAAAAATAAAATCATCAAACTGGCAGACTTATCCGAATTTTACGCTGCCAACTATTACATCCGCAAAGAAGGTTATTCCTATGGCACAATTTGCTTGAGAGAATATGCCGGGGTCGATCCGGACAACGGGAAACCGATGTATTATTCCAATCAAGAGGGGAAGGACGGAGTACGTTCACGAGAAAAAGTGTATGACCCGAACGACGCAGCATCCATCCCGCTGGTAGATATCTACCCGAAACTAACAGGAGGTTTCACAAATACATTCCGGTATTATTTCGCAGACCTGTCTTTCAACTTCTCATTCTCGCTCGGCGGACATTCATACGACGCTGCCATGTGGGCATTACAGGATGACGGACACGCGGCAAACACAAATAAAAGCGTCGAGTTACGGAGACGCTGGCAGAAACCGGGAGACAAGACCGACATACCCCGATACGTGGCAGGACAAGAGTACGGTGGCTGGTGGCATTCTTCCAGAGGGATACACAGCACGGATCACCTGAGATTGAAAAATTTCACCCTAGGAATCTCCGCACCCAAACGTTGGACCGATGTTCTTGGTCTTTCGATGGCACGTGTTTATTTCTCCGGGACCAACTTGTTGACGTGGGCTTCTTATGACCAATACGATCCTGAATTAACCGGAACCGTAGAGTTCAATGTTCCCCCGTTAAAGACGTATGCTTTCGGTATAGAGATCGGATTATAAAACTAAACTTTAAACGTGAAAATTATGAAACGACTATTCATTATATCTTGGATCACCCTCCTTTTTATATCCTGCGGGGATGATTTCTTAACAAAATTTCCAGACGATGCCGTCGTCACTGAAAATGCAATCACGACAATTGCTGAAACTCAAACGGCTGTTAACGGTCTCTACGCACTCATGGCTTCTCAATACTATTATGCAGCCTCGCTCTATTTTTACGGAGAAGTAAAGGGAGACGATATGCAATGCCTGTACATTTCAGGAAGAACACCCTACACCATGTATACTTTCGACCAATCAACCCAATCGACAGGGAACGGAGGGCTCTGGGGACGTCCGTGGTACACGATTCGTAATGCCAGCAATATCATCCAAGCTATCGATAATAACAAAATTACCGATGCCCAAAGCGACCCGGACCAATTGAACGATTACAAAGGGCAGGCTATAGCGATTCGCGCCCTAGCACATTTCGACCTATTACGCACCCACGGCTACCCGTATGCAAAAGATCAAGGAGCTTCTTGGGGAGTTCCTATTCTGGATCACGCAATTTCCTTAACGGAACAACCCATCCGTAATACTGTCGCCGAATGTTATGATTTTATTATCAAACAATTGAAGCAAGCGATTCCCTTGCTTTCTTCCGAGAAAAACAATGGACAGATCAATGCCTACGCGGCACAAGCCCTGTTAGCCCGGGTATATTTATATCGCGAACAAAACAAGGAGGCCTTCGAAACGGCGCGAGACTTGATCACGGAACTAGAAAAAAATCGACAATACTATTTGGCCCCCCGGAACAACTATGCCGCTCAATTCGCATTAAACAACAAATTCGGTAGCGAATCACTGTTCGAAATCGCTTTTTCCGCCTCGGATAACCCGGGCCGTGATGGACTCGCATACAGTATGCACTGGTGGGGATACGCAGACATCGTTGCAACGAAAGACTTCGTGGATCTCATGGCCGAAGACCCGGATGACATACGCTGCCAATTACTCGATCAAGTTTATAACGGGCAAGAGATAGAACAAAATATCCGTTACTGGCTAATGAAATATCCCGGCACCTCTTACGGCGTTCCTTCCGTTGAAAACAATTACATGGTATTCCGGCTCTCTGAAGTATATTTGATTGCAGCAGAAGCCGGACTGAAAGCGGGAGGCGAATACAGAAGTCCGGCATTAAGCTATCTAAACGACATCGTTTCACGTGCCAACCCGGATAAATCTGTCAGCGATGCTGAATTTACACTGGACAGGGTCCTGAAAGAACGCAGGAAAGAACTGGTTGGAGAAGGACATCGTTATTTCGATGCTCTACGTAACAATCAGACAATTATCCGTAAAGGTGGTTGGCATTTAGACGGGATCCCGGAAGAAATCAACTGGGATTACACAAAGTGTATATTGCCTATCCCCAAAGAACAATTCCAAATGAATCCGAATATGCAACAGAATCCGGGATATTCCAGAGAATAAACTTTCACTCGAAATTGTGGTTATCGGCATCAAAGATGACGGTATAAACAAAGCATCAATTGTAGGTTCCCGGGAAGTACAAAATCACTTCCCGGGAATTCTTGACACATCCGTAACGACCTGATCTAACAAATCATCCCATGAAAAAGAATACTTTATATTTCCTGAGTTTCATCACGGCAGCATTTCTCTTTTCTGCCTGTCAAGATAAAGATGATAACGAGACTCAAGATTTATCAGGAACCGATATGCTCACCTTCTCCGTCAACGGTTATTCGGGAGAAGGGATTATCGACACCGACAACAAAACGATCTATTTACAGGTCCCGGTTTCAATCAAAAGCGGTACCAATCTCTGCCCCCGCTTCACCCTTTCCGAAGGAGCAACGGCCACGGTTAATAATCAAGAACAAATCAGCGGAAACAGTAAACAGGACTTCAAATCTACCGTTACCTACACCATAACAGCCGGCAACAAAACCGATCAGTCCCAATGGAAGGTGACGATTACCAACAACGACCATTCTATCCCCTGGGGACTCGGCTATTTTATAGCGGAGGAGCATTCCAATAACGGTAATTCCTCGAACGGCTATTACCTCCAACAACACGACACGGGACCATATTCCAACGACAACTGCGGACCGACATGTGCGGTCATGGCCGCTTTATGGACCGATCCTTCTTTCCCCTACTCGGTTGAAGAAGCAAGAAACGAATTCCCGAAAAGTACCATCGACGGCTCCATTCCCTGGTACCCTCAAGACGTGCAAGCCTATTTGAACCACCACGGCATCACGACCTCCATGATAACCTTGGAGACAATAGAAGATAAATTCGTCACGCAAATCACGAACGAGCTAAAGAACGGGCATATTATCATTATTTGTCTTGATATGCAATACGTGACATTCGATAAGAATGGAAACTCAGAATACCATATCCATAAATTCTATAACGGAACTATCGGGCATTTTCTTGTCGTTAAAGGCTACAAAATCGTGGATGGCACGGTATGGATGGAGGTTAACGATCCTTGGGGAATGAACCTGAAATACGCGGACGGTTCCTACAAAGGCAACAACCGGTACTATCGGGCAGGAGAGCTATCCATCGCCACGTCTAAACACAACACAAATGCAATTATTATATTCTCAGAATAAAACATTTCCGATATGATAAAACCATTATTCCTTTTACTGGTAGCTTTGCTATCTTGTATGCTCCCTACTCTCGGAACATCGCAACATCCTTTATGGATACGCTACCCGGCCATTTCTCCAAACGGTCAGACCATCGCATTCTCGTACAAAGGTGACATTTACACGGTCAGCATCTCAGGAGGGCTGGCCAAACAATTAACCACCCACCCCGGATATGACTCGCATCCGATATGGTCCCCAGACGGCAAACAGATCGCTTTTCAATCTGACCGGGAAGGAAGTCAAGACATTTATATCATGCCCGCACTTGGGGGAACCCCTTCCCAACTTACTTTTCAATCTGGCTCGGAAATTCCCTGTTGTTTTAGCCCGGACGGGGAATCAGTCTATTTCACGGCATCCAACGGCTTTGACAAAGAATACGGACAATTTCCGTTCCCGAACATGCAACAACTATATCGTGTCCCGGCAAAAGGCGGCCGGATAGAACGTATTATCTCTCTTCCCGTGAACAACGTTTCAGTCAACCAAACCGACAATTTGTTTCTCTATCATGATTATAAAGGTTACGAAGATGCATGGAGAAAACATCACACCTCATCTATCGCCAGAGACATCTGGATCTACAACAAGAAAGAACGGAAGACACGCAAGCTATCTTCCTTTAAAGGAGAAAACCGAGAACCCGTATTTTCTCCTGACGAACAAGATGTTTATTATCTTTCAGAACAATCCGGTGATTTCAACATTTGGAAAATGTCGTTACAACATCCGGACACAACTATCCAGATCACCTTCCACGCAAAAAATCCTGTCCGATCGCTCTCTATCGCTGTAGATGGAACGCTTTGTTACTCCTTTGACGGAGAAATATACACCATCCGGGAAGGCGAAAAAGCTCGCAAAATAAATATCTCCATCCTGACGGATCAAGTAGAATCACGGGAGATATTAAAAAATTTCACGACAGGAGCGCAAGAAATTGCAGTTTCGCCCAAAGGGAAAGAGATTGCATTCATACAACGAGGAGACCTATTTGTTACCTCTGTTGATTATTCAACCACCCGTTGTATAACGAACACGCCCTCCCAGGAGAGGCAAATAGATTTCAGCCCGGACGGACGTTCCATTGTCTATGCCGCCGAGAGAGATGGCATTTGGAATATTTTCTGTTCCACGCTAACCAATCCCAAGGACAACGCATTCACGTATGCCACGAGCTGGGAAGAGAAACAACTCACCCATTCAAAAGAGGCTCCCTGTTTCCAACCCCAGTATTCTCCGGATGGGAAATACATCGCTTACATCGAGAACCGTACCACACTGAAAGTACTGAACTTGCAGACAAACAAATCCATTACCATACTCGACGGGAAGTACAACTATTCTTACGTTGACGGAGACCAATATTATTGCTGGGCCCCCGATAGCAAACACATTCTTGCCAGTTTTTTTGAAAACGGGGGGTGGAACAATTCCGACTTGGCCTTACTTCCCATCTCTGAAACCCGACCTCCGATCAATCTAACCCGGAGTGCATACAACGACAATACCCCCAAATGGGTGATGAAAGGAAACGCAATTATCTATCGTTCGGATTATAACGGGTACCGGAATCACGGAAGTTGGGGAACAAATAGCGATCTTTACATCCTTTTCCTAAACTCCACGGAATGGAATAACTGGAAGAAAACGAAGGAAGAACGGGAATTTTACGGACAAGATACCCTAAAAGACAAAAACGCACCCTTCGAGCTGGAGCATCTATCCGACCGCCTTCTTCGCCTGACGTGGAGTGCATCATCAGTAGGAGATTTCTATCTTACTCCTGATGGTAAAAAACTGTACTACTCGGCCCGATCGGAGGAAGGATATGACCTTTGGGTTCAAGACCTACAAGAACAGAGTACTCGCCTCTGCCTCAAAAACGGAGGTGGGCAACTTATTCCTCACGAGGCAAGTCATAAACTATTCATTCTGTCACGAGGGCGCATCCAAGTTCTGGATCTCAATTCCGGACAAAACAGACCCGTTACTTATAATGCAGACTTCAACTGGCGCCCTGGAGAAGAACGGCATTACATATTCGAACACATCTGGAAACAGATGGCAGATAAACTCTACGACCCGAATATGAACAACACGGATTGGCAATATTATCATGACACCTACCAACGTTTCTTGCCTCATATCAATAATAATTACGATTTCAGTGAAATGTTGAGCGAAATGTTGGGAGAACTGAACGTATCGCACACCGGAACCCGATATACCCGACAAGAAAACAATATCACAGGAAAACTGGGGGCTTTCTTTGACGAGAAGTTTCAAGAAGATGGCGTGAAAATAACCGAAATATTACACCAAGGTCCTTTGGATCTCCCGCAAAAAGGGGTAAAACCGGGCGTTATCATCCGAAGGATAAATAATAAACCCATACGAAAAGGACAAGATTGGCAACATCTGTTAAACCGAACTGTCGGGGAACGTACCCTACTAACTCTTTACGATCCTTCCACCCGCAATGAATGGAACGTGTTCGTCAAACCGATCGCCTCCGACCATGCCTTACGTTACAACCGTTGGATTGCACAACGCCGTTCCATCGTCGATAGTCTCTCGAACGGACGCATCGGCTACGTGCATGTCGAAGCCATGAACACCCCCAGTTTCCGCAGAGTCTTTTCCGAAGCGCTCGGGATGAACCGGAATAAAGAGGCAATCATCGTAGACACCCGTTTTAACACGGGCGGTTGGCTACATGAAGACCTGCTTACGCTATTCAGCGGCAAAAAATACATGGACATCTCTCCCCGCGGACAACACGTTTGTGTAGAACCGTTCAACAAATGGAGCAAACCTTCTATCTTATTAGTCAACGAGGGGAATTATAGCGATGGTCATGGATTTCCATACGGGTACAGGACTCTAGGTCTAGGAAAAATCATCGGAATGCCCATCCCCGGCACGATGACACTCGTGTGGTGGGAAACACAGCAAGACCCGACGTTGGTGTTCGGCATCCCACAAATGGGTATCAAGGCAAACAACGGCCAATACCTAGAACACCAGCAACTGGAACCTGACACCCGTGTTGAAAATGACCCAAACAAACTCCTGCAAGGAATAGACCAACAATTGGAACAAGCCGTCCGGGAGCTACTGAAAGAGATCAATCAATAGGACATTTGAAAAATACAAAAAGGAATAATCGGGGCGAATATTGATAAAGTTCAAAAGAGGTTTATGACAATAAAACAAAATACGAGAACCTAGTCAATATTCCCCCCGATACAATTGGAAATTTATACTTCTATATACCTACTCACTCCAATTTCATTCATAAAACTCCGGTCATGCGAAACAGCAATCACTGTTCCCCGATAATCCTTAATGGTCGAAATTATAATTTCAATATTCAATATATCCAGATTATTCGTAGGTTCATCCAACACAAATACGTCAGGCGTGTTATTACCGATCATCAGACAGCACAACACGAGACGCATCCGCTCTCCTCCACTTAATTTACAACAAGGTTTATCCCAGACCTCCCGGGGAAACAAGAAACGATTCAATCGCATCTTCAACTCATGCTCCGGGATATTCTGCTCGTTAAAACATTCTGCCTGCTCATAGACCGTCAAATTGTCCCGCAACAAAGAATACTCCTGGTCCACGTACACATATTTAAAATCCACCCGGCTCAACACGCCTTCCGTCGGCTCCAATTGTCCGAGTAGTAATTTTAATAACGTCGTCTTTCCCGAACCGTTTTTTCCATCCAGACCGACACGTTCTCCGCTCTTGATCTCGAAACAAAGCGCCTGTTTCCACAATAATTCCATGCCATAGCTGAAATTAACGCCACGAGCCGTGACCAAGGTTTTTCCCTCGTGTAATCGCGACGGGTTGAAATCTACTTTCATTTGTTCCACACCCGGCAAGGCCGCCCGGCTTTCCGAAAGAGTCGTGGAAATCGCATCTATTTTTCCCTCATGCACATCTCTCAAATGGGAAGTACACTTTTCCGCCTTATTCTTTAACGTATTCATCATAATCCGGGGAATTCCTTTCTTCAAACTTTGCTTTTCTCCCCGAACTTCCCGTTTCTGCTGTCGTTCTGCCGCATCCTTGGCAATCTTTTTAGCCAGCCGTAGCTCTTTCTGTTTCTCCTCGACCTGCTCACGCAGTGCATTCAAATGTATCTCTTTCTGCTCTTTATAAAAATCATAATTCCCACCATAAAGCACTATCCCTTTACGTTCCAACTCTAGCATCGTCGACAGCAAATTCAACAATACCCGATCATGACTCACCACGAGTACGGTTGCACTTCCCCGACAAATCAAATCATACAATTTCTCTCGACTCCCTCTATCCAAATGATTCGTCGGTTCGTCCAACAAAATCACCCCCGGTGAATGTACTTGAATCCCTGCCAGAAAAACCTTCGTTTTCTCTCCCCCACTCAGTGAAGACATCTTTTGATCAAGTTTCACGTTCAGTAATCCCCAATACTCCAACGCCGAACGACTCCGCTCCTCTATATCCCAGTCATCTCCTAGAATCGTGAAAGACTCTACATCAACACTCCCGCCAAGTATCGCGTGCAATGCTTCTATTTTCCGCTCCACCTGCAATGCCTCAGCCACGGTCCACGAATCGAATTGTCCCATGTGCTGCGGGATATAATAAGGCTTCTCCGAGACAATGATCTCTCCCGATACGGGTTGCAAATCACCCGCAATCATCCGCAACAGCGTTGACTTCCCCGAACCATTATTTCCAATCAACGCAACCTTACTTCCATCCGGAACCCGAAAACTAATATTCTGAAACAAAAGTTCCTTATCTGTATGGCTATACATAACCTGTTTCACTATAATCTCACTCATAAAACTTCAAATAAAAAAAATGAATACCGGATTGACTTATTTCGGGCGGAAACATGTACACGAATCTCTCACAAGTTCTTTTAAAAACTTGTTTTCACGTAACCTGTTCGGAATAACAAATGAATACTTTGGATGGTACACATGATTCCTAAATTAAAAGTCGGCACACTACAACTTCAAGACAATTGTATGCTGCACATAAAACAATTAATAAAACCCGCTGCTCCTATCACGTAGACTTTGGAGACTTTACCGGTTTTACAACCGACTTGTTTATTTAGACATCTTCATTCGTGTAAGTATTAAATTTATAGGGACAAAGATAGGAATTTTATTCAAATAAAAAAACAGTCACTCTCGTGGCTGTCTATTGACAGAGAATAGAAAGTAGAGAGTGTGTTTATAGAAATAAGGTACATTTTCAAACATGATGATCACCACGAACCAGAATATTTTGTAACTTTGTATATCAATCAACACGAGAAGCATGGAAATACGGTTTGAAACAAAGGCTGAAAGCCAAGCTAGACGAGACAAAGAAGCTAGGGAGAGAACCCCTAACGAGAGGTTCCTGTTCTTCTTGCGTTTAATGGTGGAGATTAACAAGTTTCAAACCAAGCGAGAAAAGCATAGTAATAACTTTATCCTAGAACGCAAGGTATGAGTCTCGATTTCGATGAAGATGTATGGATGTTCATATCCCTAGCCCAAAAGCACAACGTGGAGATGTTAATGGTCGGTGGGGGTGCTGTAAACTTTTACGGTTATCAACGCCATTCGGCTGATGTGGATTTTTGGATAGACACGACACCTTCAAACCTCGTGGCTTTACGAGAGGCCTTGAATGAACTTGGTTACGAATTTGATGATTTCCCAGAGGACGTGAAACGAGGCCAACAGAACATATCTATCAAGATCAGTCCCGTCATCGACATTGAATTGATCACATCCTTTAATCCTGGCAGAAGTTTCTCCGAATGTTACGAGCAAAGACTCACGGCAACAAACACGATAAACGGTCAAACCTTCTCTTACGAGGTAATCGCATTTAATGATTTAATTAATAGCAAGATCAAGGCTGGACGTCCAAAAGACTTGTACGACATAATAGAACTAAGGAAAATACAGGAAAACAAGAATTAAAGACATAAAAAAACAGTCACTCTCGTGGCTGTCTATCTGTCGGGGTGACAGGATTCGAACCTGCGACCCTCTGCTCCCAAAGCAGATGCGCTACATTTTTTCATGTGCATCTTCAAGGTTGCATTAGAAACTGATTAACAGCTACATATAAGCAAATCTTCTTATATCTTACTCTGCCTATTTTTCTTTGGTTTAAGCATCAGTTTAAACAAAGGCTAGTTAATACTATTAATGAACTCACTCTTATTTTATACTCAAATATAAACAACATATAGCTTATATACAAGCAACTTACCGCTAAATTATGGTGGTTGGGATATGATTTTTATACACATACTTCCTGTTATTAATTGGTTATACATTAAATTTCAACTTCATTTATTACTTAGCTTATGATATTGTTGTTGGTGAATAATATTTTTATTGGGTATATATAACTAAATCAGCTACAATTTTCCACCAAATAAAAAGGGCAACAGAAATGAATCCATTGCCAGTATATTTTATCTATGATGATATTTTATTCTAGTTCCCGTTTGTATAACTCAACCTTTTCTTTTAATGGATATAATTCTGTTTGAATTGTAGCCCACACCATTTCATCACTGATTTGATAATAACCATGTACCAAAACATGACGCATTCCAATTATAACTTTCCATTCAACTTCTGGATGCTTTTCTTTAAATTCATTTGTCAGTAAATATGCCGCCTCTCCAATTATCTCTAAATTTTTGATAACGGCAAAACGGAGTATCTTATTTCCCTTGTACTCGTCAAAACTGATACCTTTAGTAAACTCGAACAAGTTATCAATAGCCTCTATTATATGGGATAAGCGGTTAATATCTTTAGGCTTCTCTCTCATAGATCAATATTTTATCCTGTTCTGCTGATTCTTTAGCGAAATCTTTCAATTGTCCCTCTTCCACCAAATCAATTTTCTTGTGCAGAAGAGATTGTAAAGCGTTCACGATACCAATATACTTGAAAAGAGTAACATTAGCATTCTTGTCAAAGCGTACAAGTATATCAATATCACTCTCCCTTGATTCTTCTCCACGAGAATAAGAACCAAACACCCATGCTTTCTCAACTGGTTGTAGCGTGAAGAACTCTCTTAGTTTATTGATAATAGCTTGTTTCATATTTGCTCTTTTTGCAAAAATAGTGAATGTTGATGAGAAAACCATGATGTTACGAGCAACTAATGGTTAAATATTTGAGTTGGTGATTTTTCTACTGAATTGGCATATAATGCCTAAAATGAAGATAATTACTCACTAACTAAAATTCTGTTATGAGGAATATCTAAAATGCAATATTCTTTATCTTCAAAGCTGTCAACATAACAATAAATCAATATATTATCATACATATAAATATTTGATATTCTAGTATATTTACTTTGTTGTATCCTATTTGATAAGTACCTTTGTACATGTAAATGATTGGTCTGATGTGCTTTCCTGAATTAGATACTCTTTTGTTTGTTAGAAAAATTTGTTCCTATGAAATTACGTGAGAAAGGAAAAACCTCCAATTCAGAATGGTTTGGTGTAGAACATTATCGAATTTTCCATGAAATGGATTTATTCAGGCATGTAAACATGGAGAGATTAAAAATGTTATATCCTGAAATTTTTGGAAGTTCCAAACCGAAGCTTCTCAAGAAAAGACAGCGCAACTAAATGATTGAAGCCAGTACCTACAAGTGCTGGCTTTCTTTATTCGCACACAAAAAGGGATGACAAACCGAAGTCTATCATCCCTTCACACCATACTAGCACACGCTAACTATTATTTTATGATGTATATGTATCTTCGTGGATCGCTTTTTAATGTCCTCTCTTCGTCAATTTCAATTAATTCTTTTTCTACCATATCCATTAATTCCGTATCAGAAATCAAATGAATGGATGCAATATCGTTTTCCTTTTTTAAAGCGTCAATCAATTTCTCAGCCCAATAAGCATTCTTTCCATTCCTATCATCAATATGTATATCCACATATTTATTGTCTGCACAACCGAATGAGAATACTCCATTATTATCCTTGTTTTTCATTGGTGCCCATTCATTGCACTTGAAAAAAGATTTAGTTAATTCTATCGGTGTCTTATCTGATACTTTCCAACGAATCTCTATTGTGATCATTTTATCTCTAATATTATTCCACGTTTACAGTCCAATATTTATTTTGAGCAATTGTGATGTCACCTTTTGCATTATCTTTATACAATGTAATTGTTCCCTTATCTTTTCCACTTTTGCTAGGTAAGTTATTGTAAATAGAGTTCATTGCATCGTCATTGAAGTGATTATCCCCGCAAACTAAATTATGAAGATTTGAACAAGCTGTAATATCTAATGAAACTAATTGATTATTATCGCAATATAAGCGTACAAGTTTTGTACATTCATTAATATTCAATAACGTCAATTGATTATTGTGACACCTTAGATCTATGAGTTTTTGACATTTACTTGCATTTAAAGATGTTAAATTATTGGAGCAACAGTCTAAATAATTAAGTTCGATACATTTACTAACCTCTAAAGAAGTCAATTGATTGTCGTTACATTCTAGCCGATAAAGCTTTGTACATTTACTAATATCTAAAGAAGTCAATTGATTGCTATTACAAGATAAATGGACTAATGTCGGACATTTTGTAACATCCAATGCTGTAATAATATTTTGATTAGTAATATTCAATCCTATTTCTCCCTTACCTTTTATCGTAATAGAGTATGTTCCCGCATTGTAATAATGTTCTAAATATTCACGGTTTGCATCTGTATCACCATTTCCCCAATCAACAATGGTTTCTGTTGCTATTGTTTTGCCATTTTTATCGGTTAGGGAGGCAGAAAATTGAGTGCCGTTTTCTTCGACCTCAATTGTCATTTTAATCTCCCAAGGTGTCCCGTTGTCTTTTTCATCATCATCAGAACAAGCCACAAATACCGTAGCCAGTAACATCATCAATAAATAAATCTTTTTCATTTTAAACTGTAATTTATCTTTTACCCAAGATTCCCAGAAAGGTAAGTTATTATAAATAAAGAAGCATGGGAACTTACTAGATTATCTATCAGGAGGTATCGCCAAACACCTACAGGAAAATAAACAGTCATCCCATGCTAAACCATGTATATAGAGTTATATATACGGCAAGCATAGCATTTGTATCCTGCTTATCCTTTCCTGTAAAAATTTGGCGATTTTCCTGATAAGGATAAAGCTAAATGCTTCTATTTTACTAATATGTCTGTAACCCAGATGTTACTCTGGATAACAATACAAAGATAGATAAATATTAACATCCTACAAACGCTTTCAGGGATGACTGTAATGCAAAATTAGACTAATAGCTAGAATAAAAAGAATTTATTCCCAACGGTTTTCATTCAATAAACCATTTATAGGTGTTGTCACCATGTAACGCCCTATCTATTCCTTCCGTTAATTGCGTGGCGTTTAATGCCCTATCAAGGAAATTATCAATGTAACTACTTTTGTTCGCACCTGTCAACATGTTGTAGAATTTCCATAGATTTATTTCATTCTCTCCATGCTCCCTCTTGAAATTGTCATCGTTGTAATACGCTTTAGCCACCATGTTAATCTGGCTATCCGTCAACTCCATGCATGGTAAACGTTTCTTCTCTCTGGCAGGTAAACATTGATACAACCTGCTTTTACCCAAGAACTGTGCGAATTGATGTTCAGTAAGGTAAGAACCCGTGAAACTCTTCATCAATCGTAAATGCTTTTCCGCATCATAAGCCTGAAATAGTTTCATCACACCTCTAAATAGATCATGGCAACTCATCGCTCTTAAATCAGTCTGGAATCCATCAGTAAACGTACACAGGTTACAACATACCTTGTTCTGGAATCCAATAGCAACACTGAATCTCTCTGATGTCTTCTTTGAATAGAGGTTCTCCCTGTTATACGCCCTAACGCCAGTAACACATAGATTGACCCTGTTACCGTTTATAGATTCATAAATAGTTGGAATCTCAAATGCAAACGCCATTCTTTCATAATAGATGGTCTTGTCACTTTCCAGTAATTCTGCCACTGGTTTATATATGGCTTCTGGAATCCTACCTTTTATAACATGGCTAACCATTATATCAGGTTCATCTATGCTTTCCCCTCTAAACAATTCACTAGCCACCTTGTGCACTGTTTCAATAAATGCTGGATGAGATATAGTCATCTCGTTATCCTTGCTGAACACTGGCACGATACAATCATTCTTTAAATGCTGCATATCTACTGGCGTGGTGTTAGCCTCTATGAAATGCTTTCTCCTTTCCTTCTTGGTAGGTTCATTTACCACTTCATAAGGAGTGTAGGTAGGTTCTTCTTGCTTGACGTTATCACTGCCAAATAAAACTGGCAACAACCCTTCATTCTGGCTTGGAATTAATATTGCTGTACTCATAATCTAGTCTATTTAACGGTGGTGGAAATATTTGAAATTTCAGTTTATATATACAATTCATAAATTCTTCACCAACCTTGATTTATAATGTTCATTATCACTTTCACTTGATTTATTCATTCTCTAGCATCATGCCAGTTAAAAAATAGAACTGGAAATGTATTTATAGTTTACTTTCTATTGGTGGTGAGAATTATTGTCCTTATTGGCTATATATACCAATCCAGACAAAAATTCACCAACCTAAATTTTCATATCTTACCGTTAGCTGAATAGCTGTAATAACCCTCTTCATAGTAAAGAACGTGATCTAGCAAGTCTACATCTATATATGAAAGTGCGATCTTTACCTGTTGTACCAGTTCATCATCCTGTTTAGTTGGTTCTATATCACCAGAAGGTTGATTTATACAAACTATCACGCTTTTACAATTAGAGAGTGCTGCCAGTTGTACTATAAACCTAATATCCGTGATGTTGTAAGATAACGCTCCTTCATTGATTGTGGATATACCCAGTACTTGATTCCTTCCATTTAACAGGATAACTCTAGTTGAGATATGGTGTTCAATGGTAGCTTTAAACGGGGAAACCAGTAACTCGTGAACGTCTTTAGCGGTTACTATTTTATACCTTTTAGAAGGTTTGGTATTATTCCTGTACACCAGTTCCACTACTGGCACTTTTATCAATTCTTCTTTCATGATATTGTTTTACTTGATTTTTAATTTGAATACATTAATAGTAATGAAATTTAGAGAGTTGTAAGTTTATCAGGTTTGGCAATGGAGAGGAAAGATTTTTGTTTATACTGCCTGTTTAGAAAGTCAATGTTCTCTTCACTTTGGTATAACAATATCTTTCCCCTATCCACTGCGCTCCCTGTCCCTGTATCTTTTACTACTCTTCCAAGTAGGCGAATTTTTTAATCTGCATCTTTGTTTTAGTTCCAGCGTAAACGGCAGGAGTTTCAACCTGACCACACAACACTATGGTTTTGCCTTTAAGCGCTAGGATAAGCTGGTCTAGCATCATGTTCTTGGCGAAAGAGTAGATGAAACGTAACTTGTCACCATGTTTCTGTTCTATGGCAGGGTCACAGGGAATGTCATCTGGCGTGATGTCCCCTTTCTGGCTAGCACGGACGAGTTGAGTGTATTTAATCTCTTTCACCTCTTCCTCTCCCAAGGCACAAACCAGTTGTAATTGTTGAGGGTTTTCCCCTTTAAAGTCAATAACGGTCATTTCATCACCCACCTTAACGGGAGTGGGTAATACCGCCACCTGATTTTTAAACTTTTCAATCAACTCTGGATTGAGTTCAAGGGAATTGTTAGGTTGGGCAACCTCCAAATTTTGATAGTAAGTTTTCAAGTTCATAATTGATGAGTTTTTTAATTGATTAATTTGATTTTCTTCACTCTTGGGGTGGGGGTATAAATGGTTACACTACCCTAGCGTGGAACACTTACCAATATATAATGGCAACCTGAAATTGAAGGGGAGGGGTTGTTTTATAGAGGGTAGGTATATATGTTTATGATATAAGGCTTCACTCAATATAGATGGGGAAAATATTGCCATAGAATAATTACGATAAACAATAAGTATTCATTAAATTTGTACAATAAACAGCTATAAACACCACAATTCAATATAATTGATATGAAACATGAAGATATTGTTATAGATAAAAAAAATCCTTTCGCAAATTGTAAATTGGGCAGAGAGCCTTATGCAAATATTTTGTCATCAATAGTTGATAGCTATGCAAAGGGATTTGTGCTTGCAATTAATGGAGAATGGGGAGTTGGAAAAACAACCTTCGTAAAAATGTGGATGCAGAAGCTAAAAAATGAAGGACATAAAACCATATACTTCAACGCTTGGGAGAATGACTTTGTTTTAGAACCTATGGTTGGTATTTTAGGAGAGTTGAAATCATTAATAACCTCTGATCCAGAGAAGCGTTTTGATTCTATTTTAAAAGGATTCGCAAAGTTCTCCAATAAAATAATTCCAGCTTCATTAAAATTTGTTGCAAAAAGTATTGGTTTAGGGGGTATTGCTGATGTGATAGAAAAAGGAGGAGAAGCAATGGCAGCATTTTTTGAAAATGAAATAAGCAATTATGACCAAAAAAAGGAAAGTCTCCAATCATTAAGAAATGATCTTTGTAATCTTGTTGCACAAAACAATGGAGGTAAACCTGTTGTTTTTATTATTGATGAGCTAGATAGATGCAGACCAGATTACGCTGTGGAAGTTCTGGAAAAGGTTAAGCATTTCTTTTCAGTACAAGGAATAATTTTCGTGTTATCAATAGATAAAAAGCAACTCGGCAACTCTATTAGAGGATTCTATGGTAGTGAAAATATTAATGCAGATGAATATTTAAGAAGATTTATTGATATTGAATATAGTTTGCCAGAGCCATCTATTAAAGATTTTTGCGAGTACTTGTATGATTATTTTACCCTTAATGAGTTTTTTGAAAATGAGTGGAGGTGTACCTATGATACTTTTAAAGATGATAGCCTGTTGTTTAAAAGGATTTCGGTTATATTATCAACAGAAAAACATCTTACTTTAAGAAAAATTGAAAAGTTATTTGCGTACACTCGTTTGGTGCTAAAAACATTTCGTGTAGAAGGATGTGTTCTTCCTGAAGTTGTGTTCATGTTGATTTATTTAAAATACTATGAGAACGACTTATATAATGCTATCAAAAGAAATAAGTTAAATATTCATGATATTGTAAATCAGATCAATTCTATTTTTACTATTTCATTGAAAGATAAAGAACAGTACGAGTATCGAACTCTTATTTTTGCTATGGCGAAATTGATTTACTGTTACAATAATTCTTATAGAGGAACAGGATATTATCAATCATTATTCTCTAGAGAAAACGAAGAATTATCTTTTGATACTGGTGAGATTGACAAAAATTTTCTTTATTTGGCATTAGAGCATTGTGACCAAAAATATACTAGATTTGAATTATCTACAAAATCATTAATACAGAAAATAGATTTATTAGAATCATTGAAACAATAGATAATCCATATTATCTATAATTAAAGGTATAATATAGTCTTCTTTACTTCTTTTGGACTAGAAGCCCTCTCCTTGTAAACTTTGGTGTTTATCAACGAAGTAAGGAAATATTGTAAACTATGTATTTGAGGTGGCAGGTTAGGGCATAATTTAGGCAGGTTATATTTCAATGAATAATAGTTATAATGCTTCTTGGCATTTCTATCTCCATTTCTAACTGCCGTTTCCAGTTCCTCTTCTGGTTGATCGTACCTGTGGATACATAATACTTCCATTAGCTTGAAATCGTATGGAGGTGGGATAACATTCTTCTCTATACAATAGTTATATATAATATCGTATTTCTCTCTAGCTAACTTGTCAAAAGTTCTCAGTCCAAAATTACTTTTAGCATGTGGGGTATCCAGTATGATATTATTATCCGTGATAAGGAAGAAATTATTAACTTCCACCAGTTTATGATGCTTTACTGCCAAATCTATATATTTCTTTACCGTTTTGGGAGATAAATTTAATCGCCTAGCTATTTCTGTTTTGTTATAGTAAATAATATTGGTATTATTGATACATAAACATTTAAGTAGTACTAGGAAGGCTTTTGATTCATCAGGAATATCTTCCAGTAATAAATCTTTCTTGAACCTGACCCAGTTACTCTTTGGAATGTTTACATGATATGTAACAGGTGTGGTAAACTGTCCTTCATTGTTCCTGTAATTATACTCTTTACGCAGGAAGCCTAAATCTTCAAATTTGGCAGTGTACTTGGAAATGGTATCTACATCTTTAATGCCAGTAACCTCACGAAGTGTTTCCCTCAGTACATGGGATTCTCCTGTTTCGTAATCTGATTTAAAAAGTAACCATGTAAATGTATAAGTTTCATCTAGGTTCAGTTTACCTGCAATATCTCTCGTTATGATTCTATAATCCTTCTTTTCTTCTTCATTCGCCATTATTAATTCCAGTTTGAAACAACCATCTAAAAATGATCTATGGATTCACTGGTTCTACTTTTATTTAGTGGGATAGGCTGGCAAGCCTGTAACACCAGTACTAGTTATTAGTTTACTAGTTAATAGTATGTACCCTGTCAATTCCCTAAAAGCATACCCCGTCAAATCCCTAATTTTTAAATATTGATCTTCATGGTTGGATAATCTCTCTATTTCAGGTTGGAATCTCTGGTTACATGAAATACAGTTATATCATGTAGCTTTATAGATTAATCTTTAGAAGGTGGTAGTATCTGGATTCTAGTATTCTCATCTGGGACGTAGTATATTTTCCTTACTTTATCTACCTGTTTTTTAATCTTTTTCAGCCCTTTAGACTTTATCCAGAATCCTATGGATACCTTGTTATCTGGAATACCTGATTGTATGGCTAAACGCCTTAATCGCTCGTAAGTGTACATGATTTAATAGTTTGATTGGTTAGTACTGTGTATCTAAACTGGTGCCACTTGAAGACCAAAAATTACTCCTTACAGGTGGACTTGCAAGGAGTAACAGGATAAATCTAAATCCTTATATGATTGTTTCAAATGGTATACATTGATCTTTAAGATGATACAAAGATATTAAACATCTGGGATACCGACAAATAGAGTATAGGTATTCTTTAAAAATAGAGTTGAGATATGTATAAAGTGAGAATACTGAAGATAAGGGTAGCTAACAGGCAAGTTTTCAAGTTATAGATATGCTTGTACTGGATATATTCAGGTTGGTGAGTTTTTAACGGATCGGGTATATAACAGTAAAATGCTTCAAATTTTTCACTACATGATAAAATATTAACTGGGGATAATACCTGTTATTTTTCTTGTCACCTCTTTTAGGTAGGGGGAATATTTCCTACTTTTAAGCGGCTAAAAAGAATGATTATGGAAGCAAACGAGATGATTTTAATAGAAACGTTGAAGGATATTGAACCTGCATTAAAAGAATACTTCGCCTATAACAGGACAATGTTATATCCAGAAATAGAAAGAATGTATCTAGCCACGTGGGGATTCATGGGTAAGGTAGAGGATAAATACATGATAGAAGTTCCTAGCACGCTAGATGAACTGGCAACAAGTGATACCCCGTTTGATTGGCAACGTTACGCTCCTAGAGAGCAAAAGATGATAAAAGTGGTTGATACCTTAGCTTACATGACAGACAACATAAAAGGAATCCTTTTTGAAGATGATGGATTGAAAAAGAAAATAGAGGAGTTGACTAGTAAATTGCCAGATAAAAATAGGGATTCCATATTCTACACCCTCTGGATGCTAGCCATTATCTACAAGAAACATGAAGCGTTCAAACCTATCCTCGATCCAGAATTACTGGAAGAAACGTATAACATGGATACCTATTTCCAGCAAATAAGACCTGAAATGTTACAACTCTACCTGTTCCTTGAAAGGGATAAAAGGAAGAGAGATAAATCCATCACTTTAAGTAACAACCAAGAAAAGATTATCATTAATAATGCCATGGAGAGCTGGTTTACCAATCTCCTGGATTCCTACCTTCATATATACTTGGGAGTAAATTCCATTGAAGAAGCGGAAGAAGAATTAAAGGAAGTCTATTCACCGAAGAAAGGGCGTAAGGCAGATAACCCAGCACAGAATCTCGTGATGGTAGGGATATACCGTTTACTGGTAAACCGTTCTGGCATGGAGAGAAAAAGTGATATATATAAATTTATCCTCGATTACATGGAATTGATAGGACTGGTAAAGGATGAAGATAAACAAATCGACGAGAACTACATAAACGCCAAGATAGCTTACCTTGAAAAACATGGTTACAAACCAGAATGGATTCCTGTCTCACAAGGTAATTATAGAACCTCCCCTAACAATTCCTCCAAACTTTATTTCTGGTAGTATTACCACGTACATGCTTGATTCATAGCCAGCTAAAGAATACCCCTTGAACTGGCTATATTTCTTTATAATTCCCCTCCTTTTTTTGCCGCATTTTTGTCTTGGCGAACAAATTGATAAAGAGAGAACATCTAAAGAATAGACCTCTAAATGACCTCCATTCTTTATGGTTTAACCTCTCGATTTGAAGTTAGTTTGCCACGTGAAAATAGAGTTCTTGAAGGAAATGGAAAGTCTAAAGAATAGCGTTCGAAATGGCGATTATTCTTTATGGCACACCTTCTCCCTGAACTCTACTTTTGTGACAAATCAATCTTAACGGTGCGCACCTCATTCAAGATTGAGAAAATAAGTTGAATCATTTTTAATTTTTTTATTTATGAACAATTTCGTAAAAAATCAAAAAGAAGTAATCAATCAAGTTGAAGAAGTAAAAGTGAACGTTATGGATTTGATCGAATTAAAGAAGAAGTTGGCTAAAGCTAGAAAAGATTTAACCAGCTTGGAGAACAAGAACATGAATCCTGCCGTTATCGAGGCGCAGAAGAAGATCGTGGAAGAGCTGGAAGTGGAAGTTGCCAATCATCCTGAAATGAAGGCAAGCGAGATAAAGGTTAAACCTGATTTTATCACCTTTGAAGTGGTGGATGGCGATACCTACCAGAAAACAGAGGTAAGCAAAAAATTGGCTTTTGTTGAAAACAATCGTCCCATTGATTCCAAGAAGGTGGGTACTTTTATCTCTATCATTTCAGATGGAAAGTACGAGAAAGCCTATCCCGTTATCGTGATTCCTGCCGCTTCACTTGTGGAACAGGGATACACGGTAAAAGATATTGAAGGTAAGCCAATCCCTCAAGAAGAGGTAAAAGATTATTTTGTTGTTCTGGACGGTCAGCACCGAAGCATAGCTTTCGCCAGAATAAACGCCACTGGTGAAACTCGTGTTATTCCTAACGTTAGGATTAAGGAGAAAGAGAATGTAGGGGAATATCTTGTTGATATAAACAGGGTAGGCAACTGGAATACGAAGGATAAAATAACAGTAGCGGCTTTGGTGAATAAAGAGGATGAATTACTGAATGTTATGGCGAAACGCATGGAAGAGGGTTTTAATCCTTCCACGTTGGGGTTAATCTACACCAAGAAAAAATTATCTGACAAGGCAACGAGCTTGGCGTTGAAAGGGGAAGAATATACCTTACCACAGGGAGCGGAAATTAATATAGAGAGAGGCAACAAGTTCATCACGTTCTGTCAAATGGCAGGAATTGAAGTGAAAGATATTACCAAACGATACTTCATCGAGGGATTTGAAGGGTATAGTAGTGCGACAAGTGAAGAAAAAGCTTTCGAGGCTCTGGGTAAACTGGGAAGCTTGGAAGATAAAGCGAAGAAGTTTAAAGCGGTGAAATCTGGTAATGACTTTATCACGCTATTAAAAAAGGCTAGCAAGTAATAAAAAGGTTCTGGTTTTAGCTAAACACGTGTGAAGTCTGACAATGGCTAAAACCAGAAACCTTCATTGTTTAATTATAATATTAATAACATGATTGATTTAGAAAAAAGAAGAGAGCTGGGTAAAGTTCCCAAATTAATAACTGAAGAATTGTTGTGGTATATCAATCATCATTACAATGATGCAGAGATACTGGCAATAACATCCGAGTTGCGAACCTCCTTGCAAAAAAGGATAAACGCCTACAATGATGAATGCTTCAAGGTGGTGAACGAGGGTACGGAAGAAGAGGATGAAGAGTTTGACGAGGGGGAATACGATTCAATGATTGCCAAGTTGCAAACAGGTGCTAAAGAAATTCTAGTGAAGGAACTGGAACGGGGAATCAGTGAAGACGGTTGGAATCCAGATTTGTTGAACGAGTTGAGGATTGAATACTAGTTCTAAAGTGAGGTTTCTGTGGTTGTTTCAAATAACGACCACGGATTCCTTTAATCACCAAAATTTGAAGTCGGTGAGAAAATAGCTGGAACGGTATATAATACCTAAACGACAGTAAAAATTCACCACCTGTAAAATTAGATCACATGAAGAGATTATTTCAAAAATTGAAGTTTGAAGTTATCCCAGCGATATTGAAAAAGGGACAACGTTTGATTAACACTTTAAAAACGATAGGATATAAAGACATTCCAAGTAACGTGATACTGGATAAAACGCTAACGGGAATTGGTGCCACTTATCAGGAATTACACGCAAAACGTCATTCAATTATCATAGAACCTACCTTACCAGTGATACATGATAAAGCGTACGGTAAAGATGAGATATTGCCAGTTTATGAAAATTGTAAAGTTCCTGACGTGAAACGGTATTTGCAAAGGGCAGAGATTAAGTACAAGAAGATTCTTACCACGCCAGAAAGTTTCTGGAAGGTAAAGAAAGCGTGTGAAGAGTTGAAACTGGATATGTATGGTATGTTCTTTTGCCTGTTTGATGAATGTGAAAAGGTGACGGAGGATAGTGATTTTCGCAGGAAGATAACGAAACCGATGAAAGATTTTTTCCAGTTTGAAGGTAAGGCGTTCGTTTCAGCGACACCGCTAAAGGTGAGCGATCCTCGATTTGAAAATTTCAAGTGGATAAAGGTCAAACCTGATTTTGATTACAAGAAATCTTTGAATCTAATTATTACTAATAGCTATGAAATGTCCGTTCGTAAATTGTTACTGGATGATCTAGCAAACAGTTCTTGCGTGTTCGTCTTCCTGAACACAACGGATGGCATTGATAAGATCGTGAACACTTTAGGTATTGAAGGACAATCAAAGATATTCTGTTCTGGTAAAAGCGTGAAGAAGCTAAAGAAGAAAGGTTACGCTAATGTCGCAAGTTTATATTCAGAACCTATCGCCAAGTATAACTTTTTAACCTGTCGATTTTACTCTGCACTGGATATAATATTGAAAGTGAAACCAGATATAGTGATGCTTACCAACTTGTACGAGGCGGAACATTCAATGATTGACCCGTACACGGAAGCGGTACAAATATGCGGTCGCTTTAGAAAAGAGATTAACGGTAGTACATTTAATTCAATTACTCACGTTACTAACGTTCGTAACACGTTAAAGGTAAAAACGGATGAAGAAATTGATATTGAACTGGAAGAGAAGTTGAAAACTTACGAGGATTTACAAACTAGGTACAATACAGCCACAGATAAAACACGGAAGGAAGCTATACTTGACGATATAAGTAGATTAGGTCTAGCAGAATTTGCCACCCAACTTGATGATGGATTGCTTGAAATAGACTACTTCGCCATTGATAATTATTACAACAACGAGAGGGTAAAACGGTATTATCTATCTGGGAATGCTTTAAAAGAATCTTACGAGCAAACAGGGCATTTTACGGTTAATTACAGGAGCGTGTTTTATGCGGTAAGTGACAGTGTCAGGATGGAATTGAAACAGCTTCCAACATTCTCTGAACGCTGTAAATTGATGCTTGATAAATTGAACAAGTTACAGGGTGATCCAGATCGTAATTTTTATACTGGCATACTTAAACAGGAAAAAGATGGAGAATTGATAGTTGAAGCGTACGAGAAGTTAGGTGTTGAAGTATTTGCAAACAAGAAGTACCAGAGAGCGGAGATAAAAAAGGCTCTGGATAAATATAATATAGAATTATTACGTTTTAGCCCAATGGTATTACAGGAAATAAGAGAAGCCTTTCCTTTAAACGTGCCAATACCACAAGAAGATATTAAAAACCAGTTACAGGATATATACAAACGGTATGGCATTGATTATAAAGTGAAGAAGAATACCGTTGAAGATTATTATGATGTAAGCCTTTCATACAGCAAGAAACCGTACACGTACACGCTTAAAGCGATAAGAGAGAATCTATCTAAATAACCACAACTAAAGGATTTGTTAATGAACTTTAGAGAGTGTGCCTGTTGACGAGATTGATTTTTAATTGCTTGAGGGATGTTTCTAGTTGTAAAATTGTAGTTGGTGAATTTTTTACAGAATAGGTATATAAAAGGAATTAGATAGTATTTTTCCACTCGACATATTTTATTTGAATTTAGATTTTTAAAAAGAAAAAGTAGTATCTCCTTTGAGATGGAAATACTACTTTGATAACAATATAAATTTTGTAGCATTACAAATCTTTATAAATTAATTGTAATGTTTGTGGAATATAAATTTGTTGAAGCTCTGCTAATTGAATATGCAGTTCTGTCATTGTTTCACATTCTTCTATAGGGGCATGGTGTGCTCTCCATGATATGTTGTTTAATTCATACAATTGTCTTATAATATCAGACTTTTTATTATTAGAAAAATTGCAATTTCTATCTGTTTCGAGAGTGCTTATTATTGCTCCAAATGTTTGATTCATATCAGGTATATATTTACAATATTTGAACTTCAAGAAGCTTTCTAACACTAATCTAATGCAGCTAATTGCTTTTTCTTTATTTTCTTCATTAGGATTTTTTTGAAATTCTTCTAAAGTAATAATCGCTTTATAATATCCACTAAGCCAATCTTTTTTTAAATCATATTCAACGATGCAAGATTTACCATTATTGTTTAAAATTTGAAGAGTTCTTTTTTCAGACTTTTTAATTTTGTTGATAGAGTTGATGTCAAGTAAAAAATGTAAGTTATGACTAAGAATTATAATCTGTTTAACTCTTTCTTTTAATTGTGTCAAAAGCGATATAGTTCTGTTACGCCGATTTAAATCCAAACTCGAAAGAGGATCATCAAAAATTATAGTTTTCATATTTAATTGAGAAGATAAATCAAGTTTTGCAAGAAAAAAACTGAAAGCTATCGTGTTTTTATCTCCTTCACTTAGAGAATGTTTAATGCTTAAAGAATGATTTTCTTCAAATGAAATTTCTTCTCCATCAAAAGTTAATGTATAATCAATTAGCGGTTCTTTAGATTGACCTCTATATCCAGCATCTCTCGTGTTTGTTATTAAAAATTTTGTACAAAAAACATCTCGTAGATAGTAATTTATTTTATCACCATAAGTACTAAATAATGTGTTCGATATAGTCTTCTGTTGTTTTTGTAAATTTGAATTAATCTGATTTATTTGGGTTAATCGTTTTCGTTGAACTTTAAGCTTATTACATAAATCCCCAAGAGGTAATTCATATCTCATCTTTTTTATTTTTAGTACCTTGAGTTCCTTTTCAACTATTTCTTTGGAACGAATGTTTTGTTTCAAAGCTTTAATATGTTCATTATATGAAGCTACGATGCTATTTATTGTTCTAATTTGTTTGTTTATTATTTCAATTGTATTTTTGAATTGTATAATAACATCTATTGATTGTTGCTCTATTGGATTTATCTGCTTTTTATTTATTAGATTCTTCATTTGGGTAAAAGTACTCAAACATTCATTTTCATCGTTGATAAATGGAGGAATTGTAGTCTTAATATCGAAGTAACGTTTCCAAAACTCTTCATTCTCTTTGATAGATTTATAAGAATTTTTTAATTTGGATAATACAAGAGGTAAATTATAATTTTCTATTAAAGATTTTTCTTGTTTTATGCTTTTGATCAAGGTGTTGTATTCTTCATTAAAGTATTGTGAATATGCTTTAACTACTTGTTGGGCATTATCTAGTGATTGCTTACAAAAAGGACAGATGTCATTTTGAAGTGATAAGACTTTATAACCAGAGTAGAGCCATTTACTTGCATTGTTTAATCCTTTGTCCTCAAGTTGTTTAATGTCTCCTTGTATCGTTTCTAAATAATGTTGTTCTATGTTGTTTATATCTGTACTTAAAATATTCCCTAAATTTACCAAATCAAAAGGTAAACTAATATATTCGATATTTGATAGGTTTTCCTTTTTAAGGATAATCTCATTAGATTTTGCAACTTCTAATTCTCTTTCTTTGGTACAAATCAAAATATCTATATTTTTCTCTTTCTCTAAAGATAATATTTTCTCGACATCATTATATCCTGCTTGTAATTTTATCTCATCTTCTATTTGAGTAATAGTAGCTTTTTGTATCGATATTAAGGTCTTAGCTTTATTTATTTTATTCTTGATCCTGACTCCATCTTGCCCAAGAATGAACTGATGCAATTTCTTTTTGTGTTCATTATTTATATCAAAACCAGAATAAATATTTTCATTAACAAAAAAAGTATCAAATATTTCTATATCTGGCTTTAACTGATTCCATTGATTTGAATTATATTGGAATTGACAACTCGTGTCTTTAATTGAAACAATCTGTGGCATTAATGTTTTAACCCTCTTGCGTTTTAAAATTAGTGATGTTTCTCCTGATGAAAGAGAGCGAAAAATTGATGTTAATGTGGTTTTTCCTGCGCCATTTTCAGCATATATTAAATTAAACTCTTTGAGAGTAACGTCACCAACAGCCACATAATCTTCAAAATTACCAATAGCTTGTATTTTTTCTATTTTCGTTATCATGGTTCAGTTTTGATTTTAACACAAAGATATGTATTTAAAGAAGAAAATAATATTTAAAGATACACTTTGAGGATTGAATATGTAAAAATGGGATGATTATTTACGAATAACATTTAAGTGAATTATAGCCAGAAAATACATTGTTATATACCATTCTGGCTAAAACTCACCTTACTTGATTTATCAACTTTAGATACATCTAAAGTAAATTACTCATAGCTTCATCCATTTGCTTATCATCAAACTTACTAAGATATATTTCTGTTGTCTTTATATCTTGGTGTCCTAATGCTTGGGAGATTAGAGCTATATTAACACCTGTATTCTTCAAAATGCTAGCAAATGAATGCCTAGCAACATAAGTTGTTACATCTGCATCTATTTCCAATTCCGAAGCAAGAAGTTTCAACTCCTTATTGATCTTAGCAAGCATCTTGTGGAGCCTATTTTTCTTTTGTACCGATGTTTTATGCACTCTATTATCATAGATTGGGAAAAGATAGCCAGCTTCCTTCTGGTAAGGGGCATACTTCTTTATTATCTCTTTTGCCTGCTCACATAACTTAAAATTAATCGCTCCATGAGTCTTCTGCCTGTGATAACGAAGTCTTCCCCTGTGTACATTATAGGAGGTCAAGTTAGCCATATCTACTAGTGAAATACCGCCACTCAAATAAGCAAAAGTAAATATATCACGAGTAAATTCCCTTATGAAAGTAGCATTTATGGTTTCCGTGGTAATAATCCTCATCATATCCTCTTTAGATAATGCCCTCTTTCTGGTTGAGGTATCAAACTTACTCACCTTATATTCATTAAAAGGATAGTATTTCTTATTTACTATTTTAGCCTCGATTGCCTTATTAAATGTACTCCGTAAAGTTCTAAAAAGTACACTTAAAGTTGTCCCCTTACACTTCTTTCCTACAAGCCAACTTTCATACCGTTTTAACCAAGCAACATCTATTGAACTAAAAGGAATATCTAAATTAGAAGAAGTGAAATCTCTTAACGAATTATAGGAATATTTATAAACCAATCTATTCCCCTCATTTCCAGAATCCCTAAAACTAACCAACAACTCTTTATAGAACTCTCCCACCGTCTTATTTACTAGCTTTACTTTCTTACTTTCCACTAGCAATGCTGCCGTGTACTCCTTTTGCTCTGCTACAAATTCCAGTATCTGACGCTGATACTCAACTTGTTTATCCAAAATAATCTTCTCTATTAATTCCTTATCAGGACATCTAGGGGTTGGTTTATTCTTTTCAAAATCCCAATATTTAGGAAAGATAGCAATACCCAAACTTACATACTTTGGTTTTCTATCTTTTGTAACCCGAAGCATTAAAGGGGATTTTCCATTAGAAAGCACCTTAGATTTGTAACAAACCACTGATACTGAAGCATTCATACTAAATTTCTGGTTTAAACCTCAGTTTAAACATTTGCTCAAATCCACCCAAAAATCAAGGCAATAAAAAACAGCTACTTTCGTAACTGTCTCATTTTCTGTCGGGGTGACAGGATTCGAACCTGCGACCCTCTGCTCCCAAAGCAGATGCGCTACCGGACTGCGCTACGCCCCGAAAATGAGCTTCAAAATTGGTGGCGGAGAGAGGGGGATTCGAACCCCCGGTACAGTATCCCGTACGACAGTTTAGCAAACTGTTGGTTTCAGCCACTCACCCATCTCTCCAATTGCGCTGACAAAAGTAGTGCTTTTTATTGTTCTTGCAAGCTTTTGGCGTGATTTTTTTCTTTTTTTTCACGTTCAGCCACGAATTTCCCCACTTGATCGACTATTTCTGTGCGGGTGCAGGATATTTCCCCATCTTCTTCCACAATTGATGATGGAATTTCTGCTCGGCCTCAATCATCATCCACACTTTCTTGGCGGACAGAGCCTTGGTCAACTTCTCGATATATTCTTTCTTAATATCTCGTACAGCCTGTTCGGCAGATAACATAATCTCCAAATTCTTCAAAGCTTGTTGTTCCGTCACTTCCGGGACCTCTTTTTTATCTTTCCGACAGGTCAAATCTCGTATTTTATCATTCTCGACACGAATTTTCTGCTGCATCTCGTTATATAAAGGCCAGAACTTAGTGGCCTCTTCCGGGGTCAAATCCATCTCTTGAGTAAAAAAGGCTACTTTTTGAGCCTCGAACTCTTTCCGTTTGTCTTCACTCAATTTCCCGCTTTGGGCAAATAAAGAAAAACCAAACCCGACCATCAATATAATCAAACTTATCTTTTTCATATATCTTGCTTGTACATTCAATTCTACCTACGCTCCGCGTATAAAAACTCAATCGGATCAGTCTCTTGTGACAGATACTCGATGATCTCTTCACGAGATGGGTTAAAATCCGCATCGAAAATATTCTCATCCTCTGCTTGTGGCGTCATGTTCGCCTGCTCTCCATTTTTTGACAGCATCCGATTTTCATCCACCAGATTAGGAACTAGCAACTGTATGACGATCATTGCGAAAGCGAATAATCCCGCTAAACCGAGATAAGGTTTTAACGTCTGAAACAAACTCGTTTTCCGCGTCTTCCCTTCCTCATCCTTTATCCGGTCCATCACCCGATCGCCCAACGTGTCAAAATAACGATCAGGCACCGTGAACGGGTTCTTTGATTTATATTTCTCATCCAAATTATCCATAACCTTCCATTTTCTATTATCCAATAACTATTCGAACGAGGGTAAAGTATCCGAAATCTTCAAACTTTCCTCTATTTTCTTTACCGCATTGTGATAAGTTGCCTTCAGCGTTCCCACGGCGACATCCAGTACCTCGGCAATATCCTCATATTTCATGTCATCAAAATACTTCATATTAAATACCAGGCGTTGACGCTCCGGCAATTTCAACACGGCTTTCTGCAATTCCCGCTGGATCGAATCCCCACAGAAAAAACTATCACTTTCCAACTGATTTTCCAACATGGGAGTAATCTCCTGCGAGTTTCCATAAGTCTTCCGACGTTTTTCGCTCAAAAAATTAATCGCCTCATTCGTCGCCACCCGGTACATCCATGTAAACAATTTCGCCTCGTAACGAAACTCCCTCAACCCCTTCCAAATCTTGATAAAGGTATTCTGCAACACATCGTCGCTATCTTCATGCCCTATCACGATTTTACGGATATGCCAGTAAAGCCTCTCGCTATACTTTCCTACAAGTAACCGAAAAGCTTTTTCCTCTCCATTTCCGGAATGAAACATTCTTACAATATCTTCATCACTTATCTCGTTCATGCTTTCTAATCATATCGTTAAAGCCTACACCCCTATGACAACATTTTATGTCAAAGGTTTATTTACCATCATTTAAAATTTAAATCCGAGAACTTCTTTTTACCCCGCAAGAAATAATCCAACACGATACTCCGGGGATATATTCCCGAAAGACTCATGGAACTTTCAGGAACCGGATAGACTTTTCTCATCTCCCGGAAAGCCTTGTATGCCCGGATTACCGAACGGGTGTTGGACCATTGACCTTTCAACAGGAAAAGCCCTCCCGCCATCGTGTCCAGCAAAACTCGTGCAAAAAAGATTTTCTTACGCTGTTTAGCACACAGATTCTTATGCAACATCAATAAATTATTCCGGTAATTCAAAAACAATTTTTTCGGATGATTCATCGGCAACGAGCCTCCCCCCAAATGGTAGACGACAGAAGAAGGAACCACCTTTAAAGTATACCCTCCATTTTTCAATCGCCAGCAAAGATCAATCTCTTCCATGTGCGCGAAAAAAGCCTCGTCCAACCCTCCGGTCGCACGGTACACGTCCCGCCGAATACATAGAGAGGCCCCCGTTGCCCAAAAAACATCGACCTCATCATCATACTGCCCATCATCCTGCTCCGTGGTATCCATCACACGCCCGCGGCAAAACGGGAATCCTAAATAATCAATATATCCCCCGGCTGCTCCGGCGTACTCGAACTTCTTTTTATCCCGGTACGCTAATATCTTCGGCTGCACGGCCGCCACCCTCTCGTCCCGGTCCAACACGGCGACCAACGGTTCCAACCAACCGGGAGCGACCTCCACGTCACTATTTAAAAGAACCACGTATTCCGCCTCGATCATCTCGATTGCCCGGTTATATCCCCCGGCGAATCCGAAATTATCCTCGAACAGCACCCGTTCCACGTCCGGAAACTCTTGTTCCAGACATATCCAGGAACCATCCGTCGAATGGTTATCCACCACGACGACACGCCCCAAATCTGTATTCGTGTTCTTCACGACCGAAGGTAAAAACTCCCGTAATAACTTCTCCCCGTTCCAATTCAATATAATAACAGCTACCCGTTTCGCCATTCTAATTTTAGATTTATGATTTTAGATTTCCATCGCACAAGGACAACGCTTTTTGATTCCCTATTTTAAATTTCCTTTAGTTTTTAACTTTTAGCTTTTAGTTTTCAACTCTCTTATGTTTCCATCTTTTATGCGACCACAACCAAAACTCCGGCTCTTCTTGTATAAAAGATTCCAACAATCGAGTATGCATTTCCGTCAACTTCCCTTGGGGTAACTCGGACGGGTTGGCACACACATCCACGAACTCGACCTCGTAATACCCACGTTTCACCTTACGCATACGCACCGAAACCACCGGAATATTATACTTCCGGGCTATCCGTTCCGTACCGAGTAGAACCGGGGTATCTTGATTTAAAAAGCGCGTCCAGAAATTCAAATTACGCCCGTTAGGAGTCTGATCACCAATAAAACCAGCCAGAAACAAACGATTCTCCGAACGGTAACGAGCGATAACCCTTAACGTGTCATCCTTTGCCACGAGTACCGCCCCGAACCTTGAACGGATTTGTTTCATCATACGATCCGTCACTTTATCACGAATCGGTTTATACAAGGCCAGAAAATCCGCACCTGTTTCCCACAAACTGTAGGAAGACATCCACTCCCAGTTACCATAATGCCCTAACACCCCGATCACGCTCTTTCCCTCGTCAAAATACGACTGCGGTAACTCCGTGTTTTTAAACACACAACGTTTTCGGATCGAGCCCTCGGACATGTGCCACAGTTTATATAATTCGATAGACAAATCAGCCAAATGCTTGTAATATTTCCGTTCAATCGCCTTGATCTCCCGCAAGCTTTTCTCCGGGAAAGAATTACATAAATTCGTCCTCACAACCTTACGCCGATAATGAATCACGTAGTAAAGCAACAAATAGTTCAAATCCGCCACCAGATAAAGGACCCGGAACGGAAGAAAACTAATCAACCATACAAAACCATACAGAATATACGAAAACATAAGCATCAATTATAAATGTCAAAGATACGTGCTTTACAATTGAAATCCAAAAAGAACTTCCTCTCGCTTTTTTTACTCATTATAAATTGGCATTATCAGAATTAATCATTAATTTCGTGAGTTGAATGCGTAAAAATACGAACAGTTATGGAGCAAGAAAACTTACAACAAGCCGAAGAGTTGAATAACAACGAGCCAATTTCTCCGGATACTTTAAATGATGAAACACAAGAAGAGGTTTCAGTTCAGGGTCAACCTACACCGATAGAGAAAGCCCCCGAAAAGGAAGTTCCGGCATGGGATTTCTCCAGTTTTAACACGGACGAGATTATTTCTCACATGAAGTCTTTAATCGACGATTTCCCCGTGCAACGCCTGAAGGTGCTGGATTCCCTACCCCAAGTTTTCGAGGCCCAGTACCAAAAAGAATACGATAAAGCATTAGCCGATTTTACCAAAGACGGGAGTCCGGCTGAGGCATTCGACTATCAGGACAATTCTAAAGAACGCTTTTATAGCGTGTACAGAACTTACCGGGAGAAAAAATCGGAATATTACAAAAAACTGGAAGGAGAGAAAGAACAGAACTTGAAAGAAAAACTCCAGATTATCGAGGAGTTAAAAGATCTGATTCAACACGAGGAATCACTGAACAAAACATACCAAGATTTCAGAAATTTGCAAGACAGATGGAGAAACACGGGTATGGTTCCGCAAGCTCAAGCAAGTGATTTGCTGGAAACGTATCACCATCACGTGGAGAACTTCTTCAATTATATCAAAATTAACAAGGAGTTGCGGGATCTTGATCTGAAAAAAAACCTAGATGCCAAGAATGCCTTGATTGAACAAGCCAACGCTTTACTCGAAGACAATAACATCGGGAATGCCTTTCGACAACTGCAATCACTCCATTCGCAATGGAAAGAGATCGGACCGGTTGCCAAAGAAGTTCAAGAAGAAACCTGGAACCGATTCAAAGAAGTGACGGACAAGATCAACAGCGCTTACCACCGTTTCTTTGACAACCTCCGGGAAGAACAGGACAACAACTTGAAAATCAAAGAAGAGATTTGCGTGAAACTGGAAAATTACGCATCTGTTTCCTTCGAAAAACTCTCCGAATGGAACGTGGCCACGGATACCGTTCTTGCCCTGCAAACCGAATGGAAACATGCCGGGACAATTCCGATCAAGGAGCGTAATCGCCTGTATAAACGTTACCGGGCTGCTTGCGATGCTTTCTTCGAGAGAAAACGTCAATACTTCCAGGAAATACAGACCTTGCAGAATAAAAACCTGACCAAGAAAATAGAACTTTGCGAGAAAGTCGAAGCGTTAAAGGATAGTACGGATTGGGCTACGACCACGAAGAAAATCATCGAGTACCAAAAAGAATGGAAAACAATCGGCCCCGTATCCAAAAAAGTATCCAACAAGATATGGAACCGTTTCCGGTCTGCCTGTGACCATTTCTTCGATCGAAAATCAGCTCAATTCAAACATGTCTCTTCCGATCAGGAAAAGAATCTTGAACTGAAACGAGAACTGATCGAAGAAGTACGCAATTTCAAATTGACCGGTAATAACGATGATGACATCGAAGCATTGAAAGCCTTCCAAACCCGCTGGGCTGAAATCGGATTTGTTCCGATCAAAGAAAAAGAAACCGTTCAAAACGAATTCCGTAAACTAATCAACGATCACTTTGATCAGCTTGACATCGACGAATTCGAGAAAAACATCGAACGATTCAAGTCCAAAATCAACACGTTCGACAACAGTGATGACAAGGACAGCAAGATCATTCAAGAAAGAGAAAAATTAGTCAACAAGATCAAGCAACTGGAAACAGACCTTCACGCTTGGGAAAACAATATTGGATTCTTCTCCAAATCAAGCAATTCCGAGAGTCTGGTCAAAGAATTTTCCAACAAGATCGAGAGCGCTCGCCACAAACTGGCATTAATGCAAGAAAAGCTGAGACTCATCGATGGCATGATTTAAGTTGAGACCATCAAACACAAAAAGAGGCATTTCAAAAGTGCCTCTTTTTATGTTTGTATGATATTTTTTCTTACTTTTGTCGTTAAGTTTCAACATACTTGTTCCATTTGATTGTTATTCATTGAATAACAAAAAGTTCAAGTATTTTCAAACCGTTGGATGTATAATATAGAAATAACTATAAAATATTTATATCGTGTCAACAAAATATGTTTTCGTTACGGGTGGAGTTGCTTCTTCTTTAGGAAAAGGAATTATTGCTTCCTCATTAGCAAAACTGCTTCAATCAAGAGGTTATAAAGTTGCAAACCAGAAATTGGACCCGTATATCAATGTCGATCCCGGAACCTTGAATCCTTATGAACACGGCGAATGTTACGTGACCAATGACGGGGCAGAAACCGATCTGGACTTGGGACACTATGAAAGGTTCACCAATATCCCGACGTCCCAGGCGAACAACATCACGACAGGGCGTATCTATCAAAACGTGATCACGAAAGAACGTCGCGGTGATTATCTAGGCAAAACAGTACAAATCATCCCGCATATCACGGATGAAATCAAACGAAATATAAAACTCCTCGGGGCAAAAGGGGATTACGACGTGGTAATCACGGAAATCGGGGGTACGGTAGGAGACATTGAATCCTTACCGTTCATCGAGGCCGTTCGCCAGTTACGCTGGGAGCTGGGCGAAAAATCCGTGTTCATCCATTTGACTTTGGTTCCCTACCTGAGTGCCTCAGGCGAGTTGAAAACCAAACCCACGCAGCACTCGGTTAAAGCCCTTCTCGAAAACGGGGTACAGCCGGACATCATCGTGTTGCGCACCGAACATGAACTGGGTTCTGATCTGAGAAGAAAAGTTGCTCTTTTCTGTAATGTTGACCCGAAAGCCGTTATCCAATCCATAGACGTTGACACGATTTACAAGGTACCGATCAAAATGCGGGAAGAAAAACTGGATGAAATCGTTCTTTCCCAGCTTGGATTACCTTTAAAACACGAACCGGACTTGGAATCATGGGAACGTTTCCTGTACAAATTCAAAAACTATAATCGCAAAGTCACCATCGCCCTCGTCGGGAAATACGTGGAGTTACACGATGCCTATAAATCTATCGTGGAATCATTTATCCACGCCGGGGCGGCTAACGATTGTAAGGTAAATATTAAATGGGTACACAGCGCACACGACATCAACGTGGAAAACGTATGTGACATATTCAAAGATGTTGACGGTATTCTCGTGGCTCCCGGATTCGGACAACGAGGAATTGAAGGAAAACTTCTTGCCATCGAATATGCCCGTACCAACAATATCCCTTTCCTGGGAATATGCCTGGGCATGCAAATGGCCGTTATCGAATACGCTCGTAACGTGCTGCACTTGGACGGAGCCGATTCCACGGAAATGGCCCCGAAAACCAAATACCCGGTCATCGACTTGATGGAGTCTCAGAAAGAAGTTACAGACAAAGGGGGAACCATGCGTCTGGGAGCATACAAATGCGTGCTGAAAGAAGGATCTAAAGCAATTGAGGCCTACGGGACAAAAGATATTGAGGAAAGACACCGCCATCGTTATGAATTCAACGGCAAATACACCGAACAATTCGAACAAGCCGGTATGATCACGACAGGAGTTAATCCGGACACGGGATTAACTGAGATCGTGGAAATCCCGACCCATAAATGGTTCGTGGGTACACAGTTCCACCCCGAATACAAGAGTACGGTAACAAACCCGCATCCTCTATTCGTGGCGTTTGTGAAAGCCTGTCTATCATAAAAGTTAAAAGATAACAGTTAAAAATTAAAAACCTAAAACTAAAATATGGATAGAAATACAATAACCGGTTTAGTAGTCATTGCGCTCATACTAATCGGCTACTCTTATTTCATGAGTCCTTCCAAAGAGGAACTGAAAGCCATGCATGTCCGGGACTCCATTGCACGGGTTGAAGCCCAACGGGCCGCTGCATTGGAGAAAGAACGTCAGGCAGATTTTGCAGCACAACAACAAAATACAGAAACGCAGCAAGCCGGAACAGAGGCCATCTTCAAACAAGATTCTCTGCCGGTAGAACAATACACCCTGGAAAATAATAAAATCAAATTACACATCAACACCAAAGGGGGATGCATTGACTATGTTGATCTAAAAGGATACCGCACACACGACTCTCTCCCGTTGATTCTGTGGAAAGACCACAAGAGTTCCATGGGCTTGAATTTCTACGCCCGGAACAAGCAAATCAACACGGCAGATCTGGTTTTCGTTCCAAACACGAGTCAAAAAGAACTGAATGCCGAGGGAGCTGAACAAGTACTCACGATGCGAGCTTACGTGGATGAAAATAAATACCTCGAATTCGAGTACAAATTAGCCCCGGATTCTTACATGGTTGATTTCAACATCAACACGTACAATCTGAATGACGTTATTGCCTCGAACACGAACTTTCTCACGCTATACTGGGGAGTGGATATGCCTCAACTTGAAAAAAGTAGAGACTTTGAAAGCCGCTATACCGGGGTGTACTACAACTTCTCAAACAATGATGTAGAACATCTTTCCCTGACCGGAGACGAGAAAGTAGACTTGCCGACGAGCGTGAAATGGGTGGCTTACAAACAGCAATTCTTCTCCTCCGTACTTATCGCAAAAGAGTCATTCCCGAACGTGTTGGTCTCCACGGCCAACAACACGAACCCGGGCTTTTTGAAAACGGCAGATGCTGAAATTTCATTACCTTACTCCGGGAAAGCCATTGAAAAATACGATATGCGTTTCTTTTTCGGTCCGAACTCCTATCCGGTCTTGAGAGAATACGGCAAAGATATTGAACTTCCCCAGTTGATTAACTTGGGTTGGAAATGGATCGCTTGGTTTAACCGTTACGTCGTAATTCCAATCTTCAACTTCTTGGAATCGCACGTGACCTTGAACTACGGTCTTATCATTTTACTGTTGACCCTGATCATTAAACTTGTTCTTTTCCCGCTGACTTACAAATCGTATATGTCACAGGCCAAGATGCGAGTTTTGAAACCGCAAATTGACGAGATCAACAAGAAAATCCCTGCCGATAAGGCCATGGAACGCCAGCAAGCCGTCATGAAATTGTACAAAAAGGCAGGAGTGAACCCCATGGGAGGATGTTTACCGATGCTTTTGCAGATGCCGATCTTGATCGCCCTCTTCTACTTCTTCCCCGGAGCCATCGAATTGCGCCAGAAGAGTTTCCTGTGGGCCACAGACTTGGCATCATACGATTCCATCGCCACGCTGCCCTTCACCATTCCGTTCTACGGAAACCATGTCAGCCTGTTCTGTTTGTTAATGACGATCACGAACATCTTGTATATGTGGTACAACAGTAAGAACCAACCGCAGAATGACCAGATGAAAGGAATGCAGACGATGATGTACATCATGCCGATCATGTTCCTGTTCATCTTCAACAGTTATTCATCCGGTTTGAGTTACTACTACTTCATCGCCACGTTGATCACGATTGTTCAGACTTGGGCTATCCGGAAATTCGTAAACGACGAGAAATTGTTGAAACAAATAGAACTAGCCAAAACGAAACCCGTGAAAAAATCCAAATTCCAACAGAAATTGGAAGATATGCAACGGATGCAGGAACAACGGATGAAACAAATGCCGAAAAAGAAATAAGGTACGACAAATAACATTAACGAGGGAGTGACTAAATATAATCACTCCCTCGTTTTATAACTCACTAATTCAAAAAACTCCTCCGTCACTTCGTGCCACCTCCTCTATAAACAGAGGAGGAGCTGGTGACTCTTCCCGAAAAAAGAGAGTATTTCAACTCTCCCTCTGTTTATAGAGGGAGTACGGCGAAGCCGGGAGGGAGTTTGAAAAATGACTTTTTGGACTCCCTCGTTTTATAACCCACTAATTCAAAAAACTCCCCAATTGCCGATAAAACGATATGAATTCCTCAAAAGACAAATTTACAGATTCCAATTCGTTCACATTAATATCGTAACTGATCTCTACTCCCCGATCTTCCACCTTATCAATATGCTTTCGAACATAAGGTGGTGTCATGAAATGTGAAGCTCGGGAATCTTCATTCACTCTAAAATAAATTTCCCGACCAGACACAACAGGAGAATAATCCGCAACATCCCAACAAACCTTCCGATCTCCATTCTCTCCATACATTTTCAAGAATTCATAAATAATATCCGCCACCCTTTTCAATTGATCTGCCGACATACAATTCAAACTGGATTCAAACGTGTCAAGACCATATTCAACAAAAAACACTTCCTTACGTGCATCAAAATTTATACTCTTATCAATACTAATCGGATATCTGTTATACCCTTTAATATTGCAATCAAAAGGAGCTTTTTCTCGCTTGATGAATAAACCGACCGTCTTGTAAAGTTCTTCGAGTTGCTCGTACGTCACACCGTAGATTTCACTATTCCCCACGGTCATACAATAAGTCGTGGCTTCCATGGCAGGTTTATCATTACTGACAACTTTTTGCTTCTGTTTCTTAAACACCCGCTTCAGTTCTTTTTCTTGATGACAAAGGAATTGTTGCATCTGACAGATAAAATCATACCATTCCGTGAAATAACAGATCGAAGATATAAAGCCATTTGACGCATCAATAACAGCCTCATTCTCTTGTTTTGACTGTTTAGCGTTAGCGACATAATAGGCACAAGCTTTTTGTATTTTTCCACACTCGAAACTCCATGGACGACGAAGTACCCGGAAAAGATTATTGAGATGACAAATACAATTATAGATCGTTTCCAACGGATCTTCAGAAACCAAATCCACGTTACATTTTTTAAGATCCTCGACCATCTGTCGGTAAAAACGATTCTCGGTTAAGGAATCGGAAAGACATTCATCGCCTGCAAATTTTTCCGACACATTCGATGCTGGGATAAAATCACTATTCCCCATAATCCTGACTATTAATTGATTGTCCATCTACATTCAACGACATATCCTCCGTTTTCAATAACTCATTCAATTCACACGCTTGACGCTGATGATATTGTAAAAATCGGCCAAGCAACACCCGAAAGCGAGAATTATCTAACAAAAAAGTAGTCCAATCACCCCATACTTCTACAATCCGTAACCGCTCCTTTTTAGAAATACCCTCGGTAGTCAAATATTGCAGAACAGCTTTTTGAATCACCGAAATTTCATCTGCCCACGACCGATCGAATAATGTCAACATTTCAATCAATCTCGTGTTTCTTTTTTGGAGAGTCACAAGCCCCGCTTTATCCGTCATTCCCGGTGACGCAATCGGATACATCATTTCGAGTTGTTTCGAATAATACTCCATCAATTTTTGTTTCTCCTCAATTGATAACTGATTGGCTACCCGCCCGGGTACTTCCATGTCTACCGCAGACACACGGTTTACATCTTCTTCCATAATAATATGTATTAATTTAGACGGGTATTCCAAAAAGAACGGTCCCGCCTGACCCGTTGTACGTCACTTCAGCGAAGCCGGAGGCACATTAATGCACTCCACGGGGGTGCGGAACCGAATATCGGCAACAGCAGCAGGCAAAAAAAATGCCTGCCACTGAAATTGAAGCAGATCCACTACTTCGCTGATTATGACGTACGCCACAAATATACAACATTTTTAAACAAAGCAAACAGTAACAGGAGAATAAATTCATCAAAAATGTAACTATATACCCTAATCTATGGAAATTCCTATGGCAACGCAGCCACGAAAATTTATCGTTGCGCCCCTATTGACACCCGATTGCTTTCCATTACCCAAGTCCCGACAATGTTATTTTTACTTATATCCTGTTAAAATGGCGGCGATAATCGGGCGATGATCGGGCGACAATCGGGCGATGGCGCCTAACTGTCGCCCAACAGTCTGCCAACCATCAAGAAACGGGGCTGCTTATCCTTTAGAAAGGTATGTAAAGCTTGCTAAAGAAGGGATGGGGCTTTGATTCCTTCAATAATTGCATGGACCAGACTGCCCAAAGTACAATATATACCGAACATGGTAATTATATTGAACATTTCCTTTATCTCACTCATCTCTTCCATGTTTCAGTGGTGTCTTTATAAAAAGAGTATAAAGTTTGTGTACAGTACAAATTTTAAATTAAAACACCATGAAAATAGAAAAATCATAAAAACGATGGCAATCATAGCATTGCTTATTATAACATATCCTACAATTTCTCTGTCACGGGAAATTTCTGGAACAGTACGGAAGTATGGTTCACATGAAAAGTTATCGAACATTAAGGTTATTTTCAAAGGAACAACAAATGGAGTAACTACAGATTACAATGGTTCTTTCATGATAAAAACGACTTCTATCTCAGACACCATATTAGTTTTCAGTTACATTGGTTACATTACACAAGAACTCAATGTTGCTAAAACTAAGTATCATGTTATATATATGCGAGAAGACGATTCTACCAAAACAAACTACAATTTTCTTAATTCTTTAAACATTTTATATCAATTTCTAAGACAAGAAGATAAAGAAAAACCCATAAAAATACCCATGAGACCAGAAACAAATTAATTATACAACAATATTACACAAACTTTATTTCGACTACAACATGAAATATGATCACGTCATAACAATCGCAAAATACGAAGCAAGGTTATTGAGAAGAAGTACTTTGTTTCAAGTATTCACAGGATTGGCGATTTTAGGGATTCCATTTTTACAACTTATAAATCAAGGAGGAGACAATCTATTTTGGTATAAAATAGCCCTTCCTTCTTCTTTCCCATTCATAAATATTTACCTGTATAACCTATTGCAAACATTAGTAATTATCTTCGCTTGTACAGAGCGAGAAAAACAAAGTATGACTCAATACACAATCGAGGTTTTACAATGTCATCCCGCAAGTAATTACGAGTTTTGTATCGGTAAAATTCTTGGGATATTTAAAGAATTCATTAAAATCAACTTTTGTGTACTTATAATAGGCGTATTTATAAATATATGGGGAAGTAACGCTCCATTTCGGATTGAATTCTATTTATTTTATTTTTTGACATTAACTTTACCGACATTATTTTTCATAAGTGGATTTACATTATGGATGACTCGAATAATAAAAAGTCAGGTTTTAATTATCCTACTTTTAATTATTTATCTTCTATGCAATTATTTCTATTTTTCTAAAATACAATTCGGAACATTTGATTTTTTATCGCGCACGCTATCATATCAATTTTCCGATATAACAGGGTATACAGCACTACCAAAATATTTGTTGGTACGTCTCGGATATACATTACTAGGAATTGGATTCATGTACTTATGGGGTGGGATGTGGCAACGCCTTACCAACAAAATATCCAGTAAAGGAAACACGTACATGATTAGTATTCTATTCTTCCTACCGGGAAGTATTGCAATTCTTTACTCTTGGTACGATTGTAAAACCTTAGAAAACCGGAGAGAATTGTACAAAACAACTTATTTACGTTATCAGCCGGAAAATAAAGCCCGAGTTATACAGAACGACATTACCTATCGTTCATCCGGCAAACAGATGTCTGCCACAAGTAAATTAAGCGTGCAAAATCAAACTAAAGAAATCCTGTCACATATTATTCTCTATTTAAACCCAGCCCTACACGTGACCCGAATTCTGGATAAATCACAGGGCCTTGATTATTCTAGAGAAAATCAAGTAATTGTTTTGCATCGGAAATTGGCTCCGGCAGAAAAAATCACCTTAAATATAGATTATCATGGAAAAATTGACGATGCTATTTGTTATTTGGATTTCCCAACAAATGAAATCTCGAATGAAACGAGAATAAAACAAAACAACATCTTTCGATTTGGCCAACAATATACTTTTCTTACCGAGAACTACACCTTATTACACCCGGAATGCGTTTGGTATCCTGTTTGCGTTCCGCCAGTAAATATAGTATTCCCATATGCCCGTGAAACAAACTTCACTCATTTTACCCTAAAAGTAGAGACCTCCAAAGAAAAGGAAGTACTATCACAAGGGATCTCGAAAATAACAGATGAAGGCATTCTTTTTATCAACAAGCAAGCTCTCACGGGAATTAGTTTGTGCATCGGGAAGTACGAGAAAAAAGAGATGCTACTTGACAACACTTTATTGGAATTATACTATTTCCCGAAACATAAATTCATGTTTAGCTCTTATCAAATAACAGACGAACAACTACGAATACAGTTTGCTCAAATCAAAAATAGGATACAATCCAATTTTGGACGATATTATCCATTCAAAAAAATAATGTTTATCGAAAGTCCGACCACCTACACTTCTCACGAGAGAAAATGGAAAGGGGGAAGTGAATACATACAACCCGAAATAGTATTTTTTCCAGAAAGATTCTTCACGTTAACTTACAGTCCTCTTGGCATTAATAAAAAAATCGCCAGAAAAATGAATCCATCAGAAGATCAAGAATTATTGAATGTACAAGTAGAGAAAAATACGCTACATTCTTTCGGGACATCTTTACTAGGAGGTCCGTACAGCCTTTCCCCTATGTTCTACGACTACACAAGCTTTATATCATCAGACAAATATCCTGGGGTAAACACACTATTAAATGATTTAATTTTCCAACAAGATCAAAGAATAATGCTAATAAACAACGAGTTTTCCGAAGAATATATTGCCGTCACAGAATATTTGAAAAATAGATGTTTACAAGATGGCTTTCGGGAAGAAAATTTGTCAACAAAAACATTACGAGAAATCATTCGGTTAAAAGCACAATATTTAAAAGCTTATCTCTCGACTCAGATTTCCCTCGACGAACTTAAACAATTTTGCAATGACATGGCCTCTCGCCTCCAGTTCTCAGAAATAAAACTAGAACAGTTTTGCGAAGAATTTGCCCATCGTTATTCATTCGATCTACAAAAAATTTTAAATCATTTATACCAAGAAAAAGGATTACCCTCATTCATGATCAAAGATTTACGAGCGACAAAGATTGCAGGCGAAGAAAATAAATATCAAATCCACTACAAAGTGTGGAATACGGCACAAACACTAGGTATCATCTCACTTGGCGTACTTGATGTGGCAGGAAATAGTCTGGTAGAGCAAAATGATATTATCCCTCCTCAAACGTGCAATGAAATTTATTTGGAAACGACGCAGGAGCCAAGCCAATTATATATACAAACCCATTTATCACAAAACATCCCATCAGTTTATTACGTGGAATATGAAAACGGGATTCATCAATATGCGGATAAAAAAGCCATTGGTATATTACACACGGATAGTTCTGCTTTTTTATCCGGGGATATCATCATAGACAATGATTCCGACAATTTCCATTTTACAGATTCCGTGGAACAGAAAAGAGTCTTATTATCTTCAAAATTAGAACAAAAAAAATATACCCTTGTTTGCGATCCTTCCCAATGGATCGAAACGATAACCCACCACAGTTTCGGAAATCCTATCCGTAGCGCGTATTGTAAACTAGTCGGTCGTGGAAAAAGAAATGCAGTCTGGACAACCGACATTTCCCAAGAGGGAACCTATGAAATTTTCTTTTATCATCAAGATATCTCTGTAAGTTTCCCTCCCGTCAGCTCTATTTTTCCGGGAGCAAAGTTACATTATACCATATTATACTCCGGAATAAAAAAAGAAATTACAATTGAAGCTGACCTTGAAACTGAAGGCTGGGTTTCCTTAGGTAAGTTCGAACTGCCTAAAGGGAAAGTACAAGTTATTCTAAACGACAAAGGTGGTATCGTCGAGAAGGATGATTCCAAACAAGGTATTGAAGCTAAACGACAATTAATCATTGCCGACGCAATAAAATGGGTTCAGGTAAAGGGAAGTAACTAATAAGTGGCAACACTAATTATCAAATGGTTTTCCCCTCCCGGACAAGGAGGGGAAAGGAAATCCAATACTAGAACCACGGGTTCGCATCATATCCTTTTGCCACCACACATTTTCCCATCACGTTACGATGCACTTTAACTTCTTTCGTCGTAAGATCTACAAGAGCGAACGATCCTTTATTCTCGTGACTGCTGCCGGCATCATAAGTAGCGATGATCAAATGCGTCTCTTTTGACGACACGGCCACGGCAACCGGTACCCCCAAGTCATCCGGCAAGGTTGTCAAATCTGCAAGTTGCGGTTTCAAAACCGGAGAAGTGTACACTTTGTTACCTACCACGAAATACCAGTCCTGTCCGACCAAAATACCCCGTGTATTAGCATCCGCCCCCGCCAAAGAGAGAGATTCGGAAGTTTTCAATATACCCTGTTCCTTGATTTCAGGGTCTTCATCTTTTGCTGCCCTGAAATCAATATATTGCAGTGAAACCAGATTAATTTTTCCAGATTCAGCCAAAGCCAACGACAGGACATGAGCATCGGCATCCATCCCCACGGATTGTGTAATAAGAGTCTGTCCCTCGTAACTCGGTTGCTCCTTGATCTCGATAACCCGATCCAGCGCGTAGCTATCTGACACCAAGCCCTGCTCCGGATCGTTAATCTGATTCTTCAGTACATAATACTTCTTGCTCAATTCATCAAAAACAAACACGTAGCTATAATAAGAGGCCGGATGACTCCACTTATACTCCTTGTCATGTTGTGCCGGACGATATAACAGCCCCGAATTATAGGAATAAATCTTCTCGTTCGAGATAAAATAAGGAGTACCCGTGGCCATCATCACGCCATCTGTCGGGTTATAGGAATCTCCCTCGAACATAAAACTGGAATTCGTGATCAACCCGGTAGGCATGAAAGCCCCGTTATCCGTGATAATCGTGGGAGTCTCCCCCTTGGCGGAGATCACGTAAAACGTGTAATAATAATCCCCTAAAGAAGAGATATTACCGAATTGTTCGATGATCGCCTTCGGCTCGCTCCCTAGGGAATATCCCCCGATATTATCCACGTGAATACAATCCGTCGTACCTTCTTTGGCAGAAAAATAGGACAAAATTGATTCCTTGTTCGCCCCCTCACACAAGAAATAATAGCCCCAGGAGAAAGGCGACGTCACGGAAATATTAAAAGAGTAGAAATATTTCATGTCATTCTTCGAATCCGTGACAATGTAACGACAATCATGTTTACCCACGTTCAAACTACCGGGAATCGTATATTCCAAATCTCGGGTCGTGGCAACTTCCTCTCCCTCGATCGTCCAACTGTACACGAGTCCCTCTTCCGACGGGAGCAGGGAACGCTCAAATTCCGGCACCAACTTCAATACCTCGTAACTCTGCACGGCGGTATCCGTGGGAATACCTTTAATTTTCAAATTATTGGCAGGGGCATAATCGTAATTTCCTTTATCTTCCGAACAAGCGAAAAATATCGCTGCCAGCAAAAGTAGATATATCGTTATATTCTTTTTCATAATAAACAGGTTTAAGGATTAAGGAAGAGTGATTCTGGGTTTGGAAGTATCCCCGTCCGGGTACACCTCGTTATCAATAAAATACTGCTTCAACTTACGAATAAACATAAATGTTGAAGGGTACCAACTGGACATCGTGTAATAAGGCATTTGTCCCCAGTATAACTGTTTACCGGTATCCGGACCGTATTTCTCCAAATTGGGATCGGCTCCCAAATAATAGATTTCCTGCCACTTGGCATACTTCTCACGAGAAAATTCACCAAAATATCTTTCCCAGGTAGCCCACCAAGTTGGGGGTTGCAAAATATCGGTGAAGGATATTTTAGCCTTCAACAACTCCGCGGCTCCCAGTGCAAAATGTTCATTCTGTTCCAAACGAAAGGTGATTGTTCTCCACTCTTTTTTCAAGACATCGGTACGTTTCACGGTCACCCGCAAAGTATCAATCAATTCACCTGCCGGGATCATCCCTTTGGATAAAGACGTTTCATCCCAATCATTTCCAGTAGCGGTTCCCGATTCAACAACCACTTTAAAACCCCGGTCCTGATCGGTCACCAGACCAACAGAATTTACCGGAATTTTAAACGTGTATTCCGTCATCGACGGATCGTCCATAGCAAAAGAATACATCAAGCTATCCTCCCGGACAGTTGTCTTTCTCCCGTATTGATCCAGAACGAATGGCATATCGAAATAAATATAATTCGTTGAGTTATCAAACTCATCTATCGCCTTATCACAGGACACGGCTATCATGCCGGCAATAGCCATGATCATATATAATATTATCTTTTTCATAGTATAACTCGCTTATTAGGTTACTTGTCTCCTTTGGGGTTCGTGTTGGGGGAATACTCGTATTCTTCATCCGGGATAGGGAACACGTACTTGTCCTCCGTCGGGGCAATAATTACCCCTTGACGCACGTAGAAATCCCGGTACAGCCTCTTGTAAATAGGCCACATCCGACCTTCCCCTATAAAATCTTTTCGCATCTCCCGCATCAAGTATTCCATCAATTCCTCATTTCCGTATGGACCTGCCAATTTAGCCAGATTCCGGGAATCCCTTACCTCGTTCAGATACTCCAACGCTTTCCCGTTATCCACTCCAATCGATGTTTCGCAGGCGACATAGTACACTTCGGACAGTTTCAAGATAGCCACCTCCGGGTAGTAAGGCAAATATATCGTGCCGGGATGCGAGGTTTCGTAAAGTTTCTGGAAATTGTAATAATCCGCACCGGAAGAAGGCCTCTGGAACCAAACACGCAAACGATTATCCGTACCCGAACCATCCGGGGCCCGCCCGTAAAGTTCATTCAGGTATATATCATACTGGTTGGGAGTAATACAGAAATTTGCCTCGGCATTCCCTTTTTCCATTCCGAAAGTATCTCGGGCCACTTCCCACAGGTCATTCTTGTAGAATCCCAACAACATCTCCTCGCCCATGTTAATATCATACAGTTTATCCGTCTTGTCCGTCAAGGTAAATAACTCGGTGGATTTACACTCATCAATCAAGTTCACGGCCAACTGCCGGGCCCCCGCTTTATTCATCAATGCCAGTTCCACCCGCATCAACAATCCTTTCACGGCATACAGGTTCATCCGGTCACCCCTTCTTTCCAACACGGCATGATAATCAAGCATAGAACTATTTCCGTTCCCGTAACGTTTATTCTCAACGATCGGATCATTTTTCAACAATTCTTCTGCCTTTGTCAAGTCTTCCTTGGCTTTCGTCAACACGGAACGCATGGATTCAAATTCCTGTGCCTTCACGTTATACTCCGTGCGGTAAGCGATACATTCCTTATCCAAATCGGCCTCCGTGCGAATCACCGGACCATACATAGACGCCAATTCCATGTGGATAAAAGCTCTCAAAGCATACGCCTCTCCCTCTATCAATTCGGCATACTTGATCTTGTCCCGGTTCCCTTCCAAAGATTCCAAAATATAATTGGCCTGCGTGATCCCCTGGTACATCATGGACCAAATTGCCTTGAAACGAGTTTTTGAAGTTGCATCCTCGTAGTCAAACAACGATTGTTTGTAATAAGGATTCTTCGTCTTCGTGGACAAATCCCAGTATTGAGCCAACACGTCCATCATCCCGAACGATAATTCCATCCCGTAAAGTGTCTCCGAAGTCAACTTATAATAAATACCATCCAAGGCAGAATTATATCCCTTCTCGTCCGTAAGCAAATCTTCGCCCTGCACTTGTCCCTGCGGAACCACGTCCAGCCAGTCGTTACATGACGAGAACGACAACAGAGCGATCAACACGATAATTACATATTTCAATTTCATAACCTGATCCATTTAAATTAAAAACTGACATTTAACCCGAACACGAAACTACGTTGGAAAGGATAGTCAATTCCCCGTTCATTCTTCACGGTTGAAGCTCGGAACACGTCGTTCATGTAAAAGCTCAACCTCAACGTATTCATTCCAAACCGACTGATCCACGCCTTGTTCACCTCGTAAGACAAAGAGAGCGTCGACAACTGCACCGTGTTATCCTTTTGCACGAAACGACTGGAAATATAAGTCGTCTTGTAATCCTTTATATTTTTGTAGAGAGCATGTTGTCCCGGTTCTTTCCACCGATCCTTCAACACCCGACGGTCTGCATTCTTTGCGGGATCGGCACCTTCAACCCGTTGAGCCAATGTCGAATTATAATAATCCGCACCGAAATTATACTTAAATACCATATTCAAATTCCAGCCCTTCCAATACAGGTTGGTTCCGAAGTTCCCGAAGACCTTGGGTTCCGTGTCCCCGCAAATCACTTTGTCTTCCGCATCCCACGTGTAAGTCAGTTCTCCGTTTTTCTTCACGAACAACTCCTTACCGGTTGTCGGGTCAATACCTAGAGAACGGACAGCCTTAATCGCGCTCATCGATTCGCCTTCCTCGTAAACTGCTCCTGGAACTTGAGTATTTTTATTATTCTCATCGTTCACCGTTTTCAAGGCAGTGGAGATCTTTCTAATCTTATTTTTATTGTTGGCAGCCTGAAACATCACCGACCATTCCAATTCCTTTTCCATATCACGGATAATCACGGCATTCAGATTCACCTCCAGTCCTTTATTCTGAATCTCTCCCAAATTTGCCGTGTAGTTATCCGAGGGGAAACCCAGAGAAGGAGCCACGGTGATCGTAGTCAACAATCCCTGTGTCTTTTTCAAATAATAGTTGAACTGCACACGAATACGGTCTTTCGCATAACCAAAATCCAACCCGAAATTCGATTGGTACTGGTTCTGCCATTCCAGATCCGGATTCCCGTACCCCATCAACTCCGCCGTAACGGAAGAATTATACAAACGATCCGTGTTGAACTGGAACATCGTCTGGGCCTGGTAAGCCGAGAACTCCTGGTTACCCGTTACACCGTATGAATAACGCAGTTTTAGCATACTCACCTTTGTCGATTTAAAGAACTTCTCGTTATGCACGTTCCACCCGGCACCCACGGACCAGAAAGGTGCAAAACGTTTGTCTACTCCAAATTTGGAAGAGCCGTCAATACGCACGGATACATCCGCAAAATAACGATCATCATAAATATAGTTCCCGTTAGCGAAGAAACCGATGGAACGGGATTTACTCTCGTCACTGGTAGCTCTTGAATTTTCCTTGAACTGGATGGCAAAAGCCGGGTCGGAATAGCGATCGTCCGGGAATCCGGTTAACGTGAAACCATGTGAATTACTATCATCCTGTTTCACCTCACACCCGATACCCGCGTAAAGAATATGTTTCTCCCCGAACAGAGTATTATAGTTCAATGTAATATTCCCGTTATACCCCAAGCTACTCCCGTCCGTCATGGACAAATACCCACGCTTTGCTATCGGAAGATATTCCTGCATTCGATTTTCTGAATTATAAACGGTATTCAAAAACTCCGCGGAGAATGGAGACTTATAGTTCTCCCCACTGGTTTCACCTTTCACGATCGAGATTTGTCCTTTCAAACGTAGTCCCTCCCGGATAAACCAGTCCACGCTCAATTGTTCCGTGAACTCCTGCATCTTCGTGAAATTGCGATTAGGCAAAAAAGCATCATACAGGGGATTCGTCGTCCCGTCGCTCAACTTGGCAATCAGCTCCCCGTTTTCATCATAAATCCGTTCGTAGGGATTCAACGCAGCATACGTGGAAAAACTGCCATAAGGAGAATTATAAGCCTTCGTGTGAGCATAGGACATATAATTCCGAATCGTCACCTTATCCTTTATCCGGTAGATCAAGGTAAACCCCAACCCCAAACGATCACGCCCGGATTCCTTCATCACCCCCTTATTCTGATTGTACGAGGCATCGATACCGTAACGCACGTTATCCGCCCCACCTTCCACGAATATGGAATGAGCATGAGAGAACGAGGACTCTACCGGTTGAGATAACCAGTAAGTGTTCACTCCCTCTACAATATTTTTATATTTCGTGTAATATGACTCATCCAATTTCGCCTGCTCCCGACGATTATTCTCCTCGTAACCGACACTTCCCTCATACTCATACAACCCCGCCTCTTTCTCGTACTGCAATTTCTCCCGGGCATTCATCAAATCATAATCCGTCAGGTCTACCACCCCGATGGTCGGTTTGAAATCGTAAGTCACTCGTAACTTCCCCGCCTGGGGAGCTGTCGTCTCGATTACGATCACCCCGTTCGATGCTCGAGAACCGTAAAGAATCGTGGCCGAGGCATCCTTCAGCAAGGTAATACTTTCGATACGATTAACATCCATGTCGAAAACTTTTTGGGCTGACACTTCAAAACCGTCCAAAATAAAAATAGGGGTCGTCGACCCATTCTGAAAAGACCCTTTACCACGGATAGTAAAGTCGGGTAACACGTTCGGGTTAGACCCGTCCAGATTATTCTCGTTAATCTTGAATCCCGCATCAATAGCCGAAATCGTGGTAAAAATATTCCCCGTCGACACCTTGGCTAATTCCTGCTTCGTGATCATGGTTGTTGTTCCCGCGAAACCGCTTTTCTTGCGGGTCAATAATCCGGTCACGACCACCTCGTCCACCTCCATCACCTCTTCTTTCATGACCACCGTCCAATCACCCTTCGGCATATTACGGTAAAGAACGGTTTGCGGGATCATCCCCACGAACGAGAAAAGAAATTCCGCATTCGGAGATTCCGGTATCGTTAAAGAAAACTTTCCATCCTCGTCAGTTGTTACCCCGATCGTGGTCCCTTTCAGTAAAACAGTGACACCCGGTAACGTGGCCCCCTTTTCATCCTTGACAACCCCTTTTACTGTCACGCTCTTTTGCACGGAATCCCGTGCCGTGACGACTATCGGATAAATGACAATCACGTCCTTCTCCAGACGATAGGTCAAATTCGTCCCTCTCAACACCTCATTCATCACCTCACGAATCGGAGTGTTGGCAAACTTCACGCTCTTCGTTCCCGCAGTTCTCAACTCCTCGTGATTAAACAAAAACTTGTACCCCGAAATACTCCGCACGTGTTTAATTATCTCCTCCACCCTCATATTTTCCGCAGAAAAACTAACACTACCTTCTTGACTATACGCGGCCGAAAAGGCGGGTATAGAAAAGACGAAAACCAGTAAGGTCATCAATTTCATGGGCAAACATCGATTTAAATGTACCCGCAGACCAAGCAATGGATACAACACATTGTTTTTTTTCATAACTTTGTTTCAATTAAATATGATTATTTTTGACCGGCAGAGAAATGGCAGTTTCTTCACCGGTCTCTTTTTTATTTGTATTTCACGATAATATTCCTTCCATTTACGACAAATTCGACATTCGTGGTTAACCCGATTAACTTCAGCACCTCCATGAAATCTTCATACCGCCCCAGATCCCCAGTAAAATGCAAATCCTTGATAGACTCGTTCTGATAAAATATATCCACATTATACCATCTGGACAAACGATTCAATATGCTCTCCAATCGTTCTTCCTCAAAAATAAATGTTCCGTTTCTCCAGGAACAATACGCATCCGCATTCACCCTGTACTTAACAACAGTTCCGGTTGCAACCGTCACGTCAGCTTGATCCCCGGGGACCAAACGATATTCTTTCTCCCCAACCCAAAGTCCCACGCTTCCGGTTTCCAGCGTTGTTATCATATTGGCATCTTCCCGATAAGCACTCACGTTAAATGAAGTTCCATATACCCGTACTGCATTCTTGCCTACCCGGACAACAAAAGGCATGGTCGTGTCACGAGCGACCTGGAAATAAGCTTCTCCATCAAGCTCAATTACTCTCTCCGAACCCACGAAACAAGTCGGGTAAACCAGGCGTGTCTGAGAATTCAACCACACCCGGGTACCATCACTCAATTCCAGCACGTATTCGCCACCCCGAGGTACTTCCATCGTGTTGTACTCCACTTTATCCGGGGATTTCTCGCTTCCTTTGACATAGGTCACCCGTCCTTCACCCCTCCGGATAAAAGAATTACCCGCATCAATCATGGTTTCATCCTTTTGCATCTTATCAAGCAATACCACCCGCCCGTCGGACAAAGTCAATTTCGCCCGGCTCTCTCCCGGCATCAACAACGTATTAACAGCAACCTGTTCTACCGGTTTCATCCCTCGATTCCAATAAATAACGGTCCCCAGTACGATCAGAGGAATTACCACGGCTGCCACTTGTATCCAGCGACGACGGATCGAAATTCTCTTTCTCTTCTCCACGTGTCTGTCAAAGTCACGAATCATGGCCTCCACATCCACCCGGATCTCGCTCTCTTCCCCCGAATCCCACAACTTCCCCAGCCGTTCGAAATATTTCCGATGTCGTATGCTCGCATCATACCAAGCCTGAAACTCCTGTTCCTCCTTGCTTGAAAGAGTTCCCCGAAGTTTTCCGGCAAGTATTCTCCATTCTATAAAATTATCTTCACGCATACTCGATTCATTTTACCACAAGTACACACGGAGATTCAAAACGGGGGACAATGTTTTAAAATATTTTCAAAGAAAAGTTCTGCATCTCAAGAACACTTCTCCAAGAGGACCATCACACGGAAAAAAGAATAAATGACAGATGTTCTCTCAAATACTTTAACGAACGTTTCAAATGGGTTTTTACCGTAGATTCCGCCACATCCATCTCCAAGGCAATGTCTTTCACCTTTTTCCCTTCCACGATATGCTCCAACAACACGAATCTACCCTTGTCCGGTAGTTCCTGTAATACCTGTTTCAATCGGGCCCGAATATCATCATCCACTCCTTCATCATCTACCCCCGAAAACAACATTGCCTCCACAATTTTGTCTCCATGACTATCCTTAATTTTAATCGATCGCAAATAATTCAGACAATTATTTTTCACGATTATCAACAGATAAAGAAAAATGTTCTTGTTCTCGTCATACTGGGAAAGATTCTCCCATAACGAAAAAAAAGCATTCTGTACCAAATCCGTAGCCTCCTCGACATCGCAGGTATAACGAACAGCATAACGAACATAACGTTCAAAGTAACAGCGATAAAGCGTGTGAAAAGCTTCATGATCACCTCTCTTTACACGACACCCTATTTCCTTTAACTCCTGTTCGTTTAATGTTCCCATACAACCCACCTTCAACTATTAACAATTATAGATGTACGAAAATACTTATTTATTGAAACAAAACAATAAACAAGAACAAATTTTATATGTATGAGCTTTAAAGAACCACGTTAAATAGATTTTACATCAATACAAGATGATTATCATGCATATATCATACTATTGCATATCCTTTGCAGAAAACAGAAATGGTAAAAACAGAATCATTGGAGCTTGAAAACACCGCAAACCCAAGTCCAAGCAACGATCCATGGTTTAATGCTCCAGACAACATGGCATCCATAGAAGGTGGGATAGAAGAATCCCCAAATGGTGACGTGAAAACATACACCATCAATGAAATTAGAGAACTCTTAGATATACGAATGCCCAAAAACTAAAAAGGGGCTGTCCCCAAAGTCATTTCTCAAACTCCCTCCCGGCTTCGCCGTACTCCCTCTATAAACAGAGGGAGAGTTGAAATACTCCCTGTCTTCGGGAAGAGTCACCAGCTCTTCCTCTGTTTATAGAGGAGGTGGCACGAAGTGACGGAGGAGTTTTTTGAGTGAAAATGACCTTTGGGACAGTCCCTTTCCAATTTATAAAAATCAAATCTGTTTCAACAAATTAATCATTTCGATAGCCGTAGTTACCGCCTCGAAACCTTTATTTCCGGCTTTTGTTCCGGCTCTTTCAACAGCTTGTTCGATCGTGTCGGTAGTCAGGACACCGAAGATAATCGGGGTTCCCGTTTGCAGCCCGACATTAGCAATCCCTTTGGTTGCCTCGTTAGCCACCATATCGAAATGAGGAGTTGCCCCACGAATCACGGCACCCAAGCAAACAACGGCATCATACTTTTTCGTCTCAGCCATCTTCTTAGCCACTAACGGAATTTCAAAAGCACCCGGAACCCAAGCCAAATCAATATTTGCCTCATCTCCGCCATGACGTTTGAAAGCATCCAAAGCACCACCCAACAATTTACTCGTGATAAACTCGTTAAAACGTCCTGCAACGATACCAATTCGTTGGCCTTCTGCCAATAATTTCCCTTCCAGTAAATTCATAGTCTTTATATTTATTTGTTTTCTAATCCTTCTTTCAATTTCTCGATCTCTTCTCGCTGACGCACGTGAATCATGTGTCCCATCTTCTTGTACTTCGTGTACATATAAAACTCGTTCTTTTCGTTACAAGTCATTTCAATCGGCTCACGTCCCACGATTTCAATACCGTATCCGGTCAAACCATTAATTTTTAACGGGTTATTCGTCATCAAGATCATTTTCTTCACGCCCAGATCTGCCAAAATCTCTGCCCCGGTACCGTATTCACGCAAGTCGGCCTTAAACCCAAGAGCGATATTCGCCTCCACGGTATCCATTCCCTCGTCTTGCAGGTGATAAGCCTTCAATTTATTAATCAAACCGATACCCCGGCCTTCCTGACGCATATACAACAACACTCCCCGACCTCTCTCTCCGATCCGACGCATGGCCTCGGCCAGCTGGTCTCCACAATCACAACGCAAAGAACCGAACACGTCTCCCGTCAAACACTCCGAATGTACCCGGCACAATACAGGTTCCCCGTCTGTCACGTCACCTTTCACTAAAGCGATATGATGTTCCCCGTTAATCTTGTTCACATACCCGTAGGCTTTGAAGTCCCCGTATTTTGTTGGCATATCAGCCTCGGTTACCCGTTCGATCAATATCTCTGTTTTCCGACGATAGGTGATCAAATCGGCCACCGTGATCATTTTCATTCCATGCGCTTTAGCAAACACCTTCAACTCCGGTGTACGCATCATCGTTCCATCCTCCCGCATAATCTCGCAACACAAGCCACACTCTTTCAACCCAGCAATTCGCATCAAGTCCACCGTGGCCTCCGTGTGTCCCATACGCTCCAGCACGCCCCCCTTCTTTGCCTCCAACGGGAACATATGTCCCGGACGACGGAAATCTTCCGGTTTCGCATTATCCTCTACCGCTTTCATCGCGGTCACGGAACGCTCCAACGCGGAAATACCCGTGGTCGTGTCCACGTGATCGATTGACACCGTGAACGCCGTGCAATGGTTATCCGTGTTCGTGGCAACCATCTGTTCCAACCCCAACTTCGTGGTCAAAGCCTTGCTCATCGGCATACAAATCAATCCTTTAGCATAAGAAGCCATGAAGTTCACGTTCTCCAACGTGGCAAACTCGGCCGCACAAATCAAATCCCCCTCGTTCTCCCGATCCGGGTCATCCACGGCGATAATCATCTTTCCGGCTCTCAAATCTGCAACAGCCTCTTCAATCGTACTAAATTTAAATTCTTCCATATCTCAATACTCCTAAATTTATCTCCTTAAACTTTTATCTTTTAGTTTTTACCTTTTAACTTCCCTAGAATCCATTCGCCAGCAAAAAATCCAACGTCAACCCGCCTTTAGGCTCTACCGGGGCTGTCGGACGCATTAACTTCTCCACGTATTTGGCAATCACGTCATTTTCAAGGTTCACCACGTCCCCAATCTTTTTCTTCACTAACGTCGTTTCATCCTGCGTGTGAGGAATAATAGAAACCGTAAAACCCGTATCCGTCACGTCCACGACCGTTAGGCTTATCCCGTCAATCGTGATAGAACCTTTATCCACGATATAACGCAACAGCTCTGCCGGGGCTGAAATCATGATCCAAATGGCATTCTCGTCTTTCTCTCTCCCAACAATCTTCCCCAGCCCGTCAACATGACCCGACACGATATGTCCCCCCAAGCGCCCGTTCAACGTCAACGCCCTCTCCAGATTCACCCGGTCTCCGACGTGCAGCTCTCCTAAATTGCTACGCTGCATCGTCTCCGGCATCACATCTGCACAGAAACTCCCGTTAGCAAAAGAGATCACGGTCAGGCAAACCCCGTTCGTGGCAATACTATCCCCCACGTGCAAATCCTCCAACACCTTCTTTGCCTGCACTTCCAGCACCACGCTCCGGTTTCCCCGCTTGATACCCCGTATGGTTCCTATTTCTTCGATTATACCTGTAAACATCTTAATTTTAGATTTACAATTTATGATTTTAGATTTCCTCGCTCAATGCCCTCACTTTTTTAATCACGAAATCTATTATCTTTTAGTTTTTAACTTTTAGTTTTAAAAGGACATCATGACCAATGTTCAGTACGTTTTCCAATTCAAGGTTAATAGCGTCAGCCATTTTCTCCATCCCTGCACCTTCTACCGGAGTCTTGGCATTCATTCCCCCCACGATCTTCGGGGCAATAAAAGCATACAATTCATCCGCAAGCCCCTCCGACAAAAACGTGTAATTCAAACTTCCTCCTCCTTCTAACAAGATGGAATCAATTCCGGACTGCCCTAACAATTCCAACAAGTTCCTGACATCTACAAGTCCTTCCTTCTCCTTGCAAAGTAACATCTCCACACCTATCTCCCGCAAGGCTTTCACTCTCTCTTCCGGAGCGAAACAGGTATGAGCCACGATGGTACGATACTCTCCGGCCGTTTTCACGAGCTGGCTATCCAAAGACAAACGGGCATTACTATCTACCACCACTCGTATCGGCTGTCTGACACCACGGCCCTCAATCCGGCAATTCAATAAAGGATCGTCCGCCACGGCCGTCCCGATTCCCACTAATATAGCCATAAAACGATGCCGCAATTCATGCACGTAAGCTCGCGCTTCCGCTCCCGTGATCCATTTCGAATCTCCCGTCCGGGTCGCGATCTTCCCGTCCAACGTCATCGCGGTCTTCATTGCCACCCAAGGCAACTTTGTCGATATATATTTCAAAAATACTCGATTCTGTTCCCGCAAAGCCTCTTCCTCAACCCCGCAAACCACCTCTATCCCAGCCTCTCGTAACAAGGCAATACCTTTCCCTGCCACCAACGGGTTCGGATCTTCCATCCCGACCACCACCCGGGCAATCCCATGTTCAATAATGGCCTCCGTGCAAGGCGGGGTCTTTCCATAATGGCAACAAGGTTCCAACGTCACGTACATCGTGGCACCCTCCGCAGGAACCGTACAATTCCTGAAAGCGTTCCTCTCCGCATGCCATTCACCGCATCTCTCGTGCCATCCTTCCCCGATCACCTTTCCTCCCTTCACGATCACGGCTCCCACCATCGGATTCGGATTCGTGAATCCTACTCCCCGTTCGGCAAGCTCTATCGCCCGTCGCATATATTCAATGTCTTCCTGTCTAACCATGTTCAAAACCTCCTTTAAACAAAAATGCCCCGAATGCATACACATTCGGGGCATAGATTTATATTGTATTAATATAATATCAATTACAACTAAATATCTCCTCTATCATCCGGACTTTAACCGTCGGTTTCAGAATTTCACTGAATCAGTCCCTCGAAAGGGAGTCGCGGACTATAACCGCCGGTAGGGAGTTGCACCCTGCCCCGAAGAAACATTTTACAAACGCAAAAATAGAAATAATTCTAATGATAACAAACAATATTACCGCAATATTTCTTTAATTTACTTGAATGGAAAACTTTTGTTCTGTTGGAGGAAAACAAATATGATTATCACAACTTTGGTAACTGATTACACATTCTATCGTCCCTGGGCCCTTCCCGGCAATTTTTTGACCAAACACAACTGTTTCATCATATATCGTCGTCCCGCTTTGACTATAGAAACGAGCAGCTGGAACCTGTAAACCGCCAACTTTTTCATAGCCTTCTGGAAGTTGAATATCAATTTTTGTAGGAACAAACGGAGCATCCGAAGCCACGTTAGCATAAATATGGAAACCCGGATGTATCTTAACCTTTATGTAAACAAATTGCTCTCCCGATTGTAACACTTCTCTACTTACTACTACAGCCACCGGATTTCTCTCATCCGTCTCATTCATTGTTAAGGAATTTAATTTCTTTCGAACCTCCCACGCTACATAATCATTAACTCCCGGTTCTCGGCTATCAACAAGGAACACCCAACCTCCAGATTCCGTGAAGAACATTTTTTTCTTATTCTTCTCAAACCAATTACGCCATTCTATTGCAGCCGGGAAATCAACTAAAGTATAGCGAGCCAATATACGCTTGGCTTTATCCACTTCTGTTTTATTCTCTAACATTTTAATTGCCGTATCTATTAACCGCAAATCATTATTAGGGATACCCAAACTTTTCACATCCTCATCCACCACAAGTTTATTAACCCCATCTCCCCCATAAAAATAATCCCGATTTTCATCAAAATAACTTGCATAAGCTTTTTCATCCATTCCAAACATATCATAATACTCTCGCATATAGAGTTTCACAACTTCTTCATGACTTCTCATCTGCATTGGTTTAAAGTTTAGATAATATTGCTCTTCTTCTGTCAACTTTTCCCCTCGATCTTGTTTTGCCTGAACCTCTTTAGACATTTTTTGCAACAATCTGTTGGCTTCATCATTTATTTCAAGCATATTTTTATAAGCTTCTTTCGTGGGAATATACTTAAATTCATTTAAAGTAGCCCTTGTTGCAATTCCTTCATTATATTTTCGGGCAATCATTCCCTGTCCTTTAAACTTCGCAATATAAGCAATCGCATTCGCTAACACGGAGATCGCTTCATCCGTCATATACGTGGGAGATGCGGCAAATCCCCAATGAAAGAAATTAGCATGACGACCGATAGCCACTGCATTCAATGACTTTTGACATACTCCACTCGAAATATATTCAGCTTCAGGCGAATCCTCATATCCCCATGGACGTGAAACCAAACCAACACGAAATCCCTTATCCGTGGCGTATCCTTTGGTTTGGACTTTCCACATGGGTAACTTTTTAGGCATTTCTCCATCGTAATCATGAGCATAGTGAAAAGCCTCGGCTGGAGTTGGTTTATTTACCACAGTCATTTTAACCGGAAAAGGTCCCTTGAAAATAGGATGATCCTTACGCCAACTATGAGCATCCGCATCTAAACAAAGACAATACCAGTCGTTTTTACTCCCCACTCGACTACCCAATGTAGCACCCAATTCTCCAATCGTAAGCACTGGTTGATCAAAATCCGAAGTAAAATATCCTGCTTTCAAGTACATCTGTTTCGCCATATCCACGAATTCCGGAATAATACTCTTCGGGGTTCCATCCATAACAGTCACATCGTAATCATTCGACATCTGTTGTGAATAATCATCTGCATTTACGATAGTGACAGAAGTAAAATACGTTTTCAACATCTTTTCAAAAGATGCCATACGTTCCTTCACATTGTTTTGAAAAGCAACATCATCATTAAAATGCTCCTTACTCCAATCTGCAGACCCGCCAACATACAATACTCTCAGTTTACTCTTTTTCACTTGAGCAGATACATGAGTTGCTAAACTCGCACAAAAAATGGCGAGTACGAATAAAATCATAACCTTTTTCATAAAAATCTAATATTTAATTTACTATTTTGCTTAAAAGTTCACACCCTCTGCTTATCTCTCATTTTGAATCAATTGTGGGTTAAGTTCCATCACATTTAAAGGAATGGCCAATTGATAACGTACATCACCCACAGGCAGGGTATAGGTCTCACCATACACGGTACGTGTCATCGGACGAGCCGTGGCCGGATCGGCATTTAATCGCTTACGATCAAGAAATGCCATCTCAGTAAAAGTAATCTCACGTCGACGTTCATTCAATATTTCTGTCAATAATAAATCCGGATTGGTTTCCGTTGTTTCTTGATAGAACGACTGCACGTAGCGATGACGCCGCACGTAATCCAATGCATCTATTGCCTCCGACACGTTAGGTTGAGATTTACGTAACGCAGCCTCTGCTTTGGTTAACCAAACTTCCGAGGTGTTTATTCCCGAATGAACATGTCGCGTCCAAGACATTGGAACGAAAATGCCTGCTTCTTCATACGTCCCATAAAACAAACAATAGCGTAAATCATTATCTGTATCAATAATCGCCAACATATTAGACGAAAAGGGACAATTACTACGACTCATCCGGTAACGAGAATACATGATCTCCGGGTTAATCTGCATAATACTTTCATAACCGTTCACTCCGGCTGCAATCATACCTGGAACTCGTAATGAACAATTATTATAATCAATCAACTCCCCTCGTAATTTTAATGCCTCAATAGCATCTGCATAAGCTTGATCATAATTTTGCTGCCAGAGATAATATCTAGCCCGAAGCGCGTAAGCCGTTGCTTTCCCCGGAATATTATTATATTCGGGGGCATCAACTTTTAATAAAGAAATAGCATCATTCAAATCCTGCAACATCCGCTCATACACTTGAGCAACTGTAGCTCTAGGATACTGCTTATTTATATCCGCTTCCAAAACCAAAGGTACACCAAGATCAGTAGAGGCTGTCGCTGCATCATATTGTTTCCCGTACAAGTTTACTAATAGGAAATAATTCATAGCCCGGTGCACGAGAGCTTGCCCTTTCACGTCATTACGATCATAAGCCACACCATTCTCAACGACATCAATTTTATCAAGCACATAATTTGCCACGTAATTCGACTTATAAAGCCCATCCCAATTATAATCACTCTCTGCATTTGCATATATATAATCCGCCCATTTCAGTGTATTCTGAAAAATAGGAAGTGTGAAATAAGTATCATAATTAGAAGAGTTCGGATTTTCAATAGCAGTATAATCATCACTATAAAATTCAAAATACTGAATACTATACGAAATATCGCTAAACGTGTATAAAGGAGATGACATCGAGCCACAAGTCATTAGTTTAGCTAAATCATCCACGGTTTCAGGTATCGTATTCCCTTTAGGGATCACATCGACAAAATCATTACAAGAAGCCGTAACACAAAAGAAAATAACGGCAATAAGTATCTTTTTCATCACTTTTCAGAATTAGAATTTAACATTTAAAGTAAAAGAGTAATAAGTCGGTTGATCTCCCAAATATGCAGACCCGCCGTAAGCCCCCGTTCCCAAACGATCCGGATCTAATCCATCTCGATTAGCCGCCCAAAACCACGGGTTCTCCACGGAAAATTTCAAATTCAAATCCGAAATTACATTTGTTTTGATCAAACGTTTAAAATCATACGAAAGCCCCACGGATTTTAAGCGAATCAAATCTGCCTTTTCAATCTGGCGATCGATATTCTCCATCACGCTGATAGAAAAACCCGTATTACTCCCATACATAGAACGAGGCACCCAAGTCGTCTCTTCATCTCCCGGTTTTCGCCAACGCTGGTCATACGTTTTATAAACTCGATCTTGAATATACACGTTACCAATGGAAGGCATTCGCAATTTATGCCCCAATTTATACGTAAACATGATGTCAAATTCAAATCCTCTACATGAAACGGTATTACTCCATGCACCAAAGTACTTGGGAGAAGTCCGCCCGGGGAACAAAAAATCTTTCGTTTCAAAGGTATTCACAGCTGCATAATCCAATGTCTCACCTGCGGCATTTATGACCTGCACAGCCCCTTCCGGGCTAAGCTTTCCCGAACGATAAGCAAAAATATAATCCACCGGCTTGCCTTTTATCGGATCGCCGTTCATCATCGTGTTAACCGTACTGACCCCCGAATTCACCTTAGTAACCTCATTATAATTATATGATAAGGTCAACGTGGTATTCCAACGCACATTCTCATTCACAACAGGAGCTCCACTAACACTCAAATCAAGTCCTCGATTCACCAATGAAGCTGTATTCTTTTTTACCGAAGCCCAACCACTTGTCGGATCCATAATAGAGGTTCCCAAAGCGTCCCGGGTTTCTCGATTATAGTAATCTACAGATAGATTAAATCGATTGCCAAACATCGCCAGATCCACGCCACTATTAAAAGTATATACTTTTTCCCACCCTAATTCTGGATTTTCCGGATTCTGGATCACCAACGTAGCTTGTCCTGTAAACATATCACGAGCATTTGCTGCAATCAGATAAGGAGATGTCGTTTTGTCAATATTTCCACTTAAACCATACGAAAACTTTATCGCTAACCGGTCAATTAGCGGTACTTTAAAAAAAGGCTCATTCGAAACTTCCCATTTACCTCCCACAGACCAAGTTGGTTGATCTCGGTATTTACCGGAACGCCCGTAAAGATTTGTTTTATCATAACGAATACTTCCAAATAACGTGTATCGCTCTGCATAAGAAATATTTCCGGTAAAAAATACAGAAAAATAACGATCTTCTGTATCCGAATGAGAAGGAGCATAACTAAGAGTCTGCCGATACGAGTTAGAATAACCATAAACACCGGTATTTACCAACTCATAGAAATTCATCGTGGAATTGTAAGTCATTCCCTGCGGGTCATATCCATAATAAGTATCAGACTCCATCTTCGTCCGAATGGCAAACAACTCACAACCAGCCATTGCCGAAGTACTCCACTTCTCTCCGTTAAAATTATAATTCAACACATTACGAAACGTATAACTTGAACTATTATGATGTGCTATATTCTTTATTCCACCATCAGCCAAATAATTGGTTAATTGCCTCGTTGTTTCATCATAAGCCGTAAATTTATTAAACAAATCACGCGCATAATAACTATTTTTTCCATACAAAATCTCTTGAGTCGAATGATCTATAGTATACATCCCACTCGTGGAAAATTTAAAGCCAAAGGGAAGATCTACATCCAATTGTAGATTTGCAGCGACATTATAACTTTTTGTATTATTATCCGCCTCCGAACGATCCTTCAGACGATTATAACTCCAATCAGAATATCCTTTGGCTTGTAAATCCTCCTTCAACACCTGAGATACGCCATAATATTCATTAACATACTTCCCTTTAGTATCCTTAATTCTCACATAAGGAGCAATACTCGTCGGAGTTTCGGTATAAGCGTCTTTATCCGCATAATTTGCCCGGAAACCCGTGGATAACTTGATACGTTCGTTTAAGTCAAACGTACTGTTCAACTGCACCCCGACTCGATTCAAGGAATTATCAATCAAATCTCCCAAGGAATTTTCGAAATTAACAGAAAAATAATTCGTGGTTGTCTGTGATCCTCCCGTGATTATAATATTATGAGTCTGCAACAATGACCGACGATAAAAATACTTTTCAATATCTTTCGTGTTATCATATGAAGCCAATTGCGAGTAGGCCGCATTTCGCTCTCCCTCATCCATCTGACCATTCTGATAACGATACTCGATCATAGCTGCTTCCGAAAAGTAGGTTTCAGAACTCGTTCCAATGGCAGAAATCATATTCGTGTTGGCATAATATTCACGTTCCCATTCTACTTGTTGTACGGAATTCAAATATCCCAAAGAAGAGACATCAAAACGAGACCCCACTTTCACGCTGCCATTATAAGATACCGAAACCTTCTGATTTTTCTTTCCCTTTTTCGTCGTAATTACAATGACGCCATTAGCAGCCCGCACTCCCCATATAGAAGCCGCAGCAGCATCCTTCAGCACCGAAATCTGTTCTATATCATTAGGATTAATATTATACGTCCCATACTCCATCGGGAAACCATCCACAACAACCAATGGTTTCGTTTCAGCATAAATTGTCGCCTGCCCTCGAATAATCATATTCCCTTCTCCATCCAAGGCCAATCCGGGTACCACACCCTCCAGCTTATCGACAACATCGTTAGACACGACCATCTGCAAATCTTTTGATTTCACCACATCAAATGATCCCGTAGCCCGTCCGCGTTCAATCGTTTGATAACCTGTCGTAACAACAACCTCATCCACTTTTATCGATTCATCTTTTAATGACACCGAATACTCCGTTTTCCCCTTTACAACTTTCACTTCAACAGTTGTTTTCCCGATAAATTTCACGTCAACCATCACATTCAAGGGAACATTCTTTAATTCAACCACACCATTCACATCTGTTGCGGCCCCTTGTGTCGTTCCTCGAATCACGGCAGTTGCCCCAATCATCGGTTCTCCGGTTTCCTCATCTCGCACCGTAATTTTTATCGTTTGGACTTGAGACTTTTCCACCACGACATTTTTCACCCGGGTAATAATCACGTTCTTATCAACAATTTCATAGGTGAATCCCGACCCTAAAAGTAACTTTTGTAGAATCTCTTCTAAAGTTACATTACGTATGGACAACGTAATTCCCCGCACCTCTTCCACCTCCCGAGACTCGTAGAAGAAACCCATGTCAACTTGCTTTTCCAATTGTTTCAAAGCCTCCTTCAAAGTGCTGTTACGCACAGAAAAGCTTTCAATCTTCTGTCCTGAAGCCGATGTAAACGACATCACCATCAAGATCATACAAATCGCCGAAGCGTACAAAAAACGACGTACAACCATTCTCTGAAATTTTTTACAGAGATTTGCTCGTCCATGTTGATTTTTTTCCATAATTTTACAGGTATTATTAGGTAAATTGTAGGGAAAAGTCTGATCGTGACCGGCCAAAGTTTCGATCTACATTTCCCTCTTTTTATTTTTTTCCAATTCTAATCTGACCGTTAGAGCAATTAATTTCCGCTCCAACTCCACGCTCGATCACTTTTAGAATAGTCTCGAGACCATCAGATTTCTTAAATTTCCCGCTAAATAATTGCCGTTCAAGAGCCGGATCAAAGAATATCACCTCCTTGATTTCGAACCATTTTCCTAGCTCTAACAAAACTTGATCAAGAGTTTGATTATCGAAATAATACTCGCCTCTGATCCATGATGTATAAACGTCAGTATTTACTTCCGCAACCACGACCTCTCCTTGTTTATCAACGGACAATTGCTGTCCGGGACTCAAAAACACAGGTTTTCCCACAGAGGCTTCAACAATCACTTGCCCTTGACAGAGGGTCGTTCGGCTCACTTCTCCAACATAGGCTTCCACGTTGAATGCAGTTCCTGTCACAACAATTGTTTGATTCACCGTTTTCACCCGAAAAGGATGTACCGTATCACGGGCTACTTCAAAAAAGCCCTCCCCAACAAGTTCAACGATGCGTTCAGCGGAACCTTCAAATGATGATGGAAACTTCAGACTAGACAATGCATTTACCCAAACCCGCGTACCATCAGCAAGAGTAATGGAATAACTTTCACCATGAGGAACCTTCAATGTATTATAAGCAATCACTTTGCTCTCAACCTTCGTTTCTACATTTGTAGCTTGAACTTTAATCTCACCATTAGCCACGTCAATATTTGCCTCTCTCAAACGATGATTCAAAACCGTATCACCTAACCGCACCTCTTCCCCGTTACTTAAAACAATTGTTGCACCGTGAGATTGAGATTCCACTTTTACAGGAACAGTCTGTACAACCGGCCACAAAAGAACCGTAACCAGCACGACAGCAGCAATTCCCGCCACAAGCGAAGAAATCGTAACAATCGCTTTACGTCTTCTACGCCTAATTCGTCCCAACGCCCTCTCAACATCAACCTCTGCCAAAAATTGTACAGCATCCCGACTCTCCAAATGGCCCCGAATCCGTTCATAAAGGCCTCTATTCCCCGCCTCCCCAAGCCAAACCTCCAATTTCCTCCTCTCGTCATCAGAAAGTTTTCCGTAAATCGCTTTTAGTATAATTTGTTTTATATCCATAGGTGACTCTTTTACCTAAAGACGAAACAATATCCCCATCTGGTTAAAAAAAAGTCATTTTTTTTCAAAAAAACAACAAAAGGAAAGTTTTATCAAATTTTTCACGCAGTAACACCACACCCCGTTTCGTGTGGCTACGTACGGTTTCATACTGGATACCAAGTCGTTTTGCGATCTCATGATCATCAAGTCCTTCCATCTTCAAACGTAATACCTCTGCACATTTTTTAGGAAGATTCTCAATGGCCTCTCTCAATTGCACATATAACTCCACCTCAAAAATAGTCTCCTCAATAGATTCTTCTGAAACGAAATCCATCAGTTCTTCTTGTTGGAATCGTTTCTTATAGCGAAGCAAATCTATCACTTTGTTACGCAACAACGTAAAAATATACCCTTGTTCTGATTTCACCTCATATAACTGTGATCGCTTATTCCACAAAGAACAAAATAAATCAACCACCAAATCTTCACTCTCGGACTTACTTTTAAGCATCCGATCAGCATACAACACCATCGATGCATAATATTTACGAAACAATTGGTCATAAGCCACGGTATCTCCAGCAGCAATGCGAACTAATAAGTTTTGCAAATTATGAACTTCAGTCATCGTATCTATTTCATTTGAGTCAAAACGATTGCACACAACAATAGACATAAAATCTATTTTTTCTTTCACAGCCAAACCGACATCGTGTATTGACAAATATAAACAAAAGTCTCAAATAATTATTACCCTCTCCTACATTATAAATTACTATCACATTTTTTCTATCAAATCCACCACCCCCGCTTTCTTCAAAATATACATCCCGATCCGTTCGTCGGAAACTCCTTCCCGCAAACGATAGGTGTAACGGGGTTCTTCCGTTGTCATGTCTATTTCAAAGAAACGGAAACATACCGAAGGAAACGGTTTCAAAAATTCCGCCACCTCGACAATATGCGTGGAAATCATAAACACCCCATATTCCAACTGGGCCAATCCACCAATTACCGCACAAGAGGCATCATACGCATCCTTCACGTTAGTTCCCCGGAATAGTTCATCAAAAACCACCACCACTTCCTGTAAATCCCGCACCTGTTCCACGATATATTTTACCCGGGCAACCTCATTATAATAATGACTGTATCCCAATGACAGATTATCCGACAAATTAATCGTGGTAAATAACCCTTTAAACACGGACAATTCCATCCGATCTGCCGGTACGGGAAAGCCGCAATGAGCCAGATAAACCGCCACCCCGAAAGCCTTCATGCAAGTTGATTTCCCCGCCATATTCGGCCCTGTCAGGAAACATAGATGCTGCCGTTCGTCAAGCAAAACATCATTCTTCACCGGATTTTTCAAAAACAAGTGATACAATCCCTCGATCCTCACCGTTCTCCCACTTTCCGTGAAAATCGGAAACGTCAACTCCTCCCCTTTAGTCATAATCCCCAACGATCGTAAAGCATCCAGCATATACAAGGTATCCAGCACAACACGAACCCCATCAAGTTCTTTCCCCCGAAAATAAAGATCCAGGCTTTCTCGTGTCCAAAAAGAATCTTTTTTCTGATTCACCAAGTATTGCATCCCTTCACGGGCAAGCGTTTCTTTCACCCTCTGTTGCATATCCCTTACCATCTCCGGCACTCTCCCCGCTGGCAACTCGTCCATAAAAGTCCCCAACTCACGGATAAGCCGCCCAAGATACGGGACTGCACGTTGGCGCAGATAACAATCGTTATCCGGTTTCAACCATCCTTTCACCGCCCGACTCGTTAAATGATACACATTGCGTTGAGGCACATCCTCCTGTTGCAGGTAAACCTCGATAAAACTCAATTCTTCCCGACGAATATCCAAAAAGAACGGCAATTGCCCCAGATAGCGAATCGCCTCTACTCGAGCCCGGATTTTATTGACATCTGTCAACGGCCTTTCTAACATCTTTCTTACACAAGCCTTACCCCCGTCAGAACAAGCGGTATTGAAACAAGAGAAAATACTTTTCCCGTCCAAAGCCTGATTAAACAACTCCAGATCGTTCAACGTCTGTTCATCTATCTTGAATTCCATCTGCATTCCTTATATATCCTAACAATTCGAGATCCTCACGTCCATTGACCCGCCAGGTCTTACCACTTCTCAATATAAATAACTCGTCACTAATATCTATCACGTCATCGAAATAGTGATTGGTAATTACAATCCCTTTCCGTTTCTTTTCCCGCCGGATCACCTCTTTCATTTTCTGCACGTGCAGGGGCATCATAAAAGAGAACGGCTCATCCAACAAACAAAATTTCGAATCCGAGGCCAGAACCGCGTACACCTCAATCATCCTTCGCTCCCCCGTGGAAAAAGTCTTCATCCGCTTTCGGGCTGTCCCTACAAAATCGGGAAAGTCCTCCACGAAACTCTCGAACGCCACCCCGAAATCATCAAACACCTGTTTTACAGACAAACCCGGTAGCACGAAACTCTGTTGCAAAAGATAACGCATATCCTCCGGGTGCCTTTCCCTCGTCAACAAGGCCCTTCCGTCGATAGCCACGTATTGATCCTTCAACCTCAACTCCCCGTAAATAACTTGCATCAGACAACTTTTCCCACCCCCGTTCCGGCCAAGGATACCGACGACCTGCCCCGTTTCACAGTGCAGGCAAGTATCCCACAGGACACGCTTAAACCCGTATTCCAGGTGGAGATTACTTACATCAAGCGTATGCATGATTACAATTGATAAGCGATTAACATACAGACCACGTACGTCAGGAAATCAAACACCAAAGCCATACCCCAAAGCCACCGGATCGACATCCCCACGTTCTTGTAATAATAGAAAAAACGTCCTGATTTCCGTTTTGTAGTAAACCGGATGAATACCATCGTGGCTACCTTGAACCAAAAGGTAGCCACAACGATCACCGCCACCACGGCCGGTGATTTCATCCGGTAAATGAACATAATCAGCCCGCAGGCAAAGGACACGGCAAGAGCGGAAGCCGCGAACATCTCGTAAAACGAGACGCATAACCGGGCTCCCCGTTTCACGTCCATCACATCCGTTTTTGCATCATCTTCCACGTATTCGTGATCAGGAAACTCTCCTCCATCTGGTCAATCATCTCCATGAATTTCGAGATCGGCACGGCAAAAGACAATAGATTACTACCCGTACATAACCTTGCCGACGGGTCGAACATCCCAAGCACCGCTCTTTTCGTACCCTCTATTTGTTCCCGGTAAGGATAGTAAATAATAGAAGTACAGCCGGCCCCGAAAGGAGAGATTACCGCCTCCTGTTTCGAACTGTCAAAACCGGCTAACGTGAAAAGACCCGAGATAACATCCGCCGGGGCAAAGAAAAACACAGCCTCCGGCTCGTCTTGCTCCGTCAAGTGATCCCAACGTTTAAACACTAGGCAATCGCCTTTTCTCGGAAGTTCATGGACTGTTTTCAAAAAAGCATTCACCTGTTCCGGGGTTCGTTTATAGCGCTCGCAGTGAGGCGTGTTTTCCCCGTGAGACAGGAAATATTCGAATCCCTCCCTCATACTTTTACTGAATCCCAGGTAAAACTTTCCCCCGCCACATCCCACTGAATCCGGTAAGAAACAAAGCGATTCACCTTTACGAACCCGCCCAAGCTGGGCTATAATACAAGTATGCCCCATCGCCTTCTTCACGATCGTGGCGTTATTATTTTCCTTTGAATAATAAAATGCAACAGGAAGTTCCGCATCATTGAAATATTTCTTCCAAAGAGCAATAAACTGATCTCGCTTAACTATGTCCATAACCCTTTTAATTTTAGTATCAAGCAAATATAAATTATTTTTTGGTTAAAAACAAATCTATGCAGGTAACAATCCTAGTTCCTAGCCCCTTCCCGATTTATACCTTCTTTAGACACGCTTAGTAATCTCACCGTACTCTCCTTGATGTCTCCTGTATATATACATGATGTATGAAGAAAATATCGCCCATAAATTGATAGTCCACACCGTTAACCTATCGTTGACCTTTCGTTAACCTATCGTTAACCTACTAACGAGACACCGACGCAAGTATACTGTAATACAGGCGAGATACCCCTATAAAACATTCCCCGGATCAGCATGGCCAACCCGGGGAATCAATATCATAAAAACTAACCTATTACCAAATAGAAGCTCTCTTTTCAACCGGCAAATACAAAGCATCACCTTCTTTCACGCCAAACGCGTCATACCACATACTGATGTGAGGAAGTGCTGCATTCACGCGCCACCGTCCCAAAGAGTGAGGATCGGATTTCGTTTGCAAACGGATTTGTTCATCACGGGTGTTATCTGCCCAAACATTAGCGTATGACAAGAAGAAACGTTGTTCCGGGGTGAAACCATGCTCGTCTTTTCCAAGCGGGTTTTCAGCCATCGCTTTCTGTAATGCCAAGAATGACACCTGCAAACCACCGTGGTCAGCAATATTTTCACCTAATGTCAGTTCTCCATTCGCTTTCAAGCCCGGTAACACCTCGATATTTCCAAAATAGTCTACTAACACTTGGGCTCTTTCCTTGAAGTTCTTGGCATCCTCCGGAGTCCACCAGTCTTTCAAGTTTCCATCCTTATCATATTGACGCCCTTGATCATCAAAACCATGAGTCATTTCGTGACCGATAACAACTCCAATAGCACCATAATTACAAGCATCATCCGCATTCATGTCAAAGAACGGGTATTGAAGAATAGCTGCCGGGAAACAAATTTCGTTCGTCGTCGGATTATAATAAGCATTTACAGTTTGCGGGGTCATCAACCATTCGTCCTTATCGACCGGTTTACCTGCCTTGGCAATCATTTTATCATGATCGAAATGATTGGAACGAATAATATTCGCCCAGTAAGAATCATTCTTTATTTCCAGACTGGAATAATCTCTCCATTTATCAGGATAACCCACTTTTACATGGAAGGCGGCCAATTTTTCCAAAGCTTTCGCTTTCGTCTCTTCACTCATCCATTCCAATCCTTGAATCCGTTCTCCTAAAGCTTTCTGCAAGTTTCCAACCAACTTAATCATACGCTCTTTAGCCGCAGCAGGGAAATATTTTTCGGTATACATTTGTCCGACGGCCTCTCCCAGCACACCATTCACAGCGCTAACAGCACGTTTCCATCGAGGTTGCATTTCTTTCGTTCCGGAAAGAGTTCTTCCATAAAAATCAAAGTTCTGTGCAACAAAGTTATCACTCAAATAAGAAGATGCCGTATTAATCACATTCCACTGTAAATAAGCCTTCAACACATCCAAATCTTCTTTTTTCAATAAATCGGCAACCGTTTTGATCTCATCCATTTGTCCCACGTTCACATCCTGCAAATCTTTCAACCCGATCGTCGTGAAATAAGCATCCCAATCTATTGACGGAACTTCTTTCTTCAATTGTGCCACTGTAATTTTATTGTAATTCGCGTACGGGTCACGCAATTCCACGGCAGACTTAGAAGCTTCAGCCAAACGAGTCTCAACCTTCATCACATTCTTTGCAGCTTTTTGAGCTTCTTCCGCGGTAAACCCGGCCAATTGGAACATCTTGTCCACGTGTTCTTCAAACTTCGTGCGAATTTCCTTCGTATGGTCATCACCATCCAAATAATATTCACGTTCCCCCAAGCTTAAACCTCCTTGATACAACTGGGCTATGTTCATAGAACTGTTCATGTCGTCAGCCCCCACGTACAAACCGAAGAAAGGTCCGAAACCATCCCGGTGCATAGTTGCTATCTCCTGAGATAAACCATTTCTATCTTTGATTGACGCCAATTTATCCAAGTATTCTTTAATCGGGGCAACCCCGTCCGCATTCAACTTAGCACTATCCATGGCGATATTATACAAATCCCCGATTTTCTGGGTGATACTGCCCGGCTGAGATTGTTTTTTAGCCAGTTCCTCGATCAATCCTTTGATCTGGGTACGATTATTTTCGGCCAATTGATCGAATGAACCGAAACTTGAATACTCATCCGTGAGCGGGTTAGCTTTCATCCAACCTCCACAGGCATACTGGTAAAAATCATTTCTCGGATTAATCGTCTGATCCAGATTCGTAAGGCGGATTCCACTTTCCTGGGTCGCCTCTTTTTTACTATTGCAACTTGTAGCTATCAATGCTAAAGCAATAAAAGGTAAATAAAATTTTGTTCTCATATAATCAGTTTTCTAGTCATCTCGCCATAACGGAAAATACCCGTAAAGTTCTTTCAACCAATAAAATCACATACACGATTCATGTTAACCCTGAAAAGAAGTTGAGCATAAACAACCCACGAGAACCTTACAAACTTGGGGCTGTAAATACAGCCCCAAGCGCAGACAAAAATATAATATTTTACAATGAAATGAAAACTGATCGGTGTTTTTTTACCACCCGTACCAGGCATCTTTCAACTCTCCGACAGTAATGGATTCCAAATTCTGCCCGTGTTCATCAAACCATTTCCGCACGATGTCCTGTTCTTCCGGAGTAACACTACCCCGTTCACGGGTAATGAATCCCCCACAAACATTAGAATTCCAACCTCCCCCCATTTCCAAAGAATGAGAATTCAACAAGCTTGCTAACTCCTGCAACCATGCTTCAACCACTTGCATTTCCGTATCTGCCTTGAATTTGGCATCAAAAGAAAATCCCAGTTCCCGGAACTCTCCTCTATGTAATTTCTTACGTAATCTCTTTTTCATATTCTATATTTTATTATTCTAATTCTACTCGTATATCCCGTAATCCCATATCGCTATTCTTGTTGGCAGGATGAGCCATTCCAAGACTGCAATCATGAATTTCCCCGGAGTAAAGCTTCATTGATTTCAAACGAAGTTTATACTCTTCTTGTTTCACGTTCGGATTCATCAAATAGGTTACTTCTATCCCGTAACGATTGTGTAACTTCACGACCAACTGATTATTTCCCTTCTTCAAATGTAGTTTTATCACCTCATTTGTCCGGGGTATTCCGCCAACATACGTACGCAACAATACATCCTTACCATTCAAGGCTACCTGCACCCCGTCAGCAACCCCTAATTCAACCAGTACATCCTGCTCCCGATCACTCGTTAATTCGTGTAATATATGCACCGACTGTTTCTCCTGCATTGGGATATTTAAGGCTTTTCCCGGTTTAAAATCATCCCACAAACGCCAAGCTACCGTATTTACTTTCGGATCAAGAATCGTACCATTAAAGCGTTTCTCTTGAGGATCGAACATATACACCTTACCCCACGTGATCCCCTCCGGGTGGTTATTCAACTTTTGTACCTCCCCGCCAACCAAAGTCACATCCTGCTCTTTCCCGTCAATGACCAAACGGAGTTCTTTTCCCTGCTCTCCAGCCGTGTAAACAATTATCGGGGTAATGGTCTTTCCGGATTTTCTGAAATGCCAGCTAAACCCAACCGTACTCCGGAAACTGGAATAATAATCCATACTGGAATAAGCATACACGGGAATTGCATTCACAGCCGACAATTCACTCGTTTCAAGTATCTGGTCGGGAACAACCCGGAAGGCTCCGGCAAATTCCAGTTTCACCACGATCATGCCCCGATCCGGTTTCACATCCCCGGGAATATTTACCGACACGGATTGCCCATCCTGTTTCAAGTTCAAGGCCTTCCCGTCAACTAACAAACTTGCTTTTTTCGCTTTCCCGATCAACCCGTTCAAAATAATCTCCCGGTTAGCCGGGATCTTCTCAACAAACAAGTAGAGATTACTCCCCTTACAAGTAATGTCCCCCCATTTAACTGCATGATCAAAAGGATTAGCTGTCGTATTATAAATTCCTTCTCCGTAACGTTTCATCCATTTCCCCATTGCTAATAAAGCATCCCGTTCGAATTCTACCACGGAACCATCCCCTCTCGGACCAATGTTCAGTAAAAAGTTACCGCCACGGCTTACCACCTTCACTAAACTACGTAACTTCTCATCAATCTTTTTATCCAGACTCCCCCGTTCCTGCCAAGAGCGATAACTCCATGTCTCGTCGAAAAACGAGGCCGGTGTCTGCCAAGGCACTCCAATCTTGTAATCCGGATAAGCATTATCCGCCATCACGGCAAAGTCACCCCGGTCATTTCCCAAACGCCCACTCACCATACACTGCGGTTGCAGACGACTCACAAGGTCATACAACTCTTTACTCTGTTGCCTGCTCAAAGACCCCATGTCAAACCAAATTTCAGAAATCGGACCGTAATTCGTCATGATCTCTTCCACTTGGTGCATACTGAACGCATGGTGTTCCTTCGAGATGGCATCCGCATTATGAGGGGTAATGCCATTTCCGGGGAAATTCCAATCAATCAACGAATAATAAACCGCAAACTTCACCCCCTGCCGGCGGCAAGCATCCGACAATTCTTTCATCACGTCCCGCTTGAAAGGGGTTGCATCCACGATATTATACTTCGTGTATTTGGAATGATACATACAAAAACCGTCATGATGTTTCGACGTGAACACGATGGATTTCATCCCCGCCGCCTTTGCCAAAGCCACCACGGAATCGGCATTCCATTTCTCCGGATCAAATTCTTTCGCCACCGCCTCGTACTCCGCCTTCGGGATCTTGGCAAAAGACTGTATCTGCTCACTATACCCGGAACGAACCGGTTGTCCCTTCCAAACTCCCCCCAGCTCCGAATACAATCCCCAGTGAATAAACATGGAAAACTTCTGATTCACCCAATCCGGATTGGGTTTCTGTTGTCCAAAAGCGAATTGCACGCCTAACAACAAAATAACTAAACATCCGCGTAATAACATAATAAACACTTTTACAATTTAAACACTTTACACAAAATAGAGGTCGTAAATATAGCATTTATTGATGTTTTTAAAGCCCATTAACCTACAAATTATTCACGATCCGACTCAATTTATGACATAAAATTAATAGTAAAAAATTAAGGGATACCCCGGAAAGAACCGGGATATCCCAACACAACAGGAAAACTCACGGGGTTGCCCAAAAAGTCATTTTATTTCAAAAAACTCCTCCGTCACTTCGTGCCACCTCTTTCTTCCCCTGCCTGAGGGGAAGTACCCCGAAGGGGGGATGGGGAGGGAGAACAGAGGAGGAGCTGGTGACTATCCCCGAATACAGAGAGCATTTCAGCTCTCCCTCTGTTTATAGAGGGAAATCGGCGAGTAAGCGAGAACAGACAGAGAGTTTACTCGTTGTCTGTCGAGCGAGAGCCGATTCGAGACTGCTTGCAGGCTCAATACCCCGAAGGGGGGAGGGAGTTAAAAAATGACTTTTTGGATATCCCCACTAAATTTTCACTTCTATTTATCGCCCTCGTCTCCTAATCCATATAAAGATCGCCCAGAAAGCTAACAGACCGGGCCAAACACCCATGAGTACCACTTTCCAGAAATACATCCAATCCATGCTCACGTACACTTTATTATCAGGCGGGGTAGGACGGCGCACGTCAATCGGTACCTCTTCATTGGATAACCAGAAGAAAGAACCGGATATTAAAGAGTAGTTTGCTGCAGCAACATCCTTACGCCCGATACTGATTTCCCCGTTACTCAGGCAATCCGCATCACCCAAGATAATAATGCGTTGTTCTTTCCCTCCCATCGGACGGGACATCGCCAAAGCCGTGACATACGAACGCTCAACTTCTCCTATCGAAGGATTAAGAGAAACCGTATCATCTAAGAAATCAACCGTTTCCAATTCATTCCAACTGCCGATCGTGTCGCTCACGAATAAAGGCGTGATAGAAAATCCTTTATCCGCGAAACACTCCAACCCTGTCGTACCCGGCATGGTCACCACGTATTCCCGACGAATCATCTGGTTGAAGATATAGGAAAACTCTCCGGCCTCCTTGGTCGGCGTGGCGATAATAAAATCGGGCTGGAAATGCTCGCTCTTCTTCACCAAGCGCCCCGGCATAAACCGCACTCCGAAAGATTCCACCAACGGGTTCATAAACTCCTGACGACGAGGTTCCCCGGCGATCAACAGATTCCCTCCGCGGGCGATATAAGCATCCAAATTTGCTCGTTCATCCGCCGTCATCGGGTTTCTCATGTCCGCAATCACGATAATATCCACCTGTTCCGGGATCGGCTTATCCAATGTCACTTCTGTAAAGTCAAAACCTTGATTAACCAAAGAATAGCGGAACAGTTTATCTTGAGCGAAACGATTGTAGTCCCGGTCTCCTTCCCGAATACAATCCCTTTCCCCGTGCCCTTTCACGAAACCGACAAGAGGCAATTCCATCACCAACCGCTTGAAGGCGGCAGAGATTTCCGTCTCGAAGGGAAAACGCTGAATGTCATCGAATATCCGCAAGAATGTCTTCTCCCCGTTGTCCCGTTCCAGCAACCGTACGAAACGATTCCCTTCCGGTCCGAGATCAGCTATCTTTCTCACCTCTTCCGGGCGCATAAACATATTGGAATCCAAATTCCAGATTTCAGCACGTTTCAACATTCGCTCCCGGTCGGACAAATTGGGATAAGCCTTATCCAGTTCCGGATTCTTCGCCTTATCGTAATAATAGACGTATTTCATTTTAATTTCCGGCTTAAAGCGGGTGTACATCTTGAAACGTCGCAGATCATCGTTCACGCTACGGGGCAATCCGGCCCAATAGTTCTCCTCCAAGATATTCACGAAAGTCGTCATCGTCAAGCCCCCGTCCATCCGGGCCACGATATTCTGACTATTAGGAGTCAGCGTCCGTTGTTTCGTGGCTGTCGTGTCATAAAAACACATCAGCTTCGGCCGGGAAGTCATATATCCCAACAACATCGCGATCACGATAACACTCCCGTATTTCCCGACGGTCGTCATCCACGTCGTCTTCTGCCTCCGGGACTGCAAGCGGATAATTGAAAGGAAAAGAAACAACGCCACCACGATCACAAAGTAGAGTACATCCTCGCTACAAATCAAACCGTTAATAAACTCCTGCGCCCGACCGTTAATCGCCAGCCAATACGTTATATCACGCACGAAATCAATATCCTGCCACATATCCCCCACGAAGTTCAGCACCGCCAACACCGCCAAGGTTCCCATGGCTGCCACGACCTGATAGGAAGTAATGCTCGACATGAATAACCCGATCGCGGCGTACGCGCACACGAGCAAGTAAAGCCCGAGCATACCGGAAAGTATCAAGGGAACATCTGCCGATTTTATAGTAATAGCGGCAAATACAAGGTACACGGCCAGAATACACATCAACACCAAGTTATAGATCATCATAGAAAGATATTTTCCCAAAATAATCTGCGTATTGGTAACCGGGGAAGAGTACAGCAACTTGATCGATCCGCTACTCAATTCCCGGCTCATCAACCCCATGGTCAACAACGGAATATAAAGATACAAGTATTGTTGCATCGCGATAAACATCCCCCGCCATCCGGCAAAGACGCCCATCGTCACGTTGTAAAGCCCGTACCCCAATTCCTGACTTCTCACGTTACCCGCCAAGCCGTTCGTGAACGCCATACTCGCTTGAAAGGTGAATATCACCAGAATCAACCACGCGATCGGAGAGTAAAACAAGGTTTGTAACTCCGTGCGGGCTATTTTATATATTGTCTTCATCTCGTTATCTGTTTTTAGTCATTATTTCTTTGATAATTCAGCAAAAATCTCATCCAAGGAGCTCTTTTCCTGACGGATTTCGACTAATCGCCACCCTTTTGTCACGCTGGCCTCGACCAAACGTTCCGTTGCTTCCAGCGCATCCGAAAACTGAATCCGGAACTTCGATCCGCCCAGTTCTTCCACGGCAACCACACCCGGAATTTTCCGGATCATCTCTACCGGTGGTGCGGCTATTAACGACACAAATAACGTATTGGGAACAATATAATTATCAAACTCATCCACCGTACCGGCAAAGACCACCTGCCCCTCCTCGATCATCCGGATATAATCACAAGTTGCCTGTACCTCAGAAAGAATATGTGTAGATAGAATCACGGTTCGGTCCACCGCGATCTCCCGGATCAGTTCCCGGATCTCCACGATCTGGTTCGGGTCGAGCCCGTTTGTCGGTTCATCCAACACCACGAAATCCGGATTATGAATGATGGCCTGTGCTATACCCAATCGTTGTTGGTACCCTCCCGACAAGTTCCTGATCAATCGCCGACTGAAATGGGAAATTCCACAACGCCCCATCACGTCTTTCACGGCCCCTTGAACCTCATGAGCGGGAATTAGCCGCATATTGGCACAATGCACCAAATACTCCTCCACCGTCAAATCCATATGCAGGGGCGGTTTCTGCGGTAAAAAGCCCAAATGCTTTTTGGCCTCTACCGGATTCTCCCGTAAATTAATTCCCTTAATATACACCTCCCCCTCCGTCTGTTTCAACACGCCACAAATAATGTTCATCGTGGTTGACTTTCCTGCCCCGTTGGAGCCTAGTAACCCGTAAATGCCATTTCGCGTAATTTCAATATTAATATCCCGAATCGCCCATTGAATACTGTAACGATGAGATAAATGCTCCACTTTTACAATAGATTCTTCCATACATTTATTTTAAATTCATACAATACACACAAACCACGGGGTTGCCCGAAAGTCTCATCTAGTAAAACTACCCCCTCCAACTCCCCCTTACACAGGGGGAGAGTTGATTACCAAGCGGTTTCCCCTCCTGTGTAAGGAGGGGCTAGGGGAGGTAGTCGTTCCCGAACAGACTTTTTCAGCCCCCTCTTCTTTTACTTGTTAGCTAACATCTTATTAATCTTATACAGCAAATACTCGTAATGCAATTTTGTTTCCCCGGAACTCTTCGTCACCGCTCCTTTCAACAAATCTTGAATTTTGAACAACAGATCGAAATAGTAATTCACCGGGATATAATCACCCGGCATCACCACCTGCATCGTGGGATAAAACCCACTCCGTTCTTCCGGACTCATCCCTTTCTCCGGCAAAACAGCAAGTTGTTCTCGTATCAAATCTAACTGCTTGCGATCAATCGTCTCCGGTACAATCGCCCCTTCATGACCAGCCATAGCAATCCCCCTTCTCGGAGTAAAATTACCCGCCGTTGTTGCGATCGTGGAGGATGCCACCACGCTACCCAAGAACTCCTTCTGCAAATCCATCTCGTACTTCTCCAAAGGACGATTCTTCAACGTCCCGTCCCACACGTTCCTGTAAATATCCTCGACATACTCGGCTAACGAATAATCCCCGCCCTTCTCAGCCCCAAGAGCCACGTACTTCAACCGGAACGTTAAAGTCCCCAGGATAAAACTCCGAATTTGGTCCACATTGGAGTTTCGAATCTCCAACTTCTTCTCAATCGCCTTGTTTTCCAACCAAGCAAGGTCTTTCGCCATATCGATCATACATTTCACGGCCGCTTTCTGTATCGCCCCGGGTACAACCACGTAACTCGGCTCCTCCTCCGTGGAGAAAGCCTCCATCTGATAAAAACCACCTAGATTCACCGACACATCGTTGATCCGCTTTTGCAACTGACCGCGTAACGAGTTATACAACTGACTTCTCAAGCTCAGGTCTTCATCCCCCTCGGCATACCAGTCATAGAAATTCCGAACCGCTATCTTCAAATTATTCACGGCATACGCCAAAGCCTTCAAATGATCATCTCCCAAGTCTCCGGTAAAACAACGGGGATCATAGTAATAATAAGGCACTTTCCCGAAACGATACTTCGGATTTGTCCGTCCCTCCCGAATCCAACGATCCAAGGTTGCAAACTCATCTTTCGGCATAGAGGCCGTCTGAATCGGTTCATACAACCACCTGATCACGTAATAATCGTATTCTCCCAATCCCCCGGGAACCATCCTCACGCCCTTTTCCACGTCCCCCGGTTGGGCAATATAGTTACACGGCACATAATCCATCACGGAAGGGCTCAAACCATGCTCCCGGGTGAAAGACGGGGAACGTAACGAATCAACCGGGTACACGGCAGATGCTCCCGCGTTATAGACCAGACCCAGATTAATTCCCGCCTCCCGCATAACCTCCACACGGATCAGCTCCCCGATCATTTCTTCAGAGAAACGAGTTGTCCGAACACTCGGATCAGTTGCCATAGTCGTCAACATCCGGTTCGTCTTCAACCCGGACACCAACCCGTCATAAATATAAAGAGAGGCGTTCAGGATCTCCCCCGTACGAGGGTCCACGTGCATCGAATTCTGTATATCAAGCCACAACGGGGCATACCTGATCGTGGAATACTTTATATTGTTGGCATTAAAATCCGGATCATCTTTCGGGAAATCCATCACCCGTACCACATCCTTAAAACCTATCTTCTCGAAAGCCTCATTCCACGCCTCGATCCCCTCTTTAATATAAGGCTGCCACTCCTTGGGCATCAGCGTGTCCATGTAAAACACGATCGGTTTCTTCACCTCGACCATTTCTCCCCGGCGATGAGCGGCCTCATCTACCGGTTCCACCCGCCAACGTTTCGTGTAAAACGTGGATTTCAACCCCTTCCGGTCATTCTCGACCTGCGAAACCTCCATGAAAGAGACTCCCAGCCGGGGATCGGCCAAGCGGGGACGCATGGGTTCTTCCGGCAACAACATCAACATCTTATTCGTCGTCACGGAAACTTTCACGTCCCCGGGAATCACCTTAAAAGCCCCGAACAGATACTGGTTCTCGATAAATCCCAGCTCACACGTCACCATGATATTATTATCGAAAGCGTCAACGTCTTTCAACATTGAACACTCCTTTTTATACTCATGCTCCCGGGAAATCAGTCCAAAGAAAGAATTTCCCCCGATAGCCGTAAACGGGGTCGTGTACGGGGAATACTCCATGAATAAAGGAGTCATATCCACCACAACTGCCGAGCTATCCGGGGTATAAGCCTTTATTTTAAACGTGCCATACACTCCCCCGGCATTCGATCGCTCGATGGACTCATTCCAATTTGTCTCCAAACTATTATTCAGAGGTTTATCGATCAGGAATATCCGGGCCTGCAAGGTCGAATCCAAACGGGTAAAACAGAACGGTAAGCCATATCCGGCAAACTGTCCGACCACCCCTTCCCCATTGTCACTGATATTCTCGATAGAGGAGGTCAGCATCATATCTTTGCCCAACAACCTTATCGGGAACTCGACCAGCACTTTATCCCCGATCTTATGAACCGTCATCAGTCCACGAGCCGTTTTCACCTGCTTGCCCTTGAATAATTTCTGGTAAGCCGTCAATGTCTCCTTCTTCTCCTTATTCTTTTTCTTCGCTTGTCCTTGTACCCCCCAACCGAACAGGAAAAAAGAAAGAAAACAGATATATAATATATTTCTCATATCCTTTCGCGTATTAGAAAATCAAACCTATTTCAATGCTTGTTCTATCTTGTACAACAACAACCGATAGTGCTGGCGGGTATCCTCTGATCCCGTATTTGCCTTGCTCTTTAGTAACACCTGAATCCGTTTCAACATATCGAAATACAGATGATCCAACGGTTCGACCACCATATTGGAATTCACGTTCACCCAATAGCCGAAACCTTGTCTTTCCGACATATTCAACGGCAACTTTGTCACGGGGGCCTCAGCGCAAGGCTGTACCGCCTCCACGTTCGAAAAACCTCCCAGCACTTCCAACGGCAACTCGCCATACCGCTCCCGGCTCATCAACTTCACTTGCTCCGGCACCTCGATCATCTTGCACCCGTCAGCCAGCGACAACGGATCCCCGGACATCCCCTTTTTCCCCAAGTCCGTGAAGAGTAACATCTGCCTTAAAATCTCCATCTGCATCTTTTTATCTTGCGTGGTCAGCGTCTTTCCCTGACGGGTAGGAGCAAAAACGAAGTCCTGCACGTGTGTCAAAAACTCTCTCGTGGAATAGGTATCCTTGTTATCATCCTTCACCGCACTCAAAGCTACCGCCCATCTCCGGGATAATAACGCCCCGAATATTTTCTCTTCCAACTCGGTCGAGATATTACTCATCAGGGGCAATTTCTGCTGCATATCGGGAGCGTTCAACCATGCCAAGTCTTTCATTTGTCCCAACAAGAAATCGACGGCCTGTTTCTGTCTCTCTTTCGGAACCACCGCGTAACTCGGCAATTCATCCCCATCATACCGCTCGTTCAAATATATTCCCCCGATATTCAGCAACACGTGATTCACGTAACGCACGTACTGGAACACGATTTCATTGTACATATTCTGCTGGAACGTGTAGTCCGGATCATCCCGTGCCACCCAGTCGCCCATATTCGCCAACACGTACTTTAAATTCTTCACCCCGTAAGTAGCCGATTTAACCGCGTCGTCACCCAAATCTTCCTCTACCGAACTGGGGTCCAGTCTTGACGAAATCTGTTGTTTCCCGTAACGATAAACCGGATCTCCCGACTTCTCCGTAATCCAACGGCTTAATGTCGGAACTTCCTCTTTCGAACTCTTGGCATCTAACAGAGGGGTATATAGCCATTGAATCGTGAAATAATCGTACAAACCCAATTTAGGCGGGGTCAGTTTCACTCCTCGTTCCTTGTCCCCCGGTTGAGCGACATAATTATTCCGGGCATAATCCATGATCGAATACGTCGTCCCGTATTTTTGAGTAAACGAAGGCGAACGCAACGAGTCTGTCGGGATCGCCGCGGACCCGGACATATTATGCATTAACGCCAAACAATGCCCCACTTCATGGGATACCACGTAACGGATACAATCCCCCAATACCTCCTCATCCAGAATTACCTTACGAGCATCCGGGTCTGCCGGAGAAGTCTGCAGGAAACGCCAATCATGCACCAACTGGATCAAATTGTGATACAAATAAACAGAAGCATTCAGAATCTCCCCGGTCCTCGGGTCCGTCCATGAAGGGCCCATGGCATTCGCCACCTGTGAAGGAGAATAGCGTACACAAGAATACTTCATGTTATCCGGGTCAAATTCCGGATCATCCACCGGGAAATCTCTTGCCACGATTGCATTCTTAAAACCGATCTTCTCGAACGCATCCTTCCACTCCTCTACCCCGGCCTTGATATACTTTTTCCAGCTTTCCGGAAAAGCATTATCCACGTAAAAAACAATCGGTTTCTTTGGTTCCACAAGCCGCCCCATCCGGAAAGCCGTTTCATCCGACGGCTCCAACCGCCAGCGTTGAGCATAATATATATTCTTCAATCCGGAATCCCCATTCCGAAAATCCGACACTCCCTGATAAAATATCCCGATACGAGGGTCCGCCATCCGGGGACGCATCGGTTCCTCCGGCAAGAGAATAAAACTGCGTGTCATCAAAGAGGTGAACGGAAGTTTATAGATGTAATAATACCTCCCGTCCCGCAGATTGACCTCGTAACTCAAAGACGTCTGTACACTCACGTTATCCTCAAACGCTTTTATCCGACCCAACTGGGAATTATCCTTTTTAAACTCTTTCACGATCCATCTCCCGCCCCAAGTTGCCGGAGCGTATGCAGAGAAAGGAGTCAACTGCTCGTCATCCCGTAGGAAGAATTCAGTCATCTCAACAACTACCGCCGTGCTATCCGGGTTATAGGCCAATATTCCGCTATTGTACATCACGGCAGGTTTCATACTCTCCCGAATCCGTTGTGCCACGTTTGCCAACTCCGTCGTGTAACCATGATTCACTTGCCGCAGACTAATGATCGAATCCGTCTGTGTAAACTGCACGCACAAGGGATCGGTCGGTTTCTCTCCCACGCTCCCGAACAAATTATTGGTCGTTTCGGAAATCGTTGATCCTAATAACATATCTTTCTCCAACAGATTCCGGGGAATCTCAAAATATACTTTCCCATCCATCTTATGAATAGTCAGTAATCCTTTTACCGTTTCGCAGGTCTTGCCTTTGAATAATTTCTGATAAGGTGTCTCTTTTTCCACCTCTTTCACGCCTTTTTTCTTTTTCCGAGCGAACCCGTCCTGCACGCCACAGGTAAATAGGAACAGCACGATGAAGAAAAAACTCACTGATAATTTTCTCATAATCTTCTCATTTTAATTTACATATAATAGCTACACACCCTTCACTTTTGACATGGTTTTCCCAAGAGGACATCCTCAAAATCCTACTTGTTGTTTAAAAACTCCTCCGGCCTTCGGCCACCTCCTCTATAAACAGAGGAGGAGCTGTAACTCTTCCCAAAGATGGTGAGTAACTTAGCTCTCCCTCTGTTTATAGAGGGAGTACCCCGAAGGGGGGAGGGAGTTTAAAAAAGGACTTTTCAGCCAGCCTCTTTTCAAGAAAACATAACACTCAAGCCTAAGAAAACTTTTACTCGTAACGCTTGAACGCCCAATTATAAGAGCCGCCCCATTTCCATTCAATATCTACAATCCGTCCCAAACCGGAAACATGGAATAACAGCCCTTTCTCACCCGGATTCGCATCCGCCAACACTTCCGTGCTCAATTTATAGATATAGAAATTTCCATCGTCCAGTGCCACACCGATCTCTCCGGCATTTGCATCCTGCAATATTTCCACGATATTACCGCTTGTATAATCCGTGAATAGCTTTACGCTTTTCGTGTTCACATCATAGAAGTACAACTTACTGCCTTCACCCATGAAAAGATAAGAACTAGGGCGAATCCGGAAATATACCGTATTATCAGAGATAACACTGCTACCGGCAAAAAGCTCCTGAGTACAATCAAAAATATTGAACCCATCCCAATTGTCAATCTCCATATTTTGATAGTAATAGTTTCCAGAACTCTCCTCTTTCAGGATAATATTAAGCCCACTTCCGTCACCATAATCACCCACGTGCATAATCTTATACCCGGTCAGATCCGTCAGTTTTACCACACCCGGATCATCCGGAGTATAAACAAACTCGACAGGTCCACTATCCGAATTACTATTAAAGCTGGTCAATCGACCTACCACACGATTATTGCCTTCATCATACATCAGCACGGCACCACAATCCTTCGTGTCCAAATCAAAGAATTGAGTGATTCGTCCTCCATCCGTCGTTCCTGAAAAATAAAGCGGAATATCGATAAAAGCTGTCACGTGCTGAATCTCGGAACCCGTATTCCTCCTCCAGTAAACTTCACCATTAGCACTTAACACGAAATCTTGCCATCCGCCATTACGTACCTCCACGGGGTCAAGGCCGGTAGGGTATGCACTTCCGGGGAATTCCTCGTGAAGAGCCATCACCTTCGTGAAATCCATCCCGCTCAAGTAATAGGAACCTCCGGTACGCTGCACGACCATCACTTCATCCGCTTCACCTCCCGTCATCACGTTTTCCAACTTCAACGGCCCTGTACCTAACGGATTATCGGGGTACAACATCGCATACACATCCGGATAAGCCACCCACTCGTAATGTGTCTTTTTATCCTCATCCTGCCAGCTATCCCGCCGGATGTAGCTCAAACTTGTCCGGTTGTCCTTTTCCGCCAAAATAAGCCATCCGACCTTATACGGTGATCTCACCTCTATCGCCGTGTGACTATCATGGAACTCGATCCCGGTACTCCGATCCGTCATATAAAAATTCACATCAAACTGCCCGCAACTCGCGGGAATATACTCGAAATTCCGATCCGTCGAAACGACATTACCCAATCCCATCTCCCAACGATAATCGTATGCCAACGTGTCCCGATCGGGATATTTCCACGCCATCTTCGGAACAATACGCACCGTATCTCCCAGAATAATCGTCTTTTTCGTCAAAGAAGTCACGACATCCAGTGTAACATCATTATAATCAATCAGGCTGTATTTACCTTTATCCTCGTAACATGCGCTAAACCAAAAGCTCACGAACAGGGAGAACAATATAAATCTTTTCATAAACATTCAATTTTAATTATCCGACTACTAATGCCACGGTCATTTCCGTTCCGTCGTCTTCACGAACCATCTCGTTCGCATCTTTCTTCTTTTGCAGGTAATGTTTGAATATAATCGTGTTATAACGAAGTTCTTCTATGTTATCACTATCTATATCCGCTTTACCCGTCTCTTGAATAAACAACCGGTATTTCTTATCCGAATACGCACCCAGATAATTCCGCGTCACGTTATCAGTCCACCAATTCGGCTTGGCCACCACGTTAGAGACGTAGATAATTGCCGAGCGACATTCGGTTTGTCCCAGCAAGAAATCAGTGGTAGATTCCAGTTTTAAAGTCAACCGTAACGCGACAGTTGATATTTCCGCTGTTTTAACAAACGTAATTTTACACGTGTCTCGAACTTTACCGGGCTTCATCGTGAATTTGTCCGGCAACCTGTAATTAGCAGTCGTGGCAGTTGACTTTGCCTGATCCACGCTGATTTTATATTCCTGTTCTCTATCAGAAGGCAAACCGATCACCTCCACTTCCACGGGAAATTCCAATTCATTATCATTCGGGTAAGCCAAGAACGAACAGACGGATGAATCCGTTACCACCTTCACGAACTGAAGATAATTATCACCTCTGTATGTTTTTATATCATCCTTCGAACAGGCCCCCAGAACAAGTATAAATCCTAACAACAAATATATCTTTCTCATAACTATTCGATTTTTAATTATTGATATGCCGATTCACTATAAGGAATAGGAATCACCCACTTTTCCGGGGTCATCTTAATATTATCACTACCGTTAAAAATATCCTGGTTCAGACGCTTGAGCATGAAAAATGTCTGCCCCTCAGTCAACGTTTCCCGGATAATATCATACATCAATTTCAATCGTAGATCGTCAGGTGACATATCAGAAGTCAATCTAGTCTTGGCTCCACGACTTGTTCTCAAAGAATTAAACAATTCGATAGCCTCTCCTTTACGCCCCTTATTCAGTAAATATTCAATCTGTATGTGGTACATCTCCGAAGCCCGAATCACGGGTAACAAAGGCAACTGATCCAATACTTCTTTAAAAGTAGCCCCCGAAAGCCTCAACCACGTGGCATATCGTTGCGCTCCATACGCAAGGGTTGTCTTGTTGTAGAAACCCGTGTAACGATAATCATCCATATCCCCGGCAAAAAGGACATCCATATTTTTCATCCGTAAGGCACTTGAATAACCTTTTAATATGTTTTCCACGTTATCAACCACATCGTTATTCGAAAAACAAAGGAAAAGTTCATTATAACGTTTAGGGTATAGAAAGTTTATATTAGAAACACTTCCCTGATTAGAATTACCCGTCCAACGGAACCATCGCAAATGGAAACCATAGGCAAGACGGGCATTCTCGTAAGCCTTCTCCTCATCCCCTTTATACATATACATCCGGGCAAGTAAAGCATTTGCCGCAAAGTAATTCATCCGGGTTGCCCGGTACAGGAAAAAGTCATCCGGAGAATCAACCAGACCACGATCCAGACTACGTACTCTAGAATATATACTCGTATTTTGTCGCCGATTAAACACGGTATCCACAACTGCCAATAAACTCTGGGCCCGAGTCATATCCATGATCACAGAATCCATAAAAGCCGGAGAATTTTGATAACCCGGTTGTAAATCCGGATATTTCGTCACGTAAGGAATTGCCTGTCCAGTATGCTTTGTCACCGGAGCCGGACAGAACAAACGGAACAGATCAAAATGTACCAATGCACGCACTCCGTACATCTCCCCCAAGATCATATCTTTCTCCATTTTCCCCTGGCCGAAAAAGCTGGTGTCTTTTGCAATCACCTGCTGGATAATATCATTACAACTGGCGATCACGTTATATCCCTTTGACCAAATACTTTCTGTTAAACTTTGAGCAGAGGCATTTTCCCAATCGAAAGAGGCCGCTTCATACAACCCGTAAGGCAAATAGTACTGACTACTAGATTGATAATTATGCCCAATAGCACTGGCAAATCCCCACGTCAGATTCTGTCCGTACAAACTCGTCGATGAGAGAGTTCGATACACCCCGTTCACCGCCATTCTCACCCCTTTATAGTCTCCAAAAATCTCTTTTTGTAACAATTCATTATCTGCCGAAACATCTAGAAAACTGTTACACGATGTCAGCCAAAAGACCGGCAACAATAATATTAAATATAACTTTCTCATAATCTTCAGTATTAGAAACTAGCATTCAAAGTAAACGTAAATGTCCTGGCAAACGGATAGTTCAACCCCATTTCCCGCTTGATCGTTGACATCGTGGCAATATCCTTCATATTGAACTGTAACCTCAACGAACTCAGGTGTATTTTCCGCAACCATACAGGGGCAACGTCATAGCCCACAGAAAGAGAATTAAAGACCACATTATTGTTCTTTTGCACAAAACGAGAAGTTGCACGGGTCACGTACAAACGGTCTTTTATGTCTTTCAGAGGAACAACATCCCCGACATTCTGCCAACGATCCGAACTCACTCGCTTATCAGCGTTATACTTGATCAAATTGGCATTCTCCACGTTATTCACCAAAGTCGTGTTATACTCGTCACCACCATATTCATAGAGGAAGGTCGTGTAAAATGTAAAGTTCCGATAGCGGACATTCAACCCGAAAGCCCCTTGAATCTTCGGCTCGGTATCCCCTATCTTTTGCTGTTCATTCGATTCCCACGTGTATGTCAGGGTCCCATCTCGTTTCACGTAAACCTCTTGACCGTTAGCGGGGTTAATTCCCATCGATTTCATCCCATAAATCGCTGTCAAGGAACTCCCTTCTTCATATTTCATAAACGGCTTGGCATACTTCGAATCCTCTGAAGGCGTACCGTATATCGAGTAATAATTCTGGAAATACTCGTCAATCCGTTCGTTATACTGTTTCAACGACTCCGAAATCTTCAGTATCTTATTCTTATTATGAGCCAAGTTACCGAACACGATAACATCCCAATCCTTATCACTATAAGCTCGCACGTTCAAATCAAGTTCAACCCCTTCATTCAGGATCTCACCCATATTATCCGTGTACTTCGTGAAACCGGAAGATGTCGGCAAAGAGACTTCTGTCACCAAATCAATGGTCTTTTTATAATAATAATCAAAACCCAAAGTCACCCGGTTATTCCACGTGATTATATCCGTACCGATATTCCACGACAATTGCTTTTCCCAAGTCAAATCATCATTCCCCATGTAAATCAGATTTGCCCCGATACCCGTCTGGTACCAGTCGTCCAATAACACCTCGTAAGTATTTCGTGCCATATAAGGCTGGAAATTCGATTTACCGGTCTGTCCCACATTTCCCTTTATCCGGAATTGGTTGATCCACTCGTTCCCTTTCAAGAAATCGTAATTATGCACATTTATACCAGCACCGACAGACCAGAAAGGAGCCCATTTATTTTCCGTTCCGAACTCGGAAGACCCATCGTAACGGAACGAGAAATCGGCCAGGTAAATATCATTATAGCTATAATTCAACATTAAGAACACTCCAAACAATCGGGTCTTATTGTCGGTAAACGTTGGTTTCGTCACGATTTCGTAAGCATACGCTGGAGAATGCCGATGAGCATCCGGAAAACCTCGATAATGAGAATAGGAATACGAGATATTAGAATACGTTGCGTTGAATCCTAAAGAGAAATTCAGATTGTGCAGCCCGAACAATCGATTATAAGCGGCAAACACATTCGTGTTCCATCGGGTCGTTGTTGTTGAAGCTTCTGTCAACTCTCCCCGCAAGAATGCTGTCACTCCATCTCCATACTTGGCCGATTCCGGATCCGTAAACACCTTGGTCTTATCCAATTTATAACTGATCGCGAACTGCCCCTTCACCAGTAAATAATCATTCACGTACCAGTTCAATGCTAGATTATCTGTCCACTCCTTGTAATTACTTTTGTTGAAATTTCCCAATGTCGCCTCGTACAAAGGATTGATAAAACTTTCACCATAATTACGTTGTGGCAATTTCTTGATTAACTTTCCGTTTTTGTCTTTCCACGATTCATACGGATGCTTATTCGTATAGTCCCCGAAAGAACCATAAGGCGAAGCCTTCGAAGTCATGATGTCATAGGAAATCTTATTTTGCATCTGGAAACCCTTGTAACGATATTCCAGTGTCAGGCCGGCACCGATACGATCTCGTAAAGATCTCTTCATCACACCGTTCTGGTTATCATAGCGCAACTCGATACCAAACCGGATCGCATCAGACCCTCCTTCGATATAAACACTATGCTTATGGTTAAACATCGTCGTTAACGGCTGTGACAACCAGTAATAATTTCCTCCCGCCAGAATCACATTCTTCTTATCCAAGTAAATGCCATACTGGTATGCCTTATCTCGCTCATAATTACTTTTCTCAGGATCGCTTGCATAGATTCCGGCCGCCCATTCCGTGTTCAGATTCTGGCGAGCATTCATCATATTGTAACTACTTAAATCCGGAGCCGTGATCTCGTAATTACCATTATAACTCACCACGAAGCGCCCGGGACGGGGTGCAACTGTCTCGATCACGACAACCCCGTTAGAAGCCCTAGAACCATACATGGCCGTGGCGGCAGCATCCTTCAATATCGTAATATCCTTGATCCTGTTCACGTCAAAGTCATACACTTTCTCCACGGACACCTCAAACCCGTCCAGAATAAATATCGGAGTATTCGGGTTATTGGTTATCGCAAACTGAGATACATCAGAAGCCTCTAATGCATCCAACTCCTTCACCCCAGTAATACCTGAACGCCCCCGCACGTAGAACTCCGGCAAGGTATTCGGGTCCGATCCCATCAAATTATTTTTCATGATTCGCAAAGACGGGTCAAACACCTGCAAGGCATCGATCACGTTCCGACCCGCCACTTTCAAAATATCCTCCCGCTTCACTTGCGTGGCCGTTCCCGTGAAACTCGATTTCTTGATATTCGCGTAGCCGGTCACCACCACGTCCTCCAAAGCGATCTTATCCTCCTTCATCACGATGCGCAAATCTTTACGCACTTCCCCTACTTTCAATGGCAATATTTTAACCTCCCGTGTCTCCATCCCCACAAAGGTAAACACCAGCGTGGCGGTATCCGCAGGTAAAGCTACCCCAAAAAGGCCATCCGCACTCGTTGCCACTCCCGTACTAGTCCCCTTTATCACGACAGTCACACCCGGTAACGGTTTTCCCATCTCATCCACAACCCTTCCTTTAATCAACCGGACCTCGTTCTTCACAGTGGTATCCCTCACGGCCACAATTTGATTCTTTTTAATAATAATCAACTGGTCTTCGACAGAATAAGTTAAACCGGTTCCTTTCAGACATTCTTCAAGAACTTCGTCGATACTCACGGATTTAAACCGTTTATTTAGTTTTGTCACCTGAGCCACCTCGCTATCCTTATAGATAAAATAATAGTCGCTGTGTTGACGAATCTCCTTCATGAGATCCTCAAACGTGGCATTTTTCAAGTTAAAACTAAACACGACATTCTGCGAATGTACTGATGCAGATAAATGCATAGCCGTACAAAAAAGAAAAAGAGCTAGAAAACGCATAGTCAATAAGATTTTTCGCACCCCCGACGAACGGGGATAACATCCTCGAATTTTTTTCATACATTTGTACTATTATATGATTAAACAATACTCGTCCGGTTGCACCCGGTCGAGGTTCGTACATGAATGGAAAGCAGTTGCACCTTCTTTCCATTCACTTTTTACTCGTCTTCGACAATAACGGTCTTACCTTGAATGGAGAATCTCACTCCCCCCAAGCGTTCGAACACTTTTAACAAAGTTTCCGCATTCTCGTAACGTTTTAAGCGTCCTGAAAATATAATATCTTTTACGGTGGAATTCTGGTAAAATACATCAACATCATACCATTTCGATATTAGCAACATAATATCCTCCAATCGTTGAGAAACAAACACGTAGACCCCATCTTTCCAAGATACATACAATTCGGTATCAACCTCCCGTACCTCATGTTTTCCATTCTGGGCATTATACAACAATTGTTCGGAAGGAGCCAACACGGCCACTTCCCCCAATGAGTTATCCACCCGTACACATCCCTCCACAAGAGTCGTCTGAATACATTTCTCATCCGGATAAGCCCGGACATTAAATTGCGTTCCCAAAACTTTGATATCCAACTTTTCCGTGTTTACAACAAACGGACGTTCGGAATCTTTCGTAACCTCCAAGAAAACCTCCCCGGAAACCCAAATCCGACGCTCATCACCATGAAATACAACCGGGAAACGGATGTAACTTTCCGAGTTCACCCATATCCGTGTTCCGTCATCCAACGTCACCTTATACTCTCCGCCCCGGGGAACCGTTATTTCGTTATATGCCGTCTCCATGCACTCACTCGTATCTTCAACTTGATAACTCAGCCCGCCGGGATCATTTACAATCCGTTTCGAACCATCCATCAAGTCAAAATTTTCCGGGCTCAATAGCTTGGAACTCCCGTCCGACAAGGTTAACGTTGCCATTGATTTACCCGGTAGTAAAGAAATTTCCCGCATACGCTCTTCCGGGAAAATTCCCTCTTGTCTGATCTGTAATAAAAGCGAGACCAGTAAAGGCAATGCAATAACAGCAGCCGCAGCAACATATTTCCACATACCCCGCTTTCTCCCCCGGATAGCTCCCCGCAAGCGGTCAAAATCATAATACGAGTCAAAACGGCGATACACGGCTTCCTTGTCCTGATAAGATACCGAAGTCACTATTTGCTGAAACAATTCCCGATGCTCCTCCGCAGCCTCCACCCATTTGGTCAACTCCTCCAGCTCGCACTCGGAAATCGTTCCTTTAATATAGGCAAAAAGAATATCCGCTATCTTTAAATTTTCTTCTGACATAATCTACTTCTTTTTATCGTTATAACACGAAAATTGTCAAAGCATACTAGTCCCGATGCAGTTTTTTTCGAGAAAAAAAGCATTTTGTTATTTTGCAACACCGACAAATCCTTATGGTAGGCCAAAGAAACCAATTACATAACCCACCATAAAAATACAATTCAGAGTATCGTGATTAATAAATATCACATAATAAGAACAAAAAGAATATTTTGTCCTTCAACCTAGCCCGTAAAATTTCCCTGGCCCGTGCCCGTTGATTACGCACCGTATTTTCCGAAATATCCAAGGCCTCCGCAATTTCGGGAATAGACATATCTAGTAATGTCAAATTAAAAACTTTCCGCATCGCCTCCGGCAGACGCTCCACTTCGTTACGAATCTGGCGATGCACGTCCTCCTCTATCATAAAAACGTCCTCCCGCTCCTCCGCAAACTTTTCCGACTCCGCGTCATTAAAAGAAATTTTCCTCTCCTTCACACGATCCCGGTTATAATTTAAACAAGCATTGCGAACAGAAAGATACATGAACGAACGCAATGAATAAATAGCCTGAAAATCCGTCCTCCTAGCCCACACTTTTATAAATACCTCCTGCACTATATCAGCCACCACCGCATCATCTTTCACGAAACGGGTTCCAAACGCACATAACGCATGAAAAAACAAACGGTAAACCTCTTTCAGCGCACTTTCTTTACCCTTGTTCAAATTTTGAAGTATATTTGATTCTATATCTACCATCACTTCCGTTTCTATGTTTTACAAATATATTAAAAAACTCAACACTTTTCACATCTCTCCAAAAACAAAATACGCTATTCTCCTTTTACGCCACGAAATACAATTCATTGATTCTCAAAACTCCCGTCTACTACTATATTTTTTTTAGCTAATCAACCTGTTTTTTCCCCTTTTTTATTTTGCAGGATTCAACAAAACCCCTATATTTGCATCGCTTTTGAGAAAATTCCTTAGTAGCTCAGTTGGTTAGAGCGGCGGACTGTTAATCCGTAGGTCGTAGGTTCAAGTCCTACCTGAGGAGCTAAGAAGCTGAAAGCCAGTAGAAATACTGGCTTTTTTCATGCTCGCAAGTTTCGATTTTCATGCAAAAATTCAAACCATCCATTAAATAAACACTTGTTTTAAAACAACTTAGCTACTTTATCCAAAATCATAAACACATTCAGACAAACAAGATATTAAAATACCATATTTGCCATCATTTACACTTCATTTGCTATCAACTGGTCACCAAACAGGGAGCATTATAGGTTACGTCACAATAACACGTATTCTTAAAATAAGCTATATTGATCCATTTGAGACATTATTAAGAATATTTCTATTTAATCAGAAATCTAAGTAATATTCATATCACATTCTTCTTTATACTAATAAAAAATATTAAATTGCGAGAACACATAGTTCAAGGCGTTATCTGGGAATATATTAAATAGAGGATGAAAATCAGATGGAGCAGAAAGGAAATTTCAAATAACGTAATTATCAATCAAAAAAATTACATTGCTATGAAAAAAATTTGGATTTTATTGATTTACGTTACATTTGAATTATTCACGTTATCTTGCACCAAAGATTCCGAAGTGATAATTGGAATTAATGAATTAACACCAATTGGACAAACATTTATGAAACAAGTCATGAAGACGAAAAATTGGGAAAATAACTGGAAGAATATAACCAAAAGAGGAATACCATTACCAGACAAAGCTCGATTGGCATTTGGTGGTAATATCGGATGGTATTACATTCTACCTCTTCAATTGTCTGAAAATAGAGTTGGAATCGTACTCTACCCTATTAATGATGTTAAAGACAATGAAACCCCTAATATAGGGATATTAGGATTACCCCAAATATTAAACAAAGAATGGGCTATACCTGTTGCATCTGTTGATTCATTATTACTTTCAACAATTATTCGTCTTGAAGATTCAGACGAGAATACAGAAGATTCTTTGCCTCTCACAAGTCGAGCAACGTCTGCAACAACCATTGATTTTAATTATTCCATTTTGAGTGATAATTATGTAATTGATTACGGTGATGGGAAAGGAGAAGAGGTCATCTGCCACTCACTTTCACGACAAACAATTATACAGATATTTAATACAGCAGCTCAATACACAGCATATTCCAAAGGAGTAAAGATAACTTTGGGAAATGTGATATTAAAATTAGATAATATATATGAACAAGAAGTTGTAAACATGGCCTGTTCAATGTTCTGCACCAAGGCATCGTCAGGCTTTACATCATTCGGAAGTGTACTTATTATTAATTCATCCAAAATATATAACATACGAGGCAACTCTGGCGAAATAATTCCTTATATAGACGGGAACAACTCTAATTCTAAACCAAATCCTAATCCCGCCCCTGAACCTAACCCAAAACCTGATCTAAATAAACCAATGAAATTATCACATTTAATTGGAAAAGATAATTATTATCTTATGAGGTTAAATGATTTCAAGCGAAGATATCCCGATCAACCCGTGCCTAGTTATTACAAAAATTATGCGGATTTTTATTTGCACGAATTCAAAGATAAGACATATAATTTATTAAGCTCAGAAGGTAAAGAATGGGTATCCAAAACATTAAGTAAATTACAGGAATTAATGGAAGATATTTTAAATAAAGATCCTTACATCGAACTTCGTGAAGAGGACTTTTTAGATGTAGCTTTTGATTCGCATGTTGTCGCATATGAGGATGCTGGTATTTTACAATTGGGTATAATGGACAAATTTAGAATTAGTACAACAGTTTATCCTGATGATTTGTTTTCAGGCCGGGGATTAATACAAGTTGAGAGAATTGCAAGAGATCAAATTGAATGTTACAAAAAAAATCCTAGTTTTGCTATACAACAGGCTCATGAATTATCCATCAACTGGCTAAATATAAAAGCCGAAACATTAAAATATATCTTGGAGAAAAATTCTCAAGATCCTAGAAAACAAAAAAAATCAATGAACTCTAGGAACACTGGACATACGGTTGATGAGATATTAAATATATTGTATGGAGAACAAATAAAATACTTTAAAGCAACAATTTCTAATTTTGAACTACCAGAACAATAAACGATGAAGACAGGTATTTTGATATTGACAATAGGTTTACTTGTTGCTTGCAATCACGGGGGAAAGCACGAAATCTTTGATGCCAACGGATTAACCACCGGCGAACTAAAATCATGCATGTTGTTCACAACGTATAAAGATGGAATTTTAGGAGGATCAGCAAGTAAACCAACCACTCCAAATTACGGTGAAGATCGTAAAATTGGAACCGAATACAACGAGGCGTTATGCTGGATCACTCATGATGGCGGACGGAATTGGAAAAAAATGAAAATAGACGAAGGGAATGTGCATTATTTGATGCAAAACGGGAAGAACGTGTACGCATGGGTTTGGAAGAACTCGGAGAGGGGAGATCTTTCCGCACTTCACGTTTCCCGAGATAAAGGCAAAACATGGCAGAAACAAACGGAAATTAAAGGAATCGCAACACGTCCTCACGTGATTGATTCCAACCGGATGTTTTTCTGGGGTGGAATTGACCACTACGCCCTCCACGAGACAAAAGATGGGGGAAAAACATGGATTGTTCACGAAAATCACTACGATTATATTGATGAAGTATTTTACGATGGATTAACAGCTTATTTCCTCACTCACATTTTTGAACGTTCCGCACCAAGTTTACTCGTGAAAAGGGATTTGGAAACAGGGAAAGGCAAGTTAATATCAATGCCACCGGGACGAACGGGACGAAAAGGGTTCAAAGACATCGTGGCATTAAATAACAATGAAAAACTCGAACTCTACAGGATTATGAATGATTCCTTACTTTATCTTACAACATTTAATTACGGACGACAATACTTGAATTATTTGAAACAGCAAGGAGATAAAATCTATGCTTGCCTTCGGATTCATCGGGGAGGCTCCTTAACTCCGGAAAAGATGATCCTCTTCAGTGAAGATGGCGGCAAAACATGGACAGAAAAAGACTCGGGTATTTCAATATACAGCGATTGTGTTTCAGCCATAGGGAATGAAAAAAATTTCAAAATATGGTACCTTGGTAGTGTTTCAAGAATCGGAACTTACGAAGATTAGTTGGACAGGAACAAGATACTGATAAAACCCGTTGAACTCAGGTAGAAGACAGGGATCAATGACGTATCATTCTCGTATCAAAGACGTATCAAAGACGTTCAGCGAGTGTCTTTGATACGAAAGTGACAGGCAATGAGGCCGAAATAAAAGCGAAACCACAACCTTACCACCACGATTCTCACAGGGCTAATCATATATCCTCCTCTTCCGGCCTCCGGTAAGGAATTCTAAAATAAAACGTCGTTCCTTTGCCTAGAGTTGACTCCACCCAGATCCGGCCTCCCAGAAGTTCTATAATAGCCTCGCAAATGGAAAGCCCGAGCCCAGTGCCTTGCTTAAACTCATTCACCTTATAAAACCGATCGAAAATATGTTCCAGATTTTCAGGAGAAATACCTATCCCCGTATCCTCTACCCGACACTCAACCCATGTACCATCAGAGGTAATCTCGGCCCCAACGGCAATATGTCCTCGTACTGTAAATTTCTTGGCATTCCCGATTAAATTCATAAATACCTTTGTCAACTTCACCTCATCCGTCATAACCAACAATTTTTCCCGGGGGCCTTCATTCACCAATTCAACACCTTGTGCCATATTTAAATGCCCGACATCCAACATAGAATGGACCCAAAAATGTAAATCACAAACACTAAGAAATACCTTATCCATCCCGGCCTCCAAACGGGACAAATCAAGCACGTCATCCAGCAATCCCAACAACGCCCGGCTATTACTCGTGATCATATCACTGCTCAATTTTCTCTCCTCCTCGGGTAACCCTTCCTCCACCATCAAATTGGCAAAACCAACAATACTATTTAAAGGGGTCCGGATCTCGTGCGAAATATTCGCCACGAAAGCGGATTTCAACCGATCGGATTCCTCTGCCTTGCGCATTGCTATCGCCATTTCTTCCTCCACGATCTTGTAACGATTAATATCTATCCCCATCCCGTACACGTATTTCGCCTTCCGCCCATTACTCATTTCCACGGTTTCAACAATTCCACGATTCTCCAACCAGCGATACTCCCCGGGGCACAAGTAATCCACTCGAAAAACAACAACAAACTCTTTCAGTTCATCCTTGGCAATCCCTTCCAGACAGACCGATAACTCCCTCCGGTCATCCGGATGAATATGAGACATATATTTCTCAATCGTACTCAAATCCCGATTTAAAGTCTCATCCTTCGGGAAACCCTCCCCGACCGTCATGAGATTATTATCCACGTCATAACACCAAGAGTAAGCTCGCAAGGCATTTATCGAAATACGTAAGAAGGTTTGTTGCTGCCACTCTCGAGTAACATCACGCAACATAATGACTGCACCGTTCACCTCCCCGCTTTCATTCAACAAGGGAGAAACACTCCCTGTCACTTGCTGCACGGGAGCCCCGCACGAGATTAAGACCGTGTTCAACGCCAAGTCCCGACGCTTTCTCTCCCTCATCACCTTCTGCACGAAATCTTCAATTCCTTCCCCGACTCGATTCCGGTTGATCTCGCAAACCTCCTTCAAGGGTTTACCAATCACATCTCCTTCACATCCCAAACCGACCACCGAGGCATGGTTTAACTCGATCACCCGCAATTCCTTATCCACCACCAAAATACCTTCACTCATTGAAGACAATGTATTAGACAATATTTCAGTCTTTTTCTTCAACATCTCGGCCATCTGCTGTGCCGCTTTCTCTAAAAAGATACTTCGATGCAACATTTTCCGGTATCTCAAGTGAGATAACACCAGAAACAGGACAAGTAACAATAATAATATAAAGGCAATTCCCGCAATCAGAATATAATTTCCGTAAGTCCGCCAAAAAGCATCCCGTTCATTAACGATCAAACTTTTAGCCGGAAGGTTCTTACGTTCTACCCGCCAACGTTTCAATTGATTTTCATCAAAAACCGGAATAGGATGAACCGTATCTATCGGTATGACTTTCGCCTGCTCGCCATTCAAAATTCTCACCCCGATTTTTCCGGCTTTTGCCCCCATCTGATCGGCAAACGTCACGATTCCCCCAAAAATTCCCTTTCCCAAACCGTTATCCATCACCGTCAAAATCGGAACCGGACATTCATGAGCATACATGGAATAATAAATATCCGGATCGAGATACACTCCCTGTTTACCTTGTTGCCAAGTGGTCAAGATAACAAAAGAAAGCGGATAAACCTCTTGCAACTCCTTTAAAAAACTATTCACGCCCGAGATCGTGTCGCCTGCAAAAATAACCGGGAAACGATCCTTATATTTGGCTAATTGCCGCCGAGCCAAAACCTCATGTGCCTGCCCCGCTCCCGATTGATCCGAAAACACGTAAACTTTTCGAGCCTCCGGGAATAATTTCCGCCCCAACAGAAACACTTTTTCATAATCAATATCACAAATAACTCCCGTCACCTGATCAAAGCCAAGTTTCTTCGAATATCGCATAACTCCACAAAACACGATAGGCGTTTCCTTTACCAAAGGTATATCCAGGGAGAAAAGGGCGTTATTGGCCTCTTCATCCGAAACAATAATCAAATCTAACTTTCCCTTAACCTCCCGCAACTGTGTTTCCAACAAGGAATTCCTCACCTCCGTATTTGTCAGTCGTTTGGAATCCAGATAAATCACCCTCAAATCCACATTAAACCCCGCTCGGTCAAGCTGTTTTCTCACCCCATTCAACACCTTGCGTCCCCAGATTTGCTCCGAATGATACGAGCTGACAAACAAAACCTGCCTAATCTCGGGAGGTGTACCAGTCTCCCCTTCAGCATGTTGAACATATCCCAACACCCCGCTCAAAAAGAATAATATAAATAATAAAAAGACTTTCATACGCCAATATATTTTTCCGGGACCCTACGCATATTTTCAAATGTAAAGATAATATTTTTATCACAAAACACGCATAAATACAACTATTTTGCAATATTCACACCTAAAATACATCCAATATTCAAATATAATTCCCGAATCATACCTCCAACCCCTTACTCCCACGCGGGAAAGCCCCCTATCGCATATATTTCTTCAATCCACAACAAAAATCATTGTTGTTTTTTCAAATATTTATTATATTGCAAATCAATCTAAAACCAATAAACATTATGGCAACACTAGAAATTCAAGGAAAGACGTTCGAAGTGGACGGAGACGGTTTCCTCACCGATCCTTCAATCTGGAATGAAGACGTGGCAAAACTCTTTGCCGAGGCAGATGGAATCACAGAATTAAATGACAAACATTGGGCTATTATCAAAATCATTCGTGATAATTTTGAAGAAAAGGGAAATGCCCCGATGGTTCGTACCATCTGCAAAGAGACCGGATTAAAATTGAAAGACATTTATGAATTGTTCCCATTAGGACCAGCCCGAGGAGCGTGTCGGGTGGCCGGGTTACCGAAACCCGACGGGTGCGTCTAATACCCACGACCATGTCTTGGTATATTTGGACCTCGTTAGCTGCACTTCTTTTTTGTGTAGTACTACTGGGGGGATATTTTGTACGACTTTTAAAACACGGTTCTCCCAAGGACCTTTCGCAAAAGTCAGGGAATATCGCCCAAGCAGTCTGTTACTCTTGTATTGGAGCTATGTCACCTATGCAAAAAGAATCAGCATACTTACACCTGCCCACTTACACGGCAGGTATATTTTTTCATATAGGAAACTTCCTGGCAATAGCCGTGTACCTTCTTTTCACGCTTGCGGTTATTTTCAACTTTCAAATTCCTATTGAAAACGCAACAAACCTCATCGTCATGATCTTGGCTGCAATCATCTTTATTGCTGCCGTTTGCGGGTTGGCTTTATTCATTAAGCGACTAGCCAAAAAAGAGTTGAGAGACTTATCGTGCGCGGATGATTACATTTCTAATCTTCTCTGCACCATCATGCTCTTCCTGACGACTTATTCTCTGCTGACCTTACAATTCGGGGCAGCGTATTATATTATAATGGCACTTCTTTTCGTGTGGATGCCTTTGGGCAAAATCAAACACGTGCTTTACTTTTTCTTTGCCAGGTATCATTTGGGCTTTTTCTACGGCTGGCGTGGAACATGGCCTCCTAAAAAAGCGATTCAATATGACAAATAATATCACGAACGAACAAAAAGCCAAAGCCCTCGCCATCATTTCAAACACGAATGACAGCAAGCTGGAAACCCATCTAAACGCTTGTGTACGTTGTGGTTTGTGTGCATCGAGTTGCATGTACTACCTCACGATGAAAGAGGGGAAATACATCCCGGCACGAAAGGTAGACCTCGTCAGTTCCATTTACCGACGCTACAAGACCTGGCAGGGAGCCATGTTCCCATCGTTATTCCATGCCCGGGAGTTAAACCAAGAGACATGCGACGAGATGGTCGACTCCCTGTTCGGAGCCTGTACCATGTGCGGACGCTGCGTGAAACATTGCTCGATCGGGGTAGACATTCCCTTCCTTGTGAAAAAAGGACGTGAAATGCTTGCCGTCATGGGCCTCGTTCCTAAAACCCTCCAAGCAACTGTCGACGCGGCAGTCAACACCGGAAACAACATGGGTATTCCCACGGAAGAGTTTGTTGACACGATCCAATGGATGGAAGAGGAACTCCAGGACGAACTGGAAGACGAGAAAGCCGGAATCTTTCTTGATCAACCAGACAAGAACGTTTTTTACACCTTGAACCCCCGGGAGCCGAAATTTTTCCCGCTTTCCATCTCTGCCATGGCAAAAGTATTCTATGCCGCGGGAGAAGAGTGGACCCTCTCGTCTAAATACTACGACGTGACCAACTACGGGTATTTCAACGGTAATAATGAAGAGGCGACTCAAATCGCCCGGAATCTTTACGATGAGATTCACCGCCTGCACGGCAAACGCCTCGTACTCGGGGAATGTGGCCACGGTTCGAGAGCCATGCGCTGGGAAGGCCCCAATTATCTCAAAACACAGTATGATTTTGACACTCTCACGGTAGTTGAACTCATCGGGGAATATATCCGAAGCGGAAGAATAAAACTCGACAAAACGCTGAATAGCAAGATTGTCACCATACATGACCCATGTAACTTGGTTCGAAACGGGGGACTTCTCAATGAAATCCGTTTCGTGGTCAATGCAGCTGCCGCAAACGTGGTGGAAATGACACCCTACGGCACGGACAACTTCTGTTGTGGTGGCGGTGGCGGAGCCCTTGCCATGAGCGAGTACAACGAACGTCGTCTCAAAATCGGCAAAATCAAAGCCGACCAAATCACCGCAACGAAAGCCGAGATCGTCGTGACCCCGTGCCACAATTGCGTGGACCAGCTAACTCAAATTAATCACACGTACAAACTGGGTATCACCATAAAGACAGTGGCGGAATTGGTCGCTGATGCCCTGGTAATTGAAAATTAATAATGAAAAAGTTTATAAAGTCCATAAAGTTCATAAGGTCCATAAAGTCTATGGACCCTTGCGGGGCTTTGTTCATGACAGCAGAGCTGTCGATAAATTTTGTCCAAAAATCTCCCGTGAATTCAACCTTATAAACTTTACGAACCTTACAAACTTTATAAACTTAAAACCTAAAATTTATAAATCTTATGAGCAAATTAATCTACCTAGACAATTCAGCAACCAGCTTTCCAAAGCCGGATGTAGTTTATGATTTCATGAACGACTTTTATCGCAAACATGGTGTAAATCCCGGACGTTCAGGATTTGATGCTGCCGTCGAGACAGAGGAAGTCGTGAACTCAACCCGCAAAATGCTAACCAAGTTATTCAACGGCGGGAATGACCATAACAGATTAACGTTCAGTTATAACGCCACGGACTCCTTGAACCTGATCATCAACGGATTGGTAGAGAAAGGGATTCATGTGGTATCTACCATGTTGGAACACAATTCCGTGTTGCGCCCGCTTAACATGCACCACCAAAACGGAACCATAGATTTAACTTACGTGCCTTTTGACGAACATGGCTATGTACACCCCGACGACATAAAGAATGCCATCCGTCCGAACACGAAATTTGTTGTCGTAACCCATTGTTCCAACGTGCTGGGAACGATTCAGCCACTGACCGAAATCGGGAAAATCTGTAAAGAGAAAGGCGTGATCTTCGTGGTTGATGGTAGTCAGGGTGCCGGAGCCGTAGACTTGGATATGCAAGCATCCGGAATCGACGTGTATTGTTTCACTGGTCACAAATGCCTCATGGGACCGACGGGAATCGGTGGTTCATACGTGCGCGAAGGTATCGAAATCAAACATACCCGTGCCGGGGGGACTGGGGTTCGCTCCGCTTATCCCGTACATCTGGATGAATATCCTTACCGCTTGGAATACGGGACCCTCAACTTGCTAGGAGTTGCCGGACTGAATGCCGGGGTAAAATGGATTCAAGAACAAGGAATCATGAACATCCATCACCGGGAAATCCAACTCTGGGATAAACTTCGTAAAGCCTTACAAGACATCGAGGGTGTAACTACCTATTGCGCCAACAGCATAGAAAACCAGAATCCGGTATTAAGTTTCAACATCAACGGTTTCGATTCCGGAGACGTGGGAACCATGCTTGACGTGGATTACAACATCGCCGTACGTACGGGACTACAATGCGCTCCGAAAGTACACGAGGTCATCGGCACATTCGATATTCATGGAACCGTCCGTATGAGCATCGGCGCTTTCACGACGGAAGAAGACGTGAATACTGCTATCGAAGCCGTGAAAGAAATCGCTGCCATTAGAAATTAGAGGCCATCTAACATAAAACTACCCCCTCCAACTCCCCCTTGCACAGGGGGAGAGCTGATTACCAAGCGGTTTCTCCCCCTGTGCAAGGGGGAGTTAGTGGGGGTAGTTTTTCAAAATAGATTTTTCGAACAGCCCCAGCTTATAAAAACTCTAAGTTTTTATCCCCAAATAATAATACTTCAAAACTTATTTACCAAATAAAACACGATATATTCATTTTCGAGTACGCCATAATCAAAAAATCATTACTTTTGAGGCCATTAAAACAAACAAAAAAATTAGTTATATGTACGGAAAATTTCAAGACTTTTTAAAGACTGAATTGCAGTCCATAAAAGACGCCGGCTTATACAAGAGCGAAAGAATTATCGTTACCCCGCAAGATGCTGAAATCAAACTTGCCACGGGAGAAACTGTATTAAACTTTTGTGCAAACAACTACTTAGGACTTTCTTCTAACCCGACGGTAATCGAAGGAGCAAAGAAAGCATTGGACAGCCGTGGATACGGAATGTCTTCAGTGCGTTTCATCTGCGGAACCCAAGATATTCATAAAGAACTGGAAGCTAAAATCTCTCAATTCTTCGGAACGGAAGATACCATTCTTTACGCCGCTTGTTTCGATGCTAACGGTGGTGTATTCGAACCGTTATTCGGTCAGGAAGATGCCATCATCTCTGATGAACTGAATCACGCTTCTATCATTGACGGTGTTCGTCTTTGTAAAGCCGTACGCTACAGATACAAACATGCCAACATGGCTGACCTCGAAGAACAATTGAAGATTTCTCAAGCTCAACGTTACCGAATCATTGTTACCGATGGTGTATTCTCTATGGACGGGGATATTGCCAAGATGAACGAAATCTGTGACCTAGCTGAAAAATACAACGCATTGGTAATGGTTGACGATAGCCATGCTGCCGGATTTATCGGTAAAACCGGTCGTGGTTCTGCCGAACATCACCACTGCATGGATCGTGTGGACATTTTCACTGGTACTCTAGGTAAAGCTCTTGGTGGAGCCATGGGTGGTTACACGACTGGTAAAAAAGAAGTGATCGATATGTTGCGTCAACGTTCAAGACCTTACTTGTTCTCCAACTCCTTGTCTCCGGCAATCTGCGGTGCGTCTATCGCTGTATTCGACATGCTGTCAAAGAGCACTGAATTAAGAGACCGTGTCATGGATAATGCTAACTATTTCCGTGCAAAATTAACCGAGGCCGGATTCGATCTGAAACCGTCAGAATCAGCAATCTGTGCCTTGATGCTTTACGATGCAGTTCTTTCTCAACAATTCGCCGCCGAATTACAGAAAGAAAACATCTACGTTACCGGATTCTATTACCCGGTTGTACCGAAAGGACAAGCTCGTATCCGTATCCAATTGTCTGCCGCTCACACGCGTGAACAACTGGATCGTGCATTGGCCGCCTTTATCAAGATTGGTAAAAAATTGGGCGTTATCAAATAAAGAAGATAACACCTACGTCATACAAAACAGTTTGGGAGCAATCTCAAACTGTTTTTTTATTTCTCCCCTCACCACATTTTTTAATCTTCCGGCAACACAGCAAGCACTTGTTTCAAACCAAGATTATTTGTCTCTATCAAATAAAAAAATATAAATCTGACACATTAATTGCTAAATAGTTTGAATTTCGAAAAATAGACCATATCTTTACACCAACATTATAGCAATATAATACAATAACGGCGTCTAGTTGCAATAACAAAAAAATCTAATCATGAAAACAAAGGCTTTAATTTTGGCCCTATTTTTCTTATCCACAATTATAAGTAGTTGTGCCAAGAAAGATATTGAGCACAAGGAAAAGGAAACAACAGGATTCACGGAATTAGTCGTTCCTGCTGATTTCGATTGGAAAATGTCCGAAAACGTGACTTGTAATTTCACTTCGGAACACGTTTCTAAAGTGTACGTTTCCACGGGAGCAGACACGGCTCCTTTTGCCTCGTTCTATGTCGGACAGGATGTAGACCAAGTCAAATTGAACATACCAACTTACATTAACACGCTTTACGTCAAATACGAAACGGAAGCAGGATTATCAGCAGCCAAAGCTCTTGATATAAACAATAATACCGTGACTTATGTAGTTCCCTCTGACAGTGAAAAAGTGGAAACAGCTCTTGCTTACTCGGCAAAAACAAACTTGAGCAGAGGAAATGATCAAGCTGTTATATTTTACCCCGCCCGGGAAAATGGTTGGGGAACTTTGATGTTCGAAGACCTTTGGCCTGCCTATGGGGATTACGACTTTAATGACTTAGTTGTAAACTACAAAATGCAGCTTTATCCCAATAACAAAAACATGGTAAAGGAAATGATCCTCGGAATTCGAGTCAAAGCCATTGGAGGCTCGCTACCTTATGATTTATGCCTTGCCATAAAAGGGATAAAGGCAGGAGAAATAGACGAGTTCGAAAAACAAGAATCGAACAATGCTTTAGAAAATGCCGATATGGAATTACTTAACCCAGGCAATAGTGAGAAAAATCCTCCTATATTCAGGTTCAATAACATTAGAACCAACACGAAGGCTCCCAAAGGTTTCGCATTCCTTAATACAGATCCTGATAAAAAAGCACGAATACAAGAGGGCGATATGGTAAATATTACTTTTTACATTACATTCCGCAATTCAATTCCTCAAGCAGATCTTACCCTTGATGCATTTGACTTTTTCATAGCCAAACCCATAAAGGAAAAAGCCGCCCAATGGCAAGAAATTCACACGAGAGGATACGCTCCGACAGAAGAATTCGGACAAACCGTTTATGAACAAACAAAAGAAGGGAATTCCTATATCGGGAAAAGTAGTATTTATTACACCTCCAACTCCAACCTAATATGGGCTATCAATGTTCCGACAGACATTCCCCATACTTACGAAAAAGCAGACTTTTTGGAGGCTTATCCTCATTTCAAAGACTGGGCTACTTCAGGCGGGAATCAAAACAAAGACTGGTACGAGAACTCAACAGGAAATCGCAACGATAGCTACCTGATCAAACAATGACTTCAACAATAAAAACTAAAGAGACTTTTGGGCATATCAAAAGCCTCTTTAGTTTTATTACTGATCTAATCTCTCCCTTAAACTCTTTAGCCACTCTCTATTCCTTTTTTCAAACAAGAGTGTACCCCACCCGATAGCTAATATACTACACGACACACCCGACTCGCAAATATAACCGTATCAAAAATCAATTTTATCGAAGATAAATGCAAGATGAATGCTTGTTGAATACTCCTTGGTCTAAATGAACTATCAGGAAACTATTGGGAGAATGACAAGTCGACATAACCTAAAGCTAGGGCAAAGCCAGCCTTTTCCCAGAGCAATCATCTCCCATAACCCTTTCACCTCTCATTCATCGCCCTTTCATCGCCCTTTGCCAATATACGAACAAGAACGAAAGAAACTTGTTACAAAGATGGCAGGAGATTACTACTCCGGCTCTTCGGTTACATCACCTTGGGATAACCCATAATACTTACAATGCTTATTTAGAACGCACTCCCCGCACAACGGATTCCGGCTTTTACACACCAATGCTGCATAATCCAGAATAGCCCAATTCAATTCCTTGCATCGACGCACCTCGATAATATCATTTGCCAACTCCTGAATCTCCTTATCATGACGCACGTCAATAAAATCTCCCGGTTTAAAATAACGTTTCAGCAACCGGGACATATTCACGTCTAAAAGCGGTTTGCGATTCCTCAAGATAAACAATTCGAAAGCATTGGTCACGTATAACCCGATAAAACCGGAATCCCTCAACTCGTTTTCGTTTCCCGGAATCTTACCTCCCCGTCGTCGAATATCTTCCCCCAGCTTATACAATCGTCGAGCCCGGTGACGATATAATCCCAAAGGTTTCATAATCTCTTCCAACTCTTCAAGCGAAGCATTAGCCAAAGCGTTCCAATCGGGAAATTTAGAGAAAAAAGTATCGTAGTACTTTGCCACCGTCTCCGCTTTCGTGCGCTGCAACAGGATTTCAGAAACAATTTGCTGGTACTTCGTCGCCCGATCTTCCCGCCACGGAAATATCCTCTGGTTCTCGTCAAACCACTTCAACAAACGATGTTGCAGATATTGAACCATGACTTCCCGCATAAATCTCAATTTATTCCGACCTCTTTACCTTTTACCCCAATATATCTATTATGACAAAGATAGCGCAAATCGTTTCTTCACCATCTAGTAATTCAATGCCACCCTGTACTCATTAGGAGAACACCCCTCCATTTTCTTAAACAAGCGGCTCAAATGATGAGGATATTTGAATCCCATCTCATAGGCAATTTCACTCACGGACTTGGACGAATCGGCAAAACGTTCCTTAACTTTCTCGATAATGGTGAATTGGATATACTCTTGAGCCGATTTTCCCGTTTCCTTCTTTATCAGATCTCCGAAATAATTCGCAGAAAGATTAAGTTTATCCGCACAAAAAGCAACAGAAGGTAAACCATAAGAAACCGGGGCATCCGACTCGAAATAACCGTTCAACAAATCTTCAAACCGGGTAAGAATATCCTTATTCACATCCTTACGAGTTATAAATTGCCGATCGTAAAAGCGGACACAATGATTCAAAAATACTTCAATATTAGCGGTAATGATGGATCGACTATGTTTATCGATAGCGTGTTCCAACTCCTCCCGGATCTCTTGAAAACAATTAATCACGATCTCTCGTTCCCGGTCAGACATGTGAAGAGCCTCGTTCGCCTCGTAAGAAAAAAAAGAATAGTCCTTCATCTTGCGCCCCAAAGACGTCCCCAATAATAAATCGGGATGGAAAAGCAACGCCCATCCTTTCACCTGTACCCTAGTTCCATTATCATCATCCCCCACGATTTGACCGGGTGCGATAAAAACTAAAGTACCTTCCTGGTAATCGTACATCTTGCGTCCATAACGAAGATCCCCGCACTTGACATCTTTCAGAAAGACCGTGTAAAAACCAAAATTCTTACGAGCTAAACGAACCGGAGGCACTTCCGACAGGTCAATCACGCTCACCAAAGGATGCAAAGTCTTTACTCCTAAAAATTCATGATAATCATGAATCGTATTCATTTTCAATATTTCACCCATAACATTCAAGGCTTTTGTTTGAAACAAAAATAATAATTCTCGCTTAAGTTTTTTCACCGGATATTCAAAATCAGTAAAAATGGTACACATATCTGTAATTTATCTACACACAATCCCCGCCACACCCTATATATTTGTATCACAAAATAAATGGACAATTTTATAATATATCATGATGAAAACAATGTATTTTTTAATAATTGCAACAGTTATGGCAACATTTAGCATGAATGTAGAAGCACAAAAAACTTCTAACGGGAAGAAAGTACTGGTCGCTTATTTTTCACGTAGCGGAAACACCAAAGCGATAGCGAATCATATCAAAGAGCTGACAGGCGGAGATTTATTCGAAATACAGACAGCAAAACCGTACCCGGCAGATTATCACGCTTGCACGGAAGTAGCCAAAAAAGAAAAAAATGACAACGCCCGCCCCGAATTAAAAGAGAAGGTGAAGAACATGGAAGAGTATGATATTATCTTTATCGGCTTCCCGAACTGGTGGGGAACAATGCCCATGCCGATCTTGACATTCCTAGAGAGCTATAAGCTAGAAGGTAAAATCGTGATCCCGTTCTGCACACACGGTGGAGGTGGTGAACAAAACTGTTTTAAGGATTTCGTGAAAAACACAAGCAAGGCCACGAATAAAAAAGGATTCATCACCAGTGGCGGATCGGCAAGTTCAGCCCGCCCGCAAGTAGAAAAATGGCTGAAAGAAATTGATGTGATAAAATAAAAATCATTTTAGACTCCCTCTATAAACAGAGAGAGTTGGAATACTCACCATCTTCGGGAAGAGTTACCAGCTCCTCCTCTGTTTATAGAGGAGGTGGCCGAAGGCCGGAGGAGTTTATCTAGCGACAAGCAAAGTTTTACCGACTACGAACCATATCATTATGGCCAACCACGCGCAGAAAATAGAATCTATCAGTCAGCTAAACACGCAAATCGGACAAAAGACATTACACCCGCTCCTAAGTGTTATTGACCTAGCCGAAGCCACACGCCTCGGTCAACTCTCTATTTCCGGCGATTTCTACGCTCTATTCTTCAAACAAGTACAATGTGGTGATTTCAGATACGGTCGCAGGTGTCATGATTTTCAATCCTGCACGTTAGTATTCAAAGCTCCCGAACAAACTATTGACATCACCCAGCACGACGCTCCGGAACAGACCAGCATTTTAGGCATCGCGTTCCACCCCAAAGTTTTCAACGAAACATCATTGGTCTGTAAGAAATCCGAATACTCGTTCTTCTCCTACCAAGAAAACGAATCCCTTCATTTATCCGAACGGGAAAAACAAATTATCCTGGGATGCATAAGTAATTTTCAGAAAGAATTACAAAGAGACATTGACCGGTTCAGCCTCCGGTTACTAGCCGTACATCTCGAATTACTCCTAGATTACTGCCTGCGATTTTACGAACGTCAATTCATCACCCGATGCAATATAAATAATGATATTTTGGCGTATTTCAATCAACTTTTGGAACAATATCTCCAAGCGGAACACGGGACAAAAACGGAATTACGCTCGATCGAGTACGTTCATGAAAGGATCCCCCAATCTCTTGCCTATCTCAATGATCTCGTACGGGTAGAAACCGGAAAAACACTCCGGGAATACGTGCGTCTGAAAAAAATAGACATGGCGAAATACCTCGTAACAAGCTCGAATAAAACAATTTCAGAAATTGCTCTCGCATTAGGCTTTCCCAATACCCAAACATTTCTCTGCCTGTTTAAAAAATTCGTAGGTTGCTCTCCAAACGAATACAGACAACAATGGAACAATAAACCCAATTAGTCCCTTCACGCTCTCTTTAAAATTGATTCTCAGAGAAATAATCATATCTTTTTCAATCAAGCCGTTGGTTTTTATCTTAAAATTTCATAATTTAATACCGCAAATTCAGAGGCGGTGACAGATATTTATTTTCGACTACGTAAAATGATTCTCAATAAAGAATTATTTCCGTTTTTGTGTTGAAAATATTTCATTTATTGCCCCAAATGATATAAATTTGACAAATCAATGCGAATGTGTTAAATATTTAACTGAAACAATATAAAAATGCTTCCTATGAGTAAATTTATTTCTATCGAAGAGGCTGTATCAAAAGTAAAAGATGGTATGACCATCATGGTAGGCGGATTCCTCGCAAACGGAACCCCTAACAAAATCGTTGATGCGTTAGCGAAATCAGGCGTTAAGAACCTGACGTTGATCTGTAATGACACGGCTTACCCGGACAAAGGAGTGGGTCAATTGATTGCCAACAAACAAGTAAAGAAACTTTTCGTGTCACATATCGGGACGAACCCGCACACGAGCGAACAAATGAATAGCGGAGAACTTGAAATCGAATTCTGCCCGCAAGGTTCATTGGCAGAGCGTGTACGTGCCGGCGGTTGCGGGCTGGGAGGAATCCTGACTCAAACCGGAATGGGTACCATCGTGGCCGAAGGAAAACAGATCGTCAACGTGGATGGCAAAGACTACTTGTTGGAAAAACCGTTGAGAGCCGATATCGCGTTGGTTGGCGCCAGCCTTGGAGATAAAGCAGGAAATCTGGTTTACCGGGGAACATCTCAAAACTTCAACCCGTTAATGGCTTCTGCCGCTGATTTGGTAATTGCCGAAATTAACGAACTGGTTGAAGTCGGTGAAATCGCCGCAGAGAACGTGAAGACTCCGTCAATCATGGTGGACTTCATAATTGAGAATTGAAAATTGGAAATGGGTTCTCAATTTAAAATCTAAAATTTAAAATCAACAAGTATGGAAAAATCAATGATAAGATTAAGAATGAGTGCAAAAGACGCTCATTACGGTGGTAATTTGGTTGACGGGGCTCACATGGTACATTTGTTCGGAGACGTGGCCACGGAATTATTAATCATGCATGACGGTGACGAAGGGTTGTTTGTGGCTTATGACAACGTGGAGTTTTTGGCACCTGTTTATGCCGGAGATTATATCGAGGCTACCGGAGAGATCGTGAAAGTAGGAAATACTTCTCGGAAAATGGTTTTCGAGGCAAAGAAAGTAATCGCATCCAGACCTGACATTTCGGCTTCGGCAGCAGATGTACTGGAAGAACCGATCGTAGTTTGCCGTGCAAGCGGAACCTGCGTGGTGAAAAAAGAAGACCAGAGAAAGAAATAATCTAAATTATTATTATGGAGAAATTAATTATCACAGCAGCCATTTGCGGGGCAGAAGTCACCAAAGAACAAAACCCCGCCGTTCCTTATACAGTAGAAGAGATCGTGAGAGAAGCGAAATCCGCTGTAGACGCAGGTGCAGCTATTGTCCACCTTCACGTTCGTGAAGATGACGGTACCCCGACTCAAAGCAAAGCACGCTTCAAAGAGTGTATCGACGCTATTTATAAGGTATGCCCGGACGTGATCTTGATCCCCTCTACCGGAGGAGCCGTGGGAATGACCGCAGAAGAACGTCTTCAGCCGACAGAACTATTCCCCGAAATGGCCACACTGGATTGTGGTACCTGTAACTTCGGAGACGAGGTGTTCGAGAATACCATGCCGATGATGAGAGACTTCGGAAAGAGAATGATCGAAAACAATATCAAACCGGAATACGAATGTTTCGAAATGGGACATCTTGACACCGTATTAACCATGGCTAAAAAAGGTCAGGTTCCCGGAGCCCCGATGCAATTCAACTTTGTTCTCGGTGTTCCCGGATGTACTCCTGCCACGGTACCGAATCTTTGCTGGCTTGTAAACGCAATTCCCGCAGGTTCTACGTGGACAGCAACCGGGATCGGTCGTCATGCTTTCACGCTTGCAGCTCCCGCTATCGCAATGGGGGGTAATGTGAGAGTAGGTTTTGAAGACAATCTTTATCTGGAAAGAGGCGTGTTGGCTAAATCTAATGGTGAATTAGTTGCCAAAGTGGTTCGTATCGCCAAAGAATTAGGTCGTCCGATCGCCACCTCCGCAGAAGCAAGAGAAATTTTAGGATTAAAACCTTTAAAATAATCGATTTATAAATTTTCAAATTTAATTATACTATGCAAAAGAAAGGAAATAAATACGGAACCCACCGTGTAATCGAACCGAAGGGAGTATTACCACAACCCGCCAACAAGATTGACAACAACATGGACGAGATCTACGACAACGAAATCCTGATCGACGTTCAGACTTTAAATATCGACTCAGCTAGTTTCACTCAGATCGAGCAACAAGCTGGTGGTGATAAAGCAAAGATCGCTGAAATCATGATGGACATTGTTGCAAAACAAGGAAAACATCGTAACCCGGTAACCGGATCAGGCGGTATGTTGTTAGGTACGGTTGAAAAAATCGGTGATGCATTGAAAGGCAAAATCGATTTGAAAGAAGGTGATAAGATTGCCACTTTGGTTTCTCTTTCTTTGACCCCGCTTCGCATTGACAAGATCAAAGATATTCGCCCGGACATCGACCAAGTAGACATCGACGGTAAGGCCATCCTTTTCGAGAGTGGTATCTACGCTAAGATCCCGGCTGATCTTCCTGAAAACTTGGCCTTGTCAGCATTGGACGTGGCAGGAGCCCCCGCTCAAACCGCTAAATTGGTTAAACCGGGCGACACCGTGTTAATCATTGGTGCTGGTGGTAAATCAGGAATGTTGTGCTGTTACGAGGCTAAAAAACGTGCAGGCGTTACTGGTAAAGTAATCGGCTTGTGCCACAGCCAAAAGAGTACCGAACGTTTACAGAAACTTGGTTTCTGCGACTATGTATTCTCTGCCGATGCAACTCAACCCGTTCCGGTAATGGAGAAAATCGAGGAGTTAACCAATGGTGAAATGTGCGACGTTACGATCAACAACGTGAACATCACCGATACGGAAATGACTTCTATCCTTTGTACGAAGAACACGGGAGTTGTTTACTTCTTCTCTATGGCAACCAGCTTCACGAAAGCAGCTCTTGGAGCAGAAGGTGTTGGTAGCGACGTGACCATGATCGTTGGTAACGGTTACACGAAAGGACACGCAGAGATCACTCTTCAAGAACTGAGAGAAAGCGAAGCTTTGAGAAAGATCTTTACTGAACTTTACGCTTAATATAATTAAGTATTTATGAAGATGTCTCAGAAACTCCTCCGTCAGCAAAGCTGCCACCTCCTCTATAAACAGAGGAGGAGTTAAATTACTACCCGGTTTCAAGAAGATTTACCAGCTCTCCCTCTGTTTATAGAGGGAGTACGGCGGAGCCGGGAGGGAGTTTTTGATACATCTTCATAAATCATTAAATTTAAAATCTAAAATTTAAAATCATTTGATGGACAAGGGTTGTAGATACGGAACACACAGGGTAATTACTCCGGAAGGTACACTTCCGCAACCGGCATTAAAGCTGGATAACACGATGAGCATTTATGACAACGAATTGCTGATAGATGTGCAAACATTAAACATTGATTCGGCCAGTTACACGCAGATCAAAAGCGCTTGTAACGGGGATGCGGACAAAATGAAAGAGATGATTCTTTCTATCGTGGCAGAGAGAGGTAAAATGCAAAATCCTGTTACCGGATCGGGTGGTATGCTTATCGGAACGGTCAAAGAGATCGGGCCTAATTTCCCGGACAAATCACTGAAGGTCGGAGATAAAATTGCCACACTGGTTTCCTTATCCTTGACCCCATTAAAAATAAACAAGATCAAGCATCTTGACCCGGCATCAGATCAGGTTGACGTGGACGCACAAGCGATCCTGTTTGAAAGCGGCTTATATGCCGTGCTACCGAATGATATTCCGGAAAAACTGGCATTAGCCGTGTTGGACGTGGCTGGGGCCCCGGCTCAAGTGGCCCGTCTGGTAAAAGAAGGAGATACGGTATGTATCATCGGAGGGGGAGGAAAGTCTGGAGTACTTTGTTGCTACCAGGCCATGAAAAACGTTGGACCTTACGGAAAGGTCATCGTGGTGGAATACTCGGAAGAGAACGCCCGAAGAATTAAAGAGATGAATCTCGCCACTCACGTTATTGTTGCCGATGCGACAAAAGTGATGGACGTGTATAAAAAAGTGACTGCCATTGCAGGGGAAAGAGGTTGCGAGGTAACGATTAACAATGTAAACGTTCCCTCGACAGAAATGACCTCGATTCTCGTCACAAAAGGACAAGGATGCGTTTATTTCTTCTCCATGGCGACCAGCTTTACGAAAGCGGCATTGGGAGCCGAAGGAGTAGGAAAAGATATAAATTTAATCGTGGGGAACGGATACGCCAAAGGACACGCCGAACTGACATTGAGTATCATTCGGGAGTCTGAGGAGATTCGGGAACTATTTAATAGACTATACGTGAAATAAAATCGCGATGCGATTTTATAGATAAAAGATAAAAATTAAAAGATAAAAGTTTTAATGAAGTTTAGAGTTTAGAGTTTAAAGTTTAGAATTTAGGATGAAAGAACTACCCCCTCTGGCTCCCCCTTACACAGGGGGAGAAACAAACGCAAGAAGACGCCACAATGCAACAATGCAGCGTATCTCCCCCTGTGTAAGGGGGAGTTAGAGGGGGTTGTTAAAGCGTCGCCCCGCACAGCTGGAATCTAAAATCTAAAATTTAAAAAGCGCTTATGGCAATTTAAAATTTAAAATCATAAAATCTAAAATAAATAAACTGAGATGGCTGAAAGCAGACGAAAAGAATTTTTTCCGGAAGTAACAGATGAACAATGGAACGACTGGAAATGGCAAGTGAAAAACAGAATCGAGACTGTGGATCAATTAAAAAAATATCTTGATCTGGATCCCAGCGAAGAAGAGGGTATTCGTAAAGCATTACAAATGCTGAGAATGGCGATCACCCCGTATTATTTAAGTTTAATCGACAAGAACGACCCGCATTGCCCGATACGCAAACAAGCCGTTCCTTCTGCATTGGAGTTACACAAAGCCAGCGCAGACTTGGAAGACCCGTTACACGAAGACAGCGATTCTCCCGTACCGGGATTAACTCACCGTTATCCGGACCGAGTGTTGTTCCTGATCACGGACCAATGTTCCATGTACTGCCGTCACTGTACCCGCAGACGTTTTGCAGGACAAAAAGACAGTGCCTCCCCGACCGAACGTATTGACAGATGTATCGAGTACATCGCCAAGACTCCGCAAGTAAGAGACGTGCTGTTGTCCGGTGGTGACGCATTGTTGGTAAGCGACGATCGTTTGGAGTATATTATCAGCCGTTTGAGAGCTATTCCTCACGTGGAAATCATCCGTATCGGTAGCCGGACACCGGTAGTATGCCCACAAAGAATTACCCCGGAGTTAGTGAATATGCTGAAAAAATATCACCCGATCTGGTTAAATACCCACTTCAATCACCCGAGCGAAATCACAGAAGAATCAGCTGCCGCTTGCGCTCGCCTAGCTGATGCAGGTATTCCGTTAGGAAACCAGACCGTGTTACTGAGAGGTATCAACGATTGTACCTACGTGATGAAGAAATTAATGCACGGATTGGTAAAAATGCGTGTTCGTCCGTACTACATCTATCAATGTGACCTTTCCATGGGTATCGAACACTTCCGTACTCCGGTTTCCAAAGGTATCGAGATCATCGAGAACTTACGCGGACACACTTCCGGATATGCTGTTCCCACGTTCGTGGTTGACGCACCCGGTGGTGGTGGTAAGACCCCGGTAATGCCGAACTACGTGATCTCTCAATCTCCGAACCGGGTTGTATTGAGAAACTACGAAGGTGTTATCACGACCTACACGGAACCGACAGATTACAAGGAAGAGTGCCACTGCCCGGAATGTGAGCGAGCTCGCAAAGAAGGTGTTGCCGCTCTGTTAAATGGCGATATGCTCTCCATCGAACCGAAACATTTGGCTCGTAACGAGAGAAATCATCACGAATAAAATAATTAAGTGATTCCGTGATTTCCGATTAAGTGATTTAGTCTCTTCTCTGGAAATCACAGAATCACTTAATCAATAAATCATCAATAACCAATGTTTATCGAGGAGATTCTAAAATACAATAGTATAGCAATCGTGGGTCTGGCAAAAAATGCCGGAAAAACGGAATGTCTGAACTATATTCTTCGGAAAGTGAAGAATACGGGAAAGCGTTTCGCCCTTACCTCAATAGGCATCGACGGGGAAAACAGGGATCAGGTTTGCCAAACGCCCAAGCCGGAAATTGAAATCTTTGAAGACATGATATTCATCACGTCGGAGATGCATTACCGATCTAAACGTCTGGTGGCAGAGATCATGGATGTCAGCACACAACAAACCTCGTTAGGACGTCTGGTAACCGCCAGAGCTGTCAGTTCGGGAAAAGCCTTGTTATCAGGGCCTGCCGACACGGGATCATTGAAAGCCCTCATCCAAGAGATGAAACGTTTCGACGTGGATACCACCATCGTCGACGGGGCACTCTCCCGCCTCAGTCTCAGCTCTCCGGCTGTGACGGAAGCCATGGTGTTAGCCACGGGAGCCGCGGTATCTTGTAACATTCCTCAATTGGTTAGAAAAACAAAATACGTGTATGACCTCATTTGCTTGGAGAAAGCAGAGCCGGAAATTATCCGGCAACTGATTGACATCGAGCAGGGGATGTGGTCCATTGACGAAAACGGGAAAGTTCACGATCTGAACATACCTTCCGTGTTTATGCTTGAAAATAACAAAGACGAAGTTTTCAAGTACGGGAACACGTTATACGTGGCAGGCGCCATCAGTGATAAATTATTGCAATTCCTACGGCAGCAGAAACAAATCAAGGAGATCACATTGATCATCCGTGATTTCACCAAAATGTTTGCCTCCATGGAAACATACTACGCCTTCCTTAAAAAAGGTGGTACCATGAAGGTATTGCAAAAAAGTAAACTACTGGCCGTTTGCATCAATCCCCAATCTCCGGAAGGCTATTGTTTGGATTCCGACGAACTAAGAGTAGCCATGCAAGAGAGCTTGGGAATTCCTGTTTATGACGTGAAGAAAATGTAGAATTTAAAATGTAGAATTTAGAATGAAATGTTTCCCGAAAACGATGAGTATTCCAACTCTCCCTCTGTTTATAGAGGGAGCACGGCAAAGCCGGGAGGGAGTTCAATCTAAAATCATAAATCATTAAATCTAAAATTAGTAGCGGTGTTTTTAAGAAGTGCCATAGAAGAAATTAACGGATTCAGATTCATGATCGACAAACTGGAAATTCAATCCGGTCTGGCGAAACGGATCTTGAACACATTACCTTATTTGCGTACCCCGGAAGCAATTGCCCAGGAATTGGACAAAACCGAGGTCATGCGCAATATTCTACAAACCTCCGAACTAACAGACACCATTACCAAGATCAAAGTCAAACTGATGCAAGTGAAGGATGTCCGGGGAACAGCGAACCGGGTGACGGAATCACAGATACTGGATGACATTGAACTATTTGAATTAAAAGCTTTTTCTTTGCTGGTCGTGGAGATGCGGGAATTGCTCCTATCAGCAAATATCACGGTTGTTTCACTCCCGGACTTGGAACCGGTAGTAAACATTCTAGATCCCGAAAAGATGCGTATTCCTCATTTTTACGTGTACGATGCCTATTCCCCGGAACTGGCAGCCCTGCGGGCAAAAATGAAGACGCTCAAAATGGATGAAAAAACAGAAGAACGAGTACTGGATCAACTTCAATTCGAACACACAGAATTAGAAGACCAAATCCGGGAAAAGTTATCTGAACAGATTCATCCCTATAAAAAAGAAATTAATGAAGCCCTGACAAACACGGCAACTTTAGATATCTTGTTGGCAAAAGCCCAACAGACCATTGATATGCAGTTGTGCAAACCGGAAATTTCCTCTGGCACAACTCGCTATATAAAAATATTCAACCCACAAGTAAAAGAGGTTCTTTGGCAGGAAGGCAAGAAATTCCAGGCAATTGACATTGACATCGAGCAAGGAGCCTGTTTAATTACCGGAGCCAATATGGCCGGGAAAAGCGTTATCCTGAAAACCGTGGCACTGTCACAAGCGCTATTCCAATTTGGTTTTTACGTTCCGGCAGAACAAGCCGAGATTGCCTTGGTTGACGAAGTTCTCCTTTGCATCGGGGACGAGCAATCCGAATTAAGCGGACTGTCCTCGTATGCCTCGGAAATGCTACGGGTAAATGCTATCGTGCAAGACGTGAAAGCAGGTAAAAACGCCTTGATCCTGATTGATGAACTGGCTAGAACCACCAACCCCACGGAAGGGAAAGCAATCGTGAATGCCATGCTCGACTTCTTGACGGATAAAGGAGCCCGCTCCTTGATTACCAGCCATTACAGCGGGATCAAAGCCCATTGTAAAAAAATGCGGGTAAAAGGATTTGTAAAAGAACACGTGAAAGGTCAATTGACCATCAATAATATAAACGAGTTCATCGATTACTCGCTAATCGAAGATACTCACGACTCCGTGCCGCAAGAAGCCATGCGCATCGCCCGTATTCTGGGCGTTGACGAAGAATTGTTGGACAAAGCAGAGGAGTTTTTGGATGACGAAGAGAAGAACAGAAATTAATAACAGAACAAAGATATGCAGAACAGTAAACTAGGGCTTGATTTCACCAAAGTGGCACACGCGAAGGACGTGGCCCGGAAGATAGCCGACGATGTACAAAAATTCGTGGAACAATACTCTACCGTTGCCGTTGAGCGTACGTTATGCCGTTTGCTCGGTATTGACGGGGTCGACGCTAACACCGTGCCCCTACCCAACGTGCTGGTAGATGAGATCAAAGACAAAGGCGTGTTAGGTGAAGGTATCCTATTCTTCCTCGGAAACGCTATCGTGGAAACCGGAATGAACCCGCAACAAATTGCAGAGAAAGTTGCAGAGGGGACTCTGGACATCACCACGTTACCCGTTCACCCGACAGATGAGATTAAAGCCGCACTGAAACCACACGTTGACGCAAGTATCAAACGGATCAGTGATCGCCGTGCCAAGAAGGAAAACTACTTGAACACGATCGGGGAAGGTCCGAAACCTTACCTCTACGTGATCGTGGCTACCGGAAATATCTACGAAGACGTGGTACAGGCACAGGCTGCCGCACGTCAGGGGGCTGACATCATTGCCGTAATCCGTACAACAGGGCAGAGTTTGTTGGATTACGTGCCTTATGGAGCTACCACGGAAGGATTCGGGGGAACATTCGCTACACAAGAAAACTTCCGCATCATGCGTAAGGCTTTGGATGAAGTGGGCGAAGAAGTAGGCCGTTACATTCGCTTGTGTAACTATTGCTCCGGCCTGTGTATGCCGGAAATCGCGGCAATGGGAGCCTTGGAAGGTTTGGACGTGATGTTGAACGACGCTCTTTACGGGATCTTGTTCCGGGATATTAATATGCAACGTACACTGGTTGACCAGTTCATGTCAAGGGTAATCAACGGATTCGCCGGGGTGATCATCAACACCGGAGAGGACAACTACCTGACAACCGCTGATGCCGTGGAACAGGCACACACCGTGCTGGCATCCGACTTGATCAACGAGCAATTGGCCTTGATCGCCGGACTGAAAGAAGAACAAATGGGATTAGGACACGCTTTCGAAATGGACCCGTCTCTTGAAAACGGTTTCTTACTGGAATTGTCTCAGGCTCAAATGACCCGTGAGATTTTCCCGAAAGCCACTTTAAAATATATGCCTCCAACCAAATTCATGACGGGAAATATTTTCCGCGGACACATTCAGGATGCACTTTTCAACATGATCGGAATCTGGACTTCACAAGGAATCCAATTATTGGGTATGCCGACAGAAGCTATCCACACACCGTTCATGTCCGACCGTTATCTTTCTATCGAGAATGCCAAGTATATCTTCGGTAACATGAAGAATATCGGTGACGAGGTAGAGTTCAAAAAGGACGGTATCATCCAAAGTCGTGCCAAAGAAGTATTGAACAACGCTATCGCATTACTTGAGAACATTGAACGTGAAGGTCTTTTCACCGCTTTGGAAAAAGGAATCTTCGGTGACGTGAAACGTCCGAAGAATGGCGGTAAAGGACTTGACGGAGTTGCAGCCAGAGGTGCCAATTATTACAATCCGTTTATCGAGTTAATGCTGAAAGGCAATTGAAAATTGAAAATTGAGAATTGAAAATGACGACTTGTCATTTTTAGTTCCAAGTTTCAAGAGAGTGAATAAAAATAAAATTTAAACCGATGCGATTGATAATTTTCAATTTTGCATTTTCAATTTTCAATTCATTATGAGTGGAGGATTATATTCTACCGAAAAAAATGATTTCGACCAGACGCTGGATCTGAAAAAAATAAAACCCTACGGGGACACGATGAACGACGGGAAAACTCAATTGAGTTTCACGTTGCCCGTGCCTGCCGGGGATGAGGCTATCGAAGCTGCAAAACAATTATTGAAAAAAATGGGTTTTGAAAACCCGCAAGTAGTATTCCACAAAGAGTTGACCGAGGGCTACACCTTCTTCAACTGTTACGGAAGCTGCACGCACACCGTGGATTTCACGAGTATTCATGTTCCGAAAGTAGAAGGAACGAAATGGGATATGCACGAAACTGACGAGTTCATCCGTGAAAATATCGGACGTCCTTTGATTGTTGTAGGTGCAAGTACCGGAACCGACGCTCACACCGTGGGTATCGACGCCATCATGAACATGAAAGGCTTTGCCGGACACTACGGACTGGAACGTTACGACATGATCGAGGCTCACAACTTGGGAAGTCAGGTGCCCAATGAAGAGTTCATTGCCAAAGCTATCGAGCTGAAAGCAGACGCTCTTCTGGTATCCCAGACCGTCACCCAGAAAGATGTTCACATCAAGAACATGATCGAACTCGTGGAAATGCTGGAGGCAGAAGGCCTGCGGGATAAAGTAATCTTGGCTTGCGGTGGTCCTCGTATCTCCCACGAGCTGGCAAAAGAGCTGGGTTACGATGCAGGCTTCGGCATGAACACCTATGCAGATGACGTGGCGTCATTTGTTGCGCAAGAATTTGTTAGAAGAAAAAATAAATAGCATTTTAAATTTTAGATTTTAAATTTTAAATTACAGGACTCATCGGTAATCAATTTACAATCTAAAATTTACAATTTAAAATTGAAAACGGTATGGATAAAGATCAAGTAAGAGAAGTTATCGCAAAACGGGTAGCTCTCGAATTAAAAGACGGCGACGTGGTAAACTTGGGAATCGGACTGCCAACGATGGTACCGAACTACTTGCCCAAAAACGTACACGTGATCCTACAATCCGAAAACGGATTATTAGGTATGGGTCCGAAACCGGAAGAAGGTAAAGAAAATCCGGAATTGACGGATGCCGGTGGTGGCTACATCACGGCGATCGAAGGCGCCTGCAGCTTTGACAGCGCAACCTCTTTCGGACTTATCCGCGGTGGACACGTGGATGTCACCATTCTTGGTGCTTTACAGGTAGACGAGAAAGGAAACTTGGCAAACTGGATCATCCCCGGTAAGAAAGCCCCGGGTATGGGTGGAGCCATGGACCTGTTGGTAGGTGCTAAAAAAGTGATCCTTGCCATGGAACACACGGCAAAAGGCAATCACAAGATTTTGAAAGAATGCACGCTGCCGTTAACCGCTGCCGGGGAAGTTGACATGATTATCACCGAAATGGGTGTTATGAACATTACCCCTGCCGGAATCGAACTGGTAGAATTAAACCCTGAATTTACTTTAGATGACATCAAAGCAGCTACAGGCTGTGAATTAATAATTTCCAAAAACTTAAAAGCAATGCCTCAATGACAAAAACCTATATCGTAGCAGCAAAAAGAACTGCGATCGGCAAATTTTTAGGAACAACTCTTTCAATGACAGCAGCAGACTTGGGTGCCGCCGTAATAAAAAACATTATCGCGGAAACCGGAGTCAATCCCGCCAATATTGATGAAGTGATCGTCGGCAACGTACTATCCGCCGGACAGGGTCAAGGTGTAGCCCGTCAGGCATCCATCAAAGGAGGGATCCCACAAGAAGTTCCGGCTTACGGAATCAACATGATATGCGGGAGCGGTATGAAAGCCGTACTCAATGGTGTAACCGCTATCAAATCGGGGCTGGCGAACCTGATCATTGCAGGAGGAACCGAATCCATGTCCAATGCGGGCTATATCCTCCCGGCACGAGTACGTGACGGGCACAAGATGGGCGACGTGACAGTAGTGGACCATATGGTGTATGATGGTCTGACGGACGCCTTCGAAGGCTACCACATGGGCATAACGGCTGAAAACATCGCGGAGAAATACGCGATCAGCCGGGAAGAACAGGATGAATTTGCAATCGAATCGCAACAACGTGCTATTGCGGCTATCGATAATGGTAAATTCAAGTCAGAGATCGTGCCTATAGAGTACAAGGTGAAAAAAGAAACTCACGTGTTCGACACGGATGAATTCCCGAACCGGACGACCTCCCTGGAAAAATTATCGACCTTACGTCCCGCTTTCAAAAAAGAGGGTTCCGTCACGGCCGGTAACGCTTCGGGAATCAACGACGGGGCATCATTCGTACTGATCGCATCGGAAGAGGCTGTTAAGCAATACAACTTAACCCCTCTATGCGAAATCATTGGTGTCGGACAAGGCGGTGTAGACCCGGCCATCATGGGTATGGGCCCTGTGCCAGCCATTGCCAACGCGCTCAAGAATGCCGGTATCAAACTATCCGATATCGACGTGATCGAGTTAAACGAGGCTTTTGCGGCACAATCACTGGGAGTCATTCACGAACTCATGGCACAACACGGTGTTACGAGAGAATGGATAAATGAACGTACGAACATCAACGGTGGTGCAATTGCACTGGGACATCCCATCGGGGCATCAGGAAACCGTATCGTTGTATCATTAGTACATGAAATGATAAACAATGAAGCAAAATTAGGTCTTGCATCCCTCTGTATCGGAGGGGGCATGGGGACGGCCTTAATTCTGAAGAAATGTTGATTTAGAATTAAAAACTAGCTTCGATCAATTAAAAACATTTATAATAATGGATTTCAGTCTATCAAAACAAGACCAACTCTTCTTACAAATGATAAGAGAGTTTGCAGAGAAAGAGGTAAAACCTCTGGCGGCGGAAGTGGACGAATCAGAAAGATTCCCGATGGAAACCGTTCAAAAAATGGCAAAACTTGGTATTATGGGTATCCCATTCCCGGTTGAATACGGCGGTGCCGGTGGTAACAACATCCTTTACACGATGGCGGTAGAGGAGTTATCCCGTGTATGTGCCACGACCGGAGTAATCGTGTCCGCACACACCTCTTTGTGTTGCGCACCGATCATGGAACACGGTACGCCCGAACAAAAAGCCAAGTATCTTCCCAAGTTGACTTCCGGTGAATGGATCGGAGCATTCGGTCTGACAGAACCGAACGCCGGAACCGACGCATCCGCACAACAGACTTTCGCGGTGAAAGAGGGAGATCATTACGTGCTTAACGGATCTAAAATTTTCATCACCAATGCCGGCTATGCACATGTGTATATCATCATGGCGATGACCGATAAATCCAAAGGGACCAAGGGAATTTCCGCCTTTATCGTGGAAAAAGACTTCCCGGGATTCTCTATCGGTAAAAAAGAGAAGAAAATGGGTATCCGCGGTTCGGCTACTTGCGAGCTGATCATGGAAAACTGCATCGTTCCTGCCGAGAACTTACTCGGACAAGAAGGTAAAGGTTTTGGCATTGCCATGAAAACACTTGACGGCGGACGTATCGGTATCGCTTCTCAAGCATTGGGTATCGCCCAAGGAGCTATGGACGAAACCGTGAAATACGTGAAAGAGCGTAAACAATTCGGTAAATCCCTTGGTCAATTCCAGAACACTCAATTCCAATTGGCTGATCTGCAAACCAAAGTGGAAGCATCCCGCTTATTAGTAAGACAAGCTGCCTACAAAAAAGACCTGAAAGTGCCTTATTCCGCAGATGCAGCTATGGCTAAACTATTCGCGGCAGAGACGGCCATGGAAGTAACGACCAAAGCCGTACAGTTCCACGGAGGATACGGATATACCCGTGAATATCCTGTTGAAAGAATGATGAGAGATGCCAAGATTACTGAAATCTACGAGGGTACGTCAGAAGTTCAGAGAATGGTGATTGCAGCAAATTTATTAAAGTAAAAGACAGTTGACATGAAGATCGTTGTTTGTATTAAACAAGTTCCGGATACCACGGAAATCAAACTGGACCCCGTTACAGGAACCCTTATCAGAGACGGTGTACCCAGTATTATGAATCCCGATGACAAGGGAGGACTTGAATTTGCCCTTCAATTAAAAGATCAATATGGAGCACACGTAACCGTGATCACCATGGGACCGCCCCAGGCTGAAGCAATCTTGAGAGAAGCATACGCCATGGGAGTGGATCGTGCCATCCTGTTAAGCGACCGCAAATTCGGTGGAGCCGATACGTTGGCCACTTCTAATACAATTGCCGCAGCCTTGAGATCTCTGGAATTCGACTTAGTGATCACCGGACGTCAGGCTATCGACGGGGATACCGCACAGGTGGGTCCGCAGATCGCCGAGCATCTGGATTTACCGCAAGTAACTTACGTGGAAAGCTTGACTTTCGACGGGAACAAGACTTTCACGGTGAAGAAATCCATGGAAGACGGTTACCAGATGGTACAGGTAGACACTCCTTGCGTGTTCACCGCATTGGCATCCGGAGTGAAACCCCGTTATATGTCTGTAAGAGGAATCGTTGAGGCTTACAACCACCCCATCGAAACATGGACCTACAATGACATCACCGTGGATGACCAGAAGATCGGATTGAACGGATCACCGACCCGTGTATTCAAATCATTCACCAAGGGTGTGAAAGCTGCCGGACAAATCTACGAGGTTGACCCTGCAGAAGCTGTAGACATTATTATCAGCAAATTGAAAGAAAAATTTATTATCTAATAAAGAAATTAGAAGATGGATAAGGCACAATATAAAAACGTTTACGTCTTCGTTGAACAAAGAGAAGGCGTTATCCAAAACGTGGGTCTGGAATTGTTAGGTAAAGCCAGAGAATTAGCTGATGCTTTAAATGAAAAAGTATATGCCATGTTATTGGGACATGACCTGACGACACAAGCTCAGGAATGTATTGCTTATGGGGCTGACACCGTGCTACGTGTGGATGCACCGGAATTGGCAACCTACGTTACCGAACCTTACGCACAGGCTATTTACCAGATCATCCGTGACAACAAACCGAGCATCGTGCTGATCGGGGCAACTACCATCGGCCGTGACCTCGGCCCGCGCTTGTCTGCCCGTGTAGAAACTGGATTGACTGCAGACTGTACCGGATTGGAAGTTTCTGAAGAACGGGATTTGTTAATGACCCGTCCGGCATTCGGTGGAAACTTGATGGCAACCATCATCTGTAAGGAACACCGTCCTCAAATGTCAACCGTTCGTCCGGGCGTAATGCGCATGGGACAACGTGACGAGAACCGGAAAGGAACGATCGAAGATGTAAAAATCAACTTCGATAAATCTAAATTCCGTGTACGTGTTCTTGAAACAGTTAAACAAACCAAGAATTTGGTTGATATCACCGAAGCTCATGTATTGATTTCCGGAGGTCGTGGAGTGGGTAATGCAGAAGGATTCGATATGTTACGTGCAATGGCAAACACCATCGGTGCTGAAGTATCCGCATCTCGTGCCATGGTTGATGCCGGAGTATTGGGACACGAACGTCAGGTAGGACAAACCGGTAAAACTGTACGTCCCGACTTGTACTTCGCCATGGGAATCTCCGGAGCTATCCAGCACTTGGCCGGTATGGAAGAATCCGAATACATCATCGCCATCAACAAAGACAAATTTGCCCCGATCTTCAACGTGGCAGACTTGGGTATCGTCGGCGATGTTCGCAAGATCGTTCCGCTTTTAACTGAAAAGTTGAAAAGATAATACGAAAAAAGAGACTGATTATTCAGTCTCTTTTTTTACCTAACATTCATTAAAAAATCACGAATCCCCAAATATTGTATTCCCTCATAAGTATTTCCATGAAATAAATCTTGTGAGACGACAAACTTGGGATAATTATCTTCTATTTTTAAAAGATTGCCAAATTCCCGTTGGATAGTTGCCTCATCATTTAATTGTAATGCAACCTGTACATACACCTTTTCTCCCTCCCGCTCACCAATAAAATCAACTTCTTGTTTCTCCAATACTCCCACGGAAACCTTATACCCTTGATAAAGCAAATGATTATAAACAATATTTTCTAATACTTTCCCTTGATCTTGGAGTTTAAAACCTGCTATAACATTTCTAATTCCCAGATTTTCAAAATAATACTTATTTCCTACCTCAAAAATACGCTTCCCCACAATATCATACCGATCAACACAAGAAATAATAAAAGCATTTGTAAAATGCTCGATATAAGTCAGGATCTGATTCACGCCCAGCGTGACTCGTTGCGATTTCAAATAATCACTTATCCCTTTGGCTGAAAATATACTTCCCACATTATCTGCAAGAAACAGAAGTAACCTCTCTAAGAAATCAGTATTCCGTAAAGCATATCGGCTAACCACATCCCGATAAACAATCGTGGAATATATACTCTTCAAATATTCAAAAACAATTCCATCTTCTAATTTCAAATGCATCAAATAGGGCAATCCTCCATACCTAGTATATAATCTAAAACTTTCATCCGAATTTTCAAGTTCATGAAATTGTAAAAACTCAGGATATGACAAACTATATATCGTGAACTCAATATACCGTCCCCCCAAATAAGTAGCTAATTCTCCAGACAACATTTTTGCATTACTCCCAGTCACGTATATATCGTTATTTTCATCCAAAACCAGTGAACGTAGAGCTTTCTCGAATTCACGAACCTCCTGTACCTCATCAATAAATATATAATTCTTACTCTCTTTTAAACATTTACTCATCACGTAAGCATATAGCTCCTTTGCAGATTTTATAAAATCAAAAGCGATATCTTCCAGATTTATATAAATAATATTTGCCTCTGATTCCTTTTTCCGGATCAATTCTATTAGTTGAAATAAAATATAACTTTTCCCAACCCGGCGTTGTCCGGTCATAACTTTGATCAAAGACGTTCCCATAAAGGGCTCTATTTTCCTCAAATAATGTTCTCTATATTTTATATTCTCCATTTTCATTATAATTAAAACTCTTCCAAAAATACGAAAAAGTTTTCATTATAATGAAAACTTCAAGCAAATTAGATCAAAGTTTTCATCATGATGAAAACTCCCCCTCACTTTACAAACCAAAGGGGCAGCCGAAGCCACCCCTTTCCCTTATCGTCCGGAACGTTTCCGTTCCCATCGATCCTTACACCAAGCCACCACAACCGAGCTAATCACTCCTCCCACGATACTCAACACCCCCGTCACGAAATCATCAGCCACCTGTGAGAGGAAAGCATTAAATCCCAGCGTGAAAAATATTCCGGTAAAAAAGTACACGCTTATCATACCGTCAAATAACGACTGTCCGATGCCGCACTCCCGTTCTTCAAGGTTGCGAAACAATACACCTTCACGTTAGCCTCATCCCAATCTTCGGGAAGCGCATAACTCGTGTTACCATTCTCTCCCCGATCTCTCAACGGAACGATCTTGGCACGATTCAACACGGCTTCCAGCAACACTCCATACACCTTGTCATCCGCCAACGCATACCCCTCCTCTTCTTCTTGCATCTCCTGTTCGAAAGAATACATCTTACTCTCCGACGCATACGTTACAGTTACCTTAGGCGTGTACAACAACCCGGTAGCCATTTTTAACTGATCAAACACGATGGTTGCCACGTGTTTCTCGTCCACTTCCACGGCTACTTGATTCGCTTTCACGAAAGCATTCGAAGTCGTACCATTTCCCATACCCACGAAACCTTTCCGAATCACCGGAATCAATCTCCGAGACAACTGAACCAGCACCTTCATCTTCGCCCGTTGATCAAGCATCTCCGGTGTCGGGTTATCCCTCCTTGAAAAGATCTTCGCCTTCGCGATATTCTGCTTGTTCGTGTAACACATCGTCACGTTACCAACGGACTTCTTTACCTTGCCTAATAAATAAGAATTAAACTTTGCCATAACATTAAAATTTAAAAATGAATAAATCAGAAAATTTAAAATAATCCCGCACTCCCCGCATGGGCCCTACACGAAGAATGGAATTTAAAATGTAAAATTTAAAAGTTAGAATGAAAAGCTTCCCCAAAACAACGAGTAATCCAACTCTCCCTCTGTTTATAGAGGGAGTACCCCGAAGGGGGGAGGGAGTTCCAATCTAAAATTTAAAATCTAAAATCAATAATACCGAATCCAGTCCGCCACCCTCAATGCCGGTCCCGGATCCACCTTTCTCGATGTCACGTCCGAATGCCCCACGATATCCCTGATAGGATAAGTATCCACCAGCAAACCACACACCTCGTTCAACACCCGCATCTGCACGTCCGTGTAATCATGCCAATATGTTGGCACTTCACCCGAATCTTCCGTGTACACCTCCTTCACGGGAACTTCCCGACCACACTCCGCCACGAACTTTCCCTCTTCCAGTCGCAACTGTCCCAGGTTATCCAGCTCAATCCCAATTGAATAATGATTCAGCTCACTCCTTCCCCCGTAACTACTCTTCCCTGCGTGCCAAGCCTCGATATTAAACGGCACCAATTGTATCACCTGCCCATCCCGCCCGATCACCACGTGAGCCGACGCCTTCACATCCGACCTGGCCAAGAATTTTGCCGAAGACATGGCACTAGTACCTCCCGTGTAATGCAAAATAATCATATCCGGCTCTCCCAATCCTCGCCTATTCTTCTCACACACAACATGAATTACCCCACCACCCACCAAACGATGGTTTACAATTGAAAATGGTGAATTAGAACTTGAAAATACCTCCATAACAAAAAATTTAAATTGATTAGTTTTTACCTTTTATCTTAAAAATGGCCTCTGCCATTTTTTCCCCACTTCTCCCCACCACGTACCCACCCAACCCGATCTCCAATAAATCCCAGAACCGCGAAGTTTCATCCGGAATCGGTAAACTAGTAAAAGTCCCGATCAAAATAACACTGACAAATGTCAACATCACCAGCGGCCGCCACGATCGCTGCAACCAATTCCCCCTCACTTCCTCCTGTACCGTGACCGCTCTCGCCTGTGCTAATTCCCGTTCCAATTCCTGAATCAATTTCAATAACCCGGTTTCCAGCTCTTTTTTCTCCCTCGCAGGGAGTGTTAATTGACCAATCAACTCGCTGATCGAATTAACAATTCCACTTATCGGTTTCATTCCCCGTTCACAATTTAATATACTGCGAATTCGAGAATCGCTTCCCATCCGGGGACTCGAAAAAACAATACAAATGTATCTTCACCTCCTTGCCACGCTCTAACGGGAAAGTAGCCTTTTCTGCCGCCCGCAATACCTCCAATCCCTCCAACAACTTCGGGCTAAATGAACGATTCGACGGAAGCACTATAACCTTCAAACGATCTGCCGCCTCAAAATTGTACGCCTCCTCGTCATTCTCCCAATCCAGCGTGACCATTCCTTGATCATCCATTCTCCCCTGCAGATTATACGCCTGTTGTCGCTTCCCGGCAGAAAAATGCAATTGCGAAAAATCACCGATCTTTCCGTTTGCCCGAAACGCCTTCAAATTCTTTTTCATAAAAAGCGCATACCCACTACTACAGATCTTGTCAGCCGAAAGAGCCAGAATACCCTTCAAAGGAGTCTCCTTTATCTTCTTGTAAAAACGCACGACCACCCGGAAACGAGATCTCACTTCCTGTTGTTTCGGCGTGTTAGGATCAATTCTATCCGGCAAACTCCTCATATAAGACTTCCCGTTCAGCTTGCAGAAAACGACATTTCCGACTCGCCCCCTTATTCCAAATTCATTACGAACTAAAGCCATAATTCTTTTTTTAAATGAATACTATTTTTATCTCATCAACTCTCGTTGATTTCCAAATGCAATATTACAACACTTCAACTCCCCGCTTGGTATACGCCACGGTTCCGTCAAACAAAATAATCCCAACCCAATGATTACCAGCATTCAAAAAAGTACTCATCCCCCCACTTTCAAGACAACAAAAAAGGGTAGCAAAAGTGTTTTAAACTCCTACTACCCTAAAATCTTACCAACTTTTTACTCTAGATTCTAAACTCTAAATTTTAATCTACTTGTAAACCTGTACCCTCAATTTCTCAATCAACCTCTCCAATTGATCCAAAACCGTCTCCTCCTTATACCGTTTCAATACCCTGCTTTTCAACTGCCGATAATTTTTGATCTGGATCCCCAAAACCTGCTCTGCAATGGCCACCAACTCGCAAAACTCCAACAACTTTCCAGTCGGAGAATAAAATTCTTCAAGAGCCTCGAAACCAATCAACAATTCCATCACCTTCGTCTGTACATTTTCCGTCTTCCAATAGACCAACACCTTCTTCTCCTTATTTTTCAGGAACCTCGCCGGATTATCCATCCTCTCATGAAAAAGCCGCCACTCGTCCTCAACCACTTGCAATCCTCGCCCGATAAAACATAACCGCCACGCACCTTTTTTCCCCCACTCCATCACAGTCCCTATACATCTCCGATAACACCTGCAATCGAGCTTTCGTGTAATTCAACGTCCGACACGTCGCCAAATAATCACCCCCCGAGTCGCATAGTCCCGCAACCTCTTCAACAAATTTTCCTAATTCTTCCTCTAAACATTCTTTCGTAATTTCCTCCTGCGATTCTCCTGCCAATAATGCTAAGAACCTCGTCTTAAACAATTCTGTCATAGTTTTTAAATTTAAAATAATAAAAAATCCCGGGCGTTATTACCCGGGACATATTCTTAATTTAAAAATCGGAATCAGGAAATCACATCATCATACCCCCTCAAATCTCTCAACCATTCAATCCAAAATTATCAATCTTTCAATCCTTCAATCTAAAATTTAAAATCATAAATCGTAAATCACTTTCACCACTCTCTCCACGTCCTCATCCGTCAACGTCGGCCCCGACGGCAAGCACAACCCGATCTCGAACAAACGTTCACTTGTCCCGTTACCATAGAATGGCGCATCCTTGAACACCGGCTGCAAGTGCATCGGCTTCCACAACGGCCGACTCTCTATATTCTCCCCGTCCAAGGCTAACCTGACATCTTCTCTCGTGAAACCCGCCTCTTCCGGTTCCACCGTGATACACGTCAGCCAGTAATTCGAGTTAAAACCCATCCCTTCCGGCTGGCACATTACCTTCACCCCCTTCACCCCGGCTAGCAATTTCACGTACAAATCATGAATCGCCCGTCTCCGGGCAACGTGTTCATCCAGCACGAACATCTGCCCCCTCCCGATTCCTGCACAAATATTACTCATCCGGTAATTATACCCGATCTTCTCGTGCTGGTAATGCGGGGCTTGTTCTCTAGCCTGCGTGGCATAGAACAAAGCTCTTTTCGCCTTCTCCTCGTTCGGACAAATCAAGGCACCACCTCCCGACGTCGTGATCATCTTGTTCCCGTTAAATGACAGAACCCCGTACTCCCCGAACGTCCCACACTTCTGCCCCTTGTACTCCGACCCCAACGCTTCCGCAGAATCCTCTAGCACCGGAATCCCGTAACGATTCGCCACCTCCATCACCTCGTCCATCTTCACAGGCATCCCATACAAATGTACCGGAATAATCGCCTTCGGTAACTTCCCCGTCTTTTCCAACCGATCCTTGATCGCCTCCTCCAACAACACCGGGTCCATATTCCACGTCTCCTTCTCGCTATCCACGAAAACCGGAGTTGCCTCCAAGTAAGCGATCGGATTCGCTGATGCCGCAAAAGTAAACGACTGACAAATCACTTCATCTCCCGGTTGTACCCCTAGTAATATCAACCCCAAATGTAATGCCGCAGTCCCCGCACTCAACGCCACGATCCGCATTCCCTCATTTTCAATTTTCAATTCTCCATTTTCAATTAAAAAATCTCGCAGAGATTTTTCAAAGGCATTCACATTCGGCCCCAAGGGGACCACCCAATTCGTATCAAACGCCTCTTGTATAAATTCCTGCTCCCGCCCGCTCATGTGGGCTAACGAAAGCCAAATTCGTGATTTCATATTTCAATTTTATTTTTTATCCGGAATCGCTAATAGTTTTTCCTTGTAGCGATAGAAAATTGTTGAATCGTCCTCCACATTTTTATCGACAATCATTCCAGCCTGAATCACATTTCTATTCCCGATAGAAATATCCGGTAATGTAGTACCTCGTATTCCGAAATAATTATCATCACCCACCACATTATATCCACATAACAACGATGTCGCGAAAAAATTATAATCTCCAACGACACAGTCATGACTAATAATCGATTGCGATGTTAGCAGGTTAAAATTCCCTAACTTCACGTTAGGTCCCACTATCGTGAAAGGATCTAGTATATTACCTTCCCCGATCAATGCCGTTTTGGCAACAATAGCAGTCGGGTGTACCAACGTTATAAACTTTCCCCCCCGCCTCTTTATTTCACAAACAACCTGTCTTTTCACCTTGTAATTTCCTAAAGCCAAAACAAAATAATCCTCTTCCTTTATTTCATAATTTAAGAAATCACCCAAATAAGGACTTTGATACTTGTATTCTTTCCAATGTTGCAAACCAGCGGCATCTGAAGCAACATACCCTTTTATCTTTATCCCGGCCTCTTCTCCCCAACTGCTATCTTCAAGCTGGGAAGTTATTTCTGCCGCAACTGCCCCCGTCCCAAAGATTACAATATTCTTTATGTCTTTCATGCTTGATTTTTAAAATGCTTTGTTCAGATCATAACTATCCAGATCAAAACAATCCCCGTGACCAGGATAAACACGTAGCCCCTCTCCCTGCAATTTTTTTATTTGATCTATAGTTACAACCAACTTATCCTTCGAACCACAAAATAATTTTGTCACCGTTTTCAGATCTTTCAAAAGAGTATCCCCCGTGAATAAGTTCTTCCCAATTCGAAAGTAAATCCCCGCATTTGTATGTCCCTCTGCAAGGGAAAAGGTAATTTGCTTACCATTCCACTCCCATGTCCAATCAATATCCTCCACGCATATATCGGCCGGGGGTAACACGAATCCCTTTTGATTGTAAAACATGGAATGATTCTTTTTGGCATCTTGAATAGCCTCAGAACAGATTGTCGAACAAATTATTTGCGCATGATATTTTTGCACGAGGGCGTTACATCCCCAAACATGATCGAAATGCTCGTGTGTCAACACGATAAACTTTGGGCACAAACGTAACTCTGATAACTTCCGGTCAAGAACATCCGGGATCTCGCACCCGGGGTCAACCACCAAACAATCGTTATTGACCTCCCGGTCAAAAAGCAAAAAACAATTTGATGAAACGGGTTCGTTAATAACCCGAATAATTTCTAAAGCCATCACCCAGTGATATTAATCGTTCGTCCTCCATCCACCGTAAATTGTTGCCCTGTTACCCATCTCGCTTCATCTGATAACAAAAACTTCACGGCCATGTAAATATCTTTCACCTCTCCCAGGCCCAAGGGATAATCCGCAGCCATCCGTTCAATCAAATTCTCATCTTGATACATGTGTTCTGTCATTGCAGTCCGAACCCCTCCAGGTAAAACGGAATTTACCCTTACCCTCGGGGCCAGTTCCACGGCAAGCGAACGCATCAAGGAATCCACCGCACCCTTGGAAGCCCCGTAAACAGAAAAAGCTTTTGCTCCGAAATTACTAATATTGCTAGAGATCAAGACCACGCTTTTCAAGGCACTCGCATTAACTTTACGATTCATCAACGACTTCACGATCAAGGCTCCCGCTATAACGTTAACATTAAACGTGCTTTGGAAAAGAGTCGCAGAAACCATCTTCAGCGGGTAAGCTTTCATGAAACCGGCACAATGCACGAAATAGTTTACTTGCACGTTGTTTTCCGCCAAGAAACCAATAAAAGCCATTTCCAACTCCTCCACGTTACCCAAATCATATTGCCAGATCAGCTGCTTATCCGAATCCTCACACAATTGCCGGGTCTCTTCCAAACGTTCAAAATCCCGACCGTTCAAAATCACCCGGAAAACAGAAGAGAACCGGATTGCCATCTCCCGCCCCATGCCGGAAGAAGCCCCTGTAATTAATATCCACTCTTTATTATCCATATCTATTGTGCCGTAAAACCACCATCAACATTCATAACCGAACCGGTAACCCATTTAGCCATGTCAGAAAATAAATAAGCCACGGCGAAAGCAATATCATCGGGTTCTCCAAGCCCGAGAGGATGCAAATTATTTAACGTGTCCAAATAATCTTGATCAAAAGAATTCACGTTCGCATCCATCATCGGCGTCTTAATGAAACCGGGGGCAATACAATTAAATCTAATTTTTTTAGAAGCGAACTCCATCGCCAAAGCCTTCGTTATCCCGATTATCCCCGACTTTGTCATCGCATAACCAACATTTGCAGCTGATCCCACAACCCCGTACACGGAAGATATCAAAACAACAGAACCATGCTCTCCTGCATAAACCTTTCGATTGGTGAAAATTTTGGCTAATTCAATAGCAGCATAAGTATTCAACTTGTAAACTTCCGTACACACATTTTCACTTACTCCTTTCAACGGTGCGATATATGGTCGTCCGGCAATATGCGCAAATCCATTCAACTTCCCGAAATCTACAACCATATCGGAGATCTTTTGCTTTATCGCCCCCGAATCTGTCAAGTTTATATCCAAAAGATAGGTACTATTCGGACACAGAGATTGAGTACATTTTAATCCATCTACATTCAAATCCACGAGAACAAGCTCCGCACCCAAACGAGACAAAAGAATACTTGTAGCCTTACCAATACCAGAGGAGGCACCAGTAACCAGATACCGTCGTCCTCTCAAATTCAACGGGTTACATTCCATCATTTTAACAACGCAACGAGTCCTCCCACTGTCTTGACTCCATTTACATCTTTAGCCAAAAGGGTCTTTCCATAATTTTCAGAAGCCCAGGCTATAATAGAAAGAACCGTCAAGGAATCCCAACACTCGAACTCTGACAAAATTTCATTATCTTTTACTTCATCAACCTCCAGCAATTCAGCTAATTCTTCATACATATTTTCCATAACTATTCCTTAATAATAAATGATTTCATTAAAATTCAAATTACCTATATTCAAAAGCAAGGCTCCCCAGGTCAGTCCAACCCCGAAACCCGCCAAACAGAAAACATACTGCTCCCGCATCAATCGATCCCCGAGATTAAACCCTATATTAGTTGGTATCGTGGCACCACTGGCATTACCAAAATTCTCGACAATATTAGAAGGCATTTTTTCACGAGGAACCCCCAACTTATCCGCCAATTTATGCAACATAAAACGGTTGGGTTGGTGAAACATGTACCAGTCAACACGTTCCTTTGAACTCCCCGCCACGTGCAACAAATTTTCAATCATAGGAGGCACTTCTCTTTGAACGAAGTTAAACACCTCATCCCCTTTCATGACAAGATTATCCTGAGAGCGAAAATTACCAGCCTCATCTTCAACCATTTGTCGTGTATCATCGGAAGCGGGTAATCGAAAACCACCAGCTGGAATCATTAACACATCAGCATTGGTTCCATCCATTTTCAACAAGCCATGAATAACAACAGGTTCCATGCTCTTCTCCACGATCGTTATCGTTGCAGCATCACCAATTAACGGGTTACTATTACGATCTCTCTTTGACACCTTTCGGCTCAGCACGTCAGCATTCAACAGCACGACCTTGTTTATACTTTCCTGTTCTAATAACATAAACGCCTCAATCAACCCCACGACAAAACCACAACATCCCTGGTTTATATCCATGCAAAAAGTATCCGTTCCCAACCCCACTTTACCTTGAATGATACTACTCGTTGCAGGCATAAAATGATCCGGGGATTGCGTGACCAATAATAACGCATCCACATCTTCCCTGCGCAACAGATTATTTTCAAACAGGTAATTCAGCCCATGCACGCACAAATCTGACACACAAGTCCCGTCCTCTACTACCCGATGCTTGTTGTAACCCATCGCCATTTTCAATTTCATTGACTTGGCCACGGAAAAGTTATAATTTTCCAATTCCTCCTCGAAAAAAATTTCTTTGGAAGGTAACACGGTCAATATTCCCGTGATCTTTTTATCATGAAATTTCAAATTCATACTTCCACCCCATTTTTTTTCAACAATGCCTCGATTCTTTCTACTGACGAAAAATTATCAGGTAACACATCCATCCCATCTATGGATATGCTAAACTCACTATCTAAAGCGGTGACGAGATTAATAATATCGAAAGAATCCAGCATCCCTTCTTCTATAAAATTCAAGGGCTCATTAAAATCAAACTCCGGACGGAGTTCCGACAAAATACTTATTATTTTCTTTTTCATATTCATTTTCTTATTAACACGTGATCAAACATTTTCTCTTGCGAAAAACCGTAATGCATGTAACGCTTTATCGCATTTTCATTAGACGTTATTACCCAAAACAACTGTCGCTTTGTCATTTTACCCCGGTAGAAAAATTCTCGAAACAAAGAGGCTCCAATTTTACAATCCCTGTAATCCGGGTGTACAAACCAATAGCGCAAATAAAGAGTCACCCCGATCAATTCATAAATTAAAAAACCCACGACTTTTTCCCCGACACGACTAACCAGAATACTCTTCGAGCTTACCCATTGAACCAACTCCTCCTGCAAAGGAATTTGTTCCGAGTAAGGATCAAAATATTGATGGTACAAATCTAAAATTGAAGAAATATCTTGATCTGTTGCCTCACTCACGACACCCGGTACCCGTTCATGAACAGAAGGCCCCCCTACCCGACTCATCCTCACTAATGTTGTATGCTCTTCAAATCCCTTGTCTACAAACAACTGCTTACAAGATAATACAGAATCACCACCAACAATATCAACAACAAGAAACGGTTGGTCGTGCTCTTTCAAGAAAGTAGATAGGTTATCTTTTAAGACACCCTCACCCGTTGCACAATAATACAAATTAACCAATCGCGATCTTTTCCTTAAAAAAAAGATTGTATTACCGTAACAAACATGAAAAAAACTATCATGCTTACACCATAAAGATACCTTGAACGGATCCGGAAAAAAATTGGTCACGAACCCCATCTTTAACCCTCGAATTTCGCTAACGAGGGATTGCACCTCTTCAAAAGAAGTAACCCGTTTCATCAATTATTTATTTGCCTGTTATAAAATAAACGGTCAATTTTTCCGTTAGTATTTCGTTGAAGCTCGGGTAAATAATGGTAAACAACCGGGATCATATATTTAGGCAACTCTCGCCCTATCGCCACTCGAAATTCCGAAGCCGTCATCTCCTTCTCCGCCTCGTAAAATAACGTGATCTCCTTCTTGGCAAAATTGTAAACGACACACCCATTTTTCACGAGCTTCAATTTATTGATAATCACGTGCTCAATCTCGCCTAATTCGATTCGGTACCCCAAGTGTTTTACCAGCGAATCACGCCTCCCTTTAAACACGATCTCCCCCCTCTCGTTGATAAAGACAATATCCCCGGTTCGATAAATAATTTCGGGATAGGACTTGTTTAAAGGATTTTGAACAAAAGCAGCAGCTGTTTTCTCCGGGTTATTGTAATATCCCATCGCCAGAGAGGTTCCTCGAACACACAATTCACCCTCCACATTTTTTACTATCACTTGTCGGTCGTTCTCATCCAAAATTAAAATATTTGTATTACGGCAAGGGAAGCCTATCGGGATCGGTTCCTCATCTCTCAATTCTCGCTCGACTTTAAAATAAGTGCAATCCAGGGTAATTTCAATTGGACCGTAAAGGTTAGCAAACTCCACGTTTGGCAATTTGTGATGCCAGTAATTAAATTGTTTCGTGGGAAATACTTCCCCGGCAAACCAGCATAATTTCAAATCGGGTAACGACATCTGGCTCAACAAATCCATGTTAGCGATATTCACCATGATTGTTGGCACCCAAAAAATAAAAGATACCTTTTTCTCTTGTAATAATTTTAAAATTGTCACTGGAAACGCAGAAAGATTATCCGGAATCAAAACCATCGAACATCCTTTCGACATCAACAAGCACAACTCGAAGCTATAGATATCAAAAACGAGAGGGGATAGCGAACCTATCACGTCATTTCCAGTGAACTTGAACTCTTCCAAAGCCCATTCGGTAAAGTCAAAAAAACTTCGATGGTTCAAAACAACTCCTTTAGGAGTCCCTGTCGAACCAGAAGTGTTGATGATACATAACGGGTCCGTGTCTATCAATAATAACAAACGACTTTTTAACTCATCATCATTCCATGATAATTGCTCCCAATCGATTAAATCTAAATTTATCAAAGATATTCCATCCGGAACAACATCTTTTATATTCTTTTCAAATTGGTTATTAGTAATGATAGCTACCGGCTGCACGAGTTCTAAAATATTTTTTATTCTCTCAACCGGTGTTTTTACATCCAGATTCATGTAAAAGTTACCACTATAGACAATACCTAAATCAGCATAAACACTTTCGATACTCTTGTTAAGATACACCGCAATAGGCCGCTTTATCGCGTTCTCATTCTGAACGATCTCCCAGGCCAAAGATTTACTATACTTTCCAAGACTATCAAACGTGATTTCCCTTTCTTTATCCCACACGGCAGTTTTACCCGCGCATTCCCTTAGCGTGGTTTCAAAATATTCGATAAGATTGATTTTTATCATAGACTTAAAATTAATTATACCCGTTAAATGGTTCTGTTGTAGCCATCCCTTCTTTTGACACGCCATCCCTTTTCAAGACTTTCCAGATTGTCAAAAAAATGATTTTCATGTCCAACCAAAACGAAAGATGGTCCACGTACCAAACATCTAATTCAAATTTCTTTCCCCAACTAACATCATTTCTCCCGTTAACTTGTGCCCATCCCGTAATTCCAGGACGAACGTCGTGACGGCGACCTTGTTCCGTCGAATACAATGGCAAATATTGTGGCAACAGAGGGCGCGGACCAATTAACGACATATCACCCTTCAGCACGTTAATCAATTGCGGTAATTCGTCCAAAGAAGTCGTACGAATAAATTTTCCAATTTTCGTCAAGCGTTCTTCATCAGGCAATAAATTCCCCATAAGATCTCGTTTATCAGTCATTGACTTGAACTTTATCACTTTAAAGATTTTCCCGCCTCTTCCCGGACGTTCCTGTGTAAAAAAAGCACCAGCACCTTTATTGACAAAATGCAATCCAAGCGCAATCACGACCAAGATTGGCCAAATTACAAATAGCACACAAAAGACTATTAAAAAATCCAAGCACCTTTTAAAACAACCTCTATACATTTCATTTAAAATGATTCATGATTATTTCATAACCTTTCTCTACCGTGTAATTTTCTTTCAGGAATTGATATCCCCGTTGTCCCATCTCCTCTCGCAAGTTAACATTCCAAACTAATTTTTTAACAAGACTAAAAAATCCTTCCAAATCCCCACTCTCAACCCAACAACCATAACCGTTCTCAACCGCAATCATCCCAATATCCGTGTTCCGATCTGTTGCCAACAACACCGGTACCCGACTTTCTAAATACGATAACAAACGAGAAGGATAATTGGGAATTGTAAAACGACGATCTAAAAATATCAAACCGATATCACACACCCGAACCAAATTATCGTATTGTTCTTTGGGTAAAGCAGATAATAATTTTGAGTTCTGAAGATCATTATCTAAAAACCAACGTTTCAACCTCGGGTATTCTGTTCCACTGCCAATTACCACGAAATAAGAGTTACTCCTTCGCTCATTCACTTCTAAAACTTCCATCAAAAAATCTACCCCTTGAGGTTTTCCTAAATTTCCACCATACACGAATATCGTTTTCTCGGAAGGGATACCTAACTCGCCTAATACTTGTTCACGGTCAACCTCCTTCTCCATCTCCTCTAATTTTACACAATTAGGACAAACTTCCACTTTTCGAGGATCCACTCCCGGGTTATATCTTAACACGAACTGCACGTTAGCCGGAGACATACAACCTATATAATCGGAAATTTGATACAACTTTTGTTCTTTCTTACGAAAAAAACGATAAAATAAGCCTTTTCGAGAAAACATCCCTAAATCTACCGCATTTTGAGGGAATATATCTTTTAACAGCAAATAAGTTCTCGCCCCACACCTTTTCTTTTCACTCTCAATCACCTGGTTAAAAGTAATTGGCGGCGTAGAGTAAAGAATCAAATCGAAATAAACATTCGCAAAATATTTCCGTATTGCATACAAATACTGTCTTTCCAACAACAACATCCCGATCCCTTTCTCCACTATATTCGTTTTCTGAATATTCAACGTCTTAACCCCAAGAATCTTTCCCCCAGGGAAATCTGTTACACTTGTAGGTTCTCCCGTCGAACGTTCTTTCGGTGTCACGATATAGCAACGATGTCCATGGTGAATGAATTCCCGAAGTAAGTCTGTGTATATTCCTCGTGCGTTAATATCTGTAATCCAACCTAATGTTAAGAACAATACATTCATTATCTTAATACTTTCTCCACACCATTTTATCAACCACTCCCGTGTAACTTTGAATCAATTTTACCACTTTAGTCGACACATTTTTTTCGATATAATCAGGAATAGGTAAACCATTGTCTCCTTTCACCGTCATCTCTACAGCCGTTCCCACAGCCTGAAGTAACGACTTCTCGTCGATCCCGGCAAGGATAAATCCTCCCTTATCCAACGCCTCCGGCCGCTCCGTTGAAGTACGAATGCACACGGCCGGGAAGGGATAACCTATCGAAGTAAAAAAGCTACTCTCTTCCGGTAAAGTCCCACTATCGGAAATCACCGCATAAGCGTTCATCTGGAGACAATTGTAATCATGAAAACCTAATGGTTCGTGTTGTATCACCCGCCGATCCAATTTAAAACCACTCTGCTCCAAACGTTTTCTTGATCTCGGGTGACAACTATATAATATTGGCATGCCATACTTTTCTGCCATAGCGTTAATCGCCGTGAAAAGGGAAAGAAAATTCTTTTCCGTGTCGATATTCTCTTCCCGGTGAGCCGAGAGCAACAAGTATTTTCCCTTCTCCAAACCCAATCTTGCATGAATGTTAGATGCCTCGATATCTCTTAAATTAGCCTGTAACACTTCTGCCATCGGAGACCCAGTCACGTAAGTTCTCTCTTTGGGTAACCCGTTCTCAGCCAGATAACGACGGGCATGCTCGCTATAACATATGTTCACGTCAGATATAATATCCACTATCCGACGGTTCGTTTCCTCCGGCAAGCACTCGTCCTTGCAACGATTTCCCGCCTCCATGTGAAATATTGGAATATGTAATCGTTTCGCCGCTATCGCAGAAAGACAACTATTCGTGTCTCCCAAAATCAACAAGGCATCAGGCCTCGTGGCCACCATCAATTTATAACTACAATTGATAACATTCCCCACCGTGGCCCCCAAATCATCTCCCACTGCGTTCATGTATACCTCCGGGTCCTCCAACTTCAAATCCCGGAAGAATATCCCGTTCAAGTTATAATCATAATTTTGTCCAGTGTGGGCCAAGATGCAGTCAAAATATATTCTACATTTATTGATCACAGCCGACAGCCGGATAATCTCCGGGCGGGTACCCACGATAATCAATAACTTCAACTTCCCGTTATCTCGAAAACGGATTTCGGAATAATCTATATTTATATCCATGATTTCGTCACTTTACCATAAATTAAACTTTCTCGAAATAGGCATCCGGACGTTCTGGATCAAAACACTCGTTACACCACATGAACGTGACCATTTCCCCTTTTCCAAGATTCTCTATGTTATGTGTGTATCCCGTGGGAATATCAATCACCTCCATCTTTTCTCCGGAAACAAAATACTCGATCACCTCTCCGTTCGGGGTATTCATATCCCGGAAACGGATCACACCTCGCCCACTCACCACTAAAAATTTCTCGTTTTTCGTGTGATGCCAGTGATTACCCTTAGTTATTCCTGGTTTAGAGATGTTCACTGAAAATTGTCCCCGATCGCTTGTACGAATTATCTCTGTAAAACTTCCCCGGTCATCCACGTTCATCTTTAACGGGTAACCGAAACCGTATTTCGGTAGGTACGATAGGTACGTGGAATACAACTTCTTCGTGAAAGGATCTTCCATATCCGGAACATTCAAGCTCTCCCGATCCTTCTTGAACGAGAGTATCAAATCCACGATCTTGCTAAGCTCAATCTCGTGTACCGTGGGGACGAAACAATAATTCCCATCCCGATGCTCGTCCCCCGAGAGAGCCCCGATCAACTCGTCCACCACGTCATCCACGTACACAAGCCTCATCATCACACTCCCATCATTCACCTGCACCGGTAAATCATTGGCGATATTGTGACAAAACGTGGCCACTGCACTGTTATAATTCGGACGACACCATTTCCCAAACACATTCGGGAAACGATAAACCAATACCCTTGCACCCGTCTCCCTCGCATACTCAAACATCAAATCTTCTCCTGCTCGTTTAGACTCCCCATAAGGGTTATCCAAAGCGGCTTGAATCGAGGACGAGATCATAACCGGACATGAGTTACTATGCTTCTTTAGCGTTTCTAATAAGGTCGAAGCAAACTCGAAATTTCCCTTCTTGAATTCAGATTCATCCTTCGGGCGATTCACTCCTGCCAAATTAAAAACGAAATCTGCTTCCTTGCAATAGTCCTCCAACTTCTTCGAGTCACTATCCACGTCATATTCAAAAACGTTTAACTCTCCAGACACGTTATAATTTTTTACCTTACCTGACTGGATATTCCTCAATTGGGACACGAGGTTTCGCCCAATGAAACCCTTGGCTCCCGTTATTAATACATTCATGTTATGAAATTATAATCTTACCAGACCCGGTAAGGTTTCTATTAAGTATAATTCAAATCTCAGTCTATTATTCCGAGCGTATCTCAGAAGATTTTCTTCTTTCCTCCAAACCCAGGTCTTCCCGAATAAACCGAAGTTTCAACAACAACTCTTTCATCCCTTCCACATTGAGACGGGTCGTGTTATGGCTATGATAATCCTCGATCGTGGCAATTTTTTCATCTCCTTCTTTGAAATACTTGTCATAATTCAAATCTCGGTTATCACAAGGAATCCGGTAATATTCTCCCATGTCTATCGCTTTCGCCATCTCTTCCCGAGTTACCAATGTCTCGTAAAGTTTTTCCCCGTGACGGGTTCCTATCACTTTCACTTCCATATCAGTCTTGTACAACTGTTTCAACGCCTCTGCAAGTACATCCAATGTTGCAGCTGGGGCTTTTTGAACAAACAAATCCCCATTATGACCATGCTCGAAAGCATACAGAACTAGATCAACCGCATTATCCAACGTCATCATAAAACGAGTCATGTTCGGATCAGTAATCGTAATAGGTTTTCCCGATTTAATCTGTTCTACCCACAACGGAATCACACTCCCTCGACTAGCCATAACATTACCATAACGAGTACAACAAATTATTGTCGTCGCTCCTTCCCCGAGGGCTCTTCCCTTGGCTATCGCCACCTTTTCCATCATTGCCTTCGAGATGCCCATGGCGTTAATCGGATAAGCCGCCTTGTCTGTTGACAATACGACCACATTTTTCACACCATGCGCTATTGCCGACTCTAACACGTTATCCGTACCGATCACGTTCGTCTGTACCGCTTGCAACGGGAAAAACTCACAACTTGGTACCTGCTTCAATGCCGCCGCAGCAAACACGTAATCCACCCCGTTCATAGCCTCATCTACAGATTGCCGATCTCTCACATTCCCAATATAAAATTTCACCTTTGAATTCTGTAACTGATGACGCATGTCATCCTGTTTTTTTTCGTCTCGGCTAAATATTCGGATTTCTTTAATATCTGAATCTAAAAACCTCCGAAGTACAGCATTACCAAATGATCCTGTACCTCCAGTAATTAAAAGAATTTTATCTTCAAAAGTAGACATATTTCAATTAGATTTATTTACATCTATCAAATGTTCTAACAAACGCACCAATTTACTTACCCTTTCGTCATAAGTATCGTACGTTTTAAGTTGTTGTTTTCCAGCATCTATCAATTGTTTTCGAAGAGATACATTTGTTCCCACTTGATAAATAGCCTCCGCAGCCTCAACCGCAGAAAGTGGAGAATAATAACGTGCCGCATTACCACATAAACCTTTAGCAAATTCCAAATCTGTTGTCACTATTGGACATTCCATTTTCATCGCTTCTGGATAAGTTGCCGAGAAACATTCCAAAAGAGTCGGCAAAAACATGATATCACTCTGTTCATAAAGCGAAGGACATTCGACAATATCAACCCTACCAACAAAAACAAAATGCCCCTGCAATTCCTCTTCAATAACAGGGAATTGAGCCTCTTCTACTGTGAATACAAAACGAAAAATAAAATTAGGATACTTCTTCCTTAAAACACGAGCAATCTCGATAGAAATTGGCAAATTTTTATGTGTGTAATATGCTGTTACCGTTAACAGTGTTATCCCTTCAAACGGCGGCAATACTTTCTTTACCCAATTCTCAGGATGGTCGTACACTTGATTATAATAATTCGTAATCGTGTACACCGAGCTTTTTCTAAATAATTGCCCTACCAATTTAGAAATATATGGATTCTCCGTAAAAAAGAAATGTGTACTCCGTGCAAACATATATTTCAACAATATATTCTGCAATTTTTCCTTAAGTCGAGCAAGATACGACAATTGTCGGAAATAAGGAGATAACGGCATTACAAGATGGGGCCTAGCAAAACCACTTAAATGAACACATTTAGGATTCCAACGAGAAGGCCCAAACACCGTCAATACTCCATCTATTCTTCTGTTTTTCACTAACCCATCCAAAAAAGAATCTCTTCCGAAGAGCAATGTTGACACATTATTGTTTACATCGTGTATCACAACCTCTACGTTTTTCACATTCTTCATTTTATATCGAGTTGCCTGCATAAAAGAAGACAATACTACAACAAAATGATATTGGGTAAAACCTTCCAATAAACAACATATTGAGTCGGCAACCTGTACCCCTCCCCCCTTTTTCAAGTTCGAAGCATTAACTAATATATTCATAAAATAATAATCTATTTATATTCTTTGCCAAGAACGTGATTATCAAAAAACATTTTCAAAAAAGAATGTATATGGAACAATCTCTCCAACATTATTCAATAATAAACTAGAAAAAACGGCCAATGCGTATAAATAAACACTCAATTTTATAAGTGGTCTATATTTTTTCAAATATTTCAAGTCCATGTTGGGATAAAATATAACTTGAGCAGCAACAAAATAATATGAAATTCTCGCAATAGCAGGTTGAATTGCAAGAAGATTCATCATCATTATTCCAACAAAAATAATTTTAAGATAAATATTATTTCGATCTGCCACACATATAATAAATGCAAAAAACACATTCAATAGCATCCTTGATGCGGAAAAAACCGTTTCACCATTTGAAACAAGAGCATGAATATATTCCTCATAATTTCCAACAATACTAGATAAAAATAACAAAAGAAATTTTATATTCGTAGAACCCAATAAAAATGTCGAAACAAGAAGGCTGCAAGCAATAACTGGCGACAATTTTATTTTATTAATATAATAAATAGGTAATGCGATAAACACAGATGAATGAAAACAAAATGCCAATAATATAGTTAAAGAATATTTCAAAATATTACGTTGAATTATATATTGATATCCATAAAGGACAATTGCAACCGCTATCATCTGTCTCGTGATATTAAATGAATAACAATAATAAAACAGAAGATAACTCAAACAAACAGAAAATAAAGGTTTCTTACTTTGTTTATAGATTCCTCCGTATAAAGGAAGAAGAAAGAAACAAGAAGAAAGAAATATAATCCATTGATAATCTAGCCCTAATTTATAAACAAATAAATTCAAATATGTCCACCCATACTCAAAAGCTTTGTAGTACGATGTCATATCTTCTCCGGCAAGAAAAAACATTGCATAATTTGACGTATCTGTTCCTATTTCTATTGAGCGTAATCCCGCAACAAATAACAATATAAAGAAACTTAACATCAAAAACCTTTTATTTTTGAAAAAAGATAGTATTATTAAAAATAAAGCAATTACCCAATAAATAATCATGCTATTTCAGAACTAACCTAACATTTTTTTCCTAGAATAATCCTTATAAAGAAAAGTAGCAACAACTTCCAATTTAACAATAAACTTGGATAATACTTTACTCCATCAAAATAAGATAATATAAAATCTTTCCTACCAAAAGATGCCATATTCCTAATTAATGTTCCATAATACTTTTTACAAATAACACTTTCAGGTATTCCTATCTCATATTGATTATTAAAATACAACAAAATATCTCTTGTATTAGCAATAAATGAAGTTACTCGTTCCTTACTTTTTGAATGGCTTGCAGATTCACTCAAAATCCGATAAGAAGTTGTTTTATCTTCTATATATTTAAATTTTCCATGTAAACTAATATAAATCCATAATGGTAAATCTCCCATTTTTAAGCCAAACGGGATTTTCTTTATCTCCTCTCCGTATCCCAACAAATATTTACTACGAAAACAAACCGTGGCCGTTACAACAGGATTTCCCTGTGTAAAAAAATATTTCGTAATATTTCCAGAAACACTCTTCAACATGTTACGCACCATAGGTTCAGAGTTACTATTTACTTTTTGTACCCCAGTATAAACTAATGCATAGTCTACATTTACCTCCAAAAAAAACACCTGTTTCTGTAACTTCAATGGATCCGTCCAATAATCATCCCCCTCACATAAAGCGATATATTTCCCTCTTGCTTTTTGTGTAAACAAATACCCCAAAATATCTTTGCCTTGCGAATACCAATTTTCTGTTCGATAGATATTATTGAATAAATGGGGATGTTTTTTCTCATACTCTTTTACAATAGCAGCGGTAGAGTCTGTAGAAGCATCATCATGTACAATAATCTCTATTGGAAAATTTGTTCGTTGCATTACAAATCCATCCAAACATTCCCGAATATATAATTCATGATTATATGTTGTACAGACGACTGACACTAAAGGTTGGCTCAACATATTCATCTTATAACTTCATATATGATAAATAGTTAGTATTCATATGTAAGTTTATACGTACGAAAAAGTTGGTAATAGAATCGTATAGTCCCATTGTCATGTTAATATTCAAATCTCTTTCGCAGGATTACCAAATACAGTCGTACCTGGTTTTACATTTCTAATTACAATACTACCAGCTCCAATTTTAGCATCATCACCTATTGTTTTTCCATTTAGAATCACAGCTTGACTACCAACAAATACACGTTTCCCAAGTATTGCACCTGCTATATTTGAAAAGCCTGTTGTTGTAGCAAAATCTCCAATGGTTGCTTCACCAATCATTGAAGACATTACGGTGACGCAATTACCTAAAATCACATCTACTCCAAACCAAGCGTGCCCAATTAAACAACATTCTCCTAAAATTGTTTCAGTAGGAATAAACGCAGTGGGTAATACTAGTGTTGCAAATTGAGCTCCTTTATTTTTAAATAAATTGTATATTGTTTCTTTTGCTTGTGGATTGGAAATTCCGATTGAAAAATATTGATTATTAGATGGTTCCCAATCTTTTATCGTACCTATCGTTCTAAAACCTCTAAATATTTCAGTATTAATAGGCTTTGTATCGTCTAAAAAACCAAGTATATTCCATTGCGGATTGTTTTTGTTCATTTCTTGAGCTATTACAAGAGCTTCTTTTCCAAAACCACCTGCCCCTATTATTATTAAGTCTTTCATTTAATATTTATAATTTTTACTATACGATGCATATCTTCTATTCCATATCTCTGATCTATTGGCATTGCTATAATTCTATCTGCAAAATGATATTCGAGTTGCTCTAATTCACACGATTCAAATACATTGGGCCAGTAAGTTGCTACAAAAATTTTGTTTTCAATGAGTCGTTTCTTTAAACCGGCATCGGAAGTCAAATAGGGATAAATCATCGGGCAAACTATATTATCTATCTCCGGAATATAAAGTCCATTATTACTACCCAATATTTTATGCAGGTACTCAAAATTTGCTCTACGCTGACGCTTCACAACCTCATAATTTATACTACTCATCAAGCTATCTGTGAGATTTGACATCTTTCTGATAGGCTGATTAGTCAATGCATCGTCATTTGCTCGAAAAACTGCATAACCTGCAGACGCACCATCATCAATGCGTTGTAACAAATGTTGCATACGAGTAAATGAACGATCTTGTTCAAATTCGTCATTAAGCAGACTATCGGTATATAAATAAGCACCATCTGCCACCCCAAAGAATTTACGACACGAATAAAACGTGTCTATACCTTCAATTCTTGGCGAATAAAATGCTTGAGCATTATCAACAATCAAGTGCAAATCGTACTCGGTAGCCAAGCGCTCCACACATTTCTGTTTCAAACCCCAATAGTTCGTATATAAAAAAGCCTCATCTGCTTTTAAGTGATAGTGTCCTACCGGTTCAAAACACTTATCTATATGATAAAATTCCCATTCAATCCCACATTTCTGTAACGGTTGTAACATCACTTCGCAAGTGTAATAAGGAATATAAACCTTCCGATAATGCCTAGTTCTAAGTATGTACTCGAAACAATTGCGGGCCGTATTCAACTTTATCGCATCCTTGTGATAATGCTCTCCATTCCACAATTCCAACCCGAAATATCCTCCTATAGCCTTGTCTATCATTTTACAATAACTTTCAAATAATTCTTCTGTCAAACTAATACCAATTGCAACTCTTCTTCCGAATCAAACTACAATACCTACCACCCTTAAAAAGGAAAAACACTCACCGCAACAACACACGAATCTTCTTTGTTATATATAATTATTGCTATACAAGGAAAAAATATTTCCTTGTCATTAAAATCTTCAATACTGGAAACAAAATGATACTAAGGATTCTTATACCTGCATTCTTGAATATTTCTTGTATTACATATTCGTTCAATTTTTTATACTATACGTATAATTGTTGGAAGAGCAAATTCCAATAAGAAAGATATTATACCATCAACTTTTTTTCCGTAACAAACTTCAAGCATATTATCTTTATACTTACAATAATACAAGAAGAATCTGTCACAATACTTTTTGTATACAACTGTAAGCTATTCCTACCTCTTTTTGCTTGGCGATAATATACTTCCAAGTTTTTTATTATTCCACTACAATTTTAATGAGTTCATCTAGCCTCAAATAGTAGGCTTCTGCTGTTTTCGTGTCAGGAAAGTGAAGAAACATCATGCCAATGGCATTCCACGCATTATCGTATGCCTCTATCTGTTCTCCTTTTTCTATATAGTAATTCACACGATAAACAAACGGCTTTATTTTGTCATCTATATTGATATCCACAAATCGTCCACTTTGAAGAGAATGCAAGACATACAAACAATATTTACCGTCCATCTCTTTGTTTATTTCCTTAATTCCAGAAGGAATGCCCAATGCTGTATTGATCTGTGCCCTTACCAAATCAAACTTAAACGCATCAGATAAAACTATAGGAATCATATTACCCCCAGCCCTAGGACCTATTTCAATAAACTGAACTTCATTGTCTTCGTTGATTATAAGCTCAGAATTCATCTCTCCTGCCTTAATATCCAAAATGTCAATTATCCGTTGAAGTTCATTTTTGATTTTTTCTTTATATCCGTCAGGCAATTCACTTGACCACAAATAACCAAGAGGTAATAATCCTTCATTACTTTTATTACGAAGACTTATCGTATATGCAATCATTTCAATTTTACCATGTTCAACATACAACTCCACCTCTATGATATACGGATAACCTCTTTTTATATATTCTTCACAAACAAAAATTCCATTTCTTGAAAAATTCCCACCTTTAACGATTGCAGTTTTCAACTGACTTTCATCATGTATTATACTGATGCCTTTGGATCCTGAACTATCTGTAGGCTTTATTAAATATGGATACTTTAAATTTTTTGTCTTTTCTATTATCAATTTAATAGAGTCGTCTGAATTAAAAATAAAAAAATTCGGACAGACAAATCCATTATTTTTAAGAAATTCTCTAAATTTATATTTCAGACCAAGGATTTCGACAGACTTGAACGGGTTTGAAGGAAGATTAAGGAGACTACACACTATAGAAGCAGGAAGTGCAGCTGGATCAGAACAATACGGCAGTATTCCGTCAACAGCCTCCTTTTTGGCAACTTCATAGACAGCATTTACATCTGTTGTTGATACTTGATAAAATTTATCTGCTATATATTGACCTGGATTATCAGGTAAATAGTCGCAAAGGACAGTATAAAAACCTAATTCTTTCGCCTTTTGTATAGCAATTAGCTGTTGGGGCGAACCTCCCAACAATAATAATTTCTTTTGCTTGGATTCCTGATTCATTTCACAATACAACTTATGACTTTGGCAATATCTTCTTCCGACAATCCATGGTGCATAGGTAAACAAATAACCTGTTCTGCAATTCTTTGTGCCACAGGAAGATTTTCCCACTTTGAACTTTCTAATCCACGATATGTCGAGAATGTACTAATTAACGGATAAAAATATCTTCGTCCTAATACATTTTGCTCTCTCATCTTGAAATACAATTCATCACGAGACATTCCATATTTTTTCGCATCTATGAAAATCGGGAAATATGAATAATTGTGTCTGATACCGGGAATATCATCAAAAAAAGAAACACCATCAACATTTCTTAACGTCTCCCGATACCTAATAGCCACTTGACAACGTGCCGCAATAGCCATATCCACTTGTCTAAGATTTAGTATCCCATACGCAGCCCGAACTTCATCGAGTTTACCATTAATACCAGGTGCGATTACTTCCGTTTCTCCAGCAAAACCGAAATTTTTAAGATAGTCTATCCTCTGTTTCATCTTCTCATCTTTCACAACCAAAGCTCCTCCTTCAAGGGTATTATATACTTTGGTAGCATGAAAACTGAGGGTGCTCATATCTCCATATTCCAAAACAGACTTTCCGTCAACCTCCACTCCAAAAGCATGTGCAGCATCATAAATAACTTTTAACCCATATTTATCAGCCACATTTTGAATTCCATCCATATCACATGGCTTGCCATAGCAGTGAACCGGCATAATAGCAGTTGTCTTAGGGGTAATTGCGGCTTCAATCTTTTCCGGATCCAAGCCGCAGTTATTCGGATCTATATCCACAAATACAGGCTTTATCCCATTCCACCACAGTGAATGTGTAGTTGCCACGAAACTATAAGGAGTAGTAATCACTTCTCCTGTAATACGCATTGCCTGTAAGGCTGTAATTAATGGCAAAGTTCCATTGGTAAATAAACACACATATGGTACTTTTAAATAATCCGCCAACTCTTTTTCAAGTTGCCTATGATACTTGCCATTATTCGTAACCCATTTACTATCCCAAATATCCTTCAACCTCTCGTTGAATTCATTCAAATCCGGAAGTAAAGGCGAAGTAACTGTAATTTGATGATTCTCCATTATTTTCTTAATTTAGACAGCATTGATAATGCAATACTTTTTATTTCCACATATTCTTCAAGTTTGAATAATTCACATAAAACGAATGTTATCAATGCTCCTACTGTTATTTGAATCAATAATAACCACATAGCAGATATATTGATGTAAGAAATGACATAAACGACCAAAGCCATAGTCAGAGCCACCCCGAAACTCGGAAGAATATCTTTTATCTGTTCTGTTATACTGTATTTTAAAAACGGACCTGAATACCTGGCATTCAGATAATATGCAAAAAATCCTGTCATCACACTACCTATGAGCATCCAATATATACCGACAAAGATTCCTAACAAAAGAGGTCCTACTGCTACAATTTTTTTAATAATTTCAAGTTTCAAGAATAAATCACTTCTTCCCTGTACTTGTAACATATTCAAATTTATAGCATGCAATGGATAGAGCATCATACTAAAACAAACAATTTGCAACATCGGAACTGCAGGAAGCCATTGTTCTCCGATAAGGCTTACGATCATCGGCTCCGCAATAGCTGCTAATCCCAGCATTAAAACAAATGCTACAAGCATAGTAACTTTAATCACTCTTTTATAACCTGCTTTTAACCTCTCCCTATCATCCTGAAGTTCACTTAATATAGGATAACTAACCCTTTGTACTATTGAAGTCAAATTACTAGAGGATATGGAAGAAAACTGATGGGCACGAGTATATTGTCCTAAAGTGGCTGGAGTATAACATTTTCCAATAACCAATTGATATGTCTCATTCCAAATAGTATTTATAAGCCCTGATACCAACAATTTCCATCCGAATCCGAATAACTCCTTGAATGACTTCATGGAAAACTGAATCTTAGGATACCACTTTGTAAAAATCCACAAAAATAAAGTATCTAGAAATTGGCGGGAGAGTTGTTGCCCTACTAGGCACCATACTCCAAAACCATATAAAGCCATTCCGATACCTATTAATCCACTAACCATAGAAGATATCAAGGATGCTTTGGTTTGGGTCTTAAAATCTACATTTTTTGTCAGTCTTGTTTTCTGTATTAAGGAAAAAGAATTGATAATCAACACAGTACTCATCACCCTAATCAGAGAAATAAGTTCCATGCGTTCGAAAAAAAGCGATATGCCAGGAGCTGTAAAATATAATAATACGACTACCACAATACTGACACATAAATTTGTGATGAATGTCGTATTATAGTCTATATCTTCTGCATTCTTTTTCCTTATAAGAGCATTCGAGAAACCACTATCGACTAAACTATTCGATACCGATATCAAAATCGTAAGATATGCCAGCAACCCATAATCTTCCGGGGTAAGTAATCTTGCAAGAACCAATCCCACAAGAAAGATCATGCCCTGCCCCAATATGCTGTCAGCAAAACTCCACCCGACACCTTTTATAGCTTTATTTTTTAACGCTTCCGCCATTAAATACCTTAGTATTTCCTATCTATCAACCTTATATAATTAATACCTCACATACTTCCTACCAGCGATATTATTCATCCACTTCGATTCACCAAATATCATTTCACGGTCTTCTCAATCCCTTCCTCGAACTGAAGTGAAGGCTCAACAGAGTCCTTTTTAAAGTTTAGTAGAATCTATTACGTAACACATATCATGTCCTACACAATCAGTAAGGTAGGTGATACGTATCATTCTTCATTTTACCAATTCTGCTATCATTTTTGTGAAAATGATTCACTTCTTCCCGTGCAATCCGTTGCACATTTCAAACTCCCGTTTCGCCAAAATATAAAAGACCTCCGCCACCAGCCCCATATCTGCATCCTGTCCCATCTGTCGGAAGCATTCGATTCTCTCATTTTCCTCCCGCTCTACACTGCCCAGTAAACGAGCTCGTTCTTCATTCAATCGCTCCTGTTCTTCCTTGGGTAATTCCATGGTTCCGATCACGTCATCGTACAAGCAAATGGCATCCCACCAAGTCAATAACACACCACGATCGCCACCTCGAATATATCCCAAAGCCTCCATCACTAGCCTCCCGGCTAGTTCACCACACTCCTCATCTCCGGCAAAATAGTAGCAATTACACAGCAATCGACAAACATTAGGTGTACGGCAAGGTAACATGATCTTACCATTCTCCCGAGCTGAAAGAATCTCGTAAGCCACATCCACTCCATTTTTCAGATAACCCAAGTCTGAATATACTTGATAGACATCCATCAAGTCCGCCGCATATCCCGCTCGCTTATCCACGGGAACGTCCTCGTTCCTCAATTGCCCCGAATACAACCGGGCGATCTCTTTTGCCTGTTCGTGAATCCCTCCCGGATGCCCGAAATCTTCCTCCAACCACGGGTACACCCGTACCATGGAATACACCGTCAAGTAGCCATGTAACAAGCCCGACAATTGATCCGGGGAATAGGCCCGGACGTCAAGCATATTCAATCGCTTGTACAAATCGTGAAACAAACCTTTTTCCATTGTTTTATTTTACTCTATTCTCTCTAAGAATGAACCCGGAATATAAGACGTAGCTATTGATGCCACCCCTTCCAAACGGATCACGACCCGTTTGTGCCCCCTCAAACGTACCAACTCACCTTTCAATCCCTGCAAAGGCCCTTTGATCACTCGCACTTTATCTCCCCGCTTTAAATCCTTATTCAATATCTCTACCCCATCTGGGGAGAAATCCAAAAGGAACATGAAATCTTCCATCTGCTTGTCGGGAACAATCAAGGTATGGTGTCCCTCTATATCTTTTAGGTAAATGATATTTAAAGCATACTCGTTGATCAAAGAGAAGCTTGTGGCTTTATCCGTGCGGATAAAAATCATCCCGTGAATCAAAAGCACACGAATCATCTTCCGGCCAAGCGGAGTTTCCCGCACCTGCTCCTCACACGGGAGGAAGTTCTCGATTCCCAACTCGTCCAGTTTTTTCTTGATAAATAATTCTTGGTTTACCCGCGTGTGAGCGACATACCAATTCATTTTCTTATCCCCGATCATGTAATTATTGATTCTGCTTTAAAGCGACTTTTTCTTCCTCTCTATCCCTAAAAAGAAACCGGCCGGATGCGCTTCGCGCACTAACCCTGTTACCGGTCTTGATTTATTGCCATGCGTTTCACGCACCCCACTTAAACAGTGATATTGATTATAGATGCACGAAAACTGTCGCACCAAACGCTATTTTAAACTAAAAAACGATCGTTTAATGCTATTAACATCTAATTAATTTTTACAATTTCCAACAGACTCGTTAACCGACTGACTGTTAAATCGAAAAAAATATTTCATATCCATTTGCGCTAAATGAAAATTTAGTATATTTGCATCGCATTAAACGATCGTTTTAAGATATATAAATCACCCTTAAATCAAGCTTTACTGCCACCATTCCTATAAAAACAAATTCAAATTATATTTAACTACACATCACCCCCATTCCTACCCTAAACCAACCCAAATAAAGAAGTAATCTAACCCAAATAATCCCCCTTATTCAGAGCTTATTCGAAGCTTACACGTAGCTCATACATCACCGGATAAATAAGCACTGACCAAGCGTCGAGACATCATCGAAAAAGTGGGATTATCACCTTAGCATCTCCATCACTTCTCTTGAGTTTCTCTCCAGAAACCACAAATTACAAAAAATCTTAAAACATCTCTAACAAACACAAGTTTTCACATATATCCCTTGTCAAACATACAAAACAACAATGTAGATATATGAAAAAGCACATCACACAACTCCTCTTCAGCCTTCTTACCTTTTGCACGAATACGGACATTTACGCTCAAGAAAACGAGAAAAAGACCAAGAGCCCATGGAGCGGCTCTGTTTCCCTCAACTATGATTTCACGAACAATTTCACGGGAAACGTAAACTTGGGATATACACAAAAGAATTGGGATCTATTCCTAGATTATTCCGGACATTCGGATCGGATTGAAATCAGCAGTGAGTTATTTCGCTCTTTTTCGGCAGAAACATCTCAACTATTAGAGACAGAACAACACCATTTAAGCCATTCCATAGCCCTCCAATTGGATATGCGACCCTCTTCTCGCAATCTTTTCCTATGGAATCTCAAACTACAATTCCCCAAGATCACGACAAACCGGGATATAAATAATCGCACGCAAACAAAAGAATATGACCTACACCATCGAATAGCATTCAGCCGGAAAACAATTGAAGGTTCCTTATTCTACAAACACATCTACGAAACAAACAAACACGAACTATCGCTAAACGGGATCTTCTCCCACACGAAAGATTCCCGTCCAAGCACGTATCAAATCGATGATATCCTCACCCATACCTCTACCGGAAACGAGAAACCGGAATTCGTCCGCCTGCAAATGGATTATCTCTATACATTCGAAAATCAAGGCCAATTCGAAACCGGAATTCAATTTTTTTCCAGATGGAACAAAACCCGATACAATCTTCACGGCACGGAAGAAACCCTCGACAATTGGTTATCAAATTTGCCCCTTAACGACGGCCTCAACCACCATGAATACATCTACACGGCACATCTCTCCTACTCCCGACAACAAGGAGAATTTTGGCTCTATAAAATAGGGCTACACGCCGATTACGATATTACCCACACCAAGCTCATGGAAAACACGGACAAACATAATTTTGATCGATTCTACTTTTACCCGCACTTAACACTCCAATACACGCCTTCTGATCAGCAAGAACTGGCCTTTCATTTTACTAGAAAGGCCACACGCCCGGATTACACCCAACTAAACCCATTTACAAATCCGATCGACCACCAAACATTCGAGCAAGGTAACCCGCTATTACGCCCCGAAATCACGAACCGGGCCGAAATCAATTATCTTCTACACGGGGAAAAGATCCAGCTGAACGGGAATTTTTATTTCAATTCCACCGAAAGGTTTATCACCCCCGTCACGTTATTTTCGGAAAACAACACGTTAACCCTGTCTTACACGAATGGTAGCATGGAAAACAAGGTCGGCTTGGACATCAATCTATCCGGATCTCCCACCTCATGGATGACAATCACACCTTCCATATCCCTCGTCCACGCTCATGCCAACGGGAAATATCAAGGAATAAACCTTCATGTTGACGATTTCTCCTGGTCGGGCAACTTGGAATTAAACTTAAATTCTAAAAAACATACCGAATTTCAGGCCCTCTTCTCTTATCAATCACCAACAAAGGTTCCACAATTCAAAATTGAAGAGAATTACTATCTCGATCTGGCAATCAAACAAGGCTTCTTTAATAATCGCCTTCAAGTCAGTTTCTCCGTTTCCGACGTCTTCGACACTTCCGAATGGCAAGCCCGTTCAAACACTGACACCTATCGTCTGGCAAATTACAGCAAAGAAGCCACCCATGCTTACTGGATCGGGCTAACATTCAATTTCAACAACTTTACATCCCGTTCATCAGCAGACGATTCTCACCCGCAAAAACGCCAAGTAATACAACTAGGACAATAAAACATTACAGGAAATTCCACTTTTCAGCGCAGCAAGCAATCATTTCATTAATAATAACTACCTTTGTGACTGAAATTCAAAGCATCAATTACAATGGCGAAGATTATTGTTCAAAATACACAGATTACGGTTCTCAATTTTGAAAAACAGGACTATATATCTCTTACTGACATGGCTTCTGCCAAAGAGGGGGACAATAGAGCAGCAGATGTAATTAAGAACTGGATAAGAAACCGTTATACAATCGAATTCCTTGGTACATGGGAAGTTATCCATAATTCCAATTTTAAAGTGGTCGAATTCGACCACTTTAGAAAGAGTGCGGGCCTACCGTCTTTTGTACTAAGTGCTTCCGAATGGATAGAATGTACCAATGCCATCGGTATTATCGTAAGAAAAGGGCGTTACGGAGGAACTTATGCCCATAAGGATATTGCATTTGAATTCGGTTCTGCAATCAGTGTTCCTTTCAAGCTCTATCTTATTGAGGAATTTCAGCGTTTGAAGGCGGAAGAACAACGGCAACTCGGCTGGTCGGCAAAGCGTGAACTATCGAAAATCAACTATCACATACATACCGATGCCATCAAACAAAACCTTATCCCACCAGAAGTTACTCCAACACAAGCAAGCGTTATTTACGCCAATGAAGCTGACGTACTGAACGTAGCAATGTTCGGTATGACCGCAAAACAATGGCGAGAAATGAATCCCACGCAGAAAGGTAACATCCGTGATTATGCTACTATCAACGAACTTATCTGTTTGTCGAACATGGAGAACCTAAATGCCGTGTTTATCGAACAGAGTATAGCACAAAGAGAGCGTCTTGTTAAGCTAAATCAAATAGCCATTCATCAAATGAGTGTATTGGAAAGTCGTGATAATAACGATAGAAAATTGCTAAAATAAGGGGAGGTGAGTAAATACTTGTCAAAAACAAAGTTCACAAAATTTATAAGATCCATTGCACTCAAATGCAACTTTATGAACCTTACAAACTTTATGAACTTTATAAACTTTTTATTCCCTATTTCCGATAATCATAGAAACCGATTCCAGTCTTACGTCCCAACAAGTTGGCACGAACCATCTTCCGTAATAACGGGTGAGGGCGATACTTGGAATCACCGAATTCATTATACAGCACTTCCATGATAGCCAGACACACGTCCAAACCGATCAAGTCTCCCAAAGCCAAAGGTCCCATCGGGTGGTTAGCCCCTAATTTCATGGCCTCGTCAATCTCTTCCTTGGTAGCAACACCGTCAGCGTAAATTCCAATACCCTCGTTCACCATCGGGATCAGGATTCTATTTACCACGAAACCGGGAGCCTCGTTCACGCTTACCGGGGTTTTACCCACTTCTGCAGCGATTGCCATCACCTTGTCGTGAACCTCCTGGGAAGTCAACTGCCCTTTAATCACCTCAACCAATTTCATCATCGGCACCGGATTAAAGAAGTGCATACCGATCACTTTCTCCGGACGACTCGTTGCGGCAGCAATTTCCGTGATAGAAAGAGAAGAAGTATTCGTGGCCAGGATTGCTTCCGGCTTGCAGATCGCATCCAATGTTTTGAATATCTCGTTCTTGGTTGCCATATCCTCGGCAACCACCTCGATCACTAAATCGGCATCTTTACAATCCTCGTATGCCATCGTGTCCTTGATGCGGGCATTGATAGCATCCTTCTCGGCAGCTTCCATCTTGCCTTTTTCCACCAACTTGGAAAGGCTCTTCTCGATAGCCTTATGAGCTTTACCTAAAGATGCCTCTGAACGACCTTTTAACAACACGTCATGCCCGGCTTGAGCAAAGGTTTGGGCAATACCATTACCCATCGTACCTGTACCTACAACGCAAATTTTCATTTCCTCTTAATTTAAAACCTTCAACTATATAATATCAAATTCTCTATTATCGTACAAACGCCAGCTTTTCAGCTTTTATCTTTTCTTGAATTCCGCTCCTCTTTTGCCTAGAAATGCCTGCATTCCTTCTTTCTGATCCTCGGTTGAAAAACACAACCCGAACAAATTACTTTCGATCGAAATACCCGTGTCAATATCTGTCTCCACTCCCCGGTTAATCGCCTCTTTAGCATAACGCACAGCCAGCGGGGCCTTTGCCGCGATCTTCTTCGCCATGGCCATACATTCATCCATCAGCGCTTCCGGTTCCACCACCTTGTTCACCAACCCGATACGATAGGCCTCCTCGGCGACAATCACGTCTGCCGTGTAGATCAGCTCTTTTGCCTTACCCAATCCCACGATACGCGGTAACCGTTGCGTACCGGAGAATCCCGGGGTGATCCCCAAACCTACTTCCGGTTGTCCGAATTTAGCTTTCACCGAAGCGATACGGATGTCACAAGCCATGGCTAACTCACATCCACCCCCTAGCGCGAAACCATTTACACCGGCAATAACCACCTTGTTCAACAATTCGATTTTGCGGAAAACAGCCGCTCCCAGCTCTCCAAACGCTTTCCCCTCCACCGCGTTCAACGTACTCATCTGGGATATATCCGCTCCCGCCACGAACGAGCGTCCTTCACCCGTCAGAATGACAACATCAACACTATCATCCTCTCCGATAGCCGAGAAGGCAGCATCCAATTCTTTCAAAATCGTCGAATTCAAAGCATTCAACGCCTCCGGGTTATTAATTTTAACCGTGCAAATATTATCCTGTTTCTCGACAATTAGTTTCGTATACGCCATAACTTTTCTATTTTGATTCATTTTGATAACACCTCTTGTTTCTGTATCTTTGTAGGCAAAAATAACCTTTAATCAAGAATAAACCAATCTTTTTGATATGAGTTTTTCAGACATTAGTATACAAGAACTTGCAAGTGCATTCATGGTCCTGTTTGCCGTAATTGACATCACGGGAGCCGTGCCTATCATTAATGATATTCAAAATAAAGGACACAAAATTAGTGCCATAAAAGCCGCTCTGGCATCGTATATTCTTCTCGTGGCATTCCTTTTCGTTGGGGATGGTCTGCTCAACTTGTTCAGCGTGGACATTTCCTCGTTTGCCGTGGCCGGATCCCTCGTGATCTTCGTACTGGCAGTAGAAATGATATTCGGAATCCCTATTTTCAAAAATGACGGTCCATCAGGAACGGCATCCATTGTACCGCTAGTATTCCCCTTGATCGTGGGAGCCGGAACATTAACGACGTTGTTGGCTTTACGGGCGGAATATCATACCATCAATATTATTATCGCCTTAACCCTAAACATTATTGTTGTCTATTTCGTACTAAAAAATGTATCGCTGGTCGAAAAGGTATTCGGGAAAGGCGGGGTTTATATATTACGTAAATTCTTAGGTATCATTCTCCTCGCCATTTCGGTTAAACTCTTTACCAGCAACCTCACATCACTGATTGATATTTTCAAATAGCAAGTGGCAGGAATATTCCTGCCACTTGTCGATATACTCATACGATAATTTGGGCGTTATTTTTACCGGTCATATCCAAAGTTCTCGCTTAATTATATATACTTTTGTCCCCGGAAAAAATTAATCACTAATTTTATTTAAAGTATGAGAAAATTATTATTCATTCTGGTTGTCGTACTTATCGTTTCTAACAATGTATCAGCACAACAAAAACCTAAAAAAGGTTCATTTGGTACTGAAATTCAATTCAATCCCTTCGATCAGGATGGCAAAACGTTCCAATTAGACGGACTCAAATTCCGTTATTTCATTTCTGACAGGGATGCTATTCGCTTGAAATTCGGAATCAATTCAACTCAAAACAAGTTCACAGACTCGGATTCTCAAGAAGAAAATGAGATAAAAACCAGCTACAAAAATGAATTCAAAAGCACGACCGGGGATTTTAACCTGGACTTGGGTTATGAACGTCACTTCGATCTGGCAAAAAGACTAAATGCTTACGTGGGCGGAAGTATCGGGTACAAGAAACACTTTGCCTCAACTAAAATAGAAGGTTACTCCGAAAGAATAAGTGAATCAAACACCTCTTCCAGCAAATTCAACGGTAAAATTAAAAACGGAGCTATACTTACACTTGACGGCAACTGGGATGAAGAAGATCTACTTGACGCGGTAAATGATCCCGCAACCTCTGGTGCGACATTTGCCATATTCACGGGATTAGATTTTTACTTGTACAAAGGTTTGTACATTGGAACAGAATTCGGTTTAAGCCTCAAGACTGAAAGCAGCCAAAAAGCAAAATATACCGGAAAATCAACACTGAATAGCCAAGGAGAAACAACCATCACGGAATACGATGAAAAAATGACGGAAAAAATACGTCAAACAAATGTCAAAACATACATCGAACCGGTTCTTCGATTAGGCTGGACCTTCTAATTCCTAGAAAAATTAAGCGAGCCAAAAATCATTTGACTCGCTTATTTTATTTGAATCCTCTATCGACAATAGCGATTAATGTAAGCATTCACACTCGTCACTCCCAGTGATTTAGCTTTCCTCCAATCGGCACACGCCTCCTTGCGTTTTCCGGTACTGAAATAAGCAATTCCCCGGTTCGCGTAAATAGCACCGTTATCCTTGTTCAGCTTGAGAGAATAGGTATAATCCGGTATCGCCTTTGCGAATTCACGCTGTTTCAAGTAACAATTCCCCCGGTTCAAGTAATAAGCATATACCAACTCGTACTCTTCCCCATTTTTCTTGGCATACTGTATTGCCAGAGAATACTCCTTTATGGCTGCCGCGTAATTCTGTTGATTCTGGTAAATATTTCCCAAATAATAACAAAGCTCATCATCTTCCTCAAATATCCCCTTTCCTTTCACTAGAAACTCCTTCAGCAAAGAAATCTGGTTCGTGTGAGTACAAGCTGTATTCAAAGACGAGTAAACCTCCCTCAATTTCGGATTCAATCGATTAGCCGCGATCAATTTTTGAACAGCATCTTTATAATCTCCATTTTCAATATCCGTGTTTGCCTCGTTCAACAACTCGATCGGTTTATTGACCGCACTCACGTCAACCTGACCTGTTGCCATACTGGTTATAGCAACCAAGGTCATCAATAACAAAGTGACTTTTCTCATAATCTGGCGATAAATTAGTGTTTGTGTGTTTCGAATCCCAAAAATAATGAAAAGGAATTAAAAAGCAAATCCACCTCGCTAAAAAAAGTCTACATAGTCCACTAAGTTTATAAAGTTCATAAGGTTTATAAAGTTCATAAAGTGACGGGCGTCCTTCGGACCGTGTTTTAACGGCAGCTTGTGCTGCCGTAAACAATACGCCCGCAGAGGGCCATGTACCTTATGAACTTTATAAACTTTATGAACCTTATAAACTTTGTTCTTCTCTCCTATCAGAACGACACCATCAAACGCATCTGCAACTGATGGAAATTCTTATCCAACGGGAAATAAACATTCTTTAAATTACTATACTGGTACTCGCCCATCACCTTCACGTACTGGTTGAACGTGTAGTTCACGCCAATCGTGGCCGCATGTAACCGTCCCCCGCCAATACTCGTTGACACGGCCGGGTAATCTGCCACCACTCCCCCGGGATAAAATACCTGCTTACCAATTAAAAAGAAATCACCTTTATTAATGTCATTCAAATCCGTGTAACTGTAACGGGCCACAATCTCCAGATCTCCTCTCTCGTTACTTCCCCGCAACAATCCGTACTCGTCGTCATAACCGTATCCTTCACCGCAAAGCAAGTATCCCATTTCCACGTACGCCCCTTGGAACTTGGAACTCCGTATCGGGTTTCCGGCCTGCCAGGATGCCAAGGTAGTCCAGCTCCAAACGCCTCCCAACTGATTCTCGAACAAAGCCTCGTCATTTCTTTTCTTGTACAATCTCTTGTAAATATACTCGCCCCGCAAAAACATATTACTGGTAACCACCAGCACTTCCGGCCCTACCGTGATCGTATTCTTCGCCCAAGGCACCTGCGCGTTCAGAAATTCCGTCGTACCGTCCACGTAGGTCTGCATATTCGACTCCAACTCCACATTCGTCTTGAACACGTTATTCACCACCTCACCCGTGTTAATCCGTCCGTAGCGGAAAGAGGCTCCCACGTGTAAGGTTATAAACTCATTATTAAGCGGCTTGTACAACCAGCGTCCACTCAAGCTTACTCCTTGGAAACCGGAAATCTGATCATTATACTTGTTCTCAGCGAAAAGCCCTTGATCCGCGAAGAAAGTGGCATCATAATACTTGTAGGTAATCCCCAAACCACGCCCGGCCGATAAAGCCATGGCCGGAGCCGCACGGGAAATAAAATGGTAATTATACAAACTCGCGTTCAGACTCATACTCGACGGTTCGTTAAAATAGCCCGCCTTCACGCTATGAATCCCGTACGCCGATTCGTGAAAATTATATCGCACGAAAATATTCTTTTGCTTGAAAGTTCCTTTCGAAAAATCGAAATCAGCGTAAAAATACAACGGTCCGTATGTCAACGACGTCCGTATGCGAGCATCCGTGAGCGCTGCCCCCGACTTCATCGGCGTGTACTCCGAATGATAATAAGCCACATCAGCAAACAAACGGGCGCCTGCCGTGAAACGAATTCCTTTATCCTTATTGATATATTGTAAAAGAGGATTGGAAACATCCTCGGCCTGAGCTTTCACCATATTAGACGACAACACGAGGGCGACTAATACAACAGGAAATAATATATATTTTTTCATACTGGTCTGCATTTAAACAATTATTTAGTAACCTAATCTCTCCAACACCACCTTCGCATCAACCAACGTCTCGGAAGCCGGACTCTTTCGCCAGCCTTGAGTAATCATATAGTTGATACTCATATCAGAATGGTTCGTAAACAATGCATCCAGATAAGGTGCTTTATATTTCCCGTCAATCTCAACACCGAAATTATATTGTCCGAAATACTTGGCCATCTGGTCATACGTGTCAAACGTGTAGGGATGATTCTTCATTCCAGCCTTGTGAATCAAGTAATCCTGCCACGGTTGGTTCAGTTCCGGGTAATTATTCGGGGCTCCGGCAATACACGGTCCGATAAAATGAGCCTTGTACTTCACTCCCAGATTAATAAACGAGGCATAACCCAGCGGATCGTCATACGTGATATCCGTCGCTCCCGTACCTTTCCACAACAAGAAACACATCGGGACCTTGCCTTCAAAATGCTCGGCTACCCTCACCAGGCTCTCCAACGAGAAGGTCTGCAGAATCACCTTACCATTCGTGTTCCCCGTGTTCACCTTGCCATTCACGTAGAATGGGTTGCTTTCCGGTTCCGGCTGCGTGATAATATTCATTCCCAAACGATCCAGTTCCTTGTAGACAATCTCCTCGAACCCGGTAGGATTCAGCCACGGCTCCTTAAACTCGATATAAATTCCCGGACGGTTTCCCGTGTCTTTCGGATCATCCACGTAACCGAACGTATACTTGATCACGTCGGCTGTACCGCTTAAACTTTTAATCTTCTCTCCGGTCTTCTGTCCCATCGTGAACACTCGTTTTCCCTGCGCGTCCCGTTCCAGCATTTTCCCCTTGGAATAAGCCACGAGATCCTCCAATGTAGAAATGTATTGATGTTGTGAGGCAAAGCTCGGGCGGGCCTGTTCGATACTCGTTTCATTAAACCATGTTCCGGCATCCAGCATCATCAACTCCTCGTAGGTATAATAAGCCGGAAGATTCGGAACAAAATTCTTGGCATCCTCTTTCACCAACGCATCAGCCTCCTCGGCCGAGTAGCCGATCTTCTGGTAATACGCTTTCCTAATCTCGTAAGGGATAGTCTCCCCGAACACGTTCTCGATATTCGTGGTCCGTTTCAAGTTGTCATCATGCAATGCCAACACCACCCCATCTTTCGAAACCTGCATATCACATTCCAGATAGTCAGCCCCAATTTCTCTCGCCCAGCGATACGCTGCTTCCGTCTCCTCAGGGGTCCAGAACGTCGATCCCCGGTGAGCGACAACAGCATACTCCGGCACGTAATCCCGCACTTTAATCATATCGGGAGTCAAATGATCCAATTCAACCTTGTCGACATCGACATTTATGTTGTTGAATTTTTGATCTTCACACGACATGACCAAGGCTATCACCCCGCATGCCATCACTGCATGAAAAAACTTTTTAATCATAATTTTGAATTTTAGAGCGTTTAATGTTTGTTAGTACTCTCTTTTACCAGATATTGTTCTTCTCTTACTGTAAATGCCGTAAAAATGAATGCCAGAGCGCAGGCTCCCAACAGGATAATGAAACTCCAGTCCCATCCGAGGTGATCCACCACGTACCCCAACATGATATTTGCTAACAAAGCCGTTCCAAAGAAATAACCGAAAAAGCCGGTCAGTCCGGCAGCCGTTCCCGCCGCTTTTTTGGGCGCCAAATCCAAGGCGTGTACCCCGATCAACATCACCGGCCCGTAAATCAAGAACCCGATAGCGATCAGGCATATACTATCCATCACCAGATTATGTTCCGTCTGCCAGTAAATAAACACGAACAAGGCCACCAGCACCATGTAAATCATCGTCGTGATCGCCCGTCGTCCCTTGAACACGTAGTCACTCACGATACCGCAGATAATCGTACCGGGAATGGCCGCGATCTCGTAAGCTGAATAAATCCAGCCCACCGCCCCGCTATCGTAACCTTTCACATCCTTCAGGTAAGTCGGCGCCCAGTCAAGCACCCCGTATCTTACCAAGTAGATAAAAGCATTAGCGATAGCGATATACCATAATATCTTGTTATTCAAAACATATTTGAAAAAGATCTCTTTTGCCGTCAGCTCTTCCTCCGACTTCGCACTGTAATTTTTCGGATAATCATTACGATATTCCTCGATCGGCGGCAGACCACACGATTGCGGCGTATCCCGGATCAGAATAAACGCGATCACGGCAACCACCAAGGCCACAACAGCCGGAAAAATAAACGTGGCAGATTGCCAGGAACCGAACCACACCAACCCCACGGAAAACATGATCCCGACCAAACTACCTCCCACATTATGGGCCACGTTCCAAATTGACATTTTAGTCCCCCGCTCCTTCAAGGAAAACCAGTGCGTCATCACCCGGCCGCTAGGTGGCCAGCCCATCCCCTGGAACCAACCAATCAAAAACTGGGTAATAAACATGACCACGATTGAAGAGACTCCTGCACTTGTTCCCAAAAACAACGTCACGAGTGCCGATAACACCAGTCCCAACGGCAAAAACTTACGGGCACTACTCCGGTCGGAAACCCCTCCCATCAAAAACTTCGATATCCCGTAAGCAATAGCATTAGCCGAAAGAGCCACCCCTAAATCTCCCTTGTCAAATCCCAACTCCTGCAAATAGGGCATTGCCAGAGTAAAATTCTTACGTACTAAATAATACCCCGCATACCCTATAAATATACCTAAAAAGACCTGTAAACGTAACTTCTTGTACGTGGGGTCAATTTTCTCTTTAGGCAACAAGGGTTTGTGAGGCTCAGGCTTCAGAAAACTCCACATGATATTAATTTTTAATAAATATTATATTGATTCCAATCTGATTATCGTAAACGTTTCCATTACTACTCGCGGCTCTTTCCGGATGAAATACACCGGGCTAAGATCAAAACATGATCTTAGCCGCGATGTAATTTTCTGCCAGTTCAGTGAACTCCTTCACTTCTTCATCAATCCATGCCTGATCCTTCCCAAGTTCTTTCGCCATCACTTCTGCCACCAGCGGGGCTGCCTTAATCGCCTCTCTCGCATCAACAAACAACAATCGAACCCTCCGTGCAAGAACATCCTCTACCTCTCTGGCCATCTCCTCCCGAACTGCCCAAACAACTTCGGCTACGGTATAATCATATTTATCTGACAGTTTCTTTCCGTATTCCGGATTTTCAGCGATCAACTTCATAATCGCATCCTGATCACTACCATAAACGTACATGTGATCTTTCAGGTTCGGGTTCTTCCGGTACCCGTGTATATGGAATTTTTTCGTCACGCAGGGTCTGGCATCCACCAGTTTCATGGCAATCGCTTTATCCACCGTATCTTCGGCCATCAAACGATAAGAAGTCCATTTACCTCCCGTGATCGTGATTAAATTATTATCGGAAACTATAATCTTGTGTCCGCGGGAAAGTTCTTTCGTACTCTTTCCCTCGTGTTTCGGGGCTGCCAACGGCCGTTGCCCCGCAAACACGGATTCAATATCAGCATACGTCGGGGCCGGGTCCATGTATAAAGAAGCCGTTTTCAGAATAAAATCAATTTCTTCCTTCAACGGTTTCGGCTCTATTTCCGGAACCGGACGCATAATATCCGTCGTTCCCACAACAACTTTATTGTGCCAAGGTACGGCAAACAACACCCGTCCATCACTCGTCTTTGGCACCATGATCGCGTAATCACTCTGCAAAAACTTCATATCTAACACCAGATGTACTCCTTGGCTCGGTGTCACCATCTTACTATGTCCAGGAGAATCCATCGCCATCAGGTCATCCACGAGAATTCCACAGGCATTGATCACACTCTTCGCCTTCAACTGCATCTCTTTTCCGGACTCCATATCCACGAACTTCACCCCGGCAACCTTCCCGTTCTGGTCATGCACAATCCCGGAAACCTTCGCTTTGTTAAGTATCACACCCCCATTATCCGCACTGGTCTGGGCCAAATTAATTGCCATCCGCGAATCATCAAACTGCCCGTCATGATAAACAATACCTCCCTTCAATCCTTTTTTCACCGATGTCGGTAAATACTCCATCACCTTCTTGGGGGAAATAAAACGGCTTCTCCCGTACCCGAAACCAAAAGACAACAGATCATAAAGCGTAAGCCCGCAGAAATACAGGAAATTATCCCAGTATGTATAATTCGATATTACAAAAGCTTGATCCTTCACGAGATGCGGGGCATTAGCCTTCATTCGCCCTCTCTCCCTTAATGCTTCTAATACTAAAGCGACATCGCCTTTTTGAAGATAACGTACACCACCGTGTACCAATTTCGTACTCCGACTGGAAGTACTCTTGGCAAAATCTGCCATTTCTAAGAGGACAACGCTATATCCTCTTGTTGCGGCGTCAACCGCCACTCCTAAACCCGTAGCTCCCCCTCCAACCACAACCATATCCCATACTTTCTCAGGTTCCTGAAGTTTATTCAACATATCTTTTCGGTTCATAACACAATTATTTATGTATTCAACAATCTATAAAATTCCAATAACGTTCCGCAAGCATACCATATACTTACGAACTGAAACTTCGTTTTCCTAAATTTCGTTCTTTGTTATTGGTCTCCATGGCTCATTTCTCGTTACGAGTAGTGCCATCTCTTTCTTTGGTATTGATCTTAATTTACGGAAACTCAGAGCAAAAGTTTCTATTTTTTAAGAAATATATTTCCCCAGTTTAAAATTAATTACAACACTTGATAAGTAATATTCAATAAAACAGATGTATATTTGCAGTGGTGGAAATATGATTATCGAAACAAAATGAAAACATTATCTCTAAGTGAAAGGCACAACTACATATTAGAAACATTACGCCAACAAGGTTCCGTTTCAGTTGTTGATCTCGCCAACCAATTAAAAGTATCTTCTGTAACGATTCGCAAGGATCTTACCTTACTTGAGGAAAAGGAAATGCTCTATCGCACACACGGTAGTGCCATTTTAATCAACCCTTATATCAATGATCGCCATGTAAACGAGAAAGAAAAGTCCTATCCCGAAGAAAAACGACTGATAGGTAGATATGCTGCAAGTCTAATTACCGCAGACGACTCTATTCTCATTGCATCCGGAACAACAATGCATGCGTTGGCCCGGGAGATCGTGCCTCAAGGCCACCTCACGGTAATCGCTGCAGCCATCAACGTTACAAATATTCTAGCTCGTAACAAGAACATAGATATAATACAACTCGGAGGTTTCGTACGGAATAGTTCTGTCTCTGTCGTTGGAAATTATGCAGAAAAAATGCTGGAAAACTTTTCTTGTAGTAAACTCTTCATGGGAGTTGACGGAATAGACCTAGACTACGGTTTAACGACCACGAACATGATGGAAGCTAATTTAAATCAAGTAATGATACAAGCAGCACAAAAAGTAGTCGTTCTGGCTGACTCTTCTAAATTCGGACGTAGAGGTTTCGGAAAAATATGCGATCTGGATGCCGTTGATCACATCATCACGGATAAATATGTACCTAGTAAAACTCTCGAAGGATTGCGTGAACGCGGTATCGAGGTAACTGTTGCCGAATAAAAAGATAGTGTTTCAAAAAGTGTGTAAATTCCTTCTTTTCTCATGACTGCAAAATTATAAATAGTTCAATAAAATAATCTTGATTCTAAAAAATTATAAATAGGATATTTATAAATATCTGCATTTTGGGCTACCGTTCCCATTAGGAGAATAACGGCTTGGGGGTTTGGCATGGCGCCCCTCATGTTGATGACCCTCTTGTAATCCCTGTTCAGCCTTTCGATCCAGTTTGTGGTGTAAATCATCCCCCTGATTTCCCTCTCGTACTTGAAGTAGGTGAAATAGAACCTGTACCTGTCGTGGCAATATCTTTTCAAAACGGGATAACTTTTCTGCCACCTGGCAATAAACTCTTTAAATTTTTCGAAAGCCTTTTCCGGGGAGATCTCCCACTGGTCGGGAGCGCAAACCTGCTTGAGTTCTTCCATGACCTGTTTCTTGTCCCTGGGCTTGACTTTCCCAGCTATATTCCTCTTCAGGTGCACGGTACATAATTGTAAATCTGCTTTTGGAAAGGTTTCTGCCAGCACGTTTTCAATACCGGGCAATCCATCACACACCAGGAGATCAATCACGGCCACGCCTCTTTCCTTGAGGTCTTCAAACACGTCCTTCCAGTTCGTGGCACTTTCCGTGGGGAAATTCACCACGGCCAGCACCTCGCGGGTTCGGTCTTCTTTCACCCCCAAAACCGTGTAGTAAGCCTCGTTGGAAACGGAATCATCACGACGGGTGAGGACATAGGTGGCATCGATGTAAATTATCGGGTAACGATTATCCAGTTCACGACCTAGCCAGGCATTTACATCCTCGCGGGCCGTGTTCAACAAGCGGCTAACCTGGCTTTTACTGTAATGTTTGCCGTAAAATTGCTCGTAAATTTTACCCACCTGTTCCGTGGTTAAACCGCTGCAATAAAGGCTACTCACTAGCTTTTGAGCCTCTTCTTCCTGGTCTTTTAGCACCCCCAGTAACATCGGGTAAAAATGGTTGTTACGACTACGCGGGACCCGAAGTTCGAAGACCTTACCGCCATGACATACTCGACGACCACGAAAACCGTTACTCACGTCACCACGTGTCTCGTTATGAAGATCACGTTCCGATAACATTAAACTCTCTAAACCTTGTTTAACCAAGCCTTGTAAACCTAGTTCACCGTTTGTGATTTCGGAAATTATTTCCGAGATTTGTTCATGTGTAAATTCCATAATTATTCATTTTTGAAAATTGCATTACAAAAATAATCAATTCGGAATTTACACACTTTTTGAAACACTATCATAATTATTCATTTTTGAAAATTGCATTACAAAAATAATCAATTCGGAATTTACACACTTTTTGAAACACTATCAATAAAAATATTAATTTGATTCAAATAAAAAACCCATTGATTTCTCAATGGGTTTCATTTTGTAGCGAGATCCGGGATTGAACCGGAGACCTCATGATTATGAATCATGCGCTCTAACCAGCTGAGCTACCTCGCCATAAAAATCGCTGAAACAAATTCCAGCGATTTTGAAAATTCGGCATCGACCTACTCTCCCACCCAAGGGCAGTACCATCGGCGCTAACGGGCTTAACTTCTCTGTTCGGAATGGGAAGAGGTGGATCACCGTCGCTATAGACACCTTTTAATGTTTTCCAGTCACTTCATCGAGCCCTCCGGCTTCTCGTGACAATATCTTTAAAGTTCATTTATTCATGCTTTTCTATCGACCGCCAATCACCTTGATTGACAATCGCTTGGAACGTTAACTGAATCATCTCACCCACCGAACGTCAACTTTCGGGTGATTAGTACCACTCGGCTTTGCCGTCACCGGCTTTACACCTGTGGCCTATCAACGTCGTCGTCTACGACGACCCTGTAAGGAGATCTCATCTCGAGGCAGGCTTCGCGCTTAGATGCTTTCAGCGCTTATCCCGTCCGCGCGTGGCTACCCTGCCGTACGACTGGCGTCATAACAGGTTCACTAGCGGCGCGTCCAACCCGGTCCTCTCGTACTAGAGTCAGGACCTCTCGAATCTCCAGCGCCCACGACAGATAGGGACCGAACTGTCTCACGACGTTCTGAACCCAGCTCGCGTGCCACTTTAATCGGCGAACAGCCGAACCCTTGGGACCTTCTCCAGCCCCAGGATGTGACGAGCCGACATCGAGGTGCCAAACCGCCCCGTCGATATGAGCTCTTGGGGGCGATCAGCCTGTTATCCCCGGAGTACCTTTTATCCTTTGAGCGATGACCCTTCCACGCGGGATCACCGGATCACTATGCCCTGCTTTCGCACCCGATCGACTTGTTGGTCTCCCGGTCAAGCACCCTTGTGCCATTGCACTCTACGGTTGATTACCAACCAACCCGAGGGTACCTTTGGAAGCCTCCGTTACGCTTTTGGAGGCGACCACCCCAGTCAAACTACCCACCACGCGGTGTCCCCTATACAAAGGGTTAGATCCCAGACAAGAGAAGGGTCGTATTTCAACGATGGCTCCTCGATTCCTGGCGAAACCGACTCGTAGCCTCCGACCTATCCTACACGTCCCGTGCCCGGGAACAACGCGAAGCTGCAGTAAAGGTTCACGGGGTCTTTCCGTCCCGTCGCGGGTACCCGGCATCTTCACCGGAACTACAATTTCACCGAGCTCATGGTCGAGACAGTGCCCAGATCGTTACACCATTCGTGCAGGTCGGAACTTACCCGACAAGGAATTTCGCTACCTTAGGACCGTTATAGTTACGGCCGCCGTTTACCGGGGCTTCAATTCAAACCTTCTCCTTTCGGATGAGCTCTCCTCTTAACCTTCCGGCACCGGGCAGGTGTCAGGCCATATACGTCATCTTTCGATTTGGCATAGCCATGTGTTTTTGGTAAACAGTCGCCTGGGCCATTACTCTGCGGCTCTATCACTAGAGCGTCCTTTTTCCCGAAGTTACAGGACTATTTTGCCTAGTTCCTTGACCATGAATCACTCGAGCGCCTTGGTATGTTCTACCCGACCACGTGTGTCCGTTTACAGTACGGTTCCTCGTCACTTGAAGTTTAGCGGGTTTTCTAGGGGGTAAATTGCCTGGACGCTATCCCCTCGGCCGAGGCCTCGAGGTACTATCGACTTTCGCCTCCGGTGGCGTGCTTGACTACCACCGTCACAGGGTACGGCCTTCAACGCGCTATTCCGTCAGCGCGCGGTCCATTCATCACCCCGTCACCGCGTCACGGTGACGAGAAGCACGGGAATGTTAACCCGTTTCTCGTCGGCATCCCCCTTCGGGTGAGCCTTAGAGGCCGGCTGACCCCCGGCTGATTGACATTGCCGGGGAATCCTTGGTCTTGCGGCGTGGGGGGTTCTCGCCCCCATTATCGTTACTTATGCCTACATTTGCTTTTCATGCCGCTCCAGTCACTCTCGCGGGTGACCTTCTAAGCTGGCAGGAATGCTCTCCTACCGGTCAGTCATTAACTAACCCCACGGCTTCGGTTGACAGTTTGATGCCCGTGTATTATCCACGCGGGATCGCTCGACTAGTGAGCTGTTACGCACTCTTTAAATGAATGGCTGCTTCCAAGCCAACATCCTAGCTGTCTCCGCGATCCCACCTCGTTTGATCAACTTAACTGTCCATCCGGGACCTTAGCCGGTGGTCCGGGTTCTTTCCCTCTCGTCCGCGGACCTTAGCACCCGCGGGCTCACTCCATGATTTCGTGTTCCAGCATTCGGAGTTTATCCGGATTTGATAGGCGGTGAAGCCCTCGCGTCCAACCAGTAGCTCTACCTCTGGAACAGAACATCACAGGCTGCACCGAAATGCATTTCGGAGAGTACGAGCTATTTCCCAGTTTGATTGGCCTTTCACCCCTACCCGCGAGTCATCCGAAAACTTTTCAACGTTTACCGGTTCGGTCCTCCATCACGTGTTACCGCGACTTCAACCTGCTCGTGGGTAGATCACAAGGTTTCGCGTCTAGCGCCACCAACTCGACGCCCTGTTAAGGCTCGCTTTCACTTCGGCTAACGGGCCTGAAGCCCTTAACCTCGCTGGTGACGACTAACTCGTAGGCTCATTATGCAAAAGGCACGCCGTCACCATATTTCATGGCTCCGACCGCTTGTAGGCGCGCGGGTTCAGGGTCTATTTCACCCCCCTGCTCGGGGTACTTTTCACCTTTCCCTCGCGGTACTGGTTCACTATCGGTCTCTCGGGAGTATTTAGCCTTGCCAGGCGGTCCTGGCGAATTCAGACAGGATTTCTCGTGTCCCGCCCTACTCGGGATTCCGCTATCTTCGAAAGAGGTGTCGTGCACGGGGCTGTCACCCTCCACGGCTTACCTTTCCAGGTAATTGCACTTCGTCTTCCGTCGAATGTCGCGGTCCCATGACCCCGCTGTCGCCGAAACGGCAACGGTTTGGGCTCTTCCCCGTTCGCTCGCCACTACTGGGGGAATCACATGTTGTTTTCTTCTCCTGCGGGTAATGAGATGTTTCAGTTCCCCGCGTTCGCCTGCATTACTGCATGACCGTCATCTAGACGGCCGGGTTGCCCCATTCGGAAATCCACGGGTCAAGGGTTACTTGCACCTCGCCGTGGCCTATCGCGGCTTATCGCGTCCTTCATCGCCTCCGAGAGCCTAGGCATCCACCGCGCGCCCTTGGTTGTTCACGTTCGTTAGCGTCGTGTTTTTTAATAATTTTACCTTGTCCCGTGTATCACTACAGGGACGGCTCTGTGTTATTCTACTACATTTTTACTTCGTGGATCAAATGATCCATTAACGTTCCAGCATGTCAAAGAACTTTATACGTGGAGAATAAGGGAGTCGAACCCTTGACCTCCTGAATGCAAATCAGGCGCTCTAGCCAACTGAGCTAATCCCCCGGTAAACTGAAAACTTAAAACTAAAAGTTAAAAGTTTCAAGCATCGCGGAAGTTCGAGCCGGGTAAACTTTTAGTTTTTACCTTTTAACTTTTAACTTCTCGCTCGTAGTCCCTCGCGGAGTTGAACCGCGGACCTCTACATTATCAGTGTAGCGCTCTAACCAACTGAGCTAAGAGACTATGGTTAACCCGCTATCGGGCAATCATCTAGCGTGAAAAAAACGTGAAACGTGTAGCGAGCCACATGAGCTCCTGCTCCAGAAAGGAGGTGTTCCAGCCGCACCTTCCGGTACGGCTACCTTGTTACGACTTAGCCCCAGTTACCGGTATTACCCTAGCCCGTTCCTCGCGGTCACGATCTTCAGGTACTCCCGGCTTCCATGGCTTGACGGGCGGTGTGTACAAGGCCCGGGAACGTATTCACCGCGCCATGGCTGATGCGCGATTACTAGCGAATCCAACTTCGTGGAGTCGGGTTGCAGACTCCAGTCCGAACTACGACCGGCTTTAGAGATTCGCTCCGGGTCACCCCGTGGCTGCCCTCTGTACCGGCCATTGTAACACGTGTGTCGCCCCGGGTGTAAGGGCCGTGCTGATTTGACGTCATCCCCGCCTTCCTCGCACCTTACGGTGGCAGTCTCGACAGAGTGCCCGGCCTCAGCCGCTGGCAACTGGCGATAGGGGTTGCGCTCGTTATGGGACTTAACCCGACACCTCACGGCACGAGCTGACGACAACCATGCAGCACCTTGTGAAGAGTCCCGAGGGAAAGAACTGTTTCCAGCTCATGCACTCCACATTTAAACCCGGGTAAGGTTCCTCGCGTATCATCGAATTAAACCACATGTTCCTCCGCTTGTGCGGGCCCCCGTCAATTCCTTTGAGTTTCATCGTTGCCGACGTACTCCCCAGGTGGCTCACTTAATACTTTCGCTTGAACCCTGGCAGTGTATCGCCAAGATCCAGTGAGCATCGTTTACGGCGTGGACTACCAGGGTATCTAATCCTGTTCGCTACCCACGCTCTCGCGCATCAGCGTCAGATCAAGCCTGGGAAGCTGCCTTCGCTATCGGGGTTCCAAGTGATATCTAAGCATTTCACCGCTACTTCACTTGTTCCGCCTCCCTCGTCTCGTCTCGAGGTCGCCAGTTTCAACGGCGTGCTACAGTTTAGCTGCAGTCTTTTACCGCTGACTTGGCGTCCCGCCTACGCGCCCTTTAAACCCAATAAATCCGGATAACGCTCGCATCCCCCGTATTACCGCGGCTGCTGGCACGGAGTTAGCCGATGCTTATTCGTCAGGTACTGGCAAGATCGCACGCGTGCAATTTATTCTTCCCTGGCAAAAGAGGTTTACAGGCCATAGACCATTCTTCCCTCACGCGACTTGGCTGGTTCAGGCTCTCGCCCATTGACCAATATTCCTCACTGCTGCCTCCCGTAGGAGTCTGGACCGTGTCTCAGTTCCAGTGTGGGGGACCTTCCTCTCAGAACCCCTAGACATCGTCGGCTTGGTGGGCCGTTACCCCGCCAACTACCTAATGTCGCGCGTGCCCGTCCCGTACCACCGGAATTTTAAATGCATCACCATGCGATGATACAGTGTTATGGGATGTTAGTCCACGTTTCCGCGGGTTATCTCCCGGTACGGGGTTGGTTGCACACGTGTTACTCACCCGTGCGCCGGTCGCCGGCGAAGTATTGCTACTCCCCGCTGCCCCTCGACTTGCATGTGTTAAGCCTGTCGCTAGCGTTCATCCTGAGCCAGGATCAAACTCTTCATGGTAAAGTTATTTACAGAAATTTTGTTCTGGCCGGGTCATGTGTTTCATGAATCTCGACTACCGTCGATTTCGATTCACGCTCGCTACGTTGTTTATTTTCACGTCAATATTGTTAAAGAACTCTTCTTGTCATTTTCATCGCCCTCGCTTTTTCAGGAGCGAAAGCGGATGCAAAGATAAGGCGTTTTTATCTTTCCTTCCAAATCTTTTTCGAAGTTTTTTCAAACTTTTTTTCGAGGGCCTCGTTTAAGGGACTTCCCGTCGTCAAAGATCGTCATCAACACCACCAGAACGCCGCCTCCACGTGAACTCGACTCCCTCTTTCATCCTCCCCTGTCCCGTTTTAGCGGGTGCAAAGATAAGGTAAACATTTACCCTTTTCCAAACTTTTCAACCACTTTTTTTCAAACTTTTTTAATCGACACTGGAATCCAGACTTTTAGAACGAGAAGAGCCAGGCTAGAACCAACCCGGGAAGCGGGAGGAAACGGGGTAAACCCCCTTCAATACCCGGACAGGCACGCTTCAAGGACACTCCCGAACGCCTTTGAAACGTCTTTGATTCGAATGTGATACGTCTTTGAACCCTGCCTTCTCCCTCTCTTCAACGGGAAAACTACGGGAAATGGACCACCTCGCAACCCTCACTCTAGGGTTAGGCCGGGGATCCACTAGGGCATGAACATACCATCTACATACCATCTACATACCATCTACATACCATGAACACTCCCCGGAGTTCATGACGTGTCCGGAAACTGTAGTTTCCGGGACCTTGCCATAGTCCAAGGGGTAGCAAACTCCGGAGAAACACCGGACAAGTGAGGGAGAAAAAAGAGTCCGGGAAGAGAAACCGGTTGGCTACAGTCCCTCTCCCCGGGCAACTTTGTAAACGCACCACGAATATTTGCTATTTCACGATTATCGTGAAACAATCGTTCACATCTTTGGAATACCCTTCGTTCCTAAAATTCAACGAGATCACGTAACGCCCAGCAGGAACATCGTGATATAACGGTATTTCAAACGTCCCATCCCCACGCACGGAAAGGACTTTCCACAATTTCTCGGGATCACCCGAAGTTGAAGTTATATTTTTTATTGATACATAAATCGCAATTGTTCCTTCCACCCCTTCTATCGGGGTACTTACCCAAGGAGCCCCCCACTTCGAACGATAATAATCTTCCTCTCCTAGTTCATCATCCAACACGGTTTTCACCACGAGCGTGTCCGGGTTATAACTCGCATCTTCTGTCAGCAAGTACCCCACGGTTACATCCTGACACCCGATCATCGATAGTACTAAAACGGTAAATAGTAATAATATGACGTTCTTCATAACTTCAATTCTAAATTTTAAATCTTAAACCTAAATTTTCCCCAGTACGAAATTATAATTCAGCGCGTGTACTACCCCGTTCAGCGGCTGGATGTCCGGCGTGGCCAAGGGTACTTGTGTTTGAGCCGAATACGAATACAGGTACATTGTCTCCGCTCCCACGTCGGGCACGCCCCCGTATGACGATTTATCCACGTACGCTTTCAATTTCCTACCACCCACCGTAGTTAATGCAGTCCCACCATCCTGCTTCTGGTCCGTGATCAAATAGTCCGGGTTTCGGTAAGCGATATCGGCTTTCAGATCATTATCCCACAGGTAACGCAAGATCGTGTAACTCGGGATGGCAAAGAACGTGATTTTCTCGTAATCGGGATCCGTTCCCTCGAACATGGCCGTCAGCCCTCCCCGTTCAATCATTTGAACCGTCAATTCCCAGTTATATTGATCTCCCCGCAAATATTCCATTATCGAGCAATCGTGATAGGGAGAAGAAACTCCCGTGTCGATCCAATCCTGTGCCGTGTCACAACTTGTCAAACAAAACGGCACGAGTAAACTCGCCAATATATATTTTAATGTTCTCATTAGATTCTAAATTTTAAATTATTCTACATCCTTTTCAGCCAATACGTGTTCTGACGAGCCAAGGGATTTTCTGAAAACTCGTTATTATCAACAGCATTAAAGAATACTCCATCAAGAATATCTTGCTTTGACACGTTCCGGAATCCCCCGTACAATTCAGTTTTGTAATACTCGTTCCGGATCACGTCATACCATCTACATCCCTCCATCAATAATTCCTTTTCCCGTTCCTTGAATATAGCATAACGCAAATCCCCACCATATTCCGAAGAATGATAAAGCTCGGCATTCGCACGTTCCCGTATCGTGTTCAAATCGGCAATAGCCCCCTCGTTATTTCCCAACCGGACCCGACACTCTGCCCTCAACAGGATAATATCTGCCAACCGGAATACGATTCGGTTCTGGTCGAAATTAATAAACTCACCTGCAGACCAACCGGAAGTACCAAGTTTTACCAAGCGAAATTTCCATGGATAAGCGTATCCCTCAGTAATATCCAGTAACGTATCGTGTGCCATAGAATCTACCTTATAGAAATAAGCATCTTTCCTCAAATCGGTTATCGTGTCGTTTCCGACAATTCGTTCCGAGTACATCTCACACACCGTGGTACTTAATATTTTCCAAGAGCGAAACGCAAGGCTCCCAGCACTCATTCCCGGTATCACCGGCCAGGTCTGGTACATTGGTCCAAAATAATAAAAAAGATCATGAACAGAATAAGGAGATTCGTTTTCCAATTCATTCCAGTAATCGCGCAACACGATTTCATAAATGCTTTCCGCATCACTACCAACCAATGTACTCGTACATACCTCCTCCGGGGTTTTTGCCAACTTATAAATACCCGACGAAATCAATGCGGTACAAACAGAATCTGCTTCTACCCACAAAGCTCGTTCATCATAAGTTGCCTCTTCTGGCTGTGCCATATATTTACACCCTGCTTTCCAAGCACACAGATTCGCCAATAAAGCTTGAGCAGCACCCTTGTTGGGAGTACATTTATACGTGATGGAATTCCCTTTATAATCTGTCATTTCCGAATAATCCGGAAGTAAACGTACGGCCTCCCGGGCTAATTCTAACGCATAATCAATTACTTCTACCCAAGAAGAATAGGTAATCGGAGCGTACTCTACCTCATCTCGAATTACCGGACAATCACCCCACTTACGCCCCAATTCAAAGTAAGCCAGTGCTTTCGTGAAATAAACCTGCCCTTTATAAAAATCACGACGTTCCTGTGACATCTCCACTCTATCGATATAAGGTAACATTACATTTACTAGCGCAATAATTTCATAATAATGCGACCAAGCTGCCGTATAAGCTTGTGGATTACTCTCCCGTAACAAACCGGCATCGCCTTTATACCGATAATCCGTATATTCACCGTGAGACGATGGTATTGTCGTAAGATACAAACTTTTACGAACATACCTCTCCACGGTAAGTAACCCAATTTCAATCTCGTGCTCGTTTTCGAATGCGTTCTCAAACGTAACTGAATTTTCCGGAATCATCCTCAACGTGTCCTCGCAAGACAAAAACAAGGAAGACAATAATAATACCAGAAGATAATAATATTTCATTGTTTAAAATTTTAAAGTTAAACCCAACGTGTATTTTCTAGCTAAAGGATAATTCGACATTAAGTCAAATCCACTTGTGATATCCACGGTTTCCGGATCCAAACCGGAGTAATTTGTCCAAGTAAACAGGTTCTCCCCGCTAACAAACACTCTCAACTCGTCAATCCCCGCCTTCCGACTCCATTTTTTCGGGAAGCTATATCCCACGGTCAACGTTTTCAATTTTAAATAATTGACCTTTTCCACGTCCCGGTCCACATAACTCCACATACTATTCATTCTATCACTCTCTAATTTCGGGTAATCGGGATGATCACCCGGTTTTTCCCAAAAACTAATAGCATTCAAATCAGTCATGAGGGCATACTTCCCATTTGTCAAAACCGCTTTTGACAAATTATTCACGATATGACGCCCTAATGAATAAGCCATTAACATGTTCAAATCAAAGTTCTTCCAGCGAAATTCATTCACGATTCCCCCGCTGACTATCGGTAGAGCACTCCCACAGTACACGGCATCACCAGAACCGATTGTCCCATCCCCGTTAACATCAACAAACTTGTAATCTCCTGGCTTGTAGAATGCACCTTTATAAAAGTTTGACAAGTAATTACTAACTCCCTGCTGATTATAAAACACTTTCATCTCATCCTGTTCGTTAATAAAACCATCTGTTTTTAAAGCATATATCCCATTCAAAGGCTTTCCTATGATATTTCCCCCAAAATCCTTCCCATCATACGATTTCTCGAAACGATTCCAGTTTCTCGCCCCATTTACTGAAATTTTCCAATATAAATCTTCCCGGTTGAAAATATCATATTTAATCATCACCTCGATCCCCTCGTTTGAAATGGCACCCGCATTTCGCCATTGTGAACTATAACCATTATGGATCCCTGGCAACCAAATTGTAGTCAACAACTTATCAGTATACCGATAATAATAGTCCAAGGTAATACCCAACCGATGATTGAAAAGATCCAAATCCAGACCGAAGTCATATTGATCTGTTTCCTCCCAAGAAAGATCATGATTGTACAACCCTCTTACCCACTCCGGCTCTATCGTCGCCTGCCCCCGATAAGGAGTCGCTCCCACGTTCATAATTCCAAGCGCCAGATAATTCTGGGAAAAATGCATCCCCGAGCGCCCCCAGCTTGCCCTGATCTTCCCGAAAGAAAGCCAACTGAGATTATCTTTCACGAAAGATTCTTCCGAAAAAGTCCATCCTGCAGCCACCGAAGGAAAGGTTCCCCAGCGATTATCTTCCCCGAAGGTGGAACTCCCGTCCCGGCGCAAACTGAATGAAACCAAATACTTATCCCTAAAACCATATTCCAAACGGGCAAAATAGGACAACAACGTTTTTTCTTGCATGTCTGACTGGTAATGTTTCAAGGCGATCGTTTCCTTCGTTCCGTTAGATTCCTGTATTCCAAGATCAGGCATTCCTGCCGGGGCATAATAGATTTTATCACTAGGAGCGTTTTGCGCCGATCCCCCGTTGTATTCCGTTTGGTCATACTGGTAAGAGAATCCCGCCACGAAATTAACCATGTGTTCTTCCTTGAACGTGCGATTATATGATACCAGATTCTCGTTCAGTACCATCAGGTTAATCCCTGTCTCCCCGACACTCTTGGAATAATCGTCATCACTCATATAGGATGGTTGAAAATAATTCCGGCGATCGATGGAGTAATCCGCCGCCAATGAAGTCGAGATGTTCAGTCCGTCTATCGGTTCATATCCTAGTCGGAAATTCGTCCGCAAACGTACTCCTCGATTTTTCTCCTTTGTACCTTTTAATGCATCCAGAACAGCATTCCACGCTACAGATCCTTCACCGGGTAATAAAGATGATAATTCTTGAGGATCCCCCGGAACTGTCTCCACGGGAGAAGCCGATTGCAATGTCCCATCCCCGCTCGTTCTATCACGATTCGATAAAGAGGCATTTAAACGCAAATCCACGTTCAACCGATTTACGGGAGTCACGTTCATCGTAGAATTCAAATCCACCCGGTTATACCCTGTTCCCCGGAAAATACCTTTTTCATTATAATACCCTAACCCGATGCCGTAAGTCATCTTTTCCGAACCTCCATAAGTCTGGATATTTGCATTGATTACTTTCCCTTTCACGTAATAAATCGGGAAATAATTGGTAGAATTATTATAAAAAGAGTTCAAACTATCCTGCAACATACTACCATTCTCCGTATTCCTAGGAACCACAATAAAATTTGCATCCAACTTCGCCCCCTGTGAGCTATAATCATATTGTTCCCGAAGCGTGGTGGGGTATTTGTATCGATTAGTTTCCGGATCAACATAAGCCCAAGGAAAATCTCGGGCAACACGTAAACGATGTAACCGTTCTCCTCGTCCCGTTGTCACGGTTGGCAACTCCGGCAACATACTCCACGTGTACGAAACATTCGCCGTGAATGTCGCTTTCTGATTTTGTTTCCCTTTCTTTGTCGTAACAAGAATAACACCGTTCGCGGCACGGCTACCGTAAATTGCCGCAGAAGATGCATCTTTTAAAACTTGAATCGATTCGATCATATCCGGGTTCAAATCCGACAACAGATTCGTTCCGGTAATCGGAGAACTGAAAGAATTCATCGGTACACCGTCCACAACCCATAACGGATTCGAAAATCGACGTCCTTGTTCCACGTCTAACGAGTTATAACCCCGAATTGTAACTGCCGTTCCACCACCACCCGGGGCTCCAGACATTTGCGTAACATCCATTCCGGCCACACGTCCCTGCAATAAGGTGGCGATGCTGGCTGCCGGGATTCCTCGCAATTCCTCCCCTTTCACCACGGAGATCGCACCCGTACTCTTTCGACGGGTCGTGTTTCCATACGCCACGACAATCGTTTCATCCAACGCCTGTATATCTTCTTCCATGATCACCCGTAAGGTATCGCTTTGAGCATTAAAAGCGACCATCTTCTTTTTAAAGCCTACAAAAGAAAATTCCAACGTACCACTCGTCACGGGTAAATCCATAGCGAACCATCCCCTCGTATCCGTTGCCGTACCCAAAGATACTCCCGCCACCTTCACCGTCACACCGGGCATGGGAACTCTTTGCATATCGTACACGAATCCCTTCACCCGCAATGATTTCTTTTCCGGTTCATCAGGGAGGGCAGGCTTGATGATCACCATCCGATCGATATATTCCCAAGTAAATTTATCTCCAAACATTTGTTGCAACACCTCATCAATCTTCGAGTTTTTAACATCCAGAGAAATCGTTTGTTTCACGTCCACCTCGTCAAAACTATAAAAGAAGTCCAGTTGCGTCTGACGTTTCAACTCGGAAATAACCTTGGTAAAAGGCATTCCTTCCACTTTCAGCGTTACCATCTGATCCTGTGCCCTCACTCCCGCCGATAGGGAAAAAACAAACGCACACATCATCAAAAAAGTCAATTTCATAATCATCAAAATTTTGGCACACCGATTTCTTAACGGAATCCACGTGCCCGTTCGATTTTTTTTCATACTTTTGTAATAAGAGTTAAACAATCATCCTTCAGGGATCGCGAGTCCCCGGGGGACGTTTACCACACCGGGAGTTGTTGCTGCAATTCCCGGTTTGTTTTTAATTATTCCTGTTTATTATTTATTTCACTCACCGTCACCACCCGGCCGTTCACGTTAAAGCGTACCCGCGTGGTTTTCTCGATAATCGAGAATATCTTGTTTGCTGAATATTCCTTGTTAATCACCCCGGCAAAAGCAAAACGTTTCACGTTCTCGGAAGTAAAGAAGAAATCGATGTCATACCAACGTTCCAGTTGTGACGCAATTTCCTCCAACGTGGCTCCCTCGAAATAGAATTTCCCGTTGATCCAAGCGGTATAAATTGACGTGTCGACCTCTTTTGTCGTAAAAGTTCCGTCTTCCCATTCCGCTTGTTGCCCCGGTAAAATAATCTCACCCTTTCCGGTTAACCGATCTCCAACCCGCACTTTACCATCCACGAGCGTCGTCCGTACAGCCTGTTCCGAAACATAAGCACTCACGTTAAAACTCGTTCCCAGCACCCGCACATCCACCTCTTTCGCCTCCACGATAAAAGGTTTCGCAGTATCCTTCGCCACCTCGAAATACCCTTCCCCTTCCAGATACACTCGCCGCTCCTTTCCCTCGAAACGAGTCGGGAAACGAAGTTTTGATTCCGAATTTAAGTAAACTTTCGAACCATCAGCCAGAATCAATTGATATTCGCCTTTGCGAGGTACGATGATCGTGTTGTACTCGATCTTAGCGGGTGTCCCGGCCACCCGTTCATACGTCACGCTTTTAGAGGAATCGAGCCGGATTCGGACATCTCCTTTATTCAGGATAGTGTCACCGGCAAATAGCGACAAGTCTATCCTTTCCCCTTGTTCTATAAGCAATACGGCACGAGGTGTTCCTGCCTCAATCTCCGGTATAACTTCCGTAACAAGCATCTCCCTTTTCTCTCGCAGATTCATCCATAAAGTTCCACCCAATAACAAAGGTAACATCACGGCAGCCACCCAACGCCACGCAGGAATACGCCTCCGGTTCATTCCTTCACCCCGGTATTGCTCGATGACTTGCCACATCTTTTCACGATCCGCCACCAACTCATCCTTTTTCCACATCCCGACTTCTCTCAACACACGCCTCACAGCGGTAAAATCCCTCTCCTTCCATATTCTCTCCCACCCGGCATCTCCCGGCTTGACCTTGCCCTCCAATATCGCCTGTAACCAATATTTTTCGTCTTTTGTACTCATATTATCTCGTTTTTAGAGTAAAGCCTTCCCTTTTCAGCTTTCTACACGTAAAGCGAGAAACAGATCAATTAGGGTGAAAAGAAATCATGATTTTTTTTAGAAATTTGTGATATTTCTCTTTTTTGCCCGTCGATAACTATGATAACAACCAAAACCGGCACGAATCGCCAAATCCGTCATGCTCACTCCCGCACAAGTTGAATCAGCCAAAAAAGCTTTCATCTCACGCAGGCGACAATCATTAATATAGGTATTAAAATTCATCCCATACGTACGGTTAATAAACGTGGAAAGATACGTACGATTGGTCTGTAACTCCCCGGTTAGGTCCGTTATTTTCAATTCCGGGTTCAAGTAAGGCTTTTCTTCCCGGATATATTTCTCGAACCTCTCCTTGTTCAGTAGGGGCGTTTTTTTGATCTCCTGCCGATCACCGGACGATTCCTCCACGCAAGAACACAAAACGTAATTTCCGACAATAATATTATAAGCCACGATCGAATATTGTAACAACAAAATTCCAATCGGGAGAAAATCAAGCCAGTAACTCTCGGCGAAAAGAGGATCCAACAAGGGCATACATAAAGAAAAGAGAAACAGGAGCAACACGCATCCCAGCCAACGCAAGGGTGGCTCTTTCATATCTCCCAACCGTTCCCGCATAACACGCCAGTAGCGGAACAGACGTTTCAGCCCCAGCAAAGTATAACAAAGACAAAACAGGAACGCCACCATCAACTGGGAAGTGAAAAAACGAGTAAAATAAAAATAAACATCTTCCAGCGGGCTATCCACGGCCACGATCGCCACCTGCACGTCCAAAGGCACGAAAAGGCTCCACACAAGGAGAATCACCGGGATCAACACGGGCAGATAGTAGTGCCGCATGGAAAAATGCTCGGAAGAATCTACCCGCGTCAACCAGAAAACAACATGATAGAATGTCACGGACATCATGATAAATGAACAATAACACAAGCTATTCAAATAGACGAAAAGACGAGGCGACCACGTGTAGATGATCACGCAGGCCCACCCGAAAGCGACCGAGAAATAGAAAAAGAATAAACCCCGTTTCAAGTAACGCTCTTCCTCCCGCACACTATCCTTGTAGGTAAGTATCATTAACAGGCAACAGGTCAAGGCCGAGATCACCGGAAACAGGTTCGTGAGAATCGAAATCCATGTTTGCATACTCATATCATGCAAATATATCAAAAAACGTGCAATAACATTCTGGCAAACAAGCTCTTTAATTATCATCATTTGTGCATATCATTCAAAATTCTCCCTCTACAAGCGCATATCGTACAATTTGTCACGTCGTTTTTTCTTACTTTTGAACGATTTGAACGGTCGATTTATATACTTTGCACGTTGAAGTTTCCATCTTTACCCTACTTTTATCGGTAAGAATTTTTATTGATAAAACGATGGATGACGAAAACTTATTTGAAATAAACCTTGCAGATTCGGTCTGGCGATGGGATTTTATCGATTTCTGGGCTCAACCGTTAAGCCAAAGGGGAACTAAACCCGGAAGAGAAAAGGATGACAAGCCCCCAGCCCCGGAAAAGGATCAATGATTCGTCCTTTTCCTGATCTGCTCCACACCCCATGCCAAAGCGATCCCGATCAAAGCTCCAACTGTGGCCTCACTAAAGCGCAGGACACCATTCACGAAAGGAGAAATCGAGGGAGACATTTTAGATATAAGCAGGATAATTACCAAAGTAATGGTGGCCATCTTACCATCATCGGGGATGCCCAAAAGCATACATAAAATATCCAATAAAAACACGGTGACAATCATTCCCAAAAGGGTGAATGGAAAAAGAAGTAGATACACGTAAGCAATCACGGCCCCGATAAACGTCCCGAACACCCGCAGACCTCCCTGATGAATAGAAGTTTTCACGTCTTCCTGCAACACGACAATAGCGGAGATTACCGCAAGCATGGACCCCATCCAACGGGATTCCACGTGAAAATGCCCCGTGAGGTAAGCCCCAACCAAATAGGACAAAAGTACGGCCACCCCTTTCGCCGTGGCCATCAATGGGCTCACCGGATGAAATACTCGTTTCACGTCTAACTTCATAAAAAACAGATTTTCTAGCTTTTACCGTTCCCACGGAAGAAAAGTTACAACCTATTTCTCCACCTCTTCTTTGAAAAAAGAATTACACAGGATTAACATGAAATTTTTATCCCGATCGCCAAACTCGGATTTAATTTTCTTGTAAGCGACCTTGACCTGTGTCTTCACGGTATTCACGGACACGCCCAATTGTTCGGCCACGTCCTTGTAACTCAATCCCTCGACACATCCCAAAATAAAAATCTCCTTGCACTTGGGCGGCAAGCTATCCATCACGATTTGCAATCGCTCGTACAACTCTTCGAAACTCTCATAATCCTCACTTACTTCTTCCCCTGACGCCATCATTTCCCGCTGGTACCTTTGTTTCACCTCCTCGTGAAGTTTACGATCAATACAAGAATTCTTGACGGAACGACTTAAATAAGCATAGATCGATCCCGAGTGAGAGATTTTCGCCCGGTTGACCCATAGGTAAATAAACGTATCCTGCACGATGTCCTCCGCTTCCGCCCGGTTCCCGACAAAACCTAACGCGTAAAGGTATAACCGTTCCGAGTAAGACTCGAAAAAAGAATTGAACGCATTCCAATCCCCTTCCTGCATTTTCCGGAACAAAGTTAACTCATCCTGCATAAGCCATAATATTTATAACAAAAGTAATGATTCTCTTTATAATTTATTCCCCTCATGTCGGGAAATTACAAATAAAAGACAGCTTAATACTATCGCAATACCAACCCTTTCACAAGGTAATAATCCCCCATGTCCCATTCCACGCCCTTTCATTCCCCTTTCATAGCCCTTTTACCATACACGGGAAAAGGGGAGAAAAGCCTGAAACAAGGCTTATAGAGAATTATTACTTATATATATCCCAGATATTTCAATGGTTTTATCTTAAAAATACAAGACCACCCCGTCAACACCCAATATTTATTCCACCGAAGAGTTTCAAAAGAAATCAGAATCGTTTATATTTGCATCACTATTAAGATAAAAGCTAAAAAAGAAGACATGGCACAGACTCCATCTATCCCGAAAGGAACAAGAGACTATTCACCGGAAGTTATGGTGAAAAGAAATTATATATTCGACACGATCAAATCCGTATTCAAACTTTATGGTTACCTGCCGCTGGAAACTCCGGCAATGGAAAATCTTTCGACCCTTATGGGGAAATACGGCGAGGAAGGGGATAAATTACTTTTCAAAATACTGAACTCCGGGGATTTCTTGGCTCCTGTCACCAATAGCGAAGTGGAGGAACGTAATATTCCCCGGTTGACCAACAAGATTTGCGAGAAGGGATTGCGTTATGACCTGACCGTGCCTTTCGCCCGATTCGTGGTACAACACCAAAATGAAATATCGTTCCCGTTCAAGCGCTACCAGATTCAACCCGTGTGGCGGGCTGACCGTCCGCAGAAGGGACGCTATCGCGAGTTCTACCAGTGTGACGTGGATGTCGTGGGAAGTGATTCCTTGCTGAACGAGGTGGAATTGGTTCAAATCGTGGACGAGGTATACAAACGGCTGAAAATAAACGTACGCTTGTTGATCAACAACCGGAAAGTGCTGGCGGGAATTGCCGAGACAATCGGGCATCCCGACAAGCTGGTTGACATCACCGTTGCCATTGACAAGATGGACAAGATTGGAGCCGAGAACGTGAACGCCGAACTCCGGGAAAAAGGAGTGTCAGAAGAGGCCATCGAGAAACTGCAGCCGATACTACGCCTGGAAGGTTCCAACGAGGAGAAATTGACCCGCTTGCAGGAAGTCCTGAAAGGCAGCGAAACCGGATTAAAAGGAGTTGCAGAACTCTCCACCGTGTTCCGTTACCTGAATCAATTGGACATCCAAACGGAAGTAAAACTGGACCTAACGCTTGCCCGCGGTTTGAGCTACTACACCGGAGCCATTTTTGAGGTAAAAGCCAAGGACGTGGAGATCGGGAGTATCACCGGGGGGGGACGTTATGACGACTTGACCGGTATCTTCGGGATGAAAAACATGTCGGGTGTCGGCATATCCTTCGGAGCCGACCGAATCTTCGACGTGATGAACCAACTGGACATCTTCCCCAAGGATTCCACGGCAACGCCCCGTGTACTTTTCGTGAACTTCGGGGAAAAAGAGGAGGCTTTCTGTCTTCCCGTGCTGAAAACCCTACGGGCCGCGGGAATCAACTCCGAGATATACCCCGAAGCCGCCAAGATGAAGAAGCAAATGACTTACGCCGACAAAAAGAGTATTCCCTACGTGGCCTTAGTCGGTGAAAACGAAATAAACAATAACGTGGTCACGCTGAAAAATATGCTCACCGGAGAACAAGAAAGTGTAGCCGTTTCCAGCCTGGTTGACAAACTAAAAAGCGAGAATTAAAATATGCAACTCTATCGCAAAGAACAACGTCCGCTGAAAAGCCACGGATTTGATGTCAGATTCCCGTGATCGGGAAATAGGTTATAAAGTTTGTAAGGTTCATAAAGTTTATAAAGTAACGAAACTTTAAAAACCGAAGGTTTAACCTTATGAACCTTATAGACTTTACAAACTCGCGAGGCTCCCGCCTCGCTCGTGTGCGTACAATTTAAAATCTAAAATTTAAAATCTAAAATTCCAATGACTCATTATATTACCCCAGAGAAATTAACTTTCGAGCAGATCGAAAAAATCTTAACTAAAAAGTATAAGTTAGCTTTATCAGACGAAAGCAAGAAACTGATCAATGATTGCAAGGCTTACTTGGATCACAAAATCGCGACTTCCGACAAACCGTTGTACGGGATCACGACCGGGTTCGGCTCTCTATGCAAAATTTCTATTTCGCAAGAAGACTTAAGCCAATTACAGGCTAATTTGGTAATGTCTCACGCTTGCAGCTTGGGAGAACCCGTGCATAAAGATATTATCCGTTTGATGCTGTTGTTGAAGGCTCACGCTCTCTCTTTAGGAAAATCCGGGGTACAACAAGTGACAGTAGAACGTATTATTGATATGTTCAACCATGACGTTCTTCCCGTGGTGAAAGAGTTGGGTTCTTTGGGTGCATCCGGAGACTTGGCCCCACTGGCAAACTTGTTCTTGCCGTTGATCGGTGAGGGTGAAGTATTCTACAAGGGAAAAATCTATCCGGCAAAAGAAATTAATGCCAAATTTGGATGGGAACCCATCCAACTGGGAGCCAAAGAAGGATTGGCCTTGTTGAACGGTACTCAATTCATGAGTTCTCACGCTGTTTACGCTTTATTGAATGCCTTCAAAGTGGTAAAATACGCTGACATTATCGGGGCGTTATCACTGGAAGCATACGACGGACGTATCGACCCGTTCTTACCACAAATTCACGAGGCCCGTCCTCATCCGGGACAAATTGAAACGGCTCGCAATATCCGCACCTTACTGGAAGGTTCAGAATTCCAGAAAATGGAAAAAACTCACGTGCAAGACCCGTACTCTTTCCGCTGTATGCCGCAAGTACACGGGGCAGTGAAAGACACCGTGGCTTACGTGGCCTCTGTCGTTGAACGGGAAATCAACTCGGTAACCGACAACCCGACGATTTTCATGGAGGACGATTTGATCATTTCCGGGGGTAATTTCCACGGAGAACCGCTAGCACTGGTATTAGATTTCTTGAGCATCGCTATTGCCGAATTGGGTAGTATCTCAGAAAGACGGGTATATCGTTTGATTGCCGGAGATCGTAAAACACCTGAATTCCTCGTTGCCAATTCCGGCTTGAATTCCGGTTTCATGATCCCGCAATACGCCGCTGCCGCTATTGTTAGCAAGAACAAACAATTGTGTTCCCCGTGTTCCGTGGACTCCATCCCGTCCTCCAACGAGCAGGAAGACCATGTCAGCATGGGTGGTAATGCCGCAACCAAGACCGTGAAAGTGATCGAGAACGTGGAACGCGTGTTAGCTATCGAATTGATGAACGCCGCACAAGCCATCGATATGCAACGTCCGACGAAAACATCAGAATATCTGGAAAACTTCTTGGCTGAATTCCGTACCATCGTACCGTTCAACAGCCAAGACCGGGTAATGTACCAAGACATTGAGGCTGCCGTTGAATTCTTGAAACAAGGAGAATTTGCTAACTTCGAATAAATCAATATAGTGATATGAAAAAAGCCGGTGAAAACCGGCTTTTTTCATATCATTATTCGACTTTAACCCACTTCACGGCATCTGCAATGATTATTTGGTAACAAGTAACATTTGTATTTCTTCTTAACATTCTTGTTTTTATTACCGGTTGCAAATCAGTTCCACCCTTATCACTTAATCGTACAAAGTAGTCCCCCTCACGGAACTCATATGTTCCCAACTCAATCCATCCCGGAGTTTCCTCGTTCAGATCCAGCTCTACATAAGTATCTCCTTCCTCCGAAAATACTTGATAATACAACCTTGCATTTTTCAAAAAGGACCCCAAGAAGGTTGCATACAAAGATTCAGGGACATGAGCGACAACACGATATTTTCCCGGTTCTTTAATCTTCACCATCCACTCGGCATACTCTTCCCCAATCCCAGCCTTTTTACAGTAAGCACTCTTTATTTTATGCCCATATAAAGAAGAAGAAATTGAAAGAATCCATTCATCACCCACATCCTCCACATTCTGGTACTCTCGTTCTTCTTGAAGATGTTCGCCCCATTTCTTACGCTTATCCTTTCCCACCAAACGGAAACCGACATCTTCATTATCCACAACAATTTCATTCGGCGATAACCTAAAACTACTACTATCAGCATCTCTAATTCCTTCCCAATCCCACTCTGTTTTCTCTGTATCATTGTACATTATAGAAATTCTATCAGGTAAATTACAACATAAACCCAGTTCCACGGAAAAACTCGGTATAGTATAGTTCCTCACTCGAACCTCTTTACAACTTTTCGCTGGAATTAAAAAATAGTTCGGTCGTTGCCGACGTAATTTCTGATCATACCCATCCACCTTTAGTATACCATCGACATCCGAAGGATTATATACCTTACAATACCCTAAGGGAATATCATTATAAGATTCCATTTTCAAGTCTTGAACAAACAAGATTGGTAATCGATTATCATCATAGTAGCGATCCAACAGACTATCTATATTCACATTGAATTGATCTTTAAATTCACGAGCAAAAACATCAAAATCAACTCGTTGATAAGAATGACGTTTTACAAAATCCTCGATAAAATCCCACATATACATCATCTCTACCCGAGTCGCAATTAATGAATTGATATGCTCTCTTTTCTTTTTGAGCATCATGTATTCAACCGGATTATCCCTATCCATCAATGCTCCACGCAAGCTTTTTCCATCCCAATATTGAATGATTTTCACCTTTTCATTTAATGATAAATGATCTTTAGACTGACCGGAAAACCGCATCTCGTATATCAAATCTCCAATACAAGGAAACTTATCCGAATATATTGTGGCTCGAAATTCCTGATACATAGGCATAATATTATAAATCGGTTCGAAAAAACGATTTATCACGTTTGACCGCAGTACAACCCCTTCTCTCTCAAGAACTCTCTCGGTCTTTATTACTTTCAAAATATCCTTCATCGACCTATAGGATTCGGTAAAAAGTTTCTCCGGGAAGAACACAAATTCAGGTTGTACGAAATTACTTCCCAATTGGCCCTGTCTAAGATAAGCTCTAAAATTCAATGGTATTTCGACTATCGACAAACGATTCGTTGGAAGTGAATTTCCTATTTGATGTTTCAACATTCCCAACTGATCAGATATTAATAATCTCAAGGAATCTGACGACAAACGATGATCTTTAACCCAAAAATCATGCCCCGGGAAATAATATACCCCGAATGAAAGTGAATCAACGGTTATCGTCTTCTGTTCATAATCCCCTATACATAAACTGAGACGAGGCAACGGATGAGCATTGGAATAACTAATCCCTTTTTCATTTCTCTCCATGCAGCCTTGAGAAATAACAGCCTTACCTTCTTGCCCTTCCACCTCCAATTGATAATCCGTGAAATCGAAATCTTTCATTGAAGGCATTTGCAGGTTCACTGGTGGTACTGCCGATAAATACCACAAACATTCGGGCAAAAGAATTGTATATTTATTCCCAACATGGGCAAAACGTCCTCCATTACTATACAGTTCATGCCGGGTTTTAGGCATCTTCCCCGATGGATCAGCAGAAAACGGAAGAACTCCCATTCGCGTATTATGATATTCTTCATCAGATAGTTCTAAATAACAAATAGCCTCATCAATTGTTCCCTCATATTCTACCCGCAAAGGTAATTCCTCCCCACACTCCATTTTCCGATTCATGACGACCACGTGTCCTTCTCGATTATAAGCCAACTCCTGCCCTTCACTTGTCAAAGAAACAATGCCTAATCCGGGATTCAAATAAAGTATCGGGGAGTCTATCGGTTGCTTACTCTTATTCACCAGAAGTAAAAGACTTTTAACGTTCAGCCTGTTCCCGGATTGTTTATACACCATACGGTTGGAGACAATCTGGACCCGATCATTCTTCATATATTTTTCCTGAGCAATCCTGAATCTTACACGTCGTTGATTTATATCCAGGTAAGTATTCAAATATAATGTACCCGCTAAGATTCCCAATAGGACGAAACCACCCGCTAAGATTCCCAATACTTTCCGAAAAGCAGAACGTTTATCATCCATACGTTTCATTAACAGCATCGACAAAAATATCAGACCGACTCCACAAGAAAAGTATGCCAAGCGATGTAACAGGAAGATCCCGATATTGGCAAAACCGATTGCATCAGAAAATAACAACGGCTGGGAACGAGCCCATGGATCAAACATTCCATATAATGTCCACGGAGCGGCAAAATAACACCCGATGAACCCAATTATCAAAAGCAATAATGCCAGATAATGATTACGAATCAACATCGCAACAAACAACGAGATTCCAAGAACAAACACCAAGGCAGGGAAAGTCAACGTCAATAAATAAAACAAATAGAGAAATGGATTAAAAGCTACCGTCTCCATGAATAACAAATGAATCATGATAGCGATTCCTATTGAAACAAGATTCAACAAGAGACAGATCTTCATTACTCCCCATATCTTTCCAAACATATACTCCACGTTTGTCTCGGAACGACTTAAAAAGGTTTCATTGGTACCTAACTGCCGATCCCTCCAGACAAATTCCACCCCGACAAAGATAACCAATAAAGATTGTAACAAATTGAACAACCATGCGTTCATGTAAGGTACCGTAGCAGATAAAGCAGATTCCACCCATACAGTGGAATCTACTTGTAAATACCATTGTACACCTGTAATTCCAAAAACAATACAAATAAGAAAAATCCAAAACAACAAATGTCGCCGAATGATCTTTCTCTCATAACTTGCAATTAGTCGAATTTTATCAAGTGCCATACTTTATTGGTTTTAATTGAAATTCAAACAACGGAGCGAATTGAATCCCGTTTAAAAATAACGGTGTACGATCTTTATCGCTTTAGAACGAGACATCTCACCGGGGCTTGTTCCAAGAATACCCTCCGGGATCGGAGTTTTATGGCGCTCGAAATGTTTCTTCCACAAGGGACTGGTTTCCCCCGTCTCCTTGTCTTTAAATGACATTGGAGTCGCCTTGAAAATCGGCTTCCCGTTAGGACGCAAAAAAGCCAAATAGATGATCTCACTACAATAATATTTATCATTATCCGGTAAAAACACGTAATCATAAGGTTTCCCTAAAAATGACTTCAATATTTCTATCGCACGGGGAATGGACTTCTGATATTTCGGTTTCAGCCTCCCGACCACAACCAACGGATTCCCGTTCACGGATTTAGCCTGTTTAAGAAATTTTTCTAACGGGGTTTTACAAACATCGGGCTGAGTGGCCTCCAACACGAAAACCTGTCCGTCCTCAACCAGCACAACCCCGACATGGGAAAAGTTCAAGTCATCCAAACTGGTTGTCACGTTTTCGATTGCCTTCACAAAAGAGGTTCGAGCCTTATTGGTCTGAAACAGGATATCTCCTGTTTTCAGATCAAAAGGTTTTTGGGCGTAAAGAGCTATCGTTAGTAACAAAACGCCCAAGCTTAATATAATTTTTTTCATCATGCTGTCATTATTTACGATTCGGGAAAATAAGTACGGCAATAAAACCATAAATTCCACATACCAATGTCACGGCCAGATCCAAATAATTAAATAAATTCCGCATACTCCGTTTATGGTACAACTTGATACAGAGTAACAATAAGGTTAACGCTATATTCAAATAAATAAACCGTTGCATATCATAGGCCTCCACTTTCAACTTTTTGGCTCCATCACGGGTGAAACGAGCTTTAAAGGGGAATACATAGTTCTCTCTCTGTCCCACTTTCGAATTTTCGTAGAGAGGATAAACCAATGTTTCGGAAGCCAGCAAATTATGCTCCTTGTCCACCACGTAAATTTTTACACGATCCAAACCGTACAATTGATAGGTATAAAAGAAAAGATCCTCACTCATCGTAATCAGACTCCCATAGTCCTTGTAATCATATATCGGGAGCTGGAAGAAACTATAATCTTTGATACGCATCAAATAGATGTTATAGTTCTGATCGTACACGTATCCATAATTTACATTATCCACGAGACAATTCATTCCATTTACCTGCATACCGACAGGAAGAGGTATTTTATGACATTGAGGTTCTCCATCATACATTTTTAAATGGAAAAAATCGTCCTTATTGTCCACCATAAAATAGCCATCATCTTTTGATTTGGAAGTGGAAGGAAGTCCATAAATATTCTTTATCGGGAATTGTATGCCTTCATTCTTCATGGCCCGGGTAAAACGTTCACTCTTTTCCTTATTCACGCCTTTAACCCGATTAATATCCGTTTCAATAAATTCAATCCCGTCATCTGTCAAGCGAAACATATCTTCAGGAAGTTCCATTTTTATCCGATCCGTATGGGATTCAAACATCCACAATAAAGATTTTCGTCCGGGTCCAGCCCCAAGGAACAAGGGGAAACGTGCCGCATCCTGTATCATCTGCAAGGTCACGTGTTGCCCGCGAATTGTATCGGGGAACCGGTTCTCGTACATTAATTGCCGACAATTCTTCATCGGGAATATATCCATCAATGCTTTCGTATCGTAAGTATTCCCGGCCCGATCTCTTCCGACCTGAATCTCACGTAACTGTACCGTGTCGTATTCATATTTCAAGGTAACAAAATCATTCAATATCTCGCTAAATACGAGCTGAGTACGTCTTTCCCTTTGTTCGAATGTTTTCTTATATATTTTAGGGAACTCCAACGCCATTACCAATACAGCCAATAGCACCAGAGCTAATCTTATCATCTTTGGTATCATATTATTTTTCTCCTATTTTAAAACGATTAGCCGTATATATCATTCCAAGACTCGCGATGACCAGTACTATAATCATTAGTACATAGAGATTCGACATATTACCTCCCAACAGGTAAATATCCAATAATTCATACACCACGATCGCATATAAACACCGAAATTTCCAACTGGGTTCCATGGCAATCATTGCCACGAAGAAATAGGTCGTGAATCCTCCCAATATCCAAGGCAAGAAAGCATTTATAGCCATAACATGCATCTCCACCGGAAAGAAATAAAGGTCTATCGTGAAAAACAGTATCATGAAGATGACCATCAATGAAAGAATCATGAGAAACCCATATAAAACCATCGTGTAAAGCATCACAATTTCATTCAACGGTAAATGCAGGGTTAATTTGATTCTTTTTTGCAGGACCTCCGGCAAATACTGCGATCCACCAATCAATAAGGCAATGATAAAAGGGATATTCTTGAAAATCCCATAATGCGGCCGTCCGGCTTGTGTAAACCATTCAAAAACATAATTCGATCCTCCATCAGCATTTATAATATTGCTATTCAAGCCAATGAATGCATATAATATTGTTCCCACTCCCAACACCAGAGAAGCAAGTACAAACCATTTCGTTTTTAACCATTCTTTATAAAAAAGATGTAATGCCATAATCTTAATATTTACCTGTTAAACCAATAAAAGCATCTTCCAAAGTCATCTTTACAGGTTTAAAATCAGAATATTCCAACCCTTTTGCCTGCAACATGGCCTGTACTTCTTCTGCCGATGCATACGTGTAAAGTTCATAGTGATTTTTAATTCGATCCATCTCAACAGTCAGTGATTCTTCTTTAAGATTCACATCATCCCGGTTCAGATCAAATGTAAACTGGTGGAACTTTTCCATAAATTCAGATGCCGATCCTCGCATTAATACCCGGTTATAATCCATGATCAACACGTCGTCGATCAATCGCTCCATATCCTGAATAATATGAGAAGTCAAGAATACGGTTTTATTTCCGGCCTTGGCATATTCACGCATATGATCCACGAACAAGCGACGATAGCCAGGATCTAATCCTAGAGAGAAGTCATCCAAGATCAACAAATCCGGATCTTGAGCAAGAATCAGTCCTAAAGCTACTTGAGCCCGCTGGCCGCATGACATACTGGAAACTTTTTGAGAAGGAAGTATTTTCATCCTTTTCATCAGATCAAAATAGGCATCCCGATTCCAGTTTTTATAAAAACCGGAATAAAATTTCTCGATCTGGTAAATATTCATAAACGAGTACTGTATATGTCCCTCGATCAAATATCCTAAACGCCGTTTTGTTTCCGGACTCAAATTCTGGGTCGATTCCCCATAAATCAAACACTCCCCGGAACGAGGTTGCAGAAAGCCATTCAATATATTAATCGTGGTCGTTTTACCACATCCGTTTTTTCCCAATAATCCCATGATATGCCCTTTCTTCACCGAAAAATTGAGATTTTCATAGATTAACCGTTTCCCATAATAGTGGGTCAGATTTTTACACTCTATTATATTTTCTTCCATTACTATCTAGATTAATTTATTTTCGAATCGGATAAATCAACACGCTTATGAATCCAAAGACTCCAAATGCCACGACCATGAATAGATCAATGATATGGAACGGATTCTTCACATTCAAACCTTTACGTCGTTTTATATACAATAGAACTCCGGCTAACACGAGATTCAACCAAATGAACTTGACGAATGGTTGTCCATCGGAACTTATATAATATCCATTAATATAAGAGTAGGTGGAAGTTACAAACGGGAAGAGGAAACCTTCAACAACTCCCGCAGCCGATTCTTCATACACGTCGGAATGAACCCCGTATTTATCCAGTAGTTTATAGTCCCGGTCAAAAATATATAGTTTCTCGTAACCATCTTTCTGGATAGAGATCATGTGGTAGAAGAGATTACCCATCACGTCAAAAACTTTAAATTGATCGTAGTTAAACTCATCCAAATCCAATTTGATAATCTGATTGTCCACGGTCAGAATATATACTCCGTTATTATCTCCAAAAAGATAAGCCACAACTTCCGGATGATCGGGTTCACATTCAACTCTTCGCAATTTGATTTGATCGGGAAGTTCAATTTTACGGCAATCCGGCTTATAAGCATGGTAGCGTACTTGAAATAACTGATCTTTACTATCCACAAAGAATAAACCGTCATCCCGCTTATATCCCGTGGCAGATCGGCCATACAATTTCTTTGCCGGGGGACAATATCCCAATTTCCGTAGTTCCTGATCAAAAAGGGCACTTTTTTCTTTATCTACTCGTCCATCCTCGCAGTTATAGAATTCAATCCCGTTCCGGTTTACCCGCATCATATCATTTGTGTAAATATACCCGACACGATCCGTCCCCCCGTGAACAAGCGGAGACATGGCATAATACCGACCCCGCTCTGTCAGATTTACGATATGTCGATAATTATTTTCTGCCACAAGCTGAGGAGTCACCGGTACACCTGCCACGGTATCCGGGAATTCATTCCGTTTTAGTAATTGCGGCATACTGGAGAAAGGTACCATCCGTTCATATTCCTGACGAGAATATTCATTTCCAAGCGTATCTAACAGAACACCATCTTTTAATCCCCATATCACAAACTGTTTAGTCACCTCACTATAATTCAGCGAGACATATTTTACATTCCGTCTGAACGAGGTTTTATAAAAATCCGGTAGAACTATTGACGCTATAAAAACCGTCAATAGTATCATTATGATTCGTACTACTTTTGCTGTCATAATTATCTCTCTCCTTTCATAAACCGATATGATGTATACAATAATGCCGTACACGGCACAAAAGCCATGATGGCTAACGCCGGAATGATATGGCGGGTATCCGCATGTTCTACTCCGATATAGAATTGTTTCACCAGATAATAGGCCACAAGTGCATAAATAAATTGGTAGAATAAATTAGGTTCCATGGCGATCATGGCAATCATGAAATAAGCCGCAATTCCACCCAAGAGCCAAGGCATCATGGAAGTAAGTACTGCCCAACTTTCCTCGAAAGGGAAATAGCTGTTATTCAGATAAAAGAATGTCCCAAACACCACTCCATACGACAAGATTAACAAAAGAAATCCATAACAAAGCATCGTGTACAAAGCCATCGTGTTACGCAAAGGGAGATGAAGTGTCAACTTGATTCGCTTATCCAACACTTCCGGTACATATTGCGACAAACCGATACAAACCCCGATTAATAAAGGGACATATTTGATCAGAGCATTATAATAGTTTGCCTGAGGCATTCCGTAAAAAACACTCATCAAATAATTGAACGAACCTTTCATTCGCACGTTGTTATCCACATCCAAAAATATATAGACAACAATTGCCAGACCAACGAGAGAGACAAAAAAAGCTGCCCACCGGGTCTTTAACCATTCCTTATAAAAAAGGTGTAATATCATATTTTTAATATTTTCCAGTTAAACCAATAAATGCATCTTCCAACGTCATCTTTACGGATGCAAAATTTCGATACGCCAATCCTTTCGTTTCTAACATCGCTTTTACTTCACTTTCTGAAGCATAAGTGTAAATTTCATAGTGATTTTTTATACGATCAGCCTCAACAATCAGAGGATCTGACTTAAAATCCAGATCATCCCTGTCTAGATCAAAAGTAAATTGATGGAATTTTTCCATAAATTCGGATGCCGATCCTCTCATCAATACCCGATTATAATCCATAATCAAGACATCATCAATCAGACGTTCCATATCTTGAATAATATGAGAAGTCAGAAATACGGTTTTATTCCCGGATTTTGCATACTCTCGCATATGATCAACAAATAAACGACGGTAACCGGGATCCAGTCCCAACGAGAAGTCATCTAAAATCAACAGATCAGGGTCCTGTGCCAGAATCAACCCCAATGCCACTTGAGCCCGCTGTCCACAAGACATACTCGATACTTTTTGCGAGGGTAATATTTTCATCCGGTTCATCAGTTCGAAATAAGCATCCCGATTCCAATTTTTGTAAAAACCGGAATAAAACTTCTCGATCTGATAGATATTCATAAACGAATACTGAATATGCCCTTCTATCAAATATCCCAAACGACGTTTGGTTTCCGGGCTCAGATTCTGTGTACTCTCACCATAGATCAAACATTCTCCGGAACGAGGTTGAAGAAAACCATTCAAAATATTGATCGTGGTCGTTTTACCACACCCATTTTTTCCCAACAATCCCATGATATGCCCTTTCTTCACCGAAAAATTCAAATTCTCATAGATCAATCGGGAACCATAGTAATGAGTCAGGTTTTTACACTCAATCACATTCTCTTCCATAATTCATTTTTTTAAACATATATAATTTTTACATACAAAACGTCTATTTCCAGACAATAGAATACCTATAAGAAAAAGATTAGAGGTGGACAGGCTACCTCCGATAGCCTTGATAACCACGAGCCTGTCCCTCTTAATTTATTTCCAAAACACAATAAATTTCAATCACTCGAATAACTTAATTCGACAAATAAGGCAGGTACATCAATACCTTACCCGGTATGGAGTTCTCGCTCGATGCGAATTCTTCCACAACCGTTGTACGAGGGTTGATAATGTACATTGATCCTGTCTGAGTTGTTGAATTATAAGTAAATACTGCCGTGTATAACTCATTACTTTCATCATCTCCGAAAAGAGAAGCATTCGGTGTCGGTACAACCGAAACAATATCATCCGGGAAACTCTTGACAATAGTGGGAGTTTCCAACCCTTCATAACTATACCGCCACAAATCTTTACCCTTGGCAATGTAAGCATAGTTCCAACCAACAGGCAGAACCGTGGTGAACCAAATAGCGTTATCCGTCATTCCACCTGCCCATTGGGTCACATCTTTTTCCGATAGGTAAGAAATAACATCTGTTGCTCTTGCAAATTGTTGATATTCGTAAATATACATCTTATATTCATTGCCTTTTTTGCCCACAAGGAAGAATTTCAATTTGGTATTCGATTGTCCTGTCGGCTCATGGTATAACCCAACCATTTTATCCAATCTCACGACCTCCCCATTGCCATCGAACAAAGGCTGACGACTATATCCTTTATTGGCATTGTAGAAATAATAATAGATACTACCATCCGTTAAGCGTTGTAAGGTCACGGGAGCATTACGATTATACGGCAAAGCCCCAATTACTTGCTCCACTCCCGTCTCTTCACCCGGAGAATTCGGATTGATTAACTGATAGGGATAATCACTATTCATGGTAGAAAGGAACAATTCGTTTCCGATCAATATTTCCTGCATATGGTTGAAATAAGCATTTTTAGCCTTTACAACAGCCGTCGGTTTCTCCGTGAAAGTAAGACTTTGAACAGAACCCATTACCTGACCAAACGGGTACGTTTGTCCATCCGCAGCCTGAATCATCGTGCCATATCCATCCGGATCTTGCGTGTAAATACTTAATTGTCTTGTATCAAACGTTGCCCCGACAAACGGACCTTTGATTACTTTATCCGAATTATAACGTTTAAACATTTCGGTGAAAACCGTTGTAAATTGTTGCGGAGCTGCCCGGTTACTTCCTTTAATAGATCCCCATTCAAGGGTTCCATCGGCCTTCTCGTAAATCATCACTCCAATCAACGGAATCGCCGTCGGGACAATCTTGACCTTTACCATATAAGCACCATTATTGGAAGTAGCATAATGTTTCCAGCTTTCCCCGGTCACTTTATTACGAATAGCCAACCAGAAATAAGCCTCACCACTTAAGAATTCGATATTCCCAAAAGCAACTTCCCAAGAAAGCTTCAGACTGGTTCCGATAGTGTCACCCCCCATAACCCATGCATACTCAAAATCATTAGGATTCGTCCCCTCCTTAAAGGTGATTTTAGGATCTATCTCTAAAAGTTCTCCCTCGGACAAAGAGATACGTCCGTAAGAACTTCCCGGAATTTCTACTCCGGTCACGGAATCAATACCCGTCCACTCGGAATAGTTATAACTCCCCTTATCCTCGTAACATCCCGTAATGATCAACATCAAAACAAAGGACATACATATAAAATCTTTTATCACTTTCATAGACCTGTTTTTTTTCAATATTCTATCGTTCCTTTAAATACCACTAACTCGCCATTGTCATACGTCGGGTTATTCTCAAACCATTCATAAGTTTTCTTCGCATAGGCGTAGAGTATTGCTTTATTAGGAGCTTTCCAGTCTTCTTCCAATATACCATTCAGTTCAATGAACTTTTCCGCTTTCACGGACGAATAGGTTCCACCGTATGTATCTAAAGAATTTGTTCGCCAGAGTGTGGGCTGACTACTTAATCCCACTCCAGATACGTTTACAATCATGTATTGATAAAAATCTAAACCACGTACAAAGTTCTCATTAGGAACCAACTCTATATATATTCTTCCTTCAACTGCATCATCTTTTATTGCCTGTACATTGATTTTCACCACGGTTGAATCTATATATCTTCCGGCTCGAAATAATTGTGTTGTTTCCAAGGTATAATGAGTATTCTCCTTGATACCAAATGTTTCTTCCGGATTCACCCGCAATCTATATTCACGATCTTGATCTGACACCGATCCTGCCACGCGAATAGGAATATAAAAATCAGCCACTTCATTTCCTCCACTGAACACGGAAGAAAATTGAAGGCTATCATATTTGTAGGTCGTAGAAAGATACTGGTATTTAGGGAAATTCAAACTATTTTGCTCTTCCTTAAAAATCATGATCTCATCTCGACTGCATGCATTTATGCAGACACCAAGTAACAAACAAAAAATCAATAGTTTTATAGTCTCCATCATTTCTCGTTTTTAAGTTAATACGTTCTTCCACCATCAAACTCCGTCGTTGGAATATCAGGGGTATATTTTTCAACCGACATGGTAACAACACCACTTGTTGCATACCCCTTTTCAATTTCTGGCACATTACGTCGTTTATACGCATAGAACACCTGCCCATCTCCGATCATTTCACGTCGATATTCTTTCAATATTTCCGAGATAATCGCCTCTTTATCATCACTCGTGAATATTCCTCCGTTACGAGATTGTTGCAAGATGTTCAACAAACGAATCGCCTCTCCGGTAGAGACAGATTCCGCGGCACCTTCTGCCGCAATCAGGTACATTTCTCCTAATTTCAACATAGAAACAATAGGCCGCGGGAAAAGAGCCAAATCTTTCTTTAATGTAGGGCGTTCATATTTTGCCAAATACATACTTGAACCGGAACCTTTTTTCCATGCCGTAATCCGGATGTCACCCGTGGAAGAATAGAATTTCGGGTAACGGGTTGATTGTAACCGGAAACGTTCATAATAAGAATTCCCTGTCGTGTGGTCCTCTTCGATATAATCCCCTAACTCATCGACAAGCAAGCCAAAGATATTTTCCATTGGACAACTCCGATTCACGTAATTATTACCGGAATCCGTACTCCCCAAGTCCGCATTTGTCAAGAATCGAATACCCAGACCTTCTGCCGCACCAATAACCTCCATAGCTGCATCATAGGCAGCTTTATACTCTCCTTTAAAAAGATAAACCCGCGCTTGCAATGCTCTTACTGCATAGTAGTTCATCTTATATTTGCGTTCACTCTTTAAAATGGTTGCATTATAAGTTTTCCCGGAAGAAATTGGGTCGGTATCTTTCAATAACTTTTCCGCACGCTCCAAGTCCCCAACCAAATAACCCAATATTTCATCAGATGATGATGAAGGGGTAAATTCCATTCCAAAATCCGTTTTGTACGGAATTCGTTTCTGAGTTTTTCCTTCCTCCGTTAGATAAGGAGGCTGGAACAGACGTAACATATCAAAATGGATATAAGCTCGCAAAGCAAGAGCCTCTCCCAACACGACATCTCTCGCTCCTTCCTCAAAAATCGAAGGATCTTGCTTCTCCAAATTAGAAATCAATTCATTGGCATTTGCAATTGCATTATAGGACGCTTTCCACATTCCCGTTATTGCATCCTCCACTTGATTAAAACGGGTTGTCCGTTCATAATAATAAGTTGCCAGCCCATTAAACCATCCCTGATCATAATAAGGTTCAATAAATGAAGCCTGAGCCATAGACAACGTTTGTCCCATGATTTCAACCGAGCTAACCGTCATATGTTTTCCATAGGCGCTTTTATCTGCCATTTTCACGTATATACCGGCTAATGCAGAATAATAACCGTCTTCATTATCAAAAATCCCCTCTTCCGTCATTTGAGACTTCGGAAGTACATCCAGCCAATCTCCACAAGAACTAAACAGAAGAAGTCCGAACGCTATAGTTAATAAAACACATATTCTCTTCATACGCTTTCTCTTTTAAAAATTAGCTTGTAATGAAAAATAGAAGGTACGGGCAAACGGGTAAGACAATCCACGTTCTTGCTTAATTGTTGAAACATAGAACAGATCATTTGTTGAAAGCGTGAACTTTAACAACGAAATGCCAAGCGACTGTAAATCATTTGCATTTAATGTATAACTCAATCTCGCTGATGTCATGGACAAGAAATCATCTTTTTGAACGAAACGAGACGTGGGTTTCAATTGACCCGTATTTCCATACCCCCGATATTTGGCTACATCTCCCGGTTTGGTCCAACGCTGAGTTAAAGCCCGGCGATCTGCGTTTTGAGCAAAATTACCTCCTTCGATCTTCTCGTATAAAGTCTTGTTGTAACGATCCGCCCCGAAAGAATATTGGAAATTAGCCCCGAAACTCCAGCGCTTATAGTCAACATTAAGACCAAAATACCCTTTCAAGGTCGGTTCCGTGTTCCCAACGACAACTTGATCTGCAGCATTCCATTGGAATGTCTGAACACCATCTGCCGTAACAAAAATCTCCTGCCCTGTTCCCGGATCAATTCCCATTGAACGCACGGCAAAGATCGAATTCAGAGATTGCCCTTCCTCAAATAAGAAAATTCGTTCCAATTGAGTATACCCCGCATAATTCAAATGGGCTGTCTGGTTTTCTTTAATCACTTCATTATAATCTCTTAAAGCATCAGAAATATTTAATAACTTATTCTTGTTATGAGCGCCATTCACAAAAGCATTGACAATCCAACCATTCTTCTTGATCGGAGTTATACTCAAGCTAAACTCATACCCTTGGTTACGTACTTTACCCATATTCGCTTTATAAGTAGAGAAACCGGTAGAAGGTAAAATCGCAATATCCGTCAAATTGTTCTTTGTTATATTTGAGTAGTAATTGAAATCCAAGTTCACTAAACCTTGTAATAAACTAAATTCCAATCCAATGTTACGATTTAAAGTAGTTTGCCATTTCAATTCCGGGTTTGCAATCGACATAATCTCAGCTCCCATTACCCCATCATACATTTTCAAGAAATTATAAAGCGTCATGATCTGACTCAACTGGAAATTCTGATTCCCCACGGTACCAATATTTGCTCGAACAGCCAGGTTTTCAAACCAACCATGAGTCTTCATAAATTTCTCATTATAAATATTCCAACGAACTCCGGCTGACCAGAAAGGTGCTGAACGTTGTTTACTTGCAAAATTAGATGAACCGTCTATACGTCCCGTCAAGTCTATCAAATAACGATTATCCCATGAATAATTGAAGTTCGCAAACATTCCGGCTGAACGAGAAATAGAACTACTTCCTGAAGGTCCTGTATAGGAATCAAATTGCACGGCGTAAGAAGGGTATCCTAGAGGGTCATCCAAGAAACCAACGGTCTTGTATGCATCACTCTCAGAATTCGTCTCTTTCAGTTCTCCCCCCACGATTCCTTGTACCAAATGTCTCCCGAATGACTTGGTATATGAAACATTTATGCTACCATAATAATCAAACTGGGATGAATTTGTCATCGTATAAGTTCCCCGTTTGTAAATATTCTCCAAATTATACCCGTCATTCGTTTCCTCCCCGTCTGTCACGGAGGTATAGTCAAAGAAATCCGCTGAAAGAGGAGAACGATACACTTCGGCTTTATCCTGTACATTACTAATAGAGAAAGTACTTCTTACTCGTAATCCTTCTATGACTTCCCAGTTTAAGCCCAGATTGTAAGTCAGATTTGTTGTCTCCCCTCTACTGAAGCTATTCAGATATTTCGCCTCATAAAGCGGATTCAATTGGGCTGAAAAAGTACTTCCCGTAAAATCCGGGGCAGGCAGTCCCTCGTAGGCTGGAATATTCTCGTAAGAAAGTCTGGGGAAGTATTTCCCATTCTCATCTTTCATCCGATAGATAGGTAACAAATTTGAATACGTTGAGAAACTTCCATAAGGAGAGTCTGTATTCTTCACTAAAGCAACTTGTATGTCACTTGTTATTTGCACATGAAGATCATTGTACAATAATTTCAATCCAGCTCCATAACGATCTCGCTTTGAGCCTTTCATAACGCCATTACTCGGAGCTGCCGACAAATTTACTTGATAACGCATACTTCTCCGGTCTTTCTCACCAAACCGCACGCCACCTTCTAACATCAAAGAATGGGAATGTTGAACAGATGTCTGAAGTGGCTGAGACAACCAATAGGAATCCACACCATTCTCGACTTCTTTAGATAGCAAGGTGTACAAATTCTGACGCCCCGGATTTCCCCCGACCAAATCTTCATAAATATTCGTAGAGGTATTATCTCCTTTATTTCCATTATTGAAAAGCTGGGCTTTTTCAAAATATTCCAATAATTCAGACGCATTCATTAAATTATAAGAAGTCAAGTCAGGCACCTGAATACTTCCGTTGAAAGTGTAAGAAAAACGTAATTTTCCACCTTCCGGCACTTTCGTTTCAATCACAATGACACCATTAGCAGCACGGGAACCATAGATAGATGCTGCCGCTGCATCTTTCAAAATCGTCACGGATTGTACCCGATTCATATCCAAGTCAAATACTTGTTGAACAGTAATCTGAAAACCATCCATAATAAAAATCGGCAAAGAAGTATAAGTCTGTAAGTTGCCCTGTGAAATGTCAGGCATACTATTCTGGCCCCGAATCTCTATTTTGTCCGGAACTCTATTAGGGTCAGATCCAAACATTCCTTCATCATCCAAAACAGCAAAAGACGGGTCAAATACTTTCAGTGCGGCAAATAGATTTGTCGGATTAACCTTACGTAAATCATCTCCTTTCACTTGTACGGCTGTTCCCGTAAAACTATTTTTTGCTTTCGGAACATACCCTGTTACGATAACCTCATCCATCTCTGTCGCTTCCTCCACCATCGTAACATCTATCTTTACTCGTTTTTTTATTGCTACAGTTTGTGTTTTCATTCCGATAAAAGAGAAAACCAATTCTCCATCCAAAGAAGGAACTAAAATCCGGTAGAAACCTTTTTCGTCAGTAGCCCGCCCTAGCGTAGGCGTACTCTTATAAATCACAGTTACTCCCGGTATTGGCATCCCCTTCTTATCTTTTACAAAACCTGTAATTTCCAAAAGTTCCGGCTGAGCTTTAGCCGTAACCGGTTTTAAATTGGATACAACGATTGTTTTATTTACAAGCTTGTAAGTCATATCCAAAGGGGTAAGTAATGTGTGTAATGCACTATCCAGCGATACATTCGTCACCCGTATTGACACTTTTTGTTTGGCATCCACCAATTCATTATTATAAAATACTTTATATCCGACTTGTTGCTGAATCATCATAAACACAGATTCCAATTCCACATTTTGTACATTCAGATTCACCTTTGTCGTCTGGGCATAACTTCGGGTTACCATTGTCCCCTGCAAAAAGAGGAACAAGCATACACCCAAAATAACTTTCAGGATATATCCCTCTCTATTCCTGATCTTGATCAAATTATCTAATTTTTCCTTCATCATCTTATTCCATTTACAATTCCATAAATAGAGTTAATTCGCAGGAATCGGCCACACATACTTAGCCTTTGTCATCTCTATATTCCGACCATCATAAGACGGAATAGAGGATAAATTCCAACGTTTATAGCAATAGAACAACTGCCCTTCTCCCAAAAATTCCCGTATGTACTGTCTTTCAATCTCTTCCATAAGCTCCGTGGCTGTCGAAGTTTCCACGATAGAAGTCTTGGAGAAACGCTTATCCACAAACGTACTCAAGTAAGCATACGCCCCGGAGAGGTCATTCAATTTTAAAGCTGCCTCCGCACCTATTAAATAAATCTCTCCTAACTTGATATAGGGAATCTGTTGCGGAGCCCCACTAAACACGGCAATACTTAAACTATCGTATTTAGGAAGTAAGTTTTGTAAGGTATTGTTCATGGACCTGAAACGAATATCATCAGGAGCTTCCTGTTTCCATTCCTCAACCTGCACAATAGGAGATAAAACGACCCCTTTGTCTCGGAATAAGGTGTATCCTAATGCTTGTAATCCCTCTTTCGGAGAAGGTAACCCCAACAAATGCTCTCTAGAAAATGCCAAATCAGTCCCGGCAGAAGTTGCAAAAGAAAAATATCCGCCTTCAAGGATTTCATCCACACAAGCCCGGGCATCAAGGTATCCGGCTTCCGTCCCTAACGCTAATGCAATACGTGCTTTTAATCCTAAAGCTGCATAATAATTCATTTTCCACACCCGATTAGAAGGTGCCATTCCGAACAACCCATCTGAATTCAAAGATTCACCAGTATAAATAGGATCATATTTTTTCAGAATTGCAATCGCCTCTGTCAATTGAGCTAACATTTTCGTACACAATTCTTGCGTAGACAATTGTTGCAGTTCATCCCCCGTACTCTCTTTCCAATATATGCCTTTAAAAGAAGGCTCAGAGGTATATGCCGGATGGAACAAACGGACCAAATCATAATGCATTGCCACCCGCAACACTTTCAATTCTGCCAACATGACTTCTCTCGCTCCTTTTATAAAAATCACATCTTGATTCTTATCGAATAACCGGAGCAAATTATTGCATGAATAGATCGCATGGTACATGGATGCCCAAACCTGCTCTATTTTTTCTTTCATGATCTGAGAATCGTAATCAAATTCTGCAATCGGTTTCAATTCTGAATCAGGCACAAGAGTTTGTCCCATAAACTCTATTCCCCCTAAACCTAAATTTGAACCAAACAACTCAGATGAACGTAATTCCGTGTAAATCCCATTCAGTGCATTACGAAATGCAGATTCACTACTGAACAAAGCGTCCTCATCTATGTATTCCTCTTTCGGGGCGACATCAAACCAATTGTTACATGAACTTAGCGCCAATACCGCCACTACCATATATAGTAATTTCTTCATAATTATTTCTTTTTAAAAGGTAGCTTGAAGTGACAACGTGAAACTGCGGGCAAAAGGATAAATCAACCCTCTAGGCATTTTAACCGATGAATAATGGAATAAGTCATTACAACTTAATCCAAGATGCAAATCCTGCATATATAATTTATTAGCCAGATTTTTATCAAATTGATAATCCACCCGTAAAGATGCTAAAGAAATCATATTCCTTGACTCAACAAAACGAGATGTTGGTAACGTCGTGGAATTATCAAAGCCTAAATATTCGGTCTGATCCCCGGCCTTTTGCCATTTATCCATCATATCAACCGGCCCGTTTTGTCCAATAGAGGCCTCATCCACGTATCTCACCGCCGTTATATTGTATATCTTAGATCCGAAAGAATAACGGAACATACAATTAAAACTCCAATTTTTCAGACTTCCCAATAAACCAAAACTACCTGCCAACTTAGGAGTCGGATCTCCTTGGTAGACCAAGTTCGTTGCCTCCCATTGATTCGTTTCGGTTCCATTCTGTGTAATGAAGATTTCTTTACCTGTTTGTGCATCAATTCCCTTTGAATCTACGGCATAAATCGCATTGACCGCTTTCCCTTCCTTTAGCTGAAGAGTTGATGTTTGATTACTTTCATTCCACTCAGCCATAAAATCATTCGGGCAAGTTTCCAGTTTATTTTTATTGAATGTTCCATTCCATAAAAGGCCTAAAGACAACCCGTTTACATCTTTCAAGATGTCTGCATTTAGCCCAAACTCTAACCCGCTATTCCGAATTTCTCCCCCATTATTCCATTTCCAAGCGGAGCCATTTACAACATTATCCTTTATCCGGGTAACAACATCCTTACTCAACGTATTGTAATAACGTACGTTTGCTGATAAGTGGTCGAACAGAGTAAACCGGATTCCAACGTAGAAGTTATGATCACTTCTCCATTTCAATTTTTTATTATAATCATTGATCGGATTCAATGTCACTAAACCCAGTTTATTGGAGCTACTTGTCGCGTTCAAATAAGGATTATCAATATCATAAGCATACATTGGATTCACTTGATCGTAATCGAACTGAAATCCCGGAGTCATACCAATACCTGCCGACAATACAAGTTGATTTAGAACATTGCTCTCTTGCAGGAATTTCTCGTTACGAACATTCCAATATCCCCCCACGGACCAAGCCATTGTAACTCGTTTTTTAGGAGCTAAACGAGATGACTTGTCCGCCCGTAGGCTAACATCCACCCCATAACGCTGATCAAAATTATAGCTACCACTTAAATATCCGCTAAAAAGACGATCAAATGCCTCCCGGCCTCCCGGTCTTGTATTAAACGCATAAGTCTTTGCAAAAGAAATATAGTCCATATGATCACTAGGCAAACCAACACCTATATAATTATCACTATAATCTTTTGCCGCATACCCGTGAATCCCTAATGACACGTTCAAATGGTGACGATCAAACTGATTCGAATAATTTAAAACCAAATCTTCTTCATAAATTGTGGTATTTTCCCGACGAATTTTATATTGACCGGCTAGCTCGGCACTATCTAAAGGTAGATCACTAAAATATTCCGATTTAAAAGAAATATACTGATCGAACTTATTAAAATCTTTGGTAAAAGTGAAATTACCAGATAACTCCAGATGTTCCATAATCTGCCAAGTCATATTCAAGGTATTCATTACCCTTGTAGCTCTCGATTTTGAAAAACTGGATAAAGAGGCCTCATAATACGGGGATACTTGTTCACTAAAAGTTCCCTCTCCCATAACAGATGCGGAGTGTTGTCCCCCACTTCCCTTACGATAATATGGATTAATCAACATATAATCCTGAAATACACCATAAGGAGACTCTTTTCCATAAATCACATCTATACGTAACTCATCAGAAACATATAACTTACTATTTCGATAATCTAAACGGGTTCCGATAGCATAATGATCTCGCTTAGAGCCTTTCATGACACCTTTATTACCCGGTGTAGCCAAGAAATAGGCCCGATACAAAATTGAACTGTCCCCTCCCTCTATCTCAAGTTGATGTTTATGCCGGAATGGTTTTTGTAGAGGTACTTTCAACCAATTCGTGTTACCATTTTTCAACCGCTCTTGATAAAGAGCATCATTCCCATCATACATACCCATACTTTTCTCTAATGCCAGTTTCTGAGAAGCATTCATTATATCGTAACTACTCAGATCTGCAACATCAATTCCTCCATCAAAACGATAATACAAGCGAAGACTTCCTGCTTGCATTTTTTTAGTTGTAATTGCGATTACACCATTCCCGGCCCGAACACCATAAATAGCTGTTCCGGTTGCATCTTTAAGAATGGTTACACGTTCTACCCGATTTATATCGAAATCAGCCAAGCGATCCATCGATATTTCATAGCCATCAACAATAATCAATGGTAACACTCCTCCCTCTTTTCCCAAAATTGTTTTTACACCTCGAAAAGTAATTTCAGACGGTACGTAATTAGGATCAGAGCCATACCACTCCTCAGCCCTATCTATTATCATAGAGGGTTCCACTACCTGCAAAGCTTTCAAGAGATTAGTCGGATGAAAACGTTTCAATTGATTCCCACTGAAACTATTTCCAAGGATTGCCTTCTCATCACGAGTTTGTACATTTTTCTTTATTCCGGTCTGTGCTGCCACCAATACAGAACTTCCAACCAGAATCATGACCCCGAAAATAGCTCGCCAAACAAAAATGTTATTTCGACTTTTTCCAGGATACTTTCTTTTTTTCCCTCGCAAAAGTTTAATCATAAGTTAATGAATTAATTGATTTAAGTATAAACAGTTATTATGCTTCTTCCCGAATAATTACTTTACCATTTTTAATGTCTAAAACGAAAGGAATACCTGTCGAGCGAATAATTTCAAGCACTCGATCAAGATTATCAAAACGTTTAAACTCTCCGGAGAAATGGTATTTATCCAAAAGCATATCAGGTACCTCATATTCAAAATCATACCATCGAGATAGTTGTTGCATAACCTCCCTCAACGTCGAATATCTAAAAATAAAATAACCATCCTTCCAAGCTGTATAAATCCGAGGATCAACATGGCGTAAAGAGATACTCTTATTGTTCGGGTTATAAACACTCTGTCTACCATTTTCTTGTAGAACTTGCCCTATATCCGGGCGATTAACCACACCCACGTTTACTTTCCCTTCAATTAACGTGGTGTAGATCATCGGAGCCCCTAAATAAGCATTAACATTAAATTCTGTCCCTAACACTTTCACCTCATGCTCGCCGGAAATAATCTTAAAAGGACGTTGCTCGTTTTTAGCAATTTTAAAATAAGCCTCCCCTTGAAGATATACAACACGTTCCTTTGCTATATCATGCACAAAATATTGCAATGTAGATTCTGCATTTAACCAGATTTCACTGCCATCAGCCAATACCAGATGAAATTCTCCGCCCTTAGGAACAACAATTTTATTGTATTTTTCTTCTTTTTCGATCTGATCTTTTGAATAAGTGATCATTTTCTTTCCAACTTCTATACCTCTTGTTCCTTCAATATCTAATGTGTCTGCATTCAAGGCAATCTGTCTATCATCATCAAGATATAAAACAGGAACTCCACGTCCCGGTAATATATTGGCAATCGCTTGATGGACCTCCACATTTTCCTTTACAATGTCATCCTGTTGAAACAAATAAACGGTAGCACTCAACAAAACGGTCACAGCTGCCGCAGCACCCCAGACCAACTTCCGCATCTTAGAGTGCATGCTCTTCTGTTGAGCCAATTTCCGGACTTTTGCCCGTTTCCAGGCTCCCGCTATATCAAAACTTTTATAATACAATGTTTTTTCTTGGATATAATCCGGGTCTGATAATTTTTCTAACACCTCCTCTTTACCAGATGCGGTTTCATCCCAATCAGAAATTCTCCGTTTATCTGTTTCAGTCGCATTATCAGACAGTTTTCTTCCAACACTCTCTCCTAATTTAATTACATCAACAATCTTTTTCATCATCTTATTTCTCCTTTTCAATGCCTACAACACTCGTAAGAAAAAACAAGACGACACCTTTCTTTAAAAAAACGACATTTTTTTAAAGAATTATTTACACAGAAGTAATTATCAATGGATTACAAACGACTCAAATATAAAATATTCTAAAAATCACCACGACATTACGCTACCATGGCTGTAACAAGAGAAGCAAGATTCGTAATTCATTCAGACGTCCCCGAAGATATTGATAAGCTCGTGCCTTGTGTGTCCTGACCGTATTCACCGAGATTCCCAACTTTTCTGCAATCTCATCATTAGAATATCCTTCTAATGCCAACAACATCACTTGTCGACCGACTTCAGACAATTTTAAAATTTCTTCATACACCATTCGAGATGCTTCCTCTTGAATAACAGCATCCACATAATAAGTTGTACTTTCAAGCTCTCCTTGAGTCTTTTGAACGGAATCTGCATATTTAGAGGCAATCCTCCGATGGCGGATATGATTCAAGCATTTATGACGTATTGTCTTATAAAAAAACGCCTTTACATAGTAGATATTTTCAAAGGACTCTTTCTGCTCCCAAAAAGTAACAAAAGTATCCTGTACAATATCCTCACAAGCATCATCTCGCCCTAAAAAATCTTGAGCAAAAGCAACAAACAAAGCAAAGGTATCATCAAAGAAATTCTTCAGAACCTTTTGATCTCCTTGTTGCAATTTTTCAAACAAGACTTTTTCCGTGAGCCGATTCATCATTCTCTAAAATGTAAAAGTATATATATAAATCACTAATAATCAATAGATCACGCTATTATTTCCATCGCCACAAATATATAGTAAAATTCACCAATATCCAAAGATTTAAATTTCTCGACTTAATATCAATTACATAATTCTAAAAAACTTCAATTATTTATCTTACATTTATGGAATTTCTGTTCTCCCCGCATCTATGTAATAACATTTCCCCCGGGAATTGCGAATAAACATAGAAAGGAAAAGAATAATTAAACAGATAACGATATGATGAAAAGATTACTTATTATCACGGTATTAATATTCGGCGTACTTGCCGCTTTCGGACAAAAAAATGTTTCCGACAAAGAAAAAGAGGCAGCACCGAAAACAGCCTTAATCGAGGCGCAAAAGGATTATCAGAAAGCAGTAAAAGAAAAAAATTCTCCATTACTGATTCAATCATTAATCCGCCAGATCAAATACCAATCTTTGATTGACATGGACAGTATTCCTCCCATGTTACAAAACTTGGAAGAATACATAGAAACAGACCAGAATATTGTTGAAAAAAGTATTCTCCACTCGTTATTGGCAGAACTTTATCAAATGTACTTCAATACCCAGCAAGGCAAGATCAACCGTAGAACACCAATCACGGGTTACGTACCCCGTAATATGTCAGAATGGACAGGTAACATATATCGAGAAAAAATATTCCAACACGCACTGGATGCGGTAAAAGCCCAACCCCAACTCTCCGAGGTAAATTGCCTCTCGTACAAAGAAATTCTCGTACTTGGGAAAAACTCACCGGCACTTCGCCCAACGATGTACGATTTTCTCGTGTATCGCAGTATTGACATTCTAAACACTATTTCTCGTTACGATAAACAAGAAGCTATCACGAACAAGCAACTACTGTTCGCCCCGATGAAAGAATTTGTACAAATGCCCATCGAGGTAAAAAAGATGGATGCTTATTCAAACACGCTCAAACTTTATCAATCGTTATTACAATCCGAGATCGCGGCTCAACGCACGGATGCCATTCTTATTTCCGATCTGGACCGTTTGGAGTATGCGAACAATATCATCGGTTTAAGTCTGAACGATTCTTTATACATTCAGGCTTTAGAACAATTGTCACAACAATATAGCAAAAACCCTTACAAAGTTGAAATTCTTTACAAACTTGCCCAATATTATTACCAGGGAAATTATATTTCAAGTAACAGAGATCCTCAAAAAGCCTTGGATATATGTAATAGCGGGATACGCCAGTTCCCCAAGTATTTCCGGATAGACGTTTTAAAACAATTAGCCAAGGAAATCACCCAAACTACCGTATCTTATTCTATAAATCCCAACGTGTACCCGGGACACAAACAAGAGGTGAACCTTTCCTTCAAGAACTTATCAGAAATTTCAATCTCGCTGTACAAAATCACGGAACCCACTCTGGAATACCTGAATTTGAACAAAAGAGTTCCGAAACTGGAAAAAATATCGACTCACACGTATCGTCTTCCCAAGCGACTGGATTCTCAGGACACGATTCTACGACTTCCCGTACCTAACACGGGACGTTACCAGTTAACCGTGTCTTACGCAAATAATTCCAAAGCGGACTCATCCTATTTCAGTTCCAGTCGTCTATCTACCATTGCCCGCAAAACGGGAGAAACAACTTATAATGTCCTCGTTTGTGATCTCATTAGCGGGAAACCCATCGAAGGAGCAAAAGTAAAAATCTACAAGAGAAACGGACAAAAGTACAGTCTCGCAGGAGAATTTTCTTCCGACAAAAACGGGATTGCCACGTTGAATGAATCCAATCCTGACAATTATTATCAAGTTACCCTGGGAGAAGATAATCATGGTACAATAAACCGCCTTCCCTACCAATACATTGGTCGTACCGATGCCCAATTATCTTCGGTAAACCTTTTTACGGACAGGGCAATATATCGTCCCGGACAAATAGTATATTTCAGCGGCATCAGTTGGGAATCCACCCAAGATGCGTCCAAAGCGATTGTCGGAAAAAACTATACGGTAACTTTACAAGACGTGAATCAACAGGTTATCGCAAAACAAGAAGTCCGGACAAACAAGTTCGGATCCTTTGCCGGAAAGTTCTCCTTGCCCAAAGAAGTGTTGAATGGTATGTTTATCATCTCTACTGATGGAGGTAGACAAATGATCACCGTAGCAGAATACAAACGTCCAAAATTCGAGATCACGTTTAACCCACTGAAGGATGCCTATAAATTAGGGGACCGGCTTACCGTTTCCGGTATTGCCAAAACTTATTCCGGAGTCAACATCGAAAATAGCAAGGTTACCTACACCATCCAAACCCGTACTTTTGATTGGGGCCTCCAGGAAAATACGATTGCAGCAGGAAAAACACAAACGAATACAAAAGGAGAATTTGAGATCTCTTTCCAAACGAAAGAAGCTCCCAATACTCCTGCAATATACAGAGGATTCAATACTTATACCGTTTCCGTCACGGTTACAACGTCCAACGGGGAAACTCAGGAGGCGCAATACCCGATTATCATCACAAATCAACGTTATCAGTTAAACTCCCTCATAACCCCTGAAATCAATAAAGATCTTCCAAGTAAGATTCTGGTTACAACCCAAAATCAACTCGGTTATCCCTTGACAGAAAATATCACATACGAACTGTTCTCTCTTAAACCGTTACAGAAATTAGGAGAGCAATATGACGAAGGGAATCTACCCATTGACAAAAAAGTTCGAGAAGGAACGTTCACTACCGGAGAAGACAAAAAACTGGAAATGAACTTGTCATCCTTACCTTCCGGTGCATACCTGTTGAAATTTGCAGGGACAGGGAACGATCAAGATATTACTTACCAAAGAATCGTCTATCTTTATTCCACGCAAGACGAACGTCCTCCCTATCCGACTTACTATTGGTGCGTGCAAGAGAAAACGGAATGTACTCCCGGTGAAGATGCCAAAATTCTGGTGGGTTCGTCCGCTAGAGAGGTGTACGTGTTATATGAGGTATATTCCAATCAGAAATTCATGGAACGCAAACGCTTCATGCTGAATAATTCCAATACAACCTTGTCTATCCCTTACAAGGAAACTTACGGTCCAACAGCTGAAGTCTTTATCAGTTACATAAAGGATGACAAATTCTTCCTAGAAAACATTACTTTAACTCGTAAAGAAACAAGCAAACAACTGGATATTACCACGAAAACATTCCGAGATCACCTTACTCCCGGACAACAGGAAGAATGGTCATTCATTATCAAAACCGAACAAGGGAAAGCCGTTATTGCGGAAATGATGGCAGGAATGTACGATGTCTCGCTGGATAAAATTCGTTCACATCACTGGAACTTCAATCCTGTCTACTCCACTTATAGCATGCCCCCCAGATGGAGATATACCACCTATCCGCTAAACGGTTATTTAAGCGAACACATCAAATGGGCAAATGTCCCTAGATTTAAATATGATGTATTAAATCTATATGGCCTAAATCAGTTTGGATTCTCTAACGAGGCACAGATCATGGTAAGAGGATACGATGGAGTACCGGGAGCCTTAGCAGAAGAATCTACGACAGAAGACGTAGCGGTTGTTGCTTTCGGAAAAGTAGCAGGAGTTTCCAACTTAAGTAATTCCGACCCGAAACTCTACATCAGAGGAATATCTTCTTTTAAAGAATCCAGGGACGAGGCCTTTGTAACCGGCGAACTTGCCAGCCCGGAAATCAGGCAAAATTTCCAAGAAACAGCCTTTTTCTTCTCTCAACTCTTGACAGATTCAACCGGTAACGTGGTCATTAAATTTACAGTACCGGAATCAACCACCACGTGGAAATTCATGGCTCTGGCACACACACCGACCATGCAGTTCGGACAAATTGAAAAACTCGTCGTTACAAGTAAGAAATTCATGGTTAACACGAACTTACCACGATTCGTACGTACAGGGGATAAAGTCGTATTACAAGCCACAATTAATAATCTCTCGTTGGAAATACAGCAAGGAGAAGCCTACCTTGAGTTATTCGTTCCCTCAACCAATGCTGTGATCAGCAAACAGCAGGTAACGTTTAACGTGAAGGCACAGGAAAATCAAACCGTCAACTTTGAATTTACCGCCCCGGAGAACATAGATTTACTCGGCTGTCGCATTGTTGCCTCTTCTTCAGAATTCAGTGATGGAGAACAGCACGTACTGCCCGTGGTTCCTAACGCAACTTTAGTCACCCAGACACTACCCATATTCACGAGTCAACAAGGCCAACAAACATTCAAGCTGAATGCCCCGAAAGGTGTCACCCCGTATCGCCTGACCCTGGAACTCACGGCAAACCCGATATGGTATGCAGTGTTAGCTCTACCGACTATAAACACTCCACAAACAGATAACGTGACCGAAATCACGGCATCCTATTATGTCAGTACACTTGCCACGGCCATTGCCAACGCAAACCCGCAGATCACAAATACCATCCAGCAGTGGATGCAAAAACCAGATGCCACCCTAACCTCTCCGTTAGAAAAGAACCCGGAATTGAAATCTATCCTATTGCAACTTTCTCCCTGGGTAACCGATGCCCAGAATGAAACTCAACAGATGCATTCATTAGGAGAACTTCTGGATGTTAATCGCCAAAATTACATCTCACAACAAGCGATCAACAAACTTGCCGAACTGCAAAATGAAGATGGCGGATGGTCTTGGTTTAAAGGATTTAATTCCAGTACCTTCATGACAGAAAACGTGCTGGAAGCTATGGCAAGACTTGTCTCTTTAAACGTCACAAGTCACCCGGAACAGGTGAAAAAGATGCAAATCAAGGCATTACAATTCCTGGATAAACAAATACAGGAATCCTACAAACACGTGGAGACAGCCGGATATTCTCAAATCTTGTACTTGTACACACGTAGCGCATACAGAGATATTCCACTGACAGAGGCTCTGGAGGCACATAAATATTATCTCGGCCAACTGGAAACGTCATGGACAAAACTTTCTCTTTACGAAAAAGCCTTAACTGCCATCGCTATGCAACGTTACGGTAAAACGGATATTGCCAAACAAATTATCCGTTCTCTGAAAGAATATTCCACGACAACCCCCGAAATGGGAATGTATTGGGCAAACAACCGTTCTACCCTGTTCACGAATTCCACTATTCAAACCCACGTGACCATCATGAGCGCCTTCCGGGAGATCGAAGGAAATTCCATGGATACGGAGTTGATGAAACAATGGTTATTACGGCAGAAACAAACCCAAAGCTGGGGATCAACGCCAAGTACGGTAGACGCCATTTATGCCTTGTTACTCACGGGAAATAATCAATTGGCATCAGAAGAAGAACTGACTATCAAACTCGGAAACAAGAACCTGAATGTTTCCCCGGAAGAAAAAACACTCGGTTACATCAAACAAACTTTCACGAGTAAAGAAATTACCTCGAAGATGATGAACGTAACCCTTTCAAAGAAACAGCAACAAACAAGTTGGGGTGGTCTATATTTACAATACTTTGAAAAATTAGACAAGATTACCAGTCATTCAGGTGGTATCTCCGTGAAGAAAAATCTTTTCATTCAGAAAGAAAATGCCAATGGCAATACACTTACCCCACTGGTAGGACAGGAGTTACAAGTCGGAGACCGAATTTGTATCCGTATCACGGTAACCAATGATCAGGATATGCAATTCGTACATCTGAAAGATTTGAGAGCCGGATGTTTCGAACCCACAGAACAGCTATCTGGTAACCGCTGGCAAGACAATCTTGGATACTATCAAGAAACCACAGATGTCGCAACAAATTTATTCTTTGATTTCCTCCCCAAAGGCACGCACGTGTTCGAATACACGGTATGGATTGCCCAAAGTGGGACTTATCAAGATGGCATTACCACCTTACAATGTATTTATGCTCCACAATATTCAGCGAATAGTGACGCAGGAAGCGTTACCGTTCAGTAAACAAAAAGAAAAGTTGAGAATTTGATTCTCAACTTTTCTTTTTGTAGTCTCACATTTATTTCTCTTCCAAAATTAAGCGGAAACCTGATCCATGTACATTTTCTATTTTGATCGCTGGATCATCTTTAAAATATTTTCTCAACTTGGTCACGTAAACATCCATACTACGGGCCGTGAAATAATCGCTGGCTCCCCAGATCTCATTCAAGGCCTTATCACGTTGTAACAGACCATCCCGATGATAATATAATAATTCCAGCAAACGAGACTCTTTCGGGGTCAACTTAATAACTTCATCACCTTTTGTAATCGTACGCAACTCCGTGTTAAACAAGTAAGCTCCCAATTCTATCAATTTAGGTTTCACTTCCGTTTCTTCATGTTCGCAACGGCTGAGAATAGCTTTAATCTTAAAGATCAACAATTCGGAATCAAACGGCTTAACAATATAATCATCTGCCCCAATCTCGTAACCCAATTTCATGTCATCCTTCATACTTTTAGCGGTGATATACACGAAAGGTACTGTAACGTCCAGCTCCCGGATTTTCTTACCTAAAGTAAAACCATCCATCTCGGGCATCATCACATCCAATAGACACAAATCGAACTTTTCCTTACGAAATGCTTCAAAGCCATCGACTCCGTTCGTGCAGTGTATCACATCGTAATCGGATAACTCCAAATAAGATTTCAGAACCGACCCGAAACAAGGATCGTCTTCTACCAAGAGTATTTTATGTCCCATATCTATTTATTTATATATTTACTATTTCAACTCTCCATTTTAAAAATAATCTCTACTTGAGTCCCCTTATTCTTCTTCGAGGTTAACTGGATCTCTCCGCCATGCAATTCCACGATCGATTTTGCATAGCTCAACCCCAATCCGAACCCTTTCACGTTATGCACGTTCCCGCTAGGTACCCGATAGAAACGTTTGAACACCTTGTCCTGCGCCTCCTTCGGAATTCCGATTCCCGTGTCTCGAACTCCAATAATAAAACGGTTACCCTCCTGTTTCGTGTATATGTATATATTCAACGAATCATGGGAATATTTGATGGCATTATCAATCAAATTACAGACAACATTCAGCATATGTACCTCGTCCGCAGATATTACATAACCTTCCGGATCTAGTTCGGCTCGAATAACTCCTCCCTTCTCTTCGACTTGTAGTCTGAAATGTTCTACGGCCTCATCCACCAGCACGTTCAAGTTTACAGGAACTTTTTTCAAATGTACTTCTCTCCGGTCCAGCTTAGCCTGCAACAAGATTCTTTCCACGTATTTATTCATCCGCTCGTTCTCGTTACGGATCATTGAATTAAACTTCAATATCTGTGTTCGATCGTTCAACACCTTTTCTTTCTCAATAGCAGACGTGGCCAGTGAAATCGTTGCCAACGGGGTCTTGAACTCGTGTGTCATGTTATTGATAAAATCATTCTTGATCACAGACAATTTCTGCTGCCGCATGATAATCACGATCGTAATAATAAACACGCTCATCAAACCGATAATACAAAAACCCGAAGCGATAAACATCCATCCCATATTATTATAGAAAAGAGAATCCTTCGTGTCAAACATCACACACAGGTTAGCATCTTTCGTGGTCTGGTCATTAGGGAACAATTCCACGTAATAAAATCCTTTTGTTCCCTTTTCCTTGATATATTGTACGATTTGCTCCCGGGTCATAATCTTCCACGTGAACGGGTTATCAATTCCCGTATTGATCATTTCCTCTTTCAAGTAAGGATTTAAATCAACGTTCTCCAAACGTTTCTCCACCTGCGCCATCTGCGGATCTTTCTCCCTCAAATAACGAATCACAAACTCCCGTACCAGATCCATCATTCGCTGACGTTCCAACGAATCGGCTAATCTTTCGGCCTCCGATGTCGCAGAACGCATCACCTGATAAAGGATATTATTATCCCGGTCCGTTTCCAAGATATAGCCGGGGCCCATCCGTCCTCCCGGATTCATGAAAATCCTCAACATGCTAGAGATATTTCCCCCCTGCCCTTCTCCGACTTTACCTTTAGAGAAAGCAAGCGAAAAAAGAGAGATTTCGTTATTACCCGGATCTTCATCCGCCAATACAGAATCCTGAGCATGATTCATCGTAGAAATAACTTCCTCCACCTGCGTGTAGCGTTCTTTCAAATCATTAAAAAGACGAATATTATTAGTTTGCTCAACCAGATTAACAGCCTTCCCTAAAACATCGTACACCTTTGAGGTGAAACGAGCCTCACCTTCCCGCATACTATATTTCATCCAAATCCATTGCACGCTCACCACCGCGATAAAAGCGATAAGCATAATGATAGATAATATTCTGATTATTATTTTTTTAATCATAAGCTGCCATATACAATCAGCGAAAATAGCATTTTTTATTTCATCATGCAATGACTTGAAAAGAAAATATCATGAAAAAGAGGTACCCGGGTAAGGTACCTCTAAAAAACAACTAAGTAATAAAAACGGGAAAATTAAAACCACTATAATGGTTTTATGCTTTATTTTAGTTTGCTCTCTAACACTTTGTAAATGTTACTTTCTTTATTTTCAACCGTCATTTTGTTAAATAGTTTCTTTTGCAAATCCAAACTATCCACTAACTGGTCTTTAATCAAAAATAAAGAAATTTCTTTACGCGGGTTAGCAACAATCAAATCTCTTGTCCAATTGGCTTGTTTTTTCAGAAAACGTTGTTTTTGCAACTGGTGAATACCCAGCATAACTTCATCATCCTTGGTAAGTTTTTCTTTTTTACTGATCTTTTCTATACGCTTGTCAATCTTGGCAATATCTTCACCAAATCTTTCCTTGTACATCTTCTTGATTTCCTTGTACTCGTCCATCAAACCAGAACCATCAGCTTCGATTTGATCCGGGAATTTGATTTTACCTTTGATCCAGATCATATCTTTTGTATCCAGAATAGCCTCAACCGTGGCCTTTCCATCAATATCAACCCATACTCTTCCCGGGATTTTAAACTGATCTGTTCTTAAATCTATTTTACCATCTTTCACCTCTTGTTGAGCCAAAATCGTCAAACCCGGTTCGCCCGGCATCTCTGCCAGTAATTTTACAGTTCCGTTCAGTCCTTCTACTTCTCCCCGTACTTTTACAGTATCACTATCGCATGCACAGAACAAAAGTGTGGCAAGTGCTAAAAATAAACTAAATCTTTTCATAATAAATAAGTTTTGTCTCCCATTCATGTCTTATCATGAATGTAAATTTCATCTGTTATTTTATCAAGCTCTTATAATAAACCATACATCACAGCGAGCAATATTACCCCCTGTAAACATGGACAAATATACAAAAAAATTTATAACCCCACACTTCTTAAAAGTAATTTAGCAGAGCTTGATGGTTTCGGTGCATCAACATCGACAATTCGCCCCTCCGGATCAATCAGCATATAGCGGGGCATTACAGTAACCATATAGCGAGAATAGAATGCATACGTATTGTTTACGACATAATGTTCTCCGGGGAGATTCTTTACTTGTCCCAGCCATTGGGAAGGTCCCATGCAAAAAGTAGCAAAAAGAATATTCTTATCTTTATACTCTTCGACAAGTTTTTTCCACTCAGCCTGAACCTCTTTATCCATCTCTCCATAGCTAGAAGCCCAAACAGATATGTATAGGAATTTACCCCTCAAATCTTTTAAGTACAATGCCTTTCCGTTACTATCCTGTAAAGAAATATTCGGAGCGGTAGCCCCCGGAGACAACTTACGCCAGCGATCTACCAGTTGTTTTATCTTCACCATTTTACTGGTATCAGACACTTCATTCCAACATACTGCCAATAAATAATCGGCATCTTTCAACCCATTTTCCTGAAAATAATTATAAACAACCTCGGATAATAAATAATCCCGAACCTTTACACTATTAACATTTGAGCGGATATAATTAACCAAGCGACGCATACTGAAATTTTGTCCCTTGTAATAAATATAATTCAAAACAAAACGTTGGTAACAATCAAAAGCTAACATATCCTCGTTGTTAATGTCAAACTCGGACACGAAATTATCATACAACACTCCCGGTTTATACAATGTATCAAAAGCAACATGACTACGAGGATAATGTATTGCCTGCTCTGCAACACGATACCTGATCCGTTCACGTTCTTGCTTCGTGAATTCTTCTCCCAAGTTCTTTGCCTCTAACAAAACGGTACTGGTATTAATATTTTCCCGCATCCGATTCACAAAATCCTTCTCATTCAGTTTATATAAATTAGGATCGTAAATGAAATATCGATTTTGTTGTTCCTTCAAATAAGTATTAATTGCACTCAATGTACCTTTAAACTGCAAGGAATTGGACACATTCCTCACGTTATTCATACTGATTTCTAAATCTTCTCCAGGTGTTAAAAAAACTTGAATCGAATAAGGAATGAAACGAGCATAGGTACCCTTTTCCAGTTCTATTTTACCGGAAAAATAATGTTTCTCATCCAGGCGGAATTTATGAAGGCTATCGTTTACTTGAAAATAAACAACAGTATCACCTGTCTCTACCCGGCCCGATACTTGCACACTTTTATTACGAGTACAAGCAACGAAAAGAATAATAATTATTATACCTACAAAACTCCTCATGCGTCAACACATTAATTTTTAGAATACAAAGATATATATTCAGCAAAAAACTATGTGTTAAAAAAAAGGTAAATAAAAAAGGCAACCGCATGGTTGCCTTTTTGCATATCTTAACAGATAATTATTTTGTTATTGCAATGAAGTCGTTGTTTTCAAAGAATTTAGCAAATTCCATATCGGTTGCAGCCAATTGTTTGAATGAACCATCCAAAGAACATGCTTTTCTCAAGTTTTCGATTACTGCAGTTGCATCATTGGTTCTAGCACCAATAACAGCTTTCAAGTAATAAGACATCGGACATTCTTTGTTTTCAGCATTCAATTTCTTCAACGCCTCGTTATTATTTCCAGCAAGCACGTTAGCTAAAGCAGCATTCACGCAATTGCATTGACCGAAATAATTTACAGCAGCAGTATAGTCACCGCTCTTGATAGCCACGATACCTTTGTTATAGTTTACTTCGTCACCAGCACCGGTAGCAGCACCAAAATAAATTTCAGCTTGTTTCAAATCACCATTTTTCAAAGCTACAGCACCCAAGTTGTTTTGAACAACTGGATTGTTAGCTGACATGGAATTAGCTTTATTGAAATTAGATTGAGCAGCAGCGATATTACCCATTTCAAATTGAATCATACCTGCATCGTTGAAACCTCTCCAGTCATTCGGGAATTGTTTCATACAAGCCTCATAAATAGCTAATTTATCATTGTTATTATCGAACAAAGTAGCAGAATAAAGTAATTCTTCTACATTCAAGTCTGCCGGATTTGATTTAGCTAAAGCTTTCAATTCATCGTCTGACTTACCAATCAATTCGGTATTTACAACAAACAAAGATCTTCTTAATTTCGGAAGGATCTGATCAGCAACAACTGCGAAAGCAGATGCGATATTTCTGATTTCTCTCTCTCTTACTTCAGGATCAGAGTGCATTGACAATACGCGAAGGATCAATTCTTTATCCTGAATATTCGATTCTTCCATAGCTTTCTTGAATCCGTCCCAGTCTTCAGCTACAACGAAATTCTTGAAGAAATTCTCGTCTTTATACTGATCAACTTTACCTTTCTTCATTTGTTTTTTCAAGAAAGTAGAAGAACTCTTTTCACGTTGGTTAGCTAATTTCTCGTTGAAATCATAAGCACCATCAGGAGAAGCGTATGATCTAACATCAATTCCGTTCAAGTTCATATTTTCTTTCGCTGCAGCTTCTTTGATGTAAGCCTCTAACTTTTTCATTTCTTCAGAAGTCATTTCTTTAGAACGAATGTTTGCAGAGTTAATCAAATAATAGATAGCAGCCTCTTCCTGTTGCTTGATAATCCGTTGGAATTTATCCTCTCCGACTGAAGTTGCAGGAGCATTTACTACCAAGGTTTCAGTAGCAATCACACCATCGCCAATTTTTCTCGGATCGAATTTCACGGTTTTGGCACCTTTTGCCCCGGTAATATCGATTTCCAAATCAGAAAGTCTCATTGCATCCTCGTAAGGAATACGGCTCATGTAAGAAACGGTCTTACCAGCTTCGTAAGGAATCACTTCTGCATTACCCTGAACTTTCTCACCTTGGATAGCTTTCATTTCATAAGCTTTCTCTCCTCCTTTGAAACGCAATACAGGGGTAGCCTCAATAGCCACTTTTTTGTTAAAATATTTAGCCGGGAAAGTTACGTCTATCTTCAAATCAACCATTCCTCCTTTAGCCACTAATGTCTCCGGAGTAACAGAATACGTGATTTCTCCTGCACGTTTCTTCATTTTATTCAATGAAGAACAGGACACAGTTATTAACCCAGATAAGGCAACAACGGCAACAAAACCTAATGTTTTTTTCATACTCGTCTTAATTTTTATTGTAATACTCAAATTAGTTCACTTCCTTTTTCACAAAACAAATGTATAAATTTTTATTAATATATAAAAGGCTACACAAATTTTGTACCAAAAACTAATGAATTTTATCCAAAATCAGTTTCTCCGCTCTTTCCAGAGCTTTACTAACCCCCTCAGGATTTGATCCTCCGGCAGTTGCGAAAAATGGTTGTCCACCACCACCACCTTTAATTTCTTGAGCAGCATCCTTGACGATCTGCCCGGCATGCAATCCAAAGTCTTTCACCAGAGTATCGCTGAACATCACGGTCAAATGAGGCTTATTATTAAAGACACCACCAATCACCAGAATGAGGTTATTCAACTCCCCTTTTAGCTGGAAAGCAATATCTTTCACGTTTGCCGGGGGCATCATAACCGTCTTCACAATCATGTTAATATCACGGATTACACGCTTTTCGTTCTTCCACCCTTCTTTCATGATCCGTAAACTCTCCTGCGTGAATTTCTCTACATCTTTCTTTAACCCCTCGTTTTCGTTCAACAGTTCTCTAACATTCTCTAATACACCTCGGTTAGACTTAAACATACTATCAATTTCCTTCATCATCTTGAAATAATTCAAGATATATTCTTCCGCCTTCGCTGCCGTAATGGCTTCTATACGACGAACCCCGGCAGAAACGGAACTCTCTGAAATAATCTTGAAGAACCCGATTTGACCCGTGGCATGGGCATGCGTACCTCCACACAATTCCACAGATTCCCCAAATTTCACCACACGAACCAAATCCCCATACTTCTCCCCGAAGATGGCCATCGCACCCATTTTCTTGGCTTGTCCGATAGGTATAGCCCGACTTTCTTCCAACGGATAATTCTTACGAATTTCCTGGTTCACTATGGCTGCAACTTTCTCCAACTCTTCGTCAGTCACCTTCTGAAAATGGGAAAAGTCAAAACGCAAATACTCGTCACTCACGTATGATCCTTTCTGCTCCACGTGCGTTCCCAACACTTTCCGCAAAGCATAATGCAACAAGTGAGTTGACGTGTGATTATTCTCCGTGGCAACCCGTTTGTCCAAATCCACCTTTGCCGTGAACACCTGAGTCAAATCCTCCGGCAAACGGTCTGTTATATGAACCGTCAACCCATTTTCTTTATGAGTATCTAAAACATTAATCTTTTCCGTTTCTGAAATCAACCAGCCACGATCACCGACCTGTCCTCCGCTCTCTCCGTAGAATGGAGTTATATTAAACACCAGTTGATAAAGCGTTTTTCCTTTCGTACTCACCCGGCGATAACGGGTAATCTGCACTTCTGTTTCCGTGTAATCATACCCCACAAACTCCTGGGTATCATCGGCAATCAATTCCACCCAATCATCCGTGTTCACGGCAGCAGCCGAACGGGAACGTTCTTTCTGAGCTTCCATCTCGGCCTTGAACTCCCGACGATTTACCACCAATCCGTTTTCTTTCAAAATTAACTCGGTCAAATCCAACGGGAAACCATAAGTATCATACAACTCAAAAGCCACATTCCCCGGTACAGTCAAGAAATCTTCCGCCTTGGTTTTCTCAATAATCTTATCCAATAACTTTATACCTTTATCTAATGTACGCAAGAAAGCATTTTCCTCTTCTTGTATTACCCGCTCAATCAATACCCGCTGGGAAGAGAGTTCCGGATAGTGTTGCCCCATAACCTCAATCAACACCGGCACCAACTTATACATGAATGCATCCTTCTGATCCAAGAATGTATAAGCATAACGAACAGCCCGACGTAAGATTCTCCTGATCACGTAACCAGCTTTCACGTTCGAAGGTAACTGCCCGTCTGTAATTGAAAATGCGATCGTACGCAAGTGATCTGCAATCACCCGCATTGCGACATCCGCAGCCGCATCCTTCCCGTATTCTTTTCCACTTAATCGGGCAATCTCCCCGATGATCGGAGTAAATACATCCGTGTCATAATTGGACGTCTTTCCCTGTACGGCCATACACAAACGCTCGAATCCCATCCCAGTGTCCACGTGATGACTGGGTAAATTCTCCAAACTACCATCAGCCTTACGGTTATACTGCATAAACACCAGATTCCAGATCTCGATCACTAACGGGTTATCCTTATTCACTAATTCACGCCCCGGTTTCAATGCCCGTTCGGCCTCCGGGCGCAAGTCTATGTGAATCTCCGAACAAGGTCCGCAAGGTCCCATATCCCCCATTTCCCAGAAATTATCTTTTTTATTCCCGTACAGAATCCGATCTTCAGGCAAGTACAATTTCCAATACTCCAACGCCTCTTTATCTTCTTCCAAACGATCATCCTTACTTCCCTCAAAAACGGTTGCATACAATCGATTTTTATCCAACCCCATCTCTCCCGTAAGGAACTCCCAAGCGTAAGCAATCGCCTCTTTCTTGAAATAATCACCGAATGACCAGTTACCCAACATCTCGAACATCGTGTGATGATAGGTATCATGTCCCACCTCCTCCAAATCATTGTGCTTTCCGGAAACACGCAAACACTTCTGGGAATCCGCCACCCGAGTTGCTTTCGGACGCACATTTCCTAGAATTATATCTTTAAATTGATTCATTCCGGCATTCGTGAACATCAAGGTCGGGTCCCCTTTGATCACCATCGGTGCCGATGGTACTATTGTATGTGATTTCTTCTCAAAAAAATCTAAAAATCTCTGTCTGATTTCTGCTGATTTCATACCTTCTAAATTTAAAAATGACATACGCAGATTCTGTCTTTCACTCTCTATCAACTCCATGCTTATTGCCCTAATCCTCGCTCGAAAAGAAATTCAGCTCCCTTTTTGACATCCTTCCTACCAAGCGCATTTCAACCGGGATTATCATGCTATCACTTTGATCTGCCTTGTTTACCAAGTTGCAAATTTAGATTATTTCTTTAACTTTGCATCGCAAACACTATTTTTTATTAGTAACTATGCGAAAAGCAGGGTATCATTTTAATTCGGACACATTATCTTTTGATAAAATAGAATCATCTTTAAGAAAAAGGCTTTGGAGATTATTCAAGAAATTCTTTTCTAGTTTCTCCTTGGCTATTGTCATGCTATACTTGGTATATGCTTTCATTGATTCCCCGAAAGAAAAACTTTTAAAACGGAAATACGAGGAAGTTCTCACTCAATATAGTTTATTAAGTAACAAGGTAGAACACCTGGATAACGTCTTAAAAGATATGGAATCCCGGGATGATAACATTTATCGGGTGATCTTCGAAACCGACCCGATCCCGTCATCCATTCGCCGGGCAGGTTCCGGGGGTGTTGACCAGTACGAACATCTGAGACAAATCGACAACGCGGATCTGATTATCGGAACAGCCAAGAAAATAGATGAATTATCAAAAGCAATCTATATTCAAAGTAAATCCTTTGACAAGATTGAAGAACTGGCCAAAAACAAAATCGACATGTTAGCCTCCATTCCGGCTATCCTTCCGGTATCGTTGAAAGACAAAAATACACATCAGGTAACATCTTCATTCGGCTATCGGATGCATCCCATCTACAAAACCCCAAAATTCCATGCAGGCATGGACTTCACGGGTACTATCGGGACCCCGATCTATGCAACTGGCAACGGTGTAGTTATCGAAAGTAAATTTGATAAGGGATATGGCCGTCACGTGGTTATCGACCACGGATTCAGTTACAAAACGCTATATGCCCACATGGATAAAATCCTGGCTAAAAAAGGCCAAAAAATCAAGCGAGGGGACGTTATCGGATATTTGGGCAACACCGGACTATCCACGGGACCTCACCTACACTATGAAGTACGGAAAAATGACAAGCCGATAGATCCCATAAACTTTTATTTCAACGATCTCACCCCCGACGAGTTCGAGTTGTTAGTGGAGACCGCAAATAACACGGGACAAAGCATGGACTGATCCAATTTAAATTTTAGATTTAGAGATTCTAAATGAATGTATAACACCGAAAAACGAAACTTGAAAAGCTAATTTTCAATTTTCAATTTTCAATTTTCAATTAAACATGGTGGCTGAAGAATCATTAAAGTTGTATTATTCTATCGGAGAAGTAGCCGAGATGTTCGGAGTCAACACGTCATTGATCCGGTTCTGGGAAAAAGAATTCGACGTGATTAAACCTCACAAAAATAAAAAAGGGAACCGTCAATTTACGAAAGCGGATGTCGATAATTTCCATCTGATCTACCATCTAGTCAAGGAAAAAGGAATGACCCTAAAAGGAGCCCAGCAACAACTCAAGAACCGGAAGGACGAAACCGAATTACACTTCGAGGTCATAAAACGCCTGAAAGGAATTAAGGAAGAATTGTTATCCATCAAAAGCCAGCTACCGTAATAATTTAGATTTTAGATTTTAAATTCTAAATTTTAAATTCCAAATATGTATATAAAAGAGATTATTTCGCTCATAGAAGCCTATGCCCCGTTAAAACTTCAGGCAAGTTTCGATAATTCCGGATTACTTTGCGGGGATCCGGAACGGGTATTAACATCCATACTACTATGTATTGATGTCACCGAAGAGGTTGTAAAGGAAGCGATTGATAAGGGACACAATTTAATTATTTCCCACCATCCACTCATTTTCAGCGGGCTAAAACATATTACTCCGGCAACTTACGTGGAGCGCTGCGTGATTGATGCCATCAAACACGACATCACTATTTACGCTGCACACACGAACATGGACGTGGTTGCCAACGGTGTAAGCGGACGTATGGCAGATAAACTCGACCTGCACCATCGACAGATTCTTCAACCGGAAGGAGACCCGATGGACGGTAACGGATTCGGGATTATCGGCGAGTTACAACAACCCGTTGAAAGCATGGCCTTTTTGCAGCAAGTAAAAGAAATATTCCGGTGTGATAGGTTACGTTACACAACACCTCATACATCCTCCATACAACGGGTTGCCGTTTGTGGTGGAGCCGGAGCCTCCTTTTTCAAGCAGACCTTGGCCAGACAGGCCGACATATATATATCCGGGGATTTCAAATATCATGACTTTTTCCTCACGGAAAACCGCATTATGATTGCCGATATTGGCCATTACGAAAGCGAACAATTCACAAAAGAGATATTTTATGAGATACTTACAAAAAAAATATCTAAATTTGCGGTTCAGTTTTCTGAGATTAATACAAATCCGATTAAGTATTTATAATATATGGTGACGAATAACAATGAGAAAATGCAAGAGCTGACAGTTGAAGAAAAACTGCAGAACCTGTATGAATTACAAAGAATTGACACCGAGATCGATAAAATCAAGACTCTACGGGGAGAATTACCGTTAGAAGTTCAAGACCTTGAAGACGAGATCGCGGGATTGGAAACACGTATCGAAAACTTGAAGGTTGAATTAGGCGAACTTGACAAAACCTCTTCCACTCGGAAAATGGACATCAAGAAAGCCGAGGAAGCGATCAAAAAATACAGTGAACAATTGGATAATGTTCGTAACAATCGCGAATACGATGCTTTAAGCAAGGAAATCGAATTCCAGAAACTGGAAATTGAATTACAGGAAAAGAGAATCCGGGAAGCTCAAAAAGCAAAAGCAGAAAAAGAAGCGCTAATGGAAGAATCCAAAAAGCGTTACGAAGACAAAGTATCTGACTTGGAGGCTAAAAAAGGTGAATTGAACGACATTATCAATGAAACTCACAAAGATGAAGAGTCTTTGCAAACCAAATCGGAAGAACTCGCAGCAACCATTGACGAACGTCTATTAACGGCATATCGCCGTATCCGTTCCAACGCCCGCAATGGATTAGCCGTTGTAACCGTTGACCGTGATGCATGTGGTGGATGTTTCAACAAAATCCCGCCACAGAGACAGTTAGACATCCGTTCTCGGAAGAAAATCATCGTCTGCGAGTACTGTGGTCGTATTCTCATCGATAAATACATCTGTGACTACGACGGTTCGCAACAAAAAGCAGACCTTGAAGCTCTCCTGGATGCACAAAAGAAAAAAGGAAGAAGACTTAGAAAATCAGAAGAATAAAAAAACAAGGCTGCTCGACAAGGCAGCCTTTTTACGAATATATAATTTTAATCTGAATTAAAATGATCCCAACAAACTATGATCCGCGAACGAGCGAAGAGAAATGGTATCAATACTGGTTGGAACACAGATTTTTCCATTCCACTGTTGATAAAAAGAGAACTCCGTATTGTATTGTAATCCCGCCACCTAACGTCACGGGAGTCCTGCACATGGGACACATGCTGAACAACACGATACAGGACGTACTCGTCAGACGCGCCCGTTTACTGGGTAAAAATGCTTGTTGGGTTCCGGGAACCGACCATGCCTCCATTGCCACGGAAGCCAAAGTAGTAGCCAAACTTAAAAGTGAAGGCATCGAGAAAAGGGACCTTTCCCGGGATGAGTTTTTAAAACACGCTTGGGCATGGACTGAAAAGCACGGGGGGATCATCCTCGAACAATTAAAGCGATTGGGTGCATCCTGCGATTGGGACAGAACCTGTTTTACAATGGACGAAGTCCGTTCTGCCAGCGTGATAAAGGTATTTATCGACCTGTATAACAAAGGACTTATCTATAAAGGAGTCCGGATGGTTAACTGGGACCCGTCGGCCAAAACAGCCGTATCCGATGAAGAAGTTGTTTACAAAGAGGAACACAGTAAATTATATTACCTACGTTACCGTATTGAAGGGACAGAGGACGAATATATCATCATTGCCACGACCCGCCCGGAAACTATCTTGGGTGATAGCGCCGTGTGCGTGAATCCCAATGACGAGCGTTTTCGTCATCTGGCCGGCAAGAAATGTATTGTCCCCTTGGTTAACCGGGTGATCCCGATTATTCAGGACGAATACGTGGATATGGAATTCGGTACCGGAGCATTAAAAATCACCCCGGCACACGACATCAATGACTACGAAATCGGTTATAAACACCATCTTGAAACCATCGATATTTTCAATGACGATGGTACATTAAACGAGAATGCACAGCTTTTCGTGGGTAAAGATCGTTTTGTTGTGCGTCAAGAAATCATCCCTGAACTGGAAAAAGCGGGTAACCTTGTAAAGATAGAAGACTACAATAACAAGGTAGGATATTCCGAGCGGACTAACGTGGTTATCGAACCTAAACTATCCATGCAATGGTTCCTGAAAATGAAGGAACTAGCCAAACCGGCCTTGGATGCCGTGATGAACGACGATATTCTCCTAACCCCGGCCAAATACAAGAACACGTATCGCTATTGGATGGAGAACGTGAAAGATTGGTGTATCAGCCGCCAATTATGGTGGGGTCACCAGATTCCGGTATACTACTTGCCGGATAGCAACGACTATGTGGTTGCCGCAACTCCCACGGAAGCAGTACAACTGGTGAAGGAGAAATTCGGCAAAGACATCCCGGTTGACCAATTACGTCAAGATGAAGATTGTTTGGACACTTGGTTCTCGTCTTGGCTGTGGCCTATCTCCGTGTTCAACGGCATTTTGGAACCGGACAATGAAGATATTAACTATTACTACCCGACAAATGACCTAGTTTCCGGACCTGATATTCTGTTCTTCTGGATGGCAAGAATGATCATGGCCGGTTATGAATATCGCCACGAGAAACCGTTCTCGAACCTGTACCTCACGGGAATCGTTCGAGATAAACTCCATCGCAAGATGTCCAAATCTCTTGGTAACTCTCCGGACCCGATTGACCTGATCAATCAATATGGGGCTGACGGTGTACGGGTTGGTATGTTATTGTGCGCTCCCGCCGGGGGAGACCTTCTTTTTGATGAAAGTCTTCCGGAACAAGGACGTAATTTCACGACTAAAATATGGAATGCATTCCGCCTAGTCAGCAACTGGAAAGTCGCAGACTTGGAACAACCCTTGCATTCTAAATTAGCTCTTGAATGGTTCGAACAATACTTGAACAAGTGCAAAGAAACCTTGAACACCCAATTCGAGCAATACCGGATCTCCGAGGCTCTTATGACCGTGTACACCGGATTCCGTGATGAGTTCTCCTCTTGGTTATTGGAAATCATCAAACCGGGATTCGAACAACCGATTGACCAGATCACTTATAATAAGACCATTTACCTCTTCGAGGAAATGTTACAATTACTTCACCCGTTCATGCCGTTCATCACGGAAGAGATCTGGCAGAACTTGAGAGAGCGGAAAGACGGAGAAAGTATCATGGTTTCCGTGATGCCAATCCCTGGAAAATACGACGAAAACTTCTTGAATACCTTTGAAAACACGAAAGAAGTGATCGCCGGAATCCGCACGATTCGCAAGCAAAACAACATTGCCTTCAAAGATGCGATTTCTTTAAGAGTGAAAAGTAACGACCGCTACCCGCTACAATTCGAGAGCATTATCTGTAAAATGGGTAATATCCAAGATGTAGAAATGGTCAACGACACGGTAAAAGGAGCATGGAGCTTTATCTGCGACACGGTTGAATACTTCATCCCCGCTGTCGGAGAGGTCAACACAGAAGAAGTCAGAGCCAAACTGCAAGCTGATCTAGCTTACGCCCAAGGCTTCTTGGCATCCGTGATGAAAAAACTCTCGAACGAGAAGTTTGTCAGTGGAGCCCCGGCACAAGTTGTCGAGAACGAACGTAAGAAACAAGCTGATGCCGAAGCAAAAATCAAAGCCATTGAACAACAATTGGCAGAATTGAACTAAGGTATCATTTCAAACATAAAACAAGCAGTCCGACAGCGGACTGCTTGTTTTAAAAAAGATATAAGCCATGAGACCGTTGATACTTTTACTATTCATCTTGAACTCAGCCCTGATTATTTCATGTAACTCAAATCGGAATCGCTCGGAAAATAAACAAAAACCGGAACAATCCTTTCTGTTACACGGCCCAATACAAGAAAGCACGGCACCTAAAAATCTCACGGCATATTTCGATTCCTTACAACAACAAGGTTTCTTCATTCCCTATCACACAGATTCCACCGAGCAGCAAAAAGTCATACACACGGTAGCACTCCTACAAAAATACCAAATAGGAGAACGTAAATACTACCCGGCAGAAGAGGTTCAAGCAGCCTTGGAACTCATGCGACATGAATTAGGCTACCGCCAGAACCATCGGGGTGAAGAGCTAACAACCGAAGAAACAGGCTTCTTCTTCCGTTTTCTCGAACAAGCAGCCCGCCTATGTCCGGATGTACATTTATTAGCTGACGTAGCCTCTGCAGACCACAAAGTCGGAGTCATAAATTTTCAAGAATGGTCATACAACCCCTTGTATTCATTCCTCCTTTACGAGAACGGTAAAGGTGGTTGGAACACCGTAGCCATTGATACCACCGGATACATAAAGATCGAGAAGATATTCACCTTACAAAAGGACGGACAAACCTACTATCTTCTTTCCAACAACTTCCAACTACTCGGCTTTTCACAATTCATTTTTATGATTGAAAACGGGATCGCCTCATTATTCCAAGGCAAACAATATGAGGAATCTATAAACCAATGGTGTGAATTCTACCCGGAAGACGCAACCATCATCTTCAATCCTCAAAAGATATGTTGGAACTTCTGCCATAAAGTCGGAGAACATTACCAGCAAATCGAAGGTACAAAAACGCTTTATTTAGAACTTGCTAAAGAACAGTCATATTTTCATGTAGAATAGTTTAATTATTAATTTTCCGTTTTTTTAAAAGTGATCCCAAAGGCATTAATATCGGCATAAAGAACACCAAAGCTATAATCGAAAATAATAGCCCACCGATTGTACCGATCGCAAATGAAAACCAAAACTCTTCTGCTTTCGGCCCATCAATCAAAAATGGGACCAAGCCAAGTACCGTTGAAAACTATCACTTTGTCCGGGAGCAAAGATAGTTCAAGTAATGATATGAAGCAGAGTATTCACAACAAGCAAACAATAAAACATTGCGATATCAAACTCACATTATATTTTAGCACTTTAAATAACATGAGTTCGATATAAGAATAAATTTATATCTCTGAATAATAAAAAATAGACTTATTAAACGGCCCACCTATTCACGCTCCAGTTCCGCCTTGATCTCATTTATCACGCTTTGAGGCCGCAACGGATATTCCAATACCCTACTCGTCACGTTCCCGGCCTTATCTATAATTTTATACGTTGGGTATCCGCGTACCCTCATCTTCTCGATGATCATCTGCTGTTGTAGAGGTGGTAAATTATAATGCACAATATTTTTTCCCGTAAGATCAAATTCTTTGATAACATTTTTCCACGCCTCTTCCGGTGAGCTATAAGCAAAATACATAAATACCACTTTCTCGTTCTCGAACACCTTCTCAATGTCACCCATCAATGCCAACATATTCTTACAAGGTTCACACCACGATCCCCAGAAATCGAGCAAAATCACATTTCCTCGATAAGGTTCAATCAACGCCTGCCAAAGAGAATCAGCATCCGAGATATGACTAAATTGCCCAACATCAATCAGACTCGCCTCGTAAGCTAATTTCTTACTAGCAATCTTCTGGTAAACAGCACTGGTCTCCTTCACCTTCCGGTTTAATATAGGATTTGAAATTCTAGCATCTGCCAATTTCATCATTCCCGGTAACAATGGCTTATGATCATACTCCATTCCTGTCATAAACAATTGTGCATAGCAAAGTTCTTTCAATAAAAGATCGGAAACCAGCGTGTCATAGAGTAACAACTCGTATTCCCGGGTGATAACTTCCTCCTGTTCCCGCACTTCCGGTATGGAACGATATGCATTCAATTTACCATAAAGCATAGAGTTGCCCGCTATTACCGCCTGAAACGCATTTGTATCCGCAATTTGCTGCCGACTCAAGTCCAAAATCTTTCTGTTGATATTTTCACAAGTTGCTATATCTTCTGTTGTCAATTCCTCAAACCTTCCGCCCTCCTTCAATCTCCTTAACGCCTCATAAAAACGATCATCGGGAATATAAGCCATCCCCATCCCCTCAATATACCTAAATTTTTGATGATCCACGTAACCGGTATAATCTCGCAAAAATGTTGAGTAACGTTGAGTTATAAAATAACATAAAGGTTCATTTACCGAAAAATGAGCGTTCACATACTCCATGTATTCAGGCTCAAACCGTTGCCTCCTACCTAGATTAAACCGATTTTGCATCAACGTCGCCGCGAAGTAGTATTTCCATTCATTTTCTATCGCCTCCCTGCATCTCTTTGAAAAATTCGGATATTTCCCACAAATAGAATCGAAACATGCCACCGACTTCAAATAATCGGCCTCAGCCAAGCGCAAGAACTCCATATCCGAACGGGCAATTTCCCTCAACTCGTACATATCTCTCATCCATAACGGATAAGGGAAACACGTGTACTCCTGATGAAAACGAGCATTCTTCCCCATGAATAACACATCCTTTTTCCCGTTAATCATCTCTTCCTTCGACACATTCGGAACCGTTTTCCAGTCCGAAGCATCCGCATATAACAAAACCGTCTCCCCCGGCTCAACAATAATATTTTTCCACATCCGTCCCCACTCCAATATAACACGCTGAGGCGCACTTACGGTAAAATGAAGTGTAAACCGCCCGGAAGAATCGATTGGAGCAACGATTTCTCCTCCATCTTCTCCCAACAATCCATTATAGCTACAAGTAAATGTGTACCCCCGTAACGCCGGATGTGTCACCTTATCAAGGTTACGAATATAACCGCGTATCGTGACGGTATCGGTAATCACGAGAGGTCTTGAAAAGGAAACAGTATCAACTCCTACCCATGCGACAAAATTTTTACCATTACACGGCCGAAATTCTTCTGCTTTTGCACCATCACGTGCTATAAAAATATTCCCGTTCTTCCCCTGCTTGATCTTGAGTGCTATCGTCTGATTGCCATTTTCCAGTACAACCTCCATTCGTTTTTTTCCGAATTCCACTCGTTTATATTTCCAGAAATCAGAACATGCAACAGCCCCATCTTCATAAAAACCATACTCCCAAGCTCCCGTTCCGGAATTCGCCCAGTTACCCAAAAAATTACTGTTTACAACTTTTTGCCCCACAACTACCGAGGGAATCACGAACAGCACAAGAAAGACCAGTTTTAAATAATTCATACATTACATTTTTGTTGTTCCTTCACTCGAAATCATCCGAGTGAAGGCTATAAAGGTAACAAATATATCTTTACCTTCGTTTGGGTTTCACTTTTAAATCCGGGTGACGCATATCATACACTTTTTTCCCGTATGCCGGAGTGGCGACCAAATCAGTAGGGATTTGCTTTCCTTCTTCCAAGGCTCGTTTCAACAGGTATTCCAAACCCTGCACGTAATAAAAATGGGGCATGGCATCATCCCGATCATACACATTATAAGCGACATATCTCAATCCTCGAACTTTGTTTACCAACGTTTCATAAGGCAATTCTTTATCTGTATATTCCGGGGATACTCGCACATAAAACGCAAGTAATTTCACGAACTTATGCTGGTCGATCGACGGATCTGCTTTCAAACGCTCGACTTCGGCAAATGCCTCATCATACTTTTTCTGATTAAAAAGATCGGTCATCACACGCATCTTGATATTAAAATCTTTTCCCTCGAAATCACATAACTCCTTTATAAACTGAACCGGGGCATAAGAGGTCGCCTCCATTAATTTCGTATCTACTTCCTTTTTACCGAATAATTCCGTGAATTGTGAATAATTATCAGAAACTTCCTTCACGTAAGGATTTTGATACCCGATGATACATTTACAATACAACTTCCACACGTCAGGCTCTGTTAATTTTGCCCCTTTAGAAATCAACTCATCAAAATATTTCTGAACCTCCCGACTTCCAGAAGACTTTTTATAACGGATATAATCTTTCAGAAAATCCAAATCATATTTTCCCACAGCATACTTCTTATCCATGTACACAGAGCCTAATTTCGGGTTAATTCCCCCTTGAGCATCATAAAGAAAATCCTCTACCGGTTTGTTACTTCCACTCCGATGTACAATCTCTTGATTCTTCGGGTTTACAAAAATATAAGTCGGGTAAGAATTTACTCCATAGCGTTTTGCCAGCTCCCGTCCCTCTCCTTTTTCAGCATCAATCTTCAGACAAACAAAGTTCTTATTATACACATCGCCTACCTGCGGAAGTACAAACACGGTCAACGACATGTTCAAGCACGGACCACACCATTCCGTGTAAAAGTCCACAAAAATCTTCTTTTTCTCTTTTTTCGCTAAAGCAATAGCCTCATCCCACGTTCCATGAAAAAAGCGAATTCCGCTTTCCTGCGCAGTAACAGGAAGCAGAATCGCTAAAAATAATAAATTCAGTATTATTTTTTTCATCTTTCAATTCTATTTTATGATTACCTTTTTAAATGCACGTGCTCTATAATAAGAAGTATTCTCTCTAACCTGAGTTACTTCCATATTGCTAGTGAAATTCATCATGTGGAAGCATTTTGTACCACTCGCATCAGTTACCGTTGATGAAAGATATGCATCCAATTTATTGGTATTCACCACACTTTCTCCTCCAATCTCTTGCAACTTCTCATTTATCAACGTCAACTTGCCACTGATTGCCTGCAATTCATTGAAAGCGGGAAGATACCAACCGCCTACCCCTTTATACTCGTATTGGGCAGCCCAGATCAATCCGCTCTGGATATTGTTCAAAGGTTTTGACAGGGTGGCATTTTGCTGCACGTGTAACAACGTGTTATTTTCTCCATCATCATAATCCGGAGTAATAAAATTCGTACCGAAATCACCAAAATTAATCGTTTGATAACTTCCTTGTGTGGTAACTTCCTGTAAATTGATAATTTTTGCTTCCCGGATATTCTTATTATTCACCCAACAAACCACACCTACGGGTTCAAATTTCTCGTTATAATAAATATCCCCCACTTCAAAATAGGTCTTCGGGGCGTTCAGATAGAACGGGATTTCACAATTTGCTGTTGCTTGATTACTCGTAACTGTGAAGGTGATCGTTCCTTCACGTTCAATATTCCCGAAATAATCAAGAGGGGCCGTCAACGTTAATTTCTTCCCTTCAATTCTAGGATTCCAACTTTGAGGGGCATCTATCGAAATTTCAGCACCTTCGCTGTAATTGAATGAGATTTCGAAAGTCTGATTACATTGGGCATCTATCTCCTTAATATTGGTTGACACAAATAAATTTGCGGGATTATAGTTCAAGGGGTGACTATTCATAAATTCCCACATATCATCCAAACACTTTCCGGCATTAATCCCGTGTCCGATACCAGCAAGCGAATAGATTTCGTAATCCGCTTTACCCCCACGCCAAGAACGAATCGTAACATCCGCATATCCTTCATACCTAGCCGTATCTATTTGCATATCAGATTCAAAATACCCACCAATCTCCCGAGCCCACTTGGTCATATTCGTGAGGACAGCACTATGCTGCACTATGTCATCTATCTCTCCGGCAAATACCCTCACGGGTACCGCACGACTCGGAAACGGCTCCACGGAAGCACTTTGTCCTGCACGAGGAGTAATCGCAGCAAACACATCCGACCTATGCAATGCCAACGTGAAAGAAAATATGGCACCACTCGACTGTCCCGTGGAATAAATCCGGTTGGGATCCACCCGCGGCTCATTGTCTTGGGTAAAATATTTCACCATGGCATCCACGAACGGAAGACTCTTCGTGTAACCATCCCCGGCCCAGTTCACCGCACCACTGGTATCGGCCTCATTGCTAATCTCTACCGATCCCGCAGGATAACAGATAACAATATTCTCCTTGATCGCCTTTTGACATAAGAAATTTGCTTCCGAAATATTAGCGAGCGGATCCGCAATTTCATCCGGTCCGTCAAACTCATAACTTCCATGGAACTCGAAAATCAAGGAAATCGGTTTATCGGGACTCAACGTCACAGGCATGAAATACTTGAATCTCCGCTCGACCAAACTATCCCCCTGCTGTACCATTAACTTCACCAAATGCATACCGGGAACAAGTTGTCCCTCGGGAAGGAGAGTATCTTTTTTCGTCGTGTCAACAGGAACCTCATCCACATTCACGTCTTCCTTATCTTGGGACAAGTAAGCACTCGTGTCGTCCGTACAGGAAAACATGGCAATAAAAGAAATCAATATAAATAAAATCCAATATTTTCTCATAACTCAAAATCTTTATAACTTAAATGTTATCTTTTAAAGTAACCCCGTCTTGTAAACACCCGTTACGCCAATACGTCTGGTATTTAATCTCCACATCCACGGGAATTCCAGCGATACCACGGGCTGATTTAGCCTCATTGTATTTGATTTGTTTATTGGAAACATCCAAATCAAAATAGAGGATATCCCCCATCAGCTCATCGGTCATGGCTTCTGCATCCGTGCCATAACGAGACACACCCAACAACAACGTTTTCTCGCTACGAGACACGCACACATCCGTGATAACGGCATTAGCATCGTAGCCGTATTGAGTCAAGTCGAACAACTTATGACTATTCCCCGGAACAACATTTCCCAACATATCACTAATCGTATAGCAATACACCGCATTCCCGACCGTAAAATACAAATGATCAACATAATTGGGGACATAGAACTTCGAGGAACTCGTGATAACTCCCCCGCTAACCTCTTTCACCAAGGCTTTCGTGCGAACCTTACCTCCAATTCCAATACCCGGACCATTTTCAAGCATCACCAAACGCGTCTGTGTGCCGTTATTCAAAATCGCCAAACAACGATTGTTCGGACTCAAATTGGTCGCACTTCCCCATATCAACTCATAACCAGCATACGTTGGAATAGGATCCACGTCTCTCCCTCCGTCACCTTCACGCATGAAACCACCGTCATAGAAAGTGAATTTCCCGTGAACCTTATCAAACATGATGAAATCTCCTTGCTTTCTCCCCATATCTCCATTAGGTCCCAGTTCACTATCAGACATATCATCCCAAAAACCGAAAGGACACAAATAACCACCATCATAACGACTCCCTATATTCGCCTTAAACGTCGCTTTAGCAGAAGTATTCGTAGCCGTGTAAACGGTAAACAACTCTCCCCCGGAAATTTCAAAAAAATACTCTCCTTTCTGGAATCCGCTTCCGTACGGATTTGTTCTCCAAAAAGAAACCGAAGAGGCCATAAATTGCGTTTGATAAATAAACCCATCCCCCTCATCTTCATCCTCCGGAGGCCAAGTAGCAATCCCCTTGTACGCCCCTGCCGTTAAATAAGGCATCACCGTATCCCTCATCATCGTGCTTTTATCCAAAAGAGAAGCCTGATCATCACACAACACCAACAAACGCCCCTGTGGACATGTCACCGGCCAACCTTGATTTGACTCCATATAAGTCAGCTGAAGTCGTTGAGGATTCATCCCCAGATTCTCTCCATAACGATCGGCATAATAATTCATAACCCAATTAGAAGGCTTGTCCAAACGTAAGTAAGAAAGCTCCGCACGTCCTTTATACTTGCTGAGCACGACAATCAAATCGGCCGCAGTAGAAGAACGGATACTCAAATTAAATGGAGTATAATATTGAACCCCCGTTTTCTTGTCCGTCACGATGTAACGACACTTTTTCTCTCCGGTCGTCAAGTTGATTCTCAAATTCAAATCTTGAGTTTCGGCAAGAATACTGCTTTGGATTTCCCACGCATACGTGAATCGAGAAGTATCGCTGTATTGCGTGCCCTGCAAAACGGGTACTATTTTTAAACTATCGTCCACATCCCGCACGTAATCACGTTCAATTCCCTCCACGTGCAACTCGTTAATATCCCGGTAACTATAATTTCCAAGATCATCATAACAAGCGGTTACTGCCAAACCGCCCAACAACATACTGAATAATGATGCGTGTACTTTTTTCATATTCGTCATTTTTCAATGTTTACTATTCTATAGGTTCCAAACCATTCATGGTAACTCGCATTCCCGTAACATCATCAATCACGACCGTATTTCTCAAATATCGATCCATACTATTAACGTAAGATTTAATTTCAGGAGAATTACGATCATAAGGAATACTTCCGTACGTGGCTAACTCCTCATCTCCAATCTCTTCGATAAGAAACTTCCATTTTTTCGGGTGGTAAAAACCAAATGAACCGGACAGACTCCCTTGCCACCACGTCGGCTCTGCCATAAAATCGTTGAAAACAATCTTTCGTTGAATCCCACCGTCCAATCCTAAAGCAAAATCATCCGTGGCCTCCAATTTCAACTCCAACCGTATATTCTCTCCTTCAGCATAATCCTTAGACAACGCCTCCCGAAGGACCACAATATACAACGTGTCTGTCAACTCGTTGGCACGGAACGTCTGCAGGCTATTAAAAGCCAAATAGTGTACGCCTTCTACAGCCGTGGTGGAATCAGCAACAATCGACACTTTATAGGTTCTATCTCTATCGGAACCATTTCCCAAATATTCCACGGGTAATTTCAACGTATCCTCTCTTACTTCACTGGGTATAAGCCCGAAAGAAAATAACGTCGAATCGCTATAATTACGATTTCCATTCCAGTCAACGGTATAATGTTGAAACTGTATTCTATCCTTTCCTTGATAAGGATAATCAATATCTTGATCGCAACTCCATAATAGTGCGACACAACTCAATAAGAAATAATATGATAATCTATTCATTTTCATCTATATTTTAACGTTCATTCCGATTCCCTGATTCTATTTCCGCATCCGGTAAAGGGAATACGAAAATATCATCACTCGCCTCGATAGTTCCCGTGAGTCCTCCCGACAAATTCAATCTGTTGCGCTTATGCGCAAACCACATTTGCCCTTCTCCAATGTATTCGCGTCTCATCTCCTTAAATATATCTTCTCTCGATAAGTACATCCAATCGCCTGCTCCCTCTTGATTTCCCCTGATTCGATGCCTACGCAACATATTCACGTAACGTCTGGCCTCATCCGGATCCGTGTCGTAAGTACACTCGGCAATCAACAAATACATCTCGGAAAGCTTGATCAAGGGCACTTTCGTCGTAAATATACTGTTACTGTCGGGAACATATTTGATGAAATCAAAATCGACATACCATTTGGAGTAACGGAAATCATCCTGGTTCCCATCATATAAATTATAAGATCCCTCCATACGTAAAGCTGTTGTACCTCCGGAAGTTTCCTTAAAAATCGATTTCGTGTAGGTGCTTAACTCTTTATTACGAAGCGAAAAAATATGCTCGTCAGAGAACAACAAATCGACCATATTCTCACTCTGGTCAATACTCGTGGCCTCCAATAGACGGAACTTTCCACTATCAATCACCTCTTTGGCCTTGCTGACAGCAGCAACATATTCTCCGCGAGCCTGATAAGCGCGAGCCAACATGGCTTTCACCGAATACAAATTCACGCGAGCCACGTATTTATCCATCTCGTCTTTCGCAGCCTTATCCACCACATCACCTGCCGACGTTGAAGTTCTGATCATATAGGGAACGACATTCTGTATCGGATCGTTTTGCAAGCATTTTTCTGCTTCCAACAAATCGTTAATCACCAATTGCACCACCTCTTTCGTCGAATACATCGGGGGCAAAGAAACGCCAAACTCTTTATTATACGGGATTCCTTCCGCATTCTGCGCCCACTTCACATCAGGAGCGAACAAACGATAGAGATCGAAATGCAAGAAAGCCCTTAAAGCCAACGCCTCGCCACGAATTTGATTACGATCTGACTCGCTCAACACTCCCGCATTTTTATCTGCCCACTCCAATATACAGTTGGCTTGCGAAATACAAGAATACAAATTATTCCACATCCCACTGATAATCGAACGACATCCGCTATTCTCGTAATCATAGTCTTCCCAATACTCGTAAGTTGAATTGGAATTGTAATATTGAGCCAAGACATCAACATACTCCATGGTCAACCGTCCTCCGTACATACTGGACTTTGACATGCTACTGTAAACACCGGCAAGTGCTTCTTTAAAACCTTCTGCCGTATTGAATAATTTATCGTCATCCACTTTGTTGTCCAATTCCACATCCAACCAATCATTGCAGGAGGTCAGCGAAAACAACAATCCGATGAAAATATATAATCTCTTCATACCAATTGATTTTAAAATGTTAAGTTAAATCCCAAAGAAACAGTCCGTGCGAACGGGTAAGAAGTTCCTCTCTCCTCCTTTATCGTGGATATACGGAACACATCCGTCATGGAGAAGGTAAATTTACACCGTTCGATGAAAGTCTTTTTCAGCATGTCCCTCGGAATATCATACGTCAACGAAAGACTCGATAACTTCAAAAAGTTGCTCTTTTGCACCAAACGCGTAGACTGATAAACCGGGGTCTGGTCGTCAATACGACGGAACATTGCCTTATCACCCGGTTTTTTCCAACGATCGTACAATACGCGGCGGTCCGCATTTTTCTTGGGATCAGCCCCCTCCACCTTCGTGGCAAGTGTTTGATTGAATTGTTTCGCTCCCATCTCGTAGCCGAAATTCATGTAGAGATTAAGACCTTTCCACGTCAAGTTACTATTAAAAAAACCTTGCAGCTTCGGGTTTGTATTTCCCACCTCCACTTTATCATTCGGATCATATTCAAAAGTCAAAGAACCATCACGTTTGATGTACACCTCGTTACCGGTTGCCGGATCGATACCCATAGAGCGCACCAACATCAATGCGGTTTGAGAACGTCCCACTTCATACATCCGGAACACCTCGCTACCCCCCTTGTTATTTTCTATATCCATCGCCTCCTGATTCATCGCCTTCATCGCATTGGAAAGTTTCCGAATCTTGTTCTCCTCGTGAGCCGCACTCAACGTAACGTTCCAACTCAAATCGTTTTGTCTATCGTTAATCAAATTCAACCGCAAACGGGCTTCAAATCCTTTGTTATCCAAAGAACCCATGTTTTCCGTATAAGATGTGAATCCGGTTGAAGGAGCCACGTCGATATTAAGCAAAAGATTCTCTGTTCGTTCCAAATAAGCATCAAAATTCAAGGTGATGATATTTCTCCACACGCTCATGTCTAAACCGACATTATATTTCAACACATTTTGCCACTTTAATGCCGGATTACCGTAAGCATTAACAACAGCACCATAGATTCCGTTATACTCGTTATCACTATTATACGTGAATCGAGTTAAGGCTTGATCGGCAGAGAAATTGGTGGAACCCGTACTTCCTACAGAGGCACGCAGTTTCATGTAACCGCTCCCCGTCCAGAAATTCTCTTGATTAATATTCCATGCCGCACCGACAGACCAGAAAGGAGCAAAACGAGATTTACGTCCGAAACGACTGGAACCGTCAGTTCGATACGTCACATCAAGAATGTAACGATTATCCCAGTTCATATTGGCATTCCCAAAAAAGCCTACCAACCTCGACTTATCAAAATACCCGGTCGGTTTTGAATTTTTCTGGAATTGCAAAGCGTACGACGGATAAATCAACTTGTCGTTCAAGAAACCGGTCGCCACATACCCGTCATCCGTAGATTTTGAAGTCTGCAATTCCGTTCCAAGACCAAGACTGAAATAAAGTTTATCAAAGAAATTGTTATTATAGTTTACCGTAAGACTACCCTCCAAATCAACACTATTACCATTGCTTATCGTATAACTTCCTTTTTCTGACGCATCCGTTTTCCCCTCGAACTCAACAGATTCCGGTGACAAGTAAGCCTCATCACGATCCGTTTGTTTCGTAATGGCAATATTTCCCCGGAACATCAAGTGAGAGTTTGCCCACCACTGCAATTGAAAGTTATCGCGGATTTGGGTGTACTTCTCATAAGAGAAATTAGGTAACAACGAATTCACTAAAACGTTACGCACGACCGTCCCGTTCGCATCAAATTCCCGAATCATCTCTCCCGTTTCGGCATCGTAAATACGCTCATACGGGTTCATTTGAGCGTATTGATAAAACGCCCCGTAAGGAGAATTCGTCGCTTTCACATCATCAATAATCACATCATTCCGCGCAATCAATTTACCAGCGATGTCATAACTAAAATAAACGTTAATGCCATATTTCTCGCGTCCTGATTTTTTCATCACACCCTTGTCATTATCATATTTCAAGTTGACCCCGTAACGGAAATGCTCGTCACCACCCTCCAAGAATGCGCTGTATCGCTGATTCACAGAAGTTCTCAACGGTTGTGACAACCAATACGTGTTTACACCCCGTTCGATTTCCATCAAAACATCATTATACATGATATCTTTCTGTGCTTGCCCATCATAACTGTTAGCCTTATACACACCTGCAAGACGCTCGTACTCCAGTTTCTCGCGAGCTTCCATCAAATTATACGAGCGAAGATCCGGAATCGAGATATTGAAATTACCGTTCAACGTCACCTTGATTTCCCCGGCTTGCGGACGAACCGTCGTGATCAAAATAACCCCATTCGCACCCCGAGATCCATACAACGATGTTGCGGAAGCATCTTTCAAAATAGAAAATGCCGCAATACGGTTCATATCCATATCATACACTGTTTGGGCCGACACCTCGATTCCGTCCATAATATAAAGCGGGGCATTGGGATCCGTCCGGGAATCGTCCGCTTCACCACGTAAATCGAATCCTTTCTGACCGCGCACTGTAATTTCTGGCATACGGTTCGGGTCACTACCGAACTCATTATTTTCCAATGTACGAACACCCGGGTCGAAAGCTGAAATCGCCTGCAACAAGTTCAAAGAACCTACCTTACGAAGTTCCTCTCCTTCCACAACAACCTCCGAACCGGTTTGACTCACCTTCTTACGTTGGAAATACCCCGTGATTACGACGTCTTCCAACGCTTTCGTTTCCTCTTTCATCACCACGTCTATTTCCTTTTGGTTGGTATACGCCACTTCTTGCGTTTCCATCCCGACAAAAGAGAAGACCAGCGATACGTTCTTCTGATCAACCCACGACAACTCGTACTTTCCGTTCACGTCAGTCGAGGTTCCAATCGTGTTCGCCGTAGCACCCGGGATCTTCACTACCACGGTTACCCCGGGTAGAGGGCTTTTGGTTTCATCCGTCACCCGTCCTTTCACAGTCACTTTTTTTACAGGATCAGCGGCAATCGCCCGTTGTTTATCGACAACCACCAAGATCACATCTCCCTCGAAAGTACACTTTAAAGAAGTCTTCGCAAAAACCTCTTCCAGCACCTTCTCTACGGCTTCACTTTCGGCTTTCACGTCAAAACGTGAAATACTCGCCACATCCTTGTCGTTGTAAACGAAACGCAACCCCGTCTGTTTCCAAATCTCTTGGAACAACGTACTCATGTCGCATTGTCGCAAATCCAACGTAACGACCTGCTTTTGTGAAAAACCACTAGCCGTGGCCCCAAACACGAAAACAAGCATACAAATCGTAAACACTCTCATGATTTTAAAAATTTGAGAAAATTTCACCCTAGATAAGGCATAAAGTCCTTTCCATTCCATAAATTTGTATTTGAACAATTAAACATTGAATAGACCCGGTATTTCCGGCCATCTATTCTTTTTACCAATTCAAGAGATGGAGATGTGCCACCATCTTCATCTTTTTTACATACACACTATTAATAATTACACATTATTTACAACTGATCACGACGCTTTTTCCTTCCACCTGAAAACGAGCATCGGAAATCTTCTCGAAAAGAGTGAATAATTGATTCACATCCCCGTATCGGAATAAATTGCCGGACAAACGGATACCCCTCAACTCGTCATTCGTGTAGAACACATCCAAATTATACCAGATGCTCAATTTGTCCATAATATCTTCCAAGGATTCACTTCTAAATATAAAATTCCCGTCTTTCCATGCCACATGAGGTAAAACGTCCACTTCCATCATATGCAAGTTACCATCTGTTTCCCGGTACTCACCCATCTGTCGGGGATGCAGATCGATCTCTCCCATTCTTCCTCGTAGATTTACACGTCCTTCCACCAACACGGTTTTCACGATACCTGCGGTATAAGCATTAACATTAAACTGGGTTCCCAAAACACTTATATCCAAATCATTTACCTTGACAACGAACGGATGTTCCGGGTCTCCGACCACATCAAAATACGCCTCTCCTGCCAAGATAACTTCACGTTTCTTTCCTGTAAAATTGACCGGATAACGCAACTCGCTGAACGAATTCAACCACACCTTTGTCCCGTCACTCAATGTCAATTTAAACTCTCCTCCTTTAGGTACGACCACCCGATTATACAATACTTCCGAGCTACTTTCCCCCGCCGTAACATTATAAGTCATTCCCACAACCGAATCGACATTGATACAAGTTCCATCCACTTCCTTCAATTCTTGGGCATCCTTATCCACGTTAACAACCTGTCCGGATGCCATATAAAGTATAGCCTGCGACTTCCCCGGTTGTATACACTCCTGAACAGGTCGCATTTCCGGTTTTTCATCCCAGTACCGGAAAACACCTCCTACGGACAACAAGATAATGGCACAAGCGACACTCCTGTAAAAAACTCTCCGAAAATGTTGTTTCCGACGTAGCCGATCAAATTGAATAAAGTTCCCTTCGATCTTTTTCGATCTCTCCATCCAGCGCAACTCCAAATGAGTTTTTTGATAGGCCTGATAGTACTGACGATTTTCCTCGTTTGCCACAATCCACTCTTCCACTTTCTTCCGGTCCTCCGGGTCAAGTTCATTCAGTAAATAGCGCAATAAAAATGAATCCACATCCTCTTCAAATATCATAATTCGATCAATTAATGACATTTAGTAGAAGAGACTTGTTTTAAATTAAAGAGACTTGATTACTAAGTAGAAAGCATTACACAAGAGACAATAAATGCAAATAATTACGAGTATTATTAAACGATCGTTAAATAATACACGATCCATGTTCTATATATAATACAGATTCAAAAGCAAAGTCATTGAACGAGAAACATTATTTAACACATTAAAATGAAGTACAATTCACGAGATCACGCTTTGGCTACTGATTTACAACAAGACAGGCACAACCAATATATTAAAATACTTTCTTCCTTACCCGTAGTCTGCCTTAACTTTTTCAAGGCATTTACCAATAAAGTATTGACCGTTGCCACAGAAATATTCAACTCTGCCGCAACCTCCTTATATCGCATTCCTTTCAGGTATACACATTCAATTATGTCACGACTCCGGGAAGGCAATTTTTTGATTTCACGCTCTATCCGTTGAATAACCTCTTCTTCAATATTGTCATACTCCTCCCACGGTTTTTCAAGATGGGCAAAATCACAAACATACCGTACGGGATCAACTTTCACTTTAGCATTTAACGCCAAGTTACGAATAGAAACAAAAAGATAAGATCGTAACGTTGAAGGTTCCAATTTTTCCCCGATCCGTTTTTCCCACAATTTAATCAGAAAATCCTGAACCAAATCCTCCGACCGGGAAACATCGTTCAAAAAAGTATCCCCCCACACAACCAAAGGCTTATAATATTCCTCGAAAAGGAATTCCATCCCTTTCGCATCCTTATTTTTCAGTAAATCACATATCTGAACATCCTTCTGTTGCATATTTTCACGTTCACTTTGGCACAAAGGTATAAAATATTCTCTTTACATCATATCAACAAATGTAAACAAGTACGTAATAAAACATTGCAAATATCAAATCCGTATTATATTTTAGCACTTAAAATATAACCGTTCAATTATTCAGCTTATGAAAAGAACCATTTTACGTCTTACGTTCATCGTAGGAATCGTTCTGCTTTTCTTCCGATGCGCCACCGTGCCGCTTACGGGAAGACACCAACTTATCCTATTCCCGGAAGACCAAATGGTCTCCATGAGTTTAACCTCATACAGTAGCTTTTTAAAGGAAAACAAGCTATCCACCGATGCCGTCAATAAACAACGGATCAAAAATGTCGGGGCAAAGATCTCGAAAGCCGTTGAACAATATCTTGCCACAAATGGGCTGCAAGACCAGATTGCCAATTTTCAATGGGAATTCAACCTCGTGGCCAGCAACGAACCCAACGCATGGTGTATGCCGGGAGGTAAGGTCGTTTTCTACGAGGGGATATTACCCTACTGTCAGAATGACGCAGGAATCGCTGTCGTCATGGGGCACGAGATCGCCCACGCCGTGGCTCACCACAGCAACGAGCGCATGAGCCAGCAGGCACTCATACAATACGGGCAGGCCGCTGCCACCGAAATCCTTGGTCACGACCAGAGTGATGCGAGAAAAGCCATCTTGGCTGCCGCGATAGGTATGGGAACCAACGTAGGAATCACACTCCCCTTCTCCCGTAAACACGAGTACGAGGCGGATCACTTGGGACTGATCTTCATGGCTATGGCCGGCTACGACCCGAATGAGGCTGTCGCTTTCTGGACCCGTATGGCAAACGCATCAACAGGCAAGCAGCCCGAATTCCTATCCACTCACCCTGCCGACACAAAACGGATTGCCAAACTAAAAGAGGCCATCCCGGAAGCGTTGAAATACAAGAAAAACTAGAGTAACAACAAACGAGAAACAAACCATGAATGACAAGAATAAGGCATTAATTTACCCTTTCCCGTCATTTTCAAGGAGAAAATTTCTACTTTTGTTGAATCATATCAATAAAGCATTATAGTATCATGGAAAACAAGTTAACGATATACAACACGTTAAGTCGAAAAAAAGAGTTATTTGAACCCATTAACCCGCCTTTCGTAGGATTATATGTTTGTGGACCGACCGTATACGGGGACGCTCATCTGGGCCATGCCCGTCCGGCAATCACCTTTGACTTGTTATTCCGTTATCTTAAATTCATGGGATACCGGGTAAGATACGTCCGCAACATCACTGACGTGGGGCACCTCGTGAATGATGCGGATGAGGGAGAAGACAAGATCGCCAAGAAAGCCAAACTGGAACAATTGGAACCGATGGAAGTGGTACAATTCTACTCGAACCGTTACCACAAAAACATGGAGCAACTGAACACGCTGCCCCCCAGCATCGAGCCACACGCATCCGGTCACATTATCGAACAACAGGAATTAATCAAGCAGATCATCGAAAACGGTTTTGCCTACGAAAGCGAGGGAAATATCTATTTCGACGTGGAACGCTATAACCAAAAATATCACTATGGTAAACTATCCGGTCGTAAAATCGATGAATTGTTTGCCAACACGAGAGAACTGAGCGGACAACAGGAAAAACGTAACCCGTTTGATTTCGCTTTGTGGAAAAAGGCCTCCCCGGAACATATCATGCGTTGGCCCTCACCTTGGGGTGTAGGATTCCCGGGCTGGCACCTTGAATGTTCCTGCATGAGTCAGAAATACCTGGGAGAAACATTTGACATCCACGGGGGCGGTTTGGACTTGCAATTCCCGCACCACGAATGTGAAATCGCCCAAAACGTGGCGGCACAAGGACACGAGGCAGTAAAATACTGGATGCACAACAACATGGTGACCATCAACGGGCAGAAGATGGGTAAATCCCTGGGGAACTTCATCACGCTGGATCAGCTCTTCACGGGCGACAACAACGTGCTGGAACAAGCTTACTCCCCCATGACAGTTCGATTCTTCATCCTGCAAGCACACTATCGCAGCCCGCTTGACTTCTCGAACGAGGCATTAAAGGCAGCGGAGAAAGGTTACGAGCGAATGATGGCCGCCGTTTCACAACTTAACAGGTTGAAAGCGTCCAACGAGAACACGGTAGACATCGCCACCTTGCAAGCGAACTGTTTCGAGGCCATGAACGACGACTTGAACACGCCGATACTAATCGCCCACTTGTTCGAAGGCGTCCGCATCATCAACTCCATTGCGGCAGGCTCGGAAAAGATCAACGCGGAAAACTTGGAAATGTTGAAAAACCTGTTCCACAGTTTCGTGTTCGACATCCTCGGTCTCAAGGGAGAAGAGGACTCCAGTGCTAGCAACCAAGCCCTAGGCAAGGTGATCGACGCCATGATGAACGTGCGGAAAACCGCCCGGGCGAACAAGGACTGGGCGACCTCCGACAGCATCCGCGACGAGCTGAAAAACGCAGGTATCCAGATAAAAGACACGAAGGACGGTTACGAATGGAACCTTGAATGATTGCAGATGAAGTGATTTACGATTGAGTGATTACACTTGATCGTAAACACAAGAATCACTAAATCATAAATCACTAAATCACATAATACATTATGCCTTATCTCTACTACATACTACTTTCGCTCCTGTTGCTCTCTGCCTGTCAGGGAGAAAAAAAGAGTAAAGGGAACCAGAACCAGATTACGGTAGACAGCGCCCAAAGCCGCAAAACTACGGGACCTAAATACGTGAAAAGCGTGCAATTCGTGTATCCCATGAAATTCGACACCTGTCGGTTTAACGAGGAACTCAAAATTGTATACGCGAACAACAAGCACTATAAAATAGACTCCGCCCACCTGTTCTTCAACCAGAAACAGATTGCCACGCTCGACAGCGCAACCCGGGAATTCGTGTTCAAAATCCCGAAAGAAAAATGTGGTACCAACACGCTCAAAGTGATCGCGTTCCATCCCAACAACAAATGCGGGGTAGCAACCCAATCCTTTATCGTGAAACCGGATAAGGCACCCCAACCACTTCAATACCAACTGGTGAAAACCTATTCCCATGCCACGGATGCCTCCACGCAGGGATTAGTATATATAGACGGCATTATCTACGAGGGAACCGGGATCAAAGGCCAATCCACCCTGCGCAAGATCGACTTGGAGAACAACAAGACGCTCGCTATGCTGGGGTTGGACAGCCAATATTTCGGAGAGGGGATCACGGTTTACAAGGACAAGATATACCAGCTTACCTGGACTTCCCAGAAAGCATTCGTTTACGACTTGGCTTCTTTCACCCTGTTAACGACATTCGACTACTCTATGGAGCAAGGCTGGGGACTGACCACGATGGGTGACAAACTCGTCATGAGTGACGGTTCACACAACTTATACCACCTGGACCCTAACCTCTTCAGCGTAGTCAAAACCGTGGAAGTCTTCGACAACAAAGGTCCGGTGACCAACTTAAACGAACTGGAATACATAAACGGTTATATCTGGGCAAACGAATGGCTCACAGACCGGATTGTCATCATCGACCCAGAATCAGGCGAAGTAGTACAGGAGCTACTACTTCCGAACCTACTCTCCGCCTCTGAAAGAGCCAAACTAGACCAGAACGACGATGTTTTAAACGGTATCGCGTACAACGAAAAGAAGGGCACGATTTACGTTACCGGAAAACACTGGCCGAAGTTATTTGAGATAAAAACAAAATAATTAAGTGATTCTACGATTTCCGATTCAGTGATGCAGGAATCACCCAATCACGGAATCGGTAATCACCCAATCATTAAATCTAAAATCAAAATTCTATGGTTGACGTAAAAATCGAGCCCTCTTGGAAAGAACTCTTAAAAGATGAATTTGAGAAACCTTATTTCTCCGAGTTGATCCAATTCGTGAAAAACGAGTACAAGACCACGAAGATATATCCTCCGGGAAAACTCATTTTCAATGCCTTTGATCATTGTCCCGCGGAACAAACCAAGGTTGTCATTCTCGGGCAAGACCCGTACCACGGTCCCGGACAGGCGCACGGACTTTGTTTTTCCGTCCCGGAAGGTATCGAGCAACCACCTTCATTACAGAACATTTTCAAAGAAATAAATAACGATTTGGGTAAACCCGTCCCCACGTCCGGCAACCTCGAACGCTGGGCGGAACAGGGAGTGCTATTACTCAACGCCACGTTGACCGTGAGAGCCCATCAGGCTGGTTCACATCAAAACAAAGGTTGGGAAACCTTCACCGATGCCGTCATCAAAATCATTTCCGAGAAAAAAGAAAACCTCGTTTTCTTCCTTTGGGGTTCCTACGCCCAACGCAAAGGCGCCTTCATCAACACCCAACGGCATTTGGTGCTGAAATCCGTACACCCCTCCCCCTTGTCTGCCAACCGGGGCGGCTGGTTCGGCAATCACCAATTCAGTCAGGCAAATGCTTATTTGAAATTGCACGGCTTAAAAGAAATAGAGTGGTAACCACTCTATTTTTTTTCACCCGTGCGATTTCAAGTTACAAGTTACAGGTTAACAAGTTGCAAGTTCAGACAAAACAGGACCTTCATACTTCGAACCTGTAACTTGTAACCCGTTAACCTGCAACTTGAAAATTCAGGGAATTTTCAATCTCCGCAAACGTTTGAAATTTTTCCTTCGTTTCCTTGCATATCTCTGTTTTTAATGCTTAACTTTGATGCACGAATATAAAATATAGCAGCTATGGTTAATTACAAAGACTTAGGACTGGTTAATTCCAGAGAAATGTTCAAGAAAGCAATGGAAGGTAAATATGCTATTCCGGCTTTCAATTTCAATAACATGGAGCAAATGCAGGCTATTGTTGCAGCTTGCGTGGAAACTAAATCTCCTGTTATCTTACAAGTATCCAGCGGTGCCCGTAAATATGCAAATCAAACCATTTTACGCTACATGGCACAAGGTGCGGTTGAATATGCCAAAGAACTTGGATGCAATATTCCAATTTGTCTTCACCTAGACCATGGCGACACGTACGAGTTGTGCGTATCTTGTATCGAAATGGGATTCTCCTCTGTCATGATTGACGGATCGGCCCTTCCTTATGACGAGAACGTGGCATTAACCAAGAAAGTGGTTGAATATGCTCATAAATATGATGTTACCGTAGAAGGTGAACTTGGAGTACTGGCCGGAATCGAAGACGACGTGGTTGCCGCAGCCAGCGTTTACACCAGCCCGGACTTGGTGGAAGACTTCGTGAAGAAAACCGGAGTGGATTCATTGGCCATCTCCATCGGAACTTCCCACGGGGCAAATAAATTCAAACCGGAGCAATGTACCCGTAACGCGGACGGAATCCTCGTTCCTCCCCCATTACGTTTCGACATCCTGGAAGAAATCGAAAGACGTATCCCCGGATTCCCGATCGTTCTTCACGGATCATCCTCCGTACCACAAGACAAAGTTGCTATTATCAATAAATATGGCGGTGCATTAAAAGACGCCGTAGGTATCCCCGAAGAACAATTGCGTAGAGCCGCAACTTCTGCCGTATGCAAAATCAACATCGACTCCGACGGTCGTTTGGCAATGACCGCAGCCGTTCGTGAAGTCTTCGCAAACAAGCCGGCAGAATTCGACCCGCGTAAGTACCTAGGCCCCGCCAGAGATGCATTAAAAGAATTATACAAGCACAAAACGGTACACGTTTTAGGAAGTGCCAACAGGGTAGAATAAAAAAAGGGGCTCAATGAGCCCCTTTTCTTTAAAAAAATACTAACTTTGCGCCCTATTTGGATTTAATACCATAGGAGCAAAATGCAGAAGATTAGAAACATCGCGATTATCGCGCACGTTGACCACGGGAAAACCACATTGGTCGACAAAATGATTTTTCAAGGAAACTTATTCAGAGAAACAGAAAATACGGGTGATCTATTGCTGGATAACAACGACCTGGAGAGAGAACGAGGGATCACCATCCTAGCCAAGAACGTATCCGTTCATTATAAAGATTACAAGATTAATATTATCGATACCCCGGGCCACGCCGACTTCGGTGGAGAGGTGGAACGCGTGTTGAACATGGCTGACGGAGTATTATTATTGGTTGACGCTTTTGAAGGTACCATGCCTCAAACACGTTTCGTACTTCAAAAAGCGCTTGCCCTCGGCAAGAAACCGATCGTTGTCGTGAACAAGGTAGACAAACCGAACTGTCGTCCGGACTTCGTGTACGAGCAAGTATTCGACTTGATGTTCTCTTTGGATGCCACGGAAGAACAATTGGACTTCACCGTAGTTTACGGTAGTGCCAAACAAGGTTGGATGTCCACCGACTGGCACAAACCCACGACGGACATTACCCCGTTATTGGATGCCATCATCAAAGATATTCCCGCCCCGAAAATACAGGAAGGAACCCCGCAGATGCTAATCACGTCTCTGGAATACTCCTCTTACGTGGGACGAATTGCCATTGGTAAACTGACCCGCGGAACATTAAAATCCGGTATGCCAGTCACCCTCTGCAAAAGAGACGGTGTAACACTGGTTAAAACCCGCATCAAAGATTTAATGACTTTCGAGGGAATGGGAAAACAGAAAGTTGACGAGGTGCAATGTGGAGAAATCTGTGCGCTTGTCGGGATCGAGGGATTCGAGATCGGTGATACCATCGCAGACTTCGAGAACCCGGAAGCACTGGCTCCTATCGCAATCGACGAACCAACCATGAGTATGTTGTTCACCATCAACGACTCGCCATTCTTTGGCCGGGACGGTAAATACGTGACCTCCCGCCACATCAAGGAACGTCTGGACCGGGAGCTGGAGAAGAATCTGGCCTTACGGGTGGAACCGGGCCTGACAGCTGATTCATTCGTCGTGTTCGGACGTGGTGTACTTCACTTGAGCGTGCTGATCGAAACCATGCGTCGTGAAGGTTACGAATTACAGGTTGGTCAACCGAAAGTGATCATCAAAGAAGTAAACGGGGTGAAATGCGAACCTGTCGAGGAACTGACCATCGACCTCCCGGAAGAAGTGTCGGGAAAAGCCATCGAGATGGTAAACCGTCGCAAGGGAGTCATGACCAACATGGAACATCGTGACGAACGGGTACATCTGACGTTTAATATTCCTTCACGGGGAATCATCGGTCTGAGAAGTAATCTACTTACCGCTACTGCCGGAGAGGCTGTCATGTCCCACCGTTTGAAAGGTTTCGAACCCTACGCCGGAGAAATTGAAATGCGTACCAACGGCTCTTTGATCGCCATGGAAACCGGAGATTCATTCGCTTATGCCATCAACAAACTGCAAGATAGAGGTAGATTCTTCATCAACCCGGGAGACGAGGTTTACGCCGGACAGGTGATCGGTGAAAGTACCCGGCAGGATGACATCGTGATTAACGTGTGCAAGTCCAAAAAACTGACCAATATGCGTGCCAGTGGTTCCGACGAGAAGACAAACATCGCTCCTCCCATCCTTTTCAGCTTGGAAGAGGCTCTCGAATACATCAAAGAGGACGAATACGTGGAAGTCACCCCGAAATCCATGAGGCTTCGCAAGATTTACCTCGATGAAAACGAAAGGAAAAGAAGAAGCAAAACGATAGAATAACTCAAAACCACCTTCGGGTGGTTTTTTTATTTATTTTCTCTCCCCAAATAAATTTGAATATTATTTCATATCTTTACAAGGCAGTACTCGTCATTAAAATACCAAGTCATGGAAACCGAAAAGAAAGCAACTGAAAAGAATGTCGAACTTACCACCGAGAAGAAGTTGCGGAACGTGCGTACGTGCCTGTATATCCTGATACTTGCAGCCATCACAAAACTGGCCATGACCGATTTCACCGAGTTATCATACCAATCTTGGATCAGCGTGATCATCATCGTGCTGGTCATCATCCTCGTTCTAGCCATAGAAAGAGGTATCCGCAAAAAGTTGAAAGAAGAAGAGTAACCCCTATATCGTCATTTTCACCTGAGAACCATAATCCACGTCATCCGTGAATGCCTGATTAAAATTATATTTTCCGGCATAAATCAATGCAGCCCGGATCGTCCCTCCGTGAGCGAATACACACACCTTCTCGTGTCCCGTCTCCTTCAAATCATCCAAGAAAGCCGACACCCGGTTATACTGTTCCAAAAAACTTTCCGCCCCTCCGGCAGGCATACTCAACCAATCATCATACCATTCCTGCAAACAAGGATCTTGAATCTCATCCCAACGTTGCCCCTCCCAGCTCCCAAAATTCAATTCCTTCAGCCGGTCATCCAGAATCGGATTTTCGTAACCACAGTAAACCGCCAACTTTCTGCAACGTTGTAACGGACTGGAATACACCGCATCAAAGCTCTCCCCTTTCAGTCTCTCCCTCACCTTCCCTGCCTCTTCGAGGAAAGAATCGGCCACGTCAACATCCGAATTCCCGTAACACGTTCCCGGAATAACCGCCGTTTTCGTATGTCTGATCAAAAATACTTCCATATATAAATCGTTTATCTTGTAAAATTCGCTATTTTTTCGATATATCACGAAGATTTACCAATAAATTTAATTTCATAAACAACCTACCAAACTCCACTTGAAATTTACCAAAACAATTCACGAATATTCAATCTTTTGGCAAGATACAGATAAATAGTTGAAAATGTATATCTTATATCCAAGAACAATTACTACATTTGTACAACCCAAGTAAAACATACTGCTTATAAGGTGTAATCCATCTAAAATATGGATAGAACAACTAAAGAATGAAATGTATACCCCAGATTCCCTAGTACAAAAAATCATGGATAGTTTACCCTAACAAAGGCAAGAGTCGCTTGAATAATCAAACGACTCCGTAACTCCTTTAACAACTTGGTTAATGAGCTAATACAAAGATCAGAATAATATTTAATATTACAATAGAAAAACAACAAATTAACAATTCACATAAAACCAACAACACACAAGTCTCTTAACTTCCAGTCTGACTTCATTTAAACTTGACCTTCACCAATCGGGTAAACGTCTTTTCTCCCAACGAAAGGGCAAACTGTTTAAATATCTGCCGTAATAACGGGTCTTGCGTCTCCCGGATCATCTCTTCCGGAACGGGTTCTAAAAGCGCATAAAAATAGTCCTCATCTGCTGAGAGAAAATGAATTTCCAAATCGGGATCCGCTTTCCAATAAATCCCCGAATCCTTACCCCGGGCATAAAGGAAATTATACGCCTCTGCCTGAGGTCCGCAACTGGTGAAATAAAAGAATTTTCCACCCTCACACAAATAGATCGGCATCTTGTAATAATCTGCCCTCATGTAATCCTGTAACATCAAATCACCTTTTAACATCCCGTAAGTATCCGGTATCCCCCGTTTGCCAAAATCAAAGGTGTAGGCCTTCTCCAACTCTCCTTTCGTATTCACCCGGTAACACGCGTTATCACCTCCTTGCGTGCGAATCAGATAAGTATTACCTACGGCCTGCGATACGAGGAAAATATTCACCGTGAACCCGACCTGCGGAATAGAACTCTCCAACTTTTTCCCGTTTTTGTCAAACCGGGTCACTAAGAGGTGTCCCCGTTCAAAATTATTGGTACAAGGAGCCGAGATCGAATAATAATAAAACCCTCCATCCGGAGCCGGAGCAATCTCTTCAAACAATTGTAGAGGCTTGTTCATCGGGAGACGCTCAATTTCACGCCCATCATTCAAATCAAAAAACACGACTTCACTATCTCCATGCGCAAACAACAATTTTTTCTGATCCACACTGATACAGGCATCCTGATGATAAGGACATTCTTTCCCTTGATTATATTTCATTGAAAATTGATATTTCCCGGCAGCATCAAAACACATCACCTCCCGCCCGTACACGAGAAACAAATCCCCATTAGGTCCGATCAGCAATTTTTTCCTCATCCATTCCAATGACTCGGCATCAAAACGCTGTTTAATCGGGATCACTTGTATTTCCTCAATCCGGTCCGCCAGATCGGTAACCAAAGTACATTGTTCCAACGGCCGCAGCGCCCGAACTTGTTCTTGGGCAGAAAGCGTATGCCCCCAAAAGCCCAGACAACAAAAGCAAAAACAGATCATCATTGATTTCATTTCCATAAATTGTTTTGGTATCCTACAAATTTATCACAAATATCTGTAAATACGTTGCTTTTAACCGATTTATAAACGAATCAATTCCCTCCACACCTAGGGATGCTCAAGTTCATCATGGTTCGCTTTAAACTCTTCTGCCCACTGGTTCAATTTTGCTTGCAATAATTGTTTATTAGGCAGATAGAGTGCATATTGCGTAGCGTAAATATTAGCATCGTCCGGTAATGTCAGTTTCACCAAAGCCTCATTTTGTTCTTTACAAAGTAAGATGCCAATAGTAGGTTTCTCGAAAGACTGCTTCACATATCTGTCATAATAATTGACATACATTTGCATCTGCCCCAAGTCTTGATGTGTCAGTTTATCTATCTTCAAGTCAATCAAACAATAACACTGTAACAAGCGATTGTAAAATACTAAATCAACAAAAAAATGTTCTTCATTAAACGTGAAACGCTTTTGTCTTGCTTCAAATAGGAAACCCTTGCCCAATTCAAGTAAAAAATCTTGTAGCTTATCTATGATTGCTGTTTCCAATTTACTTTCTGAATATGTCGTCTCTGACTTCAATCCTAAAAATTCTAACGTCAAGGGGTTCTTTATAAGATCCAATGATTTTTCTACTGTTTGGCCCTCCTTTGACAAACGAACGACCTCATGTTTGTTGCGACTTAATGCCAAACGTTCATACAGACTGGAATTCACTTGACGCTGTAACTGCCGGACACTCCATTGTTGCTGTGCACATTCTATCTCATAAAAACTACGTTCAGAAGGATTTTCTATACGCATCAATATCAGATAGTGTGACCAACTTAGCGTAAAACTCTTTTGAGAAATTTGCGAGAACGCTTCAAACTTACCAATTTCGTAAACAGTGTTTACGAAATCCTTTCCAAGTGACTTTTTCTGAATCGGATCAATCATGTTTACCGAATCTGCATAAACCAAATAAAATTTTCGATAGAGTGTCAAATTCTCAACAGACCATCCCCTTCCGTATTTTTCTATTAGTTTTTGAGATAACTGTTTCAGAACAGATTTCCCATATTCAGCCCGATGCGCCCCCTGTTGTTCATCCTCAACAATATACTTACCTGTTTCAAAATTAGCATATACCATTGTGATATTTACCGTAGATGCAATATTTTTACGTGCAGTCTCTATTAATAAAGAAATTCTAGCGAATAGAGCCTCTGCTCTTTCATCTAATTTTCTATCTATGTTACAATTATCCATTTCCTTATTCTCTGTTACTTAGAATTTTATTAACACCTAGTATTCGCTATATTTCTGCAAGCATTTTATATTTATCTCGGTCATCTCATTCTAAAATGTCTCGTAGTTATATGCCATCAAGAGTTACAAAAATAACAAAAGAAACTGATATTTAGCGAGCTTTTACACTGAAAATCAGTGCCATTAAGTAATTTTATCCCAATAAATCAACATCAATACAAATCTTCATGTTGCCTTTTGTACTTATTCATGCCAACGTCAATTCTGAATTTGTTTACGATAGATGATCAATACCTGATCACTACCTAACACAATATTTTCAATAACTTGTTAATATACTTTATGAACCTTATTTAGAATAAGGTTCATATAAGGTTTCTATAAGGTATCTATAAGGTTCATGACGGTAATCATCCGGTATTCATCAACTAATAAAAATGTAATCGGAACTAACGTCAGCACTAATCATGCATCATCTCGGACATAAAAAGCACCATTCTCCCGTGTATTCCACGTTAGAATGGTGCCTTTCTCAAAATTCAAACAGCTATACTAGTATCTTTTGAAATCAATACTTTTGATCTTGCACAACCCGGACCAGCTAAAGCCGGGAACCTCCTCCACGATAATATTATTCGGATCATTCATCACCTTGTACATTGTCAGCGTTCCTCCCGTCTCCTTTGGTAACGAGGGATCGTAAGTACCCACGTAGAAGAAATCATCACCGGCTCCCACGTCAATCAAAATGTCGTAGTGTAGCAACGTTATTTCCTGACCACCAAAATCCCTAAGTAATTGCACTTTTTCCGCCACGTAATCATACGCGTACAGTTTCGAACCGGTAGCGTAAATCAAATAGGTTCTTTGCGCACTAACCCCGAAGAATTTCGCCTTGTCAATATCCGTGACTTTATCCAAAGAGTATTTTTTCTTCTTCTCGATACTTTCCCAGCCCCACTGGTACTTCAACGCATAGCAATACAAGTAGTAACTCCCCTTGCTATCAGTCAACACGGTAAACGAATACCCGTCCAACAAACGACTACTTATACTTGTCACGTAATCCAGCCCCGTTTTCCAAGAGAAAATTTCCACGTCATCCCGTGTATCTTTCAGCGTGTCACAATATCCCACAGGTGACCCGTAAGATCTTCCCCCGGTATAAACAAAACGTTTCGCATCATTATTGTACAACATATAATAATACGCCATAGCCTTCGGATTATAAGCAATCTTGTCCCCGATAGAGAAAAGATCGTAAGTTCCCTGATAATGATTCGCCGGATTCTGGAATACGGAACTGGAGATCAAGAAACCGTTATGAAACAACTTATTATCAATAATTGCTGCCCTGTTATAGCTACGAAGTTGAGCAACCTCCTGAAGAACGAAATGATCCAATGCCTCCGGGTCATAAAAATTATACTTCAGATGCGTGTGGTCACCTCCCTTGAAATTATCCCGATCCAAACGGTACGTACCGTCTTCCGTCGAAATGTGAATCATGTTATCCCTGTAATTATCAACCACCCATACTTTCACCGGACCTCTCAACACGGGCAGCCCGCTATCGTGCAACATATCTTTCAACACCATCGTGTCCACGGAATAAGTAATCATGTCCAGTTGGGCCTCCCCGTTACTGTTCTCCCCGAGAATAATCCAACCGCTGGTAAGCAAATCTTGAACCTGCATCGCTGTCGCATTCCAATATTCCATTGTATTCAGCGTATCCGTCACCTTAAAATACAACGTGTAGGTCTCCGTTGGCAGACTTACGGGAAAGACCAAATCACGCTCATTCCCAAGAGGGTATTCTGTAAAATCGACTCCATTAGACCGGGCCACCCACTCGAATTTCAGATGTGAGTTTTCCGCCAACTTGAAATCAATTTCGGGTGAAATCCGGAGCGTGTCCACGAACGACGTGAGGATATAAGCCGTGTCAAAACCACGATCACCGATAGTGATTTCATTAAATTCATGGTAATCGTAATTCCCTTTATCATCATAACATCCCATGCATAAAGCTATCGCGAATAGCACGAGTAAACTTAGTTTCTTTTTCATAACTTTCATTATTCAACATTACTAAATTAAAGGTCCCACGGCCATTTTCACCGGATTACCATCCTTGTCCTTCTCGTCCTCGTAAACGGTCTGCCCCTTTGCCTCCATCTCCTTCAAGTATTTATCCAACCCTTGGGCATACGTGCGTTGTCTTTCCATATCCATTTCGATCACGTTATCAAAATCAGCCATCTTCAAACCGAACATCTCGCACAGTAATTTGACTTTCTTTTTAGAGTAGGGACCAAAATAATTCACCGTCCACGCCTTCGGCATGAAAACCTCGTCTGAAAGACCCACCACGTGACGAACAACATTCTGTATCTCTTTCGTGTAATCCTTGTTTTCCAAGGGTCTCCACACATCCATCGGTAACGAGAAATACTCATTTTCCATCAACTGCAAGGTCACGTAATACGTCGAATCCAACATTTTCGCCTGACGGAATCCCGTGAATTCCACGAATCCGTCACGTTCCCCGGCGGTAATCACGTAACGTTCCTCCAGGGGAGCGTAATCCTCGTTCACTAACGCGGTAGTCAACGAATCGACGACCGATACGGTAAAATAGCGGTCATAATTCACGACATCCCCCATCACCCGGACTTTCAATCGCACCGTACTATCATTTTCCAACAACAAGGAAAAGGGGATCAATGTAGTGTCCATATGAGACCAAATTTCCGGATCACCATATAAACTGGGTGGTACTTCCTGTACCGAAAAATAAACCCCGTCTTTCCCCTCGTAATCCATCATTTCTTTCTCACACCCAAGAAATGACAAAACGACAACTAATAGAAATATATATTTTTTCATACGAAGACATTTTAATTATTTACCAAGATCGTTTTCTTTTCTATAATCTTGTTCCGACTGCGGCAGATCAAACAAGTAAAAGCGTTCTTCCATCGAAACAACGTTTCCCTGTTTCTCGCCGGATGCAATCTCGGTTTTCCCCTTGCGTTTATAAAGCCAGAATAACTGTCCTTCACCCACAAACTCCCGCTTGTACTCTTGCTCGATACTCGCAGTCAGATCGGCATCATCCTGAATGTTTTTCACATTACGTGCCGTTCTCACCGCATTCAGATAATTCCGTCCCTCTTTCGGGTCCGGACAGCACTCGGCCGCGATAAGATACACTTCGGACACCCGGAGTACAGGCATGATATAACGATAGCCCTTGCTAATTTTCGTTTTCGTGTCAATATCATCCACATCCTTGTACTTGATCACGTGGAGATACGAGTTATTATCCGGATCAACCATTTCCGCGAACCAGTATGCAAGCCGGAAATCATTGTCATCTCCGTCGTATATATTCTGCATAATGTCCTTATCAATACGTAACACGCTACCTTGTTTCAAGTTAGCCCCGAAACCGACCTCATAAACACTTTCCTTTCTTTTCAGGTTATACAGGCCAAACAAGATTTCACTTTGGAAAATACGATCTTCTTTATCTGTCGTCACCACTTCTTCCCGGGTCACGAAGGGGAACCATTTATGTTCCTCGTGTATCCCGCGAATCATTTTCTCCGCGTACTCCCAAGCGACCTCCTTTTCCCCGCAGTAGAGAGCCACACGGGCCAATAAAGCCTGGACGGCATAGTAATTCAGACGCATGGAGCGATAACGCATATCATTCACGCCCCCTTCCGGATCATCACCCCACACGGCCCCTGTTTCAATCACGGGGTCATACCCGGTCAACGACTCCTCCGCATTTTTCAAATCTTCCATAATCAGCCGGGCGATTTCCTTTGCCGGTAGTAAAGGATTCACCTTTGTCTCGGAAGTCAAAGCATAAGGGATACACTCTTTTTCCTTGTCCTTGCTATAACTGGGACCGAATATACGGAACAGTTCGAAATGTAACAAAGCACGTAGAGCCAGAGCCTCTCCCTTGATCATGTGATAATAGGTATCATCCAGCACATTCCGGTCGGATTCGCAATGCTCCAGTATAGTATTGACGTTATTCAAAAGGGCGTACGACCGATTCCAACAACCACTCACGGCATTATTCCGGGTCACGTTATCAAAATCTGCCAAAGATTTATAACTATGATCCTTCTCCCGGCAGGTATAGTATTGTGCCAAAATATCAGTCATTCCCCACGTCAGAGTCTTCCCGTACATACTTGAATTCAACAAGTCTATATAAATACCATTCAACGCCGTCATGAATCCCCGGGGAGTACGGAAAAGATCGTTCTCCATGATCCGGTCCTCCGAACTGACTTTCAACCAATCGGAGCAAGACAACGTGAGGGCGCCAAGCACCACGCACACTAATAATTTCAATTTTCGTATCATATCCACACTTGTTTTAAAATCTTACACCTAAGGAAAAACTTACCGAACGGGCAAAAGGATAATCCAGACCCCGCTCCTCTTTAAAAGAAGAGATCCGGAAAATATCATTCATGTAAACCCGGAAATTCATTCCCTGAATTCCCGCTACCCGCAACCATGCAGCGTCCATATCGTAACCGATTGAAATGGATTCACCGGAAAAAGTGTTCTCCGTCACCACGAAACGGGAAGACATCGGCGTGGAAGAATAATCATCTATCGCCTTGAATTTTGCCTTATCTCCCGGTTTCTTCCAACGGTCGTACAAAGCTCGTTTGTCTTGATTCCTACCGATATTGTCTTGGGTGATATTCTCCACTTTATCATACAATGCCGAGGCCATGGTCTCTTTGCCCAAGCTATAACGGAAACTGAAAGAGGCAGACAATTTCTTGTAATAGAATGACATTCCGACAATTCCCTCTACATCCGGAACGGATGATCCCACGATCACCTCGTCGGACGCGGAATACAAGAAAGTTTGCGTTCCATCCTTTTTCAAGAAGACTTCACGCCCGGTAGCCGGATCGATTCCCAAAGAAGGAACAGCCCACAAATCGTCCGGGCTACCACCCTCGTAATAACGATTTAAGGCAGTAGAACTCCCCACTTTGTTCAAGTAATCCAATTTATCCCCGATGTCACGATATTCCGAATGGTTCGCCCGTGCGTTCATGTTTACGCTGCAAGACAAATCCTTTTTCCGCAGAAAAACATAATTCAATGTTCCCGTCCATCCCCTGGAAATTTGCCTTCCCATGTTCGTGTACAAGCTCGTCGCCGCGGCAGAAGGAGGCATCCCGATGGAAACCAGCAAAGGGTCCGTATCTTTGAAATAATAGTCAAAAGTCACACGAATCCGGTTGTTCAAAACAGACAGATCGACACCGATGTTTTTATCCACGGTTCGCTGCCATTCCAAGTTTTTATTCCCGTACTTCTGAATCAACGCACTCGCCCCGAACATATTTTGCAACTCGACATTATACACGTAGGTCTTTTGTGATATGTAGGCATCGAAGTTTTCGTTTCCCGGATTACCGATTGATCCCCGGATTTTCAAATTGTTGATCCACCCCAATTTTTTTATAAATTCCTCGTTATGAACATTCCATGCCAAACCGACAGCCCACGTCGTGGAGAAAAGTTTGTTGCTGCCGAAAACGGAAGTCCCGTCAGCTCGCAGGTTGAAGTCCATCAGATAACGATTGTCATACGAGTAGTTCAAGTTCATGAAAAAACTGGTGGAACGCCGACGATCTTTCGAGTAAGTAGGCTTTTGATTTTCCCTGAAACCCGTGGAATAGGCAGGATTCTTGTGGAAGTCATCGTTAAACCCGACCACGCTGTAACCGGATGCTTCCGAGCGAGATTCACTAAAAGACCATCCTCCAACAAAGTTTACTTGATGAACATTCTTAAATATTTTACCAAAAATAATGTTCAAATCACCATTGTACGAGAAGCTTTCATGCTGATTAGACGAGAAAGAACCCTTCTTCAATTTCTCCGTCTCCAAAAAATCCGTGTGATTCGGGGACTTGAATGCTTCTGTTTTCGAGATGCTCTTGGATATACCCAACCGAGCCCGGAGTCTCAGGGCATCGAAGGTAGTCCATTCCATCGTGAAATTGTCCCTCAACGCGAGATCCTTGGTTGTATTCGTGTTTTCAATGTTCCACACGTACAAGGGATTCAGCATATCCTCCCCGTACAACCCTGTCTTTCTCTCCAAATACATGGGAATTGTACCGTTTTCCTGTCTTTTCCGGTAATACGGGTTTGCTCTTGAAAATTCGGAGAAAGCCACCGGCTCCCGGTCAGAATTAGAGAGATCCATGCTCGCTTTGTTCGAGAAGAGTAAACCTTTTTTACGGTAAATCAAGTCAATGTTCACTCCCATACCGTCACGGTTGGACTTTTTCATCACACCATCACGGTTATTGTAGCTGATACCCAAACCGTAACGCATGGCTTGGTCACCTCCGTCAATGTACAAGTTATGAGAATGATTGAAGACGGTTCGTAACGGTTCGCTTAACCAATAAGTGTCCACCCCTCTCAGCACTTCTTTTAACCGGGAATAATAATCCTGCATTTTCTGAAGTTTATCAACAAAACCGTCATATCCTTCCATGGGAGAATAACGCCCGGCTAATAACTCGTATTCCAGTTTTTCGGAAGCGTTCATTAAATTGTAATCCGACAAATCGGCAAACGAGATCCCGTAATTCCCACTGTATGACAGCCGTAACTGGCCTGACTCCGGTGATTTCGTTTCCACGACAATCACCCCGTTAGCCGCCTTCGACCCGTAGATAGCCGTGGACGCTGCATCTTTCAAGATCGTCACGCTTGCCACCCGATCCATATTTAGGTTAATGATGGTTTCCAGCGTGGTCTCCACACCATCCAAGATGAACAAGGGCTGATTGGGGTCGTTCTCAAACTCTGTCTGCAATCCGACCACGCTCGTCTTTCCCCGGATTTCAATTTTGGGCATACGATTCGGGTCTGATCCCCATTGTTTGTTCTCCAAGACCATCATGGCCGGGTCCAGCGTTTTCAAACTCTGGATGATATTCTGAGCACCAACCATTTTCAACTCCTTGGCGGAATAGGTGGATGCCGACCCCGTGTAACTATTCTTATCCCGGGAGTAGATACCCGTGATGATCACTTCCTCAAGACCTTCTACTTCCTCTTCCATCGTGACGATCACTTTCTTTCCCGGAGTCACGTCCTTTTCCACCGGTTTCATCCCGATAAACGAGAAGACCAGCATAGTTTTCCCCGCCTTTGTTGCCGGGAAACGGAATGCACCGTGCGTGTCCGTAGAAGTACCCGTTTGGGTCCCTTTCAACAAAACGGTCACTCCGGGTAACGGATTGCCCTCCGTGTCCATGACTTCTCCCTCGTAAAATCCTAGTTTCTGATTTCCCGGTTTCCCTGCCGCTACAACCGAATCTTGCCGTGTGGAAGTTCCCGATAAAGGATCGATCTCTCCCCGGCTTGAACCACTCGTCCCGGCTCTTGTCAACAAGGGAAAGCCCAGCAATAAGATGATAAGCAAGCGGGAAATCGCGGTGACGGTCTTTTTTTCCGATAGCAATTTTTGCCGAAAAAATTTCCTGTCATAAGTTTTTTTCATAACTTTGATAATTAATTGGTTTATAAAACTAATGATGCAAGGGGGTGATATTCAACGTGCAAAGTTTAGGATTCACCCTCTTTTTTTCATCCTTCTAATAAGAAAAATCTCTCTAATTTTTCATGCCTTATAAATTTTGGGTATTTATTCATTCCGTTTATTTTAATCAAGTTGCAACCTTAATATCCTTTATCAATCGAAAATTTCTTTTATAGTGCCGATCCCCACCGGCAAAAAATGATACAATAAAAAAAGCGAGGACCGTCAACAGTTCTATCTTATCTGAGGCATCGCCAAACGCCTTGTAGTAAATAGACAACGATCCACGCCTAACCAGCGTGAACTCACCGTCTAATCTTACTACTTCAAATTGGCGATTTTCAGATAAAGATTAGCACAAACTCACAATATTTTAAAAGGCAGGCTCTCCCACCTATTCGTATCATACCTGCAAATATATAAATACTTTTTCATTTTTCAATACTTTTTCTATTTTTAGAATTAACCAAAAACAGACTATATTGCTAAATCTAAAGAGATGGCATGATTACTATTTTTCAACAAGAAATACTATTTTTTCCTCTGTTTCCTCGTTATACCCCAAACAACGGCACATTCTTCCCTAGTTATTACAGCCATAATCGTAAGAAATGTAGCACACTCTCATCAAATAAAAACGACCGCAACTAGTATCCCAACAAGTCACGGTCATGATATATGGTTGCAAAAAAATTAATCTTCCACGCAACGGATAAAACAAGCATCACTTTTGCCATCTCCACCACCGTTTTTCGGAAAAACATTAGCATGATCTAACGAGTTAAAATCAAAAGTAAAATAATTTATATCCCAAGCAATTATAGAACCTGGGTTTACTTTATTATTCAACCAATAAATCGCACCTGGTCGCCGGAATAGATCATAGAATAAAGGATTACTTTTAGGACTGGGATAATAATCTATTCTCCCGGAAGCATATCTAAGTACTCCCCTTGCATTAGTATTCGCATTAAAGGGAGTTCCCCCCCACGGCTCATAATCATAGTTTCTTCGGTGTCCATATCCCGATGCTCCTACAGGGAAAAACACATGCTTACCATTACTCTTGTTATACACGAAACATCCTCTCATGCCATAACCACTAACACGTTTTCCATCCGCTCCCACACGATATTCATAAACGTCTTGAATCTTTGTACAAGTTGCATTAGCCTCATCGCCATAAAGTACCCCATACCCCTGTTGGATATTTTTATCATCAAAAAGTGCTTTATAATCCTCGTACTTTGCAATTCTTACTCCATCTCCTAATTTCACCTTCCACGTGGGAGATGTGTTGGAAGTGCCAGCGTTTATTTCTTCCCATCGCAAAGTTTTTTCACTTCCAACTATTGTAAAAAGCTTATCTTTAGCATTTTTAAAATCTTCTTTTTTAACATTAGTCCATGGGCTTCGGGAATTTTCCTGATTGGATGACGCAATGGGTTGCTCTAAGTTATTGAAGCGAAACAAGGAACCTTCGTCAAGAGGATTCGCAGCCTCTTGCGTCTCGCTAACTAAATTACTGATATGCCATTTTGCTCCATTATCCACAAGTTGCACCGGAGCATCTCCCCGTGTAACAAAAATCAGGTGTTGGCAAGTGTAATTATGATAGTCCACACGTATCACCGTGTGATAACCCTCCCCCTCATTGGGTCTCTTTGGAAAATTCACCTTAAATTCAATAGGACTTCCTGTCTTCCCAGTTACCTCCTTCTGACCGCCATTGAATGTAATAAAATCATCGCCTTTAAAAGGGAGTCCATCCACCTCTTGGGGAATATACGCCCGCCAAGGACCTTCAGATGGGAAAACTTCAAACTCCTCAGCCTCCTCCTTCGGCAATCTCATTAGTTTGACATGAAAAGATTCGCTATTATCCGCACTCCGATAAATTCCCTTGGGATTAACGACACGTCGCACCTGAAAGATTTTTGCCGTATCTCTCAATGTTTGCACTCCCCTCTCATCATCAAATTTAATTTCTGCAGTAAATTCCACTTCTGCCCGACGTTGGTAAGCAACATAAGGATTATTACCAGTATAAGCGGTAGTGGCAATCATCTGTTTCGCCCGGGTGTACATCGGAACCATCACATTGACAGTCTTATTTCCTTCGGTAGGTTTTATACTATAATTACCATCCTTATCATCTATGTAATCTATTTGTCCCTTAGTGACGGAGTAACTTCTTATTCCCCTCTCTTCATTTTCATAGTAGAGCTTGTTACCAAGATCTTTTTCCGTAGTTCCAACATATTCCACACCTGCAGCCTCTGACGCTTGTTTCTCGTCAACTGTCAGCACCTTAGCCGTAGTCTTGCGAAGAGAAAGAAAACCGTTCCAAGGCGCATTATTTTCAGCAGTAGGCTTCACGGCATAATCATAATCATGAGCATAATCAAGCGTCGAGGCTCCCTCCGGAGCCCAATTGTTGAATATAATTCTCGCATTCAAAGATATAAGTTCAGCTCCGGCAGTATTGATTTTTAAAGGGAAATCCATGGTACGATTATAAAGATAGGAAATGTAATAAGGCTGTGGTACTTCGATTCCGGGCACTTCCTCTTCATACTCGATATGCCAATCCACATCATTGGCAAAGTTCTTCAATACTAACGTAAGTTTATAGTGATAATTTCGTTCGGCATTGTAATCAGTTGTAACATTTTTGCCAAGCATGAAACGATACTTAATAGGACCACTACCCACTTTTTCGGAATTAATGGAAACATAATAAGCGTCCACTTCGATATAGGTACCACAAGGCACACCATCTTTAGGGCGATAGGTCGGGGCACCAGGCAAACCGGGATAATCTAGTCCTTCCTTTCCATCTGCATCTTGACGTTTATCAGGCATATCATCTCCCCCTCCCTGCATATTTTCAAAGAAGAACAAAGCATCGGATGTTTCACCATGTTCGCCATACGTGAACTTACCGCTTGATAATCGCGCACGATAGTTTTCGTTAAATGTCGGCTTCTCTCCCTCATAATAACGTATAATTTCCCCTTCAAAAAGATCACCCTGCTCCTCTATTTTATTCGTATTGCCCAAAAAACAAGTCTTAGGAATATCTCTAATCTGAACCGATTTAAGGTAAACGAAAACACCTTCATTCAATCCGGAGGCATCATAAGCAACAGTCACCTTCGATGCAGCACGCCGCACCCACGCATGCAACTTCGCTGTATTCTTATTGATTAACACCGATTCTTCTTTGGCAAGTACTTTTTCATCCACTGAAAAATGACCAAACATTTGGCTGTTATTTGCTATCTCCTTGGTGTCCCAATCGAAAGATATTCCTTTCAACCCTTCCCGTGTTTGAATTGACGCTTCGTATTTGGGGTGATCCAAATCCAGATTGGCAACTGCATAAACATAGTACCTCCCCTGAGGAACAACCAATCTAAACGATACACGGGAAGTTTCCGATTCCGCATAGGGTTCTCCCGGTTTAAGATCCTCCCTATTAACCGGAATTGGCTGCAAACCTTCAATTTTTTTCATTTCAACCAAATTCCCATCCTCCGAGTACAACAATACCCACAAATCGTTAATCACTTTTATCGCATCCCCCGCAGTCCTGCTCGCCCCATTCAATGCGGGAACCAACGGTTTGAACTCCACGATAGCAGTCACCGTACTTTTGGCTCCGGGGGTAAAATCATCTCCTTCTCCCAGTGGTTCATCCTCGCAAGCAGTAAAACAAATGAACAACATGCATAAAAGACTATATATTAAATCCCGTTTCATATTTCCAGCTATTTTCTGTTATAACCCGAAACCCGGCTTTAATTCAACTTCCCTATAAGGCTCAACATTAACTTCGAATTCTAACTCTTTATCGGTAAGAGTGATATAAACCACGACATGCGTGTTTCTTGGTAGTTTATCAGGCAAATTATCAAGTTCCCCTTCTAGATAAACTCCGTTCACCGTGATACCCACGGAATACTTCCCTTCTCGTTTTCCCTCCAGTAAATAAATAGGCGACAATTCTGTAAGTATCGGAGTATCCCCTTCTTTCATCGCGGGTAACGTGATCTCTAAATCCTCGTTGTAATCGTATTCCCTGACAAATGAAGGTACATCAAAACTTTTTATCGTTAAATACTCTTTTCCCTCAATATTCTCGCTCTCGTATTTAGCGTTACGCGGCAAATAATATTCTTTATCCGCCATATCTTTAATAGTCAATCCGGTCAATTTTTTCTCGACCGCACTACTGTTTGTTATCCTGAACGTGAATTTCACGGCAGCCCTTGTCACGAAAAGTTTACACTCGCTATCCATCTTGGGTACATACACTTGATGGCACTCGCTCATGGGCAAAGCCCCCACGAGCTGCCCGGAAGGCACGTCCACCCGAACAACCAGATTGGTAACTTCTTCTGTCGGGAATACTTCCCCGACCTTTATATTATCAAGGAAACGAGCCAAGGTGAGTGCATCATTACTATCTCCTTGACCAACCTTGATTTGCTCATTATCCTCATTCACGAAAAGATAAATCCGTTTCCACTCCCTACTAACCACCTCAAATTTACCCGACACACGATCACTCACCATGGTGGGGGACAAAGGACCTATAAAATCATTTTTCTCGACCACATCATTCTCCCGCACTACGATCACCCGCAATCTTTGCATCTTCTCGTGTTCCCCTTTCGCCCCCGCATCTTCCTCTACACCACGAGCCATGGATTGTGCCACATCGGACAACGCCACACTGATATTAAGGTTCACCAGAACCTCTTCCCCGGCATCCTCCTTCGCATCCCGGCTACATCCCCCTATCAACAAGGATGCCGTCAACCAAAATATGATAACACAAGCAACCTTTTTCATTCTTGAATCTCATTGACTCTAACAACCCAATCGTTAATCTTTATCTCCGTTTTCAACCACACGTGGTTAGCATCAAGAAAAAACAACATCGACCATTCGCTCTCCCGATCCAAGAATTCTTGTTTGTCCATATCTCGATGAAACTCACTCCTAAACGCCAACAAATAATTATTCAACGGGATGTTCACTACCTCCCCGCCATCCGCCTTCCGGCGAATCACGAGTTTCGGACTATTTTTGAGCATCAGCCGTGAAGTCGAGAACTCCGCATACGCCATAATAACCTCCTTGTTATTCCCCATCAATCCTGCCGAAACTTGTCCTCTCGCCCAAGGCGTGTACACGATTTCACCATTGGGGATTAAATCATTATCACAAGCAAATAACGTGTTGTCATCCGTAATTTCGAAATCAAAATCCTTGTCATCTACCGGATCGCCGTTCATCTGTTGCAACATGATCCGGATATTGTTCGTGTTCTTCATCATCTCCACCACCCCCTCTTGATACAAGTCCGCCGTGGTGAGCGTAAGCTGCCCCCAATACATATCGTGCAATTTTTTTCGGTCGGGATTCGTCAAACAATCCTCATCCATCCTTGCCCGTGCATTGCGATACTCGCTTCCCCCTGTCGGTGTCTGCATGGAAAAAGAACTTTTCTCGCAGGCCATTCCCCCGTAAGCCACGAAGCGATAATTCCCCGGCTCCAGGTCCAACGTCATCCGGTAACTTTCGTCCCGCAATTCCGGTCCCGTCACCACACGAGTATCCACGTAATTTCCTTTCTCATCGTATATATAAAGCGTCAAGCAATCCACCTTTTTGGGGAAAGCATTGGCAAACTCCATGTTGTAATCGTAGATAAAACGAAGCGATACTCCGTGTGCGCATGGGTCAAGATCTTCATATATATTCTCGCACGAAGAGAAAGCAAAGCTCATCGATGCAACACAGAGTGCCGCACCGATGATTCTTGAAACTATATTTCGTTTTCTACTTTGCATGTTAATTTTTAAAATTCGATATTATTTATACGAACTGTCCAAGGCAATACTTCTACGGAAAGCGTCAAGTAAACATCGCCACTTTCATCCGGATCATCCGGATCTACGGGATCCGGATCGTTATCCGAGATCCGCGGATGACCGAGTTTATTTATTCCCGTAACTGCTAACTTGTAAACATTATTACGTACCACGGCAAACTCCATCGGCCCCATTTGTCCGAGTTCCCCATTATCGTTATGCCGGTTCCAATAGAAATAATAACAATAATACCCGGGAACACTACCCTCTTCACTACTAGACTGGTAAATGGTAAACAAGGATTTTACCGCAGCCTTTCTGAAGCTATCCCAATACGCATTATTATTTATGTTATTTTCATGCCATTGATTCCATAAATAATCAGGACTCTCAGGATCATTACTATATACTGCCACTTTCTTTACGTCACCATCTTCCTCTACACAAATATCTTCCGCATTTTTAGGTGCTCCAAATACAGCCTTATAAAATTCTCTGCTAGCCCCAGATTCTAATGCTGCGGCACGTACTTCTTTCCAAGTCACATAAATATTCGTCAAATACGTGTAAAGTATTTTATCTTTCTTAGGATCTCCCGTAATATTTTTAGAATCAAGAGCCTGTACCAAAGAAGATTCTGGATCTGCACCTTCGGGTGCCATCATTTTACCTTTAAAAACAATTCCGGTAGAAAACCCTTGTTTTTGCTGTGGTATCCCGGGTATGGTATTTTCCGTTACATAACGCCAAATCTTATATTCTTTTTTATTATAATTATCTTCTGTACCCTTCAATACATCAGCAATATCATAAGTATCCCATTGTCCGCGTGCCGCCACATCTATTTTCCACACACCATCAGTCACATTTCCAAGAGGATACATGAAATGCTCCTCATAAGTATTTACATCAACATCCGTCACTTTTTTATAATCGTAATCTGTGTCTACCACGTAGTTCTCTGCAGTTTCTACTCCACAAATATTCCAACCTTCCTTCTCTCCATTTTCAGAGACACGGCGCAAGTAATAGAATTCCTTACTCATGTTCACCAATGCCATCTTTTGCAATTGAATTTGCATGATGGTTTGATCATTTCTTTTGACAACATTATAAGTATTATCCCCGCCTTCACTTGCATCTTTAAAATCAAAACGAGCAACGGAACGTTCCACTTTTATAGCCCCAGCGTTATTAACTTCCTTATCGGTACCATTACCGTTATTCCCAGACAAATCGAACGCTTTACTCTCGGATGTGTAATCATTCCAATAATCCAATTTTTTAGGTAATTTCTTTTTCGCAATTACGGCATTAGACATCAAAAAACTTTTTTCTTTCCAAATCTCTTCCGAAACATTGGCGATCGCATTCACCCAATCTGTTGACCCCTGTGTTGCTGCAGTAATTACAGTTTTCAAGTCCTGCGTGGGATTACAGAATACATAAACGTGAATTTCATCGTTTTTCAAATTCCCGTTGGGATCTACATTATCCTTAGAATAATAATCACCCAATATCGATTTACTGATTTTTTTAGTCGTGTTGAAAGATGACTCCGTCAATACTTTTATGGCGTTATTCGTTTCCTCCACGATACTATGAGCGATAAATTTGTCATCTGTTGTTGCCAACACGAGCAAAACTTCTCCCACGTTATTCTCGTAGTCCTTCCCCTCTTCAGTTCCACCCGTACTGGTTCCATAATCTCCATTTTCCGGTGTGTTCGTTTCACTACGAGCGATCCCTCCCCCGGCAGGGAGCTGTACCGATACATTCATGTAAACGGCATCTTTAGATCCATTCAGTTCTCCGTCTGGATCATCACCTGTAAGGGTGTCATTGCTACACCCGGCGAACAGACCCATCACGAGAATGCTCGCGAAATAATTCCACATTCTTTTCATTTTTTCACTTTTTATTTAAATTGGTCATTTTTTACTTCTTCTATTTGGTGCAGGGCATCTTCAGCTTCGGCTATACCACCTCGGGCAGCCTCAGCGAAAAACCTCATTGCCGAGTCGTAATCCCCCGAAAGAGCAGCATAAACCCCTCTAGCATAAACCGCTTCTTTGCCGTCTCCAGCTTTATCCAAATAACGGGCAGCCCCCTTCAAGTCACCCTTTGCCATGGCGGCATTGGCGGCATTCAGGTTGGCAACCTCGTCCCCCGGGAACATCCTCACGGCAATCTCAAATGTCTCATTGTACTCATCACTACCCGGTTCCAAATCCCGTGTAGCAAGATATAACTCCCTGAGGCTAAGTTTTTGAGGCTGAGTTTTCATAATTCGACGAATCTCTTCAGCACTCGTATAAGTACGTACCACGTATTGCACCACGTAATCAGAGTGCCGTAAACCGGGATACACATTTTTAAGTAAGAACTGATAATCCTCCGGATATGTCGATTTTATCATTTTCTCCTTAGCATCCGGTTCTACGTTCGAACGGATAAGTGCCAGTATCGCATCCCGGTTTTTCAAATTTGTACTATCCACGTACGCTTCCAACCCGGACCAATCTTCCGGTTCATAGGATGTCAAGATTACGTTATCCGGGAAATGGTACAACTCCCGCACATACGTTTTCAACGTTGCCGTTCTCCCCTTAGCAAGACGGGTATTGTTAGCGTAAGTACCCTCTGGAGAAGCGTACCCCTTGATACTTAACGAGGTTATACGAACATCCGGATCATTCCGCACCACGTCTATCGTCTGCCTGATCTTTCGTAATTCCACCGGGTTATTCCGGTAATCTTCGTGAATTTCCGTACGATTCACAGGAAAATCAATGTAAGCAGATCCTTTCACCTCACGCACCTTCACGGGTTCAACATCAGGAGGCAAATAAACAAACACGGGCGTGTAAACTTTCGGTTCAAACCGGAATAGTGTCACACGGTGATCATCTCCCATCTCTTCACCTCGACACCCGCACGAACTTTCGTCCATCACAAGCGCTGACGTCGACATCCAGTTTTCAAAAGGAATCACTGCACGGTAATTAATCGTCTCCGTCTTACCCGCACGCTCTAAAATAATACCGTCCGTAACAGGAGTGTTACGCAAATGATAATAATACCGGTTTCTCCCTGCAATAATCATAAACGGAAGTTGAATACTATCTTGCCCCCCTCTTAACACCGGAATAAGGAGCAACTCTCGATTACTGGCAACATCCAAAGCAGACACATCCACGGTCATCGAAACAAACAAGGAATTCTCCCCACGTACCACATCAATATTCCTTACCTCTCCCCGACCATCAGCAAATTTTTGTCCATATATACTTGCCACGCATGATAATAGCAACAAGCTTAAACACCATATCTTTCTCATAATCGTTCTTTTAAAACAAGTAAACAAAATTCAAAGCTGCCTTTGTAGGCCCCACATAGTGATGTGTCCGATCTTTCGCCATACTGGTACCACATGAAGTACAAGGGTAAACATCATACCGCGTATAGACATACCCGAAACCTATTTCCGCTTCGAAATTCCAATGTTTAGAAAGTATCCACGAGTAACCATAAACAGCCCCGATTCCAAGAAACCATCCTTGGTAACGACGATCCTTCAAACGAGAAAAGTCTGACCCCAGAAAAGAAATATTGTTTTTTAACTTTCCGACATTGTATTTCCCACCTAAAAGATGTCCTCCCAAAAAATGCCCGGAAAAACGGTCACAAAACCAATAACGGGCTTCCGGCTGCACGAGCCAATGTTTCCACTTACGATTCTCCGAGAAAGTCCACCCGTTATAATTACCGGAAACATCCAATGTCCACTTTGGAGCGAGACGAAACTCTAGTCCAAGGTTTACCGTTGCCGTTGCATCATACAATAAATTACTTTTTATGGCAACCTCTTGGCTTCTTGCTCCCACGCCGAGAAACAAACATGAAAACAAGACTACATAAAATCTTAGATTCATCTTCCTTATATTTAAATTTGCTATTACGCCTTCATTTCATTTACACGCCCTCACACCTGTAAATGGTTATTGTCCAAATCAATAACTCTATACAAAAAATATCTTTAAACGTTCGTTTAAAGATATTTGGGAAATAGAATAAAAAATAATATTTTATAATTGTTACTTGTTTTGTATATCAGATTATTACATAAAGTTTTGATTTTTGCGATAATGATATTACCTTTGTGTCATAAAACGAAGGTTTTAAGATACACAAACAAATATTAAATTGTTTCGTTAGTATTATATCTACTCGTAAGACCGCGAAATGTATTTACCACTTCAACACGATGTAGGATCTATTACACTAAAATCAAATCCTCATAATATACCTTTCCCATGAAAATGAATAGTTTCTCTTTGCTACACATTTCACAAGTAACTTTCTCGATCTTCTTGACAACGTTAACGGAGTGATCCCGAAGAATACAAAGTATTAAAACAAAAATTGATGGCGACACCAAATCACTAACACACTCAGATAAAAGACCTGTTCGATGATTAACACGGAGGCACCGCAACAATCTCCCGTGTACCCCCCGATCTTGATTTTCAAGAAGAAACGCAACCCGATGGCAGTCAGTATGGCGGGGATCATTGCGAAACAGAAACTTGCATCTTTCAGGAAGAAAAAGGGAATCAAGGTGATCAATCCCACGATCACGAATATGAACGTGCGTACCTTGCTGTAAACAAGTTTTATTTTACTCTCTTCCTCTTTCCGGACATAAGGTAACGTATTTACCATCACGGCCGCACAGAGTTTCGAAAAACAATCCGCCGCAATCACGATCGGGAAAATCATGGCCGGGTCGAAACTAGACAATAAGGAATAATAAAGAATAAAGTAGAGTACTAAACCGATGGTCCCGTAACACCCGATATGCGAATCTTTCATAATGGCTAGAATCTTCTCTTTAGAAGTTCCTCCACCAAACCCGTCAAAAAAGTCCGCCAACCCGTCCTCGTGCAATGCCCCAGTCAACAGGATTCGGGCAATAATCGCCAAAATACACGCCACCTCCAAAGGCACAATCTGTGCCGCCAGCCATAAAACACCCCCCGTCACGGTCCCCGTCAAAAAACCGACCAAAGGCCAGTATTTAATAACATCCGTGAAATAACGCTTGTCCACGTTGACAATCCGCCATAAAGGTAGTCGAGTAAACATCATGATTGCTGCCAAAAGAGAACGCATACTAATTTTAGATTTAATGATTTATGATTTTAAATTTGGTAATTATATATTACTTTACAGTCCATTAAGGTAATGCTTGTTTTCATACTCAGATAGTGTTTCAAAAAGTGTGTAAATTCCTTCTTTTCTCATGACTGCAAAATTATAAATAGTTCAATAAAATAATCTTGATTCTAAAAAATTATAAATAGGATATTTATAAATATCTGCATTTTGGGCTACCGTTCCCATTAGGAGAATAACGGCTTGGGGGTTTGGCATGGCGCCCCTCATGTTGATGACCCTCTTGTAATCCCTGTTCAGCCTTTCGATCCAGTTTGTGGTGTAAATCATCCCCCTGATTTCCCTCTCGTACTTGAAGTAGGTGAAATAGAACCTGTACCTGTCGTGGCAATATCTTTTCAAAACGGGATAACTTTTCTGCCACCTGGCAATAAACTCTTTAAATTTTTCGAAAGCCTTTTCCGGGGAGATCTCCCACTGGTCGGGAGCGCAAACCTGCTTGAGTTCTTCCATGACCTGTTTCTTGTCCCTGGGCTTGACTTTCCCAGCTATATTCCTCTTCAGGTGCACGGTACATAATTGTAAATCTGCTTTTGGAAAGGTTTCTGCCAGCACGTTTTCAATACCGGGCAATCCATCACACACCAGGAGATCAATCACGGCCACGCCTCTTTCCTTGAGGTCTTCAAACACGTCCTTCCAGTTCGTGGCACTTTCCGTGGGGAAATTCACCACGGCCAGCACCTCGCGGGTTCGGTCTTCTTTCACCCCCAAAACCGTGTAGTAAGCCTCGTTGGAAACGGAATCATCACGACGGGTGAGGACATAGGTGGCATCGATGTAAATTATCGGGTAACGATTATCCAGTTCACGACCTAGCCAGGCATTTACATCCTCGCGGGCCGTGTTCAACAAGCGGCTAACCTGGCTTTTACTGTAATGTTTGCCGTAAAATTGCTCGTAAATTTTACCCACCTGTTCCGTGGTTAAACCGCTGCAATAAAGGCTACTCACTAGCTTTTGAGCCTCTTCTTCCTGGTCTTTTAGCACCCCCAGTAACATCGGGTAAAAATGGTTGTTACGACTACGCGGGACCCGAAGTTCGAAGACCTTACCGCCATGACATACTCGACGACCACGAAAACCGTTACTCACGTCACCACGTGTCTCGTTATGAAGATCACGTTCCGATAACATTAAACTCTCTAAACCTTGTTTAACCAAGCCTTGTAAACCTAGTTCACCGTTTGTGATTTCGGAAATTATTTCCGAGATTTGTTCATGTGTAAATTCCATAATTATTCATTTTTGAAAATTGCATTACAAAAATAATCAATTCGGAATTTACACACTTTTTGAAACACTATCCATACTCAAACTCCTCCGTCACTTCGTGCCACCTCCTCTATAAACAGAGGAGGAACTGGTGACTCTTCCCGAATATAGAGAGTATTTTAGCTCTCCCTCTGTTTATAGAGGGAGTACCCCGAAGGGGGGAGGGAGTTCATTTTCAATTTTCCACTTTCAATTTTCAATTACTTAAAGTATTTCGTTACTGCTGCCGCCTTGAAAGAGGCCATTTCGTTGATCATGTTCACGGCTGAAACGAGTAAGGGATAAGCGCAAATAGCTCCAGTCCCTTCACCTAGGCGCAAACCGAGATTTAATAAAGGTTGGGCGTGTAGGAAGTCCAAAACTAATTTATGCCCACACTCGTCACCTTGGTGACCATAGATGCAATAATCCGTTAAGGCGGGGTACAACATCTTTCCGGCAAGTACACAATTCGTCATGATAAAGCCATCCACGATAATAACCATACCCAATTCGGCAGCACGCAGCATACCTCCCACGGCAGCCACCATTTCAAAGCCGCCAAAATAACGGATAATGTCTTTCGGAGTTCCATCCCCCTTGTAATTTTCCATACACCGTTTCAACACATTATACTTGTGTTCAACGCCTTCCCTAGACAACCCACTACCCGCTCCGACACAATCGCTCAAAGGAATACCTGTCAAGTAAGTCATCCACAGGGAAGAAGAAGAGGTGTTGGCAATCCCCATTTCCCCGAAACTCACCACGTTCGAACCCTCATCATGAACCATATCCACGATCTCCACTCCGATCTCGATTGCCCGGTCAAATTCTTCCGGGGTCATGGCGGCCTCGTACAAATAATTTGAAGTTCCCTTACGGATTTTACGATCAATCAGCCCTTCCATAGGTTCGAAATCCGCATTTACCCCACAATCCACCAATTTAATCCCGAAATGATGCTGACGGGAAAACATATTCACCCCAGCCCCCCCTTTGATGAAATTAAAAATCATCTGGGCGGTCACTTCCGGAGCCGAAAAGCTAACCCCCTCTTTCACGATCCCGTGATCGGCAGCAAAAATAATATTCTGGGGGTTCCGTAACTCCGGGGAAAGCGTTTGCTGTATCAACCCGATCTGGTGTGCTGTTTTTTCAAGTAATCCCAAAGATCCCTTGGGCTTGGTCAAATTATTAATCTTATCTATCAAAGCCTCCGACAAAGCCTTGTCGGTCTCTTTTATTGTAAAACTTCTCATACAATTGAAAATTGAAAATTGAAAATTGAAAATGAGATATACACTTTCAGGTTTCAATTCAGATTATATTATCATTTTATTTTACTCGCATGGCAATACCGGAAACCATCAGGACAACTTCGTCCGCCCGATCTCCTATATATTGATTCACCCATCCTTGCAAATCCGTGAACCGCCGCTGAACAGGGTCAACAGAAACTCCTCCCATACCGATCTCGTTCGTGACGAAAATAAAGGTTGCCTCCTGCCCGGTGAACCGGTCGAACTCTTCTTTTATCTCCCGCAAAGATTTATCCACGTCGGAATCATTGTCAAAAAAGAAATTGGTACTCCACAAGGTCACGCAATCAATGACCACGACCCGCCCCGACACGTCACATCGACTAATCGCTTTTTCTTCTTCCAAATTGGTCCATTGCGGTCCCCGGTCCTGTTGATGACGTCTCACCCGTTCCCGGAATTCATCATCCCACACCCTCGAAGTAGCCAGATAAACGGGATTCTCTGCCAACTTTAGCGCAAGCTCTTGGGCATAACGACTTTTCCCGGATCTTTGTCCTCCCGTAACTAAAATTATTTTTCTTTTCATCATGGCGACAAATTTCTCTGTTTTTTCAAGAAATACAAAGTAATCGCCCGAAAAATCTACAACTTTATTTCCGGCTCCATCCCAGCAAGCCATCCACGATGATTCCCAGCAAAACACCCACGGTATAACACAGAATATCACTCCACAAAAAACCGAATCCCAAGACCAAACCTCCTAACGTGGTCTCCCGGATGGCGTCAATCCAAGGAGCATGATACAATTGGCTGATCTCGATCAAGTAGGAAAAGGCCAATGCCAACACGCAAGCCACCCTTTTCTTAGCATTCACGAACAAGAAACGACATCCGAAATACACCATCATGGCCCACAAGACATCCCCTAGGTATAATTTTACAAAATCAAGCGTGCAAGCACTCATTTTCCGGGAAAGTAATCCCAGTATAACCACGAAAAGGGTTAACAACAAATATTTCAACCGTTTATTCTTCATCCCTATCATACATCCAACGTTTCCTTTTGACAACAAATTTAGGAAGAATCTCCCATAATACCACGCCACACGCAAAAACAATCAAGCACCCCGACAAATACTCTAAAGATTCAAAATTGTTTACTAACTTTGTAAGTTAGAAGTCTAAAAAGAAGTGATGATGGAACTCATATTATCCCGACACGGGGAAACATTAGAAAATCAACAACATATACTCCAGGGCCAACTTCCCGGGACCTTATCTCCATTGGGGATAGCCCAAGCCGAGAGACTGGCGGAGATGCTCCAAGAGGAAACGATTAACAACATTGTTTCCAGTGATCTGGCCCGAAGTTATAACACGGCGGTCGCCGTCGCCCGGAAACACGGGCTGACTCCTCACCAAACTCCCCTCCTGCGGGAAATGGACTGGGGCATATACACGGGTAAGCGCTTGGATGACGTGGACTGGACCAACCTGCCTCCCAGCGTGGAATCCCTAGATGCTCTCTTCCAAAGAGCTATTGATTTCATTGCCTATTTAAAAAAGAATTTCTCCGGCCAACGGGTAGTGGCCATTGGACACGGAGCATTCAACCGGGCAATTATCGCATACCTCAACGGGAAAAAGGCTATTGATATGATCGACCTTCCTATCATGGAAAACACAAGTTGCCTACGTTTTACGTTAGTGGACGACAACCAAACAGTATAACTCAATTTTCAACTAACATGAGAATATACACGAAAGGCGGGGACAAAGGAACAACAGGAATATTCGGCGGGAGCCGGGTGGATAAAGATGATATTCGTATTGAAACAAACGGGACCCTTGACGAGCTGAATGCCACACTAGGTGTCATTCGAGCCTTACTGGACGAGAAGGATGAACGGCAAGAAATTCTGGCATACATACAGCGAACGTTAATGATAGTCATGTCACAAGTGGCAACTCCCTCAAACATCCGGGAACAAAACCAGAACATCCTACCGGAAGATATAGATCGGTATTGCGAACAACAAATCGACCGCATGAACAGCGAGATGCAATACCCGTCCACACATTTTATCCTGCCGGGCGGAACGCTGATTTCAGCCCAATGCCACGTGGCCCGCACGATCGCCCGCCGGGCAGAAAGAAGATTGTGTACCCTAAACAAGACAGACGAGGTACCCCCGCTTATCCTGCGATTCGTGAATCGCCTCTCGGACCTACTGTTCACCATGGCCCGCTGGGAAATGGACCAGCAAGGTGCAGAAGAAGAGAGATGGAAAGCGTTCCTTTACAAAAAAAGAATCAATGAATAGCGTTCGCCTTGTGCGGCTGGAATCTAAAATCTAAAATCATTAAATCTAAAATATAAATGCCTTTTCTTCGTTCAATCATGTTTGTCGGGACCTGCTCGGATGCGGGTAAAAGCATCATCAACACGGCGTTTTGCCGAATTTTCAAACAAGATGGTTACCACCCGGCCCCCTTCAAGGCGCAAAATATGTCGCTAAATTCATATTCCACTCCCGACGGGCTGGAAATCGGACGGGCGCAAGCGGTACAGGCCGAGGCGTGTGGCATTGCCCCGGAAAGCGACATGAATCCTGTCCTGTTGAAACCCACGAATGAACAATGCTCGCAAGTCGTACTCAACGGAAAACCGGTCGGGAATATGTCTGCCAGAGAATACTTCATGTCCAACAACAAGGCCGAATTATTCAACCAAGCATACGCTGCCTATGAACGTCTGCAAGCCCGCCACTCTCCCATCGTGCTGGAAGGAGCCGGGAGCATCTCGGAAATCAACTTGCGGGAAAGAGACATTACGAACATGCGGATGGCATTGCGCACAAATGCCGCCACGTATCTGGTGGCGGACATCGACCGGGGGGGAGTGTTTGCCTCCGTCTACGGTTCCATCGCCTTGCTTTCAGAGGAAGAAAAAAAATTGATTAAAGGAATTATCATCAACAAATTCAGAGGAGATATATCCCTTTTCGACGAGGGAAGAAAGATCATACACAACCTCACGGGTATACCTGTTGTCGGCGTGATTCCCTATTTCAAGGACATTTATATTGAAGAAGAAGACTCCGTCTCACTGGAAACCAAAAACACCAAAGCCGGGAGCGGCAAGATTAACGTGGCCATCGTACTCCTGAAACGCCTTTCCAATTTCACGGACTTCAGCGTGCTGGAACGAGACGAACGATTCCATGCTTACTACACGAATAACGTGGAAGAAATTGGTAAAGCCGACATCATCATTCTACCGGGAACGAAAAACACAATCTCCGATCTGCGAAACATCCGGGCAAACGGTATCGCGGAGGCAGTCATCCGGGCTCACAAGGAAGGTAAAAAAGTGATCGGTATTTGCGGGGGGTACCAGATGATGGGCGCCCGGATCGAGGACCCGGATCAGATTGAGGGGGACATGACCGCCATTCCCGGCCTGGGCATCCTTCCTCTTGTCACGATCATGGAACCTGAAAAAGTCACCCGCCAAGACCAATTCACCTTCCGGAATCACCCGGAAACCTGCAAGGGGTACGAGATTCACATGGGCCGAACAACCTTGTTGGACGGGGCTTTGGAATCTCCCTTGAACCGTTTACACGACGGACGGACGGACGGCTATATCTTAAACGAAAGATGCTGGGGTAGTTACCTCCACGGAATTCTGGACAATGACATCGTCCTCAACGAACTGGCAGAAGGATTGACCCAAGCAACCCCCACTACTTTCAATTATACCGATTTCAAAGATCAACAATATAACAAACTGGCCGATCACGTACGCGCACACGTTGACCTGCCATACATTTATTCCACCCTTAAAACCAAGTAATATGCTGAACGGACACGGAGATGACATATACAAATCAAACACGGAAATAAAAGCTAATTTCTCCACCAACGTATGGTATGACGCGGACACGGACATTCTCCGTTCCATGCTGATCACCCAAATCGACAAAATATTCCATTACCCGGAGCCTGCCGCCGAATCATTCGTGCGGGAAGTTGCCCGGTTCCACAACCTGCAACCGCAAAACGTGATTGCCGGAAACGGTGCCACTGAACTGTTTTACTTGATCGCACACGCTTTTGAAGGGAGTAAAACCATCCTTCCCATTCCCTCTTTTTCAGAGTACGAAGATGCTTGTACCCTTTACAGGCACCAACAGATATTCGTACCCATAAAAGACTTTCAGGCAGGCCCCGCAGACCTGATGTTCATTTGTAATCCCAACAATCCCAATGGACACGTGTGGAAACTGGAAGAGATCGAAAATATTTTACAGCAATACCCTCAAATGACGCTTGTCGTGGACGAATCGTTCATTGACTTTGCCCCCACGGCACAGCCATCCGAACCGTTATTAGCCAGTTACCCTAATCTACTGGTCATTCATTCCATGACGAAAAGTTATGCCATCCCCGGATTACGCTTAGGCTATATGTTGGGCAGCGAAAAACTGATAGACCGGATCAAACGCTTCACCCACCCGTGGAACGTGAATGCACTAGCCATCGAGATCGGGAAATTCCTACTGCAAAACGGGAAGTACCTCCTACCCGACACGGACAGGTTGCTCAAACGTAAGGAAAATTTTGTCCGCGCTTTCGATGAACTTCCCGGTTACTCTCCCGTCCCCTCGGAAACCTCGTTTTTCCTCATTCACACGATTCATAAATCCCACGTGTTAAAACAGGAACTATTGAAACAATTCGGGATTCTGATACGAGACGCCTCGAACTTCAGAGGTCTGGACGAACATTACTTCCGGGTAAACACGCTCTCGGATGAAAAAAACCAGATGCTACTCCGAGCGTTGAGGTTATTATCCATCAATGATTTATAATTGGTTGTTATGCTCTCATTTTCAATCGTCATCGTTCCTCTCATCATCGGGTATCTTCTCGATCTCATTTTTGGAGATCCCCGGAAATTACCTCACCCGATCGTAGCCTTTGGAAACATCATCGGGTGGTGTGAACGTCACTTTAACAAAGGGGAACACAAGAAACGAAACGGGTGCCTGGTTGCCATTATCCTGCCACTTTCCACCCTTTTCTTAGGGGGACTTCTCGCCTGGGGAAGCTGGATGCTCCATCCCTTCGCGTATTACTGCGTCGCCTCCGTGTTCGTTTTCTACGGATTGGCGAACCACAGTCTTATACAAGAAGGTGGAGAGGTTATTCGAACTCTTGAAGAACAAGGATTGGACGCCGGACGAAAACGCCTGTCGTGGATTGTCGGTAGAGACACCAGTCAACTCTCCCCCAAAAAGATATATACCGCCGTATTGGAAACCATGGCAGAGAATTTGAGCGATGGAGTGGTCGCTCCCCTGTTTTTCTATGCACTGGGAGGATTTCCTGCCATGATGGCTTATAAAATGGTAAACACGCTCGATTCCATGATCGGGTACAAGGATGCACGTTACAAAGATTTCGGGTGCTGTTCAGCTCATCTGGATGATGTACTGAATTATATTCCAGCCCGGCTAACGGCACTTCTGATCGCCTTGTCCGGCTACCGGAAAGGAATCTTTTCCTTCATCCGAAAATACGCCCGCCAACATGCCAGCCCCAATTCCGGCTACCCGGAATCCGCTATGGCCGGAATACTCGATTGCCGCTTCGGGGGACCGAACATTTATCACGGAATACTCGTGGAAAAGCCTTACATCGGAACGAACGACAGGGAATTATCGATTAGGGATTACAAACGTGCCGCCCGCATCAATCAATCGGTATGCCTGATCACGGTAATCCTTATTTGCCTTGCTTTCACACCATTGATATAAAAAGAACGGGGGTGTTCAAAAAGTTATTTTATTTCAAAAAACTCCTCCGTCACTTCGTGCCACCTCCTCTATAAACAGAGGAGGAGCTGGTGACTATTCCCAAAGATAGGGAGTATTTCAACTCTCCCTCTGTTTATAGAGGGAGTACCCCGAAGGGGGGAGGGAGTTTGAAAAATGACTTTTTAGACACCCCCGTTCTTTTTCGAACTAATTTATTTCCGTTCTCCTAATTTATCATCCAGATAAATCAAGTTATGACCGTTCATCATCTTGATTCTATCAACAATAGTCTGTGCAGTAGACTCTTCTTCCACTTGCTCATCTACAAACTCATTGATAAAATTCTGGGCAGCTTTATCATTTTCCTTGATAGCTACATCCAATAAATCATCAATCAATTTAGAAACATGACACTCGTGTTGATAAACATGCTCGAATACTTCCAAAACAGAACCCCATGCTGTCGGTACCACGTTGATCTGACCGATTTCTACATTTCCGTTCCGTTTGATCACGAAGTCAATCATTTCATAAGCATGATCCAATTCCTCTTTTGATTGCGCTCTCATCCATGATGCCATTCCGTCGTAACCATTCTGTGCAAAATACACGGACATTGACAAATACAAATTGGATGACCACATCTCAGCATTAATCTGAGCATTAAACGCCTTTACTAAATTTTCGCTCAACATAATTGTTTATTTAAAATTTGATATTCATTCTTCCAAATCGTTTGAAGAACGAACAAATTACATGCCATTCCAAAATTATGTCATTAAAAATATAGCTTAAGACATTTTGTCATTTTTGACTCATTAACATTAAAAAATGATCCATACCACACTCTCCCCAGTAAAAATGAATATAACTTGCCAACACATTTTTATAGGTATATACCGGAGTATCAACCACCATATCCTTGGCATTATATATCGTGCCAATCACAGGTATTTTCTCATTCGCAGGCAATATTCGGGAATAGTGAAACTCATGCCCCGAATACGTTGACCGTTTACACGAACTTCCCGGTAGCCCAATTTCAATTTCATCTGTTCCATCGTCGCCCCTTGTTTCAACACGCCTGCCATGGGGTAAACCTTCCCGTCGTCACCTGTAATCGTGTCACACAAATACATCATCCCACCACATTCTGCCAACACCCGCCCTCCGGTTTCGCAATACTTCCGGACAGACTGTCTCATTTCCTCGTTAGCCGCCAACTCCGCCAAATGTAGTTCCGGGTACCCTCCGGGGAAATAGACCATATCGGCCTCCGGAAGACTTTTATCACGCAGCGGACTAAAAAACACCACCTCCCCGGCTCGTTTCAATGCCTCCACGTTCTCCCGGTACATGAAATTAAAAGCCTCATCCCGGGCAATAGCGATCTTCCTGTTCCCGGAACAAACGACATCTTCCGTCTGTTCTCCGGAAAATTCCACCGTACAGAGTTCCAGTAAACGATCGACATTCACGGTTTTGTCAATCACCTCTGCCACCCGGTCCGCAAATGCATCAAAACAAAACGTCTCATCAATCGACAACCCCAAATGACGGGACGGGATAACAATACTTTCATCCTTTGGGATATACCCCAATGCCTCCACTCCGGCATCCGCACAAGCCTGCTGCAAATAAGCATAATGCGCCACCGATGCCACGAAATTAAACACGACCCCGACAACCCGGATTCCCGGATAGAAGTGTTTAAAACCATACAACACCGGAGCCACGGTATAGGCCGTGGATTTTGCATTAAGTACCAACACGACGGGAATACCGATTAACTCGGCAATCTCCGCACTACTTCCCTTCATCCCATCGTACCCATCAAACAACCCCATCACCCCTTCCGTCACGCAGACATCACTCGCTGCTCCATAGCGGGCGTACAGTTCCCGCACATGCGCCGCTGACGCCATATAAGTATCCAGGTTCACGGATTCCTCTCCTGCAGCCATGGCATGATGTTTCGTGTCTATATAATCCGGCCCACACTTAAAAGGTTGTACCTTCATTCCCCGGTTCCGTAACAATCGTAACAGACCTAACGTGAATGTCGTCTTCCCGCTACCGGAACCTGCCGCCCCGATCATGATGAATGGTTTCTGTTTCATTTCTTTCAGTATTTACAACACACAAAGATAAAACTTCTCGAAATAATAAAAGTATAATAACATTGGATGTTTCTAATAAAAGCCTATTTTTGTAGCGTTACGATATTTGAGGCGGTTGCAACATTGGTAAACTTTCGGAATGGACGCCGGGAGCGGGCCTCAAGTATAAAGGAATGATTTATGAAGGAAATGGACATGATTAAAGACATCGTCCGGGCTTACAGAAATTACCCGGATTATGTGGCTTTTGTAATTGATGATACCTCTTACACCTATCAAGAGGTATTTGCCCGAGTGCAAGGAATTATGCCCTTCGTGCAGGATTGCCCGGAAGACATTATCGGAATCATCGCGGAAGATTACATTGAAACGTATGCCTCTATTCTAGCTGTTTTATTGGCCGAAAAAACTTACGTAATCCTCCATCCCAATTACCCGGACAGTCGGAACAGGACCATTGTGGAATCCACCGGGATGAAACAGGTATTATACGGTCACGAATCCGGTACGCGGCAAGGCCTCCCCAACGAGATCAAATGTATTTCAACATTAGAGCTACGGGATGAAAATACAGACCATCTAACAGGAGAGCAAACGCAAGATACAAACAAGAATGCCTACATCATTTTCACCTCCGGAAGTACCGGGATTCCCAAAGGAGTCCCGATCAGCCGGAAAAACTTGAACGCATTCTATGCTGCCTACCATCAACTGGGTTGGCAACTTGGGCCGACAGACCGGATGTTGCAAATGTTCGAACTGACATTCGACGTTTCAGTCGTGTCCACCCTCTACCCGTTAACCCTCGGAGCCAGCGTTTACACGGTGGGAACAAGCAAGTTGAAATACATGAGAGTATACGAATTGATGGAAGATGAGGAACTGACTTTCGTGGCCATGCCTCCCTCCCTATTACAATTCCTGTCCCCTTACTTTGACGAGATTCACGTTCCAACACTCAAATACCTTATCGTGACGGCAGAAGCAGCAAATGCCGATCTTCTCCAACGTTTCAGGGCCTGCGCCCCCAACGCAGAGTTCGTAAACCTGTACGGTCCCACGGAAGCCACAATTTATTGTACGGCTTACCGGATTCCTCCCGAAGGTTGCAAGCAACACAACGGGATGATCGCCATCGGCCACCCCTTCACCGGAATCGACACCCTGATTATGGACGAGAAGGAAATACCCATGCAGACCGGAGAACAAGGAGAATTATGGGTAAGCGGAGAACAAGTCATGCGAGGCTATTGGCAGGATGAGGATAAATCCCGACAGGCATTCGCCCGTTTCAACGGGAAAGTGTACTATAAAACAGGCGACCTCTGTTCTGTCGATCCGGACGGGGACATCATCTATCGCGGACGTAAGGACTACCAAGTTAAAGTGCAGGGTTTCCGGGTTGAACTCAGCGAGATCGAATACCGGACAAAGAAATTCTTCCCGAACGAGACCAATGCCGTCGTCGTTCCCAAGAAAGAGGATGACGGGGGATGTCAATTGCACTTGTTCGTCGGGACAACTCCCCACGAACGGGACGCTTTGCTCCATTACCTGAAGGAACACTTACCCGTCTATATGTTACCGACCGAAGTTCACTTTTTAGAAGAATTCCCGTTAAACACCAGTGGAAAAATTGACCGGAAAGCATTAACGACATTAATATAAAAAACTATGGAAACCGAAGAAATCTTACACGAACTGGACACGATTTTTCGTGACATTCTAAAAAACGAAAACATCACGTTAACTCCCGAGACCACGGCAAAAGACGTGGACGGCTGGGATTCTCTGACGAATATGCGCCTCATCACGGCCATCGAAAAACATTACAACATTCGTTTCGGCCTGCGTGAAATACTGAAATTCAAACACGTGGGTGACCTGTGCGCGTCCATCCAAGCTAAAAAGAAGTAGCCTATGATGTTTCTCTCTCTACCGTTTGTCGTTCTGTTTACTTGTTGCCTGATCCTATATTACACGGTAAAAGGCAGCTACCAGAAACCGGTCCTGTTACTAACCAGTTGCATCTTTGTCGGTTATTTCAACATCGCATACCTACTGATAGCCGCACTCATTGCGGCAATAACCTTCTACTGGGGGCGCTGGATCGGGATGCAGGAACAGGAAAACAAACGCCGGAGAGTCTTCGTCGGGGGAATCGTCTTTCTCGTCCTGTTCCTCGTGGCATTCAAGTACCTCAATTTCATCGGGGAAAACATTGCCGTACTACTCGGTTGGTTCGGCGTGGACTGGAAAGGAGCCATCACCTCTGTTTTCTTCCCGTTGGGAATCTCGTTCTATACCTTCCAAGCACTCGGCTATCTTATTGATGTCTACTGGGAAGAGGAAGAACCTGAACGCTCACTACCGGACTTCATGCTCTATATGCTATTTTTCATGAAATTCCTTTCCGGACCGATCGAACGGGCCTTCGATATGCTCCCGCAGTTGAAAATCGAGAAACGTTTCGACTACGACACGGTTACCTACGGCCTGAAACTCATGCTGATCGGTTTGATGAAAAAAGTCCTGATCGCCGACCGGCTGGCTCCGCATCTGGATAATATATTTGCCTCCGTACAAGATGCTTCCGGGGCGCAGCTATTACTCGCCGGGTTACTGTATCCGATCGAACTTTATGCCGATTTCTCCGGTTACACGGATATGGCTATCGGTGGGGCCATGATGTTCGGTTATCGTCTGTCTCCGAACTTTAATCGTCCGTTTGTGGCAAAGACAATCACCGACTTTTGGCGCCGCTGGCATATGTCCCTCTCCTTCTGGGTCAGGGATTACCTTTACCAACCCATCGCGGCAAGTAAACGATATTGGGGACAGTGGGGCATCGTCTACGCTCTTGTGGTCACCTTCGTGTTACTCGGCGTGTGGCACGGGGCTGGTTGGAACTATGTGATATACGGGTTAATCCAAGGACTTATCATCAGCTACGAGATGGTGACCGTGGCCTACCGGAATAAAGTGGAAACAAGCGTGGGGAAACACGTGTTCGGGGCTTACTCTATCCTCCGGACCTACCTGCTCTTCGCGTTCTCCCTGCTATTTTTCCGTCTGCCCTCGTTATCCGATGCCGGGTACATGATCAGTCACCTCTCCTTCAACCTGCACACCTCGATTAAAGAACTGCGACTAGGGATGACCGACCAAGAATGTATCGTTGCCGGGGCTGCCGTCGTAGTGCTTTTCTTATACGAATACTTTATGTCGAAACGGGACCTGTTACAAGCCTTGAGCGAGCGTCACAGAATCATACGCTGGGGGGTCTACTACCTGCTCGTACTACTCATGTTCCTATTCGGACAATTCGGATCTGAAGATTTCATTTATTTACAGTTTTAGCCATGAGAACTTTCAAAGGATTTATAATAAAATGCGTGCTTTTTCTTGTTCCCTTCTTTGTCCTCGCGGGGATCTACTTTTACGATGATCCCTTCAAAGTCCTGCGGGAATATAAAAAATATGACAATGACCCGATCTTCCTGAACGAAGATTACATCGGTTGGAAGACATACAAGAATTATCGGGATTCCCTGCACTTCGATTCCTTCATCCTAGGGAATTCCTGCACCATGGCATTTCTGACCTCCGACTGGGAGAAATACCTCAACGGGAGCAAGGCCATCCGGTTATACGGAACAGCAGAACGACTAGCTGCCGTACACCGGAAAGTGATGACTCTTGACAAGGAAGAGGAGCATATTGCAAATGTTTTACTTATCGTCGATGCCACCCTATTGCGAGAATATCAGTTATCCACGGGCTACATGCACCTACTTCCCCCGGAAGTCAGCGGGATGAATAAATTCAAGTTCCAATCTCAGTTCGCACAAGAATTCTTCAACCCAAAATTTCTGGTTTCCTACATGGATTACCGGGTATGCCGACGCTACCGCAATTACATGAGAGGAATCGTGAATCCCGACAAAAACATCCGCAATGTTGTCACAAACGACTTGTGGAACCCGCGGGAACACGAGATAGAACAACTCGGTGAACATTACTGGGAAAAACATAAAAAGAGATTCCGCCCCCGTCTCGGGGAAGAACGGGTTCACCCTCCGGTACTGATGAAACCACAAATCAAACTGTTATCGGAAATCGCAAAAGTATTCCAGGATCACCACACGAAGTATAAAATCATCATTAGCCCGGAATACAAACAAATACGTCTGAACCCGGCGGATGTGGAACAATTGAAAGAAATATTCGGAGCTGAAAACGTTTATGACTTTTCCGGCATCAACAAGTACACAAATAACATCCGGAATTACTACGAAGGCTCCCATTATCGCCCCTGTCTCGGACGCCAACTACTGGATAGCGTGTATGCCACGCACGAAACAACTGACTAATTTTAGATTTAATGATTTTAGATTCCAGCCGCACAAGGCAGACGCTTTTTGAGACACGATCATCAAGAAACTCCTCCGTCACTTCGTGCCACCTCCTCTATAAACAGAGGAGGAGTTGGTGACTCTTCCCAAAAACAGGGAGTATTCCAGCTCTCCCTCTGTTTATAGAGGGAGTACCCCGAAGGGGGGAGGGAGTTTGAGAAATGACTTTTTGAACAGCCCCGGAGGGGGTAGTTAAAAAGTCAGCCTCGTGCGGCTGGAATCTAAAATCTAAAATCATTAAATCTAAAATTAATTGATTCCCAATTTCTTCCTTATCGCCTTCGGGATAGCGTTTTTGTGAACCATAATATCCATTGTCTTCAAAGCCATATAAGGATAAGATGCGTAGAAATACCCTCCGAATTTGTTATACTTATTCCAAGAATTCTTCACGATGAAATAAGGAGTTCCGTTCTGATCTTTTGCTTTACCAATGATATGCATTCCGTGATCGTCCGTTGTCAGGTAACGATCGAACTCTTCCTGTCTCATCTCCTGCGTGATCGTCTTTTCGGGAGCCGGACCTTGCTTGAAAGCATCCATCATCTGTTGTCCCTTCGGCAACTTTTCCCATTTAGCAATTTCCGCACCGCTCATCTCCTTCGTGTCCGTTGCGGGAATCACGGCAACCCCTGCATCCTTCGTGGCAAATCCTTTCTCGCTCACGTCAGCACCCCAGACGAAAGTATAACCGTTATCAATAGCATAATCCATCACTTGCATCAACTCTTCCAACGGAAGATTATAAGCCTTATCCCAAGACCAGTTATCCTCAACCTCAATAGCGAACTCCGTGTAGAAAGGATGGTGCGTGAAAGAGGTTAAATTCACATAGTCATCCATGTTTAAGCCAACCACCTCTTTAGCGAAAGTCTGCGGTGTATATTCTTTTCCTTGATATTCAAACTTCTCCGGCTCCGGTCCGAGATAAGTATCCAGAATAGCATCGAATCCCCGTTTCCACGCCGTACTCAACCGCTTGTTGTTATTTTCCACTACCGCTTGCACGTAAGCTTTCAAAACAGCATCAATCTCTCCGAAAACATGACTCGGTTCCCCGTAATTCAATCCTTGATACACCTCAAGAGGCACAATCCCATATTTCTTCGCCATATTCGTCACATCCGAAGAGGCTCCTCCCACCGCAAAATTCAACACCCCGTGCAAGCGAACATATTTATCCGCCTTATCCGAATAAGCGTGTTTCACGAAATACATGGCCGACAAATTCACTGAATCTTTCCCCATTCGCATCATTTCCGACTCTAGGAAAGAGGACGTTGACCATGACCAACAAGTCCCGGCACGATACTGATCCTTCACGGACGTAGCGGGCAATCTCTTGATATCAGTAAACTGGTAGTCTACAGGCTTTGTCGTGTCCTGTACAGTCGTATTCTGCTGCGCATAGGCCATCATGTACCCTCCGAAAACGAGGGCGAATAAAATAAATGCTGTTCTCTTCATATCTTTTATATTGATTGTGATTTAATTGTCTGCCTGCAAAAGTATAAAAAGAACCGCAAAACAAGCTGACAAGCTGAATATATTTACGTTAGCCAATAACAAAAAGAGAACTGCCTGAACAGTTCTCTCTATTACAAAATAAACTTCTCCGACCTTCGGCCACCTCCTCTATAAACAGAGGAGGAGCTGGTGATTCTTCCCAAAAACAGGGAGTATTTCAGCTCTCCCTCTGTTTATAGAGGGAAATCGGCGAGTAAGCGAGAACAGACTGAGAGTTTACTCGTTGTCTGTCGAGCGAGAGCCGATTCGAGACTGCTTACAGGCTCAATACCCCAAAGGGGGAGGGAGTTTGACATCCTCCTTGACTTCTTTCAAATTCCCTTTCTTTAATTAAAAAGTATAGGAAACCGATGCCTGATAATTCCGGGGTTTCGCCATGATCGTGGTTCTCTCGAAATATTCCTTGTCAAACAAGTTGTTAATGTTCAATGCCAGTGTTACGTGATTCTTGATCGTGTAGAAAATACCCGCATCCATCAACCACAAGGCCGGATCGTACAACCGGTTATCTATATTCCGGAACACCTTATCCTTGAAATTCCCACTTAAATGGAATGACAAATTCTTTAGCACCCCGCGTGGTATCGTGTAATCGGCATAAGCGTAGAATGTCGTACGAGGCACACCCGTGGCACGAACATTTTTATTCTGTTCCTTATATTTAGAGAAACGTCCGCTCTCGGCAATTTCCCGCAAACGATAGTCCGACCAACCGAGACCTCCCGTAACTTGTAAAGTCGGTAACGGACGAACAACCACCTCAATGTCAAAACCTCGCGAGTCGGCTCTTCCGACTTGTCCCCGAATACTCTTCTCGGTAGCAACACCATCCACCAACACCGTCGTGTCACCCAGACTCTTCACGATATTATACTTACGAATATAAAATACACTCGCGTTAATATCCACCATCTCGTTCAAGGTGTAACGTACACCGACTTCCGTGGAATACCCTTTTTCCGGCTTGAACACTTCGCCCCCATCCTCATCAGGATTGAACTCGTTACCCTTGCGGTCCAAATACATCACGGTAGGACTATATGTTGTAGTTACAGGATTGAAATAAGAAGAAATAGAACCGTAGAATGACAATTCAGGCATGGGAAAATACACGACACCCACCCGATACGTGAATGCCGAGGTCTCCACCTCTTTCCATTCTTTCCTGTTCTTCGTTTCATATTTCTGTTTCCCGTCATCAATCGTAGCACTTGATGTTTTCCGGCTATACAAATCCACACGCCCGGATGCCATCATTTTCCATTTATCATTGAATTCGATCACGTCATGCAAATAAATTCCATGCGTTCTCTCCGTGCGCAGAGAAACGGCTGAAACTTTCGTGTCCCACCATCCCTGCACGATATGCGGGTCCCGCACAGGCAAAAGTGCATCCAAACCGGGCCCCCACAAATCGTCATCTCCATAACCGTTATACTGGGCGAAATCAAAACAATTGTACGTCCATCCCAACGTGTAGTTATGCAACACGGAACCTGTCTCGAACTTCCCGGTCAACTCGATCGTATTATTCACGTTTTTGTGGTCCGGGTTAAAATTCAACGGATTCTGACGGGCAGCATTTCCTCGTTGAACCGTATCCAAGTCAACATACACCTTCTCGTCTTCTGACTTATAATAATACCATTTATATATCGGATCCTTAGAGGTACGATAAGAAAGCCCCTCAATACAATGATAATCCAAATCACTGTGGAAATAGGAAAAACGTTCTTTCAACTTCATCCAATCCGTGATCTGGTAAACGTATGACACAGACATATCCCATACTTTCCGTTTCATGTAATTATTGGCAAAGTCATTATAAACCTCGCGGTAATCCGCCTCCGGGTGGCGATCCCCCTTCAGCGCGTACGGTTTGTCTCCGTCCACGTAGAACATATCACCGGGCATAACGGGTGCAGCCCCGATCTCGGTCGTGTAATCATCATCGGCATAGCTACCGGTCACATCAATACGTCCCCACTTTCCCAAATCAGCACCCAAAACACCATACACGGAAAAACGATTTGCATTCACCTCACGCCATCCGTCTCCCGTTGAATAATTGATATTGGCACGATATTCGAGAGGTCCCACAAGTTTTCCCCCGAAACCAAGAGTAGCCCGTCTCTCATCCCAGCTACCATAACTGATACGAGCGTTGGCCGAAAAATCGGGAGACGCTTTCTTGCGCACGATATTCAACACTCCGCCCATAGCCGAATGTCCGGCCAAAATAGCGGCGGGTCCTTTCAACAATTCGATCGACTCCACGGCAGCCAAATCCCCGTAAGGCACGTTATTATTCAACGTCCGCTCATCGCGAATCCCGTCAATCATAACAACCGCACTCCCCTGTCCGCGAATAGAAAACTGTTGGAACTGCCCGTATTGCTTGTCTTTCGCTACAATTCCCGGCAAAAACTTAACGGCATCCATCAGATCAACAATTCCCTTCCGGTCAAGCATCTGGCTAGACAACTTGCTCACCGTTATCGGAACGAAACGTAAAGGCACATCCAATCCCAACAAATCAATCCTCTTCTTTTTCTGCATCACATCCACCTGATCGATACGGAATAAAGAGTCCGTGATACTCTTTTTCTTTCGCTTATCGTTCTCTTGAGCGAAAAGCGAACCGACGCACACAAACAGCAACAATGCTAATACAACAACTTTTTTCATACAACTATATATTAATAATGAATAAGCATTATTAACATAGTCTTTTGGGCAACATGAGTTTAAGGTAAAATCCATCTTTTTCCCTCTCGCTTTTTTTCCCGAAAGCTATGGTTTATCTAGTTCGGCAGGTCTTCTGACTTGTTCCGGATTTTGTTGCCTTCCCAGTTTATAACCAGTGACATTTGAAGTACAAAACCCCTTGTACAGGAACTTACAGCTGCGGGTACAGTCCCGGATTCACACCGGATTCCCTATTAAGCATCACCTCCATGACCGAAGGCTCCGCACCAAAACATGGCGCGAATGTAATATATTTTTTTATATTATACTTTTTCAACATGATTTTTTTATTTCCATAATTCAATCATCATAACAAACTGACAACCAATCCCTATAATAAAAACTCCAACAATGTCCCTAACGAATCTCTATACCTTCTCCCGGTATCATTTTTCTCATCCAACCGTAACCTTTTGTCAAAAAATATATACATTTGTGCCGTCTTAGGTGATGTGTTAATGCTCAATTAACATACAAGAGGGAAACCGGTTAGAATCCGGTACAGTGCCCGCTACTGTGATGCCCGTTTCTCCCTAACGAGGAGATTCAAAGAAAGGTTCTTACACCACTGTTCGTAAGGACGGGAAGGTATCTTTCTTAGGCGTAGTCAGGAGACCTGCCGAGACAAACACAGGTAATAGCGTATTCTCGGGGCCAGGAATACTATTATAAACTTTAAAACTTAACCCGAATGAAAAGAATTGTAGTACTGACTACATTATTCATGCTGACTTTGGCAAGCGTCTCGCTAGGGCAGATCACGTTGAGAGGGAAAGTGATCGATGCAAAAAGCGGGAAAGCACTTATCGGGGCCAATGTACGATTAGTCGGAACAAGCATCGGAATCGCCACGAACAACAAGGGCGAATTCATCCTCGAAAAAGTCCCCGACGGTACCTACACGCTCCGGGCCAGTTACCCCGGTTACGAAGTCAGTTCCATAAAAGTCAGTAGTAGCAAAAGTGACATTCTGTTCCAACTGAAAACATCACTGATCAACCTCGATCAAGTCGTTGTTTCGGGAACGGGAACTCACCGAAAATTAAAGGACTCGCCAGTCCCCGTCGAGGTCATGACAGCCTCGGACATCAAAAAAGGCGGAATCTCCACCATCGAGGATGCCCTCGTGATGCTAAATCCCTCGTTTAGTTTCCGACCAACGGCTATGAGTACAAACATGACCCTTAACGGAATGAAAGGAGATTATATCCTCGTTCTCGTGAACGGGAAGAAAATGACCGGAGACATTTCCGGTTACGTTGACCTCTCCCGAATCGACATGGGTAGGGTAAAACGAATCGAAGTCCTTAAAGGTGCAGCCTCCTCCCTCTACGGATCGGACGCTATCGCGGGAGTGATCAACATTATCACAGATCAGCCACATGACGCCCTGAACATCGTGTCCACGACCCGATTAGGAGGCAAGGGCAGTTTTATCGAGAACGTCAACGCAGACATCAACGCTGGCAAATTCTCGTCCTCAACCTCTTATCAAAGGCGCCAATCTGACGGCTGGCAACTCAGTAATATCACAGAAGATAGTGTACCTACCCGTCGCAAAGTGTCTGATAAATTTCACTCGGACATCGTGAACCAACGTTTTGCCTTCGATCCATCAAAAAATCTGAACTTGTACGTGGAAGGAAGTTACTTTACCAAAGAACTCGACCGTCCCGTGAACAAGGATGCTAAAGACCCTTCCGGATTCGACTATGATATGTCATACGAGAACTACGCTGTGGGATTGGGGGGAAAATATCTGTTCGGTAATTCCGCTTATATTAGCTTGGATGTCAACGCCAACAACTACGAGTACTACAAAGTATACACCCGTGCCATCGAGTCCAAGGGCGACACGACCACCCACGTCGGAGATGAAATCCTGACCAAACGTCAACGCTACTTATCTACCAACCTAAAAGGAGTATTCAAGATCGGTAAGTACAACAAAATTTCCATTGGAACCGAGTACATCAAGGACTACTTAAAGAATCCCACCGATCTGGTGGAGAGTAAAGATGTCTATACGCTGGCTCTTTATGCACAAGACGAGATTCGTCTTTTCAAAAAACTCCAATTAGTACCCGGTTTCCGTTACATCTACCACGAGGCATTCAAGAATCAGTTTACGCCCAAACTTTCAGCCATGTACAGCCTAGGAAATTTCAACTTCAGGCTCTCTTACGCGGCCGGATTCAAGGCTCCCTTGTTGACGGACCTCTATTATTATAAGGAATCTGCCAAGAAAGGAAAATTAACCGTCGTTATCGGGAACCCCGATCTGAAACCGGAGAAATCGAATTACTACGCTTTCAACACGGAATATGCGGGAAAGTACTGTAACATCTCCGTAAACGGGTATATCAATGACCTCCGTAACGTTATAGAGTCAAAGAAATTACCCCTAACACCGGAAGACGAAGCCAACAAGGTCACTTCCCGAGAAACTTACGAGAATCTGGACAAAGCCCGGACACAAGGAGTTGATATTTCCGTTAACAGCTACCTCGGTGCGGGATTTTCTCTAGGTGGTGGATATAGCTACGTGGATGCCCGGGATAGGAAAACCAAAATTCGTTTGGAAGAAAGCATCCGTCACTCGGCAACCGTCAAGGCGAATTACATGCACGAATGGACAAACTATCGTCTTAACGTGAACCTAAACGGACGAATTCAAGGCAAAAAATTCGTGAAAGTCCAAGAGATTGACGCACCCAAGTACCAAATCTGGAATCTGACAACGAACCACTCTTTCTCTCCCGTGGGTATGTTCCTTTTCGAAATCAACGCGGGAATCGAGAACCTGTTCGACTATTCCCAGAACCTGCCTTACGGCTCTAATCTCGGAACATTAAGTCCGGGAAGAACATTCTTTGCAAGTTTAACTATTAGATTTAAAAAATAATGAAAACAATTATCATCATACTATCCCTCTTTATCAGTCTTAATGTATTAGCCCACGGTGGCGGTGGTTTCAAACATTCCGATATATTCAAGACCCTCGGTCCTAATGACAAAGTAGCCATTCTCATGGTTCACTTTGGTACAACTCACGATGACACCCGAGCCTTGACCATCGATGCCATCAACAAAAAAGTGGCACAAACATTCCCCGGAGTGGAAGTACGTGAAGCCTACACTTCCCGCATGATCATGCGCCGTCTGAAAGAAAAAGGAATAACCAAACCCAACCCGACGGAAGCCATGAACAAACTGATTGCCGACGGCTATACCCACTTGATCCTTCAACCCACGAACATCATCGAAGGAATTGAAATGGAAGCCCTGCAAAAAGAAGTTGCATCATACCAAACGAAGTTCAAAGACATTCGCTTAGGGACAGCTCTTCTTCATTCTCCCGAGGATTACCAAGCCGTGGTAAAAGCGATTGCCGCATCAATCAAGGACAAGGAAAAAGGGGATTGCGTCTTCGTGTGCCACGGGACCTACCACCCGGCAAACTCAACCTACGGGATGCTCGACTACGTGATGAAAGCCCAAGGACACAAGAACTACCACGTGGGAACGATCGAAGGTTACCCCACGATGGATGATGTAATCCGCGAACTCGAAGCGAATAAGGCAAAAGAAATAACACTTGTTCCTTTTATGTTCGTAGCCGGAGACCATGCCAAAAATGACATCGCCGGGGACTGGAAAGACGAACTGGAAAAGAAAGGCTATAAAGTAAACGTCCTGCTCAAAGGACTGGGAGAATATCCCGCCATACAGGAACTTTTCATCCAACACGTGAAATTCGCCACCAAACACCAACGGGAAGACATCACCGTGAAGAAAAAGAAATACGAGAAAACAGACGATATAGACTAACCCGCCCATGTTAACCAAATTGTTTATCCATATCCACCGGATACTGGGATTAATTCTCTGTATCCTGTGCTTTTCATGGTTCATATCCGGAATCGTGATGATCTACCACTCCTTTCCTCGTGTAAGCCAAGAAGATCGGTTCACTCGTGCGGAAATTCTTGATACGAATGGCTTGCCCGCCATCCAAGACGTGTTATTCCGTCTCCCTGCCAAAACGCCAATCCACGGCCTCTCTCTGAACAACCCGTATGGAGATCCCGTATTCAGTATAGGAGGGGGACGCCAAAGCGTTGAGTTATACGCGGACACGAATGTCGTGGCTCCCGTTATTAACTACGCACTCTGTGAAAACCGGGCTGCTCGCTGGTGTGCCGATCGAAAGATTACCCGGGTGGATACCTTACGCACCCTCGACCAGTGGATACCCCTCGCCCACTACAAGCGGGAATTTCCCATCTACAAATTCTACTTCGACGGTCCGGAAAAATACCAGCTTTACGTCTCTTCCCGAACCGCCAATATCCTGCAGTTTACCGATTCCGACAATCGTTTCTGGGCATGGTTCGGGGCCATTCCCCATTGGGTGTATTTCACCGTTATCCGAGGAAACCAGAACTTATGGACACAATTCATGTACTGGGCATGTTATCTCGGAATGTTCATGTGTTTTACCGGATTCGTTCTCGGCATACGTTCCTACTGGCTCGCTCGCCGAAAAGGCTTTCTCCGCTCTCCATACAAGAAACAGTGGTTCAAATGGCACCACATCACGGGTTTCTTTTTCGGTATATTTGTCTTCACGTGGATACTGAGCGGCTATATGTCCATGGCCCCGCTTCCCTCGTGGCTCTTTGGCAAACAGGACTCCCGCGGATTCCGCCAAAGCCCGGCCGAAAGACAAGCCCCGTCACCTGCCGACTATGCCTTGGACTATCGAAAAGCCATCGCACTCACAGCCACGTCGGATGATCCTGTCAAAACCATCGAGTGGACCCACTACCAAGGTATTCCCCTCTATCGTCTCCGCACGGTCAGCAAGGAAGTGACCTTGGATGCCTCCACTGACACGATTCGTCCTTTCCGCATCACGGAAGAGATGATACTTGCTGCCGTCAAACGTCTCGCCGGGGACTCAACCACCTACTCTATCACCAAGATGAACGAGTACGACAACTACTATATATCCCGTCGTCGTCCTCTACCGCTTCCCGTCTACAAGGTCACGTTCGACAACAAGGCGAAGGATTGTTATTACTATAACCTTGAATCTTTCCGCCCCGTTCACTACGACACCAACGGACGCTGGAAACGCTGGCTTTACCGTGGTCTTCACACCCTTGACATCAAATTTCTCGTCGAGCGCCCCGCACTATGGACCGTGGTCATTTGGACCCTTCTCCTTGGCGGTGCTGTTGTCTCCTTCACGGGAATCGTACTTTCGGTGAAATACCTCAAAAACAGGTTTATAAAGTTCGTAAAGTTTATAAGGTTCATAAAGTAGTGTCTCCCCGCAGGTACCTTTTGGGACAGCCCAAAACTCCGTCCGAAGGACGCCCGGCACTTTATAAACTTTACAAACCTTATAAACTTTACAAACTAAATCGTAACTTTGCTCGAAATAACGTCTTTATTTATGAAACACGGAAAAATATATGTCGCCGGCATCGGGCCGGGTAGCGAGGAAGACATTACCCCAGCCGTACGGACAGCCATCATGCAATCGGACGTTGTGGTGGGTTACAAATATTACTTTAACTTCATCCGATCCATCGTCCGCCCTGAAACGGAGTGCATCGATACCGGGATGAAAAAAGAGAAAGACCGGGCAGCCCTTGCCTTCGAGTATGCCGAACAAGGACGCACCGTCTGTGTTGTCAGCTCCGGAGATGCCGGAATATACGGGATGGCACCCCTCGTTCTTGAAATGAAACGGGATAAAGCGAGTGATGTTGAGGTAGAAATCCTTCCCGGAATCAGCGCTTTCCAAAAAGGAGCCGCGTTACTGGGAGCCCCTATCGGGCATGATTTTTGCATCATCTCCCTCTCCGACCTCATGACCCCGTGGGAAAAGATCGAGTGTCGCGTAATAGCCGCCGCGTCTGCCGATTTCGTAACCGCCGTCTACAACCCCAAAAGCGAGGGACGCTACTGGCAACTCTATCGCCTGAAAGAACTATTTCTCAAATACCGCGAACCGGAAACCCCTGTCGGCTACATCCGCCAAGCCGGACGTGAAGAACAAGAAATTAAGATCACGACACTACATGATTTCGACCCGGAAGAGATCGATATGTTCACGATCGTAATCATTGGAAACTCTCAGTCCTACACGTGGAATGACAAAATCATCACTCCCCGCGGTTACTACCGGGAACAATGTACCGAAAACGTTGGTATCGGGCAAGAAATCATGATGCGCAGTTTCCGCACCATCGAATCCGAACTAAGGGACAAAAACATCCCCCTCGGCCGTAAATGGGCGTTGTTACACGCCATCCACACCACTGCCGACTTCGATATGGAGAACATTCTCTACACCGACAATGACGCCGTGGAAACACTCCATACTGCCCTGCACGATGGCAAGGTACGCATGATAGTAACCGACGTCACCATGGCAGCCTCCGGAATCCGCAAGGGAGCCCTCGAACGCCTCGGCATTGAAGTCAAATGCTACCTCGACGATCCTCGTGTGGCAGAAATGGCATCCCGTCTCAAAATCACCCGCACACAAGCCGGCATACGCCTTGCCGTGGAAGAACATCCCGAAGCACTCTACGTTTTCGGTAATGCCCCCACGGCTCTCATGGAACTATGCAAGCTCATGCGCCAGGATAAGGCCCATCCGATCGGTGTTATCGGTGCGCCCGTCGGTTTTGTCAACGTTCGGGAATCCAAACATATGCTGAAATCTTTCACCCATCTACCCAAGCTCGTTATCGAGGGGCGCAAGGGAGGTAGTAACCTCGCTGCCACCCTCGTCAACGCCATCCTTTGTTTCGATGACGCCGCACAGCTACGACCGGGAAGAGACCTTTGAGGAATTGAAAATTGAAAATTGAAAATGCAAAAGACTACTACCCCCTCTGGCTCCCCCTTGCACAGGGGGAGAAACGAACGCAAGAAAGCGCCTCAATGTTTCAATGTAGTATGTCCTCCCCCTGTGTAAGGGGGAGTTAGAGGGGGTAGTTGGAAAGGTTAAAGATAAAAGTAGAAGAAACCTGTAACTTGTAACTTGCTAACTTGTAACTCGCCAAAGGCGAATCCCGGCTAAAATCTAAAATCATTAAATCTAAAATGAATAACTTCACCATCATCGGTATAGACGACAAAGATCATCCCGAATTACCGGAACAGGCCCGGGCGGCCATCGCCACCCATCACGTTTTTTCCGGGGGGAAAAGGCACCACGAGATCATGCGTGACAACCTGCCGGAGCCCCATCTCTGGATCGACATCACCGTCCCGTTGGACGACGTGTTCCGCCAGTACGAAAACCACCCGGACATCGTTGTTTTCGCCTCCGGGGACCCACTCTTTTTCGGTTTCGCCAACACCGTACTCAAACGTCTACCCGACGCCAAGATCACCCTGATCCCCACGTTCAACTCCTTGCAGACATTGGCTCACCGCCTCCTGCTTCCCTACCACGACATGCACGTCGTTTCCCTCACCGGGAGACCGTGGCACGAGTTCGACCGGGCGCTCATCGAGGGACAGGAGAAGATCGGCGTGCTTACCGACCGGGAACACACGCCGGCCACCATCGCCGAACGTATGCTCCGTTACGGGTACGACAACTACATCATATACGTCGGTGAAGCCCTCGGCAGTGACACTGAAACCATCCGTGTCCTCGTTCCCGATGATGCCAAGGCCCTCACCTTCCGCCACCCGAACTGCCTCATTCTCTACCGCACGTACGAGCGGCAGCGGCATTTCGGCATTCCCGAAAGCGATTTCGAACTGCTCGACGGACGTGTCAACATGATCACGAAAGCTCCGATCCGCCTGCTCACGCTGGCACAACTGGACCTTCGTCGTTATCAAACCCTGTGGGACATCGGGTTCTGCACGGGCTCCGTCTCCATCGAGGCGAAACTCCAGTTCCCTCACCTGCACGTCGTGGCTTTCGAGCAACGCCCTGAAGGCGAACGTCTCATGGAAGTCAACGCCACTCGTTTCGGAACGCCCGGCATCATCACCCGCATCGGAGACTTCCTGCAGGCTGAACTAGACGATCTCCCCGCCCCTGACGCCGTATTCATCGGCGGTCACGGCGGCCGACTGGACGCCATCGTCCAGCGCATCTCCACGCGACTTCCTCACCGTGGCGTTATCGTCTTCAACTCCGTCACCCCCGAAAGCTGCGAGCTATTCGCTAACGCCGTCACCCGTCACGGTCTCAACGTCGTTGATTCCCAACACGTGGCCATCAACGGCTTCAACCCCATATTAATCATGAAAGCACTAAAAATATAATTCCATGAAAAAAATAGCCATTATCATAGCCTCCCATCAAGGACTGGCACAGGCCCTTACCATACACCGGGAACTTCCCGAAACAGAACTATTCTACGCGGGCGAAGGACAGGAAAATCCCTGTACCTCCATCGACTCCATCCCGGCCTTTGTCGCCGCCAACTTTACCCGCTACGAAGGTCTCGTCTTCATCGGCGCTCTCGGCATCTGTGTCCGGGCCATCGCCCCTTGCATCCACTCCAAGTACACAGACCCCGCCGTCGTCAACATCGACTCCACGGGCAAACATGTTATATCCGTTCTCTCCGGTCACGTTGGGGGTGCCAACGAACTCACCCGCCGACTTGCCTCCATACTCGGCGCCGACCCCGTCATCACCACCCAAAGCGACAACAACGACCTCTGGGCCCTCGACACCATTCACGAAAGATTCGAGGGATGGATCCCGGAACCCGTCGGGCCGATGAATGAAATCATCTACAAGTTCGTCAACCGTCGCCCCGTGGCCCTACTCCTAGACATCCAAGATAGCGGAACCCGGAACCTCGAACGTACCGCACCGCCTCACGTTGACATTTACAACTCCTTTCAGGAAATAGACCAGAAACGTTACGAGGCTTTAATCATCGTCAGCCCCTTCATCTACCCCGTCGTTATCCCCACCCTCTACTATCGCCCACACGTGCTTTCCCTTGGTTTTGGGTGTCGGGAAAACTGTGACCCGTCGGGTGTACGGGAATATATCACCGCACGTCTCATCGAGGCGGGAATCTCCCCGACCAGTCTCACAAACCTCGCAACGATTGACATCAAAAAGGATGAACCTGTTGTCGACCTTCTTACTCACAGTTTAATACTTTCAATGGACTCGTACTCGCCCGACGAACTCCGGGACATCACCGTTCCCAACCCCTCGGAGAAAGTACGTGAAGTAACTTCTTCCCCCAGCGTCGCCGAGGCCGCCGCCCTGAGATCTACCGGGAATACCCGTCTGCTCCTTGAAAAACAGAAAGGTAAACTCAGCGAGGGCAATGACTTTACTTTTGCCGTTGCCATGAATCGTGCTGTCGAACGCCGGGGATTCATCGAGATCGTCGGGGCCGGTCCCGGAGACCCGGAACTGATCTCCGTTAAAGGCAAACACTTCCTCGAACAAGCCGACCTCATCCTCTATGCCGGTAGTCTTGTTCCCGTGGAACTCACGTACTACGCCAAACCCGGTGCCACAGTGCGCAGTTCTGCCGACATGACCCTTGAAGAACAATTCGCTCTCATGAAAGAATTCTATGACCGGGGCCTCTTTATCGTGCGCCTACACACCGGGGATCCCTGCATCTACGGAGCCATTCAGGAACAGATGGCTTTCTTTGACGAATACGGCATGGATTACCACATCACACCGGGTATATCCTCTTTCCTTGCAGCGGCAGCGGCCTTGCAGTCACAGTTCACCATCCCCGAAAAAGTGCAGACAATCATCCTTACCCGCGGAGAAGGGCGTACCCCGATGCCGGAAAAAGAGAAACTCCACCTGCTGGCCCGTTCGCAAAGCACGATGTGCATCTTTCTCAGTGCCTCTATCGTTGATCAAGTGCAATCCGAACTGATGCAACACTACCCGCCAACCACCCCCGTCGCCGCCTGCTACCATCTCACGTGGAAAGACGAGCGGATATACCGAGGAGAATTGCAAGACTTGGCGAAGATCGTGAAAGAGAACAACCTCACCCTCACCACCATGATCGTCGTGGGTGATGCAATCGACAACCGACAAGGCCTGTCGAAACTCTATTCACACCAGTTCAAACACCTGTTTAGAAATTGAAAATGGAGAATTGAAAATTGAAAATGAAAAAACTACCCCCTTGGAAGATAAAAGTTAAAAGATAAAAACTAAAAGATAAAAGTAAAAGAAACCTGTAACTCGCCAAAGGCGAATCCCGGTTGGAATCTAAAATTTAAAATCTAAAATTAGCAAGGCCCTGTGTGGCTGGAATCTAAAATCTAAAATTAAAACGTCATGATTCTCATTTTCGGAGGGACAACAGAAGGAAGAACAGCGGTAAAAGTACTCGATGAGGCAGGTAGTCTCTACTACTACTCCACCCGTGGCAATGCCCAGCAAATCGAATGTAAACATGGGACCCGGGTAGCGGGAGGCATGGATCATGACGCCATGATGGAATTTTGCTCGACACACGACATACGCCTCATCATCGACGCCGCCCATCCCTTTGCCTCTTTGCTCCACACCACCGTGGCTGCCGTTTCCGAACAACAGGATCTGCCCGTCATACGCCTCGAACGTCGTTACCCGCCACGAGACGAATCGCTCGTGTGGTGTGACACCTTCGATGACGCCATTGATTACCTCGAATCTCACGAAATACGTGATCTGTTGGCCCTTTCCGGGGTCCAGACCATAACCAAATTACAACGTTACTGGGAAAAACATCCCTGCCATTTCCGTGTACTCGACCGGGACGACTCCCGGGAGATCGCCCGCCGGGCCGGATTTCCCGCAGAAAACCTCCTTTTCTGGCAAGAGGGACAGGACGAACTAACCCTGTTCCGCCAGCTACGTCCCGGGGCTATCCTTACCAAAGAAAGCGGTGAATCCGGGTACTACGAGGAAAAAATCACCGCAGCCCGGCAACTGGGCATCCCGGTCATCGTCATTCGCCGTCCGCCGCTCCCCGACAGTTTCTACGTCGTGAACGGTGAACACGGCTTGCGCTACCGCGTGGAACGCCTCCTTCCCGGTTTTTACCCTCTCCGTAGCGGGTTCACCACCGGATCGTGCGCCACGGCAGCCACCCGTGCTGCCCTCGAAGGCCTTCTTTCACGAATTCCGCAACACTCCGCCACGATTACTCTTCCCGATGGAGAAACGGTAACCCTCCCCGTCAGTTCGTGCGTTCTCACCAAAGATAGTTGCACCTGCGGGGTTACCAAGGATGCCGGAGACGACCCGGATGTCACGAACGGCTACACCATTTTTTCCACCGTCTCTCTCGCAGACATTCCCGGAGTGCGATTCCTGCCCGGCGAAGGTGTCGGTACGGTCACCCTTCCCGGCATCGGCATACCCGTTGGCGATCCCGCCATCAACCCGACACCCCGCCGCATGATCACCGGTGAGATCGAACGGTTGCTCCACACTCATGGTACGTTGTCCGGCGTGTCCGTCCGCATCTCCGTACCCGGAGGTAGCGAACTCGCTCAAAAAACCTTCAATCCCAAACTCGGTATTACCGGGGGAATCTCTATTATCGGTACTTCCGGCATCGTCCGTCCCTTCTCCTCCGAGGCTTTTGTCAACTCCATACGCAAAGAGATACAAGTTGCCCGGGCCCTTGGATGCACGGAACTCGTTATCAACTCCGGAGCCAAGAGCGAAAATTACCTCCGCTCCCGCTTTCCCCACCTCCCTCCGCAAGCCTTCGTACATTACGGCAACTATATCGGAGACACCCTCCGTCTTGCCGAAGAGGAAGGTATCGCCCACCTCACGATGGGCATCATGATCGGTAAAGCCGTCAAGCTCGCCGAGGGACATCTGGACACGCATAGCCGCAACGTCATCATGAACCGGGACTTCATCGCCACCCTCGCCCGTGAAAGCCACTGCTCCCCGGAAAGCGTTGCCCGCATCTCCGGAATAACCCTTGCCCGTGAACTTTGGGAACTTTTTGCCGACACCCCGGCCTTTTTCGCCCTGCTTGTTGATCGCTGTCTCGCCGTCTGCCGTCCACTACTTCCACACACTAGTCTAGATATTATGCTAGTTCCCGAACATAGCCAACGATAGCTCTTCGTCAATCCTTCGCTGGCTCTTCTTTGGCCTCTCTTTAGTTTATCTACTGCTCTTCTACTGCTCTTCTACTGTTCATATACTACTTATACAGTATAAGTATTGTTTATATTAAATTAAATGATTATTTTTACATTAGCGAAGGACCGGAGGGAAGTAAGTGAATAGTTTAAGAATCTCCGAATCACGCACGAAAACACTAAAAACATCATCATGCAAGTAGAAGGCACCTCGTTAACCCCGAAAAAACGCTTCCGAGTGGGAGGCATCACCTATTATTACAGGCTTGGCAAGTTACAAGCCTGCCCGAGTAAGCGCATTACTCTCAAGAAAAAGATAAGAAAAGACGAGAACGGCAACATTATCCCTGATCGAACACCGAAACAAAGGAAAAATAACACCAAATTCACCTTTGCTCGCTATATGTTCGCCTTCATTCGCAAGAGATTCGGGGATCTACCCGTCTGGAAGATTGCCGCGGCCCAACGAGGGATGACCGATGATAACCTGATACAATCAACCAACTATAAATACCTAGACGAAAAGGGGAAAATCCTTGACATGGAAGGTTTTCAAGTCAGTCTTGGCCCCCTCGCCCTCCCCCTCAACCTACGAGCAACACGGGACGGCACGCTTGTCACCATCACGTGGGACGATTTGCGGGACGAACCCTCCGCTGCCCCGACAGACCGCATGATGGTAGGTATATTCTACGCGGATTACCGCAACACTTTCACGCTCGAAAAAGAAACCGGGGCTACCCGTAGAGACGGGAAATGCGAAATCACCCTTCGCGATGACGACGGTGAAGTATGCATCCACCCATTCTTTGCACGCGCAGATAACACAGCCTTTTCCGAGGATAAAGCGATCACACTTCCCGACACAGAATAATCCCGAAAAAAAATGCTATCTTTGTACTTGGAAAACACGTGACTGGAAACACGTTAAAACAATTGAAGTATGAAAAGCAAGTTTAAAATTACCCGGGCCGACTACCTCAAAGCCATGAGAAAAGCCCGGCGGGACGAGGAGATCCGAGAACATCTCCACCCGGTGAACATCAACCGGGTACACAAATCCAAGAAAGTGTATAACCGCAAAAGAAATAAGGCGGATCTGAATAAGGATCTGCCTTATTTTTTTGCCTTCGGCAAGTTACAGGTTAGCAAGTTACAGGTTTCTTCAACTTTTATCTTTTAGTTTTTATCTTTTAACTTTTATCTTCCAAGGGGGTAGTCTTTTTCATTTTCAATTTTCAATTCTCCATTTTCAATTGTTCCAGTAGTTCCTCGATTGTCCCCACTTCAATCACGTTTTCCCCTTCCCGGCAGATCCGGAAACCGGAAGTTGTTAAATCTCCCGTTTCTACCCACACGCTCGATTCCACGTTCCGGTTAGCCAAGATACCGTTACGCTGTAACGCCTTACGCACCATAGCGTATTTATGTCCGTGTCCCACCAGCCGTACCTGGGATGAATACTGATTTTCCACGCGGAACAACCCGGTTTCCATGTCGAAAACAATTCCTTTGCGAGCGAAGAAACCGCTCAAATGTCCTTCGAGAGCCAAATCCTCCGGCGTGCCGATCGTGATGCCATGCTGGCGATCCATGAGCCAGATCTTATCGGCAATCTGCAAGGCTAATTCCAAATCATGGGTCGAAAGGAATATTGTCTTTCCGGTCTCCCGGGTCAACTGGTGAAGTAACTGCATGATTTCCACCTTACTTGGAAAATCAAGGAATGCCGTCGGCTCGTCAAGGAAAATCACGGGCGTTTGCTGTGCCAACGCTTTGGCGATCATCACTTTTTGTCGTTCGCCATCACTTAACGTGTGAACCATACGATCCGCCAGATTTTCGATCTTCACGAGAGCGATTGATCGTTCGACAATCTCCCGATCCTCCCCGTGCAACGTACCCCAGAAACCCGTGTAGGGACTGCGCCCCATCTCGATTAATTCCCGGGCCGTCATGTTCCGGACATCGCATTTTTCCGTCAGAACCACACCAATCGTACGGGACAACTCTTTGTCTGAATACGTGCCAATTTCCCGATTCATAATGTCAATCTCCCCTTCCAACTTGGGCTGAAAAGCGGATAACGTGCGCAATAAAGTGGATTTTCCCACCCCGTTCGCCCCTAACAAACAGGTTAGCTCCCCGCCATTAATCGCCGTGCAAATATCGCTCGCCACCACCTTCGTGTCGTTCTTTCCCTTGTACCCGATCGCCAGATTCCTTAATTGAATGGTTGCCTGTTTCATACTTATTATAACTGAAAACGTATTAATTGTGAATTAAACTCCTCCGTCAGCGCTGCTGCCACCTCCTCTATAAACAGAGGAGGAGCTTAATTACTCTTTATCTTCGGGAAAGGATAATCCAACTCTCCCTCTGTTTATAGAGGGAGTACCCGAAGGGGGAGGGAGTTCTTTTTTCACGCTAAGATCAAAATCACGAAATCACTGAATCCCTAAAACTCCACCGCATCCCGCCTTTTCCTCTTCCTAAACAACACCGACGCTACCACGGGCGCCCCCACCAATGCCGTCACCGAATTCACGGGTAGCGCACCCTCGAATCCCGGCAAGCGGGCAATCAAGTTGCAGAGCAACGCCAGCGATGCCCCGACGAGCATCGAGGCCGGCATCAGCACCCGGTGATCGGATGTCTGGAAAATTGCCCGGCACAAGTGAGGTACCGCCAACCCAAGGAAAATAATCGGCCCGCAATACGCCGTCACGATTGCCGTCAACACCCCGGCACAGGTAATCACCCACACCCGGGCCCGGTTGATATTCAACCCCAGATTACGGGCATAACCATCACCCAACATCAGCAAATTCAACGGCTTGATCAGCAAAAACGATAACGGGATAATCACGGCCATGATCGTCACGAACAACATCATCTGGTTACCCGAAACCCGGGCAAAGCTCCCCAATCCCCAGATCACGTAAGCCTTAATATCCTCTTCCACGCTAAAAAACTTCAACACCCCGATCACCGCGTTAGCGATATACCCGATCATAACCCCGATAATCAACAACGTCACGCTCCCCGCCACTTTCCGGGATGCCAGCACGATCAGCCCCATCACCGACAAGGCTCCCACGATAGCCGCAATCGACAGGGCAACCTCCCCGATAAAACCGAGACGACTTAATGCCACCCCACCCAGTTGACCGGAAAGCAACACCACGAAGGCCACGCCGAGACTTGCCCCCGAGCTGATACCCAACACGGACGGCCCCGCCAGCGGGTTGCGGAAAATCGTCTGCATCTGCAAACCGCTTATCGAAAGTCCCGCACCCGCCACCAAAGCGGTCAACGCTTGGGGAAGACGGGATTTCAATATAATATTCTGCCATGCCACCGGATCCCCCTCGCCTCCCGTCAAGATATTCCAAACCGAACGAAACGGGATGGCCACTGAACCCAGCAACAAGTTTAACAACAAGAACACGAGAATGGAAATCGTGATCGCGAAAACGAGTATCGTGTACTTACCTCTCTTCATCGGCTCACTTTTTTAAAATATCATAATACACCGGTTCATGATCGGGAAGGATTTCCGGGTGGAACACCCGTATCATATCCGCCAGCACGACTTCGGGCTCGGCAGGCATACTCTCGTAGAACGGTTTTTCCCGCATATTACAATAGACCACGTGTTTCTCCTTGAACGCCTTGAAGTCCGCGTAACGCTCATCCTGCGCTTTCAGGGCATCATAACAATACTCCCCGGCAAAGCTATTCGCTATCCGCCAGTAATCGGCACTCTCTGCCTGATTGTACACGGTCTCGAAATCAAGCGTCACACCACCGGAACGGGGATCATCCTTCAAGAAATAATCCGCCCCCGCATCATGGAACAATTGCGCCAAAAAGCTCTTTCCTCCCACGGCATACCAAACACCCCCACGTAACTCCCCGCTAAATACCACCGGACGCCTTTTCACCTCCCCCACCATCGCCTTCAAAGAATTATAACGTTGCTCGATACGGTCGAACTCCCGGTTTGCCACATCCTCCATGCCCAGTAACAGACCGACAAACTTGATCCACTCGGCCTGACCGAGAGGCGTCATCTCCTTGTAACCGAGATGAGGCACCAGCGGGATTCCAATATCTTTCACGGCATCATATCCCCCGCGCTTGAACGGGGAAATCAACATCAGGTCGGGATTAATACTCATGATCACCTCGTTATCGAAATTTCCCTCAATGCCGATACGACGGGTTAGCCCCTCGTCCACCTGCCGTTGCATATCCTTGTTAAACAGGAAACGAGTACTCGTGATTCCCACCACCCGATCCATCGCCCCCAACTTGATGAAATTGGAGAGCTGCAACGAGGTCATGCAAATGGCACTCCGCACGGGCAACGCCACCACCGGTAAATCTTTCGGGGTCTGCACCGTCGATCCACGCGGAACCAAAGCGTACTGGTAATGAGTATGACTACTCTCCTGCGGGTCCTTGATGTTCAGTACCACGTACCCCTCACGTTCCTCCAACCAAAAACCTTTAGCATACTTAATATGAATCCGGGAAACCGTATCGACCTTCCCTTTCACGGTCTGTTCTCCCGACGACTGTTTGCGTGAAGTCGACTTGCAACAAAAGAGAACACTACAAAAGCATAAAAGATAAAAAAAACGCACTACATTCATTTCTTTTCCTCCGAAAGTATTAATTAATCACGCCTCCTGGCAGGTTTTCTGGCTTGTCATCTTTTCCCCTTCCCGGTATCACCAGTGGCCTAACGAAAAGATCCGCCCTCTCGGACGGGCAATGACTTTACAGCTGCGGGGACAGCCCCGGAATTTCACCGGATTCCCTTTTCTTCCAACATGAAAGCACCAAGACGCCTGCAAATATATAAATATTATTTTGAGGCTATTCCTTTTTTAGCGACTTTTGCAACGAAGAAAAAGAGTTCATAAGGTTTGTAAGGTTCATAAAGCTTATAAAGTAACGGGGTGTCCTTCGGACGAAGCCTGTCGGCAACTTCCGTTGCCGTGAACTAAGCACCTCACAAGGGACCATAAATCTTATAAACTTTATGAACCTTATAAACTTTACAAACTAATTTAGACATGAAAGGAAAAATCGTGGGAGTATCGTTGGGACCGGGAGAACCGGAATTGATCACGTTGAAGGCATTAAAAGCCTTACAGGGGGCGGACATTATCTATTGTCCCGGCACACAGACCAAATCCCGTTCCCGGGACATCCTGCAAGCCCTGCCCGTGAACATGGAACGAGTACGACTTTTCCACGTACCCATGTCCAAGGATCGCACGTTTGCCAATCAAGCCTATGATGCCCTTTGTACGGAAATAGCATCCCTTGTCGCCACGGGTAAAAACGTTGCCATCACGGCGGAAGGGGATTCCGGTTTCTACTCTTCCGTGAATTATATGTTCGACAAACTCGCTTCTATGAACCTTCCCGTGACCACCGTGGCCGGTGTCCCTGCTTTTATTGCGGCAGGAGCCATCTCGGGCCTTCACATCGTGAAACAAGAAGAAAAACTCGTCGTTCTACCGGGAACAACCACCGCCGAAGAACTGGACGCCCTTCTTTCCAACGGTCATGTCGTGGTGATCATGAAACTCTCGCAATGCACGGAAGAAATACACCGTTTCATGCAAAAAAGTCCCTGCCACGAGTACCACTATTACGAAAATGTAGGCACGTCAGACGAGCTACACACGACTGCTTACAACGACATCACACGTAAAGACTTCCCCTATTTCTCGTTAATGATTATTCGTCCTTGCAAACAATTGGCATAGATATTGCGTACAAGAAGACGCAAGATGAATGATTATAAACATTTTTACAGGTTAATTATATGATTCAACGAATAACATGTGCATTGTCGTTATGCCTTTTATTGTTTATCCCGTTCCATGACATCATGGCGGGGGAACTCGTGACAAGAGATTCGCTGAACAATACAACTGACACGTTGAAGAATGGATTCTTTCACCGTTTCTATCGTTATTTCGAGCAATCGAACAAGGTGAAAGAAGAAAAGAAATTCGACTTCTCCATCATCGGGGGACCGCACTTTTCGAGCGACACGAAACTGGGGCTCGGCGTGGTCGCATCCGGACTATTCCGTATTGACCGTGAAGATAAAACCATCTCCCCGTCAAACATTTCCCTTTACGGGGATGTCACGACCACGGGTTTTTACCTGCTAGGTATCCGGGGCAACATGATTTTCCCGAAAGACCGTTTCCGGGCAAACATTAATATGTACTTTTTCTCGTTTCCCAGTGAATACTGGGGGATCGGCTACGATGCGGGGAAAGACGAGGATCACAAGACAGAGTACAAACGATTGGAACAACAGGTAAAACTGGAACTTCTATACAAACTCGCTCCCAATTTGTACGCCGGGGCAAACCTCATGTTCCGCAACGTCACGGCAAGGAATTTCGATGACATCACGTTCCTCAACGGGGCCAAGAAAAACGTGAACACTTTCGGACCGGGACTCGTTATATCTTATGACTCGCGAGACTTTATCCCGAACCCGGCAAGAGGATTTTTCGCCCAACTGGAACAACAATTCTTTCCCGGATGGCTGGGAAATGACGATAGTTTCAAACGCACAAGCGTGGACTTCCGATACTACCAGAAAATGTGGAAAGGTGCCATACTCGCCAGCCAGTTACAAGGGACATTCAATTACGGAGACACTCCCTGGAGCATGGTTTCCCTCATGGGAGGATCATACGCCATGCGAGGGTACTACGAGGGAAGATACCGGGACAACGACCTGATACAATTTCAGGTAGAGTATCGCCAGAAGATATACAACCGCCATGGAATTGTCGCATGGGGCGGAGCCGGAAACGTGTTCCCCGACATGGACAAATTCAAGTGGAAACAAACCCTGCCGACCTACGGAATAGGTTATCGCTGGGAATTTAAAAACAGAGTAAACGTAAGATTAGATTATGGATTCGGCAAAGGCGTCAGCGCATTCTACTTCGGTATTAACGAAGCTTTCTAAAGGAATCGTGAATTTCGTGAAACAGCCAAGATTACTGTTTTGGCTCTTTATCGTGTTGAATTTAGTCCCGAATTTCTGCTTGCTTTTCACGGAACCTCTCTCCGGACTGGGCAAAACGATCTTGATCCTACTACCACTTGGTGTTTACATGGTCGTGTTCTCCCTGTTCAAACGGGCGGGCCTCATGCAATTGATACTGATTCCGGTACTGATCTTACACGCCTTCCAGCTCGTTTTGTTCTATCTCTTCGGAGAGTCAGTCATCGCTGTTGATATGTTCCTGAACCTACCCACCACGAACGCCTCCGAGGCCGGGGAATTGCTGGGAAATATATGGCCCTCCATTATCATTGTCTGCGTCCTTTATATCCCTGTTATCGTGCTGGCCTCTATTGCCGTACACCATAAAGTGAAACGTACTGCCGTGTTCCGCAAGCACATGATCACGTGGGGAATCATCTTCTTTATCATTGGTTCCGGACTGGTCGCTTTCGAGAAACACAGGGATAACACCTACGAGGTAAAAACAGATATATACCCGGCAAACGTGATGTATAACTTGTATTACGCGGGAGTGAAATGGAACCGCAGCATGAACTATCCCGTCACCTCGAAAGATTTCGTCTATCATGCCACCCGTGATTCCGTTCACCAACGCCGGGAAATATACGTGCTGGTAATCGGGGAGGCCGGAAGAGCTGAAAACTGGGAACTGTGGGGATACCAGCGGGAAACCAACCCGTTATTAAAAAACGAGGATAACTTGGTACTATACAAAGATGCCTTAACACAATCTAACACGACACACAAAAGCGTACCACTCATCCTGTCCGCCGCCGACGCTTGCCACTACGAGTACCTCTACACGCATAAAAGCATCGTAACTGCCTTCAAGGAGGCCGGGTTTAAAACAATATTCCTGTCAAACCAGACACCGAACCGATCATTCACGGATTACTTTGCCGCGGAGGCAGACATTCATGTCAATGTACGTCCACAAGCGGACGGGGGATTAATCACGGTCAATAAATTCGACGGAGAAATGCTCCCGTTGATACAGCAATACGTGGATTCGTTGAGCGAAAACCTATTCATTGTCTTCCACACCTACGGGTCGCACTTCAACTACAAAGAGCGTTACCCGGAAGAATTTGCCAAATTCCAACCGGCCAACGCCACGGAAGTCGAGTACAAAAACAAGGACCAGCTCATCAACGCTTACGACAACAGCGTCCTGTACACGGATTACTTCCTGCACAGCCTGATCGGGATATTGAAGAACTCGGGAGCTGATGCCACCATGATTTACTCGCCGGACCACGGGGAGGATTTACTGGACGACAGCCGGAAAAGATTCCTGCACGCCTCACCGATCCCGACCTATTACCAGATACACATTCCATTCCTGATGTGGTTCTCGGAAAATTACATTGATGCCAGACCGGAAAAATACGAGGTTGCACGTTACAATAGTAGCGCCCCCATTTCTTCGAACGCCTCAATCTTCCATACCCTGTTGAATATGGCCGAGATTCAGACCCCTTATTTTGACTCCACTTACTCGCTCGTCAATCCCGGTTTTGTCCGGAGACCACGCATGTACCTCGGAGACCACGATCAACCCGTGAATTATTACGAGGTCGGGTTGAAGAAACAAGATAAAGAGATGATTCTCAAAAGGGGAATGGACTATTCAATTGAGTGATTCTATGATTTCCGATTAAGTGATTTTATGACTAGATGATTAAAAGGGTTAAGAATTTAACATCCCGTATGATTGTTGAAAAAATAACATTCCCCTATTGTTCAAGCAATGCTTATTCACTACTTTTGAGGCGTTAATATAACCTAACTCATAAAAAGACTCCCGAAAAGGGAATCTAATCATTAAATCAAATTATACACGATGAAAGTAGCAGTAGTAGGAGCAACAGGATTAGTCGGAAGAAAAATGTTGCAGGTTCTGGAAGAAAGAAACTTCCCGGTAACAGAGTTAATACCGGTAGCCAGCGAGCGTTCGGTAGGCAAAGAAATTACCTTCAAGGGGAAAAACTACAAGGTCATGGGTATGCGGGACGCGATCAACATGAAACCTCAACTCGCTATTTTCTCTGCCGGGGGAGACACCTCACTGGAATGGGCACCCCAATTCGCCGCAGCCGGAATTACCGTGGTCGACAACTCGTCAGCCTGGAGAATGGACCCGACGAAGAAATTGGTGATCCCCGAAATCAACGCAAACACCTTAACCAAAGAAGATAAGATTATCGCAAACCCGAACTGTTCAACAATACAGATGCTCGTTACGTTGGCACCCCTTCACAAAAAATACGGGATCAAACGAGTCGTCGTTTCCACGTACCAATCCGTGACCGGAAGCGGTTTGAAAGGAATCAACCAGCTCGAAGGCGAACGGGAAGGCCGGGAGGTGAAAAAAGCATACGCTCACCCAATCGACCGGAATTGTCTGCCGCATTGCGACTCATTCACTGACAACGGGTACACGAAAGAAGAAATGAAACTGGTCAACGAGACCTGCAAAATATTAAATGACGACACGATTAAAGTAACCGCCACGGCCGTACGGGTTCCCGTTATGGGCGGACACTCCGAAAGTGTAAACATCGAATTCAAACAGGATTACGACCTTGACGAACTTCGTGACCTGCTCGCCCATTCAGAAGGTATCATCGTGCAGGACGATCCCGCCCAGAACCTTTACCCGATGGCCATCACCGCCAACGAGAAAGACGAAGTCTTCGTGGGCCGCTTACGCCGGGATTTCTCCCAACCCAACAGCCTCAATCTGTGGGTAGTTTCCGATAACCTACGCAAAGGTGCCGCCACAAACGCCGTGCAGATAGCGGAATACCTGTACAAACACGATCTTTTGTAAGAACCCGTAAGTTCATTATAAAAAATGAAGGCCAGCAATAACTATTTGCCGGTCTTCATTTTTTTTATAAACACTGTCACCCGCAACCACCCGTTCCGGATTTAATAACGTGTTCTGTGATCGTAAAATCATTGTAAATTTAAAACTTGTAACATGAAATGTAAGTTTATTATTTTTCTAATCGCACTAACCTCTTGTACTCATACTGCAAAAAGTCAAAACAACATCACGCTCTCCGTAGATGTGGAGAAAATCCCGGAAATGGGTTTTGTCATTTCCTACTTGAAAGAGTCCATGATTGGTATGGATTTCGATGCCAAAGGACATGCAGAATATCGTATCGAAGATATGGATGCGATCTACTTAACTCTCCATAACGGCTTTGCCGAGCAGAAGACGATTTATGCCGAAAAAGGAGATCATATCCAACTATCCTTTGACGGAGAAAGCATGAAGAAAACACTAAAAATGGAGGGAGTGCGAGAAAACATTGCCGATTACTTGAAGAACGTGAAAATATCATGGCCCGCAAACAAGGACTTCGCTTTAGACATAAAAGACTTTGTGAAATTGCTGAAAGAGAAAGTAAAGGAGAATCAACAATTGTTAGACAGCCTGACACCAGCCTTGACAAAGGAAAGCAGTAAATTCGTGAAACTCGAAAAGAATCGGATTAAATACATGCTGGGCTTGTCATTACTTGACTATCCCCGGATGCACCCCTATATGGCAAAGATTGAATATACCCCGGGAGATGATTATTACAACGAGCTTAAAGCTTGGTTGGAAGAAGACCTAAATTCATTGTGCCTATCACAATATCGCACTCTCATGACCGAAGTTCCCACATTCATCATGAGTCGTAAGACGCCTATTCGTACTCCCTACGAAAAAGCCATGAAACAAATGGAGTACATCAACAATAACACCAAAGATGAACAAGTTAAACAGAATTTACTCACCATTATTGCCAACAATTATATCAAGGATGCCGGAATTCAGAAAAGTACGGAACTGGATGCTTTCTACCGGAAACACGTGACAGACAAAGAACTACTTGCCCAATACCAGCAGACGTATGATAGTTGGGCCGCAGTTTCCCCCGGACAACCTGCTCCGGATTTTAAAGCCGTTGATATTTCAGATAAAGAATTCTCCCTTAAAGACTTCAAGGGCAAATATGTTTGCCTCTATTTGTGGCCATGTGTCAGTCCCGCAATACAACAATTTGCCGAGTTGAAAAAACTACAACCTCTATTTAAAAAGAAAAACATCGTTTTGGTTAACTTGTCTATTGAGAATAAAAAAGACAACTGGGTCCAAACCATACAAAACGAGGAAGTACAAGTCGGGACTCATCTTTACGCGGGATTCGATAAACATTTTTTACAGAAATGTCATTACAGTGCTGCCAGCATGGTTCAATTTATTTTCATTGATCCCGCTGGAAAGATCATAGAATTACAAGCTCCTCTCCAGTCTTCCAACATGGAAGATTTTATCAAAGAGACCATCCAAGATTAGACTTTTGCGGCCCGTGCATGGGGCCGCAACTTTTTTATTTCAATAAGTTTTTGTTTATTTGCAAAAACAATTGGAAATCACACCGTGTCAAGTCAAGAGAAATTCTTAAAAGGGATAAATCAGAAAGAATCTGATGCATGGAAAGAGCTATATCGCTATTTCTACGGGACTCTATGCAATTACACGACCAAAATTGTTGTAGATGAAACCGTGGCGGAAGACATCGTTCAAGAATGCTTTATCTCCATCTGGAATTCTTCGCTCCATTTCCAAGAGATGAAAGCCCTCTCGGTTTATCTATACCGTTCGGTACACAATAACGCTTTAAAATATCTCCGGGATAAGAATGTCGATAATCAAAGATTACAAAGATGGAGCAAAGAACAAGACGATGTTGAAGATGTTGATTTCTACCAAGCCGTCGAAGAAGAGCTTATTCGCAAATTACACGTGGTCATTGATCAATTACCGGAACAACGTAAAAACATCTTGCTATTGAGTATTGACGGGTTGACCGTGCAAGAGATTGCCGATCAACTGAATATCAGCATCAACACGGTAAAAACGCAAAAGAAAAGAGCCTACGTGTTTCTCAAAGAAAATTTAAAACAAAGTTTACTTCTCATATACATTCTGGAAATATTAAAGTAAAAAAATTACTCTAGCTGTCACCCGCATATAGCACTTTCGGATTTATAGATAAAATAACGCATAAAAATCGAATCCGATGAAATGGAATGCATTATCAGATAAGACCGAGTGGCTATTAAAAAAGATCACAGAACACACGGAAGAACCTATCGATGACAATATGCTAAAACAACTTGCAGATAAACTGCAAGAGAAGGGTTACGTTTCCAAAAAACTTCGGGAACAACAACGCTTCAATTACCTAAAGGCCTACCAGCAAGTTGTTCAACCAAGAAAAAGATGGGTGTCACCCGGCTTATTAAAAATTGCAGCCGCCATTATTATCCTAATCGGAACAGGGACATTCCTGTATTTCCAGCAACTTCCCGAATCGACACCTACCCCAGATGAACTCTTTCTTACCGAAGTACATCCGGGAACACGTAAAGCTTTCTTGATTAAACATGATGGTCTGGAAATTGAATTGAAAGGAGACTCCGTGAAAATCGACGAACAAAACGGGATTAACATTCATATCGATTCCATGGGACTACGGTATGATACCGAACAGGCTCAACAGCAAACGGCACCCCTCTATAACACGTTGGTTGTTCCCCGGGGAGGGGAATACTCGTTAGTGTTGGCAGACGGGACAAAAGTGTGGCTGAATGCCGATTCTGAATTAAGGTATCCGATCCAATTCACGGGTAACACGAGAGAAGTTTCCGTGGCAGGAGAGGCTTTTTTTGAAGTTACAAAACAAGAAGGCAAACCTTTTATCGTGAAGACGTCCCTAGGAAACATCACGGTTCTCGGTACTCAATTTAACGTGTGCAATTATCCGGAGAAAGAGAAACTCGTGACCACGTTAGTACAAGGAAAAGTATCTTGTGATCTACCGGATGGTAAAAGCATTATCCTTGCTCCCGATCAACAATTATCGGTCAACGGGAACGGAGAAAGTAAGTTAAGAACGGTGGACACCAAGTACTTCACCTGCTGGAAAGACGGTATGTTCTTGTTTGAGGAAATGAGGATGGAAGATATTCTGGAACAATTGTCCAGATGGTACGATATTCACATTTTCTACACGAATGAAGAGGTAAAAGATTTGCATTTTTCGGGCGACCTCAGTCGTTTCAAGGATATTATAACTTTCATCGAGATGTTCGAAAAAAGTGCTGATGTAAAACTAACATTAAAAGGGAATACTTTAACAGTAGGTTTATAAAAAAACAAACCGGACCAAGCACCAACTAAAATCCGGTTTGATATGGTTTAATTTATATAACTAAACGTCTCAAAATTATGAAAAAAAAAGGAAGAATCATGCAGGTTCTTGCAAGCTTTCTGTTTTTATTTGTTTTGCTTACGTGTCATACGAACTTAAAAGCACAAGGCAAAGCGGTAAACATGAACTACAAAGAAGTTTCTTTTGTCGAAGCGATCAATTCTTTTCGGCAACAAACCGGGGTAAAATTTCTTTACAACTTGGAAAAAGTAAAAGATAAAAGATGTAAAGACCTCGTTCTGAAAAATGTACCTGTAAACGAAGCTATTGCAACCGTACTGAAACACTTCGGTTTAACCTATTCGATGGTGGAAGGGGTGGTTGTCGTGAAAGAGACGGAAGAAACATCTCCCACGACTTCGACACACACGATCACCGGCAAAGTCGTCGATCAAGCCGGCAACCCGCTCCCCGGGGTAACGGTAATTATTAAAGGAACAAAATCGGGCGTGGCAACAGACGTAAACGGAAATTTCACGATCACGTTAAATGAACAAAAAGAACAAACTCTTATTTTCTCGTTCGTGGGTATGCAAACGAAAGAGGTCTCCTGCATGGCCGGGAAACCCGTGACGATAATCCTGGAGCCAGAAGAGGCCCAACTGGATGAAGTCGTGGTGACAGGTTATCAAAGCATCAATCGCCGGGACATGGTGGGTTCTTACACGACAGTAAAAGCCGCAGATATTATGATGCCGGCATACAATTCTATCGACCAAATGTTACAAGGGAAGATTCCAGGAATGGTTGTCGTCAATTCTTCTTCTCGTATAGGTAGTTCACCTAAAATCACGATCCGCGGAACTTCCACTATTTTCGGAAACACGGATCCGCTATGGGTCGTTGACGGTATCATCCAGCCAGACCCACTCCCCATTGATGCCAGCTCCGCTGTAACGGAAGATATGAAAAACTTGATCGGGAACCAGATATCATGGTTAAATCCTGCTGACATTGAAACAATCACTGTTTTAAAAGACGCATCCGCAACGGCTATTTACGGTTCAAAAGCTTCCAACGGGGTCATCGTGATTACCACGAAGAAAGGGAGCGCAGAGAGAACAAGCATTCGTTATTCAACGAATTTATCATTTAGAGCCCGTCCCAACTACGGGATGTTCAACTTCATGAACTCCAAAGAAAGGATTCAATTCAGTAAAGAAGCTTATGACGCCGGAATCAGGTACCAGAGCGATCCTCTTCCTCAAATATATACCTATGAAGGGTTAATGGCCATGTACAATAATCGCCAAATCAGCGAAGAAAATTTCATGAAACAGATGGAATACTTGGAAACGTGTAACACTGATTGGTTTGACATCCTGTGTCGAAATTCTGTCAGTCATTCTCATAACTTAAGCATTACCGGAGGTTCCCAGAAAGTGACATACAATGCTTCTTTTGGCTACTCTTCAAGCCACGGAACGCAAAAAGGTGATGACATGACACAGTTTAACGCTCGATTGAATGTCAACGCCCAACTACTGGAATCTCTTTCTGTTAATTTCAATCTAAGTAATTCATTTACTGACAGGAAAGGATATGGACCGGGAGTTAGTCCTGAAACTTACGCAAAACAAACCAGCCGGGCAATTCCTTTTGTTGATGAAAACGGAGATCGGGTATCTTATAAACAATACTACGAGTACAAACTAAATAGAACCGGACAACTTGAATACGGTTACAACATCTTGAACGAGATGGAAAACAGTTACTCTAAAAATAAAGCAAAAAACGTAAATATGTCACTTAACGTGAATTGGAATATTGTTACCTGGCTTCAATACCAATTCGTGGGAAGTATTGCTTTCAACCTGAATAATTCGGAATCATTTGCAGGAGAGAAAACATCCTACATTGAACGCAACTATCGAGGTTATGCTTATGGCTCAGAGTCATCCGGTTCCGCCAAATTCAAAGCAGCGTTATTACCATTCGGAGGTGAACTGGCCACAAACGAGACAAACAATACCTCGTACAATATGCAACACAAAATCGTGTTCTCCAAAACCATTCACGAATTCCACCGGATCAACGCAATGGCCGGAATGGAAATCCGTTCAGAAGCAAACAAAAATAACACAAATACGGTTTGGGGATACGTTCCCGAACGAGGCGAGATATTAGTCTCTCCCTCCAAGCCGACAGAAATTGTTCCCGTTGGCGGAGTCGTCCCTATTTCCTGGGGTGTGCTGGATAAACTCTACCAAGGAGGATGGGCAAACACAAGTATTACCAATAATTTCGTGTCATTTTTTGCTACGTTAGCCTATTCTTTAAAAGATCGCTACGTATTCAATGCCAACATAAGGTCAGACGCATCTAATAGATTCGGGCAAGATGCCAACAACCAATTTGACCCGACATATTCCTTCGGTATATCTTGGAGAATTGCCGAGGAGGAATTTATAAAAAACTACCTGCCATGGCTCAACCAACTGAATTTACGTGCGACCTACGGGATTCAAGGAAATGTTGTAAATTCCGTAAGCCCTGATCTCATTGCCCAGTACCGGGGAATTATAGGAGGTTATGACGAATATTACTTGACCATATCCAGTTTGCCCAACCCCCTGTTAAAATGGGAACGCACAAAAACTTGGAACTTAGGGTTAGACATGCAATTGTTTAATGGTATCACCATGAGTTTCGAATATTATGGACGACGCTCAAATGCCATTATCAACCAGGATATTGCACAAGAATACGGTATGGCAACCATGAAATTAAACGGAGGTCGGATCCATAATCACGGGATTGAATACTCTATAAATTTAACCCCTTACAAAAGAAAAGATTTCGCATGGACCATCGGTATCAACGCATCCAAAAACTGGAATAAAGCTCAAAACGATGATGTCCGGATAAAAGCAGATAAACTGACGAAAGATAATTTCCTTACCGGCAGTAGTGACCGTTTATTAAAGAAAGGATATCCACTAAGTGCCTTCTGGTCGTATTCTTTTGCCGGACTTGACCCGCAAACAGGTTATCCAACCTTCAACCGGATTGGTTTCGATGAAATAGATCCCGATATTGATCCTACCACGTTTCTGGTATATTCCGGTCAAAAGGCCCCTTACTTCACGGGTGGAGTCAACACACGTGTACGCTACAAGAGCCTGTCATTAGGTGTCGATTTTTCCGTGTTACTCGGTGCCAAGAAACGCCTTCCGAATCCTTATGCAAATTTCAACTACGGGAAACTTCCGGCCCCTTACCATAACCTGTCGAAAGACCTGCTAAAACGGTGGCAAAAACCCGGCGATGAAAAACACACGATTTACCCGGCTTTATACACTTCCGTCGAAGACGTATATAACATACAACTTCCTGACGGAACACAATCCAATTCCATTTACTCCATGTGGGCAAATTCCGATGCAATGGTTGTTAATGCCTCTTTTTTACGATGTAATCAAATTTCAGTATCGTGGAATATGCCACCCCGGATATGCTCTAAATTCGGAGCCACCAATTGTTCGATTAGTGCAAACCTCAATAATCCATTCGTCATTGGCAGTAATCGTTTCAATGGATTCGACCCGGAGTTAGGAGATAGTGTCATGCCCAAGATCTTTTCTTGTGGTTTAAGTGTAGGATTTTAAAGATAACATTATGAAACAACGAATTATATTTCTTTGCATTGTAAGTCTAATTCTTGGAAGTTGTGGAGATTTTCTCGAACCCAAATCCAAGAGTGAATTTGTTCCCAAAGACGCCAACTCCTTAAGTGAACTTTTACTTGGAGAAGCTTATCCACGTAACGGTATTACAGAATTAAATGTATTTCTCCATCTGTTGGATGACGATATCGCTCCAGCTCCTTATCAAGGAGTGAAAGTCGGTTCAGATGCAAACAGATGGTATGCTCCTTACACTTGGCAATCCAATATGTATGACATTATGGGTACTGCCGGGGAGAAATACACAAACCTTTATAGCTCTTATTATGCCTTGATATTAGGAGCAAATGCTATTCTGGACTATGTTGATGATATAAACGATGACAAGAATGCTATCAATTCTGTAAAAGCCCAAGCTTTAGCTCTTCGCGGATTCCTTTATTTCAATTTAATCAACATATTCGGAGCCCCTTACAACTACGATAAGACAGCGCTAGGTGTTCCATTGAAGTTAAATAGTGGTATTGAGGAATCCGAACTGAAGAGAAACACCGTAGAAGAAGTGTATGTTCAAATTATAAAAGATCTTCTAGAAGCCGAACGCTTATACAAGACCTTGCCGAGCGCTCAACAATGGCAACCCAACAAAAGAACCAGCCTTCCCATGGTTCATCTCCTTCTTTCCAGAGCTTATTTATACATGGAAGAATGGGAAAAAGCCGCAACCTACGCAAATCATGTCATTACAAACGGGAATTTTCATTTATTGGATTTGAACACAATCAAAACATACTCAGAAGAAGACCCTAGTATCCCCTCTTACATAAACTATCACTCTTACACGACATCGAGCGAAGTTATTTGGGTATACGGAAATATTACAGATGTAACTAAATATGTTTACAACGTAAGTGTCTCAACAAATGACCATCCGTTTTTTAGAGCCTCGAAAGAACTCATGAATTATTTTGACGAAACAGAAAACGACCTGCGTAAAGAACGTTATGTCATTCGTAGTAAATTTCAAATTATCAATGAAGATAACGAGCTTGAAGCAATGCCCTCAGCTTTCGGGAAAATAAACGTAAGTTCTAAGGCATATTATCAACCGGTTGCAACGAATGATGCTTTTGGTAGAAGTCTTCGATTGTCGGAAGCTTACTTGAATTTCTGCGAGGCAAAAGCCATGCTTTACAAAGCCGGAGTAGCGAATGCCGGACAAGAAGCCCTAAATACACTAAATGAATTTAGAAGATTCCGGTTTCCTTTAAATTATCAAAACGAGAATATCACGGACCCCGAGAAATTAATTACATTTATACATAACGAACGACGCCGAGAACTCTGCTTTGAGGATCATCGCTGGTTTGATTTACGCCGTTGGGGAATGCCACAAATTCAACACACATGGTACCCGGATGCGCAATCAACGCTCGTTTACACGCTCAAAGAACATGATCCCGGATACACGATTCCATTACCTCCCGATGCTTTGGAATTGAATAATTTACTAGAACAAAACCCATTGGCCCCCGCCCCACGCAACGGTATTAACCTTTAATTAAATAGTATGCCATGAAACAGATCATATTGTTAATAGCTATAAGCAGTATCTTCATGTTAACCTCCTGTTACAATGAAGGTGATGTTACCCCTTCCGGTAATTATTCGGTTTTACGACTTGAATTCCCCCAAGGAAACAATTCGTGGGATAAAGAAATCAAGGACATTCACGATGTTTATGGGGTATATTTACTATACAAAGGTATTACCCCCCAAGACCTTAATCGCAAATGGACATCCTTGGGTACAGGAAAATTATATTATGGGAATGATTTAACAGACGAACAAACACCGTATTACGTCGACTTTCTCAAAAATCATGTTCTCAATTATGTAACTCCGGAAATTGCTAAACTAGTGTTACCAGCCAAAATATATATGCTGGATAATTTAAGAGGATTGAACCCGGGAGAGGATCCCAATGGGACCGGAACGGGAACTGGAACGGGAACCGGAACAGGGACCGGAACGGGAACTGGAACGGGAACCGGAACAGGGACCGGAACGGGAACTGGAACGGGAACCGGAACAGGGACCGGAACGGGAACTGGAACGGGAACCGGAACAGGGACCGGAACGGGAACTGGAACGGGAACCGGAACAGGGACCGGAACGGGAACTGGAACGGGAACCGGAACAGGGACCGGAACGGGAACTGGAACGGGAACCGGAACAGGGACCGGAACGGGGAACCGTAATTTTGTAGGATTAAAAACAGACGGTTTTGATTATTGGGCAATTAGCTTCACTGCCGATCAAATTGCTCATCCTAATTCACAAGATTTAAAAATCAAAAGAGCAACATTACTTTATCTAATGTTTGAAGCGGCTTTACAAAACAAAGTAATAAATGAACCGGATAGTTTCAAACAAGGAATTGACTACACCACTGCAATTACGAACAGTCAAAAAGACAAGCCAGATTATTATCTAACTCGAGGTTTTATTAACATTCTTGCCAGAGATTTTAGTAAAGAAAGCTCGCCGTATAGTATATCCGAATATACAAATGCAAGTTGGGACACAAAAGCCTATCCGTATAGAGACTATCTATCCTATATAAGAGCAGCCATGTTTTACACGAAAGAAGAATTTCAAGCAAAATATTCTCCGGAAACATATCCTCTTGTCAACTCAAGATATGAAATCGTGGTAAACCATATAAAAAACAATTACAACATTGATCTCGAAGGAATAGCCAAAGGACCTCAGAAATAAGGTGCGTCAAAAGTCCTTTCGTTAATTACGAATCCCACACCACAACTCCCCTCTCCTTACACGGGAGGGGAGTTGGAGTAACTCGAAAAAAGCATAATCTCACACAAGATATGAAGATAAAAATTTTAATTTTCCTGCAACTATTATATTTTCCTCTTTTTGCACAAAACCTCAATGCATATCAGCATCTAAAGCAAGAATGGTCAAAGAATTTTGCCTCCGCCAAAGATATTATCGAGACTTATCACAATAATACCAAACGAACAAACACGGCAGCATTTACTACCATAAATAATTGCTTTATGACCCTAAAAAGCGGAGAATACATCATTTGCAGTAAAGGAGAAAAAGAAGATATTCAACTTTTACTTCAGGAAATTTCACCCATAGTGTTAAATGACTCCTCGGTTATCACATTCATGCAACAAAATTCTCCAGAAGAATTCACGAATTATTATTACATGATTCTCGCCTTAAAAGAAGGAGAGTCTTTTGATGCAGCAAGAGACGGTATCACCATCTCGACACAATTTCCCACAAGAGCCCTCAATCATAATGACTACACGAAACTAAATGAAATCTTTTCCGGTGACAATAAATTGTTACATGAGATTTATCTGAAAAAAATAAAATTCCTTCTTCAAAACAATGGCTGTACAAAAGAAATTGCCCAACTACGCCCAATCATAGAATCACATGTAGAATCCTCTCCCTTAAAACTTGAAATATTAAAACTATACACGCAATATGAACTCTTGGGCCAAGGCAAACCGGCACCATTATCTTCATTACAAGATTCGGATGGAAACATCTACACATTCGGTAATTTTAAAGACAAAGTCATCGTTGTAGACGTATGGGCCACGTGGTGTTGCAGTTGCATTGAAAAAATGCCGAAGTTCATTCAATTAAAGAATGAATTTCAAGAAAATGGAAACATTATTTTCCTAACAGTTTCTATTGATCAAGAAAGAACCCGGGATAAGTGGTTAAAAGCTATCCAGGAAAACAACATGACCGGATTAATAAATCTTATTATCTCTCCCACAGGTGATTCTCATTTTGAAACAGATTATCAAATAGTAGGAGTACCTCGTTATTTCATCATAGACAAAGAAGGAAAAATCATCACCGTATTTGCCCCCAGTCCCGACAAAGAAATGAAAGACTTAATTCAAAACATCTTAAAATCATAACCATGAAATTTATTTCTATCATTAGCTTATTACTTCTTCTAGCCAGCAACAGCATTGCTCAAGAAGGTACGAACTTCGAGGATCTAACCTTTCAGGAAGCCTTGGCAAAAGCAAAAACAACCGGGAAGAAATTATTCATTGACTGTTACACGAAAACCTGCGGACCATGCAAATACATGGTTAAATTTATTTTCCCGTTAAAAGAATGCGGGGAATATTTCAACAAGAACTATATCTGCATCATGAAAGATATGCAGGAGGGAGAAGGGATTGATATTGCTCAAAAATACAACGTACAATTCTATCCGACATACTTGTTCATCAACCATGACGGGAGTCTCTATTGCCGCATGGACGGGGGAGCCGTGTCAAAGCCTGAAGATAATTTCGTGCAAAAAGTCAAAAACGCAATCGAACTGACAGAATTAAACAAGGAGTACGCCGAAGGAAACCGGGAGCAGGCGTTTCTAAAAAAATATATAACTATTTTGCAAAAACAGGATAAACAAAAACTACAAATCGTTCTGGGAGAAACGATGCCCCAACTGGGAGTCAAAAAACTATGCGAAGCAGAAAACTGGTCCCTCATTAAAACAGAAATAACAAATGTCGACACCCCTCTATTCCGCTATCTGGTTGACAATCGAAAAGCTTTTAGCAAACAAATCGGACAGCAAGAAGTCGAAGAGAAAATCATGTCGGCCTATTTAGAAGAATTCCGTATCTTTAAATCAATGGGAATAGACTTCGAGAAACGCATCGCTGACCTTAAACTTTTTGAAAAAGACCATTATAAAGGAGTTCTTTCACTAAGGTATTGTATGTTATTCCGCCAAATAATCGACAACAAGCAAAAAGACAGGATACCTGAAATTCTCACGGTATTACGGGATCTACCCGAACGGATTACAGATACCAAAGAACAAATGAACGTGTTGCAAGAACTCCAAGGATTCCAACAAATAGCAAATCAACAACAGAAAGAGAAAGCTTGTTCTTATTTGGAGGATATCTGCAAAAAACTCCAACCGACTCAAACAAAACAAGTCGAAAAAATAATTACACGCATCAAGTAATAACCCCACGAAGAGATCATCTAACACCCGGTGATCTCTTCTAAAAAGATTTCATGTATCCCCGTTAATTCGCCGTACTCACAACAGACATGACAGGCATATCCATCATCCACCGGACAGGTATGCACGTACAGCGGTAACTTATTTCCCCCTTCAAATAAAGACACACCTTCCCCGGAAAACGAAACAATAAAACTATTCAACGGGCGGGCCAATCCGGTACCTATATATTTCAAAAAACTTTCCTTCACAGACCAGTAATTAAAAAATAATTGATCTTGTTTATCCTCTTCCAACATTTTCAATTGTGCCACCTCTTCCCCGTGAAAAAAACGTCCCGCAACTTCCATACGAGCTTTTGCCCGTTTTTCAATATCAATACCGATCTCCCGGTCGGACACGGCGCAAACAACGTAATCCCCCGAATGTGAAATATTAAAAAATACATTTTCTACGCCCACAATAAAAGGTTTTCCCTTCTCTCCCCGGTCAATCCGATAATCTTCCGAAGTCAGATTCCAATATTTTTTCAGAGCAAAACGAACCAACGCCTCTCCTAACAACCTGCGAAGAGCAACTTCCTTGTTCCCATACCCGAGGACTTCGGCATAACATTCTTTAGACACAACAGATCGTAACCCGGCAAACATTTTATCCCGATTAGCTCCTGCCGGAATTTGAATAAATAATACTTCAATCATAACACAAAGGTAAAAAAGTTAGAGACAACTATTTTCTTTTCTAAAACAAATAATCCAGAAAACCTAATAAACACGGGCATCTTAACGTTATTTTAAAATTATAGGGTAAAAATTTTAAGAAAATATTCACATTTCTCGGCAAAAAACTTGTTTATATCATTTTTATCTTCTATTTTTGAAACATCAAATTAACGTTTAAATAACATTTAAAGATAAACGTCATGGAAGCAAAGAAAACATCCCGTTCCGATCTTGAGAACAAGCGGTTTATTTTCCGCGAGATCGGTTTTATTGTAGCCTTGGCTACGGTGTTTTTTGCCTTTGAGACAAAATACTACCAGGAAGAGGCCAAAGAGATCACGTTTCCTGTTGAGACGAGTGATATAGAGGAAGTTCTTCCCGTTTTTGTACCACAAAGAGCTTCACAACCACTTCCCAAGATTTCCGTGAAACCTTTGGATTTCATCGAGGTCGTGGAAAACGAGATGGATCTTGAAAATGAGATGGACGTTGTTGATGATAACGCAAACACGAAAGGCTCTTTAACGGGTAAGGCGACCGACTGGCAGAGCGGGTATGATGACGAGGGTGATGATCCCGGAGAGGGAGATCTTCCGTTCTTTACAGTTGAAAAAATGCCTCGTTTTAACGGAGACTTGAACAAATGGCTTAGGAAAAATTTAAGATACCCGGCAAGATGTGCAGAAATGGGCATCGGAGGAAAAGTGTTTGTTGAATTCGTGGTTGAGAAAGACGGTAGCATCAGTTCCATTAACGTGGTTCGTTCCGCTGATCCGGATTTGTCACAAGAAGCTATCCGCGTGGTTAAGGCCATGCCGAAATGGATTCCGGGAATGCAACGGGACAAAGCCGTAAGAGTTCGGTTTACCATTCCGATTACATTCCAGTTAAGGTAAGAGAAACATACAGTGATTTACATACAATACGAACATCCCGAAAAAGGACAACCTTAAATTGGTTGTCCTTTTTTACTTTTCCTCTCCCAAGCCATCATCGACATGAAACCAACCTGATATGAACAACAACTCTAACTTTTAAGAAGATTTTAATGAAGTTTAGCGATCATTTTAACATTTTCTTCAAAAAAAAGGGGAGAAATATTGCGGTTTATTATGAATTTGACTATTTTTACCCACGCAAATTGTGAGAAAAACAGAACTATAATATTAAACTAATAACATGGAAGTAAAAAAATCACCTAAAGCAGATCTTGAAGGGAAAAAGACCATTTTCCTTGAGATCGGTTTTGTTATAGCTCTAGGGATTCTACTGAGTGCTTTCAACTGGAAGACCAACACGAAAGTAGAAGAAGGGTTTGTTATTACCCAAGAAGAGCAGGTTGAGGAGGAAATTATTCCTATTACTCAACAAATGATGAAACCACCCCCACCTCCTCCTCCAGCCCCGAAATTGACGGACTTGATCGAGATCGTGGAAGATGAATTAAGTATTGACGAGGAACTTGAAATCGATGACGCTGAAGCTGACGTTGAAAACAAGAATAATTATAACTTCGATTACGACGGAGACAGCTGGGGAGAAGAAGAGAGCGATGGAGAAGCTGATATTTTCCAAGTAGTAGAAGATATGCCGCAGTTCCCCGGAGGTAGTGTACAAAAATGGATTGCGAAAAACGTAAAATACCCGATGATCGCACAGGAAAATAACATTCAGGGTAAAGTTTTCGTACAATTTGTGATCGAGAAAGACGGTAGTGTTAGCGACGTGAAAGTTGCCAGATCCGTTGACCCATCTTTGGACAAGGAGGCTATCCGCGTGGTAAAAGCCATGCCGAAATGGAAACCTGGAAAACAGAGAGGTAAACCGGTTCGAGTATCTTACACTGTACCTATCAACTTCCAGTTACAGTAAATAAGACATGTTAAATTATAACAAGGGGCTGTCGATCATCGTCAGCCCCTTCTTTTCCTATTTATGAGCGAATATTTTTACACGAAAAAAGAAGCAGAAAAAGCCATTCTTGTAGGTGTAGCGCTACAATCAGAAAACATCAGCTACGATATGATGTGTGAATACTTGGACGAACTTGCGTTCCTAGCAGAAACGGCAGGAGCGGAAACCGTGAAAATATTCACGCAAAACTTGGATAAGCCGGTAACGGCTACCTTTGTCGGTAAAGGAAAATTGGAAGAAATCAAAACATACGTCGAAGATAACGATATTGACTTGATTATTTTTGATGATGAACTAAGCCCGACACAAATCAGAAATCTGGAAAGAGAACTAAAAGGCAGAAAAGTCCTTGACCGTACCAACCTCATCTTGGATATTTTTGCCAAAAGAGCCCGTACAGCAGAAGCAAAAGCTCAAGTTGAACTGGCACAATATCAATACCTACTTCCTCGTCTGACGGGAATGTGGACTCACTTGGAAAGACAAAAAGGAGGTATTGGACTTCGCGGTCCGGGAGAAAGTGAAATCGAGACCGACAGACGTATCATCCGGGACAAAATCACCCGTTTGAAAGAGCAGTTGGCCAAGATTGACAAACAGATGGTCACACAACGGAAAAACCGCGGAAAACTCGTACGAGTAGCCTTAGTGGGCTATACGAACGTGGGAAAATCCACGCTCATGAATCTCCTGAGCAAATCGGAAGTATTCGCAGAGAACAAACTTTTCGCAACCCTGGATACCACGGTACGCAAGATAGCCATAAAGAACGTCCCGCTACTACTAGCGGACACGGTCGGTTTTATCCGTAAACTTCCCCATCACCTGGTAGAATCATTCAAATCCACGCTGGACGAGGTGAGAGAAGCAGATGTCATTTTGCATGTAGTTGACATCTCCCATCCCCAATTCGAGGATCAAATCCGGGTCGTGAACGAAACACTGGGTGAGTTAATGGATAATTCTAAACCCACTATTACAGTATTCAATAAAATAGACGCCTTCACGTACACGAAAAAGGAGGAAGATGATCTCACTCCCATCGAGCGGAAAAACTATAGCCTAGAGGACTTGAAACAAATGTGGATGTCCAAACAGGAAGGAGAAACCGTATACATCTCGGCTAAATCTAAAGAAAATATCGAGGAATTGAAAGAAAAGATATACGAGATTGCCAAAGACATTCACTCGGCACGTTTCCCGTTCAACGATTTCTTATACCAAGATTTCGAAATAGACGAAGAAACAAAATAAGGTGCCAATCAAGACAAAAAAACAAGGAAACCAGACCCTTTCCCCTTCAGGAGCGACATTCGGATGCCGCTCCTTTTTTATACTGAAAATCAGCAATATATATAATTATACATCTTTCACCTATTTTCTGACAAAACCATTCGTTTATTTTGATTTCTGGCTAATTTTTTGTATATTAGAGGTATAAGCTTAACCATCATAAATAAACATTATGGAAGTAAAGAAATCATCAAAGGCAAACCTCGAAAACAAAAAAGGAATCTTCTTCGAGATCGGACTAATCGTAGCATTAGCCTGCATATTCCTTGCTTTCGAGTGGAAAGTCGACGTGAAGATGGAAGAAGGCTTCATAGTAATAAACACGGAAGAACAATTGGATGAAGAGATCATACCCGTCACCCAACGAATACAACAAGCTCTTCCGCCACCACCTCCTGCACCCCGGTTAACCGACTTAATAGAGATCGTAGATGAAGAAATAAATCTGGATGACAACTTGGATATCATGGACGTGGATGCCAACGTTGCCAACCACGGAGTTTACGACTTTAGCGGCACGGGTAACGGGTACGAAGGGGAATACGGGTATGGAGATGAATATTCCGGGGAATCCGAAGTATTTGCGGTTGTTGAAGAAATGCCCAAATTTCCAGGAGGCAATGTACAAAAATGGATTTCCAAGCACATCAAATACCCGATGATTGCTCAAGAAAACAACATCCAAGGTAAAGTTTTTGTACAATTTGTCATCGAGAAAGACGGTAGCGTTTCAAACGTAAAGGTCACCAGGTCCGTGGACCCTTCACTAGACAAGGAAGCCATTCGTGTCATTCAATCCATGCCAAAATGGACTCCTGGAAAGCAAAGACAAAAACCGGTGAGAGTATCTTTCACGGTTCCTATTAATTTTCAATTACAATAAAAGGTGTGCGAAAGCACACCTTCGTTCATAAAGTCTATAAAGTTTGTAAGGTTTATAAAGTTCATGGACCCCTCGCGGGGTGCTTTATCCACTGCAGCTTAAGCTGCAGACAAACACAGTCCGAAGGACACCCGTGACCTTATAGACTTTACGGACTTTATAACTTTATGAACCTTATAAACCGATTTATTTCACCGTAATCAAGAAATAATTCTTTTTCCCGCTTTGCAAAAGGATAAACTTACCGTCGATCAAATATTCGGGAGTAACCACTAATTCTTGATCCTGCACTTTCTCCTTATTTATACTGATCGCATTTCCCTTCAATGCACGCCGAGCCTCTCCTTTTGAAGACATCATGGAAGTTTTCTCTGCCATCAAGTCCACGATATGAATTCCGGCCTCTAAATCAGTTCGTGCAACGTCAAATTGAGGCACCCCTTCAAAAACAGACAATAACGTGTCTTCATCCAAACGTTTCAACGCATCGGATGTTGCATTACCAAAAAGAATTTGGGAGGCCTCCAAAGCTGAATCATAGGCTTCTTCCCCGTGTATCAAACAAGTCACCTCCTTCGCCAATACTTTCTGCAATTTTCTCAAATGCGGAGCTTCTTGATGCTCTGCAATCAAGGCATCAATCTCTGCCGGTGGCAATATCGTGAAAATTTTGATATACCGGGCAGCGTCCTCGTCCGTGCTGTTCAGCCAGAATTGATAGAACTTGTATGGAGAAGTCCGTTGTGGATCCAACCACACGTTACCCGACTCTGTTTTTCCGAATTTCTTACCGTCACTCTTGGTCATCAACGGCCAGGTCAAACCATAAGCCTCCCCACCATCTTTCCGGCGAATCAATTCGCCCCCCGTGGTGATATTTCCCCATTGATCGGAACCACCCATTTGCAACAGGCAGTTATAATTACGACGTAAATACAAAAAATCATACCCCTGCACCAATTGATAGGTAAACTCCGTGAATGACATCCCGTTAGTTGAATTGGCACTCAATCGTTTTTTCACGGAATCCTTCGACATCATGTAATTCACCGTGATATGTTTTCCCACTTCTCGTATAAAATCGAGAAAAGAGAAGTTTTTCATCCAGTCATAATTATTTACCATGATTGCCGCATTCGGCTCGCTCGAATTGAAATCAATAAACTTGGACAACTGGACTTTAATTCCCGCCATGTTCTTTTGAATGGTATCCTCGTCCAACAAATTCCGTTCTAAGGATTTACCGCTGGGATCTCCGATCATACCCGTTGCTCCACCAATCACGAAAATCGGTTTATGCCCGGCCATCTGTAAATGTTTCATCATCATAACCGACACGAGGTGACCTATATGTAACGAATCAGCCGTCGGGTCAATTCCGACATAAGCCGTCGTTTGTTCTTTTGCTAATTGTTCTTCGGTTCCCGGCATGATATTATGAATCATCCCTCTCCATCTTAGTTCTTCAACAAAATTCATCGATTCTTAATTTTTAATTCGCATTTGCGAGTTATAAGTTAATAAGTTACGAGTTCTTCAACTCTTATCTTTTAGTTTTTAGCTTTTAGTTTTTAGCTTATTTTATCGCACTTTCGTAAACGCCATTTGCAAAGTTAACAAAAGGTTTGTACAACAAGCTGTCACCTTTCGTTTTTGCCGAAATAAAATCATAACGAACGTCCAGCGCATTCACGATGAAAAGCACCACGCATACCACGATCGCAGCTTTCAACACGCCCAGAACGATCCCGAATAACTTGTTAAACAGTCCCAATGAAACCATATCAATCAACTTGGTCAACAATTTCCCAAGCAGATGCATCACGATAATGACCAGCAGAAAAGTCACGGCGAAAGCGATGTAATAGGCATACGATTCCGGCAAAGCCACGAAATCTTTCAAAAAGCCCTCCACGTTCACGGCATATCTCAACGAGATAAAAACTCCTAACACCAACGCAAACAACGTTGACATCTCAACAATCAACCCCTGACTAAACCCTTTATAAGCCCCGTATACCAACGGAAGCAATATAATCACATCAATGTAATTCACCGTTAAATTATTAATCATTTCATTCAGATTTCAAAGATAAACAATTGTCCACGTTTCATCACAAAATCGGAACAATAATATTAAAAAAACTCACCCCGTAAGAATTCCCGAGGTGAGCAAAATTTTTAGTAATATTGTATGTTAACTTATCGTCTAAATTTCCAAAGTGTATTATCTACCCCTAAATCACGGTCAACAGTTACAAATCCTTCCTTTCCATCAAGAGTAAAACCAACACCCTCTACTGTAGGTTCTGGTAAAAAAGCAACTTCTTGCCATTTTTCTTTTCTTGGATTATATTCCATACAAGATGCTATTGGCCGATTATATTTGTTCACCCCAGACACAATATATGCATAATCTTTCCCACCTCGATTCAACACGAAACAAGATGCATAAATTCTACGAATATCCAACGTTCCTTCCAGTCCATCAAATGGTCCCAAGGTCTCCCAGTTATTTGACCCAAGAGATAATTTATACATACCTATAAACAAGTCATAATTCTTATAAATAATTTGCTGGGATGATAAATTTCCTCCTCCGGTACATATATAAGCACAACCATCTGCCACAAAAGCAACAGCACCATGAAAAGAATGTCGTAAACTAGTAAATACACGCCATCCATTTGAGGGATCAAATTTATAAAAATCTTTTAAACTATACCCATCATACTCACCTGTACCGACGTATGCAAAACTACCAAGAGTAAAAGCGACAGCATGCCCCCGAGGTTTCCCTGGAAATGAAAAAGACAAAGGTTCAATTTCCCAACTATGCGTCTTTCCATCATATACCCAAAAATCACTATAATACACTTTATCTTTACCTTCTACCGAATAACCAAGTCCAACGTAAGCCTTATCTTCCATAACAAAAGCAACAGCACCTTTACGTGCCTTTCCTGGAAATTTATCCACAACTTTCCATTGAGCTTCATTACCATCAAAACGCAAAAAATTATCTCCCATGCCAACAACTATATCACCTCCTATTTCAAAGGAAACTCCTCCATTTTTATACTTAGAAAGACAAGATCCCATCCCAAAATCACCATCCTCATACCATCTTCCCGGAAACGTTGCCTCATCATTACTACACGCTATTTGTATCGTGATCAGAAAAACGATACTAATTATTAACCTACATTTCATATGTAAAAAATTAATCAGGAATTATCTCTGTTAACCAGTAACCACCAGTACCACCATGCCCATTACCTTGATAAGGCTGAAAATAATATTTAAAAGGAGTTGTTGCACCTTGTTCCATAAAAATTCCAACTGTTGCAGTTGCAAGCTTTCCAGGAACAGGATGTTCCTCTGTAATTTTTTCCCATTTTTCCCAATAATATCTACAATCAAATTTACTAATTTGATAATACTCGCCATCAAATTCAAACGGCTCATGACCAGCAACCATCATTTGGTACATAGTATACACAGTATAATAATCATTGTATCCTGTCGCAGATCCTTCAATACCAAACATATTTTCAACACCATCAATTAAAACATATACAAAAAAAGAATAATTATACAATTGTAATTCATAACCATATTCGTTTGTATCACGTTTACGTTTTTGACAAATTACACGACAATATGTATCCCGTAAATAACTTTTTTTTGCAAAAATCGGAGTTGTCCTATCATAAAAAATAAACGCTAATCGCGCATTTTCCGAAATAACAGGATCAGGAAGTACATACATCCCTACATTTTGATCCCGAATCGTTATTGGAAAATTCGTTCGACTCTCCCCTACATCAGAAGTTGCTGTTATTTTCTGGGAATAATCTACTACAAAAATATTTTCACTCTCACTTGATTTTGTATAAGAATTCAATAACATATAATTATTCAAGTCTCCTCCTAACCAAATTTTCTTATATCTTGGAGTGATTTGAAAGATTGTATCTTTTATTGCAAAATATCCATCTCTATTTATCACCTTAGCATAAAGTGGTTCTGCCAAATTTAAATCATAAGAAGATGTCCCATCACCATAAAATACTTTTTTAATAATTCCTCTTTGCAAGTAATCGTCATACACCCCACTATGTTCACTTGCTGTTTCAAAGACAACTTCTTTCAATGTATCCAAATAGGTCATATATTCCTGTTCTGCTTGTACAACCTCATCCATCAAATCTTTTTGAGAGGTAAAGATTTCTACAAACTGATTCATCTGCACATCTTCCTTTCCACTTAAAACCTTACTTAACACCATCCTACTTGGAAATACTAACATACCATTTTTTAACTGAATCTCGATAGAATTATCATCCACCGGAGACGGTATTAATTCTAAATTCTTTGAACAAGAATTCAAAAGACAAAATGCACACCCTAGGCACACAAATGCCAACAATATTTGTTTTGTTTTCATTACTATAATTTTAAAATAAACTAAATTTTATCACAAAACAAATTATTCACGTAATGTTTTGCCTCCTTTCTTACAAACGCTTTTATCGAATAAATTGCCCCACAAAACAAAGATAACGAAAATAGCAGTTATTTCAACTCAAACATTTTTTTATTTCGCAAATCAATTTTCAAAAAATCAACACCAATAATAGCTAAGATGCCATTATCGAACCCCAATTTATATTCATTCCAACATAAAATCAATGATTACACACGTATATTGTAATATTTACAACACCGAAAGTACAATACAAGAATTAATAACAAGTTCGGTCCCCAAAGACGAGACAAAGCCGATTCCCCCACGAGTTAAACCCGGCTAATTAGATTGTCTTTAATACCTAGGAAAAACCGTTATCAACTTCCCGTAGGCATCGATCTCCCTCTCAACTCCCGTCGATCTCCCACGGATCTCTTCATTTTCAGTATTCGCACTTCAATTTTCAATTATTTATGCCTTAAACTGACAAATTCTTACTATTTTCGCACAATGTTTATGCCAGAATTAAAATTGAGAATTTATGTATAGAACACATACTTGTGGGCAGCTAAGAATGGAGAACGTGAATGAAAGCGTTTGTCTTAGCGGATGGGTACAAAAAGTACGGAAACTTGGAGCCATGACCTTCGTGGATCTTCGTGACCGTTACGGGATTACCCAATTGGTTGTCGAGGAATCGGCTCCCGAAGAAATTAAAGCTAACGTGGCAAAGCTCGGACGTGAATTCGTGATCCAGGTAAAGGGTAGGGTGATCGAAAGAGCCAGCAAAAATAATAAAATACCGACAGGCGACATCGAGATTATCGTGAATGAATTGAATGTTCTGAGCGAATCGGAAGTACCGCCTTTCACGATCGAGGATCAAACCGACGGGGGTGATGAGATCCGGATGAAATACCGTTACTTGGATTTACGTCGTTCCTGCGTTCGCAAAAATCTGGAATTACGCCACCGTATGGCGCAATTGACCCGGAACTACTTGAGTAACTTGAACTTTATCGAGGTAGAAACCCCGGTATTAATCAAAAGTACCCCCGAGGGGGCCCGCGATTTCGTGGTACCTTCCCGTATGAACCAAGGCCAATTCTACGCCTTGCCACAAAGTCCGCAGACCTTCAAACAATTGCTGATGGTTTCCGGTTTCGACCGCTATTTCCAGATCGTGAAATGTTTCCGGGACGAGGATTTACGGGCTGACCGGCAACCCGAATTCACACAGATCGACTGCGAAATGTCATTCGTGGAACAAGAAGACGTGTTGGAAGTTTTCGAAGGTTTGATCAGTCACTTGTTCAAAGAAGTTCGTGGCGTGGATATTCCCAAATTGGAAAAAATGACTTGGATGGATGCCATGGAGCAATACGGATGCGATAAACCGGACCTTCGTTTCGGGATGAAGATCATGGATTTGACTGCCGTTGCCAAAGGGAAAGATTTCGCCGTGTTCAACGATGCTGAATATATCGGGGCCATCTGCGCACCTAAATGTGCCGGATATACCCGTAAACAACTGGACGAGTTGACCGAATTCGTGAAACGTTCACAGATTGGAGCCAAAGGATTGGTTTACGTGAAATACAACGAGGACGGGACATTCAAATCCTCTGTTGATAAATTCTACACGGAAAGCGACTTGAAAGTATGGGCAGAAACCTGCAAGGCAGAAGCGGGAGACCTGATTCTGATTCTAGTAGGTCCGAAATTCAAAACCCTCCCTCAATTGTGCGAGTTACGCTTGGAAATGGGTAACCGTATGGGATTACGGGATAAGGATGTCTTCAAACCGTTGTGGGTAGTAGACTTTCCCTTGCTGGAATGGGACGAAGAAACCCAACGTTTCTACGCGATGCACCACCCGTTCACGTCTCCCAAGCTGGAGGATATTCCATTAATGGATACCGACCCGGGTAAAGTACGTGCCAATGCTTACGATATGGTCATTAACGGCGTGGAAGTCGGTGGTGGTTCTATCCGTATTCACGACTCGGCATTACAATCCAAAATGTTCGATTGCTTGGGCTTCACTCACGAGGCCGCACAGGCTCAATTCGGCTTCCTTATGGGTGCATTCAAATACGGGGCGCCTCCTCATGGCGGTATCGCATTCGGTTTCGACCGGTTAGCCTCTATGTTCGCCGGGTTGGATTCTATCCGCGACGTGATTGCCTTCCCGAAGAACAACTCCGGGCGTGACGTGATGATTGACTCCCCTTCTGAAATCTCTCCGGAGCAATTCAAGGAACTGGGCATTCAATTGAAAATGGAAAATTGACAATTGAAAATGAATGAATTTATGATTCCTGTCGAAAAAAAAGCGTTGATTCGTGCGGCTGGAATCTAAAATCTAAAATTTAAAATCTAAAATTAATAAGGTGTTTTTTAAAGACGTCATAGGACATGAAGAGATAAAGCAAAGACTGATTACTTCCCTGCAAACGGGAAGAATCAGTCATGCACAACTCTTTTCCGGTGACACGGGAGCGGGATCACTTGCCCTGGCGTTAGCTTTCACGCAATACCTCTTCTGCACGGGCGACAAACATGAAGACGCTTGCGGGATCTGCCCGGAGTGCAAGAAGATGCAGAAACTGATCCATCCGGATTTACACTTTGTCTTTCCCGTGGTAAAATCTGCCAAAATAAAAACACCGATCAGTGACGAGTATATCAACGAATGGCGTAGCCTTCTGCTCAAAAGTCCATACATAGACATGGAAGAATGGCTGGGAGCCATGGGTGCCGACGAGAACGCTCAAGCATTGATATACACGGAAGAAAGCGGGAACATCCTCCGGAAACTCAACCTGAAATCCTTCGAATCGGACTACAAGGTCATGATCATCTGGTTACCCGAAAAGATGAAAACGGAATGTTCCAACAAACTTTTAAAGATACTGGAAGAACCTTATCCAAACACGTTATTCCTACTGGTCACCGAACACGCGGAAGAAATCATTACCACGATTCTCTCACGGACACAGCGGATCAAGGTACCCCCTCTGACCCAAGAAAACATAGCGGAACAACTGGTTCTTCAAAAACACCTGGTCCGGGACTCGGCCGATCAAGTCGCTCACGTGGCATCCGGTAGCTGGCTGAGAGCCCTCCGCATGCTGAACGAGACCGACGAATCTGTTTACAATCAAGAGAAATTCGTGCAGATGATGCGTCTCTGCTGGGAACGAAAAATGCTCCCCGTCAACGAATTTGTCAATGAACTCGCTTCTCTCGGAAGAGAAAAGCAAAAAAGTTTCCTGATGCATTGCATCCGTATGTTACGGGAAAACTTTGTCAGAAACTTTGGTATTGAAAAAATAGTATACATGACTGAACGGGAGAAAACCTTCTCCACGAGATTCTCTCCCTACGTTCATGAAGGCAATATTATTCCCCTTTTCGATGAATTTGAACGTGCATATAGCGACATCATCCGGAACGGGAACGGGAAAATAATTTTCACGGATCTCTGCATCAAGGTGATGCAAAACATCAGACCGTGAAAAACATGAAAAACTAAAAGATATAAACTAAAAATTGAACCATTGAAAACCGAAAATAAATATCACATCATTTTCAATTTTCAATTTTCAATTTTCAATTAATACAGTATGAGCGAGATAAACGAAGAAGAAGTACAGAATAACTCCGAAAACAAAAATATAAAGCAACAACCACAGGTTGTCCCCGTGATTGACCACCGCCTGCTGGCAGGAAAACTCACTGTATATAACTGGATGGAAGATACCCCGGAAGGATGCACTCCTTCTGAAATCGTGGAAGTCCGGTTTAAAAATACAAGGAAAGGTTTTTATTTAAACAACAGTAACCTGAAACTGAATATCGGGGACATCGTGGCCGTGGAGGCAGCTCTTGGACACGACATCGGGATTGTATCCCTCACGGGAGAACTCGTGCGGGAACAGATGAGACTGAAAAAAGTCGACTTGGAACGTAATCCCTTGAAAAAGATATACCGGAAGGCAAAACCCCACGACATCGAGAAATGGCAACAGGCCATCGCCTTGGAACACGACACGATGATCCGCTCACGTGTTATCGCTGCCGAACTCGGACTTGACATGAAGATCGGGGACGTGGAGTACCAAGGGGACAAGACAAAAGCCATTTTCTACTACATCGCCAATGACCGCGTGGATTTCCGGAAACTGATCAAGATTCTGGCGGAAACATTCCACATCCGGATCGAGATGAAACAGATCGGGGCCCGTCAGGAGGCAGGACGTATCGGGGGAATCGGGTCGTGTGGACGTAAATTATGCTGTTCCACGTTCATCACGAACTTTATTTCCGTTTCCACTTCTGCCGCCCGTTATCAGGACATTTCCTTGAACCCGCAAAAGCTGGCAGGACAATGTGGTAAGTTGAAATGTTGTCTGAATTACGAAGTCGATGCTTATATTGACGAGCAAAAAGATTTCCCGTCCACCAATATTTGGCTGAACACGGGCGAAGGTATGCTATATCACCAGAAAACAGATATTTTCGGTCGCAATATGTCCTACTCTTTCGACAAAGAAGGACGCGGTACGTTAATCAAACTATCCGTTGCCCGTGTGAAAGAGATCATCGCCATGAACAAACGGGGACAAATTCCGGCAAAAGCTGTCGATGTCGAAAAAGAAGAACAAGTGAACATCGGTTACACGGACGGGGTGGGAGAAGAAAGCTTGAATCGTTTTGACGAGAAAAAACAAAATCAAGGCAAACGAAATCACTCCAGAAACCGTAATAACCGGAAAAACAACCAGAAAGAGAACAACAACACGAATAACGAGAATAAACCCAAGGAGAATCCGGGGAACAACACGGGGAATAAGCCTGAAAACAGGAACGAGAATAGAAACGAAAACAGGCAAGGCAACAGGCCCAAGCACCGCCCCGAAAACCGGAATAACAACCAACAGGGTAATCGTTCCAACGAGAAACCGGCAAATCGCCCGGATGGACCGAAAGTGTTACGTAAACAAGACAAAAACAATAAACCGGAAAACAAGGAAAATAATAAACCTGCTGAACAATGAACAATTATAGACCCTTCGCCGGGATCACCCCGGCAGTAAAGATCATCATCATTATCAACGTGCTCGTTTTCCTAGCTGTTAACATGATCGGCCAGCGGTCGGACGTTGATCTTGTCAATATACTTGGAATGCACTTGCCGCAATCCCAGTATTTCCAGATCTACCAGTATATCACGCATATGTTCACGCAAGAAGGGCTTACTCACCTTTTCTTCAATATGTTTGCCGTGTTCATGTTCGGCCGGATACTGGAATCGGTATGGGGTACCAAACGTTTTATTATTTACTATTTTGTTACCGGATTAGGTGCTGCCGCACTCCACTCGCTGGTAAGCTGGTACGGGCTACACAATATGCAGGAACAATTCTATGCATTCCAAAGTACTCCCGACGCGGGAGTCTTCGCCGAGTTCGTCCGCTCTCACGTGAGCAACCCTAGGTTACTTTCGCAATTGATGCAATTTGTCGATGCCTGGAATGCCGCACCTGCCAGTTCGCAGTTTACCGGACAGGCAGAATATTACATGCAAAGTATTATTCAGGCCTATACCAACGTTCCGACTATCGGGGCATCCGGGGCTGTCTTCGGCATATTGCTGGCATTCGGTATGTTGTTCCCGAACACCGAATTATACTTGATGTTCATTCCCATTCCCATCAAGGCGAAGTATTTCGTGCTTTTGTACGGTGCCGCCGAATTGTTCTTCGGTTTACAGAATTCGGTAGGTGACAACGTGGCTCACTTTGCACACTTGGGTGGTATGCTTTTCGGTTTCTTCCTGATTCTTTACTGGCGAAAACACAGCAAAAAGTTTTACTAGAAAAAGATAGGTTATGTACAACAGGGCGTATGGATCGAATTTTTCAGGTGGAATCTGGAATGGGATAAAGAATTCCTTCAAACAAGGAACGGCACTTACCCGCCTGATCTATATCAATATCGGTGTTTTTCTCGTCATCAAGATTCTGGAAGTATTTTTCGTACTAGCCGGACAACGGGGATTCGAACAACTCCTGTTGCCTTACGTGGGTGTTCCCGCACTACCGGAACGCCTGCTTTACACGCCGTGGACGATAATTACCTACATGTTCACCCAGTTCGGTTTTCTACACTTGTTGTTTAATATGCTCTGGCTGTACTGGTTCGGTTCGATCTTTCAAAACACGTTCTCCAGCCAGAAACTCACGGGAGTGTATCTCCTTGGGGGAATTACCGGGGCTATCATTTACATGGCTGCCTACGCCTTGTTTCCCGCTTTCGAGCTTGAACGTTACCAGTCGTGGGCCATCGGTGCCTCGGCATCCGTCATGGCCATCGTGTTCGCCGTGTGTACTTATCACCCGAACTACAAGATATACGTGTTTCTGATCGGCCCGGTGAAACTTATTCACCTGGCGATCTTCACGGCAGTCATAGACCTTCTAAGTATCCCCAGCGGTAACGCGGGAGGGCATATTGCCCACCTCGGGGGAGCCTTGTTCGGTTATCTTTTCACCTTGTCTTTCCGTCGCAATCTCGACTTGACCAAAGGACTTTCATCCCTCTTCACCAAGTTAGGCAACAGCCGCCTATTCCGTAAGAAGACCATGAGAGTCAAGTACAAAAAGAAAGTCTCGGACATGAATGACATGGAATATAACGAGTACAAAAAACGAAAAGACGACCGCATCAACAGGATCTTGGACAAAATCTCCAAACATGGTTATGAAAGCCTGACAAAAGAAGAAAAGGAGATATTGTTCAAATCGAAAAACAATTGAAAATGGAGAATGGAGAATTGAAAATAAACTCCCTCTCCCCTTCGGGGTACTCCCTCTATAAACAGAGGGAGAGCTGGTACCTTTTCCCAAAGACGAAGACGATTCCGGCTCCTCCTCTGTTTATAGAGGAGGTGGCAGCAAAGCTGACGAAGGAGTTCTATTTAAAATTATTAAATCTAAAATTCCTTGGGCCGGTTATTTGATATTATCATGAGGATCGTCACGATCATCGCCATGATCGGATTACTTGGGAGCTACACCGCTCCCTATATTAACCCTAACGTGTTTTATTTTTCATCCCTGCTGGGCTACACCTATCATTATTTATTGATTGTAAACATTATCCTGCTACTTTACTGGATTGCACGCTGGAAAAAGATAGCTATTCTATCCATACTGATTATCGCGGCCGGGTATCCGTTAATTACCACTTACTATGGATTGAACCCGCAAACCGTACCTGATGCCCCCCACGACCTTTCCATCATGACTTACAATATCCAGATGCTGGGGGTAGGCGAAAAGGATGCAGCTGTAAAGATCGAAAATTACATAAATAATAGCGGTAACGACATCGTTTGTATGCAGGAATTTCCTCAACGGGAAGCCTCCTTCAAAAAATTCCCTGCTTACCCGTATTATCACCGCAATCGGGACGTCGCACTTGTCTCCCGCTATCCGATTATTAACAAAGGCGTGATTAAATTCGATAAGGGACATTCGGCCGCCTGTGTTTATGGAGACATAGCCATCGGTAAAGACACGATCCGAGTATACTCTGTACATCTTGAATCCTACCGGTTAGGCAAAAACGAACAGCAGATATACAAGGAACTCACCAGTGGCAACACGCAAAATGCCACGCAAGGCGTCAAAACGATATCTTCTCGTCTGGTTACCGCCAACCGGAACCGGGCAAAACAGGCGCAAATAATAAAAGATCATATGCTACAATCCCCCTACCCGGTTATCATTTGCGGGGATTTCAACGATACCCCGATCTCCTTCGCTTATCACACGTTGTCCGAAAGGATGAAAGATTGTTTCATTGAAAAAGGACGTGGTCTCGGAAACACGTATATCGGGGAGTTCCCCTCGTTCCGTATAGACCACATCCTGCACGCACCAACACTCGGCACCGTATCTTATACTCGTGATACCGTTAAGTATTCCGATCATTATCCGGTGCAAAGTAATATTCGATTTTAAATTTACGATCTCAACCCACTATCCTGCACTTTTTAATCATTAATTAAATACTAAAGTCCTTGTAAACTCTGTTGTATTGTTTCTTGAATTTGTTTCATCTGCATCTTATTCGAAATCTCCGCACTTGCCAGAAATGCCTGATTGTAACATTGTTTAGCCTTCTCCCGATTGTCCGTATTCTGGAAACATTGTCCCATCATGATTAACAAGCGAGTCCGTAAATCCGGTGTCATGTCCTTTTCCAGAGCTTTCGTAATCCACACGATACTTTTCACGTATGCTGGTTTTGACAATCCCCCGTTATAAGCCACGGAAAGATCCTCCAAAGGCTGAGTATAATCCTCCAACGTGGCCTGTTCTCCCAAACCTGCTAGATATTTGTCCATGTTCTCAAAGAATTTCCCTTCGTCATGTTTGTACAGGTAGTAGGTAGCATCGGACAACAAGGTAATCGCTTCCAACACGGACAACGATCCGAAAGTTATCCCGGAATACACCTCTTTCAAATCTTCACCCACCCGTTTCAAACGATCCCTGTACGCCGGGTCTCCTTTTTTACACAATTGAATAATATAACTGTTGTTTAACCCTATCAAATAAGCGCAAACTTCTTCCTTCCCGACCAGTTGCACGCCCTCGTTAAAATGAGCCACCATGAAATCAAAGATCGGGTCTTTTTCCGATGTCCGGGAATGATACATGACCAGAAGCGTAAAATCCGTTTCATTCATCATATTCTCTATTTTCTTATTTTTCACGTAATCCGGAAACAGATTTTTCAGCCGGGCACCCCATTTCTCCCGTTCATATCCCTCTTGCCGTTGCATAAATTCCGGGGCCTCAAGCAGCAATTTCTGCTGCACGTCGTAATCTTTCTTCTTCTTTTTATATAACTCGTACAGTTGTTCAAAACTTAATTCTTCCCCCAATGCTATTTTAGCCTCTTTCACTAACCCTTTGGGGTTAACCACGCCCAATACACGCCGCAGTTCCTTACCTTCCGTATCCATAAACACCATCGAAGGCAATCCCGTGATATTATAACTTTTTGCCAACTTCGTATTTTCTCCCGCCTCTACATTCACCTGTACACAGATGAAACGGGAGTTAAAATAATCCCCCACTTCTTTTTGGGGAAATACCTGGGTTGCCATTGCCTTACAGGGACCACACCAATCTGCATAAAAATCGACAAAAAGTGATTTCTTTTCCTCTCGTGCCTTTTTTAACGCTTCCTCGAAAGACCCTTTAAACAAATTCATTTGGGCACTCGATTCTCCCAATATTCCCATGAAGAATATAAGGATAAAAAGTATTTTCTTCATAAAATGATTCCTAGTTTATTATTCTGCATTACAGGTTCTCCACCTGTGTAATGGGGAGAGGTGACCAACCAATGGTTTCCCTCTCCCATAATGCTATTCCTTATTCTCCTTCCGTGGCATCCTCTGCCGTCTCGATTACAAAAGTGAAAATATCCTCCAATACGGCAGACTGTCCCTCGTTTTCCACCTTAATGGAAACCGTATACACACCCACCGGAGCTTTCACATCATAGGCAACATACATTCTTCCCCCGCCTACAATAGACAAACTTTCATTAAACAACGCCGCATTTTCGGCACTCTCGTTCTTCACGCTGACAATCGAATACTGCAAAGGTTCAGTCCCCAACACCCCCTGTATCGAAGAGGTAAACCAAGGAATCTGGTAAGTTATCGTGTTCTGGATTTTTTCAATCCCGTCATATATCTCGTCTTTTGTCATTCCGGCAATCTCAAGTATGGCCGCATCGAGTTCATCCAAATAATTCCAATAGGTCTTCCGGGCCTCTTTCCAAGCGGCAACCAACTCACCAAGCCGTTCCTCAGCCTCATCCAACGCATCCGTGTTTTCCTGTGTGGGATTAGCCTCCCAAGCATCCATTGCCGGATAGTATACGTCATCTTCATAATCATAACGTTCATCACTTCTTCTTTGGGTTTCCGCCTCCCACTCCTCACACGATGCCGTAAGACTTAACACTTTTTCCGAAGATTCAACTCCATCCCGCAGGGCAACCAAGCCATCATACTGTCCCCCAATATCATAAATATACAAGGTATCAATCGGGTAACCTGCCGTACCTGTCACGAGATAACCGACTTCTATTTTCTCACACGAGGAAAAGAAAAACGCACATCCCGCAATCAATAGATATATTAATTTTTTCATAGTTTTCCCTTTTAGAAATTAGTAAACCTGAAATCGTAGTTTAACGCTTGTACCACCCCGTTGGTCGTTTGAATATCCGTGGAGACGATTTGCTCGTTTCTTATGTTATCCATATTATGACTGGCCAAATAAAACTGGACTTCTCCTGCATCCTGAACATTATTATAAGTTCCCCGTAACGTCCACAGGAAGACTTTCCCTTTCACACAATCATACTCTACACCACCGGTTTCCACGTACTGCTGTTTCTGAAGTAACCGACTTCCCCGGGGAATGTCATTTAACATCAGCCGTTGCGGTACCACTAGTTTTTGTAGGATATCCTGACATTTCCCCTTGGGAATATCCGTAACCCGATGCATATAATGAGGATCTGTCTCTTCCAATCCATCATTATTGATCATCATGTAACGAAGAATACTTAGATTGGTCAAACCGAAGAACGTAATCTGTTCATATTCTCCCGTCCCGTCAAAAAGTGATTTTAACCCGGCATGTTCGATCATGATAATTGTAGAATCCCAATTGTAACTATCCGTGTGAAAATATTCCCACATGGTGCAATCATGTACACCATTGGCAATTCCACCGTCAATATAATTATATTTTGTACAGGAACAGAACGCCACGATCATCACGACCACCATTCCTTTTGCAATCTGATTTATTCTCTCCATAACCAATATGTATTTTGTGTCATCAATGGGTTTTTCTTTAAAAGTGTATTTGAATTAACAGGCAGGTAAAGAGCCCCGTTCTTTATGTCCGTATCCGTCAACGCCCCGTACTCATCTGACAGTTCTTTTAAATAACCGTTCCGAACCGCATCATAATAACGTTGTCCTTCCCCGAATAATTCTCTTTCCCTTTCCCGGAAAATCTCTCTACGCAGTGTTTCCAGGTTTGTACTCTCGTCATATCTTTCCAGTCCGGCACGAATCCTGATCTGGTCCAGATCATCCACTGCCGTTGCCATCCCCAACCGGGCACGACATTCTGCTCTTAACAAAATCAAGTCCGCCAATCGCCAGATAACACGATTACCTTCCATTCCCAACAATGGAATACGTCCTTCTTCACCAATAATATCAGGATTAGAAGAAACAATAGGTTCCTGCCACTTGTTCAAAAATGCATACTCGGAAATAATCGTAACCGGCACCTCTACCCAATCACCCGTTTCGGGGTCTTCTTCCCAAGTTGATCCCTCATAACTGGCTTCTCCCAATTCTTTCCAATACTCTTTTCTTCTCTGGTCTTTTTCCTCCAGAAAGATATTATAAACCGTGTTCACGAGTATACGCGGTTTATCGGTATTGGTTTCCAACGCTTCAGGAGAGGCGTGGTCATAAGGGTAATCAATCAAAGATTGCCCCGGATAAATTGCAGAAAACCATGCTGATGAATATTTATTGTCATCCTGGCTATTGACTTCTATCGTGAAGATAGTTTCATCACTTTTCCGATTTCCTCCCAATGTATTGTTTACCACAGACTTTATATCTCCTTCCAACTTGTAAAAACCGACTTTTCCATCAATCACCTGCGAAGCATGGCTTTCGGCCTTCTCCCAATAAGAAGTTTCTCCGTACAATCCTCCCATCCACGCATAAATATTTGCCAACAGCGTGTGGACACTCCCCAAACTGGCATATTGTTTGGAAGTCACAGCCTCCCCGTTCGCATCCGTCAAGTTCTCATGTGTCGGCAAACTCAAAGCAATTTCAGCACAACGTATCGCTTCCTGCAATATATCCTCCACGGAACTCTTTCCCACGACATCGATAGATTCCGTCGAGGGAGCCATCGGGGCTTCCCCCCATTTCTGGGCAAGGGTAAAATAGGCAAGAGCCTTTGCAAAATTAGCCTGTGCTATCCAATAATCAGTCCGTTCTTCCGAAATATTTTCAAACCGATAACGGTTCTCTTCCAACATATTAACGAGATATATCAAAGAATAATAACGGGACCATCCTTCCATATACTGGTTACTATAAAAATCAAGTACATTCAACTCCTTATACCCCTTTCTAGCCCCCGCATCATCACAAAGCAACCCGACATACCCGAATGCTTCCGGATTCGCCGGAGCATACAAAGCCTTTTCATAACCAAAAATCGAGATCAGCACTTTTTCCAGATCGCTCTCACTTTTGAAATAATTCAAATAAGTCACCGATTTCTCCGACTCGACATTCAGCCAGTCCGTACAGGAGAAACATGGCAGTAGCATTAAAATGATAAATATCTTTCTCATAAACATCTACTTTAAAAATTAACGGTTAACCCAATGGTAAACTTCCGCGGTAACGGGTAAGATCCCATAGTGTCAAGCCCATCGAAAATACTGACAATCTCAGGATCAAGCCCGGAATAATTGGTTAGCAGGAACAAATTTTCCATACTTAGGAATACACGTGCACTCGACAAGCCTATTTTTTTCGCTAACTGTTCATGTAAATTATACCCTAATGTGAGTTGCTTCAAACGCAGCATATTTACTTTCTCCAAATTAGTATCATACAACCCGGTGGTCTGATAATTTAATACTGAATATTTTTGCAAACGAGGGAAAGTATGATTCTGTCCGTCAGCTTCGGTCCACGTATCAAATTTACGCACATCCCCCATAAGAGGGCCGGCAGTTGTATTTACGGAAGAATAGGTATATTTATAGGCATTGATAATGTGACGTCCGAGAGAATACGTGAAGAAAATATTCAAATCAAACTGTCTCCATGCGATCTCGTTTATAAATCCGCCATGACCTATTGGGAGTGGACTTTCAGCATAGTACATATCAGCATTCGTAATCACCCCGTCCCCGTTCAAATCCAGAATTTTACGTGTTCCCGGAAAGAATATGCCGTTATTACCCGTATTTAACGGTTTAGGCATTCCGGTTGAACCCGTGTAATAAACCGGGACTTCCTCCATCGTATCATAGAAGCCGTCCGTTTTGTATACCCGAATCCGGTACAAGGGTTTACCCAAAACATTCTTTTCATAATCATACCCGTCGGCACTCTTTTTAAAGCGATTCCAGTTACGGGAAAAATTAAACTTCATACGCCAGGTAACAGGTGTCGTCCTGAGAATATCTGCCGTCAATTCCAACTCTATACCGGAATTCGTTACCCCTAAAGCATTTTGCCATTGAAAATTATGAAAATATACATCCCCGGGAAGTTCCGCCTGGTTCAATTGCCCTTTCGTGTACCGATAGTAATAATCCAATGTAAATTTAAATCTGTAATCGAATAGACTCATATCCAAACCGACATCATATTGGCTTGTTTCTTCCCAAGTCAACTTTCGATTTATCGTACCTCCCTGTGTATCCGGTTCAACTCCTGCCACGCCAAAAAAAGTATTTGATGAAGACTGCATCAATCCATGAGCCAAATAAGGTTGACTGAATTTCTGTCCGGATTTTCCCCAACTGGCCCTCACCTTACCAAAGCTTAACCAATAGAACTGATCCATAAATGATTCTTCGGAAAAAGCCCATCCCGCAGCAAAAGAAGGGAAAGTTGCCCAACGTACTTTTTCCCCGAAAACAGAGGAACCATCCCGCCGCAAGGTTGTCTCGAACATGTATTTTTCCTTGTAATTATAAGTCAAACGTCCGAAATAGCTATTCATCCTTTCTTCCGTAAAATCAGAGGCATACGAAAAAGCTGACTGGTAGACCGCATTTTCAGAAGTTGAACTGGCCCCATTATTCAAACCGTTGGAATCACCCCATTTCCCATCCACGTAATGCACGTAATCATTCGGGCCATTTTCAGCACCCCCGCTATTCAAATAAAATTGATCTTTCTGAAAGGACAACCCCAACAATATATCGAAATTATGAGTCTGTTTCACGCTAAACGAGTATTTCAATAAATTCTCATTCAGCAAGGAAATATTACGTCCGATACTTCCCGTTGAAGAAGACCAATGTTTATATTTATCCAACGTACTGGGAGTAAACGTATTTTCATTCTGTTGACTGTAATCAACACCTCCGGATAGCCGCAAGTGCAGGTTACGAATAATCTCGTAATCCATCACTAGATTATACCTTGCCGAATAACCATGGTCTTTTTGAGAAACACTATTAATGGACTCGCCCATTTCCGATTTAATATACATTTCCCCAGGTGTCAGTGAAGATTCTATCATTGGATTCACAGACATCGCTTCGATCTTAGCCCCTCCGCTATTCTGTCCCCGGCTCCGGTCCGTATAAGAAAGTGAGATCTGATTATCCAAAGTAAGGCGTTTCGTAGGAGTCACCGAGATATTTGTCAACACATTTATTCGCTGGTAATCACTATTATGCATGATACCTTCTTCCTTGTAGTAACCGGCACCAATCATATAATTCATTTTATCATTACCCCCACTGGCTTGTATATTGGCGTTATAAACACTAGCCGTACGGTAGGCATACCGCCACCAATCCGTGGAATTATTAAAGAATGCATTCAAACTATCCTGCAAGATCAATGAAGAATTCGCCGCAGAAGCCGTTCCCCAAAACCAATCATATTCCGGTTGGTTCGTATCGGAAGTTCCAAACCTGTATACCTCCTCGTAAGAAGCCGGTATTTTCCAAGTCCCATCTTTCGCCTGATAAGGGGTTACGGTATTCCTCAATCCTTGAATATTATACAAACGTTCCAACTGTCCCCCGCTCTGTTTTGGGGTTTCAGGCAACCACGAAGCCGAATAGGATACATTTGCCGTAAAACGGGCCTGTCCGCTCCGCCCTTTTTTCGTAGTAATCAGAATAACACCATTTCCCGCACGGGAACCGTAAATAGCCGCCGAGGCAGCATCTTTCAACACTTCGATAGACTCGATCATCGAGGGATCAAGGTCTGACAACGTATTTGTTCCCGTGATCGGGGAAGTAAATGCCTGCATGGGAACCCCGTCAATCACGTACAAAGGTGTTCCGTAGGCTCTGTCTTGACCTTCCGAACCACTACTCGCACCATCCCCGGCAAAAAAGGAATTATATCCCCGAATGGCAACAATGGAACCGCCACCACCCGGAGAACCGGAAATGTTATTAACTTCCACGCCTGCCATGTGTCCTTGTAAAAGATTCTCCAAACTATGCGTCGGAAGCTCCTTTATATCATCCGCTTTCACAGAAGACACCGCACTAACTAACGTCCGCTTCTTTTGGGAACCGTAAGCAATCACTTGAACTTCCTCCAATCCGGTCACATCCTCTTGCAGCACCACCCGGATCGTGTCCTTCGTGTTCTCCGTAAAATTTATGGTTTGAGATTTAAAGCCAACAAACGAGAATTCGAGGCTCCCCTTCGTGATCGGCAAACGCAACACGAATTGTCCGGCATTATTCGTCGCCGTACCCACAGTGGTATTTGCCACTTTCACCGTCACCCCCGGCAAAAGTTGTTTCTTCACATCCGTCACCACTCCCGTCACGACAAAACCACTTCGCTGCCCGTCACCTGTCACGGCAACGAACGGACGAACAATCACCACATTTTCCTCGATCTCGAAACGGTAATCTTTACCAAAGACCAAAGGCAAGACTTCTTTTAACGTCATGTTGGAAATGCTCACCGAGACATTACGACTCACGTTTACCTCTCGGTTACTGAAAAGGAAATCCTTCCCTGTTTGCTTTTTCAACTCTTTCACCACCTCCCCCAGAGGTACCTCTTTCACGTGAAGGGTCACTTTCCTATCCTGCGCAAACAATGGATTCCAAGCCACGGATAAGCCACAGAACAACAAAATCAGTAACACTCTTGCACTTACCAAAATGGACGGACATAGTAGCCGACACGCATTTTGTTGCATCGTTCGATTTTTTTCCATAATTTTGTATTAATAGTTTAACATGACTAACCTTGAATCCAACTCTAGGCTAGTCGAATTATCAAGACGGTATCTGTGCGAACAGATGCCGTTTTTTATAACAAGACATTCACTGTTACCGTCCGGCCGGAAACCGTAAAGCAAACATCCGTAGTTTTTTCAATCATATCCAATGTCTGCCGAATAGTATTATCTCGCCAGATGGCTCCCGTAAATTCATAGGATTTCAGCTCTTCGTTTGCCCAAAACACTTGCAAATCGTACCAACGTCCCAGTTGAATCAAAATTTCTTCCAAAGGCATCTTCTCGAAATAAAATCGACCGTTAATCCAGCTAATGAAATCTTCCGGGTTTACCTCTTTCACGTTAATCCCCGCACCGGAAAGAGCTGCCTGTTGATTCGGTAGCAACACGACCGTCGAATCCGTCTGTAAATCAGCCACCCTAACTTTCCCCAGTACCAACGTCGCAAAGATTTCAGCATTCTCCGGATAAGCATTAACATTAAATTCTGTTCCCAAGACTTCGATTATCGCATCACCATGCACATCCACCCGGAAAGGTCTTGATGTGTCACGTTCCACCTCAAAATAGGCTTCACCTTTCAAAAATACTTTTCGCTCATTCCCAACAAATTTCACCGGGAATCTTAATTCTGAATCCGCATTCAACCGCACCCGGGTCCCGTCATTCAACTCCACCGTGTACTCCCCACCCCGAGGAACGACTATTTTATGATAGAATAATTCCTCCACCTCTTCTTGCACAGTATTATATACCAATTTTCCCAATGTATCCACGGCTAAAAGCTGCCCGTCATCTTGTCGGATCGTATCCACATGTGGAGTTGATAAATCCACTTTCGTCCCTCCTTCCAGCACCAGATAAACCTTGTGCATATCCGTGGAATCCATCACCCCGACAACTGCAACGTTCATTGGAGGCAATTCCTTTTCTTGATGTAACCAAAATAACAGGAGTACTGATAATGGTAATATTAATATCGCTGCATACCGGATAAGCTGAAACAAATGCTGCCTTTTTACTTTCTGTTGCAGACTTTCCTGTACCTTATCCCAAATTCTTCCCCGGTTCACCCCGACATGCATAGTCCTCATCCTTAACAGTTCTTCCTTCACGTGAGCATACTCGTCCTTCCCTAGCTCTACCCGCAACTCATCCCAATTCACAGTTTCGCCTCTCGTCAGAAAACGTCTCAAGATTTTTCCTATATGATCTATTCTCTCTGTTTCCATTTTTCTCGTTTTACACTTTACTAACAAGATTGGAAACAAATCGAGTGAAAGAAAAAAATTATTTTTTCAAATAAAATGAATTTTATTTTTTAAGTAGATATAAAAGTCCTTATTTCAGCAATATACTCAATAATACAAATAACGTATTCTTCGGAAGATTCAAGTCTGACCTTACCTTTTTATAACCAAAACGTACCTGCGTTTTCACCGTGTTGATCGTAACCCCCAATTTATCTGCCACTTCCTGGTACTTTAATCCTTCCACGCAACTCAACACGAATATCTCCCGGCATTTTTCCGGTAAACGATCTATCGCACCCAATAACTGGCATCTCAATTCTTCCAACGCATCGTCATTCTCCCAATCAAACACTTCCGTCTCTCCATTCAGCATTTCCCGCCTATAACGGTCCTCAACCCGTTCCCGAATTTTTTGATTGATACAAGAATTTCTCACCGTCCGTTGTAAATAACCGTAAATTGATTCCGAATAAGTGATTTTTTCCCGCATGGTCCAAAAACGCACAAATGCCTCCTGTACCAAATCCTCGGCCGCATCCGAATCCCGACAATATCCCAAGGCATAAGCGTATAGCATATCCACGTACGTCTTGAAAAAATATTCAAACGCCCGCCGATTCCCCTGCTGCATTTGCAAAAAGAATTTCGATTCGTTATCAAAATTGGTCATGTTACGCCGATTTACCTGGCAAATATAAGAATAATCAACAAAATCACACCTTAACCATTTCCTATTTTCAAATATTTATCTATATTTGCAATCGCAAATGGGGAATTAGCTCAGTTGGCTAGAGCGTTTGAATGGCATTCAAAAGGTCGTCGGTTCGATTCCGATATTCTCCACGAACACCACCTAAAGCATTGAAATTCAATGCTTTAAATTTTAAAGAGTGTTTTCGGTTTTTTCGGGGCTTTTTTTAGGTTTTGGAACGGCTTAAAAAAACAAGGAAAAATGGAAACAAAAATTGCGACAAAACCCAAATTAGTTGAATCCCCCAAAGGGTGGTATGTGTATTTTAGCGTGCGCGATCATCGCACGGGGAAGATGCGTCCTAAAAAAATAGAACGAGGTTTCAAGGAATGTAAAAACAAAAGTGAAAAATATGCTTTAGCCGATAAATTGATCAAGGAATATACCTTAAAACTCAAACAAGGATGGGTTCCTTGGCATGATCCGGAATCAATTTATGAAGATGAGATTAATTACCAGTTCGAAAATCAAAAATACAGTTCCAAAAGGAAGTCACGCAATACTATCCGACGGTTATTCTCGGATTTTCTAACCGAACGAAAGTTATCTCTCAAGAAAAAATCATACCAAACATATCAATCCAAGTTACGGATTTTTAATCAATTCTTGGAACGGAAAAAATATGTTGACTTCGACATAACCGCAATTGATAACAAAATTATCATTGAATTTTTTACCGAATTAATTAAAACCCGAGAACTAGACCGCCGTTCAGTGAACAACTATAAAATAATCCTTTCCGCTTTTTTCAATCACTTGTTAGAACAAAAACTAATTTATAAAAGCCCTATATTTAACATTCCCAAGGCACACAAAATAAAAGATAACGCCCCACTTCCTATTTTACCTATTGATTTACAATCTCTCCTTTCTGAAATAAAAAGGAGAGATTCACAATTATATTTAGCCTGCTTGATGCAATACTACTGCGCTATTCGTCCCGGCAATGAATTACGTACTCTACAAATCAAACATCTAAACTTGTGGGCCGGAATCATCATGATTTCCGGTATCAACGGGAAAATGCGGGAACGCACAATAAATATTCCTGACCAATTTCTCAAAATATTAATCTCTGATTACAAGTTACAGAATTACGACAAAGAATATTTCATTTTTGGTAATGAACGTAAACCTGGAGAAAAACCTGTCGGGAATAATACCTTACGTGTACGATTCAACACCATAAGGGACGAACTAGGGCTAAACAAAGATTACAAATTTTATTCGATGAAACACACCGGGGCCGGATTTCTTTTAGATGTTCCTGGCATTACTATAAAAGACCTACAAGAACATCTCGGTCATACAAACATCAACAGTACTTATCATTACATAAAAAAATACCGGGGGATGACATCAGAGAAGATAAAACACAGTTTTCCTAATCCTTTCCCTAATGAAAAGGAATAATCTTCCTCCCCTATTCTTTAAAACAAAAATAGGGGTATCCTCTTTCAGAATACCCCACGCCAACGAGAAAGTAGTTGGCACTCGCTTTTCACTCACAGTCGCATCGCCGATATAACCTATAATTCAAAATTTCGAGCATGAAAAAACGTACCCGCTTAATCTCACTGCCCCCCACGGTGGAACGATCGGAACAGTTCAATTAAGACGGGTACGTACACGATATATATACGTACCACGTCTCCCCAAAGATACTCGATCGTTCCACCGTGGGAGTATCAATGGTTGTGTAGTACACGTTAATCCTTTTAAACTAGGTGAAATCTCCTTCACCTGGGACAAATGTATAAATAATTTTTAAAAGTAGTACAACACGTGGAAAAATACGTAAAAAGACTTGCTTTCAATCTTGAGCTTATCTTAATTTATTACTTGTATAGCATCATAAATTATTTTTGATGTTTGTGCTAGTTCTTCATTATATATCAAGAAAACAGAAAAAACACACGCTATACCCATGAATATAATGCAAACCATTGGAATTATATAAGCCAACATATAATTCGTTGATTTGTAATTCATTTTTTCATATTTTCGAGGTCCAAATCGCATTCTAATCATTGGAGATACATAATTTTGTGACATACTATCTAACCATTTCAAAATGCATTCTAAAAATTTGTAAGTTTTAATCAAGGTACGTCTCAGGCACAATAAAATGATAAATCCCCACAAGGAAAGAAAGAACATGATCCAACCTTTATAGTTTATATCATCACTTACATAAATTGCCACGATCACGCTAACAAATAAGGTAAAAAATAGCATGAAATAATTAAACCTCGAATAAAAAATATTTTCAACATGGGCTCTTTCGGTGTATAAAGTCCAACCACATGATTCATGTTGTATTTGTAGTTTTTTTTCTAGCTCGAATGGAATATCCTTTCGATGTTCTGGTTTGGAAATACCAGAATTGTCTGCAAAATTCTCACACATAACTTTTTTTATTGCAAAAATAGGAAAAACCAACACACTTGTGACTTTCTGGTCTAATTGTCTTGATCGTGAAAACGATCGTAAGTTAGAATTTAACCTAGCGTTTTTTTAACATATAGATTCCAACCATCAACACCACCACGATAATAGCGATAAAGCCGATAATCCACACCCAATACACCATCACCCCAGATCGTTCCTCCCCCTCGTCATGATCCACCACCTTCTCCGTGTTCTCCTGCCAGAAACTTGCAATTTTTGTCGTGTCCTGATTGTTTTCCTCTGTCTTCTTGCTTACCTCCATGTTCGTTTCAATCCGGACGTTTCCGGCCGAATCCCTCGTTTCAACCTGACGGTACTTGATGTCAAGAAATTCGAGTAAGCGAGCTTCCCGGTAGAGTTCAGCGTAAAGTTGTTCGGTAGATTTACTATTCTCTACCGAATCAATCCTACTAAATTCCTTTTTACTACCGCAAGAAAGTAACACGATCACGCAAAAGATAAACAATAGCTTATTCATGACTCCTGTTTTAATACAACCAAATCACTTCCTGATCATGCGTTTCTGAATCATCAGCATGAACAAACGTCTTTCCCACGCCGATCCGCTTGAATCCAGCTTTCAATAAAGCGTTCACGACAAGAAAACGATTCCGGGAAGTGTTACACCGGATGTCAATCGCTCGCCCTATCGTGTGTGCCCCGGTTCCGGATCGCCCCTTTGATCGGTCATGTTCCGGGGAACGATAAGCCGAGGTCAGCACGAATGGTATCCCCGCCACTTCCCGGGCTGTGTCCAACTTACTAATAGTTGTTTGTTTCATGTCCTGTAACGAACAAGAGGGAGAACAACGGTTAAACTCGTCCTCTTTAAAATACTTGCTTGTTATCATCCGTGACCTCCTTCAATTTTTCTAGTAATTGTTCCGCCGTTTTAGCGTCAGCGCATTGAATAATAGCTCGAATTGCATCCGGTAATTTCGCCACCTGGCTCTTCTTTGCCCTCTCGTTTTCCCAAACACTTCGGCCCTCGATTAACACGATTGCGGCCGTCACAAGCATCGAAACGTAAGGTAGACTGTACCAGGGGATGAAACTCCCTATCAAATCGAATATCAAGGCCATCACCTGTATACGCCAGTAGTCTCCCAGTTTAGCGAATGTTCTCCGGAGTCCCCCGGAATAAACCTTCTCGCCCCGGGCCTTGGCACTATTTACACCTGCCCACAAGTCAACACAAACGGCGATACACATTATCGCCCACATCGCTAAAATAACGTACACCCTCGTGAGAATAAGGGAAAAATCTCCCGTTGTCAAAAAATCAATAATCATTTTGTACTTCCTTTAAATTATTACTCCAAAATATTACAATATTGTATTATTTATATTACTTTCGTGTCGTTATCATCTTGATAACGATTATAACCAAGGCGAGGCGGGGCCGTGACGGTAACCCGCCTCATTCTTAATCATCGATTTTGATGACCTGTTTCAGGATCTTCCGCTCGATCAATCCCGGCTCAAACTCGATCGCCTTCACGGCCCGCTCGAACAACTCTTTTTCTCGCTCGTTGAACTCCACTTTTTCTCCCCTGTGAATAGCCTTGCATTTATCATCCAGCTCGACGTCACGGGTACTGTTGTATATCGTTTCGCCAAGGAATTGCTCGAAGTTCTTTTTCATTTTTTCCTTGAAAGTCTTCCGGAGATCGACCCCGCCCAACGTGACGAGATCGACCTTCTTTATATCAAATTCAAATTTCATGATTCCCGGCTCGCTTTTATGCTGTCAAAAAACTCCTTGATCTTGTTCTCTAGTTCCACGATAAAACTTGCCGGGAAAGAGGAATTACTAAGCCCCGAGAAAAGGCCAAATTCCAGGTTGTAGTCCCCACCCATGCTCATGTAAACATCCTGACCGTTAACCACGATATTAGTGGAGGCGTTGAACGTCACGCTCGCGGGCAAGCCACCTTCCTCGAACTCTGTTGATAGAGAAACGTTAATTCCTTGAACCTGTTCCTCGCTTCTTGCTAAAATAGAATAATTTATTACCATCATTACATTATTTATTAAATTAAGTGATATAGAAATCTCCAATTATCAATCCCATCCAGTTTTGCCCGTCAAAATAGAATAAACCACATTTTTGTCCCGGGATACGGGAAACAAAAGCTCCATCAGTGTTTTTAACGATAGTGACACTACTCGTCGTGTAATTTAATAGTTTAATCATCTGACCTTCAAATCCTGGCCTTATCGTTATTTTCATGTTGCTCTGCACCGCGAATAGAGCCCCGATTAAAAAATTACAATCTATCACGGCAGAGGACCCGGACAAGTTAAAACCTTGAGTTTTTCCCCCAAATCCCCCGTCCACGATTCTCACGTCTCCCACTTCAGCGTACAAGGCATAAGATTTTATCAAGTAACTACTATGCCGCGGGGATGCAGCGTATAACGCGCATTTTTCGCTACTCTTTAACGTTGGTGTTGTAGGACCGATATTGAAATAACCAAGCACGGGTTGCCCTCCCGTTCCCTCGCTGGGATGAGAACCCACGTACACGACGCGATCGCTTTTATTGAAAAAGAGCTGGGAACCAGATACCCCCATGCTACCGTCACTCACCGTTAACCAGTTCCCACTCGCGCCACCAACGGCCCCGATCTTGAAATTCCCGATCTGGGCCCCGGCAGATAATATCAAGTCTGTCCTTATCAGGCTCGTCTTTATGTACCCTCCCTCGATGATCGTCTCGTCCTTCATCGCCTGCAACACGGTATCCTTGTAGGCCAAACCTTTTAACGTTCCCTTGAACGTGTTAAACGTGGTCGTGTCCAGTTTCCCGTTTACCTTCGTTTGCGTTGAACTATCAAGCATGGCAAACGTGACCTTCCCCACGAGATCAATCTTGCTCGCGGATATTTTCACGGATTCTGGCGAGGCGTTAATTGCCGACACGACCCCGTTTTTCGACACTTTCAATTCTATGTTCGAGGCGTTAGTTTTTATAGACGCCTCGGCCGATGAAACCCGGTTTCCCAAGGCATCGAAATCGTTCTTTTTAGCGAAAATCGTGATCCCGCTCGCGAGACTGTTTATCCCGGCCTCGACCTTGGAATAGGCCGTGTTTACAATATCCTCGTAACCATCTACCGTTTGATCGAAACAGGACATGTAAGCGATGTACCACACTAACGGGGCCGACGAGGTTGGCGTTGGACTCCCCGTCACGTAAACATGACCGCCCGAGCTAAACGAACCGGAAGACCCGCAAGTTATTTTACGAAGATACGTCGTGTACTTACCCGTTCCTGCCGTGTCCGTTAACCACTTGTCTGAATAACCGCTCCCCATCGAGTTAGATGCCGTGTTAAGCTTGTAACCTACCGGTAATTTCGCGATGATCTTCTGGATAAACACGGCGTCGGGACGGGACTGGATAGACTGCACCACGCCACCGGAACCCGGGGATGCCGTGCCAGACGTTTTCACTTGTAAACAATAACCGGAATCCGATGGCACGTCTGACGTTTTGGCAATCCTGGTAACCGTCACGGTCCCGTTCCCGGAATTGTTATACACGCTCACGCCATTAACCCCGTTCTTGAAAGTCGGGTCTTTATAAATCATTTTCCCGGACAAAGACTCGCCATTCTCTCCCTTGTCTCCTTTATCCCCCTTCTCCCCGTTAGCTCCCATCTTGCCGATGGAATAGGACGTGCTGGTCGTGTTATCGGTGTAAGTGATGATCGTCCGGGTCCACAAGTATTGATTCGCCGACACGGAAGGGATAGCGGTTCCCCATGTTCCCGTGGGGACGGTAGTTCCGCTCGTGGACGCTTGATAGGTCACTGCCGTGGATTTTATCCCCTTCCCGGCAGCTCCCGTGGCACCGTTAGCACCCATCTTGCCGATGGAATAAGAAGTGCTTGTCGTCCCATCGGTGTAGGTGATGATCGTCCGGGTCCACAAGTATTGATTCGCGGACACGGAAGGGATCGTGGCACCCCATGTTCCCGTGGGAACGGTGGTTCCGCTCGTGGACGCTTGATAGGTAACCGCCGTGGATGATATTCCACGGCCAGCGTCTCCCTTGTCTCCCTTCGCCCCGGTCGCACCCACCTTGCCGATGGAATAGGACGTGCTGGTCGTGTTATCGGTGTAAGTGATGATCGTCCGGGTCCACAAGTATTGATTCGCCGACACGGAAGGGATAGCGGTTCCCCATGTTCCCGTGGGAACGGTGGTTCCGCTCGTGGACGCTTGATAGGTCACTGCCGTGGATTTTATCCCCTTCCCGGCAGCTCCCGTGGCACCGTTAGCACCCATCTTGCCGATGGAATAAGAAGTGCTTGTCGTCCCATCGGTGTAGGTGATGATCGTCCGGGTCCACAAGTATTGATTCGCCGACACGGAAGGGATCGTGGCACCCCATGTTCCCGTGGGAACGGTGGTTCCGCTCGTGGACGCTTGATAGGTGACCACCGTGGATGATATTCCACGGCCAGCGTCTCCCTTGTCTCCCTTCGCCCCGGTCGCACCCACTTTGCCGATGGAATAAGAAGTACTTGTCGTGTTATCGGTGTAAGTGATGATCGTCCGGGTCCACAAGTATTGATTCGCGGACACGGAAGGGATAGTGGTATCCCATGTTCCCGTGGGAACGGTGGTTCCGCTCGTGGATGCTTGATAGGTGACCGCCGTGGATTTTATCCCCTTCCCGGCAGCTCCCGTGGCACCGTTAGCACCCATCTTGCCGATGGAATAAGAAGTGCTTGTCGTCCCATCGGTGTAGGTGACGATCGTGCGGGTCCACAAGTATTGATTCGCGGACACGGAAGGGATCGTGGCACCCCATGTTCCAGTGGGGACGGTGGTACCGCTCGTGGAGGCCTGGTAGGTTACTACCGTGGATGATATTCCCTTCCCATCCGCCCCGGCTTTTCCCGTGGCTCCCGTCTTGGCTTTCGTGACCCCGAAAACTTTCTTTATCACGACGCTATCAACCTTGACCTCGAAAGTGCAAGTGGCAGAACTTTCCGACAAGCCCGTGCATTTCAAGCCGCTATCCCCGTCAAGAGCGAACGAGCCACCCGCGGAGACCAGGTTCTGCAAGGTGAAACTTGCCACGGAAACACCCTTGTACACGACAACCCTCGTGGTTGCCTTCTCGAGCTCCCCGGCCAGGGGATTCCCGCTAGCGTCACAGGACACGGTATGAGACTCGTTCGTCAATAAAACGGTGTACCCGGACGATCCGGCCTGCCCCGCCGCCCCGTCGGCCAACTTCGCCAGCGTGAACACGTCCGTGAAACCCTCGTCCCCGTTGCAAACACACCGGAACGATCTCACGTTAGTACCGGAAGGGAATAACACCGGGTCTCCCGGCATGACATCCAGCGTTTTTTTCGTGGCGCTTTCAATATTTACCCAGCCCGTCCCGTTTAAAAATTGCCACTGGTAGGATGTCGGCTCGATCTTCGGGGTTATCGCTGTCAACGTTATCGTTGCCGGGACCGGGGTACCCGTGAACCCGTAACCGTATTTAAACACCTGCGAGGAGGCGGTCACTTCAACGATACTACTCGCCAGGGCGAGAGCGTCATTAGCGACTTGCCGGGCGTCATTTATACCTGTCTCCACCTCGTTGAACTCTTCCAGTTCTTTCAGTCCCGTTGACCCGGACGTGATATGAACCTCACCCTTGATAACGGCTCCCTTCTTGCCACCATGTTTACCGAACCAGCTTCCCTCCTTGCCGGAAAGATCAAAGCTATCGATCCCGAAATAAGTGATCATCCCCACCTCCCCGTTAACGGCGGTAAGCATCAAGGCGTCTTGACGATCCGGGTTATCCCGGTTCCCGAGTTGTACCACTTCATCTCCAACGGCAGGAACCCCGTCACCATCCTTGTCCTCCCGGGAAAGGTCGATATAATCATTCCCCGTGGCGATAACGAGGCCCCAGAAGTATTTCTGGTCTCCCCCGTCGTGATTCTGGACACGTCCCTGGTCATTGGTCACGAAATAGTTCGGGATACGTCCCCCGTCGTTATTAAAGAACAAACGGTAAAAAGTGTCGTGAACTTCCACCCGGGTAATCTTGAAACCTCCTCCCGGGGTTAACATGCTCTGACCGAGCTGGAACCTCATGCGCTGGACCATCATTTCAAGGACGAACATGATTTTCCGGACAAGAAGTTTATCCGTCTGGAACTCGTCATCGTTCACCATCCCGACCCCGGCACCGAGAGGACCCGCCTTGAAACTAGCACTTTTAAAAGAACGGAATTGAACGTCCGAATCCCGCTTGACTGCTTGATCCAGATAATCATCGAAAGCATTACCATCCCACAAGGTAGAATCATCCGCAAACTTCGCTCTAATATATTTATCCAAAAATTTCAGATACAACCCATCCCTCACTAACTCTGTTTTTTTCCAGTACGATGACAGATCAATCTTATCAATCGCCCCCTCTGAAACCGCTTGAGTAATTGCAGCGATCGAAATCCGCCGCCAAGCGTTTTCAAACGCATACTGAACCGGAAGCATCAAATCATCCGCAACTACCGCGATCGGGAACTCAGCCAATCGCGGGGCGAGAAAAGGGATAGAGTCCACCTCCGGGAACTCTAATAAAAGAGGTAAATCATCCCTGTTACGAGTAACAACATCATATTTTGTTTGTTTCGAATAAAAAAATTCAAACGTGAAATCGTTCAACGAGTTTTTTGTAAAACCATTCTCCGACTCACGCAAATATATCCGCCTCAAAGCCCCGGAAACATGATAACGTTGTTTTGACACGAAAAAGCCTCGTAACCATCTAGCATAATCAATTGAAGGAATGAAACCCGTATTTTGCTCGCAAGAAAAATTCAAATCAATATCGCTATCAGTTGACTCCTCCAATACCGTCGTTACTGTTCCTTCTGTCTGAATCTTCTCCGTGAAGTCTCCGGAAAAAACGACCGAATCAATCCCACCTAAAGTATTTTCAAACAAGTACACGTTCGCCGCCGAATTTGAAGTACTCAGTATATAACGCTGCACGTAGGTCAACCTCTGTCCAGACTCATTTTCAATCCAAACATCATAACATCCGACTGCCCGTTCAAATTTACTTGATATTTTCAAGTAAGAAACATCTACCGTGTATAGATTCCCCGCCTCCAAAGCTAACAACGTTTCATTCGCTGATCCATCAGCAAAATAAACAGTCATTTTTACGGAACCTGTTACCACCGCATAATACGACAGGTATTCTGGCTGATGCATCACGATTCTTTTCTCCTGAGGCTGCAATGTCAACCATTGTGTTTTTAAGAACACGGCGGAACTCTCTGCCACGTTTGATATTCCCCCTTTCACCACGGTAAACTCTATCACGGAATCCTCGATCTCGGCCTTGAATTTTTTTACCGCTAAAGATTGAATAATATAATCTGAATCAGCCCGTGGAATCGATATTGATAAAAAACAATCCACAATATCTTTCATCGATACTCGCACCTCACCCCCTTCCGCCACGTAAACTTCATCCACGATTACCATTCCATCCACGCTCAATTTAAACACGAGAGACTTCGCAACATCTTCTATCACGAAATCATTCACGTTCCCGGCAAAACTTAAAATATCAGGTTGTTGAATTATTTTCATCGCTTTAATTTTACCTCTAAGCTACTCAACACCCCGATTTTATAAAGGACAATTTAAAGAGGATAACACCGTACTAAATGCGAAACAATCGAGTTCCCATTCAACACTATTTCCTGTTCGTAACACATATATCTCCTATTCCGGATGACCAGAACACATGAAAAAAAATCTTGCAAGTTGTCTAAATTTTTAATATCAGGACAAACGTAAAATTCGTGATGTTGTTCCGCCCCGATTAATAACAACGCTCGTTCTTTCACGTACTCGCTTAGGCCGTCATCAACCCCATTCCACAATAGCGAGAATGTTCCATTCCCATCGGACTCGGCGATAGGGCTTGCCACGGGATAATAAAACTCGTAAGACCTTCCCGATCCATCCACTGGTACCGACTTGATCATACCCCGGTAAATAGAAAATCGCAATTCTTTTGAAACCTGCTCCACACGTTCATACCCATCCCCAAACTCCTCTTGAAATGCCGCAAAACGATATTCATACTTGTAATCAGGTTTAACATTCGGCCTCACGAATGTCTTCACGTCCGATGCAACCCCCACGATCGTTGAAATACATTCCACCGTTTCCGCATCTTCTTCCTCTCCAAAAACATAACTTAGGAAATATTCGAGCGACTTCACCAATTCGTCATTACTACTCGCATCCTTGTAAATAATTCCCGTTACTCTATCTTCATCTGAAAGGAAGTGTTTAGCCACACCGTCCAACACCTTCACCTCTTTTTCCAACGAAAGATTTAACCGACGAATATCTACATTCTTCGCGGTTTCATCCACGATAAAATTATACCCGAATTTATTCTCAATCTCACGTAAGAAATCATAAACAGAAATACGTGGTAAATGTTCCCCGTATCGATATTTATCCGCGACCTCCGATCCCCGGTTCACGTCTATCGGGTTCCTTCGACAGATAATCAACAAATCTTTCAAATTTTCATCACTGGAAAATTCATCCACTCCTATCGTGTATCCCATACCCTCCAAAACCCTTTTTACAACCACTGTCACCCTCAAAAAAGGAGTAAAATAGATCGGCTTTATCTGGTAACTCGAACTAAAATATTCCTCTCCCGGTTCCAAGTAATTATAAAAATCCACTTCCGTATCCAACGAATTCTTTATATATGAATCTCGAACAGGGCAAACCACGTAATCCATCCGTTCTTTCAAACTCTTGTAAAATTGTTCCAATGTATTCGTTCTATTACCCGGACTGTACGTGAATTGCCCCCAACATGACTCATCCAGCATCCTATCCCTCGCTTTCCCCCAAAAAGAGTTTTTCTCTGTTGAAATGTAAAACTCCACGTTGCCATCCCCGACATCTGTCAACACGCATTGCCCGTTCAATAACTGATACGGACCAAAACTCACTCCTGCTTGTAACTTTTCCGTCATATCCATGTGAGTACGATCCACGAACCCGAAAACCTGTCTATTCGATGCCAAATTAACTTCCATCGGGTATGTCGCATCTTCACGATCTCCATCCAGTAAGTTATTTTTCAAATTAATCGCCAGTTCAAAACCTTCCGGCAACCGTACCGCCTTTGAATTAATTTTTACTTGCAAGCTCATCCTCTTCCAGTTTTAGTGCCTCGTTCATAATCCTGTGCCTTTTTTATCTTCTTAACTAAACCGTTATTCCCGTACATCGGGATCGAGAACTCCATGTTCATCAACCGATTCATCATCTCGATATTCTTCTCCAATAATCGGTTCATCGCCGGATCACTGCCTCCCACATCAAAAGTACCCGATGAAATCATAGAACTATCTGTCGGGTACCGTCCCCCGGCAAACTGGGGAACTCGTCCCCGTGATATATCAATAATGCTCCTGTACACCCGTGGATAATTCAATATTAATTTCCGGGTCGTGTTTCCATCAACCACCATTTCCGGCTCCTTCTCCGAGAACAAGCCTAACGTCGGTTGATCATATACCCCGGTTTGGATACGATTCCCCACGTAATTAGCTTCATATCTTCGTCCATCATCCTCCCCGATCACTGGATACTTCCCCGTCGCGTACTGCGCCGCCTTAATCGTTGCAATCTGCACGACACCCATAGCGGCGGCCAAGGCCGCCAGAATCGGGCCAAGGATCGGCCCCAACTCCCAAGCTTTCGCCACGGCCACGGCCGTACTTACCGTTGTCGAGAATATTGCCTGCGTTCTCTCCCTCTCACGTTGCTCTTTCTCCAACTTCTCTTTTTTTGCATCTAAATCCGCATCCAACTGCGATACCCGAGCGTTATATTGTTCCTGTGAAATCTGTCCGGAATCCAGTTGTTTATCCAACTCGGCTTTCTCTTTCTTCGTTTTTTGCTCGTATTGTTTAAGTTCCTTTTGCGTCTGCGCAGCTCGTAATTTCATGTAGGCAGACCAGGCATTTCCCAACGCTCCCACGGCAAATTCTATTTCCTCGATTCCCGCTTTCCCCTGTCTCAAATTATTGAAGAACTCTTCCCATTTCGAAGCGTTCATACCTAGAACATCAAAATCCGTCTGTTTCTTCTTATCCAGTTCCTCCCGTGATATTTTCAATTTCGAGAGAGACAAACCAACCTCGGCCAATCGTTTCTTCAACTCATTTTTCTGTTGCTCGGTCAACACCATTTCCCCCGAATCTCCCTCTTTCCCCTCGATCTCTCCAAATATCTCCCCGAGTAAAGCCATCATTTCCCCCGCATGAGTTTCCGACAACGCTAATTCTTGACGTTGATGCTCCTTTAAAAGTTCCTGACGTTGAAATAATGACCCGGAAAAACCTTCCAATTCTGCACTTTGAACCATTTGCAACTCCATGACCTCCATACTCTGCCCCAGTTGAAGGTTCTTGATCCGTTCATCTATTCCCTTCATGTACTCCTCCGTTTGTTTTTTCCGGGCATCCTTCAAAATTTTATCCTTGTTAGACTCATGCTCTCGTTCCAAGATTTCCAACGCCTGCAATTGTTTTTCCGTCAAATCTTCCCGTTTTTTCCCGAACAACCCAGCCTCCTCCAACCTTTTCCGATAAGCGTTTTCCTCTTTCAACACCGGATCACTTTTAGCCTCGATGATCGTATCCACTCGTTCCTCTTTCCTTCTAGCTTTCTCGGCTATCTCCAATTTTTTATCGGCTATCTTCTGTCTTAACTCAACTCGCTTCTCCTCGTTCATATCCTCGTTTTTCAAACGATATTCAAGATGAGCCAATTCCAACGCGTCAAGTTTATTTTCATATTCTTCTTGCGTGATCAACCTTTGAGCATATCTATCTTTTAAAGCGATCATCTGATTTTCAATAGAACTCGTATTACCACCCTTTGGCGAAACGTAATCAATAACCTCCATATCACTTTCAAGCCCTAAAGGATCGACATTATTTTTACGACCCCCAACATTTGCAAGTAACTCGTTCACGGAATCAATTTCCCTTTGCAAAGTTGTTTTTCCAGCACGAATAGCATTTATCGCTTCTTGAACCGGGTTTGTCTTATATATATGTGATGTAAACTTATCCATGAACAACACGTGTTCTGTCGTGAACGTTTCATCTATCAATTGTTGCAAATCTTCCGGGATCGTTCCCCCTTCCTGCATCGCGGCCTTAATCTGTTCGAAATATCTCGCAGCCTCTCGTGGATCAAAAGTCTTTTGCAATGCCTCCCGGATTTTTTCTAGGTTCTCAACTTCTACCTCCACGTAAGCCTCCGTTGCTTTCGTGGTTGCGGTATCAATTGCCCTATCCCTCGCCGCCTGTTTAGCGGCCGTTGATATAGCCTCGTAAGCCCCTTTCACGTCATCCAACGCTTGAATCTCTGCACTCAATCCATTCAAATACTGCCCGTACTTGCTCAATATCTCATCCTTCACCTTCTGATACTCGCTCGTACCCTTCGTTAGCGCATCCAGCTTTCCAAACAACCTATCAATAGCCATTTGCTCCATCGTCGACTCCCGAGCAAATTCACGTTGCGCCTCTTGTACTCGTTTCAACGAACGACGAATCCCCCCGGTCGTTTCATCAATAATTTGATAAGCCTTGTAAAAAGCGGTACCTAAACTCAATATTGATAACGTGATTATTCCGACAGGATTCGTTACCAAAGAAAGCAAAAACGCCTTCATCGCCACCGTGGCCTTTTTCACCGCCCCCACAAATACCACCTTTGCCGCCGTCATAACTTTCACCCCGTTCGCCTCAGCCATTCCCAAAGCGATTGCCTTCGTGATTAACGCCTCTTCAATCTTCCGCCAGGCAATAACACTCTTTTGTACCGCCCAATAGGTACCGAGAACCCCCGTCAACCATAATAATTTTCCTCCATGTTTCGTGATCAAATCAACCAACACTTCTAAGGTACTCACGGTCAACTTTATCAAACTCATACCGTGAGTCATCAAGGGATATAACTTTTCTCCCAGTTGCTTGATCCTCTCGTCCAAATCCTTTTTAGCTTTCGCCCTTTGTGCCGCCAGGTTACTATTTTTAACCTCGAACTCGTTTGTCAAAGAAATACCCTCGTCAAAAGCCTCGTTCGCCAATCTTTGTTGCGCACGCAAAACCTCTGTATTATTAGCCAAAACCCCCAACACGCCAACAGCCCGTTTCCCTTCCATCCCCATATCTCCCATACTGGCGATCATTTTTTCAATCTCTCCCTCGTTACCCCTCAACCCCTCCATGACACGCAAAAAGGCCTCATTCGCATCTCTATGTAACAACCCGGAAAACTCCTTTATTTCCATTCCCGCAATTTTCGCGTACGTTCCTGTTTTCTTAAACATTTGCGTCATCACCTGCGAATAAACGGTACTAGACACCTCCGAGGTCTGACCGAATTTATCTAATGTTGCCGCCAATCCCATCACGGCCGGAACCTGTACGTTCGTGATAGGAGCAATTCCCGCCACCCGTTTCGTGAATTCAACAATATATCCCTCGTTGGCCGTACTAGCCATCCCCAACTCGTTAATAACGGAACCAACTTTCAACATTCCCGCCTCTATCCCGAACTGATCATTCACCTTGAAAATATCCACGATCTTCCCCACTTGCCGGATCGCTTCCTCGGTGTCCCCTCCCAAATCTTCCTTCAGTGCCACGTTGATCTTATCTGCCGCCCGAACAAAACCCAGAATATTATCCCTTCCCTCTATACCTAATTTTCCACCGATTCGGGCTAACCCCATTAATTCATCCTGTGCCGAACGTGTGTCATACTTCTTTAATTCCTCGTTCAACTCGATCACCTCCTCTTTCGCCAAATTCGTTGTTTTCTGCACATCAGCGATAACGTCCGTAAATTCAACATACTTGTTTATCGCCGATTTGATCCCGAAGATAATTCCGGTAAACGAAGCCATTCCAGACACCACCAGATTCCAATACTTATTCACCCCATCAGCGACACGACACAAAAAACCGTGAGTCGCTTGGGCTTGGGCACTCAGTTCACTATGTCTTTTTCGCAGTGAAACCAAAGTTTTTTGATATTCCTTCCACTTGGGATCATTCGGGTCTGTCCTCCGGAACAAAGCCCCGGTTTTCGTTATCTCCCGGTTCAATTCCTCGATCGAAAGAGTTGTTATATCCAAATTCTTACGTAACTTCTCTACCTTCCCGCTATTTGCCTCTAATTCTACCTTGTTCCTTTTCAGTGTTGCGGTATCCTCCTCGCGTCTTTTAATCAATTTCGTGTTTTCCGCTTCCAGCCTCTTCAAACTCTTTTCCAAATTTTCCACGGCTAACACGGACTTTCTCCCGGCCTCTCCACTTCTACGAATAATCTCTTCCTGCTTTCGAATATCCTCAAGTAATCGTTGCCCATACTTGGATTCTTTTCCCGCTTGATCTAATTTTTTATAGGTAGCATACATGGCCGTTATGCTGGAACGAGCCGAAGCATACGTTTTCTCCTGCCTTTCCACGTTTTCTCTCTCCTTCTCCAACGTCTTCGTGTATTTCGCCACCTGTTTTTCGTTTCGCTCGATCTGCTTCCCGTATTTATCAATGGATTTTTCCAGTTTATCATTCTCAGCCCTCAGATCACGAACCTTCTCTTCCAACTCGAAAAGTTCATTTTTCGCCTCGTTCCCATTAATCTTAATGTTCAGGCGCATATCCTCGTCAACAATCTTTTTACCCATTATTCTGCCTTTAGTTCTGCCCTAATTTTATCTCTCACACTCTCCGTAAAACCGACGCTTAACTGTTTAGCGATCGCCAAGAAATGCCCATAAACAAACCGATTATGAATTTTATATCCAGTCCTTCGGCGAGTTCTACCATTCTTCATTTGAATCACTCGTTTCATATCTAGGAAACGTTCATAATCCATGTGTCTAAATACCAACTCTCCACTCAAATCATCACCTCCCGACACGGAAACAGAACGTGCCTTTTCCAATCTCCCGGATCGGAAACGAGCTTTCACGTAAAGCGCACGTCCTTGATTTTTCAACAGCCTATTACCTTGATGTTGAAGAACCTTCTCGACAAATTTTTGTTCTACAATCCTATCCATGAAAGCAAGTTACAAGAGAAACACCCGTAACTAAAGGACAAAAAAAGCGGGGATCACTCCCCGCTCATGCAAATTCTAATTATTATTTTCACTTAAACCAGCGCGATCAACAACCCCACCATCCCCAACACGATCAACCACCACCACATCCTCATTAACACCTGCACGAGTCCCCCCTTCAGCAACAACACGGTCAACAACACCAACACAATTCCCCCCAACTCCAACCACCACGCTACCGCACCAATCACTCCCAACACGATCACCCCGCACACGATCTCGAATCGCCGCTCCATCTTTTCCTCGTCCACCTCTCCACCCCGGCCGGAACGTACAGCCATCACCACCGCAAAAACCAAGGATGCAATCGCCGCCACCATCAGCACGATAGATAATACACCTTCCATAACCTCTCCGTTTTAATATTGTTGCCGCTAATATACAACTATTCCTCCACCTTTTCCACCCGAAGCGGAACAATCCCCATCTCTTCAAATATCTCATCAATCAATTTATCCAGTTCCTCCCTGGTCAACCCGATAAATTTATACGTCACCAAGTAATCATTCATGACTCGCCCCCCCTTCTCTCCATCCATTCTTTCTCCTCCATCGCTCGCTCGATCAACTCTCGCAACACCGCCAACTCACCGATACTAAACTCTTCGCAAGTCAAATTCCCGTCTATCTCGATCTCGTAATACTCCCTGTTATCGTCCGCTTCTATTCCTAGCGTCTTGTAACATCCCAAACAAATATCTCGATTTTTACCCATGACGAACCTCCATTTCTATCAACGTGGCATGAATACCGTTTAAGCCATAATACGATTCAATTAGCCAATTATCACACGAGGCAACTTCGTTATCCAGAATCTCGCTCTCGCTTGTCGTTTTACCCTTCTCGAAATGATTTTTCAATTCCAACCGTATCCGTGCGATCCGACGCATAAGGTTCTCCACAAATTGTTTGTCCATTTGAATCTCGTTTGACAAACTTGCGACTTTAGAAGTCTTAATTTTCTTACTCATAATTCTTGATTTTTGAACATTCTAGGCACGAAAAACGGCGTGTCCTTCCCGTTGTTCAAACTCTCAAGAAGGGTCCTATATGCCATTATAGCATATAGACGGGGGTACACGCCTATATCTCAATATTCACTTTTCTGATAGATATAAAAAATCCGCTCCACGGATTGAGGGCGGTCTATCTCCCACCTTCTTGAATAGTTTGAACGTTACAAAGATGGAAACAATTTTTGATAAAACAAAAAATGGAGTCAAAAACTCCATTTATAAATATTCTCGAACACTTTCTTTTATTCCTAACATAGTAAGCAAGTTATTCTCAGACAAATAATTAATCTTTCATTTCTCGACTCCTTCTATAACCTTATAATCAGGGTCTAGGTGCTTTTACGGTTTTTCAAGTGATTTATCTTTTTTCGCAGTCCCTTTGAACCGGAAGCAAAAAGCCGTATACGACCGCCCGAACCACAAATCGAACAAGTCGTCTTCTGTAGCAGACAAATAAGGTTGTGGTCTTATCATTGCCAAAACAGATTCAATCAAACAAACTTCAATAACAACACTTTTTATTATACATATTCGATAACTGAAATTCGACATCGAACCTTATTGTTTTTCCTTTAATGGAGTTGCGGGGTTAGTAATAGGATAAGATGTATGAGTTAGAGTTCCACTCTTATGAGTCGAATAGACATTGCAATGATTACTGAGGCAATAAACAATTCCTTTGCTGGGATGTTTACGAGAGCCTTTTGCGGAAATAATCGCACAGCATGGAGCCAATTTATCAATCAACAACGAGTTCAGATTATGTTTACTTCCATGATGTGGAACTTTTATCCTACAGCCTGACAAGTTCGCATTATTAGAAATTGCATCCGTGATAGCAGCTCGATTTGCATCGCCAAGTAATAAGAATTTACAATCTCTAATCGGTTCAAATAAAAGAATTATGCTACCAGCATTAGTTGGCGAACTATCATCAGGCTCGTCATCAATCGACGATTTGGCTTGAATGGATGAAAAATAATCTATATCTTCGTATATTGTATTATCCTCATCTTTTCTCCTTTTATTGTTCTTGAGTATTTCTATCGCAAGAGGATGATAGAAATTCAAACTTGGACCTACAACTGAGATCGGTATGTGTGAATGTATTTTGCCACAATATGCACCATATACTTTGCATTTGTTAGATACAGCTAAATTTATGAGGTTAAGTGAATCCGTATCTGTTGGATGAGCATAGCATTCGCGACAATGAGACAACCTATTTCGTTTAAGATATAATCTATTATATTCATCTTCACTAATTACATCCTCTGGCGTATTAAGCCAAAATTCCTTAATGCTTACATCTCTATCATTCAATAATCCAAAAAATCCTCCTTTATGATCAGAGTCTGGGTGAGTACATATTGCTAAATCTATAGTATAAGTTTTCCAGTGATTCCAAATATAGTTTTTGATATTGTCTGAATCGCTGACATTTCCGGCATCAATTAATACGACATATTGGTTCCCGCTATCTTCATATCGTATTATGATTGCATCAGCATCTGAAACACTAAGATAATGAACTTCGTAATTCGGCATATAATATATTATTGGTTGTTTAATCGAGATATACGTGATGTAATATAAGATACTTGCTTCCTATAGGCACAAAGGAATAACAGTACACCTAAACTTAATATAATCCAACAGATATTATCTGTTATAAAATTCTTAGCACTTGAGAAAAGGAAACTTAACTTGATAACAAGAACTATAGAAAATACAGATATATAGCTTCTGTATTCATTGTTCATTCGACTTAACTGAGTAAGTTTTCCAGATGTATCTTTCAATTCAGCATCCGTAAAATCTTTATGTGACGCACACTTCACAATTTTAAACATTCTAATTAGAGGCTCAAAGACTAAAGAACTTATCCGAGAGTTTATTATACCAAGAATATAGAGGATAACGGCAAGTATCCATATATTATTGGTAAGAGAGAATATATCGCAACCTTCCACGCAAAATTTTAGTAGGGCAGCTAGCACTGTGCCTGGAATTAAATTTGTCAACAAATTGTAGACAGGGATTGATGATATTATTTTTTCCATTTATTGCGTATATTTAATTTATAGTGTTTCATTGAATGTGTCTGAAAAGAGAATACTCAAGCCTCTATAATTCAAGCAACAATGCAAAATTACAAAATTCTTTTCATTATTTCATCATTCAACATAAATTTTGTAATTGACGAGAATTCGATATAAATGATTTCCATACAACACATAAACAAGATTTTCTGTTAAAGCGATTTTATCCGTCGCACACCATCGCCGAAAGGATTTTGAACGAACGTGTGCCGACTACCGCATAAGCGAAGAAAAGGGCTTTGCCTCACGCCTAAACAACAGTTTAGACTGATGATGCAAGACCCATTTCTTTTGTGCTTATGCCAAAGAGGTGCTTTTACAGTTTTTCAGATGATTTTTCTTTTTTGCTGTTCTTTTGAACCGGAAGCGGAAAGCCGTGTATGACCGCCCGATCCATAAATGGAACACACCGTCACACACGGCAGACAAACCGGGAAGAATGATTTTATCCGCCCGCCCGGACACGTCTGGATGAACAGATAAAACCATACTTCCTTGCTAGTGATTTGCCCGGTTTCACTCTGCCGTCTATGTCTTTTTTTCTTTCTGTTGTGGATTTCTTTTTACGGATTTTCCCTTTGAGATTTTTCAGTCTAATCTGCCTCTACTTCCGTTTACCTCCATTTTCGCACCTTTCAATGAACCGCATCAGGCAGTCATTTCCGTTCTGGACGCAAAGGTAATTCCGGGATTTGACGGGAAAGCAAGGTCAAGCCTCCTGTTTTCTGGAAAAATCTCCAGCCCTGTGGGTAGTATTTTTCCAATCTAACGAGGATTGGGCCGATAGAGCCCAAACTAACACTCCGACCAAAAGAGCGAACTCAAACATTAATACCAATAACATACTTTCTCCTTTTATAAACAAACGCCCTAACCTACAAACATTACTTAACATTTCCAAAACTAAACAATAAAAAAGCGGGAAAAATCCCGCTCTAATTCTCAAAACTAAACGCTATCGACCAACCGTTATACGCCCCGGCAATATTCCACTCCGGTTCAATCTCGATGGAAGCCCGGTCAAGATTTCGTAACAAATTATGCCCCGCATCCGAATCCTTGATTAATTTATCCCGGATTTTCCCGGCCAACCCTTGTAAACGTTCATAACTCTCGAACTCGTTATCCCGTGACACGGAAGTTTTCCCGGCATATTCCAACACGAACAAAAGAATCGTGTTATTATCTCCCATGTTATCCTCGTTTCCCGTGCTACCGATTGTCGGGTAGACCGCCACCATGATCACTCCCGTCTCGTCTCTTAACCTCTTTTTCAAATGCTCCTCCTGTACCACCATCACGAGTTCATCAGCCCCGATCAACTTCAATAGATCAGTACAATAATCTTTATATTCACTTAGATTTACCATTAGCGTACATCTTTTCTAAACGTTTATTATCCAAATACCATAAATACAAACGCAACAAAACCGAATACAAGTTTGTCCGTTTCACCTCTTCAACCGTTCCAAACACCCCGTTTTCAGCGATCCCAAGCAATATTCCCGTCAATCCCAATCCCTCGGAATTATCTTCCTCTCCCGAATCACTCGCCTGTTTAAACAAAGGTGCCAACGAAATCAAACGCCCGTCAATTTCAATCTCACCTGATTTAAAGTAATGATCACAGGCCGAGAACCACGATAAGATCACGAATCGCTCCTCAAAACTCAATTTTCGAAATTTCCCCGCTCGTTTCAAACAAACGTGGGGGTTAAACTCTTCCCGAATATCACCCGATTCAACCCCCGATCGAGCGGGACGATATAATACCGCGCATAAAGCATTCAAATCACTTTCATCTTTGCTTTCCATGTATTTACGATAATAATCATCCGCCACCTGGTATTCCCCGAAAGTAATATTAAACAATGCCGTGTCCGGACCATGAAAAACCTCCCGCCCGATTCGAACGGTAGGCAATAAATTAGTCACGCAATCAAAATTGAATACCAGCTCGCCATCCATCTCGGCAAACATGAACGACACGGTTTCGGCCGCTAACACGACATTCCCGTACTTCTGTTCATACTCTTCCCTCGTCAAGAATTTGTCTCGCCTGTTATGTTTCCTTCCTCGCTTGATCCCGGCAAGATGATAAAACACCAACACTTTAAACTCCAACACGCTCGTTTCTCCCGCAATCAAACGTAATCCCTGCCGGATAATAAACAATAATTGTTCCCGGTTCAACTCCTCCCAACAAGAAGGATAAGAAACTTTCTTCCCGATTTCCGAAATCTCGATCACGTTCATACCGTGAAAAATTTTTCTTGATTATAGTCCGTTTTCTTTCTCACGTACGCAGTTCCATTCCCCGGGGTGATCTCTTTTATATAATCTTGTAATTCCACGATCCCCCGTTGAGCATCCCCGGTATAAACATTTTCCATGATCCCGATTAAATCCCGTGAAGCTGGCAAACTCGCGTCTCTTGTCTGCCGTTCCGAATCAAAACGAGTAACCACGGAATCCGGTAACACTTTCACGGAAAAGCGACGCACGGCTTTCGCCATAACCAAATGAGGAACCACTTCCCGGCACAACTCGATCACCTGTTCCTGTTCCCCGGAAGGCGTACCCGTTCGCATCGAATCCTTTATTGCATCGTAACGTTCCTTCCCGATATATTTTACCATATCCCGATCCACGGAACGAACAAACGGTAACACCCGCAAAAAGAAATAACGACTCCTATCTATCGGGATCACGTTATCAAACTCGGTAGCGTTACTCACGAATAACGATCTCATATCCTTACGCTGATCCGATTCCTTCCACTCCACGATGGACTCGACATTTTTATCCAGGAAAGCGATCAAGCGATCAACCGCTTTCCCGGCCTTATCCCTGATACCCGCGTCATCTCGATCTAACATCCATTGCCACGGCAGACTCTCCGATTCCTTGTCAATTTTCACCTTACGCCCGTCCTCTTCATGAGAAACATCTTGATTCCGTGACCATGACAAATAAGCGTTCAATGCTATCGGGAGCTGGAAACGACGAATCAATTCCACGTCAAACTCTTGTTGTTCCCCGTCATTATACGCCTTCAACACTCGATCATAAATTTTCTCTCCCAACACCTCGATCAAATCCTCCGTTGCCAGTTCTATATCCAACATGAACGAATCTAATTTGGCCGTGGCATACAACCAAGGTACACACGCCCGAAATTCCTCTATATTTTCAAATAATATCTTCATCACACGTTCTGTTTTACTCTATCTTTTGGTGCAACATCTTCCTCCCGGAGTACGATCTTATGGTAGAAACCAACCCTCCACGGGGTACCGGGGAAGTTTAAACGAATCGTTTCATTCAATGCCTGCAAAATAATTTCCTCCGGGATCGTGGTGTCTGATGCCAGGTACAATTTCAAGGCGTACAGCATTTCTGAACCCGATGATAATTTACCATCCACCATGATATTTGATAATGCCGGGTGTAATCCAATCCCCGAAGTGGTAGCACTATCCGCCTTCTCGCTTACCCGTATCTGGGCCTCGATAAAATCTTTTATCTTCTGATCAATCGGGGTAATCTTCCATTCCCAAATTTTCCCTTCATCATCTTTCAGAGATATAGTGTGAAAGAACTTTCCCACATTTTTCTTTCCTGACAAGGCATTTGCTAACGAACGCAGCACTTCATCTTTATGCTCTTCCAACATCTCATCATTATACTCGATCCCGATCCGGGTACATCGTTGCTCGATCTTATCCTTTTGTATATCCCAATACTCGGCCGGGGATTCAATATGAAACGCCACGTTTATCGAATTTTCCGTGATATACTTCAACACCTGTGGAACGTCTGACGAACGCATGATCCAGTTACGAGAACCCCAAAACGAAGGAATGGAATACAAAGACCGGGCATAGGAATAACTATTGTGATATGAAATCGAAACAGTTCGAAACGGATCATTCTTATCATACACCGGGTACGTTGCAATCCCCGATATACAATTATTTTCAAAATCCCCCACGTATATTTCCCTCACGTCTTCTAGTTTCCTACTATCCACCCACCCCAAACGTGCATTTACACCAGGGATCACCTCCAAACGAGCAATTTTGGCCTCCTTACCGATTCTTTTCCCCCGTGTCGGGAAATGTTTCACGAAATAACCGTGCAAATACTTGTACTCGGTAATCGCCATCTCTATATAGCGGAGATAATCCCACGATTCCAACCATTCCCATATCTTAGCATCACGTCCCCACTCCCGGATCACCTCCCCGTTCTCGTAAACTTTCTTGTAAAGTTCCGGTCCTTGACCGTACAACAACCCCTTTTCTCGTTCCAGGATACCGGGAGCCAAATTATTTTCATCCAACATATCCCGGACAAAAGAAGGGAGATTATTATCCACCCCGTAAGGCACCACCTCTTTCCCCGAAACGATCTCCGGTTCAACCTCCCAAGTTTTCGAGAGATTCCCGGCAGAGAAGGTTCCGACCATTCCTGAATACATTCCCACTCCAACCCCCGGAATGTTCACGAACCGGGTATTGCCTACCCTGTTTATCTTCACGTTTTTCATCGTATCGTAATTTTTTCACCGTTAAACATCATCAAAAGAGGGAGATAAAATTGCCTGGCTTCCCCTTTATCCAAATCCATGTAAGGAATCAAGAAATCAGCATTTCGATAGTTTTTTGCATCCGCTTTCTTACGTAAACGGGCGTTATCGACCTCCACGACCCCCTCGGATTTCATCTCCGACATATTCAGGCTCATGAAGGCCATCGAGAAAGACTTCCCTTCCGCCGTCAACTGGCGCATCTTTTTTATGGCTTCATACAATTTCATGATATAAAAATACCCCGTGAATATCACGGGATAAAGGACAAAAAAATCCATTTCCAACGGCTCAAAGCGTGGGGGAAGCCTAGTTTTTGCTACTTTTTGTTATGGCTTCGGAATAATAAAAAGTAGCCTCATACAAAAAGCCCTTCCCCCCGTTTTAGGAAGAAGAGCCTCACGAAAAGAAGATTTTAACGGCTTAAATTTCCCCGTTTTCCGCGAAAGAATAATAAGAATCTCCCGCCAGTATTAAATGATCCATAAGTCCTATATTAAACAGCTTACCACAAGCCGAAAGTTTTTTTGTCAATTCTCGATCGGGATTACTCGGACGAAGTGTACCGCTCGGATGATTATGCGCCACGATAAACCCCGTCGCGTTCACGTTCAAAAGTAACTGAAACACCATCCTTTCATCTACAATCGTGGAAGACACACCACCTTTAAAAAGTTCCGCGTATCCCAGTATATCACACTGATTATTCATTGCCAACACGTAAAACGATTCCCTGTAATCAAGATCATCATTCCAAACCTCTCTCAATACCTCGTTAACTTGACTTGCACCGTTTACCCGTGTTCTAACTGGGCTTGAATGTCGTTTATAAGAAACTTTTATTTCACCAACAAAATTCTCATACTTGATCCCCGCCTCCTTAACTCCTATTTCTCTTTTTCTCTTGTAAACCTGTAAATCCGAAAACAAATAAGTGATCGGGTAATATTTTACCACGTCCCCACGATCCGTTTTTTTCTCTCTCGGCTTTCCCCACGCCACGAACGCTTTCGCCCCTTTACGCACACCAAACCCTTCCTTTTGCCACTCCTCGAATGTTTTGAACTCGTTAGCGTTTTCAGTTATATATATATAATTCAATAACACGTAATTAATCGTTCCGTCTATTTCTTCCGCGGCTCTCATAGCCTTTGCCATTTTAGAAACTTCGATTAATTCTTTTCTTCTCTCGATAATTGTTGTATTTTTGTTCATGACTTAAAGATTTGGGGTTAAACATTCATCTTTGAGTTACGAAGTGATCGACTGGCGGGTTGATCACTTCTTTTTCTCTTTCTGTACCATAAAGTTACAAACTTTTCCACTACAAAACAAGACCTTTCAAAACAGTAACACTATATTAAACAGCTACTTACACACAATCACACGAATACACGTTTAAAATAACACGTGTAACCGAGTAAAATTATTTTTTATCTTCAAACCTCAAAAAGCCAATATTTATTCTTTACAGGCCATCTTTCGAGGTCTTTTTTTAGAATCATTACAAATTACACGCTAATAATCAAAACATTAGGCTCAAATTTCCGTTTTTCACGGAAATTCTGAACCGATTGAACCCCGACCGCCCCCTTCTTGATTCACGATTGCAAATCCTTACCTACCCCATGATATATGACAACATATTTGAAAACACCGTTTTGCACCTCGCACCCCGCCGCGGGCAACCGCTTAAACTTTACAGCTAACTTTCAAAAAAATCTAACCATCTTTTACTTTGACACCTCAAGGAAAAGAGTGCAGGATCACCCCGCACTCAACGATACATTACTAGACTTCACCTTGGTATGCTTAACCCACTTCTTTCTCATCATTAAATATTTAAATGAATCCGAGAAGTTAGTTGATTCATAAGGCAAACGATGAGCGGGGAGTTTCTCCGAACGTTTATCCTTGCTGATCCTCTTCTTACCTTTAAATTCAACGATCTTGGTCGGAGTTATCTCCAACGAGCATTTCAACGGCTTGGCATGGTACATATCAATTAACACGTTAGGTAAATTCGGATTCTTGCCGGAGAATAATTCCATCATGAAATCATACTCATCCCAGGTATAAATCGTTCCCTGATTCCTTGATTCCAGCGTCACCGTCCATCCCGTCCTCTTCCCGTTTCTATCCTTCTCGATAGCCTGTTTCAACTTACCCGCCAAATCCTGTTTCACCTTCTCGTATTGATTCCCCGCACGATCATAGAACATCGAAACTTTCTTACAATCGTGATAAGTAAAATAACGCAAGAATTTATCCGCGGCCTCACGAATCCATTCCGGGGGTAACGTGTATAATGTTTTAAGAACCCTGTAATCCTTCCCCTGTTCCTGTCCTATCGAGATAGAAATCATGTTCCCGAAATCAACCCCGATCTCGATCGGTTCATCTTTCCGCAAGTACTTCAATATCCGACAATCTTCCTCGTCACGAATCCCAAACTCTGCCGCGTACTTGGAAGACGTTCCATCCCCGTAGAAGTTCATCGAAGTCACGGCTGCATAAAACTTGTTTCCCGCCGCCAACCTCGGTTTCGTGGATAATATAGCGGTCAACACGTCTTCCAAATTACCTTCAAATTCATCCTCGAAATACTCCGGCCGTAAAATATCAGCGTTAATATAAGAAGAGGCGATATAAAAGAACGTGGATTTCAAACGTACCGCGTCATAACGTTGTTTCCAACGATCATAAAGCCGTTGTTTATTCTTTATCTCCACCGGATCACCACCCTCCTTCGCCACGATCAATTCCTCCGTCACCTCGTTCATCACGAAAGCCACTTTCAAAATATTCATGATGCTCTCCTTTTTCATCCGGGAGGCTTGTTTCAAAATCCAATCGTATTCCCCGACATTATTAATGTTCGGCATATCCGTTGTAAACGTCTGCCCCCGGTAATAAACGCTATTCCCGTACTTCACGTAATATCCCCGGAGAGCCTTCGTCAGTTTCGCAATTTTTGCCTCCGGGAAAAATTTCACCTCGTCCCCGATGATATGCACGTAAGAATTACCCGCGGCGGCTGAAGGGCGATCCAGACTAACCAACGTGATATTAAACCCGGTAAAGAATATAATTTTGTGCTTGTACGAGAGAATCCGGTTATAAGGCTTCCACAAGTGTTCCCTAAATTCTTCAGGGCACGCTTTTAGCATTTCTTCCGTCACCTCTGGCGGTTCCTTCTCGATCACGTAATGAACCCCTTCCATCCATCCTTTACGTTCCAACCCGTCAAGGATCACGTGCAATATATTCTTTTGCAAGTTCATGTAGGTATCCGACACGAGAGCCACCGGGGCCCCCGGCATATCGTACACCATATCCATCAACCGTTCTGTCAGGAAATCATTTGTCTTTCCACCACCTCGACCGATCACGAGGAACAGGTTACGAGGCTTGATCAACGCCACGAGCTGGGCGAGCCAGTTCGAAAACATTAAAGCAACTTTATTGCTTTTCAGATTTAATTTCTTCTTCGTACTCATCTAACATCTCATCAAAAGGTATAACATCAACAATCCCGGCATCCCGTTTCGCTTTCTCTTTCTCGGCTTCCGTTGCCCCGACAATCGAATCTATCTGCCGGGCCAGCTCGTTACGATCCGGTTTATTTATACCGATCAACGCCGGATCAAGCGTGTAAACCTTGTAAGGACGATCAAATGTTCCTTTAGGCATTTCCGGGGGATCGGGTAAATTCAGTTGACGGATTTCCGCGGACAATTTCATCAACTTCCCGTACACCTCGAAATCTTCCGGTTTCGTTGCCATCTCCCGCACCATTTCAGCGGCCTCCTCCAATTGTTCCGCTTTCAAGTTTCGAAGGGCCTTTTTCTCAACTTTTGAATCCACGTAAAACAAATTTATCGCCTGCTCGAACATATCCCTCGATTGGGCGTAGGAAAACGAAAACGGAGGCTTACAGAAGAATTTTATTGTTTTCGCTCTACCGTATTTCCGACGCATGGCGTTCATCATCGTGAGCAACTCGATATAGATGGCTTCATCCGGTTTCAAGTTACCCAGTGACCCGGATTCAATATAATTTTCCAACCGTTGAAATACTTTTTCGTCAATATCAAGATTATACAGTATTTCCCGTTTCGCCACCTCGAACTGCCGCCTGTAACGTACCTTGTACAGCATTTGTATCGCCTGAACGTTTCCTTTTTCCGCATCAGAAAGCAATCCCATTTGTTCCAACGCCCCACTCATTAACACCCCACGCCGGATGTGATAATTTATCTTGCTTTCCGGATCGAGTGCCGCCCTTGAAAAATCATCCCCCGGCACATCAAAATACATCGCCATATCCGCCTCGGAATACCCCAAAGCGGACAATCGTTCCAACTCCTCGTATTTATCATCGGGAAGTGTCAAAACATCCTTTCCTAAATTTGTAGACATACTCATTATTCAAAAAAATATATTGTTCATTAGCGGCATTTTCCGAGAAATTACCCGAACCCTCCACCACGAAATAATTCCCATTACTTTTGATCAATTGCACCTTCGAGTGATTCCAAGCGTACACGATCGAGATTTCCCGATCTCTCGCCTTCGCTTCCAACAAATCCACCACGGCAGGCATCCGGAACCGTAAACTTTCCGACACGTAAAGCAATATTGATCTCACGTTTCCTTTATCGTACCATTTTGTCAAAGACTCCACGATCCGGGTATTAATCGAATAGGTACTTATACACAACTCTTCTATCATCCCGGAATACTTGATCACGTAAGGAATAAAAGTGAAAGCGTTAAAGCTATTACACGTCCACAGGAACACGATTTCACCGGGAGCGGGCAATTGTCCGCAGAGATTTTTAATGTTCTCTATCTTCGCGGAATGTATCTTTTCAAACTTCACAACCCGGCTTTTACCGACATCCCGCCCCTTACCATGTTCCACTTCACGATTACCCAATTCCGAGAGAGAAAACAAACTATTCATCCAACATCCGGGTTACGAGTTCCAACTCCTTTTCCCTTTCTTTCAAACGTTGCTCCCGATCATGCAATAAATACGGTTTATCCCCCTTCGCGATCTCTGATTTAACACGCCAAATGTTGTCCCGCAATTGTTTTTCCTTCCGGATTAACTCTTTCACGGACATTTTCCGCATTTTATCAACACGGCTTTGTGATTCGAATATCCGGTGTTTACCCAGAACCCCGTGATGATTCTTGTAATAGTCCAACTCCTGCTTAATGCGATAATCCTCTATGAACGTGTTTACCAACTCGAAAGACACGGCCAAACAATCTTCCACGGAACCACAGCGAAATATCTTCTCATGTAACTCAACGATCCGCCAGTACGTTGTAATCTTATCTGCCGCCAATATTTTGAGCTCGTTCGGGCAATCCCGGTCTGACAAAAAAGAATACATCTCCCGGAACCGATCTCGTTCCATCTCCCGGATCACCCCGGAATAATTCGTTTCCTCCAACCCGGCTAAACGGCAAAGCAACAACTTTAATTTTAAAAAGTTTTTTCCAGGATCGAGGCGCAACATCTTTTTAAAACGTGCATTATCCCCGTATTGCAAGTAGAGTGCAACCCCCTTTCCGAGATTGCACCCACTTTTCAACCACGCAACGATTTCCTCTTTCATACAAATTCAGAAATGATCTTTTCCAAATCCTCGCTCCACCCGGAAACCGAATTATTAACAAACACTTTCTTAGGTATATATTCCCGCAAAAGTCTCAAGTTTGCGTTCTTGCGTCCCACGATCACCTTGAGATGATCCCTTGACATATCAAGCATCATCGGGATTCTACCAGGGAACACGGTATTAAAATACAACGAACTAAGCAACATCGCTTCTTTCTTCAAATCATACTTCTCGATCACGTCTAAAAGTTTTTCCACCTCGAAAAACATGGGCAAGTGAGTACCGTAATCAAACACGGGCAATTTCTTTTCCTGCAACATTTTCAAAGTTTTGCCCCTGTTCAAAGCGTACAACTCCCCGCATTTTTTATTCGAAGTCAACAAGCCATCAGCCTTCAACATCTTCACCTCGGTAACATCAAAATCATTTACCGGGTAAATATCATCGTTCGTGAGGATGATATTTTCAACCTCCGGACATTCTTCCACGACAGACAATAATTTCGAAACAATATCGAGCGGTGGATTTTCCGTTTTGCACTCATGAGGGATCACCATGATCTCCAAACAATCGCCTTCCAAACCCGGCAATTCCAAATCTCCCACGTCACCCACAACCACGATTCTAAATTGTTCTTTAAAATGTTTCATCCACCCCCGCATGGCCAGCATTAATTCATTTCCTTGTGCCTCGCCTGCCTTGAACGGGATCACGACCAAGTAAGGCTCAGGAGTGAACTCCGGTTCCTCTGCAAGTAATTCCTCGTATTTATCCTTCCACTCTTTTATTGATTCCGTCAACTTTGCATTCACGGACTTCAAATTCTCCACTTGTTTTTTTAATTCTTCCATCTCCGGGGTAATACCAATAGATTTTTCCTCCACCGGATTCTCTTTCGTTGTTGTAGCTTTCTTTGCCATACATCCAATTTTAAGTAATTCATAATCTTAAAATTGATACATTTGCAATTGCACTTAAAGGACAAAGAAAGCGGCACCGTCACCAGTACCGCCCAATTCCAAAACAAAAAAACTATTTCAATTTTTCTTTAAGCTCAGTTATTTTACCACTGCTTTCATTCAAACTTCGAATACATGCATTATAAAACTTTTCTTGCTCTTGAGGTCTTTCTTCCATAATTTCTCGTTTCATATGATCTATAAAACCTGGTCCCAACTGAGAGTTCTTCGCATCTCTAATTTTTTGCCATTCTTCACGAGCTTGTCGCGCTAGAAGTATATTCTTTTGAATTTCAACCTCGATTTGTCTAAGTGTCGTTTCAATTTGAATTGTCGCCAATTGTTTAATACTTTCGATCTGGCGTGTCGCATCTTGCGAAGTCTTGCGAGAAGACCTAATAGCAATTATAATTGCCACCACGGATAATAATACATTTGCAATTGCTACGAAAATTTCAATCATATCCATAAATGAGAATTATTTATAACATTCTAATAAAGATTTATTCATAAAATCTATCTGATACACTTCTTATCTTAAACACAAATAATAATTCAAACCTACAAACACCATAAAAAAAATCCAAATATCATACAAAAAAAATCCCCGGATCACCTCCGAGGACTTCAAGCGTGTACAAAAAAGTTCTGAATTAAAAAGAATACCGCACTTGATTCAGTATCCATTTAATATTTTTCATCCAGTCAAGCGACATTCATCTACGACATCGCCCCCTGTAACCCATAGGCCCGGAAAAAATAATAGAATAACGCTTTATGAATCTTTGTCAATCCCCGTTGATTAAAAATACGGGCCAAGTTCGCGTTATCTATATTCACGCTTTTAGCCAAATCAGAATCTGTCAACCCGAATTTAGCTTGTTGCTCCTTCACCCATTCCACGGTTACATCTGGCATATTATCCTGGGTATAGGGAACCGCCCCAACGTGTAATTTCATCCCTTCCGGCAATATCCCATCGAAAACTCCCTTTACTCTATCACGTAATTCTTTTGCCGATAAATATTTTTGTGCATCATTCTCCTTCTGGGCAACTTTTACAGTTACCGTGTTATTATCAAATCCCACAATACTAATGAAGATACGAGCGTATCTCTTGTATTGCATATCAGACGTTTTCAACAATTCTTTTTGTTTTTCCGTCAAAAATGGTAATAATTCTATTCCTTTCATATCATTAATTTTTTAAATGGGGGGAATTTCACCCCCCTGTTCTAATTCACAGCCGGATTTCCTGCTGTTTGGTCAGCCAGAATATCGCTAACTGACCATTTTGTCTACCGAACTCGATCGCTTTTTCCAATTCATCATCGGGAAAAATTTTCACCGAATCGTAGTAAAAAACCCCGGATTCGTAATCCAACCATCCCCCGATTACCCGTCCATGGTTCCAAGCGTGTTCCAGGCATTTTCTCAAACCATCATCATCATGACAATTTTGAGTTTCAGCGTAGGCTACTGCTATCCCCTCGGTAACGGGAGATAAATTTTCCAACTCGACCGTGAACCCATCCTTGTGGGTTTCGGCAAACTTCAGAATTTTAAAGAACATAAACTTGATTTTTATACTGGGGGTCGCCCAGTGGTTAATGATACAAATATAATTATTTTTGTTCACTGAACAAAGAAAATAAAGAAAAAAATCCCGTGACCGGAGCCACGGGAAAACATAAACAAAAATTCAAATCTACACGGATTCAGAGCCACCCGATCCTGTCGGTTCGTCAACACCATCAATCACGGGCATTTCCCCCTCGTAGAAGTAAATTCGAGACCCACGAAGCACGGACTCCAAGGTGACCTTATTCACGTCCCCCTCGTTGTTATCCGTACTTTCAGTCGTTAGCTGTAAAGGATTACCGGGATACCCAGCTAATTTCTTTTTACCGGATAACTGGTATTCAATAATACAACACAAATCCTCGTTCACGTTGTTTTCCATGAACTCCTCGAATTCCACGTCATCCGATCCGGGACGGCTAAACTCGATCTTCTGTTTGAATCCCTTGTTGTCCGGATCGCCCTCGGAAGTCTGCCCCACGCTGATCGTGGAAGCTGTCGTTTCAAGGAAAAACGCCTTCGCCCCCGTTTTGAGGACTAAATTTTCTTTAATCAATACCCCTTTCTCATCCGGAGTCGGGAATGTTTTAACATCATTCAACCGGAAAAGGATCAATTTCGCCTTTTTCGGTTTGGTGCGCCCACCATTACTTTTTTTCGGTACACTAACCGGAGAATATCCTACCATAAAATTACTATTTTAGAAGTTAAACCGTTTGTCCCTCTTCTGAGCCAGAACCTGATCCCGTTTCTGAATCAGAACCGGATTCAACAGGAGGAACGTAACCAAACAACAACTCTGCAATGGCAAATCCAACAGCCTCCCACCATTCAGCAAAAATCTTGACATCGTAGTTTTCACCCTGCAACCAAATCTTCGTCGCTCCCTTGTTTTTAGACAACAAGTGAATGAAATTCTCTTTCGGGGTGATAAAGAAACAACCCGTTCCAACCATTCCATCCAGCGGGATAAACGTGAAATTCGTGTGTTGCAAACGTTTCTTTTTCTCGTCCTCGTTCTTTGAAGTCGGGAACTTATCGTCACGAGCAAGCTCGTAGAGATTCAATAAATCCGGATCAATGAAAATAGGAAGCGATTTCGTGCGGTACTTTTTCGGAATCTCCCGGTAAATCTCGTCAAACTTATCGTAAATATTCTCACGGGTCAACACCACATCTTTCAATAGACGAATCATGTTCAACGACTCATCCGCGTGGATTCTCTTCAACACGGTAATATACCCATCAATCGAACCGAACACGTCTCCCGCATCCCCGTCTTTCTTTCCGGAATTTTTGTTCTCATCGTACACGCCCACGGCTATTTGCTCGTCACGTTCCTCTTCAATTTTCGGTTTCAATAACACCTCGATAATATACTTCACGATAGGCATATCCTTCGGTTGCAAACCTTCATCATAAAGATAACCGATCACGTCCTCCATGATCTCCGCGGGCTTGATCGGCACGTTGATCTTGTGTTTGTGATTTGGAATCTCGATCGGGGTAAACTTGGATTGACCGGAAGGAGTCCAGTACGGGGTGAATTTCTGCATCAAATCGCTAATGTGCGACTGGATCGCCCGCCAAACCGTTTTTTCCGTCATTTTGGTTGTCATGTACTGCGTTGCCTGCAATTTACCGAACAACAACGTGATAATGTCGTACTTCACGTTAGCGACGTACTTCCCAAACTCCTCTCTCAACTCATCCGTCACGATCGTATCGGCAGCGTTCACCATCAAACCATCCCCGTTCACGAAGTTTTCCAACACTTTATTATGCAGAAAATCCATGTTCAATTTAAAATTACCCCGATCACTCGCTTGAGTTTTCTCCATCTTTTTATCCTGCTCCGGATACTCAGACAACGTGTCCACAAGTTCGGTCAAATTACGCTCTTTTTCCTCCGCATTTCGCTTGAACGCGTCATATTCAGCCTGCAACGACTCTAACTTATTCTTGTAATCCAGAGCATTCCCTAGGCCATGATCATCACTCATCCCGGATAAGTCCTTCTCAAACTTATTCACGAAATCCTCGTTATACATTTTAACCAAGGTCTTTCTCTGTTCCTCGGTCAAAGCGTATTTCCCGTCTTTCTTCTCGAAAGACGTAATCCCCAATCGGCTCATTACCGCCGCTAACAGTTTGTCAAACATATATCACGAATTAATGTATTTATTAATAAGATTCATCTCTTCCAATTCCTTCGCCACCTCGACGGCACGTCCCAGAGTCCCGATCTCGTCAATCAACCCCACGGCAACAGCTTCACGGGCATAAAACATTTTTCCCGAAAGAATCCCCGGAGTATCCAGTTTTAAACATTTCCGTTTCTCTTTCACTTCCTCCTGGAACCGGAGAGCCATCGGGTTCAAGCTCTCCTGACGAATTTTCGTGTAGTCTCCCTCCAACGCAAGGCGAAACGCTTCGTTTTTATTCTCGCTCTGGTCAGCGTAAATCTCGTGAAATTTCACACCCATCTTCTCGTAGAATGGTTTCAAGTCTGAAAAACTACACATCACGCCAATTGATCCGAACGCCGAACTCACGTCATTATCCGCCACGATCCGGTCACAATTACAAGCGATCCAGTAAGCCGCACTAGCCGCAACATCACAGGAGGCAACAACAGGTTTCCCCTTTGCCTTCGCGGTAACAATTGCCTTGCATAACGGGGAAACAGCGTTACACGCCCCTCCACCCGAATCTATATCCAAAACGATAGAAGAAATATTCTCGTGTAGAGCTGCCTCCTCGATCTGCATGGCAATCTCATCCGCACCGTATGAACAAAAGGTTCCGTATTTTATCATCGTACCCTTTACCGAAATAATCGCCGTACTCCCTTTCGGGGATTTATCATACGAGCTTTCACCTTCGTGGGATAATTGTTGTATCGGCGTTATCTCGGAAAGAGTTTTGGCAAATTTTTCATCACGATAAACTCCCGTCAATATATTATTGACAATCACGTGTCCGGCGATGGCATCTTCCGGACGCAGGAACCATACCCCCTTTAAAATCTGTGATATTAAATATGGATACATCTTTCTTTTTTACGAAAGATAGATGCATACACGAAATATTTAAAGGACTTTAAGCCTTCAAGAAACGAGTACGATAAATAGAATCACATTGAAAACTAACCTTGAACAATCCACTTTTAGCCACTTCCAACTCTGCCGACGTTTTCACCGGGTTCCCCGGGATACCGATCACTTTCCACTCTCCCGAATTATACATTACCCGGATCACGACATCAGCGTGTTCAAGAGTTGAAAATCCAGAAAGCATACTTGGATTATCCATTGTCACGTTACATTTCACCTCTGTCTTGTAAGAAACTCCCGCCTCGGAACGTGCCGCCTTCTCGGTCAATTGTCCCGTTCCCGGGGTAAAAGGGAACGGTTGCCAATCTTTCCCCGGTAAAAATTCAACTTCCACGAAAACATCTCCCGCCCTTCCCCGGTTAATCCATTGAAGTAGCGAGTATTCTATCTTTACAACTTGTTGTACAACCATACCATTCGTTATTATGAATGTAAATGCACCACTTTTAAACATTTACACTTAAATTTCTTATAAACACCTACATAACAGACTTTTGCAAGTCCTCAAATATAATTTTTCGATTTTTTCGGTTCATCCGGTAGTCAGATTTCTTCACCGCCTCGTAATTTAACGCTGTATTTTTGATATTATAAGCCTGTAAAATGGACTCGACAATCTCTTTCTGTGAAAACTTTTTCCGGTATCCCGCCTCGAACAATAATCTCATCCGAAGGTTGAACTCGGCCTCTATGTAATCTTGAATTTTTTCCTCTCCCCATCTTGATACATAGATAAAACGATACTTGATGATGTACTGGTTGGCCCCTGTGACCGGGATAATAAAACTAACCGGATCGGTACACGGTAGCCCCTTCACGGGCATATCCGAGGTCATCACCATTGAATAGATATGCTTACCAATATCACTTTTGCGGGAAAGAATAATATTCCCCTCCTTATCCTGCCGCATCTCATGCCGACAAAAATCAGCTAGGTGCGGTTTCAAACTAATTGTCAAAATAGAACCTTTACTCATAATCATCTGAATTTCAATCCTAATTTAAGCATTTCCTACCAAAATAAAAAGTAAAACGTGGAGAATATCATTTCTCCATCCTAAGAATATCGCCTCTACACGCATCTTTATAACTTCAAGTTTTACCGGAAAATTTTGTAACCACGTAACAGTGCCAACAAATCCGCAATAAACGACACTATATCAACATTTTACACATTACAAATTATCGAAATATTTTTGTAACCATGTAACGAGCCAAAAATGTAACCTTGTATTTAATGAATTGGTTACATTTTCATTTTGTAACCTTGTAACCAAGTTACAAATTAAATGTAACCATTAATCATTTGATTTATTGAACATTCAGCGTGATAATACAGAGTTACATTTTTTTCTGGTTCTTTTAGAAGGGGGAAAGGGGAAAATGGAATAACACCCCGCCGCCCAGGTGTAAAAGGAAGGGGCGCATTGTTACCAATACGCCCCTGGAATAGTTTCAAAACTACATGCAAATGGTCAATATTCATCAGGTCATTTCTTTTTCAACAAGTCCGGTAATCCCGTAATATCACTTTTCCGTATCTTCTTGTAATCACCCGAAAACTCTATCCCGTATGAATAACGTGACAACGTGGCAATCATAAATTCCTTCACGATCTCCACGAATTTCTCCCTTGTGCCAGCTTTACAGAGGTTATCAATTAAATACTCCTTCCCCACTGGCATCCGGTACAAGAAATCATACACTTTTTCCTTGTATGTATTATCTGGGTTATCCATTAAAACGGTTTTTCTTCCTCGGTTATACTCCCTTTATCCGCCAGCTCAACGGGATCAATCGGTTTTGTCTGAATATAGATCATGTCCTTGGCCACGTTATCCTTATCCTTCCGCACGATTCGCCCCTGCGAATTTTGTAAGGCTTTCGGGTTAAACACGTAATTGTTATAAACACAGAACGCCTTCAATGCTTTCGTGAACTTGTTGGTCGTCCATTTTTGTGTCTTGGTCGCTTTCGTGAAATCATCCAAAGCCTCTTCCCTCACGATTTGCGTGTTCACGTTATTACCTGTCACGTCAAAATAAACCTCCGCCCAATCTTTAAACGCCGCTCCCATTTCCGATAACATTTTCCGCATGGTTACATTTTTCATGGGAGGATTTATTTTCCGGGGGGAGGGGATCGACAAGTAAAACCGCAAGCACTGGGCAAAAAAATTCAAATCAGCGTTCCACTCGTCATCATTATAATCATCAAACAAATTCTTCCCGAAATCATCCGCGATCTTCCGTGTCTGCCTGTAATTATTTCGTTCCGTCTTCTCGTGATAATAGTCAGAGAATACCGTGTATAATACCCGTGCTTCCGTTGAATCATCCGAATTCCGTAAAGGGAAATTTGAAGTGAAACAGAATTTCGGGGATTTCGTGAATGGAATCTCGTAAGACTTGTTATTCTTAGGATTCACGGTCATAACCCCCGTTATCGTGTCATAGAAAAATTCAAAGGGTAAATACTGATCAGCATCATCCACCAAAACGATGTCGGTGTATTCCGTCACCCGGTCGTAAATGTGCGGGTTCTTCGTGATCTCGGGATTTCGTCCCGGTAACGTGACAGACTTTTTGAACAGGTTTAACGAGGAATAACAGAACGATTTCCCGGATCGCCCGTGACTCTCTCCATCAGCCGATATTTTATTATCAATAGCGTACACCGCCCACGGTCTCGCCTTATTCTTGTACTGGTGCAATAAATACCCGATCGAAAACATTTTATTGATCAAGTGTTCTTTTTGTTCTTGAATCTCCTCCTCGTTTAATAATTCCCCGTCGATTGAGAACCGATGATCCGCTATATATTTCCTCTTGAACTCTTCATCTTTACAATCCAACCGTCCTTCCAATTCAGTTTGCCAATGTACCCTACTCGCGTTGATCAAGTAACAAAAGAACTTTGAATCGTAATTAAATATTTCTATATCGTACAGCCCCGTATCCTCGTTTCGTGTGATCTTGAATTGATCCGGCAATATTTTGAAATTACGCTGGATCACTTTTTCCTCCCAGGCGAAACGGTTCGAGTCCCCCGGACGTAATTCCCGAATCTCGCTTCCTGTTACCAGGATCGTTTTATTCCGGAAAAACAAATACTGGGAGAACTGATCAAAATCAGTGAAATCTATATTTAATTTTGGCAACCCCTTCAAAGTCGCTTCCGATAACTGGTTCGGTTTACGCACCACGTTCCGGAGAGGGATAGGCAAGTAACGATCCTTCAAAAAATTCAACGTGAAATCCTTTATTTCTTCCGCCTGTACTTCTTTTACCATGTTGTCTCTCACCCGGACAAAAATAGTCTCCCCTTTCGTGTTCTTGTATTCTATTTTCCCGAACCCGTTAGCGTGAAGGAAAAATAGAGCGTGTTCGTCATTCAAATAATACTTTATCCCTTCCTCTCTCGTCACCATATCCCAAAACTGCAACGGCATGGCCACGTTCACGAGTTTTTTAAAATCCGAAATAGAAGGGTACAACTCCACGTAATCCCGTAAATCTTTTCGAGGCTTTCCCCGGTTATCCTTAAAGGTTGCCAGCGAATCCGGGAGCCAAATAAAACGAATATCCAAAAACTTCATTCCCAAACGCAATGACGCACGAATCCCCGTGGAATCAATATCCGGAAGGATATACAACGTCTTCACGCAAGCCATGATCTCTTTATATTGTCCCTCGGAAAGTGCCGCCGTTTCCGAATTAAGCCACAGCGGGTAATAACCGAACCCGGCCACGTTCAACGAATCCCTATCCCCGGAACAAATTATCGCCTCCTCGATTTTCTCGATGTCTTTCGGTTTGTCATCCTCTTCCTGCCTTTTCAATTGTGCAGTCCTAGAGTCCTCGTACGCCTTTCTCAATTGTGCCAACCCGTTAATAAAATCCTTCGGCTTATTCCCAATATACCGGAACCTGTATTGCTTTTCGGGATTCAACGGTTGATACAATTTTTTCCACTCGCCATGATCAAAAAGGAATATCGGGTACGTCGATGTCGTTTTCGTGATCGTGGCTTTCCGGTTCTTCACGTAGGTAAAACTATTAAGCGAATACACGTTGTATTTTTTACAAACCTCACTTGTAACCTTGGGACCAAGAACCGCCAATTCCTCTTTAGATATTTCCGTTTTCACGTCAAACTCGTAACTTCCTTCTGATTCATCCGGAAGTGCATCCCGAATTTCGAGTTCCGGTTTATTCACTTCTGACTTGATACCCCCAATTCCATACCGTCCCGCCAGGATCACGATAGCCTCCCGGAACGTTTTCCCCTCCTCCTTCATGCATACACGGATTGCATTCCTGGGAACCTGATCATCCCCGAAATCTGTTACCAGCCAATTACCATCCTCCACTTGTTTCAATGACGCTGATGGAGTTCGTTCATCCCGAATTTTAAACCTTTTTTCCCGTGTTTCCAACGCTTTCCGGGCTTGCGGGTAATAATACAAGATAATATCTAATCCCCCGTTTGTTGCATCTAATATCGCTTGTTCTTCAACATACATAGTTACATTGTTACAATTGTTTCTGTTATCCCCGATTGACTAAAAATGAACCGGAACTCCTAAATTCGAGAATAAAAATCACTCGCCAACGGACAAAATATTTTCATGTTTAACGATATATCATGATTTCTCGGGGCAGGTTAATCATCGAAATCCTCGTGATGTAAATTATACCCGGCTAGGATCGCTTTTTTCAATTTTTCCCGGGTATTTTGATTACTTGAATCTTCTTGTAATATTTTGTCGGCTAATTCATAGGCTTTTTCTTCCAGGGACGTTTCGCCTTCCCTGGTGTACTGGATCGCCATCCGGGATTTATATCTCGAGTTTTCATGATTCATCTCAACGGATAGAACCAATTCTGATGCGTTCATATCAATACCTTCTCTTGTCATTTTTATTAAAAGGAACTGAGCCAATTGAAAGCAATCCTCCCAACTTGTTATTCCTTTCAAGTACTCGTTAATACCGGACTTTTGACCAGCCTCGAACATGGATTTGGCGAATGTCTCGCCCGTGTTACAACCGTTGTTTTTAACGATTTCCTCGTATATTTCTTTAAATGTTTTCATACTTGTCTAATAATTAATCAACTTCATTTTATCCAATTCCATTTGAAATATTCTACCGAAATAGAACATGTACTCTCCCTGATTACTCGGATATGATCTAAATCTTATCATGACCTGGAATGACCCGAAATGACGATATATACCATCTTTACATAGCGCGTAAGTCATTTTTATACTTACAAATTCATAATCAGGATGATGACGTAACGTTCGGACAAAAGCAATGTATTGCTCTATCCCTATATATAAAACGGTTGTATATTTTCTTTTATACATATCGTGTTTTTGCAGTTACAACTATTAACCCTGGATTGCCTCTTGAATACCATCACAGGCTTGTTCCAAATATTCCATAGATTCCTCGATCGCTTGAATAATTTCATCCATGCGCTCGGCTTTCGAGCTTTCCTGTAAATTATCGGGTAGATTATCACGTGCCTCTTGTTCTTCATCCCGAATCTCCTCTAGTTCATTTTTGATTATATCAATCTGCTCTGATAAATCTTCCAATCTTTTTCTTCGATCTTTATTCATACCGTTTTCTCCTTTACCTGTTTTATTTTTTGTTTTAATCGGTCTTCTGCCGCTTGCACGTTAGCCATCTTGATCGCGAGTTTCTCTCTCGCTTTCAACAAGTCTTCATCGGTATCTTCATCAAAAAACAAATTATTCGCCTTGTTATAAACAATATACTCATCAATTTTCCGTTGTACTTTCGTGACTTGCGCTTTTGCAGAAGCCAAAGTTTTCAAGTCTGAAATAAACTTTGGATTATTCCCCAAACGCTTGTCATAAAAACTAAAATAGCAATTCACATGATCTTTCGGGTACTTGCAAACAAGCTTGGCCCGTCTCCAATTTACTACCCACTCCCAACGTTCATAAACCTCACGGGGCAAATCATAACTGAAAATTTGTTCCCTGTTACGGTTCTTATCCACACGTTCGATACTGATAGAAACCCACTTTTGAACACCTAGTTCTCTTTCCGCCTTGGCAAAATCTTTTGCCATTTGAATAAAATCATCTGCACTCTCTTGTCTCATATCATCCATCCATTTCTGCATCATACTCGTATCTCAACAAAGAATTCAGATTTGAAAGTATTTCCTCGTAGATTCCGAGAATCTTAACTGCATCATCAGATCGCGCATCAGGACCAGTTTCCAACTGTTTTTTAACTTCCGTTATCCTCGTGATCTCTTCACGGATAAAAGCGAGATTCTGGCGAAGAATATTTATATCCAAATTAATTCCGTTCATTTTATTCCTGACTTTTAATTTCAGCACATATTTTCCTGTACAACATCCGATAAGCTCGCCCCTTCACAGTCTCGCAGATAACACCCCGGATGTATAAACGAGAAATAGCATCGCTATCTCTTTGAAATTCTTTCACCTTTTCTTTGTCAATATCATACTTCCGTAATTGTCGTGACAAAGGAGGAGCCATACAACCAAATCTTATTTCCATAGGCTTTTGAATTTTGTGGGGAACCTCGATGGAGGCCCCTCACGATTATCTATCAGAAAAGTGGTACTACAATATCTCATAATTTTTCTTTTTAGGTTTTGGAACTTAGCCCGGAGGGAGGGAATCGAACCCCCATGAACCCGCTTCTGTTAGCAAAATTTCCGGCCTAGCCCGGGTTCTCACATTTTACCGATCCACTCGGCTCCTCCTGATAACCGGGGGAAATCTCACGACTTGCCCCGAAACGAATTAAACACAACCTATCAAATTCCTAATTCCGTTGCCATCACGGCCAGCGCAACAACATTCGTCACGGCGTGTCGTTCTTTCATCTTTTCAACCCGACTTTTCACCGTTGCAACAGACACACACAAACGATCCGCAACCTCATTCATTGTCCTCCCCGCCATCACTTCCCGCAACGTGTCTACCTCATACCCCTTTAATCCCGCTCCCACGCCACAAAACTTTCCCCGTCCGGGGCAATCCGTCCGCCCACACGCTGAATTATACACGTCCGGGGTTATCTTCCCATCCACCATATCCGGATCACCATCAAGGCTCCCGAACTTACAGAATAACCACTTTTTAAATCCACTTTCAAACCCCACAATCCCAAACGCATCCCGGATAAAACGTTGTCCTTCCTTATCCATTAAATACTCGTCAAGGAACTGTCTCTTTTCCTTACCAGGCAATTCTTCAAACCGCATCCGTTGTCCCTCATGAATTGCGTAGATCACGTTATCACAAGCAAAAACCTCTGTCCCCCGAAATATCCCCGCCGGAATATTGGAACCTTCTCTAAAATTGTCTACATTTGTTCTCATAATCTTTAGGATTAAATCCCGCTGAAAGTTGTCCAGACGATAAGCGGGATTATTTGTTTTTAAAGCGTTGATAATAATGATTTCCTTCTTTCAACCTCTGCTTTATTCTCAAGAGCTAACTTTAATAAAGCATTATAAATTGATTCATTTTTTGCCTTACCACTAACCACATTATAAATTACAACAAGACTTTTTCCTGTCATTTCCTGCACTCTCTTCCCGTAGCCTTTCGGGAGCCATTTTTTAATTTTTTCTAAATCTTTATTTTCCATATTCCATTGATCTTCTCACGTTAGAAAATACCTCACAAAGTTCCATACTGCATTCCCCCGGATACACGCATTTGGCCGGGGTAAACTCAAATACTTGTACAAAATCATACTTTGCCAATTTTTCATACTTCGGCATATCGTTCGTCAAAACAAAAATCGGCTTCACATTCTCAATCCCATAATTCAAGACACCATCTAATAATTTGAAAAAATCACGTTTACGCAAATCATCTAATATAAGGACCTCTCGATCTTTCATATACTCCAACATCTTCGGCTTGTACCCAGTATGACAACCACAATAAGCTATCTTTTTTAATCCTCCCCAGACGTCAATATATGAATGTATTAGGATTGATTTACCGGAACGAGCTGGTCCCACAAAAATTGTCACTTTATTTTTCATGACTCACCTCCATCTTCATCAACTCAACGTCAATACGGCTCAAGCGATAAATCGTATCATCAATATTTGTGTTAAACGACGTCAACCTACCATCAAATCTAAAAGAATCCCCACGCTCAGCAAAGTGATTTGTAACCTCATTACGTATACGTATCATCCGTCGAATAATATCCGACACAAACTCCCTGTCAGCATGAATCTCCGCCAACGAAGCATCACCCTCTAAAATTTCGTCTTTGTCTTTCATAATTTCATACTTTTTACTATTGTTTTTATTATCTGTTTCCATTAACTTGCTGTCGAATCAGTATTGCAAATATAGTGAATTTATTAACCAACAAACAAGCATTTTGGATAAAAAAACAACCAATATAAAAGAGAGAGTTATGTATATAGCTAAATATTACAATATTAGCTATGAAAAATTTTTCCCAACAATAGATACATCTTATGCTAATTTCAAAGGAAAAGCCAAAAATACAGCCTTAACATCCGACACAATAGCTAATATTTTATCTAAATATCCTGAAATAAATATAACATGGATATTAACAGGAGAAGGCGAAATGTTACTACCAAACAACCCGAAAATACACAACGAAGATAAATCAGACAACATTACTCTTAGCAGAGAAGTTTTTGACTTGATAAAAAATCAAGCAGAAGCAATTCTTTCACAACAAAAAACTATCGAGAATCTAGCTTCAAAAGTAAAGGAGCCTATTGTCCCCCAGGAAGGAAATGCAATGAATGCCGATGCCGCCGGATTTTCGGAAAAATGAAACCCAAGTATTAAACACCTATACCATGTATAAAGCTTCACAACAATTAATAGATATTCTTTTATCGAATGGATTTAAAGAACACACTTCATCTTCTTGCCCAGAACACTGGGACCTTCTGCAAGAAAAAGGTTTTTATGATCCGCAGTCGGTAAAAAGAGATTTAAGATTCAGACGTTTAACCATTTTCTTCAACTATATCAATATTTGTATCCGCTACAACAGCGCAGCATACTATAAAACCACATACAAATTACTAGAATCCGAAATAAAATCTCTTATTCTATTCACCAAACTTCCCACTTCACTCCGAACATTCTTGAAACACCATAACGTGTATCCAACAGGAATAATAGAGTATATTGAAAAATATAACGACGAAGACCTAGCCGCTTTACCCTCTCGAAGTAGAGAAACAATAAAACATTTAAAACAATTATTATAAAACAAGTTCAACTTTCATATAAAGACTTAATGCCTAAAATGAAAAAAAACAATACAAATATTACTAAACAAACAATTTATTCATTAACCCCTAAAAATATAACAAGCCCAAATATCCTATGGAAAATAGCGTGAATATGATATTAGAATTCATCTCAGACTTTGGCAATATCAGCAATTTATGTTCCATCGCAGGCTTCTCAATTACAATATTGACATTCATTTTCACAGCAAAGGTGAAAAAGGCTGTTAATTTAACCAATAAAGAAATCCTCTTCAAACATTTGTCTGAAAGAGAAATAGAGGAACTAAAGGCACGCAACAGCTTATTTCTCAATGAAATAAAAAACCTAAACAAACAAACATTAAGATTACACCTTAGTTCACTAAAGACTAAACTAGATTTTTTCAAATCTCATTCGCCACGGTCAATTCCTACAAAAAAAGCAATTAAACAACTCAAATTTCTATATAAATGCGATTTTTTAACGAAAGAAGAGGAAAAAAGGACACGCAACAAATACGTATGTATTCGTAAACTAATTCACAATGCCAACAATGACGATCTCTATGAGGCATACAGAAGAATAATTGTAGTTATTGATACAACAGAGCAACTTCGAAAATTAAAAAATATAATATAATGAACTTCATTGAACAAGAATCTAAAGTTATTACAAAACTTTTAAGAGATACAATAAATAGAAAAATACTGTGGCAAAGACATCCTAATTTAGTCTTGCAAGACGCAAGCATTGCCACAAATAATCTTATCTCCCCCCCAAAAGATGGAGTATATACGACAAATTTTAAAAATCGTATTTTTCAAATATATGTTAGTGATAGCAATGAAAAGGATATAATTTTAGAATTAAGTAGAGAAAATTCTAACCATATTGATACTCGATTCTACCCCACAAGTGCTTTAATCGATCTATACAATGTAATTCTAACTCAAGATTCTAGATTATTTAATTTTTTTAACGAATTCTTGATGAGTTAATTCATAATTATGGTCCAATTCATTATCTATAATTAGATGAAATCAGATAAAAATATCAAAGGCTACGAAGACGAAATCCCCGTTAGCCCAACACCAGAACCCGGAACAGGATCACCCCAGTATCCTACACCCCAAACATCGAGAGTACAATTATAACAATATAGCTAATAAAAAACATGAGCAATCCGAATACAAATAACCGTGTCCGCTTTTCCAATGAGGCTCTATTAAATTCAATATCTTGTCTCATTGCAGAGAGTTCCGCCGCAAGCAAATAATGATAGGAAGACATTCCCCCTCGTCGTAAACAACCTTCAAGATTTATTTGAGCGGGAATGCGTCCAGCATATTTTATTTTATACGGTTTTGCTGATAGAAATAAGGAAACTAAAGAAGTAACAAAAACAAGAGTAAAAATAACCTTTATCGTCAAACAAGCTGAATTTATCACGGATTCCATTGCAAATGAAAAAAATGCGAACACGAATGCCATTACAGTATACGCTCGATGGGAAAGAGTTGAAGACGATTTTATCGACTCATCAAGACTCCTGTTCCCTTGACTTATCAAATACTCGAAAGATTGTTGATCCAAATTTTTCAATTCAGCTAACGAAAAATCATACACCGATCTCATAAGTTCATTTTTTAGTTTATTACAAAAATACAAAAGATCAGATCAACAGAAAGGACAAGATAAAATATTAATTATAAAACAATTAATCCCAATTAGCAAAAGGAATAAAACTGAAACAAAGATTGCAAACAGAAAAAACTGAAACAAAATAATATACTAATAACCAAACCATTACCATAAAAACGAGTTTCCGTTATTCTCCACTAAAGCGGATACTTCACTGGAAAGTGGAGTATTTTTTTTACTTTCATACTTGTAAGTCGTTGATATTTTACGAAATAACCGGAATACTTCATTCTCCGAAAAAGTTCGATAATCATCATTTTTATCATCCCATTCAATACCCTGTGGAAAGACCAAATTTTGGAGCTTTTGGCAAACTCTTGCATTTCCTTTTTGCCACAAATCCCCTAATTTACAAGACATTTTAAGTACCTTTGTTGTATAGCGGTCAAGGTTCGATAATTTATTTTTGTATAGCTCTAAATTTTGTTCTATCTCATCTTTTTGTTCTTCCAAGACATTCATCGTATCGTCATAAATTTCCTTATCAATTTCACCCAAGCCATAACGCAAACGAACTGCCTTTGCCTTAACCTCACAATCGGTCAAACGGATATTCAAAGATTTAATTTCTTCCTTCTCCCGTTGATTGTTTTCCCAAAAAACTTTCGTAAAAACTCGTTGAAGTATCGGGAACAGACATTTAGGGATTCGATAATCAGACAATAAGTTTATATACTTCTGGTGCATCACATCGGCAGCCCGATTATGACAACAACCTTTCGTGTTACACTTGTAATAATCCCGATTTTTTTTCTTCACTGTATAAGCCGTAAACGGTCTATGACAATCTGGACAGAAAACGTGACCTTTTAATGGGAAGTTATTGCTTTCCTGTTTCTCATACCCAGCTAAATGCCCCTCGTTCATCTTTCGATTGACCTTATCAAAGATTTCCGGTTCTATAAGAATTTCTTGATTTCCCCTTATCCAATCCTCGCCTAACGACCAATGTCGAATCATCCCACAGTAAAACTTATTCCGGAACATCTCACTTAATTGCGACTTCTTTATAAAAACACCCCTCCGATTTAATCGTCTCATAATCTCATCACTAGTTATATTTTCATTCGCTTTCCACAAAAATGCCTCTCGTAATATTTTACCCGTTTCATTAACCGTGATTATATGTCTTTTATCTACCTTTTTCCGAGAAAACCCCATCGGAACTCGACAACACCAATCCCCCCGTTCCATACATCCCTTAATTCCCGCTAAACATTTGTCTCGCCGTTGAGAATTATCAAACTTACTTAATATTAAATACAAGTCTTCTAAAAACTCTCCCTGAGTATTCTTTTCAACAGGTTGAGCAACTGCTATCAAATCTACTCCTCGTTTCCGCAACATTTCTTTAACCACAATTCCCTCTCCTCCCGTACGAGAGAAGCGGTCATAAGTACGAACTAAGATTGTATTGACTTTCTTATTTGATGTTACAACTTTCAACATTTCTTGAAATTGCCGTCCATTGGTTGTTTTGGCACTTTCACCTTTCCCCTCATATTCTCCAATTACTTGAATATTGTGCTGCGTTGCGTATTCTCTACATTCTTTCTTTTGTACATCTATACTACAATTATTTTTAAATTGCTCTTTCGTTGATACTCGACACCAAATAACCGCAACTCTGTCTTTGGAAGTATCTGTTTTCTTTACCCTCATCATAATTAAACTAATTCATTATCCAACATATCATACATCATACTCCCATAAACATATAAATAACCTAATATTTCACGCATCTCTTCATCAGTGAATGAGAGTCCTATTTTTCTAAATTCTTTTCTATAATCATCTAATTCCGTATCGCTAAACATTCACATACGAATTACCATGGTGTCGAAACACCTTATTCCCACATTTTGACTTAACCTCAAACTGCCACGCTTAGCGTATGTGTTCAGACAGTTCTCTCCTAATCCCCGTAGTTTATCAAGGGTTAAATCTTACTTATTGCTTACATATTCATAATGCTTTTGAAATTTTGTGCATATATACACGCAAAAAAATCAAAAACCCAACTTTGCGACATTAAACTATCGTTTTTGTAAAAAAAATTCAATATAAAAGAATCGGCACGGATCGTGCCGATTCTTCAAAACCTTCAAGTTTTATATTGACCGAATTCACGTAACAATATCCAAACACTCATTTATTCATCAGAATTTTCTACGGCATACACAAACGTGAATGTTCCCGTCATTACTTTCACATTTCCACCTTCCATATCATCAAAAGTCACATCAAATTCCATTGTAACCTGTCTTTTTTGAGCATCATATTCTAAAACCTTCAATGAACCTGCTTTACTATACAAAGGCTCCGTGTTATCATGCAGGTCATTTATAAAAGCATCAAAACTATTCGCCTCTTGCTCTTTTCCACTCATATCCATGTACCTGTTTACTTGATATACTTTATCTTTTGCAATAGAGTTCAAGTTAAAATCACTGGCGGCAAAATAAATATCGTTATTGACCACTTTTTTCTCGTGAAGATAAAAACCTATCACGAATTGCTCCAAATCTTGAAGGTAATAGGCATCGATTCCATAAACTTTATACGTTTTCTCCCCGACCTTTACCACATTTTCACTCTTACCACCATCATCTCCATCTTTCTCATCATCATCATCAGAACAAGCCATAAACATCGTTGAGAACAACGCTAACAATAAAAAAATCTTTTTCATGTTTAAATTACTATTTATTTTACCCCAATCCCCAAGTGGTAGATTTATAAATAAAAGAAGCGTGAGGATTGTTGAATTATCGTAACTGCGGCTCTGGTAAACCTTGGAACAAATAAAACGACACCCCACGCTAAAACTTATATATGCAAGCATATAAAGCCAAAGCATGAACGTTTGTATCGCCTTCTCCCTGTTCCATACAAAAATTTACCAGATTTTCAGTTACAGGATAAAGCTAAACGCTTCTATATGTACAATGTCAAGGTATTTTATCCTCAACGATGCAAAGGTACATACTTTTCAGCATTTAACAAACGCCTAATGGGTGTCATATTTTAATTTCATTATTTATTGTTTCGCCAAAACTAACTTAATTTTTTGGATGGTGGAAACGGAATGTCCTGTTATTTTCGCTACGTTCCGAAGCGAGTAACCTTTTCTTAGCAACTTCACCTCGTCCACGTATTCCTGTAATAGTTTTCTTTCGTCTTTCCGATACCCCACTTTCCTACCAACTTTACCCCCATTCTCCCGGTAATTACGATACCCACTCTCCATACGTTCTTGTATGGTCTTTCTCTCCATTCGAGCTATCTCCGCCAAAATCGTGACAAGTAGTTGACTCATCGGGTTTATCTTTCCCTCGTCCGTCAATGTTTCAATCCCGTAATTCTGGATAAATAGGCTAATCCCGTTCTCGTTCAGTATCTCGATAGTTTTCAAGACTTGTAACGTGTTCCGCCCAACCCGGGACAACTCGCTTGCCAAGATTTTCTTAACCTTGTGTTCTTTCACGTAAGCAATCATGTTCATCAACTCCTCCCGTTCCTCATTACGTTTTCCCCCGCTGACCTTTTCGGCGAACACTCTTTTTACCTTCATCCCGTTTCGAGTTGCATAGTCGGTTAAATCATTTACTTGTCGTTGGTAGTCTTGTCTATCCCCAGTAGAGGACACCCGGGCAAATATCACAACTTCTTTTATCTCCTGTTTCATTTTAATTCTTTGCGTTATTCCAGTACAAAAAATCGTGTTCTAAAACCTTATCTAAAAGATTAAAACAGCACATTTTTAAAGTGGTACACGCTAGTACCACCTTTTAGGTTTAGTCCAACCATTCAACTCGTATAACCGTTCCAAGGCATTTAGACGTGTTCCACATCCCTCCACCTTTTCACCCGTTTCATTATCCCAGATTCCCCAACCCGAACCGCTACATCCCATCCTATATTTTACTATTCTTTTCATATTTGTAATGGTTTATTTGTTTTTACACCACAAATGTAGTGATTTATTTACAATTTACCAAATTAATCAACTACTTTTTAATGGTTTATCACTATATTTTCTTCATAATGTAATAGTATATTGAAATTCTTACTATATTTGTAACCAATAAACCATTACGACATGAGCAAATTAAGAGTGAAAGAACTATGCAAGCTAAAAGGTATGAGTATGCAAGATATTGCCACGGCCTTACACATTAATCGAGTAAACCTATCCAATAGCCTCAACGGTAATCCAACCCTTGACCGATTACGCCAAGTCGCCGAAGTTTTAGGCGTGGAAGTCTCGGAGTTATTTCAGACACCACGTATTAATGAATTATCCGGGTTCGTGGAATTTAGGGGAGACATTTTCAAAATCAACACCCCGGAAGACTTGTTCACCCTCACGGAAAAGGTTAGGCAGGCTCTTTCAATAGAGCCGGAAAAGAAATGACGGAAATATTTTGATTCAAGCGGCCTAACAATTCCCTATACGGTTTCATCGTTTTATTGATTGAAGTGTTACAAGAAACAAGGGAACGAACTTTCATCTCCACCTTTTGCAAGTCATTATCATGTTCACGTAAAAATGCAAGTCGTTCATAATCTCGTAAAGAGAGACCTTGTACCTCTTCACATGAAACAGGTTGGCATAACACCTCATCCAGAATGTTCAAGATAGGATTACCACAAGCGGCTAACACCTTTACTAAAGTTGTTTCCTCCACATTCAAATTTTTCCGAATCTGTTCTTTGGAGTTCAAGTTTAACTCGAACCTAATTTTATCCTTGTAGAAATCCTCCACGGCAGACTTAGCGGAAAGACCGTTCAAGTAGTCACGATTTCGACTTTTTGACAATTCCTTATGCTTATCATATATCGTCAAGCGTTTTTTACATCTTGCGGTACTCACGACATTTTCAAGCACGACACCATTTTGTTGGTATTGCTTACAAACCCATTTTTTGTTATTCTTAATATGTGTAGCCACATAATTTGAAATTTTCGATATGTCGGAACAAAGAACATCTCTCGTTACATCACACCGTAAAACTTCCGCCTCATTAAGAATCGCATCGACCGCCAAGTGACAACAACCAAGAGCATTGATATTATCCAAACATTGACGAATGTTAGACTGGTTTATCAAATAAATCATATCATCCCCTAATAACTTCGAGGTAAACTCTATTATCAATTCATCATGCCCATGCTCTAAACGAATTTTCAAAAGGGGCATTTCTTGCTTGTACCTGTGGGATATTATAACATCATTTTTAATATTAGCTACAAAATCATCACCTATATCAGATATATTATTTATACTTGTTTTTATCATTAGTTTATCAAAACATAACATTTCATTTTCACATTAGCACTTTTATTATCACCTTGCCAAAAAGCAAGTTTTTTCACCTTGATAAGTGGTGAAAAAAAGGGGGGTATCAAATTACCCCCGAACTCTCCTCGTCACTCGGTTTCGGTTTAGGCGGAACGGTTTTCCAATATCTCTTCATCGAATCCGAAATTTTTTGAGCGTGTTCCGAAGATTTTCCCCGGTTTTTCAAACTTTGACTGATTTTCTGTTTCACGTCATCTTCCATGTCTCTAAATTGTCTTTTACCTGTTGCCATGTCTTGATTTTTTCTATAAATAGTATCGGATACGAAAAAGTAAGAACAATAAAAACAGAAAGTATAGTAAACTTCGAGAATTTCTCAAATATCCCCCAGATTCATGAAAGATACGGTTGTTATTCCTACTTCATTAACCTCTAAAAAAAGCCGAGAGAGAGGATACGGAAAAACGACACAGGGGTACGTCCCCCCATTTCCCTCTAATCGTTTATGAAAGACGTGATTCTACCTCATCCAATATCATTCATAAACTGTATTATTTTAACCCAATCGGCAACAAATTGGTTCGATAATTCAACCTTAAAGTCCACGAACACCACCTAAAGCATTGAAATTCAATGCTTTTTCTTTTTAAGAGTGTTTTCGGGGCTTTTTTTAGGTTTTGGAACGGCTTAAAAAAACAAGGAAAAGTGGAGTGCAAATACTCAAATTTTTATTTCAAAACTATTTCTCTACCCCTCCATCCCCAAACCAACACTTACATCTGTCTCTTTATGTTGTCGTCAACTCTCCGTTTTCCCTTCGTTCCTATAGAAACTGACTTCATCGAAAGGATAACGAAGAGATAACGACAAGACGCAAGAGTAGCCATACCGAGGGTAAGACTTCACCCGGAAGATTACAAATCCTAGAAACGGGTAGGAACAATTTTTAGCATTTCAGCAAAAAAAATCCAATTTGGCATAAATTATGTTGCATAAATCATCACTAAACCTAAAAATACAACATAATGGAAGTTATTGCAGCACGTACGATGAACGCACTTTACATGTACCTTGATGTCGCGTTCCTACTTTTCTTAGGTGCAACCTTAGTTTACACGAAAAGATATTTGGCAATCATTGTCGGATTACTGGCCGGAATCCTGTATTTCATTGTTGACTATGGTTATTTTTACCTGTATTTAGGCACGAGAAGTGTGGAAGGAGCCGATCCGTTCTGTTTTCTCCTGTGGTTAAGCATGAGTTATGGTTTCACGAATTTCGTATGGATATGGCTCTGGCTCGACCGGGACAAACGGGCATTGGAATGGTCCATCTTGATTATCGCCTCTTGGTTTACCACCTCGTTACTAAGCCAAAGTTTCGGGGGTAATTTCGCCCCGATCGCCATTTCAAGGGGTACGGGAGCCTACCATGGTATCATGGCCCTCATCCTCTTCGTCGGATATGCTATTCTTTGTATTCATAACATCAGAACGACGGACGAAACCCGAAAGATTAACATACCGTGGATTCTTGCCATCGGGATTCTAGTACAATTCGCATGGGAATTCGTACTACTGGTCACGGGAATCCGTAACCCAAGTTTCATGACCATCGTGGTTAACTCCCTTCTCGAAACCAACTTGGGACTACCTTACATGTACTTCATTCACCGGGCTGTAAGTAAACGATACCACGAAAATCTCTCCCGTCGTGAAAAAATCATCGTAGCCTAATTAACCACTCTTTCCTGAAAAAAAGGACAACGAGTTTAACACGTTGTCCTTTTTTTCGTAAATTAGCCACAAATAAAAACCAGAGTTTATGGAACAGGAGCGCCAAGAAGAGAACCAGAAACTGACAAAAAAAATCAGCCCGTATAAAATCATATACCCCATCATTATCGGGTTGGCCGTGGTCTCTTACATGTTATATAAAGAATTCGATCCCAAAGCATTTGACATGATCACCTTTACATGGAACACCGTGTTCTGGTTATTCGTTGCCGTCCTGTGTATGGCCATCCGGGATTTCGGGTATATTATCCGGATCAAAATACTGTCCGGCGGGAAACTAAACTGGATTCAGTCCATCCGGGTCATATTCCTCTGGGAATTCACCTCGGCCGTAACTCCCTCCGCCATCGGGGGAACCAGCCTGGCGATCCTTTTCGTGCATAAAGAAGGAATCGGAGTCGGGAAAAGTTCCGCCATGGTCATGGCAACCTCCTTTCTTGACGAATTGTACTTCATCATCATGTTTCCACTCATACTGCTGTTCGTCAACCATCAGGCACTGTGGGAAATGCCGGATACCACGAAAGCAGTGGCCGACGGGTTAATTCTCGTGGCCGTTATCGGGTATAGCGTGAAACTTGCCTACCTTCTCGTGTTAAGCTACGGGTTATTCAAGAATCCTCGGGGCTTGAAATGGCTGATCATGAAATTATTCCGGTGGCGCATTCTCCGCAAATGGCGTCATGATGCCAACGAGGCCGGAACCGATATTATCCGGAATTCCCACGAATTAAGAAATATGCCGTTCTCCTTCTGGCTAAAAACATTCGGAGCGACTTTCTTCTCGTGGACAGCACGTTACTGGGTGGTGAACGCCATCCTCGTGGCTTTTTGGTTCGGACGTTATGATTGGGCGCAACATTTTCTTATCTTTGCACGACAACTCGTCATGTGGATCATGATGCTGGTAAGCCCGACTCCAGGTGGTAGCGGTTTTGCGGAATTTGTCTTCTCCAAGTACCTCGGAGAATTTCTTCCGAGCGCCGGGGTTGCCATAGCGATGGCCATTTTATGGAGGCTCATCAGCTACTACCCTTACCTGTTTATCGGGGCATTTATCGTACCGAAATGGATTGCCCGTAGTTTTGGCAAGACATCGAAGAAAACGAAAACGAACAATTAAAGATTTAACGTGCTAAGGAATAGAAATCATGGGACTATTTAAACAACCGGAATATCGCCGTTTCAACCCGAAACCCCGCTATTGGGACCCGGAGGCCGAAGCCAGAAAAGAACGAGAGAAACGCATTCGCACAGAACTGGGTCTGCCGGAAGAAGGAGATGAATATATCCCCGATGTCAGAGCCGGATTGCAAAAGGAGTATGCTAAACGTAAAAGTGAACGTGGTGGATTGCGCCTTGGTTACGCAACCCGTCTCTTTATGATACTTATCATTATATTGATTGCGATCTTTTATTTGGCGACTTACAAGATTGATCTTATCATGAAATTATTCTAAGGATTCCGGTATGGCAGACGTAATTCAATTATTACCCGACTCGGTAGCGAACCAGATTGCGGCAGGAGAGGTCGTACAACGTCCGGCCTCCGTGGTGAAGGAATTAATGGAAAATGCCCTTGATGCCGGGGCAACAAAAGTACAAGTTATCCTAAAGAACGCAGGCAAAGGATTCATCCAGGTCATTGACGACGGGAAAGGAATGTCCCCGAGAGATTCCCGCATGGCTTTTGAACGTCATGCCACATCCAAAATATCCTGCGCACAGGACTTGTTCAACATCCGCACGATGGGATTCCGCGGAGAGGCCCTTGCATCGATTGCATCCGTGGCAGAGGTGGAATTACGCACCAAACGGGAAGAGGATGAACTGGGGACCTACCTCTTCGTGGCCGATTCTGAATTAAAAAATCAGGAAAATATCAATTGTTCCCGGGGAACAAATATGCTGGTTAAAAACCTGTTCTACACGATTCCCGCCCGGCGAAAATTTCTGAAATCGGACACCACGGAACTCCGTAATATTACCACGGAATTCTTACGGGTAGCCCTCACCGCCCCGGATATCGCGTTCACGCTCGTCAACAACGGGAATGAAATATACAACCTGCCCGCATCCGGCTTGCGTCAGCGCATCGTTAATGCCTTCGGGAAAACGATTAATACAAAACTACTCCCGGTTAATTGCGAAACGGGAATCGTCACCATCAATGGTTTCGTGTGCATCCCCCAGCACGCCCGGAAAACTTACGGGGAACAGTATTTTTTCGTGAACAACCGGTTCATGAAACATAACTTTTTCCATAAAGCAATCACGGAAGCCTATGCCGGACTGATTAGCGGGGACATGATCCCCTCGTATTTCCTTTATTTCACGGTGGACCCTTCCATTATAGATGTGAACATCCACCCGACAAAGACGGAGATCAAATTTCAAGACGAGAGTGCTATATTCCAAATTATACTGGCCAGCGTGAAAGAGGCCTTGGGCAAATTCAACGTAACCCCAACAATAGACTTTGACACGGAAGACAAGGTTGACTTCACGGTTCCCGACTCACCGATTCTCCCGAAGGTTCCCAAGGTCAGTTATAATCCCCATTACAACCCGTTCAACTATTCCACCTCGATCTCGAAAGAAGATTCAAACTTCGAACAGTCAGGCGGTAATAGTTCACGCCAGAACTTCGAACCCCGGCACAAGGAAAAAGTTCCCGCGAACTGGGATGCACTCTTCGCCGGATTGGAAGATAAAACCGAAGAAGTACAAACTGAAATCCCCGAAATGGCAGAGAAACAGGAGGACCACGAAGGAATCATCTCTTTCGTGCAAATGAAAGGCAGATTCATTGTCACGCCCGTTCATTCCGGGTTGATGTTCATTGATCAGAAACGGGCGCACGAACGGGTGCTATACGAACGTTACCTGGAAACCTTGTCACACCAACAAATCTGCGGACAAAAAAGCCTGTTCCCCGAAACTCTGGAACTCTCGGCTGAAGATTTTCTACTCGTAAAAGAAATCATGGACGATCTGGCCATGTTAGGCTTTGAACTCGGAGAATTCGGAAAGAATTGTTACGCCATCTACGCCACCCCGTCCGACTTGTCGACTTCTCGCGGAAAAGAAGTGCTTATCAGCCTGATTGAACATTACAAGAACACGGAAGGTTCAATCCGAGATAAAATGAGGGAACGCATAGCCCTGTCGCTCGCTAAGGCGGCATCGCTAGATTACAATACCCCACTGGACAGACAGGAAATGAGCAATCTGTTCGACAACTTGTTCGCCTGCCAGCATCCCAATTACACGGCTGACGGCAAGACAATCATCCACATTCTGAAAAATGAGGACGTGACCCAGTGGTTTAAATAAAAAACTATTTTTCTTTCAGATAAGCCCGCAACGTTTTCGCTGTTTCGGGATCAGAAGGTCGTGACATATCCGAGTTGATAATACGTCCATCCGGAGCGATCAAAATAAAACGAGGGATTCCGCGAATCATGTAAAAATCCATGAAAGAACGGTCACTCCCCATGTATAATTGTACTTCTCCCTTGGGATTCTCTCGCACCCGCTTTTCCCAGACAGCACGGTCATTATCACAAGAAACAGCCACGAACACGATATTTTCATCTTCAAACTCTTTCTCCAGTTTCTCCCAAGCCAGATTTTCATAGCGACAAGGAACACCCCAAGTAGTCCACACGTTGATGAACAAATATTTTCCCCTGAAATCTTCCAATTCGACGGCTTGCCCGGCAATATCCGTAAACATAAAATCAAAAGCAGGACTACTGGGGACAATTTTCGCACAACGATCATAAATCTCTTGAAACCGTTTCCGCAATGCCGGGTCCTTCACGTAAAAATCATACACCCGCAAGACATCATCAATATGCTCGTCAATTCCCACACCAAGCAAATAAGCATAAGCGTAATGATCGATCAGGAACTCCACCAGCGTCTCGTTCGTCAAATGGTGAATCACGTAATCAAACTGTGCCATCACTTGCTTGTAGGCATCCAGCTCCTTCATGTGGTACGTACTGATCAACGAAACCAAGGAGGCCATTCCTTCCTGGTACTCCTTCAGAACCAACAACTTCTCATCTTCCTTGATCAATTTTTTGATACAGGAAAGATAAGCGGTATCCGGCTGATAATCCGTGTTTCCCGTACTCCAAGCATGATACAAAGGGTAATTTTCCAACGCTTTATAAGTGGAAAACTTGATCCGGTTCCGTTCCATCTCAGTAAAAGCGGCATCGAAACCCATGGTATCCAGATAATGAAACTGCTCTTGAATCAAGTCCTTCAACTGGCCTAAAAACTCCGGGGCATTCAGTTCATAATCGACAGACAGATTCTTCATGACCTGACTATTCAAATAATTATTCTTGGGAGAGCCGTCTCCTTCAAAACGGATATTCCCTTTAGCATGGTCCCCGTAAATATATATTTGCAATGTCGTTCCGTCTTCAATAAACAAAGGAAGACGATCCTTTCCATATTTTAACGTTGCGTATCCGCGTTCGCCCCCTGTCAGCATCAATTTGGCATAGCCGGAGTCATCCACTTCAATTTCCCGTTCCTCCCCGTTAACCATCAGCTCCGGCTGTATCCCTGAAGACCCGATAAGATTAAACTCCACAACCGTTTTCCGGGTATTACAACACCACATCAATAATATCAAGATCAATATTATGCCTCCAAATTTTCCCATTATCTAACGCACCAATGTTACAATTTGCTAAATTAATTATAAATTCTTTTAACCCGAGTTAATGTCCTGACTTTAACTTTTTATTAACGTATCATACCTTGTTATTTAAATCAAGTCCAAATAGCTTTACACACGCTTAAAATGACTAAAAATATGAACAACATGGATAAAAAACAGGCCCTGCATTACCACGCAATGGGACGTCCCGGAAAGATTGAAGTCGTTCCGACAAAACCACATAGTACACAATATGATCTTTCACTGGCCTATTCTCCAGGGGTAGCGGAACCCTGCCTGGAAATCCAGAAAAATCAAATTGATGCCTACAAATATACAGCCAAGAGCAACCTGGTAGCCGTGATTTCAAACGGGACAGCCGTACTCGGACTAGGAGATATTGGTGCCTTGTCCGGCAAACCCGTCATGGAAGGGAAAGGATTATTGTTTAAAATATTCGCGGACATCGACGTGTTTGACATCGAACTCGACACGAAAGACGTGGATAAATTCATCGAAACGGTTAAAATGATCTCCCCGACTTTCGGGGGAATAAACCTGGAAGATATTAAAGCACCCGAATGTTTCGAAATCGAACGCCGGCTCAAAGAAGAACTGGATATTCCCGTGATGCACGATGACCAACACGGGACAGCCATTATTTCAGCTGCCGGGTTATTAAATGCCCTCGAACTCAACGGGAAAAAAATTGATACCATTCGTGTCGTGGTCAACGGGGCCGGAGCCGCGGCCATTTCCTGCGCCCGCCTTTATAAAGCATTGGGTGTGAAGAAAGAAAACATGATCATGTGCGACAGCAAAGGAGTTATCTACACGGGAAGAGCCGGCCTCAACACAGAGAAAGAAGAATTTGCCGTTGAGACCTCTGCCCGTACACTAACCGAAGCTCTCGTTGGAGCTGATATGTTTTTAGGTCTTTCTGTCGCTGATATATTGAGCGAAGAAATGATTCAAAGCATGGCCAAAGACCCGATCGTATTCGCCCTTGCTAACCCGAATCCGGAAATCGGCTATGAAAAAGCCATTCACAGCCGCCCGGACATCATTTTCGCCACGGGACGTTCGGACTACCCGAACCAGATCAACAATGTACTCGGATTCCCGTATATCTTCCGGGGAGCATTGGATGTGCAAGCCCGGAGCATAAACGAGGAGATGAAACTTGCCGCCACTTACGCGCTGGCTGAATTGACGAAAGAACCCGTTCCCGAAAACGTGAAAATGGCATACAATGACCCGTCCATCGCTTTCGGCAGGAATTATATCATTCCCAAACCTCTGGACACCCGTCTGATCAGTCGCATCGCCCCTGCCGTGGCCAAAGCCGCCATCGAATCGGGAGTTGCTCGCACGGAGATCGAAGACTGGGATACCTACCGGGATCAACTGGAAAAACGTATGGGCCAAGACGAAAGACTCATGCGCCGAATGACCCGTAAAGCCAAAACTAACCCCAAACGGATCGTGTTCGCAGAAGGAGCCGATATAAAAACCCTGATGGCCGTACAGGAAATACTTTCCGAAAAGATCGCTTATCCCGTACTCATCGGCAACAAAAGCGAAATCGAAACTCTCCAAAAACAATATAAATTAGAGTTACCCGAACTAACCATTTTCGACCCGGCAAAAGAGATCAATAAAATAGATCAATACACCCAAGCTTATTACGAAAAAAGACAAAGAAAAGGGGTTATTCTGGAACAAGCCAAAGAATTAATGAAAAACCCGAATTTCATCGGTTTAATGATGGTTGAATCAGGAGAGGCAGACGGTTTTATTTCCGGGATTCACTCTAATTACCACGATGTACTCCGGGCTGCCAAAGACATCATCGGCCTAAGAGCTTGTTGCAAATATGCCGTAGGTATGCACATCGTGACCAATAAAAAAGGTACTTATTTCCTAGCCGACACGACAGTCAACAGTCATCCGTCAGCCGACACACTGGAATGCGTGACCGTCCTGACCTACGAGGCTGTAAAACAATTCAACGTGGAACCGATTGTCGCCCTCACCTCATACTCCAATTTCGGGGAATACCGCTTGGGTAGCCCGGCACAGATACAAGAGGCTGTTGACACGCTTCATCGTAAATACCCCGAAATCCTGGTTGACGGCGAAATGTCTGCATCCATCGCATTCAATACCGAATTGCGACAAGCACGTTTCCCGTTCTCCCCACTGGCAGACAAGGACGTGAACACGATTATCTTCCCAAACCTTAGTTCCGGAAGTATAGCCTTGGGTGTGTTGCAAGAACTAGGAAACAACGAAATCATCGGACCCGTTTTACTTGGTTTGAATAAACCCGTACATATTTTACAAATGGGATGTAGCGTGAGAGACATTGTTTACATGACCACCTTGGCCGTGACGGACGCACAGAAAGAAATGCCGGTGGATATGTGCCGAATCTGACGTTCGGAGTTCATAAAGTTATAAGGTTTATAAGGTCTATAAAGTAACGGGTGTCCTTCGGACAATGATTTAACGGCAGCTCAAGCTGTCATAGACAAAGCGCCCCTCGGGGGACCAAGAACTTTATAGACCTTATAAACTTTATGAACCTTCCAACCCTTTTATTTTACCGGAATCTTCTCCACCCTTCTTTGGTGGCGACCACCTTCAAAATCTGTTGACAAAAAAACGTCTACCACATTTTGAGCTTCCTCGTAAGCAATAAAACGAGCAGGCAATCCAACCACGTTCGCATTATTATGCTGACGAGCCAAAGCTGCAAGTTCCATGTTCCAGCACAAAGCACAACGAATACCCTGATGCTTATTGGCGGTCATGGAAATGCCGTTACCACTTCCGCAAATGGCAATTCCTCTTTCATATTCACCAGCCTCCACGGCCGCAGCCATCGGATGAGCTGTATCCGGATAGTCCATACTCTCGGCAGAATAAGCACCGAAATCCTTTACTTCATGACCTTTTTCCCGAAGGTATTTTACCAACCGTTCCTTGTACTCGTAACCGGCATGGTCACATGCTATCGCTATTTTCATCTCTTTAAAATTATTGTCCTTAACTATAAAACAAAAGTTGACTTGTTATCGTTTGCAAGTTTACATAGAAACTTTTTAACTTGCAACTTGAAACCTGTCAACTTCCAACAAAAAAGGGACTCTTCCGAATCCCCTTTTTATCATCAAAGAATCAATTTATATCCTTTTCCGTGAACATTGATAATTTCCACCGACGGATCTTTCTTCAAATGTTTACGTAACTTCGTGATATAAACATCCATACTTCTGGCATTAAAGTAATTGTCGTCAGCCCAGATATTCTTCAAAGCGTAGTTTCTCTCCAATACCTTGTTTACATTCAAGCACAACAGACGAAGTAACTCAGACTCTTTCGTGGTCAATTTTTGTTCTTCTTCCCCGTCAAACAAGGTTTGTTTCTTAGAATTGAATGTTAACTTACCAATCTTGAAGATCTCTTGTTCGTCTTCCGGTTTCAACCCGGTTGATCTTCTCAAGACAGCCTCGATACGAAGCAACAACTCTTCCATACTGAAAGGTTTGCTCATATAATCATCGGCTCCTAACTTGAATCCTTCCAACACATCTTCTTTCATCGACTTAGCCGTCAAGAAAATAATCGGAATTTCGCTATTGATCTGTCTAACTTCTTTCGCAAGCGTAAAACCATCTTTTTTAGGCATCATCACGTCGAAAATGCAAATGTCAAACGGTTCGTTCAAAAACCTTTCATATGCAATCTCTCCATCCTCACATAAAACGGTCTCAAAACCTTTAGCTCTCAAATATTCTTTAAGAAGCATACCCAAGTTGGTATCATCCTCTGCCAATAAAATTTTAATTTTCTCATCCATAGCTATGTTGTTTTAAATAATTCTCATTTTTTAATTCTCTGTAAAAATATACGAATTTAGAAAAATAAGGTTCTCTTTATTTTTTGCTTTTTTACGGTTAAAGGTAAAATGATGTCAAAACAACTACCTTTTTCAAGGGAGCTTTCCACGTCTATCCTTCCACCATGAGCCTCAACGATTTTCTTCACATATGATAGTCCCAAGCCGAATCCCTTCACGTCATGCAAATTCCCCGTGGACACACGATAGAATCTTTCGAAGATCAACTTCTGATCTTTCTTAGCAATTCCTATGCCATTATCAATGACACTTATTATAATTTCTTTATCTTTATTACGAGTATAAATGGTAATTTCTGGTGGTTTTACACAATATTTTATCGCGTTATCCACGAGATTGGAAATCACGTTTGTCACATGCACCTCATCCGCAAGCACTTCATCTTGATCCGCCTCAAGATAAGCGGAGAACTTACCCCCTTTATCCTCCACACGTAAGCTAAATTTAGGTAATAAATCTTCAATCAACTGATTAATATTTATATTCTTTAGCTTTAATTTCATCCGGGTTTCCGTGAACAAAGCCGTTTGCAGCACCCGTTCCACCTGGAAAGTTAAACGTTTACTCTCATCCCGGATAATCGTGGCCACCCGGTCAATGGTCTCCGGGGTATTCGTCACCGCCCCGTCCTTCAACATCTGGGATGCCAAAGAAATTGTTGCGATCGGGGTTTTGAACTCGTGCGTCATATTATTAATAAAGTCATTCTTGATAACCGACAACTTTTTCTGCCGGACAATAACGATCAGACAGAACACGGCACAAAACACGATAGCAATCGTGATCAGCACCCCGGGCAGAACCATCCACACGGAACCTGCCGTATCGGACGATGCGTCCGGGAACTTCAGATACAGGATAGCCGATGAGCTTTCACCCGGAAATATCTTCCGGCTAAGCGTCACATCATCCGAGACATGACTTAAAAAATTCTTGGAAGTCAAAATAAATTTACCATTTTCCTTAATACCGAATTCAAAACGAGAACGGATTCCCGCGTCTGTCAGCGTGTTACCGATAAAACCATATAGATTATTCAAATCTACCCGCCCCTCGATCACGTGTTTATCCTCTTTCCCTTCCGGTACAAACCTGTAATTTTCCCCGGTTCGCTCTTTCATGGCTTGTTGCAACTTAGAAATAGAAGTGGCCAGATTATCTTCCTTGAACTTACTTCCCACAAATTCACTGACATCCTTCACCTCCGAATCATCATCAATCAAATTAAGCATAGAATTGGCAACTGCCGACGGGTCATTTTTCACGGCAATCGGACGTTTCGGATCAATATAGATCGGGGCATCAATCTCCACTCCCCGACGTCTGACCTCAGACAGATTCCTGTTTTCAGAAAGCCTACCCGCCTCTTCCTGCTTGCGGATATAATCGACCATATCATCCATAGCCCGGTTAGCCGAGTAGAAGAATTGCTCCTTCTTCACCTCGTAAGCCGTTTGGAAATAACTGGTCTGGAGAATAATCAATCCCAGCAAGGATATACCAAACACAATTCCTAATATGATTATCTGTTGCTTTCTCATACACGCAAATTTAACAAATCCATTTTAACAATTGACAGGCTTAATACTATTTAACACAAATATAACTCATTGATCCTCTTCAAAATTTTATCCGTTCCGCAAATTAAACAAGTCAAAACCCCGCTTTCACCCATTTTTAACGTTAATAAAACTTTTGAATTTATCATTTTATCCAACACTTCCCGCTTTCCCAATCCTCCGGAATTAGCTAGAATAACGTGGCTTGCCAGTCATCCGTTCGCCGATTCTTCTGTAGATGCTTGTAGGCCAAATCTGTCACTTCACGTCCCCGGGGGGTTCTTTTCAGAAAACCTTCCTTGATCAAGAACGGCTCGTAAACCTCTTCCAAGGTTCCCGGGTCCTCGCTGACCGCAGTTGCAATCGTGGTCAAACCGACAGGCCCCCCCTTGAACTTATCAATAATCGTCAACAGAATTTTATTATCCATATCATCCAGCCCGAACTTATCAATATTCAAAGCCTCCAGCGCAAAGGTCGTGATCTCAAGATCAACCACCCCGTTTCCCTTCACCATGGCAAAATCCCGTACCCGACGCAACAAGGCATTAGCGATACGAGGAGTCCCGCGACTTCTAGACGCAATCTCTTTCGAGGCTTGACTCGTGATCTTTGTTCTTAAAATAGCCGCCGAGCGCTCCACGATCCCCGTCAGCACGTCGAGATCATAATATTCCAAGTGACTATTGATACCGAAACGCGCCCTCAACGGGGCTGTCAGTAAGCCGCTACGCGTGGTCGCCCCAATCAGCGTGAAAGGACTCAATTGGATCTGCACGGATCGGGCAGCCGGCCCTTTATCTATCATAATATCAATCTTGAAATCCTCCATCGCCGAGTAAAGATACTCTTCCACGATCGGGCTTAACCGGTGAATCTCGTCAATAAACAACACATCATTTGGCTCCAGATTAGTTAACAACCCCGCTAAATCACCCGGTTTATCCAACACCGGACCCGAAGTAATCTTAATCCCGACTCCCAACTCGTTAGCAATAATAGCCGACAAAGTTGTCTTTCCCAATCCGGGAGGGCCGTGCAACAGAACGTGATCCAGAGATTCACCCCGCATCTTCGCCGCCTCCACGAAGACTTCCAGATTATCCACGATCTTCTTTTGCCCTTGAAAATCACTAAAACTCAACGGACGCAAAGCCTTCTCCAGCTCTTTCTCACTATCTGGCACATTCCCGGTCCTTATATCAAAATTACCCATGTACTATTTTATTAATAACAATCTATTCAATTCGTAAATGTACAACAAAACAATTGAAAACGGAAAATGGTAAATGGAGAATAAATTAATCACCTTTTTCTGGCAAAGAAATTTTTTACCAATTCTCCACATTCATCCTCTAAAACTCCGGTAACCACGTTTGTCTTCGGGTGTAACACGGACGGAGAAAGCCGGGCATACCCCCGATGCGGGTCGGCAGCCCCGTACACCAATTCTCCCAATTGAGCCCAAGCAAGCGCACCACCACACATGACGCATGGTTCTAACGTGACATACAGGGTACAATCATTTAAATATTTTCCTCCCAATAAAGAAGTCGCGGACGTGATGGCAAGCATCTCCGCATGTGCCGTCACATCATTCAAACGCTCGGTTTGATTATGGGCCCGGGCGATTACCCGACCTTTACAAACGACTACTGCCCCAACCGGGATTTCCCCTTCTTCTTCAGCCAAGCGGGCTTCTTCCAACGCTTTCCGCATGAATATCTCGTGCTTATCCATAAATACTATTTTCTCTTTTTATACTCTCTTTCTTTTCCCCACGAAACCCAGGTATATATCAAGGCCGAAACGATCAGTCCCACGGTCACAAGTAATGCCAGCACCAACCACCAATTGGCAGACTCCTGTTTCCGGTTCATCTCTTCGATCTCCCGTAGAAATTTTTGATTCTTGTATTTTTTCAACACCTGACGATAACGCCCGTTATCATAAAAGGAATCGTACAACTCCAAAACCGAATCCCGTCGATGCAAGACGTCACAAAACGCCTGCCGATTCTCCATATCCTCGTGATATTCGCTCAGCAATTCCAACACCCGGGCCTGAGCTAATTGACTCTCCGGGGATTCTGCTTTTTTATAACTAATACCTTCCAGATACGCAACAGCCTCATCCTTTTCCCCCATCTCCCACAAACAACGCCCATACCTTAAATAATTCATGAACATCACACCGGGAACCTTCAATTGATTTTCCCGAGCATATATCTCGTAGAAGTCAATCGCACTTTTTAACGCTATCAAAGCCGAGTCCCGAAGTCCCTCCTGGATAAAAGATTCGGCAACACGAGTAAGCAACACGTTACGCATTCCACCTCGTTTTTCATTCACCAACCCGCCCCTCAATATCTCCCGAGCCTTTTCGTGATACCCCAACCCGGAATAAGCCTCGGCTACCTGAATTCCGTAACGTCCAAGCCTACTTGAATCCGGCAATTCCTTTAAAACCTCTTCATACCAAAGTAACGCCTCCTCATGCCTTCCCAACTTTTTCAGGCTTGCCGCCATCTGCTCGTAAAAAGGTTTCACCTTATCCCGGAATCTTGATCGTCGTAAAAGGCGATAGGCCTCCTCGTAACAAGCATATTGTTCTTCATATTCTTGCAAGACCCCGTATAAAGTTGCTTTCAAGCGATAAGCCTCGATCTCCCCCTCCGTATCTGAAAGTCCCCGATACAACGACAATGCCTGATCCACGGCTTTAAAAGCCCGGTCTATATCGATCGATTTAAAAAAACAAGCTCCCAAGTAATAGAATTTAGCCTCTTCCTCCCGGGTAAATACCACCTTAGAAGGCACCCGGCTGATAAAACGAATGGCCTCTTCCACACAACTATCCCGCAAAATCAAAGAACCGTAAAGCCGGGTTAATTCCAGCGCCACTAAATTCTTCACGTCCCGCGGGGCAATCCGGTAGGCCTCCCGTAAGTAAATCCGAGCCTGTTGCATCTGCTCCACCCTAGTGGAATAACAACTTCCCGCGGTCAACAATACTTTCGAACGAAAAAAATTAGGTAACCCCATAGACACCTTTACCAAAGAATCAAACGCAGGCGATAACATCACAGAGTTCTCCAACTCCCTGCACAATTCTGCTGTTTTCGCTTTCTCATTTTTCCGACAAGAAGACAACAAAAACAAAATTGTTATCCCCATGCATATTATGATTACAACTCGTCTCATTCCTGCTAATTTTGTCTTCTCTCACCAAGCTAATAGTCTATTCACTACCATGCACATTTTTATTGAAGGTAAAAATCCAAATTTTCCGTGAGTGATACAAATTTTCACCCACATTTTTTCATCCTGTACATCCACTAAATTCCTTCCTGCATATTTTTTGGTTTAAATAATTTTATCCTTACCTTTATCTTTTGATTAAGTAATTTACTCATTAAAATAACAATTGCTATGCAGACAATTGATAATTACAACTTTAAAAACAAGAAGGCGCTTATCCGCGTAGACTTCAACGTACCTTTAAATGAAAAGTTCGAGATCACGGACGACACCCGTATGCGGGCAGCCGTTCCCACGATCAAGAAAGTGTTGACGGGAGGAGGTTCCGTAATATTGATGTCTCATCTCGGACGCCCGAAAAACGGACCGGAAGACAAATTTTCATTAAAACATATCCAGAAACACCTGGAAGAACTGTTAGGTGTACCCGTGAAGTTCGCCGATGACTGCATCGGGGAAAGTGCGGTAAAAGCTGCAACAGACCTGAAACCGGGAGAAGTTCTCCTGTTGGAAAACCTTCGATTCTACAAAGAAGAAGAAAAAGGAGACGAGAATTTCGCTCAAAAACTGGCATCTTTAGCCGACGTTTGGATCAACGATGCCTTCGGGACAGCCCACCGGGCTCACGCATCCACCGCTGTTATTGCCAAATTTTTCCCGAATGACAAACTATTCGGCTACGTCATGCAAGGAGAATTGGAAAGCGTGGATAAAGTAATGCACAACCCCACCCGCCCGTTCACGGCCATCATGGGAGGCTCCAAAGTTTCATCCAAAATCGATATTATCATGAACCTCATGGACAAGGTGGATAACCTCATCTTGGGCGGTGGAATGACTTACACGTTCAAAAAAGCACTGGGCGGTCATGTCGGCAATTCCATCTGCGAGGAAGATAAACTCGACCTGGCTCTTGAAATCATGAAACTAGCCAAAGAAAAAGGTGTAAATCTTGTATTGGCAACCGACACTGTCGCTGCCGACGCTTTCGACAATAACGCCAACACCCAGATCGTTCCTTCCATGGAAATTCCCGATGGATGGGAAGGATTGGATGTAGGCCCGGAAAGTATTGCTTCCTTCACCAAGGTCATCGAGCAATCCAAAACAATCCTTTGGAATGGCCCCGTGGGAGTATTCGAAATGCCAAAATTTGCCGTGGGAACCAAAGCCATCGCTGATGCCATCGTGAAGGCCACTGCAAACGGCGCCTTCTCCTTAATCGGGGGTGGCGACTCTGTCGCCGCCATCAACCAATTCGGCTTGGCCGACAAGGTCAGCTACGTATCCACCGGAGGTGGTGCCCTGCTCGAATACATCGAGGGAAAAGAGTTACCGGGAATCACGGCTATTCGAGGAAAATAACACCCTTCATAACAATAAATATACCCTAACGATTTAAATCGTTAGGGTATATTTATTATCTAACACTAATTTCCAGACAACTCTTTTAATAACAGCTCTCCCAACACCGGATCGGAAGGCCTACGAGAAGAGGCATCCCATACTTTTCCTGCCGGGTCCAAGATAATAAAACGCGGAATCCCATGAACAGCCATTTGTTGCATCAAAGGATGTTTATATGCCCGGGAACATAACAACTGTTCTCCATCCATATCCTTTTGCTTTACAAACTTTTTCCAAGTATCAACATGTGTATCCAACGAGATCGAAACCCATACCAACGGTAAATCTTTCAACCGATCTTCCAACCTCTTGGCATAATTAATCTCAGCAACACACGGATTACACCCCGTGGACCAAAGATCAACAAACACGTATTTCCCTTTGAATTCAGATAAACAAATAGTATCTCCATGAATATTCGGGAAACTATATTTACTAAAATCAAGTCCTGACATATCCCGATACACACTTTTTTTCAATTCTTGAGCGCATACAGCCAATTCGTTTTTTCCCGCTTTGAATTTCACGATACACTTTGCTTTTTGAAGTCGTTCCTCCAAACCCTTCACGTTTCCTTGTAACAATTCTAACTTTATCGCTCGTAACAAATAAGCCTCCTTTAACACAGGATCCTCAATCACACTCGCCATATCATTTAAGTAAGTTACACGAGAACCTATCTTAATTTTTTCATTTCGTACCTGGGCGTACAACCACTCTTGAAACAAAGCAAACCAATCCCCGGTAAACGTCAATTCTCTGACCCATTTCACGTTCAACACGGGATCACTGTAATCAGGAGCCACATCGGGAGGATTAAAAACTTTCCCGAAAGCCTTCGAACGCAGTATCATCATATACAGATTTTCCAGTAACTGGAATTGCATATATCCCTTGACTATCTGTTGATCCTTCATTGATAAACCAGAAGTTTCAATCACTTTTTCCCGCTCTTGATACCCACGATACAACGCTTCGGCATAAGGTTTTGTAAACGTTTTTATCCCGTCTGTTTTCGGCTTAAACTCTTCCGCTAACACTCGTCGTAATAAATTATTTACCCCAGCATAAGAGCCTTGAAATTTCTCATCTTGAGTCAAATCAAGATTAATCTTCGCTCCCGGAGCTACAAACAAATTACCTGAAAAAACTTGCCGGCCGATACTTATCGATAAAAACATAGGTTCCTTGACAGGAAAGGTAATACTATATTCTCCGCTGACATCAGCCTCCACCAACCGCTGTGTCATCCCAACTTGCCGTTCAACAAGAAGGTGCATGGGTTTTCCAGACGCTACTCGTCCTGTTATCGTCACAACCGTATCCTGTTTTTGAGCTATTGCACAAAAGGACAAAACCAAAATAAGTAAGATTAAAAATACCTTTTTCATGTCTCCCTCAATTTAATTTAGAACGATATTTCGCAAAAAACTCTTTCGTAATATTCTTCATCTTATCATTATCCAATGCATTTATCACTCTTTCTTCCAAAGCGACATAACGCACGATCTGTTCTTCACTTCCTTTTTCTATGATAAAATCGAGGAAAGGAGCTTTCCACAAAAAAGCATGCGGCAAATTCTGCACATCTTTTTCTAACAGACAAAGCATATCGTCTATATTCTGGCTATTCTGAGCTTTCACAAAGTGAAGAGATAAAAGGATGCCTTCCTTACCGATAAAATCAACCGTCTCTAACTGCTTACTCAAAAAAGCAAACAGATCATCCACCTGAGCATTGGATTTCAATCCCGTAAGTAAACCATAATAATTATCATACAATCTTTTATCCACCACCTTCTTACCGATTTGCTTATCGAAATCTGCTTTATGAGCTAGTACATAAGCAAATCGCTCGTCTTGAGGACCAACTTCATCTTGATCATACAGATACCAATTCTTCGGTAAACATTTTTCTTGATCGGAAAGTCGTTTGAACTCTTCCCCTGTTAATGCCTTCACCTCATCCCAGTCTCCAGCGTCCTCCAAACTTTTACGATACAAAGTACGTTGTTCCGCACCTAATTTCCCCTCTTTATAGAGTTTTTCCAGATAATAACGAGAAGTCCTTTCTTCAGCTCCCCGTTTGACACACTCCATGAAGTTTTCTGTTTTCCGGGAACCCACGATCCGGTGTTGCACGGTTCCATCGGGACGAATCATCAGGAATGTCGGGTAAGATCTAACATGAAAACGCCCGTTTAAATATCTCCCTTCCCCTTGCTCCATATCATATTTCACATTCACGAAATGCTCGTTGAAAAACTCACCCACCTCCGGAAGAACAAAGACATTATTCAGCATATATTTACAGGGGCCACACCAACTGGTGTAGCAATCCACAAAAACAAGTTTATTTTCAGCCTTTGCTTTATTTAGTGCTTCCTGAAAAGTTAACTCTTGAAATTGGACTCCCTGTTCTTGGGCTTCAAGCCGTGAGAGGCTACATACTATCAAACACAATATCAGAATTTTTCTCATCATAACTCTATTTCTTAAATTATTTTTCTAATTCCGCATCCAGTAATGCCTTTAACCTTGGATCAGAAGGACGAGGAGAATCAATCGTAACCACCTTTCCTTGGCGATCAAACACCATAAAACGAGGAATCCCCTTAATTTTATAATCTTTGACGATCTGGCTCCAACCACTGGCAAACAATTGTATGCCTTCCAGTCCCTCTTTATCCAACACATCCAACCAAGCCTGATGATCTTTCTTTTCATCCACGGACACCCCTATAAAAACAACATCTTTGCCCCGCATCTCTTCTTCCAGCTTAATTAAATACGGTATCTCTTTCCGACAAGGACCACACCAAGTTGCCCAAACATCCACCACGACCACTTTCCCCTTGAAATCCGAAAGAGAAACCAATTTCCCGTTCCGATCCGGATAAGTAAAATCCGCTGCTTTTGCTCCCTTATTCCCCACGTACAATTTAGCACTCAGCTCATCCATCCTCCGATGATGACTTTCTGTTGTCAAATACTTAGAAAAATAAGTTACGATCTCATCATATTTCTCGTACGTTTTCGCCCACCCGGCATGCCTTAACACGATCTCCGCCTTCAGTAGATCACACGGAACCCATTCCAATTGATCAACAATGGTTTGCTTCCGGTTAAGCTTTTGCAACGCAAGATTCGTGTAGCTCATCAAATAATCTACCCCGTAAGGCTGCCGCAACAAGCTGCTGTCGTTCAATTTATCTTTCGACACTAACGTGGAATAATAATCAGGATAATCCCCCGGCTCGGGACGACATCCTCTCATCACAGCCCGATCCACCTTGACAGCCGACAATATCCTCAATGCAAAATACTCCACGTCATACTCCACGGTTTGCCTCAGCAACTCTTCAAAAAACGGATTCTCAGAACGAATCTCCCTCTTAAACGCCCCTGCTTTCGGCAAAAAATCCATGTAATACGGGAATAACTCTTTATACGTGAAAAAGATAAAATCCTTATGATCCACCCTCCGACGCACTGGTTCAAATATGCTCTCCCACCGGGCTAGCAATAAATTCTCAGGAGTATTACGATTCGTTATAACCAACGTATCTTCCAATATATTCACCTCTGCCCAGTCTCCTGCCTCCAAATAAACTCGGATTCGTTCACTCGTTTTTTCACCCCCAACCGTGTAGAATCCGGGACGAGCAGGCTCTATCGCAAACCCGTACCACCCGTTCTTCCCCACCCGGGTTTTACTAATCAACGTCTCGGCCCCATCCACCACTTCATACAACCCAACCTCGTCCATTTTTTCCCGATGCACCTGTCCCTTTACTTCGGCAAAGGCGTCCAATGACAGTTTAGCCAACTCATTATCATGTTCATGGAACTTATTCCCACTACCACAAGCGGCAAAAAGCAACGCAATACAAAGAACAAAGATCTCCTTGATTACAATAAAAACATTCAATTTCATATTGTTACATTTTTCTCATCCATGTTCATTAAAAGCATTACTTGCCTAACGCTCCCTCCAACATCTTTTTCAAAGCTGGATTCGAAGGACGAGGAGCATCAAAAGAAACCACGTTCCCCTTCCGGTCGATCACGATAAAACGCGGGATCCCGTTAATCTTGTAATCCTTTGTAATTTTACTCCAACCACTAGCAAAAACTTGAATACTCCCTAACTTCTCCTGCTCTATAAAATCTAACCATTTTTGTTTATTTCTAGCCTCATCCACGGACACTCCCAAGAAAACGACATCCATACCCTTCATCTCCTCCTCCAACTTTTTCAAATACGGGATCTCTCCCCGGCAAGGAGCGCACCAAGTTGCCCAGACATCAATCAACACCACCTTACCCTTAAAATCAGAAAGTGACACTTGTTTACCGTTCACATCCGGATAAGTAAAATCAGCAGCGACACCACCTGCACGGGTCTTGTACAACTTAGTTCCCACCGCTTCCGCTCGGGCTTTTAAAGAGGGAGATAACCAATATTTCTCGAACTTCTTCATCCCATCCAAATACTCCTCGTACGTGCGATACTCAGAGAAAAAACGACTTACAACAAACTCTCCTCTCAGCCGATCACTTGGGATCGCCTCCAAACAAGTCTGCTCGTACAGGGCCTTATCCGCCGGATTTACATCCTTCTCGTTCACGGCAAAAATAGAGTACAATCTCAGCATCGTAATTCCATTCGGAAAATCCAACACTCGTTCATCCGCAAATTTCTTCGAATTAATAATCTGCTTGTAATACTCAGGTCGATCAGACACCTTCGGATGTTTCGATCGAGGGGTTTGTAAAAAAACAACAGCATAATAATCCGTGGCATAATCAATCCACTCTCTCAGCAATGCATCGAACTCCTTGTTACCACTCTTCAAACCAGCCTTCAACTCCGACAACCCGGCAACAAACTTTTCAAAATCAGGAAAAAAATCCTCATACGTGCTAAATACTCTATCAAAAAACACACTCTTCAGCCATACATGATAAGCATATTCCACCCATTTATACAATTGCACGTTCTCCCTCGTGTTCTTGCCTATCAAGTTAGCCTTGTTTTCCTGTAACTCGATATTTATTTCTTCCCCCCCTTTCACGTACACGGGGAAATTCATCCGCTCATCCTCCCCTATCACGTAAAACCCGGGTTTCTCGGGCTTAACCAGAAAACCGAAACTACCATCCGCCTCCACCCGACTTACCGCACACACCACCGGAGTCCCATCCACGGTCTTAAATAATTTAACCTGTGACAACCATTGATCCTTCACTTTTCCTTTAATTGCCGTGAAATCCTGAGCACACACTGCTACAACACAGCAAACTGCCGTGATCAATAATAATACCTTTTTCATACAATAAATGATTTATCTTTTTATTTTATATCCGCTCTAATTCGTTCCAAATCAAAACCTGCCCCTTTAAGCACATACTCCATCAATGTATAACGCGCTTGCACGTAAGGATAAGCTTCATATTTCTTCATAAACTCCTCCTTATCGTAATCCAGAACGGCATCCAGATAAGCAGCAAAATCATTTTCTGCTGTCGGGACATTATAATAAGTTTTTCCATCGGATTTATATGTAGCCAATGCCAATAATCCAAAATTCTCCGGACAATTTTGCTCCACGTAAGCTTTATACTCGTCATAACTGTCCAACTGTTTATCCATAGCCGCAATCACATTATTAGCAAGGTTTACCTCGCTCTCCCATTTTTTTCGTTCTGTTTCCGTTAAATCATCTCTTTCCAGTTGAGCTAAGGCCTCTTCCTTTTTTCCCATGTAAAGAACTTTCATATCATAATAGGATTGCATATTATTTACTTTCAACAACCGATCCGCATAAGAAGGCACGAACGTTTCATAATTTACCCCCCAACATTCTTTTATTATAGCCGGTGAAGCCGATGTATTTTCGAATGCCTTAGTTACAACAGATTGAAAACTGGACAAAGAATCTTGCAAAGCACCATAACAAATTTCATGTAAAAATGCCCGTTGGAAGAGAGAATCCGGATTTGATTGCTCGTATCCATTCAAAGCGAAACCTAAAACCCCAAACCCGCGATAAACATACATGGGCTTCGTTCCCTTTTCCATATCCTGCACGATCAAGATTGCCGGGATAAATACGTCAACCCCATCAATCCAAGCCAGTAACTTCTCGTTCAGCAACTTCAATAGCGGCATCATTGCAGCCTTACTTTCCGGGTTAGTAACATCAACCTTATTAAACGTGATCTTAGTCTGGATATTGGCAATTTCTGTCATATCGTAATCCAAACGAAGCACTTCATAATAAAACTTCGGATCTCCGTTTTCATCTTTCCATCCCCGATCCTCCATCCCGATCGTATCCTTGTAAAAAACTGCAAGATCATATTTCTCATATAGGCGATAAATCATATCATCCACTTCGTCCATATTTTCCGTAGGAGTAATAACATACCAGTTTTTCACTTCCATCGGAGTCAACGTTTCCTCCTCGGAACATGCTATAAATACTCCTATTAACAAAATATAAATTAATTTTCTCATAGCGTTTCCTCCTCTTCTTTTTCAATTACAAAATTTGCCGTAACTCCGCCTCTCACAGGGTTTTTCATATTACCATCGCAAAATTCGATGACACTTTGCGGGATAGGGATCATCCATGAACCAAAACTATTATCATTATATTCTTCCAACGTTGTCTCTCCCACCTTCTCGGCTATTACGCTCCCACCCGCATCCGTTGCAATTTGATAACATACATGTTCTATGGCTCGTTTACATGGATAAGTATTATTCACAGCATAACGACGAAGATCAAACCAGCGATGTCCCTCATAACATAACTCTTTCCGCCGTTCTAATCGTACAAAATCAACAAGTTCCTTTCCTCCAGAAGGAATCGTTGGCATCTTTTTATAACGATATTGCATCAAACTCCTTAACGTATTTACAGCTTCCGATTGTCCCAAACAAGCCTGTGCCTCGGCCTTATTCAAAAGGATCTCGGGATATCGTAACCACCCTCCAGTTGATGCGGGGGTTCCGGTATTTGCATAAACAACCGTATCCATACTTACCGGATCATACTCGGAAATAGATATTTCTGACTTATACTTTCGGGGAACCAAATTCTTCGCATAACGCGTCCGACTGAAGAAACGGTTTAAACGATAGTCATTCTCATCAAACAATCCCTCGAATTCGGGTGAACAAGCATACGACCAGCCGTTCTGTTTCACCGTACGAGTCGTTATCATAATGATTTCACCAGTGGCTAATAAATGATCTATATCTATTCGACTAGATACCTCTAACTCTGCATCGTCCCCAAAAATCCAATACGCCTCGTGTGGCCCATGGGAAAATATCGTTTCCACGGATTCCAAAGTTGCAAAAGATTCGGTGACAGGCAAAGAACTCAAACTCTTCACCCCGTATCCCTCTATCTTATTCGCAACCTCGATACAATCTTCATATCTTTCCATGTAAAGATAAACCCGACTCAACAAAGCGTAACAAGCATCAATACTTCCATGCTGGGCATTTTTCCTAGGTGAAGACAACAACTTAAAAAACTCGATTGCTTTTTTCAAATCTGACTCGATAGACGCGTAAACCTCACCTACCGTATTTCGTGAATAATAAATATCGATCACTTCTTCCGACAATTTTAAAGGAACACCCCAAGTAGCATTCGGATTACTCTTATCGTATGGAGCCCCGTATATATTTGTCAACATAAAATAATACCAAGCTCTCAAAAAATAAGTCTCTCCCCCCACTTGATTCAACGTCTCCTCCTCGCCGGACTTATGCTTTGCCCGTTGTTCCGGTATGGCTGAAATGATCGAGTTCAAAACAGCGATGCGTTTATAAAAATCCGCCCATATATAATCTTGTACAGCTATCCCCGTCAAACCGATAGCGGGATCATCCGCCCACCGGTAATATCCTGCCACCATTTGCCACGATCTTGTTTTATATTCCTTTGCAATCGGAGCTGGTGCTTCTTTTATATCATCATCCATCAAATGGATACACGTCATAAAATCTTTATTCTGTGTCTTATTTCCAAATGTAGCCAGTACCGCTCCCGGACAAATCGTCATGGCAGGATCTTGGTAACCACTTCCCAACAACAACTCCTCCAAATCCGAAGCGGTTTCAATATAAGCCAAGTTTTGTGAATACTCGTTCAAAAAATCTTTACATGAGGTAGATAATCCACAAAATAAAACTACAAACCATAATATACTATATTTTTTCATCGTATACCGTTTTAAAAAACAACATTCAAATTAAGCGAATACTTCGGACGGACAGATATATTGACCACGCTGGAAGTTCCAGATTGTTCCGGTGATTGTCCCTTCAGGTCCTTACTGCACCAAGTAAACAAATTCGAACCGGACAAGGATAAATAACCGGAAGAAAAACCTAACTTCTTAGCCAACGCCCTTGGGAACAAATAACGTAAGGACAAAGATTGCAAACGCAAATAATTCCCGCTCGCGACCCTCAAGTCTGAATCATCATACATGGAATATATCGTGGCACTGCCACTTGGCTCCCATTCAACTTTATATTTATTAGCATTCCACCATCCTTTATCCTGACCACCTTCTATATCCAGAGCCGGAATATCGGTTATTTTTTCATCTCCCGGATTTCTCCAACGATTCATAAACTCCCGGCGCAAATTTTGCATCGGTTTGGGAGACACCGCACTATATTCTCCGGAAGCAATTCGTAACAATCTAATTTTATTACCGATGCTATAAGAAAAATTAACCGTTAAACTAAAACTTCGGTAACCAAAATAATTATTAAAACCACCCTGAAGAACAGGAACCCGAGTTCCGGACTCATCTAGCACGGCCAACCACACATCCTTCTTAGATAAATTCTTGTACTTTTCATGTAATTCCTCCGCCCGATCTGCCTCCAAATCCTTAAATGTCGGTTTCCCTTGATTATCCAACCCGGCATACTTGAATGAAAAGAAAGTGTTCAGCGGGGTTCCGGATAATTGAACAGAACCATTCAAAAATTGCGACAAAGTCAATTCATCTTGTAACGTTTTATCTTTCTGTTTGATACGATCGTTTAACAACTTATTCAATGTCTGCCCGATCTGTGGATCAAAACGCCAGACAAAACCTCTTTTCCCATTAGCCGAGACAGCACGGTTAATCGGATTAAAGTTCAAAGACAACTCTATACCTTTGTTTTCAACATTACCGGAATTCACGACATAAGTTGTCACCCCATTCACGTCACACACGGTCTTGGACAAAAAGGCATCCACGGTCTTTTTATAATAACCGGAAATAGAACCCTGAATTTTATCTTTAAGGAAACTGAAATCTATCCCGGCATTAAAAGAATACGTCTTTTCCCATTTTAAATCAGGATTAGGAAACTTCTCCACAGTTGAAATATATCCTCCTTTTGAAGAATCATACCCGCCTTTATTGATAATTAATTGAGTCGGTTGATTATTTTGCATATTCCCCTGAATACCATAAGACACGCGTAAAGCCAGATTATTAATCCAACTCACATTCTTCACGACATCATTCGTCATATTCCAACGACCGGAAAAAGACCACACCGGAAAAAGTTTTTCGTTACTACGACTCCCGAATGCATTAGACCAATCTGCACGGGAATTCACGTTAAAAATATACCGATCCTTATAACTATACGTCAACGTAAGATAAAACGATGTTGTATTCGTCAAAGATTTACTATATTTCGGATAATTCCGAATCACCCAATCAAAATATTTCGGATACTTGGAATAATCCTCCCCTTTTAACGCGGCGAAAGTCATTCCCCGATCTTTCAGATACCCCCGCTCCGTGTTTGCCGTAGTATTATATTTAGAAGATGACAATTCCCAACCGATAGAAGCATTCGTAAAATGGTCCTTATTTTTATCCCAAAACTTGCTATAATCCGCTTGTACCCGGAATGTATAAGAACTACTACGATTTGAATTTGTTTTCAACTCCCCACCAAAAGGACATTCACTCCTAGTCATGGACGAATTCGCATCTTTCAATTTAAGGATATAATTCGAGTTCTCGCCATACCACGTTTCATCATCGGAAGTTCCCATGGAATAAGAAGCCGTACCTATTAACTTGAATGCATCTGTAAAACGATACTGGACTTGTGCATTCGCACTCGCATTCCTCTGATTAATTGTATAATCAGACTCCTCCATTTCCCGAATGATATTAAATGGATAATTCCCCTTTTTATACGTGTACAACTCCCCGTCCTCACCGTAGAGAGGAATCGCCCGGGTCATATTATAAGCATAATTCATAATACCTAAATCACTAGGATTATAGGTTTTATCCTGAACATTACCGGAAACGCCGAATTGCATTTGCAATCTCTTATGTTGTACAGTTACTCGTACACTTGCCGTGTAACGCTCATTCTTCTCCCCTTTAATATTCCCCTCTTCATTTGCATATCCAAAAGAAGCATAATATTTAGCGCTCTCATTTCCTCCACTGATACTCAATGAGTGATTATGCGAGAACACATCCCGACACAAAAGATCAAGCCAGTCGGTATTCAACGTCTCGTAATAAGCGGAACGCTCTTTAAAATCATTGAAACTAATAGAACCATATTTAAAATAATCCAGATATGCCTTCTCGTACCCAATCCAATCCGTAAAACTATTGTAAACACCAGTATAACGAACTCCTCGTTCCATCAATTCCCGGGAAACATCTACTCTTTCCTTGGAATTCATCAAATTCACCCCTCTATCCGAATACCGAGGACGAGTAGAAAACGTACCTGTCAACGAATATGATAATTTCGGGGGACCCACCTTCCCTTTTTTCGTGGTGATAACGATAACTCCATTGGCAGCCCGCACCCCATACAATGCTGTGGCAGCCGCATCCTTCAACACGTCAATCTGCTCCACGTCATCCGGATTCAACCCGGCAATAGCGTTCCCCAACAAATTCACGAAATCCAAATCATTCAACTGTTGGGGATCAATATTCACCGGATCTTGCTGAATAATTCCATCCACTACCCACAACGGTTCCTGATTACCCAAAATAGAAGAAGTTCCCCGTATTCTCAATTTCGGAGTAGCTCCCACCTGACCGCTATTCTGCATAAAAGTCATACCGGGAATACGTCCTTCCAGCATCTGGTCGATACGATTTACGCCCGGGACATCAATATCACTCATTTTAACAGTCGTAACAGCTGCAGTCAAATGTCGCCGATCAATTTGCTGATAACCGGTCACCACAACATCCTCCAACTCGTTCATTTTCTCTCTCAACACCACTCTCAAGCTATCCGTCTTCTCCGTAAAATTCATTTTCTGAGTCTCGTAACCCACGAAAGAGAACTCCAATGCACCCTTGACCACGGGCAATGTCAATACAAAACGCCCCTGATAATCCGTCGCCGTCCCTAAAGCCACAGAAGATTCCGAACATAATTTTACGGTTACACCCGGTAAAACATCACCCGAGTTCTCATCAATAACTATTCCGACTATTCTCTTGCCTTTTTTTACATCCTCTTTCTTATCCTCCTGTTGAATCACGATCAGATCTCCCCGGAACTTGTACGTCAATCCCGTTCCTTTCAGAATCTGTTGCAGCACGTTTTCCACCGTCTCGTTCTTCACGTTCACGGACAACTGCCCCAAACGATCCGTCAACTCCGTGTTAAAAACAAAATACAGATTCGTTTGCCTCTGAATCTCGTCAAACAAAGCCCGTACCGCCACGTCTTTCAGATTCAGACTGACTCTTTCCTGCTGGGCAAGCGTGTTAGCCGAAACAGAAAAGGTGAACAAACACATTAAAATCCAGAAAAGTTTCATCACTTTTTCAATTTTTTCTCTCATGCCCCGTGGCAATCGAAAACATAATCGTTTTTTTTTCATACATTTGTGGTAATAAATTCAACATTCAATAAACCCTCTCGGTTCCAATGCGAGGTTTATTGTTTTTTTGAAATAAAGACGGAGGGTTTGCCGACCTTCCGTTTTATCTTGATACACATACGGTTCTATCGTTTATCGTAAACACGACCCCCGTAGCATCCGTTATTGCGTGCAAAATATCTTCAATCTGTTCATAACGTTTCATATGTCCCGAAAAATGCAACTGCTTGGCACTCTCCGACTGGAAAAACACCTCCATGTCATACCATAAAGAAAGAGTATTCATGATATTTTCCAATGTTTCCCGCTCAAACACGAAAATTCCTTTTCGCCAAAGAGTATATAAATCGGGATCAACTGTTTCAATTTTCATATCACGGGAATTCCGGTCATAAAATGCAAGCTCGTTCGGTTTCAACACGTACTCCCGGTCCAAATCCTGACCTCGAATCCCTACTTTTCCTTCCACCAGCACAGTACGAACCCCATCAGCACCAAGCGTATTCACATTGAACGAAGTCCCGTACACCCGTACTTGTACATCATCCGTAACCACGATAAACGGATGTTCCACATCTTTTGCGACCTCGAAATAAGCCTCTCCTTTCAAGTACACCCGTCGTTCCGGCCCGGTAAAAGCCACCGGATACCTTAAATCCGTCGCTGAATTCAAATACACCCGTGTCCCATCTGCTAATTGTAACTTAAACTCACCACCCTTGGGAATCCTCAACACATTCGTATCCACATACTCTGACACAACCGAATCCGAATACACCAGCATTCCGGAACTTTGTTGAACGTCAACGCCCCTACCCGCCTCTATCATTTTATCCTTTTCCTTCTCCAGTATCACTTTACCTCCACCAACAACCTCCAAAACAGGACTCACCTCCCGTTTCACGATTTTCGTATTTTGAGCCACCGGTATTGATTGCTCACCTCCACGAGGATACAACAGCCATACCCCAGCAACAAGTAAAGGTAATGCAATTACAGCTACATACTTGATCCATGTAGTCATCCGTCGTTGTCGCCCAAGCCCGTTTTTCACACGGAAAGTCTCCCAAGCCCGAGTCGTATCCACCTCACGAAATATCCCGTATTCCTCCGCGAAACGAGTATCTTTCCGCAATCTCTCGAACAACTGCTTATGCTCTTCCTTCTCCTTCATCCAACTATCCAACAAACGCTGTTCGTCCGGCATGATCGTTCCAGAGAAATATTTTTGAAGCAAATGACCTATTTCATTTTTATAGTCCATATCTATGATCATATTTTACTCCTAATACGACCACGAAAACAAAAAGAGGGTATCCGATTTAAAAAAATTTACCGACTAATAACAAAAAATGTGCATCACCCAAGCGCTTTCTTAAATATTGCATGGCATTTTTCTTGTAGGATTTCACGGTAAGTACTGATAAAGCAAGCAATTGAGCGATCTCCTCGTTCTTCTTCCCTTCCAAGTGTAATTCAAACACCGCACGACTTCGCTCCGGCAATTCCTGCACCACGAGATGCAACTCCCGGTACATCTCCTCTTCTGCCATATCCAGCTCATCCCATTCATGCTCCTCTTTCATGACCGCCGCAGCATATCGGTCTTCTACAACTTGATGTTTTAAATAATCCATGCATCTATTCGCCACAGCATTATAAAGAAAAGCCCTGAAACCGACATACGAGTTAAACTCCTTATCTCCCTCCCACACATTCACGAAAACCTCCTGCACAATATCCTCCGCCACATCCCGTCGCTGCACTCGCCTCATGGCATACACAACGAGATAATTAAAAAAACGTAGAAACAACTCATGAAAAGCTTTTTCCTGTTTTTCGTTTATTTGACGGATAAATATACTATTCAAATCATCCATTGACACCAAATAAAATTCTGCATCCAAGCATCACAAATATACGACTTTTTTCAAAATCTCTCCTTTTATTCCTTTTTTCAATAGATTGTTTTAGACCCCATTTAAATTTTGTTGAACAAAATCTCGTTGTTGCTTGATTACCTCTAGGTCATACCAATATTCCTTCGATGTTCCTTCGGTGTTCCAATATGCCTCCAGCTCGATTCGTGCCACGTTCAAATGTATTTCCTCCGGCGATCACTCGCAAGTGACACGGAGAAAGCACGGAGAAAGCACGGAGAAAGCACGGAGAAAACTATACCAAACAATAGTGTAACAACGTACCACGGGAGTAGTAAAACACTTGTTGGTGGATAACTATCTTGTATTGGATAACCTGTCTCTTGAACAACCAACACTCAATATTTTTATTTTATCAATGCGAAATTTAAACAAGCTCTCAATATCCATTAAAAAATTACAGAAAAAAAGTAGGAATACAATTATATTTATATACCTTTGTGACGTCATGGTGATCTCTTCCCCCTGCAAGGGAAAAGATTGAATAGGGAATCCGGTGAAAATCCGGGACTGTGCCCTCAGCTGTAAGTTCTTAAAAAGGTTTTCGCATTCTAATGGTCACTTTTTCAACAAGAAAAGGGAAGGCCGCGAATTCCGGAACAAGTCAGAAGACCTGCCTGACAAAATATAAATCCGTTACTCTGGGGATTTGGGGTAAAGGAGATGTGCGAAGTTATTCATAAAAATAAAATTGTGTTGACGTCCCCCGGGATGGAACATTATGAACAAAGGAGCATTACAGCGTGAGTATATTTATACTGACGTAATTAATTCTTTTTCAACGAGAAAAAGAAAATGTTTCTCTATGATGGCAACGAGAGACAGCGAATGTTACCCCTTCAACGGCAAACATACGCCTCGATCCTCTGTATCCTTTCCCTTCTCACTTTCTTCCCTTCAAATTCTCCCCTGTAACAGACAGCAAACGGCTTTTATTTACTGCAATTTTTCTTTATTCAAAATATTACAACTAATAAAGTATCAAAGATCATGATGACAAAAGAACAGTACATTGAGAGTCTCAGGAAACTAAACCTGAAGGTCTATTTCATGGGAGAACTAATCAGCAACCCTGTAGATCACCCGATGATCCGCCCGTCCATGAATTCAGTGGCCATGACTTATGAATTGGCTGAAAAAGATGAGTACAAGACGCTCATGACGGCAAAATCCAATCTTACCGGAAAAACAGTTAATCGTTTCTGCCACCTGCATCAAAGCACCGAAGACTTGATCAACAAGGTAAAGATGCAACGTTTAGTCGGACAGAAAACCGGGGCTTGTTTCCAACGCTGCGTTGGAATGGACGCCTTCAACGCCATTTACTCCACCACTTACGAAATTGACCAAGCTCATGGAACGGAATACCACAAACGTTTCATAGAGTACTTGAAATATGTACAAGACAACGATCTCACTGTCGACGGGGCTATGACCGATCCGAAAGGAGACCGGGGTCTTTCTCCATCACAACAAGAAGATCCGGACCTATATCTTCGCATCAAGGAAGTACGCCCGGACGGGATTATCGTTCGCGGGGCCAAAGCTCACCAAACCGGGGCAGTCAATTCCCACGAACACTTGATTATGCCGACCGTAGCCATGAAAGAATCCGATAAAGACTACGCTGTTTCATTTGCCGTGCCTTCTGATGCGGAAGGCGTACTCATGATCTACGGACGCCAGTCCTGCGATACCCGCAAAATGGAAAAAGATGCGGATCTCGACTTGGGAAATTCACAATTCGGTGGACATGAAGCTCTTGTGATATTTGACGATGTATTCGTCCCCAACGAGCGAATTTTCATGTGTAAAGAATATGAATTTGCAGGCATGATGGTAGAGCGTTTTGCCGGTTATCACAGACAATCCTACGGGGGATGTAAAGTCGGTGTAGGTGACGTACTTATCGGTGCTGCCGCTCTCGCCGCAGACTACAATGGAGTACCTAAAGCCAACCATATCAAGGACAAGCTCATCGAAATGATGCACCTCAACGAAACCCTCTACTCGTGCGGAATCGCCTGCTCGGCAGAAGGAGAACCCACGTTGGCGGGCAACTACCAGATCAATTTGCTACTTGCCAATGTCTGCAAACAGAACGTGACTCGTTTCCCGTATGAAATTGCCAGACTCGCGGAAGATATTGCCGGGGGATTAATGGTAACCATGCCTTCAGCCCAAGATTTAAGAGACCCGTATATCGGTGGATATGTAAAAAAATACCTGCAAGGAGCCACGGGGACTGACACTGAAAACCGGATGCGTATTCTTCGCCTGATCGAGAACATCACGCTCGGGACCGCGGCGGTAGGCTACCGCACGGAATCCATGCACGGAGCCGGCTCCCCACAAGCACAACGAATCATGATTGCCCGGCAAGGAAACCTCGAAAACAAGAAAGAATTAGCAAAACAAATTGCCCGGATCGATGAAAGTAAGAACCGGAAATAATCAAGACCCCACGACTCTGTGGAAGCACCTGGAGGAGATCATAAAAACACACATTCGCCCTCTCCTCCAGGACCACGGGGGGGATATTGTTATTCGGGAAATCCGCGAGAAAGACGTGCGGGTTGCTCTACTCGGCAACTGCAAGGGATGCCCTGCCGCACAAATCACGATTGAACAGACCGTGCAACGCATTCTCTCGGAACAAATGGGAAACAAGATCGGGAAAGTCACTCTGGTGAACGAAATAGATCCCGGTATATTAGACTTTGCTCGTCAGATTCTCAACCGCAATAAAATAGATAGATGATGAACTGGAAAGAACTTTATACACAAAAACTAACCACAGCCGAGAAAGCAATCAAGGCCATCCGGAACAACGACCGGGTTGTCTTTGCCCATGCAGCAGGTGTTCCTCAGGAAATCACCAAAGCTCTCGTGGCACACAAAGACGATTTCCATAACGTGGAAATATACCATATGCTATGCCTTGGCGATGGAGCTTATACTCAACCGGAAATGTTATCCCACTTCCGGCACAACACCAATTTCGTGGGAGGAAACACCCGACAAACCGTGAATGAAGACCGTGCAGACTTCATTCCTTGTTTCTTTCACGAATTACCACACTTTTTCCGCAACGGAACTCTACCTGTTGACGTGGCAATCGTTCATCTCAGCACACCGGACGAAGAAGGTTATTGTAGTTTCGGAGTTTCTTCCGACTACACTAAACCCGCGGCTCATGCCGCACGCATGGTGATTGCCGAAGTGAACGACCGGATGCCTCATGTTGGAGGTGATAACCACATACACGTTTCCGAACTGGATTATATCGTGGAAACCTCCAACCCCTTGTTTGAAATACCCCTGCCTAAAATCGGGGAAACGGAACAAGCTATCGGTCGGTACTGTGCAGAACTCATCGAGGATGGCTCCACCCTGCAACTGGGAATAGGAGCAATCCCCGATGCCGTCCTGCAATGCCTGCAAGACAAAAAAGATCTGGGTATTCACACGGAAATGTTCTCTGACGGGGTAATCGATCTGGTCCAAAAAGGAGTCATCAACGGAAAATGTAAAACCCTCCATCCGGGGAAACTGGTTGCCACCTTCCTCATGGGAAGCCAACGCCTATACGATTTTGTTGATAACAATCCCGATGTAGCCCTCTTTCCCGTGGACTATGTAAACGATCCTTACATCATTTGCCAGAATCGTCAATTAATATCCATCAACTCTTGTATCGAGATCGATCTTTCCGGACAAGTTTGTTCCGAAACCATCGGCCCGAAACAATTCAGCGGAACGGGAGGCCAAGTCGATTACATCCGGGGAGCAGCCCTCTCCGAAGGCGGTAAATCCATCCTGGCCATGCCTTCCACGGCAGCCCGGGGGAAGGTTTCCCGTATAGTACCGTATCTAGCAGCAGGAGCAGCCGTCACGACCTCACGAAACGAGGTGGATTATATTGTCACGGAGTACGGAATCGCTCACCTCAAAGGAAAAACTTTACGCCAACGAGCCGAGAACCTAATCCGGATAGCTCATCCCGATTTCAGAGAATCGCTCACGGAAGAATTCTTTCGTCGTTTCCCGTTAGCACTAAAAACAATATAAAATGAAATAATCATGCAATTATTCAAATTAAAAACCCGTTTAAGTGAATTCGACTCTTTTGCAGACTTTGCCAAAGAATTCAATCTCACGAAAGAAGATTTAATCATCACGAACGAATTCCTATACAATCCATACATGCGTGGTCTTAACCTTCCTTGTCGTTTCATCATGCAAGAACAATACGGAATGGGAGAGCCGTCCGACGAGATGATCAACCATATTCTCGCGGACATTCAACTAGAAAATTATACCCGTGTGATAGCCGCAGGGGGAGGAACCGTCATTGACATCTCTAAACTATTTACTCTGCGTGGCATCGTTAATGCAACGGATGCTTTCGAACGCAAAATACCCATTGAAAAAGCCCGTCAATTGGTGATCCTCCCCACTACCTGCGGCACCGGTAGCGAAGTAACCAATATTTCGATCGCCGAGATTAAATCCCGCCACACGAAAATGGGTTTGGCCGACGACGCCCTACTAGCAGATGATGCCGTGTTAATCCCGGAATTGATACGGGGACTTCCCTACAAGTTTTTCGTGTGCAGTTCCATCGATGCCCTCATCCATGCCGTAGAATCATACGTTTCCCCGAAATCAAATCCCTACACCCAGATATTCTGTCGAGCAGCCATTGAAAGCATCATTGACGTTTTCAAACACATTGCCGCACAAGGACCGGAATATCGCCTAGAGCGCCTGAGAGAAATGCTGATTGCCAGCAATTATGCCGGTATTGCATTCGGAAACACCGGGGTGGGTGCCGTACACGCACTATCTTACCCGCTCGGGGGAAACTATCACGTACCCCACGGGGAAGCTAATTACCAGTTCTTCACAGAAGTATTCAAGTTCTATTACAAGAAAAAACCTTTTGGGAACATCACGGAAGTTAACGCGCTACTCGCACACCTCCTGGGAACCGACACGGAACACGTGTATGAAGAACTCGATTACCTATTGGGTAAATTGTTATCCAAAAACCCACTCCACACCTATGGTATGAAACCCGAAGAAATTGATGGGTTCACCGACAACGTACTTCAAACACAACAACGCCTGCTGGCTAACAACCACGTGGAATTAACAAGAGAAGAAATAAAAGAAATCTATTCAACCCTATATTAAAAATATCATGGAAATAAAAGAAATGGTAGAAAGAGCCCGCAAAGCTCAAGTTATTTATGATGAACGATTCGACCAAGAAAGAGTCGATCAAGTCATTAAAGCTGCCGCCCGCACAATTTTTGACCATGCAGAAGAACTGGCACGACTTACGATTGATGAAACCCAAATGGGTGTTTACGAAGACAAAGTAGCCAAAAACAGGAATAAATCCAAGGGAGTATGGTACAACCTGAAAGGGAAAAAATCCATGGGGATCCTAAGTATTGACGAGAGAACGAATCTTATCGAAATAGCCAAACCTATTGGCGTGGTAGCCGGAATTACTCCGATGACAAATCCCGTAGTTACCCCGATGTCTAAAATTATCTTTGCATTAAAAACAAAGAATGCTATCATCATAGCCCCTCACCCGAAAGCAAAACAATGTTCTAGCGCAGCCGTGAAACTCATTATCGAGGCTATTGCTCCGTTTGAAGTTCCGGAAGGTCTAGTTCAGGTGATCGAGGAACCCACGATCGAAAAGACTTGCGAACTTATGGAAGCTTGTGATGTCGTGGTTGCCACGGGAGGAATGCCCATGGTAAAATCAGCTTACTCATCGGGCAAACCCTCTTTCGGTGTCGGCGCAGGTAACGTACAGGTAATCCTAGATCGATTTATTGATTTCGATGTAGCGGCAGAAAAAGTCATCACCGGTCGCTCCTTTGACAACGGTATCATCTGTTCCGGGGAACAGAGTTTCATTTATCACAAAGATGACAAACAGGAAGTCATGGACGCTTTCCGCCGTCATGGGGCATACATCGTGTCCGAAGAAGATCGGGACAAAGTAGTTAATGCACTTTTTGAAGACGGGCATATTTGCAGGGATATTGTCGGACAATCCGTTCAGACAATCGCAAGCAAAGCCGGCATCTTCGTACCGGGTAACACCCGAGTCCTCGTGGTAGAAGCTCACGGAATAGGACGTGACGACCTCATCTGCAAAGAAAAAATGTGTCCCGTCATGGCTGCATTCGCTTATGACAACTTTGATGAAGCGATAAAAATCGCCAAAACAAATCTGTTCATGGAAGGAAACGGACACACGGCCGGAATCCACTCCAACAATCAAGCAAACATCATCAAGGCTGGAACAGAACTTTCCGTATCACGCCTGATCGTGAATGCCCCGTGCGCTACCACGGCCGGAGGTTCCATACAAAACGGGCTCCCCGTGACCAACACCCTCGGGTGCGGAAGTTGGGGGAACAACTCTATTTCCGAAAACTTCACCTATAAACACCTATTAAATATCACACGCATCGCCCCGTTATCCGCACGGATACACGTACCCTCCGATGCCGAAATATGGGAATTATAAAAAATAATCGTAAATTTGCGGGACTACAAGTGACAGTACACCTCTTTAACGTTGGTTTCATAAATACGTACAGCACTTGTAACCCGCAAATTTCATGTTATACGAATATGGACTTCAGTATCAATATAAAAGAAATATTCACCGCCTTTATGGTACTTTTCGCCGTGATCGACATCACGGGATCAACTCCTATTATTATCGGGTTGAATGATGCAGGAAAAAAAGTCAGTGCCGAAAAAGCCGCAGGAATATCTCTCGTTATATTTATAGCATTTCTTTTCGCGGGAGACGGATTATTGAAATTATTCAACATCGACATTTCCTCTTTTGCCCTTGCCGGAGCATTAGTGCTTTTCGTACTCGCCATAGAAATGACCTTTAGTATCGAGATTTTCAGAAATGATGGCCCGGAAGGTTCAGCAACAATCGTACCTGTTATCTTTCCGCTTATCGCGGGAGCCGGGGCATTAGCAACCACGCTGACACTTAAAGCTGAATGTAGCGTTTTTAGTATTATCATTGCCATTCTTCTTAACATGACGGTCGTCTATATTGTTCTACGCAATGTCTATTTAGTAGAACGGGTTCTCGGGAAAGGCGGCGTTTACATCCTACGAAAATTCTTTGGCATCATTCTACTTGCCATGTCTGTAAAAATTTTCGCATCCAATTTAAACACTCTGCTGGCATCACTATCTTAGATCAAAAAATTCTTTTTGGAAAACTTTTTGAAAAAATCAAACAAGAAAGTTTTCTAAAAAAGATATTTTTCCTCTCACCAATAGAAAAATTATTTATACATTTGTCTAGATTTTGGTTCCTTCAACAAGGATTAAAAGGGAATCAGGTGAAAATCCTGAACAGTCCCGCTGCTGTAAGTTTCACTGAATCGTTCAAGCATCACATTGCCACTGTTTTCCAACGGGAAGGCGCTTGACCGGGAACAAGTCAGAAGACCTGCCAAGACCAGAGGTTTCAAAGGCTTTCGAGGAAAAAGCCGGGAACGCAGGTATTTCAAACATACTTACATCCCGTTTTCAATCATAAAGTCATCTCAAACCAAAACAAAATTAAAATTCATGTAATTGTAACTAAACTAAAGGAATAAGAAAGACATGATTCAGACAGTTGTAAAAAGGGATGGCCGGGTTGTCGGCTTTAATGAAGAAAAAATTATCGCGGCCATTCGTCGGGCAATGCTCCACACGGCACAGGGAGAGGATATGGAATTGGCATCCACCATTGCCGACCGGGTCGCTTACCGCGGGGCAGAACAGATGACCGTGGAAGAAATACAAGACAATGTAGAGATCGAACTCATGAAAAGCCGCAGAAAAGATGTGGCACAACTATATATCGCTTATCGAAACCAGCGGAGCATTGCACGTAAAGCAAAAACGAGAGATATTTTTCTGGAAATTATCGAAACAAAATCCAACGACATTACCCGGGAAAATGCGAATATGAACGCGGATACCCCGGCAGGGATGATGATGAAATTTTCCAGTGAAACTACCAAGCCTTTTGTTGACGACTACTTGTTAACCGAAGAAGTGAAAACCGCAGTTCGCCAAGGCTACTTGCATATTCACGACAAAGACTATTACCCCACGAAAAGCCTTACCTGTGTGCAACACCCGTTGGATAAGATTCTGAGAAACGGATTCTTTGCCGGACACGGGGAATCACGTCCTGCCAAACGTATCGAAACAGCCAGCATCCTAGGGTGTATCTCTCTGGAAACCGCCCAAAACGAGATGCACGGGGGACAGGCGATTCCCGCTTTTGACTTTTACCTGGCTCCCTATGTACGTTCCAGTTTCGTGGAAGAAGTCAAAGTATTGGAAGAATTAAACGGAGAAAACTATAACCATCTTTATCACATCGAAATTCAAGACTATATTCCCCGGGAACTATCAGGTTTGACCGGAGAACAACGAGTTTTACAACACGCCATCAACCGCACGGTAAACCGGGTACATCAATCCATGGAGGCTTTTATCCACAACATGAATACCATCCACAGCCGGGGAGGTAATCAGGTTGTTTTCAGCTCCATCAACTACGGCACGGACACTTCTGCCGAAGGACGTTGTGTCATTCGTGAATTATTGCGTTCCACCTACCGGGGAGTGGGTAACGAAGCCACGGCTATTTTCCCGATTCAAATCTGGAAAAAGAAAAAAGGAGTAAACTACCTTCCGGAAGACCCGAATTACGATCTATACGAGTTCGCATGCAAGGTTTCCGCGCGTCGTTTTTTCCCGAATTTCATAAACTTGGATGCCACTTTCAACCAGCATGAACAATGGAGAGCTGATGATCCCGAACGATTCCGCTACGAAACAGCCACTATGGGATGTCGTACCCGCGTATTCGAAAATCGCTTCGGAGAAAAAACCTCTATCGGACGTGGTAACCTTTCTTTCTCCACGGTAAACATCGTACGACTTGCCATCGAATGTATGGAAATAAAGGACAAGACCACCCGGGTGGAAACATTCTTCTCAAAACTGGATGAAATACTCGACTTAACAGCTTTACAACTGCACCGACGTCTCGAATTCCAGAAAACAGCCCGGGTAAAGCAATTCCCGTTACTTATGTCTTCTCTCTGGCTGGGTAGTGAAAAACTGGGACCGGACGACACTATCGAGAACGTCATTAACCAAGGAACTCTCGGAATCGGCTTTATTGGCTTGGCCGAATGTCTAGTTGCTCTAACCGGTAAACATCATGGAGAAGACGACGATGCACAGAAACTCGGCCTACGCATCGTATCACACATCAGGGACAAGGCAAACGAGTACTCGGATAAATATCAACACAATTACAGCGTACTCGCCACTCCTGCCGAAGGACTCTCCGGAAAATTTACCGCAAAAGACAAGAAAAGTTTCGGCATCTTACCAGGAATCACGGATCGGGAATATTACACGAATTCCAATCACGTACCCGTGTATTATAAATGCAGCGCCCGCCATAAAGCCGAGGTTGAAGCACCTTATCACGACTTGACCCGGGGCGGCCATATCTTTTATGTCGAGATAGACGGGGATGCTACCCACAATCCAAGCACGATTATGGCAGTTGTCGATATGATGGACCGGTACAATATGGGGTATTGCTCCGTGAACCACAACCGTAATCGTTGCATGGACTGCGGTTTCGAGGATGCCTCCGCACATTTGGAAACCTGTCCGAAATGCGGAAGTACGAACATTGACCGCTTACAAAGAATTACCGGTTATCTGGTAGGTACCACTGACCGCTGGAATCACGCAAAACTAGCAGAACTAAACGACCGGGTAAGACATGACTAACACGATTACATTATTGGACATTATTGAAGACACCGTTGTTGACGGACCCGGATTCCGGGTGTCCGTCTACGCGGCGGGTTGTACTCATCATTGCCCGGGTTGCCATAACCCACAATCCTGGAACTTACGAAACGGCCATCCTGTTTCTTTGGATTATATTGTAGCGAAAATCACAAACAATCCTTTCTCCGACGTAACATTCAGTGGGGGAGATCCGCTATTTCAAGTAGAAGGATTCACACAATTGGCCAAACGACTGAAAATCATTACATCCAAAAATATCTGGTGCTACACGGGTTTCCGCTACGAGGAAATTATTAATTCCAGACGACTTTCCCAAATTCTACCTTACATAGATGTTTTAGTCGACGGACGATTTGATCCGGCCAAACGAAAGGAAGGTCTGCTCTTTCGAGGAAGTTCCAACCAAAGATTGATAAACGTTCCAGCCTCTCTTCATTCGGAAAAAGTAATTCTCTGGGAATATAACCCGTATCCCCAATACGTTTAATAAACCAGATAAAAAATGTATGAACTCACGCACCATATCGTCTCGCTCCCGACCTCGCAATACATTCAGGAGTATCGCAATCCGGAAAAATTTATTTCTTTCTGTCAGCAATGCGAACGCTATAACCGTTGCTGGGCCTGCCCTCCTTTCGAGTTTAACACGGACGAATACCTCTCCGGTTATCAACAAACGTACATTATCGGAACTAAAATAACATTCGAAACGGCAACCCGCAATTCCTGCACGACACTTGAACGGCACAAAACAATTTCCCTCCAAGCCATAGAATCTGCCCGGAAGATCATTGATCCTCGACTACTGACTCTTGAACATGAATATCCTGACAGCCGGGCCTTTTATGCAGGGACCTGTCACTTATGCCCCCTAAACTCGTGTACCCGGATAAACGGTTTTCCCTGTCTCCATCCTCAAGAAATACGCCCATCGCTTGAATCCGTGGGATTCGACATCGGCAAAACAGCCTCCGAACTTCTCCACATCGAATTACAATGGAGCAACGATGCCCGTTTACCGGAATACCTTACCCTTGTAAGTGGTCTTTTCACGAAAGAGAGTATCTACGCCCCGATTTCCACCAGAATCTCGTCTTTACTCACAGTTTGACCGGCAACCACGCATACCCGACGAACTCGTCCTTTTTGAGAAGCGATGATAACATTTTGCATCTTCATTGCCTCAAGCACGACTAGCGTATCTCCCTTATTAATCTCCTGCCCGACTTCTATCGATACATCCAAAATTTTTCCCGGCATAGGAGATTTAATAGTCATGTCGAAGACTTCACCCTGCCGACCTGCCAACAATCTTTTCCGTTTCAAAGAAAAAGGAGTTTCCACCGAAAACGTATAGGCCACCCCGTTAAGTAAAATCTCGTATTCATTCTGCCTGCGAGACACAATTTCCACCGGATAGCGAATCCCCTTGTACAGCAGGATCAAAAAACCATCAGCCTCTTCGACTAAATCAATACGCATATTTTGCCGTTTCAGACTAAACTCGTAATTATTTTTCACGGAGAACTCGTATGCCGTGTTACTGCCACTAAGGGCTATATATTTTGTTACGTCCTTGTTATCCATATCCGATCATTATAAATTTCTAATTCGTTTATTAAGCACCCAAGGATCAATACGGGTGTCGGGACCGACCTCCGGTGTATTCTCGTGAGTATATGTATATACCGCAAACAAAGCACCCAGCAACTCCTCGTGAGGCTCTCGCCAAACCGGAGAACTCAATCGACTCTCTATAAATGAAGTATCAAAATCACCATTACGGTAAGTCTCGTTATGAAGAACCGCTTTACAAAAAGGAATTGTCGTCCGGATTCCCTTTACATGGAATCTCTCCAAAGCAGAAAGCATTCGCTCGATAGCTTGTTCCCGAGTCTCCCCCGTAACGATCAATTTCGCCACCATTGAATCGAAAAAAGGAGTAATTTCCGAGCCGGGAGCAATTCCTGTTTCAATACGGATATGATTTCCCTGCGGCAAACGCAATCGCCGGATAACACCCATACTAGGAGCAAACCCAGCCTGTACATCCTCAGCATTAATCCGACATTCGATAGACCAGCCCGTGAGCCGAATTTGAGACTGACGGAGCGGTAACTTACGCCCTGCGGCAATATTAAATTGTAACTCCACCAGATCAAATCCAGTAATCTCCTCGGTAACCGGATGTTCCACCTGAATACGAGTATTCATCTCCATAAAATAAAAACGCTTTTGACGATCCAGCAAAAATTCCACGGTTCCCAGATTCTGATACCTCGCAGCTTTAGCCAAAGCAACAGCAGCCGTGGCCATCTTCTTCCGCAAACGATCATCAAGAGCCGGAGATGGGGCCTCTTCCATTAATTTTTGATGTTTCCGCTGAATGGAACACTCACGTTCACCCAGATGAACCACGTTCCCATAATTATCGGCAACAATCTGGAACTCGATATGTTTCGGACTTTCAAGATATTTTTCAATGAAAACAGAAGGATCATTAAAAGCTACTTGAGCCTCTGCCGCAGCGAACTTGTATAATTGAGCCAGTTCACTCTTCTTGCGTACAATACGCATCCCCCTTCCTCCTCCTCCAGAAACAGCCTTTATAATAACCGGATACCCTAGCCTATCCGCCGTCTCCCGAGCATCATCAACATCCCGAACGGCACCCTTGCTAGCACCCAGCATAGGCACGCCACTACGTTCTGCAATCTCCTTTGCCGCCACCTTATCACTCATCAGACGAATCACCTCCGGCGAGGGACCAATAAAAATAATCCCGTTCTCTCGACACCGTTCCGCCAATTCCGCATTCTCTGACAAATAACCATATCCCGGATGAAGAGACTCGATCTCATGTTCCCGGGCCAAATAAATCAAACGATCAATATCCAAAAATTCAGGCACATTCCCATCCGTTTCCGGGAAGTCAAGAACAATATCAACAGACGATAAATACACGGCCTCCGGCTCCTTCCGGGTACGAATGGCGTACGTCACGATTCCCATGCGTCTGGCAGTACGTGCAATCCGGATGGCAATCTCTCCCCGGTTTGCTATTAAAACTGATTTTATCATACTTTACATTTTACGTTTAAAGAGGAATATTTCCATGTTTGCGTCGTGGTAGACTTACTGATTTCTTTTCCAGAGATTTCAAAACTCGTATAACCTTTTGTCGGGTAACCGCCGGGTCTATCACCTCATCAATAAATCCCTTCTCGTTAGCGATATAAGGATTAGCCACCTCATCCCTATACTGCGCCAACAAATCTTTTTTCAAAGCTACCGGATCATCAGCAGCGGCAAGTTCCTTATGATAAAGAATAGCAATAGCCCCTTCCGGTCCCATAACGGCAATCTCGGCTGTCGGCCATGCAAAATTATAATCTCCGCCAATTCCCTTACTGTTCATCACGATATAAGCACCCCCGTATGATTTACGCAAGACCACGGTAATCTTGGGAACCGTCGCCCGCGTGTAAGCATATAGGAGCTTGGCTCCGTGCCGGATAATTCCGGCATGTTCCTGATCGGCCCCCGGAAGGAAACCGGGTACGTCCTCCAAAGTAACAACCGGAATATTAAAACTATCACAGAAATTAATAAAACGAGCAGCTTTCACCGATGAATTCATATCCAAAGTACCCGCCATAACTTTGGGTTGATTCGCAATAATCCCGGTCACGAATCCCCCGAATCGGGCCAACCCAATAATGATATTGGGAGCGTAACTCTCCGCAATCTCCAAAAATTTTCCTTTATCTGTAATCAAACGGATAACATCCCTTACATCATAAGGCTTATCCGGATCTTCAGGAACAATATCCCGCAAATTCTCTTCTATCCGGTCAACCGGATCATCCGTCACCAGAAAAGGAGCGTTCTCGATATTATTGGAAGGCAGGTAAGATAATAACATCTTTACCCCCAATAACGTATTTTCATCATCATTAAAAACAAAATCCGCCACACCTGATTTCACGGCATGTACAGATGCACCTCCAAGTTCTTCGGGAGATATTGTTTCATTCAGTACCTGTTTCACCACGTTAGGTCCGGTCACGAACATATAACTGGTTGCTGCCGTCATAAAAATAAAATCAGTCAAGGCTGGAGAATAAACAGCCCCTCCGGCAGCCGGCCCCATAATAACTGAAATCTGAGGGATTACCCCGGAAGAGAGTACATTCCGTCGGAATATTCCCGCATACCCGGCCAAACTAGCCACCCCCTCTTGAATCCGGGCTCCTCCCGAATCAATCAATCCCACGACAGGCGATCCCGTTTTCAGAGCCATATCCTGTACTTTTATAATCTTGGCCGCATGCACGGAACCCAACGAACCACCCTGCACGTTAAAATCTTGCGAATAAGCAAAAACCTGACGCCCGTTCACCGTGCCGAATCCGGCAATCACCCCATCCCCGTATGAACGTACTGCTTTACCAAAAGAAGTCGCCGCAGAAGGTGAGTAAGCATCCACCTCTTCAAATGTCCCCTCATCGAAAAGAAATGTAATCCGTTCCCGAGCGGTAAGTTTTCCCCGGTTGTGTTGTTTGTCCTCATACTCCTTACCGTATTGCCGGGCTAAGGCATCTTGTCTTTCCAGAAATTTTTCAAACGATTTTCTCATACTAAATTAGTTTATACACTATTTAGCTCCACACGAAATAAAGGAAAGAAATAAGAAAAATACGCCCCAAGTATCTCAACCGGGTTGATAAGTCTGACCTTAGCTTCATTCCGCGAAAGCATTGTCAATCCGCAAAGGCAGGTATCCTGACTTTCACCATTTTGCCGTCCTTCCCATCCCCTGGACAGTGGACATTAGTGGCAAAACCCTTCTGGTGATTACAGTTGCGCGACAGTCCGTGATTCTCACACGGTTCCCTATTCTCCTCGTCAAAACGAGGCACCTGAGCAGTCTGATTACGTGTTGTAAAGAACTTTAATGGGAACAAATGTATAAAATATAATTGATTTGATTCAATTTATCATCAGAAAAGTTCTTTCCATGCTTCTCCTCATTCTCCCTTTTTTTTAGAAAATAACACCCATACCTGTAACTTTTCATTACCTTTAAGCGTCCCATCATAAAAACAGATTATTATGAAAAAAATATCGTTTGTCATTTTCGTTCTCTGCCTCTCGATAGTCGGAGCTTTCGCACAAGAGCAAATCACCGTTTCCCGATTCCAGGGACAAAAAATCACCGGAATCGAGGCTCACGGAATCTTCAGTATCACAACGAAACAAGGTAGCACCACCGGAGTCACCGTAAACATTCCGGCCCGACTCGAAAAACAACTCGTTCTGAAACTGGATTCCGATGGAAAATTACAAATCTATATCGAAGGAAAAATTACCACTAAAAATAAAAGAAATAATGACGACGACCATTTCACGGCAGAAGTTACCGTTACCAGCCTTGACAACGTGGAGTTAACCGGAGTCTGCAAATTGGAAACAATCGGGGATTTCACGACAGCCAAGCTAAAGGTGGACCTCTCTGGAGCCAGCAAAATGCTTGTAGGTGGAGACTTCCTAGCAAAAGAAAAACTTGACATAGAACTAAGTGGTGCCTCAAACCTCAAAGGACAAATGACCAGTCCCGAATCAACCTTCGACATTAGCGGGGCATCAAACCTCTCCCTTAAAGGTAACACCATACACTGCAAAATGGAAGTATCGGGAGCCTCAAAAGCAAACTTGGAAGACTTTCCGATAAACGAACTGAAAGCAGAAGTATCGGGAGCTGCAAAAGCTCATTTTCAAGTCAAAGAAAAAATCAGTCTACACACCTCCGGTGCCGCAAAAGCTACATACTCCGGCGATCCGATCATCCTCTCCCTGCACTCATCAGGAGCTTCGAACATTAACAAGATCTCCTCAAAACTCTTGGAGAACAAGAAAGAATACGAGAAATAGTTATTAGTCTAATATAAAATGGGGAAAACGAAAAATTGTTTTCCCCATTTGTATCAACAAAATACCTTTACTAATTGTTTGGCGCAGCCTTTAACAAACGAGGTATTGGTAATATATTTTTCTCTGCATTATTAATCGGAGAGAATGTCCAAGTATGCCATTCCTCATTTTCCAGCAAGCGATTACCTGCATAAAGACCAGAATATTCATATTCTTTCGATTCTAATACAGCCTCTCCACTCCCTAGCCAATAAGAAGGATAAACTACATACCATCCACCAATCCAATAATCTCCTCCTGAAATTACGTTAAAACCATCCATATTGACATCAGCCTCTTTCTGTTCATAAATACCATCCTTGAAATCTGCCTCTGTCAAATGTATTCCTTTCAACGTTCTATCCCCATATTCAAGATCTTCACTTTGAATTTCAATTCCATCACCATCAATATCGTAACCGAAACCCCTTATTGTCATTCCAAGATTACTATCAGATGCCACGATAATAAACAAACGCGGATCTTTTTTAGCAATATCCACGATCATATCATGTCCCGTAGGGGGATTTGCTTTTTCCCATCTATATCCCCAAGCACGAAAGAAAACATCACGATCTTCAGGATTTGACCAATTCTCCACTTCTCCGGTAATCCATTGTATGGCCAACATCGATTGATTCTCACCACTCCCAGTCCAGTTCGTAATATCCGATATTTTGAACCCATCCATCACCTGAATGTCCAAACTATCGGATGCAGTACCAAGTCTATTAAAAGCAGTCACCTTGATCCGAAAGGCCCCTTCCTTCACTGATGAGAACTCGAAAATAGTATCAGTAGATACTTCTTTCCCATCCACGAACCACTGCAAGCCTGCCTCTGTTGTATTAATGATATTCGCTCTCAATCTCACAGTTCTTCCCGGAAGGATAGCATCCTTCAAACTCAAATTCTGAACAGACACTTCCGGAGCCGTAAGCGGCTCTTCCCCATCATTCCCTCCATCATCACTACAGGAAATCCACATTCCCGCAAAACACAGAATAGTTAAAATGTATAATAGTTCTCTTCTCATGAATATTTTTATTCAAAATTATACGTAAAGAACGTTCCGGCAGGGAATGCCGTGTAATTCTCATAATTTGCACTCACTTTAGGCTCATCACTACTAAAGTCAAACACAGTGATATTATTAGTTTTATAATCACTATACCCTTTTATAGAATTGAGATATACTTCTCCCGTAATCGGATGAACAGCACAAGTATTATAAATAATACCTACATTATCCACCATATCTTTTGCATCAACCATCAACTCTGTTCTATCAGAACCAAAAACATGACGATATATTTTTGAAGAAAGTCCGCTCATATACAATGTATCCCCTTTAGCCGTAATACTTGGAGCAGCCGCAAATGATGCAGATAAAACACTTTTTGCTTCATCCGAAACCTTACTACTTCCTAACTTTGTATATGTTTTTACATCAACTTTAGTAATATTACCAGATCCATCAGAAACTAAAATATTCCCATCAGATGCCTTGATAACTCCGGAAACCCTATCTTCAAATTCTATCGTATTCGCAATTTCATCCTTTCCAGCTTCAATCACAACAACACTTGTACCTACCGTAGCAAACACCTTACCATCAGCAACAACCATCGTATTCTTCCGTGCTCTCTCTGTTCCTTCAATCAAAGTTACCTTACCTGTTGACGGTTGGAATCTCTTCACACCATTATTATCACGCAAATAAATATCGTCCTCTCCCAACGCTACAACATGAGTTGGCATACTCACCTCACCATCAAGCTCTTCTTGAAATTTGCGTTCTCTTTTTAATGTCTCTGCATTAAGAATCGTCAAGAAACCACCATCATATCCACCATTCTGAGAAACAATATACATTTTATTATCCTTAATAAACAAATCCTGAGTCGCTCCTCCTAACTCACCCCCATTTTCAACATAATAAGCATTATCAATCACCTCTCCTTTAGGACTAATAAAAACAATCGTCCCAGGAGAACGGCTTCCTTCACTAATCACAAAAGTACCATACTTATATGTCCCATGAACCTCAATCATTGTTGAAGCATACGCCTCTCCATTCGTATTTGAAGCCAAGATAGCGACATTATAATCTCCAAGTTTTTCTGCCTTGAAAGTATAGACGGAATCAGTCCCCACCTTCTCTCCATTCACAAACCAAACCCAATCTGTAACCTGCGAGCTACTAACCTTTGCTTTTAAAACAATAGATTCTGTCGGAAGCATTGAAAAGCTACCATCTTCACTTTCAATTGTTACAACAGGCAGTTCCGGAGTATCATTATCATCATCATCACAAGAACTCAGAAATCCCACAAACATTCCTAAAACCAAAAGCACTAAATAAAACTTTTTCATAATCTTAATCTTCATTGTATAATATAACTATTTATTCATTTTCCTAAAATTCCCACATCAACGACACGAGGCAATTCCTCAAGGGCATCGGGTAATACTGCGTGGACTCGTAATACGTGTCTAATAGGTTATCTACCCGTACTTGCGGTGTCAGACTCATCCCGTTACGGAACGTGTAGCGGTATCCCGCCAAAATATTATGTACTGAATAGGGATCCGTAGCATACTCTTGATCCGTTGTGATGAAACGTCGCCCAATATAAGTCACCTGCCACGAGAAGAAGGCTCCCCGGTAATCGGCAGCTACCCGTACATTCCACTTGAACCGAGGCACGTAAGGGATCTGTTTCATGTAGGAACCATCATCCACGTGCTGTTTTTTACGAGTACGGGACTGCGACCAACTATAATTACCCGACATATTTGCCCTCAAATCACCAATCGCATAAGTTAACTTCCCGTACAACTCCACTCCCTCCGATCTCACATTACGATGATTCTGTGGTGTCCAAACCCATTGATTCCCGTCCTTCGGCAACCATAAAATCCAATTATCTATATACATCAAATAACCGGAAACCTCCGCATCTAAAAATAAACCACGATACAACTGTTTCCGATAAGCCACGGACGCATCATACGAATACCCGTCTTCCGGCTTCACGTCCGGATTTCCTCCCGGTCTCCAGTAGAGATCATTCATACTCGGGAACCGGTAATTATAAGCCACATTTCCTTTCACCTGCAACTCCTTCTCCCACAAATTAAACACCATACCGGCAGACCATGTAGATACCCCCCGACTATCATTCTGTTCAAACATATACTGCCCATTCAACATCATCCACGCCATAGGAGTCCATAATGCCGAAGCCTGCCAGGAGAACACGTCACGGTTATGCCGGAACGGTGGTTCCACCTCCGGAATATCATAATCCACGTCTCCTAATGTATACTTCGAAGAATCGACATCTATATAACTACTCACCCGAATCAAATCATGCGAATAAGTCAAGCTCGTCCCCAGTACAAGATTCTCTCTCGGGGTAAACGTATAATCGGCAATCCCTTGCCACGTGTGCGATTGATTCTTATTTCCTTCGGGATCGAATAATCCTCCGGCATACCATTTATCATACTCCTGTCGATAATAAAGCCATGCCGCTTTTACCCGTAAAGCATGCAACCCTTTCGTAAAATCCAATCCCGTGTACGCCCGCACATTCACTTCTCTTTGTTGCTCGTGTGACTGGTTCACCACTCCAAGTGCGGGTGGTAACATCCGTTTCCCTTCCTGATACCAAGCAACCGCTGTCAACCGGGTATAAGGAGACAAACGAAAATACCCCTCCTGCATTGCCGCCCATTGCGTATAATCAGCATCCTGCCGTTTCTCTCGGAAAGGCTCGTTCGTCAAGATTTTATTCAAATAAGTATAATTGTTATCAGAATGTTGATAATACAACCGAGTCTTAAAACTTGACTTCTGTCCACCAGTATTTACCTGAGCCCCCGTAGTGTAAGTCCCGTAAGAACCATATTCTCCTAAGACCTTTCCACTAACACCAGTGTTCCAATCTGGATCTGTAAATAAGTTCACGCTCCCCCCGATAGACCCGGTCCCGTTCTTCACATGACTACTCCCGTAATACAGGCTAACATTATCCGTGAAGAATACCGGTATCTGTGAAAAATCAAACGTTCCCGACATCGGTGGGGTAATATTAATCCCGTTCCAATTCACCCGGGTCTGTGAAGGACTGGCACCCCGGAAAGATGCCGTTGACAAGGCTCCCATTCCCAAACTTTTGATATAAATAGCCGTGTAGTCCGTTAATAACTCCGCCAACGAACGGGTTTTATTTGCCCGCATAATCTCCGGGTCTATACGGCTTACTTTTGCCCCCGCATTTGCCTCGTTAGCATGACGAACACGCTGACTGACTACCTGTACCGTATCTATCACACCATACATCGCCACGGGATCTTTCTTCTGTGCCTCCGCCCCCATTCCACACAAGATGAAACAAACACACCATCCTATTGCTATCCTTTTAAACATCATTTACTCTTTAACGTTGATTTCCCGGAAAATAAACCTGACCGGGATAAATCCCAACCTTATGACTAATCTTCGTCCCATCTTTCAAATAATGTCGGACATAACCTCTTTGCGCCGTGTAATCCAAACAATCACACAAGTAAATATCTCCCTCCGGACTGACTGCGAAACCATACATCATTCCCACTTCCAGCAAGTCATAATAATGACTGAATTCTCCCGTTTCCACGTTCATCCGGTACACGCTTTGCTGTTCCTTCACTCCCTCCTTATTTTCTTCAGCCAAACGAGTTTTCACGCTGAAATAAATCCAAGTACCCGTGGGATCAATATCCGTACGGTTATAATTAATATAACCGATAATCTCGCCTGGAGTCTGTGAATTCGAATCCCCGAAAGATAACGTGTACGATTTCACCACCTTCTCCCGCTTGGGATCCACACATTTCAACGTAACACCTGTTACCTGTCCACCTTCCTGCTCGTTCATCAATCCCCAAATCATCCCCTCCTTATCCACAAGTAACTGACAAGTTTTCGTATCCTCCTCATTATATACATCCTTAACAACTCGAGCTTGTTCCTTCTTTATATTATCAGCATCAAATACATATAAACCACCCTGAGTTATTCCAAACACTTTATTTTCCACCACAGTCAGATACTCTACGGCCCGAGGGATAGAAATATATTCCAATGGTTTCCCGTAAGGTTCAACCGTCCGGATACGTACTAATTGTCGGTCAAGATCGGACACAATTGCCTCCGTGGAAGAAATTGGCACCACTTGCCGAGGATACCCCGCCTGCGTGTAAAGAATTGTTCCCACGGATTTAAAAGTTACCGGATCAACAATCTCTATCTTTTTTGAATTATTCATCGCCACGAAATACTTCCCATTTACCAACGTGATAGATTGCGCCACGTCTCCCATAGGACGGTGATTTACATCTTGAAAAACATCTGCCACAACACGACCGTCCTTATAAATCACCGAAATCGTTCCGGTATTCGTGTTAAGTTTTCCCTCATTCAATACAAGAGCTTCAATATCCCCACCTCCTATTATTCCTCCAGGATAAGGTACTCCCGGCTTATCACACGATGTAAACGCTATACCTATCCATATAATAGTAACAATATAAAATAACCTCTTCGCAAACATAAATCCCCTTTTAATCAAAAAAAGATTTGGCGTATCCAGTCGACAATTATTAAACTATCGGTGTCCACGTTCTTCCTTCCCTTGAACGTTAAACAATATGATTGATTGGCAGGTCTTCTGACTTACCCCATCCTAGGACGTCCTTCCCATTTCAAATTGAAACAGTGGAGAGAGTCATTGTCCTCGGACTTTAATGAGGTACACAGCAGCGGGTCTGTTCAGGATTCACACCTGATTCCCTTTTATCACATATCTGAAACAGAATGTAATACCAAAATCGTCGCGAAAATATAGAAAAAAACGAATATTATTTTGATAAAGAAACTATCATACGGATTATTCACAATATTTATTATTCACAAACGAACAACACATGAACTAAATATCTACACAGACATCATGATTTATAGGTAAGTCATTCGAAATATTGAGAAAATGAAACAAAATTTTCAATAAATCCATTACCTTTGCACCGAATTGGTTCCGGATGATCGAAACATCAAACCGGATGAAAAGGGAATCGGGTGAGAATCCCGGACAGTCCTCGCTGCTGTAAAACTCCATTCAACGTCTTGGTACATACTTTTTCCACTGATTTATAAGAAATCGGGAAGGAATCGGGACGGGAGCCAGTCAGAAGACCTGCCATTCATTAAAGGCTGTTTTTACTCGAGGGATTAGAGAAACAGTACGAAAAACAAACATACAATTATAATTTAGTGCAGGTGTATTGCTTTCGTAATCCAACGCTGCCAATTTATTTATGGAACTATTAAAAGATCTTTTCGAGGGAAGCCCCGATCTCTGGGGCGGTGGAGTTGCGCACTCCGTGCTTATCTTATCGTTAGTAATCGCTTTCGGCATCATGCTGGGCAAGATAAAAATTGCCGGAATCTCACTTGGCGTCACGTGGATTCTTTTCGTTGGAATCGTTTTCGGGCATTTCAATTTAAGCCTGAACGAGCATCTACTTCATTTCCTGAAAGAATTCGGGCTAATCCTATTCGTTTATTCCATCGGTCTTCAAGTAGGTCCCGGCTTTTTCTCTGCGTTCAAAAAAGGCGGATTCACGCTGAACATGCTGGCCATAACTTCCGTTTCACTGAGCGTTGTGGTTGCTATTGTCCTCTACCTCGTGACAGACACCCCCATCACGACTATGGTGGGCATCCTTTCCGGGGCTGTCACCAACACTCCCGGCCTAGGAGCCGCACAGCAGGCTAACAGTGACCTGAACGGCATTGATGCCCCGGAAATTGCGATGGGCTACGCCGTGGCTTACCCGTTAGGGGTAATCGGTACAATTCTGGCACTACAGAGTTTGAAATATATCCTGAAAATCAACACGACCACGGAAGAAACTGAAGCGGAAAAAGGACTGGGACATTTACAAGAATTAACCGTACGTCCCGTCTCACTGGAAATCGTCAATAAGGCAATCGACAACAAAGCTATCAAGGACATCCAGCCTCTTGTAAACCGCAAATTCGTCATCTCTCGTATACGCCATCAAGGTGAAAAACAGGAACTAGTTAACTCGGAAACCATACTTCACATCGGGGATCAAATACTCGTGATCTCCAACCCGAAAGATATAGAAGCCATCACTGTGTTTTTTGGTAAACAAATCGACATGAAGTGGGAAAACGAAGACACGAACCTCGTCTCCCGTCGTATCCTCATCACAAAACCCGAATTAAACGGGAAAACGTTATCGCAACTCCGAATCCGCCGGAACTTCGGAGCTAGTATTACCCGGATAAATCGTTCTGGCGTGGATCTCGTGGCGGCCCCGAACCTGCAACTGCAAATGGGTGACCGTGTCACGGTAGTCGGAAGTGAACTGGCGGTAAGTCACGCAGAAAAAGTACTCGGCAACTCGTTGAAACGTCTGAATCATCCCAACCTCATCCCCATATTCATTGGTATCGCCTTGGGATGCGTGCTAGGAAGTATTCCTTTCATGCTCCCCGGCATCCCACAACCGCTAAAACTGGGGCTAGCAGGCGGCCCACTCATCGTGTCCATCCTCATCAGTCGTTTCGGCCCGCACTATAAATTAATCACCTACACCACCATGAGCGCGAACCTGATGGTCCGGGAAATCGGCATTGCTCTCTTCCTTGCCTGCGTGGGACTGGGAGCCGGAAAAGGATTCATCGAAACCATCGTGAACGAGGGTGGCTACGTTTGGATCGGCTACGGGGCTATCATCACCATCTTCCCATTACTCGTGACAGGACTGATTGGACGCTACGGTTGCAAGCTAAATTACTACACGCTGATCGGTATTCTATCGGGAGCCAACACCAACCCTCCCGCCCTCGCCTATTCCAACGAACAAACCTCATGTGATGCCCCGGCAGTAGGCTACGCCACGGTCTACCCGCTGGCCATGTTCCTCCGGGTACTTTCAGCTCAATTACTCATTCTCGCTTTAGGATAAAACATTTAAACCGATAACACATTAGATATTATTCGAAAGCTCGTACCCCAATATGGAAAATTTAAACATCAATACTTATCATTCCACCGACGAAATAAATCCAGAAGTATGGGATGTACTTCTTTTACGGCGTAAACTGGATCTTTTACTCCGTACAGGTAAACTATTAATGGAAAGTGCAGCAGACACCAATCGTATTGAACGAAACATGAAACGTGTTGCCGCTTTTATGAACATTCCGGAAGAGAAATTGCATATTGACATTCGTTGGACCATGATCATGGTTAACGTAAGTGATGAACAACATTCATTTTCCAAGTTTCAAAAATGTGAAAATCACGCCATCAACATGACCATGATCTCACAAATCAGTAAGTTATCATTCAAAGCTACAGAAGAAAACTATTCTTTAGACGACTATGAAAAAGAATTGGAAAAGATCATTCATACCCCCCGAAATTACACTCCTTACCTAGTAGCTATCGGTGCCGGATTTGCCTGTGGAGGATTTTGCAAACTATTCGGCTCCGACTGGATCGCTTTCCTGTTCGCCTCCATTTGTGCTTTCATAGGTTTCCGAACTCGGGCATACTGCGTCAAGACCGGTATCAATGTTTACATGAGTATCGGTATTGCAGCATTTGTCTCCACTTGCTTGGCATACGCCTCCTCTTTCTCCGGCCTATCCTCTACCCCTTATCATCCGCTATTGGCTTGTGCCTTATTCATTGTTCCCGGCGTTCCGCTGATTAATTTTGTGGATGATATGATCGACAATCACCTGCTCGTCGGCATCACCCGCGCAGCCAACACGATCATGATGATCGGAGCCATGACTTTCGGCATTGCGTTTGCCATGCGAATATTAATCGTGAACGATCTCAACATAAATCAAAAAATCAATGAATTAAGCATCGTTTCCCACGATTCCTATCTCGTGTATGCCTTTGCGGCAGCCATTGCGGCAATGGGTTTTTCAATGATATTCAACGTACCCAAACGCCTGTCGTGGATCGTTGCCACAGGTGGAATTATTGCGGTATGCACGCGTAATTTCGTAAACTTAGAACTAGGCTACGGACCGGTTATCGGTTCATTCATGGGGAGTTTCACTGTCAGCCTTATTGCCGTAAAAGCCACACATTGGTTCCATGTTCCCAACCACGTGCTAACCATTCCCTCTGTCATTCCCATGATTCCGGGAGTATTAATGTATCGCTCGTTATTAGGCTTTATCGAACTTCATGGGGTAATCGGAGAAGTTACCAATGCTTTCTCTAACGCAGTCGATTCAGCCCTCATCATTCTCTGTATTTCACTAGGAGTAGCTATCCCGAACATTGTGGCTCGCCGAAATAACAACGGAATTAAAAATAAACCTCTACGTGCATCCTAACCATATAAAAACACAAGAAATATAAATAGAATGAGGTTGTCCCCGTCATAGAGACAACCTCAAACCTGAAAGCAACGAACCCTTCTAATTATTTACATTTTTATCAGTTACAGAAAATACCTCCGTTGAAACCTCTCCGATAATTCCACTTTTAGCATTCACCCCTGTTTGAATCTTAACAAAATCGATATACTTCAGATCAGTAGCCTCCCCGTTCGCATAAACAGCATTACTGATCTTGAAATACACGTTTACCGGTTCTGCATCCGGATTAACAGAAGTCGACAATCGGTCACTACCCATATTATCCGCATACCCCCAATCATAATTTTCATTCACCCAGATAGAGCCATTAAAACGATTACGAGCCTTCAAACACACTCCTCGGAGAGTATAGCTATCTTCCGTTACCCATGCCGGATAATAACTATTTTGAGAGTGATATTCTGCCAAATAATCTATCACACCCGTGTTTCCGCAATTGTCCGACCAACCGACATTCATGCCCACTCCTGCCGGACGGTAATAAGTCACGGCATACGTCTCGATCGTCTCCTCCTTTCCATACTCACTACCTTTCAACTGATACCACGTATCATCAGGCAATCCATTTCCATTCACATCTTGCATGACCCACACGATTCCCGGCTCCGAACTCCCGTCAAAAGCATTCCCCTCAATGGCAAAATCATACCCCTCGTAAGCACCCGAGTTAAGGACACTATGATCAAAACCGACAATAATATAACCGCCAAAACCACCCAAAGACACGTAGGCATGATTCTCCAATCGCCGGGCTGCATAATCACAAGCTTCCTTTTGAGTACTGACCGTAAAATCTCCCATCCCGGCCTCCTTATACTCGTTAATAAACTGTCCCGGGGCAGGCAAATATTCATATACCCGGTTACTCTCGGCAGCACTTGTCCCCGTGGCCGCCCGGAAAGCCCCCATCTCATCTCCCCTGCAAATAACCTGAACCGTGGCAACCTGCCTTACGATCGACGTCGCCTGAATATTCCGGCTAATCATCTTTGCTCGTGCTTGATCCGCATCTACCACTTGCACGCTTACCGTGAACGTTCCTTCGCCAGCTGGTTCAAAAGCAAATACCCGATCCTTGCATTCCACGATCTCTCCGTTCACCGACCACTCGTAAGTGGTCCCCTCCCCCGCATTCTCAATCCAAGGAGTCAAACAAATTGTTCCATCTTTAAACACATAACAATCCGTATTCTCCGCCAACAAACTGGATTTCAAAAACTCCACTTGTAAAGGTTGTCGTTCCACTACCTCCACGGTAAGTTGCTTTTCATCCTGTCCATCCTCGTTAACCACAATCAACGTCAACTGGTACTCCCCCAATTCCGCTTGATTAAAGGTATATTCCTCTCCACTTCCCACTTTATCATTACCCAAATACCACTCGTAAACCGCATTCTCGTTATTCTGCACATCCGGACGGAACACGTAATCCGTGGCCGCAACCACCTTTACCCCGGATCCCGGCAACGCGAATGAAATAACAGGCAACGCCTTCTTTCCCACATCCACCCGGATCACTTTCTCCGCACTCCCTCCCGGTGTAGTTACCCGAAATTCAAAAAAATAAGAACCTTCCACGTCCGGAGCAAAAACATAGACACTATCCGTTCCGACCACCTCCTCATTCAGCGTCCATGTATATTCCGCTCCCGCCGTATTCTCCACGTCCGGACGTAAGGTCAACGACTTACCTACCTTTGTCACGTACACGCCCGATTCACTATCCAAAGTAATCACCGGAGGAGGAACCGGCAGTGGCTCCTCCTCTTTCTTGTCATCACTGCAAGCTACAAGCAAAAAACAAGCAATGAACAACAATAATAAATTTATACACCTATTCATCATATCTAAAATCTACACAACGGGGAAATCTTTGCCGTGGCACTTTTAGTCACCTGACTTATTGATACGGAAGAACCCGGCAACGAAATATTCCAAACGTAATTTTTAGGATTCGCAGTATTCTCAGTTGAACTCAGCCCCCCAAAAGAAGGAGATCCCATTCCCCAGCTCCGGAACAAAGCGTTCACATCCGTCTTATTCTCCTTGTAGAAATTAAAAAGAGTTATATACTCTTGTTTAGCCCCAAGATACCATCCCTCACCCAATTCCCGGCAAGCAGCAAAAGCGGGAAAATGACTCTCCCACTCGGGATCGTACGCCTCCACGGCCTTGTGATTCTCACGTCCGTCCTCCTCGTTCGTGGCACCCGTAATTTCCTTCGTACCCCACGTGCGTGAAAAACCACTCAACGCGGCAATCGTCCCGTGTTTACCCCCGTCAGTCACCTTGATCACGATTCCGGCCGGAAAACCCGTACTCGGGTACACGTCCCCCACCTGATAAACATGCTCCGTGTCAATATCCGCTTGTAACAAGATTTCCATATCCATCACCCCTTTCATCACCAAATTCTCCTCAAGCACGTGATTCACAACGCCTCCACACTGGGTAAACTGAAAAAGACGATTGCCCTTTACCAACGTCTGAACAGGAACAAAAACATCGAACTCCCGGTAAGTTGCCCCTTCCGGAATCTCCGCCTGGGGAACTTCCGTGTAACATTTCTCCGGGTAATCAAACACCATCTCATTTCTCGGATCCGCCACGCTCAAATTCAAATAACCTTCCTTACCCACGAAATACACCCGTGCCGTCATCAAATCACTGGGCATGGCCCCGATTCCGTTAGGTAACACCCTGGCCCGCAACAAAGCAAATTTATGTCGGAAAGTCAACTCCACGGAGTCATCCTCACTAAACACCCCCCGGGCGGTCAACAAATCCAACCGATGCTCCTGTGGAACGACAACCTCCATCCGTGTCGGGTCAACATTCTCCACATCATACGGGTAATAAGCGTAAATATCCAATGGTTTTCCAGCAAAATGAATAGAATCCCGTTCCCGTGCAGGCACCCACTTCCCGTTCCGCATCACCCAACGGGCATTATTCACGTAATTCCCCTCGGCCTTCGGGTAAGCAACCCGGTTATGATCGTCCCGCTCCACGGCAAAAATACCAATCATATCCCCTTCCTCAAACTCCCGTTTAAAAACAGTGTTCTCGACATCCACCTCGATCCCACCCTTAAACACGGGCTCTGTCCCGACAGGCAACCATTCCGGTATCACGTCATCATCGTCATCCGAACATCCGACAAAACATCCGGCTAACACCAACATCAAAAACAACTTAAAATATCTATTTTTCATAGTCCATCATCATTATCCGTTTACACTATTCAAGCTCTCCTACCCAAGTCGCCAATTTACCTTTCACAATACAAGATACCCAAATCTTCTTCCCATCCTTCTTCAACACCTTCACATCAGTCACGTTCGCCTTCGTGAAAGTCGAAAAAGAATGACGAGCCGATACGAATTCCTTTTCCCCGGGTTCCGATCCTCCATTGAACTTCAACTGCGTCGGACGATTTTTCATCGAACCATCCGGAATCCATTGAATAGAAACTTCACCATCTTCCTCCGTGGCCGAGAATGTACCCGTCGGCCATTCCCCTTTCACGTAACACACATTCTCGCTAGGTAACTCTGCCCGCACCCGATCATCAGCCAACACGTCCGCTTCTGTCAGGAAATCCTTTACTGTTACCACGACATCAATAGTTTGCTCTGAGCGATCCTTGAGCGTTAACGTCGTCCGGCCTAGCCCTTGTGGTTTCATAACCAAAGAACCATACAAGAAACTCGTCGTCACCACTCCCGGCTTCGAATCTCCAACAACCTCATATTCATCGTTCCCGGACAAATAAATAGACTTCTCCACCGCATTTGTTCCATAAAAATAGACGTACGGATCATCCGTCTTAAACACCGGCCAGTGTACCTCCACTTTCAAAACCCCCGTCTCACCACATTGATCCGTTATCGTCAATATCGCCGTGCCCACCTTCTTCGGTTCAAGCATCAAAGCGATCGTGTTCTGCGTTCCCTCTGCCACACTAACGACAGACTCATCAGAAGAAGTTGCTATATAATTACCATTCCCCTGCTCTATCTTCAATTGTATCCTACCCGACACAGAATAAATGTGAAACACATCCTCTTTATACGGAATCAACTTAACAATCTCGGTCGAAATGACATGCACCGTGTCCTGTTTTCCCCCTTTATCCGTGAGGGTTACAACAGTCTCTCCCGGATTCCCCGTTTTGATCACGATAATACTATCCTTTTCTACCACGGCAGTAGCTATTGACTCATCTGCCGACTTGATCGAGTACTCCCCGTTACCCTCCACGATATTTACGGTCATCACCCGACCATTCTGAAAATCCTCCACCTCGTGACTACTCAATTCTATATCGAAATACCCCAACACGCTCAAATCAAAACTAGCCGATTCGCCAGCTCCGTCGGAAATAGTCAACGTCGTGAAACCATACTTTAACGCCTTCACAACGACCTTACCGTCTTCCACAATCGCTTCCGCCACAGTGGGTTGAGCCACATCAATCACGTACTTACCGTTCCCTGAAGTAATCTCAACCTCACCCGTCTCTCCCTCGTACAACTGTAACTCGGAACCGGCAAGCACTAACTCGCTGATCACGTCATCATCCTCGCAAGCAGTAAGCGCAAGCACGAGAACACAACATACCATATAATTCAAAAATTTCTTCATATCTTTTATCCTATTTTTACCTCGTTACTCCCGTACATCAACACGAACGCTCTTTTCATTCTCCCTCCCGTTAGAACAAACATTAAAAATAAACTTCGTGCTACCGGGAACACTTCCGGCCTTCAAATACAACGTGTCACGTTCCACCCGGTAAGTCACCAATTTTTGCTTCTCGTTAAAAATCAAATCTTTCAAAATAGATACAGAAGTGTTATCCGCATCATACACCTGATCACTCAAACAAATCTTCTTCTCCTCACCTGGCTTCAAAATGATCTGGTTCACCAGCACGTGAGGCTCGTTCGTATCCTCAAAAAATGGGATGGACGGGAAAAAATAAGCATAGGACGCATTTTCATTCGTCAAACCTCCCAAAATCTTCATGCTGCTCACTTGCTCACCTGTCGTTCCGTCATATGTCCCTCCCCCACAATTCACGATAACATCTATCAACGTCTCCACGCGTGACACCCCATAACCACTCACACCATTTATCGGTCCCATCTCGTCCTTGTCAATATCATAACGATACTCCTGATTTCCCGTACTTCCAGCAATACCCGCTGTTCCGATATTCCAATAAATCACGTTTTTTTGCGTACTGGCACACAAAGAACTCGGCCTCCAAGCTCCCCAACCAACAGACGGGGCCTTTGCCACCTTCAACTGTTTCACGATTTCACACGTGTAAGGATCAATCCGCCATAACTCCTTCTCTTTTGCTGAAGTCCACAGGTAGCCCTCTTTATCCACACACAACGCCCCAGGCATCTCTACCTCTATCACCTTCTTCACCTCATGAGCCACCGGATCGATGACCAAAACCCCTTTACCTTGTAAAGCGGCAAACACATAATCCCCGGCACGAACCATATCACCGATCTGTCCTTCATACAAATCGCCTGTGGCACTCGAAGTCCCCTTCACGAATCCACCAAAAGCCCATTTATTCACCCGGAAAATACGGATCCCATTCGTCGTCGCCACGTACACCGTCTTCACGTCCACACCCAGGCAACCTCGCCCGTCTCCATCGATCACGTTAAACGATATTTTCTCCTCTAATGTCTCCGCATCCGCTATTACCAAACGCGGTGCCTGCTTCGACATGAAATAAATATATCCACCCCAATTCATTGCAAATTGAGTAGTTACCCCTAATGTCTTCCCCGGGTTAGCCTTCCGGAAACAACGATAGACGATCGTATCCTTCTCCGGGTAAAACCGGTTGCAACTGCCCATCTCATGCCCGAACCAATCCTCGTTTGCGATAAAATAACTCTGATGAGGGATTGTCTGGGGTATAGCGTCATCAGCCAACACGGCCCCGTCATCGTATCCATACTCATCATCTCCACCACCTTGCACATCATCATCATCCGAGCAGGCTCCTATCCCTAACACAAATAGGATCACGCTCGCATACAAACTTTTTCTCATAATCTTATATTATTTGTTTTTTACATTTTCCATCAATTACGATTGTGCAAGCAGGAATTACTCAATTCTGTTCACACCCAAAAAACGAGTATTTATCCTTCCTCCCCGTCTTTCTCCTGTAAAGGCCTTGTCGTAAACACAATGTGAGCAGGAATATCTCCCGTTTGCACATCCCATTTCTTCTTCCCGTCAGGCCCGAAACAGTACAACCTCCCCGGGGTAACATAATCCCCGGCATCGCCCACAAATATCTCGCCTGTTTCCGGATTTACCGCCAAAGCGTAAGGAGTCACGATAGACTTCTCGGTTCCGTCCTTGATAAAATTCCGAGAGACAATACGTTTCGCCTTCGTGTCATAAATCGTGTAATTGACCGTCCACTTACTCGTAATCTTACTATACTCCGTGCTGTAAGAATAAAGCGAATCGCCACACAAATAAAGTTCGCTCGCCGGAAAATTCAAAGATCCTTCCACGAGATCATTCTTCGCATTTATCACGTAAGTATTTGAATGTACGTTATAATAATCCCCGCGGGAAGTCACGTAAATCAGTCCATTTTGGTCAACACGCATACGATGTAGATTAATCGCCACCGTGATTTTCTTCGTTTCCTTAAACGTTTCCAAGTCAATCACGGACACCGTATTATCGTAGTTAGGCACACGATATCCTCCAGAGTTTGCAACATATAACTTATTCCCGACAATCACCATCTCTTCCGGTTGGTACCCCACGGTACAACTCCCCACGACTTTCAGCGTGGCCGTGTCAATCTTCACCACCTCACCCAAACGGGCATTCGGATCTATCTGTACCGGTCCGGCATACGAACTGACATAAGCGAATCCCTCATGAAAAACAATATAACGACAATTCGTTACCGTGATCTTCGTAATTTCCTTAGCCGTGTTCACATCCATCACCTCGAGCAAGTGAGAACAATTAATCACCGCGTACAACTTATTCCCGTAAATCTGAATATCATTCCCCACGTCTCCCAGCTCCTTTACCACGCTCGGGTTCCGCTCTGCGAATATATTCTTATGATACTCTCCGGAAGCATAATCAAAATAATCCAACGTGGCCTTATTACTTCCCATATTCCCCTCGTTCAACAGGAAAAAACCTTTTACAGGCCCCGGCACCGAATCGCTCGGGGTAACCTTCGTTATTACGGACGGAATAATTTCATCATCATCATTCCGGCAAGAAAAAAACAATAACATTCCCAACGCGAGGAACATTAACATACCTAATTTCATTCGATTTTCACAATACATCATTCGATCTTTATCTAAATTTCTATGTTGATAATAAACTTCACGTTCGTCCCCGGCATCGGGTAACACTGTACCACCTCGTACTGCTGGTTAAAAATATTATTCACCTCCGCCGTCAGTCGAATTACAGTCTTTCGCCACGAGAAATTCTTGGATAACGAGAAATCACTCGTATACCACTCTTTAGCCCTATTCTCCGGGATATTCGCGCTCGCCTCGTAACGCTTCCCTGTGTATATAAAACTATAATTCAAAAACCAACTCTTGTACGTCCCGTTCAGAATCAACGAACCGCTATGCCAAGGGATATACGGAATCTGGTCCCCGTAATACGTACTCTCCTTCTTCGTGAAATCCTGAGCCTTCTGGTATGTGTAATTCACCCGGGCATCCAACAACCAATGTTGACAGAACCTCCAGTTACTCTGCACGGCGACATCAACCCCTCGAATTTCCACCTCTCCCAGATTCACCATCGTCCAGCGAAACTGATTGGAAGTCGGCATGGCAATAATCTTATCCGACACCTCGTTATAGTAGGCATCCACCTGTACGTCCAGCCCCAGCAACACCCCTTTATCAAAGTTGCGATTATAAGTCACTCCCACGTTATACTGGTTCGTGTACTCCGGTTCCAGATTTATATTCCCGATAAAAGTATAATACAAATCATTCAACGTCGGCATTCGGAACACTCGCTTATAAAAAGCCCTCACGTTAAAATCCGCCACACGGAACGGTTGCCACGCCATCACGACCGTGGGTGTATATTCCTGCATATCATCCGCTGCCCCATTCGCCACCTTCGTCCGCTCATGCACGAAAGTCCCCAACACGCTTGCCTGAAATTTAAAACGGTCAAAATGCAAGGCCGTCGCCACGGCCCCTAAAGTCGTGTAACGGGTCGGATAGACAAAATCCACCAAATCTGCATTCAGCTTGTTCCACTGAAAATCCACGGACACATCCACGTTCCAAAAAGGCAAAATGGCAAACATATTGGCTGACGAAACATAAATTTCGTGTTGCCGGAAATGATTATTCACGTACATCGTACTCACGTCCAACCGGGGATCGGAAAGATAATGCAAATAATCATAGGCATACTTCGCGTTCATCTGTAAACTATAACCACTAAAATGCCTCAAAAAAGAACCTTGAAGGAAAAAATTAGAATCCCATTGACGATCCTGATGCTTGAACTTTCCCGGCTCTTCCCGTACCGATGCGCCGGGATAACCTCTTTCGGAATCATAAAAATATGCCTTAGCCTTCCACTCCCCGTCATTCATCCGGCCAAACACACCATACTCTGCCCGCAAAGCACGAACATCCCCGTTCTTACGAACCTCAGTCGTATCGTAACCATTCTTTTTTTTGTAGCTAAACTTATACTTTCCTGTCGTGTACATATACTCCGAACTAAAAGCCCCGCTCACGTGTTCCCCCAACCGATGTTCAAACAACACCGATGGATTCGCCACCCCGAAAGATCCCGTTTTAAAAGTAACCTTCGCGTTATATTTCTTCCCGTCTGTAAATCTAGGTGTACGGCTTGTCATATAAATAGACCCGGCCGAGCCAAAATCTTTGGCAGACTGGAATATGGCACTCCGCTGCCCGTTATACAAAGAGATCGCCTCCATGTTATCCAGTGAAAAACGTCCCAGATCCACGGTCCCGTTCTGTGCGTTTCCCAACTCGATACCATCATAAAACACCCCCACGTGTTGGGTCCCCATCGCCCGGATATTCACGGTCTTCAAGCCCCCGATTCCCCCGTAATCCTTGATCTGCACCCCCGAAAAATAACGCAAAGCATCCGCAACGGAATGTACTGTCAACCTTTGCAACACCGGACCTTCCATCGTTTGAACCGGAATCACCTCCTTCTGAACCCGCTTGGCGGCAACAACAACCTCATCAATATTGTACACCTTTGTCGTGTCCACTTTTTGTGCCCACAAATAATTCCCAAACAAGGAACACCATAAAATTACACCAAAAACGATTAATTTCATTTACTCTGCCATTAAACGATAACAAATCCGATCATTCCATTTCCGGCGATCGCCTTCATTTGCAATCACCTTGGACCAAATCATTAATCCAAGAAAGATTTATTTTTCTTGCACCTCGCGAACTCTAGTCCCAGAGAGTTACGAACTCATGATCTTGGCAGGTCTTCTGACTTGCTCCGTCCTTGAACGCCCTTCCCATTTCGTGTCGAAACAGTGGATGTGAGTCTTGTTCACGGACTTTGGCGGAGCTTACAGCAGCGGGTCTGTTCAGGATTTGCACCTGATTCCCTTTTCACCACACGCCCGAAACGAGGTGTGACACCAAAATCGTTGCAAAAATATATAAAATATAAAGACAGTAGAAGTTTATGACACTATTTTTCACTCTTTATTTCACAAAACAAAATACTGATAATCTAACACATAAACATACAACTAGGTCTGCAAAGCACATATTTTGATTTGCAGACCCAGTACGTTTACCATCTCACAGAAATAAACTATTCCTTTTTCCAGTTTCCATTAACCATATCTTGATACTGGGGATTATACCCGTTACCCGACACGATCCACTTGTCGGAAGTCAGTACCGGGATCACGCTTTTCAAGCCGGAGAAGTCGAATAACCCCACATTCGTCTTAATCTCCACAGCAGACGCCGACACGAGTACCGGAAAATTGACGTATTCCAAAGAGGCTGTTCTCGTCGTCCATGCGTTCAACGTCAACTTTCCCCCGATAGACCTCAATGCCGGCGCATAGATACCATCCAAATGACCACCATAAGAGTCATTCGCCCTAATATTGAAATCACCTTTCACCGTTTCCAGCGCAGGCAGTGACAGCAACTCCATGTTACAGCAATGTCCAGCACTTAACGAACCGATTTTTGTCAGTTTCGGTAGATTTACCCGGGAGCGTCCTTGAATGTAAAAACCGAACTCCCCGTCAACTTCTTTCAAATTGGGTAAATCCAAATCATCCACGGCAGCCACAACCGTGAGGCTGAATTTCCCGGTCACTTTTTCCACATTCAACTGAACTGCCTCCGTACGACTACCGGATATCCAGAATTCAAAGAAATCTGTCGTCGTGACTTCCTTGATGCCCTTGATAACAATATTCGGGGCATAAAGAGATAAACGTTGCATGGAGATAGCTTCGTCACCGATCAAGGTGAGAGGCACATTGTTATTACGAACCTCAAGATAAGTCAAGCCGTCAATCTCCCGGATGTCCAATTCCGCAACATTTGATTGGCTAAAAGAGAGCGAACCGACAGATAGGGAATGCTCCAAGAAAGAGTAATCCTCGGCAAGGATTTCCGAGAAATAAAGGCTGGAAACCTTCGTAAGCGAACCAAGAGCAGATAAATCCGCAAGAGAACTCATGCTGCGGAAGTTAGCACTCTCGCCCACGGTAGTTAAAGCTTCCAACCCGTCGAGGCTCGTCAGGTCACTCAGATCTTGTATTTCAAGAGTTGAACCGATAGTTGCCAGAGATTTAAACCCTTCTAAATTTTCAAACACACCTTTGGACAAGGTAAATCTCCCGGTCACGGTCTGCAAGGAGGTGAAATCAATCGCCTGCAGGACGTTGTTGTTCGAGACCGTCAATGTCGTAACCTCTTCCAAAACCGGGACAGAGATACTTTCCAAGGACGTGCAATAATTGATCGTTAAAGAAGATACACTCTGCAATTTAGGCAGTTTCACGGAGATCAATGCGAACATGGAAGACACGTCCATTCCCCCTTCAATAGATTCCAATTCCGGGAAATCAATCTCCTCCAACTGACCGATTCCGGAAAATTTGAAATCCAAATATATCCGTTTCAACTTTGGCAAGCAAAGTTTTTTCAACGGGGTATTCGCATCCACGACGATAGCGCTCACCTCCTCAAGATTCTCCAAGCCGATGATCTCCTCGCTCTCGTACGTCGGGTTAATCGTAAGATTGTGCTTGATTTTCCGCAAATGATTCAGGGGTTCCAACGTCTCGATAACATCTTCCCCATCGGTCTGACCGATCGTCAAATTACCATCAATCTCGCTAATCATAGCCTCCCCGAAGGCATCCACGTCCGCCTGCGTGAGTAAAGTAACATTACCCACCCGGACAACAGCAGATTTTTCTACCGAATAAACGTATTCCCGGTCATGTTTCCCCGCATAGGAGGTCACCATGAAACGGTGTTCCCCGTCCCAATCCGTGATCGTCGAGGGATCGGGAGAGATCGTGGCGTTCTCGCTCACGCTGAACTCCGGTCGCATACCGTCGAACGAAAAATCCTCCGGCACAACAATCTTCAAAGAATCATCGAGGATGGAAGCCGTCAAGGTTGTCTCCCCCTTAACCAAGCAGAATGAAGTGATGTAATTGTCTCTCCCCTTGAAGTCGCTGTCATCATCGTCACAGCCCACCGCAAACACCAACCCGCAGAGAAGAAAAAGGGCCGCTTTTATATTTATCAATCGCATATTCTATATTTTTCAAGTGTAACTATTCTTTTGTCCATTTACCCGCTTTCAAGTCATCCAAAGTCACCGTGTAACCATTACTCCTCGTGGTAAACTTCTCGATCGTGTCGATCGCTTTCTTAAACCCGGCATACGAAGTCAAAGCCGATTGGAAATTAATCGTCACCTCCTTCACGCTTTCCAGAGTGGCAAAACCATCCATATTCGTGATGTCATTATTAGCGTACATGGGTAGAGGAGGGGTAACCATGATCGTCAAGGTACTCCCGATACTCTTGATCGACCCAAAGGAAAGTTCGGTAAAAGGAACATAACTCGCCCAAGAATAAATGGTCATCTTTCCACCCACGCTTTCCAAAGCGGGAACATCCAAGACCGTGCAAGTGGTAGAAAAAGGAAAAATCTCCACGTTACCCCCAACTTTCTGCAATTTCGGTATATTCACTTCCTCCACCGCAGGCATCTTTGACAGCGTGAAATTCCCGGTCACCTCTTCCAAATCCGCCAAGACAAATTTCTTACAACTGTTTAAATAAGCCATACTCGTTCCCGTGGTAAAATCACCATTCACCTTGCGGATACTTGTAATCTCACATTCTGCGAGAGTTTTCGCTCCCGACAAGTCGATTCCACTCACTTCCTTAATCCCGGACACGGGAGGGAAACGAGTCTCCACCTTAGTGGAAGAACAGACAAGTTTCAAAATTCCGGGGAAGACCTCTCCCCCAACAAGCGACACTTTCGTCAATGTAGAACCTTCGAGAGTCAATGTTTGTACCTTGACGGCAGAGATATCCAACGTCTCCAATCCTTCTAAATCAGTCAATTTCAATTCAGAAAACTCTCCTAAAGTAGCTGGGAGCCTCACGTTTTTCAATGTGGCCAAATTAGTTATGGTAAAAGAACCACCCACCGTAGCCAACACCTCGAATCCGTCCAAGTTATTAACGTATTGTAATTCATTCAAGGTACAATTACCTACGATAGTTTTCAGTGCCGGAAAACGAATAACCCGTATATCCGATCCGTCAAGAGCAAGACTTCCCACGGATTCCAAAACCGGAAAATTCGTCTCTACCAATTTGCAGCTACCAATACTCAAGGCTCCGGGAATCTCTTTCAACAATGGCATATTCAAGGCATTCATCACGGAGAACACGGCGCTCCCGGTCGTCGGTTTCACGTTAAGTGCATTACACTTTTCGAGAGCCGGAAAATCAACCGTGTACGAATCAGCAAGCCCCACGGTAAGAGTTCCTCCCACACGGGTAATACGCGGAAAACTCACTCTATCCATCGCGAAACCGGAAATAGCCATATCACCATCCACCGTTTTCAAGGAACCGACATCCAATTTCCTGACCGTACCCGCCAACGTGAAGTTACGCCCCACTTCTTCCAACAAGGGACAAACAAATTCCTGTGCCAGATTGTTCTGCACGGTCAAATCCAGACCGACTTTCTTCAAGGCGGGCAGATAAATTTGGTCAATATTCCCCTTGGCGGTAATCAACAAAGAACCAACCTCCTCCAAGTTCTCCAACCCCATCAAATCTATTCCCGTGTAAGCCTCGGTGATTTTCAAGTCATGCCCCACACGCACCAATTTATTCAACGGCAAAAGGGAAGTAATCACCTCCTCGGAACCGGAACGTCCGATAATCAGATTACCACCTACCTCGGTAACCCCACTCTCCCCAAAAGCATCAACTTCCTCCTGTGTCGCCAAGGTCACGCTGCCCTCCACGGGAACACTTTCCCGGACTACAAAATAATGGTACACTCTCCCTACTCCACTTGCCGAAGTCACTTCAAAAAGTGCCTCCTCGTTCCAGTTGGCAATGGAGTCAGGGGAAGGCATGATGCGAGCATTCTCGCTCAATATCACTTCTGCCGAGGCCCCGGCAAGGGAAACACCCACGGGAGCTTGCAGGATAATACTATCACCCGTCAAAGCGGCTTTCAAAACCTCCCCGTTCTGTGTCAACCGAAAAGATACCACGTAGTTGTCCGTACCCGTAAACGGATCATTATCATCGTCACAGCCCCACACTCCTAAAAAGCAGGCTAAAAGGAGGGCATAGATGGTCAATATATTTTGTTTCTTCATTTCGTTTTCTCCTTAAATTATTTATTCTTCAAATGATAATCATACCCGTCAAGGAACTCCGTGGAGGACTCTCCCAACACGCCCGCCTTCTGGTTAACACTGGTCTGGATCATCACGAAATCAATATATTTCAGATTGGCCGGAGTGCCATCGACTTGGATTGCGTTATCAATTTTGAAACAACTTTTATCCGTTCCATAATTATCAACATATCCCCAATCGTATTCTCCGTTGTACCACAATCCACCCCGTATTTCCACCTTAGAGGCCAAGCGGGTTCCGAAATGCATAAAATCTTCCTCGATGAACATGGGGAAAAAGAACGTCTGCCCGTGATAACCGTTAACATCCACGCTACCGGCATTCCCGTAATTATCGGACCAAATAGAGTTCCCTCTCTCTTGCGTGGGACGATAATAAGTGATCACGTATTTTCGTGACATCTCTTCCGCAGAGGCACTTCCTTTCAGCTCGTACCAAGTGTCATCGGGTAAACCATTTCCATTCTCGTCCTGCATCACCCAAACGATACCCGGCTCAGAACTTCCGGCAAAAGCGTTCCCCTCCAAAATCAGATCGTATTCACCCGGCACGTTCTCCACGCTATGGTCAAAACCAATAACCACATACCCGCCATAAGCTCCCAACGAGAGATAAGGGGTAGAGGGATCAAGAATAGTTTTTCCTTTTGCCAAAGCATCGGCTTCCGTGGACCCGACCGGAAAGTTCACGAATTGTCCCGGAGCCGGAATGTACTCAAAGACTTCCGTGAAACGGGCAGAACTACCGTCCGTCGGCCAATTACGGTGAGTACCCTCCGGATCAACACATTCCACGTAAGTCTCCGTGGAGGCAGTCTGTCCACCTTCGGTTGCGGTCACGGTGATATAGTAACGTCCTTGCGCGGTGGGAGCAAATTTGAAGTAAGAGGTCGTCTCGCTTTGCTTTACCCCATCCACTTGCCATTCATACACGGCTTTTTCCGTGATGTCAATAGGATAAGGAGAGAGTACAAGCTCCCGTCCCAAAGGTACACTGAAATTCGTAATCCGATTGTCAGAAACCGTACGATAGCGTCCATCATTAAAAATCAACTTCGGAGGAGCCAGCGGTACAACCGTCACGGTCATAGATTTAGCCGTCGCGCCATCCTCGTTCTTAACCACGAGAGAAAGATCATACATCCGTACATCCTCCCGGTTGAAAACGAAAAGACTATCTTGACAGACAATCTCACCATTCAATACCCACATATAAGTAGCTCCCTCGGGATTCGACACTTCGGCCCCAAAACTCCGATCTCGACCGGACATCACCACGGCAGCATCATCCAAGGTCACCTCAGGAGGTAATTTATCGAGAACCGACACCTTTACCTGTTTTTCAATCGAACCGTTCTCCGCATCAATCTTAAAATTCACGAAATAATCACCCACCTGCTCCCCCCGGAACAGATAGGTGGTATCCGTAGAAACTATTTTCCCGTTCAATTTCCAAGAACACAGGGGATTCATGGCATCCGACACCGTTGCCTGCAACAACACCTCTTTCCCGACCTTTACCCTGTACTCCCCCGTTTCCGTGTTGAAAGCGACATCGGGATTACCAACTTTGACCTTCTCATCGTCGTCACAGGCCGTGAACATACCGATAAAAAGCATCACCAGTAATACTAATTTCAATAGAACATCCTTTCTCATAACATCATCCGTTTAATTTATAATTATCGAGTTCAACGACCGTTTACCAAACGACCATTTTCTCCAAGAAAAACACTTCCAACAACGAGAAATTGCACACATACACCCCTCCCAGCTTGCTAACTCATAGCAACACTCGTCCATTACAACAATAGTCGGATAAAATACAATATGGCACCCAAGCTCCAATCCCAGAAAGCTTTAGATACATGACACTGGCAGGTCTTCTGACTTACCCCGTCCTTGAACGCCCTTCCCATTTCGTGTCGAAACAGTGGATGTGAGTCTTGTTCTCGGAATTTAGTGGAGCTTACAGCAGCGGGTCTGTTCAGGATTCGCACCTGATTCCCTTTTCACCACACGCCTGAAACAGGATGTGACACCAAAATCGTTACGAAAATATATAAAAAACAAATACTATTTGGATTTTGAAACGAAAAATTCAATTATTCACAAATAATAATACATTGATTTTACATCACTTACTAGCCATATACACGCAGAAAAGTTCGCTTCAGGATAAAACAGAAGAGAGGAGTCCGGCACAAAACCAAACTCCTCTCTCTAAAAAAACTTAAACTACTCTTATTTCACAAGTTCTCCCGCCTTCACCTGCTCAAACGTCGGATTATAAGCATTCTCAGATACCGTCCAAGAATCCTCTCCTTCAAGTTTATTGATTACTTTTTCCAAGCCCTCGAAAGAGACTAAAGCGGCCTGTTTCTGAATATTAACATAGCCTGCACTCTCCAATGCACTAAAACAACTCAGATCAGTGATCAGATTGTTATAATTATCTGCACTATAAGCATTCGACGTCAAGACAAGCCCTCCCACATTTTTCAAATTAGGCATACGAATCTCCTCCAACATCCGAACCGGACCATTCTGATAACTCGTGCTAACACGGAATTCGCCTTCCACGCTTTCCAATGCGGGTAATTCCAGCACCGGAATAACTCCCGTATAAGTCAATGCCCCAACCTTTCGCAAAACCGGAAGTTGAACAGGTTCTATTTGTTTAAAATTACCATAAGAACCTTCCGACAAAGTCAACAACCCCGTTACCTCTTCCAAATCAGGGAAACACAAGGCTGCAGCATTCTCCGTCACATATCCCAAATTAACCGTCAATTTATCAACTTGTTTCAATCCCGTAAAATTAAATACGGCAGATTCCTTTTGTGTAAAGCCTGTAACAGTAAGTGTTTGCACTTTTTCGATGCCGTCAAAACGAACACCGCGACTGGAATTCAACGTAACTTCTCCATCAAGTTCCGAGTTCCCCCGCAAAACAAAATCAGCCCCAACATTATCAATCATCAATTTAGAAGTAGAAAAAACCGAAATATCCAATCCTTGTAATGCCGGAAGTCGAGAAAACGAGCATTGTGCGAACTGCGCTCCCTGCAAATTAGCCAAGAAAGGGAATTCTTCCACTTTTTCCATGTTTGATATGGATAAACCGGAACCTATCGACCTCAGAGCATCAAATCCATTCACGCATGTCACATTGTTCATATTATTCAATGTCATTGACCCCTTGATGGTTGTCAAAGCTTTGAAACCATTCACCTCTTTTGCCGTTCCGCTCAAAGCGAAATTTCCCCCTACCGAAGTCAAACTATTAAACCCATCAAAATTTTCCGTATTCGCCGAAAAGGTTAAATTTCCTCCAACCTCTTTCAAAGCGTTCAGATCCGCGGGGGCAGATAACACAAAATTTCCCTGCACCTCTGTCAAGGCAGCAAGATCCAAATCATTCAATTTATTACACACCTCAATAGTAAATCCTCCTGTTCCGACCCGGCTCAACTGGTGCAAATTAATCTTTTCCAAATCTTCAATATAATATACCCGGAAGCCTCCTACCGATTGAAGTTGTGACAAGTCATATTCTTTCACCCGATGGGTCCATTGCAATGTCAACGTCTCCGCCACCTCTCTCAACTGACTGAAATCCACTTTCTCCAGCACCCCGGTTTGTTGCAAAGTAATACCCGCGGCTGAAGTCAAAGCGGGAAACAAAAGCTCCTTCATTCGAATGGGATTATTTATTTCCACTTTATCCCCGACCATACCCAACTTGGGCAATTCCAACCGTTCGGGAAAAAGCATATTACCATTACGCCCGGAGAAAGAGAATTTTCCAGCAATAACCTGTAAAGCGGATAAATCCATGCTCCTGACATCACGCGTTTCAATCGTGAAACTTCCGCCAACGCTCTCCAATGCTCTCAAATCTACCGAATAAAGCGTATCGGCAGAAATGACAAGATCAGAACCAACCTTCCTCAAGTTAGGTAAAACCATCTCTTTCAAATCCCGTAGCCCGTAAGCCCCGTACTCGCTAGCACGAGCGAGCATCGTAAAACCACCCACACTTTCCAAGTTTTGCAACCCATCAAGTGAAACTCCTGCAAAAGTGGGATTAATTGTAACTCTTCCGGCAACCTCTTTCAAAGAAGAAAGCGGAGCAAGAGAAACCAAAGAATCCTCCTTTACCGTTCCAAGCGGTTTTCCGATAACCAAGTTCCCCTCGATCTTATTAATACCGCGAGCGGCAAACGTTTCAATCTCCTCGGGCGTCGTCAACACAACATCTCCGGCCTGAGCAACAAGCGTCCGAATCACAATATATTTATACGAACGTGAAGCCTGATTATAAGAAGTCACCGTAAATGTCCGTTCCTTCCCCCAATCATCAATCGAAGCCGGATCCGGACTCAACGTGGCATTCTCGCTCGCAGTAAACTCCACCTCAACATTTTCAAGCGACACGCTTTCAGGAATGGAAAGAACCAATGAATCACCAACGATACAACCGGCATAAACATGTTCTCCTTCTATCAGGCGGAAGGAAGTAATATAATTCTCATCTCCCGAGAACAAACTGTCATCATCCTCGCAACCGGTAATAAAACATACGAGGGCGAACAACAACACATATATTAAATTATTTATTTTCATATCCTTTATTTTTATTCATGAATTATTCCGGCTTGGTCCATTGTTGTTCTTTCGTCAATTGCTCGTAAGTCGGGTTATATCCATTATTCTCCACTGCCCATTTCGACGAGGGACAAGTTGAGATAGCTTTCTTCAACCCCTCGTAAGAAACCAAAGCCTCGTGATTCTCGATCCGGAATCCTCCAATACTTTCAACTTCTGAAAGGAAATCCAAATTCGTCAATGTATTATTCAACTCCGAAGGATCTGACGACCAAGGGTCCGGAGTCCTAGGACGTATATCCAACACCCCACCCACGATTCGCAACGACGGATAAAGAATCTTGTCCGGTCCATAAAAATTATTCCAGCTAACATAACCGGTCTGGAACGTCATATCGCCTCCCACGGACTCCAACAAGGGGAACGTCTCATCATCGTAATTATTAATAGACATCATGGCACTTCCCCCGACCGTTTTTAATTTTGGGAAATGAAACTCTTTAATATTGGAATAAAGTTCAAAATTCCCGCTAACTTCTTCCAAATCGGGGAATGATATTCCCGTTACGTTTGAATTTGCCCAATAAGAAAAATTCCCGTTAACCTTACGCACACTCGCTATTTCAACCGCATCGCCACTCATTCCCAGGTAACCGATCGTGAGAGCGTTAATTTCTTTAAAGCCCTCTAATTTCGGGAAATACCCGCCAAGATTTTGTAGATTAAAATTCCCGTTAAAAACGTCATTCCCGACTACGGTCGTGTTCTCCAAACCGGTACCGTTAAATTGAATCTCGTCAATCTCAATTCCTCGCACATCCAATCTTTTGATCCCAGAAGAAATTACTAAAGTTCCCAGATTCTCCAATTTAGCCGGAAATTTAAAGTCTTCACTAACGAAATTCAACGCCAAAGTTCCCCCGACACGCTCCAATTCTCCCAACTGTTCAGGATTCAACCCGGCAAGCGTAAGACTAAGATTACCGTCCACGTTTTTCAAAAAAGGAGCATTAAACTGGTTTACCTGAGAACAATCCAACGTAATAACCCCGGCATGAGTCAACACGGGAAAGGAAACCTCGTACAAGGGATTAGACGCAATCGACAATTCCGTGGCAACCTCCTCTAGTTGCGGCATATAAAGCAATAATAAAGCTCCCCTACCCACGGTTAATTTATCACAGTGCCGCAACACCGGAAATTCCAGTTTCTTGAGAGAAGTCATGCTCGTCGCGATAGAGCCACCCACTTGTTCCAATCTCTGGAACACGATACCTGTCATTCCCGATTTCCCGTTCAAATTCAAATCCCCGCTTATTTGCCTCAAAGAAGAGAAATCCAATGTTACAAAAGATGCTGCCAATGTCACGGCTCCCCCCACGGTCTCCAAGCGAGGACAAAGAATCTCGCTGACCGCATTACTGGTAATGTTCAAATCTCCCCCGACACGTGTCAACTTGTTGAACGTCACCCCCCACAGGCTATCCGCAGAATTTACATACAATTTTCCACCAACCTCTTCCAAATTATCCAGCCCGGTCAATTCATATCCCGCAAACAAACGATTAATCGTCACGTCATTAGTCACACTCTTCAAAGAAACTAAAGCGGCCAAAGAACGAATGGTGTCCGTCCCTCCCTGCCGGCCAATGACCAAAGAACCGTCAAGATGACTCACGCCCTTGGCCCCGAAAGCATCCACCTCTTCCTGCGTGTTCAAAACGACAACCCCTTCAAATGCTATTCCCTTCTTTTCCGGTATATAAATATATTTCCGTTCCTCCCCGCTATGCGAGGTTACCACGAAATAAATCTGCTCCTCCCAATTGGTTATCGCGGAGGGTTCCGGTTTTATCGTACTATTCTCACTGCACACGATATTCGGGGTAACCTCGCCCAAGGCAACATTCTCGGGAGTCTCCATCAGTATGGTATCCCCCCGGAACGAGGCCACGTAAGACGTCTCTCCCGATTGCAAAATAAAAGACGTGATGAAATTATCACTCCCGACAAAAGGATCATCATCATCTTCACAGCCGGCAATAAAAGCCAAGGTGAAAAGAAGAACTCCCCAAAGTATATTTTTATTCATAACCTATAATTTTTAGATACTATTTTTTCGCTTTTAAACGCAAATCGATCGCGGCAGAAGATTCCGTTGAAACCTCTCCGACAGCCGCACCCTGTCCCATCTGGGCCGTGTGTACTTTCACGAAGTCGATATATTTCAATTTAGCCGGGGTCCCATCCTGCTGGATGGCGTTGTCTATACGGAATCCAACCGGATCGTTAATATTATCCACGTATCCCCAGTCAAATCCCCAGTTCGTTTCAATTCCTTCCGTCAAGAACTGATTACCGAGACAAGTTCCCGTCAAAATATAATACTCCTCTTCCATAAACCAAGGGAAGTAGCCCGAGTTCGGATGATAAGCGTTCCTTCTCAAGAAAGATAGATTCCCGTCATTATCTATGGACAACACATCCTGCTTGGTTGCCGTCGGGCGATAGTATTTTAACGCATACCGTTGCGTGATTCCCGGCTTACCCGTCTCGCTACCTTTCAACTCGTACCAAGTATCATTAGGCACCCCGTCACCATTCTCGTCCTGGCTCACCCACACGACACCACACTCACACCAGTACTTGCCTAAAGGATTACCCGTCATATCAAAATCAGGTTCCCCGTCACCACCATTCTCCACGCTATGGTCAAATTTCAAAATAAAATATCCTCCCCACGCACCCAAAGATGCAAGATACCCCCCTTCACCTCCTCCGTTGTCTAACGTTTTCTGTATTGTCATCCGGGCATCTTCCGCCGTCTTACCTTCCGGGAAATTAATAAATTGCCCGGGTGCGGGAATAAATTCATAACAATAATTGGAAATATAGCTACTCTTTGGAGTCACATCCCGAAAATACGTTCCCTCTTTCGGGGTACATTCCACGTAAACTTTCGCGGAAGCCGTCTTGCCGTTATCTGTCGCTGTCACATCGATTTCGTACGTTTTCCCCTCCACGGAAGGCTTAAAATCAAAACAAACGGAAGTTTGCCCGCTCTGTACCGCCCCGTCAACTTTCCACTCGTAAATAGCCTGATCACTAATAGCAAATTTTATAGGAGCCAACACCACATTTTTACCGATCGGACAAGTCATCGTGATCGCCTTGTCTAACATGGAAGGCAACACGTAGCGAGCGTTGTCGAAAAACAAAAGTGGTTTCTCCTCGGGAATAACTGACACGTTGATATTCTTCACATCAACTCCATCCGCATTCGTCACCTTCAAGGCAAGAGTGTACACGTTTATATCCTCCTCTTCAAACGACATGATCGAATCATGCGACACGACCTGCCCTCCATAACTCCACTCAAACGTGGTTGTCTCATCCGTGTACTCCGTTTCCGCGGCAAACTCTTTCTTGATCCCGCAATAAGCCACCGCGGCTGATTCCAGCTTAATTTGCGGGGCTAAACGATCAACGACCGTCACCTTCACCTGTTTTTCCACACTACCATTGTCTGCATCCAAGCGAAAATTCACGAAACTCTCACCCAAAATCTCCCCCTTGAAATAATACACCGTATCGTCCGCCACGATTTTTCCCTCCCGTTTCCAGGTATATACTGGATTCACGGCATCTTTCACACGAGCGCAAAGAGCGACCTCTTTCCCGATTCTCACGTTATACTCTCCCGTTTCAGAATTGAACGTGAAATCAGGACTACCCGCATCGATCTTTTCGTCATCATCATCGCAAGCCGCAAAACTCGCGACAAAAAGCATCAGCAATAACGCAAACTTCAATTGAACATCTTTTTTCATAATCATATATTTAAACAATTTTCCAATATTGCTATTCCCGCTTCAAGCTGTAGCTAAAAACGACAAAACCGCTGTATCCAAAACAGATACAGTCAGTACTCGCCTATCATTAACAATAGTGAATATAATTACCTCATCCAAGCTCTAGTCCCAGAAAGCTTTAGATTCGTGACTTTGGCAGGTCTTCTGACTTGCTCCGTCCTTGAACGCCCTTCCCATTTCGTGTCGAAACAGTGGATGTGAGTCGTGTTCACGGACTTTGGCGGAGCTTACAGCAGCGGGTCTGTTCAGGATTCGCACCTGATTCCCTTTTCACCACACGCCTGAAACAGGGTGTGACACCAAAATCGTCGCAAAAATATATAAAAAACAAATATTATTCGGATTTTAAAGTTATAATTCTAGATTTTTACAAAATTTATCATTCATAGAGACCTAACATGACTGTGAATGATTATAACACAACCCGTTATGACTTATCGTTTTCATAAAACGAAATTCCACCATATTTCGTATCTCCTATCGCTCATTTACGATTCAGCCTCCCACAGGCACACCGAATCGGAAACATCCTTCCCGTCGGCATTTTTAGCAAAGGCATAAATGACAAGGCCTCCCCCGGCTATTTTTTCTGAAAAGTTCACGCTTTTTTCTATCGTCTCTCCCCGAAGTCCCAACTCCTCGACACGACAAATATATTTTGTCTTACAAAGAAGCACGGCATAAATTTTATCATCCAGAAAGCAATCAACGGACTCGATTTCTTCCTTCTCGTGAGTGAAAAAGATTCTCCGATTTTCCATATCAACCTCGGCACGAATTTCTGGGATCACCAACGACCCCGCTGCCACGCGTAATTTCTCGTAGTTGATCACCCCGTTAAATTCCTTGACTGCCTTCTTACGGCTATTGAAAGGTTTTTCCGGATTTGCTTTCTCCACGGTCACCGCATCCATCACGTTCGCACTGGTAAATCCCCGAAAACCTTTCGGGTAACCGTTCCCTCCGGGAAATCCCAACTGGACGGCATTTCTCATCCATACTTTCCGTTCCGTTATCGCCCCGAAAGCCGCGGACTGTCGTTTTTGCGGTTCCTGGCTCGGTTTACGCGAGATGCTTGTCCCCCGGCAATAATTTTTCCCGTTTGGTCCCCCGTAAGTGATCACGTTACCGAACTTACCCCGAATCTTTCCAAGTGGATTTACAAATTCCGCCATATCCTGTTATTTTTATGTTCCTCGCCAGCAAAGATACACAAATAAACCAATGTAGTTACATTTTCAAGCTAAATAAATCAATTATTACATGTATTATTCATGAGATATAAGTGATCACTTTCATGTAAAGCGCTATTAGAACGCTATTAAATCCCTATTAAATCGCTATATATAATAGCGTTTTAAAAGAGTTTTATTTGCGTATTAAAAATATTCTATCTACTTTTGCTCATGAATTAATACACGAGTGATTATCAAATAATTATTATCATGGAAAACACATTATCTATTCCTGTAGCTCTTCTGGCACAAGGCTCTATCCGGATCGACGGGATAACCTATTACCGACACGGCAATAAAGTTCGGGCCTGCAAATCACGACGGAGTCCTAAAAAAACAAGAACCGAGGGGGAAGAGGAATCCTCCAGCCGTTTCACGGAAGCCCGTAAAATGTGGAGAATCTACCGTCGTGCCATCGGGGATTTGCCGATATGGAAACTCATGGCCAAGGAGATGGGAATAAATAAAAGCGATTCCTTATTCCATTCTCAAAACGGGGGATGTTTTCGCCCGGGAGAAGGGGTATGGGCTTTCCCGACATTCCGATTCTCGACAGGCACGCTGGACGCACCGGTGATCACGAGTGTCACAAGGGAAGGATGGTCCGTGACCCTAAACTGGGAAAATGACATTGACTGCCCGAAAGCGAGCGTGTCAGATCAAGTGTACGTGGGATATTTTTACGGGACCTTACCCCGCGCCCCGCAAATGATCACGTGCCTTAACTCGTTCCGGGGCGACGGCAAAGTGACCGTGGACATCCCGGCAGCGAAACAACCGGAAGGGACACCCCTGCATCTCTACTTGTTTTTCGGCAATAAAGATACCACCCGTTTCTCTCCAAGCGTGTACGCGGGAGTGTAATGTTCATGCAGCTCTCCTACCCCCCAAAAAACTTAAAACCAAAAGGACATGACACTTAGAGGATACATCCATATCTAAACGGGAAAGGGAAAACAACCGCGGCCTTCGGACTGGCCGTCCGGGCTTTATGTGCCGGGAAAAGTGTTTTCATCGGGCAATTCGTCAAGAGCATGAAATATAACGAAACAGCCATAGAACCCTTGTTCGACCACCTTGTTATCCAGCAATTCGGAGAAGGCCGCTTCATTGAAAGAGAACCCACCCCGGCAGATATACAAGCAGCTCACGAAGGGCTGGAAAAATGTCGCCAACATCTTATGGAAGGTAAATTCGATATGGTTATCTTGGACGAACTGACAATTGCCCTGTATTACTCCATGCTTTCCCTAGAAGAAGTGTTAAATGTTCTCCGCCAACGCTCCCCTCACACCGAAGTCGTAATTACCGGACGTTACGCACCTCAGGAATTAATCGATATAGCAGACCTCGTAACAAATATGCAAGAAGTGAAACACTATTATTCGCTTGGCGTCCTGTCCCGTAACGGGATTGATCATTGAAAACCTCGCCTAATAGCGGTTCATACCAATGAAATAAAAATCTTTTATACAATTTATTGCCTAATTAAAAATTACAACCTATTTTCGCACCGTCATAGTTTCATACACCACTTCGTGTTGTGTTGAATGAAAAAGGGAATCCGGTGGAAATCCGGAACAATACCCGTTGCTGTATTTCCCCCTTTTAAAGGAAAAGTTTATCGTACGTTTGCCACTGGTTAGAATGCTGGGAAGGCACGATAAAAGGGATAAGTCAGAAGACCTGCTATGATCGGGACAGATTTGCATCTGCGGGATTCAGATGGTAATCAGGTATAGATGGCAAGGTCATTCTGTTTTTGATTTACCGTTTCAGTTTTTCCCCTCTCGCATAAATATCTCTCTCGAAGTTTTATAAAAACTATTACATATGAAACAAGTACTATTATTATTCACGTTTATCGTTTTTCTGATGCTATCCGGTTGTCAGACGAAAACAAAGTCCACAAGCGCCTTCACGAAGGAAGTTTACACACCGGAATACGCCACGGGATTCGACATCATGGGAGCTGATAACACGGAAAGCACGATTATTCACGTGCGTAACCCCTGGCAGGGAGCGGAAGGCGTTGAAATGTCCTACTTCGTGGCTCGGAACGGGGAGCAGGCACCGAAAGATTTTGACGGTGTGATTATTCCCGCAGGAGCGAAACGAATTGTATGTATGTCATCCACTTACATCGCCATGCTAGATGCCATAAACCAAGTGGATCGGGTAGTAGGAGTTTCCGGAATGAATTATGTTTCCAACCCGTATGTCCTTGCACACAAAGAAACCATAAAAGACATGGGGGCGGAAATAAATTATGAACTTCTTGTCGGGTTGGCCCCGGATCTTGTATTACTATACGGCATCGGGGACGCACAATCAACCGTGGCGGACAAACTAAAAGAATTGAATGTTCCTTATATGTACGTGGGAGAATACCTGGAAGAATCTCCGCTGGGCAAGGCCGAATGGCTGGTTGCCATTTCCGAATTGACGGATAGCCGGGAAACAGGTACAAAAGTATTTAGAGAGATTCCCGAACGTTATAACAACATGAAACAGTTAACGGCAAACGTGGAAAAACGTCCTACCGTCATGCTGAACACACCGTGGAATGACAGTTGGGCCATGCCTTCCATGAAAAGCTACGTGGCACAATTAATCACGGACGCAGGGGGAGATTATATTTACAAAAAAAACACCTCTAACGGGGCCGAACCCATCGGACTGGAAACAGCCTACGGGTTGATTCGCGAGGCTGACGTGTGGTTGAATGTAGGTATGGCGACGACTCTCGACGAGTTGAAGATCATGAATCCGAAATTCAAGGACGCAAAAGCCATCCAGGAAAACGAGGTCTATAATAATAACCTGCGCTTAACTCCCGAAGGGGGAAATGATTACTGGGAATCGGCCGTTGTTCACCCGGACATCGTACTCCGGGACCTGATCAAAATCTTACACCCGGAACTGGTGACGGAGGATTTGTATTATTACAGGCACTTGGAATAGTTTAAAATTTAGAGTTTAGAATGAAAAAGGCATCTACCCCCACCAGCTCCCCCTTACACAGGGGGAGAGACGAACGCGAGAAGGCGCTACGATATTATAGCGTATCCTACCCCTCGTGTAAGGGGGAGTTAGAGGGGGTAGTTAAAGCGTCGGCCTTGTACGGCTGGAATCTAAAATCGTAAATCAAGAAATTAACAACGGTGATGTCATTTTCAATTGTCCATTTTCAATTTTCAATTTTATCGTGAAACGCAATTCGATCATATTCCTTTTCCTGGGTCTGCTGACTTTCGTGTTGTTCGTACTCGACTTGTTGTCGGGGGATTCGGCACTTTCCGTCGGGCAGGTTTGGAACGTGTTCATGGGTAACGAGACGGACATGACAACCCGGAATATCGTGCTGTCGATTCGATTGGTGAGAGTGATCGTCGCCGTTTTGATCGGTGTGGCTCTTTCGATAAGCGGCTTGCAGATGCAGACCGTTTTCCGGAACCCGTTGGCAGATCCTTACTTGTTGGGAGTAAGTTCCGGATCGGGATTAGGCGTTGCTTTCTTTATCCTGGGAGCTCCCCTGCTGGGACTGGCACATTCCGGTTTCTGGCAGTCGGTAGGTATTGTCGGGGCCGGATGGGGCGGGGCCGTCATGGTTCTGTTACTGATTGCCATCATCAGTCGTTACGTGAAAAATATTCTTGGAGTGTTGATCATGGGAGTGATGATCGGTTACATCGCGGGAGCCATCATACAAATTTTACAGTATTTGAGTTCTGCCGAGCAATTGAAAATGTTTTTCCTGTGGTCGATGGGCTCCCTGGGACATGTCACGACCACGAAACTATTTATCATGATTCCCGTGATTTGCGTGGGCGTCATTCTCTCGATTTATTGTATCAAGGCATTAAATCTTCTTCTACTCGGGGAGAATTACGCCCAGACGATGGGACTCAATATACGGCGCACCAGAACGCTTATTTTCGTATCGACAACGTTGTTGACCGGAACCGTGACGGCATTTTGCGGCCCGGTAGGCTTTCTCGGACTTGCCGTGCCTCACGTGGCCCGTATGTTGTTTAACGATGCGGATCACCGGACGCTTTTGCCGGGAAGTATATTGCTGGGAGTCGTGGCCATGTTACTATGTGATATTATTGCTAAAACACTCGTGCTACCCATAAATTGTATTACCGCCCTGCTGGGAATTCCGGTAATTATTTGGGTGGTATATAAAAACCTTCGACCGGCATGATACAACTGGAATCTTTAACACTAGGATACGGGCAAGAGGTTCTGCTTGACCAGGTATCGGCCAACTTGGACGGGGGTGGACTGATCGCCCTGCTGGGACGTAATGGTAGCGGGAAAAGTACCTTACTACGGGCCACGGCGGGGTTAGGGAAAATCAAGTCCGGGCGAATATTGCTGGCCGGGAAAGACCTTACCGGGTTGCGACCGGAGGAACTGGCTCGTACCGTTAGTTTCGTAACTACCGAAAAGGTACGGATTCCTAACCTGAAATGCCGTGATGTAGTCGCCCTCGGGCGGGCTCCCTACACGAACTGGGTAGGACGACTGCAACCACGAGACCGGGAAATCGTTGATAAATCCCTAGCATTACTCGATATGTCCACCTATGCCGAACGAACAATGGACCAGATGTCGGACGGGGAATGCCAGCGAATCATGATCGCCCGGGCTCTCGCACAAGACACTCCCATCATCCTGCTTGATGAACCCACCTCTTTTCTGGACCTACCGAACCGTTACGAACTGGGGGTTCTATTGCAAAGACTGGCTCACGAACAAAACAAATGCATTCTTTTTTCAACCCACGAACTGGATATTGCTCTCACGCTCTGCGATTCCATCGCCCTGATTGACCGTCCGCATTTGCATTACCTGCCCACGCGACAGATGATCAACAGCGGTCATATCGAACGCTTGTTCCGGAACGAAACCATCACGTTCGACCCGAAAGAATTACGTATTCGTGTCCGATGAAAGGCTGCTTAAGAGAGGCGTTAAACTTGTCGTTCATTTTCGATAATCATAGAAAATTGAGTATCTTTGTTCTATTATTATCCATAAACGAACGCATATGAGTGAGAAAATTTATCCCATAGGTATCCAGAATTTCGAGAAAATTCGAAAAGAAGGTTATTTCTATATTGACAAGACTGCCTTGATTTACCGACTGGTAAAAACGGGTAGTTATTACTTTCTCAGTCGCCCGCGTCGTTTTGGAAAGAGCTTGTTAATCTCCACGCTCGATGCCTATTTCCGGGGAGAAAAAGAATTGTTTAAAGGATTGGCAATAGAGAAACTGGAAAAAGATTGGGTGAAACGCCCGGTATTACATATAGACCTGAATATCGGGAAATACGATGCTCCCGACAGCCTGGACAAGATATTGAACGAGGCTCTAGTGAAGTGGGAAACGGTGTTTGGCACGGGTGCCGGGGAAAGCACTTTGGCGTTACGTTTCAAAGGTGTCGTGGAACGCGCCTACAAGCAATCCGGACAACGGGTTGCCATCCTTGTTGACGAGTACGACAAACCCCTGTTACAAGCTATTGGTGACGAGGATCTTCAACGGGAATACCGCAACACGCTGAAGCCTTTCTATGGTGTACTTAAAACCATGGACGGGTGTATCCAGTTTGCCATGCTCACGGGCGTGACTAAATTCGGGAAGGTAAGCGTGTTCAGTGACCTGAACAACCTGGAAGATCTTTCCATGTGGAACGAATATGTCACTCTTTGCGGTGTCAGCAATCAAGAAATACATGAAAATTTAGAAGAAGAATTACATGAATTTGCCAAGGCTCAAAGCATGACATACGATGAAGTCAACACGGAACTGGAAAAATGGTATGACGGGTATCACTTCACGCATAATTCTATCGGCATGTACAATCCGTTTAGTCTGCTAAGCGCATTCAAACGGAAAGATTTTAGCAATTACTGGTTCGAAACGGGCACACCTACCTATCTCGTGGAGTTGCTGAAACGCAATCATTATGACCTGGAACGCATGGCATCCGAAGAAACCAACTCAGACGTATTGAATAGCATTTACGGGGACGAACAGCCTATTCCCGTGATCTTCCAGAGTGGGTACCTCACGATAAAAGGCTATGATAAACGCTTTGGACTTTATCGCCTTGGATTCCCAAACAAAGAGGTGGAGGAAGGTTTTATCAATTTTCTGATGCCTTTTTACACCCGGTTCAACAAAATTGAGGCTCCATTTGAAATTCAAAAATTTGTCCACGAGATCGAGACAGGGCAACTGGATGCCTTTTTCAATAGATTGAAAAGTTTTCTGGCCGATACTCCTTACGAGCTGATCAGTGAACAAGAACGTCATTATCAAAACGTGCTTTTTATCATCTTCAAGCTGGTAGGTTTTTACACGGAAGTCGAGTATCACACTTCCGAGGGACGTGTGGATCTCGTGTTGAAAACTAACGATTACATTTACATCATGGAATTTAAACTGAATGGCAGTGCCGAAGAGGCCTTGCAACAAATCCATGACAAGCATTACGCTCAACCATTCCAATCAGATAAACGCAAGATATTTAAAATTGGCGTGAACTTCAGTTCGAAAACAAGGAATATCGAGAAATGGATCGTGGAGTCATAACCAGTATCTTTAATTTTTAAAACATAGCTATCTTCGATAATCATATAAAATTGAATATCTTTGTTCTATTATTATCCATAAACGAACGCACATGAGTGAGAAAATTTATCCTATAGGTATCCAGAATTTCGAGAAAATCCGGAAAGAAGGTTATGCTTACGTTGACAAAACCGCCTTGATTTACCGATTGGTGAAAAAAGGAAGTTATTACTTTCTCAGTCGCCCGCGTCGTTTTGGAAAGAGCCTGTTAATCTCCACGCTCGATGCCTATTTTCTCGGAAAAAAGGAGTTGTTTAACGGGTTGGCCATGGAAAAACTAGAGAAGGATTGGATTCGGCGGCCCGTGCTACACCTGGATCTCAATATTGGAAAATACGATGCCCCGGATAGCTTGGATAAAATACTCGAAGAGGCCATATCAAAATGGGAAGTACTTTACGGCACCGGAGTCGGAGAGTCTACCCTAGCCCTACGTTTCAAAGGAATCGTGGAACGAGCCTGCCAGCAATCCGGCCAACGAGTAGCCATTCTCGTTGACGAGTACGACAAACCCTTGTTACAAGCTATTGGAAACGAGAATCTTCAACGAGAATACCGTAACACGTTGAAACCTTTCTACGGAGTGCTCAAAACAATGGATGGTTGCATCCAATTCGCCATCTTAACCGGGGTAACCAAATTCGGGAAAGTCAGCGTGTTCAGTGATTTGAATAACCTGATAGACATTTCGATGGATGAACCTTTCATTTCCTTGTGCGGAATGACAGAGCAAGAAATTCATGACAATTTTGAAGAAGATTTGCACGAGTTAGCCGCTGCACAAAAGATGACCTACGAGGAAGTGGGAGCTGAATTGAAGAAGTATTACGATGGTTACCATTTTGTCGAAAATTCTGAAGGTATATACAATCCATTCAGCGTGCTGAATACATTTTTCAAGATGAAATTCGGTAGTTACTGGTTTGAAACGGGTACACCCACCTATCTCGTGGAGCTACTGAAACGCAATCATTACGATCTGGAACGGATGGCAACCGAAGAAACCAACTCAGACGTATTGAATAGTATTTACGGGGACGAACAGCCTATCCCCGTGATCTTCCAGAGCGGGTACCTCACGATAAAAGGCTATGACAAAGAATTCGGATTATATCGCCTAGGATTTCCAAACAAAGAAGTGGAGGAAGGTTTTATCAATTTCCTAATGCCTTTTTACACCCGGTTCAACAAGATAGAAGCTCCATTTGAAATACAAAAATTCGTTCGTGAAATACGTACAGGGCAACTGGATGCCTTTTTCAATAGATTGAAAAGTTTTCTGGCCGATACTCCTTACGAGCTGATCAGTGAACAGGAACGGCACTATCAAAACGTGCTTTTCATCATCTTCAAGCTGGTAGGTTTTTACACGGAAGTCGAGTATCACACTTCCGAGGGACGTGTGGATCTCGTGTTGAAAACCAACGATTACATTTACATCATGGAATTTAAACTGAATGGCAGTGCCGAAGAGGCCTTGCAACAAATCCATGACAAGCATTACGCTCAACCATTCCAATCAGATAAGCGCAAGATATTTAAAATTGGCGTGAACTTCAGTTCGAAAACAAGGAATATCGAGAAATGGATCGTGGAGTCATAACGCTCGGATTCATCCAGCCAAGAGACAATTCGAAGATAGATTTATTCCACAAATTGTCTCTTGACTATGACTCGCTTGAATCAAGCAATCTGGATTCCAAGTTTTCGGAAGCTCTTCGGGTGACCGAAAAGTACAAACACGTCCTTTTCGATAAAAACGGTATCATCGGATGGGTTATTCATCACCAATGATTTATCGATTTTGGCATCATAGCGTTTTAAGGCTATCAATTTTAACCCGAATTCTTCCTCGAATTTCGCATCACCTAATTTTCGCCCGATAAAACGAGGTGGAATTTCCCACTCGATAATCAAATGATCGTCATCAACAACATAGGAATCTATAGTTGTCCCCAACTCCACTTTTGTCGCGAAGAAATCGGCATACTCCCATTCCGGATTGATGGTCTCCGTGATTCCCATAGACTTTAGAATCACCTTATGCACTGGCGAAATGGCCCGGGCAACGATACGTTTCACACCAAATTGTTTCAATAGCGCAATCACGAACAGGGACGTTCCGAAATCTTTCCCGAACACCACAAACACCACGTCCACTTCGGTCAAAGGCAATGTTTGTAATGCCTGTTCATTTTTCACATCCAATGCCACGGTATTCGTGATGGAATCCTTGTATAAATTAATCTTACTGATGTCGGAATCCACTCCCAACACCTCGTTTCCCCGTTTAGTCAGACGTTGCGATAATGCAAGCCCAAAATTACCTAATCCAAATACGATACACTTCATAATAATTGAAAATTGAGAATTGAAAATTGAAAATGTGAGACGGAGCCTAATTTTCGATTTTCAATTGATTAAACGATTACAGTTTCATCCGGGTACGTGTAAAGTTTCACTTCCTGATGACGGATGAAACAAGCCAAAAGGGTGATTAAGCCTACACGCCCGACAAACATGGTGAGGGCAACGATCATTTTACTTGCCACACATAAATGAGGGGTCAAATCCAAAGTCAACCCCACCGTCCCCAAGGCTGAAACGATCTCAAAAACTGCTTGAGTCAGTGTTGCCTTCGGTTCCAGAATCACGATGACAAAAACTGCCAGGATGATCCACAGGATGGAGAGTATGATGATCGAATGCGCCCGGTTCACGTTCTCCCGAGTCAATTGACGATGTGCGATAACGACCCGATCGTTCCCCACGAGATTCGCCCATATATTTTTTAAAGCAATCACGAAGGTTGTCACCTTGATACCGCCCCCCGTGGACATCGGAGCCGCACCGATCCACATCAAGACAATCGTGAGAAAGATTGTCGGAACGTGCAACACGGACATATCCACGTTGTTAAAACCTGCCGTACGAGGGGTGACGGCCCCCATAAACGAAGTGGCAAATTTTCCAGTGAATGACATTCCGTCCAACACGTTATGATTTTCAAATATCCAGAACAAGGCTGTCCCCACGACAAGCAGGATTAAAGTGGTCGGTAACACGATTCGCGTTGTCGTACTCACGATACGAGGTTCGTGGATCACCTTGTAATTCATACCCAACAGACATTTGATCTTATTCCGAATACCATAATGCAGGAGTCGCCCGTAATTGAACAAAATCGGGAATCCAATGCCACCAAATATAATCAAAAAAGCCAAAATGACCTGCAAGCCATACAAATGCCTGATCAAAGGATCATAGAGATTGCCCGGCAACGTGGAGAACCCGGCATTACAGAAAGCCGAAACACCATGAAACAAGGCGAAAAAGAGTTTATTATCAATTCCCGCAACATCCTGCACTTGCATGTAGACGAGGTAAACACCAATTCCCTCGATGATAAACGTGGTCAGAATAATATACACGACCGTCCGGAAAATATCGCTCAAAGATGCCTCGTTCAACAGGTTTTTCATCATGAACTGATCGTGAAAGGAGGTCCCACTCAAAAATGACATGGCAAAAAAACTGGTAAAGGTCATCACCCCGATTCCCCCGACCTGAATCAGCATGAGCAGCACGACCTGCCCGGTCAACGTGAAAGTGGTACCGGTGTCAACGACCGTCAACCCGGTCACACACACGGCACTTGTCGAGGTAAACAAAGCGTCTGTGAAACTGATTCCCTCGTACGTGGCATTAGGCAAACCTAATAAGACAGCCCCGAATAAGATAATAAATAAAAAACTCGCGGCAAAAAGAACTTCCGCCTTTACCCGACTTCGCAAGACAACAAATATCTGTTTCGAGAGTTGTATGATACTCAATAGTAATACCACGCCATACATCAGAATCCGTTCGACTTTGAAAAGGAAGGGATTGGTTGCCTCGAAATCCAGCCGATCAAAATGTTTGGAAAACAAGGTCAAAGCAAACAGGAAAAGTAACACTAACACTTCTATCCAAAATCCTTTTTCCGCCCGCAGCAGCCTAAAATTAAACAAGAACCGTAACAAGCCAAGCACTACGAAAAGACGGACTATCGCTCGATAGGTGTAGTATATCTCATGAGAATAATCAGCCGGCATATCAAAGCCGAAACGATAAATGACTAAAATAATTGCGAGAAAAGAGGCTAGAAATAATAACACATTACTCACCAGTTCAACAATCTGTTTTACAGACTTATAAATCTTTCTCGCCCGATAGCGGAATTCCACTGAAAACATAACACCAACTTTTTTTAATAAATAACGTTAAGCGGTTACCGCAAGTTACATAAATCACAACAATTCTTCATTTCCCGATAATACCGGGAACTATTTTCAAGTTTAATTATTTTTTTGTTGTTTCCCGCCCAACCTCACTATTTATTTCAGACAATATTTCCAGCAACGAAAGATATGGGGCTGTCCCAAAAGACTATTTTTATAAATTTACTATTTCATAAATACAAAGTAAACTGCCAGCACCAAGCAAACACAAGCGGCCAAGTGATTCCACTGGAAGGTTACCCCTTTGAAGAACAGCATGGAGAAGATAATGAAAATAGTCAGCGTGATCACTTCCTGCACCACTTTTAACTGCATCAGGGAGAAAGGCCCCCCGTTTCCGATGAAACCCAAACGATTGGCCGGAACTTGGGCACAATATTCAAACAAGGCAATACCCCACGAAAACAGGATCACCCCGAAGAGAGGCCAGTTATCTATCCATTTCATTTCCTGCAATTTCAGATGGCCGTACCAGGCAAAAGTCATGAACACGTTTGAAACAATCAGTAATAATATCGCGTAAAGTCCTTGCATATTCTTTTATATTAATCCATGAAATGATTCGTAAAATCGACACAAAAGTATAAATTTTATTACCTTTGTTGATAACGATTTGGATAAACTTTATCAAGTAGCAGCAGTATGAAAGCGAACAAGATTCAGAAAATAGAGATCCGCAATATATGGGGAAAATATAATTTCCGGTGGGAAAATCTCAATCCCGACGTGAATATCCTAACAGGTATTAACGGTAGCGGGAAAACCACGTTCTTCAATATTATTGACGCCTTACTTTCGGCGGATATTAAACGCTTGAAATTGTACAACATCGAGGCAGAGGTCACTATTGACGACATCTTGATCAGTTTCCGGAAAGATAGTACCCTAGCATCTATAAGACAAAAGTTAGCCGGGGTGAACTATTTAAAGATAAGTACATTTGACGTACCTATCCGTGATCGTCGAAAAATGGGTAAAGAAGACAGTCCCTTGCTCAGCGAGTTAAAGGAAATCGTGTACAGCGTGGGCGAGAATAACAATTCGTTTTCTGATTACCGCCTTCGAGCCACGAATTTTCCGGATCAGGCGGAAAAGATCAACCGCAGGATTCGCAAATTTTACGACACGGTGAACCACCTGTTTGCCGGAACAGGGAAGACCATCGAGATTGACCCGATGACGAATCAATTGGTCTTCCGGGATGGCAATGAAATTATCCATCTTTACAAGCTATCGTCGGGGGAGAAACAATTATTAATTATTCTACTCCGCGTGTTCCTGATGGACGAGCAACCTTACATCCTGCTCATGGATGAACCGGAAATCTCGTTACATATCGAGTGGCAATACCGCCTTTTTGAAGAAATCCAAAAACTGAACCCGCATTGCCAAATCATTACCTCTACCCACTCCCCGAGCCTGTTCGGTGATGGCTGGGGGGACAAGTTGGTATTCATCGAAGACCTATTGATTCACTAACCTGATCAATTTTAAATTTATGATTTTAGATTCCAATCCAGCTTTTTTAATCGTAGATTGATGGTCTTTTTACATTTTCAATTCTCAATTCTCAATTGTTATGTTTTCTCCTCCCGTATCTAAAGAAAAATATTATTATCACGCAGCTAAACGTTTTATGATGGACGCCCAGCTCTTGCGTTGTAGGGCAGCTATTCACGTGGAAGATAAAGACGATATTGTTTTCTGGAGCAATATTTTCAAGCATTTCCGCCCGAATGACCGGTTTCATTTTATCGCGGGTTCCCGGAACGAACGAGGCCATGAAACCAGAGGCGTGACGCAATGCCTGAAATATGTCAAATATTTGAATCCGAAGTTTTTTATCTGCATAGACAGTGACTATCGCTATTTGTTGCAAGAACAAGGGATTGATGTAAAACATTACATTTTCCAGACCTATACCTACTCTTTCGAGAACCATCATTGCTATGACAAGGGGTTGAACGAGTTATGCTACCGGATCACAACCCTACCTAACAACGTGTTCGATTTTCACCAATTTCTGAAAGAGTATTCGAATATCGTGTACAAATTATTCCTGTGGCATCTATATTTCCTAGTGGCAGATACTAAACGATTCTCGATCGCCGATTTCAACGAACTGATTTCGTTTCAATGGCAACGTCGACCGGACATCCGCCAGAACGGACGCCACGAGTTAAACAAATTGAAAGGACGGATCGAACAAAAACTTGCCCAACTCCGGAAGAATTACCCAAAAGCGAACCTTTCCATTCTGGAGGAAAAATACCAAAAGATGGGGCTAACCCCGGACACCACGTATCTCTTTATCCGGGGGCATAATATTTATGATATGGTTTATATGCTAAACCGGGAAGTTTGTAAAAAGGTACTGAGGATCGCAAAAGATTCGTATTCCGGTTCACAACAACCGCCTCATGTCAACCTTTTCGGCTACCGGAACAGTATTGACGATCAATTGAAAAAGAATTTACATTTCGGGGCTTATCCCGCCATTCGCAAGATAGAGGAAGACGTTCATCTTCTATTCTAAGGTTTCCTCTCGGAAGGTAACACCTCCAAGATGGCTTTATGGGATTCGCCATTCTTTCCAATCGTGAAATGAATACTGGCTTGTATTCGCTTACCGGATGGCGTGTTCTCCCATTTAGGCCCCTCGGCCAACAATCGAATAACCTCTTTATTGCTCTCCTTCGAGAAACCATCCTCTATGCGGATTCGGCTGGGAACTTTCTTCTTGTTTAACTCGAACGAAAGTATTACAGACCCCATTTTATTCGAATCCAAGTCTGCTTTCGGATAGCGTAAAGCTTTTTCCATATATTGATTGAAATGGAGAATATCATCTTTAGATACCAACGTATCAAGTGCAACATTTTGTAGACTGGTTATAGCAGAAACTCCCCTTATCTTTATATTGGACATTTCCACCTCTTTCTTTTTTGCAACACCATAACCGGTAACAACAACCTCATTCATTTCTTCTGCGTCTTCTTCCATCTTCACTTGCAATTTGTCTCCCGCCTTAACCAAAATATGCTGAGATTTCATCCCGACAAAAGAAAAGGTAAGTAACCCCTCTGGTGTAGGAAGATCCAAACTAAAGTGGCCGTTGGCATCCGAGACTACCCCCATCGTCGAGCCGGAAAGGAGTACAGTCACTCCCGCTAAAGGATTACCCTTTCCATCCGTTATTATACCCGACACGTGATTATCGTTTACTTTCATTTTCCGGGTTGCCAGCCGGGAAGTATCTTCCATCTGAACACTTGCCAAAGAAATTTCCTGATCAGCAAGTTCCTCCATCACCATCTCCCGTACAGAATCCTTTTTTCTTACCGCCCTGTTATCCGAGCGTAACAACTGTTTTTTATCGCCCGGAGGCACTGTCAAAGAATCCGTTTTATCAAACAAATCTATTGTGCTTCCACTTTCAAGTGTCAGTATCGCTCTCTCTTTGGTTTTCACCGAATCAGATAATTGAGCAACTGCCATCACGGGTACATCAAAAGTTTTCTCTTGCCGGGTAAACCACCATGTCCCGCAAGCTAGCAAAATAGCAAACGAGGCTGCAATATACATCCATGTTCGTTTTTGTTTACGAGATGAACGGGAGCGCTCGTTCAACTGGCGTTCCAGACGAATCAGGCCATCAAGAGGATCACCGGGAGTCGAAGTCAACCCCTCCAATGCCTCGAACAAGAACGGATCGGACAAAGCCTCCCGCTCCATACGGTTAGCAGCCTTACCTTTCCGGTTGCCATGCAGGTATTCTTTTATGTCGTCAATCCGTTTCATTTGATGTTATTCCTTTACGTTCCAAACACAATTTCAAGTTCCGTTTCCCATTCTGGATAAAACTCTTTACCATTTTCGAAGAAAAACCCGTGCGTTCTTCCACTTCCTTGTACGAAAGTTCATTCAGGAAGAAATATTTCACGCTGACACGTTGTCTTTCAGGTAATCCCTCGATACATTCCCGCAACGATTTCTCTCGATTCTCCCTCTCGTTTACAACAGTAAGATGAAAATCATCGCAAAATTCCATAAAAGAATCGTCTAAAGAAACGGACAAATTTTTACTCCGTTTCCGAATTTCCATCAAGCAGTTATTGCGAATACAAGTATATAGCCAAGCTTTGAAGGATTGTATTTCCGTCTCTTTTACCTTCACAATCAATTCTTCGAATAGTTGCATAACGGCATCCTGCGCATCTTCCGGTCGCTTTAGATACTTTAAGGCTACCCCGTATACCAAGGGCATGTATCTTTTATAAGCCTCCACGAAATACGCCAAGTCACCGCTTTCACAATATCGTTTCAGCAGTTCCTCATCCGTTATATTTTCTTGACCCCGCTTCACTATTTATACATTGATTTTTACAAATATAAGAATTAAAAAAATTCTCTCTAAAGATTTATGGAATTTCTTTTCGTCTGTCATCTTAGGATAAAATTAATTTAAAAATAACAGCTTATGAAAACAAATAGCGTTTTAAAGAAATTAGCATGGGGATTAGTTATATTCATTGGATTCTCCAATGTCGTTTCAGCCCAAAAGATTCAAGTGAGTGGTAAGGTGATGCTTGCCGCAGATAGTTCAGTATTACCCGGGGTAACCGTCCTCATTAAAAACACAAATATAGGCGTAGTCACCAATTCACAGGGCAACTACACGATACAAGCAAATATAGGAGATACTTTACGTTTCAGTTTTATCGGGTTAGAAATTCTCTATATCCCGGTAAAAGAGACAAAATTAAACGTTTATCTGAATACAGATGACGAAACGGCAATCGTAGGCGAAACCATTGTTACCGGATACAGTGACACACATCGTGCAAGTGCCGTGCTTAAACTCCGTTCCGGGATGCCCGTAACGTTAGCTTCCGAGCAAAACACGGAAGAGTATAACGAATTCGCCACCAATCGCTTCCTGTTGGCATTGGATGAACCTCTTTCCACGTTCTCGATCGATGTGGACAACGCAGCTTATTCTAATGTACGACGTTTTATTAATCAAGGAACACTTCCTCCAGTCGATGCCATACGCACGGAAGAGTTCCTGAATTATTTCGCTTATGATTACCCCGCCCCACGAGGAAATGACCCGGTAAGTATCACCACCGAGGTTTCCTACGCCCCATGGAACACGCAGCACAAACTGGTACATATCGGGATCAAGGCAAAAGAAATTGCCACGGAAAACCTTCCGGCCTCGAATCTTGTATTCTTGATTGACGTATCCGGTTCCATGGATTTCTCCAACAAACTCCCGCTGTTGAAATCATCTTTGAAATTACTCGTGAAACAACTTCGTCCACAAGATCGAGTAGCGATTGTTACTTACGCAAACCAAACAAAAGAAGTACTTACCTCTACCCCGGGAAGTAATAAAGCCAAAATTCTGGCTGCCATCGATGGATTATATGCCAGTGGCGGTACTGCCGGTGGAGATGGAATCCAAAGAGCCTACCGGGTTGCCGAAAACAATTTCATTAAAGGGGGAAATAACCGCATTATCCTAGCCACAGACGGAGATTTTAACATCGGCATTTCTTCTCCCAAAGAACTAGAAAAAATGATTGAAACAAAACGGGCTACCGGTATATACCTGACGGTTTTAGGTTTCGGAATGGGAAATTATAAAGACAACCGGATGCAGGTTCTCGCAGAAAAAGGAAACGGGAATCATGCTTATATTGACAACCTGACGGAAGCGAAAAAAGTATTAGTAAACGAATTCGGAGGAACCCTTTTCACAGTTGCCAAAGACGTGAAGATTCAAGTGGAATTCAATCCGGCTAAAGTTCAAGCTTATCGTCTGATCGGTTACGAAAGCCGCCTGCTGGAAGCGAAAGACTTCAACGATGACACGAAAGATGCCGGAGAAATGGGAGCCGGACATAGCGTTACTGCCTTGTACGAAATCATCCCAGTCGGAGTTAAAAGCAATTTTGCTCCCACCATTGACCCGCTGAAATACCAGAAAACAGGAAAAGATGAAAAGAAAGCCTTAACGGATAGTCCGGAATTATTAACCGTGAAGCTTCGCTATAAACAACCGAACTCACATAAAAGTTCTAAAATGGAAGTAGCCGTTATCGACAAGGATACACCTATAAAAAAGAGTTCCGAAAATTTCCGTTTCTCTGCAGCTGTTGCCGGATTCGGGATGTTATTACAAAATTCGGATTATAAGAACGACTTTACATTCGATAACGTTATCGACCTCGCCAAACAAGCCACAAGCTATGATCCGGAAGGGTATCGAAAAGAATTTATCCGGCTGGTTGAAAGTGCTGCCTTACTAAAATGAACAAAACAAAATTGGCCGGAAAGCTTTCCGGCCAATTTTTATAAAGCAATATCACTTTATTTAATCAACAAATCGTTTTTCAATGCCGTCCGAGGAACAGCAACTTCAGCCACCCCACAAGCATAAGCACCCAGAACATATTGCCCATAAGTGAAACAAACCGAGGTTTTGTTAAAGTTAACGGCCGTCACATCTTTCAACGTGGGATCTGTCGTGAAACAACCTTCTGGATTCTTGAAATTCGCTTTCAACTGGGTATTAATCTGAGTCTCGTTAGTATAATTCAGAATCTCCTGATTCGTCAAGAATTTCTGATTCTGCACGTCATAATTGAAGGTATAGAAATTCGTTATTCCATGCGCACCGCCCGTGAAAGTGTAAACAATCAAGCGCACACTCACGTATTGGTCGTTTGCAATAAACACGCTATCCCCCACCTGCAACTCGTATATCCATGCAGGACGTTCTTCTCCCGATCCCTGCCATGCTTGGAAAAATTCATTCGCATCAGTCTTCAAGCTATCCTGCAAATCATTCACGAACTTCTCAATCTTCTTGTTCAAGACCTCGCAGCTCTTGTTCACGTTCGCATCAGCAGAGGAGAACATGGAACGATTTACCGTAATGTCCCAATTCTCAGAATTCGCCGTAACCTTTTCATTCTTCACGTTTAAATCCTGAACCTTCGGCTGGCATCCCATAAAAACGAATGCCATAAAAACAGCCATAATTAGTGTACTTTTCATTGTGTGTTTTGTTTTTTGTGTGTATTATACAAATGTATAAAATTTAAACACGACCTTGTACGAACTATTTATTATTTTTTCAACAAATCCAACTTCGCCAATTTTCTCTTCAAAGACATCTGAATACCCCTTTGAGTCATTTGATGTTCCAATTGCATAGACTCCATAAAAGCTTGATTATAACACTTTTTTGCCTCATCATATTTCCCTAACTCCCGCGAAGCATCTCCAAGCAAGACCATCAAATTTAGTTTATTCATCAACGGAACATTAGGAGTCTTCAACGCTTCAACAATCCATTGGGAAGCCTTCTCATGCCATTCATTCGAAATCTTACCTCCAGTAGCTTCATACAAAGTCTGTACGGCACTACCATAATCCACGTCATTAGCTTCTTTTCCTAATGCATGAATATATTCCTCTTGTAGATCCATATAGGCTTTAACATCTTTCTTATAATAAATCAAATATTCTCCCTCATACATATATCTGATTCGATCGTAAGGACTTACAGCACGCTCAGGCATCAAATCATAAGCCAACTTCAGATCACCATTCACGCGATCCAAGTATTTTTTATATTCCATTTTCCCCGCCCGAGCCAAACGTGACATTATTTTATTATTGTATTCCAACAAATAACCAGCCGGAGCATTGCCTACTTTCTCCTTATATTCTGCCAGATGATCGATCATCTTTTCCAAAAAAGGATCTTCCTGCCCGTCTATTTTGTGAAAAGTACGAATAATTCTAAAGTCATCCCTATTGACCATTTCTTCTATAGGCTTCTTATCAATATACTTCTTGTACAAATCCTCCACCCTAGTGATCCACTTTTGCTTATCCACGGCTTTCTCCTGTATCCCGACAAATCCCGGGGCTCTCTCCAACAACTTTTGTAATAAATTCAAATCTTTTGAATTAGATTTATATTTACTATACAACGCTTCAAAACTCATCTCTTCACCCGCAGCAACTCTACCGGCTACAATAAAATCGTCCACTCCCATTGTACCTGAAACAGAGGAAATTAATTTTCCATCAGCTTGCATAAATACCAATGTTGGCAATGAACTTACTTTGTATTTTCGAACATAAGTTTTATTGGTAGCGTCTTCCGTATTCACTTTAACACTAATGAATTTTTCATTATAGTACACGCCGACCTCATCTTTCGAAAATACTTCTTTTGCTAATTGTTTACATGGTCCACACCAGTCCGCATAGAAATCAACAAACACGAGTTTACCTTCTTTCTTAGCAACTTCCAAAGCCTGATCCAAAGAGCCTTCAAAAAAACGAATCCCTTGTCCAGACACGTTCCCTCCCAATAGGAAGAAACAAACGATACTAAAATATAACGCTTTCATTACTTTTCTTTCACAATAAATGTATACACATCTGTTAACACCGCACTATAATCTTCATTAGATAAATAAAGTGACACTACATATCTACCAACAGGTAGTTCCGTGTAAAGAGGCAATTCCATTCTTCCACCCCCACGCACTTTAAATTCTTTCAAGAAAATAGTTTCAGCCTCTACGGAAGGAGCTTTCACGCCCGACAATTTATAGCGTATAGGAGCCGTACCCAAAACGCCTTGTATGTTATCCGTCAACCACGGGATCTCCTTTTCAACCCGATTTTTATCATCAACATTTGTCATATCTAATTCTTTACGAATTATCAATGAATCAATTCCGTAACTCGCATTTTCTGTCTTTAAATACCCGATTTTAGTATCGTGACATCCAACAAAAAACAACACTCCGAATAAAAGTAAATATATCTGTTTCATCTTGGTAAAATTCACATATTACAACGATTAAAGCTCTCCTAAAGTATAATTCGGGTGCAGAGAATGTACTACCCCGGTTGTAGGCTCAATGTTACAAGAAGCAATGTCAATATCCACCAAAGTTCTCATCGAACGAATTTTGATGATTACGGCTCCCACATCAATTACTCCATTATAAGGTAATTGTTCCGTGTACACCCACATTTCATTCTTGTTATCTTCTCCGTACATTGTCATGCCTCCAGAAACACTCCCCATGTTAATCGTACCGCGAGGGATATCGTTTAGCATCGTTTTACCTTTTACCACATGAGCCATCACATATTTACGACACTCTTCCGGACTTAAATCTTTCAGACGTTTCGGAACTCCCGTTCCCCCTTCCAGCATCCACCGACGAATGGAATTATTCGTCGGTCCCCAAAAGGTAATCTCCTCGTATCCTTCCACTTCCCCGTTAAACAAATCCTGTAATCCAGCCCGGTCAATCATGATAATTAATGAATCCCAATTATAAGAATCCGAATGAAAATAATCATACATTGTCCCGTCAAATTTCCCGTTAGCTAATCCCGTATTATTCATATTGTAATCCGTTGTACAGGATACAATAGTTAACACTATACTAATTGCCAATAGTATCTTTTTCATATATCATTAATTTTCAAATTTAAACCAATACTGATTTTGTCTCAGAATATCATTCATTGTAAAAGCTTTCGTATGAATCGGTAGGTACAGTACTCCATCTTGAATATCTTGTTTCGTTAGCTCTGCATATACCGGATCTAACTCTATCAAGTAATTATTACGTACGACATCATAGTAACGATGTCCTTCATAGAGTAACTCTTTTTCACGCTCACGGAAAATCGCCATACGAATATCGCTTTCCCCTGCAGCCGGATATTCCGTTGCTTTAGCCCGACGACGGATCACATTTAAATCATCTTTAGCACGAGAATCATCCAGTTTAGCGTAACATTCTGCACGTAACAAATAAATGTCGGCCAAACGCCACATCACATAATCCGCTTTTACACTAATCATATTCACGGATCCCGTAACGGTTGTTTTATAATAACCTTCTCTCCATTTATACACGTAAGCATATCCGCCAGTAGTAGCCGTATTCACTCCTGCCATCGAATCCAATTTATAGAAAAAGCTATTACGACGTTCATCCTTTTCTTCGTACATTTCTTGGATACGGGAAGCTTTCACACAGTAAGAACGAGTTTTTACCGCCGCGGGGGTCGCTGTCGTGTTTACCGGCCAAGTGGTAAAAAAACGAGCCAACGATGTTGTCATCGGATAAGCAGAAGCGTACTCGTCAAATGCCAAAGAAAAAATATTTTCACTTCCATACCCACTCAAAGTATTAACACACAAACTTTCCACGGAAGTCTCCAAACTATATGCTCCAGCCCGCCCTTCAATCAACTCGGTAGCCCAATGAATAGACTCTTCATAAGCCTCCTTCGCATCATCATTCCAACCATATAAATCTATCATAGAACCTTTCCACGCATAGGCATGTGCAAGCAAAGCCGTGGCAGCCCCTTTACTCCCATATTGCTTTGTTGCTAAAGGCTTTCCACTTAAATCGACCAGATTCTCGTATTTCCCCAAAATTCCCTCAGCCAATTTCCCATTACGAATTGCCTCCGCCAAAACTTCTTCTGCCGTACTATTCCCCAGCATTGCTTGTGATTCACTATCCTTCGTAATCACGGCATTTCCCCAATCACGAGCTAAACAATAGTACATATATCCTTTAGCAAAATAGGCTTGCCCCAAATAGAAGTTCTTCCGATCCTCAGTCAAATCCCCTACTCGATGAATATTATCCAGAATTAAATTGGCAAAATGGATCACGTTATAATGTATATTCCAATTGGTTCCGACCCCATTAACCACAGCCGTCGGTAACAATTTTTTTACATCATTATTGGTAGCAGAAGACGTGTAATCATAAATTAATCCCATTTTTACATGCATATTCTCTGCCGCACCCAATGTTTTCATAAAACTATGCATCTGAGCATTTATAGCATTCAAATCTTCTTCACTTTTAAAGAAATTCGTAAAAGTGATTTCATTCTCCGGAGTAACATCTAACACACTATCACACGAGGAAAAAAACATTCCCCAAGCCATTATAACAAGTACGCATATCTTCTTCATGATTAAAAGTTTAAAGTTAAACCTAACGTGAATTTACGTGCCAAAGGATAATTTGAGAAATCATCAATTCCTCCCCTCGCCGGATTTACTGTTTCAGGATCCAAACCGGAATAGTTCGTCAACAAAAACAAGTTCTCTCCCGTCAGGAACAATCTAATCCCTTCTATATTCACCCTTTTCAGCCACTCTTTAGGTACATTATAACCTAACGTCAATTGTTTCAAGCGCAGATGATGAACATTCTCAATGTTTGAAGCATAACACCCATCGAACTGGCCCACGTACCCGTATGATCCCATAAGAGCGGGATAGTCAGCCTTATCTCCCGATTTTGTCCAAAACGTCGCATCTGCCACATTCGTAAACAAAGGTTTATCCTTATATCTCAAGGAAGTGTAACTAAGTGGTGTTGCGTACGCATTCATAATATGACGCCCGATACTATACGTGAACATCACATTCAAATCAAATCCTTTCCACGTAAGTTCACTCGCGATACCACCATGAGCAATGGGAAGAGCCGAATCCACGTACACCATATCGTCCTCATTGATCCTTCCGTTCCCATCCACGTCCTCGATCATTCTCAATCCCGGTACAAAAGGTTGGGTTGGTGATCCACTTGACAAGGGATTCTTATTTCCCCATCGGTCTACAAAAACCGGAATATCCTCTTCACTCTCGATAATTCCTAAGTCATTATAAGCGTATACACCATACACCGGACGTCCGATAACAACCGTACCCAAATCCATCCCCGTGTTAGATTTTTCAAAACGACTCCAGTTTCTGGAAATATTAAATCGAGCACGCCAAGTAAACGGACCATCTCGGAAAATATCAGCAAGAGCTTCTAATTCCAACCCCTCGTTAGAGATCTCTAGAACGTTTTGTAAAGCCTGCGTGTGGTAATAAACATTTCCGGGTAATTCTACTAACTGTAACAAAGAAGAAGAATATTTATAATAATAGTCCAATTTCAATTTTATCCGGTAATCAAACAAATCCACGTCCAAACCGATATCATATTGATCAGATTCCTCCCATGTCAGATCACTGGCTAACATGGTTGTCGGAACAACTCCCATCACACCCATAAAACTATTACTTGCCTTCAATGTTCCCTGAGCTAAATAAGGATCACGAAAAGCTTTTCCTTGTTTACCCCAAGAAGCCCGTATCTTTCCGTAACTCAACCACCAAAATCTATCCATAAAAGATTCTTCCGAGAAAGCCCATCCAACAGCGACAGAAGGAAATGTAGCCCAACGCACATTCTCTCCGAATACCGAAGAACCATCACGACGAATCGTAAATTCAGTCAAATATTTCTTGTTATAGTTATATGCCAAACGTCCAAAGTAACTCAACATAATAGATTCCTCGAAATCTGACTTATAATCTTTCATCGCGGTGGCAGTTCCGTTTATATCTATAATATCTTGAAAATCATCTGTCACGTAATGTAAGTCATCACTTGGAGCCCCTTTACCCGAACCACTCAAAGCATCAGAAGACTCCCGCGTATAGGCCAATCCCAACAAAACATCTATATTATGTATCTCATTAAAAGATTTATTATAACGAAGAAGATTCTCGTTCGTGAACATCGTGGAACTCCCGGTTTCTCCGGTTGACTTACTCAAATTATCTTGATTCAGATAACTCGGTTCAAACGCATTTTTCTTAGATTGAGAGAAGTCGATTCCTAAAGTTGTCGAGAAATCCAAGCCGGTAAGGATATTATAACTTAATCCCATATTCGCACGAACACGATAGGTATAATTCTTTTCTGACGTCTCGTTCAAACGTTTCAATACCTCATCCAACACAGAACCACTACCAGGAAGAAGGGAAGAATTTACTTTCGGGTCAACTGTCAATCCTTCGAAAGCTGTTGCTTGACTAAAAGAGGTATTGGCAGCACCCTTACTTCTATCCGTGTAAGCCAAATAAAGACGAGCATCCAATGTCAGTTTCTCTCTAGGAATAATTTTTAGGTTACTAATCATGTTCACACGAGAAAAATCACTACCCAACATAATTCCGCTCTCATCATACCATCCCAATCCAACCATATATTGGAAATTCTCGGTACCTCCAGATGCCTGCAAATTCGCATTCAGAATTTTACCTGTCCGGAAACTATGTTTCCACCAGTTCGTTGCATTATTATAAAATGGATTTAAACTATCATGCAAGATACGATCTCCATCAATAAACGAATCACTGATCTTTTTACCATTATTCCAAAAATAATCATACACGCCACCGGTTCCGTATACACTCTCGTAAGAATCAGGCAGGATATATCCGTAAGTTGCCCGATCCTGATAGCCAACCCGTCTTGCTCGTAATGCTTGAATATGAGCCAATCGCTCTCCATGCCCGATTACCTGATAAGGTGTTTTCGGAAGGATAGACCAAGATTGAGACACGTTAGCCGTAAACTTTCCTCGACCGGCACGTCCTTTTTTTGTTGTAATCAAAATAACTCCATTACTGGCACGGGAACCGTATAAAGCAGCAGAAGCAGCATCCTTCAACACTTCCACCGATTCAATCGTAGACGGGTCAATTTCGGCCAATGTATTCGTACCTGTTACCGGAGAGGTAAATGAATTTACCGGAACACCATCAATCACGTACAAAGGAGAATTATCCGTCATCCCGTTCATCAACGAGTTATAACCACGAATGGCAACCTGAGAACCACCACCACCAGGAGAACCGGAAATATTATTCACCTCAACTCCAGCCATATGCCCCTGTAATAAAGTCTCAAGACTGGCAGAAGGTAACTCGTCCAAATCCTCGGCTTTCACGGAAGAAACAGAACTGATTAATTCTCGTTTTTTACGCTCGCCATAAGCCACTACAGTCACCTCATCCAAATCGGAAACCTCTTCCTCCATAACCACATTTACCACATTCTCTTTGTCTAAGGCAACTTCTTTTGTCTTCATCCCGACGAACGAAAATACCAATACTTTCGTCGAAACAGGCACTTCCAACTTGTAAGAACCACTAACATCCGTCACAACTCCGATAGTCGTTCCCTTTATGTAGACAGAAACTCCCGGCAAGGTCATTTTCTGTTTATCAACGACCGTTCCAGATATGATTCTCTTTTTTTGTTCCGCTATTGACTGGGCAATCTCGTTAGCTGGTCTCTTTTTAATCACGACTACATTTTTCTCCAAAGAATAAGTATACTCGGTCTTCTGCAAGCAAACACTCATCACACTGTCAATCGACACATCTTTCACGTCTATCGTGATTTTCCCGATTTTATTCACCGCATCCATACTATATACGAACGTCATACCGCTTTGCTTCTCCACGGCAAGAATAATATCCAACATCGAAGCATTTTCCCGCTTCAATGTCAACTTCTCCCCCTGTGCAAACGTATTACTGAATACACCTCCACCTAAAACAAGGATCAGACACAAGCATAATTTCATGCACATTGTATTTTTTCCCCTTTTTTTATCGTGCAGGAGCCACGACCAAAAGTTTTTTTTCATAACTTTGAAGAATTAAATTGATTTTAATTTAAGCAAATGGGTTGCAGGAAATAATCACCACAAAATTTCCTCTACCCGTTTTTTATTTTACACACGCATAATATTAACTTCCACTCATTACAGTTAATATTCTTCCCTTAATGGAAAACTTCACTTCACCCGTCAATTCCAGTATCCTTAACAAAGAATCCACATGTTCGTATTTTTCCAATTTGAGACCGAACTGTTTATCTGCAATATCAGGATTCTGATAGAAAATATCGAAATCATACCAACGAGCCATTTCCTGTAAAATATCGTCCAAACGTTCGTTTTCAAAAACAAAAACCCGTTCCTTTCGCAAACGATAATTATCTCCATTAATTTTCCGGTAGGAAAAGTCTCCCGTATTCTTATGAAAAACAGCCTGCATATTCGGACGTAGTACATTATCTTTCACACTAACCACCCCTTCGACTAAGGAGGTTTCCACCACATCCATATCATCATAAGCTTTCACGTTAAAACTTGTCCCCAACACCTTTACATCAAGCGATGTCGTTTTCACGTAGAATGGACGAGAGGGATCATGATGCACTTCAAAATAAGCCTCCCCCGACAAGTATACCTCACGCTTATTTCCTTTAAAACGTGTTGGGAAACGAATCTCCGAATCTGCAAACATCCAGACGTCAGTCCCATCCGCCAATTTCAAATTATATTCTCCACCTCTCGGAACAATTATCCGATGATACTCAATTTTATCATCAATGATACTATCTATTCCGGAATAATTCAATCCTTGCCCTTCCTCCAAAGTTACCCCGAATTCATTTAATTTTTTTGCTATATTTCTAACCGTATCCAAATCCACAAACAGTCCTCCTGGCAATTCCAATATTGTTTTATGACTTTCGAAATAAGCATCCACGATATATTGCGGACGTTCTAACTCCTCCACACGACCAATATACCAAACAGAAGCAGCAACCATCAAAGGTAACATCAATATCGCAGCATACCAGAACACGTGGTAAATTTTCCCGTGTACCTTTCTTCCGGTTACTTTTCGAATTTTATCCCAACTTTTATTCGCATCAAATGATTCATAAATAGCCTGTTTATCTGCTATATTCTTTTGATCACTAATTTTTGTCAAAAGTTGAGTCCCGTCCGAAGATTCCTCCAAACTCTTTTCCAACTCCAACATCTCCGTATCCGAAAGATCTCCTTTCAAATACCGGGTAATTCTCTCCGCTAATTCTATTGACTTTCTATATTTTTCCATCTGTTTATTACCTTTCACATCTCTAATATGCAAAAAACAAACTTAGGGGTGACTCGAAAATCAATTATTTTTCAATTTTCACCATCATCCAACAACAAAACACTATAAATCAACGATATCAAAGATTCAATAGCATTAAGAACAGAACAAACAAATGTTGTAATTCTTCTCGCAAAAAAGCGTAGGCCTTCCTTTTTTGTGTTTTAACCGTGTTTACAGAAATATTTAATTTTTCAGCAATTTCTTCTTGCGAGTAACCCACCATACTCAATTCCACAACTCGCCTTCGTTCCGGAGGTAATTTATCAATTGCCGCTATGATTTCACGATGAACCTCTTCTTCTATAATTGCATTCAATGCCGACTCCGTATCATCTTCAATCCCGGGGTCCACGTCTTCACTTACCTTATGCTGCCGCAAATAAAAAAGAGCGTTATTGTACAATGATTTGTAAAGATAAGCTTTAAAATACACCATATCCGAATAAATTCCCCGCTTCTCCCAAAGATTTATAAATGTCTCCTGCACTACATCTTCCACCGCCCCATGATCCGAAATATAACGTTTAACAAAAGCACATGACGACTTAAAGAAACTGTCAAACAGCTTTTTAAATGCTCGCTCATCTCCCTTATTAAATTGGTACAATAACATATCACTCCATCAATTCAAGCCTGCAAGATATGACTTTTTTCAAAAATATCAATACAAAAAAAGAGCGATCCTTTCGGATCGCCCTCGTCTTCCCTACAATTCTCCCTATCTATTTCAACAATAAATCACCTTTCAATAACATACGGGGTACGGATATTTCCGCCGCTCCACAATAATGGGCCCCTAAAACCAGTGGATTATAAGTAAAGCAAATATCACCTCCCGAAAAGTTTATCGTGGTTATATTTGCCAACGTGGGAACTTCCGAGAAACAATTCTCCGGATTCTTGAAATTCCGTTGAATCTGCTTGTCAATCTCAGCGCTCTTGTCATAATTCAGAATACTCTCCGGACTCAAAAACTTCTTGTCCTTCAAGCTGTAATTGACCGCATAGTACTCCGTCAGCCCGTTAGCTCCTCCTGTCAACGTGTAAACCGCAAGGCGAACACTGATATAATGACGATCCGCCATGAACACGCTATCCTTAACATCCAATTCAAACGGGATCATCGGCTCTTCCTTCATCTCCCGTGCCTTTTGCAGGTACTCGTTCAATTGTGCCTTTAAATCATTTTGCAAGCTGTCAATCAACCGGGAAATCTCCCCGTTCACGGCCTTACATCCTTGTTCCACCTCGGCTTTTTGAGAGGTAAACACCGGATAGGCGATCGTAATATCAAACTCGTTGGTCTTGTGGGACAAAAAATCCTTCCCTATTTTTATCGTTGCCTCCTCACATCCCGTGAAAAACAACGCCAACAATGCCACGACAAAAGTATAATTCCTCATCATCTCCTTTTCTGTTTCAATTCTGAGGGTATATACGGAGGCTATATACAAAAGTTCGGGTTAAGACCTAAAAAAATAGGAGGGTGTGTCAAAAGTCATTTTATCCTCAAAAAACTCCTCCGTCACTTCGTGCCACCTCCTCTATAAACAGAGGAGGAGCTGGTGACTCTTCCCGAAGACAGGAAGTATTTCAACTCTCCCTCTGTTTATAGAGGGAGTACCCCGAAGGGGGGAGGGAGTTTGAAAAATGACTTTTGACACTCCTCCTTTCACAAGTCACACTCTCTACACTATTTTTCCCAATCGGATAGCGGGTTCGCCTCTTCCGACTTTATTACCCAGTCTCTTACTTTCACATTTTTCAAAAACTTCCGGGCTGCATTACGAACATCCTCGACCGTCATGCTTTCCAGCATCTTGTCAAAAGCCTTATGATTCGTGGCGTCCACCTTGCTTTCGGCATAAGTATTCAACACGTTCATCCAGTAGTCAATGCCGATATTCTCGCCCTGTTGATCCTGCATCCGCCGGATAGAGATCAGAATTGGCGACAATTCGCTCTCCAAGAAAAGCTCATCTTTACTTCTTTCCAACTCGTTATAAATGATCTCCTTCATCCGTTCCACCTTGTCCCGTTGCGTCTCGAAGCCCACCATTAAAGTGGCTTTACGATACGGGAAAGTCATGCAGTTAGCATCCACGTTAACACCATACGTCGCGCTCTCCTGCTCCCGAACGATCGCAAACAAGCGATTCCGTAACATCTGGCCCCAGATCGTCAAGGCCATTTGTTCCTTGTCGGAAAACTTGCCATCATTCTCCAGCATCAAGTTCACCATTCCCTTGTCTCCCGGCATAACCACCTTGAACTCGCGGGCAATCGTGTCGGTATCCACGTCGTAATTACGAATGATATATTCCTCCTTCTTCCCCTTGCGAGAAGGCAGCGAGCCGATATATTCACACGTCAGGCGGGCGGCCTCGTCCCGGTCAATATCACCCACGATGCAGAACGTAAACTCTTTCGCGTTCGAGAAACGTTCCCGATAAAGCGACTTCATCCGCTCGAAATTCATCTTGTCAAAATAAGCCGCTCCCCAATCTCGGTTACGATCGTCAATACGAGTCGTCAACTTCCGAATCGAATCCTGAACCAGATCCTGTGGGGTTTGACGACGATTCTCGTACATGTATTTAGCACGTTCCACGTACTTGTCAAACTGAGGTCTCTCGAAACGGGGTTCCTCGAACATCAGGTAATATAACTGGAACAACAACTCGGCATTGTCTGCTTTCGTACTACCAACAAAACCCTCCGTGTAATCACTCACCATCATGTTCAAACGAATCTGTTTACCCTGCACGAGATCCTTCAACGTGTTCAGGTCATACTTGTATAGTCCGGACTTCATTGCCAAAGCCTGCATCGCTGCCAGCGTCGGTAAATCCTCAGCATCCACCACGGAACGCCCGCCATGACTGCTACAAGCCATGGAGAAGAAACCATTCCCCTCTTCCACGTACTTGTAAAACACCCTAGCCCCGTTGGATAATGTCCATTCTTCCGCCTTGAACCGGTCCAGCTTTTTCACCTTCTTGATCGTTCCCCCTTGGAGTTTCAGGTCAAATCCTTCCGGGGTCTTCCGCTCGATCGTTTCCGGCTGAATGTCCTTTTCGGCCACCTTCGCCATGACATCAAGCGCCTGATCCTTGGTCAAATACTTGTAATCCTTGTCATTACCGGACACCACGATAATCCGGTTCGAATCCGTAGCCCACGAATGAATCCAAGTGTTCATATCTTCCGGCGTGATCTCCAGCAAAGCCTCTTTCAAAACGTCCAACTCCTCGCTCTGCTCCCGGAAAGGTAAACCACTCAAAAAATGCGACTGGAACACGCTCACGTAATACTGGTTACTCTCCTTCTCTGCGGCTCTCTCCATCTTTTGCAATTCCTGAAAAAGCGCTTCCTGTACCCGTTCCACTTCCATGTCCGAGAAACCGAACCGTCGAATCTCCTCCCATACCGTCCACACCTGTTCAAACGCCTCGGCATCTTTATCTTTATAAGGAACGATGTCTAGCGAGAAGCCATTGTAATTCCGCACGAAAGACCCGAACTCTGCCGATGCACTCAAAAACTTCTCTTGGTTGGCATTCACGATACGTGCCAGCCGTTGCCCCCAGATCGCATTAAAAATGCGAGCCTTAAACGAGTAAGATTTCCGTTCCAGTTCATCCAAACCATTCACCCGGCGCGCCCGTTGATGGAAAGAAATCATCTTCGAGCGGTTTTCCGGATCCAAAATCAACATGTAATCCAAATCCGCCCGGTCGGGGATCTCCACCTCGTACCGTTCCAGCGGGTTCACCCGTGCCGGGATCTGCCCGAACATCTCTTTCACCTTGCTCTCGTACTCCACCTCGTCAACATCCCCCACGATAATCACGCATTGCAAATCGGGACGATACCATTTGTGGTAAAATTCACGTAACACGTCGTACGGGAAACTTTTCAATAATTCCACCGTGCCAATCACGTTACGCCGGGCATACTTCGTGTGGTTATACACCACGGGAGCGCTCCCCTCTTGCAAACGTCGTCCCACGTTATAATGACTTCTCCACTCCTCGATAATCACGCCCCGCTCGTCATCAATATCCTTCTCTTTTAGTAAAATCTCGTTACACCAGTCCTTCACGATAAACATACACGTATCGACCAATCCCCCGTCAGCCGTGGGCACATCCTCGATATTATACACGGTTTGATTGATACCAGTCCGGGCGTTAAACGTGAAAATACCTTTTCCCCTCAAGTAAGGCATCACGCCTTCCGGGAAATGAGTCGTCCCATTAAAGGCCATGTGTTCCAGAAAATGCGCCAAACCGTTTTCATGATCCTCTTCCAGGATGGAACCCACGTTCTGCAACAGGTAAAAACTCACCCGTCCCGGCTCAGCCTTAGAATGTTTCACGTAATAAGTCAACCCGTTCTCCAACTTCCCGTAACGCAAACCCTCCATTCCTTCCTGCGCTGCCAAGGGGGCGAAAGTCGTGAAAAGAAATATCGTAATTGTAAATAATAATCCCCTCATACCTTTTATTTTGCTAATTCCAGCGCCTGCAACTTCCGCTTGATAATCATCTGGATTTGGGCCACCCGCATCTTGTTCTCAATCTGCAATGCCTCCATGTATCCTTGGTTATAAGCCTCTTTCGCTTTATCAAACTCTTTCAACGCCTTGTAAGTATCACCCAACATCGTCACGAAATTAATCCGGTCAATCAAACTCGTTCCCTCGTATTGCATCGCTTTCACCAGCCAATCCTTTACCTGTCCCAACTGCTCATTATTCAATTTTCCCTTACTCATGACGTACATATTCTGGGCAATCTCTCCGTAATCATTCGCCCCTACCTGATCTCCCAAAGCGGCAAGATACTTATTCATCAATTCCACGTAGGATGCCACATCTTTCTTGTAAGACAACAAATACATTCCGTCATAATAATATTTGAACTTCTCGTAAGGAGTCAATGCGCCCGTGGGCATGATGGCATAAGCAGCCTCCAGTTCCCCGTTAATTCTTTCCAAGTATTTTTTATACTCGTCCTTACCGGCTCTTGCCAATTCTCCAATAATATTATTATTGTACTCCACCAACAAAATCCCGGGAGCCTCGCCCAACTTGTTCATGTAAGTTTCCAAATTCTTCACCATGAATTCCATCACCGCATCATCCTTCACATTCTTCTTGTTAAACTTACTTACAATCTGGAAATCCTCTTTATTAATAAACTCCGGCCCCATCTTGGCTTTTGCGTACTCGTTGTACATCTTTTCAATTCGAACGATCCACTTTTGGGCTTCCATCCCTTGGAAACCACCCACGTACTCAGGTGCCTGTTTTAACACCAATTGCATATCGGCCAAATCTTTCTTGGATTTAGCCCGGTCATACAATTTCTCGAAGCTCAATTGTTCCCCGGTAGCCACCTTTGCAGAATTCAAAAAGTCAGCATTATCCCTAGCCCCGGCCAAACGAGATACCACGCTGGCATCCCCTTTGAAAAAGATCAAGGTCGGCAGAACCGTCACGCTAAACTTCTCAGCCGTTTCCTTTTGCCACCCCACTTTCTCCACGTCAATCTGCATACAGACAAAATGCTCGTTCATGTATTTTCCCACTTCCTCATCCGTGAAAATCTTTTCTGCCATCTGTTTACATGGCCCGCACCACGTGGCGTAGAAATCCACGAACACCAATTTCTTCTCCTGTTTGGCTTTTGCTAATGCTTCATCAAAAGTTCCTTCAAAAAACTTAATTCCTTGGCCTTGGCCAGATATACTCCACCCCATAAACAGGGTGAAGCATATCATCATCACATACTTTCTCATCACGATCATTCAATAATAAATGTAAATATATCAGGTAAAATAGCCGAGTGGCCTTCATTACTTACTTTAAGAGTTACCTTATAACGTCCTTTGGGTGCTGTCGGTCTCAATGGAACCTCCATCCGGCCATGCCCCCTCACAACAATCTCTTTCACAAATAAATCCGCATCTCCCCCCTCTGTAGCCTCCACACTTACGAACTCATACTGCAACGGTTCTGTTCCTAAAACGCCACTAATCGCATTAGTCACCCATGGAGAATTATTATCAATCCGGATCTGATCATTGGTTTTAGGATTCTCCTCTGCCGTCACTAATTTAGCCGGAATAGTCATCGTATTCGGAACATACTCTGCATCTTCAACCTTCAAAAAACCAATCTTGACATCATGACACCCCATCAATGCCAGCATGGATATAAATATAAATAGAATAAACTGTTTCATATCTTATCTTTATCAATGATTAAAACTGTCCCAAAGTAAACGCATACGCCAAGGAATGCACGATACCGTTTGTCGGCTCTATATCCGTTGAAGCCACGTCAATTTTATTATTCATGGACTTTCCACCTCTTACATACAGAACGACCGGTCCTGCCTTCGGAGTCTTCTCATAAGGTTCCTGAAAAGAATATACCCGAAACTTCGTCCCGCTGGCTGATGTAAATACCACTCCAGATTCTTCATCATCATCTGTGCCTCTTGGAATATCTTTCACCTCATACTTACCTTTCACGATATGACTCAATATCAACTGACGGCAATACTCCTCTCCTTCACCCTCAATAAACTCTTTCACGCTATGATACACATAAACCTTCTGCCAAGTAGGACTCCACGTGAATTTATCGTATATTTTCCGACGAATCGAGTGATTGGTCGGTCCGAAAAAGGTGATCTCTTCATATCCCGCTTTCTTCCCCGTGAAATACTCCTCTAACCCCAAGTAATCGATAAACATTAAAAGGGAATCCCAATTGTAAGAATCCGAATGTAAATACTCGTACATATTCCCCGGGAATTTTTTCTGAGCCAATCCTGTATCGACTGCATTATATTTCGTACAACCAACAAATGACGATACGAGTAATCCTAATAGTACTATTTGTTTCATATCTCTTTTTCTAATTTATATATTGTGCCCAATATGTATTTTGTCTTAACACACTATTATTCTTAAACGCGGAATCATGGATCGGGTAAAAAATAGCTCCCATTTTCACGTCTTCCAACGTCATCGATTTGAAAGTTGTCGGCTGCAAATACGTGTTGATATATTCCATCCCGTTTCGTACGACATCATAGAACCGATGTCCTTCCATCAGCAATTCACGTTCGCGCTCGTGGAAAATAGCATACTTCAACCCCTTCTCGTCCCCGCTACTGTTCGGGTAAGCCTTCGCATGATTATGACTTCTAATCTCGTTCAAATCAGCTTTTGCCAAACCTTCCTCACCCACTTTAGCGTAACACTCGGCACGTAACAGGTAGATTTCGGATAAACGCCAATAAGAATAATTGGACTTCATCGCTTTTAATTCCAATTGATTCGGGTTATAAGCATTTGCTTCATATACCCCTGTCCGCCATCTATACGGGAAAGCGTATCCCCCCGTGATCTCGTTGACTGCCTTCCGGACACTATCACGCTTATGCAGCCTTTGCTCCTCGGTATATTTATCTTCCGTGAACATCAGCTCTACCGTGTCCGTACTATAATAAGCATATCGATAAAAATAAGCTTGAGGACGTAAATCCGATTCATCGTACAATGATTTTATTGTTGAATAAGCAATCTTCTCATCCTTCAGATATTTATGATCACTCGCAGAATAGTCCAAACGCAAAGGATAACCGATATATCTCTTCCCGAACAAATAAACCGAGAAGATATACTCGTCCTGCATATCCAAGGTATATTCAAAGATCGACTCCGGGTTATTCGCCTCGTTATCAGAGAAAAGCTGACTTAACTTCTCCGGATCACGCACCAGCGTGTAACTTCCGGCCTCTCCATTTATCAGGTACCCGGCATACTCGATGGATTTATTATAACAATCCTTTGAATCGCCTTCAAGCTCGAGAAGATCGATCATACTCCCTTTCCACGCATAAGCATGAGCAAGCAGGGCACAAGCATTTCCTTTGCTACCAAATTGTTTGGAATTAATCACAGCACCCAGTCGATCCACCACAGCTTCTTGAACCGGCAACATTTTAAAAGCCCTCGTGGCATTAGCGATCACCGTATCCAAAACCTCCAACACCGGCTTCTTCCCGTAAGCTTCTGATGAAGAACTATTCCTAGTAATCGGCACCTCGCCATATTCACGACTCAAGTAAAAATAAGTCAACGCCTTTGCGAAATAAGCCTGAGCCCGGTAAAAATCCAACCGTTCCGGGGTAACATTCCCCTTGGCATTATGCATATTATCCAGTAGCACGTTGGCCAAGTATATTCCCCAGTAGCGTTCTGTCCAATCGGCGGAGCCGGTTCCATTACTTCCGACCACTTTTACTGGGTCCCATGCTTGCAGTAAAGAGGATGTCGTTTCCATAATGTCCCCCATACCGGCTTGTCCCCCGGCCCCTCCGACACGCCACACGTAACTTTGCATTTGATATAGAGTTATTTCCAGATCCTGTTCCGTCTTGTAAAAATTATCAAACGAAACTTCCGTTTCCGGCTCTACATCCAACAGGTTGTCACAAGAAGCAAACAACCCGATCAGTAAAATATAGAGTATTTTTTTCATAACTAAAATTTAAGCGTTAAACCTAATGTCACCTTCCTTGCGCTCGGGTAATTGTCCATTCGATCCAAACCGTCCAACACATCCACGTTCTCCGGATCCAAGCCGGAATAATTGCTCCACAAGAACAGGTTCTCTCCCGTGAAGAAAACACGCAATCCCTGCAAATGAATTCTTTTCGCCAAGGCCGCCGGAAGATTATATCCCAAAGTCAACTGTTTCAAACGCAGAAAATTCACTTTCTCAATATTGGAATCAATCAAACCATCGTATTGCCCGTAATTATCACTATAAACCGAGAATAATGCCGGATAATCCGCACTATCACCCGATTTTTCCCAGAAAGTAACATTCCGGTAATCCTCAAAAACAGCCTCCAATTTATTTGCCTTAAAATTCAATGCCCCTTTTCTAAAGATATTGATCATCTTTCGGCCTAAAGAATAATTAAACAACAGGTTCAAATCAAAACTTTTCCACTTGATTTCATGGGCGATACCTCCATAGGCTATAGGCAAGGTTGAACCGGCAAAATATCTATCATCGTCAGAAATAATTCCATCCCCATTCAAGTCATCAATCACGTTCATCCCTAACCGAGTAGGCTGCGCCATACCTCCGCAACCTAAGAATTTCGGGTTCCCTTTTGAATCATAATAAACCGGGACATCAGACTCGCTTTGAGCCATCCCTAGATTTCTATACACACATAACTCGTTGGCCGAACGTCCAATCACGAGTTTCTGGCTAACGTCCATTCCCGTATTTGTCTTTTCCAAACGATTCCTGTTCCGAGAAGCGTTAAAACGCATCCGCCATTTCACGGCCGTCTCGCGCAAGATGTCGAGTTGTGCCTCCAACTCGATTCCCTCGTTAGAAATCTCCAGTGCATTATCCCACAAATATTTGTGATAATAAACCGTTCCGGGCAGATCAACCTGCCACAACAAAGAACTCGTGTATTTATAATAGTAATCCATCTTCAATTTCAACCGGTAATCGAACAAGTCAACATCCAAACCAAGATCATATTGGTCGGATTTTTCCCAAGTCAAGTTCCGATTCTCCATTTGAGAAGGGACCAATCCGGCAACACCCAAGAAAGAATCCCCTTCACCGATGACTCCTTGCGCCAAATAAGGAGCTTTGAAAGTCTGTCCGGAAGTACCCCAAGAACCCCGAATCTTACCGTGACTCAACCACCAGAAATTCTTCATGAAAGCCTCATCCGAGAAATTCCATCCCAAAGCAACGGAAGGGAAGGTTGCCCAACGTACATCTTTACCGAAAACCGAAGAACCATCCCGACGTAAAGTAAATTCTATCAAATATTTTCGATCCAAGTTATAGGCCACTCGACCAAAATAACTGACCATCACTTTCTCCTCAAAATCTGAATTAAAAGCCTGCATCGCCTTCATCACCCCATTGATCTCTTTCAGGGTAGGCATCACCGAAGTCACGTAATGAATGTAGTCACTAGGAGCTCCCTTTCCGGAACCAACTAGACTATTCTTCGCTTCACGTGTGTAAGCAAAACCGAACAACCAATCAAAATTATGACGCTCCTTCAAACTAAAATTATAATGCAGCAACTCCTCTGTTTGAAGTAGCACGCTCCCTTGCATCTGCCCGTACGAAACGCTCAACCCATTATTAAAATCCATCGCACTGGGTTCAAAACGATTTGCCTGAGACTGGGAATAATCGATTCCTAACGAACCCGAAAAATCCAACCCCTCAAGAATTTTATAAGCCAAACGAATATTTGAACGGATATTAAAATTATACTTCTTTTCCGAAACATCATTCAAGTTCTGAAATATTTTATCATAAACCTCCCCTTCAGCACCCAGCAAAGTTGAGGTACTTTTAGGACTCACGGTCATTTGAGCAATATTGTGGCTTCCTAATCCCCCGGAAGCCATACTCATATCTGAATAAGAGAGAGCCAGACGAACGTCAAAAGTAAGATTCTTCCGCGGGATCAAATTCAAATTGGTAATCAAATTCGCACGAGAAAACTCAGAACCCACGTTGATACCTTTCTCGTTGTACCAACCAAGTCCGACCATGTATTTCACCCGTTCCGTTCCCCCGGAAGCCTGAAGGTTCGCATTCAATGTTTTCCCCGTATGGAAAGCATATTTCCACCAATTCGTGGAATTATTATAAAACGGGTTCAAACTATCTTGTAACGCCCTGTTTAACATAGGAGCATTAATCGCATTTGAAATACCATTTTTCCAGAAAAAATCATAATACCCTGTCGTTCCCATAGCCTCTTCCGGAGAATTAGGAACATGTGCTTGATTATTGGCATCAAAATAAGCCACCACCACGTGTTTGGCCGCCTCCAACCACCATTTCCGCTCCCCGTTTCCTTGAATTTGGAAAGGAGTTTCCGGGTACCACGTCCACGAATAGGAAGCATTTGCCTGGAAAGTAGCCTGCCCGGCCTTACCATGTTTCGTGGTAATCAAAATCACCCCGTTGCTAGCACGTGAACCGTATATTGCTGCCGACGCCGCATCCTTCAATACCTCCACCGACTCAATCGTCATCGGGTCAATTTCCGCCAACGTATTGGTACCTGTCAAGGGTGAGGTAAACGAATTAACCGGCACCCCATCCACCACGTACAACGGAGTATTATCACTGACACCATCTACCATTAAACTATTGTAACCGCGAATTGCAACTCGACTACCGCCACCACCGGGAGCACCGGACACGTTATTCACCTCGACTCCGGCCATGTGACCTTGCAGTAGGTTTTCCAAACTGGAAGAAGGAACTTCCTCCAAATCTTTTGCCTTCACGGATGACACGGAACTGATCAATTCCTTTTTATTACGTTCTCCATAAGCGATCACAGTAACTTCATCCAAGTCAGAGACCTCCTCCTTCAGCATCACGATCAGCTCATCGCCGGCCTTAAACGTTTTCACTTCTTGTTTGAAACCCACGAAAGAGAATATCAACTTACCTTTCGAAACAGGTAACGTCAAGGAAAACAACCCGGCTGCATCCGTGGAACATCCCACCGTGGTACTATCCAAACGAATGGTCACCCCGAGGAGCGGTTGTTTCTTTTCGTCGATCACCTTTCCCTTGATAACAAATTTCTTTACCTCCTTCTTTTCATCCTTAGCGACAGAGGGTTTTACAATAATAACATTCCCCTCAAACAAAAAATCCAAACCCGAAAAAGTACGTTTCAATAAAATTTCCACGGCCTCATCCTTGGCGGACACGGAAATGTTGTTAAACGAGACCAAATCGGCATCATTGTACACGAAAAACAAATTCGTCTCCTTCTGAATTTGTTTAAACAATTCCATCGCACCAACATTTTTCACGTCCAACGTCACCCGCTGTTCTTGCGAGAAACTACTGGCTGAAATCGTCATGCTGGTCATCGTCATCAAAATAAATAACAACCTCATGATTTTCAATAAATTCTTTTTACCATAGAAATAGTAAAAACTTTGTTTTTTTTCATACATTTGATTTTTGAATTAAAAAACTACTTGAGCAAACATTGTCGCATTTGTTCGCTCATATTGATTTAGATTCCGGGAAAGTAGCCGCTTTTCCGGAATTTTATTTTCGCACGATTATCACTCTACCTTTTATCTCGAACTGCACATGGGATGTCTTCTCGATCAGAGACAACAACCCATTGATTTCCTCGTAACGGGGCAAATACCCGCTAAACCGTTCGTTTCTTACCTCGTTATTCACAAAGAACACCTGAATATCATACCACAACGATAGTTCATCCAGTATCTCGCCTATACTCTTGTTCTCGAAATAATAATTTCCTCGCTGCCACGCCACGTAAGACATCACGTCAACATCCCGGACCGACACCCGCCCCGCGAGCTTGTTAAACACCGCTTGCTGGTTCGGTTTCAACATCACTTCCGCCAATCCCTTCGGTTTCACCGACACGGAACCTTCCACCAATGTCGTTTGAATCTGGTCATCCCGACGAGTGTTCACGTTAAACTGCGTTCCGTACACCTTCACCTCCATCCCGTTCGCCTCCACGATAAACGACCTAGTGGTATCCTTCGTCACCTCGAAATAAGCCTCTCCTTCCAACCGTACCCGTCTCTCCTTACCCGCAAACTTCACCGGGTAACGAATCTCCGTCGCCGCATTCACCCACACTTTCGTCCCATCGGCCAGCATGATCGTGTACTCTCCCCCTTTAGGAGTAATCAACCGATTCTGTAAATTAACACCCTTATTATCCAAAGAATCCACGTAAACCAACGCTTGATCATTCGTGTGAATCGTCACCCCGTCAATCTCTTTCAGTGTCATCCGGGAAGTATCAAGAGCAAGGACTTTCCCGTCATTCAACACCAACGTCGCTTTTCTCACGCCATGCTCGATAGGCCCGATACCGTAATCCACAACGTCCTCCACGGGCTGCCTTGTCCAAAGCAACATTCCCGCAATAATCGGTAATGTCAACATCGCCGCGTAACTCACCACCTTCAACCACACCCGTCGTCCCCGTCTCCGGTAGGCCTCGTCAACTCTCGTCTCGAAATCCCGTTTAAATTGCTTCTTTGCCTCCACGTCCAACTGGAAATTCTCCCGCCTCGCCACGAAACGTTTCATCTCCTCGTAGAGCTGCCGATGTCTTTCCGATTCATCCAGCCAAGCCTCCAAAACCAGCCTATCCTCCTCATCCAGTGAAGAAGTAAAGCTCCGTTTTATCAACCTCCAATCCATTTTCATAGTATTTTTCTAAAAATTTCGTCCCTATAACACGAAACCTTGAAAAATGTTTACAGGAGAAATGAAAAAATTTCAGAATTTTATCTTATCATTAAAATCAAACCTTCCATTCACGAGTGATACCGTTTTTTTTGAAACTCGATTATCCCCCGCAATTTCATAAATGTTGCGAACGAGATAAATCCAAACTAATGTAAAAAATCGTAATTATAATTTCATCATCCAGTTATCATATTGCGAGCCGCTCCCATTCCGCTCCCATTCCTCCCCTATCCCGCTCCTATAACAATAACAAATATTTGTATTACGATAGGATATATTAACATTCGGCTTGGTCTATAATAACAATTTAATTGTGACATGATAACCATACCCGGCAGAAGCTTCCCCCGAGATCTCGTTTTTCAAGGACAAAAACAGCTTACCCGGGTCACGCACATCACGACACGCGAATGGAGCCAATTTGAAACAGCCTATACATTTTCAAAACAAACCGTCAACATGAAAAGCACTAGCACGAAATCATAATCCGAGAAACAACGTTTCAACTTTTCCAACCCACGATGCAACTGTACCTTCACGGTATTCTCATTCATCCCCAACTGTTCGGAAATCTCGCTGTACTTGTACCCATGCACGAAACGAAGAAGGCACACTTCCCGACATTTTTCCGGTAACTCGTCCAGCACCTCCCGGATTTTCTCCAGAATCTCCTCCCGATCGATCATGTCCACGTTGTCCGAATAGACTGCCGCCTCGGCGTATAACGCCATGTTACGATCCTCGACTTTCGCGTCCCGCAGGTAATTGTAGCAACGATTACGCACGCTCGTGTAAAGATAGGCTTTCAGGGAACCTTGGTAATTTTTCAGAACCGATTTTTCATAGATCGCGATAAAGACCTCCTGCACAATATCATTGGCCACGTCTTCCCGAAAAACCATATTCAGGGCAAACGTAAACAACTTATCGAAATACCCGTCAAACAAATCTGAATAGGCTTTTCGATCATTCCGTCGTAATCTCTCTATTAATATTGATTCATCCAATTTTGCACTTATTTTGAACCATAGTGGGACAAAAATATTTTTTATTTTCCACTTATAAAAAGTATTCCTCGTAATTTATGTTCAAATTAACATACTTAATAGTTGAATACAGATAATTAGAAACACCATCGCTATCGGATAAACCGTTGCATAGGCCACGCTCGGGATGTTACTATCAGTCATGGAGTCAGCGGCTGCCAATCCCGGTGTACTCGTCATTCCTCCCGTGATCGTTCCCATCAGATCCAAAATATTGATCCGGAAACCATAGTACCCCACCAACAATGCCACGATCATCGGCAATAAGGTAATAGCAAAACCCACCCCGAACAGGGTTAACCCGCTATCCATGAAAGTTTGTACCAGATTTACGCCTGCCGAGGTCCCGACTTCCGCCAAAAATAGTAACAATCCTAATTGACGTAGCAATTGATTGGCCGGGCCGGACATAGACCACACGATAGGTCCAGTCTTACCAAGATAACCCAAAACCAAGGCCACGATCAGAATTCCTCCCGTCAATCCCGGAGAAAAGGTGAAACTATCGGAAAAAGAGATATTCACTTTTCCGAAAAGCACGCCCAACACGATACCCATTGCTATCGGGAAAAAATCGGTGTCCGACAAACGTTTCTTGTCATTCCCCAAAAGATTCAACACGTCCTTCATGCTCTCCTTCCGGGCTATTACCGTCAACTTATCACCAAAACGCAGAACCAAATCGGGACTCGGAGCCACATCAATACCGGAACGACGCACGCGGGTCACCGTGCAGTGATAATTCTGATGCAGGCTCAAACTACCCAAGCTCTTCCCGGCCACCTCTTTATTCGTCAACAGCACGTACTGCATATCAATGCTATCCCCCAATGGCAAATCCTGATTCATCTTTTCCCCGACCAGGATTTCTAACTGCCGCAACGCATTCGGGGAGCCTACCGCCTTGATCAAATCTCCCTCCCGCAACACGGATAGAGGAGTCGGGATCTCGGTCAGGTTATCGTGAACCAAACGGGAAATCACGGCCCCGGTCATGGTCCGGATTTGCAGATCCGCCAAGCTCTTGTCAAAAGCGTTTGGATTACTCACCCGGAAAACAGCCGTTTTGATCTCCGGGTATTGTTGTTGCTGCAAGGCTTCCAGTCGTTTCTCTTCCGCACGGATGTCCACGCGTAATATTTTAGGTAAAAGTTTCACGAACAGAATCACCCCGATCACCCCAAAAGGATAGGCAATCCCGTAAGCAATGGAAGAGGACGAGGAACCCGTGGCATCAATAGCGGCAGCCAAACCCGGTGTACTCGTCAACGCTCCCGCGATCAATCCCACGACACTCGGCGTATCAATGTCAAACAAATATTTAGAGGCGATTCCGGTCAGTGCTGCCGTGGCCACGATCAATAACGTGATAATTGCCAGCACTTTCCCTTTCGCTTTAAACGAGGTAAAAAATCCCGGTCCGGCCTGCATTCCGATCGTGAAAATAAATAGTACCAGCCCGAAATTTCCCAGTTCTTTCGGGATAATTACCCCGAAATGACCGAAAAGCAAGGCGATAAAAATGACCGCTGACACGTCCAGCGATATTCCTTTAAAATTAATTCGTCCCAGTATAAAACCTAGAGCAACAATTAAAAACAACGCGAAATAAGAAGATTGTAATAATGATTCCATAAATAAATAGATTCTGTGATTGCCGATTAAATGATTTCGTGATTAATCGGATGATTAAATCAATAATTTATCCAGCTGTTCCCAAAATGTAGGGAAAGACTTCGTCACCACCCCGGCATTGCGGATGACCAAACCGGGTAACTTCAACCCGACAGGAGCAAACGCCATTGCCATACGGTGATCTTGATAAGTATCTATTTCCAATGAAATCAACGTATTCCGTTCCCGATTCCATGACAACTCGCCATGCACGGGGACTTCCAGATCATACCCCAATTTATGTAACTCTCGAATCGAGGCGGCCACCCGGTCACACTCTTTAACATACAAAGTTTCCAAGCCGCGAATATGAAACGGAATATCTTTTAAACAACAAGTCACGATAAAAGTAAGAGCCAGATCGGGCATTTCCGTGAAATCCGCCTCGAATAAACCCGTGTTTTCACCGGCAACCCGCAAGAGAACACCCGATTCCCGCCATTCTGTTTGCACCCCTAATTGTTCCCACAATCTATATTGCAACGCATCCCCTTGCAAACTGTCTTTTTTCAAGTCCGAAATAAAGATTTCCCCCTGCCCGACAATAGAAAGCATCTCGTAGAAATAAGATGCTGCCGTCCAGTCGGATTCCACACGCAGGTTTACCGGGATGTACCCCTTCTCGGGAATAATAATCTTTTTCCCTTCAAAACGCACGTCTACCCCGAACAAGCGCATCATGCCGGCCGTCATCCGTATGTAAGCGGCAGAAACGATTCTTTCTTCCAAATCGAGCGTCAAGCCTCCCGGCAGCAAAGGGGTAATCATCATCAAGGCCGACACGTATTGACTACTCACGGACGCGTCTAACAACAGGGAACGCCCTCCTTGTAAAGGTGCGGAAGTAATCCATAAAGGCGGAAAACCCTCATCTCCCATGTAGGCGATACTCGCACCTAATTCCCGCAAAGCATCCACCAATACCTGCACGGGACGCTGTTTCATACGTTCCGAACCGGTTAATTCCCGGACCCCGCCTTTCAAGGCAAAATAAGCTGTCAAGAAACGCATGGCAGTTCCGGCATGTCCCACGTTGACCAACCTGTCGGAAGTGGACAGGGCCTCCCGCAACACCCGTGTATCATCGCTATCGGACAAGTTCTCCGGCACCGGGCATCCTGCCAAGGCACATAACACGAGCGCCCTGTTCGAGATACTCTTTGAAGCCGGTAAAACAGCCACACCTTCAATCTTCGTCTTGTCCCACGCGATAACTCGATCCATAATTCTACTCGTTATTTACACTTGGCTCAATGCCTCAACCACTAAATCTTTCGAACAATAATTATCCAATGAAAATTCCCCGATACCCGGGAGTAACGTGAAATTCACTCCCCGCCGTTCGTTTTTCTTATCATGCAACATCAATCCATACAAGGTATCAACATGCTCCATCAGAGGATAGTTCGGATAATATCGTTTGACAAAATTCCGGACTTCCAGGTAAATTTCTTCCGGAAAACCTTTTTCTTTGACGGACAGGTACAATTCGGCCACCAATCCCAATGCCACCGCCTCCCCGTGCAAGAGAGCCATTCCCCGCATGATAGACAAACTTTCAATGGCATGCCCGATCGTGTGCCCGAAATTCAACACTTTACGCAGTCCCTGTTCCCTGGGGTCCTGGGAAACGATTTCATCTTTTATCGTCACGGAACGCCGAATCAGCTCCAGAAAATCTTCCGGACTCGTTTCTTGATATTCCAAGCTCAACAACCGGGTCAAATACTCCCGGTCTGATAATAAACCATGCTTGATCATCTCCGCGAAACCGGACATTCGTTCCCGCACGGGTAAATGACTTAAAAAATGGACATCGATAATCACTTTTTCCGGGATAGAGAACGTGCCGATCTCGTTTTTCAAACCGTTGAAATTAAACCCAGTTTTACCGCCCAAAGATGCATCAACCTGCGCCAACAGTGTCGTGGGAACATTGATGCAACGCATCCCCCGCTTGAACGTGGAAGCCGCGAATCCTCCTAAATCCGTCACGACACCACCTCCCACGCACACGAGAATGGAAGATCGACGCGCCCCCCGTTTACTCAACATCATCCAAATCCGGCTGACGCTTTCAATCGACTTATACTCTTCCCCGCAATCCAGAACCGCCACGTGAGAGGGAATCCAATCCACCTTCTCAAACAAGCGATCACAAAAACCGACCGTGTGTTTATCCGCCACGATAAATAAATTCTCGTGCCTGATTCCGCCCAGCAATTCGGCAAGGACAATGCTGGCATCCGTGGTAAAAATGATACTTTCCATTCATCCTGTATTTCCGTACAAAATTAAACTATTTTAATCAGATGCCCAAAAGAGAAGAAGTTTATAAGGTTCGTAAGGTCTATAAAGTTCTTGGACTCCTGCGAGACCTTTGTCCACGGCAGCTTGAGTTGCCGATAGATTTTATCCGGAGGACTCCCGACACTTTATAAACCTTATAAACTTTACAAACCTTATGAACTCATTTTCTCCATTTCATTCGCTTTTTAAACTATAAAGGCGTATTTTTGTCACAAATCACATTTAAATATCGGCGTATGAATCATGAAAACTCGGTCCTGACAAGGGTTGCCATCACCATGGCACCCCGGCTTAACAATGCTCTTTTTGCCTCCTTGTTCCAACAATGTGGCGGAATTTCCGGCTTTTTCGAAGAAACAGATCAGAATATAGAGACTCTTTTCCGGGAAAATAACCTGACAAACATCCAACCCGAACGCTCCCGCTGGTTACAGATGGCAAAGCAGGAGTTGGACGTCATGGAAAAACATCATATCCGGGTATGCGGGATCGAAGATTCGAATTATCCCCGCCTTTTGAAGCATTGCGCGGATGCCCCACTCGTACTATTTTATAAGGGGATTCTGGATGACTCCGACTCGAAGAATATTGCCATTGTGGGAACCCGCAAAGCAACCGAAATGGGCAAGAAACGAGTAGACACGTTGCTCCATGAACTGGCCGAAACAGGTTACCACCCGAATATCATCAGTGGATTGGCTTACGGGATCGACATTACCGCCCACACGGCGTGCATACATTACGGTTTAAAAGCACAGGCCGTTCTCGGGCACGGCCTACACATGGTTTATCCCGCCTCACACAAAAATATGGCCGAAAAAATTCTGGAACAAGGAGGAGCTTTAATTTCAGAATTTCCGACTTGCGCACAGATTTTACCGACAAATTTCCTTCAACGCAATCGTATCGTGGCAGGCATGAGCGAGGCGATTCTTGTCGCCGAATCTCCCATAAAAGGAGGGGCCATGTCTACCGCCCGACAAGCCCTGTCATACAACCGGGAGGTGATGGCGATTCCTGGAAGACCGGAAGACCCGACCTTCGCCGGGTGTAACCTGTTGATCAAACAAAATATTGCCGCCTTGGTAGAAAACATCAAGGACCTGCTCCGGATTCTCAACTGGCCACCTCTCCCAACCGGCCCCTACCAGATGTCCCTGGATTTATTCCCCATAACAAATAATGAAGTATTACTCTTGGAGATTCTGTTAAAAAGGGGAGAACAAAATATCGATCAATTACATCAGCTTACACGCATACCCGTGCATGACCTCTCCGTACTTCTTTTAAAACTCGAACTGGAAGGTCACGTGATGCAACTCCCCGGTAATTGTTACACGCTCATTTAACAGGTTTTATTACAGATTCATAGCACTTCATGAATCGTGATTGAAATTTTAAACTATTATAACGTTTGCACCTACCAAAAAATAACTCGAAAAATTTTTGGAATCATAAACAAAAGCATACCTTTGAACCGAATTTTGATAATTCAAGTAAATGAAAATGTTTTTTTAAAGTTTTTACTTAAACAATATTCAAATGAAAGCAGAGATTAAAGAATTCATGGATGCCTTAAAGGCTAGAACCGTAGGTGAATCAGAATTCCACCAGGCAGTTCAAGAAGTGATTGAAACTGTATGGGATACCTATCAGGCAAACCCGAAATACAAGGCTAACAAGATCCTTGAGAAAATGGTAGAACCTGAGAGAGTAATCATGTTCAGAGTGCCCTGGATCGACGATAAAGGTGAAGTACAAATCAACCGTGGTTATAGAGTACAATTCAACAGTGCTATTGGACCGTACAAAGGAGGTTTGCGTTTCCACCCGTCAGTAACCCTTGGCGGTTTGAAATTCTTAGGTTTCGAACAAACTTTCAAAAACTCATTGACTACTCTTCCGATGGGTGGTGGTAAAGGAGGTTCTGACTTCAACCCGAAAGGAAAATCAGATAACGAAATCATGCGTTTCTGCCAAAGCTTCATGACTGAACTTTGCAAATATATCGGTGCTGATACTGACGTACCTGCTGGAGATATCGGTGTTGGTGGTCGTGAAATCGGTTTCTTGTTCGGACAATACAAGAGAATCCGCAACGAATTCGTTGGTGTATTAACTGGAAAGAACCGTGAATTCGGTGGTTCAAGAGTACGTCCGGAAGCTACTGGTTACGGTACCGTTTATTTCGCACAACACATGTTGGCTGAAAAAGGTGAGAAAATCGCTGGTAAAGTAGTTGCTCTTTCTGGTTTCGGTAACGTAGCTTGGGGTGCTGCTCAAAAATTAGTTCAATTAGGAGCTAAAGTTGTTACGATCTCTGGTCCTGACGGATACGTATATGACGAGAAAGGTCTTACTCAAGAAGGTGTAGACTACATGTTGGAATTGCGTGCTAGCAACAACGACGTTGTAGCTCCTTACGCAGAGAAATTCGGTGCTAAATTCTTCCCGAAAGCTAAACCTTGGGAAGTTAAATGTGACATCGCATTCCCTTGCGCTATCCAAAACGAGTTGAACGAAGACGACGCTAAGAAATTGGTTGCTAACGGTTGCCAAATGATCGTTGAAACGTCTAACATGGGTTGTACTGCAGAAGCAGTGAACTATGCTAACGCTCACATTACTTTCGCTCCGGGTAAAGCAGCTAACGCTGGTGGTGTTGCCGTTTCTGGTCTTGAAATGAGCCAAAACTCAATGAGATATAGCTGGACTGCTGAAGAAGTAGACGCTAAATTGTCTCAGATCATGAAAGACATCCACGATACTTGCGTTAAATTCGGTAAAGAAGGTAACAAGATCAACTATGTTAAGGGTGCTAACATCGGTGGCTTTATCAAAGTTGCTGAGGCTATGTGCGCTCAAGGACACTGCTAATAATATAGTAAGTCTATATAAAGAATCCGCCTCGTTTGGGGCGGATTTTTTTATTCCTCTCTATTACCCGATCAGTAAAATTGATAAAACAAAAAGTAATCCGTGTATGCTATTATCAGGTTGTTTCCTGTACTTTCGCGTCATGAAAATGTCAAAATATGCGTACTCATAATAAATCATCACAAGGTGCGGTCCGGATGGATATGCTGCATGGAAGTTTATTGAACAAGATTCTGTTGTTTTCTCTGCCATTAGCAGCAAGTAGCATCCTGCAGCAGTTATTCAACTCGGTAGATGTGGCCGTCGTGGGAAGATTTGCTAGCGATCAGGCTCTGGCAGCTGTGGGAAGCAACAGTTCGGTGATCAGCTTGATGATTAACCTGTTCGTGGGAATATCCGTCGGGGCAAATGTCGTGATCGCCAATTACATCGGACAAAAAGATGAACGGGGAATCAAAAATGCCATACACACGGTCTCCGTGATCGCACTGACAAGTGGGTGCCTACTACTCGTGGTAGGTTTACTCATAGCCCGCCCGATACTGGAAGCTATGGACACGCCCGATGATGTCATAGACCTGGCAGTTCTGTATCTTCGCATTTACTTCCTCGGAATGCCCTTCTTCATGGTATACAACTTCGGGGCAAGCATTCTCCGTAGCATGGGAGACACGAAACGCCCGCTTTATTGTCTTGTTGCTGCCGGGATCATCAATACCGTGCTAAACTTACTGCTGGTCATTGTCTTCAAGATGAGTGTTGCGGGCGTTGCTATTGGTACGGTCGTTGCCAATATGTTCAGCGCAGGCGTGATCATATACATCCTGCGACACGAACAAGGACCATTCAAGCTAGACTTCAAGCACCTCCGCATCAATCGTCCCGAATTACGAAAAGTTCTTCAGATCGGAGTCCCCGCAGGAATACAGGGGATGGTGTTTTCGATTGCCAACATTTTCATACAAGCAGCCGTCAACCGATTCGGCTCCGCAGCTATTGCCGGTTCTGCCGCCGCCCTCACGTACGAGTATTACTGTTATTTCGTGGTCAGTGCTTTCAGCCAAGCCGCGGTGACTTTCATCAGCCAAAATTACGGGGCTGGACAAATTGATCGCTGTAAAAGAATTTTCCGTCTGACGATGTTATTAAGTGTTGCCTGTTGCGGCTTGCTGAACGTGCTATTCGTCTGGCAAAAACACTTCGCCATCAGCTTTTTCACATCCAGTCCGGAAGTATTCCACTATGCAGCACTTCGCATGAATATCGTCTTATTGACACAGTGCCTTGCCTGCTCATACGAAATTGCCGGAGCTGCACTCCGGGGACTTGGCTATTCCATGCTACCGGCTATCCTCACCGTGTTCGGTACCTGTGTCTTACGATTACTATGGATATACCTTGTCTGTCCCTTATTGCCCAGTTTCGACGCTTTGATGGTCATCTATCCCATCTCGTGGATCGTGACGGGTGCTGCCGTTTTGGTCGCATACTACGTGGTACAGAAAAAGTTATTCCGGCCCAAGGAAATGCCAATTTTTACCTAACAAGGTAAATGTTTAGGGTTATAACCCGAAAAACTTTTCAAACAAAGATAGTTTTTCGGGGCATAACCCTAAATCATTTAAAAATGATTTCTATTTTTTAGAAAAATACTTCTCGATGATCTCTTCCAAAAGCGGACCATGCGGGTTGCGAGCAAGGATTTTACCGGATGCATCGATTAAAACCGTAAACGGTATCGCCTGTACCCCGTAATCAACACGGGAAACACTTTCCCAACCTTTCAATTCGGAAATCTGGATGCCTGCCGGCTGATGCTTATCCAAAGTTCCCTGCCATTTTTCCCGATCAGAATCAACGGACACGCCCACAATTTGTAATCCTTGATCTTTATACTTTTCCTGCAATCGCTTTAGCAGAGGAACCTCCTGGATGCAAGGGATACACCAAGATGCCCAGAAATCCAGTAAAATAAGTTGTTTCTTACCGACATAATCCGATAAACGAATCTCTTTCCCATCTATTGTTCGAGCCACAATCTCCCGATAGGGCATTCCCACGTTCGTGGCTTTCTGCGAATGCACAAAATAATCCTGTTTTTCCTGACGAGCCCGGATTAAAGCCTCGTATTGCTCCCGTATTTCCGGCCGAATAGTCGGATAAACCTCATCTACAAAAGCCTTGCTATACACATCTTTCCCGCAACAATGAAAGAAGAAGAACTCCCCGATTTCAGTACCCGCGTATTCTCGAATAAAGTTTTCTGATGCCGGAATGACATTCTCCTTGAAGATAGCACTACTTTTCAGATTATAGTAGTTATCTATCTCATTTTCCACACTTCCCGGCAAACGCTTCACGCTATCTCGTTCCTGCCATAAAAGTTGGCGTTGACGCACAGTTTCCCGCTTGGCCTCTCCTATCGTTGTCATGTACCGTTCATTTACAGGGGTTCCGGACACCATGATACCCAGCGTATCATATACCATCGTAATATCGCCGGGTTCAATCACCACGGCGATTGAGGCCATATCCGGGATCTTATAATCCACGCCATCAATTGTCAGCATATAGACGGTCGGTTCCTGCACCGTTCCGGCAAACTGAAATTTACCATCCTTGATTTTGACGCTATCCACTGGACTGGGTTTCTCCTCGGAGAAAAAGAACGTGGCAGGCGTAAGCTTAACCAGACATCCATCATAACGAGCCGGCAAACTCCCGGTAAGCGAATAGTGGTTCCCACTCCCGCAAGAAGAAAAAAGTCCTGCTGCTGCAAGCAACAGGACGATCAGATTATTTCTCAACATGATTTCCCTCCTCTTTAAGAATCTCGATAACATAAGAAATCTCATCCATCAAACCGCTGGGACTTCCACCGTACCCTTCCGCACGATAGCGGATATGCCCGTTTTTAAGGATGGCTTTTTGAGGAATACCCGATGTTCCGGGAAACATGGATTTATACACGACATTCCGGGAATTCTTTCCTTTCGGATTCGCATCATAAAGAACTTCCATGTTCCGGAAACCATTCTTCTTCCAAAGAGCATCTATTTTCTCACGGTTCGGTTCATCTTGCGTGATCACGAAATAGAACTTCACGGTCGGATCATTAGCATAAAGATCCACGGCCATCTGCATCCCATCTAAAGCAGCAATACAAGGCGCACACCACAAAGCCCAAAAATCAATCACCACGATTTCATCTTTTTTGAAACTAACAGATTTCACTTTCCCTCCCTGATGTGATTCCATGACAAAGGGCTCAAAAGGTATATCTATAATTTCTGCACGAAGTTTATTCTTGATTTTTTCAACCTCATGCCTCGGTTTCAGAGATGCAATCCATGCCTCGAATGTGGCAGGTTTCTCCTTCAAGGTAGCATAATGCTCTCTTAATTTGTCATAAATTACCGGGGTCATCTGTCCGGCACTTGCCGCACCTTTCATTGCTTCGAAAGCCTCAGTATGGTTTCCTAACTTTTCCAGACTCACGATGTATGCCTCATTTCCCGCCGGATAAGAGATATACCGTTGATCCTCATCAATCAAATTCATCACGTCCACAGCCTCTTGGTAACGACCGCATTTCTCGGCAACTTGAGCATGAACACAGATATAGTAATTCAACCACAAGCGGGCCAGTCCTTCAGCTTGCCGAGGAGAGGCTGCTACAGTTTGCGCATACGAACCGTCACCCACCTTAGCAATCATCTGATCGATGAATTTCTTTGAAATCTCGACATAGGTTTCCGGTGGCGTGGGAGTTTTCCGAATAGCAAACTCGACACCTTTTCGGAATACATCATTGATCATTACCATATCCATCTCGGGCAATATTTCTTCCAGTTTCTTGTAATTTCCCGATTTATAGTACCTCGTGGCCAGCTCACGATAAAAATTATTATACACGAATCCTCTAGGATTTGGATTTTTCCTCCACTCCTCTATCGGGAAATCTTTTCGAAACTGATCGGCAGCCGCAAAGTATTCCTCTTCAGGCAAAGTATTCAACTCGAAAGAGCGGTTAAAACGAGCCAAGCCCCCGTGCGGGAATAATTTGAGGATCACCTGATCGATACTATCCGCTTTCTCCTTATTTTTCAAATCAATTCGGTAAGTACTACTGATCTCCTCGTATTCATTCTCGGTCAAATCCGGTTGGCTTTCCATAACTTGCAACAAGTGCGCTATTCCGGGACGGCTGTTATCCCCATACATTTTTCGCAAAACTGATTTCATAGTCCCGAAAAAGTGGCGACCATATTGAGGATAATGTTTTGTCTCCTGATCCGTCCACATCATCGCGGCCTCGTTAGAAATCTCCTTGTAGTTCCCGGAAAAATAATTCCCGGTTTCCGATCCTAGCGAAGGCATCCGGAATACACCCCAAGCAAGGTATCTACCCGGCAAATAATCACCCGCACTATTCTGGGGGATAAACATAAACCCGTTATCGTTATTATTATCCGTTGAGTCCGGTTGCAAGGTAAACGTGGACTGGAATTTAAAAGCAATAAAAGCACAATTTTCCGGCATCTCGAAAGTTCCTTTCCAAATATCTCCTTCCTGCTTCAATTGCACATCGCCCATCTCCCAGTGATAAAAATTATACATATAAACAATCCCGACCAAATCGGATCTACCTTCTAATGGCCCTCCTTTCGGATTATATGTCAATTCCAAACTCTGACCGGCCACGGGTACTTCCGGATTTAAGGTCAAGCGGGACTCTTTTTGCTGGCCCAAAGCCATGTTAACCATGGCTAGGCAAGCAAAAAGAACATAAACAAATTTCTTTTTCATACTCTACAAACAATTATCTTTACAGTGATTTATTAAAAAGTCGTATTACCCATTTTCCGAAGATCAATACCAAATTCTTTCTTGTAGTAATCAATTAAAATATTCCATTTTTTCTGGATCAACTCGTATTCCGGGTTATTCAGGAACCAAGCTACTTCCTCATCCGTTTGGTTCCGTAAATGCAACATAAAAGATTTCAAATCGTTTTCTTTCGCTTGAGTCCACGGGTAATCCCCCCAATACCACTCTTCCTGCGCTCCGGAATAACTATTAAATGTCGGTAAAAATCCTCTCTTTCGATAAGCCTCCAAATTCTCACCATCTAACGGGAGAGCAGGTGCATTCTCGTAATCCGTATCTTCATAAAACTCATCCGGCACATTTAACAACCCCTGAGCAATATAATAATCCCACATCGCCCCCAATAGTTCGTTTTTCCTCGTCCTTTTAGTTACGGCATCCATAGTGGTCAGATCTTTATTCATCCCTCCAATAATGAGCGCATTACCATTTATGCGATAATTATAAAGAGTTTTACCCCAACCACGATCCCAATAAATTGAATCAGCCAGAAAGACCCGGTAGGGCATTCCTCCTTTTTTCAAAAATTCTTCCGGAAAAAACTGAAGCCAAATATCCTGAATATAATCAAGCATGGCATCCACATGACGGGGTTCACCCATGATAGCCCGATAGATTTGCGCTGCACCACCTGCTGCCGTCTGTGTCCAAAAAGCATCTTTCTCCGTGTAATTATAAAGCACGTAAGACGTATAGGTATCGAATATCTGCTGAATCCGATCGTTTGCCTCCTTCGAAGCGTCTCCCTGTGGTAGCACGTAATCCGGCAATATTTCGTCCGGCGCACCGATTTTCGTGTCTTCGCTACAAGAAATGCATGCAGCCCACAGGCAAGCTATAGCTAATAATATCTTTTTCATGATCTTCTATTTTACGTTTATTGAATCTCACCTTGTCTCGCTCCCATCTCCCGTGACGGATTCTGAACAAGAGCCCTGTTTTGCAATACGACACTGTTAGGAAACGGTAGTGTATACATGGGATCCCCCTGTTGCAGTACATATTCATACACCGCTCCTCCTTTTTCAGCCTTATACGTGTGTTTGATTTCCGGCATTCCTTGACGACGTAAATCAAACCAACGATGACCTTCAAAACAAAGTTCTTTTCGACGTTCCAACCGGATCTCATCCAGAAGTGCCTGACCACTCAGATTTACATCCGTGTAACCGATCACGCGGGTCTTCCGGAATGCATTCAATTCGGTCAACGCCAACCCTTCCTCTCCGGAAAGAGCGTAAGCTTCCATCCGGTTCAAAAACGCTTCTGCCGAACGGATAGATTGTCCTAACTCTGAACTACTCATTGGTTTTTTCAGGTATACCGTATTGTCATCACCCACAACTTGGAGCGCATAAGCCAAAAAACGTTGGTCATTCACCTGATCCCATAGAACCCGAAAAGCAGGTGCTGTCCCCGGTTGATATTCCCAATGATTCGCAACCGCACTCGGCCCGAAAAACCATTCAACCTCGGGATTATTGTAAGAAATCGGGGCATAACCATTATCTGTCAGGATAACATCCAAATTATTTACCATATTCAATAACCCGATTCCTTGCTTTTCTGCTTTCTCCACCTCGGCAATACACTCTTTATAATTCTCCATATACAGATAAACCCGGGAAAGCAGGATATGAATGGCAGGCTGATTGATCCGGAAATTCTTACGCATAATCGGAAGAGGATCCAGCAAACGGGCTGCCTCCAACAAATCTTTCAGAATCACCTCTTCATAAATATACCCCACGGTGGAACGTTCAATGTTCTTTTCCGTCAAATCGGAAATCAACCGAACCGGAACTCCTAAAGCGTCCTTATTATGGTTATAGGGTTCCCCATAAATATTAACCAATTGAAAATACAGTAACGCTCTTACAGCAAGAGCTTCAGCCTTCACCCGATCCCGATCGTCCTGTGTTCCTATGGCCTCATCAATATAATCCAACACGGCGTTACATCCCAATATTTTTGAATAGAACTGGGCGTACGTGGTAGAACTTGCCGTTTCATTGATCTCACTATCGTAACCATCATAATCAGCAAGAGTCGGTTGCCATGAATAGATCGGGAATTGGGTGATAGCATTTACCGTTTCCACAGTTCCCTCCGGACTCCACGGACTTGAATAAGTCAAAAAATGAGCACAATCATCATCCATCAAGGATAAGAAAGAAAAGTTCGGAGCCGACTCATCGGGATACCCCGTACCCAGCAATAGTTCTGAGAAGTCAGATGTTGTCTTCGGGATTACCTCACTTTGGGATTCTTCTTCTAAAAAATCTCCACAAGCCCCCAGCATAAACGATCCCATAATAGCTCCTAAAATAAATATCTTGTTTTTCATCATTCTAACAATTATCCGTTCAACTAAAAATTAAGAGTTAACGAGCAAGAAACTGTCCGACGTGCAGGCCAATTCGCTGTTTCAGGATCACGTCCTTCCCATGCCTTGTCAAAAGCAATAAAGAAAGGATTAGCAAGACTGGCGTTCACGGATGCCCGTCTAACCCCAATCTTATTTACCCAAGCGTCAGGTAAATCGTATTGTAAGGAAATTTGCCTGCACCGGATAAAATCGGTGTCTGCCACCCTCAAGTCAGATTGGTTATACATCGCATAAGGACTCATCGCAACATACCCTTCAACAGGCAACTGAATGTTTATTTCATTCGGATTTCCGGCAGGGATAGAAGGAATATTCGTGATTTTCTCGTCTCCCGGTTTACGCCAACGTTTAAACAAATAACGGGGTGCATTTTGTTCCGGTCTCGGAGCTCCCGCCGTGGCAAAGAAATCCGGAAGAAGGGCTTGACCCCAAATGACATAGCAAAACTAGCACGCAATACCAATCTCTTATACCGTAAAGAAGTATTGAGACCACCGGAAATGTCCGGCTCCATGCAACCAATTTTCACCAAATAATCCAAATCATTCTCCGTAACATCTATATCCATATTCTTGAATGTCGGTCTTCCATTAGCCGGATCCAGCCCGTTAAATGCAAACCCGTAAAAAGTTCCGTACTTTTCTCCACTAACAATCGCCGTCCCGTTAAGATAATCATCCCGGGTATTTTCCCGTTGATTATTCCGAACTGTATTTCTTACCTTACTCGTATTGAAAGAAAGAGACCAAGTGAAATCTTTCGTTCTAACCGGAGTAACACTGACAGCCAATTCATAACCGCTGTTTTTCATCGTCGTCCCATCAACATAAGCATTGGCAACACCATTTTCAATGGGCACTTCCCGGGAAGCCAACACGTGACTGATCTTATTATACCAGCTAAGCCCGGCACTCATTCTTCCTTGGAAGAAAGAAAAATCGACTCCCAAATTCCAGTCTTCGGTCTTCTCCCAACCGAGATCAGGATAAGGTAAGGATACCATCTTCAGCGTGTACTGTTGGAAATACTTATTCAATCCACCATCTTTCGCAATCAAATAAGGAGAAACTGACTCCACCGCATTTCCTCGCCAACCATAAGAAAACGAAATATCAAACATATCATACCACGAGGAAGCCCAAGCCATAAACGGTTCATTACCAATCCGCCATTTCACCCCGATTGATAAACTGGGATTAAATTTTTTATTTTCATCCTGACCGAAACGGTTAGAAGCATCCAAACGAGCATTGAAATTCATAATATAACGTTCTTTATAACCATACACGGCTGTAAAATACTCACTGACCGTGTTATTTTTCGTCGTCGTAATCGTTGTCCCAGCCCGCATTTCATCATGAAGATCCCTCGAATTTTTATGTAACCCGTTCGCAGCTGTTATTTCTGTCGGAACCGTGGCAAACTTCTCTCCCCGATAGTAAAGATAACCATACCGCAAACTCGCATTCCCCTCCTGAGTCACAGAATTGACTTGAAATCCCAAATTCAACGTGAGGCGATGATCCTCATTAAACATTTTATTATACACTAAACTACTTCTAAAAGAATAGTTTTTCGTCTGGGCATACTCCGATTGCAATAATCCCCCAAACGGCAGGACACTGGCATACTGTTCCGCCGAACTAGGCAAAATTTCTCCCACCTCGTAACCGCGAATCTGGGTTATGTAATGCGTGTTTTCCGTTGCCCATGACTTAATTTTATTCGTTGCAAGGGCATAAGATGCTGTTGTCTGAAATTCCAGATCTTTCAACAAATTCAACCGCAAATTCAAAGCTGCCTGCAAGTTCGTTCCATCTGTTTCCGTACCGGAATTATCTCGTTCATTCAATATGTTATAGTTATATGAAAACTTATTCGGGATAGAAAAACTCGTTGCCCCGGCTTTTTCGTGATAATACAGGGTTCCATCTTCATGATAAGCAGGAATATCCCGGGCTGTATTCATCGCATACTCGTAAGGACTTACCCCAAACGCAAAATCCTCCGTTTCCCGATAACTACCATTCAATTGCAAATCAATAATCAACCGCTTATCCAAACGGAAAGTGGTATTGGAACTAGCCGTCAACGTGGTCATGTCATTTCCTTTCGCTTCACCCCGAGTACTGTTGATTCCCACGGAAAAACGACTTGAAACTTTTTCCCCTTGAGCAGAGATACTGACATTATGGGCATGGCTGAAACTATTTCGGAACAAAATATCAAACCAATCGGTATTCATCCTCTCCATTTTCCGGTACTCTTGTTCAAATTGCAGCCGGGTAATCTCTTTCTTTTGTAGTTTCTGGATTAAACCAGCATAACCGATCGGTAAAACATTCTGATTGTAACTATCCCTATCTTCCCACAACTCTTGAGAGAATCTCATGTGTTCCTGAGAGTTCATCATATCATACATACGATAGCTGGGTTTCATTCCCACGCTGAAATTACCGCTATACGAAATGTTCAACCCATCGCCTTTAGCTTTCTTGGTCGTGATCACAATCACACCATTGGTTGCCCGTGTTCCATAAATCGCCGTGGCAGACGCATCCTTCAACACGGTAATCGTTTCTATATCCGCAGGATTAAGCCAAGAAATCGCATTGCTGGCCGTTTCCCGCAATCCATCCATTTCAGAAGAAAGAGGACTTGCATCATCCGGAATCGGGAGAGGATCGGATTGAATCACACCATCCACAACCCAAAGCGGCTCCTGATTTCCCAACAAGGTTGAGGTTCCACGGATACGGATCTTGGGAGAACCTCCCACTTTTCCGGTTTTGTTTATAACGGACATACCCGGAACCCATCCCTGCAACATCTGGTCAATAGTAGCCTCTCCGGCCACCTGTATGTCCTCTGCACGTATTTGTGTCACGGCCCCGACATAACTGCCGCGATCAATCGTGGCATAACCGGTAACAATCACATCCTCCAAAGTCTCCGCGTCTTCTTGCATAACCACGTTAATCGTATCTTTTCCGGTATATGCCACCTCCTGGGTTTTCATCCCGACAAAAGAGAAAAGCAACGCCAACTTCTCCGTCTTGGGAAGAGTCAAGGCGTATCGCCCGTTCCCGTCAGTCGCCGTACCGATAGTCAAACCTTTAACGATCACGGTTACACCCGGTAACGGAAGTTTCTTGTTATCTGTTACCTGACCGACAATCCGGATATCTTTCTTACTCTTATCATCTTCCACCTCATCCTTAGGTACGATCATGATAAGATCATTTTTAAATTTAAACGTTAAATCCGTATCCTTCAAAATACGATTCAACACCTCTTCCACGGTTTCATTCTCCACCCGTAACGACAACTTACCCAATTGTTTCGTTTGCTCCGGATTAAAGAGGAAACACCAATTCGTCTGTTTTTGAATTTCATCCAACAAAACTTTCACCGACACGTTCTTCAAATCAAGACTAACCCGCTCTTGTTGAGCAAACGAGCTAGCTGAAAGTGTCAACGTGAAAACACAGATAAACAAGAGACACAATTTCATAAGCATCAAAAGTTTTTTAACATACCCTCGATAAAATCGATGGCATAATTGTTTTTTTTCCATACATTTGTAAATTAGAACAGTTAAACTTTCAATACGTCACTCTCCAACAGCGACCTATTGATCTCATTAAAGTTCAACGGGAAGGCTCCAACCCTTTCCGTTTTTTATTTAGATACTATTATAGTTTTTCCGTTTATCGTAAAGTTTACTCCTACAACCTCCGTAATCGCATTCAGAATTTCAGATATATCATTATACCGTTTCATATACCCGGTAAATACCAGTTGTTTAGCGGATTCCGACTGAAAGAACACGTCAACATCATACCAAAGTGAAAGCGTGTTCAGAATCTGTTCCAAACTCTCGTTCTCAAAAGTAAAATACCCGTCTTTCCAAACCACGTACTGCCGCACATCCACTTCTTTCACCTCGAACGTTCCCGCATTCCGGTCAAAACTAGCCAATTCCCCCGGTTTCATCGTAATCTCCCCGGTCATTCCTCTTTTTTTGATCCCGACCTTACCGTCAACCAACACGGTATGAACTTTCCCCGGTTGATGCGTGTTCACGTTAAACTCCGTCCCATACACGCGGACCTGTACCTCCTCCGTCACCACGTAGAAAGGCCGATCCGAATCCTTCGTCACCTCAAAATAGGCCTCACCCGACAAACAAACCTTCCGCTCCTTTTCATCAAAGCGCACCGGATATTTCAGTTCCGAAGCAGAATTCAAGTAGACATTTGTCCCATCCGACAATTTTAACCGAAATTCTCCCCCGCGAGGAATCTTTAACGTGTTCATGGCTAACGTCACTTCTTGCACCGGAGCGCCTAAAGAATCATATTCCAAATTAGCTCCCCCTTGTTTGATCACCACCCCTTTCTCCACTTCTATCTCTCGCTGCCCCTGCACGCCATTTAACTCGTGAACGGTTTGATCGGCCGTGATCAATACCGCCCTCGGCCCCCCGGGAGTAATTCTGATCACACGTTCAGGTGCCATTGGAAGCATATCCTTTTCCCGATTCAAAAACAAAAAGCCCGCAACAACCGCCAACGGCAACACGATTACCGCCGCATATGTCAAAATTCTCCTGACATAGACACGCCTTTTCCTTTCCCGGGTAGTAGTTTTAAATTTTTGCCAAGCCACCTCGTCATTCAAGGAGCGAAAAAGAGAGCTTTCAGAAGAGATGCGAATTTCCTTCTTGATTTTTTCAAAAAGTACCTGATGCTCTTCCGAATCAAGCAACCATGCCTCCAGCTTCCCCCGTTCCTGTTCGGAGAGTTCTCCTGTCAAGGAATGTCGTATTAACTGGGCAATATTTTCATCGTATAGATCCATGATGTCTTCCTTATTTTACATCACATACAAGAAAAGGATCAAAAAGTAGCAAATAAAAACCTATTATTTTTCTTAAAAAAAATTACACCTCGTAGATATAGGTGTATAAAAGGAAGAGATTTCCCATTTTCTCTTTGAGAATATGAATCGCATTTTGCTTGTGAGACTTCACGGTCAACACGGAGATTCCCAGTATTTCAGCAATCTCATCATTCTTTTTCCCTTCCAAGTGCAATTCAAAAACCCTCTGACACTTTTCCGGCAACTCACGGACAGCCATATATAATTCCCGGTAAATTTCTTCCTGCATCAAGTTATAATCCCCTTCCGTTTCCTCCCCCGTGGTTTTCACGTAAGAAACATATCTATCCTCCACCTGTTTATGTTTCAAGTAATTGGTACACTTATTCTGTACCAACTCGTACAAATACGCTTTCAAACCTTGATAGGAATTATATATCTTTTTATTCTCCCACACGGTAATAAAAGTCTCCTGCACGATATCCTCCGCCGCATCCAACTGGTCGATTCGCCGCATGGCAAACAGCACGAGATAATTTCGAAATCTCGTGAATAAATCGTGAAAAGCCGCCTCTTCCTTTACATTTATACGATGAACAAAATCTTGCTCTGTACCATTCATTTTCACTACCATAGGATTTTTGACAAAGATAGGTTTTCGAAAATAAATAAACAAATCGATCCAATCATCCTATGATCATCTACAAAAAAATACCGACCGGAATATTATTTCCCGGTCGGTATATTCATACAATTTATTTCCTATCGTCCCCTTCTCCTTAACCAGATAAACAAGGAAAGGAAAAGCAGCAATCCCGGGAAACCGCCAAGTAAAGCATAATTAAGCACCTCAGCTCCCGTTTCCCCCACAAACAATTTACGGTCAATCGCATACGGGCGTCTCACGTCAATAGGCACCTCTCCATCCGAAAGCCAGAAGAAACCTCCTTGGATAAGCACGTAATTAGCTGTCCATAAGGGTGTACGAGTCCGGGTAAGCTCTCCATCACTCAAACAATCGGCATCCCCCAAAATCATAATTTTTTGTTCCCGCTCTCCCACCTTACGAGACAACGCCAAAGCTAACGGGTAAGATTTCTGAACCTCTCCGACTTCCGGGTTGAAGACAACTTCTTGATCAACAATCTCCGTGTTTTCCAACTCGTTCCAGCAAGTCGAATCCGACATAAATAACGGAATCACGTCAAACCCTTTATCCGTCGTGTATTCCAACCCAGTCGCAGTTGGCATTACAACCACGTAATTAGGTCTCATAAAACCAAAAGCATACGACAATTCTTCAGCCTCTTTCGTCGGTTGCGAAACAATTAAATCAATCGGATTCTTCGGGGCAACAAACCCGGCAAACGGTCCAAGATTGCGATTATCCTCTTTTTCTTGCTCCGGATCCTTCGGTTTTTCCGGCTGTATCAAAAATCCATCCACCAGTTTCACCCCGAACGGTTCCAACACCGGAGCCATCACACCTTGACGTCCGGGTTCCCCGATAATTACCAAATTACCTCCCCGGGCAACATATTTATCAAAATTCACTTTCTCCACATCCGTCATTGGCTCACGCATTTCGGCTATAACCAAAATATTAATCTCTGCCGGGATCTCTTTATCCAACGTGACATCTTTATAATCAAATCCCTGATTTACTAATGCCTGTCTCATCATCGGCAAATGAGTAAACATACAGTAATTGCGATCTCCCGGACGATCCGTTTCCCGTTCCCCGTGACCGGATAAGAAACCGATAGTAGGCAACGTCATCACCATTCGTTTCAAGGCAGCGGTAATTTCTGACTCTGACGGGAAAATCTGATAATCATCGTACAATCTCAAGAAAGTCTTTTCCCCGGATTCTCGTTCCAACAAACGTACACAGCGATTTCCTTCCGTGGTTCTCAAGTCTATTTTCGCACGAATTTGTTCTGGGGTCAAAATCTTTTTCGGGTTCAACTTCTCCATTTCTATCACCTTCTTCGCCTTTTCCTCATAGCTCATCCCCGGGAATGCCCGTTCCAGATAATCATTCTTAACCGTATCATAATAAAGCACGTACTTCATTTTGATCTCTGGCTTAAAACGGGTATATTGTTCAAAACGACGAATATCATCATTATAATTTTTCGGGAATCCCAGCCAGTTATATTGATCCAAAATATTCACATAAGTCGTGATCGTCAATCCCCCGTCCAATCGATTAATAATTTCTTGGCTGTTAGGAGTCAACGTGTTTGCTTCCGTGTGAGTCGCATCATAATAATATTTAAAAACAGGCCGGGAAGACATAAATGCCAAGACAACAGCCAATCCCCATACTCCGGCATATTTACCCAAAGACATCAACCAACCTACCTTTTGCCGTCTCCCTTGTAAACGAATAATCGTCATTAACAGGAAGAGCATCACGACAACCATGAAATAAAGCACATCTTCACTAGCAATCATTCCGAACATAAAGTTATCAGTACGTCCTGTCAGTCCAAACCAGTAAGTAATTTCCCGAACAAACGGTACTGATTGCCACATACCCTTCACGTAAGTCAATACAGCTAGCACGGCTAAGGTACCCACGGCCGCCACGATCTGGTAGGAAGTCAAACTAGACATAAACAGACCGATCGCCACGTAGGCACACAACAACAGGTAGACACCCAAAAGCCCAGCCAGAATAACCGGAATGTCCACATTCTCGATTGTGCATATTCCATAAATCGCATAAACCAATAACACCCCGACCAGAATCAACCCATACACCAGCATGGCACAATATTTACCCAGAATAATCTGTGCGTTCGTGATCGGTGAGGAATAAAGTAACTTGATCGAACCACTGCCCAACTCCCTACTCATCAATCCCATTGTCAACAAAGGAATATACAAATACAGATAAGACAGTACTGCCACAAACAATCCTCTTTGCCCGCCAAATATGGCCAAAGTCAGATTCATCCCTTTCCCGCCCATACTCTGCGACCGCACGATCTCCGAGATCGTTCCGGAAAACAACATTCCGGTTTGAAACGTGAATATAATCAAAATCAACCAAGCAATCGGGGAGTAAAATAAATCCCGCAATTCCGTTTTCGCTATCTTAAATATCGTTCTCATCTTTACTGCAAATAAAATTTAATACTATTTCTTGGACAACTCGGCAAAAATGGTATCCAACGAACTCTTTTCCTGTTGCAATTCTGTCAATTGCCATCCCCGGGTATAACTGGCTTCCACGATACTATTTATAGCCTCACGTGCATCCGAGAATTGAATCCGGAATCTAGGACCTCCCAATTCATCCACACGCACCACACCCGGAAGGGCCTGAATATCCGCCACCAAAGGAACGGTTCCCAAAGAAACAACCAGCGTGTTCGGTTGTATATAGTTATCAAATTCTTCTACAGTTCCGGAAAAAACCATACTCCCTTGTTCAATCATCCGGATATAGTCGCAAGTTGCCTGCACCTCCGTCAATATATGAGTAGAAAGAATTACGGTTCGTTCCTCCGCAATTTCCTTGATCAAGTGACGGATTTCCACGATCTGATTCGGGTCAAGACCATTCGTCGGCTCATCAAAAATCACCAATTCCGGATTATGAATAATCGCTTGGGCTATCCCCACACGTTGTTGGTAACCACCCGATAAATTATGAATCACCCGCTTGGCAAAATGACTAATGCCACAACGTACCATAACTTCCTGTACCGCTTTCTTCACTTCCCGATCCGGGATATGCCGTAATTCCGCACAATACTCCAGATATTCCTCCACGGTCAAATCCAGATGTAGCGGCGGCACTTGCGGCAAAAAGCCGATATGTCGTTTCGCTTCAACAGGATTCTTGCTGATACTGATTCCCTTTATATAAACATCCCCCTCTGTCTGTTTTAACACCCCGCACATGATATTCATGGTCGTGGATTTCCCGGCTCCATTGGAGCCGAGTAATCCATAAATACCATTCTTTGTAATTTCAAAATTAATATCCCGAATCGCCCATTGCACGCTGTAACGATGAGATAGATGCTCCACCTTAACAATTGATTCTTCCATACAATAATTTACTTTTCAATTTCTTAATAACGATCCCCTGAAGAATAACTACTTAATTCTTTCGCAGAAATGATTGTTTCACCCAGATCAAACTCCTCAAGTAATTCCGGATTCGCCTTCATCTCCTGCACATTATAGAACAGTAACTTCCCTTGCTCGGTTCCCACGATCAAATATTCGTAATCGAGATAAACAGTATAAGTCATATACGTTACCCGATCCGTGGCATCTTCCAGAGTAACAAAAGGATAATCTTGATTTTCCTGTTTATTTACATACCTGATTTCACTACCATTAGAATATAAGATATAATTCAACATGGTTCCGTTAACCTTGCCACTCGTCAGAATAACCGACTCTTTAGTCAACTTATTTCCTGGGAAAGCCACATCCTTATTTCCAGCATTATTGACAGTCTGTCCGGTTGTCTGATCAAGTGTATACACTCCCCAACGCGTATTTCCATCCTTATCGTTGTAAAAAACATTCATTTGATCATAGTAAGTAAACCAGCCTCCTCCCGAAACCGAACCCGCATAAGAAGCATGCAAGAACTCTATTCCTTCCGGGAAACTCCAAACCGGACACCACCCCTCGGTAGGCATACCCGCCGCAGGTTCCGTTGTCGCTAATTTAGATAACTGATATTCGGTTCCTCCCGGGAATCCGGGGAAAGGCCCCGGTTCTCCACTTCGATAAAAAAGGATTGTCAACATCCGATTATTGGCCTCATCGTAACAGGGAACATTACCAAACCCCCACCGAGGTTGACCAAATTTAGTAATCTTATATCCCTTTTCATCAGCGGCAAGCGGAATAGACATAAAATCTCCACCCAAATTATTCATTGACATTTGTCGCCTATACAAGGAGCCATCCTCCATTGCGATAAAACTATGTACCCCTGAAGTCGTCATGGACTCGTAACAATCCGTGCGATCAATCGGTTTAAAATTAGCGGGTAGCGAGGTAAAATCATCTTGTAATTCACTTACTTTCAACATATTCTCGCAATTAAACTCGTAACCAACTTGATCCGTGATTACCGTAACCGATCCTAAAGAACCGATATTCGTAGAGTAATTACTCATGGCCAATGCCAAAGGCGTTCCCGGAATATCCTGATTATAATTTTCGAAAAATAAATCTTCCAACAGCGTGAACTCAAGTTTTCTAGTTTCTTGATTTCTGGCACATTTCACGTAAGACAGCTTCGCATTCCCTCCTTTTTTAGACAATATTGCCCAATCTCCACTCGTGTTCGTGGGACTTATCGTGATATAAGCCCGAACCATATAAGCAATCCCGGATTCCTTTTCGATAATACTAAAAGTTCCATTTGTACCCGATTTAGAAAATTGGGTCATACCGATCTTTTCCATCAGTTCATAGGTATCAATATCGAAATCAGCTTCTTCACCTATGACCACACCATCCAATTTCCACTCGTAACGCACTTCTCCGGCTCGTTTCAAGGAATCTCCTTTCCAAGCAAAAAAGGGTGAGGCTCTGAATTTAGCCACTTCCCCGGCTCGACAGGTCACATTTATAACAGGTTCCCCATCACCTGTATTCCAGATCGGTTCATTCAAATCCTTATAATCATACGTCCCCTTGTCATCAAAACATCCTATCAAGGAAAAGATAACGAGACAACCGATAAACCAAATACTATATTTCATAATCCCAATTAATTAGCAATTAAACTTTCAATGTACTCAGAATTTCACGATACTCGTCTCCACGATCCGGATCATCCAGATGATCCAAAAGCCATTCTTTAAATTCCGTTACCAATTCGATCGCCCGAGCCGGATTTTCCTTGATCAATTCTCCGTTCAGTTCCCCGTTTGTATCCACCGTCTGCAAGAACAGCTTATACTTGGCATAAGAATAATCCCCCAACAAACTCCATTGTACCTCATAATCCCACCACTCAGGTTGCGCCTCGACCTCACTCCAAACGATCACCGCCCGACGACGTTCGTATTGTCCCAAATCCACCTCGGTTGACGGAACCAATTCCACAACCAACTGTACCCCTTCCGGTCCCAATTCTGCCAGTCGATCACTGTGAATTAATGTCAACTCTATCATATCCTTAATCTCTTTTGCCCCCTCTTCCACTGGTTTCCGATGAAAAACATAAGATTCTTCCAGTTTGTATTCTCCCGGCAATGCAGTTGTTCCCTCTTCAACCAATTTCAATCCAAAATTCAAGTCTGCATCCAACAATCGACCGGAAAGATTTACGACCAATTGAACCGTTATCGAAGACGTGTTCTCCGGGTAGAAAAAGAACGATGTTCTAGTGGTATCCGCCTCCTCCGTTCCCGGATAGAGAGCATTCATATAAAATTTATCAAAATAAATCTGATGTCTCCCGTGAAATGTTTCTATATCTTTCTCACTACAAGCGAAAAAAATACACGTCAAAGGAATCAATATAGCTAATAAACGAATTTTCATAACTTCCATTTTTCAACATTCTTAATTCTCTACTTCTGATCTACAGGTAAAGGCAAAGAAGCCTCTCCTCTTGACAATTTGTGCATCGTACCATTCAAGTTAAATGCCGCATCAAGACGCTTATACAAAAAGAATAATTGTCCTTCCGAGATCCACTCCCTGCGAGCATCACCGATTAGATCTGTCTGGAATTCCTCCCAACTACCTTGAACCGCCAATGGAGATAAATTACGGGCTCCCCGCACATCATTCAAAATACGATAAGCCTCTCCATAATTCCCCTCACGAGCATAACACTCGGCCATGATATATTGAATTTCCGTTAATCGAAGTACCGGAGAGATCTTCAAATGTTCGCTATCTTCCGGATTCCGGGAGTTCACAAACCACTTTCCGGAAATAGGCAAAACATCTTGTAGCATGAAAATCAAATTCTTTGAGCGAATATCCGTTTGCCACTCTTCCACTCCCCGGTTATTAAACAACTCCACTTGTTTGATCTTAAAATAATCAGGAGATACGGGCGAGCCATTATCATCAACCGTCGTCAATCTAAAATAACGTTGAATCTCGCTCTCCTTATAAGCTTTTTTATTGTAAGCGGCGAAGATCAAACTTGATTTCAATTTCAAATCCGTCCTTTGTTCAAAAGCCTCCACGTTCGTCCCGACATTTGTAATACCCGAGAAATCATCCTTGTAAAACAATGTTCCGGACGATTTTCCAAACTCCACAACTTCTTTGGCGCACGCTAACGCATCAGTCGTTTTCCCGGCATATTGATACACCCTAGCCAACAAAGCCGTAATCGAATAATAACTTAACCGATAACCTCTTCCCGCAAAAAAATCACCATACCCGAATTTAGCATCAAGATACTTAGCTTTAGACATACGTGCTGTTCCATTCTTACTAGCCATAATCCCCGCCGCAGTTGTATCGAAATCTGCAACCAAAGTTTTCGCCTTCACCAAATCGGCAATGACCTTATCCAAGAAAGGAGTGACCTGCATACTGGTAGCGTAAATATTGGGATAAGTATCCACGTAAGGCACATAGGTACCCTGATCATCGTTAATCAGAGCGGGAGCAAACAAACGTAACAAATCAAAATGCATCAATGCCCGGCAAGCATAAGCTTCACCCATAATCAAGGTCCGCTCTAACTCTCCTTCTTCAAACAGCTCAGGACTTGCCTTTTCTATATTTTGGATTAAATCATTCGCATTAGCAATCACCTTAAATCCTGAAGTCCATATATTATCAATGAAATCAACCAAACTGACATCATTGTACTTGAACTCGGATGCCTTGATATATAAATCAGTTGAAAACGATTCGTTTGCCAAATCGTATTGTTGAGACATACAATCCACCAATCCGAAAGAAAATTCACGCCCATACAACGCAGGACGCCCCATAGCTTGATACACGCCGTTCAACGCCGTTCGATACCCTTCGCCCGTACTGTACAACTGGTCAACAGTAACTTCCCCCTCTTGCTGAATATCCAGCCAGCTCTCGCAAGAGGTAAAAAACAACATGAAAATTGTCGCTAATACTATTGCATAATTTTTCATATAATTCCTTTTATCAGATTCCTATATTCAACGTGAAACTAAAACTGCGAGAGAAAGGATAACTTGTTCCTCTTTCCTCTTTTACCGTCGACCAACGACATATATCATTCATATTAAAGCGAAGGCCCAAACTTCTTAACCGCCATTTAGAGATTAACTCCCGACTAAAATCATACCCCAAAGAAAGACCGCTGAAATTAAAATAATCATAATCCTGCACGAACCGAGTAGTCACCTGCGTTTTAGTCTGATTTCCCATATCGTAGAAAGGAGCTATATCTCCCGGGTTCATCCAACGTTGAGTTAGCACTCTCCGGTCCACGTTACTTCCCCGAACATCCGCATTCTCAACTTTATTCAATAAAGTTTCATTATAAGATTGAGCCCCCCATTGATACATGAATGAAGCATTCAGATAGAACCCCTTATAAGCCACGTTCAACCCAACAGATCCTTGAGCATCCGGATTATTATCACCCACCACAACTTGGTCATTTGCATCCCAAGTATACGTCGGCAATCCGTTCTTCTTGATGAATCTTTCCCTACCATTTGCCGGATCAATGCCTTCTGAGCGTACCGCATACATCGCGGAAGTTGAGGCTCCTTCATAATAAAGGATAACGGGACTACTCAACACATCACTATATTGACCACCACCTTGATTCCATTCATTTAGAATTTTCTCGTTATACGCTTTTGTCTCTTCCCCTAATTTCGTGATCTTATTCTTATTCGCTCCCAAATTTGCATTCAATGTCACCATCCAGTCATTATTTCTAAATACCGTGGTATTCATGCTAATCTCAAATCCTTCATTTTTAATCGCACCGGAGTTTATATTATAAGTTTTAAAACCAGAGGAATGTCTCACGCTGATCTCATCAATCAAATCTTCCGTCTTTTTACAATAATAAGACGCATCCAGATAAATCAAATCATTCAACAAAGCAATCGTGAAACCGGCATCCACGGTATTCGTTTTCTCCCACGTCAACCGAGGATTTCCCAACGTGTTAAATTGCGCTCCCGCACCCGTGAAAAACCAACTATCCGTATTTATCTGGTAAGTCGTCGTGGCCATGCTAATCGGGAAATTAACATTACCCGTACTTCCATAAGTAGCTCTTATCTTCAAAGTACTAATCAACCAATTATCTTTCAAAAATTTGTAATTATGGAAATTTATTCCTCCCCCGACAGACCAGAACGGAGCCCAACGTTTATCCTTACCGAATTGTGACGAGGCATCAAAACGGAAAGAGGCATCAAACAGATAAATATCATCGTACGAATAATTTACAGATCCCAAGAAACCTATCAACCGGCTTTTGGAAGCGGACACCTGTGATTTATCGGGTTGATCCGCCGCAAATATCGGAGTATTCATCCCTCCAATACCGAATCCAACGAATTTTGCCTGTACTGTTTCACTTTCCGCCTCCTTCGCATTCATTCCCAATGTTGCATTAATAAAATGATGTTTTCCCACCGTTTTGTTATAATACAACATCGCATTCACATTCCAACTCCAACTGTCTCCGGTTGTCCGGTCAAGAGACCCTTTCTGTTCATCCGTTATGCCCGTTTGCTGAAAAATTGCATCTTTCGGGTCTTTAAATGTTTCCGTCTTACTTGTCGTTTTCGTGATACTGAATTGCCCCTTAAACTGGAAGTCATTCCAGAAATACATATTGATATTCAAATTATTCGTGATATCGTCAGACTTTCCTTTACCACTATAATTACCTAAATACTTAACAGCGTACAAGGGATTTACTGCCGTAAAACTTCCGGCCTTCAAATTTTGTAACAAATCCCCGTTCTCATCATGAATTGGGAGATAAGGTTTCATCGAGGCGTACGTACTGAAAGCTCCATAAGGAGAATCTTCCGTACTTGTCCGGTTATAGGTTATCGAGTTCATCATCTGCAACCAACGTTTCGGACGATAATCCAAAGTCAACCCCGCTCCCGTCCTTGAACGATAAGATCCCTTCATCACCCCGTTATTACTATCATAGTTCAAATCAAGACTATACCGGATGGTTTCCTCTCCCCCTTGCAAATTTAAACTATGTTTATGATTAAACACGTTACGCAAAGGCTTGCCTAGCCAATACGTATCAACCCCTCGCAGTATTTGCTGCATCCGTCCATTGTAGTCAATATCGGCCGTAGCCTGAGAATTTGGGTCGGTGTACAACCCGGCCCGCCGCTCAACCTCAAGCATCTCGGAGGCATTACACAAATTATAATCAGAAAGATCCGGGAAATCCCCACCCCCGGTAAAATTATAAGTAATCTGCATCTCACCCGGTTTCGGTGCGACAGTGGTCACTACCACGACCCCGTTCGCTGCCCGAGAGCCATATAATGCCGTGGCTGCCGCATCTTTAAGAATCGTCATACTCTCGATCCGGTTCATATCCATGTCATATATTTTCTCCACAGAAACCTCAAAACCATCCAAAATAAATACAGGCATATTGGGATTATCTTTCAGATTCGTTCTTTGATTGCGTCTCTGTTGTTCCACATCCAATCCCTTATTTACCGCAATACTTGACTCTCCCCGGATGTTAAATTCCGGCAAGGCATTCGGGTCCGATCCCCAAATATTATTTTCCTTAATCCGGAACGACGGATCGAAAGCCTGTAAAGCTGCAATTACATTTTTATTATTCACTTTCATCAACTGATCCCTCGTCACGGTTGTCGCATTTCCAGTAAAACTCTCCTTTCTCACATTCATATATCCCGTGACAACCACCTCATCCATTTTCACCTTGTCTTCTCTCATCACCACGTCAATGATATCCTTCCCGGTATACTTCACCTCCCGGGGTTCCATACCCACGAAAGAAAAAAGCAAGGTAATTCCTTTCATCTCCGGCAGTGTCAACGAGTAACGTCCCTCCGCATTCGTGGCAGTTCCAAGATTCGTTCCTTTTACCATAATTGTCACCCCCGGCAAAGGAGCTTTTTCCTCGTCCGTCACCTTACCGGCAATTCGAATTTCTTTCTTCTTCTCATCATCCAAAGGTTTCAGCACGATCACCTCATTTTGAAAAACATACGTCAAGCCAGTTCCTTTCAAACAGTCACTCAAAATCTTTTCCACCGTTGAGGCTTTTGCCTCAACATTCACTTTTCCCACCTTATCCAAATCTTCCTCGTGATACATGAAAACAAACGTGGTTTGTCGCTGAATCGCCCATAAAATATCCTTCAAATAGGCATTCTTCATAGAGATTGTAACCTGTTGCTCGTTCTGGGAATAAACCGTTCCGTGCGTGTTTATTATCCCTAGAAAAACAAATAAAAAAGTCCATTTCGACATAAGCCATAATTTTTGCAATTTCTCACGTTTGCACCTGAGAAACATTAGAAAATTTTCCATAAATTTGCTCTCCCAATTATTAGTTAATAATTATCTCAATGTTAACGAAGTAATTCCCGCAGGAAATGCTGGTACCATTTCCTGCCTTTATCTACCTCGTTGTATTTTCAGCACTTTCCCCTCTTTCGTTATTTTTATTTTACCGTTCAATTCAAAAATATTCAACAAGGGCTCTATCGTTTCGAGACGACTCATGTTAAAACCGAAATGCAAATCCTTGACACTCTCATCCTCGTACACGACAGTCATATCATACCATCGTTCCACCACTCGCATGATCTCTTCCAAACGAACATCCCGGAACCGGAACATACCATCCTTCCAAGCCGTATAATAATTCACGTCCACTTTCCTAACTTCCACGCCTCCGGATGTTTGATCCAACACCAACTGTTCATTAGGCCGTAATGTTCTTGCCTCTCCAATACACTTGCCAGAGATGGAAACTGCCCCTTCAACCAATGTTGTCGTGATCATATGTTCATCAGCATACGCCGTGACGTTAAACTTCGTTCCCAACACCGTAATCTCGTACGCCCCGGTCTTCACGATGAAAGGGACATCTTTGTTCTTAGTTACCTCGAAAAAAGCTTCTCCACACACCTCCACTTCCCGGCATTTTTCAGAAAAACGTTCCGGGAAACGCACCTTCGTCATGGAATTCAGATAAACAAGCGTTCCGTCACTCAACACTAATTGATACTCCCCTCCTTTCGGTACAATCACCTCGTTATATCTCAAAGAGTCCATCGGAGCCTGATTTCCTGTACTTTTATAAGAAAGAGTTTTTCCTTCGTTATTAATGACTGTATTTTCCCCACGCGATATCACCCCGGATTTCTCAACCAAATCAACTACCTCTCCCGAAGGTAATACCAGCTCCGCCCGGGTTCCTCCGGGTGTGATCGCATTCAGATCCGCCAAAGAGACGGTCTCCTCTCCCGAATGAAGAACGCCATAAACAGCAGCGCCCAAGGGGATCAACAAAACTGCCGCGTAACGTAAAAACACACGCCAGCGTATCGCTTTTTTCTCTGTTTTCTTTAATTTTTTCGAGTATCCCTGCCAACCGGAAACTTTATCAAAAGCCGTGAAATGTTTTTGTTTCGATTCCCACCCTTCCCGACTGACGATTCGGTCATACAACCGACGGTTTCGCCCTGAAGCCATTCGCCACTCATCCAATAATTGCAATTCTTCATCGGACAATTCTCCGGCCATCGATTTTGCGATCCAAGAAGCTAGCAAAAACGGGTCATCCATCAATTCCTTACTATTTTTGTCCATTCGTTCCATATAAATTTATTCGCCACGTAACTCAATATTCGTACATTATCAAGATTTAACACCATCGTATACCAAGTTTCTACGACACGTTATTTATCTTTCTACTATTACAACACGAAAAACAGAATTTATGGGGAACGAAAAATTCACTTTTTTGAAAGAAAAAAACGGAAAACAATAGAGATCAACTACTTATTTAGAAGAAAAATAAAAACCAGATAATAATATTCTCGCAAAATCTTACGCAATTTCTTGTACGCTATTTTCTTTAACGTATGCACGGAACTCTCGGCAATTCCCAGCTGTCCGGCAATCTCGCTATTTTTCAAGCCATCCATGGACAACAAAATCACTTGTCGGGTTTGGTGAGGTAAGGATTCCACGGCATTATAAAACATTCGATAGGCCTCTTCCTCCACCAGCGTCTCCGTGTAAAATTCAAGAGATTCAACCACGGAAAGATCCTCCCGCCTCAACTTGTTATCGCGTATATAATTCAAACAATCATTCCGCACCATGGTATAAAGGAAAGATTTCACCTTGAAATAATTATCAAACCCCTCCCGCTTGTTCCAGAATTTCACGAACCCTTCCTGAACAATATCGGCAGACAAGGCATCATCTTTCAAATAGGTGGACGCAAAAACGCACAAGGCTTGATAAAATTTATCAAACAAATTTTTAAATACTTGCTCGTCTATTCGCAACGAACTGTCGTTTTCCACGTCCATACAAATACTTTTGTTATTAAACACAAACCTAATGAAAAATATGACAAGCAGCAAACTCATGCCACAAAAAAAACTTGCCGTCTGCCTCTATACCCGTTCGTTCCCGGACATAAAACAATAAAGATAATATGATTATCATTAAGAAGCTTCGAAGAGATGGATGCCGCGACCCCGGAATAGGTGATGTATCCTTTATCCCAGGCCTTTACCGGGATATAATGGCCCCAAATTCTATTCTTGAGCGTGAATAGCCTCGTTATTAACCCCGTTGACGGGATATTCGAGTATGTTATTTTTGTTTTCCATCTGTTAAAATGGCGGCGATAATCGGGCGAGCATCGGGCGAGCATCGGGCGACAATCGGGCGATGGCGCCTAACAGCCTCCCAATAGTCGCCCTACCGCCATGTAACGGACATGAATAACCCCGAGAAAAAGGATGCTAAACACCCCTAGTTGCCAATCCATAAACAATTCACTACTTTCGCGACAAGAAGAATGACACTTATATCACAAATATGTTTATAGATACTCACTCACACATCTATGCCGAAGAGTTCGACAATGACAGGGAAGAAGTTATTCAACGGGCGTTAGCAGCCAACGTTCGACAGATTGTACTACCGGACATTGACAGCACAACCCGGCAAGCAATGTTATCACTGGCACAAGCCCACCCGGACATGATGTACCCCACGCTGGGAGTACACCCGACTTCCGTAAACGAATCCTACAAAACGGAAATGCAACTTTTCGAGAAATTATTAGGCCAAGAAACAATACACGGAATCGGAGAATGTGGAATTGATCTTTACTGGGATAAAACATTTTACAAGGAACAAATTATTGTCTTCGAACGACAATTAAACATCGCCAGGGAAATGGACTTGCCCGTCATCATCCATTCGAGAGACTCGCTAATAGAAATATTTACCGTGTTAAAAAGGCAACACTATAACATGAAAGGCATATTCCACTGTTTCCCCGGCACGGAAGAAGATGCCCGGCGGGCAATAGACTTAGGTTTTCTACTGGGGATCGGTGGTGTCGTTACCTTCAAAAAATCATCCATGGCAGAAGTCGTGGGGAGAATCGGGGCAGAACACCTTGTATTAGAAACGGATGCTCCCTATCTTGCCCCCGTTCCCTACCGGGGTAAACGCAATGAAAGTAGTTATATTCCGTGTATAGCCGCTAAAATTGCTGAAATTATAGGGATCGACATGAAAAAAGTCGAGGAAATAACAACGAATAATGCAATGAATTTATTTAATTTGCACGTCAGTAGTGCGAACTGTTCATAGAAAAGATACAGACAGGTAATTTACTGACGAAAAGTGCAGAGGGAGCTTAAAGCTTGTAATGTTTTAGTTTTTAACTTAGTGCGTATGACAAAACCCGTGTTAATTATATATACCGGAGGTACAATCGGGATGGTAAACGACCCTGAAACCGGGGCGTTATGCCCTTTCAATTTTGACCAGATCGCTTGCGAGGTTCCGGAAATCAAAGAATTTGGATTCACGATAGATAGTTACACCTTACCGGAAATCATAGATTCCTCGGATCTCCAACCACAATTGTGGAAAGACCTCTGTTCAATCATCCTGAAGAATTACGATGATTACCGGGGATTTGTTGTCCTGCATGGAACGGACACCATGGCCTACTCGGCCGCAGCCTTGAGTTTCATGTTAAATAACTTGACCAAACCCGTGATCTTTACCGGTTCCCAGCTACCTATCGGGAAAATCAGAACGGACGGGAAAGAAAACCTGATCGCGGCCATTGAAATAGCAGCCGCTTACGATCAAGAAAAGGCCATTGTTCCGGAAGTCTGCATCCTGTTCGGGGATAAACTATTCCGAGGAAACCGGACGACAAAAATAAATGCGGAAAGTTTTGATGCTTTCCAGTCATTCAACTACCCGGCATTGGCAAACATCGGGATACATATCCATTACGATTACAGTGCAATCGATTACACCCCGCGAACGGAACCCGTAAGTGCATTCTGTGACGTGGACACGAATATCGCCATATTGAAAATATTCCCGGGCATGAGACCGGAAGTGATTGATGCGGTAACAGGGATTCCCGGGTTAAAAGGAATCATACTGGAAACATACGGGTCAGGCAACGCTCCCACGAATAAAGTTTTTCTTAACAAGGTTAAGGAAGTACTATCAAAGGGAATTTTCGTGTATAACGTCACCCAATGTCAAGGCGGGAGTGTCGAGATGGGCAAGTATGAAACAAGTAGAGAGCTACTTAACGCTGGAGTCATCAGCGGTCACGACATTACCACGGAGGCCGCTGTATGTAAAATGATGTATGTACTGGGCAAATATAAAGACACTAACGAAATAAAAAAATATTTAAATAACGGCTTGAAGGGAGAAATATCCCCCAAATATATTGGATTTTAACATTTTTTTTATACCTTGGTGCCCGATTTTAACCGGTATGCGGTGTAAAACAAGAAAGAAACAGCTTAAACAGATATTATAGAGTTAAATTTTAATTATTAATAAACTAAAAATCAGTTAAATTGATCATGAGAAAATTATTTGCACTAATAGCAGTTTTAGGAATGCTTACTATTGGAGCATCATCTATGCTAATGGCTCAAGAGAATGAAACAACTCAAACAGAGACCACTGAAACTTATCAAGAAGAAGAGGAAACTACAGATCCTACCGTATTAGAAGACGAATCACAAATCGAAAGTACTTCTTTCCACGCTGCCTTGAAACAAAAATTCATCGAGGGAGGTGCCGCTTTCATGAGTTTCGTTATCTTGTGTTTGATCTTCGGTTTGGCTATCGCTATTGAAAGAGTTATCTATTTGAATTTGGCATCAACCAACACGAAAAAATTAATTGTAAGTGTTGAAGATGCATTAAACAACGGTGGAGTTGAAGCTGCAAAAGAAGTTTGCCGCAACACAAGAGGCCCCATTGCAAGTATTTTCTATCAAGGGTTATGCCGTTATGATCAAGGAATCGACATGGTTGAAAAATCAGTTGTATCATACGGTTCTGTTCAAATGGGACTTTTGGAAAAAGGAATGTCTTGGATTAGTTTGTTTATTGGATTGGCCCCGATGTTAGGATTCTTGGGAACTGTAATCGGTATGATCGACGCCTTCGATAAGATTCAAGCAGCAGGAGATATCCAACCGTCATTGGTGGCTGGAGGTATCAAGGTTGCATTGATCACGACCGTGGGTGGTTTGATCGTAGCCATGATTCTTCAAGTATTCTACAACTACTGTATTGCTAAGATTGAAAGTATTGTTAATGACATGGAAGACGCTTCCGTAACTTTATTAGACATTCTTGTCAAATACAATCAAAAACACTAAACCATGCAGAAAATAAACAAAATATTAAACATCATGACCATCGTAATGTTCGTCGTTACGATCGTGTTATTGGGGTTATTTTATTTTGGAGGCGAACTTCCAAACTCACAATATTCCACCCCGGTATACACGGAACAACTACTATGGTGGTCATATCTTTTATTTGGCGTTGCCATTGTTGCAGCGTTAATATTCCCGGTTGCTAGATTATTCACCAGACCAAAGGAAGCGATGAAGAGCTTTATTGCCCTTGCAGGGATCATTCTCCTCGTGTTAATCGCTTACTCGATGTCTGACGGAACTATCATGAATATTCCGGGATATAGCGGTGCGGACAACGTTCCGGGAACTTTAAAATTCACTGACACCATCCTAATCACGACTTATTTCTTGGGAATAGGAGCTATTGGTGCTATTGTTGTTACAGAAATTATTAGACGCGTTAGATAATTTTCCTGAAGGATAAAAAAGAGATTATGGCAAGAAAAAAAACACCAGAAATTAATGCCTCCTCCACCGCGGATATCGCATTTTTGCTGTTGACATTCTTCTTGATGACAACAACGATGGATGTGGATTCGGGATTATTCAGACGGTTACCACCGATGCCGCCACCAGATCAGGTGATTGCACCTCCTGTTGCCAAACGTAATATATTACAGGTATTGGTAAACAAGAACGATTTGTTGGCTGTGAACGGGGAACTGATGCAAATTGAGAACCTGAAGGAAAAGGCTAAAGAGTTTATTTTGAACCCGCAAAACAGAGAAGATTTACCGAGTAAAGTTGTTAAGGAAATTCCTTTCTTTGGACAAGCCGAAGTTTCAAGAGGAATTATCTCTCTTCAAAGTGACCGGGGAACTTCATACAAAATGTACATTGCCGTTCAAGATGAACTGACAGCAGCATATAATGAAATTAGGGATATGAAAGCCATGGAAAAATGGGGTAAGAAATATAGTGATCTTACAGAAGAACAAATGGATGCTGTGAGAAAACTTGTTCCTACCGCTATATCCGAGGCAGAACCTAAAAACATCGGGAAAGGAGGAAAGAGGTAATGGCTAAATTTAGAAAAGAAGGCGGAAAAGAGACCCCTGCAATTTCAACAGCGTCTCTACCGGACATTGTGTTCATGCTATTATTCTTCTTCATGGTTAGTACCACGATGCGAGAAGTTCTCGTGATGGTTGATAACGGTATGCCCGAAGCAAAAGAGATTAGCAAGCTAGAGAAAAAATCTTTGGTTAGTAATATCTTCATCGGAAAACCGAAAGACCAGTACGTGGCGACTTACGGAAGTGAACCTCGTATTCAGTTGAATGATAAGCTGGCAAACGTAAGTGAAATTAGTAGTTTCGTTGCCGCTGAACAAGAAACTCGTAAAGAGGAAGAACGAAACATGATCACGAATAACTTGAAAGTGGATCAGTTTACGAAAATGGGTATCGTAACCGACGTAAAACAAGAATTGCGTAAAGCGAATTCTTTACGTGTAAGCTACGCTACTCGTAAAAAAGTAAAATAGTTTATCTATTATACATTAAAAAAGGGAGCAATTTGCTCCCTTTTTTTAAAAATTTGATTAGCTTTGCACTCGGATAATATGGTCCCCTAGTTCAATGGATAGAATGAAGGATTCCGGTTCCTTTGATATGGGTTCGAGTCCCGTGGGGATCACCACTTTATCACATAACCCGCTAAAACACAAAACGTTATAGCGGGTTGTTTTTTATATAGCCAATATATAAGCCAAAACAACAAACTATTCTCGTTTTTCCCTACATTTGTATAGAACAACATAAGCGTAATTATGGCTAACTTGCAAATTATACAAAGTAAAATATATGAGATCAGGGGACAGAAAGTAATGTTAGATTTCGATCTGGCAGAGCTGTATAGTATTGAAACTAGGGTACTTAAACAAGCAGTCAGACGTAATTCAGCACGTTTTGAAGGAGAAGATTTCATGTTTGAACTTACCAAAGAAGAAATTTCAAGATCACAAATTGTGATCTTGAACAAAGGAAGAGGATCCAACATAAAATATACCCCTTTTGCTTTCACAGAATTAGGTGTAGCGATGCTTAGCAGTGTTCTTAATTCACCAACTGCCATCGAGATAAATAGGGGTATCATGCGAGCCTTTGTCGCAATGCGTCAATTAATACATATCTCTCCTGTTGATAATATCGGTGAACTAAAAAACGAATTAAAGGAACTAAAAGAATACATCGAAGATGTTTTTACCGACCAAAACGACATAAACGAAGACACTCGGATGCAACTCGAATTAATAAATCAAACCCTAGCGGAACTGCAGACAAAAGACCGGGGATTTAAGGAAAGAAAAAGAATCGGGTACAAACTACCGGGATGTGAAGAGGAGGAAAAGAAATAAACAACACGAGTGCAATTATGGACAATCTACAATTAATACAAAGCAAAATATACGAGATTAGGGGACAGAAGGTGATGTTAGACTTCGACCTAGCAGAAATGTACGGCGTCGAAACAAAACGCCTCAAAGAAGCCGTGAGGCGTAATATAGACAGGTTTGAAGGTGATGATTTTATGTTTGAGCTTACAAAAAAAGAAATAACCGAACTTTCAAGGACGCAATTTGCGACCTTGAACAAGGGACGTGGAAGCAATATAAAATATCTTCCTTTCGCTTTTACCGAACTCGGAGTAGCGATGCTTAGTAGCGTTTTGAACTCCAAGCCTGCGATAGAAATAAATAGGGGAATAATGCGGGCTTTCGTGGCAGTCCGGCAAATGCTGTCCAACCCCATAGAAAGCCGTGTTGAAAGGATCGAAACACAAGTAAAGGAACTCAAACAATACATGGAAGAGGTTCTAGTAGATCAAAATGACATCAATGATGATACCATGATGCAACTCGAATTAATAAATCAAACCTTAGCGGAACTGCAGACAAAAGACCGAGGATTTAAGGAAAGAAAAAGAATCGGGTACAAACTACCGGGATGTGAAGAGGAGGAAAAGAAATAAACGACACGAGTGCAATTATGGACAATCTGCAATTAATACAAAGCAAAATATACGAGATTAGGGGACAGAAGGTGATGTTGGATCGAGATTTGGCAGAGTTATACCAAGTCACAACAGGTAACTTGAACAAAGCTGTAAAGCGAAATCTCAAAAGATTTCCACCCGATTTCATGTTTCAGTTAACAGTAGAAGAGTGGGAAGCTTTAAGATTCCAAATTGGAATCTTAAAGAATGGTAGAGGGGAACACACGAAATATCTACCTTATGCATTCACGGAACAAGGGTTAGCGATGTTATCCGGAATTCTCAATAGTGATATAGCCATTAATGTAAATATCTCAATAATGCGAGCTTTTGTGGCTATTCGCCAAATGATCGCCAGCCCAAAAACAAATAAGATCGATGAACTCGAAAAACGAATGGATGCAATAGAAAACTATATCGAAGAAGTGTTTTCCGACTACAACGACATTAACGACGATACCCGGATGCAACTTGAATTAATAAACCAAACCTTGGCGGAATTACAAGGAAAAGACTGGGGAGGCAAGGAAAGAAAAAGAATCGGGTATAAGTTACCGGGATGCGAAGAAGATGATAAAACCAAATATTAAAAGAATGGATAAAAAAGAAGTAATTTTTGTACTACTAAACAATTTTGCAGACTGGGAAGGAGCTTATATCTCCACCTGCCTAAATATGGGTGTCAAACCGGGATGTCCGATTAAATACAAAGTGAAAACGTTGTCACTATCCAAAGAACCCATTACCTCGATAGGTGGATTCAGGGTTTTACCGGATTATGATATTAACGACCTGCCGGATGATCATGCAGGACTTATACTCATCGGCGGCATGAACTGGTTTTTGCCCGAGGCGAAACCCATCGCATCATTAGTGGAGAAGGCAATCGCAGAAAACAAACTGGTTGCCGGAATCTGTAATGCCTCCGTATATCTCGGAATGTATGGTTTCCTCAACCACGTAAAACATACAAGTAACACGCTGGATTACCTCAAGCAATATGCAGGTTCCCAGTACACGGGTGAAACTAATTATATAAACGATCAAGCCGTAAGAGACAATAACATAGTAACGGCTAACGGTAATGCCCCTTTGGAATTTTGCCGGGAGATTTTATATCAATTGGATGCCGCAACACCGGAAATTATAGAAGAGACTTATTCATTCTATAAAAACGAACTTTAAGGAGTAGCACACCAGCACGTCTAAAATAGTCAACCTTACTAATTGGTTGACTATTTTTTTATACATTTGCTATAAATCTGTTCGCTATGCAAAGACCTTTCAAATTTACCAAACTCAAACTCATCACGGGATATATCCTAATTCTCTTGTTAGGAGCAATTGCAATTGTCTTTATCTACAAACAGACCATTGCCTTAACCCAAAAAGGGAATGATGAAATCGTTATGCAACAAAAACTATTCATCATAAGTAACACACTCACCAAACTATACGAGGCAGAAAATACCGGAATCGCTTTTTCCCAAACGGGGACACAAAAGAATTTTGACACGTACATGAAATTGATAGAGGACATCAAGGACAACATGGATACCTTGAAAAATCTATCCATCAGCTCGGAACAAAACCTGCGAATAGACACGATAAACACACTTCTAGGTAAACGTATCGAGAATCTAAAAGACTTATATTATGTCAAAAAATATTATATACCCGAAGATTTCTACAACAAAACAATCGAAAAAATAGGTACGCTCAAAGATTCGGCAGATATCATCCCCGATCTCCGGGAAAAAATTATTACAGTCATTGACAGTAGCTATATCATCCGAGAAAGAAAAGGATTATTCCGAACAAAAAGAGATTCCATCCTAAAAGTCGACACGACCCTCCATCGCATCGTTGACACGCTCAGTATGGTCTCGACGAACAACAACACGGACACATTAATGAACGTGATTCGGGATTCATGGAGCCAGTACCAGCAGCAAAAGGAAGAGATCGACGCGGAAGTCTCCCGGCGAGAGGGAATCGTTATCCAGAGTGGTCAACACATCACGGAACGCCTCAAACGAGTACTGAAAGACCTTGAAAAAGAAGAACTCGAAAACACGATGATCCGCTTGGAACAACAGCAAATCACGACGCATCATCTCACCAGAACTATATCCTGGATCGCGATCATCGCTTGTGTGCTGGTGGTCTTCTTCGTCGTTCTTATTATCAATGACATCACGCAAAGTCAACGATACAGGCGGGAACTGGAAGCAGCAAAAACATACACGGAACGGTTACTACATAACCGGGAGAAACTCATGCTGACTGTCACTCACGACATAAAATCCCCTCTAAGCTCCATCATCGGGTACATTGAACTACTAAATAACACCCAACTGGAGGAGCGACAGCACTATTTTCTCAAAAACATGAAGGGGACAGCCGAACATATCCTGCATCTTGCCAACAACATGCTTGATTTCTCCAAATTGGAATCCAATAAAATGGAGATCAACACGGTCCCATATAACCCGGGACGCCTGTTACAGGAGACGGCGGATAGTTTCCTTCCCCTAGCGGCACAAAAGAGTCTGGAATTGAAAAGCGATATTAGCAATGCCCTGAACGGACTTTACCTCGGGGATTCCATGAAAGTTCGCCAAATCGTAGTGAATATCCTATCGAACGCCATAAAATACACCCGGGAAGGAAAGGTTTCTTTATCCGCCTTTATTTCCCCTACAAAAGACGACCAGTTTATCATTGTAATCAAAGACTCCGGGCCGGGAATGACGGAAGAGGAACAAGAACTGATATTTAAAGAATTCACCCGCCTAACCCCGCAACATAACAACGGGGCGGAAGGCACAGGTCTTGGCTTAACGATCACATTACAACTCGTTCATTTACTTGATGGGGAATTAACCCTCGAAAGTAAAAAAGGCGAGGGAAGTACCTTCACGGTTAAATTCCCGTTGATAAAGGCCACGGCACAGGAATCCCAACCGACAGAAACACCCTCTTCACCCCCGGTTAGGCATGAAGGGATGAAAGCCTTTATCGTCGATGATGACATTCTTCAATTGACCGTCACGACAGAATTACTCCGAAAAGCAGGCATCCAGTGTGACACGTGTACGCACCCTCAAGAGGCGCTATCCCGTTTGGAAAAAGGGAATTACAACATTGTTTTATCCGACATCCAGATGCCGGAAATGGACGGGTTCGAACTCGTGCAACAAATCCGTGAATCCCAAAACCAACAAATAAAAAGCCTTCCGGTAATTGCTCTGTCTGCCCGTGACGATATGCACGAAAAAGAGTATCAAGAAGCCGGCTTTTCAGCTTATCTAAATAAACCGTATACCCCGGAACAACTATATAGCAGGGTAAACGACCTGTTAGGATGTGCGATAGAAACCAAACAGCCGACAACACAAACCTCTGATAAAAACGCCCCTTACAATTTAGACATGATCATGGTCTTTGCCGACAATGACAAAGATGCCGCCAATCAAATTATCGGGTCTTTTATATCGGATTGCAAGACCAATTTCCAGCTATTAGCCCAACATCTGGAATCACACGAAACGGAACAGATTGCCAAGTTAGCACACAAAATGCTACCCATGTTCAAGCAACTAGCGATTAACGATGTCATTCCCTCGTTGCTTTTCCTGGAAAAAATGCCATTGGATACAGAGGAAAACAAAATAAGAGAGAGTATTGAAAAGATCCTGCAAGAAGGAAACAATGTTCTCCAATTACTGGAAAAAGAAACACGTCAATAATCTCTCAAAATATCTCATAAGTCCTCCAGACCGAAACTTTTCAATTTATTATACAATGTTTTCCTGTCTATCTGGAGCATACGGGCAGCCTCGCTCTTGTTGTTCCGGCATTTCTGCATGGCATCCTTGATCAGCTCGATTTCCATCTCCCGCCGTGTTGTAGATGTCTTTTCAGGCTCCACTGGTTTTTGCTCCAACTCCGGGGGCAAACAGGTCTTGGAGATCAAACTCCCCATACACAGCAACGTCGCCCGTTTCACGATATTACGCATTTCCCGCAAATTCCCCGGCCACGAGTAAGTTCTAAAAATACGCATCACCTCCTCATCAAACCCAGCCACTTGTTTCCCCAGCTCCTCGTTCGCCTTATCCAAGAAATGATTGGCAAAAATCAGAATATCCTCTTTTCTCTCCCGAAGGGGCAATGCCTGAATGGAAAATTCATTCAACCGATGATACAAATCCTCGCGGAAACGACCATTCGCAACGGCCTCTTTGAGATTCTCATTCGTGGCTGAAATAATACGAACATCAAAAGGAATATCAACATTCCCGCCCACGGGATGTACTTTACGCTCTTCAAGTGCGCGCAACAACTGGACTTGCACGTCATAAGGCAAATTACCAATCTCATCCAAGAAAATAGTCCCCCCCGATGCGGTCACGAAATACCCCTGTTTATCGGTAACGGCACCCGTGAAAGACCCCTTAATATGCCCGAAAAACTCACTCGCGGCAAGGTCTTTCGGTATTGCCCCGCAATCAACCGCCACGAAAGGCCCGTCCTTCCGGTTACTCATCGAGTGAATCAGGCGAGCGATATACTCTTTACCCGTACCACTCTCCCCGTTAATCAAGACCGTCATCGTGGTAGGTCCTACCAGATGAATATATTCATATTGCCGATCGGCACCTTCACTCACTCCTTTTATATAAGAAAAGCTCGTCGTTTTCGCTTTTGCAGGAACAGACTTGGCAACGGGCTCTGCCTCCAACTTCAAAGCTTCCTGCAACTTTTTAAGAATCTCATCCGGGATAACAGGCTTGGCCACGTAGTCAAAAGCCCCCAGTTTAATCGCCGTGACTGCGGTCTGTATATCGGCATACCCCGTCATCAGAAGCACCTGTGTTTCCGGTGTTTTCTCCTTGATCACCCGGAGCAAATCGATCCCATCCTTATCCGGCAAACGCAAATCCGTCAACACGAGATCAAACCCTGCTTTATCCAATTGCTTTACAGCGTCCTTGTAGGAAAAAGCAGTATCTACCTCAAATCCACGTTTTTCCAACCATTTTCTCAACATGATACAAAATGTTGTATCGTCATCCACGATTAAAATCTTTGCCATAAGTCGATTTATTTCTAACACGAAAATAGCCTTAATCGACTAAACAAAAAAGTTTTTAACGGAATTTAGGAAAAGAAAGCAGGTAACCCTCTAAAAAAGAGATACCTGCTAGAAACAAATGTAATAAATCTCCTCAAACCTCCAACTACACGAATAAAACTCCCGCTCTTACTAACGGATATTGACGTATATCCGTCGTGTTTATATTAATAATTGTCTATCATCAAGATGATTAGGTTCACTCTACTTCATTTCAGGTTCTGCTAAAAAATGCGGTAACAAAAGTCCCGAAATAGCCATTACGATAAAAAATATACAAATTCCCATAACCAATCAATTTTAATCATTCAACCATTTGCTTATAGTATAGAGAATTGTATGCCACCACAAAACAGAATATACAATTACAAAATAATCAACTACTTATACAGTAATCTTAATAAATAAGTATGTGGAAAGATGTGGAACAAGTGTGGAAAAAATCCCTATAATCTATTCCCCAACAGACCTTCTATCGCCTCACGAACCGTAGTAATGTCCCACTCAGATACTCTTTGCTCGAATTTATCTTTAATCTCCGTCAGGCAAAGATTACCCATACTTCCCTCGTGCGTATGATGAATTTCACGTACCCCATCTCGATAACTCCCCTCTTGAATTTGCATTCCGATTTCCCGGTAAGCCTCCCGAAACGGGATTCCGGCCATTACCCGTTCATTCACATCCTCCACGGAAAAAATATAAGTATAACGAGGATCGCGTAAAACATCCCGTTTCACTTCCATCTCCTGCAACACGAGATGAGCCATAAAAAGGGAATCGTTCAACTCTTGAAAAGCGGGTAAAAATAACTCCTTGGTCAATTGCATATCCCGAAAATACCCGGAAGTCAGGTTCGTACAGATCATGGCCATTTGCATGGGGAGCGATTGCAAGTGATTACATTTCGCCCGGATCAACTCGAATATATCCGGATTCTTCTTGTGTGGCATGATGCTGGACCCTGTCGTGTACTTATCCGGCAAACGTACAAAACCGAAATTACTACAAGCGAAAAGACAAACATCAGCAGCCAAACGTCCCAGAGTCGTCGCCACGGCAGCCAGCCCGAATAACACGTTCTTTTCCATCTTTCCTCTTTGCATCTGGGCATAAACCACGTTATAAGCCAAACTTGAAAATCCGAGCAAATCAGTCGTCATTTGCCGGTTCAAAGCAATCGACGAGCCATACCCCGCCCCAGAACCAAGAGGATTCGTGTTCACCATATCGTAAGCCGCCTTCAACGCCAACAAATCGTCTGCAAGCGATTCGGCATAAGCACCAAACCACAAGCCGAAAGAAGAAGGCATGGCCACCTGCAAATGCGTGTAACCGGGAATCAACACGTCTTTATTCTCCCCTGCCCGTCGTATCAACAAATCAAACAAACGTTCTATATGCTCCAACGTTTCGAATATCGCCTCCCGGGTAAATAACTTCAGATCAAGCAACACTTGATCATTCCGGGAACGTCCCGTGTGAATCTTTTTCCCCGCATCCCCACATTCCCGCACCAACAATAACTCGATTTGAGAATGCACGTCTTCAATTCCCTCTTCTATCACGAACTCGCCCCTTTCCACCATTCCGTGAATATCAACTAATGCCCGCTGCAAAGATTTATATTCCGCCTCGTTCACCAAGCCCACGGCATGCAACATTTTCAAATGAGCCAAATTCCCGATGACATCGGCCCCCGCCAGCATAACATCCAGTTCCCGGTCTTTCCCTATCGTAAATGATTCAGTAAAACCATCTATATCATATCCTTTATCCCAAAGCTTCATCCTATTTTAAATTTTAAATTCCAGCCGCACAAAGCCAACACCTTTTGATTTTCTACTTTTATCTTTTCAACTAGAGGGTGTGTCAAAAGGCATTTTATCCTCAAAAAACTCCTCCGTCACTTCGTGCCACCTCCTCTATAAACAGAGGAGGAGTTGGTGACTCTTACCAAAGAAAGGGAGTATTTCAACTCTCCCTCTGTTTATAGAGGGAGTACCCCGAAGGGGGGAGGGAGTTTGAAAAATGACTTTTGACACATTCTCTAGTTTTTAACTTTTAGCTTGTTTAAATCTATCATTCAACATATTGAATGATAGATTTAAACAATTCAATCCCCTCCCGTATCTCTTCCAAACGAATATATTCATTTGCCGTGTGCGACCGAGCGCTATCCCCGGGGCCTATTTTCAGTGAGGGGCATGGAATCACCGCCTGATTCGATGTCGTCGGGGAACCGTAAGGAGATAACCCCAACTCGATGCATCGTTTCACCATCGGGTGAGAAAGCGAGACGGAAGATGAGTTCAGTGAAAAAGAGCGAGGGATCATATCGCATTTCACGTGATCACGGATCGTATCAAATATTTCCTGGTTTGTGTAAAGTTCATTTACCCGTATATCCACTATGAAATGACAAGTTGCAGGAACCATGTTATGCAGGGTTCCCGCCTCGATCCCCGTTACGCTCATTTTCACCGGACCCAATAATTCCGAAATCTTTTCGAACCGATACGTACGAAACCAATGTATATCTTCCATTGCCTCATAAATGGCATTCACTCCTTCCTCCCTTGCGGCGTGTCCCGCTTTTCCCCGAGCGTAACCATCCAACACCATCAACCCCTTTTCCGCTATCGCCGGACACATTCCTGTAGGCTCTCCCACAAGGGCAAAATCAACCCGACCAAGCTCCGGAAACACGCTTTGAATCCCGCCACTCCCCGTGTTCTCCTCTTCCGCAGATGCCAAGAATATCAGATTACACGGTAAACTCCCGGATGCCAATTCAACAAAAACCGGCAGCATAGAGACAAGACTTCCCCCCGTGTCATTACTTCCCAAACCGAACAACTTTCCCTCCTTCACAACCGGCGTAAAAGGGTCACTGTCCCAAGTCCCGTTAGGACGCACGGTATCCAAGTGTGCATCGAGTAATAACGTGGGCTTCGCGTCATCGAAATTCTTTGAACGACTCCACACGTTATTACCTTTGCGATGCACGTCGAACCTATATCTTTTCAACACATCGGCAATCAAATCAGCCACCTTATCCTCTTCCTTACTGAAAGAAGGGATGGATATAATTTGTTTTAAAAGTTCTATTGCTCCACTCGCATCCATTGTTTTTCCAATATTATCCTAGTTCCCGCATCCGGTTGGCCCAAATCATCCGGATGAATCAACCGAACCGCCTGCACCCCGTTAGAAACAGATTTAAAAGCGTTATCCAACTTGGGGATCATGCCGGAATGAATCATCCCGCTTTGTTTATATTTTTCATACAAAGACGGAGTAAGACAAGGAATCACGGAACCTTCATCCCCGACATCCGTCAACACCCCCTTTTTATCAAAACAATAGATCAACTCCACGTCATAGCACATCCCCAGCGTCTCCGCCACCGCCGCCGCAATCCCGTCTGCATTCGAATTCAACAACACCCCTTTCCCGTCATGCGTGATCGGAGAAATAACAGGTACCACCCCGGCTTGTAACAATAATTCTAGCCCCCCCATACGCACCAGTCGGACATCCCCCACATATCCCCAATCAATACTCTGCCCTTCCCGCCGATCGGCTTGCACCAGATTCAGGTCGCACCCGGAAAGTCCACAAGCATTCACTCCCAAAGCCTGCAGACGAGCAACCAGCGTTTTGTTGATCCACCCGGCATAAACCATCACCGTGACTTCCAGAGTCTCCCGATCGGTCACCCGTCTCCCATCAATCATTTTGCGGGGAATCCCCAATCTTTCCGCGAACTGCCCGGCAAAAGTCCCACCACCATGCACAATAACGAAAGGGGAAGTCATCGATGCAAACTTCCGGCACAACCGATTCAACAGTCCCGCATCCTCGATCAAAGCACCCCCGATTTTTATGACTTTACATTTCATCTGTTAATTCATTACTTGTTTAAACCGAGCGACAAACTCATCAACTTCCTTTCGGGTAACACACAACGGGGGCAATAAACGCAAAGTATTCTTCCCGCTATTCCCCGTGATCACGTGTTGATTCGCCAGCAAACGACGACGGAAAATCGAATGAGGAATATCAATATCCACCCCAACCATCAATCCCTTTCCCCGAACTTCAATCACCCCGTTCAAAACTTTTAATCGCTCCATCAGATACCCACCGACACGATCGGCATTTTCCACCAGTTGCTCGTCCTTGATCACATCCAACACGGCAATCCCAGCCGCACAAGCCAAATGATTTCCCCCGAACGTCGTTCCCAACATCCCCTTCTCCGCCTTGATCGACCCGCAAATCAGCACTCCGGCAACCGGGAATCCGTTGCCCATTCCTTTCGCCACAGTGATCACGTCCGGCTCGATCCCCGCATGCTGATAGGCAAAGAATTTCCCGCTCCGCCCGTAGCCCGACTGGATTTCATCCAAAATCAATAACGTACCTGTCTGATCACAAACCTCACGAGCCACCCGCAGAAACTCTCCTGTCGGAATCCGGATTCCCCCAACACCTTGAATTCCCTCCACGATGACAGCCGCGTATTCCTCCCCGGACAACTCCCGTTTCAAAGCCTCCACGTCATTCAAATCGATAAATGTCACTTGATGTCCCCGGTTCCAAGGTGCCTGTATTGTCGGGTTATCCGTGATGGCAACGGCCCCGCTCGTACGCCCGTGAAAGGCAGCGTGCATGGCCAGTATTTTCGAACGCCCCGTAACAAAAGAAGACAGTTTCAAGGCATTCTCGTTAGCCTCAGCCCCACTGTTGCAAAGGAACAAATTATAATCCGTGCAACCGGAAAGCTCCCGTAATTTCCACTCCAACTCCTCCTGCAAATGATTCTTCACGGCATTTGAATAAAACCCGATACGATTCAATTGCCCCGTCACCAACTCCACGTAATGCGGATGCGAATGTCCGATTGAAATAACGGCGTGTCCCCCGTAAAAATCAAGGTATTTATTTCCATCACGGTCCCAGAAATAGGCTTTCTCCGCCTTGACCGGCTCTATATCCAATAAATTATAAACATCAAACATACTCGAATAAATTAAAAATAACTGGCTTTCAAACCCAAACCCATTGTTTCTTCCAGTCCGAACATCAGGTTCATATTCTGCACGGCCTGCCCGGATGCCCCCTTTAACAGGTTATCAATCACGGAAGTCACTAACACGTTACGATCCTGCCGTTCAATATGGACAAAACAATAATTCGTGTTCACCACCTGTTTCAAATAAATAGGTTCGTCACTCATCACCGTGAAAGGATGTCCCTCGTAACAAGCGGCATACATAGATCGGATTTCCGACAAATCCCGTTCACTCACGAAAACCACATTTACCATGATCCCCCGGGCATGACACCCACGCACCGGAACAAAAGCAATATCCGCCTGCACATCTTCATCCTGCCCGGACAACGTTTCCCGTATTTCAGCCAAATGCTGGTGAGAAAAAGCCTTGTAAACCGAAAGATTCTGCGCCCGATGGCTATAATGCGTCTCTTCCGTCGGTTTCTGTCCCGCACCCGTCGCCCCGGTAATCCCGAAGACCGACACGCGGGCAGGCAGCAAACCGTTCTTCGCCAACGGTAGCAACCCCAATTCTATTGCCGTCGCGAAACATCCCGGATTCGCCACGTGCCAAGCTCCTTGTATCCGCTCCCGATTCAGTTCCGGCAAACCATAAACAAAATCCCCGGCATTCGACTTTAACCGGAAATCATGACTCAAATCAATGATTCGCACGGATGCCGGAACTGGATGCCGTTCTAAAAATTGAGCCGACATCCCGTGTCCCATGCACAGGAAAAGAACATCAATACCCGTCAAATCCAAATCGGAAAACTTCAAATTCGTGTAAATCAAATCCCGATGAACTCGTCCGACAGGTTCTCCCCGGTGCGATTCACTTTGTAAATAACGTAATTCCACTTGCGGGTGAGAAATTAATACGCGGATCAATTCCCCCGCGGTGTAACCGGCAGCCCCGGCAATACCCACTCTGATCATAGCCCCTCCTCGCTCTTCTCGTTCACCGCGTGATAAACCCGCAAAGGCATCGACAACATCCGGGTAAAACCTTTCACATCCTCTGCCGTCCAAGCCTTGTTCTCCTCCCCGTAACAAGCAAACGTGGCATCCATCAGATCATGGTCTGACCGCACTCCCAACAATTCGAAACAATAGGGACGCATCCGAACCCGCACGTCACCCGAAACGTATCGTTGTGTATCTTTTAGGAAACTCTCGATATTCCGCATAACAGGTTCCCCGTACATGGCCTCGTGTAAAAACATCCCGTACCAGTTGGCCAGTTGTTCCTTCCAATACATCTGCCATTTCGTGAGTGTATGTTTTTCCAGTAATTCATGGGCTTTAATAATCATCAACGGAGCAGCCGCCTCGAAACCGACACGTCCTTTAATCCCCACAATCGTGTCCCCCACGTGGGTGTCACGCCCGATTGCCCAAGCAGAGGCCAAAGCCTCCACCCGGCGGATAGCCTCGATTTTATCCGTGTAACATTCACCGTTTACCCGGCACAACTCTCCCCGTTCAAACGACAAGATTAACTCCTCTTCGCCCTCCTTCTCCAAAGAAGAAGGATAAGCCTCTCCCGGAAGATATTCCCATGAATTCAATGTTTCTTTCCCTCCCACCGAGGTTCCCCAAAGTCCTTTGTTAATGGAATAAGCCATTTTGGACCAATCCCGCTCCACTCCTTTCGATTTCAAATAGGCAATTTCCTCTTCCCGGCTCAGTTTCAAATCACGAGTCGGGGTTATAATTTCCATTTCCGGGGCAAACACGGAAAAACAAAGATCAAAACGAACCTGGTCATTCCCGGCCCCCGTACTTCCATGAGCCAAGCCGTCCGCCCCGATCTCCTTCGCGTAACGAACGATAGCCAACGCTTGGAAAGTACGTTCGGAGCTGACCGACACCGGGTAAGTCTTGTTACGCAAAACATTCCCGAAAATCATGTATTTAATACATTTCTCGTAATATTCCCCCGTGACATCCAGCGTCACGTGTTTCTTCGCCCCCAAGGCATACGCCTTTTCCTCGATCCCGGCCAGCTCACCGGGGGTAAATCCCCCGGTATTCGCCAATGCCGTGTAAACCTCAAGCCCCATTTCCTCGCTCAGGTACTTGACACAGTAAGAGGTATCTAATCCCCCGCTATATGCTAAAACTACTTTTTTCATGAATATAAATTACAAGTTACAAATTTGCCGTATGCTTCATGGCAGAGCGAGAAACCGGTAACCCGCAAACCGCCAATGTGGACCCCACAACATGACGCAGATGCTTGAACAAAGGCAATGACCTCCCCCTAGCCACCTTTTTAGCCGCCGCCTGTTGTCTGGCCACGACCTCCGGATCATAAATCATCCCGGTACAAAGACACTTGGTCATGTTCGTCCGTTGCAATATGTCATAATTCACGCAAGACTTGCATCCGGCCCAAAACTCCTCGTCATCCGTGAGTTTGGCAAAAGTAACAGGCACGTAACCCAATGAAGTATTGATTCGCATCACCTGCTCACCAGTTGTCAAGCCGAAAAGCTTTGCTTGCGGGAATCGCCTTCGCGACAGATGAAAAGCAGCCTCCTTTATTTGTTTTGCTACTCCCAATCCCCGGTACGCCGGTACCACGATTAACCCGGAGTTTGCCACGAATTTCTGGTGACCCCATGATTCAATATAGCAGAAACCCACGAACTCCTCTCGATTCAGAGCGATAATTGCCTTTCCACTTCGGATTTTATCGGCAATATACTCGTTCGTTCTTCTGGCTATACCAGTACCTCTTGCTTTTGCAGCATGATCAATCGCATCGTTTATCGCTGTCACGTATGACAGGTGTTTCTCGGATGCAACTACAACTTCAATCTTCATCTTTTTACAATTTAATCTAAATCATTCAAATTCTTTTTGATTACTCATTGTGCATATTTATTTATTCACCGTGCAAATATATGCATTAATATGCGGCAAAAACAAATATTTTCTCATTTTTTTCACCGAAAGAAAAGAAAACGCCTTGACACCCACCACCAACAAACAATCAAACAATATATTACATGAAATAAAAACAACAAACAAAGTGCCACTCATTCCAAATACCACAAGCATTACACGAAGAAAACGTACTAATTTCACCATCTCTAAAACACGAAGAAAACGATCGAAACAGTCATATTGAATAAATATGCAATATCACCAAAAACTTTTTATTCAAAATCGCATACGGAAATCCATTAAAAATTCGTAATATTGTGGCTTACTATCAGACATAAACTTATGTATAGACTATTCTTCTTTTCGATTTTAGCAGGATTCCTATCAAGTTGTGAGGATTCACGCGGAGTAAGCCCTACTCCGGGCCCTTACTCGTATGTCCGGATTAACACGTTCACGAAAGACAAAATGACCGACCAATACTTTTGGGCGGATGAAGTCAAGGACAAAAACATTGATCCAGATAGTAACCCGGCGGAATATTTCGCTACCATGAAATACCCCGAGGACCAATGGTCACGTATCACGAGTTCTAAAGGTCTGGGAGAAATTGCCGACGCCTCCGGGTATGACGAAGGTTTTGGCTACAACTTGACTTTCTGGGAGAAAGAGGGCTACATATTCGCGGATGTCAATTTCGTTTACCCGAATTCTCCAGCAGCAAAAGCAGGACTAAAACGGGGAGACCTGATCACTCACATGGACGGGGAAAGGATCACGACGGAAAATTACACAAATTTGTACTACGCATCCCAGCTTTCCCTCGGTCTATCAAACGATGAAGTATCAGAACCGTACGAAACGAAAAAGCTGACCGCCCAAACATACACGATCGATCCGGTACTTGATTACGGGTTGATTCCCTTGGAGAACCAAACAATCGGGTACATGATCTACACGGATTTCGTGTTCCGCGGTAACACGTCGCTGGCACAACTGAACAACGTGTTCCAAACCTTAAAATCAGCCAATATTGACGAATTCATTCTAGATTTACGATATAATCAAGGCGGGTACATTTTTGCCGTGAAACAACTATGCTCACTCCTCGCCCCGGAAGAAGTCGTGGAAAACGAAGAACTGCTTATTCACAAAAGCTGGAATAAAGCATATCAGGAAAAATACGCCGATGATCCTGCCCGCTTAGAAGAACATTTTGACAAGACGGTACCCCTTGATTCCCGTCTAAACTTGAGACGCCTGTGGGTGATCACGAGTAAAGTGACGGCATCAGCCGCCGAAATGCTGATCAGTGCCTTATCCCCATACATGGAAGTAAACGTCGTTGGCGACATTACTATGGGGAAAAATATGGGTGGAATCATCTACACGCCTAACGACAAAGACTTACAGAACTGGAATATCATGTTGATCTCCACGGAATACAGAAACAGTCGGGGAGAATCCGTCAAAGGCGGCATACCCCCCATGTTCCCCATCTTGGAGCAATTTCACCATCAATACCAACTGGGAGATAAAGAAGAACCCTTGCTGGCTGCAACTCTTCAACTCATCACGCAGGATGCAATTGCCACCCCGGTCATGAATAGTCGGAGCAGCAGAAGTCTCGACACGGGAACCCCTCGCCGGATTATCCCAAAATTCGTGCAGGCAAAGTCCAGGCTATTACTAGGAATAGAAAACTAATTTACACGGGAGAGTCCTTAAAATTCAGTTCGCATTTGCAGGTAGCTCCCTATCCGCTTTTCACTTTTTACATTCAAAAATGCAGAGGTGAGATGAAAAATTTTTGTACCATCTAATGTAAAATAATGTTATCAATATATGATCAAATTGCCATTTCAGAGCGAGCCGCTCCCATTCCCCTCCCATTCCGCCCCTATTCCCCTCCTATCAAAATAACAAATAATTATACTTGTATAGTATATATTAACAAGAGGATAAGCGTATGATAACTATTTAATACCATTATTTTAACAGGATCAGGAAGGAACCCTATCCGGATACCGCTTTTGGGGGGACAAATCGTCACTTATCCACGCATTCCGGACGTGCGAAAAAACAGGACTCTCGCCCCCATACTAATCAACATGTAAAATCCTTGCCTCGATACAGCAAGAGGGAATCGGCCCAAGGAATCGGGAATCCAATGAATTGCCCCGGTTATCGCCCAACATGAAGTAATAATCCTTTTGAAAAACATAGGAAGTCAATTTATCCGGATCGGCAACACGTTCCGGTCCACGCAGCAAGGAACCGTATAACATCCGGTTCTCAGGGGTCAACTCGATTCTCATTCCCTTGTAAGGCAACTTGTAAGGCCCCCAATGCCGGAAACTCCATCCGCAGGAATCCGCGAGAAACACTTTCCGCCGGGCTTCCCCACGTTGACGGAACACAAGACTATCGACCACTCCTCCTTGACGAAGACGATCTAACATCGTTTTATCAAGCGACATATACACGGCATCTTCAGAAACCGAATAATCATCCGAATTCATCAACAATGACAACTCTTTACACGCCTCCCGGAATCTCATATAGTCCGAAAAATAAGCCATATAACGCAAACTCAACGTTTTGTCCTCCTCTCGCTCTTTCCCGTTAATGACTGCACGTCCCTCCTCCACGGAGACGACATCACCCGGCAAACCGATGCACCGCTCGATGTGAATCCGGGAGGAATCCACGGGAGCATAATACGCCAGAATATCATTTTTCTTGGGTTTCCAGAAACCAATCATTTTTATCCGGTCCTTCGCCGCGAACTTACCGGTACGGTATTTACTGGAACGCGTGAACATCGTGACCAAAGGCCATTCCTCCACAGCCGAAAGATAGATACCACCATACCGCCACTTCTCACCCCGCACGGTCACATTACTATTCAGTGCAGGTAACATCGATTTCGTGGGTACCAGATAGGTCTCGTAAAACATAAACTTTGCACTCAGGTACAAGAGTAGCACGAGAACCACCATGACTAAAGCGTAACGATCATACCGGGTATCAAAAATCAAAATACCCAGAATAACAAGCAACAGCACGGAAAGGAGCAGCCATAAATATTGAAAGAAAAGTACAGACAATATCAACAACACTCCTATCAATCGATCACGTTTATTCATTTGCTACAGTTTTTATCTTTACGGGCCGTACATGGCCAGCTACCCCTCGATGTAAAGGTATAAAAAACTGTACAAAATCGTATTTATCCTATCTCCTTTTTACCAAAGTTCCCCGCCCGGTCACGTTTTGTTTGGTAATCCGCGGGTTCCCGTCATAAATTAGAATGCCTGCCGAAGAAATCTCTGCCTCCAACTGCCCGGAAATGGAAACTTCTGCCTTGGCAGCCCCGCTAATCTCGGCATCACAATTTTTCACACGCAGCTCCCAACCCTTCAGCGTGGCAGCGGAAGACATTTCCAAATCAAACTGCTCCACCTCACCTTTAAGCTCTAGTCTCGCGGCACCGGATGCCTCCACGTCAACTTCACTTCCTTTCACCTCCAACTTCACGCTCCCCGCACCGGATGCCACGATTTCCAGTTTATTCACGGTAAAAGGCGAACTTCCTTCCAAACGCCCGGCAGCCGCCACGTTTATATCCGTGATAACAGGCATGGACACGGAAACATTCATTGCCGTATATCCTCGAATAATCACTTCCGGGTCAAGGAAGATATTCAATTGCCCGTTCTTTATCTCCGTTTTTATATAAGGAATAATATTATCATCCGCCTCCACGGTAATCCCTTCCGTTTTTCCTTGTGATATATACAAGGTGATCGACTGTTGAACGGAAACACGGGTAAACGGCTGATCCGCCTGACGATCATGCACCACAAGATACCCCGTTCCCTTGATTTTCTTCACCTCGGCAGAAACAGCCCCTGCCATCAACATCCCCAATAAAATCAAACCAATCCTTTTCATAATTAACAATTTACGATTTATAATTCATGATTAAAAAGCGTGGACCTCGCAGATGGAAATCTAAAATCTAAAATTTAAGGTAATTATATACAACTTTCCAGTCCATTAAGGTAATGCTTGTTTTCATTCTCAAACTCCTCCGTCACTTCGTGCCACCTCCTCTATAAACAGAGGAGGAGCTGGTGACTCTTCCCAAAAACAGGGAGTATTTCAACTCTCCCTCTGTTTATAGAGGGAGTACCCCGAAGGGGGGAGGGAGTTGGTTTACTGTAAATTCATATATAAGTTCCAAATTTAAAATCTAAAATTATTCGAGTTTTCCTATCGCCTTCAAGTATTCCGATTCACACAACTTCAAAGCGGCCTTCGCGTCCACCCATTCGCTCCAAGCCTGTTGCCATTGGGCCTGAGCCTCCAACAAGTTTGTCAGATTTTCCATTCCCACCTCATACTGATCCTCGGACACTCTCAGATTTTCCTTTGCCTGCTCCAAGGCGGATTCCGTCAAACGTATCCGGGTTTGGGCATCATTCAGTTTAAAGCGACTTCCGGCTATTTCCAGCCGCATCATCTCGCCCAATCGCTCTTTATTCAAGCGACTCATTTCTTCCTCGGCCTTCGCCACCCGAACTTTATTCCGTCCCTCTCCCCAGTTGAAAATAGGTATCGCCACGGACGCCATGGCACTAAAAGAACCGGAATTAGAATCATCACCGTTCAATTTCAAGCCACCGCCATAACCGTAACCCGCGGAAACACCCACTTGAGGCAGGAAATCGGCACGGGTCACGTTTATCTCCTTCCGTTTCATCTCCACCTGTTTCTCCAACATGTTATAATCCGGCCTTTGTTCCAGCCCGTCCGGCAACGCCAGCACACCGGGCGTTATCGTGGCCGATAGTGAATCGGTCAGTACCAATTCGGTATTCAAATCCAATCCCACCAAACGGCAAAGATTCATTTGAGCCAACTGCTTTCCATGTTCCGCTTGCTGTAGTTGTAACAAGGCATCATTATATTTCACCTGAGCTTTCAACACATCATTCAACGGGGCCATCCCCGCCTGCTGGGCATCTTCCAAGTTCTTCACCAACTCGTTCACCACCGACTTGTATTTCCGGGCAACCAACACCAATTCCTGTACCCGGACACATTGCCAGTAAGCCTGTTCCAACTCGACAAGCACTTCCGAACGATTCAACCGAATATTTTCCTCGGCAAGCTCTTCCCCAAATTTAGCCGCCTGATGTGCCGCCCGGATTTTTCCTCCCATAAACAAAGGTTGTTGCAATTGAACCGATGCCATATACACCCCTCTCAAAGAAAGCGTCAGAGGAATATCCGGTAGAAAAGCATATTCATGGAAGACCGGCTTCCCATCCGTCCCCATCACGGGTTTCCCGTCAGCACCGATGACAACATTGGGTTGCAATTTCCCGTCAGCATCAGGCACGTAAGTCGGTAAATATCCCCCGCTTAATTTGTATTCCTGCTTTTTCTGATGATACAGATAAAAGCCTGACGCAGAAAGTTTCGGCAAATAATTTGCCCCGTATTCTTTCTTGGTCCACACGGCCTTCTCTTTTTGCTTTTCCGCGATAGCCAATTGTTTGCTATATTCAAGAGCCATCTCCCTGCATTGCTTTAAATCCAACTGCCGCTGGGCTCGTAAAGGAGCAAAAGCCAATAACAACCCGATTGATAATATAATAAAACGCATAGTGTAAAAGTTTAAAGTTTAGAAAATTCTGTGATTGCTGATTCAATGATTCAATGATTTATGGAAATTCTGCCCCGTGAGTGGCAATCCATTAATCGGCAATCACGAAATCACAAAATCATTCGGCTTTGATTTTAAAGAACAGCGAATAGAACACCGGCAAGATCACCAAAGTAATCACCGTACCGATAAACAACCCGCCCATAATCGTCACGGCCAAGGCCCCGAACATATCGTCATTAATCAAGGGAATCATTCCCAGGATCGTGGTCATCGCTGCCAAGAAGACCGGACGCAAACGCGAGGAAGAAGCATCCAGAAGAGCCAGAAAACGATCTTTCCCCGATCGAATCTGTATATCCACTTCATCTACCAGTACCACCCCGTTTTTAATCATCATACCGACCAATCCCAAGGCCCCCACGATAGCCACGAACCCGAATTCTTTACCCGCCAGCAACATTCCCAAAACAACCCCGATAATCGCCAAGGGTAAACAAAGAATAATCATCAGCGGCTTTTTGAAGTCCTTGAACAAAGCGATCAGAATAGCCAGTACCAAAACAATTCCCAACGGAACGTTCTTAAACAAATACTGCTTGGATTGCGTGCTTGCCAGATACTCTCCCTGCCATTCCGTGGAATAACCGGGCGGGATGTTCAATTTCTCAATCTTGGGCAGCAAACTATTTCGCACGTCGTTTGCCGTGTAGCCGGGTGCGTTATTACACTGTGCCGATATAGAGCGTTGCCCGTTATATCGCCTGACCACCGGAACTTCCCACGAGGCGGTGATCCCGTTGGTCGCTTGGTTCAAAGGAGTAGAACCCACGACGGCCGTCATCACCTCATCCGTCGAAATCATTCCCATCATCAACTCCTTCACGGTTTCCAGACTCAACATATTCGTCGAAGGCACGAGGCTCCATACCGGAACATTATTCAAGCGCCCCGGACGTAACCCGTCTTTACCCATACTTTTAATATAAATCGGCAAATCATGCTCTCCCTCGTAATATGACCCGACAGGCAACCCGTCCGTGGTGGCCAGTAAAGCCAACCCGACATCCTCCCTGGAAAGGTTCGCCACGCGAGCTATCGGCTGATAATAATCCACGTTCAGCACGGGCGTCATCGGCCCCCAGTCATTCGTCACCAACATCGTCGTGGAATCCTCATTCATCAATTCCTCCACCTCCCCGCACAAACGTTTCAACACGGCCGGGTCCGGACCGGAAATCATAAATTGTACCGGATAATCCATATACATCAAATTATATTGTTTCATCCGAACGTATGCCTCCGGGTAATGCTCCGAAAGGTAAATCTGCAATGAATCAATATTCGCCTTTAAGGTCTCGGGAGAAGTGAAATCCACGATTAACTCCCCGTAACTTAAAGCGGGTTCTGCCACCGTTCGCACGAGATTATACCGGGAAGGAGTTCCTCCCAAACTGGTCGTAACGGCCGTAATTTCCGGACGGCTGGTTAAATATTCCTCGATAGAGGCCAGATCCCGTTTCACCGTCTGGGGATTCGTACCGTAAGGCATTTTATACTCTATATACAACTGATTATAGCTCAAATCAGGGAAAAATCCCTGTTGCACGAACCGGAACAGATAGATGCTGACAACCAGCAACAGGACGATCCCACCAATCACCCATACCCGGTGACGCACGGAAAACTGCAACGTATTCCGGAAAGCCTTGTACACCCGGGTATCGTACATTTTCGTCTCATCTTCCACCTCTCCCGGCTTTACCTTTAAGCCCCGGTCCGCCTGTATCGGGACATACGCCAGGGCAAGAATCCAGCTCAACCACAAGGACACGGCCAGAACGATAAACAAATCCCGAACATACTCTCCCGTGGTATCGGGAGATAAAAATATCGGCAAAAAAGTAAGAATCCCGATCGTGGTCGCTCCCAGCAAAGGCCAAGCCGTCTTCTTCGTGATATTCACCAAGGCTGCCGGCTTGGGAATCCCCTTCTTCAGGTCCACGAGAATCCCATCCGTGATCACGATCGCGTTATCCACCAGCATCCCCATCGCCACGATAAACGAGGCCAGCGAAACCCGTTGCAATGTTCCGTGCATCATGTACAGCACGAGTAACGAGCCCAACACGACGATCACCAGACCGGCCCCTATGATATACCCGCTCCGGAATCCCATGAAAAGCATGACCACCAAGATCACGATAACTACCGATTCGATCAGGTTCACCATGAAGACGTTAATGGCACTTTTCACCCGTGCCGGTTGAAAGAATACCTTTTGAAAATCAATCCCCGCCGGAATAATATCTTCTTTCAACTCGGCCAGTTTGGCATCCACCTTTTTCCCCAATTGAAGAATATTCCCTCCTTCCTCCATGGCAATCGAAATCGCTATTGCCGGCAAAGTATCATATAACAAACCTTCCCGTTCCGGTTTCACGTAACCCCTCGTGACACGAGCTACATCCGACAAGCGGATCTGATCCTGTTCGTGTCCCTTAATCAAAAGATTACGAATATCATCGATCTCCTTGTAAGCCCCGTTCACGTTCACCCGCACCCGTTTCTCCCCGCTATCGAAATAACCGGAGTAAACCGTTTTATTCTGCCCGTTCAGGGTCATGATTATTTCTGCCGGATGCACGCCCATGTTGGCCATCTTATCTTCCAGGAACTCGACGTTTATACAAGACTGACGTTCTCCATACACGTCCACACTGCTCACCCCGTCAATATCCAACACGGAACGACGAACTAGTTCCGCGTAATCCGACATTTCCTGATAGTCAAAACCATCGGACGTCATGGCATAAAACATCCCGTACACGTCCCCGAAGTCATCCATCACGATGGAAGGTTGGGCCCCATCCGGTAGCTGAGCTTGCGCTCCCATGACTTTCCGGCGTAAAATATCCCACTTCTGCTGCAACTCCGCCAAAGGAACCGTACTACTCAATTCTACCATAATCTCCGACACGTCATCCATCGAACGAGAGGAAACATGATCCAAGTCCCCCATCGAACGAATCGCCTTCTCCAATACATCCGTCACTTCCAACTCCACCTGATAGGCAGAAGCTCCCGGATAGGCCGTCACCACCATAGCCTGCTTCACGGTTATCGCCGGATCCTCCAACTTACTCATCGTGAAAAACGAGTATATCCCCCCAACAACCAAAACGAAAACAAAGAAGTAGACAAAAGCTCTATTCTTTAAAGCATATTCCGTAAAATTCATTGTATTTTGTTGCTTTGCAACGTTGCAAGTTGACCGGTTGCAAGTTGCAGGTTAATTTAGTTTTCAATATCTATAATAACTTGCCGACATTAGAAGAGGACACGGGAGGTAGTAAACGGACTTTTTGCCCTTCCTTCAAACCGTTCACCCCGGCAGAAACAATCCTTGTACCCGAGGCCAGATCCGATTCCACGATGACTTGCCCGTCTTTATCCAGTTCGATAACTTTCACGGGATTCATCCTCACGGTTGTTTGGGTTGTATCATACACCCACACGTATGATTGGTCCTCTTTTTGAAATAAAGAAGAGACCGGGATAATAGATAGTCCCTCCTGGCCCGGCTCGAAACGAATGGTCACGCTGACACTCATGCCTGCCGCCAGATTCAATTTCTCATCCGGTTTCATCCGGAAGCGCACCCGGAAAAGTTGATTATAATTTGCTTGTTGTGTTATATCCAGCAACTCCAAGGGAATCTTTACACCTGGAAAGACATCTGCCTCGCAATAAAACTCCTTAAAGCTCTCCCGGCGAATAAAATCACTGGACGGAATATCAATATTTACCTCGTAGTAATCATTATTAATCATCGACAACACGGGAGTCCCGGTATTCACGATCTCGTGAGCGTCAAAAAACTTCTTCTGGACATACCCGTCGAAAGGAGCCTTCAACTTCGTATCGTTCAACGCATTCAGATTCGCGTGATACAAAGAGGCAATCCGCTGCTTTGCCGCCACGGCCTTGTCGTAATCATTCACGGGAACACTTTTCCGGTGATACAACTCGATCACCCGATCCGATTCCTCCGTCACCTGCGTGTACTCCGCTTTTGTCGCCTCGTACTGCAATCTGTAATCTCTCGGATCAATCTCCGCCAACACTTTCCCTTTCTTCACGAACTCCCCCACTTCAGCGTTGAAACGTAGAATAGGTCCCGCCACCCGGAACGCCAACTGCACATCTGAAGCCGCCTTGATCTTCCCGGGATAGGTCGTACTACACTCCCCATCATACTTCTGCACCTCTGCCGTCTTCACCAATTGCGAAATCTCCAAGCCCGGAGTAGCCCTCCGACAAGACATCGCAACAAGCAAAACTCCCGAAACAGAAGTCCACTTCAATACCGAAAACACTGTCTTATTCATATATATAAACTTTTAAATCGAGTATATATACTCAAAAGGCCGTGTTAAAGTTTCTATAAAATCATTTATCCTCCATATAAACCCACTTGATCGCATCACCAAGAAGAACCTGATCCTTGTTTCCCCGATCCGTCAGCACGATTTTACATTCCCCGACAGGCAACTGGAATAACCCCAGAGAAACCCATCCCACATGCTCTTTAATATCAACAGAAACCTCCTGCTTTTCCCCACCGACATCCACGATATAATATTGCTTTACCTCTTCCGGTTCTGTTTCTGTAACAGAAACAGCCGAAACAGTAAAGATTCCACTTCCCCGGACACCTTTCTCCTGCTCTTCAATCCGATGGGCAAAAACCTTCGGGGGAATATACGCCAGAATCTCGTACTCGCCCTCACGTTCAACCCGGGCAGTCCATTCCATCTTCGCTTTACTCCCCTGTAACATGAAAGCATGAGTAAGCTTATTCAACCCGTATGCCTCAGAACTAATCATGTGCCTCGGAACAACTTCAACCCCTTCTCTTATCATGAGAGTTGAACCCATCTCGTATTTCGACTCACTCAAAGGAGAAATCAGATTTCGTAGCCGTTTCCGAGAAGAGGGCGAGATCAATTTAAAATTTTCATCCTCGTTATCCACGATAATCTCCCCGGGGGCCGGCATGAAATAAGAACGATCCAGATCTTTCACGTACTCGGTCGAATCCGTTGTTCTCGATATATTCGTCATCCCACGAACAAAAAACTTGATTGGAAGATTACTTGATACATTGGTAGTGAACGTCGATGTTATCCCTTTCATCACCACAGCTATCTGTTTGCCGGTTCCCGCTTCAATTAAAAAATTCCGGGTAACAACCTTCTCGCCTCGTTCGCTTTGTCTACGAGAACTTGTTCCTGAAAATATCATATCACGAGCCTCAAAAGAAACGACCCCATCAACATCGCTGTCATTGAAGACACTCACCGACACGAGAGACCGCCTGTTAGCCTGATCGCGTATAATGAAATCCCCCGAGAAAGAAAATTCAGAAAGACTACTCCCTTCATCTTCTGGGGAAGCGATATTTTCCACCTTAAAATCCCGTACAAAAAATACAGGGACCTTACGATTCTCGTACCATTTTGGCAAAACGTCCATCCAATCAACCCCGAACTCCTGAATAAACTCCCGGTTCATGTCATCAAACTCAACTTGCCGGAAACGATTTTCTCGAATGAACTTCGCCAAAAACGCCACAATCTGTTCCATGGGAACATCCTTCACACTCAACAAACGCAATAACTCACTCGTTCTCTCGTGTAAAAAAGTCGCCGTCTCATAAGGATTATCCAATCGATCACGAAAAAGATCACCCACGCTACGACCTGCAAAGCGTTCCACTTGATCCGTCTCCGAATAAGAGATAAAAAACATATTCGATTTCTTTAACGCATCTGTCAGTATGGAATTAATTGCCGGATATTCAGCAGAATGTAATGCCATAGTCTGTTCATAAAACATGGGACTAATCGTGTACAAATTACCTACACTAGTACTGGCAACCCCGCTACGCCACAAGAGAGAAGGCGAAACAACCGAATATAATAACAAACTTGCTTGGTTTACATTATAACGATATTCATTCAAAAACATCGAAGATAACGATCTAGTCAAATCACTACTGAGCATATCCTCCGTAGAACTATAAAAAGACGATATCTCGGGCATCATTCGCTTTCTAAAAGCGACCTCCGCCTTATAATCATTCCACATCCCGATCCCCCGTTCCGGCAGAAATAACATTCCGGGCTGGGCCATTTCACTTCCCCCTTTATTAGGACGGGCAAAACCGGAAAAAGAGACCGGAGTCTCCACCAAAGTCAATTGAGAATAAGGATACGTGATCCCCATCTGTTCCTCCACGTTATAACGGGCATCACGAATGATGGCTGGAATGGAATCACGAATTTCCTCGAATCCTCGCAAAAGCTTACCATGCCCCGCAAAAAGATAAAGTTCATATAATGTCGAATCAACTACAAGATCATACTTTTCAAAATTTCCGATACAAAGCCCCATCCCAGGCAAAGGAATATCTCCCGTAAAACAGACACGCCCTTCTTTCGTCTCCCGCTTTCCGGGAGCAATAACCGTTCGCCCATCTGTCGATGACACCTGTAACGAGTAGGAAGTAAAATCGGGCAAAACATCATACGGGGATGCCGGATTCACCGACGGTCGGGCTACCGGATACCAAAGACATTCCGGGGTAAGCACCGTGAAATCATCCCCGACAAAAGCAAACCGCTTTCCCGCGGTAGAACTATGCCCGGGAATGGGCTGCAATTGAAATAATTTATCAAAATCCACGTCCAAATAACACACCCGCTCATCAATTCCACCACTATACTCCACGGTTAATTCCACCTCCTCACCGGGTAGCAATTTCCGGGCAACCCGAATCACTTGATTCTCCCGTTCAAACGCCACGCCAGTCTCACCTTCTTTTATCGCAGACACCACCAAAGCAGGGTTCAGGTAAAGAATAATTTCCGATAATTCCTGATCCCCCTGATTTTTAACAAGAAGGGTACTCTTCCCGGACAGCACATTTCCCTTTTGCTCCACCTCCAAGGTATTCGAAACCACGTTTCCTTTCGGGAATTTTTGATATTTATTATAAGTTTCGGCATAAAGTTCCCGAATATTCTTCACGTTCTCCCGTGCCATGTAAACAACTCCCCCGAATAGAACCCCCAGCACCAAACAACCGACCGCCACGATCATCACCCGCTTTCGGTTCACCGGACGATTCGGCAAACGTTGAAACATCAACACGGCCAATCCAGCAAACCCCATTCCCACAAATAACCAGCAAACCCGCTGCATGAGATAAAGGGGCATTCCCGGATGTCCCGTCACTTCAGAAAAAGCATTCGGTAAAGACAACCCGAAGGGATCAAAAAGCCCTTCCCGCACCTTACCCAACTGAAACAGAAACACCCCGAATACCACCAAAAGAATCAATATACTAAGTCCCCGGTGACGAACCCATGTATGAATGAAGAAAGAGAAACCCAAGGCAAATACCAAAGCCGGAAAAATCATCGTGAACCAGTAAAAAGGATAGAGCCAGAAATTAAAAGGAGACTCACTCGCAAAAATATGCAACAACATCCCAATAACAAGAGAAATTCCCGCCATCGTCATAAAAGTCTTCGTGAATCCCAACATCATTCCCACCACGTAATCCGCATTACTCTCCGGACGATAGTAAACCGTGTCCATCGAATCCATCTTCCTCTCTTTCCCAAGAAAAGACCCTGCCAAAAAGATCAAGGGCACAATTTGTAAGATCGTGAACAGATAAGCATTTTCATGAGGAAGATAAGATGACAACGTCACCAATCCACTATTTACCCCATAAAAAATATTGGTCTGCGCCAAGACCTGATAAAGTATAACAATCAGAAAAAGTAATAACAAAAACAGCCGGAACATCCAACTTCTCAACAACAATCTCGAATTATAACAAGCAACGGTTTTTAAGTTATGAATGTCCATAGCACTGTATATTAAGTTATCAATAAAACGCCACACACGACTATACAATGATACGAATAATAAGAAAGAAATGCAAACAATGTTGAAAAAACAAAGAATAAAAAGGGGGCTGTCCAAAAAGCCACTTTAAAACTCCCTCCCCCCTTCGGGGTACTCCTTCTATAAACAGAGGGAGAGTTAAAATACTCCCTGTCTTCGGGATGAGTCACCAGCACCTCCTCTGTTTATAGAGGAGGTGGCACGAAGTGACGGAGGAGTTTTTCGAAATAAAATGACTTTTGGGACAGCCCCCTCCCTATACAACACTAACACGAACTATTGCATCGGTAATGCAAATCGAGCATATCCTTTACCAGCAGCAATGACAACAGGTTGTTTATTCGGCACCAATGTAGGAGAAAGACCGTCTCCCTCCAAAGGACAACTATACAATTTCCAACCGGAAGCGCTATTCGTTAATACGATCAAATTCGAAAAATCGCTTTCCTCTTCACCACTCTCTTCATTCTTCTTTAGTAATTCCGTTTGCTGTATAAAAGCAATTGTTTCCCCTACCGGGAACTCGTAAAAAAGTTCTTCCAACGATTCCCGATCCGACGCATTCTTCTGGTAATAAGACAATACATTACCTTTCGCAAAATAAATCGAATTATTCTGATGCGCACCATATACATCAGCATGGCAAATGCCTCGTTCTGAAGAAATCTCATCAAAATCCACGAAAGGATAGGATTGTCCATTAAAAGCAATATCCGCAAGATAGAATTTTTCCGGATCATTAATTCCCTTCATTAACGCCCAACCTTTTGTAACAGAACTAGCCCAAGTACGTTGTAACATACAAATTAAATCCTTATCCATATTGGAAGTCGATTCACCAACTTTACCACCATCTTCCGGCAAGAATTCCTCGACTTTGTCACTTTCAGAGCTTGATCCACCCATCACAAAACTTTTAGTTTCCCGACTAAAAAGCATTACATAAGTGTATGCATAAGCATGAAATAACATATCGGACGCCAACTCTCCAGGTCCTGTTTTACCGACACCAAATTTTCCTACATTACTAGACATTCCATAAAGTGAATGTAAACGCCCCGCATTTATCAGAACCATATCCCCGCCAGAGGCATCCATATTTTGAGGAGCCGCAACCGAAGGAACATTATAAAACTCCTCGTCAAAATTTTTGAACACAGACAAATTTCCCGGATTTAATGTTTTCATATCTTGTGTTGTCAAAATATGAAGAGCTTGCAAACTTTCTAAAACTGTAACGGTCCCATCCTCTGCCACCTCTTCATCCGTGTATCTACCATTCATGTACACTAATTTCACAGCCTCTCCCTTCATTCTTTCCCCTAATCTTTCTGTTAAAAGATTCTCCTGTACCGTACCATCCTCTTGAATAAAATCCATATCTGTCATTCCATTCTCATCCTCTAAAATAAACCATCCTTTGCTATACTCTGAGGTAACACGCATGAGGATTTTCTTTTGTACGGCAAGCCCCGTTTTTTTCTCCTTTGCCTCAAAAACCAATTGATATTGATTCCCCGCAGGATATTCCATCGTGAAAGATAAATCTTTAGTTGTTGCTAATGTATCCCTTTGAGGTATGAATCCGGAAGCATACAATTGATAAGTGTACCATGTAAACTGAAAATCATCCTCATTTTCAATTCCCGAAATTTTCGGCGTCAGCTCAATTTCCGAGAACAACATAAAAGAAGTATCTTTCGGTAATCCGTCAATTTCAAGCGGCAACACGCTGTTCGGATCTTGATAAGAATAATTTCCCTTATCATCATAACATGAAGTAGTGATCATCAAAATCAATACTCCTAATATCCATAGTTTATTTCTCATTCTCATAACATCAAACTTTATTTATCCAAAAATTTCACTAAAGTACCATCAGCCTCTCTCAATGGACGATCCTCATTCCGCTCGTCCGCATTATATTCCGCTAAAGCCTCGGCAGCCCGGCCCCGTAAATAGGTTTGATAAGCATAATCACTAATTCGATTCTCGAAATCAGTGAATCCGACATACCGCATAATAAACCACATTTTTTTTGCCCCCCAATCACCAAATATATATGAAAAAACACTATTCCATAATCTTGGTTTCGACGGCTTAGCAGTCATTTCCACCATAAAATGCGACAACGTATCCATTCCCACACTAAAATACTCGTTCGACTGAATCTCAATTTCCAAGCGCACACTATCTTTTTCTAACGATGGATCACGATAGAAAATCACGGGTAACATTCTCTTCACTTGCCCGGCAGCTATCGACACTTGTTCCTTCACCCGCTCATCATCAAAACCAATATAGTGCTTTCCCTCAACAGCTGCAAAAGGCTCCCCGACGTTCGTTTGCACGATCTTCATCGGACGCTCGTAGTCTGTTGGGAATCCCATAGTTCGGATATCAACCCAAACGGTATCCCACATTTGTGTATCCGGTAACACGAAAAAAGACCGTTTTACACTATCCGACTGCGTGTAAGAAGTTCTGGCCACGTTATCATACACGATCCCCTTGTAAAAATAGATTCGCGGATCATTTTCGTAACGTATTACATCCTGTTCGTCACAACTACCTAAAAACGAACTCAAAACCACAACCAACAATATAAATAACCTATATCTTTTCATCACATTCATTTTTTCAATTCAACCAATAATTTAATCAAACATCGTTTGACTCTGTGGAATCGGAATCAAATAACCGTCTTGTGGCACAGTAAACGATGAAGGCCAAGTAAATTTCTCATAATTCCAACGTTTGTACCAAAACCACATCTGCCCCTCTCCCCAAAACTCTTTCCTATACTCCTTCTCTAAGCGTGCTTTCAACTTTTCAGAATCTGCCACATCATCCACCCACGAAAGAGTCACGTTACGCGCAATCAAATACTGATAAAAATAAGGCTTTGCCACATCCTGACTGGCACTCTCTGTCAAGATCAAATACATCTCGGCTAATCTCAATACGGGTATCGTATTAGGTGACTCAAAATCACTCCCATCCATATATTTCAAAAAATAGTTAACCGTAATCCACCAGTAATCCGGACTCTGTTTACTCTGCCAATAACGATTGGTAACATTACGAATATCTCCCGTAATATTCTCGTAAGCCGTTTGTATATAATTAGTTGATTGAGTTAACAAAGGATCTGATCCACTAAAATAAGGTTCTATGATACTCTGGTGATTCTGGCTATGTACTCCAAAGAGATGCTCTTTCAACATCACCAACCCTCCTGAAGAAGAATAATCATTCTCGGTAGCTAACGCAAATTTTTTACTATCAATGACCTCTTGAGCATATTGGGCTGCTTTCGGAGCGTTTCCAATCCACCGATAGTAACGAGCTTTCGCTGCTTTCACCGCATAATAATTAAATCGATAACCTCTGTTTTTCTGCCATTCGTCAGTCGGATCTTCTTCTGCCATAATCGGATCTTCCTTCAAATATTGTTCTGCCTCATCCAAATCCTTAATAATCTTGGTAATCACCTCGCTATATGTCAGCGTCAGCAATTTATTCGGGTCCTTGGTCAACTCTTCCACGTAAGGGATGGCCAACTGATTAGCTGCCGTCTCTCCCGGGATGGGACCAAACATACGTAACAATTCCAAATGCAAGAAACCGCGTAATCCCAAAGCTTCCCCTTTGATCAATTCATAATTACCATTTTGAAAGAGATTCTGATCCTTATCCACCGTTTTCAAAATTTCATTCAAATGCGCAATACAAGTATAATAACCTTTCCATATCTTCTCAATTAAAGACTCCACATCCTTCTGTTTATAATCCCATCTTCCCAAATAATAGTCAACCAACGACCTACTACTCGAAGGAATCGTCCACGTACGAGCCAACATCTCCGGAAAATAAAAACTTGTATTACATCCATACAACGGAGCTAAAGACAATTGGATATAAACACCGGTTAAGGCGCTCTTATACCCATCCTCACTACTCAGCAACTCATCCTCTTTCATTTCCGTGCGAGGATTCACATCCAACCAGTTATTGCATCCCATAAGGGCAAACAAAAACACGCTCAAAATTATATTTCTCATGGTTATTCTCATTTATAAATTAAAAACGGGCTGTCAAAGACAACGAAAACTTCCGTGCAAAAGGATAAGCCAATCCGCGTTCTTGCTTCATCGAAGACAAGCGGAAGACATCCTCCATATATCCGGCAACAGACAAATATTTAAGTCCTAAATGACGCTTACACCATGCCTCGTCCATATCGTAGGTCAAAGAAATTGAACGACACTCCAATGTATTCTCATCCATCACAAAACGTGAAGAGGCCTTCGTTGATGAAAAATCCTGTACACCTTTAAACAATGCCGATTCTCCCGGAGTTTTCCAACGGTCATATAAAGCCCGACGATCCGTGTTATAATAAGGATAAATATTCTCCACCTTACTCACCAACGTGCTATTATACTGTTGCCCCCCGTAACGATAACCCAAAATTACATTCAATGTAAAATCTTTATACCGTACCATGGTATTCAAATTCCCCCAAATCTTCGGCTCTGCAACACCACAAGCAACCTTATCCTTTGCATCCCAATCATATGTTAACTGCCCATCCTGTTTCACAAAAATTTCCTGACCATTACTAGGATCGATACCCAAAGAACGAACAGCGAAAATTGTATTCATCGACTGTCCCTCCTTGTACAAGAAACTCGGATTAGCCTTTTCCTCTTTCATCAATTCGCTATTCAAAAAGTCCAATGAATTGGAAATCTTCTTTATCACATTCTTATTATGCGCCAGTGTACCACCAACAGACCACAAAATCTCTCGTTGTGTGTTCCGAATCAAATAAGCATTTAACACCAACTCCACCCCCTTATTCACCACCTTACCAACATTTGCCTTATACGTGTCAAAACCGGCAGAAGAAGGTAACGTAATGTCCGACAACAAATCATCTGTTTGCTTATGATAAACATCTGCATTCACGCGCACTCGTCCACCGAACAATTCCGTCTCAACACCAACATTCAACTGCTTTGTTGTCTGCCATCCCAAATCCGGATTTCCCAACGCCATCATATACACGCCATTCCATCCTTTATAGTAAATATTACCATAATCCTTAAACGTCGTCAACGCCTGATACGGATTGAATGCCTGCGACCCCGAACTACCATATGACAAACGTAACCGAGCAACATTTAGAATATTATTATTCCTCATAAATGCCTCGTTATGAATATTCCATCCCATACCGGCCGACCAAAATAAAGCATAACGCTTATCCGCACCAAATCGAGAAGAACCATCTATTTTTCCTGATAAATCTATAAAATACCGACGATCATATGTATAGTTGGCATTCAAAATACCTCCTAATCGACGGGCAAAGCTCTCGTTTCCATAAGGGGCTCCATCCTTTTCATAAGCACTCGCCATCCCTAAAAAATCCATCGTCGGGTTAGCAATCCCCTCCGCCTTAAAACGATACTCTTCTGACTTATCCTCTGCCACATTGTAGGACAACCCTACATACAACTGATGAACATCCTGAAATAATTTCGTGTAATTTAATGTTAATTCCGCATCATAATTTAATGACTCCACCGTACCATAAGTATATTCTCCTTTCCGGGAAGCATCCTTTTCCTCATATTCCAAATATTTCGTATGTTTAGCTGAGATATATTTATCTGATCGGTCATGTTGTTTAGACACACTGAATCGCCCCCGGAAAACAAAACCCGGCATGATTGTCCACTCCATGGCAAAATTATTACGTATCTGCGTGTACTTCTCCTCATCAATACTCGGCAAGTACGCATTCCACAGCGGATTATAAACTAAATTGGCAGAATTCAACGTTCCCATTGAACTATACACGTAATCCTCCAAAACCATCAACAAATTTCCCTCATCATCATAAGGCTTAAAATAAGAATTCACTTGCCCATACTCCGAAAAGTTACCATAAGGTGAATTTTTAGCCGTATTAAACGTCACCTGTAAATCATTTTGGAATCGGAATTGTTTATATTGATATGAAAAAAACATATTACCATTCAATGTATTACGTTCTGATCCTTTCATCGCTCCAGCAACATTATTGTATCCTAATCCCACGGAATAACGAAAATCCTCGGAGCCACCCTCCAATGATAAACTATGCCGATGCCCCACACCCGTCCGCACCGGATATTTCAGCCAATACGTATCCACCCCTCTCTCAACCTCCTTCAAACGCTTATTATATAAGTCAATAAGATCTTGTTCACTACTAGCATTTTCCGTTGAATACAATCCGGCAACTTTTTCAAACATCAACTTTTCCTGTGCATTCATCAAATTATAGGAAGTCAAATCCGGAGCCTCAATATTCAAACTTCCACGATAATATACAGTCAAACGCCCAGCTTCCGGCCGCTTTGTTGTGATCACAACCACGCCATTTGCACCGCGTGTTCCATACATCGCTGTTGCACTCGCATCTTTCAATAACGTGATACTCTCCACCCGGCTCTCGTCCAAATCCATCATCTGCTGTAACGAAATCTCAAAGCCATCCATGATAAACAACGGCAAATTCGGAGATATTTTATCATCTTGATTTTCTGATTGTAATTCTCGCATACTCACATCCATACTCGCCGTACCACGCACTGTAATATTAGGCAACCGATTCGGGTCTGATCCCATATTAATATCATCCACGATGTTAAAACTCGGATCAATATTCCGGATAGAAGTCAACACATTTCGATTCCCTACCATAGCTAAATCCTTTGCCGTAATCGTTGTCACGGCACCCGTGTAACTCTCTTTAGCCTTCTTGAAGATTCCCGTTACCACCACTTCGTCCACTTCCGTCACGTCATCTTTCATGACAACCTGCAAATCGGCCTCTCCTTTGTAAATAATCTCTTGAGTCTTCATACCCACAAAAGAGAAAACTACCACAATGTCATCCATAGCAGGGACTTCCATTTTAAAGACACCATCTGCATCCGAAAGCACACCGATCATTGTTCCTTTAAACAAGATATTCACACCCGGTATCGGTAAACCGTCTTCACCAACAACCTTTCCCTTTATAACACAGGTTTTCTGATTTTCTTGATTCACATTCTTCAGCGATGTAGGTTTTACAACCACAATATCACCCTGAATCTCAAACGTGTAAGGTTGATCTTTAAAGATTCTCTCCAAAGCCGTTTTTAACGGTAAATTCTCGAACTTGAGCGTCACGTTAGAACCTTTCTGAATTTCAATCTCACTGTAAATAAAATTTGTCCCGGTCTGTGTCTTGACCAATTTAAAAATTTCACGTAAAGGCATATCCTTCACGTCCAACGTTACGCTCTTGGTCTGCGCCGAAGCAAAATTCCACAAACCAAACAACATAAACACCCCCAATAGCAACACGTTTTTGTTAATTTCATGTCGCAAAACTGCTATTTTCAAGAAATGCAGTTTTTTTAATCGATTTTTTTTCATAAAATTGTACTTTAATTGTTTCGCTAAAAAGCAATGAAATTAATTACTTGAGCGGGAGATGTTCGCTGCATCTACCGCTCGTTTTATAATAATTGTTCGCCCTGATATTTTAAACCTGATATTTGTCGTTTTCTCGATAATCGACAACACTTCTTCCAACGACTGGTCACGCTTCACAACTCCCGTGAACGGGTGATTACTGAATTCCGTAGATTCATAAATAAACTGCACGTCATACCACCGGGATAATTGCCGGGTAATATCCGACAATGGACTCCGCTCATATTCGTATGTACCGGAAACCCAAGACGTGTAAATAGATACATCAACCTTTTGCTTTTCGAGTTTATTAGTAGCCCGATTCAACACGGACTGTTCCCCGGGTTTCAAGCGAACGCTCGATTGATCATTCCGAAACTCGACACTTCCCTCCACCAATGTAGTGATCACCTTCTGCTCATCCGGATAAGCGGTCAGGTTAAATCTCGTCCCTAACACCCGCACCTCATTTTCTCCAGTATACACGATAAACGGGTGTTTCTCGTCACGAGCCACCTCCAAATAGACCTCTCCTTTGACATAAATTTCTCTTTTTCCTCCGGAGAAATAATTCGGGAAACGCACCTCAGAGGCAGAATTTACCCACACCCGGGTTCCATCCGCTAACGTGAAATGATACTCTCCGCCAACAGGCACCGCAAGCGTATGATATTTCATCGGTTGATTCTCCGACTTACTCTGATCAAACCTTAATCCCTTCAAAGAATCGTTCACTAACACCAAACCATCCGACGTCACAATACGAGAGGAAGTGGAAGAAGTCAAATCTATCATCTTTCCATCCTCACTCTGTAAAATAGCCTTTACTCCACCGGGAGTAATACCCACCTGTGATACCAACGTCTCCGGCTGTTCCACTTGTCGGGTAAACGGAAAAACAAACATCAGCAATAACGCCACGGAAGCAGCAATCACGGAACCCACTGTCCAGAACAGCCACCGTCCTTTTCGAGATCGTCCAACCAAAGAACTGTCAAGACGTTGCCACGACTTCTGAAGGTCAATTTTTTCTTGCGCCTGCACGGATTTCAATATCTTCTCGGTCTCTCGAATCTCCCGGAACAAACGCATAGCCTCCGCATCGCTCTCCAATCTCTCACGAAGTAATTCGGCATCGGCAGAAGAAATCGTCCCGGCACTATATTCTGCAATTAATTCAAATATCGACTTATCTTTCATGTGTCATAAATTTCATACATATTCCCAAAATTTAAAAATGGGTGACACAAATCAGGAAGAAAAATTAAAATTTATTTTTTAGAAGAAAAGAAAGAAAGGAAAAGAAGACAAAATGTCTTACCATCAAGAGATTTACGCAACGCCTGAAGCGCTCTAGCGTAATATGTTTTCACCGTATTCACCGAAATCCCCATCTCCTCGGCAACCATCTTATAAGGTGTATTATTAAAAACAATTGCGGTAAGAACCTTCTTCGGATTAGCGGGTAAATCTTCAATGGCAGCATATAAATACTCCTTCATTTTCTCCAACTCCACCTCATTATCACGGGACATTTCCTCTAGAAAATCATCAACGTGTAACTCTATATCTACGAAATATGCTTTCCCCCGATCCCTCATAAACTGTAAAGATGCTTTACTCGCCGCCCCAAACAAATAAGCCCTCAAAGACCCCGAAAATTCCTGTCCCCGCTTATTATTCCACAAGGATATAAACACCGTCTGAACAATATCCTCCGCATCTTCCATCGAAATCAAATAACGCATAACATACGTACATAATGCTTGATAATAAGTATCAAACATCATCTTCATACATCTCTCGTCACCTGTTTCTAACAGTCGAATTATCGTTGACTCTTTTACATCGGGCACCATTAACATACCTTTACATGACACGGTAAAGTTAAAGCTATTCCCGTTATTTACAAAAACAAATCCCTCTTTCCGATTTTTAATTTCTGCCTTTAACCTTTGATTTATAAAATTTTACCTTCTATGCTCAAAATCAAAAATCAATTCAGCCGTCCAGTCGCCTTCAAGTATCTCGTCTCGCTCAATCGTAATTCCGCCTTCGCATCAATCCAATCACTCCACGCCTTTTGCCATTGTGCCTGAGCCTCCATGTAGTTCGTAATCGTCTCCATACCCACCTCGTACTGATTCTTGCTCACCCCCAGATTTTCTTCTGCCTGGCTCAACGATTTACGGGTCAGAATAACCCGTGTGTGACAATCCTCGATATTATAGCGAGCCCGTGCAATCTCCAAAAGCATCATTTGTGACATCTCCTCTTTTTTCAATCGACTCATCTCCTGCTCGGCCTTCATCGCTTTAATCTTTCCCCGGCCCTCACCCCAGTGATAAATAGGAATCTTCACGGAAGCCATGGCCGTAAAAGATGCCACGTCCTCCGTCTGCCCGTTCAGAGATATTCCCCCCGAAAATCCATAAGAGGCGGAAACTCCCACCTCCGGCAAAAAATCAGAACGGGTCAACGCCACCTGTTTCTCCTTCAATTCCACATCCTTCTCCAACAAATTATATTCGGGACGCTGTTGTAATCCCTCCCCAGCATTCAACACGCCTGGAGTCACCTCATCATACAAAGAATCACTCACCTGTATCGTCGAATAAAGATCAATCCCGATTACCCGGCAAAGATTCATCCCTGCCAAAGCCTTCCCGTTCTCCGCCTTTTGTAACATCAACTCGGCCTCGTTCAACTTTACCTGCGCCTTCAGCAAATCATTTCGAGAAGCCATCCCTGTTTCGTAAGCATCCGTCAAATTCCGCACTAACTCATTAACTACCGCCTTATACTTCTGGGCAGAAGTCACCAATTCCACCACCCGCAAGTATTGCCAATAAGCCTCGTCCGCCTCGGTAATCACCTCCGCACGGGTATACTGCTTATTCAATTCGGACATTTCCTTCCCAATCGTGGCCATACGATAAGCTGAACGAATCTTCCCACCCATATAAATCGGTTGTTCCAGCATCGCTCCCGCCGAATAAACCCCTCGCAACCCTAACTCCAGCTCAATATCAGGCATAAAAGCATATTGCGCCGAAAGAGGCCGACCATCCTTTCCCATTACTGGAAGTTTCGTCGCCGGATCAATATAAAGATTGTAAACCAACTCCCCGTTTGCATCCGGTACGAACGTCGGTAAATACCCCCCATCAATCGTGAACGAACTCTTCTTCTGCATATAAGCATACAACCCGGTAGCCGAAAGCTTGGGCAAAAAATTCGCACGATAAGCCTTTCGCTCAAATTCAGCCTTCTCCCCTTGTTTCGTGGCAATCGACATCTTCTTGCTACTTTCTAAAGCCATTTCCCGACATTTCTCCAAGTTCAAAGAAACCTGCGCTTTTACCGGAGAAATACCTAAAACCAATAATATTGTCAACAGACCTTTCATAATAATCCTCTAACTTATGCTATCACTTTTTTTCTCTTTAAAGAATATCGCGTACAACACGGGAATAAACACCAACGTGATCACCGTACCTACCAACAAGCCCCCCATAATCGTAACGGCCATCGAACCAAACATATCGTCACCCAGCAACGGAATCATCCCCAATATCGTCGTCAATGACGCCATCATCACCGGACGGAAACGAGAAGAAGAAGAATCCAGCAGAGCCTGCGTCTGATCTTTCCCGGAAGCAATCTGTAACCCGATCTCATCCAGTAGTACCACTCCGTTCTTAATCATCATCCCGACTAATCCCAACGCACCGACAATCGCCACGAAACCAAACTCTTTACCACTGATTAACATTCCCAGCACGATCCCGATTGCAGCCAAAGGTAAACAACAGAAAATAATAATCGGCTTGCGGAAATCCTTGAACAACATGATCAGTATCGCAATCATCAGAATAACCGCTAACGGAATATTCCCGAACAAATATTTCATGGACTCCCCGCTGGCCTTATGCTCTCCCAACCACTGCTTAGCGTAGCCCTCGGGCAAAGTAATCGTATCCACCTTCTCTACGATCAACGCACGGGCACTCTCCGCCGTGTACCCCAAAGCATTATTACATTGCGCCCGCATAGCCCTCTGCCCGTTATAACGTCGCACAACAGGATCTTCCCATTTCAAAGAAATACCTTTCGTGGCTTGATTCAACGGGATAGAACCTATACTTTGGGCCAGCAAATCCTCCCCGGACATCGTCCCCATCAACAACCCCTTCAACGACTCCTCGTTCAGAGCCGCCGTCGAAGGCAGCACACTCCAAACGGGAATATTATCCAGTGCTTCCACCTTCTCCCCCTCACTATTCACGCTCTTCATGTACAAAGGCTTTGCATGAACTCCCTCGTAGAAAGATCCCACAGGCATTCCATCCGTGGCTGCAAGCATTGACAAACCGACATCCGAACGGGAAAGTCCCACGGAACGGGCAATCGGCTGGTAGTAATCCACCATCAACGTGGGAGTCATCGGCTCCCAGTCATTCGTCACCAAAGTAATTGCGGGTTCGTCACGCATAATCTGTTCCGCTTTCTCCGTCAACTCTCTCAACACGGCCGGGTCCGGTCCCGTGAACATCAACTCAATCGGGTACTTCTTGTACATCAAATTATAACGTTTCATCCGCACGTAAGCATCCGGGTAATGAGCCGTCAAGTAATCCTGAATCTCGGTCATCGACGCCTTCAACTCTTCCGGGGTCGTGTAATCCACGATCAACTCCCCGTAACTCATCGTGGGCTCCGCGATAGAACGCACCAGATTATAACGGGCAGGAGTCCCGCCGACACTCGTCGTTACATGAGTCACTTCCGGACGACTCAACAAATAATCCTCTATACTTGCCAAATCCGACTCGACCCGTTCCACCCGGGTACCCTCCGGCATTTTAAATTCAATATACAACTGTGTGTAACTCAAATCCGGGAAGAAACCTTGCGGAATATAGCGGTACAAGAATGCAGTAACTGCCAATAAAACCACGACCACCCCGATTGCCATGGACTTGTGCCACAACATAAAAGAAAGAAATTGCCGGAACAACCGGTATATCTTACTATCATACAAATTCTCGTTCGCCTTCTTCGGTTTCACTTTCAACGAGTGATCCGCATGAATCGGGATATGCGTCAACGCCAACACCCAACTCAACAACAGGGATACCGCCAGCACGATAAACAAATCCCGCACGTACTCGCCCGTCGTATCCGGGGAAATAAAGATCGGGAAAAACGCCAAGATAGCAATCAATGTAGCCCCCAATAAAGGCATCGCCGTCTTCTTCGCTATATTCGTCAGTGCGGCCGGACGTTTCACGCCCCGCTCCAAATCAACCAGTATCCCGTCGACAATCACGATCGCATTATCCACCAGCATCCCCATGGCAACAATCAGCGACCCCAGCGAAACCCGTTGTAACGTTCCGTCAAAAAGATAAAGCACCACGAATGAGCCCAGTACGATAATCACCAGTCCGGTTCCGATAATCACCCCGCTCCGGAATCCCATGGTAAGCATCAGCACAAGAATCACGATTACCACCGATTCCAACAAGTTAACCATGAAAACATTAATGGCATCCCTCACCCGGTCTGGCTGAAAAAATACTTTCTGAAAATCCACGCCCACCGGAATCCGGGACTCTTTCAACTGCTGTAACTCCTGATCTACCTTCTCTCCCAAAGTAATGATATTCCCACCTTTTTCCATGGAAATTGCCAACCCGAAAGCCTGCTTGCCATCATACTTCATCCCGTTGCGGGCCGGGTCCTCATACCCTTCCGTGATGGACGCAATGTCCCGCAAACGTAACTGATCATCCTCGTGTCCCTGTATAATTAGATTCTTAATATCCTCGATCGACTTATAGCTATCATTAATAGCCACCCGCAAACGCTGATCCCCACTATTGAAATAACCAGGATACACGGTTTTATTCTGACTGTTCAACGTGGACAACACTTCCATCGGGTGAACCCCCAGATTTGCCATCTTATCCTGCATCATCTCGATATTGATACACGGGGTTCGGTTCCCATAGATCTCAACACGACGCACCCCCTCAATATCTTGCAACTCCCGTTTCACCAACTGGGCATAATCCAACAACTGCTCGTCACCCACCCCGTCGGTCGTTATGGCATAAAACATTCCATACACGTCCCCGAAATCATCCATCACCACGGAAGGACGCGCTCCATCCGGCATTTGGGCCTGTGCATTCGTCACCTTTCGACGCAGAATATCCCATTTCTGCTCCAACTCGTCCGGGCTCACAGTACTCTCCAACTCCACCGTGATCAATGACATATCCGCCATGGACTTGGATTCAATACTACCGATTGCCCCCATTGAACGAATCGACTTCTCCAATACATCCGTTACTTCCAACTCCACCTGATGAGCAGAAGCTCCGGGATACACCGTAACCACCATCGCCTGTTTTACCTTGATTTCCGGGTCTTCCAACTTGCTCATCGAATTAAAGGCAAAAATACCTCCAATCACCAGCACTGCAATAAAAAACTTTACCAGCGCCCTATTATTTAATGCATAATCCGCTAAATTCATCATATCAAATCCTTCGTAAGGTTACAGGTTCTAAATTCTCTCCGCGTAGCCTCGTGCGGCCGGAATCTAAAATTTAAAATCTAAAATTAAAGCAGTTTCCCTACATTTGTTTTAGAAACCGGTTTCAATAATTCCACGGACATACCTTCCTTCAAACTATGCACACCAGCAGATACAACGATCTCCCCGGCTGCCAATCCTTCGGAAACAATCAACTCACCTGTTTTCAACAACTTTTTCAACTGGATAACACGCCTGGTCACATTTTGAGCTTTCGGGTTATATACCCACACAGCAGATTCCCCGTTTTCTTCGAACATCGCAGACAACGGCACCACCGTCAACGCCTCCTCGTTCGGGTTATACTCGATCGTCACGTTTACGCTCATCCCTGCTGCAATATCCACTCCCGGCACGGGTTTCAGACGTAGACGCATCCGGTACAACTGATTCAAGTTCGCCTTCCGAGTAATTTCAATCAACTCTAACGGGAAAACTTGTCCCGGGAACACGTCAATCGTACAAGAAAACGACTTAAACAAATCTTGTCGTACAAAATCACTGGACGGAATATCAATATCCACGTCAAAATAATTACTATTAATCATAGACACCACGGGGTAACCGGCAGCTACCGTCTCGTGAGAATCATAATATTTTTTCTGAATATACCCGTCGAAAGGTGCTGTCAGACGAGTATCAGCCAAGGCGTTCTTATGGGCATCATACTTTGCCGTAATTTGCTTAACCCCAGCCACGGCCTTATCGTAGTCATTCACCGGAACGCTCCCCCGGTTATATAACTCGATGACCCTTCCGGCTTCCTCCTTCACTTGATTGTACTCCGCCTCTGTCGCTGAAAGTTGAATCTCGTAATCTCTCGGATCAATCTCGGCAATCAACTCTCCCTTCTTCACGAACGCCCCCACTTCCGGCAACACCGCCCGAATAGGTCCGGCCACTCGAAATGACAGCTTTACCTCTGAAGCCGCCTTGATCTTTCCCGGATAAATAATCGACAATTCCCCTTGGTAACTTTTCACCGTATCGGCCTGCACCGTAGCCTTACCGCGTTCCTGCTTTGTTTTAGAACTTCCACAGGCACACATCAATAAAATCAACCCAAGCAAAGAAAATACAACACCTTTCATCATTTTCCAATTTTATCACTAAACCATGTTAAATTTTAACTTTTTACACTCTCTTTTATACAACAAACATGCCACAATAAAATAAAACACCATCAATATACACAACCCCCAAAATTCAGGTAACACCTCTGACAACGTGGCACCTGTATTATTAATTTTCACGAAACCGTCAATCCCGAACGAGGAAGGAAACAACTTTCCAAACCACACCCAATATTCCGGTATTGCTGACTTCGGCCAAGAAATTCCGGAAATAAACATCAACGGCACAGACGTGAACACGAATATCAAGAAAGGCATTTCCCGTTCGCGACTAAAAAACGACATAGCAATAGCAAAAAAGGTACACGCCAGCAAAAACGGGAACAAAAACAACATCAGTTCCCCCCGTTCCCCCACCTGGGTCATCCCGAACAAACGAGGCACGATGAAAAACACCCAATAACTCATCACGAAATAAATAGGCAAATAAGCAAAAGCCTTCCCTAAAACTACCCGTGCCGGACGACGAAAATGCTTATTCGCAGGTAACAACAACCCTTTCCGACGTCGATCCCGCTCTGTCCCTGTAATCGTTCCCACTCCCAACAATAACGACTGCTGCACCACCAAAATCAACACCGCCGGGATCAAAAAAGAAGTGAAACCTCCTTGCGGATTAAACAACTTCACGTCTTGAATCCGTACGGGAGAAGACGCAATCTGTTCAGTGATCTCCGTGGCATACTCCATCCCCTGTACCTGTATATCCTTCCCCATCGCCAAAGAAACGTCCGTCCCGGCCGTCAACAAAGCCTTGTAATTCAGCAAAGCTCCCATATCGCAATAAAGAGATACGTGAGCCTGTTCCCCCCGGGCCACGTTCTTACTAAAATCAGAGGGGACCTCAAGAATCCCGTAAATATCTTTCTTATACATCAGCAACTTCGCCGCCTCCATATCCTCACAACGGGCCACCACGTCCACACTCGCCGTGGCATCCCAATTCCGGATAAACTCCCGGCTCAACGCTGACTTCGAATGATCCACCACCGCCACAGGCACTTCCCTCGCCACCTCATTACTATATATAAACGTGTAAACCACCGGGTACCCCAACATCAACGCCACGAAAAAAGTCAGCACGGCATGATCCCGAAACACCGCGTAAAACTCTCGTTTAAAAACATAATATATATCCGTCCAAAAACCCATTTCAATTTTAGATTTAATGATTTTTGATTTTAGATTAACCCCCTCTAATTCCCCCTTGAAAAGGAGGAGGACACGCTACATTGAAAACATTGTAGCAATTTCTTGCGTCCGTTTCTCCCCTTGTGTAAGGGGGAGTTAGAGGGGGTAGTCTTTTTCATTCTAAATTCTAAACTCTAAATTTCAAACTCATTCCAACCTGCAACCTGCCAACCTGTAACCCATAAATCGTTTTCAACGATTTATGGCAAATACTTAAACTCCAACAAATCCAACTTCAACTTCGGCAGGATAAAAATCGGCAAGAACAGATATACCATCAATGCCGCATAACTCTGCCAGGAAAATATCATCGGAATACCATTCAAAGCCTGATCCACGTATATCAAAAAATAGTGACGCATCTGGAACAAATTCGACCCGATCTGAGCCAGCTCCGGCATGGAACGCACCGGATAAGTAAAACCGCATATCGAAAATGACAACACGCCCCACAAAGCACACGCACTCAATGCGATCCTACTCCGACGAGTTATTCCCGTAACAAACAGGGCAAAACACTGAGAGGCAAGAATCATCAGTACCATAGCCAAAAACATCGGGAAAAATCCACTATTTAACGGGAAATGAGCATAACCATACAACATGGAAAGAGCAAGCATCCCCATCGCCGTGAAAATCAACGCCTGCGGAACAAGTTTCCCCATTAATGCCACGATAATAGAACCATTTCCTGCCTCCAACCACTCTCTTGAAGTCCTCCGCTTAATCTCCTCACTAATACTGTACACCGTGGTAAACATCACGAACATACACAAGAATGCAGGTAAAAGGAAATTCGCCAAATAGACAGCGTAACTCAACCACGGGTTATTCAACGGGTGCGTATCTAGTACGATCGGCATCAGCTTAGCGGCGAGCAACGGCCCGCCCTCTCCCTTCGCCAGCAATAACGTTTGTTGAACCGCTCCATTCGCTAAATTTGATTGCATCCGCATATCTTTATACAACAAAGAACCCGCCAGAAAATAAGTATCATTCGTGTAAAACGATAACACGGGCTCTCCCCCTGTCGATGCATCCCGCCGGAAGTCCGCCGGGATATAAAAAATCCCGTAAACATCCCCCCGCTGCAAAGCCTCTCGTGCCTCGCTAAAATTCGCCGTGCGCATCACCACGTCCGTCTGGGCAAACGTGTTCAACGAACGTACCAAAGAACGGGAAGTCGTGGTATTATCCTCATCCACCACGGCCACAGGCAACTTTTTCGGCAACCCGTCTTTCAACAAATCCATGAAAAACAGGAAACAGAACAAAGGTGCGAAGATCATCACAAACCAGTAGATCCGACGTTCTGCCAACATCCGGACCTCCCGTTTCATCAACACCCCCAAAGCCCTTATATTCTCACGCATAGATTAATTTTAGATTTATGATTCTAGATTTTAGATTGAACTCCCTCCCCCTTCGGGTACTCCCTCTATAAACAGAGGGAGAGCTAAGTTACTCACCGTCTTCGGGAAACACTTCATTCTAAATTTTAAACTCTACATTACTTTAAATTCTAAACTTTTAATTTTTAGCTTTTAGTTTTTAGCTCTTTTCAGCACGCTCATCCCCGGTCTCAACCCCTCCACCTTTTCCGTGGGAACAGCCTTCACCTCGAAAGTCTTCGTATCATACTGCCCGGTTGTCTTCGTTGCTCTCCAAGCAGCATAAGTACCCATATTCTTCATGTGAGTCACTTTCAACTGCACCTCCTTATTGTTCAAAGCGGGAATATACCCCGTGAACACGGTTCCCATCTTCAAGTCGCCCAATAAATCCTCTCGCACGTTAAAAACCACCCACATATCCTCCAAGTCCAGCACGTTCATCACGGGGGACCCCGTCCCCACCAACTCTCCCACCTTCGGATAACGTTCGGAAATCTCTCCCGAAATCGGTGAAATCAAAAATGTCTCCTTAATATAAGAACTAACTTCTTCCACGGCCCCCCTTGCCCGGTTCACCTGAGCCTCGGCCGCCAATTTATCTTCCTTCTCCGCCCCGTTCTTCGCCATCTCATACTGAGCCTTCGCTGCCTGCTCCGTGGCTAGCATCGCTTTATAATTGGCCTCGGCCTCATCACGTTTCTGTGCGGAAACCACATCATTTTCAAACAACTTCTGCACCCGGTCAAAAGACTTCTTTGCCACATCAAGAGCCGCCTGTGCTTTTTTCCACGTTTGGAAGGCCATCGCTTTCTGTTCCTCACGGGCTCCCTTCTGGGCCTTATCGCTCAATGCTTGGGCAGCCTCTTCCGCTGCCTGTGCCTGATTAAATTTTGCCATCACCTCCGGACTATCCAAAATCGCCACCGTATCTCCTTTCATCACCTGATCCCCCTCGTCCACTAAAAAACGCTCAATCCTCCCCGGAACCTTCCCGGAAATCCGTACTTCCGTGACCTCCGCCTCACCTTGAATCATCTCCGGCACCGGTTCCCAAAAAATAAACCCGAATATAGCAACCAAAAATACGATGATCACGATCCCTGTAAACATCAATACCTTCCCGCTTACTTTCTTTTCACTCATAACAATTAATTTAAAATTTAGAATTTAGAGTTTAAAACTTAAAATGGAAAACTACCCCCTCTAACTCCCCCTTACACAGGGGGAGGACACGCTACGTTGTTACATTGTGGCGGTTTCTCGCATCCGTTTCTCCCCCTTGGAAAGGGGGAGCTAGAGGGAATTAATCTTAAATCTAGTATCATAAATCTAAAATTCCAGTGTTCCATAAGCTCTCTCCAAATAAACCTTACACAACCGGGCCTCGATCTGCGTATCGATCAGCTCCGAATTCGCCGTCAACCAAGCCGTTTGCGCCTCTAGCACGTTCAGCACGGGTATCGTACCCTCCTTGAAACCCAAATTCGCGAACTTCAGATTTTCCTCCGCCCGTTCCAGATTCTTACGGGCCATCGCCAACTTCTTCGTCACCTCCTTCATCTTGAATTCCGACTGGCTCACCTGTAACTCGATCTGCTCCTTTGCCTCCTGCAACTTGTAATTCATCGCGTTAGTCTGGGCTTTCGCGTTACGCAAACTCTTGCGTGACGCTCCCCAATGGAATATCGGAGCTTTAATCCCGACACCCACACTCCACATGCCTTCGAACTTCGTGCTTACCCCGTCAAAGAAAGAAGGCGTGCTGCTCAAATAATTCGCCGTTAAAGCAATCGTCGGCAAATACTCGGATAAAGCTATCTTCTCCTTCTTTTTATATATATCCGTGGCCAGCTGTAAACTCGCCACCTCCGGACGTCGGCTATACACCCGTTCCAAACTCTCCGTCGGCACCTCCTCCACGTCCGTGTCTGCCACCTCCTCTTTCAACATCACGATCGTGTCTGTCGGTAAACCGCAAATCTGGTTCAACAACATCCGGGACAAACTCAACCCGTTGTCCACCTTCGTTTGGACCATCTCCCCCTCGTTCAGTTTCACCCGCACGGAAAGCACGTCCGCTTTGGTTGCTACCCCCGTCGTGTGCATCAACTCGACATCATGCACGAACTTCGTCAACGTCTCCACGTACTTATCCGCCAATTTCTTCCGGTTTACCAAGGAAACGATCTGCCAGTAAGCCTCGTCCGTCGAGAGAATCACGTTCTGCAACTCCTGCGACCGCTTGCTCTTTGCCAACTGCTCCGACAACCCGGCAATCTGATTATAAGCCCTGATCTTCCCTCCCATGTAAATCGGCTGGGTCAACCCGACCTGCACAATTCCTAAGTTTCGTTCGTCCACGGTCATCGCCTCCTTTGGCAACAGGGCGTAATCCTTCGGGACATACTGCCCGTTCACCATCACCGGCTTCCCATCCGCCCCCATCATCAACTGATCGGGACGAAACGTGAACTTCCCGTCCGAGCCAATCGACCCGACAGGTAAATGGGCATCATCCGACAACAAATTAATCTCTTTCTGGTTGCGCAAATACACGCCCACAGCGTCAATACTAGGCAAATACCTCGTGAAAGCCTCGGCTCTTTGCGCCTCACTTGCCTTCACGTCCTCATCTGCAATTTTCAGTTTCTTGTTGTTCTCTATCGCCAACCGCCGACAATCCTCCAAACTTAACACCCCCTGCGCATTCGACTGCAAGATAAAGCACAGTAGTACAACAATTAAACTTAATCCAGATTTACATTCCGTAATCCTCTTCATCACTTTCTCGTTTTTATATTCTAACTTCAAGTCTCTTCAAATTTATACTTTCCGGTATGTACTCCCGTAAAAACTTTATCGAGCTTTTACTAACGAATAAAGTTGTTCATACTGGTAACGCACCGATGATAAAGCATAAGAAATATCTTGATGCATAACAATGTAATTTATCAACCCAATGCTTATGTTCAGCAAATTCTTTGCCAAAATCGACGTGTCCACGTCATCTCTTATCTCCCTCTCTCGTTTTGCCTCTAAGATAACACCTTCCAACTTCGACATCCACGAGATTTTCGTGTCACTCACCATCTGTTTAAACTCCGGATACAGGGAAATCACCTCCACCATCAGCGATAGACACAAAATTTCGGGAATATCACTATCCAAACGTTTCGCCCCGTAATGACCGATACTTTCCAAGTTATGGATCGTCAGGTCAACAAACTCCCGCAACGAATGTACCCGGCTCATCTCCTCGGCCCGTCGGTTATTCAACATACGGTAATACCTCGTCACCCCCTCTTTCAAAACCTCCTCCTTGTTCAAGAAATGATAATAAAACGTCCCTTTCGTCATCCCCACGGCCTTCTCCAAGTCGGTAAGCGTAACCGCCTTGAATCCTTTTTTCAGGAACAACAAAAAAGCTGTCTCGATAATCGTGTCTCTCGTTCCGTTCATTTCTTTATCAACATATAATATTGTTCAAACTGCATCCGGGTATCTGAAAACATATATTGGAAATTCGCCTGTTCCAACTCGATATTCAACATACTACTCGACACGGACATCAAGTTACGCGCCAAAACCGAAGTATCCAATGTCGCCCGAATTTCCCCGCTTTGCTTAGCCTTCAAGATAGCACGCTCCCAGTTCGCCAACCGCCTCTTGGAAATCGTGTATATCCGCTCCCGGAACTCCGGAAAGATCGGGGCCACTTCCAGCACCAGCTGGAAAAACAAGACTTCCAGTATAAAACATCCGAAAACTCTCTGGGAAGCATCGGCACTCTCCTCTTTATTCTTGATCACGAGATCAATGTACTCCCGCAGAGAAGCCACTCGCTCCACATCCTCCCCACTCTCCTCCTTCATCACGCTGAAATACCGTTCCATCCCCGCCTCCAAAATCTCCTTCTTATCCTTGAAGTAATAATAAAAAGCGCCCTTGGTCAAGCCCGTGGCTTGCTCCAATGTTTTCAACGAACAGGCCTTATATCCCCTGTTCAAGAATTGCAGAAACGCCTTTTTTACTATTTCTTCCCGAGGTTCTGTCATAATAGCTCGCTTTGTGTCAGACAAAGATAAAGATAAAAACTGAATATCTTAAATTTAACATTTAGATTCACGCTACCACGTGAAACTATTGTCTTCAAACAACAGTTAATAACATGTAATCCCCACGATATAAATATATTTAGCAACAAATCATGATTACTAACGGATCAATTCTGCATATAATCATTTTAAAAAGCAATAAAAGAACTTATAAAACGCTATATATAACAGCGTTTTAATAGGGATTTAATAGCGTTCTAATAGCGCTTTACACGATAGTGATCCGGAAGTAATCATATATTCATTTTCATTTTATGTATTAAATCGAACTGAATACCAGATCATTCCACCACGACCACCTCTTCTAGTTCTTCCAGAGTCCCCGTGTGATTACTTTCCTTGTTGATCCGGTCCATAATCACGGCAATCGCACCATCTCCCGTCACGTTACAAGCCGTACCGAAACTATCCATCGCAATGTACAAGGCGATCATCAATCCCTGGGCCGTCTCGTCAAATCCCAGCATGGACTGCAATAACCCCAAAGCCGCCATGATCGCACCGCCCGGTACCCCCGGGGCCGCTACCATCGCAATTCCCAGCATGAAAATAAACCCGGCCATCACCCCGAAAGAAATCGGCATCCCCGACATCAACATGATCGCCATGGCACAAGCCACGATTTTCATCGTGCTACCCGACAAGTGTATCGTGGCACAAAGTGGAATCACGAAAGCTGCCAGTTCCCGATTAACACCATTTTTTATCGATTGCTCTAGTGTCACGGGAATCGTTGCCGCAGAAGACTGTGTTCCCAAAGCCGTCATATAAGCCGGTAACATATTCCGGAACAACCGGAACGGATTCTTCTTCGATACAATCCCGGCAATAAAGAATTGGATAAACAACAGAACTATCGTCAAGAAAAATATCATCACGATAATTTTCACAAACACGCCCAACACACCCGAAACCTGGCCGGAATTCGAGATATTCAGGAAAATACCGAAAATGTAAAGCGGTAACAAAGGAATAATCACCCCCGTGATCACCTTGTTGATAATATCCTTGAAATCCTCCATCGCTCCTTTCAACGTGGCCCCGTTGATAACCGACATACCCAAACCTAGCGTGAAAGCCAAAACCAAAGAAGTCATCACGTCCATCAAAGGGGGCATCATCACCGTGAAATAGGGAGCCAAAGGTTCCACCGCCGCTGTTTCCAGCGGTTGCAACTCGGCATCTTTCAATAGCCACGGATAACTCAAGTCACTGGCAAAGTAAGTGAAGAACCCCGAAAACAAGGTAAATCCATACGCCAGCAAAGCAGTTATCAACAACAACTTCCCGGCACCTTTACCCAAATCGGCAATGCCCGGGGCCACCAATCCAAGGATCAGCAGCGGGATGATAAAACCGAGGAAATTACTAAACAAACCATTTATCGTTAAGAAAATTCTTACCAGCCAACCGGGGAAGAAAAGTCCGCACGCTATACCCAAAGCAATCGCGATCACGATCTTTGGTAATAATCCTATCTTCTTTTTTTTCATACGCCCATCTATTTATATTAAAAATAACCTTACATTCGCATAACAATATAAGAATCATGAGCCTATGACAAAAGATAAATGGCATGGCCACATAGCCATCTTCGCCGCAAACATCCTCTTTGGAATAAATATTCCTATCGCCAAAACCTTAATGCCGGAGTGGATTGATCCTGTAGGCCTCACGTTCCTACGTATGTCATTCGGGGCACTCGCCTTTTGGGTGGTTTCCCTATTTACCTTAAACGAGAAAGTAAGTAAAAAAGATTTACTAATCCTGTTTTTTTGTGCTATTCTAGGTACAACTGTTAATCAACTCACATTCATTGAAGGACTTGGAATGACCTCCCCGATCGATGCCGGGTTGATCGTCACGATGAATCCCGTGATGGTGATGCTTATTTCAGCCCTGGTGCTAAAAGAACCCATTACTTCCAAGAAGGCAGGCGGGGTGCTGATCGGGGCGTGTGGGGCTCTGCTAATCATCTGGCAATCCTACACGATAAACCAGGGACACGGGGGGTCGTTGATGGGCAACCTGCTTTGTTTTATTAGCGTGGTGAGTTACGCAACCTATCTCGTGATTTCAAAACCGATCGCCCAGCGCTATTCCCCGGTAACCCTAATGAAATGGATGTTCCTGTTCTCAACGATCCTCATGCTCCCGTTCAGCATGAACGACGTGGTAAACGCGAAACTATTCTCGGCAGAAACTTCTCTAAGCGCTCTGGCCAGCCTTTTCTACGTGGTATTTTTCGCCACGTTCCTCGCTTACCTGTTCATCCCGATTGCCTTGAAACGCATCCGTCCCACGACAATCAGCATGTACAATTACGCTCAACCCCTGGTTGCAGCTACCCTAGCCATTCTCATGGGGCAGGATAAATTAACTTGGGATAAACCCGTCGCCGCCCTGTTGGTGTTCACGGGAGTCTATCTCGTGACGCAAAGTAAAGCCCGGGCAGACCTAGAGAAAGGAAATGAATAAATCCGATCATATATAAACTATTGAAGTTGGAAATTTATCGGAGCTGTATAATAAACAGCTACTTTCCGTTTATGGATAGGACATATCACCGGAGCGAAAGGCTGCAATCGGCGCATGACCCGCACAGATTCCGCATCCAAGCTCGGGTCCACGCTTTGGACCACGTGAACATCGGAGATACTCCCATCCGTGTTAATCAGAAAACCCACGATCACCTTCCCCTGAATGTTACGTTCCTGAGCAATTATCGGGTATTTCACTTCTCTCGCTATCCAGTTCTGTATTCCCCCGATTCCATGCAGAGAAACATTCAGATGATAAAAGCATTTACAGGAACAAGACTCATGACCATCAGGCTCATGGGAAATCATCTTCCCTTCCATCAAATCATGAAAATATAACAAGTGTTGTTCGGGATTCATGCATTCCCTTATTTTCGCCTCTTCCAAGATATTCAAATGAGCAAATAAGGGAGACAATTCCGCATATCTTTTAATCAAGTCTTTCTTCCCCATTCTTTTTATCAGTTTTTCTTGCTCAAGACGTTTCCATTTATACACGGCATCCAATTTTTTCTGCTGTTCTTTATCCAACTTGTATTCCCGGACAAAACTCGCAGGCACTCTCACGTTGTATGACGGGCTTATCCTATCAAGAGCCTGCTTGAAAGCACTTTCCCCACCCTTCAGGAATTGTTGTTTCTGTGCCACGTACATCTGTATGATTACCGGATCCGTCTCTTCCTGAATATTTTCCAAAGGGATCTTTCCTTCCCGATCCAACATAGTAATAAATTCATCATACGAATAAGATTCTGCCTCCGCACGTTCGATATTAAATGTCAAAGGACAAGTAAAACGGTAACGCACATTCTCCTCCTTGATTTTTGCCGGTTTCCAAGCAGGCATTTTGTTAAACACCCTTAACGCTTCCTCATTTAAAGACTCATGTATACCCCGTACAACCTGTACATTAGAAACTTTTCCATCCTTTTCCACAATAAAAGCGACAATCACTTTTCCCATGATACCGTTATCCCAAGCCACTTGAGGATATTGAACATTTTCACCTATCCACTGTATTATATCTCCTTTAAATTCAGGACCTTCATCCGCCACGACATAAACCGTCGTGTCGACATCCAACCGACCGGATGCGTTTAATACTCCTGCATTCAGGATACAACAAAATAGTATCACGTACAATTTATACCACGCCTTAGAGGCAATCTTAATTATTTCCATTTCTAGCACAATTTTAACATACAACCTGTATAAAAGTACGAATAAAATGGAATAATCACAATAATTTCTCCAAATAATAAAAACACAGCATTTTCACCCGCATACAATCATCTTGAAAAATATCGCTTATTTTCTTGTTTTTTCTTATTGGGGACAGACACAAAAGTAGTAAACTAAAAAATACTGTAATGCTTCATGAAGCATTACAGTATTTCTTCCAAATAGTTCGTTCGAAGTAATCGGACTTCTCGTCGCAGTTGCTTCAGTTCCTGTTGCATTTCGTGCATACGTCCCATCAACTCGTGGATAACACCGATTCCTTCCGTGTTGACAGATAAATCTTCATGCCACCGGACAAATCGTTCCAAGTCCTGTAATTGCGAACCAAGCAAGTAGCGTTCACCATCGACAACCTGAATATCAATTAGTCCATCTTCTTCCAGAGACACGATAAACAACGGATCCACGTGACTTTTCTGACAGTATTCCCTAACTATAATTAAATCTGTTTCCATAACTCTTCCCTTTAGCTAAGTTTTTGTAATTCCTGGAATAACTCTTTCTGTTTTTCCGTCAAATTTGTCGGAATCTCCACAGAATAAGTCACGATCAGATCACCGAACTTTCCTTCTTCCTTATAGACAGGAAAACCTTTTCCCTTCAACCTTACTTTCGCCCCGTTCTGTGTTCCGGGTTTTACCTTTAATTTCACTTTACCATTCATCGTATCCACCACCTGTTCTCCTCCTAAAACAGCCGAGTACAGGTTTAAAGGAGCCGTCACGTACAGATCGTTTCCTAAACGCTTGAATACGGGGTCTTCCGCAATCACGAATGTGATATACAAGTCTCCTGCGGGTCCCCCGTTTACACCGGGTCCGCCTTGTCCTTTCAATTTGATCGTTTGCCCATCAGCCACCCCGGCCGGAACAGTAATACGTATATTTTTACCATTTACAGACAACACCTGTTTGTGTGTCCGTGCGGCATCATGGAATGACAAATGCAATTCAGCATTATAATCCTGTCCTCGGAATGCGGCAGAACGTCCTCCACCCCGACGGGAACCGAATAACGACTCGAAGAAGTCCGAAAACTCGCCATCCCCACCCATTCCGGAGAACCCGCCTTCCGACGACCAATGAGCTCCACTCCCGAAACCTCCACCGCCTTGTTGTTGGTAACGCTGTTTCTGGGCCTCGAACTCGTCGGCATGTTTCCAGTTCTCTCCATATTGGTCATATTTCTTCCGTTTCTCCGGATCACCCAATACCTCGTTTGCCTCGTTAATCTCTTGAAAACGTTGCTTAGCATTCGGGTCGTCCGGATTCAAGTCCGGATGATACTTTCTGGCCAGTTTCTTAAAAGCCTTCTTGATATCATCCTGTGAAGCACTTTTATCAATCCCTAAAATCTTATAGTAATCTATATAGGCCATACTTTTACAATTTATACATTCTATAATATGTCAATACAAACTACGTACCAACCTGTGATATACGTTCAGAACTGACGCATTGTTACGACCGCACTGACAAAGTGACAAACAAAAAAGAGAACTTTTCCTAAGTCCCATTCGAGACGACTACCACTCCTCAACATCCCTTACAATCATCTAATCTCTCCCTCTACACAAGAGAGCAGTCTACACATACAAACAGGATTTTAGGACATTCAGTCCTCTTTTTATGATTTTCAATATCAATTTTTCTTTAATAACTGCTCTTGAATTATACTTTCAAAATTCTCTGGTCTAGCACCAACTTCAACTATCGGTTTTCCTCCAACCGGAATAAAAAAGAACGTAGGCAAAGCCTCTATATTATAGATCCGGCATAATTCTCTTTCTACATCTGCATTTACTTTATAAAAAATCACCTGATCCTTATATTGGGCTGCTAACTTTTCCATGAAAGGAACCATCTTCATACAAGGTCCACACCAAGATGCCCAGAAATCAATAACAACAGGCTTATCTCCTTTTAAAACAAAATCTCCCCCTTTTTTATAATCAAAAACATGCTCCAAAAAATATTCTCCTGTAATCGGATTCAACTTTCCGGATTCAACTTTCACATTCAAATCTTTGGGAATCAATTCATCTTCAATTTTCACCAGATCATAAGGTTGGAAGTACATTCTCGAACGACGTACATCAATTGATAATATTCCTTCCTTTAATAATCCTATCCCTAAAACGGAACGTTGCAAACTCTCATTTTCTGGAATAAGAACATTTTTCATCATATTCTTAACAAATAGACATTCATCTGCAACTTTTACTTGCTCAGTCTTTATCGGAGCCTCATATCCCAAATTAATATTCAACTCCTGCCCAGCCTTTTCCCCTGTAAATAAAGCAAAATCTTCCGAAGACATGGCAATGACATCTTCACACCATGAATCAAAGACAAAAGAATAATTTTTCCCATTAATCGTAACCGGACAAAGTAATGTTTCATCTGTTTCTAACACACAATCAGCACGATAATCCAACCTCATGTAAGGAGGGCGATAGGGGATTGAAGTTGTAATTTTCTGTCGTTTGCCATCTAACGTTATCGTTGTACCGCGAAACAAACGAGCGTTGATAGTGCCTGCTACTCCTAATTTTCTAAGATAAGGAGCATCTTTCAATACAAGTACAGGAAAACCATTCCTGAAAATATTATTTCCAAAAGAAATTTTATTTATTTTCATCGTTTTAATAACCTCTATTCCTCTAGTTTTTGTCACGTTAGATAATGATTTTTGTACCTCTTGATCGATTTTCAATTTTTCCACGTATTCGGGCAGAACGGCATTAGCCCCGTTAATATCTAAAACGAAATCTGCCTTTATGTCATTAACTAACAATTCCAATACAATTTTACCATCAACGGTACGATAATCAAGAACCTCTACCGATGTATTCTTAGACTGAGAAAACACGCTAAAGAACAAAAAAATACAACATATTAATACAAATATCTTCTTCATATCATTATTTCTTTTTATAACGAACTACTTTTTCACCTTGTTCAGTCTGTATGGTCATTTTTACAGATTTTTTTCCTTTTAATTCCGGAATCCCTTGTGTTATACTTTCACAGAAATCATAATTCCCTGTCTGTTTCCCATCGATTTTCAACACCTTATCTCCAATTGAAAGAATATCCCTCATCTTTCCCCATACGGCTGATACAACAAGATTTCCATCTTTTACACGCACTCTAAAATCCGGGAACCTCTGCCCCAAGTCATTCTCCTGTGTATACGCTTCAAAATAAAAACGATGACGAGAATAATCTATAGTAAGCTTCCCATAATCTAATAATTTCATCCCCAATAATGTATAAGGGGCATCTGAGGTTTCAGCAAACACATGACAGAAACGAGTTCCCGCAAATGAGACAAGAGGGAAATGAATTCGATGAATCACATTAGCTTTTGCAACACCTGCAACTCCAAGCCCTCCCTCTCCATAACCTTCTATAACATTCTCAAATGCACAAGAAGTAGATAAGCGTTCATAATCACTTGTTTTCAAACTGATGAACCCAGAACTTCCGGTATCAAATAATACCTTTATCCCATTTCCCAATCCTGCTTGCAATTCAATAATCGGCATCACTCCCTCCTCAACAAAAGAGACTGATTTACGTAAAGAAACATTTGTCTGTTTTTCTGCCGTCGTGATAGTAATTCTCTGTTGCTTAGAATCTATTTCCAAAATCATATTTGCCAACAGATCACTCCCAATCAATCCAACCACCCCAAAACAGTCAAAAGAAAAATGTCCCATTTGTAAAACAGGAATATCCTTAAAATTTATACCTTTATCAGAGGTTTCTAGACACCCTAATTCTACAACAGGATAAGTCACTGGCTGATTATTGGCGTCCTTTACTTGAATCTTTGTTACAATCTTCAATCCTAACTCTTGACATAAATCAGGAGACAGGGAAGTTTGTCCTCCCGTATCAAAAATAAAATTTTGTAACTTCCCATTCACGAACATTTCAATAATCATTTTCCCCCCAACAATTCGATAAGGGATAACAGATTTACCCTGTTGGCCCCAAGAAGCGTGAAGTCCAAAAGCTACAATTAAAAACAATATAAGCAATAATTTACGTTTCATCATCCTTATTTTCACATATTTTACTTGGCTATTCTTTCTGCCTCAACAAGAGCTTGATAGGCATTCACGATTCCTCCGCTCTGACATAGTTGCTCAAATAAGAAAAGATCTTCTGACATTTGACCATTTAATCGACAATTCTTTTGAACTTCCACACCTTTACGAGAAGAAACTGTTTTCAACAACACATCTCGAATTTGATTACCAGTTAATCGTGGATAATATGTTTTGATTAAAGCTGCAATGCCTGCAACCGTTGCCGCCGCTAAACAAGGTCCAGATGCAGACTTGTAAGTATCCCCTACATTAGGAGCAAAAACTTCCATTCCCGGAGCAAAAAGATCAATGCCTTGAACCCCATAATTTGATGCTATAGATGGATTACCAGCCTTATCCGACGAGGCAACAACCAGTAAATTAGTTAAATCCTTCCCTCCATCCATCCAACGATTCGGATAAAAAACGAGTTGAGACACATCAAAGGACAGATCCCACGTAGGAACAACAACTAATACCCCTTTACTTTCAGCATAACGTATCGCCTCAATCATCCATTGTTTCTGCTCTTTGGGATAAACTGTATTTTGTTCGCCTAACAATATGATATCCGCTTGATGATCGACAGCATAACGTATTGCCAATGCCATATCTTTCAAATAAGGTTCTCCACTCTCTGCCGAAACTACCAGATTCATAATTTGAGCATTTTCTGCTATCGGACTATTATGCCCCTCTACTCCACGTTTCCCAGCTATAATTCCCGCTACCATAGTATTAATTTCCGAATTCAAAGTTAATAAAACATTATTACCATATATTCTGTCGTTAATATCCATATAATTATCCCCGACAATCTCTTTACGCAAATCAGTTCCATTCTCTTTCAAAACTCGTTCATACCTTTCTTTCATTCTATTCTCAACCTTGTCGCTAAAGTAATAATTATATGTTCCCTCCCAAGCTTTCTCATCTCCTCTCTTCTGATTCATACTCCATGCCATCAGATATAACGCAATATCTCTTAGACTATCTCTCGGACTATTTTTATCAACACAAGCAACAAGATCTTCTACAGTAAATGATGTCTTTCCCGGATTCCTATCTTTCATTTGTTTGTCAAAGATCTGGACATATTCTCTAAGTACGTTAGCAAATAATAAACTCCCGTACTCAGAACATAATCGAGATGACGGCATCACGATATATTGATAATATTTGTACTCATCCATATCTGCCGGAGGATCTAACGCAACCCTTTTACCATCAACATATTTGAAATAATTTTTCCCATCAAAAAAATAAGAATCATATTTATCTTTCAAACGTAAAAATTCTCTATCGCCCTCTACCATCAACTTTTCCATCACCTGTCCATCTGCCGCCCCTAAAAAATTCCAACCATGCAAATCATCCACATACCCGTTTCTATCATTATCTTTTCCATCAGGTTTTTCTTTAGGATTCGTCCATATATTATTTTTCAAAGCTTCATGTTCCCAATCAATCCCCCCACCAATCAAAGCAACAATCGGCTTAGATTTTCCTTTCTTATCTTTCAAAAACTGATACGCTTTATTGATAGCTGCTCCGTATACTTGATCTGCCTCGAATGAACAATTATACCAATCTAAATCCTTTTGTTCTTTAACAGCACTTTTCTCTTCTGACTGGGCATAAACTACCCTTATCGTCAGCAATAAGCTAACGAAAAATAACCATTTCATTTTCATACTTGTGATATTTTTACAATACTAATTTAGCACCGGAAGGACAGCAATTTTTGTTATGTCCCACTCATAATTCTTTTTTAAATAGTTTACTACAAAATCATAATACTTGATAATTTTGGGATACTTATCTTCCGGATAAAGATTCAAAATTACATCTCGTTCATACCGGATAGCTAAGTACATGTAGTCTATAAAATTCCTTTGCATTGACGTATTACTAATACTTTTTAATGGAGCAATCGTGAAATTTTTGGGGCCCATTTGTCCGGGGAAACCTCTTGTTTTATAATAATTTATATCACTTTCAGACCCTGCCAAGTAAACAATTTGAGTCTCATAATCAAAATCATTCTCAAATTCTGAAGGAATAGCAATATTCCCTTTAGCAACAATCCTCTGCAAAATTTCCTTTAAAATAATTCCTCTTCTTTCCATATACTCTTCCGGAGTCTGTGGACGAACAATGCGGGTATAAAGTAGTCCCGGTACATCTCCTTCCAAGCAGAATGCCCAAAAATCCATACCATCATATTTCGTCGTACTTGGACTAGCTCCCAAAGGAGAATCAAGATACATATGATAAGCCAAGTAAATATATATTGGTAATACCCGATCTGTCAACTCCGGAATCAAAAAAGCAAACACATGATTCTTCATGAAATCCACGTAAAAAGCAGCTTGTTCATCATTCAAAGGAGAACCATGGACCGCTCCTCCACTAGATCCAACCCAAGAACGATCAAAATCTTCTTCTTCCAAATTTTTATATATCCTAAAATCCGCAACTATCATCCAATACACGATTAAGGGTAGATTTATGAGTCGTTAGTAGTAGCTTTCAGTAAAAAGCAACAGCACAACATCAATATGTAGCCAACATCCCCTTACCCCACGATGCGACTTGAGGTAATACGCAGATTCTAACCGGAAAGAAAGGATTCTTATCCGAATTCTGTTTTGAAGGGTTTTGCATAAGCGCGGTTCTCTGTGTAGATATTCAGCACGTATTGCCTTGCAGTCATGATCCACTTGGCAGGTACGGAGATGAATCTGAAGACAAAAGCCTTTATGCGACTCGTTTTCTTGAGCCCAAAAGCCTTGGTGTCAAGCCTGCTCATGATGGTCTTGTAGAAATTGTGTATCAATGCAGTAAGCAGAAGAAAGACAGTATTCTCCGCCATGAATGACTTGGGGAGCCTGCTCCAACCGAATCCGTTGTTCATGTCGTCAAAGATACGTTCCTTGCCGCCACGCAGATTGTAGAATTCAACAATGTCCCTTGTCGATGACTTGTAATCGTTGGTCAGAATACAACGGTAAGTGTATTCGCCTTCCCACAGGTCAAGGTCGCCACTGTTGCGTCTTTGTCTCTGGATGACAAGACGATAGCACTTGCCTTCCCATTTCTCAACGAGAATGGAATTGAGTTCGAACTGGATGCCGTTAATCTCCTCCGTCTTCCATCCTCTCAGAGCAAAGATGTCATTGTAGAGCGAACTGCATCGGTTGGCACGGATGTAGAAATGTTTGCAATGCTTCTCTATCTCACTGACGATTTCCTTCGAGCAGGAACCGCAGTCTGCCCTGAAGCGATTTACACGGATGTTCTGGGATTCCAGAAGAGCGAAGAATCTCTTATGGGTGTCTGCCTGATGAAAACGCACATTCGTGTTGCCATCGCTGTTCTCGATATAGACTATCTTGTCACCGATAACATATACGCCAGGCCTGTAGCCGAGGAACTTTTTGTAGGTCGGTTTTGCATCATACTTCTCCGTTTCAAGAAACTGATGGTCAAAGTCAACATCGTATTCCTCAATTTCCTTCAACTCGCCTGTAGAAACCAAAGCGTTTATAAGCAATGTGTTGAGTTTGTCTGCAGTATTGAAATCATAGGTCTTGCCTTGGTCGGAAGTATAGGAGATGTTTTCCTTTGTCAGTTCCTTGATGGCTCTGAGGATGGTATCAGAGCTGCATGTACGAAGGGTAGGATGATACGAGAGATGGCGCATCAGTTGTGACGTTACGTCTTCCACGCATGAGCCGCCACAGAAATAAACGCTCATCAGCGAACGGACTATCTCGCTGAACTGATATCCGATGATACTGCGGCATCTCTGACCCAGTGTTGAGTCGATAACGGGTGAAAGCATGGAGTCAAATTTCTCCATGATTGAAAAAATTCCTCCAAAAGGTGTGAGTTTCTCAGATTTTATTTGTACCTTTGCCATGCCTTGTTACGATTTTCGCTTGTTTTCTAATTGCAACATACTACTGGTGCGATAAAATCGCATTAGTTTTAAATATCATCAAATAACGAGAGTTCTTTGACATTTTGGTTTGAAATGATTGATGAGTCTAGCTTGGTTATCAACGACCGCAGGTCAGTCCTTTCCAACGCGGATATTCTAATCAGGGTAGCCACCTCGGTGATTGAATAAGGGCTGTTGCTGGCAACCTTTATTCTTACTACTGTCAGATACGATATGATGGCAGCCCAAAGATGGATTTTGACAGCATTTTCCGAATATCCCCACAGAGTTTTTACGGTAATGTTCTGTTTAATCCACTTGAAGAATACCTCTATATCCCATCGATGGCGGTACAAGTTGGATATTTCCAAGGCACTGACTTCAAAGTTATTGGATATAAAGTCCACAATAGTATCATTATCAGGGTCATAAACGCGGACAAATCTCATGGCTTCGGGATACAGCTTGCTTGAGTTATACCCCGTTACCCTTATACGGGAGTCTTCCAGTACGCCAGACTTGACATCGGAAATATCCATCTGCTCGACAGTCTCGAATTTCATGTTCTCTTTTGGACGTGATACCCAAAATGCCTGAGCCTGATGAAATCTGAAAAGTGCTTTAAAGTCAACATAGGCCTTATCCATCACGTAGAAAGCATAAGGCTCCGGTGCCAGTGCATCAAGCTCGTTGCTGTCATGCCACTTGCCGTCCGTGATATGGATATTGGCAGGTATGCTGCCTCTCAAATCCAACAGGGCGTGCATCTTGACAGCTCCTTTGCTGTATTTCCCCAAAGCCCACGTTGCAAGCCTTATACTGGTTGATATGGTCGTGGAATCAAGCGCATATATCACGTTATCAATGGTAATTTGAGACAGTTGGATATTTGAGAACATCGGTCTGACCGTGGCAATCAAATAAAGGCCCAGCCCCTCAAAAATGCGATAATCCCTGCTTTCGTTTGCACGAGACAATGAGGTATGGTTCACGGCCTTACGAAAACCGAGATGATAAAGCATCTTGTTATGGGCTTCGAGGCATAGACAAATATCCCTCAGAGAATCACATCCTGTCAACTGTCCGAAAAGCAGATGAAGGAGGTGATTGTAACTGCTGAGATTTTTGGTATGCCAATCTCCTTTATATTGCTTTACGAGTTTATCAAACTGATAACGCGGTATATACTCGACAACTTGGGAAAATACAAACTTGCCTTGATTCATAATCCTGATGTGTTGAAACTACAGGACTAATAAATCATTTTCAAATCAAAAAATCAATGAACGCTTATATTTGACTAAAAATTAATCGTTTAACTACAGTGGTGTGGTTTTTATCGCACCACTAATAATTGCAACACTAAGATAAGTGAAAAATCTGACACAGCAAAATCCTGGGCAACTTTTTGTTGCTCAGGAACTTATAAATTAATTTAAATCAAAGTGTTGCGGAATTAAGGTATATCAGATAAGTTTTAAACTTATCGGCTATTTCAACTAAATCTTGATCCCATGCATTATTACCTTCAGGAAATTCATAACGTAATTCCATTTCTAAAGGACGAGGAGTCAATGTTTCATCCTCATGACAAGAACTTAACAAAAACAACGCAAGTCCCACGAATATTGTACTTATAATTTTCATCTTACTATTAATATTTAGGATTACCTAATCGATTTTGAACTAACCCCGGATTACGATCCATTACTTCTTTAGAAATAGGTAATGTATAAGCAGCATCCTCTTTCTCCATTGTAAACCATTTTGCTGCCACACCTCCTTCTTTCCACACACGAGTAAAACTAGGCATTCCATAACGCCTCAAATCAAACCAACGATGCCCCTCGAAACAAAGTTCCCGACGACGTTCATTCCTTACAAACTCGAGTAATTCATCCCCGGATAATCCTGATTTATCTTTATACTTCTCTTCTGATATTCTTTTTTTCCGCAATTCATTTACCGCATTCAACGCAATCGTCGGATCTGTTTTAGCAGTTGCCTCTGCCAAAATCAAATAAGCTTCAGATAATCTCAGAGCCAACATAAATTTATCATCAGAAGGAATACTCTCTCCCAAGAACACGCATTTACTTACAGCCAAATAACACACGGGAGTATAACCGTATTCCGGTACGAGATAAAATTGTTTACGTAAATCACCTTCATCTTCATAATTATCAACTAATTCATCTGAAGCATTTATAAGTACCCAATGATCCTTCACACCATAATCACCCATCAAATCATGAGTAAACTTGAGAAGATCATTTCTTTTTCCAAACGCCCAAATTGTCTCCGGATTATCATAAGTTACGTAATTAGGGAACGTAACCCCATCATAAGAAATTGAGCGCAAATCATATAATACAAAATCCCAATCTTCAATCACGTTTTTAGCATATTTTGCTGCCTCTTCAAGATTGTTCATATAAAGATTCACCCGAGCTTTCAAAAGTTGAACAGCAGGTAATGTGATTCGGTAATTAGGCAAAAATTGTTTTTCATTGGGAAGCATCAAAAAATATTTTTCAGCCTCATCCAAATCCCTTACAATCTGGTCATATACCTCTCCGACAGTTTTCCGCTTATCATAACTGATACTCAAAGCACTGGTTAATTTTAGAGGGACCCCCAAAGCTTCTTTATTATAAGTATAAGGCTCTCCAAACAAGTTCACCAATTGCAGATAGTAAAAAGCTCTTAATGCCAACGCCTGAGCCTGTACGTGAGCTTTATCCTCTTCTGTTCCGGAAACTTCTTTAATATAATCCAATGCTGCATTCGCACCTAAGATCAAATTATAATAAGTCTCCCAAACCTTTTGATAATTACCAGCATCTTTCATCGTCATCTGTAAATCCGGATGCCATGAAAAAAGTTGCATAAAAGCCTCTCTCTGATTAACATTAACCTCTCCCCAAGTAACATTCTCATCTGTTATTTTCACATCATCATCTAAAATATTGTGAAAAACAAACAATGGATCGCTTGTAGAAGAAGGATAAGCTGATCCTAACAACATCTCGTCTAATGCAGATGCGTGTTTCGGAATATATTCATTCGGTGATTTAGGCTCTAAGAACTCCGAACAAGAGGATAACAGAAGAACAATTGCAAATATGAATATCTTTATTTTCATATCTTCTAAATTTAAAATCCAATATTAATACTAAAAGAATAATTCCGGGGCATAATACTATCCCCTAATTCAGGATCAAAACCATTGAAACGCTTGGAAGCAATTACGAAAAGGTTACTAACCGATGCATTTAAAGATAGATTTGACACCCCGAATTTCTTTGATATTTCCGGATTCATTCTCCATCCTAAGCTCAAATTACAACATCTCAAGAAAGAAGACTTCACGACCATTACATCCGAATTTTCCCACATCTCTATCATATTTTCCTGACCAGTTGGAACCTCCATCATATAATCTTTCCGAATTAAAGCAGGAATGTTAGTATATTCTTCATCTCCCGGTTTCATCCAACGTTTTACTAAATCTTTGGAAACATTCTTGGTTTCATTAGGTAAAAAGATCTTATTCTTAAAATCTTCATAAGGAGAGGGAAGGCGTTTGCGTCCTCCTAAAAGCAACGAGAACATTGTAGACAACGTAAAAGATTTATACCTAGCATTCAAATTCACCCCTCCAGTAAAATAAGGCTCTGTCGTCCCGGAATACACAAGGAAACTCGTCGGATCTCCATTATAAGGCTTATCTTCAGACACCTCTAACAAATTGAATTGAGGAGTACCGTTTTCATGGTTCAATCCAGCAAAACTATAGGACCAGAAAGCCCCTACAGGATAACCTTTTTTCATCACTTTTTCTGCATTACCCGACAGATATTCATACAAACCAGGTTCTCTAGAAGGACCGACTCCCGTTGTGTTCCAGTTCTTGGAAGAATTCACACTTACATTTAGTGCAAAATCCTTTGTTTTTACCGGAACAAAATTTACTGTAACTTCAGCACCTTTATTATAAATAATCCCTCCATTTATTTCCATTGAACTCAATCCGTTCTCGTAAGGTATCTCTTGGCCAATAATTGCATTGGAACGCCGGGTATAATATTCAAATACGACAGATACTTTTTGAAATAATTCCAAATCTACCCCAAAATTCCATGTCCGTGTTCGTTCCCATGACAAGTTTGGATTAGGGATTCGGGCAATCGAAGAAGAATATTCATTAAATACTCCAGCCACTCCTCCTTGATATAAAACCAAATCCGGACCAATATTTTGCAAAACATTTCCCTGAATACCATAAGTAGCTTTCAAATTCAATTGGGATAACCACCCAATCTGACTCTGCATAAACGGTTCCTCACTCACTCGCCAAGAAACACCAAAAGAATATTCAGGATCAAACCGATGATTCACATCCTGGCCGAAACGATTGGATGCTTCATGTCGAAAATTAGCATTCAACACGTAGCGATCCGAAAATGAATAGGCTAACGTTGCGAATAACGAAAAGAAATTATCAGTTTTTCCATAAATCTTGGCACTATTATTATATAAACGGTTAAATAATTCTCCCACGCCACTTTGCGTTTTTCCCCCAATAGGCTTAAAATCACTCCAAGCCGTAGGTGCAATTAATTTATTTCCACGACTCTTCACATATCCCCATAATGTATTGGAATGCTCCTCATTAATCGTTGAACGAACTTCTGTAGCAAGCATCATATTCAAGCGATGCCTTTCTGCAAATGTTTTTGAAATAAGTAATTGATTTTGGATATTATAAGTTTGCTGTATTGCATCTGACGTAAATACATCTCCACCGAAAGGCAAAAGTGCTGCTTTAAACCAAGGATCATCTGGTTCAACGCTATCAAAATCATATCCTCGATATTCATTTGCTACCGCATAAGTTTCCTCCTCTCGGAATGATTGTCGATTTTGATTAGAATAAGTATACCCTCCTGTAAACTGATACTTCAGCCAATCCAAAAGTTGCCATGACAAAATCAGATTTAAAGACAAACGATGATTCTTTACTTCCGAACCACTATGATCTAATTCATTTAAAATATTATAACTTAATGTTTCCGACTCGTTATTAAAACCATATGAACTCCGTCTTTTATAAAACAAACGTTCTCCATTCTCATCAAAAGCAGGTAATGCACGACTTGTTGACAACGCATAACTTAATGGATTAACACCAGAAGCATATCCCGCATTTTTCGAGATTGTCCCATTCATCCCGACATCAATTTTAATTCGATGCGGAAGTTGCATTCCGACAGAAATACTAGATGTTAAACGTTCCCCATCATTCTTCAATTCTTGACCATGATTATTATTATAACCCAAAGACACCCGATAACTCACTTTATCCGTTCCTCCAGATATACTAAGACTATGAGTTTGATTCAATGTCACCCGGGTTAACAAATCCAACCAATCTGTATTTACCATTTCTAATGCACTCTTACGACTCAAATATTCATCTTGATTAATGTCTCCATCAATATACATTTTCATCAAACCTTCGTAAGTATAAGGTTGTTTCAGAGGCTCTTCACCATATCGAGCTCCATAATTATATGCTTCTTCAGCGAACTGAATCCTTTCCTGTGAATTCATATAGTTGAACCGATCGTACGTGGGAGCCGGAGCATACGAGAAACTTCCGGAATAATTAATAGACATTCTTCCTGTTTTGCCTTTTTTCGTTGTTACCACAATAACCCCGTTTGAGGCCCTGGACCCATAAACAGCAGTTGCAGAAGCATCCTTTAATACTGTAATTGTTTCGATATCATTTGGGTTTAGCCAAGAGATTTGATTCCCTAAAATATTTTTTAAGTCATCTGCCATATTCGTCATCAAATCAATCGGAATCGGATCATCTTGAATAATACCGTCTACAACCCAAAGAGGATCCTGATTACCCAATAATGTTGCGGTTCCCCGAATTTTAATTTTAGGGCTTGCCCCAACCCGAGAACTCGTATTCATAATCATCATTCCTGCGACTTGACCTTGTAACATCTGGTCAATTGTTGAATAACTAGGAATCATCACATCATCAGCTTTTACCACAGTATAAGAACCGACCATATCTTTTCTATTTACCGTTTGGTAACCAGTACTCACGACGGTCACCTCTTCCATTTCATTTACCGCCTCTTTCATCACCACGTTAATCATAGCCTGACCGCTATATTTTACTTCAACAGTCTGCATCCCTACAAAAGAAAAAACAAGTACTAACTTATCTGGATTTGTTGTTGCAATCTCAAATTTCCCTTCAATATCAGTAGCAACTCCAACCTGAGTACCTTTTATCAAAACAGTTACCCCCGGCATAAAACTACCTCCCTCATCCTTCACAATTCCTTTTATCGTGTACTCTTTCAGCTGATTTAAAGAATCGGTTACATTTACTTTTAAGGGAAGAATTAAGATATAATCTTTCATCAACTTATAGGTCATTCCACTTCCCTCTAAGATTTTTGCCAGAAACGATTCCATCTCAACATCTTTAAAATTAGCAACAATTTCTTGAGATGTACTAAAGTTATTATCACTATAAATCACGATTTTATCTGTTTGGCGTTGAAATTCTGTTAACGCCTTTTTAATTGTCGTGTTTCCCAACTGCATTGTAATTCTCTGTTGAGAAAAACCATTTCCCAATGTCGAGACCACGAGAAATACACACATAAACAATGTCAATTTCATAATCATACAAATTTTCCACCACCTGTCTTTTTCAGACACAGGTTTGTGCTCTTGACTTTTTTTCATACATTTGTGTTATTAAGTTTTACTTTATTCACCTCTTCCCAAAAGGAGATGAATATCATCGGATGATGTTGGTCGCATTATCCGATTTTTTATTTATTCTAATTATATCATTTGTTACTGTAAAAGAAATATTTGTGACTTCCCCAATCATATTCAGGATATCTTGTACATTATCATATTTTCGAAATCCACCGGAATAAAGTACCTCCTTCAATATATCATCCCCAAATTCGTACTGGATATCGAACCAACGACTTAACTTTTTCATCAACAAGTCCAAAGGCAAAGCATCAAATCGGAATATACCATTCGTCCAAGCAATATAACTTTCAGCATTAACCTCTCGTACCAAAGTTTTCCCAGTTCGCCGGTCAAATACAAACTGTTCGTTAGGCACTAACCGATCATTAGAACCATCAACAGAAACCTTTACAGCGCCATTTACTAAAGTTACTTCTACCCGTTCTTCATCCTCATAGGCAGACACGTCAAATAACGTTCCCAACACCCGAACATCCGCTTCATTTGCATGTACAATAAACGGTTTCAATGAATCTTTTGCAACCTCAAAACAAGCACCTCCTGATAAAAAAACTTCCCGACTTTCTCCATTAAAATTAACTGGGAAGCGTAATCTTGATCCAGAATTTATAATCACCAGACTTCCATCTACCAGCCGCAAACGATACTCCCCGCCTTTAGGCACAATCAATTCATTATATACTTGTTCTTCTTGAGATTTTTCCAAACCTTCATCCCGGTACTCCAAATAAGCAGAATCAGAACAAATAATAGCACCTTTTTCCTCTATCATGTTCATTTTCGTGACACCTAATTCCTTCATCTCTCCCGTCGAAAGCACAAGCGTCGCCTGGCGGGGTTGCCACTTCGGCAAGGAAGCAACAGGAATAATTTCATCTTTCGAAGTAAAGAGCCATATCAATCCAATTACACATATTAAAGAAGCTGCAACAGAAGCACTTCTAACAATCCAACGTATCCTTCGTCTATTTCTTCGCCGCCCTTGAATTTGTTCCCAAGCGATCTGTTTCTTTATTCCTACTCGGGAATTAGCCCATTTTCCACTATACCACAAAGAGCAAAATTTCCGGCATATCTCCTTATTCTCCCCATTCTCCTCTAACCATGCTTCAAGTTTTTCCTGACCTAAGACGTCTAATTTAGACGCTAAGTCTTCCAAAATTAATTCATGTATATCTCCCGGTAACTTCATAATTACTTACTTTTACCAGTAAGACCTAAAAAAACAAAAAACGGGTAGGGTAAAATCGATTTTTTTGAAAAAATAATTCTAATGATTAGAAAACTTTCGTAGAAAATAAAATAAAACTTCTGGTCCCATTGAAGCCAAGCGTTCCCGTAAACGTTTTGTTCCCTCTTTTAAAGCAAACTTCACCGTGTTTATAGAAATTTTTAATTCCTCAGCAGCTTCTTTATACTTCAAACCCCGTAACATCACACGTTCCACTACTTGCCGGGTTCTTTCTGGCAGTAATTCTACCTCTTTCATTACAATATCCATTCGTTCCTCGTCAATATCCTCTACCACATCTACAGAGATATCTATCACTCCCAGTTCTTGAGAATTGCGTAATACATCTTTTTTCTGAAGAAAAGAAATTGCCCGATTCCTAACCGCTGAATAAAGATAAGAACCGAGAGTACTCGCTGTTACCTTCAACAAATAATCATCCTCCCACAGTTTGACAAAAAAATCTTGCACCAAATCCTCTGCTGCAGATCTATCTTTCAGAAATTCATCAGCAAATAACACCAATGGACGGTAATACCGGTCAAACAAACGCTGAATACCGATAGTCTTATCCTTCCTCATGGAAGCTAAAATATCCTGATCTGAAAAATACATCGTCATACCGACTACAAATATATTAATTCTCACTCATTATAATGTGATTTCTACTGAAATTTACCTTATAATCAACTAGAACAAATATCTCTAATAAAAAATGCCGGAACAATAAATGCCGGCATCTTTTATCAATTCTGCAATAATATACTATTGTTGCAAGATATAATTCTCAAAATACAATTTGAACCGATCTTTCAAAAGGTCTTTAATCTTTAGCATCTTGTCCATCTCGATCTTTCTCATCTCAAGCTCGGATTCAACGAAATGGCTGATGAACTGATCTGTTCCCAAACTTTCAATCAGTTGAATCTTCGTGTTAATCTCGTCCTCGTAGATTTTTGTCAACTCCTTCACGTCATTCTTTTTCAGCTTCAACACTTTCGTTTGAGCCTTCACGGTACTATCGATTTCACCCTTAATCGTCTGACTTTTCTCCAGCAACAATTTACGCAACGTGGCATCATCCCCCAATTGCTCCTTGAAAGCATTCACCCGGCGAGCCATATCTTCCAAACTCATCTTTTCCCCTTTCTTCAGTATTTCCTGCTCTTCCTCCAAATTTTTCAAATATTGCTCATAAGTCAACTCGGTCTCTTGTGGCGTATATTTAAACGTGATCGGTAACGTCTTCTCAAAACGCACAGCCTTTCCTCCCGACATAGCCGGTTTCCATTTCGGCATTCCGGAGATTACCCGAAGTGCTTCTGCATCCAAAAGCGGGTGAGCAGAACGAACTACTCGTACGTGAGACACGGCTCCATCTTTCTCTATCACAAAAGTCACGAACACCCGTCCATCAATTTGGTTGGCATACGCCTCTTCCGGATATTGCACGTTTTCCCCGATCCATTGATTCAAATTCCCGTTAAATTCCGGCTGAACTTCGGCAACTACCATTATTGTCGTATCTTCATCCATTAACCGCACGTCCATATCCCGTGCCATTACCGGGGTAGCCAGCCACCCCAAACCAAGCATACAACCCATAACAAGCGTTGCCTTAGCCCAATTGTAGTTTTTCTTCATACGATGTTTATTTGTCATTAAGTTACTCTATCCTCTTGCTAAAATAAGGTATAAAGCTACAATTATTATTAGAAATTTGAATATTTAATCTTGCTTTTTTCTCGTCATTAATTGACAGAAATACTGAAAATTTGACATAATATCAGTGACAAAAAGTCCTCAAAATCCATTGGCATGCGCTTTGCATTAACTATAATCGAATGCAGGTTCACAAAGAACTTGAATCCAATTAAATGATAATGTTGAATTTAAAGATAGGAGACTAAAATTATGATGCCTGTAAGAAGAACTCAAAATTGGTTACCAAGTATCTTTAATGATTTCTTTGATAACGAGTGGATGACAAGAGCAAACGCAACCGCACCCGCAATTAACGTGATCGAATCCGAAAAAGATTATAAAGTTGAAGTTGCAGCTCCGGGTATGACAAAAGAAGATTTCAACGTTCGCATAGACGAGGATAACAATCTAGTGATCTCCATGGAGAAAAAGAGCGAGAGTAAAGAGGAGCAAAAAGAACATCGCTACTTACGCCGGGAGTTCTCATACTCGAAATTCCAACAAACCATGATCTTACCAGATGACGTGGATAAAGAGAAAATCGCTGCCGGGGTTGAACACGGAGTTCTAACCATTGACTTGCCGAAACTATCTCTGGAAGAGATTAAAAAAGCAGAGAGAACCATTGAAATTAAATAAAGACAGGTAACCAATGAAAAAGGCGATCGAAGTTCGATCGCCTTTTTTATCATATTACTATTTCTTCTCCAATTTCATTTTATCTAATTCATTTCTAATCTTTTGGCCGAATTCATCATCAACAGCCAACTGACAAGCCTTTTCTTTTAATGCGATAGCTTCTTGTTTATCGCCATATAGATAAAGAATATCAGCATAAAAATTCATATTTTCCAATCGGTTAGGAAGAATGTCATAAGTTTGCTTAGCCCATCTTAAAACATCCTTTTTCTCAGCATCTTTATTTACATATTTCACATAATTCATAATAGTAGTAGCCATACTCCGACTATAACTCTCTGCAGAAGATATAATTTTACGATGTGGTTCAGCCTCTCTAATTTTCACCGCCTCAATATGACCATTTTGTATTTTTTTTAAATCTAAATTTTTAAAAAACAAATCAATTTTATTCCCCATGATTTCTTTATATTCCTCTCCCATTCTAGTCTCATCATAGAAACGAATCAAATAATCTTCTTTTTCCCCTTCACTCACACTTAAACCATCCTCTCGCGCTCTAGCAACAGCATTTTCAATAATCCGTATATCTTTTTTCTGAACAGCATAAGGATAAGAATGCATAAGCATCAAACGAGGGAAAAATTGAAAAACCTCTCGTATATCTTTACGCACATATAGTCTCCATTCTTCTGATTTCTCATTCTCTTGAATAATACGTTCTGCCTCTCCCCCATAAACAAGGAAATCTTTATAATCTTTTAAAAATTCGGCCATCTCTTTACTTGAAGGACGGATACTTTTCTGAATCTTCAAATACTGCTCAAAAACCTCATAAGAATCTCTAGAACCAACCTCTATCAACTTTTCTAAATACAATTTTAAAAACGCTTCATCATTTTTTTCTTGCTCATAACGCATAGCTAAACGAACAACATTATTCTCATCGTGTGACGTTTCTATCGCATATTTAGCTCCCTCCATAAATTTATCCAATGACATTGCACCCCCGAAGCGATATACTAATTTTCCATCTCCATCTAAAAAAAGATAATCCGGAATACCCTCTATACCATATTTTTCCTTTAAAATAGGCCCCTCTCCCTTTTCTATATCAATTTTAATCGAAATAAAATACTCCCCGAAATAATCTCCAACTACAGGTTGGTTCAAAACGGTTTCTGCCATTTTCTTACACGGCCCACACCAAGTAGCAAAAGCATCCACAAACACTAATTTATTCCCAGTTTTTGCTTGCTGCAAAGCTTCTTGAAAAGAGCCTTTTTGAAAATCAATTCCTTGTCCCCATGTCCAAAGAGACAGGCAAACTATACATCCTAATAAAAATACTTTTTTCATATCGATCATTTACATCATTCAACATCAAAATGTTCCTTGTTCCATGCTCTTCAATTCCTCCTCGATAATATACTTCAAGCGACGATTGTCCAAATCTTTAGAAACTAGAATGCCCTTTTTCAGCGCTATCGCCTCCTCTTTTTTTCCTTGGCGATAGAGCACCGTTGCTTCAAAATTCCGGATAGCACAATTTGTCGGCAAAAGTTTTTTCCCGTAATCGATCCAACGCCAAATATTTTTGTAGTCTTTCTTTTTCGCCCCATTCAATAAACGATTTCCCTCCTTAATAATGGCATTAATTTGACGATTTGCCTCAAAATCACGATAAACTTCTTTATACATCTCTTTATACATTCCTCCCTCTCCCGTGGAGTCAATCTCATGACACCGTCGAGCATGAAATGCTTTATCACATTCATGTACCTCATCAATGGTCTTACAAAGAATCATACTATCGATATAATTCACAGCCTCTTTTCGATATTCTTTTATATTGTCCTCTACTATAAGTAAATCCAAACGCAAATCTTCGAAGTTGACCATATATTCCTCCGGAAGGTTATGTGCAAACTGTATTACCCGCTTGAACAATTCTACATTTTTAGTATTTGTTGCAATTCCTCGGGTTGCAGAATACATCCGATACATCATGTCAACCAACACACCTTCCTCAAGTCTCGTAGCAATATCCATATACTCATCGTAATTCTCCGTAAAGACCTCTTCCACCTTGCCACCTAATAATAGATCCTTTTTATACTTCATAAGAAATTCCATCATTTCCACACTGGATTCTTCCATTTCCGTCTGCACTCTCAAATAATTTTCAACAGCTTCATATAAACGTTTCCCCATTTTTGACATTTGCTCTATGTAATGTTTCAAAAACTCCGGATCATGTTTTCTTTGTTGATACTCTTTTTCTAAATTAGAGTAATTATATGTCTTATCACCACTAATTGCCGTTTTTCCGGATTCGATTAACTGTAAAGGTTCTAATTTACCGATAGCTTTACTTATCACTTCGCCTTTTGAATCCAAAAAAAGTAGTGTCGGATAAGCTTGAACCTTGTATTTTATCGCCAATTCTTTTCCTTCTTTTTCTGCATCAATTTTACAACACACGAAGTTCTTATTGAAAAAATCTCCGACATCCGAACGATTAAAAACATTCATGGACATCCATTTACATGGACCACACCATTCCGTATAAAAATCAATGAAAATTAATTTCTTCTCCTGCTTGGCCCGCACTAGCGCCTCATCAAAACTCCCTTCGTGAAAACGAATACCCTGGGCATACGCTTCTCCAATCACTCCCGCAAACAGGAGTGTCAATAACAAAATAATTTTTCTCATACAATTTAACGATTTACTCTACAATACATTTTAGGAGTTGAGTCAAAACTGACTCAACTCATTTATTTATTCATAAGAAAAAACATACTCCGTATAACTCTCCCGTCCAAAGATATCCGGCTCTACACGACGTAATCTCACCACTTGGCCTATGTTATCCGTAAAACAAGCCAACTGTGTCTTTTCTTTCTCCGTTTCAGTCTCTATTGTTTTGGCAAATACATATTTATACAGGAACAATTCCGCCCAATAATTTTTCGTTCCGCATAGAACTGGAGGTAATTCCGGAAAATAAGTAGGTACTTGAATAGAGGTCATATCCACACAATGTTGTCTAGCTCCCCTAGAAACCCAATACTCAGCAAAGATTTTATTATCTCCTTTAAGATCATCCGCATAATAAATATCATCAACAGGAATAGCATTCGTCCCCTTGTAATAGGATTTCACGTTTCCGTCATTATACCATTCAGCTACTGTTATATCCGAACTTGGGTATCCCGGATCACAGATCCCACTTAATTGTTTGGTTCCGGACAAATAGGAGTATTCATTTATGCTTTCCCCATCATCACTTACATAAACAATACGGCTTACCATTCCCTCCTCTGTATATTCGAAATCATAACGAGCATAATATCCAACATCTACCAACTGTCCATTCACCATCTGTTTCCGATAGTTCGTACAAACCAAGCTATCCAACCTGTTCAGTTTATTATAATAGAATTCAATATCTGCTGCTAACCCTTTCTCCGAAGTTGATACGGTCACTTTGTGTGGCCGTTTTGCCTCTATCAATCGCAATTTCAAATCTTTAACACCAACTGTCCCTTTGTCATCTGTCAGTTCTATCCGCAAAGAATATTCTTCTCCCATTATCATATCGACATCGAATATATTTTTATATTTATACTCGTGTAAGGGTTCATCAAAAGTAGCTTCATCTACCACATTCCCCTCAAATAGCACTCGATAAGATCGAATCGTATTCAATCCTGTCTCAAACAACATTTTTATTTCAAACACAGGACTCACTAATCCTAAAACCTCTGATGTACCCACTAACTTTATTTCAGGAGCTGAATGCTTTAATACATTTAATGTAAATCCTTTATTATACGAACGCATATCTTTATCGACTACTTTTACGATATACAAGAGTGTTGTATCCACCTGAAGTCCTGTTAAATCTACTGGATATTCAAAAATGAAATTTTTCATTCCTCGATATTCTTCCGTAAACTCCTCCAACACTTCATAATTTCGTCCATTCAGCAATTGTATCCTTTCAATTCCATTCGGGGCCTCGACGTTCATTGAAATCGTATAAGTATCTATCGTATCCAAGCGAACCGTATCACGTGATGTTCTTGTGGTATCCAAACCCGGATCCGGGAATTCAGGTTCATCGCTACAAGCACAGAAAAGACTTAATGCCAATAATATATATAACAGACTTTTCATGATCTTACTATTTTTCATTATTCATAAACATTTCCAAATTCGGATTAATCCGTAATATATCTATACCCCATTTCTCGAATGTTTCAATAGCAATTAATAAACGTTCTTTAAATGTCTCAGAAGGTAAATAATAGGTTCGTAAATTGGCCTCTGTTTCAAAAAGCATTAGATTTAAGAAATTTCTAAAGTCTCGTTCTTTTGTTGGAAATAAATAATTACGACCAACCATTAAACGTGTAGTCAAAGCACCAGAACCATAAGCGGACGGAGATTTTTTCGTTAAAACCATCCCTAAATTAATATACCATTCTGGTTTATAATAATTTCGGTAACTACCTATTCCCACTGGCAATTCATCTTCCAACTCTGCTATAGAATCTATACTCACTCCATGCAAATGAGATACAGAAGAATAGAACGTTGCAGGTATTTCATCATACAAATTCCGTAAATTAATTACATAACAAATAAAATTATACAATTTTACATTTCGAGAATTCATCCAGTTTGTTTCACTATACCGCTCCATAGACTCTTTATTGAAAGCAAACATATAAGTTGCGAAAGGATTGCCAAAAGCCGTATAAGTTCCCGTTTCTGTATAATCAGACTCTCCAATAAAGGAATCTGGGGGCGCTGCAGAAAGGCTACTTACAATATCTGCAAGCAAGATTTTATGAGGCAATATTTTCCTAAAATCGTCATTCATGTAAGTCAACACCATCTCGTCCAATTTCTCCAATGCGTAATCTACGACCTCCATGGAATCCAGATGAATAATTTTAATATTCCCCCATTGAGATGTTGTTCCGGAAGGAGTCATTCCAAATTTAAAATCCAATGTATCATCGTAAGAATACAAAATATTTACATCATATTTCTCCTTAAATTCCTTTACCAAAGGTTTAGAAAGGTCCAATAGCTCCGGCAACCGATCTTCATCTGCCATGGAGGGAGTAAGGTCATCTTCTTCACAAGCCGTTATGCCCAAAATAATTGCTAATAAATATATAAATGTCCAATTTTTCATCTCAATCAAAATTAAGGTATTATAATGTCACTATCCGTTTCCGGTAATTTCTCATAACGCTCGTTATTGCGAATTAACGGGTTATTCTCCCTTTCTCTCATCGGGATGGGCAACGTATAATTCGGTTCATGAGGTAATAATGTATAAGTTTGTCGACCCAAAACATTTCCTGTCGCATCCGTCAGAGAAAATACATGTTTAATCGTGGGGCAATCAACCATTCGTCTCAAATCAAACCATCGATGATGTTCTTCAAAACACAATTCCTTACGACGCTCTACTAGAATAAAATTTAACAATTCAGTTTCTTCCGTTGGGATAATATACGAATTAGCCTTTTGATAACGAGTATTCAGTAATACTTTCATATCCTCTCTAGCTTTTTCTATCTCCCCGGATTGCACGTAAGCCTCTGCTCGATTTAAATAAGCTTCAGCCACCCTAAAATTACAAAAACCGATATTAGAAAAAGTACTCTCGTTTTTTCTCGAATAATATACGGTACCCACTTTACCATCAACACTAGTAAAGAAACTCTTCAAACGAGCATCCCCCGCATCATACAATTCTATCAATTCGGGATTTACTTGCCATCCCTTATCAAAGTTACTAGCATTTAATCCTCCATAAATACAGCCCGTATAAAGAATTTCGGGATTCTCCGTATGTATGTATAACCCCTCAATCGGACGGCTCAAAGCACCCTGAGCAATAGCATTTGTTGATGCCGTGATTGCTTTCTCCCACTTCTCTTGATAAAGATAAATCCGAGAAAATAGAAACTCACAAGCTCCTAGCGAGGGATGGAATTTACTTTTCGTAATACCACTTTCTTTCAGCAAACGAGATGCCTCGGTCAAATCTTTTTCAATTTGTTCATAACATTCGTACACAGTATTTCGACCGTATGTTTGCTCCACACCAATATTCAAACGCAAAGGAACTCCCAAATCTCCACGCATTGTAGCTTCATTATAAGGCACACCATACAGATTCAACAGATTAAAATAATGTAAAGCCCGTACAAAATAAGCTTCCCCTTTGATAAACATTTTTTCTACATCCGTTCCCTCAGCCTCCTCTATTAACTCTAGAACATAGTTAGCAATCGCTATATTCTTATACATTTTCTGCCACGCATCATTGTTCGTGGTTATTTCATTACCATTTTCATTTAATTCGACCTCCAATTGCCAAGTATACAAAGGTTTTATATCTTTTTTATCATCCTCTGGCACATAAGCATATTCTGTCAAATTATCTGTCATGTACTCCACGCCATTAAATAAAGGATAATCATAACGATGACAATTCAGCAAAACAGCTGCATAATGATCTGTTGTCGTCGGGATTAATTTATCTTTATCCACTTCGTCAAGAAAATCACTACATCCAAAGCATAAACACGATATAAAGAATAAAAGTATAGTTCTCATAATAGCATTTTTAAAAACTTACATTCAAACTAAAATTATAAGTCGGTAACGTAGGCATCCCGATTCCTTGAACTTGTTCTGGATCTTGTCCTTTCAACTTCTCATCGAAAGCCCAAACCCCAAGATTCGAAACTTGGAAATTAAGACGTAAATAGGAAGCTCCTATTGCCTTAACTATATTCTGCGGGAATGTATATCCTAAAGTCAGGGATTGCCAACGAATATGGTCTCCTTTCACCACTCGCTCGTCACTCATATCATACATATACCAACCATTCGCACTTCCGGAAGGAACAATTTCTTTATAAGGAACAAGATAAGCTACTGTCGCTCCCGAGCTCTCGCTCACGGTTAAAGCCTCACTGCTCAATCCCGGAATAACACAATGAGCTTCATCACCCGGCTGTCGCCAACGATCGTTAAATTCTGCACTCATATTTTCATGAGGCATCGGCATATTCTGCGAACCATTATAAAGTCTTAAAAGACGAACTTTTTGTCCAAACTTGTAAGAAAAGTTGGCACTCAATGTCAAATTTTTATAGCGGAATTCTGTTCCAAATCCCCCATATACCTGTGGAGTACGACGCCCCGAATAAGTTAAGACATTATTAAAGTACTGGGTAACACTACCCGGATCTTTCTCTAGGTTTTTATATTGAGGTAATCCTTTTTCATTCAACCCATCAAATTGATACGAGTAAAATGCATCCACCGGGAATCCAGTTTGATAAATGCTACCATCTAAATAACTATTTACTTGTAACGTCTCTACTTCCTGCCCCTTCAACACTTTTTCTTTCGAATGAGTAACATTCCCATTCATACTCCAGCCAAAATCCTTCCCTTTGACAATTATCCCCCGCAAACTCATTTCATAACTATAATCCTCCTTACTGCCTCCATTATACAACTGCGACCCTTGTCCATTAACTAACGATACAGGACGGGAAAGCAACAGATCTTCCCCTTTCGAATAAGCAAAATCAAAAGCTCCACTCAAACGTCCCTCAAACCACGCATGATTTAAACCGACATTTAAAGTAGAAGTCCGTTCCCATGTTAAATTTGCATTCGGGAATGAGGCCAATTGAGCTAAATTTTCTTGGAAAGTCGGATCATACTGATAATTCTGGATTACCATATAAGGAAGCGCAGAAGGAACTGTTCCCCGGAAACCGTAAGAAAGTCTTAAAGCAAGTTCTTCCACTTTCCCTTTAGGCATGAATTTTTCATTTTGAATATTCCAACGTGCAGACACAGACCAAGTCGGACGGAATTTATAACGTTCATATTGTCCAAAAGCATTAGACCCATCGCTACGCATATTAAAATTCAGAATATAACGATTATCATAAGAATAAGTAAATATTCCAAACCAAGATAAACTATTCTTCAACTGATCTGTTATCGTCGGGTAAATATCCATCGAACCAGATGTTGATAACCAACTCAACATATTATTATAACCGTATCCTTCAATAATTCCAGTAGAAGGAACAGAAAATCTAGGCAATTCTATGAAACTGCGTCCTTGGCTATGATTGTACCCTGGAGACATCCAACCATCCGAACCTTCATACTTTACAGAATTTACTTCATACCCGAGATTCAAATTAAACACGTGTTTATCCCAAAGAACTTTAGACATATTCAATTGCAATCTACCGGAATATGATTGCTGACTAGTCATTCCCCCAGAATAAAGACCTCCGAAAGGAGCCAAGCTATATCGATTTACAATTTCATCAATCTTGTCTTCAACCCCATCATATTTCCTCAGATCCGCAACATAAAAAGTATTCTCTGTAATCCACTCTTCTGTAAGATTTGTTGTTGAACGATAAGAGATATTTCCCATTAATTTAATTCCTTTTGCCAAATCCCAATTTAGTGTTGCGGCAAGATTAAAATCTTTATTATCAACATTTCTTTCAGAATTATTCATCTCATTCTGAATATTATACTTTCCACTCAAGACAACAGCACCTAAACCACTTAATTGCTTGTCAATATAAAATAAACTTCCATCTGCATTCTTAAAGGGTACAGCACGACTCGTATAATAAGCTTGATTAAAAACATTTACAGACGAATGATTATAACGAGCCTCTTGTACAGATCCACTCATATTCAGAGAGATCAGTATATTTTTACGCAAATTAAAATCTACATTACTTCTTGCCGTTAAGCGATTGACTTCGACACCTTTCTCTGCACCTTTCTCGTTATTATACCCCACCGAAAAATAATATCTCACATTATCCGTTCCCCCTGATAAACTCAAACTATGAGAAGTGGTTATTGCCGGTTGATACAGTTCTCCAAACCAATCCGTGTTCATCGTTTCCAGACGGGAAACCTCATTTTGAAATTCTGAAAAATTTGTATTTCCCGACATATATTCCCGTAAAGCCCCCTCATATCCTACAAATGTGAATATATTAGAAGGATAAGATAAATTCTTTTTACGTATCTCTCGCGAAACATCTATTCGCTCCTTAGAGTCCATCACATTAAAATTACGGTAACGAGGTCGATCTACAACACCGATATTACCAGAATAACTAAGTGACACGTTTCCCTTCTTTCCTCTTTTAGTCGTAATCACGATCACACCATTAGCAGCACGTGTTCCATAAATAGCTGTTGCAGAAGCATCCTTCAAAATATTGATACTGGCAATATCCTGAGGATTAATTCCTGTCAACGCATTACCGATCAAGTTTACTTGATCAAAACTATTGATTTGATCTGCCGTTAAAGGTACCGGATCTTCATAAATCACACCATCAATAACCCAAAGAGGTTCTCTCGATCCTGTAAAAGTTCCTCCCGTACGTACACGAATCTTAGAAGCAGCTCCAGGAGTAGAGCTTAATGTTGTAACCATTAATCCAGCAGCCTTTCCTTCCAACATCTTGTCTACAGTCAATGCTCCTACTTTTTCTAACTCGGAAGCATCAATAGAAGATACGGAACTCGTCAATTGACGTTTGTCAATTACCTGATAACCAGTAACAACGACTTCATCCATCTCTTGATAATCTTCTTCCATGACCACGTTAATCGAATCCTTTCCCGTATACTTCACCTCTTGTGTTTTCATCCCGACAAAAGAAAATAACAATGAAATATGTTCGGCTTTCGGAATTTGTAATTGATAACGTCCATCCGTATCCGTCGCCGTTCCCACAGCCGTTCCCTTCAGGATAACGGTCACTCCCGGTAAAGGATACTTATCCTTATCTGTCACTATTCCGGTTATTTTCAGCATCTTTTTCTCTTCTTTTGGAGCCACTTTCAAGATGACAAACTCATCCATCAACTCGTAACACAACCCAGTACCCTCAAGAATCTTATCCAGCACATCCTTCAAATTCGCCCCAATAAAGCCAGCTTCAACCAATTTATTCTTATCCAGTTCATTATTACTGTACACGACAGTAAATCCGGTCTGCTCCTTGATTTGATTAAACAAATCCAAGTACGTTATTTGCTTCTGTTCAACAGTTATCTTTGCTTGAGCTTCCACTTTCGCCGAAGCTAACTGTAACCCGCAAAAAAATAAAATTAAACTCAGTCTCATAACTCTAAAAATTTTCCTCCATTTACAATTTTGCATGAAGAGCCTCTTCATTCGCTTTTTTTTCATACATTTGTACAATTAGTTAATTATAACGGTTAACAAATTTGACTCTCGGATAGTGCGTCACCACTATTCGAGATCTTTATTTACAATCATTTTAAAATTTACTTATTTTTCATTCGCACAACAATCTTTCCATTTTCTTCTGTGAATACGACATTCGTCGTTTTAGATATCATATTCAACACATAATCCAAACTTCTATATTTAGTCACTGCTCCTGAAAAACGGAACTCTTTCGTAGGCTCATCCACAAAACTAAAATCCACGCCATACCATCGGGCTAGTTTCACTGTTAGTTCTTTTAAAGGCATATCTTCAAAATTGAAACGCCCGACTTTCCAATCTATAATCGCCTCCACATCCCCTTTTCGAACTGTAGTTTTTTGATTACCACGCTCCCATGAAGCAATTTCTCCCGGCTTCAATAAATAAGTTTCCTCTGATACATCAAAACTAACTTTCCCTCTTAACAAAGCAACCTCCACCTGTCCATCATCTTTGTAAGACATCACATTAAAAGCTGTTCCTAACACATGAACTTGAACTTCATCTGCTTGCACATAAAACGGTTTAGTTTTATCCTCCGATACTTCAAAATAGGCTTCACCTTGTAAAGAAACTTCCCGCTTATCCTCACAAAAACGTACAGGGAAAGTTAATTGCGAACCAGAATTCATCCAAACTTTAGTCCCATCACTCAACACTACAAAATACTCTCCTGTCCTAGGAACAACAATCGTTGTATATTCTATTTCTCCTCCCTCTATTGAATCTTTTTGTTCAAATCGGACACCCCCTGTTGAATCTTGAATAACACTAATTCCCGATAAATCCGCTACTTGACGAGTTTCATCCCCCTTCAATTCAATTTCCCCTCCTCCCCGAGTCAATAAAACAGCTTTAGGAGTCCCCGATTCAACATGTAACATACTTACAACATTTCCCAATTTTTCCTCAGCCCCTTGATGATCTTGCCACATCCAAAATATTCCGATCGTAACAATAATCACAGCAGCAACCCGCACACCCCACATATATAATCTTTTCGTGCGATTCTCCAAGACCGGATAAATTCGTTTCCAAGTTCTCTCTTGCATTTTATCCAACTCTCGCCATGCTCCAACCGCAGATACTTTCATTTCAGTCCGAAGCATTTCTTTAAACAGAGTGATATGCTCTGGAGATTTTTCTAACCAGATTATCAACGCAGCCCGGTCTTTCTCGGATAAAGTTCCTTGCCGATAAGCATTGACCCATTCATCTATTTGATTCCATGATTCCATAATTCGTTGTCTTTCCCGTATAGACAACAAAAAACAAAAACGGGTGAATTAAAATGCATATTTTTATCAAAAAAATGATAATGCCTATTTAACCAAGACCATAAGAAGAAATAAATCACCTCGGCCGGAGAATCGTTCCCGCAAATATTTCATTCCATGTTTCAACAATGTCTTTACTGTATTTATAGATACCCCCAACTGATCCGCAACTTCTTGATATTTCAAATCCCGAAAAAAAACAGCTTGAATAATTTCCCGTGTTTGTTCCGGCATATTCGCTATTTCGTTTTCTACTTCTTGTATTAATTCATCATTCCAATTCATCATCTCTTCCTCGACAATATCCTCTCGCAACAAGTCCAAACGATCCCTTAATACATCTTTTTTCTTCAAACGGTTCAAGCAATTATTTTTTACAGAACGGAATAAATAAGTCTTAGTAACCTCATTCTTTATTTTCTGATAGGTATTATCTTTCCAAAAGTTTACGAACACTTCTTGAATCACATCTTCCGCTTCTTCCTCTGAAATCAAAAAACTAAGGGCATACAAAAACATAGGCTTTGAGTATGCTTTATAAATCTGCTCAAACCTATCTTTTATATCCATTGTATCCCGAGACTTTTCCATTTCAATAAAGTACATCGCAGACAAAAATACGAATTTATTCCAAATGAACTAAAGTATACTACTTAAAATAGACGAATAAAGAAAAACCCTTGATCCATCTCTGAATCAAGGGCCCCTGTGTTCTAATATCTTAAAATAATCTTACCGTTGTAACGGGAAAGTCAATACTTGCTCTTTGTCTTTCTTCACGTCTGATTTATTAATCTCGATGTTCTCAACCAAGATTGAAGACGGGTATATTAAAGAAGATAGTAATTGACCGTTCAAAATATAATTGCTTACATTTTCCTTGCTGGAAATATTCAACATACGTTTCAGGTTTATCAATGTCAATCCACTCACATCACCGAAACGGACTTGAGTTTCCTTACCATCCAAATCTACCCGATAGATACGAGAAGCTTTACCCGCTAAACTCCGCACGATATAAGCATATTTCAAACCTTCTTCTTTAGCAGCTTTAATCAATGCGCTCTTCATCTTTTCCGGTTTCGTTCCTTTCTCCACTTCAATATGAATGGTACCCGGAGCCGTGGAAAACATTCCATTTCTACTGGACAACAAGAAACGAGAACTACCCGTTGACTGTGGAGCATACAAAGTCGGGGTACACCCATTCAACATACTTTTGAAAATACCATTTTCAACCAATGTCATCTCTTTGGCAGGCACGATACCTTCAGCATCAATATTATAAGCTCCTAACAAAGAAACTCCATTATACTTATCCAAAGAGCTATAATTCTTGATTGACACTCGATTGTCCACAATTTTCATTCCCAAACGAGCATCCAATGTTTTCACCGGTTGAGCCCGGTCAGTATCGGGTTTACGATAAGCGAAGAGAGCTCCGCGTTTCAAGAAGTTACTTATAAAAACAGATGAACAAGCACCATCCTCAAGCAACACCGGACCTGCATAATATTCTGTAATTGCAGGCGCATTCTTCAACTTGATCAAGTTATCGGCAAAAGCCTTAACCCCTTTCTTTAATTCATCCAAAGAAGGCAAATCATCCGGACGAGCAACAAGCACGGAATATGCATCATCAATCCGAACGCCATCTTCTGTCATCACGTAAGCAGAGGCAACCAAGCTTGCATAACGCAACGGTTCTTTCAACACGACCCCATCCGTGGTAGACTTGTACACTTCCATTTCCTGTCCAGTAATAGCCACGGATGAATCATAAATATCCTTATAGTCCTTGAAAATAGCAGATAATTCTTCTACAATATTCTCTAATTTTGCTCTATCAATCGTGTAAGCATTTTTCGGTTCCTCGATCCGGGTAACGGCATCCACCTTCTGTTGATCCTTCACGGCAGCTTCTTCGGCAGTCTTCGGGTTCGCCTTCAAATAAGCGTCCTTCATCGCTCCTGCCTGCAATGACCATTTATACATGGCATCTGATCCTAACCAGAAATTTCTCCGGATTACATCATAATCAGCCTGTTCCGGCATTCCGGCCTGAACAGAAGCACATACATAATTAATATCATTATTATGATCGTAATCTCCCAAAAACATCTGCACCCCACCAACGGCACTCCAAGGAGACTCGTAAAAATTAGTAACACCACCTAACGCACCCACAACCTCAAACTGATGCGTGCGCCCTAAAGTATAAGACAAATAATACGGTTTCTGCATACCCGGCAACATCAATTGCTCCTTACTACGTTGCATCTCATCCTGCATAGCCTTAAAGATCACCTGATCCTGCTCATTCTGTGCGGATAATGATCCTGCCAACAGGAAAAACAATATAATCGATAATATATATTTCATTTTCATTCTAGATTTAAAATTTACGACCGAAGAACTCCAAGCCTCAATGATTTCGATCTATTCATTTTCAGTTTTCAATTCTCCATTTTCAATTGTTTTGCGGAGCCGGTAAGATCGGAGGTAAATCTCTTGACTTCTGTCTACGTTGAGTCTCGATCTTATTTACCAGAATCATTGGGGAACTAGCCGTTACAGGCACCCAACCGGATTCCGCACCACACTCTCCCGTGAACACGCTGGGAGCATCACCTCCACATACAATATTAGAGAACATGGATAACGGGGTTCCAATCAAATCCACCCCGCGAACCAACTCGTCCGGACGTCCGTCTACATAGATTCGATACACTTCCAAGGGAGTCACGTTAAATGAATTCAAACTACCACCTTCCCCGGTCAACGTGAAACCACTGGTTACTTCTTTAAAATAGTACCCGTATTCTTTTCCTTGTTTTTTAGCCTCTTCAATCAACATGGAACGCAATTCAGCCTCCGTGTGAGGTGCTGTTGTCTCCACCACCAAATTAGATTGACGGGATACAGGATCACCACCTCCGGCAGTACGTCCATGCCCATTACTATGCGGGAATCCATCCAGCGGCACACGGCTCATCAAGAACTCTCTCAAAATACCGTCTTTCACGACATCAACCCGGCGAGCTTTCACTCCCTGATCATCATACAAATAAAAACCATTCAACTCTTCCCCAGCGTAACTACGTAAAGTCGGATCGCAATATACTTGGAAGTCTGCAGGCAAAACCAACTCTCCTACTTTCTTCTTAAAAGTTTCACCACCACCTTTCAAACGGTGACCTTCAATACGATGACCGAAAATCTCGTGGAAGAACACCCCACTAGCCGGACCGGACAAAATAGCGGGTCCCGTGTAAGGATCAACAACCGGAGCATCACGCAACACGGTCAATCTTTTTACCATATCCTTAGCGTCAGCAATCATCCGGTCATTAGACGGAAGGTCCTTCGGATCGTATGCAAAGTATGACATATTCAACGGTAACTCCATACCGTCTTCTGCCTTCATGGAAGCACTGATCATGATTCGTGCATACGTTCTATTCTGCACAACTTCAGTTCCTTCCGTATTTACAAAATAATTCCGAAGCACTCGGAACGTCAAACTAACATCACCCGATTGTAATAACGGATATGCTTTAAACACCGCAGAAACTTCATTCAAACGCTTTTCCCAAGCAGCTTGGTCAACCGTCAACTTCTCAGCAGGAAGAGGTGCCTCGTAATATTTCTCCACCGGAGCAGCAGAGAATGAAGGAGCTTTATCCTCATCAGCAACACTCACCTGACTTTGAGTTTTCGCTCTCTGGTAAGCCTCCACGGCAAAATCATAACGTTTCATTACTTCAGCCCAGATTGCCTGACGAGTTGCATCAGCACCTTTTTCATCATCCAATCCCAAATAAGCCACCCGTACATTACCACGTTGATCTGCCGGGGCACCCATTGCATTATATTTAAAATTATCTAAAATAGTATCTCCCACCCGAATTTGTGGAACCATTGAACGAGAATGTTGTTCCACTGACATCATCGTGGCCCCGAAAGAACTCGAAATATTCACCGTTCGATCATCCATCACCCTAAAGTTCATGTGATAGGGAGGATTCTCCTGTTTCTGCAGCTCTTGCATATCAGCTGCCAACTCTTGTTTCAATAGTTGTAACAACTTATCCTGTTCCTGCGCATACGTTGTATGCACCGATAACAGCGAGAAGATACAACTAACAATAATCAATCCTAATTTTTTCATCTCTAATTGTTTTAATCATTTAATTTTTGATCTCTGAAGATCACGCACTATTTCCATCAACAAAATTATAGTTCTCATTTTGTTATTCAAAATGAATCTACATTAATTCTTTGTTAATTCTTCATCTTTTTAACCCAAACTTGACACTTCCATTTTTAACATTTCCACTTAATTTTTCCCAAAAACATTTTTTCCAAATGTTAAAACGAGATCATTCATCAACAAAAGTTTTCTTAATTCATCACACGAGATCTTAATTTTAGATGTAAAATAAATTACGAATAATAGAAAATGGTCTGTCGAAAAATCAACAGACCATTTTTCAAAAAGCACACTTACTAATAAATATAAAACTACCTTCTCTTTCTCCTAATCAGTAATGTTATACAACCGGTCACAAATAACAGCGGAATAATCCACATCAACACCACCCTGATGCCAAATATCACGTTCCGTGTAACTAATACCCGATCATCCGGAGGGTTCACCCGACTTGCCTCTACAGGAAATTCGCCATAAGACAAATTACGGAAAGTCTCCGTGATCAACGTAAAATTCGAACTTCTAAACCCAGGTCTATTCTGAGACAATTCCAACGTACTGATACAATCCGCATCTCCTATAACAAAGATACGTTGCTCTTTATTATTCACGGGACGAGTCAAATACAACATAATAGAGTTAGATTTCTCCACTTCTCCCACAGCCGGATTCAACACTGATTTTTCATTAATAAAATCCGTTGTTTCTTTTTCAACCCACGAACCCTTACCGGCACTAGCTAACACCTCTGTGATTTCAAATCCCTTAGTCGAATCGATAACTTCTACCGCACAAGCAGAAGGAGTCATGATCGAATATCCACTTCTAAAATACCGTATATAATTCTCAGATACTTTTGCAGCACCCTCTTTTATATTTGCCGCAACAAGATCATCCAAGTTCACCTCTGAAGGTGACACAATAATTCCATCAGCGAAACGTAACCCCAATCTCTCGATCACCGGATTCATAAACTGCTGACGCTTGGGTTCACCCAAGATAAACAAGTTTCCTCCACGCTCCAGATAGGCATCAAAATTCCGGAATTCTTCCTCCGTGAAATCACTTCTCATGTCAGCCAGCACGATAATATTAATATCTTCTGCCACAGGATGCTCCAAGGATATTTCTCGAACACCGTATCCACTATTCTCTAACGAATAACGGAAAGTTTTATTGGAGGCAAAAGTTCCATACCCTTTCTCTCCCATATCCATCCCACTCCTTTCCTTGTGCCCGGTAACGAAACCCACCATCGGAGCCTCTTGAAGCAACGTTTTCAACGCCGTAGAAATCTGCGACTCGTATGGATAAACATGATTATCCTTGTAAATACGCAAGAAAGCCTTTTTCCCATTAGCAGCTGTTATCACTCGAACAAAACGACCATTCTCTCCGGATATATCATCCATCTTTAAAACCTCGTCCAACGACAAGAAACTCTTAGGATCTCGTCCTGAATATTTACATTTATCCTCCACGACCTGTTCCAATGTCATCGTATCATAGGCAGCTTTGGCGTAAGGAAGATAACCTTTGCCATAATAATAGACGTATTCAAGTTCTATCTCTGGTTTGAAACGCAGGTACTGTTCAAACTCTGCAAGATCATAAATCCTATTCCGCGGAGCCCCCCGATCATAGGTCTCATCCAAATAATTAACGTAAGTCGTAATCTTCAAATCACCCTTCAACTTTTTAAGAATCTCCTGGCTTTCTTCTGTAAGCGTGTTCGCCTTAGTTGCCGTGGAATCATAGTAGGCAATAAAGCCCGGTAATGACGAGATATAACCCAATGACAACACGATCAACAACACTATACCATATTTCAATGATGTATTCCATTTAGACAACCTCAACCGTTCACCTTGAAGTTTAATCACGGAAAGTCCCAAGAACATAAAAATCACCAAAACAAAATAGAGCGAATCTTTCGTACTAATCATTCCATTGGTAAACACCTTTGCCCTCCCCGAGATAGAAAGCCAATAAGTAATATCGCGCACGAAATCGTACTCCTGTCCAACACCCCCGATAAAATTCAATATTGCGAGAATTGCCAGTGTCCCGACAACAGCCACCACCTGATATTTCGTTATGGTAGACATGAACAAGCCGATAGCACCATACGCCAATATCGTCAAAAACACCCCTAAAATACCCGTAAACATCATGGGTACATCCGGAGCCTTAATCGAAAAACAGGTACTTATCACCGGCCCCAGCAGTATCGCACACAGCAACAAAGCGTAAACGACAACTGCTAAATATTTACCCAATATAATTTGAAGATTGGACACGGGTGACGAATAGAGTAATTTAATAGATCCACTACTCAATTCCCGGCTCATCAATCCCATGGTAAACAAAGGAATGTAAAGATATAAATTATCCAATAACCCTGAAAATATTCCCGTGTAACCGGCAAACAAAGAAGATGTAACCGCAGGTGTCCGGTAACCTAATTCCATAGATTGAAGTTGCTGTGCAAGTACATCACAATAAGCCATACCCACTTGAAAACTAAAAACGATCAGTATAAGCCATGCAATAGGAGAGAAAAACAGCACCCGAAGTTCTGATTTTGTAATCCGTATAATTGTTCTCATTCTTGTAATCTTTTTAAATAACGTATAATCATATCAACTCCCGTCACACCTCTTTGCCAGACAGTTTTGCAAATACCTTATCCAAGGATTCCTTCTCCAAAGAGATTTCCCTCAAGTGCCACTGATTCTCAACAGCTTGTTTCACCACACGTCCCACAATGGCATTATCCCCTTTAAAATGCAACCGGATACGGGTTTTCGTCAACCGTTCCACCCGAACAATACCCTCAATCTTCAACAATTCCTCCGTCGTCGGTGCATTGTGCATAATTGTCATCAAGGCACTCGGTGACATATAGGTATTAAAAGCGTTTATCGTTCCCTCGAAAACTTTCTGTCCATGCTCGATCATCATGATATAATCACAAACAGCCTGCACCTCCGGCAAAATATGAGTGGAAATCAACACGGCTCTATCTTCTGCAATACCCTTGATCAAATGCCGGACCTCTGTAATCTGATTCGGGTCAAGTCCATTCGTCGGTTCATCAAGAATAACAAATAAAGGATCATGTATAATAGCCTGTGCTATACCCACCCGTTGTTGGTATCCCCCGGAAAGGTTACATATCTGACGCTTACTGAAATGCGTGATTCCACACTTCTCTTTTGCACGATCAATAGCCGCAGGGATCTCCTTCTTAGGCATCAACCGAATATCTGCACAATGATATAAATACTCGTCTACCGTCATCTCCGTGTGAAGAGGGGCCTTCTGGGGTAAAAAACCGATATACTTCTTTGCCTCTATTGGATTCTTCCGCAAGTTTATTCCATTAATAAAGACATCTCCTTCCGTCTGGGTCAACACGTTACAGATAATATTCATCGTCGTAGACTTACCGGCACCATTCGAACCAAGTAAACCGAACACGCCTTTCTCCTTTATCTCGAAATTTATATCACGAATAGCCCAATCCACACTATATCTATGAGACAGATGCCGAACTTCCACTATTTTATTTGACATACTTTTAAATTTTAATGTAACAACATACAAAATCACCCTATTTACGTTGTCTGCGATATATAATCATGACTCCCGTCCCTACAAGAAATGCCGGGAAAAGAATCATAAAGAACAACTTGATCCAAACTCGCCAATCTCCGGACAAATTGATCCCGTTATCTATGGCCCCGATCCGATCAGTATAAATAGGATAAGCATCATACGAGAGCCAACGGAATGAACCCGTAATAACTTCAAAATTATTCACTTCCATTCCCGGACGTGTAAGTCCAAACTCTTCATTCGTGATAAAATCACTATCACCGGAAATAATAATTCGCTGCTCTTTATCACCAATCTTACGACTTAAATTAATCAAGACTGCATAGTTTCCTTCTTCCTCTCCCGCAGCAGGATTACAAACAAACTCTCCGTCAACCATATCTTTCGTTTCATGCTCGATCCAGGCACTATCACCGGTCACCAATACAGGATACACCTCAAAATCCTTTACCTGCGAATAGTCCAACGCAACAGCAGTAGGTACAGACACACCGTATCCCCAAGCTTGCATACGATTAAAAGCCGAATGTTTTTCGACAGCCTCATCCGTGTACGAGGCACACAGGACCACGGGAGATCCCAACTTATTCGGATGAGCCAAAACCCCATCTGAGAAATGAACACCGAACAAAGCACCCAAAGAATTCATATTCTCACTTCTCTCATACTCTCCTAAAATAACCATATTACCACCGTGATCCACAAAATCTTTCACATTCGCCAAGGCCTTCTCCGAAAGAGCCTCCTTCAAATCTGAAATCACAAGCACGGAAATATCATCCGTCAGTTTCTCCTCGTCCAAATTAATTTCTCGTGTATCGAACCCTTGATTCAACAACGAATGTCGGAACCACAAATCTCGGGCAAACAAATAATAACCCCGTCCTCCGTAATTATTAATACTACGTGATCCATATCCCGTAGAAAATGCGACCATGGGAGCCTTCGCAACAAAACGTTTCAATGTCGCCGTAATCTCGCCCTCTCTTGGGTGACGTTCATTGTCATTAAACAATCGTAAAACCTCCTTACGCCCATTTTCTTGCTCTACAATCCGGACAAATTGATACCCTTCTCCGCTCAGATCAATCATCTTATCAATCTCTTCCGGAGATTTAAACATCTTAAAATTTAAGTGACTAATATCACAAAGAGCTCTAGCTCTCTCCTCGTCATTCAAATCCGGATAACGAGCATCCAGTTCCGCATTATTCGCATTATGATAGTAATACACGTATTTCATCTTAATCTCCGGCTTGAAACGCATATAACGTTCGAAACGTGCCAGATCATAATTCCGGTTAAAAGGCAGGCCAGAAAAATAATCCGGGGCCAAAATATTCACATACGTCGTTATCGTGAGCGGTCCCTTCAAATTCTGAATCACCTTCTGACTCTCCGGAGCTAAAGTATTCGTCTTCGTGTAAGTTCCGTCATAATACAACTTCATCTGTGGAAGAGAGGTCAAATACCCCAATAATAAAGCAGACACAACAATCATGCTATATTTCAACACCTTCGTCCGCATAGACATGATTTTCTTCTCCGTGTTTAACTTAAAAATTGAAAGAGCTAGGAACAAACCAATGACAATCAAGAAATACATGACATCTGCGCTAGGCAATAACCCATCAATAAAAGAAGTCGAACGTCCGTAAATAGATAACCAGAAAGTAATATCCCGTACAAAGTCAATCCCCTGACCGACATCCCCAATAAAATTCAATACCGCCAAAACGGCCAGCGTTCCAATGGCAGCAACGACTTGATAAGCTGTAAGCGTTGACATGAATAAACCTATCGCAGAATAAGCCAATATCAGCAGATAAATACCCAACATAGCTACTAAGAGCATAGATATTTGAAAGTTTTCCACAGTCAACCAAGAAAAAAGCACATTCAACCCGATAATAGACATCAATGCAGCACCATAACACATCATGGCGAGATACTTGCCGAGTATAATCGAAGAATTCTTGATCGGCGAAGAATACAACAACTTTACAGATCCCGATTGATATTCCCGACTCATCAGTCCCATCGTGATCAAAGGAATGTACAAGTAAAGATTCCTCAATATCGGTTTCAAAATTCCCGTCATCCAACTATTATAAATCGCCGACGACACATTCCACAAATTATTACCTAAAGACTGCGAATGTAGTTGACCATCAAAAACATTTGCATAATCATATCCGATCAACAAGGCAAAAATAACCAAAATTAACCATGCTACCGGAGAATAAAACATAGAACTAAGTTCTATTTTAGCTATTCTCAATGTTTGTCTTATATTCTTATTTAGTCTCATATCCACACTATTCTTTTATTTTACCGGATAATTGTGCGAAAATCCGATCCAAACTACATCTCTCAACCAAAAGTTCTTTCAAATCCCAATTCTCTGTCACACTTCTTTCTATATATTGCTCCGTGATACTATTATCCCCGCTGAAGAATATTCTAAAACGATTTTCGGACAACTCCTCGATCCCCTTATTAGAAGTCAACCCGGCAAGCACCTCCTTACCCGGACTATTATTCAACTCGATAATAAAACTATCCGGAGCTATATAATTATCAAAATCTTCCATCGAACCGGAGAACACCAAATGCCCGTTATCAATCATCTTGATGTCATTACAGATCGCCTGTACTTCCGACAAAATATGAGTGGACAACAACACGGAATGTTCCTCCGCAATTTCCCGAATCAAATTCCGAATATCCACAATCTGATTGGGATCCAAACCATTCGTCGGTTCATCCAACACCACGAAACTAGGGTTATGCACGATAGCCTGTGCAATCCCGACCCGTTGTTGGTACCCCCCGGATAAATTTTTGATCAACCGATTCCGGAAATGAGAAATAGAACAACGCGCTAAAGCCACATCCACGGCTTTATTAACTTCCGACTTTTCCATCAACCGCAAATGTGCGGCATTCCGCAAATACTCCTCCACGGTCAAATCCGTGTACAAGGGCGGTTGCTGAGGTAAGAATCCGATGTACCGCTTCGCCTCCACCGGATTCTCTCGCAAATTGATGCCATTAATAAACACTTCCCCCTCCGTCTGATTCAATACCCCGCAAATAATATTCATCGTGGTTGACTTACCGGCTCCATTAGATCCCAGCAAGCCCATGACCCCTTTCTTAGTAATATCAAAACTAATATCTTTTATCGCCCACTGCACACTGTAGCGATGTGACAGATTTTTTACTGATACAATCGAACTTCCCATATAATTTTTCATTTGTGATTCACTTACTCTCGATACTCGTCCAAACGACAGTTTCAACACACGGATTGCTATTCCTTGCAGGCATTCGGTATGCCTGCAAGGTTTGCAAAAAACGTCAAACCAGTCATTTAGAAACGATCAATAGTTCCAATGATCCAACTGTTTATATTTAATATCCACGATTCGTCCCATGCGTTCCTCTGCAGGATAAGCCGCCCCATGTTTCGGATAAATCACTTTTTCCTCTTCACTAAGATTCTTAGCACCGTAAATCATTAATATATAAAACTCTCCATTTTCCAACCCAACCGCCATGTGAGCACACGAGTATGTTTCCGATTCGGCATTCATGGCCACAACATTGGCATCAAAACTCTTGTAAAGGGTTACCGGTTTCGTTATATTATTCAAATCCAAGCAATAAACATTCTTATCAACAGCAAAAAACATATACTCCGGTCCATTTAATGGTAATGCGGAAACCGTTGGAATTCCAGGCAAACCTATCACCTCATCTTTAAAAATTTCCAAAATTCTAGGCTTAGCATTACTTCCCGTAATTTTAACACGTTGCAAAAATATTTTTCCCGTTGCCTCCTCTTTTAATAACAAAGCGACACCATAATTCGGGTATCCAAATCCAAACATAGTTGCTTTCAGCAATTCATACCCCTTCATATCGTTCAAAGGAATGATTTTATCGATATCATCATTCTCTCCACAAGCCGGTAAGGCAGTCACTCTACCGGCTCCTTGTAAATCGGATTCCCAATTAGTTCCTCCATTCGTCACATAAAGCAATCGCTTATTCTCTCCATCATAGACAAAGTTATACCCCGTACGATTCGATCTGTAATATCCGGGAATCACCGTGCAATTTCTCAATGGCTCCGTTTCCCCCGTACAAGATAACGGTATATGCAAAAAATAGTCCGTATTATAGACTGTACTCACCGATTTTAATCGGGAATACAATCGTCCTTCTTGATCTGTCACAATATCTACCCAATCCATGAAAGTCCCGGGTCCAAGAATAACTCCTGCCGGATATGTACCTCCGTCAAAAGCCTCAGCCATATCAATTTCCTTTGTAAAATCCACGCCACTTAGATCCACCGCACCACTCTCTTGAAAAACACAGACATTGCCAATAATATTTTCATTCCAATCAACACCTTCTCTAAAATGTTCTTGCAAGGCGATCGGCCCTGATCCTAATTCAGCTCCATCATTACTCATCCCATAAACATCCAAAGTAATTCTTGATGAAATAATGGTATCAACCTCAGAATCATACTCCAACATATTAAAGTAAGACAATTGCGATTTTCCTCCTACTTCCGACAAAATCATCCAAGAGCGAGCATTTTCATAAATTCCGACCACAGACAAAGTTGCATATCCCAAATAAGAAACTCCATATTTATGGTCTGTTATTTCCAAAGAAATTTTTCCACGGTCTACAACCTCATCAATTTCCCATTTTAACGTTGGCTGATCCCACCCCTCCCTTGTTTCATCATTCAACTTCCACAAGTAAGTGTATCGATCACCTTCTTGACTCAAATCAAAGTTCAAGATAGGATTCAACTCCAACACTTCACCAAATGTTTTTGTATAAAAAGCATCATCTTCAAACGATATCTCGATTTCGTTGATATCCTTATAATTGTAATTTCCTTTATCATCATAACACGCATTCAAGATGAAAGCTGTAAACAATAAAATACAATATATATTTTTCATAATTAATCAAATTACACGTTAATAGACAGGAATCTCCATGGGATCACCGTTCTTTTCCGTGATTCCATGCTCACTAATATACTCCTTGGTATTCAAAGCTATTTTACGTTTTTCAGTAAGCGACAAACCTTCAAATGTTGTAAATCCTTCGTTCGCCGCGACAATCGTTTCCAACTTTTCATAAGAATAGGGACCTAGAAATGCCAATTCCACCTCTTTCGTCCACCAAGTCGGTTGCGTTGGCATATCATTAAAACGAATACGTACATCCGTATAGCCCATATATCCTAATCCGAAGTTTTCATTTTCCACCAAACGCAAGGTCAGATGCACTGATTTATCCTTCAATACCGGAGTTTTATGTACCACCACTGTCAACGAATCGGAAGAACGTCCTTTTCGGAAAACAGGATTCTTGATCGTATATTGGTCTTCCGTGGCCGTGGTCAACGAATCCACCACTATTACTTTATATTCCGCATCTTCTTCCAATAAATTACCAATCAGATTTATTTTAAACTGATGCTCTATATCCTCTACCCCCACATAGTGAGAAAAGGAATAATTCACCGTATCCAAACGATATCTCTCCGACAAACTCACCTGTTTCCAGCGCTCAAAAAACAATGCATGCTCCGACTCGTAAGAAAATACCTCCTGTTTATCGCAACTTTGCAGTAGAGTCAGCATCATCAGACTCCATCCCCCCAACAACAATGTTCCTATAATATGTTTTTTCATAGTCACCTCTTCTTTAATTAATATTTTCACTATCCGGTTTCGGCAAAACAAAAGATTCGGGTATCATCCCTTTTCTTAAATTTTCTCCATACTTTTTGTAATAAAAGAACGTCTGTCCCTCTTGGAAAAATTCACGTCTAACCTCTCCTAAAAGTCGAGCCTTAAAAGTTTCCATATCAACAATTCCCAAATCCACATCTCCCAAACAATTTCTTCCTACACGCACTTCCTTCAAGTAATTCGCAGCTTGCCCGAAATCACCGATCGAAGCATAATACTCGGCCAAGATAAAATGCATTTCACTCAAACGCATCATCGGAACCATATCCTCAATGACAGAAACCAAGTCTTTATCCGAATTCGGACGAATATTCTTCAAGGGCATGTGATCAGTATACCAATCATCTATCGTTTTAATGAATTTTAAACGGAAATCACCGCCATCGGCAAGGTCGTAATTCCAAACCTCATCATATTTCGCCAGTGCCAAACAAGCATTACCTGTTGACAGGGCATACTCATTATAACCTTCTTGCAGTAAAGGATATGACAAACAGAAAATTAAATCCTGCGAACATTTCCGATCATAATCCAAGCGATTATCCCAACCATTTTCCGTATAAAAAAGAGCTTTCTTTCCATCTGTCCATTCAAAATCTATCACTTCCTGCGCATTTTTAGCCGCTTCCACTAACTTCTCTCCCCCCCAATAGCTGTACAAACGAGCTAACATACCGGTCACCGCCATCGCGTTAATCCGATAACCGCGATACTGATAGAACGGCAAAGGAATAATATCAGAATCATCATCCGTGTTAGAAACGAATGAATGTATCCTAAAACGATACTGGTCTCCTAATATTCGCCGATTAGCATCATTTAAAGTATCATAAGCCATGATCATATCTTTCGCTAACAAAAGATCGGCTTCTATTTTTTCCAATGTCTCCAATACGCTCAATGCACTCTGTCCTCCATAATAAGGGAAATCCGTCACGTAAGGAATATAAATTCCGGCAGGGTTAGCCACCAATGCCGGGGCAAATAAACGTAATAAATCAAAATGCATCCAAGCTCGAGCCGCCAAAGCCTCTCCCTTGATCATTTGCCGTTCTGCCTCTCCCCCACGAAAATCTCCCGTTTTTAAAGCATCAATATTACGAATAATGTTGTTACAATTGGCTATCGTGTTATAACCCTTCGACCAAATACTTTCAATAGCACGCTTTATATCGTCATTGGCATCATAAGCAAACCGGGTTCCCTGGTAATAGTAGTGATAACTCTTGATTCCGGCACCATAATGATAATTTTCGCCATAAAGCTGATACACCTGTCCCATGGCATCAAGCAACCCGTAAGTCAATTCCCGACCATACAAAGAAGTGCTCGCCATTTGCTGATACACTCCATTTAAAGCATTGTGAAATCCGGTAGATTCCTTAAACAAGTCCTCCTCTTCGACCGTATCCTCCGGAGTAACATCCAACCAACTGGTACATGCTGATAATAACACTCCTCCTATCAACAAGATTAATATATTTACTTTTTTCATATCTCTAATTTTTTCATTATAATGAAGCTTTTATCGAGAACGTCACGGTACGAGCGAAAGGATAACTGGTTCCTCTCTCTTGTTTCACCGTGGAAAGATGCAAAATATCATTCATACTAAAGCTAAAACGCAACATTCCTAAATTTAACTTACTTGTAATACCGGAAGGCAAATCATATCCCAACTCAAACGAATTCCACGACAACATATTATAGTCTTGCACGAAACGAGAAGTCGGTTTCGTATCTTCTACCCCATCTCGTCCTACCACCAAACTTTTATATTTAGCCTTATCCCCCGGTTTCGTCCATCGATTGGTCAATACACGCTCATCCACGTTGTCCGTGTAGACATTCACGTTTTCCACCTTGTCTACCAAAGTCTGGTTATAACGCTGTCCTCCACCCTCGTACATAAAACTCGTGTACAAACTGAATTGTTTATAAGCTACATTGAAACCGAAAGTACCTTGAGCTTTGGGTTCTGTTGTACCCACTGCAACTTGATCGGAAGCATTCCATACCTTTGTCAATTGTCCATTACGACTCACGAATACCTCTTGACCATCGGCAGGATTAATACCCAACGAACGGACACAAAAAATAGAATTCATCGAACCTCCTTCCACGTATTGCAAGAAAGGTTGAGTTTGCAAAGCTCTATCCGGATCATTATACATCAAATTTTCCTCAAACATCTTTTGCACTCGTTCATTATAAGCACGCAGGCTTTCAGAAATTTTCTCTATCCGATTTTTATTGTGAGCCAAATTAAAGTTAAAGATCACAGACCAATCTTTCGTTTGGCAAGCAGCCACGCGTACATCAAATTCATATCCCTTGTTTGAAATTTCACCCACGTTATCGCGATAAGAACTAAATCCCGTGGAAGTCGGTACCGTCACATCATTCACCAAATCGATCGTGCGTTTGTCATAATAAGCCCCTTTCACGTACAACAAATCATTGAACAATGACAATTCCGCCCCGATATCGAACGTGTTCGTCGTTTCCCAAGTCAAATTCTTATTACCCAAGGCTTTCAAACGAGTACTGATACCGGTTTTATACCACTCATCGGTCACGATATCATACGTGGAGCGAGCTGCGTACGCGGGGAAATTCGCCTTACCAATCTGCCCGTAAGAAGCACGCACTTTCAACTGATTGACAAATCCCAACGATTGGATGAAGTCGTACTTGTGTAAATTAACCCCCAATCCGAATGACCAGAAAGGAGCAAAACGTTGATCCGATCCGAAGGTAGAAGAACCGTCAAATCGAACAGAAGCATCCAAAAGATAGATGTCTTGATATGAATAGTTCACAGAAAGCAAGAATCCCACCAAACGTTTCGTACTTTCACTGAAACCGGTCTTTTGAAGCATCTCTTTAGCGTATTGCGGAGATGATAAAGTTCCGGAAGGGAAACCGATATAGGTAGCATTATTCGCCTTGGATTTATCTTCTTTCACGGAAACACCGGCTAACGCATTGATCATGTGACCGTTCAAAGCCTTATTATAAGACAAGGTGGCATTCATATCCAAACTAAAACTATCGTCATTATTCAAATACAATGTACCTAAACTCAAATTATTACTACTATTCTTATCATCTAAAGTCAATTGATTTAAATTAGCTCGTTGTTTCGACAACGGGTCATAAAAACGTTTCGAATGATTCATCGTCTTCGTCAAACTCAATTGCCCTTTCAACAACAACCCGTCAATAATATTCCAATTAATGGACAAATTATTAATAAACTCCTCTGAAGCACCTTTATCAAAATTATGCAAACTCGGTTCGTACATCGGATTCACGCGATTACTTTCAGAACCTCGTCCCCAAGATTTCATCGTCGGATAATACACGCCATTCTCATCTTTATAGGTATCGTATGGCAATTGTTTCGCGAAATCGGCAAAATTACCGAATGGAGACTCTTTCGTACGCACACGTTGATAAGTCACCGTATTTTTCACCAAAAATGTTTTGTAATTATATGACAAGGAAACGCCAGCTCCCATACGATCACGCAACGACCCCTTCATCACACCATCTTGATTGGCATATTGCAATTCAATACCAAAACGCACGCTCTCGTTACCTCCGTCCACGTACAAACTATGAGTATGATTGAACACCGTCTGCAACGGCTTGGACAACCAATAGGTATCCACACCTTTGGTAACATTTGCCAATTTTTCATTATACTCTTTATCCAAAGTATACTGATCCGTATAACCGTCATCAGCTACGGCCAAATCATAACATCCCGCCAAACGCTCCGTTTCCAATTTTCCCTTGGCATCCAACAGATGATAATCCGACAGGTCCGGGAAAGTAATATCCCCCACGAAGCTGTAATCAATATTCAATTTACCGGCCTTGGGGGGACCGTGGTAATCACTACCACCCCGTTAGCCGCACGCGAACCGTACAAAGCGGTTGCCGTCGCGTCTTTCAAAATGGTAATCGATTCGATCCGGTTCGGATCCATATCATACAATTTGGAAACACTCACCTCGAAACCATCCATAATAAAAGTCGGTAGATTCGGGTTGTCCTTCAAATTTGATTTCGACAATGCATCAGCATCCAATTGTCTCACTCCCAAACCGGATTCTCCCCGGATATACACCTCGGGTAAGGCATTAGGGTCTGATCCCCAACGATTGTTTTCCTTAATACGGAAAGAAGGGTCAAACGCTTGTAACGCCTTAATAACATTCGTTTTCGAAACTTTCAACAAATCCTCCTTCTTCACGGTTACTGCGTTACCCGTAAAACTTGAATTACGAATATTCATATAACCGGTCACCACCACATCCTCCAACGTCGCCACGTCCTCCTTCATCACCACGTTAATCGTGTCCTTTCCGGCGTAAATAACTTCTTGAGTAACCATACCCACGAAAGAATACACCAACGTGAACTTTTTCGGGGCATTCGGGATCGTCAACGAGTATTTCCCGTCGTGGTCCGTTGCCGTTCCGATAGCAACGCCCTTCATCTGCACCGTTACCCCGGGAAGAGGCTGTTTTTTCTCGTCAGAAACCTTTCCCGTTATAACGATCTTCTTTATTTCCTTATTCTCTTGAGTATCCCTAGGTCGTACGACAATCATATTCCCGTTAAAAACGTACGTCAAATCTGAATTCTTGAAAACAGACATCAACACCGATTCCACGGTTTCATTGTTCACGTCCAAAGAAATCTTTCCCAATTGCTTTACTTGTTCTATATTAAACAAGAAATAAAGTTTCGTCTGACGTTGAACTTCATCGAACAACTTTTCCACACCCACGTTCTTCATTTTCAAGCTCACACGTTCCTGTTGAGCCAAACTATTGGCTGACAACGAAAGTGTAAAGCAACAAGTGAGTAAAAAAAACAATTTCATAATTACTAAAATTTTACGCCATGGTCTTTTAAAAAAAGAATGGCACAATCGGTTTTTTTTCATACATTTGTACTTAAAGTTATTAATACCTCAACAAGAAACTACGCCAAATAGTTTTTGTTGTACTTAATTACAAACGGGAAGTACGCCAAATACTTTCCGTTTTTATTTTGATACAATAATCGTCTTTCCTTGAACAGAAAACGTTACCCCTGTTGATAAGGTAATCGCTTCCAAAATCACACTGACATCTTTATACCGTTCCATATACCCCGAAAAATGTAGCTCTTTCACAGAAACAGTTTGATAAAAAACATCCACATCATACCAATTTGACAAAACAGTAAGAATATCTTCCAACCTCTGATTTTCAAAACGGAAAATGCCATCCTTCCAATCCGTGTAAACAGCTACATTTACATCCTTCACATCAACCTTTGCATTTCCTTGTTTAAACTCGGCCATCTGCCCGGGTGTAATCACGCTCTCCATTCCTGATGCCAAAACCTTGACCCCAATACTTCCCTTGACCAATACGGTTTGAATATTCCCCTTCTGATGAGTATTAATGTTAAAAGAAGTCCCATACACCCGAACCTCCACGCCTTCCATTTCTACCAAAAATGGACGTTTGGGATCTTTGGTAACCTCAAAATAAGCCTCTCCCGACAAATACACTTTACGTTCTTTTTCATCAAATTTAACAGGATATTTCATTCGAGTTGCCGAATTCAAATACACCAATGTTCCATCTGCCAATCTTACTTTATACTCCCCACCACGAGGAACCTCAAGTTCATTGAAACGGATCTCGTCTACATTTTTTCCCTCGGAAGAAGTATATACTAAACGATCTTTTTCCCCTGTAACCGTTATCCCCTTATCTTCCGAAATCACCCTCTCGTCCTCTTCCTTCAAGAACACTTTCCGTCCGTCATCCAAGACAAGTACTGCCCGTGAACATCCCGGTTGAATCTGTGAAACAGAAGTGGTTACAACAGGAACTTGCTCTACTTCATATATCAATTTCCACGATCCGACAACTAAAATAGGAAATAGCAACACGGCCGCATATTTCCACCAACGGCCAATACCTCTCGCAGAAACTTTTCTTACGTGTTTTTCAAAAGTACGTAATGCCTTTGTATCATCTATCTTTTCATAAACAAATCGTTCTTTTGAAAACAAATCCTCTTGGCAAATTTGTTCAAACAATTGCCTATTCCGTACCTTCTCTTCACACCATACCTCTAATTCCTGCCGTTCCTCCTTGGTAATATCTCCAAGCAAGTATAGTTGCAGCAAGTGAACAATTCTATCGGGATATTGATTCTCCATCTGATAATTTTTGCATCATATACAACCATGATACAAAAACGGGGTATCCTAATTCATCTTTTTTTTCAAAAAAAATCAGACAAAACACACAAAATACTATAAATCAATAATATTCAGAATCATTAACAAATAATACAACCTACCTAATCGCTCACGCAAAAAATACATCGCCTTCTTTTTCTGTGTTTTCACTGTTTCCACAGAAAGTTCCAGCATTTGAGCAATTTCCTCATTTTTCTTGCCCTGCAAATGCAATTTGAACACCTGACGACAACGCTCCGGCAATTCATCCACGGCCCGATGCAATGCCCGGTACATCTCCTCACGCATTAACCGATGATCTTCGTCCTCTTCATCCTGCTCCTGCAATAAAATCTCTGCATGCCGCCGTTCAACCTCTTGGTGCTTTAAATAATTCAAGCAACGATTTTTGACCGAATCATACAAAAATGCCCGGAATCCATGATATGAATTATACTTTTTATCACTCTCCCAAATAGCAATAAAAACCTCCTGCACAATATCTTCCGACACTTCCTGCTGTCTCACATAACGCATAGCATATAACACCAGATAGCGATAGAACGAACCAAACAACTCACGGAAAGCCGGCATTTGCTTTCTATTTATCTGGTCTATAAACTCTTCTGGTTGCATACCCATGTATCTCTAATAATTGTTTGCCCACATTACTTTATGACAAAGCTATGATTTTTCATTCAAAAAAAACAAAAAATATATCATAAATTCAAAGAAACACAAAACACCCCCAAAAGCTCTTATCGAACCTTGGGGGGGGCACACAACATCTTGACAATTCCGTACTACTTATTTTCGCTTTCTCCTCATCCACAACACCACGCCCCAAATCAGCAATATAGCGGGTACAATTCCCATACACGCTGTCTTCAAATAAGGCATCGCTTTCCGGCTCAAGTGTATCTTATTATCCGTTCCCATAGGGCGACGGACATCAATAGGCGCCTCTTCATCAGAGAGCCAATAGAACGTACCTGTAACCAAAGTATAATTGGCCGTCATCACCCGCAAATTCCTCCGGATAGAAAACTCTTCATTACTGATACAATCCGCATCCCCAAGAATCATAATCCTTTGCTCACGATCTCCCACCTTCCGGGAAAGAGCCAGAGCCACCGGGTACATCGCCTCCACCTCTCCGGCCGCCGTATTAAGAATCACGCTATCATTCACGAAATCCCTCGTCTCCATCTCGTTCCAGCATCCGGTCGTATCTGTCCGCAAAATCTCCGTCACCTTAAATCCCCGATCTTCCGTGTAGGCCAATCCCGCGGCCCCGTTCATCACGATCTTCGCATTCCGGCCGATCAACATATCCTGAAAGAAATAAGACATCTCTCCCGCCTCCGGCGTGGCATTCACGATCATCAAATCCGGTTGAACATCCTGCTTCACCTGTACCAAAACCCCCGGCAAAAAACGAACCCCGAACTGCTCCACGAGAGGATTCATAACATCCTGTTTGCCTACCTCTCCGGCAATCACCAAATTCCCTCCACGGGCGATATACCTATCTAACTTTTCCTGTTCCCCCGGCTCCAAAGGCTTTGTCAGATCGGCAATCACCACGATCTCAATATCATCCGGAATATCCGAACTTCCGGCAAGAGAAACATTCTCCACGTCAAACCCTTGATTAATCAAAGAATAACGGAAATTCTTCAATTGCGAAAAGAAAAGATAATCCTTCGCCCGGTCCGAATCAATCGAACGTTCCCCATGTCCGGCCAAGAACCCGACTTTCGGTAATTTCATGGTAAACCGTTTAAACGTCACGGCCATCTCCGCCTCGCTGGGGAACTTCATCATGTCATCGAACAGACGCAGGAAAGCCTTTTGCCCGTTCTCCCGTTCCACGATCCGTACAAAACGATTCCCCTCATCCGACAAATCCACTTTCTTCTTCAACTCTTCGGGCGCCATGAACATCTTGAAATTCAAATCACGCATATCAGCCAACTGCTCCGCCTTCTCCTTCGTCGTCGTATTCGGGAATCGCACGTCCAACCAAGGATTATTAGAAACCGAATCGTAATAATACACGTACTTCATCTTGATCTCCGGCTTAAACCGCAAATACTGCTTAAACCTCTCCAAATCCGAATTTACCATATTAGGCATCCCGATATAATAATCCCGATCCAAGAAATTGACATACGTGGTAATCGTCATTCCTCCTTCCAACTTACTCATGACCTCCTGACTGTTAGGTGTCAAGGTATTCCGTTTCGTCTCCGTCGCATCATAATAGCACATCATCACGGGACGAGACGTCACGAATCCCAACAACATCGCAACCACCACCACGCCAAGATATTTTCCCCAAACCATGGAAAAAGAAACCCGCTGTCTCGTGGACTGCAATTTCAAAATACTCAACAACAAGAACATGGAAATCACGATCACGAAATACAAAATATCTTCACTACACAACAAACCGCTGATCATCTCGTTCGTACGCCCGGAAAGACATAACCAATACGTGATATCCCGAATAAATGCGATATCCTGCCACACTTGATTCATGTAATTCAGCACGGCCAGAATAATCAACGTCCCGATAGCCGCAACCACTTGATAGGAGGTCAGACACGAAACAAAAAGCCCGATAGCCGCGTAAGCACACAACAACAAATACAACCCCAGCAAACCGGACAACGCCTCGGCAAAAGCAAAATTATCCACCACGCAAGCCGCGTAACCGATATACAGGATTAACGTTCCCAACAATACCAACCCGTAAGCCATCATCGCCAAGAACTTACCCATGACAATCTGAGACGATGTCACTGGCGAAGAATATAGCAACTTGATCGACCCGCTACTAAACTCCCGGCTCATCAACCCCATGGTCAATAGAGGCATATAAAGGTATAAATACTGCTGCACCGTGTTATACATCCCGAATATACCCCCCAGCAAATTCGCCGTCAAAAATCCATTCCCGAACCCAATATCTTCCCGGTAAACGAAATCCGCCATCAACCCAGTGAACTTCAACCCGACTTGAACGGTAAAGGCCACAAGGATCAGCCAAGCCACCGGGGAATAAAACAAAGTAAACAACTCTGCTTTCGCTATTTTCAATATTCTTCTCATAATATATTTAATTTCTTTTGACCAACATCTTATCTTTTCCCTTCATCATTCGCCTTGCCGGATAATTTAGCAAACACCTCGTCCATAGAGCTTTTCTCCACCACCAACTCTTCCAATCCCCAGCACCGATTCACGCTCTGCTCCGCCACCCGTCTCGCCGTCTCCCGGCATCCGTCATAACGCAAACGGAACCGGTGATCCGTAACCCTCTCCACGTTACTCACTCCCTCCCAGACAAGACTTCCCTCCGCGGGGGGATTTGCCAACGTCACCATAATCGTGTTCGGCTGTATATAATTATCAAACTGATCCAACGTCCCCGAAAAGACCAGCTGCCCCTGTTCAATCATCTTAATTTCTTCACAAGTAGCCTGTACCTCTGAAAGGATATGCGTGGACAAAAGCACGGAACGCTCCTCAGCGATTTCTTTAATCAGATGCCGCACCTCCACGATCTGGTTCGGGTCCAGCCCATTCGTCGGCTCGTCCAACACCACGAACTTCGGGTTATGCACGATCGCCTGTGCGATTCCCACACGCTGTTGATACCCACCCGATAAATTCCGAACCAAGCGACTACTGAAATGAGTAATCCCACACCGAGCCTTCGCCTCGTCAACCGCCTTTTTCACATCCCTCTTATCCACCATTCGCAAATCCGCACAATACGTGAGATACTCGTCCACGGTAAAATCCATATATAAAGGAGGCTTCTGGGGCAAAAAACCGATATTCCTTTTAGCCTCCACCGGATTCTCCCGGAAATTGATACCGTCAATGTAAACTTCTCCCTGCGTTTGTTTCAACACCCCGCAAATAATATTCATCGTGGTGGACTTCCCGGCCCCGTTCGATCCCAGCAATCCCACAACCCCTCGCTGATCTATCTCGAAATTAATATCCCGAATAGCCCACTGCACATTGTAACGATGAGACAGATTTTCTACTCTTACAACTGATTTTTCCATACAATAATTTTATAATTCAAACATCTATTCCCTTAATGTAAAGCCAACACGTCCCCCGTTTATAAAGTTTACAAGCTCCAAGAACCTCGTTTCCAGGGTTCCCGTCACTTGATAAACTTTACAAACTTTATGGACTTTATAAACTCTTGATACTAGTAAGTCTTGTTACCTATCTTCACCAAATCAATATTATATTCCTTCTTGAAATGGCTTACCAAAATATCGTACTTCTCCTTCACCAACGGGTAAGTTAAATCACTGGCCCACTGGGTGGAGGTCCGGCAAAGAATATTTGCCAAAAAATACGTCAAATCATCCGACTGTAACAAGGTCTTTGTCTGCCAATTAACGTAGGTACACCATTCATTCCCGTATTGGGGGTTTGCCACGAATCCCCGTTTACGTGCGTAATCATCATCATTGGGATCAGAGCTTGCTTTCGTTGAATAATCGCTGATTTTGTAAAACTCCTCCGGTATCGATACAGCCTTCCGCACCTGCAACAAATCAAAAAACAACATCTGCACCGTGTTCTTCAACGCCAACTTCTCGGCAGCCGTCTTCTTCTTCGTGTCCGCATTCATATAACCGAAAGCTAACGAATTATCTCCTGTTTTCGCACATTCTATCGGTCTGTCCATATAACTCAAGACCTGATAAATCGTGTCTGCCATAAAAACCCGGTACGGTAAATTCTTCACCAAAAATTCCTCCGGATAGAACTGCAACCACACCTCATCCAGTAAATCCAGCATATCTCCGGCATAAGTCGGATCACCCAAAGCCAACTTATAACTAGTTGAATTAGCCACCTGATTCCAATTCAAATCCAACAAAGTAAAATCATACAAGAAATAAGAACCATACTTCTCGTACAAATCCACAATCCGACCATCCGCCTGCGGGGATTTCCCTTGAGGTAGCACGTAATCCCGTTCAAGTGAAACATCCGGTCCCAATGCCGCATCCTTAGCACACGAGCAAAAGAGAACACTCCCGATAAACATTCCTATTATATATCTTTTTTTCATCATGAATTCTTTTAATCGTTCATACACATCATTCCGCTTTACGTTCCGGGGTATTGGCCGAAGCATTCTGACTCAAAGCCGGGTTAACACCCAATACGGCTTCGGGCAATGGTAACGTGTACATCGGGTCCTTTGCCTTCAGCACAAAAGTCTGTAAAGTCAACCCCACTCCCGGCAACCACGTATGTTTAATGGAAGGCATCCCGTAACGACGCAAATCCAACCAGCGATGTCCTTCTCTAGCTAATTCCAAACGACGCTCCTTGCGAATCTCTTCCAATAACAAAGTAGGATCACTGATAGACACATCCGAATACCCCTCGATACGATTCCGACGTAACTCGTTCAAATCCGCTAAAGCCTCCGTCACCTTATTATCCCACAACACGTAAGCCTCTGCCCGATTCAAATAAGCCTCCGAGATCCGTATCGCCTGTTTCGGAGCATACCCAAGATCTCCGTATGCCGGGGTTCCCTCTTTTTGAAGATAATAGGAACCTCTGAGTGCATCATGTGAATAATAAAGATCCATCCGTCGGTCGTTAGCACTGTATCTTTCTTCCAGTTCTTTTGCCATATTCAACCCACTCTCGATATAGAAACCCATACCCGCACCACCATACATCCAAGTCACTTCCGGTGAAGAATATCTGACACAAGCAAACGCACCGCTTTTCTCAATCTTTGTCAAATCGGCTAACTTCCCGCCAATCCGGATAGCCTCCGTGGCCGCCTCCACCGCCTCTTTCCATTTCCCCATATAAAGATTTACCCGTGAAAGAAGGATTTCCACCGTCGGCCGATTTATTCTAAAATTCGTGGTCACCCGGCTCTCTTCACCAAACAACTCCGCCGCTTTCGTCAAATCTTCCAGAATCCGATTATACACCCGTCCCACCGTCGCACGAGCCACGCTAACCTCTTCCACCGAAGAAGAAAGTTTCAAGGGAACACCTGCCGCCTGCGGATTCTCCGTATAAGGCTCTCCATAAAGATTCACCAACCAAAAATAAAACAACGCCCTCACGGACAAAGCCTCTGCTTTTATATGATTTATCTCTTGCGGTGTTCCGATAGCCTCATCAATATAATCCAACACGGCATTACACCCCTTAATTCGCTCGTACATCGCATAATAAGGCGTGGACGCCAACTCCGGGCTCATAATCGTTCCCTCGTACTTTTCCGCATCAGCCTGCCACGTAAAAACCGAAAAAATCCCCTTAACAAGATCACTACCGGCCATACTATTTCCCAAATCCGTATCGACATCATCATCCATATATCCCGTCAGAGACAAAGGATGAGCATTAGCAGGAGCGGGATAGCCCGATCCCAGCAGCAACTCACGAAAATCTTTCGTTGTTTTAGGTATTACCTCATCCTGAGATTTGGAATCTAGGAAATCTGAACAAGACGTAGTCAGAATTCCCAACGTAAATATTATCAATAAAATTCTTTCTTTCATTTTCATATTGTTTATCGGTTCCATTCGTTAAAAAGTCACGTTTAAAGAAAGAGACGTTGTCCGCCGCGCAGGCCAATTCTTCGTCTCCGGATCCAACCCCTTCCATGCCTTGTCAAAAGCAATCATAAACGGGTTACTCATGCTCCAACTGATACTCGCGTACTTCAAGTGAAGAGCCTTCAAAATACTTTCACCCACACTATACGTAAGCGCTATTTGACGGCAACGGATCAAATCCGTGTCGGCTACCCGAAGATCTGACTGGCTGTACATGGCATAAGGAGTCATCGAACTCGTTCCAGACAACACCGGCAATGAAACATAACCAAACGAACTGGCACTGTTATAATTCGGCACTGCCGGAATATCAGTCTGGTCACCCGCTTTCCGCCAACGTTTCTTCAATTGGCGTGAAACATTTTCCTGCGGTCCCGGAACACCTTTCAATGTACCGGTATACAATTCCGGCAAACGATCCTGCCCACCAAACTGCATGGCGAACTGCATGGTAAACGACAATCTCTTATATCTCACCTGCGTGTTGAAACCTCCCGTGAAATCGGAATCAAAATTCCCGCTACGCACCAAAAACTCCGTGAAATCATTCGTCTTCTCAATATCCAAATTATGGAACAAAGGTTCACCATTCTCTTGACTCAACTCCTTATACTGGAAAGAGTAAAACGTGTTATACGACTTCCCGTTTATAACAGCCGAACCGTCCAAGAAATCTTCCAACTTATTCACTCGTTCATTATCCGAGATCTTATTCGTCACCTTTCCCGTATTCACGGAGAATGACCAAGTCCAGTCTTGCGTGCGAACAGAAATAAAATTAACGGTCAACTCGTAGCCCTTATTATCCATTTCCGTTCCGAAAATTCTGGAATTCAACATCCCGTTCTCTCCCGGAACCTGTCGGGAAGCAATAACGTCACTCTTTTTCCCATAAGCATTGAACACCACGTTCATCCGTCCCTTCAAGAAAGAAAGATCCACGCTTGCATTCCATGATTTCGTCTTCTCCCATCCCAGTTTCTCGTAAGGCAAATACTTTATATTCAACGTGTACTGGTTATAAAATTGACTCAATCCCCCATCACTGGCGATCAAATAAGGAGACACCTCTTCCACCGAATTCCCCTGGTAACCGTAAGACCCGGATATATCCAAAGATTCCATCCAGTTCCAATTACGGGTAAACGGCTCACTACCCACTCTCCATTTTGCCCCGATAGACCAAGTCGGTTCGAACCGATCATTTTTGTCCTGTCCGAAACGATTGGACGCATCCAAACGGGCATTAAAATTCACAACATACCGATTATCAAAAGAATATACCGCAGTCAAAAACTCACTGACATAATTATTCTCACGGTTCGTTACAGACGACGCTGTTCTCATCGTCTCCAAAAGAGGGTTTTGTTGAGCCACAGCATTATTCACCGTGGTATAGGTCGTCGGTATGGAAGCGAAAGCCTCTCCCCGGTAACGCAAATAACCATAGCGCGTATTTCTCGAACCGGTAGACGTGTTGGAAGAAACTTCAAATCCCACCTGCAACGTCACGCTATGCACATCTTTGTATAATTTATTAAATACCAAACTATTCCGAACTGACCAAGTATTTGTCGTGGCATTTTCCATCACCAGCAACCCGCCAAAAGGCAATCGTGTCATCTTCTCCTCCTTACTATTCGCTGTCACCTCACCTACCTCGTATCCCCGAAGAGAACTGATATAATGGGAATATTCCGTGGCATACGACTTGACTTCCGACGAACTCACCGTGTAAGAAACCAACCCCTGGTACTCCAGATAAGGCAAAATCTTCCACGAAACATCAATACTTGAAGACACCATCTTGGTCCGGTTCTCGTTACCCGTGTTATTTATTTCATTCAAAATATTATATCCATACCAGCTTTTCCCGGAAATAGCCGTACTGGAATTTCCCCATTTTTCATGATAATACAACGTGCCGTCCTCGTTATACAACGGGATAGTCCGCGCCGTGTTATATGCATAATTAAACGGACTGACCTCATAGGCAAAACCAAACATTTCCCGGTAACTACCATTCAGATTCAAGCTAATCCTCAAGTTCGGGATCAACTGCAATACCGTGTTCGAGCTACCGGTAAACGTCTTGCCTTCATTCCCCCGTGCCTCTCCTTTTTCCTCGGTAATACCGATGGACGCACGACTGGCAATCTTCTCCGATCCCCCGGTAATACTCAAATTATGCTTGTGATTAAAAGAATTACGGAACAAAAGATCAAACCAATCCGTGTTATTGTTTGCCATCTTGTTATACTCCTCTTCCAACTGTTCATGAGTAATCTCCTTGTTCGTCAATTTCTTCACCAACCCGGCATACCCGATAGGTAATATAGCACTGGGGTAGCGCACCCGGTCTTCGTACATTTCTCTGGAAAAATCCATCAATTCCCTAGAATTCATTTGATTGTACAAACCGTAACGGGGACGCTGACCAATACTGAAACTTCCCGAATAGGAAAGAGATGCGGAACCCGCCTGAGCCTTTTTAGTACTGATCACGATCACCCCGTTTGCCGCCTTCGAACCGTAGATGGCAGTTGCCGACGCATCCTTCAACACGGTCAACGACTCTATATCCGAGGGATTCAACCAAGAAATCGCATTAGCGGCAATATCCCGTAGATTCTCCAAATCACTGGAAAGAGAAGCATCCGTTTCACTGATCGGAAGCGGGTCTCGCTGAATGACCCCATCAACCACCCACACCGGATCTTGACTACCCAACAATGTCGATGTTCCACGAATCCTAATTTTAGGCGTCGATCCAACCATTCCGGAAGTAATCCGCACGGACATTCCCGGGATTACTCCCTGCAACATCTGGTCAATTGTACTTTCCCCCGGGATCATAATATCTCTCGCATACACCTTGTTAATCGCCCCCACGTACTTACTCTTGTCCAAGGTCATGTAACCGGTGACCACCACGTCATCCAACGTCTCCACGTCCTCTTTCATTACTACATTAATAGTATCCTTTCCCGCATAGACCACCTCTTGAGAAATCATCCCCACAAAAGAAAAAATCAAAGAAAACTTCTCCGGGGCATTCGGAATGGATAATTGGTACATCCCTGCCCCGTTTGTCGCTGTTCCAACTGAAAATCCTTTCAACTGAACAGTCACCCCCGGTAACGGTTGTTTCTTCTCGTCCGTCACCATCCCCACAAGGCGAATCACTTTCGCCTGTTGCGACAAAGCCTCTCGCACGATAAACACCCCACCTTCCTCGAAAAACTCAAAACGGGTATCTTTCAAAATTTGCCTCAATGCCTCCGCAACCTCTAAATCGGCAATTTTCATCTCCCGACATGATACACGTTTCATCTTCCCGGCATCGTACAAAATTCGAACACCCGTTTGATCCTTCACTTGTTTTAGCACCTCGTTCAACGTCGTTTCCGCTTTCACCGAAAGGCTCACCCGTTGGGTAAACGCACTCGCTGAGGTGAAAAACAACACCACAAAAAGTAAAGCTAGTTTCATGACTTGTAACATTTTTTTGACACAATGTGGTCGTACCCACACGTTAGGTGGATTTTTTTTCATAACTTTGTTTCAGTTTAAAGGGTTTATAAACTCTAAATACAAAGGATTTGATTCTATAGTTTGGTCGCTGGCGAATCGAATCCTTTTATTTTACTTTCCGCACATAAATAACTTTATTTTGAATTTCAAATTTCACATCCGTACCCAATTCGAATAACCGCAATAAAGGCTGTATATCCGAATATTTATCCAATGTTCCCGATAACTCCAATTTTTTCAATTCCTCGGATTCAAATTTCACTTGGAAATCGTACCAACGAGCCAACGTCAACATGATCTGATCTAAATACTGTTCTTCGAAACAGAAAAGATTATCTTTCCAAGCCGTGTACAACCGGGTATTCACTTTCCGAACCACAGGTAAATCGGAATCTTCCGTACAAACCAACTGTTCTCCCGGTTTGATCAGCACCCCCTTTCGGGAATCTTTCAAATAACATATACTCCCCTTCTCCAGCGTCGCCGCCATCGTTCGCTCATCATAAACCGAAACGTTAAACGCCGTTCCCAACACTTTTATATCGCCCATCGAAGTCTCCACCACGAAAGGACGAGCGGCATCCTCGGTCACATCAAAATATGCCTCCCCTTTCAAATACACTTTCCGCTCTCCCCCTGCAAAATGAACCGGGAAACGTAATTCCGTCTCTGAATTCAGCCACACCTGAGTTCCATCGGCCAATGTCAAATGAAATTCACCCCCGCGTGGTATCGTCATAACGTGATATTCCTGCACCTTTTCCGTTGCCACGGAATCCACTTTTATTCCATAAACTACCCCCATCGAATCCACTTCCACCACGCCCTCTTTTGTCTCGATTTTCGCCCGCAAAGCATCATTCAAAATGAGCTCCCGGCCATCCGCCAAATGCAAAATCGCCTTGTTTGTTCCCGGCAGAAGAGCTGGAATTACCCCTTGTGTCAATTTCAACACGTTTTTCTCTTGAGAAAAATCTCCCTTATATAAAACAACTATCCCCACGATCAATACCAAAACAGCGGCAACACTTCCCACTCGAATCATAACCCGACGTGAATTTCTCCGTCGTAATTTCCTAAAAGCCGTCTCCGCATCGAAACGCCCTTGTTCCTGTCCTTTCCCCCGCAGATAATCCGGATCAGACAATCGTTCCGTAACACGGCGAACGATAATATCTTCCTCGTCAAGAGACGAAGAGGAAAAATCTTCCTCCAAATAAGTCCTGACTCTTTTGGACCATTCATATATTTGACTCCATTTTTTCATCTTTTCCATGTGTCTTTCATAAATAGAACACATGATCCGAAAAAACGGGTGACAGATATTTTCGAAAAAAATAAATAAATATTTATTCCCACCCCGTTTGTCCTTTATAAAGGCTCTCTAGGATGAGAATAAATATTTACATTCCATTTTTTACCCGGATCAATCGTAATTGATTCTATAATAAGTCATAAGTTATTGCCGATTCTATCCCGAAAAGATAATTATAACATGATCACTACCTGAACACTACCGTCATGAACCTTATAGATACCTTATAGAAACCTTATATGAACCTTATATATAATAAGGTTCATAAAGTATATTAATAGTTTAACGAGAATGTTACTTCCGGTTGTAATCAGGTAGTGATCACGTAATAATACAAAATTCTTTATAGAACTCCCGATAAAATCCGCTTGACATACAACTACACACATTCTTTAGAGTTGAAGAAATTGCTTATACCATTGTATATATCCGGGATCTGTAAGAGACTCTACAATCTCTTTTCCCCATGCGTTCCACTCATCCGTTCTTTCCGGCTCCACGGCAAGAATATTCGCGTATAAATCAGCAAACGGAATATTTTCCGGTTTCAACCCTTTGCATGCTTTCTTATAATCCTTAACACTACGCACCTTACTCTTAAATAGCTTAGTAATATTTGCAATACAGAGTAATTGCTGCGAATCCTGTATATCATGACGTTTAATAAATTGTATGATATTATTAATATCATCAACAGTATATCTTGATTCCTGAGTATAAAGAACACTGGAAAGATCAGAATAGATTTGATTGACAACAGTTTGATCCACCTTTTCTGTACCTATTTTCTCTCTGAATTCTTGAAGATGAGAAAATAAATAATTTTTCATTTCAGAACTTATCCTAGAAAATTGAGGATTATACAACATCCAAAATTCAGGAGAGGTTCTCTGTTCGTCATTTAACGAGGCAAATAACTCTACGGCAACAAGGGCCATCTTAGAACTATTAGTCACCTTACTCAATGCCGTTAAATATTGGACCATAAATTCCGGAGAACGATCTCCCCTAACATACCTAGCCTCAAGAACACCAAAAGCTTTATTATCATCGAAAGTCTCTTTCACTCGTTCAATAAAATTACCATCCATGACATTAGATATCATGTGTCGAACATTCCCTTCCTTATCAAGTACAAGCATTACATTAGGAATATTTATACCATACCTTCTGATAACCTTGGCCCCTTCTTCTTCCCCAAGATTCACCCTGTAATTTATAAAAAATTTATTCAGTAAATCCTCTACCTCTTTCCGCGTAAAGAGTTGATTATCGATTGTCTTCGTGGTCTGCCCATTGTTATGACAATCCAAAAATACATATTTGCCTTCCACGTCAGCTTGTGCCAGCACCTCTCTTAATGTCTTCAAATTCTCCCAGTACACACCATCATTTCCCGCACGTCTAAAGTTAAAAGCTATTTTAGTAACCTTGTTTTTAGCGACCTCGTCTCTGATCAATTCTTTTTCACGAATAGCGATCTCTCCCAATCTCTTCAGTTGTGCTTTATCTTTGAACATCGAAATAAACAGATTTCCACCTTCAAATACCCAACTTTTTTCAGAATCATTCAATACATCCAAATTTGTATCAAGAGCATCCATAAAGCCGGTTGCATCATATTTTCCCCGGGCTTCCGCCAAGTCTATCATTTTAAAAAGTGCATCCTTACGAGGTACATCGTTATTCTCAAGTAAATCTCGAATACCCGGAATCTTATCATATTTCTTCGCGGGCAATTGGTACACGATCATCAAATTTAATTCTGACATGAAAGAATTATAGATCAAATCTCCAACCTCTTCTTTTCCTATCTCCTTTTCAAAATGTCCCCGGTTGGCACAAACAAATTTCAGTTCCTCACTCTCCAAAGAGGTTGCTCTTGATTGTAACAAAGGCCAATAAGCGGCACTCAATTTATCTTTCTCCGTAAGCTTTCCCCAAAGATTATCACCTACACTTTGAGCCTTGGCAACATCTCCTGAAACAGAAAGCAATTTCCAGTACGCCATTTGCTCTGTCAAATCAAGCTTTCCCGCCTGGTACGACGCCTCGTATTCAGCGAGACTACTGGCTTTTAAACCAATCTCTACACTCTCTATTAACTTTTCAAGAGGCATCGCTCCAACCACTTTATGCATTAACTTACCATCCGCATTGATAACCAAAAAGGTCGGATACGCATCAACCCCGTATTGCTTACCAATAGCCGGTCCGCCTCCTTTTTCCATGTCCGTTTTCACACAGACAAAATTCTTATTAAAATAATCACCAGCCTCTTTCAGCGTGAAGACCTCATTTGCCATCATTTTACACGGGCCACACCAAGAGGTGTAACAATCCAAGAATATAGGTTTATTTTCCGTTTTTGCCTTCTTGCAAGCTTCCTCTAAAGACAACTCTTGAAAATCTGTTTGAGCAAAAACAGCAACGGAGCACAATAGCCCCACAAACACCGATAATAATTTTTTCATTTCCTTCTTTCTATAAAATTAATCTTATTTGTTTTTCTTCGTCCCAGAAAGCATATTTCCCAAGCCTATCCTCAAAGGATTATGCTCGGTATGTTCATACACGTACTCGTGAAGTTTACATACCCGTTTATACTGCGCCTCCGTCCCAACATTGGCAATGTAAATTGTCACGGGAAAATAAAAATACACCAGATGTTCCCCATCAATCTTGGGAAATTCATTCTCGCATAATTCCAGTAATTTCTCCACCCCTTTTTCGCTATTATCCTTTCTGGCCTCACGCAAAGCTTTCCCCAAAGCGACATACGTATCCATTCGCTCCCGTGAATTAAAATGATGCGGGGCCATCTGTTTGGCTACCTTATCCAGATCATCCATAGGTTCACGTCCACGAATAATATCACGTAATTTAATCTCAAAAGCTTCAGCGATCCGGTTCAACACTTTTTCTTCTCCCATGCTCCGGGTAAATTGCTCAAAATGGGAAAATAGGAAATCCATGAACGGAGAACCCACCGGAGATAAAGCCTGATCTTTAAAAATAAACCAATACTCCCGATTCGATTTTTCTGTATCAGGCAATACCTTGAATAATGCCACACACACCTCTTGAGCTTTCTCGTTCATGGAGGCCGTTAACAACGCTTTCAAATAATCGGTAAGGAACGAGACGTCTCTATTCCCGTTCGCGTATTGCTGTCCCAAACTGGCAAGCGAAGCTTTCAGCGCCGCCTCGACTTGGTTCATGAAATCCAACGGTTCAAGGGTTGCCCCAACAATTTGGTTTTCCAATCCCTTATCCACGTTCAAGATCAAAAACGTGGGATAGGCCTGAACATTAAACATCTTTGCCAATTCCGAACCATCCTTATCGGCCCCCGTGTCATATTTCACACACACGAAACGTTCGTTCATGAACGCTCCTAGTTTTACATCCGGGAACACCTTGTCTGCCATCATCTTACACGGGGCACACCAAGAGGTGTAAAGATCCACGAAAACCAGCTTTTTCTCCGCTTTTGCCTTCGTACAAGCCTCATCTAATGTCAATTTCTGGAAATTTGTCTGTCCGAAAACCAGTACAGAGCAAAAAATCCCGACATAAATCAATAACAATTTTTTCATTTCAGTTCATTCTAAATTATACAATACAAAACATCCATTTCCTGCCAATAAGGCGATACGTCCCTCTATGGAAGAGAGTTTTACACTCTTCCATAGGGTAGTAATATTCTATAAATAAATTAATAGCCTATATAGAAACCCCGATATCCCGCAATACCGTTTTCATAATTTCATATTTCGTCATCACGACACTAAACGTCCCGTACAACGCTTCAAATTCTTCCGGCGTGTGAGTAAACATCGCCTTGATATACATACCCACATCTTGAATTTCCGTGGGCATATTACCATAATCATAAGGATTCGGATCCTTCAAGAAGCCAACGGCTCTCGGGTCAGAGAATCCATACCTATTGTAAAAATACCAACCGGCACAACCGTATAAATTCTCCGTATAACAACTGCGGGTCATCTGATAAAACGCAGTTAATTCTTCCGTGTAACCGGAAACAGGCGTGGCAAGAACGGCATTAAGAACAGTACCCTTCATATTCAGGCGTTCCGCATCACTCATATTCTTTAACTCGGAAACACGGGAAATAAGTACCGTGTTCAACCCTTTAAAAGCTTCATTACTCACCACTGCCGAATTATAAGGAGTCAAAGATTTCAGCAACAGGAAACTAGTAATCTTGATACTCTCAGGTAAAACAGGTACGATCTCCTCACGTAAAAATTCTAGCCCATCGACAACGTCTTCTTTCGGACACAACTCATAAGAACTGAAAGGATTTGGTGTTTCTGTTCCCCCGAGAGAAGAACTTCCAAATTGCAGGATTTCATAATGTGTATAAGAATTCCCCCAATTGTCAACACGGGTTTCTTCTCCAATCGTATCGTTATAAAACACAGGAATACCTGTCTCCGTGTAAAATTGATAAATCGCATGATCTACCGGATCATTTGAATCCTCTATCGTGAACCAATCTCGACCAACATTTGACGGTGTCAAATGATCTTCCTTATCACAAGCCGTGAACAAGAAGGACAAAAATAATATATAAAGGAAATTATTCTTTTTCATACTCAATTTCTTATAAGTTCTCTATTCGGACGAATCTCATTCTGAAGTTCTCCCCTATTAAATTCAATTGCATAATTTGGAATTGGCACTATCCAAGCGGCATGATCCTGGGTGTAAGCATTTAATTCATAGTAACCGTTTTCATACCAAGTCATTGAATTCGCCTCGTAATCATTATTCTGGTGACGAATACGGAAATTCTCCGGAAGAGGACGAATACTATTTACAGCATAACGGCGCAGGTCAAACCAGCGATGCCCCTCGAAACACAATTCTCTACGGCGTTCATCACGAATAAAATCAATCAATGCCTCCCCCGTTTCTGTCACCGACGGTGCAACAGCAAATCGTTTAGAAAGAAGTTTTTCCAACTCGGTTTTCGCTTCCCCATCCCGATTTAACATCGCCAACGCCTCCGCCTTATTTAAAATCACCTCAGGCAAACGAATCAGAAAATCCATACCAACCTCATCCGTATCATTGTAGTCTACCCAAGTCTTATATTTATCGGGTATCGCCGCATGTAAAGAACTCTTAAAGAATGCCGTTCTACGCAAATCTCCTGCTGCATAACATTGCAGTAAATCCTCTGACGCTTGAAACGAAAGCGCTTGAGATATCGGAGTAGAACCACTCCAACCAGATGAATAACTCAAGAATGTCAAAATAACAGAATTTCCCCCTTGAGTAAAAATTGTTTCGGGCGATGTCCAAGAGACCACATTTTGCCCGCTTGTCCAATTATTTAAATCCATCACCGAGTAAGTCCCAGCCATGGCTTCATTGGCTGCCGCAATACAAGCCTCATAGTTTTCCATATACAAATACACTCTAGACAGCAACGCATTAGCGGCAGTTGCTCCTACCCGTAATGTTGAAGAAGGGGTGATCCCTTTCAAACAAACGGCAGCTCTTTGAAGGTCTGCGACAATTTGCAAATATACCGCCTCTACCGAGCTACGGTTAAAATATTTATCTTCTATATGCTCTGTAACTTTCAAAGGGACTCCGGCATCTTTTGATGCAGTAGTCTTGCAATAAGGCATACCATAAATATTCACCAATAAAAAGTAGTAACCTGCCCGGAGAAAACGTGCTTCTCCTTCCACCCTGTTCAATAACTCAATATCCTCCTCTTTCGAACGGAAATCATCCGCCATATAAATGATTGAGTTTAGTACTCCTATATGCTTATAAAACTTTTCCCAATCATTATCCTTGTACTGAGCATTCTCCAACGTTAAAAACGGATCGGCCCCCCAATGATAAAAAGCACCAAGCACGTTACGCGGGTAATTGGCCGTGTACGTTAATCCTCCAGATACAAATTCTTCTGCATCATCATCCATAACATGCAGCCAGGGATAATTCATCGTAAGCCCGCTACTGTAACTCATCGTCTCCTGGGTATTTGAAGAGTAACTACTCTGAAATGCCATAAAACACTCCCCTCTAAGTAACTCGTCCAAATCCTGTGCAGTCTCGGCGTAACGTTGATTCTGCGAATACTCATCCAAAAAATCACCGCAAGAAACGCAACCAAGGGAGAATACACTTAAAATATAGATTAAAACTCTTTTTTTCATCGCTCAAATTTTAGAAAGTGATACTAAGATTACATGAGTAAGTAGGACGTACCGAAAGATTGACATTCGGTGACGAACCTGACTGAGTAGGATCTTGTCCCCGTAACTTCTTATGGGCAATGGTAAACAGGTTCGTTCCGGTCAGGTTGATATAAGCCGACTTAAGACCTAACTTCTTACAAAATCGTTCATCAACATTGTAGCGGAAGGAGAGAGAAGACAACCGCAGGTAATTTCCACTCACCACCCGGATATCCGAATTGTCATACATCTCATAAATATTGTTTGCAATTCGATGTGTCACATTCGTACCACTAGTCCACCACGGGTTGGAGTGAGTTCCTGCAACGGTATTCAACCCGGGAATATTGGTATGTTCCTCATCACCCGGTTTTCTCCAACGATTCACAAATTCCCGTCGCAAGTTACTATGCGGGTTAGGATTGGTTGTTCCGTATTCAGTACACAATTTCAGTAACCGGATTTTATTACCCAAGCTATAAGTCAAATTAAACGATAAACTAAAATTACGATACCCTAAATAGTTCGAAATTCCTCCTTGAAGATAAGGTTCACGTCGTCCCGATCTTTCCATTATTTCCAAAAAGACATCTTCGCGTTCCATTCCGTTGTATTTTTCGGCCAGCTCCTCTTGCAATTCATCCTCTGCCCCGTAAAAAATGGGAGAACCGTCCACAGGACTCAATCCTTTAAAGCGGTATGAATAAAACGTATTCAAAGGTTCTCCGGCAATCTCCACGTCCCCGGTCAACATATCGTCATATTCGATCTCATCCCGCAGAACATTATTCCGGTTATTTATCGCACTGTTCACCAACTCGTTCAACACTTGTCCCAATTGGGGGTCAATCCGCCAAACAAATCCTCTCTTCCCGCCATCAAGACCGACACGATTGATCGGTGTGAAATTTAAACTCACCTCGATTCCCTTGTTTACAAGTGTCCCGCTATTAACAACATATTGCTTGATCCCGTTAATCTCGGAAATAGTCTTTGTCAGAAATGCATCCCGAGTCTTTTTATAATACCAAGAAAACGAGCCGTTAATTTTATTCTTTAAAAACGAGAAATCCAAGGTCACATTCGTGGATGCCGTCTTTTCCCACCTTAAGTCAGGATTCGGGTAATGAGCAACTTTCGAATTAAATTCACCATATTTCCCGGTGTAATCAACCCCTTGCGTGATAATCATATTAGGAGTCTGGTTGCTCAGCATATTCCCCTGATAACCAAAAGATCCCCTTAATGCCAAATCATCCACCCAATCAACAGATTCCAAAATATCCCGCTTTACATTCCAACGACCGGACAAAGCCCAAATCGGCATCATTCGATCATTCGCCCGTGATCCGAACAAGTTGGAAGCCTCCCCTCGAATATGCAGATTCAACATATAGCGATTGTCATAATCGTACCCGGCCATCGCATACCATGCCACTGAATTAGTCAAATTTTCCGTTATAGTCCCCAACGCATTTGCCGTTGCCATAAACCGATCATAATATCCCGTATATTTTTGTGGAATAGAAGTAAACAATTTACCTCGATCCCGATAATACCCCCGACGCGTAATACTAAAACCATCGTATTTTTGAGAATTCAATTCCAACCCCGCCGAACCATTCACATTGTGCTTTCCCTCGCTTCCCAAACTCTTCATATAATTTGCTTGCACACGTGCCATCCAATTGGTATTGCGCACATTACTCTCCCGTAATTCTCCCCCGATAGGACACAAGTCATTACGCTCCGATTGATCAGCACGCAACTGATGTACGTAATAGGTATCTTCCGTAAAATAAATCTCTTGATTCGTGTTGCTCACCGCATAAGATAACGTCCCTTCCAATTTCAAATCATCTATGACATTGTAACTAACATGCGCCTGCATATTAATTGCGCTTCCGTTGGTTTCATCCCCGGAATTATCCATTTCGTTCAACACGTTAAAAGCATACATCGGCATCGAACCACTTGACGCCCGTTGATAGAGGTAACGAGATCCATCAGGATTAAAAGCCGGAATGGCACGGTTCATATTATAGGCATAATCCAACACGCCTAATTCCGAGGGATTGTAATCGCGATTCGATACATTCCCCTGAAGCTGGAAACGTGCAGCAAAACGTTCATAATTCGCTGATAAATTCAAAGTTGTCGAATATCGCCTGTTGCTCTCACCTTTTATCGCACCTTTCTCATCACTCATTCCGAGAGAGGCATAATAGCGGATATTGGCAGAACCTCCAGACAAGCTCAACGTATGATTATGTGAAAACACATCCTGACAAACAATATCAAACCAGTCCGTGTTCAATGTTTCGTAATATCCGACCAAACGATTGAACTCTTTATAGTCGATAGCCCCATTGTAATAATCCTGTATTGCTGCCTCGTATCCGGTCCAACTATCAACATTATTGTAATAAACTCCCCGTTCTACTAACTCCCGGGAAACATCCACCCGCTCTTTCGAATTCATCAAGTAAATGGCTCGATCGCTGTAACGAGGCCTTCTCGTGTAGGAAGCTGTCCCAGAATAAGTGACACTAGGCGGACCGGCCTTCCCTTTTTTCGTCGTGATCACGATAACTCCATTACCCGCTTTTGCCCCATAAAGAGCTGTTGCAGAAGCATCTTTCAACACGTCAATCTGTTCGATGTCATCCGGATTCAAACCCGAAATCGCATTACCCAGCAAGTTCACGAAGTCTAAATCGTTAATCTGGGCAGGGTCAACATTCACCGGATCGGTCAAAACCACCCCATCTAACACCCATAGCGGTTCACGATTACCCAAAACGGTTGAAGTTCCTCGTATTCTTAATTTCGGAGCGGCACCAACCTGTCCGGAGTTCTGCATAAAAATCATACCGGGTATACGTCCTTCCAACATCTGGTCAATCGTGTTTACTCCCGACACCTTTATATCATCCATTCTAATCGTTTGCACGGCACTTGTCAATTTCCGCTTATCAATATTTTGATATCCGGTTCTCACGATCACTTCTTCCAATTGTTCTGCAGACTCTTTCAGAACCACGTGAATCGAATCCTGCCCGGTGTACCGCACCTCTTGCGTTTCCATTCCTATAAATGAGAAAAGTAACGACACATTCTGCATCTTAGGCAGTGTCAACGAAAACCTTCCCTTTACATCTGTTGACGTACCCAAGGTTAAGCCTTTCACGATAACCGTTACCCCGGGCAGAGGATGTTTCTTCTCATCCGTCACGCTCCCAACAATGCGAACCTCTTTTTCCCCCTCTTTCACCTCTCCCGGAACAATAATAATAACTCCTTGTTCTATCCGGTAAGATAAATTCACCTTGCCCAAAACCGCATCCAACACCCGTTCCAAATCTTCATCAACAAATTTCGCAGACACGTCTTTCACTTTTTTCAATTCATTGTGATTGAAAAAAAACTTGTAACCCGTTTGTTGTCTCAATTCTTGAATAATCTCCAACATGCTCACCCGCTCAAGATCCAAGTTTATCTTCTTTTGGGAGAACCCATTCCCGGAAACCTTCAGCAATAGAAACAGCGTAAAAACACATATTAATCTCATAACCAGAAACCATTTTTTTACACACGCCTCCCTAACAGGGATGCCATCATCTCGTTTTTTTTTCATACATTTGTCTTGTTAATGTAAAGATTACTAAATTTAATTGACACAGCAACCGGATAGGTGGTACCAACACCTACCGGTTTTTCTTATTTCATTTTCACAATAATCACTCTATCCTTTAATTCAAATTCAACATTCGTAGTCATAGATATAATATCCAGAATAACATTACAATTACTATACTTCTCCAAATCCCCGGTGAACACAAGATCTTTAGCCTCCGCATTTTGATAAAATACAGTAACATCATACCATCGAGCCAACTGTTTCATGATTTCCTCCAAACACTCACCCTCTATTATCCACTTTCCTTCGGTCCACGCCGTGTATACCCTAGTATCCACTTTTTCCACGTTCACGCTATTTGTCTGGACATCATAGGTAATCTGTTCGCCAGGAGCTATTGTCCTGGCATCAGTCATCCCTTTTCCCTGAAAAGCGACCCTCCCTTCAACCAAGGTGGTTTGTACATAATCTTCACCCGAATAAGCATTTACATTAAATACGGTTCCCAAAACCGTAACATCACCGCCATCCGTTTCAACAATAAAAGGATGTTCCACATCTTGAGCCACGTGAAACAATGCCTCTCCTTCCAAACGGACACGTCGTTCTTTCCCCTCGAAACGATCCGGAACACTTAATTTTGAATCGGAGTTTATCATCACACTCGTACCATCCGCCAAAACCAAATTATACTCACCACCTCTAGGTACGATAATTTTGTTATATTCTATCGCTTGTTCAACCTGACCACTAGGTTTAAATTTTTCTATCGCTTGTTCAAAGGCAATAGAATCCGTTAATCTTACTTGTTGACCGGAATTAAAGACCAACACGGCCTTTGTCGTTCCCGGCTCAATGGATATGCCCCCCGAGACGAAGGTCGTTTGGGGGGTATCATTTCCCAGAAACCAGTAACCAAGTCCCACGCATAGAGGCAACAACAGAATTGCCGCATATTTGACAATCATTCTCCAGATATGTGCTTTCCGGGATTTATCTGCATAAACAACAAATTCATCCCATGCCCCTCTGGTATCCACCACACGAGTTTCTTCCCCCGTGTAATAGGTCTCAAAATATCGTTTTGCCTTACGGTAATATTCCCGGTTACCCTCATCTTCTGCCAGCCATCTCTCGACCTCTTCCCTTTCTTCGTCTGTAGCAACATCCATGAGATGCCTCACGATCATATCCCAATTTATGTGCCTTCTTTCATCTGTCATGATACTTTCAATTAATCATTCATGTATAAGACACATCCATTTGAAAAACGGAGTACAAGAAATATGATTTTCTTTAAAAATCTTTAGAAACCCTGTTGTAAATATTCAATAAGTAGGAAAATGGGAACCAACCTCTCACGCAACATGCGATACGCTCGCTGAACCTGAGTTTTCACCGTTGTCTCGGCGATATTTAATTGTTCGGCAATCTCTTTATTTTTCTTTCCCTCCACCACTTTTAACAAAATAATCTCCCGGCATTTATCAGGTAGCGAGTCCAATGCTTCTTGAAGGCGTCGATGCACTTCCTCATCAATAACCATATCCTCTGTTCCGGAGAAAAGCTGAGCCTCAAACAATTTATTATTATGCTCATCCCTGATCTTCCGATCCCGAATCGCATTCAAACAACGATTTCGTACCGAAGTGAACAAATAAGCTTTCACGGAGGTTGCCACTTGTAATGTCCCGGCATGATTCCATAAGTGGAAAAATAGATCCTGCACTAAATCCCTTGCCTCTTCTTCATCATATAAATAACTCTCGGCAAATAGAACCATTTTGGCAAAATAATACTCATAGAGGTATCGAAACGCCTCTTTATCGCGTTTTTTTATACGAGCTAAAATCAAATCCTCTTCTGCATCCATGAGTACATTCAAATTGTATGGACAAATTTATGTAAGAAAATCGAATAATCACGTTCACTCACGAGAATAAAATGAAAATCAACATCGCCAAACTCTCTCCTAATTCATTGCGAACAAACGCATAGGCCCGTTTCTTCTGGGTTTTCACGGAATTCTCGCTAATCCCAAGTTGCTCCGCAATATCCTTTACTTTCGCCCCCTCCATGCTCATAAACAATACTTGCCGTTGCTGTTCCGACAATTTATCTATCGCCTCGTAGAATTTATTCACAACATCCTCTTCAACGGCAAGTTCCAGAATCACTTCGTCATCTTGCCCATCTAAAACGGCATCTCCCCATTTTTCATATAAAGCTTGTGCAATTCCCTTATCCCGAATGGAATTCAATGCTCGTGTGTAAATTGTCCGGTACAGATAACCGACCAGCGAAGGCACATCAGGAAATTGTGTCCCGGAATCCCATATCTTAATAAAACAATCTTGAACAATATCTTCGGCGGAAGCATCATCTTTCACAATTTTCGACGCATAATTACACATCGCAGGATAGTATTTCCGGTACATTTCCCGCCATGCACTTTCACGCTTTTTGTTAACACTTTCGATGAATCGGTCTGTATCCATAAAGTTATGCACCTCCCGTTTTGAACATCACTCAATACAAAGATGCAAATAAAACTTTATAACTACAAATTCATCAACCTTTCTCTAAAGATGTTTCCTTAAATCTTTCACATCTTTCGCACTAAGCACAGTATAATCCATCCGACTTTGGACGATAATCCGACAAGCCATCTCGAAGAAAAGAGCCCGTGCAAGCACTTCATCAAAGTCACGACCGCATACCACTTGCCCGTGATTACTTAACAAAACAGCATCGTGCCCCTTCATCGCCTCTATCACGGCATTCGCCAATTCAAGAGAACCGGGACGATAATAGGGGACAACTGCCACTTCACCAACATAATAAGGAACTTCCAACGTCACGTTAAAATCTGACGGCTTATTTTTCATACAAGCCACCACAGTGGCGTATTCCGATTGGAAATGTAACACCACGTTCACTTCCGGACGCTCCCGCAATATACCCAAATGAAAAACACTTTCCATAGAAGGACGCACCCCGTTTTCCACTTGCCCTGACATAATATCACACACGGCGACTTTCTCCGGAGTCAAAACTGGTAACCACGAACCTGTTCCGGAAACCAGCATCTTGTCTCCCACTCGCCAAGATAAATTACCACTACTGCAAAGCATCAATTTGGCATCCCCATACCGATGGGATTGAGCCACAAAAATATCAATCTGTTCCTTCGTAACCATAACCATGTTATAAGACTTTATTCAAAAGTATAAGAAAAAGAGTTCCCGTGCAAACAAAACCCGGAATTCCTACTCGCAAGGAAGTCCGGGTTCACAAAGCACACGCTACTATTTTTACAATCCGGGTAAAACATTCAAGATCTCCCATGTTTTCTGGTCAGAAGGTCTCGGCATATTTGCATTTAAAAATTTGCCATCCCGGTCAATTAACATGAACCGAGGAATCCCCTTACAACGGATCGCCTCCATAAAACTCTTATCTCCCCCCATGTGTACCTGGATTCCTCCCAATTGTTTCGCCTGAACAAATTTTTCCCATGCTTTCCGACTATCATCACAAGAAATACTGACAAAACAGATGTTTCGCCCCTCAAATTCCTCTTCCAACTTTTTCAAATGAGGTATTTCCGCATTACACGGCCCGCACCACGTGGCCCATACATCAATATACACGTATTTTCCTTTCAAATCCGATAAACTTACCTCTTTTCCGGCTATATCCTTAAAAGTAAATGGCACGGCAGGTTGTCCCTTGAACAAGACCTTATTTGCATCATACACACGCTGATATTCCGCAACATAATCTGCCCGACGAACCCTCTTCCGAAAAATTCGATCCATCTCTTCCATATTCTCCATACCGTATATTCTCACATATTCCATGACACTCTTCACCACTAAATTTTCCACCAACCGCTTATCCCTGTACTTTTCCGCCTCTTTCAACACCTCCATTAGCAAGATATAAGCATCCCCCGTTTGTCCATCCAGATTGTGGAAAGCAAATAAAGCTCTTCTAATGGATTCCGGATACTCGAAGATTCCCCAAGCTTCTTTTTTCTCAACGACCACACGCCTTAATTCCGAGCGGGATTTTTCCGACACCTGTTTCCCACCATGCCCCATAATTACCCAAAAAGCCAACTGGTAATTTCGCTCATGGAGAATACGTTCTCTCTCTCGTTTTGTGAAATTCACATCTAACCCGGCTGCCAATAATGCATTCTCCCGTTCTTCCGTCATCTCTTGCAATCTAACCCGGAAAGGTTCTTCCTCCAGTTCGTATTCCCGCCATTGAATATCCCGATAAAGTTTTCTATTCAAATAATTATTAATGCTCGCACCCTCTCCTTCAAAATGCAATTCATTAAATACAGATTTAGCTTGCCAAGATTTACCGGGTTCCACCCATACCGTATACTTCTTATCCCCTACCCAAAGGCGCCCGTATTCACCTTCCGACAGGGCCATTTTCCAAACGGCCTTATTTGAACCATCAAATTCCAATTTCATTCTCCCCCCATCGCAAGTTTCCAACGCGACTTCCCGGGTGTCATTCTCTGGCATTTGAAACTCGAAGGCGGTCTCCCGCAAGTCAACCGTCTTCTTTGCTTTTCGTGGGGCAGACGGACCATTTTTTATTCCTTTCAATTGTCGTAACATTGTTTCCGTTCGAGGATCAGAAGGACGTGTCATCTCTAAACGCAACACTCGCCCTTTTCGATCCAACAAGATAAAACGAGGAATCCGGTCTACTCGAAAAGCCGTTATGAAAGAAGTATCATTTCCAACCCACCACTGCTCTCCCGACATTTTCCCGTTTTCCACGGCCCCTTTCCATCGCCACACGACATGATCACTGGAAATGCCCACAAACACGACATTTTGTCCTTCAAATTTCTTTTCCAATTCTTGCAAGTAAGGATATTCCTTTCGACAAGGATAACACCACGATGCCCACACGTCAATAAAAACATATTTCCCTTTAAATTCATCCAAAGATCTGGACTGTCCCTCCATATCTTCAAAAGTAAAAGCAGGGCATCTATCCCCGATTTTCAGTTCCATCGTATCCACCGGAATCCCGTGGACAAATAAAGACATCAGCAGGAAACATACTATCCATAAAAATTCTTGAATTCTCATTTTTTGAAATTATATATAGTCATTTCTCCAATTTTCTCATCAATCGTACGATTGAACTTACCGGTATACACTCCTTTATTCCCATTTGCCGATCAGAAGGAGGCTGATCGACATAATATATCGGGTGCAGACAAGACACCATTGCAACCATATTTCCCCGGTCGTCCATAATCGGCCCCCCACTAGACCCCTTGGCAAAATCAGCCGTGATTTCCACCCGGTTACCAAAAGGATTACCGGATTCTTTGATAAATGTACGAGATACCACCCCACTTGTGTAAACATAAGGGTAGCCTGCCGGATGGGTCAAAGCGTGAACATTTGATCCAACAGCAAGGTCCTCCCCGAGTGGCATCGGAACCAGACGTTCGCCCCGAGTATCTATTTTAAAAAAAGCCAAATCACCACTCCGGTTATAACTGAGTACCGAAGAAATTGAATATATTTTTCCTGCCTCCGTTGCCACGAAAAGAAGACTATCCCGTAAATCCAACCGTGCCGACGTATCGATCAATTGCCACAACACATGGCTGTTTGTCACGCATACCCCGTCTTCTGATAGAACGACAGCCGTTGCCCAAGGCATGATGTACTCCGGGTGAACTGTTGCCCGCATATATTTAAAAACCATTAACACGCTCTCCCGCCTCTGTTCAATTATTGCCCTTGGTTTTAATTCCCGTTTCCCGGCAGGACGAGGTTCCACATCCACGGGCGTATTCTCTTCCAACATACGAGTAGCCAGTTTTAACGTGTTCATTCCCTTGAATAAAGAGGCTGCACCCGGACGTTTCAATGAATCGAGAATAGTCCAACCTAAACGGTCATAATCCCGATAAACAACTTTTTCTTGCGCACGGCAACTTGCCGTTCCGAGCAGAACAGCAAGTAAACCGACACACAATCCTTTCAAACAACATTTTCTCATATGGAATTTATAAAATTACTTCTCTAAAGCATAAGGGATGAATTGCCCTAACGAGAATTTAAACTTATCATTTGTGGTCTCAGCCAGCAAAGTTTTCGCTAATTTCAATATTCTTTGTTGTTGGTCTTCATTCCCATTACGCTTAATCGTCAAAGACAACGGGAAGAACATTGCCAATAAATGCTCGTGCTCAATCTGGGGTATATTCTTCTCACAAACCTGTAAAAGTTTTTCCACGTCCCCACTTCTTTGGGCACGGGCAATCTCAACAAACAATTTTAAACGAGATTTACTCGGAAACTCGTATTTCTCCATCTCTTTCTCGACCTTATCTATTGCCTCCATGCCACTCTGGCGGTCACGACCGGTAATCATGTTGGTCAATTGAAGATCAAAAGCTGTCGCAATTTTCTCGTTCACTCGCTCAGCCCCAATACTTTTCTGAAAACGTTCCGCATTCGCCAGTAAATACTCCATATTAGGAGATCCGACTTGTGTCAGAACAGGATGTTCGTAGATAAACCAGTAAGCCGAATCTACCCGTTGTGAATCATTTAATTTAGATATTAACTCGTTCGCAACTTGTACGGTAAAAGGATCATCCACAGCCAACAAGGCACGGGCATATTTCACTAATAATTTCACGTCCCGATCACCTTTTTCATATTTCGCCGCAAGAATCCCGATCGCCTTATCCTCATCTAATCCCTCGGCAACCCGTTTGATAAAATCCTCCGCAGTCTCACTCCCTCCTACAATCCTATGCTGAACCTCCCCCTTTGTATTCAAAATCAAAAATGTCGGAAAAGCTGAAATCTCATACCGTTTCATAATTTCAGCACCTTCCCCTTCTTCCGTGTTAAACTTCACGCAAACAAAACGAGGATTCAAATACTCTCCCATCTCCGATTTCGGAAATATCGTGTTCGCCATGTACTTGCACGGCATACACCACGATGTATACGTGTCTATAAACACTAATTTATTTTCAGCCTTTGCTTTCTCCAACGCCTTAGCCAACGTCAATTCCTCGAAATTCGTTTGAGCAAAAGCTCCCACTTGCAGCATAAAAAATGCTACAAAAACATACAATACCTTATTCATCCCTGTAGAAATTTTAATGAAACGGTTCCCGCACGCACCAAAGGGAACCGTCTCGATTATGATTAACTATATCTATAAATACTATTAAAGAAATTCGATGTATTTCGTGGGAACCATAACATAAAATGTACTTTTCCTTCCCCCTTCACTTCCTCATTAGGTAAAAGAGTCAATCCTTCATTTATCGACCAATCAAAAACATGCACAGTATAATTCGTTCCGGAAGATGTTGCTACAACAAGCCTCTCAAACCTATTTTCATACAACTCTCCTAACCACGTAGCTGTATTGTAATCATAATCATTACCTATATACTTACAATAAGTTACCTCTCCTTCAAAAGTATGAATATTTTCCACGAACTCATCATTATCAATATCATAATAAGATAGTTGATTATCTTTTATAAAATAAATCAAATTATTAGTCTGATGCATCGTATAAAAGTCTGCAGTAGCAAAAGCTTCACAACGAGAAACCGGAATTGTCCGAGCAAAACGAATCGGACCGTAAGTAGCATTATACCACTCTGCCACAGTCAACCCATATAATAATAAATTATTCGCATCACCATTTTTTTTCATTAAAGCATATGCCGTTCCATATCCTTGTTTATTAGGATCTGAAAGAATACTTTTATCTGTTTGACCGAGATAAATCAATTCTGCATCCATTCTATTAGGAGAAATTCTCAAATCATCATCAGGTTGATAATCATCAGCAAAATATTTAATTTCCATCGTCGTGCTGAAGTTACTTGACCCAACAAGCAGGCCAAAAGATGTATTTAACTCATCATACACCAACATCGGATTATTATATTTCCAACAAACAACATTAGGAGCCAAATGGTAATTACCCAAAAGTGCCGGCATAAACGCAACATTGGATCTCAAGTATGCTTTTCCATCACATATCAATCCTCCTGATTGCGCTAATTGCATAAATGAACTTATGTTACTAGATCCAAAATCTGGCATTTCAAAAAATAACTCTTCATTTCTCGCCAACACCTTCTCATCTGCCACTCGATACATTAAAATATCTTTCTGACTCACCGGGATTAAACACTTTTGCTTCGTTTCTGTTGTTCCGGTTTCTGGATCATACCATTGGTACGATTCTGTATAAAGTAACGATACAGGCTTTCCTTTCATCGGTTCTCCTAAAGCTAAAGATAACTGATCTGCCGCAAACTCAATACCATTAGCTTGAATTAAAGAAACATCCATATCCGTGTTTCCATCCATAGTCTCTTTCAATATTAGCCAGCCTCCATTAATACGTGGGGTGATGGAGTAATAAAATGTAAGAACCGCCTGAATACCACTTTCAACATGAGTTGCTTCTACTTCTAATGTAACGGAGCCTACAGTATCTACCCGCCATTCTAAATGAGAATCTTCAGAGATTAATTCCAACACAGTATCACGATAACGATACCAATTATAAGTACACTCGACTTCCTCTCCACCCATTACACATTTAGGGGTAATTTCAATTACTTCTCCTGTCTTCACAGAACCTCCAGTAACATTCTCTATTACTAAATCCGGGATACGATGAATAGTATTATCTTTATCGTAACAAGATACGAATATCAATCCTGCCATAAAGATCATCATAATTATATATCTTTTCATATTTACTTTTTTGTTGGTTACATAAATGCGACTGTTGGGAAAGTAATATCCGTATTCGGATCATTAGGATCATCTCTCAAAGGAGGTAATCCTTCTTCAGCTCGTGCAGCATTCTCCTTCTTTAGTTCTCGGTTGAACACATACAAATAATAGTTCTTTTGATCCAGGTCAAGTGTATTTATAAATTCATCATCCCAGTCCTCTCCTGTTACTCTAATCATGAACTCATGACGAGTTTGACTCCAAGTACCCGCAAAAAACCAATTATTCCAAGCAGCCGGCCGGGTCAAACAATCGGCTATCCCCAACTGGATATTACAATACTTTTCATCTCCCGCTTTCAAATCTTCCGAATCCACGATATGAAAGAAAAGAGTAAACGTCGTGTCTTGCAAAGATCTATCCCGCATAACAATTACCGGAATCTTAGCTTCCAACTCTCCAGGCTCCAAAGTCAAATACTCTGCCATTCGTTCATCATCAAAAGCTACATAATGTACTCCCGCTTCTGCCTGATAGGGAAAAACTCGTAATACAGAATCTACAATCGCACCATCCTCTCCATAAATATATTTCCACTCCTTCCCTTCATATTGCTCCAACCTAATCCGACTACTCCTTTCCGGTAACAATCCTTGCGGCCGTACGGTAAACCAAATCGTATCCATCATCCTCGTCTCTTCTTTCCCAATAAAAGAATAACTAAATCGTTCTGGATTTAGGGTTTCACCTAAAACAAACTGAACTCCACTCCAAGTTGTATTATAATCGGGTAACGCCTCCTCGCAGGCCAAACAACAAAAGCCCACACATAAAGACAATATCAATTTACGTATCATAATTCTTCTCTTTTAATAATTTTCAGTCGTACTCAATTCCCGCAACGGTAGTGGCAACACATAAACGTCCTCTCCACACATTCTGGAAGACCAACGCATATTCACCGTTCCCAAGCGTTTATACACGAAAAACATTTGTCCTTCCGCATAAAACTCCTTTAAATACTCCTGTAGAATAATTTCCTGTCTATTACTTTCCGTCAATTCGGTTGTTGTCAATCCCCGAGATGCTAAAAATTCAGTATATACCGTATTCGCTTCCGCCAAAGCGGCACACTCCGCAATAATCAAATACATCTCTGACAAACGGATCAAAGGAACACTTTTAGTCGGTGCCGGGTTCTCGGTGTCAAATGACGCCATATTACCATATTTATTTGAAGAACGAAGGCCCCCACCATCATCAGTATACCATAAATACCGGAAACGAATATCTTCCGCCGCATACAATTCGCTCAGATTAGTACTTTTTTGTTCAAAAGCAGCATAAGAACCGTCTGCAATCATATTATCATTAAATTCTTCAAGACTTATTCCAAACAATTGCTCACTACTATACAACACCCTATCATAGCGCAGAAAATCATTTTCAACCCCCAAAGCAAATTGTTTTTTCTCTCCTGCAACTGTAGCTTCCTTTACTAACCGGGCATAACGCAAAGCCTCATCATGTTCGCCCAACCACAAATGTACTCGTGCCTGCAGACCAAGTACTGCATAATAATTCATCCGATTCTGACGATATGATACAGACTTATCATTTGCTACAATCAGGTCTACTCGTTGTAATAGCAATTCAGCCGAATCCAAATCTGCACAAAGTTTTGCCATATACTCTTGATAATTAGAATACGGATAATTCTCCAATTGAACCGTAGTCACGTAGGGCAAATAATCCCGATTTCCATCAATCCCAGTTGGCATGGGCCCCCACAAACGAATCAAATCAAAATGAATAAAAGCCCGTAATCCCAAAGCTTCCCCTTTATACAGGTCTTCTTCATCTTCCGTCAATACGTTATTCTGAATATCAATATACTCCAACAAAGTATTCACGTTTGCAATAATCTCGTATTGTTTCAAAAATAGCTGGGACAAATTCATCTCAACCAAGTCTGCCCGATAATCATGAGACGCAAAATCATAAGCCGTTCCCCCATCCGTAGCCGTTATCCAAAGATTGGCCATATACTCCACTCCCCCGACAACCATACTCGCATCCGGAGAATAGTTGTCCCGCATCAAAGTATAACAACCGATCAAGGCATCATAAAATCCCCCCTGTGTCTTGAACATATCTTCTTTTGTCACTTGTGTTTCCGGCTGAATCGTCAACCAATCCTGACAACCCGACAAGCAGAATATCAAGCAAGACATCAATAATAAATTCTTCATATTTTTCATAACACGTTCAAATTAATTAGAAAGTACATGATATTGAAAACGACGGTTTCACGGAAAATGGATAATCAGTTCCTCTCTCTTGCTCTATCGTGGACATATACAACAAATCCATCATGCTAGCTGACAAACTCAATCTCTCCATTCTCATATATTTACAAATCCGACGCGGGAAATCATACTGGATATTAATATTTCTCCAGATAAAAGTTGATTCATCTGCCACGAAACGGTTATTAGCAACCGTATTCTTATCATTATTCAATCCTTTATATCGAGTCACGTCACCCGGCTTCTCCCAACGCTCACTCAACACACGTTTGTCAACATTCACCTTCGGATAAGCATTTTCTACCTTGTTCAATAAAGTCTGATTCAATTTCTGTCCTCCCAACCGTAACTCGAAACCAGTATTCAAAGAGAAAGATTTATAACGGAACATCGTGCTGAAACGTCCGTTTACCTTCGGAACCTCATTCCCGACCTTAACCTTTGCATACATATCAATATCAGAAGAAACCCGTCCGTTTCGATCCATATAAAGCACCTCTCCCGTGGCTGCATCCACACCCGGAGAAATGAACGTGTAAATAGCGTCCATGGATTCTCCCTCTTTATATTGCAAATAAACAAACGCCCCGGTCTGATTATTCACGGTTTCCTCGTTCTGCCGTTTCATTTCATCCGAAAGGGTCACGATCGTATTCTTGTTCCAAGACATCGCACCCCTCACCGACCACATAATATTCTGGTTCCGCAACAAATTTACAGATACATTCAACTCTCCTCCCACGTTCCGAAGAGTCCCGATATTCTCCATATATTTTGGGAATCCATGAGAATAGGATAATCCCAATGAAGAAATATAATTTTTCGTTTCTTTACGGTAATAGTTACCTTGAACCGATAATATCTCATTAAACAATGTCAGATCGACCCCTATATTATGCTGATAGGTATCCTGCCAGCGCAATTTATCATTACCAAGTCCCATCAGATAAGCTCCCATATCCCCGTTATAACGTTGATCACGGTCATATTCGTAGGTTGTCAAAGCTTGATATGGATTACTCGGCAAAGCACTGTTCACCCCGTAAGAGTAACGTAGACGAAGTAAATTCATCCAAGGAAGATTTTCCAGTACAAAATTTTCCTGACTAACCGTATACCCAAAACCGATAGACCAGAATGGAGCAAAACGATTCTGAGAACCAAAGGATGAAGATCCATCCAACCGATAAGAAAAATCAAAGAAATAACGACTATCGTAATTGTAATTCCCGGTCACAGTGAATCCCGCTTGTCTGGAATGTGTATCCGTAGAACTGGGACGTTCATTAGCAAAACCGGCAGCGTTAGAAATATCTGTCAAATTATCATTAGCAAACCCTCGTAACCATAGTATATACCCTAGATTTTTCGTTTCATACAAGCTCCCATCTACCCCTGCAAACACGCTGTGCCGACCGAAAGTGTTCCCGTAACTAGCATTAAAACTCCATTGCCAGGAACGCATTTCACGATATTCCCACGTGTAACTACCCATAGCATCCGGATCTGATGTGTTATTAAAATCATTACTGGATTTGGGAGAGAAACGATCACTTCTATCTGTTTGAGTGGTATAACCGACATTCGTGGATAACTTTAACCCTTTCACGACATCCCACTCGATCCTGAATGTATTTCGGATATTCGTGTATTTACTTTTATCAAATTTATTGATAGAAGCCTCCCACAAAGGATTTGCAATCACATCTACCCCCGTGGTTGAACCAAACGTATTAAAAGATTTCACAATTCGCCCATTCTCATCATAAGGATACCAATACGGATTCATGGTTACATACTCACCAAAAGACCCGTATGGACTATCTTCCGAATTATTCAATCCTAAAGAGAACGTATTCATGAAACGAATCTGTTTAAGTAAATAACTGATTCCCAATGTTCCATTAAAATTATTCCGAAAAGAGCCTTTCATGGCACCAGCCACGCAATTGTAAGATAAATTCATCGAGTAACGAAATTGTTCGTCGCCACCACCTAAATCCAGCATATAGTTCTGCCCTACACCTGTACGTACCGGTTCACCAATCCAGTAAGTATCCACCCCCTCTGCTATGGATTTCACATTTTGCCGATACAGAACCATACGTGCTGGACTATTGTATAATCCTGCACGCTCCTCCAAGTCTAATTTTTCCTTAGCATCCAACAAATCATAACTAGACAAATCGGGAATCTCCAAATTTATCCCACCGGAGAAAGAGACTCGTAACTTTCCTTGACGAGGTTTTGAAGAAGTAATCACGACTACGCCATTCGCACCCCGCGATCCGTAAAGAGCCGTGGAACTCGCATCTTTCAAAATCGTTACAGACTCCACGTCCGATGGATTCAAGTCCATCACCCGTTCCAACGTCACCTCGAAACCATCCAACACGAATAATGGTTGGTTCAACTCTGCCCGAGCATACGTCTGTAAGTTTGTAATATCCGGCAATCCGGAAATACCACGAATCTGAATCTCCGGCAACACGTTCGGGTTGGAACCATACGTGTTATTTTCCCGAATCACAAAAGCCGGGTCAATATTATTCAGCGTTTGTAACAGATTTCGGTTACCGTATGCCATAATATCCTCTTTCGTGATATGCGTTACCGCTCCCGTGAAACTCTCCTTCGGCTTGTTGAAAATACCAGTCACGACCACCTCATCAATCTCCGCCATATCGTTTTTCATCACGATATTCAAAGGTTTATTATCTCTTTTCAATCGCACCTCCTGTTTCTGGTACCCCACGAATGAAAAAATCAACACGAGAGTATCCCGCTTCGGCAAATCAAAATCAAATTTACCCTCTTCATTTGTCGTAAAACCGATAGTTGTTCCTTTCACTTGAATCGTCACTCCGGGTAACGTCATCCCGTCCACATCTTTCACGGTTCCCCTCACGGTAATCTTTTTCAACGAATCTGTTACTGCCAACGCTCTCACATAATGGATTACCACGAAGTTATCGTTAATCTCGAACTTCACGTCATACCCTTTGAAGATCAATTGTAACGCCTGTTCAATCGTGGCATCCAGAAAATCCACGTTCACCCGTTTTGACACGTCGATCTTAGAGTTGCTGTAAAAGAAGTCCAACTGCGTGGATTCTGAAATCTTATTCAGCACCTGTTCGATCGTGGCATCTTTCATTTTCAAGTTGATACGAGCCGTTTGCGAATGTACCGCAGCCGACAAATGCATCACGCACACCAAACATAAAATCCCTGTTATTCGCATAACCTTAAGAAAATTTTTTAGCCATCTGGGGGGATAAAGCCCCAAATCACAATTTTTTTTCATACATTTGTTTTTTAAAGGTTTACAATGAGTCTTGTCCTCTATCGCCAAATGTCGGGCAAGACTGCTAACTTTTATAAATGCCGGGGAAGTCGCTATACTTTTCCGGTATTTTTAATTTATTCTGAAATTACAATTGTTTTCCCTTTCACGCTAAACCGGACTTGACTTGTACTCTCGATCATCCGAACCAAATCATCCAGAGGTTTAAACTTCACGATCGCCCCCGTGAACCGCACCTTTTTCACGTTTTCACTACTAAAGAATATTTCCACGTCATACCAGCGGGAAATCTGCTGGGCAATCTCTTCCAGTTCTGTGTTATTAAACAAGAACTTCCCATCGATCCAAGACGTGTAAAGACGAACATTGACTTCCCGTTTCTCTAACTTGTTTTCTTTCCCATAAGCCTGTTCCCCCGGAACCAGTCGAAACACTTGCTGATCACCTGAAACAATTTCCACGCTACCATTTACCAGCGTGGTCGAAACCTCCTCATTATCATCGTAATCATTCACGTTAAAACGAGTACCCAACACTTTCACGTTCATCCGGGATGTTTCCACGATAAAAGGTCTTTCTGCATCATGTGCCACATCAAAAAAAGCCTCCCCGGACAAAACAACCCGTCTCTCTTTTCCCATGAAAGATTGAGGATATATTAATCGTGACGCCGAATTCAACCAAACCTTTGTCCCATCGGCTAACACAACTTGGTACTCTCCACCCTTAGGAATAATTAATTCATTATTTTTATTGGCATCGGTAATCCCAATAGAATCACATGAAGAATAGCGTAACAGATGATTAGAATCCATCTCTATCCGGACACTTGCCTCGTGAGCGATCAATGAACTCTTCATCGTACTATCCAGCATAACCGTTTTTCCATCATACAATTTCAATATTGCCCGTTCTCCCCCCGGACGAGAAACTGCACTAAATTGACGATGTTCCTCCACCGGTTCATTCTTCATTCCCTGCCACAAAACCAAAACCACTCCTAACGGCAAAATAAAGAGAGCTGCATATTTCCACCAATAACGGAAACCTATTTGCCTTCCTCTTCCCCGCTTCACTCGTTTTAATACATTCTCCGTATCAGGAGCAAAATCCCGATGTAAAAGTTTTACCTGATCACGTATTTTCTTTATCTCGGCATACACTTCCTCATGTCCCACATCTTCCGCCAACCAACTTGAAAGCTCGGCATTCTCCATTGGTGACAAGCGATCATCCAACTTCCCGGAAATCAACTCATATATTCGATCATCTATTTTCATCTTCATATTTTTACATAGAGTACTTCAAAAATGAAAAACAGGGTGAAGAAAAAACAGATTTTTTTGGAAAAAAAGATTTTAATCTTCTTTTATCCCAAAAAGAAATAGTAATAAAGAGAATTGTTCCTGTTTCAATTTTTCCCGCAAGGTCTTGTAAGCGATTTTCATTTGTGTTTTTACCGTGTTGACCGAAATTCCTAACGAGTCAGCCACGTCCTTGTATTTCATATCTTCCAGAATCACCAGTTTAAAAACAACTTTACATTGCAAAGGTAAATTCTCAATCTCTCCCCACAAACGGTTCAATTCCGGCGTTTCAAATTCTACGACTTCTTCCGAAACCTTTAAATTTTGTTTCACATCCTCCAGATCAACACGTTCCCGTTTATTCTTCAAAAATGTAAAACAAGCATTACGCACGGCAACAAACAAATAACTATCAATAGACTCCCTCTCGTCTATCTGAGTACTTTTTTTCCAGATCTTTTCAAAAACTTCCTGCACAATGTCTTCCGCCACGTCAAACTGCACGACAAACGTGGCTGCAAAACGACACAGGTTTTTGTAGCGAGTTCTGAAAAGGTAATCAAAGGCAGCTTCTTTTCCTTCTTTTAGCTCTCTAGTCAATATTTCTATTTCATAATATTTCTGACTATTTTCCATCGTATTAGCTTAACAATACAAAATACTCCCTACTTAAAAACCACCTATCGCATCCATTAAATTGATTTTTCAAAAATAATAAAATCTAAAACAAAACTTCCTTTTTAACCTCACTTTTGTCTCTGATAATTTTTATTTATATGCGGGATAAAAGAGAAAAACGATCACGCAGAGAAAGCACGTAGGATATTTTGGGAACGTCGCTATTAACTGTTTCCCGGCCTAACAGGTAAAGTAAACCAGAAAGTACTTCCTTTGCCTTCCTCGGAAAGAACCCCGATCTCACCCCCCAGCTTACGGACAATTGTTTGGCAAATAGCCAACCCCAACCCCGTTCCGTTGGTAAAACTATCCAATTTGACAAAACGTTTAAAGATTTCAGCCTGCTTTTCTGACGGAATCCCTTTTCCCGTGTCTGAAACAAAGAAACGCAATCCATTCGCTTGCTCTTCATAACCAAAATGGATGTGTCCCTCGCTGGTAAATTTAAGTGCGTTATTCAGAAAATTCGAAATCACCTGCATCACCCGGTTCTTTTCCGTGTAAACAACACATTCATTCACATGGGAAGTGAAAGAAATATCAATACCGGGATGTTTCGCAATCTTCTGGCGATAACTCATTTCCAATCCCCGCAGCATCTCGTTTATATCGACCATATCATAAATAAATTCCAACGTTCCCGCCTCAATCTTTGACAAATCCAGAATATCACTAATCAACTGTAACAGTAACTCATTATTTCGATTAATAATAGCCATGTACTCCTCTTTATCCTTCGGATCATCCGTGTTAACCAGTAATTCACTGAATCCCACGATGGCATTCAACGGAGTACGAATCTCATGACTCATGTTAGAGAGGAACATTGACTTCAATCGATCGGACATCTCTGCCGCTTCCTTCGCCCGTTTCCATTCATTAGCAACCCGGGTGCGTTCGGAAACATCCTCGTATTTCAACACAACTCCCCGAATCTGCCTCTCGTTCTTTATATCATAAACAGGCGTGGCCGTGATCTCCACCGTAAACCCGTCATCAAAAGTAACTTCCTTCATTTCCCGTTTTCCCGTCTCCAACGCCTTCTGCATCACACAACCCGGACAAGGAGCATCCCGATGCATTACACTTTTGTAGCAACACAACCCGGCTTTATACCTACCGGCTAACGGATGCTCGGAATACTGGGCCAAGTTCTCCCACTCGATCATGTAATCTGGATGAAGATATACTAATCCATTATTTGAATGATCAAGAATAAGCTGGTTGATCTCCTGAATCTTCTCCACATTTTGTTTCGCTTCCATCAAGGTTTTCTCGTATAGCTTACTCTCGGTTATATTTCGTAACGTCCCAACAACCCGCAGAGGCTTTCCTATAATATCCTTTTTCTCAACCGTCAAATACAAATCATAGTAATCTTCATATAGCCCCAAAACATCATAACGAATCTCCCGATGCAAATTATCTATCTTCCCGGCCTTTATATCAGCAAAAAGCTGAGACATGACTTCCCGGTCATCCGGATGCATATTACCGACAGCCTCTAACGAGGACTGACCATCCCGTTCTTTACAAAAACCTTTATTTCCAACCTTAAATTCAGGATATTTAAACCGGATTAAGTCTTCTTCCAAGTCCCAAACCATCGGAACCGTGTTCGTAACCGAGAAAGCCATCCGCAATTGCTGATTCACCTCTTGAAGTTGCTCTTGTATACGAATAAGATCTGTTATATCCCAGCGAGTAGCCAGCAACCAATGATGCACATCATTGGATACCACATTTTTATTCACGATAGAAACGTGTCTCCCGCCGTCAGGAGTCTCGTACACTTCTTGCACTTGATAAGAATTTCCTTCTTCAATAATTTTAAAATCAACATCCCGGTAATGCTCGCCTCGTTCCTTTCCATATACCTCTATATCAGTCTTACCAATAATTTCTTCCCGAGAGTATCCACCTTGTAACTCACACTGCTTATTCCAGAAAACATACTTCAAATCATCATCTATATCCTTTATGATCAGAGGCATTGGCATATTGTCCAGCACCGCATTCAACAATCGCTGATTCTGTTTTATCGCGACCTCGTTCTTTTTTCGTCCCGTAATATCCCGTTCAAAACAAGCCACCAAATTTTCCTGTACACGCTTGAACCGCCCCTCGTAATAGGTTATCTTACCATGAACCGACACGGTATACTCCACCTCGTACACTTTATCCGAAATCAACGCTTCCCGCAAATTGGATATCACGATGTCGACAAACGGGGGATCAACACAATCCTTCAAATTCCGACCAATCAATGCCTCCACCGGTAAAGAAAGTTTCACAGGATCCGCATTATAAATTTTTTGTATATTAAACTGGTTATCTACCATGAAAATCATGTCGGGGACAGAGGCAATAACCTTTTCTGCCATAATATTTTCCATATTCTCTCGTGGAATAGAGATTTTTCTCCTACGAGAAAAAAAGAACACAAGGTTTCCTAGAATCACTACTCCGGCAATAATATATCCCCACATGACAATATGATTTAATTTTTACGCAATATATCGCAAATATAACAATAATAAATCACCAAACAATCCCTTCATCGGGCTATAGCCGAAATAAAAAAACCGTGCTGATAACAGCACGGCTCCCTAGGTACAAATTAAAACTTAAACTTATTCACTTAAATATGCACGTAGCATCCATAAATTCTTTTCTTGCTCGGAAATGTAAGGATTAATCATATCTTGAGTTCCATCATCACCGATTTCTGCGGCCAAAGCCAATATTTCACGTTCTTTCCTGATCAATATCCCCAAATTCCCCACAATCTCCTTCACACAACGATTCCCGTCGGAAACCCCCGTTACCTCTTTAATCTCAGCCTGTTTCATGTAAGCGGAATACGAATGTAACGGGGTACCCTCCAACGTAAGCACGCGTTCAGCAATCTCGTCCACCTTCTCGATAGCATCATTATAGTACTCTTCAAACTTAGCATGTAACTCGAAGAAGTTACTTCCTTTCACGTTCCAGTGGAATCCTCTCAAATTCTGGTAAAATATTTGGTAATTTGCCAACAAATCATTCAAATGGTTTACTAACTCTTTTGATTTCTCTTTGTCTAATCCGATTAAATTTAGTGTTTTCATATTATTTGATTTTTATTTATTACTATTCTCCTTATTTTTCTGATACAAATATAGAATATATAATAATATAAATCAAATTGATTGTTTTTATAAATAGATTTGATAAATTTATAAACGATGATTTACAGCATATTACAATTCCAAAATACCACAATTTCATTAAAAAAAATATCTCTTCGTCTTCAAATTTACCAGTAACTTCATTTTTTTCGAAAAAAATCTGTCAATCCTTTGCAGAGTTCAAAAATTGCACTACATTTGCATCCGCAATCAAGCAACACGGGCGCTTAGCTCAGCTGGTTCAGAGCATCTGGTTTACACCCAGAGGGTCGGGGGTTCGAATCCCTCAGCGCCCACGGAACAAACGCCAAAAGGCGACAAAAAAATGCCAAAGTCTTGTAAATCATCGGGTTTACAAGACTTTTTTCTTTTATCCCCGCCAATTTTTGACTGAATAATGCCCATTTGCACGTGGAGAAAGTAACTTAAAAGTAACCCCGGCATTTTTTGCTAGAATGAGGTTACTCTTGATAGTGTTTCAAAAAGTGTGTAAATTCCGAATTGATTATTTTTGTAATGCAATTTTCAAAAATGAATTATTATGGAATTTACACGTGAACAAATCTCGGAAATAATTTCCGAAATCACAAACGGTGAACTAGGTTTACAAGGCTTGGTCAAACAAGGTTTAGAGAGTTTAATGTTATCGGAACGTGATCTTCATAACGAGACACGTGGTGACGTGAGTAACGGTTTTCGTGGTCGTCGAGTATGTCATGACGGTAAGGTCTTCGAACTCCAAACCGGGTGTAATTTCTCCCACGTTTCTATACGACTCCACGAGAGGGATTGTACCCCCAAAAGTCGAACACGAACTTTTCAAGGGTACAACATTTTGAACTTCTTTTCTATTGTTAATACAAGAAATACTATTCCCAAGACATCGTATCTACAGCAACTCGTTCTTTAATAATCTTCGTATTCAAATAAAGAAAGATAAGGCGAGGATTGGATTCACGTGCCACGAGACTCAACGTATCGGGACTTAAAAGATCGATCTTTTCCTTCGTCTCGTAAACCTCTTTTTTCCCATCTTCCTCAAGGCTAAAACCTTTTATCAATAAATAACCATCTTGAATACTCCATGTTTTCAGATCCAACGAAGGAATATTAATCGCTTCACATACTCCCCCTTTTTTGAAATGAAAACCTTTCAGCTCTCCTGTCGACTCGTAAGTATAAGGATTACACCATTCCCCAACAATTTTCTTTTCCATCTCTTTTTGCGGATCACTGCCACAAGCTAAACATAACAAGATTAAACCTATACAAAACAAATTTTTCATACTATTCTAAATTAAAATTACTATTTCAAAAATCATTTTACCAAATCATACTTTTGATCTATTCCACGCTCGTTAGCGTGAATCCCTTCCCTCATCCATCGGGGTTCGGGATCTCCTTTTAAATAATGATCAAAGAATTGTTGTAAACGAATTGTCCAATCCACCTCTGCAGCTTTGTTGAATAAGAAATGGCGTTCTCCCTTATAATTTAGCAACCAAGCAGGCTTCTGTAAACGTCGCATGGCAAGGAATAAATTCAATCCTTCAGCATAGGGGACAGCCTCATCCCCGTCACAATGAAAAATCAATAATGGAGTCTGTATCTTATCCGCATTCAAAATGGGCGAGTGACGAAGATACATTTCTTTGTCCTCCCACAAAGATTTACCCAAACGGCTTTGCGTTTCCTCATACATGAACATTCGAGGCATCCCGCTTCCCGTACGAATTCCTGTATAGGCAGAAACCATGCTGGACACGGCTGCCCCCGGACTGGCACAGGCAAACATATTTGTACGAGTCACCAAGTAAGCCACTTGATAACCGGACCAACTATGCCCTTGTATCCCGATTCTATCCTTATCAGCTATTCCCCGGTCAATAAGCATTTCAGTGCCACTAACGACAGCATTATAGCTACTCTCACCCGGAGCGCCCACTGTAAAATGGATATCCGGCATGAATACCACATAACCATTGCTCACGTAAGAAATCACGTTAAGCATACCACTACACCAAAACGGTACGATATAGTTATGCAAAGTCTCCGTGTGTGTTTCGTAAAAATTCACGATAACCGGATAACGTTTCGATGGGTCGTAATCCTCCGGCAAATATAGTAGTCCCCGATTTCTTTTTCCTTCGAAGTTTGTCCATTCGACCAACTTCACCGATCCCCAAAAATAATTCTCCTGTTGCGGATTAGTATTTGTTATCTTTACCGGGCGAGTAAATGCCAAATCACTCCACCACAAATCCCGAAATTCCGTGTACCCCTGCCGAGTAAATATACAGTATTTCTGATTTTCTGATTTTTGATTCACCGTGACTGAATAAGGACCTTCCATCAATTTTTTCAATTTCCCATTAGACTGGAAGTGATAAATTCCTTCATCCCGATTTTCTAAATTCACGGAAGTCATCAGAAATCCATTTTCGAAATCAATAATTTTATCCCCATAATCATCTTTTAACCAACGGAATTGCCGATTTGTAGCCCTTCCATAACCGCCTGTCAACGAATAAACAGGCTTTTCCCCCGCCAAATCTATTACCCACATATCATAGCGGTCATACAGCACAACCCGATTACCATCTTTCGACCATCCCGCAATGCCGTATGCTTCCGCTGGTTTCGGCAAATCATGTAATTCATTGTGGACAGGATAGCCTATCTCTTTCGAGAGATCTACCCGTTGACAGGTCCTCGGATCAATTTTATACCAGACTTTTTCCAAAGCATTATACCATAATGCATATTTACCGTTCGGACTCCATTCCGGTTCCGTGTAGGAATTTCGCTCAAAGAGAATAGTTTTTCCCGTATTTAGGTCAATCAGATAAATATCCGCATTAATATCATTTTTCCAGTCCGAAAAACGTCTGTAAGGAGTTTTGTCCAATGCAAAAGCATAGTCGTACTTATTTCCTTCCGGCAAAATCAATTTTTCCATATTCTGACTCGTCACCCGGCAACAAATTTTTGTATCCAAATTATAGGCGAGTCTCACGTTACTGGACCTATAATTTCCTTCTCTTTGCTGCAAAGATGAAATCTCATCATTCCAAGTCCATAATTCTAGCTCGAAACGAGTATCTTTTTTTTCCCGTTTTTTCTCCGGTACCGGCAAAATCGTATCCCCATCCAAGATAACACGCTTTCCGTCATTGGATAAACGATAAGCCCTACTTCGCCAAACATAATTTTTCGGGAATTGCACATCATCCCAATCCACCAAAAGCCGACACTCTCCCTTAGGGATAGAAAAAGAATAAAAAAGATCGGGATTATTCATTTTTGATGTATCCGAGGCCACCGTGAACGTTCCTCCCAATTGATCATGTGCTAATGAATAATCTTTTAATAAAAGTTTCTTATCAGAAAAAATAACAACGGATTTTCCTTTCAAGGGACGATAGCACAAAGATTTGTACTCTCCATGATTTTTGATATAAACCATTGCTTTATGCCCCCTCAACAGCGTGCAATTTTCCACACTATCCATCACGATAGAGTCGCAGTTCCCAATATTCCTAATGACAAATCGCCTGTATTTCGGGAATTTTTTATCTATCGGGTAAGAATACGTGATCAACTCCGAAGTATTATATTCGTTAAAATCATATTCCCGGTCCCAATATATCTTTTTCATATCCCGCAAACGCAACAAAAAGGTCGAATCGCAAGCACAGGAATCCGCCTCTGGAGCCGTTACCGTATAGCGCAACCATTTCCCGTTTGCGAAAAATGAAGGTCTAACCACGTGTTGCAGTTCCACCTTGATATTTTTTTCCGGGTTATACAGATAAGTCACCCGAGGTAATGTATCATATTTTGAGTCAATATGTACGAAATGATAAGTCACCCATTTCCCATCTTCCGAAATATTAGGAGCATCTACCCTTCGCCATAACTTATATGCCGCTGTATCCAAAGCTCTTTTTTGAGACCATCCTACATTACCGGAGAATACCAACAAAAAAATTATTACAAATTTCATCATATACTATTTCATTAAAAAGATTATTAACTCCTTGACCGATTCATGTTTTTCCCTTTTCCAGATTATTGCCATAGAAGAAGGAGCAAAAACTTCCTGCACGAGCAAAAAGCTCATGAAAACAATGACTAAATTTTAGCCTCACAATAAAATATCTTGTGTTTTACATTTAAATATACAATACGAATTTATCTCTTCATAAAATAATCCAAATCTGTCTGATAATCGGCAGACGAATCCCCTAAAAGAAACCGGGCAAAATGATGCCATAATTTCCGTTCATAAAAATATTCCGCCATACCCCGGTATCCATGTCTATTACCGGGTAATACCAGCATATCAAAATCCTTTCCCGCTTTAATAAGGGCATCTGCCATTTTCATCGTATGTGCAGGATGAACCGTATTATCCATATCTCCTGTCACAAGCAACAAACCTCCTTTATAATTCTTAGCCAAATCCATATTTGTTTTGCTGGACGTGTAATATGTAATTTCCTCATGCTCATTACCAAGAGAATCTTTCACCATTTTTTTACGTTCCTGCACGCCATAATGAATCTCGACCCATCCTTTATTATACATGTTATTATCATGATTACCAGCAGACGCAACAGCTGCCGAATAAAAATCAGGATACGTACAAATGGCTGCAGCTGCCATAAAACCTCCCCCGGAGTGACCATAAATACCAACTTTCTTCCGGTTAATAAAAGAATAACGATCAGCCAACTGCTCTATCACGTACTTATCGTCAGCCAAAGGATAATCCCGTTGATTGCCATACCCGAAAGTATGATAATATTTGCCTCGCATGGGAGAACATCCCCGGTGTCCCACGGTGATAACAATAAAACCAAGTTGTGCCAATCGGGTATTCAACTCGTCATTGATGGTAAAACGTGTCGGGACATACTCGAAAAATGGTCCGGGATACACGCAGGAAATAATCGGATACAATTTTGTAGAATCAAAATCCGCAGGTTTCCACATCACCCCGTACAAATCGGTAACCCCATCAGTAGCTTTCACCGAAAAACGCTCCGGAGCCCGCCATCCCATCTCGTACAAGCGATCCAAATCCGGGTCCTCCAGCGTCATGATAATTTTCCCTTTCCGATTTCGAACAACGTTTTTCGGTTCCATATCCACCCGTGAATATCCATCCACGTAATAATCGCAAGAAGGAGATAACGTTATATTATGAGTCGCATTTTCCGGAGTTAAACAAGTCAATGCATTCTCCTTATCCAAATCTGCCCGATACAAGATATAGTAATAAGGATCCACCCCCTCCTTCCGTCCATACGCATAGAAATATATCTGACGGCGAACCGTATCCACTTGTAGCAAAGGACTAGCAACCCAAGCTCCCGAGGTAACCTGATTTTTCAAATTTCCATCCTTGTCGTACAAATAATAGTGCCCCCAACCACTACGTTCCGAACGGAATAATATCTCATTTCCGTCATTCAAGAAAGTAATACTCCTCATCTGATAATCCAAATAAGGTTTATTTTTCTCATGGATAAGCGATTTTACCTCCCCGGTCTCCACGTTCACCATACAAATATCTGCTTCATCCCACGTGCGCTTATACCTCTGAAGATAAAGACGTTTCCCGTCATTACTGCTATAAACAACATCTACATATTGATCCGGCCAGCGATTAATATCAATCTCCCGCACTTGCCGTGTATCGGCATCCCCGATAATCAGGCTATATTGAATAACATGTTTATCACCTGCCATCTCGTATTTATAGGTCTCCAGCTTAGGACGAGGTTCTGCAAGTACATCCACCACCCACATATCGTTCACTTTACGAGAATCCTCTCGCAAGGCATAAAATTTATTCCCCCTTTTAAACCACTTAGCTTCACAAAGGAAACGCCCATCCAATTCCCCTTCGTCTTCCCGGTTCAATGAATAATTCTTCTCGCCATCAAACGTAAGCTGCACTTCTGTCGTATCCCTACCTTTCGCCGGATTACCCACCAAATACAAATTATGACGTTTGGCAAACAACATATAAGCACTATCCGCAGAATAATACATCCAATAAGGATCTGACGTAAATTGTTTTTTTGCTTTCCAAAGCTTCAACTCTTTCGTCCGAATATTATAAGTATAATCCTGACGATCAAGATAAAATTTAAACGTTTCCTCATCCAAGAACTTCACCTCGATGTCAAAATTTCTATGATTGTAAGGCTTTCTCGTCATCTCACTCACCTTAGACACCAGCTCAGCATTATCGAACAACAACCTCTTCTCTTTCCGTTTCGGATCCACCCAATAATATTTCTTCCCTTCTTCTGTTTGAAAAGAGTAGTAAAAACAATCACTCCCTTTTATAAAAGTTGGTCTTATAAGCAATGTATTCTTTGAGATCGGAGCTTGCGTAATTTCCCGCATACGTTCCGCCAATTCGTAATTTGCCTTTTGTTGTGCAAAACTCGTAACATGAAAGGCGATGAATCCCAATAAAATAATTATCCTATTCATTTTCTATGTCCTAATTTCCAATTGAACTTTTGTAATCCGCAGAAGAATCTCCCAACAAATATTTTGCAAAATGAGCCCACAACTTCCGTTCAAAGAATAGCTCTGCGGCCCCGGAAAATCCATGATCCTGTCCCGGCAAAACCAACATATCGAAATTCTTCCCAGCTTTTATCAAAGCATCTGCCATACGGTAAGTATGCGCCGGATGTACATTGTCATCCATATCACCTGTGACAAGCAACAAACCGCCTTTATAATTCTTTGCCAAATCAATATTGGTATTCACCCGGAACTTATACGTGTACTCCGTACGATCTCCATTCACGCTATCCTTGATCACCTTCTTTTCCTCTGTCGCACCATTATGTGTTTCGGTAAACCATTTATTATAAATGTAGTTATCATGATTACCGGCAGCTGCAACAGCTGCTTTATAAAAGTCAGGATACGTGCAGATGGCTGCCGTCGACATAAAACCACCTCCCGAATGTCCAAAAATCCCCACTCGCGTAGCATCAATATAAGAATAGCGATCGGCCAATTGCTCGATAGCATATTTATCATCCGCCAAAGGATAATCTCGCAAGTTTCCAAAACCATAGGTATGGTAATATTTTCCCCGCATTGGTGAACCTCCCCGGTGTCCTACGGCAATAACAATGAATCCAAGTTGTGCCAATTGAGTATTACGACCATGAATAAAATCAAACTGAGTTGGCACATACTCGTAAAAAGGACCCGGATAAACGGAAGATATTATGGGATAATGTTTCGTGGAATCAAAATCAAATGGCTTCCACATCACGCCGTACAAATCCGTAACGCCATCTGCCGCTTTTACTTTAAAACGTTCCGGAGCTTTCCACCCCATCTCTTGCATTCGGGAAATATCGGCCTTCTCCAAATCCATGATCTTTTTCCCATGCTTGTTACGCAGAACTACGTGAGGTTCCAAATCTACCCGTTGATAAGTATCAATAAAATAATTAAACGTTTTAGACCAATCCACAGTATGAGTTACATTATCAAATGTCAGTTGCTCGACAGAATTCGGTTTATCCAAACTGGCTCTGCACAATGTATAGTAATACGGATCTATATTCTCATCCTTACCCAAGGCGTAAAAATAGAGTGCACGTCCCACCGTGTCAATCTCGCATATCGGACCGGCCACCCAATCCCCGGAAGTGATTTCATTTTTCAAATTCCCCTCCCCGTCATATAAATAATAATGTCCCCAGCCGCTACGTTCAGAGCGGTACACGATATCCTTACCATCGTTTAGGAAGGAGATACTCACCATCTTAAAATCCATAAACGGCTTGTCAACCTCATGAACCAACACCTTTACTTCCCCGGTAAGCACGTTTACAACACATAGTTCTTTTTCATTATACGCCCGGTTTGTCCGTTCAAAATAAATTCTTTCCGAATCTTTACTTGCATACAGCACTTCAAAATACTGATCCTGCCATCTGTCAATATTAAACTTGGTAATCTTCTTCGTTTCCAGGTCTATCACCAACAACTCACTCTGCGATATTTCCTTATCGCCCGGCATATCATACTTGTAAGTTTTCAACGTGGGACGAGGTTGTGACAGGCTATTAATCAGATACAAGTCTTTCACCTTTCGAGCATCCTCTCTCACCGCATAGATTTTCTTTGAATCTTTAAACCATTCAGCAACAGCTTCCACTTCTTCATCGGATTCATCCATCTCTTTAGCAAAAGTAAAATTCTTTTCTGCATCAAAAGTTAATTGTACTTCCGTGGAATCCTGTCCCTTATTCTTGTTGCCCATCACGTACAAATTGTGATTTTTACAATACAAAATATATAAACTATCCGGAGAATACTTCATCCACGAAGCCCAACCAGACCATGGTTTCAAGGAATCAATCTTTTCCACTTTCCCGGTTTTGATCGTGTATTGATACTTCGCCTCATCAAACTCAAAAGTAAATGAACGTTCCTTCTTATCGAACTCGATAGAATGTAAGGATAAATCCTTTGAATTGTATGCCTTACGAGTTTCTCTACTTATCTGGGCCAATAAATCGTCGTTATCAAACAACAATCGTTTTAGTTTCTTCGCCGGGTCCACGTAATAATATCTTTTCCCGTTACTATCCGAGAAAGAATACCAAAAACGATCGGAATTATTGATAAATTCAGGATGGATCGCCATACTATTACCTGAAATTCCCACGATTTCATGTTTCTTATATCGTTCCGCCAACTTATAATTTGCCTTTTGTTGTCCGTTCGCCAACAAGGAACAGACAATCAACACCACGCATATTATTATCTTGTTCATCTTAATTCTCTATTTGCAATTCCACATCTTCCATCGTACTCTCGTCCCCTAACAAATATTTCGCAAAATGATACCACAATTTACGCTCAAAGAAAGCATCTGCCTTTCCCCCGAAACCATGCCCGTTACCCGGCAACACGATCATTTCGAAATTCTTCTTTGCCTTAATCAAAGCATCCACCATACGCAATGTATTGGCAGGATGCACATTTTTATCCATATCTCCTGTCACCAACAACAAATGTCCTTTCAGACGTTTTGCCAATTCCATATTCGTCGGGACCTTACATGAATAGGTGTACACCGTACTATCCTGCCCGTCTTTCCCTTTCACTGTCTTGACCGCTTCCTTCACCCCGTGATATATTTCAGACCATCCCCGGTTAAAAATATTATTATCATGATTTCCCGCGGAAGACACGGCTGCCGTGTAGAAATCCGGATACGTACAGAGTGCCGCAGTTGACATGAATCCACCCCCGGAATGACCGAAAATACCCACCTTGGAAAGATCAATATAAGCATATCGATCAGCTAACTGTTCGATGGCATACTTATCGTCTGCCAAAGGATAATCCCGTAATTTTCCATACCCGTAACGATGATAGAATTTACCCCGCATCGGGCTTCCTCCCCGATGTCCCATAGATACCACGATAAAACCGAGTTGAGCCAGCCTCATGTTATAACTATCATCCACACGGAAAGAAGTGTTCACGTACTCGAAAAACGGACCGGGATACACGGAAGAAATAATCGGGTATTTCTTGTTCGGGTCAAAATCAGCAGGTTTCCACATAATCCCATATATATCCGTCAAACCGTCAGCTGCCTTCACGGTAAAACGTTCGGGGGCTCTCCATCCCAATTCCTTCAAACGTCGGGTATCGGGTTTTGCCAATTCCATGATCACCTTTCCCTGATTATTCTTCAAAACAATTTTCGGTTCCATATCCACCCGTGAATAAGTATCCACAAAATAACGTTTAGAAGATAAGAATGAAGCCCCATGTTGAGCATTCTCCGGTGTCAGCAAGGTAACCCCTTCTTTATCGATACTTGCCTTATAAAGCATATAATAGTAAGGATCAACCCCCTTCTCCCGTCCGAAACCATACAAATAAATAGCACGTCCCACGGTGTCGATAGCAGCCACCTGTCCGGCCACCCAAGGTCCTGAAGTTATAACATTCTTCAGACGTCCTTCCCCGTCATAATGATAATAATGTCCCCAGCCCGTGCGCTCCGAACGGAACAAAATATCTTTCCCGTCGTTCAATATTACCGTATTCTGCATATGATAATCCCGGTAAGGTTTGTCTACCTCGTGAATCAACTCCTTCACCTCCAATGTCTCCGTGTTTACCACGCAAATATCAACTTCATCCCATGTACGTTTAAAACGCTGAAAGAAAAGCTTGTCTCCTTTTTCTCCGGGTTGGAGAACCTGAATATACTGATCTGTCCATTTATCAGCCGAAACCCGATTGGCAGTTTTTTTCTCGATATCAATAATCCATAATTCGTACTGGCATAAATCCTTCTCTCCCGGCATCTCATACCGATACGTTTCCAACGTCGGACGCTTAGTCAAAGAATTAATAACAAACATATCTTTCAACTTTCGGCTATCTTCACGTACCACGTAAATATGTCTGGAATCCTTAAACCAACGAGCATTTGTTTCCGCTTCATCTTTTTGATCATCTTCCGGATCCCGGGCAAAGGAATAATATTTTTCCCCGTCAGTTGTTAACTGAACTTCCGTGGTATCCACGCCTTTAGCTTTATTACCCCGTATATACAAGTTATGACCTTTCGCGTACAATATATATTTCCGATCCGGGGAAAAGGTCATCCAAGAATAAATCACTTCGTCATCCTCCTCTGAATGATCTTTTTTCTCCAAGGCCTGTACTTTCTTTGTCTTAAAGTCAAATTCATAACGACCATCCATAGAAAAGGTCATTTTGGTCAAATCTTTGGAAAATTCCATATTGGAGATTCTCAAATCCTTCTCATTATAGCCTTTCCGGGTAATCAGACTAACCCCCTGTGCAATATCCGTATTATTAAAAAGCAAACGTTTCTCCCCTTTTGCCGGATCGACAAAATAGAAATTCTTTCCCTCTTCCGTGGTGAACTCGAACCAGAACTTATCCGTATCGTTAATCTGTTTGGGAAACACGCTCATACTATACTTCCCGATTAAACTACCAAATGAAACATTCCGTAACTTTTCTGCCAATTTATAATTTGCTTTCTGCTGAGCTTCTCCCCCAAAAGTAAACAATAATAATGACAACAAAACCAATATCTTATTCATACAATTAAATGATTTACATACGATTAACTAGCAACACACCCGCTTTTACAAACAACAAAAGAGAACTCAAAGGGAGCATAGCTCCCTTTGAAATTCTATCGACTAAAACAACATGCTTAATACATACTAGATGCGCCCGGCTTATTTCCTTGACCAAACTTATATTCGATATCTACAATCTCCCCGAAGCCGTCTTTATGATACAACTCCACTAATTCCATTACCTCTAGTTCGCTATCATACTTTACTTCAAAAACATAAACCTCCCCGGATTTCAATGCTACCGCCAAATGAGCATTCACCGTACCATAGTATGAATCATAATCCTTCACGGCAAGACCTACAATTTCCGAATTGAAGTGCGGAAAAGAAGACAAATTAATTATTCTATTTTCCCAATAATCATAAAAGTGTAAGCGATCACTGGAAGCCACAAGCAACCATTCATGCCAAGGGAATAGAGCCATACATTTATAATCAACCATGATAGAAGCAGGTATTTGACCAGATTCACTACCTTCCTCCATCAAACGGAATTTATCATTTTCCTCCCGATAATCCAATTCATAATAATGCCATAAATACACACCATCTTGATCAAGAATTGAAAAATAGGCTGGCGGAGTATAATAATTTGCCTCGTTAGCCCAAGCATGAAAAATAAAATCTCCTTTTACCTCTTTTAAAAGATCATTCTCGTAATCCTCCCTAAACTCCGCACAAGCTCCCACATTATTCAAGGGACCTATCACATAATCGGTTGTATTATAAATACATTCTCCATCATTCACTATCCCGAAATACGTATTATTTTCGTCGATACCAACAATCAGATAATTATCTTCACCTTTATAATATGGCAATAACGTCTTCACCTTTTTCCCATTTAACGACGGATCTTTCAAATAGAATCCTGAATGCAGATCAATCGCAACGGAAAGATTAGCCATATAAATGTAATTATCAGAATTCAGAAGCCACTTCCCGTCAAATGTCAACACGGCATCCACTGGATCAAAACGATCCGGAATCCCATCAAAAAATTCATTTCTTGCATATCCCACCGGGGTCAATTCATTTCCGTCCAACTCCACCGGTCCGCTTTCCTGCAACACCATGACCTCATCTTCAACCTGCATCCCGATTGCTGTCGGATAGATGAAATTCTCAACCAACTTACGAGGCCCCCGCCCCAAACTCGGTACCACATTTATATTTTCTCCCACATAAACAACAGTATCTCGGGATACTTCCTTACCATCAACAATCTCGCTTATACTCTGCTTTTTTGACAGGATCATGGATAACTGGGATTCATTACCGGCAGACCTAGACAATATCATCCAACCGTTTTTCCATGAAGCAACCACACTTACGGTAAGCTCTTTCGTAAATGTAACATTCGTTTTATTATCAGTAGCACAAAACAACAAAGTAAATTTCCCGATCTGATCTGCCTTATAAGTATAGTTTAACTGATCTGACAATAAGGTCATTTCCTCTTCTTCACCCAAATACCAAGCATACGATGCATCTGGATTTAAAGTATCAATAGAAAATCGAACCTTCGGCTCAAGCAATATCTCTTCACCGGGATATAACGTGTAACTACCAGCGACATTACTTACTCCATTACGATCCCAATTTTCAAAGTCATTCAAATCCTTGTAGTCATAGTTGCTCTTATCATCCAAGCAAGCCATGACTGACAACAGAATAAAAATATATATCAAACTTTTTTTCATACTCTATCCATTTTTACCCAACTGCGGGAATAACTATTTTATTACCATTCTCGTCTTTTAATGGAACTTTGCCATTAGCGATATTCTCGGGATCATTATTAAATTCCTCTACTCGACGTTTCAATCGTAAGGAATACTTTTTCAACACCAATTTATTTTGGCCGTCAAACTCCACCCCATCCTTTGCTAATTCCTCCAAAAACATCGTGTATTTTGTTTCCGAATATTCACCTAAATAAATCTGTTCCGCAATGTTATAAAAATTCTCCGGTCCACCGTAACCGCCATCCCACACGGTCCACCAAACAGGACGAACTAACTTCGAAGAAACCAAGAATATGGCACGACTGTAATTAACCTCTCCCTCTTTCACAAATTCCGTTTCGTCCACTTTCAACATCAACCGACACGTTTTCTCTTTCAGTATATCACCATCCAACAACACGATTTCAATCGTGTCCTGCAATTGCCCTGCCGGAAAAACACATTTCTCCGGCAATATATATAAATCGGAAGGTAGCGTAGTAAAATTTTCGTCTGCAGACACCGTGTATTCTTGATCCTCTCTCGCCCAAACACCGTCGCATTTCATCGGTATCTTCACGTGAATCTCTCCACTAGGGTAAGCTTTAAATGAATACGTTGTACTATCTTTCGTTGCATCTGTAGCAAAATATACATAAAGTGTATTATCGGAATATTCCATGATTCCTTTCTCACTACAAGCAACCAACATGCACATCCATGCAAATAAAAACAATATATTTTTTTTCATAATCATCACAAATTAGTTTCAACATCCGGAAGTGGTACCACAAATACATTCTCAGAAGCAACAACAAAACCTCCGTTTTCCTTCGGAATATTCTTATTCAAACGTTTATAAAGAAAATACGTCTGTCCTTCTCCTATCCATTCCCGACGCATATCATTAATCAACAAATCCATAAATTCATCAGATTGGGCATTCGTAATTTCTTGTACGGTCACATCCGTCTTTTTCAATCCACGTTGCCCTTTTATATACGATAAGTAAGATTTAGCCTTCGTCAATCCTTCCGCTCCCCGCTTACACAATATCTCTGCAGCAATATAGTACACCTCACTCATCCGAATAAAAGGTACGATATGCTCAGAAACCTCTATTACCCCAGCCGTTGCTCCTGAAGTCGATGCATCGTATTTCATAAATCGATAATAGCTATGTTCATTGTCCATATCTTCGATCCAATACTTGAAACGATAATCATTGCTTGTCATTATAGTCCCGTTATCCCCTTTGGAAGTTGTCAGATCTTTACCAAAATAATTCTTTTCTACTTCCAAGATTGATAAATACTTGGCATTTTTTTTATTTTCCATAGTATTGATCTCCTTATTATAATCCAACAGATCAATAACATGTAACCCGAATATCACGTCGGAATAACACTTCCGATCTCCGTAATAAAATCTATCTGCTAAAGCAAAGGCTCCTTTTTGGGCAGCAAAAGTCATCACCTCCTCTGCCTGTTTCAGAGCCTCTTCTTCTTTCTGCGCATACAGATACACACGGGCTAACAAAGCGGTAGTCGCCCAGTAATTAAGATGAAATCCCCGACGTATTAAAAACATAGTCTCACCAGATCCTGCAGTCTCAAAATTGTCCGACCGACTAAAGGATTTCGCTGTATCGAATTTCCATAATAATTGCTTTGCATCGATCAGATCCTTGGCAATCAATTCCAAACACTCATTCACCGTTTGGGGATTAGAAATATAGGACGGGTAAGTATTTACATAAGGGATAAACTTACGGTCACCCGGATTCGTAGAGGGAGCCGGAGCAAATAAACGCAGCATATCGAATTGTATAAATGCCCGCAATGCCAAGGCCTCACCCCAGATCATAGCTTTCTCCTTTTCTTTCCAACTAAATATTTCGGGATCGGCATGTTCTATCTGTTGTATTATATTATTACAATTGGCCACTACATTATAAGCCTCTGTCCAAATGGAAGATAGCACAGGTTTAAAGGCATAATGGTCCCATGCATATTCATCGGCACCAAACTGCATCTCGTTTACACCAGCGGCTTTTCCATAATTATACACCTGCCCCAATGCATCCACGATTCCCCAAGTCAAATGTTTTCCGTATAAATTCCTTGACTCCATGGTAAAGTAAACACCATTTAAAGCATGCCGGAAACCTGTACCCGTGGAAAACAACTTCTCTTCACTAATCTCATCTTCCGGTTCCACATTCAACCATTCATTACATGATGACATAAAGAACGGTAAAACAAAAATTAAATACAATAATTTATTTCTCATATTCTTGACTTACTAAAAAGTTGCACGTAAAGAAAAGTTCACCGTTCTGGCGAATGGATAGCTCGTTCCTCGCTCCTGCTTGATGGAAGACAAACGGAACAACTCGCTCGTACTTACTTCCAAGCGCAGTGTCTTCAAGTATATTTTCCGAAGCCATAGCGGATCAAAATCATAGCTCAATGTCAATGCATCCAGAGACAAAACATTCTCGTCCTGCACGAATCGGGAAGTAGGCAAGGTAACACTGTTCATGTCTTTTATATCCTTCAGGGGAGCGATATCGCCCGGTTTTTCCCAACGCTGTGTCAGCACGCGCTTATCAACATTACTTCCTTGAATATCCGCATTCTCGACATTCATGATCAAGGTCTCATTGTACGTCTGTTTTCCCCATTCATAACCAAAAGAAGCAAACAACGAGAAATTCTTGTAAGTAACATTTAAACCAAAAGATCCACTGGCCTCAGGCTCCGAATCCCCAAGCACGATTTCTTCAGTTGCTTTCCATTTGTGACTGGCCTGCCCATTGCGATAGAGATATAATTCTTTACCGTTTGAGGGATCAATTCCCAATGAACGCACGCCATAGATTGCTGTTAACGAAGCTCCTTCCTCGTATTTCATGATCGGTTTGATAAAATCCGAGTATGTTTTATTGGCCTTAACCCATGACGAATTTAATGTTTGATCCTCTTCCGCAAGTTCATAATAATCATCTACTTGAGAATTATAAGCTTTCAACGCATCTGAAATTTTCAGAATTTCATTTCTATTATGATTCAGATTACCCCATAAGGCAACATTCCAATCCTTATTTTTCATTACATCAAAACGAAACTGGATATCGAATCCCTTGTTCAACGTTTCACCCAAATTACTCTTGTAAGAAGAGAAACCGGCAGATCCCGGCAAAGTTACATCCGTGATCAAATCTACCGTTTTATTGTAATAGTAATCAAAAATCAAAGAAATCCGGCTATTCCAAAATTCCATATCCGTACCGACATTCAATTTATTCGTTGTCTCCCACTTAAGATCTCTATTCCCCAATGCCTTCAAACCAACCCCAAACCCGGCAATATACCAACGATCAAACGTCCGATAAACCGTTCTGGCACTATAAGACGGAAAATTCACCTTACCGGTTTGCCCGTAAGAAGCTCGAAATTTCATGCGATTGATCACCTTACTACCATGCAAAAAAGCATAGTTATGCAAATTGACTCCCGCTCCAAACGACCAGAATGGAGCCCACTTTTGATCCAGACCGAACTCGGATGAACCGTCAAAACGCACGGACACATCTGCCAAATAAATGTCATTCCAAGTATAATTCGCTAAAAACAAAAAACCGGCCAGTCGACTAGTACTCTGAGATTTTGAGGGTTTATCCTTGATCTCCGCTGCATAATTAGGAGAATGATACTCCCCGGAAGGAAATCCCCGGTAATGACTAGAAGTACTTTCAGATTCACGAGATGTAGCATTAACTACCGCTGAAGCATTTAGAGCGTGCGCACCAAATGATTTTGATACATATACACCCACTTGAGCGTCCCAATTCGTGGATTCTCCCTTCGTCAAATAGAGATCCCCCTCCAATTCTTTTTCTTTCTGAATTTTCGCCGTCGTGTTGGAAGAAAGAGGATCAATAAAACGTTCTTTTTTAGTAAATTCTTTCGTTATGGCAATCTGACCTTTTAAATGCAAATAATTCGTGAGGAACCATTGAGCCATCAATCGGTCGATAAACACATCCCCTTTCTCGTATTCAAAATTATTTAAACGAGCTTCATACAAAGGATTATTTACACGATAATCAGTATGAGTTCTTTTTGAAAATTCCAATTCTCCTGAAATCAACGTCCCATTCTTGTCATAAGGACGATCGTAAGGTTGCAAATGAGCATAATCGGAGAAATCACCATAAGGAGATTCTTGAGCCTTGGTATAATTATACTCGATATAATTCACTACCTGCAAATTCTTAAGTCGATAATCCACGTGAAACCCCACGTTCATGACATCTCGGTAAGAATCTTTCATCACACCATTATTCTTGTTATAAGAAAGATCAAGGCCATAACGCAGATCCGCATTACCCCCCTCTATCGAAAAACTATGCTTATGATTAACGGCATTACGTAAAGGAATAGATAGCCAGTCCGTGTTCACTCCTTCCTTTACACGCAATAGCCGCTCGTTATAAGCATCCAAAGCCTGTTTCCAAGTCATATAATATTGCGGAGTGTAAATCCCGGCTTTTTGCTCTATTTCCAATTTCTCTTTTGCATCAGCCAAATTATAATCCGAAAGATCAGGCATAGAAACCGAACCTGTCAGACTGTACGAAATAGTCACTTCTCCCGGTTTCGGAGCGACAGTAGTAATCACTACAACCCCATTGGCAGCCCGGGAACCATACATCGCCGTGGCTGAAGCATCTTTCAATATCTGGATATTTTCAATCCTCATCGGGTCCATATCATACACTTTCTGCACGCTCACCTCGAAACCGTCCATGATAAAAACAGGAAGATTCGGGTTATTCTTCAAAGAAGATTTGGATAACGCATCTTTATCCAATTCTTTCACCCCGATACCGGAACGTCCGCGTATATATATTTCAGGGATAGCATTCGGATCCGATCCCCATTTATTGTTTTGTTGTATACGGAATGACGGATCAAACGTCGATAGAGCTTGAATCACGTTCGTGGCAGAAGCCTTCAATAAATCCTCCCGTTTCACGGAAATAGAACTACCGGTAAAACTTTCCTTTCTGATATTGCTATACCCTGTCACGACCACCTCGTCCATCTCTTTCACGTCATCCTTCATCGTGATCACCAGCTCTTTTTCATCATTTTTTCGATCATTACTCAATTGGTGATAAACAGTTTCCATTCCAATAAACGAAAATACCAGAATTGTACTATCCAGCTTCGGGATCTCAATTTTAAACTTTCCGTCTATATCCGTTATCACGCCCAATTTAGTTCCCTTGATTAATATGGTAACTCCCGGTAACGGCATTCCCTTCGTGTCAATTACCTTACCTTTAATTTGGCGGGATTGTTCTTGTTTTTTCTCGTCTTTCATTTGAGTAATGATAATCACATCATTCTGAATCACGTAGGATAAACGTGTATCTTTAAACAAAACTTTCAATACTTCGTCCAAAGTCGCATCCTTCACGTTCACATCACGTCTCCCATACTTCAATACCTCCTCCATCTGATACAAAAAACGATACCCTGTCTTCTGACTCATGTCCGTGATAGCCTCGTCAATAGTAACATCTTTCAAATTTAACGTCAATCTTACCACTTGAGAGGCCGCCTCGGCCTGTAAAAAAAAGACTGACACAAACAGAAAAAGAAGGCTGCGTTTTAAAATAAATCGCATCTTTTTTAATCTTTGAACTCCTTCAAAGACTTCGATTCCGTTTTTTTTCATACTTTTACATGCTTAATGATTAATAATTCTGTTTTTAATCGTTATTTAGACTCACTCACGAGCAGAAAATAGTGCCAATGTTTTCTGCTCTTTTTTATTTAAATTCATCATTCTTCAATTTTACGCACGAATACCGTCCGATCCTTTACCTCGAAATGTACCCGGGTTGCCAACTCCAACATTCTCAATATCTCCGTGAAATCCTCATACCGGGCCAACTCTCCAGAAAAATGATACTCTTTCACTTCCGGATTCTCCCAAAATATATCAATATTGTACCAACGCGCCAAACGGGTCATGATATTCTCCAGCGAATGATTCAACAACATGAATCTCCCCTCTTTCCATGCAGAATAACTACTGGCATCAACTTTACGAACGGTGAATTTTCCCTCATCATAAACAGCTTGCTCATCCGGACGAAGTCTTACACCCTGCTTGCCATTAAATACCCGTACTGCTCCCTCGTTCAAAGTCGTTTCCACGAAAGCATCATCCGGATAAGCCTGCAAATTAAATTGTGTTCCCAAAACTTCCACCGACATCTTATCGTTTGCATTCACAACAAAAGGACGTGAAGCATCTTTAGTAACTACGAAAAAAGCTTCTCCTCGTAAAAAGACATCACGTTTCCCCTTACCAAATTTCACCGGGAAACGAATTTCTGAATCAGAATTCAGAAAGACCTCCGTGTTATCGGACAAAAACAATTTATACTCCCCACCCCGAGGTACTCGAATCGTATTGTATTCTAACACATCTTCTTTCCCTGCACCTTCATTCTCCTTGTAAGACACTTGAACTCCATCGTTCTTGGCAACCATTCCCCCTCCCAACGTGATCAACTGTACAGAACTATCCTGCAGAACAATCTCATCCCCCCGGGAAGTCACTAAAATAGCTTTAGCTCCCCCCATCTCCACATGAGCCGCCACCTCTACTTGTTTCACCTTCGGCTTTTTATTGAAACCCCAGTACAATCCTATTCCTACAAGCAATATCACAGAAGCTGCCACACCAATCTGCCAAGAAGAGAATAAAGATCTACGCTTTCTTTGTCCGGCTAATTGTTCTTTCAAGGCATCCCATGTATGTTCTACATCTAAACGCTTCGCATACATATCCCTGGTAGAAAAATTTTCTACCTCAAGAATGCGCCGATATAAATCCTTATTTCTTGCATCCTCCTCCAGCCAAGCATTCAGTTTTTCCTCATCCTCGGGCAGGATAACTCCCATTAACTTTTTAGCTATTAAACGGGATATTTTATAATCTTTAGGACACTCTACCATACAAACGTTTTATTACATTTCTATACATAGAACGACAAATTCATCTTAAAGGATGAGTGAGCTTCCCGCTTTTTTTTAATTATTTTCCGCTAAAAACACCAAAAGAAGATAGAAGTAATCCTTTAAAACCTCACGAAGAGTATCCATTGCCTTATATTTCAACGACTTGACTGTATTTACAGAAATACCCAAATTTTCGGAAATTTCTTTATTCTGTTTTCCTTCCAAACTTAATTTTATAATTCGTCCACTCTGGGCAGGCAAGGTGTCAATAGCTTCCATCACGATCCTGTAGGTTTCCTCCTCTATTAAAATATCGTGAAAAAAGTACTCGTTACCGGCAGCACTCAATCCTTCCTGAAGTGGTAAATTTTTCCGGCTCCTCAAATAATCAAAGCATTTGTTCCTGACAGACACGTATAAAAATATATCTGCCGTCTCCCGAAAATCATAAGTTTCCCTTTTCTCCCACAAGCGAATAAATATTTCTTGAACAAGATCCTTCGCCACATCCTCATCCTCAACAATACGACGAGCAATCATGCACATGGACAAGTAATATTTTTTGAAAAGCATTTCGTAGGCATCAATATTACCTTGACGAATGGATTCAAATAATTTATCATCGTTATTTTGATCACTATCAGACATGATTATTCCATTTACCCCAAAAACTCTCTTGAGGTAACAAAAATAGAGAAAAAAATGAGAATAACAATCACAACACAAATTCCTAGCATTCTTATCTCCATGAATTTTAACTCATAATCATATAGATTACGTTTTATTGGGATAATATGACTTTTTATGAAAATGATTCGTACTGTCTTCTCCATATAAAAAAAATAAGTCTATAAATAGAGAAAATCTGGGTGCAATATTAAAATTCACACCCAGACTTTCTATTTTAACCTACACTACAGCACTACCGGAATTTCCACTAGTAGTAGTGATCCGTCAAGAAACAAACTCTCAATCGTCCATCTTTATCACCATAACGCCCATAATCTTGTTTTTGATACAAATCCCGCATTTTCTTTGGAAGATAGTACTCCGAATCACTGGGATTATTCAAATACTTATTATACATACCATCCATAGTTGTGTAATAACGATATGATAATTCATTCATCTCACACCCTCTCACTGCTCCGAAAGTAACATTTTCATCTGTCACGCTCCCCGTTGACATGAAATTCGCTCTACAAAAACACGATAATAATTTATCGTTTATTGATACAAAATCAGCAAAATCTCGTAAAAAAATAATCTTCAATTCTTTGGAAAATCTATCTCGTACATTCTCCTCGATTTTACTATCCAAAGATTTAAAGCGCTCTGTTAAAATAGTAGTGATAATCGGGAGATAGCACCTAAACGTCGCCTAATAACCGCCCTACAACCAGACAATTTCCGGAATCACCCCCTGAAAAATCTCCTTAGACGGGTTAATTGAGAAAAATCATTTTCTACCAACTTTGTAAATTAAAAAGAGGTGCCTAAACTCGTTAGACACCCCCAACTGGTTGCATTTATTGAATATGAAAAGTAGGTTTGTATTTCATCTCGCCTCAGATATATTCCTACTTTGTTCTTTGAATAATTACTTTCGTATGAAAGAAACTCCCTTCTATTGTTCTAAGTTCATTTTAATAGTACTATTCTCAAACAATTCCTTCAAGCTATTCACATCTGCATGATAAATCTTATCATCTACACGATAATGAACCCAAATTTTCGTTCTTTCCCAATCGTAACGGTATTCTTTACGCAAACGTAACGTGTATTTGCCATCTTCAGTAATCGTCATACTACCGATACGGGGAGATCCTCCTTCCACCTCAAAAGTGACAAAACCATCCTTGGGTACAGGAGAATATGACTTACCATCTTCACTGAATTCTATCGTTCCTGTAATCGGCGTATTAGCAATTGTAAATGATTCATCACTAAAAATCACGACATTTTCATCCGCAGATATGGTGATTTCTCCTGCACTCACGATAGACTTCGTTTTAAATGGTAACACTTTATGTTCTCCCGTTTGATCTGCAGGTCCCATTCCCGGATTCACCTGTACATTACCATTATCAACATCTTTAATGGCTACATCATCTGTACCATTCCGATTTTCATCCCGTTTAGCCTTTACAACATATATAAATCGTCCCTCAACATTAGGATCCTCCTTAAATATCTCTTCCGGATAGGCGCTTCCCCTTCTATTATCATCAATCTCCAGCATCGGAGCATCAATATAAACCTTAAATTCTGTTCCAAAAGGATCTGCAGACTTGTTATCAGTACCACGGAAACTCGTAATGTCAAATTCCAAATCAACCTCCTGCCCAACTTCGTAACTCCACTCTCCCGATTCATTCGCATTTATCGTTAAGTTTCCATTCTTCAACTTTCCTGAGAACTTAAATGGATCATTATTTGCCAATTCGAAAGTAATCGAACGATAATGATTTCCTTTATATTCATAACCAGCTTCTGGATTCGACTCACTTGACGCGATACGAATTACTTCTGCACTATTAGGTCTATCTGTTTTTAAATAAATCTTATAATCGCTCTTTCCTTTTTGAACCGGAGTAAATGAAAATACTCGTCCACCAGTCCCCCACGTTCCCTCATCAATAGGTTCAAAATGACACTCCTTATTACCCGCACCGCCAGGAATATCCTCATCATCATAGCGAGTTAAGTACTGAGAATAAAGCAAAAATACATCATTCTCGCTAGAAACAACAAGATCATTACCTCCTCCTTCTTTCTCTTCTCTCAATTGCACATCAAAAGTTACCGGAGCGCTCACCTTTTGTGGCACCAAACAATAATACACGGTTTCCCCATCCGGCATTTCATCTCCTAGGTTCGAACCATTCACGCCAATCAATCCTCCAACTGAAATATAATAATTATAGTCACTAAACGGGAATACCTTCTCTAAAGTAATAAAATGCTCCGCTTCAATAGTTAATGTTCCATTTTTATAAGCATCACCCTCCTTTTCAGGTTTCAACACGGTATTAAAATAAACACGTTGTACCCCTGTATGTGTTGCCTCGTAAACAAATTTAAATTTCCAAGGATCGTTTTCACTAAATTCATCAGGATTACTAATAGATGTAATTGTTGCCAACTGTTGTCCTGTTGATTGCCGAATATTCAACCAATCGGCACCAATTTTCACCCGTAAAGGTAACAACTCTTCAGGAAAATCCTCCGGAATAGTGAACATCAATGTCACCGGCTGTCCCTCCACGTTACCATAAATTTGAGCCGAAGTCCATGTGGGTTCAAATTTAAATTCTCGTACAGTAATTACCTTAATTGTACGCCGTAATTTACCGGCCTTTACCTGAATTATTCCTTCACGTTTCGTTTCGTTCTGTCCCAACTGATTCAATGTAATTGTCAAAGTACCTATTCCGGTATTATTATCATATACATTTTTAATCTCAGAGGTTGCCACGGTCGTACCTCCGCCAACCCAAGTAGCAAGCACTTGACCAGTTGTCTCTGGTCCATACTCCCCATCCCCATTTTTCACCTCATATCTATATGTCAAATCCACGCTACGAGTAGTCGTACCTAAATAAACTACAAAAGTTTCATCTACAATCAATCGATGAGTCCCATCACTTACCTCGTTAATATCATCCGGAACAGAGATCCACACGTTATTGGTGGGTGTTCCATCCAATGCTTCTGCAAAAGAATCATAACCATAAGACAAGGGACCTACGATCTCAATATTATACGAATGATTCCGCCGGATCGGTAAAGGCTCCGACTCTTCATCCAACAACAATACCCGATAATATTTTCCATTCTCACCATGCAATATGACACTCACAGGATCCGAAAGCTCGTTCTCACACTCCAGGATATACTTTTCATCCAAATTAAACGAACCATCCTCAGTACCCTCTAGATGAATCTGTTCGTCATTAGCTGGCAAAGACAGGTAACCTTTTACACCCGGCGTCCATTCAAAATCATGTGTTTCTGAATTATAAGGAGCTACCGTACCGAAAGCATGCGTGTTATGCGTTGTGAAAGCATCTATATTAACATAGCTATTCTGAGGATTTTTCACCGTAACTCGTGCTTGATTACGGACCATAACAATCTTTTTTCCTTCTCGTTCCAAAGCCACGGCCATATTATCCTCTCCCTCCTCACATGCCACTCGTTGCCAATAAATCATTCGTCCCGAGGAAGCAATCAAGGTCGCCATCAAATCCGACTCGTGCTTTCCACCCATTTCAGATTCATTAAAATCCGTCAAGTTCTGGTTCGCCACAAAGTGTATAATTTTCGTGTAATCCGGCACGATTGCACTAAAAGACCCACTTAACGAGGCATTAACATTAGGATCAATAGGATCTGTTACAATTTTCGCCTCAACGGTTGTAATAAAAGACCCTGATGCCGAGAAACAATACAACACCATATCTTGAATTCCACGCCCATCAGAATCCACACTACGTGTTGATACCTGTTGCATATCAGGAACGTTTGTTCCAAACTGAATCGCCAAATATCCTTCTGGTACTTGTTGTTCTCCCGTACCACCCTCCAATTCATCCCGAGAACACGCCGCTGTTACTATTACTAGTAAACAAACAGCAAATTTCCATATTATTCGCTTTATCATAGTCTTCTATTTATTTATTTCTTTATTCACGTAATGATCCCGAACACAACGGATAGCATTGCCTGTAGACGTAGAGTGAGGATTTACAACAAAACCTCCCGCACTCATATATTCTGGAGCATTTAATAAATATTCCATTGCTTCTGTTCCTTGATCTGAAGTTCCTTGATAACGCATGATAATTAACAATTCAGCTTTAGTCGGTAATCTCCAATCGTCTAAAACCACTGGTTCTAATTCGCGGCCACTCGCATCTTTCAAACGACGTCCTTTTTCATCTCGGGGATAATAAACCTCTACATAATTCGCACAATGACTCGCTGCTTGTTTATAAGCTACTTCATCATCATCCTCTGGTAAATCTCCCGAAATAAAACCTAAACGAGATGCAATCATAAATGATGGAGAAACTAAATTATTATTAGCCTCATCCCTTTCTGTCCGTCCCAAAGCATCCTTACGAGGGATACCCAATTGATAGGTCACATTCGGATGGATCCTATCAAATTCCTCATCTTCTGGAAACTTCGGCAAAGCCGATGAAGTTATTTGAACATGATACATCCGCGGATTTTTTTCGCTCCGAATAGTAGCTTCTCTTATTTCCCCCCACCCCCAATAATACCATGAAATATCATAATTAGATTGGTTTCCATAACCTTCTGCAGAAGGTTGTTCAGCAACTTTAGAACCAAAATACTTACTTCTAAGATTATAATCATCATCATATCCCCAAGTATCATTATTACTATTGTATGTTGTTGCTGTCACATATCCATTCCCTTTATTTTCACTTTCATAATTAAAACCAAAATCTTTTCTATAAGAGTACCATCCAAAATAATATGTAATATATTCCTGTGGATATTGCTTAACCATCACGGTAATCGGCTCACATTCTTCATCCCCATTCCATACCTTAAATTCAATATAACGAATTAAATTATTCGTCGGTATAGGACTCTTTATATTCAGATTGCCATTAAGACCTTCATCCGGGGTAATCTTAATTTCATTGAGAACTTGTCGATCCGTCACTCTCGTTTCTGTTCCATACTTATTATAATAATAAACTTTAAGGGATCCATCAACTATTTTCACTTCACTTGATGATGAAAAAGCAATAGAAGTATTATCATCCGCCATATTATGCAATTCCAACTCGTCTCGATTCAATGTAAGATAATGCGGTAAAGCATCAGCACCAATCTGAATATCTAAATCCTCCCATGACACAACCTCGTATTCAATATCTTCCAAATTCGTATCCTCACCCTCATTCTCCGCTCCTGTTCCTTTCAGTGTTACCCGCACCCGGTAAAGATGATTAGGCTTCAACATATTTGTCTTAGAAACAGGTACCGTATAATAATTCTTGTCCACGACCTCATCAACTCCACCATCCGCAGACGTCTTCATATAAGGAACTCGCACAACCAAGTGTGTCATTTTTTCATATACACTTCCACCTGTTGACCAATCATTCGAGTACGAATAAGTTGTCATCGTAATTGTCTGAACCTCTTTCCCATCAACAGTTTCTTTTCCAAATTTCACATTTCCCGCATAAGGATCAGCTTTTTTCAAATCCGCACTAGGCAATACACCCATATCAACATCCGGCAACACGTAAGAAACCCCTTGCCAATTATTCAAACGAAAAGTATTTGAATTACTTGGCGGTGCAAACTGGAACCAATCGCCATCCTCGTTAGCCCCCTCGATCAACACGACCTCAATTTTAGCAGCCGCACGTGCCAAATTAATATTAATTTCCGTGTTAACATCTGCATTTCCATCATTCAATTCCACATTATCCACATTCCCGCTCATCAAGAAACTTCCATTTTCTTCTGTTGGATCTATCTCATTTAACGGATTCTCTGTTGTTGAAGTTTCCGTTACCTGTCGTAACTCCGTGAGATTTTTTATCTCACTTAATGGTTTACTCGGATTTGTACTATTTGCAACCAAATAGATAGAATAAGTAGGTTTGACAAAAGCAGATTTCGGTTTTTCTAATGTCACGGTAGCACCATGGGGTTCCACTGATTCATAATAAAAAAGTTCTCCCTCATCAAAAATAAATACATCCAATTTCTCTACTTTACTTTCGACACTAGTTCCATCTTCGGATGCTCTAGATTCTATTGCCTTATCTGAAGCAAATCTTAAAATAATACGATCACTTCCATCGTTCGAAACAGTTAACTGTTCCCCGCTCTTGTCGCAGCCGACGAGAAACACGACTGCCAACAATATACTGATAATATGATTACTGATTCTATTCATACAATCTTGCCTTATTCATAATACATTACTTCGTCGATTGTTGCTCAACACGCACAATCTTAATCAACGTTTGAGAATCCGATCCCCACTTCTTATCAGTATTAATCAACAAAGGTTCAAATTCTCCGGTTAAAGAACGGGAAGTAATTTCTAAATATGTCACGTCGCCCACCTTGGAATCCTCCGTCGGCCATATCGTAATAATATACTCCCCCTCATCAATAGCACTATCGGGCATCAACATTTCATCGGCTACCCGCATTACAGCCATCTTGAATCCCACGGCATTTCTTAAAGTTGGTGTCCACTGTTGCTTACTATTCATCTTGAATCGAAAATTCACCGCCCCTTCTCGATCACGAGGCAAAACGGGATCTGTTACAGAAACCCATACATCCGTATTATCCTTATCACCATCAAGAGTACAATTATATGACGGATGTCCCCCCCCATCTAACTCATAAATATTTTCAGTTTCCCAAGGTAACACCTTATACGTAACAATTACTGTCCCTCGGTAATCCACCCAACATAATACCTGGTAACACTTTCCTCGCTCGATTGCCGGCAAATACACTTCCTTTGTCCTCTCGTTTCCACCATTCACCGTGTACACGATCTCTATCACGTTTCCATCATTATCACCCGGTTGATCAACATTGTTATCCTTGCTCCCATAAGGATTTTCAAACAGAAAAACATTACCCTCCATGAGTAACTCGTAATCATCCGCATTAGTTGTTTTGTTCTCCAAAGTTTTAGCTACAACACCATTATTTTTCAAATTAATCGGTTTATCTGCCGGATAACTACCCACAGCCTGTAACTTATCAAGTGACACCGGAAAAACATAATTCTTTTCTCGCATACCATTTCGCAATACTTTGGCACTCTTCACCACCAATCCATCGGAATTCACGTTCGGTCCTTTCGCAAAATAAAGCTCCAATTTTCCCGCAGGATAAGACAATTTTAATTCTACTGGCTTATCTTTATTAACAATCAAATGCCCCTCATGACCTTCTGCTTCATTTTCTACACCACCGCTCACGGCAATCTCTACCTCTTCTCTACACGTCAACGGAAGTTTTTCATCATTAATGACAGAAGTAAACGCTATCTGCTCCAAATCTGCCCGAGACATATTCTTACTAAAATCTTGCCCACGTTCATACTCCACAACTTTATCATCCGCAATAGCGTAAAACGCTATTTCCTGTTCACTCATCGTTTTCTGGACTACATCCATCATAAAGCTACCCTTTTCCTGCTCAGAAGAGGTTAATTCATGATACCCGACCTGCTCCTCTCCCCAAAACGCATACACTTTCAGTGAGGAAATTTCTATGTCGCTCCCGTCTAGTTTGGCCCGCGAACCAAGATTCACACGCACCCCAAGTGTATCCTCTGTTGTTTTTCCGGACATATCCTCATCAGTACAACCCGAGAACAAACCACCGAGACAACCGCCAAGCAATACGGTTAAAAATATTTGTTTCATATTTTGCATAATCATCTCTTTTAAAATTCAGGTTTAACATCCGGAACGACAAACCAATCCGGCACTCCAATTTCCACACCTACTGACTTGAATTCGAAATGAATTGGAATCAACACCTCATGTTTACTGCAATCAATTTCCGGATTTGCTCTTAGAAATTCCGCCAAATTTATTTTAGCAATCTCATTTCCATTAACATCCCGCACACACACGTCAACAGCCGAATGATCCGAATGACGCATTATATTGGATAGGGCATTAAATTGCCCGTCACTATATTCTGTATCAAGTTTATAATCCACAGGATTACCACCTGCCTTATTCTCGAAGTTCGTATAGGGTAAAACACCGCACACTTCTAGCGACAGGTTGGACTCAGCCGGAACTCCAGCCACTTCCACAAGCACTTTATAATGCGAACTCGCAAAAAGAAGTTCTCTATTTTGATCCTCTTCCGTCACCGTCAATTCCAACGATGAATAGTAAAGCGGATCATTACTGGATATTGTCTCTTTCTTAAAATATCCTGGGGCTGCACAATAAATCTTGTCACAATCCCCGCAATACAGGTCATTCACCTGATCTTTTATCAAGTTTCCAAAACAGGTAACCCGGTATGTTCCCGGTTCCAACTCTGGTAAACAAACACTACGTTGTGCCAACTCATCTTTAGTTAGCTCTCTCGTTGTTACAAGTTGTTCGTTCTTGTCGAAAACATACATCACAACGCGCTCGATCTTCTCGTTAAAAATCTCGGCAGTACCGTCGCCCTTGTAACTCAACGACAAGGTGTTCACGCTGTATTTCGGGCAATCATCCATATCCTCCTTGATACAACTACTAAACATCCCTACCGCCAGCAGCATGAATAATAATTTATTGAATATCTTCATATCTGTATGTTTTACATCATATTTTATAGTTTGAAGAAGAAGGGAGGAGTCCGAAACCTCCCACCTCTTCTGTTTTCATTCGTCTAGCCCTTTTACTGTATATTAAAACTCAGGAGTTACAGCAACAACAGACCAATTTACCGGGGTAACAGTAACATCAATACATTTTTCAGTTTGATCCGGATCGTTTTCATTAAACACGAAATTGATTTTGTAAATCGTACCTGCTACAAACTCTGCGATAGGTGTATTATTAGCATCCTTCAAATTTAATGTAGCAAGAAAAGTCGGAGCTGGCTGTGCATTTACCTCATTTTTTGTTCCTGTCATTCTCACCACAATCTGAGGTTTTACTTCCGGGAAGAAGTTATAAGCCAAAACTTCACCAGCAGCACCCACGGCTTTTGTGTTTGCATCCCATGTTAATCCTAAAGGAGTAGTAAATTTATCATTATTCCATCCATTTCCCAATCCTTCAAAGAAAGGTTCAACAGAACCACTATTAATTTCTGTATTCGCTAATGCTTCTACATCAGTTGTAGACAAAGTTGCCTTCATGTAATAATTATTCAAAGCGACATGATCAATTGTAAATGCCTTATATTGACGATCCGCCTCTGCCTCTGCAAAATTACAAGTAAAGTTTGCGATTTCAATACGAGCGATACGAGGAGCAACTTCAACCTCTGCGGTATAAAGTGCATGGCCTTCCCCATCTGTATCTTGTTTTGTCAAACCTTTTTCTCCGTAAAGGCTCAACGCTTCAATTTGTTCTTCTTGTTGAGTCTCAATGGCAAGCTCTTTTTCTAATACTTCAACTTTTGTCTCGCCACTTGTTACATCTATCTCATCTATATTACCTACAACAATAACCTTATTTACATTTGCAGGTAAAAAATGAAAAGTTTCCGGATTAATATTTCCTTGTGCTGTAGCAAAATAGTGGTCAGCTTCATCTCCATTCGCCTTCTTACCCAAGTACAAAGTTGTACCATCAGTAAAAAAAACTTGAAAACGAGTAAGAACAACTTGATCATTCGTCGTAAGGGGTTTCCCCTCCGAACGAGAACCAGCCTGTACATTGGCTAAATTAATTGTCACACTCTTGGGACTTTGATCATCAATTCCCTTATCACTTTTTTCACAGGCTACTGCTCCTAGAGCAACTAGCGCAACCATAACTAACTTGTTTAATTTCATAAACTTCAACATTTTAATTGCGGACTAAAAATTATTCAAACTATATTTATATCTACTATTTCAACTGTTTCAAGTTCTTCTCAGCCTCAGCGTGTCCCGCCTTAATTGCCTTCTCGAACCATTCGATAGCGATCTCTTCCTCCTCCATCATCATGTAACAAACACCGATGGAATTGAATACCCGGTCATCGTTTTGGTAAGCCTCCAAGGACTTCAACGCCTCCGCGTACTTCCCGGCACGAATCAACTCGTTCGCGGCGTTCACGGCATCGGCCACCTTGTCCGCCAGTACATCGTAGAAGACAGAAACGTAACACGCGTTACGCAATCCCGGGTAAAACTCCTTCAACATGTAGCGATAAGGTTTACCATTTTTCAAGTTCATCAACGCGGCTTTACGCCCCGAACCCAGCGTGCGATCATCAAGAATGGCCAACACTTCATCTTTATACTCCATGCTTGAAGCCGCGACCAACGCGCGCAAACCATCCCAGTTTTCCACCCCGTTCACCAGGACAAAATCCTCGTCACGTAATTCAGGCATCTCGCCTCGAATATACTCTTTCAAAGCGGCGGCACGTCCCGCGCCTAAACGAGTGTTCAAGGACAACCCTCCTTCAGGAGAGGCAAATCCTGTAATCTCGACTCCTTGCAGACGCAATTTTTCCATGTCCCCGATCTTGCGGATTCCCGCCATGATCTCGTCAAGAGTTACCTTGTTGTTATAGGCATCGGGATTCAACACCGTTTTCGACACCGGGAAGAATACTTTCATGTCCTTTTCCTTGAACACCCAACGCTTGCGTGCCTCGACCACCTCGAAATTCTTCGCGGACGGTTCTACCGGGGTCACTTCTGGCACGGGCGCCACGTAAACAGGACCCACTGGGACACCCTGATCACCACCACAACACTCGCAGCCACAACCTTCCGTGTGATAAGCGATCCCCAAGCCGGCCTCTTTCATCCAGCGCTCGTAAGGAACTCGCTCGGAGTATTCAAGCGTCCCCCCTTTCAAGAAAACGTTATAGCCTGTTAAAGTCCATTCCTTGTTGCCCGCCAAAAAATGTTCTTGGCGTTCCCTGCGGAAACGGTTTTTACCGTATAATTGCGCCGGTTCCAGCCATAACGTGTCTGTCCCCGAGTGAAGGTAAGGACGAAGAACCACCTTCTGACGACTACGGGCATACTCTGGCATATCACGAATGTCAAAACGCACCTCCACCTCCCGACGGTCCTTCTTCACCGACGGGTTTTCCACCTGTACCTGGGCTCCTAACTCGCCCGACAAGAACGCCACCGAGCAAGCCAGCAATATATTTCTCGCTTTCATAATAATCTATCCTATTTTATCAAGTAAACTAAAGTCAAGCCGGCCTTCGTGATCCCGAAACGGCTCTTCTTGTTCGAACCCCGGAAATCACCGCACTTCACGCAATCGTAAACGTCGTATTTACCGTAGAGGTAACCGCCACCGATCGTGGCCTCCAGGTTCCAACGTCGCCCCAGTATCCAGGAGTAACCGTAAGAGACACCGAACAGCATCCCCCAGCCCTCGTAACGGTGATCCTTCATCCGTTTGGGGAACTGCGGCAGGGGCAAGCGCACACCGCTCACGTTGTATTCAGAGAACCCGGCATGGAGCCCGAAAAAATGCCCTTGAAAACGTTCGCATAACCAGTAACGAAATTCCGGCTGGATTAAATAATGTTTCATCTTTTTGTTCTCACCCTTGTCCAGGTTCCACGGGTTGTACCCGCCGAAAAGTTCTAACGAGGTTTTCTTACCCAAGCCAAACTCGAAACCAAGATTTGGAGTTGTTGTTGCCCAGTATAACACATTGGTCTTAACCGCGACTTTCTGTGCAAAAACACGGCCCCCACCGAACAATAAAAGTATCAGCAAGGCCAGTACACACGATTTCTTCATGTCACCTTCTTTTTAATTATAGTATAATTATCCTTCTACTACACCGAAAACCCAATCTGACACGCCGAGAGATTGACAACATCATATTTTTATCTGATATTGAAACGATTAACACCAAAAATGGCCGATTTAATCGTTCGTTTAAAACAGATACTTAAAAGGCTAAAAAACAACAATCCAGTTATCCACAACATTGCAAACGTTTTCTATTAAGTATCATTATTTTACAATAATATTTTGTTTTTTAATATATCATCCATACCTTTGTATCAGAAAACCAACGTTTTAACCAACAATTTTACTTACGAAATATTCATATAATTTGTATAAAACGATACCTAAATAGTTGTACTTTTGGTTGCCATTATTTAATACAAATTATTATGATTATTGCCTATCTGAGAGTCAGTACAGAAAAACAGAATTTACTCAATCAAAGATCTGAGATTGAACGCTTTGCACTACAAAAGAACATCAATATTGATCGTTTTATCATGGAAATTGCGAGCGGAAAAAAAGCAGGCAAAGAGCGTCAATTAGGAAGTCTGCTGAAGAAACTCAAAAAAGGAGACACCCTAATCGTTACCGAAATTTCACGTTTAAGTCGAACCCTGACAGACATCATGAGCATCATGGGTAAATGCCTGGAAAAAGGAATTGTTCTCCACAGCGTCAAGGACGGCTATACTTTCGATGACTCCATCAACAGTAAAGTGTTATGCTTCGCTTTCGGACTTGTGGCTGAAATAGAACGTAACCTGATCTCCATGCGGACCAAAGAAGCCCTAGCTTTAAGGCGAGCAGAAGGAGTTACACTCGGACGTAAAAAGGGAAGTTATACAAAATTGAAGATATTGATGGACAATCGTCACACGATCATCAAAATGCTAAAAGAAGGAAAATCAATTATCACGATATGCCGTCACTACGAGCTTTCCCGTGACACGTTCGAAAAATTCAAAAAGAAATGCCCGGATATTTCCGGTATTTTAGCAGAAAAAGCAAAAGATAGAAAAACGGTGACACTCAATCATAAAACTAATACATAAAACACCTCAACAACTAATTACCGAACTTTACATACGTGAACAAATCCCGAACATTCGCCATTTGTCCACCCATGGGTATCCCTTTGTCTGCCGATGGGCTAGGACAAGAAGACAGCATCTTCATAGCATAAACATAGCAAGAACAATCTCCCGTGTTCTTGCCATGTTTATGCTGTGTAATTATTTGGTACTTGTCCTAACCCATCCCTAGCTCTACCCCAGAGCAATCATGGACGAACGTTGTGATTTACTCACATCTATCGACTACAATTAATCCAATTTCTCCCGATAAATCTTCACCTGCTCTTCCAGATGCTTGATAACATCATCCCCTGCACAATTCATCTTGGCTGCCGGAATACTATTTTCCAAAGCCTGAACACCTTTACGTTTGAAACTTTCGCCATACCTGTAACACAAAATCCCCATCGTTTCATGAACACGGTAGTCCCCGTTTCTTCCACTTCGCAATAACCTCTCGGCCGCATCTAAACCATTCTTGATAACGGCATCCGTTCTCGAATCAGAGACCAGCACCCAATGCATAATACTCTCCATAACAGCAGGATATTGCTCGTCTCCCCTGTACTTTTCCTGTATTACATCAAAATACCGAATAGCACTGTTTTCGGAAACCTCCAGTTTACACTGGTATTTCAAAGCAGCGCTCTCTATATTTTCCGGCATAATTTCGAGTAAATAGAGCGCTTTAAGATACTCCTTTTCTTCTACAAGCCCCTTGACTGTTGCCAGATCAGCCTGAATTCCCTGTTCCGGGACAATTTTAAGTGCCCAGATAGCCATTCGAATGATTTCTGCTAACCTCGGACTCCAACCATCCCAACGTCCTCGAATGATCCCTTGATCATCAATAATTATAGCCGACGGATGATTGCCATGAAACGCCTCCGCACAAGCATCTGCTCCTTTCCCGTAACCGCAAGGATAATGAAGCCCGCGATCTTCCCACCATTTTTGGGCTTCACGCTCCGAAACCGTCTCGTGTGAATCCACTCCGATAAACTGCACTCCCCCGTAAGGCTGCATATTCCGGAATAGCACGGTGTCCAAATCGTGAACCAGATTAATACAACTACCACACCACGTGGACCAGAAATTTATCACGATAAACTTCCCTTTTAACGCCTTGCTATTTAACTTTTTATCAAAATAAAATTCCGGAGCAGGCTCTCCCACTTGTTTAATCATCTCCATCGTGTTGCCTGCCGGTTTCCTGTAATCTGTCATCCAACCTTTGGAATAATCTCTCATAAACTTATTAAAAGCCTCGTAATCCTGAGCCTTAACAGCAATAACTGCAAACAATAATACAGCCATGTAAATCAATTTCTTCATCATCATTCTCAAATTAGTTAAATCACAGAGCCGTGTCAAAAGAGACACCCCCGCCACGGCCCTGTGACACGAAAATTATTGCACAAAACACTGTATTAAAACAGCACCAAAATACATTCTCTATTTTCCCTTTCTCCTGAACAGCAATAACACACCACCCAGCAGGATCAACACCGGTAGAATCCATTGCAACATCGTCTTCACGTTTCCGGCGGCCTCTGCACCAATCGTCAGGTTATTGTCAACCGGATCGGGACGGGAAGTATCCACCGGGAGTTCCCCGTAAGACAACCATTCAAACATCGACATGATCAGCCCCCCGTTTATAGAAAGTATCCCCCTACGATTCGCCATCACCTCTCCCATACTGAAAGCATCCGCATCCCCGATAACCACAATTCGCTGTTCCTTTCCTGCCTGTTGACGCTCCAAAGCCATCATCGTGGTCTTCGTCCCGGCTTGCTCCCCGGCATTAAGATTCAACAGGGGTGTTTCATTCACAAAATCAATCGTCTCCAACTCGTTCCAGCTCGAAGGATCACGCCCAACCAGTAACGGGGTCACCCTAAAACCTTTATCTTCCACTTGCAAAACCGCTGAAGCCTCCGGCATCACGATCGAGTAAGGCCATTCAGGATGATTGGTTTTTATGTACAAATCGTCCCAAAGTTTAGATAATCCTTTGGTTTCATCGGTAGCTCTACAAAGAAACAGGCTAACCGGATATTCTCTTTCCTCGGCCTGCCCCAAAGCTCCGGGGCCACCACCCGCACCTCTGGCAGAAGGCATACTGGCAGCATTTTTATCCGCTATCTGATCCTGTTTCTGCACCAGAATCCCCGGTTCAAAACGCAATCCCAGTTTCTCCATCAACGGAGCCAAATAACTGTTCGTCCTCGGTTTTCCCGCAATAATCAAGTTCTTCCCGCTTTCCACGTAACGATATAATTTATCCAACTCCTCTTCCGAGAAGGGTTCCCTCGGTTCAGAAACGACCAGCACATCCAAACTATCAAGCAATTGAGAATTACGGCTCAATTTCACGTCCACCACATCAAAACCTTGATTAATCAAGGCCGAACGATAGAGCTTTTCCGACACCATATAGGAATAATCCCGGTTCCGATCTCCGGTAATCGTGCGGGCATAGTGATCCGAGAGGAAACCCACACTTGGTAATTTCATGCCAATCCGTTTTAACGCGGCGGAAATCTCCGTCTCAAAAGGAACCCTTTGAGCATCGTTAAACACCCGTAGAAAAGTCTTTTCCCCGTTTTCACGTTCCAGCAATACCACGAAACGATACCCCTCATCTCTCAAATCCACGTCCGGGTCAACTTTAGACAAAGGAACATATTTTTTAGCATTAACACCTTGAAACTTTGCCATCTCTTTCGCGGCCTCGCTCAACGTTTTCCCGGCAAAACGATGTGCAAAGAACCCATCCGTCGTGTCCGTATAGTAATAAAACACGTAATCCATCTTCGTCTCCGGTTTGAACCGAATATAAGAATTATAGCGTGCTATATCGGCCATCACCTTGGCAGGAGTAATATTGTAAATACTACCGAACAGATTCACGTAAGTTGTCATCTTCAATCCCCCGTCCAGCTTGGACACAATCTCCTGGCTGGCCTCGGTCAACGTGTTTGTCTTGGTATGTGTCGAATCGTGATACAATCGTAGCATGGGCCGGGAAGTCACGTACCCCAGTAACATCGCCACGATAAACACACCCAAGAATCGCCCGACTTTACTCAACATGGAACGGCGCTCCCGGATAAACTGCAATTTCAAAATCGCAAACCCGAGGAACATGGCCGTCATGATAACGAAATAAAGGAAATCCTCGCTGCAAATCATCCCGTTAATAAACGTACCGGCCCGTCGGTCCAAGGCCAGCCAATACGTGATGTCCCGGACAAAAGTATATTCCTGCCACAGCCCGGACACGAAACGCAGGAAAGTCAACAAAGCCAGCATATAAATAGCCGCCACGATCGGGTAAGTCGTCAGCGTGGACATGAACAGACCGATTGCCGCGTAAGTTCCGAAAAGAAGGTACAACCCCAACAACCCGGTCAACACGGCCGCCCAGTCAAAGGATTCAATCCAACATCCGCCAAGGATAACGTACACCAGCAACACGCTAAACATTAACAACCCGTACATCATCATCCCCAGAAACTTTCCCAGCACGATATGACGACTGGTAATCGGAGCCACGAATAACAATTTGATAGATCCCCGGCTGAACTCTTGGCTGATTAATCCCATCGTCAACAAAGGCATGATCATGTACAACAAATTACTAATCTTGGGCCACAACCCCCGTCCCGTGACATCGAAAAACAACGCCCGGGACAAATCAGACAAGCCCCCGCCCCGGAATTCCTGACTTCTGGCATACGCCCAAAGCACATCCGTAAAGTTCATCGCAGTCATAAAGACAAAAAGGATCAGGATCAACCACGCAATCGGCGAGTAAAAAAGATTTGATAACTCTAAACGAGCTATTCTGTATATTGCTCTCATAACATTTACTTCTTAGAATTAATTGATTATTTACCGGACAATTTAGCGAACACAGCCTCCATGGAACTCTTCTCCTTTCGCAATTCTGTCATATCCCATCCCCGAGAAACCGCCTCCCGCATCACTTGCTTGATCGTTCCCCGCTCCCCGTCATACCACAAGCGAACACCATGATTGTCCAATACTTCCGCCCGTTTAATACCGGGTAACTTCATCAACTCATCCACGACCGGAAGCTGATCAAATTCCAAATAAAGCGTGTTCGGTTCGATATAATTATCAAAATCTTCCGTGCTACCGGAAAAAACCACTCTCCCGTGTTCAATCATTTTGATAGAAGAACAGGTGGCCTGCACTTCCGACAAGATATGCGTCGAAAGCATCACGGTCCGATCTACGGCAATATCCTTGATTAACTGGCGAACTTCCAGTATCTGGTTCGGATCCAACCCGTTCGTCGGTTCATCGAGAACCACGAACTTCGGATCATGTAGGATGGCCTGAGCCAGCCCGACGCGTTGCTGGTATCCACCCGAAAGATTACGCAATAACCGATCTTTCATGTGAGTAATGCCGCAACGTTCCTCGGCAACAGCGATCGCCGATTTAATCTTTTTCTTATCCATCCACTGTATTTCGGCACAAAAACGTAAATACTCGTCGATCGTCAGATCCGGGTACAAAGGCGGTTTCTGTGGCAAGAAACCAATTAACTTACGAGCCTTCACGGGTTCTTTCAACGTGTTTATCCCGTCGATATACACCTCTCCCGTGGTCTGTCTCATCACACCACAAATAATGTTCATCGTGGTTGACTTACCCGCCCCGTTCGATCCTAAAAGACCGACTACCCCGGCTTCATCGATCTGGAAATTAATATCCTCTATCGCCCAGCGACTGGAAGTGTACCGATGATACAAATGTTCAACTTTTACAATTGGATTTTCCATACAAACGATTTATTATTATAAAATTCTAGACATAGTTCTCCCATGACAGCAAGTTGCCATCATTTTTTATTCCCCAAAAACAAATACAACAGGAGACTACTCGTAATACAACTCACCAATAACCGGTAAATCCACCCCCCAGTCTTTAAACGCGGCAACAATAAGATCGTATTTCTTCTTAATGTTCCCCGCCACGTCCATCGACGGATGTAAAAAACCGGCATAATCATAATCCCTGATTACCCAAAACAACGGGTCAGGATACGAGATTGAATTCACATCTATTTCCAGCATCTCCCTCGGTGTCGTAATGATCATCTCCACGTAAGTCCGAATGTCCTCACTCTTTGCCGCTTCCTCGGAGTTCGCCAACCGTCCCAACCAACCTTCAGCCATCCACTCCTCGTAATAATCCGCGGACAAGGTTTTAGAATAATCCGTCACGGAAAGGAAATCCTCCAACTCCGCCACCGGGTAATCATCCACCAACTTCTCCGTCAACATCCATTTATGCAAATCATTCTTTATCTCAAACAAATCTTCATTCGTCAAATCTTCCACGGACGCATCCCCATGACTAAATATCAACGTATTGGCGATATTACTGAAATAATCCCGTTCCCGTTCTGCAAGGTCGTTACTCCCCAAACGATAACAATAAGTCACATTCTTGGCAAGAATCACCTTTTTCACCATCTTCTTCTTCAGAAGTTCCTTGGAATAATGATTCAAAAACAACTTCTCGATCCACTCCAATTGCTTACCGACATATTCCTCGTCCGGCAACTCCACACGCAAACCGGCATTATAAAACGCTAGCTCACCATCATTAATTTGCATCGTATCATCCACAAACCCCGCCCATCGGTCATTCTCGTTATAATACACATCCTTATCCTCGAACTTATACAGAAAATAAATCCCGCAGTCTTCATACCAGCTCACGATCTTCGTGTCGTAATCGTGATTCCCTTGCGGAAGGACATAACGAAACTCCGGTTCTGTCGAAGGTGTCAACTTTTCGTCATCATCATTACATCCCGTCCACAAAAACAATCCTAATATTATTATCAAAAAATATCTCATAATACCCTTAGTTTTAAATTCCATGACTATTTATTCTGTTCCAATCTGGGATTCAAACGGATCACCTCTTCCGCGATCGGCAACACGTACCTGTTCTTCTGCAAAGTCGCCTCGGTCTTGTTGCCGGAAGCCGTCTCGAAAAGAGTATGACTAATTTCCGGCATACCGTACCTTCTCAAATCACACCAACGATGCATCCAGTCCCCGGCTAACTCCCGACGGCGTTCCTCCTGATAAAATTCAAACAAATCATCCGGATCCGTGATATCCACTTCCTCGTATGTGTACTTATTATTAAAACGGTGACGACGTAATTCATTCAAATCGTTCAAAGCCTTCCGGCAATAAGACGCATCCCCTCCGGCCATATATTTACGGATATATCCCTCAGCTCGATTCAAATACATTTCAGCCGTGCGAATCCCTTGATACACGCCATTATCACTTCCCCCGATAGACAAAAAACTCCGGTAATACGTCACAGACGGGAATCCCATTTTAAAATTCCACGCGAAATACAAGCAACCCCGTATATCCCGGATCGTCTTTTGTTGCACCATCGTCTGGTTACAGGAACCGTACAAGTCCAACAGTTCATCGGAAACCATATAACAAGGATCGGAAGCCTGCATATCCCCCAACTCCCGGTAACCTTCACGCATCCAGATCACCTCGTCCGGCGTTCCGGTAGCGTACACGGATAACGATTCCGGGGATCTAGGCGTTCCCCATCCCACCGTGTTCAAATCCAACAGATTCGGTTTCACCTGCAACACGCTGTCCGCGTAAGCAATCGCCCGGTCCCAATCCTCCATGTACAGATACACCCTCGACAAAAGAGCCTTGGCTGCCAAATGACCTATCCTCAAAAAGTTACGGTTATAATCATTCTCTGTCAACAGCCGATTACCCCTCAACAAATCCTGTTCGATCTGCCCGTACACCTCGGCCACGGAATTACGAGGAAATCGTTCATCCCGCACCTCCATCGTCAACTTCAAAGGTACTCCCGGATTCAGGCTCGGATCACCCTCATTATAAGGCATTCCATACATATTCACCAACATCAGGTAATACATGGAACGTAACGTCAACGCCTCCCCCCGAAGATTCTCCCTCAAAGATGCCTCCCCGGTCATGTCATCCAGACAATCCAGCACGATATTACATCCCAAGATCTTGTTGTAAGGCAACTCCCAAAAGGCAGCATCATACCCACCCCCGGCATTGTTGAACATATCCGCATCCCACAAAAAACGCCACCTCATACTCTCGAAATAAGTCCGGAAACCTTCATTTCCCAACCCGTTACACTTTATATCATCCGTAAAAATATCCATGATATTATACTGCACCTCTTTCTGTCCGGCATCCAGATAAGCATCTCCCAGTAACAACTGTTCTATATCGGTAAGTTCTGTCGGCCGAACTTCAGTTATACTATATTCGTCAAGGAAACCGTCACAACCGACAAGCATCCACAACATGAACGAACCAACGAGTGTTAATACGATCGACTTCATGCTCTTTATCTATTTTAATTAAAAACTCACGTTCAAACTAAGGGTAAAATTCCTCGTCAATGGCTGGCTTCCCTTCGCCACCTCCGGATCCCGGCTATCAAAATCGCTACTCACGATCTGGAAGGGATTGGATAACGTCATGGTAAAACCCACGTTCTGGGCAAACCGACGAATCAATCTCTCCGGGAACACGTAAGAAAGACTTATACTGTTGCAACGCAAATACCACGCATCCACGACCCGGACATCCGAATTTGCCCACGCCTCGTAAGGATAAAGGCTCACGCTGGAATCTTTAAACGGGTACATCGGCAAACAATTCTCGCCCACCGGAATAGAAGGAATATTCGTGTACTTCTCGTCACCCGACTCCCGCCAGCGTTTCAACAATTGAGTCGATGCATTCCTATACTCGCTCGGCATTCCGTACGTGTTATTCATCTCTCCATACGGTGAACTCAAAAAACACTGGTTACCGGTTGATAAATAGAAAGAAGTCGCCAGCGTCCAATTCTTGTAGCGGAAGTTCATATTCAATCCAGCCGTTAAATCCGGGTCCAGCTTCCCGACATGAACCATGTACTGTGTCACGTCCAGTTCCCCCGCATTCGTGGCCGCCCCGGACATATCGAATAAAGGCCCGCCATTTTTCGGGTTCAACCCGGCAAAACGGAATGCCCAGAAACTGGAAACAGGATACCCTTTCTTGTTATATTTCCCGCCTGTAACCTCTTTCCAATCTCCTGTCGGTTCAAATTCCGAACTCACCTCGTTATACACTTTCGAGGTATTGAATCCCAAGCTCCACACGAAATCTCGTGTCCGAACAGGTACCAAACTGAACGACAACTCCCAACCCGAATTTTTCATATTACCACCATTCACGTACATGGAATGCTCCCCGTTCTCGTAAGGAATCTCCCGTTGGGTAACCAAATCCTCCGTTTTCTTGTAATAATACTCGAACGAACCGTTTACCTTACTATGCAAAACGCTGAAATTAATTCCTAAATTAATCGACTTTGTCTTTTCCCATTTCAAGTCGGGATTCGGTAATTTCGTGTAAGTCATCTTGAACTCTCCCGTCTCCGGGTCTAAAGGCAGGATCTTAGCAATCAGATTCGCACTCACATTCTCCACCACGTTCCCTTGATAACCGAAGGTTGCCGACAAAGACAAATAATTCAACAAATCCTGCCCCTGCAACCAATGTTCATCCGTCACGTTCCAACGGGTACCGATAGACCACACCGGCAGATATTTCTCCTTCTCATCCTGCCCGAAACGGTTGGAACCATCACCTCTCACGGAAAAATTCAAGGCATACCGATTGTCATACATATAAGAACCTGAAACATAGTAAGACAACGTGTTATTCAACGATTTCGTCAAAGAGGGAGCCGTACGCGCATACCCGTTCAGCGTGTAATTAGCATCCGTACTCGGTCTCGTACCCAGAGGCACATCCACGAACGACAAGCCCCGCTCCGGCATATAACCATAATTCGTTTGCGCGTAAGATTTATGCTTATTACTACTCAACTCACCCCCAACCATCACATTCACGGCGTGACGGCCAAAATTCTTTATATATTCAAACTGTCCTCGCCAGCTATAATTGAATCCTTCATTCTCATCCACGTTCAGCTCGCCTCCATAGGGCAAAGGCGAAACTTTGAAATCCGTGTCAAACACATCGTATTCGCCATAATTATACCCACGGATTCCGGCAATGTAATGAGTCCGTTCCGTAAACCACGACTCCCCGAACGTAGAAATAGAACCTCCCCCCAAAGTGGTAGAGAAAACAAAACCATCCAGAATAGTCCAGCGTGCATCAACACTCAGATTCAGGCTTCTACTCCTATTTTCATTCCCGGAATATTTCAATTCATTCAAAATATTATAATCATACCCATTGTCCCCGCTAGCATAATAAAACAGGCTCCCGTCCTCCTCGTAACAAGCAATAGCTCGGTTAGCATTAATAGCATAATTGAACGGGTCCACACCATTGGCAAAAGCTTTTGTCTCCGTGTGCGAGCCGGATAAAGAGACATTCAGCCGTAGTTTATTCCAAAACGTCGAACTCAGATTCAACCGCCCGGTATAAGAAGTCTGTGAATTTCCCTTTGCCGTATTTTGGTTACTTGAATAACCCAGAGAGGCATAATAAGTCGAGTTTTCATTACCTCCCGAAAAACTCAACGAATGAGAATGAGAAAACGGGGTTTGGTAAAGCACGTCAAACCAGTTCGTGTTCACGGATTCCAACGCCTTAGCCCCCCGATCAAACTCGTCGTAAGAAATCTCTCCCCGCTGGTAAGCTAACGCCAAACCGATATAACCGATTTTATCATTCGGCACTTGAGCCCCCCTCTCGTAAGCCTCCCGGGAAAGGTCAACCCGCTGTTTGGAATTCATGATCTCCAGCTTGTCATAATTCAACTTCTCACCCACCGAAAAATTACCGGAATAGTTTAACGACAAACGTCCCCGCTCTCCTTTCTTCGTCGTGATCACGATCACCCCGTTAGCGGCCTTTACCCCATAAATGGCCGTGGCCGAAGCATCCTTCAACACGGTTATATCCTGAATATCATTGGGATTCAACCAAGCAATGGCCCCTCCGACAAAGTTCTTGATCATATCCATATTATCATCACCAATATTGGTCAATTCACTGGTGCTGAAAGGCAACGGGTCCTGTTGGATAATCCCGTCAACCACCCACACCGGATCGGCATTCCCGACCAGCGTGGAAGTACCCCGAACACGCACTTTCTGACGGGTACCGGTCAAACCGCTCTGGTTAATCACCATCACACCCGGCAGTTTCCCCTGCAACATCTGTTCGAGTGTCTGCGATCCGGTCATCACCAATTCATCGGCATCCACTTTCGAGTATGAACCGGCCATCGCTTTCTTTTTCACGGCCTGATAGCCCGTGACAACCACTTCATCCATTTTAATCAGATCCTCTTTCAAAACAACTCGCATCGTGTCTCTCGCCGTGCGGACCGAGAAGTCAACGATCTGGGTGGCAAACCCCACGAAAGAAAACTCCAGCCTACCCTCGGGAACGGGTAATTGCAACGAAAACCACCCCTTCGCATCCGTGGCAGTCCCGAGAGAAGTTCCCGATAATTTTACCGTAACCCCCGGCATCGCCCGCTTTTTCTCATCTACAACCCATCCTTTCAACCGGATGAAAATCCTCACGGGATCTTGATTGACCACCAAATCCTTGATCACGATCACATCATCCAGCAAGGTGTACGTGAGCCCCGTCCCCTCCAACAAGCGACTCAACACATCCTTCAACACCTCGTTCTTGACATCGATAGAAAGGTGCTCAATCGCTTTTATCTTATCGATACTATAAAAAAAGCGAATCCCCGTCTGTTCCCGTAACTCCAGAATAATCGTTTCCAAGGAAACATCTTTCATCTGCAAAGACACCCTGTTCTCCTGGGAGAACCCCGTTGCCCAAGTACTGACCTGCAACACAACGGTTAATAAGAAAGTCAGTTTCATCATCAAAAAAACTTTTTTTAAGACATGGATAGGCACACCACGCCTATTAATCCAATTTTTTTTCATACATTTGAATGTTTAATTATAGATAATTATAACAACTTAGACGGGGTTGCCGGACCAGGGCAACCCTGTCTTATTTTTTATACACAGTAATCGTACGCTCCTTCACCACAAAGCGAACATCCCCGCCCGTCTCTATAAATCTCAAAAAATGCTCGACCGTCTCGTACTTCTGTAAATCTCCCGAAAAAACCAGTCGCTTACACTCTTCGTTCGCGAAGAAGACCGTCACGTCATAATTCCGCTCGATCACCCTCATCAATTCCTCCAGCGTCAAATGACTAAACACGTAAAGCCCGTTACGCCATCCCACGTACTCTTTCAGATTCACTTCCCGCACATCCCACGTCCCAGTCAAAGAATCAGCGATAACCTGAAACCCCGGTTCCAGTACAACCTTCTTTTTATCCTTCCCCGTGAACTGCACGGAACCATTTACCAGCGTGGTCACCACCCGATGCTCTTCCGGGTAATCACGCACATTAAATTCCGTCCCCAACACCGTCACGCATCCCCGGGATGTATGCACTAGAAAAGGTTTCGATGCATCTCTCTCCACCTCAAAATAAGCCTCCCCCGACAACAGATACACCTCCCGGCGATCCTCTCGAAAACGTACCGGGAACTTCAACCGGGAATCAGCATTCACCCACACTTTCGTTCCATCCGTCAGCACCAACATATACTCCCCTCCCCGCGGGACATTCAACTCGTTATAAGCAATTCTATCCGTTGGCGTTACATTTTCCGAGGCATACACCACCTTCACGGAATCCCGGGTAATCTTTATCCCATCCGCCTCCCGAACCTCTCCTTTATCCTCTCCCAAATCAATCCGGGTCCCATCGTCCAGCATAATATATCCCTTTGACATGATGGGCTGTATCTCTTCAACTAACTCCACGTGATTCCGTTTTTCCCAATGTACATTCAACCAGTAAGCTGTCCCTCCTAGAACAAGAGCCAGTAAAAATGAGGCAGCAATCCCCACCTTCCGTATCACCCGGACTTTCCGTCCCCGTCTCACGTATGTCTGAAATTTCTTGTACCCATCCTTCGAAGAAAAACGAGAAGGCTCCTTCAGCCAAGACACAAGCTGTTTTTTGTCTTCCAGCCCGGAAGCATTATTCAACAAGCCCGGTTCTCGCATCAATTGCTGAAACTCCTTTTTCGTCTCTTCATCTTCCTCGTTGAAAAAGTTTCGAACCACTTGTTGAACAACCTCAAATATAGTATGACCGTGACGTTTCATTACACTTTTTATATTGGATTCATTTATCAAATCCAAAAAAACGAAAAAGTATAAAAAGAAAAATGATTTTTTTACAGAAAAAATAACATGGCCACGATCCAGTACTTGCCAAGTTCCTGTTTTATAAATTTATAGGCTAGATATTTTTGTTGTTTAACCGTATGAATCGTCACGCCCAACTTCGCCGCAATCTCCTCCCCGCTCATCCCATCCATGCTCATCAAGATCACTTTCCGACGTTCTCCCGGTAATAAATCGATCAACTCCCTCAACTTGCGCAACACCTCTTCCCGCACCACGCTCGAAAAATCCTCTTCGGACATCTCCCGTTCCACCTCACTCCACAACCTCAACCGGGCCTCTTCCGTGTTCCGGTCCCGCAAATATTTCAACGCGTTGTTCGTCACCGAACGATACAAATAAACCGTCAAAGCCTTCTCGTTCTCGAAAACAGCTGTTCCGTTCCACAAGTTCACGAACACCTCCTGCACGACATCCTCCGCCACGTGATCATCCAATAAAATTCGAGCCGCATGATGACACAAACTTTCATAGTAAGAGTCGAACAACTCTTGCCACGCTTTTTCGTCTTTACGATTTACCCCGTAAACTAATTTCGTATATCCATCACCAAGCTCCATATAAATGTGCTACTTAAAAACAAATATATGAAAAATATTTAGTATTGGTTATAATTTCTTCTTCGAACCACCTTTTCTTTTTTTCTTCTTCTTTTTCTTAATCTGATTCTTATAGCTCAAATAACAAACAAGAGCAGTTGCAAGCATTCCTCCTCCCACGAACAACACCCCGTACCCATCCATCGTGCCATACTGGACATTCCCCATTGACCCGGAAGTATATCCCCCAGACGTCTGTCCCGTCAAGATCATATAAACCCCACCAAAAACAAGTATGATTCCACCTAACAGGCATATCACGCTACCCACTCGATTCCATTCCATAATCCCAATTATTCATGTTACAATCCCCTCCAAAACTCTTGAAACCGACTTTCACCTCTAACGGCCTTTCAATTCTCCGAATGATACTCCACCACCCGGTCGAAATGCGGAACCACGAGAGCCTCCACCACCTTATCTCCGAATTGTTTCCTTTCAATCTGAATTGTCCGGTCCACTTCTTCCCCGAAAGCCTCCTTTATCCTTTGATGAAGGAACAACTCATACTTATCCAAATTACAACACAAGTAATCCAAATCCGCCTGAATCCCCACAGGCACCCCTTTATCACTCATCCCGATATACACGGTTCCCCCCTGTCCATTCAAAAAACTGCACATATCCTGCATGATCGAATCCAGCTGAGCCTCCACGTCCACATGTCTCGCCCCCACCGGATAGACCAGTGAATTCTTAAACGTTTGCTTTTCTTTCATGTTCCCGACTATGGTATCCTCCTTCCCCTTCAAAGACAACAATTCCAATAACTCATCTTCCCTCCAACGGGATTCTTCCGTAAGATTTCCCTGCCCCTCCTTAGCCAATATAGATTCGGCCACTTTAGCCACGTAATCATCCTCAGAATGAGAAAGACGTTCCAAATCCCCCGCGAAAGAACGATCCCCGTAGGATGCCAGCATCCGGATCACCGCCCACAAAGGTTCCAACGCCGGGTAAGCCCGGAAGTCCTTCTCCAGTGCGCCCAGATCCAGTGTTTCTAAACGTCCCTCTATAAATTCATACTTCACGATCAAATGATTGATCAGGCAATCATAATACCCTTTCAAGCGATAATCTCCTAACACGTGAGCCAATAAGCGAATAAAATAAAGTAAATTCAGATTCTCCAAACAAACCTCTTGCGTCAGGTAAAGCTGCAACAGCCGGATCAACTCCTTCACGTACTTACCTGAAACCCCGATAGAACGCTCGATCTTCCCCGTGTTAAACTTCCCCTGTCCATCCCCGTTTTTATATTTCTTGCACTCTTCTATATAACTGTAAACCAGATTAGCAACCGCCTCGTGCCGGTCAAATCGTTCCTTTGTGGCACCTAGAATCTTTCCTTTGATCCTCCCTACCGGGGGAACATCGGTAACCTCCAAAAGATAATACCCCCCTCTCTCCTCACTCACCCCTTCAGCAAGAGGAGTCGAAACCAAGAAACCACTTTCAGACAACCATGTCAGGAAACCATTCTTCTCACTCAGGAGTAAGGCGTTGCACTGATCCCCTACCCGCAAATGCTCCACGGCCACTTGATTCAGTTCCTCCCAGATCGAGAACTGCAAGCGATCATCCTCCGACTCCACCACCGTCGCTGTCATAATATCCCCGGGATGAAGAATATCTTTTAAACTATCCAACCTTGCCCGTGTCACTTGGCTGACATGCAAAATGCCCTGTCCATCATACCGCAGGTCCACGATCGTAACGAAAGCCAACGTGGGTTTAAAATTATGCACCAGCTTTACCCGTATATTCACGACAGCCCCCACGGGCGGCCGCTTTTTATGAATCACGCTCTTTCTCAACTCATCCGAAAAGTCAGCGAGGATACTTCTCCACGCTTGGGTTGTCCCCACCAACCCTTCTTCAAAACTCAACTTTTTCTTACTGTACCCGAGTTTCAAAGCGACACCGTCAATCTCCATCAGCGTGTCAAACTTTAAAGAAACCGGAGCGGCAAGCGTGATTGCTTTCGTTTCCACTAATAATTGCCCGTGTCCCTCGTACAGACGCCCCTGACAATTTCTAATCGCATCAACCGTCTTTTCTGTAATAGATTCCATCAGGACAGGAATGGAGAACTTTAACAACTCCTCCCACGTGAACACGGCATTCTTCTGGTTAAACAATAAAGAATTAAACGCATTCTTCCGAATCACTTCATCTTCCTTATCCTGTAACACATACAAGTATCTGAAAAACATGGAACGCAAGCTTGCCAGTTCTTCCTGCACGGGATCCCCCAACAAAATCCGGGCCCCAAGAATCCAAACAGCCTCCTGAATCTGATCCCGGGAATGTCCCTCAAAACACAGCGCATCATCCTGTTCTCTCACAAGAGCTACCCGTTCGTTAAAACGTTCCATCACCCTTGGATTAGGTTTATTCAACGTGTTATACACCAGTAAAACGAGTCCCCGTGCCGGCAATAAATGCAACCTCGGACTAAACCGAACGATCGTCAGTAGCGTTATCCACACGAGCGATTTCTTGTACAGGTAACCCGACACCATCAATTTCTCTAACTTCGAAGTAATATACTCCCCTTCTTCCTCTGCATCAATCAACCGGATCGCCTCTCTACTGGCAATAGCCTCATCCAGATAACGTTCCACTTGCATTCGGGCATCATTCAACTTGACCCCTTCAAAACATTTCAAATAATCGGACCCCTCAAGCATCCATTCCAATATACGAATAAAAATATCATTCAGAAGATCATAATCTTCCAAGATCATTTCCTCTCCCCCTAACTCCGCACGAACAACACCCAAGAAAGAAAATATCCACTCCGGCCCTTGTTTTCCAACAACCGTGAAATCATAATCGCAAATATACTCGTCAAGAATACTCGCCTCTTCTTTCGTGAGAGGAAGTTCCTCGAACAAGTGTTCAGGAGATACAAAATCCATTATTCTTATTTTTATTTAATGCAAAAAATATTTAAACATACACTTTTTGGTAAAGCGCCGCACCTCATGACAAAAAATCAATGTCTCCATCCCTTCTCCAATGAATCGCAACCATACAAAAGTAACAACTTTTTTCTGAAAATCAGCACTTCAGGCTATTACAATTTTATCACCCTCTCTTCCAACATTTATTCCTCTTCATAAAAAACATTTTCAATCTCGCCTATTTTTTGCTACATTCGCCCACATCAACATAAACACAAAAACATACAAAACCATGATCCGCTACTTCCAACAACAAGACGAAGACTCTGTCATCCGGATATGGCTGGAAGCATCCGCCATCGCCCACTCCTTCATTCCCCGTTCCTACTGGGAAAACAAAGTTCCGGATATGCATAACAAGTACCTGCCACAAAGCCAAACCCTCGTCAATGAAGACGAACACACAAACGAGATCACGGGATTTATCTCCTTAATCGGCAACTACATCGCCGCCCTTTTCGTCTCTCCTGACCGACAAGGCCAAGGAATCGGACATTCCCTTATGACTCGTATCAAGTTACAACACCCCGAATTGGAATTAAATGTTTACGCGGAAAACACGCAAGCCTTGACATTCTACAAACGCCAAGGCTTTACGATCACACGTGAACAAACCGACGAACAAACCGGCCGGCAAGAGTTCACGATGAAATATCAACAAGACGCTTAAAGCATCCCCGACAATTCCTGTTCCAACATCCCCGATCCCCTCAAATCATTTCTCAACCGGGCATTCCCGTCCCGATCGACAATAACATACGAGGGAATCCCGTCCACGCCGAAATAATCACATATATAATCCCATTGTTTACGATTCAAACGATAATGCTCCCCCTCGATTCCTGCCACCATCTCCAACCATTTGGATTCCGGGGAAGATTCGTTCGTGATATACACGAAAACAACATCCTTATCCTTGAACTTATTCTTCCTGGGTTCAAAAGAGGCAATCGCCCCCCGGCAAGGTCCGCACCACGTGGCCCACAAGTCCACCATCACCACTTTCCCCTTATACCGGGCCATAATAGCATCGAATAGCTTTTTCTCGGATACCGACGGAACCTCCCGGATTCGTTTTCCCGCTTTCACCTTACTTTCCGCAACTTTCGCGTCAATCTGCAGCTTCATCTGTTCAAAAGCCTTCGCGTAATAGGGGTTGATAGATGCCAAGTTCCGCTGTTGCTCTTTCGTTAAGGATTTCATATTTTCCAATTGCTCGTAAATACCCTGCAATTTGAAATAATCAATTAAAAATCCTTCTTGGTTCCCCAGTATCTTTTCCAACCGATTCAACGAGGGAATCCGGTAACCAACAATATCAAAACAATACGGAAAATCACGAGCGTACAACATATCCAACCGGTTCACATCCAAATCCTTCAACACCGCAAAATGCTTATCCGTGAACTCCGGGGCCTTGAAATCGATCTCCCGTTGATCCCACCCGATATGATTCGCCTCCCGGTAAGCCGTTTCCAAATTAGACTCCCCGGAACAAACCAGCCTCATCACAAAACCTTTCACCCCGATCTCCCGGTATTTCCGTACCCCGTCCGGCAGCGCCTTGTCATTCGCCAAACGCTCCATCTCGGCCCGGTAAAGCTTCATCACGTACGCGATATACTCGTCGGCATTCATCCCGTTTATATCCTCATAGAAAGAATACATGGAAAATCCATCCTCGTACTCATCCTGTAACGCGTAATTCAAGGGGATAAATCGACTTTCCCCGACCACGTAAGCCAAACGATGCGCCTTCATCCGGTCTTTCTGATAGCGGGAAGCCCTTCGGGTAGCCTCTTCCAAATCGACATACACCTCCACGTCATCCCCCGGATCAAGCACGATCATCGTGTGGAAGAGCGTGTTACTCAAATAGACCCACGTCGTGGAATATTGATCAAACTCAAACGTACAGCTATGATCTTTATCAATCCTCTTCGACAACTCCTTCCCGGGGCTAAACATATCGCTCACGAAAAGCTCGACATCTCGCCCGTCCATCAAATCACGATAACCGCATAAACGCACCTTCACCCTCGTTTTCCCCGTCTTCAACTCAGCCGGTGGTAACGTGGTAGCTTCCTTCCAGTCCCGGGCAGACACGTCCGACGGGACAGCCATGGCAGCCACTTCAACATCAGGATTCAAATTCAATCCCCAAACATGCCAGCCCCCCAGATTCATCCGGCTCTCGATCAAATCGATCGAATTCACCCCTCTCGGGAGCGGCGGGAAAAACAACTTGAACGAGAGCAACCCGGTATCACGCATCTCGAATTTCTCGCTCAACTTCAATCCTTCCGACTTCAAGGCAAGATACTTTTGCCCGTTCGCCAAAATATAGATCCCGGAATCCACCCGGGCCCAGCCACCGGGAAATTGCTCGACATCGGCATAAATAATAGTAGCCGTGTCATTCAAAACAATACGGGAGATCTCAAGTGATGCAGAATTTTTAGCCTGAAAGGCCGGGTAATCAATCACCCGTTCCCTCGGTTGGCAAGCGACGAGAATGCCCACGAACAGGAACATCAAGACAATTCGACTTAATTTTATCATATTTGCTATTTTATCAGGTCCACACAAAGGCCTGTTGTTTCCTCGACATAAATATACAAATATTTTAACAAAATGCTTACTTTTACGGCATAAAAACGAATACATGTCACATAATATCACGATATACACAGACGGAGCCGCCAGCGGTAACCCCGGACCGGGAGGCTACGGGGTCGTACTTATGGCCGGACCGCATCGTAAAGAGCTGTCGGAAGGTTTCCGCCGGACCACGAACAACCGTATGGAATTGCTCGCCGTCATCATCGGGCTTGCCGCCCTGCGCTTCGAAGGGAGCAACGTGACCATCTACTCCGACTCGAAATACGTGGTCGATGCCGTTGAAAAAGGTTGGGTATTCGGTTGGGAAAAGACCGGGTTCAAGAAAAAAAAGAACCCAGACCTCTGGCGACAATTCCTCGCCCTTTATCGCAAACACCGCGTGAAATTCATCTGGGTAAAAGGACACGCCAATGTCCCGGAAAACGAACGTTGTGACCAGCTCGCCGTGGCCGCCTATAAAGCCCCGAACCTGCAAATCGATGAATATTATGAAGCAGAACAGAGTTCTGACGAACAACTTTTTAGTGAATAGGCAAAAAAAATTGTCAATTGTTAGTCAAGGAGATTCTAAAATAACTATTTTCGCGCTACAATCTAAAACTAGAAAAAGTAACATCATTCATCACAAAAACTTATAGAGATGAAAAAAATATTAATCGTTGGTGCAGGGGGACAAATCGGTTCCGAACTGGTACCCCATTTGAGATCCATTTATGGAAACAGCAATGTAGTGGCAGCTGATATTAGTGCTGAAAAATGTAAAGCATTGGCAGAAGCAGGTCCATTCGAAGAATTGAACGCTCTTGACGGGGAAGGTTTCAGTGCCATCGTGAAAAAATACAATATTGACACCATTTTCAACCTGGTTGCCTTGTTGTCAGCCACGGGAGAAAAGAACCCCAAATTAGCCTGGGATATCAATATTGGTGCTTTAACCAACTCTCTGTACATTGCCAAGGATAACAATTGTGCCGTGTTCACGCCAAGTTCTATCGGGGCTTTCGGGAACGATACCCCAAAAGACAAAACTCCCCAAGACACGCTGCAACGTTCCAACACCACGATTTACGGGGTTTGCAAGGTAACAGGCGAGCTTTTAAGCGACTACTACTTCAACCGTTTTGGTGTTGACACCCGTAGCGTGCGTTTCCCGGGATTGATTTCATACGTGACTCTCCCCGGTGGCGGAACCACGGATTATGCCGTAGAGATCTACTACGACGCCATCCGCAAAGGTTCATTCACCTGTAACGTGAAAGAGGGAACCTACATGGACATGATGTACATGCCGGATGCCTTGAACGCCGTTGTACAATTAATGGAAGCTGATCCCAGTAAATTAAAACACCGGAATAGTTTCAACATTGCGTCCATGAGTTTCGAGCCGGAACAAATCGCTGCCGAAATTCGCAAACACCTCCCCGACTTCAAGATGGATTACCAGATTGATCCGGTGAAACAAGCCATCGCCAACAGCTGGCCAAACAGCATGGACGACACTTGCGCCCGCGAAGAATGGGGCTGGGCTCCGAAATTCGACCTTACCAGCATGACAAACGATATGTTGATCAAGGTGAAAGAAAAATTCGACAAAGGATTGATCAAATAAAAGTATTAAAAAAGCAGCCCAATAAAGGCTGCTTTTTTAATACTTTTATTCATCACCTTTCAAATTTCACCCTTAGGGAACCAGACTCCCGGAAGACCTCGATCCCATCCCCGTCAACCCGTCCCATCGGGATGAGACTATTACTAGCCGAGCCACTCTTATAGAAAATCGCCACGTTCCCCCACGGTTCGTAGAGCATAATACTTCCCGCCGTGGGATTACCTCCCCGGGGAGCCCCCTCGGTAGACAACTTCGGTGAAGGATAGAAAATTTTCTCCGCCCCGGCGTAATCGCTCAACTCCACCTCCAACGGCAAGCGAGCCAGAAATGCCTTCGCCGTCACGTTATCCTCCATTGTCGCCGTCACCGTCCGTTCCCCAACCGTAATTTTCACTTTCAGCGAACTCACCTCATCCTCCTCTTCTTCCCGGTTAGCACCCAACCCTTCAAGCCACGTTGCCACCCGGCTCTCCATCTGGGCAAGCCCGCTTGACGTCAGCAACAAAGTCTCTGTAAAAGTTGCTTGCGGGCAAAACCCCCGGGCCTCATTCGCGGAAGTCGATATTCCGCTACTCCCACTCGTGGCAAACAGGGCAACCCGTTTCCCCTCCAACTTGGAAGCGTGTTCATGCAGGAAAGCCTGCATCGGCGTGGCCATACGACCATACCAGATTGGGTAACCGATAAAAATAAGATCATACTTGTCAAAGCCATCCACGGACGTCGCGATAGCCGGGTAATTCCCCCTATCGATAGCCGCCAGCTCTTCGCTTGCCCGGTCAAGCATGGCATTATAATCCTCCTCGTAAGCCGTCACGGGTTCCACTTCCAATATATCACAATGAAGTATCGTGCTAATCTGACGGGCCACTTTTTCCGTGTTCCCGGAACGGGAACTATAAAGAACCAAATATCGACCATTACCGACCGAATCCACGGACATACCGGGTTCCTCGTCCGGTACAAACGAATCATCCCCCGAACTGCCACACGCTGCCATGGACACCAGGACCAACAATATGAACGGAATAAATAATAACTTTTTCATATCTCCACTTTTTATTCAAATTAATAATCGTAGTCTTTTCAATCATACGTTTTACATTGATACAAATGTAGATCGGGAAAAGCGGCCCGCCTGTATACGATTTACAGAAGTTTATACCTGAATTACGGAACTTGAAAACACACCGATTATTTTTCCGATAAAATATCTTATTTTTGTGAGTAGCTAATAACGAACAACATGGAAGAGATACTGAAAATAAACAACGTGGACGACTACAACAAACTCTTCGGATTGGAAACTCGCCACCCGTTAGTCAGCGTCGTCGATTTATCACAATCCACCCAATGGCCCACACAGGCAATTTTTAACTACGGCATCTACGCCCTTTTCCTAAAAGACATCAAATGTGGCGACATTCGCTACGGACGGCAGTTCTATGACTATCAAGACGGCACCATCGTCAGTTTCGGCCCGGGACAGATCACCGGGATTGACATGGCTCCCGGAGTTCGCCCCATGGCCCACGGGCTACTGTTTCATCCGGACCTCATCCGGGGTACGGCACTCGGACAAGAGATTCGTAACTACACGTTTTTCTCCTACGAGGTAAATGAAGCCCTACACCTCTCCGAGGAAGAACGCCAAACGATCATGGATTGCCTGAATAAAATACAGGCAGAATTGGAACACGCCATTGATAAACACAGCCGACGGCTGATCACGGCAAATATTGGAGTACTATTGGACTACTGCCTCCGTTTCTATGACCGACAATTCATTACCCGCAACCAGCAAAATAACGACATCATCGTCCGGTTCGAACGTTTGCTGGATGAGTATTTCGATGGCTCGATGCCGCAACAAGAAGGCTTACCCTCGGTCAAATACTTCGCAGACAAGGTCTTTCTTTCCCCGAATTATTTTGGCGACATGATCCGCAAACAAACCGGGAAAACAGCCTCGGAATACATCCAGACCAAGGTCATCGAACGTGCCAAGGAAAACCTACTCTCCTCGGACAAAACGATGAGCGAAATCGCCTACGATCTGGGATTCCAATATCCCCAGCATTTAAGCCGGATGTTCAAACGGGTGGCCGGATGCACCCCCAACGAATTCCGAGCCCAGAATTGATAAAAAAAATGGGTATCCCGTAAATACAAAACGGGTACCCATCGAGTCGTTCTCCCCACGACAAACCTTTTAAGTCCCTTATTTCATAATCATTACATCAAGTATAATAGATCACTTGATGATCACTTCCGGATAAAAAATTATAATCACACTATTAAAATTCTATTAAAACGCTATTTAATATAGCGCTTTAATAGCGTTTTAATAGCGTTCTAATAGCGCTTTACACGAAAGTGATCAGCTATTGCTCATGTATAATTTCACAAATCGTTATTAACAAGGGCATAAATAACCACTTAAAAATCATACAACTAACAACATCAAAAACGATTATTTGGAAGAAAGCTAAAACATTCTCCCCGACAAGCAATTCAAGTTGTCTAAACATCTCTCAAGAAAGAAAAACGGAGATTTTGAAACTTTATATATAAAAATACGAAAATAAAACAGTACATTAGTAACTTTATTTAAGAGGGACAGGCGTTCTTTTATCGCCCATACCCGATATTTTACGATTTAGATTATGCCAAAGAAAGAGAAAAAAAGCAAGAGAGACATCGGTAAAAAAGAATTACACCGATTATTATACGATATATTTTCCGGTAACCCCGATCAAAACTTCAATTACAAGCAACTAGCCCAAAGACTAGGCATCAAGAACATGAATGCCAAGCAATTGATCATGACCGTTCTTTACGAGATGAAAAATGACAATATGCTCACGGAAGAATCAACCGGGGTATTCAAATTCAAGGTAAATACCATTTACGTTACCGGAATTATTGACTTGACGGCCAAAGGTACCGCCTACTTGATCTCGGATGATTGCCAGGAAGACGTTTTCATCCCCCAGGTTGGCTTGAACCACGCCTTAAACGGCGACAAGGTAAAAGTGTTGCTCTACGCCCGGAGTTCCAAAAGACGCCCCGAAGGGGAAGTGGTGGAAATCCTCGAACGCAAGAAAGAGACATTCGTGGGCATCATACAATGCTCCAAACAATACGCCTTTCTCGTTCCCACGGGCAAACAGTTACCCTACGATATATTTATCCCCTTGAACGACTTGAACGGGGCCAAGGATGGAGAAAAAGCCATCGTCAAGATCACCGAGTGGCCGGAGAACCAGAAGAACCCCGTGGGTAAAGTGCTGGAAGTTCTCGGAACACCGGGAGATAACGACACGGAAATGAATGCCATCATGGCGGAATACGAACTGCCCGTGCAATTCCCGACAAACGTGGAAAAAGCCGCAAAGAGAATAAAGGATGCCATCCCGGCAGAGGAGATCAAGAACCGGAGAGACTTCCGGGAAGTCACGACGTTCACGATCGACCCGAAAGACGCCAAGGACTTTGACGATGCCCTCTCGCTCCAAAAAATGAAAAACGGGAATTACGAGGTCGGCGTGCATATCGCGGATGTCAGTTTCTACGTAACCCCGGATTCGGTGCTGGACAAGGAAGCTTACTCCCGTGCAACATCCGTGTATCTCGTGGACCGCACGATCCCGATGCTACCGGAACACCTGTCCAACGGGTTGTGTTCGCTGCGTCCCGACGAGGAGAAACTTTGTTTCTCGGCGGTTTTCGAGTTGAACGATAAAGCCGAGGTAGTGAAACAATGGTTCGGACGGACTATCATCAAGTCAAACCGCCGTTTCACTTACGAGGAAGCCCAAGCCATGATCGAGGGCGGCGAGGGTGACTATAAAGAAGAGATATTAACCCTTAACGATCTGGCACAGAAATTACGGGCCGCCCGTTTCCAGAACGGTGCCATCGCTTTTGACCGGATCGAGGTTCGTTTCGATATTGACGAGAACGGGAAACCCACGGGCGTGTATTTCAAACGCTCGAAAGAGGCCAACAAACTGATCGAAGAATTTATGCTTCTCGCCAACAAAAAGGTTGCGGAAAGAATCGGAAAAGTCAAGGAAGACCAAAAAGCCAAAACATTCGTGTATCGTATTCACGAACAACCGAACACCGAGAAACTGGAAGATTTCGGCCGCTTTATCGCCAAGTTCGGTTATCGCATCCGGACAGGTACTCCTCGCCAAATCTCCTCTTCCATGAACAAATTGATGGAAGACGTGCAGGACCGCCCGGAACAAAACATGATCGAAACGCTGGCTATTCGCACGATGGCAAAAGCCGTCTACTCGACGGTGAACGTGGGACACTACGGACTGGCTTTCGACTACTATTCGCACTTCACGTCACCGATCCGTCGGTACCCGGACGTGATGACCCACCGCTTACTGCAACGTTACCTTGACGGCGGACGCTCTGCCAATGCCGAGAAGTACGAGGAGATGTGTAAACATTGCTCCGACATGGAACAAATCGCCGCCAATGCAGAGAGAGCTTCCATCAAGTATAAGCAAGTCGAGTTCATGAGCGACAAACTGGGCGAGAATTTCATAGGAACGATCTCCGGTGTAACGCAATGGGGTTTCTACGTGGAACTGAATGACACCAAATGCGAAGGACTTGTTTCTATCAACGAGCTGGAAGGAGACTATTACGAGTTCGACGAAGAAAACTACTGCATCGTGGGGCGTCACCACCGAAAAGTGTACCAACTAGGTGATCAGGTACTCGTGAAAGTAGCAAAAGCTAATCTGGTTGCCCGTCAACTGGATTTCGCTCTCGTGGAAAGTACGAGTACCACAACTGCCGCCCCGGCAAAAGTGGTTCCTCCCAAAGCCAGTGGCAGCCGCCAGCGCCCGGAACGTAAACTCCGACGGGGAAGGCGAGGAGATGCTCCAGCAAGAAGAAACGAGAAAAAAGGAAAGAAAAGAAATAAAAAAGTTGAGTTTCAAAACTCAACTTTTTCATAGTCTTATTTCCATATCACAAAATCTGTCCGCGTTTGATTATCATCCGAATTTTCCGCAACTCCTTAATATCATCATACGGGTTACCGGGGAGGACTAACAAATCAGCTTGTTTCTCGATTTCTACGGAACCCACTTTATCGGCTACTCCCAATGCCTCGGCTGCAACTTTTGTCACCGTGAAAATCGCCTCCATTGGATAAAAACCACATTTCTCTACGTACAAGTCAAGTTCGTCGAAAATAAAAGGAAAGGGACGGTTTAAATCATTGATGTAATCGGTACCCGCACAGATTTTCACACCGATCTGGTTTGCCCTTCCCACAAAACGAGCAGACCAATCCATCTTATTTTCCATACACAAGAAAAGAGTAGGATCAAAAATAAGTCCTTTTGATTTTACGGTTTGTAGAAACCGTTCTACCGATATTTTATTATGATCAATCTTGTCGTAAAATTTCTCGTAATTCTCAAAGATATTCCCGCTCAACTCTTCCGATACCCCTTCCCACTCCAACATATAAGCATGAGAGATCACCTGTACCCCGGCATCCGCAACATCCCACGGTTTGGCGGGGAAAAGCGTGGCATGTCCCCATACCTGTAACCCGTGTTCCTTGGCTTTCCGAACGACCGGTAACAATGTTTCCCGGTCAAACCCGCCATAAATCTTTACTCCCGTGCATCCCCATTCTTTCGCATCCTCCATCGCCTTATCCAAATCGGAATCAGGACGAATACACTGCATCCAAGGAGCATAAGGTTCAGGCCAGCCTTCCACCATACTTTTCTCCCGGTCATTCCCTTCAAAATAAGCCGGTCCGGCCATGAAGGCCGCATAATAGATGTCCGGCCCCAAGTATTTCCCCTGTTGTACTCCCTCCTTCAATTCTCGCAATACCCGGGCATCTCCCGCCGCATCCCGGATAGAGGTTACCCCGTGGCGTAAGAAATATTCTAAATGCTTCGCCCGATCCGCCTGTGATTCCTTCGGGTCATTCGCGATATGCACGTGTGCATCGATCAATCCCGGCATCACGTACATTCCCGTCAGATCTTTCACCTCTCCAGAAACGCCAGTCCCGGCACCTTTACCAACCGCTTGAATTATTCCCTTTTTTATCACGACATCCTGTCCCTTGCGGATGCTTCCTTCCACGACATCCACGACATTCACATTCTTCAGGATGATCGCCTTCTCCTGCGCATTTCCATGGAAACAACACAGGAGAGATATTATAACACAACCTATTAATCTCATGATCTCTTCTGTCTTATGATTTCATGTATCTCTTCAACCCCCGGATTCTTCAACAAGATATTCCCGTCCGGACCTATCAGATAAACCGTGGGAACTTGTTCCACCTTGTAAGCCTTCCGCACTTCACTCTGTTCAAAACCAGTCTCGTCAATCAACTGCACCCACGCTACCCGGTCTTCCTTCAATGCCTGTAGCCAAGGAGCCTTTTTACTATCCAGAGAAACAGAAATTACTTCTAATCCCGCATCCCGTAATTCCGGATACTGTTGGTTCAATTCCTTGTTCTTTTTTCGACAAGGAGCGCACCAAGATGCCCAAAAATCCAAAAGCACATGTTTCCCCCGGAAATCAGCCAATCGGATCTTCTGCCCTTCTACGTCCGGTAATTCAAAATCCGGAGCTTGTCCGATCAATTGTTTTGCTTTCAACTTATTGTAAGCATCAAAAATCCTCGTCTTCATCCCGCTATTCGGAATGCTATCTCCCAAAGCTTCGATTGCTTGAGTAAAAAATTTAAAATCAACCTCACAATAAAAAAGGATTTCGTGTATCAGGTTTTGTGCAATTTCCGTTCCGGCAAATTCACGAATACCTTCTAACACAAGCTCATTCTTTCTCGTGAACTTTTGATCCAGCATTTCCGAACGGGTGGCTTTCTGATGAATGTCCGTGATGGTATCGTAACCCTGACACTCCTTCTCGTAATCCTGATTCAATTTATCGAGTTCTTTCAGGAATTCCACGTATCGATTTTGCAATGACGATTCTTCGGAAAGAAGGTAATACTTATCCCCAGACTCAACAAGCGTATAATGCTTTTGCTCAATATATACCGGTATCCGGACATAATCTTTCGAGAAATTGACAAACACAAGCTTACCCGGTGCAATATTACCCGAAAGATGAAAAGTCCCATCTTTCTGAATCGAAGCAACCATCAACCGTTCTCTTCGTCGGGCATTAGGAAGCGTGACTTCCACGCTATCACTTTTCCATTGCTTTTCAACTTCTCCCGCAATCTGGACTGTAGTTTGCTTGCAGCCGAACAGAACAAGTAAAAATAACCCGACAATAATTATTTTCTTCATGCTATTTTCATTATATGATTATCCCCCCCCCCCGAAGAGCAAGTTTATAAATCAAGAGGGCTTAAAAAAGCCCCTTGATAAAAACAACACACTATATTATTTTACATTCGAGAATCCATATCCCTCTTGTTGAGGATAGATATTCGTTTCCGGATATAACTTCTTCCACACAGCTGATGATAATACTTCTGCCGGAATTTCTCCTGACATCCTGTTCCCATTCAGCTTCAATCCACTGTAACCCAAGTTCATTTTGGCCACCTCTACAGGAATTGTTCCGGTAATATTATTATTACTTAAATAGAAATAACTCAAGGTCGAACAATTTCCTAATTCGGCAGGTAATTCACCTGATAACAAGTTGTGTTCCAAGTACAGGTTCCGAACCTTCGTCAGAGTTGAAATCCCGTTCAAGTTACCTTCTAACTTATTATTTGAAAGATAGACATCGGTCAAATTCGGACTGAACTGGCTCAAATCAAGCTGCCCGGATAATTGGTTACCATCCAATCTCAATGTCTGCAATGCCGATAGGTCTTTCAGCCAAGAAAGATCACCCGAGAATGAATTGTTACTTGCATTCAATTTTTTCAATTTCGTCAAACCAGAGAAGACATCGGCTGCAACTCCACGGATTCCCGGCGTACCCTCTTTCCCGGTAACATCCAGCTCTTCCAAGGCGGACAAAGAAGAAATTGCGGCGGGTAGTGTCGTTAAACCAGTTCTCGGCATGGTCAATTTCTTCAGACCAGTCAACTGTCCCAAGCTAGCCGGAAGAGAAGTCAGAGCCGTACATTGACTTAAATCTATTTCTGTTACTTTTGTCAGGTTACCAATGCTCTCGGGTAATGATTCCAAAGCAGCACAATCGTAAAAATTCAATTTCGTCAGTTTATCCAGTTTACCAAAACTTTCCGGGACGACTTTCAGTAGCTTACATCCTCTTAAAGTCAAAGTGCTTACTTGCAAATTTCCTATATCACTTGACAAACGCTCCAACCTCTCACAATCAGATAAATCTAATGCCGTCAACTGGATCAAGTTTCCAAAACCTTCGGGAAGTTCTTTCAACACTTTACAACCGGATAAGATCAAAGTTTTCAAATTCACTAATTTCCCGATATTCTCACCCAAAGAGGCCAAAGCCTGACATCCACGTAAATTCAATGTTGTTAAATTCTCCGCTAACTCCCCAATATCATTCGGTAAACTATAAATATTCGTTCCTGCAAGATCTAACGATTTCAAGTGTTTCAACTTGGATATTCCTTCCGGCAAGTCCCCGATCAGGTATATCGTTGATAACGACAAGGATTCCAGCGCAGGCAAAGTATAGAATGCCGCAAAAGATTCCATCGGGATTTTCAATTGTCCCGGCTTGAATTCCTTTAATGAAAGCATGGAAGACATATCATTCGGCAAGAACCACTCCGTCCCATCCGAGAAGTTCACGTTCAAGGATTCCAACTTCCTCAAGTTAATCAAGCTATTCGGACATTTGTAAACTTTCCCGGTAATCCGCAGAGAGGTCAATTCCCGTAAATTACCCACTTCATTAGGCAGGTTACCAGACAAACTGAAGTCAGACAATAGCAACGCTGTCACTCGCAATTCTCCATTTATCTCTTCTAAGGTAACTCCGGACCACTCTGTCATCGGTTTTCTAGGATTCCACGGGTTACGCCATCCTTCTCCATTAAGTGATTCGTGAAGAACAAGTAATGCCAAACTATCACTTCTGCGAGTATATTTGGATTCATACGTGTACTGACCAACGAACACGGTGTCGGTCACGCCGGTATTCTCCTGGCGAACAATCATTCTCGTGTAACGTTCCTGCATCCCCTCGTTTACCCTCAAAGTAATCCCGACAACAGCATTACCCTCGTCTCCGGATTTCGGTTCATAATCAAAAATCCAATTGGTTTCCTCGATCGGCTCAATGCTCCACCCGCCACCAATGGAACGTAGCTCGAATCCCTGGGCATTTCCCATTGCATCGATCATAATCTCATCCCGTGATAACTTCAAACCCGGGGTCATATCTTCCGGAATCACCGGATCAGGAATATCCTTGAAGTCATAATCCTCGCAAGATGAAAATATCCAAAGCGACACGATGCTATAAAACACTAGATTTACAATATATCGTTTCATAATCTTCATTATTAATTTCTATTTAATCTTGTAGAACATATCAACAGGTTCATAAGAAATCCCTTCATATTTATTTATCAGTTTTCCTGTATCCGCATTATAAACCCATAACGATCCCTTGAATTCCCCTTCTCGATTCGGATTATATGAAGCTATATAAATTTCTTTTTGCACAGAATAATCTTGATAATTTGAATCATTACGACTTTTTTGATAATGATTCAAACAACGAATTTCCTCTCCTTCAGGTAACTTGATGAATGGCATTGCGTCCAAATCTAATTGAGTATAGAACCATTTATACACTTCATTTTTATGAGATACAAATGCACAAGTATAGTAATCATTAGGTAGAATTTGCGATTCTTCTGTAATAATTCCTTCTCTTACAGGACGTTCAAATAAGACCCATAATCCTTTTCCCGTGGATAAATTTAACATAGCAGAATGAATACCAACAACTTTAGTCTGGCCACCATCACGATACACAACAAAAACATCATTACCATCACTTTTCTCATTCTGGAAAATCTTCAATACATACTTTCCTTTAAAATAATCGAAACAATTTTGAAATGAAAAGAATGGATCATAACCATTAGCACCACTCCAACATACAGCATCCCGATCTTTACTAATAAAGACCTCTGTTGAACTACTAAAATAACTAGGACGATCATACCCATCCGTGTAAACTGTACCTTGTGGAAGTCCCGGGAATGGGAAAATCGCTTGTTGTTGCACTTGTACCATTGCAACCCCTCCATTTTTAGAAGTTACAGTAAACTCTGTACAATAACGGTAATCACAAGTCATCATCGTGGTTGGAACAAAATCCAGTTGATAGAATTTGAAATCATATTCATATATTTCTTCAAAAGTTTTAGCGTCTATCTGCACTAATTTCTGACTTTCCCCATGCAAAATGTATAAATAATTCCCCACTTTATCTATATCCACTGGATCTAGATATAATTCTTTACCTCCATTCGCATACGCAAAAGCATTCTGCATGAATGATGGTTCCATTCCTGCCTCTATCTCTTCCGGAGTTAACGTTTTCAAGAAAGAAATACCACCTTTTCCATCGGGACGACGCTCTAGGATTGTAAAACCTTCCTCAAACTGAGAATTAACAAAAACATGATAATATTTAATTGTACTTCCATCCTCACTTGTCACTATCTGCCGTAAGTGGTAATGCCCCAACTCTCGAACAACGTAACTCAAATCTTTTTCTTGAGAAATGTTTTTAAAAACCGTTGTAGATTCCCCAGTTTTTGGATCTTCGGCATAAAGTCCCATATCCCATTGATAGGTTAATGCATCTGTCTCACTTTCAATATCAGCCTTAATTTCCAGCGTGTTATTGAAATAAATATTGATCGAATCTTTTGCTGTAGGTAAAATATTTACCTCTATAATAGGCTGATCTGCCAATTTAGAATTATCATCATAGCATGCTTGCAAACAACATAAAACGATCAATATACCCCATATATATTTTATTCTATTCATAAAAGCCTAATTTTCAATTATTCATACTCTGTTGTTGCCGGATTGGGCAATTTATAATGTTCATCTCCTGTCTGTAGATAATACTCATACATCGGAGTATAAATATGCTGTTTAAAATAACCTAAATAAACATAGGTCGTCAGTAAATACGGATATCGGCTATGTGATTCGTTATCCAGATATTCTCCCCATTTGGATTCAATATCGTCATACAAGACGGGCAATTTTTCTTTAGTTTCATGGAAATACTTGATAAATAATATCAACTTATCCTGATTATAGGTTCCTAATCGATCAGGACGCCACCATTCGGGTTGCTCGATACTAATATCACCAAAAAACACGAGGCATTTTGTCCTATTGGTTGGTATATATTCATCGTTTGCTTCCAAATTCAAGTATAATTTATACTGAATATCTTTTACTAGGTTATCTCGTTTAAAATCTAATTTGATAGCTGCTGTCACAGAGTCTTTCATAAACACTTGAATTTCATCCATGTTATAATGAACTCCTAATTTCGCTGTTGAATTACGCACATCCGCACTCACCTTAAATTCAACATCTCGATCAAAATTAGCTAAACCAATCAAACTAATCGGGACTTCCAGATCAACTTCTTTATCTTCACGGGGACCATATTCAAAAAAGAACGTGTCCTTGTCAAAATAAATCTTATTTGTTAAAGAGGTATTATACAATTTATAATCTTCATCCGTACATGAAAACAATGCCCCTAATAACAATAGCGCAGTAATACTCGTGTATAATAATTTTCTCATAACAACATTCATATTAATTTCTATATTCATACTCATTATCAGGTACCGGGAACACATAAATATCTTTTGAGGCCTGGAATGTTTGATCGGTTATTGATTCATAAATTGACATATTATAGTGTTTCATAATCTGGAACCATTGCCCTTCACAAACCAATTCTTTACGGCGGTCATTATTAATATTCATTCGCGACACAACAACAATGCCATCCCCTTTGTTAAAGCCACTTAAACCGCGAGCTTTCACAACTTTATCTAAATAAGTCGCTGCCATTTCCATATTATCTGATACAAGATAATATTCTGACACGATATAATACAACTCTGGTAATCGAATCATGTTAATCCCACTTAATTTAGTCACGGGACGAGTATTTAATCGTACTTTAAAACGATCTACCACTTTCATACACCGCAAACCTTCCGCACCATGATCAGACAAAGTCTGGAACCACTTATCCAAGCGATAATCAAACCCGTCTTGGTCAACCTCGTAAATCTCCCTATAATCCGGTTTCGGATCATAGTAATTGTTTCCACCACTAGAATACATTACATCCCGCGTATAATTAGGAAATTCTTCAGAATATAATCCCCAAATCGTTTCTTTATCAGAAATAATACCGTTCATAATATCCTCCACATTTGTCTTATCCTCCATCGAGAAGAAAGGACAATCAATCACTTTCATGGCATAGTTCTTTGCTGTTTCTAAATCTCCTTTTTCCCAATAAACACGAGCAAGTAAAGCTTGTACTGCATAAAGATTCATATGAATCACACGATCCTTCACGAATCCCCCAGCATTTTCATCCACCCGATCAAAATACTCTCCATGAGTAGCTAATAATCTTTCTGCTTCTTTAAAATCACGAATGATCTTATTATAAGACTCATTGATCGGATCGAATGGGGTTACTTGGTAAGTATAATTCTCACGATATGGGATTCCCGTTGCATTCGGATTCTGTATTATACTCTCTGAGAACAAACGTAAAAGTTCAAAATGCATGAAAGCTCGTAATCCCAATCCCTCAGCTTTATAAACATTATACAAGGCAAATTTTGTAGAATCATGTTTGGCAAGATTTTCCAGCATATTATTCACGTAAGAGATCCCTTTATACATGGATTCCCATATCGCATCGATTTCCGGACGCACTTCCATATGTTTGTAATTGTAAAGCCGCAACTGATTAGACCAGTGCTGATCCCATCCTCCGGAAAAATACTGTCCGACAACATCCACCAAACCATACGTCATATTTTTCCCATACAGAGGTTCTCTCGCTAAATAAGAATAGACACCATAGATTGCCTCTTCAAATCCTTCGGCAGTTTCAAACAATTCATTATTCACAATTTCTCCTGTCGGTCTAACATCCAAGAAACTATCACAAGAATAACAGATTGTCAATAAGATAAATAATGTGTATATCAATCTTTTCATAATCATATCATTTTAGAAGGTCGGACTAATTGAGAAAGTAAATCCCCGGCTAAATGGATATTCCGTACCCCGTTCAAATTTCACGGTTGACATACGGAATGGGTCTTTCATTCCCACACTCAGTCTTAAACGCTTGAAACCAATTTTTTTCAATAGATTTTGATTAAAATCATAAGCTAACTCTATACTTCTACATATCACGTTATTATCATCTTCTACAAATCGACTAGTATGATAACTTGTGCGGGAATCTGCATTTGCAATATCCAAATAAGCGGGAACATCATTCACATTTTTCCAACGTTCCTCAAAAGCTCTCCGATCCACATTATTTCTCGGATTCACGTTCTCCACGTTATCTGCACGAGTCGTATTATATATTTGTCCTCCGAAATTATACTCGAAGGCCATATTCAATTGCCATCCCTTATATGATAACATTGGGAAAAACGCACCTTTTAACCAAGCAGACTCATCACCCACTACCACTTTGTCATTAGGATCATACTCCAAGGTCCAAGCACCATTTCGCTTGATAAATACCTCTTCTCCCGTTGCGGGGTTAATTCCTGCAGAACGTACAGCATAAATGGCAGAAGTTGACTCTCCTTCTTTATACAAGATTTTTGGAGCCGAGGATCCATCAGCATTAGCCTCCTCGTTATATTTTGCCAAGCTATTACTAATTCCCAAAATTTCATTTTTATTATGGTCCCCGTTTACTTTCAAGCTAAACCGCCAATCTTCCAAAGCTACCAACAAGGCCGTTACTTCAAACTCGAATCCCTTGTTACGCATCTGTCCCAAATTATTTCGAACCGTAATCTCTCCTACTGAAGGCGGAACCGACATATCAATCAACACGTCGTCTGTTGTCTTCACGTAATAATCAAACGTCGCACTGATTCGGTCATCCCAAAGATCAAGGTTTAACCCGAAATTATGAGCTTTCGTCAACTCCCATTTCAAATCCCGATTACCCATCGTTTTGGGCACCGCACCAATACCATGCAAATAGAAATTTTCTCCATTATAAAAATAAGTTGTCACAGCTTGATAAGGAGCAAAACTAACATTACCGGTTACACCATAAGAATAGCGAAGACGGAACGTGTTCAACCAACCAAAACGAGTCGCAAATTCCTCGTTATGAATGTTCCATCCAGCACCTACAGACCAGAAAGGAGCGAAACGATTCTTATCTCCAAATTTAGAAGAACCGGAACGACGGAAAGACCCGTCCACGAAATAACGATTTTTCACGATAAAGTTTGCATTTACAAAAGGTCCTATACTCGTACTTATTTCTTCCGATCCGGTAGGACGCTTTCCTTCACCAAAGCCTGCCGCAAAATTTGGTGCATGTAAGGAAGATTTGTAGAAACCATAAGCCGTATATCCATCTGTTGTAGTAGTCTCCTTCATTATGTCCGCACCACCATGCAAGGTTAACAAGAAGTCCTCTCCAAAATTTTGAGCATAATTCACAACAACCCGTCCCTCATATTTCAGATACTGCTCATTTTCAATAAGCAAAGAACCTTGCTCCGAACGACTCGTTGCATCCTTAAACACATTAGATTCAGGAGAATAGAAAACTTCCGTTCTATCTTTAGAAGTTACAATCGTCCCCGTCCCATTCACAAAAAGACCGGGTCTCACATCCCAACGGAAGGACAATGAATTCGTAAAGGAACGACTTGACCCTTTATCATAATTACCACATTCAGCCTCATACAGAGGATTTGCCATTTCCCATGAAAGAGTCTTGTTCAAACGCCCGTATTCATCATAAGGAGAATCATAAGGATTCATAACCACGTAATCCGAAAACTTTCCATAAGGACTCTCTTTCCATTTCAAATCAGAAAAGCTGGATTGAAAGGACACGGTCAATTTATTATCGACATGATAGGAAAGGAACATATTCAGACCTATCGTATTACGATAGTCTTTTTGCATAACTCCTTTCACCGTTCGCACATTAGCATTCAACCGATAGGTCATCCCGTTACCTCGGCCACTAGCCCCGATAGAATTATTAATCGTGTAACCCGAACGTAAAGGCTTGGACATCCAGTCAGTATCCATTCCCTTAGAAATTAATATTTTCTTCCTATTATATTCTTCAAAATCATTCAACAAAGAAAAATTATATAACCCCGCCAAACGTTCAAACTCTAATTTGTCTTTTGCATTCAGATAATCGTATGATCTCAAATCAGGAACCTCCAATGCTCCATCCAAATTATAGGACAATCGTAATTTATCATTCAGCACTCTTTTTCGCTCAATAACAATAACACCATTAGCAGCCTTTTCTCCATAAAGTGCCGTAGCAGAAGCATCTTTTAAAACATCCACACGTTCGATATCATTAATATCAATATCATACAAATCTCGCATCGTGATCTCTACACCATCCAACATAATAACTGGCTGGTTAGCACTTTGGTCCGCTTCCGTGGACAGAGATGAAGTCCCTCGAATGACGATTTCAGGCATCCGGTTCGGGTTCGACCCGAAAGCGTTATTCTCCACCATTCGCATACCGGGAGTTAACATCGAAATGGCACTAACCAAATTTGTATTAGATACCGCCTTAATTTCCTCAACGGTCATTGTCTTTACAGACCCCGTGAAACTTTCTTTCTTCTTGGTGAAAAATCCGGTAACCACAACATCATCTAATGCCTTGGTATCAGACTTCATCACGACATTATACTCTGTTTTCTTCTTGGAGATCTTTAATTCATAATTCTGCATTCCCACGAAGGAGAAAATCAATTTTGTCGTATCCGATTGAGGCACTTCCAAGTTAAACTTTCCATCAATATCCGTTGCCGTTCCTATTGATGTCCATTTTATCATTACCGTAACACCCGGTAACGGAATACCCTCCTCGTCTGTAACCGTACCTTTTACCTTTACTCCAGTAACTTTCTTCTCATCATCTTGTCGTTGAACATAAAAAATCACAACATGATCACTCGTAATCTCGTATCGTAAAGGTTTATCCGCAAAAACAAGATCAAGAATCTCCGATACTGTCTTGTAATGTACTTTTCCACTAACGGTATATTTTTGAACATCCTCATGGTTAAATACGAATTTTAGATTGGTCTTTTGCTGAATCTGTTCAAAAAGCTGAACCATATTCATGTTCTCAAATACCAGATCAATCCGATCCTGTTGCGACCACACTTTCGCATTCAAACTAGAGAAGCCCAAAATCAATACCAGGAATACTAGCTTGATTTTAATCATAATCCAGATTAGGTTTCTACATAAAAATTTCATAACTTTGTTTTTCAAGTTTAACATTAAAATTCCTTTGGCGAGGAGTTTTCATCCAGGAAGCATGTTGGCGCAAGCTTCCTGTTTTATTTTCAATTTCTACTTATATCTTTTACCGTGAGAATTCGTCCCTTTAAATCTAAACTTATTTTCTTTGTTTTTTCTAATATATTAATCACCTCGTTTATCGAAGAACTTCGTTTAAACCAAGCGGAGAAGTGATAATCTTTTACCTGTTGATTCATATAAAACACGTCAACATCATACCAACGGGCAAGCTCTTCCATGATATTTTCCAAACGGCATTGCGTGAAACCAAACGCACCATGTCTCCAAGCCACTTGCTCTTCAACATTTACAACCCGTATCCGTATTTCATTATTTTCCAAAACAGCTTGTTGTCCCGGTCGTAACCTGTCTACCTTTCCCTTTCTCTCGATCTGTACTCCCCCTTCAACTAGCGTTGTCGCCAGACTCTCATTCAAATAATTCCGAACGTTAAATTGAGTACCTGTCACTCTCACATTATACTCGTTCATACGCACGATGAAAGGTTTTTCCACATCTTTAGCCACCTCAAAATAGGCTTCCCCCTCTAATTCAACCTGCCGTGTATTACCGGAAAATGTCACCGGATAACGAATGTGGCTATCGGAGTTTAACCAAACAATGGTACCATCAGCCAACACCAGCTTATATTCTCCCCCACGAGGGACAGTGACCGTGTTGTAAATAGTTTCTGTCTTCATGGTATCATTCATGATTTTATAAACCAATTCTTTATCCGGAAAATTTGAAATCACCATTCCTTTCTCGTTCACGTGAACGATCGTGTCCGCAAGCATTACTTGCTGACCAGAAGATAAGGTCAACACGGCTTGCTTTCTACCCGGTTGCACGGGCACTTCAGCATAAACCACTTTTTCCTGTTTATTTTCACGGATGAGAAGGAAAACCCCGAGACTCAAAGGTAATATCATAATAGCTGCGAATTTCAACAAAGTCCGTATCAGGGATATTTTACGTGCTGGATGAACTTGATTCCACGCCTTTCTCTTGTCAATTCTCTCCTTAACCTGAGAAGCGATGATGCCCGAACGAATCTTCAGTAAATCATTATAATATTCCCGGTTGGAAGAATTTTGATACCACTTGTCAAAAAAAACACTTTCTTCTTTTGACAAATGTTCTTCCGAAAGCCGTTTTATTATTATTTCTTCTATATTCATTTTCTTTATTTCTGGCTGTTATACCCTAAAGACAGGAGAAGAAATAAAACGAGTGGCTCAAAAAATAAAAAAATTAAAGATTATTTATTCAGATGCACTTTTCCCCTTGAAATAAAGGGCAAAAAATAATATCGGATAAGAAACTTCTTTGCGCAATTCTTCTCGCAGGAAAGCGTAGGCTTTCTTCACATGATCTTTTACCGTATTCAAAGAGATTCCTAATAGATCTGCAATTTCAGCGTAGGATTTAGATTCTATCACGCATAGTTCCAATACCATTTTACGTTTTTCCGGTAACTTATCCAACAATTTACCTACATCTTCTATGAATTGTTCTGGATCTTCATCATCATCTTGTATTTCCTGCGACAAATAATATTGTTTATATTTATCCACCACTTGTTGATGTTCCAGATAATTTAAACAACGATTTTTTACGGATAACAACAAATACCCCTCAAGATTTTGAACACTTTTCAACTCCCCCCGTTTTTCCCACAAACGAACAAAAACTTCCTGCACAACATCCTCCGCGACAGCAAAATCATTTGTATAAAACGTCGCTTGCTGCACCATTCCAACATACAACAAATCAAACAAGGACTTAAATTCTTTCTCATCCCCATTTATTAAACGATCTTGATTTATTGGAACTTTTGATGTCATAAAATGAACGTTTAATAATAAAAAACTCTCGAATAAAATCGCAAAACGAATATTATTCAAATTTTTGGCAACTAGTTATTTATAATTTGCACAAATTCCTACATAAGTGAACGCCGTAGCTAAAATAGGCTATTATTAAACGTTCATTTAATGATACAAATATAAAATTTATTCTTAGAATCTTTAGCCCGATACAATAATAAGATTACCACTCCATCCAGAATAGAATGTAACTAATTATACCTATCCAACTTTGACTATAAAACGATCAACTTTTCCAACGTTTCAGCATTGGAAAGAATTGTTGCATCTCGGCACGAGCCTCTTCTTTCGTGTAAGGATGCTCCATGTCTTTATTGAATTCGTCGAGAAATTGCAGACAGTGGTCAATCATCTCGTTCATCGTACAATCCTCTGTAAAAACCCCGTCACGATAGCAGTAAGAACAATACTCTTCATTTCGGGAACCATCCACGTTACGACCAAATTGTTCGTCTGCCGTCATCGGCATCCCGCAACTCTGACAAAATTTGTTTCCCATAATCTAGGTTTTAGGTTTTAAATTATGGCAAATATATGAATTTTATCATCTTGTATATCTTTTGGGGAACTTATTACGCCTACTATTCGTTCAATATAAAGATTAAAAAGGATAGAAATGAAAACATTATTTATTACAACATTATTGGTAGCAGGAATGCTGACAACATACACTCAAGCTTGTACTCGTGTGGTATATCTCGGTAAAAACGGGATGGTTGTAACAGGTCGAACCATGGACTGGAAAGAAGATTTAAAATCCAATATTTACGTGTTCCCCAGAGGAATCGAGAGAGCGGGGGCGGACAAGGGGAACACGATTCATTGGAAATCCAAATATGGAAGTGTCATCACGGCGGGATACGACATCGGTACTTCTGACGGGATGAATGAAAAAGGTTTGGTGGCCAATCTCCTATACCTGACAGAATCCGATTATTACCGTCCAAACGACACTCGTCCGGTCATGGGAATCAGCATCTGGACCCAGTACGTGCTTGACAATTTTGCAACCGTGGATGAGGCCGTAAAGGAGCTAAGCAAAGAGACATTTCGGATAGACGCACCGGATATGCCGAACGGGGCGAAATCAACTTTACACTTGGCCATTTCTGACGCATCAGGGAATAGCGCCATATTTGAATACATCAAGGGAAAACTCATCATACACGAAGGGAAAGAATATCAAGTCATGACAAACTCCCCTTCTTACGAACAACAAATCACGCTAAATAATTACTGGCAACAAATCGGTGGCCTAGTAATGTTACCGGGAACCAACCGGGCTGCAGACCGTTTTGTCAGGGCATCATTTTACATCAATGTTATCCCGCAAACAGACAATCAACGAGAAGCAGTAGCCGGAGTTTTTAGCGTTATACGCAATGTATCGGTTCCTCTTGGGATTTCTACCCCGGCACAGCCTAATATCTCTTCCACCCGATGGAGAACGGTCGCCGACCAAAAGAATAAAGTATATTTCTTCGAATCCACGATGACTCCCAATGTATTCTGGATTAACATGAAAGACCTAGACTTTTCAGAAGGTGCATCTGTCAAGAAATTAAACCTTGCAAACGGAGAAACTTACGCGGGGAATGCGGCCAAGGACATGGTAAACAGTCCCTCGTTCAAATTCTTGTTCGAAGTGATATAAAAGGAATGATTTGATTAAGTCCATGAGGTTTGAGAACTTCATGGATTTTATACTTTATCATTGCAGTTGCCGGATTCGTACCTCAATTCCCGGAATATCTTTCAAAGAAGATTTCAATTCTTCCACGTTCGTCTCCCCGTAATGATAAGGGTAAAGGACTTTAGGTTTTATCACTCGTGCCGCACGATCCGCTTGGAGAAGGGTCATCGTGTAAGGCTGATTCACGGGTAAAAAGGCAATATCAATATCTTTCAAATTTTGCATTTCCGGAATATCTTCAGTATCTCCTGCCACATATACTTTTGTTCCCCCGAACGTCAATACATATCCGTTATCCCGGTCTTTCGGGTGATAAATTTCCCTTCCCGGAGTCGTGTTATAGGCCGGAACCGCATCCAATTCAAACCAAGAATCAGGTTTGAGGCTATCCCCGTTTTTCATGATTTGCCCTTTGCCCAATTTCTCCCGGGAAGAGGCATTCGTGATCAGGAGCGTCCCTTCTTTCTCTACCGCCGAAATGGCTTTCGAATCCAAATGATCGCCATGTTCGTGGGTAATCAAGATAACATCTGCTTTAGGTAATTTACTATAATCAGCATAATCAGAAACCGGATCAACATACATGATCTTACCATCGTACTCAAACATCAAGCTACCATGCTTGATAAAAGTAATTCTCAACTCCTTCCCGTCTTTCGTTTTGAAAAAATCCGTCTCGAACTTTCCAGTCTTAGTTAACATACCTAGCGTAATCAATAATATCACTACTGTCGTTTTCATGATAACTTCAATTTTAATGGTAACAATCACCAGATCGTAAACTTACTTCCGATCTACACCCAAAGTTATGAATTATTTCCCAATAATTTATAACGTCGAAACCAATTCTCGTTGTTTTCGAAAGAAATGAATACGCTGCAAATCACCACTTTCCGATATTAAAGTAGAAAAACGTTTCAACGACGAAATCCAATTCTTCACGCTATCAAACGTCTTGTCATCTAAAGAGGCCACGGAATTCAGGGTAAAAGCTTTGATCAATGAAAGTTTACATTTCTGAGTTAAAATATACGAGTAGGTCGTGTCAAAATTAATATTGGATATGTAGAAATTTATCCTGTGCCCATTATCAAATTTTCCCCGGGCTGCAAGCCGTTCCGTGTAATCCAAAAGACGATACAATTCCTCTTTTAGCTCATGCACATCATTATCAGAAATCAAGTTCACGCTCGAAAAATATTTAATGTCATTGATTAAATACATGAAGATCATGTTATCAAAGATAAAACAGGAATCTTTTACCCTCTGGGTTTCCGTGATAAAATTTCTTTGAATCTGTACCATACGCTCCGGAATAACAATCTCATGTAACGGCTGCACGGAATCCAGACCATCATGTTGTGCTTTCCACTTGAACAAATAAAACCGGGTTAGGTATTTATATTTTAAATAGAGTGCCTGTGGGAGAATATTGGTAGACGAAGCTGCCTCCGAATACGTGTTCGGTTCTATCGAACGGAAAACATCTACAAAATTATCCATCATGTCAAGATCTATTTCCAACGGATTGATAAATTCTGTCAATTTCAACTGGAAAGGCCGACTTTTAGGCGAAACCGACTCCAATATTCCGTCAATCGAGATATTCATCTCTTTAGAAATTTGGGCTGTCTCCAACAAGGTAAACGGGACATCCCCTCGCAAACGTCGATAAATAGCCTCTTTACCGATACACAACAAATTCCCCAATACACTTGCTAGATTTTCTTCATAAGGGAGTTTCTCCCGGATTGCTTTCAATAAATTATCATGTAAAACTTCCTGTTTCATTTCATGTCGCTCTTTAATCATCATTATAATCGTAAAGCAATCAAATCTCCACCATGTTATCAAAAAACGTTCAGGATTTTTGCCGATTAGTATACACTCCTCTCTGGATAGACATTTCGGACGAAAACGTATAGAAATGTTTTCTTATTGCCCCGACTAAGATATATTTTTTTCTAAATAAATGCAAATACATTTTCTCTCCCTAGAAATAAAAAAAATGATTTTATACAAAATAACCTTCAAAGTAATTTTACAAAAACAAGATGTTTTTTCACTTAACAAAGCTCTCATCGCATTTTGTTTCAAAAATTGAATTAACGCAAACCCATAGAATTCAATATTTTCAAAATTAGATACAAAAACATCCCGACCATATCTATTTAGAAACGTTACAGATAAAAATCAACCCGAATTTCTATCTGAATTCACAATCCTCTATCTAATTTTGTTACAAACAAACGTCTAATGAAAAACACATTAATTTACATAACAATGATTTGTTATATCATCTACGGCCACATCCAATTCCACATCCAGAAATAATCCGGAATGTCAGACAGGGAATCTGTTCCTATTTTTCCTGTAAAACGGATTATACCAATATCGTGTCCCTGGCCGGGCGATCAGCTCCAGAGCAACCTCAACACCTACACACAGCCTGACTGATCGCCATTTCTTTTTTCATTTTCAGGAATTATAATATACTACATTTTTTATAACTTTGTGATCATGCAAAAATTCCAAGCAAATGCTAACATTTATTATCTCTATCGGTCTATTAATCGTCGCTTATTTTACCTACGGTAAATTTGTTGAACGATTTTTCGGAGCCTCATCCACAATTGCGACTCCGGTGAAACGCCTGGCAGACGGGGTGGATTACCACGAGCTTAAACCTTGGCGTATTTTCGTTATCCAGTTTTTAAACATCGCTGGCCTAGGACCTATTTTCGGAGCTATACTAGGAGCGGCTTACGGTCCGATGGCTTACGTATGGATCGTGATCGGCTGTATTTTCATGGGAGCGACTCACGATTATTTTTCCGGTATGCTTTCTATCCGCCACGACGGAACAAGTCTACCTGATATTGTCGGGAAATACCTCGGGAACAATGTGCGTAAATTCATGACGTTTTTCACGGGATTTTTATTACTGGCCGTGGGAGTCTCTTTCGTGAACGGACCGGCAGATTTACTCGGTAACCTGACAAACATGAGTATGACACCCTGGTTATATGTTATCTTTGCCTACTATATTCTAGCCACGTTACTTCCCATTGATAAAATTATCGGTAAAATCTACCCGTTCATGGGATTGGCCTTAATATTCATGGCCGTGGCCGTGGGCAGTTATCTACTTTACGGGGGATTTTCCGGGAAACTTTATCTTGAAGAATTAACCTTCGACACGATGAAAAATATGCACGCAGACCCGACAAACAATATTCTTTTCCCGATGTTATTTATCGTGATCTCCTGCGGTGCCATTTCCGGGTTCCATGCCACGCAATCCCCCATGATGGCACGTTGTATGACAGATGAAAAATACGGACGCCCTATCTTTTACGGAGCCATGATTTCAGAAGGAATCGTGGCCATGATCTGGGCTACCGCTGCCATGGCATACTTTGGGGGTGCGGAAGGCCTGAATGCCGCTGCCACGGCAGGAAAAACACCCGCTATTATCGTGGATGCAATCTGCAATTCGTGGTTAGGACGTTTTGGCGCGATTATCGCTATTATCGGGGTTGTTGTTTGCCCGATTACATCCGGAGACACGGCATTCCGTAGTATGCGATTGATCATTGCTGACGCTTTAAAATTCAACCAGAAACCGATCAAGAATCGTCTTATCGTTTCTATCCCGATATTCATCATCGCCTATTTACTTTGTAACGTGGATTTCTCCACGATATGGAAATACGTGGGTATCGGGAACCAAGTGTTAGCCACCATCACGCTATGGACCGCAGCCACCTATTTGGCTAAAAAAGGAAAAGCTCATTGGATGATGTCTATCCCTGCCACGTTTTTAAGTATCGTATGTACGACCTATTTCCTGATAGCCCCTTATAAAGTGGGTGGTTTGTATCTTTCCCCTTCTATCAGTTACCCGATAGGAGCGATCGTGGGAATCGGTCTTTTCGTTCTGTTTTTCACGAAAATTACTAGGAATAAATAAAAAAAGGCCGCCCACGCTCGGGCGGCCTTCATCACACAAAGAAAACATTATTAATTCATTCGAATAGCTCTAACTGCTTTTCCCCCACTTCTTTTCTCTCCCTCTGCATTATATTTCTCTTCTTCCATTTTCGCCTTATCCGCTCCAAGCGTATCCCCGTTTTTGGTTAACAAGCGAGCTTTAGAATTCATCAAATTAGCTTTGGCAAAATAATCTTTTGTCTGGGCACATCTGGCATCGATCCAATCGATTCCCTCCTGCACGAGAGTCTTGTCATCACAACCGGTTAACGCCTCAATATTATTTTGGAAATACATTTGCTCTTCACCATTCCTGAACACGTTGTACTTGAATGCCTCACGCATACTATTCAACATTCCTTTATAATCACCTTTCCGAACATACTCGGCGGTGTATAAACTAGCCAAAGCTCCCGGGATAAAAGCATAATCCAAAGACTGAAGTAATTTAATCAACTCGGCATTTCTAGCCTCGTTAAACTCCCCGTTTCCCGGACGCCAATACGTGATTTCAGCCACGGCTCCCTTAATCGAATTTTCCAATTTATAATCTACCACTTCTTTACCGGCTACTTCATAGAAACGCCCGATATTTTCAATCACTTGACGTATAGGCTTTGATAACGGATCGCTCACGTTCTTTTTGATCAACTCCCAATTATCCTTGGTTACAATCTCGTCATCCGACAAGGCGTTCAAATATTCAGCGGCAACAGCCCCTTGTTTTTCCTGCATATAAGCAGAGGATAGAGCATTCAAATAACGACTTAACAGATCCGTACTCCGCTCCCCAGCCTCGTATCGCTTCGTCAATCCACTCAAATTGTTTTGTGGATCTTTTGCCATCTTTCCACCTTCCATTAACCATTCGGCGGAACCGGCCCCAACCATCTTATGAACCACCTGCTGCGTATTCGGGTCCACGAAAACCAAAGTTGGGAAAGCCTTCACTTCAAATTTATCTTTCAACATCACGCCATCCGCATCCTTTTCCATATCATACTTCACGTTCACGAAATCCGCATTAAACTGATTCCCCACGTCCTCACGGGTAAACACCTGTGAGGATAACATCTTACAAGGCCCGCACCAAGAAGTGTAACAATCGATAAATATCAACTTCTTCTCTTTCTTAGCCTTTTTCAAAACTTTCTTCCATTCTTTCGTCTGTTCGAAAGTAATCCCCTTGCTTTGAGCCTCTGCGCCCCAAACAATCCCGGCCATCAAAACGATTAATACAAATAATTTCTTCATTACATAAACTTTAATTGAACATCCTCTCGTAATATCACTATTTAAATTTTTTCTGCAAACTGGCAATAATAGTGTCGAACTCTTCGGTCATTCCTTTCTTGAATTCTGGCGAAAGTTCGTCAAACCCATTGTAAACAGACAACACGACCTCACATTTTTTGTCTCCTTTGGGATGAACTTCAAAAGCATAAACCCACTGTTTATCGCCCGCGTAATCCGATCGGGTAACAAAATAACAAATCTTGAAGATATCATAATCAATCACGCTGATATATTGACTCCTTTTTTTGCCATCTTTCCCGGTCAACTCGATTTTAGCATTCAAAGCCTTCTCCTCGCAAGTAAATTCCTTCACGCCCGAAAACTTCTTGTAACTTGCCGGTTCCGAGATGTAATCCCACACTTTTTGAGCAGATGCTTTCAACACGATCTTTTTCTCGATAGCAGGCGGTATTTTCTTCGCTGCAGTCATTTGTGCCGAAACCAATCCGGACATGCAACACATCAATACAAAACAAAGTAATATTCTCATTTCCTTTACCATTATATATTCTAAAAGAAGTAGGGAGATGCATGCAAAGAACTGTGTGATAAGAAGAAGCATTTACTCCCGACCTTACACGCCATCCCCCTGCCCCTTTTTTACTACATCCCCATCGCAGGCATCGCCACGCTCTTCTTTTTACCACTAAGCAATTCCTCTAGCTTATCCGTCAATGCCTTTCCCCGCAAATTCTTTGCCACGATTTTCCCCTCCTTGTCCAAAACCAAAATATAAGGGATTCCCGAGAACTGGTATTGTTTCATCACGTCTTTTCCAGCCTTCGGAGCCTGCGCTTGCGCCCAAGGCATATTCTCTTCCTTCATGGCTTTTCTCCAAGCAGCATCATCTTTATCAATCGAAACACTAAAGAATGCCACACCCTTGTTGCTATACTCTTTATAAGCCTCCTTCAAGTGAGGAATTTCAGCCCGGCAAGGTCCGCACCAAGAAGCCCAAAAATCAAGTACAAGAATCTTTCCTTTAAAATCCTGAGGTCCTAACTTTTTCTTTCCATCAGGGGTAGGGAATGAAAATTCCGGGGCAACTTTCCCCTCGGCCAAACGTTCTTTTTGAGCTTTCGCCTCAGCCATTTCTGCCTTGTATTTCAACAAGGGAGCATAATTCGGATTCTTACTTTCCAGACGAGATAGAACCTGTTTTACTAATTCCTCGTTTTCTTCTCCTCTCAAAGCCGGTAATATTGCCAACACACTATTCCGATCAGCATAATTTTCTGCTAAAAATTTAGCTCTCGCTCTCGATTCATTTCCCAACATATCATAAAATTTACCGGAAACTTCTTGTTTTGCCTGATCATCAATCCCTGGAATACGATACACGCCTTGAGAAATACCAATCATTAATTGATACCCCCGGTATCCATCCCAATTCATTAAATTCATTAACTCATTGTTCGGTCCACCTTTAATATACACGTAAGGCGGGTTCTTTATTTTTATCTTAGCCGTGTCCTCTCCCCTGAAATTAATCTCCAAATCCTCGTCCTCTGCCCAGAATTGTACAGATTGCCACTTTTGACAGTCCAACGTGTAAACACCCGGTTTATCCACCTTCATTTTGAATTCGTATGTCCCATCATCTTTTACCTTGCACGAATCGATAATTGTCTTGTCGAATCCTTGCCGTTCAATAATTTCCATGTTGAACCGGTTATAAGGGAATTTCACTTTCCCTTTGATTGTGATCGTTTTCTGGGCGAAAACACTACTTGTACTAACCATCATACAAGTGAATAACAATAATCTTAAAATCTTTCTCATAAATATCATTTTAGTCCATTAAAATCCCTTCGTTTACTGCACATCAGCCTTCAAATCTTTTGCCAGTTTTTCAAAATATGTCCGGTAAGACATCATATTACTTTTTCCTTCTGCCTCATTTTTAGCAGCTTTAGCTGCCGCCTCATCAAACCACTTAGCCGCCAATAATCTTAACTCCTTATCTTTACATTGCTTATTTACCCGTAATCCCCAATTATAAAGTAGCAGATCGGAAACTTTATTTTGCTTGATACGCTCTGTACCTAAAGCAATATAAGTCTTCCAATCGCCAATCTTCTCCGCATTCATCATTTCCGCACCGGAAGCAATATCCTCCCAGCCATCCACTTTTGCTTTTTCCATGCGTTTTACGTAACGTTTAAAACCTTTTTTGTCCAACACCATCTGATCTCCTTCTTTATGCACAAACTGGTTAGCACCACTACCCCACACATTTTGAATTTTCCGTTTTACATCTTGTTCTCCATAAATAGAATAAAATTCATCCCGATGTTCATACACGTATTGAAATAAATCTGAATCAACATCATTCACATACTTGGCAAATATATCCCAATACTTTCTCTCCTTTAAATTATTCTTGTCTAACGTGGCAAAATAATCCAGACTTACTTTCTCTGCCTCTTTATCTAAGGAGGCATTTCCTAAATAAGTAAGATATGCTTGAATCAATTCCGGTTCCCGGTTACCCTTTTGGTATTCATCATCCGCATAGGCTAACCCTTTCCCATCAAAAGCGAGCTGAGCTTGTTCCATCAATTCCTTCAATCCTGGCGCCCCAACAAGGCAATGTACAACTTCCCCCTGCCCGTTAATAAAAAGTAATGTAGGATATGCTTTCACTTCAAAACGATCTTTCAAATTTATCCCTTCCCCTTTTTCCATATCCATTTTCAGGTTCACGAAATGTTCGTTGAAAAAGTTGGCCGCATCCGGATCAGTAAACACGGTTTTCGCCAGTTGTTTACAAGGTCCGCACCAAGAAGTATAACAATCCATGAAAATAAGTTTATTCTCTTGTCGCGCTTGCTCCAATGCCCGATTCCAGTCCCCTTCGATAAATTCAATTCCTTTGGCCTTCTCTAAAGCCATTTTCCCATAACCTATAAACTCATCTTCTTCCGTGTATCCGCTCTCCATATAGACCAATTTCCCGTCACCATTAATAAACAGGAATGCCGGATAACCACTCGTGCCATATTTTTCCGCAAGTTCTTTCTCCTTTCCGAAATGCATTTTCAAGTTTATAAAATTCTGATTGTAAAAATCAGCCACCTTATTCAACGAGAATACATTTTTCACCATTAACATACAAGGTTGACAATAATCCGTATAAGCATCAATAAAAATCAATCGATTCTCTTTTTTCGCTTTCGCCATTGCATCCTTCAAACTAATCTCTTCAAATTGAATCGAACGGTTGTTATTTCTTTTCACCTCTGCGTCTTTCAAAGCCTTATTTCCAACTTCCTCGAACTTTTCCGGTTTTTGAGCCAAAAGATAAGGACTCACCACCCCAAGAATATCCCCATTAGGCATAAAGAAACCATAGGTCGGGTACATATTCATCATTAGTTTAGGAGCAAATGCTTGACCTGCCTCAGACCCCATATCAATATGAATAGCAATCACGTGCTGATCACAAAAATTCATAATTTCCGGAATAGAAAACAATTTTCGCTCTGTAGCATCTTGTTTTTTCTGATCCTCCGGGGTTCTAGCTTTTCGCATAGCGTCCACCAACACGATCTTTCCTTCTTTCTGCGCCAGCTCTGCCGCCTGTTCCCAAGTCAGGTTTTTAAACACTGATTTATACTTCTGGGCACTCACCGATACAGTCAACACTAGCAATAAACAAGCAAAACCTATAATTCTAAATAATTTATTTATTTTCATTAATAACCATTTTAGAAGTTCCCCCTCATGCATTCATGAGAGGGATATTTTTATTCTTTATTCATCATATCAATAATTTTTCCGAAACCGGTATACTCCTCAACTTCACCATCCAACTGTCCATTCAACTCATTGAATTTAATTTTGTACACTTTTCCGGCCGCCCCATCATAAGTTGCCACGAACAACATACGCCCACTGTAATCTTCATTGGCTGAATGCGTGTACAATTTCATGGAAACAATCTCCTCTCCTGATGTTGAAAGCAATTCAGTTACAGCCCCGTTGAACACGTAACTATAAACCTTAGAAGTTGTCGCATAAAACAATACATCACCCCGAGTTCCGAAAGTAAAGTATTTTGCATCATCAATATTTTGTAAATCACTTAAATCGTAAATCTCCAATGCTAAAGGCTTAGAAACATCCCGAAGATCTGCAGTATAAAGCGAAAGCTTCCCAGCATTTAATTCATCTTTAAATAATGCACAAGTAATACCATCTCGACCTTGTCCCAAATACTCCAATTTAAGTTTCATGGTCTCATTAGTATTAATCGCTCCAGTATTAAATTTCCCTTCTGGAGTCATCGGAAAACCAGCAGCGCCACTACTATTTATAGTAATAAACTGACCTCTAGCATTACTAATATCATTATACAAAACAGCACGAACAGTATTGCCTGTCACAGGAACCGGAGCTATAAACGGATTAACTTTATAAGCAGTCCCCCAAGCTCCTATAGGTGTAGTGTATTTATCCTCCTGTCCCAGCATATTCCATCTGATCGTATACATCTCATTATTATTCACGAATACTTCGACTTGTCCATACATCGGGCTAGGATAATAAAGAGCCATCGGAGCATTTTTCGCTGGTTGAGTGGAAAACAAAGTAGAATAATCTTCAGTAATAACTTCATAAGTTCCAGCTTTCATTTTGTACATCCCGTCCTCTTTGAAAAGATATAAATGATCATATTGATTGTTCATATTCCTTCTTCCCAAGAACTTTCCATCCCGTAATTTCTTTCCTCCATTAGCCGTAGCAAAATAATTCCGAACAATACCTGTCTGAATCGAAGACAAGTCCGGAACAATTTCACGATCACGAATAATCTGAAAATCTCCATCTCCACTAGCGGCTTCGTCATAAATAAGCCACCCAGCCATAGAATTAACATTCAATTCAAATTTATAATCTGTACACGAGCCCATTTCTTTATGCGTCACCTTCAAAACTACATAATATTTATCCGGCTCATCAATTAGCTTGTACGACAATTGCGGTTTATCTCCAATAATTTTCTTCGGGATATAAGCATCATCATCATCTTTTTGTGGTTGTTGAGTGTACAAACCCCATTCAAAATTATAGTCATCCGCAGAAGAACCGGCTTGATACTGTATCTCAGGATTTAAACTTAATTCGTCATAGCGATCACGACTAATCTTACCTCCATTCTCTTTTACTTCCGGTATCTCAACTATTGCATCTTCAATTTCCGTATAATCATAATTTCCTTTATCATCAATACATGAAGCAACAGAAAATAGTATTACCGAAAGAAATAATAAATGTCTTATCTTATTTTTCATAAACTCTAAATTTTAATTCATCAATATACCAATACTCCAATAGACTTAAATATCAGGTACCAGCAGAGAACCACATTTTACTTCCATCGTCATCCGGTAACCATTCCCCGTCATGATCTGCAGCATATTTTTCTAATTTAGCATTCAACTCATTCTGCATTGCTATAATCGGAGTATAATTCCATCCCGCATAATCTTTCAAATCAATAGTACCTAAATGTTCAAAAACGAATTGGTATTTATTTTTCGTACATTTACCCCAGAAATAAGGTATTGCTCCTACATCTGAAGTCGTACTTGCATACCAATTTTTTGGGAAATCACCGGCAAAAGAAAGTTTCATTTTCCCATAGACCCCCGGAATGAAATCATCGGATGTTCCAATAACAAGCTCAACAACCAATCCACCTTCAATATCGGCCAACCCTTTTTTATAAACTTTCACCGGTACTATAACGGAAGTCTCCCCAGCGGGAATAGTAACATTTTCAGCGACTTCGAAATTTTCTCCGGCAACAGCCGTTGTCAATTCACCCAAGTTAATTTTCACATCTCGATCTTCATTCCTTAATACGGATTGAATTCGAAGTTCCACGTTAAAGTCATATTCGGTCAATGTTGGTTCCAGTGCCAAAAAGGACATCTCGGCACTATCTCTCGTCGTACCAATCCACATGTTGACCGCATCTGGACCGGAATAAGTTTCAATCTTATCTTCGCTACATGATATCATAAAGAATGACACCAATCCCGCAAGTAACCATATTTTAAATATATTTCTCATAATCAACAAATTTAAAATTATTCACGTTCTCCAAGATCGATCTCCAGATCAGGCATCGGGAGTTTATAAACAGCATTTGCAGTTGCGATATTCTTCGTTCCCTGTCTCTTATGGTAGAAAAATAACTGTCCTTCTCCTAAAAATTCCCTCTCGTACTCTTTCTGTATTTCCTGTTGAATCGCATCAGGATTCAGGTCAGTAAGAGGCTCTGTCAATCCACGCATTTTACGCACCAAATTCAATTTATCCAATGCTCCTTGAGGATCAGACATCTTCATCGACTCTGCCACGATATAATACATCTCTGAAATCCGAATCACTGGCATTCTATCCCTCTTCGGTAAAACAACCCCATCTACCGTTTTCTTATCGCTTTGCCAGAATTTTGAAAACACATTTACCAACCCATTCTCATTATCAAACCACTTCAAACGATAATCAGCCACATCATACAAATAATTCGAACCACCCGTGATTGCCTGCCGAGGAAGCATCGGTGACGTCGTCTCTTTAAAATATCCTTTGATATTTTCGTCCAATTTGATCGTATTCAAGGCAAAAAGATGCTCGGTAGAAAAAGTACGATCTTTCAATGTTACATCACTAGGATTTATATCATTCTTTTTCACCCAAGGAAAAATATTTTTACTTTCCTGCGCACCAATCACGATCAAAGCTGCCTCTGCCGCTTTATCCATTTGTTTTGCATAAGCTAATACCCTGGCTTTCAAACCTTGCACAGCATAATAATTCAAGTGGAAATTCCGATTGGCTAAATAACCGTTATCCTCACCAGAGACATCCTGCCCCGTATAAATGGGATCTTTCTCCAATAAATCAAGAGCATCTTTTACATCTCCCAGAATTAATTCCACCACGTCTGCCGGAGTATATTGTGGAGCAATCGCTGGTTTAGCTTCTTTCACATAAGGGATTGAAACCTCTGCAGCCTCAGAAAAATCAGCTTCCGCATATAACCGTAAAAGATCAAAATGAATAAAAGCTCTTAAAGCCAAAGCCTCTCCGCGAATAATTTCATAATTATTCCCTTTCAACACATCCCGTTTTTTATCCGTGTACTCAATCAATGTATTCACATTAGCAATCGTCTTATACATTTCTCCCCACACTTTCTCCACAATTGCTTTTGACACCGTCTCATCATATCTATATCGCAAGAAAAAAGAATATGCCGAGCTGGTTTGATCCAAGGTTCCTCCCTTTTCCCATTCTTGTCCTAAAACACCTACCATTCCGAAGGTTAACTCTCTACCGTACAACTCGGGCTGACTCAGAGAAATATAAGTACCTGCCAAAGCAGACTTAAATCCTTCTTCTGTACTAAACATACGTTCAGCTTCTTCTTCCGTCTTAGGTTTCACATCTAACCAGCTCTCACAGGAAGTTGTAACAAACAAAACCAGAAGAACCCAAACGGATAACTTTATTCTATGTACTATATTCTTCATAATTTCCTTTTTTATCATTCAAAAATCTAAAACGTTGCCTGTAAAGTAAATGAATACGTTCTAGCATACGGATACTCAGTACCTCGTTCCGTTTTCACCGTTGATAATCTGAACAAATCATTCGCATAGAATTGCAATTTTAACCGTTCAATTGCTCCCCCCTTCATGAAACCGCAATTGCGGAAATCATATCCTATATTTAACGATGTCATCTGCAATTCATTTAAATCTTGAACAAAACGAGATGTCGGTCGGGTAAAGGGTTCACTACTATTAAAGGCTTTATATTTAGCCGCAACTCCCGGAGTTGTCCAACGATCCGTGTACATTCTACGATCCACATTATATTGTATATCGGCATTCTCCACTTTATTTACCAAAGTCTGGTTATAATATTGTCCACCCAATCTGTAATAAAACGACGTGTTCACAGAAAAGCCTTTATATTCAAAATTAAAACCGAAAGTTCCGGAAACCTTGGGTAAATCATCACCGACAACCACTTGATCTTTCGGATCCCATTTATAAACCATCTTACCGTCCGCTGATAAAAAGATTTCATCACCATTCATTGGATCTATTCCCAATGATCTCACCGCCCATATTGCATTCATAGATTGCCCTTCCGCATAACGGGTTGAAGGCTTGGTCACACCCTTTCCATTTTCGTGATCCGGTATATTACTCTCTATCTTCTCCTCATCCCGAGTATTATTTAATGTATTCAATGCATCTGAAATCTTGGTTATTTTGTTCTTATTATGCATAAGGGAGCCAAACACGCTTAAATACATTTCACGCTTCGTATCTCTTATCGCACGCAGATTAACTTTTGCCTCGATACCTCGATTTTGCGTCTCGCCTAAATTCTCCATATAACTATCAAAACCAGCTGAAGGAGGAAGTGAAACAGGAGTCAACAAATTTTCCGTGTTCTTTATGTAATAGTCAAAAGTAACATCCAACATATTCAACACCGAAAACTCTATACCAAAATTATTATCCTGAGTCTTTTGCCATTGTAATTCCGGATTCGCCAGACTAATCAAGTACGATCCCATAATATTATCATAGCTCTCGTTATAATACTTATAAGTGGCTATCGCTTGATAAGAATTAAAGTTCTGCGAACCGGAATACCCCGTTGAAGCTCTTAATCTCAATTTCTCCAAAAAACTGACTCCTTCGAAGAACCTTTCTTTATGAATATTCCAACCAATACCTGTAGACCAGAAACTTCCCCAACGTTTGTCTGCACCAAATAGAGAAGAAGCATTCGCCCGATAAGTTGCATCTAATAAATAGCGGTCATCATAAGAATAGTTAACAGAGGCCAAAACACTAGTCTCCCTCACGACTGATTCATCTCCATAAGGACTACCGGAAACATACTCTTTCGCATTCGTGATATAATCCATCTTGTTATTAGCAAATCCTTGAGCTTGGAAGTATACCATCTCACTCTTTTTTTGACTTATACTCCACTGGGCATTAGCAAATAACAAATGCTTACCAAACAATTTTGAATAATTCGCAGAAAGATCCACATTATAATCTAAACGCGTGCCATTACCTTTCGTGTACTTCCCTCTATTAAAATAATCCTCGCTATCAGGCGATATATCCCGGAAAGACGTATGATCACGCGGTAAAAACACCTCACTATCATTTTTGCTGCTAACTAACCCGAAACGTCCTTTTACCTTCATTCCTTCGAAAGCATCCCACTCTGCATAAAAATTATTCGTGACATCAGTATAAGATGTCGAGGTTTTCGTGTTTAATGAAGCATTTACCATCGGATTATATATAGGATGACTTCCCTGCATATTTGCGATCTGGTAATCTCCCATAACCTCCCTAATACTACCATCATCATTGTAAGCTCTCCAGTAAGGATTCAATTTTGCATACTCGGAGAATGCCCCATAAGGAGACTCGTCAGCCTTATTAAAAGTGACAGACAATTGATCTCTAAAAAGGAATTTACCGTAACGATATTGAAAATTAAAACCACCAGAAATCACTTCACGATCAGACCCCTTCATTACCCCGGCGACTTTATTATACGAAAAATCAATACTATACCGGATAATGTCATCCCCTCCTTCAAAATTCAACGAGTGTTTGTGTCCCACTCCCACACGTAAAGGTTTTTCCAACCAATATGTATCCACTCCCCGCAAGATTTCTTTGTAATACTCGTTATATTTCTCATCATATTGTTGTTGCACATTGGGACGTCCCGATTTATCCGTGTAAACACCTGCTCTTTTCTCGATCTCTAGTTTTTCTGCCGCATTTGCCAAATCATAACTCCCTAAATCTGGAGCCTGAATACTAAGATTGCCCGAATAAGAAACTCTCATTTTTCCGGCTTCCGGGGTCACAGTCTCGATCACGACAACCCCGTTAGCACCTTTAGAACCATAAAGAGCCTTGGCTGTTGCATCTTTCAATAAGGTGATCGAAGCCACCCGGTTCATATCCATATCCATTACTTTCTCTATCGACTGCTCGAATCCGTCAACAATGAAAAGCGGTTGATTCGGGTTTGTCTGGTATTTATCTTTCATATCTGAAAAATTAGACGCTCCACGCATCTGAATATCCGGAACCTTATTCGGATCAGAACCGAATTCATTATTCTCCAATACTTGGAAAGAAGGATCGATATTTTTCAGTGATTGCAACACGTTCTGGTTACCAACCTTTTGCAAATCCTCCTTTTTAATCGTCGTCACGGCACCGGTATAGCTATCCGCTTTACGGGTAAAAATACCTGTCACGACAACCTCGGCCATTTCTGTTACATCAGGATCCAAGGTCACATCCAAAGTCGATTCTCCATTATATACCACCTCCTTGGTCTCCATCCCCACGAAAGAAAATACCAATACCATATCCTTCGCCAAAGGAACCGTGAATCGATATTTTCCATCAATATCTGTTGCCCCTCCTAAAGAAGTTCCTTTAATTACAACGGACACTCCCGGTAAAGTCTGGCCATCTTTATCTCGCACAGTACCAGTTAATGTTACTTGTTGTGCTTTTTCAATTTTTGCAGCAGCTTTACGAATAACAACCACGTTATTCGTCAGCTCGTATTCCAAGCCTGTCCCTTCCAAGCATTTCTTCATTGCCTCATCTACCGTGACATTTTTAATCTGGACATCCTTTCTCGGAACATTCTTCAAATCGTCGTTACTAAACATGAAACTCAAATTCGTCTGTCGTTTAATCTCGTTAAACACCTCTGATAAAGAAGCATTCTTCATGTCAATCGTAACCCGATTCGTGTTCTGTTGAGCAAATGAAAACGATACCGTCACCAGCACAACATTCACAAATAATAGTAGCCGGCACAGCCAACGGGGAAAACCCCGCAAACTCTCATGATGTTTTTTCATAAAAATAATTTGTTTGATTTTACATTCGTCTGTTATCTATCCTTAGTCTCAATTCTATTTGCGGTAGAAATGAGTTCCCTTTTTTTTCTTGTTCTAATTATTTTCCATAACTTTGTATTGATTTTACATTTGTCTGTTATCAGGCATTTAAGAGAGTGGTATTTGCGGTACTACTCTCTTTATTTTAAGATCACATTATTCCCATTTACCTCAAAAGAGACTCTTCGAATCTTCTCCATCAGGTCAAATATCTCCGAAACCTCCTTGTATTTCACAATATCCATCGAGAAACGCAATTCTTTGAGTTCCGAACTTGCGTAAAACACGTTGAAATCATACCACCTTTGCAACTCGTTCATGATATCCTCCAAACGAGCGTCCGTGAACACGATCCGCCCCACTTTCCAAGCGACAAATTCATCCGTATTCACCTTCGTAACCGCTATATTTCCAGTATTATCAACTTTCGCTTGTTCTCCCGGCACAATACGATGCACGTTATTTTCACTCTTCACCTCAACTCTACCCTTCACCAAAGTCGTCAAGAACTCTTTCTCGCCAGAGTATGCCCTTACTCCAAACTCTGTTCCTAACACCGAGACATCAGCCCTATCCGTTCTCACAATAAACCGACGCTTGTTCTCGTGCTTAACACTGAAATAAGCTTCGCCTTTTAACCAAACCAGTCTCTCTTCTGATCCGAAATGAACGGGCATTCGCAATTCCGACTCAGAATTCAAATAAACCACGGTTCCGTCTTCTAATCGAACAATATATTCTCCACCTCTCGGAATCTCAATAACCGTGTAACTATTTTCCGCTACAACCACGTCGTTATTTTTCATGAAATTCAACGTATCCTGCTGATTAATCATCGTGGACAACCCGTCATTCACACATACCGTAGTGTCACCGAAAAGTGCAACCCGCTCTCCCGTTGATAATGTAACCACTGCTTTAGATCCTCCCACCTTTATCTCTTGATGTGCTAAAGGTAATCCTGACCGTTTCTCCACAGAACCCATCATATACCAAATAAACCCTCCTAACATTAAAGGGAAAATAATCGCCGCCGCAACACGATACACCTGCAAACGAATCTTACGAGACCTCACTTCCACCGTTTTTCTCTTTATTTGTTTCCATCCCGCATCCCGCAATAGCCGATTATGATCTCCCACCGCCTTCTTTAAATACATCTCCGAATGCAAACTCTCGAAAAAATTCCTGTTTTGTTCAGAAGCATTCAACCACCCATCCAACTCACACCGCTCCCCTTCAGAAATCTCTTTCAAAAGTGCTTTCATTATTAATTTTTCTATTCTCTTACTATCCATATTCATGCTATCAGATGTATCTTATTTCCTATTTGAAAATCCATTTTTAATTATTTCTATATTAAGAACTCCAAAATGCATGAAAGGTAGTATTCCGAATCTGATTTTTTTCAATAAAAATCATGTTATGATAAAAATCAAGACAAAATTACAACTAGGATCATAAAAATCAATCACTTAAATCTTTAAATATACATATATTGCGTGAAAAAAAATCAGATCGCCAAGGCATACGGCCCGACACCCACTCTTCCGCTCATAATCAACCACATCATACTCTCTACCAGATAACAGTACCGGTTTCCTCACAGTAAATCAGCGCTCTCCCATGAAATTTTGTTACCAAAATTTCATCAAAAAGTTTTCAAAATTGCACAAAAGTCTCTTGGCAAATAGTCTATCCATAATAAATACAACGCACAAATAATTAAACTCCACAGAATATGGCAGAAAGTAGCAAATCCTTCAACCGTCCTCTTAAATAATTATTTGCGTTCGTCTTGTGCTTTTTAATTGTAGTGATTGCGATATGCAATTCTTCCGCAATTTCCTTGTGGCTCTTACCTTCCAGACTTTTCATATAAACATTCCTGCAAGCATCCGGGAGTTCCTCGAAAATATCATTTATCAAAGCGTAAATCTCAGCCTCGATCATCTGGTGTACGAACGATTCCTCTGTCTCTTCCACCTCGAAACCCTCCATACGTTTCTCTTTCCTTTGGGTATCCCGAATATAAGTCAGGCAATGATTCCGAACAACCCGGTACAGATAAGTCTTCAATTGCATCTCGTTCTCGAACCGATCCCCCTTCTCCCACAATTTGACAAAAACATCCTGCAACAGATCACAAGCCACCTCCTCATCCTTCACGTAACGCATGGCGAAATACTTCAAAGCGGTAAAATACTCTTCGTACACCTCTTTAAACTTCTTTCTCTCTGATAAACAGATCAAGCCAACCTCAATTTCATTCAACATCTATCTTGCATTACGTTTTGACGAACACAAATATAATCACATTAAAAGTAAAAAAGCGAATAGAAATCAATTTATAATTGCGAACAAAAAAAATATCCCGAGAACAATTACTATTCCCGGGATCAATATATTATTCTGAAATCTTTATCAGACTAAGAGGCAACCTCTCCTTTAATAATCTCGATAATCTTCTCGTTATTAATAATAATCATACCATGCTTATCACTCGTGATACCCGGCTCCAACTTGTAAGTATATGTTGGCAACTTACCTTTCATCACGGTCGGAAGATACTCGAACGTCACGTTATCACAACGTTTCCCGAGTTCCTGTCCCACCTCGATAATGTGGGTAGAAACCATAAACGCGCAATTCTTTCTCTCGGCAATCGCCTCCGTGACAGCCAGTGTCGCGTCGAAAGCATCTTTCACGTTCGTACCCTTGAACAACTCGTCGAAAATCACGATCAAGCGTTTGTCACGACTCACCTCGATAGCGACCTTCTTCACGCGAAGAACCTCCGCGTAGAAATGACTGTAACCCAGGTTAATATTATCCGGCACGTTAATAGACGTGTACATTCCATCTTGAATACGGAACTGCATGGAAGTTGCCGCCACGGGGAAACCCATGTGAGCCAAGTACACCGCGATACCGAATGACTTCATCAACGTGGACTTTCCAGCCATGTTAGCACCCGTCAGGAAGAACACGTTCTTCGTGGCCGTCACCTCCAGGTCATTAGAGATCGCCCCGTCAATACGAGGATGGTGCAACCCCTTCATGGCAACCAGGATCTCCCCGTCATCAGCTGCCTCTGCAAAACAGAAGTTTCTCTCCCTGGCCACGCTACCTATAACCACGTTCACGTCAATCTCCTGCAATAACTCGATCACTTCCTTAAAATTCTTGTGAGAAACACACCGCAAATTCCGGTCAAAACAAATCATATCCATCAAACCGGGATTCTCCCGACGAGAATTCTCCAACAACTTCGTCACCCGGCTATCGCTCAACAAAGCTTTTCCACGCTCCGCAATCTTTTGGAAAGGATTCCCGGCAACGTCACGTCCCAACTCGTCAAAATAAGTCCGGGCCTTCCGGAAAAATTCAATCGATGTCACGATACGATCCCGGATAATCCCGAATTCCGGGTCATGGCTGATGTAAAACATGGCTTTTGCCCGCGCAATTTGCAGCATGTTCATAAAAGCACGCTTTCCACTAGCCCCGGCAATATATTGTTCCACGACATCAAACTCGTCCTTCCCGAAAGGAAAACCGAAATCATGATCTCTAAAATAACGGAACACGGCTGAACGCTCGTTGATTGACTTCGCGTCTGTCAACGGGTGCAGGAACATGTCCTCCATCTTGCGCTCACCTCCCCGGGTGATCGTCCCGACATACAAACTGTAAACGGAATTATTCTTGTATTTCCCCAGAAGATTCAGGTCATCCAGGGTCTGTTTATCTGTCTCAAAACTCATGCTTCTCCATTTTTAATGATTTCGATAATATGTTCGTTATTCACGATCATCATACCATGACGATCATCCGTGATACCGGGAGCTAGCGTGTAGGTATAAACAGGCTTACTTCCCTCCATCTTGGTCGGCAAGTAAACGAAATTTATGTTATCACACCTTTCTTTCAGTACCTCTCCCGCTTCTATAATATGAGTCGAAATGATAAACGTGCAATTACGGATTCCGGCAAAAGCCTCTGTCACCGCCACTGTCGCGTCGTAAGCATCTTTCACGTTCGTACCGCGGAACAACTCGTCAAACACCACGATCAGGTGTTGCGTTTGCCGAACTTGTTGTGCCACCTTCTTCACCCGCAAAACCTCGGCATAAAAATGGCTATATCCCATACTTAAGTTATCCGGTAAGTTAATCGTCGTGAACATCCCGTTTTGAACTGAAAATTCCATTTCCTTTGCGGGGACAGGGAATCCCACGTGAGCCAAGAAAACCGTGATGCCAAAACTCTTCATGAAAGTCGACTTCCCGGCCATGTTCGCTCCCGTCAAGAAAATCACGTTACTATTCTCGTCCACCGTGATCGTGTTACCGACAGGGTTCGTGAGGAAAGGATGAAACGCCCCTTTCATAACCAACGTGTTCTTGTCATTCGGGTGAGCTTTCGCGAAAACAAAACCACGTTCTTTCGCCACGTTGGCCACCGCCATGTAAACATCCAGCAAATAAACGTAATACAAAATTTTCATCAGCTTATCCCGTTCCTCGAAACGCAACACCCGGTCGTAAACTACCGCCTGCTCGTAACCCAGTTTCTTCTTTCCCTTCTCGGAAACATACCAGGACCACTTCTCGTTACCCAGTAACCCCCGTAAACTAGCCGTCAACTCCGCGATGGTCTTGTTACCGGCATCCGCCTTCGAATTCTTCAAGAAGGCATCCAGCGTGTTCAACAACTCTATACAACAAACAATCCCGTTGTGGATTTGGGTATACTCTGTATCCGTCCCAACGAGATTCTTGAATTTCCGTCCTAACGTGTTATCCTGCGTCATCAACTGTGTACGCCTGTCCGTGTTACCCAAGTAGAATTCCATCGTGTCAAAAATCTCTCCACGGAACGGGAATTCGGCCTCGATATCACGATAATAACGAATCACGTCACTTCTTTCGTTTATCTGGTCTGCATCCGATAGGGGATACAAGAACATCTCTTCAAGAATTTTCGCACCTCCTCGTGTACGGGTTCGGTTGAAAATATCATAAACAGATTTCGTCCGGTTATTACCGAAAATGGCCAGATCGTCCAACGTCTGTTTGTCTATTTTAAAGCTCATCCTATATGAATTAAAAATTGAAATTGAAAATTAAAAATGCACATCCTTACAAATATACATATTTTAATTCTCTTAACTCTCTAAATTATAGAATCTTTTTTAATACCATTACAATTTATGATCGGGTGATTTTGCGATCACCCGATCATAAACTTCAGTATCTTTTATCTTCCTTTTCTACGAATCCACAAGAAGATACCTATTCCCGCTAACAATAGAGGCAATATGATCATGAACGACCATTTAATCACCTTACTTCCGGTTTTTTCCACGTACACCTTATTATCCGGAAGTGCAGGACGTCTCACATCAATAGGCACTTCGTTATCCGACATCCAGAAGAAACTTCCGGTAATTAACGAGAAGTTTGCAGTCCGGACTCCTGGAACTCTTCGTCCGAATTCCCCGTTGCTGATACAATCCGCATCACCGGTCAAAATAATTTTCTGTTCCTTATTACCCACTTTTCTGGACAACGCAACCACGGTATTATAGATCTTCTCGACCTCACCGATAGCCGGGTTCAGACGCACGGTATCATCAATAAAATCTGTCGTTTCCAATTCATTCCAAACACCGATCGTGTCAGTTTTGAACATATTCGTCACCGTGTAACCCTTATCGGCAATTTGCTCCAATCCGGCGGTACTAGGTGTCGTGATAACCATACGACGACTACGCATTGCCCCAAAATCATAAGCAATACTATCAGCCTCTTTCGTCGGGTAGGAAAGAATCACGTCAGCTTGCAGGTTCGTGTCTCTCTTTACCAGCACACCTGTTGTCATCTCGTAACCGAACTTGGCAAACAAATTATTCATCACGTCTCTACGTTTTGGTTCTCCCAAGATGAACAAATTACCTCCCCGATCAATATACTGTTGTAAATTAGCCTCCTGCTCCGGAGTAAACCACTCCCGCATATCAGAAATCACGATAATATTAATATCCTCAGGCACTTGCTGATCCATCGTAACTTTTGCGACATCAAACCCTTGATTTTCCAAAGCGTAACGGAAACCCTTATCATTAGCAAACGCACTATAATCACGGTCTTTACCACCAGAATAACTACGTTCTCCGTGGCCTTCCACGAATCCGACCTTCGGGAGATCCATCACCATCCGTTTGAAAGCGGCTGAAATCTCTTTTTCACTCGGGAAACGTTGCATATCATTGTATATTCTCAACCATGCTTTTTCACCATTTTCACGAACAATCTGACGCACGAACGTGTTATTTTCTCCCGACAAATCAATAATTTTTCGAATTTCCTCCGGAGCCATAAACTTGTTGGAATCCAAACCGTAGATCTTACAAACCTCCACCATTTTCTCGCGAAGTGTTGCGTTCGGGAATCTTCTGTCCAGCATGGGGTTCGCCGTGGTATCATAATAGTACACGTATTTCAACTTCATATCCGGTTTGAAACGTAAATATTGCTCGAAACGCTCCATATCCGGTTTCAGGAAATAAGGAGCAGCATACCAAGATGCACCCGGATCAAGAGCATTAATGTAAGTAGTTATTGTCATACCACCATCCAACTTCGCCACGATATCCTGGCTATTCGGGGTCAACGTGTTCATTTTCGTTGACGTCGCATCATGGTAAAGTTTCATCTGCGGAAGTGCAGACAAATATCCCAAGAAACAAGCTAAGAAAATAACACCGATATTTCTTCCTAAAGTAATCACGAAGCGAATTTTCTGACGAACCGAGTTCAAACGAATAATCGTTAATGCCAAGAAAAGGCAAACCACGATAACGAAATAAAGAACATCCTCGCTACAAATCAAACCGGCAATAAACTTTCCGCTTCGCCCGGGCATGGACAACCAGTAAGTCACGTCACGAATAAAATCGTAATCCTGCCACCATCCACCAATCATGCTTAATACCATTAACACGGCAAACGTACCGATAGCTGCCACGATTTGATAAGAAGTCAGACTGGACATGAAAATACCGATAGCCGCGTAAGCACAGATCAACAAGTATAATCCCAACAACCCCGTTAAAACCATGGATAATTCAAAATCCTTAACGACTGCCCAGCTACAAAGCGTGATCAAGAATAAAATACCAATCATGATAAGACCGTAAATCATCATGGAGAAGAATTTTCCCACGATAATCTGGGTATTCGTAATCGGAGAAGAATACAACAAACGAATAGACCCGCTACTCAACTCCTTACTTACCAAACTCATGGTCAACAGAGGAATATAGAAATACAGGTAATTCTGCATCGTGGTGAAAACTCCCCCCCATCTGCTGGCAAAGATACTAATCGTGGAACCTTGAATATCATATCCCATTTCTTGAGAACTCACAAGCCCGGCCAATTGGTCGGCAAAAAGCATTCCCGATTGTACTCCAAATACAACTAAAATTAGCCACGCCACAGGAGAATAGAACAACATCTGCAATTCCGTCCTCGCTATATTATATATCATTTTAAACATAACCCGATTTTTTAATGTGCTTTCTTAGATAATTCTGCGAATATATTATCGAGGGAACTCTTCTCCACCCGAACCTCAGACAAACGCCAATCGTTAGCGGCGCTTAGTTTCACGATCTGGTCAATAACCTCCTGTGCTTCTGTGAAACGAATACGGAAATTCCGGTTTCCTAACTCTTCCACACCAAGAACGCCCTCGATCTTTGCCAACTCGTCGGCAACGGGGGGATCTATCATTGAAACATAGAGAGAATTCGGGATAATATAATTATCAAATTCATCCACCGTTCCCATAAACACGAGCTTACCTTCCTCGATCATCAAAATATGATCACAAACGGCTTGAACCTCAGTCAAAATATGAGTGGAAAGAATCACTGTACGATCCTTGGCAATATCACGGATCAAGTGACGGATCTCCATAATCTGGTTCGGGTCCAACCCGTTTGTCGGCTCGTCAAAGATAACCAGATCAGGTTTATGAACGATAGCCTGTGCGATACCAACCCGTTGCTGATAACCACCGGATAAATTCTTGATCAAACGTTTACGGAAATGAGTTATACCACATTTTGCCAGCACCTCATCCACCGCCGGGATAATATCCTTATCAGCTACCCAACGCAATCTTGCACAATGAATCAAATACTCTTCCACCGTCAAATCACCATACAAAGGTGGTTTCTGCGGTAAAAAACCGATATGACGTTTCGCATCAACCGGTCTCTTACGGGCATCAATGCCCTTGATAAAAACCTGCCCTTCGGTTTGCTTGATAACTCCACTAATAATATTCATCGTGGTTGACTTTCCGGCCCCGTTAGACCCTAGCAACCCGTATATTCCCCTCCGGGGAATCTCGAAACTAATGTCTCTTACGGCCCATTGAATGCTGTAACGATGTGACAAATGTTCGACTTTTACAATTGGCTCTTCCATAAACTTGTTATTAAAATTAATATTGTCTACAACAACAGGTATAAACTTTATAAAAAGACGTTCCAAAAACAATTTAGTGTTATTCAAAAATCAACTTTATGAAATCTTTAAGATATTCAAATTCATCAACAAGTTGTTTTACATCAAATTACATTAATCACCATTTTGTATTTTCAGAAGAAAATAACATTTTCAACTTTTACATCATCACTTCAAAAACAAATACACACCAAAAAATCAGGAACATTTTTTTATATTGTGTTTTGTCAAAAATAGTAAAATCCTAATAGGAGTAATATTAAAAAAATGACTTTAACTTTTTATTAATAACAACATTAAGAATCTTTTCACACATTGAAAATCATGTGGATAAAAAAACATTCCTCCCTTGTTGCAGTTTCAAGAGGAATCCCCTAACTTGCATCCCGGATTTTGAGTGAACATTAGGAATCAAACGGAAAAGATGAAAAAAACGAAATGGATTTGGATTTGGGCTGCCATAGGGCTTATATTAGGTATTATTATTTTTTGGCCCAGCAACAGAGGAAACAAGGAGGCGATATTAGAAGCCAGTGCGGTAGAGGAAGTTGTTGACACGACCGAACAACAACAAATTCATTACAAATACGGTATCCCTGATGAAAACTTTATTATAGAAGAGGGTACCGTGGGGAAAAATGAGAATCTCTCTCTAATCCTTTCCAAATACAAGGTATCACCAGCCAAGATCCATGAAATCTCCCAACGCTGCAAGGACGTCTTTGACGTACGAAGTATCAGAAGAGGTCAAAACTACACTCTTTTCTTGGCACAAGACAGTCTTCGCACCCCGGAATTTTTCATTTACGAAAAAAATGCCTTGGAATACGTCGTCATAGATTTCAAGGAAACCGCAGATGTTTACGTGGGTAAAAAAGACATCGTGACCAAAGAAAAGACAGTTAATATAATTATAAACTCCAATCTATGGAATGCCATGGTTGATGCCCAGACAGACCCCATGCTCGCTGTCACGCTATCCGATATCTACGCGTGGAGCATCGACTTCTACGGCATAGCCAAAGGTGATTCCGTACGTGTCCTTTACGAACAATCATACGTGGAAGACAAACCTTTGCAGGACTTCAACGTGAAAGCTGCCATTTTCACCAATTCCGGTAAAGACTTCTATGCCATTCCTTTTGAACAAAACGAAAAATTGGCCTATTTTGATGAAGAAGGAAACAGCCTGCAAAAAACCTTTTTAAAAGCTCCCTTAAAATACTCCCGTATTTCTTCGGGATTCTCCAATAACCGGTTCCATCCTGTACTAAAAAGATACAGGGCACATCATGGCGTAGACTATGCAGCCCCGACAGGCACAGAAGTACATACCATCGGGGACGGCGTTGTCGTGAAAAAAGCCTTTCAAGCCAACGGTGGTGGAAACTACGTAACCATCAAACACAACAGCGTCTATACCACAACCTACATGCACCTTTCCAAATTTGCCAAAGGTATCCAACCGGGCAAACGGGTGAAACAAGGTGATGTTATCGGCTATGTCGGTAGTACAGGATTGGCAACAGGCCCTCATTTGGATTTCCGGGTATATAAAAATGGAACTCCCATCAATCCGTTAAAAATGAGTTCACCTCCCAAAGAACCGATCTCACCGGAAAATATGCCTCGTTTCATTCAAACGAGAGACTCGCTCGTGAAGATCTTAAAACAAACCCTATAATTCTAGATTTTAAATTTTAGATTTTAAATTGAGGAACTCACTAAATTTATGATTCCATAGTTCAGTGACCTCACCTACGATTTCTTAACCACGAAATCATTAAATTTTTCAATCTAAAATTTAAAATCTAAAATTAATAAAGTTTTTCCCCCGTTACTTTATAATACCGCCATTTTCCGGTCTGTCGCCCGTTCTTGTAACGTCCTTCACAGAACAAATGCCCGGTATTATAATAAAACTTTGCCGTGCCGTGTCGTACACCTTTCCGATATACGATCTCCGTACGAAGTGTCCCGTCCGGAAAAAACTCCTTATAGCCCGCAATCACCCCGTTCTTATAAGTCACCTGAGCCAACAAATCCCCGTTCTCGTAAAAAAACGGAGCAACCCCGTCTATCTTTCCGTCGCCATACGGAAATTGTCCGAGCAACTTTCCCGCGACATTAAACACGCACCACACGCCATCCGGCTCTCCATCCTTCAGAGCCCCTTTGAAAATGGCCTGTTCTGACTTGTACTCGTAATACTCTTGATTACTCACCGCAATACTATCGGGAATCACGGGATAATAAAAACCTGCCTCGATCTTGTTTACCTGATTCTCAAATTGACGATTTAACTCTCGCATTTTGTACTCCTCGGGAGCCTTATCATTATAATTCGCTATAATCTGAGTCTCAAAAATTCCTCCCTCCTTGGATAACGAGAAACCGATCGTTTCAAAACTCAGAAATGCCCCTCTGTTCTTCTCCAGACTCTCTTGGGAACCCGCCTTGAAAGAATCATATAAATACTCGTATGTATTGGGCGTCTGCACGTAACCGAACACGTTCTTCCGACTTCCCAACTGCCCTTTTAAACGCGTATGCTTCTCGTCATTCTCCAATGTGTTTCCCAGCACGTACTCTTTAATCATCTCGGCGAGTGTGGCAGGAGAATTACTAAAAACGACATAATCACCCAAAAATGTATAATAAGGGCGTTCAAATCGTTCGAACATCCCCCCGAAGAAAAGCTGGAAAAAACCTTTTAATCGGAAATAATGAATCGTGTGACCGTTAAACTCCATCGCTCTCTCCCGGATAGGAGTCTTCCATTGAATCTGTTCGGCCAGATAAGCCATTTGATCCTTGGCCAGATGAATCTCTTTTGCTCGTATCGCCAGCACGATATGGTCCGTCTTCTGATCGTTCTCCAAACGGGGTTTGATAATTGCCACCTCCCCACCAATCCAAGATGTAAACACCTCCAACACGTCCATATTCAGAAATTTATTCAACCGATCCAGTGATTTCTTCATTTCCGTGTAAGATTGCAGGCTATTCACCTTGTAATTCTCCAACAGCAAATTTTCCGCATCCTTGAAAGAAGGAAAACAAAAAGAAACATAAGCTGCCGTATTCTCACCCGCGATCGTCTCCAGGTTAGAAGAACCTCCTTCCAAGAAACTAACTACATCCAACAAAGAATACTTATTAGGATCGGGTCTCGTTTCCCCGACAAAACGAAGAGATTTGTCATTCAACTGCATCATTAAACGGGTATTTTTCAACAATGAAAATTCATCTGCCACCGCCGATGCCTCCATGACCGAAGTAACCCATTTTCCCAACTGCCGATGATCAAGATCAAGCATTATATCCCCTGAAACCACCACTTCCTGCACCTCCTTCTTCGTCTTACACCGAGCCAGAGAACGAGCCACCAGAGCATGAGACGATGAACCGATCAGCAGATTATCCTTGATCGTGAAAAAGAATCGCCAGTCAGCCCAGCGAATCTCCCGGATCTCCCCGTTCGGGTCCTTGATCGTCTTTATTTTTATCTCGTCATCCTGCACCAATTTCAGCAGTAACGTTTCAAACACCTGAATCACGTTCAATTTCCCCAAATCACAAACGTACAGGAAATCGTATTTGTTCAACCCCACCTGATGACATGAAATTGTTACCGGACGATCAGTTAATATCCTTTTTAATTTAGGATAGGTATTCGCCAAGGAATCCACGTATTGCAAATTCGAATGATACTCTTCGAAATAGGGATAATTTTTCAACGATTTCCAGATAAAATTCCGGTGCAACCGTTCATGCACGCTATTTACAGACACAATATTCACCTTAAAGACCGCATCCACGGGTACCGCCTGCAAAGTATCAAACCTCCCCACCTTGCGGAAAATCCCGAACCACACGATCAGGCCGACTACCACAAACAGGCCCAAAACAACAATTATCTTTCTTTTCGTACTTTTTTTCATACATGAATCATCAAGTTCGTATATTCTTCACCAGAGCCTGTACAAAGGCCTGAACTCTCATCCCAAAAATCAACAAGGTTTTAACGCATCTGCACTGTTTTCAACACTACAATATTAAGAATTTTAGTCGGGAAATCGTATCTTTGCCACTGATATATAACGCAAAATTATGGCTTCATACTGGCAAATATTTATCTCGTTTTTCAAGATCGGTTCTTTCACGCTAGGAGGTGGTTATGCGATGATACCACTCATCCAGCAAGAAGTCGTGGATAAAAAAGGTTGGCTAAAAGAGAGCGAATTCGTGGAGATGATGGCAATAGCCCAATCCGCCCCTGGACCGATTGCACTGAACACGGCCATTTTCGTGGGTTACAAGGCACGAGGAATTAAAGGGGTCATTTTTTCCAGCCTCGGAACCATCCTCCCCTCTTTCATCGTAATCCTGTTAATCGCCATCATTTTCACAGATTTCAAAAACAACCCCGGAGTAGAACGAGTATTCAAAGGCATCCGCCCGGCAGTCGTGGCCCTCATCGCTGCCCCTTTATACAAAATGGGTAAGTCGGCAGGAGTCACCCGTAAAACCATCATTTTCCCGGTCATTGCCGCCCTACTCGTCTGGTTACTCAACCTCTCGCCGATATATATCATCATCGCCGCCATCCTAGGTGGCCTCCTTTACGGCAAAATCACCCACAAACTCTAAAAATGTCATGAAACAAAGTCCGTTTTTCAATTTCCAATTCTCAATTTTCAATTAACATGTCAGAACTCGATCTCTATATCAGCCTCTTTATCACCTTCTTCAAAATCGGCCTATTCGGTTTTGGGGGCGGTTACGCCATGCTCTCGTTAATACAACATGATGTCGTGGAAACCCACAACTGGATCAGCGTGGCCGACTTCACGGACATCGTGGCTATTTCACAAAGCACGCCCGGCCCTATTGCCTTCAACACCGCCACTTACATCGGCTACACGGCAACAGGCAGCATCTGGGGATCAGCCATCTGCACGATAGCCGTCAGTCTTCCCTCCCTGATCATCATGATCACGATCTCCAAGTTCTTTTTCATGTTCCGGGACAACAAATACGTGGAAATGGCCATGCAAGGTTTAAAAATCACTGTTTTAGGACTTATCGGGGCAGCAGCGTTGTTATTGATGAACAAACAAAACTTCGTGGACTACAAAAGCTATATTATCTTCGCCATAGCCTTCATTGCCACCTTCAAATTCAAAATGGACCCGATTCTCATGATTATAGCAGCAGGAGTGGCCGGATATCTTCTCTATTAGGTCGTCGCTTACGGCAACCGTTACAAGTTGAGATTACGCTCTACAAGTTACAGGGAATACAAACAAAAAAACCGCCGATCGGCGGTTTTATATTTTAAAGCAGTGCATTGATTTTAGAAACCAAAGTCGTCTTAGGTACTGCACCTACTTGTTTGTCAGCAACCTCGCCATTCTTAAAGAAAAGAATTGTCGGGATGTTACGAATACCATACTTAGCGGCAGCAGAACCTTCATCCACGTTCACTTTAGCAACCACTAACTTACCTTCGAACTCTTTAGAGATCTCTTCCACGATGGGTAACATCATTTTACATGGTCCACACCATTCTGCCCAGAAATCTACAAGAACAGGAACTTCTGCTTTTAGCACAACTTCCTCGAAATTTGAATCATTAACTGCAATAGCCATACTTCTATCTTTAAAGTTTATAATAATATTCATGCTAAAAGCGTTGGATTAAGTTCCGCCATGATCCAACGCTTTGACATGGCGAAATTAATTAATTTTCATTTTAATAGCATCATTATTTTCAAAATATTCATATAATTCTCTCGAACGCCCTATCTTACAGGTTCTTGAAAACATCTTTACCCGGTGTCCCGTCCCGTCATACAAAATAAAATTCAACGGGAGATCACCCTTCTCGTTCACGAACTGGTTATGTATCTCTAACACAAGCTCGTGTGTCAGCTTTTCCACGTCTACCTGCAACGTGATCGAGCGAATCAGGTTCTCACTGATAACGCTTAGCAAATCCATGCTCTGTACGTTAAAAGTCAGCTCTCCGGCCCCTCCCCACTTCTTTTCCTGCACTCTACCCTTGATGTAGATCGACGTCTCCAAAATAAAATAATTCCGGAACTTGATATAGTCCTCTCCGAAGAAAGGTAACTCGTAAGAACCGGTGAAATCCTCGATCGTCAAAATACCAAAATCATTCCCTTTCTTCGTTTTTCCCTCTCGCATGGCGACAATAATTCCCGCAATCGTCACGTCCCGGTCTTTGTAAGAACTCAAATCACTGCTCAGACTCTCCAAAGGAGTACAAATCGCCTTGATCTCTAGTTTATACGAATCCAAAGGGTGAGAAGTTAGGTATATACCGATCAATTCCTTCTCTTTACGTGCCTTCTCCACGTCCGTCCAAGGTTCACACAAAGGAACAGTAGGCTTTTTCACGTCATATTCATCCATTCCCCCGAACAGCGTCGCCTGCATCATTAAACTATCCTGTTGCTTTTTCTGCCCGTAATTCACCAGATTTTCTAGAAATGTCGTGTGGCCGTCAGGCATATAGAAATACTGCGACCGATCCAAACCGAAACTATCCAACCCTCCCGCGGTAATCAGATTTTCCAACGTCTTCTTGTTCACCGTCTTGTAATCCAAACGCTCGAAGAAATCGAAAAGATCCTTGTAAACCCCGTTAGTATTCCGTTCCCGAATAATCGAATGTACGGCAGCCTCGCCAACCCCCTTGATTCCAGCCATCCCGAAACGAATATCTCCCTTGTGGTTCACCGTGAAATCATCATCCGACTCGTTCACATCCGGAGCCAGCACGCTCAAGCCCATTCGCTTACACTCGTCCATAAAAACCGTAACCTTCTCAATCTGTGATAAGTTACAACTCAAGTTGGCCGCCATAAACTCGGCAGGATAATGAGCTTTCAAAAATCCCGTCTGGTAAGCAATATAAGCGTAGCAAACCGAATGTGATTTATTGAACGCGTACGATGCAAATGCCTCCCAGTCACCCCAAATCTTATCAACCAACGGGTTGACCTCCTTCCCCATCTCCTTGCATCCTTTCACGAACTCCTCATTTTTATTACACCCCTCGATGAACTGCGTTTTCAACTGGTTCATCGTGTCTATCTGTTTCTTACCCATCGCCTTACGAAGAGTATCAGACATACCCCGGGTAAAATTACCCAATGCGCGGGACTGCAACATCACCTGCTCTTGGTAAACGGTAATACCATACGTGTCCTTCAAGTAAGGCTCCATCATCGGGTGATCGTACTCGATAGGAGCCTCCCCGTGCTTACGCTTGATAAAATCCGGGATATACTCCATAGGCCCGGGACGATACAAGGCATTCATGGCCACCAAATCCTCAAAACGGTTCGGCTTCAACGCCCTCAAATGCTTTTTCATTCCCGGCGACTCAAACTGGAACAGACCGGTAGTCTCCCCTCTTGAAAACAATTCGAATGTCTCTTTATCCTCCAACGAAATCGCATCCACATCCAGCGTCTCGTGGCGGGATTTCTTTATATTATCCAAACAGGTTTTTATAATCGAAAGCGTCCTCAACCCCAGAAAGTCCATCTTGATCAATCCGATCGGCTCCACGAAGTGACCGTCATATTGAGTCGTCATCAAACTTTCCCCTTCCGTTGGCATAATTGGGATATGTTCCGTCAACGGGTCACGACTGATCAAAATACCACAAGCATGTACCCCCGTCTGCCGCACGGAACCTTCCAAAATTTCCGCCAAATGGAGCGTTTTTGCTACCAGCGGGTTCGAGGACTCCCGTTCTTTTTCCAAATCAGGATTCTCCTTGTAAGCCTTCTTCAACGTGATTTTCGGGGTTTCCGGCACCATCTTTGCCAACCGGTTTGCCTCCGACAAATCCAACTTCAGCACCCGTGCCACGTCCTTAATCGCCATCTTGGCAGCCATACTACCGAAAGTCACGATGTGCGACACCTTATCCGCCCCGTATTTCTGTGTAACCCACTCCAACACCCGCTGACGCCCGTCATCATCAAAGTCAACGTCAATATCCGGCAGTGAGATACGATCGGGATTCAAAAAACGCTCGAACAGCAAATCATACTTCACCGGGTCAATATTTGTGATACCCAGACTATACGCCACGGCACTTCCCGCAGCAGAACCACGCCCCGGTCCCACGATCACCCCCATATCACGAGCCGCTTGGATAAAATCCTGCACGATCAAAAAGTACCCCGGGAAACCCATCGTCTTCATGATATGCAACTCGAAAATCAAACGCTCCATAATATCCGGTGGAATATTCTCACCATATCGCCGCACGGCTCCCTTCATCGCCAACTCCTTCAAATAATCCGCCTCCAACTTGATACGGTAAAGTCGATCATATCCCCCCAACTTCTTCACTTTCTTTTGGGCATCCTCCTCGCTCATAACGACCTCACCTTTCTCGTTACGGGTAAACTCGTTGAACAAATCCTCTTCCGTGTATTTCTTCCGGTACTCTTCCTCCGTACCGATCTCCGGCGGGATCGGGAAAACCGGCATCAACGGATCAGAATCCAGTTTATAATCTTCAACTTTATCAACAATCTCCTGCGTATTCTCGATTACCTGCGGAATATCCTTGAACAACTCTTCCATCTCGGCCGTTGTCTTGAACCACTCCTGCCGCGTGTACCGCATCCGGTTAGGATCATCCAAATCCTTACGAGTATTCAGACAGATCAACAGGTCATGCGCCTCCGCATCCTCCGCGTTCAAGAAATGCACGTCGTTCGTGGCAATCACCTTGATTCCTAACTTCTCACCCATACGCAGAATCTCCGCATTACATCTCACTTGGTTATCGTAAACCTCCGCTCTCTCTTTAGCCGATTCTGCCGGATGCCTCATCACCTCCAGGTAATAATCCTCCCCCACCAAATTCTTGTACCACAAGGCAGCCGCCTCCGCCCCCTCGATATCCCCGGCCATAATCTTCTGGCAAATCTCACCTCCCAAACAAGCCGACGAAATAATCAACCCCTCGTGATGCTTCTCCAGCAAAGCCTTATCAATACGCGGACGATAATAATACCCATCTACAAACGCCGCCGAACAAAGCTTGATCAAATTCAAATACCCTTTCAGATTCTTGGCCAGGATAATCAAATGCTCTCCCGAACGATCCACCGGTTTCTCCTTGTTATACAAAGACACCCGGGCCACGTAGGCCTCCACCCCCAAAATAGGTTTTATCCCCTTTTTGCGACAAGTATCGTAGAATAATTTTATCCCGAACATATTCCCGTGATCCGTCAACGAAATTGCCTTCATCCCGTCGGCAATCGCCTTCTCCACCAAACCGGGCACACTCGCCGCCCCGTCGAGAATAGAATACTGAGAATGTACATGAAAATGCGTAAATGCCATATATACACTTAATTAAATATTAACACACCCCTAAAAGGCATATCACAAATTTAGCCAAAAATCCCGACACTACCACTCCGTATAATACAAACAATTCTAAAAAGCGGTATATTTCCCGTTAAACCGGAAACTAATCCCCAACTACAACAATTTTTTCAATTCTTCCATGTCAGGTAACGCCTGTTTCAACCTTTCAGGCATATCATCAGAAGTTTTATAGGTGACCACACCCATCGGTTTATCATAATCTTGAATCACATATTCTACATACTTCTTATCTGCACTTTTACAAAGTACTATCCCAATAGATGGATTTTCGTGTGGTTTACGCATTTGATCATCAACAAGGCGTAAATAGGTACATAGTTGCCCTAAATACGAAGACTTAAACGCCCCTTTTTTCAGTTCTATCACGACCAATGCATTGAGTTCCCGATTAAAAAATATCAAATCAGGATTTTCCACTTCGCTAACCGCGGTAAGCGATTTCAACTGCCCGCTCCAACTTTCATAAAACTGGCGCATAAATTTGATATTAGCAGCAGAAAAATCTCGCAACCCCGGTAATTCCTTCTGTAATTGCTGACTAATCGTCTCAATAGCACCCGTTCCCCAAAATCCATCACGAGAATTTTCTGAGACATATTGTCCTACACCATAATACAAAGAAAGTTGCTCTTTATTCACAGAAGAAATAGCACGATACTGACTACGCAATATCGCTCCTTTTATAGCTTTTACCGCCTCCGCATAATTATGACTTATATCCATTCGGCTCTCATTTTATTTACAAAAGTACAAAATAATGCCAGCCAAAAGGAAATCGGGCTGAAAAGATAATTATTTTCGCCGTAATACATTTTCAACAACTTCTCAGTAATATTCTGGGAATAACAATTCTAAAAAGCGGTATATTTCCCGTTAAACCGGAAACCAATCCCCAGCATCAAGAAATTAGGTTCGTTGAAATTTTGTAGACGATACCCCACGTGCAAAAACACGGCACGGGACAAGGCTATTTTCAACGTCAACAATTGGTAGAACATATTCAGATCATTCTTCCCGATTACGTTCGCCCCGATCCCGACTCCCACGACAAAAAAAGGCATCACGTACTCCGCCCGCCCGGAAAGTCCCAAAGCAAACTGATCACCCAGAGGAGGGCGGACAATGTCCGACTTATCCACACTCCCGTACACGTTCCCATCCGTGTATAAATTGGCTCCCCCGTCAAACGTCCCATCTAGAGATACGCCTAACCGGAGTTTATAATTCAAATTATACATCGGGGTAAAATTAAACCCGAACACGGGGTAAGCCTCAGGAGAAGGGGAAAACCCGTCGGAAGTCTTCACCAGCCGATCGTGCCACGAGCCGAAGAAAACAAAATCATACGTGAAATGTCGCCGAAAAGGTTGTGTGGTCAAAGTTACTTTCCTCTCCAACGACTTCAAATCATCCTTCCGGTAAAAATTACACTCTAACCCGATATTTCCCCCGATCGTGTTCAACCCGGCATTAGGAATCTTCGTGTTCCCGTTGGAAAAATGTGATACCGTCAATCCCGAAAGCAGGCTAACCCTCGGGGACAACCTCCAGCGCAAATAAAAATTAGCATTAATATAAGCGTTCACCTTCGAACCGATCATCGTATTGTACGAATTATAATACGAGTCATAAGGTTTCCACCCCGCAGACAACCCAAAATTCCACTCGTAATGTAAAGACAACCAGGGAGCCAAACTAGAGATACGAGCCCCTTGGAACAAATAAAATGCAACCGGGTTTCCCAACTGCCGGGATTCCCCAAAATCATAAAACCCGAGCCCAACCCCTTGATAAACATCGCCGTAAATTTGCTCATCAACACTCCCCGGGCGATAACGGAACAAATATTTCACATGCGTGGAAAAAGCTCCCCGGATAATCCTCCCCTCGGCATTCGCCCCTTTCAAAAAAGAACTTGTCGGGAAAATATACTCCGGCCGTCCCTCCACACGCAACCCATGCACGAACTTTCGCAGAGACACGTCCACCAAACTATCATTCCCCTGCCCAGCCACGCACAACACACTCCCGACGAATATAATCCCCAGAAAAACGACAACTCTCAAAATCCTTTTTATACCATCCATACAAACTCCATTCATAAAATAATCCGGTTAACCACTCTTTGCCTTTCCCCTCAATAATTCCGGTTCCGGCAAGGAAACCCGGGTGAAACTCACGATAGCGGCAAGCGTGGCAAACCCTCCTGCAAAATAGAGGGAAGCATACGTCCCGTCCACCGGAAAAACAACAAACATTAATGCCACCAACGAGGCTCCCGTGGTCTGTCCGGTCAAACGGGCCATACCCAGCATACCGCTAGCCCCGCCACTCCTGTTCTGTGGCGCGGAAGAAATTAATATACTATTATTCGGTGTCTGGAATAACCCAAACCCGAATCCACACATAGCCATAAACAAAGCAATCCCAGCGTTGGAAACCTGATCCGCGAAGACAGCTAATAAAAATAATCCCGCGGAAAATATCGACAATCCCACGCCCCCCAACAACCCGGCATGAACCCGTTCGATCAACCTCCCGGCCAAAGGAGCCGCAATCATCGTCGCCAACGGCCAAGGGGTCAGCAACAATCCTGTCGCCACTTCATCCAGTCCCAACGTGTGCTGCAAAAAGAAGGGCAAAGAAACCATGGCCAGCATCTGTGCCACGAAAGAACACACGGACGTCCCGACAGACAACGAAAAAATCGGTATCTTCAACAAATCAACAGGCAACAGGGGATATTCCTGCGACAACTGGCGACGCACGAAAAAGTAACCAACCAACAGAACCACTCCAATCCCCGGGAGCAACACGGACAAACTCACCCCGTGAGTGAATCCCTCGATCGAGAAAATCAATAATCCAAATGTAAAAGCGTTCATCAACCCGCTAATCCAATCAAACTTCCGCCCACTTCTTTTTACCGGATTCACGGGCAAAAAACGGAAAGATAAAATCAAAGCCACGATAACAATGGGAACATTTATCGCGAATAACCACTGCCAAGAGGCGACAGACAAAATTCCTGCCGCAATCGTCGGCCCCCCTGCCGCCGACACGGCAACCACTAGCGCATTGATACCCATTCCCCGCCCCAAATGTCGTTTGGGATAAATAATCCGGATCAAAGAAGTATTCACGCTTGCCAAAGCAGCCGCACCAAAACCTTGAAATACACGGGCTACCGTCAACGTCAGCAAAGAATTGGAAAGCGCACAAGCCAATGAAGTCACGCTAAATATGAGTAATCCCCCGATATACACCCGTCGATAGCCCAAAATATCACCCAACGAAGACAAGGACAACAAGGAAACCACGATCGCCAACTGGTAGGCATTCACGATCCAGATCGACATAGACGGTGTCGCTTGCAAATCCTCCGCAATAGACGGTAACGCCACGTTGGCAATCGTGCCGTCCAACACGGAAACCGTAATTCCCATGGCAATGGCAAGAATCGCCCAGTATCGTTTCGGGACAGGCAACCCGTCCCACTCTACCTCTTTCGTACTCATTTTCCCAGTCCAATTTTATCGTGCAAAAATACGAAATATAAAATTCCCATTTCACCCACCGTACGAAAATTTTAAAAACTACCTTATCGGTTGTCTGTCGGTATATAAATGGTAAACAAACTGATAATCATACATATTTTATGATCACATCTTGAAATCTAGCGGATCACTATCGTGTAAAGCGCTATTAGAACGCTATTAAATCCCTATTAAAACGCTATATATAATAGCGTTCTATTAGAATTTTAATAGGATGTTTAAAATAGTTCATCCGGTAGTGATCTAGAAGTGATCATGAAACATTCATTTTATATTCACACACAAGGTATTAATAAGGATTTATTCAAGGTTAATCCCCCTTGTTAGATCACAAAAACACACTAAAAAAAAGAAGAGTGCCTAGCATCACAGCCAAACACTCTTTATCTTCTCACGTATGATCGGTACTATTTCTTCTTTGCCGCTTTATTCGGGAAAGCGGGAATAGATGGAATCTCCTTCTTCTCGGTCTTTAACTTCTCCAGAATCACTTGAATCGCTCTATTTAACTGTTGATCCTCACCATTATACTCTAAATAAGGATCATTTTCAATATCAATGTGAGGAGTAACTCCCGTTCCCTCGATAATAAACTCGCTGCCATCTGCCGCGAACGGCGCATATGACGGCGTCACGATGGAACCGCCATCAACCACCCGGATCGAACCGCTATATCCAACAACACCGCCCCACGTGCGACGACCTATAATTGTTCCCAAATGATTATACTTGAATCGATACGGGAAAAGATCCCCGTCAGAGGCGGAATACTCGTTTACCAGCAACACCTTCGGCCCCAAGAACGTACCGACCGGACTTACCGACCCGGAAGTTTGGTTCGTGTGCATCGTGTAGAAAGTCGGCGTACGCATCAAACGTTCGGTAATCATCGGGGACACGTTTCCCCCACCATTTCCCCGATCATCAATGATCAAGGCTTTCTTATTCAACTGCGGATAATAATGTTTCACAAACTCGTTCAAACCGTCAACACCCATATCCGGGATATGAATATACCCGACCTCTCCGTTCGTGGCCTCGTTTACCTTACGGATATTATTCTGTACCCAATTATAATAATACAATTTCGATTCGTCAGCCAACGGAACAACCAACACGTTACGGGCCTCCTTCTCGGTCGGGGTCGTGTTCACGGTCAATTCAACCGTCTTGCCAGCCATATCGATCAACTCGGAGAACAGGTTATCTACCTCTTTCAACGATTTCCCGTTAATGGCCAGAATATAGTCACCCTCTTTCACCTCCACGCCCGGCATGGTCAAAGGCGAGCGGGTGGAGGCATCCCAGTTGGCTCCCTCGATTACCTCGGTTACTTTAAAATAACCGGATTTATCTTTCACGAATTTAGCACCCAGCAACCCCATATCAATTCTCTCGGGCATCGGAACCCGCCCGTTAATGGAGTATGCGTGCCCGACACTCAATTCCGCGATCATCTCCCCGATAATATAAGTCAAGTCCGTACGATGATTCACGTAAGGCACCAGCACTTTATATTTTTCGTACACGTGATCCCAGTCCACGCCGTGCATATTCTTGGCATAGAAGAAATCACGCATCTGCCGCCAGCTCTCGTTATAGATCTGCATCCATTCCTGATGGTAGTCAATCACCCGTTTCACCCCTTTCGTGGGAACGGGAGAAGTCACGTTAGCGGAAAGTACCGGAAGGTCCTCCACCTGGAATGCGGAACCCGAAGAAACGATAGCCTTTTTGTAACCGGGAGAAAATTCGACGTCCCCACCCGTGTCGGTTTCTTTCTTCCCGTTCAGGTCATAAATCAGCGTGCGGCCTCCCCGGTTATAATATACCCGGTTTCCCAGCATATGCACGTTACCATAGTAATTCGATGCCAACACGGGCAATTCTACAAGACGACTTTCCAAATTCGTGAAATCATACACGACACCTTTGTCTTCACTCTCTTTCTTCTTATCCTTTTCTTTCACGATTGTCTCCACCCGGACAACATCATTTTTAGGGGCGAACAATACCGGGGCATCTTTCGCCAAAGGCAGGATGTACACCTTATTCATATCATTATACACGTGATTCCATTCCGTCCGTCCATACGTCGGGGAGAATGTGCGGGCAGAAACAAACACCAGGTATTTCCCGTCCTCGCTGAAATTCGGTGAACTGGAACCGAACCACCCGTCGGTAACTTGGTGTTTCTCGCCACTTTCAACATGATACACGATGATGTTATCCATCGTCGCTTCCGGACGAACGTAAGTGATATATTTGCTATCAGGAGACCAGTTGTAGGACGTCATGGAACGGATACCCGATTTTTCCACGATCTTCCGGTTCCCGCTTTCCACGTCAGATATATTCAACGTGTTCCCCTTCTCGCTCCAGAGAATTTTCTTGGAATCCGGGGACCATTTATAATTGAAGATATAACTTTTCAGATTCTTGATCAGCTTCCGTTCTTTTCCCGTCACCACGTCCCGGAGATAAATATTGAATTCCCCGTCCTTGTCGGAAACGTAACTGATGTATTTCCCGTCCGGAGACCAACCTGCCTGCATATCGTTAGCATCGGAAGAATTGGTTAAGTTATAGGTAATACCCTCTTTCACGGGCAGCGAGAAAATATCCCCACGAGCAGCCACAACTACCCTCTCCCCACCGGGAGCAACCGCAATACTCGAAATCTGGCCGCTTACATCAGTCAACGTCGGACGAGAATAAACCTGATCGTTATCAATGTTTATCGTGATCTTGGATTCCTTGCCACTCTGCAAATCGTACCCGTAAATATATCCCCCTTGCTCGTACACGATTAGCTTGTCACCAATCGCGGGAAATTTTATATCGTATTCTTTGTAAGAAGTCAATTGTTTATCCTCTTTCGTGTTCACGTCATAGGCGTAAAGATTCATGATGTCACCCCGATCGGATATATAATATATAGTATTCCCGTCCGGGGACCACATCGGGAACACATCTTGCCGCACGTTGTCGGTAATCCGCTCTGATTTCTTCGTGTTGAAATCAAACACCCGGATGTCATCCGCCATACCACCTTGATAACGTTTCCACGCCCGGAATTCCCGGAAAATATAATTGTAAGCTAATTTCTTTCCATCCGGAGAATAAGAGGCAAAGCCGCCATTCTTTAAAGGTACTTCCTCGGACATCCCTCCCTCCACCGGGACCGTGAACAGTTGCCCGGTAAAATCGTTAAAAGTATATCTCCGGGAACGATAAAGAATCCGTTTACTATCCGGGGTCCAACCGATCACCACGTTGTTCGGCCCCATGCGATCCCCTAGATCATCCCGTTTCAGCGTGGCCGTGTAAGTCAAGCGACGAGGTTCGCCCCCCTCCACGGGGATGACAAATACTTCCGTGTTACCATCATATTGCCCGGTGAAAGCGATGTATTTTCCATCCGGGGAAATACGAGGAAACATCTCGTACCCCACGTGCGAGGTCAACCGACGGGCCGTTCCTCCCCCGGCTGAAACCAGGTAAAGATCCCCGGCATACGAGAATACCAACTTGTCCCCCACGCTATGCGGGAACCTTAATAACCTTGCCTCCCCGGCCTGTACCCACAAACCGGCTAACAACACACCTAGTAAAAGAATAAACCTCCTCATAACAAATTAGTTCATAAAGTTTATAAAGTTCATAAGGTCTATAAAGTTTACAAAACCGTAAAGTTCACAAAGTTGATTCAGGCATAAAAACGAACCAATGACATTGACGTCGCAAAATCGCAAATCCACAGAATCTATTCACCTTATGAACTTTATGGACTTTATGAACTTTATAAACCCTTTTCTAATAATTCCTTGATCACACGAGGAAAATACTCGTATTCCAAGGCATGGACTTTCGTTGCCAAAGATTCCGGAGTGTCTCCCGGCACGATTTCACATTTAGCCTGAAAGATGATTGCCCCCTCGTCGTAATGATTATTCACGTGATGAATCGTAATACCACTTTCCTTTTCCCCGGCAGCGATCACCGCCTCGTGTACTTTCATGCCGTACATACCCTTGCCCCCGTAAGAGGGTAACAGGGCCGGATGGATGTTAATTACCCGGTCCGGATAAGCGTCGATGATAGCATCCGGCACCTTCCAGAGAAAGCCCGCCAACACGATCAGATCAATATCCAATCGTTTCAATTCATTCAAAACCAGGTCAGAATGAGAGAACTCTTCCCGTCCGAAAACAAACGTCGGCACGCTTAAACGTTTTGCCCGTTCCAAAACATAGGCATCGGGTTTGTTACAAAACACGATTTTCACGACATTTTCGGTGTCATTTTTAAAATAATTAATGATATTTTCAGCGTTAGAACCTGAACCAGAGGCAAATATTGTTATTTTTTTCATCCTGTAATCTATTAAAAATCAAACGCATAAAGATAAGAAAACTTTATTCATGCCAAAAAATTTTCTAGGAAAAATAAATTCTCTAACTTTGCCCCCGAACTTAGAGAGTTATGCGCGTCTCTTGTAGACGCAAGTGTGAATTTAAAAAATGTCTAATTAAAATTTAAAGTTATGTCTGACATTCAAAACAGAGTTAAAGCTATCATTGTTGATAAATTAGGAGTTGACGAAAGTGAAGTTAAACCTGAAGCAACGTTTACTAACGACTTAGGAGCTGACTCTTTGGATACGGTAGAGTTGATCATGGAATTGGAAAAAGAATTCAACATCACTATTCCGGACGATCAAGCAGAGAAAATCGCTACCGTGGGCGATGCTATTGCATACGTTGAAGCTAACGCTCAATAATTTAATATTTTATCTATGAATTTCAAACGAGTAGTAATAACTGGTCTTGGAACTATTAATCCCTTGGGTCATAACGTGGCCGAATTTTGGGAGAACTTGAAAGGTGGCGTCAGCGGCGCCGGTCCTATTACTCGTTTTGATGCATCTAAATTTCGCACGCAATTTGCTTGCGAAGTTAAAAACTACGAGCCCACGGAATATTTCGACAAGAAAGAAGTCCGTAAAATGGATCTTTACAGCCAATTTGCCCTGATTTGTTCCAGGGAGGCCGTAAAAGATGCCGGACTCGATTTCTCGCAAGAGGACAGAAAGAGAATCGGTGTAATCTGGGGTGCAGGTATCGGTGGTTTGGATACGTTCTACGAAGAATGCAAAACTTTTGCATTAGGAGACGGAACTCCCAGATTCAACCCGTTCTTTATACCCAAGATGATTGCCAACATGGGTGGAGCCATGATCGCCATAGAAGAAGGCCTAAAGGGTCCGAACTACACGACGGTTTCAGCCTGTGCATCATCCGCACACTCGTTAGTAGATGCATTAAATCTGATCCGATTAGGAAAAGCAGACGTGATACTTGCCGGTGGATCTGAAGCAGCCATCACCCCCCCGGGTGTAGGTGGTTTCAATTCCATGAAAGCTTTATCCACTCGTAATGATGACCCGAAAACAGCCTCGCGTCCTTTCGACGTTGACCGTGACGGATTCGTTATCGGCGAGGGCGGTGCTTGCTTAGTCGTAGAAGAGTACGAACATGCAGTAAAAAGAGGTGCTCACATCTACGCGGAACTCGCGGGAGGCGGAGCCAATTGCGATGCTTACCACATGACAGCCCCGGACCCGGAAGGAGAAGGTGCAGCCGATGTTATGTTACTCGCGTTGGAAGACGCCGGACTGACCCCGAAAGACGTTGATTATATCAATGTTCACGGAACGTCTACCGGACTCGGAGATGTGGCAGAACCTAAGGCCATTCAGAGAGCATTTGGTGAACACGCTTATGATCTGAACATCAGTTCCACCAAATCAATGACAGGACATTTACTAGGTGCCGCCGGTGCCTTAGAAGCGATCGCTTGTGTTCTGGCTGTGAAAAACAACATTGTACCCCCTACCATTAATTTCAGCAACCTTGATCCGGAACTGGATCCCAAGCTGAATTTCACGTTCAATAAGGCTCAAGAGAAAGAAATCAATGTAGCCATCAGTAACACTTTCGGTTTCGGAGGACACAATGCTTGCGTTGTATTCAAAAAGTAATCACTAACTAAAATTTTGGGGAAGTGATTAGTAAAATAATTCAATCCATAAAACTTTACCTTCACAGGAAGGAAAAGTTTTATGGATTGTCTATTTCGGAATGGGGATTTGTTCCCGGTAACAAAGGTTTATACACCTTGGCATTGTTACATAAATCGGCGTCCAGATACACGAAAAGCGGAACCGTCTTGAATTACGAGCGTCTCGAATTCTTGGGCGATGCCGTGTTGGGAGCTATTGTCGCTGAAATCCTGTACAAATTTTTCCCCAACAAGGACGAGGGATTCATGACCCGCTTACGCTCCAAGATCGTGAGCCGCGAATCATTGAATATCATTGCCATCAAAATGGGGTTGAGCGAGGAAGTAATTGCCAAATCGGATATTTCCAAAAACAAACATATCTACGGTGATGTATTCGAGGCTTTTACAGGAGCCATCTACCTGGATCAAGGATACGACAAAACCAAAGCGTTTATCGAGAATTACATCTTCCCCCACTACGTGAACCTGGAAGACCTCGTGTACGTTGACAAAAACTACAAGAGCCGCCTGATTGAATGGGCCCAAAAACAAAAGATTGACCTGAATATCGAAACGATTGAAAGTAATGCCCGTCGCTCTAAATTCGTCTGTACAATCTCTATCGGCGAGGACATCATGGCCCAAGGCATAGGTGCATCAAAAAAAGAAGCGGAGCAAAACTCCGCTGAAAAAGTTATTCAAAAACTCCAGGTCGAGGCCCAAGGAGAAATTGAAATCTAATATTATTCCATGATTCCACGATTGCCGATTCCGTGATTTCTTTCAGTGAATATAATCACAGAATCGCCAATCATAAATCACTCAATCTTTTTATTCTTTCACACGTTCTACGTAAGTACCGTCTTCCGTTTTGATACGAATTTTCTCACCGGTATTGATAAAAAGAGGAACCATCACTCTTGCACCGGTTTCTACTTCTGCCGGTTTCAAAGCCGTAGAAGAAGCGGTATCACCTTTCAATCCCGGTTCCGTGTAAGTTACTTCCAAAACAACAGTCGGCAACAATTCAACATATAACGGGGTTTCCGTGTCGGCATGTACAACCATTTCAACAGCATCACCCTCTTTCAAGAACTGGGGAGCATTGATCAAATCTTTCGCGATAGGAATTTGCTCGAAAGATTCCGTGTGCATCATGATATAGTCCTCTCCTTCCATATACAGGAATTGATACGGACGTCTCTCGATACGCACCACATCAATCTTCACTCCTGAAGTAAAGGTATTTTCCAAGGTACGACCGGTTTTGATGTTCTGCATCTTCGTTCTCACGAAAGCGGGACCTTTACCGGGTTTCACGTGTTGAAACTGTACAATTCTGTATAAATCGTCTTTGAAAACGATACATAATCCATTCCTAAAATCAGCCGTTGTTGCCATTTATTTTATTTTTTAGATTTAATATTTTTCATTGAGGGTGCAAAGATAAGGAAATCAGCACAAATCACCAAATGAGGATTTTATTTTCTTATATGATCCGTCTATTATCACACAAGTAAGCCGATTTTTAATCCAGTCCAAATAATAAACTAATCATCCTTCTCCGAATTTCCAAGTTGCAAATAATCTTTTGCATTTAATGGAGAAATTATACTTTTACCTGTCTGAATTTCAATTTCTTTCCGAGTATTACCTGCGATTTGACCTCCTTGATTCGCAATATGTCGATTTTCTTCAAATGTTTTCGGTTCACGTTCTTTCGATATTTCGGTTGTCGTCGCTTCTGCAAGCATATTCAAAATCAACTCCATATTGGTCATGTTATCTCGAAGATTTTCTTTCTTTAAACCCTTTAATTGTTTATATTCTCGAGTCGTCAGTCCAGCCCAAGCTTGCGTTATTATATCTGTCAATGCAGCAAATTGTACACCTTCCTTCACTCCCCGACATTTCCATTCATCAGTAAGCTCCTTTCGCACTTCTATACTTTTTAGACGTTGGTTTATCCAATTATCCGAATAACCCAATCGTTTATAGTCTAACAAGGCTTGCTCGATCGACAACTCAGGATCCTCCAGTTGATCCAGACGCTCTTTAGCTACTTGTGCCATCCACAATTTAAAAGGTTCCGCTTTAGGAGAGGGGATCGACTGAATAATTCGAAAAAGGGATTCCGTATCTGCAGCAAGTGTTTTACGCCTCTTACCCGTTTCGGTCATCATCATTACCTGGGGACAATTTGTCCCCATGAACAATCCCAATTCGGAATCACGTTTTCTTACTTTTTTCAAGTAATCAGTCGGATTAGCACTATCTGTCAATACAGAAACAATATCTACAACTGAAAAATACCACTTTTCTTGGTCTTCATCCCAAACTGTACGAATCTTTCTTTCTTCAAATAGCTTTATTGCATCCTTTTGTGTCATATTATTGCTTTTATAAATACAAAAGTAATAATATAAAACCACACTACTTACGCCACAACCGATAATAAACTCCTAACGGTAACGATTTCCCGTATGAATCGGTAAAATACAACTCTCCGAATTGTTCCCCGGTACAATCACCGACTAGCTGTCGCACGATACTCCGGGCTAACAGTGCGGAGAGTCCCATGGAATACAGGTTAAGCACGAGGAAACTATTGGAACCTTCCAACAATTGCCCACACAAGGTGATCAACTCGTTAATATTTTCCTCCAATACCCATTTCTCGCCATTCGCACCGCGCCCGTAAGCCGGTGGGTCCAGAATGATCCCGTTATATTTTTTACCCCGACGTACTTCCCTTTGCACAAATTTTAAAGCATCATCCACGATCCAGCGAACACCATCCAATTTCGATGCTTCCATGTTTTCCCTAGCCCAAGAAACAACCGGCTTTACCGAATCCACGTGGGTAACATCCGCTCCGGCACTCTTCGCCGCAAGAGTAGCTCCCCCCGTGTAAGCAAACAGGTTTAGCACTTTTGCCTCTGAACCTATTCGTTTCACCTGATCGAATATAAAATTCCAATTCTCCGCCTGCTCCGGGAATATCCCCACGTGCTTGAAAGAAGTCAATCCCAAACGCATCCGAATATTCATCTCCCCGTACCGATAATTCACGAACCATTGCTGTGGCATTTTAGGTTTGCAAATCCATTCTCCACGATCCTCGCTCTTCTTATCCTTCTTGAAATAAGCATCCGCCCGTTGCTGCCACTCCACGTCGGGAAGCGATTTATTCCATATCGCCTGCGGCTCCGGCCGGGCAATCACATAACGCCCGAAACGTTCCAATTTCTCGAAAGCACCACTATCAATTAGCTCGTAATCAGTCCAGCATGAGGGACTTAGTAATTTTATATCCATAAGATGCGTTTTATGCTTAATTTTAGAAAGACAAAGGTAACACAGTATCCGTTTTAAACAAAAAGGACGGGGCCAAAAAGTCCCGTCCCCCACACTCAACTAACAGCCGATTTCACTTCACTCTCGTCACGAAAGATATATCCATCAAATTGGCATTTTCGAATAAACGTCGTGCAAATTCTTGAATATCCCCGGGAGTAACATAATCAAGTATATCGTTCTGATTCTTAGGATCAGTAATATCCAAATCATAGAGCGCTTGCATCATCAGGGCATTCATCCAAAAAGGATTGTGTTGCATCGTCTCGTTGTAAGCGTCCCGGATAGCAATCACAAGCTGCACGAGTTCATCCTGCCGGGGTCCCTCTTTCACCATTTTCTCTATCACGTTGAAAAGGATGGACCTCAATTCATCCAAACGAGCCGGGTCACAATCAAAACTGATACTTAGATTGTACACGTTATACGGTTCCCGCTCCGCCGAGCCTTGCACATCAATATTATAGGTTCCCCCGGCATCTTCCCGAATACTTTGCAGGCAACGTGCATTGAGGATTGATTTCAAAATCCCCAAATAAATATTATCCTTCACGGTATAGGGCATTTCCTTGGAATAAATGGCAATTTCCGTCGCTTTTGCTTTCTCTCCATCCAACTCGATTACTTTCCGGGTAACACCTTGCGGACAACGAACCCCGTTATCCTTCCAGTTTTCCTTCCGGTAAGTCGATTTAATCGAACCGATATATTTTTCTACCAACGGTTGAACTTGTTCCGCCTCCACGTCTCCCACGATGAAGAAAGTAAAATCACTGGCATCTTGTATACGATCCCGGTAAATCCGTTCTATTTTCTCCAACGAAACCTGATCCAGAAAGTCCTGATTATACAAGACGATTCTCGGATTATAATTATTCATGATCATCTGCAAGGAATCATTCACCCGTGATGTTTGCAACGAGGCTCTCGCTTGTTGCATCATCAGTTCGTGTGTTACTTTATCGAACCGTGGCTTTTCAAAACCGAGATAAATCAACTGCATCAATATCTCCAAGGTTTGAGGAGTGGCTGATCCCAGAACAGACTCCGACAAAGGGTCCACGCTTACCCGGAATCTCACGTTTTTACCTTCAAGATATTGTTGTAACTCTTTCATGCTAAGGTTGCCAATTCCATAAGTCGGCATGAAAGAACCTAACATCATGGCAGACGGAAGCATATCTTTACTATACAAAGAGGCTCCCCCTTTACTATAGGCCATTACCTCCACTTGATTTTTCTCGTAATTTGCTTTCCGGAACAAGACACGGGCACCATTATCCAACACCCACTCCCTCGCATTCAATGTTGGTAATTCTTTCTCTTCTATGATCTTTCCCCCTGCCAGTTTTCCGATCATTAATTCCCCGGCAGTCGTTTCCTCCTTCTCGTAAGGTTCTAAATTCATTTTCTCGACTCGTTTCAACACATTCAGTACCTCTCCCTTGGTAAGATGAATTGCATTTTTAGGCCCAGCAATCGAAATGACCATGTTATCACGGGTGATCCACTCTTTCGCCTTGGCAGAAACTTCCTCCACCGTGATCTGGGGAATAACGGTTTGGACAAAACGATAATAGTACTCCAAACCCGGGGCCGGTTCGTTCTCCAGGAAATAAGATTGAAGTTCCGCGGCAATCTGACCGCTTGAAAGTTTACCTTTATCCTTGTAAAGATTGTCAAAACTGGCCAGTAACAACTTTTTTGCATCCGTTAATTCCGTTTCCGTGAAACCGAATTTTTTTAAGCGTTCGTTTTCTTTATACACTAACTCTAACGCCTTATCTTCTTGGTTTAGAGCGGCTGTCGTGGAAATAGCGTAAACCCGGTAACCCCGTACTAAAGCATTCATCCGGCTATCGGCAGCCAGACAAGGCGTATTCTTCTGTTGTGTCAGTTTAGCCATCCGGCTTTGGAACATCAAACTATACAAAGCTTCCACCAAAGCCTCCTTCATATACCCGTGATTTTTCAACTCCGGTTTTGTCGTCTCCAAAAGAATATTCAAAGAAACAAAAGAGTAAGGGACATCTTTATCAAGAACTAACGAATAAGAAACATCCCCTTTCAATGGTACAGGATAGAAAGGTCGTGGAGTAGGATTTTTCACGGCAGGAATCTGGGAAAATAAGTCAATCACTTTCTTTTCCATTCTTTCCATGTCAAAATCTCCCACCACGACAATGGCCTGCAAATCCGGACGATACCACTCGTTGTAATAATCGATCAGCATCTGCGGTTTAAAATTCCGAATCACATCCATATCCCCGATGATGTTGTGTTTCACGTATTTTGAACCTTTCAGCATCACAGGCATAGTCTTGGCTCTCAATCGCTCACCCACATCCATTCTTGTCCGCTCCTCTTCGATAATAACTTTCCGTTCCTTGTCGATCGTCTTTTCATCAAAAGCAATATAACGTGACCAGTCATGAAGTACTAACAAGCAAGTATCAATTAATCCCTCTTCTTTGGTGGGAATTCCTGCCAAGTAATACACAGTTTCATTATGCCCGGTCTGTGCATTAACGTGTGCATTCATGCTCACACCGTACTTTTTCAGGATTTCAGAAATCGAGTTACCGGGAAAGTTCTCCGTCCCGTTGAAAGCCATGTGTTCCAAAAAATGGGCCAACCCGTTCTGGGCATCATTTTCCATGAGCGCACCCACGTTCTGGATGATGTAAAAGTTAGCTTGCCCTGCCGGTTCGTTATTTTTACAAATAAAATAGGTCAACCCATTATTCAATTTCCCATGTTTCACGTCCGGGTTCAAGGGAACCGGAGTGTCCATTTTATATTGAGCATTAGAGTAAAGTTGGGCAAATCCCAACAACAATAATAAAACTATTTTTCTCATATATTCTCTTAGAAATAAGGTTGTACCAGAGACATCCGGTACAACCATGTTACCTTATTCCACCACTATAATAAAGAGCGAATCCCTCACGAGGGAATACCCTCGATTATAAATATTCACGTCAATATAATAGGTTCCTTCCTTTATTGAATTCTCAAAAGGTACTTCAAAACAACTATCTCCTCTCAGTTGCACTTCATTATAAAAAGACTCAACATCGCCATCACTGGTATGTACTCCTGCAATTTTATAATGAATCGGATAAGTTCCCAATATCCCCTGTATTGGCGAAGACACCCAAGGGTATTTCCGTTCAATCCGGTCTGCCTCTTCTTCCTCATCCGGGTTCTTTTGAACGATCATCGTGTTGGGATCATAACTGGCCTCATCCACTTCCAAGTAGCCGACCTTTGTTTCATCACAGGCTATGAAAGCGAAAAACATGAATAGAATGTATATGATCTGTTTCATAATGCTTTTGTTTTAAAATTTTCCAAATGTAAAGCCATACACTAATGAATGCACGGCCCCGTTATCAGGCTCAATGTCCGCAGATGCAATCATCACGATAGAATATTCCGTATCAATGGATTGTATGTGCAAGGTAGCAGCACCGACATCCGGGGTTTCCTTGTAAGGGTTCAATTTTCGATAAACCCGGATGCGATTCCCCGCTATTGCAGTAAACTCGTCACCCCCGCCATCAACATCGCCAACAGCAAAACTATCTTTCATGTGTTTCCCCGAAATCACGTATCTAAGCATCATCTCTTTCCACACTTGCGGCTCAACATCTTTTATCCGCTCGATTCCATTATTCAACATATAGCGCAGGATGGAAAGTCTGGTCGGCCCAAAGAAAGTTATTTCAGGATATTGCGCATCCTTTCCTTCAAACAAGGAAGTCAATCCCGCCCATTCAATAACGACCACGGTTGAATCCCAGTTATACGGATCATTCTTCATGTATTCCAGTATATTCCCGTCAAAAATTCCGGAAGCCTTTCCCGTGTCTATAAAATTTTCTTTCGTACAAGCTGACCCGATAAAAACCATCAGCAGTATTATAAATATCTTATTCATAGCTTTCACATTTTATTGTCTCTTTAACCAATATCTAGTTTGACGCATCAATTTATTGGAATTAAACGCGAGGTAATGAACAGGTAGATACAAAGCCCCGTCCTCAACATCTTGATCCGTTAGTCTTGCATATTCCTCGGTCATATCCGTTTTCCAATATCCCGTCCGTACCATATCATACCAACGATGACGCTCAAGAAGTAATTCTTTCTCCCTTTCTTCAAAAACGGCTCTATAAATAGATCCTTCTGCTGCAGTATATCTTGCTGCCCCGGCCCGGTCTCTTACCCGATCCAAGTCAGATTTTGCCAGATCATCTTTTCCTAACTTGGCGTAACATTCCGCCCGCAGCAAAAGAATATCGGCCAAACGGGTACGTATAACGTTTCCTGCAAAATTCTGGAACCACATGGAAGGAGATGACCATGTTTTATCTTCAACTATATCTCTTCTACGTTGCATAAGAGCCCATCCCTCGGTTTCTTCAACATCAATCATTTCAGCCGGTTTGTAGAAATAAGCATCTCTTCGTTTATCCCCCTCTTTGTACATTTTCAACACTCTCTCCGCTTTAATTTTCATATCTTTCCAAGCAATATCTCCCGGCGTCGAATTAGGCTCTATCGGGTAACTCTGGTAATACAATTCCTCGTCAATGTAAACATCCATCCACAACAAGTCCGTGTACACCACTTCCAGTTCAAAAATAGATTCGGGATGCTTACCTAATAGCAACTTCGTGCATACCTCTTCCGGATCGGCTGCCAACGTGAATCCTCCTTTCTCGATAACCCAAGTTGCCGCATCTATCGCCTTTTGCAAGGTGTCGTTATTATTTAACAGACTCCCTTCCCATGCGTACATGTGTGCTAACATGGCGTAAGCCGCTTCTTTCCCGGGGATTTGTTTCGTTGTTACCTTATTCCCGCTGGCATCTGTCAAGTTATTCCAAACATCCAGCAAAGTAGTAGCTTGTTTCATGTCAGAAATAGCAATATCCAAAATCTCATTCCACGGCTTACGAGCTAAAGGCTCAACCTTGTAAGAAGTCGCAACGTATGGACAATCCCCCCAATCCCGAACAATCTCGAAATAGCATAAAGCTTTATAAAATAGCGCTTGTCCCAACCAGTAGTCATGTCTCTCCTTGGGTAAATCAGCTTTATCAATGTTCTCGATCACCATCATTGCCTGCGTAATTGCCTGATAGTAACTATACCAAGAACAGGCTGTCACGTCACTATTAATTGTCGTTGCATCCAGTATTCTTAATGCCTTTGTCAGATAATGATCACACTCGTCCATAATTTCCCCGGAAATAGCACGAGGCGTAGAATACTCGTAAGCACCGCGATAAGTTTCATAAGCACCCCGCATAATCCCCTCAAAATCTTGTTCTGTCTTGAAAAAATTATAGTAGGTCATTGAATTCTCCGGCTCTATATCCATTAACCCGTTACACGAGGAATGTAACATCATGATCACCGGCAGAAATAGTATAATTGTAAACCTCTTCATCATAGCTTCTATTAAAAGTTAATTGACAAACCTAAAGTAAACTTCCGATTCAACGGATATTTTCGAACATTATCAAATCCTGTCATCAAGTCAACGGCCTCGGGGTCCATTCCAGAATAATTGGTCCAAGTAAACAAATTCTCCCCGCTGATATAGGCTCGAACTTTTTGTAAACGCATTCGATCCGTAACTTTCTTCGGTAGAGTATAACCCAGAACAAAACTCTTCATCCGAAGATAATTCACATCCTCCACGAACTGATCACTGTAAATTCCCGTGTTATTTTTTCCAACATCATAAGATAATCTAGGGAAGTCCGCTTTATCCCCGGCTTTTTCCCAGAATGTATATTTACGAATATCCTCTAAAATAGGACCGTCTAACGTGGAGCTATTCACCGCAATAGCCTCTGCCTTCCCGGCATTGATGATCGTACGCCCCAAGGAATAAGTGAAATTCATAGATAAATCAAACCCTTTCCATTGCAATTCTGTCATAATACCCCCTTGGGCCTCCGGGAGAGGACTCCCCACATAGATAGCATCAGAAGCGGGATCAATCAAACCATCTCCATTCGCATCATAATAATACATATCTCCTACCGTGTAAAACTGGCGTTCCCCTTCATACATATCCGGATGTAAATATTGTTTTTCACCGTAAGCATTATATTTATACGGAATCTGATCCTCGGACTCGATAACGCCTTGCGTCTTCAATCTCCGAATAATATTTAATGGCTCACCAATGATATAGGTCCCTAAATCCCGGCCATTATGGCTTTTCTTGAATTTATTCCAGTTCCGGGCAATATTGAAATTCAATCTCCAACGGAAATTATCTCTTCTAAAAATGTCATATCGCAACGATAATTCCACCCCTTTATTAGAAATAGCCCCCGCATTCTGGTATTGCGTTGTCATGGGAGAATAGTTTCCCGGCAGCGGGACCGCGTACATCATATCATCGGTATAACGATTGTAATAATCGAATACCACATTCAGCCGGTAATTCAAGAAATCCAGATCCACTCCAATATTATACTGTCCGGTTGTTTCCCAAGACAAGTCGGGATTCAACAAACCATTGGCCGATTCCGGTACGATCGTGGAACTCCCCATAAACGTCCAACCTGTTGTCAAAGAGCCGTAAGCTAAATAACGAGTTGTAAATTGAGTTCCGGTCTCTCCCCAGCTACCACGAATCTTTCCAAAATCCAGCCAATCACACCAATCCATAAATGATTCGTCAGAGAACACCCAAGCCGCACTAACTGCCGGGAAAGTCCCCCAAGGTTTTCCTTTACCGAACTTTGAACTACCATCCCGCCGAACAGAGGCTCCAAAAATATATTTCTGCTTGTAACTATAAGTCAATCTTCCCAGAAAGCTCACCATCACGTCTTTTTCATAATTAGAGCTATATGCTTGCAAAGCTTGAGGCGTTGAGCCACTATTGTCAATCGACGGCCATTTGTTTTTAGCATAATGTACCTGATTATTAGGCCCTCCTTTAGCGATTCCTCCAACGGCGTGTTCCTCATCCATCTGCGTGGAAATACCTGCCAAAGCTTCTATCTTATGATCCTTAAATTGCTTGTTAAATACCAATAGATTTTCCGTTAATAAAGTACGATTTTCTAAAAATGATCCTTGAGTGGCCGTCTTGCCATCCGTGGTCAATTCCATGGGAGTAAACGTATTCTGTTTACTTAATGTATATCCAATAGAATTCGTTGACGAAATTCGAAGCCAGTCGGTAATATTATAAGTTAAAGCAACACCCAAACGACCAAATAAATCTTCATTCTTCTCCTTCACTCCTTCTTGATTTTTCAGCACGTATTCCTCAACCACAGAATTCGCGGGCAAAAATGGAGACGTTTCAAAAGGCACCTTCGGAATATTTACTAAATTTTGACCGTCACCCATGATCAAGTTACTACTCTCTCCTTGATTTCTTCTACGACGGGCGTATGCCAAAGACAAATGAACTTCTATATTAAAACGTTCGATGGGTTTAAATCCTAAATTCGTCATGAAGTTAAACCGGGTAAACCCACTATTTCTCAAAATTCCCGTTTCATCATAAAAACCAGCTCCCACGCTACTATTAAAACGATCCGTTCCATACAATGACTGCACGTTGGCCGTTATGACTTTTCCTGTCTGGAAGAAACGCTTGAACCAGTTTGTCGAGTTATTATAAAACGAATTCAAACTATCCTGCAATTGATCTATATATTTTGCATTATATTCACTACCATTTCCCCAGAAATAATCATAAGCTCCTCCATACTTCCCGAAAACATCCTGATAACTTTTAGGATACACCGCCTCATAATCATCATTCATATAAGCCTGACGATAATTTTGCAAGGCTTTCAATTTATATCTCCGAGATTCTTTACCGGCAAAAACTGTCGGGTATTCAGGGATATAAGACCATGAATAAGACACGTTAGCCCGTATGGAACGTTCCCCGTTTTTACCCCGTTTCGTGGTAACCAAGATGACGCCATTAGCTGCACGTGATCCGTACATGGAAGTAGCCGCCGCATCCTTCAACACTTCAATAGATTCTATCGATTCCGGATCAATCTCGGCCAAAGCATTCGTCCCCGTTAAAGAAGAAGTCATGTTCGTGATGGGCACACCATCAATCACCCACAAGGGAGAACTAAAATCACGTTGCTCCGCGCTCAAAGTATTATATCCACGCAGAATGGTTGCCGTCCCGCCACTACCTGGAGCCCCACTCATGTTAGAAACATCTAACCCGGCAACACGCCCCTGCAATAAACTGGAAAGATTTGAAGTCGGAACGCTGATAAGATCCTCGCCCTTGATCGAAGTCATAGCACCCGTCATTTCCCGTTTCGTGGTCTTCCCGTACGCAATAACCCTTACCTCGTCCAAATCCGACACGTCATCCTCCAAAACGACATTTACCACTCCCGGCTTACTTACCGGCACCTCTTTCATTTTCATTCCCACGAATGAGTACATCAATACCAAATTTTTCTGGGGAGCCAGAACCAATTTATATTCTCCTTTTGAATCAGTGGCCATCCCTTTCGTGGTTCCTTTTATGTACACGGATACACCGGGTAAAGGCCCATTCTTCTTGTCTGTCACCCGTCCTCGAATTACCCATTCTTCCATCGGTTTTACCGTATCACCCACTACACGTTCCCTCGTCGAGATCAGAATTGTTTCCTGTTCAATGGAATACACCAACGAACTACCTTTCAACACCAAGTCCAACACCTTTACCACATCCATATCCTTCACGCTCAAAGACAAGTTTTTTACTTGTCTCACCTCGTTCTCATTATAAAGGAAACCGAACTTTGTCTGTTGCTCGATAGCCTCGATTACCGCTTTCAGATTAACGTTATTCACCTTAATCGAAATCTTTTGAGCCATGGTCACCTGATTAGCATACAGGGACATAGAGCTCATCAAAAAAATAATCAGAAAATTTCGCATAAACAATAACCATTTTTCCACACATCCTCCCCGCGGAAGATAGCGCGTTTCTCCATTTTTTTTCATAACTTTGTTTTTGACTAAATAATAATTATTTATTGATTATTAATGATAACCGGGAATGGGTCCAATCATCCCCGGTTATTTCTTTTTATCCACCTTTACTATTCTATTCTTCAACATTAATTCCGTTCCGGTTGTTCTTTCCAACATCTTCAATATCACGCTCAGATTCTCGAAACGTTTCAATTTCCCCGTCACGGCAATCCCTTTCAGGTTCTCCTTCGCGAAAACGAAATCGACATCATACCAACGACCGATCATCGTCAACACCTGTTCCAGGGACTCGTCGTTAAAATAAAACCATCCCTCGTGCCAAGCCGTGTAGTAACTTGTGTTTACCACTCGTACCTCGTGACGCCCGTCTTTCCCGATCACCATCTGTTCCGAAGGTTCCAACGTGATCTTTGTTTTATTCCCTTGAAAAACCTGCACTTTTCCCTCGACCAAGGTCGTTTCATAAGAATCATCCGTGTCGTATGCCTTTATATTGAAATGCGTTCCCAATACCTTCACTTCAAATCCCCGGTCAACTTCCACGATAAAGGGACGAACCGAATCCTTGGTCACCTCAAAATAAGCCTCTCCCGATAAACGTACCCGACGTACGTTCTCCCCGAAAGCTACCGGATAACTTAATTCTGATTTCGAGTTCATCCACACCCGTGTCCCGTCATTCAAGATCAGCATGTATTCATGCCCACGCCCCACGAGTAATTTATTATAAATCAATTCCCGCACGGATTCCGGCCTGTTATCCTGATAATTCAGGCGAGCCGAATCGACCATTATCTTACTTCCATCCTTTTCGTTAATATGGTTCCCGGCTGTCTGTAATTCCCGCAATGTCCCGTCACTCGTAACTAGCACGGCCTCCAAGGTTCCCGGCTCCACATCGTGCAAACTAATTACATTTTTCAAGGATGCATTATTTTTTGAATACATAACATAAATGGCCGTTCCCCCTAAAAGAAGAGGCAATAACACAGCTGCTACTCTCCCCAACAGAACTGGTAATCGCCGCCTACGGGGCCTCATCACTCGTTCCAACTCTCTATCCACATCTATATCTTCTATCATTTGCCGCCGCCGCAAATAATCCTCCCCCGAAGACATTTCGTCAAGTAATAATTTTTCTTTAGAATCAGGCACGACAATCTCGTCCAATTGATGCCGTTCCTGCTTGGTTTCCATTCCAAGCAACCGGGCAAACACGAGCCATACCTTATGATTTGATTTCTGATTCATACATCCGTCTATTATCCTTAATACATCCCATAGACGAACTCATGAAAAAAACTAGTGAATCAAAAACAGACTTTTTTCAAAAAAAATAACAATGAAAGGAAATATTGATCATGCAATTGATCTCTTAATACCTTGTAAGCATTTGCCTTTAACGTGTTTACCGAATTCACGGAAATATGCAATTGATCTGCTATCTCCTGATTCTTTAGGCCTTGTAACTTCAACAACAAAATCTCCCGAGTACGTTCCGGCAATAATTGTATGGCCTGATCCAGTAACCGGTAAACATCTTCACGTAGAGTTTCTATCTCGAAAAACTCTTCACGTTCTTTTTCATTTTCTTGTTCCCACTCCACGTAACGATGATGGATATTCTCCCGACGCAACACGTCAAGACAACGATTCTTCACGCTAGTATAAAGATAGTTTTTCACGTTGGCAACATCCACCAGTTCCGATGGATTTTCCCATAGTCCACAAAACACATCATGAACTACGTCTCGGGCCATCTCTCCATCCTCCAAGTAACGATTAGCAAAGACACACATGGAAACAAAGTAATCCCGAAAAAGAATTTTAAAATTCTCTTCTTCTTGCTTACCTCTTTTTTTTATTACATGCGGACCGCCCATCTCTCTTTTTTAGTAGAGCAAAGATAAAGCTTTTAATTTATAAAACTTTCCGTTTAGGCACGGTAGCCACGAAATCTTTCAGATAAAACGGTTCAAAATAGGCTACATCTTCAAATTTATCGGCTTCAAAGTATCGTTCAGCAAGCCCAATCATGTTTGCTGCAGAAGTCGAGACCCCGTTAATGAACACGGCATTCGGATGTTTCAAGACTTCTTTCACCTTATCACTCCCATTTCCAAAGAACAAAACTTTCCGGGTAGACAATAAATCGGCAAAAGAATTTTTTTCAATCACTTCTGCATGAATATCCCGTACAACATTTCCCTCCCGATCATATATTGCTGTATAGACTTCCATGCGACGGGCATCAATCATCGGGCAATAAAAAGCTTCTTCGCCTTCTCTCCGGGCCACGGCATTTGCCAATGCTGCCAATGTACTAACAGCAATCAAAGGTTTCCCGGCACCAAAGCATATTCCTTTGGCTAAAGATACCCCGATACGCAAGCCCGTGTAGGAGCCAGGGCCCATACTCACGGCCACGGCATCCAAATCATTCGCCGTCAAGTTATTCTCTTTTAATAAATCATCCACGTACACACCCAGTAAAGTAGAATGATTAAATCCCTCGTCATTCTCTTTTAAAGCAATCACATTTCCATCCCGGGCTATCGCCACGGAACATACATCTGTTGAAGTATCTATATTTAAAATAAGAGCCATAATACAATTGAAAATTGAAAATTGAAAATTGAAAATTGAAAATGTGGGGACACTCTCGACTTCAATTTTCGGGTTATTACTTTCTGATGATTTGAATTTCGCCGCCAACACCTAGTTTGATAATACTGGAGGGTGCGGGATTCGTTGTTTCTTCCTGACGGAAATCGACCACGTAATCGACAGCAGTTTTCACAGCATCACTGATTTCGGCAAAACACCGGGGAGAAGGTTCTCCACTGATGTTGGCAGAGGTAGAGACAATGGGTTTACGGAAACGGTAAAGCAAGGATTTCGTGAAAATCTCAGAGGTAATCCGAATGCCGATAGTCCGATCTTGTGCTATCAGATTCTTCGCCAGATTCTTCGCATTCGGATAAATGATTGTCATGGGTTTATCGTTCACTTCCAGCAGCTCGTAAGCCACGTCCGGAACCTCCACGTAGGATGCAAGCTTACCCACGTCGTCCAGTAATACCAACATGGCCTTACTATCTTCCCGGTGTTTCAGCTCGTACACCCGTTTCACGGCAGCCTCGTTCGTGGCGTCACACCCGATGCCCCATATCGTGTCCGTGGGATAAAGAATTATCCCCCCATTTTTAAGAATTTCGCAAGCCTTGCGAACTTCTTCCTTTAGCTTTTCATCATTCATTATAAGTCATCTATAGTGGGGACGAAAGTACAAAGTTTATGGCAGGATGTCAATTTTTAAGGTATCTATTTTTATTCTTCCAAACTTTTATTCAAAATATCAAGATCGTATCCATATAGTTATAATTTCATTATATTTGTCCCGTGAAATAAAAGGACGGCATTTCAAATTCTAGGAATATGATGAATGACAGTATATCTTCTCCAATATTTTGGATGTATTTTTCGTACGTCCTTTCTTTTATCATTCCCCTATTTTGCGGCCTCACGCTATTAACGGTCAAAGGGGCCGTCCCTAGCGAACAAGCTGGAATGCATCCGCGGCGGCTACTGGGAATTATTTTCACATTCTCGGGGTTGATCTTCATCCCGAACATGATACAAGATATCCATAAATATATCACGGGTGAACTGGGCTTACCGATCTTTGATATTGCCATTAATTTGTTCCTGGTTCCCCTGTATTTTTTCTATTTCCGTAAGCTCACGAAACCGGAAAAACTGACATCTCGAAGAATCTGGCCACACTTGATGCCGGGAATTTCGGTGCTGATCACCAGTTTCTTTCTGTCCCCTCTGCAAGAAAAAGTTGCAGGAAACGGCGTGTTCTTAAACGCCAACTTACCTTTAATTATTTTCCGTTGCGCCAGCCTGATCCTTCAAGCCATCATGATCACGATATACACGCTTCGCATTCTGCATTTGAAACGAGAACACATGCAACGACTGGAAGAGAATTATTCATTCATGGAAGACATCGATTTACACTGGCTAAACCAAGCCATCCCTCTAGCTGCATTTTTCGCATTTGTAGCTCTTTTCGCATCTTGTTTTCAAGCCATCTGGAGCGATTATCTATTCCACATCAGTTCCATATTATTCACTTTTTACTTGTTTATCCACGCTCTCAACGAACCTTATATCTGTTACACGGAGCAACACGCGGAGATTCATGAAGAGGAAATCATTTCCCCTAATTCCTGCCCGGAACCACCCATTACCGCTCCCACAAGCGAAACGGAATTATCCCCTGTTTTTCCCGCCCTACCCGAGAAGTATTTGAAAAATCTCGGGATCAAAAGAGAAAAGATGAAAGATGAACTCGTCCACCTTTTCGATGAAAAAGAAATATACACCAACGGGAACCTGACCATAGCCGACGTCGCCGCCTTGCTGGGAACAAACCGCACGTACGTCTCGAACGTTATCAACAACGAGTTTGGTTTCAGTTTCTACCAGTTCGTCAACAAATATCGGATTCAAAAAGCCACCATTTTATTAATTCAACACCCGGATATGCAAATCCAGGAAGTAGCCAGCCTTTCCGGTTTCAACTCCCTTTCCTCGTTCATCTCCTCCTTCAAGCTCAACGAGGGCATCACCCCAAAACAATGGAAACAACGTTACGTGGACATCCTTTAACAATTTCGAATACGTAAAAACTTTGGAATTCGTACAAGTCACGACCGAAAAGGTAAAATTCTGTTACAATTTTACTTTTTACTCATCTCTTTCGTGACAAGTCCCTCACATTTGCAAAAACTTAAATGCTCACGATATGAAAAAATTTATTCTATCAATTCTTGCCATAGCAGCTATGACAAGTTGTACTAAAACATCCGAAGATGACGTTGATCCTAATGCTCCGGTGGAGATTAAACTAGGAGGAAGTATAACGGCACTTTCAAAAGCGGCAGTTACAGATAATACATTTACCGCTCAAGTTGCATCTTCCGAAACAACAGGCAACTATGCGACACCCCTATGGAGCGGAACAAACGCTGGGAAAATAACGGTGAGTGATGGTTCTGTAACCTTCACCCAAACGGAATATTATCCTAACGATGGAGGAACCGTTTACATGAAAGGTTTTGCCCCACAAGCAGCAATTAATACAGGACAAGTTGCATACACTATTTCAGGGAAAGAGGACATTATGGTTACATCAGAAATTTCAGGAAGTAGAACAGACAACACCAATAAAGAGCTTACTTTTAACCACTTATTAACACAACTCAAATTCAAGTTAGTCGCAGAAAATGCCGACGCTATTACTTATTGGGGTTCCATCACATCAATAACCGTGAAAGACGTCGAAAAAGACCTAGTTCTTAATTTAAATACAGGAGAATTAACTGTAGCCCCAACTCCCAATAAAGGAGATTTAGAGGTAAGCGAAGGATTCACGTCAAAGGAACTAACAACAACACCTGCAGAAAATGGCTACATCATGGTTCTACCATCAACAACCGCATATGTCCTAAATATTAAAACGGCAGAAAACACACAAGGAGTTGATGTCACTATCTCACCAGTTGTTACGGTAAAAGGTACCGCACACGAAATCACTCTGACATTTAAAAGATCTGAAATCGCCAGTAGTGCAAAAACGACTCCATGGACAACAGGAGACCCGGGAAGTGGAGAAGTAAAATAATAAGCATTCGGCAAATTAAAAACTACCAATATTATAATGCTAAAATAAAATTACGACTTTACCGCCTACAAATCTACGATAAAGTCGTAATTATTATTTAATCTTGTCTCTAGATTATACCAGATGCCTAATCAACTCTTCCCGATCTCCGTACAGCATATCGATCACCGGGATCTCGATCAACGTGTAGCATCCCGGTTGTTGTTTCATGGATGCACGGGCCGTTGCCACGAGGATTTGTCCCGTTAAAGCCGGGTTATTGATTTTCATGTCAAATTCGAACAACTGGTTCTGCGTTTTGCCGGAAACACCCTTGCGCACAAGATTCACGCCATGGCCCATATCTTTCAGGTTATCGACACACTCCACCTGCATCACGTGCGTCTCATCATGCACGAAATAAGGATCAGTCTTGATTGCCTCGGCTACTTGTTTGAAATCATACCCCTCTTTTAGCTCCACGTACACCATTCGGCGATGGATTCCCGTTCCCACCGGGATCGTCATGGATAACGCGGCTTTCACGCCTTCAACGGCTTTCACGGCAACCGTGTGTCCCATGCTCATGCCGGGGCCAAAATTTGTATAAGTAATCCCTTTCGGGGCGCAAGCCTCTAGCAAGGCACGAACGACAGAATCACTTCCCGGATCCCATCCGGCGGAAATAACAGATACTTTCCCATGCTTTTTGGCAACCTCTCCCAGACGTTTATGCAAACCGGAAATCTCCGTGTGAATATCGAAACTATCCACCGTGTTAATCCCCATAGCCAGTATTTTCGAGGCATACGACTCCACACTACGGGTTGGGGTACACAAAATTGCCACGTCTACATCCTTGATTTGAGCAATATCCGACACGACAACATAGTCCTTCAATTCGGCCGGCACGTTCGTCGCATCCCGGCGTACTACTCCTGCTACTTCAAAGTCGGGGGCAGCTTGCAATGCCTCAAGCACGTAACTACCTATATTTCCATACCCGACGATGGCTGCTCTAATTTTCTTCATCTGTTTTTGCTTTTTAAATTAACATCGCAAATTACGAAATAAATTTTTTTCTTACAAAACGCAAGCGTAACGTTTTCACCTATTTGTTAAACTTTCAACATCTATTTTTTCCTTGCCATTAAAATACAACATACACCACTGCATCTTTTTACCTTCTCTTACATCGATCCTACCCAACCCGTTTTATCCCTCCGTTATCTCTTCGTTCCCTGGAATAAACATATATCGAAACCATAACGAAAGGACAACAGCCGGATGTAAAACTATCTATTGAATATCAATTCATTATCTATTTTTCTATGCAAGACAACATTCCTGCAATATTTCTTTAAATATCTGTCATTCCATCATCCCCCGATAACCCATAGAACATTCTATTCACAAAATCCTTAAAAAGACTTATATTCCGATTCACGAGGCGAAATAAAGAAGAATTTCTTTTTTTTATTGTCAAAAACGGCTAATTTTGCCTTTCGTTTTTAATAACAAACAGTTACAGAATAAATACATAAAAATCTATTATGGCAGAGAATGTAAACGAAAAGCTTTTCAGTGAATTTGCTCCCAACACCACCCAAGAGTGGAAGGACAAAGTCATTGCAGACCTAAAAGGGGCTGACTTCGATAAAAAGCTGGTTTGGAGAACAAACGAGGGATTCAACGTACAACCGATGTACCGGTTGGAAGATATGAAAGACCTCAAGAACTTAGAATGCTTCCCGGGAGAATATCCTTTCGTGAGAGGTAACAAGAAAAATAACAACGAATGGTTCGTTCGTCAGGACATCGTGGTAGAGGATGTGGCTGAGGCGAACAAGAAAGCGTTGGATGTTCTGAACAAGGGTGTTGACTCACTCGGATTCGTGCTTACAAATTGCAAGAACTTCACGAAAGCCGACATGGCCACCTTGTTGAAAGATATTTGCTTGGAATGTATCGAGATTAACTTCGTTGTATGCTGCAACAAGGTTGCCATCTTGAATATGTTCAAAGAGTACGTTGCAGAGAAAGGATTCAACCCTGAAAAAATACAGGGAGGTATCAATATCGATCCGATCAGCAAACTCGTTTTAGAAGGAAAATTCTGTGACCCGAACCCGTTCAGCGTGGTAAAGGCTACCACGGAGAGTACTGCCGAACTGAAAAACTTCAAAACCATTGAAGTGGGTGGATATGTTTTCAATAACTCAGGAGCATCCATCGTTCAGGAATTAGGTTTCAGCTTGGCTGCCGGAGTTGAATATCTTGACAAATTAACCGATGCAGGAATGGACGTGAAGGACATCGCTCCTCGTATGCGTTTCCACTTCGCTACCGGTTCTAAATATTTCATGGAAATTGCTAAATTAAGAGCAGCTCGTTACTTGTGGGCTCACATCGTGAAAGCTTATAATCCTTGCTGTGACTGCGTTTGCAAGATGAACATCCATGCAGAAACATCAGAATGGAACAAGACGGTATACGACCCGAACGTGAACATGCTCCGTACTCAAACGGAAACCATGTCCGCAACAATCGGTGGTGTTGACTCGTTCACGGTTCACCCGTACGACTATATCTACGAGTGCCATCCTTCAGAACTGGGAGAACGCGTGGCTCGTAACCAACAATTGTTATTGAAAGAAGAATCACACTTCAGCAAGATCGTTGACCCTGCCGGTGGTTCATATTATATCGAGGAATTAACCCAATTCATCGCCGAGGCTGCTTGGAAACTCTTCTTAGAAGTACAAGAACAAGGCGGTATGGTGAAAGCTCTTGAATCAGGATTCGTACAGGCTGCTGTGAAGGCTACCGCACAGAAGAGAGATCAAGACATCGCTAACCGGAAAGAAAACTTCTTGGGTACGAACCAATTCCCGAACTTCAACGAAAAAATGGATAAAGAGCTTTGTGCTTGCATCCTAGAGCCGGAAGACAAAACTGCTCCCGACGCTGTTGTTGAAACGTTGAAACCTTACCGTGGAACTCAAGCTTTCGAAGCTATGCGTATCAGAACTGACTTGTTTGCAAAAGAACAAGGTCGTCGCCCGGTAGTTTACATGTTCCCGATGGGTAATTTGGCTATGCGTAAAGCAAGAGCTCAATTCGCTTGTAACTTCTTCGCTTGTGCCGGATTCCAAGTAATGGATAACAACGGATTCAAGACTGTTGAAGAAGGTGCTAAAGCATGCATGGACAACAAGGCTGATATCGTGGTAATCTGTAGCTCGGATGACGAGTACGCTACCATTGCACCGGAAGTATATGCAGCAATGAAGGACAAAGCTATCATCGTTGTTGCCGGTAACCCGGAATGCAGACCCCAACTAGAAGAAATTGGCATCAAGAACTATGTTCACGTGAAATGTAACGTGCTGGAAGACTTGAAAGCATACCAACAAAAATTGGGAATTAAGTAATTGACGATCAAAAATTGAAAGATGAAACCAAATTTCAAAGATATAAATATCAAGTCAACAGAGAAAGCTACCACTGCCGCTGCAGAATGGGAAAAAGCTAATCACATTGAGAAAAACTGGTTGACACCCGAGCTGATACCGGTAAAACCCGTGTACACGGCTGAAGATTTAAAAGGGATGGAACACTTGGATTATGTTGCCGGTATCCCTCCATATTTACGTGGTCCCTACTCCATGATGTACCCGATGCGTCCTTGGACAATCCGTCAGTATGCCGGATTCTCTACCGCAGAGGAATCAAATGCATTCTATCGTCGTAACTTGGCTGCCGGACAAAAAGGTTTGTCTGTAGCATTCGACTTGGCTACTCACCGTGGATATGACTCAGACCACCCGCGTGTAATCGGTGACGTGGGTAAAGCCGGTGTTGCCGTAGACTCTATCATGGACATGAAGATCTTGTTCGATCAAATTCCATTGGACAAAATGTCTGTATCCATGACGATGAACGGTGCCGTACTTCCTATCTTGGCATTCTATATCGTTGCCGGGTTGGAACAAGGTGCTACTCTTGACCAATTACAAGGAACAATCCAGAATGATATCTTGAAAGAGTTCATGGTGCGTAACACTTATATTTACCCGCCGAAGTTCTCTATGAAGATTATCGCTGACATCTTCGAATACACTTCCAAGAATATGCCGAAGTTCAACTCGATCTCTATCTCCGGATACCACATGCAAGAAGCAGGTGCTACCGCAGATATCGAGTTGGCATACACCTTGGCTGACGGTTTGGAATACTTACGTGCCGGAGTTAATGCCGGAATGGACATCGACGCATTCGCTCCTCGTTTGTCATTCTTCTGGGCTATCGGTATGAACCACTTCATGGAAATTGCCAAGATGAGAGCCGGACGTTTGTTGTGGGCTAAGATCGTTAAACAATTCAACCCGAAAAACCCGAAATCTTTGGCATTGCGTACACACAGCCAGACTTCAGGTTGGTCATTGACCGAGCAAGACCCGTTCAACAACGTGGGTCGTACTTGCATCGAGGCCATGGGAGCTGCTTTGGGACACACGCAATCTTTGCACACCAACGCATTGGATGAGGCTATCGCTCTTCCAACTGACTTCTCTGCTCGTATCGCTCGTAATACCCAGATCTATATTCAAGATGAAACCACCATATGTAAATCAATCGACCCGTGGGGAGGTTCTTACTATGTTGAGAGCTTGACTCAAGAATTGGTTGAAAAAGCATGGGCTCACATCCAAGAAGTTGAGAAATTGGGTGGTATGGCTGCCGCTATCGAATCCGGTATTCCAAAACTCCGTATCGAAGAGGCTGCTGCCCGTACACAAGCACGTATCGACAGTGGAGCTCAAACGATCGTGGGAACCAACAAATACCGTTTGGAAAAAGAAGACCCGATCGATATTCTTGAGGTTGACAACACCGCTGTACGTGAAGCCCAAATCCGTCGTTTGCAAGAATTGAAAGCTAACCGTAACCAAGCTGAGGTTGACGCTGCATTGGCTGCAATCACCAAATGTGCAGAAACAGGAGAAGGAAACTTACTTGAATTAGCTGTTGATGCAGCTAAGAAGAGAGCATCTCTAGGTGAAATTTCAGATGCATGTGAAAAAGTTGCCGGACGTTATAAAGCAGTTATCAGAACCGTGAGTGGAGTATATTCAAGTGTAGCTAAAGAAGACGAAGACTTCAAGAAAGCGAAAGAACTGGCAGACCAGTTTGCAGAAATGACAGGACGTCGTCCGCGTATTATGATCGCTAAAATGGGTCAGGACGGACACGACCGTGGTGCTAAAGTTGTTGCTACGGGTTACGCAGACCTTGGCTTCGACGTGGATATGGGACCGTTGTTCCAAACCCCGGAAGAAACCGCTAAACAAGCCGTTGAGAACGACGTTCATGTTGTCGGAGTATCTTCTCTGGCAGCCGGTCATAAAACGCTTGTACCTGCCGTTATCGCAGAATTGAAGAAATTGGGACGTGAAGACATCCTCGTTTACGTGGGTGGTGTTATTCCTCATCAAGACTACCAATTCTTGTTCGACGCAGGTGCTATCGCCGTATTCGGTCCCGGTACCAAAGTGCCGACAAGTGCTATCCAAGTTCTTGAAATTTTGATCGACTTGGCTAAGAAATAATAAAACGCCATCAGGCAGAAGAAGGGAGTCCACGGGGCTCCCTTTCTTTTTGACCATACTTCTCCCCTGTTTATTACCAAATCCTACCGTGATAAAGAAGTGATCTAACCCAAATAATCCCCCACCTTCAGAGATCATTCGAAGATCACTCGTGACTCATCCAACACGGGATGAATAAGCTCCGTGGAATCATCGAGAAAGTTTCGAACAAGGAGGATTATCTCCTCTAATTCTCTTTAGGTTTTCCTCTAATCTCCTTTAATTATATTCACGGAAACAAACATTTCAAACAATAATTTCTTTTAAAATTTGCATCCGTCTTGGAGTTCATTATATTTGTAAGTACAAAAAAGTGTGCATGAATCCGTCAGAATCCATATTAGATTTACTCAAAAAAGACGAAAGCGGTGCATTCCGACTTCTTTTTGACCGGTACTATGATAATCTATTATTATATTGTTATCATATATTGGATGATTTGGAAACAGCCGAAGACATTGTACAGGATTGTTTCGTCAACCTGTGGAATAGCAAGCGCCTTCATTCATTCTCGGGCGATCTGGACCGATTCATTTTCAAAATGGTTAAAAATCAAGCTTTCCTTTTTCTCCGGGAATACAAGAAAAGATACAATATACAAGTTTCATTCTCCCAAGAAAGTGAAATCTCTCATTATGACACGCTTGACGAGTCCTCCAAAGAGATCGAATTATTATACCAAACAATAGACAAGCTCCCCGAAAAATGCCGGAAAGTCTTCCTCATGGCCTGTCTGAATGACAAAACCTACCAAGAAGTGGCCGATGAACTAGGCACAAGCATTAATACCGTGAAGACTCAAATGAAGACAGCACTCAAATTTTTACGGGAAAACTTACAAGAAGAATTGTTTTTTACGCTTTTACTTTTTTTTAACAGAAAAAGATTAATTTCTTATCACCCTTTTTCTTCCTTTTAGCAATATATAAAAAACAAAGGGAGAGATATGAAAAAAGACATTGATGACATCCTAGCTGCCTACCTAAATAAAGCTCCATTGACCGAGGAGGAAAGACAGGAATTCGAGGCATGGAAGAATTCTTCCGTCCATAACAAGAAAGTAGGAAAACTGATAGTGAAATTAGAGAAACAAAAACAGATATTAGCCCGGCATCAATCACATCAAGTCGTATTTAACAAAGTTCAACACCAAGTCCGACAAAGCAAAAGAAAACGTCAATTGATCTTTTGGTCATCCTGTGCAGCAGGAATTATCCTATTTATCGGTTTTTTCTTCCTTCTCCGGACGGAGAACACCGTCACGAGAACACAAACGATCAATCAAACGTATATCTCCGGTTTAGCACTTAAAAGACCCGCGGCAGAATTGATTTTACCTGATGGCAGAAAGCGATTACTTAGCCAAGAGAAAAAAGCGGTTATTGTCTCTGACAGTAACAGGGAAATGCGCACTGACCAACAAACTCTAATTGTTGAATCCAATACCATTAAAACGAGAGAGACCGAGTATTACACTATAAACATACCCTACGGGGCAGAATACAATCTAGTACTTTCGGACGGATCGAAGATATATCTCAACGCTGGTAGCACGTTGCGCTATCCGGATCAATTTATCGGGGATAAGAGAGAAGTATTTTTAACCGGAGAGGCCTATTTCGAGGTTAAATCTGATTCCCTCCACCCATTTATCGTTCATGCATCGGATGTTGCAATTCGGGTATTGGGAACTTCTTTCAATGTAAACGCTTATGCTGAAGGGACGTGGGTAAAAACGACCTTGGTAGAAGGGCGGGTGGAGGCCCATTGTGGAAATAAAAATATCATCATGGCTCCCGGTACGCAAGTTGCTTACAATAAAACTACACAAGAATCGGACTATTTTCCGGTAAATGTACAACAATTCATCTCTTGGAAGGAGGGTTACTATGAATTTGAGGATATGTCCTTGGAGGAATTAATGCAAATTTTTACCCGATGGTACAATCTTAATATCGAGTTCGCAGACCCAAAAGTCAAAGAGATAAAATTCAGTGGACGATTGAAACGTTACGAGGATCTCCGTCCATTATTCGAGATGCTGGAATACACTCGTGACGTCAATTTCATCATTGCTGAAGACAAGATTATAATACAAAGAAAATAAAAATATAACAGGTTGAAGACTTGATCAATCCTCAACCTGTTCCTATTCTCAATACTTTCCGGAGTCCTTGCAAGAATCGGAAGTATAGATGTTTAATAAATTAATTTACAAATTTATGAAAAAAAAGCGAGACTATGCATTGCCAAGATGCTGGAATTCATGGCAGAAGATGTTAATCTTTAAAAAAAATCTAGTAATCTTGTTGCTAGGTGTGTGCTTTTCCCTCCCGACAAATGCACAGGCCCAAAAGAAAACAAAGGTTACTTTAGATTTGAAAGATGTCACGTTAAACGAAGTCATCGAGGAATTAAAAAAGCAAACCGACTATGACTTTTTCTACAACAGTGAGTTGGCCAAATCCAAAGGAAAAATTTCAGTAGAGGCTAAAAACAAGGAGGTAAAACAACTTTTAGACGAGATTCTTCCCAAGCTGGGATTAGAATACGCCATTTCACAAAGCTTGATCTCCATTCGAGAGAAAAAGATCGTAGAATTAATCAGACTTAGTGGTAAAGTTACAGATGATAAAGGAAATCCTATTCCCGGAGCCACAGTAATTATCCACGGGACAACCCAAGGAGTTGCCACAGATGCCAATGGACGGTACACGATTCCTGTTAGACCTGACGATGTTTTACGAGTTTCTTTCATCGGTTACAAACCGGAAATCGTTGCTATCAAAGGAAAAAAGACCGTGAATGTAACATTAAATCCAACAGCCGAAAACATTGAAGAAGTTGCCGTTGTTGCCTTTGGTACACAGAAGAAAGAAAGTGTAGTATCTGCAATCTCCACGGTACGCCCCATGGATTTAAAATCCTCTAACAGTGACTTAACAACAAGCCTAGCGGGACGTGTCCCCGGTATTATCGGTTGGCAAACGGGAGGAATTCCGGGAGCGTTGACCGAAGAAGAGATGAATACGAAGTTCTATATTCGCGGGATCACGTCTTTCCAGACAGGAGCAAATATTGACCCATTAATCTTGATCGACGGGGTAGAATCGTCAAAATTGGAACTAGCCAGAATTGCACCCGAAGACATCGAGACTTTTTCGGTATTAAAAGACGCCTCGGCAACAGCGATGTACGGGGCTCGCGGGGCAAATGGAGTAATCATGATTACCACGAAAAAGGGGGAAGAAGGCAGCGTGTATGCATCTTTACGTTATGAATCCATATTCTCCATGCCCACCAAAGAAATTGACGTGGTAGATCCCATCACTTATATGCGAATGTACAACCAAGCATTAATGGGACGCTCACAAGCTTCAACACCCAAATACAGCGAGGAAACAATCAACAGAACCCTCTCGGGAAAATATCCTTCTTGGCTATACCCTCAAAACGACTGGTACGATGTTTTATTTAAACGTTTTAACGTAAACCACCATGCCGGGATCAGTATTAGGGGTGGTTCAAAGGTTGTACAATATTACGCTTCTGTAAATTACAACCGAGATCAAGGTATGCTAAAAACAGATAAATTAAATGATTATGATTGTAACATCATAAACAATCAAACCTCTTTCCGGGCAAACCTGAACATTGATTTAAAGGCGGGTATCAAATTATTAATCAACTCGTCCACCACTTTAGATAAATATAATGGACCGTTGTATGATGTAACCCAAGCGTACCAATTAGCCTTTAATGCTTCCCCTGTCGATTTTGCACCTACCTATCCGGGAGATGATACATACAACTGGCCCCATCTTCGTTTTGGAGCAGTAGATGAATACACGACAAATCCATACATGGAGATTCAAAAAGGATACATGAAACGTACCCGGTATTCTACCACAAACAAAGCAGAATACATCCATAATCTTTCCTCTCTAATCAAAGGTCTTGAGATTAGAGCCAGCGTATCCATTGTTCAATCCGGATACTACACAACTGGTTTTAAAACTGCACCTTTTTTATATTCTCTTGAAAACTACAATTTCGAAACAGGTAAGCATACCCTACATGCTATAAACCCGGTATCTGCCCGTAGAACACTAGAAGTCGCATCTAACAGTTCTACAACCAACACGCAAGTGACTTACGAAGGGCGGGCATTACATACCGCAGCATGGGGAGATCACCAGACTTCATTAACAGGAGTCTTTCAAATGCAAGAACGAACCTACACTCCCATCCAATCCGTCCTAGACGGTATGCCCCGACGCAACATGACATTCTCCATGCGCGGAAGTTATGGATTCAAAGATCGGTACTTCATAGAAGGTAGTTTCGGGTACAATGGCTCCGAACGTTTCGCGGACAAGAACCGAATGGGCTTTTTTCCAGCCGGAGGAATTGCCTGGGTTATATCCAGCGAACCATTCATGCAATCCACTTCAGAGTGGCTACCCTTTTTAAAATTCAGAGCTTCATATGGGAAGGTTGGAAACGACGGAATCATTTCAACCCCTCGTTTTGTTTTTCTGCCACTCATCGAAAAACCTAATAGCCTTCAATATAAAGATCCAATGCCCTATGGACAAAATATTAATCGTTTCCGAGTTTCTTCCTATGCTAATGAAAATATAAAATGGGAGATTGCAGAACAAGTAAATTTGGGACTAGAGGCTAAGTTATTCAAAGGTGTTGTTGAATTTACTTTAGATGCTTTTCAAGAAGTACGCCATAACATTTTGGCCAATCGTACCACAATCCCCTCTTCCATGGGTGTAGAGCTTGCCCCCTTAGATAACATTGGTAAAGCACGAACGCGCGGGTTAGACTTTTCTGGCAAAATCCAACACGCTTTCACAAATGACTTGTGGGTCATCTTAAACGCCACGGCCACTTATTCCGAATCAAAATATTTGGAAATTGAAGAGGCAACGGATAAACCAGTATGGCAACGTAAGGTTGGTCATGAAATCTCTCAACAAGTAGGATATATTGCAGAAGGTTTGTTCCGCGACCAGGCAGAAATAGACAACTCTCCGGTTCAAGGTGGGGATGTAATGCCCGGAGATATCCGTTATCGCGACCTGAATGGTGATGGAGTGATTGACGTGGAAGATGCGACTTACATCGGATTCCCAGAAACTCCTCGATTAATTTATGGTTTCCAAGGCTTTATCAACTACAAGAGTTTCGAATTCAGTTTTGCATTCCAAGGTTCCGGGAAACGAGGATTCTTTATGGATCCTAAAAAAATATCTCCATTTGATAATGACCACGCCATGCTAAAGGCTATTTACAACGACCATTGGTCAGAAGACAATATGTCAAACAAACCGTTCTGGCCACGATTATCAACTTACAACTTAACACAACACAATCCACAAGAAGATTGGTATAATGAAAATAATGCAGAAATTCGTAAAAGTACCTACTTTATGCGAGAATGTAGTTTTTTACGTTGTACCTCGTTGGAATTAGCTTACAATATGCCTCGAAAATTGATGGATAAATGGAAATTGCAGAATGTCAAACTCTTCGTCCGGGCAAATAATCCATTCTTAATCACCAACTTTAAAGTATGGGATGTAGAATTAGGTGAAGACGGTTTTAATTATCCCATACAAAAGACATATGCTATCGGTTTAAATTTCAGTTTCTAATTCTAATAAATTACTATTATGAAGCATTTAATTATATATAGCACGATTGTCACATCAATATTCTTTTCTAGTTGTAGTAACTATCTGGATATAGTACCCGAGAATGATATTGAGACAATCGAGACCATTTTTGAAAAACGAGAACAAGCCGAACTATGGTTAAAAAGCTGTTATGTTCTCATGACCGATCCGGTTTCTTCCGTCATCGTAAATCCCGCTTTTACCGGGACAGACGAAGTCGTTGCCGGAGAATATACGCGACAACTTCTCACAACTCAACATAGATGGCAATGGTACGGTTTATTTATCGGCGACGGTCTACAAATGGTTCAAGAACCATATGCCAATATTTGGAAAAAAGACTTATTTTATGCTGCCATTCGTTATTGTAATATCTTTTTCGAAAAGATCGGTGGAGTTTACAATATGCCTGACAACGAAAAAGCTTTATGGGTAGCCGAATTAAAAGCCTTAAAAGCACAACTGTATTTCGAACTCATGCGCCGGTATGGACCAATCATTTTAGTTCCTGAAAATATTGAAGTAAATTCAGATATTGAGATTATGCAACAACCACGTTCTCCTATTGACACTTGTGTAAACACAATTGTCAGGCTATTGGATGAAGCGATGAAAGTATTACCTCCTTTCATGCAAAAAGATCAATCTCGTTGGACATATCATAGTTTAGAATCCGCAGCAACATTAAAAGCACAAGTTCTGCTATATGCCGCATCACCCCTTTTTAACGGGAATCCTGCATATACCAATTTCAAAAATAAAAAGGGAGAACAACTGTTTAACACAACATATGATCATGAAAAGTGGAAACGTGCAGCAGAAGCGACAGACGAGGCGATACAACTTTGTTTAGATGGAGGAAGACAACTTGTCACGGGAAATATGTCTAAAAGTACAGAATTGCTCAATACCATGATGGATATTGAAAACTCAGTGGTAGCGCCAGGTTATGCCAACAACGAGGCTATATACATGATTCGCCCACAAGGTCAGAGCTTACACTTCTGGTATTCTTGGACGTTACCCTATTTCAAAAGTACTGATTATGCTAATTATAATGCATCAATGAAAGGTTGTATCTCTCCAAGCATAAAAATGGTCGAAATGTATTACACGGAACATGGATTACCAATTGATGCTGACAAAGAATGGGATTATTCTTCCCGCTACCAAATGGGAAAAGAAAGTAGTCCTCTATATCGAGATGTCATTCCGTTAAACTCTGATGTACTGGGACTACATCTTCGCAGAGAACCTCGTTTCTATGCAAGTATCGCCGCCGACCGCTGTTACTGGCAAAGAGGAAAAGATGCAGCGCAGAATCTTATCGTGAAAGCTTATCGGGGAGAACAATTCGGTACGCACACCCCCATCATCAATAACTCCTATCCGCAAAACTTAAGTGGTTACTGGTTGAAAAAGGGAAGCTACTCTAATGTCTCAACACGTGATTATTCTTCAGCTATCGATAATCGTGAAGAAGGTGCTATTATTTTCCGTTTAGCAGAACTATACCTGATGAAAGCAGAAGCTTGGAATGAATATTTAGAAACACCTGATGCCGAACACGTCTATAATCCTCTAAATGCAGTACGAGAACGCGCAGGAATTCCAGACGTAGAATCCGCATGGACTAATTACTCAAAAACCCCAGACAAGGTAAAAACGAAAACAGGAATGCGAGAGATCATTCGTCAAGAATGGAACATTGAATTTGCATTTGAAGGGCGTCGTTTCTGGAATTTACGCCGTTGGTTAACCGCTGCTGATGAATTAAATACAGATCTTTATGGATGGAATATTTTAGGAGAAACAGCACATCAATTCTATAATAACTTTGATGGACCTGTCGTTGTATGGTCAAAACGGGAATTCGTCGCTCCTAGAGATTATCTTTTCCCCATTCGTAGCGAGGAAGTTATGGTTGCCGGTTGTGTTCAAAATCCAGGTTGGTAACAAATAGTCTAATACATAAATATAGAATTATGAAAAAACTTATTTATATACTATTGACATTAAGCATATTTTATGGCTGTCAAGAAGACAAAGAAGTCGGTTTTGACATTACCATACCACAAGAAAATATTTCTTTTCAACCCACGGCCGGGGGGGCTATTATGCGTTATCGATTACCAGCAGATCCGGACATTCTATCCATCAGAGTCCGTTATCAAGATGCGTTCGGTAAAGAAATACTACGAACGGGTAGTTATGCTTGTGATTCTTTATTTCTAGTCGGATTCAACGAAGCCCGGCAAGGAGTTCTGGCGTCGATCACTCTTTGCAATCGAAATAACGTGGAATCGGCCCCGTTGGAGATCGCTTTTGACACGAAAGATTCTGGCCCTGTTGCCTTTTTTGAACAACTGGAAGTAAAACCAAGTTGGAACGGATTCATGCTCACATACGATGTCCCCCAAAATGCAAACGGTATGGCTCACGTATTTTATATCGGTAAAGATCCAAAAACACAAGAACCGGACACATTATTGATAAATAGTTTTCAAATCACGGCCGGAGCAGACACCTTAGCATTCCCCCTTGAACAATCCGCCGCCACGAACACGGTTGTAATTCGTACGGAAGATTTTCGAGGTTACATGGTAAAACAGCAAGTTTGGGAAAATATCGAAGCCTACAATACAGCTTTATTATCTCCTTCAAAATTTGACTTTTTAGATCCAGAAGGACTAGCCATAGAAGACGCAGAGGCAAAATTGAGTAAATCATATTTATTCGATGGGGACACGAAAGGGGAAACATCTTTCGGGACAGACAAGAATACCTATGGAACTTATCTAGCCGGACCAGATTGTTTCGGTAAGCCACTATTTATTCTTGACCTTCAAGAGGACAAACTAATATCGGAAGTTCGACTATACAGCATGCTATACACGAAGAAAAGTTTCCCATCAGCACCTTCAGCATGGGACCCTAATCCGGGAAAGTACGGTTACGTGTGGGCAGGAAGAATTTTCAACAAGCTTCCTTGTAATGTCACCATTTACGCATCTAATAATAAAGATGACGAAAACTCGTGGAAAGAACTTGGCCATTTTGAACAATACAGGGAACTTGTTAACAATCTCCGCTGGTGTTCCAAGTGTCCTTTGTTGAACACAGTAGATGAACTCAATAGCTTGGAAGAAATCAAAGCGGCCAAACCGCAATACATTTCAATCCCATTTGCCGCAACCGGAAGTTCCTATCGTTTCATTAAGGTTGTGATAAACGATACCTTCGGACTATTTTCCGGCTGGGCTGGAGATATTAACGCAAGCCAATATGTAACATTTCATGAATTCGAGGTTTATACCAAAAAAGACTAAGTTATGGCAATAAAAAAATATTTATGGATACTTATATCTCTCGTCCTTGTCGCTGGTTGCGAGAGTTTGGAAGATACATATAGTGATTATGCAGGTGATGGAGCCATTCGTTATCTAGGGAAATGTACCAAAGTATCGGTAGCTCCGGGATGGAAAAGATTAATCGTGAAATGGGTAAATAATGTGGATCCCGTTATCGATAAAATTAAAGTCCGCTGGCAAGTAAATGATATGAAAGATTCTATTCTTCTAGCCCCAAATACAACAGAGTATAGTATTCCCGATTTAGAAGATGGAAATTACGAGGTTACAGTATGTGCTATTGACAAAAATGGCAATGAGTCTTTAGCCAACCCAATTTTTGGACGTCCTTATACACCCACGCATGAAACAATAATATCCTTTACTCGATTGATTTCCAAACATTACTTTGTAAAGAAACGTTTAGTGCTTTTCTTTTCAACTTGGCAAGAGAACATTTCTTCCGCCCAATTGAATTATTATACTGCAGACGGGAATGTCAAAACCCTGGAATTAACATCCGAATTAATGCAAAAAAAGTATTACTTGTTACCAGAAGAAATTGACCCCGACAAGCCGGTAATTCTAAATCGGGAAGGTCAAGTCGAAGGATGTGATGACCTAATTGTTTTTGACCCGTATCAACTTTCCCGGGATAAATTGTACACCAGTGATTTCAAGCATTGGCTTAAAGCAAAATACGGACAAAGTGAGATCTCGGAAGAGTTCATTGAATCTTTAAGAGAACTTGAATATGATTATTCGCTCTCTTCTTTTGAAGACATCCTGAATCTCCCTAATCTAGAAAAATTAGTTCTAGGAAAAAATCGTTACTTGCGAACAGACATGGCAGACCAAGTTCCTCAATCCGAATTATATGATCTGGAACGTAGTCTTTTTGTTCTGGATGTAGCCAACACGGTCTGTGGACTAGCTGTCGATCGCTATAACAAGCATTATATTCCGGATGAAAATTTACCTGCTTATGTAACGAAAAAAAGTAATCCCACGCAACCAGCATTAACGTGTTTGGATGCCAGCACTTGGGAATATACTTGTTCGGAAGAGGATAAATATCCCTACAACTCAAATCTTGAAAATCTATTTGACGGACAACTCGATAACTGGTGGCAACCAGAATTAATTTCAACTTTAGCTCGTACTTACGAAATCACGGTAGACATGAAACAAGTTCAAACCATACACGGCATTAAAATTGTGCAAAAAGCTTTTGACAAAGCAGATTCTCAAAGTGCGAGCCTAATGCCTGGCATGATAAAAGTTAAAGTCTCAACAAACAAGATCTCTTGGGAGGATGCTACATACGTGGAAGAAAACACGATCGGGGCAACGAATGGAGAAACAACTATTCTCTATTTCCCCAATTCGCCCGATGTCCGATACTTCAAATTCATTGTTAATGACCAAGTTTACGGACAAAATTTCTCGGTATCCCTAGCAGAAATCGGGGTATTTTAACTTTATCAAGTAAAAAACACGCACTATTTTCATTAGAAAAGGATTATCCGGTTTAGCCCGGATATTCCTTTTCCATGTACATTTACAAATCAAAGAAATCCCATAAAACACAGAAAAGATGAAACTTTTATTACTAATTGTATTGGTAATAGGGACTTCTATTACCACCATAGCTCAAGAAAATTACAAAATAAGCGGAAAAATCGAGGGGATGGCCGACGGAACCCTTTTATTAATAAGTGAAGAACGAGGGATGGTAGATACACTAGGAATAACTCCAATAATAAACGAGGCTTTCGAATTCACCGGTACGACCGACAAACCGATCGGGGCTTACATCACAACAACCGATCAACAAGGAATCATTCCTCTCATCCTTGAAAATGCAAATTTCACCATATTTGCAGGGACCTCAGGAGTAATAATACAAGGAGGTTTTCAACAAGAAATCTATAATCGGTTCTGTAAAATCAATACAGAGATCATACAACAGCAAACACAAACAGAACTTCAACTTACAGAACAAAAAGGGAATAACTCGAAAGTACAAACATTAATCAATCAATTCAATCAGTTTTTGGAAAATGCACAAGCAAAAGAAAAAAAACTATTACAAGAATATGCCGATACTTATGTCGCTGCCTATGTGATATTTTCCAGTATGCAACAAATGGAATTAGAAACACTGAAAGGTAGGTATTCTTTGCTAGGAGAGAATGCTAAATCAACAATCCCCGGACAAGCAATAGCAAATCTTATTGCTCAACAGGAAAAACTCACGGAAGGAAATGTTGCCCCCGATTTTACAATAAAAAAAACCGATGGAAACTCTATTGTTCTCAGAAATACTAAAGGAAAAGTAAAATTAATTCATTTCTGGGCATCATGGAGTATTCCTTGCCGCCAAGAAAATATAAGCCTGTTAAAAATCTATCAGAAATATCATACAAAAGGTCTGGAAATTATTAGTATTTCTCTAGACAACAATAGGATGGAATGGCTTAAAGCCGTAGGAGAGGATGGAATGATATGGGAAAACGGCTCGGACTTGAAAGGCCAACAGTCTGAAATCGCTCGCCTGTTTTTCGTGAAAAACCTCCCTCATTCTCTCTTGCTAGACGAAAATAATGTAATTGTCGCCAAGAATCTCCGAGATGATGCCTTACGAGAGAAAATCGCAGAACAACTGAAAGGCAAGTAAATGAATAAAATTATTTATGAATACGAAATATATATTATTTTGCCTGATCTGTTTACTTTGGGGATGTCAATATTCGGAAGAAATAATTCCAGATAAAGACCTCCATTGGGGAATAAAGGATGAAAATATTATTCTCTATTCTGTTATTGCAGATATTCCTATTAAAATCGAATACCAAAATGGTCTTGAGAGCTACACTCCCAAGCTCAATGAAATATTAAATAATATTTACAACAATCATTTAGGTAAAAAACTATTTGATAAATTAAAGGGTTTCAATAAAACATTCTATATTAGTGTTGATGTCGACCTTCAAAACTACGATTTCGAGACAGATGGAACGACAATATATGTAAGCCGCAACTGCGCTCTATTACTTGAAAATGATATTAACAATATTAGTTTAACTTGGGCTGGTATTCTAATGCATGAATTTGTCCATATATTTCAACATTCCACGGACACGTCTCCAATAAATCATGAAATTGACGCTTTTATGGCACAATTAAGTCTTGGAAGTTTTGTTGGTGATTCAGAAACACAACCTTTTTTTAAGGTTATATATCGCATGTTAGACCTGCTTGATTCAAATTTCAACTTAAAGAATCCCCAAAATACAGAAAAACTGGAACGACGTTATTTAGATGCAGTTGAGCTATTAAAGAAAATACCTAAATACGGCGGAAAAACCGAAGAATGGACATTGCGTGGATTCAAAACATTAAAAGATATATTACAATGAAAGCTTTACTTTTATCATTACTATTTTTCCTCTCTGTAGGAAAACTCTTGGGCCAACAACCCTATTACAAATATGGTGAAACTACACACGGGAAAAAAACAAGTTATCACGTCTCTCAAGATTCATTATTCGTCATAATGGAAAAAATTGAAGGGCACCCCATTATGAAGCCAGTTCGATTACAAAATATAAACAACAAACATGATTTATTTGACAACAAAAAATTCCAACGAAAAAATGGACGAATGTTACTCGAATATCCAATGACTACCGCAGAAATTGTATATCGACATTTAAAACAAGAAATGGAAGCATTACTTGATGCTAAATTAGGTATATCTATTCATATGCTTGCAAACAGACAAGGCGACATTGTAGAAATTAGTTTTTTAATCTGGGATCATCCTGCTTGGCAAGCTATTCCTCCTGACACGTTCTACATGATAGAGCAAGAGATTAAAAAGAAGATAAAATTAGCTGATCCTGAAAGTTTCAATGAAGACTATATATATGCTGTGACGGACATTTCATTCTTCGGCACCCAAAAGGAACTATTAGAAGAGGAGAAAAAAATGAAAGAATTAAGTAAAGAATTTTACATCTATGAACAAAACCGAAGAAAAATGAGAGAAAAAAGAGAATCAAGAAAATAACTTGGGACACATTAAAAAAGTAATTTTTTAAAAGAACAACAAAGAAAAAATCTACAGAAAAGGACAAACAGAAAGCAAGAGAATAATTTCTCCCTTGTAACTTTTCACACCAGCGTCATCAAATGCCGAATAAACAACTCTTCAGCAGATTGTACCCAATCTCGAAAAGCCCCAGAATCTGTATTATGGCTCGGAATATATTCCACTAGACGGGAAACATCGAAAGTCGTACTCTCGATTCCCGCCCCGGCTCCAACTGCATCGGCAGCATTAATTTCCTGCTCCACGTGGGTAGGAATCATCATGACCGGCTTTCCCAAATACATCGCCTCACAGACGGATTCAAACCCGGCAGTCGTGACATATCCCGAACAGCCTTGCATATACTCCAAAAACTTGACATCATTAATCCGGTGGAAAGTTAAACGATCGTTTACCCGAAAAACCGGAGGAGCAGTTTTCTTGTCCCAAAAGAAGTGAGCCTCCTGATCGGGATGGGATTTATGCCACTCTTTTACCTCATCGGCATACCCGGGATTCAGCATATACCCTAAAATATATCCCTTATCCTCCGGAGTAGTTTGTAACACCTCTTCCCGTAAAAGCGGGGGGACGACAGCCATTCTCTCCCGGTAAAAATCTTTCAAAGGGTAGAACGAAAGAGCCAATGTCTTCGTCGCCCCGATACTACACAACGTGTTATTCAGACGCAATAACATTTCTTCTCTTCCGGTCCCGTTCCCGTACTGGAAGTCGGGATGTTTCATCAGAAACTGGTGAGCGATACAGACAAAAGGAACATGTTCCCGGAAACGCAGGTTCATCAGCCCGGCCAAAATCTCGTAAAAGTTAATTACCACATCCGGCTCCGTCTTTTGAATGTGACGATGGATCAAATTCACGCTCTTCCTATATTCCCGCAATTTCTTCACCGTGATATTAAGTAATATACTTTTTGTCAGTTTCACCTTCTTGTGATCTTTCCCGTAACAAAAACTCGGGCTGGCAAAAGTCTTTACCTTTGCCCCAATTTTCTCCAAAAAGAAAGCGGGAATCTCCCGGTTACTACTTTTCCCAACCAGCACTTCCACGACCTCATGACCATGACGACGTAACATTTGCGAAAGCGAAATGGCCTGCGTCAGATGGCCCCTTCCCTCTCCTTGAACGATAAATAAATACTTCATACCGCTAATCCCGTGTGTAATACAGTTTCAGATTCCGAATCTCGTACCTCCGTCAAAGCCTTTTCTTCGATATACACATTCCAGTTTCCATCGTAATCCTCGGTCAAGGCAGAGAGAGATTCCATCCAGTCTCCCGAATTCAAGTAAAGCACGTTCCCGATCATCTTCTTCTCCGGATAGTGGATATGCCCGCAAATCACCCCTTGACAACCTTTCTTCCCGGCAATATCCACGATGTGTTTTTCGAAATCACTGATATATGAAACCGAAGCTTTCACTTTTAACTTGATTTCCCGGGCAATCGAATAATAGGGCAAACCTTTCTTCAATCGACGGCGATTGTAAATCTTGTTCACCCACAACAAGAAAGAATATCCCACATCCCCGACTTTCGCCAACCAACTCATAGAGGAAGTCACTTTATCAAACACGTCCCCATGTAGCACGTAATAACGTTTATCCCCACTCGTGTGGATGTAATCCTTCACCACTGAAATATTCGAGAAGGTCAAGGGGATCACTCGATCCAGGAAATCATCATGATTTCCCCGCACGTAAATAATCTTCGTCTCATGAGAGATGTCTAGTAACACCTTGATAAAATTCGTGTGGCGCCGCCGCCATTTACTGTTTTTCCCTCGCATAAGCGACCACCCGTCGATAATATCACCACATAAGATAAGGGTATCGCAAGAGTGTTGTTTTAAAAAACGGGTAACCTCTTTCGTCTTCGACCATTTAGAACCGAGGTGAATGTCCGAAAGAACGATTGTTTTGTAATGTTGCTGTTTCTTAGGCATATATTCATTCCTAAATTACTTATACAAAGGAAGAATTGTATTGTTAAGAAACGATTACCAAAATATGAAATAAATGTTTCGACATTTCCCGTCCATTCCCGCATAAATATTTAAAAGAGTTTTATAACTTGCTACTCGATTAAATAAAAAAAGTATGTACAATTTTGATCAGATAATAGACCGTCGGAACACGAGTTGCGTGAAGTACGACAATCTTGCAAACGTGTTTGGTAACACGGATATTCTACCCATGTGGGTAGCGGATATGGATTTTCAGGTAGCCCCCGAAATTCTCGATGCCGCTCGTGAATGTTGTGAAAAAGGAGTTTTCGGATACACGTTCCGAAGTGATAAAGCCAAACAGGCATTCGCCGATTGGGTGGCACGTCGCCACGGTTGGCAAATGGACACCCGCTGGCTGTTAAGTAGTCCCGGTATCGTCACGGCCCTGGCATTAGGGGTTCGAGTTTACACGGAAGAACATGATAAGGTCATGATTTTTACTCCTGTCTATCCTCCATTCTATGCCGTGGTGAAAGATAACAACCGGGAACTCGTATGCAGTACCTTGAAAGTAGAAAACGGACATTACCAGATTGACTGGGAAGATGTTGAAAAGAAACTGAAAGACGGAGTAAAATTACTGATAATAAGCAATTCTCACAACCCTGTAGGAAGAGTATGGACCAAGGAAGAGCTTACTCGAATCGGAGCGCTATGCCTGCAATACGGGGTCACAATCCTCTCTGACGAAATCCATTCCGACCTTGCCCTCTTCGGACACAAGCACGTGGTAATGGCCTCCCTGTCACCGGAGATTGCCGCGATCACCGTGACCATGATGGCTCCGAGTAAAACATTCAATATCGCCGGGATGATGAATTCCGTTGTCGTGATCTCGAACCCAGAATTACGTCGTCCCTTCGAGAAAGAACTTTTATGTCTGCACTTGGATTTGGGTAATATCTTCGGACACGTCACTCTAGAGGCTGCCTACAAGCACGGGGACGCCTGGTTGGACGAAATGGTTCGTTACCTCGAAAAGAACATCCTGTTTACCGATCAATTTCTCCGGGAAGAGTTACCCTCGGTAAAAATGATACTCCCGGAAGGCTCTTTTTTACTCTGGCTTGATTTCCGGGCGACAGGGCTATCCCACGAGCAAATTCAGGAAAAACTACTCCACGAGGCGAAACTCGGCTTAAATAGCGGCACGGATTTCGGCCCCGAGGGAGAAGGCTTTTTCCGCATGAACATCGGTTGCCCGCTCGAAACGGTAAAAGAAGGACTGGAACGCTTGAAAAAAGCATTCAAGTAAATTTCCAAAATTGAAGGTTAACACTTCCCCAGTGTCTCCTCGTATGAAAGGAAAAAGTTCCTAGTTTCGTGTACAAGGAGATACTGGAGAATACCATAAATACCCGCAGGAAATTCGAAGAAGATTCGATGAACTTAGGGATCAAAGACGTTTCACTTTCGAATCAAAGACGTTTCAAAGACGTTCAGTGAGTGTCTTTGATTCGAATTTGTTCCGATATTGAACAAACTCTATCCTCATTCCTCCACGAATACCTCCCAGAAGCTCTACGAATGATGTCCAAAGAGAGTGTATATCATACTAAAAAGAAAAAAACGATATTAATTAGAACTTATACATTCTCTCTATTTTTTACAATTTAAAATTCATAAACAATTATTCTTGTTTTTTGAGCCCCATCTGTAATATTCATTACAAAACTCCCCTGTTTTCACGTGTATCTTTGTCCTAGAATCAAAAACGACTGACTATGAAACGGACAATTATAAAAATAGACGAGGAAAAATGTAACGGCTGCGGGCTATGCGTGAAAGGTTGCCACGAAGGGGCTTTACAATTAATAGACGGGAAAGCCGTCATGATAAGTGATTTGTACTGCGACGGGCTGGGTGCTTGTATCGGAGAATGTCCCGTCGGTGCCATCGAGCTAGAAGAACGGGAAGCGGAACCATATAGTGAAGAAGCTGTTATGGAGCGTATAGCGCCCAAAGGAGAACACGTAATCCTGGCTCATTTACGTCACCTGAAAGAACACGGTGAAAAAGAGCTGGTAAAACAGGGATTGGAATATTTGAAACGCCATAACATCCCCATAAACCTGCAAGAATTACATCCCACACCGAAATTGGGATGTGGATGTCCCGGTTCCATGGCAAGAGAATTAAAACCCGTCATGAAACCCGCTATAACTCCATGTTCCGGTAGCTCCGAACTCCGGCAATGGCCCGTACAGTTACACCTATTAAACCCGCAAGCCGGGTATTTCCAAAGGGCAAACGTGTTACTGGCCTCCGACTGTTCAGCCTTTGCCTCCGGGAATTTTCACGAACGTTTCCTGAAAGGTAAGATCCTGGCTATTGCCTGCCCGAAACTGGATCATAATACCGATTCTTACGTGGACAAACTTCGTAGCATGATTGACGATGCCCAGATCGACACGCTCACGGTTCTCATCATGGAAGTACCTTGTTGCGGTGGCCTCCTGCAAATGGCTTTAAAAGCGAGAGAAATGGCCTCCCGTAACATCCCGATCAAAAAGATCGTACTTTCCGTGGAAGGGGAAATGAAAAGCGAAGAGTGGGTATAAAAATAGGTTTATAAACCCTATTATCATGCTGTAAAACATCAAAATACGTGGCGAATGATATTCCTTTATTATTAGCTTTGCAGGCTCAAAAAATAACAGGAATATGAATATTGATTTTACTACAATCATTGATTACATCGGTACATTCGCATTCGCTATCAGTGGAATACGTTTGGCATCAGCCAAGCGATTCGACTGGTTCGGGGCATACGTGGTTGGAGCCGCAACAGCCATCGGGGGCGGAACGACACGAGATTTGATGCTGGGGTTAACTCCTTTTTGGATGCACCAACCCTCCTATCTGATTGTTACAGGGCTGGCCTTGTTATTCGTGATTATGTTCGGGAAATATGTCATCCGATTGAATAACACGTTTTTCATCTTTGATGCCATTGGATTGGGACTGTTTACCGTGGTAGGTATCGAGAAGAGTTTGGTTGCAGGATTCCCAATGTGGGTTGCCATTATCATGGGTATGACAACCGGAGCTGTCGGGGGAGTCATCCGGGATATATTTATCAACGAGGTTCCCCTTATCTTCCGTAAGGACATATATGCTATCGCCTGTATTCTAGGCGGATTAATTTACTTCGCCTGTGACTTCTTTGCCGTGGGACACATCACCACCCAGATCATCACGGCCGGAAGTGTCATTTTAACCCGGGTCGTTGCAGTGAAATACCACATCAGTCTTCCGGTATTGAAAGGAAATGAAAATCAATAAGTAAAAAATAGCGATAGAAAGGCATGAAACTTTCTATCGCTAAATCTCTAAAATCTAGAAAATATCTAGAAATAAAGCATATCTACAATATTCCCCCCCTCTTTACCATCTCGAAGCCATTTTTGATACTTAATTTTCACATCTACAGGAACACCCGCCACTCCTTCATATTTTTTCACCAACTCTCCTGTTTTCAAATCTAAAACCAGTACATCTCCTTTCAACTCTTCCGACATACCTTCCGTATCATCCCCATAACGCGAAACACCTAAAAGTATTTCCCGCTCTGTTCTTGAAACACTCATACAAGTGATTTTAGCCTCCGCACTATACCCCCATTTCGACAACTCCACGAACACGTTCGAATTTCCCGGAGCTACATTGTTTTCTAACTCGCGTAAATTATAACGATATAATTTATCATTCGTGGCAAACAACATATAAGCTTCATTTTTCATCGGATAATAAGATGTTGTTTCGTTAATAATATTACCAGACACGGACAAATCCGCAAGCACGGATTGTCCTCCACTTGGAAGATTCAAATACAACATCCGGTAATCCGCTCCATCACTCAACACGGCCACCGCATGATCTTTCGTTGCTGTATGCGTTCCAAACAACAAAGAATAACCATCATAAGTACCAAGTGCAGGAACACCAATATTACCTGATCCAGCCAAATTATTATAACAGAATTGACCAACTGTTTCATCAAACATATACATCGCCGAAGGTGTAACATAATTCTGCAACTCTTTTTCAACCAAAGCAGACAAAAACATTGCCGGAGACAATCTTCCCTTCCATGGACTTTTCATTTGCATAAATGTAAGACACATCGTTTGTGACATCCCTCCAAAAGAAATAAGCATCGCCTGATCCAACCAAAACTCATCTCCTGCAATAGTAAATATATAAGTTGACTTACCAAATCCTCCTTCCATCGTTACGGGTAAATGAGCAAAAGCCTTTACATCAAAATCAACTATATCTCCAGAAGGTAAATTACTTGCGCGTCTAATAAAAAAATTGTGATCCAAAATAGTATTCTCCCCGATCTCCTGCAAAGTTTCCTCGCTCAAACATTTTATTTGATGATCCGTTTCTATTTTTAATCCGGAATTTTCATTATCTGCCTCCGGGACATAATTCCGGTGAATCTTCCGTGGATTAGTCCCCAAATAATTTCCTGTTAAAGCTTCATAAAAATTAGGCGTGAAAACACTTCCTTCTTTATCCAAACGCTTAAAAGATAACTCTGCGTGTCCTTTATATTTGCTTAAAACCAAGATACCGTCACTAGCTGTAGAACTAGATACGTTAATCTTAAAATATTTAAATGCTTTCGTACCCAGTTCTTTATCCGTTACCACAAAGCGCGCCTCATTTTCTCCCAACGGGAAATTAACATACACGTTCAAATCTTTAGCTGTAGACACCGTTTTACGATTAATTTCCCAAAAATAAGTGAACCGGTTAGTATCTGCGTATTGTGTTCCCTCCAATGTGACCGGAATATACAACAAATCCATCTGATCACAGCGAATCAAACTATCAATTCCCTGAATAGTAATTTGATTAATCTCGTTGTAATCATAGTTACCCTTATCGTCATAACAAGCAAATAACAAGCCTGTCAAACACACAAAAAATATTATTGTTCTCATACAAATTACTTTTCCTTATATTAAATTTCGACAAGCCCGGTTTTCGTTATGCGCATTCCGGTTTCATCATCGATAATAATATTCTTATTCAACCAATCATTCAACATTCCACTCTTTTTCTGCATATCGACCCCAGTACCGATAAACGCATCCTCAACCGCAAAAATCGGATCCCATTCAATCAATTTTCGCCATTTTTTAGGATGATAAAAACCTAATTGTGTTTCATTTTTCTCCCACCAAGCCGGAGGAAATAAAATATTATTTACAGACAACTTCATCTCATGGCCGACATTAATCCCTAACTGAAAATCACCTCCTTCCTCAAGAGTTAACATCAAAGTTTTAGATTCAGGATTTCGTAAACTAGTACTCAAATTACTACGATAAACCAAAATTCGAAGAGTATCTTGAAAACGATTGGCACCAAACACCTGTTCTTCAGCAATAGGAGCATAATCTTCACCTTCAACCATGGTTGTCACACCACTCAACTGTTTCCCTTTTTCCAATACTTTCACCCGATATTTCCGCGGTTGCTCAGAAACATTTCCCATTAGCTGTATAACAATCTTGGCCGTGTCAGCAACTACTGCCTCCGGCAATTTCCCGAACGAGAAAACAACCGAATCAATACTTACCTTATTTCCCAGACTATTCTGCACCTCGTATTGAAAATAAATACGATTAACCTCATCATATTCATATTCCGGATCTTGCTCACATCCTTGCAAACCAATACAGAACGCCCAAATTATATATATAAACTTCTTCATAAAACAAGTCTTTTTAATTCCTATGTCCATATTCAATTTCCTCCTCCGGTATCGGCAACACGAAAACACCATTATTCGCTTTTACTGCATCTTCCGAAGTATTACCTATAATATCGTGATTCAATCGTTTATACACGTAAAAAAGCTGTCCTTCCCCAACAAATTCTTTACGCATTTCCAATAAAAGAATCTCTTCTGTCACCGCTTGTTTACCCACAAGTTGTTTGGTTCTAGCTTGCTTTAACGTTTGTAACAACTCTGCCGCATGATCCGGATCATCTTTCATCCATCCTTCTGCAGCGATCAAATACATTTCAGACAAACGCACCATCGGCATCTTGGGAAAGAAACGCTTACTATTATCCGAAGTATATTTAATAATATAAAAACCTTTATACCAATTCAAACGGTAATCTTCTAAATCACTTGCATACAAAGAAGCTTGATAACCACTAGCCATTTGCAAGTTTCCATCTGAGCCCGTTATCTGTTTATGAACACCTTCTGCATCAGTTTTTACATTTTGCCCTCGCAAAGAAAAAATATGCTCATCAGAAAAGAGTAAATCTTTATTCGCCTCTTCCGTGTTCAAACTCCTTTCATAATCCACTAAAGCAAATTTACCACAATCAATCACCTCCTCTGCCAAACGACGAGCCTCTTTCACTTTCTCACCTCCCATGTTCAAATAAACTCGGGCCAACAAGGCTTTAGCCGCATAATAATTCATCCGGGCAACATAAAGGTCGGACTGATCTTTATTCTCACCATCTCCATTTCCCAGTTCGTAAGGAGTGATCTTCATTATCGGATCATTTTCTAAATACTTTATCGCATCCTCCAAATCACGAACCACTAGATCCAAATAATCTCCCGTGGCATAAACAGGTGGTGTTTTTACTCCAAAATCCGTCTGGTAAGGTAAAATACGAGATGTTTTATCCAATTTAATATCAGCGGCAAACAATCGATAAATATCAAAATGTAACATGCCCCGTAAAGCTAATGCTTCTCCTCGCACTTGATCTCGACGTTCGTCAGATAAAACGGATGCATTTCTCTCACTCCATTCCAAAATATTATTTAATGATGCTATATTAGCATAAAATGAACACCACAATGCATAAATATAAGCTTTCATATCTTTATCCTCGTAATTATAATCCCGAAAGATCTTCATCTTATTCGGAATCTGAGAGTAATCATAAATACGAGACATAATATCAAGCATTCCGAAAGATAATGTCTGCCCATACATATTGGAAGCTGCAATGTCACAATAGACCCCGGCCAAAGCCTCTGAAAAACCACGCTCAGTGCTGAAAAGATCACTTTCTTCACTCTGATTGATTAAATCTATATCCAACCAGGAATTACAAGAACATAACATGAGCGTCAACAATAAACTTCCGATACAACTTTTTAACCTCATAACTCTTTCCATTAACAATTAAAACGTAACATTCAAACTCATATTAAAAGTTCGGGCAAAAGGATAAGTCGTCCCTCGCTCTTGCTTTATTGTCGACAAACGAAATACATCTGTCGTACTCAGCATCAATCGAACTCTATCCGCGTAAAATTTCTGGCTGATATCTCGGGGCAATTCATAAGATAGAGATACACTTGACAGAGTAAACAAATCATTATCAAAAACTAAACGTGTTGTCTGATAGGGAGAAGTCCGATCATCAATTCGTCTGAATTTGGCATGATCCCCAGGTTCTTTCCAACGGTCATACAGGACCCGTTTATCTGCATTCCGGTAAGGATTAGCCCCCTCGACCTTAGAAGCCAACGTTCCATTATAAGCCTTGGCTCCGAACTGATATTTAAAAAGCATATACAACGTAAACCCTTTCCATGTCAAATTAGTATTCACATTTCCTTCAATTGTAGGTTTCAAATCCCCACATTTCACTTTATCATTAGCATCATATTCAAACGTCAATTCCCCGTTACGTTTAATATAAATCTCGTTTCCTGTTGCCGGATCAATTCCACCTGACTGAACCACCATCAAAGCTGTTTGCGAACGCCCGGCCTCATATTGCCGATACACAACAGTTCCTTTATTATAAAAATCATTATTCGCATACTTATTAATCTCTTCCAACTGGTTAGACAACTTCGTGATTTTACTCTTGTTATGGAAAGCGGATAGCGTAACATTCCACCTCAAGTCTCTCTGTGAATCTTTGATCAAATTCAATCGCAAACGCCCCTCCAATCCGGTATTCCTCAATTTCCCAATATTTTCCACATAACTATTAAAACCGGTCGATGGAGCAACCGTTAAAGGTAACAATAGATTTTCCGTATCTTTCACATAAAAATCACCATTAAACACAACCAATCCCTTTAATAATGTCATATCCACACCCACATTATAAGAAATCGTATTCTGCCATTTCAACTCCGGATTACCGTATCCCGCTAAACTTACTCCAAACACACCATTATACTCCTTAGAAAAAGAGTAATTATACGTTGTTAAAGCTTGAGTTGAAGAAAAATTAGTTGTACCCGTACTTCCCACGGAAACCCTTAATTTCAACGAATTCTTTTCATCTCCTGACCAGAACGCTTCCTTATGTACGTTCCAAGCAACTCCTAATGACCAAAATGGAGCAAAACGTGAGTTTCTCCCGAACTTACTAGAACCATCTGTACGAAAAGATAAATCTAAGAAATAACGATTATCATATCCATAATTCACATTACCAAAAAATCCAACCAATCTAGACTTATCATAAGTTCCATTAGGACTGGAATTTTCCTGAAAATCACTAGCCGCACCGATAAAAACCATATCCGGATTAACAAAACCGACACCCGTATAGGATTCTCCCTCTGATCGATACTCCATCATATTACTTCCCACTCCCACATTCAACGAATGTACGCCTATCATTTTATTATATTGTAAGGTTAGATTCCCATCAAATCGATCACTTTGTGAATTGGAACGGAAATAAGATCCCTTCTTTTTAGGATCCGTTTCCGTACTATAATCTAAAGATTCCGGAGATTTAAACAAATCTCTTTTATTAAATTGTCTCGTGTAACTAATGCGTCCTTGTAAACGTAACGCCGGAATAATTCTCCAATCAATATTAAAATTATCTTGAATAGAAGTGTATGTATCCATGTCCTTTTTCGGCAAATGAGCATTGTACAAAGGATTCCAATCTCCCGAAGAAAGTTTCTCAACAAATTTACCATTCTCGTCATAAACACGATCGTACGGATTCTGATTGGCGTACAAATAAAATTCATTGTAAGGAGAATTTTTGGCTTTCACATTATCCACAGACAAATCATTCCGAATAAAAAAATTGGTTCCAATATTATAGTTAAACGTCAGATTAACACCCAATCTATCTCTACCGGATTGCTTCATAACTCCTTTATCCGTATCATACCGCAAATCTATTCCATAACGAAAATATTCATCCCCCCCCTCAAAGTTAAGAGAATAACGTTGATTCAATGATGTTGTCAAGGGCTTTGACAACCAATATGTATCCACACCCTTTCTTACTTCTTCCAAACGAGAATTATAAAGTTCATCCAATTTACATTGCTCCAAATAATCGGGATCCTCATACAAGCCAGCCAAGCGTTCATATTCTAACTTCTCTTTTGCGTTCATCAAATTATAATCCCGCAAATCCGGAATTGAAATATTATAATTAGCATTCAAACTCACTCGAATCTGTCCAGATTTCGGTCGAATAGTTGTAAGCACAATAACTCCATTGGATCCTCTAGAACCGTACAAAGCCGTAGCACTGGCATCCTTCAATATGGTTATAGACTCAACCCTGTTTATATCCATATCATAAATACGCTCCGCTGAAACTTCTACTCCATCCAAAATATACAAGGGTGCATTCGGATTCGTGGTCGCATCATCTGCATTTGCCCGTAAATCAAACCCGTTTTCACCCCGAATTGTAATATCGGGAAGCACGTTGGGATTAGAACCGTTTGTCAAACTTTCTGCCAAGCGAATGGAAGGATCAAAAGCACTTAGTGCTTGCGTTATACTTAACGCCCCAACTTTTTTTAACTCTTCCGTTTCAATTGTTACTTCCGAACCGGTAAAACTCTCTTTTGCTTTAGTAAAATAACCTGTTACAACAACTTCTTCCACATTTTTAACCTCTTCTTCCATAACAATTTTTAATGTATCAGAAGGAAGTTTAAACTCGACCTCTTTCGTTTTATACCCCACAAAACTCAAGATCAACTTCCCATTCACAACAGGCAAACGAAACGAGAAAACACCGTCAAAATTTGTCGCCGTTCCCATATTTGTACTCTCTAGCCTAACCGTCACACCCGGTAGCGGTTCTTTATTCATGTCAATCACCCGACCGACAAGCACATGATTTCTTCCCAAAGAATCATTTACAACAACAGAATTTCGGGCATTCAAAATAACTACATCATTCACGATAGTATAAGTTAAATTTGTACCTTTCAAAATCTGTGACAAAACATCCTCCAATGCCATATTTTTAACATCGAGCGAAATGCTTGTCATTTTTTTGATATCTTTACTATCAATGTTATAGAAAAAGCCATAATCCGTTTGGAGTTTTAATGATTGAATTACCTCTTCCAAACTTACCCTTTCTAAATGAAGGGTCACCATCTTGTTTTGAGAGTGAAGAGCCGCCGATACATGTAGCGTGGCAACAAAAACAAAAACAAATAGAAACCTTGTCATAATCCACAATTTTCGTAAACTATTCCACCATATAGGAATAGAACACCGATTTTTTTTCATATATTTGTAATTATAAGTGAAACATATGGGAGCAACACCTGCTAAATGCTTGTTCCCTATTTATTTTACTAAAGGCAGAAATTGCTGGAAACAATTTCTGCTTTCATTTTTTTAATCCCGAACTAACACGACTCGCCCATTCACCTCAAAATGCACGTCCCCAGCTTTTGCAATCACGTCCAACACCTCCTGCAAACAAGCCCGCCGTTTCATAATACCGAAAAATCGTTTTTGTTTTAACTCCGGATTCTGGTAAAAAATCTCCACATCAAACCAACGTGCCATCTTCCTTAATATTGTCTCAAGATTATCATTTTGAGAAACAAAAAGACCGTCTTTCCAAGCCACATAAGGAAAAACATCTACCGGAACAATTTCTATTTTCCCCGTTTTTCGGTTTAAAAGGAATTGTTCTCCCGGAACAATTTTTTGAAAACCAATGAACTCCATCCCTTTCGCCAGTACCCCAACCGAACCTTTTACCAAGGTCGTTTGTAATTCTTCCTCATCCTCGTATGCCATCACGTTAAACTCTGTCCCGAACACCTTCACCTCTTCCAAAGGGGTATCCACAATAAAAGGACGCTCGCCTTTAGCCACCACGAAATAAGCTTCTCCTGACAACTTCACCCTTCGTTCTCCAGGTGGAAACACCGTGGGATAACACAAACTAGAAGCTGAATTCAAATAAACCTTTGTCCCATCCGATAAGACAATCATATATTCCCCAGAAGGAGGAACATCTACCTGATTATAAACCAATTCCCCGATTGCAACAGAATCCCGATCATACTCCAACACGCCAATACCAACACGCATAGCCACGCAATCTTGCCTAATCGTCTGTGCCACTAGAGTCGAATCCAACACAATTCGCTTTCCCTGTCCTGAACGAAGAGTCACACTTGCCTTTTCTAGCCCCGCATCAACAACCACCGGACAAGAAACATCATTTTTAGTCCAATACATCCAACCAATGGAAAACAAAATCAACATGGTAGCAGCAACACCACACAATTTCCACCAATTAGAACGATATTTTACACGTCTTTTGAATTTTATCTCCATCAATCGACGCTCAACATCCACAACAGAACAATCACGAGCCATGATCTTTTCTTGTTGCACACAAAAACGTTTATAATATAAACGATGTTTTTCCGATTCGTTGTACCACGCATCAAACTTCTGCTGATCTATGCCAGAAATCGGTTTACCTACTGATTTCCGATAAAGAATAGATACAGATATTGACCTAGATTTTCGCATTTTTTCATAATTTTAGACCTATGACGTAAAAAAGTGAAAACAGGGTGAACGAAAAAAAACAAAAAAATAACGTTGATAAAACTACAACGAATGTTTATTTCTTATTTCTAACAAGATTAAAGGTAAAAGTAAATTCAAATGTTGCATATAAAGTCTTTCCCTCAGATCTTGATATGCCTTCTTCATATGTGTTTTAATCGTATTTACTGACAAACCTGTCACTTCTGCTATTGACGGATAACTCATTCCCTTGTAAACACTCATTTTCAGTATTTCCCGACGTTGTTCCGGCAACTTCTCTATCTCTTCTTCCACCTTCCGAATTAACTCCTCTTGTTCCAAAAGATTAAAATCCCCCGCATAATAAACCGCATCAAATAACTTTATATCTAATGGATCTATTACTTTCAATTTTCGTAAATAATCTACACATCCGTTCCTCACACAACTATATAGATAAGAACGTGAATATTCGACTTCATTAAAATCCGACCGTGACAAAAGAGATAAGAAAACATCCTGTACCATATCCTCTGCTGTTTCCAAATCTCCCACATAACTCTCAGCAAACAGTACTAAACGTTCGTAATACTGATTAAATAATACATCGAATTTCCCCTGTTCCATCACATTATAGACATTTATTACTTCCGCTAATGACAAAAATACACAAAAAAATAATGGTTCAAAATATTTTAGAAGGAACATCATTTTTCATAACAATAAACACCGAAGAAATATTAATCAGAACCGTTGTTCCTCCGTGGAATCAATCCCAATGGCAATCTCCTTGATAATCCCCTTTTCAATATAAACGGGACGAGCATGCCTACGCACCAAGGGGCGATAATACTCGAAAACCAAAGCGGCGACAAAACAACAAATCCCGGATAGTAGGATAATCATTTGCAAACCGATCCATTTTTCAATCGCCCCCAGCACCATACTCCCCACGGGAGCCATACCCGTGAAAGACATTGCCATATATCCCATCACCCGGCCTCGTTTATCCTCACCGGAAAGGGTCTGCAACAGCGTGTTGATGGAAGCCACGGCTGCAATAATCGTGAAACCCACCGGTAGACATAACACGGCAGCCACCCAAGGAATCGTGACAAACGACATCACCGACAAACCGATCCCCAGCAATGCCCCGGAAAGCATCACCACTTTTCCCAGTCCCAGCACGCTCTTCCGGGCTGCCAGATACAAGGCCGCAATGAAGGAACCGACACCGATACATGAAAGTAGTAGCCCCAGCATCTCGCTCTCCCCGTGCAGGATCGTTTTCACGTAAGCCGGGATAAACGTCATCAAGGGTAACCCGAAGAAACTGATCGCGCTCATCAAAAGCAATAGCGTACGGATCGGTATATTACCCGCCACGTATCGGAAACCATCCCGCATATCTTCCCACACCTTTTGTTTCGCAGTTCTCTCCTGCTTGGGCGCTACCCGCATCATCAACAAGGCAATAATCACGGCAATATAGCTGATACCATTCAACAGGAAACAAATACCCTCTCCTAACAAACCGATCAACACTCCACCCACCGCAGGTCCGATCAAACGAGAACCATTAATCACGGCAGAATTCAGCGCAATAGCGTTACTCAACTTATCCTTCGGAACCAAACTCGGGTAAAATGACTGTCGAGTGGGATTATCCAAAGCATTAATCAAACCGATCAATAAACTCAGAATCATGATATGCCACACCTGTATCAACCCGGTCAACGTGAGCAAGGCTATCAACAACGCCTGTACCATAGACAGTGATTGCGTCAGCACCAGCAACTTACGTCGATCAAACCGGTCAACAAAAACGCTCATGTAAGGAGTCGCCACGAGAATCGGGATTTGTGCCATGAAAGTAACCGTCGCCAGTAAAAGCACCGACCCGGTCAACCGAAATACCAGCCAACTCATGGCAATCTGTTGCATCCACGTCCCAATCAGCGAGATACATTGTCCCCCGAAATAAAGACGGAAATTATAACTTTTCAAGGAAGCAAATACCTGCGTGAAGGCCCCTAAATTATTCGGCAATAACTCCCGAAGCCCTCGCCAACCACCCAAAAACTTATACCCGCTCCTATCTTTATTCATTTCATTCAAACAAAATAACTTTATTAACTTGCAACCTGCAACGTGGCGTAGCTACTTCCCCCACAAAAATACTTACATTTTGCATCAATTGAATCACCAGCGAATAATTTTGCCTATTTTTGCGGTAAGAATAGGTTATGCCATGATAGAACAAACAGAAAACAGACTCTCGGTTGCAGAAGCGCAGAACATCTGCCTGCGAAATAACATCCCGTTTTACACGTACCGTTTACCCGGTTCGCGTGAAGTTGTTTTCGGGGCTCAACTCTCCAACGATACCCGAATATTCAAGGGATTCGAAAAACATCGGGGAGAGAAAGGGTTTGTTATCACGCCCTTCAATCACTCCTCTTGGAGTTTCCCCTTCTTCATCAAGGCCGATCTTTCATTCACGGACTACCTGACTGACGGTGAAACGATTCGAAATTTACAGAACACGGTTTTCAATACCCCGGAACGTATTTTCACCAAGCAAGACTGCGAGCATTTCGAGTACTTGGATGAACTGCGCACGATGATCGACACGTTGAAACGGGAAGGGATGAAAAAAGCCGTTCTATCAAGAACTATCACGATACCCTGCGATTCACTCCGACTATCGCCAGCGATCTTCGAACAGATGAAACAATACCACCACGCCTTCCTGTTCTTTGCCGCCATTCCGGGTAAATGCGCTTGGATGGGTGCCTCACCGGAAACTTTCCTCAAATACGACAGAAACGGATTCTTCACCATGTCACTAGCAGGAACTCAACCCGTGGCAACAGCAAAAAATCCACCTGAATGGGGAGACAAGGACATCGAGGAACAACAAATCGTGACCGACTACATCCAAGACACGCTAAGACATTTCTTTACCCGCCATCTCGAAATCGAGGGACCAATCACGTTACAAGCCGGGAATGTCTTTCACCTCTGTACCTTTTTCAGAAGTGACGAACAACTCCCTGCCGACCAGATTGACGAACTGGTAGGACAACTTCACCCGACTCCGGCCGTCTGCGGCCTACCCAAAAAGAGAGCCATGCAAATCATCACGGAGATCGAGAAACGGGATCGGGGATATTATGCCGGATTCCTAGGACCATTGCAAGCCTCCGGGGCATTTGACCTGTTTGTCAACCTGCGTACCATGGAAGTATTCGATGACGCCCTGCGGTTGTATGTCGGAGGCGGCATTACCCCTCTTTCCGACCCGGAAACCGAGTGGCAGGAAACTTGTCAGAAAGCCGATACTTTACTAAACCTCATACGTCAAATGAATTATGGAAAAATCACATTCTGATATTGAAAACGTTCGAATTCTTATCAGTCTACTCGTTCAAAAAGGGATCAAGGAAGTCGTTCTGTCACCCGGTTCCCGGAATGCACCTTTACTCGTGTCTGTTGCCCGGGAAAAAAGATTGAAACATCATGTCATCGTGGACGAACGTTCGGCCGCCTTCTTCGCCCTAGGAATAGCACAACAAACCGGACAAACGGTTGCCCTTATCTGCACGTCGGGAACCGCCTTATTGAATTACTCCCCTGCCGTGGCGGAAGCCTATTACCAGGGTATTCCCCTTCTCGTTATCTCGGCAGACCGTCCCTCCGAATGGATAGATCAAGACGATAGCCAAACGATACAACAGCAAGGGGCATTATGTAACTTCGTGAAAAAGAGCTTTCAGCTCCCGACAGCCATCACGTGCAACGAGGATCACTGGCATACCAATCGTCTGGTAAACGAGGCCATCAATCTATCCCAACACGGCCGGAAAGGCCCCGTGCATATCAATGTTCCCCTGAGAGAACCCTTGTACGGCTTTCAACATGAATCCATAACTTCAGAACGGGTGATCAAGACTCTGAAAGAAACCCCTTCTTTAACCGCAGAAATCTCTCAAAACCTGCGGGAGGAATTTTTCCTTTGTCCCAAGGTCATGATCATCGCCGGATTCCATGAACCCGATCCGGTTTTGCAACAACATATCAAGTTACTAGCAAGCCTTCCCAACGTGGTGGTTTTAACGGAAAGTGTAACAAATCTATCCATTCCCCTCGTGATCTCCACGATAGACAGGGTAATCTCCACTATTCAACCGGAAGAAGCAGAGACTTACGTCCCTGAACTACTCATCACGTTCGGGGGAGCGATTGTTTCCCGTATGATAAAGGCTTTCATCCGAGAACATACCCCACATTCTCATTGGCATATTGACGAACGTTCGACACCGCCTGACACGTACAAGTCCATGACCCTCCACGTCCCCATGGACACCCGAACATTCTTTGATCAACTCCAACCCGCAGAAATAAAAGCCAACAGTTTACCGTCCAGTTATGCCCACCAATGGCATCAACGGGAAGAAAAAGCAACACAAATACACGATAACTACCTGAAACGTATCCCATGGTGTGATCTGAAAGCCTTCTCCATGCTCATTCCCGCACTTCCTGCCGGGAGCCGTTTACAACTAGGCAACAGCACCCCGATACGTTACGCCCAACTCTTCCGGTACACGCAGGTGGACCGTACCGATGCCAACCGGGGAACAAGTGGTATTGATGGTTGTACCTCGACAGCCATGGGTGCCGCCTCAACATTCGACGGGATCACCACGCTGATCGTGGGAGACAACAGCTTTTTGTACGACTCCAATGCTTTATGGATCAAAAACTGTCCCCCGTCATTACGAATCATCGTTATCCAAAACGGAGGAGGAGGCATATTCCGCTTTTTGGCCGGTCCTTCCGGTCTGGAAGAAGTTGAAGAATTATTTGAAACCCCTCACGACGTGGATATAGAACGGCTTGCCGAAGTTCATCGTTTCAAGATGTACCGAGCAACAGATGCACCCTCGTTAGAATCAGCACTATCCGAATTCTACCAACCGGGACAACAACCGGCCATTCTCGTTGTTCACACACCCGGAAAAATAAACGGGGAAATATTAAAAGGATATTTTCAAGCGTTGAGGGGTTAATTAAGGGAAACTAGAATTTCTCAGAAGAGCTATTTTTAACTCTCTCTATAAACAGAAGAGGAGTTAGAGACTCATTCCGAAGATAGAGAGTATTTCAACTCTACCTCTGCAAGAGAAAGATAAAGGTTAAAAGATAAAAACTAAAAGTTGAAAGTAGGAAATTTAAAAGCGTCGGCTTTGTGTGGCGGAAATCTAAAATCTACAATCATTAAATCTAAAATTAGTAAAGGGAGTACCCCGAAGGGGGGAGGGAATTTGAAAAATAACTTTTTGGACAGCCCCGCCCAAAGTCCTACCTCATTTTTTCTTCCCCCAACAGCACACTTATCCATTTATTTACTACTTTTGGGATAGCGTTTGTTTATTCTTTTTATCTTAATTTATGGGGATAAATTATTATTTCATGGACAAGACCCACAAACAGGTCGGGCCGCTTTCGCTAGATGAACTTAAACAACAAGGAATCACACGAGAAACACCCGTGTGGCGTGAAGGTATGCCAAACTGGGTACAGGCAAAAGATATTCCCGAATTACATGAATGTATCACATCTCCTAAACCACAAATCAGCGTGGTACAGATTGTCCTGATTTTATACGCAACCTTAGGCACGATTCTCTTCTTACTCGCTGGCAGATTTGTTTCGGCGTTTGTCGCCTCGTGGTTTGACATTTACCCATACGTTCCGGGAATTGTCATCCTCATCATCGGGGTACTAGGCATCATCTTTTCCCTGTTTTACAAAAAAAGAAAATACTTACTGAATACAACACTGATAGTTCTACCCTTCTTACTATCTTCCTTATTTTCCATTTTCTATTATGGAGTACTAAATCATGCCTATTGTTTCCGATACGATCGCTGCATCATAGAGAAAAGATCCGGAGTAGGAGTCATGGATAAATTCGGATTGGAAATCATTCCCTACGTATACGATAATATCGCACCCAATAGTTACTGGTCACCCGCTTACTACCGGGCCACGTATAACAACCAAAAAGGGATACTCGCCCTCGATGGAACTGAAATTATCCCATGTATATACGATGATGTTGACACTTGGCTCACGACCGACAATTTCATGGTTAAATCAGGGAAACTAAAAGGACTATATACCCCAAGAGGAAAAGTAATCGTTCCTTGCGAGTACACGAAAATTTCCCGCTGGCGGGAAACCTCGCTCCTCCACGTGAAAATAGATGACCAAGAAGGCCTCTATACCCTGGAGGGAGAAGAGATATTACCCTGTCAATTTATCATCTGTAAAGAATTAAACGGTATATCACTGATCAACCGCGGCGGATTCTCGAAAGACGGTAAAGTGCAGAATGGAGTCTGGGGTGCAATCAATAAAAAAGGAAAAATCATTATCCCCTGCAAATACAATGACATCATACCCTACGCCGGTTCTGAACGCATCGAGGCCGACGGGGGATATATCAAAGATATTTACGACTTTAACGGAAATTATTTACGAAGCGAATATAAATGGTAAATTATTAAACTATGGAAAACTATTTTTACCTGAACGAAAAGAATGAACAAAAAGGCCCGGTTTCTCCCGAAGAATTAATTCGCAACGGGGTAACGAAAAACTCCCTCGTGTGGAAAAACGGTATGGCCCAATGGCTCCCGGCAGGAGAAGTTCCCGAACTTGCGAAATTGTTCACGAACGAAACCTCCACGCCTTTATCACCCCCGCCATTCCCTCCCACACCACCTCAACCACCGGTAAACAATAATTCCAAACCGGACAACTGGCTAGTATGGGCAATCCTATCAACCATTTTGTGCTGTTTGCCGCTAGGGATTGTCTCCATCATCTATGCCACGAAAGTGGACAACCTCTGGAATTCCGGTCAGCAAGAGGAAGCGATAAAAGCTTCTAACATGGCAAGATTATTTTTCTTCTTGGCATTAGGTGGAGGTGTACTCGCCGTCATCATCGGGTTCGTCAGCGGATTAACAAGTGTACTGATGGGAGGAGGTTATTATTAATATTCGAATGAATGTATTCGTTCGGACATTTTAAGAAAATAGGCCTCATTCTAATTATACTACTCGGGATCATCCTGTTCTTCATTGATCCCGAGTATTCGGCATTTATACCCAAATGTCCCTTTCGTTGGTTCACGGGACTTGATTGTCCGGCATGTGGTAGCCAAAGGGCAATTCATCAATTATTACACCTGAATATCAAAGGAGCTTTCGGGTATAACCCGTTCCTTATTCTTTCTATTCCTTATCTAATTGCTCTTGTAATCACGCAATGGTTTGACCCCCGAAATAAATTAGCCCGGCTAAAAAGGATCTGCCATCACCGGATAGTCGTCAACACGTACTTAATATTAATCATAGTATGGTGGATCGCCCGGAATATCCTACCTTTCCTCCAGGGTTCCTTACCACCAACCATATAGCACCTTGACATCAGTTTCACATCAAAAACACTGGCGAGTATTCTTGCTATGAAGATGCTATGTTCATGCTATGTTCATGATCCCGCCCAACGTCGAAGAAGACATAGACCTTCCACGAACAAAGCCATGACTTTCTTCCCTGTACCATCACGCGAATTCTTTATATCGAACCTCGTTAAAATAAAAATTATCATGTACATTTGTCGTTACACTTTGTAAAAACTAAAAATAACATACCGGATATGTCAAAAAGAGAATGGACTACAATCAAAGAATATGAAGACATTCGATTTGAATTCTTCGAAGGAATAGCTAAAATAACCATTGACCGCCAGGAAGTTTATAATGCTTTCCGTCCGCAAACCAATTTCGAAATGCTGGATGCCATAAATATCTGTCGGGAACGGAGTGACATTGGTGTTGTTGTACTCACGGGGGCCGGGGACAAAGCGTTTTGTTCCGGAGGTGACCAGAAAGTGAAAGGAATAGGAGGCTACATTGATGAAAACGGGGTCCCCCGCCTCAACGTACTCGACCTGCACAAAGCCATCCGTTCTCTTCCGAAACCCGTCATCGCCATGGTAAACGGGTACGCCATCGGCGGAGGCCACGTGCTTCATGTCGTGTGTGACCTCACGATCGCTTCCGAGAATGCCCGTTTCGGACAAACAGGACCTAAAGTCGGTAGCTTCGACGGGGGATTCGGTTCCTCGTATCTCGCCCGCCACGTGGGCCAGAAGAAAGCTCGTGAAATCTGGTTCCTTTGCCGCCAATACACCGCCAAAGAAGCCGAAGAGATGGGGATGGTGAACAAGGTGGTTCCCTTCGATCAACTGGAAGATGAAACCGTGGACTGGTGCAAGACCATCATGCAACGCAGCCCGATGGCCATCCGCATGATCAAACGGGCATTAAATGCCGAATTGGACGGTCAACACGGATTAATGGAATTCGCCGGGGATGCCACCCTGATGTACTATCTCATGGAAGAGGCACAAGAGGGTAAAAATGCCTTCCTGGAGAAACGAGACCCGGACTTCAAAAAATTCCCCAAATTCCCATGACAAGGAAATTCGCATCTTTTTAGTATCTTTGTTATCACAAGGGTTTTTCATAAAACACGATGCAACATAATTTCGACATAACAAACAACGGGGAAATCGTTGATGCACTTATAAAAGGAGATGAAGCAACTTTTGCCATGGTCTACAAAAGCTACTTCACCTCCTTAAGAAATTATGCCACCACCATCCTCTCGGATCAAGAAGCCGCTTATGAAATTGTTCAGAATCTTTTTGTCACCTTATGGGAAAACCGGAAAAAACTAGACCGGGAAAAATCTCTCCGCAACTATCTTCTTCGGGGAACTCACAATAATTCACTACGCTACCTCAAAACCCACTCCCTTCATCAACTGCATCACGAACAGATAAAACAGGAGACAAGCGAAGAAGAAGAAAATACCATCAACCATGATCCCCCGACAGATCCCGAAACCCTACTGGCTAACATCCTTAACGAGCTACCGGAAAGAAGTAAACAAGTGGTCATCATGAGCCATATCGAGAATAAAAAAAGTACTCAAATCGCCAAAGAACTGGGCATTTCTGCCCGGACCGTAGAAACGATTCTCTACCAGGCCATGAAAAAACTTCGGGCAAAAGCAAAAAAATAACATTTTCGAATACGTAGTTTCGAAAAGTCAAGTATTATATAAACAGATTAGAGAGAAACACGCATGAAAACAAATGCAGGGAAATATTTGAAACGCCCCATCGGGGAGAACGAGGAAGAGTTACTGGAGGAAATATGGAACTCACTTCCCCCCGTGGAAAACGATGATCAAATGTTGGACGAAAACTATCGGAACGTGAAACAAAGAATACATAAACATACCTTCAGACGCCGTATCATCTACATTTCAAGTAGTGCAGCTGCGGTATGCTTATTTATACTTTTGCTATTCAGCCCCGAATCATCCGAAAAATCTCCTGTATTTGCACAATTAAATGATATGGGCATATCTATCAGCGAACAAAAAGTTCAATTCATGATAGGAGATTCCATCGTGGCCAACCTGAACACATCAGCCAGAATGAATGTCAACCCAAACGCGAAGACGACCTTACAATCCGCCACGGGTGAGGAAATCACCCTGCAAGAGGAGACCCCACTCAAGATATACGTCCCCGCGGGAAAGCGTTTCGATCTAGAACTGACGGACGGCACTCACGTGTGGTTAAATTCGGACACATGGCTCGAATACCCGGCAACATTCGCCTCTGCCAAAGAGAGACGGGTAAAAATAGAGGGAGAAGGCTTCTTCGACGTCAAACCGGATGCCACAAAACCTTTTCACGTGGAAATCCCCGGAGGAGAATCCATTCGGGTATTGGGGACCAGTTTCAACGTTTCAGCTTACTCGGATAACGAAGAGAATATCACGACATTGGTTACCGGGAAAATTGAATACTCACTCCCCACACGAACTGAAGCCATCGCCCTCTTACCCAATGAACAAGTACGGGTAAACAAAACGACGAAAGGAGTCACGAAAAACGAGGTAAACACCTCCGAATTCGCCATGTGGAAAGAAGGAATCCTCTATTTCAACAATGAGAAATTACCCGCACTGGCAAAACAGCTTGCCCGAATGTACGGCATTGAAATAAAAGTAGCAGAAAAATACAACGATACTTGCTTCTCCGGTATGATCCGGTATGAAAGAGGTATTGATTACATCACGAAATTATTAACAACAACAAGTAATATAACGTGTAGCATTGAAAACGGTATCATTCATCTGAAGTAAAAACAAAGGAATAACATATTGAATATCTGACCGAGGACATTATCAAAACGTAATGCCGGGGGAATTGTATACTCAAAAAAATAACACCAAATACAAAACCTAACGATCAAATAAAATGAAAGAGAGAACATTACCGGACAAAAGTACCTAGAAAACAGTAGCAACATATTAGCGAAAAAATATCGAATGTAGATAATAACTCAAAAAAGGAAAGACTTTATCACGGATAAAGCCCTGGGATTTGTAACCCTAAAAAAAAAGGTTTATCAAGCAAATAAACAACTAACAATCAATTAATAACAGTAACATAAATATCATGAAAGAAGACACTTCATCCAATCTTAGACAAGTAATTCCCTGGACCCAGTTCACGGGAAAAATGATCTTGCCTCTTTTCCTGATCATCGTATTTTGCAGCATGACCTACAATTCACATGCGCAGGAAACGCGTCTCAATCTTAAACTGGAAAATACGACCCTTCTGGATGCTATCAAACAAATCAGCACCACCACGGGAATGGAATTCTTTTATAATGCAGGACAGGTCAAAGCTTATGACAAACGCATCTCTAAGGAATTCACAAACGCCCCACTAACACAAGTACTGGAATTTTTGTTGGACAAAACACCTTTCACGTACAAACTGGAAGATAAAACGATCGTTATCGTACAACGTCCGGTACAAGCTAATACCCCCAAGATAAAACTTATCGAGCTAAAAGGTGTCGTGTTTGATAAAGATACCCGTGAACCCCTTCCCGGCGTAACCGTCATGATCGAAGGAAGTCAGCAGGGTACTGCAACCAACGCCAACGGAGAATTTATTTTCCCTATCGATTCGGGGAACTACAACATCATATTTTCTTTTATCGGTTACGAAAGATTAGTAAAAAAATTCGATGGTAACAACAGTGCGGAATTTCAGGAAATACAACTTACCCCCGCCGTGGAAACCATCGAGGACGTCGTGGTGACCGGAATATACCGAAGAAAAAAAGAGAGTTTCACGGGATCGGCAAGCACGTACAAGGTGGAAGATTTGAAAGCCGCCGGTACACAAAATGTACTTCAGAGTATCAGAACGCTAGACCCCTCTTTCAAGATTAACGTCAATAACCAATTCGGCTCAGACCCGAACCGGTTGCCGGACGTGGAGATTAGAGGTAAGAGTAGTGTCATGGGATTAAAAGAAGAATACGGAACCGATCCAAACCAACCGTTATTTATATTGGACGGATTCGAAACGGATCTACAGACCGTCATGGATTTGAACATGAACCGGGTAGCCTCCGTAACACTTTTAAAGGACGCCGCCTCCACAGCGATTTACGGTTCAAGAGCCGCCAACGGTGTATTGGTTATTGAAACGAAAGTTCCGGAAAAAGGAGTTCTTTCACTCTCGTACAAAGGAGATTTCAGCATAACCATGGCTGACCTATCGGACTATAACCTCATGAACGCACGGGAGAAACTGGAGTTTGAAACCAGAGCGGGAAGATACACCAGCACCACAAACGACCCGATGGACCAAATCACGCTGGACAATCTCAGAAACCAACGTTTACAAGACATCGAACGAGGCGTTAACACCTACTGGCTCAGCGAACCGATTCGCACGGGTTTCGTTCAGAAACACAACCTCTACGCCGAAGGAGGCGAGGAACGCATCAGATATGGTCTAGGTTTAAGTTACGGCAACACGCAAGGCGTCATGAAAGGCTCAGATCGTCAAACGATAAGCGGAAATATCGACTTGGTCTACCGCACAGGTAAATTCCAATTCAGCAATAAATTTATACTGGATTACATGAAAACGAATGACCCGGCCGTTCCTTTCTCGGAATACGCTCAAGCTAATCCTTATTTCAGGAAATACAATAGCGAAGGCGGCATCGACAAATATTTATACTACACGGAAGATCCGGAAGAATATTCCGTACCCAATCCCTTGTGGAACGCTCACTTGAATAATTACGACGTGCAAGATCAATTCGGATTCACGAATAATTTCATCCTCGAATGGTTTGCCACGGATGACCTGCGTGCAAGGGCCAAGTTCGGGATTACCAAGAACAATTCGACAGCCGAAGTACGTCTTTCCCCGCAACACAGTGATTTTGACGAGGTAAGCGACACAGAAAAAGGACTTTACACAAACGCCCAAACGAAAAACCTGAATTACGAAGGGGACATTTCTGTCACCTATGGGCACTTGTTTGCGGGGAAACACATGGTGAACGCCGTGGCCGGATTCAATTTCAGTACCAAGGAAAATTCCCAAAACGGGTATAAGGCAATCGGATTTACAGAAGATGAATTTGACGCCCCGTCTTTTACCAACAGTTACCCGGCAGGGTCTAAACCGACTTACACGGAAAGCAAAACACGTGCTGCCAGTTTCTATATCAACGGGGGCTACGCTTATGACAATCGCTATCTATTCGATTTCAACTACCGCAGTGACGGAACTTCCGTGTTCGGAACAAACAACCGTTTCAGAAACACGTGGTCTGTCGGTTTAGGTTGGAATATCCACTCTGAAAAATTCATGGAGAATTGCGATTTCTTCCAACTATTAAAACTCAGAGGCTCGGTCGGAAACCCGGGAAACCAGAATTTCGCCTCTTATCAGGCATTCTCTACCTATGCTTTCACGCACTGGATGAGTAATATTTTCGGAACCGGAGTTATTCTTGAAGGATTGGGCAATCCCGATCTGGCATGGCAGGAAACCATCAATTATAGCTTGGGAGCCGACATCACAATGTTCAACGAACGAGTGAATGTCACCTTGGATTTATACCGGAAAAAGACCGATCCACTAGTAGCAGCCATCACGACACCGAGTTCTATCGGGGTGAAAAGTGTCATGATGAACATGGGGCAATTAAAAACAGACGGTATTGAAGTTACGTTAAAAGTTTCTCCCATTTATCGCCCGCAAGATCGTTTCGTATGGAATATCAGTCTCAACGGAACACATGCCAAGTCAAAATATTCCAAAATCGGGAACAGCTTGCAATCCATGAACGAACAGAATCAGGCAAACCTGAACACTACTAGGTACTACGACGGTGGTAGCCCCACCGATATTTGGGCGGTAAGATCGGCAGGTATTGATCCGGCGACAGGTCAGGATTTGTTTATCAAGAAAGACGGTACTTACACTTTCACGTATGACAAAAATGATGAAGTCGTGGTCGGAAACACGGAACCGAAACTGGAAGGAGTACTCGGTACAACCCTTTACTACAAAGGTTTCTCGTTCGGATGTTACCTGCGTTATCAGCTAGGAGGTCAGGTTTTCAATAGCGCTCTTTACGAGAAGGTAGAAAATATCGACAGGGAAAGCATTAATTATAACCAAGATAAACGGGCTTTATACGACCGTTGGAGTACTCCGGGACAAGAGGCAAAATTCAAAAGAATTTCTCTTTTCCAAACAACTGAAACCTCTTCCCGTTTCGTGATGGACGAAAACACGCTAAGCGGAGAATCTTTCAACATCGGTTACGAGTTTACCCAACCTTTCATCAAGCATGTCGGTTTGTCTACATTGACCGTGCAAGCTAACATGAACGATATTTTCAGAGTTTCATCGGTAAAGAGCGAGCGAGGTATTGACTATCCTTTTGCACGCACGATGTCATTCTCTATATCTGCAACCTTTTAAACGGAAGAATTATGAAAAGAAAAATACAATTAATCACGCTTATATGTTGCACCCTTGTTTTCGGGGCTTGCGACAGTTGGTTGGACGTGAAACCTTACGACCAGATAGCGGAAGAAGACCTGTTGAACTCGGAAACCGGTTTCCAGAAATTACTGAACGGCGTGTATATCGAGTTGAACGACGAGAACCTTTACGGAAGTACCCTCATGGTGGAAATGCTAGAACTCATGGGCGGAGCCTACAAGATCGGCGACGACCAAGGGAAATGGGGGAATTATATTGATTTAAACAGCTATAAATACAGCACTGAATACTGGCGGGGACGCTTGGATAAAGTTTGGGAAAAAGCTTACGCCCTGATCATGAACTGTAACAAGATTCTTGATAACATAGAAAACCGGGAATCACTCTTCACGGGTATCAACTATGACATTATCCGGGGAGAAGCCTTGGCTTTGCGTGCCATGTTGCACTTCGATATGTTACGCCTGTTCGGCCCGGTTTACATGAACAACCCGGAAAACGAGTGTATTCCTTACTATTTACACCAATCACCGAATGTAAACGATTTATTACCCGCGAACAAAATCATGGAATATGTCATTCATGACTTGCAAGAAGCGGAGAAAGCGTTGGCAAATGACCCGATCATCACAAAAGGTACTTTAATGGAATCAGCCGGGAATGAATCCAATTTCCTGCGTTACCGGGCATTACGTATGAACCATTATGCGGTACAAGGGCTCATGGCACGAGTTTATCTCTATGCCGGGGATAAAACCAATGCATCCATCTACGCCAAAAAAGTGATCACGGCGGCAGAAGCGGGCACATTCCCATTCACGGAAAGAACGGAAGCCAAGAGTGACCGGATTTTCTCGTCAGAGGTCTTATTTGCCTTAACAAACACAAATCGGGTTCTATTATTCAAAAATTACCATGATCCCTCTCGTAATCCGGCGTTTATATTTACCATGGATGAAAAATTATTGAATTTCTTGTACTCGGCACCGGGTTCCTCTACCACAAGCGACATTCGTTTCGAGGCAAACTGGGAACAGGCCACACTTCCCGGATTGACAAGCGGCGCCCGGTATTTCTATAAATACAATGACATGAGTACCACCGGGCTAATCCAGAACACGATGATCCCCATGTTAAGATTGGGAGAGATGTATCTGATCGCCGCGGAAAGCGAATCGGAAACTCTGAATGACGGACTTCCATATATCAACACCTTAAGAAATAAACGAGGTATTTCGAACCTCGGTTCCCTAACGACAACCGAGCTTACTTACGAATACATGCGCGAATTATATGGAGAAGGACAATTGTTCTATTTCTATAAACGGACGTTTACAAACATCTTAAATAGAACGAACAATAGTGGAAGTAAACCTGCAGGTCAAGCGGCATCCACCCAAGTTTTCGTGGTGCCTTTACCCGACACAGAAATTAATAATCGACAATAACACGCGAATGATGAAAACAAGCAATATATTTATATGGATTATGCTCATTATAGGATTAACCGCTTGTTCGGAAGAAGAGGTTAATAACTATAGTGCAAATGAAGGAATCTATTTCAACCAACGCATAAGAGTAGGAAATATCCTGACAGACAGCACGAACTTCACGTTCGTGTACATCGAGGAATCGCAGAACGAGGCCATTGTATCGATCCCGGTTCAGCTGGTCGGTAGGGCAACCGACGAAGCTCGCCCTGTAAACATCAAAGTTGTTGGGGGAAGTGCAAAAGAAGGGGATGATTTCGTGTTACCCGCCAATCCGGTATTACCTGCGGGAGCCAGTTCGTTCAACTATGAAATCACGCTGAAACGGACGACCGCATTGCAAGAAGAAGCGAAAACAATCGAGATCGCTATTGAAGAAAACGAACATTTCAAACCGATCATCACACACGAGATCACGGATATCCAAAGCGGCACGGATGTCTCTACTATGCGTCATAAGATCGAGTTCTCGGAACTATTCACCGAAGCTCCCGCCGCTTGGTACACGTATATATATCCATTTACCCCTCAACGTTTCTTCCTGACCTGCCGGGTGATGGACATCCCGCGCTCGGACTTTAACGATTCATCAAAAATAACAAGTGCCCGATTCCAATATTTAATATCAGAAATGAGAAAATATGTAGCGGAACAATTGTTATTGGAGACTCCTGACCCGGAAATCTTTGACGAGAATGGAAATACCATCTTTTAATTACAATAAGAAGATAGACTATGAAACAGATATTATATAGAATAAAATCACTTTTTTTACTTGTTGCAATAGCAGGTGGAATCAGTGCTTGTGCGGACGATAAAGGTAATTATAATTACCACGATATTCCGGAAGTAAAAATTGAAGGTATCGGTAGTTCGATCCAAGCTTTGGCATACCAAAATTTGTCTATCCCCGTGCAACTAGATGGCTTGGAAGCCGATGAGGATCGATATGAATACGAATGGCTGGCCATCCGGCAATTCGAGGCGGAAGACGCAAATGATTCCGCAAGTGAAGTGTTGGCTACCACAAAAGAATTTAATGATATTATATCTTTACGTCCAGGTCCTTATAAATTGATTTACACGGTAAAGGACAAACACCTGAACGTGTTTTATCAACAACAAGCGAATCTTTCCGTCGTTACAACCACTTCCGAGGGCTGGGTCCTTCTGTGTTCCGAGAATGGTAATGTTCGCCTGGATATGATCTCAACTGTATTGGGAGAAGAGGTACATTCGAAGGATATGCTTGCCGATTCGGATATGCCTTTCAAGAAAGGGCCGTTGGCTCTCATTGCTCTTAGTCCCGAAAACACGGAAGATATGAGTTCTGTACAACAAGTAGATCCTACCTCCCCATTCTATTTGCTCACAGAAGAAGGAACTACCCGGCTACATAAAGATGCTTTCGAATGGAAAGAAGAATATCTCATGAAATACGAAATGGGAGATATGAATGATGCCAAACCTATGCATATCACATCAGCAGGCTATTACCGCATGATGGTAACACCAGAGGGGGTATTTAGCAGTAATTATAGTATGGGAGCAGGAGCATTATGGGAATCAAGATTAAATTATCTTCGTAATGACGATAACACGAAAGAATATATACAAATCGCACCATACGTGGGATGTAACATCACAAATCCGATGCAATTTGCCCCGGTATTTATGTTCTATGATTTAGACCACAAACAATTTGTTTATCATCCGGGAGGAATGTATGGGGGATTAACCGGAGATCAAACTGTAGGTTGCTTGAGCATGAACGACGATGAAGCCGGAGGCAATGCTTTTTCATTCCCGATGGGTTACAACTACGTTTACATGGAGAATAGTGGACGTAACTACTCCGAATCCGCCATGATGCCCGGTTTCTTCAATAATATCACGTTCACGATCTTGGAGAACAACGGAATTTATCACCTTTACGGAATTACATTAGACGACTATTATATGGCATTGATGGGAATGCCGGCATACACGAAAACCCATTACGCAAACCTCTCTAATTGCACTGATATAACACAAGCGGAACATTTTGCATTCAGCCCCTTAAACGATCAAATGTTTTATGCCGTAGATGGAAAAGTCTACCGGGTAAATCTGGACACGAGTACCCCTTCTTCCGAATTTCAGTTTGAAGTTCCGGGAGAAATCACTTGCCTGAAATTTTATCTATACAGGAATGCAGAAAATGCCAGACGTTCTTACGACCTGATCGTGGGCAGTGACAAGGGGGGTACTGACGGAGGTGAACTCAGAGTGTACGAGGCGGTTGATAACCTGGCACAAATAACCGATTATAAAGAATACCATTCCGGTTTCGGCAGAATCGTGGATATTATCTATAAAGAACCTCTAACTCAAGAATAAAAATGAAACACATTTTATTTATCATGTTCCTTCTATCCATCTTCAGTTGTACAAAACACAACGGGTACTCCCTCTCGGGGGAGGTACCCGAAGCTTGGGAAGGTAAACCCGTGTTCTTGATGCTTAATGACATAAATCAACCTTATGCCATTGACAGTACCCAAATATCAAACGGGAAATTCCTCTTGGAAGGAAAATTTGATATTCCCCGTTATTGCAGCGTACTCATTTACCTGGATCCCAATAACCGTTCGGATCGGAGTAAACTGGTCAATTTTTCGCTCTTTCTTGACAGTACGGCCGTGAAAGCGGTTTGCGACAATTCAGGAAAGGCTCCCGTGTTCAGCATTTCGGGAAGCAACACACAAGATGCTTTCCAAAATTATACAGATCAGATACAACCTCTTCAAGCCGATCGCAAAAAAACGTTCACTGCCTACACCCAAGCCTATTACTATGGTAACGACTTGACCAAAGCGATAGATCTGGCCAAACAAACGACAGCAAAGGCACGAAAAATACAAGATGCCCAAATAAAATATATCAAAGATCATCCCGAATCCGTGATTAGCTTACACGTCGCACAAGAACTCTGTAAAGGCAACTCATCACTTTCTCGGCAAGAGACGGAGCAACTGTTCACGGCACTCTCTCCCCGTTTACAAGAATCCGAAATGGGGAAATCACTGCGGGAAACAATACAACGTAAACAAATATTCATCGGACAACCTTTTCTGGATAAAGAACTTATCGTCCCCGATGGCAGCAGTAAAAAGATCTCCGATTTCGTAGAACCCGGACATATTACCCTGATCGAATTCTGGGCTTCATGGTGTCAGCCCTGCCGGGCAGAATTCCCCCACATCCGGAAAACATACGACAAATATCATCCGAAAGGATTTAATATCGTGAGTATCTCCATCGACTCGAAACGGGAAAACTGGCTCACGGCCTTAAAGGAGGAAAACTTATCCTGGGGCCAACTACTCGACCGGAGAACACCCCCGGGAGAATCTGCATTCAAAGCATATAACTTGACGGGCGTTCCTTCCTCCATTCTCGTGGATGCTCAAGGAAATATTCTTAGCATAAACGCACGAGGCGGGTGGCTTGATGCCGCAATGCAAGAAATATATGATTAATAATTAATATCATCGAAATGAGAAATCTTATATTTATCATCTTATTCTTTATCGCTAACGCTTGTTCGAATTCACAAAAAAACAAGGACGATATTGTTGTCAATTTCAACGTTCAGAACCCGACTTACTCCAAAGTCGCCATTGTTCAAAGCCCGGAATTAATCGACGAAATCGAACTGGACAAGAACGGTAAGGCCACCTGTACCTTACAAGGCGATTTAATATATGCCCGCTTGTTCTATGGCGAAGAGTCCAAGAATGTCTTTTTTCAAAAAGGGGACCAACTTACTATCTCCTTCGATGCCGGTAAATTCAAGGACGAGATTCGATTCGAAGGCAAAAACGCCCCGGTCAATGACTACCTCAACGCGATCACATACACGGAAATCGCTCCGGATGAATACGGTCGCCCGCTAGACGAGCTAATCACACTTGTTCAACAAAAAACAGACGAGGCAATCAAATTATTACAAGCCAGGAAACTAGAAACCGTAAATCCCGATTTCGTTACCTGGGAAAAAGGACGTATAAAATACATGTATGCCTTCAATATACTCATGCATCCCATGGGATATGCCTACTTGACACAAGACACAAGCTATCAGCCGGGACCGGAATATTACAATATGTTAAGCCAACTCATACAAGGAGACGAACAGCTTGTTCATCTCCCGTTATACAGGGAATTTGTTGCGGAAGCGGCAATCCTCCTTGCCTCTCCGGGAAAACGGATACCGAACCTTTACGACAGATGCGTGAGTCAAATGAAATATCTTGCCGAAAACATCCAGAACGAAAAGGTAAAACAGGTCATTCTGAACGATATTGCCATGAAATACGTGAAGAAAAATGGAATTCGCAACATTACCGATCTGGAAAATATCTATAACGCTTACGTCACCGATCCCGATCTACGAGCCGCATATAAAGAGATTCGTGATCAATGGGATCTCACATCGGTCGGACGCCCATCTCCTGACTTTAAAGGACAGGATATTAACGGGAAAACTTTATCCTTGAAAGACTTCAACGGGAAATACCTGTACATCGACGTTTGGGCAACCTGGTGCGGTCCCTGCAAAAAAGAAATCCCGTTCCTGAAAGAACTGGAGAAGAAATTCGAAGGAAAAAACATCACGTTCCTAAGTCTTTCCACCGATCAGAACAAAACAGACTGGGAAAACATGGTTAAATCCGGAGAACTCTCCGGCACCCAACTTCTAATCGGGCGAGGCAGTCAATTCCAGAAAGATTATAATATAAATGGAATTCCTCATTTTATACTACTCGCCCCGGAAGGAAAAATCGTTAACGCCAGTATGATCCGTCCTTCCTCACCGGACATCGAAAAAGTTTTAAATGCCTTACCCGGCATTTAATATACAAATCAAGGAGTTTTAAATAAAACTCCTTGATTTCATTTATAGAATACCTTACTTTTGCTTGTACTAAAAAATAAACTATGCTACAAGCAACATATTCAAAATATAACCTACACTTCAAGCAACCGGCAGGAACTTCCCGAGGGATTCTCACGGAAAAAGAAACTTGGTTTATCAAAGTCTGGGAGTCGGAACAACCCGAAATATACGGATTGGGAGAGTGTGCTTTGTTTCGGGGATTAAGTGCAGACGACCGCCCGGAATTCGAGAAAATATTAAAAGAAACCTGCGAAGGTTTCAGCAACCTACGTGACATCCGCTACTTGCAAGATTGGAGTTCTATCCAATTCGGCTTGGATACCGCTCTCGCGGATTTAAAGCATGGTGGTAAACGCATCATTTACCCCACCCCTTTCACCGAAGGACAAACAGATGTCGAAATCAACGGTTTGATCTGGATGGGTTCCAAAGATTCCATGCGCCAACAGATTATCAAAAAGTTGGATGCAGGCTTCCATTGTATTAAATTGAAGATAGGAGCTATTGATTTCGAGGCAGAGCTAGACTTGTTACGCATGATTCGGTCACAATTCAGCAAAGAGCTAATAGAACTCCGGGTTGATGCCAACGGAGCTTTCTCCCCGAAAGATGCACCCCGCAAACTGGAACAATTGGCTAAATATGATATTCACTCTATCGAACAGCCCATCCGTCAAGGACAATGGGAAGAAATGTCTCGTCTATGCCGAAATACCCCGATCCCGATTGCCCTAGATGAAGAATTGATCGGAATCGAAGGATTCAACAAAGACAAGCTACTTGATACTATTCGCCCCCAATACGTCGTAATAAAACCATCTCTTTTAGGCAGTTTTTCGGGTTCATGGGAATGGATTTCCCGCTCCCGAGAACGTAACATCGGCTGGTGGATTACTTCCGCGCTGGAATCCAATATCGGGTTGAATGCCATTGCACAATGGACGGCTTATATTTTGGAGTGTCACCCCACGGGTATGCCTCAAGGATTGGGAACGGGGCAACTCTACACGAATAATATCCCTTCACCCTTGGAACAAACCGGCTCGACCATCCGGTACAACCCACAGGCAAGCTGGAATTTATCCCCCATTTCGTTTTAAAAGCCATGAACATCAGACTAAACGGTAAACGGTACACGGATTTAAATATGCTCACGGGAAATATCGACCCGGAAGTCATCGCCTTTTTACAGGAATGGTATAACGAAAAAGAAGAAGTTATCGGGCATACTTCCGGTTCCACGGGGAAACCGAAGGAAATCCGGTTACTAAAAAAAGACATGATCGCATCCGCCAGCTTAACAAACGAATATTTCCACATCGGTCCTCAATCCCGCTTGTTACTTTGCCTTTCCCCGACTTATATCGCAGGGAAAATGATGATCGTCCGCACCATCCTCTCGGGAGCCGACCTGATCACGATAAAACCGACCTCTTCTCCCCTGCAAAACATCGAGAACGACATTGACTTCGCCGCCATGGTTCCCATGCAGGTTGAAACCACCTTGACCAACCCGGAAACTCGTTCCCGATTCGCTCGCATCAAGCAAGTGATCATTGGCGGGGCAGCTGTTTCCCCCACGTTAGAACAAGGTCTTCAAGAACTGCCGACAAGATGTTACGGCACCTATGGCATGACTGAAACCGTTTCGCATATTGCCCTGCGGGAAATCAATGGCGAAAGAAAATCTCCCGCCTATTTTGCCTTGGGAAAAGTGTCCTTCTCCACGGACGAAAGAGGATGCCTGGTCATCAACACCCCGCATCTCCAACAACAGAGATTCATCACGAACGATATTGTCCGGCTTGTTGACACCACTCATTTCGAATGGTTGGGACGCCATGATAACGTGATCAATTCCGGTGGAATAAAACTATTCCCGGAAAGCATAGAAGCCCGTATCGCCTCTTTTCTAAGCCAACGTTTCTTTATCACGGCTGAAGACGACAGTCGGCTAGGACAAAAAGCCGTGCTTGTCATAGAATCGCTCCCCTGGGACGAGGCCAAATGTCTGCAATTGCTATCCCGACTTAAATCCTGTTTATCTCCTTACGAAGTTCCCAAGAACATATATTTTCAAGAACATCTCACGGAAACCTATTCTGGCAAAATTGTACGAAAAATAAAATAAACACGTACCGATGAATCATTTACTTTCTTATCTTTGCCCCCGTTTAAAACGTTTGCAATGGATTACAAGGAAGTTATTGACAACATATATAACGAGGTAAAACCCCTCTTCGGACAAGGTAAAGTAGCTGATTATATCCCTGCCTTGGCAAATGTCAACCCGTGCCAATACGGGATTGCCATAGCCACTCTCGACGGTCAGATCGTCGGCACGGGAGACTACCAAACCAAATTCTCCATCCAAAGTATTTCGAAAGTCTTTACTCTCGCCATGGTCGTTCGCCATATGGGGGGAGACCTGTGGCAATACGTGGGCCGGGAACCTTCCGGAACCCCGTTTAACTCGCTGGTTCAGTTGGAACACGAACAGGGAATCCCGCGTAATCCGTTTATCAACGCCGGGGCTCTCGTGGTTACGGATAAAGTGATGAACCTTTACCACCGGCCGAAAGAAGCCATCCTGCAATTCGTGAGAAGCGTGGCCGGAAACGACGACATTTACTATGATAAAACGGTGGCCCAGTCCGAATTTGAACACGCTAGCCGGAATCAAGCCCTGGGACATTTCATGAAAAGTTTCGGTAACATCGATAACGACGTGGATTCGCTGATCGACGTGTACTGCAATCAATGCAGTATTGCCATGACGTGCGAGGATCTTGCAAAATCATTTCTGTTCCTGGCCAACCACGGGATCAACCCGCACAATAACGAGAATATCCTCACCGTGAGCCGCTCGAAACGCCTCAGCGCACTCATGCTGACCTGCGGTTTCTACGACGAATCCGGAGAGTTTGCTTTCCGTGTAGGAATGCCGGGCAAAAGCGGTGTCGGAGGAGGCGTGGTAGCCATCATCCCGGGCAAGCTCAGTATCGCCGTGTGGAGTCCCGAACTGAATGAACACGGGAACTCGTACATGGGAATCGAAACGCTCGAACGGTTTACCACGAACATCGGGATCTCTATTTTTTAACAAGACTTCACCTTGCTAAAAGTTACAAGTTGCAGGTTTACCAGTTACAAGTTCAAAAACACAATGAGAAAAATAATATTTTTACTGGTAACGCAGTTTGTACTTTTTTCATGTCAGAAAAGCAAAGTCATGGAAGGGCAGGAGATACGAATCCCGCTTGAATGTAACACTTCCGAGGAATTTTCCATACACCACTTGCACCTGTTTGCCATTGACCGGGATAATCGTATCGCCCGTCATGAAACGTTTACATCATCGGACATTCATGAAAACACACTTCATGCTACTCTCCCTCTAGGCAGATACAGATTAGCCCTCGTGGCCAACGCTCCCAAGGGAAACATGGTTATTCCGGAAACCGGAGAAACACTTGAAAACTTGTTCCTTTGCCTACCACATGAAGAAAACACTTACCAAGAGGCCAGTGACATCTCCACGGCTCTACAAAGTGTCAGTATCACGGAAAATAAAAATGCCCTTCCCCCAATTCGACTCTTCCGGAGAACGGGAACATTACAGGTTTCTCTCCATGCGATTCCAAAGGAAATATCCAACCTAAATCTGGAATTGTCTTTCATCCCGTCCTCGGTCAGTTTTTCCGGATCAACCACTAACACCTTCGGCACGATCACGAAACCCGTGGATAATCAAGGAAAAGTAATGATTCGGACCTTCCCCGCCAAAAAGGGGGAAACCACGCTTTCTGTTACCTATGATGAAGACAACACACCAAAGCGAAAAATTATCCCCTTCTCGATAGCTATTGACACGAATCAAACCATTCACGTGGAATGTAATTTCCCGGAATTAACCGAAGGCGGGATACAAGGAAACGGGGAAAGCTTATTACGGAACGGAGATTTCGAGGAATGGAGTAACCCGGAAAAAGAACCCGACCATTGGCACTTTTATAAAGACGGGAAAGACAGTATCGCCCTCAAGATCACGGGCTCCCAAGCCCGTTCCGGACAAGCGGCCTACCTACAAGGTAAAACTTACCTGTACCAAGATGTAGAAATTGAAGCCGGCAAACGCTACGAGATAAAAATGCACGTGAATGCCCCTTCTCCCTCTTTTCCGTGGAAATATTACTGTTACTGGCGTAAAACCAAAAACTCGGCACTCCCGGCAGAACACAACAAACCCATACAAGCCCAAAGTTACCTGAAACAAACGAACGGCTGGATCAACGTGTTCAACGGCAAATCATTCATCGCCCCAGAAGGAGCCAAACTTTTACGGGTAGAAATCCGTACCTATGGCAAAGAGATCATACCCGAAGAGGGAATATATATTGATGATTTCAGTGTAGAACTCGTGGAATGAAACTCATTCTCAACACAAAATCGCTGAATTCCTTTTTTGTTTTAAGTAGAAAAACTAAATTCGCGTTTCAAATTGTTATATAAATAAGATTCACATCATATGGGAAGAGCGTTCGAATACCGTAAAGCACGGAAGCTAAAGAGATGGGGCAATATGGCCCGTACGTTTACCAGAATAGGAAAAGAAATTGATATTGCCGTAAAAGCCGGCGGTCCGGACCCAGCGAATAACACGCGTTTACGTATACTTATCCAAAACGCCAAGGCTGAAAATATGCCGAAGGAGAACGTCGAAAGAGCTATCAAACGCGCCGTTTCAAAAGATACTTCTGATTACAAGGAGATCGTTTACGAGGGATACGGTCCTTTCGGTATCGCCATCGTGGTAGAAACCGCAACCGACAATAACACCCGTACCGTTGCTAACGTACGTCATTGCTTCAATAAATACGGCGGTTCTTTAGGAACAACCGGTAGCCTCGATTTCTTGTTCGATCGGAAATGCGTGTTCAAAATTACCCGCCCAGAGAACTTCGACCTAGAAGAATTCGAATTGGAAATGATTGACTACGGTGCCGACGAAATCTTCGAGGACGAAGAAAATCACGTGATCATCTACGGTTCATTCGAAGCGTTCGGGGCTATTCAAAAATATTTGGAAGATAACCACTACGAAATGGTCAGCGGAGAATTCGAGCGTATCCCTCTTGATACAAAAGAATTAACCGACGAACAAAGAGAAACCGTGGACAAATTGCTGGAGAAATTAGAAGAAGATGATGATGTAACTAACGTTTATCACAACATTAAAGAATAATTTTCTTGCAGATTAAAAAATATTGTTGCATATTTGCACCCGCAAAACGGTTAAAAGCCCTTGCAACAAGGAAGACTTCGTAGCTCAGCTGGTAGAGCAATTGACTCTTAATCAATGGGCCGTGGGTTCGAGTCCCACCGAGGTCACCAACTTGAAAATCAAGCTAATAGAGCGACTAGAAACAACATTCTAGTCGCTCGTTTTTTCATCAAAGGACAAACAAATAGACAAACATTTGAAAAAATACCATTTTCCAAACACAAAATATTAAATCACACAACAAACTACAAAATCATAATTTATAGCGTTCATAAACCTTACTTCTTACAAACATATACTTTGAACCTTTTCCACCTTGCAACATTAAAGCATCAATATTATTTCTTTCCCTATAAGAAGGTTGATATATAGAATTCTTAGGTATACCTGTAAAATCACGATAGTGTCTCAAAAAGTGTAAATGATAGTGTTTCAAAAAGTGTGTAAATTCCTTCTTTTCTCATGCATGCAAAATTATAAATAGTTCAATAAAATAATCTTGATTCTAAAAAATTATAAATAGGATATTTATAAATATCTGCATTTTGGGCTACCGTTCCCATGAGTAGTATGACGGCTTGGGGGTTTGGCATGGCGCCCCTCATGTTGATCACCCTCTTGTAATCCCTGTTCAGCCTTTCGATCCAGTTGGTGGTGTAAATCATCCCCCTGATTTCCCTCTCGTACTTGAAGTAGGTGAAATAGAACCTGTACCTGTCGTGGCAATATCTTTTCAAGACGGGATAACTTTTCTGCCACCTGGCAATAAACTCTTTAAATTTTTGGAATGCCTGTTCCGGGGAGATCTCCCACTGGTCGGGAGTACAGATCTGTTTAAGTTCTTCCATGACCTGTTTCTTGTCCCTGGGCTTGACTTTCCCAGCTATATTCCTCTTCAGGTGCACGGTACATAATTGTAAATCTGCTTTTGGAAAGGTTTCTGCCAGCACGTTTTCAATGCCGGGCAGTCCATCACACACCAGGAGATCAATCACGCCCACGCCTCTTTCCTTGAGGTCTTCAAACACGTCCTTCCAGTTCGTGGCACTTTCCGTGGGGAAGTTCACCACGGCCAGCACCTCGCGGGTTCGGTCTTCTTTCACCCCCAAAACCGTGTAGTAAGCCTCGTTGGAAACGGAATCATCACGACGGGTGAGGACATAGGTGGCATCAATGTAAATTATCGGGTAACGATGATCCAGTTCACGACCTAGCCAGGCATTTACATCCTCGCGGGCCGTGTTCAACAAGCGGCTAACCTGGCTTTTACTGTAATGTTTCCCGTAAAATTGCTCGTAAATTTTACCCACTTGTTCCGTGGTTAAACCGCTGCAATAAAGGCTACTCGCTAGCTTTTGAGCCTCTTCTTCCTGGTCTTTTAGCACCCCCAGTAACATCGGGTAAAAATGGTTGTTACGACTACGCGGGACCCGAAGCTCGAAGACCTTACCGCCATGACATACTCGACGACCACGAAAACCGTTACTCACGTCACCACGTGTCTCGTTATGAAGAGCACGTTCCGATAACATTAAACTCTCTAAGCCTTGTTTGACCAAGCCTTGTAAACCTAGTTCACCGTTTGTGATTTCGGAAATTATTTCCGAGATTTGTTCACATGTAAATTCCATAATAATTCATTTTTGAAAATTGCATTACAAAAATAATCAATTCGGAATTTACACACTTTTTGAAACACTATCTATGAAACAGACTATTATCGATAAACTAAGAGAATTTTTCACACTACAACCCGTGGAAAAGGTATGGATTTTTGGCTCTTACTCTCGTGGGGAAGAATCAAAAGAAAGTGATATTGATATACTTGTCCGTTTTGACAAGAGTGCGAATGTTACTCTTTTCAAATATATTAGCATCGTGAACGCCCTACAATCCCTTCTCCGCAAGAAAATTGATCTCGTGGAAGAGGGACAATTAAAAGATTTTGCGAAAGATTCGGCAGAACAAGATAAAATATTAATCTATGAGAGAAATATCTTATCCTAAAAAAGTTTATTCCTAATCATCTTTTTATTTCAGTCACCCCAACCCCTCATCACAAAATTACAGATCAAGAATAGACGCATCTCAACAAATACTCTAATACACAATACTTTCTCTTGTATATCTCCGTTATTTATTCGTTATCCTATCGTTAAAGCATAGCTCTATAGGAACGAAGAAATAACGAAAAGACAAGGGAGACATAATAACAGGATGTAAGCTTTGGTAGGGCGAAAAAAAGTAACAGCAAGAGAGTAAATCACGATCTTAAATCTCGAATCACAAAAACGGCATGATCACCATCAAACCAAAATCAAGGGAAATCCCACGGAGAACCTAGGGAAATAATCCCCCTTATTCGAAGTTTATTCGATGCTTACTCTGAGCTTAGTCATCCCGTAATGTTTGAGCCACGAGTAAGCATCGAATGATCTCTGAGGAAGTGAGATTATTTGGGTTAAATTACTGCTTTATTTGGGGTGGATTAGGGTAATGATACGAACAGTTCAAATAAATTATTGCTTTTTCCTTTTCGCTTTGCCTTTCTTTTCCTTTGCCTCTCTCTTTTCCCGTCCTTTTTCCTCTGCATCCTTTATCATCTTTTCATTCCTTATTCTTACTTTGGGATGCAAATCCATGTATTCTTCAATAGTATCCGTTTCCACGTAAGGAGAAGGCATAAAATCAGCAATCGAGCATTTGAAAATCTTAGCAAGTTCATTAAGTTGATTTAAATTGTATTTTGCAGTATATTTTGGACTCTCTGCATAAAACACGTAAGTAGGACTTAATCTCAATTCCATGCAGAGTTTTCTTTGGCTCATTTTCGCCGCAATTCTATATTCTTTAACCTTATTGATGACATAAAGTTCTATTTCCGTGTTCTTGATCTTTCCTTTATTTTCCTGTTTTGTTGCCATTTCGAAAAAATTTAATTGATAAAGGAAAGATTTTTGTTAAGAATATTTGCTAATATATAATTTAGCACTATATTTGTGCATAGAACCTCTCAGAGGGTTATTCAGAATGCTAATGCATGAAGGCAGAAATGCAAGAAGGGAAGTTACACCTTTAATAAAAGGTTGCAGTATTGTTAGTATATTGAATAAGTGTGGAGTAAAATGCATATTTTTTAACCATTTAACGAAACAATTATGAAACAGAAAGTATTGCCCTTATCAAGAAACAAGCCTTATCAAATCAGCACGGACATCTTAGAACTTGTTCCCAAATAGAGCATCCCAATAGACTTGTATTCATGTGACCATAACTAATACGTAGAATTGAGTTTCAAGTTCTCAATTTTATGTACAGGATTTTGTACCACTTTAATTTTCTCTTATGCGACATTTAATCGGCTCTATATCTATTGATTTTCTGGACAATACAAAATAACAACCAGATTCCATGTTACAAAATAGGGATCTCAACAAATCCAATATAAAACAGGAGTGTATTCTGGCTTCAGACACTAAGAACACACTCCATCACGTTAATTAATTCACATTCCTATTAATTAATCAACAATCAAAATTATGAAAAAAAATCCACAAACAAAAGCGAGGCAAAAAAGAGTACTCGCACCCGTGAAAACAAAATTTCCCCGAAGACGAAAGGGATGGGGACTTGTCGTATTACCATTTTTGTGCTGTTTACCCTTATTGTCGAACGCAAATTACACAAGGCATCACACGGGAATGAACGAGCTTTCCACGTCAGGAAGTCCAACAAATGACACGAAAAAAGAGACCATCGTCATCCGGGGAATCGTGAAAGACAAAGAGGGAACCCCTCTACCGGGGGTGACGATCTTGATAAAGGGTTCAACCGTCGGTGTGTCCACGGACGTGAAAGGTGAATACGTGATGAACGTGGAAAAACGAGATTCTCTAGTTCTATTATTCTCGTTCGTGGGGATGAAGACGAAAGAGGTAAAGTGGACCGGACAACAAACGTTGAATGTCGTGTTGGAAGAGGATGTAAGCGAGGTAGAAGAAGTTGTCGTTATTGGTTACGGAACAACAACCAAAAAAGATTTGACCGGATCGGTGGCAAGTTTTGACTCCCGGATTATCGAAGAATCAACAGCGACAAGCGTGGCCCACATGATGCAAGGCCAGATTCCCGGCCTGAGCATTCTGGCAGGAGACGGGGCACCCGGTAGCCCCGCCCGGTTAGAGATTCGGGGAGTCCCGTCATTAAGCGGGGCAACCTCTCCTTTAATCGTAGTGGATAATGTCCCGATGACAAGTGATTTTGACATCAACGAACTAAACCCGGATGATATTCAGAGCATCGACATACTGAAAGGAGCCTCTTCTGCCGCCATTTATGGTTCAAGAGCCGCAGCCGGAGTCATCATGATCATGACGAAAGGCGGTAGACGAGACCAGAAACCGGTAATCAATTACAGCTATGATTACAGCATAACGAGCCTCGTTTCCGACGTAAACACGTTGACCACGGACGAGTTCAAAATGCTAGTCATGGAAGCCGTCCGCAATGGAGCAAAAGCGGAAGGATATGACGATATTACCAAATACTCCAAATACGCAACGTTTGCCGCATCGGATTTCTTCGGGGAGGCCAATACCCCGTGGATGAAATACATCATGCGAGACGGTTCCAAACAGCAACATAAAGTCTCCATCCGGGGAGGCGGCAGTTCCTTCGGGTATAACGCCTCTTTGGGCTACACGGATGAGCTGGGACAAGTGAAAGGAACGAATTACGAGAGATACACGTATGACATCGGTTTCAACGCCGATATTAATAAATGGATTCGGGCTACCGTGAAAGTTTCCGGGACTCTATCCGACAGGTTAAGTAATAATGCTGGTCTATCCACTGCGGCGAAAGCCCGTCCCGATATAAAGGCTTACAATGACGACGGTTCCTTGTATCTACATTCATATCTCTATTCGGGACGCACCTATTATGTCGTGAACCCGATTATCGAAATGGAAGAAAACACCACGGAGAGCGAAGACCACAACGTACGGCTCACGGGAAATCTGGAATTCCGAATTTTGCCCGAACTGAACCTGATCACCCAATACACGTACCAAACACGGAAGGGGGAACGTTACGCCTATCAGTCCAGCCGCACGCAGGCAGGTAGCGGTTACTGGGGAGACCAAAAAGGTTTCGGGAGAAAAACACATAGCAAAACCGATAGTAAAGAACTCGAAATACGCTTGTCTTACATGAAGGATTTTGGTGAGAATCACAAATTAACTGCCATGCTGGCAAGTAATTATAACGACGAGGAACAGGAATATTACACGCTATCCATGACCGATTTCCCGGATGACTACGTGCAGAATGCGATATGGCAAGGAGCTAATCCTTACAAATACGGGGCGGTAAACGGTAGTGCCAGCGGGTCCGTGTTGTTGTCTTTCGTAGGAAGAATCGAGTATAAATTCATGGATCGTTACCTCGTGACCGGGACAATACGTTCGGACGGTTCATCCAAGTTCTCCCCGAAATACAGATGGGGTACCTTCCCGTCATTTGCGGCGGCGTGGATCGTTTCCGAGGAGAACTTCTTGAAAGATTCCCCATGGCTATCTTTTTTGAAAATCCGTGCCGGATGGGGAAAAACGGGTAATGGTTGGGTCGGAGAATACGGATGGAGAACCTTGTATTCCTCTACCGATTATCAGAATATGCCGGCAACAATACCGAGCCAGATCGGGAATAACAAATTGAAATGGGAGTCAACCAAACAATATGATTTAGGGTTAGACTTCGGCTTTTTGAAGAACCAGAGAATAAGAGGTTCCTTAGGTTTCTACAAGAAGACCACGAAAGGCCTGTTATACCCTTTCACCATGGCATTGAGTACCGGGATGGAATCAACCAGCGTGAATTTTGCCAACATCGAGAACAAGGGAGTGGAATTTGACATCTCGGCCACGATCATCCAAAACAAGGATTGGAATTGGTCTTTCGGTTTCAATATCGGGAAGAACAAAAACAAAATTACCGGACTTGATGCGGAATACATCTCTGCCCCTGGACAAACCTACCTAAGTAACACGGTTATCCGGGAAGGAGAATCACTGGGATTAATCTATGGATTTGAAACTGACGGGGTATTCCGTTCTCAAGCTGAAATTGACTACTACGAATCACTGAACCCGGACTATCAATACCAAGAGCAATATTCTTACCGGAAAACCATTCCCGGAGATTTGAAATTTGTCGATCAGGACGGTGACGGCCGGGTAAATAAAGTGTACGGGAACCACGAGGATAAAATCGTGTTAGGATGTTCCCGCCCGGATTTCGAAGGAGGGTTCAACACCCGTTTAAGCTGGAAAGGCCTCACCCTTAGCGTGCAGGGAACATTCAGTTACGGGGCGCAAAAGGCATGGACGGCAGAGGCCAATCAATTCTGTTTTGCCTCCACGGGGACAGCGAACGTGCTGGACGTTGCGCTGAAACGCTGGACCCCGGAAAACCCGGATAGCAATTACCCGTGCGTGCGGCTAGATTTCTACAACAATGATTTTACAGACTTCTCCGTCTATAACGCCTCGTATCTTAAAATACAAAATGTCAATTTGGAATACAGGTTCCCCAAGTACATCGTGGACAAGACAAAGATATTCGGGAACATCAGTGTTTTCGCCTCTGCGAATAACGTGTATACCTTCACGTCCTATCCCGGCCCCTCTCCCGAATCGTGGAGCAGTGATGCCATCCAAGGAGCCTCGGTCGACACGGAGGCTTACCCAAAAACCAGAACGTTCAATTTCGGAGTGAAAGTAACCATTAAATGATTTGATTATGAACAAGATATTTTTATGTAGTTTATTGTTTCTCTTTGCAATAACAGGATGTGACAGCATGTTCGATGATGAACTCCCCCCACATGATTTAGTCGGGGAAAACGCCATCACGAACGAGACTTCCGCAGAAACGGCGTTAAACGGCATCTTCTCGAATTTACAGGGTTACGGGACAATGAGCGCGAATTACATTTGCGACAACGAATATCGCACGGGATTATTAACCGGGACCTACCGGGGAACATTCGAGACGGACGGCCTGCTAGGTTTCAAATTGACTGAAGAATACTCGTACGTTGCCGATCCTTGGGAATTAGCTTACAAGATGGTAAACGCGGCAAATAATTTCATCTATTACGTGGAAAAATTATCCGAGAACCTATTTGGTGAAAACCGGAAAACGGAAATGCTGGCAGAGGCCAAATTTGCCCGTGCATTCGGCCATGCGTTCCTACTAAGAAGATACGGGTATTTCTGGGATATAAACAGCCCTCTCGGGCCGATCATCCGTCTGGAACCTTCATCCATCTCAAATAATAGCATGGGACGCAGTTCCGTGAAAGAGAGTTACGAGAAAATATTCGAGGACCTAGACTACGCGATACAGCACGGTCCCCGATTTTATTCCAAATACCGCTCCTGCGCGACAACGGCCAAAGCTTTTAAAGCGGATATTCTAATGAATCGCGGAGAAGAGGGTGACTACGCGGAGGCGATTCGGTTGGCAAATGAAGTGATTGCCAGTGATGAGTTCGGATTGGAAGACAAATACGAAGACATTTTTGCCAACGGGTACTCTTCAAAAGAGTTGATGTTCACGAGACATATCAAGACTCCACCTAGCATGGATGATAACGTGGGCAGCCTGTTCAAAATGTTCGGTGGTGCAACCTATAAACCGACAGAGATGTATTTCGAGATTCTGACCCAAGACGATAAGCGTTACGAGGCTACTTTCGACTCCGTGATGCTCGGCAACGGGACGGCTACACGAAAGACGCAGGTGTGGAAGAAACATTACGTCACGTCCGGCGATTGCCCGATGTACTACATGCGGGTGGCCCAGATGTACTTGATCAAGGCCGAGGCTATGGCTCGCACGAATGCCTCCATAAAGGATTGTCTGGACGTGCTAAATGTCCTGCGTCTTCGCTCCGGTAACACGACTTTTGAGGCGGCCGATTACAGTTCCCTGTCAGACGTGCTGGAAGAGGTGTTCCGGGAGAATGTACGGGAAATCGGGATGGAAAACGGGGCTATATTCTATCTCGCCGTGAGATATACCGAGGGCGGTCGTCGGAAGTTGAAAGACATGAACCCGAACTTCGAGCATGACGATCAATTATGCTTCCCTATTCCGAAGGCCGAATTGGAACACAATTTCGTAGTAGAGCAAAAACCTTTATAATACCAAACAATATGATGAAAATGAATATATTGAAAAACGGATTCCAAGCATTAATTATTATGTCATTGATGGTTGCCTGCTCACTCGGCGACGTATTGGAACCCTCCGATGGAGTGAGTATGGCATTAATGGAAACGGTTGACACGGTGGTAGCCCTGCCGGGAGACACGATAAGTTTCAAGTTTATAGCGTCGACTAACGGGGCTACTTTACGTCGCATTGAAATCGTGGAAAAGAGCCATGATTTCAATGAATTGAAGGATTCTATCCGGTTCGCTCTAGTGGATGAAACACTGGAACTGACGGTAGACGAAGAGGGATATTTATCCCGTCCCGTTTCCACCGTGATGATGATTTATCCCGTTATCGTACCCAATGACAAAGCAATCGTGGGCGAAGTGCTCAGCATGACCTTCAAAGCGTATAACGACAAGGGAAAATCTGGAAGTATAAAATCCTCGTTCAAGATCGTGAACTATGTTCGAAACACGAGTTGGTTATGGTTGTATAAACTTGCTGGCAAAACTCAAGGAAGTATGTTTTTTAATCCGGCAAAATACAAGGCCTATTCGAATAACACTTACGGGACTCACAAGGACGAGATCGACGTGGCGGCCTACACGGCAAACGACGGGAAACACTATTTCCTGAATCCGGCCGACAAGGAAACGCAAGCCCTGTTCGTGGTAGATGGGATGAATTACGATGCGTCATCCATGAGGACAACAAAGTTTATTCCACTGGATGATGTTAATTTTGACCTTGCCGGAGACGCGGAACTGGAACAGATGGACTTCTCGAAAGCCGTGAATAAAGTCGAAGTGACAACCGGAAGTGTCATCGGCTTCGAGAACCAAGACGGGCAACGGGGAATTCTAAACGTGAAAATATCATCTTCCATCTACCCGACCATCCAGTGTAAATTCCAAGCGGTGGCTAAAAAACAAGAATGATTTAATCCCGAAATATCATGAAGAACATATTTATAATCATTATTTTAACGTTCTGCCCTCTCGTCAGTTTACTTGCGCAGGACAAATACGAAGTATTCAGAAAGGAGATGTCCCTCATCGAGAAACAAGAGAATGAATATCGAAAAGTAATTTGGGGTGAAAACGATTTTTCCCAAGATTACAAAGACAGCATTTATAAAAAACATCAAGTACTGGTGAAAGAAAAGGTCGAGTTTGCCAAGAATGCCATTCGAGAGAATAGAGATGACGAACGATTCCTGAAAGTGTTGGATATTTATGTACGTAATTTCTTATCCTTGGATGAATTTGAAACCGAACTGAAAAGTTTTTCACCCAAGGTACAGAAGATGGAAAACTGTCAACGTTACTTCGAGTTTATCAAGTATGCAAGGATCAATGTCCCCGGTAAACCATGTATTGATTTCGAGATGAAAGGCCATAACGGGGAAACCATAAAATTCTCGGACGTGTATAAAAAACATAAACTTGTTCTTGTGGACTTTTGGGCATCCTGGTGTGGTGCGTGTCGAGCAACCATACCTTCAATTAAAAAAATGTACGCAGACTATCACGAGAAAGGCGTTGAAGTGGTCAGCGTGTCATTAGATGACAATAAAAAAGCGTGGGAGAAAGCATTCGAAGAGGAAAAAATACCTTGGATAGACGGGAGCAACCTGTTAGGATGGAAAGATCCCGTCGTTCTTTGGTATGCTATCCGAGGAATACCTCACAAGGTATTGGTGGATCAAAACGGGATTATCGTCGCCAGCGGTTTTCATCAACTAGGTAGCTTAGAATATCAAATCAATAAATATCTTAATTCCCACAAAGACTAATTATGAAAAGAGAGGACCATATCATTACGGTCCTCTCTCTTATTTGTCAGTTAACACGTCGGCTTTCTCTTTATCGGGAGTTTCGGGAAAAGTTTCCTAAAACGTACTAAATAAGTCGTAACATTACTTCCCGCAACAATAATCGTCACGGCAAAAACGATCATCATGATCCCGCACCCCACTCTTACGGTTAAAGGCTCCCCGAAAACCGTCACCCCGAAGAACACGGCTGTTAAAGGCTCCAACGCCCCTAAAATAGCAGTTGGGGTCGAACCGATATACTGGATGGCCTGAGTGGTACAAAGAAACGATATAGCAGTCGGGAACACGGCCAAGGCAACCAGATTACCCCACAAATACCATGTGTCTACTACACGCAGACTAGCCCCGAAATCGACACGAACCAAAAACAGAGACAACCCGAAAACTAAAACATAGAATGTCAGCTTTAGTGTCGCAATCTCTCGCAACAAGGGTCTATTCACAGCGACAATGTAAATGGCATATGACAAGGCCGAGGCGATAACAAGAATCACTCCCGTCAGACTCAACACCGAACCATCCTCCCCCTTGTAAAGCAAGGCAATACCACCCAATGCCAACATGATACACAAAATTGTTTGTAACGTCAGTTTCTCTTTAAAGAGAAAAGCCATGATCAAGGCCACCATGATCGGGTAAACGAACAACAAGGTCGATGCAATACCGGCTGCCATGTAATTATAACTCTGGAACAAAGTAAGTGACGAGAGAGCCACCAGCAACCCCATGATAATTAACGGCAGAATCTCCTTCCGCTTCAATTTGAAATCTCTTCCCCGCAACTTAATCATCGCTCCCAACACCGGAATAGCAAACAAATACCTGAAAAAAAGAACTGAATCCGGATTCATCCCCGCCTCGTACAGGGGAAGGGCAAACAAGGGATTCATCCCGTAAGTTGCTGCCGCAATGACCCCTAACACGTATCCTTTAGCTTTTACATTCATAACTGTAAATGATTACATTAAATTGGCAGCAAAGATATAGTTTTGTTTGTCATCATGAATGATCATTCTGTTCAAATTATTTTCTTGACACACACTATATTGAAGGTTTGAAGAAACAGGATACCACTTTTAACAAAAAAACACTATCTTTAGACTTCAAAACCTCAAACTACATACAAAATGAAAAAACTATTCTCCACGATTATCTGTTGTTTAATCTGTTCCATGGCTTTCATGCAAGTGAAACCGGAATGGCAAGACGAGACCATACCCTTTATCGGGAAAGAATATCCCCGGACGGCATTCATGACCTACAGTAATGTGGATAAAGCCCGGAGTAATGATTTCAACACATCCCCTGATTACAAATCGCTCAACGGGAAATGGAAATTCAACTGGGTTCCCTCCTACAAAAAACGCCCCATGAACTTCTATAAAACAGATTTCGACGATTCTGCATGGGGAGAAATTGACGTCCCGGCAAACTGGGAAGTAAACGGTTACGGAACTGCACTTTACACGAATCACCCTTACGAATTCTGTCCTCGTAACCCACAACCACCTCTTTTGCCGGAGGAAAATCCAGTGGGATCTTACCGGAAATACATCGAGATACCCGAACAATGGAACGGGAAAGAGATATTCCTACATATCGGTGCGGTAAAATCGGGATGCTACCTGTACGTGAACGGCACAAAAGTCGGGTATAGCGAGGATTCCAAGACAGCCGTGGAATATAACATTACCCGCTACTTGAAACCGGGGCGTAACCTTATCGCCCTTGAAGTATACAGATGGTCGACGGGAAGCTACCTGGAATGTCAGGACTTTTGGAGAATCAGCGGGATCGAACGGGACGTTTACTTGTTCGCACAATCCCCCGTACATCTTCGAGATTTCTCGATCCAACAAGATCTGGACAGCACATACAAAAACGGACTTTTCGGGCTGGATTTATTCCTAGAAAACGCCAATCCCCGGCAAACGGGCCAAGTCACCGTCTCCTACCAACTGGAAAGCACCTCGGGAACACGAGTGGCAGAAGGGACACAAACCATTAAAATAGATTCCATCGCAACAGTCCATTTCGACACGAAGATAGCCCAAGTCGCCCCATGGACGGCCGAAACCCCAAACCTGTACCAGCTGTTTATCCGGATCGAACAACCGGGGAAAAAACCGGAAATCATTCCTTTCCGGGTCGGTTTCCGAAAACTGGAAATCCGGGGGAACCAATTCCTAGTAAACGGTCGTGCCGTACTGATTAAAGGCGTGAATTATCATGAACACAACGAGCACACGGGTCACGTTCTCAGCAAGGCGGATATGCGCAAGGATTTCGAGAACATGAAACGCCACAATATTAATGCCGTACGATGCTGCCATTACCCCCAGCAAAGACGCTTTTACGAGCTTTGTGATGAATTCGGATTCTACGTTTGTAACGAAGCGAATATAGAATCCCACGGCATGGGCTACGATCTTCGCAAAGGAAGAACACTAGGAAATAACCCGAACTGGCTGAACGCCCATATAGATCGGACCATAAACATGTACGAAACCGGGAAGAATTATCCCTGTGTCACGTTCTGGTCTCTAGGGAATGAAGCCGGGAACGGGTATAACTTCTACATGACTTACAACTGGCTAAAATCCAAGGACACGACACGTCCCGTACAGTACGAGAGAGCCCTTCTCGAATGGAACACGGACATCTACTGCCCGCAATACCCGGGCGCAACCACGCTGGAGAAATGGGGCAACACGCAAACGGATCGCCCTTATATCATGTCGGAATATGCCCATGCCATGGGAAACAGCACCGGAAACCTCATGGACCTCTGGGATGTGATCTACCGTTATCCCAATCTACAAGGCGGGTTCATCTGGGATTGGATTGACCAAGGAATCCTCGTGCAAGATGAAGAAGGAACCCCGTTCTGGGCATACGGCGGAGATTTCGGGGAAAACTCCCCGTCTGACGGAAACTTTTTGTGTAACGGAGTGGTCGGCCCTGATCGAGAACCGCACCCCGGTTTAACCGAAGTGAAAAAGGCCTACCAGTACGTGTGGTTCCAACCCGTTGATCTGAGAAAAGGAATCATCCGGGTAGAAAATCGATACGATTTCACGAACTTGAATCAATACACGATCGAGTACACAATACAGGCAAACACGGAAACCGTACAGTCCGGAACCCTGCCCACGCAACATCTCGCCCCCGGGGCAAACAAACAGCTCACGATTCCACTCAGGAACGTGAAGAATAAACCCGGAACGGAGTATTTCCTGAACCTTTACGTGAAATCCAAACAAGCAACGTCCGCCGTTCCTGCCGGCTACATCGTGGCCTCAGAACAATTCAGATTACCGGATTACACCCCGGCACCCGTGTTCCGCCCCACCCCTGAAAAAACACTAACCATGGAAGAGAACGGACCAGAAATCCATATATCCGGCACGAATATCGACTTCGTGTTTAACAAACAGAAAGGATACGTGACTTCCTACCGCGCCAATGGCATTCAATATATTGCCGAAGATTTCGGGTTCCAACCTAACTTCTGGCGGGGCCCCACGGACAACGATTATGGCAATGGAATGCCGAATCGTCAGCAAGGCTGGAAACAAGCAAGCAAGAATTTCAAGATTGCCGGGATCAGAACCTCTACTTCCGCAACAAACACGAACCTAACCATCACGTACAGGCTTCAAGAAACCAACAGCAAGTACCACGTGTCTTACACGCTATACCCGTCAGGCATGATCCACGTGGCCTGCCATCTGGAAACACAACCGGATGTACCTGAACTTCCCCGAATCGGAGTACGTTTCAGAATCCCCACGGACATGAATCAACTGGAATATCTCGGACGAGGCCCCGAGGAAAACTATTGTGACCGGAATAACGGAACGCTTATCGGCCATTACAAAAGTACGGCCGAGCAACAATACGTTCCATACGTACGGCCACAAGAAAACGGCCACAAGACGGAAACCCGCTGGCTGGCACTCACGGATAAAACCGGGAAAGGCCTCCTGTTCATTGCCGACTCGAACTTCATGGAGTTTAACGTTTCACGTAACCGAATTGAAGACTTCGACGGGGAAGAATCCAATCGCCCGTACCAATGGCAAAACTTCACGAAAGATGAATCCCATGACCCGCTCATGGCGAAAAACCGGAAACCTAAACAAACGCATATCAACGACATCTTCCCCCGCAATTTCGTGGAAGTATGCCTAGATCACCGCATGATGGGTGTTGCCGGGGACGATGCCTGGGGATCTCAACCTTACCCCAAATACAAGCTCCCGACAAACAAGGATTACCACTGGAATTTCACCATTCTACCGATCAAAAATAACATGGAAATCAGCGAGAAGCTAAGTTATCAGTACTTACCCTAGAAAATAAATGAAGTCGTACCGATGAAAGTACGACTTCATTCATCTCACACGATTCTCATGATCTGCAACCAGAAAAATAAACCACCCAAGCGGCTTTTTAATCGATAAATAGCCTCCCTTTTACAAGCTCGCACGTCTTTTTCCGGAAGAGAAAGAATTTCTGCAATTTCCTTGTTATTCCTACCTTGAAGGTATAACCAAAATATCTCCCTGCAATCTTCAGGTAATTCCGTAATAGCTAAATACAACTCTTGATAAATATCTTCCCGTACCAAATTAAAACCCTTTCGTCCAAATGATCACGGGCAAATATAAAACATTCTTTCCAACAAACAAAACCCTATCTAGTGGATAAAGTTTATAGACTGATAAAGAATGTAAAGTTAATCCTAAAACGGGAAAGTTGAAATTCACCTAATATCTCCAAGTTTAATAACAGACTAATCCTAATTATCTCTATAAAGATGGAAAATCATACCCTTATAAAAATAAGGGAGATTATCAGTTTTGACAATCCCCCCGAATCAATAATCCTTATTGAAAACTATTTCAGTAATTGCTCCATGATGATCTTCTCCACTTTTCCCGGTTCCGCCCCAATCTCTTGTATAGGCTTTCCTCCCATCGGTAAAAACATAAACGTGGGCAGTGCATTTATACCAAACTTATTACACAATTCCTTTTCTTTATCTGCATTCACTTTCAAGAAAATCACCTTATCCTTGTACTTAGCGGCCAGCTGCTCCATAAATGGCATCATTTTCATACAAGGGCCACACCAAGATGCCCAAAAATCAATCACAACAGGCTTATCTCCTTTAAACGTGAAATCAGTCTCTTTCAGGTAATCGTGAATATTCTCACGGAAATAAACCCCGGTAATCTCGTTCACCTTGCCACTTTCCACGGTAACATGATTCTCGATGACATCATCTTTTACCGTAACCTCATCAAATGGCTGGAAATAAATAGTCTGACGCAAAAAATCCACAGAAAGTAAACCATGCTTTAATATTTCGGTACCAATCACAGAACGAATTAACGATTTATTTTCAGCAATCGAAACATCTTTAAAAGCCATCCGTACGAAATCACATTGTCCTACAACCTTAGCCGGAACCATGACCAAAGTTTTACCGTAACCGGCATAAACCTGTACATTCTTTCCTGCAGTCCCTGTCAACCGGGCAAAATCCGTCGCATTCAATTCCACAAGCCCTTTATTCCAAGTATCCAACATACAGGAAAAGGTGACTCCATCAATAGTTATCGGACATTCCATGCCAACCCCTTGAAGCAATTGTGCATTCGCCCGGTTTGTTAATTTCATATAAGAGGGACGATAAGGTTGGGACATGGTCAATTTCTTACGCTGGGAATCAATCGTCAGAACCACCCGCTGGAAAATTGCTCCTCCCACAATCCCGGCAACACCCAGTTCCCGCAAATAAGGTTCGTCCTTTAAAACAAAAGCACCAAGCCCGTTAGCAAAAGCGTTATTCCCAAAAGAAATTGAATTCAAAGAAACTGAACGAAAGGTCGGGATATTCTTGTATTGGAAACAATCATACGGGATTTTCGCCTTCTCGGTCGTATCTATATTAAATTTTTCCACGTATTCAGGCAAAATAGCCGTCTGCCCGGCCAAATCCAACACGAAATCAGCCTCCACGCTATTTACCAAACAAGTAATGATAATCTTACCATCAACTTCTTTATACTCTCTTACCTCGGATACGGTATTTTTCATCTGTGCCCGTGATACCAAAGGCAATAATATCATGAAACAACAAACCCACAATATATTTTTCATACTCTAATTTATTTTCTCAATTAATAAACAATTACTTTCTCTCCTTGACGAGTAAGCACCGTCACCTTTGTTTTCTTTTTTGCTTTCAATTCCGGAATCCCGTTAATAATACTCTCGCAAAAATCATATTTACCCACTGGTTTCCCGTTAATTTTAATTACCTTATCCCCCATCTCTATCTCTCGTTGTATTTCTCCCCAAACAGCTCCCACCACGAGATCTCCATCCTTTACCAGAAAACCCACATCATGACTTTTATTCAAATATTTGCTCTCCGTCTCGTACGCATCAAAATAGAAACGCCCCCGGGGATAATCTATAATCACTTTCCCGTAATTCAATAATTCCATCCCCAACAAAGTATAAGGAGGAGTACTTGTCTCCGCAATCACCTCCCGAAACTTAGCCACTCCTACGGACAGCAAGGGAAATTTCACTCGATGAACAGTATCTGATGCCGCTTGTCCCCCCACGCTAATGGCTCCTGTCGTGTATCCTTCAGCAACAAGTTCGACGACGGCATTAGCTTGTAGAGAGTTGAAATCTGTCTTTTTCAAGGAGAAGAACTTAGGGCACCCCGTGTCAAACAAACAAGTTAGGTTATACCCACCATTCACGACAAGGGAGATTATCGGCATCCCTGCCGTCACAAAAGGACGCATCGTCCGAAAAGATGTAATTGATTCCTTTTCCGCTGTTTGAAGCGTGATCATCTTTTTCTTCCCGTCAATCTCCAGTATAAGTTTAGCAAGTAGATCACTACCTATCAGTCCATCAACTTGAAAGCACGCAAAAGGAGAGGGTTCCGCAATCGTCATGGCAGAGGTCTCTCTAAATTCGAATACATTATCAGGAGTTTTGATACTTTGAACTAACACCAAAGGATAGAAAGACTTTTTCCCATTCGCATCTGTTACGGACAAAGAATCCGTCACTGTCAATCCCAGTTCCCGGCAAAACTCCCCGGTCAAAGTTGTCCGGGATGCTCCCGTGTCGAAAATAAATGACCGTAACATTCCATTCACGTTCATATCCACAACCATCTTTCCCCCAACTAACCGGTAGGGGAATTCCGATTTATAACGTTGAGCTACCACCGAAGAAACCCAGATACAAAGGAAGCACAAAATAAGAATCGGATATTTCATAATTTTACCCTTTACTCTCATTATATTCCAATTATTTACTCCATTCATCGGCAACTTTCACGGCTTCCAAGGCATTCACGATTCCGGCAGAGAGACACAATTGATCGAAAAGATATAAATCCACGTATTTCTTTCCTTCTCTCTGCACGTTTTTCTCCAACTCAATTCCTTTCCGTGAAGTAACGGTCTTCAACAATATATCACGAATCTGTCCTCCCGTCAACTTCGGGTAGTAAGTTTTGATTAAAGCTGCCACACCCGCAACGGTCGCTGCGGCCATCGGGACTCCATTCCCGAATTGGTAAGTATCTCCCGTACAAGTAGAAAAGAGTTTCATTCCCGGTGCAAAGATATCCAATTCCTTAGACCCGAAATTCGAGTTGGCAGACGGCATTCCATCCTTACCCGACATTCCTACCGTCATCAGGTTCGTGAACTCCTTGCCGCCATCCATCCAACGATTGGGGAAGAAAATATTTTCATTCAAATCCCGAGAAAGTTCATGTACCGGAACAATGACCAATGCACCTTTTCCCTCTGCATAACGAATGGCCTCGCTCATCCATTGTTTCTGTTCTTCCGGATATAAAGAATTCTGTTGCGGAAGCATAATCACGGAAGCCCCATGATCCACGGCATAACGAATAGCCAATGCCATATCTTTCAAATAAGGTTCACCCTCACCAGCTTGCACAACCAAGGTCATAATCTCCGCTTGATCGGCAATTGGGTTATTTCTTCCTTCCACCCCGCGCTGACCGACAATCACCCCTGCAATCATGGTTCCTATTGCGGCATCCGCCGTTAAAAGTACATTATTTCCATATACCCGATCATTTATATCGAGATAGTTGTCTCCAACAATCGCCTGACGACCGTCATTCCCATATTTCGCATAAGTCCGATCATATTTTTGTTGTCCATCAGTAAAACGACTCTCGGCAACAAAAATTTTGTAGATTGATTCCCAATCATCCGTTCTTCTCGTATTAGCAACAATTTGAATCCCATATAATATCATCCCTCGAATTGAGGTATCGTCCTTGCTTGGAGCACAAACCTCAATCACATCCGCAACCGTAATCTTTTCCTTGTTCGGATATTTAGCCCGAACCTCTTTGTCAAATAATCGGGTATAATCGGCTGAAACATGATCCATCCATTTTGTACTCATAGCCTGTGCCAAACGAGATTCTTTATAAACACATTGCCGATAATAATTAAATTCTTCGGCATTCTCAGGTGTGAATATTTCTTTCTTCCCGGTAGCAAAAGAATAATAAATATCCCCATCACGAACCACATCCCCATACTTATCCTTGAAACGTAAAAACTCACGTTCCCCTTCACGCATCACGAAAGGCATCACCTGACCGTCTTTCCCTCCAATAAAATTCCAACCATTCACGTCATCCACATACCCGTTCTTATCATTATCTTTTCCATCCGCTTTTTCTTTCTTATTTTTCCAGATATTAGCCTTCAATCCCTCATGCTCCGTGTCTATCCCCGTACCGATAAGAGCTACAATTGGCCGGGCCTTCACCTTTTTCCCTTTCAAGAATTCATAGGCCTCGTTCACACAAGCTCCGTACACTCCATCCTTCTCGAAAGAACAATTGTACCAGTCTCTATCCACCTGATTCTTTTCTTCCACTTTTGTTTTTTGTTTTACCAATTGTGCATTCACCGCTCCACTTATGGCAACAAAAACACTTACAATCAGAGTAATAACATACTTTTTCATCTTTACAGTCTTTTATTTTTTATACAATACAAACCCTTTTTCAATTGAAAATTGAAAATGCAGAATTGAAAATTAGAATGAACTTACAAAATGATTATAATCACTAAATCATAACTTACCTTCTCTCGCTTTCTCGATAGCTTCTTTTACTTTTTCACCTCGCAGATCCCGGGCTACAATTTTACCCTCCTTATCAATCAAAACAAGAAAAGGAATCTGGTAGAAACCGTAAGCCGTTTGAACCTTATTGGGTTTATTTCCTTTCGTGAATCCCTCACTATCCCACAAAGTAACCCAAGGCAATTGATCCTCTTTCACCATTCGCCGCCAATCTTTCTCCCAGTTATCCAACGATATACTGATGAACACCAAATCATCCCCTTTCAGTTTATCATAAATCGGGATTAACTTTTTTGCCTCCAACCGACACCCACCACACCAAGATGCCGAAAAATCAAGCAACACGAATTTTCCCCGGAAGTCACTCAAACTTACCTCGTTTCCATCAACATCCACAAAGGTAAAATCGTAAGCCTGAGTTCCGACAGCAATACTCTGTCGCTTTGTAACTTCATCCACCAAGTATTTCACCACTTGAGCCTCTCGTCCATCCTCCGGGATCAAATCCAATACTCGTTTGTAGGATTCGTAATCGTGCCCGAGATAAATCTTGTTCAGATACATCAAAGCCCCACGTATCACAGGCTCCAGACTCTCGTCTTTCTCCACGAAGTTCTTAAATACTTCCTTTTTGAAAACCTGCTCTTTACACTGCCCCATGATCTCTAACAACTTCATGTGTAAATCAATCCCCTCGAATTCCAATGTACTCTCTTCTGGTTTTTGGTCATTCAGGAAACCATTCATACTCACCACGTTGTTTGTGAGAATAATTTGTTCCGTGTAATCACCGATATGGAAAATATACAAGTCTTCCCGGATATTCACGGGTTTAGTCTTGAATTCTTTATCGCTTTTCACTGGGTATTCGACAATCGTCTTCCCGACTAAATCAGTTACCTTGATCGTCAGTGGACGTAGTGTCCTCAGTTTTCCCTGTAGGGAAAACTGAGCAGACACGCTTAACGTCACGCAAATAAATAATATTGATATCAATAATCTCATAACTTATCACCTATTATTCATTCTTTCCAATTATAGCTGGTAACTCTGCCATCTGAGTAATATCCCAACTATATTTATCTTTCATATATTTTACCGTTGAATCATAATACCGGATAATTAACGGATATTTCTCTTGTGGATACTTTATCAACACGGAATCCCGAGTATAACGTAAACCTAATTTCAAATAATTCGCAAAATTGGTTTTAGCGTCAATCGTACCCGAAGGATTCGTAAAATTATAAGCAGTAGGAACCATATTTCCAGGATATCCCAACTTCATGTAATAATTCTCCGCACTAACAGTTGTACTATATTTTTGCGAATAATCAAAATCCCCTCCTGACTGAAATTCCGATGGAATTGCAATCTTCCCTTTATTTACCATCTTAGCCAGAATATTTTGCAAAATAACAGTTCGCCGTGCTTTATATTCCCATGATGTCTTCGGTAAATCGTAAGGCTTATAAGGCTTAATAATTAAACCGTTAGGATATTCAATATAAGCGAGGTTCTCTTCCTTTGCCCGAAAAGAAAATCCCCAATAATCCAATCCATCCCAATAACAAGCTAAAGGAGCAAATCCCCCGGAAAACCCTCCGGTCATTCGCAGATCGTCCACTAAATAAATATAATTCGGTAACACCCCTTTACATAGCTCCGGTTTCAAAAAGACAAATACCTGACTTTTCATGAAATTCGAATAAAACGCTGCATAATCATCACTTAATGGTTCCCCACGATATTTTATCGTGTACGTTCCGGACCATGCCTGATTCAAATCCAAAGAATCAAAAGCCGTGTAAATCGGAATTGTCCCGAAAGTATTTGCAATCTCTTCTAAATCCTGATCCCAAGTACTGTTTCCTTGTGGAAACTCAAAACGACTAATACTGGAAGCATCTTCACTCCGGGGATATAACTTATCCTCATCGTTGCAGGCAACAACTGTCACGAGCAAAAGCAAATTAAAAATATACTTGAATTTCATGGTTCCTCGTTTTATTGTAATATTTTCTTTGTTGTCAATCTATTCTGTTTCAATGCCGGATTACGTTCTATTACATCAGAAGAAATCGGTAGCGTATAGGCTGCATCTTCTTTTTCAATCACGTAATTTCCCAAGTAATCACCATATTCAATCCAACGCCGTTTAAAACTTGGCATACCGTAACGGCGTAAATCAAACCACCGTTGACCCTCGAAACAGAGTTCCCGACGACGCTCTTCCCGAATAAAATTCAATAACTCCTCCCCGGAATAATTGACTTCATAATTCTTCCCTTCCGCATACCGTTTTTCTCGTAGTTCATTAATCATTCTCAGAGCCAATTCTTCATCTGTATTATACACAGCCTCCGCCAATATCAGATAAGCCTCGGATAAACGCAAAGACATACCGAACACCGTATTGTATTTCACGCTATTATTATAATTCATGATACATTTACTCCACGGAAGATAATGGCCCTCAGCTGGTTTAAGATCCTTCGGTTGTGCATTATCTGCACCCCTCAACTCTTGTACGAGATACAATGTCTTTCGTAAATCTTCCTCTTCAAAACAATCAATTAATCCTTGTGAAGCATTAACCATATAAGCCAATGTTTTTCCGTCCTCCATATAATCTGCCAACCCAATTGTCGAAACAAAATCCGAAGCACTTCCATAAGCCCAGATTGTCTCCGGATTCTCTAACGACACATAATTGGGATAAGAAGCATCAACCCCGGCCACAATCTCATCAACCTTGATAAATGACTTCAAGTCATATAAACTATAGTCCCAGTCTTCTATAACTTTCCGAGCATACTTAGCCGCCCCTTCCATATCCTCCATGTGTAAACATACACGAGCATGAAGTAACTCCACAGCAGGCAAATTAATTCGATAACTCGCTTTATTCTGTGATGCTTCCGGTAAAGTCAGAAAATTTTTCTCAGCCTCATTCAGATCCTTAATAATTTGCTCGTACACTTCTCCCACAGTCGCACGTTTTTCGTAATTATCGGATAAACCACTAGCTAGTTTCAAAGGCACTCCATCAGCAGCTTTGTTATAATTGTAAGGTTCTCCAAAAAGATTTACTAAGTTGAAGTAAAAAAATGCACGCAAAGCATACGCTTGAGCCGCAACATATGCCTTATCCTCTACAGAACCAGTAACATCACTTAAATAATCCAAGGCTGCATTCGTACCCAGAATAAACTGATAATACGTTTTCCATTGTTTCATGGCATTAGTACCACTTTCGTACAAATCATACATTTCAGGATCCCAAGAATAAACCAGCCGAAGGTTCTCTATCGCAGATGTTGTTCTCTGTGCAATATACACGTCACTCATCTCAATATCATCATCTAAAGCACCGTGAAGACTAAACAATCCAGTAGTAGTGGCTTTCGGATAAGCCTCACCAAGTAACATCTCATTCAATGCATCCGCAGTTTCCGGAACATATTCGCTAGGTGAATCCGGTTCTAGAAAATCTGAACATCCACTCAATCCCACAACTAAAATTATACTGAATAATATTTTTTTCATACTTCAATCCATTTAAAAACCAACATTAATTCCTAAAGAATAGGTTTTCGGCATTACCCGATCTTGCGCCTCCGGATCAAAACCATTATAACGTTTAGAGGCAATAACAAACAGATTATTCACAGATGCGGTAACAGCTAGATTGTTCAGCCCGAACTTCTGAATCATCTTATTATTTAATCTCCAACTCAAATTTATACCCCGGCAACGCAAAAATGATCTCGGAACAGTCAATGCATCCGAATACGAATATGCTTGCAGAACATCGTAATTACCGCCTGTCGGCAACTTCATCATTTTATCTGAATTCCCAATCATAAAACCTGGAATATTAGTATGGGCTTCATCACCCGGCTTTTTCCATCGTTTTAATAAATCCTTGTTAAGATTCTTATCAGGGTCTGGCATATAACTTCCATTCTGCATATCACGATACGGAGACTTCAATCGAGTTACTCCACCCAATAACAGGGAGAATGTGGTTCCCAAAGTAAAAGAATGATACCGAATATTTAAATTCAATCCACCTGTGAAATAAGGATCTTTCTGACCAGAATATACCAAAAAACTAGTCCGATCCCCGTTATATTCCTCTTCCGACATGATTCGATTAAACGTAGGGCGACCATTTTCCGGATTCAATCCGGCAAAATCAAATGACCATATACTTCCTAAAGGATATCCTTTTTTCAGAATCATTACGCTACTTCCAACAAGATATGTACTTACATCAACAACTTTTTTATCCGTCTGTCCTCCGGAATTCCAATTCTTAGAAGAGTTCACACTCATATTGATACCAAAATTATCTGTATTCACCGGAGTAAAAGAAACTGTAAATTCAATTCCTTTATTATAAATAATACCACCATTAACAGACATCGTACTCTGCCCATTCTCATAAGGAATATCCATGCTAATAATTGCATTAGAACGTCGAATATAATAATCGATATTTGCATTCACCTTTCCAAAAAACTGTAGATCTAAACCAAAATTCCATGAATGAGTACGCTCCCATGACAGATTCGGGTTAGGAATAGATTTAATCGCCGAGTAATACTCATTATAAATCCCCATCACACCCTTTTGATTTAAGATCAAGTCTGGGCTGAGGTTAGTCAAGGCATTTCCCTGAATACCCCACGTGGCTTTTACATTTACATTCGTTAAAACCCTTTGATTTTGCATGAATGGTTCCCCACTCATTCTCCAAGAGGCTCCCAAAGAATAGGTCGGGTCAAAACGTTTATTCGTATTCTGCCCGAAACGATTGGATGCATCATTACGAACGTTAAAATTAAAAACATACTTATTTTTCAACGAATAAGCCAATGTCGCAAAGACTGAAAAGAAATTATTCGTTTGCTCACTCAAAGTACTTTTACCGTTATACAATTCTTCAAATATACCGTATCCATCCAGTGCTGATCCTCCTCCAACCGGTGAAAAATCATTCGGAAGAGTCGGAAGAACAGTTAAATTACCTCGATCTGGGATATATCCGTAACGTGTATACTGATCATTTTTATTTTTGGTAGAACGAGCTTCAACGGCTATCATGGCATTCAACCGATGGATCTCATTAAAAGTTTTCGAAAATAACACCTTATTTTGAATATTATACGAACTCACTGTAGCTGCAGAACTGAACAAGACTCCACCGAATGGCAAAATAGCCGCTTTAAACCACGGATCCTCGGCATCAATCGAGCCATAATCATATCCTCGGTAGCTTTCTGCAATTGCAGATGAACGTTCTAACTGCCATGCTTGACTGTTCGTAGTATTATATGAATAGCCTCCAGTAAACTGATAAGTTAACCAATTCAATATCTTCCATTGAAAATCAAAATTCAAATTCAAATTACTTGTATTCACCTCTGAACCCGTATTCTCCAATTCATTTAACACGTTAAAACCGATAGACTCTGCCTCTTTATTATATTTATAATCAAGCTTCTTACGATAATAAGAATAGCTTCCATCTTCATTAAAGGCTGCAATAGAACGGCTTGTGGTCAAAGCATAATTCAAAGGATCCACCCCATTAAATCCCTTATTCGTTCCAGTTGTTCCATTCATTGTTAAATTTATACGAACATTTTCACGTAAGTTTACTGTAACAGCTGCCCTACCAGTCAAACGTTCAGAACTATTTCCCTTTTCCTGCCCATCATTCTGGTTATATCCCACCGAAAGAGCATAATTTACTTTTTCCGATGCACCAGTTACACTCACGTTATGATTATGCCCGAAACTCGTTCGAGTCAACAAGTCCAACCAGTCTGTATTAACCGTTTCCAAATTATTACGAACCTTTATAAATTCATCAGACGTAAGTTCCCCATCCTGAAACATTCTCAATGCTCCCTCATAAGTATACATTTGTTTTACCGGTTCTCTGAAATACCTTAATCCATCCGCAAAAGCATCCTCACTGAACTCTATACGTTCCTGTGAGTTCATCAAGTTAAAGTTTTTATACTTCGGACGAGGTGCAACCGAAAAGTTACCGGAATAATTAATCGACATACGCCCCACTTTACCTTTCTTTGTTGTGATAACAATAACCCCATTAGAAGCCTTGGAACCATATATAGCAGTGGCAGAAGCATCTTTCAATACAGTAATTGTTTCAATATCATTCGGATTCAGCCAAGAAACCTGATTACCAATAATCTCTCTCATGTCCTCAGCCATATTAGAACTAGCATTAATAGAGATAGGATCATCCTGAATGATTCCATCCACCACCCAAATTGGATCTTGGTTACCTAACAGGGTTGAAGTCCCCCGAATCTGGATTTTAGGAGAAGCCCCTGCACGAGTACTGGAACTCAACACCATCATTCCCGGTACTTGTCCCTGTAACATCTGATCGATATTAGCATAAGCCGGCATCATAATATCCTCAGCTTTCACTGTCGTGTACGATCCCACCATATCTTTCCGGTTCACATTCTGATAACCAGTACTCACCACGGTCACCTCGTCCATCTCGTTCACGGTCTCTTTCAGCACAACGTTAATCGTATCCTGGCCCGTGTATTTCACCTCCTTCGTTTCCATTCCTACGAAAGAAAACAGTAATGAAAGATTTTCCACCTGCGGTAGCCTCAACATATACTTACCATTCGCATCCGTAGCCGTACCGACTGTTAACCCCTTCACAATAATTGTTACTCCCGGTATCGGTTGCTTTTTATCATCCGTCACCCGACCGGTAATCTTTATTTCCTTTTTTTGTTGGGGGTGGGCTAATTTACGAACAATCACGATCCGATCCACGATCTCGTAATCAAAGCCATTCTGACGTAATACCTGATCTAAAATCTGTTTCAGTGTTACATCTTTCAATTCCATACTTTGTACTTTGCAATCCCCCAAACTTTCTCTACGATACACAAACTCATAATCCGTGTTCGCCTTCAAATATTCCAGCACGTCTTCAAGCATCTCGTCATGGAATACCACATCCATTTTCTGTTCTTGCGAGTAACTCATGGCACTTACAGAACCAAATGCAACAAGCAAAATAAAAACTTTCAATGTCATAACTAACAGAATTTTTCGCAATCTTCTCCCAAGAAGACTACACGTCATACTCTTTTTTTTCATACATTTGTAAAGTATTACATTAAACATTCATCTGCGACCAACAGATGTTTGGCAAAGGGGGAATCGACCAAATTCCCCTTTTTTATTTATTGATAAACAGTTACAGTTTGATTTTTCACGTTAAACTTCACTTCACCCGTTTTCTCCAATATATTCAAAACCGACTCGAAAGAGGTATAACGAGGAATTTTACCCTTAAACGTAGCCTCCTTTAAAGACGTATTCTGATAGAAAACCGTAAAATCATACCAACGAGCCAGTTTTGACATAATCTCTTCCAAGGTATGATTCTCCAACACGAACATCCCGTTTCGCCAGCTTATCACCTCCGCCACATTCACTTTCCGGGTGTACATCTTTTCATCATTCACCACGGATTGCATCCCCGGATCAAGAATCACGGTCTGTCCATCGGCATCCACCTTCACTTTCCCACTGACCAAAGTGGTATACGTATTCTTCTCTTCCGGATAGGCATCCACGTTAAACTCAGTTCCTAACACTTCCACAGTCTGTTTTTTCACGACAACACGGAAAGGCTTTCTCTCATCCTTCATCACTTTAAAATACCCCTCTCCCTCTAATTCCACCTCTCGTTTATCATTTCCAAAAGTAACCGGATATTTCAGTTTAGAATCGGCATTCAACCAAACCCGGGTACCATCGGACAAAATCAAGTCAAACTCGGCTCCCTTTGGGACTTCAATCGTATTATAGGCCAATTGCGCTTGCTGTGGTAAATTCTCTGCCGAGTAAGACAATGTTGATTCTCCGGTCTTCTTTACTAAAATTCCAGCCTCTTCAAAATCCCCTTTCAAACTATCCAACAACATCGTAGTCCCGTCATCTAACCTTAACACAGGACGCTGCGATTTCATCAAAGCGATCGAAACCTGTTCCTTTACAGGTTCTTCTGTTTCCCTCTCGAACAAATATAAGCTACCGAACACGGCCACGACAAATACTGCCGCCACGGTTCCCCAACGTAAAACCCGTAATCTTACCTCTTTCTTACGTTGGAGCTGCACTCGCTTTTCCATATCCAGCAATGCTTTCCGACGACCAATTCTTTGGTAGTTCTTAAAACCGACCTCTAGGAATTCTCCATCTTGCCAACGATCATACAACAGCTTATTTTCCGGAGAAACTTCTCTCCATTCTTCCAACTCCCGAAGTTCTTCTTCAGAAAGCTGTCCAACCCGCTGTCGGGCAAGTAATCCAGCTATTCGAAACCATTTTTCATTCCCACACGTCATAATACGGTTATTTTTTTAATCCCCCCTATAACGCAACACCCCTCAAAAGGGGCAATAAAAAATTGAAGTTTTTTCAAAATAATTTCTATAACCCTGAAAATAAGAATAGAAACAAAGAAGGTTCTAACTTTTTACGCAAGAAATCCAAGGCCGTCGCCTTGTATTTTTTCACGGAACTATCGGATAAACCTAATTTTTCTGCAATTTCCACGTTCTTTAACCCTTCCATGAAACTCATTTCAAAAACGATCCTCGCCTTCTCCGGCAATTCTTCGATGGCGCTATACAACAATGTCTGAGCCTCTTGATCAATCACTGAATTGGCAAAACAAGATACATCCTCCAACTCCCGGACATACCGCTCCCGGGCTGAATTTTTTCGGTGAATACTAATGATGTCATTTTTGATCGCCATATAAAGAAAAGCCTTAAACGTGTACACGGAATCGAATTTATTTCTTCTTTCCCAAGCACTGAAAATAGCATTCTGTACGCAATCCTCTGCCAAAAACTCGCTCTCTTCCCCCAAATACTTGATGGCATACAAGATTAATCCCGGATAAACATTCCGATACAACAAATCTAACTTTCCTTGCTGAAAATCAATTAATATTTGGGTATTCCAATTCACTTATCAAGTTTTATCATGCAAGTATAAGGAAAAAATCAGACTCAAGAAACTCACGGTCCAAAAAGATACTCACTCTCTTAACAAGTTTATTCATAAAGAGAGGTTGAGACTAAAAATCCCAACCTACATCCATTATTCAATCCTGATCTAAAATCTACACGAACAAGCTAACACTTTCTCTATAAACATAGAAATGTTCTCTCACACTCATATTTTAATTTACTTCCCCTTCCTCCGAATCAGCACGAACATCCCCATCAAAAGAAGTAATGCCGGAAGAATCCACTGTAATATTACTTTAAGTGAAGCTCCGGTTTCCATGCCAATATTCAGTTTATTATCAACATATGACGAACGTGAAGTATTCACGGGTAATTCCTCATAAGAGAACCAGTTAAACATCGCCATCAGTAAAGCACCATTAGCAGAGATTATCCCCCTGCGGGAAACGGATAATTCACCCATACTAAAACAATCGGCATCGCCCAATACGATGATCCGTTGTAAACGCCCCGCCTGTTCTCTCTCCAAACCCACCATCGTACTCTTCACTCCAGCCCGTTCACCAACCTTGGGATTCAAACGAGCCGTATCGTTCACGAAGTCAATAGTCTCTAACTCGTTCCAAGCCATAGAATCTCTGGATTCCAGCAACGGAATGATTCGAAAACCTTTATCCGTTTTTTGCTGGATAGCCAAAGCACCCGGCATGACTAACGAGGGAGTCGAACTTCTCCGATGTGTCACGTAATACAAATTATCCCAATGGCTAGATATCCCCCGGGCACTATCGGTAACCGTGCAAAGAAGTAAATGTGCGGGATAGTCAGTCACAGCCTTTTGCACCAAAATTCCGGGTTCAAATTGCAACCCTAATTGTTCCACCAAGGGCGTCAGATAAGAATATGTTTTCGGTTTACCCGCCACGAGTAAATTTTTACCATTTTCCACGTAACTGTATAGAATATCCAGTTCATCACTCGTAAACGGTTCCAATGGTTCGGACACGATCAGAATATCCAAACTATCCAAATCCCGGCATCCCCGTCTTAAACTGACATCCAACACGTCAAAACCCTGATTAATCATTGCCCGACGATAAGTTTTTTCCGACACCGAATAAGAATAATCCCGATTACGATCTCCCACGCTAGAACGTGCTCCCCGATCTGACAGGATTCCAACCCGGGGTAATCTCATAGCAACCCGTTTCAATGCAGCAGAAATTTCAGTCTCTCCCGGTAAAGGATTCATGAAATCACGATAAACACGCAGAAACGTTCGCTGTCCATTCTCTCGCTCAATCAAAGTCACAAAATCATACCTCTCGTCACTCAAGTTGATACCTTTTTCAGTTTCCACCTTCGCTATTTCCTCTGGAGTCAGGTAACGTCCCGAACGGGTATCTTGTAACTTTACCGCATCTTTTACCGCCCCCAATAACGTTTTACCGGGATAGCGCTTTTTAAAGTTTTCGCTTGTTGTATCCACATGATAATAAAAAACGTAATTCAATTCCATATCAGGTTTATACCGGATGTAGCGTTCGTAGCGATCAATATCCCTTTTTATATTTTTCGCCGTTATACCGTAAAGCTCCCCGAACAAATTCACGTAAGTTGTCAATTTCACTTTTCCATCGAGTTTTGCCACTATATCCTGACTCGCTTTCGTTAACGAATTTTCCTTTGTATAAGTCGTGTCATAATAACACTTTAACATAGGACGAGATGTCAAATATCCCACCAACATCGTTATAATGAATATCCCCAGGTAACGGGAAATTCTCCCCGCAAGGGAACAACTTTCACGTAACAGTTCTAATTTTAACACGGCAAAACTAAGGAACATCCCACTCATGATAACAAAATAGACGATGTCCTCACTGCAAATTAACCCTCTGATAAACGTATTTGCCCTTCCTCCCAAAGACAACCAGTAGGTGATTTCACGTACAAACGAGTATTCCTGCCAAATCCCGGAAACCAAGCCCAACAAGGTCAGTAAAGACAACATCCCGATTGCCGCCACGATTGGATAATTGGTCAACGTTGACATGAAAAGACCAATCGCCGCGTAAAGCCCGAACAAAAAATACAAACCTAATAAACCTGTGAACACGGTTGCCCATCCAAACGATTCCACGACACTCCCGGCAATCACGACAAAAACCAATAATATAGCCATCATGATCAACCCGTACAACATTATTCCCAAGTATTTTCCCAGCACGATATGCCGTCCCGTGATCGGGGCCGAGAATAATAATTTTATAGAACCTCGACTAAACTCCTGGCTGATTAGCCCCATTGTCAACAAAGGCATAATCAAATAAAACCACTGGCTCACGCTTCCCCAAAGTCCCCTGGAATTATAGAAAATATCTTTGGAAATAGCATACAGACCTCTACCCAACTCCTGTCTTCGGGATAAACTTTCCATCATCTCACCAAACGTCATCCCCGTCATAAACACAAAAAGGACAAGTAAAAGCCATGCCACAGGTGAATAAAAAAGATTTGATAACTCCAAACGAGCTATCCTGTATATTGCTCTCATAATAGTTTACTTTTAATATGATTATTTTCCTGACAACTTAGCAAACACTGCCTCCATAGAACTCTTTTCGGTCCGGATCTCTGTCATTTCCCACCCTCTGGCAACACTTTCACGAATCACTTGTTTGACCGTGTCCCGATCTCCGTCATACAACAAACGGGCACCTCGACCACTCACACTTTCCACCTGCTTGATACCGGGAAGCGCCATTAACTCATCGGGCAGCGGAGGCACATCAAATTCGGCATAAAGCGTATTCGGTTTGATATAATTATCAAACTCCTCCACGCTACCGGAAAATACCACTCGCCCATGTTCAATCATTTTGATTGTTGAACAAGTAGCTTGAACTTCCGACAATATATGTGTTGAAAGCATTACCGTATGCTCTTCCGCTATATTTCGAATTAATTGACGAACTTCCAGAATTTGGTTTGGATCCAATCCATTCGTAGGCTCATCAAGAACCACGAATTTAGGATCATGCAAAATAGCTTGGGCAATACCCACCCGCTGCTGGTATCCCCCGGACAGGTTACGTAACAACCGTTCTTTCACGTGCGTGATCCCACAGCGTTCCTCTGCCAGGCTAATGGCGGTATTGATTTTCTTCCGAGCCATCCAGTGTATCTCGGCGCAAAAACGCAAATACTCATCCACGGTTAAATCCGGGTATAATGGAGGCTTTTGAGGTAAAAAACCGATATATTTTCGGGCAGCCACGGGATCCTTCAATGTATCGATTCCATCAATATACACCTTACCTTGAGTCTGTTTTAACACACCACAAATAATATTCATTGTCGTTGATTTTCCCGCACCATTTGACCCCAGTAAACCAACTACCCCCGAACCATTAATCTCAAAATCAATATCCTCGATTGCCCACCGGGTTGTGGTATAACGATGATATAAATGTTCTACTTTTACAATTGGATTTTCCATACATACGATTTTATTCATAATTATAGCCAGGTATCAAAACAACGACACCTTATTTCATGTTCCATAAAAGAGACACCATCCCCATCCCGCACCAGGATAAGAGCGGTGTCTCTATATATTCAATATCTAATTTTTATTTACCCAAATAACTTCCAATAGTTTCTATATCTACCCCCTGTCGTTTAAACTCGTTAATTAGAATGTCATACTTTCTCCGAATCAAACCATTCCGGTCTTTTAACGGGTGAAGTATCCCTGTGAGATCATTTGCATTATAATTTCCATTCACCGGAGTAGCAACCAAAGTTTCATAAGTATAATCAAAAATCATATTGACATAATTTTTAAGATCATCATCCTGTATCAAAGAAAGCTGAGACGTTGCATACGGGCGTTTTACAAATCCCAAACGATAACTCATGCTATCAACGGGCCGGGATGAAGCCGAAACTCCTGCCCAATAATAATCGGAAACATCATAAAAATCATCATAAGAAAAACGATCTTTCATCTTGTCATAAGTCTGAAGGAACCATTTATTCAAATCATTTTTCAACGTCTTTTTACTCGCGTCCGTCATTGTCCCGGCAGTCTCATCCCCATGACTGAAGATGAAATTATTGAATGAAAGTAGATAGGATTTATTCAACAACGTCTGTTGATTTCCAGAAACCGTTTTCAGACCTTGACCCAAGATAATTTTCAACGGCATCACGGAACGCAATAGCGAATCAGGATAAAAATTCAAAAAAAGCTGTTCCAGCAAATCCAGTTGCTTGTCAACATACGCCTCGTCGGCTTTTTCCACCGAGAAAGTACCCTCGTACTGGGTTTTATAGTTCACGACCAACAACGTCTTGCCATCCAAAGACACCTCTTGCCATGAAGTACTTGAATTTTTTGTCGCCCCTAATTTATACTCTACCCCGGCAAGATTCGCAACGCTATCTTTCACGAAATCACCCTCTTTCATCTCATAATAATTTACAGTCCTTATCGTGTCCAGATACATCTCTTGCCAGCTCGCTTGTACTTTAAGATAAACATCAACCGGATCGAACTTATAAAGGATATACACGCCTGTCCGATCAAACCAATCCACGATACGCGCATCGTATTCATGATTCCCTTGAGGAATCACCAGCTCGTATTCCTCAACTCCCGAAGGAGTCAACGTTTTATTATCATCATTACACCCGATCCATCCAATGAATCCAACAATTAATATCCATAATATATTCTTTGTTTTCATACGATTTCATTTTAAAATTAATCTACTGATTTTGTTCCAAGGCAGGATTTTGTTCTGTGATCAACTTGGGAATAGGCAAAACATAATGCCCCATATCCTGCTGATACTCGATACTACTATCATACAAAAGATGAGTAACCGTCACACCAAGGCGACGCACGTCACACCAACGATGACATGTTTCCCCGCATAACTCCCGACGACGTTCCAACAAACAGAAATCCAGCAATTCCTGACCATCGGTCAAGTTTACCTCAATATACTTACTTTTATTAATACGATATTTTCTCAATTCATTCAAATCAGCCAAAGCCTTCACTCTAAATTCGTCCTGACCTCCCGCCAGATATTTCCGAGAATAGACTTCTGCTCGATTCAAATACAATTCCGCCGTGCGGATTCCCTGTATCGCCGCATAATCATAATATCCTTTATTCACACCAGCATATCCTCTTGTGATGGAACCATCATAATACAAATAGATCTTTTGCCGAAGATCAACATTATCCGTATATATTCCTACCAAATCATCTGATGCAATAAACGGGGGAGATAACCGAGGTTGAAAACTCACCTCGTATCCAGAATTATACTCCCGAGCCCAAATAATCTCATCCGGGGTTGAAGAGGTGTGATATACCCGTCCTCCATCATTCAAGTCTAATAAGTTAGACTTTTCCATCAAAACAGAATCCGCATAAGCCAACGCTTTATCCCAATTTTCCATGTACAGATATACCCGCGACAATATTGCTTTCGCAGCGAGATGATTTATCCTAAAAAAATTACGGTCATACTTATTCTCCGACAACAACCTAATCCCATGTAAAAGATCCCGCTCTATCTGCAAATAAACCTCTTCCACTGTGTTTCTAGTAAAAAACTGACCTGTCACCGTGGGATCCAATTTCAAAGGAACACCCAAATCTGTTGCCGGATTCCCTTGATTATATGCAATCCCGAAAAAATTCACCAAGTGGAAATAATACCAAGAACGTAATATCAAGGCCTCTCCCCGTAAACTCTCCCGGATATAGTCCTCTCCCTTCATATCATCCAAATACTCCAAAACCAGATTACATCCTAAAATACCTTTATAAGGAATTTCCCAACATTCGCCATTATAACCACCTCCATCATCGTCAAACATCTTCGCATCCCATAAAAATCTCCATTTCTTCTGTTCATATTCATCCTCAACATTCGACAAAGGTTCTACAGATTTTTGATTATCCGTGAAAATCTCCGACATATAAAAGAAATTATGACCATCCCGGTAACCATCTCCTAACAAAATTTGCTCTAAATCCGACACCATGGCGGGCCTAACCTCATCTTGGCTGGATTCTTCCAGAAAATCACTACACCCTATCAAACAAAAGACAGGCATTAGCAAATATATATTTCTTATTTTCATCATGTATCTTTTATTAAAATTAGAAACTCAGGTTAACTCCCAGCGAGAAATTTTGAGATCGAGGTTGTTCTCCCAATGCAACTTCCGGATCACGTCCCTTGAAATCCTTACTCTTAATCTGCAAAGGATTAGTTGCCGTGAAAGAAACAGTCACATTCTTTGCAAACCCCTTGATCCACTCATCCGGCAAACTATAAGAAAATTTGAAATCATTAAAACGAATATACCACGCATTCACCACCCGCGCATCCGATTTCGCCCAAGCTTCCAGCGGGTAAAGCGTCGTACTATTCCCAAATGGACGAAGTGGACGACAATTCTCGCCAACCGGGATAGAGGGAATATTCGTATGAGCCTCGTCTCCTGGCTCCCGCCAACGTTTTTTTAATTGAGTCGAGGCATTCTGGTACTCGCTCATCATCCGGAAGCCATAGCTGTAAGGAGAGGATAAAAACGTGTAATTACCCCTGCTTACGTAGAAATTCAATGGGAAAGAAAAACGTTTCCATCGGAAAACCATGTTAATTCCCACAGTGAAAGTTGGTTCAAGAGTTCCCATATACTTCATATATTCGGTAGCGTCCTCTGCTGCCTGCCTCGTGTCTGCCCGTGAAAAATCAAACGTGGGACCACCATGATTCGGATCTAATCCAGTGAAACGGAAAGCCCAGAAACTCCCGACAGGATACCCTTTTTTATTCAATGTCCCATCTGAAGCGACTTTCCAATCTTTTGTTGACTCAAGTTTCGAATTTACCGTGTTGTCATTCCCTGAAAAACTTGTCCCAAAACTCCACATAAAATTCTTCGTCCGAACCGGAACGATACTAAAAGAAAGATCCCATCCCTTATTCTTCACGTCACCATCATTTATTGCCATACTTGTCGTCCCGTTCTCGTAAGGAATTTTTGCCGTAGTGATCACATCGGTCGTCTTTTTATAATACCAGTTAAATGTCCCGCCTAACTTATTTTCAAAAAAAGCAAAATTAATCCCTAGATTCACCGACAACGTTTTTTCCGGTTTCAGATCAGGATTAGGAAGCTGACTCCACGTCATTCGCCATTCCCCTGTCTTGGAATCTACCGCTCCTATTTTAGCTATAAAATCCGGGCTAACATTCTCGGCAACATTTCCCTGGTAACCGAAAGTACCCGAGAAAGACAAATTACTCACAATATTCTGATTTTTCATCCAATGTTCGTCTGTCACGTTCCAACGCAAACCTCCGGACCAAACTGTTTGGAACTTCGTGGATCCGCCAAAACGATTGGAAGCATCCCCCCGTACTGAAAAATTAATAGAATAACGATTATCATACATGTACCCTCCCGATATGTAGTAAGAGATATAATTAGACAAACGGTCCGTAACTGTCGGGATTGTCCGCGCATATAGCTTGTTTTCCTCGGAATTAGAACCATAATGCAAAGGTACATTTGTAAAACTCTTTCCACGGTCGGGCATATACCCCCAGTTCGTTTGTGAATATCCCTCATATTGATTGCTACGGGTCTCAAAACCGGCCATCAAGTTCACGGCATGCACTGCATTCCACACTTTCACGAACTCCGCTTGTATTCTTGCCGTGTAATTAAAATTCCGACTCTCTGAAACAGTCAGCATACCGCCATAAGGCAGTTTCGACACCTTGTATGCATTATCCAACACGGAATATTGCCCGTATTCATACCCCCGTATCCCGGTAATATTATGGGATCGTTCCGAGAACCACGTTTCTGCAAAAGAAGAACTTGACATTCCCCCGATTGTCGCCGAAATCGTTAAATCTTCGTAAACCCTCCAACGGGCATTCAAATTCAGGTTTAGACTCTTCGCAGTATTCCTGTTTCCCGAATTATCCAATTCATTCAATATATTATAATTAGCCGTACCTTTTTCATAATAATACAATTTACCCTCATCATAACAAGGAATAGTCCGGCTCGTGGTAATAGCATAATTGTAAGGGTCTACTCCTGAAGCAAAAGCCTTTGTCTCCGTGTGGGTACCAGACAACGAAGCCGTCAGCGTCAATCGTTTCCAAAAAATAGACGTCATGTTCAAATTACCCGTGTAAGTCTCCTGCTCGTTACCTTTCGCTGTATTCTGTTGGTTCCGATACCCGAAAGAAGCCCGGTAAGTTGCGTTCTCATTACCCCCGGAAAAACTCAACGAGTGCGATTGAGAAAAAGGTGTTCTATACAAAATATCAAACCAATCCGTATTCACGGTTTCTAACTTTTTCACTCCATTCTGAAACTCTTCCAGGCTAATTTCACGTCGAGAATAAGCCAATGCCAATCCGACATAACCGATATTCTCATCGCCCACCTGCGCTCCCCGCTCAAAAGCCTCACGGGAAAGGGCAATCCGGTCTTTTGAATTCATAATTTCCATCCGGTTATAATTTAACCTTTGGCTCATAGAAAAATTCCCGGAATAATTTACTGACATACGACCGCGTTCTCCTTTCTTTGTCGTGATCAAAATCACCCCGTTTGCAGCCTTCACTCCATAAATTGCCGTTGCCGAAGCATCCTTCAACACGGTAATATCATCAATGTCATTCGGATTCAACCACGAAACTGCTCCCCCGATAAAATCTTTCATCATATCAAGGTTATCGTCACTGATAGCCGCTAATGACTCGGCCTCAAACGGCAAATTATCCTCCTGAATGATACCGTCAACCACCCATACCGGATCAGCATTACCCACTAACGTGGACGTTCCTCTCACTCTCACTTTCTGCCGTGTTCCCGTCAAACCGCTCGTGTGAGTCACCACCATACCCGGAATTTTTCCCTGCAACATAGACTCGATGGTCTCATTTCCCGTCATGATCAAATCTTCCGATTTCACCTTCGCATAAGCTCCTGCCATCGCTTTCTCTCGAATCACTTGATAACCGGTAACAACCACTTCTTCAATTTCTTTCAAATCTTCCACCAACACGACATGGAGTGTATCACTTTTCTCTGTAAACCGAACTTTCTTACTCTTAAAACCTACAAAAGAGAATTCCAGAAAGCCCTCTCTAACTGGTAACATTAGCGAAAAGACCCCCATTGTATTAGTTGCCGTCCCGACAGTTGTTCCTTCTAATTTTACTGTTACACCTGGCAAGACCTGTTTTTTCTCGTCTACAACTTTCCCTGTAACTTTCAACATCTCCTGTTGTCCTACGACATCAACCCGACGCTTCACCACGATAATATTCCCTCGAAAACTATACGTTAAATCCGTCCCCTCAAAAAGACGCACTAGTACAGCTTCCACGGTCTCATCCCTCGCCTCAACAGACACCTTTCCCAAGCTATTCGTTTGTTCGGTATTAAAAATAAAATGCAAATCTGTCTGTCGCTGAATCTCATCCAGCAACATTTTCACAGTAACCTCTTTCATATTCAAACTAACTCGTTCCTGCTGAGCATAAGTACTCGCTGAAAGAGAAAACGTGAAACAAGACAGTAAAACGAGACACATTCTCATAATTTTCCAAAATTTACGCCAACAACCCAAATAAGATCGAAGGCAAATTCGATTTTTTTCCATACTTTTGTAATTGATAGTTAGATTATTTACCAATAGACTCACACGATAAAGTCTATCGGAGATTAAACTAGCGGAAGGTGCTTCCAACGCCTTCCGTTTTTTATTTAGTAACAATAATTATCCTTTCCTTTATCGTAAATTTTACTCCCGTAGCTTCCGTAATTGCTCCTAGGATATCTTGGATTTCCTTATAACGTCCCAAGTGTCCGGAAAAATGAAGTTGTTTAACACTTTCTGTTTGGTAAAACACATCCACATCATACCACAATGAAAGCGTATTCATAATCTGTTCCAAGCTCTCCTCTTCAAACGTGAAAATACCCTTTGTCCAAGCCACATATTGTTGTACATTCACACTTTTAATCTGAACTTTTCCGGTTCCCCGATCAAAGTGGGCCAACTTTCCAGGACTCAACATGTACTCTTTCTGTGAATTCGGCAATTTAATACCCACTTCTCCCTCTACCAAAACGGTTTGTACATCTTCTCCTTTACGTGCATTCACATTAAATGATGTCCCATAAACCTGTACCTGCATTCCTTCTATTTCCACACAAAAAGGACGAGTACTATCTTTCTTCACTTCAAAATAAGCTTCACCCTCCAAATAAACTCTACGCTCTTCCCTTCCAAATCTCACCGGATACTTCAGATTTGTCGCAGAATTCAATATGATGTTCGTTCCGTCGGATAAGGTCAGATTAAACTCTCCTCCCCGGGGAATCTTCAACATACTATATTGCAGTTTTTCCTCTTTTTCGTCAATACCAGTATCATACACTAAACCTGCACTTGTTTGTGTCGCTTTCAACCCTTCACCAACCTCAATTTCTTTCTGTTTCATATCTTTCAATGCTAGCGTTGTCCCTCCCGGAAGTACTAGCATAGCCTTAACCTGCCCCGGTTCAATCGCCTCGCAGACCACAGGACTCCCCTTTTTCTCTCCCTGATTCAACAACCAGACGGAAAGTCCTATTGCTACCGGTACGGCTATCACCGCCGCATATCTCAACACTTGCTTCCATAAACTCCATCGATTCGGCAAAATTTGTTGTTCAAAACGTCTCCATCCCTTTTCCATATCAATCCGGCAAAACTCAGGAAACTCCTCCGCAAACCGTCCCTCTTCCTTCATTTCTTCAAAAAAACGAAGGTTCCTCTCGCTTTCCTTTATCCAGCGTTCCAGTTCCTGTCGTTCCTCTTCAGAAATGGCACCAGACAAATAAAGCCGAATCATTCGAACTATTTTCTCATTAAAGATTTCCATATCCGTTCTCCAATTTTGCACCACATACGACAAGCACCCCGAAAAGGGGTAAGTAGAATACAACTTTTTTCAAGAAAAATTTATAACCTAAACGAGAAGTAGGCTAAAATCAGAGTACTCGGAACATAACCAATAAGGTAAATAAATTCCCCATCCGCTCTTTCAAGAAACGAACAGCATTCTTTTTATGAGTTTTAACCGTTTCTACGGAAAGAGATAATAATTCGGCAATCTCCTCATTCTTTTTACCCTTCAGATGCAATTCGAACACCTCCCGACAACGATCAGGCAACTCCCGAACGGACAAATACAACTCCCGGTAAACCTCCTCCCGCATCAAATTATATTCCCGTTCCCGTTCATCATCATGATTGGCTAGCTGGTAAGCAAGATACCGATTTTCTACCGCTTTATGCTTTAAATAATCTAAACACCTGTTCTGAATAGCATCATACAAAAATGCCTTGAATCCACGAAAAGAATTGTATTCCTTCGGACTTTCCCAGATTGCCACGAATACCTCCTGCACCACATCCTCTGCAACTTCCCGCTGGCGGACACGTTTCATGGCATACAACACAAGATAATTGTAGAAGTGTTCGAATAAAACCCGAAACGCTCCTACTTCTTTGGTATTAATTTGCTGAATAAATTTATCTTCTGAAATATCCATTCACTCCTTAACTTGGATTCTTGACAAATATAAAATATTCCAACCAAGAAACAAAATTCAATAGAACTGATTATTTTGTAAGTTACAAAATAATCAGTTCTATTATTTTCACTTAAACCAATCCCGTTTCAACCACGCCTCGAACAAGGGATCTTGAAACGTAATTTCATTTCCTCTCACATCAATCACCTCCCGTTCCATAAGAGCTTGCTTTATTCTAACCACATTTCCGGAGGTTCCAATCCGATAAGCCTGTAATGTTTGTTTTGAACTTAATTGCTTTTCTCCCGCTATTAATGCCTTCAAAAAACCGAGCTGGGCATTACTAAACGTTTCCATGCTATTCAGAAAAAGTAGGCTCAACTGGTCAATCAACCCATTATACGCTTCCTTAACAACAGATGGCACTACTAACTTTTCTGTCCTAAGCCACACCTGTTGAGCCAATTGCTGCACATAATACGGGTGCCTGTCTACCAATTCCACCAATAACTGAATTTCATCTCGTTCAATAACCTTATTAGTCGTTTGGAATTTTTGTCGAATAAACGGAACCCATTCTTCCGTTTCTATTTTTTGAAGAAACATTAAGTCTCCAAACTTATAAAAGGGCATTGAAACATTCGCAAATACATCCATCAACATGTGCCGCTTGCTACCAAACAAGCAATAAGCAACGTGAGTATGTCGCTGCCAATGGGCCCTCAACTTCTTTTGAAACGCCAAAGAATCCCCGAAATTAGCCACGTTCTGAAATTCATCAATACAAATAATTAAACGAATATTTTTAGATACAGCCAAAGCCTCTGCCAAATCCAGAATATCATCCGGATTACGTTTCAATTCCTCCAACCCAATCCCAAAAGACAGCTCACTCTCCACATCAGCCGTAAAAGAAATCCGGGGGATCAAGCGGGCAAGGAAGTTTTTGGCATTCATCGCTATTTCTTCCCACTTGGAAGATACAGATGTTAAAACCTCTTTCGCCAATAATGTATAAAACTCCTCTTCTTCCCTCACGTTAAAAAGGTCAATCATGCATAATTTCACATCTCCTTCAGACGCTAGGAGTTGTTTGGCAACATGCGTTACTAACGATGATTTTCCCCAACGACGAGGAGAAATAATAATCGTATTTGTCAAACTTCTGAAATTCTGCAATAAACGTTCTGTTTCCACTCGTCGATCCGTGAAATTTTGATCCGTAGCTATTTTCCCAAAAACAAAAGGCGTTTCCATATTTATTCGTTTTATTCTAGAACAAATATAACTGATTATTTTGTAACTTACAAAATAGTCAGTTTACAAAATACAATATGGATAAACGATTTAGCTAAATAACTCCCGGCAAATATCTCCCACCCGAGAAACAAATCTCACTTTTATATGTGCAGGAACTTTTGTCAGCGCTTTCTTATTTCCCGCCGGAACAAATATTTGTTGGAATCCGAGTTTTTCAGCCTCCAGTATTCGTTGTTCGATACGACTCACGGCACGAATCTCTCCCGACAAGCCAACTTCCCCGGCAAACACGGTATTTGTGGGAATCGGAGCATCTATATTTGAAGAAAGAACCGCCATCACGACTCCTAAATCCAAAGCCGGGTCACTCACCCGTATTCCTCCGGCAATATTCAAGAACACATCCTTCGCCGCCAACCGGAACCCCACCCGCTTTTCCAACACGGCAAGCAACATGTTCAATCGTCGCGTATCAAAGCCCGTTGCAGACCGCTGAGGCGTCCCGTAAGCCGCCGTGCTAACCAAGGCCTGCACTTCCAACAAAATCGTTCTAACGCCTTCCATGGTGGCTGAAACGGCGACTCCACTCAAATCTTGGTCATGATTGGATAGCAACAACTCGGAAGGATTAGCCACCTGTCGCAAACCGGATTGCAACATCTCGTAGATACCTATCTCGGAAGTCGAACCAAAACGGTTCTTCATAGAGCGCAAAATACGATACATGTGTTGCTGATCACCCTCAAATTGCAGGACGGTATCTACCATGTGTTCCAAGATCTTCGGACCGGCCAACTGACCGTCTTTCGTGATATGCCCGATCAAAATAGTCGTGATCGTATTTTCTTTCGAGTAACGCAGCAACACGTTAGTACACTCCCGGATTTGCGACAAACTCCCCGGAATGGCATCCACACTCTCTGTTGCCAGCGTTTGTATAGAGTCAATAATCAATAATTTCGGTTCAAGCGCACGGGAATGTTCCAATACCGTCTCCAACGAGTTCCCCGAAAGGAACAGGCAATCGTCATTCTCCGCCCCCAATCGTTGCGCCCGCATCTTGATCTGCGACACACTCTCCTCCCCGGAAACATACAGCACTTTCCCACAACGATTATGCAAGGCAAATTGCAGTACCAACGTCGATTTACCGATACCCGGCTCTCCCCCCAGTAGAATCATAGAACCCGGTACGATTCCACCTCCCAACACTCGGTTCAGTTCTCCATCTCCGGTATCCATACGCTCATCAGCATTCGCCTTCACCTCCGACAACTTCAAAGGCCGTGAAGAACTTGCCCCCACGATAGAAGCCACCCGGTTTCCTTTGGTAGAAACTTCCACCTCTTCCACAAAACTATTCCACTCCCCGCAAGTAGAGCATTTCCCAACCCATTTGGATTCCTTTGCTCCACAATTCTGACAAACGTACACGGTTTTTGTTTTAGCCATACAATTGAAAATTGAAGATTGAAATAAACCATCTAAATAATAACCTCTCCTCTCCTAATAGGGAAAACCACTTGGTAATCAACTCTCCCCCTGTGTAAGGGGGAGTCGGTGGGGGTCGTTCTCAAATAAAACTTTTTCAATCTCGTTATTCTTACAATACTTTCTATAAATCAGATCATCAACAAAATGAATTTTCAATTAATCAAAGATTTCATCTGAAGAATCGTAATCCGTCATTCCCTCTCGATCCGCATCCCCACAATCAAGCACATGGTTCACCCCATTCGGTTTTTGGAAATCACTTTGCGGCACGGCAAGAGATTTATCCGCATATACTTTCTGCATAAACAAAGCCCAAATCGGAAGTGCCATACTAGCTCCCTGTCCATTCGCCAAATTCTGGAAATGGATAGAACGATCTTCCGCACCAACCCAAACCCCTCCGGCAAGATCAGGTGTAATTCCGATAAACCAACCATCAGAGTGATTCTGTGTCGTTCCGGTCTTTCCCCCGATCTGGTTCTTAAAACCATACCGAAAACGCAAACGGCGACCCGTTCCTTCATCCACAACCCCCTGCAACAAATTCGCCATCAAGAATGCAGTGTTTTCAGTAATCACTTCTCTGGATTCCGGGTAGAAATTCGCCAGCACGTTACCATACTTATCCTCAATTTTAGTCACCATCATCGGTGCATTATATACCCCTTTATTCGCATATATCGAGAATGCCCCGACCATCTCTTTCACGGAAACCTCGGAAGAGCCCAAGAAAATTGCGGGAACCGGGTCTATAAAACTCGTGATTCCCATCCGGTGAGCCATCTGCACGACGGCCTCCGGGGTAAATTGTTTCAATACCCAACCGGAAATATTATTCACCGAATTTGCCAATCCCCATTTCAAAGTCACCATCTCACCTTCCCGCTTATCCGTGGAATTACGAGGCGTCCAAGTCGTCCCGTCCGGCAAGACAAACGTCTGTTGCACGTTCAGCACCTGATCACAAGGTCCCAGCCCCTCCTGCATCGCCAACGTGTAAAGAATCGGCTTGATCGTTGAACCGATCTGCCGTTTTCCGGTACTTACCATATCATACTGGAAATAACGATAATCCGGTCCCCCCACGTACGCCTTGATTCGGCCTGAAGAAGGTTCCATCGCCATGAATCCGGCCCGGAAGAATGATTTGTAATGTTTCAATGAATCCAACGGACTCATCACGGTATCCCGTACACCTTTCCACGTGAAAACAGACATCGGAATCGCTTTATCAAAGGATTTCTTTATCTCTTGAAAACTCTTACCTGCCTTATTCATTGACCGATAGCGCTCGGTACGACGGATAGAAGTATTCAAAATATCATTGATCTCGGAAACCGTCAAATCATTCGAAAAAGGCGGATGAGCTTTTCTACTTCTCTCGGCCATAAATGCCGGCTGCAACGTTCCTCCCAGATGTTCCGTCACGGCCTCTTCCGCATATTTCTGCATCCGGGAATCCAATGTTGTATAAATCTTTAACCCATCCGTGTAGATATTATAATGCGAACCGTCTGATTTCAGATTCTTGTTGCACCACCCATAAAGCGGATTCGTTTCCCAAGCCAAAGAATCTACCGCATACTGGTCTTTACTCCACTTGCTGTAATTCTTTTTATCCGGTTTAGATGCTGTCATGTATAACCGTAAATATTCCCGGAAATAGGTCGCAATACCCTCTTTATGATCCTCTTTGTGGAAGTCCAATCCCAAAGGCAGAACCTTCAAAGAATCAAATTCAGCTCGTGAAATCTTGTCATATTTCAACATCTGTCCCAACACCACATTCCGGCGTCCCAACGTTTTCTCTTCTCTGCGTACCGGGTTAAAAAGCGACGGATTTTTAGCCATCCCCACCAACATAGCGGCTTGTTCCACCTTCAAAGAATCGGGTGTTGTCGAAAAATATATGTTTGCGGCAGAGTTAATACCAACGGCCAAGTTCAAAAAGTCAAACTTATTGAGATACATTGTGATAATCTCTTCCTTCGTGTAGCTTTTCTCCAATTTCACCGCAATCACCCACTCCCGGAATTTACGTACAGCCAACTCCATGAAGTTCTGATTCGCCTCCCGAGGGAACAACATCTTTGCCAACTGTTGCGTGATCGTACTACCACCTCCGGCAGAAGAATTCCCGGTCAACATACCCTGTGCCACCCGGAACAATCCTCGCACATCAATACCACTATGATCATAGAAACGTACATCCTCCGTGGCAATTAACGCATCGATAACACTCTGAGGAATATCCTTGTAATCCATATACCGACGGTTCTCACTCCCCTCGAAATACTTTCCTAAAATCTTCCCGTCCTCGGAATAAATCTCCGTGGCAAATTTATTCTTGGGGTTCTCCAACTCCTCGAACGTGGGCATAAAACCTAATTTACCCGCCGAAACAAGGTAGAAAAAGAAAAACACACCCGCAACAAAAACAATAAATAGCCCCCAGAAAATGGCAAAGTCTTTCCAATATCTTTTAAACATCACTTCTCGTTTTTATTTTAGCATACAAAGTTAGAAAATTAAATTTATATCTCTACCGATCAAGAAGAATCTCTCCTTGCTCTTCCATAAAAACGATTAAAACTTCTTGAAATCTTAAGAGTTTTATTCCACAATCCACTTCTCGATATTTCGTGTCTTGTTGTCGAAGTTAATGCCGATTTTAAACAATTGACGGGAAAAAGATAGCACATGTTTCACGAAATACAAAGCCTGAAGAATAAATGAAATACCCTATCACACAATAACCATATTCCCTTCACCCCCATATCAAAGACACCCGCTGAACGTCTTTGAAACGTCTTTGATTCGAAAGTGATACGTCTTTGATCCCTAACTACACCCTGTCTTCAACGGATAATGTACGGATTCTACACGGATAACGAACCAATTTACATTCCATTAATAAGTTTTCAAAACATCTATCCATTAAAAATTCTTTAGGACCAATACTTTATTTTTTAAAGAATAGTTTCCAGTGCAGATGGAAACTATTTTTCATTCACACTGGAAACTAATCTTTTTAAAAATCACGTCTGATCTTACACTGAATTTAAGATACTTCGAAACATTATCGTTTCATACCATTTCCGAATATGACATTATAAATTAAAATCACTTTTTTGGAAAAAAAATTTTCATTGATCTAATCTGTTAATAATGATATTTAACAACTATATATTCGTTAACTATCTTTTTGTCAATTGTAGTTTACTAAAATTGGTTTACTAAGTTTACTGTAAACTTTTTTCAGGACAATACATAATACTTGGCTCATGGTTAGGCTATTCTTTCCCTATACCATAAACATAGCATGAACATAGTAACAACATAACAACAACATAGATTTGTGTTCATGTTCTGTATGCGGTATGTTCGAGATTACTTTATGTGGTAGAGGAACCATAGAAAAAGGATAGAGAAAAGATAGGGAAAGGCAAGATCAAAAAATAAAACGATTTTTAATACTTGTAATAAAAATTTTATCTTATATATTTGTGAGGTGTATCTTTAATCCTTACTATGCAAGAGAAAGAATTTGAACATATTTTCAAATACCATTATATTGATATATATAATTTTATCTATCACTATATCATGAATGGAGATTATTCAGAAGATCTAGCACAGGATGTTTTTATTTGTTTTTTTGAAAAAAGAATCAAGTAAGTAAACTAGTAATTAAAACCAAAATGCCACAGTGGAATAATATTTTTATATCCATATTCAATGTTATCCTTTACGATATATGCATTTTCTATCCCTTCTATCTGCTTTTGCTGTTTTCCTTGGCCTCCAACCTCAAAAGTAAAATTTTCAATCCGGAAATCAGACTTTTCAGATGAAAAGACATCATTGTACACTTTCATCTGGGAAAGAAAAAACGTTTCTCGAATATTTCCTATATCTGATTTATTTTCAGCTAAAGCATAAATCAAATTTGTGTTATCTAAATACACTTTTTCCACTTTACCCAATAATCTAATACCTCCAGTTTCACCACGTAATTGAGCAATTATACCAGCTCTTTCCAGATAATACAAGAAATCTGTTACTTGATTACGATGCACATCTATCATTTGACCTATTTTCGTAAAATTAGGCTTGAATGGTACACTTTGAGAAATAATATAAAGTAATTGCCGAATTTTTTTTGTAGAAGCAATATTCATACTAGCATAGATAGGAATATCATTCTCTACCGTAAGACCTATCACATTCCGCAAGCGTTGTTCATAACCAGGATCCCGAAAGAATGGATAATATCCTTTCATCATGTACTCTTTAAATAAAGGTAATGGTAACCTTGTTTCAGGAAATTCAATTTTGTGCGAAAGAATATCCTCTAAAGAATAGGCTGGCAACTGCATTCCATACGATAAATTCAAATATTCACGAAAAGAGAGTCCCGGCAAATAGTAACTCAATGCCCGACGACTTAAATCTGCATTTCCCTTATAAATATCCAAAATAGAAGAACCCGTGAATATAATCTGAAAATCAGGATAATAATCATATATCATTTTCAGTTCCTTAGACCACTCCGAATATTTATGCACTTCATCAATAAAAAGATGTCTTCCCCCGTTTTTATAAAAATCCGAAGCTAAATCAAAAAGTCTATGTTCTGCAAAATACAGGTCATCCGCATTAATAAAAAGCGTATCATCCAGCGAATGATTTAATTTTATACGCTGTAACAACATAGTGGTTTTCCCCACTCCCCGAGGTCCCACAATTCCAATCATACGTGCCGACCAATCAATTTTATCATACAAATATCGGATATATGATGTATCTGTCAATAACAATAAACGCCGGAAAAGTTCAATTAATTGTTCCATAACTGTAATAAAATCAATGTTATTGATGCAAATATACAAAAATGCTGATTTAAATCAGCAAATTTTCGAAAAATTGCTAGTTTAAATCAGCAAATCAATATATCGTTATGAATCATTTACTCTATCACCTCAATCTTAACCTTCACATCATTAACGGTACATCCATCTGTCTTGAATTCTATGATAATCCCGGTATGAGTCCACATGGTCTGGAAATCCCGATCTTTCAGTTCTCCTGCTTTTAAAGGAAACGAGCGACGGGAACGAACTCCACTAGTCTCTCCGTCTTCTCTTATAGTTAAAATAGCATCACAATCCAAGGAACCTTTCACCGTGATATGTAGCCTTTGGGGAGTTTCTGTTTCGGTGTTATAGACAAAAGTGGCCAATTGCTTATTATTAATAGTAAACGTCTGTTCCTCAACAACTCCACCAGATGATTGCATCCACACGACGATTCCCAGTATCAACATGATTAAAACTGCAAAAACATATAGAATTCTTTTCAATTTCTTACTCGTCATAAGTATCTATTTTTATTATCAATGATTATTACAAAGCTAGCAATTTAAGGTCAAATACCCAAAAAATTATTATCACCCCGTAAAACTGCAAGATGTATCTTGCAGTTTTATTAAATTATTGCTGGTTACATCCTGCAAAATATAAAAAAGGGGCTGTCCAAAAAAAATGAACAGCCCCTTTCAACTTTTATCTTTTAGTTTTTATCTTTTACCTTTCTAGTATTCGTCCCAACTCTTAATCGCAATCTCGGAAGGATCTACCTTACAAATAGCATAGATGAAGGCACTGGCCAAACGGGCATTCGTGATCAACGGGATGTTGTAATCCACGGCTGCACGTCGGATTTTATAGCCATTATCCAGCTCTCGTTTCGTGTGATTTTTCGGGATATTGATTACCAAGTCTATCCTTCGATCATGCAAGTATTCCATAATATTCGGCTCCTTATCTTCATCCGGCCAGTAAAGGATTTGAGTATCAATTCCATTCTCTTTAAAGAATTTAGCCGTTCCTGCCGTGCTGTAAATATTATACCCTTTTTCGATCAACATCCGGGTAGAATTCAGTAACTCTACCTTGGAACGAGTCGGACCGGAAGAGATCAGTATATTTTTCTTCGGAATACGATGCCCAACAGAAAGCATACTTTTCAATATTGCCTCGTAGTAATTCTCACCGATACACCCCACCTCTCCCGTGGATGCCATATCCACTCCCAACACGGGATCGGCCTTTAAAAGCCGGGCAAAAGAGAATTGTGAGGCTTTCACTCCCACGTAATCCAGATCGAATACCGATTTATTCAAGGATTCAACCTTCTCTCCCAACATGATCCGGGTGGCCATATCGATAAAGTTATATTTCAATACTTTCGACACGAAGGGGAAACTTCTCGATGCCCGCAAATTACACTCGATGACCTTTATATCATTATCCTTCGCCAAAAACTGCATGTTAAACGGACCGGATATGTTCAGTTCTTTAGCAATGGAACGGGCAATCTTTTTGATTCGACGGATTGTCTCCACGTAAAGTTTCTGTGCCGGGAAAACGATAGTCGCATCACCGGAATGTACTCCGGCAAATTCAACATGCTCACTGATAGCGTAAGCCTTTACCTCTCCTTCCTGCGCCACTGCGTCAATCTCGACTTCTTTCGCCTGTTCGATAAACTCGGATACCACGACAGGATGATCTTTCGATACCTCTGCTGCTAACTCCAAGAAATGTAATAACTCATCTTTATTCGACACCACGTTCATAGCGGCCCCGGATAGCACGTAAGAAGGACGAATCAACACGGGGAAACCCACTTTATCCACGAAATGATAAATGTCCTCTATACTCGTTAATTCGCTCCACCGGGGCTGGTCAATACCCAACTCGTCACACATGGTAGAGAATTTCTGACGATCTTCTGCCCGGTCGATAGATTCGGGAGAAGTCCCCAAAATATTCACGTGTTGACCATGCAATCGCATAGCCAAGTTATTCGGAATCTGGCCACCCGTGGAAACAATCACGCCTTTCGGTTCTTCCAATTCGATAATATCCATCACCCGTTCGAATGACAACTCGTCGAAATAGAGACGATCACAGGTATCGTAATCCGTGCTGACTGTCTCCGGGTTATAATTAATCATCACCGAACGATAGCCGGCTTTCCGGATTGTATTCAAAGCACTCACACCACACCAATCGAATTCCACGCTACTACCGATGCGATAAGCTCCCGACCCCAACACGATCACGGAACGTCCGTCATGCTCGTATTTCACGTCATTTTCGGACCCGTTGTAGGTGACATACAAGTAATTTGTCATTGCCGGATATTCACCCGCCAGCGTGTCAATCTGTTTCACACAGGGTAATACTCCCGATTTCTTCCGGTAATCCCGAACCTTCAACATTTTCTCGTGGTGAGATAACGAGGTATTCTTCACGGTCAATCGACCGATCTGGAAATCAGAGAAACCGTATTGTTTTGCCTTTCGCAACAGACCTTCACTAATATCCGTTTCCTTATCAAGTTTGCTTAATTCTTCTTTTAGCAAGTGAATGTTTTCCAAACGTTGTAAAAACCAGTGATCGATTTTCGTCAATCCATGAATTTTCTCTACGCTATATCCCTTGTCGAAAGCCCCGGCAATGGCAAATATCCGAGAATCTGTCGGGTTCACTAACTCTTCATCAATATCTTTCGCTTTCAACACGTTACCGACAAAACCGTGCATACCCTGCCCGATCATCCGGATTCCTTTTTGAATTGCCTCTTCGAAAGATCGTCCGATAGCCATGATTTCTCCCACGCTTTTCATGGAAGAACCGATCACTTTGGAAACTCCCTCGAATTTATTCAAGTCCCAGCGAGGTATTTTACAAACCACGTAATCCAATGCCGGCTCGAAACATGCCGTGGTGACTTTGGTTACCGAGTTTTTGATCTCGTGTAACCCGTATCCCATACCCAATTTCGCAGCAACAAAAGCCAAAGGGTACCCGGTTGCCTTGGATGCCAATGCACTGGACCGTGAAAGACGAGCGTTTACCTCGATTACCCGATAATCTTCCGAGTTCGGATCAAGGGCATACTGCACGTTACATTCACCCACGATGCCTATATGCCGGATTATTTTTATAGCTATCGATCTCAATTTGTGGTATTCGCTATTACTTAAAGTCTGTGATGGAGCAACTACTATACTCTCTCCGGTATGAATTCCCAGCGGATCGAAGTTTTCCATGTTACAGACCGTGATACAATTATCATATTTATCACGTACCACCTCGTATTCTACTTCTTTCCATCCCTTCAAAGATTCTTCCACTAAAACCTGAGGAGAATAAGAAAAGGCACTGGCAGCCAAGCGTTCCAACTCTTCTTTATTCGAACAAAAGCCGGAACCCAATCCCCCCAGAGTGTAAGCTGCTCGGATAATCACCGGAAAACCTAATTTATCCACCGCAGCAAACGCCTCTTCCATATTACTGGCAGCGATACTTCTCGGTGTTTTCACGTTAATTTCTGCCAATTTTCCGGCAAAGATTTCCCGGTCTTCGGTATCTATGATGGCTTGTACAGGCGTTCCGAGTACTTGCACGTTATACTTTTCTAGAACACCCGATTTATAAAGAGCCACCCCGCAATTCAATGCAGTTTGTCCCCCGAAAGAGAGAAGAATACCATCCGGACGTTCCTTCTCGATCACCTGTTCCACGAATTCCGGTGTCACGGGTAAATAGTATATCTTGTCAGCCACCCCTTCCGATGTCTGTACCGTGGCTATATTCGGATTTATCAACACGCTGTAAATACCTTCTTCCCGAAGTGCTTTCAAAGCCTGTGATCCGGAATAATCAAACTCTCCGGCTTCCCCTATCTTCAATGCTCCCGATCCCAGAAGCAATACCTTTGCTATACCCATTCTTATTTTAGATTTAAAGTTTTAGATTCATTGCTCGTTTTTTCCGTCAAAAATGAGTACTCTAACTCTCCCTCTGTTTATAGAGGGAGTACCCCGAAGGGGGGAGAGAGTTTATAGAAATAACGATAACTCCTCCGACACTTCGTGCCACCTCCTCTATGAACAGAGGAGGAGCTGGAATACTCATCATTTTCAGTGTTATCACTAACATTCCTTTCAATTACTTCTTCGATGTTTTCATTGCAGCAATGAAATTGTCAAAAAGAAACTCCGTGTCCACGGGACCACTTGATGCTTCCGGATGGAATTGAGCCGAGAAAAAAGGTTTTTTCTTGTGCTGAATTCCCTCGTTTGTACCGTCATTTACGTTCACGAACAACGGTTCCCAGTCAGCGGGAAGTGTTGTCTCATCTATTGCGAATCCATGATTCTGGGAAGTAATATAACAACGGGTTCCACCGGGGTTCATGACCGGTTGATTGTGACTTCTATGTCCATATTTTAATTTATAGGTAGAGGCCCCGGCAGCCCTTGCCATGAGTTGATTTCCCAGACAAATACCCATGATAGGGGTATTCCCTTTCAATGCTTTCCGTATATGCTCTATCGTTTCCTCGCAACGAGAGGGGTCTCCCGGCCCGTTAGAAAGAAAGATACCATCAAATTTTTCCTTCGTGAAATCATAATTCCACGGAACTCGTTTCACCGTAACATCCCGTTTTAACAAGCATCGCAATATATTGTTTTTTACCCCGCAATCCACCAGAACCACTTTATATTTCCCGTTTCCGTATTCCATGATCTTTTTCGTGGAAACCTCGGCAACGATGTTATCTTTATTCGGATCATAATAGGGTATGTCTTCATTGTCAAACAGTATTTTACCCAACATTGCTCCATGATCCCTTAACTTTTGAGTCAATGCCCGGGTATCTATACCAAAAAGCCCCGGAATCTGTTGTTCTTTTAACCAATCTCCGAGACTTTTTTGGGAATTCCAATGACTATACCGGGAAGAGTAATCCGAAATGACCAAAGCTTTACAATGAATCTTATCCGACTCGAAGAACTTGGATATTCCGTCTCGCTCGTCATCGACCGGGACCCCGTAATTTCCGATCATGGGATAAGTCGGAACCAGAATTTGCCCTTTATAAGAAGGGTCTGTTAAGCTCTCCGGATAACCGGTCATTGCCGTATAAAAAACAACTTCCCCGGACACCGATTTCTCGTAACCAAAGGAAGTTCCCTCATAAACTGTCCCGTCTTCTAAAACAAGACGGGCTTTCTTTAATTCATGCATATTTATTCAATCAATCAACTATAAATTAAATTTTATGCAAAAATATGGTGAATATATGAATTTACAAAGCATATTTATGAAAATAAATATTTTTAAGATTATAGGGACATCAACACATCGTATTCTAAAACTTATCAAACCATTATACTCCCCAGATAAGTACATCAATACCCTCTCTTTATTTTATATCCCCGTATTGAATATAAAACAAATTTCCCTAACTTTGTGAGGCGTAATATAAACACCTATGAGAAATAAAACGAAACGCCTGTTGGCCATTCGAAAGCTTATTGAGAACGAACAGATCTGCTCGCAGGAAGAATTATTGTTCAGACTGAAAGAGCTAAACGTAGAGGCAACGCAAAGTACGTTATCACGCGATCTTAAATTCATGAGAGTAGCTAAAATACCTCATAAAGATAAAGGTTACATATATATTATCCCGGACAGTATTCAGAATGAACAAGCCGATGAAAAAGCCTCCGCCATCGTGACGGACGCCATTTCAAGCATTGATTTTTCAGGAAATATTGCCGTGATGAAAACTCTTCCCGGATACGCGAAAGCCGTGACCGTTCTGATTGATAATGAAAATTATTTTGAGGTACTGGGAACTATCGGTGGTGACGATACAGTCCTTATTGTCATGCGGGAAGGCGTTACCCATAACGAGTTGCTGGATGCTCTCTCGTCTATACACGCTAATATTCATTCACTATTTAAATAATCATTTTGAATTTTCAACTTTCAATTTTGCATTATATCGAAAATAGTTTGTAAACTTGCACCCCGTATTTTCAAGAATATAAGCATGAATATTATAACTAAGAAAACGGAATTAAGCACCGTTATCGAGAAGTTGAAAAGTGAAGGGAAAACGGTGGGCTTAGTGCCAACAATGGGCGCACTTCACGAAGGTCACATATCCCTCGTGAAAGCATGTAAAAAAGGAAATGATATTGCCGTGGTCAGCGTGTTCGTGAACCCGACGCAGTTTAATGATAAAGAAGATTTGAAACGTTATCCCCGTACTTTGGACAAAGATGTTACTTTATTGGAAAAGAACGGATGTGATTACGTGTTCGCTCCCAGCGTGGAAGAGATGTACCCGGAAGAAGATACCCGTGTATTTGACTTCGGATACGTGGAGAGTGTCATGGAAGGAGCAAGACGTCCGGGACATTTTAACGGCGTGGGACAAATCGTAAGCAAGTTATTTGACATTGTGCGACCACACCGGGCATATTTCGGGATGAAGGATTTCCAGCAAATCGCGGTGATCAAAAACATGGTGAAACAATTACATTATGAGCTTGAAATTGTTTCATGCCCTATCATCCGGGAAACAGACGGGCTGGCCATGAGTTCCAGAAATACTTTACTGGAACCGGAATACAGGAAAAATGCCCCGCATATTCATAAAGTACTCGAAGAAGCTACTCATTTAACTTCCCAAATGAACGTGGAAGAATTAAAAAAATGGGTAGTAGATGAAATCAATAAAAACCCTTATCTGGAAACTGAATATTTTGAGATCGTGGACGACACAGAACTGAAAACTATTCAAGACTGGAGTGAAAACAATGTAAAAGTCGGATGCATTGCGGTTTATGCCGGTAAAATCCGATTAATTGATAATATTGTATTTTAAACTAACACGAAGATGTTTATAGAAGTAGTAAAATCTAAACTTCATAAGGTTACCGTTACTGATGCTAACCTTCAGTACGTGGGCAGTATCACTATTGATGAAGCTCTGTTAGAGGCAGCTAACATGATCGAAAACGAAAAAGTTCAGATCGTGAACATTAACAATGGTGAGAGATTCGATACCTATATCATCAAAGGAGAACGCAATTCGGGTATTATTTGCCTGAATGGTCCGGCAGCACGTAAATGTGCCGTGGGCGACGTGATCATTATTATCTCATACGCTTCAATGGATTTTGAAGAGGCTAAATCACACAAACCTACATTGGTTTTCCCGGACACCGCAACAAATAAACTTATTTGACATGATCATGGATTATTTACCACTTATCGAGAAAAAAATCGCACACACGGCGAAAGAGGCTGAAAATATATTGAGTCTGTGGAGATTCAAAGATGACAAGATCGTTTTCACAAACGGTTGTTTTGATATTCTCCATAAAGGACATATAGAATACCTAGCCAAAGCGGCCTCTCTGGGAACTAAATTAGTGATCGGATTGAATACGGATGATTCTGTGAAACGGTTAAAAGGTGATTCCAGACCCGTGAACGACGAGAATGCCCGGGCGTTATTACTAGCTTCTCTCATGTTTGTTGACGAAGTGATCCTTTTCGATACGGATACACCTCGTGATCTGATTGATTTCGTTCAACCGGACGTGTTAGTAAAAGGAGGAGACTATAAACCTGAAGAGATTGTAGGTTACGATATAGTAAAGGCCAAAGGGGGAGAAGTAATTACTATTGATTTTATCGAAGGATATTCAACTACCGCTACAATCGAAAAGATGAACAAATAATCGTGCATTTCTCTTATAGGAAGTAACACGTTCTGTCATAATAAATTGGAAATAGAAATTCGTTATATTCTATTTCCAATTTTTTTATATTATACCTGTTAGTAACTGTTAGTATCTCGTGTATTCATGGTGGAATAAAAAAGAACTAAAAAGAATAACTTTATTTTGATTTCTCGATTTCGAATTCAAGTAATAATAGAATTAAAAAATGCAAGAATAGTTATTCAAATTATTCCAATTCCTTTCTACAAAATACTAACATCAATTCACGGGAATTTCACCGAATACTTTTCCAAAGCTTGTTTTACTAACAATTGTGGATAACTCAAAAATAAATCTCATTATCAAGGATTAATAAAATTATAACCTGTGAATAACTCTTCACTCCATTAATAATAACGATTAAAACAAAAGAATCGCTTATTTTTTATACCAAAAACTCACAGCCTATCATAATACTCATATTTCTTTTTAAAAAAAATAAAAGATAATATATATATGATATTGTTGTTGGGAACTTGTTACTTTTGTCTGTTGAATCACATTTGATAAAGACAAAGTTATTATGAATCCTTTAAAGAAACTAATGGGGGAAACCGTGATTTATGGTTTCTCGACAATACTCGGACGGTTTATAAATTGGTTGCTGGTTCCACTATATACTAGGGTACTTTCTCCGGTCGATAATGGTATATTCACGAATTTGATGGGGTATGTTGCTTTGTTAGTTGTATTGTTGACTTATGGCACAGAAACAGGGTTCTTCCGCTTTGCAACTAAAGACAATAAAGACCGGGTGTTTTCGACTTTGTTGGCCTCTTTACTCTTTACTTCGACTTTGTTTTTATTACTCTGTTTTTCGTTTCTCCCGCAAATTGTCAGTTTTCTTGAGGTGGGGAATCATCCGATTTACTTCGTTTTATTGATTGTAACGATTGCGATTGATGTGGTGAGTACTTTGCCTTTCGCTCTATTGAGAATGGAAGGGAAAGCCCTTCGTTTCGGGGTTATTAAATTCGTGAATATACTCATTAACGTGGGGTTGAACTTGTTTTTCTATTTGCTCTGTCCATTTTTGGAGAAAAAAGGGATTTCTGTTCCTTTCTATCAGGTTGATGGTGGGGTAGTTTATATTTTCATTTCCTATCTGGTTTCTTCTGTTTGTACGTTGGTGATGTTGTTTCCTTATATTTTCCGGTTCAAATTTGTTTTCTCGTTCTCTTTGCTGAAAGATATTTTGAAATATTCATACCCGATCTTGATCGTGAGTGTTGCTGGGATGATTAATTTACAGGGAGATAAGATTTTGATGCCTAAAATTTTAGGAGATGGGGAAGAGGCTTTGGCTATAACCGGGATATACGGGGCAAGTTATAAATTGGCTTTAGTGATGTATATTTTTACGCAAGGTTTCCGCTTCGCTTTCGAACCTTTCTTTTTCAATTATGCCAAGCATAATGATTCAAAAAAAATATACCAGGATGTACTGCTCTATTTTACTGGATTCGGTTTAATGATCTTTTTAGGGGTTATGTACTTTTTGGATGTATTAAAATATTTCTTGGGATCAGAATATTTCAGCGGGTTGACGATATTACCTTGGGTGCTGATGGCTAATTTGTTCCAAGGAATTTACTATTCGTTATCCTTGTGGTATAAATTGACGGATAAAACGATATACGGGGCTTACATGGCGATTATCGGTTGCGTAATCACGATAGGAGGAAACGTGATTTTTTTGCCGAAAATAGGTTTTATGGCTTCTGCCTATTCCGTTTTCACGTGTTTTTTGGTTATGACAATTTTATCTTTTATTCTGGGAAGACATTTTTACAAGATCAATTACGATATACCTAAGATTATTTTCTATTTTGCGGTTTGTTTATTGTTCTATTTTGTCGGTGGATATATAAAATTTGACAATAACTTGGTAACTTGTTTGGCTCGTTTACCGTTATTCGTACTCTTCGTGTATATTTTTATAAAAAAAGAGATGAGTTTTTTGCTGACAAAAGATTTTATGTACAAGTTAATTCATAAAAAATAGCTATCTTAGCGCAATTTATGGGAGTAGTTAAAAATGTGATTAACATCCAAAGTTACAGAGAGAATGAAAATTAAAATAGTGAATAAATCGAAGCATCCGCTTCCGGAATACAAGACAAAATCATCTGCCGGTTTAGATATACGGGCTAATATTGATGAACCTATCATGTTGAAATCGTTGGAAAGGAAACTTGTTCCGACGGGTTTGTTTATCGAATTACCTGATGGCTACGAGGCTCAGATGCGTCCAAGGAGTGGATTGGCTTTAAACGAAGGAATCACTTTATTGAATACGCCGGGAACGATTGACGCTGATTATAGAGGAGAAATCGGAGTTATTTTAGTGAATTTGTCTCATGAAGTAACACAGATTAATGACGGGGACAGAATTTGCCAGATGGTGATTAATAAGGTTGAACAGGCTGAATTAATTGAAGTGGAGGAATTGGGCGAGACGGAGAGAGGGAGAGGAGGTTTCGGTCACACGGGTAAACAATAAATCATTTATAATGACTAAAATAGGTCGATTATTATTTGTTTTTTTATTGCTTTTGTGTACTATTCAGCTTTTTGCTGATAAAAAGAAAGTGGTAGAACCTACTTTAGAAGGTGAGGCTAAAGTACAGTTCGATTATGCTTTCATGGAAGGGGTACGTTGTAAGGTTTTAGGTGACTTGAAATCTGCTATTGCTTATTTCGATCAGTGTATGAAAATTTATAACAAAAGTGCCGCGGTACGTTATGAATTATCTAGTATATTGGTATTAGGAGAGGATTATACGCTGCCTTTACAACTGATGCGGGAGGCTGTGGAATTGGAGCCGACAAATATTTGGTATAATTTATTGTTGGCTAATATTTTGCAGAGAAAATCAATGATTGAAGAGGCGTGTAAGGTATATGATAAATTGATATTGTTACATCCCGAGAGAGAGGATTTTTACATCGTGGAGACTGATTTATATTCTTCTGTTGAGAAGTGGGATAAGGCTATAAACGTGTTGGACCGTTACGAGAAACAGTTTGGAATAAGTGAGCCGGCTATTATTGAAAAGGCTAAATTATATTCCAAGATGGATGATGTAAAGAATGCTTCGGCAGAAATCATGAAGTTGGTGAAGAAATATCCTGAAAAAACAGATTATTTGGGTTTATTAGCCGAACTGTATTTGTCACATGATCAAGAGAAGAAAGGTCTTCAATTATTGAATAAAATCGTAAAAAATGATCCGGATAATGGTTTTGTGCGGCTTTATCTAGCTGATTATTATCGTACAAAGAATGATACTTTAAACACGGAAAAATATATTCGTTCGGCCTTATTGAATGATAAGGTTGAAAATGGATTGAAGGTTCAATATTTGCTGAAGTTATTAGTTAACCAAAACGATGCGAATATCTCTTTGGATCATATCTATTCCTACGTGCAATTATTATTGGAGAAATATCCTGAAGATATAGCCGTTAGGACTTTGAATGCTGATTTTCTGAAGCGGTATAATAGACTGGAGGAATGTAAGGGTGAACTGGAGTTTCTTATTTCTAAGGAAAAGAATAATTATTTGGTTTGGGAAGAGTTGTTGATGTTATATAATCAATTGGAAGACACGACTGCCATGTATCGTGGTGGGTTGGAATGTTTGAAATATTTCCCGAATGAGCCGTTACCCTACGTGATGATTAGTTTGCCTTTACTGATTCGGAAAGATTTAGAGCGAGCAAAGGGATATTTGGAACAAGGACTTGCCTTGTCTCCGGATAATTCTCCTATTAAGGCCCAGTTTTTTGCCTATCTTGGTGAGGTATATTATAAACAGGATAGTGTTGAACAGGCTTTTGCCATGTTTGACAGTACTTTGTTGATAAATCCGGGTGATATAATGACATTAAATAATTACAGCTATTATCTTTCATTACGAAATGAACATTTGGATAAAGCTGAAAAAATGATTTCAACGGCATTGAGTGCTGATCCGAATAATTCGACTTTTTTGGATACTTATGCCTGGGTTTTGTTTAAAAGTAAAAATTATTCTTTGGCTAAATTTTATATGCGTTCAGCTATTGAGAACGAGAAGAACCCAAGTGGAGTTTTATACGAACACTATGGAGATATTTTATTCATGAACGGGGAAAAGGAGGAGGCTGTGAAAATGTGGCAGAAAGCATTGGAATTTAGAGATGAAGAATGTGGTGATTTAAAATATAAGATAGAGAATGGTTTACCGGTAGATCATGAGAAGTAGTTGTGTTTTATTATTGATTTTATTGTGTTTCGTGTCGTGTAGATCCGTGAAGGAGATTACGGAAAGTCGTAGAGATTTACCGAATATTACCGAAGGAAAATTGTTTAAAAATATTATTTCTAACGAGTTAGATTATAATACGATATACGCAAAAAAAGTTGATTTATCTTTGAAGGATAACAAGAATTCCCATAGTCTTAAAGCTATTTTAAGAATACAAAGAGATAGTTTTATATGGGTTTCAGTTAGTGCCTCTTTAGGTGTTGATGTGGCTAGACTGCTATTGACCCCGGATAGCGTGAAATTTATCAGCCCTAGGGAGAAAAAATATTTTGTTTCTGATTATAGTTATTTCGCAGAACGTTTTGACGTGGGTTTGACATTTGATTGTTTTCAACGGATACTGACAAATCAATTCTTTGATTTTGAATCTTGTACCACGGAGGCTGTGCGGGGAAAGCGTTATAAATTTGATAAGTCTGGTAACGATTATGTATTGTATAGTTTGGAAGAGAAAGCATTGGGGAGAAAATTGAAGAAATTATACAAGAAAAGGAGAAAGAATAAAGAATTTTCTTTAGTGTTGCAGAAAATACATATTGATCCGGATTGTTTCAGACCTAATGCTGTTTCTATCGAGGATTTGGAAGAGGGTGTCGGAATGAGCGTGAAATACAAGAATATAAAGGATTTTGGTGGAAAATTGTTTCCCGGAAAAATAACTTTTAATGTATTTTCGGATAATGATAATTGGGAAGTTATATTGAATTTTGACCGGTTGGAATTTGACGTGGAAGTTTCACCTAATTTTAAAATACCTAGTAAGTATAAAAGAATGTATTAGCATGGATATTTGTCGTAACATATTGATCGTGATTTTCTTGTTTTCTTTCACTTTTTCTTACTCGCAGTCTATTGATGCGATTAAAAAGAAAAATGAAAAGACGGAGAAGGAAATCGCGTATTTGAATAAGTTACTGGAAAATGCCCGTAAAGATAAATCTTCCACTATACAGAAAGTATCGATCATCAACCAGAAAATCGGTAAGGGAAAAGAGATGATTCAATCTCTCACGAACGAGGTGAATTACCTTGATGGTCAGATTAAAAAGAATGAGTCTGTTAAATCCGGTTTGGAATCCGATAAACAACGGATGCTGGAATTCTATTCTAAGATGGTGTACGAGACCTGGAAGAAGAGGAATGAATCGGATAAATTAATCTATATATTTTCTTCTTCGAGTTTTGCTCAGGCTTATGCCCGGTATAAATATTTTGAACAGGTTCAGGATTATTCCAAGCGGCAGATTCAGTTAATTGAACAGACAAACGATTCATTGACCGCCATTAATAAAGAATTGAGTAAATTGATGACTCTGAAAAGTGAAACTCAGTCTAAAATTACCTCTCAAAATAATCAATTGATCCGGGAACAAAATGAGGCGAACACGTATATAGCGGATTTGAAGAAAAAGGAAAAAGAACTTCTTCGAAAGTTGAATATTGAGATTAAGAATAGAGAACGTTTTAAAAAAGAATTGGAGAAACTTATTGCTGCTCAGGCTAAAAAGTCGGGGAGTAAAAATTCTACATATAAATTAACACCAGAAGAGAAACTTATTTCCGACGATTTCGCTAAAAATAGAGGAAAGTTACCTTGGCCTGTTGAACAGGGATTTGTGTCGGAGAAATTCGGGGTGAATGTACACCCTGTTTTTAAACAGGTGAAGTTAAATAATGCAGGAATTACTATTACGACATCCCGGAATGCTGATGTTAGAGCGGTATTTAAGGGTGTGGTGACGGAAATAATGTTTATCCCGGGGGATAATAACGTTGTGATTGTGCGGCATGGAAATTATCTGACGGTGTATTCGAACTTGGTGGAGATATTTATTAAGAAGGGGGACACCGTCAATGTGAAACAAAAAATTGGCAAGCTGGCTGTGAGTAGTGGTAATAACAGTACGTTAAATTTTCAAGTTTGGAGAGATAAAGACAATTTAGATCCACAATTATGGTTAACGCCTTGGTAGAGTAGGAGTATGTTTGAAAGATTAATAATATACTTTATTGGTGGTTGGTATTTAAAAATATTTTACTTACATTCGCTAGACGGTAGATAGTGAGAATAATGCTTTTTATAGCTGCGGAATATGAGTAAAATGGTGAGTAAAAAAGGCTTGGTTATGATTGCGATGATCGTTATTAATTATTTGAAAAAGCGATGGACAAATTAGAGTTTTCGATTGCCTCTGAAATTGGTAATATCGTTAAAGTTGAGAACTTTATCGATTATTTCTCGGATGTTTATAATGTCGAACCGGATGTGTTCGGCAAGATAAGTTTGTGTGTTATTGAAGCTGTTAATAATGCAATTCTTTACGGAAATAAACTGGATTCTTCAAAGCATGTTAAGTTTTCGGTTTACGAAGAAGAAAAGCGTTTATTCGTGGCCGTGAAAGACGAGGGTGAAGGTTTTGATTATTCTTATATCCCGGACCCTACTTTACCGGATAATATAGAAAAAGATGCAGGACGTGGTCTTTACCTGATGAAAACGCTTTCTGATGATTTGATTTTTGAAGACGGTGGATCAAAGGTGACCATGGTTTTCAATTTATAATATATAGATGAGCGAACTTCTTTTTTTTAGTGAGGAATGTGATATTCCTTCTTTTTTTAATGAAGAGAGAGTGAAACAATGGCTACAAGCTGTTGCTGATGATTATTCGTTTCAATTAGGAACGATCTCTTTTATTTTTTGTAATGATGATTATATTCTGGATGTAAACAGGAAATATTTGAATCATGATTATTACACCGACGTTATTACTTTTGACTACTCCGAGAGAAAAATATTGTCAGGTGATGTTTTTATCAGTCTTGATACAGTTCAATCCAATGCTTTAGAATTCAATACAACTTATGAAGATGAATTACATAGGGTTGTCGTACACTCTGTACTTCATTTAATAGGTTTTAAAGATAAATCAGATGCTGACGCGAAAGAGATGCGTCAAAATGAAAATCATTGCTTAGAATTGCTTAAAACGATATAATTATGTCACAATTACTGCCCGTATATGATGTTATTGTAGTAGGGGCCGGACACGCTGGTTGTGAGGCAGCTTGTGCTGCAGCTAATTTAGGATCGAAGACGCTACTTATTACATTGGATATGAATAAGATAGCGCAAATGTCTTGTAATCCGGCTATGGGTGGTATTGCTAAAGGTCAGATTGTTAGAGAGATAGATGCTTTAGGTGGTGGATCTGGCATTGTAACAGATAAAAGTACAATCCAATTCCGTATGCTGAACCTATCTAAAGGGCCTGCTATGTGGAGTCCGAGGGCTCAATGTGATCGAATGATTTTTTCTGCCAAATGGAGAGATAGGGTAGAGCATACCGATAATCTGGATTTGTGGCAGGATGATGTGATCGAACTTCTTTTGGATAAAGATCGAGTTACCGGGGTCAAAACTAAATTAGGGATTTCTTTTAGCTCCCGTCGTGTGATTTTGACTAATGGTACCTTTTTAAATGGTCTGATGCATATCGGACGAGTTAGCTTTCCCGGTGGTCGAATTTCAGAACCGGCTACTTATGGTTTATCCGATCAGTTGAAAGAATATGGTTTTGCTGTCGGACGCATGAAAACGGGTACTCCGGTTCGTATAGATGGTCGAAGTATTGATTTTTCTAAATTAACCCGTCAGGATGGAGATAATGATTTCCATAAATTCTCTTTTCTGAGTTTCGCGTATACGAATTCACTTGAGAAGAGACCTTGCTATATCGCCTACACGAATAAAGTCGTACATGATATTTTACGGGAAGGATTTGATGATAGTCCTTTATTTAATGGTACGATAAAAAGTATAGGTCCTCGTTATTGTCCGAGTATAGAAACTAAATTAGATACTTTTTCAGATCGAGATAGTCATCATTTGTTTTTGGAGCCGGAAGGGGAGAAGACAACCGAATATTATTTGAATGGATTTTCTTCTTCTTTACCTTGGGATATTCAATTGCGGGCATTGAGAAATGTGGAGGGTTTTGAGAATGTAAAAATTTTCAGACCGGGTTATGCTATCGAGTATGATTTTTTCCAACCTACTCAATTGTATCCGACTTTAGAAACAAAATTAATCAAGGGACTTTATTTTGCCGGACAAATAAACGGGACTACCGGATACGAGGAGGCAGCGGCTCAAGGATTGATGGCCGGAATAAATGCCCATCTTTCACTTCATGAAAATAGAGATTTCGTACTGAATCGAGATCAGGCTTACATTGGAGTGTTGATTGATGATTTAGTTACAAAAGGGGTAGATGAACCTTACCGTATGTTTACTTCTCGTGCGGAGTATAGAATTTTATTGAGGCAGGATGATGCGGATGCCCGGTTGACTCCTTTAGGATATTCTCTAGGTCTTGTGAAAGAAGATCGTTTTGCCGTGTTTGAAGATAAAATTTTGAAACGTGATCGGTTGATGGATTTTGTTACTAATTTTAGTATTTCACCCGAAGAAATTAATCCGACTTTAGAAAGTTTAGAATCTTCGCCTATCCGCCAAAAAATTAAATTGATTGATATTATTTCGAGACCGCAGGTAACTATTCCTAAAATTGTAGATTCAATTCCTTCTTTGAAAGAATTTATTTTTGATAATAATTTGCGGGAAGAAATCATAGAGGCTGCCGAAGTTTTAATTAAATATTCGGGATATATCGAGAGAGAAAAATTGATAGCTGATAAATTGAATCGGTTAGAAAATTTAGTTATTGCGAATAAATTTAATTATATGGAGATAACTTCTCTCTCTTATGAAGCTCGTCAAAAATTGACAAAGATTAATCCGAAAACTATTGGACAGGCATCACGTATTACAGGAGTATCACCTTCTGACATCAATGTTTTATTGATTTTATTGGGAAGATAAAAGAAATGTTTCACGTGGAACATTGAAAATAGTGCGAAGGGCACTATTGAATAAATCCGGGTAAAAAGGTATATTTGTAGGGTAAAAATTACAAACAAAAACCGAGGTATAAAATGGAAATTATTGAAGGGAATTTAATTGATGTAGAAAACAGGGAATTTTATCCTTGCGCTATATCTATATCTGAAGGAAAGATCATAAATATAGAAAGGAATTCTAATTCGTATGATCAATATATTTCGCCGGGATTTATAGATGCGCATGTCCATGTGGAAAGTTCCATGTTAATGCCTGTCGAGTTTTCCAAATTAGTAATTCCGAATGGAACAGTGGGAGTGGTTGCCGATCCGCATGAAATTGCCAATGTTTTAGGGGTAGAAGGGGTGGAATTGATGGTAAATAATGGAGAAAAGGCACCTTTAAAATTCTTTTGGGGTATTCCTTCATGTGTTCCTGCAACTTCATTCGATAATCCGGGATCCATTTTATCCATAGAAGACACTGATAAATTAGCGAAAACCGGAAAGTTTACGATGCTTTCTGAGGTCATGAACGTTCCTGGCGTTATAAATAATGACCCGGATGTCATTGGAAAAATAGAAATAGCCAAGAAATACCGATTAAAAATAGATGGTCATGCACCAGAACTCGTGGGTGATCCATTGAGTTCATATATTGCTCATGGTATAGAAACCGATCATGAATCTTCGACCCTAGAAGAGGCAGAAGAGAAAATTTCGAAAGGAATGCACATTATGATCAGGGAGGGAAGTGCTGCTAAAAACTATGATGCGTTAAAATCATTGATTGCTACACGTACGGATAGCGTCATGTTTTGCACGGATGATTCACATGCTGACGACTTATTAAATGAAGGTCATATTAATAAAATTGTCAGAAAAGCATTGACTGATGGCTTTGGTATTTTTGATATTTTGCAGATTGCATGTCTTAATCCGGTACGTTTTTATAATCTAAATATAGGAACTTTGCATGTTGGGGATAGTGCGGATTTCATTATTCTGGATGATATAGAATCTTTGAATATACGTTCTACTTATATTCGTGGGGAGGTAGTCTATGGTGAAAACAGTTCTAAAAATAATCCGGTTTGTGATGTACCTTTATTAAATAAGTTTCATCATGATGAAATAAGTTCATCTGATCTCCATACTAATGTTTTTGGAGATATTACCTGTATTCAAGTAAAACCTGATAGTCTTTTGACAGACCGTAAAATTCTTCATTTCGATGAAAAGATAGAAGATTTTCAATCGGATTTAGATAAAGATGTTTTGAAAATAGTTTATTTAAATCGTTACTTTAATTCTAAACCGCAGGTCGGTTTTATTTCGGGTATCGGTTTAAAGCGGGGAGCTTTTGCTTCTTCTATATCACATGACTCGCATAATATTATTGCGGTGGGTTGTACCGATCAAGATTTAATGCTTGCAATAAATGAATTGATAAAAGAAAAAGGTGGTTTAGTTGTGAATGAAGAGGGCAAATTACACTCTTTGCCCCTTCCTATCGGTGGTATTATAAGTGATAAAAGTGGGGAAGAAGTGGCAGATCGCTACATGAAATTGAATGAAATACTTTCAAAAATGGGAACACCTTTAAAATCTCCTTTCATGACACTTTCATTTATGGCATTAATTGTAATACCTACTTTAAAAATAGGAGAAAAAGGAATCTTTGATTTTGAGAAGTTTGATTTTGTGAAATAGTATATGGCAGAAGATGAATTTGGATTGAAAGAGAAAGTCAGTAAATTACCTACGACTCCAGGAGTGTATCAATTTTTTGATGCAAATGGAGTAATTATATATATAGGTAAAGCTAAGAATCTGAAAAACAGGGTTTCATCTTATTTTGTGAAGACAAATCAGACCTCTAAAACAATGGTTTTGGTCCGTAAAATACGGGATTTGAAGTACATTGTGGTTAATACAGAGGAAGATGCGCTATTACTAGAGAATAATTTGATAAAAAAATACAAACCCCGGTATAATATTCTGTTGAAAGATGATAAAACGTACCCTTGGATTTGTATTACAAAAGAGGCTTTTCCACGAGTTTTTACTACTCGGAAATTTATCCGGAATGGTTCAGAGTATTTTGGGCCTTATACTTCGGCTAAATATGCTAACACCTTGATTTCCTTGATAAAATCACTGTATAAATTGAGAACTTGTAATTTATCTCTCAATAAATCAGCTGTTTATAGTGGAAAGTATAAAGTATGCCTGGAATATCACATCGGAAATTGTATGGGGCCTTGCGTTGGGTACGTGCAGGAAGAGGAATACATGGAGTATATTGCACAAATCCGGAATATTTTGAAAGGAAATATTTCTTCCGTGATCGATTTTATGACTCGAAAAATGAAGGAATATACTATTTCTCTTCAATTCGAAAAGGCACAGGAAATGAAGGAGGCCATAGAAGCATTGAAAACTCATCAAACAAAATCCACGATAGTAAGTACCTCAATAAACGATATAGATGTATTTTCTTACTTGGAAGATGAAAAATATGCCTATGTGAATTACTTGAGAATTGTTCATGGAGCTGTGAATCAAGTGCATACTATTGAATTAGAGAAAAAATTGGATGAATCGAAAGAGTCTTTGCTTTCTTTTGCCATTTTTGAGATCCGCCAATTGGTAAATAGTCGCTCTAGGGAGGTTCTAGTACCTTTCTACCCGGATGTTTTGATGGAAGGAATGAACTATGCTATCCCGCAAAGAGGGGAGAAAAAACAACTATTGGAGTTATCTGAACGGAATGTGAAATTCTTTAAAATGGATCGGGAGAGGCAGCGGGGATTACGGCGGCAGGATAGTAAATTAGATCTACTAAATACGATAAAAAATGATCTGAAATTACCTCGATTACCTCACCGGATGGAATGTTTCGATAACTCTAATATACAAGGAACCAATCCTGTAGCCTCTTGTGTCGTTTTTATTGACGGTAAACCGGCAAAGCGGGAATACAGACGTTTCCACGTGAAAACTGTTATTGGGGCAAATGATTTCGCTTCGATGGAAGAGATATTGTACCGTCGCTATCACCGGGTACTTGAAGAGGGTGGGGAGTTGCCTGATTTGATTGTGGTGGATGGTGGAAAGGGGCAATTAAGTTCAGCCGTGGCCACATTACGTAAATTGGATTTGTTGGAAAGAGTACCTATCATCGGTTTGGCCAAACAAATGGAAGAAATATATTATCCCGGAGATAAAGATCCTTATTTGTTAGCGAAAACTTCCGTGGCTTTAAAGACATTAATGCACATCCGGGACGAGGCTCACCGTTTTGGTATCACTTTTCATCGTAAATTACGAGAGAAAAAACAGACAATCAGTGTATTAAGTGAAATTAAAGGTATAGGTGAGAAAACAGAAGTATCTTTATTACAATATTTTAAATCTGTAAATGCTATAAAAGAGGCATCTCGTGAAGAGTTAGCAAAAGCCATAGGTCCGGCTAAAGGAAATATCGTGTATGATTATTTTCATTCTGCTGTTTCTTAATAATTTTATATCTTTGTGTGTATTTCAGTGTAATGGATGAAACTAATATTCTGCTAGAAAGATTAAAGGCTAATGATGAGACGGCTTATCAAGAGTTGTTTGAAATTTATTTCAAACAGTTACATCATTTTGCCGAGCGAATGGTATTTGATACCGAGGTTGCTCACGATCTAGTACAGGATGTATTCATCAGTTTATATGAAAATAGCAAGAAATTATCTGCCCGGAGTAACCTTTCAGGTTGGTTATTTGTATCTGTCCGTAATTCATGTTTGAAATATTTGCGAGATCGGAAAGTTGAAGATCGTCGAAATGTTCTCTATGCAGAGGCGATGTTGAATTCCGAATCCATGGAATGGATTGATGATGAAGAGTTATTAGAAAAGATTTATCTTGCGATAGAACATTTATCGGGTAAATGTCGTCAGATAGCTAAAATGCGATTGATCAAAGAAATGAAATATAGCGAAATTGCGTCGGAGCTTTCAATTTCTGAAAATACAGCTAAAGTGCAAGTACATAGGGCAATATTAAAGATAAAAGAACAATTGGCTGCTGATTCTGCTTTCTTTATTTTGATTAGTGCATACTTAGAATTTTTCCAAGAGTAGAAAAAAAATCGGAATTATTTGTAAACCTTTTTGAGTTCTTGGGATTGTATATACAAATAAACTCAAAAAATGGACTCGATAGATTGGATTATTATTAATAAAAGTCTTGATGGATCATTAAATGATCAGGAATCGGAAATACTATCAGAATGGTTAGCCGAGTCGGCTGAGCATCGTGCATTATATCAGAAAATAAAAGCATATGATTCGTATTCACTCAGTGATGAGAAATTTGAACAATGGAGGTCAGAATGTACAGATGTACTATCCCGATTAAAACAGCATCGGAATAGGAGATTCATTCGTCGGAAAATTCTTGTATCAACTTCGGTGGCGGCTGTTTTTGCTCTTGTTGCCTTATTTACCTTGTTTTTAAATCATCCGGAGCCGGGATCTGTAAACTTGAATGAAAGTGGCGAACATTCGAAAGTTCAACTACAACTTGCAAATGGTAACTGGCTAGATCTGGATACGATTAAAGAGAATCGTTTGACGGGAATGAATCATGTCAATGTTTCGTCCAGTGACAAAACATTGACATATCAACGTGCTGATAGCTTGCAGCAAATGGAGTATAATATATTGAAAACGGAAAGGGGAGGAGAATGGAACGTGACGCTTGAAGATGGAACTCGGGTTTATTTAAATTCTTCGTCAACATTGAAATACCCTGTTTCGTTTACAGGTGAAAGTCGGCAAGTATTTCTTGAAGGAGAGGCCTATTTTGAAGTAACGCATAATCCGAATAAACCATTCATTGTTAAAACAAATGATATGAATATTTTAGTTCGGGGAACCTCTTTCAATATAAATGCCTATCCGGATTATAAAATTGTCAGGACGACACTTGTTAATGGAAAAATTGACGTGGAATGTTCCGGTAATACCCATACGATTCTCCCGGGTCAACAAATTGTTTTTGAGAAAGAGACGAGATCAGTAAAGATACAGGAAGTTGACACTGAATTATATACATCCTGGAAAAATGGTTTTTATAAATTCAATGAAACGAGACTTGAAGATATATTAACGATGCTGTCATTGTGGTATGATGTGGACGTGATCTATGCAGATGAATCAGTTAAAGACTTGTGTTTCACGAGTTCAGGCAAGATGGCTCGTTACGACAATCTCATGAATCTGCTTAAAAAATTCGAATATACCAATAATGTTACATTTGAACTGAATGGTAAGAAATTAACCGTCAGGAAAAAATAAACTTGCTAAGGTTGCATCCTTAGCAAGCTAAACCTGCAAAATAGCTTAAATGGTAGTGAGACTATTTTGCTAAGTAGTAATAATTAAAAAACAAAGTTATGAAAAAAAAGCGAACCAAGAAAAGGTTGACGGATGAATTGAGTGTCCGGAGATTTTTAATTAAAATGAAATTGCCACTTTTTTTATTGATGATTTTATTTTTATCAGTAAATACAGTTGCTTTTTCCCAGACAGCTAAAATTTCAGTTAATTTCACGGAAACTCCACTTTCAGAAGTTTTTGCAGAATTGGGAAAACAGGCTAAAATGGTTTTCTTGTACGACCATAAGTTGGTTGAATCTAAAGGAAAAGTTTCTGTAAAGGCTGATAATCAGGAATTAGAAAAAGTATTAAAAGAATTTTTACCTGCATTGGGATTGACTTATGTTTTCGAAGATAGCGTTGTTGTTATTCGGAAAGCTCCTGTTGATCGTCCCTTGAAAGCGGTGAGAATGATTACAGGTGTGGTAACGGATGAAACCGGGCAACCCTTACCGGGTGTTCACGTTGTTATTAAAGGTTCACATAAAGGTGTTGCAACGGATGTTAACGGGAAGTTTAATGTTGCAGTTGAAGATGGTACGAAACCGGTATTTGTTCTTTCGTTTGTGGGGATGGAGCCACAGGAATTGAAAGTTTCGGAAAAAGATAACTATAAAGTTGTCTTAACTGCTAAATTGCAAAAATTTGATGATGTAATAGTGACTGGTTACCAGACTATTTCCAGGGAAAGAAGTGCGGGTTCATATTCGAGGGTTTCAGGTGAAGAAGTGTCCAAAAAAGCGAATCTAACGGGGAATATTCTTGAAACTCTTGAGGGACTTACTCCCGGATTAAGCGTGAATTACGGAACGGGAGAAGACAAATTCCTGATCCGGGGAACCACTTCGATCAACTCGTCAACCGAACCACTTATCGTGGTTGATGGGGTTGCATTAGAGGAAGGAAATATTGAAGAACTTATAAACAGTAACGATATAGAGAGCGTGACCTTCCTTAAAGATGCGACTTCTGCTTCAATTTGGGGGGCGAGAGCCGCAAATGGGGTAATCGTGATAACTACGAAATCGGGGAAAACCGGGGATCATCGTTTAAAAATCACTTATGATGGTTCATTTACCTACAAGGGACTTCCTGATTTTGGATATAGGGGACTTATGAGTAGTGAACAGCTCATCCAATCTGCAAAGGAGATTTTTGATCCGGAAGCTTATCCGTGGGCTACGGTAACAACCAAAAATGGGGGAGCTTTGGTCTATCCGCATGAAATACCGTTATATCAGTATGCTAATGGTGAGATAGATGAGATTGAACGGGATCGGCAGCTTGATGCATTAGCCAAGTTGAATAATCGTTCACAAATTGAAAAATATTTATTGCAGCCGGCTTTATTCACGAAACATACGGTATCATTTTCGGGTGCAGCCAATGATATTTATTCCATCTATGGATCGGTTGGTTACGAGTACAACCAAAGTACCGAACGGGCGAATACCAACAAGATCATGCTCAATTTTAAGCATAATATACAGTTGAAAAAATGGTTGAAAATTGACTTGACAACGAATCTTTCCGTGCAGAATGTAAAAACAGGTCTCATGCCGGCATACACGAATGAAAATACGATTTTACCTTATGAGATGTTGGCAGATGAAGAAGGGAACCCAATTGACCATTCCCACACGGTTTTTTATAAAGATTATCAAGATGAGCTTGAAACAAAGAGTCTTCTTGATTTGAGTTATGTCCCCTTGGATGATATGAAAGAAGGGTTTAATAAGTCAAAATCAGTGAATGGTCGTGTAAATTTGGGAATAGCTATCAATTTGATCAAGGGATTAAAATATGAGGGACGTTTCCAGTACCAGCAAAATTATAGCAAGAGCGAGTTATTTTACAGTCAAAATTCGTCGCTAGTCAGAATAGAGTTAGCAAGATACACAAAACCGGCTAATCCGCCTTCTACCACGGCTCCGACTTATTATCTTCCCACTACCGGAGGCCGATATACCCTTGCTAATATTGACGGGATGAACTGGACGATTCGAAATCAGTTCAATTATGACCGTGTTTTCGGTAAGGATAAGCAACAAATAACGGCGATTGCCGGTATGGAAATACAGTCGGGAGTATCTACGTCCAATTCGAATACACGACGGGGATATGATCCGCAATCGCAAACTTACCAAGCGTATGACGAAAAGGAACTTGCCACAAATGGAGTTTCAGGTGCGGTGTACAGTAATTTCGGGACACCCCGTAATACATTGGTAACGAAAATGTTTTCTCAGAGTGAAACGGAAAAACGGTTTGTTTCTTTTTATTCGAATGTTGCCTATACTTACAATAGCAAATATACTTTAAACGGCAGTATTCGAGTGGATCAGTCAAATTTATACGGAAGTGATCCTAGTGTCCAGTTTAAACCCATTTGGTCTGTTGGTGTGGCTTGGAACTTGAAGAGGGAAAGTTTTATGGATCAGGTTGATTTCCTGAATCGTCTGGATTTCCGGTTTAGTTATGGTTTGGGAGGAAATTCCCCTAAACCGGGTAAAGGAGGCCCTTATAATCTGTTGAATGCAAAGGCCAGTACGATGTTTGCAGGATTGGGTATAGGTTATGACATCATGTATCCGGCAAATGATAAGATTCATTGGGAAAGAACTCGGACTATAAATGGTGGGATAGATGTGGCCATGTTCAATAATCGGATTACCGCATCAATAGACGTGTACCATAAATTGACAACAGAATTGTTAGCAACAAAGCCGACCGATCAGACGCTGGGGTGGGAGAGTTTTTATACTAATTTCGGAGATATGAAAAATCAGGGATTTGAAGTATCTCTTAGGACGAAGAATATTTTTACACGGAATTTTAGTTGGTCAACCGTGCTGACAATGACGAATAACCGTAATAAAGTTCTGAAACTCAATCTTGATGGTGCAATGACCGCGGGTAAAAAAGTGTACATGGATTATATTGAAGGTTATGCAGGTAATAGCTTGTTTGCATATCGGTGGGCAGGTTTGAGTGAGGAAGGAAACCCTCAGGTTTACAACGCAGAAGGACAAATAATCAGTGATTATCAAGATGAATCTTTGACCGAGGATGCCGTGAAGTTTATGGGTGTCACTCAGCCGAAATGGTATGGTGCATTGACGAACAACTTTTCTTACAAGGGATTTGATTTTTCGTTTATGCTCGTATATAATTTTGGTCACAAGATGCGTCGTGATGTAAATAATTTTTGGTACGGGCGACTGGCACGTAATGTAAGCAAGAAGTTTTTGGACCGTTGGCGGGAACCCGGTGATGAGAAATACACGGATGTACCGAAATATGTTTCTAAAACGGTTGAAAATAAAACGAAGTCACGGGACATTACTTTTTACGAATTAGCGGATATTAATGTCTTGGATGCTTCCTATGTTAAGTTACGGGATATTACATTATCCTACTCTCTGCCTAAAAGTTTGTGTGATAAACTATTCATGGATAAAATAACGTTACGGGCACAAGCCTCTAATTTATTCTTGATAGCGGCAAATAATGATGGGATAGACCCTGAATATCACCATTACAGAAGTGGCTTACGCGGGACAAAATACGGTCCATCGTGGTCATTTGGGCTTACTATTAATTTTAAATAAGGTTGACCTATGAAATGTAATCATGTATATCACGGATTGGCAACTATATTAAGTGTTGTCTTGTTGCTTGGAGGTTGTAAGGATTTCCTTGATGTAAAACCTAAAGGAAAGGATATTCCCGAAACAATTGAACACTATAACGGAATGTTCAATAGTACAAATCTGACTTCTGTAACCTATTCTCAAGTAACGGAACTCGGGACGAAATTAGGTGTGAGTACCCTGTATAATATTTTTATGGGGGATGAACTTACGGCGACACAAACTTCGGTTTCTGAACTTGATTTCAAGATGAATCAGGCATATCAGTGGGAGGGGAAAATTTTCGGTGAAGAGGATGATGTTTGTGAATGGGCAACAATGTACCAGCAAATCTACACGTTCAATGTTATCATTAATAATGTGATGGATGCATCGGGTGGGACGAATAAACGAAAGCTGGAACTTCAAGCTGAAGCACGGGTAAATAGGGCTTTTAGATATCTGATTCTTGCCCAGTATTTTGGAAAACCATATAATGAATCAACGGCGAATTCGGATTTATGTGTTCCCCTTGTTGTTGAGGATGATATGAATTTGAAAAATCTGAAACGGAGTACAGTTCAGGAAGTTTATGATTTCATCATTAAAGAATTGGAAGAATCCTGTCCCGATTTAGTGGAATCAACGAATCATCCGTTACGAATTTATCAATGTGCAGGATGGTTTTTCTTGGGTAGGGCTTACTGGGTTAAAGGAGATTATGAGAATGCAAGAATTGCCTTGGAGAAAGCACTTAAATCTTCTGAAATAAACACCACGGGTATCACTCTGTGGGATTATAATCAAATGTTGAGTGAATGGGGATATAATTCCGCTAAGCCATATGCGTGGACTTCTGGCTTCCCGGCTAATAATACGGGAGCCAATAAAGAGGTTGTTTACAACTATCAGTATTCAATCTCTTCTATTTCCAGTGCAACGGGCCAACCTAAATTATTTATAAAGGAAAAATACATGGATCTGTACGGGCAAGATGATCTTCGAAGAAACTTTTTTTCGAATAAAACGAGGACCGGGGCCGCTATGGAGGGATATAGAAGATTACCTTGCAGGACAGTCTTTAATTTAGGGGTTGAAATGCCAGACCTATATTTAATGCTAGTAGAGTGTCAGGCTCGTTCTATGGATCAGGCTTTGCAGAATGAGGCCCGGATAAATCTTGAAGAATTCCGGCGTCATAGAATGTCTCAAGAGGCTGCGGTAATTCCTGCCGATATAACTTCTCAGGAAAAACTAATCCGCTTTGTCGTGGAAGAACGGTTACGGGAATATATGATGACCGGAATACGTTGGTTTGATATGAGAAGATTATGGAATGATCCGCTTTTTCAAGATTGGAAGGCTGAATATACACATACAGATGGGGAAAGTACTTATGCGCTGACAGAAGATCGGCTTGTTTATCAAATTCCACCGAAAATACTTGTATTTAATAATGATTGGCAAAATAATAAATAACAATAAAATATTGATGAGGATGAAAAAACTAATTTTATTAAGCATTATATTGCTTGGAACGTTCGCCGTGAATGCACAGGTGATTAAAGGAAAATTTAATGATTATCAGGGCGAAACGATAAAAATTAATATTGGAGGTTGTGATCGGGAGGCCCTTAAAATAGGAAGTGACGGATCGTTTGTATTTAATCCGGTGATCAGGTATGAAGGACAAAAGTTTACTATAAATATGCCTGATGAAACCCGGATTCCCGTGTTAGTAGGTAAAGGGGAAGAAGTCCGGTTGGAAGTATCAAAAGATAAGGATGGAAATACAATAGCAAAATTTGCAGGGGATAGGACGGATATTAATACCTATTTATTTGTTCATGCGAATCAGTTATCTGGATTGAAAGGAGCTAGAGGACAGAAATTTACCACGTTTAAAGAGTATTCGGCAAATTTGGATCGTTTGGATAAAAAATTGGATCAATTATTGAATAAAATTAAGGGAGATCAGGATCTTGTCGAGGAGTATCGGGTGGAAAAGAATGTGGATATTATTTCGGCTAAAATTGGATTTGGAAGGGGTGACGAAAAACTGACTCTTACGGACGCTGACTACATAAAATTTATGAAGTCAATGGATGTGAATGATAGTATCACTTTTAGAAAAGATCCTCGCAAAGCCTCATTAGGTTATACGGGAGTGGTGGAAAGGCGAATATCTTGGGAGGCAAGAAACAGGGCTACCGCTCAAGATGATCCAGCTAAATCATTTATTAGAAAATTATTGATCCTTGATGAACTAGTAAGTAATCAAGAGATTAAAAATAGTGTTTCTCACTATTATGCCATTATGTTTTATATGGGAGGGGGAAATGCTCATGCGAGAGAGTTCGTTGAAACTTTTAATAAAATAAATACAGACCCGGAACATCTTGCTTTTGTGAAAGCACGACCATTACCATCAAAGGATAATAATCTTGAGGCCGGATCGGTAGCTAAGGATTTTGAAATGCGTGATCGTGATGGTAATCTGGTGAAACTCTCAGATTTTAAGGGAAAACTTGTTTATATGGATATTTGGGCAACATGGTGTGGACCGTGTGTGGAAGAGATTCCTAACATGGAAAAATTATACCAACATTATAAAGATGATCCGCGGGTTCTATTGGTGAGTGTATCAGTGGATAGTAAAAAGAACCTTTGGGAGAAAAAATTAGATGAAGACAAACCCCAATGGCCGCAATATATAGTTGATGGAGCTTTAAAGGATAAATTGTACAATGAATACATAATAACCGGAATACCTCGTTTTATGATGTTTGATAGTGAGGGTAGAATTATCACAATCAATGCGATGAGACCTTCTAACGGTAAACTGATTCCGTTTATAGAGGAACAATTGTCCAAACCGAAAGAGATAAAAGGTCCCGGTGGTATGAAAATGATTAAACTGAAGTAATTGTTACCTCTTAAAATTAAACCTTTAGAGATATTTATTGAAGGCCAACTGATTTGGAATAAATTAGTTGGCTTTTTGTATTTCTTTTAAATTTTACTGGGGTTGATCTGGTATATTACCTTCTTTTGGATAACCCATTATGGTTCCGTCTATATCTTGGTATCCCCAGAATTGATGTTTATAATAGTTATATTCGTAGGTTTCTCTTATAACAGGACCATCTATAGCTGAAAAAGGTAGATAAACATTTCCTATATTTGGAAAATGTTGATATTTGAAAGTTGGAATGTCTGTAAATGTATGATCCGGACCATAACAGGAAAAATTACTTAAAATGTAATCGCTATCAGCGAAAATAATAGATTCTAGTCGGTTCGAGTCACATCTGACATCCTGTATTTCTAAATTAGAAGTAAGATCAAGAGTTTGTAAATTATTGCGTACGAGATAAAGTTGAAGTATTGCAGGAGTATGTTTCAGTTCAATATCAGTAAGTTGGTTATGAGATAAATAGAGTTTTTTAATATTTGCACATCCACTTATATTGATGTTTGTCAATTTATTATCGGAACACGAAAGATCTGTTAGGTATTTATGATTACTGGCATCAAAAGAGATGAGTTGGTTATAACTAGCATCTATCTTTTCTAAAGTATTGGGAGCATTTATAGTAAGTTTTTCTATCAGGTTATCGTAACATTGAACTTTTACTAATTGTGTATTTTTGGAAAGATCTAGTTCTTTCAACTGATTGTTAAAACAATCGAGTGTAGTTAAAGACGTGCAGAGGGATAAATCCAATGATTCCAAGAGATTGTATTCACATGCCAGTGTTTTTAAATTTGGACAATGTTCAACATGAAGTTCTTTGATTTTATTGTAATTGCAATCTAAATGTTCAAGTTTTGGAAACTTGCTGATATCAAATTCTTCTATATCATTGACTTTCACGTCAATTGAGGTTAAATTGGGATAGAGTTCCGGTAATTGTGATATATCTTTTAACTCGCAGGCTACCAAGGATATACTTTTTGTGTTTTGTGCGACAACACTATTTCGGTTAAATCTGCCTTGTTCATCAAATTCAGCGTAATAGGGTTTTTCTTGCAATGCTTTACGTAATTTTTCATCCCGTATTTCCACGTAGCTTTCCTTGTATAAGTAAAGATTAATATTTTGAAAGGCATCCTGTTTTATTTCAACCGTGTATGGTTGGTTTCCTGCTTGGCTAAGGTTCAAGTAAAGACCTGTAAGTTTTTCTGATTCAATAGGAAATGATTCATCAAATTCCCACTTGTCAATTGGAGTGTTATTTTTATCATAAAACGTGAGGCTTAAATGGACAAGAATATTATCGCTCATTGGAAATAAATAAACGATACGGAAGTTTGAGGTCGTGCTATAAATTGGTATATTTTCTTGGCAAATAGTTACTTCATCTTGGGAAATTTCTTTTATTGGGGATAACAAGGCTCCTTCCGGACGGGTAATTTCTAGCGTGAAATGAGTAACGGAGCCGGGGAATAGGCCATAATCAGGATGTTGCACGATGGCGAGGCCACCGCATACACGTCTGAAATAGCAATAGACGGTATGGTATTCTGTTGGCATTTCCAAATAGGCTTTTGCCATAAAAATATCCTGCTCTCCTGTTAAGGATTGTTCGATCGTGATGGTGTTATAATTTTCAGTATTCTTTATGTTTGAACCAATATTTTCAAATGCAATGAGTTTATATTTTCCTTGAGGTAGGGATAGGGTTGGAGTTTTTTCAGAGGTACTTATATGTTGAACGAGAGAATCTGCCTCGTTATAGATATAGAAGTGACGATCCGTTACCGTATGTTCCGGATCTGAAGAAGAATAGTTAACTTTAATATCATGTAATTTTGATTCAGGAGAATCATGGCTATTACTATCATTACATGCACTTAAAAATAGGGCAAATACGATGATTGAATAGGAGGTAAAAAGATGTTTCATCTGATTTGATTTAAAGTTATTTTAATTCTCCCTCGAATTGATAATATTTATTACCATATATATCGAAATTTCCCATGTTCCATGTTGTCGAGTGGTCAAACCTGTTGATCTCCGAAACAACCTGTGTTTTCTTCTCGGATGAAAAAGAATAGACAAAGAATTTAAATTCTGTTGATTCCGATGTTTTTACGGTGGCAGTTGTGGACGTTGTTTTTTTGTTTTGTGGATCGAGATAATACGTTGGACGTATATTTGTTAGAGTTGTTGTCATTTCTTTTATTTCTCCTGCACGTGGAATTTCTTCCGGTACAAAAACAAGTGCGCTTACGATGGGGGTCAGCGTTATCGTGATGGGGGAAGGTGATATAGAAGTGATTCTCACCTGCATTGTTGCGATATAGATCTCTGAACCATACCGGTTGGGAGCGAGTACGGTATCCAGCATTAAATGTGCAGTAGAATACTTTTCAAAGTTATTTAAATAGGGAATACCATTGGCTATGAATACGATCGTGTAATATTGTCCCATTTTCAGTTTCACGGAGAATGTATTGTTTTCGGGAATGACAACAGATTCGATATTATTGCTAGTGTATATAAGTCCCAATAAATTAGGCTCCTGTATATCATCACTTCGACTGTTCAATGGCGTCATGATATATTCTATTGAAGGAATGAACGAAACATCGACCCATTCGTCTGTTGAATCCGATTCTTTGCTACACCCATAAAATAGTATAAGGACACTAAAGAAAGAGAGAATTATTTTCATGATGTTGATTTTTAACCACTCATGAAAGGTAAGACTTTTTTTTAGGAATACAATAAGAAAAGTTATTTATTCATAAAGAATTATTCGTTCATAATATCTGTTTGTCTATCGATAGAGGCTTGGTGGATAGCTTTGAACACGCGCTCCACGAGTTCTTCACTCAAATTATTCTTGCGGGCCTCTTCAAGAACACGGGTTAGGATTTTTTCCCAACGATCCGGTTGGAGAATGGTAATATTGTTTTGTTTTTTATACGTCCCGATCTCTTCAATAATTTTCATCCGGTTGGTAAGGACTTCCATGATCGTGTTATCCAGAGTATCTATTTTTTCCCGGAGTTCTTCGATGATTAAGGTACTATTTGAGTTGTTAGGATGTTCTTCCCGGATGATCAGATGGGATAGAATTTGATTTAATTGATCGGGGGTAATTTGTTGAAAAGCATCACTTAATGCACAATCCGGATTCACGTGCGACTCGATGATTAATCCATCGAATCCCAGGTCCATTGCTTTCTGGGATATTTCCTGAATATATTCCCGATGGCCGCTGATGTGGCTGGGGTCACAGAAAAGCGGTAGATTCTTGATGCGTCGCTTTAATTCAATTGGTATTTGCCATTGAGGCATATTACGATAGCGAGTGCTGTTATAGGATGAAAAACCGCGATGAATAGCTCCTAATTTTGTAATACCACACAAATAGAGACGTTCAAAAGCACCGATCCATAGTTCTATGTCCGGGTTTACCGGATTCTTGACGAGAACCGGAATATCAACTCCTTTTAATGATTCCGCAATTTCTTGAACGGCAAACGGGTTTGCCGTGGAACGGGCGCCAATCCATACCATATTCATCCCGTATTTCAGTGCGACTTCCACGTGATGGGCATTAGCAACTTCCGTGGAAATTTTCATTCCCAGTTCCTTTTGGATATTTTGTAGCCAAGGCAATCCTTTTACTCCGACTCCTTCAAAACAATTCGGACGGGTCCTAGGTTTCCATATTCCGGCTCGTAAAACTTCTATTCCATTGTTTTTCAGTTTAGTTGCCGTGTTAAAGAGTTGCTCTTCACTCTCAGCACTGCAAGGACCCGCGATCATTAACGGACGTTCTTGGCGGGTGAACAGATTCCATTCGGAATAGGATTGTATTTCTAATGGTTTGGTCATTTTAACTACAAAATTAGAATTCAAAGATATTCTTTTCTTTTCTAAAAATGGAGCTATCCCTTTACTTTTTGGATAGCTCCCGGCGGATGATGTATTTCAACAGAACGTTCCGTGTTTAAAACTGAATTTAGATTCTTTTTTAGTAGAAGTCTTTTTACTTGTTTGTTTTGAAATTGATAGGCGATTTTGCGTATTCTTGTTTCCTTTTTGAAGATTTGATTTTTTTGTTTTCATAATTGTATTTTATTTAATGGATTATATAATATTATTTCATTAAAGACTTTCTCCGAAATCTTCTTTAAATTTGGCTAGAAGACGTAGCGGCCATCCGGAGGTAGGAGCTAATGTCCCCATGAAAAAACGTAGAACCGGGGGTTCATACACGAAACGTAGTCCTCCGATCAGGTGGCGGTTATCAAATAACCATTGCATCCGGTCACTCACGTATTTGATTTGCGATAGCGTGAACACCCGCCGGGGTAGGGCAAGGCGCAGTAATTCCAGATCGGAGGGAATTTCGTTTCCTTGCTCGTCTCTTACGCTGGAAATCGTGCCTCTTTCCATTCCCCGAATACCCGAAATGAGGTAAAAGGCCGCGGCTAAAGCTCCGGCAGGGTATTCCGATTGAGGGATGTGCTTGCAGAAAGACATGGCGTCCACGTGGCAGCCCAGTACACCGGCAGGGGTAACAACAGGAATTCCTTTTTGTTGTAGGTCATTCACGAGGAACGCGATAGAATCCGGGCTTTGTCGGATGATGGTTTCATCTTGTGTTTCGTAGAGACCTACAGCCATGGCCTCAATTTCCCGGACCGATATTCCCCCGTAAGTGAGAAAACCTTCAAAAAGAGGGATAAGGGTTTCCATCTTCGCGTATAACGTCCGGTTATTCGTGCAAATACCCCCGCCCCGGGAAGAACTGAGTTTTCTAGCAGAAAAGTAAACCAAGTCGGCCAGTCCCGTAATAGTTTTCAGTATCTCGGCGAGAGAGGCATTTTTCCATTCTTTTTCCCGTTGTTTCACGAGAAAGGCATTTTCACCTAATAGGCTGGCATCCAGCACTAGCATGATTCCGTGTCGGTCGGCAACTTCCCGGACTTGTTGAAGATTATGGATAGAAAAAGGTTGGCCCCCGATTAAATTCGTGGAGGCCTCCATCCGGATAAATGGGATATTTTCGGAGCCGTGGTCTTGAATGCATTTTTCCAGTTTATGGATGTCTATATTTCCTTTAAACGGGTTTGTTGACTGAATTTCCAAGGCATCGTCACAAAGAAGTTCCGCGATCTTTCCCCCGTTTTCCGTGATATGGGCGAGGGCCGTCGTGAAGTGGTAATTCATCGGCACGATTTGTCCCGGTTTGATAAAAGTACGGCAAATGATGTTTTCTGCCGCTCTTCCCTGATGTACCGGGAGTAGAAATTCTTTTCCAAGTACATCCTGCACGGCTTTCAACAGGCGGGTGAAACTTTGCGATCCGGCGTAAGCGTCATCGGCACGAAACATGGCGGCCACTTGGTTATCACTCATGGCGTTTGTTCCACTATCCGTGAGCATATCCAGAAACACATCGTTCGTATTTAGCTTGAAGGTATTGAACCCGGATTCCTGCAAAGCTTTCAGGCGTCGTTCCACGGGTACGAGATGTAGTTTTTGAACGACCCGGACTTTATGTAGTTCCAGGGGTATGTTCTCTCCGCTGTAAAATTGAATGTTGTTTGTCATGATTTATGGATTTAAATTAAAAAACCCGGCTGGGATCAGCCGGGTTGAATGAATATAATACGTGTTACTTACATTTTTACAGGTAATACAAGGTCATCCCAGCTGTTGTTGAGGTAATAATAATAGTAGTAATAATAACGACCTGTATGTGAAAAAATAGTATTCATGTCTATGGTTTTAAATAAAAAAGGCCCCGAAATTCGGGGCCTGTATATTTTATATGATCACAATATTCCCCCTTTACTTTTCCGGAAAGTAATAATAGAAATAGTAATATGAGGTGTACATCGTGTTCATTTTCTTTTCATTGTTCGGGACAAATATAGGTATTCTGAAATATAAAACAAATAAGTAAGCAGAAAAGTTAGGAGAAAAAGTCTAACTTTGTGTGGATTAATTTGAAAAGGAAAGATGATGACTAATGAGGAGAAAAAATTGTACTTACTGGATGCTTACGCGTTGATTTACCGTTCATATTACGCGTTTATCAATAATCCCCGGATCACGACGACGGGAATAAATACATCGGCCACTTTCGGTTTTTTTAATTTTTTACTGGAATTGCTTGAATTGGAAAAACCGACTCATCTGGCAGTAGTTTTTGACCCGGAAGGTCCTACTTTCCGTCATGAAATGTACCCTCCTTACAAGGCCCAGCGCCCCCCGATGCCGGAGGACCTGAGAAAGTCGGTTCCTTATATTAAAAGTATTATTGAAGGATTAGGCATTAAATCAATTGTTGTCAGCGGGTTTGAGGCGGACGACGTGATCGGTACGCTGGCTAAGCGGGGAGAGAAAGAAGGGTTTCAGGTATATATGATCACGCCGGATAAAGATTACGCCCAGTTGGTCAGCGAACGAGTGTTCATGTATAAACCGGGGCGTGCCGGAAATAAATCTGAAGTGTGGGGTATTCCGGAAGTATTGGATCATTTCGGGATCGAGCGGGTGGAACAGGTGATCGATATTCTTGGTTTGATGGGTGACACGGCGGATAACGTGCCGGGATGTGATGGTGTCGGACCGAAAAGTGCTGCCACATTGATTTATAAATATGGAAGTATAGAAGGGGTATATCAACATATAGATGAACTGAAAGGCAAACAAAAAGAGCGCTTGTTGTGTTGTCAGGATACTGTCTTTTTATCAAAGGAACTGGTGACGATCAACACGGAAGTACCCACGGATGTAAATGCTGAAGATTTGGCATTGGGTGAGATTCAAGACGATGTGTTAAAGCCGATCTTCAATGAATTGGAGCTTTTCTCTCTGGCAAAGCGAGTGTTCATGATAGAACACGAGGAAAATTTGGTAGAAACCATTCACCCGGAAGAAGTCGATTACCGGGAAATCACTACCGTGGCGGAACGGGATGAATTACTTCAAAAGTTGAGTGAGGCCCCGGAATACGTGTTGAACGTGATCTTTGGAGATGGCACGATTTATAACTCTTATCCGGACTATCTCTGTTTTTCAACAGCCGTTAATACTGCCTGTTATCTGCGATTACCTTCAGCGAAAGATAAGGCCGAGGACGTGATTCGTTTATTTAAACCTATTCTTGAAGATCAGAACAAAGTTTTGATTTCGAATGACGTGAAGGACGATATTATTTGGTTAAGAAGAGCCGGGGTAGAGATTCTAAATAAAATATTTGATGTCAAGATTGCACATTACGTTCTACAACCGGATAGTTCCCACGAACTGGAACGTGTTGCTTTGGAAATGCTGAATTATCGTTTGATAAAAGGAGATAATACCGAGAATCCTCAATTATCCTTATTTCCCGATGAAGGAGCTAAGAAAGACAAGGATTTCGCCGAACGTACGGATATATTATTCCGCTTGAAAGGAAAACTGGAAGAGGCTTTACAGGAAGTCGGGCTTTATAAGCTGTACGAAGAAATTGAAATGCCCTTGGTATCTGTTCTGGCCGACATGGAGTACGAGGGTGTGTCCATTGATAAGGTGGCACTGGATGAGCTATCCGAGGATTTGAAAATAAGAATCGCGGAGACAGAGAAAATCATATATGAAATGGCCGGTAAAGAATTCAATATTAGCTCTCCCAAGCAGTTGGGCGAGATATTATTCGACCAGATGAACATTGATCCCGGCAACAAGAAAACCAAAACAGGCCAATACAGTACCTCCGAACAGGTGTTGTCAAAATTAGAAGATGCACACCCGATTGTAGGACATATACTTAATTACCGGGGATTAAAGAAATTGTTGACCACGTATGCGGAGGCTTTACCCACGTATATTGATCCGGCAACCGGAAAGATTCACACGCATTTTAACCAAGCGGAGGCGGCAACCGGAAGATTGAGTAGCTTGAATCCGAACTTGCAAAATATACCTATCCGGACAGCCGAAGGTCGGAACATTCGGAAAGCTTTTATCACGGGAGATCCGGATTATGGGTTCTTCTCGGCCGACTATTCACAGGTAGAGTTAAGATTGATGGCACATTTAAGTGGTACGCCGGAGCTGATCAATGCTTTCCTGAAAGGGGAAGACGTCCATGCTGCAACGGCATCTAAAATTTATCACGTGCCTTTGGACGAGGTGACCCCGGAGATGAGACGACGGGCGAAAACGGCTAATTTCGGGATTATTTACGGTATTTCGGCTTGGGGATTGGCGGAACGGCTGAAAATTTCCCGGAAAGAGGGTAAGGAACTGATTGAAGGCTATTTTGCCCTTTATCCCGGAGTGAAACGTTACATGGAAGAATCCGTGGAGAAAGCCCGGAAAAAAGGGTACGTGGAGACGATCATGGGCCGCCGTCGTTATCTGAGAGATATAAATTCCCGGAACGCGGTTGTACGGGGTGTTGCCGAGCGAAACGCGGTAAACGCTCCTATCCAGGGATCGGCAGCCGATATTATTAAGAAAGCGATGATATGTATTCATCAGAAATTAAAAGAACGGGGATTACGTTCCAAGATGATTTTGCAGGTGCATGACGAGTTGAACTTCAAATGTCATCACGAGGAAATCGAGGAATTGAAGAATCTCGTGGTGGATTGCATGGAACACGTTGTGAGCTTAGCGGTGCCTTTAACCGTGGGTACGGGCTACGGGAAAAGCTGGTACGAGGCACATTAATGTTAGAATATAAAGATGTTGTTGGGAATGTTGGACGAGCAAATAGATTCAGTTATAACGGATAGTATCGTGCCGGTGTCGGATTCTGTGGTGTTTCCGGCCTCTTTGTTAAGAGAAACGGTCTCTTGGAAACCTTTCTTACCGTTTGACACGCTGACGAATCAGGTGGAATTAGTGGACGGAATTCCTTTGAGCGGGGAGAAAATGAATATTGAATTTATTTCCAGTATTCTGATTTACACGGTCGTGTATCTCGTTTTTATCGCTTTGTTGCGCCTGCGAGGAAGAGGTTTCCTCACTACTGTATATACCTATTTTTTCAACCGGAAAAGAGGGGCCAGTTTACAATCGGAAGGCGGGATTCCGAACTACTTCTTCGTTTTCTTGTCGGTTAGCCTTTCTTTTTCAATCTTGTCCATGTTGATGGCTTTTTTAATCGATCCTCCCTTTGTATTCTTTAATGCCTTAATCTATTTTCTGATCATCTTCGGTTACTATTTTTTAGTCTTGGGACTTGTGCGGCTTTTCGGGTGGGCATTTAATAGAAGGCATTGTGCATCGGAGATCATCTTGAATTTGCGCACAAGCGCGATCGTGTTGGGATTATCCATATCCCCGTTCGTGCTGGCCTTGTTTTACGTGCAAACTTCGGCGATAAATATGTTATTATATGTCATTTTAGGGCTTGGTATCATTATTCTGGTTTTCAGATTTATAAGATTGATTAAAATATTATATGGATATAGAGTTTCAATTTTGTATATGATTTTGTACCTTTGTGGGCTTGAAATATTGCCGATTCTTGTCTTGTACAAGCTATTGGAATAAGTTAGAGAAGTTAGTGTAATTTTAAAACAGAAAGAGTTGAAAATAAAGAAGATACTAGTTTCGCAGCCAAAGCCGACAACCGAGAAATCTCCGTATTTTGATTTGGCAGAAGAATTTGGATTGAAATTAGAATTCAAATCATTTATAAAGGTAGAAGGTGTCACGGCAAAAGAATTTCGTCAAGAAAGGATAAATATTCTTGATTTTACCGGGATCGTTTTCACCAGTCGTACGGCTATCGACCATTTCTTCCGGATCTGTACTGAAATGAGGGTAACCGTTCCCGACACGATGAAGTATTTCTGTATATCAGAGGCTATTGCTTTCTATCTTCAGAAATATATCGTGTACCGTAAGAGAAAAATTTTCTACGGGGACAAGAAAGTCGAGGATATGACAAAAATTCTGTTAAAGCATAAGACCGAAAACTTCCTAGTTCCGGTTTCCGACGTGCATAAAGAAAATATCCCCGCTTTGATGGATGAACTACACCTGAAGTACACGAAATCCGTATTCTATAAAACCGTGTCCAGTGATGTAGCCTCTGAAATTCCGGATTTGAAAGAGTATGATATATTGGCATTCTACACTCCGGCCGGTATCAAGTCATTGTTCCACAACTACCCGAATTTTGAACAGGGTTCGACAATTATCGCGGCCTTCGGGGAGGCGACAGCCGAGGCGGTTGAGGAGGCCGGGTTGAGACTTGATATAAAAGCCCCCACGGAAAAAGCCCCTTCGATGACCATGGCGCTGGAACAGTTCATTAAGGCTTACAACAAAGAAAATAAATCAAAATAGGAAAATGGACATCAAACGATGTCCATTTTTTGTATGTTTGCACTCGTATATGGATGAAACGATAAAATACACGTTTTGCAAGGAAGAACGGCTATGCCGGAAGGGGGGATTCGAGGAACTTCTGTCCTCGGGTTATAGTTTCGTGTCTTATCCGTTACGAGTGGTAATCCGGTTATACCCGAGGGAAGAGAAAGATTTCCCGGCCCGAATAGCCGTGAGCGTTTCTAAAAGGCGTTTCAAGCGAGCCGTGAAACGTAACCGGGTAAAACGTTTGATTCGGGAGACCTATCGTCTGAATAAAAATATATTGTACTCTTATATCCCGGAGGATAAAACGATGGATATATTGTTCATATATTTGCATGATGAAATTTTTGAATATGGTAAAATCGAAAAAGCGATAACCGGTGCTATTAAAAAAATTAGGAGCTATATTGAAAAAGATAGTGGTGGGGATATTGCTGATACCTATTAAATTTTATCAGTTATGCATTTCTCCCTGGACACCCCCGAGTTGCCGCTATACCCCGACGTGTTCACAATACGCGGTGGAGGCGTTACGGAAACACGGTCCGGTAAAAGGATTATACCTCGCGATAAAACGGATATGTTCCTGCCATCCATGGGGAGGTTCGGGCTACGATCCGGTGCCGTGAAATTTGTTATTTTGTTGGATATATACTATTTTCGCTAGATTGTTATTAAAATAAGATTATGAGAAAAAATACACGTGTAATTATCTTCATTTCGGGAGTCTTGTTACTGGCTTTCGGGATGCTTGGCTTGAAGGAAGACGATAAAAGATTCCAGATTAGTAAGGGATTGGATATTTTTGCCACGCTTTTCCGGGACGTGAATCTTTTTTACGTGGATGACGTGCAGCCGGAGAAAATGGTGCAGGACGGGATTGACGCCATGTTGAAGAAACTGGACCCCTACACGGTTTATTACCCGGAAACTAAGTTGGATGAGTTCAAGATGATGACAACGGGCGAATACGCCGGGATCGGTTCCGTGATCGGTATGAAGGATGATTACGTGGTGATCCGCGAACCCTATAAGGGATCTCCTTCTTACAAGGCCGGGTTACTTCCGGGTGATTTAATTCTGGCTGTTGACGGGGAAAATATGAAGGGAAAGAATGTCGAGTACGTGAGTTCCCGTCTGAAAGGACAACCCGGTAAAGAGGTGGTCCTTAAACTGCAACGTGTCGGGGAAGAAAAGCCTTTGGAGAAGCGGGTTCTTCGGGAAGTCGTACAGGTTCCCAGTGTTCCTTACTACGGGATGCTGAATAACGAGATTGGGTACATCTATTTTACCGGTTTCACGGATAAGGCTGCCGACGACGTGAGAAGCGCGATCATGGATTTGAAAAACCGGGGAGCGCAGTCCCTTGTTCTTGATCTTCGCGGTAACGGGGGAGGATTGCTGGACCAAGCAGTGGAGATTGCCAATTTCTTCCTGCCCAAAGGTTCCTTGATTGTAAGCACGAAAGGAAAGATGAAACAATGGGATAAGGAATATCGCACGACGAGAAATCCCTTGTTGCCGGATATGAAACTGGCCGTACTGATCGATCGGGCATCAGCCTCAGCCTCGGAGATCCTTTCCGGTTCTTTGCAGGATTACGATCGGGCGGTTGTAATCGGTGAACGTTCATTCGGTAAGGGATTGGTGCAGACAACCCGTGATCTGGTCTATAACACGAAATTAAAGGTAACCACGGCGAAATATTATATCCCTAGCGGACGCTGTATTCAAGCGGTAGATTATTCCCACCGTAATCCGGATGGTAGTGTGGGTACGATTCCCGATTCTTTAATGAAACCCTTTAAAACGAAAGTAGGGAGAACCGTGTATGACGGTGGTGGTATTACGCCGGACGTGAAGATTGAACCGGAGAAATACGCTAAGGTAACCCAAGAACTGGTGTTGCAGGATATGATCTTTGATTTTGTCAATGAATACGCGGCAACTCATCCCACGATTGCAGCTCCTTCTGAATTTGTTTTGTCGGATGAATTGTTCAACGAATTCAAGGAATACTTGAAAAAACGTGAATTTGAATACGAGACAGCCTCCCAGCTTGTTCTGGAAAGATTGGTAAAGGCGACTCAAGACGAGAAATACTATGATCAAGTGTCCAGCCAGGTAGAGCAATTGAAGAATAGTCTCGGACACTCTATTGATCGGGATTTGGATGTTTTCAAGAAAGAGATTTCCGATATATTGTCCGACCAGTTGATGGAACGTTATTATATGCAAGAGGGTGTGATCGAGTATCATATCCGTAATGACAAGGATATAGCTAAGGCGTTGGAGGTTTTGTCGAACAACGAAGAGTATCAAAAAATATTGAAGTAGCATGAAAAAATAGATAGTAGTTTTTTGAAATCCCAAAAAACTACTATCTTTGCACCGCAATAAAACAATTGCCCTATTGTGTAATGGTAGCACTACAGATTCTGGTTCTGTCTGTCTGGGTTCGAATCCTAGTGGGGCAACAACATGAAGAAAACCCTTATAGTTGGAAAACTGTGAGGGTTTGTTTTTTTTATGAAATTTGTTGATTATCAGTGCTGTTACTTCTCTTTTCTATTTTGTCTGAATGATTCGAGATATTAGGATTAAGGGATAATTTGAGTCATAAGAGGTATCATAAAAGGTATCATTTCCCCGTTTTGCCAATAAATTCAGGTATCATGTTAATGTGTTTATTTTTAGTGTTTTACGAGTGAATATTATGATAATGAACGAGTGTGCCTCATTTTTCTTATGTATGTTTGGAAGGAATAAGTGAGGATTATACTTGTTTGTGCTAAGGTTTATTCTGAATTTGTAATTAATAGATAATGACTAACGGATGACTACCGAATATAATATTTTCATTACATTTTATAAATACTTTATGAACCTTATTCTATATAAGGTTCATATAAGGTTACTATAAGGTACCTATAAGGTTCATGACGGTAGTGATCAAGTATTGTTCAATTAATGACAATGTACTTAGAACTGAATTCCTTATTATTTAGCTGTTAATTTTCACATAGTTACGGTCCTGTTATGTTTGAAGTTTCTCTTTTTTGAAGAAACTATTTTTTACTTTTTGGATTTCACCATCACGTTTCTGAATTCTAGGGGTGAAATGCCGGCCCATCTTTTGAAAAACTTACTGAAGGAGGCTTGATCTGAGAAATGTAACTCGGTGGCGATTTGTTGGATGGAAAATTCGGATAAGGCGAGAAGGTTACGGGCCTCGCTGTACAGCATTTCGCAAATGAAATTATTCACGGTGCGACCGGTTTGTGCTTTGATGATAGAAGTCAAGTATTGGGGCGTGATATTCATTTGCCGGGCATAAAAAGGAACGGAATGTTCCGTTTTGTAATGGAGCATGAGTAACGAGATAAACTTCCGTAATATATTGGCGTATCGGGTTTGTGGGACTCTTTCAGTAACTTCATTTATTCCTTTGTTATCCAATATATTGTCTATTTCCAGATAATAGCGGGTTAGAGCGTTCTGGATCATTTCCAACTGATAGGAATGTTCCGTCCGGAAAAGTTGAATCCGGAGGTCTTCCATGGTGGAGGCTAGTAGGTGTTTCTCTTCCTCAGAAATTTGCACGATCGGGTAGTGGTACATATTCATCCCGTGGGTAATTCGGTGTTGGATGTTGAGAATGGGTAGGCGATCGATGAAATTCTTACGAGAACAGAGGCATAGGCATTGAAAATCACGGCTTACTTGACGAAAATTTGTGAGGTGCAGTGGGGACAGGATGCACAATGAATGAGCGTCAATTGGGTATTCCACGCTATCGACCAAAAGCGTGGCTCTTCCCGATAGCACCAGCATATAGGAAAAGGCATTCAGGTAAACGGATTTATTTCCGAACAGGAGAAATTTAGGGCCGATGTCAGAGGTGAACACGGTGATCTCCCCCTTGTAGGATTCACCTTTTTTGAAGGTCTCGATTTCTTGGATGTTGACAATATTGTAAGACTCCATGCTGAAGGGTTATCTTGTGATGATGGAGCGAAGTTTGTGTAATGTTTTTTGTGTCATGATTTTTTGGTTCAGAAAGCTTACCAGATAACCCGTTATGCAGGCCGCGATGATGGAACCTTCCCGCACACCTTCTACACGTTGGCTCAAGATGAGGGAAAGGATGACGGCTGACGTGACTAGGGTAACGTCGAAGTACACTTTGAATTTTCCGAATTCTTTGTTACAACTGCGGGAGGCATATTTTACGAATCCCTCGGCACTCATCATGGCAACATGGGGTTTTATTTCGAGGACAACACCGATGGATTGCACGAGGCAGCCAATGAGTAGCAAGGCGATGGACATCCCGTAATTCGAGGGGTGTACACCACTTGTCAAAAGCATATTCAGATCGATAAATGCCGAGAATATGAAAGAAAAAGGTAACTGGAGTAGAATCTCGATGATGTCCCGTTTACTTTTGTTATTCCGGATTAGCCAGAATTGCCCGATAATCAATAGCATATTGATGATGAACGTGCAGGTTCCCAAGGATAGAGAGCTGTTCAGGCTCAACACGTAGTTTACACTGGAAATAGGAGTGGTGCCTAGTGCCGAACGGATGATTAATACGATTCCCGCGGCTAGAAAATACAATCCGATAACGAATATCAAATACTTTTTTAAAAGTTCCTTCATAGTTAATTCTCCCTTTGTAAAAAACGCACGAAGATACTGTTTTTCGATGAAAATAGGAATAATTGCGGGAGGGTAGTTTCAAATAAAACAAATTCTCTCGGTTTTCGAACATCCGATTGTTGTGGCTTTTTTAGGAATTTTGCAGCGTCTTAAAGAAAGAGAAAGCAAGATGAATAGGAAGAAAATTGTGACAGGACTATTGTGTATGGCCGGTCTGTTACCGGTTTGTGCGCAACAAAGGGTTTTGAGCGTGGATGAAATGTTTCGTTTGGCCGACACGAATAGTCGGAGTATCCGCTCGCATCGCTTGGCTGTTGATGAAACAAAACAGGGGATAAAAACGGCTAAAAGTGATAAACTGCCTTCTATTGAGGCAAATTTATCGTTCAGTTATATCGGGAACGGCTGGATGACGGATCGGGATTTTTCTGACGGGCAGAAGGCCTCTATGCCGCATTACGGGAATAATTTCGCGATTAAAGCTACACAGGTGGTATATGCCGGGGGAGCTATCAACCGTAGTATTCAGTTGAGCGAGTTGCAACAACAGGTGGCGGAACTGGAATTACAGGATAACCGCCAGGAGGTGCGGTTTCTGTTGGTGGGGTATTACTTGGAACTTTACCAGTTGTATAACCAACAAGAGGTCTACGAGAAAAATATCGAGCAAACCCGCTTGTTGGTGAAAGAGATTCAAGCTGCCTTTCAACAGGGGACGGCCTTGAAGAGCGATATTACCCGTTATGAACTTCAATTGCAGAATCTGGAGTTGGGATTGACGAGTATCCGGAACCGGATTAAGATTTTGAACCGTCAGTTGACCACGACGATCGGTCTGACCCCTGAGACGGTTATTTTGCCCGATACGACCGTGTTGGCAAGGAATATCGAGAGGCGGGATGAGTTGTCTTGGCAGGGAATGAAAAATGAATCTCCACGTTTGAAATTGGCTGATTTGGGGGTAGAGATGAGTAAGAAACAACAGGACTTGGTACGTGCCGGGCGTAGGCCGAATATCGGACTCGTGGCCGCGAATAATTTTGACGGACCGATATTGATTGAGGTACCACCGATTGACAAGAATTTTAATTATTGGTATGTCGGGATCGGTATCTCGTACAAGTTTGACGCTCTTTTCAAGAATAATAAAAAGTTGAAACAAGCCCGGATTGCTACCCGGAAGGCGGAAGAGGATCGGTTACTGGCGGATGAACAGGTCTCTAACGGGATACATTCCGCGTGGGTTGAACTGGACGAGGCTTATTCCCGGTTACGTACACGGGAGAAGAGCGTGCAACTGGCTCACGAAAATTATGATGTGGTGCATTACCGTTACCTGAACGGGTTGTCCTTGGTGACGGATATGCTGGATGCCAGCAATATTCAGTTGAGTAGCGAGTTGGAGTTGACGAATGCCCGGATCGGTATTCTGTATCAGTATTATTTGTTGAAGAGAACAATCGGTAGTTTATAATTATTTTAATTGATATTTCAGTTATGAGTACAAATAGAAAGAAATTGATTCCTAACGTGGTTTTAATCCTTGTTATTGTTGTCGGTATTTGTTGGGTAGCCAGTCGTTTTATTCATTTGGGACGGGTGGAATACACGAATAATGCCCAGGTGAAACAACATATTACCCCGATAAATACCCGTGTACAGGGATTTATCAAGAAGATATATTTTGAAGAGTACCAGCGTGTGCGTAAAGGTGATACCTTGGTGGTGATTGAGGATGCCGAGTATTGCCTGCGGCTGGCACAGGCGGAGGCGGATTACCGGAACGCGCTGGTCGGGATGGATGCGATGCACACGACGGTTCATGCGGCGCAGAGTAATGTTCTGGTGACGGATGCCGGGATCGAGGAAGTACGGGTGAGATTGGCGAACGCGGAGAAAGACTACGAGCGTTACAAGGAGTTGTTGAAACAGGAGGCGGTTACCGTGCAGCAATTTGATCAGGTGAAGACGGAGTTCGAGGCGACAAAGGCCCGCTACGAGCAAATTCTTCGTCAGAGACAGGCGGTTTCACTGGTGAAACAGGAACAAACGCAGCGTTTGGAACAGAACGAGGCGAATATCAAGCTTGCCGAGGCCGCGTTGAATTTGGCTCGACTGAATCTTTCGTACACGGTGATTCTGGCCACGACCGATGGGGTGACCGGGCGCAAGAATATACACGAGGGGGAACTCGTGCAACCGGGGCAGACGATGGTTAATCTCGTGGATGTGACCGAGAAATGGGTGATCGCGAATTACAAGGAGACGCAGACGACTCGCATGGAGGAAGGGCAGATGGTGGAGATCGAGGTGGATGCTATTCCGGGAGTAAGGTTTGAGGGGCGTGTCGCGTCCATTTCGGAGGCCACGGGAGCTTCTTTTGCACTGATCCCGCAGGATAATTCTGCCGGAAATTTCGTGAAGGTGGAACAACGTATCCCGGTTCGTATTGAATTCACGGGGACGAATAGACCGGAGGATATGAACCGCTTGCGTGCCGGGATGAACGTGGAATGTAAGGTTAATTACTAGAGAAGATGTCTGCACCGAATATACCGACACGCATCATGATGTTCCGGGATTTTGTCCCGGATCGGGTACGTGTGTTTCTTTGTTTGTTTTTTGCTGTGACCTTTCAATTTAGTGGGGGAATTTATTTGGCATCCGTTTTGCAGATGGTTGGGTCGCTGGCGTTGATGCAGGAGGATATTATGATGGCCGGTTATGCCTCGTTCGTGGGGACAACGGTTGTTTTTCCTATTCTTTTTCGCTTGAAGTTTCGTTTCACTTCCCGGTCAATTTTCTTGATGGTCTGCCCGGCGTTGATTGTTTGTAACTTGATCACGATGAGTACGGGGAGTCTCCCGGTGCTGGTCGGGGTTTGCTTTATTGCCGGGATGTTGCGTATGTGGGGGACGTTTGAGTGTTTGTCGAACGTGCAGCTCAGTATCACGCCGACTCGTAATTTCGCGGTGTTCTTTCCGGTCGTGTATCTTATCGTGTTGGGAAGTATCCAGTTGTCGGGGTTGGCGACTGTTTATTTAGGCTATTGGGCTGACTGGCGATATATGCATGGGTTGATTATCGGGTTATTGCTTGTCGTTTGGTTGTGCGCGGTTCTGTTTACCCGCCATTTCCGGTTTATGAAAGCTTTGCCGTTGTACGGGATAGATTGGTTGGGCGGTATTTTGTGGGCGATCTTTCTTTTGGCCTTGGCTTTCGTTTTTGAATATGGTAAGTTTTATGATTGGTTGTATTCTCCTTATATCCGTTCGGGGATCGTGGTGGCGGTCGTGGCGTTGTTGTTGAATATTAACCGGATGCACACGTTGCGACATCCTTATATCACGAAGGAGGCGCTGGGGTATCGGAATATGGGGGCGATATTGCTTGCCTTTTTGGTTCTCTGTTGTTTGCAGACGACGCCAACCATTCTACAAAATATATTTACCGGGAGTATTTTGAAATATGATGTGCTGAATTCGGTATCTCTGAACTGGTGGAACCTATTGGGAATCGTTTTGGGAGCTTTGGCAGTTTATTACTGGCACGCCCGCTTGCATGGGGGCTACAAAAGGGCCGTGTTTACCGGGTTTGCGCTGATCGTGATATACCAGTGTTTCATGTATTTTCTGATCGATCCGCGGATGAATATTGAATGGCTTTACTTGCCGACGTTGTTAAGGGGAGCGGGATACGTGATGATTTATATATCGTTGACAGTTTATATCTCAGGATTCGTGCCGTTCCAACATTTCTTTCAAGTGTTGTCTTTGCTGGGGTTTGTGCGGACGGGGTTCGGTTCGGCATTCGGAAGTGCGATTTACGGGCGGGTGATGCAACACGTTCTACCGGGAAACTATCAATTGTTAGCTGCCGATCTGGATGCGGTGAATCCTATTGCCGCTCATATCCCAACGGGACAGCTCTATGGCGAGACGATGAGGCAGGTGATGCTGGTCAGCATGAAGGAATTATATGGCTGGACGTGTATTATCGGGATTTTCTTTTTGCTGATGCTTTTGAGTTACAGGTATCTGAACCGGAACACGGTGGGACGTTTACCCGGAATGAGGCAGATTAAGCGAGTGATGAAACGGAATGTCAGTTATTAGTTGGCTGCGATTTAGGGAATGTGGTCAGATTGATTGCAATTTATAATGACGATTTGCGGGAAATAATTTTGTTTCTTGTGCAATGTTGCTACTTTTGCAAGCATGGAGGAGACGATTACATATTCCAATAAAGTAATAAAAGAAAAAGAGTTTTTTGAGTCTTATTTTTCTTTATTCCTCCAATTTGCCTTAAAATATATTCCTGATGAAGAGACTTGCAAGGATATTGTTCAGGAGGCATTTATTAAATATTGGAGGCAAGAAAATAATTTTAATGATGAGATTGCTTTAAAAACATATTTGTATAAAAGTATTCGTAATGGTTGTCTGAATCAATTACGCCATGAAAATGTGCGTAAAAAGTATTTTGAATCCTTACCGGATGATTGGGAATCAGAAGATTATTTCATGGAGAACGTGATAAAGGAAGAGGTAGCGAACATTGTACTCCAAGAAATTAATAAGCTTTCAGAGACTAGTCGAAAAATTTTATTTAAGGCATTGGATGGTTATTCAAATGAAGAGATTGCAGAGGAATTAGGGGTATCTGTTAACACGGTCAAAACGCACAAAGCGAGAAGTTATATTATGCTGCGTCAGAACTTGGGGCATTTGCGGGTTTTGCTATTCTTGTTATTCTAATTAGTGAATAAATCTTTTTTCCGGTATTTTCCAAAAAAAATGTAAGTAGGTGTCATTCCTATTTCGTCGAGAAGTGTTTTATAGATGAAATAAAGCATGAAAAGATGGAAATGAATGTGCAAAAATGGGTTCGTTTAGCCCGGGGGATAGGTAAAAGTTTATTGAATGAAGAGGATAAACAGATGGATGACGAGGTCTCGGAATGGGTGAACGAATCTAATCGGGGAAAAAGGATTTTAGGCGAGTTGCGAAATCTTGATTTTTATGTGGAGAAGGAGGCTAGAAAGAGGGAAATAGAAAAACATTATAATTGGGAAGAGTTCATAGCGTGGCGGAGACGTTACGAGCGTCGTCGAAAGTTTTTGGTTATACGTTGTGTCGCTGCAGTTGTAATTTTATTTTTCGTGAGTACATGCGTGTGGTTTGCGAATAAAGGGGAAGAAAAATCTCAATTTATGTTCCAGTCAGAGATAAAGCCGGGGTGCTTGAGAGCATCCTTGATATTGAATGATGGGCAAGAAATTATATTGGATAAGCGATTATCCTTGATGGAGTCGGATAGTTCTGTTGTTTTGAGCAACGAGAAAGGGGAATTGTCTTACCGGAATGTGCGGGAAAGATCCGGAGAATCGAGTATTAATACGTTACGGGTTCCTTGTGGCGGAGAGTATCAATTAATGTTAGCGGATGGGACTCGTGTGCGGGTGAATTCCGAATCGGAACTCGTTTTTCCAACTTGTTTTAATTCAGACCGGCGAGAGGTGTTTTTAAAAGGAGAGGCTTATTTTCAAGTTGCACCTGATTCCGATAAGCCTTTTTACGTGCGGGTTAATGACTATATCGTGAAAGTTACGGGGACATCTTTTAACGTGACTTCTTATACGGATGATCCATGTGCGATGACCACGCTGGTGGAAGGGAAAGTTTCTGTTTATGGCAATGATTCCACGTGGAATTGTGATTTGACACCAGGGTATATGTTGAAATTTGATAAAGGGACGGCACAGGTGATCTCGGAGGAGTGTGATCCGAGGATTTATACCTCGTGGATTGATGGAGAATTCAAGTTCCGGGATATGAGGCTGGAGAATATTATGAAGAAATTAAATCGATGGTATGATTTTGAGGTCGCGTATGAAGAGGAGGAACTAAAAGATTTACGTTTTAGCGGGGCGGTTGAGAAATACAATCCGGTAGAATTTCTTTTAAAAATGATAGAGGAGGTTACGAAGGTACGTTTTGATATAGAAGGGAAACGGATTATGGTTAAAAATAATTAGAACAGGGAATCATCACTTCCCTGTTCTGTAAAAATAATTTCATAACAGCAGTGTTTGCCGCATCTTCTGTTATGGGGTATTATTAATGTTAATAACAAATGTATGGAGAAAAATTGTGAATTAAAAATTCGAGGGCACTTACATGGCGTGTTCTTGTTTATTTTGCTTTTCGTCTCGGGTATTTGCGGGAATAACGTGTATTCTCAAGAAAAGAGACTTACGATTGAGATGAAAGAGGCTACTCTGGGAGAGATTCTGGAGAAAATTTGCCAATTGCAAAATGTCGAGTTCGTGTACAACACGGATATTGTTGACGTGAAGGAGAAGATGTCCGTGTCGATGCACAACAGTACGTTAAAGGAGGTGTTGGATGTGGTCTTGGGGAAGAGGTATTCGTTTAATATTCAAGGACGTTACATTATGGTGCGTAAAAAGGATCAGAAGGGTAATGAAGAGACGCCTGTTTACGTGGAGTTGAAAGGAAAGGTGAAGGATGAACAGGGAAATCCGTTACCCGGAGTATCGATTGTCGTGAAGGGAACGAACATAGGCGTGGCGACGGATGTTAACGGGGAATTTAAGTTAGTTGTACTTAAATCTATCGCTCCCGTGCTTAAATTTTCCTTTATCGGGATGCAGCCTGTCGAGATGGAATGGACAAAAGAGAAGAAAGAGGTGATCTTATCTGAGGATGTTGCGATGATGGAAGAGGTAACTGTCACGACCGGTTATCAGACAATAGAAAAGAAAAGGATGACGGGAGCGGTGGATGTGGTTACGGCGAAAGAGATCGAGAATAAGGGATATGCTTCTGTGGGTGATGTACTCCGGGGTGCGATGGCAGGTGTATCTACTCGGAATGTTTCCGGAAAACCGGGGACTTTACCTGAAATTCGGATACGGGGGTTAAATTCTCTCTACGGGTCAATGGAGCCGATGTGGATTGTGGACGGGGCTCCTTTCTACGGGAGTTTAAATGATATAGAACCAGAAGATATTGAGAGTATAACTGTTTTGAAAGATGCGGCAGCAACAGCTATATACGGTTCTCAGGCGGCGAATGGAGTCATTGTGATTAAACGAAAGAGAGGGCAGGAGGGCAGTATTTCGATAAGGGTTGCGGCAAACTTTTCAATAGATGCAGCCCCGAAGAATAAGTTGGATTTGATGAATTCTGAGGAAAAAATTGCTTTTGAACGGAGTATATATGAGGATTTCCCGAATCAGACTTCTGGGGGACGGGTGATGACTTTGTTAAGAAATGCGGATGTCGGTAAGATTACTCGAAGTGAGGCCGAGGCTGAAATTGAGCGTTTGAGTAAAATCAACACGGATTGGTTTGATGTTATTTTTAAAACAGCTTTTTCTCAGAATCATTCTATCGCTCTTTCCGGGGGAACGGAAAAGAGTCAGTACTATGCTACATTGAATTACCGGAAGACGAAGGGTATCGTGCCGACAAATGTGTATGAAAATTGGGGAGGTTCCTTACGTTTGTCCCAAAAGTTTAATTCTTGGCTGCAAATTAATTTTGATGTATCGTCAACAATTCGAAAAGATGAAGATTCGGAGATGTCGGTTAATCCTTTGCGTTATGCAACTTACGCTAATCCTTACGAGCGCCCTTATGATGAGGAGGGAAATTTGGAGTATGACCGTTCCTATACATCGGAGTTGAGTTCATTGAAAGACGGTTACAAGTATGATTTTAATATTTTGGATGAGATGAAACGGAATAAGTCCACAAAGAAATCTCTTGATAACAATATTTCTTTGGAGTTGGATTTCCAGTTATTAAAGAATCTAAAATTTTCTACCAGAGGCTCTGTTTTTAATAATGCTCATGAAACCTGTACTACTTGGGATCCAGGATCATATACGGGTAAGTTGAATAACTGGTTGACGGGTGTTTACACGGAGTTACCTGATGAATTGAATCGTGGTGCGTTGGCGGAGGGTAATAGCCGATCATCGGGATGGACTTGGCGCAATAATTTAGAGTTTCGCCAGGCGTTTAAAGAAAAGCATTTTTTGAGTATTTATGTTGGTCATGAAGTTTCCGAGTATAAATCTAATAGTAATTATGTGAAGTATCCCGAGTATGATCCGGAAAAGGGATTAATGGGGGTGCCGGATATAGATGGTGTTGAGGATGTGAAAAGGAAGATTCTGAATTTGCTGGATGGATTATCTGAATCTCGGAACCGGAGCGTTTCATTCTTTGTTTCAGGGTCGTATAGTTTTTTGGATCGGTATGTTGTTGCCGGAAGTATTCGTATGGATGGTGCTGATATTATCGGTACGGCTAATCGTTTTTCCCCATTGTGGAATGCCAGTTTTAAATACAACGTGTACGAAGAGGGATTTATGAAAAAGATTTCTTGGCTGGATGAATTGGCATTCCGGTTATCGTATGGTTACACGGGGAGCATTGATAAAAATGCTTTGCCTTTTGGTGTGATGACTTTTATGTCGACAGACGAGTATTTCGGTTATGATATTCCGACTTATATTCAACCTAAGAATCCGTCCGTGAAGTGGCAGAAAAAGGAAGACCGGAGTGTGGGTGTTGATTTCGCGTTACTGAATCGTCGAATCCGGGGAACGGTGAATTATTATAATAACGTGACACGTAATTTGCTGGACACGAAAAATTTGCCTATTTCCGTTGGAGTAAGTAGTATAAAATATAATAGTTCGTCGGTTAGGAATTACGGTTGGGAATTTTCCATGAATTCTCAGGTTCTTCGTACTAAAGAGCTGTTTTGGAAGGTAGACTTTAATGTCGGGATGAACAGGAGTAAAGTGATCAAAACGTATTATAAAGATATTTCAGAGATTCCTAAAGGATATGATAAGACAACACCTGTTGAGGGGGCTTCTACAAATGCATGGTTCGGGTATCGCTTTGCAGGAATTGACCCACGTACAGGTCATACATTGGCGTTTGTTGATAATAGTAAACGGGAGGAACCTATTGGTTTCCAACGAGAAGATGGCCGATGGGTTTTAGATATGGATGATGTTGTGAATAAAGATCGGGAAAGTATAAAAGAGAACTTGGGAGATAGTTATCCAACTGTTAATGGAGGATTCCGGACGAATCTGTCTTGGAAGGATTTTACGTTTGATGCAAATTTCACGTTTATGGTAGGACACAAGATTACGGCAGCTTATTACGCTACATCGGCAGGAGGAGTCGTTTCGGCAGCCAGCCAGAACGTGTTGAAAAAAGAGGCGACCCGTTGGCGTAAGCCGGGAGATATTACGGATATTCCGGTCTATTCTTCCGGGGGTGAATATTCGTCTCTTAATAGCGAGTGGTACGATTTGAAATTGGAAAGTGGTGATTTCTTGAAATGTACAAGTATCTCATTTGGTTATCGGGTACCTTCAAAGATTTGTCAGAAATTTTCACTCACGTCACTACGGGTGAATTTTAATGTTCGGGATGTGTTTACCATATCCGGTTATTCTGGCTTGGACCCGGAGAATTTTGGGGGATTTAGTTATCCTAATTCCAAAAAGTATATGATTTCTTTGAATATAGGAATTTAATGAGAATGAATTATGAAAAGAGGTTGGATTATAATGTGCATACTGGTATTCGGTATTGTGGGATGTAAGGATTTTTTGAATCTCGTACCGAAGAATAAAAGGGTTGTGGCGAATTTGGAAGACGTAAAAACGGAATTGTTGACTTATTTGGCTGCGATAACGTATTCAACAGGAGGTCTTTCTCCTTCTTATGGAGGATCTGTTTTCCGTTTTCCCTTGTATAATGATGTGGCAACCCAGTTATGCCTGTACGAGGATGATATGAATATGTCTTATTATTCGGATCATTCCAGTATCGAGGAGAAGGCCATGAACGTGTATACGGAATGTATTGATTGGAAAGGTGTTTCACTTGCAAGTGTTTTGTGGGAAAAGTGTTACGGGGCAATTGGTTTTTTGAATGTTATTCTTGACGATTTGGAAAAAGCCGGAGGATATACTCAAGCCGAGTATGAAACGATCACGGGTGAGGTTAAAACAATACGTGCTTATTATATATTCAAGTTGTTGCAATTCTTTGCTCCTTATAATAGTGATAAGCTGGGAATTCCGTTGAATTTGGATTCGGAGAATGTTATTCCCGGAGGGCGGTTGTCCCAGCGAGAGGTTTATAGAATTGTGATTCGTGAATTGGAAGATGTCTTGGAGTATGAAACTGTAAGGGAGAAATGGAATATTTTTTATTATCCGGGGATTGTGAAAGCTATTTTAGCACAAGTGTATATGTTTAAGGCTGGTTCTGCAGCCGCGGAAGAGAGTGACTGGGCAAATGCCGAGAAATATTCCGGAGAGTTGATAGCAGGTTATGAGCCTGAAAATCGGGAAGATATTCTTTTTAATATGTTTTCCGGGACAGTCCGAGAATATCAAGTGGGAGGAGCTAATTATCAACTCCGGATGACCTATCGAATATCATGTGGTTTTGGTGATATTTTTTCCGGTATTTGGGCAGAGGGAAAAGCCCAGCGAGTTTCTAACGAGTTACTTGATATGTATGATGAGGAAGATATACGTCGGGAGGCTTGGTTTAAGACGGAGGAAGAAGAAGGCCGGACGATACATTACATCAATAAACCGGGATATACGAGATCAATTAATGAGGTTACAGTTCTTTTCCGTACGGCTGAGATGTATTTGATTAATGCGGAGGCCAAGTGTCGGCAAAATCGGGTTGCGGAGGCTAAGGATATGTTGGAAACCTTTAAAAGGGCAAGAATTATCGGTTTTGAGAATTATTCAGGAGAGGATGTGTTAGGTGAGATTCTGAACGAAAGACGAAAGGAGTTTTGTTATGAGGCTGGAACTCGTTGGGTGGACATGAAGAGGTTGGGAATCGGAACCAGTAGGGTCGGAATGAGTAAAGAGGGAGAAGGTACGGAAGTTTATGAATTGAAATCAGATGATTATCGTTATGCTTTGCCTATTCCGAACGGGGTAGAGCTGGATTACAATAATAAAATAGAACAGAATCCCGGTTGGGGAAATTTGAACTGATAAAGAGGTTGTATATGAATAGAATATTATCATTTTTTGTATTGTTCGTTTTGTTTGTCTCGTGTGATCATGATGACAAATTTTACGAGAATCCGGTTTCGTTAAGTGATATAAAATTATTATCGATTCGGGCGGATCATAAGATGTTACTTCCGGATGGAAAGGCGAAGATGTGTTTTTATATTACAGCCTTCGGGATAAAGGAGTTACCGGATTATTCGGCTCAGTATAAGGGCGTGGATAACGATACAATCATGTATGATCCCCGTGTGGTTTGTGATACCTTCAAAATTCCGGAAGATGTTATTCCGGCAGGAGCTTTGAAATTGTATGATGAAAGCGGAAATGAAATTCCGGATGCCGTTTATTCAACGACAGATGCAACGGAGAGAACGGTTTATTTCTATGCTAAATCGGGAGAACTGGAAAGTGAAAAGATCGCTATTCGAATCCGGGAGTTACCGAAACAGGAGTATGAGGAATTAGTGTTTCCCGTGATATTTCATGTTCTTAATCCTACGGAGCAGGTGGGTGTACCTTCGTTCAAGATAACGGAAGAGGTGGTGAAGAAGAATCTTGATCGACTAAATGATGTATTTGGGCGTGTGGTGACAACAGATCCTAATGGTGCAGATACGAAGATTAAATTTGTTGCCGCTAAGTACGATGTTTCCGGGGTAAAACTTGCCGAGGAAGGAATCCATAATTGGGAGATCAGCGCCTCGGAAACTTTTGAGGATATTGATGATTATGAGAATTATGTATTGAAAAATAAATTGAATTTAATATATGATTACCGGTATTATTTGAATATCTGGTTAATTAATTATCCTCAGGGGTCCAATTCTTCCGTGAAGGCTCCGACGGTGATATTAGCAGGAGAAGAAATTCCGGGTTTGAATGCTAATGAATGGCCTCTGGACCAATTCCCGGAAAAACCTCGTGATGTTGGTTTCTTTATTAATATGTCGGCTTTCCTTAATCCGATGAATTCAACGGATTTTTTTGAGATCTCGAATTCTATGGCTCAATTTTTCGGGTTATTATCGACTCAAGCCTCCGAAAGCGAAGGGGTTAGTAATATCGTTGATGGAGATACTGACTACTGTACTGATACGTATTATTATTGGAATGATAATTCATCTGTTTTAAAGAATACGAGTAAGGAGGAAGATTCCGTGGATGAGAATACAGAATATTTTACTTCCTATAATGTGATGGATCGGTATAGCTGGAAAAATTCGATTACAGTGGATCAAGTAGCCAGAATTCGGGAACATATAGAAAAGTGTCCTTCCCGGTGGATGTATAAATCGAAGTATGCCTTGACAGGACTTCAAGAAGATTGGGATGCAATAAATTAGATTAATGTTTAAAATGAAATGATGATGAAAAGATTTTTGTTATTAATAATCGGGGTACTCGTGTTGTGTAGTGCTACGTTTGCACAGGCAAAGAAAATGAGGTTGACAGTTAATTTGCAAAATGCCTTATTAACAGGGAAAGTGGAGGTGAAGGGGAATCATTTGAAAGAAGAGATCGTGGTGGGAGAGGATAAAATGGGGATGATGGAGATCGCATTGGAACAAGGAGAATATGTTAGTTTAACAATAGGATATGCTAGGAACTTACTTTATCTGGAACCGGGGAAAGATTTAACTCTTGTTTTGGTTCCGAATAAAGATGGGTCTTTTCACCTTAAGAAGAATAGTTTTAATTATCAAGGAGATGTGGAGAATGTAAGAATCAATAAATACTTGAACGAGAACGATCTGAAGTTTTTAGAGCGCATTGATTTTACGTTAGGAGAGAACGAGTTTTTGAAGAAACTATCCGAGTTGAATAAAGAGAATACCGAGTTGATTAAAAAGCAGAAATTTGCCAAAGAGTTTGAGAAGATAGAGTTGTTTCGGGTTAAATATCAGTTGTATACCCCATTAGTTAGTTATCCTATTCAGCATTTTTGGAAAAATGGTAGTGAATGGACCGGGTTGGAGCAATATGAGGAGACGCCTCAAGTGAAAGCTTATATCCCGAAACTTTTTATTGATAATGAACAAGTTTGGAAAATTTCTTCTTACCGGGATTACGTGAAAGGTGGTATTGGTATTCTTGGTGTATCGGAGTTCATGGGGAATGATAGGTATAAGGGAACATTAGAACAGTTAAACTTTTTGACGGAACATTTTAAGACTCCGGTTATTTTGGAAGATATTACTCAAAGTTTGGTGATGCAATATATTGAAGTAACGGAAGGTAGACCACTTCGTGACATAGAATCTTTTTACAAACGTAACGTGAAGAAAGAAGTCTATCAACAGGAATTGGCGCAAGCGCAGAAAATGTGGGCAAAATATTCGGAAGGGACTCAAATAATGTCATCTGATCATAAATATATGGATATTGATGGGAAGATGGTCGCTTTGGAGGATTTGAGAGGGAAATACGTTTACATTGATGTTTGGGCAACTTGGTGTGGTCCGTGTAAAGCAGAATTACCTTATTTGAAAAAACTAGAGAAAAAGTTTGAAGGAAAGAATATCTATTTCGTGAGTATATCTATTGATGCTAATAAAGCTGCATGGATTAAAATGGTGCAAGAAGATCACTTGGGAGGTATTCAATTACATGGGGGAAATAAAGCTCAAATTGCGAAAGACTATGCCATTAGGGCCATTCCTCGTTTTATCCTATTGGATAGAGAGGGTAAGGTGATAAATAAGGAAATGACACGTCCTTCAGATTCGGAAACAGAGGAGACGTTAAATGCATTGGAAGGTATTTAAAACTGGAATTATGAAGATTAAAGTTTATCAATATTTTGCATGGTTTTGTCTGGGACTTTGTACGGCCTGTTATTCCGGGATGCCGGAAGATGAGGGAGAAGTCGGACAAGGCAAGGAGGTTACTTTTCGAATCACTCGGTTCGATGAGATATTCTCTAGAGCTACGGCTACCAATTTTGAGGTCGGGGATTCTATCGGGATTTATGCGGTGAAACATGATGTAGCGGGCGGGAATTCGTTTCCCGCTTTATCCGGCAATCAAGCTCATAATGCCAAATGGGTGAAGACGGATGAGGGATGGCAACCCGCATCTTTGAAGGATAAAATTGTTTATCCGCAAGATGGGGCGGAGCTGGATTTTTATGCTTATTACCCGTATTCCCGTGATGCGATAAACCCAGAAGGTATTGCCATGGGCGTGAAACCGGATCAAAGGACTATCGAGGGAAGGAATGGCTCGGATTGGATGGCTGCCACGAACACGACAGGAGTGAACGAGGGTGAGGTGGAGTTGCTTTTCCGGCACGTGATGGCTGCCGTGGAAGTTGAAATTCGGGGAGGTAATGTGATTACGCCGAATGAAAGATTGGAGGTGCAAATGACCGAGATTTGTTTGAAAAATTCATTCAATTTAGGTACAGGAGTGTCTGTTGCTGAAAATGAGACGGGTACGATTGATATGTGGCGCTTGGAAGATGCGACAGATATGGGTTCTTTTACATATAGGGCATTATTGCCAGCACAGTCTCTAGGGGAGGGGATTCCCGTGTTCAGGTGCTTGCAGGATGGGAAAATATACATATACCGGGGGGAAGAGATTATCTTGGAACGAGGGTATCGTACACGTTTTGTGTTTATATTGAAAAGTGGAAGTGAATCATAAATAAATAGCTATGAGAAAGATATTGTTAATAGTTATTGGAGTTATTGGGATGTTTCTGACAGCTTGCGATGATGATAAGGAGATGTTATTATCTGACATCCCAATACGTTTATCCGGAAAGATTCTCGGGATGGATGAAGGGGAGGCGTTGGCTCGTTTCCGGGGAGGTGCCGGAGTGGGTGTTTATATTGTAGATGCAAGTGAGAGGCAAACCGAGGATTTGCTTGGTGCCCGTGTAAGTAACAAGAAGTTTATGCAAAGTGCTGATGGCTTGGTTGGTGATCCGCTTGTTTACTGGAACCGGGAGACCGGAATTGAGTTTGCAGCTTATTATCCTTATTTGCCGGAGAATGGAATACTCTCTGAGGCTTGTTTGTTTCAGGTTGCAGAACGACAGGATTCTTTGCAAGACGGGCTTTCTGCCTATGGTGAAAGTGATTTTTTATGGGCAAGAGGTTATGCTGATTTTCAGACAGAACCAATCGCATTGGAATTTAGTCATCTGATGAGTAAGGTTATTATTTATTTGAAGAGTGATGCGATGATTCCGGGTGATATGATTGGGGGTGAGGTGAGGATTCTTGGTAGTGTAACAAATGCAAAGATTGATTTGAATGAAGGAACGGTGATCGCAGAGGGTGAAACGGGAGAAGTCGTGGCGGCAGATGAAGTCATGCAAAAAGATGGTTTTGAGATCGCCGTAAAAGCAATAATTGTACCTCAGACTTTGAAGAAAGGGGTAAAATGGTTGGATATAAAAACTTTGGGAGGTTATTCTTATTTTAGTGAATTGCCGGAAGATCTTATTTTTCAACCGGGAAAGCAGATGACGTTGAGTGTAAGTATTGAAAGTGGTGAATGTCATGTAACTGTTGAGGAAATCGAGGATTGGATTGAAACGGAAGCTCCGATTGTGGGAGAGGTTGTGGAAGATTTACCAACATTTAAATTGTATGATTTTTATAATTTGAACGGAGTGCAAGGATTAGTTATTGCCGTGGATGAAACGGGTAAGCATGGGGTATTGATTTCGTTGGATGAAGAACGAACCCAATGGTGTACGGAACCGTCATTGATGGCGCAGGCTTATTCGGCAGGTGATGCCCAAGAGAATTTGAACGAGGTTCTGAATGTAGATCCGACTTTAGAGAAATTCCCGGCGATGAAGTGGTGTATGGATAAAAATAAAGATGGTATTTCCGGGTGGTATATGCCGGCTTTGAATGAGTTGAGGGACTTTTGGAATATATTGTATACGAACACGGATTTGATTAATGATAAGATTGTGGCAACAGGTGTGGTGGGTGCTACCGAAATAAAAACAAATTGGTGGGATACTGATGGTTATTTTTCTTCTTCTTTATCGTTAAGTGACAAGGTGCGTAGTATAAGTTTTTCGATGTTTGGAGATGGAATTAGTGTCGCTTTATTGTCTCAAGATGCTTCTAGTCATGTGCGGGCATTCTATAAATTTTAATTTATTGAATAAGTAGAGAGAGTTCCCCAAAGGTGTTTGCTTTTGGGGAATTTTTATGCTCATTTCTTAAATTATCCTTTATCTTTGTCATGTTGTGTTCGGAGAATAATTAATAACGTCAGTATATGGCAGATGATTGCGTGATCCGGGTGACCGGTTTGAAAAAGAGTTTTCCCAAGGGGAAAGAGGTTTTACACGTGTTGAAGGGGATCGATATGGAGATCCGGCCGGGAGAGGTGATCGGTTACCTTGGGAGTAACGGGGCGGGGAAGTCCACGACCGTGAAGATTATGTGCGGGTTATTGGAGGATTTTGAAGGGAAGGTGGACGTGTTGGGGTATGATGTTCGGGAAAGTGATATAGAGGTGAAGAAACGGATCGGGTATATCCCGGAGAATGCCGTGATGTACGAGCATTTGACCCCGATGGAGTATTTGGAGTTTATTGGAGCCATGTACGGGCTGGACCGGAAGGAGATGAACCGGAAGGCTGACGAGTTACTCTCGTTGTTCGAGATGAGGGAGAACCGGGACGAGAGAATGGTGAATTTCTCGAAGGGGATGAAACAGAAGGTGCATATTATTTCGGGATTGCTGCATAATCCGGAGGTGATTTTCATGGATGAACCTTTGAACGGGCTGGATGCTAATGCGGTGATTGTCGTGAAGGAGGTCATTGCTCGTTTGGCGAAAGAGGGAAAAACGATCTTTTATTGTTCACATCTGATGGATGTGGTGGAGAAAATAGCCAGTCGGGTGATTTTGATTAACGAGGGAACGATTATCGCTAACGGTTCGGTTCGGGAGTTGATGGAGGAGGCCGGAACGAGTTCTTTGGAGGGATTGTTCACGAAGTTAATAGGAGCCACTGGGCAGTCGGAAAAAGCGGAACAGATTGTAAACGCTTTTGAAAACAGGGAGTCATGATTAGGGTGGTGACACAAATTCTGCGACTCTTTCAAGGGGTGTTTACCCGTATGGGCGTTGATTTCGACCGGATGCTGGCCATCGTGACGGTGAAACTGACGGTGGATAACCGGATTGACCGGAGTGGACGGAACAAGAAAAATGCGTCAAATGCGTTGATGAGGCAGGGAATTTTACTCGGAATTTGCGGGCCGATCTTTTTCTTGACGGGAATAGCGTCGGGAGCTTTCGGGGTGTCGCTTTTGTTATACCAGTCGTACCTGTTTCTGATGTTTCTGATGAGTTTTATGATGGAATATTCCCGGATTCTTTTTGACGGGAACGATAATCATATATTGCAGCGTTTGCCCGTGAATTCTAAAACGATACTGGTTGCTCGTCTCGTGTCGATGTTGGTGTACATGTTTTTTCTTTCCGGTTGTATGTCGGTGATCCCTCTGGTGATTGTCTGTTTTTGGAAAGGGGTGATGTCCGGGGCTTTTTTCATTATTTCAGTGTTTCTGAACACGATTTTCACGTTGCTTTTTGCTAATGTTATTTATCTCGGGGTGATGCGCTTTATTTCAGTGGAGAGGTTTCAGCGGGTGATGAGCTATGTTCAGGTGGTGTTGATTGCCGGGGTGGCTTTGAGCTACCAGTTGGTCGGGCAGTTAATTCATAATATTCAATTGGATATGTTTCAGCCGGGGACTTGGATGTATTTTACGCCACCTTGTTATTTTATGTCCTTGACGGTGATGGTAAAGCAACCGACGGGACCCGTCTTGTTGCTGGCGTTGATCGGGGTAGGGCTTGTTGTCGTGCTTGGTTATATCACGGTGGCTTATCTTGCTCCTTATTTTGCGGCAAAAGCGGGGGTGTTGAATTCGTACTCACCCGTGAGCAAGAAACGTAAGGGGGGAAAGGAGGGATGGCTTTACGGTTTAGCACGGGTATTTGGTCGGAGCCCGATGCAGGTGACCGGGTTTGTCTTGGGATGGCGTATGACCCGTGATAATTTGAAGTTCAGACAAGGTGTTTTGCCCATGATGATTTACACGATGTTCTTGGCAGTTTTCTTTTTATACCAGGGACGGCAGGAGGAAGCTGGCGGCATTGCTTATTATATGCCTCTTTACATGATGGCGATGATTAGTATCGGAATCCAGATGAATATGTCAATTACGAATAAGGGGGATTTACTTTGGCTTTATCGTTCCAAACCGTTGGAGCGTCCGGGGGCCTTGATCCTCGGGTGTTTCAAGGCTTTGTTTGTGAAATATTATCTTCCGGTTTACGTGTTGCTCTGCGGGATTTTTGTTGCGATGCTGGACTGGGTGATTCTTCCGGACCTGTTGTTTATTCTGGTCGTGAGTACGTTGGTAAGTTATATTTATCTATGGTTTTCCGGGATGCTTTTTCCCTTTTCGAAAGAGAAAAGCTCCATGGATTCCGGGCGGAATATGTTGCGGGTTATTGTACTGATGCTTATGCTGGTTCTTGTCGGGGGAGCGCATACGCTGGCTATGCGGTTGTCGTGGTTTGGAATCTGGGGAGCTATCGTGGTGATGTCGTTTCTTGTTTTCTTGATGGAATTCGTGATATGTCGTGTTTCTTGGCGGAAGGTGATTTCTAACTATTAATACTTTTTTGTTTTGTAGAACGGTGGCTGGATGCTTTTGTCATGATTAATGTCAATGCCCCGTCTCCCGTGATGTTGCAGGCTGTTCCGAAACTATCCTGTAAAGCGAATATAGTTAGTAGAAGGGCTGTTCCGGCCTCATCGAATCCGAGAACGGAGATCACGATTCCCAGCGAGGCAATCACGGTTCCACCGGGAACTCCCGGAGCCCCGATGGCGAAGATGCCGAGTAGGATGATGAAGAGGATCATGACGGTTAATGACGGGAGTGAACCGTAAAGCATGAGTGATACGGTCATCACGAAGAAGACTTCCGTTAGGATGGAGCCGCATAAATGGATATTCGAGAATAGGGGAACGGCGAAATCAATAACATCGTCTTTTAATACCGGGCTTTTCTTGGCACATTTCAACGCGACAGCCAGCGTGGCGGCCGATGACATCGTGCCGACGGCTGTGAGGTAGGCGGGGCCGTAGTACTTCAATACCTGCCAAGGATTCTTTTTCGAGATGGCCCCGGCAAGGACGTACAGGAAAGAAAGCCACACGAACTGGGAGATGATGACAATAACCATAACACCAAGGAACACGGGGAGTTGTTTCGTGATGGCACCCTCGTAACTTAATGCGCAGAAATTGGCCGCGATGAAGAAGGGGAGGATGGGTATAAGAATGCGGTTGATGAGTAACAACACCATCTTTTGGAAATTGTCCAGTAGGTTTTCGAACACTTCCGATTTGGTCCACACGGTGGCCAGACCGATCATGATGGCCAGTACGAGGGCGGTCATCACGCTGACAACAGGGGGTATATCAAGGCGGAAGATTAATTCCGGTAATTGTCGTAAGGTTTCTTTCACGGGTTCGATGGAGAGGTGTGGGATCAGGGTGTACCCGGAGACCATGGCAAAGAAGGCCGCACCAATGGAGGAAAGATAAGCGATAATGAGAGCCAGAGACAACATTTTGGAGGCGTTATCTTTCATCTTGGCGATCGAGTAGGAAACAAATCCTAAAATAATAAGTGGAACCATGAAGAAGATCAATTGCCCGAGGATGTATTTCACGGTAACGACAAAGTTCATAAAGCCCTCGTTAGCGACGAATCCGAGAAGAATCCCGATAATGACGGCGATGATTAATTTGAATATAGTACTGGAAAATAATTTCTTCATGTTTCTTTTTTTCGTTTATATCGTCGTGAAGAGCGATTTAGTTACAGGAGAGTGTGTCAAAAGTCATTTTTCAAACTCCCTCCCCCCTTCGGGGTATTGAGCCTGCAAGCAGTCTCGAATCGGCTCTCGCTCGACAGACAACGAGTAAACTCGCTGTCTATTCTCGTTTACTCGCCGATTTCCCTCTATAAACAGAAGGAGAGTTGAAATACTATCTATATTCGGAAAGAGTCACCAGCTCCTCCTCTGTTTATAGAGGAGGTGGCACGAAGTGACGGAGGAGTTTTTTGAGGATAAAATACCTTTTGACACACCCTCAATAGAAACCGTAAAAGTGGTTATTTTTACGGTAATTTGTATACAATCCATACCGATTGAATCTCATACCTTTACATCATAAAATCAGAAGTAATGGATATGAAATTTAAAATTGAAATAGTATGAGTATAAAGACAATTGTAGCAACAGGAATGTTGTTCCTTGCCGGAACAATCGTAAGCGGCCAAACAAGTACAAATCAAGTAAAAGAGAAGAATATGGAAAAGTTAGAATTAGTGAAAGAATGGGATAAGGTATTTCCACAGAGCAACAAGGTTGTTCACGAGAAAGTGACATTCCGTAATCGTTACGGTATCACGCTTGTTGCAGATATGTATATCCCCAAAAATGTGGAGGGGAAATTGGCAGCCATTGCGGTGAGCGGTCCTTTCGGGGCAGTCAAGGAACAATCGTCTGGGCTTTACGCGCAAACGCTGGCGGAACGTGGTTTTCTGACGATCGCTTTCGATCCTTCTTACACGGGTGAAAGCGGAGGCCAACCCCGGTACGTGGCCTCGCCGGACATTAACACGGAAGACTTCAGTGCAGCCGTTGATTTTCTTTCGACTCGCGATGATGTTGACCCTGAACGTATTGGAATTTTAGGTATTTGCGGATGGGGTGGTATGGCTCTTAACGCTGCCGCCATGGATACGCGTATTAAAGCTACGGTTACTTCCACGATGTATGACATGAGTCGCGTGAATGCCAACGGGTATTTTGACACGATGGATGCCGACCAACGGTATGAGCTTCGTCGGCAACTCAATGCCCAGCGTACACTTGATGCCAAGAATGGCACGTATGAACTAGCCGGGGGAGTGGTCGATCCATTACCGGATGATGCCCCGCAATTCGTGAAGGATTATTACGCTTACTACAAAACGCCGCGTGGTTACCACAAACGTTCACTTAATTCCAATAATGGCTGGAATAAGACATCGTCACTTTCATTTATCAATATGCCCTTGTTGGCTTACAGCGATGAAATACGGAATGCCGTGCTTATGATTCATGGTGAAAAGGCTCATTCTCGCTATTTTAGTGAAGATGCATTCAAAAAATTGAAAGGTGATAACAAGGAACTTTTGATTATTCCCGGTGCAAGCCACGTGGATTTGTACGATAACCAGGCAAATGTTATTCCTTTTGACAAGATAGAATCTTTTTTTCGTGAATATTTGAAATAATAAAAATACCCAAGTTCAAAATCAACATGAACTTGGGTATTTTGTATAATATCATTCCGGATTATAACCCTAGAACTTTAGTTCCTTGTTTGAAGAAAATATCCTTCGGGATGTTAGCTCCCGCGATACGATCCAAGTCTTTCTGTAAGGTCGGGGGAACGATACCCTTTTCTGCCACTAATTTGGTAGCTTTCTGGATGTCACCGTCTCCTTCGATCGTGATATACTCTCCGGCAATCACTTCGATGTCTTTTTTCATCTTTTCGAAATCTACGGTGTAGTATCCCGTGGTTTCATCCTTGCTGATAGCTCCGCTTTCCATGAAATGGGCGAACTGCATCATGTTGGCTTTTCCGTGGGCGCTGGCAGCACCGAAACGAACGGAACGGAAGATTCCGGCGATGAAGGTCACATAATTATCCATGAGGTCTTTGTTTTCCAATACACCCCATTCTGCAAGTTTAGTCACGCAGAATAACCCAAGGATGTCCGCTTTACCTTCCTCAATAGAGGTGTAATAGTTTTGCAGGGCGGAACGAACGTCTTGTTTGCCATTCAGCGTGTATTTAATTCCCAGCCCGTGAGCGACTTCGTGGAACATCACGTTTTCGAAGAAAGCATCAAAACTAATGTGTTTTTGTTGATCGGGCGTAATTAACAATTTGGAAATCGGCACAACCATTTTTTCGAATTTGGCCTGCATGGAGTTTTTCAATTGTAGTTTACGACTTCCTTTTGCCGCGTGTACTCTCGGGTCGTTCGGTAGGTTGATAGCGATATTTTTACTTCCGGCATTGCAATCTCCGGCGTAATAAATCACGTCGTAAGCGTTCATGTCCGGGTTAGCATTTGCTTTTTCCTTTTTGTATTTGGCAGGAACCGGTAAATTTTCCTGTAATTTGGGCAAGTATTGAGCGTATTCAGACAAGCGTTTGCTCCACTCTTTGTCTTTCACGAGGATTTGTCCGGAATGAGAAGCTTTATACCCGTAAAGTTGGTCTTCATAAGTTTCGATGGGACCTACTACGAAGTCCAGGGTGTTGTTTTGCATCTCCATCCAAGCTAGGTCGCTGGCCAGATAATCGTCGTCCAAAAGGGCTTTTGATCTTAATGTTAAGTAGTTTTTCAATCCCGGGTCTTCGGCTAGTGCGGCAGCTTCTTCCAGTAATTTGGATGCTTTTGCCACTTCTTCCGGGTAAGCTTCGTGGAATGGAAGCACGATAAGCTTTCCGGCTGCATCCCGACGGATAACGCTATACCAGTCCGTTTTGCGAGGATCATCCAGTGCGTCGAATTCTTCTTTCGTCATGTCAGCCGGGTAGAAGTTTGCTCCAAGAGGTTTTGCTCCCACGCCGTCGATGAAAGGTTTGTTGTCGTTTAATCTATCCCAAGGACCATAGTTTATGGAAAGATATTTCAGAGCGGCAGAATCCTGAGCGAATTGTGCCATCAATGCACTCTTATCTCCATAAGCGTTTTGCCAGAAGATGTTCTCCATGATATCGGCAACTTCGATAAGTATGGGAATCATTTTCTTCTCGTTTTCGGTCAATTGGTTTAAATCTGTTGTTAACGGGAATTCAGCATACTGATCTGCAAGCGCTTGATAGGGACTTGGCTTCGTTTCTTTCTTGGCCTCTTTACAAGAGAACAAGAAAACACCTAAAGATAGAAGTAGGAATAGTTTTCTCATTTTTATAAAATTTGTGTTTGAGTATTTGAGGGACGAATTTATAAAAAATTCCGTTACCTTTGTGATTAGTAGTCGTGATCATTAATTTTTAGGAAGTATAAGGTGAACGATTCTGAGAAAAATAGTGCAAAATATTATTTTTGCATTAAATATGGATTCAATGGCAGATTATCTGGACGGATTCAACAAGAAAAGCACAAAGGCCTGGGAGTATCTTTATCGGGATTATTATACTGCCTTGTGTAGTTACGTGTATAAAATAGTGGGGGATGAATCTGTTTCGCAAGACGTGGTGCAGGATTCACTGATTGGGATCTGGAAAGCCGATCTTCACTTTTCTCACATGGAGAAGTTAACTTGTTATTTGTACAAAGCGGTGTACACGAATGCTATTCAATATCTTAGGACGGAGCGTCTTCATCACACGTTGTTACAATCTTACGGGGAAGAGGAAGTCGAGATTTCCGACCAGCATTTTGCCCTGACAGTGCAGGAGGAGTTAACTCGTCAACTACGCCTTTGTATTCAGGAATTACCGGAGGAACAGCGTAAGATCATCCATCTTAGTTTGGAGGGACTTTCCGGGAAGGAGATCGCGGATAAACTGGGAATAAGCATACACACGGTAAAAACTCAGAAAAATAGAAGTTTCAAGTATCTGCGTTCAAAATTGGGCGGTTCGTTTTATCTTTTATTTTTATTGGCCGGACAAAATCTTCCTCTTTAGTCGTCTGTGGCTATAATTTCGTCTGTCGGCTTAAAAAAGATAAGAAAAAATCAACTTTCTTGTCATACCAAAACAAATGTCGTTCACTATATAGAGTGAAATTATGATTGAAAGTTGTATGGATAAAAGATTAGAAAGAGCCATTACTCTATTTAAGAAATCTTATGTGGGAGATATATCCGAGGCGGAGCAAAAGGAATTGAATTGTCTTTTGGAGGATAAGACCTTGGAACAAGTTTACCGGAGATGGATGGATCATCGGTTACTTGTGGAAGGTATGGAGGAGGATAAGCGATTCCCTTATGCAGAGGGGTATAAAGAATTTAAGTCTTGTATTGCTGGTATGCGCCATGTGAAGAGAAAGAGAATGATCTATCGCTTGTCTGCGGTGTCTGCGGTGTTTCTTTTGGTGGTAGCCGTTACGTGGTATTTGCAGGATGGTGGGGCCGATAAGGTGGAAAATAGGATGGTTCGGGATGCGACGGAGAAAATCATCATGCCCGGTTCAAAACAAGCGCAATTACGCCTTGCGGACGGCAGGATGGTACAGGTGGATAAACAATCTTTGGCACAACATGAACAGGAGGGCGTGCATATCTCCTACGAGGACGGTTCTATCCGGTACTCCTCCGATATTCAGGAATTGATATATAATGAATTATATACCCCGGCAAAGGGGGAGTTTTACGTGGAACTGGATGATAAAACGAAGGTCTGGATCAATTCCGGAACGAGTTTGAAGTTTCCGGTAAAGTTTGTGGGCAAAGAGAGAAGAGTGATATTGGCGGGAGAGGCCTTTTTTGATGTATCACTGGGCAGTAAACCGTTTATTGTTGAAACCGCTTTGGGTGAAATCCGGGTACACGGGACTTCTTTTGACGTGAAAGCCTACCCGGATGAGGATATGGCGACCACGTTGGTAAGCGGGAAGGTCACTTATTCCGGTTCTCGGCAGGTCGAAATAAAGCCGGGTGAACGGTTGGTTGCCCGTGTCTCCGGAGAATTGGAGAAGAACATCGTGAACACGAAAGAATACACCGGGTGGAAGGATGGCCTTTACGTGTTCAACAGGAAGAGCTTGGAACAAATTGCCAAGGATCTTGAACGTTGGTATGATATTTCTATTGTTTTTGAATCCGATCAATCGAGAGAACTTCTTTTTACGGGGCATCTTAAGCGTTACGACACGATCAACGTGTTCCTGGAATTACTACGGGAAACCGGGGAGGTAAATTACAAGATACAAGGTAACGAGATTACCTTATACTAGATAAAAGAAAGCGGACTGTAATCTTTTGCACCGATGTAGCCCGCCTTCCTTGATGTATTATTAACTAAATACAATTCAAATGTATGAAAAAAAAGCGATTAATTAAAGCCGGCACGTCGGCTTTAGCGTATCAAAAATTGAAAAAAATCATGAAACTCAATGTTTTGTTTCTTTTTGTGTTTTGTTTTAATCTTTCGGCGAGTGTTTTTTCGCAGCACATGAAGGTCTCCTTAAAGTTGGAAAAAGCCAGCATGGAAGAGTTCTTTCAGGTTATTCAGGACAAGACAGGATTATCTTTTCTTTATAATTCCAAGCTTTTCGGGAATGAGGAAAAAATCACACTGGACATCGTGGACAAGCCGTTGAATGAGATCCTGACGGAAGTGTTGGAACCTAAAGGATTTACTTATAAATACCGGGATGAAGTGATCGTGGTAAAAAAGATTCCGATCCACGCTCAACAGGAAAAAGAAAAAAGGAGTATAACGGGAATTGTCAAGGATGACACCGAGGCGCCTTTGCCGGGAGCAACCGTTCTCATTAAAGGGACATTGACGGGCGTTGTCACGGATGTTAATGGAAATTTCAGTTTATCGACGGAGGACGTGCCGAATATCACGATCGTGATTTCTTTCGTGGGTATGAAAACACGGGAGATCGTGGTGGACGGGAATAAGCCGCTTGAGATCGTGTTGTTGCCCAATACGGAGGAACTGGGGCAGGTGGTGATTACCGGTTACTACCAGTTGTCACAGGAACGGAGTGCCGGCTCTTTCTCGGTTGTTAAAGGGGAGGAGCTTAGCCTGAAAAGCGATCCCAGTATCATTGGTCGATTGAACGGGTTGATTCCCGGTTTCGTGGTGAATCCGTCCGGAACGGATAAATACCTTTTGCGGGGTGCGACATCCATCAATAGTTCCCGGGAGCCTTTGTTTGTCGTGGATGGAATGCCGATGGAGCTGAACACGCTGGAAGCAACGGTGAACCCGGAGGACGTGTTGAATGTCAGTGTGCTGAAAGATGCGACAGCCTCGTCCATTTGGGGTGCAAGAGCAGCCAATGGAGTGATTGTTATAACGACAAAGCGGGGGAGATTGCAAGAGAAAACACGGATCAGCTACACGGGGTCTTTGCAATTACAGGGATTACCGGATTTCGATTATCTCGATTACATGCGGGCTAGGGATTACGTGGACTTTGCCGTGAGCGTGTTTGACCCGGTGAAAACGAATTACGGTACGAACGTGTTGGGCAGGTATGGGATAATTACTCCCGTGGAAAGAATTTTATACAAGGGAGAAACGGGTGAATACTCCGCGACAGAGGTTGAGAGAGAATTGGATAAACTTCGGAATTCCGATAATAGGAAACAGATCGAGGATTATCTTTATCGCTGGAAGACGGTTCACCAGCATAACATCAGTTTATATGGCGGAAGTGATAAAGCGGCTTATTTTCTCTCCGTGAATTACAGGAATACAAAACCCCAGCAAAAAACGGTGAACGAGGATCGCTTGATCATTGATACCAAGAATGATTTCAACTTGACTTCGTGGTTAAAGTTGTCCGTGGGGGCCAATATTTCATATATGAACAAAAAGTACAAGTATCTTCCCGATGCGGTGGGTATGATTCCTTACGAGCGATTGAAAGATGCTGACGGGAACCCGACTTCGCAAATGCATATGTTTTATAGCGATGAGGCCGTTGCGTGGACAGGTCAGGAGTTGGATAAACGGAACATGATGCATTATGACTATGTGTTGTTGAATGAGCTTGATCTTCAGAAAAATAAAGAGAGTGTATTCAATGCCAGAATACAAGGAAAGTTGGATATAAAACTTTACGACGGGTTGACGTTCGAATCTCAGTTTCAATACCAGAACGGGTATGGTAAAGTCGAGAAGTTGGACAAAGCGGAATCGTTTAAAGTGAGAAATCTGATTGCACAACAAACCCCGCTGACTGCCGGATCGGTTTCCCGTGTTCCTGTTGGTGCTATTCAAGATAAAACATGGAGTAACACGATCGAATGGATTGTGCGGAATCAGGTTTCGTATGATTTGAGTATCCGGGATGAACACAATATAACGATGCTTGCGGGAACGGAAATCCGTAAGAATATTCATGAAATAGACAATCGTATCGTTTATGGCTATAATGAAAACACCAAGCAGCATATAAGTCTTAACGAACAGCAAATGATTGCCGGGGTGACGGGAGGAACGATTGTTGACCCGAATAGCCAGACGAGTTCACAGCAAAGTTTCACGAACGGTTTTGGGACCGGGTACGTGAAATACGATAAGCGTTTCTTTTCTTTATACGCGAATGCGGCTTATGATTACAAGAGTAAATACGGGCTGAATGCCAGTATTCGTGTTGATCAGGCAAATTTGTTCGGTACGGATATTCGTTACAAACCGATCTGGTCTGTCGGGGTGCTATGGAACTTGCATCATGAAGATTTTTGGAACAGGGACTTGTTCGATCGCTTTACTTTTAGAATCAGCCGGGGAATTGCCGGTAACACGCCCAATTCTGAAGTCGGGGGACCTTACGACATCATTAGTTCCGCGGGATATGGGAACTTCTCGTTCGGGCAGACTCAAAGTTCGATGAATATTATTTCTCCTGCCTTGAAGAATCTGAAATGGGAAAAAACGACGATCACCAATTTGGGAATAGATTTTTCTACCTTGCAAAACAGGTTAAGCGGTTCGGTTGATTTCTACCGGAAGAATACAAATGATCTTATCGGACAACAGACGATAGACCCGACAGGAGGTTTTGCCACGATCTCAACCAATATCGGTAAGATGAGGAACACGGGAATCGAGATCATGTTGAGTTCCATCAATATTGCAAAGAATGATTTTAAATGGAGTTCCAGTTTCAATTTTGCTTATAATAGGAATAAAGTTGTCGATATTTACGTGGAACCGAATATCACGCAGTATATCAGTACCTACCAGCCTGTTTTTATACAGGGATATGAGGCGTACAGTATCTTCTCGTATAAATGGGCGGGACTGAACGAGATCGGGGAACCGACGGTCTATGATGAGAACGGGCAGGCGACTGATAAGGCAATCAGTGATATTAATGCTCTCGTACATTCCGGAACGGCCCAGCCTCCTTTTACCGGAAGTCTTTCCAACACGTTCTCTTATAAAAACTTGACTCTTTCGATACAGATTATTTATAATTTGGGACATAAGATGAGAGATGATGTTCCCGGTACGAATATCAGCGGACGTTTATTGTATAGTCAGGCCTTGAATGGGGATATTTGGAAGAACCCGATTCACAAGGATATGAAGCATGCTTGGAGAAAGGCCGGGGATGATACGAATGTACCCAGATGGTTGCCGGTAGGGGAGTCCAGACACGTTCGTGAGTACTACCCGGCGGCGGATATTAATATTATCAACGCATCGTACATTTATATCAACGATATCACGTTGAGTTATAATTTGCCAAGTTCGATAGTGAGCCCGTTGAAGTTGAAACAATGTATGTTGAGCGTGCAGGTGTCTAACCCGTATTGCTGGAAAGCGAATAAGGAAGGGGTTGATCCGAGATTTGTGGGTTCGATGATCGGGGGACAGCGGACATTGAAATACGGGCCGGAGTATATGTTGAAATTGAACGTTCATTTTTAATCCAAATGCTATGAGATATAATACAATAATAAATAAATGGAGCATCTTGACGGAACAATGTCATAAAACATTCATTTGTCTGGTGTCCGTGGTGGTGATGTTTTTTTCTGCCGGGTGTGATGACTTTCTGGATGTTGCACCTTCATCAAGCGTGTCGATTCCTACCTTTATTGAGGATTACGAAAATATGCTTTATCCGTTTTATCTGAAATATAATGCGAACCCGATTCTTGCCGTTATGGGGGATGATGTTTACTGGTCTAAGAGTTTCTACAATAGCTGGTCCGGGAATGAACAGTTCCGGAGGGCATATCTATGGAGCGATGAGATATACGACCAGACGATGAGTAACACACATTGGAACCAGCAATATGGGATGATTTACACGTTCAATAAAATTGTTGACGAAGTGAGGAATGTGCCGAACGAGGCGATGGGGAATTTATTGGTGATCGAGGCGGAGGCGAGAGCGTACAGGGCTTTGACTTATTTCAATCTTGTCAGTGTCTATGCGAAACCTTATGCTTTGGCTAATGAAAGTGATCCCGGTATTCCCGTTATTCAGAAAAATGACGTGACGGAAACCAAACGGGAGAGAACGCCTGTTCGGGAAGTGTACAACTTTATCATCAGAGATTTGGATTCTGCTATCAAGTATTTGCCGCCCCACCCGACAAAGGCATCCCGCTATCAAGCCGCGGGGTTGAATGTTATCGGGTTAAAAGCAAAGGTGCTTTATCACATGAATGAGTACGGGCGTGCTTTGACCGAGTTGGAGAATTTCTTTGAACTACTGGCGACGACGACTTCCCGGTTTAATTATAGCTATGCTCTTTTTAATTACCAGAATGCGACACCGACGCCTTACGACCCATCCGGGTTACCCTCGGTTTATGACCCGGTCGCTGACGTGGAAGATGTGATGATCAATGAATATATGTTCGATCCCACGAAAGGTTCTCTTTATACCGGATCTATTGCTGTGCTGGCATCGAATCATCTGATGAGTTTGTTTCCCGCTGATGGGGACAGAAGGAAGGAATTGATGCTTAGTAAAACAGGGACGGATGCGGATGAGCCTGATCGGGTGATTAAGGAGGGGCATTATTCGAACACGGGTATTTCGATGCCTGACATCTATTTGATGATAGCCGAGTGTTATGCGCGAAGTAACCGGACAACCGAAGCGTTGAAGTATCTTAATGAATTGAGGGAGAATCGTCTCACTCCTGCAACTTATACAGAATTGTCATCTTCTGATTCACAGGTTATTTTAAGGTGGGTATTGGAGGAGAGAATAAAGGAGTTTGTTGCAACAGGACATCGTTGGCTTGATATGCGGCGTTTATGGAATGATCCGGTGGGGAGTGCCTTGATCGAGAAAACAAGAACCTTTGATGGGAAAACTTATACCCTTACAGAGAACCGGTTGACCGTGCGTATTCCGGAATATGTGATGGAATTTAATCCGGGGTGGGAGCAAAATCCATGATACGGGTAGTAATTAATTACTAAAATCGTTCAGATGAAAAAAATAGTCATTTTTCTATTTTGGATAGTCGTGGGAATGGTAACGGGTTGTGTCTCGAATGACACAACGAAGGTGATCATCACGGCAGAGAATTACCCGCTTGATACTGTTCGGATCGTGTGGATGGCAGGCGGAGAGTTCAAGGGGGAAAAAGTACCTTTAAAGAATGGTAAGGGAGAGGTTGAGATTTCGGCGCCGGAATACACGTTAGTGTCTATTATTAATGATGATCCTGCGCAGAGAATTACTTATGGAGATGGAATTATTCCATCTCCTTCAATCAATTTTTTTGCTGAAATGGGGCAAAGGATTCGTGTGCAGTTTGATGGAGAGAGATGGCCTATTGCTCGAATTGACGGGGGAAAAGTGAATGAGGACTATATGCGGCTGTGGGGCAAAAAGGGGCCGTTGGAACGAAAGAAATGGGAACTGATGCGGGTGTTGTATTCTTCGGAAGATGTGGATAAGGAGCCATTAAAACAAGAAATCAGTGCCATTCGGGAAGCGTGTCAACAAATGGAGTATGAATTTATCCCGTTGAATCCGGATAGCTATGTATCACTTCATTTGTTACCCGGTGTCCGTACGTCTCTGCCTTTTGAAAAATATGAGCAATTGTTTCTGAATTTAAGTGAAAGGGTGAGAAATACGGAGATGGGGAAGAGTACGTCAGAACAGATTGCCATGACGAAAAAATCATTACCGGGACAGCCTGCTCCGGATTTTTCGAAGGTAGATAAAAAAGGGAATACCATTCGTTTGTCTGATTTGAAGGGGAAATATGTTCTTATCGACTTTTGGGGGACATGGTGTATTCCGTGTCGTCGATCTCATCCGCATCTAGTGGAATTACATGAGAAGTATGCACCCAAGGGGGTGTATTTTATCAATGTGGCGCAGGAGAATGATATGAAATTTCGGGATAATTGGCTAAAAGTAATTGAGGAAGATAAGATGACATGGACCCAGATATTGAATAATGAAGGGCAGGAAGGGTGTGATGTGGTGAGGTTATTTTCCGTAACTACTTTCCCGACGAAGGTACTCATTGATCAGGAGGGGAGGATTGTGGGGCGCTACTTGGGGGATTCCAAGGAGTTGGATAAGGAACTGGAAATGATTTTCGGGGAATAAGTAAAAGGGAGTGTCCAAAAGTCTTATCCAGTATCTACAAGCTACCCCCTCTGGCTCCCCCTTACACAGGAGGAGAAACCGCTTGGTAATCAGCTATCCCCCTGTGTAAGGGGGAGTTGGAGGGGGTAGTTGTTTTTTCAAAGGCGTTTTGTCTATGACAGCTTTGCTGCCGATGGATTCTGTCCGAAGGACGCCCGTCACTTTACTAATTTTGACTTTCCCTTGTATTTAGCTTAGAAATTTACCCCAAACCCGATTGTGTACGGGTGGATTTCGGGGGCTTTGTTCTTTTCCATCATGTTCGTAAGAGTGTAACTTCCCCATAATGCCAGTTTGTAATATCCGACACGAACCACGGCATCTGCTTTTACCGGGTTCATACTATAATTACCGGAATTTTTCATGCGACGGGTATCACCGTTTTCGTTTTTGTAAACGACTTTTGTTTTGGTATGTAATCTTAAACCGCCCATCACTCCGGCTGCCACGTAGGCACGTTGGTATTTCTTGGCCGGGAATTGCCATTCGAAGATAAGAGGTACGGTCAGGTAAAGGTTCTTGAAAGAACTCTTTTTGACGTTTTCAACTTCCATCGGGTAGATTTGTCCGCCGTCACCTCGTTCGATGCTGTTTTTGTTAGCAAAGCGGAAACGTTGATACTCTAATCCCAAACCGGTAACTAAACCGATGTTGTTTAGCTTGTTGAGGCGCATGCTATACTGGAACATGTTGAATTGCATGACGAGTGAATTTTTACGTTCCAAATCTAAATAATCTCCGGCTTCATCCAGTTGTTCATTACTAATAGAGAAATCGGCAAAGCCTAGGTTGAAACCGCTCCAGTGTCCTCGGAAACGCGGATTCTGGCTGCGTTGATATACCCTACTATGGAGAGGATCACTTAGCACTTGCGTTTTCCAGACTTCTCCTTTTTCTCGTTTTTCCTGAAGATGTACGTTCTTTATGGTATCGGCTTGATTCGTTTTTTCTGCCTGAGAAAAAAAGGAAAAGCTGCATAATAAGGTCAAGGTGATAATAATACTTTTCATGATATTATATTGTAAGCTGTTTATTTACGCGTGTTTTGATCAAATTTGACCGAGTTGAAAAACTTGTCTCTCTGGCTTTCGAGTTCTTCCAAGTCTTCAGTTTTCCCGCCTATCGTGAGTTGGTACATGCAATTGTCCCGGAAGATAAATCGTTTGAAATACGTCATTTCTTCCCCGTCTTTCATGATGGTGTAAGATATTTCCCGGATGTCCATGTCCACGTCGGGAATCCTTTTCTCCCCGGTGAGTTTTGCCGTGGGCATGGAGACAGATTCTTTTTTCATGGAGATGTATAGCTGGTTGATCGTGTACTCGTCCAGCACGCCTTTTTCTTTGGTGAGCTGGGTACAAACGGCTCCGAACACACAGGTAATATTTTTGGTCTGGAATATCCATGACCGCATATTGTTTACCTCTTTCTTAAAACGTTCTCCGCGACTGGGGAACGAGAACGAGATATAGTTATCCCCGTTTATTCTCACCCAACCGTCTTTTTCCGGAGCCAGACAGAGGATTCCGATAAGTATAATTTTAAGTATCGACATATCCATTCTCTTTATTTCGTGAGTTAAAGATAGAAATTATTATTTTTGTGGCAAAACTTATTTAATTGAAGATGATTGTCGGAGGAAAAGATGTAGGAGATCGGCCGTTGATTCTGGCCCCGATGGAAGAGGTTACCAATCCCCCTTTCCGGAAATTCTGTAAACGCTATGGGGCCGACTGGCTCTATTCGGAATTCGTGTCGGCGGATGCATTGGTGCGTTCTATTAACAAGACGGTTAAGAAGTTGACGATAGAAGAGAATGAACGTCCGGTGACGATACAGATTTATGGACGGTTTATTGATTCCATGGTTGAGGCGGCAAAAATAGTTGAAGAGGTTCAGCCCGATTTTATAGATATAAATTTCGGTTGTCCGGTGAAACGGGTGGCCGCCAAAGGGGCGGGGGCAGGAATGCTCCGGGATGTTCCTTTGATGGTGGAGATGGCCAAACAGATCGTGCAGGCGGTGAAAATTCCGGTGACGGCAAAGACCCGTTTGGGATGGGATTGCGAGAATATTATCATTGATGACGTGGCGGAGCGCTTGCAGGATGTCGGGATCAGTGCGTTGGCCATTCACGGGCGGACCCGCTCGCAGATGTATAAAGGAGAGGCGGACTGGGAACCGATTGCCCGGGTAAAACAAAATCCTCGTATTAAGATCCCGATTATCGGGAACGGGGATATAGATTCACCACAGAAGGTGAAAGAAGCTTTTGAACGTTATGGCGTTGACGGGGTGATGATCGGGCGTGCCACGATCGGGAAACCTTGGATTTTCGAGCAAATCAAGCATTATTTGTCCACAGGAGAGATATTACCGGAATTGTCGGTTCCGGCCCAGATAGAGATCATCAAGGAACAGATTTTGTTGTCCATGGAATGGTTGGATGAGGTGAGAGGTTTGTTCCATATGCGGCGACACATGGCCTGTATGTTTAAAGGCTTGCCTCATTTCCGGGACTTGCGGATTCAAATGTTACAAGCTCCTACTATTGAAGAGTTGTGGGGTGTGTTTGACCAAATTGCAGAACGCTACGGTTCGATGGATCCCGAAGATCTAGTGGAGGAGGATCTGAATAGTTAGAGGGGGTAGTTGTTTCAAATAAACTTGTCAGACAGTCCCCCAATAGAGTAAGGTCCATAAAGTTTTAGTATGTTGTACGTTATAAACTTTATGAACCTTGTAACTTTATAAACTGATATACAGAAGTGCTGCAACAAGCGATCCTGCTAATGGTCCGACGATGGGGATCCATGCATAATCCCAGCCACTATTGCCTTTGCCCGGAATGGGCAGGATGGCATGCATGATTCTCGGTCCGAGGTCCCGGGCGGGATTGATGGCATAGCCGGTGACTCCCCCTAGGGAAAGACCGATGACCCAAACAATGAACGATACGGGAATGGCCCCGATGGAACCGAGCCCGATCGGGGTGGTTGAATCCACGTCTGACATGAGTTCGGCCCCGGTAATATAGAAGACGGAGAACATAAGCACGAAGGTGGCAATCAGCTCGCATCCGAAATTCACGATATTATGGCGAATTTCAGGAGCGGTGCAGAATACTCCCAGTTTGGCTCCGGCATCTTCCGTGGCTTTAAAATGATCGTAATAGATAATCCATACCAGAAAAGCCCCCAGTGCGGCACCTAGCATTTGGGCGATGATGTAAGGCCCCACGCTGGCCCACGGGAATTTCTCGGCGATGGCAAAACCTATCGTGATGGCAGGATTCAGATGGGCGCCGCTGTAAGGGCCGGCGATCACTACTCCTGTAAATACGGCGAGCGCCCAAGCCGTGGTGATGGTGATCCATCCGGCTTGGAATCCTTTGGTTTTTTTAAGCACGACGTTGGCTACTACGCCGTCTCCCAAAAGGATCATGACCATTGTTCCAAGTAGCTCTGCGATAAAAGGTGACATAATGAGCTAAAGGTTTAAAGTTAAAGACTAAAAGTATTATTCTTCACCCAGTTCTTCCCAGGCTCTTGCGCGCTCAACAGCTCTATGCCATTTATGGAGCATAGCGTTCACGTGTTCCTCTGTGTCAATAGGGGTAAATTCCCGATCGATACTCCATTGTTGGCGTAATTCTTCCGTGTCCCGCCAGTATCCGGTAGCTAGTCCGGCCAGATATGCGGCTCCCAGGGCTGTTGTTTCAAGAATCTTCGGACGGATCACGGTTTCCCGGCAAATGTCACTTTGGAATTGCATCAGGAAGTTATTGGCCACGGCTCCACCATCTACCCGCATCTCCGGAGAGGTACGTTTCGTGTCATGTTCCATGGCTTTCAGAATGTCGTAGACTTGGAAAGCTATGCCTTCAAGTGTGGCCCGGGTAATATGTGCGGGGGTTGTCCCTCTCGTAAGGCCCAGCATGGCACCTCGGGCATATTGATCCCAGTATGGGGCTCCCATACCCGTGAGGGCAGGGACGAAGTAGACTCCGCCGTTATCCGGTACAGAAGTCGCCAGCGTTTCACTTTGGCTTGCACTTTGGATCAAATTGATACCATCACGTAGCCATTGTATGGCGGCACCTCCCACGAAAACACTTCCTTCTAGGGCATAAGTTACAGAATCTCCAATCTTCCATGCAATCGTACTCAGCAAGTTATTCTCGGAAGTAATCACTTCGTTGCCGGTGTTCATCACCATGAAACATCCTGTTCCATAGGTGGTTTTCGTCATACCCGGTTCGATACAGAGTTGGCCGAATAGGGCGGCTTGTTGGTCACCCGCGATTCCCGCTATTGGAATTTTAGTTGAAAATAAGGTCGTTGCCGTTTCTGAATAAATTTCGCTACTACTTTTTACTTCCGGTAACATGGATTCCGGGATGTTGAACAGATCAAGAAGTTCTTTATCCCATTTCTGGGTATGTATGTTGAAAAGCATGGTACGCGATGCGTTGCTGACATCGGTAACGTGTACTCGTCCGTGAGTGAATTTCCAAACTAGCCAGCTATCAACGGTTCCAAAACATAGTTTTCCTTTTTCGGCTCTTTCCCGTACTCCTTCGATATTGTCGAGAATCCATTTGATTTTGGTGGCGGAGAAATAGGCGTCAATGATCAAACCCGTTTTCTCCCGGATCATATCGGTATATCCGTTTTCTTGTAATTCCCGGCAAATATCGGCTGTACGTCGGTCTTGCCACACGATGGCACGGTAAACGGGAAGGGACGTCTCCCGATCCCACACGATGGTGGTTTCACGTTGATTCGTGATCCCGATACAAGCAATGTCAAGTCCTGTAAGGTTTGCTTTGGCAACAGCCTCAGCCGCAACGGATGATTGCGAGTACCAGATCTCATTCGGATCATGTTCCACCCAAGCCGGATGAGGATAATGTTGTTCGATCGGTTTTTGAGCCATGGCAACGATATTGCCATCATGATAGAATAGCACGGCCCGGGAAGAGGTTGTTCCTTGGTCTAGTGCGAGTACATATTTTTCTGCTTTCATTTGATAGTTATTATAGTGTATAACTTGTGTTCGTTTATATTGTCACGCGTCAAATGGTTTGTTTCTAGCCCTCTCTTCACTCTTTTTGTCAACAAAAAGTTAGCCAAAAATAATTAATTCAAACCTTAATCCGGTATACGGTTTACAAATAAAAATGTTTTTTATATAAATTCAAAAATAAGGGGGAGAGCATTTTTTCGTATCTTCGGGGGAATGAATTTTATATTAATATTGAAAGAAAATGAAGAAATGGAATACCTTTTACCTGTTGCTTGTCGTAGTACTTGCAATTGTAATTTTAAAAACATCGTGTATGGGAGATCAGAAACAAGATGAAACGACTTTGAAGTCAAAGGCTGTTTTGGAAAATATAGCTGAACGGAAAAGTGTTCGGAAGTATTTGAATAAGAGTGTGGAGGAAGATAAGATCGATGCCATGGTGAAAGCCGGTATGGCGGCTCCTTCCGGTATGGACAGACGTCCGTGGGAGTTTGTGGTCGTGACGGATCGGGAGGCTCTTGATTCGATGGCTGCGAAATTGCCTTATGCTAAAATGTTGACAAATGCCCCGTTGGCTATTGTTGTCTGTGGGGATACGACACTTTCTTCTTATTGGTATCTGGATTGCTCCGCGGCAACACAGAATGTATTGTTGGCAGCGGAGGCATTGGGACTTGGTGCCGTGTGGACGGCAGCTTATCCTTATGAGGATCGGATTGATGTTGTACGCCAGAATACGGGATTACCGGAAAATATCGTGCCTCTTTGCGTGATTCCGATAGGTTACCCGGATGGCCCACAGAAAGCGAAAGATAAGTTTGACCCGCAACGAGTGCATCGGAATAAATACTAATTGGGAGAGGTTATGTCCACACGCTTGTCCATGTTTACTCCGGGGGTAAGCTAGGGATGGACTAAGACAAGTACCAAGCATCTACATGGCATGAACATAGCAAGTACAATCTCCAGTGTTCTTGCTATGTAAATGCTATGAAGTTGTTGTCTTTTTGTCCCGGTCTATCGGTAGACAAGGGCTAGCTAATATTTTAGAAAAGTAACAAGCTGAAAGCCATCAGCGCCATGCCTGCGACCAGTCCGTAAATGGATAGATGATGCGCCCCGTATTCTTTGGCGGTGGGCAAAAGTTCATCCAGGGAGATAAAAACCATGATACCAGCCACGAGTGCGAATAGGACGCCTAGGATAACAGAATTGATTCCGATAAAAGTGTAGATGAGGAAGAACCCGATAATTGCTCCTAAGGGTTCCGATAAGCCGGAGAGGAAGGATAGCTTGAATGCTTTCTTACGACTTCCGGTAGCAAAGAAAATAGGAACAGATACGGCAATTCCTTCCGGGATATTGTGTATGGCGATGGCAAAAGCAATCGGGTAGGCAATTTCGGGATTCGATAGCCCGGCAATGAATGTCGCTAATCCTTCCGGGAAATTGTGAATCCCGATAGCGAGAGCCGAGAATATTCCCATGCGCATCAACTTCTTGTCATGCGGTTGATTGGCATCCATGCTTTCCACGGATTTCACCTCGTGCGGATTCTCATACGAGGGAATGAGTTTATCAATGATAGCAATCAGACCCATCCCTGCAAAGAATGAAATGGCCACGATAACATCGGCTATTTTCTCGGAGTAGCTTTCTCGCAAAGCCTCTTGGGCTGTCGGGAATATTTCCACGAATGAGACATAAATCATCACTCCTGCACTGAATCCGAGGGAGAGGGACAGGAATTTCTTGTTGGTTTTCTTGGTGAGGAAGGCAATGGCACTCCCGATACCGGTTGATAATCCGGCGAATAAGGTGAGGGCAAAGGCAAGTAATACGTTATCCCAAGATAGTTCCATCGTTTATTTTGTGTAGACAAAAAAGCCAGAAAGGGTCTGTGGATCTTTTCTGACTTTCTGTGTTATTGTCTTCAGAGTTATTTCAGTGTTGATATAATACGGTGAAGACGTGTTAAAGTTTCTTCTTTTCCTAAGATTTCGATAATATCAAACATATGCGGGCCGTCGGCAGAACCGATAATAGCCAACCGGAAAGGATTCATGATTTTTCCGAATCCGATTTCTTTTCCGGAAACCCACTCTTTCACGGCCTCTTCCGTGTTTGGAGAGGTGAAATCGGCCACTTTTTCCAGTACCTCGATCAACTCCTGCATAAGTATCGGAGTTTCTTCTTTCCAACTTTTCTTCACGCCTTTCTCATCGTAAGCCTGAGGGGCATGGTAGAAGTACTGGGATGAGTTGTAGATGTCCGCGACAAAATTGGCTCTTTCTTTCAGAAGGCGACAAATCTTTTCCAGTTTTGCCATGTCATAAGAAATCCCGTCTTTTACAAGGAATTCGTTTAACTGAACGGCTAGTTCCGCGTCACTTTTTTGTACCAGGTATTTGTGATTAAACCATTTGGCCTTGTCCGGATTAAAGCGAGCCCCGGATTTGTTCACGCGTTCCAGCGAGAATTGATCGCACAATTCCTGTAACGTGAAGATCTCTTGCTCTGTTCCGGGATTCCATCCCAATAGAGCCAGCATGTTGATAAAGGCTTCCGGCAAATAACCGTCTTCTTTATACCCGTGCCATTTTTCTCCGGTTTCGGGATCGGTGAATTCCATCGGGAATACCGGGAATCCCATTTTATTTCCGTCACGTTTGCTTAACTTTCCGTTACCCACGGGTTTTAGAATTAGCGGCAAGTGAGCGAACTCCGGCATGGTATCTTCCCAACCGAAAGCACGGTATAATAACACGTGTAGCGGGAGAGAGGGTAACCATTCTTCTCCGCGGATTACGTGGGATATTTTCATCAAGTGGTCATCAACGATGTTTGCCAGATGATAGGTAGGCATCCCGTCAGCCTTGAATAAAACTTTATCATCAAGTAACGAGGTGTTGAAATGTACTTCACCCCGAATAATATCTTGTAAATAGAGATCCTCGTTTTCAGGCATTTTGAAACGGATCACGTAGTTTGCCCCGCTATCCAACAATGTCTTCACTTCTTCGGCACTCATAGTTAGCGAGTTCTTCATGTTCTTCCGGCTGATGGCGTTGTACATGAATGTTTCGCCTTTTGACTCGCAGGCAGCCCGTTGTGCGTTAAGTTCTTCCGCGGAGTCAAAAGAATAGTAAGCATTCCCTGATTCCACGAGTTGTAGGGCGTATTGTTTGTAAAGCGGTTTCCGCTCGCTTTGACGATAGGGGCCGTATTCACCTCCCACGCCGACACCTTCATCGACAGTGAGGCCGCACCATTTTAATGATTCGATAATATATTCTTCGGCACCCGGAACGTAGCGGGTTTGATCCGTGTCTTCAATTCGTAATAAAAAATCACCCCCGTGATGACGGGCAAATAAATAATTGAAAAGAGCTGTTCTCACACCTCCTAGATGGAGGGCTCCGGTAGGACTGGGAGCAAATCTTACTCGTACTTTTCTATCCATTGTTTATTGATTTTGAATATTATGCCTGTTCGTTTGTTTCCTGGTTTTCGTCGAAATCGGAATCCTCGTCTGAAGAAGGTTCCGTGTCTTTCGGTGCTTTTTCCTGTTCCAGTAATTGATGCAACAGGTCTTTGGCATATTTAATGGCATAACGTTCCGCCTCACTTTTGGAGTTTATGCCACTCTTGATTTGTTCCGCGTAACTGAACGGGCTGTCCGGCCCTTCGGTAAGAAGGTACAGGGTAAAATTACTATGCCGATCCCGACTTTTACTAGTTAGTCCAAACCACATTTCAATCGTGCGATCTTCCAAGTATATGTTGCGCTTGAACTTATACATTACCTTCTGTTTTTAGGCGGGTTTTTGAAATTCAGAATACCAACGGCTACGGCTAGGGAAGCCATGGCTCCCACGTTTACATATACTGCCGTGCGGTCTCCACCATGATACATGCTGAGTACGCTGGAAATCATGATCAGGAACGCGGCTAAAATTAATAAGTATCTGGCTATTCGCATACTGGTGATGAATAATTGTGTTCAATTGAGTTTTTAACCGGGTTGGCATAAATTTCAAGGAAGATATTATTCAAGATAGAACGATTACCTTCTAATTTTTCCAACTTTTCAGCCATGACACGGATAAAGTTTTCTTTCTCTTCCTCGTTGTATTTGGAAGCGAATTTATTCGTGCTGTGGAGTAAATCGTAGGCGATATAATTATTCGGCCACAATTTGAAGTTTCCTTGAATACGGGCATCCATGAATGCGGCTAGTTCCGCAATCCGGTCTCCGTTGTTGGCTTGCTCGTCGATCTCGATTAGTTCATGATCGATGGGAGGGGTGATGGCAAAATGTACCCGTCCTTTGAATCCGGATAAGCCTTGTTGCATACTTCGCATATCGGCTGCCGGGGTTTTCACGTATTCGCCCACGGTCTTTTGATACAATTCGTCTGTTTTCAGATCGTCACAAGGTTCCCATTCGTAGGAAATTGAAACCGGAACAACCCGGAGTTCTTTAAAGTTTTCCACGAAGTCTTTGGGACCGCTCATACGGAACATTTTCAACAGACTATGTTGTGTCCGGTCGTCCCCATTTTTGGTACGTCCTTCTTTTTGCGCGATCCAAACAGAATCTTTATTTTCATAAATAACATCCCGTAAATAATGAGAACGTAGGTTGGCACTGGTAATCATGTCTCTTACCGGTAATCCGCGTTCAATGATGAAACAAGCATCCAATTTAACCAGGTCGGTAACCCATTTATTGATTAATAAATTACTCCCGATAGCTGCCTCGCAGTAGTGGCATCCTCGTTCACACAGTAGCACGTTAAGTATAGCCGAGTCCAAAATGATGTCCCGGTGGTTGGATACGAAAAGGTAACTCTTGTCTTTCTCGATGTATTCCAATCCGGTGGCAGTAACTCCTTTGGTCGTTCCGGCGATCAACCGTTGAATCGTCGGGCCAAAGAATTGAGCTTGAAATTGCTCTCTGCTCGTGATGCCTTGTAATTGTTCTTGTATTTTGCTTTTATCAACCCTTGTCATTTGGGAGAAAAGTGTCAGAAATTCTTCTGCTTGGCTCAGGCGCTCTACGGCGGCCGGAATTTCTTCTCCGATATAGGGTCTGATTGCGTTAAATTGGGAATCCGAAGTCATGTCGTAATTTTAGTTATTAGAAATCACGAAGCAAAGATAGATAAGAAATTTGACAATTGAAAATTGACAATTGAAAATGAGGGGAGAAAGCCCTAGTTTATATGGATTATCCATTGGGATATGGATAAAAAAACTGTGATTTAGCCATTCTTGATATCAAGGTCAATGGCTAAATCACAGGATTTTTTAGCTTGCAGTTGTATTATACTCTTCCGGGATATACTTCGAGTGCTTTGGCTAATGTTTCCATGGCACCTTTCAATTCCTCGATTTTGAGTACGTAAGCGATACGAACTTCATCTTTCCCAAGTCCCGGGGTTGAATAGAATCCGCTGGCCGGAGCGACCATCACGGTTTGTTTGTTGTATTCAAACTCTTCCAGTAACCATTTTGCGAAAGTATCGGCATCATCCACGGGAAGTTTTACCACGGCGTAGAAAGCTCCTCTGGGTTTCGGGCAAACAACTCCCGGCATTTTGTTCAGGGCCTCTACCATGAAATCACGTCTTTCGATATACTCGTTGTACACGCTTTCGAAATATTCGGCCGGGGTGTCCAGTGATGCTTCGGCAACAATCTGTCCGATTGCCGGGGCGCACAGACGGGCCATTCCGAATTTCAAGGCAGCCGCCATAACCTCTTTGTTACGAGTAACCAAAGCACCCACGCGCAATCCACATTCGCTATATCTCTTTGACACGGAATCCAGCAAAATCACGTTTTGCTCGATACCTGCCAATTGCATGGTAGAGAAATGTTTGTAACCGTCATAACAGAATTCACGATATACCTCGTCTGCGTACAGATACAAATCGTGTTTCTTCACGATTACAGCTAGTTGCTCCAGTTCTTCCTTGGAATACAAATAGCCTGTCGGGTTATTCGGGTTCACGATCACAATTCCTTTTGTGCGGGGAGTGATCACTTTCTCGATTTCGCTGATCGGGGGCAGGGCAAAGTTATTCTCGATAGAAGAAGTAACGGTTTTTACCTTTACACCGCACATCAAGGCGAAAGCCGTGTAGTTCGCGTAGAATGGTTCGGGGATAATAATTTCGTCACCCGGGTTTAATGTAGACATGAAAGCGATCGTGATGGCCTCAGAGCCTCCGGTCGTGATCATGATGTTATTTTCATCGATATTGATTCCGATGTTCTGGTAATATTTGGCTAGTTTTTTTCTGTAAGAGATATTTCCTGCAGAGTGAGTGTATTCGATCACTTTTTCGTTACAGGTTTTTAATGCCTGCAATGCAACATCGGGAGTCTGAATGTCCGGTTGTCCGATGTTCAAGTGGTATACTTTGATACCTCTTTCTTTAGCTTTGTCCGCGAACGGAACGAGTTTACGGATGGGCGAAGAAGGCATCGCCATTCCTTTTTCTGAGATTTGTGGCATAAGTTATTTGAGTTTAAATTTATCCTGTACAAATATAGACATATTGAGTGATTTTAATTCAATCTGCCATTTTTTTTAATTTGTCTCGATTTAATAATTTAATTTTCCTCCCCTTCACTTCAACCAGTCCTTCGTTCTTTAAATCAGAAAGTAGGCGAATTAGCGTTTCTGTTGCGGTTCCTACGAAGTTACTTAAATCTTCCCGGGTAACGTTAAGTTTTAAAGTCCCGTCTTCTTCTACCCCGAAATCGGATGCGATCAATAACAGGATTTCTGCCAATCGGGCTTTCACCGATTTTTGTGCGATTTCCCGGATATATCGATTCGCGTCACCCAGTTCTTTACAGGCAATCTGCATCATCTCGTAGGCAAAGCTGGGACTGTGGGTGATCATGTGCATCAAAGATGCATTGGGAATGTAACACAGGATGCAATCGGACATCGTTTCCACGGAAGTACAGGCGGCCTCGTTACGAATGACCGAGCGGAATCCGAAAATGTCGCCTTCTTTTCCGAAACGAATGATCTGATCTTTTCCGGCTACCCCGGTCTGGAAGATTTTCACGATACCCGAGAAAAGGAAATAGCATCCTTTAATACGGGCTCCTTCGTTGTAAATATATTCTCCTTTTTTATAGAATTTGATGGCATTATCCACGAACAGGGCCTCGATTTCCGAGTCCGTCACGTTTTTAAATGTCAGCTTGAATTTACTGATGCATTCGATTACGTCTGGTAATAAAGCCTCTTCTTTCATAGTCAAGTCTGCTGTTGTTTATATGGAACAGATTGTTTGATAAATGGATTCACAATCATATCCACATTCATGGTAAAGTTGTTGTTGTGTTCCGTGTTCCACGAAATGATCGGGAATACCCAGTCGCACGATTTTTGCTGAATAGCCGTGGTCTACCATAAATTCAAGTACCGCACTTCCTAACCCACCAACAATTGTTCCGTCTTCCAAGGTAATGATTTTTTTGAATTTATGGAATACCTCGTGAAGTAATTCTTCATCCAGTGGTTTGAGGAATCTCATATCGTAGAAGGCTACGGAACGATCTGTCGTTTTTTGTATGGCTTTCAACGCCTCATTCCCGATGGCCCCGATGGAAAGAATGGCAATATCGTTTCCCTCAATCAGGCAACGGCCTTTACCGATGGTTAATTCTTTGAACGGGGTGCGCCAGTCAACCATGGTTCCGTTACCCCGCGGGTAGCGAATGGAGAATGGTCCTTGATCCGGTAATTGAGCCGTGTACATCATATCACGTAATTCCTCCTCGTTTAAAGGAGAGGCGATTGTCATGTTCGGGATGCAACGGAAACTTGCTAGGTCGAAAGCCCCGTGATGTGTTGATCCGTCGGCTCCTACCAGTCCGCCTCGGTCAAGGCAGAAAACCACGTTCAGTTTCTGAAGGGCCACGTCATGAATCACTTGATCATAGGCGCGTTGCATGAATGAAGAGTAGATGTTACAGAACGGGACGTACCCCTGTGCCGCAAGTCCGGCGGAGAAAGTCACGGCGTGTTGTTCTGCGATACCCACGTCAAAACAGCGGTCAGGCATCTCTTTCATCATGATATTCAAGGAGCATCCACTGGGCATGGCAGGGGTGATTCCCACGATCTTGGAATTGGTGTGTGCCAGTTCCAAAATGGTATTTCCGAACACGTCCTGAAATTTAGGAGGTGTGTTAGGTTTATTCTCTTTGATCAGCTCTCCGGTTTCCTTGTTGAACTTTCCGGGGGCGTGCCAGGTTGTCTGGTCTATTTCCGCTTGTTTGAATCCTTTTCCTTTGACCGTGATACAATGCAAAAGTTTAGGACCTTTTATATCTTTCAAATCTCTCAGTACCTTGATGAGGTGGTTTACGTCATGGCCGTCCACGGGACCGAAGTACCGGAAACCAAGAGCCTCGAACAAGTTACTTTGGCGTAACATGAGCGATTTGATGCTGTTATCTATTTTCTGGATAAAGTTCCGGGCGCCCGGACTGATTTTGTTGATCCGACCGAGAATATGCCAGATGTCCTCCTTGAGCTTGTTGTAGGTCTTTGAGGTCGTGATGTCCAGCAAATACTCGTTCATCCCGCCCACATTCGGGTCGATGGCCATGTTGTTGTCATTTAGAATGACTAGCAAGTTGGAGTTATTTATACCGGCATTATTCAAGCCTTCAAAAGCCAATCCCCCGGTCATGGCACCGTCTCCGATGATGGCAACCGACTGGCGGTCTTCCTCCCCGTTCATTTTTGCAGCAACAGCCATACCTAAGGCGGCAGAAATAGAGGTCGAGGAATGTCCCGTTCCGAATGCGTCGTATTTGCTTTCACTTCTTTTAGGGAAACCACTGAGACCTTTATATTGCCGGTTGGTAGAGAAATTATCCCGTCTCCCGGTCAGAATCTTATGAGGGTAGGCTTGGTGTCCGACGTCCCATACAATATTATCGTAAGGAGCATCAAACACGTAGTGTAACGCGACGGTCAGTTCGACAACTCCCAGCCCGGCGCCAAAATGCCCCGGGTGTTCCGAACACTCGTCAATGATTTTCTCGCGCAGTTCCTTGCATAATTGAATCAGGTCGTCTTCCGGGACCTTTTTCAAATCATCGGGAGAATTTATAGTGTTTAGTATATTTCTTTTTTCCTCACTCATGATTAGTTATTGAAAACAATAGGGGAATTTGTCTTTTTAATTCTCCATTTTCAATTAGTACACGATTGTTCCGATGTTTTCTCCCAGTATGACCTTTTTAAGGTTACCCGGCTGATCCATGTTAAACACGATAATCGGTAAATGATTTTCTTTACACATGGTTGTTGCCGTCAAATCCATGACTTTAAGTCCCCGGTTGTATATTTCATCATACGTGATTTTGTCAAATTTCGTTGCCGTAGGGTCCTTTTCCGGGTCTGCCGTGTAGATTCCGTCTACGCGGGTGCCTTTAAACATGGCGTCTGCCTCGATTTCGATTGCCCGTAAGCTACTGGCCGTGTCTGTCGTGAAGTAAGGATTTCCGGTACCCCCGCTGATAATCGTCACGTGTCCGGATTTCAAATATTCCATGGCTTTGGCTTTCGAGTAAAATTCCCCGATAGGCTCCATGCGAATGGCAGTTAGTACCTTGTTTTTACAGCCTTCGTTGTCCAAGGCGGAACTTAAAGCCAAACTATTGATAACGGTTGCCAACATACCCATGCTGTCCCCTTTTACCCGGTCAAAACCTTTATTTGTGCCACTCAGTCCTCTAAAAATATTTCCACCTCCGATGACGATTCCGATTTGGATTCCCATCTCCGCGATTTCATGAATTTGACGGGCATAGCTTTCCAGACACCGGGTGTCAATACCATATTTTTGCTCGCCCATTAAAGATTCTCCACTGAGTTTTAACAAAATTCGGTTATATTGCATATCTTTGTTCGTTTAAATTTTATAACAAAAACCAGAAAAAAAACGTTGTTCCTGCACGTAAAAACGTAACAACAAAGCTAGTGATTTTTGTTATAACTATAATTTAAATTCATAATATAAATTTTTCGGCAGATGAATAAGACCGCAAACTATCAATTAACTATCATTGTTCCAGTGTATAACGAAGAAGGGAATATCTTAAGGTTAGAGAAAGAATTGGGAGAGTTTTTAAAGGATGCGAAGGTGTCTTCTTGCGTGTTATTCGTGAATGACGGTTCGAAAGATGATAGCGAACGTTTGATTCGGGAAGTTTGTGGGCGTAACGAGGCATTTTTCTTTTTGAATTTGGCTCGAAACGGGGGACTGAGTGCTGCCATGAAAGCCGGAATCGATAATAGCTTTTCAAAATGGGTCGGCTACATTGATGCTGACCTCCAGACCACTCCACGGGATTTTAATAAATTGTTGGAATTTGTGGATCAATACGAGATGGTCATGGGCATCCGTACCGGACGGAAAGATAGTTTTGTCAAGAATATGTCTTCTCGTATCGCGAATGGATTCCGCCGGATGATGACGCATGACGGGGTTGAAGATACAGGTTGTCCTCTGAAGGTTTTAAGGACGGATTACGCCAAAAGAATTCCTTTCTTCACGGGGATGCACCGTTTTCTACCGGCTTTGATTCAATTGCAGGAAGGACAAGTGAAACAGGTTCCGGTTCGTCATTTTCCCCGTATTGCCGGGAAGTCTAAGTATAATCTGGCCAATCGCTTGGTCGGGCCCTTTAAAGATTGTTTTGCTTACCGCTGGATGAGAAAAAGGTATATCAACTATCAAGTCGCCGAGAATAATTTGAATTCTTGAGATGTAGTTTCTAGCTTTTAGTTTTTATCTTTAAACTTTTAGTTTACAAAATGATTTATGTTATAGGATTTCTTGCTCAGGTGTTTTTTTCTGCCCGGATTCTTTTACAATGGATCTTATCGGAGCGGGCCAAAAAAGTGATCTCTCCGGCTATTTTCTGGCAGCTGAGTATCGTGGGTTCCTACCTGTTATTTGTATATGGATGGTTGAGGGATGACTTCGCGATTATTCTGGGACAAATCATATCTTACTATATCTATATCTGGAATCTGGACAAAAAACATCAATGGAAGAAATTACCGTTTGTTATCCGGACACTATTACTTCTGACCCCGGTGGCGGCAATTTTATACATGCTTAAAGATGCAAGCGCTTTTGTCGATCAGTTCTTTCGGAACGAAAAGATACCTTTGTGGCTCTTGATCTACGGGTCTATGGGACAGATTATTTTCACCTTGCGTTTTGTTTACCAGTGGATCTACTCCAAACGAAAAGATGAATCACTTTTGCCGATAGGCTTTTGGGTGATCAGCCTCTTTGGTTCCCTGATCATCGTTTCCTATGCTATCTATCGGCGTGATCCCGTGTTAATTTTAGGGCAGTCAACCGGGTTAATCGCTTATAGTCGGAATATTTATTTGTCCAGAAGAGCCGGAAACTAAAACAGGTTGTAAATACCTGCCTATTTTCAAGAACTAATAATTTACAACCTGTTAGAAAAGATTCGATATGAATTTTATGATTTTAATTCATTCATTTTTTCGATGATTTGTTCCCGTTCATCTTGTAGTTTTTGTTTTTGAGAATCGTCACTTGATTTTATCGCCTGATCAATCCACTTCAGTGCATAGGTCAGAGCTTCATAATTGTTCGAATACCAGCAAATTTGTCGGGACATCATAATCATGTAAGTTTGTTTGTCCTTTCCTTTGGGAATATTGAGGTCAATGGCATGGTCGATAGCCTTAACCATTGCCATCCAGTCTTTGAATTTATACTGGGTGGGCATCAAGTAAATAAGCCATTCGGTAGATTTTGGGTAGTCGGTATTTTGAAGGCATTCCAAAATATCTCTGTACTCTTTTGATTCAATGGGGGGAGTTTGTCCGTACGTGTACGTGCGGAGTTTTCCGTTAAACATTTGGTCAATTTTTCCATTGACGATTTGTTGTCCAAACAATTTATAGAATTCTTCCCGATGTTTGAATACATAACTTCCTTCTCGACTAACAGGGGACTCGTTGTAGCGCAAGAACACGTTCCAGTATTTGGGTGTTTTTAAAGAATCTACATGAAACGAGGGTGAGAAAATATTTTGTAATACGGAGTCTCTCTGGGTTCTTAAACCGGCAATATGAAGAGTTTCCAGATAGTTGATCAGGAATTCTGAAGATCGGTTCCCGTTGTCATACATTAATTTTTGTGCAGTCAGATTATTTTTCACGTCTAGACCTTGGCGTAGGCGGGCCATCATTTCGCCTGCGGTACATTTTCCTTCCATCCGGTGCATGACCCTACCATTCGCATCGCAGATTAGAAGTACGGGTTCCGTGTAAACCTCGTAAATCTTACTTAATCGTTTCTTTTCGGGGCCTTCGGTATAATCAACACTCACGAAACGTTCATTGATAAAATCTGCTATACTATCGATTGTGAATATTTTGTTTTTAATAAATAGACAAGGGGAACATCTTGGAGAGCCGAAATCCAATAATACATGTTTCTTTTGTTTTTTCGCTTTTTTTAGAATGTCCTGTAAAGGGATATTTTTGGGCAAATCCACTTGTCGGTTTTGTCCGTGTACTCCCGTTAGCAAAATAGTTGCTAACAGGAGTAAAAAATACTTTTTGATCATAACAACATTATTTTTGGAGTCGAATTCCATCTAGACAGAACCAGGCGGGAATCAAACTCTGCTGATTATTATCCCGATACGAACACTCTACATTGAAAACGACTTTATCAACAACCCCCAAGGATTGCAAATCGGCTTTTATCCAGTCTGAACGGAGAAAATTGAATGTTGGATTTGCCGGATCGGCTCCCTTGCGGCAGCACAAGTAAAATTCAACCGTTCCTGTGTGGGTATCTCCCAAGAAACCTTTAATGATCAGTTTAAAATAATCTCCGTCAAGGTTCAATGCCCGTTCCACTCCGGGTGCATAGGTTTGCCAAATACCCTTGGGTGCAGAAGGAACATTAGGATTAGCGATAGGAGTGGGGCCTGTATCTTTTCCATAATTCATTGCGAAATAGGCGTATGTCGTGTTTGCCACTAGAATATGCTCGACAATAGTAGCTTTATCCAGCGTGAAGTAAACATCATCATCTTTCACGCAGGCAACAGCGTACACTTCCGTTTGGTTGGGACGGGGCGTGTAAACGCTAAAACGATTAGAATCTAAGGCAGCATCAGTACCACTCCAAGTAAATGAACGATTACTTCGGCGGGAATACGCGAATCCGCTAAAAGTTCCGTCTGAATTCTTTTTCGTATTGAATGTTATTTCTCCGGATTTGAAACCGCCATCCGGAATGATATGAGTAAATTTTTCTAATTGTAATTCATTCAACGTAACATCATTGGGTTCTTTGACCAGTTTGTCATAGTCATCTTCACATGCCGTAAAGAGCATCGTGACACTTGCGAGTAAAATATAGATTAATTTTTTCATCACTTCAAGTTTTTAATTATCGAAACCGGGATTGGGTTTTATTTGACTGTTCACGTTGGTTTCCACGGCGGGGATTGGCCAACAATATTTATTTGTACTTACATCAGATACATCAGGCTTTAATGTTTTGAACCAAGGATTCCCGTCTTTTTCGAAACGCAGTGAAGCAAACCATTCGCTTCCGTTTTCTACAAATAATTCCAAACAATATTCTTTAAAGATAATGTCCATCAATTCATTGCGGGTTGCAGGTTCCGGGATTTGGGATAATACGGGATTGGTCCGGTTGTTTCGGAGTGTATTGATCGGAGCAAGAGCTTCTGCAATCGTAGCTCCTGTTCTGGCTCTTAATTCGGCTTGCATCAATAGTAATTCCGGGTAACGGAAATAATACGTGGTAAATTTGTCATTCATATCGGCACGTCCGCCTCTGGCAACTTTGGTTGGGCAGAAATATTGTTGTCCGTTAGCATTCAGGCGTCTGGCCCATCCCATTGTTACATCGTATCGGGGATCAGTCTCTAGCCATGAATTGAATTCTGGATAGAATGATTTCAGAGATGATGGTTCTTGACCGACCACCAGAAGATCACCCGTCTGTATGATGGTTTGCGTGTATGCGAATTCGGAATATGCCCGTCCGCTACCGTCTTCAAGATAACGAGCCCATAAAACTTCTTTTGAATCCCATGCTTCGTTATACATGTTTTTCATATCCGGGTCCATCTTGAAATCAGCTGGAAGAGTGGAAATCGTTTCATTCAATAGTGATAAAGCGTTTGCGTAGTCACTTTCCCAACCCCGGTTTAACAATAGTTTGACTTTCAACGCCTGTGCCAGTTGACGAGACAGGCGTTTGGAAGTTGTATAGTCTCCCAGATCCTTGATTGCTGTATCCAAGTCATCAAATATTTTTTGATAACTATCTTTTACACTCAAACGATCCCGATGTACGTTAACCATGTCGCTCAACTCTTCTCTATACAAAATCCCGTATGCATCATCTGTTTGAAAATGCCCGAAACACCATAACAAGTGTGCGTTTACCCATGCCCGGAAACAACGGGCTTCGGCGATCATTCGACTTTTTTCTTTTGTATCGGGGAATTTGTTATCTGCTAATGCTGAGATAGAAATGATGGCTGCATTTGCGGCATTCACACAGGCATACCATTGTTGCCAATAAGTAGCAATTCCACTGGTGGTGGAAGTATATGACATCGAATAGAATGTTGTTCCTCCCGCACGAGATACTCCTGCCTGAGAAGACAAGGCGCAAGCTAGGCTACCTCCGAAAAAGTCACTTCCGGAAGTACCACTTCCCAATGTTAATGAGGCATACATTCCATTGATAATGTTTTGTGCCCCGTCATAATCCACCACGGCATTTTCGAGGGTTTGTTTATGCACGGGCTCTTCTGTTAGGAAATCATCACAAGATGATAGGATGAATCCAAAGATCAAAATATATATGATTCTTTTCATGGTGCAGAATTTATTTGAATGTAAATTTAATACCAAGGCTATAGGTTCTCGCTGATGGATAAGTGCTGTAATCAACACCTTGCGCCACGGTTATTACGTCATTGGCGGTTGCAGATGTCGAGGTCGATCCGAAGTTCCCTTGCGGGTCAAAGCCCGGGTATTTCGTGATGGTGAACAAGTTGGATGCAGAGAAAGATAATTCCACGTTATTCACGAACGTTCCGGTAAACCATTTTGCTGGTAAGCGATAATTCAAGTTCAAAGAATTCATCCGTAAAAACGAGGCGTCGTGAATATACAGGTCACATAAAGCATTGGCCACGGTTCCTGCGTAGGCTAACCTTGGGAATAATGCATCGCCTCCTTTGAAATTGTAACTATCAAATATCGAGTTATACACATTGTAGGTCCCCACGCCGGATGTTTTCTCATATTGATAATACCACATTCTTTTCGCTCCGTACGAGTAAGTGAACACGGCGGTTGCGTATAAATTTTTCCAACTGAGAGAGAGGTTGAAACCTCCAAAGAATTTTGGATTGAAATTACCCAGTTTTACTTTGTCCTTTGCCGTGATCTTTCCATCTCCGTCTTGATCAATCAGGTATGCGTCACCCGGAGAATCATAACTTCCGAAATAATTTTCCTGCACTCCGGTAGATGACACCGGTTTCAGTGCGATAATTTCTTCTTGGGTTCGGAACAGCCGACCGGCGTATTGATAACCGTACCAGTCTCCGATGTGTCCGCCTTCAACCAAACGAACATATTCGTAATAGTAAGGCATTTTTAGCTCTTTCACGATCCCATCCAGTTTCTTTACTTTTCCGGAATTCGTGGCGATATTAAAGCCGATTTCAAAGTTCACTTTATCCGTCCGGATAACGTCACCCCGGATGTCAAATTCCCATCCGACATTGGCGATTGTTCCTACATTCTGGTTGACAGTCGTGTAGGATGAGTTTGCAGGCACGGAACCGTCATAAATCAGATTGTTGATTTGTTTATTGTAGTATCCGATTGTTCCGCGAAGGCGTTCGTTTAACAAACCGAAATCAAGACCCACGTCGACAGAGGTTGTTTCTTCCCATTGAAGGACCGGATTTCCCAAAGAAGTCGGCTTTGTTCCCGGTTGTCCGTCATAGGTTGCAGCTCCCATAAGGGAGATATAATCATAATTGCCTAAGTTCTGTGAACCGATTTTCCCGACAGAAGCCCGTAGTTTCAAATAAGGAATATATAATTTCAAGGGGGCCATAAATTCTTCTTCTGAGATCACCCAAGCGAGCGCTCCGGAAGGGAAATATCCCCAGCGCTTGTCCGGTCCGAACTTCGAGGAGCCGTCCGTACGGAAAGTAAAGGTTGCTAGGTAACGATTGTTGTATTTGTAATTCACACGAGCAATGGCTGATACGAGCGTGTTCCCGGCTTCATCACTATCTGCCCAGGAGTCAGCCCCACTACCTAGATTAATTAATACCTTTTCGTCTGGGAATTCTTCCGCACCACCGGAAAGCATTCTGGATTTGTATTTTTCGATTGAATGTCCGACCATGGCAACCAAATTGTGTTTGCCAAAAGTTTTCATCCAAGTCAGCGTGTTATCCCACACGTAGGTGTTGTTCTCACTATTACCTAAGTTGCGACTATTGTAGGCCGTGGCATATCCTCGTGTCCCTTTTTTCGAGAAAATGTCGGTTTGCGAATTCGTGTAATTGACCGTTCCGGTAGATTTGAATTTCAAACCGTCCAAAATTGTCCATTCCAGAAAGGCAGAACCGGAGAAAGTTAAACCTCGTCCATCGTTTCGGTTAGCCAGGGTTAAATGTGGGTTTTCGATCACCGTGCTTGTTGTTACCAGGTTAATACTTCCGTCTTCATTATATGCCGGGAAGTCTGGGCGGAATCGGATGATATTGTCAATAAGATTATCCTTGTTATTGGTTTTTCTGGACGATCCGGATAGATTGACGCCTAGTTTGACCTGTTTCCCGATTAATGTTTCAAAATTCAAACGCCCTGTTAACAGCTTGCTGCGTCCTCCCTTTACAACACCTTTTTGGTCATTATATCCGAAAGAGATAAAGTAGTTCGAGTTCTGTGTTCCACCTCGCACGGAAATGTCGCATTGTGTGGTCAAAGCATTCTGGGTCATTTCATCCCACCAGTCGGTATCTCCGTCCATGAAAGCATCGGGGAGTAATTCCAGCATACTGCCGTCCCATTGGCTCGTGTTCAATTGATTGAATTTGGATTCATTGAAAAAGAGTCGGGTATTGTAATCGAATCCGGCAATTTCAATGGATTGACGACCGACTGTCTCTACGAAACGCTTGTATTCTGCTGCATTCAAGGCGTTTAGCTTGTTTGAATTGATGGTCTGGATTCCGGCTCGGAGAGAAAGGTCCACGGTCGGCTGCATCCCTAGTTTACCCCTTTTCGTGGTCACGATGATGACACCGTTGGCGGCCCGGGAACCGTAGATTGCTGTTGCAGATACGTCTTTTAATATATCAATGCTTTCAATGTCTGATAAATTCAAGTTGAATAAAGCATTGGTTACGTCTCCTGTGGAACTTTGTGAATAATCGGGTACTCCGTCAATAACCCATAACGGTTGAGTGTTTCCGGTTAACGTTGAAATTCCTCGAATCATAACATTTACCGGGGAAGTGGGAGAGGCCGATTGAATCATGACGTTTACTCCGGGGGCCCGTCCTTGCAACATACTTTGCACGCTTGCTCCTGCCGGAGACATGGCAATATCCTTTTCCCCGAGTCGGGATACGGCTCCGGTAGCATCTTTTACTTTGGTGGTTCCATAACCGACGATAACCACCTCGTCAACGAAACTCACGCTATCTTTCAGTTGAATGATATTGAGTTTGTCGAAAACATTTGAGTTCAATGCGAACCGATATTTAGCATAACCGATGCTACTGATGACGAGTGTTTTCGCATCTTCCGGAACGTTGATTGAAAATTTGCCTTCCACGTCTGTAGCAACCCCTAAAGTCGTACCTTCTAAGATAACGGTGGCCCCGATAATAGGTTCTTTGTCTTTTTCCGAAATCACGCGTCCTTTCACGACCAGTTGTTTCTCCTCTTCAGCTTTTACCGTATTATTCTTACGTCTTAGCACCACGATACGATCTTCTTTTATCTGGTAAGCGAGGGGCGTGTTTTTAAATACAGCATCCAAAATTGTCACGATGTCCGCGTCTTTCAACGAGACGGTTATTTTAACACCTTCCTTATCCGTGTCGTTGTACACGAACGTGTAGTCCGTTGCCGATTCTAGGTACTCGATAACAAAATCAATCGAGGCGTTGTTGAAGTGAACATCCATCTTCTTGTTTTGACTCACTCCGTACGAGTAAGTGCAAAATGTCATGAAGATAAAAAGAGCAAATAGTTTTCCGAACATTCTCGGGTTAGGCCGAAAAAGTCTGAATCCCGCTTTGGGGATTGATGAATTTTTTTTCATGGTTATTGGTTTTTAAACGTACTAAAGTCTTTTTTTATTGTCTCTTTACATGTATAACAGAGTCTTGTTGTATAAAATCGATTTTTCCTGTAGCTTTTAATATTCCTAAAATAACATTACCGTTATCGTATTTTTTCATCTTTCCGGAGAAGATTAAGTCTTTTAATCTTTCTTCTTCGTACACGAATTTAACATCATACCAACGGGACAATTGTTTCAGGACCGTCTCCAAGCGAGTAGACTTGAAAATTAATCGTCCCTCTCTCCATGCCGTGAAGAGTTCCGTGTCTACCGTTTCAACTTGTGTTTCTCGTGTTGCTTTGTTGTAAGTGGCCTGTTCCCCGGGGTGTAGAATGGTCTTGTCGGATGATAATTGCACGGCACCTTCGACTAGAGTTGTTATAATTTCATGCTCGTCGGAATAATTCTGGATATTAAACTGAGTACCTAACACCGTTAAATCCAAATCCTTATTCCGAACGATAAATGGTTTTGTTTTATCTTTTCTGACATCGAAATAAGCCTCTCCGGAAACCAATTCGACTTGTCGCTTGTCCCCGGTAAAAACACGGGGGAATTTTAATTCTGTCTCTGAATTCATCCAGACACGTGTTCCGTCAGCTAACACAAGTTCGAACTCACCTCCTTTGGGTACATAAATTCGCAGGATTTCAGATGTTTCAAGCTGTTTTTTATGACGGGTACTATCTTTTATCGAATAGCATTGACCCGGCAGGGATATACGTACTTCCTGTTCGTTTTGTAGGATAGCCTTGGGAGAAATGGGTTCTAAGAATAACTCGACAATTTCGATCTTTTCTTCCGGCTTATCGGGGTATAGGAAATACACGCTGACACAGATAAAGCAAATGAATACGGCTGCATACCGTAAAAAATTGGTATATAACATTTTGCTTTTTCGGTAAGTCTTTTGTGAAATCTTTGTCCAAGCTCTTTGCTGGTTGAATAATAAAAATACCTCTTGTTCCGAGCGAATTCGTTCGTGATCCATGATTGTCCGGTACAAATCATCGTGATGTTTGTCCTCTTTCAACCAACGGGATAACTCCTCTTGCTGGTCGGGACTTACCTCCCCCGTGTAAGCTAGGAAAAGCAAATGGGCGATATGTTCACAATCTTTAGGTGTCATTGTTATCTCTTTTATAGTATAACAATCGACTCCTTCTAACGTACTATGCGGGATTTATTTTTTTGAAAATTATTTTGCACCAAGTGATATGAAAATGTAAAACAGGATTGTAAGATATTCATCCTTATATAGTTCCTTGAGAATTTTAAATCCTTTGACCTTCTGATTTTTTACCGTATTAATGGAAATGTTGAGGGCTTTGGCGATTTCGTCATTTTTCATTCCGGAAACAGACATATCGATAATTTTGCGGCATTCTGTGGGCAAGGACTCCAACCAGTGGTTTAATTTCTGGTCGAATTCGGCCATAATGATATAATCATCGTAAACGGCTTCATCTGTTTGGGCAACAAATTCTTTCAGTTTTGCTGCTTTCATTTGTTCATGTTTGGCATGATTCAGGCAAGCGTTACGTGCGGAGACAAAAAGAAAAGAACTGATTTTTTCGATACAATCAAATTTTTCCCGTCTGTTCCATAGAGCTACGAAAATGTCCTGCACAATATCGTCAACAGCATAAGGCGTGCGGATAAAATGGTAGGTATAGGAACACAAAATCTTATAATAGCGATCGAATATGACTTTGAAAGCCATAGGATCCCCTTCATTGAAAGATTTAATTAATGTTGTGTCCTTGATTGTTACCATGGGACAAATATAGGAAAAAATGTTTCACCTCTTAATCGTATTTTTCAAGATATAGGGATAAAGTATGTAAATGGATAGAAATACTTCTAAGGTTGATCATATAAAGACGATGTATTTAAAGTGGGGTGGATAAGATAAAAGTTTCCGATCTTCTCGTGATGGGTTTGTTGAATCCAGTTGGCGAGTGCCGGGGAACGTGTAACGTTCTTTTCTTTGACGAAAATCATGCAGTCGCCTTTCTGGTAGATATTAAATAAAGAATCTTCATTCGTGACCTTTATGGCCTCTTCCTTTAAATAAACGTCCATGTTTTCCCCGCTGCGGAATTTGTAATAGTAATAATGATCGATATTCTCTTCCTCGCATATATGATATGCTTCTTTCGCCATAGCGGTAAAACCGATGTATGGATTAATCCGGGGTAAGGCAAAGGCTCCCGTGAACAGGGTGGCTAGGATTCCCAGTGCGGCACAATTGATGGCCCGGTACATTTGTTTGCGATATAGTAAATAACAGGCTATTAAACTGAAGATAAACAATGTTATGATGGCGACATAAATAAATGGTGAGTCGGGAACATTAAATTTGTTGCGGATGAAAAATGCCACAATGGGAGCGATGGTAAGGGCTATCACGGGAATATATACGGAAAATGTGATCCATTTCTCCTTGATTTTCGGGAGCAACAGGATCGTCAAGTACGTGAAGAACGGGAACAGGGGTAGCATATAAATGTCCAGTTTTCCGCTGAACAGGGAAAGAATGACGAAAGTCGAGACGATTGCCGAGAGGAAAAGTTTTTCTTTATCTGTCGTGAGTAGTTTCTTTTTTATCGCGATAACGATTGTCGTGATGTACAGGATAGACCAGGGGGCCACGGAGTACCAGAACGTCACCCCGTAATACCAGAATGCTTTTTTGTGGTCGAACGAATCAATCGCTCGGTTTATAGTTTGATGGAAAAGAAGATTGTTCAAGTAAGTTGATCCTCCTTCGAGATAAATACCGAGAAACCATATGGCACAGAATCCCGATAAAATACCCCATTCCCGCCAGCCGAAATACCGGCAGAAGGAACGGATGTCTCTTTTCACCAGTAGAAAGACGAGCATGGTTATCAAGGGAACGATAAACCCGATGGGCCCTTTCGAAAAGATGGCCATGAAAATATAGAAGGGCAGCAAGAAACGGTCTCTCGGTTGTCCCTTGCCCGAATAACGTTTATAAAACGTGTACAGGGCAAGAAGAATAAACATACACATCAGCATATCCATGCGCAGGACAAGGCCCGAACCGATAAAAAATGCGCTTGTGAAGAGCATCAGCGAACCGTTCCATCTCAAGGATGTGGTGGTTTTTTCTTCAACCCATGTATTCATGATATAGACAGAAATCAGGGCGGGAATAATAGAAAAAAGTGAAAGACCAAACATATTATATTCTCCCCAGATCCATTTGCTCAACATGAGTAACCAGAAATAAAGGGGCGGTTTATCCGCGTAAAGTTCTCCTTGATGGTAGAAAGTAAAGAAATACCCGTCTCGCAGGGCCTCATCAACGATACTGAGGTATTTCAGTTCGTTGTTTGGAGTGAAATCCCGTAGGATCAACACGGGAATCACCAAAATAAGCAATATAAAATATCGTTCAATTTTCATGATTATAGTATGTAAATCCTTTTCGCGCAAAACACGTCCAAAATGTATACCAAAAATGTTTCTTTTTTGTTACATCCGGAGAAAAAATTCTTCCTGCATTATTTGAAGGATATGCTCTTGAAAATAGTTTTATTATTATAAATTTGCACTCTAATCTAAACGTGTACATAAGATTATGCAGAAAAACTATATTCATTATCTTTTTATTCTTATCGTTTGTTGGTTCGCCTTTTTCGTGAATAATGGTTCTGTTTATGAGGATATTATGGAGTCCCGTAATTTGGTCACGGCGCATGAAATGATTGAATATGACAACTGGTTGGTGCCTACCATGAACGGGGAACTGCGTTTGGAAAAACCCCCTCTTCCGACGTGGGTAGCCGCGGGAATCGAATATTTGCAACCGGATAATATATCTTTGCAGCGTGCTGCCGCCGGGATTATGGCCACGCTGATGGCTTTTTTCCTCTATTTCTTTGCTTCGGCTTTAAGTGGCAACAGGTTATTGGGATTGCTTTCCGCTCTGGTAATGGCGACCAGCTTTAATGTCATTATGGCAGGACGGGTGGCAACATGGGATATTTATTGCCATAGTTTTATGCTGGGAGCAATATTTTTCTTCTATAAAGGGATAAAGAGCGTGCGAACGAGTTGGGCTAATTTTGTTTGGGCCGGGATATTCTTGGGCTTGTCTTTCTTGGGTAAAGGGCCTGTGGCATTCTATGCGTTATTATTTCCTTTCTTGATCTCTTATATATGGATCTATCGTCCTTCTCTCAAGAGAAAAGGCTGGCCTATCGTGGTCATGTTGCTGTTATTTATAGTAATCAGCTTCTGGTGGCCGCTTTATCTGTATGTGTTCCATCGGGATACAGCCTTGTTCGTGCTGGCGAAAGAATCAACGGCTTGGATCGAGAGAAATGTACGTCCTTGGTATTACTACTGGTTGTTCTTTGCCGAGTCGGGAATCTGGGCTTTGTTCCTCTTGACCGGGTTATGCTGGCCGTGGTTAAAGAAGAAAATCAAAATGCGTAAGGAGTACACGTTTGCCGTTTTGTGGACTGTGGTTACTTTAGTGTTACTTTCTCTTTTCCCGGAGAAAAAAACTCGGTACTTGTTGCCGTTACTGATTCCGGCCGCGATGGTTGTGGCACATTATATCGTTTATATATTCACCGCCGCGAAGGAAAAAACGCTCACGACGAGTGATCGTGTCGTATTTCGTGTGAATGCTTTTATCCCGGCATTGATCGCTTTAGGAATGCCGGTTGCCGTCTATCTTCTATTTTACCGGGAAGGAGAAGTCGGGTTGACCCTTTTGATTATTGTTTCGATCCTGTTCCTTGTTGCCGCCTATTCAATTTTCGCGGGCGGGGTGAGGATAAAATCCATGAAAGTATTCACGGGAGTCGTGCTATTATTGATCCTTGTGGAAACCCTGTTGATGTCTCGTGTTGCCAATATGTTCAATAACACGGAGATCAAGAGTATCAAGGCCGTCCGTCAGATTGAAGAGTTACAACACGTACCTTTCTATTACCCGGCGGATGAGGAATTGAGAATCGAGCTGGTATACGAGGCTGGTCGCCGCATACTGCCTTGGGATATAAAAAGCGATACGACACTTTTGAATTCTTTGCCTGTCGTGTTGGTTTCCGGTAAACCAGCAACGGAAGTTCTGCCTGTCGGGATACAGGAGAAAGTAAATCTACGTTTGATAGATGTCTACGACAATAATAATCGTCCGAAATCAGATAAAAAGCGTTATTCTCCTAAATTTGTTCGTTACGTGACGATCTTGGAAAAGAAATAAAGTAAAAGAGCATTTTAAATAACTACCCCCACTAACTCCCCCTCACACAGGGGGAGAAATCGCTTGGTAATCAGCTCTCCCCCTGTGTAAGGGGGAGCTGGAGGGGGTAGTATGGTAAATACAGGCAGGACTTTTTAGGACAGTCCCTGCTTTTGTATGGGATGTTAAGGGAAAGTTGTTTTTCTGCAAATGAACCATTATGAACTTGATTTTTGAATGATATGCCCCTACCTTTGTATAAAAATTACAAGTTTTATTAAAATGAACATCATGTCAGGTAGAAAGAAGATCGGGTTTATACTAATAGCTTTGCTATATGCATGTTCTGGAGGATCCGGTAGTGGAGATCCGGAGCCAACGCCAGAGCCGACACCGGAGCCGGTACGGAAAGAAATTAAAATGCTTTTTGGCGTACAGGATATTGCAAGGGCAACAGATGCCACTTTCGAAGCTGGTGACAAGATTGGATTGTATGTTGTGAATTATGACGGGCAACAAGCTGGTGATTTGCAAAATACAGGGAATCACGTGAACAATATGCGTTTTGTTTACAATTCTTCTTGGACACCGGATCAGACCATATATTGGAAAGATGATGAAACGAAAGCGGATTTTTATGCTTACTATCCCTATTCTGGATCGGTAAGCGTGTCTGGCCATGTTTTTAACGTGAAAGCGGATCAGGCATCCGTGGATAATTACAAGGCGAGCGATTTCCTTTGGGGAAAGACCTCGGGGGTAAGCCCAACGGAACAGGCCGTTAATATCACGTTGAATCACGTTTTTAGTTGTGCGCAGGTAAAGGTGGAGCCGGGAAATGGTTTCACGCAAGCGGCATTGGATGAGGCTGCAATACAGGTAAAGTTTAATCATGTCCGGCTTGCGGCATCCATCAATCTGGCCACGGGAGAAGTTGAGGCTGTAAATGAAGAGCAAAGCATTATTTTGGGAAAGAATGACGGGTTGTACAGGGCGCTTGTTGTGCCACAAAGTATTAGTGAAACTGACTTATTGGTGGTTAACGTGAATGGAAAAGATTACACGTTGAAAAAAGGACATACTTTTGAGAAAAATAAAAGATATACTTTTACCGTGAAGGTGAATAAAACGAGTAATGGTATTAACGTCAATATCGGCCAATGGGACGATGATGGGGTGGATTATGGCGGGGTGGCAGAATAATCTAAAACAATATTTATGAGAAAAATAATTCTTCTGGTTGCAATGGTGTTATCGTTTGTGTGTTGGGCATGTTACGATAACGAAATAGCGGGTCCTGATGCCGGTCAGGCCTGCTTAATTTCACTTTCCGGGGAGATTGATCAAGTGACTTTATCCCGGGTAAATGATGGTGGTTTTTGTCATAATGATGTGATGGGAGTTTATATCGTGGACTACGAGGGAGGCTCTCCCGGGACTTTGTTGGATGAAGGGAACCGGGCAACAAATCTTCAATTCACGTTTGATGAAACCAATTATAAATGGAATTCGGCATACGATGTGTTCTGGAAGGATAGTAAGACTCCCATTGACGTGTATGGGTATTATCCGGTAGGGACTCCGGAAAGCGTGAATGCCTATGCCTTTGAAGTTCGAAAGGACCAGTCCAAGTTATCCGAGAACGGGGAGATGGGAGGATACGAGGCGAGTGATTTTCTTTGGGGGAAAGCGGAGAACGTGGCTCCGTTGACACCTGTCGTGCGGCTCTCGTTCCGTCATAAAATGAGTAATGCCCGGGTGACATTGCAGGAGGGAAAGGGTTTTAGTGAAGGGGAATGGACCAAGTTGGAAAAACAAGTGCTGGTCACGAACACGAAACGTGGGGCGCGGGTCGATTTGGCCACGGGTATTGTAACCGTTACAGGCGAAGTGGCGACAACAGGGACGATCCCTTATAAGCATGGGGATGAATTCCGGGCGATCGTCGTGCCGCAGGAGGTGGCTACCGGAGTGAAATTATTTAGTATAACTGTTGATGGGGTTGCGTACTCGTTTTCAAAGAATGAAACGTTTACTTACGTGCCTTCTAAAATGCATAATTTCACGATTCGGGTAGATAAAAAGGCCAATGAGGGGAAATATGAGTTTGTATTGGTTAGTGAATCTATCACGGCTTGGGAAGTTGATCTGGCATCACATGATGCGACTGCTAGGGAGTATATCGTGATTGAGTCCGAGGCTGGTAAATTGAAAGAGTGTATCACGGCTGCCAAGAAAGATTTTAGGAATTTGCAGAACTTGAAAATAACGGGCGAGATTAATGCTTTGGATTTTTACTTCATGAGGGATTCAATGGATCGGTTGCAAGCGCTGAATTTGAAGGAGGTAAAGATCGTAAAAGGAGGAATGGATGATAATGGACGGCCTGCTAGAGGAGATGTAATACCTACTCATGCTTTGCACACTAAATCTTCATTACAAAGCGTGATTTTGCCAGATCAATTACAGGAAATTGATTATGCTGCTTTTTGTGAGTGTAAGTCATTGATGGGATCATTAATTATACCGGAAGGTGTTGTGAAGATTGAAGAACTTGCTTTTGGGCGGTGTTCAGGACTTCGAGGGCTTTTGACTTTACCTTCTACATTAGAGTATATCGGAGCTGCCGCCTTCGAAACATGTGCTTTTATAGGTGAATTAAAATTACCAGATAAATTAAAATATATTGGTACTCAGGCTTTTTATTCCTGTAAAAATTTTACAGGAACATTGATGCTTCCAGAAAGTCTTCAGTATATAGGTGCTTCTGCATTTCATCATTGTAGTGGAATAACAGGGAGTCTAAAAATTCCTCAAGGGATAACAGAAATCTCATCTTTTGCTTTTTATGGTGGAGGTTTTGATGGGGCATTGATAATGCATGATGGAATCATAGCAATAGGAGAAAGGGCTTTTGGTCTTTGTAAATTTAAAGGAGAATTGAATTTACCATCAAAAATATTTATACTTGAAGATGAGGTTTTTATTAATTGTAATTTTTCAGGTAATTTAAAATTACCACAAAATTTGCGAAGTATAGGTATGAGTGTTTTTGAAAACAATGTGCGATTAAGTGGTATATTAGAGTTTCCCCCGAGTGTTACAAGTATTAGCGCAGGTGCATTTGCTAGATGTGGATTTGAAGAAATTATATTTCCTGAAAATTTAGAATATATAGGATATATAGATTCCTATCCAGGAGGGGCTTTCGCTAATTGTTTCAACGTGGGGCGTATTGTTTGCAAGGGGACGATTCCTGCTGATGTGGTGGATTCTAGAGCATTTGAAGGTGTTCCGAAGGATAATTTTACGCTTGAAGTTCCCGAATCAGTCGTTGAACAATATCGTGCTGCGCCCGGGTGGCGAGAATTTAAGAGAATAGCTGCACATAGAGAATTAATATGTCGTCCGACTATTGTGAAAGCTTTGAATGGGAAGTCTGAGCGTAAATTAATTTTGGATGCAGAAGGAGAATGGGAAGTAGAAAGTAAACCGGAATGGTGTACTTTATCTGCGATGAGTGGGAATAAGAAAACGGAATTGACCCTTACGTTAGAGTCCGGTACAAGTTATCGGGAGGGGGAGATTATTTTTAGGCTAAAGGATTATGATTATACAACATCTTGTCGTGTTTATCAATATGGCTTTGAGTATGCTGATGATGAAGTGCTTGTTTTACAAAACCATAAAGTGGGACAAGGGATTAATTTAATCTTTTTAGGTGATGGTTACGATGCGGAAGATATCTCAAGAGGTGATTATTTGCAGGTAATGAATGAACAAATGGAACGTTTTTTTGCTATCGAGCCTTATCGGACGTATCGTGATTATTTCGATGTTTATACGGCTATTGCAGTTTCTCCGGAAAATGGGATAGGAGGTGTAAATACTATTCGAGATACAAAATTTGGAACAACTTTTACAAATGATGTCGGATTATTAGGTGAATACGATGAAATTTTTGCCTATGTGATGAAGATTCCTTCCGTGAATGAAAGTAATTTGAGTCAGTCGTTGATTGTAATAACTCCTAATACAACAGATTATGGGGGTATTACACAAATGTGGGAAGATGGAAGTGCAATTGCTTTTTGTCCTTTAAGTGGAGACAATTATCCTTACGATGCTAGGGGAATCGTACAACATGAGGCGGGAGGACATGGTTTTGGAAAATTGGGGGACGAATATATTTATTACAATAGTTTTATTGATGATTGTCTTTGTTTGGGTGCATTTAAGTGGGGAAAAGCATTAGGATGGTACGAGAACCTTTCTCTTACCGGGAAAATGCATGAGGTGCCTTGGGCTCATTTTATATTTGATGATCGTTATAGTGATGTGGTGGATATTTATGAAGGAGGATTTACGCATACCCGAGGTGTTTTTCGGTCGGAACAAAATAGTTGTATGAATAACAATATCCAGTATCATAGTGCCATTAGCCGGGAGGCCATCGTGAAACGTATCATGCTTTACGCCGGAGAAACGTATTCTTTCGATGAGTTTGTGAAGAATGATAAGCGGGGGTCGGATAATTTATCACGTTCCACTCGGGACATGGACTTTGGTACGAAAGCTCTTGGAAATCAATATCCACCCGTGATTCACAAGGGACGTCCTTCAATTTTGAAATGATGGTTTGACTAAATTAGAGAAGATATGAAATACATAAAAATAACTTGCTGTGTAATTCTTTTATACATTCTACTGATTCCATGCGGGTGTAGTGAGACCGACCAAGTGCAAGAATCGGATGAAATGTTGATCACGTTTGATATGCAACATCCGGCGTTGGCAAGGGCCACGACGAGTGCTTTTGAAAAACAGGATCAGATTGGAGTATACATGACCGGACACGGGATTCCTTTAGAGGTTGCCGGAAATTTTCTGAATAATGAGCTACTGACCTTTGACGGGACAAAGTGGAATCCCGCCAGAAAGTTATATTGGGATGAGGGTTCTTTTGATGTTTTCGCTTATTACCCGTACATTCCCTCTCTTACGGGTGTAGACGATCTGCCCTTTTCCGTGGCATTGGACCAGTCGGCTACTTCAACCGATTCCGGTTTGGATGGCTACGAGGCGAGTGATTTTCTTTGGGCCACGGATCAGAACGTCACGGCAAGCGATTCTCCGGTCTCCTTGTCATTCAAGCACCGGATGAGTAAAATGGTTGTGCGTCTGATGAAAGGTAAAGATTATGATGGTGATATTCCGGAAGATGCCGAGGTATACATCCATAATACGGTACCTTCTGCCACGATCGACTTGAGCGTGGGAATTGTTACCCGGAACACTCACGGAACAGCACAGACGATTAAGGCGAAAAAAGTTGACAAGACACAATATACGGCCATTGTGGTACCCCAACGATTAACCAATCAAGTTCCTTTAGTTGAAGTGGTGATGAAAGGAGTGTCCTACATGGTGGAAAGCAAATTTGTCTTTAAACCCGGCATCCAGCATATGTTATCCGTCACGATCTCGAAGAATCCGGAACAGGTGAAAATCGAAATCGGTGGAGAAATCGAGGATTGGGAGGATTAGATTGGCTATTTTTCTTACTTTTGTAAGATAATTAACTGGCAAAAGAGATGGATAGCAAGGAATTACAACAGATAGTAGCATGTGGGGAAACGAGTACGGTCCAATTTAAGGAACATTTTTCTAATCAAGACAGTATTGCTGCTGAAATGGTGGCCATGTCTAATGCTTGTGGGGGAATGATTTTATTTGGAATAAAAGACAAGACGGGAGAAATCACGGGTTTGCCTTACCCGGAAATTCAGCAAATTAATTCGATGTTGGCAAATATTGCTACTAATCTGTTGCGTCCGGTTATTTACATACAAACGGAAACGGTCATTATTGACGAGCATTCCGTTCTTGTTGTTCGTATTGCAGAGGGAGATAATAAACCTTACAAGGATTTGCATGGGGTAATTTGGACGAAACAGGGGGCTGATAAGCGTAAGGTCATGGAGAATAGTGAAATCATTCGATTGTTTCAATGTTCCGGGATGCTTTATGCTGACGAGCAACCGATTCCTTTCACTTCCGAAAAAGATGTAAACGGGAGTATATTGGATGAGTTTATCCGTAAAGAATATGGACGGGAGAAAGAGTCTTTTGGTGTTCCTTATACGGAACTTTTGCAGAATCTAAATATTCTGAGAGGAGATAAGATAACTTTAGCCGGATTATTGTTTTTTGGTAAAAATCCTCAACAATTTCGTCCGACTTTTATGATAAAAGCGGTTTCTTTTTTTGGTAACAATATTGCAGGAGTTAATTATAGAGATAGTAAGGATATAACCGGGACCTTACCTGAACTATTTGAAAAAGGGATGTCTTTCTTGAAAGCAAATCTTCATAGTGTTCAAGCCGGACAAGGATTTAATTCAATCGGGCAACTTGAGATTTCGGAGATCGCGTTAGAGGAATTACTTCAGAATGCTCTTGTACATCGTGATTATACCAGAAACGCTCCGGTGCGGTTACTCATATTTGATAATCGTGTTGAAATAATCAGTCCGGGTTGTCTTCCGGATGGATTAACGGTAGAAAGTATTAAACTGGGAACCGCCGTTGTGCGTAATCCATTCATCGCTAGTTTCTGTGCTAAAATCATGCCTTATCGCGGACTTGGTTCGGGGATTATTCGAGCGTTAAAAGAAGAACCGGATTTGGAATTTATGAATGATCCCGAAAGGATGCAATTTACTTCTGTTATCGGTCGGGTTTATGATGATAAGATAAATGATACTACAAATGGTAGTGAGGGGATAAATGATCATATAAACGTTGATGAGGGTGCAAATGATCATATAAATGATCATATAAACGTTGATGAGGGTGCAAATGATCATATAAATGATCATATAAACGTTGATGAGGGTGCAAATGATCATATAAATGATCATATAAACGTTGATGAGGGGATAAATGATCATATAAATGGTCGTGAGGGAATAAATGAGATTGCAGCTTTGATTCTTGCTTTTTTAGAAAAGAATCCGGGGGCAAAAGGAGGAGAAATTATGTTATTCCTTCAAAAAGGAAGAGCAACGATCGTGCGTTATTTGAGATCATTGAAAGAGAAAGGATTAATTGAATATAGAGGTTCGCGTAAAACGGGAGGATATTTCAAAAAATAGGAACGTGTGTTTATGAGAAATATTATTTTTCTATTTGCACTAATATACGTGTGTGTCTCCTGTGAGAAAAAGCGGGTGGAAATAAATGGTTTTCCCGTGAAAATTCTTCATGGAGACTCTTCTTTCGGGATCATTACGCCCGATGGGAACGTGCTGATAGATTCTTTATTTTCTGATAAGCCTTCCACAGTTGTAAATCAAGTGTGCGTTCTTCCCTGTGGGAATGAAATGTTCCGGTTGTGTGATATTTCAAAAGTTCCGATGACAACAAGTTCCCGGCGTTTTATCCAAGTGGGAAACTTTATAGAGGACGTAACCATTGCCCAAGAAGAAAAGGAAGGTCCTTTCATTTTAATCAATAAATCGAGTGAGAACATTGCGGTAATAGATTCCTACCGGGGAGTACCCGTTCGGGTGATGCATAATTTTAGAGATGGCCTTGCTCTGGCTTATACCGGAAATCAAAAATATGGCTACGTGAATACCCGTGGCGAATGGGTTATTGCCCCTGAGTATGATTTTGCCTGTGATTTTTCCGAGGGGATGGCCTTGGTCGGGATGGCAGACAGGGAGGGGCGAATCGCCTACGAGGTCATCGACAAGGAGGGACAGAACGTTTTTCCCGTGATGTTAACGAATTGTCGCTTACAGGGGGTGTTTTCTTGTGGTTTACTCGTGTACAAAGATTTGCGGCAACACTATTGTGCTTGTTTGGATAAAAAAGGGAAAACCGTGTTGTATCTTCCCGCCGAGATACAGGAAATGACCGAATTCCGTCACGATGTGGCATTCTGTTTAACTCGAAATGGAATCGGGGTGGTTGATAAGGCCGGGAAAATGATCGTTCCTGCCGACTATGATGATGGAGAATTTATAAATCCGGAACGACTGGCATTAAAGAGTAAAGAGAAATGGGCCCTGTTTGATTTTAAAGGGAACCGTGTGACTCCCTTTATCTATGATAAAATATATTCGTGGAGTCACGCGAACTGTGTTTTTGTTCATCAAGACAGCGTGGATCTCTTGATTGACGAGACTGGAAAGACCGTCAGCACGGCATATCCTTTTGAACTGGACTGGCAATCTTTGGAAACAACTTCTCCCGTTGTACAGTTTTTTTATCGTTACCCGCTCCCGGAGACGGTCGAAGTGCCGGAACCGGAAAACACGATACTGCCAGCGAAGAAACTTTCTTTGCCCCGGAAAGAAAGAATTCAGGCAATAGATACTGCCAGCCCGTTTTATCAAGAGGCGCAAAAGGTCCTGAAAAACGGATTCTCGGAGACAGATTCGGAAAATCGGAGAGTGATCCTAAACTACATGGAGCATTTCCGGATGTCGTACGAGACGAAAGATATTGATTTCTTGGAGCAACTTTTTAGCGAGAAAGCGTTAATCATTGTTGGTACCGTGGTGAAACAATTGCCACAGGAAGGCCACTATCTTCCAGCCGATCAGATCCGGTACAATATAAAAACAAAACAACAATATCTGGATCGTTTGCGTCGGATATTCAAGGCAAATAAGAAAATAGAGGTTCGTTATTCTGATTTTCTGATCCGGAGACATCCCACCCGACCGGGAATTTATGGCGTCTCCGTTCGTCAGGCTTACTCTTCGGACTTGTACTCGGACGAGGGGTATTTATTCCTGTTATGGGATTTTTCTGACGAGACGGCACCTAAAATTCACGTGCGTACGTGGCAGCCCCGGAGAATAGATGATCAGACGTTGTTGCCGGAACGGGATATTATTCACTTGGGAAGTTTTAATTTTGAATGATGAAAAAAATCTTATGCACGATCATACTCTTATGGCTACTTGTGCCGGGATGGGCTCAAGAGTTTAAGGTCGCCTCGTTTCGCTTGTTACCCAACGATATAACGGCTTGGGTGAATCCCGTGAGAGACTTGAATGACGAGGCGTGTGCGTTAATCAAAGTGGTCGGGAATCGTGATTTCGCCTTTTCTACTCCTTTGGGAATCGTGCAGCGTAAGAATGAAGTGGGTGAAATCTGGTTGTACGTGCCGAATGGAACCCGGAAAATAACGATAAAGCATCCTCGATGGGGTGTTTTGCGGGACTATAAATTTCCCGTTACCCTTGAATCGAGATTAACCTACGAGTTGGTGATAGAAGAACCGCTTTTGAAGGTCGAGGAAGAATACCCGAGAGTACGGAAAGTTCACCGCCCGTTACCCAATACCACGCTGGATGAGAGTTTACAAGCCATGCCAACGAGTAAATTGAAATCCCAAAGACCTGCTTTTACAAGTTTATTGACTATCGGATGGGATCACGAACGTCCCGCTTTCGGGGTCATGTTGGCGTGCATGAAAAAACATGGGTTATACGTGCATGGGCAGGCTGATCTCAAGTCTTTGTCCGTGGATGGGGAATGTCGGAAGGACGGGAGCATACCTTCTACCGGGGATACACCTTATTACACGGGTTCCGAGAAGTATTCTCGGTATGCGTTTTTGGTCGGGGGAATTCACTCGATCGCGTCGTTATGCTATATATACGAGGGGTTGGGTTACGGGAAACGGCAAGTGGTGTGGGAAACCATCGAGGGGTTGAAACTGAGAAATAAAGATTATTCCTACAAGGGAATTGCCGCGGAACTTGGCTTGCTTGTCAAGGTTCGCAAAATGGCCTTCACGCTTGGAGTGATCACGATAAAGGGGGAGTACTGGGAACCCACGGTTGGAGTCGGAATAAATTTTTAGGGATATGTACAAATGGATCATTGCGTGCTGTTTACTATTACTTGCTTGTAAAAAGGAAGAGGAACCTTCTGTGCTGGCTCCCCGTATCTCGTTGAATGAGGTGACTGAGATTACTCGTAACACGGCGAGAATCTCCGCGGAGATTGAATTGCGGGGAGAGGGAACGGTTACCTCGTGTAAATTCCTGTACGGGACATCCGAGGATATGGCGGAAGCGCTTCAACAGGAGGCTGAAGGGGTAGAGGGAAACGTGGAGACTTGCCTCACGGGTTTACAAGCTGGGACATCGTATTATTATTGCTTGGAAATATCAAATGGTCATAGCGTCGTGCGAAGTGACATTGGACATTTCCAGACCTTACCCAACACGTTACCCGTTCTGGGCGATCTGGTCATGATATACAAGGGGCCTTTTAGCGCGGCATTCCAATGTACCTTGGTGGATGATGGTGGGGAAGCCTTGACAACTCTGGCGTTTACGTATCGGGAGAAGGGTACGGAAAACGGGAAATTGGTTGAGGTACCATTGGGTGATGAGGGTGTTTTCACAGGAAAACTGCAAGGGTTGGAGATGGGAACCACTTATATCGTGAGTGCATACGCCGTGAATTCGATCGGGGAAACTTACTCTACGCCCGTGGAATTTACGACTAGCGAGGCCGTTTACAATTCCGTTCCCGGTATGTTGCCGGAAATCATGGGGAATCAAAAGTACAACCTTGCTTCCTTAACCCTTTCCGGTTTCTTGAACGGAACGGATATTCGTTTGTTGCGTGAAATGCTGGGATGGGACATTGAGGGGCATGAAACTCCGGGGCAATTAGTGGAGATGGATCTCTCCGAGGCAAAGATCGTGGAGGGTGGAAGTAGCTATTACGGGTCCCGATATGCTCGTCGGGACACGCTGGACTACGGGATGTTTCTTCGATGCAGTCAATTGCAGCGAATCGTCTTGCCTCACAGCTTGAAAGTAATCGAGAAAGATGCATTCAAAGGATGTTCCGGTTTGATCTCCATGACAATACCCGATAGTCTAGTTGTTTACAAAACTTCAAGTGGTTGCAGTGCTTTGCAGGAATTATCCGTTTCTCCTTTGAATACCACCTTTTCAAGTATTGATGGCGTGTTATATAATAAAGATGCGAGTATCTTGATCCATTACCCGGAAGGAAAAACGGCCGAGGAATTCACGTTCCCCTCTTCCGTTCGGAAGATCGGGGTGGCGGCTTTCCAGAATTGTTTGTTGGATTCCATCATTATCCCCGTATCGGTGGAGGAACTGGGCGAACAGGTATTCCGGGGTTCGAGATTAAAAAAGATCGTTATTTCCGATGGAGTTTATACTATTCCGGAGGCAGCTTTTAAAGAGTGTGCCGAATTGAAAGAGCTGGTGCTGGGAAAAGAGATTTCGGCATTGTTTGACTATTGTCTTGATGGTTGTAATTTGCAGGAGCTTTACCTAATGGCAACTTACCCGCCTGTTTGTTACTCGTCGACGTTTACCGGGGCAGGGGATATTTTCAATGTATGTACTCTTTATGTGCCTTCCGGACGTAAACCGATTTACCGGCAGGCGAAAGGATGGGGAAACTTCCTGCGGATTAATGAACAGTGATGGCTTTATTGGACCTCTTTTCGGATGGCTTCAAAGATTTGTCCGATTTCAGATTCTAATTCATTCACTTGATGTTTGAACAAACGGGACTCTTGCTGCGTGGCGTCTGCGAATTCTGTTTTTATGATTTGCTTGAGCGCCTTTTGCGTGTTTGTACTATCTTGCACAAGGGATCGTTCGTTCTTTTTGTAAGCAATCACGTGCCGATTCAAGTTATTCTTTTTCTGTAAAAGGAACTTTTGGCAGGTCGGTGCGATCACCGAATTGCTGTACACCCGGTTTATGCTACTTTTATCCGGTTGGGACGACAAGTTCTTCAAGTAAAAGGTTGTCAGGAACGAGAGTACCGCGACCGCAGAAATATAAAGAATGCTCTTGCTATGTCTTCTAACATTGAGCGCTTCCAGCACTTCTTGGGCGGAATAAAATCTCTTGTCAGGATTTTTCTGTGTACATTTCTGCGCGATTCGAGCCAATCTTCGATCCTTTATCACGCTTGTGATGTCTTGGATGATAACTCCCAGCGAGTAAATATCCGTGCGGCAATCAAGCGATGCGTGAGGAAGCAATTGCTCCGGGGCGAGATATTTTTTTGTTCCGGCAGGAATTTTCAGCGTGTCATAATCATCCCGATCCGAGAGGCCGAAGTCGATTAATTTGACGTTATACCCGTTGTGGGTAATGATGATATTCTCCGGCTTTAAGTCTTTATGAACAAGTTGCTTGCTATGAATATAGTGCAACGCTTCACAAAGTTCCCGGATAAACTTGTACGCGAGAGGCTGCGTTAATTTCCCTTGAATCATAAGCTCTTTCAGGGAAATCCCGTCAACGTATTCCATCACGATACATAACCCCAAGTCCTCTTGTTGTTCCCAGTCGATCGTCTGGCGAATATTCGGGTGGTCCAACTGGTAGCCGATATTGAATTCCTTATGTAATAACTGTTTGTAGAACTCTTCTTGTTTAAATGGGGGTTGTAGGCTTTTGAGGATATGTAATTTCCCGTACCGTCGACACAGATGCAGGCAACTATAACCCGATTCCGAACGATAGAATTCGGAAATATTGCTGAACATACTCTCTTGACTTGGAATATCTTCTCCCACGAATCCCGATGACAATGAATCCTTATTTGGCATGGATGCGATTAATTAAAGTCAATCCCCCGTTACGCCCTGCGATAAATGGCGGCGTTTTCTGGTTGTCTCTTAAAACATAGCCGAGGGATAACGGTTGTCCCATCAAAAAGCTGACAGCCTCGAAACGATCTCCTTGCACGAGCTTGGAGTGCTGGGCCTCTACCACTTCAAACCATGAATCCCCTTGGTATTGCAGGTGAAGGTAGCGATTGGGCGACCATCCGATTTCAATTTCTTCTCCTGCCGAGAGATTTCTGGTTTGAATCTGTTTCGTGACAAAGAAAGATGAATTGCATAGACTGTTGTCTTTCAGGTAAGCGCAGAACTCGTTGAAGTTGAAAAAGCCGATGTATTGCGCGAGAGAATCAAGTGTCTGATTCCTCGGTTTGTGCTTGTCTTTGACATAGCCCCACAACCGCTTTAGGGTCGAAGTGGATATGGATACATCGAGTTGAAGCTTTAAGTGAAGAGAAAATACATCAAAATCAGTGGTTGTCCTTAAATTTTGAGAGTACTTCTTTTCAACGGCTTTTAATAATTCTTGTATTTCCGGCTTAAATGTATTCATCAATAAAAATTATTAATCGAGTAAACAAATATAGTACAATAACTCGATCTGTACAAGACTGTTTACTGATTATGTAGGTGGTTTTTGGGTAATAACGCCTGTTTTAATTCCTCTACCGATGCGACGATCCGTTTGGCTCCGGCTTGGGTTAATTCTTCCCGATCCCCGTAACCGTATAAAACCCCGATACAGTCAATTCCGGTCTTCCGGGCCCCGATGATGTCATGCTTCCGATCCCCCACCATGACCACCTTGCTCAAGTCCCGGATATCATTATTTTCCAGCACGTGACGGATCACCTCGTCTTTGTGAGATAACGAGCCGTCAAGCCCGCTTCCCCCGACGAATTTGAAGTAATCGCTCAAGTGGAAATGATCAAGTATCTTTTCGGCGTAATAAGCCGGTTTTCCGGTAGCGAGCATCACTTGTTTTCCGGCCTCGTTTAATTCTTGCAGAAGGCGTTCCATGCCGGGATAAACGGCGTTTTCGTATATGCCCGTGTCGGCGAATCTTTCCCGGTACTTCCGGATGCCTTTCTCGGCCTGGTCCGCGCTGAAATGGCAGAATTCCATCAAGGATTCTTTCAACGGGGGACCCACGAATTTACGTAGTTCGTTCAAGTCACTCACTTCTATTCCAAAGTGTTTCAAGGCGTACCGGATTGATTTGGTGATTCCTTCCATAGAATCGGTGACCGTACCGTCGAGGTCTAAAAGAATGTAGGTGTATTCTTGCTGCATATAGTGGGTGTGAGTGGATAAAAAAACAGGCCTATTACTAAGCCTGTTTCTATATTTCAAAGATTTGTTTCCTGTATTAGGCGTTCAACGTGAAACGTAAGAAAGCGGTAACAGTTAAATCTTTATCTACGCTTTTCAAGTACTCTTTTACAGACATTTTACCGTCTTGCTCGAAAACTTGGTTTAACAAGGTAGACTCTTGGAAGAATTTGTTCAAGCGACCTTGAGCAATTTTATCCAGCATGTTTTCCGGTTTACCTTCTTCACGAGCTTTTTCGCGACCGATCTCGAATTCGTGATCGATAACGTTTTGAGGAATACCGTCTTTATCCACGGCAACAGGAGCCATGGCTGCCACTTGCATGGCGATATTTTTCTTCACTTGGGTGTCAGCTGCTTTGTTGAAACCAACAACGGTTGCCAACATGTTTCCCGGGTGAATGTAGATCACGCAATCTTCTGCTTTTACAGAGCCGTAGTAGCTTAATTCCAGTTTCTCACCGATAACACCGGTTTGTTCTGAAATCTGGTCAGCGATACTTCTACCGTCCAGTTGGATAGCCAACAAATCTTCGGTAGTTGCAGGCATATTAGCTAAAGCGGCGTCAAGAATTTTGGTCGTGAAAGCAATGAATCCCTCGTTTTTAGCCACGAAGTCAGTTTCGCAGTTTAAGGAAACCATAACTGCATTCTTTCCATCGGTTTTGGCTAAAACGCATCCTTCTTTTGCTTCTCTGTCTGCACGTTTGCTTGCAACAACAAGACCTTTCTTACGGATGATATCAACGGCTTTGTCGAAATCTCCCTCAGCTTCTTGTAATGCATGTTTGCAGTCCATCATTCCGGCGTTTGTTGCTTTACGCAACTTCATCACGTCTGCTGCTTTTATTTCCATATTCTTTAAACCTCCATGTTAATTCAATTTCAGAAGTTAGATCATTCAATCTAAAATCTGAAATCTAAAGTCAAAAATTAATCTATTCTTCAGAAGCGGTTTCGCTTACTTCAGCTACTTCATCCTGAGCCTCAACTTTCTCGGCACCTTTCTTGTCTCCTTCTTTCTCTCTTTCGGCTTTTCTTTCGGTCAGACCCTCTTTGATGGCTCCGGCTACCTTGTCGATAATTAAAGAAATAGAAGTTGATGCGTCGTCGTTAGCCGGGATTACGAAGTCAATTCCTTCCGGGTTTGAGTTCGTGTCCACGATAGCGAATACTGGAATTCCCAACGTGTTAGCTTCTTTTACAGCGATGTACTCCTTCATCACGTCAACCACGAAAAGAGCTGCCGGAAGACGAGTCAGGTCAGCGATGCTACCCAAGTTCTTTTCCAATTTTGCTCTTTGACGAGAGATCTGAAGTTTTTCCCGTTTTGAAAGGTGAGAGAATGTACCGTCTTTTTCCATCTTGTCGATGGTGGTCATTTTCTTCACGGCTTTACGAATTGTCGGGAAGTTGGTCAACATACCACCCGGCCATCTTTCAGTCACGAACGGCATGTTGATATTAGAAATTTTTTCAGCAACAATGTCCTTAGCCTGTTTCTTTGTTGCAACAAACAGAATTCTTCTACCTGATTTAGCGATCTGTTTCAAAGCTGCACTTGCCTTGTCCAACATGATGGCTGTTTTGTTCAGGTCAATAATGTGGATATCATTACGCTCCATGAAAATATACGGAGCCATTTTAGGATTCCATTTACGGGTAAGGTGTCCAAAGTGACAACCTGCATTTAATAATTCGTCGAAATTTGTATTTGACATTTTGTGTCTCCTTTAAAGTTTACTTTCTTAAATTTAATCAATTGTCGGGTAGTTCTCCACAGAAGTCCCGCCAATTTAGATACTAAACTCCTATTAACGTTTAGAGAATTGGAATCTCTTACGAGCGCCAGGACGTCCCGGTTTCTTACGTTCCACTTCACGCGGATCTCTGGTCATGAATCCTGCTGCTCTTAGTTTTGATTTATCCTCTGCGTTTACTTTCACCAATGCTCTGGCAATTCCCAAACGTAAAGCTTCAGCTTGTCCGTTGAAACCTCCACCTACAAGGTTTACCTTGATGTCATATTGTCCCAACACACCTAATAATTCAAGCGGTTGTTTTACAATATATTGGAGGGTAGGCAATGTGAAATATTCTTCCAGGCTTTTCTTGTTGATCGTAATATTGCCTTTTCCTTCGTTAAGATAAACGCGGGCTACCGCTGTTTTTCTTCTACCTACTGCATTTACTACTTCCATACCTTGTTATTTAAGTGCGTTTATATCAATTACTTTAGGCTGTTGTGATTCGTGGTTATGCTCCGGTCCTACGAACAGGTGCATGTTCTTGAATACAGCTCTTCCAAGGCGATTTTTAGGAAGCATACCTCTAACAGCATGTTCCAGAATTCTTTCCGGGAATCTTTTCATTTCTTCTGCCGGGGTAGAAATCCGTTGACCACCGGGGTACTGGGTGTGTCTACGATACTGTTTGTCTGTTAATTTGTTACCTGTGAAGATAACTTTTTCTACGTTGATAATGATTACATTGTCTCCACAATCCACGTGGGGAGTGTAACTGGGTTTGTACTTGCCTCTCAATAGTTTCGCAACTTTAGCGGCAAGACGTCCCACAACTTGATTCTCTGCGTCAATCAAAACCCATTCTTTCTGTGCAGTGGCTTTGTTGACATAAGTTGTTTTGTAACTAATCTGATCCACTTTTTTTTTAATTAAAAATTAAACTTCTGTTTGTATTTCTTCGTGGGGACTCTGGGCATTCTATCCGGTTGAAAATAACGAGGTTTATCGGGCAAACTGATATAATTTTCAACGGAGACAGGTGCATTGTAAAGAGCATGGCTAAGGTATCCCTTACAATTTAGCGAGTACTCCACTCCAAAATGAGGGGCAAAATTACACATTAATACGTGAATTCCAAAACATTCTGCGAAAAGATTTGTTCCAGAGCATTTTGATTGACTTCGGAATTATTTATTTGGGGGTAAATGGTCGGGGGGTATTTTTCGTTCGTATGGGGGACGTACCCTGTTTATGCCGACGTGCTAAGGTAATGGTCGGATAATCAATTAATTCTAGCTGATTTGTTCCGGATCACTTTCATATAAAGCGCTATTAAAACGCTATTAAAGCTCTATTAAAGCGCTATACTAAGAATAGCGTTTTAAAAGGATTTTAAAAATATATTTTAAATACTTTTTCCGCATTTTGTCCTGAAGTGATCATGGTTTGATAATCAAATGATTACTTAAATCAGCTTCACATCCGGACTTATCGGGTTTAAAGAGTCTTGTAAGGTGGGATATGTTATTGAAAATTTTCGCGGGATACGAATTTGTAATCTTCCGTGTAACAGGTGAATATCCCTAGCGCACCCTGTATGTTCCCGATAAGCGGGACGGGAGAGGTGATGCTGCCTTGGTTGGCGCTGTTAGCCTCGTAGAGAGAAACTTGATAGTTGTAACACTCTTCGGTGATACGTAAAAGAAGAATGACGACGGCTTCTGCTTCTGCGATTTCTTGGCATTTGATGGTGCGTTCAATCGTGACACCCCCGGTATGGTGGGATAAGTCAAGATAACTGGTTTCTTTTTTCAACAGGTTGTCGTCCCCGGCTCCTTCTTTTCTTGCCTGCACGCTATATATATAGTAATTCTGCATGGGATTGGATGAGATTGGGAAGCTGATCGTGACGGAGTTCGTCACCTTGGAAACGGAATAGGAAGAGATGGCGATGGGGTCCGGTATGGCGGTTTTAGCCGTGATGTGTTCTCTTTCAGGTGTGTAGATGCTCAGGTAAAGCGAGTCGATCCCGAATTGATTGAACTTGGTGTCGTGCCTGAAATTTCCGAGGAATGAGGGGCTGAATGTGGGGATAAGTTTGATGATGGAGTCAGCCTTTATGGAAACATCCAGATTGACCGGGTCGCCCAGGTCGATGATCTCGTGGATCGGGGAGACTTTGGCCGCATTCAACGTGTAAAATTCACCCGGTTTGCAGTAGCATTCGATGAAATAACCGGAGATCTCACCCATGTCTTTCATGGGAAGTTCCTCTTCCGGCATGCAGGAGAGGAGCGAGAGAAACAGGAGGGTTAAAATTCCATTTTTCATTTGATTACCAGTTTATTCGAAGTGAAACATACGGGATAAAGGGGAGCATGACCTTGGATTTCGGGATAATCTTGGTCAGGTTGTCCGCGCTTTCTGCTTGAAAATAAACGAACGAAGGGTTCGATTGATTATAGACGTTGTAGGCTCCGACGCTGAGTTTGAACAAGAGGTTTTTGCCGCCGAATTTATAGTCGAGGCTGGCATCCAGCCGGTGATTGTTGGGTAATTTGTAGTTATAGCGATCCGTGTACACGGGGATAAGAATGGGTCTGTCATCATTGAATTCCGTGATGTTCTGGGCGATGACCATCCCCTTGGGGAAGGTCGTGTAAACCCCGGACGAGAAGGTCCAAAGGGTGTTCAACAGGAAGCGGGGCGAAATCTGGTAGGAAAAGTTGATCACAACATTGTGTTTCACGTCGTACGGGGGATTAAAGGCTTTCCCGTTATTGATTTCCGCAAATTTGCGCTTGGATTCGGAGAGCGTGTAGTTGGCCCGCATGTAGAGTGCGTGATGGTTGAGCGTGAGGTCAAATTCGAGACCTTTGGCATGGCCTTTTCCTTGAATTTGGCGATTGCTTAGGGCGGAATATTCGGTTTGAATGTCCGAGGCAAAATCTTTCACGTTACGCATGTCCTTGTAAAAAATGCCCGCGTAGAAGGATAATAGTTGTCCGACCTCTTGATTAATCCCGATGGAATACTGGTGACAGGTTGCGGGCTGGGTTCCTTTTGCAAGGGGATACCAAATGTCGATCGGGGTTTTAACCGTGAAATAGGGGTAGAGGCTTAAATATTGAACCGTCTTGGCGTAATCGGCCCAGAGGGTGAATTTGTTGACCGTGTAACTGATTTTTGCCCGGGGCGAAAAGGAATGTTCCCGGGTTTCTCCCGCGTAAAATTGATAATTTCCTCCCACGTTTAAGGAGAAGTTTTGATTTAATTGGTAGTTTATATCCAGGTATAATTCATATAGATTGAAGTCTTTGTCCGAACTTTTTATTAGAAGATTTTGGCTGTCGTCGCTTTTGTTGGCTGTTTCGAACCGGGAGTATTCAAATTTTGCCCCGCTGTTTAGGTTTAATTTATCCGAGAGTCTGCGGGAATAGGTTGCTTGCCCGAGAAGGGCGTAGTTGCGATTTCCGCCTCCCATGGGAACACTGCCGAAGGCGTCACCCTCGCTGTACGTGTTTTTCCCGCCGAACTGGAAATCCCATTGCTCGTTGGCATTGGGCGTGTAGGAGACATTCACGTTGCCGGAAAAGGTGTGCCAGTCGAAAATGTATTGCACGTGTTCGCTGATCTTCATTTTCATGTGGTCGAGGGAGAACAGTCCGAAGGCGGTCATTCTCCATTTGTCGGAAAGACGTGAATCAATGGTCGCGGTAATATCACTGAAGGAGTACTCCGGCATATAGTTAGGATTCGTCTTGTCGTCCATGGACCGGTTGTATAACCGGGAGATATGTTGTAAATAAGAGGTCCGGGCAGAGGCGGCAAAGGACGTATGATTTTTGATGATCGGGCCTCTGGCTTTCAGGGCGGAAGAGACAAGTCCGAGAGTCAGCTCTCCCTCGTGTTCGTGCTTGTTTCCCGGTTCGGGGCGCATATTGATGTAGGAGGATAAAAAACTGTTGTACCGGGCGGGGAAGCCGCTTTTGAAAAGGGTGGAGTTGTTCAGTATGTAGGGGTCGAACGTGGACAGGATTCCCGTGAGGTGGTCCGGGTAGGCGATGGGCATATTGTTGATGAGAAATCCGTTTTCGTTGCTGTTTCCACCTCGGACGTAGATGCCGGAATTGAGCGCGTTTGTCGTCACGATGCCGGGCATGGTGGCGAGGTATTTCAGTACATCCTGTTCGCCGAGAATGGCCGGAATCCGTTCGATCCCCTTGATGGAGGAGAGGATTCGCCCGCTAGCCGGGAGGGCCGTGACGACGACTTCTTTCAGGTTGTTCTGTTTGTTACGCAAGGTAATGACGAAGGGTGCGTCGCTTTTGTTGAGTTTGTAAGTTTCTTTTTTATAGTTGACGTGTGAAAATTCCAGCGTGCAAGGGATGGGACATTCTAACCGGAAGAGACCCAAGGTGTCGGTAGTGGTGCCTTTTTCGCTTTCGATGCAGTATATGTGTACCCCGCTGACCGGTTCGCCAGAGTGGGCTATAACTTTCCCTACGATGACCGTTTGGGCGTCAAGTGATATGGAGATGAATATAAATAAGATTGCAACCAATTTACCCATATACACGCGTTGTGAGTTCGAAATTTTACAAATGTAGTAAACAAATCCCTTTAAGCCTTATGGTTCATGTGAATAATTGTTGTTATTTTGCAGGGTATCTATTAAAATTTGATCATGGGAATATACGTGCATGTACCTTTTTGCCGGAGTAAATGTTTTTATTGCGGGTTTTATTCGGTGGCTTCATTGACCTTGAAGGAGGCATATCTGGGGGCTATCGAACAGGAGATCGTTTTAAGGAGGGGGTATTTGCCACAGCAGAAAATGAATACTTTGTATTTCGGGGGAGGTACTCCTTCTTACTTGGAACGTGGGGAACTGGAACGAATTATTCGGAAGTTGGAGGAGAATTATTCGTTCGCCCCCGGGATGGAGCGAACCATCGAGTTGAATCCCGAAGATCTGGTGCCGGAAAAATTGCAGGGAATAAAGGATTTGGGGTTTAACCGGTTAAGTATCGGGGTGCAATCTTTTTCGGATGAACAATTGAAACGAATCAATCGGACGCATTCGGCCCGTCAGGCGATGGATGGAATCGCGCTTGCTGCTGGCATGGGATTTGATAATATAAGCATGGATCTAATTATTGGTTTGCCGGGGCAGACGGAGGAGGAGTTGTTGGGAGATGTGGAGAAGGCAAGTTGTTTACCAATAGTTCATTTATCCGTGTATATATTAAGTATTGATTCAAATACGGTATTTGAACACATGGTGAAACGAGGTGAGTTCCGGTTGGAGGATGAAGAGGTGATGGCCGGGCGTTATCAGCGGGTGTGTGAACGGTTGAAAGAGTTGGGCTTTGAACATTATGAAATTTCCAATTTTGCCCGGAACGGGAAGTACTCCCGGCACAACACGTCTTACTGGCAACAGAAACCATACATCGGTTTCGGTCCCTCGGCTCATTCTTATGACCTGCATTCCAGACAATGGAACACGGCGAATTTGAAAACTTATATAGATCATTTAAATGAAGGAACGCTTTCATTTGAGAAAGAGGAATTAAAACCTGTTGATTTGTATAATGAATACGTGATGACGAGTTTGCGGACAATGTGGGGCATGGAGAAACAAAAATTGGAGGGAAATTACACCGTGTTTTGGGAACAGGTGCAGGAACAAGTCCGGAAATACGAGCGTTCCGGGGATTTGGTGGAGGAAGGTGGAAGGTGGAAAATCAGCGAGACCGGGTGGGTAATTTCAGACGCGATTTTGAGTGATTTATTCGTGGTCTAGTTTTTTACATGAAAAAATACTATTTTTGCGGTTGTAAGTTTAATATTTAAATGTTTTTCAGATGAAAACGAGTAGAATGTCAGTCAAAGAACTGTTGCAATCAGGAGATTGCGGTAAAGAGGTTGAGGTTAAAGGTTGGGTAAGAACCAAACGCGGTAATAAACAGGTGAATTTTATCGCGTTGAATGACGGCTCTACGATCAATAATATACAGGTGGTGGTTGATATGGAGAAGGTGGCCGAGGAGGTGATGAAGAAAGTAACGACCGGGGCGGCTATTCACGTGAAAGGTTTGCTCGTGGAGAGTGCCGGGAGCGGACAGGCTCGCGAGATTCAAGCGAACGAGGTGATCGTGATGGGAGAGGCTGATCCGGAAAAGTTCCCGATTCAACCGAAGAAGCATAGCTTGGAATTTTTGCGTGAGGTGGCTCATTTGAGATTCCGCACGAATATTTTCGGGGCTGTTTTCCGTATTCGTCACGCGATGGCTTTTGCCATTCATCAATATTTTAACGATCATGGTTTCTATTATTTGCATACCCCGTTGATCACGGCCTCGGATTGCGAGGGGGCGGGAGAGATGTTCCGGGTGACGACGCTTGACCCGAAGAATCCACCCTTGTTGGAGGACGGAAGTGTTGATTTCAGACAGGACTTTTTTGGTAAATCAACCAACTTGACGGTGAGCGGTCAGCTGGAAGGTGAGCTGGGTGCCATGTCGCTGGGTAAGATTTACACGTTCGGGCCTACCTTCCGGGCGGAGAATTCAAATACCACGCGCCATTTGTCGGAATTCTGGATGATCGAGCCGGAAGTTGCTTTCAATGATTTGGAAGATAACATGGATTTGGCGGAGGATTTTTTGAAATACCTGATCCGTTATGCTTTGGAGCATTGCATGGACGATTTGTTGTTCTTGAGCAAGCGTTTGCAGGAAGAGGAGAAGGATAAGAAAGCCGAGGAACGTTCCATGGAGTTGATCGAGAAGTTGCAATTCGTGTTGAACCATGAATTTGAACGGGTTACTTACACGGAGGCTATCGAGATTTTGAAAAACAGCAAGCAAAATAAGAACGGTAAGTTCCAGTATCCGGTGACAGGTTGGGGTGTGGATTTACAGAGTGAGCACGAGCGTTACTTGGTAGAGAAACATTTCAAGAAACCGGTGATTTTGACGGGTTACCCGAAGGAAATCAAGGCTTTCTACATGAAACAGAACCCGGACGGAAAGACGGTTGCCGCGATGGACGTGCTTTTTCCGCAAATCGGCGAGATTATCGGGGGGTCACAGCGTGAGGAAGACTATAACAAGCTGGTGACCCGTATGCAGGAGGTTGGGATTCCGGTTTCCGCGATGTCTTGGTATCTGGACACGAGAAGGTTCGGTTCCGCGGAGCATAGCGGATTCGGACTTGGGTTTGAACGTTTGTTGTTGTTCGTGACCGGAATGGGGAATATACGTGACGTGATCCCGTTCCCGCGGACACCGAAGAATGCCGAGTTTTAAGAATAATTTGAAATAAATAGAAGGATGCTCAAGCAAAATTTACAACAGAAATTAGGATTGAAAATCAATCCGTTGCAGATACAGCTGATCAAGCTGCTTGAGCTTCCTACCTATCAACTTGAACAGAGGATTAAGGAGGAGTTGGAGTCAAACCCGCTTTTGGAAGAGGGGGAGGAGAAACCAGAGCCGGAGGTTGATATTAAGGAGGACGGGGATGAGGTGGATTATGATGAGAATTCGCAGGAAGAAGATAATTACGAATCTTCGGAGGATGAGTTTTCTTTAGATGATTATATCAGTGATGAGGATGATATTCCGGACTATAAGTTGACAGCATCGAATGCCTCGAAGGATGATGATGCACGGGAGTTCGTGCTTTCCGGGGGGATTTCTTTTCGGGAGAATCTGGTGGAACAGTTGGGGACGCAGCACTTGGGAGAGATGGATCGTAAGATCTGCGAGTATATCATTGGTAATATAGATGATGATGGTTATCTGCGTCGGGACGTGGAGAATATCGTGGATGATCTCGCTTTTGGGGCGGGGATCGAGGTGGACGATGAGAAGATTGAATCTTTGTTGCGTGTCGTGCAGCGTTTCGATCCGGCAGGAGTGGGGGCGAGAGATTTGAGGGAGTGTCTGTTGCTGCAGGTGAAACGACGTTTGGCGGAGACTTCCACGCCGGCTTTGATCAATGCCCGGATTATATTGGAGAGTTATTTCGAGGAGTTCTCGAAGAAACATTACGAGAAGATTTCCAAACGGATGAGGATTTCGGATGAGGAGTTGAAAGAGGCGGTGGACGAAATTTTGAAATTGAATCCCAAGCCGGGCGGACAGATTTCCGATTCTTCGGTTCCGGGAGCCGAGAAGATTATTCCTGATTTTAACCTGGATATTGTTGACGGGGAGTTACAGTTGAGCTTGAACACGGGGGATATTCCCGAGTTGAGGTTGAACAAATCATACGTCAATATGTTGGAGGATTACCAGAAGAATTCGAATTCCCGAGAGAAGAAAGATGTGGTGTCTTTCGTGAAATATAAGCTGAGTTCTGCCCGTTCGTTTATTGATGCCGTGCAACAGCGAAATAACACGCTGATGTTGACAATGACGGCTATCGTGCAGTTCCAGAAGCCATTTTTCCAGACGGGGGACGAGAGCAAGTTGAAACCGATGATTCTTCGGGATATTGCTGATATTACGGGATTGGATGTTTCTACTATTTCGAGGGTTTCTAATTCTAAGTATATACAGACTTGGTTCGGGATCTACTCTTTAAAACAATTCTTTTCGGGAAGTATGCCGACAAGTAGTGGAGAGGAAGTTAGCACGGGCGAGTTGAAGAATGTGTTGAAGGAAATCGTGGACGGCGAGGATAAACGCAAACCTTACACAGATGATGAGTTGGTGGAATTAATGAATAAAAAAGGTTATCAGATTGCCCGCCGGACGATTGCAAAGTATCGTCAGTTGCTGGATATTCCGGTGGCCCGACTTCGTAGGGAAGTTTAGTGTGGAGGAAGGTATCTCATTGTGCAAAAGAGATGAAAATCGTTAATTTAAAAGTGTAACGTGGAATCAAAATTTTTATTACGTACCTATTGTCATGAAAAACCGGTACCAGAAAGAACTCCCTTTCAAGTGAGGACATTAGACGGTTCCGTTTACTATTGGTCGTTGGAACAATCAAACAGTCCTTATTTTCTCGTGAAGTTCAAGCGCGGCTGGCGTTATTATTCCGTGTATCTGAAAAGTGGCGGTTGGTGGTCAGGGAAACTTTTGGTACTTGCCCACACGTGGGATTTGCATCCATTGTCGGATGTTTATTTATTGCCGGATGAGTTTAAAAAGAATTGTCCAGCACTTAAATGGTTGACTTCTTTGGAAATTGATAAGAAAATAGGGGATCCAGATTATAAGTTTATTGCCGGATATAAAGGAAAGAAAAGCCCCGTGGTGTATATAAATACGGATATTAACTTTGATGAGGTGGTAGAAAAGAAAGAGATTCCTTTTGAAGTATTTGCGTATGCGGAAAAGTTGGTTACTTTCACAGATAAGGCGATCGAGGAATTTACCGATTTGGAAAGCAAACCTGAGGTGAAACGGCAGGTGGAAATAGAAAAGAAAAAAGAGAATCGGGATGTGTTGAAAGGGGTTTTGGGTTTGGGTTTTTTGGCTTTTAGAGGGTATTCCGCATTCTCGGGAACTGGGAGTGGGGGAGGTGGTGAAGCTTCAGGTGATTGTCTTGATTTTCCGGAATCAAGTGACGAATTGGATGGAGACATGGATTTTGATGGAGATGACGGTATTTCTTTTACGGGGAGCTATAATGAAAATGAAGCGGAATATTGGGAGCTTAAAGCTGAAGATGCAAGTGATAAAGTGGAGGAATATTTGCATAAGGCTAGTGAAGCCATTAAGGACGGAGATGAGGGAAAGGCAAAGATGTTTAACAAATGGGCGGAGGAGGCGACGGCGACTAGAAATAGGTGTTTGGAATTTGCCAAAAGTCATAGAGATAAATTGTAATTCGTTTTAAGCAAAAAGAATATGAAAGTACTTGCTTTTGCAGTATCCATGCTGTTTCATCCTTTGTTGTTGCCTTTGTACGTGTTGTTTATCACATTTAATACAGGAACCGTTTTTACTTATATTCCGGCATACACGCAGAATATGTCTTATTTGTTGACCCTGCTGGGGGTGACGTTAATTCCATTGCTTTGCTTGCCGTTGTTGAAGTGGTTGGGTTTGATTGAGGGGTACCGTCTGGTGCAGAAACAAGATCGGGTGTTCCCGGTGCTGGTGACGATCGTGGGGGCTTTTATCGTGTTTTATTTTTCCCGTAATTTGCCGTATTCTAATATCGTGAGACAGTTTTACCTGATTATGGTAATCATGCTCTCCGGCTTTATGATCGTGACGATTCGCTGGAAGATCAGTATGCACATGACAGCTATCGGGGCTTTGTGTGGCTTTGTTTTTATTCTGGGAATGAAGTACTTGGGTGATGTGATTAACTTGTTGCCTTTGCTGATTCTGGTTTCCGGCCTTGTTGCCTCTGCCCGCTTGTATCTAAAACAACATACCCCTGCCCAAGTGTATGTCGGGTATATTTATGGTGCCGTAGCCGTGGTGGCTATCATGTATTAATAAAGCATGATCCATATATCGCTTTGTCCCAGTTGGGTAGCGAGTAGATCCCTTTGTTTCGTGGCTTCTTGTTTATCCGTGTAATTTGCGATACTGACACGATAACGCTGGTCTTTGGTAATGATTTGTGCGTTCTGGAAGCCTTTGGCTTTTAGTTGTGTCACGTCTTTTTCTGCTAGATTTTCCCGGGGATGGCTGGCCACGATGATATGATAACTTCTTGTATTTGTTTTCTTGATGTTTTGTTCTGTTCCTTGTTGCTTTCCTGTTTCCTGCCGGGATGGGGAAATCTTCACGTTTGATGCAATCGTTGTGTTATTGTTATCTTGCGAGTTTTTTTGCCTGATGGTATCAAGGGAGACGGTGTTTCCCGAAAGAGAGACCGGAAGGTTTCTTTTCACGTTGACGGTAGTCAGGTTCTTGGAATTCATTTTATCCCGTTGACAGCCGATAAATGGCAATATCAGGACGAATGACAGGAACAATACGAGTTTCATGTTACTTGCGTTTATTTTATTTGATAAATCCAGGTCTCTTCTTTACCGGGGATTTTGTGAATTTTTCTCACGGCAGCGATAGCCTCTTTCTCGGTCTTGTACCCTTCGTAAGCCACGAGGTAAAGATCCCTGCTATAAGGCATGATTATGGCGTTTGCGTAACCTTCCTTGTGTAGCTTGTCGTACATGCGGTCTGCATTATCTTTGATGCGGAAACAGCCGCCGACAAGGAGATATTCCGGGGCTTCTTTTACCACGGTGGTCTCGGTTACCGTTTTTGTTTCCGTTACTTGGATGGTGTCTTTTATAAGGACAGCCTTGGTCTCTACTTTAACCGCTTCTTTTTGCGTATTCGTGTTTCTTACCTTCTTTTTGTCTTGACATCCGGAGATTGCAACCGCTAGGATGACAAGTGTAAATAGTAGAATCGTTTTCATGTTTGACAACGTTTTGGTTAATCATGCCAAGATACAAACAAATTTATTGTTAGTAAAGTATTTTCTTCTATTTTTGTGGTGAAAGTGTCGAATTGTAACCAGTAAAAGAGTTATTATGAATAAATTTATCGGAGTATTGTTGATTTTGGTTCTTGCCGCTTCGTGTAAGAATGAAACAGAACCTATCGTGAAAATTACCACGGAGTACGGGGATATAAAGATTCGTTTATATGATAAAACACCCAAGCATCGGGATAATTTTTTGAAGTTGGTGGATGAAAAGTTTTATGATGGATTGTTGTTTCACCGGGTGATTAATCATTTTATGATACAGGGCGGTGACCCGACGTCGAAGAATGCAGGGCCGGACGTGATGTTGGGCGAGGGAGACGTGGATTATCGGATCGATGCGGAGTTCGTGCCGGAGTATTTCCACAAGAAAGGAGTGCTTGCGGCTGCCCGAGAAGGGGATGATACCAATCCGGAACGTAAGTCTAGCGGGGCGCAGTTTTATATTGTTCAAGGAAAGGTGTATTCTCCGGAACAGTTGGGGGCTACCGTGAAGAGTATCAATGAAAGGCGTAAGATGGCGTTATATGGGCGATTGAAGAATCAATATAAGGATGAATTTACTCGTTTGCAGGAGGCGAATGATTTGGAGGCTTTGGATGAGTTATCGGAAAAATTGACCCGGGAGTGTGATAGTTTGTTCGTGAATGAAGAGTTCGTGTTGACGGAGGCGCAAAAACAGGCTTATACCACGGTTGGCGGGACGCCCCATTTGGATGGGCAGTACACCGTATATGGGGAGGTGATTGAAGGGCTGGACGTGCTGGATAAGATTGCCGCAGTTAAAACAAATTCTTTCGATAGGCCGGAGAAAGATGTTGTGATTGAAAAGATTAGAAGGTAAATAATTGTTTGAATTTGCTTGGGCTACCCCCTCCAAGGGGCTATCCAAAAAGTCATTTTATTTCCAAAAACTCCTCCGTCACTTCGTGCCACCTCCTCTATAAACAGAGGAGGAGCTGGTGGCTATTTCCGAATATAGAGAGCATTTCAGCTCTCCCTCTGTTTATAGAGGGAGTACGGCGAAGTCGGGAGGGAGTTTGAAAAATGACTTTTGAGACAACCCCAGTTGATTACCAAGCGGTTTCCCCTCCTGTGTAAGGAGGGGTTAGGGGAGGTAGTTAAATAAAAGGAATTTTTTATAGGTTATATTCCCGTTATCTTTTTTATCTCATTCAGTTTGTTCAAGGCTTCAAGCGGGGTCAGGCTGTTGATGTCCAGTCCGGCTATTTCATCTCGAATTTGTAATAACACGGGGTCTTCTAGTTGGAAGAAACTGAGTTGAATGCCTTCTCTTTCGTTTCCTATTTTAGCGACATTCTTTTGTATCGCACCACTTGAATTACGGTCGTTTTCGAGTTGTTTTAATATCTCTGATGAACGCTTGATGACAGATTGCGGCAAGCCTGCCATTTTACCGACCTGTATACCGAACGAGTGGTTGGAACCTCCTTTTATCAGTTTTCGAAGGAACACGACTTTGTTGTTCACCTCTTTTACCGACACGTTGAAATTCTTGATTTTCGAGTAGGTGCGTTCCATTTCGTTCAGTTCGTGGTAGTGGGTAGCGAAGAGGGTCTTTGCTCTGCTTTTCGGATTTTCGTGTAAAAACTCGACAATGGCCCAAGCGATGGAAATACCGTCATACGTGGAGGTTCCTCGTCCAAGCTCATCGAATAGTACAAGGCTTCGGTCGGAAATGTTGTTCAAGATGTTGGCAGCCTCGTTCATCTCGACCATGAAGGTGGATTCCCCCAAAGAGATGTTGTCGGATGCCCCCACGCGGGTGAAAACCTTGTCAACATACCCGATCTTTGCCGATATGGCGGGAACAAAACATCCGGCCTGTGCCATGATCACGATGAGTGCGGTTTGGCGTAAAAGCGCTGATTTACCCGCCATGTTGGGCCCCGTGATAATGATGATTTGTTGCTTGTCGTTATCGAGATAGAGATCATTGTCGATATAGTTTTCTCCCGGAGGTAATTGGCGTTCAATGACCGGGTGACGTCCCCCTTTTATGTCGATCACGAAGGATTCGTTGATCTCCGGTCGATGGTAATTATTTGTGATTGCTATGTTGGCAAACGAGATCAAGGTGTCGATGTAGGAGATGACGCGGGCATCCAGCTGTATCGGTTTGATATAGGAGGCTGCTGCTGCCAGTAAAGTGTTGTATATATCGCTTTCCAATTCTTGAATCCGGTCTTCGGCACCGAGAATCTTTTCCTCGTATTCTTTTAGTTCGGGAGTGATGTAACGTTCCGCGTTGACAAGGGTTTGTTTACGAATCCATGTGTCGGGAACCTTGTTCACGTGAGTTTTGGTCACCTCGATGTAGTAGCCGAAAACATTGTTAAAGCTGATCTTCAATGTAGGTATTCCTGTATTCTCTATTTCACGTTGTTGCATCTTTAGTAGAAGTTCTTTCCCGTGAGAAGAGATTTCCCGTAATTCATCCAGTTCAGTGTTAACTCCGGGGGCGATGACATTCCCTTTGTTAAGCATCGAGGGGGCATCTTCCCTGATCTCGTGGTCTATTCTTTGGCTTAATGCCTCGCAATCATCCAGTTGTTGCGTCCATTTGGTAAGAACTTCGTTGCCGGTAGATAAGCATTGTTCTTTCAACGGTTTGATGGCTTGTAACGCAATTTTTAGTTGAACCATTTCTCTCGGAGAGATACGGCCGACGGCGATCTTGGAAGCAAGGCGTTCTAGGTCTCCAATGGTGCGGAGAATTTGTTCCAGTTCCAAACGTTCCGTTTCGTGATGCACGAAACATTCCACGATGTCCAAGCGTTCATTTATGTCTGCCGGTTTCTTCAAGGGCATACACAGCCAGCGACGCAAAGCGCGTGCGCCCATCGGGGTGATGGTGCGGTCGATGATGTCTGCCAAGGAGCGTCCTCCCTCGTGAAGGGTATCCAAGATTTCAAGGTTACGTAGCGTGAAGCGATCCAGTAGGACACAGGTCGATTCGTCGATACGGGAGATCGAGGTGATGTGTCCTACAAGCTCGTGTTTTGTCATGTCGAGGTAGTACAAAACGGCTCCCGCGGCGGAAATGCCGCAGTCCATTTTATCAATTCCGAATCCTTTTAATGACGATACTTCGAAATGCTTTTTGAGGCGATCTGCGGCGGACCCTGTTTCAAAGAACCATTCTTCAATCGGGTAAGTGTAGTATTTTGTCCCGAAGAGTTCGTTAAACCGGGCTTCCGAGCCTTTAGGGTATAGAACTTCCTTGGGTTGGAAACTGTTTAATATCTTATCCATGGTGGCGGGACTTCCTTCTGTGGTTAGGAATTCTCCCGTGGAAAGGTCTAAAAGGGATAGCCCGGCTTTGGTTTTCGTGAAATACACGGCAGCCAGAAAGACGTTGTTTTTGTTGTCGATGGTGTTTTCGTTATAGGAAACACCGGGGGTGACGAGTTCGATAACCCCTCTTTTTACCAGTTTCTTGGTCTTTTTCGGGTCTTCCAGTTGTTCACAGATGGCAACTCGTTGTCCGGCTCGCACCAGTTTGGGCAGATACGTGTCGATGGCATGATGGGGGAAGCCGGCAAGTTCCACGTCCCCGGGAGAGCCGTGGGAACGTTTGGTAAGCGTGATCCCTAATATCTTAGAAGTTAAGATGGCATCTTCGCCGAAGGTTTCGTAAAAGTCACCCATCCTATATAATAAAATCGCATCGGGGTATTTAGCTTTTGCCGAATAATATTGTTGCATAAGCGGCGTCTGTTCTTCTGACTTTGTTGCCATTATGTTGTATTTATTGTCTGTTATTAAATTTTAATTACGTGTTTTCGCCTCCCAAAAGTAAATATTTTGATCGAGATTTGCTTTAAAACTTCGCAAACATTGTGTAATTTTGCCTAGGCTAAAAAGGGGAATGACGAAATTTAGTGAGTGTAGAAGAATAACCTGTCGTGTATTTTTTTCGTATTGAATATGGAGACGGGTAGGGGATAGCCGATTAATAAAATAGTGTATATGGAAAATATATTGGATGCATTGGCAATTTATGGGTATTCAAATTTAGAGGATCGGATCGAATTTGAGCTGGATGGGGTGATCGAGAAGGAAATTGCTCCGGCTTATTGTAATGAGAATTTTGAATTGTGTGTTTCATGTATGGATTATACTTCGCTGAAGGTGACGGATACGGAGAAATCAATCATGACTTTCGTTTCTGAATTATTGAAGAAATTGAAGAAAAACACGTTGCCGGATGTGGCATCAGTATGTGTGTTTCCCCGGTTTACTTCTCTCGTGAAGGAGAATCTAGCCGGAACACCGATTAAAACGACGGTCGTGGGAGCTTGTTTCCCGGCTGCACAGACGTTTTTGGACGTGAAGTTGGCTGAATGCAAGGCTGCTATCGCGGCGGGAGCGGATGAGGTAGACGTCGTGATTTCCGTGGGGGATGTCTTGGAGCGTAATTACGAGAAGGTGTATAAAGAGTTGGTTGCTATTCGTGAGGCTTGTGCCGGGGTTATTTTGAAGGTGATCTTGGAAACGGGCGAGCTGAAGACTATCGAGAGCGTGTTCAATGCTTCATTGATCGGGGCTTACGCGGGAGCTGATTTTATTAAAACATCTACCGGGAAGGTTCCGGTAAATGCTACACCGGAGACGGTTTACGTGATTTGTGAAGCCTTGCGTCAGTTCCATGCACAGACCGGGAAGATGGTCGGGATTAAGGTGGCCGGTGGTATTACGAAGATTCAGAACGCAATTCGTTATTTGACGATTGTGAAACATATTTTAGGCGAGCAATGGCTTACGCCTGCTTATTTCAGAATAGGAACATCCCAATTACTGGAAGATGTTCTGAAAGAGATGAAAACGGTAAAAATTAATGGCTGAAAGTGAAAGCTTTCAGCTAATTATTTGCCAAGTGAGAATGATCTTTTAAGATGGTTTCCACGAATTCCAGTGGAATCATGGATGTTTCAATTCCTGTTACTTCTTTAATCTTTTTCGTGAGAGGGGCTAGTAGGGCGTAATTGTTGTTTTTGTGTACTTCCCGTAGCACATCCTTGATGATTTTGATGTCTTTGTCGGACAAAAGAGCGGCTTGCTGAAAGACGACCTGATATTCTTCCGGGGCCTCGAATTCACTGATTTGTTTTAACGTGACTGCTTTTTCGAGTTTTATTACCGTGGTTCCTGCCGCCATGTCACCGAGTCTTTGCATTCGTTTGGAGGCGATGATCGAGATGACGGCGATGGCACCGCTTGAGATGGAAATATCTATTAAGCGGAAGACCCAGCGGAGCATACAATCCCAGAAAGTGAGTTTTTTGCCGTTTAGTTTCACGACTTGGATACGCATGGTGTATTTGCCAAGGCTACGGCCGTTAAAGACGGCCTCGCAGAATAGATGATAGGAAGCGATGATCACCGCGAGAATGACGAAAAACCAAGTAGGGGAGGCTACCATGCTGAAAAGGCCGATAAACATGAGACCCAACATGAGTAGTCCGAACTGAAAGGCACCATCAATCAAGGTTGCTAGGATGCGGTCTAGCACGCCCGCAGGAATATAATCAATGTCAACGTTGTGAGCTGTACTGATAGAAATGTTCATGATAAGTATAAATATTTCCACAAACATACATTTTTTTTGAATAAATGCATTATTTTTATCACAGGAAAAAAGTGTGGTATTTAGAATGAAAGAGGCTAGATTTGTAAGTCAGAACAAGGAGAAATGGGGAAAAATGGAAAATGTAAGCCATCTGGATACAGATACTCTTGCCTCTAATTACGTGATTCTTTCCGATGATCTCTCCTATGCCAAAACGTTTTACCCGGGTAGTGATGTGGTGAAGTATTTGAATCAGTTGATTTCTGTTTACCAGATCAATATTTACGGACAGGAGAGATCGGAGAAAAAGGGGATTCTTTCCTTTTGGGTGCGGGAGTTTCCGCTGTTGCTCTATCGAGAGAGGCGGACGTTGTTGTTTTCTTTTCTTTTTCTTCTGTTTTCGGCATTGATCGGGGGCTTCTCCACGGCGAAAGACGATACTTTCGTGCGCTTGATTCTGGGTGACGCATACGTGGACAAAACGTTGGAAAACATCGAGAACGGGACTCCGATGGGGATTTATTCGTCCTCGAACGAGGTGGATATGTTTTTTATGATTACCGCAAACAATATTAAGGTGGCTTTCGTGGCGTTTGTTTTCGGTATCTTTTTTTCCGCGGGAACGTTATGGATTCTTTTCTCGAACGGGGTTATGCTGGGGGCTTTCCAATACTTCTTTTTCCAGCACGGGCTTTTGTTGCATTCGGTGATGTCCGTGTGGGCGCATGGGACTTTCGAGATAACATCTATTATTATAGCCGGGGGAGCGGGGCTGGTGATGGGAAATAGTTTCCTGTTCCCGGGGACGTACAAGCGCTCGTACTCGTTTCGGAATGGGGCCTTGCGGGGCATAAAGATTGTTACCGGGCTGATTCCGTTTTTTATTATCGCTGGGTGGATTGAAAGTTTCATCACGCGTTATGCCGATACTTACCCGGTGGTAGGGGCCGTGGCAATCATCCTTTCGCTGGGAGGCGTTATCGGGTATTTTGTTGTTTATCCTTATTATTTACATAAAACAGAGACCAATGGAAAAGATTAATTTGAGCGTGCAGCGTTCTTTTTCGGATTTGATTACCGTGACGATTAATTTCATGAAACAGGAGTTTATTCCTTTTATCCGGGCTTTTGCCGTGATCGGGTTTCCCATGATTTTGCTGATGCTTTTTTTCATGAAGGATCTGTTGATGGGGGTTTTTGATATGTCTTTGCACCCGGAGGCTTATTACGACGTGAATAATTTTGGAGATACGATGTTGCGAACCCTGTTCACGTCTCTGTTTGGGGTGCTGATGATGCTGTGGGTGCAATTGTTTGCTATTTCTTATTTGCGGGTTTACTGGGATCATTATCAAGCGGGGATTGAGGAACGAATCACGATTATCGAAGTTTTTAGAGTCATGTTGAGGAAATTCGGGGTGTATCTTGTGTGGTCTGTTTTCTGTGGTTTGGTTGTTTTTATCGGTTTCTTGTTCTTGTTTGTTCCCGGAATATATATCGGAATTTCGTTTACTTTCGGATCATATTTGCTGATATTAAGAGACAACGGGCTAGGAAAAATTATCTCGGAATCAATGGCTATGGTGAAGGGAAATTGGTGGAAGACTTTCGGGTTTATTCTAGTGATGTACTTGTTGGTAGGTGTTGTGGCTTATCTGTTTGGTATTCCTTATATGTTTGTGATGATGTCATCGGCTTTCACGGGGGCGATTCCCAATATTTACGAGATTACTTTCTCGTTGCTACTCTCTTACTTGGGACAATACACGTTATACACGGTTTTGTTTGTCGGGGTCGGGATGCTTTTCTTTTCCCGTTCGGAAGAGATGGAACACACGACTTTATTAAGCCAGATTGACCAGTTGGGGGCTCAACCCGAGAAAAAGGCGGATGAAGAGGCTAATTAAATATATTATTCTATTCGTGTTTGTTTGTGTCGGGAACGTGACATGGGCGGAAGAAGGAGAACGGGAGTCTTCGTTCTTTCCGGATTCTTCTTATGTTTTGCGGGGCCCGAAAGCTGATTTCTTGGAGAAATATAGGAAAGATGCGGCTTTTGATTACACGACGAATATTGAAGATTCGCCTAGTATTTGGGACTGGATAAAACGTTGGATTTTGGAGCGTTTGTTTCGGATCAAGGTTTCGGAGGGGTCAATGCAGACAATGGATATTATTTTAAAAATTGTATTAGGTCTTTTTGCCTTGGGTATCGTTTACCTGCTCGTGAGGAATAGGGATAAATTTCTTTTCCGCAGGCGGGAGACCGATTTTTTCCCGGAGGATTCCGTGGAGTATACCGGGGAACAGGAAGCGGATTCTTTCGTGCGGTTACTGGCGAAAGCGGAGCAGGAGAATGATTACGTGCTGGCAATACGGGTGAGTTATTCTGCCTTGTTGCAAATGTTGGATAAAAAAGAGGTGATTCGTTGGGATGTTTCTAAAACGAATCAGCATTATATTTACGAGATAAAGAATGAAACGTGGAGTCGTCATTTTGAGGAGATAAGCCGTATATTTGATTGTGTTTGTTATGGCGAGTTTCCCGTAGATGAAACCGCTTATCGGAATATCAAACGATATTTCACGGAGTTCAGGAAGGAGGTGGAAGGATGAAACGGCGCCAAAATGTATTGATTGTTCTTTTCGTGATCGCCATTATGGCTGTTTACACGGGGTATGAGGCTAATAAACCGCAACCGATAGATTGGAGTCCTAATTTTTCTATCAGCAAGAAGAGTCCTTATGGGACGTATATTATTAAAGATGCTTTGCCTTATCTATTTCCGGAAGGAGAGGTGTCTTTTGCCCGGATGTCTGTACGGGAACAATTGCGTGTGGGTAGAACGCCTTTCTTGAAGACCTACTTTTTCGTGAGTCCCTTTTTCAGAATTGTTCCGGGGGATTTGGAGGTCGTGTTGGAAGAGGTGGAAGACGGTGGTTCGCTTTTCGTGTCGGCAGAGTTTATTCCCGATACATTGTATTCTTACGTGGGTGTTTCAGGAATGAAAAGGATTCAGAACGGGAAGGATTATTTGCGAGGCTTTGAAGATAAAGGTTATCCTTTCAGGGCAACTCACCGTTATTTTGAATTGAAGGAATCTTTTGACGGGGAGGTTTTAGGATATGTCGATACGATCAAGAATCCCAATTTTATCCGGATGAATTACGGGGAGGGGGTTATCTACCTACATTCGAACCCGATGGCATTCACGAATTTCTTCTTGTTGGATTCGGTGAATGGGGATTATTACCAGAAGGCTCTCTCGTTTCTTCCCCCGGATGCGAACGTGGTATGGGATGAATACCTAAAATCCGGGACAGAGGGGCAACAAACTCTTTTCCGGGTGATATTCAGGTATCCCGCGTTGAAGTGGGCGTATATTTTGTTGATATTGGGGGCGATACTATACGTTTTGTTCCGGACGAAACGGGAACAGCGTCCGATTCCGGAAATTCGTCCTTTGGAAAACCGGACATTGGAATTCGTGTCGGTTGTGAGTTCTCTGTACTACAAGCAGCGGGATCATGTTGCTATCGCGAATAAACGGATCAATAGTTTTCTGGAAGAGGTACGTTATTATTATAAATTGCGTACGGAGGAACTGGATAGTTCTTTTATAGATTTGTTGTCGGAACGAGCGGGAGTTGCACGGGGTAGCGTGGAAGACCTGATTTTTTTGATTATCCGGATTCGGAAGACCGAGCATGTGGATGAAGACCAGTTACGTGAGCTGGTGAGATATATAGAACTGTTTAAAACTAAAAGCTAAATAGATTATGGAAGATCAGATAAATTTTGAGTCCAGAATAGATTTCACGGATTTAAACGAGAAGATCACCCGAATACGGGAACGGATGGGTAAGGTGATTATCGGTCAAAAGGAAGTGGCCGATTTGTTGCTGGCGGCGATGCTGGCTGATGGACATATCTTGATTGAGGGTGTTCCGGGAATTGCCAAGACGTTGATGGCAAAGGTTATGGCCCGGATGCTGGATGTTACTTTTAACCGGATTCAGTTTACGCCGGACTTGATGCCGAGTGATATTCTGGGAACCTCTGTTTTTCTTCCGGCAGCAGGGCGTTTTGAATATCGGAAAGGACCTATTTTCTCGAATATCGTGTTGGTGGACGAGATCAACCGGGCTCCGGCAAAGACACAGGCGGCTTTGTTTGAAGTGATGGAGGAAAGGCAAATCACGAATGACGGGGTGGAATACCGGATGGATTATCCTTTCGTGGTGGTGGGGACGCAGAATCCGATAGAACATGAAGGTACTTATCGTTTGCCCGAGGCTCAGCTGGATCGTTTCCTATTTAAGATTAACGTGACTTATCCTTCCGTGGCGGAAGAGATCGAGGTGCTTGAGTTGCATGATCACGGGGCTATCGCCCATTGGCAGGAACTGGAACCCGTGTTGAGCGTGGAGGCGTTGAAGAAGTTGAGAACACAGGTTGCTCAAGTGCGTGTAGATTCGAAGATAAAATCCTTTATCGTGAATATCGTGGATGCTACTCGTAAAAGCGGTTGGCTTTACTTGGGTGCGTCTCCCCGTGCGTCGATCGCTTTAATGAACGGGGCTAAGGCCTTCGCAGCTATTCAAGGACGGGATTTTGTCGTTCCGGACGATGTTTTGTATTTGGTAAATCCGGTATTGCGACACCGGGTGCAGCTTTCTTCCGAGAAGGAGTTGGAAGGCGTGACTGTTGATCAGGTAGTGCAACAGATAGTGTCTAAAATAGAAGTTCCAAGATAGTGCGAATACTTAAAGATACATATTTATCCCGCCGTTTTTTCCTGATATTGATGTTGGGAATATTCGCTTTTGTGATGGCTTACGTTTTCCCGTTACTTTTTATCTGGGTTGCGGGGGCTTTGCTGACTGTGCTGTTGCTGTTACTCGTGGAGTTATTCGAATTGTACAAGCGAGTGGACGGGATTGATGCTTCGCGGGTGGTGGTGGATAAATTGTCTAACGGGGAAGAAAATCCGGTTTGCCTGGTACTAAGAAATCGTTATCCGGTGAGTGCTTGTCTTCGTGTGATTGACGAGATCCCGGTGGAATTCCAGAACCGGAATGTCTTGTTCCGGTTGAAGGTGAATGCCGGAGAACAGCGGGAGATCCATTACACGTTACGTCCTACAAAACGAGGTTCTTATAATTTCGGGAAGATTCGGGTATTCGTGTCCGTGCGTTTTGGGTTGGTCGAAAGGCGTTATTCTTTTCGTGCGGATCAGGATGTGGCGGTTTATCCCTCGTTTATGATGATGCACCGTTATGAGTTGATGGCTTACGGGAATTACCATCCGGAGAATGGAGGCATCCGTACCCGGGCTCTCGGGGGAAACATGGCCTTCGAACAGATTAAGCCTTATGTGACGGGCGATGATCCCCGCACGATAAACTGGAAGGTCACGGCGAAATATAATCATTTGATGGTGAATACCTACACGGAAGAGCGGTCTCAACAGATTTATTGTCTGGTGGATAAGGGACGTGCGATGCAATCGCCTTTTAATAATATGACGATGCTGGATCACGCGATAAATACGGTCTTAACTTTGTCGAATATTATATTGAAAAAAGGGGATCGGGCCGGGTTGATCACGTTCTCGAATAATTCTCGGAATTGCGTGAAGGCCGATAACCGGGTGGGCCAGTTAAATCGGATAAGTGAGGCTTTGTATCGTTTGGAAACACATTATCAAGAGACTGATTTCGAGAAATTATACGTGTCGGTGAATCGACAAATCCCGACCCGGAGTTTACTGATTTTGTTTACCAATTTTGATACCGTATCTGGATTACGACGTCATTTGCCTGCATTACAGCGCTTGGCGGCACGGCATCTCGTGTTGGTCATTTTATTCGAGAACTCTGAATTAAATAAGGCTTTGGAGCGTCCCGTACACAATCTAAAGGATGCATATTTCGAAACCATTGCAGCGGGATTTGCCACGGAGAAACGACAAATGGTCCGGGAATTAAGTCAATTGGGTATCCGGGTGATCCTTTCCAAACCGGAATCTCTGACGGTGAATAGTATCAATAGTTATTTGAATCTGAAGGAGCGAAAGTTGATTTAAACTTTACTACTTCTTACCGAATAGTCGATAAGTGATACCCGTGGAAATTGTTGTTTCTTTTCCCAGAAAGATTGTTTCAAATTTGTAATGAATGTGGTGGCAAAATTCAATCTCGATGCCAGCGGTCATGTTCCAATCGTGTATATTTTTTAATATAATAGCATCCAAAATTCCGCCATGAGGCAGTAACGGTCCTTCCTCTGACGGGTGTATTTCCGCAAATATTTGTTGCAGTGTTGGTTCATCATAGTAGGCCGCGTAATGATTTTTAAATTTTATATGATTGTAAGTTGCCCCGGCATATATCTCTATATTCTTGATCCAATTCTTGTTATTCGTGGCGATGTATCCTAGCTTCGGGGTTATGGTTTGAAATATTGATTTATTACTGATCTCATCAAAATGGTTCCAATATATGGTATATTCGATCTGAGGCTTGAAGTGATGATATATAAATTCACTTTTTGTGCCGCATCCATAAATCCATCCATCTGTTTTTATGCTTTGGGAAAAAGGAGGTAAGTCGATGTAATTGATTTGAAGAGCCGCATTTAGTTTGCTTTCATCAAAAATCTTTCCTCCTAGGACATATATGTTTAAGAAAGGAAAAAGCCAGTAATCCACTTGCAACCGGATTGTATTTGTGATGTTCTTTTTTATTTTGTAGTCCCTAGAGTAAGATTCTAATAATTCACCAGCTTGATCGGTAGTAAAAGGGTATCCCTGGGCAGGAATGTATCCTATTACAGTTTGGATCGAATAATCGTGGTCGTATTTTCGTCGGTCGTAATAGATCGATATGCCTATTGGAGATTTACTCTTCCATTGCGTATAGGTCTCCGAGTGTATACTTGTCTTTTTTTGTGCTGTGGCCGGGAATAACATACTTATCCCCAACATGAAGAATAATAGCCGCCTCATAAATATGCTTTTGATTTATTTATGCAAGTATACATCTTTTTTTAATGAAGAGTATAAATATTCTTCAGTTTAACTTTAAAAAATCCTACATAGGATGTTTTTATTTGATTTCTTTGCTTTCTCCTTCAGCGAGAATGTCTATTTTAGGTTCCTGAAAAGTCTTGTTTGTCGTGTGTTTGTCCAGCGTTAGTAATAATGACGGTAGAAGTATCAGGTTAGATAGCATGGCTGCCAATAACGTGATGGAGACCAAAATACCCAATGCAACCGTACCACCGAAATCGGAAAGAGCAAAGATGCCGAATCCGAAGAACAGGATGATAGCATTGTAAATCATACTTTGTCCTGTTTCTTGCAGGGCCAGTACGGCGGAAGATCGTATACTCCAGTTTGTTCCTTGTAGTTCTTGACGGTATTTAGCGAGATAATGGATCGTTCCATCAACGGAAATACCGAAAGCGATGCTGAATACCAGGATCGTGGATGCTTTGATCGGGATGCCGAAGTATCCCATGATGGCAGCCGTGATAATCTGTGGAATGATATTGGGGATCAAGGCAACCAGTACCATACGTTTACTCTTGAACATCCAAGCCATAAAGAGAGCAATAAGAAGGATGGCTAGTGCTAGCGAGGTAAAGAGGTTAAATACAAGATATTGAGTTCCTTTAAAGAAAATAATACTTGAACCAGTGACCTTTACCGTGTAGCGGTCATTCGGGAAGTATTGTTCAACAATATTGTATAATTTGTTTTCCTTTTCCTGCATTTTCTTGGTCCCGATGTCTTTTACCCGGAAACTGAGGCGCACCCGTTGGAGGGTGGAGTCAACGAAAGAGTTTGCTTGTCCGCCAATCTCTCCCGTGGATTGGGAGGCATATTTCAAGATGAAATTCTTGGTCATATTTGTCGGGAGCTTGTAATAAGAGGGTTTCCCGTTATAGAACGCCTGGTTGGCAAATTTGATGACTTCAATGAGGGAAATGGGTTTGGAAATATCTTCGTCTTTTGATAATTCCTCGGAGAGTTTATCCAGTTTTTGGAGATTAGGTAAGTTCAATACTTGCTTTGGTTTTCCGAAGTCAACAGTTACCTCTAGGGGCATTAATCCGTCAAAGTTTTCCTCAAAGAAACTTAGGTCTTGTCGAATCGGGTCTGTTTCTTTCAAGTCATCTACCATGTAACCCGTGGATTTCATGAGGGTAAGTCCGATAATTCCAAGGATGACAACGGAAATAGCAACTCCGTACACGACATTCCGACGATTTAAGATAAGTTGAATGACACGTTCCAGCGTTCCGGTTACTGTTTTATTGTGCAAGTGTTTGATTTGTTTGCTATCCGGCTCCGGCATGAAACTGAATCCGCAAGGAATCATGACCAAACACACAAGGTACACGAATGTGATACCAATGGAGGCGGTTATTCCAAATTCCACGAGGATTTGACTTGAGGTCACGATGAAAGTTGCAAAACCGGCAGCTGTGGTCAAATTGCTTAGGAATGAGGCATTCCCGATCTTTTGAATCATACGTTGCAAGGCTTTGATTTTATTCCCGTGACGGTCGTATTCCGCATGAAATTTGTTGATCATGAACACCAAGTTCGGAATACATATCACGATCAACAGAGGTGGTAACATGGCAGTGAGTAGCGTGATTTTGATGCCTAGCATGGCCATAACACCGACCGTCCAACTGACACAAATCAGCACAATCAATAAACAAAAACCGATGATGCGGAAGGAACGGAAAAACAGGTAGAGGATGAATGTCGTGATCAATAACGACAGGATGATGAACATGTACATCTCTCCCTTGATGTTTTCTGCGTTGACCACCCGGATATAGGGAAGTCCCGAATAGTGCATCTGGAGGTTATGTTTTTTTGAGAAATGTTCGGTAATCTCTAAAATATTCTTTACTAATCCTACCCGTGCAGGAGAGTTCATCACATCAGCGGAGACGGAAACCATCATTCCATAGATGTCTTTCTTTTTGTTGAACAGCGTTCCGTCGTAGAATGGAAGATTTTCAATGATATTCACTAAGCTGTCCAGTTCCCGTTGATCCTTGATATGGTTGGGAAAGATGGGTTGGATGTCAAATTTTTTATTCAGCGTATCCTTGTGAAGATTGAATGAATGGGTAATATCCACGAGAGCCACAATGCCATGAAGGGCTTTCAGGCTATCGCACATACTGATCCAGTCATTCATTTTGTCGAGCTGGTAAAAGTCTTTGTCCTGTATGGCAAAGACCATCACGTTTCCTTCCTGTCCGAATTTCTCGTGAAAATCAAGGTAGTCTAGGTATGCGCTATCCGTGGCTGGTAACAGGTTCGAATATTCATATGACATTTCCACTTTAGGGATTTGAAATCCCATGAAAACGGTGATAAGCAAGACCCCAACAATAAAGGCCACCCGGTTACGAAGAAGAATCCCTGCAATCTTAATCCACATGATATTTTTTTATTTGCGCATTTGTTGGCAAAAGTAGGATAAAAGTGTTTAATCTTTTAAGAGTTTCGGATTTTTTTTATGACGATTAGCATCTCTTGCCGTTTTTTTGGCAAAATTATTGTTTACGGCCTCGTTCAAATCTACCCCCGTTTGATTTGCCAAGCATACCAATACCCAAAGAACATCACTCAATTCTTCTGCCAAATTATCCTTCTCTCCTTCCTTGTACGACTGTTCGCCATATTTTCGAGCCATCACCCGGGCTAGTTCTCCGACCTCTTCTACCAGAATAGTCATGTTTGTTAATTCGTTAAAATATCTTACCCCGTGGGTCTTGATCCATGCATCTACTGCGGTTTGTAATTCTGCGATATCCATTGTTACCAAGTTAAAAGTTAAAAACTAAAAGATAAAAGTTCATTTCTTTAATTTAGATTTGAGTGTTTTTACTGTGGCGACAAGCATGGCGATTAATTCTTTATTATCTTTTTCCATATTTGTAAAATTATTCCCATCAATATATCCTGTGTCTTTTAAAAGATTAAGCCAGTAATTCGTTTCATTCGCTTCTTTAAGACCGATATAAAATTTGTTAATATAATCAGCTTGACTTTGTGCAAATTCTGCTTCACGGATTAAAGCTCCCATGGAGGTTCCACTTTTTAGAATTTGGTTGCTGATAACAAATTCTTTCTGTTCTTTTTGAAAGAATTGAGCAAGTTTCACGATGCTTATGGCAAAAGTATAACTTTTATCTTGTAAAATTGAATCCATGTAACTTTTATCTTTTAACTTTTAGTTGTGAGTTTAACAATCATTGTCGATTCTTGGAATCAATAATGATTGTTACGGGTCCATCATTGATTAATTCGACTTTCATGTTAGCTCCGAATTGTCCGGTTTGAACTTCTTTGTGGAGTTCTTGGCTTAGGGTTGCGACGAATTTTTCATATAACGGAACGGAGATGGCGGGAGGGGCTGCATCAATATATGAGGGACGGTTGCCTTTTTTGGTTCGAGCCATGAGAGTAAATTGACTAACGGCAAGGATTTCACCACCGGAGTCTAGGATGGATTTATTCATTACTCCATTCTCGTCATCGAATATACGGAGATTTACAATTTTGGAAGATAGCCAGTTAATGTCTTCATCCGTGTCATCGGCTTGGATTCCTACTAATATGAGCATCCCTTTATTTATTGAAGAAAACAATTGTTGCTCGATGGTAACACTGGCACGTGTAACTCGTTGAATAACTACTTTCATCTTGAACTTAGTCTTAAAATTTAGAGTGAAATATATGAATTTTATTCATATACTCCACTCCAAACTCTAAATTTTAAATCTACATTCTAGATTATTTTTTTCTAGCGTATAGTTCTTTGATTGCGTCGGCTAATCTCTTAACACCTTCGATGTTCATTTCCTCGCTCATGTAAGAGAAATTGATACGCATGGTATTTTTACCTCCACCGTTAACGAAGAACACGGTTCCAAGTACGAATGCCACGTTCTTTTCGATAGCGATTTGGAATAATTCCTCTGCATCGTATCCTTCCGGCAATGTCAAGAACAAGAACAAACCACCTTCCGGGCGAGTCCAGGTGACACCTTCCGGCATATATTTCTCGAAAGCACCTAACATAGCTTCTAGTTTACTACGATACATATCAACGATATTCTTCACGTTGGCATCGAAATAGTTTTTCTGGAAGAATTTAACCGTGATTTTCTGTAAGAAAGCAGAGGTACAAAGGTCTGTACTTTGTTTTGCCTTCACAAAGTTGTCAATCACCATCGGGTGAGCAAGAACCCAACCCATGCGGAATCCCGGCATGAAGATCTTGGAGAAAGTTCCCAACGTAATTACATTACCTTCTCCATTATCCAAGTCGTACAACATACGTTGCGGTTTTCCTGAGAAACGTAGTTCACGGTAAGGGCTATCCTCAACAACCATGATCTCGTATTTCTTGGCAATATTCAGAATTTCGATTCTTCTGGCTTCCGGCATGGTCATACCTGCAGGATTCTGGAAGTCCGGAATCAAATAGATGAATTTCGGTTTTTCCCCTTTAGCCTTCATTTCAGCCAAAGTCTTTTCTAATTCCACGGCACTCATACCTTGTTCGTCCTGAGGAATACCAACGCCTACACCACCGTAAGAGTTGAACGCACCGAGGGCCCCAAGATAAGAAGGTAACTCGCAAATATATTTGTCTCCACGGTTCAAGAAAATCTTACCAACCGTGTCCAAACCTTGTTGAGAAGAAGTGATGATCGTGATATTTTCTTTTGTAACATAGCTCAAGCCTTGATCCCGGTAACGTTGAGCAAGGATTTCCAATAATTCAGGAACTCCCTCAGTTGAACCGTACTGGCAAGCAGCAGCACCATCCGTGGCAATTACTTCCGCACAAATTTCTTGTAATTGTTCTAACGGGAAAGATTCTTTAGCAGGAAGACCCCCGGCGAAAGAAATAATTTCCGGCTTTTGAGTTAATTTCAACAACTCTCTGATAGCAGAGCGCTTCATCCCTTTGGCGCTGTCTGATAGAATTTCTTTGTAGTCGCTAACCATGTTTATTCTTATTTAAAGTGAATACACGCTGTTAAGTATTTGTGTTGCGAAGTTAATAATAAGTTTTTGAAATAAAATTTTTCATATCAGTTTTTTATTAAAATCGATTGCGGTACTTTCATTTTGTATGTTTTCGAGCTTTTTTAGTAATAATTTGAATTTTGAGAGCTTTGTAGTTGTATTTTGCTTGGATAAAAGTTTCTTCAGAGAAGTAGAGGAGATAATATGATGCTATGGGATTTTCTCGACTAGAAAAAGAAGACTAATGTGATAATTATTTGGAATAAACCGTTTTTTCGATTAGTTTTGCAAGCCGAATAAAGGCCCTTGTAGTTCAACGGATAGAACGGAAGTTTCCTAAACTTTAAATGGCAGTTCGATTCTGCCCGGGGGTACAAAAGATAAAAGTTAAAAGCTAAAAGTTAAACAGGGAGAATGTACTTTTAGCTTTTATTTATTGTTACATCCCGGTAATTGATAGCCGATTCGTTTTCGTTCGTTAGTCCCTCGATTTTTTGCTTGTAATTCGGCAAGCGTTTGGTTGATCAGTTCGAGTTGCATTCGGGTGTCCTCGTTTATATCGTTTTGGTCGGTAAACATTTCCTTGATATACTCTTTCAGTTCTTTCAACTCGTTTTTAATTTCCCCTATTTTATCTGTTGGAGAGTTGGCTATTAATTGTCGAACGGCGACAAAAGCTCGCATGATGCCCATGTTTACCTCGATAGCGATTTCTGAATTAAGGACACTACTTAGCATGGCGACACCTAATTCCGTGAAAGCAAAAGGCATATATCTATTACCACCTCTTTGGTTTGAGGTGCAATTTCTGCACCTCAAACTATCGAACTCTTCTTTTGTCAACTCGAACATGAAATCCGATGGGAATCGTTTTAAATTATTCTTCACGGAACGTTTCAAATATTTTGTTTCTGTTCCATATAATTCAGCCAGATCGAAGTCAAGCATGACCTTTTGTCCTCGGATTTCATAAATTTTGTCTTGAATGATTTGCAGGTCCATCACGGTTATATTATTTAGTAGGACAAATGTAGTAAAAATAGATATGAATCATCACTATATAGCTATAAAGTTAAAGAATATGCAAATCAAAAGTACGTGTTCCATGAATTTCTATTAACTTAGCAGGCGGATAAACAGGATTGAATATGCTGAAAAGCTTGAGGTATGGAAAAGAGTTCGAAGAACTGTACACGGGGAACTATTCCCGTTTGTACTACTATGCTTATCAGTTTTTGAATGATGCGGAGGTCAGTCGGGATGTGGTGAATGATGCGTTCGAGTACGTGTGGAAAAACTACGAAAACTTTCGGAAGATGAACGTGGTGGCGATTCTTTTTCAAAGTGTACGGAATAAAAGCATAGACACCTTCCGGCATAATAAAGTGGAAGAGAATTACGTGGCATTGTATTCCCGGATGCTTTCGGAAGAGGATGCGGGGCTGGATGAGGAAAACGAGAAGATTGAACGGATATATAAAGTATTAGATAATTTAACCCCGCAGACAAGGCATATCATGGAAGAATGTTATTTTAACCGGAAAAAATATGCAGAGGTTGCGGAGATGCTAAACATCAGCCCTAGTGCGGTAAAAAAGCACGTTATGAAAGCCTTGCGTTTATTGCGGGAAGAATTTCATATAAATAATGGCTCGGAGGGGGTGCCCGAAAATGAGGTCTAAACGTATTAATATAAATTAGGTCGTTAATAAACATGGATGATCAGGATATGAAAAATAAAAAGGATTTGCTGGATGCTTTGGATGATCCCGGCTCGTTGAGTCAGGAGGAGCTTGATGCAATTCTGGATGATCCGAAAGAACTGGAAGATGCTCGCTTGCTAGGGGATTACAGGCAAGCGTTTGCACGTCGTCATGCGTCCTTGAAACCTGATGTGAATAAAGAATGGAATAACTTCCGGCAAAGTAGAATTTCCGGTAAAAATAAAGGAAAACAATTGTGGATCGGCATCTCGATAGGTGTGGCGGCCTCTGTGCTTTTATTTTTCAGTTGGCGGATGTTCGATCGGACCTCCCTGGTTCCGGTTAACCAACCTATCGTGGCTTTTACCGCCAGTACTCAATCTCAAGAAGTTCTTTTGTCCACGGGTGACGGGCGTATGGTGTCTTTATCCGCACCTCAAGCAGATAGTTTGTTACGAGAAACAGGTATTACCCGGGGAGACGAGGAGTTAGATTACCAGCAAACGATCCGGGAAACAGAGATACATACATTGACAACTCCCAGGTGTGGGGCTTATCAACTTCGTTTGGCAGATGGAACTCAAGTATGGTTAAATGCCGAGAGTCGTTTGAAATATCCCAGTCGCTTCACCGGAGAGCAGCGAGTGGTTGAGTTAGAGGGGGAAGGTTATTTCAAAGTAACGCCCGATTCAAAAAGACCTTTTATTGTAAAATCCGGTAATATCACGACGGAAGTTCTGGGAACCGAATTTAATGTCAGAACCTACGTGTCCGATGATTCACACGTGACCTTGTTAAAAGGGAGCGTGAAAGTGAAAAATGTTAGTTCGTCCTCGGAAGTGGTAATACGTCCCGGGGAGGACGCTCATTTACAAGGAGACGGGACTTTTGACGTGCGAGAAGTCGACACGGACAACTACTATTTATGGACGGAAGGGTATTTTTATTTTGATAATGAAACCGTGGTCGAGATCATGCGTGAATTAGGGCGGTGGTATAATATACGGGTAGAATTCGAGAACCCGCAAGCGATGAATTACCGCTTGCATTTCCTTGCCGAACGCGATCAGAAAATAGAAGAAGTACTACAATTATTGAACATGCTTGGTAAAGTACAAGCGACTTACGAAAACAATAAAATTTCGGTAAAATAAAAAATTTTTATCGTTTCTGGTACCCGATTTACATCTCAAAACGAAATCTGAATAAAGAATACGTATTTGAGTCATGTAAAAATAAATTAAATGAACAAATTTATGAAACACCAGAAACTCCAATTCAAGCCGGGCAGTTTTCGACTGAACGGGTTATTCCGGATTGTGTTCTTCATGTGTTGCTTGTTGTCGGCAGGGCTGACACAGGCACAAGAGAAGAAAATCACGGCGGAATTCAAGGATACACCTTTATCCAACGTGTTAAAACAACTGGAAAAACTTTCTACCTACAAGATCCTCTTTACATACGACGACGTGCAGTCCTATAAAGTGACCGTTTCGTTGAAGGATGCGACTATCACCGAGGCTTTGCAAAAAGTACTTGATGGTAAACCTTTTGTTTTCTCGGATGTGGCGAATGGGAAATATATATCGGTCGTCTACCAACCCAAGAAAAAGTCTGATACCACGAAAGAGATCAAGGGAAAAGTCGTGGATAGTAAAGGAGAAACAGTTATCGGGGCAACGGTCCGGGTGGTGAATGCTACAATCGGGACAGCCACTGATATTGACGGGAATTTTACCTTGCGTGTTCCGGAAGACGTGACGACACTTGAAGTCGGGTTTGTCGGGATGAAGACACAACTGGTTTCCATCAAAGACAAAACCGAAGTCCGTGTTGTGATGGAAGAAGATAATACCGTGTTGGAAGACGTGGTGGTTACCGGTATTTTTAAAAAGGCGAAGGAAAGTTACACGGGTGCGGTTTCCAGCATCTCTTCCGAACAATTGAAAATGTACAAGGGGCAGAATGTCTTGCAAACCTTGAAAAATATTGATGCCTCCTTAAACTTCATGGTAAATAATGCCATGGGTAGCAATCCGAATAACGTACCTCAAATCAATATCCGGGGTAATTCCTCTTTACCCATGAGTGTGCAGGAGTATAATGAAAGTATCAAAAATGACGTGAACTCTCCTTTGATCATCATGGATGGTTTCGAAATCACGTTGGAAAAGTTAATGGACTACAATGACGATGAGATCGAGTCCATCAATATATTGAAAGATGCGGCAGCCACGGCCATTTACGGTTCTCGTGGGTCCAATGGTGTAATTGTGGTTGTCACGAGACAACCGGAGGCAGGCAAATTGAGAGTGAATGCCGAAATAGGAATGGATATCGAGGCTCCGGATTTGAGTTCCTATGACTTGCTGAATGCGGCAGAGAAACTACAATTGGAAAAGATGGCCGGACTATATGATACTGATTTTCCGGGGAATGATGTAAAGTATTCCGAAAGATATAATAAACGCCTGAAAGCTGTACTTTCCGGGGTGGATACGGATTGGTTGAGTAAGCCTTTGCACACGGGAGTCGGTACCCATTATAATTTACGTTTGGAAGGAGGAAGTGAACAATTTCGTTGGAGTGGTGCTTTGGCTTACAAAAACGTGGTTGGAGCCATGAAAGGTTCTTCCCGGCGTAATTTTAACGGTTCCATCGTTTTGATGTACATGATGGATAAATTGACATTCAAGAATTACACCTCTTACGGGATGAACCGGGGACGTGAAAGCCGGTATGGGGAATTTAGCACGTATGCGCAGCAACAGCCGTATGATGCCCCGTATGACGAGAATGGTAATCTCGTGCGTTATTTCGACGGTTTTCAGTATAACAACCTTGATAAGCAAAATCCGTTATATGACGCCTCGTTAAACTCTTTCGATAAATCGGGTTATCAATCGTTAACCAATAACTTTTCCATCGAATGGGACATAATCGAAGGTTTGAAATTAAGAGGACAACTGGGAATTTCCAGCACGGATAACAGCAGTGACTATTTCTTGCCGGCAGAACATTCCTATTTCACTACCGGGGATCAGAAAGCGGAATATGCCACGGATGAAGGATTCTTCCGTCGCGGATTGTATCGTTATGGAACCGGGAGAGAATATAGTTACAGCGGGAATGTCACGGTGACCTATAATAAAACTTTTGCCGAGAAACATCTTTTGTCCGTGGGTGTTGACTGGTCATTGGCCGAAACACAATCCCGTTCATACAGTTTCGAACTGGAAGGATTTTCGAGCGAGGATATGAGTTTTTTAGGAAACGCCCGTCAGTATATGAAGGATGGGATTCCTAGCGGAACAAAAACAAGTACCCGTCGCTTTGGTTTAACCGGGAACGTGAACTACATCTATGACGGGCGTTACTACGTGGACTTGGCCTATCGTGTCGATGGTAGCTCCACGTTCGGGAGTGACAAGAAATACGCACCTTTCTGGAGTACCGGTATCGGTTGGAACTTGCATAACGAGCAATTCCTGCAAGGCCATCCCGTGCTTACGACCTTACGATTGAAAGCCTCTTACGGGGAGACCGGTTCACAACAGGGTTCCTCTACCGGGGCATCGACAACCTACAAGTATTCCACGGACAACAAATACATGAACTGGAACGGGACGATCCTGCAAGGATGGGGAAACCCCAAGCTGACTTGGCAAAAGACAGATGAATTTAATGTCGGGATGGAGTTCGGTTTGTGGACAGGACGTGTAAAAGGAGAAATCAACGTGTACACGAAAAAGACGGCAAACCTCCTTTCTAACATGGATCTACCTCTATCAATGGGATTTTCTTCCTATATCGCGAACGTCGGGGAAGTTGAAAATAAAGGTTGGGAAGCCTCTTTTAGCGGCTATGCCATTCGGGACTCGGAACGTAGGATGAACTTGATGTTTAGCGGACAATTGGTTTACAACAAGAATAAAATCACCAAACTTTCCGATGCGATCAAGGCCCAGAATGAATTGTACTTGCAGGAGGATGTAGACGTGAGCAACCTGTTCTACGAGGGACGTCCGCAGAATGCCATTTATGCCGTACGTTCTTTAGGTATTGATCCGAGTACGGGGAATGAGATTTTTCTGGATAAAAACGGGAAAATCACCGATACTTGGAAACCATCCGATAAAGTATATTTAGGATCAAAAGATCAAAAATACAGGGGAAATGGCAGCATTATGTTCATGTGGAAAGGCCTGACGGTCAACGTGGCCTGTTCCTATTACTGGGGAGGTAAGGTGTACAACGAAACCTTGTTGAACAAGGTAGAGGTAACAAAGAATACCTTATCCACCCAAAACGTGGATGCCCGTGTGTTGAAATCCCGTTGGTTCCAGGCGGGTGATGTGACGTTTTTCAAGCAATTGAGTAACACCCAGACCCGTGCAACCTCTCGTTTCGTGATGGATGACAATGTATTTGAGATCTCGTCTATCGGTGTGCAATATCGATGGGATACCCCTTGGATTCAGAAATATACTCGTGCCACGTCGATTACTTTCGGTGTGAATATGTCCGACATCCTGCATTTATCATCCATTAAAATGGAACGGGGAACCAGCTACCCGTATGCTCGTAACATACAGGGATATATCAAGTTTTTATTCTAACACGTAACTAAAAACTGTATTTATGAAAAGATTATATATCATAACGGTACTCGTGGCTTTGTTGTCCGTTTCTTGTAATGATTGGCTGGATGTTCGGCCGGACACGGAACAGAAAGACAAAGATTTGTTTACCACGTATAAAGGATTCCAGGATGCCCTCACGGGTTGTTACATGAGTTTGGCTAGCCAAGATGTTTATGGTGAAAGATTAACGATGTCGAATATTGAATCTTTGGCCAATCTTTGGTACCAGTTCCGTAATTCGACACGCTACGAGGACAACGACCTCATGAATCATGATTACACGGGCGACTACTCCAAGACGGCCGTGAAGACCATCTACGCGGGATTGTTCAATGTGATCGCCCAAGCGAACATGATTATTAAATATGCCGAGAAGAACGGGGATGTTATCGAGGACCCTGCGGCTCGAGCTGTTATCACGGGAGAGGCGTACGCCATTCGTGCTTTTTGTCAGTTGGATGTGCTGCGTTTGTTCGGACAAATGCCACAGGGAGCCTCCCGGCAAGTGGAATTACCTTATTCTGAAACAACCTCGATTGACGAGATGCCCGCTTATTATAGTTTTGATGATTACGTCGTGAAATTGGAAAGCGACTTGTCTAAAGCGGAATCTTTATTGAAAGACAATGATCCCTTGTTCCAATATACTTTTTCCGAGTTGAATTCTGCAAATGGGAATGAATTAAGCGATAGCTACATGTACTATCGTCAGTCCCGGATGAATTATTGGGCGGTAAAAGCGATTCAAGCCCGTATGTACCTTTACTTGGGAAAGAAAGACAAGGCGTACACGCTGGCCAAAGAAATCATAGAGGCCAAAGGTGCTGACGGGGAATTGGTAATGGCCATGAGTGGTGAAACCGATATTGCCAAAGGATACAAAGCCTGCCCGTCGGAATGTTTGCTCTACCTCAGTAAATATGACGTGAAAACATATTCGTCTGTCTTCTTGATCGGTAACAAAGCCGACCAACAGGCGGGAGCCGGGCACCTCGTGATTTCCAGCTCTATGCTGAGCGACCTCTATGCGGGACAAAACACGGGTTCGCACAACAGGTATCTGAATTGTTGGAACCGGAACGTGAAAGATGCGTCGGCAAACCTGTATGGAGCCCTTACAAAATATTATTTTGCAGATGACGCTGAGAACCAGATGTTATATTACCAGATTATCCCGTTGTTACGGATGTCCGAGGTTTACTTGATAGCGATGGAAACCTCTTCCGATTTGGACGAAATAAACGAATGGTACCATGATTATATGTTGGCTCACTCCGTTGTATTGAATGAAGCAGGTTTTTCCTCTTTGAGCGAGGTCTCCGGGGAGATGGTAAACGAGTACCGTCGGGAGTTTTACGGTGAGGGACAAATGTTCTACACGTACAAAAGAACCGGGGCGACGACAATGCTTTGGGGGAACGGGAATGCCGACGAGAACGTGTACATCGTTCCTCTCCCGGAAACCGAATATAATCCTAACTCTCAAATAAAGTAAATGATTATGAAACAGTTAATAAATATACTGACCGGGAGTCTGTTCCTTTTCGGGATGAGTTCTTGTGAGAAAGATTTGCCGGTGTACGAAACCCCGGACTGTTGGTTGAATTTTGTGTACTACAGTAGTTATGATGGTTCCGTGCTGGGGACAGAAGAAGTTACCGACGAGATGCGATACGCATCGTATTCGTTCGTGTATGTCGGGGAAGAGGTTGAAGTTGACACGGTTTGGTTTGAAGTATCAACCATGGGTTTCGTGTCGGATGAGGACCGACCGTTAGAACTGGAGCAAATTCAGACTGGGGGGAATGATGCGAAGGCTGACGTGCATTATGTCGCTTTTACCAACGAAGAACTGAAGGCGAAATACATGATCCCTGCCCGTAAAACGGGAACTAAAATTCCGGTTGTTGTCAAAAGAGACCCTTCTTTGAGCAATGGGGATGTTACCCTGCAATTCACTTTCAAGGATAACGGTTATTTCAAACCGGGATATGACGGGTTAACGACCCGCACGTTATCTATTTCTTCGAAATTAACCAAACCATCCGTATGGGAGGAATCCTATTGTGACTATACGTTTGGTCTTTACGGGCCGGAAAAACATCGCTTGATGATCGAGTGGACTGGGGAAAAGTGGGATGATGAATATATCAAAGAATTGATGGATGGAGATTCTGCCTATGTTAACTACCTGGCTGATTGGTTCGCCCAGAAGTTGGAAGAAGAGAACGCGAAACGGGAAGAGGCCGGAGAGGAACCCTACAAGGAAGAAGATGGAACACCAGTTAGTTTTGAGCCTAAAAGTTGGAGTTAATTTTAAAAGTAAGAAGATATGAAAAAATATATCATATTATCCATGTTGTTCACGTTGTTCGGGTTGGTATCCTGTTATGATGATGATAGTAGTTTAGGTACTAAGGACGTCGGGGACATCACGATCGGACCTTTGGAAGATGCGTCGATTATTTCTTATAGCGGGAATAAATTAATTCGTGAACCGGAAATAGAAACGACTTATCCGGATGATCAATTGACCTATGCTTGGTACATTTATAAGGAAGATCAAGATAAAGGATTCCGGACGAATAAAATAGATTCGGTCAAGAATCTATCGTACGAGGTAAATTTGCCGGCAGGAAGTTACACGATTATCTTTGAAGCCACGGCAACTACGAATGGCTATGCCGCGACAGCAGAAATGAAACTTGCTGTTTCCACCACTTTTTCGCAGGGATTCTACATCTTAAAAGAAACGGAAGATGGGAACACGGAACTGGATGTATACACGCAGAACGGGCTAGTTTCCGATCTTTTTGCCACGACACAGGGCGAAGTGTTACCCGGCTCTCCTCGTAACCTCTCCGTGGGTTACAGTCAAGCCTTTATTGACACAGAGGAAAACAAAATGGTGAACGCCAATACGGTTTGTATAACCACGGAGCAGAATAAGCTTGTTTGTCTCCGTACCGTGGATATGTTGAAAGCGTTTGATAATTCGAATTTACTTTTCGAGGAAATGGATGCGGACGAGGAACCCTATTGTATGGTTCGTAGTCTTGCCAGTATATTCTATTTTTCGAATAAAGGAATCCGCTTTTCTTCGGCTAGTAGTGAAAATAGTGGAAAAATGGGATTCCCACTAGATAACGGGGGAAGTAAACACGTTCAGATTGTAGACGGGGGATTTGGAGGACACGTGTATTGGAATAACACGAAACATCGTGTTATGACCGTGGACTACAATTGTGTTGCGGCCTCCGAAATCGAGTACAACACGGAGATTAATCAAGATAACCTAGAATGTTTATCGAGTGGCCTAAACTACGTGGGAGGAGCCGAAACCATCTATTTTCTGTGTCAGGATAAAGTTTCCGGCACCCGTTATCTGTACCTGCTTTCCGGTGGTGCGATTCTGGAGATCCGGCCGTTGAACTCGGCTTTGCATTTGGCGCAAGGAGATATTATTGCCGGGAACGGGTTAACCGGAACATTTATTTATAGTGTACATAACAATAAGCTGTATGCTTATAATTTTGATGCAGAAACAGAGATCGAAATTCCCGTCACGGGTCTTCCGACAGGAGAGACAATTTCTTATGTTTTTAATTTGTATTGGAATATGGGACCCTTCGGGGACACTTCCTTGAATTTTGATCATATCGTGATCGGGACTCAGAAAGAAAACACCTATACCGTGTACTTGTACAATATCCGCGGGGGACAACCTTACGGTACTCCTATCGATCAGTTTTCCGGGGAAGGGAAATTGAAAAGTGTCCGTTATGTTTGCCAGTTAGTCGTGGATATAACCGCCATGATGGGGCCGTTGTATGGATATGGCCCGTGTTTCCCTTATTGATAAATGATACGTTACTAAAAATTTAATACGATGAAAAAAATAATTCTATTCTTGTCCGTTTCCTTGTTTGCCCTTTCATTAGTGGCTCAGACGAATTTTCGTGATATTACTTACAAGGAGGCTCTTGCGGCTGCTAAAGCTGAAAAAAAACTCGTGTTTATTGATTTTTATACTTCATGGTGTGGACCTTGTAAGATGATGATGAAAAATATTTTCCCATTGAAAGAAGTCGGTAATTATTTGAATTCTAAATTTGTGTGTATAAAAATTGATGCGGAAAAGGGTGAAGGTCCTGAATTGGCAAAACGTTATCAAGTAAAAGCATACCCTACGTTTGTTGCTATTAATCCTGCCGAGGAAATCTTGATGACTAAAGTCGGAGGTTCGGGGAGTGGGAGTGGTTTTATCGGTAGTATTGACCGCCTGATAGATCCCGACAAGACACCCGAACGTATGAAACAACGTTATGAAAGTGGAGAACGTACGGCCGACCTGATTTCTGCTTATGCGGGTCTGAAAATGGAGGAAGTTTACAAAAACCGTCAACCGGATATGACCAAGAAGGATGAGGCTTTCAAGATGGTGCAGGATTATTTTGACGGTTTGAAGGACAAGGAAAGGTTGGCAGAAGAAAATTTGTTCATCTACACGTCTTACACGGAGAGTCCCGCAGATGCAATCGCACGATATATGATTGCGAACCGGGATAAATTCGCTCCCGCGATCAAGAATGATATTTCTGATCGAATAAAAGAACTGTACAAAATGGATGTTTTAAATTATCTGACGGCCCGGGTCCCTTTTAATCAACAGCAATATGACATTGTGAAAAAAGGAGTTATGGATTTGGGTTTGAATAAAGATGAGTATTACACGACGGCGTTCCGCTTTATCGAATCTTACGGCGCGGGGGATATGGACGCTTTCATGACGTTATGCGAGAAAGAGTATGACCAGTTGAATGATGATTACAAGTCTTCCCTCATGTATAGTTTTGCCGACGTGTTTGCTAGTGCGAACGAGACGGTGAAAAAACGTGCGGCAAAATTTATACGTCATTCATTCCTGGATATGGATGCGACCATGATTATGTTTGTGGCACAGCAGCTTATGCAATTAGAGGGTAAAGGTCATTAATTAAGATGTATTTTGTGATAGCTAAATGAATTATAACAATGTAAATAAATATTATGAGCACATATTTATTATTAAGATGGATGCTGTTTTTGTCTTTAATTTTCGGAGGAAGCCTTGCGACAACTCCAAGTGGTAATGGGAAATCGGGATTTGAAGTTTGGGCTCCTATTGGAACTCAAGTTGATGTATTGAATGATGATGGATTATGGCTGATATTACCAACCAAGCCTATTGGTAGATGGTTTTATACTAATGCAACAATATTTAAAAATTATGAAGTAGAAGCTCAATATGGCAGTTTGAAACAAAAAACAGATTTTATGGTACCACTGCCTCCTGATAAAGTTATTATAGAATTTAAATTTAATGGGAAATAGCGATGAAGCTGTTAAATATGATCTCTCTCGTGTGTGCATTTCTGTTATTTCAGAAAATGGTACAGGCTCAGTCTGATGAAGAATATAGTGTCAGAATATATGTAAATATCGTGTATGAAGATATGAGTCAAGTGGATGGAGCATTAATAAAGGTTTATGATAAAAATCGTAATTATTTGTGTGAACGTTTTTCTGATACTAATGAATTGGGAGCAACTGTTATAGAGGATACGAATATCATTCGAGAATATGGTACATATTACTTGGAGGTGAGTAAGCCCGGTTACACAACAGAGATGAAACAGGTGGAGGTGAAAAATGAACAAGTGCGACTTTGTCCAGGAGTTATTTTAAAACCGGAAAAGAATCAATCTATAGTCTGGTGGGTATTGGGTATGCTTTTTTTATTTGTAGGATTTGGACTATGGTGTTGTGGGAGAAAGCGTGGAGGTGCTTAAAATAGCAGCGACAACATGATAGACATGGGGTATATAAAACAAATAACCTTCTACGAGGTGAAGATGCTGTTTCGAAATAATGTGTTTATTATTTTAAGTATCTTCACTATATTAGGTCTTCCTGTTTGTCAATATTTTGTACAGGGAAGGTTTGCCTTTCATTACTTGATAGCTCTTCCCTGTGCATTACCTTTGGTAAATGCTTTTCTTTTTAATATGTTTCAATCGTTAATTGTTATTTTCGTTGTTGGAAATAATATATCGGATGAAAAGCATTTGGATACACTGGCGGCTTTACGAGTTAGGCGATACGGAAATGGAGATTATTTAATCGGAAAATTGGGGGCCGTGTTGATCGTGATATCTTTGTTAAATTTGACAGGACTTCTCTTCTTGGTAGGATTTCATATTTTCTTTGAGATTCCTTTTTCAGTGAAAATTTATCTTTTTTATTGGATAACATTGACATTCCCGGCTCTTCTATTTGCCTTGGGAGTGTCTTTGGGTGTTTATTCTTTCGTGAGAGTGTCTTTTGGAGGTTTAGTTTTATTGATGCTCCTGTTGTTGCTGGATGTTTTGGGGTTAAGTAGTCAAATGAACGGAGTGTTAGATTATAGGGCAACGGAGATTCCAAATGTTTTTTCCCAGATTTTAGGACATGTGGGATTAGGAAGGTATTTATTGCAACGATCTGTCATATTGTTTATTGGATTGGGATGTATCGCTTTTGCTGTGGCAGGGATACCCCGTATTGATGATTCGTCTCGAGTGGTAATTTATTGGAAAATAATTGGTATCGTGACAATCTTGTTGGGGTGTGGATTAGGGTTTGTATATAGTGGCTTTTTTTACTTGGATCGACAAAAAAGACAACAATATAGGGAATCATGTTGCCAATACAGGAATTGTGGGAATGTTAAAATTCTTAGTCATTCGATTCGTTGTTCACAAGCTGATGGACAGTTGGTGCTAATAGATACCTTATTATTGGAGAATGTAAAAGATCGAGTTTTGGGGGAAATGATTTTTTATTTGAACCCTTCTTTGAAAGTGTCACGTATAGAGGGAGAAGAAGAAAATATAAGATACGAACAGGAGGGGATTGTCGTGAAAGTTAATGAATCATTGGAAAGTAAAAAGCAAAAAAGGTTGATTTTTCACTATTCTGGTGGAATAGATGAAAGAGTTTGTTATCTTTATAAGGATGATTCTGTGTCGGAGAAAACCGTATGGAGTAATAGTTTATTGCGTTATGGTAAACATGCTGTATTGTTGTCGAATGATTATACTTTTTTGATTCCGGAGTGTTTATGGTATCCCGAGAGTTGTTCGCCTTTTCATCCTGGCGGTGAGTTGCTGAAAGAACGCACGTTTACTCGTTTTCGTTTGATGGTGCGACATCGAGAAGAACAAAATGTAATTTCGCAAGGATACCGGGAGTTGGATGGAGATTATGCCTGTTTCACCAATGATTATCCTTTAGCAGGTATAAGTTTGTGTGTAGGGAAATATGAGAGGGAGAAAATTCATGTGGACGGGAGTGATTTTGAGGTGTATTTTTTTGACAGAGAAGGTGTATTTTTTCAGACAGTAGAAGGATCTGTAGAAGGGCTTGTTGCTGGAATTCGAGAGATAAAGAGGAAATTAACCGAGAAGTATGGTTGCGATTATCCTTTTACTAAACTTGCTTTAGTGGAAATACCCATAGCTCTTTGTACGTATCTCTCGGACGTGGGAAATGGAAGTGGGTTTGTACAACCTGAACTTTTATTTATTCCAGAAAGTTGGTGTAAGAGTTCTAGTGTGACTCTTTTGCAGAAACAGCTGGAGGATTTGCAAAAACATCATTCTCAATGGATTGATAGGACAACGATTGAAGCTACTAGTATATATGCTTTATATGCTAAAAATTTTCAAGACGAGATAGACGAGTTTCCGAGTATGGGGTTTGTTGATTGTTTATTGGGAAAACAATGGTTATTGGCTACAGGGAAGAATCCATTGTCGTTAGCGTCAATGTATACTAGTAACACGGGAGGTCTTTTTTCAGATAAATTTCCGGGAATTGACGTTGTTGTCAATCGAATAGAAAGGGAAAATTTTCGGAAAGAGTTATCGGGAACAATAGGTCCTTCGAAAACTCTAAAAGCATCCCGTTATCTTGGGGAGCATAGTTTGCGACAGGCTTTTGAAGACCCGGATACAAGTGATTTTCTGGATGAATTATTAAAACTTAAAAGTCGTTATTTTCGTCAATATATATCTGCATTGATCGGTCGAGATGCATTTGAGATTTTTTTGCTAAAATGGCGGCAAGAAAACCGTTTTGAAATGGTGGATTTTTTTCAATTTGCCGTAGAATTCCAACAATATTTTAATTTTGATATTGTAAAAATGATGCAAGTGCTGTATGATGAACCGGGAGTTCCCTCATTTTTGATTCAAAATGTTTGTCAGCAATTAGTAAAAGATTCCGTATTTTTAATTTTTGATGTTCATAATACCTCGACGATAGAGGGGGTAATTACGTGTTACACAAGAGTATTCGAACATGGAACTGACGTGCGGGAAGTGGGGAGCGTGATTCTTCGAGGAGGAGAATATGTGCGAGTAGCGATGCCCTTGGAATATGTTTGTGATGAAGCATTTATTCGGACAAATTTATCTGCAAATTTACCTGAGGATTATGTTTTTTCAATAAAACCTGAGAAAGTGTGTGTTGAATCTCCTCCTCGAAGATTATTTCTTGATTCCGTATTTAAGGAACAAAAAAGTGATGAGATTATTGTGGATGATGAAGATGCTGGTTTCCAGGTGATAGAATCAAAGGCTCGAAGTTTTTTTGGTAATTCTTTAAAAAGAAATGAATTGGGAACAGCTGCAGATTTTGTTAAAGGGGAATTTCAGGGTTGGCTTCGATCTGTTTGTACTTATGCTTATGGAGGGGTTGTACGTGGGTTTTATGGGAAGAGGGTTGGTAATTCTACGGCTAGGATTCAATGGACGGCAACAATATTAGATGAAGGGAAATATGAAGTGTGGGTTCATCAGATTGGACTGCATAAATGGTTTCAACAAACGGATTCGCTTATTTATTATTATTCTTTGGAACAGGGGACCATGAGTGTTGATATCAAGGTGGAGAATGGGAAAAAATCTTTAGATCGTTTTGTGAGTTTATCCGGTGATGATCGTTATAAAGATGATTTTGTATATCGAATGACAAATTATTATGCTGATTGGATTCCTATTGGGATTTATGATTTAACGAAAGGACCGGTTTGTTTGTCTTTGCACGATAAGGGGATACGAGGAGGATTGATTTCTGCCGATGCGGTGAAGTGGGTAAAAGTCCAGGAGAGATGACTCTACCATCCCGTTGATCAATTCTCCGGGGAAGGGAAATTGAAAAGTGTTCGTTATGTTTGCCAGCTAGTCGTGGATATGACAGCCATGCTGGGGCCGATGTACGGGTATGGCCCGTGTTTCCCTTATTGATAAATGATACGTTACTAAAAATTTAATACGATGAAAAAAATAATTCTATTCTTGTCCGTTTCCTTGTTTACCCTTTCGTTGATGGCCCAGACGAGTTTCCGGGACATCACTTACAAGGAAGCGCTTGCTGCCGCTAAAGCTGAGAAGAAACAAGTTTTTATTGATTTCTACACCTCTTGGTGTGGTCCCTGCAAGATGATGACGAACAACGTTTTCCCGATGAAAAACGTGGGAGATTATCTGAATGCTAAATTCGTGTGTATAAAGATTGATGCCGAAAAGGGAGAGGGACCGGAACTGGCAAAACGCTATCAGGTAAAAGCCTATCCGACTTTTATCGCGATAACTCCCGATGAAAAGATTTTAATGACCAAGGTGGGCGGGGCGATGGACGGGAATGCTTTTATCGGTAGCATCGACCGCTTGATCGATCCCGACAAAACACCCGAACGTATGCAACAACGCTATGAAAGCGGGGAGCGCACGGCAGACTTGATCTCCGCTTATGCCGGGATGAAAATGGAAGAGGTTTATAAAAACCGTCAGCCGGACATGACCAAAAAGGACGAGGCTTTCAAGATGGTGCAGGATTATTTTGATGGTTTGAAGGATCAGGAACGTCGGGCAGAAGAAAATCTGTTTATCTATACCACTTACACGGAAAGTCCCGCGGATGCCATCGCACGGTATATGATCACGAATCGGGATAAATTCGCCCCGGCTGTTCAAGATAAGATTATGAACCGGATCGGGGAGCTGTACAAGATGGAGGTCTTAAATTACCTGACCGCACGGGTTCCTTTTGATCAACAGAAATATAACGTCGTGAAAAAAGGAGTTATGGATTTGGGTTTGAATAAAGATGAGTATTACACGACGGCGTTCCGCTTTATCGAATCTTACGGCGCGGGGGATATGGACGCTTTCATGACGTTATGCGAGAAAGAGTATGACCAGTTGAATGATGATTACAAGTCTTCCCTCATGTATAGTTTTGCCGACGTGTTTGCTAGTGCGGACGAGACGGTGAAAAAACGGGCGGCAAAATTTATACGTCGTTCATTCCTGGATATGGATGCGACTATGATTATGTTTGTGGCCCAACAACTTATGCAATTGGAAGGTAAAGGCCATTGATGGTCGAAAATATTAAAAGAGGCTTTCGAAATCGAATCGTTGAGTGTCCCGGTTCTCTGAAATAGAGGCCGGGATATTTTTATGACTAGGGGATGATGATAAGATGAAAGCCTGTTGTAGTCCTATATTTCATTTTTATTTACTGATCAATTCCTGATTATTTCCGAATATCACATTTTTAGTAAGCAATTAAAATACTTATAAAACGCTATTCTAAGTATAGCGTTTTAATAGCGTTCTAATAGCGTTTTACACGGAAATGATTCGGTATTGATCACGTGTTATTTATGAAGTAATTATTTGAAACAGAGTTGCATAACGATCGCAACAGTATCGAAGGTTAGTCATTTGAAATTAGGCATGATTTTGAGGAAAGATATTTCTTTGCATAGATGATGGGTTGTTGCCGCTTTTTTTATACTTTAGCCGAACTAATTTGAAAATGTGACGGATATGTATTCCATAGATGAACTTAGAGCGATTATAAAGGACGAGTTAGATAAGAAAGAGTATATACAGGAGCCGCATTCCCTGTTCGAACCGATCCTGTACATTCTGGAAGACGGGGGGAAACGGTTGAGGCCGCTTTTGACGCTGATGGCTTACAATCTTTACCGGGAAGATATTGAGAAGGTGTTGAAATCCGCTATCGGGATCGAGATTTTCCACAATTACACGCTTTTACATGATGACGTGATGGATGACGCGGAGTTGCGGCGGGGACGGTTGACCGTTCATAAAAAGTGGAACAGTAACGTGGCCATCTTGAGTGGCGACGCGGCGGCGATCACGGCCTACCAGTGCATCGAGCATTGCGAGGACAAGTATTTGCGCCGGGCGATTGATTTCTTTAACCAAGTGGCGATGGACGTGTGCCGGGGGCAACAGTACGATATGTTGTTCGAGACCCGGGATGATGTCTCGGAGAAGGAATACATCGAGATGATTTATCTGAAGACTTCGGTGTTGCTTGCCGGGAGTTTGCGGCACGGGGCCTTGCTGGCCGATGCCCCGGAGCATGAGTATAACGCTTTGTATGAATTCGGGGGATACCTCGGGCTGGCGTTCCAGTTGCAGGATGATTACCTGGACGTGTACGGGGACGTGGCGGAATTCGGGAAGAATATCGGGGGTGATATTGTAGCCAACAAGAAGACTTACATGTTGATCAAGGCGTTGGAACTGGCCGATCCGGAGACAAGAGAGGAGTTGTGGGGATGGATCGAGAAGAAAGAGTTTGATCATGAGGAGAAGATCAAGGCGGTGACCCGGATCTACGATCGTTTGGGTATTAAAGAAATTGCTTTCGCGGCGATTGATAAATATTTGAAAATGAGCCGGGATATTCTGGATAAGATTGATGTCCCGAAAGAAAGAAAAATTGATTTCTACGAGACGCTGGATGCGATCGGGAATCGTAAAAAATAAAATGAAAAGATAGATGAGTAAATCGAAGCAACAGTTACTGGATGAACGTTATTTGAGAATGGCCCGGATATGGGCGGAAAATTCGTATTGCGAACGTCGGCAGGTTGGTGCGTTGATTGTGCGGGGGGATGCTATTATATCCGACGGGTATAACGGGACGCCTTCCGGGTTCGAGAATATTTGCGAGGACGAGAATAACAAGACGAAACCTTACGTGTTGCACGCCGAGGCGAACGCGATCACGAAGGTGGCGAAGTCGAATAACAGCAGTTTGGGGGCGACGTTGTACGTGACGGCTTCACCCTGTATCGAGTGTGCCAAGTTGATCATACAAGCCGGGATCCGGCGGGTGGTGTATTCCGAGAATTACCGGAGTGTCGATGGGATCGAGTTGTTGCAGAAAGCCGGGATTGACGTGGCGTTTATCGAGTTGAACGAGAATCAGGAAAATAAAGATTAAATAGGAAGATAATGAATAAGAGTAATTTGAGGGCTTTGTTGACCCCGATCGTGCTGGCGCTGGCTATCGTGTTCGGGATGATGTTGAACCGGTTTCTGCCGGACCGTACACAGGTGTCAGCGTCCTCGGAAATGTTTTTGCCCGTGACGGGGAGTAAGCTGGATTTGATTATCAGCATGATACAGAATTCGTACGTGGATACCGTGGACACGAGGCAGATCGTGGAGAACACGATCCCGGTCTTGTTGAAGGATCTGGACCCGCACACGGTATATATTCCCGCGAAGGATATGCAACGCGCGAACGAGGGGATCGTGGGAAATTTCGGGGGCGTCGGAATCCAGTTTTACAAGTATTTGGACACGGTGACCGTCGTGAAGGTGGTTCCGGGTGGACCCTCGGAGAAAGCCGGGATAAAGGACGGGGACCGGATTGTACGGGTGAACGATTCTTTGGTTGCCGGGGTAAAGATGGGTCAGGATAAGATTCAAGAGTTGATGAGGGGGGAACTGGGAACGAAAGTAGAGTTGACGATCGCTAGAAGAGGAGAGCCGAAGTTGATCAAGAAAGAGGTGGTTCGCGGAAGTATCCCGGTGAAGAGCGTGGATGTGGCGTATATGCTGAATGACACGACGGGTTATTTGAAAACGAATACTTTCGGCATGCACACGTATGCCGAGTTCATGCAAGCATTGGTGAAGTTGAAGGCAGAGGGGATGAGGAAAATCATCATTGATTTGCGGGAGAATGAAGGCGGCGTGTTGCCGATCGCGATACAGATGATTAACGAGTTTTTGGATGCCGACCGTTTGATTCTTTACACGCAGGGACAGGCGCAACCTCGTACGGATTACAAGTCTAACGGCAAAGGGCAATTCAAGGATTTGCGCGTGGATGTGTTGATTAGCGAGTTTAGTGCGTCAGCCAGCGAGATTTTTGCCGGGGCGATACAGGATAATGACCGCGGGTTGATTATCGGGCGTCGTTCGTTTGGTAAAGGATTGGTTCAGGAGCAGCGTATGTTGCCCGACGGTTCGGCCTTGCGTTTGACGGTGGCCCGTTATTACACGCCTTCGGGACGTTCCATCCAGAAACCGTATAACGAGGGGAAAGAGAAGTATTATAATGATCTTTATAATCGTTTGGTTCACGGGGAGTTCTCACAAAAAGATAGTATTGTTTTTGACGAGAATCTGAAATACCAGACCGTGGGCGGGCGTACCGTGTATGGTGGTGGCGGTATCATGCCGGATGTCTTCGTGCCAGCGGATACGACCGGGGTTTCCCGTTATTTGAGTGACGTGACGAGAACCCAGTTCTTGTACGAGTACACGTTTGATTTCATGGACCGGCATCGTCCGGAAATGGTGAATCTGAAGGATTACAAGCAGATTCAGAATTACCTGAAATCATTTGACTTGGTAAACGAGATGGCGAATTATGCTGCCCGTCGCGGTTTGAAACGGGACGAGAAGGGAATCAAGGAGTCCTACCAGGTTTTGCGTACTCGGATCGAAGCGTATATTGCTCGTCACACGATAGATGATGAGGGATTCTACCCGATTCTTGGTCAGATTGATAACACGTTGCAGGAAGCGATTAAACAATAATTGATGAAGAGTATATTACACGGGAGGCTGATTTTTGGCCTCCTGTTTCTGTTTCTTGCCTTAGGTAGTTTTGCCGACGGGCGCTATATTCCGGTGTATGATGACGGGATACGGGTGGATTACAAGTATTATTGCTTGGGATTCAACAAGGAGCATAAACAGGCGAACTGGGTGTATTACGAGTTAGGTTCTGCGAACTTGACAGGGAAAGCGAGCCGGAAGAATGATTTCCGGGTGGACCCGAAGATCAGCCGTTGGAGTGCCACGCCTGACGATTACAAGCGGAGCGGTTACGACCGGGGGCATTTGTGTCCCGCGGCGGATATGTCGTTTAACGCGAAAGCGATGAGCGAGACGTTCTACATGTCGAATATGTCTCCCCAAGTACCGATGTTTAACCGGGGAATCTGGAAAGAGCTGGAGGAACACGTGCGTAACCGGGCCCGGAAGGAGAAACTTTACGTGGTGACAGGCCCGATTTTCAAGAGTAATAAAGGTGCGATTGGCAAGGGGAAAGTGACGGTTCCGGGGTATTACTACAAATTGTTTTATTCGCCTTCCAAGCAGCAAATGATCGCTTACGTGTTGCCTAACGAAGAGAGCAAGCGTCCCTTGAATAGTTTTGCCGTTCCCGTAGATAAGGTGGAGAAGATGACGGGGATTGATTTCTTTTCTCAATTACCCGATGATTTGGAGCGGGTGTTGGAGGCGGACACGCTTTCGCACGTGTCACGGGATGGGGGACAGGCATCGGGAGGTGCGTATCGTCCGACAAGAAATCAACAGGTGATAGCGGTTATTGCTGTGATTGTGATCTTCCTCGTTGTACATTTCTTGATAAAACACCGTGGAGGCAAGAAGAAGAAAAAGAAACCGGCACGCAAACCGGTAAAGAAACCGGGGTTGTCCAAAAAGTCAATTAAAAAAAACTACCCCCACTAACTCCCCCTTACACTGGGGGAGAAACCGCTTGGTAATCAGCTCTCCCCCTGTGTAAGGGGGAGTTGGAGGGGGTAGTTTTTAGGCACTAGATAAGACTTGTTAGACGGCCTCGTTTTTATTTCTCTTTTAAAAGTTTATCAATGACTTTCACCATTTCCTCGAATTCTTTCGGGTCGTAGAGACGGGTGAGGAAGGCGATGTTACCTTTCTTATCGATGATGATGTTACGGGTGACTCCGGCTCCCTGCGCGGCGTAGGTGTAGAATGCTTTGCCTTCCGGGTCAAGGAGTAGGGGATAGGTGATCTTGATGTCCTTGGCGAACTTTTCGGTGGTTTCTTTGCTCTCTTTGAAGTCGATACCGAAGAGTGCAAACTCTGGGTTGTTCTTGTATTTCAACCAGATGTCTTTTTCGATAAAAGGCATTTCCTTGCGGCATACACCGCACCAACTGGCGGTGAATTGTATCATGATAACTTTTCCTTTTAGGTCTTTTAGTTGTTTCTTGGTTCCGTCGGGAAACAATAACTCGATGTTCGGGGCTTTCTCGCCTACTTTCACGATATACCCCCTGTCGTCTTGCTGGGCCTTTGCCAGCGAATAGGTCATGGCTAGTAATAGTATAAATGTCAGATGTTTCATAGGATGATGTATTTGTATTAATAACGTTTCAAGCTTTTAGGACTGCCGCTCCACGAGCATCCGAGACAATAAAGGGTTTCCGTGTCGAATCCTTCTAGGGAATCTCCCTCGTGAACGGGGACAACAACGTAGTCGGTCGTGACTTGTACGAGACAGTTATTTCCCTTCTCGTCTTTCACGTAAAAGCGGCGTATTCCGCATTTGGGGCAGAGTAAAAATTTCATATCACGAATTTTGAGGCATAGTTAATGATTATTCTTGATAGTTGTACGGGGAAAAGGGGAGAATTTGTTTGTTTTTTCTTAGATTTGCGGAAATAGTTACATCTTGGGGATGATCCCTAGCCTGTATTAATGAATTATAATGATTTTTGAATCTCAAAATATAGAATTTAAAGAAAGTTGGCGGGATGAATATCTGAAATGGATATGTGGATTCGCTAATGCACAAGGTGGTAGGCTCTATATTGGAATGTGTGATAATGGTGAAGTTTGTGGCGTCGAGAATGTTAAAAAGTTGATGGAAGATATCCCCAATAAAGTGCGTGATACATTAGGTATTCTCGTGGACGTGAATTTGAAAGAAAAAGGAGGGAAAGAATATCTTGAGGTTATAACAGATGCTTACCCGTATCCGATTAGCTATAAGGGACAATATCATGTGCGAAGTGGTAGTACAAAACAGGAATTGAAGGGTGTTGCTTTAGATCAATTTTTACTCCGTCGGCAAGGGCGAACTTGGGATAGTGTATCATTACCTTTTTTGAAATTAGAAGATTTGGATAAGGTTACGATAGATTTATTTCGTAAGTATGCACAGAGAAGTGGACGCATGGAAGAGGGCGCTTTACAAGATAATAATCAATATTTGCTAGAAAAACTTCGTTTATTTGAGGGAGAATATTTGAAGAGAGCTGCGGTTCTTTTGTTTCATCCGGATCCGGAAAAATATATTACAGGAGCTTTTATCAAAATAGGTTATTTTAGGAATGATGCTGATCTAATCTATCAAGATGAAGTCCATGGTAATTTATTTCAACAAGTTAGTGTGTTGATGGATTTGTTGACCACTAAATATTTGAAGGCATTGATTCGTTATGAAGATATTCAACGTGTAGAAGAGTTGCCTATCCCTCGTGGGGCTTTGCGTGAGGCGATTCTGAATGCCATTGTCCATAAAGATTATGTTTCAGCGACACCCATTCAGATTAGCGTGTACGATGATAAATTGATGATATGGAATTGTGGTGTATTGCCGGAGAATTGGTCTATAGAGACATTGTTGAGTAAGCATGGTAGCCGTCCATACAATCCTGATGTTGCCAATGTGTTTTTTCGGGCTGGAGAGATTGAGGCATGGGGACGCGGAATAGAACGAATTGTATCAGTTTGTAGGGAGGCTGGAAGTAAAGAACCAGAGTTTCGTTATGATGGTACTGGGTTATGGACGATTTTTGAATTTAAAAAGACTACCCAAGAGACTACCCAAGAGACTACCCAAGAAACTACCCAAGAAAAGTTTCTTAAAAGAACAGAACTTCAAGATGAGATTATCCATTATTTGCAAGCTCATCCCTACGCAACGCGTAAAGAGTTGACAGATAGTATACCAAATGCAACAGAAAATGGTGTAAAATATAATCTATCTCGTTTACAAGAGATTGGGATTTTGAGACGGGTAGGAAGTACTAGATATGGTCATTGGGAAGTAATGGCAGGTAAGAAATAAATTATTAGTGTTAGAATATGAAAAAGTATAAGATACATTTTGCCCCGGTACAGGGGCTTACCGATTGGACGCTCCGGAATCTGCATGCGAAGTTTTTCGGGGGAGTGGATGCTTACTACACGCCGTTTATCCGGGTGGAGAAAGAGGATTCGTTTCGTTCAAGGGATATGAAGGATTGTGATCCGGAGTTAAATAGCGTGGAGTTACTGGTACCCCAAGTGTTGGGTGGAGAGCCTGCGGAGTTGGATGTTTGCTTGCAGATGTTGGAAGGACGGGGATACAAGCAGGTGGATATTAACATGGGATGTCCGTTCACGATGATTTCCCGACGGGGAAAGGGAGCCGGATTGTTACCTCACCCGGAGAGGGTGGAGGCTTTGATGGAGGTGGTGAAGGATTTTCCGGAGATACAATGTTCCGTGAAGATGCGGTTAGGATGGGAAGATCCGGGGGAATGTTTGAAATTATTGCCTTTGTTGAATGCGGCCCCGTTGGCAGCTATATTTCTCCATGCCCGGGTTGGAGTGCAGGAATACAAGGGGGAGACGGACAAGGAGGCTTTCGAGGCGTTCTACAAGGGGTGTGAACATCCGTTGTATTATAACGGGGACATTTTGACCTTGGAGGATATTCAAGCCGTGACGGAGCGTTTCCCTCGTTTAGAGGGAGTGATGATCGGGAGAGGTTTGTTGGCGAACCCGGCCTTGGCACAAGAGTACGTGGAAGATAAGATGCTTGCCGGGGAGGAACGATTAAGGAGGTTCAAGGCGTTTCATGCCGAATTACTTGCGGCTTATGCCGAACGATTGCAGGGGGATCATCAGTTGTTGATGAAAATGAAAACGTTCTGGGAGTATTTTATGCCTTCGACAGACCGTAAGGTTTTAAAGAAAATACACAAGAGCAATAAGTTGACGCAGTATAACGAGGCGGTGGTAAAGGCTTTTATGCCGGGTGAAGAGGAAGAGTAAGTGCGAATGAAGAGAACGATATATATCATCATCGGTTGTATTTCCGTGGTTTTGGGGATTATAGGCATTTTTGTTCCTGGGTTGCCGACTACACCCTTTTTGTTGTTGAGTTCGTGGTTGTTCTATAATAGTTCGAAACGATTACATGATGCTTTACACCGTTCGAAATGGTTGGGACCTTACCTAAGACGTTTTCAGGAACGTAAAGGTGTCGGGTGGAAGACAAAAGCGGTGTCGATCGTGTGTATGTGGACGATGATTTCTATTTCGGCTTTCGTGGTTTTCGAGAACTGGCATGTGCGTTTGCTGCTTTTGGGTTTAGGGGTGATTGGGACGTGTAGCGTGTTGTTTATCGTTCCTAATGCTAAAAGAGAGAGAGAAGATTCAAGAGATAATAATATATAATAATGGAAAAGATAATGGAACCGTATCAATATCCGATAGTAAGGGATTTTATGGCTTTCGTGATGAGGCCGGAAGTTGCTTTTGATGAGATAACGACAAGTGGGGAAATTTTCCAGCATAGGGAGTTTTCTGCGTTGATTGATTTTTGTTGTAAAAATCCGGAGGTTGCGGAAATTGTTGTAGGGGAAGTTATAAGGCGTTTACCGGAAATGGATGTTTTCAAAGCCTGCGTGGCTGCTCTTTGCGTGGGATCAATCACGGAAGGGGGTGTCCCTTGCCCCTCGTCAGTGGAGATTGTAAATTATTTTATAGAGCGGTCTTGGCGTTGCGTGGCGTATCTGAAAAAGGCGGCAGGGATGCTGGAGGTCGGCTTGGACGAGTTGGAACCGGAAGCGTTGGAAAAAGCAGATCAGAGGGCTTTGTATGCCTTGGATGGCGAAGGGTATAAAACGTTTGTAGGTAGCTATTATCTAATCATGTGCGTGATGTCCCGGATATGTCGGGAACGTTCGTTGCGGGAATCTTTGCGACAGGTTGAGAATATAGAGGATTTATGTGGTTTCCTGGCCCAATACGTGGGGGCTTACGGGTTTGTTTCTTCCGTGTTGGAATTGGTGGAGGAAGAGGATATTATTATTCTTTCCCCGGAACAAGGAGTTGGATTAGAGGTGACGGTTCGTCAACTGGATAGTAATTTCTTATTTTTTACATTGTTTCAAATTGAGATGTATCACCGGGGATGGTTGGAGAAATTAGGCGTGCTGGATTATAAATATGATCCGGTACGGGATCAGCGGGCACATAACCTTGTGGGGGAAGATGAAAGGGAAGAAGGACAGGACTCTGCCTGTATGGAGTACTATACTTATAAAGCCTATCAACCGGATGGGACTTACTCTATTCTGATGACGGGCGCTGATGGTAAGCAGCAGGTGAATCCGGAAAACCGGGTATGGGGTGAGGGGAATATTTACGAAATTCCTCGTTTGGACGATCGGATCGTGATACTTGTGGACAGTCATCCTTTAATGAGTCGTTCGTGGGGGAAAGGGTTTACGACGCCAGTTCATGGTGCAATACGACCGGATGTGACGTTAAAACGTCAATTGTCGGATGATGAGTTTGATACGTGGATGCAGAAAGTGAAAAATAATTAGAGTAAAAAAGAGGAGATTTCTCCTCTTTTTTACTTTGATTTATCCGATAACGATGTTCACGATTTTCTTCGGGACAATGATCATCTTTTTGATCTCTTTTCCTTCTAGCCATTTCGTTGATTCTGGTGCAGCTTTGACTGCGGCCTCAATATCAGCGTTAGTTGCCGTCAAAGGCATGGATAATTTGAAACGAACTTTGCCGTTGAAAGATACCGGGTATTCAAAAGCGTCCTCCACTAGGAATTTTTCTTCCCATTTGGGGAAAGACTCTTTCGTGATGCTTTGGGTGTGTCCCAACAAGCTCCATAGTTCTTCTGCCATGTGTGGGGCAAAAGGAGCGAGAGCGATCACGAGAGGTTCTAGGATAGCTCGTTTGTTACATTTCAAGGCGGTCAATTCGTTCGTGCAAATCATGAATGCCGGAATGGACGTGTTGAACGAGAAGTTCTCGATATCGTATTCCACTTTCTTGATGGTTTTGTGCAGCACTTTTAACTCTTCTCTGGAAGGTGTTTCGTCGCTTACGCTGAAGTCTTCACCGACTTGGAATAGGCGCCAGAATTTGCGTAAGAATTTGTACACCCCGTCGATCCCTTGCGTGTCCCAAGGTTTGCTGAATTCCAGCGGTCCGAGGAACATCTCGTACAAGCGTAACGTGTCGGCCCCGTATTCTTCGATGATCGTGTCGGGATTTACCACGTTGAACATGGATTTTGACATCTTTTCAATGGCCCATCCACAGATGTATTTTCCGTTCTCCAAGATAAACTCGGCATTGGCGTACTCCGGCATCCAAGCCCGGAAAGCATCTTGATCCAGCACGTCGTTCTTGACGATGTTGACATCCACGTGGATTTCCGTGGTTTTATATTGATCTTTCAGGCCGACGGAAACAAATGTGTTTGTGCCTTGTATCCTGTACACGAAGTTTGAACGTCCTTGGATCATTCCTTGGTTGATCAGTTTTTTGAAGGGTTCTTCCTCGCAAGCCACACCGAGGTCATATAGGAACATATTCCAGAAACGGGCGTAGATCAAGTGCCCCGTAGCGTGTTCAGAACCACCGAGGTAAAGATCAACGTTTTTCCAATAGTTGCATATCTCGTGATCAACTAATGCCTTATTATTGTGTGGGTCCATGTAGCGTAAGAAATAAGCGGATGAACCGGCGAAACCGGGCATCGTGTTTAGTTCTAATGGATAACCGTCTTCTGTTTTCCAGTTTTTAGCCCGTCCGAGAGGTGGTTCCCCGCTCTCGGTGGGTAGGTATTTATCGACTTCCGGCAGTTCCAGCGGAAGTTTGGATTCGTCCAGCATGTAAGGAAGGTCGTCCTTGTAGTACACGGGGAACGGTTCTCCCCAGTAACGTTGGCGGCTGAAGATGGCATCACGCAGGCGGTAATTGATTTTGCTTTTACCGATGCCTCGTTTTTCTACTTCTCCGGCAATGTAGGCGATAGCCTCTTTGACTTCCATGCCGTTGATAATACCGCTATTGATCATTTTACCTGCTTTTGCATCGTAGGAGCCTTCCGACATATCGTGTCCTTCCCCGTCATCGACAACGGGTACGATGGGCAGGTTGAAGTGTTTGGCGAAGGCGTAGTCACGGCTATCGTGTCCCGGAACAGCCATGATGGCTCCGGTCCCGTAGCCGGAAAGAACGTATTCACTGATCCAGATGGGTATAGCCTCGTTGGTGAACGGGTTGATGGCATAAGATCCGGTGAAGACTCCCGTAACCTTTTTCACTTCGGTCTGGCGTTCCCGTTCCGTGCGTTTGGACACGTAATCCAAATATTCGGCAACGGCATCAGCCTGTTCGGGAGTTGTTAACGGTTTCACATAGTCTGACTCGGGAGCTAAAACCATGAAACTAACCCCGAAGATGGTGTCGGGACGGGTGGTGAAAATCTCTAATTTCAGATCGGAGTCTTTCACGTCGAACCTCACGTCTGCTCCTTGTGAACGACCAATCCAGTTACGTTGGATGTCTTTCAAGGAGTCGGACCAATCAATGTTGTCAAGCCCGTCAAGTAATCTTTGGGCATAGGCGGAAACCCGCAATGACCATTGACGCATCTTCTTTTGTACCACGGGATAACCTCCGCGAAGAGATAATCCTTCCTTTACCTCGTCATTTGCCAGCACGGTTCCCAGTTGGGGACACCAGTTTACCATGGTGTCAGCCAAGTAGGCAAGACGGTAGTTCAGTAATATTTCTTGTTGTTCTTTCGTACTCTTGTTTTTCCATTCCTCGGCGGTAAAGTCCATTTCCTCACCGCAAGCGACGTTTAATCCTTGGGTTCCGACGGCCTCGAATGCTTTTACCAGTTCGGTAATCGGCATGGCTTTTTGCTCGTCAAAGCAATAGAAACTGTTGAACATCTGGATAAAAGTCCATTGGGTCCATTTGTAATATTCCGGATCGCAGGTCCGGATTTCCCGGTCCCAGTCGAAGGAGAATCCGATTTTATCCATTTGTTCCCGGTAGCGACGGATGTTTTTCTCCGTGGTGATGGCCGGATGTTGTCCGGTTTGGATGGCATATTGCTCCGCGGGCAGACCATACGCGTCATATCCCATGGGATGCAGGACATTGAATCCTTTCAGATGTTTGTAACGGGAATAGATGTCGGAAGCGATGTAGCCTAGCGGGTGTCCCACGTGTAACCCTGCCCCGGATGGGTAAGGAAACATATCCAACACGTAATATTTGGGCTTGGAAGGATCGACTTCCACCCGGTAAGTTTTGTTTTCTTGCCAGTAGCTTTGCCACTTTTTTTCGACTTCCTTGAAATTGTATTCCATGTTAATCCTTTTTTAGTTCTCGTAATGAGTCGCAAAGGTAATAAAAATCACACGAAATTAATGTTGGAGAATAATGTACGATGCTAATTTTAAATTTTGTCGGTAAGAACCAAAGGAGAATTTCGTGATTTGTGGACGAGAACCAAAGGAAGAATCAATAATTCAAGACAAAAACCAAAGGAACAATGTATCAGACTAGAAAAGTATAATTTAGGTGGAGGCTTGGCATATTCCTGTTTGGAGATGAGAAAAACAGGAAATAATCAATGTAAATGTTGTATAACTATATAACATTTGCTATATTTGTATGATGAAAAAAATAATCGCATATAAGAGGTATTTTTCGGACTTCATTTTAACCTTATCGCAAGAAGAACGTGGGAAAATAAAACGTGCGTTAGATTTGTTTAAGGTGGAGGAGCGAATGCCAAGACATTATATTAAGTTCATTCGTGACGGGTTATATGAATTTCGTGTAAGTTATGGGAATAATGAATTTCGAATTTTCTTTATATATGATGGGGAAGTAATTGTTGTTTTGTTTAATGCGTTTAGAAAAAAGACACAGAAAACACCGGATAGTGAAATTAGGAAAGCGATAAGATTAAAGGAGGAATATTATGGAACTAAAGGAAATCAGTAAAGACATTTACGATATTGACGCATGGCTTGATGAAAGTCTTGGCAAGGAAGGTACTCCTGAACGAGAAAAAAACAGAGAGAGGGCATGGGAGGAATATAATGCCCAAATACTGCTTGATGCACGGAAAAATGCCGGATTAACGCAACAGGAACTTGCAGACCGTATCGGGGCAAATAAAGGATATATCTCACGAATCGAGCGTGGGCTTACTGTTCCTACAGTTGCAACATTATACAAAATAGCTTCTGCTATGGGGTTGACGATAGAACTTAGGCCTATTTAAGGACGATTAGTGTAAAGCAAAATCTGATTAGGAATGATATATTTCCCCGCTTACGAGCGGGGATTTTTTATTTACTGGCATATAGATATTTTATCCCTATAATCAAGTATGTAAAGGGCGTTTTTTACCCATTTTAAGGGATTGTGGGAGGGAGTGGGCTACTTTATTTTTGCGACACTAAATCGTTGTTAAACTAAATTTTTAAATATAATGAAAAAGATGAATTGGTTTCTTGTGGTTATCATGTTGTTCGGTGCGTGTTTTGTGGCTTGTACGGATGATGATGATAATGGTGGTTCTTGGGATGGAGAGTCCGTTACCGTAGATTGTGATCCATATGATGCTTGGTCATATTTTAGTTTCAAAGAGGGGAAGACGGTGAAAACGTTGAAAGTGAAGAGTATGGAAGGGGCTGTGACGGGAGTGTATTACGGAGATTTGAGTTCTAATACTCTTATAAAGAATACCGATTCTTTGTTGATGGTGATTAATGAAGGTGTCGGAGATACCGTGGTTATTTCCTTCCCGGCTTGTGAAATTGGTGGAATGAGTGGAACAGAAACAACGGGTGCTAGTTTTTCTTTAAAAGCCATTGCTAAGAAAGAGGGTAATGTATGGAATATCTCAAGTGAGAAGTCGGTTGTTACGATGGAAAAGGACGATGAAACCACGACGGATTATTATATGTCGATAAATGGAACAATCGGTACGACGAAAGATGCAGACTTTAGTCTTGCTTTGTATATGAATGTAAAGGCCATGGAAGATGGAGGTATGCAGATGAATATGGGAGGAACCTTTGCAGGGGAATCTACCGGAAAGACTTATGGCGTGGATGGTGATGAAACTTCTTTCGATTGGGATATTGCTTTCCATCGGTATGATATAAAAACGAATGGTGGGGCTGCCGTCATGTTACAGACCACGGATTTGGAAAGTGTTACTTCTGCCAGTGTTACCGGAGAAAGTTTCACTTCAGATGTGGATGGGGAAGTCATGGTGGATATGTCAGGAATGATGAGTGGTTTTGTTGGGTATCAACCCACGAAGATTAACGAAGTGCTGGCTAAATGGGTAACGGCAACTCCTACCGGATCAATGCCCCCGTATTCTTATGAAATTAATGGTAAAGTGTTTGTTGTGAAGACTGCCGGCGGCGAATATGCAAAATTGCGTTTCACGGATATGTCTGATGCCACGGGTAAGAATGAGGCTGCTACATTTGATTACGAGTTTCCTCTAAAATAATTTTTGTTCATGATTTATCAACCGTAAGAGGAACAAACTTTCTCTTACGGTTTTTTCCGTAAAAAAAGAATTTTATGAGGCGTGATTTGTTGATATTGTTTTTTATTCTTTTGTCGTCAGCATTGATGGCTGATGAGCATACCAATGAGGCTCCTTCTTTCAAAGTGCAGGGAATTGTTACCGATGAGAAGGGCGAGGGATTACCGGGAGCATCCGTGTGGGTAAAAGGAACGGTGGTCGGGGCCGGGACAAATGCTAAAGGGGAGTTTTCTTTTAAGTTATCATCGAAGAATAAATGTGTGTTACGGGTGAGTTTCACGGGATATGAACCACAAGAGCGGGAAGTGACTCCCGGGGTTGATAGTTTGTATCGTTTCGTGTTGGCACCGAGTAATAACGCGTTGAATGAGGTAGTGATCACGGGAACCCGTACGCTGAAACCGTTGAAGGATGTTCCGGTGCTTACCCGCGTGATTTCATCGGAAGATATAGCACAAGTGAATCCATTGGATTTGCAAAGTTTACTGGAATATGAAATGCCGGGTTTACAGTTCGGGCTGGCCCATGGTTCCGGATTGCCGGAATTGAAATTCCAAGGATCTGCCGGAGGATACGTGTTATTTATGATTGATGGAGAACGTGTTGCCGGAGAGGGGTCCAGTAATAATATTGATTATAGTTTGATTGATATGGATAATGTGGAACGTATTGAGATTGTCAAGGGACCGATGTCCACTCTTTACGGTTCTCAGGCAATGGGGGGAGTGGTGAATATTATTACGAAAGATGCGAATCGTCCTTTTACGGGGAACGTTTCTGTGCGTTATGGTAATAATGATGAGAGTAAATATTCCTTGTCTTTGGGGACTAAACAAGGACGTTTCTCTGCATTGACATCTCTTTCCTACCGTAAGCGAGATGCTTATGCCGTAAAAGATAAAGAAGGGCAAATCGAGTATTCGTATTATAAGGATATATATGGGAGAGATTCCGTGGTTGCGGATACTTCGGAGAAAGGGATGTCCAGTGTAAATGGATTCGAGATTTGGCAAGCGAATCAGAAGTTGAGTTACACGTTTAACGAGAATTTTCGGATCTCATTGAATGGGACATATTATAATAATGACGTGTTGGAGTACGTGGAGCAAAAAGAACAGGATCGCTTTTCCAATTACAGTATAAATCCTCGGGTTTATTACGCTATTAATGATTCTCATATACTGGATTTCTCGTATGTGTTTGAGAATTACGAAAAGCGTTACGTTTATACCACTTCATTGCCTTCTAAAAAGATTTTTGGAGATTTAACCAATACAGTTCGGTTGAATTATACCGGATATATCCATGAAAAACATACCTTGACGGCCGGGATAGAAGTGAATACGCAGAAATTGCAACATTATTGGTTTGATAATGGTTCGGGGAAGAAATTTGATGCCCAGACGTATGTTTTGTATTTGCAGGAAGATTATAAGGTGAGTGATTCGTTTAGCGTGTTGGCTGGGGTTCGTTCGGATTGTCATTCAAAATACGGTTTCCACGCCAGCCCGAAAATTTCGTTGATGTATAAATATGGTGTTTTGACGCTGCGCGGAGGCTACGGGATGGGATTTCGTATACCATCTTTGAAAGAATTGCATAGTGAATATGATATGGGCGGACAGGGATTTTTCATGATATACGGTAACGAAGATTTGGAGCCTGAGATCAGTCACCAGGGAACGTTTTCGGCCGAGGTGACGAAAGGAATTTTTAATGGTTCCGTCTCCGGTTATTATACGAGATTCTTTGACGAGATCGCTTTGGGCTTGACCTCGGACGGGAAAGATCAGCAATATTATAATGCAGATGATGCAACAAGAACGGGTGTTGACGTGATGGCGCAGTTCCGTTTTAAAAATGGTTTAACCCTAAAAGGTGCTTACGCTTATATTGATGTACATTCCGAAGTGGATGGGTATAATATGGCGAGTGATCGTCCGCATAGTTTGACTTTTACGGCAAATTATTCCAAAACGTTCGGGAAAGTTGCTTTGTCGGCAGCCTTGAACGGGCGGTGGATGTCTTCGGTGGAGACATGGTACAAGAATAGTGCGGGTGGTTACGTGAAAAATGAATATGAGAGCCGGACGTTCTGTTCCTTGAATCTCGGTGCCCGTTTCCCAAGAGGTTTCCGTTTCACGGCAGGTATTGATAACCTGTTTGATTTCAAGGATAAAAATGTGACAGCCGATCAATCGGTGACCCCGCAGAGGGGCATAGGTTTTATCGGGACGTTGTCGGTGAATATAGCAGATTTATTAAAATTATAATCCATAAAAGAGAATACTGATGAGAAAAAAGTGGCTTGCGTTGGGGTGTCTTTTAATTATCGTCTTGTTGGGGATCTGGGCGTACAACGTCTGGTTCGGAACCACCAAGATTGCTTTCGTGAATTTCCAGACGATTACGATGGGAGGTATCGCGAAGGCGAATGACAATTCATTTATTAAATTACAAGAGGTACCCGTGGAGGAACTGGATCGGTTGTCCGGTTTTGATATGGTGTTTGTGAATGGCATGGGGCTGCGTGTCGTGGAGGAACAGCGGCAGCAGATACAGAAAGCGGCAGATAAAGGTGTACTCGTGTACACGACAATGGCGACGAATCCGGCGAATAATATATGCACGATTGATTCTGTTGACCAAGTCGCTTTGCGGGGTTATCTGGGAAGCGGTGGAAGACGGAATTACAAGAATATGCTGAACTATATTCGGAAGAATATGGATAAGAAGTTGATTTCCGTGGAAGAACCGGGAGCCCCGATCGAGAGGTCTTCGGATGTGTTGTATCATGTCGATATGGATAAGCCGGGAGACGAGCTTGATTTTATTTCCGTGGAAGAGTACGAGAAGTATTTGAAGAGTAAGCAATTATATAAGGAGGGGGCGAAAAAGATCGTGGTGACCGGGCAGATGGCAGATGCCACGGGATTGATTGATACATTGGAGCGAGTGGGGTATAATGTTTACCCGGTTTTGTCTTTACGGCGTCTGCTTGATTTTGTGCGTGAAATTAGCCCGGATGCTATTATCAATATGGCTCATGGTAGGCTGGGGGATGAGGTCGTGAAATATCTGGAGGAACGTAATATCCTGTTGTTTGCCCCGTTGACCGTAAATAGCCTGGTAGAAGAATGGGAACAAGATCCGATGGGGATGTCCGGAGGATTTATGTCACAGAGTATCGTTACCCCTGAAATTGACGGGGCCATCCGGACGTCGGCACTCTTTGCCCAGTACGAGGATAAAGAGGGATTGCGTCATTCTTTTGCAGTTCCTTCACGGTTGAAGACATACGTGGAAAATATTCAGAAGACGTTGGCTTTGAAGGAAAAGCCGAATAGCGAGAAACGAGTTGTTATTTACTATTATAAAGGTCCGGGACAAAGTGCCATGAGTGCTGCCGGAATGGAAGTGGTCCCCTCGTTGTATAATCTTTTGAAAAAAATGAAGGAAGAGGGATATAGGGTCGAGAATCTTCCGGCAAATTCCAAGGAATTGGAGAAGATGATCATGGCGGAAGGAGCTGTGTTCGGTACTTACGCGAACGGGGTGATGGATCGTTTTCTGAAAGAGAGTCACCCGCTGCTGATTTCAAAAGAGGAGTACGAGAGTTGGGTGAAACAGGCTTTACGGCCGGAAAAATATGCCGAGGTGGTAGCTGCTTTCGGGGAGTTTCCCGGGGAATACATGAGTACTGCCGATGGTAAGTTAGGGGTATCCCGCATACAGTTCGGGAACGTGGTCATTATGCCGCAGCCGGCAGCCGGAGGTGGGGATAATGCGTTCCAGATTGTACACGGGACGGATGTCGCACCTCCTCATTCCTACGTGGCCGCTTATTTGTGGATGCAGTACGGGTTCAAGGCGGATGCCATGATTCATTTCGGAACGCATGGTAGTTTGGAGTTTACACCCAAAAAACAAGCTGCGTTGTGTGATTTGGATTGGCCCGATCGATTGGTGGGCAGCGTGCCTCATCTTTACATCTATTCTATCGGTGACGTGGGTGAGGGGATGATTGCCAAACGTCGCGGGTATGGTGTGTTGCAATCTTATTTGACTCCCCCGTTTATGGAGAGTAACGTGAGGGGCATTTATCGGAATCTGACGGAAAGAATAAAGATATATAATCAGAAAGCCTACCCGGAGAAAGGTACGGCTGATCTGAAGGAGGTGGAGAAGGCCGCCTTGTCGGTGAAGGAGTTAGCTGTTTCCTTGGGTATGCATCGGGAGTTGGGGTTGGATAGCGTGTTGAACGTTCCCTACACGGAAGAGGAAATATTGAAGATCGAGAATTTTGCGGATGAGTTGGCGGCGGAGAAGGTTACCGGACAATTGTACACGATGGGGGTTCCATACGAGGCTGCCCGTGTTGAATCGTCTGTTTACTCGATGGCAACCGATCCGATAGCTTACGGGTTGTTCGGGTTAGATCGGTTGAGAGGTAAGGCGGATGCTGATGTGTTGAAACGGAAAACTATTTTTACCGAACGTTATCTCGATCCGGCCAAGCGATTGGTGGGGAGACTGCTGAATGGTCAGGAGAAAGTGGATGATGGTTTCATTTGTCGGGTGGCGGGTATCACGAAAGAAGAATTGGCACAGGCTCGTGAAATCGATCAAGACCGGAATGCTCCTAAGGGGATGATGGCGATGATGATGGCTGCCGCGGCGAAACAACCGGAAGTTATACCTGTGAAGAAGGAAGAGGGAGGACATCCTATGTCCGGGATGATGAAGAATATGATGAAACAGATGGGTGAGGGGAAGACTCCCGAAGAGCGTTTGGAGATGGCAAAAAAGATGGGAGCGCCCGAAGAGGCTTTGGAAAAAATGAAAGCGGCTATGGGAAGGGAGAATGGTGAAAAAGGCCCGAATGCGAAGATGGGAGAGATGCCGGGAAACAAGGGGACTGGCGATATGATGGCGATGGCCGAAAAAATGGGTATGCCGAAGGAGGCTATCGAGAAGGTGAAGGCCTCTATGGGAAAATCAAAGGGTGGAAACCCGGATATGAGTGCCATGATGAAGGCGATGATGGGAAAGAAGGCCAAGGAATATTCCAAAGAAGAGGTGAACAAGGCACTGGCTATTATGGAAGTGGAACGGACGTTGAAAAACGTGAATAATTATAAGCGGGCATTACAGGAAAGTCCGGATTGTGAGTTGCAGTCGTTGATGAACGCCTTGAATGGCGGTTACACGGCTCCTTCTCCCGGGGGGGATCCTATCGTGAACCCGAATACTTTGCCGACGGGACGGAATCTTTTTGCTATAAATGCAGAGGAAACGCCGACGGAATCAGCCTGGGAAAAAGGAATGCAGTTGGCAAAGAGTACAATCGAGATGTATCAGAAACGACATAACGGGGAGTTCCCGAAAAAGGTCAGTTACACCCTTTGGTCCGGAGAGTTTATTGAAACGGGTGGGGCCACGATTGCCCAAGTGTTGTATATGCTTGGAGTGGAACCCGTGCGGGATGCTTTCGGCCGGGTGAGTGATTTGAAATTAATCCCGTCGGCTGATTTGGGGCGTCCGCGTATTGACGTGGTCGTACAGACTTCCGGACAATTACGGGATATTGCTGCATCTCGTCTTTTCTTGGTGAACCGGGCCGTGGAAATGGCTGCTGCTGTCAAGGATGACCAATACGAGAATCAAGTGGCGGCCGGAGTGCTGGAAGCGGAAAAGACATTGATTGATAAAGGTATTTCCCCGAAAGATGCCCGTGAGATTTCAACTTTCCGGGTCTTCGGGGGTGCGAATGGTGGTTACGGAACCGGAATACAGGGGATGGTTGATGCCGGAGATCGTTGGGAAGATGAATCGGAAATTGCAGCCACCTACTTGAATAACATGGGTGCTTATTACGGTAGCGAGAAGAACTGGGAGAAATTCCAGCAGTTTGCTTTCGAGGCGGCCTTGACCCGTACGGACGTGGTGGTTCAACCCCGGCAGAGTAACACGTGGGGAGCGTTAAGTTTGGATCACGTGTACGAGTTTATGGGAGGCTTGAACCTGACGGTTCGCAACGTGACAGGGAAAGATCCGGATGCTTATCTCAGTGATTATCGGAACCGGAATAACAATAAGATGCAGGAGGTGAAAGAGGCTATCGGCGTGGAGTCGAGAACCACGATTTTCAACCCTTCTTATATCAAGGAGAAAATGAAAGGAGAGGCGACTTCTGCAGCCGGTTTTGCTGAAATTGTCCGTAATACATACGGTTGGAACGTGATGAAACCTTCGGTGATCGATAACGAGATGTGGGACGAGATTTACAATGTGTATGTGAAGGATAAATTTAATTTGGGGGTACAGGATTTCTTTGAGAAACAGAGTCCGGCAGCCTTACAGGAAATCACGGCTGTTATGATGGAGACGGCACGTAAGGGAATGTGGAAGGCGACGGATCAGCAATTGGCCGATTTATCGAATTTACATACGGATTTGATTCAGAAATATAAGCCGGCTTGTTCCGGGTTTGTATGCGATAATGCCAAATTACGTGGTTTTATTGCGTCTAAAGCGACACCCGAAGCTGCTAAGCAATATCAGAATAGCATAAAGAATGTGCGGGAAGTGGCGGCAGATCAGTCTAAAGGTGTCGTGATGAAGAAGGATGAAATTACTTCCGAGACACAAAAACACACGAATAAGGTGAATACCGTTTGGATTGTTGTCGGTGTTATTGTAATTTTGGGCGGTCTGGCAGTTTTGATGCGTAAAAGACGTAGAAACAGAATGTAACAATGGATACAATTGTATTGATATTAATTTTGCTGACAGCATTTAATTTTTTGTTGAAACAAACCTTCTGGAAACCAGTAGCGGTGGGAGCCGCTGCTGGTATTGCCACTATATTTGTGATTCTGATGTGGCCTTATGCTATCGAACAATCAAAAACACAAATTGCTGATTGGTTGTCAGACAATCAATTGATGTTGGATACTTCCGTTGTGTTGACTTTGGAGATTGTTTTGCAGATGGCATTCTGCCTGTTGGCAGTTCATGTGGCAAATTATTCTCCGGTGAAGAAACGTATGATGGTGGCTTATCGCTTATTGTATTGGTTTCCGGGGGTGTTGATTATTCCGGTTTTATTCTTTGGTTTGACACAGGCTATATTCTCTTTTCCAGGGGTTTCATTTAAATTGATTGCTTGGTTGTTTGGTCTGTTTGTTTTCGTGGTTATTCCTTTGGGAAGATGGTTGATCAGGTGGTTGTTGCCGGAAGAAGACTTGCGTTTGGAGTTGTTTTTCCTGACAAATGCTTTGGTTGCTATCTTGGGAATTATTGCCACGGTAAACGGGAGAACGGCAGTGGAGGGGGTAGGCGTTGTGGACTGGTCGGCATTGACCGGTTGTGTTGTACTATTTTTAGTGGGAGCTATTGCAGGGTGGATGGTGTATGTAATTAAAAGAAAACTAACTTTTAAATTGAGAAGATAATGAATGCTATTTCTGATATCATGTTTTGGATTTCAACGGGATTGTTAGTGCCTGTTATCGTGTTGTTGATTTTGTTGTTTTTTCGTTCCCTTTTACTGGTAGGGAGTTTCTTTGGTCAATATGTTTCTATTCGCAAGACGGATAAGCTGATCCGGGAACAGATGGAGACGTTGCACGTGAATAACGTGGATCATTTTGCAGAGAAATTACCGGAAAAGAGTAATTCTTTGGTAGTGATGTTTATGAAACGGATCTTGGCGGAGCAGCAGAATAAAGCACAAGTTCAACGTTTGTTGGCTAATTTCGAGATTGCGGCGGATAAGGATTTGGCGATATCTAAAACGTTGACCAAGTTAGGACCGATTTTAGGTTTGATGGGTACCTTGATCCCGATGGGACCTGCTTTAGTCGGTTTGTCCACGGGAGATATTGCTTCTATGGCTTATAATATGCAGGTTGCTTTTGCCACGACGGTGATCGGGTTGGTGGCCGGTGCGATCGGTTTCTTGACCCAGCAGGTGAAACAACGTTGGTATTTGCAGGACATGACTAACTTGGAGTGTCTTGTGGAAGTGTTGAATGAAAAGAATGAGAAGAGATGAAACGTAATCTGTTAAAGAAAGAAGAGGATAATGATCCGATTAGTGCGGTGTCGAATCTTTTTGATGTGGCGATGGTGTTTGCCGTGGCTCTGATGGTGGCATTGGTGACAAGGTATAATATGACAGAGATGCTCTCGACAGAGGATTTCACGATGGTGAAGAATCCGGGAAAGGAGAACATGGAGATTATTACCAAGGAAGGCGAAAAGATCAACCGATACACTCCTTCCGAAGATCAGAACCAGTCGGGGAAACGAGGGAAGAAAGTGGGGATTGCGTATGAACTTGAAAATGGTGAAATTATTTATGTTCCGGAATAGAAAGAGAGCGTAAAACATTATATTTGTCGTGGAATTAAAAGAAAGTGCCTGTGTCCACGAGTTTAGTTTTAACAGTTTTACTGGCTTATTTTTTATTGTTGATCCTGGTTGGCTTTGTGACAACCAGGAAAGTCAATAGTGAGATGTTTTTTACCGCGAACCGGAATTCGCCTTGGTATTTGGTGGCTTTCGGGATGATCGGGACAACACTTTCCGGGGTGACTTTTATCTCTATTCCCGGGGAGGTCGGTAATACACATTGGACTTATCTGACCTTGGTTCTCGGTAATTGCGTGGGGTATATCGTGATTGCACTCGTACTTTTGCCTTTGTTTTACAGGCAAAACCTGGTTTCTATTTATTCTTGGTTGGGAACTCGTTTCGGGGAGAAGGCCCGGTTGACGGGTTCTTTCTTTTTTATCGTGTCGCAATTGGTGGGTGCGTCTTTCCGGTTATTCTTGGTCGTCGGTGTGTTACAACTGGCTTTCTTTGATGCCATAGGTGTGCCTTTCTGGTTGACCGTGTTTATCACGATTGTTTTCGTGTGGATTTATACCGTGCGAGGAGGGATTAAGACGATCGTTTGGACAGACACGTTGCAAACCGTGTTTATTCTGATCTCTGTCGGGCTGACAATCGTGGTGGTAAACAAGGCACTGGATTTCAATTTTTCTTCGGCTATTGCAGCTATAAAGGAGAGCCCTCTTTCCAGAGTGTTTGACTTTGACTGGCGGTCGGGACAGAATACGGTGAAACAGTTTTTGGCAGGAGTGGCGATCACGGTTTGCTTGAATGGGTTGGATCAGAATATGATGCAGAAGAATCTGACTTGTCGTTCCTTGCGGGATTGTAAGACAAATATGTTTTCATTTTCTTTTTTATTCTTGGTGACGAACGTATTGTTTTTGATGCTGGGAGCCTTGCTTTACATATATGCAGAAAGAGAAGGTATCGTGTTGCCCGGTAAGTCTGATGACGTGTTTCCCTTCCTTTCCTTGAATTATTTCGGGGCTACGGCCGGTTTGTTTTTCCTGTTGGGAATAACTGCTGCGGCCTATTCTTCGGTTGATTCTTCATTGACTGCTTTAACGACCTCTTTCTGTATTGATTTTCTGAAAATAGATCCGGGAAATAAGGATGAGAAGAAAAAGCGTATGGGAGTGCATATCGTATTTTCGTTATTAATGATTTTCGTGGTTGTACTCTTCCGAGAATTGAACAATTCGAGTGTAATATCGTCTCTTTTTAAAGCGGTAGGTTACACGTATGGGCCTCTTTTAGGGCTTTTCACGTTTGGTTTAACGACAAAATATCAAGTACGGGAGAAATATCTTCCTTGGGTGTGTTTGCTTTCACCGGTGATCTCTTACGTGGTGAATTGTTACTCGGAACAACTTCTTTTCGGGTATAAATTTGGTTTCGAGATTCTACTGTTTAACGGGCTGCTTTGTTATCTTGGGTTGTTACTTATTCGTGATAAGTCATCTGTTAGGATAATAAATAATTGAATTTCGACCGTTATATCTCGGTCGAAATTCTGAAATCACAAATCGTGAATTTTTATTGATGTGGTGGAACTTCAATGAGTAGTACCCGTGATTTTTCGGTCGCTTTGAATTCGACTTCATCGGTATCATATACTCCTACTCCATCACGGCGTTTCAAGGTTAGGTCCTTTAGCTCGATACTTCCTTCAATGATAAAGATATACACGCCCAGGCTCTCTTTTGATTTCATCTTGTAGAGTTGTAAAGAATCCTTGTCCAAGTCGGCAATCGAGAACCAAGCTTGTTGATAAATCCATAATCCTTTGCCGTTACCGGGATAAGGGGATACGATCTCGCTGATCTCATTCTTGCGGATTAAATCGGAAATTACGGCGTTCTCGTACCGTGGCGGAACGTTTTGCTTGTTCGGGAATACCCAGATTTGCAGGAATTCACTAGGCCGATCGTCATTCCGGTTGTACTCGCTGTGCATGATACCTGTTCCGGCACTCATCACTTGAATTTCACCTTCTTTGATCGTGTCCTTGTGTTTTAGACTGTCCTGATGTTCCAAGTCGCCTTTCAAGGGGATGGAAATGACTTCCATGTTTTTATGAGGATGTAGGTCAAATCCGGTACCTCCTTCTATCCGGTCATCGTTAAGTACGCGTAACGCCCCGAAATGAATGCGTTGCGGATTGTAATAGTCCGCGAAACTAAAGGTGTGATGGGTTTTTAACCATCCGTGGTCGAAGAAACCGCGACTCTCGGCTTTATGTAGTATTGTTTTCATAGTCTTTTTTATTTTGTGTGCATAATTATTATATACGGGAAAGATGATATAAAGGTTATAAAAGGAAGCTTTCAATTTTTTGTTTACCAAAAAGACGTGTTATCCTGTTGGAAGGCGAGTGATAAAAGGCTCTGATAAGTTATTTGCGCTTACAATCTGCGAGGTAATATAAAATATATATAAGTTTTGTTTGCTTTTTGTTTTAAAAATAAATATTTTTGTGTGTCTAAAATCGAAGGATTATTGATAAATCCTAATTTTTTATTTCCCCCAAATTCATATTTCATTTAAAATTCAATTATTCAGTTAGTTATTTATTTGTACTTTCTGTTCTCAGGCTTAACATATCGCTAAAAATACAATATCATTAAACCTTCGTTTAATGATATAAAAACAGAATGATTATCCGTGATTTCATGCTCATTTTGCGGCTTGTTTGTTCTAAATGTTTCGCATCTTTCAAAATAGTTATCATATGAGTATCGTGTTGTTAAAAATATGGCAATCAGAGAATAAATCGATCTATTATGAACTGTCCAAGAAATATAATGTTCCTGTAAAACATGTCTACAAGCTGGTGCATGGCAAAAAGGTCAAGTTGAAAATGAATTCTTATTTGGTGCTGTTAGAGCTGAGAAACAGAAATATAATTCGAGGTTTTGCATTAACCAGTCAATTTAAATGAAATGTAGGAATGAAAAAAGAATGGATGGTTATTATAATATTATTCTCGTGCCTGCCGTTTTGCCGGGTTAATGCTCAGACAATTGCCGTGAAGACAAACGTCTTGCCTTGGATGACGGGAACTTTAAATCTTGGTGGTGAAATGCGATGTGGTGAATGGTACAGTTTGGAAATGAATTTGAATTATAACCCATGGACGTGGGGGGATAATAAAAAGATGAAACACGTCTTGATTCGCCCTTCGTTCAAGAGATGGTTCCGGGGCGTGTATGACGGTGGTTTCGTGGGGGTGCAAATGTATTATAGCCGGTTTAATATCGGGGGAATGCCCCTCTTTAACGTGTTGAAAAAGCACCGTTATCAAGGGAGTGTGGTTGGGGGTGGTTTTTCCTGTGGTTACCAGTGGCCGATCAGTGCAAGCTGGAGTATCGAAACCTCTCTGGCGGCGGGGTATGCTCGATTGAATTTCAAGCAATACGGTCCGGCAAAAGGAGATTTGTTACAAGATAAGCGTAAAGAGAATTATTGGGGAGTCACGCATGTCGGGGTATCATTTGTGTATTTTATTCAATAAAAATATTGTCTTATGAAGATCCAAGTATTTGTTCTAATTATCCTGTTATGGGTGACAGGTAGAATTTCAGCCCAAGAGATTAATTGCGAAATACAGTCCCCTGTAGTCAACGTGCGTCAGGATTCTCTGGTTATTTCTTGGCATATGTTAGTGAGTGTTCCTGATCTGGAAACCCGGGGACACGTGACGCTTACCCCTATCCTTTCCGGGCAGGGACGGCAAACGGAATTGCCTTGTATACTGGTCAATGGGAAAAGGGCTCATTTGATGTACAAACGCGAACAGATGTTACAGAAGCGCAAAAAGTCGGCAGGGGTTACCGGGGTGTATGCGGCTATAAATCCTGAAAATCAATATATCGATTATAGAACGGTAATTCCTGTCCGGGAAGGAATCTTGTCAACCTCACTTCTTTCAATTCGGGCGGAAATTTTTGATGAAGACGGTCATAAAGTCAAGTCAACGATTTTATCCTCGCGGGAAATAGAGATCGAACGGACGGGCGGGTATACCTCAAATCTGCCAAACGTATTGCGTGACACGACAAAGGTTGCCGACTTGCCAATAAAATCGGGTAAGAAAAGTTTCAAGGGGTGTTATTTGGAACCGGAACGTGATGCTACCGACGAGCGGAACCAGAAGGAACTGGATTTTAGTCTGGAAGAGGCGAAAGTGATTGCGAATTTAAAGCCGCATCTATTATCCTTGCGGGAACTTTACATGGTTGCTTTAAGCTATAAGGATGAACCGGAGAAATTCTACAAGGTTATAGAGACGAGCGTGAAGATATATCCCACCAACCCGGTTGCTAATTTGAATGCGGCCAATGCGGCCATTGAACGGGGGGATATACGGATGGCGGGTATGTACTTGCAGATGGCTTTGTACGATACCATTGCTTACAAAAATTGCCGAGGGGTGTACGAATTACTGTGTGATAATACATACGAGGGAATACGTCTTCTGAAGTCAGCGAAGGCTGAGGGGTGCGAGGAGGCAGATCATAACTTGAAATTGTTTTTTGAGTTAAATCAATAATTAAAACGAACATGAAAATCAAATCGATCCTTTTCTTCCTCATCCTTTTCGGAAGTATTACGGTCCGGAGTCAGAATTTTGCGGTAAAAAGTAATTTGCTCTCTCTAGCCAACGGGGCCCTGAACGGAGGGATTGAGTATGCTTTCGGGATGAGATCGACAATTGATTTCTCCGGGAGTTTACGTCCATGGAAGCGAACGGAAAGATACGTGGAGCGTTATTGGTTGTTACAGGCAGAGTACCGTTACTGGACGTGCCAAAAATTTAACGGGAGTTTTTTCGGGGTATTCCTTAACGGGGCTCAATTCAATATTGGTGGGAAAGATATGTTATTGGGAAAATTCAAGTGGTTGAAAAATCACCGTTACTCCGGCTGGTTGACAGGAGGCGGTATCTCTTACGGGTACCACCTCATTTTGAATCGACATTGGAATTTGGAGATTTCTTTAGGGATTGGTTACGAGTATATCCGCTACGATAAATATGCGTGTCCGGATTTGTGTGCGGCGTGGAAGGAGAGAGAAAGTTACCACTATTTCGGACCGGATAAGTTTTCTTTAAGTATAGTTTATGTTTTTAATTAAAGGGTTATGAGATACATTTTTCTTTGCGGATGTTTCTTTCTCTTCTCTTTTCTTGCACACGGGCAGAAGGATAGTACCGTTACGGTGAATGAGGCGCAACTTTACCGTATGGGAAAACAGCTAGTTGTCTCCATGCAAATAAATGTATCGCGAAAACTAGCGTCGAACGAATCTCTCGTGTTGATACCGCAACTACGTGATAGTTTGAAGAATTTTATGGAATTTCCCCGTGTCTATATTAACGGGCGTAGACAACATTTCGTCTACTTGCGTAATTCCAAACAATTTGTTCAAGCGGGTCATCTGGAAGTCCGTCGGCAAGATGACTCTGTTCAGACAATAGCATATTTACGTTCCGTCCCCTTCGAGGAGTGGATGAACCATTCTGTTCTTTCTCTTGAAGAGAACTCGTGTCATTGCGGGGAGCCGGAGGACGGGTTTTCCCAAGATGTGGCACGATTGAATACGTTGTCGGAGTTACACCCACAACTGGCATTTATGACGCCCCAAGTTGAAGACGTGAAAAACCGGAATGAGAAGATTTATGCCTATTTGGATTTTCCCCTGAACAAAACAGATATTCTGGAAGATTTCAGAAATAATGCTGCCGAATTGTATAAAATCAAAGAGGGTATTGATGTATTAAAGCGAGATTCTTTTGTCTCGATTTCTGGTATTCATATTCATGGATTTGCATCACCGGAGGGGCCGTATATGAATAACAAGCGGCTTGCGGAAGGGAGAACGACCGCCTTGAAAGATTATATTTCCGATCAGTATGATTTTCCGGATTCTCTTTTCACGACAAATTATACTCCGGAAGATTGGGAGGGAGTAGGACGTTTGTTGAGAGATTCCGTGTTAAAAAATAGTAACGAGTGGTTACGTATCGTTGAAAGTGATCTTGCTCCCGACCAAAAGGAACAACGGTTGAGGAAACGTTATTCCCGACAGTTTAATGTCGTGGTGAGCAAGTGGTTCCCGGCACTAAGACGTTCGGAATGCACGATCAAATATGTTGTGAGACCTTTCACGTTGGAAGAAGCGCGAATCGTGTTTCACTCCCAGCCGAAGAACTTGAGTATCGAGGAGATGTTTCGGATTGCACAAACTTTACCCGAGGGGAGTCAACAATATATGAACGTGTTTAAAACGGCTGTTTTATATCATCCTGAAAATCCGGTGGCTAACCTCAATGCGGCGTGTATAGCATTAATGCAAGGGGATGTCGTGTCGGCGGAAAAGTATTTGCTCCGTGCTCCGGATAGCAAAGAAAAAACACTGGCAACGGGCGTTGTCTACATGTTGAAAGGTCGATACGGGGAAGCGAAGAGTAAATTCAAGGAGGCTGAATCTTTCGGACTTCCGCAAGCAAGCTATAACTTGAAATTATTGAACACTATATATTAACTTAAAATTTAATGTTATGAGGTTATTTTATTATTGTATTTTACTATTTTCGCTAGTAACATTGGGAGGTTGCATCAATGATGCAGATCCTGTTGATGATCCGTCGGGCAATCCTTCTGTTGTTGTGACGGATGGGAATGTGATGTTTTCATTTACCGTGCCGGAAACCTCCTCTTCTCTTGGACGGGCTTCCGCTGAAAGTTCGGATGAAACCGTGCCGGGAAGCGAAAACGAGTCAAGAATTGAAAAAGTGCAACTCTATTTATTTCATTCGGAAACTAAAAATTTCATAGAGTCTTTCGAGATCGGGGTAGAGCGGGTGGTATCTGACCAAACCGTCACTTACCGTTCCAACCAAAAGATCAAGGTTGATCCGGGGAGTTATGATGTATTTGCCGTGGCTAACCGGACTAGCATGATTAATGCCACTTCCGTGGATAATTTTTTAAGTCATGTCGATAAGGATTCTTACGAGAATGGAACAACAGATGCTTCTCGTTCGTTGATTATGGCCAATCGTGCCGTGGCCAATTTGAACGTGGTGGTGAATACTCCGAAAGCGGAAGAAGAGATTACGGTGGTACCCATCACCTTGGAACGAGTAGTAGCCAAATTATGCTTGGCAAGAAACCGGAACGAATATGTTATGAAGGACAAGGAAGGTCGGCAGTATGCCACGATAAATTTAAGTAATTACCGTTATTTCAACTTGAGCCGGAATTTCTATACTTTCCGTCACGTGGTTACTTTAGCGGACGGATCGGATGATACGAATCTGGTTAAGCCCGATTTCACTTGTACGAATGATTATTTTGGGGTTATTCCTGCCACGAACGGCTATGCCGTAGACCCTTATTTTTTCAATAAAACAGTGGCCGGGGCAGAGAATTTCACGAATCAAGACAATTACTATGCCCAGCCATATTGTGAAAATGCAAGTAATAATATCACGAGTGTGTTGAATGCTGAAAACACGTACACGACAACGTATTGTTTGGAAAACTGCATGTATCGTCCGGCACAGAATAAAGCCTACGCCACGGGAATCGTGTTTAAGGCAAGTGTTTCCATACCGGAAGAGAGAACTTTTAATGAAGAAGGGCACACGGTAGATCCTTACGGGCAAAGTACGATCTATTATTTTAACTATAATTTTTATACCTCGTTGAAAGCCGTGCATGATATCGGTAAGGCGAATGTCCCAACGGATGGTTCATTAAGCCTCGAAGATCAGAAAAAATACAATATCAAGGTGTTTAACAAGAGTGAAGAAGGTAGTTTCCATTGTTATTACAATTATTTCATTCGCCACGTGGATAATCATTCGGCAATGATGGGAGTGATGGAATTTGGTATCGTGCGTAATAATATTTACCGGATATTGATCACGAATGTGAATGATCTGGGAACAGGAATCCCTGACGTGGATCCGGGAGATATTGAATCCGATGCTTACCTAAGTGTTGATTTCTCTGTTTTACCTTGGAATATCCGTTACCAAGAAGGTGAGTTGTAGAATGATACAATAATTTTTAGCTGTAATGATGATGAGTAAGATTGGCGTATGCTGGTTGGCAATATTTTCTTGTCTTTGCTTTGCTTGTTCATGGGTAGATGACGATCTCTCCGATTGTCCTTCGGGTTTTTGGTTAAAATTGTCTTATAGATATAATATGTTAAATGTGGATGCGGCTTTTACCCAATTAAAAAATGCGTCAATATTCATATTCGATGAGACCGGAAATTACATTGAAACCCGGCATGTCGACAGTCTTACTCTTCATCAAAATAATTGTCAGGTGAGGTTGGAATCCTTATCCCCGGGCAAATATAATTTTTTAGTTTGGTCCGGGTTGACGGATTCTTGTTACGAATGTTCTGCCTCGGGGGTAAGACTGTTATGTGATGCGTCGGGAACGTCATCCAAACAATTACCCGCTTTGTTTCATGGCCGTTTGGAAGGAGTGGAAGTTCCGGAAGAGTACACGGTTCGTGAAGTTCCGTTAATAAAGTTAACCCATCGTTTCACGTGTGTTTTGCAAGGCCAGAACCCGACACCATTTGCAGATGATGAATTTCTGCTGGAGATCAGGGCATTTAATGGGATGATTGACCATCGAAGCCTGCCGCTTGATTCGGTTGAAACGTGTTACTTGCCTTTTTATCAGACGGAAGCCGACTTGTCCGGGTTGCAGGTCGTGCATTCGGAATTAAATACATTACGTCTGCTTGAAAATGATGATACCCGTTTGATTCTGACCCATCGTTCCACGGGGCAATGCGTATTGGATATCCCTCTCACGAAATACTTGCTTCTCTCTCGTGAGGCTTACTCGGGAATGACCCCGCAGGAATACTTGGATAGGCAGGATCAATATACTTTAATATTCTTTTTAGATGCCACGGAGGATAAATTAAAACCTTATATCTGTCCCCTGATGAAAGTAAATAACTGGATGGTACGGATAAATGACGTGGATTTGGAGTCTTAAATAATACCAAGCTTACATCAAGGTAAGAAAATCTTTGGTTTAAGGGTGGACTATGGTTGCTCTACCTCAAGTACAAAACATGAACATAGCATAGACACAGCATGAACATGAAACAGTGTTGATGCTGGGTTTTTGTTGTGCCTGTGTTTGGGGTATGGGCTAGAGAGGGGATAGGGAAACGTTTATGTAAGTGGGGATAATGGTTAAATGTGTTGTTTCGTGAAATTAGATTGATGTCTTTGTAATGTATTAATGATCAGTTGTTTATGTAAAATTTTTGAGGCTTATTATACGATCATTTAATGCGTTGCAAATATAGTAAATTTTCGAATTGCGCAAATCAAAACAAAATATTTTTTCTTTTTAGCAATCAGGCAATTGCAATTTTACAAGATCTGAAAATTTATTATTAAGTGGCAGTATTATTAAATGATCGTTTTTTGAAACTTTTTAATGCGGACAGCTTTCTTTCGTTGAATCGCTGTATTATAGTGAGACGATAGAAACACGTGGAAATAAATCAGGGCCGGTACGAGGGTTAATGCGCGAAGCGCATCCGGTCAGGAAATGTGGAGAAAGCTGTCCAAAATTCGATTTAATACCTTGATAGGGGAAATCAAAAGGGTACATGGTTGATAATAAGAATATAAACTGGTACGTGGCTCACACTCGAGTGAATCAGGAGTTGTGGATAAAGAAGAAGCTTGATGAGTTGGGTATCGAGAATTTTCTACCTCAGGAAGAACAAGTGCGGGAAACACCTTTGGGTCGTAAAACGATCCGGGTGCTCTTGATTCACGGGATGATTTTTATTCACACGGATAAAGCAACAAGTTTTTCATTAATAAATGACCATGGGCTTAATATTGTTTATTTGAAAGATATTGAGGGACGTCACTCGTTGATTGTTCCCGATAAACAAATGCATGATTTCATGTTTTTGTTGGATTTTTCCCCGAGCGGGGTAGAGGTGTTAAACAAAAATCTGAAACGGGGAGACCGGGTACGAGTGATTAAAGGCCCCTTGCAAGGATTGGAAGGAGAGTTGGTTCGTTTGATGGGACACAAACGTGTGGTCATCCGTTTGGAAGGAGTTGTGTCAATTGCAACGTCCTATATTCCGGGTTCCTTTTTGGAACGAATAGAGTAGAAAAAGATGATGGAGAAAGGTTTATTTTATGATTTGTACGATCGGTTACGTGAAGTTAATTTCCGTTCGTACTCTCCCGACAAGTTGTCCGCTTATCTTCACGGTTATCTTACGGTTTACACGATGGTGCGAATATATCCGTGGTTAGAGGCCGAGTTTGGAGTTCTTTATGATATTCACGAAAGAGCAAAAGAAATTGCCCGTTGGTATGAGGTATTGGTGCAGAAGAAAGAACTTCCGGCAAATTTTCGTGCCGGTTACGCTGCGGACTTGATGGACGTTTACCAGTTGTACTCGGATTTGGATTTTTTGGAAAAAGGAGTGGATGCAGCCTACGATATACTGACACCTTGGGGAAGTCAAAAACTGGTGTTACCGTGCCGTACTTCTAATATTTGCCGGTTATTGTGTAATTGTTATTATTTTACGGGAGATGCGGAATGTGGCGAATTGGCAGGTAAATTGGTGACAGAAGCTTTGGGATATACGCGGGGAAACCACCGGGACGATTTGTTGGGATGGTGGGATGCGATTTGTTTGTATGATAACGTGGTAGGCTTGATGGAATTACCCGTTGAAGAACAGGAGCGATTGAAAGAAGAGCGGGTACGGTTGGCCGTACGGGTACGACAAGTGGAGGATGATATGATTGAACAATTTGTGCGGATGGGAGAGGTCTCCTCTGTTGATGTGGGGCTGGTGTTTTATATTTTGGCGAAACGGGAGTTTGTAGCTTGCAATACGAAGTATGAAAAGAAAGAATAAATATACCAATTCACACTAAAAATGCGATACCGGGATATGCAACTCTCGGTAACAGCGTCTCCTTTAAACGGTACTTCATACGCCGGATCAAGCTATTAAATACTGGAGGAGGCGCTTCTTTTACAAAATACCAAGAATAAATGAAATACTCGTTTCACTCGATATGTAGTCGTTTACACGAGAATAAGAAGTACGTGAATGCTTACACGATTCTCTTGGTGGATATTTTTTTGTCCGTCATGAGTTCGTTTATCACGCTTCTTTTTGCCGACAGTTTTATCATCGATCTCTCCCGATCAACCTATGTCGTGATTATTGTTGGTTCTTGCGTGGTTAGTTTGCTGGTTTTCTGGGGGCTGAGGGTGAACCGGAATATCATCCGGCACGCCACGATAAAGAGCATTGGGAAAATGGGATTTGCAATTTTCCTAAAAGAACTCCTGTTGGCAGGAATGATCTTCGTGTCCGGTTCTCGGCTGTTTGGGCAACACCTTTTTGCCTGTGCCGTGATTGATTTTCTCGTGACATCGGTGATTCTGGTGGGTTTCCGGGTAACACTTGTGCTGGTTTATGATTTTACGATCTCTCTGTATGGTTCGGGGAAGACGAGGGTACTGGTCTACGGAACCGGTGATAAAAGCGTGGCACTGAAGACGAGAATGCACACTAGTAAGCACTATCATGTGGTGGGATTCGTGAATCCGGATAGGTACCTGAAATCTTGCGTGCTTTCGGAATTGCCGGTTTACTATTTTGAGGATGAACAGCATTTCTCCCGTTTTGTGAAAAAATGTAATATAAACGGTGTGTTATACCCCTCGCGTGAGGAGGCTCGTCGGGAAGCGGATCGGTTGGTTCGTTTTTGTCAGGGGATTGGAGTAAAGAACTTGTTTTCCCCGCCAATAGACGTGTTGGGAGATGGTTTAAAAAAGACGATTATCCGGGAGATCCGTATAGAGGACTTGTTGGGACGGGAGGAGATCAAGGTGAACACGAGGGAGATTGAGGCGTATTTTGCGGGTAAGGTGGTGATGGTGACTGGTGCGGCAGGTAGTATCGGTAGCGAGCTATGCCGCCAGTTAGCTGCCTTTGGCGTGGGGCATCTGGTGTTATTTGATAATGCGGAAACCCCGATGCACGAGTTGCGCTTGGAACTGGAACGGAATTTCCCGAACTTGAAGTTCACCCCTTTTGTCGGTGATGTTCGTCAGAAAGAGCGGCTACGGATGGTTTTTGAAAAATATCGTCCCAGTGTGGTGTTCCATGCAGCTGCCTATAAGCATGTTCCCTTGATGGAAGAGAACCCTTGCGAGGCGGTTCGGGTGAATGTGATCGGTTCGAGACTGGTGGCTGATTTTTGCGTGGAGTATAGCGTGGACATGATGGTGATGATCTCCACGGACAAGGCGGTGAATCCGACCAACGTGATGGGGGCTTCCAAACGACTGGCGGAGATATACGTGCAAAGTTTAGGATTAGCAATAGAGCGTGGGGAAGTGAAAGGTAAAACTCGTTTTGTCACGACTCGTTTCGGAAATGTGCTGGGAAGTAACGGTAGCGTGATTCCCTATTTCCGGAAACAGATCGAGCGGGGTGGTCCGGTGACGGTTACAGACCCGGGAATCACCCGCTTTTTCATGACTATCCCGGAGGCTTGCCGGTTGGTGATGGAGGCGGCCACGATGAGTACGGGTAATCAAATCTACGTTTTTGACATGGGAGAACCCGTGAAGATCGTCGATCTGGCAGAACGGATGATTCGCTTGGCGGGGTACGTCCCGAACGAGGATATCAAGATCAAGTTTATCGGCTTGCGGCCGGGAGAGAAATTGTACGAGGAGGTTTTAAGTAACGAGGAGAACACGATCCCGACGGGGAATGCTAAAATTCGGGTAGCAAGAGTCCGGAAGTACAAGCGGGACGAGGTATTGGGTGCTTATGATCAACTTGCGGAATTAGCATTGGCGGTACGGATTGAGGATACCGTGCGGTTGATGAAACAGGTGGTGCCGGAGTTTAAATCGAAGAACTCCCGGTTCGAAATACTGGATAAAATAAATAATTAACTAAAATAAAGACTTACAAGTGATGACGGGAACTGGAAGATTGTTTTTTATCGGTATGCTGGTTTGCCTGTTGGGGGCTTGCGCTTCCCCGAAAGACGTGGTGTACCTACAAGATGTGAAGATTAATTCTAGAGTGAAAGCAGCTTTGCAGTATCGCACGGTGATTCATGTGGATGATTTATTATCAATCGTGGTTTCCTGTGATGATATTGAGACGGCGCTACCTTTTAACACACCGATGATCGGGTTGGGACAGAATAACACGAGAACAGGTAACGATCAACTTTACGGGTATCTGGTGGACACGGACGGGACGATCGATTTCCCGGTGTTGGGGAAGATTAAAGTGGAAGGTTTATCCCGTACGGAACTGGCAGCTGAATTGAAGAAGGAGTTGAGTAACTACCTGAAAAACCCGATCGTGACTATCCAGTACTTAAATTTCAAGGTAACCGTGTTGGGAGAAGTGAAAGCTCCCGGGAGTTACAAGGTGAATAGTGAACGGGTTTCCATTTTTGATGCTTTGGGAATGGCTGGAGATTTACAAATTAATGCAAAGCGTAAGAACGTGCTGGTGATGCGAGAAGACGGGGACGAGAAAGTTTTCGCCCAACTGGATTTGACATCGGAAAATATCATTCATTCGCCTTTTTTCTACTTGCAACAGAATGACGTGGTCTATGTCGAACCCAATAAGGCTCGGATTGTGGGAGGAAATGCCGGGGCATTCCTGCCTTACGTTTTATCGAGTATTTCCACGTTAGTGGCTATCCTTGCCATCGCAATTCGTTAACCTAGAACCGAAATTACATGGAAGAGAATAACTTGAACAGGGAAAGCGAGTCCGAAAGTATAGATGTAAAAGTATTAGTTGAAAAATTTATCACCCGTTGGCGCTGGTTTGCGGTGTCGGTGCCTCTGTGTTTGGTCATCGCTTTGTTGATATGCCAGAGCCGGGTACCTATCTACAACGTGACGGGTAAGGTGATGATCAGCGACTCGAAAAAGGGGGAGCTGGGAACGAACGTGATGATGAAAGAGCTGGGCTTGGCGGCGGCGGACATGTTCGTGGAGAATGAGATCGTGGAGCTACAGTCGAAGAACCTGATGCGGGAGGTCGTGGAGGAACTGGACTTGAACGTCTGTTACGTCCGTGAAGGTTTCTTGCGTGATCGGGAACTTTATAACGATTCGCCGGTGAAAGTTCTTGTGGATAATCCCGGGGAGATCCGGGACACGTCTTTTCACGTGTTGTTGGACACGGCGAACCTCGTGATATTAATGAACCTTGACGGGGAGAAAATGTGGAGTGGTCACTACTCGGAGAGCGTTCCTATGGGAGACTATAATCTCTCGATCGAGCCTAACAGGAAAGTTACCTCCAAGGAAAAAATCCGGGTGGACCTGTCCAGTTTTCGGAAAACGGCTAATAGTTTCTCGGGGAACTTGAATGTGCAAATCCTAGTAAAGAACACGAACTCCGTGCTGGTCTCCTTGAAAGATGCCGTACCGGCGAGAGGAATTGCGGTGATTAACGCCCTTGTCAAGCGGTATAACCAGAACGGTATCGATAACAAGAGGATCGTGTCGGAGGCAACGGTGGAGTTCATCAACGAGCGACTGGACGTGATCAACCAAGAGTTGGGAACGATCGAACGACGGGCGGAAGACTTCAAGAAGACGAATAAATTAACGGATATCACCTCGGATGCTGCTTTCGTGATGGAACGCAAGAAACAGTCGGAGGCGGAGTTGATGAAGTTGCAAACGGAGCTGGACGTGTTGCGAAGCATCCGGGCAGCGATCACGCAGAAACGGGCGGAAGAGTTCTCGTTGTTGCCGGAAAACTTGGGCCTCTCGGATGAGAGTTTGAATGCGGGGATCGCTCGTTATAACGAGATGGTGTTGCGCCGGGGCAAGTTGCTGCAGAGTGCCAGCGAGAGTAACCCGATCGTGATCGGGCTGAATACCCAGTTGCAAGGATTAAAAAAGAACATACAGGAAACGATCGCTAACGTGGAGAGCGGCCTTTTGATCAAGCTGAAGAGTGTGGAGAAGGAGAATGCGTCGGTGAACGAACTGCTGACCTCGGTTCCCACACAGGAGAAACAATATCGAGACATCGCTCGTCAACAGGAACTGAAGGAGAACCTTTTCCTTTTTCTGATGCAAAAACGGGAGGAGGCTGAGATCGCAAAATTGATTTATGTGGCGACGGCCAAGATGATAGAGGATCCATCGTCAACTGGCGGTCCGGTCGAACCGAAAAAGGCGTTGATCATGCTCATGGGTTTGTTCTTGGGCGTGGGCATCCCGGTCGGGATTATCTTTTTGCTGGATATGCTGAACGATAAAGTTCGTTCTATCGACGAGGTGAAACGGGCACTACCGTTCCCTGTGCTGGGAGATATACCTGAGCTACCTCAAGAAGAGGTTACCCTGTTACGGGAAAATTTTTCCGTGTCGGAATCAATGCAAGTGATCCGGGAGAAACTGAACTATATGCTGGGCGAGAAAGCTTGTCCCGTGTTGTTGGTGACCTCTGGAGTTCCCGGGGAGGGGAAGACGCTGGTGGCTGCTCACTTGGCGAAGGCTTATGCGAGGGCGGGTAAAAAGACGTTACTGGTCGGTTGTGATCTGCGAAACCCGCAGTTACACTCGTATCTTCATAAGGATTACTCCCGTGGCTTGTCAGCTTACCTAGCAGGAATGGAACCGGAATGGAGACGGCTGGTACATTCGCTAGGAGAAAATTTAAGCGTGTTGTTTGGGGGAGACGTCCCGCCGAACCCGGTAGCTCTGCTTTCAAGTGATAGGTTCAAGACATTGTTGGAGGAGATGAAGGAAGAATATGATTGCGTTATCCTAGATACTCCCCCGGTGGGAATCCTAGCGGATGCCTTGACGATGGTCAAGCAAGCGGACGCCTGTTTGTGTGTCGTTCGCTTGAACGTGTTGCCGCGAGGGGTATTATCTTCCTTGCGAGTACTGGAAAGCGAGCATCACGTGACGAATTGCGGGGTGCTGGTTAACGGGGTGTCTAGGAGAATACACTATTATAAGTACGGTTACGGTAATTATTACAACAAGCAAAATAGATAAGAGGATAAGTTATAATCATGTGGTGGTTTCGAAAACGGGAGAAGATACATTTTGATTATACCCATGATATTCATTCGCATGTTCTGCCCGGAGTAGATGACGGGGTTAGGACTTATGGGGAGGCAATCATGGTGTTGAAAGGCTTATCTAGTTTGGGCGTGAAACGAGTGACATGTACTTCCCACGTTTATTTTCCTGCCTTGATGAATGGACGGGAAAATCTTCATCCCTTGTTGGAAGATCTTCGAGCTGGTTTGCAAAAGGAGGGAGTAGAGATAGAATTGGATTTGGGAGCCGAGTATCGTGTTGGGGAGTACATGTTGAGTTTGATTGAACGGGGAGAGATCCTGTCCGGGGACGAGAAACGGGTACTGGTGGAGCATAACTTTTTATCTCCCTCACCTTTTTTTGATCAAGTGGTGTTTGAATTACAGACTAGGGGATACGAGGTGGTGTTGGCTCATCCGGAGCGGTACGTTTTCTGGGAGGATAATATCGTTCGACACGGGGAGGAGTTGAAGAACAAGAATTGTCGGTTACAGGTGAATATTCTGTCGTTTGCGGGGTATTATGGGAAGGAGGCGCAACGGGGTGCGGAAAGGTTGCATGATGCGGGGTTGATTGATTATTGTGCGGGGGATGTGCATGGGATGAGATATGTGGAGGCGATTAAGAGATATTTGAATGGTTAGAATATTTTTTATTACGAGAGGCTTTTGTCAAATATGTAATTATAATAATATCTGTATTTATGAAAGGAATAGTGTTAGCAGGAGGTTCAGGAACTCGTTTATATCCTATAACGAAAGGGATAAGCAAGCAATTATTGCCGGTTTATGATAAGCCGATGATTTATTATCCAATATCTGTATTAATGCTAGCTGGAATTCGAGATATATTGATAATTTCTACTCCGCAAGATTTGCCTGGATTTTGTCGTTTGTTGGGGGATGGCTCTGATTACGGGGTGCGCTTCGAATATGCCGAGCAGCCCAATCCGGATGGTTTAGCTCAAGCTTTTATTATTGGAGAGAAATTTATTGGTAATGATAGCGTTTGTCTCGTGTTGGGTGATAACATATTTTATGGGCAAGGTTTTCGTCCTATGTTAGAAGAAGCGGTTAATCTTGCAGAAAAAGAGGGTAAGGCTACGGTGTTTGGTTATCATGTAGAAGATCCGGAACGTTATGGTGTGGCAGAATTTGATGGAGACGGTAATGTGTTAAGTATTGAGGAAAAACCAGAAAAACCAAAATCAAATTATGCCGTGGTGGGTTTGTATTTTTACCCTAATGAAGTTATTAATATAGCTAAAAATATAAAGCCTTCTGCAAGAGGAGAATTAGAGATTACAACGGTGAATCAAAGTTTTCTTGAGAGTAAGTTGTTAAAATTACAGGTTTTAGGGCGCGGTTTTGCTTGGTTAGATACAGGGACGCATGATTCTCTATCAGATGCCTCTATTTTTGTCGAAGTAATTGAGAAAAGACAAGGATTGAAGATTGCTTGTTTGGAGGCTATTGCTTACCGGGAAGGGTGGATCGATGAATTTAAGTTGAAAGAAGTGGCAGAGATAATGAAAAAAAATCAATACGGGCAATATCTTTTGAAAATAGTGAATGAGAAAAAATAGTTTGAAAATGGAGAGTGTGCGAAATATCTTGATCACGGGTGGTGCAGGCTTTATAGGGAGTCACGTGGTGCGTTTATTTGTAAATAAATATCCTCGTTATCATATAGTTAATTTAGATAAATTAACCTATGCGGGGAATTTAGGTAATCTTAGAGACATTGAGAGTAAGCCAAATTATACGTTTGTTAAGGCTGATATTTGTGATTTTGACTTTATTCTTGATGTGTTCAAGAGATATAATATAGATGGAGTGATACACCTAGCTGCCGAGAGTCATGTTGATCGAAGCATAAAAGATCCATTTACATTTGCGAAGACAAATGTGATGGGAACTTTGTCGATGTTGCAAGCTGCTAAAATTTATTGGGAAAGTTTTCCAGAGAAATATGAGGGGAAACGTTTTTATCATATTTCGACAGATGAAGTCTATGGGGCTTTGGAAATTACTAGACCCCAAGGAGATTCCAATAGTGGTGAATGTGGAGGAGGCCCTTTTGGAGATAAATTCTTCACAGAAGATACTAAATATAATCCACATAGTCCCTATTCTGCAGCTAAAGCGGGGTCCGATCATTTTGTGCGTGCTTTTCATGATACCTATGGAATGCCAACAATCGTGACGAATTGCTCAAATAACTATGGACCGTACCAGTTTCCAGAGAAATTGATTCCCTTGTTTATTAATAATATTCGTCATCGTAAACCTTTGCCTGTATATGGCAAGGGAGAAAATGTGCGTGATTGGTTGTATGTTGTTGATCATGCCAATGCGATTGATTTAATCTTTCATGAGGGTAAAATAGCAGAGACTTACAACATTGGAGGTTTCAACGAGTGGAAGAATATTGATCTTATAAAGGTAGTTATTAGAACTGTCGATCGAATCTTGGGACGTCCAGAAAATGCTGATATGGATTTGATAACTTTTGTTACAGATCGAGCCGGACATGATATGCGTTATGCTATTGATTCCACAAAGTTAAAGAAAGAATTGGGATGGGAACCGAGTTTGCAGTTTGAAGAAGGGATAGAGAAGACTGTGAGATGGTATCTTGATAACCAAACTTGGATGAATAATATTACTACTGGGGAGTATGAGAAATATTATGGGGATATGTACGGAAATAACGAAAGTATTTAATAATTGAAACTTAAATTTTGTGCTATAAATGAATAACTTTCTAAGTTAAATGCTCTTCTTGATACAAAGGAAAATAGTGGAGATATTAAAAAAAATATATATAAAAAGATATACAAGAGATTTTACACTTCGACTATCGGCTTCTGTAATATCTACAATTGTTAGCAAAGTATTGCTTTTGCCAGTATTGGCTCTAATGTTTTCGGAGGAAGAATACGGTCTGATGCTAACAATAATTGGTATAGAAAGTTTGATTTCTCTCGTTTTTGGGAATACTCTTTATACCGTGAGAATGATTATGCATAGTGAATATGAGAAGTGGGGACTTGTTGGTGATTTTAATATTTTAGCAATAGTTACTTCGTCACTTGCGGGAATTCTCGTAATTCCAGTTATTTTTCTTTTTCCCGATATTGCATTGCTTGATAAAATTTTTCTTGTCCCATATGTTATTCTTGCTACAATAAATCTATATTTTACTGTATATTACTCAATAACGTTAAGATTTAAAGACGGTTTATATCAAGCGATGGTTACATCTATAGGTTTGTTGATGGGAATACCTATTGCATGGGTTTTGCATTCTTGGGTCGTTTGTTATTTAAGCTCGGCTATTTTTGGTTTTGTTTACTTGGTATGGCGAACAGATATAGTTCGGGAATCATTGAAAAAGACGTTATTATTCAAAACAACATTGAATAAATACTATTTACTTATGATTGCAACAATATTTAGTGGTGGCATCGTATATTTAGATCGTTTTATTCTTTACCCAATGATTGGTGCATCTGCTGTTACTATGTACATAACAGCGTCCTATTTCGGAAAGTCTATAAGTGTTTTAGCTCAACCGGCATCGAATGTAATGCTTAGTTATTTCTCACAGGGAGATTTTAATTTTTCGATGAAAAAATACTATTTGATTAATTTGTTAATAATAGTATCTTTTTCTATCTTTACACTGATAGCGTTATTTTTTGGGGAAAGTATAACACGACTTCTTTTTCCTAAACTTGTGGAAAGTGCAAGTCCATATATTTTTATTGCAAATTTATCTGCTGGAGTTTCGGCATTAACACAATTAATTAAACCTGTGGCGTTAAGATTTGCAGAAACAAAATGGCAAACGGTAATTCAATTTCTATATATATTAATATATTTAATATTTGGTGTATTGTCTTTACATTTTTGGGGGCTTATAGGATTTTGTTATTCTGTTTTAATTGTAAATGTTTTACAATTTGGCGCACAAAATCTTATTTGCTATAGAGTGATAAAAAATAGAAAGAATTGATGAATTTTGTTCGGGTAAAAGAAAAATCTAATAACTATACAGTAGCCTTTTTCTTGTATGCGACATTGATTGTTGATCTTATTCGAAAGATAGGGTGGGGTAATGTTCATGTGGTGCGAGATGTTATTTATATACTAGTGTTTTTGTTTATAATATGTAGTGTATATCGCTTGAGAAATTTGGTGGCTGCTATGTTTGTGGCATTGGGCGTGAGTTGTATTTATATTGTAAGTTTTTTAATTAATAGTAGTTATCCAGAATTGTATTTGACATCATGGACTCTTTTTATTATGCGTTTATGGCCTGCTTATATTATAGGCCGATATTTAAAAGATTGGGATAGTGTATTAAATGCAGTTAGGCATTTAATATGGATTGCCTTTATTTATTCCATTTTGATAATAATTTCTCCTGAAGTAACAAAAGCAAGTTATATTACTGTTGCATCGAATTTAATATATGTAGTATTATTGGCTACTTATAGTAGTGTAAAACAAGGTAAATGGTTTAGCTTGTTATTATGTGTTGTGTGTTGGTTACCTATGTTATTATATGGAAGTCGGACAATGTTATTTGGAATATTAGGAGTGTTTTTCTTATCTTTTTTATTGTCTTTGAAACGAATGTCATTTGGTAAGCAATTGGTAGTTATGACATTGTTGATTGCTTGTGTGATTATTATTGCTATTAATTTTGATACATTGTTTAAATGGCTATATGATGTTTTCCCGACCTCAAGAACACTGCAATATTTAGTCGCAGGCGATATTTTTGATGATTCGAACAGGTTTGTTTATTATGATAGGATTAAAAATTCTTTAAGTTTATATCCATTTAAAGTGTATGGTTTTTTAGGTGACCGTATTTATTATGCTGAACAGAGTGTGGATATTTTGTCTGTTGGAGAAATAGAGAGTATGTATTCACATAATGTTCCGTTAGAATTATGTATGAATTTTGGTCTGTTACCAGGAGTTTTTTTGAACTTATATTTCATGTATAAAATTGTAAGATGTTTTGGAATGTTAAGTAAAGGCAATGGTGGAGCGTTCCAAATAGTATTTGTGATATTTTTAGGAGTAACCTTGGTAAATATGATCGTTTCAGTGTCTTATCTAAATGAGTATTCCATATGGTTAATTATTGGTCTTGTTTTTCATATACTTGGGCGACATAATACAAAGGAGTTTTGTCAATTGAAATGTTAAATTTAATCAAATATAGATGTCTGATTGTAAGATTATAACACTCCCTAAGATATTGGATAAACGGGGAAATCTTTCTTTTATAGAACAGTTAAATCACGTGCCCTTTGTGATTAAACGTATTTATTGGATCTACGATGTTCCTGGAGGTGAAGGGCGAGGTGGACATGCTTATAAAGAAAATCAAGAATTTATTGTTGCGTTGTCTGGAAGTTTTGATGTGATTATTGATGATGGTAAAGAAAAAGAAGTCGTTACATTGAATCGTTCTTATTATGGACTTTATGTGCCTAAAGGTTTTTGGCGTGAAATTAATAACTTTTCTACGAATTCATTGGCCTTGATATTATCATCTACAGAATATGATAAATATGATTATATATATGATTATAATGAGTTTAAATTAAGTAATCTATGAAGAGGTTAAGTACAGTATATGATTGTACAATAATTGAGTTAGATAAACATCATAGCGAGAGAAAAGGGAATATAAGTGTGATAGAAAATGATAAAACTATTCCTTTTGAAGTCAAAAGAGTTTATTATTTGTATGATATTCCAGGAGGGGAAGAACGTGGAGCTCATGCTCATAAAAAATTGCAACAATTAATTATAGCTGCTAGTGGAAGTTTTGATGTAATACTAAATGATGGCAATGTTAAAAGAAGGTTTACTCTTAATCATCCTTATCAAGGATTATATGTGAAACCTGGAATATGGCGTGATTTGGGAGAATTTTCATCGGGAGCAGTATGTTTGGTATTAGCTTCAGAAGTGTACGATGAAGCTGATTATATCAGAGATTATAACGATTTTTTGAATTATAAAAATAGATGATACATCCTTCTTCAGACGTAAAGTCAATACAAATTGGTACAAACACCAATATTTGGCAGTATTGTGTCATATTCCAACAAGCAGTCATCGGTGACAATTGTAATATTTGTGCTCATGTTCTTATTGAGAATGATGTTCGTATTGGTAATAATGTTACAGTTAAGAGTGGAGTACAGATTTGGGATGGCGTTACCATAGAGGACAATGTTTTTATTGGCCCTAATGTTACATTCACCAATGATCTTGTTCCACGTTCTAAAGTTTATCCGGGACATTTTACCAAGACATTGATAAAAAAAGGAGCTTCAATTGGTGCAAACTCTACAATAGTGGCAGGTCATATAATTGGCGAAAATGCTTTAATTGGGGCGGGTAGCGTAGTGACAAAAGATGTTCCTGCAAATACAGTTTGGTTTGGTAATCCTGCAAAAATGAGAGGAATAATACTTGAAAATATGAAAATAGAATACATAAATAATACTGATTATCAGTAATTTAATTGGGAGAGATAAAATAATATTTTCTCTTTCTTGTTCGTTGGTTGCATAATCATCAAATCAACGAATAAGATATGAAATTCAATAATATTAATGTTTCGATAGGTCGAAACGCCCAAATAGGGAAGAATGTAAAAATCGGTGATAATACTACGATATACGATAATGTTGTGATTGGAGACAATACAATTATTGCTAATGATTGTATTATTGGAGAGCTGTTGAATTCTTACTATGATGACATTGAGAATTATAAAAATCCGGAGACTATAATAGGTGCCAATTCTTTAATTAGAAGTCATTGCATAATATATGCCGGTAATAAGACGGGCAATTTTTTGGGATGTGGACATCGAGTGACGATTCGGGATTATACAAAATTCGGTAATCATTGTAGTTTTGGCACGTTAGATGATATTCAAGGATATTCAGAGTTTGGAGATTATTGCAGACTACATAGTAACGTTCATATTGGACAGCATTCAAAATTAGGTAATTTCATTTTCATCTATCCTTATGTAATCTTCACAAATGATCCTACACCGCCTTCAAATATCTGCATTGGACCAAAAATTGATGATTATTCGCAAATAGCTACAGGAAGTATATTATTACCAGGTATTAAAATCGGGAAACATTGTTTGATTGGAGCTGGCAGCGTCGTTGGAAAAGATGTTGGAGATTATCAAGTGGTTGTCGGTGTACCGGCAAAAATTGTAAAAGACATTAGAGAAATAAAAGATAGAAAAACAGGTGAAGCTCATTATTCATGGCCTTATCGTTTTACACGTGGGATGCCATGGGCTGAAATGGGTTTTGAAGAATGGAACAAAATAAATGAAAAGCAAATGATTAAATTTTTAGACCTACAAAAAGTAACTTTTAAGTATTCGAAAGAAATACATGAGGCCATCAATAAAGTTGTAGATTCAGGTTGGTATTTGCAGGGGGAAGAAAACAAGAATTTTGAAACAAATTATGCTAAATATATTGGTACGGAGTATTGTGTTGGTGTTGCAAATGGACTTGATGCTTTGGTATGGATATTTAGAGCGTATATTGAATTGGGAATGATGAGACCTGGTGACGAAGTGATAGTTCCTGCGAATACTTATATTGCAACAATATTGTCTATAACTGAAAATGGTTTAAAGCCAATTTTAGTAGAACCTTCGATAGATTCCTATCAAATTGATGATTCTAAGATTGAGGGAATTATTACGTCAAAGACTAGAGCTATTTGTATTGTTCATCTTTATGGACAATGTGCCTATACAGAAAGAATTGAAAGCATTTGTAAAAAGTATAATTTGAAATTAATTGAAGATAATGCTCAAGCACATGGTTGTAAATTTAATGGAAAAAAAACAGGTGCATTAGGCGATGCAGCAGGGCATAGTTTTTATCCAGGAAAGAATTTAGGTGCATTAGGCGATGCGGGTGCAGTGACTACTAATGATGCTTTATTAGCCAAAACAATTCGTTCTTTGGCTAACTATGGATCTGCGGAAAAATATGTATTTCAATATGCTGGGCGTAATAGTCGTTTAGATGAAATACAGGCAGCTGTTTTGAATGTGAAATTAAAACATCTCGATGAAGATATTCAAATACGTAAGAATATAGCTAAATATTATATAAATCATATTCGAAATTCTAAAATAATTTTACCTACTGTTTTTGATGATGATCAGCACGTTTTTCATTTATTTACAATTCGTTGTGCCGAGCGTGATAGACTTCAGCAATATTTAACAGATAATGGAATACAAACCAATATTCATTATCCGATCCCACCTCATAAGCAGGAATGTTATAAAGAATGGAATGAAATGTCATTACCGATCACAGAAAAAATTCATACGGAAGAATTAAGTTTACCGATAAGTCCTGTGATGTCTAAGTATGAGATAAATAGAATTATAGAAGTCATCAACAATTTTATGTAATGATGAAATATAAAATTAATGTATTGATTATTACTTATAATCAAGAGGGTGTAATTGGGCGTGCATTGGAATCTGTTCTGATACAAAAAGAATGGGGATTAAACCAAATTATAGTATGTGATGATTGTTCTACAGATAATAATTGGGAGGTAATTAGTAGATATGTTGAAATGTATCCCAATATAATTACAGCTTATAAAAATACGTCTAATTTAGGTATTTATGGTAATTGTGAAAAATTGGTATCGTTAAGGGGTAATGCAGATTTGTTTTATATTTTGTCTGGAGATGATGCTCTTTGTGACGGATTGTTTAGGCATGTACATTTGCTTATTGAGAAGAAACATATAGATGTACAAAATAAAGCAATATCACTATATTTTGACTGGAAAGTTGTAACTCCAAAGGGTAAAATGATTGTTTTTAGAAATGATAAAATAGAAAAAGGAAGAGACCCTTTTCGTCTAAGATATAGACTTTTAATTTATAATCGATCTACATTTATTAATAGCAAAGTAATTAATCAATTTAAACCTGTTCCATTAGATAAAGGTATTACATTATCTGAAGATTTATTTGAATTTCAATATCAACAATATTCAGAAGAGAGTTATTATTACTCATATGTTGGGTCTATGTATTATTCTCAGTTAGGAATTTCAACCAAAATGAGAACTAAGAAAAATATTGAAGAAAATATTTATAAGTGGGAATTTTTTTTAAAGACATTTGATCTCAATAAAAAAGATGTAGCGTATACAAGAATGAAACTGTGTTTATTGAGGTATTCTGTAAAACCAACGCTTATAATGTTTTTGAATGTTTTGTTATATTTTATTAAAAGTTTGGATGTAAAGTTAGGAATAGATTTAAAAAATATTTATTTTTTATTGAGAAGTTTAATAAAATCGCCTTTTTTGTCATGTAAGTAATTAGTAGGTATGTTAAAATATATTTATGGTTTGTTGAAAAATCTATTTAATCCTGCGGTATCTCTATTGGCTAAAGTTGATAATTTATCCCATATTGATCGAAGAGCAAAAATTTATCGTAAAACTAAGGTTTTTAATTCATCCATTGGGAGGTATTCTTATTTGGGACGAGGTTCTTCTTTAATATATGCAGAAGTAGGGCAATTTTGTTCTATTGCAGGTAATACAATTGTAGGTCCAGGTATACATCCATTGAATAATCTTTCTACCTCTCCTATATTTACAGAAAAGATTAATGGAACTTGTCATTCTTGGACAGATAGAACGCCTCAATATCCTTATAAAAAGGTATTTATTGGTAATGATGTTTGGATTGGTCTTAGAGTTATTATCATGGGAGGAGTACACATAGGCGATGGGGCTGTAATTGCAGCAGGTACTATAGTGACTAAAGATGTTCCCCCTTATGCAGTTGTTGGAGGAATTCCAGCGAGAATACTTAAATATCGTTTTTCTCAAGAAATAATAAATGAATTATTAAACATTCAGTGGTGGCATCTTCCTGAAAATAAGTTAAGAGATAATATTCATTATTTTCAAACAGATGAAATCTTGATTGATAAGTTGAAAGAATTTCGATCAAAATCTAATTAAAAATTTAATTAATAAATATGAAAATTTCGTTTTCACCTCCAGACATGAGTGAATTGGAGGTGCAAGAAGTGTCGGATACTATTCGTTCTGGATGGATTACAACAGGCCCTCGTACTAAAGAATTTGAACATCTTTTAGCGATGTGTTGTGGAACGGATAAGGTAGTTTGTTTGAATTCTGCTACAGCCTGTATGGAGTTGATATTACGTGTATTGGGAATTGGTCCGGGAGATGAGGTAATTACTTCTGCGTATACTTATACTGCTTCTGCAAGTGTAATTTGCCACGTTGGGGCAAAGCTTGTTTTAGTTGATACTGCACCTAATTCATTCGAAATGGATTATTCGAAATTGGCAGATGCAATAACCGAGAAGACAAAAGTGATTATTCCCGTGGATTTAGGAGGTGTAATTTGTGATTACGATAAAATTTTTGCTGCCGTTGAACAGAAAAAACATTTGTTTTTGCCCAACAATGAGATACAGAAAGCTTTTGGACGAGTGATCGTGTTAGCAGATGCCGCTCATGCTTTTGGGGCAAAATGGCATGGGGAAATGTGTGGGAATATTGCTGATTTTACAAGTTTCTCGTTTCATGCGGTGAAAAATTTGACAACGGCCGAGGGTGGGGCTTTAACTTGGAGAAATATTTCTGGAATTGATAATGATTGGTTGTATAAGCAATTCCAGTTGTTGTCTTTGCATGGGCAAAACAAGGATGCTCTCGCCAAGACTAAATTAGGCGCTTGGGAATATGATATCGTTTATCCGGCGTACAAGTGTAATATGACAGACATTATGGCTGGTATAGGATTAGCACAATTAAAGCGTTATCCCGAAATGTTGTATCGGCGGAGACGGATTATCGAACGTTATAATGAAGTTTTGAAGGAATGTGACGTGCAAGTACTCAATCATTATGGGGAAGATCATTCTTCTAGCGGTCATCTTTATTTAGTACGTTTGTTAGGAAAAGACATAGAATTTCGGAATGAAGTAATCTGTCGAATGGCGGAACGGGGTATTGCTTGTAACGTGCATTACAAACCGTTACCAATGATGACAGCTTATAAAAATCTAGGATTTGATATTAAAGATTATCCTAATGCGTTCGATATGTTTGTGAATGAGGTGACTCTTCCCTTGCATACTTGTTTGTCAGATGAGCAAGTTGAATATTTGCTTTCAAATTTTATGGAGATTATTAATGAGTAATTATGTATAAATGTTTTTTTAAGCGTTTTTTTGATATTATAATAGCTCTACTGTTTTTACCTTTTATTTTGTTTGTTTTTGTCGTGATAGCTCCTATCATTTATTTTACGGATAAAGGACCTGTTTTTTATAATGCAAAAAGAGCTGGTAAGAGAGCTAAGCCATTTAAAATGTTTAAGTTTCGTTCAATGTACGTTAATTCTCCTGATTTGAGGAATGCTGATGGGTCTACTTATAATGGGGAAGATGATCCTCGAGTAACGAGAATTGGGAAAATTTTAAGAAAAACTAGTTTGGATGAATTGCCCCAATTGTTAAATGTATTATTAGGGGATATGAGTTTCGTGGGACCCCGACCAACATTAGCGACAAAAACATGGGATGAACTTGATGACGTGAGAAAAAAAAGAGCGAGTATTCGTCCAGGAATTACAGGATATAGCCAAGCATATTATCGGAATTCAATAACACAAGATGAAAAATTTGCTTACGACGCCTATTATGTAGAGCATATGAGTTTGTGGTTAGATGTTAAGATATTGCTCCAAACTGTAATTTCAGTTATCAAACGTGATCATATTTTTGTTCAACAAAAATGAGTAAACTATTAATTATTGGGGCATCAGTTCTTCAATTGCCCGCAATAAAAAAAGCAAAAGAATTAGGTCATGTGGTAGCAGTTGCAGACTATAATCCTAGTGCGATAGGAATTCCTTATGCTGATAGGTATTATAATGCAAGTACGATAGATGTTGAGGCTATTTGTGATGTGGCAAAAGATTTTAGACCAGATGGGATTATGACGTTGGCTACAGATATGCCAATGCGTTCTATTGCAGCAGCTACGACCTTGTTAGGATTGCCTGGAATATCCATGGATACTGCCGTCAAAACCACGGATAAGTGGGAAATGATAAAGGCTTTTAAAGAACATGATGTCGAATCTCCTTGGTTCTATATTATAGAGAGGGAGAATGATTGGGACTTTGTAAGGAAAAGAATCACAAGTCCGTGTGTGTTAAAGCCAACTGATAATGCAGGGAGTCGGGGAGTTATTCTCGTGGAAACAGTTCAAAAATTGGATGAGGCATATCAATACAGTAAGAGCCAGTCTCGTGGGGGTAAAGTTATTGTTGAAGAATATATGCGGGGTAATGAAGTTAGCGTGGAGGTGATTGTTTACAAGGGAAAAGTTCATATACTGGCAATAACAGATAAATTAACAACAGGAGCTCCTTATTTTGTTGAAATGGGACACTCTCAGCCCTCACGTTTACCTGAAAAAGATTTGTTAAAGATTCGAGATTTAACATCACGTGCAATTAAGGCGGTGGGAATTGAAAATGGACCAGCTCATGTGGAGGTCATGCAGACCAAGCAAGGACCTAAAATGATAGAGCTTGGTGCAAGAATGGGAGGAGATTGTATCACTACGCATCTTGTTCCTTTGTCTACAGGAATTGATATGGTTAAAGCTACTATTGATATTGCGCTTGGAATAGAACCTGATATTATTCCAAAATTTTCAAAAGGAAGTGCGATTCGTTTTTTTAAAGTTCCTTGTGGAGTGATAGAATCAATTGAAGGGGTGGAAAGTTCTCGAAAAACAGAGGGAATAAAAGAAATTATTCTTAATAAAAAAGTTGGGGATATGGTATCGGAAATACATAGTAGTTTAGATCGAGTTGGCTTTGTGATAGCTCAAGGAAAAGATGTATCAGAGGCTATCTCTAGATGTGAAATAAATGGTGTTACTATAAATGTCCGGTAAAATTAAAGTTTTTAAATCTGATATAATATGGAAAATTTGAAGGGTAAACGTCTTTTACTCCTTGGTGGTAGCATGTGGAAAGATGCAATTTCTGATTTTGCAAAAGAAAATGAGATAGTGCTTATCGCAACGGGTAATAATCGGAATGCAGGGATTTTTGAGATTGCTGATGAATGTTACGATGTTGATTCCACGGATTCGCATGGAATGAAATGCCTCATATTAGAGAAAAAAATTGATGGTGTGTATATGGGGGGGAGTGAGCCAGTAATTGCTTCTGCATGCGAATATTTGAACGAATTGAATATGCCATGCTATTGTACAAAGTCTCAATGGGAATTTTTACAAAATAAAAAATATTTCAAGGAAATTTGTATGGCACATGGTTTACCTGTTGTTCCGCAATACAAAATAGCATACGATGAAATTGAATCTAAAGGAGGTAATTTAGATTATCCCGTGATAACAAAGCCTGCTGACGGGTGTGGAAGTTCTGGTTTTTCAGTATGCCGGAATCAAGATGAATTATTGGCAGGGTACGAAATCGCAAAAAAAACTTCCGCTTCAGGAAATGTTCTTGTAGAGAAATTTGTGAAGAATGATGGGATCGTTGTTTTTTATACTTTTAGTAATGGTAAAATGTATTTTTCGGGGATTGAAGATAAATATCCTGTAAAATACGAAAAACAAGGGAGCTATGTTGCAGGTGCTTTCGTGTTTGAGAGTAAATGTAAAGATGAATTCCGCCAAAAATATGAGCATAAACTTCAAGAAATGTTTAATCATATTCAAATAAAAGAAGGCTCAATGTGGATGGAAGTATTTTTTGATGGAACAAATTATTATTTTAATGAAGCTGGATATCGGTACGGGGGATCTGTTTCTATCTATCCTGTAAATTATTTTTATCAAATAAATCAGGTTGCTGCTGATATTTATTATTCTTTAACCGGTAAAAGTTTAATTCATGGTTTCGGTTCTTTGATAAAGAAAAAAATCCCTGCCAAAAAATTTTATGGAATTTATGCTCTTCATTTAAAAGAGGGTAAAATAGAAATGATCGAAGGATTTGAAAAATTAATGTTATTAGAAAATGTTATTGAGCTTCCTATAGCCAAAAGTATTGGTGATTCAATCATTGCGACGGGAACTGTTTCTCAAGTATTTGCATTTTTTCATTTTGTTTTTGATACAATAGATGAATTTAAAGCGACGATAAATCAAGTACATCAATTACTGAAAGTAATAGATACGGATGGAAACAATATGGTAAATCGGATGATTAATATAGAGAACCTTAAAATTTGATTTTTCATTTATAAATAATATTAATAGGTTTGTTTATGAAACCAATAACATTAAAAGTAATTACATTAGAAGATGTCGAAACAATATTTAAGAATCGGACAGATATGATTTTTGATATTGTTATAGATGCCTTTAAAAAATATATTAACGGGGATGTTTTGCTTCCTGATAAAATATCGCAGATATTTGATAATTCAACGCAGAACAGGATTAACTGTATGCCAGCTACGTTATTTTCTGAAGCTGTATCAGGACTGAAGTGGGTGTCTGTTTTTCCAACGAATGCGGCTGTGGGTGAACCTAACGTTACAGGGGTAATGTTACTTTCTGAAATTAAAACGGGGTTCCCTATTGCCTTAATTGATGGAACTTTGTGTACAAAAATTAGAACGGCTGCAGTCGGGTGTGTTGCGGCTAAATATTTGGCTCCATCAAAAGTTAAAAAAGTCGGATTTATTGGAGCGGGAGAAGAGGCTCGAATGCATTGTGTTTTACTGAAACATTTATTTCCAACAATTAATACTTGCAGAGTCGCTTCCCGTAAACATTCTACAGAAATTGATTTTGTAAATGAATTATCTCGGTGTATGAAAGATGTTTCATTTATAGACTGTGAAGGTGATTATTCAAAAGCGGTTGAGGATACGGATATTATAGTAACAGCTATTAGTGCTCAGGCTCCATTGTTAAAGGCTAATGCTATAAATAAAGGATGTTTATATATTCATGTTGGTGGTTGGGAAGATGAATATGCAGTTGCACAAAAAGCTTCAAAAATAGTTTGTGATGATTGGGAAGCTTCAAAGCATAGAACGCAGACAATTTCCCGAATGTACAAAGAAGGTTTGTTAACAGATGATGATATATATGCTAATTTAAATGAAATTATTCAAGGTTCTAAATTAGGGCGTGAAAATGATGAAGAAATAATTTATTTTAATTCTGTGGGCTTATCTTTTATCGATATAAATTTTGCTAATGAAATTTATAAACAAGCACAAGAAATGCACTTGGGGAGAATGGTCACGTTGGCGGGATTGAATGATACCGATTATAGTATTTTTCTATAGAAGTTGTTAAATAAATGAAAATACTATTTCTTGCAGCTTATTTTATTCCGGAAAGAGCTGCTAGTTCCTATTTGTCAGTTAATCGTAATCAAGCGTTTGCAGATGCTGGCTTTAATATGGTAGTTTATACTCCCATACCAACACGTGGCGTAAGCGATGAAATTCGCCAAGAATATAAGAAACGTAAACTTGAGAAACTTTTTGATGATAAAATGATTGTCCACCGGTTTGCTTTGATGCGAGAGGGGAGTAATTCGATTAAAAGAGCTTTTCGTTATGTGCTTAATTGTATTAAATTGTGTTGTTTTGGGATTTTTGCCAAAGATGCTCGTTCATGTAATATCATGTTTATTTCTAGTACACCTCCGATACAAGGTGCGATGGCGGCTTTAATTAAGAAATGTCGGAAAATACCTTTTGTTTATAACCTTCAAGATATATTTCCAGATTCTTTGGTGGGGACTGGTATGACTAAAAAGGGATCATTTTTATGGAAAATTGGACGGATGATAGAAAACTTTACCTATCGGAATGCAGATAAGATTATTGTGATCTCGGAAGATTTTAAAAAAAATATCATGGCGAAAGGAGTTCCGGAAGAAAAGATTGAGGTGATCTATAATTGGATTGACGAAAAAGCTGTAGTCCCGATTGCTAGAGAGAATAATCCTTTATACGAGGAGTTAGGATTAAATAGAGAGAAATTTAATGTGGTATATGCGGGTAATTTGGGTAATGCTCAAAATATTGATGTGATAATAGATTCTGCAAAAGAATTGGTTGAGAATAAAAATATTGAGTTCATCATTTTTGGTTCTGGGGGCTTGAAAGAGCAATTCGTTAAGAAAGTAAAAGACTACGGTATTGATAATGTGAAATTTTTTCCATTACAGCCGATGGAAAGAGTTTCTTATGTGTATGGACTCGGAAATATTTGCATCGTTTCTTGTAAACCAGGATTAGGAGGGAGTGCAATGCCAAGTAAAACTATGAGTATACTTTCTGCAGGGAGTGCAATTTTAGCAAGTTTCGATGAAGGGGAATTAACTTCAATTTTGGAGCAAAATGATTGTGGTGTTTGTGCTAAAGCTGGTGATGTGAAAGGTTTCGTGGAAAAGATAAAGATGTTGGCAGCAAATCGAGAAAAATGTGACATAATGGGGAAGAATGGTCGGAAGTTGATTCTTCAGAAGTTTACCCGTGAGGTTGGGACCCAAAAGTATGTTGATGTAATAAAGAATATAATATGAGTATTTTTAATGGAAAAACCTTATTGATTACCGGAGGTACCGGTAGTTTTGGTAATGCCGTGTTGAAGAGATTCCTTCGTACTGATATTGGAGAGATTCGTATTTTCTCCCGGGATGAAAAGAAACAGGATGATATGAGGCACGAATACCAGGCAAAGTTTCCAGAGGTAGCGCATAAAATTAAATTTTATATTGGAGATGTTCGCTCGTTGGAGAGCGTGCGCGCTGCAATGCCGGGTACAGATTATATTTTCCATGCGGCGGCCTTGAAGCAGGTTCCTTCATGTGAGTTTTTCCCGATGGAAGCTGTTCGTACGAACGTGGTCGGTACGGATAACGTGTTGACTGCGGCAATCGAGAGTGGGGTGAAGAGCGTTATCTGTCTTTCCACGGATAAAGCCGCATACCCGATAAATGCAATGGGGATCACCAAAGCCATCGAGGAAAAGGTGGCTGTAGCCAAAAGTCGCTTGTGTAATCCTGATAAAACAAAAATTTGTTGTACGCGTTACGGTAACGTGATGTGTTCCCGGGGTTCCGTTATCCCTCTTTGGATCGAACAAATTCGAGCGGGCCTTCCCATTACTCTCACGGAGCCATCGATGACTCGTTTTATCATGAGTCTGGATGAAGCGGTTGATCTTGTTCTTTTTGCTTTTGAGCATGGAGCTAATGGTGATATTCTCGTGCAGAAAGCACCGGCTTGTACGGTACAGGTTCAAGCGGAGGCTGTTTGTGAGCTTTTCGGAGGGAAGAAAGAGGATATTAAGGTAATTGGTATTCGCCACGGGGAGAAAATGTACGAGACGCTTCTCACAAAGGAAGAATGTGCCAAGGCGGTGGACATGGGGAATTTTTATCGAGTTCCGGCGGATAACCGGGATTTGAATTACGACAAGTTTTTTACAGAGGGAGATGTTGAGCACGTTACGATCGAGGAATTTAATTCCGATAACGCCTATCGGTTGAGCTTGGAAGAAACTAAAGTGAAAATTGCTGCATTAGAGTATATTCAAGAAGAACTAGCAAAAAAGAAATGATATGGCAGAATTTAAGAATAACGGTAAATTGAAGTTACTTATCATCGTGGGAACAAGACCGGAAATTATTCGTCTTGCTGCCGTGATTAATAAGTGCAGGCTGTATTTTGATTGTTTGCTGGCTCATACCGGGCAGAATTATGATTACAATCTTAACGGAATTTTTTTCAAAGATTTGAAATTGGCCGATCCTGACGTGTATATGGATGCTGTGGGGGCGGATTTGGGAGAGACAATGGGTAATATTATCGACAAAAGTTACAAGTTGATGGTGGCGACCCAGCCGGATGCGGTTCTCGTGCTTGGGGATACAAATTCTTGTCTTAGTGTGATTAGTGCGAAACGTTTGCATATTCCGATTTTTCACATGGAAGCGGGTAATCGTTGCAAGGATGAATGCTTGCCGGAAGAGACAAATCGCCGGATTGTTGATATTATTTCCGATGTTAACATGGCTTATAGTGAACATGCTCGCAGGTATCTTGCGGAATGTGGGCTGCCCAAGGAGCGTACTTACGTGACGGGTTCTCCGATGGCGGAGGTGTTGCATCAGAATTTGGCAGAAATAGAGGCTTCCGATATTCATGAACGTCTCGGATTGGAGAAAGGGAGGTATATCCTTCTCTCGGCTCACCGTGAAGAAAATATTGACACAGAGAAAAATTTTCTTTCTCTTTTCACGGCTATAAACATGATGGCAGAAAAATACGATATGCCAATTCTTTATAGTTGTCACCCAAGGAGTCGTAAACGGTTGGAAGTTTCCGGTTTTCAACTTGATCGTCGTGTGATTCGGCATGAACCCTTGGGATTCCACGATTATAATTGTTTGCAAATGAATGCTTATGCAGTCGTTTCTGATAGTGGGACATTGCCAGAGGAAAGTTCTTTCTTTATTTCAGTGGGACACCCGTTTCCGGCAGTTTGTATTCGAACTTCTACCGAGCGTCCGGAGGCTATAGACAAAGCTTGTTTTTTTATCGCCGGGATTGATTCCGCTTCTTTGTTACAGGCTGTAGAATGTGCTGTTGATATGAACGAAAACGGTGACCATGGTATTCCTGTTCCAAATTACGTGGACGAGAATGTTTCCACGAAAGTAGTGAAAATCATTCAGTCTTATACCGGTATTGTTAACAAGATGGTTTGGAGAAAGTTTTAGCATGAAAATACTTGTTACAGGTGCAAAAGGATTCGTGGGTAAGAATCTTTGTGCCGAATTAAGAAATATCAAGGACGGGAAATCTCGTTGTTGGGGAGATCTTGTTGTTGACGAAGTTTTTGAATATGATGTAGATTCTACTTCGGAGGAGTTGGACGAGTGGTGCAAGGTGTGTGACTTTGTCTTTAATTTGGCGGGAGTTAATCGTCCGCGAAATCAAGAAGAGTTTATGGAAGGGAATTTCGGTTTTGCTTCCACGTTGCTTGATTCTCTCAAAAGGCATGGGAACGTGTGTCCGGTGATGCTTTCGTCTTCCCAACAGGCTTCATTGACCGGACGTTTTGGTGATTCCGAGTACGGACGTTCGAAAAAGGCTGGAGAAGATTTGTTTCTTGATTATGCAACAGATACGGGGGCTGAAGTGTTGGTCTATCGTTTCCCCAATTTGTTTGGAAAGTGGTGTCGTCCGAACTACAATTCCGCTGTAGCGACATTTTGTAATAATATCGCGAATGATCTGCCCATTCAGGTGAATGACCCAACGGTTGAACTGGAATTACTTTATATTGATGATCTTGTGGCGGAGATGATTTCTGCCTTGAAAGGGAAGGTGCATCGTTGCGAGTTTAACGGCTTGGATGTGGTGCCTTCTGTTACGGGAACTTATTGTTACTGCCCTATTACTCATAAGGTGACTCTCGGTGAGATTGTAGATAGGTTGCATGAATTTGCCGATCAACCTTTGACATTGATGGTGCCGGAGATTCCTGCCGGTTCTTTTGCAAAGAAATTATACTCGACATTTCTAAGCTATTTGCCGGAATCTAAAGTGGTTTTTCCGCTTAAAATGAATATTGATGCCCGCGGGTCTTTCACGGAGCTTTTACATACTGCAAAGTGTGGTCAAGTTAGTGTCAATATTTCCAAGCCGGGAATAACGAAAGGGCAGCATTGGCATCATTCCAAGTGGGAGTTTTTCATTGTTGTTGCAGGACATGGGCTGATCCAAGAACGTAAGGAGGGAACTGACGATGTGCTCGAGTTCGAGGTCTCGGGGGATAAAATTCAGGCAGTACATATGCTTCCGGGTTACACTCATAATATCATTAATCTTTCGGAAACAGAAAATTTGGTAACAGTGATGTGGGCAAATGAAATTTTTGATCCTACGTATCCGGATACCTATTGGGATCCGGTTATTAAATAATCTGGTTTGAAAAGACGATAGAGATAGTATTATTCTTAAAAAGGGTATAACGAAAGTGGTTTTACGCTTTCGTTATACCTTTTTTGTTTTCGGACAGTTTTGTCGTGAGGCATTTTTGTTGAAAGGTCATCTTGCGGGATATAAAAATAATCGTTATGAAAGAAACGAATGATCAGACAAAAGGTCTCATGCGAGACTGTTTTTTTGTGCGTCAGGGGGAACGTAGGGAAAGGTGTTTTTACTCGGAGATATTGTACGTGGAGGCTTCGGGATGTTATTGTTATATTCACCGTCGGGATAAGCCCCGGTTGTCGATTGCTTACCCTCTTTTGATGTTGGAGCCTTTTTTGCCCGTGGATATGTTCCGGCGGGTACACCGGAGTTATATCGTGAACCTTTGCGAAGTGGATGGCTTTATCGGGAAAGCGATCTGTATCGGCAAGAGCGTGCTTCCAGTCAGTCCACCTTACCGAGCGGCGGTCTTCGGGTGTTTTAATTTCTGGGATTTAGGACGGGTGAAAAAGGGGCGAGAGGATAAGGAGATGTAAGGGAAAGGAAATTTGTTAATCATTCTTGTGGGGTGACCTTATCCCCATTACGCTTTGTATTGTCGGTTTATTTTTTTATTTTTGTTGGTAATAATCAAGAAAGGAACACGTGTATGAAATCCACAAAAGAGTACATAGAGTTGTTGAAGGAGTTTAAAAACAAGGAAGCGGGACATTATGCAATATCCCGTATCGGGATTTTCGGTTCTGTTGCACGGGGAGAGCAAACAGAGGAGAGTGACGTGGATGTGTATGTAGAGTGTCCCCCAATGGGATTGTTTCGTCTTGGAAGCTTGAAAAATACTTTGGAACAATTGTTCGGATGCCGGGTTGATATTGTGCGTTTACGGGATCACATGAACGCTTTTTTGCGAGAACGAATAGAGAAGGAGGGTATTTATGTGTGATAAGCGATGCGAGACATCATTGTTCATCATTATTTCGAGATAGATGCGGAAATTGTTTTTCAAACGATACATGATGATTTGCCGTTGTTGCGGGATGTGCTTCTTCAGGTGCAAGGTGATGTGGAGTTATCTAGAATGTAAAGAGAGTGACTAAAACTTGAGGTGTTTCTTCGGATAAAATTGTAGAGATAAAGTATTCGATAATAAGGGTGTGACGAGAGTGTTAAGGCTTTTGTCATACCTTTTTTTGTTTTCCTATGTATCACGGTAGCTTTGTCATTTAAGTTTTTTGCGGGTATAGATAATTGCATGTGGAGAAAAAAGTCTGTTCGGATGAATTTTCCTGTCATTCGGATGATAAATGAGTGTGTTCGGATATTATGGTTGGTAACGGGCGTTCTGGGGTGTACTTTTGGTATATCAAATTTAAAAATAAAAGATTATGGGTGTATTACAGAACGTGATTAGGGAGATCGGTGACATCGTGAACCGGTTGTCGGTTTCTTCGAAAGAAAAGCAGAAGATTCAGGAAGAGATTCAATCTTTGGTGTATCGTTACAAGAGTGAGCTGGTGCGGGAACAGTCGGCGGCGGTGGGGGAAGAAGCCCGGGGAAATTGGTTGCAGAGGTCTTGGCGTCCTATCGTGATGTTGGCGTTCGCGTTGGTGATTTTGTCGGGGATGTTCATGGAATCGACGTTGTTGTCCGATAGTTCTCGGTTGTGGGATTTGCTGGAGATCGGGCTCGGGGGATACGTGATCGGGAGAAGCGGGGAGAAGGTGACGGATTGTTTGTTGTCAAGGAAATGGAAGTAAAACGGGGTGTCATGGAAATTATTGAGAATTTGTTGTTCGGGGATAACGTGAAGTACTTGCAGTGTTCAAAGTGTAAGGTGAAACTATCTCGTGTGGATACGATTGTTTTGCATAGTACGGTTGGAGCCGGGGCGATTTCATCGGCACTTTATTTGGGTCGGCCGGACACGAGTGTTTCCGCTCACGTGGTGGTTGGAAGGGACGCGGAGGTTTTCCAGTTGTTACCTTTTGACGTGAAGGCTTGGCACGCCGGGAAGAGTTTTCATGCCGGGCGGGTGAATCTGAATGATTGTTCGATCGGGATCGAGCTGGATAATGCCGGGGAGTTGCAACGCGTGGGGGATCGCTATTATTCGAGTTTCGGGCGGGAATATTCTCCCGATCAGGTGTACACGACGGAAGAAGAGGGGAGGGCGAGATACTGGCATTCTTTTACCGAGGGGCAGTTTGCGACTACGGAGGAGATCTGTCGTTTATTGAAAGAGTGTTACGGGATCAAGTACTTGGTGAGACACTCGGACATCACCCCTCGAAAGACGGATCCGGGTCCGGCGTTTCCCTTCGATGAGTTAAGAAAAAGGTTGAAGTTTTAGTAATGAAAAAAGGAGGTAAGTATGGCTTGTTGTTATTCAAATTTGTTTAATCGTTTGTCGGGACGGATGGGACGTGTTATTTACTATCAGGTGGGGGATCATCTTTACGCAAGAGCTGCCCCGGGAGAGGTGAAGGATTGTCGTTCGGAGTTGCAATTGTATTACCGGGAGAGGATGAGGAAGACGGCGACTTTTTACGGGGTGATCCGGCAGACATGGTTGGCCCGGATCTGGCAGATGTTGGGAGTGGTGGAGCGTCGCTCGGGATATAATCTTTTCCTGCAGGCTAATATGCGGGCGTTTAACGGGGAGGGGTTGCTGTATGATCTCGTGCATTTCAGTGCCGGGAACTTGTTTTTACCGAGTGAGTTACAGGGATGCCGGGAGGGCGATAAGGTTCGCCTGACGTGGAAGAATGAATACGTGGTACGTGAAGAGCGTTTAGGGGACGAGTTGTGGTGCGTGGTGATGATGGAAGACATGAGGTTTCGGATTGTGACACCCGAGGCGATCGGGAGTGTTCGTCGGGATGAGAGCGCGGAGATAGAACTCACGGAAGAGCGGGGAAAGAGGATTCACTTGTATTGTTTCTTTGGTTCAGGAAACAGGTGTGATTTTTCAGAAAACGTGCATTTAGTATTGTAATTTATATGTTTCATTTTAAATTTTAAGATTATGGCTTTATTTAAATCATTTGTATTGGGAGAAGTGAGAAAATCAGTGGCAAATATTACGATGTACGCGGGGGCAAACGGGTATAGTATTGCCAGGGGAAAGAGAAGTACGATGCGTAATCCCAGAACTCCGGGGCAGTTGACGCAACGAGCGAAGATGAAAGCATTGCAGGTGGCTTCGCTGTATTTTGCCCCGGCGGCAGAACTCGGTTTTCCGGGAAGAAAAGCGGGAAGTACGTTTTATAATGCCTTCGTGAAAGCGAATATGAAGGCCGTTACGGTTGACGAGGAGTATAACCCCACGATTGACTACGAGAAGATCGTGTGTGCCGAGGGGAGCCTGCAGGATGGAACGCTGACCGTGTCGTTGAACGAGGATCAGGATATGATAACGATTACCCAGGAGGCGCAAAGTCGCTGGTCGGTGGTGGCTAACCCGACGGACGTGTTGTACGTGGTGGTTTACGAGAAAACGGGAAACCAAATGATCGTGGAACCTTGCCGGAATCGTCAAGAGAATGGCGTGACGACGATTAGCTTGGATAATGGATGGGTAAAAGAGAATCTGGAGATGTATACTTTCATGTTGTCGAAAGATAAGAGGAAAGCGTCGAATAGTAAACGGTTAACCATTAATGGTTGAAATGGGAAAACTTTAGATTGGTGAGATGGTGATTTTACATGCCGGACGAGGGGAGAAGATTGGAGAAGAGGGCCGGCATGTAAGTTGTAAAATGTTGGCTTGATGTTTCTGATCTTTCAAATTAGAATTGCTTATGTCTTTTGAATTGACTATATTTGTAATAAATATTTTGGTTATGTCTGAAAAAGAGATGAATTCTTATCGTTTAACCAGTTTGGAAGAACCAACTGATGAAATGCTTACTACTTTGATGAAAGAAGTTGCTGAAGAAGCAAAACGTAAATCGGAAGAAGCGCATAAAAAGTTTTTTCAGGAAATAAGAGAGTATATCCGTAAGCAACAGGCAAAATGGGGGAAAGAATATAATATAAGTTTTAGTAATGAATGATTTTCATAAACCGGTGCTTATTGTAATAGCTGGTCCTAATGGTTCTGGTAAAACCTCTGTTACGTCAAAGATTCTTCATCATGAATGGATGGAGGATTCTATTTATATAAATCCGGATATTATTGCTCAAGAAAAGTTTGGAGATTGGAATTCTAAGGATGCGATAATGAAAGCCGTGAAGTTTTGTGAAGAATTAAGGGAAGTTTGTTTAATGGAGCGTAAGAGTCTTATTTTTGAAACAGTTCTTTCTGTTGAAGATAAAATCGATTATATCTGTAGAGCTATAGAAGCAGGTTTTTTTGTTCGTTTATTTTTTGTTTGTACCGTATCGCCTACAATTAATGCAGCACGAATTGCAGGTCGGGTAATGGAAGGAGGACATGATGTTCCTATTTCAAAAATCATTTCAAGGTATCAAAAATCGATATCTAATTGTTGTTTAGTTTCTAAATTGGTTGATAGAACTTATATCTACGATAACTCTATAGAGAATAAAGAGGCAATGCTATTATTTCGGTTAGCTAAAGGACGACTTGTAAAACAGTATGTAGAAATGATTCCAGAATGGGCATCACCTATTTATAGTAGTGATTTTTGAGATTTGGCCATGTGGCCAAAAAATGCCAGAGAAGTGGCAGATCTTTCAAATTAGAATTGTTTCTGTCTTTTGAATTGACTATATTTGTAATAAATATTTTGGTTGCAACGATCATGAAAACGACAAAGGAATATTTGCAGTTATTACAGGCATATAAATTACAATCTGCGATTCGATATGGAATTTCTCGCATCGGAATCTTTGGTTCCGTGGCTCGTGGAGAACAGCAAGAAGGGAGTGATGTAGATGTTTATGTCGAGCTTTCCTCTCCTGATTTGTTCAGTTTAGTACATATCAAGGACGAGTTACAGCAACTTTTCGGTTGTCCTGTCGATGTTGTTCGCTTGAGGGATAATATGAATGAATTATTGAAACGTTCTATTATAGAAGAAGGAATTTATGCTTAAAGAAGAAATTTTGATAGACTCTTGTCAAGACAAAACTTCCCGATATGTTGGTTACCATTCGTGGTATATTGAAGGAGATAAAATATTAAAGAAAAATGGCACTCGGTTTCGGGTGCCATTTTTTATATCATGAAAAATGAATTACATGAGGAAGTGATCACTGATCGATTTATGCTCGTAGATGTTGCGGATCGTGTCGGCAAACATGGGAGCGATCGGTAATACTTTAATTTTTGAGCAAGGTTGTTTCTGGGGAATGGAATCGGTGAAGATTACTTCCGTCAGTTTTGATTTCTCGATATTTTCGTATGCCTTACCGGAAAGAACTGCATGGGTGGCCACGGCACGTACGCTGGCAGCACCATTGTCGATAAGCATATCGGCTGCTTTGCAAATTGTTCCGGCCGTATCAATCATGTCGTCAACAACGATGATATTTTTGCCCTCGACATCCCCGATCACTTTCATGTCGGCAACTTCATTTGCCCGGATACGGGTTTTGTGGCAGATGATCAACCCTGAATCGAAGTATTTTGCCCAGGAATTTGCTCTCTTGGCCCCACCGATGTCAGGGGAGGCAATGGCAAAATCACGTAATCCTAAAGATTTGATGTAAGGAATCAACACGGTAGAACCGTATAGATGATCCACGGGAACATCGAAGAATCCTTGAATTTGGTCAGCGTGTAAATCCATGGTGATAATTCGGTCGACTCCGGCTGCTTGTAGCATATTAGCCACTAGTTTTGCCCCGATGGCGACACGCGGTTTATCTTTCCGGTCTTGACGCGCGAACCCGAAATAGGGGATTACGGCGATTACCTTGTAGGCAGATGCTCTTTTGGCGGCATCGATCATCAAGAGTAATTCCATGAGGTTATCACTGGGCGGGAAGGTTGATTGCACGATAAACACGTGTTCGCCTCTCACCGTTTCGTCGAATGAGGTGACGAATTCTCCGTCACTAAATCTCGTAAACGTTTTTTTACCGAGTTCCAGCCCTAGAGAACTAGCAATACTTTCTGCAATATATTGACTATTCTCTCCGGCGAAAACTTTAATTTCGGGAAGATTTGACATATCTAATTCATTAGTTGAAACACTTGGCAAAAGTATGAAATTATTTTGTTCCACCAAAGGAATTTGGTGGAACAGTTACAAGTTGCAGGTTTGCAGGTTACAAGTTGTAATCGTTGTGTTTTTTACACGAACCGTTTGATCTCTTCGCTCGAAAATGTTATATTTGTTCCAACAAAGATGTTGTTGAAACAGTTTCAAGTTACAGGTCCGTAGGTTACAAGTTGACTAGCTTGCTGTTCAATGATAAGATTGGTTTTCTTAACTTGTAACCTGTAAACTCGCAACTTGTAATTATGTGCAGTATGTTTATTTTATTAATTAATATATTTTCAAATAGATGGAAGAAATCAAAAAGTACGTGGAAGAGAACAAGGAACGTTTCCTGAACGAGTTATTCGAGTTGATTCGCATTCCTTCAATCTCTTCATTGTCTGAGCATAAGCCAGATATGTATCGTTGTGCCGAACAATGGACGAAAATCATGTTAGCTGCCGGAGCTGACCGGGCAGAAGTGTATGAAACAGAGGGTAATCCGGTTGCTTACGGGGAGAAGATCATTGATCCGGCTCTTCCTACGGTGTTGGTGTACGGGCATATGGATGTGATGCCGGTTGACCCGATCGAGTTGTGGAACACGAAACCTTTTGAGCCGGTTATTAAAGATGGCAAAATCTGGGCTCGCGGGGCTGACGATGATAAAGGACAGGCTTTCATGCACGCGAAAGCGTTTGAATATTTAATGAAATCCGGGAAATTGAACTGTAACGTGAAGTTCATGATCGAGGGAGAAGAGGAAATCGGTTCCCCGAGTCTTCCCAAGTTCTGCCGGGATCATAAGGATATGTTGAAAGCTGATGTGATTTTGGTTTCCGATACCAGTATGATTGGCCGTGATATTCCTTCAATTACCACGGGATTGAGAGGTTTGGCTTACTGGCAGGTTGAAGTTACCGGTCCGAACGCTGATTTGCATTCCGGTATTTTCGGGGGAGCGGTGGCAAATCCGATTAACGTGTTGTGTAAGTTGATTGCCGATATGCAAGACGAGAAGGGACATATCACGATCCCCGGTTTCTATGATGACGTGTTGGAAGTAACTGCCGAGGAACGTGCGAAGATGGCCAAGGCTCCTTTCAATTTAGAAAATTACAAGAAGTCTTTAGATATTAAAGAGGTGAAAGGCGAAGAGGGATTCACGACTAATGAACGTACGGGCATTCGTCCGACATTCGATGTTTGTGGAATCTGGGGTGGTTACACGGGCGAAGGTGCCAAGACCGTATTGCCTTCTAAAGCATACGCCAAGATTAGCTGCCGTTTGGTTCCGAACCAGAAACACGAGAAGATTGCGAAATTGTTCAAGGAATATTTCGAGTCTATTGCTCCGGATTACGTGAAGGTGAAAGTGGATTACCTGCATGGCGGACCTTCTTACGTGTGTCCGATTGATCTCCCGGCTTACAAGGCTGCCGAGAAAGCATACGAGGAAGTGTATGGAAAACAACCCGTTCCGGTTCGTTCCGGTGGTAGTATTCCAATTATTGCCACTTTCGAGGAAGTGCTAGGAATCAAGTCCGTACTGATGGGCTTTGGTTTGGGTTCCGATGCGATCCACTCTCCGAACGAGAATTACCCGTTGGAGCAATTCTTTAACGGAATAACGACAATTCCATTATTCTACAAGTATTTCGGAGAGATCATGAAGAAATAAATTTTGTAGTCAATAATTTAGACTCCCCTCATTTTACGCTCGTAAGGTGAGGGGTGTTTTATTATTGTCTGGAATCCATTGTTTGGAAGACGTGAAAACGGGTTTTACGTCCTCCGCCTTCGATGGAGAATTGTTCGGTGTGCTGGGAGCCGTTTCGGGCATTTAGACGAAGTGTTAGAGTATTAGTTCCGGCTGATAAGGGCAGTCGGGTGTAGGAAATCGAGTAAGGTAGTGTTTGCCAGTTGCGGGTATCGGCTTTTTCAGTGAGGCTGTTAGCGATACCGACGGCAAAGCCTAGCCATTCGTTTTGCTTACGGGCAGAATATTCCAATCCTTTTTTGGCTGCAACCCGAAGAAGAGAATTTGAAAATTCCCGTACCATTCGGTCCCGTAAGGTTTTGAATGCAATTTCATTGATGTTTTCGGCAAGTTCTAGCGGGTACGAGTGATTGTCCGTCACGAGAGTTCCCGTGGCATAAAGCGGGGGACGTTCCATGTATTTGGGGAATGCAACACGCAGGGTTTGCAGATCGGCAATGCTTTGTTTTTCGTCGTCACTGTATCCCGAACCGAAGAAGAAAGGGAAGGTAAGCCCGAGGGATTCGTTGTGGAATACAATCGCTCCGTCTCCTCTTTTTTGTTTGATAAAATTGATGCTCCATTCTGCCTTTACCGGACCCATGCCGTTTAGCCAGAAAAACACGAGTTGCCCGTCCGCGGGTGTCGGGGTGTGGGCGTATGTCGTGTTGAACTCTTTCTCGTATTGTTTTAATTCCGTCATGAAGCCACAGTTATAAGCGGTACGCATCAAGTCCTGTTTCAATTGCTCCGGGGCTTTCACTCCGAAGTTCTTGATGTAGTCGGATTGATAGACCTCGTAGGCATTTCGGTAGGCTATAAAAGCGTTGTTGTCGTCCCCCGTGGCATCGTAGATCAAGCCCATTAGCAGATGGGCAAAAGCATCTCGTTGATAGCGATTTTTATTATCGGGATACTTGTCGTTTAGCTGGTTGAGTTTGATATTGATTTTGCGAACCTCGACCAGGGCGCCTTCCATGTCATTCAGGTCGATGTAGTTCAAGGCCTTGTAGAAGTTAATCATGATGACCTCGAAATCTTCTGGTCGGTAGGGACGGGCTTCCGGGTTGGTCACCAATGCCGCGGCTTCAGCCCCGACATTACTGTGATACTCGTCAATCAAGTTCTCGGCGGTCTCGAAGTATTGATTGCTGTTGGTGGGATTGCCGAGCATGAATTCCACGTATCCTTTGTTGAGATAATAGAGGATACGGTTTTTACCCGTGGCTTGTTTTTTATCTTTATCTAGGAGTTTGTTTGCTTTCTCGAAATTTCCCGTGTTGACGGCTGCTTGGAAATCTGCCGTTCGCTGGTACCAAGTGGCGCATCCGGAGAAAAGAAAAACGAGAAGAAGTCCTAGGAGTTTATAAGGTTTATAAAGTTTATAAGGTCCATAAGGTTTATGAATCCCGATTTTATTTCTTTTAAAGTATGGATAATGAATATTTATCATTTCTTTTTAAAATCTTAAACTTTTGGGGAAGTTACTTTATAAACCTTATAAACTTTACAAACTGATTAAAGAACCCGGTCGCTGATTTGTTTTTTGATCTTCTTGTCACCCATCCAGACAACCTCGTTGGTCTCGATGTTCGTGAGTTGCAGGTCGATCTGGTAAGTCACGACTTTTTGTTTTTTGTACGAGTCAACGATGCTGTTGATTGTCCCTTGCAAGATGAAATCGGCACCCAGTTCTTTTCCCCACTTTTTGGTGGTTTCCGGTGACGCGTAATCTTGTTGCTCGGCTCTTTCTTTTCGAAGCTCATTCCGCTTCTCTCCGGCAACAACCAAACGGATGTTACCATCCCGGATAATTGCTTTTTCTACGTCCTTAATAAAGGTTTCCGAGTTGATATGCTCATGACTTTTGTTCTCCACGAGGCCGACAACCACCACGGGGCGTTTGTCGTTTGCTTTCAAGTATCTTGGAATCCAGGCTGAAGTAAGCAGGTCTCCGATCATTTCTTCGGAAACAAGCCGTGAGTCACTATCATTCCAACGTCCGCTAAGGTCGATGGTTTCATTCGGGTCTACCCGTGTGATTTTCCGGTTAGCACATCCGTTAATTAAAGCAATGGTTAACACAACAAGTGTTCCGATAAATATTCTTCTCATATTCCGTTGTTTTAGGTTTCTATTCAATTTCCACGATCACATTTTGTGTTCTTGTAAAAGTTTATAACAATAATTCTACCAAATATACGTATTGCGCAGTTTTATGGATGTTAATTAGATTTAAAATTGATGAGACGACCGATCATTATGCCGGAATGTGACGTGATTCGTTGTAAGTAATCGGGGAGTGTTTCTGTCGTGACGGACACTTTTTTGTCGGAAACCGAGGCGTGGAGCAGGTATATTTGTCCCTCATTTTCAATGGCAATGCCCACGTGAGCCGTGTCGAGTCCTTTTTTCTTCGTGGTGATCAGTATAATATCCCCGGTTTTGATTTGTCCCGCGAAAGGGAGTACTTTTTCTTTCGGGATATAGTAATATGCCCTGCCGTTAATAGTCTTTTCAATATCAATTATTTTTGTAATGAGGGTGGAATCCTGTATTAGAGCCGGGTACTTTTTCCAGTTTTGGGAGATGAAAGATACTTTGTTGGGGAAAGGGATACCTCCTTTTTCTTTCGTGATGTCTTCCAGAAGGTTCAGGCAGGTCATCTCGTATAGCCAGTCGGAAGAGTAATGCAGGCGTGACGTGTAGTCTGCTATCTTCCCGTTCCGGTACCGAATCTCTTGTAAATTCTTTTGGAATTGGGGAATACTTTGTTCTTCGTATTTATCTAGGCGTGCCAGGGCGATGACATTATCGACGAAAGTCACGCAGTCAAATTCTCGCAGGTTGACAACCAGCTTCTCTTGGGGATTGATGTCCAATGTCCCTCCCACGTAAGGCGTTTCGAGAAAATAGCGTCCGATGGCGACAACTTTCTCGTTGATCGGGAGTTTGGCTATTTCCTTTTTATTGGCGTATTCAAAGAAATGTTTTAGCAAAGTTTGATCTTTCCGGTACACGGAATCAGCGGGAGAGTAAGCGAAAGCCCCGAATGAAAAGGTGATCAGGAATAGAAGGACTAAATTCTTCATAGCAACCGGTGTTTGAGAATAAAAAATGAGGAGTCGTGTGACCGACATCCTCATCTCTCTTGTGTTGTGTTTATATATTATTTGCCTGCGGCCGAAAACTGTTCAAGGAAACGGATGTCGTTTTCGAAAAAGAGGCGTATATCCTTAATGCCGTATTTTAGCATGGTGATACGCTCGATACCCATACCGAGTGCGAACCCAGTATATTTTTCCTTGTCTATACCATTTAATTCCAAAACATTGGGGTCAACCATTCCACACCCGAGGATTTCCAACCATCCGGTTCCTTTACAAACATTGCAACCTTTTCCGTGACATAGTGTACACGATACGTCCATTTCTGCCGATGGTTCCGTGAAGGGGAAGTATGACGGACGAAGACGAATTTGCGTGTCCGGTCCGAATAGTTCTTTCGCGAAATAGGTCAAGGTTTGCTTTAAGTCGGCGAAGGAGACGTTCTCGTCGATGTAAAGAGCTTCGATTTGGTGGAAGATACAATGTGCCCGGGCCGAGATAGCCTCGTTACGGAACACTCTTCCGGGAGTAACTAGCCGAATAGGGGGACGATGAGCCTCCATGTCTCGTACTTGCACGGATGAGGTATGCGTGTGTAGCACGATGTCCGGGTTCTTACTGATAAAGAACGTATCCTGCATATCACGTGCCGGGTGTTCTTCCGGGAAGTTCAATGCGGAGAAGTTATGCCAGTCGTCCTCGATTTCCGGTCCCTCGGAAATAGTGAATCCAAGTTTATTGAAGATGGCCAGAATCTCGTTTTTCACGATAGCTAACGGGTGACGGGTTCCTAGTTTTAAAGGATCTCCCGGCATCGTCAAGTCAATACCGCTTAAATCTTCTTCCGCATTAGAAAGTAACTCTTTCAACTCGTTGATTTTTGCCAGAGCCGTGTTCTTCAATTCATTTAATTCCTGTCCCATGGCTTTTTTCTGATCCGCGGGAACGGTTTTAAAATCATCAAAGAGAGCAGCGATCGTTCCTTTCTTGCTTAAATGCTTGATCCTGAACTGTTCTACTTCTTCTAGGCTTTTCGCCTGGAAACCGGCTATTTCAGCACTGAGTTGTTTAATCTTGTCTAACATCTTCTCAAAATTTGAAATCTTTGGTGGACAAAGTTAATAAAAAAGTCTCATACATTTCAACTCTTTTGAGAACTTCATTTTTCATCCCAAATATTTTTCATCGTATACGGTCCGTCGGGGAAAATCCAAGCCGAGCCGTCGGTCATTCGGGTGTGTGAGTTGAGGGTGGCAATTTTGGTCATATCCTCTGGCGAAATGTTGATGTCCAGTGATTTAATGTTTTCTTTGATTCGCTCCGGGTGAACTGATTTTGGGATAATTACGATCCCTCGTTGTACTCCCCAAGCAATGATAACTTGTGCCGGAGTGCAATTATATTTTTTTGCCAAATCGGTAATAATCGGTTCATTGGTCAGCCCGGGCTTGTTTTTGATGGGCAAATTACGTCCGAGAGGGGAATAAGCCGTCAAGTAAATTCCCTCGGACTGACAGAATCGGAATAATTCATTTTGTTGCAAGTAAGGATGCATTTCTACCTGGTTCATTTCGGGCTTGTTTTTCGCCACGGCGATCAGTTCTTTCAATTTCGGGATGCTGAAATTCGAAACCCCGATATGCCTGCACAGCCCTTTTGCTTGCATTTGTTCCATCGCTTTCCAAGTCTCCGTGAGGGGACATTCTTCGAGGGAAAGTAAATCGGATGCTTGTCGCGGGTATTCGATGTCATGTTTCAGCGCTATCGGCCAGTGAATCAGGTACAGGTCCAAGTAGTCCAGCCGGAGATCGTGCAACGTCTTTCGAAGAGCTTCTTCCACGTGTTCCGGGGCGTGGTTATTATTCCATAATTTGGACGTGATGAAAAGTTTTTCCCGTTTCACGAGTCCGGACGTGAATGTTTCTTGCAGGGCAGCCCCGATGATTTCTTCATTTTTATAATAGGCGGCACAGTCAATCAGCCTGTACCCGTCTTTCAGCGCGCTAATGATGGCGTCGTGTAGTTCGTTTGCCTTGGATTGATAGGTTCCTAACCCGAAGAGGGGCATGGGGTCCCCGTTTCTAAATGTAATTGTTTTCATATTTATGAATCTTTATATTCCATTTTAGTGAACGAGATTTCCCCCGGGGTGGTTATACTTCTTTCCGGCTTTTTAGTTTCTTGTATAGATAATCAACAAGCTTGTCTTTCTGTTTTTTCGCCGTGGGATATAGCAGGCAACCAGCCACTCCCCCGAGAACGTCGGCAAACAGATCCCACCAGTCTCCGCCCCGGTTGAAATATTTGAATTGCAGGACTTCGATAAGTCCCCCGTAGATGAAACTGAACCCGATGGCGATCAGGTAGATTTTTTGTAGAGACAATCGAGTCTGATAGCGGAGTTCGCTGCACAGGAATATCGACATGATAAAGAACATTCCGAAATGTACCACCTTGTCAAGGTGGGGGATATTTAATTTCGGATCAGGGATCGAGTCGGATGGAATAGCGCATAAGAAAAAGATTACTCCTGCCCAGATGATATTCCTCCATAATAAAGAGTATTTGCGTGGAATCATGTTATTCTATTATTTTTACACTGATTATTCTGACGTCTTTGAACGGGCGGTCCTGCCTGTCCGTGGGAAGAGCGGCAATTTTATCCAGAACCTCGAAACCTTCGATCAGTTCTCCGAAAACCGTGTACTCTTTATCCAAATGGTGGACCCCGCCTATCGTGGTGTATGCCTTTCTTTTTTCATCATCCATGTAGAGCTTGTCCGTGTTGTTTTCCCATTCGAAATTGATGTCCGATTTGATCTTTTCCGCGATAGCCCGGAACTCAGGTACTTTCTTTTGCGCCCTCAAAGTGTCAAGAATGGCTTTTTTTTCGGGGGTATAATATTTCTTCTGGATGGCTTTTTTAATCGGGTTGTTTATTGATTTCTCGATTTTGTCCAGTTCTTCCGGCGTGTATTTTTTACCGATCACGAAATAGAATTGGGCGATATCCGATTCTTTGAAAACATTTACCCGGTCCGGTTGGCGGGGAGCGGCTAGGGCTCCTTTTTTGTGATAATGGTGTGGTTTGATCTCTGCGTCAATCGTGACCCCTTTACCGTAGCCGATAGCTTGTCCGGCAATAGCATTTCGACTGTCGGAAGAGCCTCCCTGTACCACGAAATTTTTAACAACACGATAGAATAATGTCCCGTTATAGTGGCCGGATTTTGCCAACCGGATAAAGTTATCCCGGTGCAAGGGTGTATCGTTGTATAGTTTTGCTTTTAAGTTTCCCATATTTGTTTCGATTAAAACAACAGGCTCTTTCTCCTGACTTTTCGAGGTCAAGGGGAGTAGGGTGAGCGTTAGGGATAAAAGTGAGAGCGTTAAAAGTTTATACATAGCGTGATCCTTATTTATGATTTGACGATTTTGTTCACGAGGTATTTTACCGGGAAATGCGAGGCTAGGTAACCGATGGCAATCACCGTGATCATGATAATCAGAATATCCGATGCGATGACTTTCACCGGGTAAGCGCTGACGATGTAGCTCCCGTTGCCGAGAGTGATGAACCCGTAGTATTCTTGTAGCAGGCATAATATGGTCCCTAATGCCAGACCGATCAATGCCCCGAATCCGGTAATCAGGTTGCCTTCCAGCTTGAAAATCGAGATTATTTTTTCTTTGGTCATCCCTAGAGCTTGATAAATCCCGATGTCTTCTTTTTTGTCAATAATTAGCATCGATACGGAACCGATGATATTGAAGGAGGCGATTAACAGGATAAATAACAAGATCAGGAAGACGGCCAGTTTTTCCGATTTCATCATGGCATAAAAGGAACGGTTCAAGTCATATTTATTCTCGACTTTGTATGTCGGTTGTATTTGGACGGATAGTTTTTCTTTTAATGATTCTATCTGATTGGGGTCTTTTAATTTTATCTCTATTTTGGAGATTTGTCCCGGAACCCCGAACAACTCCCTTGCTGTTTCTATTCCGGTGATCACGTATTTACCGTCAATGTCTTGTTGTGCGGAAAATATCCCGAGCGGGTATATTTGCTGGCTGTTTAGTGCCGAGCTTGATGCGGAAGACGCTTTTCGATCCGGGTAATAGAACGTGACGGGAGAAAGCGTTCCTAATCTGATTTTTAAGGCAGCCGCGATGCCATAGCCCATGACGACGGCAGGTTTACCGTCCTTTTCGAGCGAGTAGATGCCACTAACAATGGAAGGGAGTATATTCACGTGTTCGGCATAAGTCGAGTCTACCCCCTTCACGACCACCGGGATTAATTTATCCCCGAATTTCACGAGGGAATTTTCTTCCACGACGGGATCACAGGAGGCGACTTCCGGCATTTGGGTCAGTTGGTCGATCAAAATGGAGTCTTTCGTGATGAATTTTCCTTTTGTCGGGGAAATCGTGAGATCCGGGGTGAAGCTGTCCGTTGCTTCCGTGAGGAGCGTGTCGATTCCGTTGAACACGGAGAGTACGACAATAAGAGCCGTAGTGCCAATCGCTACACCGACCATGCTAATGATGGAAATGATGTTTATGGCATTCTGTTTCTTTTTTGAAAACAGGTATCTCCGTGCAATGAATATCGACAGATTCATCGTGGATACGGGCTATTGTTTCAACAGGGAATCGATTTTGTCGATGTAATCGAGGCTGTCATCCACGAAAAATTTAAGCTCCGGAATGATTCGTGTCTGTTTGCCGATCTTTTTTCCGAGGATAAAACGGATGCTTTTGTTTTTTTCTGCCAAGCTCTCCAGTACCTTTTCCGTCAGGTTCGAAGGGAAGATACTGAGGTAAACTCTGGCGTATGACATATCCGGACTAACTCGCACTGCAGTAACGGATAACATGGCACCTGCGGTGAATTCTTTACACTCTTTCTGAAACATTTCGCTTAGGTCTCGTTGGATTAAGCGGCCAACCTTATTTTGTCTAATTGAGTCCATTCTGAAGAAAAATATTTTATACAATAAAATTTTTTACAAATATAGTGATTATAATTGATACTTTTATTATCTTTGCCCTCGCAAAACGGAAACGAGATGTAGCGCAGTTGGTAGCGCGCCACGTTCGGGACGTGGAGGCCGCTGGTTCAAGTCCAGTCATCTCGACCAAAAACAAACGCTCTGATATTCAGAGCGTTTGTTGTAAAAATAGACATAGCCTGCGAAAAGTAGACAAAAATAGACATTGGTCGTGAAATGATGGAATCTTTTACGTCGGGGGGCGTTAAAAAAGACAAAAGTCATGGAACGGATAAAAATGATAATTTTACCACAACTTAATGATTGTGCGGGGGATATAACTAAAAATTGGTTCGTGTATTATTCTGTTAGAGATCCACGAACTAATAGGATGGAACGCTTTAAAACTTATAAAGGCATAAATAAGTTTAAAAATCCTGAGCGAAGATACGCTAAAAGCGAGGAAATAATCGGAGAGATTTCTAAAAAATTGAAGGAAGGTTGGACGCCTTTTAAAGATGATTCCAAGATTATTTATGCAGATCAACTGCGATATAAAAATATTGTTGAAATCTACGGGGAGATGCGGGCTTCAAACACGAGCTTCAGGTTTTATTCTAACAAGTATCTTGAAACGCTAACGAAAGCTAGTGATGGGACTTTAGGGACATATCGATCGAAGTTGCGTATATTCTCGGAGTGGATAGAGGCTAATTACGGTGAAGTTGATATTTCAGCGGTGACGAATAGCGTTGTGTTGAAATTTTTTTCGGAACATCTTATTGGTAAGAAGAAATTGGCAGATAAAACGATTCGTTGTTTTAAACAAAATATTAGTAACGTGTTCGATTACGTGGTGGAGGTGGGGAGAGTCATGAAAAACCCTGTTTATAATATTCCCCAAGGCTATGATAAAGATGAAGCTCCACGCCCGGTTGCGGAGTTTGATATCCAAAAATTTAGAGATTTGATCAGCCGAAGGGATCCGCAGTTGTGGATGGCGATAGAGTTCGAGACGTATTGTTTCCTTCGACCAGGTAAAGAATTGCGTTTGTTGAAGATCCGGGATATTGATTTCGCCCGTGGTTTGATCAACGTGGACCGCTTCCGTTCAAAAACTAACCGGGACAGATTTGCGACAATTCCCGATCATTTCCTGATCAAGATCCGGGAGGTCTATAACTTGCACAAGTGTAACCGGGATTTTTACGTTTTTGGTAAGGGGTACAAGCCGGGGCCCGAGTGTTTGGGAAAGAATAACCTGAAGAATCGTTTTAACTCGTTCCGGGAAATCTTGAACATGCCCAGCGAGTACAAGTTGTACTCCTGGAAACATACCGGGAACTCGTTGGCGTTAGATAATAATATAAGTATGTACGCGCTGCGGGACCAGAACGGTCATAGTTCGGTTCAAGTCACGGAGATATACACGAAAAACAAGGTGGGAACAATTTCCCGGGAAATCAGGGATAAGTTTCCGGATCTTGATAACTTGTAAAAAAGAACCCGTGGCCAGATTGTCACGGGTTTTTTCAAGTATGTACAGGTGTTCAATTAAAAGCTCTTTTTAAAACTGTACGGTACTCAGTTTCTTTATTATATCATTAAATCTATTTTGTATAATAACCTTTTGTTTGTCTCCAGCGAAGGCTAATCTCTCTTTATACTTGCGCATGAGAGAGGGGTTAATCCCAACTTCCTTGGCAAAGGCCGAGACGTTGATAAACGGGAAACTTTTGAAAAAAGCCGATAGATCATATTTGTATTCAAACGTGATCTCTCCCGTTAAAGGTTCCGGGATTTCTTTGCCGGTTTCATCGAAATATTCAAGTTGGCTATCCAATGCCTCTTGAAGACTCTCTTTCGCTTCATCTTCTGTTAGGCCATAACCAAACAATCCATTCACGCTAGGGGTGTGTATCCCGTAGCCCCCGTCTTCTGATTTCTCGATAATAGCGATAATTTTTCCCATAGTTTATAATTTTAATTCGTTCAATTATGTACCACCCCGGGGGGTGGTACTTGCTACTTCTTCTTGATTCCAGCTTGTTTCATCATCTCGTTTAAAGTTCCCTTGGGAATTTCTTTCGATGGATGGCGTCCAACTGGAATAGAGTACTCGTAGTCGGGATGAACATACTTGTAATGTTTTTTCCCTTTGCTGAGTGTCCACCCTGCGGCTTCGATCAGCTTGTAAAACTCCGAAAACTTCATATCAAAGAGCGTTATAATTGAACAATACAAATGTAACAAATATGTTCCTTGTTTCAAAATATTTTGGAACAAAATTGTTCCTTTTTTTATCGTGGCTATAAAATGAAATTAATTTATCATGTGGATTGCGTTATTTTTCATGACCTACTGACCTACCTCGATTGCATGAATCTTTTTGCAATCAAGGACTATATTTAAATTATAAAGGAATCACATGTATTTGGCATATAGGACTATTGGCGGTATGTGATGACGTGTTAAAGACCTCTCCCTCCCTTCATATTTCCTACGCCACGAGGCGAAAAGTTGCGTTGCTGGATAGGGCGGGGCTCTGGGGTTAAGTTGCTGTCAAAACGGGAATTTCCCGTTTTGATAGGTGTCAATAGCTTGATATTTACGTGATTAATTAAAAATAAACCGTATTGAGGTGCTAATTTATAATGATTCTAAGATTGTGACTTTATTACAGGCAATTCCCGTAAGGATCTCGCAATTTCATGACTGAAAAAAGTAATTTTTTTCACGAGGGTAGAACGACTTTAATTGATCTTATTCGTTATTTCAAAAAGGTAAAGGTTCAAAGTATGTGTAAAAAGCCATATTTATTACACGTTGAAGCTCAGGATAATCTTCTCCCAATTTTCCATTTTTGAAAAGATATAGAATCTCCTGTAATCCCGGGATAATTGGTGTAGAGAAACGATGCTCTAATCCATGCAAACCTCGTAATCCCAAAGTTCCCATCATTTGCAATAAACGCACTAATACGATGGGATAGTACAATTCCCGGAATCCGGTAACTTCCCCCGGGGCATAGTGACCAAGTTCTTCGATATAATATTCAAGCAACTCTTCTTTTTGTTCATTCGGAATTTGTACCATTATATCATACAGTAACGAGGCTACATCGTATTGTAACGGTCCCCGACAGCCTTTCTGGTAATTGATGAAATATACCTCTCCATCCTGAATTATAATATTCCTTGGTTGAAAATCTCGGAACATAAAATAATTCATGTTTGTGCGCAATATTCTACCTACTAACCGATCGAAATCGTTCTCTAACTTATTCTCGTCCGTGTCAATTCCTGCTAATCGCAGGAAACAATATTTAAAGTAATTCAAGTCTCACCGAATGTAGCGCTCGTCAAAAGCCTGACGCTGCAAACAACATGAATAATCCAATCCCTCATGTCCAAGCACTTGGAAACGTACCAATTCTTTTAACGCCTTTTGGTACAAGTCATTCACTTGCTCTTTATCTTCGGGAAAAGGCTTCAGAACCTTCTTTATTTAAAGGCGTTTACGAATATGTTTGTGTGGTTGCATCCACTTTTGACATTTGGCACACCACTCGTCGGCATAAGGTTTTCCCGTGTAATTGGGAGTCCAGTATATCTCATCTGTATACTGTGGATTGCTGTTCCGATTTTGATTACTTCCGGGATTGCCTCCCTTTTCTGCTCTTTTAGCCTTGAGGTATGCCTCGGCTTCTCCCGGGGCAAAGTATTTAGACATGGTTTGTTGTCCTTTCCCTTGACAATATTTACATACTTTGGAGCCCATGCAGCTAGGACAGGGATTCCACGTTTTAAAATAAGCGTGCCAGTATTGCCCGGCACCATTGCAAACAGAACATCGTCCGCTACTATAACATAGGCGACATGGTGTTTCAGTTATTGTGGTCCCGGAGCCATCAGGGTATATACGCATTTTCATGGTTCCTCCCATGTATGGGAGGTTGTATTCCGTGTATTTTTCGTTGTTTCTCAAGTTATTGTTCGTGGCTAGTTGTTGGTTTGAGCCCGTGTTTGGGGTGGAAAAGTTAAAACCACCTCCGATGTAGACAATATTTCTCTGATTGTCCCATCCTTCCGAGATACAAGTTCCGGGATCGTCTGGTGAAATGTTGTAGGATTGCATGGGAGCTTTCCCGTTTTTGTAAGTACAACCAATTATAAAGTACTGTCCATTGGCGAATTCTATTAATTGAAGACAATATCCGTTTGCCCACTGCTCTTCCAGTTTGCTTTTTAATTCTGATTCCGTGGCGAAACAATAAGTCTGCTGGTCTATACCGGAGTTTTTACTCATAACGATATCCCATCCGGAAGTATGCCGGGCAGCGTGTGTAATGCGAAAGTCCTCGTTCCAGTATTTCTTTATCCATTGACTCATTTGATCCCAATCCCCGCAATTATTTATCTGGTCCGTGTATCCGGTACCTTCTGATACCACGATAAACCATTTATTGGCACTCATGCCAATAGACGTGATGTAGCGGTTATTCTTGCGATGTTCGGCGAGCCAATCGGTAGGCCAGTTGCTATCATAATGACAAGCTTGCCATGTTAATCCCGAGTTTTTGGCCATCGTGACGAACCATCCGTTAGAGGTATAAGCGGCAGACGTGATACGTCGTCCTTCGTTCCAGTGTTTTTCAATTAATTTCAAGTCGAGTTCGTTCCCAAGTCCACAATAAAACCATGTTTGTGACGAGAATCCGGTTTGCTCTTCCATTAATAATATCAGTTTGTCCTGGGCTTGTAAGGAGCCGCAGTACATTAGTAGCATGATTGATAGAAGAAACTTCACCTCGCGAATGTTTCGTTTCAGAAACGAGATCCGTTTACTTTTGACAATATTCATGATAATAACGTTTAATAGTATTTCACGTGAATTTTATTATGCAAAGTTATAGAAAAAAATATCCACTAGCATTGGAAGTTATAGATTATATTTTTATGATTTAGGCTGTGGAAGGGGATCTAAATTATTGTTGCTCGGATGTCACGTATTGGTATAATTGTAAATGTGAGAATTTACGTGATCTTTCTTGTGAGGTTTGTGATAAATTGTGTTCGATATAAATAATTTGGAGAATCTTTTCTGTATAATAATGAGCTTACAATTATTTGTTTCTGCTTGTGAAGTGTGTTGATAGTTCGTCAGCCGAATAAAAGCCTGTGTGGCGGAAGAACTCTTTGCCCTTTTTGTCAAGTAATACTTGGGTGGGAATTGTGGCGACTCCGTAGTATTCGAAGAATCTTTTGCTCTCTGGTTCCATTAAGTTCATAAAAACTACATTGACTTTCCCCTTGTATTCGGTTTTTATTTTCTCCATGACTTCTTCCATTTGGCGACAAGAGTGACAGCCTGTGGAGCCAAATTCAATGAACGTGTAATCGTAAGTTTTCCCGTTATGATGATAGTTGTATTTTTGGGCAATCGAGTCGCTGATACTTTTTTGGGAGTTGGCAGATAATTGTTCAATCTTACTTTGTGAGATGTAGGTGGCAATGTCTTTGTGAAAGATCATGAGAGAAAAAAACATCAAGATGATAAGTGCGACCGGTACGTATGTTTTGTATTCTTTCATGATTATATTTTTTTAAAGATTCTATAATGGAGACTGTCTATTCGTAAATTTACGAATAATATTCATGCGAGTCAAATGTTATTGAAATATTTTTTATGGAATGATGGGGTGTGTATTGACAACGAGGAACGGGGAAGTAAACGTTCTTTGAACGGGGATAACCACTGAACCCTTTGTTTTATGAAGAGAAAGAATTCAGTGATTGTATCTTGTCAGTTATTATTTTAAGCTTTTTGAAGCTGCACGTTTGGCTAATTTAAAACGGATGGCTTTTCTTTCCGGGAGTTGGACAACTATTTTTGAAGCTGGATTATAGCCTTTGCGTGGTTTGTAAGTTTTTACGGTAAAGCTGCCAAAGTTCATTAACCGTACCGATTCTTCTTTTTCCAGACTTTCTAAAATAGTCTCGAAAATGGAAGAAAATACTTTTGCCGTGTCTTTTCGTGATATGCCGGTTTTCTCTGTCACGGCTTTAATTATTTGTTGCCTATTCATGCTCTTTTATTTTAGATTTATAGTGTAACAAAGTTATGTATTAAAAAAACAGGAAACAAATAATTCAGTATGAATTATACCTAAATAGATAGATTAATGAATAATTGTACGGAGTGGTTCGAAATTATAGAATATTCTTCTGCAAGAAGGAATTCTTTTAGCTTGGAGTACTTTGTTTTCATTATACTTTTTTTCGTATCTTGCGTTGTGATTTTATGATATGATAGATATTCAGGTTAAGTTGCATGATCGGTACTCCGTGGAATGTAAGGTTGGCTACCATGTCGACCGGGACACGGGGGAGAACGAGTTCAGAATGAACACGTGGTTTTTCGTGCCTCATAGTTTGGATATTAATGCCTCGACTTATCCCAAGGAGGCTTTCTACCGGGATGTGAAGTCCAACGTGCGTTTGATCACCCCGATTTACACGTTGGAGGAGATTGCGAGTGGCGAATGGACGCCTTTCGTTTTCTTGGAGGATGCGTTCCAGCATTTGGTGGCGGATGGGACGAGGGATGCGTTAGCCTCTTACGAGTACCAGATCAAGATGTTTACATCCATTTTTAAAAGTGCCCTTCGGGGGATGGCGGGAGAGACGATTCATCATGAGGTGGAAAGTGGTGAACGGGAAGGGATGGTCAATCGGTATGTTGAATACGTGCAATTGATCGTGAAACGGTATCGGGATTTGAAGACCATTATTAACGTGCCGGGTATTCCCCGGGAGGCGTTGAATTATTTCTCTTTCGGGGATGAGTATCTTTCCAATCTGGTGGAATTTCATACGTTCAAGTTACTGGACGGCTTGAAGACGACGGATCCGGGATGTTATGATCGGATGGTGAAGTTATTGTTGTCTTTGGTACATTCGGAGATTGATTACAAGAAACAGAACGGTTATCTCGTGGCAGATCCGGAGAGTAAGGATCGGAATCGGACGGTGATCTATCGGCGGGGGATGCTGAAGAAATACGCGGAGAGTGATTTGTTCTTAAAGGCATCGAAGAAAAAGGATGGAGTACTGGTGGAGCAGATATATTATAGTATTGCGGCAGGACTCTCCATGATATTTGCCACGGTGGTAGCTTTTTCATTTCAGAAAAAATACGGGAATTTCACGATGCCGTTGTTCGTGGCTTTGGTGGTGAGCTATATGTTGAAGGACCGGATTAAGGAGTTGATGCGTTTTTATTTTGCCCATCGGCTGGGGAAGAATTATTTTGACCGGAAGACAACGATCAGTATGAACGAGAGAGTGGTCGGGTGGATCAAGGACGGGGTGGATTTTATCTCGGAAAGGAAAGTCCCGGAGGAGATTATCGAGCGAAGAGCCCGTCCGGATTTGTTGGAGGCGGACAATCGGAATGGCGGGGAGAAAATTATTCTTTACCGGAAATGGGTACAGCTCGATCCGGAGGCGCTAGGCGAATATAGCCAGTACGATATTGCCGGGGTGAACGAGATATTGCGTTTTAACGTGGGGAGTTTCGTTCAGAAAATGGATGAGCGGGACTACGAGTTATACGTGCCGAGGGGAGAGGCGGATTATGGCCCGATCATGGGAGACAAGATATATTACCTTAATTTCTTGATACAATTGCTACATGGGGAGCAGGTCGAGTACAAGCGTTACCGTTTGGTGATAGATCGGGACGGTATTCAGGAGATCCAGAAAATGTGAGGTCGTTTGACGGGAGTGTTATTCTGCCTGGCATGATGCCGGGGAGCATGAAATCTAATGGCTAAAATCGTGAAATCCTAGGCGATTAAGCGTATAATATTGAAAATATATTGTAGCTTTGCGGGACAATCAATCTTAATGAGCTTATAGAATAAAAATGAGAAAATGGAGTATTGACGATTCAGCAGAACTGTACAATATTAACGGTTGGGGGCTGAACTATTTTTCGATTAACGAGAAGGGACACGTTACAGTAACGCCGAAAGTCGGAGGACCGAAAATTGACATCAAGGAATTGATGGAGGAACTTCAGGTGCGGGATGTATCGGCTCCCGTGTTGTTAAGGTTCCCGGACATCCTTGATAACCGGATCGAGAAAATCTCTAGTTGTTTTCAAGCTGCGGCAACGGAATATGGTTACACGGGGAAAAATTTTATCATTTATCCTATTAAAGTGAACCAGATGCGCCCGGTGGTGGAAGAGATTGTCAGTCACGGGACCAAGTATAACATTGGTCTTGAGGCAGGCTCGAAACCGGAATTACACGCGGTGTTGTCGATTGATATTGACGACGATGCGATGATCATCTGTAACGGTTACAAGGACGAGAATTATATCGAGTTGGCTCTTTTGGCCCAGAAAATGGGACGGAATATATACTTGGTTGTAGAGAAACTGAACGAATTGAGAAATATCGCGACAATCTCCAAACGCTTGAAAATTCGCCCGAATATAGGAATTCGTATAAAATTGGCTAGTTCCGGGAGTGGCAAGTGGGAAGAGTCCGGAGGAGATGTCAGTAAGTTCGGGGTAAATTCGAGCGAGTTGCTGGAAGCCATGGACATTCTGGAAAAGAACAAGATGACGGATTGCTTGAAGTTAATCCATTTCCATATCGGTAGTCAGGTGACCAATATACGGCGTATCAAGACGGCGTTGAAGGAAGCCTCTCAGTTCTACGTGCAATTGAAGAATTTAGGATACAATATACATTTCGTGGATATTGGCGGGGGCTTGGGTGTAGACTACGATGGAACACGCTCGGCCACGAGCGGGAACAGCATGAACTACTCGATTCAGGAGTACGTGAATGATGCCGTGTCTGCGTTAGTAGATGCTTGCGAAAAGAATAATCTGGAGCAACCGAATATTATCACCGAGTCGGGACGTTCTCTGACGGCACATCACTCCGTGTTGATTTTCGAGGCACTTGCCAGTACAAGTTTGCCCGCTTTCGATGAAAACGAGGAAATCGACGAGAATGCTCACGAGCTGGTGAAAGAGTTGTATGATTTATGGGAGAACCTGAATCAGCCCCGGTTGATCGAGACATGGCATGATGCTATGCAGATTCGGGAGGATGCTCTCGGTTTGTTTAATCTTGGCTTGATTGATTTGTTCACCCGTGCGCAAGTGGAACGGTTGTTCTGGTCCGTGGCTAGAGACGTGTACGACATGGCAGTGGCCACGAAACATGCTCCGGACGAGTTGAAGAAAATCTCCAAAATGTTGCCGGATAAATATTTCTGTAATTTCTCGTTATTCCAGTCTTTGCCTGATTCATGGGCGATCGACCAGATATTCCCGATTATACCGATTTCTCGTTTGAATGAGCAACCAACTAAATCGGCAACAATTCAGGATATTACCTGTGATTCTGACGGGAAGATTGATAATTTTATCTCGACGCGTAATTTCTCGTACCATCTTCCGGTACACGAGTTAAATAATAAAGAACCGTATTATTTAGGGGTATTCCTCGTGGGTGCCTACCAAGAGATTCTTGGTGACCTGCATAACCTGTTCGGGGACACGAATGCCGTCCACATCAAAGTGAAAGGTGATGATTACGTGATCGACAAGGTGATTGAAGGAGAGACGGTGGCTGACGTGTTGGAGTACGTTCAATTTATGCCGAAAAGAATGGCTCGTACGGTAGAGGTATGGGTAACTTCTTCCGTGAAAAAGGGAATTATCTCGGCAGAAGAAGGACGGGAATTCTTGTCTAATTACCGTTCCGGACTGTACGGGTATACCTATTTGGAATAATTCGATAGATAATAACAAAATAAAGAGGTCGTGCCGAATTTGTTAAAATGAATCAGGCACGATCTTTTTTTTTGTAAATTTCCTGTCGTGCAAATGTTAACGTGATTTTTACTTGACCAGGTAATCAGCGTGTTAATAAAAATCTGATTTTTAACACTATTAAATTTTACGCAAATGTTTGCGGGTAAAAAAAGATTTGCTAGTTTAGCATCGGTGAAAGAAAAAAAGCCTCGTGCTGTCACAGCAGGAGGCAACCAATAACAAATTTATGAAAAAAAATTGAAGTCTTTTCTTGAAATCCGATACAAAGGTATCGGCTTTTCTTTATATACAAAAAAATTAGTAGTTAAATTTCTGTTATATCGATTAATTTTCGATACACACTTTTATATACGAATACAAGGAGACAAAAGTTAGGATTTATACTAAAATAAAAATGGTCCGCGCTGTCTCAGCGGGGACCCAAAATACCAATAACAAATTTATGAAAAAAAATCGAAGTCTCTTTTGAAATCCGATACAAAGGTATCGTTTTGTCATCGTAATCTTGTCACTTATGTATTAAGTTTCGGTTACACTATGATTACATTCAAAATATATGCCTATATACGGCACATGAACGTAAAGGTTTCATAATTAATCAAAATTAATTCTTAATTGTAAAGGGCCATCGGTGGTTAATTCTTCGAAAGGGTTTGATACAGAGAGACCTAGTAGGCGTATTCTAAATTGCGTAAGTTCTAAATCTTTGAGTAATTTTTTGGCTAGGGGAAGAATATCCTGTTTTGTTCGTAACTCGTGTGCCATAGTGACACTACGTGTCTTTTGGGTGAAATCGTGGAATTTGATTTTCAAGGTTAGGGTATGTCCTTTGAAATCAGACTTTTCTAGTCGGAGAATTAATTCCGTTGTCACGTGGTATAGTTCTATGATGACAGCGATATAGTTCGTCAAGTCATTCTCGAAGGTACTTTCACAGCCTACGGATTTACGGATTCGTTCGGGGGTAACCATTCTGGGATCGATGCCGTTGGCAAAATCGTGATACAAGGTACCGGCTTTCCCGAAATTGCGGGTAAGGAATGTCAGTGTACATTCCTTGAGGTCAGCCCCCGTGTGTATACCTAGTGAGTGCATTTTACGAGCCGTGACTTTGCCGATACCCCAGAATGCTTCGATCGGGAGTTTGGAGATAAAAGCGGGGGCCCGGTCAGGATGTATGGTGTAAAGCCCGTCGGGTTTCTTGTAATCGGATGCGATCTTGGCGAGGAATTTATTGTAAGAGATCCCGGCTGAGGCCACGAGTCCTAGTTTTTCTTTAATCTCTTTCTTGATTTCTCTGGCGACATCGACGGCTAACGGGATGTTTTTTTTGTTCTCGGTCACGTCTAGGAATGCCTCATCGAGAGCTAGGGGTTCGATCATGTCCGTGTATTCGTGGAATATTTCGTGAATCTGCATGGATACCGATTTATAGTATTCCATGTGAGAACCAACGAAAATGAGGTCGGGACAAAGCTGTTTGGCTTTCATGGACGACATGGCAGAACGTATGCCATAACGGCGAGCCTCGTAGCTGGCGGCAGCCACGACCCCGCGTTTCTCCGGACGCCCCACGACAAGCGGTTTTCCCCTGTATTCCGGGTGATCCCGTTGTTCGATAGAGGCGTAGAACGCGTCCATGTCGATATGAATAATTTTTCTGTTTTCCATCTCCCGTTTCGATGAGTAAATATACAACTTTCTCTTGAATTTTGATGTATATTTGCGGCCCCGAATACGAGGGGAAAATTAGGGTAGATAGTTAAATAATATGGAAAGAAAGGTTGATATTCAGGAACTCTCGAATTTCTTGATGGATTACACCACGAGTATGATGGGAGTCGGGGTACACACGGCGAGAGCCGTGAGGAGTGTTTCCCGTATTGCCGAGTCGTTGGGTATGGGATTGACGTGACGATTTTTCAGAAAAATATTACCATGACAATCAAGCATCCGGAAGATTATTCTATCCGGCGAACTTACGTGCGGAAGATTCCTGCCTTGGCGATTAACTTTCAAGTGATTTCTGAGTTAAGTGCCTTGAGCTGGGAGGCTTACGATCATCATCTGTCGTTGGGCGAGTTAACGGCTCATTACCATGAGGTGATGAACGAACCCCGCATTTCCCGTTGGGTGGTGCTGGTTTTGGTTTCCTTGGCCAACGCGGCATTCTGTCGCTTGTTCGGGGGAGACGGGATTGCCATGATGCTGGTTTGTGCTGCGACTTGCGTGGGTTTTTGGGTACGGCAGGAGATGATGAATCGCCACGTGAATCATATGGTCGTTTTCGTTGTATCGGCTTTTATTGCCTCGTTTATTGCCTCGGTCGGGACCTATTTCGGCTGGGGTAAGACCCCGGATATAGCTTTGGCTTCCAGTGTCCTTTATCTGATCCCCGGGGTACCTTTGATTAATTCGATTATTGATATTTTGGGAGGTCATGTGCTGATAGGTATGTCTCGTGCGGTGAATGCGGCGATACTTATAATTTGTATCGCATTGGGGTTGTCGGTAACATTATTAATTTTAGGATTGGATACGCTATGAACTGGGATTTAGTATTATCTGTATTGCTTGATGGAATTTTTGCGGCGATAGCGGCTATTGGTTTTGCCGTGATTTCCAATCCCCCGAGGAAAGCGATTCTTATTTCGGCTTTGTTGGCTGCCGTGGGCCACGCTCTTCGATTTTACTTGTTGAATCACACGGCCTTGGGTTTAATCCCCTCCACGTTATGTGCCTCGTTCACGATCGGTTTGTTCAGTATTTATTTTGCCCGGTTGATTCATTGCCCGGCAGAGGTTTTTTCTTTCCCTTCATTGCTACCCATGATTCCCGGAATGTATGCTTACAAGACAATCTTGGCATTGATCCGTTTCATGAGAACGGAGGATGAGGAAATTCTCCCCAACTTGATTGTAGAGATTTTCCGCAACGGATTGACAACCGCTTTTGTTTTGGCTGTGTTGGCTATCGGGGTGTCATTGCCGCTATTCATTTTCCATAAGCAAGCGATTTCAATGACTCGTTTCCTGCGAAGGAGGAAAGAGTAGAAATGCAGTGAGGTAATGACGGTTACTTGAATCGGGGTTTCTTGTGTGTCTCGTTAGTAAGTTAACGGGAAGTCAACGGATGGGATTGGTTCATTTGTGGGGATGAATCATGAATTCACGATTCAGATATTAACGAGAGTATAGTGCATTCCCGAGGCAAGTTACTGGTAATATACCTGTTTGTCGGTAAAGAGGGGAAAAAGAAAGAGGGAAACTTTCGTTTCCCTCGTGTCGTAATTATTTTTGGAATAATTTGTTCCAGTTTTTGTATTCTCTCTCTTTCCAAGGTCCGTTGTGGTAAACGTAGCTTGCGATAGCGGGAATAACGGTGGTTCCTTCAGCGTAAACCATTTGTTCGTAGGTAACGTCAACTTTACCCCAAGAGCAAGCCTCTTTCAAGGTAGAAGAAGAGCAAGCCCCGTCGCGAACATCGGCCACGGTGATCTGGATGGCGTATTTGTGCATCGGTACGTCGAATCCGAGGATTTCAGCACAAACAACAGTGTCTTGAGCGAAGTTCTTCGGGGTTCCGCCACCTACCATGAACAAGCCGGTTGTTCCTGCCTTGATCTTGATCTGGGTCAATTCGATAAAGTCTTTTACAGAGTCGATCGACACGTGTTTGTCGGGGTGTTCCCATTGGTGTTTACCAATTCCGAATCCTGCACTACAATCAGAGAATGCGGGGCAGAAGATGGGTACTCCACATTCGTAGCAAGTCTGGATCAAGCTGTCTTTCTTCACGGCGTGTCCTTCGTGTAACCATTTACCGATTTCCCAGATAAATTCACGTGATGAATAGGGACGCGGCTCCAAATTGTTAGCGATCTCGTAAGTTGTGTGGTCGCAAGCCTGTAATTCTTCTTCATCGATGAACGTATCGTAAATACGGTCAATGTAAAGTTCTCTTAATTGCATGTCAGGCACATCCTGATGTCCCTTGTAATGTTTGTAGCCAAGGGCCTCGAACAAGTCCATATCGATGATAGACGCACCGGTAGAAACTACCACGTCAACCATTTTGTTACGAACCATATCCACGTAAACCTGCATACATCCGGCAGCACTGGTACTTCCGGCAATGGTAAGAATATTAGTACACTCTTTCTCTCCGACCATCATCATCAGAATATCGGTTGCTCTGGCCGTGTCGCGAGAGGTGAATGACATATCGCGCATCGCGTCGATCAATTGGGTTGAGTCATACGACTTGATGTCGATGTGTTTGATAGTGTCTTTTAATAAATCTTTCTTTTCCATTCTATTTATCTTAAAAATATAAGGTACAATTATGAGGACCTTATTGACTCAATTTCGTCATTTAAAATTATTTCATTGGTTTTGATATTTTATGCTCAATATCTGGTAGATTAGTTTGCTAGCCAAAAAGTCAGATGATTTGTTGACTTCGTTGGGGCAAAGTTCTACCACGTCCAAACCGACAATGTTGTGACGTTCGTTGATCAATTTCAGGAAGTTCAGCACTTCTCTGTAATAGAGTCCGTCCGGTTCCGGGGTTCCTGTAGCCGGAAGGATAGCCGGGTCGAAAACGTCAAGGTCAATCGTGATATACACGTTGTCATGTAATTTTTGGGACACCATGTACATCCAGTTGTTACCTTCTTTGGCATCATGTAAATCGTGAGCATAGAAAATACGGTCCGGCATGATGTTCTCTTTTTCCTCGATAGCGGAGCTTCTGATTCCTACCTGAGCCACGGTTGCCACTTCTTTGGCACGTGCCATGACACAAGCGTGGTTGTGGGTCGATCCTTCGTATTCGCTACGCATATCGGAATGTGCATCCAACTGCAGGACAGAGAACTTTTCATAGTGTTTGGCGAAAGCCCGGAATGCACCGATACTAACGGAATGCTCTCCTCCCAGGATCACCGGGAACTTTTTGTCGGTTAATATCTTGTCAACTTGTTTTTCAACTTCCTGAGACATGGCTTCCGGAGATGAGGCCTCTGTCACCGGTTCCAAGGTTGCGATACCATGAGTATATACTTCGGAATCCGTTTCAATATCGTAGAGTTCCATGTTAGCCGATGCTTCAAGAATTGCATCGGGACCTTTATCTGCCCCTTTCAACCACGTGCTTGTCCCGTCATAAGGTACAGGTAATACTACAATCTCGGCAGTTTCGTATGCCGTAAACTCGCTGTCGAGTCCTCCATAATTTTTATTTTCCATATCTAATTGGGTTTATAGTATTTATAAACTCCTTTCTTTGTAAAAAGGTTTGCAAAACTAACGAATATAATTGAGAATTGAAAATGGAAATTCGAAAATGAAAGACTCATTTCCATGTCATCATTTTCGGTTGTCAATCTGGCTGTTAACGATGTGTTTCATGGACTCCATGGTTTCCGTTTTATTGATATTCATAAGCTCCCGGTTGCGCATAATCCATTTCCCGTTTACCATGCTGGAACGGATGTTTTTGCTGTTGGATGCATAAACGATGGCTGAATACACGTCGTAGATCGGGAGCATATTGCTGGCATCGGCATGAATCACGATCAAGTCGGCTCGTTTCCCGACCTCGAGAGAACCCGTGAGGTGATGAATACCGAGGGCTTTTGCCCCGTTGATCGTGGCCATTCGTAATGCCGTTCGGGCGTTGACGGCTTCCGGGTTGTGGAGGGAGCCTTTGGGAAGGAGGGCCGCGAAGCGCATTTCTTCCACCATATCCAGCGTGTTGTTGCTTGCCGTGCCATCGGTACCGATGCTGACGTTAATGCCCGCTTTCATGTATGTATCCGTGTCGGCGATACCACTGGCCAGTTTTAGATTACTTTTCGGACAGTGGGCAACAGACGTGCGGGTCCGGGCGTATAATTCAATTTCTTTCAGGTTCAGCCAGACGGAATGGGCTGCGATCACGTTCCTGTCCAGTAACCCGATCGAGTAAAGGTATTCGGCCGGGGCCATACCGGTTTGACTCGTGAGGTCTTCCACTTCTTTACGGGTTTCTGCCACGTGGATGTGGAGGGGAATGTTGTATTTTTCAGAGAGTATTTTGGCTTTTTGTAGCGTCTCTTTTGAACAGGTATAGGGAGAATGGGCGCAAATGGTAGGATGAATCAAGCTGTCCCCGTACCATTGTTGAACGAGAGATTCACAGCGAGCTACCCCTTCGTCGACCGTGTGAAAACTCGGTGTCGGAAAGTCGATCAGGGACTCCCCCACGACGGCCCGGATACCCGCTTTCTTGGCTTCCGAGGCGATGATGTCTTCAAAGAAGTACATGTCGTTGAAACACGTGGTTCCCGACTTGATCATCTCGATAAAAGCAAAGCGGGCGGCAACTGCCACGTTTTCCGGGGTCACCATGCGTGCCTCTGCCGGGAAAATATGTTCGTTTAGCCAAGTGTGGAGAGGGAGATCATCGGCATACCCGCGTAACATGGTCATGGGGACGTGAGTATGTGTGTTGATAAATCCGGGCATCACGATCATGCCTTCTGCATCGAAATACTCCGCGTCAGGAGATTCGATTTTTCCTTCTCGAATTTCTTTTATCTGGTTGTCTTCCACCCGGATGGAACCGTTTTTGATCACCTCCATGCCTTCATTCATGGTAATGATACAAGCGTTGAATATAATTGTAGTTGCCATAGTCTTGTTTTTATGCCAAAGTTAGTGATATTTCCGGTTTCGAGGGACAATATGACTGTTTTTCCTGGTATGGCATTTCATTTGTAATAGTGAAATCAAGAGTGATAGCTATAGGTGAGATGGATAGGAGTTTAACTTTAAAATGTGAGATATTATGAAACGTGTAAGTTTAATTTTTCTTTTGCTAGCGGGAGCGTTGTTCTGCGGGTGTAAGGATAAGGTGAAAACAAGTGATTCTGGGGTTGTTGAGGCGAAGTCCACAACAATTGCTGAATCGAGTTCTGTGGATACTTTACGTCATCCCTGTCGGGGATGTCTGGATACGATTACTGAAATCCCGTATGATATTCCGGCACAGCGATTCGATGAAACGGCACAGGCTTTGGCTCATGCCACGGGATGTTTTATCGAGACGGATTTGGCAAAGACGGGTAGCGTGAAAGTAAATGCCGTGAAAGGTAAAATGAGTATCCGGGATGCGATTCGCGTAGCAATTAAAGGTACGAAACTGCAAATCACGGAAGAAAAACCGGATCGTCTGAAAGTAGAGATTGTTGAAGAATAGGCGTTGCAAAAATCATCAGCTCCTTGTTGGGGTTCTCCGGGAGAGCTGATGAAGTCAATCAAAATTATCTTTTACCATTTGTTCTCCGAATAGCCGGACTCGTACTTCCCGGATGCGCTGGTCATAATGTGCGTGGGGGAGTCCTCCTTTTATAGCCATCTGTTTCATCGCCGAGTATTGCTTTATTTCTATTTCTCCCACCCGGCAATCCTGTAAGCTGAATCCTTCTTTTGTTGCTCTTTGGACAAACATTTTATGGGCTCTTTCGAGACAGGCAATCGCCTCGGTACATTGCTGCTGGATGGGGAACCCATCTTTTTCCAAGGTTTCGATCTCTACCAATAGATCGTGCATCCGTTGTTTGTTCTCTTCTTCTGTCATGGTGTGATATTTAATTATTCCTCAGAAAACGGTGTAAACGCTCTTGATAAGAACGCTTGTGTATTTGCTTTCCCGTTTCTATACTTTTGATGATCTGCGGACTCAAACCGGTATAATCTGCCAAATCCTGTTGAGTCAGACCAAGTAAAGCACGACGGTTCTTTAATAAGTTGATAGAAATCCATAGTGCAATATATTTCCCTTTTAGTGCAAATTTACGATAAAAACGGGATAATTCAAATGTTTTTGGACAACCCCAATTTATATCCTAATCTAACCCAGATAAAGTGGTAATCTAATCGAGATAATCTCACTTAACCAGAGCTTATTCGAAGCTTTCACAGAGCTTAAATATTGTGGAATGTGGGAGCTACGTGTAAGCTTCGAGGGTTCTTCGAATAAGTGGGATTATTTGGGAAACTTCTCCTTAGGTTCTCTTTAGATTCTCTACCCCTGCCTAATTAGAGTTTTAACCTCGTAATAACATTGTGATAATACTGTAATAATCTCACGGGACCGTTATACCGTCCTTTCAGCACCATTTCCTGTATATTGGGAATGGGTTATGAAAGGACGATGAAAGAAAGAGGAAAGGTCCAAGGGAGATTATAACTATAGTAAAAGGGGGGCTTATCCCTATTTTATCCCTGTTGATGTTTTCTAATAATAAAAACGGATGAATCATTGATTTTTGTTCACTAATTAGTTATCTTTGTAAAAGCGAAAATACTTGTTATGGCAGAAAAAAGAGAATAAAATGATGAGTAATGATGAATTGAAAGCAATAGGATGTACTCCGATTGAGGATTTAATCACGGAAGATTTTGGTGCTATCGGGACGGAAGAACGTAATGAATTTGAAAATGGTTGTGAGGCATTCATTATAGGGGAACAATTAAAAGCGGAGCGTTTGAAAGCGGGTATGACGCAGGAGCAACTTGCAGCTAAAATAGGAACAAAAAAAAGTTATATTTCCCGTATCGAAAATGGACATGCAGATATTCAGCTTTCCACGTTGTTTAAGATATTTCAAGGGCTTGGACGTAAAATTAGTTTTACTATAATGTAATTTCATAAATTCCTTGTTCCCAAACGAGGTGAGTAGTTTATTACTTCACCATATGCTTCCATAAAATAAGAATCGCCTCCCGGCGTTTGTTATAGACGGTTTGGAGGGCGAGGCCCAAAAGTATATTATCTGGTCCAAGAAAGTCTATCAATGAGCCTCTCTTTCACAACTAGATATGCCTCTTGGGGGTTGAATGAAATCTCCGGTCGCAGTAATAATTGTGAGTCACCAAGGAAATCTGGATCTTGTATTTTCTCCTCCATGTTGAGAATAAATTGTTTGTAGGTGGGTGGCTGTTGTACTGTAAACCTCATATACTTGTGATAGCAGCGAATCACGTCATCTGGATTTACATCCGTTTGTTTTAATGCAACGTACAGATCAAATAAATCACGCCCTTTTTTTCGTTGATAGAGCGCACGTAATTTCGTCCCCAATAATTCAGCAAATTGGTAGGTAGTAATCTTACAGGAACCGGAAAACCATTTATTTCCGACCGAGAAAGGAACTTCTACCAGGCCCATTTCAGTGAAATGCTCAAAGCAGTTTATCTCCAGTTTCAAACGAATCGGCATGACGGGAGGTATTTCGGATTCCATACGAAATAGCATGGTGTTATTATATCGTTTCTGTTTTGTTACTTTATTTGGCATAAAATCAAGAACTTCGCCTAGTCGGGACATGATGGATTTTATGGGGCCGGCAGTTATTTGTACCAGATCAATATCTTCACTATATCGAGGCTGGGGGGAAAGATATAATTTATGAAGAGCCGTACCTCCACGGAAAGCCAGTTGATTTCGCAGAAAGTTATCGTTAAAAATAGCCACGAGGCAACGTGAAATCAGTAAATCCTGTTCCACTTGAGCATTGTCCGTCCAAGGTACTTGTGCACCCCATTCTTGTATCGCTGATCTGTTTATCATATATCGTCTATTTCTATTGTTTGATTAATAATAATTTTCCATTTGTTGTTTCGTTTGTTTCCACGGATGGGCAGACAATGTGCAAGAGGTGTATAGCCGAGCTTTTTGTTTAGTAGACATAATTGCTGATACAGCATCTCGGCCTGTTTTGTCTCTTCCAGTATATAATCCAATATATATCCGAGTCGTTGAATCGATGTTAATGAGGCTGTCTGAAATAAAGTATTTGAGTTTTTGGAGAAGTCGATAGTTTCTACTAATTCAGAAAGAACTGTGGCGGCAACGGACAATCCTCCTACCTGATGCTCGAATTGTACGAGGTCAACAGCTGTCAATTCAGCTGATGAATAATGAATTATCCCGGTTTCGGAATTCTTGCTGCAAAGTAAATTTTCGGGAATATCTTTTCTATAATTCCAAACGATAAGGTTGTTTTTCCGTGCAGATGTTGTTACCACGGGGCGTAAAGTCGTGACAGAGAAACGTTGAGGGCGCTGGTGGGCTGCACCATGAATCTCCGCTGCACTGAGTAAACTGATATAATAAGGTTTAGCGAGATATTCCATCAGTTGGTCGATATAATAAGTGGGGGGGACGATACCACGAACTGAATATTGTATCGGAATCACGGTATAAAAGCTTTTGTAAACTGATTGGATAATTTTTTGCCTTGACAGACGGTACAACTCGTTCATGATATGTTGTTCGGGCATGTCACTAAAATTGACTTTTACATCTCGATATGAGAATGTGGGCTTACCAAGGCTTTCTTGTTGTTTTATCCAATTTCTTATAGTCATATCAATATAATTTGTTGTAAAGATAATCATTTTTTGATTAGGGTTGCAATAAATTATGGACAATTACTTCACCATATGTTTCCGTAAAATAAGAATCGCCTCCCGGCGTTTGTTGTAGACGGTTTGGAGGGCGAGGCCCAGTTTCGTGGCGATCTCTTCGGGTTTCCAGCCTTCGAGGTACATGCGGATAACCGTGGCGTGATCATCGGGCAGGAATTTTAGTGATTCATACAAGGAATGGAATAGTTCCACTTGCTCGATGTCTTCCGAAAATTCGTTTTCGACTTTACTCTCCAGTTCGAAACGTTGCTGGTATCCCAGATGCTTGATTTTATTCTTGTAGGCATTCTTCAACGCGATAAAACAGAATGTTTTGATGTAAGGGAGTGACGGGAATTGAACGGATTCCCGGAGCCATATATCGGTGAAAATATCTTGGATAACGTCTTCTGCCGGAAGATTCAACGGGTTGAAAATGTGGGTCGCGTATAGGTATAATTCTCTATATATCATTCGATAAACGATACTAAACGCTTTCGGGTTTCGCCGATTAAAAGATTCCAAAAGGATAATATCGTTCTGTTTTGACATACATCCAATATAGGTTTATTTGTGCAAATGTAAATCTTTTTTGAAAAAAATCACTTTTCTACGGTAGTTTTTCCTGTTTCAGTTTATATATGTGTAAAAAGATATAGACATGAAGACTGAAAAAGATATAGAAGAAATGCTGGATAACGTGAAAATCCCTTCGGATGAAGAGGTTGAGGCCGCAGGGGTGCGATTCGATCGGCGGCTGCGTCGTGTGAGAATGCGCCGTCGGATCATTTGGAGCGGGAGTTCCGTGGCGGCGGTGTTGTGTTGTGGGTTCGTGTTCGCCTCGTTGTGGGTACATGAAAAGGAAGAAATGCCTGAGGCGACAAAAGTAGTCAGCGTGATCAAGATGGATCACGAGTTTGCCGTGCCGACATTGATTCTGGCGGACGGGAACAGTTTGAACCTGAAAGAGAAAAAGATGGACTCCATCGTTCAGAAATCGAATATTCAAATCGCGAATAACCATATCATGTATGATACGGCAAGGACGGCTCGCGAAATTGCGTACAACACTCTGATCATTCCTGCCGGGTTCACGTATAACGTGACGCTTGCTGATGGGACAGAGGTAACGTTGAATGCCGGGAGTCGCTTGAAATACCCGGAAGAGTTTGTCGGGGATTTGCGGGAGGTGGAATTGTCGGGGGAGGCTTATTTTAACGTGACGAAGTCGGGGCAACCGTTCGAGGTCAATATTGATGGTTCTAAAATCCGGGTTTACGGGACCCGGTTTAACGTGAAGGGACGCCAGCAAAAGACGGTCGAGACCGTGTTGATCGAGGGGAAGATTGGTTTTAAATCTCCCGGTCGTGACGAGATTCAAGTTGTTCCCGGAGAGCAGGTCGCTTATAACGTGGGGTCCGGTGATATTAAAGTGGAACGTGTGGACGTGCAATATGCCACGGCGTGGCTGGATAACGTGTTCCGCTATCGGGACAAGCCTTTGGATCTCGTGCTGGAAGATATTTCAACTTGGTACGGGGTCGAGTTCGAGACCCGGACGGAATTAGCCCGGATTGAAGTAACCATGAATTTGAGTAAAGAAACTCCGATTGACGAGGTGATTCAATTCCTTGAAGAAATGACGGATTGTAAATTTATAAAAGAAAGGGGGCATTACATCGTGAAGTAAAAAACAACAAGTAAAAAAATTATCCCGCTAGGCAGGATAATTTAGGGTAAAATCGCTATCGTATAAAATTGAGCCTTTATCCATAGCGACCATCAAACAGTAAAGTGAATTTACTATTTAATTAAATTAGTACGACAAATTTATGCAAAAAAATCACATGGGCGGTATCTCTATCGCTAAAAAAATTGTGTTGTATATATTCTTGGTATTTACGACACTAGGAGCTATACCTAGGGACACGTACGGGGCGACATCTTGTGTGTTTCAGGTCATCCAGAAGAAAGTAACCATTTCGATGAAAAATGCCACGCTGGAAACCATTCTGGTCGAAATCAACCGGCAATCGGGTATTGATTACGGCTTCCAAAGCAACGGGGTGGTGGATAAAAACCGACGTTTCACGTTGGAGGTAAAAGATGTTACCGTGGACGAGGCCTTGAAGATATTGTTGAAAGACAGTCCTTATGATTATGTACTCGAAAAGAATCGGGTCGTGATCGTAGAGAGAAAGGTCAAACCGGTACAATTGATTGCCGTGACCGGGCGAGTTGTAGATGAAAAAGGAAATCCCATTCCCGGGGCTACGGTATTGATTCAGGGAACTACTCAGGGTGTGGCCACGGATACCGAGGGACGTTACATGATTAACTCGCGGCCGGAAGATGCCTTGCGTTTCTCGTTCATCGGTTACAAAACGGAAGTGGTGCCGCTTAAAGGAAAAACGAAATTAAACGTCCGTTTGAATCCCACGGCGGAGAATATCGAGGAGGTAACCGTCGTTGCTTTCGGTGAACAGAAAAAGGAAAGCGTGGTATCAGCGATTACTACCGTAGATGCAAAAACCTTGAAATCTTCAAGTAGTGACCTGACCTCTCAATTTGCCGGAAAAATTGCCGGTATTGTGGGATGGCAGACGGGGGGTATTCCCGGTGCGTTGACGGAAGAGGAAATGAATACCAAATTCTACATCCGGGGTATTACCTCTTTCCAGACCAATGCCAACATTGACCCTTTAATCCTGATTGACGGGGTGGAGTCATCCAAGTTGGACCTTTCCCGCATGACACCGGAGGACATTGAAACCTTCAGTGTAATGAAAGATGCATCGGCAACTGCCATGTATGGAGCCCGCGGTGCGAACGGGGTTATCCTGATCACCACGAAAAAAGGACAGGAAGGTAGCGTGTATACATCCGTTCGTTACGAGGCGGTGTTAAGTATGCCGACAAAAGAAATCGAGGTGGTGGATCCTATCAATTACATGAAGATGTACAACCAGGCGTTGTTGGCTCGTAATCCGGATGCCACTCCGCAGTATAGCGTGGAGCGTATCGAGCGTACAGGGTCAGATAAATATCCCTCTTGGGTATATCCGGCGAATGACTGGTATGATATTATGTTCCATGATTATTCCATCAACCACCGTGCCGGGTTAAATATCCGGGGAGGTTCCCGTTTGGTACAATATTACACATCCGTGAATTACGTGCGTGACGAGGGTATGTTGAAAACCGATCGTCTGAACCAGTTTAAATGTAATATTGAAAATAGTACTTTCTCTTTCCGTACAAATTTGAATATCGATTTGAGTGCTGGGATTCGTTTGAATATTAATACTTCGGCGAATTTGGATAAATACCGGGGGCCTTATGCCGATGTGTCCAGGGCTTATTACTTGGCTTTTAATGCCTCTCCGGTAGATTTTGCACCGACTTATCCGGCGGACGAGGCTTCGAATTGGCCGCATATCCGTTTCGGCGGGGTGAACACGGAAACGGTTAACCCTTATATGACATTACATCAAGGGTACAAGGACCGTCGTCGTTACTCGGCTGTTGCCCGTGCGGAGTATATACACAACCTTTCAACCCTTCTTAAAGGGCTGGAGTTACGGGCTTCCGTTTCCATGAACCAGACAGGGTATTACGTGAATGCTTATAAAACAACGCCTTACATGTATGCCTTGAAAGATTATGATTTTGAAACCGGAGTACATCAATTGGATGCCCTGAACAGCAACAAGGCTTCAAGAACATTGGAAAAGGATAACGATGAATCCAAAGCTTCGCAATCCACACAAATGAGTTACGAGGTGAGGGGATTGCACGTAGCGGCATGGGGAGAACATCAGACCAGTTTGACGCTTGTGCTTAACGCTCAGGAGACAACCACGTCTGCAACAGCCACCGTGTTGGATGGTATTCCGAATAGGAACTTGGGCTTGTCCATGCGTGGGACCTACGGGTTTAGGGACAAATATTTTGCGGAGGCCAGTTTCGGGTATAACGGGTCTGAACGTTTTGCTAAAGATCACCAATTCGGTTTTTTCCCCGCATTAGGTGGTGCTTGGATTGCTTCCAAGGAGAGATTTCTTGCCGATCATACAGCACATTGGCTTTCTTTCTTGAAATTCCGTTTCTCATGGGGTAAGGTCGGGAATGACGGTGTTATTAAGAATCCGCGTTTCACCCATCTGCCATTATTGGATTATGATAGTACGGTAGACCCGTCTCCAAGTGGACAATCCTTGACAAGGCCTTTTGTGGCTTCTTATCCTAACGAGAAACTCACGTGGGAAATTGCCGAACAGAGTAATATTGGTATTGAAACCAGATTTTTCGGTGGTATCGTGGAGATCAATGCCGATATCTATCAGGAAGTCCGACATAATATTTTGGATTACCGTTACACGATGCCATCGACTACCGGTTTGGAGAAACCGCAAATTGGAAACGTGGGTAAGGCCCGTTCTCGCGGTATCGACCTTTCGGGTAAGATACAACACGCCTTTACCCCGGATTTGTGGATGATTCTGAACGGAACTTTCACGTATAGCAAGGCAACTTATAGGAAGATTGAGGAAGCCACGAGCAAACCGGTATGGCAGCGGAGAGAAGGGCATGAATTATCACAGCAAATCGGTTATATTGCCGAAGGCCTTTTCCGCGATCAGGCGGAAATCGACAACTCCCCTACCCAAGGAGGAGATATTATGCCGGGAGACATCCGTTATCGCGATATAAACGGTGATGGTGTGATTGACGTGAATGATGCCACGTACATCGGGTTCCCGACGACTCCCCGTGTGATTTATGGATTCAGCGGTTTCTTTAATTTCAAGAATATCGAGTTCAGTTTCGCTTTCCAAGGATCCGGGAAACGGGCTTTCTTTATGAACCCCACGAGTATCAGTCCTTTTGTGAATAACCGGGCGATGCTGAAAGCCATTTATGACGATCATTGGAGTTCCGATAATATGACGGAACGTCCTTTCTGGCCTCGTCTTTCCACGCAATCTATCTCCGTACACAACCCGCAGGAAGCATGGAGTGGAGCGGAAGAACGCAGATCGACTTATTTTATGCGCGAATGTAGTTTCTTGCGTTGTACTTCCATCGAATTGGCTTACAATCTTCCGCGGGAGTTTTTGCAAAGGCTGAAGATGCAGACTGTAAAATTTTACGCTCGTGTCAATAATCCCTTCCTGATCACGAACTTCAAGGTATGGGACGTGGAATTGGGGGATAACGGTTTTAACTACCCGATCCAGCGTACCTGGTCGATAGGCTTGAACGTGAGTTTCTAATTTAAACCTATATATAACAATGAAAAAATATTTATTATCAATACTTTGTGGTATTCTTCTGCTCCCCGGGTGTAACTACCTCGATATGGTGCCGGAGAAAGACATTGAAACGATAGAATCGATTTTTGAACAACGTACGAAAGTCGAGAGTTGGTGGAAAGGGCTTTATGGCCAATTGAATTTGTTGTTTTCCGGTTTTGAGGATAATATTGCTTATTTGGGAGCGGATGAGTTTGTTACCTGTCAGGAATTGTATTCTTCGACTCTCTATCATCTTGATGGGTTAAAGGTGGCTGACGGTCTTCAGATGTCTCAAAATCCTTACGGTTCAATATGGTACAAAATGTATGTTATCATCCGGAATTGTAACATATTTCTTGAGAACATAGACCATACCTACAATATGAGTGACGACGACCGGAATTGGTGGAAGGCTGATGTGAAAGCAATAAAAGCCTATATTTATTTTGAACTGGTACGCCATTATGGACCCATTTGTCTGATTCCCCAGAATATGCCGGTGAATTTACCGGTGAAAGATTATCAGTTACCTCGCCAGCATGTGGATACCTGTTTTAAGGAAATCATTAATTTACTGGACGAAGCGATGGAATATGTGCCTAAACGCGGTCAGAGAATATCCAATTACGAGCATACGTTCTGCCTCGAAGCGCTGTATGCACTAAAAGCTAAAACGTTGCTTTATGCTGCTTCTCCTCTTTTCAACGGGAATGCATTTTATTCCGACTTTAAAAATAAAGACGGAGAGTTATTGTTTAACGCCACTTATGACAAAAACAAATGGTTATTGGCCGCCGAGGCTGCCGACAAAGCGGCGGAAATGTGTGTCGAGGGCGGTTTGACCTTAATCTCGGGTGCATCTGGGAAAAGTACCAAACTGTTGAATACGATGTTGGATATCGAGAATATGACATTTTCTCGCTTTAACAACGATGAGTACCTGTTAGAATGGAAATATACGACTTCGCATTATAAATATTTTCTGCCGCGTTTGATTGGCGATGAGGATAATTACGATTCTCAGGCGTTAGGTTGTCTTTCACCCTCCATGAAGATGGTGGAGATGTACTACACGGAAAACGGATTGCCCATAGATGCTGATATTACATGGAACTATGCTAATCGTTACAAATTAGGTTCCGAAAGTAGCCCGGCGTATGAAGGGGTGATCCCGATGAATACCGCGGTGGTGAATCTTCATCTTCGTCGCGAACCTCGTTTCTATGCCTCCATTGCGGGAGACCGAATGTACTGGCAGCGTGGAACCAACACGGCGAATAAAGACTACAACCTGCTTGTGAAAGCCCATAAAGGAGAAGAGCCGTGGGGTACGCAATATGATTTCATTGTCAGCAATTCATGGCAGAATATTAACGGATACTGGTTGAAGAAGCATTTATTCTCATGGTTTAATACTCTAGGATATGCCAATAACCTGCAAAATAACGAAACGGCAGCCATTATTCGCCTTGCCGAAGTATATCTTATGCAAGCGGAGGCGTGGAACGAGTATCTTGATGCTCCGGACAGCCGGGTGTACGACCCGCTTGACAAGGTGCGCGAACGTGCCGGGATTCTGCCCGTAAGGGAAGCTTGGGGAAGTTATTCCAATAATCCGACTAAGGTGACCACGAAAGTCGGCATGCGGGATATTATCCGTCAGGAGTATAATGTAGAATTTGCTTTCGAGGGACATCGCTATTGGAATCTTCGCCGCTGGTTGATTGCCCACCAGACGATGAATGAAAAACAATACGGTTGGAATGTTATCGGGACGACGGACCAGGCATTCTATAACTATGAAACCGGGCCGGTTGTCGTGTGGAGCAGTAATAAGTTTGTTGCCCCGCGGGATTATCTAGCTCCTTTCGATGCAGAAGAAATACTGATTTCCGGTATGGTTCAGAATCCGGGATGGGGTGGTAAGTAAATGATGGATTTACGATTATGGATTGTAAATTTTAATCTTTAAAAAGACAGAACGATGAAAAATACGATTTTCTTATTATTATTTGTATTCGGCTTGTTTGCCTGTGAGGACGATGATTCGATTTTCGAATTATCCACGGACGGGTTGGAGGTCAAATTCACTCCGGTAGCCGGAGGGGCGATGATGTATTATAAATTGCCGAATAACAGCGATATCTTTGCCGTGAATGTCCGTTATAAAAACTGGCAGGGACAGGATGTATTAAAAACCAGTGGTTATAGCGGAGACTCGCTCCTGCTGGATGGGTTTACCCGAGGTCTGGAAGGGATAAATGCCCGGATTTCTTTTGTCAATCATCACAACGAAGAATCGGAGGCATTGGACTACCAGTTTACGACGTTGGACAGTGCGCCTTGGTCTTTCTTTGACGATCTGATCGTCAGATCATCGTGGAACGGTTTTCAAGTGATTTACAAAAGTCCTTCGGTGGTTACCGGGATGGTACATATCTTTTATTTAGGAATTAATCCGTTGACACAGAAAGAGGATACGATCCTAATGCAGAGCTTGCCATTGTCTCAGCAGGGGGATACTCTTAATTTTATACAACAACAGGAAAGATCGAGTAATACGATTATTGTCCGTACGGAGGATTTTCAAGGCTACCGTGTAAGACAGGAAATTTACCCGGACATCGATGCCTTCCGGGCAGAGCAGTGGCCGATGTCTGCAAGTGACTTTAATGACTTCGGTATGTCGAGGGACAGTGATAAGGCTAAGACTGGAGTGGAATATCTGTTTGATGGGGAGTTGAAAGGATTGGAACGCTTGATCGCCTCTGCTTATGAAGACAAGGATGCACGTACAGGGACGGAAGTTTATGGAGCTTATCTTGCCGGTCCTTATTCTTACGGAAAACCGATTATTCTTGATATGAGGGAACAGAAGACTCCCGCTTGGATTCGTTTGTATTGTCTCTATCCGATACGTGCCAATCATGCCGTTTATCCTGCAACATGGGGAAATGTGTGGGTCGGTTCTTATGAAGACAAAGTGCCGTGCAGGGTGGCTGTATATGGAAACAGCACTTCCGATGATCCGGACAACGAAGGATGGGTATACTTGGGAGAGTTGAATCAGAAGCCCGAGCGTAAGTACGTGACTGAAAGATGGTCATATCTTACGACAGACTTCTACTCAGCCCCGAAAGATGTGAATGAGCTGGAAACGAAAGATCCGATTTACGTGGATATTCTGTTTCCTCCCGAGAACAACACGTATCGTTACCTGAAGGTGTTGGTGCTCGACACGTTCGACACATCGAAAACGGACGATATAAATCGTAATCTGCAGGAATATTTTACGTTACAGGAACTAGAAGTTTATGTGAAAAAGAATTAAGTTATGAGAAAGAGAAAGTATATCATAAACCTATTTGCGGCAGCAGCGTTGTTGGTGGGGTGTGGAGAAAGCCTTGAAGACACGTATAGCGATTATGCCGGAGACGGAAAAATCCGTTACGTGGCAAAATGTACTGAATTTCATGCCACTCCCGGTTGGGAACGTTTGCTTCTGGAATGGACAAACGGCACGGATGCGACCGTTGATAAGATTAAAATGATCTGGTCGTGTGAAGATTTAAAAGATTCTGTTTTACTCCCCGGTACGGCGGAGTCCTATGAGTTGGTAAACTTGGTGAACGGCACGTATCGTTTCGACGTGAGTGCCGTGGATGCTGCGGGGAACGAGTCTTTGGTGGAAACCACCTATGGGCGTCCTTACACGAGGGAACATGAGATTATGTTGGCATTTACCAGAGGGGTCGTGAAACCGTATTTCCTGAACAACAAATTGATTTTCTTTTCCGACCAGTGGAATGAGAATATCGATGAGATTAAACTGCAATACAAAAATACACAGGGTGAAACTCAGTATTACACGTTTGAAAAGGAGACGAGTTACAGTTCTTTTATTACGATTGATGATGTGAGTATGAATCCGACGGACACGATCTATATACTTCGGAAAGGAAGAATTGAAGGGTGTCCGGATTTGATAGAGTTTGACCCGTTAGCATTGAGTCGTACGAAGATTTTTAGTTCCGGTTTCGTGAATGCCATTGAGCGGCGTTATGGTTACTCTACCAATTCGAAAGAGCAAGAGGCGGAATTCGAAACGTTTGTAGAAAATGTGACAGAATTGGAATTTGATTACGACTTGGAAACTTTCGAAGATGTACTGTACTGCCCGAAGTTGAAAAAACTGATATTTGCTAAGAATCGTTATCTGGACTCGAAGTACCAGAATACAACGGAAAATGATGTCCCCGTGTTACGGAGTGACATAGATAGAAATCTTACCGTTTTGGATAAGGCAAGCGAACAAGATGTGTTGGGGTTGGAAATAGATTGGTACGGTAATAAGTGGAATAATCGTCCTTATCTCGTGGATGATACTGACTATATGAATTATAAGGGATTTTCACCCCTTCCCGAAATGGAGATTATTCAACCGGAAGCATTGAAAACTTATGATAACGGTTTTAAGGTGAATTGTTCGCCTACGGACCTTTATGCTAAATTGGATGCTTTGTTGGATGATAATTACCAGACCACGTGGACAACGACGTCCAATACGTTACCCCGTACCTATGAAATGTCGATGGAATTGTTGGAGGAAGCGGAGATTAGCGGGATAAAAGTGACTCAACCCCTGTTTAACCCGATGGGAGACAGACGTACGCAATATTTGGTTCCTTCCCAAATTACCATACAGGTATCCACGGACGGAGGTAACTGGCAGAACGTGACTTATTTTGAAACGAATGAACTGGGACGGGGTTCAGGTGAATCTACCTTATTGAAATTCCCGGAAGGTTCCCGGCGGGTACGTTATATCAAGTTTACTTTGAAGGACGGAACGGATCCGGGAGGGAATAGTGCGATCTCTTTGGGTGATATTGTTCTTTTTAAATTGAAATAAAGAAAGGTATCTCGATATGCTCGCTTGAGCAACTTTGATGAGTAATTAAAAAGGGGGAGTCTGGAAAGTTGTTTTTTAACTCCCTCCCCCCTTCGGGGTACTCCCTCTATAAACAGAGGGAGAGTTGGGTTACTTACCGTCTTTGGTAAGAGTTACCAGCTCCTCCTCTGTTTATAGAGGAGGTGGCCGAAGGCCGGAGGAGTTCGTTTCGTGACAGATAGAACTTTTTGGATGGCCCCTACAAATAGATCGATATGCTAAAAATCAATCATTTTACCAAACTCTTTTTTAGCGGGATACTCTTATTGTGTTTTTCCGGGGCTTTCGCTCAAGAGCAGGAGGATCGTCTCCTGCAACTGATGAAACGGGAGCTGGCGTATAGCATGGAGCAACTGAAAAAACAGGAAAGTGTTCCCTATTACATGAACTTGCGGGCGATGGACGACCGCACGATAACGGTCGTGAGTTCATTCGGGGCCGTGACTACCTCTAACGAGAATCGTATGAGGACGTTGGTGCCACAAGTCCGGTTGGGCAGTCCGGATTTGGATAATTTCAAGTATAATATGCAAGGAGGGTTTGCCGGACCTAACGCACAAGGAGCGCGAGGGGTTGTTTTGCCCTTGGATGATGATGCCACGGAGGCAATTCGGGAAGTGATTTGGCGGGAAACGTTGAAACGTTACGAGTTCGCCCGTAATATGTACGATCAGGCGAAAACCCGGGCCACGGTGAGCGTGGCGGACGAGGATAAAGCCCCGTGTTTCTCTGATGCTCCCGTGGAACATTACTACGAGGCTCCCTTGGCTGCCGGGAGGCAGAAAATGGATATTAAACGGGCTTGGGAACAGCGTTTGAACGAGGTTTCCGCTGTATTCAAGGCTTGCCCCGAGTTAAGCGAGGGATCAGCCAGTTTTAGTTTTCAAGTATTGCGCACCTATTTTGTGAATAGCGAGGGGAGCGTGGTGGTGCAGAACCGGATTGCTACCCGGGTGATGTTGATGGCCTCCCTGAAAGCGGTTGACGGGATGGAACTGCCCTTGAACAGAGACTATTTTGCTTACACGCCCGATGACTTACCGGATAATGATCGGATGATCGCGGATGCACGGGACATGATCAAACGCTTGCTGGCGTTGCGTGATGCCCCGGTGGCCGATCCTTACACGGGTCCCGCCGTCCTGTCCGGCCCTGCCAGTGGGGTGTTTTTTCACGAGATCTTTGGTCACCGTCTGGAAGGCCATCGCTTGAAATCGGGCGGTCAAACCTTCAAGAAGATGGTGGGAGAGCAAGTGTTGCCTGTTGAATTTCAAGTGTATTGTGCGCCTTTGTTGAAAAGCTATGCCGATACCGATTTGTATGGTCATTACGTGTATGATGACGAGGGAGTGAAAGCTCGCCGGGTAGATAACGTGGTGAATGGTGTGTTGAAAGAGTTCTTGATGAGTCGGGTTCCGCTGGATGGTTTCCCGTCAAGTAACGGCCACGGTCGTACTTCCGGCGGGGGAGACCCTGTTTCCCGGCAATCCAACCTGATCATAGAGACCACTCACCCTTACACGGAGGATGAACTTCGAGCCATGTTGGTGGCAGAGGCTCAAAAGCAGGGAAAGGAGTACGGTTACTATTTCCGGACCGTGACAAGCGGTTTCACGTACACGGGTGAGGGCGGAAGTCTGAACTCCTTCAACGTGACTCCCTTGGAAGTGTACCGGGTGTTCGTGGACGGTCGGCCGGACCAGTTGGTGCGGGGTGTGGATTTGATCGGTACCCCGTTGTCCATGTTCTCCAATATCGCGGCTGCCGGAGACAAGCCCAGCGTTTTCACGGGTGTTTGCGGTGCGGAGTCGGGATGGGTACCCGTAACGGCATCTTCTCCCACGATATTCGTGAGCAAGATCGAAACGCAACGTCGGGCGCAGGCTCGTGATATTGCCCCGATCCTGCCTTCCCCGAAACCGGAAGTGGTGAAAGAGAATAATCCGGATGATGTTATTTTTGCCGCGATGCGCTCCGAACAGGAACGTAACAAGGCGGCTTTAGTTCTTCCTAACGGGCCGAAACCTTATTATATCTCGTACACGATAGCCCGCTATCGTCATTTTCAAATAGCGGCCTCGTTGGGAGGGTTAATGCTTTCGAACGTGTCCCCGTGGCAAATGAGTGGCGGTACGCAGGTGTTGCTTGGTGATTACCAGAGAAACAGTGACGTGCAGTATCAGGAACAGATCGCTCCCATACAATTACCCTCAGAGGTGGACTATGACGTGATTCGCCGCGGGTTGTGGGAATCGTCCGATATGATGTACAAGTACGCCTTGGGTATGATGGCGCAGAAAATGAATTACCTGCAACAGAACCCACTTCCCTCGGAAGAGGCGGCGTTGGCAGATATGCAACCGCTCCCGGCGGTTACCCGTGTACAAGAGCGTCCGGAGGCCTACAAGATTGATCAGGGTGTTTTGGAACGGCTTGTGACCGAGGTGTCTGCCGTGTTCAACGAGTACAAGGAGATTTATAATTCCAGCGTGGCGATCAACGGGATGGAGATGGATATGTACCGACTGACGACGGAAGGGGTACAATTGAAAGAGCCGGGTGGTTATGTGAGTGTCATGGTTTCAGCCGAAGTCCGAGGTGACGACGGTTCGAACTTGGGTGATTCGTTCTCTCTTTCCCTGTTGAATCCGGCAGAGATTCCTTCAGTGGAGGAGTTGAAAGAGCGGGTGAAAGCGTTTGCCGAGGGATTGATGCAGTTGAAAGCGGCTCCTCCCGTGGCGGAATATTACAATGGCCCGATCATGTTCGAGGGAGGTGCCGTGGCAACCATCCTAGCCAATAACTTGCTTTATCGTGGCGGGTTGATTGCGGCCCGTTCTCTCATGCCTATGGGGCGGGGATTGGCGGATCAGTTCGGCCAGAAGATCATGGACGAGCGCCTGACGGTGAAGAACTACACGAACAAGAAGGAATATAACGGAACCCCGCTATACGGTTATTACGAGATGGACGGGGACGGTGTCACGCCGGAAGCGGAAATGGTGTTGGTGGAAAAGGGCGTGTTTAAGAAAATGCTGAACGGGCGTGTTCCGGCATTGAAAGCCCCGGAGACCACGGGTAGTTCTCGTTTCATGATGTCACCACAAAGCCCGACGTTAGTGACGGGTACGGGAACGATCCACGTGCAGGCGGAGAAGGGCATTGCTCACGAGAAGATGAAGAAGTTGCTGATCAAGACGGCGAAAGGGGCCGGGCAATCCTGTGCCTACATCGTGAGAGGTATTGCCGGGTCGGCACTTGTCGTGTACCGGGTGGACTTGAAGGACGGGAAAGAGACCCGTGTCCGTACCACGGGTTTCCACATGCCGGAGTTGACAAAATTGTTGAAGTTGGTTGCCATATCCTCGAAGGAGGAGGTGATGAATTACTTGCCGAACGCTTATCCAGCCTCGATGATTTATCCTGCGGGGATGATCGTGGACGGCATGGTGATCGAGAAGGCTAACCCGAAGACGGAGAAGGAACCGGCGTTGAAACTCCCGAGACAACGGGATTAGAACATGAATATCGGAAGTGCTGGAAAGTCCCGTTTGTCACGGCGAACGGGCTTTCAGCCACTTCTCTTGAATAAAAAGTGAAAAAGATGAAAAGGATTTTATTTACAGTATGTATGTTGTTAGGTTGTGTCCTCTTCACGATGGCACAGGATAAGGGCTACAAAATTGAGGGACGTTTGGCCAACACGGTTAATGGTAAGTTGCTGTTGGTTGTCAAAATGGATAAAGGAACGATTGATATTAGCGAAGCTGATGTTACGAACGGGGTTTTCGAATTTACAGGTCGGATGCCTGAGATGACATTGGTTTATCTGATGCCGGTAAAAAAGAATGCCGTGTTGGCTTCTTTCATGCTGGAAAATGCCAACTACACGATCACGATGGGCGCAAACGAATTGATCGTGGAGAGCGATGGGGAGGCGCAGAAAGTATGGAAGGAATTTTATGATTTGGACAAGTACCTGCAACAAAGCCAACAACAGTTGGATATGCAAGCCCGGGCAAATCCCCCTCAATTACAGAGATTGCAACAGGAGTTTAAGAAAATAGCGGTGAAAGTCGAGGCTGACGAGTTGGCCTTAATAAAGAAGCATAACGACTCTCCCGTGTCTGCATTTGTAATCGCTTCGAAGTTGCCGCAGAGTCTGGACGAGGTGAAATTAGCCGAACGTTACGATGCTCTGAGTGAAAAGGCGAAAGCAACTTCCTACGGTAAACAGATTGCAGCTGATCTGGAAATGATGAAAAAAGTCGCTGTGGGGGAAATCGCTCCCAACTTCAGCGCCCCGTTGGCGGATGGCGGTGTGCTTTCTCTGCACGAGACGAAAGCCAAAGTGAAAGTCGTTGACTTTTGGGCTTCTTGGTGTGGTCCCTGCCGGGCGGAGAACGTGAACCTGATAAAAATCTATAAGCGTTATCGCCCGAAAGGGTTGGAGATCATCAGTGTTTCCATTGATGATAACAGGCAGGCTTGGTTGTCGGCAATCGGTCAGGATGGCAGCGATTGGAAAAACGTGTCCGACTTGAAAGGCGGACAATCTGAGATTGCTACTGCGTATAGCGTGAAGGGAATTCCCTGCACCTTTATCCTCGATGACGAAAACCGTATTGTGGCTAAAAATCTCCGGGGCAAAGACTTGGAGAAGAAGATCGACGAGATGCTGAAAAAGAAGAAATAGCAAGTGTGAGGAGTACGTTGAACCGGGACCGCCTCTAAACTCATCCAAGGGGCGGTCCTTTTTTTATAATCTAAATACATATAAACTTATGAAAACAAAATTATTTAGAGACATTGGTTATTTAGTATTCATCCTATTAGCACTTAGTAGTTGTGTCAACGAGATGGATATGGTAGAAGACGAACAAGAATTGGAAACGGGCATTAGCCGGTCGTATCCGGCAGACACTTGGACAAAGTATCTCATAAATTACGAGGGATCTACACAAGACAAGTATGCTCTTGCTAAGGTCGAGAACTGTCTTGAATATCTATATCGTTTTATCCCCGACATACAATACGTTGTTGATCATTTAATAACGAGAGGGTTAAAAGTTCGCATAAAAGTAAGTAATGTTCCTGGAGGTTCAAACGAATCTTGGTATAATCCTTCCTATCCTCCCGAAATCGGATTTAATGGAGAAATAAATATTACAATGGGAAGAGTGTTACACGAGTTATTACATATGTTTTCTTTCAATACATATGATTCATATCGACAAGAATTAGATCTTGCTTGTGAAGAATACGAGATAAGAGTTTTAACAGATTTATATATGCGTCGTTATTTTAGGAGTTACAGCCATAAATATCAAGGAATGCATTCATTAAATCATGATTATAATTCTTATATAGCTTGGTTAGATGAGATTATTAATGATAGTGATTATAGTGTTGATAATTTTGTTCCTAAATTTAAAGAATTTGGGGTATCCTGGATACTTGATCTTAAGGATGCAAAAATGCATCTTGTAGATGTACTAGGATATAAACCGCTGTTGGTACGTACATTATGGTTTTATAAAGAAAAAAAATAATAGGATTTTAATTATATTCATCTAAAATAATAAGAAAAATGAAAAAAATAATTTTAACACTATACGTATGTTTATCATGTATCATGATAGCAAATGCACGATGGAATCCAAGTGTTGTGGATACGTTATCGAAAAGAGTCATTAGTGGCTTGGAAGTGATTCCAATAAGAACGACTTACGAGTCGGGAGGGGTTTATTGGAAATTGAGAGCCTCTGATTTCAAGGACTATTTTGTACGATTTGAAAGTAAATACCCGGGAGCAATTAATTACAATCTAAATTCTGATAAAGTGAACGAGGTTATTGCTGATTGGGAGGATGAAATTTGGGAGACAATAGTTCCTGCCGAGATAAAAGCTTTAGAGGAGTTTGATGTTGGGCTTTTTATTGATAAAGATGGACGAGTTTTCACGGCTGAATTTTCTATGCCGGATGAAACGTTTCAGAAATTAGAAAAACTCTCGAAAAACACACTGAAAAACCTTTACCGTAATTTGATAAAAGAAAGATGTAAAGCAATTAAGGAGGTAGATTTCCAAATTTTGGATACAGATAGTGATTTTGACAGGCGGATTCTTTTAGATGTATGTGGTTCGTTTGGAATTGGAAATGAGTACACAACTATTTTTTTGAATAAGACTGGTTATGATATGTTCGGTACATTTAGCCCATGGAGATTGCCGAAAGACGAGTTTAATAGATTACTCAAAAAGAATGAGGCAGAGATGAACAGCCGGAAGCAAGACGAGTAAATAAGTAAACGAGAGAAACGTATGGAATGGGGACCGCCTTTTGGATGAGTTTAGGGGGCGGTCCAATCTTTTATCTTTTAAAATTTGCGGTATGATGAAAAAATTGAAGTTTGTTTCATGGATATTTTTAGCTTGTTTTCGTGTTTTTGTTCCGATGGAAGTTTCCGGGCAGAGCATGGTACTTATCGAGAGGGATACTTTCCGGATGTATTCCAATCCTTTAAACGCAGATTCAACATTGGCGACCAAGGTGTACGATCGGGTGTATTCTCCTCCTTATATTCGGGATGTGTCAGCGTATTATGGGTGGTGGCGTTTACAGGGGGATTCCTTATTTTTGGAGAAGATCGAAGATACCTATGGTACGATGCGTTCATGTTGATTTGGAATAGTTTTAAGTGACACGTTGACTTGGACAATGTCTGTTTGGTCTTTTGTTTTCCGGGTTTATTCGCGAATGTCAATAATCGCTACAGCCGCCGGGGCAGATTTTACGAGGTGTAAAATCAATCATTTATGGAAAACAAAAAGACCAACACGTTAATACATTCAAGCGAACCCCGTTACGGCGAGGGACATATATTTCTTTGGTGGGAGAATTATTGCCGGCGGCTTTTGTACGCTGACATTCTTTACGTCGAGGGATCGGGCAGTTATAGCGAGTTTCACGCGATCGACGGGAGTCGAGTGACGATTTCTTATCGTTTGGGGGTGATGGAACGCTCTTTGCCGGACGATACGTTTATCCGGGTACACCAGAGTTTCATCTTGAACTGGCATTATATCGATACATTTGTAGGCAACAGCGTTAAAATCGGTGACCGATGGTTCCCGATCGGGCGGGCCTATCGTCCCCGCCTACTGCAAGTGCTACACTTCCCGGAACTTCCCCGGCAAAATAGTAAACAGGAGTTATAATTATCATCTTTAATCATCAATCGGCCTGGTGAATCGGCCATCGGCGGCTTTATTAGTGGATATTTTTGTAGTATATTATCCAATATAGTGAAATATAAGATCATTTTTTACTGCTTAGGATAGATAAAAATATTATATTTGTATTTATTCAAATAATTGAAAATGAATATAAATAATTTCGGTGTAATAAAATCGTTGATAACCGGTTTGGAAAGTTCTCAGATTGAATTTAAGGAAACTACAGGACAATTGGAACGTGGGATGGAAACAATTTGTGCCTTTCTCAATGGAGAAGGTGGTACAGTTCTATTTGGTGTTACTGATAAAGGGAAAGTTATCGGGCAAGATATAGCAGATAATACTAAAAGAAATATAGCAGAAGCTATTAATCGATTGGAACCATTGGCTGAAGTTCAGTTATCCTATGTGGCAATCCCTGGTAGTGATAAAAAGGTCATAGCACTTCATGTGGAGGATTCGAGATTTGAACGCCCTTTTACATATAAGGGCCGTCCTTATTATCGTGTAGAGAGTATGACAACCACGATGCCTCAATCTATATACAATGAATTTTTAATGTTTCGTGATGGTTCAAAATATCGTTGGGAGTTATTTGAGAATGGAGATATTTCTTTACAGGATATAGATGATAATGAAGTTTTAAAAACAGTACGACTTGGAATTGAGTGTGGTCGTTTGCCGGAAAATATAGGAAATAATATTCCTATGATTTTGGAAAAATTTGGCCTTATTAGGAATGGAATACTTAATCATGCAGCTGCTATTTTGTTTGCAAATAAAGAACTTGTAGAATATCCGCAATGTTTGTTAAGATTGGCGCGTTTTAGAGGAACGGATAAGATGGAATTTTTAGATAATCAGCGAATACAAGGTAATATTTTTAAATTACTTGATGCCGCAATGGCTTTTATATTCAAACATCTTTCTCTATCGGGTAAAATCGAGGGTTTAGAAAGAGAGGAACAATTGACTATTCCATATAAAGCGGTACGGGAGGGAATTATTAATAGCCTATGCCATAGACAATACCGTACGATTAGAGGATCTGTCGGAATTGCGATATATGATGATCGAGTGGAAATAGAGAATCCTGGGGTATTTCCTCCCGCTTGGGATTTGGAAAAAATGAAGTCAGAGCATCGTTCTGAACCACAAAATCCATTGATTGCCAATGTCCTTTATAAACGTAAATTACTGGAAAGTTGGGGGCGTGGTATTATTTTAATGATTGAAGAATGTAAAAAAGCTAATTTGCAGGAGCCAGAATATAAATCGGAAGATGGTTTTATTGTTCTTACATTTAGGTATGAACCAGTTGCAGGACAAGTAACAGGACAAGTAACAGGGCAAGTAATGGGACAAGTAACAGGACAAGTAAGGATGCTCGTGTCATGTTTGGATAGGCAAGAATTATCGGTGAAAGAGATTATGGAAGTATTGTCTTTGAAGGGGAGAGATAATTTTCTTAATGGGTATTTGAATCCTGCAATGAAGGATGGATTTGTGGAACAAACTCATCCTGAAAATTCTAGGCATAGAAATCAAAAGTATCGTTTAACCGAGAAAGGTCGATTGCTATTATCTTCTATTTCTAATATTTCAATGTAATGGTTCCAGTTTAATTGTCCAGACAGTGTTTAGATGAAAAGTTTAATAGAATTAGACGTATTAGGACTGCTGTATGACTATGAATTACGTAGTGTAACTTTATTTTGGACTTTGGCAAAAATTCTTTTGTAATAATCGCATCTAGATTATAATGTTTGGTTTTTTTTTGATTGTTGGTATTTATAGCTTTATCTCTAGAAATTTCGTTTGGGTATCTTTTTAATCTAGGTATGTTGCTTGATATTCTATCGGGCAATATCCATTCTTCTTCCGTTGAGAATCCAATGTAGTTAGGGATTAATGACGTATCATTTTCGAATCAAAGACGAATCAAAGACGTTCAGCGGGTGTCTTTGATGTGGGAGAAAGGGGAGATTGTCTCCTCTTTACCGGGGATGTTTTTCGGTTGTTCATTGCTTTGTTCTACGGTCTGTTTAGGGATTTTCTTTTATCGGGAGAGTTGTGTGTTCACGAGTGAGGGATTTGGATTTATGGCAAATATGAAACGTAAAAGGTTATTTGTGAAAACATCCTGTCGCTTGTGAATTAGAGTTTTATGTCGAAGATGCAGGCTCTATCTTTGCATCAGAAAACAAAGAAAAACTTTAAAAACGAACGAGTGATGGCAATAACAGAAGAGAATATTCGAGGAAAGATCGGGAATTCGATTTTCTACCGGGTGGGATCGGTGACACGGGTGAGGAGTGTGGCGGCACAGTATGCGGATGCGAACACGTCAAAACAACGGGAAAGCCGTTCCCGCTTGAGGGTGGCAATACGTTTTTACCGACGTTTGGCGGAGACGGAATTACGAAAGGTGTGGTATTTAGCAGCAAAGGGAACGGGGAAAAGCGGGTATAATTTATTTTTGAAGTTGAACATGATGATTTTTAAGCCTGACGGGAAGATTGGGGATTTTGCCCGGTTGCAGTTGACGGTCGGTCGGTTACAAAAAGTGAATCATCTCGTGGTGCGTGTTGATGAGGGGGATGTGGTTTCTGTGGCGTGGGAACGGGAGGAAGATCTTCCTTCCGCGGGAAAAGAGGATAAGTTCATGGTTGCCGTGCTTTATGCCGATCGTTCGTTTTCCCCGGAGTTTGTCAAGACGAGCGGGGAGACAAGGGGTGACGGGAAAGCCACTTTCCGTTTGCAGCGTAAACGGGGAACGGCAGCCCATTTGTATTGTTTCTTTCGGGAAAAGGATGGGAAGGCTTATTCGCCGAGCCAACACGTAAGAATTTAATGATTTTAGATTTATGATTTTAGATTCCAGCCGCACGGGGCCTTACTGATTTTAGATTTTAAATTTTAGATTTAAAAATTCAGGGATTGGGTGATTTCCGGTTGAAGGATTACTTTATGAACCTTATAAACTTTCGAACTTTATAAACTAACAAAAGACGAGGCGTTTAGCTGTTCCGGGCGTGTCGTTACGGGGAGGTGTGTGGGGGGAAAGGGAACGGGGTAACTTTAATAATAAAAACATGGCAAGAAAAGAGACAAGTAAAAGGGAAGAAACGGCGAACGTGTCCGTGCAAGTACTTGAGGAGTTAAAAGAATTACGCCAAGAGGTAGGGTTGGCGATCGAGGCGGCATCAAACGCTTCCTACAGGTTGATGGATGCCGAGGAGTTGTGCCGGGCTATGCAAATATCCAGGCAGACATTACGGCGTTACGAGAAACAACTCCTTATCCCGGAGAGGAAGGTGGGTAACAAGAAGTTTTACCTTGCGGCAGAGGTGAAGAATTGTATCGTCACGGCTTTACGACTTTGGAAGGAGTGAAGAACGTGGTCGGGGCGGTTGGCGAGGTGATCGACCGCCTGACGCTCCCGGTGAGGGAGAAGCGACAACTGGAAGTGGACCTGCTGGGATTGCTGGCAGAACACGAGAAAGAGATGGCCCGCTCTCGCTCGGCAGCCGTGGTGGAGGAGGCCCGGGGGAACTGGTTGCAGCGATCGTGGCGGCCGCTGGTGATGCTGGTGTTCGCCTTGATCGTCCTCGTGGGGACGTTCACGACGCTACCCATCCTTTCCGATACTTCCCGCTTTTGGGATTTGCTGGAAATCGGCCTGGGCGGTTACGTGGTGGGGCGGAGTGGGGAAAAAATGGCGGAGGCGATTTTTAAGGTAAAAGCTAAAAAGTAAAAACTAAAAGTTGGAAAAAGTAAAAGGTAAAAACTTGATTAATTAAATTTTTATTCATGGGAATTTCAATTTTCAATTCTCCATTTTCAATTGTCAACCATCGTTTGATGGGTGGCGGGGTGGTTCACCTGGTGAGCGCAAAGAACGCCCGGCGTTTGGAGGGGCCGGACATGATCGTGCTGCACTACACGGCGGGAACGAGTGCCGAGAGTTCCGCACTTTTCCTGACCCGCCCGGACGTTTCGGCCTCGGCTCACGTGGTGATCGGTCGGGAGGGGGAGGTGTTCCAGCTGGTTCCTTTCAACATCGAGGCGTGGCACGCGGGGAAGAGCTGGTATGCCGGGCGTGGCGGGTTGAACCGTTACTCGATCGGGATAGAGCTGGATAACCTCGGGAAACTCCGGTTCTCGGGCGGGTTGTTTATCGCGGAGTGCGGGCGGGTGGTATCGCCGGAGGAGGTGTACACGGACTGTTCCGGCGATCGCCCGACGTACTGGCATCGCTACACGGCAAGGCAGGTCCGGGTGTTACGGGAGATCTGTACCCTACTGGAAGAGACCTACCCGATCCGTGACGTGGTGGGTCACTCGGTGATCACGCCGAGAAAGATCGACCCGGGGCCGGCGTTGGAATTCGCCTTTAGCGAATTTCAAGATAGGAACTAGAAGTTAGAAACTAAAAATTTACCTTCTTGGGGCAGGGCCCGCCCCGGGCATGTAAAGTTCATTTTCAATTTTCAATTTTCAATTTTTAATTTTTAATTTTTAATTGTAAAGTTATGGCAGAATTTAACTCGTATTTACTGGGAAAAGCAAGAAAATCAGTGGGAAACATCACGTTGTGTTACACGAGAGGGAAGAACATCGCCAAGGCGAAGGTGTTTTCCCGGAAGGACAACCCGACGCCGGAAATCCTGGCCCAACGGGCGAGAATGAAAGCGCTGGTACAGTTATCCCGGCAGTTGTTACCGGTGATCCGGAAAGGTTTTGCCGGGATCGGTAAAGGTTCGGCGGCGAACGCTTTCGTGAAGGTGAACATGTCCCGGATATCGGTGGACGAGGCGAACGTGGCGACGGTGGATCTCGACCGTTTGCTTTGTGCTTCCGGGATGTTGTACCCGCCGAAAGTGGAAGTAACTTACTCGGAAGAGAACAAGATGTATTCTTTCATGCAGGAGATGCAGGACGAGGAGAACGGTTACGCCTTCAGCGACGATCAGGTGTATGCGGTGTTATACGAGAGCGTGCTTGGGCGAGCCCGTCTAGTGACGTTGCGAGTCCGTGGGGAGAACGGTAACACGAGCTACGCTCTCCCGGAGGAGTGGAGTCACGAGAACGTGAAACTGTATTGTTTCGCCACGTTGAAGAACGGGAAGAGCGCTTCGGATAGCTGGGTGATGACGCTGTAAATTTTATGGTTCCTGATCGAGTGATTTCGCGAGAGGAACGAGTTCTCACGTCTCCGGCAGAGGATCCATGCCGGGGATGTGAATCCCATTCTAAATTCTAAACTTTAAATTTTAAATTATCAAAATGGGTAATTATTTTTTGATCGGTATGTTTTCGACGTTGAGTTTTAACGCCGTGTTGTCGCAGATGGCGGACAACTTGTTGGCAGGAGTTTTTAGTATCGTTGGTGGGGTGATTAGTTCGCTGGCGGTGGCGTGGGTGAAACGACGGTGGGAGAGGAGGGGATAGGGAGCTGTCCAAAAAAGTCTTATCCAGTATCTATAAACTACCCCCTCCAGCTCCCCCTTACACAGGGGGAGGGCTGATTACCAAGCGGTTTCTCCCCCTGTGTAAGGGGGAGTTAGAGGGGGTAGTTGTTTAAAATAGACTTTTGGCAGCCCTCTCACTTTTGGGATATTAAATGTTTTATTATATATTGATTTCCAGTTACAAATATATTAAATTGTTTCAAAACCTAAGCAAGTTGATTTTGTATGTACCAGCATTGCAAAGCGGGGAAAGTTGTGATTTTTTGGGTATTTACCTAACCGTGTAATTTTTCAATAATCTAGGAAAGAATCAAAATTTTTGAGTAAATTCGCCTAAATAATCTTATGAAAATGAAAGTATTTGGCGGGATGTTATGTTTCCTGTTTGTTTTATCCTTAAACGTGAAGGCACAGGATTCGGTGAGGGTGGCGCTTGTACAGGCGCACTTGATATGGGGGGATGTGAAATCCAATCTATGGGCTTTTGATAAGCGGGTGCCTTTGTGTAAGGGTGCCGATGTGATTGTATTTCCGGAGCTTTTCACTTCCGGGTGTGAGATGAAGAAACGGGATAAAGAAGAGGCAATGCGTTCGAAAGATGAGGTGGCTTCCTATTACCCGACAGTGATCAAGCGGATGAAGAAATGGGCGAGACGCTCCGGGGCATTGGTGATCGGTTCCACGATTTACAAAGAGAACGGGAAATATTATAACCGGTTATTGGCTGTTTATCCGGATGGGAAATACGAATATTACGACAAGCATAATTGTTTTAAAAAAGGTAGTTTCTCGCCCGGAGGCCGTCATCTGACACTGGAATGGAAAGGGATACGTTTCTCAACTTATATCTGTTATGATTTGCGCTTCCCGGAGTGGAGTAGGAATCAGGGTGAATATGATGTTGCCATTTACATTGCGAACTGGCCGGAATCCCGACGGGACGATTGGAATCAACTTCTACGGGAACGAGCTATTGAAAACGAGGCGTACGTTGTGGCCGTTAATTGTGCCGGGACAGACTTAACAGGACTTGTTTACCGGGGAGAGAGTTGCGTGATCGCTCCTGACGGGGAAGTAAGGGCGAAATGCAGGGATTATTGGGATGACGTTGTGGTTCATAAGGTTTGTAAAGTTCATAAGGTTATAAAGTAGCTTAAGGGGCATACAAATAAAGCGTCCTTGGGGGACGCTTACTTTATAAACTTTACAAACCTTACAAACTTTATGAACTAATCCAATTTCAGCACGGCAAGGAATGCTTTTTGCGGGACTTCAACGTTCCCGATTTGTTTCATTCGTTTCTTTCCTTTTTTCTGTTTTTCCAGTAGTTTACGTTTACGGGAAATATCACCACCGTAACATTTTGCGGTTACATCCTTGCGAACAGCTTTGATGGTTTCGCGGGAAATAATCTTCGCACCGATGGCAGCTTGGATTGCAATGTCGAATTGCTGACGGGGAATCAGTTCTTTTAATTTTTCGCAAATGCGTTTCCCGAAAGAATAAGCGTTATCAAAGTGAATTAAAGCAGAGAGGGCATCCACGGATTCGCCATTCAGCAGTATATCCAATTTCACAAGATTTGCCCGACGATAACCGATCTGGAAATAGTCAAAAGAGGCATATCCCTTCGTGATACTCTTTAATTTGTCGTAGAAGTCAAACACGATTTCGGCCAGTGGCATCTCGTAGTTCAACTCGATCCGGTTTCCTGTCAGGTAGTGTTGCTTTATCAGTACGCCTCGCTTGCCGAGACAGAGGGTCATGATCTGACCGATGTAGTCGGTAGGCGTGATGATCTGTGCTTTTATATAAGGCTCCTCGATATAGTCCATTACCGTGGGAGAGGGCATATCGGAGGGGTTGTGCATTTCGAAAACTTCGCCTTTCGTGGTGTGGGCGATGTACATAACGTTGGGAACGGTGGTGATCACGTTCATGTCGAACTCCCGATCCAGACGTTCCTGCACGATTTCCATATGGAGCATTCCGAGGAACCCGCAGCGGAATCCAAATCCGAGGGCGGCTGAAGATTCCGGCTCGAAGGTTAGGGAGGCATCGTTTAGCTGTAATTTCTCGATGGAGGTACGCAGGTCCTCGTAATCCTCCGAATCAATCGGGTAGATTCCGGCAAAGACCATGGGTTTTACTTCCTCGAATCCCTCGATGGCGGCGGCGCATGGACGTTCCACGTGCGTGATCGTATCCCCGACTTTTACCTCGGATGAAGTTTTAATACCGGAAATAATGTAGCCCACATCTCCCGTTTTCAGTTCGTTGCGGGGTTCTTGTTCTAGGCGTAATACTCCAATTTCATCTGCATCGTATTCCTTGCCCGTGCTCACGAATTTCACGATGTCACCTTTTTTCAGACTACCGTTCATGATACGGCAATAGGTGATGATTCCGCGGAAAGAGTTAAATTCCGAGTCGAACACCAAAGCCTGAAGTGGCGCATCGGGATCACCCGTAGGTGCGGGAATTCGTTCTACAACCGCTTCCAGTATTTTATCCACGCCCAAACCAGTTTTTCCACTGGCTTCAATAATATCATCCCGCTCGCATCCGATCAGTTCTTCAATCTGGTCCTTCACTTCCTCAGGCATGGCATTGGGCATATCCATCTTGTTCAAAACGGGAATGATTTCCAAGTTATTGTCAATGGCAAGATAAAGGTTCGAGATGGTTTGTGCCTGAATACCTTGCGTGGCATCGACAATCAGTAGCGCACCCTCGCAGGCAGCAATGGAACGTGATACCTCGTACGAGAAATCCACGTGTCCCGGGGTGTCTATCAAGTTTAGAACATATTTCTCTCCCTTGTAATGATAATCCATCTGTATGGCGTGACTCTTGATCGTGATGCCTCGCTCTCGTTCCAGATCCATATCGTCAAGCACCTGTGCTTGTAAATCTTTCCCTACTACAGTTCCGGTCGTTTCCAGTAAACGGTCGGCAAGTGTACTCTTACCGTGGTCAATATGTGCGATTATACAGAAATTCCTAATGTTCTTCATCTACGAAATTTTAGATTTAAGTTGCAAAAATATGGATAAAGCGGAAAATTTCAAACGAAAAGGAACTGTTTGTTTAATAATTCATTCCGAAATGCCAGAGCGGGATAATATTGGCATATCCACTTTCGATGTCATCTTTTACAATATATCCTTTTGGGAGACCTTCTATTTGTTTTTGTCCTTTGTTTTTCCCTCCTATTTCAAATGTTCTTTCTCCTATCTGAAAATCTGAAATTTTTGAGGATGTGATTTCTTGTTTCACGCGCATCTGGTTGTAAAAGAATGTTTCACGAATGTTTCCTATATTTGGACTTTCTCGTCCTAAAGCATAAATGAGGTTCGTATTATCTATATATATTTTTTCTACTTTGCCTAATCCCCTGATCCCCCCTGTATCATCACGAAGTTGAGCTATCATGCCTGCTTTTTCAATGTAAAGTAGGTAATCGGCTAAATAATTCCGACTTACACCAATCATATCTGCCAGTTTTTGTAGGACTGGCTTAAATGGAACACTTTGAGAAATGATCATTAGAAGTTGTTTTAATTTGCGTCCAGTGGAGACATTCATGTTTGCATATTGTGGGATATCGATCTCCATGGTCTGGTTTATCACTTGGTCCAATTCAATCTCGAAAGTTTTGTCTTTACCAAACGGGTAATAGCCTTGCTGAAGGTACTCTATGAAGAGGGGGAGAGGATGCGTTATTTGGGGTATTTCTACTTTGTGTTCTAATATTTCATCTATTGTATAAACAGGAATATTCATGTGATGAAACATGTTTAAATATTCGCGGAAAGAGAGGCCTTGCATATCGTAGATAGGAGCTCGTCGGCTTAGGTCTGCAGTTCCTTTATAGATGTCTAGAATGGATGATCCGGTAAATCGTATCTGCACATCTGGATAGGTGTCGTATATTTGTTTTAATTCACGTGACCAATTAGGGTATTTATGTATTTCGTCGATAAACAAGTGTTTCCCTCCTTGTTTACTAAATTTGTCTGTTAGATCGATCAAAGAATTCTCTGTAAAATATATGTTGTCTGCTGAAACATACAACGTATCTTTCGGGTGTAGGTTTTGTTTAATATGTTGGAGAAACATTGTTGTTTTACCAATACCCCGTGGACCAACAAGTCCTAACATATGGCTGTCCCAATTAATTTCGGCATATTTATAGCGAATAAAATCGGTGTTTGTAATTTTTAATAGTTTGTTGAAACTTTCGTAAAGTTTATCCATGATTAGTATGTATTTCTGCAAATATACGCAAATTGCACTATAAAAGTGCAGAAAATTGCTGTTTTCTGCACTTTTATAGTGCAATTTGGAGTTTGTAGTTTTTTGAATAATGTGTATACTTGATTATTTCAACACGGGTTGCCCGTTGTAAGTGACTGATTTTAGTAACGCTTTTGCATTTTTTACTGCCTTTTCCGGGAGCGGGGAGTAGTTTACTTTTGTGGTTAAGGCTTGGGCCTCTGCGTCCAGCATCCAGTTCAATAGTTTCAATGTTTCTTCGGCTTGAGCTTGATTTCTATCGGCATAGGCTTGCTCTTTGTATAAGATGATCCATGTGAAACAACTGATCGGGTATGCATCCGGAGCGGCCGAGTTGGTGATCATTGTACGGGTATCGGCGGGCATATCTCCTTTCGCTGCGGCTGAGATGCTTTCCGTGTTTGGGGTAATAAAGTTACCGGCCACATTTTTCATCTGGGCGAATTGGATTTTCATGGCAAAAGCATATTCGGAACCCACGTAACCGATGGACCCTTCAGTTTGACTGATTACTCCAGCAACGCCTGGGTTACCTTTAGCGGCCATACCTACCGGCCATTTTAATGATTTTCCGGTTCCGATCTTCTCGGCCCATTCCGGGCTTACTTTGGTCATATAGTCACTGAACACGAAAGTGGTTCCGCTACCATCTGAACGATAGACAGGACTCATGGCTTTGTCGGGTAAGTTCACGCCGGGATTGATGGCTGCAATACGGCTGTCGTTCCATTTGGTGATTTTGCCCAAGTAAATATCGGCGATAATATCCCCGGTTAGTTTCAAGTTGTCTACTCCCGGAAGGTTGTACGCCAACACCACGGCTCCCATGCACGTCGGGATGTGAACCACGGCTGCGGGCATTTCGCTCATTTCTTTGTCGGACAGATAGGCATCGGACCCCCCGAAATCCACGATTTTGTCTTTCAGGCTACGAATACCGCCACCACTACCGATGCCTCCGTAGGTAATGGAATTACCTGTTTTATCTTGATAAGTTTTGAATGCAAGGTTATAGAAGGGAAGAGGGAAGGTTGCCCCTGCTCCGGAGATAGATACTTTTTTAGCGGGACCGTTCACGTCATGTGTCGCGTTGCTGCTAAAAATAACAGCTAACATAAGAACTGTGGTTAAAAGCAAGTTTTTCATTTTCTATTCATTTAAATAAATTGTTTTCTTTCTTTTTTGCGATTGCAAGTTCCGCTGATTATGTGAATCTAATGTTTCAAAACGGTTATTTTTTTGTTACGCGGTAGGGCATAAAGGGGTGGTGGATATGTTGATCCACAAGAGATGAGTGACGTTTGGAAGCCTGTATTATGCTTTGGATTCTTTTGTCGGTAATATCAAGTTTAAGATGACGCCCAATAAGGCGGCAAGGCCTATGCCGGACATGGAGAAATTACCCCATTCGAAGGCCGCCCCTCCAATACCGAAGGTTAGGATGAGAGAGACGATAATCATGTTGCGGGTGTTGGAAAGGTCAACCTTGTTCTGTATTAAGTTACTCATTCCCAAAGAGGCAATTGTTCCGAACAAGAGTAGCATGATCCCTCCCAAAACAGAGGCTGGGATGGATTTTAACAAAGCACTGATTTTACCGAAAACCGAGAAGACGATCCCCATCACGGCAGCAATTCGAATCACGGCAGGGCTTGTCACCTTTGTTAAAGACACGGCCCCGGTAACTTCGGAATACGTGGTTACGGGAGGGCCACCGATTAACCCGGCGAAAACACAGGCAAGACCGTCACCCAGTAGTGTACGGTGTAATCCGGGGTTTTTCACGAAATCCTTACCGGCAACACTGTTCACCGCGTAGACATCCCCGATGTGTTCGATGACAGGAGCGATGGCCACGGGAACCATATAGATAATGGCAGCCCAAGAGAAATCGGGTGTCACGAATTGGGGAAGGGCAAACCATGCGGCTTCTTTGATCGGGGCGGTATCCACGTTATAGAAGAAAAGTGCTACAAGATATCCGACAATGATTCCGCAGAATATAGGGATTAATTTTAACAGCCCCCGGCCTTTCAGAGAGACGACGACAGCCGTGATCAGGGAGATAAGGGCCAATACCCAGTTTTCGCTTGCCATTTTTACCCCGGAGCTGGCGAGGGAAAGCCCGATTAATATGATTACCGGACCGATCACGATGGGGGGAAATAGTTGCTTGATAAAGTCGGTTCCCCGTAATTTTACCAACAAGCTCATAAGCCCGTAGACCGCACCCACGGCGACCATCCCGGAAAGGGCTCCTGCCATACCGTACAATTCACTGGCTTTGATGATTGGGGCGATGAATGCGAAACTACTTCCCAAGAAGATGGGAACGATACCTTTCGTGACAAGATGGAAAATTAATGTTCCGATTCCCGCGGTAAGAAGTGCTGTTGACGGGTCCAATCCTACAAGTAAGGGAACGAGTACCGTCGAACCGAAGGCGACGAAAAGAAATTGTACCCCGATAACTCCTTTTTGGAAGGCAGAAAGATGATTCGCATCCATGATTATGTATATTCTGATGATTTGACAAACTGAACAAAGGTAGTTATTTGGCGGGGATTTTCAAAAAAAGCCTTACTTTTGTGGTTAAATGTTTGTATTTAAAACAAGAGCTATGATAAAATCAATGACCGGTTTCGGTAAAGCAACAGTGGACTGCGGGACAAAGAAAGTGATCGTGGAGGTAAAAAGTCTGAATTCAAAACAATTGGATATTAATTTGAGGACTCCGAGTATTTACAAAGAGAAGGATATCGAGATCCGGAATATGATAAAGAACGTTCTGGAACGCGGGAAGGTGGACGTGTATATCTATTTTGATAATGCGGAGGACGAGAAAGATGTTGCCGTGAACCAATCGGTGGTAAGACAGTATTATAATCAGATGTTGGAAGTTGCGAGTTCGTTGGGAGTGGAAATCAACAAGAGCGAGTTGCTGCAAACCATTATGCGTTTCCCTGACACGATGCAAGCTAAAATGGAAGAGTTGGATGAAGAAGGTTGGAATTGTTTGAAGAGAGCCATCGAGAAAGCGTTGTCGGATGTTGATGATTTCCGTATTCAAGAGGGTAAAGTTTTGATTGCAGATATTTTGAAACGGATCGAGTTGATCAAAAGCTTGTCGGGAGAAGTGCCCCAGTTCGAGAAACAACGAGTGATTACTATCAAGCAACGCTTGCAAGACAAGATGAAGGAGTGGGGAGAGATTAAAAATATTGACGAGAACAGGTTAGAGCAAGAAATTATCTATTACTTGGAGAAACTGGATATTACGGAAGAGAAAGTTCGTTTGGCAAATCATTGTAAATATTTTGTCGAGACGGTGGAGAAAGAAGAGGCGCCGGGACGTAAACTCGGATTTATCGCTCAGGAAATCGGTCGAGAAATCAACACCATGGGTTCTAAAGCCAATGACCACGACATCCAGAAACTGGTTGTCCGCATGAAAGATGAACTGGAAAAAATAAAGGAACAGAGTCTCAATGTGCTATGATTAGGTTCGTAAAGTTCATAAAGTTTATAAGGTTCATAAAGTAAGTAATGAGAGTAGAGCGATTTGAAGATATTCTTGCTTGGCAAAGAGCTCGAGATTTGGCAAGAAGAATTTATAATCAATTTGGTTGTAGTAAAGATTATGGATTCAAAGATCAAATACAACGAGCTGCAGTATCTGTGATGAATAATATTGCAGAGGGATTTGAGCGTAAGTCCAATCTTGAATTCAAACAATTTCTTTATATTTCGAAAGGATCGTGTGGTGAAGTTCGCTCAATGCTTTATTTAGCTAAGGATGTATTGATATTAGATGAAAAGAATTTTTCCGAACTTTTGCTAGAAACAGAAATCATATCTAAAATGTTATCGAACTTTATTAAAAAGCTTTGACTTTATGAACCTTATAAACTTTATAAACGGATGAAAAAGAAGGTAATCATATTTTCAGCACCTAGCGGATCGGGGAAGAGTACGATCGTGAATTACTTGCTGGCGAAGGATTTCGGGTTGGAGTTTTCGGTGTCTGCAACGTGCAGGGCGCCCCGGGGAGAAGAGAAACACGGGAAAGAGTATTATTTCTTTTCAACGGATGAGTTTAAAGAAAGAATTGAGGCGGAGGATTTCCTAGAGTGGGAAGAGGTCTATCCGGGATGTTTCTACGGGACGCTGAAGAGTGAACTGGAGCGAATTTGGAAGGCTGGTCATGCCGTGGTATTTGACGTGGATGTTGTTGGAGGGGTGAATATCAAGAAAATATTCGGGGATCAGGCGCTATCTGTTTTTATTAAAGCTCCTTCCGTGGAGGTCTTGCGGCAACGGTTGATCGGACGGGGTACGGATTCAATGGAGAAGATAGAGCAACGTGTGGCTAAAGCGGAGTATGAAATGACATTTGCTGATAAATTTGACGTGGTCATTGTGAATGACAATTTAGATACGGCTTTAGCCGAAGCTGAAAAGGCGGTAAGGGATTTTTTGAAATAATCGAATGAAACAAGGTAAGGAAAAGAAAAGCGGACCTGTTATCGGACTTTTTTTCGGATCGTTTAACCCGATCCATAACGGGCACGTGGGAATTGCTCGTTACCTGTTGGAAAAAAAGTTGTGTGCGGAAGTGTGGTTTGTGGTCAGTCCTTGTAACCCGTTTAAAGTAGATCGATTCCTTTTGCCGGAGACCGAGCGTTTCGAGATCGTGAAGGCTGCCATCAAAGGAATTCCCGGAATGAAAGCCTGTGATATCGAATTTTCAATGCCTAAACCTTCCTACACGGTGGATACCTTACGGGTTTTGTTTGATCGATACCCCGGTCAACAATTTGCTTTGATCATCGGGGGGGATAACGTACTGGATTTCCCGAAATGGAAGGAGCATCGTTGGATCGAGGGACATTGTGATATTTTTGTTTATCCCCGTTCAGGTATTATCACTTCTATTGAAGGATTTACGAACATGACGTTCGTTGATGCCCCTTTGTTTCCCTTGTCTGCCACCGAGATCCGAGAAATGATCCGAAAAGGAGATGATATTTCAAGCTTGGTTCCAAGCGAGGCTTTATCGTTGATTTGGAAACTGTATTCAAAATAAGTGAGCTTGTTACGCGATGTAAAACAAAATTGGCAGAGATATTCTACATCTCATAATCTGCTCACTTATTTCACAGAACAATGCTTGTTGGAAAATTTGGGTAGAAGAAGATCATGTTACCATGATAAACATCTTGCCAGCTTCACTTCCCGAAAGCTACATAAACAGTTACGTCTTGGCAGGTTTTCTGACTTGTTTCCTTTTCGTCGCCTTCCCATCCATGTACAGACAGTGGCAGTAGAGACTAAAGTTTCGAAACTTACAGCTGCGGGTACAGTTCCCGACTCTCACGGGATTCCCTCGTAATGTCACGAAGAACATTACCTTTCCAATACGTTTACAAACATAAGGAAAATAATTGGAAATCGGAAATGGAGTATTGAAAATTATTCTTTTTCATGGGGTTCGTGTTTTTTCGAATAATTATGAGGTGAGTTGTATAATTATGCATCGAAATTAAAATGTAATTCACTTGTAATTAGGTGTTTATAGTTAAATTCGAGAGATCGAAAACGTTGTAAAAAGTCGAAAACAAGTTGTACTTTTGTGCGGCTAAAAACAAGCGAAATTAATAACTAAAATAAATAAGTTGTAGTATGGGATTTGTAACTAAGGAGAAATTGTTCTCCAAGGATTTCTTTATCACCTACGGATGGTTGTTGGGTGGTTGTTTCGTGTTTGCATTAGGGGCTGTGTTATTTGCGGAGCCTTATGGTTTTGCTCCCGGGGGAACATACGGTCTGTCCATGGTATTTCATCATTTGTGGGGTTGGGAGACTGAAATTGCGGCTCTTTGCATGGATTTACCCCTGTTGCTATTGGGAATCTATTTCTTGGGAGGGATGTTTGGTGTGAAGACCATCATCTGTACGTTTGCCATTCCGGCGTTTATGCGCTTGATTCACTATGTTTACGGTTATGATGCTTTATTGGAACCGGGAATTACTGACCGGACAATGTTAAACGAACAGTTGTTGTCGGCTATTTTCGGTGGTATTGTTTACGGTATCGGTATCGGTATGATTTTCAAGGCGCGGGCGACTTCCGGGGGATCGGATATTATTTCCATGATTTTGAACAAGTACACCCATATCTCTTTGGGAACGTTGGTAATTATCGTGGATTGTACGATAACCCTGTCAACGGTTGTAGCCTTCGGAGACTGGCGTTTGCCGATGTATTCCTGGATTATCGTGTTCATCGAAGGTAAGGTGATCGACTTGATCGTGGAGGGAGCTTCTGTTCACAAGACGTTGATGATCGTGACTAAAGAAATGGATACAGTGAAAAATATAATCTTGAATGATATTAATCGCGGTGCTACGATTTTACCGGCTATCGGGGCTTATAAAGGTGAGGCGCGTGAGATTATCTACACGATTCTAACCCGTCGTGAGATGATGATTTTACGTCACCGTATCCGTGAAATTGACCCGGAGGCTTTCATAAATGTTATTGATTCCAGAGAGATATTAGGAAAGGGATTCAAATCATTGGATGCAGAATAAAAAAAGAGGCGAAAGCCTCTTTTTTTAATACATATCCGTGATGTCCCAGACAAATGCCCGGATACCGTTTTCTTTATTCACTTCATCCAGGTTCTTGACGTATTTCAAGATCAGAGGAACCATTTCTTCCTCCACGATAGTCAAGGTTGCGGAGTTCATTTCCGGCCAAGTGTGGGTTCCCATTCTCGGTTCTCCATCCACGGTTCCAGCTCCGTTTACCAAGGGCCATTGCGTGAATCCCCGGATCTGTAATTGATCAAGGATAAAAGCAACCCGTTCGGTCAAAGCTTGGTTATATGATATAAATACTGCTTTCATAATTATTAGGACTTTAGATGTTAGATTTACGATGTTACATTTTACATCGTAAATCTAACTTAGTATTATTTATTTCTTTTTCGGAAGATCTCTTTCCGGGTTAAAGTCGGCCATGAACTTGAATTGTTTGCTGAGAATCTTCTTTTTGTCACGGCTACCACTCTTGTCCATTGCGGCGTAAACGGCCGGAACAATCACCATCGTGATAATCGTGGAGAAGATCATACCACCGATTACGGCGATACCCATCGGTCTCCAGGTTTCAGAACCCTCACCAGCACTAATTGCCATCGGCACCATACCTAAGATGGTGGTTAACGAGGTCATCAATACCGGACGCAAACGAGAACGACAAGCCATTGCGATTGCGTCGTACAGGCGGATACCTCGTTCACGCATCAAGTTGATAAAGTCGATCAATACGATACCATTTTTCGTAACGATACCCACCAACATGATAGCACCCAATGCGGCAACGATACTCAAGGTTGTGTTCGTCAGCAACAAGGCAAGAACCACACCGGTGAAGGCGAACGGAATTGCCAACATGATGATGAACGGCATCTTGAATGACTCGAACTGTGCAGCCATCACGATGTAAACCAACATCAAAGAGAGTAACAACAATAAGAACAATGAGCTGAATGATTCCTGTTGATCCTCGTAGCTACCACCGATATACATGGATACTTCCTGAGGTATTTCCGTGTTATCGATGATCTCTTGAGCTGCAGTTGCTATATCTCCTAGGGCAACTCCTGCTGCCGGGGTGATAGACACTTTCAACAAACGTTGTTTACTCTTACGCTCGATATTTGGCGGGGAGAAGAACTCTTGGATTTCTCCCAGTTCTTTTAACCGAACCTTCTGGCCCTTGCCGTCAGGAATAATGATATTTTCAATCTCGGTGATCGAAGAACGATATTTCTCGTCGAAACGTACGATAATATCATATTCCTCTCCGTTTTCCTTGTATTTACTGTTCCGGTATCCATAGATACGGTTACGCATGTATGAACCTACTTCAGACGTCGTCAGACCGTGGCGGGCTAGTTTATCTTGATCCAGCATGATACGCAACTCGGATTTATCTTCGTCACGGCTGATCTTGATATCTTCCGCACCCGGAATCTGGCGGGCTTTCTCTGCGATGGAGTGTGCTAGATTCGTAGTTGTGTTGAAGTCATGTCCCATGATTTCAATGTCCACGTTATTACCTCCCATGGAACCACCGCTTGAAGTTGTTACCGTGTACTGTAAAATGTCCGGGAAAGCTTTCAAGATACCACGCACCTGGTCGGCAATCTGGAACACACTACGTTGACGGTCTTTAATATCTGTTGTTCTCAAACGCATGTTCAAGATATTGTTACCCGTGCTGTTCATCATGGATGCGAAAGAGGCTTCCTCTTCACTACCGTATGACAAGTTGATCAACGTGATTTCCGGAATATCTTTTCGAATGATGGAATCAATTTCCAAGGCAACCTCTCTCGTCACCTCTACACGTTGGCCGGATTGCATCTTGGCGTACACGTTCAGGTAGTTCTGGTCATTTTGGGGCATAAAGTCCGTTTTGATCAATTTAGCCAGGAACATGGAGGCAAAGAATAAAGCAAACATACTAAGGATCGTTACGGTCTTGTGAACAAGTACCCAGCGGATCAATTTCTCGTAAGCACTGTCCAATTTCTCCAACATTCTGGAAACGAAGTTGTAGAAACTAAACTTACTTGAATCCGTCTTCTCTTGAATTTTCATCAATTGAGAACACAACATCGGGGTCAAAGAGATTGCGGTCACGGTTGACGTACATACCGTGATACAAACGATCCATCCCAACTGTTTAAACAAAATACCGGTCATACCGCTCACCAAGGTCAACGGGAAGAACACAGCCACGGTTACCAACGTCGTAACGATTACAGACAACCAAACCTCGTTTGTACCGTATTTGGCGGCCTCTCGCGGACGGCTTCCCCGGTCAATATGTTTCGTGATGTTCTCCAATACCACGATGGCGTCGTCCACCACCATACCAATTGCAATAGATAGGGACGATAGAGATATAATGTTAAGCGACTCCCCGGTTGCAAATAAGTAAATGAAAGCAACAATCAAGGAAATCGGGATTGTCAATGCGATGATGAAGGTTGCTCTCCAACGTCCCAAGAATAAGAACACGATCAAGATCACGAAGATCAAAGCGTACATCAAAGACTCCTGCAAGTTGTTAATAGACTTGATGATGAAGTCCGAGTTATCCGAAATGATTTGGAATTTGATATCTGTCGGTAGTTCCCTCTGTGCTTTCTCGATTTCGCTCTTTGCCTGTTTCGCAACAGCTACTGCGTTTGCATCGGTTTGTTTGGTTACCATTAATACACCACCCCGACCTCTGTTAATCGTTTGTTCTAGGGTAATATCTTTTAGGGTATCCCGTACATTGGCAACATCACGCAGGTAAATGATTTTATCATTTTGAGTGCCTAACACGATGTTTTTGATCTGGTCACTTTCTTCGAATTCTCCTTCCACGCGCAAAGTATAGTCCATCTGTCCCATCTTCACGTTACCGGAAGAAATATCTTTATTCTCTGCCAGAATCTTGTTACCGATTTGTTCCAGCGTCAAATTGTAAGCATCAAGTTTATTCGGGTCGAGGTCCACGTAAACGACACGTTCCGGGGCTCCGGCCACGATAACAGAGGCAACTCCGTCCACGCGGTTTAACCGGGTAATCAGCTTGTCATCCAAAATCTTGTCAATACCGGGATATGATTCCTTTGCGGTTACGGCATAAATCAAGATAGGCATCATGGACGTGTTGAAACGCATGATGGTAGGACGGTCTATATCATCCGGGAGGCTGGACATGGCTTTATCTACTGCATCACGCACGTCGTTTGAAGCCTCGTCAAGATTTACTTCCCATTCAAACTCTAGGGAGATAACAGATAGGTTATCGTAAGAAGTTGAGGTCAATTCCTTCAAGTCATCCACCGAGTTTAACTGGTCTTCGAGGATCTTGGTCACGTTCTCTTCAATATCTGCGGCGTTAGCTCCCGGGTAGGTTGCCATTACCGTGATATAAGGCGGGTCCATCTTGGGATACTGGTCCACCGGTAATTGTATATAGGCAGCAACACCCAGTACGATGATGGCGAGGAAAACCATCAAGGTTGAAATGGGTTTATTGACCGCTGTATTGTATATACTCATATTCTGAATTTTAAATTTTAAGTTTTAAATTTTAAGTTGCGGGTTTCTCCTATTTTGTAATAGAAAGTGGTGATCCGTCAACTAACCGGCCTTGACCGACAACAATCAACTCGTCTCCTTCGCGGATTTCATCACTGATCAACTCTACTTGATCTTCGAAACGTCTGCCGAGTTTTACTGCCACACGTTTTGCTTTTCCATCTTTATTCAAGAACACGTAACGATCGTTGGAACCCTGTAATTTCAATACAGCGATAGCCGGAACGACCATAGTTTCTGTGTTACCGATGAAGAAGTCAATGGTTCCGTACATCCCCGGTCTTAATGATTCGTCGCTATTCGGGATTTTTACTTCTACCGTGAAAGTTCTTGAGGCGGGGTCGATCGTCGGGTAAACGATGCTAACCGTACCATCAAATGTTCTGTCAGGATAGATATTGCTCTTCAACTGAACTTTGGTTCCCTTTTGTACGGACAAATAGTATTGTTCAGCTAGATTCACGTAAGCTTTCAAAGGGTTGATCTTCTCGATTGCGATGATAGAAGGTTTGCTGGCCCCACCGAAAGCTGCACCCGTGTAAAGTTCCCCGTTCTCGAAATATTTTCCGGTCACGATACCGTCAAAAGGAGCGAGCATTTTCGTGTTCTCTTTCAAGAAATCCACGTTAGCTTTAGCTACTTCGTATTGGGTTACGGCAGCATCATAAGCTTGTTTGGAGATACTTCCGGTTTCATTTAATTGGACGGCACGGTTATATTCCGTTTCCAAGTTCTTTAGTTGAACTTCTGCTTGAACTAGCTGGGTTCTATCCATCTCAACGAGTAACTGACCTTTCTTGATGCGGTCGCCTACTTCCACGTAAATCTTCTCGATTCTACCCGTGGCAGCGGGGGCATAGTACACTTGCTTATCTGCTTGTAAGTTGGCGGTATAGTCCAAGGTTTTGGCAATATCCGTCTTCTCTAATTTTTGCACCTTAACAGGAACCGCCTCCACGGTTTCCCCTGTAGTCTTATCTTTTTTGCCCGAGCAACCGGCAAGGATAGCTAATGCTATAATCGATAAAATGAGATTCTTTACCATTGTATTTCTTTTTTGTTTTTGTTATTCAAGTTGTTTTATCGGGGAAGTTGATTATACAGTTTTTCCAAACTTACTTGTGCTTGTAGCAAGCTTAGAATTGCTTCCGTGTAATTTGTTTCTGCTTGCAGGTAGTTGTTATTTGCTTGTGTCAAATCCAAACTGGAAACAGCTCCCAGCTCGTATTTTCTCTGGTAGTTCTTTAATACCCGCGTGGCAACATCGATGTTCTCTTTTTGCAGGTTGTAATTTTCCATGGCGTTTTTCAAGTTGAATTTCAACTGTTCGTCCTGCACGTTCAACTGGTCTTGCAATAAACTCTTCTGCATATAAGATTGTTCCAAGGTGATTTTGGCCTGTTTAACCTTGGAATCCCGCTGTAAACCGGAGAAAATCGGAATGTTCATCGTGAGGCCGGCCGTGTGTTTCGGGCTCATATCCAATGCTGGTTTCAAAATCTTGTAGTTGAAGTTGTAATTACCGGAGATTGTGGGAGCGTAACTCCATTTTTCCAATCCCAGCATCTTTTTATTCAGTTCGGTTTGCGTGGTGATCAATTGATAACTTAAATTATTATTGATGTCAAATTTCTCAACATACAAGCGAGTGGACTTATCGTTTTCCAAGAATACGTTCAGCGCGTCCGTAAGTTTAATCGGGGTGCCTGCTTCCAGTCCCAGTTGAAGACGCAGTAGGTTGTAATTCACGGCAACCGTTCTCTCCATGGATAATAAACTGTTTTTCAGTTGTCCCACGTTAATGCGGATTTGATCCACGTCCGTCACTTCAACCGTTCCGGCTTTGTACATATTATCGGTGTGCTTGTAAATTTCATTCATATTCTCCAGATTCTGACGTAGAATGTCGAGCATTCTTTCAGATACCAGCACCGTGTAGTATGAATTATAGATATTCTCAATAATATCTAGTTCCGTGGTTTCAACTTCCTGCTCGGTCAGGCGTACAGCGATTTTACTGGTTTGCAGTCCTAAAATCCATTGGCCGCTGAATAATAACTGTTGCAAACCTACCGTCAGGTTAGACTGGTCTTTCATTTTTATCGCTTGACCGCCGAAATCCATCTTGTAGTTGAAATTCGTGGAATACGTTACGGTACCATTGACTTGTGGCAATCCTTGTGATACGGATTCCCGTACCTTTTGGCGATACAAATCAATATTCATCTGCGAAGATTGCAGTTCTTTGTTGTGCTTGATGGCAAACTCCACTGCTTGCTGCAGCGATATCGTTTGCGGCGCTTCCTGTGCGTGGAGCATCCATGGCACGAAAAACATTAGGAGGAAAAGAGTCGTTCCTTGTTTCATAGATTATAGATTTAATTATTTATTTTTTCCGGGAAATTTCAAATGTTTTTTCTCTCGTTACAAAACTCGTACCAAAAAATCAATCATCCGTCTTCTGGTCGTTTTGCCGTGTTCCTTAAGCGTTCAAATTCTTTTAGACCTTTTTCTGTGGATATAGCGTAAATAAAATTGATAAAGATCGTTGAAATAATTACCGAAATCGGGTATTCAAGCTTACTGGTGATTTCAGGATCTTTCAAAAAGTGCAATTGTTTGCCTAACAGGTACAATTGTAATTCTTTGTCAATATCCTTCCGGAAGAGTTCTTGTTTTATACCGTTATCCAGTAATGCCACGAGAAACTTCTTCGTTGACTCCTCTTCTTGCTTGGCTACTCTTTCGTACACGGCCGGGTGGTATTTCCTTAAATCAAAATGATTGGCAGGTAAGCGGCTACCCAAGTCACTCACCATGAAATCCCGAATTTCGCTCATGACCACGATCGGGTTTTTCTTGGCTAGTTGATTAACATCCGTGTTTTTTATTTTTTCATCTCTCCTGTACAACATCACTTGCTCCACCACGTCGTCTTTATTGGCAAACTGTTGGTAGAGTGTTTTCTTCGAAATTTTCAAGTGATTCGCTATATCATCCATGGAGGTACTTCTCAATCCAAATCTCAAAAAAAGATCCGAGATAGCGGCTATAAGTTCCCTTTTTTGTTTTATGTTTTCTTCCATAGCTGATGTCTTAGTGTTTGTACGTGGAAACGAAACGTGTTTAAAACGTTTCCACGTGCAAAAGTATACAAATATTGTTCCACTAATACGACATGTATGTTAAAGTATTGTTAAAACTCTTGTCGGGCGCAACTTTTCAATGATTTTAATCTTATTACATCATTTTCAATTTTCAATTCTCCATTTTCAATTCCATTATCCTATCTTTGTGTCATGATTGATCAGGCTACCATACAGAAAATTTTTGATGCGGCGGATATATACGAGGTGGTTTCCGATTTCGTGAGTTTAAAAAAGCGAGGCGTGAACTATCTTGGGCTGTGTCCGTTTCATAACGAGAAGACAGGTTCGTTCACCGTTTCCCCGGCAAAAGGCATATATAAATGTTTCGGTTGCGGGAAAGGGGGAAATGCCGTGAATTTTATCATGGAACACGAGCAGATGTCTTACGTGGAGGCATTGAAATACTTGGCCGAGAAATATCATATCCCGGTTGAGGAAAAGGAATTAACAGAGGAACAGAAGAAGGAGAAGACGGAACGGGAGAGTATGTTAATTGTCTCTTCATATGCGAACGAGTATTTTCAATATCAACTGTGGAACACGGACGAGGGGCGTTCCGTGGGATTGGGTTACTTGCGTCAACGAGGTATCAGTGACGAGATGATTCGCAAATTCGGTTTGGGCTATAACCCGGAAGGTTGGGGGGCGTTCACGAAAACAGCTCAGGAAAAGGGCTACAAGAAAGAGTTTCTCGTGAAGACAGGATTGACCATCGAGAACGAGAAAGGACTTTTCGACCGATTCCGAGCCCGGGTGATGTTTCCCGTGCTTGATTTGGCGGGTAAGGTGATTGCTTTCGGGGGACGAACGATGACAGCCGATAAAAAGATTTCAAAATACCTGAATTCCCCGGAGTCCGAGATATATCACAAGAGTAAAACCCTTTACGGGATATTCTTTGCTAAGAAATCAATCGTGCAGCAAGATCGCTGCATCTTGGTGGAAGGGTACACGGACGTGATCTCTTTTCATGCGAAAGGAATTGAGAACGTGGTGGCTTCCTCGGGAACCTCTTTGACGATCGAACAGATCCGGTTGATTCGTCGGTTGACCCCGAACGTGACAATTATTTATGACGGGGATGCTGCCGGGATCAAGGCCTCTTTGCGGGGAATCGATCTCGTGCTGGAAGAGGGATTGAATGTGAGGGTACTTTTACTGCCGGACGGGGAGGACCCGGATTCTTTTGCCCGGAGTCATACGCCGCAAGATTTGGCGGACTTTATCGCAAATAACGAGACGGATTTTATAAATTTCAAGACTAAATTATTGCTGGGTACTGCGGGGGATGATCCTGTTGAACGGGCTCGCCTAATCACGGACATCGTGCGAAGTATTGCCAAGATTCCGGATAACATCGTGCGTTCCGTCTATGTGCGGGAAACTGCACACCAGTTGGATGTTGAGGAACGAGTTTTATATACCGAGATTGCCAAGGTTCGCTTGAAGAACGAGGAACAACCTTCTAAAACTCCTGTTACGACTCCGGAATTGAAGGTAACAACCCCGACACGAGGAGCGACTCCTTGTGACATCGAGGAAAGTGTGTTGATTCGTTACCTGCTTTTATTCGGGGATAGCGAGTTGTACGAGGAGGAACGTAACGGGTATATGCGAAGTGTGAGTGTCGGGGAATTCATTATCCGGGAACTTGGGGAAGATGATTTGGAATTGTTGAATCCCGTGTTCCGTACGATGCAACAGGAATATCAACGTCAGTATGAGTCTCCGTCGTTTATCCCGGCCCGTTATTTTATTTCTTACCCGGATATAAAAGTTAGTACTATGGCTGCCAATATCTTGAGTGAACCTTACGAGTTAAGTAAGATTTGGTACAAGATGGATAGTTTTGTCGAGACGGAACAGATGAAACTCGGAGAACTTCTGCCCAAGATACTAGATAATTACAAGATGCGAAGAGTGGAAATGCTCTCTCGGGATATAGATAATCGCATTCTTGAATCACAGAATAGTAAAGATCCTTCGCAAATCGTGGAACTCCTTAAGCGCAAAAATGCCATCAATGTCATTCGTCGTAAACTAAACGAGAAATTGGGGCGTACAGGGATTCATTAGACAGAAATTTCCCCGGCTCTTTTTGAAAACCGGGGAAAGAAATCTTTATAGGAAACTAGATAAATGTATATAACCGGAAAAATAATTCTGTTCCGTCTTGGAACATACATTTACAAAGAGGGAAAGGACTTTCTGCGCCTCGTTTTAGTTCCACGAATTCCCATTCTCCGATTTTCTCATCTTTATCCGTGAAAACAATAACACTTTCTCGCATATTTTTTCTGAAAAGTTCTGTAACCAACTCGTCATAACGTCCTTCGTTCGTGTAATATATTTCCTCAATTAACGCCTGTATGCTGTTATATTGTTCGAATGTTGAGCGAATCCGGATGTTATTGAAATCTGTCACTAAATCTAAGTTACCATTTTCGATATTCATTGAAAGGCTGTAATAATCTCCTCCGTCCTTTTGTACAATGACCTCTTTGGGCATTCTTCTCATGATAAATCGGGAGACAATATCATCGTAATTTATTTCCATCTTGACCATTTGGCTGTAAGGAGGGCATTTTACTATTTGTATGGCTTCGGAAGTTTCTTTGTTATATTGCTGTACTTTGTGTAATAGAATTTCTTCACCCTTGTAAACTTCCATTTTAAGGCAGACACCGGTACTATAATCAATCGTTGCAATGAAACGAAGATCATTTTTGGACTGATCTGTTTTGGAAGAGGGGAAGAGGACTTCCATGAATCCGGCTGCATTGATAGTCGTGTCGAAATCCTGTTTGTCTTTGTTCCAAACTAATTTCATTCCGGTAAATGTGTTTTCTTTGCTTGAGTCTGAACTTCGGGAGTTTATCAAATCGGAAATATTGAAACTCAAGTTTATACCATAATACCTTATTAAATCGAATATCTCATTATTTTCCTCCATCTCACTAAACTCCTTGACCAACGCTTCGCATGAACTGATATTGTCTTCGATTAAAGTTCTTAATTCGGAAGAGGGTAACTTCGTGTACGGTTTGTCATAATCGGTAATAATTTTGTCATCGTCATCACTACACGCTACAAGAGTCGTAAGCAGACATAATACATACAAGATTTTTTTCATTTCTTTATTTTTATGGTGATAATCTCCGCAAAATTATAAAAAATGACATAGCTTACATAAGACGTTGAAATTATTCTTGCAGAAGTCTATTTATTCCTATTTCCTATTTTATAGAATTGGTTTTTCATTCAATTATGTTTGTATGTCGGGTGAATCGTGTTGTATATTTACTATATGAGCTGTTATGCCATGATGTTTAAGAATAAAGAATATTTATACTTGCAGTAAGGTGTGCCGTGCAAAATGCTTATCGTGTACGCACGGCATATAAATCCGCATTTATAAGCCATTCACCATTATCTTTTACGGTTACATTCTGCCAATGAAATGTGTTATCCTCGATCTTGACGAAAGCCCATTTCTTCTTTTCGTCGTCAATATTCGTGAGAACAATCATATCATCTTGTTTTCTTGCCTCAAGGCGCATGATTCTTCCTGTATAGCAATAGGCAATGTCCCAAGTGTGCGTGGCTGGATTGTAGACACGAAGTGTCGTGCCGTATTCGGTGAGGGGATGTGGTATTTCTGTTCTGGTTTCTCGTGAAGGTAGAATAATAACATCTTGTACCGCCATTCCCTCAAGGATCCACGAGAAATGCCATTCTCCTTTAGTCGAACAGGATATGTTGTGATCGACATAATCAAATTTCCAACTGCCAATCAGTTTCCCGAAATAATTAAACTCTTCGGGTAGTTCCACGCTCTTGCTGTTGCTTGTTAGGGTTTCAATAAAATATTTCATGTACTAATCCTTCTTATTAGATGAATAGAGTTTCTTAAAAAAAGACGAAAATTTCACTTGATAGTAGTATTTGCGAACAAAGGTAACAAAAGAACAGACATACACAAAACAAGGTGTTTTCAAACTCCCTCCCCCCTTCGGGGTACTTCCCCTCAGGCAGGGGAAGAAAGAGGTGGCACGAAGTGACGGAGGAGTTTTACGAAATAAAATGACTTTTGGGACAACCCCGATTTCTTCTATATAAATTTCTCCCGGTTTCGGGTGTTGTTCAGTCCGAAGATGATAAAGAGGACTGAGGCGATCAACATATTCATCCGGCAATGGAAGACCGTGTTGAAGAATATCTGCGGGTTCTTGTCAATGGGAACATCGTAAGGATTCAAGAAAATGTTCCATTGACTATCCCCGATAGCTCCCTGTATCATGGAGAATAACAGTCCGATAATGATAATCACCACGGAAGTTCCGTTCCCGTTCTTGATCATTGTGCTTAACATGAAGGAAAGCGTGCCGATAAAAAGAGCCGGGACCATGGCTTGTAGGGTCAGTCCCATCGGGGGAACCGACACGATAGCCAAATCCGTTAATAGAGCAAGGAAACAGGTAATCACGAAACAGATCACGTAAGAAATGATGAGGCGTAATAACCAGACCTTATAACTATAGTTCGGGATTCCGAAAATAATCTCCACGATCTTGGCGTCCTGATCGTTCTGTATGCCGAAACACATCGGGTAGAAAACCAACAGAATGCTCGGTAACATCAACATGGAGTAGGCTGTTGCCTGCGTGATCTCGTCGTCTCCCAGTAATTTCACGATCACCGTGATCACGTAGAAGGCGAGGGCACTCAACATGAAATACAGGAATTTATTCCCGAATATAATCTTGATGTTATATTGTACCAGCTTTTGTAGGGTTATCCAAAATTGCACCATAGCGTTAATGTAAAATGTAAAATTTAGAATTTAGAATCACGAAATCGTCAATCATAAATCGCTAAATCTTTTTATTGTGTTATAATTTCTTCTTTATTCTCGATCTTCACACTTCTCAACAACCACAAGTAAGAGTCCTCCAAGGCCGGGAGAATCTTCTCGGCGGTCTCGGTGGGCTTATGCTCGCTGAGGCAACGTACTTTGATGATATCGCCTTGGCGGATGTGGTGAACGATCAGCATGTCGGACGGTAATTTTGCGAAATCCCGTACCGGAACCTCAAAGGTCCAGGTAACATCCTTGGCGATATTAGCCATGTCACTTGGCGTACCGTTGTATTTCAGAATACCCTTGTTGATCACGCCGACTTGGTTACAGGAACTGGCAATGTCCTCTATAATGTGGGTAGAGAAAATCACGATCCGGTTTCGGGACAATTCCACGAGCAAGTTTCTGAAACGGATTCTTTCCCGCGGGTCCAGACCGGCAGTCGGTTCATCCACCACGAGTATCCGGGGCAGGTTCAACAGGGTTTGTGCGATACCGATACGTTGTTTCATACCACCGGAGAAACCTCCGATCTTCTTGTCCTTGTTCTCGTACATATGCACGGCAGAAAGTACTTCGGCTATCCGGTTATGACGTATCTTTTGGTTATATATTCCTTTCAACAGGGCTTGGTACTCCAAGAACTCCCATGCCGTGAGGTTCTCGTAGGTCCCGAATTCCTGCGGTAAATAACCGATCAAACCTTGCAACTCTTCCCGTTTCTTCTGGGTATCGATGCCGTTAATGAATATCTTCCCGTAACTCTGTTCGAAGACCCCACAGATGATACGCATCAACGTGGTCTTACCGGCTCCGTTAGGCCCTAGCAAACCGAACATTCCGGTATGTATCTCCATGGAAACGGAATTCAACGCCTTGAACGGTTTCTTCTTCACCCCGATAAACGGAGCCTTGGAAGCCAGGCGGAAAATAGTCTTTTTCAACATACGGAACCGACCGTCGATTAAGTCAATATTGATGTTCTCCTTGTTGATCTTGTTGGACAGGTAGCGGGCAGCAATACCGAGATACCAGAACATACCGAGGAAGATGGCCCCCCCGCTGTTCTCGAATTTCTTGCTTGCCCAAATCAGGATTACCATCGGGCCGGCATAATAAATGACGATAGCAATGATCCGTAGAATCTTGGCAATGACGGTCTGTTTCCGGTTCTCGCAGAACTCCCGGAAAACATTCATGATACTTAGCGTCATCGTCCAGGTAATGAAGGCTAAAACAATTGCCCAGAAGAACAGTACCTGGTAGCTGAACGTGAAATAATACATGAATCCCAGCACGGGCAACGACCATAACAACGGTTGCATATCCCGCCATTCGCGATAATTCCCTTGCAGGCCGAGCCGTTCCCGGATCTTCAAACCGGAAGTCCATTCCCGGTTGAAACGTGACGGGCGTCCGTACACTTTGACAAGATTGCATATCTTGATCTCCAACTCTTCGTCAGCTGGGATGATATTACTTTGCGCCCGACGTAAACTGTCTTCCAAGAACCAGGTCACTCCCGGTACGAGAATAACCGTCAGGATCACGTATAGAATCCGGTTCAACAGGGTATAGGTCCAGAAGTAAACGCAGATTACGGCCACGACGAAAAGCACGACTTGCAATAGTTTCATGAAGAGACTTTGCGTGCGTAGGCGGTATAAAGCATCTTCCATTCCGGAATACAATGTCGGGATAATGACCAGAGTCAACAGCGTACTCATGGTAAGTCCCCCGATCACGGTGATGGCAAACGGGGCTCCCAGTCCGGACACATATTCTCCTTGCCCCATAGCTAACGGAATCATGGCCACGATCGTCGTGATTGCCGTGATCAGAATCGGTCTTAAACGGGATAACCCGGCCGTTATAATAGCTCGTTGTTTACGGTTTCCATTCCGACGGAGTAAAGAAGTGTAGTCGATGAGGATGATACTATTATTCACCACGATACCAATGAGGATAATGAAACCCACGAAAACATTGGCATTCATCAATGAATTGCTCGTGAATAATAACGCCAGTAAAGAACCGATAGCGGCCAGCGGGATGGTAAACATCAACACGATGGGAGCCGTGGTTGATTCAAATACGGCAGCTAAAATCATGTAAATCAAAATGAATGCGGCCAAAATAAGGAAGATAAAATCATCCATTTCGTTTTCCTCGTGTACGACCTCCACGGCGATACCCGTCGGGACATCCATGCTTTGCACCAGTTCGTCAATCTCCTCCCGTGCGGCTTCCAGCAAATCCTTTGATTCGTTGATGTCGGAATTGAACATATAAACGAGGTTCACCTCCTTTTCCTGGTTAATGCGAGTGATATTTCCTTTGTCACGTCCTAGGTTGATGCGGCTGAAACTCCGTAATTGGACTAACCCGTTATTCTTGTTCGTGACTTCCAGGTTGCGTAAATCTTCCAATGTCCGGGTTTGTGTCTTCTGATCGTCCTCATCATAATTGATATCCCGGATCAGGATATCATATTCCTGGTTCCCGGCTTTGTATTTTACCTCAGCTTTACTTTGAGGCTGGAAATTGGAAAGCTCCTGGCTTACATTACTGGGTTCAACCTCGTTCATTCCCATGAGGTACTGGTCAAAGAATATTTTGGAGACCGTACTTCCTTGGGAAACTGAAATGTGGGAATTGGAGATGTTATCCAGATCGTCAAGTTGATATTTCAAATATTCGGCAAAATTCGCCATAGACTCGAAATCCTGCCCCTTGATTATCACTTTTTCTGTTTGACTGCCCATACCCATCATTCTGAGCAAGGAACTATTGCCAAGCATTCCACCGCCACCGCTACTTCCTCTGAAGTTCTCGCTGCTCTCGCTGGCTTCTAGGCTGATTTGGTTGATATTGACCGTCTCGGCCAACCGGAGTACTTCGGTTTTCAGTTGGATGAGGGATTTCTTATTGATCTTTTGGTAATCATCTTTCAATCGAATCGTAAGCCGGACATCCTCTTTCATAACGTTGGAAGAGAATTCTTTTATTTCCGGAACTTCGAGTAATTCGTCCTCGAAAAGCCGGATCATCTCGTCGGTCCTTTGAAGCGTGTAGCCCGTTGGCGGGGTGATATACACGTTGAACGTATTCAATTCAACCTCTTTCAGCGTGTTCAAGGTTAAAGAGGTGGACAGAACCACGGTAACCAGTAACGTGACTAGAGCGATAATGATTACTTGTGCCGGACGGCGAAGTGACATCTTGAGTATGGCAACATATATCTGCACCAATCTGTTATGGATTGATAAGTTGCTGAAGTTTACATCTTCCGGTGTCTTGCGCAAAATAGCGTTTACCGCCATCGGAATCAATAGTAATGCCACGACCAACGATATGGTAAGCGTTGCCACGATAGAGATGCCGATATGTTCCCCGATCAGTTTGACTAGATAATTGTCTGCGAAAAGGAAAGGCAGGAACACGGTAATTGTGGTGACTGTGGCCGCCATGATTGCCTTCCATACCTCGGTAGTTCCCCGAACACAAGCCTCATCGGTGGAAACTCCCAGACCTTTCAGCCGGTAGATATTCTCCATGACGACGATAGAATTGTCCAGTAACATACCGACGGCAAGGGCGATACCCGTGAGGGTTAACGTGTTGATCGTTATTCCGAATAGATAAAAGAAATAGAATGACGAGAACACGGAAATCGGGATGGCAAAAGCCACGATGGAAATGATCCGTATTTTCCGAAGGAACAGGAACAACACGAATATGGCCAGTAAGGCTCCCGAAAGTCCGAGATCAATGATCTGGTCAATATTTTTATTCATCACATCGGCCGCATCATCTTCCACTTCAATAAGAACCCCTTTGGATTCTAATTCCCCGTTTAGGCGATCAATTTCTTGCCGGACTTTTTCGGAAAGGTCGATCACGTTAGCCATCGGTGATTTTGACAAGATGCAGGAAATCACCTCTTTCCCGTTAGTACGGGCGTAGGATTCCTCTTCCTTCACACCGAACTGGATTTCAGCGATGTCCTTCAACTGGATCGGGCCACTGGCAACCACGATACTTCCCAAGTCTTCTGTGGCAAGATATTCGGCTGTTACGTTGACGAAATAACGTTTGTTGTTCTCGTAAACCGAACCGGCAAAACTCTTTTCCGCCAAGTTGCTCGAAATGGCCCTGCTGATCGTTGATGTCGTGATGTTCAATGCTTTGCATCTTTCCGGATCGACAATAACTTCGATGCTTTTTTGTCGTCCTCCCATGATGGTTACATTAGCGATCCCGTCGATATTTTCCAGGTAGGGAACAATCTCTGAATCGGCGATATTGCGCACGTAGTCGATGTCGTCCTCCCCGAGAATTCGTAGGTTCATGAACATATCACTGGCAGAACCCGAAGAAGATTTGTTCACGTTTAACCTGAAATTATCAGGCAGATTCGGGGTGATGCTTTTTATCTTTTCTTCCAGTTGTAGAAAGGTGTATTTCAGATCAACGTCCTGTTTGAAAGAGACGGTTACCTGTCCTCCTCTCGAATAAATCTGGGTTTCTATTTTTTCTACCCCGTTAAGGGCACTGACGGCTCCTTCAACGGGAATAGCTACTTGATTTTCTATATAGGAAGGGTCGGATTCTGTCTCGGAGCTAATGCTCACGCTCAACACCGGCAATTCGGCATTGGGGTATAATTCCATGGGGAGGTGTTTATAGGAGAAAATTCCCATAAGTACCAGCCCGATGAAAAGCATCGATACAAGAACCCTTCTTTTTATAATCGTGTTCATGATTTCTTTCTGTCAATAACGTAATACACACACGGAATAACGATCAGCGTCATGATGGTTGAGGTCAGCAAACCACCGATCACGGCAAGTGCCATGGGGGAGCGCAATGAGGCTCCCTCACCGAATCCGAAACACATGGGTAGCAATGCCAGAATCGTGGTGGCACTGGTCATGATGATCGGACGCACACGATGCTGTGCTGCCATTTTAATAGCCTCTTCCAGGGGATGACCCTCTTCTTTCAGGCGATTGATCGCGTCCACGAGTATGATAGAACTGTTCACGGCAATACCCGCCAGCATGATAATACCGATAAAGGCCATCATGTTGAGTGTTTGTCCGGTGAGCAGGAATGCCAAAATACACCCGACGCCGGCTAACGGAATAGTCAGCAGGATCGTGAACGGGTGGCGCAAGGATTCAAATTGTGCCGCCATCACCATATATACTAATAGAATAGATAAAAACAGGGCGAATCCCAACCCGCTGAATGACTCTTGTCGCATCTCTTCCTCTCCCGTTATTTTAGCCGAATACTTGGCCGGGAATTCAACCTCGGACAATTTAGCTTTAATAGCAGGGGTTATATGGCTTAGTGAGTATTGTTTCTCGATCATGGCGGTCACGATGCCCGTCCGGCTTTGGTTAACCCGGTTAATTTCTTTCGGAGCCGACGCGATTTCTATGTCTGCAATCTCTCCGAGACGGTATTTCTTCTCGCCTTGTATGATTTCAATATCGTAGATTTCGGAAAGGGTCACTTCGGGAACCTTGATATTGATGTCAATAGTCTCGCCTTGTGTTTCGAAAGTTCCGGCATCCTTACCTGCCAGTTTCTCGCTGACTTGGTTACTTACCGTGGCAACGTCAATCCCGTAGATTCCACTTTTCAAGCGGTCAATCTTGATATTCACCTCCGGGGCTCCTTTTTCCAAGGAAGATTTGATGTCGTATATACCGGGAATTCCAGTGATTTTCTCTTTTATCTCGGTACACAATTCATCCAGCAATTCAAGTTCTTCCCCTTTCACCTCGATTACCAGCGGTGCCCCCTCTGTTCCCAGAATACTTTGTAGGGCGGATTCTCCTTTCTCGTAGGAAATTTCCACGCCTTCCGGCAAGGGGTAATTCTCGTTAATATTCGTGATAAAGTAATCGGCATCCAGCTTAGAATCTTTCTTTATCTTTACCTTAATTTGGGATTGATTCTCTGATTCCAGTTTTCCCCCGCTTTGACTTTCAAGGTTGGATGGGCCAACCAGCGTGTATTGCCATTCAATATCATCCTGTCCTAGAGTCCGGATGGCATCTTCAATGGTTCCCACGGCATTATCCGTACTTTTTAACCTTGTTCCCGGTTCCATGGTAACAAGAATCGAGAACTCCTTCGATTCTGTTTTAGGCATGAACTCCATGCCAATGAATGGTAACATCAAGTAAGAAACGATCATGAGAGCTGTGGCGATGCCAATCACCAAGTATTTCCTTTTAAGGATCTTCCCGACGAAATTTCCGAAACCTTTGATCGTGATGGCGTGACTGGAAATGTTGTCTTTCTTCCGCATGAATTTCGATGCCAGCATCGGGATAAACAGGATAGAAACAAAAAGGGAGGATAACAGCGAGAAACTAACCGTCCACGCCTGTTCCTTGAACAACTCCCCGGCGGCACCTTGCAGGTACACGATTGGAAGGAATACCACGATCGTGGTTAAGGTGGAAGCCGTGATTGCTCCCGCTACTTCCGAGGTCCCCCTCACGGCTGCCTCCGTGGGCGGCAGGTTGTTCTCGTCCATATTCCGGAAGATATTTTCCATCACCACGATGGCATTATCGACCAGCATTCCCGCACCCAGTGCGAGTCCTCCCAGCGTCATGATGTTAATGGAAAGACCGTTGAAGTACATCAGGTTGAACGTGGCTATGATCGAGATCGGGATAGAGAGACTGACGATTAATGTCATGTTCACTCGTCGCAAGAATATATAAAGTATAATAACGGCGAGGATGATACCCATTAAAGCGGAATCTTTAACCTCCTTGATGGAACTCCCGATAAATTCTCCTTGGTTACTGATGATATGGAAATCATACCCCGGTAAACTTTTGCGAAATTCATCAATCTTGGCGAGCAAGTTTTCCACGGCATTTACCGTGTTATATTTATTTTCTTTGTAGATACTGATTCCCAGACAGCGTTCTCCGTTATAACGGGCCAAATTTTCCGGGTCTTTGTTGCGAATGGACACGGAGGCCACATCTTTTAAATATACCGGGGCTTTTGTCTTGCTGGAACTGCTTGTAGATTCCGTGGAAGAGGAACTTCCGCTGGAAGAATTCTCTTTAAATGCCACGATAATATTTTCAATATCTTGGAGACTGGTAATCAGGTTTACCCCTTTCACCGTGTATTGAATATCCCCGTCCGTGATCGTTCCCCCGGAAACATTTTGATTGATGGCCGTGATTTGCGAGGCAATCCCGTCGGCAGTTAATCCGAATGCCTCCAACATATAAGGATTCGTGGATATTTCGACGATAGCCTGTTCCTGTCCGTTCAATTGAATATCTGCGATTCCATCTACCCGGACGAGTTCATTCCGCATGTAATTTTCTGCGATCTTTCGCAATTCATTCATGTCCTTCACCTCGTTATGAGTGAGAGCGATGGTCATGATTGGTGTCGCGTTGGCATCGTAACGGGTAACGTTAACTTCTTCGATGGTTTCATCTTGAGAAAGAGAAGAGACACTTCGCTGTAAATCCAGGAAAGCGGCATCCATGTCCTGATCCCATCCGTATTCCACGGTAACCTTCGTGTACCCGACTTTCGTGACGCTGTACACGCTCTTCACGCCTTCCTGACGTGCGGCAGTCGATTCGACATTGGTAGTGATTAGCTTTTCAACCTCTTCGGGTGGTCTCTGACCGCTTTTCACTTCCACGTAAAGAGCGGGATTTTTCAAGTCAGGGAAAAGATCTGTCCCTAACTTATTATAAGATATGGTTCCCAGTAAACATACCGCCAGCGTGAGCATTAACACGCTCACCGGGTATTTTACTGCAAATTTGGTAATGCTGTTCATGTCTTTTTATTTCATGATTTTTACTTTGCCTCTGTTTCTCAGGAATTCGTAGCCTTTCACCACGATCTTGTCTCCTTGGTTCAGACCGCTTTCCACCTCGATGAAACGGTCATCACTGATACCAATTGTGATGATTTTCTCCATGGCCCGGTTTTGTTCCACCGTGTAGACAATCCGGTTTCCTCCCCGACGGGAATTAACGATGTCTTTCGGTATAACAATAACTGAATCCTTTTGCAAAGTAATAATCTCTCCTTTCGCGAACATACCGGGACGTAGTTTCAGTTCCGGGTTGCTGATCGTGATGTATCCGGTGTATGTGCGGGTATCCTCGTTGATTGCCGGGGATAACTGGGAAACAAGGCCGGACAGTGTATCTGATTTGATATTATAATTGGTGACCAACACTTTTTGACCCACTTTCACCTTATCGATCGTGTTTTCCGGTAATGCGATTTCCATGTACATATGGCTGTAATCCATCAACCCGACCATCGTTTCGCCCGATGCGATCTCCACGTTCGGGGTGAAATACGGCAGGCTGACGATGGCTCCTTTGAAAGGGGCTTTGATCGAGAGCTTTGCCAGATCAGAGTATGCCGTTTCCAATGCTGTTTGCGCTTGTATGTAACTACTTTCGGCATTTAGTACATCTTTTTCCGTGGCACCGCCTTTTTCAAATACGGCTTTTTGTCCTTCCCACTCTTTCTTGGCGATATCAACCTGCATTTTTTTTGTTGGTAACGACACGGTATTTTCGTGTTCTTTATTATTCAGCTTGATAATCACGGCCCCTTCCTCGACAATGTCTCCCAGCTTGTAGGGACGCTTGGTCTTGGGGTTGATCATCAGCTCGTATTTACCGTTTGTCTCGGATTTCACTTCCACCGTTTTGGCTGCTTTGGCTGTTCCTGTTGTGGTGGTTAATTCCCGAACATCACGTTTCCCGACTTCGGCAAGCCAAACAGGCGTGGTTGTCTCTGAAGAAGAACTCATTCGTTGCTCGTTACAAGCGTTCAAGGTGTAAGCCAGTAGAATCACCCCGATATATTTTATAGATTTGTTGATCATAGCGTTTTTGTTTTATATTTTGTGTTAGGGTTTATTTCAATAAATCAACCGGTAAATAAGACCTGTTATTCTGGTAATCCCACAGGGTTTGGATTTTCAGATCCAGTAATTTCAATTTGTATGAAATGATGGCATCCGTCAATGAGTTTTTTGCGTCAGTTAACTGGGTCTGTTGGTTTTTCAGTTCCATACCGGTAAGGGTTCCGCTACGATATTTCTCGACGTTGATGTCGTACGTGCGCTCTGCGTTTCTGACTGTCTGGCGGGCGATTTCGATCTGGCGTAATAATTTGGGTAACTCTCGACAAATCTGACGTACTTCGAGCATGATGGATTTTCTTTCTTCCTCGTTGCTGATCTCCGTGTTTTCGTTGGATAATTCCGTACTGCGAATACTTGCCTTTCTTGCCCCCCAGTCCCAGATAGGAACGGTTAAGGTAACCCCGATCGTTTCGTTGTCATCCGGTTTCGAGAAAGCTCCGTTGAATTTATCACCTTGGCCCATCAAACCTACTCTGGCGGAGATACTACCTTTAAACTTGTTATTATCCTTTGCCTCGATCAAGCTAAAAATACCTTCTTCAATGGCAATCTGTTGTTGGCGGATTTCCATACGTTGAGTCAAGGCGTATTTAACGGCTTGATTCACATCCACGTGAACCGAATCAATCTGGATGTTGGGTAATATGCTGATGTCTATATCCAAGGGTAACCCCAAAGTTTGCTTGAATTGATCTTTGGTATTCTCGTAACTAGTTTCCGTGTCGGCGAGAGAATTCTCGTTCGTGGCTAAGGTTACTTCCGCCTGGAAGAGTTCTTCCTGGGCGATCAAATGTTGTTCCACTTTATTTTTGATTAACTCGTAATTTTCTTTTTGACTCTGGAAAGCTTCCCGAGCCGTAACGAGTCTTTTATAAGACTGGTAAACGCCATAAAATGCTGCGGTCACGTTCTTCTCGATGTTCAGTTGGGCTAGAGCGTATTGTATTTTTGCTTTTTCAAGGTTGAATTCCAGCCTTTTCAATTGCATCTTGGTCTTGTTGTAGGTAAAGATCGGTTGCTCCAGGTTTAAGCTAAGATTATTTGAAAAAGAGGTACTCTTGGCTCCGAAAGATTGGTTATCGTCATCTTGCCAGTTAAACGAGTTGCTAAGTGTAAGCGTTCCGTCCGTCCACTTGATCGGTTGACTGATCCTGAAGTCCAGGCCGGAACTCATGGATTTTCGGGTATACCATTGTGTATTGTAATCGTCAAACGACGTGCTTCTGGTGTATTGAAACGGGCTCAGGTTCAAACTGAATTGTGATTTTAACGAGGCTTTTTGCTGAATCAGGGCCAGCTCACTTTGTTCCAGACTCATTTTACTTTGAATGATGGAAGGACTTTGCTGATAAGCGATCTCCAGAGCCTTTTCCAACGTCAAAATTTCCTGAGCAAACGTTGATCCGGAACAAAGCATGAGTATTCCCGAAATAATCAACGATATTGACGCGATCTTTTTCATAATATGTTGTTGTTATTTTTATTTGTTATTGTTCGTGTACACCCATTTTACTGCATCGGCAAAGATGATTTGGTTTGATCCCGATCCTTTGTCACTTAAGGTAATCTTAGCCTCTCCTTGCGAGAAATAGAAAGAACCCAGTGTCATCCATCCCTGCCGTCCCCGGCCCGTCTCGACTGAAATTTCCTCTTCTCCGTCATCATGTTTTACCGTGTAATATTGCATTTTTTTCTCTTCATTCCTTCCCCAGCGATGTCCCATCATGGGAAGATCAGACGAGTACACGAATACCTCGTAGAATCCTGGAATTTGTATCTGGGTTGTCCATTCCGTCTTGTTACTACCGCTTCCGGATTTCTTGTACACGGCACTATTGATATAGTCCCCGTAATAATTTGCCCCGATAGTAGCTGTCCATTTACTGGGGGGCATCCAGAAGTTTAAGTTCTTGTATTTATCTTCGCTCTCCTTCTTGAAGAAGGATTGTAGCTTGTTCTTTTGATTGGATTCGATTATCCGGAATCCGGGATCTTCGTTGTCAACCGTGATCTCTTTCGGGTTAAACGTGAAAAGGGTGGCATTTGCGTCGAATATTCCTGTTACCGTGTCGGTCGTCGTGGTGGTCACTTTGGCGAAATTCTGCATGATCGTACTGGGTAGATTCTGCGAGATATTCGTGTTAATCGTGAGGTTACTCGGACGTTCGTCACATAAAATACGAATCTCTTTGTATTTCTGCGGTTCTATAATGTAATTTTTCGCTGGTTTGGACTCCATTTGAGCGGCCCGTCCTCTTCTTCCCCGCGGGCCGCCGGGGAACATTCCGCCTCCTTCTTCCACGTTGACGGAAATCACGCCTTCTACATTCGTGGGGTTGTACACTTGGAACTTCACGATATATTTCGTGTAATCCCCGACTTCTACTTGATCGGCATCCACCCCTTTCACGATAAAACGAGGCGTGCTGTTTATCGTGTACCAGTTCGGGATGAAATCCATTAAATTGAAATGGAATTTACGGATAAACTCACTGTTCAGGCGAGTGAAATTAACTTCTTGAAACTGGTATTTTTTCGTGAATTCAGCCATGAATTCCTTGAACTCGTTTGATGAAAGGCGTGAGTTTATATAGTTCCTTAGGTAAACGCCCTTTAGTTTCATCATTTCGTAGAACACCTCTGTCGAAAGCGTGTTATCAAGTACGGCTTGTTCAAAACTTTTCCCGTTCAGATAAGCGGCGGCTCGTTGGTCATCGCCCATCCCGTTGAACATCCGGAAGAAATGTCTTCCCTGATCGCTTTCTTCCTGTTTTAGCATGGTGTTCATCACGATGTCTATGATCGGGAAATTCTGGGAATAAATAGAACCCGCGTAATTAAAATACATGGACGATAAATCGTACTTGTTCAGCTTGGATGTCCCGGACCATTCGCCAGAGAACATATTCACGAATGTATTTCCCTCTTCTTGAAACGTTTCCTCCGAGAGAAGAACCCGGCGGACAAAATCCCGTATAACGTTCATTTCCACGTCAATTTCTTCCATCGCTCCCTGGGGATCACGTCGTCCCCAGTTGGCCATTCTTTTCTTGGCAAATTTGAAATTACTGCTAGGCAGGGTCGTGGCAAATTCCGGAAGGAAAACCATCTCCGGTTGCGCCTGCTCGCTGTTCCCTTTCCAATTTCGTACGTAACCCGTGTAAGAAATAGGCGTTTCTGCCATGATAAATTTCTGATACGGGTATTTACGGCCTTTTCTCAACTCGTATTCGGATTTCACATCCTGAAGGAATCCGGCTAACGTGTCCGAAATGTTAGGAAAAACTTCAGAATAGAAATCGTGACCCTTAAAATTGTATAATTCGATCTGCACGGAATCAACCACGATACTCTTCTTCTCGTAGTCCCCGATGGCTAAACTGATGCCGGGCAGTTGCTCTTTATTTCGGAATATTGTCGTGTCCCCCGATTGGAAAGGTGTCCCTTGTGAAAGAATCGTCCGGTCATCGGGATGAATCACTTTTAGAGTGTAATTCGAGAAGTTTTTCCGGATATTATAAGGAGCTTCCGGGTTTACCGGTGGAAAGGTAGAGGGGTACCACAGGCATTCCGGGGTCAGCAGGGTAAATTTATCCTGCACGAAAGCGTATCTTTTCCCGAAACGGAGAATGCTACTTCCGGTTTGCGTGTCGTAATATTCTTCGTCCGTGATGTCCAGGTAGCAGATATTCTCGTCGATGGAACCGTTATACGTGATATCCAGTTCAAGGCTCTCGTACGGGCGGAGTTTGTGTTCCGCAATAATAACTTGCGCATCTCTTTTATAGGGAATTTCTTCTCCTTGGCGGGTTAATTTTTCAACTTGCAGGGATGGGTTCAAGTAGAACACGATTTTGTCGATCTCCTGGTGATTCCGGTTTTGGACCTTTACGTGTGAATTGACGGTAATCTTTTTACCGTCTTGTGAGAATATAATCTCTTGATCTATCAAATGAACTTTGTCAATATTATTGTATTTCTTGTATCTTTCAGAATATAATTTGCGTTGATTGTCAACGTGATGGAATCGGGTGAAATAGGTGAAACCACAGCCGATTCCGGCGATCAGGATAATACATCCCAGGGCGTTCAGCAAGATATTTTTCTTGGGATGTAACGGTAAGCGGTTGACCATGGCGATGGTAAACGTGAGTAATCCCATTCCCAATAGCAAGAATGTCAATCGTTGAACGAGATAGGGAAACAAGTTCGTGTGTCCCAGCACGTCGGAGAACATATTCGGCACCGTGAGGGCGAAGAAGTCAAACGTTCCGTGTTCCGCGTCCCCGAGATAAGATAAGGTTACCCCGATGAATCCTAACATAATTACGAACGTAACCGCTTGGTTACGAATGAAACTCATGATCACGAACGATAGTCCCAGCACGAAAATCAGTGACGGGATCGATAACGTGAGTAGGTAGAAGAAATAGGGGAATAGGGTAAACGGGGATTCACTCGCAAACAAATGAATGAAACCAGCGATGAGTAAAGCGATAATGTTTAACGATACAAACACTTTCACGATCCCCCATGTTTTCCCGATGATATAATCCGCGTTACTCATCGGGCGTACGTAAATTACTTCGGCTGTATCTAACTTTTTATCTCGCTTTAAAAAGCTCCCTGCCAGGAATATGGCAATGACAGATTGTGCGATATTGAAAAGGTAGATATTGACAAACGGGATGGAGGATGGCATGGCAACCATGACCCATTCGAACCATCCCAGGTTTGACTGTGTACCCATGTGAAAAAATACGATAACTAAAAGGGATAAAATAGCGAATATACGAAATAGCCAGCTTCTCCGTAGGAGCTTGGTTTCGTATCTCGATATTGTGCTGATGTTGTGAATATTCATCGCTGGTTTCTTCTAAGATTTACTTGAACAATTCATTTTCTTTGATTGCTTCAACCTGCATGTTCATCTTGTCTTTCAGCAAGTAGTCCATGTAGTAAACGTAGGCATGTTCGAGGTTCGGTTCGATGGCTTTGTGCGAGTAGCCGTCAATGGCATCGGCCACGACCTGAATCTCCATACCGCCGTCCGTCGGGATGGTTGAAATAATCGGGTATTTATCTTTGATTTCTTCGTATTCCATGTCGGTTACGAAGATCTCCCATACTTTTCCGCGAGCCAGATCGATCATCTCGTCCGGTGAACCTTCAAACTTCAGTTCTCCGCGGTTTAGCAAGGCCAGTTTCTTACAGGTACTTGAAATGTCTCCCACGATATGGGTGGAAAGGATAATGATGGAATCCTTGTCGCTGATGTCTGACAGGATGTTACGGAACCGGATTCTCTCTTCCGGGTCCAGTCCGGTAGTCGGCTCGTCCACGATAATCACTTTCGGGTTTCCGATGATGGCTTGGGCGATCCCGAGTCTTCGTTTCATACCCCCGGATAACCGGTTGGCCCAACGGTCACGGACTTCAAATAAACCAACTTTGCGTAGCATCTCGTCTACCACTTCGGCCCGGTGTTGCTTCCCCTTGATCCCTGCAAGCCCGGCACCGTAATCGAGGAATTCCCAGGTTTTCAGTTTCTCGAAGAAACGGAAGTCCTGTGGCAAGTAGCCCAGCAGGGAGCGAATCGCTTTCCGGTCCTTGGCAATGTCATAATCATCAAAATAGATGGTTCCTGACGTGCAACTCTGCAATAGAGTCATGATTCTCATGAGAGAGGTTTTTCCTGCTCCATTCGGTCCCAACAGGCCGAACATCCCCGGTTCGATTTCCAAATTCAAGTCTTTTAAGGCTTTTTTACCTCCCGGGTAGACTTTATTCAGATTTACAATTTTTATACGCATAACGCTGGTATTTTAGGTTGGTATAAATCTATGCATAATAAGCCGGAATATATGTTAATAAAATGTGAAATATCCTAGTTTGAGTGAGACACTTTTTGCTTAAAAAGGTTTATTATTTTAACAAAATATTAACTTATGACTTCCAATGTTGGTTCTCGAAGGCCATTTTGGTGAATTTTTGTTGACTGCCGGATGCTTTACCCTGTTTCATGTGATTTTCGTTTAAGTTTTCTGTAAAGATATGAAATACAGCGTTATTGATCAATTAATTCAAGTCAACGTCGGTAATTTCGGGACAGAAACCTCGATTTTATCGATGAACACGCATCATCAAGAAAATATCTCCCGGATAACCCGGATACTTTTCGTGTTAAAATCCAAGTTCAGATGGAACCCGAGAAAGAGCAGGGCTATGTCGAGTAAAATCTTGCGTCCCTGTTGATTAAGCGGGATGTCTTTCAATTCTTGTAACTGGCACGTGCAGAGGGCATGGATTGCTTTGGCGGAATGTGGCCCCGTATGGTAACTTCCCGGTGAACCTGTGGGATAAAAACATCCGTCATTGATGTTGAACACGTGGTCGGGGTGGTATGTGCTATTGTCTATGCTGAACCCGAGTAATTTGCCCAACCGAAACAGGAATAGCAAGTTGAAATTGGCGATGTCCTCCCGTGTGATATTCAAGTATTCCACGGAAGTTTTGATGTACTCGTATAGGCTGGGGTTCGGGTCGGAATCCCGTAGCACGAGGTTTAATATTTCACCCCACAACAGGGCTATATTCATTTTGTACACGTCGAAATAGATGGCAGACGTGTTTACGAGTGGAGAGAATGATTTCAGTTTGTGGAGTCCCCCCCTTTCATTAGGGATAAACTCGATTTCCACGATTTGCATACACTGGGCGGAGGTGTTCGCTTTACGCTTGAACAGGGCTAACGGGGTAATCATTTGCATATAACCTCTTTCTTCCGAATAAACATGTAGAATTTGTTGCTGTTCGGAATGAGGTATGCTTTTTAATATGATGGCCTTCACCGTGTGCATGCTTTTTTATAAGTTGTTTAAAAAACTGCATAATGCCCGGACGGCTTGGCCCCGGTGGCTGATTTCGTTTTTCTCGTGAAGGGGCATTTCGGCAAAACTTTCTTGAAAACCTTCGGGACGGAAAATCGGATCGTAACCGAATCCCTCGTGCCCATGCTTGCTTGTGAGAATTTCCCCATTGACAATACCTTCAAACAAGTATTCCTTTTCCCCGAGAATTAAAGCGATAACAGTTCTGAAACGGGCTTGGCGTTCCGATATATTTTGCATCTCTTGTAAAACTTTTTTCATGTTGGCTTCCGAGTCGTGGGCATTACCGGCGTATCGTGCGGAATAAACACCGGGAGCATTGTTCAAGGCTTTTATTTCTAATCCTGTATCATCCGCGAAACAGTCTAAGCCATATTTCTCGTGAATATACCTGGCTTTTTGAAGAGCATTCCCTTCGAGCGTGTCTTGTTCTTCCGGAATGTCCTCATGGCATTGAATCTCTTTCAAGGAAACGATCTCATGCTGGGAACCGAGCATTTCTTTTATTTCTTCCAGCTTGTGGGCATTATTGGTAGCGAAAACTAATTTCATGGCTTGTAATAATTTGTATGTTGCAAAGGTAGTGAAATTGGGAGTAGAAACTAACGATTATCCCTAGAAATGCCGTGTAAAGTTAAAAAGTCATGATTTATAGATGATTACTACTAGACCACTACCGTGTAAAACGCTATTAGAACGCTATTAAAACCCTATTAAAACGCTATACTTAGAATAGCGTTTTATAAGAATTTTAAAAGCATGATAAAAGAGTGATTTCAGCTATTGATCAGGTAGAAATACAAGATTAATCATGTATTAAAGATTGACGTGGGACTGTCGTGGGTAGGACAATTTATAATCCTTGATATTATAATTTTTCTCGGTCCGTGCGAGAAGAAAATTATATCGTGTATATTTGCATTCGGGTAAAACAGGAACCATTAAATTGATAATATGAAAGGGATTGTTGTGAAATCTACCGGAAGTTGGTATTCCGTGCGAATGGAATCGGGGGAAGTGCTGGACTGTCGGATCAAGGGGAAGTTCCGGATGAAAGGGATTAAGACCACGAATCCTGTTGCGGTAGGGGATGTTGTCGAGGTGGTGGTCAATCCCGATGGCGCGGTGATCAACCGGATTGAAGATCGGAAGAATTACATTATCCGGAAATCAACGAACTTGTCGAAAGAGGCGCATATTATCGCCGCGAATGTTGATCAGGCGGTGTTGGTGGTGACGGTGAATCATCCCGTTACATCGACCGTTTTTATCGATCGTTTCCTAGCATCCGTGGAGGCTTACCGGATTCCAGCCATACTCGTGTTTAACAAGATAGATTTGTACGATGAGGAGGATTTATTGCTATTGGGAGCTTTGACCCAGATCTATATGCAGGTGGGGTATGAATGTTTTCACGTGTCCTCGTTGACCGGGGAGGGGATGGAAGACGTGGTGACGGCCTTGAAGGATAAAGTGACCGTGTTTTCCGGCTTGTCGGGGGTGGGAAAATCCTCGCTGATCAATCGTGTCGAGCCGGGATTAAAACTGAAAGTGGCGGAGATTTCCGATTCCCATGACACGGGAAAACATACCACCACGTTCGCAGAAATGTTCCCGTTGAGTTTTGGCGGGTACATCGTCGATACTCCCGGAATCCGGGCGTTCGGGTTGATTCACATGGAAAAAACAGAGATATCACATTATTTCCCGGAAATATTCAAGCGGGCAAGTGAATGCCGATTCTATAATTGCACGCATATTCACGAACCGGGATGTGCCGTGCTGGAAGCCGTGGAGAAGGGGGAAATCAGCGAGAGTCGCTATTTCAGCTATGTAAGCATGTTCGAGGAAGGAGATGAAAAATATCGGAAATAAAGGGTTTTGAGGGAACGGAATTTTCGTTATGTATATCCAAAAACCGAAGTTTTTTGTATAAGTTTGTAAATCTAATAATTTATACATGGTAGCGAGTTTTTGAATTTATGCAGGTTGATGATAAGTTGATATGTAAACTTTTAGTTGGACATGACGATCCCCGGGGGATGGAGGTCTTGTTCAATAGTTATTATCGACCGTTGGTTTTATGGGCTGACTCGTTTTTGGGTGATATTCCGGCGGCGGAAGATCTGGTACAGGATTTCTTCGTGGCATTCTGGGAGCAGCGAGCTTATGCGCGAATCACTTCGGGTAATCTTCGGGGATATCTTTTTGCTTCAGTAAGAAATCGGGCGTTGAAGTTATTGGAAAAGAGGGATCCCTTACGCGAGGCTTGTGGTGAGTTGAACGAGAATGTGGAAGTTGAGGACACGGATTGGCTGACAGAGGAGATTTTGCAGGCAATAGAAGTTGAGATCGAGAAATTGCCCCCGAGAACACGCGAGGTTTTGAAGTCAGTGTATATTGATGGGTTGAGTTACCGGGAGACGGCAGATCGTTTTTCCATTTCGATAGCGACGGTAAAAACGTTGCTCGTGAATGCTTTGAAGTATTTGAGGAAAGTCTTTTCCGGGTTCTGGCACTTCAGGTTCGAATGAACCTGATACCGGTACGATCGGTAGAAAAGTTAAATCACATTTTTTCCTCCCTTAATCTCGTAAAAAAGCTTACCTTTGAATAGAGAAGTAAACTATTTCCACATGGACAAGAATAAATACATTCGATTTGATTGGGCCGTGAAACGGTTATTGCGGGACAAGGCGAATTTTGTCGTTTTGGAAGGGTTGTTAACCGTGTTACTTGGTCGTCAAGTTCACATTATAGATATATTGGAAAGCGAGGGTAATCAACAGATTTACGAGGACAAGTTTAACCGGGTAGATGTTAAGGCCCGGGATAGCGAGGGTGAGATTATTATCGTGGAGGTGCAAGTTACTAGGGAATTATATTTCCTTGAACGAATTCTTTATGGTGCAGCCAAGGCGATTACCGAGCATATCAAGCTAGGAGAACTTTATTCAGAAGTGAAGAAAGTGTATTCTATTAGTATTCTTTATTTTGACATTGGAAAAGGGGATGATTATCTTTACCATGGTCAAAACACCTTTACGGGAGTACACACCGGTGATCATTTGCACGTGACCGTGAAGGAGCGGGATGCTTTGGTTCAGCGCTTGCCATCGGAGATATTCCCAGAGTATTTCTTGATCCGGGTGAATGAGTTTGATCAAGTGGCAACAACCCCGCTTGAGGAGTGGTTGGATTACTTGAAAAATGATTACATCCGTCCCGATACAAAGACTCCGGGATTGAAAGAAGCAAGGGAAAAGCTGGTTTACTATAATATGGATGAAGCAGAACGAGCTGCGTATGATCGTCACGTGGATGCTATCATGATCCAGAATGATGTGCTGGGTACAGCAAAGCTAGAGGGATTAGTCGAGGGTCGAATGAAAGGCCTAGAAGAAGGTCGAGTAGAAGGTCGAGAAAAGGGTCTAGAGGAGGGGCGAGTAGAAGGCCGGGAGGAGGGATTGGTCAAAGGTGAAGAGAGGGGGATCTTGAAAGTAGCCCGGAATATGAAAGAAAAGAATATGCCGATGGATATAATCATTCAAATGACCGGACTGACTGCCGAGGATATTGAAAGGTTGTAGTTATCTTTTTGAAATAGAGATCACGATGATAACCCTCAAATTCCATAGAATTTGAGGGTTATCATTTTTTTTTGAATTTTTTTCTAATTTCATTCAACCGTTTTCTACTCTTTCCGGTCTTTAGAATAACAAAGGTTATTGTAAAAATGAAAAGAGAATATCAAGTCACTGAATCCGAGTTGTTTGACTTTTTTAATGACAAACTTTCTGTCGAGGAAGAAAAAGAAATTCTGGAATGGAAAGAGGCTTGTGATGAGAATCGTGAGTTGTTCGATGTCATGCGAAAGGAAAATCTCATTCTGAAAGAGGTTGTCCGAGCTCAACTTATCAAGGGTGATTATTCTTCCATACAGGGACGGATAATTCCTCGGCGTCATCGGGCATTTAAATTAAAATATTGGGGTGTTGCTGCTGCTATCGTGGTGGGGGTTATTTCTTCGGTTTCGTTATGGCAGTATTCTTCTATGGATAATAATAAAGAAATATCTCATGTTGGCGCTCCTGCCCGTGCTGCGATATTAGAGTTGTCTGGAGGGGAACGCCATTATTTGGGTGGTAGTGAGATCGAATTCAAAGAGCAGGATGGTACGCAGTTGGCAGTCAGTGAGGGTAAAGTTGTGTATGATAAGAAGGCAGGGGAGGACGTGGAGAGAGAGAAGGAAGTACTTGTCTTTAATAAAATCACGGTACCGCGAGGTGCCGGGTTATATCGAATTTTGCTTAGTGATGGTAGCGTGATATGGTTAAATTCAGATAGTCGCTTGGAGTATCCGGAAAAGTTTGCCTTAGGAGAACGAAGGGTTCGTATCAGCGGAGAGGCGTTTTTTGATGTTGCCCGGGATACGATGCGTCCGTTTGTTGTTGAGACAGCTTTACAATCCGTTTCTGTTTTGGGGACAAAGTTTAACGTATCCGCTTACCCGTCGGAACCAGTTTTGACAACGCTTGCTTCCGGGAAAGTAAAAGTGATACCTGTTAGTGGAATGGATTCGGTTGTACTGTTACCGGGGGAGCAATCTGTTTTAAGTGTGCATGCAGATAACTTATCCGTGCGGCAAGTGAAAATTAATGATGTCGTTTCTTGGAAAGATGGGATCATTAATATTGAAAACATGGGTTTGAGAGAGATATTGAAGGTCGTATCTCGTGCCTATGATGTGGATTTTGATACAGAATTATTACCAGTTGATGATATTATTTTGCGGGGGAGCATTTCAAGTGATGAAAGTCTAGGAGTGTTTCTAGCCGTGTTAAGTAAAGTAGCGGATGTGAAATTTAAAATGAAAACCGATGGGAAAATAGAGGTTCAAAAAATTAATTAAAAAAGGGAGAGAATTCAAGGAATTCTCCCGCCCCAAGTTTGCGACGTCTGTTGGCGACAGACGATATCTTATAATTCAAATACAAAAATATGAAAAAAAAATGGAGTCACGCCATTTTTCGAGTGGAAATTCGGAAATGGGGTCGGATTATGTTAGTAAATTTAATTTTGGTATTGTTGTCGGGAGTGTCTTTGTATGCACAGAATGAATCTTCTCGGCAACAGAGAATTACGGCTAAGTACCAGAATAAAACGATTCTGGAAGTACTAGAAGACCTGAAAGCAAAGACGGGATATACTTTTGTGCACAAGCAAAACGATATATCCAGCGAGGTGAAAATCACGGAAACTTTTACAAATGCGACACTGGATGACGTGTTAAAAAAAGTGCTTACGGCTCATGGTTACGATTATTCGATTGAGAGCAAGGTGATTGTTATCAAGAAAAAGCCGAAAGCCCAAGAGTCATTGACACGGGATATTATCACAGTGAAGGGGCGTGTGGTGGATGAGAAGGGAAATCCCATGCCGGGAGTGAGTGTGGTGATTAACCAGACTACGAGAGGGGTAGCAACGGATCACCGGGGAAATTACGATATTCTCGTGCGAACGGATGATGTATTGAAATTCTCGTTTATCGGTTACAAGGATGCAACTATTCCGGTGGAGGGGAAGTCAACAATTAATTTAGCCCTTGAACCCACGGAGGAGACGTTGGAGGAAGTGACAGTGGTTGCTTACGGGGAGCAGAAACGGGAGAGCGTGACCGGATCCATCACGACGGTCAGACCGAGTTCGTTGAAGAGTTCTAATAGTGACCTCACGGCGAGTTTCGTGGGACGTATTCCGGGTATGATCGGTTATTTGAAAGGTGGTAAGCCGGGGGCGTTGACGGAGGCAGAGTTGAACACACAGTTTTCCATCCGGGGTATCACGTCTTTTGGAAATAATGCCAACACGGCTCCTCTCATCTTAATGGATGGCGTGGAGGTCTCCGTGCTTGACCTGTCGAGGATTGACCCGGAGGACATTGATTCGTTTAGTGTGCTGAAAGATGCTTCTGCAACAGCCATGTACGGGGCCCGAGGAGCAAACGGTGTGATTCTCGTGTCAACGAAAAAGGGGGTTGAGGGGTCGGTTTACACGGCGTTTCGCTATGAGGCAATCGCATCTATGCCAACGAGAAAGATTGATGTGGTGGACCCCATTACTTACATGAAAGCGTATAACGAGGCATTACAAACCCGCGATCCGTTGGCACAGCCCAAATACACGGCGGACCGGATTGCCAACACGGGGAGCGATCGTTTCCCGGAATGGTTATATCCGGCAAATGATTGGTATGATCTTCTTTTTAAGAATGTTGCGATCAATCACCACTTGGGGCTGAGTGTTCGCGGGGGTACAAAGATCATGCAGTACTATGCATCTATAGGGCATAATTATGACGAGGGTATGTTGAAGACCGACCGGTTGAACCAGTTTAACGTGAATATCCGGAATAACACGACTTCTTTGCGAATCAATATGAATATTGATATGACTCCCACGGCTAAGTTGGTGATTAACTCAAATTCCACGTATGATAGTTATCACGGGCCGCTTGCTGACGTAACTGCAGCATACGGGCTTGCTTTTAATGCTAATCCGGTGGATTACGCAGCCGTGTATCCGGCAGATGACACGTACGTGTTCCCGCATATTCGTTACGGGTATGAAACGATAAATTCGAAAAATCCTTACGCATCTATTCAAAGTGGGTACGTGGAGCGGAGTCGTTTTGCCACTACAAACCGGGTGGAATATATTCAGAATCTATCTGCTTTATTAAAGGGGCTGGAAATTCGGGCGAATGTCTCTCTTTATAAAGAATCTTATGATAGTACACCCTTTCAAACGGTGCCTTACCAGTACCGGCTTTTGGATTATAATCATCAGACTGGAAAACATACTTTGGAACAATTGTTAGAAGGAGATAAGAATCTGAAAGTAGATCCAAATAATAAAGTTACGATAGATGAAACTCAATTAGCGGGGGAATTCCGCTTGTATTACAATGGGAACTGGGGGAATCACTCGGTGAGTTACACGGGACTTTTCAATTTATCTCAGTTTGCTTCCTCGCAGGGAAGATCGTTGTTTGATGCCATCAAGCACCGGAATATGGGACTTTCTATGCGTCTTTCTTATGGTTTCAAGGAACGCTACTATTTAGAAGGGAGTTTCGGGTATAATGGATCGGAGCGTTTTGCTAAAAATAATCGTTTTGGTTTTTTCCCTTCCGTGGGAATATCTTACGTGATTTCGAAAGAGCCTTTTATGAGCGGGACAAGTCATTGGCTTTCTTTCTTGAAGTTGCGCGGTTCTTATGGTAAGGTCGGGAATGACGGTATCGGGACCGGAAGTGGAATAGGAGAAAACGGTCGATACGTGTATTTGCCGAATATCGGTAAAGATTCTCAGGATCATTATATTATTAAGTCTTACGGAGATCCGACGGTTCAGTGGGAAATTGCAGAGCAAGTGAACTTGGGTCTTGAAATGACGTTTTGGAACGGGTTGTTGGATTTCACGCTGGATGTCTATCAAGAAATTCGTCATAATATTTTGTCGCAACGTGTCATTGTTCCGGCAAGTATGGGGTTAGGACTTTACCCGGATGCCAATATCGGGTCGGTACGCTCGCGTGGTTTCGATTTTGCCGGAAAGGTGCAACATGCTTTTTCGAATGATTTCTGGTTTATATTGAATGCCACGGCGACATACAACAAAGCGGTTTATCGGAAGATAGAAGAGGCAGCGGACAAACCCTCGTGGCAGCGGAAAGTGGGACATGATATCTCGCAGGTGGTGGGATACGTTGCGGAAGGGCTTTTTCAAAGTCAAGAGGAGATTGACCGTTCGCCCCAACAGTCGGGGGACTATATGCCGGGAGATATTCGTTACCGAGACGTGAATAACGACGGACAGATTACGATCGAGGATGCCGTCCATATTGGGTTTCCGACGGAACCGCGCTTGGTGTACGGATTTAGCGGTACGGTGAGTTACAAAAGGTTTGAGTTTAATTTTGCATTTCAAGGATCGGGGCAACGTTCTCTTTTTATCAATCCGAGTGCGGTTACTCCGTTTGTTAACGATCGGGCTTTGTTGAGTGCCATTTGGAAGGATCACTGGACTCCAGAAAACATGAAAAGTAATCCTTTGTGGCCGCGGTTGTCCACAAATAGTATTGCTGCTCATAATATGGAAGAAGGATTGCTTGGTACGGAGACTTTGCGAGCTTCAACCTATTTTATGCGTGAGGTGAAATTCTTGCGTTGTCAGTCATTGGAGTTGGCTTATAATCTCCCAGAAAGATGGGTGAGGAAACTTCATCTGCAACGGGTGAAACCTTATGTACGGGTGAATAATCCTTTTTTGATCAGTGATTTCGATCTTTGGGACGTAGAATTGGGTAGCAGTGGGTTCAATTATCCTATCCAAAGGACTTATTCCGTGGGTATTAATGTTAGTTTCTAAATAAATCATGCTTATGAAATTCAAGAATATACTGATTTTAATTTGTTCCGTTTACTTTTTCTCGGGATGTGACGATTATCTCGATTTAGTACCTGAAGATGATATTCTGACGATCCCGAAAATATTTGAGACACGGAGCGGAGCGGGACAATGGATGATAGATGCGAATCTGTTATTTAATATGTTAGCGATACATCAAACTGGTAATCCTGCACTTATGGGAGCCGATGAGTACACGGCGGGAACTTATGCCCGGGTAGATAAGGTGTTGACATCTTTCTATATTGCGGATGGGCTACAGACAGCACTGTCACCGTTAGGTGATATATGGGATTATAAGAGTGCGTATTATTATATCCGTTTGTGTAATACCTTTTTGGAGCATATCGGGGATGTTTACAATTTACGTGCCGGGGAACTGGAGACTTGGACCGCAGAGATAAAAGCGTTGAAAGCTTTTTATTATTTTGAATTGATGAAACGTTACGGGCCGTTCACGTTGGTACCAAAAAATATAGATATTTATGCCCCCATAGAAGAACAACGGCAGCAGAGAAGCCCTATGGATAGTTGTGTTCAGGCGATTTCGACATTGTTGGATGAGGCGATTCCTCATTTAACTCCGTTAAGAGAAAAGGATGCGTCCAGAAGGGAGTTCTTTTCTAAAGAAGGGGCGATGGGTTTGAAAGCGAGGGTGTTGCTTTATGCAGCTTCTCCCTTGTTTAATGGTGGGATTAGCCCGTACAAGGACATGAAAAACAAGGACGGGAGTGCTCTATTTTCCCCGGAAGACAAGGAAAAATGGCGAATTGCTGCGGAGTATGCTGATGAAACAATAGAATATTTGGAGGGGATGGGATATAAATTGATTTCGGGAACGATGACGGAGGCAACTCCTCTTCTGAATACCATGCGGGATTTGGAATCCTCTTTATGGGCTCCTAATTTTCAGAATTCCACGGAAGCGATCATGATTGTTAGTGGAATTAATTCAATATATCAATACTTGTTACCTCGTTTGGGGACGAAGGAGTCCGACCCGTATTATAGCTCTGTTCTTGAAGGAATTCTTGGAACAAACATTCGGATGGTGAATAAATTTTACACGGTAAACGGGTTACCTATTTCGGAAGATAAGACTTGGGTTTACGGGGACGGTTATGGAATGGCACAGGAACGTGATGTCAGATACACGAATGTGGTACCGTTGAGTACGGATGTGTTGGCTCTGCATTTGGATCGGGAGCCTCGTTTTTATGCCACGATTGCAGCTCCGGGACTTTATTGGCAGTTAGGTCCGGGGAGTTATAATAGATTGCTGGTGGATTCTCGTCGGGGACAGTTGTTCGGTGTGACGCAGGATCGTATCATTTCGAGGGTACGGCAAAATCTTACCGGTTATTATGTGAAAAAAGGTACGCGGAGTGATATTCGACTACCGGATTATTTTAATGGTATCAGTACTTTTCAGCAAGGAGCGACCGTGTACATGCGATTGGCGGAGCTTTACCTGATAGCCGCAGAGGCTTGGAACGAGTACGAAGGGCCAAACGGAACTCATCGGGACAAGATCTTCGATCGGTTAAATGCAGTTCGCGAACGGGCAGGAATTCCTACTGTACAGGAAAGTTGGGGAGAATACGGTATCAATCCGAATAAGTTTAACGAGCAGGCTGGTTTGCGGGATATTATTCGTAGGGAGAAGACGATCGAGTTTATGTTCGAGGGACATCGTTTCTGGGATGTGCGCCGTTGGGGAACTGCTATCGCAGAGGGATGGAACGACAAGCCGATGGCTTGGGTTGTGCTAGGAGAGACATGGCAGGAATTTTTTAACAACGGTCAAGGCCCTGTGGTGGTGTGGGATGATGCGTATTTTAATCCGGCACGGGATTATCTGTTCCCCATCAAGAGTGAAGAAGCTATGGTTTCCGGTATCGTGCAAAATCCCGGATGGTAGGTGAATTTTAAATTTAAGTTACCTAAAAAAAGAGAAAGATGAGAAATACGATATTATTGATATTATTGATGTTCGGTTTGTTCGGTTGCTCCGATGATGATAACGTGAATTTCGATGTGGAGATAAACGAGAATATGTTTTCTTTTACACCGACGGAGGGGGGAGCCGTGATGCGTTATTCTCTCTCGGACCGACGCGTTAACCGGGTGAAGGCGGAGTACACGGACGAGTATGGTACACGGGTTTACAAGGTGGCGGATTATGCCGTGGACACGTTGGTCTTGGACGGGTTTAACCAAGTACACGAGAATGTTCCGGTGAAAGTATCATTTTTAGATAAGAATGAACAAGAGTCGAAGGTGATGAATTTTACTTTCGATACCCGTCCTTCGGCTCTTTACTCGTTCTTTGACAAGGTGGAGGTTAGTTCGTATTGGAATGGTTTCCAGGTGATTTGTGATTTGGAGGGTAGAACAGAGGGGTCGGCCTCGGTGTATTTCGTGGGGATAAATCCTACAACTAAGTTGAGGGATACGATCTTTTTAGAGAACTTCCGCTTAACGAATGGACATTCCGTGAAAGCGTATTCCTTGGACGATTCGCAACAGCAGGAAGATTATACGATCGTGATTACTACGGAAGATGACCGGCAGCGTATTGCCCGGAAACAAATTTGGACCGGGGTGAAAGGAGCCACACGGGCATTGATTCCTAACTATAATTTTGAACTTTTTGATCCTTTTAACAAGTCAAAAGAGATGCCTCGTTCTACCGATTCATGGAATCCGGGAGCGTTGGGTAAGGGCTACCTTTTTGACGGGGATGTGAAGGGGACGCAGGCTCTTGAATATTATAGGAGGGGGTATGCGACGCCACCTTTTACTTTCTTGGCGGGGCCTAATGCCTTGAATCGTCCGGGGAATGACGTTTATTTCGTGCTTGACATCAAGGAACCGGCTATCGTGGGAGAGATGCGCTTGTATATGCGGATTCAAGATGAGGGAGCTATAAATCATGATTTCGATAATGGTTATTACACCAAACTTCCCTGTAATGTTCAAGTGTATGCTTGGGTTGGTGACGGGGATTACCATCCGACAACAAATCCCGGAACAAAGGCGGATTGGGAACTGATCGGTAATTTTGAGCAGGATCCCGGTATAGAAGAGACGGAACGTTGGTACGTGAATAAGGAAAAGGTTAAGGATCAATGTAATACATTGACAGAATTAGCAGCCGTGGAGGCTCATTATTTGTCGATACCTTTCCCATTCGAGGAAAGGGAGTATCGTTTTTTGAAAATTCAATTCAACGAGACTTACGTGGATACTCTTACGCCAGACTATGACCATAATAATAATAACAACGTGACTTTCCATGAATTGGAGATCTACGGGGTAAAATAGTAGCGATTTATGAAAGAATTATTTTTTAAATATGCGGTAATACTCGTTTTGCTCGCCGGATACCTGACGGGATGCGAGAAACTTGAAGATACTTATTCAAAGCACACGGGAGACGGTCCGGAGCAATACCTGACTAAAATCTATGATTTGAAAGGGGAACCTAAATGGTTGTCCGTGTTGCTGACGTGGAATCTGAAACTTGATCCGGGACGGACGGCGATCATGGTGGAATGGACCGATGACGAGAAGACGGATTCAGTGATTATTGATCGGGATAGCGAGAGTTATCTGGTGGAAGGGTTGAAAAATTATGAATACACGTTCCGTGTTAGCGCTATCGAGCAAAAGGAGGGGGAGATTATAAAACAGTCGTTAGGAGACCCGGTGTACGTGCGTCCGTACACGAGTGCGTCGGAGGAATTATTGCTTTTTACCCGTGTGGTAAATAAACAATTTCAAGTGGCCGATAAATATTTGTTTGTTGCCTTTGACGAATGGGCGGATAACTTGATTGCCTTTAAGATCGGTTATTTTGAAAAGGGCAGTGAGACGGAACAATTCTGGGAGGTTGGGCCTGAAGATCGGGAAAATAGCTGGCCGAAAGGAAAATCTTATGCGCTGATCGGGGAGAATATTGATTTTACAAAACCGGTAAAGGTGTATCGTAAAGGTAAAATCGCGATCCTTGATGATATGATATTGGATTTGGATCCCATCGAGTTGTCTTTTAATGTCCCCTCTTTCGAGAGTGATTTTGCGGCTGACGTGAGAAATCGATTGGATTTATTGGGGGAGATCAAGCAGGATGATATTAAGAACGTGGAAATACTGGATATAGATTATGACCAGATTTCGTTAATAGATGTTCTTCATTTCCCGAATCTAAAGGAACTTCATTTGGGAAGAAACCGGTATCTTGCATTGGGAACGGAGGATCGGGTAAGATCCAGCCTTTCTAATAAGGAACTTTCTATCGGGGCTTTGAACGTGATTGCCGAGAAGTTGGGTGTGAAGATTTATCATTACGGGAATCATTATTTTGATGTTGTCCCTGATTTCTTTACAGAAAAGAATAAACTGTCTGAACAGCCGATGCTTGCATTCATGGATGCCACAAACTGGGATATATCTGTGTCTCCGGCAGATGCATTGGGATATGATTCCGGGGCAAAGAATCTGTTGGTTGATAATGATTCTTATTGGTTGCCGCAACCGACAACTCAGATCCGGACGCATGTCATCGAGATCGATATGAAACAGGAGGAGACAATTGCCGGATTCAAGATTGTGCAGACAAAAGACTTCGGAGATCCGGATGCTTCTCGCCCGGAGACTCTGAGTATAGAAGTCGAGACCGGATCAGGACAATGGGCGACAGCGACTTTCAGCAAAAGTACAACTCTCGGAAACGGAGAAGGTGAGACCACGATCGTCTACCTGAACAAGGATAAAGGGACGAAAACAGCTCAAAAAATCAGGATTACGGTATCTGATGATTTCTATAAACAAGGTTATGATTCATCTTGGAATTGGGTGGATTTCTATAACGTGACGTTATCCTCGATTATGGTGATCAAGGGAAATTAGTGGATGAGAAGAAGTGTTGTTTTAATTGTCTTGTTTTGGGCGATGGGCTTGAATGCTCTCGCCCAAACACAAGGCATTATGTTTGAGCCTACCCGGTCGTGGAAGAAGATCGTGGAAAAGGCTCGGAGCGAGAACAAGTTGATTTTCGTGGATTGTTACGCTGATTGGTGTGGCCCATGTAAACAACTAGCATCGCAGGTGTTCACGCAAAAAGAAGTGGGAGATGTTTTTAACAGCCACTTTGTCAACGTGCAGTTTAATGTAGAGAAAGATGCTGATGGCAAGGTGAATGTTGCGAAATGGGGAGTTGCTTCTTTACCAACGCTCGTGTTTATTGATCCGAAGACGGAACAGGTTATCGGAAAGCTTGTCGGGGCGGGTGATGCCGCTTGGCTTGTGAATGGGGCGAAAGCCGTGTTGGATCCTGCCAAGCGGTTGGATGTATTGGCAACCCGGTATAACGCAGGGGAGCGGGAGCCGGCATTTCTTTTGGAGTTTATTAAGGCTCTGGGGAGTGCGGGGATGAATGCCGAGGTGCAGCAAGTGGTGAAAGAGTGGCTTGACGGGTTATCACTTGATCAATTGGCGACACCGCGGATGTGGCCGATCATCATGCAGTTTGAAAATGACCCGTTGTCGAAAACGTTACTGATGGTACGGGATCATATTGATCGTTTTTACTCTATTCCCTTGGAGAACCAGCGGGCAATGGTGGACGCCACGTTAATGGGGGCGATGGTGCAAACGGCAATGGAGTTTTCCACGAATCCCAATCTTGGCATTTATGAACAGGATCGGTTTAATGCTTTTGTCGATTATCTGGATCAGGCAAAAGAGGGGCCGGGGAAAACGATGGCTGCCGTGTGGTTGAACACGTCGCAACTCGCCCGGCAAGGGGACTGGAAACAGATGTTGGAGGCGATGCGGGAGGTGGAGAGGGAGAATGTTTTTCCTCCCCAGTTGTACGGGCCGTATTTCTCGTTTTTCATGCAGGCATTGACACAGGTGAAAGAGCAGAAGGCGGCCGTTGAGGCCGGTTTGAAGTGGTTGGACGAGTTGATCATGGCGGCTTCGGGGGAAGATGTTGTTTCCTACCAGACACGTGCCATGATGTATGCGGGGAAAGCCGCTTTATGGCAGGCTTTGGGAAAATCCGCCGAGATGAAGAAGGCGCAGAAGGAGATGGAGAAGTATGTTAATTTGCTGAAAGCGAACGCGGGAAACCACGTGAATGAACAAATGTCGGGAGTTGTTCCGGGAGGGGTTTCCCAAGGATTGGGGGATAGTCAGGCAAGCCGGGAGATCACGTTGAATTACGAGTTCCGGCAAGGAGTCCCGGTGGTGAAGGTGGAGATTAACGGGCATACTTATTACTTTTTGTTTGATACTTGCGCGGGCATTACTTGCGTGTCCGACAAGCTGGTAAACACGGAGAAGTTAGCTTATCAGCAAACCGGGAACACGATGCAGGGGATGGGTGACCAAGTTGTCATGGCAGAGATCCCGGTGCTTTCGCTAGGTGGGCTTGTGCTGAAAGGCAGGCAGGCGGCCGTGATGAGCGAGCATAACCCGGTTTTCAAGCATTTGGGAGTTGACGGGACGATCGGGGCGAACGTGATTAACGAGTTCGTGGTGACGATTGACGCGAGGAATAAAACGATCACGCTTTCGGATCGGGTGGATCCTTCTATTTCTCGATGGGAGACGTTGAAGCTTTGGAACAATGTTCCGTTACTTTCGGTCAAGGTGCAAGGAAAAGGTGAAGTTCATGATGTTCCGGCTCTGTTCGACACGGGGAACGGAACGGGAGCTATCGGGTTGCCCTCGGTGGAAGGGTTTGAACAATGGACACAAGCGGGAATTATCGGGGACGTGGAAGAAGGGAACGGCTTTATCGGGACGATGGTTGGCGGTATGGTGAAGACGGATAAGCTTTACCGGGGTCGGATGACCGGACTTCATCTGGGAGATGCCGTTTTCAAGAAGATGCCGATTATTACCGGGGGAATCGGGTATTTGTTGCTCTGTTTCAAAACGACGGATTTAGGGGTGTTTACTCTTGATTATCCAAACGGAAGGTACCACTTTGAACCTTATGTCGATGCAAGCGTGTGGGAAGGCGATAGCCGTCCCGTGATGACGGGGTCGGATAACGGGGTGTTGAAAATCGCTGCCGTGTGGGGTAAAGAGGCGAGCAAGCGGTTGGCCCCGCGATGGACGGTGATCGCCTTGGACGGGAAACCGTTGGAGAGCATGGCCTTGGATTCTCCCAATATCGACGAAATGATCCGTGAGCGTGGGGTAAAAACGGTGACCGTTCGAGATACGGAGGGGAAAGAGTATGAAGTGAAGGCGGAGGTGTTTTTACCAAGTATGAGATAGTTTGAATATGATTAAGATGGTTGCATGACCAAATTCATTAATGTAAAAAATTATGAGAAAACTCTTATTGTTACTAGTGGTTACAATAATATTTTTTAGTTGTCAAAATAAGAATGTAATTTTGGACGAAGAGACGTTAGGATTCTCTAGATCGAATTGGGAAATATTAATACCTAATCCTGTCCCTCCAGTATGGACATTTGGTGTTTTTTATAGAAAGTTCGTAAAAGATGAATTTAATACAAATTCTGATTATCAGAATCTTGTCGCTTTTGATATGTATACAGAATCGATGTTTACATCGCTTGGAAGTAATTGGTTTGAATCAACTCCATTATTGAAACTTTTTGCTTATCAAGTATTTTGTGCAAATGGAAATGAGCCTATTCCCATGGGGTTTGATACATCATTACGTTTGGATGAAAAAGAAGGAGGTGTTTATCATACGCAGTGGGGAATATTTTTTTTGAAAGCTGGTGTTGGACCTAATTACGTTTCTCGTTCAGTATTTAATCACGAACTTGTACATGCATTCCAAGATAAAGTTTGCAATTACACGATGAATATTAACACGAGGCCTCTTGTTGAATTTGAAGCAGATATTGCTACTGATGCATTGGAGTTCGTGTGTAATAAAGGATCTTTTCCAAACGATTATGAACCGTTTCTATTATCAAGCTGATGCATTGCTTTGTATTACTTATTGGAAACAAACGATTTAAATGTAATTTGTAAAACGAGAATTTATGAAAAAAAAATTGTTTTTATTGGTATTTACTATTATGAGTTATTTCTTGGTAAATGCACAAGTTCATATAGATACTCTTTTTTTGGGTAATTGTGAGTTATTGAATTCTTCCGGTTTTCTATCGATTCATCCTAAGGAGTATAAGGTTATCATGATCCCGTTTTTTGTGAAGGGGAAGAATGTGGCTATTGATTTGTTGGATATTCCTGTTGAAATTGATCCGGAGTTGGATAGAGAACAATACCAAAAGGCTGTAGATAATCATCCGTGGACACGTTGGGCAGATGAGATGGAAACGAGAGTGTTCAGTTCTGATTTGATGAAAATGGTGGAGAATAAAGTGGATTCGCTCGGTTTAAAAACTACAATTTATGGAAGTATTTATTTTGACAAAAAGGGAAAATTACTCTCGTACGAAATAGTTATCCCTTCAGATATTCTTGATTTTTTAACAGAAGAACTACTGGGACAATTTCAAGCAGTGTGTCTTGATGAGGTTGGTGGGGGGAACGTGCCGAAGAACGTGTTAAATTCTGTATTTCTGAGGTTGTCAACGGAAGAATTTCTTGAATCCATGAAGAAATCGGTTTTGGAATATCAAGAGAAAATGAAAAAAGGAAAAACACCATATAGAGGGCATTTTTTTAATCACTTTTTACCAATTAAAGATCGTCCAAAATCAGATTATGGTAAATTGGAATTTAGAAGATATTTAAATAATAGTGTTGAATAGGCTTCGCTTTAATGAAAATGCTAAATGAGATGAAGTTTTATAAAGGTCATAAAGTTATAGATCCCTTGAGATTAATTTTCCAGTAACTTTGTATATAAAGGAGGAATTTCGAGAACGACTATAAATTTTATGATCTTGTAAATACGTGTGTGTTATGGTTATATATCTTCCTTCCTCCATGTATGGTGGAAGGAGAAATTGTTATGAATTATATCATATATTATGAGAACAATATTACGACAAATTATCTTGGGGATATTCTTGTTGGTGGCGGTAAGTAGTGTTGCTTCTGCCCAACAATTGAATATGGGGGATATACTCCCTCAAGATACAAATGTGAGGGTTGGAAAACTTGATAATGGGATGGGGTATTATTTGAGGCATAATGCCAAGTCGACGGGATTGGCGGATTTCTACATTGTGTATGATGTGGGATCAGTTCAAGAAGAGGATTCACAAAATGGATTAGCGCATTTCTTGGAACACATGATGTTTAACGGGACAAAGCATTTTCCGGATGATAGTATGATCCGGTGGCTGGAGAGTATCGGGATGCAGTTCGGGACGAACTTGAATGCCGCCACGGGGATGGAAATGACGTATTACCAGTTGACGCAAGTCCCGCTTAAGCGGGAAAGTATCGTGGACTCGATGTTGTTGATCTTACACGACTGGTCTGGGTATTTGGCTTTGGAAGATAAGAAGATTGACAAGGAACGGGGGGTGATTATAGAGGAGTTACGGCAACGGAATAATGCCCAATTCCGGGTGGGTAATAAGGCGGCTATTTCCGTTTTTGGAGATACTCGTTATGCACACCGGAATATGCTCGGTACGGAAGAGTTCCTGCGTACGTTTGATTCTCAGATGCTTCGAGATTTTTACAAGTGCTGGTATCGTCCGGATTTACAGGCCGTGGTAATTGTCGGTGATTTCGACGTGAACGAGATGGAGGCGAAGTTGAAGAAAGTAATGGCGGATATTCCTGTCGCTCAGAATCCGAAAGCAAAGGAGGTGATTCGGATTCCGGATAACGTGGTTCCTGTTGTGACGGTGATCACAGATCCGGAACAACAGACGTGTAATGCAAATTTTTATATCAGGCGAGCGGCTGTTCCAAAGGAATTGAATAACCGGGTCGGGGCGACTTACATGAACATAATGATCAATATTGCCGCAGCCATGATGAACACTCGTTTTGGGGAGCTGGCGCAACAGGAGGGATGTCCGTTCGCATCTGCCCATTTGCAGAATGTTCCGCTGACGAATACTTGTGATGCGTTGGAATTGCAGGTCGTGGCACGCGGAGATGCTATTGCGGAGGCTTTCACCTCAGCGTATGGAGAGTTGGAACGAGTGCGACGTTTCGGGTTCACGGAGGAGGAATTGGAGCAGGTTCGCACGGGAATCTTGAGAGGTGGAAAGTATGCGTACGAGACTGCTGGGGACCGGGAAACCGGGATGCTAGTGTGGGAGTGTATCAATCATTACGTGAAGAATACGCCCTTGATGTCTCCGCGACACAAGTGGGCGGTTACGCAATTGATGTTGATGAAACAGGTGACATTGCAGGAGGTTAACGAGTTGGTACAGCAGCTAATCTCGCTTGCTAATAACGTGTTGGTTATTTCCGCCCCGGAAAAGGCGAAGAGGGTTTTACCCGAAACGGAGATTCTGGAAAATTTCTTCTCGTGGGTTCGAACGGTTGAGATGGAACCTTACCAGACTGAAAAAATTGATCGACCCCTCTTGTCTGAAGAGGTTATTTCTGGTCGTGTTATAAAAACCAAGAAAGGGAAATATGGTTCGACCGTGTGGATGTTGAAGAATGGTATCCGAGTTGTAGTGTTACCAACCACGGATACTCCGTATCAGATCGTCATGAGCGGTCAGGCGAGTGGGGGACTTTCCATGATTCCCACGGAGGATTATTATTCGGTTTCGATGCTCGCACAGGTGGTGAGTGCTTCGGGAGTAGGGGATTTCACTGCAGAGCAGTTACGAAAGGTGTTGGGTAGCAAGGTTGTTAACATACAACCTACGATTAATCGTTTTTCGACAGATATAAACGGAAGTGCCGCGAAAGGAGACGTGGAGACCATGTTACAATTGACGTATCTGTATTTTACACGTCCTAATTTTGATCGGGGGCGTTTGGATATGGTAATCGAGGCGAACCGGAAAAATTTGGAAAATTCAGTAAACTCTCCGGATTTTGTCATGACACAAATGGTGAATAAGATCACGTATGGTGACCAACAGCGAACACGAATTCCTGATGAACAGATCTTGGCAGGTATTGATTGTGGTAAAATTAGCTCTTGGTATCGTAATTTGTTTACTGATGCGGCAGGTAATTATACTTTTTATTTTGTCGGGGATATTGACATGGAAACTTTCAAGCCTCTGGTGGAAAAATATATTGGAGGACTTCCTGCCGGGAAGCAACAATTGGGATGGAAGGATGACGGGGTGAGGGTGTTGCCCGGAGTGAAAGAGGAAAGGCAAGAAATACGTATGGAAACTGCCAGAAGTATGGTTAGTATTGGTTACTCGGGCGGGATGGACTACACGCAACAGAATATGATGACGATGGGAATGCTTTCCGCTTGTCTTCAATCACGCTATAATCAAATTATTCGAGAGGAAAAAGGTGGAAGTTACGGGGTTTCCGTGAATGGAACTCTCTCCAGACAACCGATCGGTACGTATGATCTGAAGGTAACTTTCCAGACGAACCCGGACATGGTGGAAGAGCTGGTTCGGGTGGTAAAAGACGAGCTTTTTCAGATTGCCGACAAAGGGCCTGATCCTGAAGATTTAAACAAGCATCTGGAATATTGGCGAAAGATGGAAACTCAAAATGCAAGGAATGTTCAGACTCGTTTGATTTTATTACAGACGTATTACACGTGGGGTGAGGATTGGGATGTTGATTACAATAAATTGTTGAATTCGATCACAGTGGAAAAAGTGCAGGAGCTTGCCCGGAAAATCATGGCTGATGGGAATTTGAAGGAGGTGGTGGTAAATCCGACGACGATGGTTACTCGATGAATGGGCTATGGGTGCACTAGACCATGAACATAGTTTTAACATAGCATCTACACGGCATGAATACTCGTTGGTGTTCATGCCGTGTTAGAAAAGGCATGATGCCGGGTGGTTGGTGTCGAGGAAGGATAGCCTGACATGGGGCCTTGTGGCTCCCTGTTGTTTATTAGAAATAGATTTCTAACCTTTGTAGAGTATATTTTCCTAACTGCTGATTCACATGAATCATTAATTATTCAAAATTATGAAAACGATCTATTTATTTATCTGTATTGTGGTACTCTTGATGAGTTCTTGTGCGACTTCGAAAAAGAGTGTCCGGAAGGGGGAAGCAAACGTCCGGCACGAGCTTTTGGATGCGAGAACTTTTAAGATCACGAAATTTGCTCGTGACAAGACCTATGGGTACACGGAGGATAATCCAATCAAGGTAGGTGGGGGGATGGAAGGCCCTCTGAATGAACAACGCTTTTTGAACGCATTGGCAGGTCCTAACGGAGAGAAGGTTTCGTATAAACGTCAAGGGAGTTGCTGCCCGTTCAAGACCCAAAACGCAGTTTTCGGTGATAGTGGAATGTTGGATATGTACGAGATTAGCATCGAGGGGATGTTCCAAAAAATTATTCTTTATCTGAATATGTACGATTCAGAAACTTTGCAAGTGCCGGTAGGGTTCACATTGCGGAAATAGAAACTTCAAAAGGCGAACACGATTAAGTGGGAGAGAGATACAAGATTTTGTTTCCAAGAAAAAAACGGGTATGAATGTACTGGGTATTATATTTTTTTGTACATTTGTCCCCGTTTTACGTCAAGAGTAGTGGACAGATTGAAAGAATATAAGATAGCCCACAGAGGCTTAGGGGAAGGCGTTCACACTTTCGAGTTTGTCATGGATGGCAGTTTTTTTGATTGTTTTGACGCGACAAAAGGAACGAAAGGAAAAGTAAACGCGAGAGTAAATATCGTGAAATCATCCCTGCTGATGGAGGTTCGGATGACGATCGAAGGGACGGTAGAAGCAATTTGCGATCGCTGTCTGGAGGAAATGGAGTTACCAATTAGCGGAGAATTGAACTTGTACGCGAAGTACGGGGAGAGAGAGGAAGGAAATGATGATGATTTTATTATCTTGGCTCAAGATGATGATTATCTGGATTTGAGTGAACCGCTATATGAGGTGTATATGCTGAATTACCCGCTTCGCGTGGTTCACCCGGAGGGAGAATGTAACGAGGAGATGGAGCATGTACTGGAAGAGTTGACAATGGAAGAAGAGAATGATAAGATTGATCCCCGCTGGGATGAATTGAGGAAATTAATTAATAATAACTAAATAAAACTAGAGAGAAATGGCACATCCTAAACACCGAATCTCTAAACAGAGAAGGAATAAAAGAAGAACTCACGATAAGGCAACGGTTCCTGCAATAGCAAAGTGTTCAAATTGTGGTGCTGCAGTTCAGTATCATACTGTATGCCCGGAATGTGGGTATTACAGGGGTAAATTGGCTATTGAGAAAGCAGTTGTTGCATAATTTTGATGCAATGATAAAGATTGCCTTAGATAATACAGCCCCCTGTACTAGGGGGCTATGATTGTATATAGGTGTCTGATTCTATTATTCAATTTGAAAATTTTTATTTTATGGAAAGGCCAAGAGCGGTAATCACAGGGGTAGGAGCGTATTATCCCGACTATATTCTAACTAACGAGGAGTTGAGCCGGATGGTAGATACCACAGACGAATGGATCATGACTCGAATCGGTATAAAAGAGAGACGTATTTTGCGGGATGCCGGTAAAGGCAGTGCTTACCTCGGGGCCAGAGCGGTGGAGGACTTGTTTCGTAAAACAGGTTTGAAACCGGAAGAAGTTGATTTATTGATTTGCTGTACGGTTACGGCCGACATGCATTTCCCTGCTAACGGGAACGTGATTTCCGATATGGTGGGAATAAAGAATGCTTTTAGTTTTGATCTTAATGCCGGATGTTCCGGTTTCCTATATGGCTTGATCACGGCGACGCAGTACGTGGAGAGCGGGCGTTATAAAAAAGTGATTGTCGTGGGAGCTGAAAAGATGTCCGCGATTACGGATTACACGGATCGGGCAACTTGTCCTATTTTCGGAGATGCGGCTGCCGCCGTGTTGCTGGAGCCGACAACTGAAGATTTGGGGGTAATTGACCACATATTGCGTTCGGATGGAATGGGACGTGTTCACCTACATATGAAAGCAGGTGGTTCTTTGAAACCGCCAACCATTGATACGGTTTTAGCCCGGGAACATTATATTTACCAGGAAGGACAGCCCGTGTTTAAACATGCTGTATCGAACATGGCAGACGTGTCGGTGGAAGTGATGGAACGCAATAACTTGTCCTCGGAGGACGTGGCTTGGCTGGTACCTCATCAGGCAAACCTGCGTATTATCAAGGCTACCGGGGAACGAATGGGGTTACCCAAAGAGAAGGTCATGGTTAATATCCAAAAATACGGTAACACGACCTCGGCAACAATCCCGTTGTGTCTGTATGAATGGGAGGACCAACTGAAGAAGGGGGATAATTTGATCCTTGCTGCTTTTGGTGCCGGATTTACATGGGGTGCCATTTATTTGAAATGGGGATATACTCATAAGGGTTAGATTGTATCGATAATACGATATACGAGGCTGTTCGGTTATTTCCCGAACAGCTTTTTTGATTTCAGAAGATGGGTGTAAGATATTTTAGCTGATTATTAGAAAATAATTGTTTTTTTCATTAAGAAATAAATTATTTTATATATTTGCGTCGATTTTGGTGAGTCCCATGCTATCTGTATGGGATGTAAGGGAATCCGGTGAGAGTCCGGAACAATACCCGTTGCTGTAATCTCTTTCCCGTTACACGGGAAATGCTTAGTCACCTCATGCCACTGGTTCGTCCGGGAAGGCGACATAAGCGGAGAAAGTCAGAAAACCTGCCTGAATTAGATGTTTTTATTGTTCTCGGGAATAAGGATGATAAAAAGGAAAAAATAATAGCTATTGTTTTTATTAACAGTAACATTTATGAAGCCACGGATGTGCGTGATGTGTGCTGTCGTGTGGCGTTTATAATGTTTATGAAAAAATAATAAACATGAAAAGTATCTTATTGCTAGTATGTGGCGTACTTGTATTGAATTTTGCACCAATGTCAAGACTTATGGCGATTCAACCGGAGGTGATGGCTGATACGGTGAAAACGGTAAAATTAACCGGAAAAGTCGTGGATGTTGAAACAGGGGAAGCAATACCTTTATCAACTCTCATGGTGAAAGAGTTAGGTTGGGGGAGTGTTTGCGATACGGAAGGAAAATTTAAAATTGACGTGCCTGCCAATCGTAAAGCAACTTTGACGGTTCGTTCTGTTGGGTATGAGACTCGTGAAGTTGATGTGGCTCCTGGAACGATCTCTGGGCTTGTTATTAAGCTGAAGAAGAGTTTGTTGGATTTGGATGAGGTGGTTATTACAGGTACGAGAACGGAAAAGGTGATTTCCGAGGCTCCCGTGATGACTCGTGTCGTTTCTGCCGAGGAGTTACAACGAAATGATTACGAGAGTATGATGGATGTTCTGGAGTACAATATTCCGGGGCTTCGTTTTAACGTGGACCCTCGCGGTAATAATATCCAGATTCAGGGATTGGAAAATAGTTACATCCTTATCTTGGTTGATGGGGAGAGGTTATCTCAGACTCCCGGGGGACCTATCGATTTCGATCGGCTGAGTACGTCCAATATTAAACGGATCGAGATTTTGAAAGGTGCGGCTTCTGCTCTTTACGGGTCAAGTGCCATGGGTATGGTTGTGAATATTATCACGGATTCTCCGAAACGCTCTTTGGAAGGCTGGGCAAAAGCTCGTTATTCTAAGTTTAATGACCTGCAGTTGGATGCGGGGATCGGGTTGGCTCACAAGGGATTTTTCTCCCAGACTCTTTTTCGTCGTAATTCCACGGATGGGTATGATCTTACGCCCGAAACACCCCAGTCTTACACGATGAATCCTTCACATGATATGAATATAGAGGAGAAGGTAGGATGGAATAATGAACGGACGAAAGTGGTGGCTTCAGCTTCTTTCTATTGGAATGAAGTAGAGAATCCTCCCAAGGGAGAATCTCCAACGCATTATCGCAGTTTAAACAAAACATTCCGGGCATCATTGGAGCATGCCTTCGGGGAAAAGAATAAGTTGTATGCGGTGTATTACGGAGATTTTTATACTCGTAAGACCGTGTATGATTTGATTGATCTTGCAGATAGTACGAATGCGACTTCTCACGAGCAGACAGCCCGTTTGACAGATATTTATAGTCCCTTGAAGAACGTGGAGATTGTTGGAGGAATTGAATGGAATTGGACTCGGAATTATAATAAGATGCAATACGGTAAGGAACAAACCGTGAGAAAAGTGAACGATGCGAATGTTTTCGTGCAGGTGGATTGGCAGATATTGCCGGAGCTGGATTTGGTAGGAGGTTTCCGTTACACGCACCATTCTGTTTTTGGTGACGCGTATACCCCGAAAGTAAATTTGATGTATGCCCCGGGCAGTTTTAAATTCCGTGCCGGGTATAGTCGGGGATTTAAAGCTCCCGGCTTGACGGAGTTGTATTCTGATTTTGACATGGGAAGTGTGTCGCATAATGTTGGAAATCCAGATTTGAAACCGGAGTATTCCAATTATTTATCGGTTTCGGCGGAATATACTTACAATGGACGGTTGAATGCAAGCGTGGAAGGGTACCAGAACACGATAAAAGATAAAATTAATTCTTTTGTTATTGACGTGGAAGATCCGGAACCGGGACAATTGGGAGCAGAAATGCATTATGCAAATGTGGAGGCCGTGCGTATACGCGGGGCAGAAGGAACATTAACTTATTACCCGATTAAGCAATTGTTGCTGAGGGGAACTTATGCTTATACTGATGCGAGAGATCGGGAGACGGATTTGCAATTGTCCGGAAATTCAAAACACGCCTTGAATTTTACCACGACATTACGCGGTAAATTATTGAAACGGGATGGTTCTGTTTCTCTCTCCGGACGGTGGACTTCTAAGAAATTGTCACAGAGTAAATCCACTGAAACGGACGATAGCGGTCAAGAAATAGAGGTGATTCGTGAAAATACAAAACCGGCTTATAGTCTTTGGAAGTTGGTGGCCCAATATACGCCTTGGCAAAAGAAGTTTATGAGGTTGACGTTAACAGGCGGAATTCAGAATTTATTTGATTATACGGACACGGAACATTACACGACGTATGATGCCGGACGTCGATTCTTCGGTTCCGTGATATTCCGTTTCTGACAACATGAGAATCTTTAACTTAATATTGATATAGAATGAAAAAGTTTAATTTAAAATCATGCCTCATGCTATTGGCTTGTCTGGCATTTTCGTTTAACTTTATGGCTTGTACAGATGATGATGGTGACGGTGATGGTCCGGAGGTAGATGATTCTATCCGTACTCGTACTTTTGAATCGGCAGATTATAATAGCGGTTGGAAATATTTTTCTTTTAAAAAAGGAGATTTTGTTGAATTGACAACAGAGCAGGCCACAACAAGTTTGGAGTGGGATGTTGCTTTCAATCGTTATTACGTGAAAACCAATAGTGGGACTTCTGGAAAAGGAAAGGGTGGAGTGCTTGATTCTGGAGCGACAACTTTTGCTGCTGTTACTGGAAATGTGAATTCCGAGTTTGTGGTAGATGATTCTCTGAATATCATGACTACGATGGGAAATTTCACGAAAGATTCTTATAATCCGGGGATAGAATGTGAAGGTTCTAATAGTTGGGCTTGGTATAAATATATGGAATCTACTTGGTATTATAATCACAATGTTTTTGTTTTCCGTTCTGCTGACGGAAAGAATTGTGCAAAAGTGATTTTCGATACTTATAAAGATAAATTAGGAAATTCTGGCCACATTACATTCCGTTATATATATGATGGAGAGGCTGATGCAGACATAGAGCAGGGTGGTGATGAGCCGGAAGAACCGGAAACACCTGTTACGAATAACATCGTTTATCTAGCTTCTTCAAATGCAACAGATCCATGGAAATATTTTTCCTTTGCTAAAGGGGATTTTGTTGAATTGACAGAGGAACAAGCTGCAACCAGCTTGGATTGGGATATTGCATTTCAGCGTTATTATATCCGTACGAATAGCGGAACTTCCGGTAAAGGTCAAGGTGGTGCCTTGGATATGAATAAGACGAGTTTTGATGATGTTCCGAGTGTGCCTAAATCTGGTTATACAATAGATAAGCTGGTTAGCATGATGACCACGATGGGAAGTTTTGAGAATAAAAGTGGAAGTCCTGCTTTCCAATGTAAAGAACAACCAACGTGGGCATGGTTTAATGCTCCTGCAGAAATGAAGTGGTATTATAATAATAACGTTTTTGCTATTCAAACGGCAGATGGTGAACATTGGGCAAAGATTATAATGAAGACCTATAAAGGTACGAATGAAAAGGGAAATATAGAATTTGAATATATCTATCCTGCAAAGTGACAGGAGGTAAATAATAGTGTTTGTCCCCCGGAGTTTAGGCTCCGGGGTAATTTGGTTTATTAAAATCTGATGTTATGGGATTGAAATCTTTTGTTCGTACACGTAAAAAGATATTGTTAAAGGTGGGGATAGTGATTATCCTACTTTGCTGTATCTGGGGACTTTATTCCCGTTACCTTGCCCCGACTCGGGTTGCATTAATTAATTTCCCCGCTTATCAGGCATCTAGTATCGCTTTGGCGAATGACAGTCGGATGATACAAGTCGATGCATTGAAACCGGAGGATGCAAGTAAGTTGAAAAATTACGATGTTGTTTTATTTTTTGGTCCCGGATTACGTTTAAACGGAGAACAAGCCGCGGCTATTCAGACTGCAGGGGCGAAGGGAACCGCGGTGTATACTTTAATATTTTCTTCTGGGGTAATTACAAATCATAATGTGGATAGTCTTCAGCAGGAACGCATTGGAGATTATTACGGAAATGGTAATAAGACGAATTACCGTAATCTGCTTTATTTCTGCCGTGCAGAACTCGACAAGCATAAGCTTTTTACAACGATGCCGGCTGATCCGCAACATTTGCCTTCTAATTTTTATTGGCATTTGGGAGATGATAACTATTTTACGGATTTGGACGGGTACAACAGCTATTATCGTAAAAATGGTTTTTATAAGGAGGGGGCTCCTTCCATAGCTATTGTTTCCGGCATGACTTCTCCTTTAAGTGGTAACCGGGCGAATGTGGATACTCTGGTTGTCAGTTTGGAACGTGCAGGTTTTAACGTGTATCCCGTTTATGCGGCAGGAAAACGTTTACAGATGTTGCAGGAGGTTTCTCCCGATGCCGTGATTTATCTGCCGATGGGGCGTTTGGGAAGTGATAAAAGCGTGGAGTGGTTACGGGAACGTAATATCCCGTTGTTTTGTCCGTTAACTCTTTTGCAGGAACGGGATGAATGGGAAAAGGACCCAAGGGGATTGGCCGGAGGGTACCTGTCGGCTAGTGTGGTATTGCCGGAAATTGACGGGGGTACTCGTTCACAAGTGCTTTCCGTGCAGGATGCTGATAAGAACGGGTATTATCAATTTGTTCCCGTGGCGGACCGGGTAAAGAATCTGGTTGACGGTATTTATAATCAAATACAACTTCAACGTAAAGAGAATAAAGATAAACGGTTGGCAATTGTCTACTTGAAAGGAGCCGGACAAAGTGCATTGACCGCTGCCGGACTTGAAGTCGCTCCATCGCTTTATGCTTTTTTGAAACGATTGAAAGCGGAAGGTTATACCGTGGAGAATATTCCGGCAACGGAAAAAGAATTTGAGGCTTTGCTCCAACGTGAAGGAAGTATTTTTGGGAGTTATGCCAAAGGGAAAATGGCGGAATTCATGGCAACCGCCCATCCGGAATGGATTAATAAAGCCGATTATGAGAGATGGGCCAAAGAGGTTCTTACCCCGGAGAAATATGCAGAAGTCGTGAAACAATATGGAGAGGCGCCTGGAGAATACATGAGTGGGGTAAAAAATGGAGAACCGGCTTTGGCATTTTCTTGTTTGCGTTTTGGAAATGTAGTGTTAATGCCCCAACCTGTTGCGGCTGCCGGAGATAATGAGTTCCAGATTTTACACGGGGTTGATGTGGCTCCTCCCCATGCTTATATTGCACCCTATTTGTGGATACAGAAGGGTTTTCTGGCGGATGCTTTAATTCATTTTGGCACGCATGGCAGTTTGGAATTTACTCCCGGAAAACAAGTGGCTTTGTCATCAGGGGATTGGCCGGACCGATTAATAGGGACTGTTCCTCATTTTTATTATTACACGATCGCTAACGTGGGAGAAGGTATCGTCGCTAAGCGTCGGACGTATGCATCATTGGTGTCATATTTGACTCCACCTTTTATGGAGAGCCGGACTCGGGGACAGTATGAAGAATTGTTCCGGCTGATTGCAGACTATGATCGTGCAGGAGAGACAGAACAACCGACTTGGGCAAAACGGATTAAAAGTAAGGTGTTAAGTCTTGGTCTGCATCATGATTTACAGATGGATAGTGTGGCTACAAAGCCTTGTACAGAGGAAGAGATCCGGAAAGTAGAGAGTTTTGCAGAAGAGATTGCCAATGAAAAAATGACAGGGCGGTTGTATACTTTAGGGCAGCCTTTTACTGGAGAAGATATTCGCTCTACGGTTATTGCCATGTGTGCAGAGCCGTTAGCTTACAGTTTTGCTCGTCTTGACAAGCAAAAAGGACGGATTACTGCCGAGCAATTTTCTGATAATGTATACGTGAATCGCCATTACGTGGCTAACGCTCGGAAACAGGTTGAAGAGTTGTTGCGTTCGGGGAAAGAATTGACATTGGAACAATTGGGAGTGAGTCAGGCAGACGTGATGCGAGCCCGTGCGACAGAAATGGCTCTTAACCCGAAACAATTGTCGATGAGTGAAATGATGGCGATGGCTTCTGATGCGGGTAATAATATATCGGAAGGGGTGAAAAAAAGTGATGGTGGGATGAAAATGCCTGTCGGGATGCCCAAGGTCGGTAAGATGCCCGATTGGGTGAAAAAACGTATCGAGGCTCGTAAAAAGGCGGAACAAGAGGGAAAGAAACCTGTGTTACCGGAAGTACCGCAAGAAGATAAAGAATTTGCCAAAGCGGTGAATGAGATTCAACAGGTTGCAGGGCACGTGCAGGATTATGCCCGGTGTTTACGTGAGTCTCCCGAACAGGAAATGCAGTCTTTGCTGAACGCATTGAATGGTGGTTTTGTGGCTCCTTCTCCGGGAGGGGATGCCGTGCGTAACCCGAACACGTTACCCACCGGACGCAATTTGTTTGCTATTAACGCGGAGTCCACTCCGGGCGTGAGGGCTTGGGACGAGGGTAAAGCTTTGGCCCAGACAACCATTGACCAGTATCGTAAAAAGCATGGAACTTATCCCCGTAAGGTAAGTTACACTTTCTGGGCCGGGGAGTTTATAGAAACGGAGGGGGCAACTTTGGCTCAGGCAATGTATATGTTAGGGGTCGCACCCGTACGTGACGGGATGAACCGGGTGACAGATTTGCGGTTAATACCATCAGCCGAGTTGGGACGTCCGAGAATTGATATTGTTGTGCAGACATCCGGACAGTTGCGGGATGTTGCTGCATCACGGTTGGAGTTGCTCACGAAAGCGATAGCGCTGGCGGCTCAGGCTAAAAATGATACGTGTGGGAATTATGTTGTTTCCGGTACAATGGAGGCAGAGAAGTTGCTGGTGGATAAGGGTTTTTCTCCGAAAGAGGCTCGGGAGTTGTCCATGGTGAGAGTATTCGGTGGTGCCGGGTATGGTACAGGAATTACGGGATTAGTAGAAAAAGGAGATGCCTGGGAACGGGAGTCGGAGATCGCTGATCGGTATTTGAGCAATATGGGAATGATGTATGGCGACAGTAAGGCGTGGGGAAAATATAGCCGGGATGCTTTTGAGGTAGCTCTTCACGATGCAGATGTTGTCATTCAACCCCGTCAAAGTAATACGTGGGGGGCTTTAAGCCTAGACCATGTGTATGAATTTATGGGAGGATTGAATTTAGCCGTACGAGAAGTGACCGGTAAAGAACCGGAGACTTATCTGAGTGATTATAGGAATCGTAATCATGTGAGAATACAGGAATTAAAAGAAGCTATCGGTGTGGAGGGACGTACAACAATTTTTAATCCTGCTTTTATTCGGGAAAAAATGAAAGGAGGGGCATCGTCTGCTTCTATTTTTGCTGAAACCATTCGGAATAGTTACGGTTGGAATGTTATGAAACCGTCAGTTATAGGGAAGGATTTTTGGGATCGGGTGTATGACGTGTATGTGAAAGACAATTTGAAGTTGGGTATTCATGAATTTTTCAAACAGGAGAGTCCCGCGGCTTTAGAGGAGATTACGGCGGTGATGCTTGAAACAGCACGTAAAGGCTACTGGCCGGCAACGAAAGAGCAGTTGGCCGATGTTGCAAACTTACATACCCGTTTATTAGAAGATTATCGCCCGGCTTGTACCGGATTTGTTTGTGATAACCGGAAGTTACAGGATTTTGTTGCCTTGCATACAGATAAAAATCGTGTTGAGGCTTATCGTAAAAATATAGATGGTGTTCGGGAAGTACAAGTGGAACATGCTCAGAATGGGGTGGTATTGAAGAAGGAGGAATTGAATCGAGCAAGTCAGGTACAGCAAGATTCTGGAGAAGGTAGGAAGACCCTCTTTATTGCGTTGTTATTGGTGGGAGTCATATTGATTATAGTGATGGTGTTTCTGAAACGGAAAAAATAAATTTGATTATTTGCGTTTACTATTTAAATGGAAGGACTGCTCGGATCAATGGGCAGTCCTTTTTGTTTTTACGTCATTAATCCTTAATCGGGATTTCCAATTTTAAATTACTTGTTGTATATTTGGTCGATTATTATGGATGCTAAATGAGAAAAAGTGCGAGTCAGGACTGTACCGAAATGAGGCAGACAGTTGTCTTGAAAGATTCCGAGATCGAGGGAGATATTATCCTGCCCGGGAACTTGTGTTTATTTGGCAAAATTTCAGGTAATGTTACTGCAAAAGGTAAGGTGGAGGTGAAGTCGGGGGCTGTAGTAACAGGAAATATTTCTTGTCGGGAATTGGAGATAGAGGGATTGGTGGGGGGAAACGTGGAGACCTGTTTTTTAATTATTGGAGAAAATGCCGTTTTGGAAGGGGATGTGCAGGCAGGAAAACTGCTCGTGAGAGCCGTGAAGTATGATATAAAACGGTTACGTTTGGTAAGAAAATAAAGTAAACGATAAATCATGGGAAAAGAAGTACAACAGCAAATAGCGTTAAATTTACTCAGTGAAGGAACTCAGATTACCGGGGATCTTCACGCTTCAAATGACATTCGTATTGACGGAGAACTTAAAGGAAAGATTTTCACGAAGGGACGTCTGGTTATCGGGCAGATGGCCAAGGTGGAGGGAGAGGTTAATTCTCCGAATGTTGATATTTTAGGAACCATGGAAGGGAATATCGTGTCGACGGGGACTGTTTCCTTGAGGGCAAAGTCGGTATTCACGGGAACGATCAAAGCTGCTTATATCGCGATCGAGTCCGGAGCGGTTTTTAATGGCGAGTGCCATATCCAACGAGAAGTTCAACAAAAATAATTAAAGACGTGGTGTGTCGTGTATTGGTAGTGATCTCATTGCTACTGAGTCTGGTTTCTTGTGAAAAGGAACAGGATAAGGTAGAAGATGGTGTTTCTTTGGAACTGGCCAAAGAACGTAAAGCGAATATAGGCGGCGTGACCTATAAATTGTATTTTTCCATTCCGGCGGACAGGAGTGAGGCGATTATGGCTGAATCGACGATCTTTTTTGAATTGTTTGATCTGGTTCCGGTCATTCTGGATTTTAAAGAGGCAAAAGAGAATATTCTTGCCGTTACGTCTTCGGATGGGAGAAAAGTTCCGTACACGTTTAAAAATGAACATATTATTATTCAACCAGAACACTTGAAAAAGGGACGGAACGAGCTGGTCATCCAATTTAAAGCGGGAGAGTCCTCTTTGAATCGAAGCGATGATATGCTATACACGTTGCTGGTTCCGGATCGATGTCGTACGTTGATGCCTTGTTTCGACCAACCGGATATAAAGGCGAGATTTAAATTGACGTTGAAAATACCATCCCGGTGGAGGGCGGTCGCTAACGGGGAACCCGTTCGTACGGAGTATTTTAATGATTATAAGTTATACGAATTCGAGGAAACAAAACCGTTGAGTACTTATCTGTTTGCTTTTACCGTGGGAAGGTTTTCGTACGTGGAACGTTACGTGGGGGGGCGCTGGATCGGTATTTACCATCGGGAAACGGATACTTCGAAGATCAATGCCAGTATTCCGGTCATTGCCAGAGAGGTAAGTCATGCATTGGATTGGATGGAAAACTACACGGGGATACGTTACCCGTTTGATGTATATAATGTCGTGGCGATTCCTGATTTTCAGTACGGCGGGATGGAGCATCCGGGCGCCGTGTATTACCGGGCGTCAACGATGTTTTTGGACCGGAACGCTGATTTGTCGGCATGGATGAAACGCAGTGATGTTATCGCTCACGAAACGGCCCACATGTGGTTTGGTGATTACGTCACGATGAGGTGGTTTAATGACGTGTGGTTGAAAGAGGTGTTTGCCGGTTTCATGTCGGACAAGATTATGACCCAGTTATACCCGGACGTGAATCATCGGTTGAATTTTTTCTTGAATCATTACGAGCCGGCATTACGGACGGACCGGACGAAGGGGACGCACCCGATTTTGCAGGAGCTGGATAATCTGAAGGATGCGGGGACTTTGTACGGGGATATTATTTACCACAAGGCCCCGATCGTGATGCGTATGTTGGAACGGGAGATTTCCGAACGGCGGTTACAGATCGGGTTGCAAAGGTATCTTCGCAGATGGTCTTATTCTAATGCGGACTGGGACGAGTTGATCAAACTGCTGGAAAGTACAACGGGACAGGATTTGCAGGCTTGGAACGAGATATGGATAAAAGAAAGTGGGGCTCCCGTGATCGAGTTCCAGAAGAACGGAATCGTGATGACGGATGAGAGCGGGAAGAATCGGGTTTGGCCTCAGGCTGTATCTGTTTTTTGGGATTACATGGGGTTGAAGAGAACATTGATCCCGTTACGTGATTCGCTGACCCCTTTCAGGTATGGGGCTGCTGTCGTGTTACCGGATGGGGACGTCATGGGATACGGTTGTTTCTTACCCACGGATTTTTCTATTCGATTTCTTGATGATGAGCTAGGAAATCTGAATGACCCGCTTTACAGGGCAGTTGCCTGGCAAGCTCTCTACGAAGGGGTTTTGCATAAAAAAGTGAAAGGGGAGTTTTTCCTGAAGTTATGTATCAAGCATTTACCACAAGAGAAGAATAACTTGGTTGTGAACCGGACGTTAAGTTTCTTGAAGATTATTTATTCAACCTATCTGGATGAGGGAAGTCGGCAGTTAATACAGGACGATTTAGAACGTTTTTGTATTAATATGGTAAATAATAAGGCTGAAGGGAAGAATAAAAAATCGTATTTTAATACGTTATTGTCAATTTGTTCTTCACCGAAGAGTTGTTCCTATTTGTCAAGCGTGTTAAAGGGTGAACAGGATTTACCGGAAGACGTAACGATCAATGAACAAGATAAGATTAGTATTGCGTTTAATTTGGTATTGCGAGATACGAGTGTTTATGAAGACACGAAGGCATATGTCATGAGAACGGTTAAGAATAAGGACTTGCTGGATCGGTTTGAATATGTATACCCCTCTTTATCTGGTGATAAACAAGTGCGTGATAGCGTGTTTAACGCCTTACTTGTAAGAGAGAACCGGGTGAATGAAGTATGGGTGGAAGAGTGTTTGCGGTGGTTGAATCACCCGCGGAGGAGAATGGAGGCGGAGGGGTATGTTCCGAAATTGCTTGGTGCGTTGCAGGAGATTCAACAGACGGGGGATATTTTCTTCCCGGGTTCTTGGTTAAGTGCCGGATTAGCGGGTCATACGAGTAAGAATGTGTACACGATGGTAAATTCTTTCTTGGAGAAACATGCGAATTATCCGCAGAATTTGAAATTGAAGATATTATCTAATTCAGATCATTTACGGCGTTTACATTCAGAAGAAGAGAATAGAGATAGATTAAAATAACATGGCGATAGAAGAGAATTCATTGATATTGATTCCGGCCCGTTATGCTTCCACCCGTTTTCCTGGGAAACCGCTGGTGGATATTGCCGGAAAACCTATGATTCAACACGTGTATGAGAAGGCTGCGGTTGTTTCTGATCACGTATACGTGGCGACGGATGACAAGCGTATATATGATGCCGTGCTTGCTTTTGGTGGGTGTGCGGTAATGACTTCCGATGCGCATCGGAGTGGAACGGATCGGTGTTACGAGGCGTACACGAAAGTCAAAGAGATGTTGCAGTGCAATTTTGACGTGGTGGTTAACGTGCAGGGAGACGAGCCTTTTATTATCCCGGAGCAGATCGAATCGTTGATTGCGTGCTTTGAAGATCCTGCCGTGCAGATTGCCACGTTGGCCAAGCCTTTCGAGAAAAATGATGAGATTTTTGACCCGAATAAAGTGAAGGTAGTGTTTTCCGCCAATCATACTGCTCTTTATTTTAGTCGAAATCCGATTCCTTATTGCAGGGGCGTGGAGCGTGCAGATTGGCTGGCTAAAACCCCGTTTTATAAACACGTGGGGATGTACGCTTATCGTCCGGAAATTCTGAAGGCGGTGACTTCTATCCCGCAGGGTGTTCTGGAACAGGCGGAATCTTTGGAACAATTACGATGGTTGGAGAATGGTTACACGATTGCTGTCAGTATCACGAATCATGAATCAATAGGGATTGATACCCCGGAAGACTTGGAGAAATTGAAGGAGTTAATTCAATAAAAGGAGGGTACGAATGTTTAGGGAGATGCGACGTAAAAAGCAGATGCTGTCATTGGAGGAATGTGTTGCCGTGTTGGATAACGGGACATCAGGGGTATTGGCTGTTGACGGTGATAATGACTATCCTTATGCGGTCCCGCTTAGTTACGTGTATTGTGATTCTAAGATCTTTTTTCATTGTGCCCGAAGTGGGCATAAATTAGATGCTATTGCGAGAAATGAGAAGGTTTCTTTTTGTGTTATCGAGGCAGATCAAGTGATGCCTCAAGAGTACACGACTTATTTTCGGAGTGTTATTGTTTTCGGGAAAGCACGTGTTCTGGAAGATGATATGGAAAAGAGAATGGCTCTTGAGATATTGGCAGCAAAATATACCCCGGATGACGAACGTGGACGTATGCAGGAGATTGATAAATTGTTTGGCCAAGTGAGTATGATTGAATTAACTATCGAACATATGACGGGCAAAGAAGCTATTGAATTGGTTCGGATGAAACCGTAAATTTGGGGGAATGTAGATAAAAAATTAAAAGCTAAAAGGTATTTCACTTTTAGCTTTTAATTTTTAGTTTTTATCTTTTTTAGATTGTCATGATGTCTTTTTCTTTCTTCGCAAAGTATTCATCGGCTTTCTTGCCGTACTCGTCTGTCATTTTTTGAGCGATGGCTTCAGCATCTTTGGACATATCTTCCGGAAGTCCGTCTTTTACCATTTTTTTCACTTGCTCAATGACATCCCGGCGGGCGTTGCGGATACTTACTTTCGCTGTTTCCATCTCGCCTTTACTTTGTTTTACAAGGTCGCGTCTGCGCTCTTCTGTCAGAGGCGGGATATTTATACGAATAATTTCTCCGTTGTTATCCGGGTTCAAGCCGAGATTAGCGTTCATGATTGCTCTTTCAATGGGAGAGATCATACTTTTTTCCCAAGGTTGAACTGCAATTGTTCTCGGATCTGGGGTTGAAATATTGGCTACTTGTGATAACGGGGTAGGACTACCATAATAGTCAACCAGCACGTCTTGTAAGATTTTCGGGTTGGCTCTTCCCGCTCTGATTTTACTAAGTTCTGATTCCAGGTGACTCAGAGCAGCTTCCATTCTCTCTTTTGCTTCGTCGAGATAAAATTGTACTTCCTCGTTCATATAATTTTTATTTGATTTAATATCCCATAATGAATCAAACAAAGGTATAAAAAAAACTTTATTTTTACTCTATCCTACGCCACGTTTCCTTGACTTGAACGTTTTTGTGGGTTCCATCTGCTAATTTTAGTTTTGCTTCGCCTGTGAGGACAAGAATCCGGTTGTTTGCATCATATTGGTAATGAGCAGAGGATTCCACGATGTCTTTTATTTTCACAGAAGGGGCGTGTTCCGATAAAAATTGTCCGTGGGCAATCTTGTAGGTCCCGTTGACCCCGTTAGAACAACTGAACGTGAAGTCGTCGAAATATTCTTTTTGTAAGAGTTGTTTCGTTTCAACCCCATTTTCTCTTATTTTTTCCCATTTACCAACAAACGGGTTGGCAATAATAGCCCGAATGAGTTTTCCGGGATTGAAAATACAGTCTTCGACGTATCTTTTGAACTTCTTCTCTCCCAGATAATCCCGGATTTTGATTTCTCGTAGGGTCGTGTTTGCTCTGAAACGAGGGGTGATCCGTACATACTCCGAAGTGAAATCTTCTGTTGGTAGGCTATCTATAAGCCGGATTTGTTCGTCCCATTCTTCTTTATAGAATTGTAGTATTTTGTTTTTATCGCTGACGGGAAGGGACATGGTGGGCATGACGATGCTTAACATGATTTCCGAGGACTGTTGTTGTTCTCGGGCGGAAGTGATGATTCCTTTATAAACGGCCTTATCTGATCCGTAACGTTTTTTCAGATAGAGGCGATACATATCGAAAGAAGCTTGAGGAACCGAGTCAAGTCCGTTTTTCAATTTTTCTTCTTCAGCATTCAATACTTTCAAGTATCTGTCGAAAGTTCTTCTTTCTACGCTAGGGGAGGTACTTTTTAAAGCAAAATAGACAGGGACCGTGTATGAAACACGCACGGGAGAGCCGTTTTGTTTTCCCGGTTCCCACTTCGGCATAGAGGCGATAACTGCTTTCGCCTCGTTGTCTAGTTCGGGAGAAACACCCCGAATAACTTTGACATTGCTGATGGCTCCATCCTTTTCAATAACGAATCTGACATACACTTTCCCTTCGAGTTTTTTCTCCTTGGCAGTTTCCGGGTAGCGTATATTGTTGTATATCCATGTATTTAGATTACCTGGGAATACAGGCATTTCTTGGACGAGGAAATGGATTTGGTTGTCTTCCGTGGAGTCTTGAACAGTTTGTTTATCTTGAATTTGGCTAATTGCCGTATGCGTATTAAAAATAAGAAAAACACTCACCAATCCGATTGGTAATTTGGCGAGGGATTTTAATTTAGCATAGAATGGTTTTAATGTCATGGTGTGTTTCTTAGTGTGATAAATAGTTCTTTTTATCACAGCTAAATATAGAAGGAATTTTTTGTTTTTGCAATGAAAATAAAGATTTAATGAAAGTTTAACGTGCATCGTTAAGAGTTGCTTTTGGGGTAAAAAGGAGGAAAACGACGGATTTTGTAATTGATAGAAGTGATGAAGATATTCATGATAGGACTAATTAGATTGAAAAAACAGTAGGGAAGATAATCTAACGTGGCAACTCCCAAAACTTTAGCTTGGGTGGCTCCACAAGTATTCCAAGGGATTAAAACGGACGTGACTGTGGCAGAATCTTCAAGGGCACGGCTTAGTACTTCCGGCTTTAATCCCCTGTTTTTATAGATATTTTGAGTCATTTTCCCCGGAACCACGATGGAAAGGTATTGATCACAGGAAGTAATGTTGAACAGGATACATGTCGAGATGGTTGTGGATACCAGCGAAGTATCGTTTTTGACAAATGAAAGTAAGACTTCGCTAATCCTTTTTAAAAAGCCGCCAGCTTCCATTACCCCGCTGAATATCATGGCCATGATGATAAGCCAAACCGTGTTTAGCATCCCTTCCATACCCCGGGTCGATAGTAATGCATCAATGTTGGGTGAGCCTGTTGAAAGTTCCATTTTCCCGAATATTGTTTGCACGACAAGCTGGTAGGTATTAGAGAAATGTTCTTCCTGTATGAGTTTATTTAGCAATTGGCCTTGAAAGATCAAGGCAAAGAGTATGCCGAGCCCGATGCCAGCGAGCATGGCAGGGACTGGTGGAACTTTCTTGATAATAATGAAAGCCAATAAAACGGGAACGAGGAATAGCCACGGGGAAACATGGAACGTGTTCCCGATCCCTGAAAGAATGGAATCGGTATCCGTGATATTTCCGGTGTTGTGGTACCAGAGTCCGATGATCCCGAATATAATTAAGGTAATTATGTACGTGGGTGTCGTGGTGTATAGTAGGTAACGAATATGTGTGAATATGTCTGTTCCTGCAATGGCGGAGGCTAAATTTGTGGTGTCCGAGAGGGGTGACATCTTGTCCCCGAAATAAGCACCGGAAATGACAGCTCCGGCAACGATGCTGGGATTCATGTTGAAAGCATTACCGATTCCGATAATAGCAACGCCCACGGTGGCAATGGTTGACCAGGAGCTACCCGTGGCAACGGAAACGATACTACATATAATAACGGAGGCGATCAGAAAGAAAGAGGGTGACATGAGTTTAATTCCATAATAAATCATGGTTGGGATCACTCCACTGAGCATCCATGTACCACTTAATGCCCCGATAAGTAGTAAAATCAGGATGGCAGGCATGGCGGAATTGATCATGCTTAGTATTTTATTTTGTATGGTATTCCATTTCACGTGGTGAAAGCCTGCGATGATGCCACTTATCGTTGACGTGATCATGAGAGCGATTTGATTAGCTCCACCCAAAAGATCATCAAAGTAGATCACGTTTAGGAACAGGAAACCGATCAGAATAAGAATCGGCGTGATGGATAACAACAAGGATGGAGATTTCATGGTATGCTATCATTGATTTTCGTGTAAATATACGGGAGAGAAAGAAAATAGTTTATCGGCTTGAATGATATTAAAATGAGAGAGTAGCCTTTAAATTTTTAATTTTCAATTAAGGGAGTTACTTTTGTCTGCTTAAAGAAACGATATGAAAAGGAAAGATTTTGAAGTGATGGCTCCGGTTGGTTCTTATGAATCTTTGGAGGCGGCTTTGCAGGCTGGAGCGAATTCTGTTTATTTTGGGGTGGAAGGATTGAATATGCGTTCCCGTTCATCGGCTAATTTCACGTTGGATGATCTGAGGAATATCGTGGAACGTTGTAACGCCCGGGAAGTGAAGACTTATCTCACGGTGAATACGATTATATATAATAACGAGCTGGATAAAATGCATCAAGTGATCGAGTGTGCGAAGGATGCTGGGGTGTCAGCGATTATTGCCTCGGATATTGCAGCAATCTTGTACGCCCGCTCGATAGGGGTGGAAGTGCATATCAGTACGCAATGTAATATTACCAATTATGAGGCGGTGAAGTTCTATGCCCAATTTGCGGATGTAGTGGTGTTGGCTCGTGAGCTGGATATGGATCAAGTGATGATGATTCATCGTCAAATTGTTGAAAATGATTTGCGTGGTCCCAAGGGAGAATTGATCCAGATCGAGATGTTTTCTCATGGGGCATTGTGTATGGCGGTTTCGGGTAAATGTTATTTAAGTCTCCATGAGATGAATGCTTCGGCAAACCGGGGGGCTTGCTATCAAATATGTCGACGTTCTTATACGGTGAAAGATACCGAGAGTGATATAGAATTGGAGGTTGATGGGAAATATATCATGTCTCCTAAAGATTTGTGTACGATTGGTTTTATTAATAAAATGATCGATGCCGGGGTGCGGGTTTTCAAGATTGAAGGGCGTGCCCGTCCGGCAGAATATGTGAAGACGGTTTGCGAGTGTTATGACGAGGCGTTGAATGCTTATCTTGACGGGAGCTACGGGGCGGAGAAGATTGCGAATTGGAAAGAGCGATTGGCTACCGTGTTTAACCGGGGATTTTGGGATGGCTATTATCTGGGCCAGCGTTTGGGGGAGTGGAGCGAGGTGTATGGGTCTAAAGCCACGAAAAAGAAGATTTGTATCGGTAAAGTGACAAACTATTTCGGTAAATTGCAGGTAGGAGAATTTAAACTGGAATCCTATGATTTGAAAGTGGGAGAAGAAGTAATGATCGTCGGACCGAACACGGGAGTGGTGCAAATGATTGTCCCGGAGTTAAGGTTGGAGCTGGCACCTGTCGAACAAGTGGGTAAAGGGGCTATTTTCTCCATGCCGTGCGAAACGAAATTGCGAAGGTCTGATAAATTGTACAAGTTGGTGGATACGACGGAGGAGTTGATGCAATAAAAAAATGCCGATTGTTAAATCGGCATTTCTTTTATTATTTTCTACTGAATTTAGGAAATCTAGGAGGTTTAATATCAAATAGATTATAGCTGATAACCACGGTACCTCTCATGTGTAACATACTATAATCAAAATATTGATTATTGCTTTTGAATATATCTTTGAATCCCCAAGAGAAACGAAGTCCAAGTTCGAAACGGGTTGAAAGTTTTCTTTCATATCCCATTAAGATTCCCAGATCCCAAGAGTCCAAGGAAGAGTCAAAATCCATATCGTCCATATCATCCGGCATGATTGAATCAACTTTGTCTGGACCTCCGGTTCCGATGTATCCTTTCTCCGGATCGATTACAAATGAACTCTTCATTACCCAAGCGAAATAGGGACCTAATAGAAGTCGGTCTTTCCCGTTACGTAGAGTATATTTCGTGTACACGGGGATCTCAAGCATGGTAAAATCCATGTGCATTTCTGCCGATCCTGAGAAGTATTGAACAAGTTCTTTGTCTTGATAGCGTTGATTTTCGACCCTCGCATCAGCATTCATGGTGATCGTTTTATACGTGAGTTCCGTACCTAGAGACCAGCGGGAAGTGATGGGAAAAGATAGTTTAGCACCTAACGATAAATTCAATTTGGGATAAGGGTTGAATGTTTCGGGTATATGTTTGAACGGGAACGGTACGGCTCCACCAATATCCGTACCCAACTGAACCCCTAATGCAAATCGATAATCGACAGAATCTGTTTTCCGTACCTTCTCTTGTCCTTGTACGGAGAATGCTCCACAGATTAGAAATATAAGTGTATATATGATGTAATGTTTCATGTTGCAATGATTTAATAAATCAGTTTGACGTCATCTACTTCCATGGTACTACCCGGAGCTCCTAAGAATATATCCCCGCTTTTGCTGGAACTGAACACGATAACAATGTGTGTAGGAATATCGGTTTGGTTCGTGTATACAACCGGGATATTGTAATGAGCCCAGTTCCGGTATTTCGTTTCTTTTCCATCAAAAAGGATTTCTCCTCTTCCGAGAACTTCAACACCATCTGCAGGTCTTCCATGGTATTCGAATGTCCCTTCTCCAGTCCAACGAATAATTTCGACAAAAGCTTGTCCGACATCCACGCCTTCGCGATCTTCGATAGAGTATTTTGAACCACTTTTAACCGCTTGTTTTAATTGTGGACCGGGTTCATATTTGGCATCAAATTCGATAGATTGAATTCTCACCGTGTGAGGGATTCCAAAGTGAGTCATGGATCGAGGGTCATTAAGTGCCCCAACATCGAATTTGAAACACCCAGTATAGATACTTCCTGCTGCGATTAACTTACCGAAAATAAGAGCATTTTGTTCATTTGTCGTCATCTTGGCTGCATAACCTCCATTGTGTTCAACAGGGCGAGTTCCTTGTACGAAGTAATTGTTTGCAGTTGCCCAACCTTTTCCGTATCCCGGTACGGGATCAATAGTTTCTTCATTTAAATTAATATCGTTTCCGAATTTTCCCCATGATTCAAAGTCCGAATTGGGGATTTGTAAAAGGGCTCCGAATTGAATCTTCCATGTCCGACGAGTTTGTCCGTCAGCGGAGACAACCGTGATCTCTTTTATATCCTCAAAACTTTGAAACGTTAATTCTTCTCCTTCCGTGTAACCTGCAAAAGTAGCATCCTCTGATAACCGGATTGTAGGTTTTATTGTAACCGGGAAACCGGGATCTAACACGGAGATATTGACTATTTTGCTCCAGGGATTGATTGTAATAGTCATTTTCTCTGAGCCTTCAAATTTGAATTGTAGAATATCTGCTCCAGTATCCATAGCTTCCAAACTAATAGAATATGGATGAACGAATCCACTTTCTGCTATAAGGAAAAAGTTGATAGTAGATTCTCCTCCATTAAATACAATATCTTGGCCTTTCACGTAATTACCAAGAACTTTATGGGTTGTTGAACTTGTCTCTAAAACAGTTTGGAGTGTTAAAGGAAATAAATTATCTTCCGGAACGACAGGTATAATAATAGACTTGTCATCGCGATAGATTTCTCCTAGTTCGGCTGTCGTCGGGGTGTATGATGTGATTTCAAAACGCTCAATTCTAGCATCATCACTCAAGTCTTTTACTTTCTCGCACGAGCTTAGTAATCCCACAGCAAATAAAAGAATCCAATAATATTTTCTCATAAAAATTTATTTTTCGTAATACCTAGCAATTTTCATGCCATCTATATAGATACGGAAATAACGACAAACGGGTTATCCGGCTGTCGTTATTTTATTGGTAGTTAATTTTTTTTCTTATAATAACGAATAATATAAAATACAATACATCCTAATAACGCAAGTAGTAATATGCTGGAACTTATCGCTGATATTTTAGCTCCCATGAAATAGGATTGCGGTTTATACTCGAACGTGATCACGTGTTCTCCGGCGGGAACGATCATGGCCCGTAAAATGTAATCAGCCCGGAATAGTTCACTTGGTTTACCATCCACGTAAACATTCCAGCCTTTCGGGTAATATACTTCGCTGAAAATGGCCAATTGTTCATCGGTAGCTGAAGTTTTATACTCTAATTTATTCGGGGCGTAAGATGTCAGTTTAATAGTTGCGTTTTCGTCGAAATTGAATCCCTTGTCTTGGATAATAGATTGGAATTCTTTGTTGATAACGGCAGATTCTTTCGGATCGATTTGTTTCAACGTGATAATTTCATCATCCGGAGTGTCAACTAATTCGTAATCTTTAACAAACCATGCGTTCCCGTATGCGAAACGATTATTGATTGGTGCCGAGTTCGGATCAATGATAATGTATTTCGCATTCAGCATGTTTAGTGCTTTTTGCTGGGAAAGGCTTCCCTCGATGGAAGAAAGTGTCGGTGATTGCTTTAATGCGTTCCCGAGATTCTGTATTTCGGGAATGATAAAGTAATCAATCATGTCTTGATAGCGTTGTAATTTTGCGGCACTGTAACCCCCGATTGTTTTGTGGAAATAACTGGTATGGGAATCGTTAAACACGTCTACGGATAAATCCAACACCCGGTAATTAGGATCTTTATCGGTTAAAATAGCATTATCAGCAGGACGTAACTTATATTGGCTATTAAATTCTCGTTGTGTAACGAAATGGTCAGCATTTAAATAACGTTTATCCACGGTCCACATATCTGCAAGAATCAGTAACCCCATGATTATAGCAACTTGGGTTACTTTTAGTTTTTGGATTACCCATGCCCAGATAACGGCTCCTGCCAATAATATAAATGCCAATGAGCGGAAAGCATCGGTGCGGAGTAAAGATTCTCGTTCTGCGGGTAAGTATTGTTGTAACCATTCGGCTTGTGTGTCGATGGGGGCGGAGAAATTTCCGGCAAGTCCGGGAATCAAGGCGAATAAAGCACAAATTCCGGCTGTAATACCAAGAGATATTTTTAATGATTTAACAAGAACTTGTCGTTCAAAGCAGCCATTGAGAATTTTGTTCAGCGTGTATATGCCTAATAACGGGATGGTCACTTGCAGTACAACCAGCATCATCGAAGGTACTCTGAATTTATTGTACAAAGGAACATAATCATAGAAGAAACTTGATAATGCCATGAAATGACGTCCCCAACCCAAGAATAGGGCTAACAGGGATATACCCACGATCCACCATTTCATGGGGCCTTTTATCAAGATTAATCCTAGTACGAATAGGAAAATAGCGATAGCTCCCATGTACATCGGCCCGGCTGTAAATGCTTGAGGACCCCAGTATAAAGGCATTTGCTTGATCATTTGCTCTGCATTCTGGGCTCCTGCGCTCTTTAAGAATTTGTAAGTCTCCGAGTTTTTGCTTAATGCCCCGGCCGAGGCTCCTCCTTTAAAGTTCGGGATCAGCAGATTCAGGGATTCATCTATCCCGTAACTCCATGCTGTCGCGTATTCTTTATCCAAACCACCTTTGGTTTGGTTCTTTTGATTTAAAGTTAATTCCGAACCACCACGCATGGTATATTTACCATATTCCCATGTCGGCCATAAATGGTTCACGTTCGTAGCCCCGGCCAGTCCGGCAGCAACAATTAACAATATGGTTGTTTTCAAGAATGACGGTAGAGCCTTTTGTTTTATAGCCGTGTATAATTGAGCAATACCGTAGAATATCGTAATAAATGCCAGATAGAATGTGATTTGCGGGTGATTGGCCATAATCTCGAAAGAGAGTGTGATGCCAAACAGCACGGCTCCCAGCCATCGGTTCTTTCGAAAGGCATAGACAAGTGCAGCGAGAACCGCGGGCATAAGGGCGATAGCGGTCATTTTGGCATTATGCCCTACTTGGATGATTTGGAAATTATAGGAGCAGAGTCCAAATGCCAAAGCACCAACAATGGACAACCAAGGATTGACCCCAAATGCCAGCATAAGAAAGTAAAAACTGATGAAACCTAAGATTAAATCGGCTGCAGGCCGAGGACCAACGAATAGAAATTCGTAAATATTTTCCAGATAGTTTCCCTTGTAATAGGTACTGATCATGGTTGTGGGCATTCCACTGAACATGGAATTTGTCCAAAGCGGTTCTTCCCCGTTGTTTGCGGCCCGGTAATCTATCGTTTCTTTGGCGGCACCCACGAAAGAAGAGACATCCGATTGATTGACAACCTTTCCTTGTAACGTGGGATAGAAATATATAAAACCGATCAGGATCAATAATATAATTGCAAATAAATGGGGATAGAATGCTTTCAGTTTTAGCTGTTTCATTTTGAATCTTTTTTAAGGCCATGTTTATTCATCGACAAAAATAAAAAATATAATATGAAATCTTTACTACTCGATGAATAATTGCTATTTTTGTTTATCAAGAATTGAATTATGAAAGTGTTCATGTTATCAAATCCCGCCGCGATACATACTCAACGATGGGTAAGTGCGTTGGCTAAGCGGGGAGTGGAGATTATGTTATACAGTTTTTATCCTTGTGAAAAGGTTGACTATTATAGGGGGATTAAGCATGTACAGGTAAAATCGTTCTGGCAATCACGTGATAGTAAAGGGATCAAGGGTTTTATTTTAGTCAAATTATTTATTTATTACCGGGCGTTGATAAAAGACATCAGAAATTCCATTCAAATATTTCATCCGGATATCGTTCATGCTCACTATTTATCGGATAATGGTTTATTCGGGGCGTTGGCGGGTTTTCATCCTTTCGTCGTTTCGGCATGGGGAACAGATGTATATGACTATCCCCGGCGTTCATGGAGCAGGGCTTGTGTGATTAAATATATATTGAAAAAGGCGGATCGGGTTTTGTCTACAAGCCACGTGATGGCCGGAGAACTTGCAAGATATACGGATAAAAAACAAATCCCTGTTACCCCATTCGGAGTGGATATGACATTGTTCAAGAGATTTCCAAAAAAGCATCAAGAGACAGATGGATTCGTGTTTGGAATTGTGAAAACTTTGGAATATGGGTATGGGATAGATACGTTGATTGATGCTTTTGCTTTGTTGTGTAAACGGCGACCAGATCTGAACTTGTGTTTACGGATCGTGGGAGAGGGAAGTGAGAGAGAAAAATTACAGTTACAAGCAATAAATTGGGGGTTGGCAGAAAAAATCATATTTGAAGGAAAGGTCGTACATGATCATTTGCCGGAAGTCATCAGTTCTTTTGATGTATTCGTGGCGCTTTCCCGGGCAGAAAGTTTTGGGGTTGCTGTAGTGGAGGCAATGGCCGTGGGCTGTCCTGTTGTTGTATCAGATGCTCCGGGATTCACCGAAATCGTGAAATCGGGAGAGTCCGGCCTTATCGTTGAACGTGAGAATCCACAACAAGCATCAGAGGCCATGGAAACCCTGGTAAATGATGAAACATTACGGGTTACTTTGGCTCAAAATGGAGAAAAGAGGGTTCGGGAATTATATGATTGGGATAAGAATGTGGAAGATATGATAGAAATATATCAAGAAATCATGGAGGAAAGAAATGTTTAAAGATATAAAGCAAGTCATGAAAGATTCGGTACTTTATGGTATCGGAAATGTGGCTGTCAAGCTTGTCGGTTTTATTCTGATTCCCCTTTATACGGATGCCGAATATTTCTCTACTGCTGATTACGGGTTGATGGGGTTATTGGAGGTGACATCACAAATTTTGATTGCGGTGATGGGACTTTCTTTATATTCCGGGTTGATCCGTTGGTATTGGGATGCCGAATATCGGGATAAACAAAAGACTATTTTTTTCACGACATTGTTGTTTACGATATTGATCTCTTTAACTGTTGGGGGGCTATTGTGGTTGAATGTTGATGGCTTATCGGTATTGTTGGTGCAGCAAGAAGGATATTCTTTAGGTGAAGATCTTCCGTATGTTCTTCAATTACTGATATTAACTTCTATGTTAGGGGCTGTTGTCGAGGTCCCGCAAAATTTGTTGAGATTACAAAGTAAGCCTATTTATTATTCGACAACGAATATTATGAGGCTGTTTGTAACATTGGTCTTGACCATTTATTTTACTATTTCTTTGCACAGAGGAATTGCAGGTGTGTATGAGGCGCAATTAGTGGGAAGTGTCATCCAGCTACTAATGGTTTTGCCATTGATCATTAAAAATAGTTCCTTCCAAATGGATCGGGCATGTACGGTTCAATTATTCTTATACAGTTATCCGTTAGTTTTTTCTGCAGTGATTGGGAATTTGCTTACTGTTTTTGATCGTTATATAATAAACCATTTTCAAGGGTTAGAGGATGTTGGTTTTTATAGCTTAGGGTACAAAGTGGGAAATACACTTAAAGTTTTTGTGGTAACATCAGTTCAATTAGCGTTGACTCCTTTGTTGATGAAGAAAATGAACGATCCGGACAATAAACGTTTTTATTCAAAAGTATTGACTTACTTCTCTTTTGGTTTGATGTTTTGTGCTTTAGGCTTGAATCTGTTCTCTAGAGAAGGGATCGTATGGGTGACGACCAATCCTGATTATATTGAGGCTCTTTATGTAATCCCTTTTATTACTTATGCTATTTTTTTCAATGTGATGCGAGAGTGCTGTATGATAGGATTACAAATAATGAAAAGAACTAAAATTATAAGTTATATCATAGTTGGTATTACAATCCTAAATTTCTTTTTAAATATGGTGCTTGTGCCTTCAATGGGAATGTACGGGGCTGCTTTGTCTACAATGTTTGTTCAAGTAATTTCGTGGTTGGCATGTTATATATTTGCTCAACGGTATTACCCTATTCCCTATGAATTGTCGAAAGTGGGGAAGGTGCTTGTTGTGGGAACAATATTATACCTGATCGGTATATTATTTAATGAAACAGCTATTGGGATAAGTATATTGGTGAAATTGGTTATTTTGGGCGGATATCCGTTTTTGTTGTATAAATGGCATTTTTACGATAAGGATGAGTGGAATAACTTGAAAGGAGCATGGAAAAAATGGTCTGATCTGAGGCGATTGAAAGAGAACGTGAAAAATGTAAAATACCGGGAGTCATAGGACTATTTCCCATACCGGATGAATTAATTATATTTGTAAGAATCTTAAAATGGACAAATGATGGAAACAGAGCTTTTTAACAGGCAGTATATAATTTCAGAGAAAGAATTGGCTCTAGACGGGTGGAAACAGTTTTTGTTTGATAATTATCATGTTTACGTACATCCGAATCTGGATTATGTACATCAGGATGGGAAACATTTGTCTGTGGCAGTATTGGGTTATCTGTTTGACTATCGGAATACTGAATATACAAATGAAGATATTGTAAAGAGATTATCGGAATCTGTTGACGTGGAAGATTTGATGCGGCAACTGGATCAATATTGTGGTCATTTTATTGTACTTTGTAAAGATGCTGTGGGGGTAAAAATTATACCGGATGCTTGTGCGCAGCGAATCCTTTATTATAAGGATTCTTTTGACGTTTTTGCCTCTCAAGTGAAATTAATAGAACATTTTTTCCCCTTGGAAGATGTTGTAGACCCGGAGGCAAAAGCATTTTTTAATTCATCGGTTTATAAATATCGATTATATGCGATCTCCAACAAGACTTGGAAACAAGGAATATTTCGTTTAATGGCAAATTCCTACCTGGATGTGACTGCACGTAAAGTCGTGCGTTTCTTCCCGGCACAGCCTATTCAGAGACAAGCCTTGCAGGATGTTGTGGAACAGGTGATTCCGATGTTTAAAGGATATATCGAGGCGATAGCGAAACGTTATAAAAAAGTAGTGATCCCCGTGACGGCTGGCTTTGATAGCCGAATGGTTTTTGCCGCTAGTCTTGGTTTGAAAGAGTGTACTTATTTTATTTATAAACATCCTTCTTTTAAAGAAAACCACCCGGATCTGGTTATTCCTAAAAAGTTGACAGAATTAGTTGGGAAATCATTTCAAGTGTTCCGGTATTCGCCAGAGGTCGATCCTATTTTGAAAGAAGTGTATAAGAATAGTGTTGATTATGCCAGAGATCGGACAGCGGCAATGATTCTTTCGGGGAACGGAACTTATTTTAAGGATGCAATAATGTTAAATGGTAATTTAGGAGAGATTGCCCGTAGTTACTACAATTATACAGAGAATGTATCGGGAAGGGAGCTTGCGGCGTTGATGGAGTGTAGAAACTATCCTTATGCCGTACGGGAATTGCAAGCATGGTATGATACGAATCGTCCTCTTTTTAAAGCAAATCATTTAAATGCGCTGGATATGTTGTTTTGGGAGTTGGATTGGGGACCTTCGACTGCACAGTCAAAACAGGAATGTTGGATTGCTTCGGAAGTTTGCTCACCTTTTAACTCCCGAATAATGTTGACAACATTGCTGAGTGCCGATGCAAAGTATCGGGTAAAAGAGTCTTGTCGGGTATTTAGAGAAGTGATTAATCATTTTGCAGGTAAAACAATAGACTTGCCTGTGAACCCGACGGGGAAACATAAAATTATAGCCATGATGAAATGGCTGGGTATTTATTTACCTTACCGGAAATTTCGAATGAATGTGCGTTAATGTGTTTATTTGAATAATAGAATAATATCTTCGGAGCATGAAAATACTGATGGTTTTAGAGAACCAGTTCCCGGATGACGAACGGGTTGAGAAAGAGGCGTTATCCTTGATAAAAGCCGGACATGAAGTCCATTTGTTGTGTGCAACGCTAAAAAAAGAACGTGTCGGGGATGAAAATTATAAAGGAATCAGGTTACATAGAGCCTTGTCGACATCTTTCCTATATAATAAAGCGAAAATTGCCTGTCTGCGCTTGCCCTTCTATTTTATGTTTTGGAAGAAACAGGTCGGGAATTTATTGTGTGCGGAGACTTTTGACGTGATTCATATACATGACCTACCCTTAGCCGAGGTTGGATATTGGGCAAAAAAGAAATTCGGGATAAAATTTGTTTTGGATAGTCATGAGAATTATCCTTATATGTTGGATATGGCTCCCTACACGAAAGGGATAGCCGGGAAGTTGATGTATTCTTTTGATGCTTGGAAACGCTATGAACGGGAGATGATAGGCAAGGCGGATATTGTTATTACGGTATGTAAGGAGATGTCTGACCGGATGAATGATCTGGTTCCACGGACATATTATCACGTGGACAATACGATTAGTATGGAGTTGTTTCCCCGTCCGGAACCACACCCGACGACAGCAGGAAAGATACGTTTACTTTATGTTGGGGGAATCACTTATCACCGGGGATTACAAAATGTGATCAAGGGATTGGCATTGATAAAGGATAAATCTAAGTACAGTCTTGACATATATGGAAAAGGGGCCTATGCCGGAGAGATAAAGGATTTGGTATTAGCACTTGGTTTAGAAGAGATGGTACATTTCCCCGGGTATTTGAAGTTTCCGGCAGAAGCCGTTAAGATGTGCGCCTATTCTTTGGGAGTAATATCGAATCTGCGTTCGGTACAGACCGACTGTTCTTCTCCGAATAAGATATACCAGTACTTTTATTATGGTTTACCCGTGCTGGTGAGCGATATGAATAGTGTTGGGAATATTGTACGAGAGCATCAAGTTGGAGTTGTGTATAAAGATAATTCTCCGGAAGACTGTGCCCGGAAATTAGAGCAGCTGGTAACCTTGGATTTGGAAGATATGGCAACTCGGGCTCACAAATTGTGTTTGGAGCAATATAATTGGGATGTTTCTGTTAAACAGTTAATAGCAGCTTACGAATCTATTCGTTGAAGTTCCCGGATAATGATATGTCCGGCTTGTCCATCCCCGTACAGAGGAGAAGAAAAAACGTCTTTTGTTGTATGTTTAAGTTGCTTGTAGCTGTTTAAAATATCTTCGTATCTCCAACCCGTAATGATATTGGCTCCTTGTTCAACCAGTTCAACCCATTCCGTTTCAGTTCGGAGAGTGATACAGTATTTTTTGAAAAAATAGGCTTCTTTTTGTAAACCACCACTATCCGTGGCAACAAGAGAACAGTGTTTTAGCAGATAAACCATCTCCAGGTAGCCCACGGGGTCCACCAGTTGGAGGCGGGTTTGTTTAAAATTGAAATTCAACTCTTGTAATTTTTTACGGGTACGGGGATGAATAGGAATAACGGCAGGCATTTCCCGTGCAATCTCTTCAAGAGCAGCGATAATAGATTGTAAACGTTCGGGAGAATCCGTATTTTCAGCCCGGTGCAAAGTAGCTAAAATAAAATGTTCCGGAAGTAAAAAATCAGGATGTTTGGCTTTATTGGCATAAAAAAGTGCGGCATCTTGCATGACATCACCACAATTCAATAATGTACAAGGAAATTGTTTAAAGCCTTCTTGGTGTAAATTTTTAATAGCTTGCTCTGTGGGACAAAACAATACGGAACTTATCCTATCCGTGAGAATTCGGTTGATCTCTTCCGGCATATTCATATTGTATGAACGTAGTCCGGCCTCGATGTGTGCAACCCGGATATGTAATTTACTTGCTGCCAAGGCTCCGGCCAGCGTGGAATTTGTATCCCCGTAAACGATCACCCAATCCGGCTGTTCCGTTAATAGGATAGATTCAATCTTTTCGAGCATCTGGCCCGTCATTGCTCCATGCGTCATTCCGTTGATATTCAAATTATAGTTGGGTTTGGGTATACACATCTCTTCAAAGAAAATATCAGACATATTCGTGTCAAAATGTTGTCCCGTGTGAACGATAACTTCCTGTATATCCGGGAAACTACTGATGGCTCGACTGACCACGGCTGCTTTTATGAATTGAGGGCGTGCGCCTATGATGGTAACTATTTTCATGTGGTGAATTATGATTTCTTATTTCCGTAATAATTTTTTGAAAATCCTTTTACTTCCTTTCCGAGCAAGGCATTCCAGCCTCCCCAGAGTAACCCGAAGCCATAAGCGAAGACTTGGATGAGCAAAGTAATGATGGAGAGGAAGGCAACAATGATGTTCCGGTATCTGAAAAGTGACTGAAAAAAAGCAAATAAGCAAACAAGCATTAATCCGTAGTCAACAATATTCCATACAAAATGTACGGGAGGATAGTTTTGTCCTGTGAAAAAGGTGCATAATTCCAAAACGACTAATCCAACGATTAATAGGGCCGGGAGCAGGTGAATCGGTTTTAGCGTATGTGGATGGCGTCTGGATAAATTGATGCGTGCAACTCCCCAGTTAAAGATTTGGCGGAAGAACTTGGGTATACTTGTGCGGCGTTTATGATAGACATAAGCATCTGCGATTAGCCCCACTTTAAAACCGGCATTGTATATTCGCATGGAATAATCCATATCCTGACCATGACGCAATCCTCCCATACCTCCAATCATGTCATATACTTTTCTGGATATTCCCATGTTGAAACTTCTAGGATAGAAACGCCCCACGTGCTTTTTATTTCCCCTGGTTCCTCCTGTTCCGATAAATGAGGTCATGGAGTAATTAATCGCTTTCAGTAGGGGAGAAAAAGAGGGATGACAGGTGTCCGGGCCTCCGAATGCGTCATAATGATGTTCGTTTTGGGCCTTCTCAATTTCAGCCAGCCATTGAGGGGGAAACATACAATCGGAATCTACAAAGATAAAATACTCTCCTTGGGCTTTACTCATGCCGTAATTTCTGGCAGCCCCGGGACCTTGATTTTGTTGGTATATCGCTCGTATTTGAAGTCCGCTGGCAGAGTGGTATTGTTCGATGAATTCCTTGAACCCGTCTTTCGAACCGTCATCCACGAATAATAATTCAAAAAGACACCGATTCCCTTCGAGCTTTTCTGCGCTTTCAAGGAGTTCTTTCACTTCTTCCAGACGGTTATATACGGCAATGATGATAGAGTATTTCATGATCTAGTTGTATTTATTATAATCGTGTATACCTGAATGCCAGTTCCTTGTTTGTAATATTTATTGGATTTATTTCAAACCATGACAATTTTTCACGGTTTGAAGATAAACTTAATTACGTTCTTCGAATAGCTTGATGCTTTCTTTTTTTGTCATAATCATGTTTTTAATAGTAAGCTTCGATGTTATCTTCTACTCGTTTGTGTATGAACTCCTGTTCCCAGATAGCCAGTCCCAGAATGATCCAGATAAAATTGTAGTGCCACCGGAGTTTCGGATGTGCCGGGTAATCCAGAATATAGCGGATATAGTCATAATTGAATATTCCCTGTTTCTCGATATATTCTTTTGTAAGAATCTTCTCGGCTGTATCTTTTAAATCCTTTTTGAATTGTAGATACGGGTTCACCGTGAATCCCCATTTCTTTTTCGTGATAATCTTGGGGGGAAGATATGGTTTCATGGCTTCCCGGAAAAGATTTTTAGTCTGGTTATTTTTGATCTTCATCTCCACGGGGAGAGTAAAGCCGAAGTCTACCAAATCCCGATCAAGGAAAGGAATTCGTTCCTCAACCGAATGGGCCATGGACATCCGGTCATCCGTAAGCAAATAATCGTTTACCATTTTGGATTGAAATTCGGCATATAGCACTTGATCCAATCCGTTCTGGTGGCGTACGGATTCAAAAATCTTGTCAAATTCCTTATGTACCTTGAATTGTTCTATTTCTTGCTGTTTCAAGAACGATTCCGAATAGATATTCTTGTAGAAAGGGTTATCGAAATCCCACGTGTTTCGCAGGATGAGGTAAAAGCGCTCCACGTTCCCGATAGACAGTAACATTTGTACGCCCCGGCGATATTCGTCGTAACGTAATGATTTAGAATTGTTCTGAAGACGGAAGATGAAATCCGATTTCCAGCGTAACATACGTTGTAGCCATTGTGGAGTATAGTGATGCCAGTTTTTGAATGGGTAAATAAATTTATGAATATCATATCCGGCAAATAGTTCGTCTCCGCCTAGCCCTCCGAGAATAACCTTCACGGTTGGGTGGACAAAAGCCGACATATTGAATCCCTGCAATAGATTAATTTTAGGTTCCTCTGCATGCCAGATTACTTTCGGCATTTGTTGCATCGGATTCATCGATAGGCTCAACGTGTGGTGATGCGTGTGAAAGTGATCGGCGATTTGTTGGGCATCGGGAAATTCATCCGTGGGCTCATTAAACCCTAGGGTAAACGTGTTGATCTCGGGAACACCCAGTTCATGCATTTTCTGCACGATCGTTGAGGAATCCAGTCCGCCCGATAGATACACGCCGACTGGAACATCACTGACCAACTGGCGTTTCACGGCCTGTTTGATCAATTCGTTCATTTTCTCTTTCGCCTCGTTTTCCGTGATGGATCGATCGATATTCACAGCCAGCTGCCAGTAGCGTTTTACCGTGAACAGACCGTTTTCAAACACGGCAAAGTGAGCCGGGGGAAGACGTTTGATGCCTTCAAAAAGAGTCTCATTCCCTTGCGTGTAACGCAAGTTCAAGTGTATATGTAAAGCCTTTAAATTTAATTTCCGTTCATATTTCGGGTGTAGGATAATGGATTTCTGTTCGGAACCGAAAACTAATATACCATCTTTGAGGAAATAGTGTAGAGGTTTAGTTCCGAAATGATCCCGTGCGAGAATCAGGCGGTTATTGTTTTGATCCAGTAGGGCGAAAGCAAAAATACCGTTTAACTTGTTGAAGAATCCGGTTCCGTACTCCTCGTAAAGATGAACCAGAACTTCCGTGTCGGTAGCGGTATAGAACACGTGTCCCTTGGATTTGAGTTCTTCCCGGATTTCTTCGTAGTTGTATATCTCCCCGTTAAAAATGACACAGACACTTTTGTCTTCATTAAAAATAGGTTGATTGCCACACGTGGAGACGTCGATAATGGACAAACGCCGGTGTCCGAGAGTGAAATCCCGGTAGGTATATATAGATTGATCATCCGGCCCCCGATGTTCAATCGTGGTCAGCATTTCCGACATGAGTTGAGTGTTATCTGTATCCCGTTCGAATATTCCGGCTATTCCACACATATTACAAGAGTTTGTTTATACAAAAGTATTATTTTTTCCCGTTTTTATTATAAACGATTCAGTTTCTTTAATGCCGTGAACTTGTGGCGATACATTTTTAAAATATTGGAAATACGGTCATAATGATGGAATTTCTCGCTAAAAAGGCGTAATTCCTCTTTTCCGGTGATTCGATAGAGAATTAGGAGTTGCTGGCGAACAAGTCTGAGATAACCGATCGTGCAGGGGTCATCTTGTGGATAACCGGAAAGATCGCAGCGATTGAATCGAGGCCAGAACCCCATGTCAAACAGAGGAAGTTGACGGGTAAGACCTTCTATTCCTTCATTAAACAGCCGAAGAGCGAGTGCGTACCCGTTGGGGTCCTTGTTTTCGGGAACTGCACGAATGTAATCGTATAAACCGAAAAGGCAAAAGCCATGGCCATCTAGTACTCGTGTCGGACACTCTGCCACGTATTCTTCGTAAAAGGTTTCCCCCTTTTCTCGGTCTACGGAAACCCCTCCGACTGTTATATCCTTCGTGAAAGGAATTAATGCTTGAGTTGCAACCTTCAAGTAGGCATCGTCCTCTGTAAGTTGCCAGGCTCTCAATAGCATGGATATTCCCCTACTTTGTGCGAAGGCGGATTTCCAAGGTTGATAAACATGGTATTCGGGTTTCGGCACATCGGTTAGCCAATAACAACCGAGTTCTGTATGATCTGTCCGATTGTTCATAAACCAGTCTGCAATGCGAAGAAAATGAGCCCTTTTCTCTTCGGAATGTGTCTTTAACCACGAGTGGAATATGGCTAACCCGTACTGTCCGATAGAAATAGGATAGTAGTGCAGTTTTGTATCTTCCACGTCAATATAAGTCGTGTTCAAGGGGACTCCATTTTTGTCGAAAGAGTGAATCAGACGATTGAGCTTAGCTATGTCCTCGTCAAATTTGATGTAATAATAGCCTAGCGTTTCAGATTGATTCTCCATGTTAATTTCGATCTTGCGGTTCGTGTTGAAATCTCGCAAAAGTTTACGTAACATGAAAATAGCTTTTTTAAGCTTCATGGCGGGCTAAGATTTGGGTTAAAGACTGGGTTAAGGACTTTCTCGAATAACGGTTGACTACATTGTCCTCTTTTATAGGAGATTGTGGATCAAAATTATTCAGTAAGGAGGTTAGAAATTGAAACATACCTTCTTCATCGTCATATTCGAATGTTTTCCCGGCCTTACAAACTTGAATGATGGCTGCGGCATCACCATCGGTGGGACCGAGGCAAAGAATAGGGGTTCTGGAGCCGATATACTCGAAAAGCTTGCCCGTGAGATTACCTTTACTCCCTTCGATGTTGGGGATAATGAGTAATAGAACAGAAGAACTCTTCATGTATTTGATGGCATTTGCGTGAGCTACGAATGAATGGATTTCTACGAAATCTCCCAGTTGTTCCGAGAGTTTTTGAGCTATACCCTGATCCACTTTACCGACAAAACGTAGTTTGAGTTTTCCTGATGTGGAAAGTCTTTTAACTGAATGGATAAAGGAATCAATCGTGTAGTCAGCCGCCAAAGTCCCCGTGTAGGTGATCGTGAAAACATCTTCCTTTGGAATAGTTAGGTCGAAATCCTCGGCATCGAATCCATTAGCGATAACTTTTATTTTAGAGGCTTGAATGGCCGGAGATTTTGCTGCCAGTTGCTTTTTGATGTAGTCGCTTACCGTGATTACCTGATCTGCATCCAGAAGAACATTTCGTTCATATTGCCGGTCAATCGCTTTTGCAATGGGAGTTGGGTACATTTTATTATAGTAATAGATGTCAGTCCATGGGTCTCGAAAATCAGCAATCCAATGCAGATGGAAACGCTTTTTTAGTTTTTGTCCGACCAGATGGGTTGACATAGGCGGGCCCGTTGTGATGACGGCGTCTATTTTTTCTTCCTGAATAATTTGGATTGCTTGGCGATAAGCGTGTTTATTCCAGCCTCTCCGGGCATCCGGTAGGAAAAAATTACCCCGGATAAAACGGGCAATCTTCTGTTTTAGACTGGGACTCCCTTCATTGACGAATCCGCTATACGGGGCACTTTGGGCTTTAGTCAGTTTTTTATAATATTCATATATACCGGAACAATCCGTTCGATACACGATTTGTCCGGCTCGTACATCTTGTTCCAGCGTGTGGTCTTTTATGGGATATTCAGCCTTTTCCGGATCAACCGTGATAATGATCGGATCATAACCAAATTCCGGAAGGTACTTCGAGAACTTCAGCCAGCGTTGAACTCCCGGTCCTCCTGAAGGTGGCCAATAATAGGTGATGATCAGAATCTTTTTCACGGTGAAATCTCTATCGGTTAAAGAATCTACGAATTTGTTCGATGATGTACTCTTGCTCTTCCGCTTTCATTTCCGTGTGCATCGGCAGCGATAGTACCTCTTCGCTTAATTGTTCTGCAACGGGGAATGTTCCTTGCCCTTGTCCCTTTTTAGCATAAGCCTCTTGCAAATGCAAGGGGATAGGATAATAAATCATGCTGGGAACATCATGTTCTGCCAAGAAAGATTTCAACTCATCCCGTAGGTGATTTTGAACCCGGATGGTGTATTGATGGAACACGTGTGTGCTATTAGCAGCCCGTTGTGGAAGGATAATTCCTTTTACTGTTGCTAATCCTTTGTCATAATGTTCAGCGGCTTGATTACGGGCGGCTGAATATTCATCAAGGTATTTTAGTTTTACATCCAAAATAGCAGCTTGCATGGTATCCAAACGAGAGTTACATCCCACGACACTATGGTGATATTTGATCTTTTGCCCGTGATTGGCAATCATGCGGGCCCGTTCGGCTAATTCGTGATCTCGGATAAATAAGGCTCCACCGTCCCCGTAACATCCTAAGTTTTTGGAGGGGAAGAATGAGGTTGTACCAATATCTCCAATGCATCCGGCTTTTTGTTGGAGACCGTTACTGAACGTGTAAGTAGCCCCGATAGCTTGTGCCGTGTCTTCTACCACGTAAAGTTTGTGTCGGCGGGCTATATCCATAAGCGGTTCCATGTCTGCGCATTGGCCGTACAAGTGAACAGGAACGATTGCTTTCGTACGAGGGGTAATTTTTTCTTCAATCTTGGTAACATCAATTGTGAAACGGTCTGCGACACAATCCACGAAAATAGGTTCCAACCGTAAAAGGGCAATCACCTCGGCTGTGGCCACGTAAGTATGAACAGGTACAATCACCTCGTCCCCGGGTTGTAACCCGAGAGCCATTAAAGCAATTTGTAGGGCATCCGTGCCGTTGGCACAAGGAACAACATGTTCTACTTGATTATATTCTGCGAGATGTTGGGCGAAAGTCTTCACTTGGGGGCCGTTAATGAAAGCCGTGGTGTCAAGTACTTCCTGTATGGCGTTATTTATTTCCTCCCGGATGCGTTCATATTGTCCGTGAAGGTCAACCATCGTGATTTTCATTGTGATATAAAATTAGATTTATTCTTCTATTTTTTGAACTAACCCGTTTTGTAAATGATAGCGTTGTTTGCTTTCCGGACATTCGGCTATTCCCTTTTCGTCAAAATGAAGACGATGCCCGTATTCACTCATCCAACCGATTTGTTTAGCCGGATTACCAACTAACAAAGCGTATGCAGGAACAGTTTTTGTTACAACGGCCCCGGCTCCGATGAAGGCGTAAGCCCCAATGTCATGCCCGCACACGATCGTGGCATTGGCTCCGATGGTAGCCCCTTTGCCCACGTGCGTTTTGGCATATTGACTTTTCCGGTTTACTGCACTACGAGGATTGGTCACGTTCGTGAATACGCATGATGGACCCAAGAAAACATCGTCGTCACAAGTGACTCCCGTGTACACGGATACATTATTCTGTACTTTTACTTGGTTCCCGAGAACTACCTCCGGGGATATGACGACGTTTTGCCCGATGTTACAATTCTCTCCGATCCGGCAATTACTCATAATGTGGGAGAAATGCCATATTTTAGTTCCTTTTCCGATTGTTGCGCCCTCGTCTACGATGGCGGTCTCGTGTACGAAATAATCTTTCATATCTGAATCATTTTACTGGCAAAGATAGTTTTTCTATTAAAGTATTGAAAGAAACGGGGGTGATGTTTTTCTTTCGAGGAAATAAAAAAGCCGCCTTGACGGGCGGCTTTTTCGGTTTGTGGTTTAGGTTACTAGTAAAATTTGTATCTTGTATCAACCACTCCGGCATTCTTCACTAAAGCGGGGAGAATCAAACGGAACTTGGTGTATAGATTCGTTTGTTCGATACTTCTCTTGGCAGCTTCAATTTGTTCGGGAGTAACTGTTTCAACAGTTTTAGAGTTTACAACCACAACATAAACTCCTTGGTTACCGATGATCGGTTTAGAAATTTCGTTTTCTTTCATTGTAACAACTTCGGCAGTCAGCACGGGTTCGATACCAACTCCGGGAACTTGGAATGAACTGAAACTAACATCCGTGGCATCCATTACCTCTGCATTGGCTTTTTGGGCAACAGAAAGTAAACTTTCACTTCCGGAAATAGCATTGGTCAATTCCTTGGCAATGATTTCGCCCTTCTTTTTACGGATAAGTTCTGTGCGGATAGCTGCAGAAACAGAGTTCAGAGGTGCGATACCTTCTTCTTGAATTCCGGTTAGAACCACAACAGAGAATTTGTCTCCAGCCTCAAAGATCGGCGATTTCTCTTTGGTCGTCAGGATGAAACCCGGTTTTTCAGCCATATAAGCCTCGCGGATAATATCTCTTGCGTTATCAATGCCTGCAATCTGATAATCGTTTTTACCTAAGTTTGCGATACGTTTGGTTTGATTATTAGCAGTTAAAGCTGCCTCAAAATCTTCTACGGTATTGATATTGTTTGCAAAAGTACGTGCGTCGTTATAAATCTTGTTGATCGTTTGTTGAGACGGGGTAATTTCTTTTGCAACGATTCCGATTTGTACCTTATCAACAGGTTTTGATCTGTCTGTTACTTGCAAAACATGGAAACCGTAATTTGATCTTACCACTTTCACCTCGTTTTTGTTAGAGAAGAACGCTGAATCAGCAATTGGTTGGAGCATCTGATCTTGGGTGAACCATCCGAAATCCCCACCATTTACAGAAGTATTCTGATCGGCAGAATATTGTCTTGCTAAAGCATCGAAATCTCCGCCTTTACGGATTAAGCCTGCTAAACTATCGGCTAATTTCTCTGATTGAGCCATATTGTTTGATGCGATCAAGATATGACGGGCTCTTACTGAGTCGGGTAATACACGGCGGTCGGCAACACGAACGATATTGTAAGCGTTATCTTTCAGATAAGGTCCGAATACGGCATCGCTCTTTTCCGTGAACAGGAATTCATCCAGTTCCTCGTTATCCAATTCTCCCTTTTTATAATATTTGGGTTGGAATCTTTTTTCAGATGAAAGGTTAGCGAATTCAAGCACGTTCTTTGCTTCTGCAAATTCGGGTTTCAAGTCATTCACCCAGTCTTCCGTTTCTTTAATGTCTTCGGCTGAGGCCGTGATGTCAAAATTCACGTAAGCAATTTGTCTGGCTTCTTCGCGTTCAAACAAATATTTGTGTGAATTATAATAATCTTTGATCTCGTTAGCTGTTACTTTTACTGCAGAGTCGCTAACCGTGTTGTAGCTTTTCATGATAAAGCTGATGTCAGCTGTCGTTGCTGCACTTTCTGCAAGTTCTTTGGCTTGAGCATCTGTTACAAACAAGCTTTTTGCTAGCAGAGTATTATATTTTTCTTGTTTACGAGCCGTGTTTACTTGCTCTTCCATGTTCAACCAATATTCCTTTTGCGGGGTCCCGGCAGGAGCTTCGATCAATTGTTTGATGATCAGACGGGCTCTTTCTTTGTCTACCTGTCCCGTGTTAGGATCTGCGAATAACTGGCTGACAGCCGGGTTCATGTTGCTCCCTAATAAGAAATCGTATAACTCGTCACCGCTAACGTCCAAACCTAATTCCTCGTATTCCTTGTTCAGAATGATTTCGGAAACAATCTGATTCCAGGTATTTTCCCGGATCATTCTTTGTTGCTCATCCGTTAAGGCAGATAAACCGTTCATGCTTTTGATGAAATCTTCATTCTTCATAATCTTTTGTTGATATTCTTGAATGCCGATAGTTTCACCTCCAACTTCTCCAACTTTGTTTCTGGAACGATTGATAAGGCTGGCGCCAGAGCTAAGAGCATCACCAACAATAAACGCCACGAGGGCTAATCCAATCACGATACTAACAAGTACTCCACCGCGATTTCTAATTTTTTGTAACGTTGCCATTTATATTAAAATTTTATGTTTCTACACACGAATTTATTCTATTTTTCGAGGGTACGAATATATAAAATGGATTGGTTTTATGCAAATAAATTTCAATCCCTTTCGTTTATTGCCCTATTCCTTCTTTTTCGTTTCCTTTTTTGTCTCTTTTTTCGTTTCCTTTTTTGTTGCCTTCGGGGCCGCTTTTTTTGTTGTCTTTTTTGTCGTTTTTTTCTTACTGTCCCCTTCCTTTGCAATGATCTCCATGGTTTCCTCAAAGGTTAATTTGTCTGCTTCTTTTCCTTTGGGAATCTTATAGTTCACTTTGTTGAACGTGATGTAAGGTCCGAAACGTCCGTTAAGAATTTGTACCCCGTTTTCAAACTCTTGGATCTTCCTATTTTTTTCGATTTCTCGTTTCTCGTTGATTCGTTCGATAGCGGTTTCAAGAGTTATTGTTCCCGGATCGTCAACGCCTTTTTTCAAGGAAACGAAAAGTTGATTATGCTTGATGTAAGGTCCAAAACGACCGATGCCGACACTGACAGGTTTCTCTTCGAATTCACCCAGTTGACGGGGAAACTTGAACAAGTCTAAAGCTTCTTCCAAGGTAATGGTTTCCATCAGTTGCCCTTTGAGCAGCCCGGCATAACGTACGGATTCTCCTTCACCAATCTGAGCCATCGGTCCAAAACGTCCGATTCGTACGGAAACGGTTTCTCCTGTTTGTGGATCTTTACCAAGTTCCCGGGCTCCCGTGTTTCGTTCGGATTCTTTCAACGTTTTCTCCACGTTAGCATGGAAAGGTTGATAAAATGTTCCGATCATGGATTGCCATTCAACCTCTCCTTCGGCAATGTGGTCAAGGGCATCCTCGGCATTTGCCGTGAAATTATAATCCATGATATTCGTGAAATAATTGGAAAGGAAATCCGTCACGACCATTCCGATATCCGAGGGAAACAATTTCTTCTTTTCCGCACCGAATATCCGGCTGATCTTCTTGACTTTTATATCTTGTCCTTTAAGGTCTATCTGGTCTAGTTGACGTTCTGTACCATCCCGGCTTTCCCGTAAGATATATCCCCGGTTCTGGATTGTGGTAATCGTGGGTGCGTATGTTGACGGACGTCCGATTCCCAAAGCTTCCATTTTCTTCACTAGACTGGCCTCCGTGTAGCGGGGAGGATGCGTCGTGTATTGTTCTAAGGCTTGGATCAGGGAACGTTGTAATTGGTCTCCTTTATGTATTGCAGGTAATAAGGCTGCTTCATCGTCTTCTTTCTCGTCATCGAAAGATTCCATGTACACTTTGAGGAAACCATCGAAAACGATCACTTCACCCACGGCCTCGAACGTGTGTTTCTCCCCGGTAATGGCGATCGTTATGGTCGTTTTTTCCAGTTCGGCCTCTGCCATTTGAGAGGCGAGAGTCCGTTTCCGGATTAACGAGTAAAGTTGTTGTTCATTCTTGTCTCCGCTGATTGATTCCTTGTCCATATAGGTCGGGCGAATGGCCTCGTGAGCCTCTTGCGCCCCTTTCGTCTTCGTGGCGAAATTCCTGGGTTTGGAATATTTTTCTCCCAGCGTGTTGCAGATAACGGCTTTTGCCGCACCGATAGCCAGTTGGGATAGGTTCACGGAGTCTGTTCTCATGTAGGTGATGTGTCCCTGTTCGTATAGTTTCTGGGCCACGGCCATTGTCTGTGAAACAGAGAATCCCAATTTGCGGGATGCCTCCTGTTGTAGCGTGGATGTCGTGAACGGTGGTGCCGGTTTACGGCTACTCGGTTTCGTCTCGACATCACTTACTGAAAATGCCGCCTTCTTGCAATGTTCCAGAAAGTTAACCGTCTCTTCCTGCGTGGAGAAACGTTCGGATAATTCTGCCTTTAAAGGGATCGAATTACCATTTGCGTCTTTGGTTTCGAATGTTCCGGTAACCTTATAGTATTTTTGTTCAACGAAATGGTTAATCTCCCGTTCCCGTTCAACGATGAGTTTTACGGCAACGGATTGAACCCGTCCGGCTGACAAGGAAGGTTTCACTTTTTTCCATAGGACCGGTGACACTTCGAATCCGACCAGTCGGTCAAGAACCCGGCGGGCCTGTTGGGCATCCACGAGGTTTTTATCAATGTCCCGGGGATTATTGATCGCGTGTAAAATAGCATCTTTCGTGATTTCGTGAAAAACAATCCGTTTCGTGTTCTCTTTCTTCAACCCCAGAACTTCGAATAAATGCCAGGCAATAGCTTCTCCCTCGCGGTCCTCATCGGAGGCTAACCAAACCGTTTTGGCTTCCTTGGCAAGTTGTTTCAGTTCTTTTACAATCGCTTTCTTGTCGGGTGATATTTCATATTTTGGTTGGAAATTATGTTCTATATCAATCCCCAAATCTTTTTTTTCAAGATCCCGGATATGTCCGAAACTAGATTTTACAACATAATTCTCTCCTAAAAAACGTTCAATAGTCTTGGCTTTAGCCGGAGACTCGACAATTACTAAATTTTCAATCATATACGATTTTCTTTTACATTTCCGTTTCCTTCCGAAACGGATTTATCGCTTTTTTTAAGCTGTTCGTCCTAAAATTAGGGTGCAAACTTACGTAAAACAATTGAAAATGAAAAACTCTACCCATTTTTTAGTAAAAAACTCTCTCCAAAATAGCGAAGAGGATGTTCCTTAGAAACATCCTCTTCGAGCATATTATTATAAGTATTCCGGAGTTTATTTCCCCGTGTTCGCTTGAACTATTTTTTGCCAACGGGCTTTTTGCGTGTCATTTGCTTTTGCCAATGAACCGGATAAATAGTAAGCTATCATTTGAGAATCTTTTCCCAGTTTCGGGAGTTCTTTCTCGCAAGCTGTCAAGATCTTGTCAATATTTTCTGTCTTCACAGCCTTTGCGATGGCTAAAGAAGACAGTAAGGTTTTCTCGTTTGATAATTTCAGTGCTTTTACTTCCCGTCCGATAGCGTCTAAACGTTTTACATCGGTTTTTTGACCACGTCCGGCGATAACCATTAATATTTCACGGAAAAGACCTTCACTCAAACGGCTATCTACTTTCTCCTTGCCAATGGTTTCGTTGAATTTGCTCCGGTTGTCAGTCAAGAATTTTGCCGCTTCTGAATCTTTTGGGCTTAATTCACTATTACCAAAAATGAACCAGTAATCTTCTGATAATTTTTCTTCATCGGTAGAAATTTTCAATAATTCGTCTACGATGGCTTTTGCGTTCGGATCGTAATTAGCTACCATCACTTGAGCGTATTGAGATAAAAATGCTTTATCTCTATTACCGCTATTGTATTTTGCATCTAAAGCTCCTAAAGCTTTGTTGTCATCGAAAGATTCCTTCACTCTCTCGATGAATTTCTCTCCTTCACCACCACCGACAAGTTTATGACGAATGGTACCGTCCGGATTTACGATCACGAAAGTTGGGTAGGCACGAACACCGAATTTTTTTGCTAGTTCAGGACCTTCTCCTTTTTCCATATCATATTTTAAGCAGATGAAGTTCTGATTTAGGAAATCTCCCACGTTTTCTTGTTTGAATACGGTTTCTGACATATACTTGCAAGGGCCGCACCAAGTCGTGTAGCAGTCAATGAAAAGTTTACGTCCTTGTTGTTTTGCCATTTTCAAGGCATCTTCATAACTTAACTCGTAGAAATATACACCAACATGTGCTGCAACCTTGAATTTTTCAAAGAAGTTGGTCATGTAGGCTTTCCCGTTTTCCGGGCTATTGGCAATGAATTTATCTCCTAATGTTACGATACGCCCGGCTTCGGCTTTGTTCACCTTGGAACTGATCGAGTTTAAGGCGTTTACGATAGACCATAGTTCTTCGCTCTTGGTTTCTGCTGCTTGTTCAGCGAGAGAAATAATTTTATCCACGTTCTGGTCAATCGTGGCTTGAGCCAACTCGATCTTGCTCATCAATTGATCTTTATTCTCCAAATCGATATTGGTTAATTCTTGGCGAATTTGCTCAAGTGTCTTAGCGGGTTCTTTTGCGTTACGGCGAGTAGTATTATCAATAGCTTGACTATAATTACCATAAAGGTAAGCATCTACTTTCTCTTTGCCGATGTTTTTATTGAACACGGCAAGGTTATTTACGACAAGTTTGAAATTATCAGAACCGTAAGGACTTTCTTCGAGAATAGGCCAGAATTCTTTTTTCATTTTATCCTTGTCTTTCAGTATTTTATTCAACTCTTCGCCTACTTTTTCGCTTTTTGCTTGTTCATAAGCATCGTTCAATGCGATCTGGTAAGCCATGAGTTGTTTCTTGTTCATTTTCCCTTTCTCGTATAATTTGTTCAAATAATCGAGAGAGGTCTTTTCGTTCAGTCCTTTTTCAACTCTTGCAATGAATCCTTCCAGATCCCCGCCGCCAACCACTTTGTGTTGTACCGATCCATCGGGACGAAGAATCAAGAACGTCGGGTAGGCTCTGACTCCAAATTTTTTACCCAGTTCAGGGCCTTCTCCTTTTTCCATATCAAATTTCACGCAAACAAATTTAGGATTGAAAAATTCTCCGGCTTTTTCCTGCGGGAAGATGGTTTCTGACATGTACTTGCAAGGACCGCACCATGAGGTATAGCAATCCATGAAAACGAGTTTGTTCTCTGCTTTGGCTTTAGCCAATGCTTCATCAAACGTGATATGCTCGAAATTCACGCCTCCTTGACAGAATGCCGTGAGACTAAGCATCAAAAATGCAACAATTGAAATAAGGCTTTTCATAAATTCAACAATAAATTGGTAAATAAAGTTGCAAGGTAGGAAAGAAAGCCTGACGCTGTTATTCCATGGTTTAACATTAACTTATTTTTAAAATAAAAGAGGCCTGAAAGCCTCTTTTTATCGTCTACTATAACATTTTTTTAAGGATTGACTGCTTATTTTTTCGAGGCGAAAAACTTTCGGTGGAAAAGCAACAGGATAAATACACCTATTGTAATATAAGAGTCAGCCAGGTTAAATACCGGGCGGAAGAATACGAAGAAATCACCTCCCCAGATGGGAATCCATTGAGGAAGAAAACCTTCGTAAAGCGGGAAATAAAGCATATCTACCACCTTCCCGTGCAGGAACGAGGAGTATCCGCCCCCGTGAGGGAATAGAGTGGCTACTTGTGAATAGCTGTCACTGAAGATCATCCCGTAGAATGCGCTATCGATGATGTTACCTATTGCCCCGCAGAAAATTAACCCGAAAGAGAGAATAACCCCCATGGGTGCTTTTTCTTTGATGAGACGTCCCAAGTACCAAGCGATGCCCACTACGGCAATTAAGCGGAATACACTTAAAACGGTTTTTCCCCACTTGCCTCCCCCGAGTTCCATCCCGAAGGCCATCCCGTTGTTTTCAATAAAATGAATTTTGAACCAGTCCCCGAAGACACTGAATTCATCCCCGATCATCATGTGGGTCTTGATCCAGATTTTAACAACTTGATCAATGACTAATAGGGCAATAATAAAAATAATAAGTTTTTTCCGCGTACTCATCTGTGTGATAAAATTTAAAGCGACTCTTAATCGCTTTTGCGATTAAGAGTCTTGTCCCATTTTGGCATCCATACTCAATGTTGCATGAGGTACGGCGCGTAATCTTTCTTTGGAGATCAGTTTTCCGGTTACCCGGCAGATCCCGTAAGTTTTATTTTCAATTCGTACTAACGCAGCCTCTAGGTGAGCAATAAATTTTGCCTGCCTTTGTGCCAGCCGACCGGCCTCCTCTTTGGAAAGAACAGATGCTCCCTCTTCCAATACTTTAAAAGTGGGAGACGTATCGGCAATGTCATTCCCGTCGCTGCCAGAGATCGAGGCTTTCAGCACCTCGTAATCTCTTTTCGCCTTTTCGAGTTTCTCAAGAATCAATTCTTTGAATTCTTGCAACTCTTCATCCGAATATCTAGTTTTCTCGGCCATAGTTGTAAAGTTTTTGTCTAAGTTAATAAAAAATCCGCTATGTAATCTTTCCCGTGGAAAAATATCCACTTTTACTTGTAACAAGGGGAAGAGGTTACATTTTTTGGATCTTAATAAACGTTTGTATGTCGTCGATTTCGATGGGTTGGGCACCGTCCTCGGCTTTATCTATTAGCGTAACGTTCTCTGCCAGAACTTGGCTGGCGATGTACGCCTTGAAGTTCTCGACGGCCTCGTTGATCTCTTTGTGCTTCCCGATGTAAAGATCAATTTTGTCTGTCACGTTGAAATCACTCTCTTTTCTCAAGTTCTGGATTCGGTTGATCAATTCTCTGGCGATACCTTCTTCACGTAATTCTTTCGTGATGTTGATGTCTAGGGCAACCGTGAGACGTCCCTCGTTGGCCACTAACCAGCCCGGGATATCTTCCGATAAAATTTCCACGTCTTCCAGTGTCAATTCCAGCGTTTCTGTTCCCACTTCCAGAGAATAAGTTCCTTGTTTCTCGAAATTGTAAATATCATTCTGGTTCATTTCTGCCACGAGAGCGGAAATCTGTTTCATGTATTTACCGTATTTCGGTCCTAGGGTCTTGAAGTTCGGCTTGATCTTCTTTACCAAGATTCCTGCCGTGTCGGTGATGTACTCGATCTCCTTCACGTTGACTTCCGACAGGATGATATTCTTCACGGCATCCAGTTGGGTAGTCATCTCGTCATTCAAGATCGGGATCAGCAACTTGCATAGCGGTTGTCTTACCCGGATTTGCACTTTGCGTCTCAGTCCAAGTACCATGGAAGATATTTGTTGAGCCATATTCATCCGTTCCTCCAGTTGCTTGTCAATCATTGATTCGTCGGCCACCGGGAAATCTACCAGGTGAACGTCCGTCGTGTATCGTCCCGTAACCTTGTTCAAGTCCGTGAACAAGCGATCCATGTAGAATGGTGCGATGGGCGAGGACAAGATTGCCACGGTTTCCAAGCAGGTATATAACGTTTGGTAAGCCGACAATTTATCAGTGGTTTGCTCGCCACCCCAGTAACGTTTACGGGAAAGGCGCACGTACCAGTTCGACAGGTTCTCGATCACGAAATCCTGTATTGCCCGTCCGGCCCGTGTCGGTTCATATTTCTCGTAAGCCTCGGTGACCTCTTTAATCAAGCTGTTCAATAGAGAAAGAATCCAGCGATCGATTTCCGGTCTCTCGTTAAACGGAACTTCTGCCTCTGCATACGTGAACTTGTCTATATTAGCGTACAAGGCGAAGAAACTGTACGTGTTATACAGTGTCCCGAAGAACTTACGTTTCACTTCTTCCACCCCGGCGATGTCGAATTTCAAGTTATCCCATGGTTGAGAGTTCGTGATCATGTACCAACGCAGGGGATCGGACCCTTGTTTCTCGATCGTGTCGAAAGGATCAACGGCATTGCCCAAACGTTTGGACATCTTGTTTCCCTTGGCATCAAGCACCAGTCCGTTGGATATGATATTCTTGAATGCCACGGAATCGAACACCATGGTTGCGATAGCGTGTAGCGTGAAGAACCAACCGCGGGTCTGGTCTACTCCTTCGGCGATAAAGTCTGCCGGGAAATTTGTCCGGTTGTCGATCAATTCTTTGTTCTCGAACGGGTAATGTACCTGTGCGTAAGGCATGGCCCCCGAATCGAACCACACGTCGATCAAGTCTTTCTCCCGGTACATCGGTTGTCCGGTGGGAGAAACCAGTATAATGTCATCCACGTACGGGCGGTGCAGGTCGATTTTCTCGTAATTCTCTTTCGAGTAGTCTCCCACCTTGAAGTCTTTGAAGGGATTCTCCTTCATGATTCCTGCCTGTATCGCTTTTTCAGTTTCTTCAACTAATTCTTTCACAGAACCGATACATTTTTTCTCTGTCCCATCCTCGCTAACCCATATCGGTAGGGGAGTTCCCCAGTAGCGGGAACGAGAGAGGTTCCAATCCACCAAATTCTCCAACCATTTCCCGAAACGGCCTTCGCCCGTGCTGGCGGGTTTCCAGTTGATAGTCTTGTTCAGCTCGATCATGCGATCCCGAACGGCTGTCGTTTTGATGAACCAAGAATCCAACGGGTAATAAAGTACCGGTTTGTCGGTTCTCCAGCAATGCGGGTAATTATGTTCTTGTTTCTCGACCTTGAACGCTTTGTTCTCCCGTTTTAACAGGATACTTAAATCGATGTCAAGAGTCGGGTCATTTTCAGTTAAAGTCGGATCGTAAGCGTTTTTCACGAATCGTCCGGCAAATTCCCCGTACAGGTCCGTGTTGACGTTATTTTTCAAGTATTCCGGGTCAATGTCTTCCATCCGGAACAAGCGTCCCCGTTTGTCCACCATGGGTTGCTTGCTGCCTTCCTTGTCAATCAATTGCAAGGGGGCTATGCCGGCCACTTTGGCCACCCGGTCGTCATCGGCTCCGAAAGTCGGGGCAATATGCACGATTCCGGTACCATCTTCCGTGGTAACGTAATCACCTAGGATCACGCGGAACGCATCACCCATGGGTTGCATCCAAGGCAAAAGTTGTTCGTAACGTATGCCTTCCAGCTCCGGCCCTTTATATTCGGCCACGATCTGGTAAGGGATCAATTTATCTCCTTCCTTGTAGTCTTCCAAGGCGATGCCTTCAGCTTTTTTGTTGAAGTACGCGCTGAGACGATCTTTCGCCATGATAATGGTTACCGGGCGGAATGTATAAGGATTATAAGTTTTTATTTCCAGATACGTGATGTTCGGGCCTACTGCCAATGCCGTGTTGGAAGGTAACGTCCAAGGCGTGGTTGTCCAAGCGGTGAAATATACCTCATCGCTGAAAGCGAATAATTTTTCCGATTTTTCGTCCCGGATCACTTTAAATTGAGCCACACACGTCGTGTCCTTCACGTCCCGGTAACATCCCGGTTGGTTCAACTCGTGCGTGCTTAATCCTGTTCCGGCAGCGGGGGAATAGGGTTGTATCGTGTACCCTTTGTACAGGAAACCTTTCTCGTACAATTGTTTCAACAAATACCATAAGGTTTCGATGTAACGGTTGTCGTAGGTGATGTACGGGTTGCTCATATCTACCCAGTAACCCATCTTGTTCGTCAAATCTTCCCATTCGCGGGTGAATTTCATGACGTCGGAACGACATTCTTTGTTGTAGTCGGCCACGGAAATCGTTTTCCCGATATTTTCTTTCGTGATACCGAGTTTCTTTTCAACCCCCAATTCAACGGGTAACCCGTGTGTATCCCAACCGGCTTTTCGCTCAACGAGAAATCCTTGTAAAGTTTTGTATCTGCAAATAATATCTTTAATCGTCCTAGCCATTACGTGGTGAATACCTGGCATCCCGTTTGCCGAAGGGGGACCTTCGAAAAAGACAAACGAGGGGTGCCCCTCTCTATTCTTCAAGCTTTGCTCGAAGGTATTGTTTGATTCCCACTCTTTCAAGACATCCTTGTTTACCTGAGAGAGATCCAAACCTTTGTACTCTTGGAATTTTTTGTCCATCGTGACTCCTGATTTTAAGATATTACTTATTTGCACATTTAAAAAATCAAGTTGCAAATATACCATTTATTTGTGAAACTGGAAATCCTCTTCTTTTTTTCGTGCATTCATTCTTTTAGAGGGTAATAAAAGACGTTTAGGAGTGGAGGTCATGATTTGCTGCCGTTTTTCTAAATCACTTCAGTATGAATAGAGTAGCAATACATGACGTGTTACGGATAAAGTAATTTTAATATCCTATTAAAATTCTAATAGAACGCTATTATATATAGCGATTTAATAGGGATTTAATAGCGTTCTAATAGCGCTTTACACGAAAGAGATCCGTTGTTGATGAGGATATGATAATGGATTATGGTATTAAATTTTCGGGTCAACGGTTTGTTGTCCTGTAATATACCTTCTCATGTCGGATTCTTCACCCGACATGAGAAGTATGATTCGTTTTTCTTTGAACTAAACTACGGAACTTGTGGTTGGCCTCCCGGCAGGAATTGGAAAATTAACGTGGGGAGTTGCTGTTTCGTGTTCTGCCCGATCTGGATGAGCGGTCTGAAATAATCCGGATATTTTTTGACCATGGGGTACACTGTGACATACCCGTGGCGGAACCAGCGGTCGATGATCACGTGAGAGATTTTTTGTTCTTGGAAACGGTTGAACAGGTCATCCGGTTCGGCATACTGGGGAAAAGAGGTCGATTTTCTACCGCCTGAAAAGAGGTAAAAAAGTTCCGGTTTCCGGCAGGCGATGCGGGCTTCTTCGGGTAGATTCTTTTTACACCAGTTGATGGCATAGATGTACTCCACGAAGGCGGCATCGGCAATTTTTTCATTCCATTGCTTGTATGTCGCAAAATTCTGTTGCGGTTTCAAGGCTTTCGCGTAGTGCGGGAACATGAAGAACACGAGGAACACGATCAGGCCTCCCGCGGGAATTATGTGTTGGTATTTGCCAAATGAAAGTTTTTTAGTGATCGAGTTCATGATTTCAAGGCAACCATTCAGGAACAGGAATATGAAAAGGGGGATGATCCCGATAAAATAGCGGTGTCCGGCGTATTGCTCCGGCCAGATCATGAGTACGGCCATCGTGATGCCGATGTACAGGAACAGGAGTAATTGCATTTTTTTCAGCGCGATTAATCCGAGTAGAACGATGATTAAGATGCAAATGCCCTCGATCAGTCCTGAAGTGGTTATTTTTTCATCGAATCCGGGATCATCGGAAATGATGGCAGTGGGGATCCATTTGCCCACGTAGCTGACTAGGTTATTTTCGATACGTTCTGTCCAGTCCGAGAACGTGGCCATGGTTTCACCCTTGGGTTTCTTTTTGAAGTCATGGAGATAGTCACTACTCGTGACCCCAATACTTTTATTTCGCATATCCCAGGCTGTTTTCGCCCCTGCAAAGGATGCTATGACCACGCATAGGATAATGAGGTGGCTGAACAGGGCTTGTTTGTTGGCAGCCTGTATGGTGATCTCGTCATTTTTACGCTTACTTTTGAGGAGCGTGAGACCTTTTTGGACACAAAGAATACCGAGGTAAATCATTATTGCCAGAATGATGGATGTTCCCATGGTCCGGACAAAATAGATGTAATTCAGCGCGATAATCATCAGAATGAAATAAATGATCTGGGAACGGGGGCGCTTTTTACAGAACAGGTGGTTCATGTCAATCAGGGAGATCAAGTACAGGACTCCCAGCGTGAGGAAGGTAAATAGCATTTCGCTCATGACAATCGTGGAGTAACGTAGTAATGCCTGCTGCATACAGCATAACAGGCAGGTTGACAGGGCGACGAATAAGTTCCCCGAAATCCTTTTCAGGAGGAAAAAAAGGATTAGGATGGACAACCCGAATAAAATGCCGTTTGCTATTTTTAAAGCCGTGTAGGAATGGGTGAAAAGTAAAATCCCCGCGTTAAACAGGGGGTAACCCGGTGGGAAATGGGAATGAGGGGTTTCTTCCAGAAACATAATATTCGTGTAGCCTTTCCCGGCGGCAATGGCTCTTCCCAGGGCATAATAGTAAACGTTATCCCCGTTCAGATCCGGTTTGAAGTCAAATATTTCCAGGTAATTCACGACGAATACGCATACGATGATCGCGAGGCAGAGATAAATCCATGTAGTCGGTTTTATTTTATTAAAAATTCCCATACGAAAATTATTCTTTAAATTAAAAACGATATTTTATAAGAGTCCATATGCCAATGACCCCGTCTTTCCAGTTTATTTTTTTACCCTCATCAATACTCCGGGGGTAATAGTGGATTGGTAATTCCTTTATCTTGTATCCCTTGCGACAAACTTTGGCTGTTACTTCCGGACAAAATTCGAATCCGGTGCATTTTAACGGGATGGATTTAAGTAGTGCGGTGTCGAACATTTTGTAACAGGTCGGTTCGTCCGTCAAGCGTTGCCCGTACAGGATGTTCGTGATGATGGATAATAGCCTGCCGCCGAAATAGAATCGTTGATAGGAGTGTTTGTTTGCTTTGTTTAGAAAGCGGGACCCGTAGATAACTTTCCCGTCGTGTTCGATCATCCATGTCAGTAACGGGTTAAAGTCTTCCGGTTCGTATTCGAGGTCCGCATCCTGTATAACGGTCCATTCTCCGTTGGCTTTCTGAATCCCTACCCGTAAAGCTGCTCCTTTGCCTTGGTTATAAGGTTGGTTGTGGTATTGAATGGGACAATCGGGATACGTTTCCATGAAACGCTGAATCTCGTCTTCCGTTTCGTCTTTCGAACAGTCGTTTATAACGATAATTTCTTTTTGGATATTTTCAACCAGTCGTGTGTGGTGAACTTTTTCCAGTAACGTGAAAAGAGTTCGGGCTTCGTTATAGGCGGGAATGATGATTGACAGCGTTTTATGTTTCATGCCGCAGGAGTTATTGTAGTACATGATTCCTTAGCACGAACTGGGCGGTCGTGCGGCTACGTTGCTCGACTAGCGAGGGGGTATCCCCGATGATCTCCCGAATGATTTCCTCATTGTAATGGCGGATCGTGATGAGTTTCACGTCTTGGTTGTAGCGTACCTCGAATTCTTCCCGGAGTTGATCCAGAAATTCGTTGAACACGGCACTGTTGCAATCCACGCAGAAAGAGAAGCTGATGGCAGAGTTTTGCATCAGGTTCAGTTTCAATTTATATTGGGCCAGCACGGCGAATATGTGGCTTAATTTTTCTTCCGCGATAAAAGAGAAATCTCTCGGGGTGAGGGTCAACAAGCATTGATTTTCTTTGTTAATGTAAATGGGGGGTAACTTTAGATGCTCGTCAATCTCTTGTATCACGGTTCCCTCGGATTCCGGGTGCAGGAACGATCTCACGTAGAGGGGGATTTGTTTGTTCTGGATTGGCTTTATGGTTTTCGGGTGAATGACTTTTGCCCCGAAATGGGATAGCTCGATGGCCTCTTTATAGGACATCCGGCTGATCACTTGTGCTTTTTCATATTCTTTCGGGTCGGCATTCATCACTCCCGGTACGTCTTTCCAGATCGTCACGTTTTCGGCATTTAGCAAGTTAGCCAAAAGGGCGGCCGTGTAATCCGATCCTTCCCGTCCTAAGGTCGTGGTCTGGTTGGTGCGGGTTCCGGCGATAAATCCTTGGGTGACGAATGTGGACGATGCCTTGAAGTCAAATGCTTCTTTGCAAAGTTGTTCGGAAAGTTCCAAGTCTATGTTCGCGTTACGATAGTTTTGGTCGGTTTTGAGGAATTTCCGGATGTCAATGAATTGATTTTCGATTCCCTCCATTTTCAAGTAGTCGGAGATGATGGTCGTGGAGATCAGTTCCCCGAAACAGATGATGCGATCGTATTCGTAATCATAGCATAGCGATGATTCGCTTGCCAGTATGTTTTCCAGGTTAGTAAATAATTCTTCCAAGTGCTTGTAAACCGGATTGTTCAAGGGAAATAGCGAGTTTACGATATTTAGATGAAAGTCTTTTAATTCTTTCATGATAGCGGTCGCTTTTGGATCTTGGTGAAAATAGGCGTTGCATAATGTTTCTAGCAAATTAGTCGTTTTCCCCATAGCTGAAACGACCACGATAAGTTGTCCATGCTGTTGATGGACAATTGAAGAGAGGTTTTTCACTCCTGCCGCATCTTTCACGGATGCTCCCCCGAATTTAAAAACTTTCATTTAGGTTCCGATTAAAAAGTAACACGAAACAAAAGTAAATTTTAAATTGTAAAATGCAAAATAAGATGTTGAAGATGTGTCTTTTCGTGTTTATTGTAATTGTTGTATTTCCGTTAAGGATAATCCGGTACATGTCATGATGGTTTTAAGAGGAATACCCTTTTCGAGTAATTTTTTGGCGGTTTCTTTCTTCTCTAGTTCGATGCCTTCTTGAATGCCTTTTTCCCTTCCTTCGGCTAATCCTTCAGCCTTGCCTTCAGCTTTCCCTTCAGCTTTCCCTTCAGCTTTTCCCTCGTCCCATCCTTCCCCGTGTGCGGTGGTAAGAACATCCCACTGGATTCTGATGTTGTCCAGGTGGCGTTCATAGGCACGACGTTCCTGTTCGCTCATGTCTGACACGCGCAGGCGTTCTCTTGCAGCTTGTAAGCCTTTGGCTGTTGTGTTTTCATCTATAATGCCGGATTTCAAGAAACGGACCCACTCGTCAAGAGGCGTTTTGGCCCGATCATCAAATTCATTAACTCTGAGGACGTAATATTCCGGAAAGATTTCTCCGGCATTTTCTTTCACGAAAGTGTTCCGTTGCTTGGTTGAAAGACGTAAGGTATCACCTGAATGAATTCCTCTGAAATCGGTTACTCCACGGTAGATATAATCACTCCCCTGTCCTAAATCGAAATATACAATATTAATGGAATAGACTTTTCGAACTTCAGCGTAAAGGTCACCTTCATGAATGTATTCTGTGATGGCTTTGGAGACACCGTATAGCATTCGTTGAAAATAATATAGTTCCCGGGTGTTTTGAACTTCTATGATAATGAGTTCCTTTTTGTTGTTTTCAGCCAAAACGTCAACCCGGTTGAATTTGTCGGACTCGTCTTCTTTATTGCCTTCGCTTTCTAGGATCCGATGAATCTTGATATTATCTTGTAGTAATTCGCTCAAAAATCCTTCTAACACGACAAAATTTGCTTTGTTGCGTAATAAACGTTTCATGGCCCAGTCGAACCGGATGAGATTGTATCTTGACATGGTTTTTGTATTAATAGTATTATACAAATGTACGAAAAAAAGTGGAATGAATCTATTTTAATTATTAGAAATTAATATTGTTGTAAAAATTGCTATTTAGTATTATTTTAGTATTTTTGTGAGTATTCTGGTTTTGGTGATCGGCGAATGAAATTATTAACCATAAATGTATGTGTTTATGAAAGAGGTTTGGTTGTATAGTGTAGTGTGTTTATGTATGCTTCAAAGTTGTACCCGAATCGAATCAGATGAATCGGGAGAGCAGGAAATTTGTTTTAGAGGGAATGTGCAAGAGTTACAACAAGTTAATTTGTCGGAATCTAGGGTGGGGTTGGGTAGTGGAAATAAAGTGCAGTTGTATATCGTGGAGCAAGATGAAGAAGGGGTGAAATTACCTGCAAGTGAGGATTTTTATCAAATGAGTAGCGATGCGGATGGGAATGTAAATTTTGAGGACGGGGAAAAGCACATTTATCCGAATAACCCGATAAACATATATGGGTTTTGTTGCAAAGGAATGGAAGGGAATCCCGTGAACCTTTTGAAAGTACCTGTAATGGTAGAAGGGGAACAAGTGACGGGGGATGCTTTATTGAGGTCTGATTTTTTGTATGTAAAATCGGAAGAGCGTTATCGGGCAAGTGATAATGCGATTTCATTGAGTTTTAGTCACCAGTTTGTAAAGTTACAATTTTGTTTTAGAACAGATACCCCAGAGACGGTTGATTTAGGACAGATAACGACTCTTGAGGTTTTAAACGTTGTCCGGGAGGGGAATTTTGACGTGACCACGGGTGAATTGACGTTGGGAGATGCTATTGATGATATACAGGTGCAACCGGCAAATGAATCGATGGTGATTGTTTTGCCTCAGAGGGTTAAAGGTGGGGATGTTTTGTTTCGTTTTGTTCAAGGTGGAAAAGAAAGGTCGTATTCGGTGCCGGCAGCGGGTATGTCATTGGAAAAAGGGAAGGTGTATAAGTGTGATATTTTGATCAATCAATATCCGGGAGCGGGTGATAAAGACGTGGTGATCAGTACTCGGGTTGAAGATTGGGATGAATCTGAACCGCCCATTCATATTGTGTTTGAAGACGGGCAGAATGTGGTGGCAACGTTGACGGATGTTGCGAGTGGGGTGGTCGTGAATCGGGCGGATTTGTATTTGTCTTCTGAAAATAAAGTCCATGAGAAGTTGAATATTCCTGTGATAAATAATAAGATGGAATTTATGTTCCCAAGGGAAAAGAAAGGCGAGACATTGCGTTTGAACAAGGCTCGTTTTTACACGGAGGCGGGAGATGAGTTTGATTATTATTTTAAGGATAAGGAGTTGCTGGGTGATAATCTGGATGAGTTGTCTCTGGTGGCACCGAAAGTTGGGGATGCTTGGGGAGATGGGGTGATTTTTGCAGTAGGAGAGGTGACGGGATATGATGAAAATACATCTTCTTTCGTGACGGATGTAAAAGGGATAAATGCCTATCGGGGACGGATGGTGTCAAGTAAGATGTTAGGGGAGTTGGCTTGGTGTGAAAGTGGAGCCAAAGGAGAAAAGGTATCGGTGGGAGCGAGTGATAAAAATAATGGAAAAACAAATACGATTGCATTGGAAAATTTCATCAAAATGAATGGTGAAAAATTGGAGAATTACCCGGCATTTGTAACTTGTCGTGATTTGGGAGATGGATGGTATTTTCCGGCATATAACGAAATAAGGTGTGTTGTTGCTAATAAAGATATGTTGAATGTCAAAATTGAGGAGCAATTAGGAGATCTAATATCTCTTGTTGAATTATATGGGAGTTCTACAGAGAAGGAAGGGGAACCTACGCACTATATTGGTCCTGATAAAATAGGGAAAACGGTATATCCATATACTAAAATAAGTCAGGCAAAAGTTCGTGCTGTTCGTGCCTACTGATGAAACTTCTCATGATGGATTGACGTAATGCTTTAAGATGAACTTGAGTATCAATATGGATACGTCATAATGTTGATGGAAAACGCTTTATCTTCGTGATAAGGGGTATACGGCGGAGAGAAGATTGATGTTTCGTCATCGATTGCAGGCCTCTTCGTGAATTCGGGCTATACGCGTAAGGATTTGAAAGGGAGAAACGGAATAAAACCCGCAAACCTTTTAAATTAAAGATTATAACTCTATATTTGCAAAAAAATTAAAACACATAACCATGATAATGCATAAAGTTACAACTTTAAATCAATTTATTATTGAACGGCAAGCCGAGATTCCCGGGGCTACCGGAGAATTTTCACGACTTTTGCACCATATAGGTATCGCTGCTAAAAAAGTTCACCGGGAGGTAAATAAAGCTGGTTTGGTAGATATACTTGGAAAGGTGGGTTCAATCAACGTGCAAGGAGAGGACCAACAGAAGTTGGATGTCTATGCCGACAAAACTTTTATGGATGAGTTGAGGGCGAGTGGCGAGTGTTGTGGGGTAGCTACCGAAGAGAATCAGGACATCGTGGTTTTCGAGGAGGGATTAAGCAAGGACGGGAAGTACATCATCTGTATGGACCCGCTGGATGGATCGTCAAATATTGACGTGAATGTTTCCGTGGGTACGATCTTCTCTATTTATAAACGTATTTCTCCTATCGGGGAACCGCTCGTGATGGACGATTTCTTCCAGCCCGGAACAGAGCAGGTGGCTGCCGGTTATGTGATTTACGGGTCATCAACCATGTTAGTGTATACTTCCGGTAACGGGGTGAATGGTTTCACGCTGGATACTTCTATCGGGGAGTTCTGTTTGTCTCACCCGAATATGCAAACACCGGAAAGCGGAAAGATATATTCTATTAACGAGGGTAACTACGTGAATTTCCCCGTAGGTGTGAAAAAATTCATCAAGTATTGTCAGGAGAAAGATGAGGCTACAAACCGGCCGTACACGTCCCGTTATATCGGGTCTTTGGTGGCCGATTTCCACCGAAATATGTTGAAAGGTGGGGTGTTCTTATATCCGCAGACGAGTTCTCACCCGACAGGAAAATTGAGATTGTTGTACGAGTGTAACCCGATGGCGTTTATCGCCGAACAATCCGGAGGGTTGGCCACGGACGGGGAGCAGCGAATCATGGAGATAAAGCCGGAGGCTCTCCACCAGCGGGTGCCGTTATACACGGGTTCGAAGAAGATGGTACAGAAAGTACAGGAGTTTCTGACATTCTTCAATAATATATAGAAACAAAAAAACTTCAAATGGATGATTGTAACAGCGATCATCCATTTGAAATTAAAGAGGAAGTTAAAAATAAATCGAAATATATGATAGCAAAACAATTAATTGAGCCAAAGAGCATTGTGGTTGTGGGTGGTTCTGACGACATTCACAAGCCCGGGGGTACCGTGTTACGGAATTTGCAAGATGGAAATTTCAAAGGTTCGCTTTACGTGGTGAATCCGAAGATGGATGAAGTGCAGGGAATCAAGGCGTATCGTGACGTGAAGGATCTTCCGGAGGTGGATTGTGCTATTTTAGCGATTGCTGCTAAATTCTGTCCGTCAACCGTGGAGGTTCTTGCAAAACAGAAGAACACGAAAGCATTTATTATTCTCTCTGCCGGATTCCATGAAGAAAACGAGGAGGGAGCCAAGCTGGAGCGCCAAATTGTGGAGACGATTAATTCAGTAGGTGGATCTTTGATCGGACCGAACTGTATCGGTGTTTTGACAAACCATTATAGTGGTGTGTTCACAAGCCCGATTCCGGAACTGAACCCACAAGGGGTAGATTTGATTTCCGGTTCTGGTGCGACGGCATTGTTTATCATGGACTCCGGAATGCAAAAAGGAATCAAATTCAACAGTATGTATTCCGTGGGTAATTCAGCTCAATTAGGTGTAGAGGAGATTTTGGAATACATGGACGAGTCGTTCGATCCGAAGACGAGTTCCCGGGTAAAATTATTATACGTGGAGAGTATCGAGAAGCCGGAGAAGTTGTTGAAGCATGCATCTTCTTTGATTCGCAAGGGATGCCGGATCGCTGCCGTTAAGTCAGGAGGTTCTGCTGCCGGAAGTCGTGCTGCTTCTTCTCACACGGGAGCTTTAGCCAGTTCGGATGTTGCCGTAGAGGCTTTGTTCCGCAAGGCGGGTATTGTGCGTTGTAACGGACGTGACGAGTTGATGACGGTTGCCGGAATTTTCATGCATCCGGAAATGAAAGGTCGTAACATGGCTGTCGTGACTCATGCCGGTGGACCTGCCGTTATGTTGACGGATGCTCTTTCTAACGGAGGGATGGATGTTCCGCATATTGAAGGTGAGAAAGCGCAGGAGTTGTTGGCGAAATTGTTTGCCGGGTCATCCGTGGGTAACCCGATCGACTTTTTGGCAACGGGTACGGCTGAACAATTAGGATATATTCTAGATGCTTGTGATCAGGACTTTGACAATATTGACGGGATGGCGGTTATTTTCGGTAGCCCCGGTTTGTTCCCCGTGTTCGACGTGTACAGGGTACTTGACGAGAAGATGAAGACTAGCAAGAAACCGATTTTCCCGATTTTCCCTTCTTCCAAGATCGTGAAGGACGAGATTGCGGAGTTCGTGTCTAAAGGCCGTGTTTATTTCCCGGACGAGGTGCTGTTTGGAAATGCCTTGTGCAAGATTTACAAGACTCCAGCCCCGCAACCGGAACATTTTGAAATGCCGGATATGGACGTGAAGAAGATCCGTGAGGTGGTGGATAACGCGCAAAACGGTTATTTGTCTCCGGACGAGATTCATACTTTGTTGGATGCTGCCGGGGTAGCGAGAGCTAAAGAGGGAGTTTCTGATAACGAGGAGGAGATTGTTAAGATGGCAAAAGAAATCGGGTTCCCGCTGGTGATGAAAGTTGTCGGACCGATCCACAAATCGGATGTTGGTGGAGTCGTGTTGAACGTGAGCGACGAGGAGACTGTTCGTCGTGAGTTCAAGCGGATGATGCAGATCAAGGATACGTACGCAATCATGCTGGCTCAACAGTTGAGCGGAACGCAAGTGTTTATCGGTGCTAAACGGGACGATAAGTTCGGTCACATGGTACTTTGCGGGTTGGGAGGTATCTTTATCGAGGTGTTGAAGGACGTGAAGGCCGGATTGGCCCCGATGTCCAAAGACGAGGCTCATGGCATGATTAAAGAGTTGAAATCTTACAAGATTATACAAGGTGTTCGCGGACAAGAACCTGTGAACGAGGATAAGTTTGCCGAGGCCGTGATGAGAATCTCTGCTTTGGTGAAGGTTGCCCCGGAAATCTTCGAGATGGACTTGAACCCGTTGTTAGGAAATAAAGATAACGTGGTGGCTGTAGATGCTCGTATCCGTATCGAGAAATAGAAATTTCTCATGCGAGCTTGGAAAAATTATAGCAAGGAAGAGAGAAAGATGATCATCATAATAGGAGTATTGCTGCTGGCAATACTCCTAAGTTTTGGTCGTATCAGTAGCGGTTGGAAAAAAGGATTTGATTTCTTCTATTCCTCTCCCAAGGAGGAAGTGAATAAGGACGCCCGGTTGAACCAAGGTCCGGAGGACGGGAACACGGATGCGTCGAGCGAGAGTACAGAAAAATAATGTTTAAAATTCCCCGGGAGGGTGTGGTTTTCCGGGAAACGGGTAAAGTATGTGTGATGAAAAAAAGTGATTTTATTGTTATCGGGTGTGTAATCGTATGCCTGTTGCCTTTCTTCGTGTCTGATGCCGTGTATTCTTTTTATAAAACATTTAATGCCGAACATGGTATGATTATGAGCTTTTTGAAGTTCGCAATCTTGTCAACACTAGGGGAATGTATCGGATTGAGAATCAGTGCCGGGGTGTATAACCGGAAAGGTTTCGGGATCTGGCCCCGTGCTATCGTGTGGGGTGTGCTGGGAATGGGTATCAGTATGGCAATGACGATTTTTTCAAGCGGGGTTCCGGTCTTTCTGAAGACGATGGGCATGGAAAATGCCGTTACCGTGATGGGGGAGAGTTTATCGTGGGATAAGGTGTTCGTGGCCTTCTGTATTTCCGTGGCGCAGAACACGATTTTCGCTCCTGTTTTTATGACATTGCACAAGATCACGGATACGCATATACTGAGTCATGGAGGGACGTTATCCGGTTTCTTTACCCCGATCAAGATGGGGGAAATCATGGCAAATTTGAATTGGCGGGTACAGTGGAATTTTGTTTTCAAGAAGACGATTCCTTTTTTCTGGTTCCCGGCTCACACAATCACTTTCTTGTTGCCGGGTGATATGCGGGTTTTATTCGCAGCCTTGCTAGGGGTTGTCCTAGGAGTTTTGTTAGCGATTGCCACGCATAAAAAATAGACTTCTATAACTTTTCGTCTTTCTTACCGTATAGTTTATAGTTGATAATAATGGTTTAATCACTATAAACTATATTTCTATGGATAAAAATAAGATTGAACAAAAGAAACCGGATTCGAATCAAAAGGGCGTGGAGGAGGATAGTCCTTTACGTTTGACGGCCGATCTGGAAGGGAGCTATCTGCTGGATGAGCGGACAAGCGAGATGAAGTGGTTGGGGATTTTCTATTCTCCCGCTGGGGGAAGTGTTCACCGGGTTGCCAAGATGCTGAAGAAGAAGATCGGAGCGGATAAGGTGGATATGTTTTGCGTGAATGATATTCAAGCGGGTAAGTTATTGGATTACAAGAATCTGATACTGGTATGTTCTTCTTTGGGACGTAGTACCTGGGAGAGGGAACAGCGGGATCGTTGGGCGAAGTTCTTTCCCGGAATGCGTAAGATTTCTTTGAAAGATCGTTTCGTGGCACTTGTCGGTTTGGGTGACCACGTGACCTATCCGAAGAATTTCGTGGATGGTATGGGGTATATGGCGGAATTGGTGACGGGGCTTGGCGGAACTCTCGTGGGAAAGACTTCGACAGATGGGTACGTGTACGAGGATTCCACAGCAGTGATTGATGATTTGTTTGTGGGGTTACCTTTGGATGAAGATTTTGAACCGGAAAAGACCGATGCCCGGATAAGTAAATGGCTGGATATGGTGTTACCGGAGTTCGAGAGAATATGATATTTATAAGTCAAAGGTTTGTAAGATTTATAAATTAGAGGTGGGTCAAAAGTCTTTTGATCCACTTCTAGTTTGTATAGGGGCGTGTTTGTGGTTGAAACCGGGTTTTATTTGGGAAAAAGTAATAATTTTGTATTGCATGATTAAGCGTGTGATTTGGTAAATTTTGATAATGATTTTATTATGGAGAAAAAGTTGAATTATAAAATGCAGATGGATGTTAAGTATGATTATCTTGAAAAGATTAATGTCCCGGAAATCGTAAAGAATTGTACGGATAAATGGTTTAACCAGTCATTGTGCAACGTGAATTCTTCCGTGTTCAGGTTAGGTATCTTTGAGGGCGAGTATCATTTGCATAAACATGATCATGATGATGAGGTGTTTTTTGTTATTGAGGGTAGTATTATTTTAGAAACGGAAAAAGGTAATTTTGAGTTGGGACAATACGAGGGGGTGTGCGTGCCTAAAGGTGTAATGCATAGGCCTATTGCAAAGAATAAAGCGGTAGTGCTGATGATTGAAAATATTGGTATAGATCCAATTGGAAATGATTGAAAGTTGAATTAAAACTTGTCTTTTTTTTATTTTTTTAGAGCATACATGGGAATTTGTTGAAAAAGAGTTACTTTTGAGGCAAGCGGTTTCATGGTTTATTGGTCTTTACCGTGTCATCGTGCTTATGTAGAACGCAAAATGTATTAAACATGATGAGAAGTATTGTATGCATACTACTCTTCCTGATGGGGAGTAGTGTATTCGCACAAAAGGCGGATTTTAAAGCTTGTGCCAAATTTTCTGAGAGAAATCTTTCTGATTATGTCTACAGTTTATCGGTTTATCCCTCGTGGATCGGGAATTCTGATTTTTTCTGGTATTATTACACGACGGGTGACGGAACGGTGTATTATTTGGTAGATGCTAAGAAGGGGAAAAAGCAAGAATTATTTTCAACGGAACGACTTGCTGCAAGATTAGCAGAATTGACAGGTAAAACTGAAGATGTTCGGAATTTTAAATTGGGAGGGTTCCGTTTTGAGGGAGATAATCCTTATCGATTGATGTTTTCCAGGTACGGGAAAGATTTTGAATACGATGTGAAACGTGATGTCTTGAAAGAATATTCACGGGAAAGAAAAGAGAATAGTTTTAGCCGGGTTCCTTACTGGCAACGCTGGTCTCCGGATAGCAATTATATGGTGTATGCTTACAAGCATAACGTGTATATACAGGAAAAGGGGGACACAACTTCTTACCAGTTAACGACGGATGGAGAACGTTATTATTCATATTCTTTTCAGCGGGATAAGGATACGGACAAGAAGGAAGGGGCATCAATTACTTGGTCGGGGGATTCCAAGGTGTTCTATTGTCTGCGGCAGGATCGTCGGAATGTGGGGGAGGGGTATTTGATTGATCATCTGGCAGAGCCCCGTCCGACGTTGAAAACTTATAAATTTCCGATGCCGGGGGAAAAGTATGTTTACACGTATGATTTACATTTGTTTGATGCAGAGAAGAGATCGCATCAGGTGGTTGACATTGCGAAATATCCGGATCAGGAGGTGAAAGTGATGCTTTTTGATTTTAATAAGTACCCGGAATATATTTATTTTACTCGTAAGAGCCGGACGTGTGACGAGATGGATCTTTGCCGGGTAGATACCCGTACGGGAGAGGTTTTTGAAATTATTCACGAACGTTGTGAGCCACATTTTACAGAGCAATTGTTTGAATGTCGAATTCTGAATGGAGGGGAGGATATTCTTTGGTGGTCGGAACGTTCCGGTTGGGGGCAATATTATCTTTATAACAAGGAGGGGCAGTTAAAGAATCCGGTGACAACAGGGGATTTCGTGGCAGGGAGAATTACGGAGATGGACACGTTGGGACGTAGTTTCGTGTTTGAGGGGTATGGTCGGGAGAAGGGAATAAATCCGGAGTATCGTCTTTTCTATAAGGTGAATTTTGATGGTTCCGATTTGACGTTGTTGACTCCCGGAGACGGGTTTCATTCGATTGATCTGGCCAAGAACGGGAAATATTTGATTGATAATTATTCCCGGGCGGATCAGGAGCCGATTGCCGAATTAAGAGACACGAAGGGAAGGAAAATTATGGAATTGGAACGTCCTGATTTACGCTTGCTGTACGAGATGGGATGGAGGAAACCGGAACGGGTAAAGGTGAAAGCGGCTGATGGAATTACGGATCTTTATGGTGTGATGTATCGGCCGTTTGATATGGATTCGACACGGAAGTACCCGATTATCATAAACGTGTACCCAGGGCCGCAAGAGAATTTTGTTCCACAGTCTTTCACGTTGGATGATAATGGAAACGAGTCTTTGGCTCAGTTGGGTTTTATTGTGATTAATGTCGGTTTTCGGGGCAGTTGTTTTACCCGGGGACGGAATTACCATTGTTTCGGGTATGGAAATTTGAGGGATTATGCTTTGGCGGATTGTAAGTTCGTGATCGAACAGTTGGCTAACCGATATTCTTTTATTGATTTGGACCGGGTGGGTATTTACGGACATTCCGGGGGTGGTTTTATGGCTGCAGCCTCTATTCTGACATATCCGGATTTCTATAAAGTTGCAGTTGCAGCATCCGGTAATCATGATAATAATATATATACGAAATGGTGGGGTGAAACTTATCATGGTGTGAAAATGCATGAGAAGAAAGCAGGAAAACAGGATAGCGTGGTGTATTCGTTCGAATCCAAGATTCCTACGACGATAGAATTGGCTAAAAACTTGAAAGGAAAATTGCTGTTAATAACGGGAGATATGGATATTAACGTGCATATGGCTCATACGATCCGTTTGGCTAATGCTCTGATGCAAGCGAATAAACGCTTTGATTTGATGCTTATTCCCGGGGCGGATCACGGCTTGGGTTCTCCTTATTATGTGAATCTTATCCGGTATTATTTTATTGAAAATCTTTTGGGTCAGAGAGTAGATAATGTTGATATGAATAGCATTGATTGATAATGATTAAACGATCCTTTTTTGATTTTATTTTCAAAAAAATTATTCGTAATTGAAAAAAATGAGTACCTGATAATTAGGTACTAAATTTTTTTGAATTACGAATAATTTTTGTTGAAAATAATTATCAAAAAAGGATCGTTTAATGACAGAGGAACGAGGTGAGTATATTCGATTTTTGAATGGGGAAGTGCTTGTTTTTAAGCACTTTTTTAAAGAGCATTTCCCCAAATTTTTTGCCTTTACTTCTCGTTTTATTGATGATTCGTATGTACGGGAAGATATTGTGCAGGAAACTTTTATTATTGTTTGGTCCCGACATTTGAAAATGTTTGATTCAGAAGTGGCATTGCAGGCTTTTATTTATCGAACTCTTCGAAACAAGTGTCTGGACTATATTCGTCATGAAAAAATCAAAGAACGTTATTCAAGTGAGTATTCGAAGGAACGGGAGACAAGTGATTATTTAATGCAGGCGATCATAGATGAAGAGAGTCGTTTCTTGATTCATAAAGCGATCAAATCGTTAACTCCTCAAGTGCAGGCCGTGATAAAATTACATTTAGAAGGCAAGAAGAATAAAGAGATTGCGGAGGAAATGGGGATAAGTGAAACAACTGTAAAATTTCATAAATCAATTGCTTATAAGGAGTTAAATAAATCATTGGGACATTTATTTTTAATGATTATCATGTTGTCATAGTTTTTTTGAAAAAAATAAAAATTTCACCTATACTGTTTTTTATCTCGATCGTTATTGGGGAAACGAGAGTTAGATGAAAGAGATAAGTCAGTATTTATTCATAGCTAAATTAATCTGTAAAGAACGGATTATCGGGTTGGATGATTCGGAGAGAAGACAGTTGGATTCATGGAGGAATGAATCCAAGGAGGTTGAGCGTGTTTTTTTTAACCTGCAAAGAATTTCTACGGAAGAGTTAGAAAAACGGTATGACGAGGTGGATGTTAATATGAAATGGGAAGATTTCAAGAAACGGCAACAACAAGGAAGGAGAAATATAAGAGTGGGAGTGACTGTTGCGGCGAGTATTTGTTTGTTAATGACAAGTGGGTTGTGGTTATGGTTGGGAGGTGCAAGAGAGGAAGGTGTTGTTTTGGCAGAACAGGGACGGCAAAATAATGTTTGTCTCGTGTTGTCAACCGGGGAAGTGGTGGATATTTCGAATGCAGAGCAGGATGAGGTAAAATTGGATAAAGGGACAAAACTTTATTCCGGGAATCGTTTGGAGTACGTTCGACCGGATTCTTTACATAAGAAGGAGTTGGAGTTTAATCAGTTGATTATTCCGAAAGGGACATTTTACCATTTAGTTCTTTCGGATGGGACGAAAGTGTGGCTGAATGCAGATTCAAAAATAAAATACCCGGTGTCTTTTGGTAAAGATAAAAGAGAGGTCAGTTTGCATGGAGAGGGATATTTCGAGGTTGCCAAAGACAGTACCCGTCCTTTTATCGTGAGTACGGATAAGATGGATGTGAAGGTGCTGGGGACAACTTTTGACGTGAACACGTACGAGGATGAAGGAAAAAGTTTTGTTGTTTTGGTAGAGGGTCTCGTGGAAGTGTCGGCGGGAAAAGGGGAATCCCGGATAATTACTCCGGGACATATGGCAGAAGTGAATATGTATGACGTGCAGGCTAAGATTCAAGTTTCAAAGTGTGACACGGAACATTATGTTGCTTGGAAGAATGGTAATTTCAGTTTTAGGAATGCCTCGTTAACAGAAATTTTGAAACGGGTGTCCCGGTATTATGATGTAACCGTTATTCGGGAACAAGTGTTTGAGGAAGAGTATTATACCGGGGATGTGTCAAGTGACGTCTCGTTAGAGTCTTTGCTTGCCGTTATTGAATCTTCAAATTCTGTATCATTTAAAGTAGAACGCAAAATCGTCTATGTACAAAAGAAAAGAGATTAGGCTAATTGGTCTTTCCTAATCTCTTTAACGCAAAATGTTATATAGACATAACACACAAATATAGGTAAAAATGATGGTAGAAAAGTTTTTTTTCAGGAAATTCAACAAGAGTTGCGCATTTTTGATGCTACTGTTATTCGCAGCGGGTCCACTTTGGGCAGGACATTCACCGGAAAAGATAACCTTGAAGGTGACAAACGAGAAACTGGTTAAAGTGCTTGAAGAGATCAAAAAGCAATCCGGGTATAATTTTGTATACAACGAGAAATTCGTGAAGGATCTTGGAGGAATAACAGTTGATGTCAAGGAAGTTTCTTTGGATAGCGTGATGAAAGAGGTGCTGAAGGGAACAGGGTTACGTTATCGAATCCAAGATCGGATTATTTTGTTGGAGAAGGCTCCGCAAGTTAGTAATGAGAAAAGATTCAGAGAAATTAAGGGGAAGGTGAGAGATGACCGTAACGAATCATTACCGGGTGTGACAGTACTTATAAAAGGAACATCTATAGGGGTTTCGACGGATATTGATGGTAATTTTAGTTTGAATGTTCCTGAAGGAAATGATTTATTATTGATTTCATTTGTGGGGATGGAAACGTTGGAGGTGAATCTGAAAGGAAAAACAATGCCATTGGATGTTGTATTGAAACCTAAAGCAGACGAGTTGGATGAGGTTGTTGTGACAGGGTACACACAAACAACGAAACGGCGTTCTACGGGGTCTGTTGGGATTATAAAAAAAGAAGTTTTCGAGAATCGTCCCGTTTCGTCAGTTGATAATTTGTTGCAGGGGCAGATCGCAGGAGTTAGTGTGTTGGCGACTTCCGGTCGACCGGGTGCTTCTTCTAAGATTCGAATCCGGGGAACAAATACATTGACAGGGAACGCCGAGCCTTTGTGGGTTGTGGATGGTGTGCCTTTGCAAAAAGATATCCCCGATATTTCAGCCGGGCAGATAAAATCGGGTGATTTTGATAATATTTTCACGACGGGGCTTGGGGGAATAAATCCCAATGATATTGAGAGTGTGACGGTGTTGAAAGATGCGTCTGCGGCGGCAATTTACGGATCGAGAGCGGCAGGTGGGGTTATTGTAGTGACTACAAAACAAGGGAAAGCGGGTAAGATGAAAGTGAATTATTCCGCTAATGTTTCGATCGTTTTGAAGCCGCAACGGGATATGAATTTGATGAATTCAAGGGAGAAATTAGCTTGGGAGCAAGAGTTGTGGGATGAATTCTCTGCGAAAGGTTTTAATAGCGGGACATATTACCCTGTCGTGGGGATTGTGGGGATGATTCGTTCCGGTAAAGACGAGTTTAAGGGGATGAGTGTCGCGGAGCAGGATGCGTATATCGAGGATTTGGCATCACAGACAACAGATTGGGTTGATATTTTGTTCCGGAATTCATTTTCAATGAGTCATCATCTTTCTTTGTCGGGAGGAAAGGAGGAGTTCACGTATTACCTGTCATTCGGATATTCCAACGAGAAGGGTACGATGAAGAATAACGCGTATAATCGTTATAACGTGAGTTCTAAGATAAATTTGAGACCAGTAGAACGGTTGAACCTTCAGTTTGGGGTGGATTTGGCCAGTCAGAAATCTGATGCTCCTTCGATGAATGTGAACCCGTTGGAATATGCTTATTATGCTAATCCTTACGAGCGCCCGTATAATGAAGACGGGTCGTATAGAGGCGATTACACGTATTTTACATTGAATCGGGTAAATGGCGGATTCACGGAAATGCTGCCGGAAGGGGGAGTGAATATATTGCGGGAGATGGAGGAAACGTCGAGTGATGCTTATAATACAACAGTAGATTTGCGTTTTAGTGTGGACTATCGTCTTTTGAGTAAATTCAGAGTATCCGGGATTGCCTCTTACTCTTTTACAAATAACAAGACGGATAATATAAATGGTAAAGAGTCTTATGCCGCTTTCTTGGATCGGTTGTCTTTTGATAGTTATCCGAGTACCCGGACATATGGGTCTATTACCCAGACTTCCGCAAATAATAGTAGTTATATGGCTCGGTTCCAATTAGGGTATGATGATCTTTTTAATGACCAACATCGCATCGGGATTATTGCAGGAGCAGAAATCCGGGGTGACAATGCCAAGAGTATTTATGAAAAACGTTATGGCTATGACGATGTAACGGGTAATTCATCTATTCCTTTGCCCCCGAAAACAGGAGATAATATTAGTTATAACCAGTTGATTTCATTCGGTAGAATCGTGGATGGGCTTTCTGGACAGAGTCGTACGGAGAATCGTTTTGCATCATTTTATTCGGCTGTAGATTATACTTTACGGGATAAGTATATGGTGAGTCTGTCGTTCCGGACTGACGGGTCAAATAATTTCGGTAGTGACGAGCAATTTAACCCGACGTGGTCTTTGGGGGCGGCGTGGCATATTGGGGACGAGGGGTTCATGCAAAGGATAAATCACGTGTTGAGTCGGTTGAAGCTAAGTCTAGCTATGGGATATACGGGTAATATAAACAAGACGGTGAAACCGAACTTGATCATGAGTTACGAGAGTGATTACAGAAAGGCCGATAATGATATGTACCGGATGGGATGGATCAAAAATGCTCCTAATCCCAAGTTGAAATGGGAGAAAACACGGGACATGAAAGTGGCTTTGGATTTCGGATTGTTTCGTGACCGGATTTCCGGAGTCGTGGAGGGATATTATCGTAAAAGTATAAATTGCGTGACATCGGTGAATGTTCCGGTGATGACCGGATTTTCTAGTCAGAGTTATAATACTTCCGAGCTTGAAAATAAAGGTATCGAGGGTACGATTCGGGCTACTATTTTAGAGTATAAGGGATTTCGTTGGAATATGTCGGCAAATATAGCGTGGAATCAGAATAAGTTGACAAAATATGAATCCCCTACCGGACATATTTACGGGAACTTGTACGTGGGATATCCTTTAGGGGCGGTTTTCGGAGGAAAGACTTCAGGTATCGATCCGACGACGGGGTTGTATAAGTTTAAATTGCGATCGGATGCCGTGATTAACAAGGAGACGGATTACGCAGACGCAACAAATTATCGGTTTTATTTGGGAACATCAACAGCTCCCACGACGGGAGGGTTTAATTTGAATTTTTCATATAAACAATTTGCGCTTAACATAGGAGGTGCTTTTACGCTAGGTGCCAAGTTGTTGAATGATTTAAACACTCCTGCCAGTTATTCCAGTATTTCGGTTGAAAACAAACCCTCGGTAGAAGGAGGGCGTGAATCTATCCCGATGAGATATAACGATTTGTACGTAAGTCATTTAAATGTGCGTAAAGATGTCGTTAATCGTTGGCGTGCAGATCAAGCAGTTGGAACGAAATACCCACGGATACTGGATCGTTACGGCGAGCGTTTGTATCTTGACAGGACCAACCCGTCGAGTACTGATATCACTAATGGGGCTTTACTGGAGAATGTTTCTTTTTTGAGAGTTCGGGATATTACATTTACCTATAGTTTGCCGGAAGATATACTGAAAAAGATCTCCTTGTCATCAATGAGTTTCTATTTATCAATGAATAACTTCATCACGATTACAAACTATTCGGGAATTGATCCGGAAACACCGGGTGCTACTTATCCTGTAACACGTTCTGTTTCATTTGGTTTGAATATTGGTTTTTAAAATAAATATGGATTAAATATTTTTAGTTATGATACGTAATCGTAGGCTATGGGTGATAATAGGGCTGTTTGTCTTGTGTTGCTCGTGTAAAGAATATCTGGATTTAAAACCTTATGGGGAGACGATCCCGGAAACTCCGGAAGAGTTTGAAGCTTTACTTCATAGGACGTTAAATAATATAGACTATGGTAATGATGCTGTTATTATAGGAAATCAATCGACAATCCTGGATTATGATTGTGTGACGGATAATTTGGATGCAAGTTTGACAATTTTGCCGCAAGGGAATAGTTTAAACCTGTATCTGGGGGAAAAGTTGAATGGATTCCAATCTAATTACAGTCAACTTTATGAGAAAATCCGGGACTGTAATCTCGTGATCGAAAATATGACGCAGAAGGAGTCTGCAAAAGGAAAGAAAGTGTTGGCAACGGCTTATACGATGAGAGGCATATGCTATTATAACTTGTTGCGTTTATTCTGTGAACCTTACGATAAAGAAAATGAGAATTCACAATTGGGCTTACCGCTTGTTAAGGTCTTTGATATGGAGGCTAGGCCTATACGTTCTAGTATAAAAGCCACGGCTGAGTTTATTGAAGAGGATCTGAAGAATGGTATAGGGTATAACCTGACGGACGATATATATCGATTGACGGTTGACGTGGCCAAGGTTTACCTGATGAAACTTTATTTTTGGACGCAGAATTGGGGAGAGGTTACGACCTTGGGAGAGGAATTGTTGAAGAAATATCCTTTGTTGGAGGGTGAGGCTTATAAGGATATGATACAAAGTAAATTTACCCGAAAAGGAAATGTGTTGATCCGCTCGCTTGTTTACGGGGATGAAAGTGCAGAATCTACGTTTCAACTTTTGGTTAAATATCGTCCCGTGAGTAAGCAATTTATAGATTTGTTTGTGGAGAAAGAAAATGATATCCGGTATGAATTATTTTTTGATAAGAAACGTGTGGTTAAGAAGCAGTTGACGGCGCAAGTGAGAAGTGCTGAGATTGCTCTGATGTTGGCAGAAGCTTACGCTCATATTCCGGATAATGATAAGGCTTTAGAACATCTGAATGCCCTCCGAGCCAAACGAATCAGTAATTATGTGCCTTATTCATTGACAACTTTACCTTCTGACACATCGGTAGGAGAAATCAGAGAAGACGTGTACGGGAAACCTTTGACTCCTTTATTGGCAGCTATATTGAAAGAGCGCCAAAAAGAATTGTTTCTGGAAGGTGATCGGTTGTTTGAACTGAAGAGGAATGGATGTCCTGAATTTTGGGTTACGAAAGACGGTTTGAAGTATGTGACTCTAAAATACATGTACACAGCCCCGTTGTCAAGGGTGGATGTGGATTTAACTCCTGGGTTGATTCAGAATGAAGGGTATGAACTTTAAAATATGATTTGATATGAAAACGATGATATTGTTTTTTTTCGGGATGCTTTTGATTTGTAATGCTTGTGGGGATGTTGACGAGGAACCGCCCCGGACTGATAGTATAGCCCGGCAATACGTGATACCTCAGGCGAAGCCATTGACGGCAGAGGAGCGTGAATTTATTAAGGCTAAGAGAGAAGAATATAATAATGCGATAAATAATGTAGAATAAATTGTTAAACCTATAAACGAAAGATTATGAGAAATTTAATTTTACTGTTTTCTTTATTCTTATTAACAGGAATATGGACATCTTGTAGCGATAATGATGATGATGATATGCTGGATGTTTCATTTGCGAAAACGGCTTATTTTTTGCCAGCGAATGAACCGGTAAAAATAGAAGTGACTGCGAATTCAGCGGTTGCCGAGAATACGGTTGTAAAATTCGGGATTACTGGTAGTGCTGTGAAAGATGAGGATTACACACTCTCGGCGGAGGAATTTGTTATCCCGGCAGGTGAATCTTCTGCTTTCATAGAGATGACCCCAAAAGATAATTTTACGGCCGATCGGGATGTGAAATTATCAATCCTGTCTGGGACTAATTATAAAATCGGGAAAAATGGTGTTACCACGGTTACGGTAGAGTCCAAAGAACAATTGATTTATTCGTTCGTGCAGGAGTATTACGCTCTTGCAAACGAGGTAACGGTTGAAGTGGAAGTAAAGGCGGTTGCGGGTACTTATGGACAGAAAGAAGAAGTTCATATTCCTTTTACAATCGGGGATGCTTCTACTGCAAAAGAAGGCGTGAATTTTGAGATTGAAGGGGGTGTGAAAGAATTTGTTATTCCGGTCGGTTCTTCAAAAGGATCAATAAAAATAAAGTTATTGAATGAGGAGGAAGGAAAGGATAGGATTATTTTGGAAACGAAAGATTTGAGTGAACGTTTTATTCCGGGTAATTTTGATGAAGCGATCGTGAAGGTTGATGGAAAACCGATGGGAAGAATGATCGGAAAGTGGGTATTTGAAGAAGAATTGTTGTTGAATTATTGGAAAAGCAGCTATCTGGAATGGCAGCAGGCTCCAGAGTCTGATTTCGTGAATATGCCTGTGAATAATACGAATAAGGATACATTGGAATTTATTGCAGGAGAAGTTGACGAGATGAAAACGATTTTGACTGGTGATTTGAAGAATTATTTTAGGGATTGTGAGGTAACGTATGTGCGTGATGAAAAAGAACGCTTGATAGAAGAGGGTGGTATTCGTCCCACGGTAGTGACCATGTCTGTTTATCATTTAAGTAAAGCAAATGTTACTTTTTCAGCGGGAACTGTTAAGGAAAAAGAAATAGAAATAGGGTTCCGTATGATTGATGATAATACCCTAGAAATTACTTTGTACGATTATGAGCCGACTGATTTCTACCAGACGATTTACGAGGGAATGAAGGCTGTTGCTGGAGAGGGGGAAATTGCGATGCGATATATTCAATTGCGTTATCATTTTACAAAAGTAAAATAGTCGATGAGATTAATGATGTTTTTATGGATTGCATGCCTGTTGGCATGCAATTCTAATGATAGGACTCCGGTAAGGGGAAATTTACAGAATTGTAAAGGAAAGAAAGTTTATTTTGAGATTTGTGGGCAAGACACAACCATTACTGTGGCTTTAGATAGTGTGGGAAATTTTGAGATTAATTTACCGTTAAGGGAAGCAGGATATGTGCGCTTGGCAAATGGTAAGGCCGCATTTCCGCTTTATTTGCAGCCGGGTGAGAAGGTTCAGGTGAAGATGGATGTGGAAAAAGTTCAAAATGGGGATTATAAATCTGTTGAATTGGTGGAAGGGAATAATCCGGAAACGAGGATGATGGTGGATTATTACGAAAAGCAGTGGTTCCCATCGACACAGGAAATGTTTGTGTTACCTCCGGTAGACTTTAAACAAATGATGGATTCTATCGTGCGGCATAATGATGCTATTATTACCAATTTTGTGAAAAAAACACCTTGTGACCCGGAATTCGAACGTTTGTTCAGAATACAAGTAAAAGTTCCTTTGGCTGCTTCTTACTTTTATTACCCCATGTATCATTCTTTATTAAATAGAGAAGATCAAAGTGAGGAGCCTGACCATTTCAATATATTTGATGAAATGTTACCGAAAAATGATATTGGTGTCTATCAGAAAGTATACCGATACAAGGTTTACGAGGTTTCCTATTGGAATAATTTGCTGGGAGAGAAGTTGGCTGGTTTGATGTCGGAACCGGAACAATTCGTGAATGCTTATATTGACGAGTTGAATAAATTGGGGTTGCACGAACAGATCCGGGATGATGTAGGGAATAATTTCGTGATGCAGTATTATAATGAATTACCGGAGGAAGCCGTGTTGATATTGAAAAGCAGATATAAGGAGATTGTTGTTAATCCAAAGTACCTGAAAGAAATAGAACGTGTTTTTCAAAATGTTTTGCCCTAAAAGAATTTTCAACTTTCAATTAATTGACTATCTTTGCACCCGCCTATCGAGAATAGGTAAGTAATTAATGAGTTAAAATTAAAAAGAATGGCAACTAAAATTAGATTAGCAAGACACGGTCGTAAAGGACGTCCGTTCTACCATGTAGTGGTAGCAGATAGTAGAGCACCGCGTGATGGTCGTTACATTGAAAGAATTGGTTCTTACAACCCGATGACCAACCCGGCTACAATTGATTTAAATTTCGACAGAGCGTTATATTGGTTGATGACCGGAGCTCAACCGACTGACACGGCTAAAAGAATTCTTTCTTACGAAGGAGTACTTATGAAAAAGCACTTGTTGGAAGGTGTGAAGAAAGGTGCATTTGATATGGCTGCTGCTGACACGAAATTTGAAGCTTGGAAAAAAGAGAAGATTGCTAAAATTCAGGCTAAAATTGCTCGTTTGGCTAACGAATCAGAGAGTGCTTATAAGGCTCGTCTGGAAGCTGAGGCTAAAGTAAAAGAGGCTAAAGCTGAGATCGTGGCTAAAAAACAAGCAGAAATTGCCGCTGCAAAAGCTGAAGCAGAGGCAGCTGCCAGAGCAGAAGTAGAGGCTGCCGCAACTGAAGTAGCCGCAGCAGAGGCTCCGGAAACTCCGGCAGAAACTCCAGCAGCAGAGTAATTTTATGGTCAAGAGAGAAGATTGCGTAAAGATAGGAGAGATCGGTAAGACTCATAACTTACAGGGCGCCCTTATTGTTTATACGGATAATGATCTTCTTGAACAATACATGGATGAACCGGTGTTTATTCTTTTAGAAGGGGCACCGGTTCCCTTTTATATTGCCGAAGATGGTTTAACAGAAAGAAACCATTCTTCTTATATTGTCAAATTTGATTTTGTTGACTCGAAAGAACAGGCAGATCGTTTGGTAGGATGTGACCTGCTAATGGATAAATACCTGTTGGAAGAAGAGAATGAATTGCCTTTTGAGCTTTCAGACTTGATTGGCTATTCCGTGCTGGACGAGTTGACGGGAGAGACGGGTGTCGTGGAGCAGGTGGATAATTATTCAGGTAACGTGGTTCTCACGATAAAAATATTTTCTAAAGAAATTCTTCTTCCCGTATCCGATGAATATGTTCTGGATATTTCTCATAACGAGAAAAAAATACATGTAAATATTTCTGAAGAAATCAAGGAGCTTTATTAAACCTTTTTAAATACTTAAACGTATAAATAGGTAAAAAATAATCGCTATTGGTGTGTCTTATTGGGTGTTTTGGAGTAGAGTACTTATCATGTAAAGTTCAATTTTTATTAAAGCAAAATATTTTTGTGGAATATTTCTAGTTTGTACCAATTTTATATTTGGAAAATTTTTTGGCTTTATTTGAAATGATAAATATGTTATTATCAGGTAAATGTGTATTCATTTTGGAAAACTTTCGTGTTTTGTTAGTAAAAACATTTTTCCAAGAAGTTTTTTTTCTTTAGTTTTGTCCTTGTTGAATTGGTCACAAAAAATACTATTTATATAATACGCTAATGGAACAAACTACGAAGAAAGTGGAAAAGCAAAAAGAAACTGTGAAAGAAAAGAAAGTCTACACGCAGGAGGAGGCTTATAGCAGTTCCTTGAATTATTTCAAGGGGGATGAGTTAGCTGCCCGTGTTTGGGTAAGCAAATACGCTTTAAAAGATTCTTACGGGAATATTTTTGAGTTGAATCCAGATGATATGCATCATCGTTTAGCTTCAGAGATTGCTCGGATTGAGAGAAATTACACGAACCCGATGACGGAAGAACAAATTTTCGAGGTGTTGCGTGATTTCAAATATATCGTTCCGCAAGGAGGGCCGATGACGGGAATCGGCAACGATTATCAAATTGCATCCCTTTCTAACTGTTTCGTGATAGGACATGATGGTCCTTCTGATTCCTATGGCGGGGTAATGAAGATTGATCAAGAGCAAGTGCAATTGATGAAACGAAGAGGTGGAGTAGGACATGACTTGTCCCATATTCGTCCGAAAGGGTCTCCAGTGAAAAACTCTGCTTTGACTTCTACTGGAATTGTTCCTTTCATGGAGCGTTATTCGAATTCTACCCGGGAGGTGGCGCAAGATGGTCGTCGGGGGGCGTTGATGTTGAGTGTTTCCATCAATCACCCGGATTCAGAAAGTTTCATTGATGCGAAAATGACCGAGGGGAAAGTAACCGGAGCTAATATTTCGGTGAAAATTGATGATGAGTTCATGAATGCGGTTATCGAAGAACGTGATTATATTCAAAAATATCCGGTATATTCTGACGAACCTAAAAACGTGAAACAGATTAGTGCGGTAAAGTTGTGGAATAAGATTGTTTATAACGCATGGAAATCTGCTGAACCGGGTATCTTGTTCTGGGACACGATTATTCGGGAGAGCGTGCCGGACTGCTATGCAGATCTGGGGTACAGAACAGTTTCCACGAATCCTTGTGGAGAGATTCCGTTGTGCCCGTATGATTCATGTCGTTTGTTGGCAATTAACTTGTATTCTTATGTGGTAAATCCTTTCGAGAAAGACGCTTATTTTGATTACGAGTTGTTCCGGAAACATGTCGCTATTGCTCAACGTTTGATGGATGATATTATTGATTTGGAATTGGAGAAAATAGATGCCATTCTTGAGAAAATTGCATCAGATCCGGAAGATAACGAGGTGAAGGGTGTTGAAATTCGTTTGTGGGAGAAAATTAAAACAAAAGCCAGAGAAGGGCGTCGTACCGGGGTCGGGATCACGGCTGAAGGTGATATGTTAGCTGCTCTCGGGTTGCGTTATGGTAGTGATGAGGCGATAGATTTTTCCGTAGATATTCATAAACAACTGGCTGTTGCCGCTTATAGTTCTTCTGTCGAATTGGCTAAGGAGCGTGGTGCGTTTAAAATTTTTGACGCTGAAAGAGAAAAAAATAATCCGTTTATTTCTCGTTTAAGAGAGGTAGCCCCGGAGATGTACGAGGAAATGGTGAAATGTGGTCGTCGTAATATTGCTTGTCTGACGATTGCTCCGACGGGAACGACCAGTTTGATGACCCAGACTACTTCCGGTATTGAGCCTGTATTCTTGCCGGTTTACAAGAGAAGAAGAAAGGTGAACCCGAACGACAAGAATGTGCATGTTGATTTCACGGATGAGATGGGTGATGCCTACGAGGAGTTTATAGTGTTCCATCATAAATTTGCCGTTTGGATGGAGAAAAACGGGTATGATGTCCATAAACGCTACACGAATGAGGAAATTGATGAAATGGTGGCTAAGTCTCCTTATTACAAGGCGACTTCTAATGATATTGACTGGGTTGCTAAAGTGCGTATGCAGGGACGTGTGCAAAAGTGGGTGGATCACTCCATCAGTGTTACCGTGAATCTGCCTGCAGATGTTTCAGAGGAATTGGTTGGGCAGCTCTATATCGAGGCTTGGAAGAGTGGATGTAAAGGATGTACGGTTTATCGTGACGGTTCTCGTTCCGGAGTTTTGGTTTCCAATAAAGATAAGAAGACGGATGGGGCAATGCCTGCCAAGCGCCCGAAGGAATTGGATGCAGAAATCGTGCGTTTCCAGAATAATAAGGAGAAGTGGATTGCCTTTATCGGTTTGTATGACGGACGTCCTTACGAGATCTTTACCGGTATCGCCGATGATGAAGAGGGAATTATGTTACCGAAGGCCGTGACCGATGGTAAGATTGTGAAGAACACGGATGAAGATGGAAATAGCCGTTACGACTTCCAGTTCTCGAACAAGAGAGGTTTCAAGACGACGGTCGAGGGGTTGTCATATAAGTTCAATAAGGAGTATTGGAACTATGCTAAATTGATTTCCGGGGTCTTGCGTTATGGAATGCCGATCAATCAAATCGTGGATTTGGTTGCTGCTATGGAGTTCGATAATGAGAACATCAACACGTGGAAGAATGGTGTGGAAAGAGCGTTGCGGAAATTTATCCCGGATGGTACGGAAGCTACTGGTTCTGTTTGTGAGAATTGTGGTTCTAAATCCGTTATTTATCAAGAGGGGTGTTTAATCTGTAAGGTTTGTGGTTCTTCTAAATGCGGGTGATGATTATATGGTAATTATATAGACTTTCGAGTTATAAGTGAAAGGTGACCAGATTAGTTTGGTCACCTTTTTTCATGATAATTGATGTGCTAAGATGTTTTACTTGATTTTCTTTAAAAGCGAGTTTTTGTATTCTTTGAAAATCAGATATTTGCATAAGTGAAAAAGATTGTATTTGTAATATGTATTTATTGTAAATTGTTGTTTGTCAGAGTGCTGTGTTGAAATTTAAACGAACGATTATTGATTGTTTGAATTGTTAAAAAATGGAGGCGTGTTTTTAGACAAATATTTACACATGTACACAATTAAGTTAGACAGACATTTAACAAAGAAAAGTTGCGCTTTGGGGTGACTTGATATTTTTTAATTACCAATATAATTCTTTTTAAGTATGAACAAAAAACGGAATTTTGCAAAAATGGCACTTTTAAGTGCTCTACTTTGTGGTCTTGCAAGTCCTACTTTCATCGGTTGTAAGGATTACGACGATGATATTAAGGATTTGCAGGAGCAGATAACTGCAAACAAAACATCCATTGATGAACTTTTGGGGAAAATTAAGGAGGGACAATTCGTACAGGGTGTTGAGAAAATCGCTAATGGATTGAAAGTTACTTTGGGTGATGGTAGTGTTGTTGAGATCGTGAATGGTAAGGACGGTGTTGATGGAAATGACGGAAATGATGGTAAGGTTCCTTCATTTGAAATCAAAGAAGACGGACACTTGTATGCGACTTATGAGGGGCAAGATCCTATTGATTTAGGAAATGTGAGAGGGGAAGATGGAGGTGCCGGGACTGTAACTGACGTGAAGCTCACGGTACAGGACGGGTATCTTTATTTGAACGGCAAAATTATCGAGCCGAAAATTGCTATCGGTGGGATTTTCTATGTAGAACAACAAGGCTATGTAGAACTTTATATGCCGAAAGGAACAGTGAATGAAGACGGAAGTATTACCGTTGGAGACTACGAGAAAGTAACACTTCCAAAAACAACGAATATTGTAACGGATATTTTATTCATGCCTTTAACTCTTTCTGCAGGAGAGGCTCCCATGATTTTCTTCCCGACAATTATTCAGGACGAGACTGATGGTGTGGGTAATTATGTAAATGGAACTGCTGCAGCTCCAGAATACACGGTAGGAACAATTCCGGCAGAGCCTAGTTCTATTCTTTATGCTGGTAAGGCTGAGTTGAAGTATCAGTTCAATCCTCGTTCTGTTTCTTTTGACGCTTTTAAAGTGTTAGGATTGTGGAAACATGGCGAGGCTACCGTAATTTCTCGTAGCATGAAAGACGGGGCAAACATGATCTTTAACAAGGGTCAGAGATTCTATGATATGGCAAATGGTGTTCTGGAAGGTGCTAAGAGTTATAGTCAAGATAAAGAAGTCGGAATGTTGCATTTCCGTGCAAAATCATGGAGATTTGCCGAGATGGTAGGTAATAATCACCAAGGTAATAAACGTGATCTTCTGACATTGGCTGTTTTGAACGGGAAAGATACCGTTTATTCAGAAATAGCACCGGCTAAACATTGGCATATTGCACAAAAAGATGTACGTATCGTGAATACGGATGTTGAGCATTATGCACTGGATGCAAACAAGGAAAACTTGTATGCAGATAAATTCCGGTCCGTAAACTCTTATCAAGATAAAAAGGCAGCTCCTGCAAAACAAGAGGATGCAGATGAATATTACAAGAGTCTAGCTCCAATCACGACTTTCGAGATTGCATATGACAACCGGAAAGATAATGGAGGTAAAGGATTAAACTTGACAGAACTTTTCCGTACATTCTTTATTGACAATGGAACGGAATATCCGTTTATGACGAATGGATTTGATGACTATCAGTTGAAATTCGAAACCGTTTCTTTCAATAATTTAGGTGTTGACCAAACAGAAAGATATTTGGAATTGGTTTCTACGATGGAAAAAGACGGAACGGATGAAAGACAATTAGTAACTAAAGCTTACGTGAAATCTCCGGATCAATATCCAGGATTTGAACAAGGTGATCACTCTGCTGCTATTGGAAGAACTCCGATCGTGCGTGTGAAATTGGTTGCTCCGGTTGAAGATGGTGCTAGTGCAGAAGCAGAAGAAAATGTTGTTGCTTCTCGTTTGATCAAGTTAGAGATCAAGGGTAAAGAGAGTGTAACTGAAAAGATTGTAATCAAAGACACGATCAGAGTAATGCTACAACATAAAGATCAAGCTGTTGAACTTGATATGGACCACATTTACAATGACCTTCGTGTACAACAAGCAGGTTCTAGAGGTAGAGAAGAATTCCACAAACATTATCAATTCGATCCGACTATTACGATTGATTTGCAAAAACAACATACTGCTGCTTTAGATGCAGATGCTCGTAAGAAAGATGTTGATTTGGAAGAAAGAAAAGCAGAAGACGGAACGATCTTGAATCAATTGGATTTGATTGTTAAACCTACTGCATTCAGCACGGAACATGTGGAGTATGTTGTTAAGGCTAAGTATGTTGACATCCCGAATAGTGGAGAAGTTTATCCGGATGTAAATGTTGAATACACTGTATTTGTAACTTATCCGAACGCTGTTGCTCCTGAAATTACCAAGTTGAATTGGCAAAATCCGGGAACTAATGGTGAAGGTGGTTTGATCTATGCTCACGGACGGATCGCTCCGGGTGCTGACGGAAAAGTTGAAACAACGGATGACGAATATGATATGGTGGCCGTTTTGAACAATATGTTTGACTTGGAGAAATACACGATGGATCAAATGCTGAAACCGAGAACGGGTGAAACTGCATATGATTTGGCAACAATTGCAAAACCTACATTATCATTCGAATTGGTTGACAAGTATAATAGTTCTTCCGATTGGGCTGGAACAACCGATGGTCTTAAATTGTATCAAGAAAATGGTGTTTGGAAGATTGAATTGGAAAAATCAGATGCCGGACGTCAATGGATCAATGCTATTGGTGAAGACAGTAAGAGAGTGAAGATTCGTGCCGTAGTAAGTTTCAACGAATGCTATGACGGATTGTATGGAACTTGCAACAATGGCGAGAAGAAGTATAACAAAGATCAAGCTTCTGACAATTTACCAGAATGTAAAACCACAGACAAGGTAGGTTCTCAAGCTCATGATATGCACGATTATACGGGAACTGCTAAGGCTCCTGAATATGGACGTTCTCAAGTTGTAATTAAAGAATTTGAAGTTGCATTCATTACCCCGATCAGATTCGTCAAGAAAACTATCGATCCGTTGTATGACAAATATCCTCTTGCTGAGAACAAAGCTTATTTGAAAGATTGTTTCAGACTTGCAGATTATTTGTCTGACGAGAATGCAGCACAAGAAGGCTTTAGATACAACCATATTGTATACGATACAGATCTGACAGATCAAGGAACTATTGATTTGTTCAAACGTGGAACCGATGGATGGTGTAACTACTGGAAACAGGTATACGATGTAAACAGTGTGTTCGAATACAAGGTAATCGGTGGATTCTTCAGCGATGGAACTGCGCTTGATACAGAGAACTCCAAGAAAATCAAATTTGAAACGGATGCCGAAGGCGAATATGTAACTTGGATCAATGATGGTGAGGATATTGCTAACGAATTTGTAATCAAAGTTGAAGTTTGTGTAAAACATGTTTGGGGTCTGGTATGCAATCATGCAAATAAAGAAACTGAACGTGGACACTCAGTTGTGACATTGGAAATTCCGGTAAAATTCCATAAAAACTAGAAATAGGATTAGGATACAGAGAGTATATAAATCTTTGCAACCAGAAGGAAATCATTAAAATGATTTCAAACAAGAAGAGAGGGGTGTCTGATTCAGACACCCCTTCTTCAAACGATCAGAAATTGAATACGACACATTTAAGTATGAAAAAATTGCTATTATCTTTTTGCTTTTTAGTGCTGACTTCTTTTTTGTGGGCACAAGTGCAAAAGAAACAAGTGTACAATGATTTTTCCCGTTGGAGCTTGGGATTGAACGGGGGCATATCCATTTTCCGTGGGGACATGGTTTCTTTCTCCGCTGATAAAACTTACCTGGGTAGACAAGGTGGTTTACAACTGGGTTACCAGTTAACCCCGACTTTCGGTTTGTCCTTGACAGCCGATATGGGACAGGGGAAAGGGAGTGCCAAGAAATGGGAGAAAGAGTTCAAGATTTACCCGACGGGGGAGTCTTACTACGGGACGCTGCCGGAAGAGGGTTTCGCTTATTATAATGACGTTTATTCCAAGGTGAAGTATTTCACTATCGGGTTACACGGTGATTTTAACGTGAACAATTTTTTCGGGAAGAAAGAACTACGCCGTTGGACCGTGTTAATAAGCCCGGCGGTTTACCTGCAAAAGTTCTCGCCCAAGTTATACAAGAAAGAGGATGACAAGCGTTTTGACCCCTCTTCCACGCTGGATAACGACCTGAACTTAGGGGTAGGAGGTGACATCGCCTTACGCTATCGCGCGAGCAAGCATATCGATTTACAATTGAAATCCGGTGTTACCTGGATCGCTAACAACAATTTTGACGGTGTTGCCACTTGTTGTTCCAGTAAATACAACTGGTTGGCGAACTTGTCGGTCGGGGTGGTCTGGAAGATGGGTAACAACAAGAAGAAGGAGAACTTGATGTATGCCCCCGCTCGTTCCGTGCCCCCGGTAACGCTCCCGGTAAAAGAGGAGACACGCCCGGTGGTGAAGGAAGAGCGGAAACCCGTTGTGAAGGAGGAGAAAAAGCCGGTAGAGAACGTTGTGAAGGTGGAGACCTCTGCAAAGACTTTCCCGGTATTACCGACAATTCACTTTCAACGTAACTTGGCGGTTATCGACACGGTTCGTTTCGCCGGTGAACTTTCCCGTATCGTGGAAGCATTGAAGGAATTCCCGGGGGTGAAGGTTGATATTCGTGGTTACACGGACCACACGGGAACGGATCGAGTCAATCTACCGTTATCCTTGAAACGTGCAGAAGCCTTGAAATCTTACCTGGTTGGTAAAGGGGTTTCAGCCGACCGGATGAGCACGTTTGGAGAGGGTAAGGATATGTCGGTGGATCAAAAGGATATTTACACGGAGAAGGCTCGTAAGGTTGAAGTGAAGAAACATTGATGTAAACTCATGTAAATATTTTCCCTACCATTATTAAAAAGAGGCTACCAGCTTTTTTATCTAAGCGTAATGCTGTTTTGGCATGATAAAGTCACCTATATTAAGGTGGCTTTTATATTGAAATTGATCAAAAGGAAACGAGAAAACGTTGACAAAACGAAAGGTTTTAGTGTTAAAATTAACTGTTATATTTTTTATTGATAAAATATCAATAATCGTTCATATATTGATTGCAAATGTACGACTTTTTATGAAACAAGAAAGAATTGATCAAAAAAAATTTCATATTTTGTATATATATTGTTTATTATGTGCGCAAAACGACACAAATGATCTGTTTTACAGATTGTAGATACGCATTTCGATATAAATATTGATAGTAATTGTTGCATTTTTACGATCTATTTAAGAATCATATTCTCACCTTTTATTTCAAGATAACTATATACTATATTATTTTAGGAGATTAATTGGGATAATGAATCATTTTTTTGTATTGGGAACTAAATTTTCCCATTTCTACAAATAACTGATTTTTAGAGGTTTTATCTAAGCCGATTTTAGACATGATATTCATATTATAAATCCAGATAATTTTATTTAATAGATAATACTGTTATAATCAAACATATATCGTCGCATAATACATGAAATATATTTGATAATCTATTTTTATAATATATTGATTACAAGGTTGTTATGCAATTTATTAAACGAACAATTAATGCGTTGTTGTAATCCTTAAAAGAGGAGGTGTATGATTAACAAGAAAATAACGTTTGTTTCAAAAATTGTAGAATAGAATTTTAGTGATAAAGTTGCGCTTTTGGGTGACTTGATATTTTTTTAATTACCAATATAATTTATTTTAAGTATGAACAAAAAACGGAATTTTGCAAAAACTGCACTTTTGGGTGTATTGCTTTGTGGTCTTGCAGGTCCTACATTCGTTGGTTGTAAGGATTACGACGACGATATAGATGGTTTGCAAGAACAGGTGAACACTTTGAACAAGAACTTTGAGGAATTGAAGAAACTTGTTAACGATGGAAAGGCAATCACGAGTGTTACTCCCATAACAGGAGGTTTCAAAATTACATTCAACGACAACACAAGCTATGACATTGTAAATGGGAAAGATGGTGAAAAAGGAAATGATGGAGCTGATGGCGTTGGAACAGTTGTAAGTGTTGATGAGAATGGACATCTGATCATCGACAATGTTGACAAGGGAAAAGTTGTTAATGAAGCTGCTGCAGATGTGGTAATCACGATCGGTGAAGATGGCTATATCTATGTAAATGGAACAAAACAAGAAGGGGCAAAAGTTAATACACAAACGGGTGCCTCTTACGCTGTTGATCACGAAAAATTTGTAGAATTCTACGTGGTAGACGAAAAAGGTAATCTTCCTGAGACTCCGGTTAAGATCTGGAAAAACGCTGCTTTAAGTGGTTTGTTGACTATTCCGAATTATTTGGTAGATGTTGCAGAGAACGGATTGTTGTTCCCGACGATCTATGGTGTTGATAAAGATGGCGCTTACGTACGTCTTTATGCCGGTAAAGCTGATTTGAAATATCAGATCAACCCGAAAGGAGCTACTGTAGAGAATCCGGAGTTTGTAAAACAACAGATTTTAGCTCGTTCTGCTAACAACGGAATTCTTGTTTCAGACGTGAATGTTGACGGGGAATATTTGACTTTAAGAGGTAAAGCCATGAGTGGTTTGTACTCTTATAATGAGTTGGAAGACGTAACCGATGAGGATTCATACATTTGGGGATGGGATATGCAAGAAGGAATGATTGATCCATCATTCAATATTGTCGCATTGAAAGTTCAAAATCAAGGAGAAGAATTGATTTCTGATTATGTAATGGGATTTGATTACAACATCTCTCAGAATGATGTGACAATTGAGAAGAAATTTGTTGAAGAAGGAGAAACTGAATATAAAGATGTACTAGCTAAAACAGGGGATGAGGCTAAGGCTGCTGACGCTCATTTCACGTTAGTTTATAAGGATGGTAAAGGCGAGTTGAAATTAGCTGACGAAATCGCTGCATTCTTTAAAAGAACAGGCTTGACTAATAAAGAAGGTAAATTCGAGTTTACTACCAATGGATTTGACGAACATTCTTACAAGTTTGAAAAAGTTGAATTCTTATTTGAAGATAACGATGGTAATAAAGAGGATCATTGTAGCTATGTAAATTTAGCAGAAGATGGTACTTTGACAATTAAAGAGGCTAGTGATGAGAAAGGTTCTTCCATTGGTAGAACACCAATTATTAAGATTACATTGGTAAGTGATGTAGAAGTTAATCATGGTAAAGATGTAAAAACGGTGTATGCTAAAGTGTTAATTGCAGAGAAAGAAGCAGAAAAAGAGATCCCGGCTTACACTCAAGCATTAGATTATCTGTTGAATAATGTAGGTACTGCTCAATATTTGCAATTGGATAAATTGTATGGACACGTTGCTACTCATTTAGGCATTTTAGGTGCAGATAAATTCCATACGATTTATACTACATTCGAACAAATTACAGAAGTTCCGTTTGATAGCGAAATCCAGTTGAAGATGACAGGAAAAACGGAAACAGAGAAGAATGAATGGTTGGCAGTTTATGTTCCGAACTATAAGAAAGCCGGTCAATATCAAGTGAAAGGTGTATTCAAATCTACTGACGACAATGTTTATCCTCCTGTATACGTGATTTACACGGTTAACGTTAAATACCCAGTAGGACCTTATTTGATGAAGCGTACGGATGCAGATCAGGGTGGTAACTTCTGGGAAGGTGGACATATGCTTGTAAACGGTGTATTTGACAAGACGAACGACTATGTATTTGACATGGGAGGTAAGATTGCAGATGCATTTATTTACAATTTGCCATATGACGAGAATCCTTGGGATGCAGCATGGAATATTGAAAATAAAGTTAGTGCTAGAGCAAATATTCAGTATACTTTTGTAAATCCGGCAGAAAAGGATGCAAATATTGTAGATATAAACGCTACGACCAAAGAGGATTGGAAGGGTGAAATTTCTGTAACGAAGTTACCTGCAGATGCTGATTATAGAGATATTGACGTTCAACCGGTTACTTGGTTTAACTTGGATCTGGACAAGATGGTCAATAATGTAGCTACTGGCGGAACGATTAGCATGACAGACGGTTTGAAAGCAAACACTGAAACTAAATTTACAGTACGTTTCGTTTCTCCGTTGAAATCATTGGTTGCCAAGGGTGGTGAATTGGATAAAAATAATACTACAATAGATCAAACTTTGAATATTATGAAGAGCATCGTTGTAAAAGATAAAAAAGATGTTGTTCTTTATGAGAAAGAAGCATTCGAAGAAATCATTGTAGATGCAGATGGTACTACGAAACGTGCAGCAGATAAAGTATACCAAATTTCGGCTCCGAAATTTGAATGGGCTGATGAGAATTCAAAAGCATTTGCAGCACAAATGGAACAAAGAGGTGGTAAGTGTTCTATCGATGAAACGACAGGTATTATCACATTCCATGCTACTGGTGAAGTAGGAGCTGTAAACTTGAAGGTGAAAGTTTCTATGGATTGTCCGTGGAGAAAACTTGAAACTATTGTAACTGTAGCGGTGAAATAGTTAAGATAGATTATAAGAAAATAATGGAACTTTGTTTTCATTATTGATTGCAACCAGGAGAAAGGGGGTGTCTGTACAAGACACCCCTTCTTCAAGTCATCAAAATCTGAATACTATATAAATTAGGTATGAAAAAATTATTATTGCCTTTTTGTCTTCTAATGTTGCTTTTCTCTTTATCAGTGCAGGCACAAAAGAAACAAGTATACAATGATTTTTCCCGTTGGAGTTTGGGGGTTAACGGGGGAATTTCAGCTTTCCGGGGAGACATGATCTCTTTTTCGGCGGATAAAACTTATATCGGGGTGCAAGGAGGTTTGCAACTGGGGTACCAGTTTACCCCGACTTTCGGTTTGTCCTTGACGGCCGACATGGGTCAAGGAAAGGGAAGTGCCAAGAAATGGGAGAAAGCGTTTAAGATTTACCCGAACGGGGAATCTTATTATGGCACGGACCCAGCGACTGGTTTCGCTTATTATAACGATATTTACACCAAGATCAAGTATTTCACGTTAGGCCTCCACGGTGATTTTAATGTAAACAATTTTTTCGGGAAGAAAGAACTACGCCGTTGGACCGTGTTGTTAAGTCCGGCGATTTACTTGCAAAAGTTCTCGCCCAAGTTATACAGGAAGGGAGATGACAAGCGTTTTGACACTTCTTCCACGCTGGATAATGACGTGAACTTAGGATTGGGAGGAGATATCGCCTTGCGCTATCGCGCGAGCAAGCACATTGATTTGCAATTGAAATCCGGGGTGGCTTGGATCGCGAATAATAACTTTGACGGTGTAGCAACTTGTTGCACGAGCAAGTACAATTGGCTGGCAAACCTCTCGGTTGGAGTAGTCTGGAAAATTGGTAACAACAAGAAGAAAGAGAACCTGATGTACGCCACCGCTCGTTCCGTGGCCCCGGTAATACTTCCCGTGAAAGAGACGACTTGCCCGGTGGTGAAGGAAGAGCAAAAGCCAGTTGTCAAACAAGAGGAGAAAACGGTAGAGAACGTTGTGAAGGTGGAGACTGCGGAGAAAACATTCCCGGTGTTACCAACGGTCCATTTCAAACGTAACTCAGCGATCATCGACACGGTTCGTTACGCCAATGAACTCTCTCGCATCGTGGAGGCATTGAAAGAGTTCCCGGGGGTGAAGGTTGATATTCGTGGTTACACGGATCACACAGGGACAGATCGTGTCAACTTGCCGTTATCCTTGAAACGGGCAGAGGCCTTGAAGACTTACCTCATGAGCAAGGGAATCCCCGCTGATCGGATGAGTACGTTCGGAGAGGGTAAAGATATATCCGTGGATCAAAAAGATATTTACACGGAAAAAGCCCGTAAGGTTGAAGTGAAAAAACACTAAGCCTCTCTATATGATCACAGGAAAAGCCACTTTGTATTCAAGGTGGCTTTTATTTTACGATTTCAATAGCTTGAGAATTTTTTCCTGGTCTTTTTGTAACTGAGCTCGTAATTCTTCAATATCGTTGAATTTACGTTCTCCCCGAACGCGGTCGATGAAATTTATCGTGATGGTTTTTCCATATAAGTCTCGATTGAAATCGAAGATATACACTTCGCAGGAAACTTGCCCATCGTTGCTGACCGTGGGGCGGATTCCGATATTGAGCATCCCGTTGAAGATTTCTTGTTCGATGATTACTTTTACGGCATACACGCCTATAGCTGGTAATAATTTTCGTTCGTCGGAAACTTGAATATTTGCTGTCGGGAAACCGATTTTGTGGCCTAAATGGTGCCCATAAACTACTTCTCCCGTGATAGAATAAGGATAGCCGAGGAAACGATTTACTGTAGTAATATCTCCCACAGCTAAAGCATTCCGGATTTTCGTGGAACTGACATTCACATCATCTTCTTCAAAAACGACTTCTTTTTCAAGGAAAAAACCGTATTCGTTCGCTAGTTCCTGTAAGTTTTCAAAATTTCCGGCTCGGTCTTTCCCGAATCGATGGTCATAACCCACGACAAGCCCTTTAATTTTTAGTTTGTCAATAAGAATCTTTTTCACGAAATCATTATAGGATTGCTGGGCGAATTCAAGTGTGAATTTCAAGATAATCAAATGATCAACGCCATATTTTTCCAGAATGGTAATCTTCTCTTCCAGTGTTGTTAAGATTCCTATTTTTTGTTCCCGAGGATAAAGCACTTCTCTCGGGTGGGGTTCAAAGCTGATAATGACGGATTCCCCATCAATACTGGACGCTTTCTCTTTTAGATGTTGTATCACGCAAGCATGACCTAAATGTACACCGTCAAAACTTCCAATCGTGACGACGGGGCATTTGATCTCTATATTTTCAACTCCGTAGTGAACCTTCATTTCTAGTCGTTTGAATAGTTAAGGGCAAAAATAATACAAATAACTGAATTATGGGGCTAAATAAACTCTAATCCCTGTATATATATTTATCGACAAATAATATAGGGTTGATAATGAGAGTGTATGGCCAAGTAGCCTCGACTGAGACAGAGCGATCTAAGCGAACATAATATTCTATATATCAATAAGTTGTAAATATTATTAAACGAACGTTTATTGATCGTTGAAATTGTTAAAAATGGAGGTGTAATATTAAATAGATATTTATAAAAATATACATTTATATAAAGCAGATATTTTAATGAGAAAAGTTACGTTTTAAGGTGACTTGATATTTTTTAATTACCAATATAATTCTTTTTAAGTATGAACAAAAAACGGAATTTTGCAAAAATGGCACTTTTAAGTGCTTTACTTTGTGGTCTTGCAAGTCCAACATTCGTCGGTTGTAAGGATTACGATGACGATATAAAAGATTTGCAGGAACAGATTGATGCTAATAAATCAGCTGCAACTCAAGAGTTATCAAAGGCCATTTCAGAACAGATTACGGCTTTAGAAAATAAATTAAATACGGCGATTGCAGATAAGGCTGATAAAGGTGTGATCGAGGGTCTTCAAACCGACATTAACAATTTGAAAAATTTACAGAGCCGTGTAGAGAAATTGGAATCAGAGGCGGAAAACTACTTGAAAGCTGGAGCTTTGGATAATTATCTTCAAAAAGGTGATATTGAGGGGTTCTTGAATGAAGATGCATTAGCAAAGTATTTGTCTGATCACAATTACTTGACTTCCGCGGATTTGGAAGGCATTCCGACAGAAACAATTATTAAAGGATGGATCACGAGTGAATTGACCGAAATTCAAGATTTAATTGATGGAATTAATGAATCGCTTGAAGGTATAGATTTGCCGGTGTTAACTGAAGATGTTACTACTTTGAAAGAACAGATGGAAGAAATGTTGAAAGAAGATGGAACATTTGCTCAGTTAAATGCTAAAATTGAGGCATTCGAAAATACGATCTCGGGGATCCTTTCTCCCGATGGTAATACGAATATTTCTTTCATAAGAAGTAAAGCCCTTGCTGCGGATGTCGTTTGGGGATATGGAGATATTAAAGAATCTCTTTCCAAAGGTGCTGTATTGAGTTTAGGTGATGCAGAATTCCCTGTAATCATTAATCCGACAAGTGTAAAGACAGATAAATTCCAATTTGCATTAGTTACTGCTGATGGGAAAGAGTTCCCGTGTACTATTGGTGTTTTGCCTACCTGGGAGATTAAGGGGGATGATGCTTTTGCTTCACGGGCAGCAGAGCCAGAGAAAGTTATCAACAAGGATATTTTCACGGTTTCAGCTTTGTGTAGTTCAGATACGAAGGTGGGCGATTACAAATTAGCCTTAAAAGCTACTCCTAAAGTTGAAAATGGGAAGTCGGTTTATTCAATGTATAGCTTTATTGTTAAAGTTAAGAATTCTGACGAATTAACGGGTATATCTGTTGATAAGAAAATTAAAATGTATCTTGGAATAGAAGAAGATATTAATGAATTTGCAACATTTGCTTTTAAAGAAAATGGTTCTTTGGCTTTTGAAGACGCTTCATCTTTACTTTATAAAGGGCAAGGATATATTATGATCGACGAGACAGATGAGTTTACAAAATCCTGTTTAGCAAATGGTAATATCGATCAACAAGCTTTGTATGAAGGGAAAATTCTTGTTAATGAGACTGTTGAGAATGTCCCTATGGAGATCGATGGTAAATCTTTGAAATTCGTATATTATGCGATGGATTGGAATGGAACAAAAATGGTGCCTGCAAAGTTTGAGGCAGAGTTCCATACTCAGATGTACAGCAAGGATGTTACTTTTGCTGATCAAAAGATTACGATTATGCAAGAGAATGGTAATACTCTAGATAATGCTTTAGAGTTTGATGCTATTTTAGGTAAGGTAATGACTGCTAAGCAGCTTGAATTATGGAAAACTCATGCAACTAATCTGAAAGGAACTGTTACTGATGCCAAAGGAACTGTTGTTACAGGTGCAGAAGTTGTAATTACGGGTAAAACTTCTTTCAATATTACGGCAACATCGGATGTTAAACCTGGAAATTATAATGTTACAATTAAGTTTGAGGATGATAGAACTGGAGAAGAAGGGCTGTTTATAATTACTGGTAAGTTAACCGTTGACGCATTTACAATTACACCGAATTTGGCTGATGGGTATTGGGTTAATAACGTTTTGACAATTCCTGGTGTATTTACAAATGCTACGACTCCATTTGACTTAAGTGTTAAAATGAATGATGCGTTCATCATTACGGCTCCGGAGGGAATGACCGTGACCAAAGAGTACGCATTAGTTCGTGAGGATATAACAGATGAATATATCGAGATTGATGGTGACAAGATTACTTGGAAGAAGAATCTTGCTAAGGAGAACTTGATCGGTAAAGAACTTGAGTTTATAGTAACGGTTAAGAATGGTTCTGTCGTATTAGCAAAAGAAACTTACAAATTGAAATTTGTTAATCCTTTAAGTGCAAAAGTTGAACAGAATGAGGTAAAACATACACTTGCTAATGATAGAAACTCTACGGCTAAATCAACATTTGATTTAAATAAATTGTTGTCATTTAAAGATGTGCAAACTGTAACGAATGAATTATTTGGACTTAGTGGCGATGGAAGTAAGGAAAAACCCTATGCATCGACAGGCGATTTTACTAGTTTGGCATATGATGTTTACGGTTTAGAGAAGTCTAATGTTAAGTTTGAAGTTATTGGGGAAAATAACACGAATCTTGTTCTTGATGAGGAGACGGGTGAAGTGACTTGGACAAATGTTACTGGAGCTGAGTTCAATGGTGTCACCGTGAACTTCAAGGTTACAATTACCCATAATTATGGAACTTCAACTGGAAATATCTCAGTTACGATTAAAGAAAAAGAGGTAAAATAATAATGGATTTCAATATTCATTATTGATTGCAACCAGGAGAATGGGGGTGTCTGATTCCAGGCACCCCTTTCTAATCAATTATTTAAAATGTATAGGTATGAGAAAAATAGTGTTCTCTTTTTGTTTTCTGATGGTTACTTCTTTTCTGGTAGCGCAGAACCAAACGAAACAAGTGTACAATGACTTTTCCCGCTGGAGCTTGGGATTGAACGGGGGCATATCCATTTTCCGTGGGGACATGGTTTCTTTCTCCGCTGATAAAACTTACCTGGGAGGACAAGGTGGTTTACAACTGGGTTACCAGTTAACCCCGACTTTTGGTTTGTCCTTGACAGCCGATATGGGACAGGGGAAAGGGAGTGCCAAGAAATGGGAGAAAGAGTTCAAGATTTACCCGACGGGGGAGTCTTACTACGGGACGCTGCCGGAAGAGGGTTTCGCTTATTATAATGACGTTTATTCCAAGGTGAAGTATTTCACTATCGGGTTACACGGTGATTTTAACGTGAACAATTTTTTCGGGAAGAAAGAACTACGCCGTTGGACCGTGTTATTAAGCCCGGCGGTTTACCTGCAAAAGTTCTCGCCCAAGTTATACAAGAAAGAGGACGACAAGCGTTTTGACGCCTCTTCCACGCTGGATAATGACATGAATTTGGGATTGGGAGGAGATATCGCCTTACGCTATCGCGCGAGCAAGCATATCGATTTACAATTGAAATCCGGTGTTACCTGGATCGTTAACAACAATTTTGACGGTGTTGCCACTTGTTGTTCCAGTAAATACAACTGGTTGGCGAACTTGTCGGTCGGGGTGGTTTGGAAGATGGGTAACAACAAGAAGAAGGAGAACTTGATGTATGCCCCCGCTCGTTCCGTGCCCCCGGTAACGCTCCCGGTAAAAGAGGAGACACGCCCGGTGGTGAAGGAAGAGCGGAAACCCGTTGTGAAGGAGGAGAAAAAGCCGGTAGAGAACGTTGTGAAGGTGGAGACCTCTGCAAAGACTTTCCCGGTATTACCGACAATTCACTTTCAACGTAACTTGGCGGTTATCGACACGGTTCGTTTCGCCGGTGAACTTTCCCGTATCGTGGAAGCATTGAAGGAATTCCCGGGGGTGAAGGTTGATATTCGTGGTTACACGGACCACACGGGAACGGATCGAATCAATCTACCGTTATCCTTGAAACGTGCAGAGGCGTTGAAATCTTACCTGGTTGGTAAAGGGGTTTCAGCCGACCGGATGAGCACGTTTGGAGAGGGTAAGGATATGTCGGTGGATCAAAAGGATATTTACACGGAAAAGGCTCGTAAAGTTGAAGTGAAGAAACACGAGTAAATGGGATTGAGGACGACAAATCTGACAATATAAAAAAGGGATTATTCCAAAATAATGGATAATCCCTTTTCCGATTAAAATATATTCGTACTTCTTGGTGCTGATTTTAGAACCGGTATTGTATCATCGTGTTGATACGGCTGGCGTTACCGTAATCTTTGTTGAAGTCATTCCGGCGACCGAACACGTACTCTATGGCGCAAGAACCGTATTCACTGAAATCCCAGAACAGGTTGGCGGCGGCGTATTGTGCGTATTTGTATGATGTCGTGGGCATCCCGTAGCGATCAAGGACCCGGGCGTAGCTGTACATGATGTTTGATGTCAGTACCTTGCTCCAGTTGTGAGAGAATCCGATGTAGCCACCCCATGCGCCAAAAGCTTTCAATTTCCCTTCTGCCGTGGCATTGGGAACGAGGTCAAGCCCCGTACCGGAAATGTCCTGTATGTAATTGGAGATTCCTTTCCCGTATACTCCTTGGAAACAGAGGGATGTATTTTGGGCAAATTGCCAGATACCGCTCAACGAGGCTCCCCAACCGGTAACGATCCGGTCTTTATCCTCAATTTCATCTTTATAATACATATTTCTCAACACGGCTCCCGCTTGCAGGTGACTCCCGTTTTTGAAACTGTACTTCACGTTGACCGGGATGTCCGGAATTCGTTGGTTGATGTACTTGGTAAATTCTCCTTCCGTGTAGGATGGCTCCACGTACTCCAATGCCAAGGATGCTTCCAGCTTGTCAGTAAAATCATACGTGTAACGAATCTGCGGCTGGCGTAATGCCACCTCGCTGGAAGGACCTTCCTCGTCCACCGTGGCCGGGCCTGCGGCAATATCACAGAATGTACTCCATGTCTTACCGATCGTGAAGCCTTTAAATTTGATAAAGGCTTGTCTTAGAATTGGGGTGCTCTGGTTACCCTCGAATTCCATTTCCATGTAGGTGACCAGTCTACCGACATCCGTGTCCCCGACTAATTTGAAGAATAGGCGGGACTGCCCGACAGAAATACCATATCTACCCCCGGATTGTTCTCCTTTAAGAGCAATGGTGTTTGTGGTAAAATAATTGTCATTGGGAACTCCGTTAAAATCGTAAATCCCCTGTACTTGCACGAATCCCCCCACACCGAAAACGAAGTTTTTATTTTTGTTGAAAAACACGAATCTTGGAGATGCTGGGTCATTGAATGATAGCGGGAAAGCCTCTTTCATCATTTTGTAGAAGTTGTCCGCGTCATTTTTTTCCGAGACGGAAGTCACGTTGACTTGTGCTCGTACCCCCGTGTAGAATCCACAAGAAATGGCTATCAACAATAGCAATGTCAATTTTTTCATAGCGTTACAAATTAATTGGTTAATTTAGTAACACTATATACGGGGAAGGAAAAGTAAAAGTTAAGGAGATAGTGGATTTTATGATTTTTAGATGAAGTGATTCCCGATTCTGTGATTTAAAAGGATCATAAATCGCAGAATCGGAAATCGCTCCAGCATTATATTTTGACTTCTTTTAGAATTTCCCGAAGATCTGTCTTTTTTCTCAGGATATCATGTAATTGGTCTATGGCCACGCGTTCTTGTTCCATGGTGTCCCTGTAACGGATGGTGACTGCGTTATCTTCCAGAGTTTGGTGGTCAATAGTAATACAGAATGGGGTACCGATGGCATCTTGGCGGCGATAGCGTTTACCGATAGAGTCTTTCTCATCGTACTGGCATCTGAAGTCTAGTCTCAACAATTTCATGATCTCCTCTGCTTTCTCGGGTAGCCCGTCTTTCTTCACAAGTGGCATCACGGCTAACTTGATCGGAGCCAAGGCTGGGGGTAATTTTAATACAACCCGTGAATCTTTCGATCCGTCTTCTTTTTCGATTTCTTCTTCCGTGTAGGCAGCAGAAAGAATTTGTAGGAACATCCGATCCACACCGATTGATGTTTCGATCACGTAAGGTACGTATGATTCGTTTAACTCGGGATCGAAGTATTGTATTTTCTTCCCGGAGAACTCTTGGTGACGTTTCAGGTCAAAGTCCGTGCGGGAATGGATTCCTTCCACCTCTTTAAAGCCGAATGGGAAACGGAATTCTATGTCTGTGGCTGCATTTGCGTAATGCGCCAGTTTCTCATGATCGTGGAATCGGTATTTCTCCGGTCCGAATCCCAGCGCTTGATGCCAGCTCATACGAGTCTCTTTCCATTTCTTGAACCAGTCGAGTTCACTACCGGGGCGTACGAAAAATTGCATTTCCATTTGCTCGAATTCACGCATACGGAAGATGAATTGACGTGCCACGATCTCGTTACGGAAAGCTTTACCGATCTGGGCGATCCCGAAAGGAATTTTCATACGTCCGGACTTTTGGACGTTTAGGAAGTTCACGAAAATACCTTGTGCCGTTTCGGGACGCAGGTATATCTTACTGGCACCTTCGGCCGTGGACCCCATTTCCGTGGAGAACATCAAGTTAAATTGGCGTACTTCCGTCCAGTTGCTGGTTCCGGAAATCGGGCAAACAATCTTGTTGTCAACGATAATCTGGCGAAGTTCAACCAAGTCGTTATCATTCAAAGCCTTTGCCATTCTGGCAGTAAGTTCTTCCTTTTTCCGAATATTTTCCAGTACTTGCGGGTTTGTCTGGCGATATAATGCTTCATCAAACTTTTCCCCGAATCTCTTTTTTGCCTTGGCAACATCTTTTTCGATTTTGTCGTCATATTTGGCAATATGATCCTCGATCAGTACGTCTGCCCGGTATCTCTTTTTTGAATCTTTATTATCAATCAACGGGTCGTTGAAAGCATCCACGTGTCCGGAGGCTTTCCAGATAGTTGGGTGCATGAAAATGGCGGAATCCAATCCTACCACATTCTCGTGTAGCAGCACCATAGAGTCCCACCAGTATTTTTTGATATTATTTTTCAGTTCAACCCCGTATTGTCCGTAATCGTACACTGCTGCCAGCCCGTCATATATCTCTGATGACTGGAACACGTACCCGTATTCTTTACAGTGTGCTACCAGCTTTTTAAAAATATCTTCTTGTGCCATGTTATATGTATAAGTTAAAAACTAAAAGCTAAAGACTAAAAGTTGAAAGCTGAATGTTTCATTTTCAATTTTCAATTCATTAATTGTCTGTCCCGATTTCCTTGATTGCCTCGGTCACGTTAATCGCATAATCCCCGATCTTCTCGCATTCGAAGAAAATGTCACTGTATATAATACCCGTGGCATAATCATATTTCTTTTCCTCGATTGCAGTCAAGTGTTCCTGTTGCAGGATCGTCCGGTAATCATTGATTGTTTGCTCTACTTCGTAAGCTTTCTTTGCCTTCACTTCCTTGTATTCAATCGTGAGGTTTGCACACATAACTACGAGAGCCTCGTCCACGATAGCCATCATGTGTTGTAACTTCTCGTCGATAAATTCGGGGAATTCCACGTTTTGTTCATTCCGACGTCCAACAGCTTTGGCAACGTTCAATGACGAGTCTGCGATACTTTCGATTTCCGATACGATCTTGAACATAGCTCTGACCCGTTGCGAGTTTTCCGTGGATAATTTGGATTCCGATACTTTCGTCAGGTAGTCTGCAATTTCTACTTCCACCACGTCACTCTCGTCTTCCAGTTTGTCGATTTTATTGAATTTCTTTTCGAATTCTTTCGTGGGAGTATGCAGACATTCCACTACTTGGCGATACATATCTAACGTATTCTTCGCATAGTGAGAAATCTCTTGTTTTGCTTGGAACAAGGATGCGTCCGGGGTAGATAATAACCCGATTTTAATATGTTTCAACGTGAAGGCATCGTCTGCCGATTCTTTAGATTTGATAATATGGGTAACGAGGTTTGCAATGATCTTGGTAAACCAGATCAAAATAAGCACATTGGCCACGTTAAAGCAAGTGTGGAACAGCGATAGCGCTACCGGAACCGAACCTACGCTTGTAAACGGATCTCCAATTCCCAAGTAAATACTCAATTGTGCCACCCAGCCTAAAAAGAACGGGAATATGGCTAAAACCCATGCAACCCCGAAGAGGTTGAATAGGAAATGAGCGAAAGCGGCTCTTTTGGCAGTAGTGTTGGCAACCATGGCGGCGAGGTTCGCCGTGATCGTGGTTCCGATGTTTTCTCCCAAGACCATGGAAGCTGCGATGTCGAACCCGATCCAGCCGTTAGCACACATGACCAGCGTCAGGGCCATCGTGGCAGATGATGATTGTATCAGTATGGTCAGCGCTGTCCCGATAAGCATGAATAGGATGTAGGAACCGTAGCCTAAATCCGTGTAATTATGTAGAAAATTCAGAATTTCAGGATTTTCTTGAATGTTCGGCATGTTTTCCTGCAGGAAATTCAGACCGATAAATAAAAGTCCGAATCCGATAATCAATTCCCCCCAGCTCTTGCGCATCCGTTTTGCCGAGAAAAGCAAGGGGAGACTTAATCCGATCAAGGGGAGGGAAAGACTTACCATGCTGATCTTGAATCCCAGGATGGAGATGAGCCATGCCGTGAACGTGGTTCCCACGTTGGCTCCCATGATGACCCCGATAGAACCGATAAGGTCAAGTAAGCCGGCATTAACAAAACTGACAACCATCACTGTGGTGGCTGAAGAACTTTGGATGATGGTGGTGATTAACAAACCTGTAATCACACCTTTCACGCGATTGGATGTCATTGCGGCGAGGATGGTCCTCATTTTATTACCCGCCACCTTTTGCAGGGCTTCACTCATCATCTTCATACCGAAGAGGAACACACCCAATGATCCGATCAACTGCAAGAAATCGAGAATCGTGTAATTCATAAAATCGTGTTATTGTAATAAATTGAATTTGCGGTCGTAAAGGTATATAAAGTAAATAAAAAAAAGCCCCGAAAAGGGGCTTTTTTTTATCTAAATTCCTCGATGATTACATCATTCCCGGCATTCCTCCTCCCATCGGCGGCATGGCAGGAGCAGGATTTTCTTGTTTTTCCTCTACTAACACGCATTCGGTGGTCAAGAACATTCCGGCGATAGAAGCGGCGTTCTCCAAGGCAACTCTTGTTACTTTCTTCGGATCTATAACTCCGGTCTTCATCAAGTTTTCGTAAACACCTGTACGAGCGTTATAACCGAAATCTTTCTTACCTTCTTTTACTTTGTTTACAACCACAGCTCCTTCTACTCCGGCGTTAGCGGCAATCTGACGAAGCGGTTCTTCGATAGCACGTTTAATGATTTCGATACCGGTGGTTTCGTCCTCATTTTCGCCTTTCAATTTTTCAAGGCTTTCGATAGCACGGATGTAGGCTACACCACCTCCGGGAACGATTCCTTCTTCGATGGCTGCACGGGTTGCGCTTAAAGCATCGTCGATGCGGTCTTTCTTCTCTTTCATTTCAATTTCAGAAGCGGCACCCACGTAAAGTACGGCAACTCCTCCGGCTAATTTAGCCAGTCTTTCCTGTAATTTTTCTTTGTCGTAATCAGAAGTAGAGTGCTCGATCAATTTCTTGATTTGATTTACGCGTTCTGCAATAGCTTCTTTTGAACCGCAGCCGTTAACGATCGTGGTGTTCTCTTTGTCGATAGTTACCTTGTCTGCACATCCTAACATATCGATCGTGGCAGTCTCCAGTTTCAAACCTTTTTCTTCAGAGATAACAACACCACCTGTCAATATGGCAATGTCTTCCAACATTTCTTTTCTACGGTCTCCGAATCCGGGAGCTTTTACAGCGGCAATCTTCAAAGAACCTCTCAAACGGTTTACAACCAAGGTAGCTAAAGCTTCGCTTTCAACATCTTCCGCAATGATTACCAAAGCACGTCCGGCTTGAGCAACCGGTTCCAGCAACGGAAGAAGTTCTTTCATCGTGGAAACTTTCTTGTCATAAAGCAGGATGTAAGGTTTCTCGAATTCTGCGTTCATTTTCTCCGTGTCAGTTACGAAATAGGGAGAAATATAACCGCGGTCAAATTGCATACCTTCAACCACTTTCACTTCTGTTTCGGTACCTTTAGCCTCTTCTACCGTGATAACACCTTCCTTGGTAACTTTTTCCATGGCTTCGGCAATTAATGAACCGATGTTGTCATCACCGTTGGCAGAGATACGGGCAACTTGACGAATTTTATCGTAATTTTCCCCAACTGCTTCTTTTTGAGCTTCCAAGCTTTTTACAACTTCAGCAACAGCTTTGTCGATACCTCTTTTCAGATCCATCGGGTTTGCACCGGCAGTTACGTTTTTCAATCCCACGCTAATAATGGATTGAGCTAAAATGGTTGCGGTTGTGGTTCCGTCTCCTGCGTCATCACCGGTCTTGGATGCCACTTCTTTTACCATTTGTGCCCCGATGTTTGCATACGGGTCAGAGAGTTCGATCTCTTTTGCCACGGAAACACCATCTTTAGTAATGTGCGGGGCACCGAATTTTTTCTCGATTACCACGTTACGTCCTTTGGGGCCAAGCGTTACTTTCACTGCATTAGCCAATTCGTCAACACCCTTTTTCAATAAATCGCGGGCTTCAACATTAAATTTTATCTCTTTTGCCATAACCGTTTCTAATTTTAGATTTTAAATTTTAGATTGAAAATTGGATAACTTGAAATTCATTTTCAATTTTCAATGATTAAAGAACCACCAGAATGTCTGATTGATTCATTACCAGATACTTTTTGTCGTCGATATTGACTTCTGTTCCTGAATATTTACCGAATAGAACGGCATCTCCCACTTTGATTTCCATCGGCTCGTCGTGTTTGCCTTTTCCGGTTGCTACTACGATTCCTTTTTGTGGTTTTTCTTTTGCGGAATCAGGGATGATGATACCTGATGCGGTTTTAGTTTCTGCCTCTACCGGCTCTACAATGATTTTGTTAAGAACTGTCTTAAGTGCCATAATTCTTAATATTTAAAAGTTTATTATTAATTAATTCTTTCTTTTTAATTGAAAATTACGTTTGGAGAAGAGCATAATTCGTGCCAAACAAAAAAATGTCAGTATGACTGACATACTGACATTTTCTTGTGTCGATTCTAGGAATCGTTATTCTTGTTCTTGTGAAGTCGTGTTATTCTCTTCACCCGTTGTCGTGGTCGTGTTGTTATTGTTCATCGTTCCGAAATCGGGGATTGCCTGTGTTCCCGGAGCGGCAGTATTAATTTGCTCTTGAATAGCAGATTTTTTCCCGGCTTGTTCACCTCTGGGGAGTACCATTGCGGATACAATACATAAAACAAGCATCGCCCCAGCTAATGTCCATGTCGCTTTTTCCAAGAAATCGGTTGTCTTTCTTACACCCATGATTTGGTTTGAAGAAGCAAAGGAAGAAGATAAACCACCGCCTTTTGAGTTTTGCACCAATACGATCAATATAAGTAGAGCGCAAACAATAAAGATCAAAATAGAAATAGCTATGTACATAATTAGTTCTTATTATTATTAATTTTCTCTTTTATTTTTTCAATCTGAACTGCAAAGTAAACACTTTTTTCCGGATATTTCAAACTTAATTTTAGATAAGTTGCAATGGCCTTGTCATATAGTTGCTGGCGGACGTATATTTTTGCCAGGGTTTCGGAAAAAAATTCGGGTTTCTCTCCCGTGACAGGTTCCGTAACGACTGGTATGTCCGGGTTTTCCTCCGTGATCTTGGGCATGGAGGGTTCTTCTTGGATAAATTTATCAATAAGGGAGTCTTTTCGTTCCTCTTTTTGTTTTTTACGTGACAACCATTCATTTGCGATGGCATCTATTGGTAGGAATTCCTCCTCCGGGAACTCGTTTTCAAGTTGGTAGAACGTGGTTGCGGGAACGACTTTCTTCTCCTCTTCCCCGTCTTCCAGCAATTCGATCGCAACAGGTTCCGGTTTGAACACCGGATTCCCGATCTCGTTCCAATCCGATAATAAATTGTTCAGGAAACGATAAAATTGTTTGTGATTGGGAATGTAAATCGTATTATGCTTTAATTTCTCGGGGTAGGCCGAGTGGCCCGAATCGTGTAACATTTTCAAGTACACGGTTCGTGCCGTGGCGAAATAAGGGAATTGTTCTATGAGAAACTCCATGTTCCGGATGTCTTCTCCCTCTTTTCGTCCCGAACGTATAATATCAATTAATTCTTCCGGTTTCAACGTTTACCAGTTTGTTAAGGCCTTGTTATAAATATCTTCGATAATCTTTTCCGTGATTTTCTTTATCAAGTCAGGTTCGATGGACTCGTAATTCTCGTCAATCCCGTAATCTTCATAATGCGAGAATGATGTGTCGAAATCCGATTTCCCTGATTCATCTTTTGTGTTCGTGTATTTCACCCGGATCGTGATTGTCAATCGGTTCTTGGCAGCGATTTCATCGGCCGTGATGTCAACCGGAGTTTGTGCGAATCCGGTAATCTGTCCCTCAAAACGGATATCCCCGTCATTATCTGTCAATTCGGTCAGGTTTGTTCGCGAGCGTAAATAACTTTTCAGTGCTTCTGTGAAATCCGCTCCTAGGTTCGGGGCAAAAGCGGTTTTATTTGAGAAATAATCTACCGAAAATGTTTTTTCTCCATTTTGTAACGACACGCCTGAAAACGAGTAACTAATACTTTGTAGTTTACACCCGTTAAAGGCAAAAGCCAGTAGTAATATAGGTATAATTTTCTTGATCATGTGTATTTTATCTTGATATGCGCGCAGTTCTATTTGTGTCAGACAAAGATAATTTTAATTTGCAGAAATTCGTCTCTTCGTGTTTTCAAATTTCAATATCATACTCTTTTAATTTCCGGTATAGTGTCCTCTCTGATATTCCGAGGTCCTGTGCGGCCAGTTTTCGTTTGCCGTGGTTTTTTTCCAAGGCTTTCACGATCATTTCTTTTTCTTTCTCTTCCAGTGAGAGGGATTCTTCCACGACAGCTTCCGTATCCTCGATATGATTATTCTTCTCTACGGTGATTGTCTTTTGCGGGGCTTGTCCTAGGAATTCCGATTGCGGGGTTTCATACAAGTTCCGGAGAACGATAGAGGTTGAAGGTTCCGGTTCGGGCTTTATCGTATGTTCTTTTTGCATGATGTCGTACACGAGGTGTTTCAAATCGTTCATGTCTTTTTTCATGTCAAAAAGTATTTTGTACAGGATTTCTCGTTCCGTGGCGAAACTATGATCGCTTTCCGGGTTAGATGTTAATGCCGGGAGCGTATTGTTTTGTACCGGAAGATACTCTTTTAGTCTTAGGGCATCCACCGTTCTTTCCTGTTCGAGAATGGAGATTTGTTCCGTGATATTTTTCAATTCACGCACGTTTCCCGGCCACCGGTAGTTTTCGAGTATTTGCACGGCGTCCTCGGTAAGCCGGATAGGAGGCATACGGTATTTCTCGGCGAAGTCTGCTGCGAATTTTCGAAACAGGAGAGATATGTCTTCTTTCCGCTCTCGTAATGCCGGAATCGAGATGGGAATCGTGTTGATCCGGTAATAAAGGTCTTCCCTAAACTTCCCATTTTTGACGGCCGCTGGCAGATCCACGTTCGTGGCGGCAATTACCCGCACGTTCGTTTTTTGTACTTTCGACGAGCCAACCCGGATAAACTCTCCGGCCTCAAGTACGCGTAACAATTTCGCCTGCGTGGATAGCGGTAATTCCCCTACTTCATCTAGGAAAATCGTTCCCCCGTCACTAACCTCGAAGTAACCTTTCCGGTCAGCAAGCGCTCCCGTGAATGATCCTTTTTCATGACCGAATAATTCGGAGTCAATGGTCCCTTCTGGAATTCCCCCGCAGTTAACGGCGATGTACTGTGCATGTTTACGGGCACTGAAACTATGGATGATTCGAGGAAAAATTTCTTTTCCTACACCACTCTCACCTGTGATAAGCACGGTAAAATCCGTGGGTGCCACTTGTACGGCTTTTTCTATTGCCCGGTTTAGCTTGATGTCGTTCCCGATAATTTCGAAACGTTGTTTAATCGTTCTGATGTCCTCCATGTGATTTGCAATTTATGAATTCTTTGTCCTTGATATTTGGCATGGAATGTGAAAAAGAATCCAATCCTCAATACTCATCTGCAAATTTAGCAGTTTTAGCTGACAAAATAGCATAACGGGGGAAATAAAATTGCAAAGAGTATATATTGGGTTGGGAGAAAATGAATGAAAAAAATAAAATTATTTGTCAGTTAATTTGTTTGTTTTTGGATGATTATAAGGGTGTTGCGATTTGAGAATTTGTAATTTATGATTGTAAAATAAATTCTTTATATTTGCGCAATAAATGACGTTTTATGACAGACAAAAACTCAAGGAAATATTGATTTTAGATCTTTATATATAAAACATAAAGCGTTGATTTACAAATAGCAATAAGTTTGATAAAAATTTATAAAACGAGAATCATTTAACGTTCATTTTATGATAGAAGAGGCTTCTATAAATGTAAATGGTCTAATGAAAGGTGATGAAAATGCTTTTCAAGCACTTTTTATAGACTATTATTCTGTATTAGTCTCTTTTGCAATGAAATATCTTGAAGATCAAGAAACGGCTGAAGATATAGTGCAAGATGTATTCGTGAAGATATGGGAAACTCGGGAAAAGTTGGGAGGGATTGATAATTTGTCCGCTTATCTGTACCAGATGGTTCGTTTTAGAAGTTTTAATTATTTACGTGCGGAGAAAGTTCGTCAAGATGCCACGAAGTTTTTTACCGAGGAACTGGAGGAGACCGAGGTGAATGAATATATCAAAAACGAAACTTTCCGAATTGTCATGCAAACCTTAGAAGATTTACCACCTGGAAGTAGAAATGTGTTTTCTCGAGCAATACAAGGTTATTCTGCCAAGGAGATCGCTGATGAATTGGGAATTGCCGTGGAGACCGTGAAAAAGCAAAAACAAGTGGCCCGGAGAATTTTGAAAGAAAAATTGGGGAATCTGTTCTCTCTTTTTTTTCTTGTGGGATGAATTAAGGGTGAGCATTCCTTTGCTCGTCTCTTCTCTATCCTTGCCTATACTTACGAACATACCATGAACACGCCATGAACATAGCATATACATAATCGGGTGTACTTGTTATGTTGGTATTGTGTCAGAATTGTTATTGTGGTGGGGAGTAGGGATAGAGGAAGGGGGAGGATATGGAGGGGAGGTTGGAGGGAAAGATAATTTATTTCAAATGGTAATACCTCCTTTTTGATTTTGAAGTGTCATAATTAATATAAACAAGAAATATGAAAACATATAAAGAGATTCCGTCGCTTTTGTCAAAGGTTCTTTTGGGCACGCTTTCTGAAGAGGAGGCGCATGTTTTACGGCAATGGCGAGAGGAAAGTTCAGAGAATGAGCGGTTGTATGAAAGCGTGATGAATGCCGAGTACATGGTTCAAAAAAGCCGGGAAGTAGCAAATGTTGATATCGTGAATGGTTATATGAACGTAGTTCAGAAACGGAAACGTAATGCCAGAGTACGGCGAATTCATCGAATTGTAAGTATTGCGGCAGGAGTCGTTCTTCCGTTATTGGCGGTAGTTTTGTGGTATGGAGCAAGGCAGAAGCTGGGTGATGTACCGGAACAGGTGACAAGTGTCATCCGACATGGAGAAGTGAAAGCCGAATTGGTATTGGCGGATGGAACAACCCGGATTTTGAGTTCAAGGGTAACCGATTCGTTGTTTGTTCAGCAAGGGGTAAGTATTGTTGTCCAGAATCAAGGAGTAAGTTATCAAGGGGATTCGTCCGTTGTGGAAGAACGTTACAATATATTACGGGTTCCTCGTGGGGGAGAGTATTCAATTACGTTGAGCGATGGAACCATTGTGTATTTGAATTCGGAGTCAGAACTTCGGTATCCTGTAAACTTCGTGGGTAGAGACCGTCGGGTTTATTTGTCTGGGGAGGCTTATTTCGATGTGACACAAAATAAGGAACATCCTTTTATCGTAGAGATGAAGAATTCGGTGGTAAGGGTGTTGGGGACGAGTTTTGATGTGAGGGCTTATGCGGATGAGGATGAGGTTTTGACGACTTTGGTACAAGGAGTTGTTCGGTTTTCTGCCGGGAAAGAATCCGTTGTGTTAGAACCGGGCAAACAAGCTATACTGGACAAATTAGGGCAGATTGAAACGAGAGAAGTGGATACCTATTTGTACACGGCTTGGAAAGAGGGTGTTTTTGCTTTTAAAAAACAACGATTGGAAGAGATCATGAAAGTAGTTGCCCGTTGGTATGATGTGAATGTATTTTGGGAGAACATTTCTCAAAAGGAGGTGACATTTACAGGAAAAATGAAACGGTATGATGATTTTTCCAAAGTGGTGGAAATGCTTGAGATGACGGGTAACACGGAATTTGTGGTTAGAGAAAATAATATTTTTATTCGAGAAAAATAGAGTTTTATATACCTCCTTTTTCTTTTTGAAGTGTCATCATGATGTAAGGCGATAAAAAAGGCTTACGAGAGAGAAATGAAAAAGACAGGATATTGGCCGTATCCCGTCTTTCGAACTCCGGAAAACCGGAATTGTTTCATTAAATATTGACAAATGTATGAAAAAAAAATGGATGCATGATCTTTCTTGGCGAGAAAGGTTGTGGAAAACGTGCTTAATTATGAAATTTTTAGTATTGCTTCTGATTCTCCGCAAACACACCTAATATTTTTAGTATATTAGCGCTCAAAAAGCAGGGATTATGAACATATTCAGTTTTACGGCTCATTTCGGTTCGGAGGAAGATTGTCGTTTGCATTTCAAGGAGCAGCGTGATAAGGAAGGGGTTGTCTGCAAGCGATGCGGGGGCACTTCCCATTATTGGTTACAGGGTAAATGGAGTTATGAATGCAAAGGTTGCCGTTTCCGCACCTCGTTGCGCAGCGGTACGAACATGGAGAGCTCCAAGCTGCCGTTTCTGGTGTGGTACAAAACGATGTTCCTGATGAGTTGCACAAAAAAGGGATTCTCCACCAACGAACTCCAGAAGCAATTAGGATTGAAGCGTTACGAACCGGTATGGGCGATGGTACACAAACTCCGCAGGGCGATGGGCAACCGGGATGCAAGGTATACACTGGAAGGGATGATAGAACTGGATGAGGGTTACTTTTCGGTGGCCAGTAAGGAAATCGAGCGAGGCAAGGGTACACGTGGCCGGGGAGCCGAGGGAAAGCAGAACGTTGCGGTGATGGCCGAAAGCACCCCGTTGGAAGATATCGAAACGGGCAAAAAGGAGAAGCATGTGCGTTATTTCAAGGCCAGGGTACTGGATAGCCATCAAAGTGAAGGAATCAACGGCGTGGTCAGGGACTGCATGGAGGATGATGCCATCGTATTTTCGGACAAAAGCACTTCTTACGTTGACATCTCCGATCTGGTGGAATTGCACGTCACCGAGAAATCAGACGCCAAAACCACCAAGGAAACACTCAAATGGGTGCATATCGCAATCAGTAATGCAAAACGGACATTGCTGGGCAACTACCATAAAATCAAAAGGAAATACTTACAGTTGTATCTCAACGAGTTTATTTACAAATTAAACAGACGGTATTTTGGAGACAAACTCTTTGACAGACTAGTAATTGCGAATATAACAGGTGCATAAACGGATAATCAGAAAAATCTATATGAACATTATAATTTAAAACCATATGTCATAAGTTATATTGACACAATGTTATTTGCAGATAAACTTGGGATGCCTAAAAAAATAAAAGATTTAGCAGAGAGTTTGGACTTAGAAGTAACAAATCATCACGACCCAGAATTCGATGCAAAACTTTGTGCTTTAATATTTGGCGAATTGACTGACAAGTATCCAAGTTATCAAGAACTAATAAGAAAAATTGATGACCAGCCTAAAACAAATAATAATTATTTCAATCAACCAAGTGAAGATGTTTTAGAAGAAAATGAAGAGCATTTATCAAATTATCAAATAACTCAAAACGAACTTGAAAACATTGATTTAATAGGAAAAGGAATAGTTATTACGGGCAACTTTTCAATAGAAAGAGAAGAAATAAAAACTTTTCTAATGAAAATTGGTGGACAAATAAAATCAGGAATAACAGGTAAAGTAGATTTTGTTTTTGCAGGTGAAGATTGTGGTTGGTCAAAAATCCAAAAAATAAACGACTTAAACCAATCAAAAAAAGCAAACATTAGAATTTTAAACGAAGCTGACTTAAATTATCTTATCAAAAAATACGGCATATAACATCGCATTGGCAAAATGGCGGGTTAAGTGCCAAACTCAACTTTTGTGCATTTTATTCCGCCGAATGTGTTCCACATTCAGCTTTTTTTAATAATTTAGCTTCTGTGGAAACACATCGGCTACGTCACTGCTAAATTGAACTTTTTGTCCAATTTATCCGCCACTTCGCCAATGCGTTTCCCGTTAGTGGCAACAAAAACAAACGATAATTAGACAATAAATGAAAAATATTTTATTTGTAGTTTTTATTTCAATGATATTTTTATTTGTTTGCTGTAACACAACAACGAATAAAAACATAATTGAAACAGAAATTTCTGATTTTGACAAAATTTTAGATAGTTTTCAAGTAAATGGTTCAATTCTAATTTATGATAACGACAAGAATACTTTTTACTCAAATGACTTTGATTGGGCTAAAAACGGAAAATTACCTGCATCAACATTCAAAATTCCAAATTCTATAATTGCTGTTGAATTAGGCATTATTGAAAATGATACAACTATTTTAAAATGGAATGGCGAGCAGAGAAAAATGGATATTTGGGAAAAAGATTTATCATTTAAAGATGCTTTTAGAATTTCCTGTGTTCCTTGCTATCAGGAAATTGCAAGGAAAATCGGAACAATTAAAATGAAAGAATATTTAGAAAAATTTGAGTATAAAAATATGATTTTTGACAGTTTAACGATTGACAATTTTTGGCTTGAAGGAAATTCAAAAATATCTCAAAAACAACAAATCGACTTTTTAAGGAAATTCTATTTTTCAAAATTTCCAATTTCTGATAGGACAATAAAGATTGTCAAAAATATTATGGAAATTGAGCGAACTGAAAATTACATTTTAAGCGGTAAGACTGGATTAAGTTCGATAGAAGAAAAATATAATGGTTGGTTTGTTGGTTATGTTGAAACAAAATCTAATGTTTATTTTTTTGCAACAAATGTAATTCCGACAGACGGATTGAATGTTGATGATTTTATTTCATCGAGAATTAATGTAACAAAAAATGCGTTAAAGCAAATGAATATAATGAAATGATAAATGCCACTAACATATGGTAGCCGATAATTGCCGGCTTTCGTGCCAACTTGATACTTTGGTGCTTTTAACGAACCGAAGTGCTAAATTGATACGAAAGTGCTGTAAATCCGGCAACTACGGCTACCATTTTTCGTTATGCGGCAGCTTAAAAGACGACACCAAACCAGAAAAATCATCTTGACAACCACCCGACTTTGAACTACGAAGGATGAAATTTTTCAGGGACAACTTCCAGCATTTCCAAAAAACAGTTTACCCATTGACTTGGAGACAAACAAACAATTTGAGCATTAAGGTTTAAACCGAATTTTTCCGAAATTGACCTGACCTGACTTTTCCTGAAAATCGACTTTAAAGCTGTTTTTACAGATAAATCAGGTTTCTCTAACAGACAGGAAATAAATGCTAAGTATTTGGCTTTAAACTTAAAATCAAAAAATAACTGTTTTCTTTTAATGTTTAACAGGGCTGATTTGACAGTTGGCGGTGGAAAGAAACTTTCAGGACCTACCTCATAGACAAGTTTCAAATCAAAAAAAGTATGATAGAAAACGGTATATGGATTGTAAAGCTTCCTCGAAAATAACTTTTGTGTAGGTTCTAACTGAAGGACAATGGAACCTCCCAGAAAATTTCCAAGACTCTCAAACATCAGGATTTTGAAAATATCGGAAGTAATGCCATAAGGAATATTTGACACCACTTTGAAAGGAAATTTCGGAACTGCAAAATTCCTAAAATCACAACCGACAACTTGAACATTTCGGGCATCAGAAAATAATTTTCGTAAATGTTCAACCAAAGCTGTGTCGTTTTCAATAGCAACAACATTGTTGGCGATTTTTAATAAATGAACAGTAAGAAACCCCTTGCCTGCCCCAATATCTAAAACCGTATCCTGATTACTTATATTTGCTTGTCTTATTGCATCTTTTATTAGCACTTTATCAATAGTAAAGTGCTGACCCGTAAAACGAACGGGCAATTTCTTTTTTGTCATTAGTAACTTCTTACAGGTGAATACTTGACTGCAAATTTAGTAACTTTGCTTGACAAATTAACGAGAAAGAAGAGAAAATGAAAACCGACCGCATAACATCACCTATACGCAAGCAGGGGTTTCGTGCTTCGTAGGACAGTTAAGTGGTAAATTTAAAGTTCAGTTCTTCGTAGGAAGTTCAGTGGTTAAAATCCCTGCCTGCGTATAGCTGAGAACCGTTGTACGACATAGTAAAACCGAACCAAACAAAATGAAAGTCAGAGAAGAAAAGTTAAGAACAATTATAGAATGGTCGGAGAAAAACGAAGATGTAAGAGTTCTTCTTCTGACAAGTTCACTTGTAAATCCTTTAGCACTTGTTGACGAATTTAGTGATTTAGACATTGAATTTGTTTTTGAGGATAATACAAATTACATTTCAGACAAAAGCTGGACGCTTAAATTCGGAAATCCAATTGCTATGATTGAAGAAGACGAAAGTTGTTTTAACCATAAACACGCAATGAAAATGCTACTTTATGAAGACGGTGTGAAAGTAGATTTTAAACTTTACAGCAAATCAAAATTTATAAAGGAAACGCAAGAGAAAGAATTACCAGAAGATTGGGATATTGGTTATAAAATTTTAATTGATAAAGATGGTATTACAAAGCAAATGCTGAAACCAACTTATCAAATTTCCATTATCAAAAAACCGTCTGAAAAAGAGTTTCAAAATCTAATAAACGATTTTTGGTGGGACACAACTTACGTGGCAAAGTGTCTTGTGAGAGATGAAATATTCTATGCGAAATTTATGTCGGAAACCGTTATTCGCACAGAATATTTAATTCCTTTAATTGAATGGCACATTGCAAGTGAACACAATTGGAACATAACGACCAATAAATATGGACGGCTTTTCAAAAAGTATCTTAACCAGGAAATGTGGGCTAAAACAGAACAAACATTTTCAGGGAGCGATATAAAGGAAAATTGGACTGCTCTATTTTCAATGACTGATTTAGTTTCAGAAATAGGAACTGAATTGTCAAAAAAATTAGAGTACAAATACCCGGATAAATTAGAAAATGACATACGAAAATATTTAGCTGGACTAAAACCCAAAACATAACTACGTCGTACAACATCGTATTGGCAATAGGCGGGCTGAACGGCTTCGTATCAACGGAAGTGCAAAATTCAACTTCTGTTCTTCGATTAAAGTTCAGTGCTAAAAATCCCGCCCATCGCCAATACGCGGCACGTTATGTGAAAGAATAAAACGGCACCTCCAAAAAGAAAGTGCCGTTTCGAAATTAAATTTATAAATTCTCAATCCACTACTTCTGAAACAGTTGATTTTTCTATTAGAAAAATTCCGTCAAAAGCTTCTTCTATTTCAGTTTTTAGGCACATCGAATCAAATCGAATCTTATTACAATTTTTTAATTCCGTACTTCTGTTCATTAGTAAACAGCATTCTTTTCCTCCAAATTCTTGCATAATAAATTCAACAGAATCCGACTCTGGAAAATCAAGTGGAAATTTATCAACCCTAAAGCCAAATTGATAATCATTATCAGGATACAATGCCGCAGTTTCTCCACGTAGATTAGTTATTGCAAATGCTTTATATTTTTCTCCAAAAGTCATCGAAAGTCTTTGCCCCATTGGATAACAACTAATAAATCCATCAAAATCTACCGGAGTTTTTTGAATGTGAGCATTGTGGGCAACCAAAATAATCTTTTTACCAAGTGAATTTTTCAAAAACCAATCAATGCTTTCTGCCATATACTGGTCTTTTGCTCCCATATCTCCTTCAATTCCCCTTTCAGTAATGAAACTTTCCATAGCATCAGCATTATAATTCATATAAATCAAGCCTTTAACTTGATGAACTATCGATTGAAATTCTAAACTTTCTAATTTTGGTTGAAGAGTAATCAAACGAATGTAAACTTTTAATAGCAATGCTTTTAATTCATTATGTTCAGCTTCATCAAAAAGCGATAAATTTAACGCAAGCTGAGAAGTCGAATAGAAATCAAATTTCTCAGCAAGATTTAAAATCTTCTGTAAGACATCAGAAGAAACGATTGAAAGTCTTTGCAAATAATCAGATACAATACGAAAGTTTGGAAAATAAGAACCTCCATTTTTAGGAATATCCACACCTAAAAAGGTAATTTGATTATTATTGTCTTGATTATACCGACGAAGCCATAGCAAAGTATCTTTAAACTCATTTGGATAATAAAAGTGTGACAGTAACTTATCCAAATCGTCGAATGGAATTTGTGATTTTATCCACTTATCAACTTCTAATCCTTCAGAAAAACCAAACTCAAATGCCAAGGTGTCAAAATCACATTCAGTTACTAAAAACTCAATAACTTGATGCCTGAATGTAAAAAACTCTTTTATGAAATGTGCGTTTTCGCCTAAACCAACAATTGTAGAAGAATCAAAATATTCTCGAAATCGAAAAAGACTTTGTTTTATGGATGTATTATTTTCCGAATTAAACGGAAAAGTTAAGGGTTTTATATTTTTCATTATTACCTTATTTTAAATTAAAAATTAACGTACCAAATAGCAACCGTCTCAAAAAGACGATTTAATAATTTACTTTAATTTTTAATTACCAAGGCTTGCTGAAATACATAAAATGTGAATTATTTGAATACAAAGATACTAAAAATTCCTTCACATAACATCGCATTGGCAAAATGGCAGGTTAAGTGCTAAATTGAAAGTTTCTGCATTTTATTCCGCCGAATGTGTTCCACATTCGCTTTTTATTTGTAAGTTAGCTCTGTGGAAACACATCGGCTACGTTCTCGCTAAATTGAACTTTTTGTCCAATTTATCCGCCACTTCGCCAATGCGTTTCCCGTTATGTGCCATTTTTGAATGACAATGCGAATAGATACAGACAAACAAATGAATTTACTTAGTGATAAGAACGTTGCAATAATTGGTGGTGGACCCGTTGGACTGACTATGGCAAAATTATTACAGCAAAACGGCATAGACGTTTCAGTTTACGAAAGAGACAACGACCGAGAGGCAAGAATTTTTGGTGGAACCCTTGACCTACACAAAGGTTCAGGTCAGGAAGCAATGAAAAAAGCGGGATTGTTACAAACTTATTATGACTTAGCCTTACCAATGGGTGTAAATATTGCTGATGAAAAAGGCAATATTTTATCCACAAAAAATGTAAAGCCCGAAAATCGATTTGACAATCCTGAAATAAACAGAAATGACTTAAGGGCTATCTTGTTGAATAGTTTAGAAAACGACACGGTTATTTGGGATAGAAAACTTGTTATGCTTGAACCTGGTAAGAAGAAGTGGACACTAACTTTTGAGAATAAACCGAGTGAAACAGCAGATTTGGTTATTCTTGCCAATGGCGGGATGTCCAAGGTAAGAAAATTTGTTACCGACACGGAAGTTGAAGAAACAGGTACTTTCAATATACAAGCCGATATTCATCAACCAGAGATAAACTGTCCTGGATTTTTTCAGCTATGCAATGGAAACCGGCTAATGGCATCTCACCAAGGTAATTTATTATTTGCTAACCCCAATAATAATGGTGCATTGCATTTTGGAATAAGTTTTAAAACACCTGATGAATGGAAAAACCAAACGCAGGTAGATTTTCAAAACAGAAATAGTGTCGTTGATTTTCTTCTGAAAGAATTTTCCGATTGGGACGAACGCTACAAAGAATTGATTCATACGACGTTGTCATTTGTAGGATTGGCTACACGGATATTTCCTTTAGAAAAGCCTTGGAAAAGCAAGCGCCCATTACCCATAACAATGATTGGGGATGCCGCACATTTGATGCCGCCTTTTGCAGGGCAGGGAGTAAATAGTGGGTTGGTGGATGCCTTGATATTGTCTGATAATCTAGCCGATGGAAAATTTAATAGCATTGAAGAGGCTGTTAAAAATTATGAACAGCAAATGTTTATCTATGGCAAAGAAGCACAAGAAGAATCAACTCAAAACGAAATTGAAATGTTTAAACCCGACTTTACGTTTCAGCAATTGTTAAATGTATAAAATGGAATAAAACGGCACATAACAAACAAATTGGCAATAGAGCCGGTGAAGTACTTCTATTGAACTTTTGTGCAATGTTGAAGATTAGTAATTCTATTCAACATTTGTGCTAAAAGTCGGCTCCATCGCCAATTTGCCAAACGTTATATGCCATATTACACCAAAACTCGTCTGAATTATACAAAATGAACTATGTTTAACTTTTTTAAACCTAAACCAAAAAATCAAATTGAAATGGAAGTTTCGGGAATAAATCCTGAAACAAACAATGAATTTCTATTCTATAATTTTATCGAAAATACACCAAACTATATTCTTGAACCTTGGCTAAAAAAAGCAAAACAAGTTGGTTATAAAGTAAAACCTCAATACGAACAAGCGATTTTGCAAAAATTGAAATTCAATCAATTTAAAAATCCTCATACATTCCCTGAGTACTTTGAAAATAAATTTGATTTTATTGCTATTGACTTTGAGACAGCAAATAACAGTAGATTAAGTGCTTGTGCAATCGGATTATGCTTCGTGAAAAATGACACAATAGTTTATTCGACAAAACACTATATAAATCCACCAAAATCAGAAAAGTTTTTAAAAACTCATACTTCAATACACGGAATTTCATATGAAGATGTAGAATTTTCCCTTAATTTTCAAGAATTATGGGAAGACGAACTTTCTAAATATCTTTCATCTAATTTATTAATTTTTCATAATGCGAGTATGGACTTGAGTGTTTTGAAAAATCTATCTGATTCTCCGCAAACACACCTAATATTTTTAGTATATTAGCGCTCAAAAAGCAGGGATTATGAACATATTCAGTTTTACGGCTCATTTCGGTTCGGAGGAAGATTGTCGTTTGCATTTCAAGGAGCAGCGTGATAAGGAAGGGGTTGTCTGCAAGCGATGCGGGGGCACTTCCCATTATTGGTTACAGGGTAAATGGAGTTATGAATGCAAAGGTTGCCGTTTCCGCACCTCGTTGCGCAGCGGTACGATCATGGAGAGCTCCAAGCTGCCGTTTCTGGTGTGGTACAAAACGATGTTCCTGATGAGTTGCACAAAAAAGGGATTCTCCACCAACGAACTCCAGAAGCAATTAGGATTGAAGCGTTACGAACCGGTATGGGCGATGGTACACAAACTCCGCAGGGCGATGGGCAACCGGGATGCAAGGTATACACTGGAAGGGATGATAGAACTGGATGAGGGTTACTTTTCGGTGGCCAGTAAGGAAATCGAGCGAGGCAAGGGTACACGTGGCCGGGGAGCCGAGGGAAAGCAGAACGTTGCGGTGATGGCCGAAAGCACCCCGTTGGAAGATATCGAAACGGGCAAAAAGGAGAAGCATGTGCGTTATTTCAAGGCCAGGGTACTGGATAGCCATCAAAGTGAAGGAATCAACGGCGTGGTCAGGGACTGCATGGAGGATGATGCCATCGTATTTTCGGACAAAAGCACTTCTTACGTTGACATCTCCGATCTGGTGGAATTGCACGTCACCGAGAAATCAGACGCCAAAACCACCAAGGAAACACTCAAATGGGTGCATATCGCAATCAGTAATGCAAAACGGACATTGCTGGGCAACTACCATAAAATCAAAAGGAAATACTTACAGTTGTATCTCAACGAGTTTATTTACAAATTAAACAGACGGTATTTTGGAGACAAACTCTTTGACAGACTAGTAATTGCGAATATAACAGGTGCATAAACGGATAATCAGATATTGCTTTTATTCGTATCAACGTTGCAGCTATCGGCAGGTGTGTATAGTCAAGAGGCAAGGGTCTCCCTTCATTTGGAGAATGCTTCATTTGAAGAGGTTGTAAAAGTTTTGGAAAGGACGACTGATTACACGTTCTTATTTCGTGATAATCAGGTTGCTGGTATTCGAAATTTGAATCTAGCATATACAGATGTTGATATTAAAGTTGTGTTAGATGCGTGTTTAAAAGGTACTAGGCTCACTTATAGATTAGTTGATAATACAATTGTTATTCAGCATGTTGTGGTAGCGAGTGTCGATACGCTTTCTAAATTTACGGTGAAAGGAATTGTGAAGGATAAGAAGGGAGAATTACTTCCTGGGGTGACTATTCGGGTAAAAGGAACAACTTTAGGATTTGTAACTAATGTAAAAGGGGAATTTGATATTGATTTGCCTAAACGGGATAATTTGATGTTGATTTTTTCTTTCGTAGGGTATAAACGGCAAGAGGTTCCGGTGAAAAATGATAACAAGTCTCTTGCGATCGTGTTGGAGGAAGACTTACAGACGGTAGACGAGGTGGTGGTGACAGGTATTTTTAATAAACCGAAAGAGAGTTTCACGGGAGCGGTAACTGCTGTTTCAAAAGAAGAAATAAAAGCAAAATATTCTCGTAATCTTTTGCAGACATTGTCAAACATTGATCCTAGTTTTCGAATTATTCAAAATAATGATGCTGGCTCTGATCCGAATCATTTACCTGAAATTCAGTTGCGTGGGGCTTCAACCTTATCAAGTGTGGAAGATTTGCAGAATGCTAATCGGGCTACATTGAATTACCCGTTGTTTATAATGGATGGGTTTGAGGTCGATTTGGAACGCGTGATGGATTTGAACGAGAATGAAGTAGAAAATATCACGATTTTGAAGGATGCAAGTGCAACATCTTTATATGGATCTAGGGGTGCTAATGGTGTGGTGGTGATTACGACAACTCGTCCAGCAGCTGGTAAATTGCGAATTTCTTATAATGGGCAAATAAAAATAGAGAGTCCGGATTTGAGTTCTTATAATTTAGCAACGGCTGCAGAAAAACTGGAATTTGAGCATAAGAATGGGGTATGGGATTTATATGAAGATACCTATCAAGAATTAAAAAATGCTGTTGACAAGGGGGAAAATTATGATTGGATGTCGGTACCAGTTCGTACGGGAATAGGGCAAACTCATCGTTTGAATTTTATGGGGGGGGCGGATGATTGGCGTTTTCGTTTTGATTTGTCATACGATTCAACCGTGGGGGTTATGAAAGGATCTGACCGTAATAATGTCAATGGAACGTTAGAGGTGGATTATATGACAGAAAAATGGATGGTGATGCAATCGTTTTCTCTTGGAGTGAATACATCTAAAAATAGTGTTTATGGTAATTTTTCGGATTATGTGCAAATGAATCGGTATTGGAACCCTTACGATGAAAATGGTGATCCTGTAACTTATTATTATCATCCGTTAAATCAAGATCCTATAGATAACCCTTTGTATGATTGGAGGGTTGGATGTTGGAATGATTCCAAGTATACTTCTTTACGGAGTAATACCTCGATTCGTTACACGATTTGTCCGGGTTTTCAAGTGGTTGGTTCCGTGGGATTAAGTAGGAAAATTTCTCGTAAAGATAGTTTTATACCTCCTTCGCATAAATGGTATGCAGATAAAGAATTAAAGCAGAAAGGACGTTATGATCGAAGAGATAAGACTGCGGATGTATGGCAAACAGCTTTAACAGTGAATTATACAAACACCTTCAACGAAAAACATATGTTGACCGTAAATCTGAATGGAGAGATGCAGGAAGATTTAGAAGATGAAGTAAGCTGGGCTGCCACAGGATTTCTTACGGATAAAATAGATAATATAGGAATGTCTTTAGGATATCCGGATGCTTGGGGTACAAGTGGTGAAGAGACTACCATGCGTAGAATATCTTTACGTGGTTCCGTGAATTATTATTATGATATGCGTTACTTTTTAGATATTTCGTATAGTACGGATGGTTCTTCATCTTTTGGGTCGGAAAGTCGTTGGGGATCTTTTTGGTCATTCGGGGGAGGATGGAACATATATAATGAGCGTTTTATCAAGGAAAACGTGGGGTGGATTAGTGACTTGAGAGTACGTTACTCTTATGGCGTATCTGGAAATATGGGATTTAGTCCGGCAGATGCTATGACGGTGTATAGGCAAAATGTGAACGAAACTTATTTATCCGGTGTAGGGGTTGAGATGGAACGGTTTGCTAACCCATATTTACAATGGCAGAATACGTATCAGCACAATGTCGGTTTTGATATGGGTTTCTTTAGTAATCGCATTGCATTCCAGTTTAATTATTATAATAAGTTGACGGATAACGCCGTGCAAGATATATTCTTACCGATTTCTCATGGATTTGAGAATTTTAAAGGGAATATCGGGAAGATACGGAATGAAGGATACGAGTTTAATGTTACGCTTTATCCTATTCGTAATACCGTGAAAAATATAAACTGGAGTATTACGGGACGATTTAATCGCCAGGTAAACACGATCGTCCAATTATCGGAAGGTTTTAAAGAGAAGGTTAAATATAGTTCGAAAACCATGAGTGGGGCAAGTGAATATTATCGTTACATTGAAGGACATTCTATGGATGCCATTTACGGATTACGTTCTGTTGGAGTCGATCCGTCAACAGGTTATCGAATGTTTTTGGATAAGAACAATAATATAACTTTCAGACAAAGTTCAGAAGATCTTGTTTGGTTGGGAGACCGTCAACCTAAACTTAATGGGAATATCAGTACTTCATTTTCTTATAAGGGTCTCTCGCTTAATGTCGGATTTGGCGTGAAGTGGGGAGGGTATCAGGTTAATTTTACAGAATTGACTAAGGGAGAGAACTTGAGTTTGTTGTATAATGTGGATAAACGAGCATTGTCTCAAGGTTGGGAGAAACCGGGAGATGTATCTCGATATAAACTTTATCAAGTTACATCAGATGCTTCGAGACAGTATACGTATCCCAATAGTATGTTTGTACATAAGGATAACGTGTTTAGTTGTACAAATATAAATGTTTCTTATCTAATACCTCGGAAATGGTGTCAAAAGTTGGGGATGGAATCCTTGTCGGTGAGTGCCTATTTAAGTGATATATTTTATTTATCAACAATCAAGCGGGAGAGGGGAATAGATTATCCATTTTCAATTAACCCGAATTTTTCAATTTCTTGTTCATTCTAATGCATAAAATTAAAAAGATGAGAAAAAAAATATATAGTTTGAGTATAGCATTATTGTTAGGATGTAGTGCTTGCAATGATTGGTTGACGGTACAACCGGCGACGTCAATATTGGCAGAAGACTTGTATGCTACAAATGACGGGATAAAACAAGCGTTAAATGGGACATATCTGAATATGCGGGGGGTATTATATAATCCGGCCGGTTATATGGGAGGAGGAGGTATGACGGAATCATTAGCGTGTTCATGGACTGTAAGTGAAGGTAATCGAGAGTATGATTTAAGTAATCATGATTACGATTCTGATTTGGTGGAAAGTTCTTTAAGTAGTTCTTTCCAAGGTTTTTATAAGATTGTAGTTACCATGAATGATTTGATTCAAGGGGTTGAATTGAATAAGAAAAAAATTTCTGATGACGTTTATAATATTGGGGTGGGGGAAGCTCATGCTCTCCGTGCATTGGCTCATTTTGATTTGATTCGTTTGTGGGGACCCGTTCCTTCAAAGGTTGATGTTAACAGAACTTATTTGCCTTATGTTACCGTAAATTCTGCTAATAGGTATGAGTATGTTACATATGAAAAATATATGACATTATTATTCGAGGACTTGAAACGGGCTGAGGAATTATTAGGAAAGTCGGATGTGGTGTTGAAAATGTCTTTTGAAGATACAGAAACGACCAGTAGTGTGTGGCCTTATCGGAAAAGCCGGATGAATTATTATGGTGTGTTAGGATTACTGGCAAGGGTTCATTTGTGGTACGGGAATATTGAAGAAGCATTGAGGTATGCTCGACTAGTGAAAGATGCGACAAACCCGGATGGTTCTAAAAAGTTTCGTTTAACAAATGAGGTTGATGATTTTCCGGATAATTCGTGGGTGGATGGAACTTGTTATAGTGAACATATTTGTGGCACCAAATGTGATACTTATGATTATGGTAAAGGTGGTTGGCAGTCAGGACGGGCGATGATTGTAAATGTCAATCCGACTTTTGTACAGACTTTATTTGATGGAAATACGTCTGATTTCCGTTATAAAAAGTTGTGGACTTATGAGAGAACTGGATTAATGATTTATGGATATGTTTTAAGAAAATACAGATGTTTTTATACTGGGACAAAAGCTGCACAAAATTTTCCAATTATTCGTTTGTCAGAAATGTATTTGATGATTATGGAGAAGGCTCCTTTGACGGAAGCGAATGAAGTTTATAAAGAATTTTGTACAGCTCGTGGTCTTGAATATGTACCTTTAACAGAAATAGATCGTCAGGGGCGAGTGTATAAAGAATGGATTCGAGAGTTAATAGGAGAGGGGCAGAATTTCTTTACATATAAACGGTTAAATGTAAGAAATATGATTTTTGGAATAAGTGAGTGTAGCGAGGAGCAATATATATTGCCTATTCCGGAAAAAGAATATTTAGGTGAATAAAAAATTAGAAGTTATGAAAAGGTTATTTATTATTGTATTCCTATTTTGTTTAGGAGTAGCTTCTTGTCATTATGAGAAACCGGAGTTTTATGAGGAAGGTGATTATATCCAATTTTATTATAGTAATTTGATAAATAAAGATACTAACGATCGAAAAACTGCTCCGTTGAATTATCCTTATGTGAATTCAAATCGCTTGCGGGATACGGCTTGGTTTAGATTACAAGCGGTTGGGATGCCGGCCAAAAAAGATCGGATAGTACGTTTTGAACCATACATTAATAAGGCGGATAGTAATTATATTACTGCAGTTCCGGGGGTGAATTATGTCGCTTTTGATGATCCGGAAATTCAAAGACATATGATTATTCCTGCGGATTCTGTTTATATGAATATACCTGTGGTGATTCTGTATGATGCGGAAACTAAAGGAAGTGTTGCGTTGAATTTTCAATTAGTGCCAACTAATGATTTTGAATTAGGAGAGTTGACTTTGAGAAAAGGACGTTATTCATATTCTAATTATTAAAAGGTTAATAAGAAACGTAATGAAGAAAATAATATTATTGTTAAGTTGCATATTTGTGATGACATCCATGTTTGCGCAGACGAGTTTTCAAGAGCTTACGCTTGAAAAAGCATTAGAGCAGGCCAAAGTGGAAAATAAGTATGTGTTTGTAGATTGTTATACTTCTTGGTGTGGGCCGTGTAAGATGATGGCAGAGAAGATTTTACCATTGAAAGAAGTTGGAGAATACATGAACGGGAAATTTGTTTGTGTAAAGTTCGATATGGAGAAAGGAGAAGGACGGGCGATCCAGCAAAAATACAGAGTATCAGCTTATCCAACTTTTTTAATTTTAGATACAGATGGGAATTTGGTACATGCAGTGGTTGGGGGTATGGCAACAGGAGACGAATTCTTGGCAAAAGTTAAAATCGCTTTTGATGAAAATTCAGCCGGGAAGTTAGGTGTGGAGTACGAAAATGGGAATCGGAATATGGATTTCCTGATGAGGTATATCAAAGCACTCGTGCAGTCTTGTGATTTAGAGAAAGCACGGAAAATCGCTCAAGATGTGTTAGTTGCGCTGGATGAAGAGGAAAAATGTTCTGAGCCGTATTGGTTTATCTATGAAAATTTGGATTTGTCCCCGGTTGGTTCCGGTAATATGATGTATTTGTTGAAACACGTGGAGCAGTTCAGAAAAGGCGTGGGGGTAGAGAAAGTAGATTCTGTTTTGGGAAATTTGTTTGCCATCCAGTTGGAAGATATTCTTCGGGGACGGAATAAAAATGCAACTCTGGCAGATGTGGAAGCCGCAGGAAAGTTGCTAGATACTTATAAATTGACAGGGCAACAGTATTTGTATGACTATATAGCTTTGATTAAGGCAATAAAGGAGGAAAATACTGATGAGACTCTTCGATTGTGCAAGGATATATTCCCAAAAATGCCAGATGAAAAAATTGCTTATTTATATTTTAGTCCTCTCACGATGTTGCAATACAAGTGGAATAATAAACAAAAAAAAGAATTGGTTGCTTTTACAAAACAATTAATAGATCAGGTCGAGATGTCGCAATTGAAACATTCTCTGAAAAATTTTGCTGATTTTGGAATACCTCATTTAGGAGAAAATTAAGAATTGGTGCGTGCTTTATACTTTTCTTCCCTAGACATAGGGAAGAAAAGTTTTTATAATGATGTTAGCGTATTTAGTATTACTTATAGAGTGTGTTTTTATGAAAGGGTTCGTATTGTTATTGGGGTGTATATTTGGGTTTATGTATGTTTCTGCCCAGACTATTTTTCGTGACTTGACGTTTGAAGAGGCTTTAAATCAAGCAGGTGTTGAAGGTAAATGTGTTTTGGTGGATTGCTATACTTCATGGTGTGGACCATGTAAAATGATGGCGGAAAAGATATTGCCATTACAAGAAGTAGGGGAATATATAAACGGGAAGTTTATATGTGTGAAATTTGATATGGAAAAAAGTGAAGGCCTTAATATTCAACAGCGATACAAGGTATCCTCTTATCCGACTTTTTTGATACTAACGTCAGATGGAGGGGTAAAGGCTAGGATTGTAGGAGCGGCTTTGGATGGGAAGGAATTTATTAAGAAAATAGATGCAAGCTTTACCGATAATTCTGTAGTAAATTTTGAAGGAGAATATTTGGCGGGGAATCGTAAAATGGATTTTTTGTTGAAGTATATCAAGGTGTTAATGGATTCTGGGAATGCGGGAAAAGCAAGGGATATAGCATTGGACGTAATGACATCTTTGGAAGATTGGCAGAAGTGTATGGAACCGTACTGGTTTATTTATGAAGATTATCAATTATCGCCTGTAGGCTCCGGGAATTTGACTTATTTCTTGAAACATGTGGAGCAATTCCGTCAAGGAGTTGGTGTTGAGAAGGTAGATAAAAAACTTGGATCGTTGTTTGCTCTTCCACTGGAAAGTATCCTGCGGGGGGCGAATAAGAATATAACATTGAAAGAGGTGGATAAGCTGAAATCTACTTTGGATACCTATAATCTAACAGGGCAGGATTACTTGTATGGCTATGTCGATTTGATCAAGGGGATAATGACGGGAGATACAGGGATGGCGCTAAAAGCCTATAAGAGGGCATTCCCGTTTGTGCCGGATGAAAAGATCGCATCTTTGTATTTTATGCCAATCATGTATTTCAAGGAAAAGTGGACCGGGGAGCAGAAGAAGGAATTGATTGTTTTAACAGATCAGTTGATTCAACAGGTGAAAATGTGGGAATTGAAGGCCTCTTTGAGTGAGATGAAAGCAGATGTATTGATGAAATGATGGTTATGAATAAGTGGTCGTTCATATTTTTAATGTTATACTCGTTAGCAGGATGGAGCCAGATTCGGGTAGAATCTGTGCCGGTTCATGATACCTGTGAGTTAAAGGTGGGAGATTTGGTTCCTGAATTTGTATTTCAGGATACAGCAAAGAAAAAGGTGTCGTTGAAACAGTTCGAGGGAAAGTACGTGGTAATAGATGTGTGGGCATCTTGGTGTTATCCCTGCAAGCAAGAGTATCTGGCTTTGCGAGGGTGTGTTGAGCGGTATAAGGATAAAAAGATTGTTTTCGTGAGTCTTTCTTGTGACACGGAGGAGCAACGTTGGCGGAATGAATTGTGGTGGGGGAAAATGAATGGGAACCAGTGGTGGATTGCCGGAGACGAATCTTCTATGATCGCTTTTCGGGTAAAGGCGATTCCCCGTTTGATTTTGTTGGATAAGAAGGGACGAGTGATGAACCTGAAACTACCTAAACCTTCAAGTTCAGAGTTCGAGAAAATCTTAAAGGAATTGAAGGGAATTGTTTAAAAATAGGATGTCTTAATTGGGTTATTATGAAGAATATTTTAATAGTGTTCGTTTGTATCGTGATGCTGGGAGCTTGTAATAAGAAAGAGAAGACAACTTTTGAATTCTTATACCCCGTGAGTGAGACGAGAAAAGTAGACTTGGAGTTTAGAGATGAACGGATAACATTGAAGTTCGTGTCTGGAGATTCTTTGCAAAAAGCATCAATTTCACTTGTATTGTCAGGAGGGGAATATGCCCGTTTATGGGTAGGGGAGTTTCCGTATATAGTTTGGTTGAAAGCAGGGAAACCTTGGGTTGCAAGGTTTCAAGGAAATCAATGGCGTTTTGAGGGAAAGGGGGCAGATGTGAATAGTTATTTGAACAAACGGAATGGCGAGCAGATTTATTTCATAGATTACTATCGGATAGCGAACCGGGAATTTAGGAAGAAGTTGGATCGGGTGATAAATAAACAAAAAGAAGATTTGTATGCGGCTAACTTGGACCCTGAATTTGTCAAACAGGAAATAAAGCGTCTTCGTTACGAGAGGAATCGCCATTTAGCATCTGGTGTCGTTTCCGGAAATGTGAAGGACGGGAAAATGGATGTGCTGGATGATTCTTATGGCGAGTTGCAGAAGGTTATAATAGAGGATTCTGCCTCATGGGAAATTCCCGGGTACAGAGAATCTATCGACATGATAGTGCATGCTTTAGCCAAGCTGGAAGAATCTCCAGATAAGTTTCATGATGTGTTACTGAATGTATTGAACAGAACCGTTTCGACTTATACGGATAGGAGGTTGGTGGAATATATTGTTAACAAGAATGTTATGTCATATGTGAAGGGGCTTGGAACGGAGAATATTGAAGAGATAGATCCTATTTTCAGGGAATGGGTGCATCAGCCCAATCTTGTTGCTGCTTACGATGAGTTATGTAATACAAATAAAAAGTTGAGTAAGGGGCAACCGGGGATTCCGTTTACTTTTCGAGATGTAAAAGGGGATGAAGTGAGTTTATCTGATTTTAAAGGAAAATATGTGTATATTGATATATGGGCTACGTGGTGTGGACCGTGTAATGCGGAAATTCCTCATTTGAAAAAATTGGAAAAACAGTTTGAGGGGCGGAATATTTGTTTTGTGAGTATATCCAGCGATCGGAGCCGGGAGGTTTGGGAAAAGTTTGTAAAAAATAGAAAATTGGGAGGTATTCAGTTACATATGGGAAATGATCGGAAATTCATGAAGGAGATTTGTTGTTATGGAATACCCCACTTTTTGTTGATAGATCGGGATGGTAATTTTATAAATGCTAATATGTTGCGTCCGTCTGATCCCAAAACAAGAGAGATTTTAAAAGGATTAGAGGGTATTTAAGAATATTTGAGAGAATTTGAACACGAGTTTCTTGAAAATGGGGTAACCTTTTTCAAGAAACTCGTGTTTATTTATAGATTATTGTATATTTGCAGGAGGTGAATTGGAGTAATATTTAGTAGAGAGGCATATAAATATGGATGGTAATTCGGAACAATTAATTACAGAACTACGGGAAGGGAGAGAAAAGGCTTTTACCCAAGTGTTTCGTATGTATTATGGCCCTCTGTTAAATTATGCGGGACGAATCCTGAAAGATGTGGAGTTGGCAAATGATGTAGTGCAAGAATGTTTTTGTAGGTTATACGAACGTCGCAAGGAGATAAAAAGAGGATTTCAAGTGCGACCTTATCTTTATAGATCCGTGTATAATAGTTGTATTGATGCTATCAAGCATCAAAAAGTGGAGAATAACTATATTAATCAAGAACTGTTAGATTTTTATTTTTCGAAAGTCGTGGAGACTCCCGAGGCAGAGCAAGCTTTGCTGGATGAGGATTTGAAGGGAGCGATACAGGATGCTATAAATAAGTTGCCGGAACGATGCCGGGAGATATTCGTGTTGAGCAAAGTGGATGGACTTTCCAATAAACAGATTGCCGAACAATTAAATATATCCATGAAAACTGTTGAAGCACAAATGACTACAGCTTTTGTCCGTTTACGGAAAGAGTTGGGATGGTTGTTGTGCTTTATTTTTATTCAAAATTTTTGAAAAATCTCTAGGGGTAAATTTGTCTTTAGTCGTTATAAGGATATAACGGATAAAGATATGATGCAAAAATCTGATAAAGACGAATTGATTTTAAAAGTTTTGGACGGGATAGCAACACCGGACGAAATTCAGGCTTTGGCTCGATGGATGGAAACGGATCCGGAGAACGAGGTTTATTTTAATCAATTGAAGAAAGCTTGGAATTTGACGAGTGGGCCAATTCCTTCCGAAGAGAGAGTGGAACATGAGTTAAAAAGTTACATGAAATATATTCGTTCCAAGCGCGGGAAATTCCGTGTTTGGCAGGTTTTGAAATATGCTGCGGTTATAGTCGTGCCGTTATTGTTAGGTATTTACTGGTTGCAACAGGAGCATATGGAAGAACAATCCCAGATGACCATGCATAAAACGGGAATTGTTCCGGGAGGATACAAAGCGACTTTGATTACGGCCCAAGGAAAGGCAATTACCTTGTTACCTTCTGCAGAGGAGGATATTCGCGTACAAGAAAATTTTGTTGTGAAAAATGGACAGAAAGGTATTGTTTATCAAGATACGAAAAAAGAAACGACTACATTGCAGTATAATACGTTGAAGACTCCCCGAGGCGGAGAGTACACGATAACTTTATCGGACGGGACGCGGGTGTACCTAAATGCCGCCTCTAAATTGAAGTACCCGGTGCAGTTTGATAGTAAGAGACGGGAAGTATATTTGTCGGGGGAGGCTTATTTCGAGGTGATGAAAGATATGAACAGGCCTTTCTACGTGGTAACGGATGCCGTTCGGGTAAAAGTGTACGGGACCGAGTTTAACGTGAACACGAATGGAATAGGGGGAACTCAAACAACCTTGGTGTCGGGTAAGGTCGGGATTTGGGGAAGGGGTTCGGTGCAAGAGTATATTATGAAACCTTTTCAATTAGCCGAATTTGGAGATAACGGTGAATTCAAAGGGATTCGGGACGTGGACGTGAAGACTTATACGGCTTGGAAAGAGGGTTTTTTTGTATTTGAAGATGAGGGTTTGGAAGGTATCTTGAATCGTTTATCCCGTTGGTATGATGTGGATATATTTTATAGTAATGAAAGGGTAAAGACGTATCATTTCACTGGACATATGGAAAAGTATGAGAATATAGAGACTATTTTGAATGCGATTAGTAAAATGGTGGGTGTACATTTTACGATTAAAGAGAAAACAATAATTGTAACAGAATAAAAAACGGAGGATGGTGGTACATCCCCCGTTGTAACCGTAAGCGACAGGAGTCCTAGGAAAACATACTGTCGCTAATAATAATCTTTAATATTGCAAATATATGGAAAAAAAACGATTATGTCTGTCTTTAGATGGACATAGAAAACGAAAAATCTTATTGAGGATGAGATTATGTATTTCATTACTGTTGTGTTTCACGTTGGGTTTGTCGGCCTCAACTTTAGCCCAACAGGAACGGGTAAATCTGGATTTGCAGAAGGTTTCGTTTAAGGTGTTGTTTAGTGAAATTCAAAAGCAAACTAATTTGTCGTTCGTTTTCAACACGGAACAAACAGAAAAATTAGGAGCCATCTCGGTGCGGGCCGTGAACGAGACCGTGGAAAGTGTTTTGCGTAAAGTGCTGGTGAATACGGGAATGATGTTTGAATTTGACGGGACATTGATTATTATTCGACCAGAAGAACCGGAAAAGAAAGAAGTAACAAAAATTAAAGTATCTGGAACGGTTAAGGATGAAAAAGGAGAGTCTTTACCGGGAGTGACCATCCTGTTGAAAGGTACACAGATCGGGTCTGTTACGGATTTTGATGGTAGGTTTAACTTTGAGTTGCCAAAGCAAGACAGTCTTGTGCTTGTGTTCTCGTTTATAGGTTACAAGCAACAAGAGGTAAGAGTGAAGAGTAATGACACGAAACCGCTATCTATCGTGATGCACGAAGATATAACGGAGATGGATGAAGTGGTGGTTACGGGTATTTACCAGAGAAAAAAAGAGAGCTTTACCGGGTCAACAGCTACATTTAAGAAAGAGGAATTAAAGATGGTTGGTTCCCAAAACTTAATCCAGAGTTTGAGAACTTTGGACCCTTCTTTTGCAATTATGGAAAATAATCAATTCGGTTCGGACCCGAACCGCTTGCCGGATATTGAGATCCGGGGTAAAACGAGTGTGATCGGGTTAAAGGAACAATTTGGAACGGATCCTAATCAACCTTTGTTTATTCTAGATGGATTTGAGACGACATTACAAGTAATAACAGACTTGAATATGGAACGGGTTGAGTCAGTGACTATTTTGAAGGATGCCGCATCTACCGCAATTTATGGGTCAAAAGCTGCCAATGGGGTTGTTGTGATAGAGACCAAAAAACCGGAACAAGGTAAATTTAAAATTTCGTATGTCGGTGATTTTAGTGTCTCGATGCCGGATCTTTCCGATTATAATTTGATGAATGCGGAAGAGAAGTTGGAATTCGAGAAATTGGCCGGGTATTATACGGCTTCTTCCTCGGGAAGTTCCGGGTCAAGAATGACGCAGCAAGTGTTAGATAGTCTGTACAATAGTCGTCGTGCAGAGGTTGCTCGTGGGGTGAATACGTATTGGTTGCATGAACCGTTAAGAGTTGGTTTTAGTCACAAACATAATTTGTATGCTGAGGGCGGTGACGATGCTGTTCGCTATGGTTTGGGAATAAATTATAATAATATTTCCGGTGTAATGAAACAGTCCAGACGTAATGTTATCGGGGGAAATTTCGATTTGAGTTACCGGAAAGGTAAAATTTCTTTTGCCAATAAATTTTCTTTGGATTATAACAAAGCAGAGAATCCTACTGTTCCATTTTCAGAATTTTCAAGAGCGAATCCTTATTATCGGAAAACGGGGGAGAATGGGAAGATCGAACGTTACTTGGATTATTTTGTGATCCCTAATACGAATACAACTTATTCTGTGGGTAATCCGCTTTGGAATGCCAGTTTGAATAATTTAGACGAGGAAGATCAGTTTAGTTTTAGGAATAATTTGAATCTGGAATGGAGGATTATGCCTACCTTGTATCTTCGGGGACGTTTGGGAATAGGGAAGGGAGCGAAAAAGACGGAGAAATTTGTTTCCCCTCAACATTCGTCGTTTGATAATTACGCGCAAGATAAAAAGGGACGTTATACATCAACAACGGTGAGTGAATTCTATTATGATGGCGATTTAACTCTAACTTATGGTGCTTTATTGAAAGAGGTTCACCAGATAAATGCCGTGATCGGAACAAATCTCCGTTCCAGTTTGTCAACGAATGAGGGATATTCTGTTTCAGGTTTTCCTAATGGGAATTTCACAAAGCCTCCTTTTTCAAATGGGTTTACGGAAGGAAGTAAGCCAACATATTCCGAAACGGAAAGTCGTTCACATAGTGTTTATTTTAACGGGGGATATGCTTACGACAATCGTTATTTGTTAGATGTGAATTTCCGTTTAGATGGTTCTTCCGCTTTTGGTAGTAACAAACGTTACACGGAGACATGGGCTGTGGGTTTGGCATGGAATTTACACAATGAACCGTTTTTACGTGATGCGAAATGGATGAATTTATTCAAGATCAGGGCTTCCATAGGAAACCCTGGGAACCAGAATTTTAGTTCGTATCAATCTATAACGAGTTATTCATTCAATACATGGATGCAAAGCTCTTTTGGAACAAGCGTTCTTATAGATGCAATAGGTAATCCTAATTTGAAATGGCAGAAGACGCTGGATAAAAATATAGGAGTGGATATTGCATTGTTGGGTAATCGCTTGAATTTTAATATGGATTACTTTGTCAAAGATACTGATCCTTTGTTGGTTTATATTACTGTTCCTTCTTCTGTGGGGATCACGTCTGTGGGTACGAATATGGGAAGTCAGCTTACAAAAGGGATCAACGGGACGGTGAAGTATTCACCTATATATCGCCCGTCAGAAAGGATCAATTGGACGTTAAGTGTCAATTTCAGATGGCAGAAAGCTCGTTATGAAAATATAGGTAATAGTTTGGAAAAGTTGAATGAGGCGAATCGAGAGGAGGGTGATGTAAGTGGAGACGGGTCTTATCGAGATAAGAATACCAGTTTGACGCGTTACTATGATGGCGGTGATCCGAATTCGTTGTGGGCTGTTCGCTCTTTGGGAATTGATCCCTCTACAGGGCGGGAGGTATTTATGAAGAAGGATGGGACTTATACTTTTGAATATGATGTAAAGGATGAGGTTATCGTGGGAAATAGTCAACCCAAGTTGGAAGGAGTCTTGGGAAGTACCTTGTATTATAAAGGCTTTTCCTTCTCGTTCTATTTCCGTTATAAATTAGGAGCTGATGTATTTAATAATGCTATGTACACGAAAGTGGAGAATATATCGGAGAGTTCATTAAAATACAATCAAGATAAACGAGCGTTATATGATCGGTGGCAAAAAGCCGGGGATCGCGCTCAATTTAAAGGAATTTCATTGACGGAGACCACGAAAATTTCGTCTCGTTTTGTTCAGCGTGAAGATGTGTTGAGCGGGGAATCTATTTCTGCAGGATACGATTTTAATCCGAAAGGGCTGGCAAAATTCGGGGTGTCTGCAATTCGTTTGCAAGCGAATATGAATGATATTTTCCGGGTTTCCAGCGTGAAGGAAGAACGTGGTATTGACTACCCGTTTGCCCGTACGATGTCAATGTCTCTTTCTGTAACTTTTTAAATGATCTAATATGCAAGTATTGAAATCAATAAAAAACGTAAGTGTCGCATTACTTATGGTAATGTTGTGCGGGTGCGAGAGCTGGTTGGATTTGAAACCGATAGACCGGGTTTTGGAAGATCAGCTATATGAAACTGAAGAAGGATTTAAACAGTCCTTAACAGGGGTGTACGTGGAGTTAAATCAAAAAACTTTATATGGAGGGGATTTGATGTTTAGAATGGTTGAGATATTAGCTCAACGTTACAATCTTTCGTCTATTGGTACATACAAAGAATGGATTGCCTATAATTATAGTGATGATGATGTAAAAGCAAGCATTGATGCTTTATGGCAGAAGATGTATTCTTTGATCATGAATTGTAATAAGTTGATGGAGAATGCCGATTTGCGTAAAGATGTATTTACGGGTGATAATTATAATCTTATTTATGGAGAGGCATTGGCTTTGAGAGCCATGTTGCATTTTGATTTGTTACGATTATTTGGTCCTGTTTATAAAACGAATCCCGAGGGGCTTTCCATCTGTTATAATAAGAAGTTTTCTTATCAAGGATCAAATATTCTCCCGGCATCAGAGGTGATTGATAATATATTAGATGATCTGAAAAAAGCGGAAGAGTTGTTGGTTAATGATCCGGTGATAACGGAAGGGCCGAGAAATACGACGGCTTCGGATGGAAATAATGACTTGCGTTTACGGACTTACCGATTGAATTATTATGCCGTTCAAGCCCTGATGGCACGGGTGTATCTGTATGCCGGACGTAATGAGGATGCGTTAATTATGGCAAGAAAGCTTGTTGAAATACAACCAAAGTGGTATCCGTTTGTATCCTATAATGCAATTATGGAAAGTAGTAATAAAAAGAAAGATAGGGTATTTTCAACAGAAGTATTATTTGGGCTGGAAAACAAACAGCGGGGAGACATTTTTACGGATTATTTTACTCCAGAGTTAGATAACGGGATTTTGGCTCCAACTAATACAAGTTTGTTGAATATCTTTTTGTCTGAGAACACGAGTGACTGGCGGTTTACCCCGTTTTGGATTAAACCGGATAATGGGAAATATAGTTTCCGTTGTTTTCATAAATATGAGGCAACAGAGGAAACAGATCCATTCTATTCCTATTTAGTCCCGATGATCCGTATTAGTGAAATGTTTTATATTGTTGCGGAAACGACAAGCGATGAGGCTGAAGCTCGGGCTTGTTTGAATCAAATTCGGAGAAATAGGGGATTGATTGCTTTTGAGGATACGGAAATAATCGATGTTCAACAGGTGTTGAAGGAGGAGTATATGAAAGAGTTTTTTGGTGAGGGACAGTTGTTTTATTATTATAAACGATTGAATGCTTCTACTATTCCGGCAGGCGATGACAGTGGAGATGTTATGATGAATGAGGCAAAATATAAATTCCCTTTGCCTGATAGTGAAACTGATTATAGAAATTAAAAATATGAATGACATGATAAAAAAATATGTACTCATAATTTCGGCCTTAGTGATGATTGGTTGGGGATGCCAGAAAGATTTGGATCTTTATTCCGGCCGTGATTTTGTTTATTTTAATCCGTCGGCCGGATTGGATTCAACGTATTTTTCATTTGCCTATGTGGATGTAAATAAATCTGTGGATTCTCTTTATATTCAGGTAAGGACCGGAGGCGAAGTGAAAAATTATGATCGACAGGTGAAAGTGAAGATTGCTGAGACAAATGCTACGGCTGAGACGGATTTTAGAACTTTATCAGATTCGTACACGATTTCGGCTGGTAATACTTTCGGAACAATTTTAGTTGAATTATTACGCCCAGAGGTTTTAAAACGGGAGGAACGTTATATAATTCTTGAGTTAGAGGAGAATGAATATTTCACCTTGAATTATCCGACGAAAGTGTCTTCGAGCGATGAAGAATATAGCGCAATCCGTTATAAGATTGTTTTTTCCGAGATTATGACCCCTCCTACGAAATGGAGTACTTATGAATTTGGTGAATTTTCGGTGAAGAAATTGGATGTGATCTGTGAGGAGATGAATTTGACACGGGAAATGTTTAATGATGCAAGTTATATGATCAATTCCAGACAGAAATATATTGCAGCGAAAATGGTGCAGATTTTAAATGATTATAGTGCAAACGGTCATCCAATTTACGAAGATGATAATGTGACATTGATGAGAATGGGTGATGTGTATTACAATTAGAATCCTAAAAGAGTTTATATGATGAGAAATATATTGTTCGTGTTGACGATATTTATGGCAGTCGTGGTCTCTGGTTGTTTCGATGATAAAGGAAATTATGACTACCATGAAATAAATGAGTTACAGGTGACAGGGTTACCTGGTGAAATGCAGATGAAATATCGAAATGTTGATACTTTGCGGGTGACTCCGGGCATAGAGGCTACTGCGGATGACGGTAGTATGCCAGATCGGTACAGTTTTAAATGGGAAGCGGTTTCCCAACCCAAGGTGGGGGATATTCAGACAACATCGTATGTGATTGGTGAGGAACGTGATTTGAATTACTTCGTGGAGCTTCCGGATGGAGAATACGATGTGAATTGCTTGGTAAAGGATACAATTACGAGAGTAACTTGGAAAGGATCGTTCAAATTGAAGGTGACGACTCAATTAAATGAGGGATGGTTGGTGCTTTCGGATGTGAATGGGTATACCCGTTTAGATTTAATTTCGATGTCTGCCAAGGAGGATCTTGTCGTGCGTGATTTACTTCGGGATGCCCCGCAGTTGAAAGGGCCCAAAAGGATAAATACGGTATTTGATATGTATTATCTCCAATGGGGAACAGATCCGAGGTTTTATCTTATAACGGAAACGACAACCGCTACTCTTGATGTTGATACTTATGAGTGGGATGATGGGAATGATATTCGTTATGAAATGTTGGAATATCCTCAGAATTTTGTTGCTTCGAACAGAACTGCCGGAATGGGATGGGAGTTACTTATCTCGGATAAATATGTATTCGGGGGAACAACTTTTGGGCAGCAAGTACTTTTCGGGGTTCCTATTAATTTTATTGCAGGTGACGATGGAAATTATTTTAATGTTGCTCCGTCCGTGGGAGTGAACACGTCATATAGTGCTTACAATCCCAATCGAATATTATATGACACTTCAAACAGACGTTTCGTGATGATTGCAAATAGCATGAAGAATTGTACGTTGATGACGGCAAAAGAGTCTGAATTTTCTTGGGTTACAGGGAAAGATTTTGTTTATATGGCGAATTCTCGGTATGATGGAGGTAGTGTGTATGCAATATTGCAAGATGTAGAGGCTCCTAACTCTCGTTATTTGTACGTGATGAAAGTATCAGCTTATGGAGGGGTAACTCAAACGAAGTTTATGAAATTGGATTATCCGGGGATTGAAAAAGCAACTTGTTTTGCAGTACATCCCAGTTTACCTTGGTTGTTTTATGCTGTCGGCAATACGGTGTATCATTTTGATATGGAAGGGCATCAGGCAGAACCAATTCATTTGGATGGAGAAACGATCACGATGTTGAAGTTCAATTTATTTATGGGAATGTATCCTAATTCGACGATGCAAGAAAAATTGATTGTAGGGTCTGTGAAGTCCGGTTCCGGGTTGAATGGGATTGTTCGCACTTATGACATCCCAACGGTATTTGGAGATGAATTCGATGCGCCTTCCGTGCATGATGGGTTCGGAACTCCGGTAGATGTAACTTATAGAGAGAAATAAGATGAGGAAAATATTGTTTTGTGTTTGTTTTTTACTCGTATGTTGTGTGGTTTATGCACAACATACAGGTAAATATAAGGTTAATGGTAAGATTGAAGGGATGGAGTCCGGGCAAGTGGTGATGAAACAAAAAACAGCAGAGGGATATAATGAATTGGGCGTTTCAGACATAAAAAACGGGCAATTTGAGTTTAAAGGAAAAATTGCAGAGATTCAATCTGTTCAATTGTTTTTTAACAATCAACGGGGTAGTTTGACCTTATTTCTAGAACCGGGAAAAATTCACGTGGCAGTAAAGAAAGATTCAATTTACTACGGGAATGTTGAGGGAACATCAACGAATGAGTTATGGCAGTATTTTAACAAAGAAGAACGTCGTTTGGAGAGTGTGGAGGCGGGATGCGCCCAAGCTTATCAAAAGGCATTTGCGACCAAAGATAAGGAGATCGTGCGTGCGGCCACGAGAGCTTTTGTGGATGCGACTAAAGCTCGGAAAATTTTCCGGAATGAATTTTTGAATCATTCAGCTCATAAATATGTGGCGGCTTGTTTTTATCGTACTTCTTTGATGCAAAAATTGCAATATGCAGAGTTGGACTCTTTGGTAAAAAGTTATGTTGGGATGGAAAATAATAACGATGTCCGTTTGATAACTCAACGTCGGGATTTGATGCGAACGGTGGCTGTAGGGGCTAGAGTGCCTGAGATCAATTTGCCGGATGTTGAGGGAAAGTTTTTCGCATTGTCTTCTTTTAGAGGAAAATGGGTATTGTTGGATTTTTGGGCATCTTGGTGTGCGCCTTGTCGTAGGGAAGGAAAACATGTTCTTGAGTTGTACAAAAAATATCAGCAGGATGGATTTGAAGTTTTAGGTGTGAGTATTGATCAAAATCCTGATGCATGGAAACAAGCCATAAAAGAAGATCAGACTCCGTGGAAACACGTCTTAGATCAGAGGAGTGAAGTGGCTAAAACTTTTGGTGTTTCTTCTGTTCCCCGGGTATTTTTGATTAGTCCGGAAGGAATTATCGTGGCTGTTAATTTGTATGGAAAAGAGTTGGAACAACGTTTAGAAAAAATCTTCTCGAAATAGTATTTTTATAAAATGCAGGAGATCCGAAAAGGGACTTGAAAAAGTCACTTTTCGGATCTCCTGCATTTTATAATTTATTTTTACAAATACTTTCTTGTTTAGTTAATTTAATGATAACCAGTTGTTAATATTTTGAAGTCGGTAGAATGAACATTTTAGAGAGGTCGGCTCGTTAAATAATATCTAATCAAAATCGGCTTCTCTCTTTCTCTCTCTTCGTATTCTGGAATATTTTTTTAATTTTGTTTTCACCCAGATACGGGGGTGAATTGTATTATATATGAGAAGCGATATTTTTATCATTAAACGTTCGTTTAATAATATTCACAAATTCCTCTAAAGACTTTATACCTTCTTTTTGTTAACCATTGGTATTCAGTTCTTTCCTTTTTTACCTTGTCCTTTGTTTTTCCCATAAATTTGCTCTCAACAATCGAAGGTATAATGAATGATTTGATACCAAGATTAGATATTTCTCGTTTGATTGTCAAAGATTTAAATGGAGAGATTAAAGAATCGGAAAAGCAAGAGCTGAAAGAGTGGATTAATGAAAGTGAAGAGAATAAAGCGTTGTATTTAAGAGTGCGGGAACGAGAGAATCGGAATCAGCGATTGGAGGTGATCCGGAAATTGAACAAACAAGCAGCTTGGCGAGAAGTAGAACGTAAAACAAGAAAAAGTCAGCATTTTATATCCGGGTGGCTTTATAAGGGGATTGCTGTGGCAATACCGGTGATTTTATTATTCTGTTTATATTATTATAGATCGGGAGAGGTGGATTTGGAGGTAGTAAAACAAGAACATCGGGAAATTCATCCGGGAGAAATAAAGGCAGAATTGATTCTGGCTAATGGGCAACGTTTGGCTCTTGATGCGAAAAAGGAAAATCCAGTGGAATCAGATTTGGATGGAGTAAAAATATTAAAGGAAAATCAGGGGATCCGTTATGAGTGTGAGGATTTGGAGGGGGAGGTCCCGTATCATGAATTGAGGGTTCCAAGAGGTGGGGAGTACCCGATTACGTTGGAGGACGGGACGGAAGTGTATTTTAATTCGGAGACAAGATTTCGTTATCCTGTGAAGTTTGGGGAGCGGGAGCGTAAAGTTTTTCTGGTAGGGGAGGCTTATTTTAAGGTGAAACGGGAGGCTGACCGACCTTTTATCGTGGAAATAGGGGAAAATCGTATAGAAGTACTTGGAACCGAATTTAATGCACGTTATTACCCGGAAGAGAATAAGCAAATGACCACGCTTGTTTCGGGGAAAGTGAAATTTATTTCAAAAGATGATAAAAGTCTTGTGCTTGCTCCGGGAGAACAGGCGGTTCTGACCGATGAAGGTATTTTGTCCCGTAAAACGGTTGATATTACCCTATATACAGCTTGGAAGGACGGGAATTTCGTATTTCGCAAACAGCGATTGGAAGAAGTACTGAACACATTGGCTCGTTGGTATGATGTAGATATTTTCTATGAAGATGTTTCTCGGAAGGATATTGAATTTACCGGGAATATTCAGCGATTCGAACGTTTTGAAGAGATTGTTGGGCTTTTGCAGATGACAGGTGATACGGAATTTGAGGTAAAAGGGAAAAGTATTTTCGTGAGGCGTAAATAAAGAACGAGGTATTTGCACTACCTCGTCCTTAAATCCGGTAAAATCCGGGATTGTTATATTTTAAAACTTTACAAATGTATGAAAAAAACAGGTAATTGTGTCCATCTTCGGATTAGATGGTTGTTAAAAATGTGGTTAGCTATGAGGTTTTTAATGTTTTTTCTACTCTTAAGCGTTGTACCGGTTTCGGCGTCGGTATTTGGTCAGGATGCTAAAGTGTCTTTGCAGGTAGAAAAGGCATCTCTTGAAAAGGTAATGAGCATTTTGGAGAAATCCACGGATTACAGGTTTGTCTACCAAAACAGTCAGGTGGAATCTGTGGGTAATTTGACCTTGAACTTCAAGGATTCCGACATTCGGGAGGTGATGACGGAATGTTTAAGAGGGTCCGGTTTGACGTTTAGCGTGGTAGGCGTGAATGTCGTGATTGTTCCGTTGGGAGAGAAACCACAGGTGCAAAAGGAGAACAAGAAAGAAAAACAAGTGAAAGGACGGGTTACGGATAAGGAAGGACTTCCAATACCGGGAGTTTCCGTATTGATTGATAGTACCACGTTGGGTGTGGTAACGGATATCGAGGGAAATTACGTGTTGACCTATCCGGAAATGAGTAATGTGCGTTTACGTTTTTCTTTTATCGGGATGCAGACGAAATACGTGACGGTGGGTAACAACACGGTTATTAACGTGGTTCTGGAAGAGGAAGTGAATCGTTTGGAAGAGGTGGTGGCCGTCGGGTACGGAACCACGAAAGCAAAGGATATGACCGGGGCGGTATCTCGTTTAGGGAAGAAAGAAATCGAAACGGCACCGATGGGGGCTTCTATTCAATCCATGTTGCAGGGACGGGCTCCGGGTGTGAACGTGATGATTGGTTCGGCATCTCCGACCTCGCCGGTATCGGTGATTATCCGGGGATCTTCTTCTTTGTCCGGAGATTCTCAACCGTTGTGGGTGATTGACGGGGTTCCCGAATATTCGGCTGGGACTTCCGGTAATATATCCAACACCTTGTATAATTTGAATTTGTCGGATGTAGAGACAATAGATATTCTAAAAGATGCATCCGCCACGGCAATTTATGGTTCGAGAGCTGCAAACGGGGTTGTATTGGTGACAACTAAACGAGGGAAAAAAGGTATGACTCCGACACTGGAATTTTCTGCCCGTTACGGGATTCAGACGATGAATGCGAATGATTTCGGGGTGTTGAATGCCGAAGAATATATTGCCTTATCAAAAGCTGCCGTGCGAGCTAGTTTCTTCACGAGAGGAACCTTGGATTATTTTACCCGGAAGTATATTGATGAGGCGAAATTTAACGCTGCCACGAATAATAGTCAATTTGATTTGGAGACATTAGTGGATGATTTCTTCTTGGAGGATGCTTATTATGATGGTGATACCGATTGGTGGGATTTGATGACACATAATGCCGCAACGCAGGATTATAGTTTGGGAATCCGCGGGGGATCGAAAGAATCGTCTTATAATGCTTCTTTCTTTTATAAAGATCAGAAAGGAATCGTGAAAGGTGGTAGCTCTAAGTTGTTAGGTGGTAGTTTCAATTTTGATGCCTCTGTTCGGGAGGTGATTCGTTTCAAATTAGGCTTGCGGGCAACATCCCGTGTGACGAATGACAAGGATGATATGATCAGTACAATTTTGGATATGCGCCCGGATTACCCGGCTTATCTGGAAGACGGATCGATCAATATGATCAGTTATTACGTGGAGAATCCTCTTTTCTCGTTGAAAAATACGAAAGAAGGGAAAGGAAAAGATTTCACGGGATCATTGGGGTTGGAATGGGATATTATTCCCGGGCTTACTTTACGGACGAACGGGACGTTGAAGTATGGTATTAATAAGAATTTGACTTACGACCGTAAATATTATGATGACGGAACAAGTTCTTCAACGGTTTCTAAGAATGAATCATATACCTATGTATGGGATAACACGTTGAATTATCTTAACACGTTTGGAGATCATAATCTGGTCGGTTTGTTGGGATTCTCCATTGAGAAGTACGAATCAGACGGATTGTCGGCATCAGGTTCGAATTTCCCGGATGATGAGGTATTGACGAATTTGGGTAGTGCGGCAACTAAAAACTCGATAGCTTCAAGTTATGCTTCTAACACGTTGGTTTCTACTTTTGCCCGTGTGGAGTATAAATTCAAAAATCGTTATCTTGCGACGTTTACTTTCCGTGCGGATGGTTCTTCTAAATTCGGGCCGGATAAACGTTGGGGATATTTCCCGTCGGGAGCTTTAGCTTGGATTATTTCCGACGAGAGTTTCTTGAAAGATTATTCTCATATTGTTTCTTACTTGAAATTGAGAGCTTCTATCGGAAAGACCGGATCACAGAATTTGGGTAATTATGACTGGAGAACGTTGATGGGATCAGCGACGTACAATAACGCACCGGGAATAAAACCCTCTTCGCTGGGGAATGATATTTTACAATGGGAATCTCAGGTACAAAAAGAAATTGGTTTGGATTACGGATTCTGGGATGATCGTATCCGGGGATCTATCGGTTATTACCAGAAAAAGGTCGATAACTTGTTGTACAGTGATCCTGTACCTTATTCATCTTCTTTCTCTTCAGTAACCCAGAATATTGGTTCTTTGAAGAATAATGGTTTCGAGTTTGACGTTAAAGTGGATATTATCAAGAATGCTCAGAAGGATTTGACTTGGGATTTTGATTTCAACGTGGCTAGAAATGTTACGACACTGGAAAAATTGAATAGTGAGGATGAGTATTTTGGTGGTGGTGCATATCAATATTTCAAAATTGATGTTGGAGGAAAAACCGGAATTTTGTATGGTTACAAGTATGGTGGTCGATTGATCCGGACAAATGAGGAGTTGGTGGCCTTGAAAACGGTGAATCCGGAAACAGGACAACAGCAATATTACCGGGATAATAATAATTATGAACGTCCGGGAGACTTGTACATCATGGATTTGGATGGAGACGGACAGATCACGGCTGATGGCGACCGTACAGAAATAGGTAATGCGAATCCCGATTTCTTCGGGGGATTCGGTACTACGGTTTATTGGAAAGGATTGATGGTGAACGCCACCTTTACTTATTCGGTCGGGGCTGATCGTTTCTATGATGAAGAAAAAAATAGTGCCGGGGATATGAACGTGTACAATACATCCAAGAACGTGTTGAAGTCTTGGACGATGAATCCGGGTGTGGATCGGGGTTATCCAAGAGCCATGTATTATGGTTGGGGATCAAATTCCATTATCACGGATCGCTATGTTCACGATGCATCTTTCATGAGATTATCCGCTTTGAATATTAGTTATCGTTTGCCTCGTCGTTTATTCGGTTCCAGCATAGTGAATGCGATTGATATAACATTCCAAGCAACGAATTTGTTCACTTGGACGAAATATCCGGGAATGGACCCGCAGGGAAACTTCAGCACGTCTTACAGTGCATTTTATAATATGGGTATTGATTATAGCTCTTACCCGTCAGCAAGAACCTACAATTTGGGAATAAAAATAACTTTAAAATAAGATATGATGAAGAGATTAAGTTATTATATCATGTTGTTGGGGATCGTGTTCTTTACTTCATGTGAGGATTTTTTGGATCAGGTTCCCAAACATAATTTGACACTGGATAATGCCGTCACGGATTATAGTGGGGCAAAAAATATTCTGAACGGGATGTACTCGATTGTAGCTTCCAACTCTGCATTCGGAGGTGCGACTTGGTGTCGCTTGTCTTCACAGGGAGGATTTTACTCGTCATACACGGTTAATTTTAATATGGCCTATAAAGAAGGTTCTAATGACATGGATGGAACTTGGCAGGCCTTGTATTCTTTGGTGAACTCTGCAAATGCGGCAATAGAGGCGATCTCAAACTTGGCAGAGAATAAGTTTCCGACACCGGAACGTAAGCAGGAAATGTTGGCTGAAGCCCGGTGTATGCGGGGCTGGGCTTACACGAATTTGTTCTGGTTGTTCGGGAGATGGTGGGATGCGGATGATTCGGCTTATGGAATTTTGTATCGGGATAAGATGTCAAATTTGAGTAATCTGCAGGTACCTCGTAGTAGTGTCGGGGAATCGTACACGAAGATCTTTGAAGATTTGGATGATGCAATCGCCAATATGCCGGACTTCACGACTTCTCGTAGTTTATCCCGTCAGATGGCACAGGTGTTGAAGGCAAAAATCTTACTTTATCGAGGGGCAATGCGTGGTTCTACGCAAGATTTGAAGGATGCGTTGACACTAGTGGAGACTGTAAAACGGGATGCACCTTCCGGTTGGCAGATGGAATCGGATATAGCAGCCATGTATGAAGTGGGTTGGGATTCGAAAGAGGTCTTGTGGGCAAGGTATTTGGGAGATTTTGCCAGTACGACGAGTTACGAGTTTGACTATTCGTATAATATCGGTTATAATAATACCTATTCGGATATTGCAACCGGGTGGCTGGAAGAAGATCCCCGTTACGAGGTTGTCATGGATTCCGCCCGGGCTCCCGAGACTTGGGATACAAAGATGGTGTTTACTCCGGTGAAATTATATCATGGAGGACGGTATGATGCGAAAGATGCTCCATACGCGACCTATTATTTCCGCTATGCCGAGTTGTATCTTATGGAATCTGAGTTGAAAGCCCGTTTGGATGATTATTCTTTGGAAGAAGCATTGAAGCCTTTGAATGATATGCGGGCATGCCGGACAAACCCTGTGTTACCAGCTTTATCTCCCGGAAGTAAGAAAGATTTGTTGAGAGCGATATTCCGGGAAATCTGGGTAGAACAGTTCTTGGAAAATGGAAGCGAGTATTTTGCCTCTTTGCGATTTATAAATGACACGGATGCCAGTGCGGCCCAGAATAAACCTTGGATATATACGCTGAAACCGGATGTGAATTTCACGGAAAATCAGTATTGTTGGCCGATCCCGGAGAACGAACGGTTAAAAAATCCTCTGGCAGTACAGAATCCGGAACTTGGTAATTGATGTTTGACAAAACAAGTAAATATATGAGATTTATGAGAAATTTGTGGTTTATATTCATTCTGATTATAGCTTTTATGGCATGTTCCGATGATAAGGATGTGCTGGCGCCTGTACCGAATGATGTGACGCTGAATGAACTGGAGTTGGATCGTTTTACTCATGCGATCCCGGACGGCGGCTTTACTTCGAAAGCGGCTCACAGGAATTCCGTAACGTTTAATACAAAGAAAAATAATGACGGGACGTATGCCGGGTTTGCTTATTCGAACCGGAATAACCGTTCCTTTACGTGGACGGCTACTCAAGAGGCTTTGGATTCAAATATTTATAGTGTGTACACGAGATTTCCCAATGCGAATGAAGTATATGCTGTTGGACGGGTTGAGGGCGATGATACTTATTTTACGCTGGGAACTCCGGCCGTGGTAGAACATATTTTAGTGGCCAATACGACTTATACCTATTTGGCATTAGTATATGGGGATCAGTACGGAACAGAAGAAGAGCCGGTTGCTAATCCCAATATTCCGGGTAGTGCGAATAAAAAAGGGGTATGGTTCACGAATGTTCCGGGAGGTGTGAAGAAGATGGTGGATGACGATAAGGATTTCTACAAATTGATCATTACGGGATATAACGGAGAGACAGAAACCGGTCAGGTAGAGTTTTATTTGTGTACCCGGAAGGGTGATCCGAATCATCCGGATTGGAGCTTGGTGATTAACGATTGGTATAAGGTGGATTTAAGTTCCTTGGGAGAAGTGTCGAAAGTTGTATTCCATGTGGCATCATCGGATATAGAGGCCGGAACCGGTCGGATGAGAACCCCACCGTATTTCTGTCTTGACGGGATTAGGATTAAAGAATAAATTCAATGAACAGGGACTGGCCAAAAAGTCATTAGATTTCAAAAAACTCCTCCGTCACTTCGTGCCACCTCCTCTATAAACAGAGGAGGAGCTGGTGACTCATTCTGAAGATAGAGAGTATTTCAACTCTCCCTCTGTTTATAGAGGGAGTACCCCGAAGGGGGGAGGGAGTTGGAGAAATGACTTTGAGGACAGCCCCTGTATAATATGAATAAAAATTACTGTATGAAAAGAATTGTGTGTTTATTGATATGCGTATGTGGCTATTTCCAGCTATTTTCGCAAGGAGTCGATTTTAAGCAAATCACGTTGAAGGAGGCTTTGGAGCAAGCAAAGGTTCAAGGGAAGATGGTGTTTGTGGATTGTTACACGACATGGTGCGGACCTTGTAAAATGATGACGGAAGAGGTATTCCCTCAAAAGGAGGCCGGGGACTTTTTCAATGCTCATTTCGTGAATGTCAAGTTTGATATGGAGAAAGGAGAAGGAAAGGAGCTTTCCAAGCAATTTAAAATACGGGCATACCCGACCTTTTTACTTTTGAATCCGGAGGGGAAGGAAACGTATCGGGTTGTTGGAGGCGGAGAACTTCAAGAGTTCATTCTTCGGGTAAAGAGGGGTTTGCAGAAAGAAAATACATTGGAGGTATTGGAAAAGGAGTACAAGACCGGAAAGATGACGAAAAAACGTATGTTGGATTATGTATTGACGTTACAAGATACCTATGATAATGAGCGTTTAAAAGTGGTGGCGGATGAATTGGTAAAGCGTTTGACTTCTAAAGAAAAAATGGCTAAGCCTTATTGGGTAATATACGAGGATAGTTTCCTTTCTCCTTTGATATCCGATAATTTTGCTTTTCTGTTAAAGAATAAAGCGGCTTTTGAAAAGAGTATCGGGGAAGAAAAAGTAAATCAGAAAATTGCTTCTGCCTATTCCGGTATGTTATATAGTTATGTTGCTGGGTTTGCAAAGAAAGAGGATGTCGGGCGGTTGGATGTGATGCAACAGCAATTGAATGAATATGACCTGCCGGGTAAGGAATACCTTCGAACTAAATTGGCCTTGGCTTATGCCCGTTGTAATGAGGATGTAAATGAGATGATTTCAATTTTGGAACGGGAAGTACAGAATTTGCCGCAGGCAGAGCTGTGGACTTTGGCAACCTCTTTGCAATTTGTGGAGAAAAAGGGAGATAAACAGCAATGGCAAAGAATTGCTGCATTGGGAGATCAGTTCGTGGAATCGGCAGCCGGAGAAGATTTAAAAGGATATTTGAAATCTTTTTTCAGTCGTTTTAAGAAGTTGGCTTCTGTCGGAGTGTATTGGGAGGATCTGACTTTGGAACAAGCTTTGAAGAAAGCGGAAAGGGCAAAAAGTATGGTATTCCTGGATTGTTACACTTCTTGGTGTGGTCCTTGTAAATACATGACTTCAAATGTGTTCCCGCAGGAGATTGTGGGTGATTATTTTAACGAGCATTTTGTGTGTCTCAAGGTTGATATGGAGAAAGGAGAAGGGCCGGAATTAGCCAAGCGTTACGGCATACGAGCTTTCCCGACGTTCTTGATTTTGCGTCCTGATGGTAGCGTGTATCACAAATTACTCGGTTCCGGTGAGGCGGATGAATTTTTGAAACGTGTACAAGAAGGAATGGAAGAAGAGAATTCCACGGGGTATCTGGACCGATTGTATGAAGAAGGAAACCGGGATAAGGCTTTCCTATCAAGGTATATTCTGTCTCTGTTGTCTATATATGAGGAGAATAAGGCGAAGGAAGTGAGTGCTGTCCTATTGGGATTGTTGGATGAGTCTGAAAAGGTGGATAGTAGTTACTGGTTTATTTTTGAAAGTCCGGCGTTGACTAAAAAGGGAACAGATCATTTTAAATATTTGGTAGATCATCGGGAGGAGTTCATCCGGTCTTTGGGTAAAACGAAGGTTGATAATAAGTTATATGCCGTGTATTATAATCAGTTGAGTTATATCTTGAAAGGGTATGATAAAAAAAGTACAATAGAAGATGTGGTAAACATGAAAAACGAGATTAAATCTTTTAAGTTGGAAAAACGAAAAGAGTTGTCTGCATGTATTGATATAACGGAAGCCTATCTGAAGAAAGATGTAAAGGGCTTGTATAGCCGTTGTAAAAAAGGATTTAAATTGTTTCATGATGACGAAGCGATGAATATTGCGTTCCCGGTATTAAAATATCTGAAAACGGAAATGGAATCAGAGGAGGATTTACAAAAGTTGGTTCTCATGTTGGAGGCAAATATAGAAAATGAGTCTCTGAGAGAATATATTTCAATGAATACAGGGCAATAGTTTGTGTGTGAATGAGAATTATTTTCTTGTAATTAATATTGTCTGTTGTTTGTGTTAAGGGGCTATATAGCCCCTTAAATTTATAAATAGATTTTAATTTTATAAAGAAAAAGAGACTATATTGAAACATAATGAAATAAATCATTTCGTTTTTACATTTTCATTTCTATCTTTGTTTTACGTAAAGAGGAAATAAATAAAGCGTAAGTGTATGCAGGAACAAACTTCAATAAAAATCCAAGGATTAACGGTTGGTGACAGAAAAGTGTATCAACAGATCTTTGATACTTTTTATCATAGTTTGTGTTTGTTCACGCACCGTTTTATTGATGATCTTTCTGTTTGTGAGGATTGTGTGCAGGAGGCGTTTATTTCCTTGTGGGATAATCGGGAGGAAATGGCATCCGCGGCTCATGTGAAATCCTTTTTGTATCAAGTCAGCCGTAATAACGCACTGAATCATTTGAAACATGAGCGAGTGAAAAGTGAGTATATGGCCAAAGGAGTGCAGGAACTGGAATCACAGGTTTGTTTTATCAATTACGTGATCGAGGAAGAGGCAGAACGTATACTGGCTGAGACAGAACAAGAATTGGCTCCGAAATGCAGGGAGATTTTCAAGCTTGCCATGCAAGGAAAAGATAACGAGGAAATTGCCCGCTTGCTGGGAGTTTCGGAGAACACGGTGAAAACGCAGAAAAAGATCGCCTATAAAAAGTTAAAACAGAAAATAGCAGAAGTAACGATGTTACTCCTACTATTGAATCAAGTGGTTGGTGAGTGATTACGGTTTTTGATAAACCCATTTTATAGCATCTCCCACAACCCATTGTCCGGGTAAACCGATATCATATAGGGAGACCGAGCATTCTCCTTCTGGTAACATAAATTCTCCAATGAACACCCATTTGGAAGTTTGGGGTGCATGGACTTTAATCTTTTTTTCTCTGTTGTTGTAGGATATGGAGTAGCAATATTGTATGTCCCGAATGGGTTCTTGGGTAATCATACTTCTACTGCGTTCGTGACGATGAGAGATATTTGGAATATAAGCATATATCTTGTATTTACCTTTTTTGTTAATGGGAGTTGTCCAGGTCAGTAAACCTTCTCCTTTACCTGTTCTTTTTCTGAGACAGCTCAAACAATATTCTCCGAAACAGTCGGGCATAAGAGTGTATTCCCAATGGGATACTGCTGTAGAGGAATGCGTGTGGTGATTATGATCTAGCCTTAGGAAACGTTTTAGCCAGGGAGCTGGAGGATCCGTGATTTGAAAATTGTTATCCTCGTTATCAACGATGATTTCATTTTTGGAAGGAAAGAAGATTGTGGGAGAGATGGATTCTTCCCCAGTGATGGTGTCTCTGGTGGATTCTATTCCTTTTTCTAGCGTGATCGTCTTATCATGAAAATTAAAAATGTTTGGGCGGTTTTTTGACAATCCGGTATAAATGCTATGTGCAATAACTGGATTCGGGCATATAAATATAATTTTTTTGGCTTCTCTGGCTTTCACAGAAAATGTGCGAGGTGTATAGAGAATCCTGTCGATCTGATGTTCAGGTCCAGCTTTGAAAATGGCAGTTCCTAAGTGCATAGCAATGACTCCATCCACATCACTTTGGTTTAAAACGTCAAATTCCATTCTAAATTTGGTGTGAGGAGTCCAAGGATCTCCTTCTTCTTCTGTGGGTGATAAAATTCGTTTTACCCGAAAGTTTTTTACTTGAAAAGCGGGTAGCTCTTGACAGTCAAAGTATTCCGGGAAAATTTCGGATAGGTGCCATCCAAATTTTTTTGAAAAAGCATCGTCAAAAGTTTGAAAATCAGTTTGTCGGAAACGATTGGTTGTCATAAAATCTTGTACGAATACGTGAAAATCCGTGGAGGTAGTTCCTTTAAGAATGATTTGTGAGAGTAGATCATTTGCTTTTAGTTCATTAATTTGATTTATGATCTCAAAGGAAAGTGTCTTATCCGAGAGAGCTGTCCGATAACTTTTCCCATTTAAATAGTCCAAGGCTTTTTGTTGGGAGTCTAGAGGTGCTGCATTGGGATTTCTGTTTTCCCATGGTCTTTTCACGATCTGATTTAAGAGACTATTGATCGTTGGGTATTTGTGAGAGTAAATATGGTTTATGCAATAAAAAAATAGAGGATTGAAGTTGTATATGTTGTAAATTGATTCGTAATGCCATGTTGTTCCTAACTTTAGGTGGGAGAGTGGGCCTTCTTCCCAAGATGTTAGAATATGTTCATTGTTAAGTCGCCAGTATATACTATATTTGAAAGGTTCAATCCACTCAGATATTTCAAAACGTAACCATTTCTTAGCAAAGGCTCTAATTCTTCCATTTAATATACCGATCCCTCTTTCCGGACACAATACCATTTCGGGTTGTATCATCTCGCTTCCTCCTGTTGCCGGGTGATAGTGGGAGGTGAAGGTAACCGGGGTTTCTACGAGGCGCAAGCGGTTAAATAGATAGGAAGATTTTCTTTCATATTCTATGGTCTCTTTCATATCCCTGATCTTGTCGGGGAGTGAAGTTAATTGTTGTTCAATCGAGGAGAGAACCTCGAAGTTGTTTTTTGACATGTACAGCTCGTAGGTCACGCTGTCCACGGTTATCTCCCGTTTCTCGTATTTCCCGATACATAGCGATATGTTCCTTTGAGGGTGTTCGTTTTCAAACCGGGTACCTGATGCCGTCTCGTGGCGTGAGCCTTGGGAAATAGCTGTAAGTCGGATGGGGTGATCGACGGTTAAGGTGTAGCGGGTGAAATCGCACGGGGTGTTATAGGGATGTGCGGGGTTTACGGGTGGAGAAGTAACCGGGTACCAGAGGCATTCGGGTGTGAGCAAGATGTAATCTTTTTCGAGGAAGGCGTATCGATGGCCGAACCTGCAGGATAGATAGTGACGGTTATCAATGTCAAATTCTTTCTGTCGTTTCGGGATGTAGAGGTAGCAGATTCCTTCATCGATAGTTCCTTGATACTGAATGTTAAGGGTGAGAGTATCACCGGGAGAAACAGGTCGGGAGATCACGATAGCCTGAGCCTCTCTCGTGAAAGGCACGGGAGATAGGTTTTCTTGTATGCTTGTAACTTCTAGGGAGGGGTTCAGGTAAAGGATGATTTTCGATAGGTTTGTGCCAGTCGGGTTATGTAGCGATATCCGGCTTTCCACATGAGCCTGTTTCTCTTGGTAGGTAAACCGGATGTCATGAGTGATGATGTTCATCTTGTTTGGAGAGTCGTGCTTCTCGTACACGGATTCATAGAGTGCGTGGCGTCGTTCGACTTGCTCGTGATGGTTGTACATGATAAACCCTGCCAATAATCCCACGAAAAGTAAGAGTATCCCGGAACAGACAGCCCGTTGGCGGCCGTTGATCTTGTTGGGGATACGGGGCAGGCCACTGATGGCGAGCGTGATGAACCCAATTCCCAGCAAGAGGAAAGTTGTTCGGTGGAGCAAAAAACCGGGTAAATCGGCCATCCCCGTGAAGCCGGAAAACGTGTAGGGAAGGAGGATGCCGAGAGGATCGAATAGCCCGTGGTAAAGGGTGGATAGGAAGAGGATATCCACGGAGAGGTAAACTAGCATAAAAAAGGTGGTGACGGTTCCGTTTTTAAAGCAACGAGCGGCAAGGAAAGAGGTGATACCCACGACGAAAACAATGGTGGGAAGGAATAGTGTCACCAAGTAGAACAAATAGATAAGGGGCTGGAAAGAGGTCGGGGAGGCGAAAAGATTGATTAACCCGGCTAGGGCGAGCGAGATACTTCCCATGATCATGAAGGCAATGATGATCCCGAGTATAAAGCCTGTCGAGTAGGTATCGTTTCCTTGCGGATGAACGAGTAGGGCTTCCAGCGTGTTGTATTTTTTTTGCTTGTGTACCCAGAATCCCATGGTGGCAAGGGGGAATACTAAGAGTAGGTTAAACATGTAAGCGTTTTGTGTGGGGATGAAAGAGGATAGGACAAGGGTGTACTCGACGGGAATGTTGAACATGTCACTTTGGAATGATACCTGGTATGCGATGAGTAGAGGGATCAAGACCATGAATGCAACACGGAAAGTTTTATTTCGCCATATTTCCGTGAAAGAGTACCGGGTAATTAACCAAAGTTGATGCAGGTTCATAAGTAGTTTTTTACTACTAATACAGTTCAGAGCGTTTTTGGGGTGAAAAATGGAAATAGATTCTACACGTTATACCCTAATTCAACCTAAATAAAGAGGTAATGCAACCCAAATAATCTCACTCATTCAGAGCTCATTCGAAGCTTAATCGTTGCTCAGACATTGGGGGATGGCGAAGCTCTGAGGGAGCTTCGAGTGTTCTTCGAATAAGTGGGATTATTTCCCTAGAATTTCCTACAGTTTACTTTAGGTTCTCGTTAGGATTTCATTCTTTACCATCATTTGTTATCCCGATAGTTCCGAATTTGTTTAAACTTTACCGAGAATGGGTAAAAATACTAGATATTGGTAATTCAGAATGTGGTGATAGTAAAAAGAATTGTTTAAATTTGTTTGGAAATTTGGCTTTTAGAGGGTGATTTTGTAATAAATGCTCTTGATGTGTTATAAAATAATCAATAAAATTTGAATTAGGTTTTCACCCTGATCTTGTTGTGAATTGTATTAGGATAAAACGATCGTTTAATGCGTTTGTAAATAGGAGCCTTCTGGGCTCTTTTTTTTTAATTCTAAAAAATCGTTTGTTCTAATTATCAATTCGTTAGTATTTGTCTTTCATTTTCATCTTTCAATGTCATTAAACGATCCTTTTTTGATCGAATCAAAAATTTGGAAGATGGAAAATTTAGAAAAAGGTATAGAAGTTTCTCAGTTGATAGTGAAGGACTTGCAGGGATGTATTTCTCGGGAAGAGAAAGTTATGTTAGACAAGTGGTTGGAGGAAAGTCCTGAAAATAGAGAAGTATATCATCGTGTGCAGGGACGGGTAAATCGAGATGAGCGGCAGGGAATCATTCGACAACTAAATAAACGTGCGGCTTGGGAGCGGGTAGATAGGAATACGAAAGAGTACAAACATTCTATTTTGAGGCGGTGTATGAGGTATGCAGCTACGATTGTATTGCCTTTATTCGTTGTTGGGATTGGCTTTTATCTGACTAGAGATAAGGAGGAAATTCATCCGGTTGCCGAAGTGGTGACAATTGCTCCGGGAGTAACAAAAGCGGAATTGGTGTTGGCAGATGGGCATAAAGTGATTTTGGGCACGGAAACCGTAGATTCGTTAGCAAGTGAAGGGGGGGTGAATATCGTGAAGGATGGGAATGGGGTATCTTATCTAGGAAATAAAGAAGAAGGTGATTTGGCTTATAATATTATGCGCGTACCCCGTGGAGGTGAATTTAAGGTGAGGTTACAAGATGGGACATTGGTCTATATGAATTCGGAGACCGAGTTAAAATATCCGGTACGTTTTGTAGGAAAGGAGAGACGGGTGTATCTGTCGGGAGAGGCTTATTTCGAGGTACAGCGAGATACAGCGAAGCCTTTTATCGTGGTTATGAATGGGAATGAGGTTCGGGTGCTGGGTACCGAATTTAATGTTCGTTCTTATAAGGATGAGAAATGTCAATTTACGACGTTGGTAACAGGAAAGGTGTTGTTGACAACTTCTGATCGTAAATGCATGGAATTATTACCCAATGAACAAGGAATTGTTGATCCGCAAGGGGAGTTGAGAAAAGAACAAGTGGATGTTGCTCTTTACACGGCTTGGAAAGATGGTAATTTCGTGTTTCGAAAACAATGTTTGGAGAATATAATGGAGATTGTCGAAAGGTGGTATGACTTGAAAGTGACCTTTGAAGACGAGTGGTGTAAACAAGTTAGTTTTTCCGGTAACGTGGAGCGATATGATGATTTTAGTAAGCTGGCAGAAATGCTGGAGGCTACCGGGAGCGTGAAGTTTAAAATAAAGAATAATGAGATCTATGTAACCAAAAGATAAAAAGAAAAAGATGGAATACTTGCACTATTCCACCTTTAGTACCAGTGTGACTGGCATTGTTTTACTTAAAATACAAATGTATGAAAAAAAAGCGAATTGTACATCTTCTCCCGAAAAGAAGGTTATTAAAAACATGGTTGATTATGAGGTTTATCGTCCTGTTTATGTGCGTGTCCGCAATGCAGCTGACGGCTGCGGTGTACAGCCAAGAAGTAAAAGTGACGTTGTCTGTGAAAGACGCTTCTTTTGAGAGTGTGATCCGTCTGTTAGAAGCAAACACGGAATACACGTTTCTTTATGAGGATCGGCATATTGCCGAAATTGGAGGTTTAAATCTGAATTTCCGAGAAACGGATATTAAGGTTGTGTTGGATAAATGTCTGCAAGGAACAAATTTGAGCTATCGCTTGATGAATAATCACACGATCGTGATCCAACGGGGTGTGGCGGTTGACACGACAAAACAGAAAGCTCCTCAAAAGATGTCTGTTTCCGGAGTAGTTAAGGACGTGAAGGGTGAGGTTTTGCCCGGAGTAACGATTCGGATAAAAAACACGCAATTGGGATTCGTGACGGATATTGATGGAAAATTTAAGTTTGATTTTCCAAAACAGGATACGGTGGTTTTAATTTTCTCCTTCGTGGGTTACAAGACTCAAGAATTTCAGGTGAAAAATGACAAACCGATCACGATTGTCCTGAAAGAAGATGTGACGGAAATGGATGAGGTGGTTGTTACCGGTATTTTCACGAAAGCAAAAGAGAGTTACACGGGGGCGGTAACTACAATTACTGCGAAAGATCTCCAACGGGTTGGAAATCGGAATCTGGTGTCTTCTATCCGGAATATTGACCCAAGTTTTAATATTGCGGACAATATTGATATTGGTTCGGACCCGAATAAATTACCTGATATTACAGTACGTGGTTCTTCCAGTCTGGATGTCGGTGTAAGAGATTTGCAGGAAGATTCTAGGAGTACGCAATCTACAAACCAACCCTTGTTTATCATGGACGGTTTTGAGATTACTTTGGAACGAATGATGGACTTGGATGAGAATCAAGTGGAGAGTATTACTCTTTTGAAGGATGCCAGTGCTACAGCGATGTATGGAACTCGTGGAGCGAATGGTGTTGTAGTTATCGTGACGAAAAAGCCGGAAGCGGGACGTATCCGGGTAACTTACAAAGGTAGTTTGAATATTGAGGCGCCGGACTTGACATCTTACGACTTACTGGATGCCAGAGAGAAATTGCAGTACGAGTGGGCTGCCGGATTGTATGAGAATACAAATGCCAATCAAACACAAGAGCTATGGGATTTGTATAATCAACGTAAGATGGATGCCGAGCGGGGAGTGAATACGTATTGGTTGAAATATCCTGTGAGAACAGGCGTGGGACATAAACATAGTTTACGTTTTGAAGGTGGAGATGAAGTTTATCGTTATTCGGTCGGTTTGTCGTATAATGATATTGCCGGTGCCATGAAAGGATCAAACCGGAGAACATTTAACGGGAATGTTTTTCTTTCATACAAATATAAAAACTTGACATTCCAAAATGATTTACAAGTTTCTTCTAACCGTTCATATAATTCTCCTTATGGAACATTTAATGATTTTGCGAAAATTAATTCTTATTGGACTCCTTATGATGAAGAAGGGAATTTGATAAAAGTGTTAGAGGATTACTACTATAATAGCCTTAATAGGAGAAATTTTGTATATAATCCACTTTATAATGCGAAGTTACCCAGTAAGGATGAGAGTCGGTACACGCAAATCCAAAATAATTTTGCGATAGAATGGCATATCTTACCGGAGTTGTTTGTCCGCGGGCGTTTGGGGATTACTTCAAAGACGGATCGTACAGATGTGTATAAATCGGCTAAACATACTGATTTTGACAATTACTCGGAAGATGATTATGGACGGAAAGGAACTTATTCGTATGGCACAGGTGAAGCTTTCAATTATGAGGCAGATTTCACGTTGAATTATTCCAAGAATTTTATGGAGAAACACCAGTTGTACGTGGGATTAGGATATAATTTTGCTCAAGAAAAGAACGAGTTTTTCACTATTTTGGCAGAAGGGATTTCTAATGTTAATATGGATTTTCTCGGTATGGCCAGTATGTATGAAAAAGATGGTCATCCACAAAGTTCAGAAGGTTTTTCTCGACGGATGGGAGGAATCGCTAACGTGAATTATACTTATGATCGTCGTTATTTTATAGATGCCTCATTCAAGATAGAAGGATCATCTAAATTTGGTAGTGATAACCGTTATGCACCATTTTGGTCTGTCGGAATTGGTTGGAACTTGCATCATGAGGCATTTATGATGGATAATAATTTGTTGAATGTTGCTCGTTTGAAACTTTCTTACGGAACATCCGGTTCTCAGGCCTTTAATTCCTATCAAGCAATGACAACCTTTAAAGATTATGGAGGTTCGAGTTATCAAGGTTGGTATGGAGTCTATTTGATGGCCATGGGAAATAGCGATTTAGGATGGCAGAAAACCAAACAACTGAACGTGGGTGCTGAATTGGAATTCTTTAATGGGCGGATTCGTGTCAATGCAGATTATTATAACAAAGTAACAGATGATTTGTTGTCGGATATTACGTTACCGTCATCCAGTGGTTTTGGAAGTTATAAGGCTAACGTGGGACAGGTTGCCAATACTGGTGTCGAATTAGGAGTGAATGTTTACGTACTTCGGGATACAAAACGGGATTTGTCCTGGTTGATAGGGGGAACTTTGGCTCATAATAAGAATGAAATTAAAAAGATTTCAAATTCGTTGGAATTTTTGAATGAACAGATGAGTTCAGAAGATGGGGGGAATCCGAGTTTCATGTACGAGGAAGGACAATCTATGAATACGATTTTCGCCGTAAAATCTAAGGGAATAGATCCTAGTAACGGTAAAGAAATATATATAAAGAAAGATGGGACAGAGACATATACTTGGGATGCGAAAGATAAAGTACCTTGTGGTATTAATGAGCCGAAAATATGGGGTAATTTAAATACGATGTTCCGGTATAAAGGAATAACGTTGAATGCCATATTTGGTTATCGTTACGGTGGACAAATGTACAATTACACGTTAGTTAGTAAAGTAGAGAATATCAAGCCTTATGATAATGCAGATAAACGTGTATTATATGATCGTTGGAAAAATCCGGGAGATAATGCTTTCTTTAAGGGGGTACGGGATTTTACGGCAACAAATGCTACAAGTCGTTTCGTGATGGACGAGAATACGTTGGAGTGTCGTTCCATTTCTTTAGGATATGACTGGGAGGCTAAGTGGCTGGATCAAGTAGGCATTTCTTATTTAACCATAACGGGTTACATGGAAGATGTGTTTAGAATTTCATCCATAAAACAGGAGAGAGGTTTATCTTATCCTTTCTCTCGCAAGTTTTCAGTGTCTTTATCTGTTAGATTTTAAAAGAGTATGATTATGAGAAATATGATTAAAAAGAAATATGCCTGTATCCTGTTATTGTTATTGGCAATAGGATCTGGATGTAGTGATTGGTTGGATGTACGGCCTCGGAACGAGATGAAAGAGGATGATATGTATGCTAATGAAGAAGGGTTTAAGAGTGCTTTGACGGGAGCGTATATCCAATTGGCTGCCAAAGAACTTTATGGCCGGGATGCGTCCATGTATTTACCTGAGATGTTAGCACAACATTGGACAATTTCGACGGATAAAACCTCCTTGATTTATAATATTTGTGCATTTGACTATACACATGAAAAGTCGGAAGAGGCTATTGAAAAACTTTGGAAAAAGTACTATCAATGTGTCGTGCATTTGAATAATGTGTTGGGAAATTTGGAAACAACCGGAGTAACTTTTACGAATGGAAATGAGGCTTTGATCAAAGGGGAAGCACTAGGATTGCGGGGATTCCTTCATTTAGAATTGTTACGTCTATTTGGGCCTATTCCTGGGGATGGGGTATCTAGTGTTCCTGCAATTCCTTATCAGGAAGAGATGACGAAAGATCCTGGTAAATTGCGTACTATCACTTACAAAGAAGTATGTGAGAAGATCATTCGGGATTTGGATGCTGCAGAAAAACTTTTGGAGAAAGATCCGATTTTAGTGGGGTCAAATACGCAGTTGAATCAACCCGCATACGATTGGGAAGGTAAGCCTCAAGACGAGTGGCAATTTTATCGGCAAGTTCGTTTTAATTACTATGCAGTGAAGGGGGCTAAAGCTCGTTATTATCATTGGATTGGTGATAAAGAAAATGCAGTGAAATTTGCCAAAGAGGTGATCGATGCTAAAAATGAAGATGGTACATCCAAATTTACTTTAGCGACAGAGTCAACATATAGTTTATCCACTGTCGGTACAAACTTGGTAATGAAATGTGAACATCTTTTCGGGGTACATAATCCGCAACATCAAACGATCTTACAACCTTTATTTAAGGATGACGATGCTAGTTTGAGGCAGACGGTAGCTTATATTAATACAGCGTATGAAAGTACGATACACCCGGATGATATAAGAAATAAAGCAAATCGTTATTGGGAAGAGAGGACTTATCAGAATTCCAATAAAGTGAATCATTTTAGAAAATACACGGGAAGTGATACTTATGAGTCTCTGAATATTGTGCCTGTACTTCGTTTGGCTGAGATGTATTTGATTTTGGTGGAAGATTCTCCCTTGTCTGAGGCTAGTGGATATTTTAAAACATATCGCATCGCTCGGAATCTGGATATTTCTATTGATAATTCACTTGTAACGGAACAAGATGTTTTGAACCGGATGGAGAAAGAGTATCGGAAAGAATTCTTCGGAGAAGGACAGATGTGGGCTTTCTATAAGAAACATAATTTTACCAGATTTACTTGGCCCAAGAATAAAACTATTCCGGAAGGAGCTTATCTGCTTCCGATACCTAAGAGCCAAAGTGTGTTTGATTAAGTAAAAAGAGAGATTATGAAAATAGTAATTGCGAATATATTGATATTTTTATTGGTTGTGGGTACAATCAGTTGTAAAGAAAATTCAGCATTAGAGTATGAAAATGATCCGGCCCTGTATTTTGAAAATACAACTTATGGTCAGCGAGATAGCATTGCCCATACTTTTTTCATCCAACCGGATGATCAGATGCGGGATACCGTGTTTATTGAGATACTGACGATGGGGTACCCGACAGATTCGGATCGTCCTTTTATCTTGGAACAAACGAATGCTGGACAACCGGGATCGGCAATTGCAGGAAAGCATTTTGTGGCTTTTGATGATCCGGAAATGTTAGAGCATTTAAAGATTCCTAAAGGGAGTGTACGTAAAAGTTTTCCTTTAATCGTTTTGCGTGATCCTTCTTTGGAATTGGAAGAGGTTCGGATTGAGTTGAAGATTGGGGAGAATGAGTATTTTAGATCAGGAATTGACGACTGGACGAATTTTGTTGTAAAGACCACGTCTATGGCGGTAAAACCTACCAATTGGGATACCTATTGGAAATATTATTTCGGACCAACTTGGGGTTCCGTGAAAATGAAATTTATTATTGATAATACCGGATTCTCGGACTTTGACGGTGATCGTTTGAATACAGATTATACTAATTATCTGAGTTCTAAGGTAAAACAAAAATTATTGGAGTATAATACGAATCATCCGGATGATCCATTAAGTGAGGCAGACGGTACATTGGTAACTTTTGAATGATTAAAATGAAATTGATTATGAAACTGAAGAACATATTAATAGGAATAGGTTTAATAACATCTCTTCAGGGAGTACAATCCTGTATTGATGACCGGGGGAATTATAGTTATATTTCTAATGAAGAATTACTTCCTGTAACTATTTCCGGGTTTGAAGATACTACGGTAATAATCCGTTCAACTTTGAATATTACTCCCGTATTAGAGAATATGGATGATGAGTCCCGTTATATACATTTGTGGTATGCAGCTCCTTCGGTTACGGCAGGATTTACTCCGCAACGGGATACACTTTCCTTGAAGAGAGATTTATCATTTGAAGTGACGTATGAATCCGGAACCTATAATTTGGTTTATGAGCTACGGGATCCCAAGTTGGATATCTATGTTCGAAAACAAGTGTTGATGACCGTTCAATCGGATGTAAGTACCGGGTGGTACGTGATGAAGGAGGAGAACGGAGAAACGGATATTGATTATATCTCTATGGATGGGAAGAAGATTGAAAATTTGATCACCGCTTCTGGACAAGAACGGTTAAAAGGGAAACCGGTAAAAATGGCATATCAGTCTTCCCGTTATACTCCCGTGATTCAGAATCCGGATGGAACAACGACTCGGTTGAATAATAAAAGAGCTTTTCATGTTTTTAGCGATCAGGATATAAAGATCTTTAATGCAGACAACATGGCTCTGTTTTATAATTATGAAGATTATTTTTATGAAGTCCCAGAAGTGTGTAAGCCGGAAAATTGTGGAATGTATAGCACTGATTTTTATGCGATTAATGCAGGAAAGGTTTATTCAATTTATGGTATGTCACCGAATAGCGGAATGTTGGGATATGCGAAACCGGGATTGTATGAAGTGCACCCTGATATGGTGATGGGTACTTATGGTGTGATGCTTTTTGATACTAAAACAAGTACGTTCTATAATACATCGTCCAGTGGTAGTTCCATGAATTTGTTCCCTGAAGATTCCGAGGGTGGAATTTCTCCAACGAATATGGATGTAGATATGATTCGGATGTTAGTTCGGAAAGAGGGAAATCCCTCTACTGCATTTGCTGTAATGAAGAATAAAAATAAAGATGAGCATTACGTGTTTGATATGTCTTATTCCATGGCTAGTTATCCGATTGTTGATATTGATACTGTTCCTGCACATTGTGAAATGCCAGAGACAAAGGTTATGGGAACTTCTTTATATGCCAGTTGTATTTATTATTCTAAAAAGGAAGCGGATGGTGATGTGTTGAAGGTGTATAAGAATGTCAAAATAGATAATCGTGAAAGTGAGTTGAAACGTTTTCCGGGAGAAGAAATAGTTTACATTGTAAATGCGACTAGTAGATATGGAGCTCCAGCGGATGAGGTATTCAATCATTTGGTTGTATTGACAAATAGTGCGACGGGTTGGAAATTGTATCGTTTTAATGTAATCGGGCAAACACCGGAGATCGAAACGGAGCCTGCGTTTGTTTATTCCGGTAAAGGAACAGCCGGATATGTTATGCTTCGTAACTAACATCGTTTTGTAAAGAATTTTCAGTTGGCTTGAAAATAAGGTGGATGATGGCATTTGCCATTGTCCGCCTAAATCACTAGTATATTTTAAATAATTATCGGGAGTATGAAAAAATTTAGTTTGTTATTGTTTTTAACCTGTATGGGTGTGGTGCTATATGCACAAAAGTACACGGAAATAAAGGGTTTCGTGAAAAATGATCGCTTGAAGGAAGTTCATCTTTATCGTGTAGAAGATGGGACGACACATTCTTATGCTTCGACCATGGTGGCAGAAGATGGTTCTTATGGATTTTTGTTTTGCCCGGAAAAGCCGGGGTTTTACACAGTAGGCAATGATAAACAGATGGATTTTGTAGTTTACGTAAAAGGTGGCGATAAAATCAATATCAATATTTTGGAAAACAGGGCCGAGTTGGCGGGAAAGAATACTAAAGAGAACGTGGCCTTGTATAAATGGGAAGACTTTGCGGCTGATGTTCGTTTGAAATCAGTTTATTTTATGCTGACAATCAGTAATTATAAGGACTTTTTCCCTGAATTTACTGTATTTGTTTCTAAACTTGATTCGATTAAAAAGAAGATAAAGAGCGGTAACGCGGAGTTTGATGCTTTATTGAAAAAGAAAATTGATTATGACGTGGACTATTATGCAGCAGTCTTTTTGCAGACTCCCAGAACAGCTCATCCGGAACGTCAGGATTGGCCGGAATTTTACAACACGATTATATCTGATGATAAGTTCACGACGGATGATGTGTTGTTGTTTCCTCAAGGAGCACGAATGATCGGTATCTATGCAAGTTTTGGATATAAGATGTCTGGTAAAAAGTATGATCCGGTAGATTATCAAAGCACTTGTTTAGGGTATTTGAAGACAGATCGTTTGAAAGGGGAGTATTTGTTACGGAATGTATTTGCTGGGTTGAAGTCTTATGACCAATATCTAAGTTTGATGGATCGTTATGGAAAATACTTGGTAACGCCTTCTCTAAAGGCTCGGGCTGAGGCTATCGGGACAGCGTTGTATGACACGGCTCCCGGTTCGATTGCTGCCGATTTTACCTATCCGGACGTGAACGGGAAAGAGGTGTCGTTATCCGATTTCAAGGGGAAAGTCGTGTTGGTTGACGTGTGGGCTACTTGGTGTGGTCCTTGTCGGGGAGAAATCCCTCATTTGAAGAAGTTGGAACAGGAAATGCATGGGACGGACGTGGTATTCTTGGGCGTTTCCGTGGATGAAGCGAAAGATAAACAGAAATGGTTGGATTTCATTAAAAAGGAAGAGTTGGGAGGAGTTCAGGTACATGCATCCGGATGGAGTAAGATTGCCCAGGATTACAAGATAAAGGGAATTCCCCGGTTTATGGTGTTTGATAAACAAGGACGAGTCGTGTCGGTCGACGCTCCTCGACCTTCATCACCGGAGCTGAAAGAAATGTTAGAAAAAGAGTTGAAAAAATAAATAAGATTCGGGGGATTTGTGAAGGGAGAACAAATCCCCCGAATTGTATATTCATTAAAATGGAATAGATTATGAAGTATCGTTTATTATTTATCGTGTGTAGCCTATTATGTTTTTCTGAATTATGGGCAGGACCGGGAAAAGTGGTTGTTAAAGGTGCGGATCAAAATGTTTGTGTTTATAACAGTAGCCGGGGAAGAGGGCGAGCTTGTTTTGCCCCGGAGAAAGGGATGAAAGAAACGGTGATTTTACTACCGGAAAAGGAGTGTGGTGATTTGTTTTATTTGATTTCGGGGGATCGGACTTCTTGGATAAGGGTGTTACCGGATGAAACGGTCACGGTGGATGTCCGGAAAAAAGACTGGAAGTTCGCCGGAGATTCAAAAGCGATAAATCGTTATTTGTATCAGTGGACACAAAAGATGTTTTTCGGGAAGCCGAACGCTTTGACGTATCGGGTTGAAATGATGTTCTATCAATTACCGGATCGGGATAAGAGAATTCCGGATCCGAAGACGTTTTACACGAAGGAGTATATGGAATGGGCTGATCGTTTAGTGATAGCTTGTTTGAGAGATTTACGTGAAGCGAAAATAAAGGACTCTAAATTTATAGAAGAACAGGAAGGGCGTATTTTATTTGGTTGGGTAGAATTGCAGATGTTAAATTACCAAATGGTAGAAAATAAGGAGGAAATTCCTGAAAAAGCTTACCTCTTTTTGGATGATTTCAATTTTGCGGATGCGGTGTTCTTAAAGTATCCAGGGGCGGATGATATTCTGAGAATTTATTTTGATATGGTAGATGCTCGAGGAATGATTCAATATGATAATTATAACTTTTTGCAGAGAAGGGCAGAGATGATTGAAAATGCCGAGGTTCGTGAATACTATATCCTGCAGGAATTAGATAATATCATTCGTAATCAATGGTTGTATCAATTGGATAAAGTCATAGCATCGGTGGAAAATATGGTGATAACTCAAGCGGGAAAAGAGCAATTGACAGGATACAAAAAGCAGTATCAGGATTTGATGGCATCAGACGTAAATCAGGAAGGGAAGAAAGCGGTAAATATTTCGTTTAAAGATGTGAATGATAGAGAGTGGGGATTGTATATGTTTAAGGGGAAATATGTTCTCATTGATGTGTGGGCTACTTGGTGTGGACCTTGTAAATATCAGATTCCACACTTGATGCGTTTGGAAGAAGAGTTTGAAGGAAGAGGAATCGTGTTTGTTTCTTTGTCCGCAGATAAACCAGCCGATACTCAGAAATGGAAAGATATGGTTAAAGAGTTCGGGATGAAGGGTATTTGTGGGATTGCCCCGGATGCATTTAATCACGCATTCTTCGAGAAGTATAAAGTGAAAAGTATTCCTCGTTTCATTTTGATCGATCCCGATGGAAATATGGTGATGACTAAAGCTCGGCGTCCGTCGGATCCAGTATTAAAAATGCAGTTGGAAGAGTTGCTGAAACAGTATGATCAGAAGAAAACAACGATCCGTGGTAAGATGGAAGGAGTTGCGGATGGAACGCAAGTTTCTGTCAGTCATAAGATCGGAATGATGACTCACACATTAGGGCAGGCAGAAGTAAAAGATGGGCGCTTTGAATTGAGCTTTCTTTTGGAGAAACCCGAATTTATAAATTTCTCTTGTTATAAAATTTTTTTTGGGAATGTTTGGGCCAAGCCGGGAGATCGGATGGTACTTGAGGGAAATAAACCTGTTTATACCGGAGGAGAATATGAGTTGAATAATTTGTTGACGGAGCTTAATACAAAATATACAGATCGCTGGCCGGGGTATGGAGATGATGTTTTTGATCAAAAACGAGGGAAGCTGTCTTATGATATTTATGCAAGTATCAAGAACGAGATTGATGCCAGTGCATTGCAACCGGAAATGAAACGTATGTTGACAGGTTATTTCCAAGGAGTGTTACTGGATAAGATGTATGGAAGGGTAGCTACGTCAAAGGTGATCGGTAAAGGTTTTCCTCGTCCGATTGTGAAAAACGGGTATTCGAATGCCGTGTTAAAACTAGAATTATTGCCGGAGTTAGTGAATTATCCGTCTTGGACAGATTGCGTGCAGGAGCTATTGTACGCACGTTTAGCCGCAGGTATGATAAAAATTCAAGGACGAGGTAGTTATATTACTGATATGGCTGCCGGGCTTAAGAGTGAGAAGTTGCGGGAAACTTATATTATGGATCAATTACGGATGGAGATTTTACGAGGTCATTTATTGGGAATTGAAGATCGGATCGAGAATGCACGTTCGATGGTAAAAAGTCCTGATAATGTAGCCTTGTTGTCTCGGATGCCGGAACAAGCACAAAAGTCTTTGCAAGAGTTTAAGACTGTTTTACCTGGTACGGATTTGAGCGGATTTTCTTTTGAGAATGAGAAAGGGAAACGGGTTGCTTTATCTGATTTTAAAGGGAAATATGTGTTTATAGACATTTGGTCTACGGGATGTAATCCTTGTGTCGGAGAGGTTCCTTATATCAAAGATATGGAACACCGTTTTGCCGGGAAACCGATCACGTGGGTTTCTATTTCAATGGATTTAAATAAAAAAGAGTGGTTGGATTTCTTGAAGGAAAAGGGAATGAATGGAATACAGTTGATATGTAACAAAGGGTATAAAGATCCATTCCCGAAACAAATAGCATTGAGGGGAATACCACGATTCCTATTGTTGGATAAGGAAGGAAAAGTAATTGATTTTGAATCGTTGAGACCTTCTAATCCGGTGTTGGGAGAGTTGTTGCAGTTAATGCTAAATAAAAAATGAAGGGCTGATGTGTGGCTCTTTAGTATATGTTTTATTTAAATTTTTGAGTTATGAAAAACGAGAAATTGAAAAGAATGAAAACAATATTGTTTTCATTAGGGATTATTTTATTCTTTAGCAGTTTTACAGGAGATGATGAGTACATAATGTTTACTTGTCCTGATGGAATGGCTTATAGTGTACAAATAGATGCTTGTGTACCAGAAGAAGATGTGGATGGAGAAGGTCTTGTCTGTATTTTAAGAAAAGTGAAAACAGGAGAGATTATCTTTGCTTGTGATCCTAAAGGTAAGAAAGATAATTGTAATATTAGTAAATTGGGACATTCATTGTCGTGCCCAAATTCGGAGATTAAAGTAAATGAAATTTAATTATTTAACTATATAGGGGCGTATGCCCCTATAAAAAAATTATTTATGCGTCAAGTTGTATTTTTAGTGTTAATTTGTTTGATTTCATGTAAAAGATCAGACAAGATTGAATTATCCTATTTCGGATTAGAGGATTTTCCCGAAACAAAATGCTGTAAGTCAGATTCGATAGGGATACAGGTTTTAGATGCGTTGTCTTATCATGTTCTGCGAGATTCTTTGGTTTTAGTGACAACGAGAGGGCATAATGGTTATTTTGTTGAAATGTATTATTTAGGTAGCAAACAAAAGGTGATGAATTTTGCTAAGAAAGGTTTGGATACAAATCAATTTGCTCATGCTAGAGTTTTTTTGAATGACAAAAATACGTCAACTGAATTTTATCTTTATAATGTAATAACCAATTCTATCGTAGAGATAAATATTGATTCATTATTAGAAAATAGAGAAACTTTTAATTATAAAAAGGTATATTTATCGGGATATTCTAGTGTTCCAGATTTTTGCAAGTATGATAAAGGAAGATATTTAGTTCAAAATAAATATTTTTCTCCTGTGAAGAATTTTAATAATAATGTTGATCGTTTCATATTTGTAAATGAGAAAGAATTTAATGTAACTAATAGTACTTATTCAGATTTTAAGAAGTATAACTACTATTTATCTAACATTAATCAAGTCGTTATGTTTAGTGATGTAACTAAGAATCGTTTATGGTGCGCATCAAAAGGGGAGGATCGGTTTGATATTTATACAAGAGATAGTTTAAGATTATTAGGGTCATATATTGGGCCTTATCATTATGATGTAGAGTATGTTGTAGGAGAAGCTGGTGGTGATTTACCATTGGTTGTGAGAGATGGGCTATATTCGGGGTATGAAGCAGCGGTTATAACTGATAATTATGTTTATCTATTGCTTGGTAATCAGAAGTATAAATCTGAAATTCCGAAATCAGATGTAATTTCAGATAAAAGTGAAATATACAAATTGAGTTGGGAGGGAAAGTTATTGTGCAGATATATATTAGATCGTTACGTGTATGCTTTCTCAATGGATAGCCAGGAAAAGTATTTTTATTGTACTGTTGATGAAAATCGTCAACTTGATCCAAAATTTGTGCGTTATGAGCTTTAAAAAGATAAAAAGATATTTTGTTTTTTGTTGTATCGTCATTTTTTTTTGTTGTAATAGTAAATCAAATAAACAATTACAACATTTAGAACTTGGAAAATTACGATGTCAACTAGAAAACGATTCGGTGAATTATAGGATTGTGTGTATAATTGATGGGGGATGTTCTTTGTGTATAGGTGATTTTGTTGAATTGAATATGAATTTTCTAGAGCAAAAAGATAAATATAAATTCCCTCTATATTATTTGGTTATGACAGGAGATTCTGTGATTTTTAAGAGCAATTTAATGAAATTCGATCAAGAACTTTGCGGAAAGCTTTTTGTTGATACAACTTATTCATTAATGCAGGCGAATCAGTTATTTAAAGAATCTGGGATCGAGGTGTTTTTGATAAATAAAGAAGACCAGATTGTAATATCTGGAAATCCTTTTGAAAATACAAAGGTATGCCATCAATATGATGATTTATTGAAATAATTCTATTTGTGAAAATGAAAGAGGTTATATATATATTATTCATATTATTATGCTTTGGATGTGTTCGTCATCATTCCAATATTGTATTTGAAAATAAAAATTTTGAGGCGATTTTTAGTGATACTTCATTAGTCAATAAAGATCATGTACTTTTTTTTATCCGAATGAAAGATTGTATTTCGTGCGATTTATTACAAGAAGGGGCTTTCAATAATAAGAAATTATTGCAAAGGATGTCTGACAAGTATATGTGCATAGAACAATATGTTGATTTAGGTGAGGGTAAATTTATACCATATTTGTTATATGAAAATAGTTTTCCAATGATTGTTGTTTTTTCTAAAAGTGGTATATTAGAGGCATTGGTGATAGGGAATAGAACGGCAAAGGAATTAACATTAATGTTGGATAAAATTGAGGCTCATCGTGGTTTTGTTACAAACACTCGTAATAGATTCGTTTTAAATGATACATGTTATGTTGATTTAATAAAAAAAACGGTGAATGCTTTTCTTGCTTTAAAAAGTGAGGACTTAGGAAAAGCAAAAGATGAAATTGAATCATCAATAAAGATCCAACCTTATTTTTACAATTTGTATATAGGATCCCAAATTTATAAAGAATTAGGGGATACAGTTCGTTTTATAGAATGTACAGATCAAGCTTTAAAGATGAATGATCGTTTTGATAATTTATTGTATAATTCAATAAAAGAGAAAATTGGTAACCCAGCTGAAGAACTAGATCTTGTTACTTCAATTTCTTTTGAAAAGACTATACATGATTTCGGTCGTATATCGAGTGAAGATAGTGTGGAATGTTCCTTCCTGTTTAAGAACAATAATTCTTTTCCAGTAATAATTGAAAGCATAAAGCAATCCTGTGATTGTATGGAAATCATTTGGGATACAAAACCAGTATTACCTCAAAAAATTGGAACTGTAAAAGTGATATACAAACCATCCTCTAAAGGGGTATTTATGAAAGCATTATTTTTGACAATATCTAAAAGTAATAAAATCATTCCTTTACATATAAAAGGAGTGGTTATATAAGAAGACTATAGATATACTAATAACAAACTTATGAAAAAGAGTTCTTTAAAAGGTATGATGAGTAGAGTGATAATTTACTCGATTACTGTATTGTTGTCTTCCTTATTTTGTTGGCGGGAGGCTGTTGCTCAAGTACGGGCAAAAACAGTGTGTTTGACCGTGACGGATGGCTTTTCTGCGCCGTTATATGGAGTATATGTCGTGGATATTCGTAACCGATTACTGGTGACAACAACGGATGATGAGGGACAATGTAAGATTTTACTGAAAGGATTTTCGGTAAAAGATACATTGGAATTTTCTTGTTTGGGCTTTTATGCAAAGCGCATGGCGGTGGATTCTCTGCATGACGGACAAGTTATTGCTCTTCAAGAAAGAAGTATTTTATTGGAGGAGGTGGCAGCAGAGGGGATTCATCCTTGGGATTTACTGAAAGGAATTTCGAAGGAAATTAAGAAAAAGAAAGAAAAAGTAAAAGGATATCGTTATTTTGGGAATGGGCAGTATGAAAAAATAACCGAGTGTAACGAAAGAATTGTTGAGTATCGGCGGGAATATGGTTGTTTTGCCACAACCGGGAATACGAAAAAAAGAGGAACCTTTGATCGTGGAGGTGAATATGGTTTTGTCCCCAAGTACACGGCTCGTAGCTATCCTCTCATGGTGGATGGGACCGATACGTTAGTCCCTTTATACCAAACGGAAGAAAAACTTTTTTTTGAATCCGGGAAACGAAGGGTGTTTGAATTTATACGAGTGGTGGAACTATATGGGCCTCTATTCGGGGGAATGAAGGACTATGATTTTAAACAGATAGAAACGGAAAGTGGTGATTATACATTTCAATTTAAGACAAAGAAGTCCCGTTATCCAAACAAAACGTTTTTATCTTGTCAAGGGACGCTTACAATTGATCGAAGAACACGAAAGTTGAAAGTTATCGATTTTGATTATGTGGAGTACGCTCTGTGTAATCAGCCCCGTTGGGCTAGGAAAATTATGAAAGAGATATTTTTCTCTTCACAGGCTGAGTTGAAGTTTAAATATTGGGCAGAAGGGGAGTATTGTGTAGAGAGCTGTACGATGGAAACAACTTGGAAAAGTAGTAAAACAGGAAAAGGACGTTACGGAACATTACCCTCTAGAATTGAGCCGCTGAAGAATAAATTGATAGAAAAAGAGGCATTTGCCTGTAATTCTTATTATGAGATTCCGGCAGAAGGACGGAATTCAGCATTTATTTTTGCTATGGGAATAGGATCTTATAATCCACAAGGAGAGTATAATGCCCACATATTTTCTCGCTTACCGGAATTGTTGGATTCTAAACAGGCATTTCAAGATTTAAATCAATATATGGATATTGAGGAGCAATTTAAACGATTGAGTAATCGTGCCTATTATCCGGAGGATTATTTGCTTGCCTCTCCTTGGCGTTGGAGTAGTATATTGACTAGAGGAGAAGGTGTTGTGGCAAATTTTAATAAAATTAGGGAAATGATTTTGCTTTGTTTTTTTACCGGATGGCGGAATCCGTTAGGGGATGAGGAGGAGGCAAAATGAAATAGAATAGATATGAAGATAAATAATTATTACCGGATTATACTCGTTGGATTGTTTCTTTGTATTGTAAATTGTGTACAAGCAGGAGGGAATGAAACCGGACTTTTGCCTGGGATGAGTAAGACATCTTTTGAAAAGATATTGAAAAGGACGTCAGAGAATATCAAGAAAAAACGGGCGTCTGCAGACATATTACAATTTTATGGAAATGGACAATATGAAAAAATTACAGAATGCCGAGGAAAGGCTGTTGAATACCAGAGGGAATACGGGTGTTTTGTGAAAGTTGGTAATTGTCGTAAGGATGGCAATATTTATACCGGAATGTATTCTTTCGTTCCTCGTTATTCTGCCCGTAGTATCCCTTTTGCAGAAAATGGTATCGATTCTTTGTGTCCATTATTTGAGAAATATGATGAATACTATTACGTGTCAGGGAATCGTAAAATTTTTGGATTTATGCGTGCTTTAGAATGGTGGGGGCCACTATTCGGTGATTTGGTTAATTATGAGTTCCAGCAATTGAGTGCTAATGGTGAAACTTTGACATTTCAATTTGAAACAAGAGATTCATGTTACCCACATAAAATACCGTTCTATTGTGCAGGGACTTTGGTACTTGATCGTAAAACATGTGAATTAAAAAAGATTGACATTAATCAAGTAGAGTATTATTGTTGTGGACAGCGGGGATGGAAAGAGAGGTATTTGAAAGAGGTCCCGGTGGATTCACGTGCTGTGGTGGAATTTAGCTATGATGATAAAGGGGAATGTTTTATTAAAAGTTGTGTATTGGAATCTGTTTGGAAAGATGTGCCGTTGGAGAAATGGCCATTCACTCATGCTCCGTCAAGAAGAGAACCAGGGAAAAATAGATTAATAGAGAAAGAAGCCTTTTTCTGTGAAACTTGTCAGCGTGTTTCAAAGAATATACAGTTTGAGGATCTTCCTCCAACGCTCATGTATAGTGTATGTAATCTGCAAGTAGAATATGTATCGGATATTTTCGGGCCTTTGCCTGAGTTGTTGGATGCTAAACAGGCTTTCATTGATTTAAGTAATGATGTAAATATTCATGAACAATTCAGGCAGATGAGTAATCGTTCATATTATCCAGAGGATTTCTTTTTTGTTTTGCCTTGGTGTATGGAGGCGGATGAGGCTTTGAAAGACTCTTTCTGGGAAAATAGTCTTAAAATTAATAAAATGATCTTGCTTCTTTTCTTTAAATAAATGGTTTAAATTAAAATATTTAATCATGAGTATTAAGAGAATAATAATGGTTGCTCGTTACGAGGCCAGACTACTACGACGGAGTTGGGTGTTTCTGATTTTTGCAGTCTTGGGAGTGGTGGGAATTTCGTGTTTCCAGTTTTTAATTGGTAGTGTTGACAGTGCAATGGAATATGGATTGACTTCCGGACAGAATTTGTGGTATTTGAGAGCGTTGCCGTCCTGTATCCCTTATATGAATGCCTATCTTTTTAATGGTTTACAAGCACTTTTGATCGTGTTTTTCGTGGCTGAGATGGAGAAACGAGCACGAGTGACAACCATGGAGCCGTTATGGACCCGGCCTTGCACAAATGGGGAGTTACAGTGGGGGCGAGTTCTAGGCCTTGCAGGAATGGTGGTTGTCTTGAATATTATTTCCATGCTGGTGACTTTGATGGTTCACTTGTTTACTCCAAAGGGGAGTGTTGAGGTAAGCATGTATGTATTCTATTTTTTCACCTTGACATTGCCGGGTTTAGTTTTCTTTTTGGGAATATCCATGTTTGTGGTACATTGGATTAAATCGCAGGGACTTGCGATTTTGTTATTGTTGATGCTTATTGCCGGTATGGTTGGGAGTACGGGAGGATTACATGGGTTGCTGGATCCATTGGCGAGGACGATTCCCGCTATATTTTCTGTTGAAGTCGGGAGTGCCAATTTAGGGTTGTTTCTATTACAACGATTGGTGTTCTTGGGTTTGGGTGGGGCGTTATTGTGCTTTTCTATTTTTTACGTGGAACGTTTGACAGGAGAATCGGAAAGGAAAAATATTTTGCGATTGGCAGGAACCGGGTTACTGGTAATTGCTGTTTTCGCCGGGGTGAGTTATGAAGGGTATTTTGTCAAAGGTGGAAAACAGCGGGAGGCGTTTAGGCAGGTGTATGTGCGAAGTGAGGATAAGGTAAAGGTGCATATACTGGAACATGATATTCATTTTAAAGAGAAGGTAAAAGGAATGGAGGCTTCCAGTCGAATGGAAATTTGTAATAAAACGGGCAAGGAAATACCTTCGATTATTTTGTATCTGAATCCATCATTGACGATTTCACGATTGACTTGTGAAGGGCAGGAAACCCGATATTCTCGTGACGAACAAGTGGTCGAGATCAATCGGGTAATACAGCCGGGAGATACGTTAGTGATTGAGATGGAATATGAAGGGGGTATAAATGAGAGAGTATGTTACTTGGATTTGTCGGATAAGGAGTTTTATGACACGGAAGCGAATGGTGTCGGTATTTTCCGTTTCGGGAATCGGCAGGCTTTCGTGGGTGAAGAGGTGACGTTGTTGCAACCGGAGTGTTTGTGGTATCCTCAAAGTGTGGCACCGATCCATTTGTCTTCGTTGTTTGATCGACAAGTGGATTTTACACGTTATTCTTTGACGGTAGAAAATGCTGCCGGGCGTATGGCGGTTTCACAAGGGGAACCGGAGCGTTTAGAGGGGAAGACTTTCTTTCGGCATGATCATGCTTTACAAGGTATCAGTTTAAGTATCGCGGAGTTTGATAATCGTTCGATAGAGGTAGATGGGACACAATATGATATTTTCTTTTATAAAAGTAGTGATTTTTTACTTCAGGCATTTGAGGCCCCTGAAAAGGCATTTAAATTCATGATAAGGGATATTAAATACATGACGGAGTCAACTGTTTGCCAGATGGATGAAGATTATAAGCAAAAGGCAAATGCGGTTTGGAGGAAACGAGGAGAGATCGAGGGGGAAGACCCGGAGGCATACAGCCCGTCGGGACGGTATCCGTATAAATGGTTTATCGTTATGGAGACTCCGGTTTCTTATTCGAGACGTTACCGGGGATGGGCTCAGAATGAAGAATACTTGCAAGCGGGAATCGTGTTTATGCAGGAACGGATGGCCAGTGCTTTTTATTTCGAGAGCACACCACCACCTGTTGAGGAGTGGGATTTTGTGGCTATGAATAATTTTAAGGGGGATATTGCGATGATTTTTAAATCGGGGAAATATAAAATAGCTCCGATGTTTGTTGGGAATACTTTTTTCATGAGTTCTGAGGAGTTCCCCGCGATACAGGAGGTAATCAAGATGTTCGGGATGCCCGTGGATAAATTACCGGCTGCGATGCAGGCCCCGGAGAGAGTTCGGGATGTCGCTGCCTATTTGAAAGATCATAGTTTGATGCAGGCGTTTACGGACGAGGGGGTGTCTCCTGAATTGCTAGGAGAAATTATTGAATGGAAGACGATCGAGTTGAAAGAATATTTGAAACATGAATTGTCAGAGGAGAAGTTATATGGTTTTTATAATCGTTTTTTACAAGAACATTTGTTTGAAACAGTTGATATAGATCTATTTTGTGAGGAATTCATGAAGGAGTTCGGGATGGACTTGAAGGAGCGGTTAAGGACGTGGTATACCAGGGATCATTTGCCTGTGTTGCTACTGGAAGATGTTGTGTTGACTGAATTGCCGGAAGAAGAAGACGGAGGGGAGGAAAGGCGAAGTAAATCTGCATATGGTCGCTTTAAAGTGTATAATCCCGGTGATGTGGAGGGGGTGCTTGTGGTTTCTGCGGCAAGGATAAAAGGGGAAAAAGTCCGTAGTTTTTTAATTCAAGGACACGAATGTAAGGAGATTCGGGTGAAAATGGATTATCGAGGCCTTATGATCACTTCCCCGCTGGTGCAGAACATTCCTTCGGGAAGATGGGTATTAACAGATGAGATACGTCCTTTTGAAGGGGACACGTTGACAGGCGTCTTTCCCGCAGATTCAACGGTCTTTTTACCTCGGCCCGGAGAAATTATCGTGAATAATCGGGATAAAGGTTTTAAGCTGGTCGAGCCTCAAGGGGAGAAGTTATTCACGTTATTACGGGGAGGACCGAAATCCTGGGATAAAGCAAGACAAAATTACGAGCGTTGGGTGGAAATGGTTGATAATCGCTTTTATGGAACCGTGGTTCATGATGCTTATTGTAAGAGTGTCGGGGAGGGGAAATACAAAGCTGAATGGACAACTCAGATTCCAGAAGCAGGGGAATACGAGGTATATTTTTATAATGGAGATTTCTTTAAAATGGGAATGCTTTTCCAGGCGAGAAAGAAAGGTACATGTATATATTATACCGTGTATGATTCATCGGGGAGTCATGAAATCCGAGTTGAACCGGCAGAGGAATCGATGGGATGGGTTTCTTTAGGGAAGTATTATTTGGAGAAAGGAGAGACAAAGGTGGTATTGGATGACCGGGGAGGTGGTTCGGAAGAGGTTGACGAGAAGTCGGAGGGAGGTATGCGAATGATGCAGAATAAGCAGATGATTGTGGCAGATGCCGTGAAATGGGTGAGAAGAGGGCGTTAAATATTTATTTTGTATAATATTTTCAATTTTCCTTCGTTTTTTGATGAGGGAAAATTAAAGATATTGTATTGATTTTGTGACATCGTTTAAATATTTATCAAAAAATATTTAAAAAATAGACTAAAAAGAAGGGTAAACATATTATTATTTTTGTAATTTTGGTGCTGATGTATGAATAGAATTTATGATAAGGAGGATCACGGCACTATTTTTCTTCTTGGGCGTGTATGTTCTAGGGTTTGCTGAAAATACACGGGGGAGGGAGTATATACTGGTGCTTAGCTCGATTAATTTCAATGAGGCTTGGGCGAATAATTTATACCAAAATATTCTGGATGAATTCTCGTCGCCGGGGTTTCATGTTGAGGCAGAAGAGTTGTCTATTCCAATGATGACGAGGATCGAAGAGGTGGAAGAAAAGAGGGAATATTTGTTGTCTCGATATTTAAAGCCACCTAAAGTGGTTGTTTTTATTGGGGACCCGGCGTGGCTCGTGTGTCAGCCGTTATTTGACAAGGAATGGAAGGATATACCTACTGTAATCTGTTATTCACGGGATTCTATGCCGAGAAGTTTAGAAAATTTTGTCAACAAGGATTTTCTGGGAGAAGGGAAATTCGTGTTAACAGAAGTGGCTACTGCGGGATATAACTTGACCGTGATAAAACAGCCATTTTATGTCAAAAATACAATAGATTTGATCCGGAGGTTGCAACCGGAAGTCAAGAAAATAGCTCTTATTTCAGATGATCGTTATATTAGTGCCATGGTTCGGGAAGAAGTGTGTGGTGTGTTAGAGAAGGATTTTCCCGAATTGAAGTTAGATTTGTTGACGTCAATTGACATATCTACGGAGAAGTTGTTGGATACTTTAATGGGATATAGTAGGGAAGTAGGAATTATTTACAACTCTTGGTTCGTGGGGAAAAAGCAATCCGAGAGCCACTATCTGTCTGATAATCTTCAAAAAATTATATATGGTTTTGTCGATGCTCCCGTGTTCACGTTAACGGAGATGGATATGGAGACCGGAGCTTTTGCTGGTGGATATTTTATTTCTGCATCAACTTTCGGAAAGGTTGCGGTTCAAACGATACGACAAATTTTAGACGGAGTGCCAGCCCGGAATGTAGAGGGAAGGATTGGGGGAGAGCCGAAAGTTTATTTGAATTATCATCATTTACAACATCATGGTGTAGATCCTAACAGCATCACGGGAAATGTAGTGTTTTATCAGGTCTCGCCTAATTTTTATCAACTCTACAAGGAGTATATTATTATCGGCTTGGCGTTTATTATTTTGCTGGGTGCGATCGGTTTAATGCGTTTTCATGTCATGTGCCAGAGACGGCAGCAACGTCAACGGGAATTTCAGTTACTTTCACAATATAGAAAACTGGTTGATAATATGCCTGTGATTTATATTCGTAAGCAATTGATCTTTGATGAAGAGGGGAATGTTGTTGATTTCATATTTCGTGATGTTAACAATCTTTTCGAGGAAGTTTTCCATTGTACCCGGGATCGGGTTGTGGGGAAACGCTTGAGTGAGGCTGATGTGGATAACCAACTCTTGGACTATATGATGGATAAAGAATCCGGGCGTATCACCTCTTTTGTTTTTCCGGAAGAAAATAATAAAATTCGTTATTACGATAAATTATCTTTCCCGAGTTCCGAGAAGAATTTTATGGATGTATTCTTTATCGATCGGACAGAAGAGTATCTGGTTTCGTTGAAAATGAAGGAACATCAAGTTTCGTTGGAGGCGTTGAATCGAAGGTATGAGCTGGTGCTGGGTGCGACACGACTCATCCCGTGGACATGGGATCTGTTGAACAAGACGATTAATTACGACATTACATACGTGACTCACAAGCTTTGCAAGACGAAGAATTCTAGGATGATGACGGAAAGGGATGGGGATATGCTTGTTCATCCGGATGATCGGGCCGGGATGCGTGAGGCGTATTATGATTTATATTATGACCGGGCTACTATTGTTCGAAAAGAACACCGATCTATGTTTTTGGGAGGATCGAACGAGTATGTCTGGTTCGAGAGTTTCGTGACTGTGGGTGATAGAGATGGAGAAGGGCATCCCACGTTGCTGGTCGGAGGCTCTTTATTGATTGATGAACGCAAGAAGATGGAGGAGGAATTGTTGAAAGCGAAAGAGGCGGCTGAAATTTCGAATCATTTGAAGTCGGCTTTCCTTGCTAATATGAGTCACGAGATTCGGACCCCGTTGAACGCTATTGTCGGTTTTTCTAACGTGTTGGCTTACACGGAGGATGAGAACGAGCGACAGGAGTATATCAAGATTATAGAGAATAATAACACGTTGTTGTTGCAATTGATTGGTGATATTTTGGATTTGTCAAAAATCGAGGCTGGTGTTTTTGAGTTCGTTTATTCCAAGGTAAACCTGAATGTATTGTTGATGGAGGTTATTCGGGCGGCTCGCTTGCGATTAAAAAATGATTCGGTTGTTGTGGAGTTCGTGGAGTGTTTACCTGAATGTGTGATTTGTTCCGATGTAAACCGTTTGATGCAAGTAATGAATAATCTGATCACGAATGCCATAAAATTTACAACCAAGGGGAGTATTCGTGTCGGATACAGGTTGCGGGAGGATGAGTCGTTGTATTTTTATGTCTCGGACACGGGATGTGGTATTCCCGCGGACAAGCTGAAAGAGGTGTTCGGGCGATTTGTGAAATTGAACTCTTTCCAACAAGGTACAGGATTGGGACTTTCCATCTGTGAAAGTATCGTGACCCGGTTAGGGGGACAGATTGGGGTAATGTCAGAAGTGGGGCAAGGATCAACCTTCTGGTTTACCTTGCCTAAATCTTCATGGCAACAAGCGGATTAATTCATAGTTTAAATTTGAACAGGTCGTTGAATGATTCGCTCATGGAGGGGTGCGTGAAGATGAAATCCCGCAGGAATGTGTAATCCTGTCCCGTTTTCATGGCGATAGCCACAATATTGATGATCTCGCTTGATTCCGGACAAAATAGTGTACAGCCCAGTATCTTTTTCGTGTCAGCGTCAATAATCGCTTTTAGCATTCCCTCGGTTTTGCCGATCGTGTGTACTCGTGGAATGGAAGAGACTGTGAATTTGTTTACCTTGAAATTCAAGTTCTTTTTCCTGGCCTCTTCTTCATTCATCCCAATACGGGAAAGCGGGGGCTCGATAAACACGGAATAACTGATTGGTTCCCGGTCGATTGTTGCCCGATCCTTATTGCCGAATAAATCTTCCCGGATGATTCGATAATCGTCCAGAGAAACATAGGTGAATTGTAAACCGCCTTTTACGTCTCCTATGGCACGGATATGGGGTGTTGTTGTCTTCAAGTATTCGTCCACGATGATGGCTCCTCTTTCGTTGACTTCGACCCCGGCCGCCTTTAGATTCAAGCTTTCCGTGTTGGGTTTTCTACCCGTGGCGAGGAGAATTGCATCCGCTTGGAGCGTGTTCAATTCGCCGCTTGCTGTATCCTTATAGGTGAGGGTTGCTTCCTTTTCGCCATTAGTCACGGATTGCACGTTGGCATTCAGGATGAAACGAATCCCTTTTTTCTCCAGTACTTCCTGCACGTTGGCTGCAATATCCCGATCTTCCCGGGGAATCAATGCCGAGAATCCTTCCAGCACGGTGACTTCCGCTCCGAAGGAGGCGTACATGGAGGCAAATTCTAAACCGATGTAACCACCACCGACAATGATTAACTGCCGGGGAAGTTCTTCCAGCTCCATGATTGTTGTGCTTGTGAATACCTTGGGATTATCCTGAATCCCGCTGATCGGGGGTATCACGGTTTCCGCTCCCGTGTTGATAAAAATATGTTTTGCCGTTAGTTCGAAAGTCTCTTCTTTTGTTGTCACCCGAACGATCTCGGGTGAGACGAATTGTCCTTCGCCCGTGTAAACCGTAATGTTGGGGTTCCCGGCGAGGTTATCGTAGTTTTTCTGGCGTAACTTGTCTGTTACATTATTTTTGAACTCGATAGCCTTCCGGTAGTCCGCTTTCCGTTCTTCGAAAGAGAGCCCTTTTTTCAGCGTGGCAAGTTCTGCTTGGTGGATGAGTGCTTTGGTCGGGATGCACCCGATGTTGATGCAGGTCCCCCCGTACATTTTATCTGATCGTTCAATCATGGCAACTTTCCAGTCATGTTGAGCTAGTTCCGTGGCAAGGGTTTTACCGCCTTTGCCGAAACCAATGATGATAGCGTCAAATTCTTTCATGATTCTTGATGTTTTAATTGATTTAATACGCGTTGTGCAGAATCGGATAGTAGAACTATGGCTCCTGCTAATATGGCCGTGTCTTTAATCACGAGACGTCCGGCACCGGATAACAGGGGAAAGCCAAATTCCCCGCTTCCCAGGTTGGGGACCCATACTTCGGGTGTCGTGACAAGAAATGACAAGGTACCGATGGTCATAATGATGGCCAGAATATCTCCGATGATACCGATACGGGGGAAAAATAATCCCAAGAAGACCAGTATTCCGATGGTACAGATCAAGGCTCCCAGGCCGTGGGCGAAAGTGTATGTTCCGTTTGCTTGATGCCATTCCCGGTTCTTGATCACGTAGGCTCCTTCCGCGTTTTTGTATTCCTTGTATTCCGGGGCTTGTTTGTTGTAGAAAAAACTCATGAATGGACTGTTGGCAACGAACGGTACAATCCCGTCAGCCTCGTAGTGATAGTATTTCAGACCTCCGATCCACACGAAAATGATGAGTATGGCCACACGGATAAGTTTTATGCCTAAACCTTTGCTTGATGCTGCTATCGTTAAAAAACGACGGATGAATTTTGTTACTTGCTCGTTCATTTTATTCCTGAATTAGATTGTTTAACTTCAGGTACAAAGATCGGCTATCCGTGTGGGGTTAAAAATGGCAATTTTTCTGTTTTAGTTGTCAATTTTTCCCGATTCTTTCAACTGACGCTTGTACTGTGTAATACTTTCCCCGGAAACTTTCTTGAAGAAACGGCTGAAACTTGCCTGATCTTCGAAGCCTAAGAGATGGGCGATCTCCTTGGCTGTCATTTCACTATATAGTAAAAGCCGTTTTGCTTCTGCTTCCACCCTCTGGTGTATCACTTTCAACGGGGAAGGTAAATTGTATAACGATAAAAGGTGCGAAAGGGTTTTAGGGGATTTGCATAACATATCGGCGTAATCCTGTACTTGTTTCTTTTCTTTGAAGTGCTGGTCTACAAGCACGTAGAAACGACGAACCGAATTAAAACTTTCTTCCATGTCCGGCGTGATATGCAAGTTTTTGCGGGCAACCCGTGTTGCGTGAATGATAAAATGTTTCAACAGGATGCGTAACATTTCTTCTTTCAAGTTGTCGTTTACTTGAAATTCACTTTGCAGGCTGGTGATGATGGCCTCGCAAGTTGCTTTTTCTTCTTCCGAAAGGCGGAAGTGCATGATGCGGGAGGTGCCGTTGAAAAGGAATCCGCTACATGAAACTTCGTGGTCGTTCCCGTAGATGCAATAGAAATTACTGTTAAAAAGAAGTATCATGTAGTCTCCTTCAGATTCTTTGATTTCCAAGTGGTGAAGGTTGGTCAGGGAAATAATATCGTTTTCTTGTAGCGTGATGAGTTGATGGTCAACGTCTATCGTGACGGTTCCTTTCCTTGCCCAGATAAATTTATACAGGCTGTCATCTTCACGGAGCGTTTTCGTGAGTTGAAAAGAATCCGTGAGGGCAATTGTCCCTTTTAGTTTCGTGCTGAAGGTTAATTCCATTGGAAGTATTTGTTAAATTACGTCGTCCCTTGTGCAAAGGTACGTATTTCCGTTGGAATGTGGAGAATAAAAGAGCGTGGCAAAGGTCATTTTATGAACTCCCTCCCGGCTCCGCCGTACTCCCTCTATAAACAGAGGGAGAGTTGAAATACTCCCTGTCTTCGGGAGAAGTCACCAGCTCCTCCTCTGTTTATAGAGGAGGTGGCAGCGTAGCTGACGGAGGAGTTTGTTGAATAAAATGACTTTTGCCACACTCGTAAACCGATTGGTAATCAGCCTCCCCCTTGTATCAAGGGGGAGGAGCTGTTTTATGAAGGCAGACAAAAAGAAAAGATGTCTATATCCAGTTGTTTTTGGATAGCATCTTGTAACAGTAAATATTTTTGTTCTACCAAGGGATATTCCTCCATGAGTTCGTCTAGTTCCTCTTTCGTGGAAGAGAACAAGAATTGAAAATATTGCTGCACGTCCATCTCTTGACTTGGGATAAATAGAAGACAATCTTCCGGGTCTTCGATTTCGGACATATAAGGATCGAACGTGATGAATCCACATTCTCTGGCCTCGATAATTCCCTCTTCTACCGTGTACGATTCAAATAGGCTGTAGTCCCCGTAATACTCCTTGCTTACCTCGTAGAAAGCTCCCGGTACGAACCATGCCTCACGCTTTAGTAAATATTCGGTCCAAAGACTTTGATTAATATCTCCCCGGTAATTGTTGCGGGTGGTTTCATCGAGCGTTGCCAGATCGTCATTGATGTTTGCGATAGCGATAAAGCCGGAGCTTGAATAGGCGTTGACTAAATCATAATCACCCAGTATCCACAACTCAATACGATTGGCCAATTGAATCGTGAACGGGAAATATTTCTTTTTGAAATTGTCGTCATATATATTCAAGAACTGCTCCTCGATAAATTGCAGTCCGGTTTTAAGGACTTCTTTTTCCTGTTCCGGGGCTTTTAGCGAGATCGGGTTTTGATTGTTAAAGTTATAAACGTAGTCACTGGAATCCGGGTTGGTTAGGATGACCACACCGTATTTCTGGTAAAAGTCATAAACGTAATGCTGCACGTAATCGTTGGGATCATCGGTTAACGTGTACTTTCCGGCTTGTAATTCCACCTTTGGATTGTTTTCATCATGACATCCTAGAAGGATAAAAAATAGGGGTATGATATATATACTTTTCATGGTTTTGTTTTTTATAAGTTTATTGCTGTTCGGGGCGTTCAATGTTCACGATAATCTTGTTTTGTTCTCTGATCTTTTTGGGGATGGGTAGCGTATAGGATTTACTTCCCGCGGGTAGAATGTACTCTTTCCGACTTCCCCCGTTCGTGAAAATGTGTCGTAGTTCCGGCATTCCTTGTCTTCTCAGGTCGAACCAGCGATGTTTCTCGAAACAAAGTTCTCTCCTGCGTTCTTCCCAGACTTTGTTCAGGGCATCCTCCCGGTTGGTAGCCGTGATTTCATAATCGTTCTTGATACGCTTTTCCCTGATCGTGTTAATATCCGTGATGGCCGATTCCCATTTGTCCAAGAAAACCAATGCCTCGGCCCGGTTCAGATAGGCTTCTGACAGACGATAGGTGTTCCCGTAGGACTGGGAATTCGTGCTACTGAATTTGTGAGGTTTCTTGTTCTTGTCCCAAAATGTGGTTTTGCGCAAGTCATCATTACTAAAAAGTGAAATGATCTTATCGGAGACAAGGTATGTTGCATACGTGGAAGAGTAATTATAGATAAAATCAAAACTGGCCATGCCGTAACAGAACATGATCTCAGGGTTATTTCTGTTGATAAAATAGGAGTAGGAAGTCAGGCCGGCCGTATGTAGGTCGTAGAGCTGGTATCTCTCGTTATTAATAACGCTGTCTGCATAATTCTTGGCTAACTGGTACTCTTTTTTGTAAAGATGCAGCCGGGAGGCAAACAGGTAAGCCACGTCCAGGCTCGGGTGAACCACATTCTTGGTCCATTCCGTGTTTTTAAAACGTGCGATCGACTCGTGCAAATCGGACTCTATTTTCGCGTACACTTTCGCTAGAGTCTCTCTGGAATAGATGTTATCCATGATCGTGATTTCCTCGTTGATCGGGATTCCGAGGGCTTTCTCGGCTTGCTCTGCGCTTTCGTAGGGTTCTCCGTACAAGTTTATTAACTCGAAATAAGCTTGGGCCCGCATGAAATAAGTCTCTGCCAGAAGTTGATTCTTTTCTTCATCCGTGCCGTGCATGGAAGGTGTTTTATCGATGATGATATTGCAGGTGAAAATGGCGTGATATAATTCGCTCCATGCCTCGTCATTCCTCGTCGCCAGATCTCGTCCCTCTTCGGGTTCCCGTTGCCACGTGTAGTAGCCCCACAGCTGGTTGCGGTATTCATACTGGTTCCCGTCTTGATCTGCGAAATCATCTGTCATGACGGATAAATATTCGGTGTAGTCTTTTTTGTTCTGGATAATCTCTCCGAGTAAAAGTTCCCGCAGTTGGGAGACTGTTTTAGGAACGACTTTGTCCTGTGATTTAGGTTCAAGGAAATCATTACATCCTTGTGTCAACAGAACCAGAATTGCGAGTATAAAATATATGTTTTTCATGACTTCAGGGATTAAAAGTTAAGTGATAGCCGCATGGAATAAGTTTGTTGTGGGGGAATGGAGCGTGCCCCGAGGCTGATTTGTTCCGGGTCCCGTCCCTTGAGGGCTTTATCCTTGATAACAAAAAGGTTGGACACGGAGAACCCGAGATTCAACGAATTCAGGAAGAGCCTTTTGCACCATTCTTCCGGGAACCTGTAATTCAAGGACAGGTTCGTGCAGCGCAAGAAACTACTGGACACGGTCCGTAAATCCGAATAATTGTACATGTCCCATAAAGATGCCGCAACAGGGTATTTCAGATCTTGCGGGTACACCTTCATGTAGGCATCGTTCCATTCCGAAATTCTTAAAGCATCGTCACTTAACCGGGGTATATTCGTCCGGTCTTCATCCCCGGGCTTTCGCCACCTGTTCACGTATTCGGTACTCATGTTTTGCTGGGGATAGGGCAGCGTTTGATTCGCCACGTAGAGATTGTTTAGTCGTACCTTATGTCCCAGGTTAAAGGCGAACGTGGAACTTAGAGAGAAACGTTTATACCGGAAGTCGGCAGAGAGACCACCGCTTAAATCCGGTTCCCGGCTTCCCATGGCAACGAAAGCCCGGGCGTATGCCTCGTCGTAGGAACTGATGATGAAATCCCCTTTTTTGTGACCATTCCCGTCTTCCAAGTATTGTTCGTTGTAGTTCTTGAATGTCGGATAACCATTAGCGTCCAATTTGTCAAATTGATAGGAGTAGAACGTGTTTACCGGTTTGCCGTTGGTGATCACGCTTCCATTGACGTAATTTGTATAGGTGGTATGTTGTTCCTTGTCGGCGTTGGTAACCTTGTTGTACACTTTGGATGTATTAAAGGATAGACTTATCCCGTAGTCTTTGCGATTTAAAGGTTTAAGCCCGACGGATAATTCCCAACCTTTATTCCGGAGAGAACCTCGGTTGATGGCCACCCGGGATGCCCCGTTCGTGGAGGTGATTTCCTTGGTCACGATCATGTTCTTTCCCGTCTTTTTATATCCTTCTAGGGTAACGTCAAGTAAGCCTTTCAAGACAACCAGATTGATTCCCAAGTTGTAGGATTGTGTCTTTTCCCATTTTAAATGGTCATTGGGAACCTTGTATAGCGTGGACGAATACTCTTCTGAGATATTATCCATGCCTCCCATGGTCAGGATCATATCGGGGACTTGCTCCTCGTTGACATTCCCCTGTATACCGAAAGAGCCTCGCACGGCCAGAACGTCCAGCCATTTCACGTTTTGAAGGAATAGTTCCTCGTGGGCGTTCCATCTTCCGGAGATGGACCATATCGGTAGGAATCGGGTGGAAATGTCTTTCCCGAATTGATTTGAACCGTCAGCCCGGATATTGAAATTGAAACTGTACCTGTTGTCGAACGTGTAGGTGAAGGCCCCGTAAAAGGAGACTTTGTTGTCTTTGGTGTCCGTGATAGCCGGGTAGTTTTCGGCCACGGTGTTCCTGTACTTGCTGTAATTTTCCAGAACGATCTTGGCGAATTTATGTCCCCGTTCCCGGAGATACCCGTAATTTGTTTCCGTTTTACCGTCCATTTTCCTAGAGTTGATTTCTATTCCGGCGATGGCGTTAACTTCATGTTTTTGGAACGTTTGGAAATAGCTGAGGGAACTTGTTAACTGGTAGGACTGTCCCCGGTAATCCTTTTCATTCAAGATCCCACCCATGGGAAGTTCCGTGTCCGTGTAATAATTGGAAGCTAATTTCGCATCGGGTTCCTTGACGCCGTACGCGAGCAACCGTTTGGATTGTGCGAATGTGGATTGTTCATCCACCCATTCCTGTTCATTTGTGTGAGTAGTGGTCAGGTTGAACTGGGTGTGCCAGTTGAACATGGAGAACAGTTTCCAGTCCAGGTGGAAATTCATGGACGTGTTGCTGGTCGTACTCTCGTAACCGGAATGATCCAGTTCGTGAAATATGTTGAACTTAATATCCGGCGAGTAATAATCTTTTGCCGTGTTTTTCAACCCTTCTTTCGTGGTGTAAAAATAGTCACTTCCGTCCTCGTTGTAGGCGGGGATGGCCCGGGAGGTTTCGTATGCGTACTGGTATAAATCGACAGAACTATGCGTGCGCTTGCTTTTTACTCGGGCAGAAGAAATGTCTGCCCCTATTTTTAGATTGGGGTATAAATTGACATCCACTTTTGCCAAGGCGTTGTAGCGAGTGTATTTTTCCGGCTTTGCCACGCCTTTTTGATCATTGTACCCGGCTGATATGTAATAATTCACCCGATCACTTCCCCCGGAAACGGATAAGTTATAACTTTGCGTGAACGAGGTGTGGAACAGTAGATCGTACCAATCCGTGTTCATTTCCTTTAGTTTTTTCACTTGTTGATTGAATTCCTGGTAGGTGATGCGACGCTCCCACAGGTCCCTCAACGCTCCTTCGTAACCGATTTCAGACGGGTCATATTTGTTGAAATGTAATGCTTTCTCCTGCATTTCTTCCGAGACCTCGATGCGGTCTTTCGAATTCATTTGTTTCATGATGGAATAGTTTGGGCGGGCAACGACGGAAAGGTTCGTCGAGAAGTTCACCCTTGGCGGGCCGGATTGGCCTCTTTTGGTGGTGATCACGATTACCCCGTTGGCGGCACGTACCCCGTAAAGAGCCGTGGCAGAGGCATCTTTTAAAATGTCAATCCGGTCAATGTCTTCCGGGTTTAGGAAGGAAATCGCGTTCCCGATCAGGTTCACGTTGTCCATGCTGTTGATCTCTTCCGGGGTAAGTGGTATCGGGTCGGAAAGGATCACGCCGTCAACCACCCACACGGGTTCCCGGCTTCCCGAGATTGAGGAGGAGCCTCGAATCCTAATTTTTGGCGCTACTCCCGGTGTGCCCGACTGATTAATGGCCTGCAATCCCGGAATCTTCCCCTGCAACATTTGGTCGATGGACGTGTTGATCGGGTCCAGCACATCTGAACCTTTCACGCTCACCACGGCAGATGTCAGTTTACGTTTTTCGATCACTTGGTAACCTGTAACAACCACTTCTTCCAGCTCTTTTTTACTTGATTTGAGCGTGATCGTGACCGTTTTTTGTCCGGTATAGGGTAACGTGACGGATTCCATCCCGATAAAAGAGAAAACGAGGGTGTCCTTTTCTTGTAATTTAATCGAGAATTCTCCTTTCGTGTTCGTGGTTACTCCATTGCTTGACCCCTTCACGAGGACGGTTACTCCCGGCAGGGGGTGTTTGTTCTCGTCGAAAACCAGTCCGGTTAAGATATTTTTCTCGGGTTCTGCCATTTTGGGGGTAATCACGATGATGTCATTCTGGAAAGTGTACGAGAATCCCGTGGGACGCAGTATTTCTTCCATGACTTCCTGAACACTTTTATTTCTGACGGAAATGGTGATTTCCCCGATTTGTTCACCTTGATTGGTGTTGAAAATGAAACAATAACCTGTTTGTTTTTGAATCTCGGCGAAAAATTCCTTGCTTGTAGCGTTCTTGAAGTCCAGCGTGACTTTTTTCTGCTGCGAGTAGCCGGAGGCTGACAATCCGAGGTTAAAAACCAGAAGAATGAATGTGCAAATCTTCATAATTAGAATAATTTTACTTTTAGGACGCCCATGTACATGAGGTCGAAATTCAAAAGTTTTCATAAATTTGTGGTTTAATTTATTTAGTATTAGAATAAATGAGATGTCCAGTCTGATTTATTCGTTGTTCTGTAAGGGCGGATGATGGTGGAACATCTCCGTCCTTTGTTTTACCTGTTCGTGTACTCGTTTTTGTTTATAATAATTGTTCTTTCTTTTATATGAAATGTAGCGCTAACGGTAGATTCGATGGCATTTAAGATCACATCGATGTTGTCATATCGTTTCAGGTAACCCGTGAAACGGACCTCCTTCACGGATTCATTTTGATAAAATAGCTCCACGTCATACCACAGGGCAAGTTTGTCCAGAATGGTTTCCAAACGTTCGTTGTCAAATAGGAATATGCCTTCTGTCCAAGCCGTGTACGGAGTGGTATCGACCTCCCGGACGATGATATTCCCGTCAGTTTTTTGCACGATGGCTTGCTGGCTGGGTTTCAAGATATACTCTTGCGATGAATTTTGCACCCGGATTCCGACAGAGCCTTTAACTAGCGTGGTTTGTATTTGATTCTCAAGTAATGTGTTTATATTGAACGTGGTCCCGTACACTTTTACTTGGACGTCTTCAGCGATAACGAGAAAAGGTTTGTTCGTGTCTTTGCTTACTTCGAAATAAGCTTCTCCGGAGAGGAATATCTCCCGTTTGTCGGGAGCGAAATTCTTCGGGAATCTTAATTTGGAATTCGAATTCAGATGCACGAATGTTCCGTCCGGTAAGGTGATTTTGAATTCCCCGCCACGGGGGGTTATCAGTTCATGATATTGTTTTTCCTTTTCAGTCGTGGAGTCTGATACATAGATAAGTTTGTCGCCTTGTAAAACTAAATCGATTCCTTCCGGTAGTGCGGGTAGGGCATGATCCGGCGATAAGTCAATCGTTTCCCCTTGTGACAGAATCAAAATTGCTTTGTTGTTTCCATGGGTGATAGGTGATTGCGAAATTTCACGGGTTGCCGGCTCTTGATTCATGAGTAAATAAACAAGTCCCACGAGTACGGGGACGAGAAAAATAGCCGCGTATCGGCTTAAACGATAAATAGACTTTACTTTATGAGGTTGAGTATTCTTTTTGAATTTTGAAAATGCTCTTTCGGAATCGATGTGTTTTCGGGTTTCAAACTTTTGAAGCCTCTTTTCGGGGGAAATGACCTGTTGAAAGAAAGAGCGATTCTTTTCGTCTTCTTCCAGCCAAGCGGTTAACTCGTCTTGTTGTGTCTCGGAAAGTTTGTTTTCCATGTGCAACACGATGAGCTCTATAATTTTGCGGTGCTTGTTATTCATGAGTATTCATTTTGTATAACAAACAGCATGGGTAGTAAAAAGTACGATGCCAAAAATGAAAAAAGTGCTTTTCCCCTATTCTTCTTTACTCTTTCTTTATTCTCTCTCTATATTCTCACTACTTTCTTTACTGCTCTTCTACTGGTCTTCTACTGCTCATCTACTGTTATTATAGTATTAGAACTATTTATTTCAACTTAAATGGCTCTTTTTATACTAGAGAAGGTGTGGAGATATACTAGTGAAATGATAAGGAATCCCCGGTATATGTATTTTTACATGAATAATAAAAAGAAAAATAGCGGGTTCAGTCTTTCTTTTAAACGTTGAAATGCCTTCTGTTTTTGGCTTTTAACCGTTGAGAGGGAAATGCCGAGTTGTGAGGCAATTTCATTTTCTTTTTTCCCGGCCAAGTGTAATTTGAATATTTCCTTACAGCGTTCCGGCAATTGGTCGATGACGTTGAAGAAAATACGGTAGATCTCTTCTTCCATGACTTGGAAAACTTCCGATTCGTCTGATATTGATTCTCCTTGCTGGTAATTGATGTAATTTAATTCTGCTTTTTGATGTTTCAGATGGTTGATCGAACGATTCCGGATGAATAAATAGATAAACGAATGAAATGCGGAGATAGAATCAAAATACGTGTCTTTTTCCCACAATAGAGTCATTAAATCCTGTACAATGTCTTCGGCAACTTCCTGTCTGACATAGTGCATGGCGTACATGACCAAAGATGCATAGTAATCTTTGAAGAGCATTTGGAAAGCTTCCTCTTTTTTTCGGTTTAGCGCTTTGATGAACTGCTCGTTCGTGTGCATGGTGATGTAACGTTTAATTCTCTTCGCGTTAAAAATAGGAAATTAAAAAGGAAATAACAAACTGAGGAAAGAGATGAAGGGGTTGTCCCAAAAGTCATTTTTCAAACTCCCTCCCGGCTTCGCCGTACTCCCTCTATAAACAGAGGGAGAGCTGAAATACTCCCAGTCTACGGGAAGAGTCACCAGCTCCTCCTCTGTTTATAGAGGAGGTGGCACGAAGTGACGGAGGAGTTTTTTTAATAAAATAGACTTTTGGAACACCCCCTTCTCGTTATAACTTTTATCTCATTCTATTGTTCGTGTACTTCGTGATCAGCGTGTTCCGAAGTTGTACGTAGGTTTGCATGATCGTGTCGGCACATTCCTGCGTGTATTTATTGAGTAATTCTGTCGCTTTCTTGGGATTTTTCTTTTGCAAGGCGATAAACTCTTTCTCGATCTCTGCGTTGCGTTCGAAGAAGGATTGTTCCATGGGAGCCCGTGCGGCTTCCAAATCCTTTTTCCCATCCTGCCAGTTCAGGTAGAGTAAGTTATCGACAAAATCAATGGCCCAGCGAGCGGAATTGTCGGAGTATTCTTTGGGGTTATACGTGGAATAGACTTCCGGGATGCGGGTTACGCCAGTGAAGATGGGCAGGTAAGGTGACGTGTAGGCGTTATCTTGGAAAACCCAGTATATTCCACCAATTTCCCGGGGAAGATCCGAGCGGAGCTGGGCGACCATACCGTATTCCCCGTCAACCCGTGCTACTAGGCGTCTGCGGGTAGTCTTCATTAATTTTTGCGTTTCACTGGATGGGAAAGGGGTGGCCAGTTTACTTTTCACCATGTTCCCGTTCTTGTCCGGGTAATACCAAACGGCGTCATTCTCTTTGTCATAGATGGTCCCCGAGAACGTGGAACGTTGAAAGTCCATGAAGTCTTTCACGGAAACTTTTTGCTCCGGTTTAAAGGAGAACGGGTACACGCTAAGCGGTTCCACGTATTGGATATACTGGTTTAAGTTATCAAACGGGTTATTGGTACGTCTGGACGGGATCGGGTCGAGGGAGGGAGCGAACGTGTTGACGAATAACCAAAACCGGTTTGTGGCCCATTCTCTGGGAGTCGGGGCATAAACATCCTGCCAAACGAAAGGTTTGCCGCTTGCCGGGGAATACCAGCCGTTTTCAATGGCTACCTGCTGGTAGTTGGAAGAGGCACGGAATTGTTCCGGTTTTGAAAGATCTATTTCTTTAATGATGCTCCAGTTGGGAATCATGGCGATTTCATCGTCCGGCACCCGTTGAGCGGCCCAGATCACTCCCGGCTTACCACTTTCCGGATCCCAATCTTTACCCACACTGAAAAGTTCAAGTACCCATACTCCTTCCGGGTCCGCGATCGTGAGACATTCTGATTCCGGTCCGCAAGAGGGAAGGAACCCGTATTTTTCCATGAGCGAGGTGATGAGGGTAAGGGCCTCTTCTGCCGTTTTGCAACGTTGCAAGGCAAAAATCATGGCTTGCTCCACGGTCATGATCTGTTTCCCTTCTCCTTTGTTTACTTGTAATTCGGGGCGTTGGCTTGTGGTGCTTTCCCCGATACATAGCTGATACTCGTTGATGTGGGAGTAAGCGGATTGGAAATACGTGTAGGTTTGCTCAACTTGCGGGATGTAGCCTAAGATTTCCCCGTTGTCATCTAAGGGGAGGTCAACTCGCTGTATGCCGTAATACACGGGAGCCATGCTTCCTTTGGGGAATTTCTGGCCCGCCACGACCCGGATGCGACAATCCGCACCGGCATCCGTGTGTGAATTTAAAACACTACCGTCGACCGTGGCTTTTTTACCGGCCACGATGATCGTGCAGGCTTTTCCTGTCTGTAAAAAGAGGAAGGCTGCTGCTAGAAGTAAAAAAAAGGTTTTCATGTGCAATATGATTTTTTGTTTTGTGATTTATCAGAGTGCAATGTTGCAATATTTATTTTAACAAAAAAATTAAAAGCACGAAATAATACAAATTTAGAGGTAGAGTACTTCACCTTTCTCGGCTGCTTCTTTTATGGCATCGATAATTGTAAATAATTTATTACACATCATTTTTGGGGTGAGGATATTCCCTCGCATATCTTCATAAATTTGTTCTTTCTTGCTGATATAGCTATAAAAATAGAGATGTTCGAATTGGAAAATTTTAAAGTCAGCATTTTTAATATCGGGAATTTTGTCTTTTACATTCTGAATGTTTTTTCCGAAGTCTTGCATTAGGATATTAGGTATCCAATGGGAATTTTGTTTTTGGACAATTAACAGGTATGATGTGTCGGCTTTTTCTCGTACTAAAAGCATGGCAAGAGTGTCCGGTTGATACAAGGATAAGAGAAGGTTTTCGGGAGTAGGATCTTCGTAAAATTTGTCTATGTCTAAATGATAAAAAGGCATAAATTCTACATTGTCATTTTTTAGGGTGGCAATTTTTGTAAGTATTATGCTGGAGGATTTGGTTTTGCCATTGAGAGAGTCCGCAAAAGAAACTAATGATTCAATGATACCTTTTTGTTCTTCCGTTAATTTTTTTTGAGGTGATGGATCAATTCCAGCATAACAAATGAAATTGATGACGAGTAAAAATTGGATAAATGAATTCATGATTTGTATGTCATTTTAGTTGGTTCGGATTGTATAATATCCGGTAAAAACCAGTCAAATAGATACAAATATACAAAGAATATACGAGATCCCGGTAGGGGGATGGATAAGGAAAATTAGATTTTATTCCTCGGAGCTTTGCATCTGGGGCGAGCGTGAATTTGATTGAAAAGAACGTTCATGGAATGCACGTATGCGCTGTAAAACATTTTTTCTCAAATTCTGATTGTAAAGATTAAATTCTTCCACGTGTAGATTTCCTTTAGGTAAAAGTACTTCCACGCTGGGAATATAATATTTATCTTCATCAATTCCTGTTACCACGATTGTATGGATGGAAGGGTCGATAGATGCGGTAAAACCTTGATAAGAAACTCCGGGGCTAGCATCCGTTTTCCAGTTCAGGGGATTAATACACACGATGTTATTTTTGAACAATGGAGAAATTGCTTCCGGTTTTGTCACGCTATTGAATCCGATGATCACCCCCACGTCCGTGGAGTCTTTAGCCATTCGTAGATAAGGATAACTGTCTAGTTCCTCTTGCGTGATTGTATACCCGATGGCGTAAGATGCGACCAAGTGCTGGTAGATCTCCGGTGTTATCTCGTGCTTCAATAATTCGATCACGGCTTTTGCACCTTGGCTGTGGCCGGCAAGAATGAAAGGACGTCCTTGATTGTAATTGTTCCAATAGTAACGAAAGGCGGCTACCACGTCTTTGTAAGCCAATTGAAAACGTTTTTCGATAAGAGCCGTGTCCAAAGACAACCAGCTGTCCATCGAAATCTGACGGTAATAGGGAGAGAAAAAATTACAACTGTCTGACAAGATATTTTTGGCCAATCGAATAGACGGGTCTACCATTTGACGCTGTTTCGTGTTGAATATGTCCATGTTATGTTGTATTTGCCCGAGGCTGTCGGTATAATCCCAAATGCAAGTAGGTACCACGTAAAAAATATCGACCTTCTTGTTCATGCCCTCTTGATTGGCCTCGAACCAACACTTGCTATCCGAGTAATCCACCTCGTCATTCGTGGAATCCGAAGAAATTTTCCCGCAGGAGATAACTAAAAGCAAGGAGCAAAAAGCAAAAATATATTTCAAAACAGCCTTCCCCATAATTTTATTTTTGATGTAAAATTTAAGGCAAAAATAGGTATTTTCTTCATATGTTTGATTGTGGAATAAACGTTTTATCCTGCCGTGGATTTACTCTTAATTTGTAAGTGAATTGTTTCTGGGGGAATAGGGGGAAACCCAATGAATAGCTAATGTATATTCGATGTATACGGGAATTAAAGACGTATCAATTTCGAATCAAAGACGAATCAAAGACGTTCACGAGTGTCTTTGATTCGTCTTTGATTCGAAAAAGCAGGGTAGGAGAAATAGTTCTTTCATAGAATTTCATCGGTTTATTGTCGGCTAACATTCTCACAGTCTTATGCTTTTTTCGAAAAAAAAGATAGAAATGTTTGGTGGTGATGCATAAAGTTACTACCTTTGCGAGCCAAATTGAATAAAAGTAACTAATTTAAAAGTACTTGTATGCCAACTATTCAACAGTTAGTAAGAAAAGGAAGAACAAAAATCCAGGACAAGAGCAAGGCTCCGGCTTTGGATGCTTGCCCGCAAAGACGCGGGGTTTGTGTTCGTGTGTACACGACAACCCCGAAGAAACCGAACTCAGCGATGAGAAAGGTTGCCAGAGTTAGATTAACCAACGGAAAAGAGGTGAATGCCTACATTCCGGGAGAAGGACACAACTTGCAAGAGCACTCTATCGTGTTGATTAGAGGCGGTCGTGTGAAAGACCTTCCGGGAGTTCGTTATCACTTGGTTCGCGGTACATTGGATGCTGCTGGTGTAAACGGTCGTTTACAAAGTCGTTCCAAGTATGGTGCTAAGAGACCGAAAAAAGGTGCTGCTGCAGCTCCGGCAAAAGGTAAGAAGTAAAAAAAATTAATTGACAGGAGTTGTTTATGGGTTGTTCCCGAAAAGTTGAGTAAATGGTCGTGAGACCGTTGAAGACCGGTAAGGGCAGCGAACGAACAAATTCGTAAACTAGAAGAGATGAGAAAGAGTAAACCAAAAAAAAGAATCCTGTTACCGGACCCGAAGTTCAACGACGTGTTGGTTACCCGGTTCGTTAATGATTTAATGGTAGACGGAAAGAAGTCTATCGCGTTTAGAATTTTCTATGATGCAATTGACATCGTAGACGAGAAAATGGCCAAGAAGGAAGAGAAACCCGCATTGGACATCTGGAAGCAAGCTTTGGAGAATATCACTCCGCAAGTAGAGGTAAAGAGTCGTCGTGTAGGTGGTGCAACATTCCAAGTACCGATGGAAATCAACCCGATGAGAAAAAGAGCTATCTCCGTGAAAAATATGATATTGTTCTCTCGCAAAAGAAGCGGAAGAAACATGGCAGAAAAACTAGCTGCTGAAATCATGGCTGCATACAAGGAAGAAGGAGCGGCTTTCAAGAAGAAAGAGGATATTCATCGTATGGCTGAAGCCAACAGAGCTTTTGCACATTTCAGATTTTAATTGAAGGGATAAGATAAATGGCAAAGAGAGATTTACATTTAACAAGAAACATCGGTATCATGGCTCACATTGATGCCGGTAAAACGACAACAACTGAGCGTATCCTGTATTTCACCGGAGTGAATCACAAAATCGGTGAAACGCATGACGGTACGGCTACCATGGACTGGATGGTACAAGAGCAGGAGAGAGGTATTACCATTACTTCTGCCGCTACTACCTGTTTCTGGAATTATCAAGGTCAACAATATAAAGTAAATATTATTGACACTCCGGGACACGTTGACTTTACCGTTGAGGTGGAGCGTTCGTTGCGTGTGTTGGACGGTGCTGTTGCATTGTTCTGTGCCGTGGGTGGAGTTGAGGCGCAATCGGAAACGGTTTGGCGTCAAGCGAATAAATATGGTGTTCCGAGAATTGCTTTCGTGAATAAAATGGACCGTTCAGGTGCTGACTTCTTCAAAGCAGTACGTGAGATCCGCGAAAAATTACACGCGAATCCTATTCCATTACAGTTACCGATCGGTGCTGAGGATGGATTTCAGGGAGTTATCGATTTGATCGAGATGAAAGCTTACGTGTGGGAGAATGGTGAATTGGAAGCTACGATCAAGGAAATTCCGGAGAATTTGTTGGCAGAAGCTCAGGAATGGAGAGAAAAATTAGTTGAGGCCGCTGCCGTTCAGGATGAGGCTTTGATGGAGCGTTTCTTCGAAGATCCTGAATCAATCACTGTTGAAGAATTGAAAGCAGTGGTTCGTAAGGCCGTTATCGCTATGGACTTCTGTCCGGTGATGTGCGGTTCTTCATTCAAGAACAAAGGTGTTCAGAACCTGTTGGATGCTGTTATCGCTTACTTGCCGCACCCGCTGGATATTCCGGCTGCTGCTGGTAAAAGACCGCGTACGGAAGAGGCTGTGACTTTCGAGATTGATCCGGAAGCCCCGCTTTCTGCATTGGCATTCAAGATCGCTACTGACCCGTTCGTGGGACGTTTGTGCTACACTCGTATTTACTCTGGTAAGATCGAGGCCGGTTCATACGTGTACAACCCGCGTACCGAGAAAAAAGAACGTATTTCTCGTTTGTTCCAAATGCACTCTAACAAACAACAGCCGAAAGACGTGATCGAGGCTGGTGATATTTGTGCTTGCGTTGGATTTAAAGATATTCGTACCGGAGATACTCTGTGTACCGAGGAAAACCAGATCGTGTTGGAGAGTATGACTTTCCCCGAGCCGGTGATCGGTATCGCTGTTGAGCCGCTTACACAGAAAGATACTGATAAGTTAGGTATGGCTTTGGCTAAATTGGCTGAAGAAGACCCGACTTTCCGCGTAAAAACGGATGAAGATTCAGGTCAGACTGTCATTAGCGGTATGGGTGAGCTTCACTTGGATATTATCCTTGACCGTCTGAGACGTGAATTCAAGGTTGAATGTAACCAAGGTGCTCCTCAAGTGGCTTACAAAGAGGCTATTAACGGAACCGTTGAACACCGTCACGTGTTCAAGAAACAAACCGGAGGTCGTGGTAAATTCGCTGACATCATCTTTAGAATGGAGCCGGCTGAAGAAGGCAAAGAAGGTTTGACTTTCGTGAACGAGGTGAAAGGTGGTAATATTCCGAAGGAGTTTATCCCTTCTGTAGAGAAAGGATTCAAAGATGCGATGGCTAATGGTGTTTTGGCCGGTTATGAACTTGTTAGCTTGAAGATTACTTTGCTCGACGGTTCATTCCACCCGGTTGACTCTGATGCGTTGTCTTTCGAAATGGCCGCTAAGATCGGTTACAAGGAGGCAGCTCAAAAGGCTAAACCCGTATTGTTGGAGCCGATCATGAAACTTGAGGTGGTAACCCCGGAAGAGTACATGGGAGATATTATCGGTGACTTGAACCGTCGTCGCGGACAGGTTGAAGGAATGGAATCAAGAGCCGGGGCTCGCGTGATCGAGGCTAAAGTGCCGCTAGCAGAGCAATTCGGTTACGTGACCGTTTTGAGAACTTTGTCTTCCGGTCGTGCAAGTTCATCCATGGAATTCTCTCACTACGCTGAAGTTCCGAAGGGAATTGCCAAAGAAGTGGTAGAGAAAAATAACGGTAGAGTAGAACTATTATAAGAATTTTAGATTGCTGATTTACGATTCGAGAGTGATCGAGAATCGTAAATCTTAAATCATAAATCATAATTAAAAACATGAGCCAAAAAATCAGAATTAAGTTGAAATCTTACGATCACAACTTGGTTGACAAGTCTGCAGAGAAGATTGTAAAGACAGTGAAGGCTACCGGAGCAGTGGTTAGTGGTCCGATTCCACTTCCTACTCACAAGGGAATTTTTACTGTAAACCGCTCTACGTTCGTGAACAAAAAGAGCCGCGAGCAATTCTTGGTATGCACGTTCAAAAGATTAATCGACATCTACAGTTCAACTGCAGGTACGATTGACGCCTTGATGAAACTTGAATTACCGAGTGGTGTTGAAGTAGAGATTAAAGTTTGATAACGGCGAAAACCTATGTCGTTATTAAGAGATTGAAAACCTATTTTTAAAAAGAGAAAAAAAGAGATGCCAGGTTTAATTGGAAAAAAAGTCGGAATGACTTCCGTATTCAGTGCCGAGGGAAAAAGTATTCCATGCACTGTGATTGAGGCCGGTCCATGTGTTGTAACCCAAGTAAAGACTATTGAGAAAGATGGTTACACAGCAATTCAGTTGGGTTTTGATGACAAAAAAGAGAAAAACACAACCAAACCGCTAAGTGGACACTTTAAAAAGGCAGGCACAACTCCGAAAAGAAAACTCGTGGAATTTTCAGGGTATGATGTCGAGTACAAGTTAGGTGATGTAATTGACGTGAACTTGTTCGAAGGAACAGAGTACGTTGATGTAGTCGGGACTAGTAAAGGAAAAGGTTTCCAAGGTGTTGTGAAACGCCATGGATTTGCCGGAGTAGGAGAGGCTACTCACGGTCAGCACAACCGTCAAAGAAAACCGGGATCTATCGGTGCTTGTTCTACACCGTCACGCGTGTTCAAAGGAATGCGTATGGGTGGACAAACAGGTGGTGACAGAATAACGGTTCAGAACTTGGAAGTGCTGAAAGTGATACCTGAAAATAATTTGTTATTGGTGAAGGGTTCTATCCCCGGAGCTAAAGGTTCATACGTAATTATCGAGAAGTAATGGAGTTAAGTGTATTAAACATTGCCGGACAAGAGACAGGCAGGAAGGTAGAGTTAAACGACGCTATCTTCGGGATTCAGCCTAACGAGCACGCTATTTATCTTGATGTAAAGCAGTTTTTAGCGAACAACCGCCAAGGGACCCACAAGTCAAAACAAAGAAATGAAATTTCCGGTAGTACCCGCAAGCTGAAAAAGCAAAAAGGTACCGGTGGCGCCCGTGCAGGTGGTATCAAGAACCCTCTGTTTAGAGGAGGGGGTAGAGTGTTTGGACCCGTACCAAGAGATTATAGCTTCAAATTGAACAAGAAGCTGAAAAGATTGGCCCGTAAATCAGCATTATCTGTAAAAGCCGCTTCTAACGCGGTAACTATTGTTGAGGATCTCAACTTTGAGGCACCGAAAACAAAACAGATGATTCAGCTGTTTAACAACCTGAAATTAGATAACCGTAACATCCTGTTGGTTACCAATGACATGAACGAGAACGTTTTATTGTCAGCTCGTAACTTGCAATACGTGGATGTGATGAGAGTTAGCGATCTTGCAACTTACAATATCATGAGAGCTAAGAGTCTCGTGTTCGTTGAAAGTTCAGTGCAGGGCCTAAATGAAATGTTCAATCTTAATGAAGAGTAAGACATGCAAGTAATTGTGAAGCCCATTTTGTCAGAGAAAATGACTGCATTGACTGACAAGCAGAACAGAGTAGCATTCGTTGTTAGCAAAGCAGCGAATAAATTTGAGATTAAGAGAGCAGTTGAAACGATGTATAGCGTGACCGTGAAATCTGTGAACACGATGGTGTACCAAGGAGATGCTAAATCTCGTTACACGAAAGCAGGTGTTATTTCCGGAAGAACCGCTTCCTTCAAGAAAGCAATTGTGACCTTAGCAGAAGGTGATAGTATTGATTTTTTTAGCAATATTTAATTAAGATGGCTGTAAGAAAATTAAACCCTGTAACTCCTGGTCAGAGACATAAGGTAGCGATTACCTTTGATCAGTTGACTACAGATAGACCTGAGAAATCATTGTTAGGACCAAAGAGTAAAACTGGTGGACGTAACAACACCGGTAAAATGACAATGAGATATATAGGTGGTGGTCATAAACAAAGATACAGAATAATAGATTTCAAACGCGACAAGGATAATGTTCCGGCTCGTGTTGCAACGATCGAGTACGATCCCAATCGTACGGCGAGAATTGCTCTATTAGTGTATGCAGATGGAGAAAAACGTTACATCGTGGCACCGAACGGTTTGGAAGTTGGTCAAACCGTGATGAGTGGTGCAGGTGTTGCTCCGGAAGTTGGAAATGCATTGTTCTTATCTGAAATCCCATTAGGTACAATCATTCATAACATCGAGTTAAGACCGCAACAAGGAGCCGTGATGGCTCGTAGCGCCGGTTCTTACGCTCAGTTAGTAGCAAGAGAAGGGAAATACGCTTCAATCAAGTTACCTTCTGGTGAAGTCCGTATGGTGCTGTTAACCTGTCGTGCAACTGTTGGTACGGTGTCAAACTCCGACCACGCGCTGGAACGTTCAGGTAAAGCAGGTCGTACTCGCTGGTTAGGCCGCAGACCTCGCGTGAGAGGTGTCGTAATGAACCCGGTTGATCACCCGATGGGTGGTGGTGAAGGCCGTGCTTCAGGAGGACATCCTCGTTCAAGAAAAGGCTTGTTGGCTAAGGGTTACAAGACTAGAGCTCCTAAGAAACACTCTAGCAAGTATATCATAGAAAGAAGGAAAAAATAACTGATTAATTATTGATGTTATGAGTCGTTCGTTAAAAAAAGGCCCTTTTATTGATTTCAAGTTAGAGAGAAAAGTATTGGTAATGAATGAGTCCAATAAGAAATCGGTTGTTAAAACCTGGGCTCGTCGTTCCATGATCTCTCCGGACTTCGTAGGGCACACTATCGCTGTACACAACGGTAATAAATTTATCCCGGTATTCGTGACTGAAAATATGGTAGGTCATAAATTGGGGGAATTCGCGCCGACACGTACATTTAGAGGCCATGCTGATAAAAAGAAAAAATAATGCATGGTAAAGTTGAACTAAAGAAGATGTATTAAAATGGGTGCAAGAAAAAGATTAAGAGCAAATCAGAATAAAGAAGCCAAAAAAGAGAAGGCTTTTGCAATTCTTCGCGATTGTCCTACATCTCCTCAAAAAATGAGATTGGTGGCAGACTTGATCCGCGGAGTAGATGTACAAAAAGCTTTGGATATGCTTAAATTTTGTCCTAAAGAAGCTGCTCGTAGAGTTGAAAAGTTGTTGCTTTCAGCAATTGCTAACTGGGAACAAAAGAACGAGGGTAAACGTGTTGACGAAGCCTCCTTGTTCGTGCAGGAAATTTTCGTTGACGGTGCAGGTATGTTGAAAAGACTTAGACCGGCCCCGCAAGGAAGAGCTCACCGGATTCGTAAACGTTCAAATCACGTGACGATCGTGTTGGGAAGCAAGACAGCTGTTGAAAACATTACAAAAGAATAGTTAGCATGGGACAGAAAGTTAATCCAATAAGCAATAGATTAGGAATCATCAGAGGATGGGATTCTAACTGGTTTGGCGGTAAGAACTATGGCGATAAATTGGTGGAAGATTACAAGATCAGAAAGTATCTGAACGCCCGTCTCGCTAAAGCAGGAATCGCTAAGATTGTTATCGAGAGAACCCTGAAGCTAATCACGATCACGATCAACACCGCTCGTCCGGGTATTATCATCGGTAAAGGCGGACAAGAAGTTGATAAGTTGAAAGAGGAGCTGAAGAAGATCACCGATAAGGAAGTTCAAATTAATATCTTCGAGATCAAACGTCCTGAATTGGATGCCGTGATCGTGGGTAATAATATAGCTCGTCAGCTGGAAGGTCGTGTGGCTTACCGTAGAGCAATCAAGATGGCTATCGCTTCTACCATGAGAATGGGTGCAGAAGGTATCAAGATCTTGATTTCCGGTCGTTTGAACGGTGCTGAAATGGCAAGAGCCGAGATCTACAAAGAAGGTAGAATTCCATTGCACACGTTCCGTGCTGATATTGATTACGCTCAGGCCGAGGCATTGACGACCTATGGTCAGTTGGGTATTAAAGTTTGGATTTGCAAGGGAGAAGTTTACGGAAAACGTGAGCTGGTTCCGAATGCATTGGTTGGTGCTCAAAAAGAGAACAACAACCGTCCGAACAATGCCGGCAAAAAAGGCGGTTTCAAAAAGAGAAAAAAATAGTCTTTTAACTTTTAAATAGATCAAGAGCTATGTTACAGCCAAAAAGGACTAAATACAGAAGATCGCAGAAAGGGAGAATGAGAGGGAATGCCCAAAGAGGACATGAACTTGCATTTGGATCTTTCGGGATCAAGGCGTTGGAGAACATGTGGATCGAACAACGCCAGATTGAGGCAGCCCGTGTTGCAGTAACCCGTTACATGCAAAGACAGGGTCAGATATGGATTCGTATATTTCCAGATAAACCTATTACTAAGAAACCCGCTGAGGTTCGTATGGGTAAGGGTAAGGGATCTCCAGAAGGATTCGTTGCTCCTGTTACTCCGGGTCGTATTCTTTTCGAAGCAGATGGAGTTCCGTATGCAATCGCTAAGGAGGCATTGCGCCTGGCAGCACAAAAGCTACCCATCGCTACTAAGTTCGTGGTTAGACGTGATTACACTGAGTAGTCGTGAGACTATTTTGAATTTCGAAACGAAAAATTGTAAGAGAAATGAAAACATCAGAGATTAAAGATTTAACCACTGAAGAGATAAGAGAAAAGATCGAGACAGAAAAAGCTGCCTTGAACAAGATGAAGATGAACCATGCTGTTTCTCCACTTGAGAACCCGATGTTAATCCGGACGACAAGAAGAAACATCGCTAGATTGATGACGGAGTTACGCAAACGTGAATTAAATAAGTAGTAGAAAAATGGAAAGAAATCTTAGAAAAGAGCGTACCGGTCTTGTGGTAAGCAACAAGATGGACAAATCTATCACGGTTGCCGTTCATTTTAAGGAGAAACACCCGATTTACGGGAAGTTCGTCAACAAGACCAAGAAGTTCACTGCTCACGATGAGAAAAATGAATGTAACATCGGGGATACAGTGAGAATTATGGAGACCCGTCCTTTGAGTAAAACCAAGAGATGGAGATTAGTTGAAATCATTGAAAGAGCTAAGTAATCATGATACAACAAGAAAGTAGATTGACCGTAGCCGACAACAGCGGCGCTAGAGAAGTGCTTTGTATCCGTGTTCTTGGTGGTACCAGGAAAAGATATGCACGCGTAGGCGATAAAATCGTTGTTGCCGTGAAGAACGCCATCCCGAACGGTGAAGTAAAAAAAGGTTCAGTTAGTAAGGCTGTGGTAGTTCGTGTAAGTAAAGAATACAGACGTCCGGACGGATCTTATATCCGCTTTGATGACAATGCTTGCGTGTTATTGAACAACGCGGGTGAAATGAGAGGAACTCGTATCTTCGGACCTGTTGCCAGAGAAGTTCGTGAGGGTTATACCAAGATTGTGTCATTAGCCCCCGAAGTACTTTAAGATTTTAGATTTATGATTTTGGATTTTAGATTGCATAATCGAATTTCTTGAATCATAAGTCGTAAATCATAAATCATAAATAATTTATACGATGAGCAAGAAGTTTCATATAAAGAAAGGTGACTTAGTTCAGGTAAATGCAGGAGAAGACAGAGGAAAGCAGGGAAAAGTACTTGAAATGATTCCGGACAAGCAAAGAGCTATTGTTGAGGGTATCAACCTGGTAAGCAAACATACCAAACCCAACGCAACTCACCCGCAAGGAGGAATTATCAAGAAGGAAGCTCCTATTCACATTTCCAACTTGAACGTGGTTGATCCGGTTACGGGAAAACCGACAAAGGTAGGACGTAGACGGAATGCCGAAGGAAAATTAGTAAGATACGCTAAGAAATCCGGACAGGAATTGAAATAGTAAAATAAATAATTGCAGGTTGTCCCAGAGCAACTTGCAATTATTAATTTAAATTTGTAGCTTTGCAGCCGCAAATTTAATGTAATATGCCGTGAGGCATGATAACCAAATAATTATAAATGAAATACGTACCAAATTACAAAACAAAGTATAACGAAGAAATTGTACCGACTTTGATGAAGGAGTTCGGATACAAGTCAGTTATGCAGGCACCCAGATTGGAGAAGATAGTAATCAATCAGGGCGTGGGATCATCCATCCAGGATAAGAAAATCCTTGAGTTTTCAATGAACGAGATTGCAACCATTACCGGTCAAAAGCCTGTTGCTTGTAAATCTACCAAGGACGTTTCTAACTTTAAATTACGTAAAGGAATGCCGATTGGCGTTAGAGTAACCTTGCGTAAAGAACGTATGTATGAATTTTTAGAAAGACTTATTGTTTCCGCGCTTCCGCGTATCCGCGACTTCAAAGGAATCAACAATAAGCTTGATGGAAGAGGAAATTACACATTAGGAATAGAAGAGCAGATCATTTTCCCGGAAATCGTGTTGGACAGTGTTCACAAGATCATGGGTATGAATGTAACGTTTGTAACTTCGGCTAATACCGACGAAGAGGCTTTTGCTCTTCTAAGAGAATTTGGATTACCATTTAAAAAGAACTAAAAAAAAAGCGAAATGGCAAAAGAATCAATGAAGGCCCGTGAGGTAAAGCGTGCAAAATTGGTAGAAAAGTACGCCGCGAAACGAGCTAAATTAAAAGAGGAAGGAGACTATATTGGATTAAGCCTTCTGCCTAAGAATTCAAGTCGCGTTCGTTTGCACAACAGATGCAAATTGACGGGAAGACCGAGAGGGTACATGAGACAATTTGGTATAAGCAGAATTCAATTCCGCGAAATGGCATCTGCCGGACTTATACCTGGAGTTAAAAAGGCTAGTTGGTAATATTTAAAATTTGAAGAGATGACAGATCCAATAGCAGATTTCCTGACTCGTATTAGGAACGCAGTAAAAGCAGGTCATAAAGTTGTGGATATCCCCGGGTCAAAAATGAAACGGGAAATGACCAAAATCTTAAAAGAAAAAGGATATATCCTGAATTATAAATTCGAGCAAGATGGTGTTAGAAGCAACATTAAAATTGCTTTGAAATATCATCCTGAAACGAAGGCTCCCGCCATTAGGACATTGACACGTGTTTCAAAACCGGGTCTGAGACGTTACACGAACGTAGAGGATATGCCTCGCGTGTTAAACGGATTAGGTATCGCGATTTTGTCAACGTCATTAGGCGTAATGTCTGATAAAGAAGCTCGCCAAAAGAATGTTGGTGGAGAAGTATTGTGTTATGTTTATTAATAAAAAGGGCGGAAAATGTCACGAATAGGAAAATTACCAATAGATATACCACAAGGGGTTACAGTTACTGTAAATCCTGATAACACGGTCGTAGTTAAAGGTCCTAAGGGAGAACTTTCTCAGGACGTACACGCAGATATGATCGTGAAAGTGGAAGGAGCTCACGTTGTTGTAGAGCGTCCGTCAGAAGATAAAGCTCATAAAGCCATGCACGGTTTATATCGTTCCTTGATTCACAACATGGTTGTAGGTGTTTCTGAAGGTTACACGATCAAACAAGAGTTGGTCGGAGTAGGTTACAGAGCAAACGCTGAAGGTCAGGTTCTTGAATTGGGATTAGGTTATTCACACGGAATCTTCATGGTGTTACCGAACGAAGTGAAAGTAAGTGTGCTTAATGAAAAACGTGCTAACCCGATTATCACGCTGGAAAGTTGCGATAAACAATTGATCGGTCAGGTAGCGGCTAAGATTCGTTCATTCCGTAAACCGGAGCCGTATAAAGGTAAAGGTATTAAATTTGTGGGTGAAGTTCTTCGTCGTAAGGCTGGTAAATCAGCTAAAGTTTAATCACCTGTAAAAAAGTAATGTTATGGCTTTAACTAAGGTAGAAAGAAGAATAAGAATAAAGAGAAGAATACGTAAAGTAATCTTCGGAACAGCTGAGAGACCCCGTTTGTCCGTATACCGTTCAAACACGCAAATTTCTGCTCAGTTGATTGATGATAACGCCGGAAAAACTCTGGTATCAGCATCTTCTTTATGCAAGGAGATCGCTGAAAAGAAAGGTAACAAGACAGAACAGGCCCAATTGTTGGGGGCTATGCTTGCTGAAAAGGCAAAAGCAGCCGGGATTACCGCTGTTGTGTTTGACAGAAACGGGTATTTATATCACGGAAGAGTGAAAGCATTAGCAGATGCTGCTCGTAACGGTGGTCTTAATTTTTAAAAGTAGGCAAGAATGGAACAGAAGATTAATAGTGCAGACTTGGAATTGAAAGACAGATTGGTGGCTATCAACCGTGTAACGAAAGTTACCAAGGGAGGTAGAACATTCAGTTTCTCTGCTATTGTGGTTGTAGGCGACGAAAACGGTACCGTGGGTTACGGGTTAGGTAAAGCTAACGAGGTAACTACTGCTATTGCAAAAGGCGTTGAGGCTGCGAAGAAAAATTTGATTAAAGTACCTGTATTGAAAGGAACTCTTCCTCACGAGCAAGAGGCTAAATATAGTGGTGCAACTGTATTCATGCGTCCCGCTTCTTCCGGTACCGGGCTGGTTGCCGGAGGTGCTATGCGTGCCGTGTTGGAAAGTGCAGGAGTGAAAGACGTGTTGGCAAAATCTAAAGGATCATCCAACCCTCACAACTTGGTAAAAGCAACTTTCGCTGCTTTGAAGTTATTGAGAGATCCTCGTATGATTGCACAACAGAGAGGAATTAGTCTTGACAAAGTGTTTAACGGATAAACTGGAAGTAACGATGGCAAAGATTAAAATTACATTGGTAAGAAGTAGAATTGGTAGTGATAAACGTCAAATTGCTACTTTGAACGCACTGGGCCTCGGAAAAGTGAACAGCAGTGTTGAACACGAAACTTCACCGCAAATCATGGGAATGGTTGCTAAAGTGCAACATCTCGTGCGCGTGGAGGAAGTAAAGTAATTGTTAAACCTATTTTAAAGAGTATACAATGGATTTAAGTAGCTTAAAACCGGCTGCCGGATCAACTCACAGAGAAAAGAGAATTGGTCGTGGTCAAGGTTCCGGAAAAGGAGGTACTTCTACAAGAGGGCACAAGGGAGCCAAATCAAGATCAGGTTATAAATCTAAGATTGGTTTTGAAGGTGGGCAGATGCCTTTGCAGAGACGTGTACCGAAATTTGGCTTTAAAAATATAAACAGAGTAGAATATAAAGCTATCAATGTAGGGATGCTTCAGGCTCTGGCTGAAAGAGATAATCTTACCGTGATCGACCGGGATGTATTGATTCAAGCCGGGTTAATGTCTAAGAACGATCTTCTTAAGGTATTAGGTGACGGAGCGTTAACTGCTAAGCTTGAGGTGAAAGCTGATGCTTTCTCCGCTAAAGCGGTAGCCGCTATCGAGGCTGTTGGCGGAACAGTAGTTAAATTGTAAGATTAAAAATTTGGGAGTTTAAAGTTGTTTTTAAAATAGAATTACTATTTTTGAAGCAACTTTAACAAAATCCCAAATCAATGCCTTAAAAGAAAGAACTTATGAAGTTATTTGATACATTAAAGAACATTTGGAAAATAGAAGAGCTCAAGACTAGGATTCTTACTACGCTTGGGCTTATTCTCGTTTACAGGTTAGGAACAGAGATCGTACTGCCGGGTATCGACCCTCATGGTTTGCAGGCTCTGAAAGATCAGACATCCAGCGGAGTATTAGGCTTGTTGGATATGTTCTCAGGAGGTGCATTCTCGAACGCGTCGGTATTTGCGTTAGGTATTATGCCCTACATCTCCGCATCCATCGTTGTGCAGTTATTGGGAATTGCGGTTCCTTATTTCCAGCGCTTACAGAAGGAAGGCGAGAGCGGTAGACGTAAGATTAACCAGATTACGCGGTACCTCACATTAGTTATCCTGGTATTACAAGGTTCGGCGTATCTTACAAACTTGAAAGCTCAGGTACCGGCAGAGGCTTTTGTATCTACTGGTTTTTGGCAATTCCAGCTCCCTTCCATCGTGATCATGGCTGCAGGTTCAATGTTTGTCCTGTGGTTGGGAGAGAGAATTACTGATAAGGGAATCGGTAACGGTGTGTCCATCATCATTATGATCGGTATCATCGCTCGTTTACCGTTCGCTTTCTTTGCAGAGTTAACTTCCAGAGTTTCTCAACAAGGAGGAGGTTTGGTAGCATTCTTGATCGAGTTGATCATATTATTCCTGGTATTCTGTGGGTCAATCCTGCTTGTACAGGGAACACGTAAAGTGCCTGTACAGTATGCCAAGAGAATCGTGGGTAACAAACAATACGGTGGCGTTCGTCAATACATTCCGTTGAAGATCAACGCAGCCGGAGTTATGCCTATCATCTTCGCTCAGGCTATCATGTTATTGCCTATTTCTTTGATAAACTATGCAAATTCGGAATCATTATCCGGTTTTGCTGCAGCGTTTTCAAACTTCACGGGATTCTGGTATAACTTCACGTTCTTTATCATGATTGTCGCGTTTACTTATTTCTACACGGCTATCACGGTGAATCCGATGCAAATGTCTGAGGATATGAAGAAGAATGGTGGATTTATTCCGGGTGTAAAACCGGGAAGAAAAACGATGGAGTTCCTCGATACCATTATGTCTAGAATCACACTTCCTGGATCTATATTCCTGGGAATTGTAGCAATTCTTCCGGCTTTCGCCCAGATCTCGGGTGTTAACCACCAGTTTGCTCAGTTCTATGGAGGTACGTCTTTGTTGATTTTGGTTGGTGTAGTGTTGGATACATTACAACAAATCGAATCACACTTGTTGATGCGTCACTATGACGGGTTGATGAAATCGGGACGTATTAAAGGTAAAAATCCTGGAGGACCTGCTGCATATTAAGAAATAAATTGTACTTTTGCGGCATGATTTTTTTAAAGACACAGGAGGAGATTGAGTTATTGCGGGAAAGCAACCAATTAGTAGGAAAGACTCTGGGTGAGGTGTCCAAACACATTCGCCCGGGTATTTCGACTTTAGAGTTGGATAAGATCGCTGAGGATTTTATTCGTTCGAATGGTGGCATTCCCGGATTTCTCGGGTATGGAGGGTTCCCAAACACGCTTTGTATTTCAGTGAATGACGAAGTGGTTCATGGGATTCCGTCCTCTCGTCGTTTAGAGGAAGGTGATGTCGTATCCGTTGATTGCGGGGTTGTGAAGAATGGTTTTTATGGGGATAGCGCCTATACTTTTGCTGTCGGGGAGATTAGTGATGAAGTGAAAAAGCTTTTACAAGTGACAAAAGATAGCTTGTACAAAGGGATAGAACAGGCTGTTGCGGGAATGAGGATAGGAGATATTGGTTATGCCGTGCAGTCGTATGCCGAAGCGAATGGATTCTCTGTTGTCAGGGAACTGGTCGGTCATGGCGTGGGAAAGAACTTGCATGAAGAGCCTCAGGTGCCGAATTACGGACGAAGAGGACAGGGATGCAAATTGAAGATCGGAATGGTGATCGCTATTGAGCCCATGATTAATATGGGAGCCCGTAACGTTTTCCAGATGGCAGACGGATGGACAATAAAGACAAGAGATCATCTGCCCGCCGCACATTTCGAGCATACGTTGGCTATCAGAAAAGGTGAAGCTGATATTTTGTCAACATTTGAATATATAGAGACAGGAAATTGTAAAAATTGAATTATGGCGAAACAGCCTTCGATAGAGCAAGATGGAGTAATAACGGAAGCATTGTCAAATGCTATGTTTCGTGTTGAACTGGAAAACGGGCATATTATAACAGCCCACATTTCGGGAAAGATGCGAATGCACTATATAAAGATACTTCCGGGAGATAGAGTGAGAGTGGATATGTCCCCTTACGATCTCACGAAAGGTAGGATAACATTTAGATATAAAAATTAAATTGTTGAGCAATGAAGGTAAGAGCATCTGTTAAGAAGCGTAGTGCTGATTGCAAGATTGTAAGAAGAAAAGGCGTTTTGTACGTCATTTGCAAAAAGAACCCGAAGTTCAAACAACGTCAGGGTTGATTATTAATTTAGTAAAAAGAGTAAAAGAGATTTATGGCAAGAATCGTTGGTGTAGATTTGCCCTCAAACAAGAGAGGGGAGATAGCTCTGACCTATATCTTTGGTATAGGTAGAAGTAGTGCCAGGACCATATTAGAAAAGGCCGGCATCGATTTTGACACTAAGGTAAAGGATTGGAATGACGATCAACTAGCTGCTGTACGTAATGTCATCAATGGTGGGTACAAAGTAGAAGGAGAGTTGAGAACTTCAGTCCAAATGAACATCAAACGACTGATGGATATCGGTTGTTACAGAGGAATCAGACATCGTATCGGTCTTCCGGTAAGAGGACAAAGTACGAAGAACAATGCCCGTACGAGAAAGGGTAAAAAGAAAACTGTTGCTAACAAGAAGAAAGCAACTAAATAATTGATTAGAGATTGAATTATGGCAAAGAAGTCTACATCAAACAAGAAACGGCTAGTTAAAGTTGAAGCCGTGGGACAAGCACACGTTCATTCATCTTTTAATAACATCATTATCTCGTTGACTAATTCAAGTGGACAAGTCATCTCTTGGTCATCAGCAGGTAAGATGGGATTTAGAGGATCAAAGAAAAACACCCCTTATGCAGCCCAGACAGCAGCTACCGATTGTGGTAAAGTTGCTTTCGATTTGGGAATGAGAAAAGTTAAGGTATATGTCAAAGGACCGGGTAACGGTAGAGAATCAGCAATTCGTGCTATCCACGCTTGCGGAATCGAAGTTGCCGAGATCATTGATGTTACGCCACTTCCGCACAATGGATGTCGTCCTCCCAAACGGAGAAGAGTCTAATGTAATTTTAAATTGTAAATTGTAAATTGTAAAATTTGAGGTTCGAACGATTTGAAGAATCGCGACAATTTAAAATTTAAAATCTAAAATTTAAAATCATAATAAAATGGCTAGATATACAGGACCTAAGTCTAAGATAGCAAGAAAATTTGGTGAGCCCATTTTTGGACCGGATAAAGCGTTAGAACATCGTAATTACCCTCCCGGACAACACGGTATTGCTCATCGTAGAAAGAAAATCTCTGAGTACGGTACTCAGTTGAAAGAAAAACAAAAAGCAAAATATACTTACGGTTTGTTGGAAAGACAATTCCGTATCTTATTCGAGAGAGCTGAAAGTAGTAAGGGAGTAACCGGTGAGGTATTACTTCAATTGTTGGAATGTCGTTTGGATAACGTGGTTTATCGTTTAGGAATCGCTCCTACCCGTGCGGCTGCCCGTCAGTTTGTTTCTCACAGACACATCACTATTAACGGTCACGTATGTAACATTCCTTCATGTCACGTTCGTCCGGGAGATGTTGTTGCTGTAAGAGAGAAATCTAAGGCACTGGAAGTGATTAACGAATCATTGAGAGGAAATAGAAGTAGCAGATACTCTTGGTTAGAGTGGGATGCTGCAGCTATGAGTGGTAAACTACTTAATGTTCCGGAAAGAGCAGATATTCCAGAGAACATTAAAGAGCAGTTAATCGTAGAGTTGTATTCTAAGTAGTAAAATAAAAATATATATGGCAATATTAGCTTTCCAGAAACCGGACAAAGTAATCATGCTTGAATCAACGGATAGATTCGGTAAATTCGAATTCCGCCCGTTGGAGCCAGGTTACGGCATCACTATTGGTAATCCACTACGCAGAATCTTGTTGTCTTCTTTGGAAGGCTTTGCGATTACCGGTATTAAAATTCAAGGTGTAGATCATGAGTTTGCGACAATCCCTGGTGTCATTGAAGATGTAACCGAGATTATCTTGAACTTGAAACAGGTTCGGTTAAAAAGAAAAGTGGAGGACGTGGAGAATGAAAAGTTGACCGTTACCGTTTCTGGACAGGAGACGTTTACTGCCGGTGATATGAATCAATTCCTGAAAGGGTTTGAGGTTTTGAACCCGGAATTGGTAATCTGCAACATGGATACTTCCACGAGCCTAGACATGGAGTTGACCATTCAAAAAGGACGCGGTTATGTTCCTGCTTCAGAGAATATGCCTGTAGATGCCGAGATTGGTGTAATTCCTATCGATGCTATTTACACGCCGATTAAAAACGTGAAATACGAGATTGAGAACTACCGTGTAGAAGGAAAAACTGACTATGAACGTTTGGTTTTCGACATCGAGACTGATGGTTCTATCAATCCCACGGATGCGTTGAAAGAGGCTGCTAAAATCTTGATCCATCACTTCATGTTGTTCTCTGACGAGAAAATTACTCTTGAAACAGAGGATAAATATGGAAACGAAGAGTTTGATGAAGAGGTATTGCATATGCGTCAGCTGTTGAAGACGAAACTTGTGGACATGGATCTTTCCGTGCGTGCATTGAATTGTTTGAAGTCAGCTGAGGTTGAAACTTTGGGTGAGCTTGTTCAATTTAATAAGAACGACTTGTTGAAGTTTAGAAATTTCGGTAAGAAGTCTTTGACTGAGTTGGAAGCCCTTCTGGAGAACAATAACCTTGAATTCGGTATGGATGTTGCCAAGTATAAATTAGACAAAGAATAAGTAAAATGAGACATAATAAGAAAATTAACCATTTAGGTAGAACTAGTTCTCACAGACATGCTCTACTTTCTAATATGGCTTGTTCTTTGATTCTTCACAAGAGAATCCAAACGACACTAGCTAAAGCTAAGGCCCTAAAGGTCTATGTTGAGCCGCTTTTGACGAAAGCCAAAAACGACACGACTCACTCTAGAAGAACCGTCTTCTCTTACCTTCGTCGCAAAGAAGTTGTTGCTGAAATGTTCGGTGACGTTGCACAAAAAATTGCTAATCGTCCGGGAGGATATACCCGTATTTTGAAATTGGGTAACCGTTTGGGGGATAACGCTGAAATGTGTATGATTGAGTTGGTGGATTATAACACGACTTATACTGAAGTGAAGAAAGAAGAGGCTAAGAAAACTACTCGTCGTAGAAGACCTTCTGCTAAGAAAGAGGCTGCTCCTGCCGCTACCGAGGAAACTCAGGTGGCTGAGGCTCCTGCTACGGAAGAAGCTCCGAAAGCTGAATAAAGTATTATTCCAGATAAAAAATAACCCCGGGCAATACGTCCGGGGTTATTTTTTAGGGGAACGATTGTTTTGGCCGTAGGGAGAAAAATAAAAAAAGGTAGGGAGAAAATTATTTCCTTGTTATTGGAAGATCCGATGTTGAGTGCCACGGCTGTTGCGACACGGATCGGGATTTCGTCGAAAGCGGTAGAAAAACATTTTGCCCGGCTCAAAGCTGACGGAATACTCCGCAGAATCGGGCCGGACAAAGGTGGACGTTGGGAAGTGATAATTAAAAATTAAAACTCTTCTTCCATCATGTTCATCTCTTCCGAAGGGCGCTGTTGCTTTTGCTTGGAAGCTTTCATGTTTCCGAAGTTGTAGCTTAACGTGAAACGGAAAACCCCGCCTTTTCTCCAACTATCACTATCTTGTTTAAACCCGTTACCGGAAGTGATGCTGTGCCAACTACGGGAATTCAAAATGTCCTGCACGCTTATACTAAGGTTTATTTTCCGGTCAAAGAAAAACTTCCGGGCTCCCAGATCTAAGCGGTAACTTGCCTCCCGGTGGCCTTGAGCAATAATCTGTTTGGAGTTGTAGCTTCCGGTAGCCTGTAACGAGATGGCGTACGGTAGCATGGCATTGGCAATGATTTTACCTGTCCAGGAGAAGTTATCGTCCCGTTCTCCTGTAACCGGGGTGTCTGCTCCTGCCGGGAGGTAAGAAAAGCCTTCCAGTTCGTTATAATAGAAATTCAGGGTTGTTGTAAAGTCCAAGAATTTCAGTAGTTTGTTTTTTGCCACGATTTCGGCTCCGGCAGAAGAAGATTGTGTAATGTTCGCCGACGTACTTTTCATGACATCTCCTTCCCGGTAACGAATACGTTGGATCACGTCGTCCGTGTTCCGGTAGTAGGTGGAGACGGATAGCGTGTGTTTTTCCCAAGTCTTGATGTAATTCAACTCGAAGGAATTGGAATATTCCGGAGAAAGGTAAGGATTTCCGAACGAGATATTGAGTGAATCGGTCATGTTCATAAACGGGTTCAATTGCCAGCCTCTGGGACGTGAAATTCGTCGGGTGTAGTTGACCTGTATTTCATGATTTTTCGGAAGACTGTACGAGAGGAACAGGCTGGGGAATAAACTGAAATAGTCGTCTTTATAAGGAATGGCCGTGGCCTCGGTTTCTCCGTACCCCAGTGATTTGGTCTCCGTGTCCGTGTATTCTCCCCGTAAGCCTAGTTGCAACCCGAAGTTATTCACTTTCGTGGAGAACGTGGCGTATAAGGCTTGGATATTTCGGTCGTAAGAGTATTTGTTATATAATAACTCGTCAAAATCGGCTGTCGTTTCCGTTTCACCGGAATAGGTTTCCACGGGACTTTTTTGGCTGCTGAGCGTACCTTTATAACCTGCCTCCAACTTACTTTCTTCCGTGAATTGGTTCACGTAGTCTGCTTGAAATTCCCAGCTTTGTGAACGGTTGTCACTTTCCTGTTTTTGCCAGGAAGAGGTTTCTTTATTTTCTGGGTAGAGGGAATGTTGTTTGTATGTACTGGTCCCGTCAGAAACCCATAAATCCCACGAAGCACGAGCCACGAGATTACTGCTTTCGCTGAATTCATGCTTGTAGTCGAGGTTGATGTTGCCCCCTTTGGAGGAGTTGTCAGAATCGCTGATACGTTCGCTACTGGTGAACGAGCTAGGGACATCGCTTTCGTAACGAATGGTGTTGTTGGAATTCCGGTTCCCGAAATGTCCGAATCCTTCAATTCCGATATGGTCGGTCTGGGTGAGGTGTAGTGTTAGACCTGCCCGAGTGAAGAGTGAACCGCCATCCCGATCGTTCCAGCCTTTCTGGTTCAAGTAGGAGACCGGATTACCTTGGTCATCCAGATTAATACGATCTGTATTATCCTTACCTTCCGATTTCCTTTGGCGGTACCCGACGTTAAGGTAGGATTCAATCTTACCACTACTGTAATTGATACTACCGCTGGCATTATACCCGCCTAAAATATCGGCCCCGACTTGGAAACTACCGTAATATCCGGCTTTCCGGTTTTTCTTCAAAATAATGTTGATGATTCCGGAAGTCCCTTCCGGGCTGAATTTGGCCGAGGGGTTCGTGATCAATTCTATGCGCTCAATACTTTCAGCAGGAATTTGTTCTAGTATTTGGGCTTGGTTATCTGCGGACAGGCCTGATGCCTTGCCATTGATCCAGATCGTAACACTTGAGTTTCCCCGTAAAGAGATTTCACCCTCGTTGTCTACCTCCACCGAGGGAATATTTTCAAGTAGCTCGCTGGCTGATCCTCCGGCTTGAGAAATATTGGATTCCACGTCGAAGACTTTTTTGTCGATTTCGAATCTCATTTGTGCTCGTTGGCCGACAACCTTTATCTCGTCAATCACTTGACTGTCTTCTTCTAAAAGGATGTTTTTCACGTTTACGTTTCTCGCGGTCGGTGAGATCGTGAATTCTTTTTCCACGGATTTGTAACCGATAAACGAGGCGGTGAGCGTGTAAGTCCCGTTCTTCACTCGGTTGATACGGAAAACTCCGGTTGAATCACTGACTGTTCCGGTTAACGGGGTTTGAGTTCCCGTGGCCCGGATACTCACGTTGACAAACTCTAAGGGTTTCTTCGTTTTAGCATCTATAATTCGTCCCCTGACACTTCCCGTTTGGGCAAAGGTAGATAGGGCAAACAACGTGAAGAAGATAGCTAAAACAGCTTCTTTTACTTTACTCATATACACTTTATACACAATTGAACATTCCGTCGAAGAATGGAGTGTTTTTAATTACAAACCAAATCTTCGCACTATTAAGACAAATCTTTCCGAGGAAAGTTTATTGCGGGGCCAAAGTTTATGACAAGGAACTTTATAAACTTTATAAACCAAATCATGTGACTTTTTCAATTGTTTTACGTATCTTAGTCACAACAATTTATTTACGAACTTTTAAAGTTAAGAGGAATGTATATTACAGAAGTTATTGGAAGAGAAGTGTTGGATTCAAGAGGAAATCCGACCGTAGAAGTAGATGTTATTCTGGAATGTGGGGCGATGGGCCGTGCTGCGGTTCCGTCCGGAGCGTCCACGGGAGAACATGAAGCATTGGAATTGCGTGATGGAGACAAGAAAAGATATGGCGGTAAAGGGGTAACCAAAGCCGTGAATAATGTAAATACGGTGATTGCTGATGCCTTATTGGGAATGAATGTGACCGATCAGGTAGGGATTGACCGTGTTTTATTGGAATTGGACGGTACGCCGACCAAAAGTAATTTAGGTGCCAATGCATTATTAGGAGTGTCTTTGGCTTGTGCGAAAGCTGCTGCTAACGCATTGGAAATGCCGTTATATCGTTATATCGGTGGTGTAAACGCAAAAGTGTTACCGGTGCCGATGATGAATATTATTAACGGAGGATCTCATTCTGATGCCCCTATTGCGTTCCAGGAGTTTATGATTCGTCCGGTTGGGGCTGAATCTTTCCGTGAGGCTTTGCGCATGGGTGCGGAGGTTTTCCATAGTTTGAAGAAAGTTCTTCACGATCGCGGGTTGAGTACGGCCGTGGGTGACGAGGGTGGTTTTGCTCCCGCATTGAAAGGAACGGAAGATGCCTTGGAATCTATTATTAAAGCTATTGAGGCTGCCGGGTATAAGGCGGGTGAGGATGTGATGATCGGGTTGGATTGTGCCTCTTCTGAATTCTATAAGGATGGAGTTTACGATTATTCTAAATTTGAAGGAGCAACGGGCGCAAAGCGTTCTTCAGTCGAGCAGGTAGCTTATCTGGAGGAATTAATATCCCGTTACCCGATCGATTCTATCGAGGATGGTATGAGTGAGAACGATTGGGAAGGCTGGAAATTACTGACAGAGCGTATCGGGGACCGTTGCCAGTTAGTGGGGGATGATTTGTTCGTGACAAACGTGCAATATTTGAAGAAAGGCATTGAAATGGGATGTGCTAATTCCATTTTGATCAAGGTAAACCAGATTGGTACATTAACCGAAACATTGGATGCGATTGATATGGCTCACCGTGCCGGCTACACGTCGGTCACTTCTCATCGTTCCGGGGAGACGGAGGACGCGACTATTGCGGATATTGCGGTGGCAACCAATTCCGGACAAATTAAGACGGGATCATTAAGTCGTTCTGATCGTATGGCAAAATACAATCAATTACTTCGGATCGAGGAAGAATTAGGTGATAGTGCTCAGTTCTACGGACGGAAATTCAGCAAGTAATTGAAATTTATTTTATAGGAAAAAAGACTCTTATGACAATTGTTATAGGAGTCTTTTCTTTTTTTGAGCAGGATAACATATCCTAATTTTATAGTATATTTGTAATCCTAAAATCTTAAAAACAAATTTATGAAAAAGTATGTAGCTGAAATGATTGGTACTATGGTACTCGTGCTTATGGGATGCGGTAGTGCTGTTATTGCCGGAGCAGAAATCGGTTTTTTGGGGATTGCTTTCGCTTTTGGTTTGTCTGTGGTAGCAATGGCATATGCTATTGGTGGTATTTCCGGATGTCATATTAATCCGGCTATTACATTAGGTGTTTTCTTGACGGGGCGAATGAGCGGAAAGGATGCTGGGATGTATATGTTATTTCAGGTCATCGGTGCTTTTATCGGTTCGGCGATTCTTTACGTGATTTCTTCCGGGATGGGGTTGGAAGGAACGGGTGCAAATATGTACGGGGAAGGAAATATGGTTCCGGCTTTTGTGGCGGAGTTGGTGTTTACCTTTATCTTTATCCTTGTTGTTCTGGGGTCCACGAGTGCTAACGCTCCTGCCGGATTTGCGGGATTAGCAATTGGTCTATCTTTGGTTTTGATCCATATTGTATGTATCCCTGTGACAGGAACTTCTGTTAATCCGGCTCGAAGTATTGCTCCTGCTATTTTTGAAGGTGGTAATGCTTTAAGTCAGTTATGGTTGTTCATTATCGCTCCATTTTTAGGTGCTATCCTTGCTGCCGGAGTCTGGAAATATTTCGAATGTCAGAAATGTAAATAAATATGAAGATGGGGACTTGGTGGAGTCCCCATTTTTATTCTGATTCTTCCTCTTCTTTTTTGGGTTTACCTTCCACGATCATGACGATTTCTCCTTTTACCCCGTTTTCGGTAAAATGATCAATTAGTTCTTTCAACGTACCTCGCTGGAAATCTTCGAAAAGTTTACTGATCTCGCGAGCTACACAAGCATGTCGGTTTTCGCCGAAGAATTCAGCCATCTGTTCGAGGGCCTTTACCAGACGGAATGGTGATTCGTAGAATATCATTGTACGTTCCTCTTCAGCAAGAGTTATAAGTTTTTTTTGACGACCTTTCTTTTGTGGCAGGAATCCTTCAAAACAAAAACGGTCGCAGGGTAGACCGGAATTGACGAGAGCGGGAACAAATGCCGTGGCTCCAGGCAGACATTCAGTTTCTATTCCTTGTTCGATACAAGTACGTACAAGTAGAAATCCCGGGTCGGAGATTCCTGGTGTCCCGGCATCACTGATTAAGGCTATGTCTTCGCCTCGTGCAATACGCTCGGCAATACGACTCACTTGCTGGTGTTCGTTGAATTTATGATGTGAGAGCAGGGGGGTGTTGATCTCGTAATGTTTTAATAGTTTCGCAGAGGTACGGGTGTCTTCGGCAAGTACAAGAGGTACTTCTTTTAGTATACGAAGCGCTCTCAGCGTGATGTCTTCAAGATTGCCAACAGGAGTTGGGATCAGATATAATTTAGCCATAATGATTGAAAATTGAAAATTGAAAATTGAAAATTGAAAATGAATTTCTATTTTCAACGGTTTATGCAGGCAAAGGTAGGGAATTAATTTCATTGTAATGTATGTTTTTTGGGGTTTTATGCTACGTGTGTTTGCCTGTATGGGGGAATGGGTGGTTATTTTGTTAATATAGTATCGTTTTTTCATGTTGTTAATTTTCAATGCTTTGAAGACGTATTTGTAGTTAAATAATCAGTAATGTGAAAAAAAACACACGTTTTCTTTGGTAGGAATGAAATTTGCCGTATATTTGCAACCGCTAAAGCAAAAGATGGTCCGTTCGTCTAGGGGCTAGGACGCAAGATTCTCATTCTTGTAACACGGGTTCGATTCCCGTACGGACTACTAGGGCAAAAAGCAAAATATTTAACGATGGTCCGTTCGTCTAGGGGTTAGGACGCAAGATTTTCATTCTTGTAACACGAGTTCGATTCTCGTACGGACTACCGAGATTTTAGTGGGTTTTATGGTCCGTTCGTCTAGGGGTTAGGACGCAAGATTTTCATTCTTGTAACACGAGTTCGATTCTCGTACGGACTACAAAGTTGAATTAAATTAATTTGTAGAGATGGCAAATCATCAATCATCAGAAAAAAGAATAAGGCAGACTGAAAAAAGAAGATTACACAATCGTTATTACGCAAAGACTGCTAGAAATGCCGTTAGAAAGCTACGTGCAATGACCGAAAAGGAGACTGCAGCAGACTTGTTGCCGAAAGTGTCGGCTATGTTGGATAAATTAGCAAAAAAACATATTATCCACAAGAACAAAGCAGCTAACTTGAAGTCTAGCTTGGCTTTACATGTGAATAAACTGTAATTTTACTATCTTAAGATATTGAGGTAACAAACAGTTTGTTTGTTACCTTTATTTCTATGTGTCGGTTGATCTTGAGAAATTACTTCTCGAGATTTTTTTATTGCAAAAAAATAGCTACATTGCCAGTTATAAAGAAAAAGTTATGACTGGAAATTATATCCCGATTTCCTCGTGGGCGGAAGACGATAAGCCCCGGGAAAAGATGTTGTTGAAAGGTGTTACTGCGCTTTCGACAAACGAGTTGCTCGCAATCTTAATCCGTTCGGGGAGTGGAGGGGAATCAGCCTTGGATTTGTCTCGTCGGATTTTGACGGATGCCAGTAATGATTTGAATACGCTGGCTCGTCTTTCTGTATCGGATTTTATGAATCGCTATAAAGGAGTTGGGATGGCGAAAGCAGCCTCGATTATTGCTGCCATGGAATTGGGGCGCCGCCGGGCATTGTCGACGGCAAGGGAGGAACCGGCGTTGACAACCAGCAGGGATTTGTACGATTATCTTCAGCCGTTAATCGGTGATCTGGATCATGAAGAATTTTGGGTCGTAACCTTATCAAGCGCTTGCCGAATTAAGTCATGCGATCGTTTGTTTTCAGGAGGCATAGAGAGTACGATCATTGATATTCGTATGATATTCCGGAAGGTGCTGGAATCAAAAGCTTGTTCCATCGTGATAGCTCATAATCATCCTAGCGGTAATGATCGTCCGAGTTCCCATGATATTACTTTGACAAAGAAAGTACAGGAGGCTGGGCGTGTATTAGACATCACGTTGCTGGATCACATTGTCGTTTGCCCTAATCGGTATTATAGTTTTGCGGATAATGGGATGCTTTAATCCCATTAAGTACTGAAAAGTTGAATCGGAAGAATATCTTTTACTATCTTTGTGGCAGCTATTTGTGTCACATTGGCACTTGTAATGCTTGTCAATGTGGCATATTGACGGTTGGCAGGGATTTTGCTTAGAAAGAGTAGCTTAAAATGTTTATTCATAAAAAAAATTATATACGATATGGCAGAAGAGAAGAGATCGACTCAGGAGAACGAGTTTGAAGAGTCACAGACGAACGATACGGAAAAGGAAGAAGTGAATTCAGAAAAACATCAGGGAGAAGTTCACAAAAAGAAAGAAGACAAGTCTTGCCGAAAAGAGGATAAGCAATTGGAAGAGTTGGGACAGAAACTGATCGAGATGAATGATAAATACTTACGTTTGTCCGCGGAGTTCGATAATTACCGGAAACGTACCTTGAAGGAAAAAATGGAGTTAACCAAGAGTGCCGGGGAACAATTGTTAAGTAATATTTTACCCGTGGTGGATAACTTCGAACGAGCCTTGAAGAGTATGAGTACGGCGAAGGATGTGGCAGCTCTAAAAGAAGGAGTGGATTTGATCTATGCTAATTTTAAGTCTTTTCTGACACAGAATGGCGTGAAAGAAATCGAGACTGAAAATGCTGATTTTAACACGGATATTCACGAGGCGGTAACGACAATTCCGGCTCCGACTCCGGAGTTAAAGGGTAAAGTGTTGGATTGTATCGAGAAGGGATATTACTTGAATGACAAGGTGATGCGTTTTGCGAAAGTGGTTGTTGGTGAATAAAATATAGTTGCGTGGTAATGGAAAAGAGAGATTATTATGAGGTGTTGGGGGTATCTAAAAGTGCTGATGCCACTGAGATCAAGAAAGCATATCGAAAACTGGCTTTAAAGTATCACCCGGATAAGAACCCGGGGGACAAGGAGGCCGAGGAGAAATTTAAAGAAGCCGCCGAAGCATACGATGTGCTGAGTAACGAAGAAAAGAGACGTCGTTATGATCAGTTCGGTCACGCCGGAGTAGGTGGAGCCGGACAAGGAGGTTTTGGTGGCGGCATGAGTATGGATGATATTTTCTCTCAATTCGGGGATATTTTCGGAAGTTTCGGTGGCTTTAGTGGTTTCGGAGGTTTTGGTGGTGGCCGTAGTGCCCGCCGGGTAAACCGGGGAACGAACTTGAGAGTGAAGGTGAAAATGAACCTTCAGGAAATTGCTACCGGAATTGAGAAGAAAATCAAGGTAAAGAAATACGTGGCTTGTCAGCATTGTAATGGAACGGGAGCAAAGGATGGAAAATCCTATTCCACTTGTTCGACCTGTAAAGGATCGGGACAAGTGACCCGGGTACAAAATACGATATTGGGAGCGATGCAAACCACTTCCACGTGTCCGACTTGCGAGGGCGAAGGAAAGATTATCAATGAAAAATGTACTTTCTGTAATGGAGAGGGCGTGTTGATGTCGGAAGAGGTGATTTCTATCAATATTCCGGCAGGAGTGGGTGAAGGGATGCAATTGTCTTTGAGTGGTAAAGGAAACGCAGCTCGTCGTGGTGGCGTGAACGGTGACTTGATCGTGTTGATAGAAGAAGAAGAGCATCCGGAGTTGGTAAGAGATGGGAATGATTTATTATACAACGTGTTTATCGGGTATCCGGAAGCCGTGTTAGGGGAAACGGTTGAGATTCCGACCATCGAAGGGAAAGTGAAAGTGAAGATTGAGGCAGGTACCCAGCCGGGTAAAATATTGCGTTTGCGAGGAAAAGGATTGCCTGATGTGAACGGTTACGGTAAAGGGGATTTGTTGGCAAAGGTGAACGTGTGGATTCCTAAGAACTTGTCGAAGGACGAGAAAAAACTCGTGGAAAAGATGAAAGAGGCAGAAGGCTTTAAGCCGGGAAGTGGTGACAAGAAAAGTATCTTTTCCAAGATGAAAGATTTTTTTGATTAGAAATAATAATATATGATTACACTGACACAATTAGAATATGTTGTTGCGGTCGATGAATTCCGGCATTTTGCAACAGCCGCCGACAAGTGTTTCGTGACACAGCCGACACTGAGTATGCAAATTAAAAAGCTGGAAGATGATCTAGGTGTAATCATTTTCGATCGGAGTCGGCAACCGGTTGTTCCTACCGACATCGGTTACAAGTTGATCGAGCAGGCAAGAACAGTGCTGGCCTCGACTCAAAGAATAAAAGAGATTATTAATGAAGAGAAACAGGAGGTAGCGGGATCCCTGAAAATAGGTATTATTCCCACGCTGGCTCCTTATTTATTACCGATATTTATCGGGGATTATATTCGTCGTTATCCCGGGGTACAGGTGGAAGTGGAAGAATTAATTTCGGAAGAGATTATCCGACGATTGAAACATGACACGTTGGACGTGGGGGTGTTCGTGACACCTTATCATGACGATAAGATTGTAGAACAGCCCGTGTTTTACGAGGAGATGATGATTTACGCTCACCCTGATCATGAACTTTTGAAAAAGAAAGACGTAGAAACACAAGATATTGCAACTCCTGAGTTATGGATGTTGGGAGACGGGCATTGTTTCCGGGATCAAGTAGTGAATTTATGTGAGATGCGAGGAACGCAACATAAGAATTTGCCTTTTGATTTTGAGAGTAATTCTTTAGAGACCTTGATGAAGATCGTGGATCGGGAAGGGGGATTTACCTTGATTCCTGAGTTAGCCACGTTGTACATGACGGAGGAAAAGAAAAAGCAAGTTCGTTCATTCACGGTGTCCAAACCTTTGCGGGAGGTCAGTGTGATATATTCCCGTCATTTCACGAAACAAAAGTTGATTGATTTGCTTTGTGAAGATATACGACAAGTGGTTCCCCCGGGAATGTTGAAAAAAGAGAGGGGAAAAATCGTTGAATGGAAAAAGATAAGATAAATGTAATACCCGAATATATGGATAATATCAAGAAAAGTTTTTTGGAGGCGCAACAGGTGTTAGCTGATTTCGTGGAGGACGAGGAGAAGTTGAAACAAGTCGGATTGGCGGCAGAGATATTATCCCGGGTATTGAAAAACGGGGGTAAGGTCATAAGTTGTGGAAATGGTGGTTCCATGAGTGACGCCATGCATTTCGCCGAGGAACTTACCGGACGTTTCAGGGGAGACCGTCCCGCACTACCTGCAATGGCAATTTCCGATCCGACTCACTTGACCTGCGTGGCCAATGATTTCGGATTTGAGTACGTGTTCTCCCGTTACGTGGAGGCACACGGGAAAGCTGGTGATGTGTTATTGGCAATCAGTACTTCCGGTAATTCAGAGAACATTGTGAGAGCCGTTGATGCGGCTCACCGCAAGGGTATGTTGGTGATCGGGTTAACCGGTAAGGATGGCGGTAAAATGAAGAATATGTGTGACGTGAATATTTGTGTTCCTTGGAACGGGTATTCCGATCGGATTCAGGAGATTCACATCAAGGTGATTCATATCCTGATTGAGCAAATCGAGGCACATCTGTTCTCGGAACAATAAAGAGGTGTATATGTTTTTAATAATATAAGTTATGGGAAATAAAATTAATGATCCTATTGTCCGTTTGATGGGACTTAGGTACAAGTCACATCCGTGGCATGGTTTGGATATTGGGACGGATGCGCCGAACGTGGTTACCGCATTCATAGAGATGGTACCGACGGACACGGTGAAGTACGAGTTGGATAAAGTGAGTGGGTATATAAAAATAGATCGTCCGCAGAAGTATTCGAACGTGGTTCCCGCTTTATATGGTTTTTTACCGCAGACTTATTGCGGAGATTTAGTTGCCGAGTATTGTATGTCGCAGACCGAGAGAACGGATATTCACGGGGACGGAGACCCGCTTGATATTTGTGTCCTGACCGAGAAAACGATCTCTCACGGGGATATTATCGCAGAAGTTCGTCCTATCGGGGGATTCCGGATGTTGGATAAGAACGAGGCGGACGATAAGATTATTGCCGTGTTGAAACATGATGCCACGTATAATATTTATAATGACATTTCCGAATTACCACACGTGGTGATTGACAGGTTACGGCATTATTTTTTAACCTACAAGGATCTTCCCGGTGAGGAACGACGCACGGAAATCACTCATGTCTATAATAAGGAAGAGGCTTTCGAGGTGATTCGCCGGAGTGCCGAAGATTATAAAAATCACTTCCAAGGACTTGAAGATATACTAAGCCGGGTATAACGGTAAGGTAAAAGATAAAAACTAAAAGATAAAAGTTGAATTCTCACTTAACTTTTATCTTTTAGTTTTTATTTTTTAGTTCTCTCATCCACCCCATCCGTCCTTGTCGAGACTTCGGTATTGTATGGCTTCGGCGATATATTGCGGGGTTATTTTCTCGTTATGGTCTAGGTCGGCAATCGTTCGGGACAATTTGATGATCCGGTCATAAGCTCGGGCGGAAAGTCCGAAACGTTGCATGGCAATCTTTAGTAGTGCAACACATTTATCGTCCAGCGGACAATACTTTTTTAGTAGCGGTGAGGTCATCTGGGCATTACAATAAATCCCCGGGTAAGATTGAAAACGTTGGGTCTGGATAGCCCGGGCGGCGATCACCCTAGCCCGAACAACAGAGCTTGGTTCACTGTCCGAGGAATTTGTGATCTTGTCAAGCTCTACGGGAATCACTTCAATATGTATGTCAATCCGGTCGAGTAAAGGACCGGATATTTTCGATAAATACTTTTGAACGGCTCCGGGCGGACAATTACATTCCTTCGTGGGATGATTATAGTACCCACACGGGCAAGGATTCATAGATGCAATCAGCATGATGTTAGCCGGATATTCCACGCTGAACTTGGAACGACTGATGGTAATCTTCCGATCTTCAAGTGGTTGTCTCAATACTTCCAGTACTGCACGGCGGAACTCTGGGAGTTCATCTAGAAATAAAATACCATGGTGAGCAAGTGATATTTCCCCCGGTTGAGGCCAAGATCCTCCGCCAACAAGTGCAACATCAGATATGGTATGATGCGGCGAACGAAATGGACGTGAAGTAATTAAGGAATGATTATTTTGAATCTTCCCTGCGACGGAGTGGATTTTCGTTGTTTCCAGAGCCTCTTCGATGGTCATGGGAGGGAGAATGGTCGGTAATCTTCGGGCTAGCATGGTTTTCCCCGAACCGGGGGAGCCGATCATGATCATGTTATGCCCGCCTGCGGCGGCAACTTCCATCGCACGTTTCACGTTTTCTTGTCCCTTCACGTCTTTGAAATCAAGCAAGTCATCATCGGGAAATGCTGTCATGACTTGCTGGTCGAAGGAAATGGGAGAGAAGTCTTTTTCCTGTTTCAGAAAAGCGATCACTTCACTCAGATGGTGGAAACCGTAAACTTCAAAGCCTTGAACCACTGCAGCCTCGTTAGCATTCTGATAGGGCAGAAGAATACCTTTAAAACCTTCCTTTTTGGCGTGTATGGCGATGGGAAGTACCCCTTTGACCGCTTGTAGGCTGCCATCTAATGACAGCTCGCCCATGATCAGGTATTTATCCAGTTGTGCATTAGGTAACTGGTCATTAGCCGCAAGGATTCCAATGGCTAGCGGTAAGTCGAAAGACGATCCTTCTTTCTTCACGTCGGCGGGAGCCATGTTGATGATTACTCGTTTACCCGGAATTTTTAACCCGATTTCCCGGAGAGCGGAATCAATTCGTTGCTGGCTTTCTTTTACCGCATTATCGGGTAAACCGACAATAATAAATTTCGCTCCCCAAAGAATATTGACCTCGATTGTGATGGTCAAAGCATTGATTCCGTACACTGCACCCCCGAAAATTTTAACTAACATACCGTCTGATCTTATGTTTCACATACAGGCATGTAAGTTAAGATTATTTCACAGAAAAACAATGCAAAATAGGTTATTTTTTGCGATCGAGTTTTTCAAGAGAAACCTTCTCTCCGTCGAATACGGCATAACTGAAATGCGTGATCCAGTCTCCCGTGTTGATATAGTGACTGTTGGATTCAAGTTCAAGATTGAGAGGCAAATGGCGATGGCCGAAAATGAAATAATCCACGTGGTGTTCTTTCAAGATATTCTGGCAATAAATAACGATTTCTTCTTTGTCGTCTCCCAGATAGCCCCTCGCCTCGATCTGTCCGTTTCCTTTCAGTCGGGAATGGGATGACCATTTATTGGCCAAAGCGATCCCCCAGTCGGGATGGATAAACCGGAAACATCTTTGTAGGAAGCGATTATGGAAAGCGTTACGCAGGAAAAGATACCCTTTGTCGTTTGGATTCAGACCGTCACCATGTCCGATAAGGAAAGATTTTCCGTTTATCGTGGTTTCCATCATGGAAGTATGCAGGATAACACCACATTCTTTTGCCAAGTAGTCGAAAGCCCAGATGTCGTGGTTACCCGTGAAGAAATGTACCTTAATTCCCTGATCCGTGAAATTGGCCAGTTCGGCAAGAAAGCGTACGTGGCCTTTGGGTACAACGTGTTTGTATTCGAACCAAAAATCAAACATATCACCAAGCAGGTAAAGTTCCAAGCAATCAGGTTTGATGCTTTGCAAAAACTCCACGAGCATAATTTCTCTCTCCCGATTATCTTTCAATAGTTTGGCACCCAAGTGTGCGTCTGAAAGAAAATAAACCTTCTTGCCCTGCATGATGATATGTTCGTCCAATATAATTATTTTTTCAACAAGTCGTTCAAACGGTCTTCCAAACGGCTGCCGTACAAGTTTTTACCGACAATTTCTTTCTTTTGGTTAATGATGTAGTTTGCCGGAACACTCTTTACGTTCCAAGTCGAGGCTGCCCGACTTTGTAACGCTCCTTGATCCCATACGCAAATCCAGTTGATCTTGTTCGTTTTTATCACGTCTTCCCAAAGAAATTTGTTTTTATCCAGACAAACCATGTAGATTTCCACTCCCCGGTTTTTGAACTTGTTGTATACGCTTTTCATCTGGTCAATGTACTCTTGGCTCTCTTTGGCCGTGATCAGCCCGAAGTCAAGTACGATGAGTTTCGATTTGAGGGAGTTCAGTGAAATATCCTTGCCATTCACATCCGGCAGGTTAATATCCGGTAGAGATCCTTCCGTGTTGTTAATCACGGCAGCAAGTTGTTGATTACGGATTGCTTGGGATATTTGTTTCAAGTGATTCATGATTGCCTTCGTGTATTGAGATTCGGGATAAAGGGCGGTCAAGGATGATGCCACCACTTTAAAATAGTGAAGGTCCTCGAACTCGTCCATCACTCCGATATTATCATCAATTTTTTGATAAAGGGCATAATAAGATGCCGGAGAGGTGGCGTGTTTGATAATGAAGTCACGGGTGAAACTGATCTGTTTGTTTATTGCCTCTTCCCATGCCTTGGCGTATTCCTGACGTTGAGCGTCGTACTCGGTTCCTTGTGGGAGAGCCTGATAGGATCTCTTCAAAGAATCCGTTAGCGTGATTGTACGGGTGATCTGGAAATTCAGGAGTTTAATCCATAACGAGTTTTCAGAACCATCCACCCAGTAATTATTTTTAATGTCATTCAACGTACCGCTAATTTCAAGTACCTCGTCCGGACTGGCGATCAAGGTCACTTGCTCATTGTTAGAAAATCTTAAAGAATAGAATGTCGGGAGTTCGATGTTGAGTTTAAATTTGAACTCCCCGTTCTTGTTAATTTTTGTTGAGTCGATTGTTTTTCTTGAACTTACATCTATTTGTTCCAGATATACTTTCGTGTTGGCTGCATCTTTGATGGCCCCTGTAATTTCGACATTCGTCTTTTCAGTACAGGATGCGATAAGAACTACAAGTAGTCCAAGTAATAGTATTTTTCTCATAATTTGTTGGAATGATATAAATAATCTACATCTTGATTTATGAAGTTCGAAAGTAATACTTTTTTTCTATTTTTCACATCGTCGGATCAGATTTTGAATGAAAAAACCGTTAATTAATTGTTAATGGTGTATTTTGGGAGATTGAAATTTGAAAATTGTTTTATTTTTGCAAACGATGAAACAGAAAAAATTGAATATACCAGCACTTTTGCTATTGTTTACCTTTTTGTTAGGTACGATAGGTGTGAATGTAAGTAAAGTGTACTGTCAGCGTTGCCAGGAAACTTACTTGCACGTGATGGTTATTCCCCAGGACATCCCGTGTCCGTGTACGCATGGTTGTCACTGCTGTCATCGTATGTGCCACAATGCGCACAAAAAGAATTGCGATAACGCGAAACAAGAACATACTTATTATAAAGTTTCCGGTGATTGGGCAATGTCCCATTTCGAAATACAATTCTGCGATATGGTGCAGGAATGTAATTTTATGATGTCTTTACCGGATGCGGTTATTTCTAATGTACAACCTTTTAATTCTCCTGTTGCATACATAGACACGTCTCCGCCCTTGGAGCTGCTATGTATTTTCCGTTGTTGATTAAATTTTGATCCGTGACGAAGATGCTTTAAAAGTATCTTTCGACGAGTCGTGTGTATGCGTCTGACTTGACTGAAACATTATTTAAAATTTAATCAAGAGAGAACGTGTTTCGTGGCATTAGGTAAAAGAAATATCCCTGGCACGTTCCTGAAAATCGTGGAATCTATATGAGAAATTTGTTTATTATAATGTGTTTACTTGCCTCTGTTGGCTTACAGGCACAGACCATAAAAGGGCGTGTTATGGAAGAAACGGAAAATGGAGAGGTGGCGTTACCCGGGGCGAATGTCTATTGGGTAGGGACTTCGAAAGGATCTGTTTCGGATGCGAACGGGGAATTTAAAATCAAGTGGGAGAAGGTTGGGAAGTTGGTCGTTAGTTTTATCGGGTACCGCTCGGATACGATAGAGGTAAAATCCACGGATAAATTCGTGACCTGCACGTTGAAATCCGGGGAGCAATTGGACGAGGTGAGTGTGGCTGCCCGTAAACAGAGTACCGTGATGTCGACTCAGGGGCCTTTGATCGAGCAATTGATCACGGGCGAAGAGTTGTGCAAGGCGGCTTGCTGTAACTTGGGAGAGAGTTTCGAGACGAATGCTTCGGTTGACGTGTCGTATGCCGATGCCGTGACGGGTGCAAAGCAAATCCAGCTATTGGGATTAACCGGGAAGTACGTGCAGATGATGACCGAGAATATGCCTAATTTCCGGGGATTGGCCTCTTTGTACGGTTTGACTTATATTCCTGGTCCCTGGATGTCTGCGATTTCCGTTTCAAAAGGGACGGGATCGGTGATTAACGGTTACGAATCGATGGCCGGGCAGATCAGCGTGGACTACAAGAAACCCCGTGATCCGGAGTTACTCTCGGCTAATGTCTTCACGAGTAGCGAGGGAATGTACGAATTTAACTCTAATTTCAGTATCAAGTTCAATGACAAGTGGAGTACGATGTTTCTTTTGCATGGGGACTGGATGGAAGAGCCTCATGACGGGAACAAGGACGGATTCTTGGATATGCCGGAGAAAACGCAATACAACGTGATGAATCGTTGGGCTTATAAAGATGATACTTGGTATTTGCAATTCGGGGGTAAATTTATCGACGAGGAACGGAATGGCGGACAAACCACTCATGGCGGACATGCTCATGCAGATGAGAAATACGGGTTGTATAAAATTGGGATCGACACTCGTCGTTACGAGGCTTTCTTGAAGTTAGGTTACTTGATGCCCCAGTACGAGAACACGAGTATGGCGATTTTGGTGAACTATTCCGATCACACGCAGGATTCTTATTACGGGCCGAAAATGTATAATGCCGGGCAGAAGAGTTTGTTCGTGAACTACATCTACCAGTCTATTTTCGGGACGAATCCCAGCCAGATGTACTCTGCCGGGTTGAGTTTCAATTACGACAAATATGACGAAGATTTCCGTGATCCGGTTTTCAATTATGGAGAGGATATTTCTACCGATTTCATAAATATGAAACGAGAAGAACGGGTGCCGGGAGCTTTCTTCCAGTACACGGGAGAATTCTTGGATCAGCGTTTTATCGTGATGGCAGGTTTGCGCTACGATTATCACAATATCTTCGGGAGTATCTGGACCCCGCGGGCTCACATCATGTACAAACCAGATGAATTCACCAGCATCAAGGCCACTTTCGGCCGCGGTCTGCGTACACCGAATATCTTGGCCGAGAACAGTTACTTGCTGGCCTCTGCTGCGAACTTCTACGTGAATGGCGAGTTGTTGGGTAAAAATCCGGCTTTACTGGATGATCTAAAAATGGAGGATTCTTGGAATTTCGGGGCTAACGTGAACCGGAAGTTCGAAGTATTCGGGCGTACCTTGAATATCAACCTAGATTATTATCACACGAAATTCAATGATCAAGTGGTGGTGGATAACGAGACGGCATACAACAAGGTGAACTTTTATAATCTGGACGGGGATTCCTATTCGAATTGTTATCAGGTCGAGGTGAAATACGAGTTGATCCCTCGTTTGGAAGCCACGTTAGCTTATCGTTACAATGATGTGAAGACGACGATAAACGGAGATCTGAAACGTACTCCTTTAACGAGCCGTTATAAGGGATTGGTGAACTTGTCATATTTCACCAACTTGAAGAAATGGCAGTTCGATTTCACGACCCAGTTTAACGGTTCCGGACGTTTGCCGGAGCAGGGTGGGATTGCCGATGAATATCGGGTAGCCTCCCGTTTTGATGATTTCCAGATCATGAATGCGCAGGTTACGAAATATTTCCGTTTGTGGAGTATTTACGCGGGATGCGAGAATATCGGGGATTTTACTCAAAAGAACCCGATCGTGAATTCCCATAACCCTTGGAGCGATACCTTTGACTCGTCGAAAGTGTGGGGACCTCTTCACGGACGTAAATTTTATATCGGTTTGAGATTTGCCTTAGATCGAAAAGAATAATCAATAAAATAATTACTTTTGAAAAACAATGTTTTTAATAACTAATACGTTTACTATGAAAACAATGAAAATTTTATTCACGCTGGTAGTGTTCGTTATGATGGGTTTAACCGTGAGTGCCCAGACTAAGAAAGATACAACCGTTATTTTTAAAGTAGGAATACATTGCCCTTCTTGTAAGGCTAAACTGGATAAAGATATGCCTTTCGAGAAAGGAATCAAGGATTATAAGTTGAACATGAAAGATTCAACCGTGTTGATTTCTTTCCGTACCGACAAAAATTCTGTTGAGGCCTTGCGGGCTGCTATCGAGCGTCATGATGTGAAAGTAGTGGGAATGTGTGATAAAGACGGTAAGTTGATAAAATGCGGTAAAGCACATAAATGTTGTAAAGAGGGAAATAAAGAAGCTTGCAAGGGAAGTTGCGGCGAGAAACATAATTGCAGCGGGGCCTGTGGTCAAAGTTGTGGTGAAAAAAAGTGTGATGGAAAATGCGACCAGAACTGCGAGTCTAAGGAGAGTAAATGTGAAGGAAAATGTGGTGACAATTGCTGTTCCAAGACAGGTAAAACAGACGAGTGTTGCAAGAATAAGAAAAAGTAAGGAAAATTCTTGAAGGATACAAAAAACGGTAGCGAAAGCTACCGTTTTTTTGTATTATTGATCCAGAATAAACTGGTTCATCTTGTCGAATTGTCGTTCCATGTCCTGTAATAACCTGACTTGAACTTTAGCTCGTTGCAGGTTATGTTCGGGATAGGTGATCGGGTAATAATGATCCCCGTCCAAATAATCCGTTAGGAAACGGACGGCTTGTAGATAGGTCATTAGCGTACATCCTTGCGCAAGGGTCTTTTTTTCCTTGAGCGTGAAAAGATGTTTGGCTTTTTCCATGAATCCGGCGGTGAAAGCTTCGAAATAATTCATGTTAAAATGCACCTCATCAAGATTGCGGGTTTCCTCTCCGGCCGTGTTACAAGACGAGCGAATGGCATCCCCGAAGTCGTAATGCACGATTCCCGGCATCACGGTGTCCAGATCGATCACGCATAACGGATGATCATTGTGGTCGAACAGGAGATTATTCGCTTTCGTGTCATTGTGCGTGACCCGGAGCGGCAAAATTCCCTCGTCTTTCATCCGTTGTAATTCTAACATCTCGTTATCGAACTTTTTCAGGTATTCGAGCAGTTCCTTACTCGCCTCGATCCGGTCCGGTTCGGCTTTGGCTAGGGCCTCTTTTAATTCCCGTTGACGACGGGGAACATTGTGAAAAAGCGGGATGGTCTCGATCAACAATTTCGCATCGAAATCGGAAATCCGGTTCTCGAATTCTCCGAACCCGATACCCACTTGATAAGCGATCTGGGAATCCGGGATAACATCGTAGCTCTTTGAGCCTTTGATAAAGAGTGATAGCGTCCAGTAGTTTCCCTCGTAATCTTTGTAGTAAGCGTTTCCCTTGTCCGTGTAAAAATACGTGATGTATTTGCGGGTGATGTCGCTCACTTTGTGCCGGATAAGCCGGTTGCGGATATGCCCGCACACCAGTTCTTTGTTTCGCACCAGTTTTGGGATGTCCTTGAACACGTTACCATTGATCCTTTGGAGAATGTACTCGACATCCTCGTCCACTTTCACCAGATAGGTGTCGTTAATATGGCCAGAACCGTACGGTGTAGCGGATATAAACCGCCCGCTCGATACGAACGTGTCGTAAATTCTCTTCAGTTTGTCCATGCTTAGTTGTTTTTTAGTGTTTACCCGTTTTTATGCTATTTATTGCCCCATGTCAGTATATAATCCTTCCCCGTCGAATTTCTGCAAGGCGTTGTTCACTAGTTCCGTGTCCTCTTTGTATGTCACACCGAACCATTTGGCACTGGTGTTTAATACCTTCACTTTCACGGCTTTTTGCTTGATAAGTTCGTCAACCACGAAAGGTATGTAAATCTCCGCCTTGGGATTTTCGCTGTTCTTGTGGTAGAACTCGATGAATTGTTTCTCGATTTCCCCGAAAAGCATAGGTGAGAATCCCCAGAAATTCATGGAAACCACGTCATCCTCGTGCAAAACTACTCCCGAGTTCAGGTCTTTAATCATATCACCTTCCCGACCGATCTTCGTACGTTCGGTGATACTGGTCAAGAAATTGTCTCCGTCAACCGTGCATATTCCTCTGGATACTGTCCCGTTCTCGGATAGCGTGGCTGCCAACCGGTAGCCGGCGAGGCTGAAACATCTCTCGTCGGGATTACTGGCCACAAAATCGTGCATCTTCACGAAGGCATCCCGTCCGTAAAAGTCGTCAGCATTGATTGCGATAAACGGTTCGTGTATATGGTCTTTTGCGGCCCAGATGGCGTGAGCCGTTCCCCAGGGTTTTTCCCGCTGGATCGGGGGCAGGTTACCGGGCAGTTGATCCATTTCTTGGAAACAGTACACGGTTTCAACCAAGCTCTCGGCATATTTTCCCACGGCCTCTTTGAATTCGTTCTCGAAACTTCGGCGGATGATGAAAACAATTTTGTCAAACCCCGCATGTACGGCGTCATAGATTGAATAATGCAACAATGTTTTCTTGTGGGGGCCGAGCAATGCCAGTTGTTTCAAGCTACCAAACCGGGAACCCATCCCTGCTGCCATGATGAGCAAGGTCGTTTTATTCTTCGTCGTTTCCATGTTTTTATATTTAATCTTTTTACTTGTATAACCTTCTTTCGGACAAAGCTAATAAAAACTGCGGAAAGAATCTAGCAAGTCGTGTTTTGTTTTATTTTAGGTGAAAATCTTTGTTGTTTTTATGCCTCGTCATCTTCTGAAAATGAATCCAGTAGTGGGTTTTGCTCTTCTTTAGCCGGGAGGGCCTCTACCGAACGTAGTTGTCGCTGTATGGCTCGGGTTCGTTTGCCCATAACCTCTTCCAATTGGTTGTTAGCGGTTTGGAGATTTTTCTGGGCTTTCTCCAGAAGTCCCCCGAACTTTTCGAATTCTGCCTTTACACCACCAAGGATACGCCACACCTCGCTGCTGCGTTTTTGGATGGCCAGCGTGCGGAATCCCATTTGTAGGCTGTTCAGTATCGCTGCTAGTGTGGTCGGCCCCGTGACAATCACGTGGTATTCCTGCTGTAATTGTTCCAACAAGGCTGCCCGGCGGGTAACCTCTCCGTATATGCTCTCGAAAGGCAGGAACATGATCCCGAAGTCCGTGGTATGCGGTGGGGCTAGGTATTTGTCCCGGATGTCCTTTGCCATACTACGAATGGTCTGTTCGAGTATGCGGGAAGTGGTTTCCACCCGTTGCAAGTCTCCGGATTCGTAGGCATCAAGGAGTTGCTCGTAAACATCCTTCGGGAACTTGGCGTCGATGGGAAGGTAGACTGATTCGTCTCCTTCCGCCCGGCCGGGAAGTTTCACGGCGAATTCGACCAGTTTGTCCGATCCGGGTTTAGTTTTTACGTTAGCATCATATTGATCCGGGGCTAGAATTTGCTCCAATAGCATGGAAAGTTGTACTTCCCCGATCGTTCCCCGTATTTTCACGTTACTAAGCACCCGTTTCAGCCCACCGACATCCTGTGCCAGCGTCTGCATTTCCCCTAAGCCTTTCTGCACGTTTTCTAGTTGCTTGCTGACGAGTTCGAATGATTGTCCGATGCGTTCGTGTAGGGTCTTCTGTAATTTTTCATCCACGGTGGCTCGCATCTCTTCCAGTTTCTTTTCCGTGTTTTGCAGGAGTTCCTGTTGACGGAGTGATAGCTCCCCGAATTTTTCCCGTTGCAGGCGGTTGAATAATTCCATGCTTTCGGCAAAACTTTTTTGGAAAGCTTGTATGGCGGAGTTAGTCTGGGTGGTGATATTCTTTAAGGTTTCTCGATGTTCTGTCCGGAAATGGTTGAGGGTAGAGGCGAGTTCTTCCCGGTCTTTGCGGGAACGGTTCTCATCGTTTTCCCGGTTATAGCGTGATTCGTCCCGGATCACTTTTTCGAGGTCCGAGATGGATCGTGATATCTCCCGTGTGGTGTTGTTCTTGCGGGAACGAACGTGTAATCCGATAAGGACGATGTTGAGAATGAGAAGTAAAACGCAGGATATAAGTATAAATAATTCCATATTTCTGAACTTTTTGTTGTTCAAAAATATGGAAAATAACTCAGAGTTTGGTCAACTCTTCTTGAATTTGTTCCTGCCCATGCGGGACGAAGATAAGGGCGGTAGTGTCGTACCCTCTGCGTTGTGCCCGTTGCATCAAGTCATTCAATTTCTTGGGAGGGAGTTTTGGGGTACGACTCACAATCCAGAGATGATCACATTGAGAACTTCCGATGAGGGCTGCACTGTAATCATTCTCGACTTCCAGAATGTGATAGTCTGTCTTGAAAATCAAGAAAAAAGTGACCTTTAGAACTCCCGGTTGGGTCGTGTCTGGGATGTGCACGTGCCCCACGATTTCTTTCCTCTCCCCTTGGAAACTATCTTGGTAACCTCGTCCAATAACCTCGATGTTTCCGTCGGGTTTGATGGTGTACTCGGTTGTAACCCCGACCAAGCCTCGTTCGAAAGGATGGTCAAAGCGTGCGATTTCATACCATAGGCCGACGTACTTTTTTAGATCCAGAGTGTCTATGGCCCGGTTATCGACGATTTTGTCGGATTGTGCTGTTGTCGCCATGATATTGCATCCGACGAGCAATACGGCTAATAAGAAGAACTTCATACTATGAGTTGATAATTAGGTGTTTAGTTTCTTGTAATACGAGAAGTCGGGAGCCGATGTTCGTTTATAAGATTTATAAAGTCTGTAAAGTTCATAATACCTTTGGGGAGGTATTATCAAATGAAGAATAGATAAGTACTTAAGGTAATCACCAGATAATCAAAAATTAAAGATAAATCGAATTCGTATCAAAGACGTTCACGAACGTCTTTGATACGTCTTTGTAGCGAAGTTGATACGTCTTTAATCCCTAAGTGCATCGAATGTGCAACGGGTAAACACGGTGTATTACCTTGAAAAAGTTTACTGTAAGCCTATGTCAGAATAGCTAAAAATGTAGTAGGCTAACTATTCTTGTTGGCCAGTTGTCCGCAAGCCGCATCAATGTCTTTTCCTTTGCTGCGACGGATATTCACCACGATATTTTTGCTTTCGAGGTAGCGAACAAATTGATCCCTGCAGGCATCCGGGCTGTGGCGGTAGGGGGCGTTGTCCACTTCGTTGTACTCGATAATGTTGATTTTCACGGGGAATTGTCGACAGAACAAGGCGAGAGCCTTGGCATCGTCGAGACTATCATTGACACCTTTTAGTAACAGGTACTCGAACGTGGGACGTGTCCCCGTTTTATCCACGAAATACCGAATAGCCTCGGCGAGTTCGGTAAGCGGGTAAGCCTTGTTTATCGGCATAATTTTGTCCCGGGTCGTGTTGACTGCCGAGTGGAGTGAAATGGCAAGGTTGAAACGAACGTCGTCATCTGCCAGTCGCTTGATGCCTTCCACGATGCCGGAGGTGGATAGCGTGAGGCGATAGGGGGACATTCCCAATCCATCCTCTGCCGTGATGCGTTCTATGGCGGCAAGGACATTCTCGTAGTTCAGAAGTGGTTCGCCCATGCCCATCAGTACGATGTTGGATAGCGGTAGTCCCCGTTCTTCTCCCAGGCGTTTCACGGCAACTACTTGGTCGAATATTTCTTCCGGTAACAGGTTTCGGGTGAACCCCAACCCTCCCGTGGCACAAAAGCTACATTTCAGTTTGCATCCTACTTGCGAGGAGACACACACGGTCGATTTATCCTTGCTTGGGATAAGTACGGTTTCAATCAGGTTCCCATCGGGAAGGGTAAAGCCGAGTTTCGTTGTACCGTCACTACTCTCTTGTTTATGGGTGAGTGTGGCCGTTTGTAGGATAAAGTGGTTGTCCAAGAATTCCCGGAAGTCTTTTGACAAGTTGGTCATGTCCTCGAAACGGGTCACTCCCTTTTGCCAAAGCCACTGCCAGATTTGTTTTGCCCGGAATGCTTTTTCCCCGTGTTGTACGAGGACGTTTGCTAACTCTTGTAACGTGTACGCTCTTATGTTCGTTTTTTCCATGTCATCGCTTTTTTCCGCTGCAAAAATACAACAAGAAAATGATAAGGAGTTCATATAATGGAAAAATGTTGTGAATTAATGGTTTAGAAAAATATTTTGTTTTTGTAAGAAATTGATTCTCTTGAAATTTTACTTCGTATTAGTCATTATTTTCTTCTTCTAAAAGTTTCTTCAATTCGTCGGCTCTAGGTAAAATCCCCTCATAATCTTTAGGTAATTCGTTGGCCAATTTGTATGTGGCAACACCCATCGGTTTTGAAGTGTCGCGAAAGGCGAATTCAACGGTTTTCGAACGTTGCGATTTGCAGAGGATAATCCCGATAGAGGGGTTTTCGTGTGGAAGACGCACATATTCATCCAGAGCCGAGAGATAAAAATTGAGTTTCCCTGCGTATTCGGGTTTGAATTCGCCTCGTTTTAGTTCGATGGCAACGAGCGCTTGTAAATGGCGATTGAAAAATAGTAAATCGATAAAATACTCTTGTTCATCTACAATAAGTCTGTATTGGTTACCTAAAAATGAGAAATTAGAACCGAGTGCCATGATAAATTTCTTTATGTTTTGAATGATCTGGTTTTCAATAACTCGTTCATCAATCTCATCAATGTCCTTGATGTTGATAAAATCAAGGAGATATTCATCTTTGAATGATTGTATGGCTCGTTTACGATAATTTACATTTGTGATGGTTTGATTGAAATTATTGGCTACCGCTTGTTTAAAATAGGATTTTTCATTCAAATAGTATCTTAATTTTTCGACACTCCAAAATTCAGTAGCACAATGACGGATGTAGAATAAACGTTCTTCTATATCTGATGTTTTTAAAAGTATTTCATAATGGTGTGTGAACCCGATACTTGTAAAAGATTCCAAGTCAGAAATATTCAATTCGTCCGTTGTCAACGGACGAATTGTAATAGTTATATTTTCTGGGATTAATGAGGATGTGTTTTTGTCCGTTGTTGACGGACGGTTTGAAAATATACTATTCCAGTTTTCGAAAAAAGTACGCATTTTTTTTAGACTGGTGATAGAGAATCCTCGCAGTCCGGGCAATTCTTGTTGTAATTGTTGCGATATGAACTCTAATGCACCGGTTCCCCACGTGTTTGTTCGACTATTGAGTGAGATGTATTCACCTACGGCATAATATAGGGCGAGCATTTCTCGATTGACCAATCGAGCTGCCGTGTAGCGACTCTGCAAAATGGCCTGTTTAATTGCCTGAATGGCATCGGAATATTGTTTGCTATATGTAATTTGTGCCATAATGAATTATTGTATTGATTTTGGAAATATGTAACAAAGATAAGCTATTCTTTGTGTGAAATCGTTATATGGAGACGATTTAAAACTCGATCCAAATATCATTCCGGGAGAAATATTCCCTTAGTTTATGGATGGCCCTGCTTTTTAGGACTTTCACGGTATTCACGGCGATGTCGAGGGTTTCTGCGATCTCTTTCGTGTTTTTGCCCGTGAGGGAGAGTTCCACGATTCGGTTGCATTGCGGGGGGAGAGTTGCAATGGCAGTTTGAAGTAGCTGGTTGGCTTCTTGTTCGATGATGGTGTCCCACAAGGATTCCTCCTGTTCGGAGTTTAGAGAGGCTTTTTCGTGGCGGTTCTTTTCGCGGGAGAGACCCCGGAGGTAATTTAGTGCTTCGTTGCGGATCATGATAAATAGGTAATTTTCGATGGAATCCAATTGTTTGTGTTGTCCTTGATTTTCCCAGAACTTGATGATAACATCTTGGGCTAAATCTTTGGCGACTTCCGAATTTCCCGTGATTTTAAAGGCGATGGCACATAAAGACGCAAAATGATCCCGGATAAAATTACCCAGATCAAAGTGACCGCCCATAGCATCTTTATTTTTTCGCATAAAAAACGTTTCATTGATCAGACCTACCTTCTCGATACAATGTTGTATGAATACTGACGTCACAAACTTACGAAAAAACTTTATAAATTAAATGTTATGTATGGTGCTTTATATAAAAGAGGCGGAAATTCACTTTTTTGAATTTTTTTTATTCCCGTGTAATACCAAACATGGGTTAGTGGTGTCTTTAGTAAAAATAATAGAAATAATGGGAGAATTAAATAGTCATCAAATTGCCCGGATTATCTTAAAGATGAGATATGAAACCGCCACGGAAGAGGAAAAGCGGGTTCTTGAGGCTTGGATGAAAGCCGGGGATGGGCGGCAGGCAATTTATGACAGAATTGTTTCTGACGAAAGCTTGAGAGAGTATCGGGATTTGAAAGCAGAATTTGAAGGGGTGACGGATTACGGAAAATTGCAGTCTGATATATTAGGAACCTTGGCGAAACGGAACAGGCAGAGAAAACTTCAACGAATCTCCTTGTGGGGAGGAAGCGTGGCAGCCGTTTTATTGGTGGCGTGTCTGTTCGTGTATAAGTATGTTGGAGAGTCGCATCCGGAAAGGATGGGAGAGATGCAGGTGGCTAAAATCGAATCAGAGCCGATCGTGCAGGATAAGGTGATATTAGTGTTAGGCGATGGGAAAAGAGTTGGAATGCAGGGACTGCACAGGGATAGTTTGAGGTTGAAGTCTGCGGTGGTTGTCGGGGCAGAGGCGAAATTGGTTTACGATACGAATACGGGGCAAGGAGCGGGGGACGTTTCCCCGGAGCCGGAAATCAATAAAGTGATTACTTCCACGGGAGGGTTTTATTCGTTGATATTGAGTGACGGGACTCGGATTTGGTTGAATTCCGAGAGCGAGTTGGAATACCCGGTATTTTTCGGGAAAGGGGAACGACGGGTGAAGCTGGTCGGGGAGGCTTTTTTCGAAGTAACGCCGGATGCGGCACGTCCTTTTATTGTCGAGGCGAACGAGATCCGGACGAGGGTACTGGGAACGTCATTCAATATAAAGGCGTACAAGGATGAATCGGATATTTATGCCACGCTTTTTACCGGGAAGGTCGCCGTGGAACCTTTAGCAGATACGACCCGAAAAGTCATCTTGCAACCTGGGAAACAGGCCGGCTGGGATGTGCAAGCTCGTAAGTTAAGTGTACGGGAGGTTAATCTGGATCGTGTTATGGCTTGGAAAGAGGGGATGTTCATGTTTAACAAAGAGAATATCGAGGTCGTTACTCGCCAGATCGAGCGCTGGTATGGCGTGAAATTTATATACCAGGTCAAAGACCGGAATCAATACACGTTTAACGGGTATTTCAGTAAGGACGAGACGTTGGAATCCATATTAGATGCCTTCACTTATACCGGAGGGCCGAAGTTTAGAAAAGAGGGAGATACCGTTTACGTGGCGGACCCACTATAAAAACAAAATGGAGCAACTTTGGCAGGCGGCTCCACTTTGACGACCTTGTGCGAGACAAGGCCCATGTTAAATTTAATAACACAAATTTATGACAAAAAGAACGAAACCGAAAGTCTTTTTGGGACTTTTATGCGTTTGCAAAAGAATGTTTAGTATTTTTTTACTTTTCTTGGCAACGCTGTTACTATCTTCTGCCTCTGTTTTTAGCCAGCAGAAGAATCAGAAAATTATCTCCATTGATTTCAAGGAGTACAGTCTGACACGTGCTTTACATGAGATCAACCGCTTGAGTGGGGACTTAGTCAATTTCCGGGAGGAAGTTGTCATAAAAGAGTCGAAAAAGATTACCTTGAAACTGGATGACATCACGGTTTTCGAGGCGGTGAAGGCCTGTTTGGAAGGCACAGGGCTAACTTGTTCCCAGCAAGGGAATGGTAAGATTCTCGTGGGGCCGAAACAGGAAACGACAATGTTGACTGTTAGCGGTCGGGTTGTTGATGAGAAAGGGAATCCTATTCCCGGTGCTACGGTACTCATACAGGGAACCACTCAAGGGGTTGCCACGGATGCAGAGGGGCGTTACACGATTACCGCTAGGCCGGAGGATGCGTTGAGATTCTCGTTTATCGGTTATAAGCCGGAAGTTGTCCCGATCAAGGGGAAAACGAGGTTGAACGTTCACTTGAATCCCACGGCCGAGAATATCGAGGAAGTGACAGTAGTGGCGTTCGGTGAACAGAAAAAAGAGAGTGTCGTGTCGGCTATCACGACCGTGGACGCTAGAAGTTTAAAGTCTTCCAGTAGTGATTTGACCAGCCAGTTTACCGGGAAAATTGCCGGTATGATCGGTTGGCAGACGGGAGGTATTCCCGGTGCGTTGACGGAAGAAGAGATGAACACGAAATTTTATATCCGGGGTATAACCTCTTTCCAGACCTCGGCCAACGTTGACCCGCTGATCTTGATTGACGGGGTGGAATCATCCAAGTTGGACCTTTCCCGTATGGTTCCGGAGGACATCGAGAGTTTCAGCGTGATGAAAGATGCGTCGGCTACGGCAATGTATGGGGCTCGCGGGGCTAACGGTGTAATTCTGATTACGACCAAGAAAGGACAGGAGGGAAGTGTTTATACCTCGGTTCGTTACGAGATGGTAGTGAGCGCTCCGACCAAGAAAATTGATGTCGTTAATCCCGTGGATTACATGAAGATGTATAACCGGGCCTTGTTGTCTCGTAATCCGTCGGCAACCCCGCAGTATAGTGTGGAACGTATCCAGCGTACGGAATCCGGACTTTATCCTGATTGGGTATATCCTGCCAATGACTGGTATGATATCATGTTTCAGGATTATTCGATCAACCATCGTGCGGGGTTAAATATGCGGGGTGGTTCCCGGTTGGTGCAGTATTATGCATCTGTTAACTATGTTCGGGACGAGGGGATGTTGAAGACCGACCGTTTGAACCAGTTCAAGTGTAATATCGAGAACAACACGTTTTCTTTCCGGGCGAACCTGAATATCGACTTGAGTGCGGGGATTCGCTTGAATATTAATACATCAGCCAATCTGGATAAATATCACGGGCCTTATGCCGACGTGACGGAGGCTTACTACATGGCGTTCAATGCCTCTCCGGTGGATTTTGCTCCTCTTTATCCGGGAGACGAGACGTATGGCTGGCCGCACCTTCGCTTTGGTGCCGTGGATTTGAACACGATTAATCCTTACAAGGATCTTCACCAAGGGTACAAGGACCGCCGCCGTTATTCGGCTGTAGCACGTGCAGAGTATATTCATAATCTTTCTGCCCTGTTGAAAGGATTGGAGTTGCGGGCATCCGTGTCCATGAACCAGACGGGATATTATACCAATGCTTACAAGACGGAACCTTATTTGTATTCGTTAGCCGATTATAGTTTTGAAACCGGAAAGCATCGATTACTGGCATTGAATGAACGTAACGCGTCGCGGACGTTGTCGAAAGCGTATGGTAATAGTTCTCAGTCTACGCAAATGAGTTACGAAGTACGGGGGTTGCACGTGGCAGCCTGGGGTGAACACCAAACCAGTTTAACTGCCGTGTTTAACGTGCAGGAGTCGACGTACTCTAATACGGAAACTGTACTGGACGGTATTCCTCACCGGAATATGGGTATGTCCATGCGTGGAACCTACGGGTTTAAGGATAAATATTTTGCCGAGGCGAGTTTCGGTTACAACGGCTCGGAGCGTTTTGCCAAGCACAATCAATGGGGATTTTTCCCGGCGGTTGGTGGTGCATGGATTGCATCCAAGGAACGTTTTATGGCAGACAACGTGGGACGTTGGTTCTCGTTCTTGAAATTCCGTCTCTCTTGGGGTAAGGTCGGAAACGACGGGGTGATTGATTCCCCGCGGTTTGCCCATTTACCCTTGTTAGATAAAGTGAGTATCATGGACCCGGCACCGGGTGGTACCGTTTTACAGCGTCCCGTGGTGAAGTCTTATCCTAACGACAAGATTACTTGGGAAATTGCAGAACAGACGAATTTGGGTATCGAAACGAAATTCTTTGGTGGAATCGTGGAATTGAATGCCGATATTTACCAGGAGGTTCGCCATAATATTATAGATTATCGTTACACGATGCCGGCATCTACCGGGTTGGAGTATTTACAGATCGGAAACGTGGGAGAGGTTCGTTCCCGAGGTATTGATCTTTCGGGTAAAGTGCAACACGCTTTTACTCCGGATTTTTGGACCATTCTAAGTGGTACGTTTACCTATAATAAGGCGGAGTATAGAGATATTGAAGAGGCTGCCAATAAGCCGAAATGGCAAAAGAAGGTCGGACATGAGATTTCACAGCAAATCGGTTACATTGCCGAGGGCGTTTTCCGTGATCAGGCAGAGATTGATAATTCCCCCCGACAAGGTGGGGACGTGATGCCGGGTGATATTCGCTATCGCGACCTGAACGGGGACGGCGTGATCGACGTGAATGATGCCACGTATATCGGTTTCCCGACAACCCCTCGATTGATTTACGGTTTCAGTGCCTTTTTCAATTTGAAGGATTTCGAGTTAAGTTTTGCTTTTCAGGGAGCGGGCAAACGGGCGTTCTTTATGGACCCGATGAAAATCAGTCCGTTTGTGAAAAACCGGGCGATGTTGAAGGCGATTTACGATGATCATTGGAACGAAAATAACATGAAAGAACGTCCTTTCTGGCCGCGTCTTTCCACGCAATCCATTGATGCGCATAATCCTCAGGAAAACTGGAAGAATAATACAGAGATACGGAAGTCTACTTATTTCATGCGGGAGAGTAGTTTCTTACGTTGCACTTCGATCGAAGTGGCGTACAATGTACCGCAGGATTTCCTGAGCAAGATCAAGATGCAGAATGTGAAGTTTTATGCCCGGGTAAACAATCCTTTCCTGATTTCCAGTTTTAAGATCTGGGACGTGGAGTTGGGGGACAGCGGTTTCAACTACCCGATTCAGCGTACTTGGTCAGTCGGTTTGAACATAAGTTTTTAATTTAATATATATCGATGATGAGAAAACATTTATTATATATACTTTGCGGAATGCTTTTGCTGACCGGATGCGATTATCTGAACCGGGTACCGGAGAAGGATATTGAAACGGTGGAATCGCTTTTCGAGCAACGAACGAAAGCCGAATCCTGGTGGAAGGGGCTGTATGGAGAGGTAAATACGGTGCTTACGAGTTTGACGAATAATACCTCCTTTTTGGGGGCCGATGAATTCGTGACTTGTCAGGCATTGTACAATTCAACTACGTTCCGTCTTGACGGGCTGAAGGTGGCGGATGGATTGCAGATGTCACAAAGTCCTTACGGGTCGTTGTGGTACAAGATGTACACGGTTATTCGGAACGCGAATACTTTTTTGGAGAATATCGATAATACTTACAATATTACCGACGAAGACCGGGAATGGTGGAAAGCTGACGTGAAGGCCTTGAAAGCGTTTATTTATTTCGAGTTAGTGCGTCGTTACGGGCCGATTTGTCTCGTACCTCAGAATATGCCGATGGAGCTGGATGTGAGTGCTTATCAATTGCCGCGTCAGCACGTGGATACTTGTTTCAAAGAGATTGTCAGGTTGTTAGATGAGGCGGCGCCGTATATACCGATGCATAATCAGCGGGACCCGGCTTACGGGCACACGATTTGTCTGGAGGCGTTGTATGCTTTAAAAGCTAAGGCATTGCTTTATGCCGCATCCCCTCTTTTTAACGGGAACGCTTTCTATTCCGATTTCAAGAATAAGAACGGGGAGTTACTTTTTAATTCTTCTTACGACCGGAATAAATGGTTGCTGGCTGCAGAGGCTGCGGATAAGGCTGCCGAGATTTGTGCCGTGGGAGACCGGGATTTATACACGGAGGAAACCACGAAAAAGACTAAATTGTTGAACCAGATGAATGACATCGAAAGTAGTATGTTCTCTCGTTTCGATAATAAAGAGTATTTGTTGGAAATGAAATGGGGAACCTTGCAATTTTATCGGTTTACATTGCCCCGGTTATTGGATGACGAGGTGAATTTTAACGAGAGTTTACTTGGTTGTCTTTCTCCCTCGATGAAAATGGTGGAAATGTATTACACCAGTCACGGGTTACCGATTGATGCCGATAATTCATGGAGCTACGCGAATCGTTATAAATTGGGTTCTGAGAGTAGCGTGACTTACGAGGATGTGATCCCGATGAACACGTCAGTGGTGAATCTTCACCTGCGTCGGGAACCTCGTTTTTATGCGAGTATTGCGGGCGACCGGATGTACTGGCAGCGTGGGACAAACACGGCAACAAGAAATTATAACTTATTGGTGGAGGCTCATAAAGATGAGTCTTGGGGTACACAAGAAGACTTTATCGTGAGCAATAACTGGCAAAATATTAACGGTTATTGGTTGAAAAAGCAGACTTTCGGAAATTTTGCGACCTCGAATTACGTGGCGAATCTGAAAGGACAGGAAACATTCCCTGTTTTACGTTTGGCCGAAGTGTATATGATGCAGGCGGAGGCTTGGAACGAGTATCTGGAGCAGCCGGATAACCGGGTGTATGATCCTCTTGATAAAGTGCGGGAACGGGCTGGTATTCTACCGGTACGGGAGGCCTGGAAAACTTTTTCCAATTTCTCTTCCAAAGTAGATACGAAAGTTGGTATGCGTGAAATTATTCGCCAAGAATACAGTATCGAATTCGCTTTCGAGGGACATCGCTATTGGGATATTCGTCGTTGGACAATTGCTCACCAAGTGATGAACGAGAAACAGTATGGTTGGAATATTCTGGGAACAACATTCCAAACATTCTATAATAACGAGAACGGCCCGATCGTGGTGTGGAGCAAAAATAAGTTCGTGGCACCGCGGGATTATCTGGAACCGTTCAATGCTGAAGAGATCTTGATTTCCGGAATGGTTCAAAACCCCGGATGGTAAATGAAGTTTTGATTTACGATTGTAAATTTTAACCCGTAAAAGATAGAATGATGAAAAATACAATTTTGTTATTATTGTTAATATTCAGCTTTTCGGCTTGTAGTGACGACGATTCAGTTTTCGGCGTGTCGACGGAAGGTTTGGAACTTAAATTTACCCCGGTGGAGGGAGGTGCCATGATGCACTATTCTTTGCCGAATAACAGTGACATTTTTGCCATGAATGTGCGTTATAAGAATTGGCAAGGGTTGGAAATATTGAAAACTTGTGGATATAGCGGTGATTCGCTTTTGCTGGATGGTTTTACGAAAGCGCAGGACGTGAGTGTCCGGATTTCATTCGTCAATCATCGGGATGAGGAATCGGCCTTGTACGAGTATAGTTTTAAAACGCTGGACAGCGCACCGTGGACTTTTTTCGATAATGTAGAGATACATTCTTCTTGGAATGGTTTTCAGGTGATTTACAAGAGTCCCGCGGTTGTAACCGGGATGGCACATATTTTTTACTTGGGAATAGACCCGAAGACGCAGAAACAGGACACGATCCTGATGAGAAGTTTTCCTATTCTTCAAGGAGGTGATACGTTGAATTTTGCCGTGCAGCAAGAGAATGCGAAAAACACGGTAGTGATCCGTACCGAAGATTTCCAGGGTTACCGGGTGAGACAGGAAATTTACCCGGATATTGATGCTTTCCCGACGGAACAATGGACAATGAAAGCAGAAAATTTTAATGATTTCGGGCTTTCCGTGGAGAATGGTATCGCTAAAACTGGCGTGCAGTATTTGTTTGACGGGGAGTTGAAAGGAGAGGTCCGTCTGGTTGCCTCGGCTATCGAGGAAAATAAACCGGAACGTAAAAGTACCACGACGTATGCTACCTATCTGGCAGGTCCCCAGGCTTATGACAAGCCGATAGTTCTGGATTTGAGAGAACAAAAGGTGCCGGCATGGCTGCGTTTGTATTGTTTGTACCCGTTGAGTAATGCATCCAACCCGCTTACGGGGCAGGAGTTAGGATATATTTGGTCCGGTTGTTACGAGGATAAGACTCCGTGTAAATTGACCGTGTACGGTAGCAAGACTTCTTCAGACCCGGATTCCGGGGATTGGGTACCTCTAGGGAAATTGGATCAAAAGCGTGATGCCACTACTGCGAGTGACAGGTGGTCATTCCTCACGTCATCGACCACTGTGGCTGCGAAGACCGTGGAAGAGCTAGCCCAAAAAGATCCGATTTACGTGGATGTTGTTTTCCCCACGATTGACGAGACCTATCGCTATTTGAAGATTATTGTGCATGATACCTTTAAGCGGATGAATTCGGAAGTAAACAGTAATCAGCAAAAGTATTTTACCTTGCACGAGCTGGAAGTTTATGTAAAAAAGAATTAAGCGATGAGAATGAGAAGAAATATATTATACTGGTTTGCGGCAGTACTATTATTGACTGCTTGTAACGAGAGTCTGGAGGACACGTATAGCGATTTCGCGGGAGACGGGAAAATCCGTTACGTGGCTAAATGTACGGAAGTTCACGCCACTCCCGGTTGGGAGAGGTTGATGGTGGACTGGATTAATGGAACAGATGCCACGATCGATAAGATAAAAGTAATCTGGTCATGTGAGGAACGCAGGGATTCGGTTATGTTGCCGGGAGCGTCAACTTCTTACGAGTTAACGAATTTAGAGGATGGGACGTATCGGTTTGATGTCTGTGCCGTGGATGCCGCGGGAAATCAGTCTTTGGTTGAAACAACCTACGGGCGTCCCTATACGAGAGAACATGAGATTATGTTGGCATTCACCAGAGGGGTTACGAGATCTTATTTTCTGAAGAATAAGATGATTTTCTTTTCCGACCAGTGGAACGAAAATATTATTGAGTTACAATTGAAATACAAGAATTCTGCCGGAGATACACGATATTACACGTTCGATAAAGAGACCAGTTATAATACGCTTGTCACGATCTCGGATGTGAGTATGAACCCGGCAGACACGGTTTATGTACTTCGGAGAGGAAAGTTGGAGGATTGCCCGGATATTATCGAGTTCGACCCGTACGTGATAAGCCGGAAGAAAAATTATAGTGCTGGGTTCGTGAATGCGATCCACAGACGTTATGGTTATCACACGGATACAAAAGAGGATGAAGTGCGGTTTGAAGAGTTCGTGGAGAATGCGCAGGAGTTGGAGTTTGATTACGATATGGAAACTTTCGAGGATATCTTGTATTGCCCGAATTTGAAAAAGCTCGTATTTCGTAAGAATCGTTATTTGGATGAGAGAAACGTGACGGAGTATGCCAAGAGTAATATATTGGGAGATAAGGAAAAAAGTCGTCAAGTATTGGATAAGGCAAATGAGTCGGATATATTGGGATTAAAGATTGATTATTATGGGCGTGCGAGATATTTTGTGCCTTATTTTGATTCGGAATTACCATACATGACTTATATGGGATATTCCCAGTTACCAACTATGGAAATTATCCCGAAAGAGGCTTTTAAAGAGGATGAGGATGGGAAACGGATTCAATGTGTACCGTCTGATCCTTATGCGGATGCAGATTTGGAGCTTCTGATGGATAATAATTCGGAAAGTGCTTGGATCACGACTCCTTTGGCCAGTATACGTTATTATGAGTTACAGATGGAATTGTTGACGGCCACGGAAATCCGGGGAATAAAGATTGCCCAGCCTTATTACGGCCAATGGGGCGGTAATACCGGGTTGGTGAATTTCATGCCTACCACGATTTCCGTGCAGACATCTGCGGACGGGATTATTTGGAAGGATGTGACTTATTTTGAAAATAACACGTTAGGACGTAGTTCGGGAGAGGTGACATTGTTGCCGATGGTTGAGGGGACCCGACTGGTTCGTTATATCAAGATTTCCCTACGTGATCAGATGGATACGAGTGGTTTCTGTAAAGTTAACTTGGGGGATATAGTTCTCTATAAGTAAAATATTATTTAACGGCTGGCCAGAAAGTCATTTTATTTCAAAAAACTCCTCCGTCACTTCGTGCCACCTCCTCTATAAACAGAGGAGGATCTGGTGACTATTCCCGAAGACAGAGAGTATTTTAACTCTCCCTCTGTTTATAGAGGGAGTACCCCGAAGGGGGGAGGGAGTTTGAAAAATGACTTTTGGGACAGCCCCATAAATAGAATTAAGAAGTAATGTTTAGAATGAATCATTTTATAAGACTTTTTCTAAGCGGGGTATTGCTATTGACTTTCTCCGGGCTGTTTGGTCAGGAACAAGAGGATCGCCTCTTGCAACTGATGAAACAGGAATTGAAGTACAACATGGAGGAGTTAAAAAAGCAGGAATCTGCTCCCTATTATATGAATTTACGGGTCATGGACGATTACACGGTGACCGTGACAAGTTCATTTGGCGCCGTGGCGGTATCGAATGAAAATCATTCCCGAATGTTGGTTCCGCAAATACGTTTGGGTAGTCCGGAACTGGATAATTTTAAATATAACCAGCAAGGTGGGGTAGCCGGAGAAAAGGCCAGGGGAGCCCAAGGCGTGTTCCTGCCATTGGATGATGCGGCTCCGGAGGCAATCCGGGAGGCCATCTGGCGAGAAACGTTAAAACGTTACGAGTTTGCCCGTAATATGTATGACCAAGTGAAAACGAAGACTTCCATGAGCGTGGAGGATGAGGATAAAGCTCCTTGTTTTTCAGAGGCTCCCGTGGAGTATTATTACGAGGCTCCTGTACCTGCGGGGAAACAGAATGTGGATATCCGGGTTTGGGAAAAGCGTATGAATGAGGTGTCTGCCGTGTTCAAAGCGTGTCCGGTTTTGCGTGAAGGAGCGGCTAATTTCAGTTTTCAGGTATTGCGTACCTATTTTGTGAATAGCGAGGGAACCGTGGTGGTACAGAACCGAGTGGCAGCACGGGTGACATTGTCGGCATCGCTGAATGCGGCTGACGGGATGAAATTGCCATTAAATGCCAGTTATTTTGCGTACACGCCGGATGAATTGCCGGGTAATGCGCAAATGATTGCTGATGCGGAAGATATAGTTAAACGATTATTGGCATTGCGTGATGCTCCGGTTGCTGACCCATACACGGGACCTTCTATTTTGTCGGGATCTGCCAGTGGGGTATTCTTTCACGAGATATTCGGTCATCGGTTGGAAGGCCATCGTTTGAAAACAGGCGGTCAGACGTTTAAAAAGATGGTGGGAGAACAAGTGTTGCCCGTTGAATTTCAGGTATATTGTGACCCATTGCTGGAACATTATGCCGGGACGGATATGTATGGTTATTATCGGTATGATGATGAGGGAGTGAAAGCTCGCCGGGTAGATAACGTGGTGAACGGTGTGTTGAAAGAGTTTTTGATGAGCCGGATTCCTTTGGATGGATTTCCGGTGAGTAACGGTCACGGACGAACGTCCGGAGGGGGAGATCCCGTATCCCGACAGTCGAATCTGGTGATCGAGACAACCCGGCCATACTCTGAAAAGGAGTTGCGGACCATGTTGATTGCGGAGGCCAAGAAACAAGGGAAAGAGTATGGTTACTATTTCCAGACCGTGACAAGCGGTTTCACGTACACGGGTGAAGGTGGAAGTTTGAACTCGTTCAACGTGACCCCGTTGGAAGTATTCCGGGTGTTCGTGGATGGTCGTCCCGATGAGTTGGTGCGAGGGGTAGATATGATCGGAACACCCTTGTCCATGTTTTCCAATATCATGGCTGCCGGAGATAAACCCAGCGTTTTCACGGGAGTTTGCGGTGCGGAGTCGGGATGGGTACCCGTGACGGCATCTTCACCGACGATATTCGTGAGTCAGATCGAGACTCAGCGTCGGGCACAGGCTCGTGATATTGCCCCAATCCTGCCTTCTCCGCAACCTGAGAATATTGCTGTTGGAGATACGGATAAAATTATTTTTGCTGCCATGCGTTCGGAACTGGATCGTAATCGTGCGGCATTGATTTTGCCGGGAGGTCCGAAACCCTATTATATTTCATACACGATAGCCCGTTATCGTCATTTTCAGATAATCGGGTCGCTGGGAGGATTGCTACATTCCAGTGTCTCCCCGTGGAGGATGAATGGCGGGACGCAGGTAATGCTTGGTGATTACCAGAATAACAGTAACGTGCAATATCTGGAACAGATTGCCCCGGTGCAATTACCCTCGGAGGTGGACTATGATGTTATTCGTCGCGGGTTATGGGAATCGTCAGACATGATGTACAAGTATTCGCTGGGAATGATGGCCCAAAAGACGAATTATTTGCAACAGAATCCGTTGCCTGCCGATGAGGCCGGGCTAGCTGATATGCAACCGCTACCGGCCGTGACTCATCTGGAGGAACGGGAAATGCCGTTCGTGATTGATTCGGTTGCTTTTGACCAGTTGGTCATGGAGCTTTCGGCCGTGTTTAAGGATTATAAGGATATTTACAATTCAAGCGTGATGCTTAACGGGCTGGAGATGGATATTTACAGGTTGACAACCGAAGGCGTGCAGTTGAAGAAACCCGGTGGGGCAATCTCTCTGGCTGTTAGTGGTAGCGTGCGTTGTGATGATGGTTCGAGTTTGAGTGATTCGTTCTCGCTTTCCTTGCAGAACCCGGCAGAACTTCCTTCCATAGAGCAATTGAAGGAAAGAGCGAAAGCTTTTGCTGAAGGGTTGTTGCGTTTGAAGAGTACGCCAGTGGTGACCGAGTATTATAACGGGCCGGTGATGTTCGAGGGGGGAGCAGTGGCCACGATTCTAGCAAATAATTTATTGAATCGGGGCGGTTTGATTGCTACCCGTTCACTCGGGCCGACACGGGGCGGATTGGCTGATCAGTTCGGTCAGCGGATTATTGATAGTCATTTAACCGTTAAGAATTACACGGCGAAAAAAGAATATAATGGGACGCCATTATATGGTTATTACGAGGTTGACGGGGAGGGGGTTACCCCGGAGGCCGAGATGACGCTGGTGGATAAAGGGGTATTCGGGAAGATGTTGAACGGGCGAATCCCGACAAAAAATGCCTTGGAAACTACCGGTAGTTCCCGGTTTATGATGATTCCCCAAAGCCCGACGGTGGCGACTGGAACCGGAACCATTCACGTACAGGTGGATAAAGGTATCTCTCACGAAAAGATGAAAAAGGCTTTAATCAAGGCGGCAAAAGAGGCCGGACAATCCTGTGCCTATATCGTGAGAGGCATTTCCGGTGCGACGCTGGAAGTGTACCGGGTAGATTTGAAAGACGGGAGGGAGACCCGTGTGAGGGCTACGAGTTTCCGGTTACCGGATTTGACTAAGTTATTGAAGTTAGTGGCTATATCTTCGAAAGAGGAAGTCTTGAATTACTTGCCGAACAATTATCCGGCCTCGATGATTTATCCTGCCGGAGTAATCGTGGACGGTTTGGTGATTGAGAAGGCTACCGTGAAAGCGGAAAAAGAGCCGGTGTTGACGCTCCCGCAACAACGGAAATAGGGATAATACATCAATTCATCATATGAGTTTAAGTTTCCCGTCGAGATATTAAAATCGAGACGGGAGACTTTTTAACCTAAAACAAGTGGACATGAGAAAGGTTTTATTTGCTGTTTGCGTGTTATTTTGTGGTATCGTTACAAGCGTCGCACAAGATGGCAGTTACAGGCTTGAAGGTCGGTTGGATCCCACGGTCAACGGACAGATGGTGTTGATTGCCGACACGGAGAACGGGTTGATCGAGTTGGGGGATATTACGGTCACGGATGGTCGGTTTGAGTTTTCGGGAAGAATGTCGGAAATGACCGTGGTATACTTGATGACAGGAAAGAAAGATGCGGTATTGGCAACAATTATGTTGGAAAACGCTCCCTACCTGATTACTTCTGTTTCCGGAACTTTGGTAGTGGAAGGAGGCGGAGAGGCCCAGAAGATATGGACAGAGTTCAATGATTTGAATCGTTATCTGTTGGAGAGTCAAGAGTGGTTAGATGCACAAGCGATTGCAAATCCTGCTCGGTTACAAGAGTTCCAGCGAGAATTCCAGACGATTCTGTTGAACGTGGAGGCCGGGGAATTGGCGTTATTGAAAAAGTATAATCATTCGATTGTTGCGGCTTGGATGGTAGCATCCAAAATGGAAGGTGTTGACGAGGCAAAATTGACTGAGCGTTACGAGGTGCTGGGAGAGGAGGCGCAGGCCACGTTTTATGGGAAACGGATTGTTGACGAGTTGAATAAGATGCAAAAGATTGCTGTGGGGGCTGTTGCTCCCGATTTCAGTGCGCCATTGGCCGATGGAGGTGTTCTTGCCTTGCATGAGACACGGGCTAAAGTGAAAATAGTCAATTTTTGGGCATCTTGGAGTAAGCCTTGCCGGGATGAGAACGTGAACTTGTTGAGATTATACAAGCGTTACCGTCCTAAGGGATTGGAGATTATCAGTGTTTCGCTGGATGATAACAAGAGTGTCTGGCTGACGGCTATCGGAGAAGATGGCAGCGATTGGAAGAACGTGTCTGATATGCGGGGGCCGAATTCCGTGATCGTTGTAAACTACCAGGTTAAGACACTCCCTTGTACATTTATTCTGGATGATGAAAATCGTATCGTGGCTAAAAACCTTCGGGGCAAAGAGTTGGAAAAGAAAATCGATGAAATGTTGAAAAAGAAAAATAAGTAAAGTAATAGTAGAGCGTGTTGTTTAGATCAGAGTCCCCTCACTTCTCGTTTTGAGGGGACTCGCTTTTTGTGTGGGTGTTAAAATGGTATGTATGACACCGGGAATATAAAAGTAATTGGAGAGATTCAATTGGTTAAAAAGACGAGATTAATTTACTCTGACAGCGTGTTGTAAAATGTTATAATAATATTAAATCACGGTGAGTTACATAAGGTTTCTTTGAATTAAATTGTATATTCGCGATCGTTTGTGGGAGGCGAGGGCATAATTTGACAGGAATTAAATTAGATCAGATTATATATTAAACGTGAAATTTAAACAGATGAAGAGAGTTTTTATTATTGTATTTGCTTTGCTTTCAACGTCAATCGTGCGGGCGGATGAAGGTATGTGGCTTTTGTCATTGCTCGGGAAGAACATCGAGCAGATGCAGGCACAAGGCTGTAAATTGACGGCGGAAGATATTTATTCCGTGAATCAGGCATCGTTGAAAGATGCAATCGTTGGATTAGGAAACGACGGACGTCCTTTCTGGCATTTCTGTTCCGGAGAGATTATTTCGGACAAAGGATTGGTATTGACGAACCACCACTGCGGATTCAGCGTGATTCAAAAGCACTCTACCGTAGAACATGACTACTTGTCAAACGGTTTCTGGGCTTACAAATATAGTGAAGAGTTACCGAATCCCGGTATTACTGCATCTATCCTACAACGTATGGAAGATGTGACCGATCAGGTGAACGCTGTTTTGAATGATAATATGTCAGAAGAAGAACGTGCAGCGGCTATTGATGCTATTTCTAAACAAATTTCTGCTAAGGCAGTACAAGGAACTAACCTTCAAGCTCAGGTACAGGAGATGTTCGAGGGAAATCAATTCTTCTTGTTGGTTTACAAGATTTACCGCGATGTTCGTTTAGTAGGCGCACCGGCTCAAAGTATGGGTAAATTCGGTGGTGACACGGACAACTGGTCTTGGCCCCGTCATACGGCAGACTTCTGTATGATGCGTATCTACACGGGTCCTGATGGCGAACCGGCTCCTTATAACACGAGTAATGTTCCGTTGAAACCGAAACATCATTTGCCTGTTTCTGCCAAAGGAGTACAGGATGGTGATTTCGCCATGATCATGGGATTCCCCGGAACAACCGATCGTTTCTTGACTAGCTTCGGTTTGAAAGAGACGATGGATGTAACCAATGATATTCGTTACAAAGTACGTACCGAGAAGTTGCGTATCATGAAAGAAGGAATGGACGCTGCGGCTGCCACTCGTATTCAATATGCATCTAAATATGCACAATGTGCTAACTATTGGAAATATTCTCACGAGCAGAATATCGCTTTGGAGAATTTGAACACGATGGGTGAAAAAGAGAGAATCGAGCGTGAATTTACCGCTTGGGTGAATGCTGATCCGGCTCGCAAGGCTAAATATGGTAACGCTTTGACTTTGATCAAAGAGGGTTACGAGGCTATGCACCCGTATAACGTGGCCATGTCTTATATGCAGGAGGCTGCATTGCAAGGTCCTGAAGTTCCATTGTTTGCGTTCCAAGTGGCTAACACCTTGGAAAGAGCTTTGGATGCAAATACCCCGGCTGAAATGAAGGATATGTACATCGAGGCAATCAAGAAAAATGCAGCAGGTTTCTTTAAGGATTTCAACAAAGATGTTGATAAAAACTTGATGGCTGTTTTGTTCAAAATTTATAGTGATAACGTGGCAGCCGAATGGCATCCTGAAGTGATTAATTTGATCAACAAGAAATACAAAGGTAACTACGAGAAATTCGCTAAAGAACTGTCCGACAAATCTATTTTCACGGATGAGGCTCGTTTGAACGCATTCCTTGAAAAACCGGATATGAAAAAATTGAATAAAGATTTGGGTTATATCACGGGAAAGAGCTTGTTCGAGGTTTACCAGAAATTAAGCGGGGAAATGAGTTCTATGCGTAGCAATATTGCTAAAGGAGATCGTTTGTTCGTGAATGGATTGATGGCAATGGAACCGAACAAAGTATGGGCTCCGAACGCTAATTCTACTATCCGTTTGACTTATGGAAACGTGAAGAGCTACAAACCGAGAGATGCCGTGTTCTATGATTATTACACCACGTTAACCGGTGTTATGGAAAAAGAAGGCCCGAAAGGTGGCGAGTTCGAGGTTCCGCAAAATTTGAAAGATTTGTATTACGCGAAGAATTTCGGACGTTACGGTGCTGACAACATTTCCGTGAACTTTATCACGAACAATGATATTACAGGTGGTAACTCCGGTTCTCCGGTTATCAATGGTAACGGCGAGTTGATCGGAACCGCATTTGATGGAAACTCAGAGGCTATGTCCGGTGATATTGATTTCGAGGAAAACTTGCAAAGATGTATCAACTTGGATGCTCGTTACATGCTGTTCATCGTGGACAAAATCGCGAATGCTCAGAACTTGATTAACGAGATGACGATTGTATTCTAATTGTTTGGAAGCCTCATTAAGAGGGTGAATTTAAGTTTTTAAAAGAGTGTACTTTACACATATAACTGTGGAGTACACTCTTTTTTGTATTTCTACCCGAAACTAACTCAAATAAAGAAGTAATCTAACCCAAATAATCTCACTCCTTCAGAGATCATTCAGAGTTTATTCGTGGCTTAAATATCACGGTATGGAGAAGCTCCGAATAATCTCTGAATAAAGTCCGAATAATAGGTATTATTTCCTTAGGATTTCTGTTTCTTTCGGGTTAGTCGTTCTTGTAAAGACTGCATGACGTAGTAGAAATTGGGCATGAAAAGTGTACCCACCAACGAGGTCATCAGCATCCCGGCGAAGACGGCTATTCCTAACGAGATTCGACTTGCTGCTCCGGCTCCGGTGGAGATGACCAGAGGGAAAACACCGAGGATGAAAGCGAATGAGGTCATCAGGATCGGGCGTAACCGAACCTTTCCGGCCTCAATGGCTGCCTCGGAGATCGGTTTCCCGGCGGCTCGATAATCCCGGGCGAATTCCACGATCAAGATGGCATTCTTGGCGGTTAGAGCGATTAACAGGATGATACCGATTTGGGTGTAGACGCTGATCGGAAGATTCATCACGAGACACCCGATGACAACTCCCAACAGGGCAATGGGTAGTCCCATGATCACGGCAAATGGTGAAGTCCAGCTTTCATATTGAGCAGCGAGAATGAGGAAAGCCACAAGAATGGCGAGTATGAAAATCATTGTTGTGGTCGATCCCGCACTCTCTTCCTGGTAGGCCAGTCCGGTCCATTCGTAACCGAACGTGTTGCCTAGTTCTTGCTCGAATACCTGTTGCATGATAGTTAAGGCTTGACCGGAGCTATAACCTGAGGCAGCACTTCCGGATAGGGAGGCTGCCGAATAGGTGTTGTACTTGGGAAGAAGTTCTGTCCCTAGGCGTTGTTCCACGGTCGTGAAAGCAGAGAAGGGAACCATTTCGTTCCGCGTGTTCTTGACATTCAGAAACAAAACGTCATCAATCACTCTCCGGCTGTCGGGAATGCCTTGAAGTTTAACTTGGAAGGTCCTGCCGTATTTCACGAAGTTATTCACGTAAATAGAGCCGATGTATGCCGAGAGAGCGTTAAACACGTCTCCTATCGGTATTTGCATTAATTCAACCTTGTCTCGGTCGATGTTCAGGTAATATTGCGGAACGCTGGCGCTGAACGTGGACCGGAGCATGGATAAACCGGGAGTTCCGTTTCCTGCATCAACCAGATGATCGACGGCTTGTTGCAGGGATGTGGAACCGTAGTTATTGATGTCTTCCACCATGAGCTCGAACCCGCTACTTTCTCCCAGGCCAGGGATCGGGGGAGGGGAAACGGCGTAACTTTGAGCCTCCGGGATTTCGAGATAAGCCAGTTCATTGAATCGGGTCGTGATGGCATCTACTCCCAAGGCTTTGCTTTTTCGCTTGTCCCAGTTTTCGAGCATGACGAAGATGGAAGCTGCGTTAGAGTTCTGGGCGTTGTCCATCATGGAGAATCCATTGATCGCAATATAAGTTTTTACCCCGTCGATTTGCTTTAATATCTCACCTGCTTTGGCTGATGCGGATTCTGTCCGGGAGAGGGACGAACCGTCCGGTAGTTGCATGGAGACCACGAAATACCCCTGATCCTCGTTCGGGACGAAAGTTGTCGGTAGTCGTAAGAAACCGATGAATGCCAGTATGGCAAGAACCAAGAATGCCAGAATTGCCAATGCCGATTTCCGAATAAAACCTTGTACCACCCACGTGTACCCGTTCGTAGTTTTCTCGAAAAACTTGTTGAATCCCTTGAACAGGAAGAATTTGGATGGTTTGGCGGGTTTTAGGAAAAGGGCGCATAATGCGGGACTTAGAGTCAGGGCATTGAACCCGCTGATAACGGTTGCAGCTGCGATGGTTAAAGCAAATTGTTTGTAAAGCATTCCCGTGATCCCGCCAATAAATGCGGTCGGGATGAACACGGCCAGGAGGACAAGGATAATTCCCACGATAGCCCCCGACACCTCTTTCATGGCTTGGGTGACGGCAGATTTCATGTCTGCATATTTTCCGGTCTCGATCAGGCGGTAACTGTTCTCGACAATAATGATCGCATCATCTACTACCAACCCAATGGCCAGCACCAACCCGAAAAGGGTTAGTGTATTGATGGAAAAGTCCATGAGTCCCATGAACGTGAAGGTTCCGACAAGTGATACCGGAATGGCGATCAGGGGAATCAGCATGGCTCTCCAGTTTTGTAAGAAGATCAGAATGACAATCAACACGAGTAAAAAAGCCGTTCCCAGCGTTTTATATATCTCTTTGACAGATGCGTGAATAAATTCGGTCGTGTCGAGCGTGATATTCAGGTGTACACCTTCGGGTAAATACGAGGATAACGTGTTTACCCGGGCTTTGATGCGTTGAGCCACATCCAGGGCGTTTGCTCCCGGAAGTTGATAGATGGCTATGGCGGCCACCGCCTGACCTTTTAACAGGGCGTTTGTCGAGTACGTCTGACTTCCCAGCTCGATTGTGGCCACGTCTTTCAAGCGTAAGTATCTTCCGTCGGAAAGTGTTTTCACAATGATATTTCCGAATTCTTCTTCACTGACCAGCAATCCTTGGGTTTCCAGCGTGTACTGGAAGGCTACCGGGCTGGCAAGCGGGGGAGCCCCGACTGCTCCGGGTGCTACCTGTATGTTTTGGCTTTCGATGGCAGAGATAATCTCTTGCGGGCTGATGCCTCGGATGGTCAGTAAATCGGGATTCAGCCAGAGACGCATACTGTAATTTCCGGCTCCGAATTCCCCTACACTGCCTACTCCTTTTACCCGTGATAATTCGTTCACGAGGTTCAATTCTGCATAATTGGATAGGTAAAGAGCGTCATAACTCGGGTTATCGGAGGTCAACGTGAGAAACATGACCACGTTGGTGGATTCTTTGGTGGTGGTGACTCCTATTTTTGTCACTTCTTGCGGAAGTGAACTTAGGGTCATGTTTACCCGGTTCTGTACGAGAACGGTAGCCATGTCCAGGTCGGTACCGACCTCGAAGGTTACGGTAAGCCGATAGACCCCAGCACTGGAAGAAGTGGATGACATATAAAGCATTCCTTCGACCCCGTTAACTTGTTGCTCGATCGGGGTGGCTACCATCTGTGCGATGGTTGTGGCATTTGCTCCCGGATATTGAGCCTCCACGACTACCGTGGGCGGGGTTATCGTGGGATATTGTTCCACGGGTAATGATCTCAACGTGATCACACCTGCAACTACAATTAATATAGATAGAACGGTGGCAAATATCGGTCGATTGATGAAAAAGCGAGATAACATCTTGTTGATTTTAAATTTTAGATTTCAGATTTTAAATTTCAACAACGCGAGTTGGTTGCTTTTAGATGAATGATTTTTAGTTTTAGATTTTGTAATTCTCAAAGCGTTGTTTTTGTGTGGCTGGAATCTAAAATCTAAAATCGTAAATCATTAAATCATAAAGTTGGTTTGATTTTCATTCCCGGGCGTACGTTGATGAGGGCTTTGGTTACGTAGCGGTCTTCTAGGGTGAGACCGCTGGTGATTTCCCGCATCCCATCGGGAGTGAGTACTCCGACTTCCACTTGACGGAAGACGATCGTGTCATCTGGTCCCACGAGATAAACATAGCGTCCGCCTTGATTGGTACCGAGGGACGCTTCCGGAATGACAATCGCTTTCGGGACACTTTTGTAGGGGACAATGACTTTCACGTACATCCCGCTAAGAAGTTCCCCGTTCGGGTTGCGGGCAATGGCCCGCAGGTTGAGGGTTCCCGTGTTGAGGTCAATATTTGGAGAACTGTAATCCAGAGCGGCGATCCAAGTCTTTTCCGGATTATTCACGTCTTGTATGGTAACCGGAAGGGCAGATGGGGTATTCTTGGGCAACCGGGCAAAGTCCGGGTAAGCCATGTTGAAATAGAGATACATTTGGTTGTCCTTGTATATGGTGGCTAGAGCCGAATTACTGGCATCTGTTCCGACCATATTGCCCGGATCGACCATGTTCCGGGAGATTCGTCCGGTAAAAGGTGCTTTCACGATACAGTATGAAAGGTCTATATTGGCCAGGCTTAACTGGCTCCGGGCCTCTTCATAAGCAGCAAGGGCTTCTCCGTAGTCGGATTGGGCTTGAAGGTAGTCTATCTCACTGATCGCTTTGGTCTTCACGGCCTCCTGCATCCGTTCGTAGGATGCTTTTGTGTAGGCGAGTTTCGATTTACTACTTTCCACGTTTGCCTCGGCTTGTGTCACTTTATCTTTATAAGGTTGCGGCTCAATCACGAAAAGAGTTTGCCCTTCGCGAACCCGTTGTCCGGGAGTAAATTGATAGGATTCCAAGTAGCCCGAAACCCGTGCCACGAGATTTACCGTTTGTTCCGCTTGTAGATACCCCGGGTACTCAAACGTATAGACCACCGTGCGCAACTGCGGATGATCAACGGCAACCGAGGGTGTTGGAGCTGTTTCCTGTTGTTTCTTCGATTTGCCACATCCGGCCAAAAGAAACAGGAAAACGACGAAAATGATGGAAAGTGCTTTCATATGGTTAGTTTATAAAGTTCGTAAGGTTTGTAAGGTTCATAAGGTGCGTGGTAGCTGGTGCGGCTGGAATCTAAAATTTAAAATTTAAAATTTAAAATTAGAAATCTCCGACAGGCCATCCCCCTCCTAGGGCTTGATAAAGTTCTATCAGGTAGCGAAGGGAGGCAGTTCTGGCTTCCACAAGGGAATTCTCGTAGTTCAAAAGACTGATTTGGGAACTTAACACGGTCTGGTAACTGGCCAATCCGTTTTTGTATTGTTCTATTGCGAGATCTAACGTTAATTGTGACTGTTGGAACGCGTCGTTCAAGGCGGATATTTGCAGGAGTGATTTGTTGTAAGTTACCAGAGCATTATCCACCTCTTGCAAGGCGGTCAGTAATGTTTGATTGTACGAGTTGATTTCTTCGTCAAGTTGTAATTGGGCAGATTTCTTGGATTCCACCAAGTTTCTACCGCTGAAGATCGTCCATTTAATAGAGGGTGCGATTTGCCAGATCATGTTTTCTTTATTCGTAAACTGTTCGAAGTTTTCGGACGAGTAGCCGAAGAATCCGGTCACGAGGAACTTGGGCCACCAGTCGGCACGGCTTGCTCCCACGGCCTCGGCCAATCCGTCAATCGTTCTCTCTGCCGAACGTACGTCGGGACGCTGGCGGATCAGGTTGGCAGGAATACCGTTTGCGGCTTGCCGGGGATTGGTCGGGATGGGACGGATTTTCAATAACGAGTCCCGGATGGCAACCGAATGTTCTCCGATAAGAACCCCGATTAGGTTGATTTGCTGGGCAATGGTCGATTCGATTCCCGGTAATGACGCTTTGGTTTGCAGGTAGAGGCTCTTGGCTTGTGCCGCGTCAAGTTGGGAGGCTAATCCGAGTTTAAACCTTGATTCGGTGAGTTCCATAACCTTCTTTTGTGATTCGATGTTTTCACGGGTTACTTCCAGTTGTTTCTGGGCACTCCGCAAGTTGATATATGCCGTGGATAATTGTGCGGCAAGAGATACCATCACTCCCCGGTAATCTTCTTGTGCGGCAAGGTAAAATTCTTTTTGAGAAGAACTCTCTTTCCGGATTCGTCCGAACACGTCGAGTTCCCAGTTTAGGTTGACGGTGGCGGTTCCGTTCCGTTCGATAATATTTTTTTTATCTGCGCTAAGGCTGCTTTTTTCCGGGGCATAGTTGGCAGAAAAATAGATAGTCGGGTAGTAGGGACTGCGATCCACACGTAGTTTTGCTTTTGCCATCTCTATTTTGCGAATAGCATTCCGTACATCGTAGTTTTTGATGACGGCTTTGTTAATAAGCGTGTCGAGAATCGGATCTTTGAACAGTTGCCACCATTCATCGTTAGAGGGTAAGGTTTGTTGCAGGTTCGAATGTTCACTTACCTTTTTATATGGTTTGATCTTTTCCGGTTGGTCGGGTTGGTATTGCCCGGCATTCCCGGCCGAAGGGGTAAGGGTGAATAGAAATAATGTTAGGAAATAACTTCCCGTTCTCGTGATAGCAGCCAATTTCATAACGTATGCGTTGATTGTTAGTTTATAGCGAGAGTGTGTCAAAAGTCGTTTGACACACTCTCGTGTATTGCTGCTATACGTTTTTTATTACAAAAATGTTAGAAGAAGAAACCCATTTTATCGGTTACGATAATGACTTGGGCTGATGGGGCGCCTAATAATTGTCGTTCCAATTCGGATACCGGGCGAATCTGTATAATTTGTACCGGATCAATATTGAAACTTCTTGTCAGACGGTTGTTGATAATCAAGGCCGGTTCTTCCAACTTTTCGGGATTCAACGTGTATTCCTGTTTGTTGTACTTGTATTTCAGCACGCCGTTGGCATAACTGATGAATTGTCCTTTTTTCTGTTTCGTGTTGATTACCACGTATGATTTTTTGGCATTCGTCGGGGAGGTAATCATGTTCACGGTGGCGATTTCGTCGGGGATACCGTTTTTAAGGGAATCGGCCGCGTATTCGATACCGTCGATCACGTAAGATACTTCCGAGTTTTTGGCGTTTACTTTTATACGGGTTTTCCCGTTTTCCTGAATAACTTCCAGGCCGTTGGAAATGGATTCTCCCATCCCTTCCATATCCGATTCTCCGCTAAACATGGGACCCATGTCACGGAACATTTCTTCCGCTTTTTTGAGCATATCGTCCATGCTGCCGAAACTTTCCCGGAATGAACCAAAAGGATCTTTCCCGAAAATGGAATCTCTTTTTATACCAAAGCGTTCTTCCAGTTTTTTGATAAAATCGGAACCGGATGCAACCTGATCTGTCGGCGTGTTGATGTAAGCCAAGCGATCGAGTCCTTTCACTTTTAGTGCATTGGCGATTTCATCCACGTTATCCAGTTGGATGTTACCCTTGAGTTCCACGATAGAAAGTGTTTCTACATCTTCGCTCCATAGAACGAGAGACGTGATACGTTCCTCGTGTTGTGTCACGTAGAGAAATTCTTGGCTGTAAGCTCCCCGGTGGCTGCGCACGAGCGTGTATTTGGCCTCGTTTTCCACGATCGGGGTGATGCGTTGAGAAATTTCTTCCACAACCTTGGGGGTGGCCCGTTTGATGTCAACTTGCATCACGTTGATTTCTTTTATGTCTTTCAAAGCCTCTTCCGCGGGTAGGGACAGGTCACCTTGTTTGTAAAGGCTGTAAAGCGACGGGTTTAACATCGTTACGGTTATACCATCCTTGTTGCGGAATGCTTTCATTTCCTTGCCGACCTGAGCCTGTAATGGCAGGATCGTGACAAGGCTTACCATCATGCATGTTAATAGACTTTTGATCTTCATAACTTGACTATTTTAATGTTTTACTGACACGTACTTCTATTCGGAGAGTAAATGTAATGTAATAACTCGTTCATTCTCCCCTGCTTAACGTTATTTACAAAAGTTATACCATTGGGCGATAAATTTTATACCTTTGAAGCCGAAAAATGATTAGGTGATTAGGTGATTTATGATTATGTGATTTTAGGTGCATGATTATGAATTTCGAATAATCACTGAATCTAAAATCATTAAATCATAGAATTATGCTATATAATTTCGGAATTATTGCATATCGTTGTGCTATCGGCGTGGCCTCTCTTTTTAACGAGAAAGCGGCATTATGGGTAAAAGGGCGAAAAGGAATATGGAAACGTATGGAGGCTGTTGAGCGTGGAAAGGGACGATTGGTGTGGGTTCATGCCGCATCGCTGGGAGAATTCGAGCAAGGACGTCCAGTGATTGAAAAATTGAAAGAGATAGAGCCTCATACGAAAATATTATTGACCTTTTTCTCTCCTTCCGGGTACGAGATTCGCAAGAATTATCAAGGTGCTGATTATATCTATTATTTACCGATTGATACTCCTTCAAATGCCCGTCGTTTTGTGGAAACATGGAAACCGGATGCTGTCGTGTTCGTGAAATACGAGTACTGGTATAATTATCTGAATGAACTGCATAAACAGCAGGTGCCAACGTATTTAATCTCTGCAATTTTCCGTCCGGAGCAACCGTTCTTCAAGAAATGGGGGAATCTGCATCGTCGTATGCTCGGGTTTTTTACGCATCTTTTCGTGCAGGATGAGGAATCCGTAAAGTTGTTGTCGACGATTGGTATTACTCACGTGCAACAGACGGGGGATACTCGTTTTGACCGGGTAAAACAGATTGCGGATGCGGCAAAAAGAATCGAAAAGGTGGAGGCTTTCTGTAATGATAGGAGGGCCGTGGTTTGTGGAAGTACCTGGCCCGGAGACGAAGATATTATTCTGGATTATATCAACGCGCAGGAAGGAAATTACAAGTGGATTATCGTGCCTCACGAGATCGGGGAGGGGCATATCAAAGATATTTTGGGTAAGTGTCGCAAGTCGGTAGCTCGCTATACAGATGAGACGGCCGACGTGACGAAATGTCAGGTCCTCGTGGTTGATACGATCGGGGTGCTGTCTTCAATCTATCGTTACGGTTCTATCTCCTATGTTGGGGGTGGTTTCGGGAAAGGGATTCACAACACGCTTGAGGCTGCAATCTATGGTATTCCTGTTCTGTTCGGGCCGAAATATCACAAGTTTAAAGAGGCGGTTGATTTGATCGCTTGCGGCGGGGCGTTTTCAATCTCGGATAAGGAGCAATTTACTTCCTTGATGGATTCATTAATAAATAGCCCGGCAATCGCTGAGGCGGCCGGGCAAAGTGCTTTAAAGTTCGTCAATCAACAACTTGGTGCGACAGACGCAATTATTCGTCAGTTAGTAGATTAAAACTTCTTCAATTTCTTCTTCGACTTCCGTGCCCGTGAGCCATGATTTCAATACTTTGACAATGGCAGAACGGGTAAGGTTTTCGAAACTTGCAATGCGACATTTGTGGTCCATGTTGGCTTTGATGTACTTGCGGCATTTGTCGTTTTTCTTCAAATCGACAGCCGTGGCGCTCCAAGGATCACTTCCCCCGTAAATGAAAAGAATGTTTTCTGCATTGGTCTGTAACCAATGATTAATATCCTGCAATTGTTGTGTGTTGAACGGGGCATTTTCATATCCTTTAGGCATGGCGAAGTCGAACGTGATGATCGGTTCCGGTTCATCCTTGAAGAATTTCTTGAACGGCTTGGTATTATAAGCGTACATGCCTGTTTCTGTTAGAGCGGCGTAATAGAACGCTTGTAAATTTTCAATGGCTTTGTCGTCAAAGAAATCCGGGGAAGACACTTTCACCAAGTAGTTGAATATCTCGTTATAATCGTCTTCTTCCAGTTGGGGCATATCATTGATGTTGTTTCCCCATTGCCAGAATGCAAATGGGAATTCAAGGATCGTGAGTTTGAAAGCCCGTTCTATCCCGCCAACCTTGTTGAATGAATAGCCTTTTGCTTGCGTTAATTCCTGCATGAGCGGCATGAGCTTATCCATATTTTCAAGACATCTCTTTTGAAAATCGAAGATTTGCCATTTAATATCTTTTCCACCACCTTCGAGTAATTTTCTGTTTTCCGGGGTTCCGCCTAGTTTGGAAAGGAATTTTTCTAACCGGGGATCAATTTTTTCCAGGTTAATGGGAGCCACGTAAGGCACGCTTATCTCCACGTCTTCCGGGTAGAAATAACGGTGATAGACGGTTGTCTGTCCCCCTTTGCTGATTCCCGTGGAGATCCATTTCGTGTTCGGATATATTTTTTGTCGTAAGGCTTGAATAATCTCGTGCTGGTCAGTGGCAGCCTGTTTCAAGGTTAAGTCTGTCCATGGTGTTTCTCCTTCGGGTTTGCTGTTGTTGAAAAAGCGGTGTTCGATGGTAAGCTGGTTTGTCTTGAATAGTTTTGACAACTCGCTTTCTGCCGGGGAGTAAATCCCGTACCCTTCGAGGATGGCTACCATGGGAGTGTTGAAATCCCGATGTCCCAGTAATACCCTTTGTTTGAAAGTTCCTTTCGAGGGATTATTGTGGTCTATCGGTTGTTCGTACCAGAATTCGTAGTATTCCGTGTAAGGTTGAACTTTTAGTTCCCGAATACCGGATATTTCTTTGATTTGTTGTAATTTCTGTAATAACGGGCCGTTTGCAAGTACGGATCCGCAAGCTAATAATAGAGTTACAAAAAGTGAAAATACATATCTCATAGTTCAGTTCTTTGCGTTATTGTGCTGCAAGGTATAAATTATTTCTGTTTTTTCTTGTCTCGTCCGCACTTTTGTGTAAAAAAGGTATCTTTGTAACACAAATTAAAATATGATGTTATGAGAAAAATTTTATTTATCCTTGTCCTTGTTTTGGGTATAGGAGGTGTAAGTGTCGCTCAGACAGCACAAACTCAACCTTCTAAAGAATACGTTGCCGCATTGAAAAAAATGATCGTGGTTTCCGGAAGCGATGCGACATTCAAGCTTGTTATCCCGCAAATGTTTGCCATGATGAAACAACAACTCCCGAATGTTCCTGCTGAATTTTGGAGTGAGGCAGAAAAAGAGATGATGAAGACATTGGTGGATGACTTGGTTGAAATGTTAGCCCCGATTTATCATAAGCGTCTAACTTTGTCCGATTTACAGGAAATTACGAAATTTTACGAATCTCCTGTCGGTAAAAAAATGGCTGCCGCACAACCGGCAATCGCTACTGAAAGTATGGCTGTCGGACAGCAATGGGGTATGAAGATTGCGACGAAAGTACAGGAGTCGTTGAAGGCGAAAGGGTATTTATAAGATGACTATGAATCCTAACAAAGTGGTATTGTCAGAGAAAGATTTTGAAGAACTCTTTGATCTTCATTTTGAGAACTTGATGGGATTCGTGTGTAGTTATGTACGGGACGAAGAAGTGGCAAAAGATATTGTCCATGATGTTTTTCTGATGCTTTGGAAGAATAGGAATAAACTGTATTCTTTGTATTCTTTAAAAACGTATCTATTTAATTTTGCTAAAAATTGTGCGCTGAATTATATAAAACATCAGAAAGTCATTGAAAATAATGAGCGTAGTATTATTGAATTGAATGAGAGCGTAACGGAGGAATTGGAGTATTACGAACAATGCTTGTCTCGATTGGAGAATAAATTGTTGGAGTTGTCAGAGAAACAACGTCTTGTGTTGATCGCTCATTTCGTGGACGGAAAGACCTATAAACAAATTGCAGAGGGATTGGGTATAAGTGTGAATACAGCGAAGACTCATGTTGTTAGAGCGATTAACTATTTGAGGGCAGAATTGCGGGATGAGATGCTATTCCTATTCTGGTTGCTAACAAAATAAACCGGGAACTTTCGATCTGCGTTTTTATGGTTAAATACTGATCTGTATTTGGTCCATTTTCTAAATAAAGCCTGATCTAGAGTTTTTCGAGATCAGGCTTGAATGCCACGAGAGCGAGTTCGTGGGTTAATAAGGATTAATTGACATCTAGTGCATTACGGGTCTGTCTCCATAAATACTCGTAATGTGCTTTGTCGTCAGCGTGGGCATTCGTTCGTTTATTTTTTAATAGTTTATTAATTTTATCTACCATGTTTTGCTTGTAGATGTCTATTTCGCTAATATCATTTACTTTCACTGCCTTTTGGAAAGGAAACCTTGATTCCCCGAATTGCTCTGTCAATAGGGCAGAAGCAACGGCTCCTTTGCCGAATTTCTCTTCGAGATACTCTAGCTGCGTCTCGAAACGATCCAGTAAAACAGGGTGAATCAGGCCTAGGAATCGTAATTCTTCTAGCGAAGGCAAGGATGGTTCTATTGTAACAATTGGGTCTGCTGTGATTTTTTGTGCATTCTTTTCTGCAATCATGGGTTTAGCCATGGCTGTTACTATCGAGCGTTGAAGAATCTTTTCTTCATTTGTTAATTTGCGGTCTCTAAGAGTAGAGGAGAAAACTTCATTATAGAGATCATTGAAATATTCCTGAATCGTGTAAGCGTTTTTTTCTTGGGCTACGTGTGCTGATAATGTTACGTTTGTCGGGATGGTCGTTAACAGATTACTTGCAACAAGGGCGCAAATTTTTGAGGACATTTTTGTGTGTAGAGGGAATTTATTTGTTAATTCCGGATTGTTAATCCAATCGCATGAACGTAATTCCTTCAATACCCAGAATAATGATGATTTTTGACGTTCCCGATCTACTGGAATTACTGGATTTCCTGAAGTCCCGTCTTTTACTTCTGTCAAATAAATCCCGCCGATCTGGTAAAGAGCATTCGTGAGGTATCGGTAATATTGGTTTACGATTTGAGTGTATAAACTTTGACGGTGACGGGTATCTTCATCGCTCTCAATCCACTCGTTCATTCGGGGAAGAATATATTTGAGGTTCTTTATACCATAATTACCGGCTTTTATGGGGTCATCTCCAAGGTCTTCCATGAGGGCGCTTGGGTCGTATTGACCAAATCCTTGCGACTGGATTTGTTGGCGACCGTATCGATAGAAAGGATCACCTGCTTTTTCATCAATCAGACGACTGGCAATTTCAGCCTCTTCCCACATATCTTTTGCTTCGGGAACCGGTGTGTACAACCATTGAATGACATATTCGTCATAAACGCCAAGGTCAGGAGGTGTTAATTTTACCCCTTTGTCTTCCGGTTGTGCCACGTAATTATGACGGGCGTAGTCCATGATGGAAGGGGTAGTTCCGTATTTCTGTGTAAAACTGACGGAACGTAATGAATCTACCGGGAAAGCTGAAGAGGCTCCCATGTTGTGCATCAAACCTAACGTGTGCCCGATTTCGTGTGCGATTACATATACCATCGATTCATCCACCACGTCTTTAGGCATTTTTTTTGAGCGTACTCGTTCGTCGACTTGGGCTGTTTGTACAAAACGCCAGTTATTGATTAATTTGATGATGTCGTTATAGACAATCACACTTGCATTTAGAATTTCTCCTGTTACAGGATCTACCCATGACGGACCCATTGCATTCATTGTGGCACTTGGGGAGTAACGAATACACGAGTACTTCAGGTTATCCGGATCAAAAGCAGGATCTTCTTCTTCTGTTGGAAAATCTTGAACCTGCATCACGTTCTTCAAGCCTATTTTTTCAAATGCTTTATTCCATACAAGAACGCCTTGACGGATTGAGGATTTCCATTCTGCCGGGAAGGTATTGTCCACGTACCAAACAATGGGTTTCTTTACTTCAACGGTTTGACCTTTTTTCCAAGCTGCCATGTCTGTTGGTTCCAGACGCCAGCGATTGGCAAGGATATAGGGACGCATACCGTCTTCGATCGTGGATATTTCGTGTTTTGAGGTTGAGGTTTTCGAGTTCGCATCCATACTCCAGAATACTCCTACGCGGGAGTCTTGTATCCGGGGAGACATTTGTTTTTCTGGTAATAACAAGATAGAAACATTCGAGGTCGTGGATACTTCTCCCAGCTTGAAGCGGAATATGAGGACTTGTTGCATGACTTCAATCTCCTGGCTGATTTCTACGGAGGCATTGTCAGTAAAGGATTTAATTTTACCAAGGGATGTCTTTTCCTTTTCTTCTTTACTACCTTCTTTCGGGGGAACTAGATTATTATTGTGAGGCCCCATTTCGAATACCATGGCCGTAATATCGAATACAACGGCTGTACTGTCGGGAGTGTAGGCTGCAATCGGAAATCTTTTGTAGAGTTTTGGTGTGTAATTTTTCTCAAATGCGGCTCGTAGGCCGGGATCGTTACTATTCAATGTTGCAGAGGTATTAGGTCTGTTAAAGATAACTGAACTGTCCTGCAATTCAACTTGAAGATGTAATGGGTCTGCGTATTTATATCCCACGTTCACGAAAGTTGGGTTGCTGACCGAGGAAACGGTTCCCCCGATTAATATTCGACGTCCTAAGTGTTTCAGAGGATATTCGAGATAGACTTTTTTGTCTATTTTGTGTATTGTCACGAACTCGCCTTTTGCGGTGACAACACCCGGTTTTTTAAGTAATTTGTCGTACGTGTTAACTTTTTTCTTTGTCGTGTCCGTTTTTTCGTTTTTTTTCGTGTCCTTTTTACGTTCGGTTCCTGAAATTCCGATACAAGGAACCAACATGGCTACTAAAAGTAGCCCTACATACAGTTTTTTCGTTTTCATGAAATTAAAAATTGATAATAGTTATTAATGCCGGTAATTATTCCGGCTTAGATATTTTATTTTTCAGTCTATAGTCTCTCTATTTCCCTCCTGTCTTAACAGGAGGGAAATAGAGAGACTCTTCTACTAGTATGCTATTTTTGCATTTAGATAATTAGCTGATTTTCCATACTTGAATGCCGAGTGAACAATTTTGCCTAATCCGGAATAATGTTGAATTTCGATTGAATTATCGGTTAACGGGTCAATATCTCCTCGAGCAATTTTATCAATGATATTCTTTGTTATATTGCAAATATAAAAATGTCCGTCGCTGAATGCAAATCCCATTTCAATGGCGTTTCCGTTGGTGTGCATGGATACGAGGTCGCCTGTGGGGGCATTTTCTCCTGTTCCGAAGTCTTTATAGAGATAAATTTTATCATTACTCCAGCGATAGAAATAAACTTTTTTACCAATACTAAAGAACAAATGAGGATCAGCAGTAAAAGACGTACCGGTGCCTCGTAATAGACAATATTGTGTTTTGTCATCAATGCCATATCCTGAAGCAAATTCTTTTTGTTCTGGTTTGGTAACGGTTATACGATAATTTGATGTAGAAAATGTGAGCGTCGATACTTGGAGGTAATGATTATTTGTAGTGTTATCTTTTAAAACATGGACGAGATAACAGCTGTTGGTGGATTCATTACATGTTTCTGCGTATGCGAGATCGATGTTCGCATTCATTCCGTTGCAAAAATCGAATGCTCCTGGGTAACTCTCATCCGTGTATCCTTTCGTGAAAATAGGGATGGCATAAGGGATTGTCGAAGTGTTATGGTATGCCAGCCACCTTTTGTTAGCATTGTCAAACATTAATTGGAAATTGGTTGATCCCGGGAAGGTGAAATAAGTAAACGATGTATTACCACTCACATGTAGGAAAGGTATGGTGGAATAAGAAGCTGTTTGAAACATGCTGGTTGTTTTTCTATTGATGCGGTCATAAATTTCTCCTTGATCCGTGAGCAAGAGTTCCGGGCCTTTATGAGTGTACGCTACCCGAATCGGGTTGAAACCGGCATAAGGATATTCCCCCCCGATAAATTCCTCTTCTGTCCGGATTACTTTCTTGAAATTACTCCCGTCTAGTTCAATCAAACCCTCTCCTCCTTTTTGCATGATGAGAATTTCGTCCGTTTTGGTCGTGTAATGTGTTTCCATACGATATGGCTTGGAACCTAACGGGTCGTTAGGATAGAGGGTCTTGTAAACATCGGGATAAAGTTCGTAGGTTTGCATATGGATAAATGATAAGGCCGAGTGCCCGTCTGTCTCATCCTCGGCAAGAATAAGCCATCCTAGGAAATATTCAGAACTGACGGTCAGTTTGAAATCTTGTCCATAGGTCAATTTATTTGTGCGGTCTGTCATTTGGAAAGTCAGGTAGAAAGTTCCTGCATCCGTGAACGTGTGTTTCAATACTTTCTCGGTAGACAATTTCTCCCGTCCGTTGTAGGTCCACAGGAAATCATAATTTGTCGAATCGGTATTAGCCCATTCGATCGTCGGGGTATATGCTTTTTCCTTCCCGACGGGGAAATTAATATCATCGTCAGATCCGATAATTACATTCGGCATATTGAATTGAAAATCTTTTGATTCATCATCAATACAACTGGTCATGAAGTAACTCGCTATGAAAAGGATACTTAAATATATAATGTTTTTCATAAAAGTCTATTTTATAGGTTATTTCAGTCTTCCTCCGGCCACGACAGTCATCTCTGTTTCGTCTGCTTCAAGTACGGTGTTGCCTGCTGCTTTTTGTTCTTCCAAGTATTGTTTGAATACGAGGGCGTAATGCCTTATCGTGCTTTCGTCGGCATCGGTTAGGTCAACCCCGACAATACTGTTGAAAAGGCTGTATTTTAGGTCGGAATAAGTGCCTAGGTAATAAGAAGTTACCGTACTGGTCCACCAGTCGGGTTGTGAGATGATGTTGTGGAACCAGATAATGGCAACCTGATACATACTTTCCCCTTCCGTGAAGTTCTCGTTATTTGCCAATTTAATCACTACACGTACCTTGTCCGAGTCCAACTTGGAAGAGTATTTTAATTTAATGTAACACGTGTCTTTGATGGCCCCGGCTTTAAAGATGAGTTTATCGGGTATTTTGTAATCAGAGGACAGGGCGGTGGTGTATTCATCCATCACTACAATTTTGTATTCTTCGTCTTGGTTGCTGAAACCGGAACTTTTCACGACAACCGGAAAATTGATTTCGATCTCGCCCGGATAGGTAAAGAACGATATATCTGATGAGTCTGCTTCGGACTTCTCGAAATAAATAAAACGTTCCGATGTATTGTTATTATAGGTAAGAATTTCTTCTTTTGAGCAACTATATAATGAATAGATAGCTCCTATCACGATTATATATATATATTTCATATTGCTTTATTTAAAAAATCAATAATAAGCAGTTTCACTGTCTGGCATGGGTAGAACATACCAGCCATCCGGTACGGTTTTGTTTGCGGGAGTCCCGTTGTAAAGTTTGGGCCAGTTGAGTTTTTTCAAGAAATGCCAAGTCTGTCCTCTGGCAATGAAATCACGGTTTGCTTCATTAACTAACTTTTCCATAAAACTATCATAATCCGAGGCGGAAACGGTGTTTGTACAACCACGGGCATCCCTGATTTCTTTCAAGAGAGCCAGGGCTTTGGGTATTTCGCCGCGTGCGGCAAGACATTCAGCTTTGATGAGATAGATTTCCGGTAATTCCAACACGGGAATAAGCGGGTTACTATAGTTTACTATGGAGTTATTCGTTGAGTAAGAGGCGTCTTGCCCGTCCCATACCCGATAGCGATAATTACTGGAATTATAGAGATCCGTGTATCTGTAGTCTTCTGTTAAATCGCCATCGAAAAGGTACTGGGGATCAACCATTCTGTTATAGATGCTACTGATGGCAGTTTTGTAATTGTCACAAACTTTGTCATTCCAAAATGCAATGAGGGGTTCCGGGATGCGTTTCCCGTCTATGGCGTTCGGGTTCGATGTGGCTTTGGGATTTTTGGAATACAAATGGAATTTGTCACTCCCTACCCAATCATTCAGAATTGTATCGGCGTATTGTTCGGCCTTGGTGTTGTCCCTCATGTAAGAGTAAACTCTGGCCAGTAGAGCCGTAGCCCCCCAATAGTTGAAACGGTATCCTCGGAAAGCAAAGAAACCGTCACCGTATCCTTCACGGGTCCCGTCGGATTTTAAGTTTAAAACGCCTTGGAAAAGTACGTATTCTATATTGTCCATTCGATTTCCGTTTACGATCCATATACTCTTATTACGAAGTTCGTCGACGTCGATGGGTCTTAATGTCTGCTTTGCATATTCTAAATCCTCGATAATGGAAGTTAATACTTCTTCTGTGTTTTTGTGTTGGGGTAACAAATCGGGATAGTCCGTTACGTATGGGATGGTAGTTCCCTTGTAACCGGTAATCGGAGCCGGGGCAAAGAGCCGGAGCATTTCAAAATGTAGAAGGGCTCGTAATCCGCGGGCTTCAGCCATGATCATATCTTTTTCCCATGTGTACTCAAAATTTGCATTGCTGCCCTCGATCTGTTTGAGTAAATTGTTACAGTTTGCAATGGCATTGTAGGCCGCTCCCCAAATATTCGAGACGATTGTTTTCGTGTTGTTGTCGGTGTAAACATCGTATTGAAGTGGACCCCGATATTTGGGAATTGCATAACCGGATTGATAATTCCAGCTGATGGAACTGAGAAGCCCCCAAGTTAGTTCTTGACCGTAAAGGTTTTCCGATGTCACAAGTCGATAAACTCCGATTAGGGCACTTCTGAAGCCTTTAGCTGATGAGAAGGCATCGTCTTCAAGCACTTCATCGTTTGATCCGGTCTCCAGCCAATCATTACAGGAATATAAGCATCCGGAAAAGAATAGGGCTAGAGCGATCGGTAATATTTTAATATTTTTCATAATGGGCATCATTAAGTGTTATAACGTGATGTTCAAACTAAAATTAAAGGTTCGGGCAAAAGGGTAGGATGTTCCTCTCTCTTGCTTGATGGACGAGAACGTTGCTATATCTTCCATGTTGAATTGTAAACGTACCATGCTTAAGCCCCACCTCTGTACGAGCTGGCGGTTTAAATCATACCCCAGCGAGAAAGAGTTAAAAGTCAACGTGTTGTCGTCTTGGACGAATCGGGATGTCGGGCGAGTAACATAGGTCCGGTCCTTGATACTTTTCAAAGTAGCCTGATCTCCGGCTTGTTTCCAGCGATCGGTTAGGATTCTACGGTCTCCACTGTATTTCTCAAGGTTGACGTTTTCCACTGCAACTAACGTGTTGTTATAAGCTTGACCTCCCCACCTGTAAGAAAACGTCGAGTATAATGTCAGGTTTTTCCATCTTAGGTTTAAACCGCAAGTTCCGGACATTTTCGGATCGGAGTCTCCCAAACATTGTTGTTCTGCTGATGACCATGTGTAAGTGACCGTCCCGTCTCGTTTGATGTAGAGTTCATCTCCGGTGGCGGGATCAATGCCGTAGGATTCCATACCATAAATAGCGGATAAGGAGTTTCCGACCTCGTATTTGGTGAAGGGGGTGCTATAAATGCTGTTCGTGTTATCACTCGAATATTTGGAAAAGAACTCGTCGATTTGTTCGTTATAGTTTTTTAAAGCGTCTCCGATTTTTGTGATGACATTTCTGTTGTGGTTTACATTGGCAAAAAGATAAACATCCCAATTTTTAGCGGAATAGATTCTGGCGTTGATTTTAATGTCTACTCCTTCATTCAATACTTCGCCGACATTACCTTTGTAAGTGCTGAAACCGGAAGACGATGGAATAGAAATATTTTCCACTTGATCCATAGTCTTCTCGTGATAATAGTCGACATTTAACGACAACGTATTTTGGAATAGAGAGATTTCAGTTCCCAAGTTTAATTTCCTCACTTTCTCCCACATCAAATCTTCATTACCTAAGGCTTTTAATGTCATACCCCACATATCTTTATAGGGAGCATCGTATAACATATTATAAGTCGTTCTTGCTTGATAGGGACTAAAATTAGCTTTACCAGTCTGTCCGTAAGTGGCTTTGATCTTGAATTGGTTCAAAAAATCCACTCCCTGCATGAAAGCATAATTGTGGAAGTTGATCCCCGCTCCGAAAGACCAGAACGTCCCCATCTTCTTGTTGGCACCAAATGCGGACGAACCGTCATAACGTCCGGAAACATCGAATAGATAGATATTGTTGTACGTGTAGTTGAATTGCAGATAGGTGCCAAAACGGCGGGTATTACTGTCTTGAAATGTCGGTTCGTCCTTGATCATCAAGGCGTTGCTTGGAGATGGTACGGCTCCTTCGACAAATCCTTCATAATAGGCATATGTGGAATTTGATTTCGTTTCGGAAGCCTCGACACCTAGCGTGAAATTGAGATTATGCTTACCAAGCTGCCTGTTGTAAGATAGTAAGGCGTTCAAGTTCCATTTGCTGGTTCTGATTTCTCCATCCTTGTAGGTCCCCTTTTCGTAAATATCCGAATTGCTGAACGTGCCTGAACTGGGATCCACGTACATGTCTTCATCCTGTAATTTAAAGGATGCGCTGAATGTGCCTTTTAGTAATAAATAATTATTGATATACCAGCTTACACTTAGGTTATCAATAAATTCTTTGTATTTACTTTTGTCGAAACTGTCAATGGACGCCTCGTAAAGGGGATTGGTAACGTAAACGGGCATGCTCACGGATGACCGGATATTTCGGTAGATACTGAAAATCTTGTAATAATTGCCTGTTTCCGGATTCCGGGGAGTTAAATAAGGTTTCATTTGCACGTAATTGCTAAATGTCCCGTAAGGCGAGTTTTTAGATGACATCAGGTTAAATGTCGCCTGATTTTTGATTTGTAAGTTTTTATAACGATAGTCAACTGTGATTCCAGCTCCGCTCACGTTCCGGTACGAACCTTTCATCACCCCGCCTTTGCGTTGGTAGTTTAAATCCAAGCCCCATCGCAAAGATTCGCTACCACCGTCGATGTAAAGGTAGTGTTTGTGATTGAATTCGTTTTGTAAAGGTTTGGAAATCCAATCCGTATCAACCCCCCGGATGATGTTGTTGTACAGATTGGCATAATTGATCAGACCTCCTGCGTTCCCGTCATCCTTCGTGTCCGATTCGAATAATCCGGCGTAATATTCGGCTTCCAAAGCTTCTCTTGCGTTCAGTAAATTGTAACTACCGAGATCTGGAGCGGTAAGGGAGGCTGTACCGGAATAGCTGATGCGTATCTCTCCGGCAACGGGTGCGGATGTTTCTATAACGATCACTCCGTTGGCGGCCCTTGAACCATAAACGGCTGTGGCGGCTGCATCTTTTAGGATTGTAACACTCTCGATACGATTAACATCCATATCGTATACTTTCTCCATGTCAACTTCGAACCCGTCTAGAATGAAGATCGGTGCGCTCGGATTGTTTTTCAAGGCAAATTCAGATACGTCATCAGAAGTCAATCTATCCAGTTCTTTTAATTCTGAGGTCCCCGAACGTCCGCGAATGTAATATTCTGGCATTGTGTTCGGATCGGATCCCATGACATTATTCTGGATCAATTTGAAGGAAGGATCGAAGGCGGCCAGAGCTTTCATCACATTGTGGGGTGATACTTTCAGCAAGTCGGCTTTGCTCACTTTCGTGGAGGTTCCTGTGAAACTCTCTTTACGGATCGTGGCATATCCTGTTACCACTACATCGTCTAATGCTTTGGTCTCTTCTTGCATAATCACGTTCAGAAACATTGTTTGCGTTTGTATCGGGATCTCCTGTTTTTGCATACCGATAAACGTGAACACAAGAGTCGGGTTCTTCATTTCGGGAAAGGTTAACGAGAATTTACCTTCTTTATCGGTAGCAACACCCAAATTGGTTTCTTTAATTTTGATCGTGACGCCGGGAATGGGAATGGAATCTTTATCCATGACCTTTCCCCTTATCGTGATTTTTTTTATCTCTTCCGGGGACTCCTTCACGGGAGAAATCACGATAACGTTATCGATAATCCGGTATTTGTAATTCGGTCCGAAAATGGTTCTTACGACTTCATCTAAAGTCGCTTTTGAAAAATTAATAGATAACTTCTGTTTGACATTAATCTCTTCTTTACTGAAAAAGAAATCTTGTTTGAGTTGCTTTTCCACTTCTTGCAATATTTGTATAAGCGAAGTGTTTTCTAGTTTTAGATTGACCAATGCCTGCTGAGCATAAACATGGGCCGATAAATGCGTGAGACTCACGCATAGAAAAAAGATCACGAGTTTCATAATTCGTAATAATTTAATGAATTTTTTACACGTGTAGGAATAGTTCTGACTTCGTTTTTTTTTCATAACTTCGTGCGTTAAATAATTACTAAAGTTTTATATCGAGACTTTGTAGGGATTGGTGACAACAATCCCTATTTTCTCCTTATTTGTATACTGTAATCGTTCTGTTTTTCACGCTGAATCTGATATCAGTTGCTTCCGAAATCATGTCCAGTACTTTTTCGATGGACATATCTTTATTTATAACACCCCTGAATTTGTGTTTTTTTATTGTTTGATTCTGGTAAAACACGTCAATGTCGTACCAACGTTGTAATTGACACATGATAAGTTCTAAACTCATGTCATCAAAAATAAAGCGCCCCTCTTTCCATGCGATATAATTGTTCACGTCTACTTCTTGGATACTTGTGTTGCCTGTGGTCGTGTCGGTGACACATTGAGTGCCAGGTTCTAGTATGACTTCTTGCTTATTTTTGTTGGAAATGAATTTTATGGAACCGTTGACCAGTGTGGTATATACACACTGGTTGTCTGCGTATGTATTCACGTTGAATGTTGTTCCCAAGACCTCGATGGAAGCGTTGTTTATATTTACAATAAATGGTTTTGTGCTATCTCTTTTTACAACGAAAAGGGCTTCTCCTTTTAGAAATACTTCTCGTTTCCCGGATATAAATTTAACCGGGAAATGTAATTCCGATTCGGAATTAAGCCACACTTGAGTCCCGTCGGATAATTCAAGTGGATAAAATCCCCCGGTGGGAACGACTAAAGTGTTGTGTATTTCTGATTCCGGTAGATTACTTGTGTTTATTCTGACTTGGGAATAACTTAAACCTGATAATGAATCATTTTTTACTCCTTCAATAAGTGGATTATCAATTATCTGAGTGAGATTGCCGAGTTCTCTCACGTCCCCGTCAGGTAGTATCAGACGGGCTTGGTGGCTGCCGGGAGTGATGATGGCAAGTTCCGTTTTAGCCTTAACAACTTCCGTTATATTCGGAGAAACAATGCCATGATAGATGAATAGTCCGATAATAAAAATAGCTGCTATGCCGGAACTCCAGTAGGTTATCAGACGTCGGTTCCGGTTTTTTCGTATTTCCTGTTTGATGTGTAACCCGACCTCTTTTTTTATTTTTTTATAATCTTGGTTGGATAACTTTTGCCGGATTACAGTGATGTCGGTCATTAATGCAAGATGAGCGGGGTCTTTTAACCATTCTGCAACTACTTCATCGTTTAACATTTCACGATGATTCAGAATTGTGAAAACAAATTCGATATCTTGTTTGTTATAATCCATCTTCTTTTTTATTAATAGAACAACGTCCCCCTGAAAGTGTATGACATTGTTTTTTATTTTTTTTGAAAATGGAAATAGGGTAAGGTTATAAAGGGAAGATGATTTTTTGTTGAATGCTCTGAAAAGACAAAGATATTCCCAAGAGGAAAACGAAGGGTTTTTAGAATATTATTCTCTATTTTTGCCGTCAAATACGAGACATGATGAATTGGCTGCAAAAATATAGAGAGGATTATTCGGCGACGATCAAAATCGGGGTGCCGATCGTGTTGGGACAATTAGGGATTGTGGTTGTCGGATTGGTGGATAATATTATGGTGGGACATTTCAGTACGTCCGACTTGGCAGCCGCTTCTTTCGTGAATAGCGTGTTTAATATTCCGATCCTGTTCGGGATGGGATTTTCTTATGGCTTGACACCTTTGGTCGGGCAATTCTTTGGTCGAGGTGATAAGTTCAGGGTTGGCGGGTTGTTACGTAACAGCCTGTTGGCAAATTTTATGATTGGGTTATTCCTTTCTGTGACGATGGGAATTATGTACTTGAATGTACATAGGATGGGACAACCGGAAGAGTTGCTACCCTTGATTCGGCCTTATTTTCTGTTGCAGTTGACCTCTCTCGTGTTTGTCATGATGTTTAATAGTTTCAAGCAATTTGCTGATGGCATCACGGATACAAAGACTTCCATGTGGATTATGTTGTCGGCTAACCTGCTGAATATTATTGGGAATTCTCTCTTGATTTATGGTGTGTGGGGACTTCCGGCATTGGGATTGACGGGAGCGGGGATTTCTACTTTGGCCTCGCGAATTTTCATGTTCGTGGCTTTTGCTATTCTCTTTTTCCGGAAACAATCTTATCGACGTTACCTTGTCGGCTATCACCGAACGACTTATAACACGGGAGATTTGAAAGTACTGAATAGAATGGGGATGATGGTCGGTTTACAAATGGGAATGGAGACAGCATTATTCAGTATCAGTGGGGTTATGATCGGTTGGTTGGGAACGGTTCCCTTGGCAGCCCATCAGGTGGTGGCCTCTATCTCCACGTTAGGGTTTATGGTCTATTATGGAGTTGGATCGGCTGTTTCTATCCGGGTGAGTAATTTCTTCGGGCGGGGAGATATTGCTGGAGTCCGACGGGCAACTTTGGCAGGAACCCATTTGCTGGGATTATTGGCAATCTCGGTTTCCGTGTTCTTTTTGTTGGTGCGGGAGCATATCGGGTGGTTATATACTTCGTCAGAAGATGTGGTAAACTTGGTTGCCGTGTTGATGGTTATTCTGGTATTTTACCAGTTTGGTGACAGTTTACAGATCATTTTTGCTAATGCCTTGCGTGGCGTGGCAGACGTGACCTCTATGGCGGTGATCTCCTTTATCGGGTATTTCGTGATTGCGTTGCCGGTTTCTTATATCTGTGGTTTCGTGTTGGATTGGGGAATCGAGGGAATATGGGTAGGTTACCCCGTGGGCTTAACGCTTACCGGGGGAATGATGTGTTGGCGATTCTATCATTTCTTGCGAAAAAAGGATAGGAATGTCAATAATCATGTTGGCACTCCTACTCGTTCTCGGTAATTCTCGGATTTCGTGTATTTATAATTTCGGATTCAGAACATTCTCCTTTAGTCTTTCCCGGATTTCCTCGTAGCCTTTGTGCCTGTCGGTGAAATGTACCGTGTTAATTCCTACTGCTTGTGCGGCCTTCACGTTGGGTTCCAAATCATCAATAAACAGACACTCTTCGGGTTTTAAATGATAGCGATTTAGAATCAAGTCGTAAATTTCCCGGTCGGGTTTCACCATGTGTTCTAGGGCGGATATGATTTGCCCGTCGAAGTACTTGAAAACTTCCCGTGTTTTCAGGTAATCGTAGAAATCGACAGACATATTGGAAAGACAATAAAGTTTGAATCCCCGTGCGTAAAGTTCTTTAATCAAAGTTTCAGTTTCGGGAATGGAGACCAATGAATGTTTCACGTGTTCCACGAATTCGTTACAGTCTTCGGGTGGGCAACCGGATAAGATGGCGACTTTGTTGATCAGTTCTTGGCGAGTGACGTCTCCCCGGTCGTAGTCCCGCCAATCGTTCAGGAAAAGACGGTTCTCTCTGACAAAATTCACGAGAATAGGATTCCCTCTAAAGGTTTCAATTACTCGTTTGGCATTCCATTCAACAACAACTCCTCCCAGGTCAAAAATAATATTCTTCATATTTTCAGTGTTAATCGGTTATCTATTTAAAAATCAATAATAATACCCACGGACGGTAATAATGTTCCCGTGTCATTTTTGATGTATCTCATCAGGTAGTGATCCGGGTGTTCGGGGTCGATTTTGTAACTTCCGTCCGGGTTCTCCTGCGGTACGAGCAGATCGGGGCTTTTCGTCTTGTGGTTATAGATATTCTGTATATCGGCATACAGGATTAATGACCATTTTTTGAAATAAAAACTCCGGTCAACCCGAATGTCCAGCTGGTGGAACGAGGAGGCCCGTTCGCTATTGAAACGGGAGTAGTCAAGATAAGGTTGCCGCTTGGCATCCCAAGCTGCTATTAGTGAACTGGTCTCTGCATCATAAGGAGTGAAGGGAGCCCCGTTCGTGATTCGCCATTTCATACCTATATCCCAGAGACCTAACTTGCGGGTTGCCGTGAGGGAAAGGATATGGCGGTTGTCCCAACTGCTGGGAATATATTCCGAGATCGGGTGCAGGTCATGATCCATTTTCTTGAACTCGGAATAGTAATACGTGTAAGCGAGCGATGCCACGATCCCGAAAAATTCCTGCGTGCGAACCATCAGTTCTACCCCGTACGCTTGCCCCTCGCCGAGAGATTTCACGGGTTCGTCACCTACCGCCACGTAATCGGTACCTTTGTTGGCAAGTACGATGCTATCCAGTAGGGAGACCGGGTAATGGTCGTACGTTTTGTAGAACCCTTCCAGTGTGATTTTTGTCCGGCTACCGGGGCGATATTCCAGACCGACCACGTAGTGGTTTGTCCCGATATATTTCAACCCGTTTTGTTTATTTACTAGGTTTCCTTGTTCGTCGGCATATCCCATCGTGGTGTACGAGGGAAGTTGATAATAGCGTCCGGCATTTGCATTGATAAACCATTCGGGGGAGAGCGAGTAGGAGAGAGACAACCGGGGTGATACCTGTTTGAAAGGATTGTTCATTCCCGACGTGTAACTGTTCCCGTCAACTCGGACTCCTACCGAAACTGCGAGACGTTCCAGAAAGAAATTTTTGCTGATTTGCCCGAAAAGAGACCATTTGAAAAAATCAAAATTCTTGTCGTAGCGTACATGATTCAACTCTCCGAGGGTGTATAATTCTCTTGTTGTCTTGTTTTTGTAAGTAGCGTATTCGATCCCGGCCCCGACATTCAACTTGATGTCGTGTCGTAACAAATGATTGTGTTCGAATCGGAATTTATTCTCCGTTTCGCCGGAATTGTAATCCACCAGTTTCGCTTGGCTTTTGTCGTTGTTGGTGTATTTCTCGATCTCGTTTTGCAGGGTACTGCGACTGAGTACGAAAAGGTGGTTCCAACGGTCCCCGTAATGTTTGTAAGTAATTCCGATCGTGTAACTCCATTGCACGCTCTCAGGCAGGTAGTTGAGCATGTATCTTTGGTCATCATCGGGAGCTTTCATCCCTTTATTGAGATGATTAACATCGTATGCCCCGATGCCCAGTATGGTTAATTCGTTTTTCTGATTGAACTTTGTTTCCGTCTTGAACTGGAAATCATTATACACGGGCAGAAAAGGGAGACCGATCATATCGAACAGGAATTTCAGGTAACTCCTGCGGGCGGACATGATGAACGTGGTTTTAGGTGCTAGAGGCCCGTCCAGCGATAACCCGAAATCCGTTGCCCCTAAAGTCCCACGTACTTTTATTTTGTCCGGGTTTCCCGCTATTTGGCGGAAGTCAAGCAGGGAACTCATCAGGTTTCCCCGGGAAGCAGGGAATGCACCCGAGTAGAAATTTACCTCCTTCACGAAATCGATGTTCACGATACTAACCACACCACCCGATGCCCCTTGTGTGGCGAAGTGGTTCAAGTTGGGCAATTCCACGTCATCCAAGTAAAAGCGGTTTTCGCTGGGGCCTCCACCTCGAACAATAAAGTCATTTCTGAAAGCGGGAGAGGAAAGGACTCCCGGCATGGATTGTAATACTTTCGATATATCTCGATTCCCACCCGGGTTTTTCTCTATCTCGGCGATCCCGATGCGTTGTAAAGAAACAGGACTTTCCACTGCTTTGCGGAATGGATTGGCCTTGACCGTTACTTGTTCCAAGTTAACTTGGCTTTCTTCCAGACCGACGTTTACCGTGCGTTCTGAGGCCGTGTTTACCATGAATTCTTCCGATAATTTTGTCGTGTAGCCGATGCTGCTTACTTCCAGGCGGTTGAAACCCAAAGGCACGTTTTCTATACGAAAGTATCCGTTTTCGTCGGCTGCCGTGCCTATGCTTGTTTTCCAAATCACCACGTTGGCAAAAGGTATTGGTTCATTGTTTTTACTATCAAAAACCCGTCCTTTCACGACACCTTTTTGTTGTGCGGAAAGGCAAAGTGGAAGAAATAATAATAGGGTAAAAACAAATCGTATAATAGTTTTCATGTTTTTTTGTATCTCTTGCAAAAGTAATTAAAATAGCTGATTTGTCAACAGGGAGATAACCTAAACTAATTCCAAACTTAATTCGGGGATATAGTTGGGTAATGATACGGCCACGCCCTTTTATGGCCCTTTCATTACCCTTTCATAGCCCTTTGCCAATAGAGTTACATGAGGATGACAACGATGTGTGCAGGATTGTATGAGATTATAACCCGAAGAGTTGTTTGAGTGTGCAATTGATTTTCTTGGGGTTATGGAAATGAGAGAATGTTGTTGTAAATATTTTCTGCTTTTTCTTGTAAAAAAAATGTCATTTTGTTTGGAGTTTGAGAAAAAAGATCTACTTTTGCACCCGAGTTCACGCCCAGGTGGCGGAATTGGTAGACGCGCTGGACTCAAAATCCAGTGTCCCTTAAAGACGTGCGGGTTCGATTCCCGCCCTGGGTACTAAAAAATCGAAAGATAACCCTCTTGGTCAGATGATTGAGAGGGTTATTTTTTTAGAGTAAATTAATCAGAACGTGGGGATTAAGAATCAGCTAGAAATTTTGTTTACGCTTCTATCAAGCAAGATTTAATATACTCCTCGATTTCTTGGGGAGAAATGGTATATAATGGTTGTAATTGTTCAAAATGGCTATCCCTGTTGAAACGTTTACTATTTGTTAGTATGGCTAAAAGATTTTTGGATTTCAGTTTATGTCCGGAGTATGTTAAAACTAATGTGATTAAATCATGGATTGATGTTCCGCTTTTAAGGATGGAATAAATGTCATAGTAATCTCTGAAATTACTTCTACGTAACATGACTTCCATTTTCATGGCACCGATAGATTTTATATCAGCTATTTTTAAATTATTCAAAAATTCTAAAGGTTCACTAACAGGGGAGTATTTGTCACAAGCATAAAAAGAGAACTTTACTCCAGATACTAGAAATTCGACATGATCTATATCCAGTAAATCCCGGTGCTGTATTTCCCCGATAGTGGCAAGTTCTTTTTCTATTTGAAACCAGGCGACTTCCATCTTCTCACTCTTGCTTGTACGCCATTTCATAAAATCCAAATCCTCGCTCTGGCGAGTTCCTAATTGCAAGGACAAGGCTGTGCCACCCACGAGAGTATAGGACTTTATATGTTCTAGTTTTGAAACGGATTCAAAAATTTCTCTTGTATGAGGTGCTAGGCCTTTCATCGTAATAACTTGTTTGAATGACGGGTTTCCATGGCTTTTATGTATGCATCGGGCTTTTTTATTTTAAAAAAGTACCATGCAAGAAAACGGTTCAGGGTGTATAGATAATCTCCTTGTGGTATCAAATAATCCAACCAAACCTGTTTTATTTTTTTGAGTGGGTAAATTGAAAATAGTTGTTTAATCTCGTCCATGTCTAGATATAACAAGGTTTTTTCAATTAATATGTCATCTGAAACTTCTTTAATTGAGTCATCCTTGAAAGACCAAAAGCGATGTTCTTGTTTTAGTTTTTCTAACAAGTTAAGTTTTAGTGCATCTACTGACATGGTATTATTCGTTACTCTTTTGACAAAGATAACGATTGTTGGAGATAAAACAAAACAGTCAGAAGTGACAGGTTGTTAAATATTAAAAGGCAGAATTGCCGGAAAGTTCGAGTACTTTTCTTTGGATAGGAAGGGACAAATCTTTTTGTATATTTGAAAAGTAAAACAGGGAAAGCGTGGAAGGAGATAATGAATTGTAAACTAAGATTATATATGTATAGATGTTCGTTGATTATTCTATCCTTTCTAATGATGGCGGAACTTTCTGCTCAAAAGATAGAAAAAGTATTTCTTGATAAGAATGATACGACAAGGAATTGCTACACGATTATTTATCCGGACTCGCTACCATGGGTGGGATATTTGTTTTTGGTGCCGGGATTTGGTGAAACGGCAGAGGATGTTTTGCTACAAACAAAACTGCCTGTTGAAACGGCGAAAAAGGGAATTTTGACCATTATACCTACTTTTCAAGATGGCGTTTCTTCGTTTGGCTTTGATAGTTTGAGCCAGCAGGCATTTCATCGAATCGTTGATGATGTGACGAATAGGTATAAATTGCAGAATTCGGAATATTATCTTGGTGGCTTTTCGATGGGAGGAAGTACGGTGGTAAAATTTGCGGAAACGGCAGATAAAAAGCCCAAAGCTGTTTTTGCTATCGACTCCCCGTTGGATTTTGAACGGTTTTATAACTCTACAAAACGGGATGTCGTGTTGTTTGGAAAGGGTGGGGCTGACCAAGAGAACATATATCTTTATTTGCTTTCAAGGATCGAGCAAATCATGGGTGGAACGCCTCAGACGGCATTGAAGAATTATCACGAAATATCTCCTTATTCGCTTTCCGACACGACGCAAGCTGCTATAAAAAGGCTGTTGAATGTGCCGATCAGGATATATATAGAACCTGATATTCAATGGTGGCTTGATGAACGGGAAACGGATGTCTTTGGTTTGAATATCATTGATTGTTCCGCAATGGTTAATGAATTGAAAAGGTTGGGTAACGACAGGGCTGCTCTTATTGTAACTCAGAATAAAGGGTATCGGAAGCCGGATAATAACCGACATCCACATTCTTGGAGTATTGTTGACAATAGAGAGTTGATAGAGTGGTTGTTGCAACAAAAATAGTATTTACGTTTTTCAGAGAGGGACGTGGCGTTTAACGGTATAAAAAAGGATCGGGGTCTAACGACCGGAAATATAACTCTTGGGTTGTTGTGGTTTGCTGTACCCATGATTTTAGGGAATCTGTTGCAACAATTCTATAATATTGCCGACACGCTGATCGTGGGGCAGTTTTTAGGGGCGAATGCGTTGGCGGCGGTCGGATCGGCTTACTCGTTGATGATATTTCTGACTTCGGTACTTTTGGGGTTGTGCATGGGGAGTGGGGCCATTTTTTCTCTGCAATATGGGGCGGGAGACCGGGAGGCATTGAAACGTAGTATTTTTGTTTCTTTGGTGTTAATAGGCTTGGTTACTTTGGTTTTGAATGTCGCTGTTTTCGTATGGATTGATCCCATACTGAGATTATTGCAAGTCCCGGAAGATGTTTACCCGTTGATGCGTGATTATCTTTGGGTAATCTTTTGGGGCCTCGGGTTCACCTTTATCTATAATTATTATGCCTCGTTACTGCGTGCGATAGGTAATTCCGTCGTGCCATTGTGGTTTTTAGGAGTGGCGGTTGTTTTGAATATTGCGCTTGATTTGATTTTTATTTTGTGGTGTGATTGGGGAGTGAAAGGAGCGGCATGGGCAACTGTTATCGCGCAGGCCGTTTCGGGGGTTGGACTTTGTGTTTACACGATCCGGAAATTCCCGGAGTTTCGAATTCGGCGTGAAGATATGTGCATGAAGTGGCAAACGGTAAGGGAAATTGCGGTTTATTCATCCTTGACTTGCGCCCAGCAGTCCGTGATGAATTTCGGTATATTGATGGTACAGGGATTGATCAATAGTTTCGGGGTTGCCGTGATGGCAGCGTTTGCGGCCGCGGTTAAAATAGATTCGTTTGCTTATATGCCCGTGCAGGATTTCGGGAACGCCTTCTCGACGTTTATAGCCCAGAATTTTGGAGCCGGACAAATGAAACGTATTCGAGATGGAATCCGGGTGGCGGTTGTTTCTGCAACTATTTTCTGCGTGTTTATTTCTCTTCTTGTATTTGCGTTTGCCCGTCCCTTGATGTTGATTTTTGTTCCGGTACATGAAACGGAAATTATTTCTATCGGGGTTCAGTACCTGCGAATCGAAGGGGCTTTTTATTGTGGAATCGGTTGCTTGTTCCTGTTGTATGGTTTCTATCGGGGGATTCGGAAACCGGGGATGTCGGTCGTGCTGACTGTTATTTCTTTGGGAACTCGTGTCGCTTTGGCTTATGCTTTATCCGCGATTCCGGCTATCGGGGTTGTGGGAATCTGGTGGTCAATCCCTATTGGTTGGTTCTTGGCTGATATTGTCGGGTTGTGGTATTATCGTAGATTGTTCTCGAGAGTCACGAGATCGGGTATTTTAAAGTCTGTTTAAATTTTGTTGAACAAAATTTTGATTACCCCTAGGGCGTGCCAATGTCCCTTCGATGTTCCTTTAATGTTCCAATATGACTCCGTCTCGATTTGTGCTGTGTTCAAATGTATTTCCTCCGGCGATCACTCGCAAGTGACACGGAGAAAGCACGGAGAAGACCTAGCCAAACAATAGTGTAACAGCATACCATGGAAGTGGTAAAAACTTGTTCGTGGATAACTATTTTGTATTGGATAGCCTGTCTTTTGAACAACTGACACTCGATATTTTTATCTTATCCATGCGAAATTTAAACAGGTTCTTAATTTTTCCAGATTCTTTTCAGATTCGGGGGATATTTTTGTCATGTAAATAATAAAATAGTAACCCATTAAAAATAGAAGAATATGAAAAAGATTGTTTTTTTACTCGTATGTTTATTCTCGATGACGATAGTAAAGGCTGATAATGACAAGCCGATTGAGATGAATCAGTTACCGGCGAAGGCGCAGACGTTTATCACGACTTATTTTAAAGATCAGAAAGTGGCATTGATAACACAGGAGACGGGTTTGTTTTACAAGAGTTATGATGTGGTGTTTGCAAGCGGGGAAAAGTTGGAATTCGATAAATCGGGAGATTGGACAGAGGTGAAATGCAAGACAGGTGAGGTTCCTGCTGCCATTATTCCGGAAGCGATACTTAAATATGTGAAGGCCAATTATCCGGAGGCAAAAATTTTAGAGATCGAGCATGATTCGGAAGGATATGAGATCAAATTGTCAAATCGCTTGGAGATTAAATTCAATAATAAGTTTCAGGTAGTGGATATTGACGATTAAAGATAAAGTGAACGTGTGTGTAGAGGGACTGCTTGAGTGGCCCCTCTATTTTATTATCCGATCCGAATCGGGATTATCGGTTGCTGGTTTACTCTGTCGAGAGGCTCTGTTTGATATTTTACCCGGGCAAAATTGATCTTACGGAGATCGATGCAACGGATGGCGCTATCGTACATGGTACGATAGTAGATCATGCGGTTCGTCATGTCGGTTGCCGAGGTCCATTGCGTGGCACTTGGAATATCAACAGGAGTTTGATCGGGAGCGAACTCTATTCCGATGGGTATGTCAAAATTATTCAGTATTTGGAAACATTGAATAACGGATTGTTGCCCTGTCTCTTGCCGTGGTGCGGTTGCTTGATAGAAAGCGGCACGGACAAATCGGGAGGGAGGGGTGATATCGCCCGGTATACCAAGAAAACCACTTCCGTTTCCGAAAGAAGTAAGAGTCACTCCGTCTAGTTGTTGGGAGGGGGCCATACCGGGAATCAAGTTGACATGGTTATTCAGGTTTGTCATCTGCCAGTCGAAACTTGGGGAGTTGGTCAGTACACCTAGTTTGTTCTCGTAAAAGATCGGTTTTTCATTGATGATTTCGAGAACGATCTGGCGTCCGGTGGTGTCGGCAAAACGCCAGTGGGCGGTAGATGCCCTCGGATCGATACCGATGACATGAACTTTTTTGATGGATTCTTTTACTTCGTCCACGGTCTTGCAACTGCCCAATATCCATGAAACGAGTTGTAGATCGGCAATGCTGGATGCTTTTTCTTTGGGATTATAAGTTTCATATTTCCCGTATTGCGGGAAGTAAAACAGTCCGGCAGAGAGTCCTGCCTCATTCAGTCCTTCTGCCACGAATTGTTCTTGCTCCACGGCTAGCCCGATATACCCGTAGCGAGCCGTGAAAATCATCCCTTCTGTTGTGCCGCCGGGAATGTAGGATTGTTGTTTATATTCTCTTGGTACGACAACATATTGGCTATTGAGATTGCTACCTCCCCATTCTATGGTGCGGGCCACGATGCAGGAACCATCCTTGGCTTTCAACGTGATTCCGGTGCAGGCTTTGAGTCCTCTGGGGAAGAAGGTGATAAGGGGCAATATCACCCATAGGGTTATTGATAATTTCTGTTTCATAAGAGCATTGTTTTTATTTTAAGATAACGGGGAAAACGGCTTTTTGTTTCATTCTTCGGAAGTTTCATGAACTTGCTTGTTGTTTCTGAATTGTAGGGGGGTCATGCCCGTGTGTTTTTTGAAAAAGCGGGCGAAAAAGGAAGAGTTCGGGTAGTTAAGTTCCTCGGAAATCTGGATGATACTCATGTCCGATGATCTCAATAATACTTTGGCTTCTTGCAGGCTGAAATTCGTTATCCACTGGTAGAGGGAGCAATCGGTGGTTTGTTTCAGTATGCTCGATAGGTATTTCGATGTCATGCAAAGTTTGTCGGCATAGAACGATGGGGAGCGTTCTTGTTTGTGGTGCTGGTGCAATAGCCGGAAGAAATCGTCTACAATTTGTTTTTGGCGATTGGTACCCACGAGTACGGTTTGGTGAGAGTAAATGAAACTGAGTTCCGCGATGAAGGAGAAAAGTAAGGCTTTGGTGATCTCCTCCCGGGAGGGATGATCGAGTCTGGCTGCCTGGTGGGAAATAAAAACGAAGAATTCGTCCAGGTGGTTGAATTCTTCGTTTGTTAAGGATAGGTAGGGTTTGTTGCCTATTCTTTCCGAGGTCCCCGATTTGAGAACGAACGGGAAATCAACCATGAAGTCAAAGCTGTAAGACAGGTATTTACAAGCGAAATCATCTGACAGGTAATGATTCTCGATCAGGTGGAAAGGTAAAAGAGAGATTAACGTGCCGGGGTGAACGAGGTGGTCTTTAGTATTGATTTTCAAATGACCTTCTCCGGCGGTAATCATGATGACGGTCAGGCCGTTGATGTCGTTACGTCGTGGCTTGTGGAGCGGAAATAATTGGATGAAGGATTCCTTGCTTAACATGGAAATGAAGAAATTTCCAAGAGAGGGGATTGTCGTGCTGTTTGGTATGTCATTTCCTTTTTGCATGTACTCTGGTTTCATGTTCCGGAAACAAAGATAAGATATTTGCACGAAAAAGCATTATAGGGCAAATCTGTGGATGATTAGGACGAAAATGTTTGTAGAATGTTGGGGATATTCGCGATGTAAAAATGATAAAAACTAGAGATTATGGAACAGAAAAATTCGAAAATTTACATACTTATTGTCGTCGGAATGGTTTCGGCCCTAGGGCCTTTCGTGACGGACTTTTACTTGCCGGCATTTCCCAATTTGGTGACTTATTTTGATACGACAGCCTCGCAGGTGCAGTTGAGTTTGACGTTTAGTATGATCGGGTTGGCTGTGGGACAGATATTTTTGGGTCCGGTGAGTGATAAATTTGGAAGAAAGCGGCCGTTAGTGATCTCGATGTTCTTCTTTGTTTTGTCATCGATTGGCTGTGTCTTCTCGCCTAGTATAGAGATTTTTATTCTGGCTCGTTTTATCCAAGGATTTTCGGGTGCGGGGGGAATCGTGATTTCCAAGTCGATAGCGACTGATTTGTACGGGGGAAAGGATTTGGCGAAATTCTTTTCCATGCTGGCTTGCGTGCAGGGATTAGCTCCGATTTGTGCGCCTGTGTTGGGAGGGCTGTTGCTATTGGTGACGAATTGGCGGGGAATATTCGGGTTGCTGGTGTTAATCGGGATATTGTTGTTGCTGGTTTTGTTAAGGTTTCATGATTCTTTGTCTAAAGAAAACCGATTACAAGGGGAGTTGAAAGAGCGGTTTGTTTATTATAAAGAGGTGTTGCGGCATCGGAAATTCATGTATTTCGTGTCGATTCAAGTCTTGGGAATGGGAGTGATGTTTTCATATATCGCATCTTCGCCGTTTGTTTTTCAGGAACATTACCATCTTTCTCCTGTTATGTATAGCGTTTGTTTTGCCTGCAATGCCGTGGCAATCATGTTGGGTAGTCTGAGTGTGGTTCGTTTCCGGTCGAATGAACATGCTTTGCGAGTGGGTGTATGGGGATTTATGTTCCTGTGCTGTTGCACCGGGGCGGCTCTCTGCATGGAATTATCCGTTATCATTATTGAGATTGTCTTTTTCCTGTTTCTTTTTTTCTTGGGAATTATACTGCCGACTTCCACGACGCTGGCTTTGAATCTGGAAAGGCAGAATTCGGGGACGGCCTCTGCAATACTCGGTTTCTTGACCTTCTTGGGAGGAGGGATTGTTTCTCCTTTAACGGGTATGGGAAATATTCTTTACTCGACGAGTGCTATTATGTTCGTGTGTTGCGTGTTGATTCTGGTTTGTACTTGGAAGGTGTTGAAAATGGCGAGAGCTTGAGAATATTCTGAATGTGCAAGTAATTTGTCTTCTGAAATCTTTATATTTGTAAAGAATGTCGTGCAAAATAATATGATAATGAAGACGAGTAAGATAAAAAACAGTTTGGTGGTGATGGTATTTATTTTGTCGGTACTACCGGCATGGGGCCATTCGGATTGGGGATTTACAAAAGATTTCGGTAATGTCCGGGTTACGTATTCGTGTGGTTTCAGCAATCACGAGGAAAGATATAAATCTCATATTATTGCTCGGCTGGTAGAGATGTTATCCAAGGAACTGGGTTGTAAGCAACCGATTTATCTCGATTTCAAGCATTCTTATGTGGAAGATATTGTTCCCGAATATAAATTATGGTACAAGCGAGGAAAATCGGGCGATACGTTGGTGTTTCACGTGCATGAGAAGACGTATGATGCGGTGAAGGCACTCCAATTAATAGAGTATGGGATAAAAAATAAAGCCTCTGTTGTGAAAAATCAACGAGACACGGTTATCGAGACTCGTTATTGGGGACCGCAAACGCATACATCCCTGAGTCGGGCGGAGATAAATAAGATCTTGAGGAAAAATGTCTCTCCGTTAGTAAATAAGGTGCTAGCCAATAAAATATACAGGCCTAAAAATGAACGTGATAGAATAGTGGAAGGATTTACGTACTATTTTCAGAATAATAAATATCATCTTTGTTATGAACGGCAGGAAGGATATGGGGCTGTACAATTGAAATTGGATAATATTTATCAGTTTCAGGCTCTTGTTTATTATGATGGGGTGTTATCCAGCCGGCTTGGGGTTGTGTTCGATACAGACTCGACATTTTACGTGATAACGAGAAATGGTTATGTAGAAGAAAAAGCGGCTAAGTATTTTTTATCCAAGCGGCACGTGATAAAGAATGTGGCTGATATTTTTCAGCCTTACGTGCTAAAGGAACTTGGAAAGAGCGAGGTTTTTATAGGGGTTGAACAACCTTTCTCCGGGACACGAAGAAATCTTCTTTACCGGGTGAAAGATGATTATTTGGTGCAAGATCTGGATGCATTGGTGGATAAGGAGAGTAAAAAAGAGTGAGACGGAAGGACAATACTAACATGGCGTAATCTGTGAGGAAATATGTGGTTACTGTAAATGTTTTTTGTTAATATTGCGAAAAACTATTTTCAACATGGATTTGTTTACGATCGTGACCGCACGTGCGGATTATGAGCTGGGTGCGTTGGTGATTATTGACCAGACGCAACTTCCGGAACGGGAAGTTTATTTGGCGTTGAAAACTCCGGAGGAAATTTGGGAGGCCATTTATTTGTTAAAGGTAAGGGGTGCGCCTGCCATCGGGGTGGCTGCCGCTTACGGGATTTCTGTGTGTATGCAAAAGGTGGACGAGGTTGATGATTTCTACCGGGAGTTTGCAAGGGTGAAGAATTATCTGGCATCTTCCCGGCCTACGGCGGTAAATTTATTTACGGCATTGGAGCGAATGGAAGTTGCGTTGTTGAAATGTCAAGGTGCGGGGGTGGAAGTTTTGAAACAAGTCTTGCGGGAAGAGGCCGAGGCGATTCGGAAAGAAGATGCGGCGGCGTGCCGGAAAATTGGAGAACATGGATTGTCGCTGTTGAAACCGGGAATGGGCTTGCTCACGCATTGTAACGCGGGGCATCTGGCGGTTTCTGAATACGGTACGGCTTTGGCCCCGATTTATTTGGGACAGGAACAAGGATTCGGTTTTTCGGTTTTTGCCGATGAAACCCGCCCGTTATTGCAAGGGGCGAGGTTGACGGCCTTCGAATTGCAGAAAGCGGGAGTGGATGTAACCTTGATATGTGATAATATGGCCTCTTCGGTGATGAAACAGGGATGGGTGCAGGCCGTGCTGGTTGGGTGTGACCGGGTGGCTGCCAATGGAGACACGGCAAATAAAATCGGTACTTCGGGGGTAGCCGTGTTGGCTAAATATTATGGGATTCCGTTTTACGTGCTGGGGCCGACGTCTACCATTGATATGGATTGTCCCACGGGCAAAGAGATTAAAATTGAGGAACGTGATCCGGCAGAGGTGACCGAGAAATGGTATGCTCGAAGAATTGCACCCGAGGGGATTCACGTGTATAATCCCGCCTTTGACGTGACTCCTGCCGAGTTGATCACTGCCATTATCACGGAGAAAGGGATCGCTTATCCTCCGTTTAGTGACACATTCCGGGGATGGAAAGAATGTAAATAATTAAGTCATTTTGTCATGTAATTTGTAAAACATGAAGACAAAATGACATATTTGTAATGCCTCTTGTTTTAGAAAACGAAAATCAATAGTTCGTTTTTTTATTGATTGTTAATGTTATAGGTTGAAATGTTTTTTCATTTTGTCCAGATGAAACTTTTGGATAAGAGTTTCGGTATATACTTTGTAAAATTGAAGGCAGAAAGGAGAAAATGAGACTATGAACATGAACAATTATACAATTAAGTCGCAAGAGGCCGTGCAGTCAGCCGTGCAACTTGCGCAGGCAAAAGGTCAGCAAGCCATCGAAACAGGTCATCTGTTGAGAGGCGTGATCGAGAAAGGCGAGAACATCACGAACTTTATTTTTAACAAGTTGGGTGTAAATAGCCGGAATGTCTTGGCAGCTTTGGATCGAATCGTGGATGGATACCCGAAAGTGTCGGGAGGTTCTCCCTATTTGTCCGACGAGGCTAATAAGGTGTTGGAGAAAGCCACGACGTTGGCGGGAGAGATGGGTGACCAGTATGTTTCTTTGGAACATATTTTATTGGGATTATTATCAGTGAAGGATCCGGTTTCCGGTATGTTGAAGGATGCGGGAATGACCGAGAAGGAAACCCGTGCGGCGATTGACGAGTTGCGGAAGGGGTCGAAAGTAAATTCTCAGTCGGCAGAAGATAATTATGATGCGCTGGGGAGGTATGCCATCAATTTGAATGAAAGAGCCCGGAACGGTAAGCTGGATCCTGTAATCGGACGAGATGATGAAATCCGTCGGGTATTACAGATATTGTCCCGGAGAACAAAAAATAACCCGATTTTAATCGGAGAGCCGGGTGTTGGTAAAACGGCTATTGCCGAGGGATTGGCACAGCGTATCGTGAACGGGGATGTGCCTTCAAATCTGGCATCCAAGAGTATTTACTCGCTGGATATGGGAGCCTTGATCGCGGGGGCAAAGTATAAAGGAGAATTCGAGGAACGTTTGAAATCGGTTGTGAACGAGGTGTTGTCTTCAGAAGGAGAAATTATCCTGTTTATCGATGAGATTCATACCTTGGTGGGGGCTGGAAAGTCTGACGGGGCAATGGATGCGGCGAATATATTGAAACCCGCTTTGGCTCGTGGTGATCTAAGGGCTATCGGTGCAACCACGTTGAACGAGTACCAGAAATATTTTGAACAGGATAAAGCCTTGGAGCGTCGTTTCCAGAAAGTGATGATTGACGAACCGGACGTGATGAGCGCGATCAGTATCATGCGGGGATTGAAGGAGCGTTACGAGAATCACCATAAGGTACGGATCACGGATGATGCCATCATTGCATCCGTGGAGTTATCTCACAGGTATATTTCGGATCGATTCTTGCCGGATAAAGCTATCGACTTGGTAGATGAGGCGGCTGCCCGTCTGCGTTTGGAGATGAATTCCGTGCCGGAGGAGATTGATGAACTGGACCGTAAGATCAAACAGTTGGAAATCGAGAAAGAGGCGATTAAGCGGGAAGGGAAAAGTAAGAAACTGGACGAGATCCAGAAAGATTTGGCCGATTTGAATCAAGAGCGTACGAAATTGCGAGCCCAATGGGAGTCTGAGCGTTCTTTGATTGACGAGATCCAGAAGAATAAGGATGCGATTGAACAGTACCGTTTCGAGGCAGACCGGGCCGAGCGGGAAGGCGATTACGGAAAGGTTGCCGAGATTCGTTACGGTAAGATTAAGGAGGCCGAGCGTCGTATTGAAGAGGTGAAGGCCAAGCTGGCGGATATGAAACATGGAGAGTCGTTGATTCGGGAAGAGGTGACGGAAGATGATATCGCGGCTGTCGTGTCCAAGTGGACGGGCATTCCGGTGAGCCGGATGATGCAGAGCGAGCGTCAGAAATTATTACACTTGGAAGACGAGTTGCACAAACGGGTAGTCGGTCAGGAAATGGCCATTACGGCACTGGCAGATGCCGTTCGTCGTAACCGTGCAGGATTGCAGGATGCGAAACGTCCTATCGGTTCGTTTATCTTCCTCGGAACCACGGGTGTCGGTAAGACCGAGTTGGCAAAGGCATTGGCAGAGTTCCTGTTTGACGATGAATCCTTGATGACCCGTATTGATATGTCCGAGTACCAGGAGCGTCATTCTGTTTCCCGGTTGATCGGGGCGCCTCCGGGGTACGTGGGATATGATGAAGGTGGTCAGTTGACGGAGGCTGTTCGTCGGAAACCCTATTCCGTGGTATTGCTGGACGAGATTGAGAAGGCTCACCCCGACGTGTTCAACATCTTGTTGCAAGTGCTGGATGACGGGCGTTTAACTGATAATAAAGGTCGGGTAGTCGATTTCAAAAATACGATTATCATCATGACTTCGAATATCGGTGCGCATATCATTCAGGAACGTTTGAAAGGCATCGATGAGAATAACCGGGATGAGGTACTTGACAAGACGAATCACGAGGTGTACGAGATGTTGAAACAGACGATTCGGCCGGAGTTCTTGAACCGTATCGACGAGATCATCATGTTTGCCCCGTTGAAGAAGTCGGAAATCGTGGATATTGTACGTTTGCAATTCAATGGCGTAAAGAAGATGTTGGAAAACAATGGTATTGCCATCGAGATTACCGACAAGGCTGTTCAATGGCTGGCAGATGCCGGGTATGATCCGCAGTTTGGCGCTCGTCCCGTAAAACGGGTTATTCAACGTACATTGTTAAATGATTTGTCAAAACAGATTCTTGCAGAGGAAGTCTCCAAAGATAGCCGTATCGTGGTAGACGTGAAGGATGACAAGATCATTTTCGAAAATAAATAAGGATTCTTAAAATCATATGAGGTAGGTCGTTTTTCTTTTGAAACGGCCTACTTTTTTGTGGGTTAGTAATATGTCGATAATTTTGATTCTTGGCGAGAATGTCTATCTTTGCATGAATCATAATTGTCGATTTAGATTTTTGTATGGTATATAGCGAATCGGAAATTGTACACGAACTGGAGGCAGGAAATGAGGTCTGTCTGAATATGCTTTTTGATAATTATTATCGGGCATTGTGTGTGTATGCGTTGCGGTTTGTTTCGAATGCGGATGATGTAGAGGATATTGTGCAGGAGGTGTTTGTTTCTTTCTGGATGAACAAGAAACGAACTGTTTTTTCCGGTTCCGTTCGTTCTTATCTTTTCGGGGCAGTAGCCAAGGCTGCCTCAAAGTTTGCGACACGTCGGGGAAGGATCATGTTTGACGACGTGGAGAAGTATGTGGATCAGTTTTTAGAAGAATTGGCAGAGTATGATGAGAGCGAGTTTGCTCGATTGCGTGATAAGGTATATGCCCGGGTGGAGGCTTTGCCGGAAAAGACAAAAGAAATATTTAAAGCCGTGGTGTTGGATAACCTGACCTACCAGCAAGTGGGCGATCGTTTTGGGATAACCGTGAATACCGTGAAAACGATGTATTACAGGGCATTGAAGCAGTTAAAAGAAGAGTTGGGTGGAAACGCTTTGGCGTTGTTTTTTATTATTCTGCGATAAATTTTTACTCCTTCATTTTGTTAAAATTATTTTTCCTGCAATTTTTCCTAAAAAAGTTGTCATCTCTTTTTCAATCTTCCGGTATATAATATAAAAGAGATTGAGATGAACAATAAAATTTGGCACTGGATTGGTGATTATTGCTCCGGACTTTTGGATAAGAGCGAGGAACGGGAGTTGCGAGCGTGGATGGATGAGGCGGAGGAAAACAAACAACTTTTTATGGAGGGAGTGAAAATGGTGCGTGAGTATCAAATGGTTGCTTGTTCAAGCAAGGGGGCTCCTGATTCATTGAAACGTGTACAGGAAAAAATTCGGGCTCGCAGAAGAAAGCAACGATGTATTCAAGTTGTTGTAGCAGCTTCTGTTGTGATCTTGTTCGCTTTATCATTTGTATTCTTTTATACTCCGGAATCAGAAGAGATGTCTCCCGTATTGGCGAAGGTGCATGCCGGAGGAACGAAAGCGACTCTAATCGTGGCTGATGGGATACAAGTCGATTTGACACAAGATAATTTACAAGAGGTAATCGGGCAGTACGGGGCGACTGTTTTGAAAGACAAAAAGAATGAATTGCGATATGATAACGTGGAGGTAAATGACGAGATAGAAGAGAAACCAGTATATCACACCATTTCGGCTCCGGTTGGAGGGGAATATCATTTCACGTTGGCAGATGGCACCATGGTATGGTTGAATTCATCTTCGCGATTAACATTCCCTACTCGTTTTACGGGAGATATGCGAGAGGTGCTTGCTGAGGGGGAAGTGTATTTTGACGTGCGGCATGACGAAAATAAACCTTTTATCGTGCGGGTAAATGATGTGAGCGTGCGAGTGTTGGGAACGAAATTCTGTATTTCAGCTTATCCGGAAAATGAAGGAATTCTGACAACTTTGGAGCAGGGTGCCGTGCAAGTAACCTCCGGAGATAATTATGCGGTATTAAAACCGGGATATCAGGCCGTGGTAGATCAATATTCCGGAACAATCAGCCAGCGAGCCGTGGAACTTTCTTTGTACACCTCGTGGGTGCGGGGAATATTTGAGTACGAGAATATGGAATTGGATGATATTGTGGTGCAATTGGCTCGATGGTATGATGTACAATTTACTTTTTCGGCATCAGAATATAAAAAGCGTCGTTTTACCGGAGTGGTGCGGAAGTATGAAGATCTAAATGGCGTGCTAGATATGATAGAAAAAACAACTAACGTAAAATTTATTATCAATGGAAGAAATGTGACAATAACTTCAGTGATGCAATAGAAGAAACATAAAAACGGGAAATGTTTCCAGCATTCCCCGTTCTATGTTGAAAATTTAATAGCAGCCTTCGGCAAAAGGCTACGTTTATTAATCAAAGTATCCAAATGTATGAAAAAAAGACGAAATTCTACACAAGCCTCGCCTGAAAATGCGAGGGGAAAAATTTATTTAGCAATGAGATTGACTTTGCTTTTGACTATGTTCTTCTCTTTTACGGCGATAGCCAGTGTATCGTCACAATCTGTGACGTTGAAATTAGAGAATGCAAGTCTCAGGGAGACTATTAAAGAGTTGAAGAATCAGACAGGAGTTTATTTCGTGTTTAACGAGGAAGAGATTGCAAGTTTGAACGTGAAACTCAATATGGTTCTGACGAATGAACCTTTCGAGAAAGCGTTGGATCGTATTTTCGAGGGTTTGCCTTTTAGTTATGAGTATGCAGAGGGAGTGGTAATTGTTAAGCCGTCTGCACAAAAAAAGGATGATGTTAAGCTAAAATTGATTAAGGGAAAAGTGGTCGACACGGATGGGATGCCTCTTCCGGGAGTTTCTGTTGTTGTGGAAGGAACAACTCGTGGTGTGGCATCGGATGTGAACGGTTTATTCCGGATGATGATTGAAAATAAAGTCGGGCAAAAATTACTTTTCTCTTTTGTGGGGATGGAGCAAAAGGTAATTACTTGGCAGGGACAGGATTCTTTGCATGTCGTAATGAAGTATTCTGCGGTGGATATGGATGAGGTTGTTGTGACCGGGTATCAGACATTAAATCGGAGAGAGTCAGCCAGTGCGGTTTCGGTAGTGAAAACCGATGATATATATATGGCGGGAGCTGCTTCTATTGATCAAATGTTGCAGGGACAAGTCCCCGGATTGATGGTTATGAATACTTCGGGAGAGCCGAGTGCTACGCCTAAAATTCGTATTCGGGGTACTTCAACGATTAACGGTAACAAAGCTCCTGTATGGGTGGTTGATGGAGTGATTTTGGAACAAGATGTTCCGATTACAGCCTCGGAGTTGAATAGTGAAGATGCCGAATATTTAGTAGGTAATGCTATTTCGGGAATTAGTCCGCAGGATATAGAGTCCATTACGGTTTTGAAAGATGCTTCTGCCACGGCGATTTATGGAGTAAAGGCTGCGAATGGGGTGATCGTGTTGACGACGAAAAAAGGAACAGTTGGCAAGCCCACGGTTTCGTATCATGGTGAAGTGGTACTAAACGAACGTCCTTCTTACCGGAATTTTGATCGTATGAATTCTGCGGAACGTATGCAATTGTCCAAGGATATTTTCGAGCAAGGATTATCATATAGTTCAAATATATCGTTGGATCCGGATGATTCTTACGAGGGACTATTGAACGAGTTGGTTAATCGTCGGATGTCGAAAGAGGAGTTTGCACTTCGGTCAGAGGAGATGGCGAAGCGTAATACAGATTGGTTTGATGTGTTATTCCGTAATGCGGTAACTCATTCGCATAATTTGAGTATTAATGGAGGTTCTGAGGCAACAAAGTATTATTTCTCTGCTGGTTATAATAATAATCAAGGAGCTGCAAAAGGTTCTGTTAGCGAGCGTTTCACTACTTTAGCTCGTGTGGATGCATCCGTGGGTAAGTATGTAAATTTTATGGCGAAAATTGATTTCAGCACGACGAAGAATGAAGGTTATTCTGTTGTAAACCCGTTTAGTTATGCGTATAATACTTCTCGGACAGTGCAGCCATACGAGGAAAATGGGAAATATCACTTTTACAAGAAAGATTCAAAATACTTGTATAACGTGTTGAACGAGTTGGCAGAAACAGGTAAGGAGAGTAAATCGAATGATTTTAACGCGTTGTTAAATTTGAATGTAAAGTTGTATGATGGACTATCTTATCAAGGAACTTTTTCTTATCATAATTCATCGACGAATCAGCGGGATTGGAAAACAGAGGAATCTAGTAGTGTTGCTTCCATTCGTACCTATGATTACAAGCAATATGATGAAAATGATGATGAATATTGGAAATCTCCTCTACCATACGGAGGTGTTTTGGAGCAGGGAAATACGGTGAAGACAGGGTATACTGTGAGAAATGGTTTGAGCTATGTTAAGGTTTTGGCTGATGTTCATGATATGAATATAATTGTTGGTTCTGAGTTGCGAGGAACGAAGTACGAGGGGGTACGTTCGACGGGGTATGGTTGGACTCCTACTTATGGAGAACGATTTATGCCAGTGCATACAGACAATTTTGTAAACAATTATATTGATAGAATGCTTCCAACGAATACGAACTCGATTTCGAGAGTGGCTTCATTTTTTGGTTCGGCCACGTACACTTATAACAATCGTTACGTGATGAATTTCAATATTCGTTCGGATGGGGCCAATAAATTTGGGAGTAACCCGAAATATAGGTGGTTACCTACATGGTCCATTGCGGGTAAATGGCTATTGACGAATGAAGGTTTCATGGCTCGATTTGCTCAAAACGGACATTTTGTATCTGTAAGAGGTAGTTACGGTATCCAAGGAAATATTCATGATGATGCTACTCCTAATTTGATTTTGGAAGTAGGAGATCGTAATACAACAAGTAACTTGGAACAGTCAACGATATACCGTTTACCTAATCCAGATTTGAGATGGGAGAAAACGACCTCTTGGAACGTTGCAGCAGACTTTTCTTTTTGGAATGGAAGGCTTTCAGGTAGTTTGGACGTGTATAAAAAACATACGGAAGATTTGATCATGGAAAAAACAGTGGCAACATCTAATGGAAAATCACGTTTGTACATGAATGCAGGAGAGATGGATAACCAAGGATTTGAAGGTAATTTGAGCGTGGAGATCATTCAAAGAAAGAAGTTGAATTGGAGGTTTAACGTAAACTTCGGAAGAAATACAAGTGAGGTGACCTTGGCAAACGATGAATTATACAGCGATTTGGAGGTCATTAATAAAATGTTGGATGGTAATTTAGCGATTAAGGGTGAGAAGTTAGGTTCAATGTACTCTTTCCGTTATGGGGGATTGTCTAGTGAAAACGGGTATCCATTATTCTACGGGAAAGATGGTAAATTGTGGCATACAGCTGACCCGAAGCGCATGGAACTGGTGAAAAGCGGGTCCATTTATCCGGATCTTTCCGGAGGGTTCGACACGCAGTTGACTTTTGATAAACGTTTATCGCTATCCGTGGGTTTCACGTATAATTTGGGTGGAGTGAAACGTTTACCGAGTGTGTATGCCGATAAAAATTCTGCATTGAATCCGGTTGCCAATGTATCTACGAATTGGAAAAAAAGGTGGAGAAAACCCGGTGATGAAAAATACACGGATGTGCCTGTTCTGTATAATGATCGAGTAGCTTCGGATTTTGAACGTAATGTTTCAGCCGAGGATCGGGGTGCTGCTGAAGAGTGTACCTATTTCTATGATTTGTCGGATTTCCGCGTGGCGAAGGCTGATTTCTTACGTTTACGTTCTGTGGGGTTAAGCTACATCATGCCTGAGAAATTATTGAAGGGAATGGGAATATCTTCTATGATGATTCGTTTCCAGGCTTCGAATTTGTTCGTGTGGGCGCATAAGGATTGGAAGGGGCTTGATCCGGAGACTCCGGAAGCGAATATTCCGATATTACCTTCTTATAGTTTGGGTATTAATGTTTCATTTTAATAGGAAGTGATTATGAAAAGATTTGTAAAGATATATACCTACTGGCTTTTAGGGATACTTTTGTTCACTGGGTGTGACGATTATTTGAAAGAGGATTCGGGAGATTTGTTGATTCCCGGGAAAGTGGAAGAGTTTTTACCGATGTTGTATAGAGAAGGTTTTCCCCGAAATTTTGATGACGAGGTGGCTTGGTTATATTTGATGACCGACGATGTGGAGATGGGACAACTGGAATTGGATCCGGATGATGAAAATAATGATACCCGGGATAAAAATTCCGTGGATGCTTTTAGCGTGGGAGAAGGCGAAGAACCTTACAAGTGGGAACGAGATATAAAGAGTTATGCGGATAATTTTTGGGAGCGTCGTTACGGGAATATTTTGGCTTGTAACTTGGTTATAGATGCGTTGCCTGAAATGGTGTACGTGGAGGCCGATTCGGGAAGTTATAATTTTCTTGCAGCCCAAGCTTATGCGATGAGAGCTTATCATTACTGGTGTTTGGTGAATTCATACGCTTTACCTTGGTCTAAAGAGAACTTGGATGAGCCGGGAGTGGTTATCCGGACGGAACCGCAAATAGATATAGCTGCTAGAAGACGTTCATCCATTCGGGAGGTGTATGATTTGATTAACGAGGATATTGAGAATGCGGAGAAATATATTAAAGTTGCCACGTTTGACGGGAATATACACCGGCTTTCTGAACCGGCGATCCTGTTGCTAGCTTCTCGTATTGCTTTATTCCAAGAAAATTGGGATGAGGTTATCCGAACCGGTAAATTGTTTTTGGCTCAGAATTCCATTATTTTGAATCTGAACGATCAAGATACAACGTTATTCGGAACGGAGAAAGGTCTTAGTAATAAGATATTTACAATGATGGATGGAACTATAAATAAGGAAGTCGTTTTTACATTCGGAACCTCTAGTTATTCTCCGTATCAATATTTGTCAACCTCGGGAGAGCTTTTCGGATTGGGATTCAGACCTTCACATAATACGGATGCGTCATTGATTCGCTCTTATGAAGAGGGAGATTTACGGAAAAAAGCTTATTTCTTAAAGGACATTCCGGCTAAAAAGGCAGAAAGTATGTGGGAAGAAGATAGACCCTATAAGTACAAGTATTATTATCCGATAAAATATCGTCAAATGTCGGGTTCAACATCCACAAAACCGAGCGAAAATCTTCTCCATGAGAATTGGCGGAGTGTGGAGGTAATGTTGAATCTGGCGGAGGCCTATACACGTAAGAATAATGAAGTGACGAGTGATGCTCTTGATTTGTTGAATAATTTACGGCGGTGTCGTTTGGACCCGAAAGTGTATGTGGAAAAAACGTCAGCGGATTTTTCGAATGGACAAGCTTTGTTGAAGTTTATCTGGGAAGAGCGGCGTCGGGAACTTTGTTTCGAGGAGGCCATGCGTTTTTGGGATTTGCGAAGACAGGGGATGCCGGAATTGAAACACAAGTGGTATTCGAGTTGGGATAAATACGAAACCTATACTTTGCCGCAAGGAAGTAAAAATTATGTGCTTTCAATTCCTCGCAGTGAACTTGATTATAACAATGGATGTTATGATAATGAGCGCAATTTGATTAAACCCGAATAGTGATATTAAAATTTGTAAAGTATGAAAAAGATTACAATATATTTGATAATGATCTTGTTCCTAGGGATTTCCTGTTCCGAGGAGGTTAAGGTAAATCCCGAGTTAGCCGGTCCGTTATATGGTTTGACGAAGGGGGAACCTGGTTCGGTGGATGAGTTGATTTATAATACTTGGGAAGAGTGGGGTATGTATTATTTGTATAAATTTGAACCCTATGCTTTTCAGGTAACGAATTGGAGTGGTTATTTTAACAAATGGTATACTCCAGTAAAAGAAGAGAACACTGAAGTGATTCGGAAAATTATTAACCATATACAGGATGGAATATTCGTGGGGTTAGATAAAAGTTTGGTACAAGGAAGTTGGTTTGTACGTACGTTTTTGTGTGATTCGCTTTGTAATGATTATGATTATAATCCGGACAAGGTGGTGGATATTTACTTAGATAATGGAGATTGTATTATTCTCGCTGGTATTGGGGATAGAATGAATAATTTTACGGATGAGGACTGGGATAAGTGGAAAGCGGAGTTGTCAAGTTTGTTGATTTCGCGCTTGTATTTGGGAGCAACGGAGCAACCAGATGATTTTTTTAACTTACGCATGAAGAAAGCCAATGGAAAAGAGGAGATAATGATATTAGCTCCTTGGCCAGAAGATCCGGCAGGCAAATATTCCCCCAATGTTTATATATTCCGTTCGAATGGTTATGTTCGTTCACAACCGACTGGCTTTCAGGTTGAGACTATAAAAGTGCCTGGTCAACAAATGGATTTAGCTGATTATATTTCTTTCTTGACGGCCACGACAAAGACAGAGTTGGATTATAATTTTGAGGTATTCCCCCGTATGTTGGAGAGGGCTGTTGCGTTGATCCCTTATCTACAACGGGTATTGTCAATGGATCTTGAAGCGATGCAAAATGCTAATTGTCCTAATGATCCGGTGGGTGCTGATTATTTTAAGAATCTGAAAAAGTGATTCGTCTGTATAATATAAGAGATATGTTGAGAAAGACAATCATGATATTGGTTTGTGTCGGATGCTGCTTAGCAGCATCTGCACAAACTGACCTAGAAAGTTTGAAAGAGAAATACACGGTAAACAAGCGTGACATTAAGGTCGTGAAGGAATACGTGGAGGCCTTGGAGGATGCGAGAAAGGGAAAAGAGGCAGAACAGGTGATAAAGGAATATATGTCTCGGTGTCCGGTGTTGCAGGTGGAAGATAAGGATACTTACTTGCTATTAAATAAATATGTATTTGCAGACCCTTATTCCAATGTTTTTGAGTATGGCATTTATGCTGTGAAAAAAATGAAATGGGATCGGGAAGAAAGCTCCGCTCCGGAGGATAAGGCTGCACGTTTGAAGAGACTTTTCAAAGGATTGGGAAGTGGGGTTAGTGGGGATAATGAGATTGATAAGAGATATGAGGTATTGATGGTGTTGAGTCGAAATTTGAACAAAGAGATCGAGAAACAATGCGAGCCTCATTTCCAGGATGAACGGTATGTTTGGCCATTGTATGATTCATTAAAACTGGAACGATTGACGTATCTGGTAAATAAAGGGCAATTATTGGGACAGGATGGAATGCGTTTAAAACTCGCTATTATTAAAGCTTTGCATACAGGAGATAACGAACAGGTGTTTCGAGACTTGGAAGTAGCTGCGAACTTGCACATGACAGATGTTCGGGGTGAATATATTGTAGCAGTTTTGACCCTCCTTTCTGAAAGAAATTTGAATAAGAATTTAATTGACAGCGTCTTGTCATTCGTGTTGAGGATAAGTGAACAGGAGAAGGCGGAGGGTGGTTCGACCAATTATTATAACTTGTTAGGTCGTTTGTATGCTCTTGTGGGCGATAGGGGTAACGCTGATAAATATAAAAAGATGGGGGATGCCATAGAAGCGGAGCGGATGGAACGGTATAAGGATTTGTTTAAAGCAACTCAGTCTAATTAATCTGGAAATATGATGAAAAAACGGATAGTTGTAATGTTTGCCGTTTGGCTGTTTACGACTTGTAATTTATTGGGGGTAAAAGCTCAACAGGTTCGTGACTATGTGGTTGTTACCTCGAAAAAGGTTCAGGCTGACGGGGAATGGATGAAAGTGGTAGAGGCTTTAGCTAAAAGACATAAAGCAACCGTGTTATATTACGACAAACAGCCGCGAGAATTGTTGGCGGAGTTACGGCGTTTAACTCCCCGTTACGTGGCAGTGGTGGAAAAACCGGAAAACCTCAATCGGGAGTTTGCCATGGAAGGGCATCGTTTGAGTCGGGAAATAGATGATGATATTTATGCGGATTACTTGTGGGGAATTATCACGGGGTATTCAGCTACAGATGCTATGCGAATGGTCGAGGGGAGCGCTAAACCTTTTGTGATTCATACAGCATTGAACACGACGGCAGAATTGAGCGGTGGAAAATATTTTGATCGTTTTGCATTTATGAATGACGGGGGAACACCCGGCGGTTGGGGCGAGAAGACAACCCGCAACGGGGAAGTGAAGAATGAGCAGATCAATAAATGGGAAATACTGAATAAATGGGTAGAGAAATATAAAGAAATTGATCCCGATTTGCTGGTAACCTCTTCACACGCAACCGAGAAAAATCTTGAAATGCCATTTACGGTTGGTAATCTGAAACCACGGGGAGGGCGGTTGTATGCCGACTTCATGACTCCTGAGTTTTTGGAAGGGACGGCTCACCCGAGAGTTTATTTTGCGGCGGGTAACTGTCTGATCGGGAATATTGACAATGACCCGGAGAGTATGGCTGTGGCTTGGTTGAGCGGAATGGATGCAACTTCCATGGTGGGATATGTCGTTACAACTTGGTATGGCCGGAACGGTTGGGGAGGTTTGAAATACTGGGTTGCCAATGCCGGGCGGTTGACCTTGGCGCAGGCCGTTTATCTGAACCAGCAGGATATGTTGAGGACGGAAAACGAGTGGCATCCGAAAATGTTGACCGTAAATTATCCTTTTTCGGAAATAGATTTTGGGGAGAGGGAGATGTTTGAAAAACAATTCAAGGCGGTGACGGGTCAGCAGCCGACGAAAGACCAGATGGGATTTGTACATGACCGGGATGTAGTTGTTTTGTATGGCGATCCGGCTTGGGATGTAAAGATGCAAAATCCGAAACCATTAGGATTCCGTGTAGATTTCAAGATAAAAGGGAAACAATGTTTCGTGACGATCACGACCAATGAATATTTTGACGGAGGATTGATGAGAGGAGGAAAATTGAAACAGGAACACGTGACGGATATTCCGTTTGCCTATTATTTCCCGAAACGTGTAAATAACCCGTGTTTGGCGGGGGGACAGAAATGGGAAGTTGCCGTGGCAGAGGATTTCTTGTTGCTTTATAATTGTGATTTTGAGAGGAATAAAAAATATACAATAGTATTGGACATAAACTAAAGGGATTGTAAGATGAAAAAATTAGTATTGTTAGTGACGATTTTAATCACTGGTTTAACCGTGTTTTCACAGGGGATCGACTTCCAAAAGGGGCGTTATGCAGAGGTACTGGAAATGGCGAAAAAACAGAATAAACTGGTATTTATAGATATATATACCTCATGGTGTGGACCTTGTAAGCACATGGCGGATAATGTATTCCCGCAAGCTAAAGTCGGCGAATATTATAACGCTCATTTTTTGAATTTGCAATTGGATGCAGAAAAGAGTGAAGACGGGAAAATGGTTGCGAAAACATTTGGAGTATCTGCTTATCCCACGTTCCTTTTTGTTAATGGGGACGGGGAATTGGTTTATCGTTTCCTGGGCGGTAAAACCGTGGATATGTTTATCAAGGAAGGCGAGAAGGCCGTGGATGCGTTTGCCGCACAACCGGAATTGAAGAAATACATGAAAAAATACGAGGAAGGCAACCGGGATAAAGAATTTTTGAATCAGTATTTTATATTGAAAGACAAATCCGGATTGGATTGTAGCGATGTATTACTTGATTATTTTGCATTGGTGGACGATGCTCATTTATTGGATTCTGTCAATGTTCCTCGTATTGCCAAAATCACGGTTTTCGACAAGAAATTAGCCAACCGCTTGGTGGATGCGGCTTGTGCGGAGGCTGTCAATCCGGCGAAGGACAAAAAACATTCTACTGCCGTGAATAAAGCGATTTGTACTTTCTTGAGTGCTAGCGTTCAAAAGACGGCACAAGCCGATCAAGAGGAAAACTTTGAGGAAGTGCTGGCTTTGAAAGATCGTTTATTTAAGGCGACGGGAGGTAAGGATAGTGCCACGGCGGCTTCATTGGGGGGAGGAAATATCTATATCCCTTCTGAATTACTACGTTTAAATTATTATTCGGCTAAAAAGAAACTGGATAAGTTTAATCAGCTTTTTATCAGTTATATAGCGGAACTTCAGAAAAAATATGAGGAAACTCATAAGGAGAAAATTGCCATGCTAAAGGCCATGGAGGCTAAGTTGAAAGAGGCAAAAGAAAGTGGGAATGAAGAGGAATATCAGGCAGCGAGAAAACTGAACGCGATGATGTTCGCTTTTTCAAGTATCGATGATTACTATACTTCAACGAGTATGGTTGAGAACGTGGAACGTTACGAGGAGATATATACAGGAGAGAAAGATGCGGCATACAAGGATCGGGTTGCCGGTTGGTACGTGTTTTTACATCAGTTGAGCCCTTCCGCAAAGACGGCGGCATACGTGGCCGATAAGTTATTGGCCTTGGATAAAAAGGAACAAGCGAAAGAAGTTTTGACCTTGGGATTGAAAGATGGAAGTTCAGCGGCCGGGGTCGAAGAGAGTGACGTGAAAGCTTGTCAGGCAAAATTGGATGAATTAAAATAATAGCATATTTGTAAATAGGATTGATTATGAAAAAGATTGGATTTATAGTACAATTTTTATGTTTGGCCTTGTTTTCGTTCGGGCAGTCGGCCGGAGACGGGATTCGTTTTATCGAAGGCGAGAAATGGGAAAATGTCTTGAAAATGGCTCAAGAGCAGGACAAATATATCTTTATGGATTGCTATACCTCTTGGTGTGGCCCGTGCAAGGCTTTAGCCAAAGATATTTTTACTCGCAAAGACGTGGGCGACTTTTTTAACGCGAATTTCATCAACGTGAAATACGATATGGAAAAGGGTGTGGGGAAAGATCTGTATAAACAATATAAATCCAATATTATTGGTTTCCCGACACTCTTGTTAATTAATAAGGAAGGAAAAGTTATGCATCAAATGGCGGGATTCCAAGAGGCAGATGTATTGATTGCCGGGATGAAAGCGGGTAAGGAAGGTAAAAGTTTGTTTGCTTGTCGTGATAGGTACGAGGCAGGAGAACGGGACTTGGCGTTTCTGAAAGAATATGTTGCCGCGTTGGAAGGAGCCTTCTTGAAAGATGACATCGAGAAAATCGTACTTGATTACATGAATACGATACCTGTGGAAAAATTGCAGGAAAAAGAAATCTGGGATTTTGTGGGGGCTTTTATCAAAAACCCTTATTCTCCGCAATTTGACTACGTGATTTTCAATATAGACCGTTTGGCTCATAAAGTGAAATTTGATCGCTATAACGTGGAGAGACAATTAAGTTGGGCGCTGGAAAAAGCAGTAGATCGAGTGGTTGAAATTAAATTTGATGAGAATGGGGTTCCCTTGCGTTTGGTTGCCGAGCAAGGAAAAATAGATACTTTGTTACGTTTGATTGACCGCGGGAATTTGAAACGTGCAGAAACGTATCGTGCCAAAATAAAGATTTATGAATTGGAGTTGGCTCAAAAGTGGAATGAAGTATACGAAAGCCAGATGATGTATCGTGACATCAAGGCTTTGGGTTATTCTGATCGTGATTTGGATGAAACGGCTCGATACCTTGTGGCATATTGTCAAGATAAGGGCATAATAGAGAAGTACTTGGTTTTAATTGAAGGTTTGCAGAAAGAAGAAGATAAGGGAAGTGCTAAACTAAAATCTAATTATTACGGAACTCTTTCTGTTTTGCATGCTAAACTTGGCAATAATGCAAAGGCAAAAGAATTCAAAAAGATGGACGAGAAAATCAGAGCCGAGAAAGCGAAAGAGTTCGAGTCATTTTTGAAAAAATCAGAATAAATATAAACGATACTTGATTTAAAAATGTTAAAATAATTCCGGAAGTATGAGAAAAATTATCAGTGGATTATTGATAGGCTTGTTGTTCATGGGGTGTGCCAAACAAGAGACAACTTATACCATTCAAGGAGAGTGGGAAGGTGGAGATGGAAAAGTAGTCTATTTAAAAAAGGACTTGGGAGACAAAAAATATGAGATATTGGATTCCGCTATCGTGGCAAACGGTAGTTTTAAAATGCAAAAGCCGCTTGGAGACGTGGATGAGCGGATTTTGGAAATAAATGGTAGTACGAATATCGTTATTTTGGACTCTATTCCAATTCATGTAAAATGCATAACCGTGAAAAAAACGGTCAAGGGAAAAGAGATTGAGAATGTCAGAGCAGAAATATCGGGGAGCGTGGAGCAGGATATTTTTAAAACAATGCTGTTAGCACAGCGGGATGAGATGTTGATGATGCTGGGACTTTCCTTCATGGGTAGAGATGAGAATACGAGTGCTGCCATGCAGGACTCTTTAATACAGATGTATACGGCTATGAAGGAGAAAACCGTGCGGACGATTGACAGCTTGGTTACAAATTATCCCGATTGCCATGCAACTGCGTTGATTATTAATAATTTCGTGATCAAGGATAGAGATTTGGCGGAAGTTGAAAAAATGTATGAAGGTTTGACTCCCCGTATCAAAAATGCTTATTTAGGACGTAAATTGAAAACATCAATAGATAATATTAAAAAAACATCCATCGGTAGTGTTGCCCCGGATTTCACCTTACAAGCTCCGGACGGAAAGGATGTTTCTTTATCTGATTATCGTGGGAAGATCGTTTTGCTTGATTTCTGGGCATCCTGGTGCGGTCCTTGCTTGCGTGAAGTTCCCAATGTGAAGAAAGTATATGACAAGTTTCATGATAAAGGATTTGAAATACTGAGCGTGTCACTGGATGATAAAAAGGATAATTGGGTAAATGCGATTGAAAAGAACGATTTGAATTGGGGACATGTTTCTTCCTTGAAGGGATGGAGTTGTCCGGTGGCAAAATTGTATAACGTGAGCGGGGTTCCGGCTATGTTATTGATTGACAAGGAAGGGAAAATTGTCGCTACCAAATTGCGGGGAGATCTGTTGATGGAAAAAGTTGCAGAACAATTTGGAGAATAACGATTGATAGAAATAATGAGAAGAATATTTTTAACAATAGTCGTTTTGCTTTTCTCATGGAATGTTTTTTCACAGGGGATTCAGTTCGAAACCGGTAGCTGGAAAGAGGTTTTACAGAAAGCAAAACAGGAGAATAAACTGATCTTTGTAGACCTGTACACGACGTGGTGCGGTCCTTGTAAGAAAATGGCTGCGGAGACTTTTCCCCAGCAGGTCGTGGGGGATTACTTCAACAAAAATTTCGTCAATTACAAGATTGACGCGGAGAAAGGTGAAGGACCGGAACTAGCGGGTAAGTACGAGGTTTCGGCTTACCCGACGTTGGTTTTCGTGAATGCTGCAGGCGAGTTGGTGTATAAGTTTATGGGAGTCCGTACAGCCGATAAACTTATCGCTGAAGGAGAGAAAGCTGTGCGTTTGTACGCGCTGGCTCCCCGTATTGCGGCAATGGAGAAGGAATACGAACAAGGAAAACGGGGAAAAGTTTTCCTAGGAGAGTATTATGCTTTATTGAAAGAGTCCGGGGCAGGCGGTGGCATTGTCCTGAACGAGTACTTGAAATGCCTCTCTGATGGGGAGTTGTTGTTGGAGGAGAACGTGAGTAATATAGGTAATATTTCTACTTTTGATCCGGTTCTTTTTGATCGTTTGGTGAAGGGCATCAAGAAGGTCGAGGGCGAAAACAAGAAGTTGGGTAATCGTTTGAATGCATCCGTGATGAAGAGCTTGAGCGCTTGTTTTGCCACTTGCGTGAAAGAGAAGGATGAAAAGGCGTTAGAAGGAATTCTTGGCGTGAAGGCCGGGTTGGGAAATCTGGAGAATGGAATGTCTGCCATGATGGGTGGCGGTAAATCTTATCTTCCGGCAGAGCAGTTGCGTTTGGATTTCTATTCGAACAACCGTCTGGACGATAAATTCAAGACGTTGATGAACGAGTATATGATTGCCCAGCAGCAAGAGAATAGCATTGATTCCCTGAGAAAAACGGAAGAGATAACAAACCAGCATTTTAAGATGCTGATTGATTCAGCTAAAATGAAGAATGATTCAACCGCGATTGTGAGTATAAAGAAGACGATGGGTATGGCGAGTTTGTTTGGCGGGGTGAAGTATAAACTATTGTCCTCTTTCGTGATCAGTGCTACCCGTCATTACTGGAAGATTACCGATCAGCAGAATGTAGGAGAGAAAAAGAAATGTATCGATTGGGTAAATTATGCTTATCAGTTGGATCGAACTCCGGCGACGGCTTGGGGATGTGCGGATCTCATGGAAGAGATCGGGGACAAACAGGGGGCGAAGAGGCTCTTGATTGATGTGTTGGAAGTTATTAAAAATAACTCGCTAAGTGATGCTGAGCCGAAGGATATTCAATCTGTAAAGGAACGTGTGGAAAAAATGTAGCATGTGTTTTATTTGAAATAGGCTATTGTAGTATAGTACAGAACTGCCTCCAAAAAGTGAACAAAAAACTTTCAGGGGCAGTTTGTTTTTGAGCCAATTTTAGTGCCAGATGAGAATAACGAAATTGGCTTAATGCTGGCATAGGTTTGCTTGGGTTTACGGCAAACTTTTTCAGGGTAATATACGGTGTTTACCCGTTGCATATTCGATGTACTTAGGGGTTAAAGACGTATCAACTTCGTTACAAAGACGTATCAAAGACGTCCACGAACGTCTTTGATACGTCTTTGGTAGATCTTTAATCTGTGATTATCTGGTAATTATCTTAAGTGTTCATCCTTTCTTCATTTGATAACAGGGGGTAATACATATTGTTGTTATGATCGATTATTTTATCGGGTACGATTTATTTGTTGAGGGAAATATTTTTTTGGTATTTTTGCCTGAAAATAGAAGAATGAGAAACGTGTTATTAGAAACGGGACGGTTGGTTCTAAGAAAGTTAGAACAGGGTGATTTTGACGAGGTGTGTAAATTGTTGCAGGATCCCGTGGTGATGTATGCTTACGAGGGCGCTTTTAGCGATCAGGAAGTTCAGGCATGGTTGGATAAGATGTTTCGGCGGTACGAGGATGACGGTTTTGCCCTGTGGGCGGTCATAGAGAAAAGCAGTGGCGAGCTTATCGGACAATGTGGTATTACGTACCAGGAATATAACGGGAATAGGGTGCCGGAAGTTGGTTATTTATTCCGAAAAGAGTTTTGGCATAAAGGATTTGCCACAGAGGCGGTCATTGCTTGTAAGGAGTACGCTTTTCAAGAGTTGAATTTTGACGAGGTTTATTCCATTATTCGGGATTCGAACGTGGCATCCCAAAACGTGGCTCGGCGGAATGGAATGGTGGAGGTCGATACTCTTGTCAAACACTACCGGGGTGTCGAGATGCCACATATCGTTTTTAGGGTATCGAGAGGGAATAATTTAAAAAAGTGATTAGAGTTTTCTGGATAAAATAAAAGGAGTTAGTGATTACTAACTCCTTAATATTCCGTGTACTCGAGGCGGGACTTGAACCCGCACAGCCGCAATGGCCACGGGATTTTAAGTCCCGCGTGTCTACCGATTCCACCACTCGAGCAACTTGGAGCGAAAAACGGGACTCGAACCCGCGACCCTAACCTTGGCAAGGTTATGCTCTACCAACTGAGCTATTTTCGCATGATTGCTTGCAAAATTTTCAAGGAACGCTTTCCTTTTTTGCGATTGCAAATATAGAGCATTTTTTGTTTTCAGCAAAGGGTTTGATAAGAAAATGCAAAGGATTTTTTTAATTCATTTCTTGAAAACTGTTTTTCATGCAGTTACTAAAGGGGAAAAGAGGTGAATGTTGGAGAACGGGAGGGCGAATGGGGGCTAGTGGAGATGTGATTTTGCGATTTTTTTTTAGAAATGGGTTGTTCTCGGGTGTAGAATGATTATATTTGTCAAGTTTTTAAGACAGAAAAAATGTCGCGGACAGAAAGTAGAAAGGGAAAAAGTGCTTATTTTGTTCCCACAATCAGTATTTCTCTGGTATTGATTGTGGTCGGTATGCTTGTATTTATTTTATTGAATGCTCGGGCGGTTTCGGATCACGTGAAACGGAATATCGGTTTTGCCGTGATCGTGAAGGATAACACGAATGAGGTGGAGATCAAGCGGGTGCAAAAGATTTTGGATACCCAACCTTACGTTTACACTTCGAAGTATATTACCAAAGAACAGGCGGCGAAGTCTTTCAAGAAAGAGATGGGAGAGGATTTTGAACGGATATTGGGAGCTAATCCTTTGTTGCCTTCCATTGAGATCAAATTGAATCCGGCATACGCGAATAACGATTCGCTGGCGATGATAGAGAAAGGATTAGCAAGATTTGATATTATTCACGAGGTATATTACCAGAAATCCATGATCGAGAGTATTAACGAAAACATACGGCGGATCACGATTATCTTTTTGATTGTCGGGGCGGTGTTGGTGTTGATTTCGTTCACGTTGATTCGTAACATGATTCATTTGGCGGTTTACTCGCAGCGACTGTTGATCAAGACGATGCAGTTGGTGGGGGCTACTCCGTTTTTTATATGCAAGCCTTTCGTGTACGGGAGTATGTGGAGAGGGTTCTTCGGGGCTCTGATCGCTAACTTGGTGTTGCTGGGTGCGATATTTTTCGTGCAGGAGAACGTGGGGAACGTGATTAATATTATGCGGCAGGACGTGATCCTGTTGATGGTGGGTTTCGTGATCCTTTCCGGGGTGGTGTTGTCATTTTTCTCGGCTTGGTTCTCGGTACGTCGTTATTTGCGGCGGGATTTGAATGATTTATACGTGTAAATAAAAATATATGGCAAGAATTTTAAACGAAAAAAAAGACGGTTTTCCTATACCGAAGGATAATTACAAGATGATCCTGATCGGTTTCGGGATCGTTATAGTGGGTTTCCTCTTGATGATGGGAGGGGGAGCGGATTCGCCCGATACATTTAATTATGACATTTTTAGTTTTCGCCGGATCACGTTAGCGCCCATCGTGGTGTTATTCGGTTTTGGTTTCGTTTTCTGGGGTATCATGCGGAAACCCAAAACGAAGGGAGAGGAGAAAAATTAAATATTAATGTAATTGAATATTGACGTGCGTGCATTTTCAATTTTCAATTCTCAATTTTCAATTCATAGATGGAGTGGTTTGAGGCATTGGTGCTTGGTATCATCCAGGGGCTTACAGAATTTTTGCCGGTGAGTAGTTCCGGGCATTTACAGATTTTTAGCGCTCTTTTCGGGTTAGAAGGAGAGGAGAATTTAACGTTTGCCGTGGCGGTTCATGCTGCGACGGTTTGTAGTACGATCGTGATTTTGTGGAAGGAAGTGTCCGTGTTGTTCAAGGGCTTTTTCACGTTCAAGTATAATGATGAGATGGCCTACGTGCTAAAGATATTTCTTTCCATGATACCGGTGGCTATCGTGGGATTTTGTTTCAAGGATTACGTGGAGGCGTTATTTGGTTCGGGATTGACGGTCGTGGGGTGTATGTTGCTGGTAACGGCGGTGTTGTTGTCGTTCGCTTATTACGCTAAACCCCGGGTGAAAGAGAAAATCTCGTATCGGGATGCGTTCGTGATCGGATTGGCGCAAGCATGTGCCGTGTTGCCTGGCTTGTCTCGTTCCGGTTCGACTATTGCTACCGGGATATTGTTGGGTAACAAGAAGGAGGCGGTGGCCAAGTTCTCTTTTTTGATGGTATTGATTCCTATTCTGGGGGAGGCTTTTCTGGATCTGATGAAAGGCGGGTTCTCGGCAGAAGCAAGTGGTATTTCGACCGTATCACTATTGGTTGGATTTGCGGCAGCTTTTATCTCGGGATGTATTGCTTGTCGCTGGATGATTAATATCGTGAAAAAGGGTAAGTTGATTTGGTTCGCTCTTTATTGCGCTATTGCGGGTATATTGACGATTGTTTTAGGATAATGAGCAAGTGGGGTAATATTTTTTTTAGAGAAGGAGAGGATTTTCGGGCAGGAGCGGTGTTCGTGGTCGATAAGCCATTGCGCTGGACATCGTTTGACGTGGTGAACAAAGTTCGTATTTGCTTGAGAAAAGGATACGGGAAGATAAAAGTGGGGCACGCAGGGACGTTGGATCCTTTGGCATCGGGTGTGGTGATTATTTGTGTGGGGAAGGAGACAAAGAAGATCGAGGAGTATATGGGGCAGGAGAAAGAGTACGTGGCGGAAATTACTTTCGGACATACGACTCCTTCTTATGATTTGGAGACATCTTTTGACGAAGAGTTTTCGTATGAACAAGTGGATCGAGCCTGTTTGGAGCGGGCGGTCCAGCAGTTTATCGGGGAGATTGAACAGTTCCCGCCTTCTTATTCGGCCGTCCGTGTTGACGGGGTCCGGGCGTACGAGATGGCTCGCCGAGGGGACGAGGTGGAGATGAAGAGCCGGAAGGTGATGGTTCGGGAGATTGAAATATTGAAAGTGGAACTTCCAATAGTGGAACTCCGGATCGTGTGTAGCAAGGGGACGTACATCCGTTCGCTGGCTCATGATCTGGGAAAAGCCTGCGGGAGCGGTTCGCATCTGTCAGCTCTAAGAAGAACCCGTGTAGGAGACTTCCGGGTGGAAGATGGGTTTAAAATGGATGAAATTATTGGAGTTTTACAGGAAAATTTGTAATTTAGCAAGATTTGATTAATATATAAACATTATTCAACATGAAATTATCTAAGTTTAAATATAAGTTGCCGCCGGAGTTGATTGCGTTACATCCGACGCCTAACCGGGATGAAGCCCGGTTGATGGTTCTGGATCGGAAAACCGGGAAGATTGAACACAAGGTATTTAAAGATGTGATTGATTATTTTGATGAAAAGGATGTGTTCGTTTTTAACGATTCCAAGGTGTTCCCGGCGAGGTTATATGGAAACAAGGAAAAAACCGGGGCGGAGATCGAGGTGTTTTTGCTGAGAGAGTTGAACCCGGAATTGCGTATCTGGGATGTACTGGTTGATCCGGCTCGGAAAATACGTATCGGGAATAAGTTGTATTTCGGTGAAGATGATAGCATGGTGGCAGAGGTCATTGATAATACCACTTCTCGCGGGAGAACTTTACGTTTCTTGTTCGATGGTGAATATGACGAGTTCAAGAAGGAATTGTATGCGTTGGGCGAAACCCCGCTTCCTCGTTTTATTAACCGGAAGGTGGAACCGGAGGATGCCGAGAATTACCAAACTATTTTTGCCCGGCATGAAGGTGCGGTGGCAGCCCCGACTGCGGGTATGCATTTTAGCCGCGAGTTGATGAAACGGATGGAGATTAAGGGGATTGATTTCGCTTATATCACGTTACACGTCGGTTTGGGGAACTTCCGGGAGGTGGATGTAGAGGATTTGACGAAACACAAGATGGATTCGGAACAAATCTTCGTGACACCGGAAACGGTGAAAATCGTGAATGACGCAAAAGATGAAAAGCATAAAATTTGTGCCGTGGGTACGACGGTGGTACGTACGTTGGAGAGCTGTGTGACCACGAAAGGACGGTTGACCGAGTTTGAAGGGTGGACGAACAAGTTTATCTTTCCCCCGTATGATTTCAGCGTGCCGGATGCTTTCATTTCCAATTTTCATTTGCCTTATTCAACGTTATTGATGATGGTGGCGGCCTTCGGTGGGTATGAACACGTCATGGAAGCGTATAATCAGGCGGTTAAGGAGAAATATCGTTTTGGTACTTATGGCGATGCCATGCTTATCATTTAAAATATAGAACCTGAGGGTTGAAGACGGTATGCTGAAAGGTATGCCGTTTTTTTGATAAAGGGACAAAGATTTGGAAGCAAAAGAGTTATTAGATTTATTTCAAGATCATCCTGTTGTTCAGAAAATTGCCAATCGGCTGCGTAAGCAGACGAGGACAAAGATAAAGTTGGAGAACGGGATCGGTTCGCTCGTGGCTTTTATTGCGGCCGCTGTGGGACGGGAAATGAAGGGATTACAGCTTTTCGTGTTGAACGACAAGGAGGAGGCAGCTTATTTCTACAATGATTTGTTGACGTTTTATGACGAGGAGAACGTGCGTTTTCTGCCTTCCTCGTTTCGGCGTTCCGGTAATTTTGAAGATAAAGATAACGATTCAATCCTGGTTCGAACAGAGGTGCTGAATGCCTTGACGGCAAAGGAGGTAGGGATGGTGGTCACTTACACGGAGGCGATGGCCGAGAAGGTGGTGAGCAAGAAGATGTTGGCCGATATGTCGATGCCTGTGATCAAGGGTAACAAGCTGTCGATAACGTTTTTGGAGTCGTTGTTGGGAGAGTACGGTTTCGAACGGAATGATTTCGTGTATGAACCCGGTCAGTTTTCTATCCGGGGAAGTATCGTGGATGTCTATTCTTTCGCGGAAGAACGTCCGGTACGAATAGATTTTTTCGGGGACGAGGTGGAAAGTATTCGTTATTTCGATGTGGAAACACAGCTTTCCGAGCAGTTGATTGACAAGGTGGTGATCGTACCCGATTTGAGTGAGTCAACGGATAAGAATGATAACGTGGGATTGACCGAGTTTCTTGGGAAAGAGGCCACTTGGTGGATGAAAAATTCCTTGTTGATTCATGACCGCATGAATTCGTTAAAAGAGCTGGATGCCGGGGAGTTCCTAATCACGTCGGATAGTTTGTTCCGGACGATCGAGGGGAACAGTGTGGTGGAGTGGGGACCGGAGTTGTTTTTCCGGGGTGAGGTGATTCGCTTGGAGGCGGAGGTGCAACCGGCCGTGAACAAGCAGTTCGATTTGCTGGCAGAGCATTTGCTAGACAAGCAGATGGATCGCTACACGGTTTATCTTTGTTCTACGAACGATATGCAGCTCCAGCGATTGCGGGATATTTTCTCGGACAAGGGGCATGAGGTGAATTTTGTCCCCGTGGAGGGAACGATTCACGAGGGGTTCAGTGATGCCCAGATCAAGGTGTGTATTTACACGGAGCATCAGATTTTCGATCGTTACCAGAAATACCGTTTGAAGACTTCGCAGATCCGGAAAGGGCGGGAGTCCATCACGATCAGCGAGTTGCAGAACCTGCATCCAGGTGATTACGTAGTGCATATAGATCACGGGATCGGGCGTTTCGGTGGGTTGACGAAGATTGATAATGACGGGAAGATTCAGGAGGCCATACGTTTGGTATATAAGAATAATTCCGAATTGTACGTGAGTCTCCATTCATTGCATAAAATTTCCAAGTATAAGGGGAAGGATGGTGAACCGCCAACCGTGAGTAAGTTGGGCGGGGAGGCCTGGAATAAATTAAAACAGCGAACCAAGTCGAGGGTAAAGGATATTGCCCGGGAGTTAATAGCCCTGTATGCCAAACGCAGGCGGGAGGAGGCTTATGCATTCTCGAAAGATAGTTTCTTGCAGGACGAGATGGAGGCATCCTTTATGTACGAGGAAACGCCGGATCAGATGAAGGCGATCGAGGCGGTGAAAGCGGACATGGAGAGTCCTCACGTGATGGATCGTCTGGTTTGCGGGGACGTGGGATTCGGAAAAACGGAAGTCGCTATTCGTGCGGCATTCAAGGCGGTGGCTGATAGTAAGCAGGTGGCCGTGTTAGTGCCGACGACGGTTTTGGCTTATCAACATTATAATACTTTCAAGAAACGTCTGGAGGGGATGCCTTGCCGGATCGAGTATATCAGTCGGATGAAAAAGAGTGCCGATATTAAGCGGATTTTGAAAGATTTGGAAACGGGGAAGGTGGATATTATCATCGGGACGCATCGTTTGACAAGTAATGATATAAAATTTAAGGACCTCGGTTTGCTAGTGATTGATGAGGAGCAGAAGTTTGGGGTGGCGGTGAAGGAGAAGTTGAAACGTTTGAAATTGAACGTGGATACTATTACTATGACGGCGACACCGATCCCGCGGACGTTGCAATTTTCGTTGATGGGGGCGAGGGATATGTCGATTATCCGTACGGCCCCGCCTAATCGTTACCCGATCGTGACGGAGTTACATCGTTTTGACGAGAAAGTGATTAAGGATGCGATTTCTTACGAGGTGAGCCGTGGGGGACAGGTGTTTTTTATTCATAACCGGGTGGATAATATCCGGGATATTCAATATATGATTCATCGTCTGATTCCCGGCATCAAGAGTTGCGTGGGACACGGGCAGATGGGCGGGGAGGAGTTGGAGACGGTGATGCATGATTTCGTGCGGGGAGATTACGACGTGTTGATTGCCACGACGATCGTGGAGTCGGGGTTGGATATTCCTAATGCGAATACTATTATTATTAATCAGGCCCAGAATTACGGGTTGAGTGATTTACACCAGTTGCGGGGACGGGTGGGACGTTCCAACCGGAAGGCTTTTTGTTATTTGCTGGCCCCGCCTTTGGAATTAGTGAATGCGGATGCCCGGAGGCGGTTGAAAGCGATCGAGGATTTCAGCGGCTTGGGGAGTGGGTTCAATATTGCCATGCAGGATTTGGATATTCGTGGGGCCGGGAATATTTTAGGGGGAGAGCAATCCGGTTTTATTGCAGAAGTGGGGTACGAGACCTATCAAAGAATTCTGAACGAGGCGTTAGTGGAATTGAGGGACGAGGAATTCCCCGAATTACAGAAGGAGCATCCGGATGAGCCGATGGCGTTCGCCACGGATTGCGTGATCGACACGGATTTTGCTTTGTTGATTCCCGATACTTACGTGGAGAACGTGAGCGAACGAATCCGCTTGTACCGGGAGTTGGATAATATTGCGAACGAAGAGGCTTTGCAGCGTTTCGAGATAGAGATGAAAGACCGTTTTGGCGAGATTCCGGCTTCGGTTGGCGGGTTGATGGAAGTGGTCCGAATTCGTCAGAGATGTATAGACTTGGGAATCGAGCGGTTGATGGTGAAGAATAACAAGATGATTGTTTATTTTATCAGTGATCAGAATTCGCCATTCTATGCCTCTCCCGTGTTTAGCGAGTTATTGAAATTTATACAGAAACAGGTGATCCCTTGCAAGATCAGCGAAAAGAATGATAAGTTGAGTCTGGTTTTCACGAGTATTGTCGATATTAATCGGGTATCGGAAATTACGCGGGAGATGCGGGACTTTGCTTATGGTAATAATTAAGCTATGAATCTAATTGTTGATATTGGAAATACACGAACCAAGTACGCCGTTTTTGACGAGGGCGATTGGGTGGAGTGTGGATTGGGATTACCGGAAGTATATGATCTGGCGACGACTTACCGAAAAAGCGGGAAGGAAGTAAACTTGATTTTGTCAAGCACGGGAGCTATCTCGGCGGAAGTTCGGGAAAGATTGCGTGAGGTTTCCACTTTCTTTTGTGAAGTGTCGTCGGAAATCCCTTTGCCGATACGCTTGGGATATGATACCCCGAAGACCTTGGGTGTTGACCGGATTGCCGGTTGTGTGGGCGGGGCATTCCTTTTTCCGGGCCGGGAGTTGCTGGTGATTGATTCCGGTACGGCGATCACGTATGATTTTGTCAGTGCGGACGGGGAGTTCCGGGGAGGGAATATTTCTCCGGGGCTAGGTATTCGTTTCCGAGCGCTAAACGAGTTTACTGCGAGTCTTCCGTTGGTGAAGTGTTCCATGGAACACGGGTATGTCGGGAAGAACACGCATGATGCAATTTTGAACGGGGTGATGAATGGTATACTTTTTGAAGTAAGAGGGTATATAGATGAGTTGCTCCGAAATAATCCCCATGCTGCGGTAATTATAACGGGTGGCGGAAGTGAATATCTGAGAAAAACGTTGAAACGGACGGTTTTTTTTGAAGACAAGTTAGTGATCACTGGTTTAAACAGAATTTTAGAATACCAAAAAACGGTTAATTATACATGAAAAATATGTGAAACATTTCCGTTTTAAAGAAATAGTGGTAATTTTGCGATAGTCCTCACGTGGGTGGACTGGCTATGATGAAAAAAAACTTATTCGAACTAACTTAAATAAAAGGGATGACCATGAAAAAGATTGCTGTTATAGCATTTGGGATGTTTCTATTCATTCTACCGACAAAAGCGCAAACGTTGGAGTCTCAGTACGGATTGGATAGTGCGAATACCATTCTGAATGCTTCTCTGTACACGGAATACTGGAAACAGAAAAATTACGAAGAAGCGTTACCCTCTTGGAGATACGTTTTCTTGAACGCACCTGCATTTCAATTAAATACCTATATCCGGGGGGAAGATATTATTGAGTTCATGATCCAGAAGACGAAAAAGAAGGAGTATGTGGATACTTTAATGATGGTTTTCGATCGTCGTCTTCAATATATGGGAAAAAGGAGCCGTGAAGGATATGTTCTTGGGAAAAAAGGTATGGCTCAAGTGAAATATTCCAATGGGGATATTAATATGTTGAAAGCCGGGTTTGATAATTTGATGAGATCGTATGAATTGGAAGGAGAAGGTACTCCGGCACAGTTGATCCATGCCACTTTTGAAGTGGGTTGTGGGTTGGTACAACAAAATCAGTTATCTCAGGAGGAATTTATTAATTTGTACATGAAATTCTCTGATTTTGCGGACAAACGTTTGGCATCGGGTGAAAAAGGATGTGATAATTTTGCCGTATGTAAATCTGCATTGGATGCCATTTTCTTCGAGTCCGGGTATGCTGATTGTAATACATTGGCCGGTTTGTTGAATCAGAAATACGAGGCGAATAAAGATAGCTTGTCTGTTTTGAAAGAAATTTCTTCTATCTTAAGAAGACGAGAATGTACGGATTTACCGTTGTACGCCACGGTTGCCGAGAAGATTTATCAGCAGGAACCGAGTGCCGATGCTGCTTACAGTTTGGCTATGATGTTCTTTTCAAAACAAGATATTGCGAAATTCGAGCAATATTTGAAGGAGGCTATTGATAAATCAGATGATCCGAAAGCTAAAGCAGATTATAATTACAAGCTGGCACAGGTGTATTTGTCAAAGAAGAATTATCCGTCAGCCAAAAAATATGCTTTGGATGCTTTGAAGACAAACCCGAATATGGGTGATGCTTACATCACGATAGGTTTGGCTTATGCGGTAAGTAGCAATGACTATGAAGGAGACGAGTTCGACAAACGTACCGTATTCTGGGCTGCCGTGGATAAGTTTGTGAAAGCTAAACAAGTTGATCCATCAGTAGCAGGAAAGGCTAACGAATATATTGAACGGTATTCTCCTCACTTCCCGACGAAGGACGAGGCTTTCTTCCGTGATATTACGGCAGGGAAAAGCGTGAAAGTCGGTGGATGGATTAACGAGACAACGACTGCCAGATTTAGAGATTAGATACATGACATTTCTATATCGTGCATTAAAAATAAAAAGCATTACCGTCCTTGCTTTAGGGACGGTAATGCTCTTTTCGTGTAAAACGAATATGAAGGATGTGGATGCGATTGGGAACCGGAACGGTATGCCTGAAATGTCCGGGGAGAACATGGAGTTATTTTATTCCGATTCCGCATTGCTGAAGTATAAAGTAATAACGCCCCTTTATAATAAGTATAACCAGGATGACAAGAAATATGATGAATTTCCGAAAGGGATTCATGCGGAGTTGTACGAGAAGGACGGTAGCATGGTCGGTTCCATTACCTCGAAATATGCGAAAAAATTGGAAGACGAAATGCTGTGGGAGTTGCGTAACGAGGTCGTCGTGATCAATGCCGAGGGGAAGAAGTTGGAAACCGATCTGATGTTCTGGGATATGAAAAAAGAGATCGTTTATTCCGATCGCTATTCCCGGCTCACTTCCGGGGACCAGATTATAGAGGGGAATAAAGGTTTCAAGTCGGATCAATCCTTGAAAAACCCGGTCTTTAACAAGATTACGGGGGTGGTAGAAATTGAAAATAAACCTTAAATGTCAGGATTTGTTGCCATATTGATCTGTTTGGTCTTGTCTGCATTCTTTTCGGGTATGGAAATTGCCTTTATGGCCTCCAATAAACTTCGGATAGAGATAGATAAATCGAACAAGGGTATCACGCAGAAGTTAATCGATCTTTTTGTTTCCAATTCGGGAATGTATATCACCACGATTCTGGTAGGGAATAACGTGGTGATGGTTATTTACGGTATCTTTATGTCCGATTATCTCGATCCTAGGTTGGAGGGTGTCGGGATTTCGCTGGGATTGCGAATGATTCTCGTGACGTTGATCTCTACGTTGATCATGCTGGTGACGGGAGAGTTTTTCCCGAAAGCGGTGTTCCGTTTGAGGCCGAATGTGTTTTTACGAGTATTCGCTATTCCGGTATTTTTGTTTTATATCCTGTTTTTCCCGATCTCGTATTTCTCCGTGTGGTTCGGGGGATTGTTGCTGAGGATATTTACCGGACGCAAACTGACGCATAAAGAGGAAAACCGGGCTTTTGGCAAGATAGATTTAAATAATCTGATAGAAGAGGGTGAGACCGGGGGAGAAGAAAATGAAGACGAACACGATATTAAATTGTTCCGGAATGCGTTGGATTTTTCGGAAGTGAAATTGAGGGAATGTATTGTTCCCCGTCCGGATATTGTGGCCTTATCGATAGATGGCAGTCTGGATGAGTTGAGGGAACTATTTGTGAAAACGGGGTTGTCCCGGATATTGATTTACCGGGATTCGATTGATAACGTGATCGGTTATGTACATTCATCCGCCTTGTTTCATCATCCCGAAACCGTGAAGAAAGCGGTGAGCAAAATATTGATTGTTCCCGAAACTATGTCGGCCTTGAGGTTGTTGAATCTTTTCACGAAGGAACAGAAAAGCGTGGCGGTCGTGGTTGATGAATTTGGGATAACGGCCGGGATGGTTACGATTGAAGATATTATGGAGGAGATATTCGGGGAGATCGAGGATGAGCATGACCGTTTGAATCTGAAAGAAGAACAGGTCGCTCCCGATGAATATATTTTCTCCGGCCGTCTTGAAGTGGATTATCTGAATGAAAAATATGATTTGAATCTTCCGGAGAACGAGGAGTACGAGACTTTGGCCGGGTTGATTCTTTATTACAATGAGGATATTCCGGAAGAGGGGGAACGGATCTCTATTGAGGATATATCTTTTGAAATTGTGAGTGTCAAGAGCGCCCGGATAGAGGAGGTTCGGGTAAAGATATAAAAAGAAAAGGAGCTTTAATTAAGCTCCTTTGTTGTATGTTTTAGCATATCGTCGAAATGTCGGATATTATCCTCGTGATCCCGGTGGCAGATCATTAAAATATCATTGTTTTCCGCGATAATGCAATTCTCGATCCCTTCAATAATGACTTTCTTGTCTTGGGGAACGTTAATAATACATTCTTTTGTTTCGATTAAGCGGACTTGTTCGCTGTTGGATACATTGTTATTCTCGTCTTTCGGGCTGATTTCATGGAACGAGTGCCACGTGCCGACATCGGACCAACCGAACTCACCTTTCATGACATAGACTTTCGCGGACTTCTCCATGATACCGAAGTCGATGGAAATATTACGGCATTGTCCGTAGATATGAGCGATATTTTCGGGAGAATCCGGGTCCTCCACATTTTTATATTCCTGCTCGAACAATAAATACATATCTTCGAGGTATGTTTTGAACTCTTCGATAATATCTTCTACTTTCCAGATAAAAATTCCGGCATTCCAAAGGAAATCACCCGATTCCAAAAAGACTTTTGCCAGTTCCTTGTCCGGTTTTTCGGTGAACGTTTTAACTTTGGATATGAATTCGGAGAACTTGTTTTTCTTGATCTGGATATACCCGTAGCCTGTTTCCGGTCGGGTTGGTTTGATACCGATGGTGAGTAATCCGCCGAACTGTTCAACGAAAGAAATCCCTTTCTGAATGTTATCGAGATAGACTGCGTCATTGGTGATAAAATGGTCGGAAGGGACAACTACCATACTTGCGTGCGGGTTAACCCGGGCAATCCGGTAGGCCGCGTAAGCCACGCATGGGGCGGTGTTCTTGCCGAAAGGTTCTTTCAGAATATTCTCGGAAGGAATTTCCGGGATTTGCTGTTTAGTCAGCTCTTCGTAGGCGGTACCTGTAACAATGAATATATTTTGGGTATCAAAGATTTGATTTGCTCTTTCAAAGGTTTGACGGAGGAAGCTTTTCCCGACATTTAAGATGTCACAAAATTGTTTCGGACAGGCTTTCGTACTCACGGGCCAGAAACGTTTTCCGAGACCGCCGGCCATTATAACGCAATATGAGTTCTTATTCATCTTATTTAGTTATACATTTAAAATTAAATTCATCTTATTGTTGTCGAAATTAGTAATAAATCCGTGAATAATTTCTATTTTTACGATAAAATTTGAGACAGGGTTTACAGGAGGGTATTATTTAAGGAGTTAGTATAGATGAAAGTATTAGATAAGATAGGAGCTTACATATTATTCATGGGGCGTATCTTCACGAAACCTGAGAAGAAGAAAGTTTATTTAAAAGAATTGACTAACGAGTTGGAGAAGTTGGGGTTGAATTCCGTTATGTTGGTGATGATTATTTCTTTCTTTATCGGGGCGGTGTTGACGCTTCAAACGGCTTACAATATGTCGAGTCCCCTGCTACCTCGCTATCTGATTGGTTATTTGACCCGGGAGACGTTATTGCTGGAGTTCTCGTCGACGATCGTGAGCTTGATTCTGGCCGGAAAGATTGGGAGTAATATCGCATCCGAGATCGGTAGCATGAAAATCACGGAACAGATCGAGGCGTTGGAGGTGATGGGAGTGAATTCCGTTTCCTATTTGGTGGGGCCGAAGATTGCGGCGGCCTTGGTGGTAAATCCGGTTCTTTATATATTCAGCGTGTTTATCGGTATTATCGGGGGAATCCTTTCGGGATTGGCATCCGGGGTGGTAAACTATGATGATTATATACACGGGTTGCACTTTTCATTCAATCCTTATTACGTGACCTATTCTATTGTCAAAACTTTGTTTTTTGCCGTGATATTTACTTCTATTCCCGCCTTTTACGGGTATAACGTGCAGGGAGGGGCGCTGGAAGTCGGAAAGGCGAGTACGAAAGCCGTGGTGGATAGTAGTATTGCCATCCTGCTTGTGAACTTGATATTAACCAAAATATTATTGTAATGATACGGGCGGAAGGGGTATGTAAGTCATTTGATAAAAAAGAGGTGTTGACGGATATAGATGCCGTTTTCGAACCGGGAAAGGTAAATCTGATTATCGGGAAGAGTGGTTCTGGGAAGACCGTGTTATTGAAATCGTTGATTGGCTTGCACTCGATTGATAAAGGAAAGATATTCTACAATGACCGGGATATTACCGTGATGAATAACAAACAGATAAAGGAGATCCGGAAGGAGCTGGGAGTGGTTTTTCAAGGCGGGGCATTGTTTGATTCGCTTTCCGTGTTGGAGAACGTGAAGTTCCCGTTAAATCTGTTTTCCTCGATGACGGAAAAGGAGAAAACGGAGCGAGCTATTTTCTGCCTCAACCGGGTGAACCTGAATAACGTGGAAAATCTTTATCCCGCGGAGATCAGTGGAGGAATGAAAAAGCGTGTGGCTATTGCCCGGGCTATAGTTTTACAGCCTAAATACTTGTTTTGTGACGAGCCGAATTCCGGTTTGGACCCTTTGACCTCGATCGTGATTGATAATCTGTTGTCCGAGTTGACACATGAATATGATATGACCACGGTTATAAACACGCATGATATGAACTCGGTTTTCGAGATTGGGGAAAAGGTATTGTTTATCCATGAAGGACACAAAGAATGGGAGGGCAGTAACGAAGAGATCATGTACACGAACAACAAGGCGTTGAACGAATTCCTGTTCTCGTCGAAGTTGAACAGGATGGTGCGGGAGAAACTAGGAAAAAAGAGCGAGGAATAAATACTAAAAGTTTTAGCGATATGAAGCGTATTTTATGGGTGATATTGATTATTGCGGCGATAACGGCTTGTTCGAAGAAGGTCCCGTTGGACAAGGATCAATTCACATCTTTGTTGATTGATATGCACACGACGGATGGAATGTTGTCGGTCGCACGGGGTGATATACGAACCGAAAAAGACAATTATTTATATTATAATGACCTGTTTGAGAAATACGGGATTACACGGGAGGATTTTGATTCTTGCGTAACTTACTATTCCCTGCAATCAGCGTTATTCAATAAAATTTATGACGTGGTGATCGATACCTTGAGTCGTCGCCAGACGAAAATCATGCGGGAGTGGAAAGAGTTGACCGTGAATGATACGGTTAATCTGTTCCCGGGGTACACGATGATCGTGGCAGATACCATACGCTCGGATTCTACACAAGCTAAAGTCCGGAAGAAAGATTCTATCGTGTACGAAACACGTGTGGTGAAAGCCGATACGGTTTATTTTGACAAGCGAAATCAATTCGTGCTGGTGAAATTGGATAGCATTGTTCCCGGTATGTACAAATTTACCTCGACGATAAAATTGGAAAAATCCGACCGGGGAAAACGGAATTTCATACAGACTTATTTTCTGTCTGCCGATAATGACACGTTGAAAGTTCCGGATCAGTACGTGGGAGTCGACACGTTGCGCCCTTACAAGAAAGACTGGGAGTTCTACGTGGCGGATTCCAGCTACACGAAGTTATTCATGAAGATTCCCAAGAGTGACCGGGATACGAGGGTGAAAGTGAAGAAGTTGAATGATCGGGAAGGCTGCGTGTACAAAACCGAGATCTTTAAAACGTACGTGGCCCCGAACCGGGAGAAACAATTGAAAAAGGAATACGAACAGAGGAGACAGATGGAGCTTGAAAGGAAATCTGCAAAAAAGAAATAAGATCATATTCTGAATGAGAAAGATTGCGGCTAATTATATTTTGTTACCCGGATTTGAGTTCGTGAAGAATGGATATGTTGTTTTGAAGGGCGGGAAGGTGGTGGACGTGGTGAATACCGGAGGTGAGATCCGGGAAATTCCTTGTCTCGAATTCTATGGGGGAATGATTGTTGATGATTGTGTCCGACAGCATATCCAGTGGGTTCCCGGTGATCCGATTCGAGAGAAAATACTTCAATTATACCGGGAAAATGGAGCGTGTGGGAATAGCCTTGCCCTTATTCAAGGGGTTGATTTTACTCGTTTTATCTGGATGCCGGAATCCCGGATCGTATATTTGCGCTAAGTTAAATACCAAAATAAATGAAGGATGAATAAAATCGTATTGACTGTTACTTTTTTACTGGTTGCTTTTTTCGTTCAGGCGGGACCGCTTTGGATGCGTTATCCGAAGATTTCACCCGATGGAAAGCAAATTGCATTTAGTTATAAGGGGGATATTTATGTTGTCCCCGTGGAAGGTGGCGAGGCTCGCCAGTTGACCACGCATCCGGCGTATGAATCGTATCCCGTGTGGTCTCCGGATGGGAAACAGATTGCGTTCACGAGTGATCGGAATGGTAATTTCGATATTTTCGTGATGTCGGCCCGGGGAGGTGATGCCCGGCAAGTGACGACGAATTCAGCTAGGGAGATACCCTACACGTTTACCCCGGATGGAAAAGAAATTGTCTATGGGGCGCAAATGAGTGATCCCGCTCAGAGTGCTTTATTTCCGGCAGGTTCCATGACCGAATTGTATGCCATTTCGGTAAATGGGGGACGTCCTCGGCAGGTATTGGCAACCCCGGCAGAAGAGATTTGTTTCTTCAAATCGGGTGATGCATTCTTGTACCAAGATAAAAAAGGCGGGGAGAATGAATGGCGTAAACATCATACCTCTTCTATCACACGTGATATTTATCGCTATGATATGAAAAGCGGGAAACATACCCGTCTGATTGATCGGGCGGGGGAAGATCGTTCTCCCGTGTTGTCTCCGGACGAACAAAGGGTATATTTTCTGAGTGAGCGAGAGGGTTCGTTTAACGTGTACTCGTTCCCGGTGGCCGATCCTTCTGCCGTAAAGGCAGAGACCTCTTTCAAGACTCACCCGGTGCGTTTCTTGAGTATCGCGGGTAACGGGCGTTTGTGTTTTGGTTATGACGGTGAAATATACGTGAAAGATGCATCCGGAAGTCCCAAGAAAGTGAAAGTGGATATTATTGGTGACAATGCGAAAGATAATATTGCCTCGTTGCGTTTCACTTCCGGGGCAACTAGTGCGACTGTTTCGCCGGACGGGAAACAGGTGGCCATGATTATCCGGGGAGATGTATTCGTGACTTCTACCGATTACACGACGACAAAACAAGTTACCACGACTCCGGAGGGAGAGAAGTGGTTGAGCTTTGCTCCTGATAACCGGACGATCGCTTACGCTAGCGAGCGGGGAGGAAATTGGAATATCTACACGGCGAAGATTGCCCGTGAGGAAGAGGTGAATTTCCCGAATGCGACTTTAATCGAAGAGGAAGCTGTTCTTCCGGCTTCAACCAAAGAGCGGTTTGCCCCACAATTCTCTCCGGATGGAAAAGAGTTGGCCTTTATTGAGGACCGTACGAAATTGATGGTCGTTGATTTGAAGACGAAGAAAGTGCGGCAGGTGGCGGACGATAAATATCAATATCGCACGGGTGACGGTTTCTCGTATACATGGTCTCCGGACGGGAAATGGTTCGCGATGGAAATCATCGGGAATCGTCATGATCCGTATAGTGATATTGCTATCGTGAGTGCCGATGGGAAAGGGGAAATTGTAAACCTGACCAATAGCGGCTATTTTGATAGTAATCCCCGGTGGGTGTTGGATGGAAATGCCATCTTGTTTTCCAGTGAGCGTTACGGGATGCGTAACCATGCATCGTGGGGTTCTTTGCAGGATGTGATGATCGTGTTCATGAATCAGGATGCTTACGATAAATTCCGGTTGAACAAGGAAGATTACGAGTTACTGAAAGAGGAGGAGAAACGTATTGCCTCTCTGAAGAATAAAGAACAGAAAGAGGATCAGAAAGATAAGAAAGGTGAGACGAAACCTGCCGTGAAAGAGAAAAAGAATATCGAGGTCGAACTGCAAGGTATCGAGGACCGGGTGATGCGGTTAACGCCGAATTCTTCACAATTGGGAGATGCGATATTAAGTAAGAATGGTGACAAGCTTTATTACATGGCCTCTTTCGAGGGAGGTATGGATTTGTGGGTGAGCGATCTGCGTTCACGGAGTACCAAGGTGATGCATAAGTTGAACAGCGGTTGGGCGTCTTTGGAGATGGATAAGGACGGGAAAGATTTGTTCCTGTTGGGAGGACGTTCTATGCAGAAGATTAGTCTGGGTTCGGAGAGAAGAAGTCCGATTGCGTATTCTGCCGAAATGAAACTGGATCAGGCTGCCGAGCGGGCGTATATGTTTGATCGGGTACGTCGTCAGGAGGCCAAACGTTTCTACGAGAAGAATATGCATGGTGTGGATTGGGCAAAAATGACTAAGGCTTACGAGAAGTTTTTACCTTATATCAATAATAACTATGATTTCTCCGAGTTGTTGAGTGAGTTGTTGGGTGAGTTGAACGTTTCACACACCGGATCGGGTTACCGCCCCGGGTCAAGAGGTGAGGCGACTGCCGAACTGGGCCTCTTGTTGAACGTGAACTATGCAAAGGATGGGTTGCTAGTTGACGAGGTGTTGGAGAAAGGACCTTTTGATCATGTCCGTTCGAAGTTGAAAGCCGGAATGGTCATTGAGAAAATTGACGGGCGGGCGGTGAAAGCCGGGGAAGATTACTATCCCCTGCTGAGAGGCAAGTCCGGTAAACGTGTATTGTTCTCTATTTATGACCCCTCTACCAAGGAACGTTGGGATGAGGTGATCGAGCCGATTTCAAAGGGTACGATGAATGGGTTACTTTACCGGCGGTGGGTAAAACAAAGAGCTGCCGATGTGGATCGTTTGTCGGGAGGACGTTTGGGTTACGTGCATATTTCCAGCATGGACGATCCAAGTTTCCGTTCCGTGTATGCCGATATTCTGGGTAAATATAATGACCGGGAAGGAATTGTGATCGACACTCGTTTCAATGGTGGTGGCCGTTTGCACGAGGATATTGAGATTCTGTTCAGTGGTAAGAAATATTTCACGCAAGTCGTTCGGGGCCGGGAGGCTTGCGATATGCCAAGTCGTAGGTGGAATAAGCCTTCGATTATGGTGACCTGTGAGGCGAACTACTCGAACGCCCACGGAACGCCTTGGGTTTACCAACATCAAGGAATCGGTAAGGTTGTCGGAATGCCTGTGCCGGGAACCATGACGAGCGTGTCTTGGGAGACTTTGCAGGATCCGACGCTGTATTTCGGAATCCCGATCGTCGGTTATCGTTTACCGGACGGTAGCTATCTGGAGAATAAACAACTGGAACCGGACGTGAAGATTGCCAACTCTCCGGAGAAAATTATCAAGGGGGAAGACGAGCAATTGGAGACGGCGGTGAAGGAGTTGTTGAAAGAGATTGATTCGAAAAAATAGAAAGCTGAGAGCGACAATCCTACATCGACTACCCCCTCCAACTCCCCCTTACACAGGGGGAGAGCTGATTACCAATCGTTTTCCCCTTCTATGTAAGGAAGGGTTAGGGGAGGTAGTTGATGCAGGATTGTTTTTTTCATATTCTTCTTTTTCGGTTTACATGAGGGGGTGAAGTTTCCCGTCTTGCATGATTAATAATATCTTATCTTTATTTAGTCTGGAACGTACGCCCCTGTCAAAATCTCTCAAGTTTCTCAAGTATTGGCTTGTTTGGGATGGAATGAGTACTTTCTTATTCTCAGGTAGGTAGAGAGTCAGCGTCACTCTTTGAGCCCTCCATTGTCCCGCGAGCTTGATGTAATTATCAAATCGGAGCGTGTCGTTTTTGTAATTCCAGTTAAAATCCATGTTGTCATATACGGGTTTTTCTTCTTGGGTGTAAAATTGTACACGTAATGTCGGGGTCGATCCCTCGGCCGAATATATCCTGATGTCCGGAGTAATCATGTTGCTGGAGGCTAATTGGAACACGTTGTGGTCTATGTAAAGATTCTCAGGTATCTTGTAGCGTTCATTTACAAGCAGGACGAGCGTGTCCTGTTGGCTCAGTTCGAGCGATTCTCCATAGCGGGTGCCATCAATCGACCAGCTTCGACCTTCGCTGATCCCCACGAATATGAGTATAACGAGTCCCAGCATCCAACATGAGAGGGCAGAAAGGGCGATCACCTTGTTATTACTCTTGAAGGAGAACAACAATTTGATCGCCATATAAATGATCATGATAATAGGAATTCCAATCAAGAATGATATAGCGATTTTACCCAAAGTGAAGTTTAAGGGCGTGAACGCGTAAGCGAGTTCCATAAAACCACTTTTCCAAGGATAAAGGTTAGGTAAGAATAATGCCGACAAGAAGGCGAACAGCATGAAGATTCCCCCGACGAAGAAGGCCACGCCAATAATAATGGCCAACACTTTTCCGATGATGGTGAATACTTCGTATAAGCCTTCGCCTACCCGGTTCACGAAAGCGGCACCCTTGCCGTTTTTAATCTCCTGGTACTCGTCTTTTATGGAGCGTTCGATGTTGGAGACATTTATATTTTCTCCTTTCATTTCGAGTTTCTGTTTGGTCGTCTTGGCCTTGGGGACGGAAATCCACAAAATGCTATACACGATAATGAATATTCCATAGTAGAAAGACAGAAGTACGAAACCTATCCGGATGAGCAAGGGGGATATGCCCCAATACGCGGCTAGGCCCCCGGCCACTCCGCCAAGTACTTTGTTGTCCGGGTTTCGGTATAGTTTTTTTGCCTGTTTCGGGGCGGATTTCCGGGGTTGCTCGTCTTCGTCGATGATGTCGTCAGGCGTACCCATCGTGGCGATCACTTGATCCACGTCGTCGAGAGTAATCACCTCGCGGAACTGTCCTTTCAAGTTTTCCGTGAAAAGCTCCCCGATCCGGTTCTCGATGTCATCCATGATCTCGTTGCCGTCTTCTTCTTGCGTGTAATATGTTTTGAGGGTATTGATGTATTCTTGTAGTTTTTCCAAAGCGTCTTCATCGATATGGAAAATCTTACCGCTTAAGTTTATAGTATATGTTTTTTTCATGATATGGGTGTTTAGTTGTTATGGTTTTCTTTAATGCTGTTCACGGCAGAGGTCAATTCATTCCAGGAGTTTTCGAGTTCCTTGAGAAAATCTCGCCCTTGTTCCGTGATGCTGTAATATTTGCGGGGAGGGCCTTGCTGTGACTCTTCCCAGCGGTATGACAATAATCCGGTATTTTTCAACCGGGTTAATAAAGGGTATATCGTCCCTTCGACCACGATCATCTTGGAGGCTTTCAGTTTACTGATAATGTCCGGTACGTAGGCGTCCTGTTGTGCGATGATCAGTAAAATGCAGTATTCCAAGATACCCTTCCTCATTTGAGCTTGTGTGTTTTCAATGTTCATCTCTTGGTTCTTTTGTAATGCCAGACAAAGATATGAATAAAAAATAGTATTATGCAATACATAGTACTATTAATTTTAATATTTTATTCTTTCCATCGGAATAAACGGGCGGGGAGCTTTAAAACGTTTTCGTTGATTTTCCTTGATTGTAAGGCACTAAACTGGATATTAAAGATTAACTTTGCTGTGAATTTAAAAAAGTAAATAATAAAAAATAAAATAGATATGAAGAGAGTTTTATTGATGATATTGGACGGTTGGGGTGTTGGAAAACACGATCATTCGGACGCGATCGGGAGTACTCCGACTCCTAACATCACGGAGTTGACGAGTAATAATCCCCGTGCCTTGTTGTACACGAGCGGGGAGAATGTAGGTTTGCCCGACGGTCAGATGGGAAATTCCGAAGTGGGACACTTGAATATTGGAGCCGGACGGGTGGTTTACCAAGATTTGGTGAAGATTAACCGGGCTTGTCGGGATCATTCCATTGCCCAAAACCCGGAGATCGTGAAGGCGTTTAATTATGCCAAGGAGAACGGGAAACAGGTGCATTTCATGGGACTGGTTTCTAACGGGGGAGTACATAGCTCGCTGGATCACGTGTTCGCCTTGTGCGATTTGTCGAAGGAGTTCGGGATCGAGAAGACTTTCGTTCATTGCTTTATGGACGGTCGGGACACGGACCCGAAGAGTGGAAAGGGTTTTGTCGGTGAGTTGCAGAACCATATGAAACAATCCACGGGTAAGATTGCTTCCGTGATTGGGCGTTATTATGCCATGGATCGGGATTCCCGCTGGGAGCGTATCAAGGAAGCTTATGATTTGTTGGTGAATGGTGTGGGTACTCCGGTGACGGATGTCGAGGCGGGAGTGCAGGCCTCTTATGACGCGGGGGTGACTGACGAGTTCATCAAACCGATCGTTTGCGTGGACGAGGCTGGGAAACCCGTGGGAACGATACAACCGGGTGATATGGTGATCTTTTTTAATTTCCGTAATGATCGGGCCAAAGAGTTGACGATCGTGTTGACGCAAGAGGACAAGCCGGATTTCGGGATGAAGACCATGCCGTTGTATTATTGTACGATGACTCCTTATGATGCTAAATTCAAGGGATTACATATTTTGTTCGATAAAGAAAACGTGGTGAACACGATCGGGGAATATATTTCCAAGCAAGGATTGAAACAGTTACGTATTGCAGAGACGGAGAAATATGCTCACGTGACGTTCTTCCTGAACGGGGGACGGGAAGAGCCTTTCGAGGGAGAGAGCCGTATTCTGGTACCTTCTCCGAAAGTGGCAACCTACGATTTGCAACCCGAAATGTCTGCCCCTATCGTGACCGAGAAGATCGTGGAGCAATTGAATGAAAAGAGTGTTGATTTTATTTGCTTGAATTATGCGAACGGGGATATGGTGGGGCATACCGGCGTGTACGAGGCCATCCGGAAAGCAGTGGCTACCGTGGATGAGTGTGTTGGGAAGACCGTGGCTGCCGCACGTGCTAACGGTTACGACGTGTTGATTATTGCCGACCACGGGAATGCCGATAATGCAGTGAATGAGGACGGGACGCCGAACACGGCTCACTCGCTGAATCCCGTGCCTTGTATCTGGGTTACCGATTCTAAGTGCGATCACCTGCGGGATGGGGTGTTGGCCGATGTTGCCCCCACGGTTCTCGCGATTATGGGACTTCCGCAGCCCAAGGAAATGACGGGAAAATCGTTATTAGTTTGATATAAAAATGGGGAGGTCGTGTCAAAAGTCATTTTTCAAACTCCCTCCCCCCTTCGGGGTACTCCCTCTATAAACAGAGGGAGAGTTGAAATACTCCCTGTCTTCGGGAAGAGTCAACAGCTCCTCCTCTGTTTATAGAGGAGGTGGCACGAAGTGACGGAGGAGTTTTTCGAGGATAAAATACCTTTTGACACAACCTCTTTTTGTTTGTCGTGTATTTGAGATTTTTGTAATTGGCAGTGAGAAAAAGAAAAGTCTTGTTATTACTTCTTTTTCAATTGTTCTTCCAATAGGGCAACTTTTTCCTGTTCGGCCTTGACTAATCGTTCGTAAAGTTCTACAATTTTGTCTATTGGATTGAACGTGTATTGACAATTTTGAGAAAAGAAGTGTTCGTTTTCGCTATTCGTAAACGTGTTAAAATAGTTAATAGTTGCCTCTTCGCTCATCGTTTTCAAGGCCTCCGTGGAAACGTGCAATATTTTTACAATCTTATCAAGCATTTCGTCTTCAATTTGTTCTTTTTGCTCTAATTTTGAAAATGCTTGTTGTGTCATGTTTAATTCGGCCGCGAGGGTTTCTTGTTTAATCCCTAGCATATCGCGAATGCGTTTTATACTGTGTCCATGGTGTGTTTTGCTCATAGGTATAGTTTCTGTACTCATAGTTGTTTTATATTCAGTTATACGGGCAAATATACGAAATAATTGTTTATTATGGGTTGTAAATTACACCATTTCGGGAGTTATTTACAAGGCTTGATTGTCGTTTACCTGTAAATTCTCGGCTTTATTTGCATAGGTGTTATAAATAATGGTATTGAGGAAATGAAAATCTATCAGCGTCAATTGGAAGAATGTTACCGGAAACTGGAACAAGCCGAGCAAGTCGGGAAAACGAGGGAATTGCGAGTGAGCTTGGGAAAAGTGATTGATAAGATACAATTAATTAATACAATAGATGATTTGATTCATAAGAAATCGGAAGAAATGAGGCGGTTAGTAGAGGAAGTCTCGGGGGACATTGATGATCTAGCCCGACGGCATCACATCTTTTGATATATTTCCCAACTGGCGATTTTCACATTTTGCCATGATGGATTCTACCGGGGTGTACGAGATGATTGGGCAGAGTGTGGCTGTAATTATCATGATTGACATATATTCTCTTTTGCCTGCCATTCTATCAGTAGTTCATCTGCAAGATATTCATCGCTTAGACAATGCATATCGCCTATTCCTTCGCTTATCAAAGAATAGGTGTCTGAATTATAAAAGAAATCAAGGGCATCTTCGTATGATATATGAAGATGATCGGCAAACAGCTTAACTATTCGGGCGTATTTCATTTGTAGTATGGTCTTATCTGCTTGCATCTTCAATTCCTCCTATTGTTATTTCTGTTGCTTTGATAAAATGTAAATGATGAACTATTACCAACGTAATCTAACCACTCTTCGTTGTAACTACAGAATGTTTTAATTTTAAAATCACTCAACTCATCATCTAATAAATATTCGTTAATATAAGCTTTCTGCTTTTTAAGTAAAAAGCGCATGGCATATTTCCGAGCTTGGTCATATAAAGACGTTAGGTAAAATCCTTTGCCAAAATCTAGATGATCGCATGAGTGATATACATCCGCGAGTTCAATTATAAATGGTGATGCGTGATACAGTTTCATGCTAACAATCCTTTTTCTTTCATATATTGAATAAGATCTTCTACGATGTATTCTTTACTGAACGTGTGAAGTACATCGTATCCTGGAATCAGATATTCTGTAAGGATACCAGAAGAACGTAGTAGCCCGTATACTTTTCCGGCACTCATCTTTAATGTGTCCGCAAGGTTGCCCACGCAAAAAGTTATAAAACTCAATATCTCAAGATTCATATTTTGTTCACTGATTGTTATTGCAAAAATAACACTATTTCTCCGTAATTCAATCGATTCTTATTGTTTTATATTCGTTTGTATCTTAGACTTTTCGTGCCGACTTTTTCAGCAAATATTGGATCGAGGTTCTTTAATCGGTCGGTCGGTTCTCCATGATATAATTCCGGTAAGGGATCGCGGGTGTATTTCGAGTAGGTTGAAGGGTACTCTCGTTAAATTTTCATGCATGGATCAAGCCAAGATGAAAGACAATTGATCCTCTCCGTCCCGTTGACTTCCCGTTGATTTCCCGTTGACTTCCCATTGACTAATTAACGAGACATCGGCACAAGTATGCCGGGAATCCCCGTTATCCTTAAGTCATTACACTGAAAACTGATTACTTCTGTCGTCCCCTAGCGCTTGTAATGGTGGCGGGAGATTAACGATTCTATCTTTTTTATTGTAACTTTGCGAGATCATTTTCAATTTTCAATTAAAACATGATACAGATAGGGGATACAATTATAAGCTTGGATATTTTCGAGAAGAAATTTTGTTGTGATTTGGCAGTTTGTAAAGGAATTTGCTGCGTGGACGGGGACTCGGGGGCACCATTGGAAGAAGGGGAAGCGGAACAGATCCGGGAAAATTACGAGAAGATTAAACCTTACATGAAACCCGAGGGAATTGCCGCCGTGGAGGAACAGGGCTTTTCCGTGGTTGACATAGAGGGTGACACGGTTACCCCGCTAATCGATGGGCGGGAGTGCGCATATATTATCGAGGAGAACGGGTGTTCGTGGTGTGCCATTGAAAAAGCGTGGAGCCGGGAAGAGAGTTCTTTCCGTAAACCTATATCTTGCCACATGTACCCGATCCGGGTGAAACAATACCAGAATTACGAGGCTATGAATTATGACCAGTGGACGATTTGTGCTTGCGCCCGCTTAAAGGGTGAGCAAGAGGGGATTCCGGTGTACGTGTTTTTGAAAGATGCTCTCATTCGCAAATACGGGGAGGAGTGGTACGAGCAATTATGCTACGCCGCACGGGAGATTGAGACGGGAAAAATCAAGTTTGGACGCTAATTTTTTTGGAACTTTTCTTTGCGGAAAAAGAAAGTTATTCTATCTTTGCAGCGCAAAAGCAAAATGGTGGATGTAGCTCAGTCGGTTAGAGCGTCGGATTGTGGTTCCGAAGGTCGTCGGTTCGAGACCGATCTTCCACCCACGGAAACGGAGAATTGAAATTCAGTTCTCCGTTTTTTTATTTCTTCCCGGTTGGGAAGAATGGAAATTCGGATGAAAATCAAGTGGTCTCTTGTAATATAACACGGTGAAATCGAATTCCTAGAAGGAGTTGTTATATCTTCTTTGAATAAAGGGTATATTCATGGTAATATTTCGGTAAAATTTTCAACTGTACTTGAAAATTCTTGTGTTTGTAGGAAAATATTCGGTTATGATTGAATATATATTCCTATGCTGTTTTTTTGCAAGGACGAGAATTATGTCTATTTTTACACAATCGTTGACGAAACGGTGTAATTGAATATAAATCATTAATAATTAGAATAAATTACATGGCAACAGAGAAATTTTTGTGGAGACACATAGGGCCGCGTCCGGAGGATATTGAAAATATGCTCAAAGTGGTTGGTGTTAGTTCACTTGACGAGTTGATCGAGCAAACCGTGCCGGAGTCTATCCGTTTGAAAAAAACGTTGGATTTGCCGGCTCCTCTTACCGAGTTCGAGTTTATTTCTCGGATGAAGGCGGTAGCTTCAAAAAATAAATTATACAGAACCTTTATCGGTCAAGGATATTATGACACGATTACCCCTGCCGTGATCCAACGGAATATTTTGGAGAATCCGGCTTGGTACACGTCATATACTCCCTATCAGGCTGAAGTTTCACAAGGTCGTTTGGAGGCTTTACTGAATTTCCAGACGATGGTGGTGGAACTTACCGGGATGGAAATTTCTAACTGTTCGCTGCTTGACGAGGCGACGGCTGCTGCCGAGGCCATGACGATGATGTACGGCCTGCGCGGCAAAGAGATGAAAAAAGCGGGTGCCAACAAATTGTTTGTTGATAACCAGATTTTCCCGCAGACGAAGGACGTGTTAATCACCCGTTCTGCCCCGCAAGGAATCGAGTTGGTTTATGGTGATTACGACACGTTTGAATTTACCCCGGATGTATTCGGTGCTATTATCCAGTACCCGGCTGCTAACGGAGAGGTTCGTGATTACAAGGCTTTTGCTGATCGTGTACACGCGAACGGAGCATTGTTGTCGGTTGTGGCTGATATGATGAGCCTCGTGTTGCTGACTCCTCCGGGAGAATGGGGTGCTGACGTGGTTGTGGGAACAACGCAACGTTTCGGTATCCCGATGTCTTACGGTGGACCTCATGCTGCTTACATGGCAACGAGAGAGGAATACAAACGTAACATCGTGGGACGTATTATCGGTGTGACGATTGATGCACAGGGAAATCATGCATTGCGTTTGGCTTTGCAGACCCGTGAACAACATATCAAACGGGAGAAAGCTTCTTCCAATATCTGTACTGCCAAGGCTTTGAATGCCACGATGGCCGGATTCTATGCCGCTTATCACGGTCGGGAAGGATTGGAAAGAATTGCCCGTCACATTCATTCTGCGGCCGTGATTCTGGCCGAGGAAATCCAGAAATTAGGCTACAAGCTGAAAGTGGATAAATTCTTTGACACGTTGCGTTTCGAGTTGCCGGAGGGTGTTTCTCAGGCTGCCGTTCGTGACGCTGCCTTGGAGCAGGAAATCAACTTGTTCTATTGCAACTGCGGTTGTGGTAAAGTAGTTGGTTTGTCAACTGACGAGAAGATCAACGAGAAAGAAATCAACACGTTAATCGGTATTTTCGCTAAGGCTGCCGGAAAGACTGCCGAGCATGTCGAATTCCTTGACGATCGCACGGTGCTTGACCCGACGATGTTGCGTGACGACGAGATTCTGCAACAATCCGTGTTTAACATCTATCACTCCGAGACCGGAATGATGCGTTACATGAAGAATCTGGAAAGAAGAGATATTTCTTTGGTTACTTCCATGATTTCTTTGGGATCTTGTACGATGAAATTGAATGCTGCTGTTGAGATGTTGCCGATCACGTGGCCGGAACTGGGTGCTATCCACCCGTTTGCCCCGATGTCTCAAGCAGAAGGTTACCAACAAATGATCCGGGAAACCGAAGAAATGTTGTGCAAGGTGACCGGATTTGCCGGATGCAGTTTGATGCCGAATTCCGGTGCCGCCGGAGAGTATTCCGCTTTGATGGTGATCCGTCAATATCATATCTCTCGTGGAGAGGGGCATCGTAACGTGATCCTGATCCCGGCTTCTGCTCATGGTACGAACCCGGCTTCCAGTACAATGGCAGGTTTCAAGATTCTTGTTACCGCTACTGACCCGGAAGGAAATATCGACGTGGAAGACTTCCGTAAGAAAGCTATCGAAAACCGGGATAATTTGATCGGAGCGATGATCACCTACCCGTCAACTCACGGTATTTTCGAGGAATCAATCAAGGAATTGTGCAAGATCGTTCACGAGAACGGCGGACAAGTATTCATGGATGGAGCCAACATGAACGGGCAGTGTGGTTTGACCAGCCCGGGAGAGATCGGTGCTGACGCTTGTCACTTGAATTTGCACAAGACGTTTGCTATGCCTCACGGTGGTGGTGGTCCCGGTGTCGGCCCGATCTGCGTGGCGTCTCACTTGGTGAAATTCTTACCGTCACACACGATGGTGAAGACCGGAGGCGAGGAAGGTATTCACGCCGTGGCTGCCGCTCCTTACGGTTCTGTTGGAATGTTACCTGTAACTTACGGTTACTTGTTAATGTTAGGTGGCGAAGGTTTGGCTATGGTGACCAAGATGGCGATTTTGAACGCGAACTATCTGGCTTCATCTTTCGAGAAATTAGGATTCAAGATTCTGTTCAAGGGATCGAAAGGTCGTGTAGGTCACGAGATGATCTGGGATTGCAACATGTTCAATAAAGAATACGGAATTTCTGAGTTGGATATTGCCAAACGTTTGATGGACTTCGGTTTCCACGCTCCTACCTTGTCATTCCCCGTTCACGGGACCTTGATGGTTGAGCCGACGGAGAGCGAGCCGAAAGAAGAGTTGGATCGTTTCATCGAGGCGTTGAAGACTATCCGCGAGGAAATGATCGAGGTGGGTGAAGGTAAAGCCGACAAGACGGACAACGTTTTGAAGAATGCACCTCACACGCATAAAGTGTTGACGGCTGACGAGTGGTCTCACGCTTACCCGCGTAGCAAGGCGGCTTACCCGCTTGCATGGGTGGCTGAGAACAAATTCTGGCCGCAAGTAGGTCGTGTGGATGATGGTTATGGTGATCGTAACCTGATGTGTACCTGCGATCCGCTTGAGTCATACACGGACGAGAAATAAATTCTTTTAAATTATAGGGAAAGCGTTTCATGTTGAGGTTGAAACGCTTTCCTCTTCTTATTTTCCATGGAGGAAAGCATGTTAGATCAAGATGTTTTGTTGGATTTGTTGGCACGTAAGGATAACCGGGCTTATCAATATTTGTATCAATGCTACTACGTGGCATTGAAGGCTTTGGCAAATTATTACGTGAAGGATAATGACGTGGCGGAAGATCTGGTGCAGGATGTGTTTATTTCTTTGTTGGAAAGTGACTACAAGTTCAAGACGGAGAATGACATCAAGTATTTTTTATACAGTTCTCTGAAAAATAGATGTATTAGTCATTCCAGAAAACAGAAAGTCCGGGATAAATATTACCGGGATGTTGTGTCCTCGCAGAATGAAGAGGAACATTTTTGGGATAAGGTGTTGGAAGAGGATGTTTATGCCCGGTTGATGGCAGCTATCGAGACTCTACCGCCTCAGTGTAAATTAGTAATGATGATGACCCTAGATGGGTTGAAAGCGTCGGAGATTGCCGAACGTTTGCATATTTCCGTGGATACCGTGAAGGATCATAAAAGTAACGGGAAGAAAAAATTGACCGCCCAGTTGAAAGATGCAGAGTTGCTCTGTTTGATCGGGTTCCTTTGGTTGTAATACTCGTCACGGAAGTGCTATTTTTTCAGGTGTAAAAAAAATTTTTTAGGAGACACCCCCCTTTTGGGAGGTCGTGCGTTTTATTTATAGAACTGGGAATGAAATAGGTTTAAACGTTCCGTTATTGATATTTTAAATATTTAGATTTCCCTTTTTACGTTGGAATTTTGCTTTTTCTTAAGGCGTTTGTAATCAGCGTTTTTCCAATCAAAATGATTTAATAGATTTCTCGTTATTAAACCACCTTTATGCTCTCAATAAAGGAACGTTTAATGCGATTTTATAAATTGTATACTGATGAACGATAAAGAAATGTTATTCAAAATATCCTTGTTGATTTCCAAGAGTTTATCTGGGAATATCACGAAAGAGGAACAAGCCGAATTAGATTCGTGGCGGGAAGAATCCGAATATAACAAGAAGTTGTTCGAGCAAATTTGTTCGGAGACGGTAATGCGTGAAAAACTTGCTCAATATAAGAGTGCGAACGTGCAGACTGCGTTTGATACCTTTGTTAAAAGGAGAGAGAAACTACATTCTCGTCAGCGCTGGATAGGAAAGTTATCCCGTTACGCGGCTATTTTTATCGTACCCGTGTTGGCCGTGGTGTTTTATTATAGCCAGAGAGAGAACGTTGAAATAACTGAAGAACCACAATCCAAGAGTGGGGTGGTTACGGTTCAGAGAAATTTGCCGGTGTTGACGCTTTCTAACGGGAAAGAAATGGTCTTGTATAATCAGGAGTTGTTGTTGGAAGAAGAGAACGGGGTGAGAATTTCAGTGAATGAAGAGGGGCGTATGCAATATGACCGGGCGGATTCCGTGGGAACGGAAATGGTGTATAACACTTTGACAACGCCTTCACAATGTGATTTTACGTTCACTTTGGCAGATGGAACAAAGGTGTGGATGAATGCTAAATCTTCTTTACGCTATCCGGTTGCTTTTCAGGGAAAAGAACGGGTGGTTTACGCGGAGGGAGAGATATATCTGGAAGTGGCCCGGGATGAGAAACATCCGTTTTTCGTGATGCTTAACGGGATGAAGGTGGAGGTGCTGGGAACTTCTTTTAACGTGAATTCCTACGCGGATGAGAATTACACGGAGGTGACACTGGTGGAAGGACACGTGGCGGCTTACGTGGACGACAAGAGCTACGATCTATTACCAAGCCGACAATTACGCTGGGATAAGGAGAATGAATCCGTGGATGTAAGAACCGTGAATGTTAATGATTATATCGCTTGGAAGAAAGGGCAATATGTATTTAAGGGGCGGTCTTTGGAAGAGGTTGCTAAAGTATTGGAGCGTTGGTACGACGTGGAGATCATCTTTGAGAATGAAAAAAGTAAGGAGACGGTTTACACCGGGGTAATTAATAAAGAGGAGAATTTTGATGCTTTTGTCTTACGATTGAGAGAGACGTCATCTCTATCGTGTCGGATGGAAAGTAATAGATTATATGTCAAGTAATTTTAATCGTAAAGAAAAATTGTATGAAAAGAATTTTAGTATTAGGATGTTTGTTGATGTCATTTGTCGGGCTTTTCGGGCAAAATGAAACCTCAAAAGAGACGAAAGATTGTACGATTCAAGGAGTGCTAGATGGTGTTTATAAAGGAACGAAGGTTTATTTGGTGGAGGAAGAGGAGATTAATGGTGCGTCCAAGGTGATTGATAGTTGTGATGTCAAGGATAATCGTTATACGTTTGTTATAAAGAATGTGACTGTTCCACGGATGTATTTTGTGAAAAGTGGTGATCCGAACAGTTTGAGCCCGATCACTCCGGTTTGGGTAGAGCCGGGAAATGTGAAAGTTCGAGCTAATTCTGAGTTTTTTGTGAATTGTACAGTCACGGGAACGGCTAATAACGAGATTTTTAGTGCTTACAATGCAGAGATGAAACATTTTGTGGATAGTATGCTGCGTTCGGCTAATATCGATCGGTTGTTGAATAGAAATCAATCACAGGCGGAGCAAGATAGAGATTTTAAAGCTCGTACGGCTCAACATAATAACAGATCTTTGCGTTTGCAGGAAGAATTAGTTCGCAGGTATTATGATCAGGCAATAGCACCGTTTATGATTTTCTGGGAGATGAAAGCGAACGTTACTCTTGACCAGTTAAAAGAATTACGTGCAGTGGTTTCCCCGAGTCTGAACGGACATCCTTACACGAAACAATTGGATGAATATATTCGTTTAGCTGAATTTAAGGTAGGGAGCGATATGCCGGATTTCGAATTACCGGATAAGGATGGAAAATCGTTTAAATTGAGTAGTTTGAGAGGTAAGTACGTGTTAGTCGATTTTTGGGCTTCTTGGTGTGGTCCGTGTATGCGGGAAATGCCTAACGTGGTGAAACTGTACAACGAATGTAAAGGGAAGAATTTTGAGATCGTGGGTGTTTCTTTGGACCAGAAGCGTGATGCATGGTTGAATGCCGTGGAGAAGAACAAGATGAAGTGGATTCAAGTGAGTGACTTGAAGTCTTGGGCAACCCTTCCCGTGAAATTGTGTAATGTTTCGGCTGTACCTTATACCGTTTTGATCGATCCTCAAGGTAAAGTGATCGCCTTGAATTTGAGGGGGGAGGAGTTAATTAATAAGGTGAAGGAAGTTTTGAACAAGAAATAACAGGAATACATGAAACATATATTTTTGATTATAGGATTAGTAAGTGTTCTTACTTTTCCGGCGGAGGCCAAAGGACGCCCTACCGTGATCAGCGCGGAGATTTACGGGTATGTACGGGATCAGGTGTATTTTGATTTTCTGGAGAAAGAGGGGATTAATATGGAATTCCCGTATAAGGAGGGACAGGTGATCGAGTTTACCGTGGACTTGGACGATGTGACCACGTTGGTGTTGAATACATTTATCGAGATGTATTTACAGCCGGGGGATTCTATCCATGTGAAACTGACTTACGATGGAAAACGTTACGAGTCGGTAGAGTTCTCCGGAACCCCGGCAGCGGTCGCTATCTGTTCCGCGATAAATAAAAAGGAGATGTTACAGCGGGAACGTCGTTATAAAACTAATATCCCGGCCATGTTGGTGACTCAAACTGATGCGAAGAAGTTTCACGCGGCAACGGTGCAGGAAGTGAAAGATGAGGAGAAGATTATAAGTGAGGTGAAAGATCAAATTGATCCCCGGGTGTATAATATGGCGATGGCGCAAATTGAAGGAACCTTGTTGACGAATCTGATTACCTATCCTTACGCGAGTGCAGATTTTCACAAGAAAAAATTGGAGGATTGTCTGGCCGAGGATTATTGGACGGCTTTGGATGATTACAAGCTCCGGACGGATGAGGCGTCATTGAGAAATCGGGTGTATATGGCTTTTCTCTTACCTTACAAAGATTATATGCGTCGCAAAGAGGCTCATGATCAAGGGAAGGATTATCAGCCGTTGACTTCCTTGGAGGAACAATATAAGGATGTGGCTGCTTTTTACAAGGGGTCTTTACAGGATGCTGCATTATTCGTACTCCTGTACAATTCAATCACATCCAATGGAGATTTTAACGTGATCGAGAAACTGGTAAAAGATTATTTGAAAAAGTATAATAAGAATAAGGAATACAAGAAGATTTTGAATCAAGTGATGCAGTAAATTAAAAAGGGGAAATGTATTGCAGTACATTTTCCCCACTCTGAATTTTAATTTAATTTCTCTAAATTAAAAGCAATACAAAATTATGCAAAAAAAGAAGTGTCTATGTAGAGATTTAATCATTAAATCGATTTGTTGTGTTTTTTTATATGCTTTGCTGCCAATTTCGTCTGTTTTGGGGCAGGAACAGGATTATAAAAAAACGAGAGTAACGCTGAATGTGAAGGATATGAAATTGAACGACGTGCTTGATACGCTGGCATCAGTGGCTAAAGTACGATTCTTTTATAATCATTCGCAAATAGATGTTAATAGGAAAGTGTCCTTTGATGTGAAGGATCGAGAACTGGATTACGTGTTGATGCTTGCTTTGGGAGATCAACCGGTGTCCGTGGAGTACCAGATGAATCGTGTCGTGGTTTTGAAGTATCAAAAACCGACACAAGGAGTAACTATTTATAAAATTAACGGAACTGTTATTGATGCATCCACGAAAGAGCCTCTTCCCGGTGCGAGTATTATCCTGAAAGAGAATAAGGGGATGGGAGTGGTGACGGATTTTGACGGGAAATTTTTTATCGAGGTTCCTCAGGGAACATCTGCCTTGTTGATTTCATTCGTTGGCTACGAGGAAGAAACGATTACGGTGACCGGGGATATGAAAGATTTGGAGATCAAGTTGACGGCGAAAACCACGGAGATCGAAGACGTGGTGGTGACGGGTATGGCACCTCGTAAGGTGGAAAGTTTCTCGGGTGGTTATGTTTCCGTGAAAGGGAGCGAGTTGAAGAAGATAAGCCCGAATAATCTGTTGAAGGCTTTACAGGTTTTTGATCCGAGTTTTCGTATCGTGGAAAATAATAATGCTGGTTCGAATCCGAATGCCATGCCGGAATTCCGCTTGCGGGGTGACGTGCAGCTAGGAAACGGCGGGGTGGATGCTAATAGCATGGAGATGATGATGGGAGATTATTCTCAACGCCCGAATATGCCGCTTTTCGTGTTGGATGGATTTGAAACCACCTTACAACGGATTGTAGACTTGGACCCGGAACGTGTGGAATCCATTACTATTTTGAAGGATGCTGCTGCAACGGCAATTTACGGTTCGAAAGCCTCTAACGGGGTGCTTGTTGTGGAGACAAAGAAACCCCTTCCGGGAGCGTTGAATATTTCATATAGTATGAATATGGGTATTTCTGTTCCTGATTTGTCGGATTATAATTTGATGGATGCGGAAGAGAAGTTGGAATACGAACGGATGGCCGGGGTATTCAGCACGACGAGCCAGTTGAATTATTACAATAAATATAAAGAAGAAATTTTAAGAGGGGTTGACACGTACTGGTTGTCAGAGCCCTTGCGGACGGCCGTCACTCACCGCCACACGTTGACAATGGAAGGTGGAGATGAGGCGTTAAGATATAACTTGGGAATAAATTATTCAAGAGAACCGGGAGTGATGAAGGAATCCGGGCGTAACAGCATGGGTTTGAATCTATCTCTTCAATACCGTCGGAAAAAATGGAATATCCAGAATCAATTGAGCCTGACGAACGTGAGAGGGGATAATTCTCCTTACGGTTCTTTCAGTCAATACACGAAATTAAACCCGTATTACCGGAAAACGGACGAGAACGGACGTTATACCAGTCTTTTGGACCAGAAGAAGTTACCGGGCGAAGGGGGAGGAACGGTGAATATCGTGAACCCGTTGTATAATTTGTTGTGGAAATATAAGGATTTCACGGAGAATTTTAGTGTCGTGGATAACTTTAATATCGAGTGCGCGATTCTGGAAAATCTCCGGGTGTCAGCGGGAGCGTCCATCACGAAAGGTACTTCCCGGATGGAGGTTTTCAAATCCATGAATCATACGGATTTCTTGGGAGAGACGGATTTGACCAGAAAAGGGTCATACAACAAGAGTACAGGGGATAATGTTTCTTGGAGCGTGAATGCTTCTGTAAGTTATAACTACACGAAGGATAAGCATTTGTTAAGTGTGTTCGGACGTTGGAACGTGGATGAGAACAAGAGTAATAGTGTAAACTTGTCGGCTATGGGTTTCCCGAATGATAATATGGATGACTTTTTGTTTGCTTACGAGATGGAAGACCGGGTGAGCGGGTCGGAATCTACTTCCCGGACGGTCGGAATTATCGGACAGCTTAGTTATATGTATGATATGCGTTTCTCGGTAGACTTTAGTATTCGTGGGGATCTTTCCTCGCAATTCGGGTCGAACACGGGTATGGCTCCTTTCTGGGCAGCCGGGGCTCGTTGGAATGTACACCGGGAAAAATGGTTGCAAAATACTTTCATCTCAAACTTGGTGTTACGCGGATCATACGGTATCACGGGATCACAAAGTTATTCCCCTTATCAGGCGAAAGAGACTTACACGTATGATGATTTGTTGTTCCCCTATCCCTCTTCGGATATATTGGGAGCGCAGTTGAAAGGTATGGGTAACCCGGATTTGGGATGGTCCACGACGAAGAATCGTAGTTTGGCGATAGAAGTCGGACTATGGAATAGTCGGGTAAATGCATCCTTCTCGTATTACAATAATTACACGGATGAGTTGCTGTTGGATTATAATATGGCTCCTTCTACCGGATTTGCGAGCAAAACCATGAATGTGGGAGCTGTTGAAAACGAAGGATATGATATTTCGTTAAGCGTGATGCCTATTCAGGATTACGAAAGACAGATTCAATGGAGTATCTCAATGAACGGTTCGCATAATCGTAACGTGATCAAGAAGATTTCGAACGAGATGAAGGCTATGAACCAGACAAATTTGGAGAAAAAGAACGGGAGCCCGGAGGCTATTTACGAGGAAGGGAAATCTACCACCCAGTTGTTCGTGGTTCCTTCTTTGGGAATTGACCCGGCCACGGGGCAAGAAGTGTTCTTAACCCGCAACGGGGAGAAAACCTATATCTGGGATCCGCTGGATAAAGTGGCAATCGGTGACACGGAACCGAAATTGAGAGGTTCTATTTCTTCCGCGTTTACGTATAAGAATTGGAGTGTTTCTCTGGCTTGTTCGTACGAGTTGGGAGCATGGTGGTATAACCAGACACTGGTAGATAAAATAGAAAATTCAAGTGCTGCTTATAACTTGGATCGCCGGGCGTTATCACACCGTTGGAGCGAGAATAACCGGAATGCCCGTTATAAAGCGATAACGATGACGAACCAAGATACGGGAATGAGTAGTCGTTTCGCTCAGAAACGGAATGAATTGTCGTTTACGTCTTTGGCAATCGGTTATCGTTTTGACCCGAAGAATTTTAAATTCTTGCAAGCGTGCCGGATTGCCAGTATGTCGCTGAACGCCACGATGGAGGAATTAGGTCGAATTTCATCGATCAGAACGGAAAGGGGATTGGATTACCCGTTTGCCAGAACGTTCAACGTGTCGTTGTCGGTATTGTTTAATTAAAATGAGGAGGAGTACGAGATGAAAAACTTATTATTATCAGCAATTTGCATCGTTTCGTTGTTCTTGTCTTCCTGTCAGAATTGGATTGATGTGAATCCGAAAACGGATATTGAGGCCGAAGAGTTCTTTACTTCAGAGGACGGGTTCAAGAGTGCGTTGACCGGATTGTATAGCATGATGGTGCTGGAAAAGTCATACGGAAGACAGATGACGTTTGATTTCGTGGAGAAATTGGTTCAACGATATGACAATTACGCGGCAGGAACCGTGACGGATGAGGAACGGGCTGCTATCTATAAATATGGTGAAACGACAAGTTCTAAAAATGCGATTGCCGAGATCTGGTTGAAGTTATATAACGAGATTGCGAATATCAATAATTTTCTGCAATACCTTGAGTCAAACGGGGATGTGATCGTGACGGAGGGGTATCGTGATCTGATGAAAGGGGAGGCTCTTGGCTTACGTGCATTCCATTATTTTGACCTGTTGCGTTTGTGGGGACCTATTTATACCCAGGATTCGACAAAAGCATGTATTCCTTACCGGGAGCAATTTAATTCGGAAAGCGCACCCTTGATGGCAGCTAACGAGGTGATGAAACGTATTGTTGCCGATTTGAAAGCTGCCGAGGAATTGTTGAAGAATGATCCGATGAATTATGAGAATGTTGCAGACGAGCCTTTCATCGGTTATCGCAAGCATCGTATGAACAAGTATGCCGTTAAGGCTATGTTGGCCCGCGTATATTTGTACATGGGAAATAAGACGCAGGCAGCGAATTATGCCCGGGAGGTAATTAATGATTCCGGGTTGCGGCTTGTACGTGATAACCGGGAAGACGTGTCTTCGTACGGGGAGACTATTTTCGGACTTTCCATGTATAATATGGAAGAAAAGTTAGCGGCTTATTGGAAAGATGCCACGACTTTCGACACGCAGTACTATATTTCTCGAACCAATATTTCATCCGTGTTTGAAACCAATTCGGGCATCGGGTTGAATGATATGCGTTATCGTTCGAATTATGGCTTTATTCATACTTCTGCCAATCTTTTTCTTTGTCGCAAATATTTAGGTGCCAGCGGAATGTATGGAGAGAAAATCCCGTTGATCCGTTTGGCTGAGATGTACTATATACTGGCAGAATCGGTTGCTTTGTCTGAATGTGGACAATATATTAACGCGGTGAAGAACGCCAGGGGTATTTCCAGGGCATACGACGTTGGCACGGGTGTGACTGAAGAACAACGTTTGGAGGAATTGAACAAGGAGTATCAAAAGGAATTTTTTGCAGAAGGGCAGTATTTCTACTTCTTGAAAAGACATAACATGAAAACCTTCTACCGTTGTCCCGTGGAGAATTTTTCAGCTTACGTGCTTCCGGTTCCGGATGACGAAAAAACGTATGGTGAGGCTGAGTAATCATTTAAACGCAAAGTATAGAATATGAGAAATATATATGTTATTATAAGTGTTTTGTTATTCTCTTTAGCGGCGTGTCAGGAAAAGGAGATTCTCGGCTACTCGATAGAACGGGATGGTTTGCAGTTCGATTATGACACGAATGAAATGAGAGTGACGGTTGATTTTATGCAGGAGTATAGAATTGATACGGTATGGTATTCCGGAGTCCCGGGTGAGGGATATTATTACACGTCAAGATGGTATACCGGAGATTCTTTGCTGAAAAAGAAAATTCAATTGAATTTGTCCATGATGGGGCATGCCGTGGATTATGACCGGGAATTTCGGTTGAAAGCGGTGGTGGCGGAAGGTACGGATGAAGTGGCAAAAACTTTCTTGGAGTTTGAGCCTTCGTACGTGTTCCGTGCCGGACAATTGAAAGACACGGTGGAAGTGTACGTGTTGAATCCGGGTGCTAGGGTGAACTACACGATTGGTATTGTTTTAGATACGGAGAATTCCGATCCTTCATTGGAATTGGGAGCAACGGAAAAGAATGAATATCAAGTGCTATTAAGTAATCGTTATCCACAGCCGTCTCAATGGGATGCGAGTGTTGTCGGGGAGTTTAGCGAGGACAAGTATGCATTCATGGTAACCATTTTGGGGAAATTGTATGATCCGTATGCCAACTGGAGTTCTGATATAGCCACGCTGTTAGAGGCTTTGAATGAATACAATGCTTCACATCCCGGAGAAGAGAAAGATTTTACATTCCCGGAACCTCCGGCTCCTACTTGGTGGAGTACGTTTGAACACATAATCGGAGAATATTCTATGGCCAAGAATCAATTTATGCAGGAGGCTTTAGGGTATGATTATAACTATTTCGGTTGGTGGTGGATAGAGGATGAGGCTGGAATGAACCAACGCTTACGGGATGCCTATGACGAATATAACGCTGAACACCCGGATGATCCGCTACCGTTCGAACAATTCCCGGTTATATGAGAGAAAGATTATTCTATGATTCATAAAATAGAAAAACAATGAAAAGATTAATATTTATAGTCGGATTTGTTGCGTGGTTTCTTGTCGGATGTTATGATGATAAAGGAAATTACGACTACAAAGATATAAACACGATTGATGGGCTTACGTTTATGCCTACACCGATTACCGTGGAAGAAGGAAATACGTATCGATACGAGTACCGCCAGCCGGCACAGGAAGAATTGAAGGTGACCTACTCTCCGGTATTTACCCAAAGTATGGTGGAAGGGGAGGATAACGTGGAGTATTTGTGGACGGTGGGATACAAGGATGGTTCTGAGAATGTTGTGGATAGCGTGTTCACGAAAGAACTGGAACTGGCTTATCCTCCAAAGAAAACAACTAGGTATAATGTTAAATTCCGGTTGAGTGATAAGCGGACAGGTGTTGATCATTATCGTGATTTTACCATGACTACGAAAGTGCCGTTCGTGAATGCGTGGTTTGTCCTGAATGGCCCGGAAAACAACAGGAAGTTATCGACCGTGGAGGAACCGGATTCCACGAGCCCGATCATCAGTTATGATGCTTATAAGGATTTGTGGAACAGGGAACGATTCCAAAAAGCGGAGGCTTTGTCGTACGTGAATTTCCTGACTCATATGGATGGTGGGGATAAGTATGAAAATTTATATGTTATTCAGCGGGATTCTGTTGCTTTGATGTTGCCTTTCGTGTTGGAAGACCGGAAAGATTCCAGATCGTTATTTGCACCGGGAGCTAACCCGAATAACTTGGTTTATAGTGAATCTCATCCTTTGAGCAGGTATGCTATTGCCGTGGATAATAACGGTAAATTCTATCATTCGGGAGGAAGCGGATATTATTTTGCCGGTTTGGCTGAAAGCGACGTGCAGAATTACGTGATCGACAAGATTTATATGAGTAAAGCGGGTTTTACCACGATTTGGGATAAAACGAACCGGAAATTTATGTCGTTTGATCCTGCTACAAATCAGTGTTACAACATCACGAGTTCCGACGGGAGTTACCCGCAAAATGCGGTTGAATCAAACACGGTAGAGATAAGTGATTTCCCGGTGGAAGGATTGTCGGAAGTTGTTAACGGGACGACTCATTTGATGGAGATTTTGTGGTTGGGGCAAGGAGTTACTTCGGGTTCCGAAGAGACCGGAGCAACAGCTATTGGCGTGATGACGGATACCTGTTACATCTTCTATATAGAGGCTAGTGATAAGGGAAAATCAATGAGGGCCGAAGAGTCCCCGATTAAGGTGACGAGAGTGAATTTGGGAGAACTCGGGTTTGACCAGAATACTTGTTTTGCCACGTCTTCCGCTTATGCAGAACAATTTTTTTACACGAAAGAGAGTAAGGTGTTCTTGTTTAATACCGTAAGTAAAGAATCGATAGAATTGTATGATGCGGGTGACGTGATCACGAAGTTGAAGTTCAGGTCTGATACTGATGCTAGTTTTCCGGATAATTCTTCCCCGTACCGTTGCTTGGGAATTGTCGTGAATGTGGCAGGTGCGGGTGAATTGCATGAGGTAATTTTGGACGAGGCGGGGGATTTCGTGACTTCACATACGTTTACCGGTTTCGGAGAGATAAAAGATTTGATTTTTACAACAGTAATGAGAGTGATTCAATAGATATGTATAAGTTATTTAGTCAATTGTTTATAATTGCTTTTTTCCTTTTCCCCGGATTATCTTTCGGGGAAGGAAAGAAGTTCACAATTAACGGGAAAATACCGGAAATGCCGTCAGGCAGAATGATAGTGATTTCCCAATTGGTGGACCGGGTGGATACGTTGGGGCGAGGGGATATTCATGGCGGGAAGTTCGTGGTGGAAGGAGAAATAAATGAACCTTGCGTGGCATTGATTTACGTGGAAGGGTATGGCGGAGGCTTTGTTTTTATTTTGGATTCAGATGCTCCTTACGAGATGGAATTGTTCCAGTCTGGTAAAAGCGTAATTAAAGGAGGAAAATTACAGAGCGAGTTAATAGCATACCAGAAAATTGTTTCCGAAGAAAACGAGAAAATTAAAGCTGCACGGGCAAAACTGGCGGAGGCAAGCGAGGCGAAACATTTCCGTACAGCAAGTGAATTGCAGAAGAAGTTGGATCAAGTGATGGCAGATGCGCAATCTCGTTTAGGTGAGGTCGTGGAGAGGAATAAAGATAACGTGTTTGCAGCTTATATCCAGACGGCGGGTATGGAACATCTGGATTTGAGTCGTTTGAAGGAGTGTTACGCGAGTTTGACGGATAAAGCAAAAGCAACAGGCCCCGGTAAGTTAGTGGCAGCTCGAATTCAGGCGTTGGAAGGGGTTGATGTAAATGCTATTGCCCCGGATTTCACGCTACAAACACCGGAGGGGGAGGACGTTGCCTTGTATGACGTGAAAGGAAAATTGAAGATCATCGATTTCTGGGCATCTTGGTGTGGGCCGTGTCGGATGGAGAACCCGAATATGGTGAAACTGTATGCTGAATTTAAAGATAAAGGTTTGTCCGTGATCAGTGTCTCCTTGGACGAGAAAAAGGATAAGTGGGTGGAGGCAATCAAGAAAGACGGGTTGACTTGGTTACATCTTTCTGATCTGAAAGGATGGCAGGGCGACGTGATAAAGAAATACAATATTGATGCTGTTCCGACGATCTTCGTGTTGGATGAAAATAATCGTATTATAGCTAAAAATCTGAGAGGAGAGAAATTGAAGGCTTTTGTCTCTGAACGATTGAAATAAGGTTTGTGTTTTAAAATGTAAAGGGAATCCGATAAGTGAAATTGGATTCCCTTTTTTGATTGTGAGAAGATGATGAACTTTAGACATGGACTCTTTTTTATATATTTGCAAATGTTTGTGTAAAATATATGAATTGTAAAAAAAATAGTCATGCGGAAAGTATTATTGAGTGTGATTCTTGTCGGATGGAGCATATTATTATATGCCCAGTACGAGGGAATGGAATATTACCGGGAACAGGACCCGGCGGTACAAGCGAAATTAGAACAGTGGCAGGATTTGAAGTTTGGTTTTTTCGTGCATTGGGGACCTTATAGCCAGAAAGGGTATTGCGAGTCGTGGACGATTTGTTCGGAAGACGTGGATTGGATTCAACGGGACACGACGATTTCTTATGACGAGTATTACTGGAATTACGTGGGATTAAAGAAGACGTTTAACCCGGTGAAGTTTAACCCGGAATACTGGGCTGATCTGGCAAAAGAGGCCGGAATGAAGTATTTCGTGTTTACCACGAAACACCATGACGGGTTCTGTATGTGGGATACCCGGGAAACGGATTACAAGATTACTTCCGAGGAATGTCCTTTCCATACGGCTCCGAATGCGGATGTCGTGAAGGAGTTGTTTCGGGCCTTCGGGGAAAGAGATTTCATGATCGGGGCCTATTTTTCAAAGCCGGATTGGAATAGCCCTTATTATTGGTCGGATCGCTGGCAACATGGGGATCGTAACGTGAATTACAAGATCAAGGAGCACCCGTGGATGTGGGAGAAATTCTGCAACTTTACTTATAATCAGGTGAAGGAACTGATGACTGGTTACGGGAATATAGATATTATCTGGCTGGACGGGGGATGGGTGGCCCCGGAGAATCGGGGACAGGATATTAAAATGGATCGGATTGTCGATATGGCTCGGGAGTATCAACCCGGCCTGATTGTCGTGGATCGCTGGGTTGGAGGGAAGTACGAGAACTACCGTACCCCGGAACAGAAGATTCCCGAAAAGCCGTGGGAGTACCCGTGGGAAACGTGTATGACGATGGCCAATCAATGGTCGTATTTGCCGGGTGATAAGTATAAGTCTACCCGGGAACTGGTGCATTACCTTGTGGACATTGTCAGTAAGGGAGGAAATTTCCTGTTGAACGTGGGTGTGGATGGTAACGGGGAGATCCCGCCGGAAGGAATCAAAATTATGAAAGAGATGGGAGCGTGGATGAAGGTTAACGGAGAGGCAATCTACGAGACTCGGCCAATTGCACCTTACAAAGAGGCGAAGATTTGTTACACGAAACATAAGAATAACGGGAAAGTGTATGCTATTTATCTAAATGATGAAGATGAACCGAATCCGCCCTCACAGATTATGTTGTACAGTATTAATCCGGCTAAAGGGGCTAAAATCTCGTTGTTGGGTTATAAAGGGAATTTGTCATATAAACGAGTTGGGAATGGGGTGTTGGTGACACTACCGCCTTCTTTCGTGAAGAACCCGGCTTGTGGTTACGCATGGGCATTATGTGTTTCTGGAGTTAATGATAAAGAGGCTGTCTAAAAAGCCAATTTTAAACAACTACCCCCACTAACTCCCCCTTACACAGGGGGAGAAACCGCTTGGTAGTCAACTCTCCCCCTGTGTAAGGGGGAGCTGGAGGGGGTAGTTTGTAGATACTAGATAAAGCTTTTTAGACAGCCTCTTTATCATTAGAACCCATTCAACTGCATGGTTGCCGTGGGAATCAATAACACGAAACCGATAATGACAAGCAGCAGGATGAATTTCCAGAAGAATTTCACCCAAATATCGTAAGGAATACGGGCAATTCCCAAAGCGCCGATCAGCACGCCGGAAGTCGGGGTGATCATGTTCGTGAATCCGTCCCCGAACTGGAAAGCCATCACGGTGGCTTGTCGGGATAGCCCGATCACGTCGGAGAAAGGAGCCATGATCGGCATGGTGAGAGCGGCTTTGGCTGAACCCGATGGAATGATGATGTTGATCATGGTTTGGATCAAGTACATGATTCCTAGTGAAAGTACACGTCCTGCCTCACTCATCAGGCTTGCCAGCGAGTGAAGGATCGGGTCTATAATATGTCCTTCCTGCAAGACAATGATGATACCCCCGGCCAACCCGACTACTAGTGCGGCAGAAAGAATATCTTTTACTCCCGCGATAAAGAGTTTGACAATACTATCTGCATTTTCCTTGGCTGCGAATCCGGAAAGGATTCCCATGGCAAGGAATAAACCGGATATTTCGGGCAGATACCACCCGTAGCCCATCACTCCCACGATTAGGAAAAGAATCGTGAAACCTAGGATTGTCAAGATAAAAAAGTGGAAAGATTTCCGTAAAGAAAAATATCCGATCAAGGCAAATAGCACGGTTAATGCCGGAACAACAAATGTGGTTAGACTGGAATGTTCCCCGATGGATAGTGTCGTGCGGGGGAAATAACAGGAGAAGAGTACAAGTCCGGAGAGGATAAAAAGATAAACCACCCAAGAAGAAGTGTAACTTTTATATTCGATTTCTTGCGTGTTGTCCACTTTTTCCTGTCTCCAATGGCTATCCAAGTTATACACGAGAGAGGCTTTGGGATTCTTTTTGACTTTTGCCGCGTAGCGTAGTACCCAAGCAATCATGATCACGTTAAGGATGGCCCAGCAGAAAACCCGGTATTCAAACCCGGAGAATAGCGGTAGGTCTGATAATCCTTGTGCAATACCGATCGTGAAAGGATTCAGAATAGCTCCCGCAAACCCGACATGGGCGGCGACGTAGACCATACATACTCCCGTGAGAGAATCGTAACCCATGGATATGGCCAGAGGAACAATAATAATGACAAAAGCCAGCGTCTCCTCGCTCATCCCGAAGATCGCCCCAAAACAACTGAACAGGAGCATGACCATGGTGATAATGATGTTATTGACCCCTAGTTTACGGATAATCCCGATATGTTCGAGTTTCTGAGTGGAGCGTAAGAAGGAGAAAATTCCCACGTCGATGGCCTTGCTGTTATTCATGATCCAGAAAGCACCTCCGATGATCAGGATAAAAGCGATAATTCCGGCTTGTTTCTCGAATCCGTTGAAAAGGGCCGAAAACACCTGCCACGTTTGCGGGCTTTTGGCCACCTCGTGGAATGAATCGTTCACGATTACGGTACGTTCCACTCCATTGACATCGACGGTTTCCCGGGCATATTCCCCGCCCGGTATAATCCACGTCAGGATGGCACAGATGATAATGATTGAGAAAACAATGGTGTAGGTGTGCGGCACTTTCTTTAGCATAACGGGCTGTGTTTTAGATTGAGGGTTCAAATTTACAAATATTTGTGAGAGAGCAACAATATGTGGCGTGGAATTCTTAAATTTGCATGAAAGAAGTAAATCATAACCGTATGGACTCATGTTTGCAGGATAAAATATTGGCGGGGGAGAGTAAAGTCTTGGAATTCAAAGAAATTCTGCCGCAAGGGGATAAAATAGCGAAAACTGTTATTGCATTCTCTAATACTAGCGGGGGGCAATTAATTATCGGGGTTGGAGACGACAGAACGATAAAAGGCATTGACCCCGACGTAGATATTTTTGAATTGCAGGATAGAGTGGCATCCATTATCTATGATTTATGTTACCCGAATATTCTTCCCGAATTTTACACGACAAACGTGGATGGAAAGTTATTGTTTATAATAGAGGTCTATCGTGGGAATCTGTTGCCTTACTATTTGAAAAAAGAAGGGCGAAATCATGGTACTTACGTGCGGATAGGAAGTTCTAACCGTAAAGCAGACGTGGAGACCGTGATCGATTTGGAGCGGCAAAGAATAAATAGAAGTTTTGATGAGGAGATCTGTTTTGACACGTCTTTTGATAGTCTGGATTTGACCCCGTTGCAGAAAAGGTTCGAGGCGAGGGGGAAGATCCTTGATATAGAGAAGTTGAAAAGTCTGAAACTCGTCCAAGAAGAACATGGGCATTTGTATCCTTCACAAGCTTTGTTAATTTTGTTAGGGGTACGGGAAAATGCCACCGTGAAGTGTGCCCGTTTTAAGGGAACGACCATGGGATCATTTATTGATAAGAAGGAATATTCGGGAGACCTTTTTTCTCAATTGGATCAAGTCGAGATGTTTATAAAAAACCATCTCCATTTGGCGGGAGTGATTAAGGGGTTACAACGAGAAGATCGGTACGAGATCCCGATGGAGGCGATTCGGGAAGTTATATTGAACGCTTATGTACATAGGGACTATATTAATTTAGGGCGGGATATAAAAGTCGGTATTTATGATGACATCGTGAATATTGTTTCCCCCGGGGGATTCCCGAGTTCGATTACGATTGAGGACGTGCTTGCGGGACGCTCTGAAACGAGAAACAAGGCGATAGCCCGTGTGTTTAAAGAGTTGGACTATATCGAACAATGGGGCAGTGGAATAAAGAGGATATTTTCATGGTGCGAAGAGGCTGGGGTTGCAAAACCGTTGATTACTGAAAAAGGAGATTTCGTGGATGTCGAGTTGTATCGGGAATACACGAGTGTCCAAGAAAGTGTCCAAGATGATGTGGGTAAAAAGTTGACTGTCAGTGAAAGTGTCAGTGAAAGTGTCAGTGAAAGTGTCAGTGAAAGTGTCAGTGAAAAAAAACGAATAAATCTGAATGAAAAACAAATAATGACGTTAGAATTTTGTTCGTTACCTCGGACAAGTAAGGAAATATTCGATATGTTGGAAGTGACGTATCATTCAAGAAATATTAAATTATATATTACCGCATTAGTGAAACAGAAGTTACTTATACGGACTAATCCCGATAACCCTAAAGATAAGAACCAAAAATACATAACAACAGAGGCAGGGAAATTATACGTAGAAGAGAATGATAACAGAAGAAAAACAAGATAAAGTATTTACCCGGGATTTCTTTCGAAAGGTGGGGAAAGCGATACATGATTATAATTTAATAGAGGACGGGGACCGGATTTTGGTAGGAGTTTCGGGCGGGAAGGATTCATTGGCCTTGTTGGAAGTGTTGGCCATGCGCGCCAAGGACCCGAAACAAAATTACACGGTCATAGCGGCTCATATCGCGGTGGAGGATGTCGCTTACGAAGTGGACAGCGATTACTTGCGAGCGTTTTGTGAACGTCTGGGGGTGGAGTATGTTTACCGGACGATCCGGGTGGACACGACGGTGAATCCCAAGAAACCGGCTTGTTTCGTGTGTTCATGGCATCGGCGTAAGATGCTTTTCGATATTGCCAAAGAGTATGATTGTAAGAAACTGGCCTTAGGCCATCACCGGGATGATGCCGTGGAAAGTCTTTTGATGAGCATGATGTTCAACGGAACGATTTGCAGTATGCCTGCCCGGTTGGAAATGTTCAAGAATACGTTCACGCTTATTCGTCCATTAATCTATCTTTCGAATGACGAGACGTCACGATATGCCGAAATGCGGCAGTTTAAAAAGCAAAAAAAGCATTGCCCCCATGAAAAGGCAACGAACCGGGATGCCGTGAGTAAGTTGCTTGACCAGATGGAAATAATTTCTCCCCATGCCCGGAGCAATTTGTTTGCAGCGATGCAAAATATCCGGGAAGATTACTTGCCTTGATGCTGTTTATATACCGGGAAATGATAAAAACGGAATCGAATGATTTTTAAGTGATCCTCCTTTTCCCGCTTGTAGAGTGGAAAAGATAGTTTTTTCTGTATCAGATAAATGGCATCGAATTTTTTAAATAAAAATATTTGTGGGGAAAAATTGTTTTATTCAAAAAAAGGTCCTAATTTTGTCTTCAGGAGGTGAGGATTCCAGAGAGAATGGAATTCTTAACTAGATAAAGGCACTTATTGGAGGATAAGTGTCATTTATTTTTTTATGTACAAATCAAGATCTTAATATAACAATTATGACAAAGAAGGTATCTTATGTAACCAAAGAAGGGCTGAAAAAATTGCAGGATGAACTGGACAATCTGCAGAATGTAGAGCGCCCTAAGATTTCTAAGGCAATCGGAGAAGCCATCGAAAAAGGAGATATCTCCGAGAATGCAGAGTATGATGCGGCGAAAGATGCCCAGGGATTACTGGAGGCTAAAATCGCCCAGCTACAAGATATAGTTTCCAATTGCCGGATCATTGACGAGTCACAGATCGACACGTCAAAAGTTCAGATATTGAATAAAGTGACGATCAAAAATATAAAGACAAAGGCAACGATGACTTATACTTTGGTGTCAGAAAGTGAGGCTGATTTCAAGGCTGGTAAGTTGTCGATCACCACTCCTATCGCCAAAGCTTTGATCGGTAAAAAGCTAGGGGATAAAGTAGAGGTGCAAGTGCCGGCCGGATTGATGGAGTTTGAGATCATGGACATTTCAATTTAATTGAAAACGGAGAACGAGAAAGATAAAAGTTAAAAGCTAAAATCTAAAATTTTAAATCTAAAATAGATCATGGCTTCAATTTTCACGATGATTATTAACGGGGAGATTCCATCTTACAAGGTGGCCGAGGATGAAAATTATTATGCATTCTTGGATATAAATCCCATGCAGAAGGGACACACGTTAGTGGTTCCGAAGAGAGAAGAAGACTATTTGTTTGACCTGACGGATGAGGAATTAGCCGGGATGATGGTGTTTGCCAAAAAGGTGGCCAAAGCAATTAAGAAGAGTATCCCCTGCCAACGAGTGGGGGTAGCCGTGCTGGGCTTGGATGTTCCACATGCTCATATTCACTTGGTTCCTTTGGTTGAAGGCAACGAGTTGAACTTCTCTAACCCAAAGAAACAATTCCCGAAAGAGGAAATGGAAGCTTGTGCTAAGCTGATTAATAGCAATTTGTAAAAATATTAGACAATTTATCATGAGGGACGCGACCACGTCCCTTTTTTTATCAGAAGATGGAAAGAAAAAAACTATACAACGCTTACGAGCAACACGAGGGATATAATTGTTTCGGTTGTGCATCCGGAAATGAACATGGTTTGCGCTGTGAATTCTATGAAGAAGGGGAATATATTACTTGTCATTGGATGCCCCGACCTGAATTTCAAGGTTTTTTTCACGTGTTACACGGTGGAATACAGGCAACATTGATGGATGAAATCGCGTGTTGGAACGTTTTTGCGAAAGTGAAGAGTGCGGGAGTTACGGTTGAATTGACAACGAAATATCGTACTACCGTTTATTCCGATCGGGGGGAAATATTCCTGCGTTCCCGTATCGTGGAACAAAGTACCCGTTTGGCAAAGATGCATGTGGAATTATTCAATGCGGATGGAACGTTGGGTAGCGAGGCTGATGTGGTTTATCGGATTTTCCCGGAGAACGTGGCTCGTCAACGGTTAGGATGGACGGGAATCGAGGCGTTTCATCCCGAGGAAAATGAGTAAACATGGTGGAGGCCCGTGTAATGGGAAATGAGCCGGGAATGATACTTAATTTTGATGAGGTTTGTCAAAAGTTTATCTTGAATTAATGTAAAATAATGTTATTTAAATGCTATCGTTGTGTTATCATAAAGTAAGCCGCTCCCATTCCGCTCCCATTCCTGTCCTATTCCGCTCCTATTACAATAATAAAAAATTAGAGATAGATAGTAGAAGTTAACATTTGTATGAGTAAATAATAACATGATGATTATTGTGTAAATCATGAAATTTGTCAGGATACTCGTTTTGCATGAATAGATCATTACTCGAACTCCGTTTTTCAATTCAAACGGGAAATGATTACCTTTGTCGGGAAAGATTTACACGTGGTGTAATGGCCGTTTGAATGCAGAAATAATGAATGATATGGAATACAAGAATGTGGTTTGGGATTGGAACGGGACGTTGTTGGATGACGTGAAAATTAGCGTGGATACAATTAACGTGATGTTGGAACGGAAACATTTGGGGAAATTGACGGTGGAGGAATACCGATCGATCTTCGGGTTTCCCGTGAAGCCTTATTACGAATCGATCGGATTTGATTTCACGCGGGATGACTGGGAAGCCGTGTCGAGAGACTTTGTGAATATCTATAATGATTTGGCGAAAGACGTGGAGCTGACTCCCGGTATTATTCCAGTGCTGGAGGGAATAAAGAAAAAAGGCATACGGCAATATATATTATCCGCATTGAAAGAAGATTTATTGACCGGAATGTTGGAGCGATTCGGTATTCGGGAATATTTCGATGGGGTTTGCGGATCAAATAATATTTATGCGGATGGGAAGGTGGCACGAGGGGAGGAGATGTTACGGATGTTCCCGATTGTCCCGGGAGAGACGGTCATGGTCGGTGATACTCTGCATGATGCAGAAGTTGCAGAAGCCTTGGGGTTTGATTTCAGATTGTATGCCGGGGGACATAATAGTGCGGAACGCTTGGCGGAAAAAGGAATCGTGTTACAACGAATGGAACAACTTTTGTCGGAAGGCTGGTAGGCGACTTATATTCCGAACAGTACGAATTTCAAATTATTTCTGAGGATGGCCAAGGCACGCTGGAAGTGGGTCTTCACGGTTGTCTCTGCGATGTCCATTTGTTCCGCAATTTCACGGACTTTCTTCTTTTCCACGACGTGTAACAAGAGAACTTCCCGTTGTTTTTCGGGTAAGGATTCCAGAATATATTTCAACCGTTCGTGGATGTCCTCGTCGATTTCCGGGTCTTCCACGCTGGAGAATAGCATGGCTTCGATGATTTTATCCTGATGTTTATATTGGATATTTAGAGAGCGGAGATAGTTCAAGCAATTATTTTTGACGATACCTAATAAGTAATAGAATACGGGTTGAGTTTCATTATAACGTTCCGGGTGAGACCACAGGGAAAGAAAAGCATCCTGTACGAGGTCTTCAGCGTCATCCCAATCGTAGAGGTAACGCATGGCGTATTGCTGTAATTTGTTGAAAGACGTTCGGTAAAGCTCATGAAAAGCCTCTTGATCATGTTTTTTGATCAAGTGTCCCAAGTCGTCTTGTACAGTAAACTGATCCATCGTTGACATCTTATTTCGGACAAAGATAAATTTTTTTTTGGTATCGTGTCATCCGTTTTTGAATCTCATGTTAATTAGGAGTAAAATGTAACATCTGATTAAGCGTGTTGACTTATGGATAAGAAAATTAATATTAGCTGGGATATTCTGGTGAAAAAGGTACGGTGGGGATTGACACCGGAGGAGGAGAGTGCATTCCGGGAATGGCTGGCTCAAGATAAAAGTCATGAAGTATATTTTGAACGAGTGCGAAAGGTTTGGGATGCGGATGAGCCGACTTCTTCTTTAAAGTCAAATCTGTCCAAGGTGATGACTCGTTTCGATGCTTACGTGGAGAAAGAGAAAGAACTCCGCCGTCGTCGGATAATGCGGAACGTGTACCGGTATGCTGCCTGTTTACTGGTGGTTTTGACCGTGGGGGGAGGAATGTGGTTTTTTAGCCAGAATGACGAGTCGGTTAAAGTGGAACCCAAGATGGCCCAAGAGATTCTTCCGGGAGGAAATAGGGCAATTATTCTTTTGGCAGATGGGGAAAAGGTGGACGTGGAGTGGTTGGCCGATTCTAGTCGTTATAAGGTAGATGGGGTTGAAGTCACGACGGAAGAGGGAAAGATTCGATACATGGGAAAAAGTAACACGAAAGTGGAGTATAACACAATCATGATCCCGAGAGGTGGGGAGTATCAGGTGGAGTTGAGCGACGGGACAAAGGTTTGGTTAAACGCGGAAACTCAATTAAGGATTCCAACGACGTTCGTGGGGACCGAGAGAAGGGTGTTTTTAAAGGGGGAGGCTTATTTTGACGTGACGAAAAATGATAAACAACCTTTTATCGTGGAGACGGATCTGGGAGAGGTTAAGGTATATGGGACGCAGTTTAACGTGAAATTTTATCCCGAGGAGCGAGAGATAAAGGCCACGCTGGTAGAAGGAAATATCGGTTTTAGGAGCGAACAGGTGGCCGAGTTGAAAATAAAACCGGGGTATCAGTTAAGATTGGCGGAGGGGGCTAAAAAGCCGGAGGTGAAACCCGTGAAGATTTATAACGAGATTGCGTGGAAGAATAGAATGTTTTGTTTTGAGAGCGAGAGATTGGAAAGTATTATGGTCAAGTTGGAAAGGTGGTATAACGTGGATGTTGTTTTCGAGGACCCGGCGTTGAAAAACTTTAAGTTTTCGGGAAATCTGAATCGCTATGATAATATAGACAAGATATTACATTTTTTTGAAGAAGTGTTCGATGTTAAATTTGTTGTGGATGGAAATACGATAAAAGTGATGCGAAAATAAAAAAAGCAGAGAATGCATTCTTTGGTCGGCAAACTTTAGATGGCATTCTCTACACGGTGATTAATATTAACAATTAATTTTACAAATGTATGAAAAAAAGGACACGTGACAGGCATGTGCGGTCTGTATTTTTGCAAAAAATTTTACTGGTGGTGTTTTTAATGTTCTCTTTTTCGTTGTCTTATGCGGCGAGAGAGGACTCTACGAAACTGGTTAATTTTACGGTGAAATCGGAGTCATTGAATAATGCCTTGATCAAGTTTAAGGATTTGACCGGAGTGCAGATTCTTTTTAATGAAGAGCTTTTGGGAGATAAGGCTTGTAAGGATTTGAACCTGGTGAATGTTACCGTTGATGTTGCTCTTGGAAAAATTTTGGAAGGAAGTGGATTCATGTATTCTAAGGTTGACGGGGTTTACGTGGTGAAAAGAGCCTCGGAACAAAAGGATGCGCAAGTGAAACCCCGGGTATTTACCGGCGAGGTAGTTGACGTGAAAGGGGAGCCTTTACCGGGGGTAACGGTTATCGTGAAGGGAACCACTTTTGGAGGGGCGACGGATGTGGATGGAAAGTTCGAGTTGTCGCTTACTTTGGAAGGAGAGGTAACCTTAGTATTTTCGTTCGTGGGGATGGAAAGCCAAGAAATCGTGGTGAAGGATCAAAAGCCTTTGCGGGTGGTTTTAAAGGAGAGTTCCGAGAGTTTGGAGGAAGTGGTGGTTACCGGTGTCTTCGAGCGTAGGGCAGAAAGTTTTACCGGTTCGGCAACAACGGTTACCCGGAAGGAATTATTAAAACGGGGAAACCAAAACCTGATCCAGAGTTTAAGAAATATGGACCCGGCGTTGAATATTTCCCAGAATTTATCTTTCGGTTCGGACCCGAATAAGTTGCCGGATATGGATTTGCGGGGAACCTCTTCGTTTCCGGATATTAAAGGACAATACACGTCGAATCCGAACTTGCCTTTGTTTATTCTGGATGGTTTCGAGACGACCTTGGAGAAGGTGATTGATTTGGATATTAACCGGATTGAAAGTGTTACCTTGTTGAAAGATGCCGCGGCAAAAGCAATTTATGGTTCTAAAGCGGCGAACGGGGTAATGGTTATTGAAACGGTTCGTGTGCAATCCGGAGAGTTACGGGTGAATTATATCGGTTCTTTGAATTTGGAGATGCCTGATTTGAGCAGTTATAATTTGTGTAACGCCAGAGAGAAATTAGATTTGGAATATCAGTTGGGCGCTTACGAGGGAATAACTCCCAAGCAGGATTTCGAGAAGACACAATTGTATTACCATAATCTGGAAGAAGTTGAGAAGGGGGTAAACACGGATTGGTTGTCTAAGCCTTTGCGTAATGGAATCGGACATAAGCATACGTTGAATTTTGAGGTCGGTACGAGTGAGCTGAGAGTAGGGGTAGATCTTTCTTACAATAATATCGAAGGTGTTATGAAGGGGTCTAAACGTAACACGATCGGGGGAGGATTCACCGTAATTTATCAATATAAAAAGTTGTTGTTCCGGAATCAGTTCTCGTTTTCAACCACGAAGTCGGAGGATTCTCCGTATGGTGAATTCTCGGAATATGCCAAGTTAAATTCTTATTGGCGTCCTTATAATGAGGATGGAACATTGCGGAAATATTTGGGCGTAGGTCCCGTGCTTTCGGAAAAAGTGTATAACCCGTTGTTTAATGCAACCATTAACACGACGTATAAGAAGAATTACACGGATTATACGAATAATACTTATTTGGAATGGAATATCCAGCCGGGGATGAAACTCGTGGGACGTGTCGGTTTGACGAATAGAATTAGCGGGGGAGAAGAATTTTTGCCGGGAAGTCATTTGAAATTTATAAATACGGCAGAGGATGATTTTTTCAAACGAGGAAGTTACAAGCAAACATACGGAAAATCATTTTCTGTAAGTTCGGATATAAACCTGAATTATTCTCATAATTGGGACAAGCATATTTTGTTTGCTAACTTGGGGGCTAATATTCGTAGTAGTAATTCGGAAGAGTACATCCATTCGGCTGTCGGGTTCCCGAATGATAAGATGGATAACATCATTTTTGCAAAGCAATATGCCGATAATTCAAAGCCGACGGGAAGCGAGTCTATTGACAGGGAAGTGGGTGCTTTGTTGGCGGTGAACTATTCATACGATGATCGTTATTTGGCTGACTTTTCGTTGAGAGCAAGTGCCTCTTCTCAGTTCGGATCAGATAACCGGTGGGGAACTTTCTGGTCTGCCGGTTTGGGATGGAACGTGCATAATGAGGCTTTCTTTAAAGAATCCGGTGTGGTGAGACAATTGCGATTAAGAGCGTCCATGGGATATACAGGTTCTCAGAACTTTAATTCATATCAAGGGATGTTGTTGTATAATTACTTCACGGATGATTCTTATCTGGATTTTATCGGAACTTACCTGGAAGGGTTGGCTAACAGCAAATTGAAATGGCAGCAAAAATTTGACACGAACTATGGTATTGACGTGAATTTGTGGGGGCGTTTGAACGTGAAGTTCGATTACTATCGTTCGGTAACCAATAATTTGCTGACCGATATTACGACTCCGCCCTCTTTGGGATTTACCAGTTACAAGGATAATTTAGGTAAATTGTTAAATACCGGGTACGAGTTTAACGTGAATTATTTGGTGCTTTCTCGTCCGGAAGACCGGATGTCATTGAACGTGTTTGTTGCCGGAACTTCCAACAAGAACAAGATTAAAGAGATTTCCAATTCTTTGAGTTCTTTGACGAGTTCGCAAGATAAAGAGGCGGCCAAGTCGAACAAGCCTTTCGTGCGCTTTGTCGAGGGACAATCTTTGAATGCTATCTGGGCTGTTCGCTCTAAAGGAATTGATCCATCCAGTGGTAAGGAAGTTTTTGTACGTCCGGACGGGACGTTAACAGACACGTGGTCGGCTTTGGACCAGGTGGTTTGTGGAGATACCGAGCCGAAGTTGATGGGAAATGTTGGTTTTACTTTTGAGTACAAAGGATTATCCGTGTCTTTCACCGGGTTGTATCGTATCGGGGAGTATATGTATAATCAAACCTTGGTGGACAAGGTTGAAAATGCCCAGTTAAATTATAACGTGGACAAACGGGCTTACTATGATGCATGGCTGAAAGAGGGTGATAATGTACAATTCAAGAGTATCGGGGCTTGGAACAAACCGACTCAGGCAACTTCCCGTTTTGTTCAGAAGTTAAATGAATTCGATTTCTCGGCATTGTCGATCGGGTATGATTTCTATCGGTTTGGTTTCGTGGAGAAATGTGGATTGGAAAGATTGCAGTTGCAATTTAATATGAATGACATAGGTAAAATATCTTCTGTCCAGATTGAACGAGGAACTTCATATCCTTTTGCCCGGTATTGTTCGTTTACGTTGAATGTTAACTTTTAAGAAACCTGAAGATGAAAAAGAGAATTATATACAGTGTGTTACTGATTCTGACCGTGCTGGTAAGTTCTTGCGAGTCATGGTTGGACGTGGAACCCCGTACGAAGGTGAAGTCTGATGATCTGTTTGAAACAGAGGCAGGTTTTAAGGATGCTTTGATCGGGGCTTATACTTTGATGAAAGCGGAGGCTCTTTACGGGCGTGAATTGACTTACGGGTTTATTGATGTTGTGACAGGGCCTTATGCCGCTTATAATAATCAGGTGTACAATGAAGTTGCACAATGGAAATATTTGACCAGTACAACCGTACGGGCGCAGATTGATGCCATGTGGAGTAAGATGTATAATATGCTGGCCAATGTGAATAATCTATTGGATAATATTGATAAGCGTCAATCTGTTTTCACGGGTGATAATTATAATATTATCAAGGGAGAAGCATTGGGATTAAGAGCGTATATCCATTTTGACTTGTTGCGTTTATTTGCATCGGCTGCCGATTTGAATAAAGAGGCAATCCCGTATGTAAAAACCTTACAAATCGAAGTTCCTCACGTGTACACGGGGAAAGAGGTGTTGGCCTTGTTGAACGAGGATATTAAAAATGCTTTGACTTGTCTGGAAAAGGACCCGATTCGGGAAGGAAAATTGAAAGATCTTTCCGGTGATGGGTTTATGAATGCCCGCCAGATGCGTATCAATTATTTTGCGGTGAAGGCATTACAGGCTCGTGTTGCCATGTGGGGGGATGATCTGGAGACTGCCAAGGCGGCTGCCGGGGAGATTTTGGAAATAGCCGATGATATTTTTCCTTGGGTAACGACAAGTGCTATTTCCGCAACAGAAGATAAAGATCGAGATTTCACGTTCTCTACCGAACATATTTTTGCTCTTAACGTGAAGGATTTAAAGGATTTGGCTAATAAATGGTTATTGACAGACGGGAGTAGTCAACAGCTTTATTGCCAGAATTACACGATGCAACAATGGTACGAGATCGGACGGGGAAATGCTGTCGGAGGGAATGATTACCGGGTAAACTATATCATGAAACAGCAGGAGACCGGTAGCCGGGATTACGTGATTCGTAAATATTATCAACCGGATAACTATAAAGCAGATTATGCCAAGAGATTACCGATGATTCGTCGTTCCGAGATGGCATATATCATGGCCGAGTGTTTGATCGGAGAAGATGACGCAAAGGCTTTGGAGTATTTGAACGAGGTGAGACGGCATCGGGGTATCGTGTCAGATTTGACGGATGCAAGTAAATTGCGTGACGAATTGACGAAAGAGTATGCAAAAGAGTTTTTAGCGGAGGGACAGCTTTTCTACTATTGCAAGCGTAATGAGCTGACAAAATTCCCTTATGGTTACCAGACGGCGACGGAGGATAATGTTTACGTGTTGCCGAAGCCGGATGATGAAATTGAGTTTGGAGACTATTACACGACAGATGAAACAAAATAAGAGAATTATGAATTGTTATTTTAAATATATCATGCTGGTTGTAGCCTCGGTATTTGCTTTGTCTTCTTGTGAAGAAAAAGATGTAGAGGTTTACGGGAACGAGGCGTATCTGGTGTTTGAAATGCCGGGTTATGGATTGAATAATACTCCTCGGGATTCGATGGTGTTTTCTTTTCCGGCCAAAGGTGATGAATGTGTAGAAGATACCTTGTGGTTTAAAGCTCGTATTATCGGGAAATCGGTTCCGTATGACCGGGAAATCAAGTTCGTGGTGAACGAGGAAACGACCACGGCAAAGAAAGATGAAAACTATAAACTAGACCCTGTCAGTATGCCGGCTAATAGCTACACGGTGGATGTACCTTTGGTCGTGTATCGTGCCGGTTTAAAGGATAAGAGTGTACGCTTGGAGTTGACCGTTGAACCGAATGAATATTTTGGGGTTGGTTTTGAGAAAACGAGTAAAGCCATTTTTTTGTGGGGAGATATGTTTATCAAGCCGGATAACTGGGATTCTTCCAATTATAAGAATTGTTTCGGGGAGTTTACCGAGACCCGTTATGCTTTCATTTTGGAGGCTTGTGGCATCGTGGAATTACCGGACCCGCAGGATCTTGTGACATTAGGGTTTTATAACGCGAAGGTGCGTGAAGCTCTTTACGAATACAATAAAACACATGATGAACCTTTAGAGGATGAACTTGGATTGGTAGAATTTCAGGTTTGGACTGGAACAGGTGGTATCGGATAGGAAAAATATAGATATTGATTGAATTAATTGGAAGAATATGAATAAAAATATATGGATATTGATTATGGGACTTTTCCTTTTCCAAGCTTGTTTGGATGATGAAGGAAATTATTCCTATTCGGATTTGTTACCTATCGAAATTGATTCTTCAAAAATGGCAAATTCGTATCGGATAACCCAGTTGGATTATTTGGTGGTCGATCCGGGTGTTAAACAAGGGGCGGATGATTCAAATTTATCTTACGAGTGGAAGATTTTCCAAGAGTCGAATATGCCTAACACGGAAACGGGAAAGATTGTAAACGATGTGGTTGGGCAAGAAAGAAAATTGAATTATAAGGTGACAACTCCACCGGGAGAATATACGCTTAGTTTTACGGTAACGGATAAACAAAATGGCGTTTCCGAGGTAATGTCTCGTAAACTTTATGTGGAATCTTTTGCCTCGGTGGGATTAATGGTTATGCATGGTGATTCTGATTCGACGGACGTGAGTATTCTGGTAAATGATAGAATTGTTACGGATGCGGCGACAGATGGTGTAAAGCATAATATTTTCTCGATAACTAACGGTCATAGAGCAGTTGGGGTTCCGGGGATGGTTGCCTACGTGAATAATACCCATAATGTTTACGTGTACACGAAAGGAAATCAGGGGGGATTCCGGACGAGAGGAAGTGATTTGGAGATATTGGATGCGTATGCCGATATGTTCACAGAGCCGTTGGAAAGCAGTAAGATCGATTTTCAAGGATATAATTCATGGCTTTACAACGATTTGTTAGTTAACGGAGGAAAGTTGTATTTCGCCAGCCAGTCAACCACTACATTCACGAAGTTTGGTGTTCCTGTTTTTGGTATGGAGTATTATGCAGAACCGTTTATTGGAACTCAAGAACGTGGGTATTATTATGGTATTTTCTATGATCGGTTACAAAGACGTTTCTTGTATATTGATTATAGTAGAACTCCTAAAACGTTTAAAGAAGCCGGGGCTGCAGCCGCTTTCGACATGAATTTGATCGGGAAGGATATGGTATATGCGGAGCATGGATTCGAGAAAAAATGGTATTGCGTGATGCGAGATCCGGATAATGTAGCTGATCACACTATTTACGTGTGTGATTTTTCCAAATTTGACGATGGAAATCGGGGTGTCGGGAAATACAGTGCAAGCGGATGTACGGACATGAAGGATGCCAAGGCATTTGCCGTGGGAAATCGGAGTGAGTTACTTTATTACGCGACAGCGACAGAAGTAAAGCAATGTAATTATACTTCGGGTGGAACTTCAACCTTGCGTTATACCTTGCCGGATGAGTTGATTCAAGCGGGGTATGAAATTAGCATGATGTATTTGTTTAAAGTATCCGGTAAAGAGAATGAAGGTAAACTTCTTTATGTCGGGGTCTATAATTCAACGACAGGGGAAGGAAAATTGCTGGAATGTCCGATCGTGGAGACAAGTGGAGAGGTGCTAAAAGACAAGATTAAGACGTATGAGGGTTTCAAGAAGATTACTCACATGGCTTACAAGTCAAAATAGACCTAAAGTTTAGTATTCTTCAGGGGGAGCATCGGCGGTTGATGTCGGTGTATTCCCTCTGAAAATGTTCGTGTATGTAAAAACTGTATTTATAAAAGAGTCGAGTATGAAAAAGTTTGGTGGATTGATGTATCTACTTTGTATGTTAATATTAAGTGGTTGTAGTGGTGATGCGTGTAAAGTGGATGGTAAAATGAGTGACTTCTCAGGAGAGACAACGGTTTATCTGTTGCGGAGAACGGGTGAGTTCACGCATGATACACTTATGCAAACCGTCATGAAAGACGGGAGTTTCCGCTTGGAGATCCCTCGTGATTTATGGGGTGAGCAATATAGTTTGAAATTTGGAGATAAGCGTTCGTCGGTTGCTTTTTTTGCAGAACAAGGAAATGTACGTATCGAAGGAAGTGGGAAAACGATTTATGATGCAAATGTAACGGGAACACCGGCAAACGATAGTTGGGATCGATACCAGAAGTTCATGTTGGATATCGCCAAGCAACGAAATCTTTTGGGAAAAGAAATAGGTAGCAGTAACGAGTCGGATAGCATTAAACGAGTAAAATACACGCAACTTTTCCAAAAGCTAGAGGGAGAGATCGAACGTTATAAAGATTCATTAGCACAAGCGGATGCAAATTCCGTGGTCCCTTTATTGCTGTATCATCAATCGTTGCAATTGTTGAAATACGATGAGATTGATCGGATATTAGCAAAATTTACCCCTCAATTAGCTGATAACAGGTATTATAAAGAATTGAAAGCACAGGCTGATGTTTTACGTAAAATATCTCCGGGAGTGATGGCTCCTGATTTTGAAGTGAAGACGGTGGATGATGGAACGATAAAACTTTCTTCTTTCCGGGGTAAATATCTTATTTTGGATTTCTGGGCATCTTGGTGTGCGCCTTGTCGGGAAGAGACGGTTTATATCAAGGATATATATAATAAATTTCATGATGCGGGATTGGAAGTGTTTTCTGTCTCCTTGGATGATAAGAAAGCGGCTTGGTTGAAAGCGATCGAGGAAGATGGCATGATCTGGAATCATGGGTGCCAGTTATTAAAAGGCGGTAAAAATACCCCGGTGGCACAACTATACGGGATTGACGGTATTCCGGCTATATGGGTGATTGATCCGGAAGGTAAAATTCTGGCTCAAGGACTTAAAGGGGAAGAATTGGTTGCATTTTGTACCGGATTATTCCAAAATAAGTGATTACTGGGTTGTTTTCTAAATGTTCGAGAATGAAAAAAATAATTATATTACTATTACTGGTATGCCCCGTGCTGACGCTGCGTGCTGATGAGGGAATGTGGCTGTTATCACGTTTGAAACAGCACAATGAGGCTCAGATGAAAAAATTGGGATTGAAAATTCCCGTGGAATATATTGTAGATAGTTTAAGCCAGGCTATTATTTCTTACAATGGAAGTGGGACAGCTTCTTTTATTTCAAAAGACGGTTTGTTGCTAACGAATTATCATTGTGCCTATGCAGCTATTCAACAGAGTAGTTCGGATGAGCATAACTATATTCGAGATGGATTTTGGGCGATGAATCAGGGGGAAGAAATTCCATTGAAGGGAGTTGATATTTCCATTAACCGGGTGATTAAAGATATTTCAGAGGAAGTGAACGCCAAGTTGGTGGGAGTAAAACCGGAACATAGTACAAGATTTGGAGTTGTTAATGGCATTGCGGAAAAATACCGGAAACAATATCCGGGAATGAAAGTGAATATTCGCAGTTACCGGGATTACACGTTGCACGTGCTGTATGTAACGCAATCATTTCAGGATGTTCGTCTCGTGGGGGCGCCCCCTTTTGCAATTGCAAAATTTGGAGGAGAGACAGATAACTGGACGTGGCCTCGTCATGGTTGTGATTTCGCTTTTCTGAGAGTGTATGTATCTAAAGACGGGAAATCAACCGGTTATCATGCCGATAATGTTCCTTATCATCCGGAGGTGTATCTGAAGGTTTCAGCAGAAGGCTATGAAAAAGGAGATTACGCTATGTCAATTGGTTATCCCGGTTTCACGGAACGGAATGCAACTTCTATGCTGATCTGGGAGAGGCAGAACGTGTTGAATCCCCCGTTAATCAAGGTTCGTACGGCCAGACAGGAAATATTGCAGAAGTTTATGCGTGAGGACGAGAGTCTGCGTATAAAATATGCAGAAAAATTTGCATCATCAGCCAATTATTGTAAGAACTCCATCGGGGTAAATCAATGGATTGAGGATCTTGATGTTTGTAAGAAAAAGGCTGAACAAGAACAAGAGTTCTTGAATTCTTGCGAGAATGATTCCGTCCGTCAGGCTTATGCTGGTATGCTTCAGACGATGGAGAAAGGAATTAAAGAATGCGCTCGTTATCGTATTGCTCTAGGGTATTATGTGGAAGTTCGAAATGGGTGTGAAATGCTGAATTTTATTTCCGGTTTTGGGCGTTCCATTCCCTATGTCATGAAAGAAAAAGGGGAGTCCATGAGAAATTTTGTGGTGAATGTGAAAATGCACTACAAAGATTATTCAGAGAAAGTTGATCGGGCTGTGACAAAAGCCTTGTTAAAATTGGTATGGGATGATCTGGATGCAGATTTACAACCTAATTTCGTTGCAACCTTGAAGACAGACTATAATGGAGATATAGATCGTTTTGTTGATGAAATGTATGAACAATCTGCATTTGCTAATGAAGAACGTTTATTGGCCGCATTGAAAAATCCGAATTGGAAAGTTGAAGATGACTTTGCTTATAAAATAGTAGAGCAAATGGAGAAAAAGGATAGGGAGATATTTGCTTTGGTTAGCAAAAAACTGGATGTAGTTCGAAAAGCTCAATACCAGTATAACAAAGGAAGATTGAATTTCCACCAAGAAGATTATTATCCGGATGCAGATAAGACGATCCGTCTTTCTTACGGAACGATTTGTGATTTACCTTTAGGAAACGGAACCGTGAAATCTTACCAGACACGATTAAGTGGGGTGATAGCGAAAGCGGATGCGAACACGGGGAATCCGGATTTCGATTTGCCGGAGAAATTGAGAACACTTTGGGGACGTAAAGATTTCGGGCGTTATGGAGAGAACGGCGATCTGCCGACTGATTTTATCATGAATGGAGATGTTACCGGGGGTAATTCAGGAAGTCCGTTATTGAATGCGAAAGGAGAATTGATCGGGTTGGTATTTGACTGCAACTGGGAGTCCATGACCCGTGATTTCAACTTTGATCAAAATCTACATCGGGTTATTTGTTTGGACGTTCGGTACCTACTCTTTATCACGGAGAAATATGCTCACATGAATTATATTATTGCTGAAATATTAGGGAAGTAATCACATGAAGTTAAAATATATTCTGGCGTGTTTATCGTTTCTCATGATCACGTCAACGGCCTTTGCGCAAAAGGCCGCTTACATTATTGTCTCTAAGGAAGAGATGAAGATGACCGTTTATGATAATGACGGGAAGGAGTTATTAAAATTTCCTATCGCTTGCGGGATGAATTTCGGGCAGAAAGTGAAAGCGGGGGATAACCGGACACCGGAAGGTGTTTTTAAAGTTGTGAGTAAAGAATCTGCGGCACATTGGACGTATGACTTCGGGAAAGGACCGGTGAAAGGGGCTTACGGGCCTCTGTTTATCCGGTTGAGTACTCCGGGGTTTAAAGGTATTGGAATTCATGGTACGCATGATCCTGCAACGGTTCCCGGGCGGGAGACTCATGGATGTATCCGATTGAAAAATGATGATTTGGTGAAGTTGTCTAAATTCGTGGATAAGGGGACAGTCGTGGTTATCCTACCTAGTCGTACGGATGTGCTGGCAACTTTGTCGAAGAAGGAGAATACACCAGAGAAGTTATTCATGTATAAATAAATAAGCGTATGAAGGGATTATTAGGGTTATGGTTGGTGATTTGTGTATGTGCCTGTACATCTAAAGATGTTTGCCACGTGCAGGGGCGTATCGAGGGAATAAAGAATGATGTAGAGATCGCGGTTCTACGTCAGGTCGCCGGGTTTCAGTATGATACGGTGATGAATGTATCTATGCAGGGGGGACGGTTCCAGTTCGATTTGCCGGGAGAATATTACGGGGAAGCGTATGAATTACAATTTGGTAATCTGCCGGGAAGGGCTCTTTTCTTTGCGGAGAAAGGAAATGTACAGGTGCGTGGTCACGTGGATTCTCTTTTCTTCTCCCGGGCATCGGGTACTCGGGGAAATGATGAGTGGCAGAGTTATCAACGGTTTACGAAGTTATTATCGGAAAAGAGAGAGAATGCCATGTTTGCTCCTGAAATGAGAGAGGCGAGCGAGGAAGAGCAGATAGCAAGACGGAAAGTGATTATGCAAGAATACGAGGAAGAATTACTTTGTTTTCAAGATAAGTTGGCCGGAGATGGAAATTCTTTAGCAACCTTGTATAGTTACTGGAAGAGGTATTTGAACATGGATGCTGACGAGATTTATTCGGTTTTAAAGAAATTCGATCAACAACTTGCTGGTAATCGTTATTATCTTGATATGAAGAATCGGGCAGAGACGTTGACTCGGGTGGCTCCGGGAAGTATGGCTCCTGTTTTTACCGCTATAACTTTGGAGGGTGATACCGTATCTTTGGCCGACCTGCGGGGAAAATATGTTATTCTGGATTTTTGGGCGTCTTGGTGTATGCCATGTCGTGCCGAATCGGTTCACGTGAAGGAAATTTATCAAAAACTTCATGAAAAGGGATTGGATGTTTTGTCTGTGTCGTCGGATAAGGATGAACAGGCATGGCGGAAAGCAATAGAAGATGACGGTATGGTGTGGAATCAAGGAATCTTACGAGGTAAGAATAAAAAACACGTGTACGAGTTGTACGGTATAGTCGGAATTCCTGCCATTTGGGTGATTGACCCGGATGGAAAGATTATAGGAAAAGGTTTGAGAGGTGAAAAGTTGAAAGATTTTTGTTCTCAATTGTTTGATTAGATCAGTAAGAACCCCCAAAATGACGAAAGCATTTTGGGGGTAATTTTTTATAGCTTGTATTGATACAATTGAGCTAATATGCTGTGATACTCTTTCTCCACGTCCAGATAGCTTTGGTGACTATCATAGATTGTCGAGAGTTCCGTGAAATAATCAATTACGGAGAGTTGTCCGGCATTCAGGGCTTTGTTGAGTAATTCGATATTACGTTGTTGTTCCAATACTTTGGCATAATCGGCACGAGAAATCTGTAATGCCTCGGCTTGTTGGTAAAGCTGTTGAAGATTCGTTTTTAAATTCAAGCGATTGTCTTCCAATGAGGCCGTGGCAAATTCAGCTTGTGCTTTCGCTTTTTTCACCGTGTTCTTGTTCTCGAACAGGGGGATAGATACTCCTACCATAAATCCATTAGAAGCCACGTGGTCCGAGGCCGCATTACGTTTGTACCCGACATCGAATTTCGGCAAGGTAAGGGAACGACTTAATTTCACTTCCCGGTTGGCAATCTCTTGATCTCCGGTAAGGCTTTTCAAATTCGGGTCTGCCTCCATGAAGGCAGCTTGTAATTGGTCAAAATTGATGAGTTCTTCCCCCGCCGGGTAGTCCGTCGCGTCAAACGTGATCGGGTTTCCCCCGTTTAAATTGCGAAGTTGCTCTTCGGCAGCGGTTAAGGCGGCTTTGTTCAAGCGGCTTTGATTTTGGGCATTCAATAATTCTAACTGTATTTTATTTAATTCCAATTGGTTCGCATCACCGGATTCAAACCGCTTTTTGTAGAGTGCGAACATGGTTTCTGCATTAGCTAACCGCTCGTCCAAGAGGCTCTTTTGTTTCCGCAAGTAGATGATCTCTATACAAGTCTGTTTGGCATTTAAAAGTAATTGTTGGCGATAGGCGGCGGATTGGAATCCGATCGTGTTTGCTTTTAAGTTTGCCAGTTTGTTTTTGTTGGAGTAGGTTGTTGGGAAATCCAGCGATTGTTTTACCGTCAACGTGTACTCCGAACCGGGATTGTTACGGTTACCCCACATCTGTTCCCATTCCACCGAGGGGTTGGCAAGGAACTTCCCGGTTTGGGCCTCCAACTTTTGAGCATCGGTCATTTTCGTGTTGGCTTGCAATGACTTGTTGTTGGTTTCAATGCTTTTCAGCACTTGATCGATGCTGTTTTGGGCTCTCGTGGTGAGAGTTCCCAAAAGCATCCATCCGAGTATGTACAATTTATATGTTTTCATTTCTTTATTTTCAAAAGGTTACATTTCCAGGTTCTCGATCTCTTTCTGTTTGTGATTAAGTAACAGGTACATGATCGGAACGACAAAACCGTTTAATAAAGTAGAGCTTAATAATCCGCCTAGAATTACCTGGGCCATGGGGCTTTGGATTTCATTACCCGGAAGGTCACCGCCTACGGCTAACGGAATCAAGGCTAAAGCGGAAGTCAAGGCTGTCATCAAGATCGGGTTCAACCGGTCAAGTGAACCGTGAATAACGCTATCATGCAAGGACATACCTTCCGAGCGCAGGTGATTGTAGTGAGACACGAGTAATATACCGTTTCGGGTAGCGATCCCGAACAGGGAGATAAACCCGATGATGGCCGGGATACTGATGATTCCCGATGTAAACCAAATACTTAGTACTCCTCCAATAATTGCCAACGGTAAGTTCAACATGATGATACCGGATAACGGCATACTATGGAACTCGTTGAACAATAATAGGAAGATCAATAATATGGAAATTACCGAGGTTAGGAACAACGTGCGGGATGCCGCTTGTTCGCTTTCGAATTGTCCGCCGTATTCCACGTGGTAACCTTCCGGCAGGGTAATTTGTTCCCCTACTGTTTTTTGGATGTCTTTTACCACACCGTTCAAGTCACGTCCGGCAACATTGGCCGAAACAACGATTTTCCGTTGCACGTTTTCCCGGCTGATGGTGTTCGGACCTACCAAGGGAAGGATTTCAGCCACGTAGTGAAGTGGAACTTTCTGCCCGTTGGCGTCAATCATCAAATTACCGATCTGTTCCATGTTAGCCTTGTCATCATCATGTACTTTTACGGTGAGGTCGAACACTTTACCGCCTTCGTACACTTGTGACACGACTTTACCGGAAAGAGCCACGTTAATGAATTCCGAGAATTCAGGCAGAGGGATACCGTATTTAGCGAGCATATCCCGTTTGGGTTTGATCTGCAATTGGGGACGTTCGATTTGTTGTTCCAGTGTCAAGTCGGCAATACCGTCAATTCCTTGAATGGCCTCTTTGATTTGTCCACCGATGTTATATAGTTTATTCAAGTCGTTTCCGAATAGCTTGATGGCGATATTCGCTTTTGTACCGGAAAGCATGGCATCAATACGATGAGAGATCGGCTGACCGATTTCGATGTTCACTCCCTTTAGTTCTCCCAGCCGTTGACGAACGTCAGCCAAGAATTCATCCCGGGAACGTTTATCTAGTTCGAAAGGAGCTTCCATTTCAGAAACGTTTACTCCAAGGGCGTGTTCATCCAATTCTGCACGTCCGGTTTTGCGGGCCACGGTTTGTATTTCCGGAATGTCCAGAAGAATCTCTTCTGCCATACGTCCCATATTATCAGATTCTTCCAAGGAAACTCCCGGCATGGTACTGATGTTAATCGTGAGTGATCCTTCGTTGAACGGGGGCAGGAAACTACGTCCCAATCCGGTCATGATGACAATCGTGAAAATTAGCAGGGCAGCACTCGTCCCGATAACCATTTTCTTGTGGCGGAGAGCCCATTCCAATGCTTGCTTGTACCATACTTTCAAGGTGCGGGACACGAAAGGTTCTTTCTCGTTTTTCTTCAGCGCCTTTTTGGTGGTTAGCATATAGCTACATAGTACTGGGGTCAAGGTTAATGCCACAACTGTTGAGGCGAACAGGGCCACGATAAATGCGATACCTAGCGGGATCAACATACGTCCTTCCATCCCGGAAAGGAAGAATAAGGGTAAGAAACAAGCCACGATAATCAGTGTCGAGTTCAGAATCGGCATTCGTACCTCGCGGGAGGCCTCGAACACGACTTTCAGCGAGGAAAGTCGTTCTTCCGCGGGCTTTAATTGATTTTCTCGTAAGCGCTTGTACACGTTCTCCACGTCAACAATAGCATCATCTACAAGAGAGCCGATGGCAATGGCAAGTCCTCCTAAACTCATCGTGTTGATCGTCAAGCCGAGCCCGTGAAGGGTCAAAATGGCAACCAGCAAGGATAGGGGAAGGGCAACTAGCGAAATAATCGTGGTACGCACGTTCATTAAGAAGAAGAAAAGCACGACAACCACGAAAATAGCTCCCTCGAACAATGCTTTCTGTATGTTAGAAATAGAACTTTCGATAAAGCGGGATTGACGGAATATGTCGGAAGAGATTTTCACGTCAGACGGTAATGTCTTTTGCAGGTCCACGATGGCCTGATCCAGTTTATCGGTTAGTTCCAGCGTGTTCGTGTTCGGTTGTTTCGTGATGGTTACCAGTACGGCAGGTTTTGCTCTTTCGGAGGCAAGACCCAGTTTCGGTTCTTTCGGTCCGATTTGTACGGTTGCGATGTCCGATAATAGAACCGGAACGTTGTTTACGGTTTTAACTACACCTTTACCGATTTCTTCCACGTCATTTGTTGCCAAAAGACCTTGCACGATGTACTCGTTACCATATTCGTATAGAATACCTCCCGTGGAGTTCTGATTCATGTTATCCACGACGGTCAACACTTCATCCATGCTGATCCCGTAATGTTTCATCCGTGCGGGATCAAGAAGAATCTGGTATTCCTTGATGTCACCACCGATCACGGCTACCTGTGCAACTCCACCCGTGGATAACAAACGGGGCCGGATTGTCCAGTCGGCAATCGTCCGTAAATCCTGTAAAGAAGTACTGTCGGCAGTTAACCCGAAAATCATCATTTCTCCCAAGATGGAAGATTGCGGTCCAAGGGTGGGTTGTCCCACGTTACTTGGTAAAACATCTCCCAACGTGGATAGTTTTTCAGACACGATCTGACGGGCCGTGTAAATATTGGTACCCCAATCAAATTGTACCCAGACTACCGAGAATCCGGTTGTAGAGGATGAACGTACACTTTTCACGTCCGTGGCTCCATTGACAGCCGTTTCGATCGGGAAGGTTACCATACGCTCCACCTCTTCGGGAGCCATTCCTTGCGCCTCGGTCATAACTACCACCGTGGGCGCGTTCAAATCCGGGAATACATCCACTTCCATTTTATGCGCCGTGTAGGACCCCCATAGGAGCAAAGCTATCGACGCGATCATTACCACCAGCCGGTTATGTAATGAATATTGTATAATCTTATTCAGCATCCGCGATTAATTTTAGATTTCAACTTTTAGTTTTTATCTTCTAACTTTTAGTTTATCAGTGTTCATGGCTATGTCCGTGAGGAATTGCTCCGGATGCAGAGGCCATTTTGACTTGATAGGCTCCTTTGGTTACGACACGGTCTCCGGGGTGCAGGCCTTTGATGATCTGTACCTCTTTGCCATTATTGGCACCCAATGCCACTTCTTGTTTGCGGTAGCCTTCCTCGTCAATTTGCACGTACACGTAGTGGATTCCCATCTCGTTGGTTAATGCGGATACGGGGATGGATAACGTGTTTTCAATTGGGGCTGAAATAAGATATACTTCTACGAAGGATCCCGGGATCACTTCGCCTTTATTGTCAAATTCGAAAGATACGGGGATAAAGAATGAATTCTCGTTGGAAGTTTTTCCGAAAGAAAGCAAGCGTCCGTTCAAGTCTTCCAAGGAGTAAACTTTATTATCGTACGGAGTCTTGAAATTAGCGCTCTTTACGGATTGCATGGCATTGTAGTATCTTTGGGATACTTCGGCCCGGAGTACTAGGCGTTGGTTTTGAGAAACCGTTGCTAATGGTTGTCCGACCGTGATGTATTCTCCTTCTTTTACAAGAATGTTTTTCATGTGTCCGTTAATCGGGGCGTTTACACTGACTCCCTTTGCCGTTTTGTTATTGGATACGGCGTCATAAGCTGTTTTCGCGTTCTCGAATTCCAGTTTGGTACTTTCGAATTCTTTTTGAGATATGATTTTGTCCTTTACAAGAGCCTCGGCACGGTCATAGCTGGCTTTAGCTGCCTCGTAAGTTGCTTTTACTTTCGTGTAATAATCTCCTTCCGCAATGTCTTTTGAAGAAATCTGGAATAGGGATTGTCCTTTTTGAACCTTTGTCCCTTCCGTTAATTTGTTGGAAGAGAAAGAAACGACGCCATTACTGGTAGCGACGATAACAGCCTCATCACCGGGAGCGGCAAGCACTTGTCCTGTTGTTTTGACTACTTGGTTAAAAGAGGCGGGTTGAATTTCCCGTACTTCGAAAGTGGTTTTTGCTGCTTGGGCTTTCGGGAAAATGATCTCGTCACTGTGTTTGGTTTCTTCACTTTCGTGACTGTGACCGGCATGTTCCTCCCCGGTTTCATGTTCATGATCGTGTCCCTCATGTTCGTGATCATGTCCCTCGTGTTCATGATCATGTCCTTCGTGGCTATGATCATGTCCTTCATGGTCGTGTCCTGCGTGAGTCTCCGTTGCGGAGTGAGTGTGTTTATCTTGTGATGATTGGTTTTTGCACCCCCATAAGGAGATCGCTAATATTGTAATAGCATAAATAATTGTTCTCATAAATAAGTGATTTAATGTTGAGAATAAAACAATAAATAATAATTGTCCGGTTCACGCCGGGCGAGTAATTCTATATTTAAGCTATTACGGTAGGAGGAGCCCTGCCGGCAGAGGTGACGCTCCACGTGATTGGGTGGAGATGTTCCCGGTAAAATATGGGTGGAACTTCTTTTGGTACTCCGAGAAGTGATAACGAGTGATCTAACCCGGCAAGGGTCAGTATGGATTGGAATGGTTGATCCGGAATGATATTCGGACAACAATTACACTCGTCATGATGTTGTTTTACAATACTTGTCTGGAATAGTAATCTGACTTCACATTCACCCTCGGTAGGAGTTGAGTCATGTTCGTGGTTACATGCTTTTTCGATGAACGAACTGTGTTCATGTGTAGCCGTGAAACAGATTAATTTACCGTGGTGATGATGAGGCATAATGGACGACAGTAGCATAATCATGCTAGCAAAAATAAGCGGGATAATAGCTATCTGTCGTTTCCTCATGGTTTACAAACCTTTAATCGATACAAACATAGTTTTTTGTGTGCGGATTTGCAAATCTTCACACAAAGTTTAATAAAACATTAACTATTTCTGCATCTGTTTCTCGAAACCTTTCAGCATCAATTCCGCGGATGCCGGGTTCGTTGCTAATGGAACATTGTGAACGTCACATACACGCATTAACATTTGCACGTCAGGTTCGTGAGGGTGTTTCCCAAGCGGGTCACGGAAGAACAGCACCATTTGTACTTTATGTTCTGCCACTTGTGCTGCAATCTGGGCATCTCCCCCGAGTGGACCGGAAAGAAGGCGTTCAACTTTTAACCCGGCAGCCTGTGCATGTTTTCCGGTAGTCCCGGTAGCAATGATCTCTATGTTTGCCGAGTGCATGAATTCATAATGTCTGTTCAGGAAAGCAACCATATCTGCTTTTTTCCCGTCATGTGCGATTACTGCTAGTTTCATCTTCTGTTATTTTAAGGTCATACAAATATATAAATATGTAAGTGAAAACCGGAAAGCTAAAAACTAAAAGTTTTGGTTGATTTCAGTATTGTATCTGTTTTCTTGAAGAAATTCTTGCTTTTCGTCAGGTGAAAATCTTTCATAACACTGTCAGCCAAATTTTCCGGTATCACGTAATAACGCCGCCGCCCTTCCTCGTAGGGACGGTACATGTAAAATTTAATCGGCTCCATCTGATAACGTACAGGATGATTCCGGGGTTTCGTTAAAGTCACGCGAATACATATTCCTCCTTCTGTTCCTTGTTGGGACTGGTTGGAAATAAAGTTACCCAGAGAGAAAACGGTAACGCCTAGTGTATCTTTGTCCGAGGTATAATATTCTATCGGCTGGACCACGTGGGGATGTGAACCGATGACCATATCAGCTCCTTGTTCATGCAACCATTTACTTAATGCCCGCTGTTCCTTGTTCGGAAAGTTATGGTATTCATACCCCCAGTGCATGAAGGCTATGATGTTGGTGGCCGTGTCCCGGTGTGCCAGTTGGATGTCTTGTTTTATGGCGGTCGTGTCAATGTGCGGGACGACAAAACCTTTCGGAACGGGGAGGCCATTTGTCCCGTACGTGTAGTTGAGTAATGCTATTTTGAAACCATCTTTCTGAAGATAGAGCGGGTGTCTCTTTTTGTAATTGAGGGTATCTGTGAATGTTCCCGTGTGTGGGATTCCTAATGAGTCCAAATAATAGATGGTATTGGTGATCCCTTTCCCGAGTTGGTCACAGCTATGGTTGTTGGCGGTAACAAATGTTGTTACTCCCAGTTGATGAAGGTCCCGGGCAATTTGCCAGGGAGAGCAGAATCGGGGATAACCGGAAAAGTCTTTATTCCCCAAGGTCGTTTCCAGGTTGGCAATGACGAAATCGGCATCTGCCCAATAAGGAGCGATGTACTTGAAACATTTCTGGTACTTGTAGTCTTTTTCCGATGGTTCGTGCGCGCTATATATCTGCGGAAGGTGTTGGATGATGTCCCCGCAAAACAAAAGAGTCAGCGTTTGTGACGAGTGAGGAAATTCCAGCGAGTAATCGGTTTGAACGGGTGATTTCTTCTCCTTGCAAGACGTGAACAACAGGAAGACGATACAGAACAAGAGAATTCGGTTGTAGTGCATGTATTTTTATTCTTTCTAGTTGATCAATGGGGAAGAGAGATAAAAAAAGCCGTCCGAAGACGGCCTTTTGATTATTTCGTTAATTCGAATTCAAATTCTTCTTCGGCAGGAGGGATACATTGTCCGCCAGAGCAAGACATATATTCTACGTAGCCTACTAATTTAGCTTTGTCTCCTTTCAGTTTCACCCGTTGTACGAAAGTCACGGTCCCTTCGAAATATTTCAATTCCATGTTGAAGGCCTCGCTCTTTTCAGTTTTAGGTTCTGTTGTTGCTTTAAATTCTCCTACTAATTCAATGTCTTTCGTCTCGTCTTCATCCATGTTGAAGGTTGTAGGAAGAGGTCCGTTTTCCGGTAATTTGGTATCGTACAGATGCCATCCGCTTTCAATTGTCGCTTTGCAGATGATGTCATAAACACCTTCGCTTACTTTCTTGAAAGAAATTTGCCATTTCACTGGTTTTAATACCTGTGAATTTGCAGCCCCAACCATTAAGGTTAATATTGCTGTAAGAATTAATAGTCTTTTCATGAATAAATTAAATTAGTTTTTAAAATAATTTCTCTCTAAAATTTAGTGATGCAAAGTACAAAATTATCGAGAGAAACTATGTTAGCTTATAGTTAAATTTTTTATAATGTTTTTTTCACGGCCACTTCTTCAAAGCTTTCGATGAAATCTCCTGTCTGAATATCGTTGTAATTATTGATGTTCAAACCACACTCGAATCCCTTGGAAACTTCTTTCACGTCGTCCTTGAAACGTTTCAATGATCCCAGTTCTCCGGTGAAGATCACGATACCGTCCCGAATCACGCGTACTTTTGAAGAACGGGTGATCTTTCCGTCTCTCACGATACATCCGGCAATCGTTCCCACCTTGGTAATCTTGAATGTTTCAAGCACTTCCACGGTAGAGGTGATCTCTTCCTTGAATTCCGGGGATAACATACCTTCCATGGCGGATTTGATTTCCTCGATCGCCGTGTAGATGATCGAGTAAAGTCGGATGTCGATTTCCTCTTTCTCTGCCAGCTTTCTGGCACCCATGGAGGGACGTACCTGGAATCCGATGATGATGGCGTTCGATGCGGCAGCCAACATAACATCGCCTTCGGAAATTTGTCCCACGGCTTTGTGAATTACGTTCACCTGGATTTCCGGGGTTGACAACTTGATCAAAGAGTCGGACAAAGCCTCGATAGAACCGTCCACGTCTCCTTTCACGATGATGTTCAACTCTTGGAAGTTTCCGATAGCAATACGTCTGCCGATCTCATCCAGCGTGATATGTTTCTGGGTACGCAATCCCTGCTCGCGTTGTAACTGTTCCCGTTTGTTAGCCAAGGCACGGGCGTCTTTCTCGTTACCCATGACGTTGAATTTATCACCAGCCTGTGGAGCCCCGTTCAAACCGAGAATCAATGCCGGGCAGGATGGTCCGGCCTCTTCCATTTTACTTCCGCGTTCGTTGAACATGGCCTTCACGTGTCCGAAATATTGTCCGGCTAGTACCACGTCTCCTACGCGTAACGTTCCGCTTTGTACGAGTACGGTTGCCACGTAACCCCGTCCTTTATCCAGTGAGGACTCAATGATTGAACCGATCGCTTTCCGTTTCGGGTTAGCCTTTAACTCTAGGATTTCAGCCTCAAGTAACACTTTCTCCAGAAGTTCTTCTACATGAAGACCTTTTTTAGCGGAGATTTCCTGACATTGGTATTTACCACCCCATTCTTCTACGAGGTAGTTCATGGCAGCCAGTTCTTCCCGGATCTTGTCGGGGTTAGCTCCCGGTTTATCAATTTTGTTTATCGCGAATACAATGGGTACTCCTGCCGCGCTGGCGTGATTGATTGCCTCAACAGTTTGCGGCATGACGTTATCATCGGCTGCAATAATGATGATGGCAATATCCGTTACCTGGGCACCTCTGGCACGCATGGCCGTAAACGCCTCGTGTCCCGGGGTATCTAGGAAGGTCACGGTTCTACCGTCAGTAAGTTTCACGCTGTAAGCACCGATGTGCTGGGTGATTCCTCCTGCCTCTCCGGCAATCACGTTTGCTTTACGGATATAGTCCAGTAAAGATGTTTTACCGTGGTCAACGTGTCCCATAACGGTCACGATCGGCGGACGGGATTCCACGTGTTCTTCTTGTTCGTCTTCATCCTCGTCAATAGCCTCCTGAATATCCACGCTTACAAATTCGACATCAAATCCGAATTCTTCTGCCACGATATTAATGGTTTCTGCATCCAGACGTTGGTTGATGGACACGAACAAGCCCAAGGACATGCAAGTTGAGATAATATCTGCCACGGAAATATCCATCATGGTTGCTAACTCGCTAACCGTAACGAATTCCGTGAGTTTAAGGATACTCTTTTCCAGTTCAGCCTGCTCCATTTCGGCCTGCATCTTCTGGTGTACGGCATCTCGCTTGTCTCTCCGGTGTTTGGAACTCTTGGTTTTTCCCTTGTTCCCCAAACGGGCAAACGTGTCTTTGATTTGCTTTTGTACGTCTTCTTCAGAAATTTCAGCCTTGCTGGCTTTCTTTTTCTTTATCTTCTTTATTTTTTTCTTGCTTTCTTCCTGTTTGGCGGTTTTAGAAGCTTCAATATTGATTTTCTCGTCTTTTTTCAGAATACGTTTTCTCTTTTTACGAGTTTCCGATTCATCTGAATCTTCTTCACCTTCGTTTATCACGACATTTTTCTTGATCACGATGTCATCCGTACTCTTGGGAGGAACCAAAGATTTTTTCTTGAGTTCCCGTTTGTCCCTTTCTCTTTCTTGTTTACTCTTCTTCGGGGGCCGGGTACGCTGATTGATCGCGTCCAGATCGATTGTCCCGACAACCTTCACGTCTTTAATCGCCGGGGTCGGTGATTTGTAGCTCACTTCCCTGTCGGTTCTGTTGGAATGATCTTCAGACGGGGCTTTTTCCTCCTGACGGGTTTCAACTTTCGGTTGCTTGATGATCGTTTTCGGAGTTCTGGCAACAGGAGCTTGAGCTTCTTCCCGTTCTTGCTTTTGTGCAACTACGGGAGTTTCTTTTACCTGAGGTTCTGCCGGTTTTTCTTCTTTCTTTTCCTCGATCTTCACCTCTTTTACCTCCTCAACCTTCTCTTCCGGTTTTTGTTGTTTATTCAGTCTGTTCAGGTCGATGTGATCCACGACCTTAATTTTGTTTTCCAGTTTAATCTCGTCCTTTATAGATATAAATTCCGGAGCGTGTTCCTCCGTACCATTGTTCATGTTATCAATGGTAACCGTTTCTTTTTTTAACCGTGTATTTTTTAAATCTACCCGATTGGATTCTTTTTTAGCCTCGCTATCGGTAGAAAACTCTTTCGCTACTAAAGAGTACTGGTCATCTGTTAATTTTGCGTTTGGATCAGATGAAATCTTAATCCCCTTTTCCTGCAGGTAATCCACTATCGTGGACAAACCTACGTTAAATTCTCTAGCAACTTTACTTAGTCTAACTGCCATATTAAGATTTTATTTTACAAGCATTATAACCTTGAGCGTTCCTTATTCAAATTCGGCTCTTAATATTTTGAGAACATCCCTGATGGTCTCTATCTCAAGATCAGTCCTGCTCTCTAATTCTGATTCACTTAACTCTAACACGCTCTTTGCCGTGTCACAACCCACGCGTTTCAGTTCCTCGATTACCCATGGTTCGATCTCGTCGGAGAATTCTTCCAGGTTAACGTCTTCTTCCTCTGCGGTTTCAAGTTCACGATAAACATCGATCTCGTAGCCCGTGAGCTGGCTGGCCAGTTTGATGTTCAAACCGCCTTTACCGATAGCCAGGGAGACTTCCTCCGGGTTCAGGTAAACGTTCGCTCTCTTGTTTTCCTCGTCCATTTCGATCTTGTTGATCTTGGCCGGGTTCAACGCACGGGTGATGTATAGTTGGATGTTGTTCGTGTAGTTAATCACGTCGATATTTTCGTTTCTCAGTTCCCGGACGATGCCATGTATACGTGAACCTTTCATTCCGACGCAAGCTCCCACCGGGTCGATACGGTCATCGTATGATTCAACGGCCACTTTGGCACGTTCTCCCGGAACACGTACCACGTTTTTGATCGTGATCAAACCATCAAATATTTCCGGTACCTCGTTCTCGAACAATCTTTCAAGGAATACGGGTGATGTACGGGAAAGGATGATGTACGGGGAGGCGTTTTTCATCTCCACGCGAATAACGACTGCACGGATGGTATCTCCTTTCTTGAAGAAATCACTGGGGATTTGCTCCTGTTTCGGGAGGATCAGCTCGTTGCCCTCGTCATCCAGAACTAAAATCTCTTTTTTCCATACCTGATAAACCTCTCCGGTCACGATCTGGCCCACTTTCTCTTTGTATTTGGTGAAGATGTGATCTTTTTCCAGTTCAAGAATCCGGGCTGAAAGGTTTTGTCTTAAAGCCAGCACGGAACGGCGTCCGAAATCTTTGAATTTCACCTCGTCGGTCACCTCTTCTCCCACCTCGTAGTCGGCATCGATTCTCTTTGCCTCCGTCAGCGAAATTTGGGTGTTCGGGTTTTCGAAGGCATCGTCTTCCACCACGATACGGTTTCTCCAGATTTCCAAGTCACCCTTGTCGATATTTATAATGATGTCAAAATTCTCGTCCGTCCCGTAACGCTTGATGAGCATGTTTCTGAAAATATCTTCCAATACTCTCATCAAGGTTGCCCTGTCAATATTTTTAAGCTCTTTAAATTCCGCGAATGAATCTATCAAATTAATGGCTTCCATTTTTATTTTATGTATTTAGAAAACAACAATATCTTTAACCTCCTTTATGTCTGTAAAATGAATCTCTTTCTCCACTTTGACAATGCTTTTCTTCTTCTTTCCTTCCACGGCCACTTTTTCTTCACATTCGATCACGATCCCCGTGTTGGAATGGGATTTTAATATTCCCTGTAATTTTCCCCCGTTTTGCAGTTTCACCTCCACTTGGTTACCCAGGTTTTTCTCGTATTGCTGGGTTACTTTGAAGGGATAACCGATTCCGGCACTCGAAACGGTTAACTCGAAATCCTCGGTATCTCGATCCAGTTTTGCGTCCAATTGTTTGCTGAGGGTCACGCAGGAATCCACGTTAATACCCTTCAGAGAGTCGATGTAGACCTCGATCGAGTTGTCCGGAGATACTTTCAAGTCCACCAGAAACAAATCTGTCCCCTGCAGTATTGTTTCGATAATGTCTTTTATTTCCTCTGTACTTTTCATTCTACTCTTTAATCTAAGATAACAGAAGAGGGGACTAATCGCCCCCTCGTTTGTTAATAACCGAGTGCAAAGATACAATTAATTATTTTTAATCCAAAGAGTTCCAGTGGAAAATAGGTGATGGCGGAATATTTTTTTTCGGTGCGAACGTTTCCGGGAAAGGGGTTTCATAGCAATGGAAATCGTGTTGGAGACAAGCCTTTAGGCCTTGATATGTATGGTTTTAAATACTGGTATTGAAACATATTTGTCACATTTTCTATATAGTTCCAAATAAAATTTGTAAGTTTGCCGAAATTTTTTGAATTATGGAGTTTAAAGCAAAGGATATAGCAGCTCTATTAAGCGGGGTTGTCGATGGAGACCCCGAGATTTCTGTAAATAACGTATCTAAAATAGAGGAAGGAAAGCCGGGAACGTTGGCTTTTTTAGCTAATCCTAAATACGAACATTATATCTACACGACGCAAGCATCGATCGTGTTAGTGAATAAAACATTCGAACCCACGCACGAGTATTCCTGTACTTTGATCCGGGTGGAATCGGCTTATGATGCCATTGCAACATTGCTGCAAATGTATGATGATATGAAGCCGAAACCAGTAGGAATTGAACAACCTTCTTATATCAGTGATAGTGCCACGATCGGGGAAAAACCTTACATCGGGGCATTTGCATATATAGGGAGAGGTGCGAAAATCGGGAATAACGTGAAAATATATCCTCAGGCCTATATCGGTGACGGTGTGGTTATCGGGGATAACACGATTATTTATGCCGGGGTAAAGATTTACACGGGATGCGTGGTCGGGAAATCCTGTATCCTTCATGCCGGAGTGGTACTGGGAGCTGACGGTTTCGGATTCGCTCCGGAAGGTGATCATTACAAGAAAATCCCGCAGATCGGTAACGTGTTGCTAGAAGACGACGTGGAGATCGGGGCAAATACTTGTATCGACCGGGCCACCATGGGTTCTACGATTATTAAAAAAGGAGTTAAACTCGATAATTTAGTCCAGATTGCACATAACGTGGTGGTGGGTGGTAACACGGTTATCGCTGCCCAGTCTGGGATTGCCGGGACTACAAAAGTCGGTGAGAACTGCGTGTTCGGCGGGCAAGTGGGTATTGTCGGTCACTTGAATATCGGGTCGGGGACGCAGATTGCTGCCCAGAGTGGTATCACTTCCAACATACCGGAAAAATCTGTCCTGCGCGGATCACCTGCATTCGATTATCCGAAATACCAGAAATGTTATGTCATGTTCCGTAAATTACCGGAGCTATACGGGCAAATAAAAGATTTAGAGAAAGAAGTAAATAAATTAAAATCAGAATAAAATGTCAGTAAAGCAAAGAACTTTAAAGAGTGAATTTTCTTTGAATGGAAAAGGTTTGCACACCGGGAAACAGGTGGCCGCGACCTTTAAGCCAGCTGAAGAGAACTTTGGCTATCGAATACGTCGAATGGATTTGGAGGGGACTCCTGAAATTCCAGCTTTGGCTGAATATGTAAAATTAATGGATCGTGCCAGTTGTCTTGAAAAAGACGGCGTGTGCGTGTTCACCATGGAGCATGCGATGGCAGCTCTTTACGGGAGCGGAATTGACAACTGCCTGATCGAGTTAAGCGGGGAAGAATTCCCGATCTTGGACGGTAGTGCTAAATATTACGTGGAAGAGATAGAGAAAGTAGGTTTTGAAGAACAAAAAGCGGATAGACGCTACTTTACCGTGAAAGAGCAAATGGAATTTTGTAGCGAGGACGGGCAGACGAAAATCACGTTATTGCCGGATACCGACTATAATATAAATTTGGTCGTTGCTTACGATTCTCCTTACTTGCAAATGCAGTATGCTACTTATTCTGAGCAAGTAACCGATTTTGCGAAAGAGATTGCCCCGTGTCGGACATTCGTATTCCTGCGCGAGTTGGAAATGCTTTTGCAGCACAATCTGATCAAAGGCGGGGATTTGGATAACGCGATTGTGATCGTTGATCGTGAAATTTCTCAAGAAGAGGTGAACCGTCTGGCTAAACTGTTCAACCACGATTCTATCGAGGTGAAACAGGGTATTTTGAATAATTTGGACCTGTACTTTGACAATGAACCGGCTCGTCATAAATTGCTGGATGTTATCGGGGATCTGTCTTTATGCGGGCGTTTTATCAAAGGACGTGTTATCGCGGAGAGACCGGGTCATAAAGCAAATACCAGCTTGGCCAAGAAAATGTGTAAGGCCATCACGCAGGCGGAGAGAGAAGATGTTCGTCCTGACGTGGACACGACAGCCGAACCGTTGATGGATGTGAATAAGGTGAGAGCCTTGTTGCCTCATCGTCCTCCTTTCCTGTTGGTTGACAAGATTTATGAGGTGACGGATGACATCGTGATCGGTTGTAAGAATGTTACCATGAACGAGCCTTTCTTCGTGGGACACTTCCCGGAAGAACCGGTGATGCCGGGTGTGCTGATCGTGGAGGCGATGGCGCAGTGCGGGGGGATTCTGGTGTTGAATCAGGTGGAGGACCCGGAGAATTACTCCACGTATTTCGTGAAAATAGATGGTATCAAATTCCGTCATAAAGTTGTTCCGGGCGATACGCTGGTCTTTAAGCTGGTAAAGATTGCTCCCATCCGTCGCGGGATCGTGACGATGAGAGGGTACGCTTTTGTCGGTAAAACGTTAGTTTGTGAAGTGGGAGAATTCATGGCCCAGGTTGCAAAAACGAAAAAATAGTGATAAGCTTGTACTTAAAATGTAACTATTATATTGTAATTAAATAAAAAAACGAATGAAACAACCGTTAGCTTATGTTCATCCTGAAGCTCAGATCGCGGATAACGTGGTGATTGAGCCTTTCGTGACAATTGATAAGAATGTTGTCATTGAGGAGGGAACAAGAATTGGTTCGAATGTCACTATCCTGGAGGGAGCGCATATCGGGAAAAATTGTAAGATTTTTCCGGGGGCTGTTATTTCTGCCATTCCTCAGGATCTTAAATTCAAGGGAGAGAAGACCATCGTCGAGATTGGTGATAACACGACCATCCGGGAGTGTGCGACTATAAATAGAGGTACTGCCGCTAAGGGCGTAACTAAAGTCGGGAGCAATTGTTTGATCATGGCCTACGTGCATATCGCGCATGACTGCGAGATCGGGGATAATTGCATTATCACGAATGCTTGTCAGTTAGCCGGAGAGGTCGTTGTGGATGATTTCGCTATTATCGGTGGAATGTCTGCCGTACATCAGTTCGTACATATCGGTCGTCACGTGATGATTCAAGGCGGCTCTTTGATTGGTAAGGACGTACCTCCTTACGTGAAAGCCGGGAGATTACCTTTATCCTACGCGGGAGTGAATTCGATCGGTTTGCGCCGTCGCGGATTCGTGAACGAAAAGATCAACGAGATTCAGGATATTTACCGGATACTTTTCCAATCCGGGTTGAACAACTCTGACGCGGTGGAACGAATCGAGGCCGAGATGCCGGCATCCAAAGAACGTGACGAGATCATTATGTTCGTGCGTAACAGCAAACGGGGTGTCATGAAAGGCTATATGGGATAAAAATCCAAAGCATTAAAATATAAGAGGTGTGGTACTCTACCACACCTCTTTCGTTTGTAAGGATTTACTTACTTGTATCTGTTCTTTATTTTCTCATCATCCGGAAAGGACAATTTTCAATCACCGTGCGGATACGTTTTACTTGATCATAGGTTATCGTGTAAGCGGGCCCATAAACATCCATAATCTGGTAAGAATTGTAGTAAATTTCGTTACCGTTTTTGTAAAGATGATTCCCGTCCTCTTGATACGTCCATTTTTCAAGGCTCATGTTTGAGTAAGCGGCCGTGTAAGTATCATCGCAGAAATCGTCTAGCTCTCCGACTCCTATTCCGTAGTATGTGGGGAAAAGTCCATAGAAAATTCCTAAAGCGTCTTCGAGTCCCTTATTGTCTTGAACCATTGAATAATAGGTGCTTCTGGTAATCCCGATAGCAACTTCATTGAAACTATAATATTTTGCATCAGAAATGTTATTAACGGTTCTGATATACCGATCGCCCATTTCCAAATGACTGCCATTGTTTAAAATATATGCGGGTAAGTTCACTTGGTCTTCTGTGAATTCGGAGATATAAATATTTAGATAGTGATTTATATCCCAAATCAGATAACTTTTAATATAACTATTAATACTTGTCTCATCACTGACTTCCACTCGATTGATTCCTTTTTCTTTTAGTTCGTTTCCTTTGGGATCATGAGTAGCCAGTTCAAACGTGATTTTTGAATCGATAGAAGAAGGAGCATGAATGATTTCGTTTTTAAAAACTCGGTTAACCCGGTCAATCAATTTCTCAATATCTTCGGCATGAATACTTGCATAGGCATTTGCTTGGCTACGGGGCACAACGATGTGAAATATTACGGGAACCGTAATGGGTTCAAACACATCGGTCGGGACCGGACGTAAAGCAACTTTCCTGGGTGTAGACTCAAACCCTTGGTATGAAGCCAGGAATACCAGTGTATCTTCTGAAAGATCGGTAGTTTTAAAGGTCCAATCCACGGGAGTGCCGTCTTTTTGGTAGATTTTTATTTGACTCGAGTCAAGCTGTTCGGCAGAAACTTCTATCGTGTCTCTATAAGTTTTCTCGATCAGGTTTATTTCTCCGTCTACTTCTTTCTGTATCAAACGGGTATTTTCAACTGCACAGAAAGCTTTTACGATAAACTTTAATTCGGCGGTGCCGTCAGCTATCAGCACGGGGCTGTTGGGACTCAAGCTTAGGCGTACGATATTTAGCGGAGCCTCGATTTTGTAAGATTCATATTCTTGTTTTTCGCAGGCTGTGCATAAAAAACAAATTATGATGATAAAAAAACTGATATTTTTCATGATGTCAAATTCTTAAACTATTAATTATTCTGTAACAATCAGCCATCCTGGATTCTGTTCGATGTCGTTATATTGTAATTCCTCTTTCACGGGTATCGGCAGCGTGAAACGATAATCGTTGTCCTCCAAAGTATAAGTAGGATGTTCGGCATCTTCATAAGAACTACGGGTCCAGCCTGTCTGTAATCGGCTTAGGTCACACCAACGCATATCATATTCATAACAGAATTCCCGGCGACGTTCATTCAATATCTCTTGTAAAAGGGCATTTCCTTGATAACCGTTATAATTTGAATACCGATGTTTTTGAAAATCCTCCAACCATTTCTTTCCTTCCGATTCATTACCGGAACGGGCATAGCTCTCTGCAATGATCAGGTACATTTCGGCAGCAGACCAGAATTGATAGAGTTCTACTGAAACATATCCGGTTGCGATATTCATGTATTTAGTAATTACCTGCTTGTCATTGAAGAACTTTGTTTTTCTAATATCATTATCTTTAAATAATGCGTAAAGACTGGCTGAAGAATACAGATTTTGTGATGCGGATTTAGGATTTCCGACAATAAATCGTAATTCGTTGGCAGACCTAAAGTCAACCATTAAAGCATGCGGAGCCTCTTTTGAAATCCCAAGTACCTCGTTATATACCGGGAAAGGCTCATAATCCTCGGTGGATTGTAATTTTAATGCTTCCAAGGCAGATTTTGCGTGTGATGCAGCATTTTCGTAATCGTCATCGGCTTTGGCTCCCGAATCCCCTTTATAAAGGAATACTTGGGCTAAGATAGCATGGATGATGTTTTTGTCATAGAAAACATTGTAGGTAGATCGAGGTTCGGTCGTACATTCCACACATTCCGTCAGGTCGGAAATGATTATCCGGTAAACCTCTTCCTGAGTCTTGCGTGAGGCGTCGTATTCTGCTACCTTTTGGGCATCCAGATTGACGGGTAACCCGTATTTATTTAAGTGGTAAGGAGAAAAGTATTGCATTAACTTGAATAGATGCCAAGCCCGTAACACTTTTGCTTCACAACGAACAATATCGGCTTGTTCCTTGGAAGCCTCAACCCGGCTCAATTCATCAATAATCGTATTAAAGAAACCGATATTCGAGTAATAGGCTTTCCAGATGACTCCCGGTTGTGTCGTGTTTTTCCAGTTCGCTGATTCCACGTACAAATTCTTTATATTCCCGAATATATAGCGGTTTTTAACGTAGGTGTCCACGTCAATGTCATCCCCGTAAAAGTGGAGGAAGGTCCAGATGTCATTTTCGATATAGGGGATTGAAGTTCCCTCCAGATTGTCGTAATCGGGCTCGGCATACATACGTAAATGTCCACCCAATAAAGCTTTTACTTCGTCATAGGTCCGGATAGCTTGAACATTTGACGGTTTGACATTCAAATAATCCTCACATCCCCAGCAGCAAACGATGAGTGCCCAGAGGCATATTATTATTTTTTTCATCTTCATTATTTTTTAGAATCCAAAATTCAATGTAAATGTATATTTCCGGGAATTCGGATAACCAAATTCACCCATTAACAAAGGGTCTATTCCCTTGTAGCTTGTGATTGTGAATAAATCTTTAGCCGTGAAGCTCAGACGGGCGGAGTTGAACCCTATCTTTTCAAGCCATTCAAGTGGTAAGTTATACCCTAATGATACATAGCCGCACTTCAGATAGTCTCCTTTTTCCAATCCCCAATCGAACATATAGAAAGTATAGAGTCCTTTCAATTGAGTCAGACGGGGAACATTGGTGATGTCTCCGGGTTTCCGCCAGCGATTTAAATCATTTACGTGCCGGTTCTGGCTGTCCGGGTCTTTAAACGTGTTGAACGAACGGATCATGTGGCCTGTTTTGAATTCAAAATTGGCGGAGAATACAAATTGCCTGAAATTTACTGTCGTGGAGAAGCCTCCTACATAATGTGGATTGGAGTCTCCCAAGTAACTTACCATGTCTCCGGGAATATCGTAGAAATTAGTCGCCATGTCATAAGTAGCGTCGTTGCTATTCTTATGTACCAGTGTAGTCCCGGTCATGGGGTTTATTCCTGCTACCCGGTAACCGTACCAGCCTCCTGCCGGTTTGTCTTCGACAAATTGGTGTCCTTCTTCCTGGGAAATTTTTGTGGGTAGGTCATCCACGCTTTTGTAGTAAGTATCTTTTACCGTATTTTTATTGTAGGCTATATTGAAATTGGCAAACCATTGCAATTTTTTCATTTTCAATAAAGTTATACCCAAGTCAATTTCAATACCCTTATTGTGCAGGTTCGCCACGTTGGCTGTTGCTTCCTCTCGTCCGGAAGAAATTGCCAAGTGTTTTTTATCCAGTACATCACGGGTAATATTGTAATAATAGTTCAAGTTCAACTCTACCCGGTAATCGAATAATGACAGGTCTAAACCGACATTCATATCTCTTTTGGTCTGCCATTTGATATTGGGATTCGGGTAAGTGAATGATTGGGGAACAAGTTGACCGTCGTATTTTATATTTTTATTTAAAGTATAAACCAGAAAAGGAAGGGCATTTTTATCGATACTTCCGGTATAACCGAAACCGCCCCGGAATGATAACATGTTTATCCATGATACTGTTTCCAAGAAACGTTCTTTGTGTACATTCCACCGTAAAGCTACATTCCATAAAGGAGTAAACTGATTTTTATTTCCGATTACATCCGAACCGTCATAACGCATGGACCCGGTTACTATATAACGATCCTTGTATGAATAGGACAGATTGGCATAGAAGGAAGACAAACGGGAAACTTCTTTGCCCGTATTTCCTAATTCCAATAAATTGATGTCCGATTGTGCTATGCCTGTTAGTTCGGGAAATCCGATGATGTTGTGTTCCTCATCGAATATCGGGGAATAGTTATAGAAAGATTTACTTTGTCGTTCCATAACCTCCTGACCGATGAATAAATTCAAAAAATGGGTATCCAAGAAATCTTTTGAATAGGATAAAGTATTTTTTAGCGTGTAACTATTCGAGTAGGAAGTGCTTTCCCGCAAAGAACCTTGCGCCATATCCGGATCCATTTCACCGGACCAACCGAGCATGCTTTGATACCAATTGTTCTTGTAATTCGTGTAGGTTCCGGGACCTTCCACCGTCCGGTCATGGTTGGAATTGACGTTATAAATACCATGTGTGGTAAACATTAACCCTTTGATAATCTCCCATTCCACTTTCATCGAAATATCTGCATCGATATACCGGGTGTTTTGGGTGTTCTCTTTGATTTCTTTCATAATATTGAAAGTAGACCACTGTAAACCGGGATGTAATGAACTTGAATTCGGGGCGTAAGTAATATCGGATGCATAAGAACCGTCCGGATTATAGAGACGTTCGTAAGGATTGGCATACATGGCGTATTCCAACGGATTTACCAAGCTGGCTGTTATCTGGTCCTTTTTATAAGTTACGCTCAAACCTCCGGTAATCCGAATCTTTTCGGAAGGGGAATGGGTGATCTTGCTGCTCATTCCTAAACGGCTGTATGTGTTATTGGGAACAGTACCTTCTTCCGTCAGGTAATTTACGGAAGTGTAATGTTGTGTTTTTTCAGAACCTCCGGACATGCTGAAATTATATTGCTGGGAGATGGCTGTTCTGAATATCTCTTTAAACCAGTCCGTGTCAATTTTTCCCAGTTCGGCAATTTTCGCTTCGGCTTCCTCGGTCGTGTATTTCCCCATGTCTCTCATTCTTAAAATGTTCATCACCTGCCCGGGTTCATATAACCAGGAGGCTTCATCTGTGGCAAACTCCCGTTCGAATTGAATCTTCTGGGCGGTATTCATCATGTGTATATTATTTACAGGCCGTTCTGTAATACCGTAATTCAAAGAGAAATTGAAACGGGTTTTCCCGACTAATCCTTGTTTTGTTTCTATGACAATAACTCCGTTGGCTGCCCGGGCTCCGTAAATGGCCGTGGCTGCTGCATCTTTCAGTACTGTGATGGATTTTATATCGTTGGGAGACAAGTTCCCGATACCGGAAGTGAAGATCGTTGACTGTAAATCGGCTGATCCGATTTTTATATTCGGAATTTCTCCTTGCATGGGCATTCCGTCAACAATCCAAATGGGTTCCGTGCTTCCGTTTAATGAATTGATTCCCCGGATCTGAATCTTGGCGTCTTGTCCCGGTCGGCCGGTACTGATCATGTTCAAACCAGCAACCGTGCTGCTCAAGGCTTCTTCCACGGAGGTTAGCCCTTTCCCTTCCATTTCTCTTGCCGTGATTGTTTTCGTACTACCCGTCAAACGTTCCCGTCTCACGCTTTGGTATCCGGTGACTACCACTTCCTCCATTTCCTTGCGGTCTTCTTTCAGGATTATGTTGATAACGGTTCTTCCGTTCACTTTCACCACTTGGTCAATATACCCCATGTAAGTTACCAGTAATTCTTTCTGTTCGGTGGGTACGCTTAGTTTATATTCGCCGTTCACGTCGGTTGCCGTTCCGATAGCGGTACCTTTTATCCGTATCGTGGCTCCGATTAGGGCGTTGCCGTCCGAGTCTGTAACTTTACCTCGAATGGAAATCATTTCCGGTTGTTCCTGTGCCCGGTTCTCCTTGTCTTTTCGAACAATAACAATGGTTGTTCCTTCTATGACATAAGTGAAAGAGAACGGAGTCAATACTCTTTCTAATAAACTATTGATACTTTCATCTTTTGCTGTCAGATCGATTTTGCCTACTTCTTTCAATTGGTCGGCGTTAAAAACGAAATTCATTTTTGTTTGTTTCTGAATCTCCAGAAACAAATCATTGAATGTGACACTTTTAAGGTTCAAGTTGATTTTTGTCTGGGCGGTTACGTTGGCTCGTAACGAAAGTGCCAGAGTCACCATACAAATCATCAGAAAGAGTATTTTCAAATGATTGTTTCGGATATAAAATCCCGACTGATAATTTTTCATAGCTTTTGTATTAGTGTTAAAACTCCCTTTACTGACAGCTTTTGACTGTAGTTTGATAAATTGTGTTGATTTAAAATATTACTTTATAAAAATTTGGTTTTCAATGATATTGAATGATACGGTACGGGTCAGTTCGAATTGATTCAGTAGCTTGCTGATGTTTTCTTCTTTTTGAACCGAAGCGGTAAAACGAATATCTTTTAATTGTGGATTTTCAAATATTACTTTCATCCGGTACCAGCGTGAAAGTGTCGTCATAATATCTTCGAGGCGTTCCTCCTCAAAAGCAAAATATCCCTCCTGCCAAGCGATATAATAATTGACATTGATATTTTCTTTGACGACAATTCCTTCTTTTTCAGAGACCCGTGCCAACTGATTGGGATACAGGATTACTTCTTGCATCTTTGAGTGGTGAATCCCTACTTTCCCCTGCACTAACACAATACGAATTTCATCCGGATTGTAGCTGTTTACATCAAAAGAGGTCCCGTATACTTTTATTCTGGTGTCATACGCGTGTACGATAAACGGTTTTTGATCTTTGGAGATCTCCATATAAGCTTCCCCTTTCAAATACACCTCTCGCTGTTCTCCCGTGAAAACAACAGGATAACGAAGTTCACTTTCCGAGTTTAATTTTATCCGGCTCCCGTCTGACAGGACAACCGAGTATTCTCCGTAACGGGGTACTTTGATGGTGTTGTATTGTTGTATTTCAACATTTCCGGAGTCGGGCGTGTAAACAACCTCCCCTGATTTTTTGTTCAGGATAGCCGTATTTTTTTCTTTCAATTCAAGTTCTCGGTCTAATTTAATCTCTTGCCCGTTTGCCAGAATTAAAGTTGCCTGTGGTTTCCCCGGTGTAAGATAACCATCCGGTTCCCGTGTTTGTAAATTGGTGGGAGAGGGGGAATAGAATGTGATAGCAATCCCTATTACCAATACTAGGATTGCCGCAATTTTACTGCTGTTACGTATTATTCGGCGGCGTCTTTTCCACCGTATATAACTTCTCAGAGAGGCTACGGCTTTTTGTTTTTCATTCTGGTCAAATTTCTTTAATAGAATGGTTCTTTGTTCCGGATCAGAAAGTAAATATATTGTTTCTTTACATTCGTCATTTTCCACGAAATATTCATCCGGTTTTATTCCGTCGATAATTTGTTGTGCCCTTTCCTGTGCTAATTTTCTTGCTTTTAAATACAAATCCATCTTTCCGTAAATTAATTTGTTTCCTCCCGCCTGTTTATAATAGAAACAACATCGGTTTGAAAATTAATTACGCAAAAGGGCATTATTTTGAAAAAAAATATGTATTTGTGATAACTCTCTAGAAATAAGCGGATTATTCCCCGTGTAAAAAAAGGGAGAATAATAAAATAACGAACATATCCTTCGACAATTTGTTCCTTAGAACGGTTAGTGCTTTCTGTTTTTGAGCATAGACCGTGTTAATCGAGATGGATAAGATCTCAGCTATTTCCGGGTTTTTATGTCCTTCTAAAGAAAGTCTCATGACTTTGGCACATTCCGGGGGAAGAAGTTTCAGGTGATTGTATAAAATGGCTAATGTTTCTGACTCGAAAATATTTGACAGGATATTGTCTTCTTTTTCATCGAAACTCTGGGCAGTGTAACGTTGGGCTGCCACGGTGTGTTTATGTTCATTTTTCCAACGATTGCGGATAGATAAATACAAATAGGATTTCAACAGGTCAAAAGATTCGAACTGTTTTTTGTTCTCCAAAACGTTCAAAAAAATATCCTGTAAAACGTCATAAGGTAGAACTGTATTGTCTAAAAATAATTTGGAGGCAAAGTAATATAATTCATTATAGAAATGTTCATAAACAAAACAAAAAGCGTCTTCCTCTCTTTTGTTGAATTGTTCCAACAGGTTGTGGTTTAAATCAGGGTATTTGCATGTCGATTGTTGCATTGTTTTGCTTGCATTTAAAGGAGTATATAACAATATGTTGTTTCAATTAAAATGTCTATGGTGTTATGTGAATTGCATTTATAATTATTGTGAAAGTGGTACTATATTGAATGTATTATATCTATTTATGACTGGTGCGAATGTACGATAAAATTTTAAAATTCCTTCAAAGCGTGGAAAAATTTTAGAATATTTCTTTAAGGTGTATTATCAATGGGAAGAATTTTAATTATTGATAATCAGTAAATTAGCTCACATCTCTTCGTTATCTCTCCGTTATACTATCTAGGAACGGAGAGATAACGAAGAGAGGTAATAGCCTTAACGAACGGATGTAAGGGAAGATATGATGATGGGTGAGAGAAGGGTAATAAAAAAAGCACTCCTTGCGAAGTGCTTTTTTGCTGTTCTAATCCTGGAATTATAATTTCGGACCTGCGGCAACCAATGCCTTTCCGGCCTCGTTTCCTTCGAACTTCTTGAAGTTCTTGATGAAACGTTCTGATAAGTCTTTTGCTTTGGTTTCCCATTCGCTGGCGTTACTGTATGTGTCGCGAGGGTCAAGAATCTTCGGATCAACTCCCGGCAATGCGGTCGGAACCTCGAAATTGAAGAACGGGATTGTTTTGGTCGGGGCTTTATCGATAGAGCCATCCAAGATAGCGTCGATGATGCCGCGAGTATCTTTAATGGAGATACGTTTCCCGGTTCCGTTCCATCCGGTATTTACCAAGTATGCTTTTGCTCCTGTTCTCTCCATTTTCTTAACTAGTTCTTCTGCATATTTTGTCGGGTGTAATGACAAGAATGCTGCACCGAAACAAGCCGAGAAAGTAGGAGTCGGTTCGGTGATACCGCGTTCCGTTCCAGCCAATTTTGCAGTGAATCCGGACAAGAAATAGTATTTCGTTTGTTCCGGGGTCAGGATAGATACCGGAGGTAATACTCCGAACGCATCAGCTGATAAGAAGATAACTTGTTGTGCAGCCGGACCTTTAGAGATCGGTTTCACGATATTCTTGATATGATAGATCGGGTAAGAAACACGAGTGTTTTCGGTAACTGATTTATCATTGAAGTCGATCTTTCCGTTAGCGTCCACGGTAACATTCTCCAACAAAGCGTCACGTTTGATGGCGTTATAGATGTCCGGTTCGGCTTCCTTGCTCAAGTTGATAACTTTGGCGTAGCATCCGCCTTCGTAGTTGAACACGCCTTCATCATCCCATCCGTGTTCGTCGTCACCGATCAAAAGACGTTTCGGGTCAGTTGACAAGGTCGTTTTACCTGTTCCTGACAAACCGAAGAAGATAGCGGTGTTCTTACCTTCCATATCCGTGTTGGCAGAACAGTGCATAGATGCGATTCCGCGTAACGGGTTCAGATAGTTCATGATAGAGAAGATACCTTTCTTCATCTCACCACCGTACCAAGTGTTCAAGATTACTTGCTCTTTGGTTTTCAAGTTGAAAACGGTAGCTGTTTCGGAGTTCAAGCCTAATTCTTTGAAGTTTTCAACTTTAGCTTTTGCAGCGTTGAAAGAAACGAAATCCGGTTCCCCGTAGTTCGCCAATTCTTCTTCTGTCGGGCGGATGAACATGTTCTTCACGAAGTGAGCTTGCCATGCAACTTCCATAATGAAACGAACTTTCAAACGGGTACCCGCGTTGGCCCCGCAGAACGTGTCAACCACGTACAGTTTTTTGCCGGACAATTGTTTCACGGCTTTTGCCTTCAAATCTGCCCATGCTTCTTCCGAACAAGGTTTGTTGTCGTTCTTGTATTCGTCAGAAGTCCACCATACAGAATCCTCGCTGGCCTCGTTCTTTACAAAGAATTTATCTTTCGGTGAACGTCCGGTGTAGATTCCGGTCATCACGTTAACTGCGCCAAGCTCGGTCAAATATCCTTTTTCGTACCCTTCCAGTTTCGGGTCTGTTTCTGCCTTGTACAATTCTTCATATGAGGGATTGTGAAGGATCTCTTTCACATCCGTGATTCCATAAATACTTAAATCTAATTTTGCCATAGCAATAAATTTATGTTAGAAATTAATTAATTCTTTTTTTCTTTAATTCGGCACAAAAGTAGGAAACATTTTGATATAAAAGAACCAATTTCTCCTTTCCCTTGTCCGTTTATGTTTTATTAACACGTTCTTGTTTTCCTATTCTCTCAAGCATATGCTTACACGATCGTATACCTTTTGTACGTTCGTGTCCGTGAACTTGTTACGATCTATGTTTAGAATGTAACTGTCGGTGAATGGGGAGTTTAGTTTTCGATCAATCCGGCTCCTGCCGATGGCGGTTAGTGCCGCGACTTGAAGATAGGGATGATCGGAATTTAAATATTCATTTACCATTTGTTCCACGTTTTCCCGTTTCGAAAGAACCAATGTCCCGAAATATTCCGCAATCTCGAAGTTGTAACAGTATTGTAATAATTGAGTAATTTTTTCTGTAATCAACTCTTGAACCGGGAATAAAAAACAGGCAACGATTTGTTCTTCTCGTTTCTTTGTTCCCCACAATAGTTGTGCCAATCTTAAATCGGGTTGGTATTGTCCGGCCAGATTTTTGAGAGAGAGGTAACTTGCCCCGATCTGTCCCCGCGTGTCAGCTCCTATCCGTTCCATGCTGTCAAGACTTCTTCCGTTTTGTAACCGGAATATTCTTCGGCTGACTTCTTTAAAGAGTTGCTCTACTTTTTTATCTATCGGGAAAACTTCCATCACCTTGTCCTGTTTATTTAAAGTAAATGAAAATATTAGCATGTTTATACACGTGCAAAAATAGCTATAAAAAATGAAATCGTGGCGTCAGAGGTTATGTTTTGTAGCATATTCAAACGTTTGTGTAGAAGATGATTAGTTTAAATAATCTGAATCTGTTAAATATTTATTAAGATTTCGATAGAAAGGTAATCTTTGGGAGGATATAATTAATTTCGCTTTCACAAAGACCAATAGAACAAATTTAAAGGAATAAATGATGATCAAATGTTTTTTATGGTTCGTGCCCTGCCTTTTCGTGCTGGCCGGGTTTGCACAGAAAGCCAATTACAAAGAAGCCGAACGTTTTATGCGTGGGAACGCGGAAAAACTGGTAGGATCAACGAAAGTAAGTCCCCACTTTTTGAAGGAAAGCGATAAGTTTTGGTATAGTTACAAAACGGGCGATGGAACCCGTTATTATTTCGTTGACCCGAAGGCGAGGATTCACCGGGAGTTATTCGATCGGGAATTTATGACTGCCGAGATCAGCAAGTATACCCACGGACCGGTGAATTATAAAGAACTACCCGTGCGGGCATTGGTTTTTAAAGAAGATGAGAAAACATTGAAGTTCGAGGTGGATACTTTCCGTTTCGAATATAACATTTATACCAATCGGTTGGTGAAAATAGATTCTGCCCGGAAGAAGCCGGATGCAACTCCCAAGAAATCGAACGGGCTGGAGGGAACGTATTCTCCGGATAGTACTTATATCGTTTACGCGAAAAGTCATAACCTATATATGCTTTCCGTGAAAGATTCCGTGGAAACCCAGATCACAACGGACGGAGAATTGAAATACTCTTATGCCTACGGTGATACGGATACCACGAGTAAACGGGTGTCTGCCCGGGTGACTTGGTTCGAGAATTCTGAACGCTTTTACGTGCGTCGCTCGGACCGGAGAAAGATCAAAACGCTTTATGTGGTTAATAATTTGAGTTCCCGTCCGACGTTGAACGAGTATGAGTACGTGATGGCCGGGGATCAGGAGGTGCAACACGAGGAGTTATTCTTGGTGGACACGACCGATAAGAAATTGATCAAAGTGCCGGTTGAGAAATGGCCGGATCAGACGTTGAGATTATTTACCCCGGGAAAAAAGGTCAACAGTCTTTATTTCCTGCGCAAAAAGAGAACTTGTGACGAGATCGATTTTTGTAAGGTGGATTTGAAAACGGGGGAGGTGAAGGTGTTGATTAACGAGATTAGTAAGCCTTATTTCAATAATGATTTCTTCCATCTTTCCTTGTTGAACGAGGGAGAAGATATTATCTGGTGGTCGGAGAGAACGGGTCACGGGCATTTCTATCATTACGACGGCGAGGGAAATCTGAAGAATGCGATTACTTCCGGGAATTGGACGGCCGGGAAGATGGTTAAGATTGATACCGTGGGACGCACCATTTATTTCGGGGCTTACGGGCAGGAGAAGGGGGCGTGTCCCTACTATGCCCGGGTGAATAAAGCCCGGATTGACGGGAATGGTCAAGTGGAGGTGCTGACTCCCGAACAGGCCACTCATGAAGCTTATTTTTCGAAGTCAGGACGTTATTTCGTGGATAATTATTCCCGTGCGGACTTGGAACCCCGGAGCGTGTTGCGGGATAACAAGGGAAAGGTGATTCTGGAATTGGCCTCACCCGATTTGACTCGGCTTTACGAGGCCGGATGGAAGATGCCGGAGCCTTTCACGGTGAAGGCTGCCGATGGGCATACGGATTTGTACGGTTTTATGTGGAAGCCTTTTGACTTCGATTCAACCCGGCGTTACCCGATTATTTCGTATGTTTATCCCGGGCCGCAAACCGAGGCGATTCCGTTGGAGTTTTCCGTGACGGCAGCTTATAATGTTGGTCTGGCACAAGTCGGTTTCGTGGTAGTGACTTTCGGTCACCGGGGAGGTAGCCCGATGCGGGATAAATGGTATCACACGTTCGGGTATAATAATTTGCGGGATTACCCGTTGGCGGATGATAAGTGTGGTATAGAGCAGTTGGCTGATCGTTTTTCTTTTATTGATAAGTCCAAGGTGGGTATTTTCGGACATTCCGGTGGAGGTTTCATGTCTACCGCAGCATTATGTACTTATCCCGATTTCTACACGGCGGCTGTTTCGTCGGCGGGAAATCATGACAATAATATTTATAACCAATGGTGGGGAGAGACGCATCACGGGGTTCGGGAGGTTAAATCTTTCGAGAAGAAAACCGTGAAAGATTCCATCACGGGGAAAGATACCACGATTTCCGTGGAGAAGATCAAGTTCGAGACGAAAATCCCGACGAATATCGAGCTGGCGAAGAATTTGAAAGGGTATTTGATGCTGGTGACGGGTGACGTGGATAATAACGTGCATCCGGCGAATACCTTGCGTATGGCAGATGCGTTGTTGAAAGCGGGAAAGAATTTTGACTTGGTGATTTTACCGGGACAAGCTCACGGTTTTATGGGCATACAACAGGCTTTCTATCAACGGAAGATGTGGTTCCACTTCGCGAAACACTTGTTGGGGGATTATTCGTCCGATCAGTTCCGGGAGATTGATGCTTATATGCGGTTGTGAGGTAAATGCTAACGCCTTGATTTTATTACATAGGATTAGAAATAATTCCCGAAGAGGGAGAGTTACCCAGCTCTCCCTCTGTTTATAGAGGGAGTACCCGAAGGGGGAGGGAGTTCGTGCTATATTATCCCGTTGGCGATCCTTTGTCTATCGATAGGCTATGACAAGAACACGGCATCTTCATAGCATGAACATAGCAAGATCAATCTCTTATGTATTTGTCGTGTTTTTGCCTTGTCATTACTTGGTATTTGTCATAGTTTATCCCTAGTTTACCCGTGGAGCAATGTGGGACGAGCGTCGAGATGGATGCTTCTACGAAGATTCTGTAATAGAAATAGGAAGGGGGAAAATGGATCGTCCCCCTTTCTGCACGAAGTCTTTTCACTGGTTGCAATTGTGAAATGTAAGTCCGGACTTCGTGTTGGTCTGAACCAAGTCAACGATGAAAATTCTAAATTGTCTTATTTGATGTTGGGGCAAAAAGCAACAGGGGAAAATAGCCGGATCAATGCAGGTTCCGGCTATTCCTGTTTCTATATCCCGGTCAATAAAAAATCCGGACCGAGCAAGTCAATCCGGAGTATGGCATAACGGCTCGGGATTGACTTAATTCATGGAAGTAGCGATCTGTCAACATGAAAAAGTAACCCCATGCCATTATAAAAATTGGTGATTCCTCATACAATCTTTAGTACAAAGGTATTGGTTTCGATTGAAAATCGGGACATATTTGTCAAAAAGTATGCCCCGATTTTGTATACTACGATTATTTAATGCACCTTATTCTTTCACCACGATGGTAAAAATGTCTTCAAGAATGGCTGAGTGGTCCTCGTTTTCCACCTGTAAGCTGATTTGATAAGTTCCTGCCGGGATATTGTTGTAAACGGGAATGTCAAAAGCACCGTTTCCCCGGACCGTAACCTCTTTCAGAAAAGCTACTTTGTCGCCATCGGTTGTTGTTACCTGCCGGATTGTGATGTAGATGGGTTGAGTTCCTTCCACACCTTCGATGGGGGGAGAGACCACGTGTAGGGGTTCATTCGCATCTTGGGATTTCGTGACCTCCAGTACGTTCGGATTATATTGGGCGGCCTCCGTTTCTAAATATCCTACTTTTACATCGTGGCAGGAAAATAGGGCAAGGCAGATAATGATAGATATGTATTTCATATTCTTGTCGATTTAAAGTTTTTCAATTTTTTCAAGTTCTGTTTTTGGGACAAGGTCTCCTAACGTGTAATTGTAATTCAAAGAATGGACGACCCCGGTCAGCGTTTCAATGTCCGGAGAGGCTAATGGTATTTGGGTGTCGGCATTCTTCGAGAACAGGTACAGGTTAACGGCTCCTGCGTCGGCAACACCCCCGTATTCCGATTTCTCCCGGTAACCCAGTAGAGTTACGCCGCCTGCCGTGGTCATTTCTGTGGCGCCGACAATTTTCCCGGTAACATCCGGAATTCGGAAATTCATTTCGTCTTTCATGATCCGTTTCTTCACAACGTGCATGAGGATAATTTGTTTACAGAATGTTTTACTCATATCGCTTATTCTTGTAATCTTCCGGTCCAGCATATAGCGGCGAATCGAATGGTTCGTGGGCCCCCAGAACGTGATTTGTTCATAGCCGGGTTCTCGGCCTTCAAAAAGACTTTCCAGTTCTGCATGTTGAATCATAACCAGCAGGGAGTCCCAGTTGTAGGAGCTGGTATGGAAGTATTCGAGCATGGAGCAGTCATGTTTCCCGTTGGAAATACCGGTATCTATGTAATTGCTTTTGGGATCACAACTAGTTAGAATGCCAATGGTGAATATGCTTAATAAAATGTATTTCATAATCTTCAATTTTTATTCCGGTGAATGTTAATAGCGTGCTTGCCAATATTTGTTTTGGGTCATAAGTGAATTCTCGTTGAAAGCCGGGTAACCGACAGGCATGTATAGGGCCCCGTTATCCACGTCTTGTTGAGTCATTTGAGTGGCATGGAATTTGGACAACTCTGTTTTCCAGTATCCATTACGGACGATGTCATACCATCTTTTCCCTTCCCATAAAAGTTCTTTTTCCCGTTCCTTGAAAATGATGTACCTTAGGTCGCTTCCTTCCGTGGCGGCATTGTAATCATGACTCCGGTTCCCGTAGGCTCTTTCTCGAATGCGGTTCAGGTCCTTTGTGGCGAGATCATTTTTGTTGATGCGAGCGTAACACTCGGCCCGGAGGAGAATGAGGTCTGCCAGGCGATAAATGATGTGGTCACAGGCGAAACATTCGAATTTACCTTGGCTCCATGAAGTTGTTCCCAGTTGTACTTTCCTGAATTTGTACGGGTAGGCATATCCCTCGGCCAAAGCGTGCCATTCGGCGTTTTTACGGATTGTGTCGAGGTCATAGAAATAGGCCAATCGGCGTTTGTCTCCTTGGTACACACCCTCGGCGATCGTCCCTTCAAAATGACCCGGGTACATTTTATCCACGGTTGTTTCGAACATGCGGGCGTAGCAGTATTTGATGTCTCCCCGTCCGTCTTCTGGGCGAATCGGGAACGTGACGAATTCTTCCATGGGTGTCCAGGGATTACGGGTAGCCTCCACGTAATTGAATTTAATTTCAAAGATTCCTTCGTCACTTCCACCGGGTAGGACTTTGGTGCATACTTCTTCGGGGTCGGTAGCTAGGGTGTAATGACAGGAGTCAATCACGAAGTTGGCGGCGTTAATGGCCTCCTGCCATAATTTGGGTTCGTTATTGATGGCAGCCTTCCACGCACAAAGGTCTGCCTTGAGAGCCTGGGCGATCTCCTTGGACGGGGTGGCTTTGTCGGTTACTTGTGATCCGTTGGCATCGATCAAGCCATCGTGCAGGGGCAGAAGTTTAATTGCTAGGTTGGTTTCATCCAGGGCGAATTGCAGGATGTCGGCAACGGATGATTTCGCTTTTTTAGAAATATCTCGGCTGTCAGTTTGTAAAGGTGCCTCTCCCCATTTTTGGGCAATGCGGAAATAGGTGAATCCACGGTAGAAATGTGCCAGTCCGATGTAATAATCTTTTCTGTCTTGGGTAATCTCGGCCTTGTCAATGTTTTCTAATAAAATGTTGGCGTAGCAGATTATTGCGTAGTGTGAGTTCCAGAAAAAATCAACGTAAATCGGTGTGAATTGCGTGGCATCCCAGTTGAAACTCTTTTGTGCGGAGGTGCTACTTAATGTGTCATGTACAAAACCGAGGTCGATGGGGGTTTTATTTGCGTTAAAGGCACAAGTACTTCTAAACTCATCCCGAAGGGCATTCAGGGATGTTTCAATGTCTTTTTCCGTTTTGAAATAGTTCTCAAAAGTGACCGAGTTTTCAGGGATTACTTCTAACCCGTCCGTACAGGCAAGGCAGCCCCATAATATGCTTAGAATGAATAATATTTTGTTTGCTTTCATGGCTATCATAGTTTAATCGTTATACCTAAAGTGAGTTTGCGTGCCAACGGGTAGTTTTTACCATCGTCAAGCCCGGTGTTTATATCCACGGTTTCTGGGTCTAGTCCCGAGTAGTTCGTGATGTTCAACAGGTTCTCTCCACTGAAGAACACGCGAATGTCTTTAATGTATATTTTCTTCAGGAGATTTTTAGGGAGTGTATAACCGATAGTCAGGGTTTTAAGTTTTAGATAATTTACTTTTTCCACGTAGCGATCTATCACCGGAGACCAGCTATCATTGAAATTGTTGAGTTCTGCTTTGGGATAGGTGCTGTTGTCGCCTTCTTTCTCCCAGAAAGATACTTTCTGAATGTCTTCAAAGATGGGGTACAGGGAGGTTTCCTTGCTGGTTGAGACAATCGGGAGCAAGTTGATCATGTCTCTTCCCAGAGAGTAGGACCACAGCATGTTCAAGTCAAAGTTTTTCCATTTGATTTCGTTCACAATACCACCGTATAGTACGGGTAAACTACTGCCGATGTACACGACGTCCGATGTGCTGTTGATGTAACCGTCCCCGTTCACGTCGACGATCTGTAAATCTCCGGGTTTGTAGAATACATCTGAGAAGTATTGTTTCTCGATGGCCCGGTACGTGCCGTCTTGGCGGTAGTAGTATTTAATATCTTCCTCGGACTGGATATATCCCGTTGTCTTGTATCCCATGATGTTTCCGACGGGCTTTCCGATAATGTAGCTGCGACTATTCCCGGTCATGTCACTCATGTTCATATCTTTTCCGTTGTAGGTTTCCAGTAATTTGTTCCAGTTTTTGGCAAAGTTGACAGATATGGTCCAGAAAGAATCATCCGTCCGCATGATGTCATATTTAATGTCAAATTCAATACCTTCGTTTGAAAGGGCTCCTGCATTTCTCCACATGGCAGAGTAGCCGGAATGATTTCCCGGTATCGGGGTTTTACTTAGCATTTTGTCCGTGCGGCGGTAGTAATAGTCGGCTGTGACGGAAAGACGATAATTGAAAAAATTCATGTCAAGACCGAGGTCATATTGCTTGGTTTCTTCCCAACCTAGTTTAGGGTTGTAATATCCTTCTTGTAGATCTGGGGTAATGATGGGGTTACCCTCGTAAGAACCTTGGCCGCCTAAAAGTAAGCCGTAAGCCAAATAAGGTTGGTTGAACTGGTTTCCGGAGACCCCGTAACTGAGACGAAGTTTACCAAAACTTAATGCCCCGAACCATTGCATGAAGTTTTCTTCCGAGAAGTTCCAGGCTATGGCAGCCGACGGGAAGGTGGCCCAGCGTAAATCCCTCCCGAACACGGAACTTCCGTCTCTTCTTAACGTGGCGGTTAGCATGTATCTTTCCTCGAAGACATAGTTAAGACGGCCGAAATAACTCATCATTTTTTTCTCGGTGAAGTCAGATTGGTAGTCTTTTAGGGCTTGTGTGTAATAATCTCTATCTGCGAGAGAGGGCCACCCGTATTTCGTGGCGTAATGCACGTAGTCACTCGGACCGTTTTGGGCGGTTCCTCCGATATAATTATATTGGTCGTACTGGTAGGAATACCCCAGCATGACATCTATTTTGTGACGTTCACCGAAGATTTGCTGGTAATTGATCAGGGCCTCGTCCAGGATCGTGTATTCCCGGCTAACCTCTCCGTTGGTTAAGGATTCTTTCGGGTCATTCAGCCAAGAAGGAGAGAAGTAATTTCGGTTATTTTGTGAATAGTCGAGAGAAATCGTGTTGGAAATATTCAGACCTTTCATAATGTCCAGTTTTAAACCGAAGGTGCTGCGTAGGCGGTAGGTGTTGTTTTTTTCCTCTACACCCCGTAGACCTTTTAATACCTCTTCGGTGACCGAGTTGTTGCCCGGTAGTAGGGTGGATTGCGATAGCGGGTCACCCGGAATGACTTCCACCTCGTTCCCGGCAGAGAATCCGGAACTTTTCACGCCCCGACTACGATCGGAGAAGGCCAAATAATTTCTGAAGTCCACGGTTAACATGGGTATCGGGTTCATGATGAAGTTTCCCATCAAGTTTATTCGGGAGTACCCAGTTCCTTTCAGAATACCTTCTTCATCGTAGTAACCTAATCCCACGGAATAAGTCATTCGTTCCGAACCACCGGATGTTTGTATGTTGGCATTCAGTGTTTTGGTGGCTTGGAAATAGTATTTATAGAAGTTGGTAGAGTTGTTGTAGAAAGGGTTTAAGCTATCTTGTAATTCATCCCCGTTCTTGTTCCCGGAAACAGTCCCATCTCCCCAGTAGGCATCGTATGAACCGCCCTTGGTGTAAGCCTCTTCATAAGAGGTGGGATAGATATACATATTTTTATCTTGATCTTTATAAGCTTTACGGGCATTGAAACGTTGTAACAGCCGGAAATTGCGTTCCGCTTTCCCTCCGGTTTGCACGGGGTATTCCGGTAGCACGTTGTACGTGTATGAGAAATTGACATCGAATTGAGCGGATTGGTTTTTACGGCCTTTTTTGGTGGTCACGATGATGACCCCGTTGGCCGCTCTTGATCCGTAAAGGGATGTGGCGGAAGCATCTTTCAGAATCTGGATGGATTCGATCACTTCCGGGTTCAGGTCGGCCAATCCGTTTGTCCCGGTAACCGGAGAGGTAAAGGAGGCCATGGGTACCCCGTCAACTACCCACAGGGGGTTCGAGAAACGCCGCCCGCTTTCCACGCTGAGGGAGTTGTACCCGCGAATGGTGACTTGGGTTCCACCGCCACCGGGGGCTCCCGTGATGTTGGTTACGTCCATACCGGCCACTCGTCCTTGCAGAAGGTTGGCGATGCTCGGGGAAGGGATTCCCTTGATGGATTCTGCTTTCACGACGGAGATGGCCCCCGTCATTTCCCGTTTGTTGGTTTGCCCGTAGGCGACAACGTGTACTTCATCCAATTCGGAAATATCTTCTTCCAGGATAACCACGAGGTCTTTATTTCCTTTGAATGGAATTTTCTTGGTTTTATAGCCGACGAACGAGCATACGAGGTTTCCGGATGATACAGGAAGTTCGAGGACAAATTTACCGTTGACATCGGTGGCGGTTCCCAGTAGCATACTGTCCAGTTTGATGGTCACCCCCGGCATGGGTTCGCCTTTCTTGTCTTTCACGATACCCGATATTCTGTATTTCTTCACGTCGTCTGTTTTGGGAGTGGCTTTCATGACGATGATGAACTCCCGGTTTATTTCAAAGGTCAATCCCCGGTTTGTCAGCACGCGATGTAACAGGTCTTTTAATTCGATCTGGTCGAAATCGGCCTTGACTTTGGCTTTTTTATCGAGCATATCGTTGTTATACATCACGATACATCCCGTCTGTTTGCGGATTTCCCGGAATAGTTCTTCATAGGTTGTTTCGCCCATGTTCACCTTCATCTGGTATTGTCCCAGGGAGTTGGCACTTGCTCCGAATATGAAGCCTACAAGTAAAATCATTGTTAGTCGCATAATCAAAAAGATTTTCCAACGTTCGCTTTTTTTGAAAGCGAACCCTGTTAATGGATTTTTTTTCATACATTTGTAATATTAAGTTTTAACTGAACTGGGACCGAAAGGTGGTGCGAACACCTGACGGTCTTTTTTATTTCTCGTATATCTGGATTACATTTCCATTCACTTTAAAGTAAACATTAGATGTTTTTTCAATAAATTCAAGCATGAATAACAGCGTGTTACTCCGTTTGATAGCACCCGTGAACTTGAAGTCTCGTATATCGCTGTTCGCGAAGAAGAAGTCCACGTTGTACCAGCGGCTTAACTGTGATACAAGTTGTACCAGCGGCATATCATTGAATTCGAACATCCCGTCTTTCCAAGAGACATAACCAGTGACATCCACTTCCCGTGTTTTCAGCGTCCCGGATTTATTCTCCGTGACGGCCTGCCATCCCGGTTTTAGAATACATTTTTCATGTTGATTGTACACCTCGACTTTCCCACTCACGAGAGTTATAGCTGTGGTCGTTTCATCCTCGTAAGCGCTGACATTAAACGAAGTTCCGAGAACTTTCGTGTTGGAGTACGGGGTGTGGACGATAAAGGGGCGGAGCGTGTCTCGTTTTACTTCAAAATAGGCTTCTCCTTTCACGCTGACCTCCCTCGTGTTACCCGTGAACCGGACGGGGTATTTCAATTCGGTTTCTGAGTTTAACCAAACCTTGGTTCCATCCGAGAGAGTAAGGATGTATTCTCTACCGCGGGAGACAACAAGTGTGTTGTACTCGACGGTTTCATCTGTTGCCCGTGTTGAAAGAGAGTCACTAAGCTCGTATTTTAGTCCGGTGTTTTCACCATCTTTAACGATGGTGTTTTTGATTTTTATTTCGAAGGTATCATCAGCATTTAATTGAATCTTTTTCCCATTGTCAAAGATTAAGGTGGCTTTAGGACTACCGCTTTTCACTTGAGCCAAGTCAAGGATCGTTTTTTCCGGGGAGGGTTCGTGAGGAATGAATCTCGTTACCGCAAAAAGAATTAAGCAAGCGGCTGCTACACCGGATACAAGGTATTTCCAATGGAAGGATTTCTTTTGTTTTTTTAGACGGGAATTCAATTTTTCTTTTCCTTGCAGGGAATCGATACGTTTCCATGTTTGAACGTGTGCGAGCTGATAATGGGTCTTGCTTAATCTTTCAAATAGATCCCGATTTTCTTGACTTGTGTCAAGCCAGTCTCGGATGAGTTCTATCTGTTCCGGAGAGGCTTTTCCAGTCCAACAAGCTTGAATGGCTTGAAATATGTTGTCATCTATTTCCATGTTTCTGTTTATCTTTTATTAGTTAAACAGATTTTTGGTCCTGACGGGTGAATGAAATAAGAAAAAAATGAAATATATTTTTAAATATCTCTGGTAAACAGTGTGTTGTAGGCGTTGTTTTATTGAAAATCCTGGGGGTATAACATGAAAAGCAAGAACATTTTCTTGTATTCTTCTAATTCTGAACGTAATTCTCTCATCCCGGCTTTCAGTAATGTTTTCACGGTATTAATGGATACTTCCAGTTCATCCGCAGTCTCTTGATAGGAGTGTCCTTGACACATGACAGATTGGACAACTTGTTGTGTCTTTTCAGGAAGTTTCCGGACGGCAGCTAAAACGGTTTCGATGACGGTTTCATCCAGTAGATAGGATTCCTCTTGAGCTATGGCATAATGAGGTAAATCTAATTGCTCCGTGGGTAGTCCTTTTTTGGTTATCTGGTTCATACAGGCATTTTTCACGATCGTGAAAAGGAATGTTGACAAAGCGTTTGGATGGATATGTTCATAAAGTTCTTTTTCCCATAGTTTCACGAATTGTTCCAGTACCGTGTCCTCAGCTTCCGGTAGATCGTGGAGTAGGTCATCGGCGAACACGACTAAAGGTTTGTAATACCTGTCAAACAGTGCATTCATACCTTGTCTTTTACCGGCTTGTAGCAAAGCTATTATTTGTGCATCACTGACACTCATATCCTATTCACATGATTTGTTCTATTTTCCCGATTAGTTGTTTTGCAGAAAGATCCATTTGCTCAACGGCCATCCAGGTCACGATGTTTTCCCGGTTGACGAGATAGACACGGGGAATGGTGCTATTGGCAAAAAGGGAAAAGACTTTTTCGTCCGGGTCAAGGTAGAACGGCATCGTGAAGTTTTGTTCTTTCCAGAAAGCGTTGACGACTTCGGCTGTTTCCCCGCGGGAGATGGTGACGAGTCGGAAGGTGGGCTGGTCTTTCAGTTCATTCCACACGCTGTCAATCTTCGGGAGTTCCCGCTTGCAATCGCCACAGGTGGTAACGAAGAAAACCAACAGGGTTGTGTTTCCCGATAAATCTTCACTATGAAGTTCTTCTCCGGTTGCGTTTTTCACGGTGAATTCCGGTAATTTGTCGTTTTCTTCGATGTAATTTATGACATCTTCTTTTTCGTCTTTAATACAAGAAAGAAGAAGTAATATAAATGCAAGTAACGTGACGAATATTGTTTTCATCTTTTACGAATTCTGTTTCAATTAGACCGTGAAATTAGCGAATAACATCGAATTATAAAAATATTACGTATTTTTTACCTTGTGAAGTAAGTATATATACACAAGCGGGGAGCCAGGAAATCGTGTATGTTTGTATGCGGTAAAAAAGAAGAATAGTATGAATAAGATATTGCAAGAAGATTTTGACTTGACTCCGTGTATGGTTGCCGGATATGAAAGTTTTATGGGTGGTTTGTTGAATATCGTACATTCCGGGCCGATCTGCGAGGGCGTGGGAGAACAGATCAAGTCGTATGTGCTGGATTTTGTGCAAAATCACCCGTTGGATTCTTTTGATCGCTTTTCGGATGAGACCTACATGCGGAATTATATTGGCAGGGACGAATCCGGTTGGGAGGCTATCGTGATGTCGTGGAAGAAAGGAAACCGTACGGCCATTCATGCTCATCCCCAGTTTGCTGGTTACACGTTTGCCGATGGAGAGTTTTTGGTTGAGGTTTTTGAACCTTTTAAAGAGGGGATCCGTCTGGTTCAAGAGATGACAATTAGCGATATTCACGGGTTATATGCTATCGGTGAGGCCGGTAAATTCAACAATCATATTCACCGGATTACCTGTTTAAGCGATATGGCTCACAGTTTGCACGTGTATTCGGACGACGCGTTGAAAGGGGAAAAGCTGGATGAACAAATGATTTATTAATTTTAGATTTTGGATTTTAGATCCTATCGATTAAGTGATTTAATGATTTTCGATTAAGTGATTTTAATCACCCAATCATCGAATCGGCAATCACGGAATCTTTTTCATTCTAAACTCTAAATTCTACATTACTTTAAACTTTTCTTCATTTTCAATTGTAAAATATTATTTTTGTCGGCGTGTGTAAATGTTAGTAATAAATTAATAGTATGAGTGTGACAACAGAAAAGAAAGAGAAAGTAAAGTTTAGTAAAGCGTTTTGGGTTGCCAACACGGTAGAATTGTTAGAGCGTGCTGCTTATTACGGGGTGTTCGTCGTGATCACGTTATATTTGAGTAACGTCTTGGGATTCACGGATATTCAGGCGGCGACTATTGCGGGAGTTTTTTCCGCTTGTTTGTATTTATTGCCGACATTTTCGGGTGCGCTTGCCGATAAGATCGGTTTTCGTAAGTCAATGTTATTGGCGTTTACCTTATTGTCGTTAGGTTATTTGGGATTGGGATTATTCCCGAATTTTCTGGCCTCAACGGGATTGGTTGAGTACGGTTACGTGACAAAGTTTACGGGATTGCAGGAAAGCGGTTATCGCTACGGGATTATTCCGATCATGATTCTGATTATCGTGGGAGGATCATTCATAAAGAGTGTGATTTCCGGTACGGTGGCCAAAGAGACGGACGAGAAAAATCGGGCAAGAGGGTTTGCTATTTTTTACGGGATGGTGAATATCGGAGCTTTCTCCGGAAAGGTTCTTGTCACCCCGTTACGTGATGCCATGGGGCATGAGGGGATGATCGTGTTAAATTATTTCTCCGCAGGAATGACTTTTCTCGCGTTGATCGCGATTTATTTGTTTTACAAGAGTGATAAACACGCCGGGGAGGGAAAGACTTTCGGACAGATATGGACGGCTTTGGTGAAAGTTTGTACTAACGGACGGTTGATTGTTTTGATCTTGATTATTACCGGGTTCTGGATGGTACAGCATCAGTTGTATGCCACGATGCCGAAATACGTGACCCGTTTGGCGGGAGAGGCAAGTGCTATCGGTTGGTATGCTAACGTAAATCCTTTGGTGGTCGTGTTGACGGTGAATCTGGTGACTTCGCTGATGCGTAAAAAGTCAGCTTTGTTCTCCATGACTTGTGGTATGTTCATCATGCCGATCTCGGCTTTGTGTATGGCCTCTGGGAATATGTTGGGCGGTGGTGAGATTCTTGGATTGCATCCGGTGGCGTTTATGATGATCGTGGGAATCGTGTTCCAGGGATTGGCAGAAGTGTTTATTTCTCCTCGTTTTTTGGAATATTTCTCTTTACAAGCGCCGAAGGGAGAAGAAGGAATGTATTTGGGTTTTAGTCATCTACACTCCTTTTTGTCATCCATTTTCGGGTTCGGGTTGTCCGGGTTCTTGCTGAGTAAATATTGCCCTGCCCGTGAATTATATAGTAGCGAGGCCGATTGGATGGCTGCCTCTGCAAATGCGCATTACATCTGGTATTACTTTGCGGCAATTGCTTTGGTATCAGCCGTGGCCCTGATTATTTACGGGAAAGTGGTACGTCGATTGGATGCGAAGAAAGCGTAAATGTTATTAAACCTCTTGTTATTCTTAAAAGTCATTGCGTAATTTGTGTGGCATAAAAAGTGCTGCACAAATTATGCAATAATTATCTTGCTTATAATGAATGATATTCGAGAGAGAGCGTATTGTGTGTAAAACTGGGGACATGGAATTCATCCGGTTGAAACACTTCCTTTGACGAGGGTACTTGGTCTTGAGTTTTGATATAATTATTTATTGCTATCGTTGTTCCGATAAGGAAAAGAACGATAGCCAGGATTAATGCTCTTATCATAGCTTTCGATTTTAGGTGAGTTTAATCTTACGTGAAATGTGATGATAAGGTTACAATGCAGGTCTTTGGCGGTGTTTACTTCATCAGTCCTTTGATTTTTTGTTTTAGGGATTCACCTTTCAGGTTGATAACGATGATTTTAGTTCGGAACCGTGATAAGGCATAGTAAACCGTCTTCTTCAATGGCTTTCAGCCACTCGGATTTGTCACTATCCAGAGAAATACTGATGATTTCCAAGCCTTGGGAATTGAATTCATTGTGGAGAGCTACCATTTCCGGATTTGTTTCCCGGCAGATCTGGAATGAAAAGTTCTTTACGGTAACGAATGGTCGGTTTTCTTCGTAAGAATTTCCAAATTCTTTGTTAGCTTTGTGGGAATGATGAAAGATATGAAGACGGTTATAGATTTATTTGAAAGAAGTTGCGAAAAGTTTCCGGATAATCCTTATTTATGGGAAAAGAAAAACGGGAAATTCGCGGCTACATCATATATGGAGGTAAAGCGAGAAGTATTGAACTTCGCGGGTGCTTTGTGCCAATTGGGAATGGACAGGGGAGACCGGATTGCATTGTTAAGCGAAGGCTGTAATGCTTGGGTGTACTCGGAATTGGGGATGTTATACGCCGGAGGCGTGAATGTGCCGCTATCCATAAAGTTGACGGATAACGAAATTGTTTTTCGGGTGGAACACTCTCAAGCTCGTTTTTTGATCGTGTCCGCAAACTTTTTGAATCGAGTTCGGGGAATTGAAGGGCGAATCGGAGGGGTGGAAAAGATTATCGTGATACATTCAGATATAAATGAAGGTAAATACGTGTCCTTTGAGTTGTTACAACGAGAAGGGGAGATTTGGCGGGGAGAACACAAGGAGTTGCTGAATGACCGGATTTATGCCGTGACGGAGGATGATCTGGTAAATATTTCTTATACTTCGGGGACGACGGCGGAGCCGAAAGGAATCATGTTGTCCCACCGGAATTACGTGACGAACGTGTTGCAATCAGATTCCTTGATACAAATCCCGGCATATTATCGGATATTATTGTTTTTACCATGGGATCATAGTTTTGCCCATACGGTAGGGCTTTACTCTTTTATGTATAACGGGGCCTCGCTGGCTTCTGTCGATTACGGGCAGTCGGGAATGGAGTATTTGCGTAATATCCCGGTGAATTTGCAGGAAGTGAAACCTCATATATTATTGAGCGTACCTGCCTTGGCGAAAAATTTCCGCAAGAATATCGAGGCGGGAATCAAAGCGAAAGGACGTTTTACAGATCGGTTTTATCATCTGGGATTGAAGATTGCTTATACATATAATGGTTTCGGGGACGATCGGGGACGAGGATGGAAGGTGTTGCTGAAACCTTTGGTGAAATTATGGGATTCTCTTTTATTCTCTAAACTTCGGAAACAGGTATTTGGCGGAAACCTTCGTTTTTTCGTGGGAGGTGGAGCCTTGCTGGATATTGAATTACAGCGTTACTATGCGGCTTTGGGAATTCCGATGTTTCAAGGGTATGGTTTGTCGGAGGCCTCTCCCGTGATCAGCTCGAACACCCCCGGGCGTTATCGTTTCGGTTCTTCCGGGATATTGGTAAAACCGATTGATTTGAAAGTTTGTGATGAGGAAGGACAGGAATTACCTCAAGGACAAAAAGGGGAGTTGTGGATAAGAGGAGGAAATGTGATGGCTGGATACTGGCGAAACGAGAAGAGTACGGCCGAGACGATCGTGGACGGCTGGCTGCATACAGGCGATTTGGGGTATTTACATCCCAATGGCTGGTTGTACGTGCTGGGGCGTTTCAAATCCTTACTGATCGCGAATGACGGGGAGAAATACAGCCCGGAAGGAATCGAGGAGACCATTGCCGAACAGTCGAAATATATAGATTATTGTATATTATATAATAATCAATCCCCGTACACCGCCGGGTTGATTGTCCCGAATAAAACGGCGTTACGGGAGTATATCGAGAAACAGGATGTTGAATCGGATTCTATGGATGCTTACCGGGTTATGTTGAAAAAGATCCAGAGTGAGTTGATGGCTTACCGGGTAGGTGGGAAACACGCTCATTTATTTCCGGAAAGGTGGCTGCCTGCCGTCGTGGCCGTGTTACCGGAGGCGCTGAACGAACAGAATGGCATGATAAATTCGACCATGAAAGTCGTAAGAGCTAAAGTTTATGACCGATTTAAAGAAGAAATCGATTATCTTTACACCCCGGAAGGAAAAGAAATTACGAATAAACGTAACCTTCAGAATTTAAAGCAATTAATATCTTGAATTGAAAGTCAGAAAGTGTAATCATTTTCAATTTTCAATTTTCAATTTTCAATTTTCAATTATTATGAAGCGTCGATCTACGAAACAAGTTAAGATTGGAGAAATATATATTGGATCGGAGTATCCGGTTTTGGTACAATCCATGTTAAATACCGATACGATGAATACGGAAGCTTGTGTGGAACAAGCTATACGGATTATCGAGGCGGGAGGAAAGTTGGTGAGGATTACGGCTCCCGGAATAAAGGAGGCTAAAAATCTGGAAAATATTCATGCGGAGCTACGTCGGAGAGGTTACACGACTCCGCTTTCCGCGGATATTCATTTTAACCCGGAGGCGGCGATTGAGGCTGCCAGACACGTGGAGAAAGTACGTATCAATCCGGGGAATTTTGTGGATAAACGGGCGACTTTCAAAACATTGACTTATACGGACGAGGAATATGCCGCGGAGTTAGAGCGTTTGCGTGAAAAGTTCACGGTATTTCTGGACGTGTGCCGGGAATACGGGACGGCGGTGCGGATAGGTACAAATCATGGATCTTTGTCTGACCGGATTATGAGCCGTTACGGGAACACACCTGCCGGAATGGTGGAGGCAACCATGGAATACCTGCGGGTGTGCCGGGATGAGAAATTTGATGATGTCGTGATTTCCTTGAAATCGAGTGATTGCCGGGTGATGGTTGAGGCAGTGCGTTTGCTTGTGAAGGAGATGGAGAAAGAGGGGATGGATTACCCGTTGCATCTGGGCGTGACAGAAGCCGGAGAAGGAGAAGACGGAAGAATTCGTTCTGCCGTGGGTATAGGTACTTTATTAAATGAAGGATTAGGCGATACGATCCGGGTATCCTTGACTGAGGAACCGGAACAGGAGATTCCCGTGGCGAATCTTTTAAATGAGATTTGTTGTTTACAGGATTTGAAGACGGAACCGATTCACGTGGAAGGGCGTTACTCTCATCCCGTGATTGTAGCGGATATTTCTAAGGTGGAATGTCTTGACGAGGCTGTGATGGCCGGTCTGGATTTTCACGTGGCGACAGAGAATGATCCCGTGTATGGCGATATGTTGCAAGGTGGGATGCGGTCTCCGGAGATGATCTACACGGAGGCATTGGGACCGGAGTTGACGAAATTACCGGATTCCGTGACCGTGGTGGTTCCTTTTGATAGTCTGGATATTGCCCACGTGTATAATCGTAAGGCGGTCGCCTTGATTAATGCCAAAGATTTCGTCCGGCTATCGAAACCCGTGGAGGGGGACGGTATTTTCGTGGAAGTGTGCGACGTGGAAGTGATAAATACCGAGCTTGCCGGAAAGTTGGAACGGGAGAAAAATGCGATCGTGGTGTTGAATCCTGAGCGTCCTTCTAGCGCTTTGTATCGTTTGTACTTGGGAGAGTTGAAACGTTTAGGGATAATGAACCGGGTAATTGTGCGGGCCATGTTTGACGAGTCGGATTCCAACAGGTTGAGTTTGTGGATGGCAGCTCATCTGGGTGGTTTATTCCTTGACAGACTGGTTTATGGCTTGTGGTTGTCATGTCCCGGTATTCCGGATATGTTCTACGGGGTACATTTGAGTCAGGATATATTGCAATCGGCAGGAGTGCGTCGTTATAAAACAGAGTTTATCAGTTGTCCCGGATGTGGGCGAACATTATATAATTTGCAGGAGTCCGTGGCGAAAGTAAAGAAAGCATTTGCTCATCTGAGTCGTTTGAAGATTGCCGTGATGGGGTGTATCGTGAACGGACCCGGTGAAATGGGGGATGCGGACTATGGTTATGTGGGTGCCGGAAACGGGAAAGTGAATCTATTCCGGGGAAAAGAGATGGTGCGTGTGGCCGTGCCGGAGGAAGAAGCCATTGAGGCATTGAAACAATTAATAAAAGAGAACGGAGATTGGAATGACTGATACAAGAGATACCGCACCTTTAGTTTTAGGTACCGAGAAGATCGGAAAATTGTTGATGCAATACGCTATCCCGGCGATTATTGCCATGACGGCCTCTTCACTTTATAACATGGTAGATAGTATATTTATCGGTCATGGAGTGGGACCATTGGCGATTGCGGGATTGGCTATTACATTCCCGTTTATGAATCTGGCAGCGGCTTTCGGGTCGTTGGTAGGGGTAGGGGCATCGACGTTGGTTGCTATTAAATTGGGACAGAAAGACAAGGAGAGTGCTACTCATGTTTTGGGGAACGTGGTGATGCTGAACGGGATTATCGGCTTGGTATTTATGACCGTGGCATTGCTTTTCCTTGATCCGATATTGCTCTTTTTCGGGGCGAGTCCGGACACGTTACCTTATGCAAGGGAATATATGCAGGTGATTCTGGCGGGAAATCTCGTCACGCATATTTATATGGGGTTGAACGAGGTTTTAAGAGCTTCGGGTTATCCACAAAAAGCGATGGCTGCTACTTTGACGGCTGTTATTGTGAATTGTGGGTTGGATGCCTTGTTTATTTTAGGTTTCGGCTGGGGAATCCGGGGTGCAGCTTTGGCAACCATTGCCGCACAGGTTATTGCTTTAGGGTTTGAAATCCACCATTTTTCAAGGAAAAAGAGTTTTTTACATTTCCAACGTGGAATCTTCGGGTTGAAACGTCAGATCGTGGGAGGAATGTTGGCCATCGGGTTATCTCCTTTCTTGATGAATCTTTGTGCTTGTTTTGTTGTGATCTTGATCAACAAGAGTTTGAAAACGTATGGAGGTGATTTGGCTATCGGGGCGTATGGTATTGTAAACAGGATCGTCTTTTTGTTTATCATGATCGTGATGGGATTTAACCAAGGAATGCAGCCTATTGCGGGGTATAATTTTGGAGCCCGGCAGTTCGACCGTTTGATTCAGGTATTGAAATATACCATCTTTTGTGGTGTGACTGTAACGACAGTCGGTTTTCTGGCGGGACAGATTTTTCCCCGGCCATTGATTTACCTTTTCACATCGGATGAAACTTTAACTAATATTGCCGTGGAAGGTCTGCGTATCGTGTTACTATTCTTCCCGGTTGTCGGTTTCCAGATGGTGACATCCAGTTTCTTCCAATCTATCGGGATGGCCAAGAAGGCGATCTTTTTGTCGTTGACACGACAGTTGCTATTTTTGATCCCGTCATTATTGGTGTTCCCATCCATTTGGGGAACGGTCGGAGTCTGGATGAGTATGCCGGTTGCGGATGCCATCGCGACAATTGTGGCTGCCTGTATGTTAAGATGGCAACTAAAACATCTGAAAGCATGAAGAAATTTATATTATGGCGGGTTACAGGTTCAAAAAAAATCGATAGCTTTGTAGAAGAATAGATTTAAAAGATCAAAATATGGATAATAAATTTGTTATTACAATAGGCCGCCAATTCGGAAGTTGTGGTAAAGAGATCGGACAAGAGTTGGCAAAACGTTTCGGGATTACCTTCTATGACAAGGAATTAATTTCCCTCGCGTCGAAAGAAAGCGGTTTGTGTCAGGAGTTTTTCGAGAAGGCGGATGAAAAGAATTCCGGAAACTTGTTACAGGCTTTTGCTGCCGGATTTACCTTCGGGCCCTTCCAGTACAATGATTTTCTTTCTAATGATAAGCTTTTTCAAATCCAGTCGGACGTGATTCGTAAGGTGGCAGGCGAACATTCCTGTGTGATCGTGGGACGTTGTGCCGATTACATCTTGCGTGACAATAAACGTTGTATCAACGTGTTTGTTCATGCAGATATAGAAGAACGCGTGAAGACAGTGATGAATCGTCAACATATATCGGAACAGGAAGCCCGTGAGTTGATTCGCAAGATGGACAAAACTCGTCCGAATTATTATAATTTCTACTCAGATAAAGAGTGGGGTGTGGCATCATCTTACCATCTATCTGTTGACTCAAGTCTATTGGGAGTACACAAAACGGTGGATTTTATCCAGAAATTTGTGGAAGAAGCACTGAAAGACTGAATGATTTTTGATTTACGATTTATGATTGGCTATTTTTCAATCATAAATCGTAAATCAAGAAATACTTTAGCGAGTTAGGTAGAAAAGTTCCGGTTCTTTTCTCTCATGGAAGTTCTTGAAGAGAAATTCTGAAAAAGGAGTGTTGAAAACTCTGGCTCCGTTAGGACATTCCTTCACGCAAGCACAACATTTAATACAAATTTCGGGATCGCTCACGATCTCTTCTTTTAATTCGATGGCTTCAACGGGACAGATTTCGATACAATATTGACATTGTGTACACAGTTCGTCAATGGTGATCGGGGTTGCCGGAGTTTTAGGTTTATTCTCTTTATACGGGAAATTCCCTTTTACCTGTAAAGCTGGTACTTTTGTTATATCGGTATATTGATCCAGTTGCTTTATAATATTCTTTCCGAATTCGACCGCTATTTGTATGTCGGATACATCGGGACGTCCGGCTGCCGTGGGAAATTCCTCCGTGCTATACGAGTGTTCCCCGATAAAGGCTCCACCGGCAACAGGGATAAAACCCAGTTGTTTCACGGTGTCCCGTAATTCAAGTAAGGCATCCTCGTAATCCCGATTTCCATAAAGAACAATAATGATAGCCGGGGTGTTATCTCCTTTTATTTTTTGTAGCCTTTCCAATGCCGTCGGGGCTACTCTCCCCGCATAGGTTGGAACACCGATGATTGTGAGTGTGTCCGATAGTATTGTTTTTTGATCTGCGAACGGGTAAGTTAAATCAATCTCTTTATTTACTATAATATTCATTCCTTCTGCAATCGTCGAAACGATTTTTGCAGAGGTATGAGTCGGTGAAAAATATACGGGTTGAATACTCTTTATTTGCATAATGTTCTCTGTTTCTAGATTATTGTTTTCAGCAAAGGTAAGGATTATTTAGTATATTCGTTTTCTGTTACTAATTTTCACATTTTACAAGTGGTTTGTGAAAAATATAATCATATTCTGTAAAAAAAGTCATATTTGCCTCACCCCTTTTATGGCGTTTTCGTGCTTTAGGGGAAAAGGCACTAATAATTAAATAATGGTTGTAGAAAAAATTCAAATAGAAACGTCAGAAATAGACTTGAAAGATACTCAGATTTTCAAGGCTATTTTTAATATGTTCTATCCCCGGGCCTATGCTTTCACGCTAAAGTTACTCCGGGATGAGGTCATTAGTGCGGATATTACTCAAGAAGCTTTTCTCTATATGTGGGAAAAAGCATATCGTTTTCCGGATATGATGTCGTTTAAATCTTATTTATACAGTTGTCTGAAAAATAAGACCTTAAACTATATTCGGGATCATAAGGTGGAACGGAATATGGAAGAATTGGAAGATGTTTTTGTCGATGAAGTTTCTATCGATCATCTGGTTATCGAGCATGAGTTGAAAGCCAGAATATTGGAAGAGATCAATAAACTGTCGGATGTGAAACGGGAGATCATGTTGTTACGCATGAAAGGGTATAGCTATGACGAGATCTCGGAAGAATTATCTCTGAGTATTAATACGGTGAAAACGCATAAAAAACAGGCATATAAGGATTTGAAAGTCCATTTGTCGGATTATAACCAGTGCCTTCTGATATTGGTTTCGCTGTTGGTTGCATGTTTTTGTTAATAGATAAAAAGTATATTCATGAAAAGGATACGGAAGGATATCGAAATTAGTGATTTGATTTATAAATCTCTTCGGGGAGAGACCTCAAAAAGCGAGGACGAATTGTTGGAGGCATGGTGTTTGGAACCGAGGAACCGGAAATTATTCATGGAGCTTCGGGAGGCTGACCATCTTTACGAGGGGGTGGCAGATATGTATAATGTGGATACCAAGGTACCTTTTAAGAACGTGGATGATCGGATCAGGAAAAAGAAACGAGTACGTTTGATGAAGTATGTTTCGGGTGTTGCGGCCGTGTTATTGGTGGGAGTGGTGCTTTGGGGTTTGATGGAAAAGGAAGAAAAGATGCCGGTGAGGCAGGTGTTACTTTCTTCCGTATCAAAAGGAAAGATGGAACCTTTTGCGACATTAGTGACCACGGCGGGAAAGGTGGTTTATCTGGAGGACTCTGTAAAACAAGAGTCTTTGAAGATGGGGGGAAATAAGGAGACTTTGAAACCGCAGGAAAGTGAGCGGGACGTACAATCTGTTCCCGAGCAAGAAGTAGAATACAACGTGTTGACGACCTCAAAACAAGGAAATATAAAGGTGGTTTTGTACGATGGTAGTCTCGTGTGGCTGAATGCTGGGAGTGAATTGCGATATCCGAATACGTTCGTTGAAAACCAGCGGGTTGTGTATTTGAAAGGGGAGGCTTATTTTGATGTGGCAAAAGATCACGGTCATCCCTTTGTGGTGAAAACGATCTCTTCCGAGATCAGTGTGTTAGGAACAAGTTTTAACGTGAACGCCCGAGAAAATTCGTGTGTTACGACCTTGGTGGAAGGGCGTGTGAGAATGAAACATGGAATGTTGGATAGCGTGGAATTATGCGCTGGGCAACAAGCTTTGCTTACCGGGGTTGGGAAAATACGAGTGCAGGTAGTTGATACGAGATATTACACGAGTTGGATGGATAACATGTTTGCCTTCCGGGAGGCTCCGTTACGGGAAATTGCAGACGTGCTGGAGAATTGGTACGGGTGTGAATGTCGTTTTGAGAACTCTGCTTTGGAAAATATTCCCTACACGACAATGGTGGAAAGGTATTCGGATGTGGATAGTGTGTTGCAGATTTTGGCAGGTACGGGTGATTTCCATTACACGAGAATAGGTGATTTAATCATTATAAAAGAAAAATAGGCAAAGAGCCTTCACTCCCTTTACCTATTTGTTACTCATTAATTGAATAATTAAAAGCAAATTTATGAAGAAAAAACCGATTTGTTACACTTTTGGAGAGTGTATTTTTGGGAATGACAGGTTTTTGAAACGATTCCTGAGTTTGTTGTCTTTGTTTATCATAGGCAATATAGGTGTTGTTGTGGCTCAAGAAGTCCCGAAATTTACCGTGGATTTTAAAAATGCCTCTTTAACAGAGGTGTTTGATTATTTTGGAAAAAATAGCGATTACAAGTTCACGTACAACAGCGAGAACGTAAAAAATGAGACGAAAAAGATTACCGAATCTTTTAAGAATGTGACTTTAGAACAGATTCTTACAAAATGTCTGGATGGAACACGTTTTAGTTTTGAGATCGTGAACAAAAACGTGGTGATCACGCTGCGGAAACTACCGGACGTGAAGTTGACCGAGATTACTGGTCGGGTGGTTGACGAAAACGGGAATCCGGTCCCCGGGGCTACCGTGTTGATTCAGGGAACTACAAATGGTGTAGTCACGAACATGGACGGATATTATGTGATTAACGTGAGACCGACAGATGCTTTACGGGTTTCTTTTATCGGTTACAAAACGTCGATAGTGGAGCCGAGAGGGAAAACGAAAGTGAATATACGTTTGAATCCCGAGGAGCAAAAATTGGACGAAGTGCAGGTTGTGGCCTTCGGTAAGCAAAAAAGAGAGAGTGTAACGAGTGCCATTACTACCATACGCCCAATGGATTTGAAATCGTCTAGTAGTGATTTGACTTCCGCTCTTACCGGTAAAATTGCCGGAATCATCGGTTGGCAGACGGGTGGTGCTCCTGGTGCATTGACTGAAGAGGAAATGAACACCAAGTTCTACATTCGGGGTATCAGTTCTTCTAACGGAGCCTCAGAACCTTTAGTGTTGATTGACGGGGTGGAATCTTCCCGTTTGGATTTGGCACGTATGGCTCCAGAGGATATTGAGAGTTTCTCCGTGTTAAAAGATGCGTCGGCAACAGCGATGTACGGGGCACGCGGTGCAAATGGGGTTATTATCGTGACAACAAAAAAAGGAGAAGCCGGGAGTGTATATACTTCTGTACGTTACGAGGCAGTAGCCTCTATGCCGACGGATAAAATCGAAGTGGTGAATCCTCAAACTTATATGCGGATGTACAATGAGGCGTTGTTGGCGCGAAATCCGGGTGCTACTCCCCAGTATTCCTTGAATCGTATCGAACGCACGGGTAGTAAAGATTATCCCTCTTGGGTGTACCCTGCTAACGACTGGTTTAAGGTCCTGTTCAAAGATTATTCCGTGAACCATCGTGTGGGGGTGAATGTTCGGGGTGGGTCCGAAACAGTCCAATATTATGCTTCTGTCAATTATGTACGTGACCAGGGAATGTTGAAAACCGATCGGTTGAATCAGTTTGAAGTGAACATTAAGAATTCCACGCTTTCATCGCGTATCAACTTGAATGTAAATTTAAGTTCCGGTATCAGAATGTTGGTCTATACGAATATAAATTACGATAAATATCATGGACCTCGCTCTGAAGTACAAACTGCTTATGCTTATGCATTCAATGCTTCACCAGTAAATTTTGCCCCTACTTATCCGGGTGATTTCGAACATGGTTGGCCGCATTTACGTTTCGGGAGTGTGAGGAAAGGTGATGGCGTTGCCCTTAATCCATACGCTCAAATACAGAGTGGTTATCAAGATCGGAGCCGTTATAGTGCGACGACTAAATTAGAGTATATCCATAATTTATCTGGATTGGTGAAGGGATTGGAATTACGAGCGAGTGCCTCTTTGTCAAAAACCGGGTACGAGATGAATGCTTTTGAGTTCAGACCTTTTTATTATGCGATGGATGCAGAAAATGGGGGGTATGATTTTGAAACCGGAGAACATAAATTGACGCTGTTGTCGAATGGACGACGGACCTTGCAAAAGCCTTATCAGGGAGGATCTGCCTCGACTTCTTCCACGCAATTGGTGTATGAAGGTCGTATGCTGCATACCGCAGCTTGGGGTGGGGTTGATGCAACTTTGCACCAGACATCGTTGACGGCTGTATTTCAGGCACTACAAGCTAATTCTGCTCCGGTGAGTGATTTGTTTGGTAGTTTCGAGCAACGTAACTTGAGTTTTTCCATGCGTGGTAGTTACGGATTCTTAGATCGTTACTTTGTAGAGGCGAGCTTTGGGTATAATGGTTCTGAGCGTTTTACTAAAAATAATCGAATGGGGTTTTTCCCGGCTGTCAGCGGAGCCTGGATTATTTCTAAGGAAAATTTTATGCAGGGAGGTATCAATAAATGGATCTCGTTCCTAAAGTTGAGAGGTTCATGGGGGAAGGTCGGTAACGACGGAATCATCAAAGACCCTCGTTTCGTGTATATGCCGGAAATTATTGGAGGGCCAGGTTATATGGACCCGGAACCGGGATCACAGCAGCAATTAAGCCGTAAAGAGGTTAAAAATTATGGTGACCCGGATGTGAAATGGGAGGTGTCCGAGCAGTTAAATCTCGGTTTGGAGACCCGCTTTTTTAAGGATATTTTGGAAGTCAACCTTGATCTTTATCAAGAGATACGTCATAATATTATCGAACAACGAGTTACTATTCCTGCTCAGGTGGGGGTGGAAGTGAACCCACTGGACAATTTGGGTAAAATTCGGGCTCGAGGTTTGGATCTTTCTGCTAAAGTGCAACACTCTTTCAGTAATGATTTTTGGATTATCCTAAACGGAACCTTTACTTATAACAAGGCGGTTTACAAGGAGTTGGAAGAGGCAAAGGATAAACCGTATTGGCAGTTGAAAACAGGGTACGAGCTTTCTCAGCGGGTAGGATATATTGCTGAAGGGTTATTCCGAGATCAGGCGGAGATCGATAACTCGCCACAAGCAAATACTGGTATCATGCCGGGGGATATTCGTTACCGGGACGTGGATGGAAACGGGACGATTGATGTGAATGATGCGGTGCATATCGGTTTCCCGGAAACTCCGCGGATGGTGTATGGTTTCAGCGGTTTTATCAATTACAAGAACTGGGAGTTTAACTTCTCGTTCCAAGGATCTGGTAAGCGAGGATTCTTTATTAATCCGAAAGCCTTGTCTCCATTTGTGGAGGACCATGCGATGCTGAAGGAAATTTACGAGAGTCATTGGACGGAGAAAAATGTGGATAACCGCCCCTTCTGGCCCCGTCTTTCCGTGCAGGACATCACTGTTTATAACAAGCAGGAAGATTGGAGTGCGAATAACACGGATGATCGCCGTTCCACCTATTTTATGCGGGAGTGTCGTTTTTTACGTTGCACGGCGTTGGAACTGGCGTATAACTTGCCATTGGGACTCCGCAAAAAATTGCGGATGCAGAACGTGAAATTCTTTGCTCGTGCCAACAATCCTTTTTTGATCTCCAATTTTAAATTGTGGGATGTGGAATTAGGAGGAAACGGGTTTAATTACCCTATTCAAAAGACCTACGCTATGGGTGTTAATATTAGCTTCTAATTAAAAAACAGAGATAAAATGAAACATTTATTATCTTATTTATTACTTCCGTTTTTACTGTTCACGTCTTGTGACAGTTGGTTGGATGTGGTGCCGGAGGAGGATATCGCAACCATCGATTCGGAATTCGAGACTTATGATCAGGCTTACGTGTGGCTGAAAAGTGCTTATGCCTATATGCAAGACCTTTATGACCGGTGGGATGATGTGACTCACACTGGGTCAGATGAATTAGTTGCCGACAATTACATGAGAAATACACTTTATTATCATCCGGAAGGATTGGATATTATTGGCGGTATGCAGAACGTGTTAGATCCTTATGGAGACACGTGGCTTAATATAACCAGTGCTAATGGTGTGCCTTGCCGGAAAGATTTTTACACGCAAATCGTGATTTGTAATCATTTTATTACCCGTATAGACAATGTATATAATTTGCCGGATAAAGATAAGGAGGAATGGAAAGCGGAAGTGGTTGCGCTAAAGGCCTTTTATTATTTCGAGCTGGTACGTCGCTACGGCCCGGTAATGATTGTGCCGGATCAATTTGATCCGAATCAGGATGTCGAAACATTGAAGTTACCTCGTCTTCACGTGGATACTTGTTTCAATTACATCGTGAGTCTTTGTGATGAGGTGGTCGATTTACTTCCCTCCTGCAATGCGAAACAGAGTGAGCGACGTGGATATTTCAATAAAGAGGCTGTTATGGCATTGAAAGCGCGGGCATTATGCTACCAGGCTTCTGATCTTTTCAATGGTAATCCCGATTACGGAAATCTCAAAAATAAACAAGGTGAACCTTTGTTCAGTTCTACGGCTGATCCTCAAAAATGGGAGCGGGCTGCACAGGCTGCTATTGATTTAATTAATTATTGTTCCGAAACAGGATCAGCGAACTTGGTGAGTGGCAATTCTGCTAATACGGAATTACAGGGTTATATGCTTGATATAGAGAGATCCATTCAGACGTTTGGGTGGTTGAGTGACGAGGTGTTGTATATGATTAGGCTACAGCAGGGAGACGGGTTATTTAACTATACCTTGCCTAATTTTGATGACGGTTCGAACCATACGTTGCCGGGGGCTTGTTTGACGCCAAGCATGAAAATGGTAGAGATGTTCTACACGGAGAATGGTTTACCCATCGATCAGGATTTGAAGTGGGTAGGGGGTGGAAATCCTTATGCTCTTAGCGTGGAGACCGACCCGAAGTATACTGATGTGGTTGTTTTGAACGAACCTGTATTAAACCTTCATCGTCGCCGTGAACCCCGTTTTTATGCTACTATCGCTGCCGATCGTTGTTATTGGCGCTTGGGTACTGGTGCAAACAATGTCTATTTGATGAAAGTTTATCAAGGTGAAGGATGGGGATTGAATGAAAAACGTTTGTCCGCTACCGGTCCGCAAAACATTACCGGTTACTATTTGAAAAAATGGTCTTCTTCGAGGGCGACTCTTCTCGGCCATCAAAGTGGTTTAGGGAGTTTGGGAGAAAGACCGGCTTCTATTTTCCGTTTGGCAGAGATGTATTTGATTGCAGCCGAGGCTCTGAATGAGTGTAAACAAGCTCCTGATGCGGAAGTGTACAAATATTTGAACGTGGTGCGAAAACGGGCAGGAATTCCGGATGTAGAGGAAGCTTGGAAGAATGCCAAGGACCCGGGTAGAGTGAAAACGAAGACTGGAATGCGAAATATCATCCGTCAAGAATGGAACATCGAGTTTGCTTTTGAGGGATACAGATTCTGGAACGTGCGGCGTTGGAAAATTGCCAATGTCGAATTTAACGAGAAATCCTTGGGGTGGAATGTGATAGGGAATAATGCTAATAGTTTCTATAATAATGGACGAGGCCCGGTGGTGGTTTATTCCGGCAATAAGTTTGTTGCACCGCGAGACTATTTCTGGCCTATTCGGAGTGAGGAGGTGCAAACGGCCGGTTGTGTGCAAAACCCGGGATGGTAAATTAGAATTTAGAATTTAAAATTTAGAATTATGACGCAAAAGATATTATTCTTTTTATTGATACTGGTTGCATTCGTTGCTTGTAAAGATGACGATGAAAACGGTTTCGACGTGCCAGTGGAGTTTCGGAAAATCTCTTTTGATCCGGTTCCGGGAGGTGCGGTGATGCGCTACAAGTTACCTGACAATATGAATATTTTTGGAGTACGAGCCCGTTATAAGGATGCTTACGGGCGGCAGTTAGTAAAAGAAGGAACCTATCTGACTGACACATTGTTGCTGAACGGTTTTGCGGAGGCGAGGACTAACGAGCCGGTACAGTTGACTTTTCTTAATAATAACCTGAAGGAATCGGCACCGCTGGAAAAGACGTTCAGCACACAAGATGCAGCCACTGTAGCTCTCTTCGAACATCTAACAGTAAACCCGTTTTGGGGAGGTTTCAACGTGACCTATACGTCGCCAGCTATTGTGGAGGGAACGGTACATATTTTTTATGTAGGGATAAATCCTACCACGAAACAAGAGGATAATATCCTGGTGGGAAGTTTTCCTATTCTAGAAGGGGGAGACACGCTAAATTTTGAGTTGAAACAGGCGTTGGATGAACTGAAAGTGGTTGTACGGACGGATGATTTCGAGGGAAATCAAGTGAAAATGCAAATCTATGAGGGCATTGATGCCTTGGCGATGGAAATGCTGTCTCCGGATCAGTTTACATTCTCTTTTCCTCCGGCTTTGCAAATCGAAGATGAACCCCACGAAATCGGCGTGAAATATCTTTTCGATGGGAAAAAGAAGGGTGCTAATTATCGGAAAAATTACCAGCGAGGTGATAACTACAAGTTTGGTACTTTTGTTGCAGGGCCGAATGCCTTCGGGGAACGTTTTGTCATAGACTTTGGCACGCCGAAGATTCCTGCTATGTTGCGTGGGGATGCTTTCCTATATCATGGACGTGATTATCCTTATGCTAATCCCAATTATCCTGATCCGACTAAAGATATGTTTGTTTGTACGTTATGGACAGCCGTGTATACTTCTCGATTAGCAAGTAAGATCAAAGTGTACGGGACCAATGCGGAAAATCCTAGTACAGCGCCTCTCAGTGAGTGTACTCTGCTTTATTCCTTGAATGATGATCCGGGATGGACTAATTTTTATCGTAATGCTTGGTGTCGTTTCTCTGATTATCAACAAGGTCCTAATGACAGAAGTTCAGCATTCAAGGACAAGGATGACAAGACTTTTGAGGCGGCAGATCCCATCTCTTTGGATATGAAGTGTAACTATTTAGGTAAAGCTTTTCGCTACGTTTTCTTCATCATTGAGGATACGTATATGAGTCATCGTTGGTCAAATAACTATCCGTATGGATATGAGGATAATGCTAATGAGTACATCACTTTCGACGAGCTAGAGGTATTTGTAAAGATGGAAAACAAATAAAGGAACAATTATGATGAAAAAACTATATTATATAATCGGCCTGCTTACCGCACTCTTTGTGGTAAGTTGTAGCGAGAGTCTTGAAGAGACCTACGACGAGTTTGCCGGAGACGGGATGATCCGCTACTTGGGCAAATGTGCGGATGTGGAGGTAAATCCGGGGTGGGAACGGTTACAAGTGGTGTGGAAACACAATATTGATGCCGGGGTAAAAAAAGTAAAAATCACGTGGAAATCAGATAAAGGATCTGGTGAAATGTTCGCCAATCCTTGTGATCCAGACAGTGAAGATCTGATGGATACCGTTTATATTGATAATTTGGGAGATGCCATGTACACGGTACGGGTGAACAACGTGGATGCCAATGGAAGAGAGTCATTAGTGGAGGAAAAATACGGTCGGCCGTATTCCTACGATCACGAGGATTTGCGCTCCTTCTCGCGAGGAGTCACGGCTTTTAGTCGCATGGGGGACAAGTTGGCGGTAGTGCTTGATCAGGATAATGAAAATGTTAAGGAAATGATGTTGTGTTTTAAAGATAGAGCCGGGGTGGAACATACGTGGGATATGAAAGCCCACACACACGATTCTCTTTCTTATGAACAGTGGGGAAGTGCTGTTGAGCTAGGACGTGACTATTTTTTCTTGTTGCCTGATGAGGTTGGTGTGGATATTGATTTTAACCAACCGATTATCGTGCAGCGGAAGGGAAAATTGTTGGGATGTGTCGATGAAATTGACTTTAAGGATGAAACATTGAATCTGAATGAAAGGTTGTGGTCTACGGCATTCTCCCAGCTGATGCTCGGTGTCTACGGACAGGATTGGGAGAACCGGGTGAACGAGGTGGAAACCTTGGAAATGGATTTCGATATGACTTCCATGCAGGATTTGATGTATTTTCCGAACTTGAAGAAAGTTGTTCTTGGTAAAAATCGATACATGGATTCCCAGTATGTTAAAAGCAATCACAGTACCACGGATGAATACGTGGGTTTAGTGATGTTGCAATTTTTGAAAGATACTCGTCCCGATTTCACGGTAGAGCGTTATAATGAGCACTATTTTTACCAAAAAGATGCTGTTGGAACGTCTTTTTTCGATGCATATAAAAAAGCAGGGAAATTGACGGATTTAGCATTCGAGGAGAAGGGAAACAGCAATATGCTTGATAAACCGGTCTACACGCCGTTGGATACCCTCGGCTGGGAGGTAACTTGTTCTGATACCGTGTATAACGGTTACAAGGATAACGGGGCTGCCATGTTGCTTTTCGACGGGTTGAGGCATGTCGTGGTAGATTATGGTTATGGCTATACGGAAGAATATGACGTGGAGGTGTATTTTGAGCCGGCAGAAACGGTGGGCGCCAGTGTTGTCTCCGTAACTTATGATATGAAAACTCCTCAAATTGTGGATGGTTTTAAAGTGGGACAGCCTACCCGTAACCAAAAAGGAGATACAGATTACTTGTTGTCTAATTTGAAAATCGAGTTTTCTACCGACGGTTATACTTGGACGAATGCCAATTACACGGATGGAAGTGCCTCGATAGGGAACACCCCCGGAGAGGAAACTTATCTTCTAGTACCGGAGGAAATGCGAACTCCTGTACGGTATATTCGCCTGAAGATGTCGAATCGTCCGATCGGCACGATCAGTAGCTTGACAAAGTACTGCTTGCGTTTGGGTAAGTTTATTCCGTGTACGGTGGAATAGTTTAACTACTAACAAAATAGTATTTCCCTGTCTTGCGTGCGGGCAGGGGAATACTTCCCTTTCGTTTGGTACGTGAGAACGATTACTACGAATTTAAACCGGTAATGATGAAGAGAAATAGATATTTAATAATATTCGGTATCATTGTTTTTTTCTGGAGTTGCGCAGAGTCTGATTTACGATTAGAGGAAGAACAACTTGTGATTTCTGAATTGAATCTTCTTGCAGGGAAATTGAAAGTTAGTGATTTGCTCGTAGAGAATAGTCCGGAAGGGTGGAAAAGTGCTACCGCAACGATTTTGGATAATGGTATAGGAAATAGATTGCTTGAGTTTGTTTACGCTCTAAGTCCGAATAAGCCTTTTGTTCATTTTGAGGTAATACTAGATAAAGATGGAAATCCGGAAATGAGTTATATCGGAATGAATTATGGTGAGAGAGGGAAAATAGGCTATACTCAGGCGGCATTAATAAATGAATACAAAGACGAACTTCTATGTATTCCAGTATGCAGGTAAGGAACCTGCACTTAATAGGAGTGATGAACTAGAAGCTTACCTTGCCCAGTATTTTTATGCCAGCAGTCGAGAGTATTCTGCATGGGTTATAGATAAAAAATTTACAGAGCGTATTATGGAGCTTGCATCATATATTGATGCAAGTACCGGCTATTTGCGGAAAGGGGTTGATTACGAAGAATTTTATAATGTATATACAAGTGCTTTAGATTATCTTGACGGACATCCCAATTATAGTGGTGACGGTTGGACGTCAGGTAGGGTTGAAGCAGGTTTGTATCCTTTTCAAAAACTTGCAAAACTACTAAATCAGAATTTATGAAACGTATTGTTTTATTATTTGCGGCATTGTTTAGCGTGAGCATGCTTTTTTCGCAAGAAGTGTTCAGGCTCGGAACTGTGAAAGGAGAATATGTGACGTATAAAGTGAGGGAACAAAAAGATGTTCCAACACGTTGGATTGTCAGAAATGTTCATAACCCGGATACAGCTATAAAAATAGTTCCAAACCCGGGAGTGATCTTTTCCCAGGAGAAGGATATTGAAATGCAAATAGCAAAGATCTTACATGAACATTTATCAGCGGAAGAATTGTTGGAAATGAAAACGAGAGAAAAGGAAGGAGGAGTTTGTTGGTTTGAGGTCATTCTTCGTGTTGATCGCAATAAGTACAAGTTATTGCAAGTAACTTGTTTTAGATTTTGCAATAAGTACATGGCTGGAATGAGGAGACCTCCGGAGAAACGTCAGGATTACCCCGCTTCATATAATGATTTTTGGTTGAATATTGATCCAGACCGATTACATGCGATAGAAAAAGATATCGTGAAGCGAGTGGTGCTACCGGAGAAAATGCCGGAAATACTTCTAACGGATGATTTTAATATTTTGATAATGCCTCGTGATTTGGGTGATATAAAGAAAATAAAAGAAGAGAGAAAGAAAGCGATAGAGCGTTGGAAAAAGGAAGATGTTAAACCTCGAGCAGGATGGCCTCCCATGATTTTATAGAAAAAAAACTGATATGAAAAAGATATATATAATTTTCACAATATCATTCTCTTTTTTGAATACATATGGACAAGATTTTCAAAGTTTTAAACGGATTGAAAACAATTTTACTTGGATTGTTCCTTTAGATTTAGAGCGGGAATTTGAAGCCTTGCAGCAAGAGGTTTGGGAAAAAGGATTTGATTTAGGAATAGCTTACGTAACCCGTGTCCGCAAGGGAAATACTCGTTGGGATGAGGAAGTCGAGTTCTTTAAAGCAAAAGGATTGTTGGATACAAATGCCTCGGTTCCCGATACACTGACCTATTGGTTGGAATCGCGAGTTTGTCTTACAAGTAAAGAAGGTGTAATCCAACCTTATCCTAAAGAGTGGTTGGAAGCAATACCTGATACATTGACGAAACGTTTGTGGAAACGAGGAGACGAGCTATATAGCAAGGTGAAAAACAAGAATTATTTTGATGTATATGCTTTAGTGAAGAACACGGGCGAGGTGTTGTCCGTCTATTTTCGTGTAGATTCGGCCTTGTTGGACGTGGTTCAAGAAAAGGAATTGCAACTGATTTATGACGCGGCCATAAATCAGCCTTTCCACCCGGATTGTTTTGACTTTAATCGTCCGGATGGGAAATTGTTTATGGATACTATGGATAAATACCCAGAGGCGGATTCACGTGTGAATAGAGAAAAACGCGATTCAATAAATAAGATTCGTTACAAGATGCTGGCAAACGCGTACGATCAAAAAATCCCTTGTGTTTATGGTGTGTTGCATTTTTTTAGTCTGAAGAAGGGTATATAGCTTGTGGTCTTGAACTTTGGAGGAAAACGTTGGAAAAGAAAATTATAACAAATATAGTACTTTTTTACAAGCACTTAATACGGTGCCGTTCTATAGCGGTGATGGATGGGTTTCGGGGTTGGTTCAACACGGTTTCTATCCTTTTCAAAGACTTATAAGATTATTACGTGATAAATGAAAATTTATGAAGCATTTTGTATTTTTATTTGTGGCATTGTTTAGTGCGAGTTCCTTGTTTTCGCAAGAGGTATTTAAACTTGGGACGGTGAAAGGGAAACACGTGACGTATGAAGTGAAGGAACAAAATTCTTTCCCGTGGGGCAGAATTGTCAAAAATACACGTAAATCGGATACCGCTAAAGTGGAAGTGATGGATGTGTTCAACTTAGTTGCTCAAACATGGGATATTGAAATGCAGATAGCAAAAATTATTCACGATCGTTTATTACCAGGAGAATTGCGGAAGCTAAGTAAGATAGCAAAATCTTTTCCCTCGGATCATTTTCAAACGATGATTCGGATTGATAGTAATAAGCTGGTACAGGTGGAGTGGTTCGTGTTTTACGGCATGTATCGGGACGGGATACGGAAATGTGCCAGTGAAATTCCGGATACAACGAGACGTCCAATGAATTGTATCGATAGAGACAGTAGCGGAAACATAACAAAGGTGCAGTATTTTGTAAAAGAACCAGAATATCGGAAGAAGGAACCAGATGTTCCCAGTGACGGGTTTTGGATACATTTCGATCCCGACCGGCTGTATGAAATAGAAAAAGACATCGTGAAGAAAGTCATACTACCCCCGGGAATGACGAGGGATTTCGTGTATGTTTTACAGATTGGTATATTGTACGAGTATATCTGTAATTTGAAAAAGGCAAGAGAGGTGAGAGAGGAGGCGATCGAAGCTTGGAAAGAGGAGATGTTAAGATCTAGGTCGGGATCGGTTTCTAATATTTAAAATAACGAATAACAAGCAACAATAATATAAACGAGAAGAGTGAAATAACGAACTTAAACGATAGGCTTATGAAAATGAATGTATTGATTCTGGTGGCGATTTTCCTTTTGGGAAGTTGTACAGAGTCACCATTAGAAATGGAGCAAGAAGATGAAATTTTTAGCGATACACGAAGTGGGATTAGTCCGATAGATGAAGCTCTAGCGAATTTGAAAACTACGCGTTTGGGCGGACCGCTTTTGACGTATGCCAGTTTGAGGTGTCCGCCGAAGTACGTGATAGAATTTACTTCTACTTTCAGTATCCCCGAACGTTCTATGCGTTACATGGGGATGGGGTGGGTTTTATACAATCCGAATAATTTGCAGAATGGAGACCTTGAACAACTTGCATTTCATGAGTTGTTTCATATTTACAAGGACGGGAATGATGTTAACCGGGTGTTGAATGACGAAATCGAGGCGTATATGGCCCAGTATATTTTTTGTTTGAGCGTGGGGCGGCCCGAGATTTTTAAAACATCCAATGATGAGCTTACAGAGAATATAATAAAATTGGTAAAATGCATGGATTTGGATAGCGGAACTATTACATCCGATGAGTTTGCATCTCACTATGATAAGGCAATGAGAGCGATAAAGCAATGTTCGTTGTATCAAAATAAAGAGGGAGAGGCTCCATGGGTGGAATATCCGATTCGCGATATATCCACCTTGTGTAATTTTTTAAGAAGTATCAAGTAATAACCTTTATCATGAAACAGTTTATTTTATTTTTAGTAATGGTTTTGAATACCGGAATGTTGTATTCTCAAACGGGAAAAGAATCAAAATCGGATATATTGGAAGGCAAGCAGGTGGGAGACACGCTAACGGGGAAAGGGGTAAAATACAAGCTTTACCGGGATAGCGATAATGATCTCTTCGTGTTGCAAAACTTGGCCAATCAGGACTCGACCGGTTTACGAGAGGTTTACCCGGATGACAAGATCGATGAATATTATATCCCGCAAGAGGTACGAGTGAAACTGGCGACGATCGTGGGGGCTTGCCTGCCCCCGGAACAACGGGCTATTTACAAACGGGGGTGGGCGGGTGTGTTTATACATTTTCGATTGAAACAGGGAAAAATCAAAGAGCTGGCATTCCGGTTTGATAAACCCGAGTGGGGAGATGTCGATCCCCGGTTTAAAGATAACGAGGAATATTTGAAAATGTTTTGGACGATGTCCGTGGATCAGTTTTATAAAATCGAGCGGGCGTTAATCGAAGAGATAGACTGGAGCGAGAAGAAGTGGGCTAGAGAGGGAAAGTACTTGAAAGTACTTATTAACAGCGGGGTGGAGTGGTAGAGAAATAAATTACGGGTACTGAAAACATGAAAAAGTCATGAACACAACAAGAGTGAGTGGTGATGATTCGAGATGTGGAAAGCCAGATGAAGCCTTACGTCTACGGTATGCTGGAGTTTTTCACGATGAAATATCTTGGTAAAAGTAAATGAATTGAGTATGACAAGAATAAACTTTTTACTGGTTCTAGTGGCGATTGTCCTTTTTGGAAGTTGTGCTGAGTCTCCATTAGATATGGATCAGGAAAATTTGATTCTTCCCGACCTTCAAATTATGAATAATAAAAAGGAACTTCCTGCAGAATTTCAGGATGTTCCACTAATTATTAAAGATGCTCTTTTGGGGCTCTATGAAACAAAAATAGGAGCAAATCTTGTCAATCGAGCTGCCGAAGCCTTGAAAAATAGTGGTATAAAAGCACGTTTTGTTTATCAATTGGGCCTGAAGAATACGTTTAAATATATAGGGAATGGGTGTGTGGAGTATAATTTTGCAGAGATGTCTACAGATGACATATTGCAGTTAGTATTTCATGAATTAATACATATGGCTCAGGAGCCGAAAGGGAGATTGTCATATCTATTGGAAACTGAAATCGAAGCTTATTTGGGACAATATTTCTATTGCATGATGTCAGGGAAAGAGTTTAAGGCGTTGAGGGGGAATAATCTGAATTTTGAAGAAAAAATAAAGAGTCTAGCACAATTTTTTGATATATATACGGGAAAAGCCACGAATGAATCCATGTTTCAACATGCATTTTTGATCGCTTTAGCAGAGATCGGGTTACATCCTTTGTATGGTAGTGATAAGGGGTGGAAAATAGGACCGTCTCCATATTCTGTTCGAATACTTTCAAGTTTAATGATAAATTAATGGAATTATGAAACAACTAGTTTTATTATTAGCGTCAATCTTGCTTTATAGCATTGTATGTTCACAGGAGATAAGGGGTAAACGAATCTCTTGTGTCGATGGAATTCCTTTAGAATGTTTGAAGACGGGTGATGTGTTACAAGGGGAAGAAGTGGCTTACGAGGTAAAGAAAGATGTTTCAAGTCTTTTTTTAAAGAACCGGAATAATAGGTACGACACTCTCGGTATTGAAGATGGATACCAGAAGGGGCATGTATATGTGGCCAATACTGGATTTGATAGTTTAAGATATAATATTTGGGAAATCGTGTATAATCATTTAACTCGGGAGGAAATAGATGAGGTAATATGTCAGGGGGCCGGTTTCCGTGTTTTTTGCGTGTTGGATTCTTGTTTATGCGTACGAGAAGTAGTTTTTGGATTGTCTAAAAATCCTTGTGATTTTGACGAAATAGACAAAGGATATATAGCTTATATGCGCTCGAGATTTATAGATAGCGGGATTTCCAAGGATGCCATTGAAACGTGGGAGAAAGCACACGTAGAGCGAACATTCAATAAGCATCGTGATGCTTGTTTTTGGAGGACATACCCGGTAGATCGTTTTCGTGCTATCGAAAAAAGAATTATAGCAAAGGCTCGATTGAATGAAGAGGACGATTATTATTCGGAAGTGAAGAAAAACGGATGTTGGAAAAATTATTTCGTGGTCAATGTCGAATCCAAAATTTTAGAGAGAATGAGGGAAAACGGAGGAAGTATTCCCGAGGAGAGTGTACTTTACGAGATATTTTATAGAGAATTTTTTTGAAAAACATAAATATATGTATTTATGATAAATATCAAGAATACTTTGGACGATGTCCGTGGATCAGTTTTATAAAATCGAGCGGGCGTTAATCGAAGAGATAGACTGGAGCGAGGAGAAGTGGGCTAGAGAGGGAACGTACTTGAATGTACTTATTAAAGCGGGGTATATTGACGGGGAGTGTAGAGAAATAAATTATGGGCGCTGAAAACATGAAAAGAAGTAGCGCGACTATATCTACCTTGTGTGATTTTTTGAGAAGTATTAAGTAATAAATTTCATGATGAAACAGATTATTTTGTTATTGGCGTTGACGAAAAGTTGAAGGGAGATGTGAAATAGAATGTAAAACTTTCTTTTTAATAAAATGAATTTTATAGGTGAACTTTAAAAATACGGAGATATGATAAAATCTAAATTCTTGTTGTTCTTGTTGCTCTTTTGCTCTCCGGTTGCCATGGCTCAGGAACAAGACAAATTGTTGCAATTGCTAAAATCGGAGTTGACGTACAGCATGAACGAGTTAAAAAAGCAGGCTCAAGCTCCTTATTACATGAATCTGCGGGCAATGGACGATTACACGGTGAACGTCACAAGTAGCTTTGGTGCGATAGCATCCTCCCGGGAAACCCGGATGAGAACACTGGTTCCACAAGTGCGGTTGGGCAGCCTGGAACTGGATAACTTCAAGTACAATTCGCAAGGGGCGGCACAAGATCCTCGCAGAGGTAATGTCTCGGGAGTGTTCCTGCCGCTGGATGATGAGACGACGGAAGGTATCCGCGAGGCAATCTGGCGAGAGACATTGAAACGTTACAAGTTTGCCCAACAACAATTGGAAGTCTCGAAAACGAAAGCCACGGTCAGCGTGGAGGACGAGGACAAGGCTCCCTGTTTTTCGGGTGTTACCGCAGAGAAGTATTACGAGGCCCCGCTGGACGGCATCGACAAGATAGTGGACGTCGCTGTGTGGGAAAAACGCTTGAACGAGGTTTCCGCCGTGTTCAAGGCTTGCCCGGAGCTGCAACAGGGAATGGCGAACTTGACCTTTCAGGTTTACCGGACCTACTTGGTGAGTAGCGAGGGTGCGGAGGTGGTACAGAATCGGGTATCGGCCCGGGTGATGTTGTCTGCTTCCCTAAAAGCCGCTGACGGGATGGTGTTACCATTGAACATGGATTATTTTGCCTACAACCCAGACGAGTTACCGGGTATTGACCGGATGGTTGCTGATGCGAAAGAGATGACCCGTCGCCTGCTGGCGTTGCGAGATGCACCCGTGGCCGACCCGTTTACGGGTCCGGCGATCCTTTCGGGTCCGGCAAGCGGGGTGTTCTTCCACGAGATTTTCGGTCACCGGCTGGAAGGTCATCGTTTGAAAACGGGAGGCCAGACGTTCAAGAAAATGGTGGGAGAGCGAGTGTTGCCGGTGGATTTCCAAGTATACTGCGATCCCACGTTGACTCGTTATGCCGGAACGGACCTGAACGGTCACTACCTCTACGATGACGAAGGCGTGAGGGCTCGCCGGGTGAATAACGTGGAGAATGGCGTGTTGAAAGAGTTTCTGATGAGCCGGGTTCCGCTGGACGGGTTTCCGGTTAGTAATGGCCACGGACGGACTTCCGGCGGGGGGGATCCCGTTTCCCGGCAGTCCAACCTAGTGATCGAGACCGCACATCCTTACACGGAATCCGAGCTTCGCCAGATGTTGATCGAGGAGGCCAAGAAACAAGGGAAGGAATATGGTTACTACTTCAACGCCGTGACCAGCGGATTCACTTACACCGGGGAAGGTGGAAGTCTGAACTCGTTCAACGTGACTCCGCTAGAAGTTTACCGGGTGTACGTTGACGGTCGTCCGGACGAGCTGGTTCGCGGGGTGGACATGATTGGGACCCCGCTCTCGATGTTCTCGAACATTACCGCCGCCGGTGACCAACCGGCCGTGTTCACGGGGATGTGCGGTGCCGAGTCGGGGTGGGTTCCCGTAACGGCCTGTTCGCCTATGATTTATGTGAGCCAAGTGGAAACGCAACGTCGCGCGCAGTCTCGTGACTTACCTCCCGTGTTGCCGGCCCCGGAAGTGAATACTTCTACCGGTGGTGATGGTGACGAGGCGATCTTCGGGGCGATGGACGAGGAGTTACGGAGGAACATGGTCGGTCTTTCGTTGCCGGGTGAGGCAAAGCCTTATTACCTGTCTTACGTGTTGACTCGTTACCGCCAGTGGCAGATTGCCGGTTCGTTGGGAGGCATCTTTTATTCCACGGTAACTCCCTGGCAAAGCTCCGGTGGGGTGCAGGTGATGCTGGGGAATTACCAGCACAACAGTGATATTCAGTACATGGGGCAGGTGGCTCCCGTTCAGTTGCCTGCAGAGTTGGACGGCTACAACATCCGCCGGGGATTCTGGGAGACATCGGACTTGATGTATCGTTTCTCGTTACAAGTGATGGCACGGAAGATTGCTCACCTGAAGAGCAACCCGTTGCCGCCGGCCGAGGCTGCCGTGCCGGACATGCAACAACTTCCGGCCGTCACCAAAATGGTAGAGCGACCGAGACCCTTCGAGGTTGATCTTGCAGTGCTGGAAGGAATGGTAAAAGAACTTTCCGTCCTGTTCAAGGATTACAAGGAATTATTCAACTCCAACGTGATGTTGGTCGCCGTGGAACAGGACAATTACCGGTTGACAAGCGAGAATGTCCGATTGAAATTCCCGCTGGGGTTAGTAGGGCTCACGGTGAGCGCATCGGTGAGAACGACCGACGGCTCGACGGTATCTGATGTCCTTGCGATCAGTTCGCTGGATAATCCGGCAGACTTGCCGTCCATAGAGGAGTTGAAGAAGAAGGTGAAGGACTTTGCCGATAACTTGATGGAATTGAAGGAGACACCGATGATTGAGGAATATTACACGGGTCCAGTGCTCTTCGAGGGGGGGGGCTGCCTCCCGGCTGTTCACCGATAACTTGCTATCACCGGGAAGATTACTGGCACTGCGGACGATGGCCCCGGCTCGGGGAATGCTGGACGAGCAACTGGGGCGTAGAATCATAGATAGCCGCTTGACGGTGAAGAATTACACGACGCTGGCGGAATATAACGGGACCCCTCTTTTCGGGTGTTACGAGATTGACGGGGATGGCGTGGTCCCGGCAGCCGAGTTGACCCTCGTGGAGAACGGGGTCTTTAAGCGAATGTTGAATGGTCGGGTTCCCACACTGAAGGCCCCGGAATCCACGGGTAGTGCCCGTTTTATGATTTCGCCGGATAACCCTATGGCGATCGTCTCCCCGGGAACCATTCACGTGCAGGCGAGCAAGGGCGTTGGCCCCGAGAAGTTGAAGAAGGCCCTGTTGAAGGCGGCTAAAGAGGCGGATCTGGAGTACGCCTACATCGTTCGACGCATCGGTGGAGAGGCATCTGCGGTTTACAAGGTGAACGTGAAGGACGGCAAGGAGATCCGGGTCCGGGTGAACAATCTGTCTGCTCCGGAATTGACGAAGTTAATGGATTTGAAGGGAATATCTTCCGATGAACGAGTGATGAACTACTTCCCGAACGGCGTTCCCGCCTCCCTGATCTACCCGTCGGCAATCATCGTGGGCGACGTGGAAATCAACAGGACTACACCGAAGATCGAGGAAGAGCCGGTGCTGAAACATCCGTTGCAACGATAGTGGAAGAAAGAAATAATTAATTATAGACACGTTGTCAACTCTCCCGTTGAAACTTACCGGTCGAAACGGGAGGGGTTTATTAAAAAAGAGAAGGTCATGAAAAAAATAGTATTATCAATGTTGCTGGTAGTTTGCTCGTTTGTAGTGAGCTTGGCCCAACAGGGATTCAAGATCACGGGAGAATTGGGAGGGACGATCGGGGGAGATTTAGTGTTGGTGAGTGCCAGCCCGGGAGGGGCGGTTAAATTGGATGAGGCTCTCATGGTGAACGGTAGTTTTGAATTTTCGGGACAAGTTGATTCCATGATTCTTGCTTACATAATGACAGCGGAGCAACAGCCGATAGCCACGTTGATGCTCGAGAATCTGGAATACACGATCGTGGCAGGGGAGAATGGCATAGAAGTACGAGGCGGAGGGGAATCCCAAAAGATATTGAACCAGTACAACGTTATCAATCAAACTATCACCCGGGAAAAGATGAGGATGGAACAGGAGGTTCGGGCCGCTTATGCCGAACAGAACCAGATGAAGTTGCAAGCGTTGCAACAACAATTTGAGAAGACAATGACGGAGGTCGGAAAGAAACAAGAGGAGTTGTTTAAAACTTATAAAGATTCGCCCGTCACGGCCTTCATGATCGCCTCTGTCATGCTGCAAATGGATTATTCTTCTTTGAAAGCTCTTCACGAGATGTTGGGAGAACCGGCCAAAACGTGCTTTTACGGGCAATTGATTGCCATACAATTAGCAGCTTTAAAACAAGTGGAACCGGGATCCGTTGCCCCGGATTTTAAGGGAGTAACGTTGAATGGCGACACGCTTTCCCTTCACGGGATCAAGGCAAGAGTGAAACTCTTGGATTTCTGGGCCTCATGGTGTGAGCCTTGCCGCCGGGAGACCCCAAACGTGCGCAAGATATACCAAAAGTATCATGACAAGGGATTGGAAATCATCGGTGTTTCGCTAGACGATAAAAAGCAGGAGTGGGCCAAGGCAATGAAAAACGACAAGGTCACTTGGCCTAACGTTTCAGACCTGAAAGGAAAGAACTCGGAGATCGCCGCCCGTTATTTCATCAGGGGAATCCCTCATACCATCTTGCTGGATGAGGATAACCGCATCGTGGCCAAAAATCTCCGGGGAAAAGCGTTGGAAAAGAAGATTGCGGAGTTATTAGGGGGAAAATAAGGAAAGCAAAACTGAATTTTTAATGACGGAAAAAATGAAACAAGGTATATTGTATTCATCCTCAATCTTTAATCATCTGGCTGTATAGAGTGACAACAAGACAGGTAGATATAACTATGAATAAAAATGATGAAAGCGATTCTATTATTTGTTTTATTATGCCTAACGTTAGGAGGGCAGGCTCAAAATTTGAAGATGGAAAAAGTTTTTGGTTCGGAAAAGAAGGCTCGTTGGGATTCTTTGACTTATCGACTTCAATACGGGAATGGGATTTATTGTATCCAAGATACCTGTGATGCGGTTTTGGTTTCTGATTACCCGTTCGCTGATCATAATTTTGACTATAACAATGATATCGATTCTTGTCGGATCGCTTTTGATCATGCGCAAGAGGCTTGGACTATACAATGTATAAAGGCTTTGCCGGGAGATATTTTGCGTAAACTCGTGCAGCATGTGGAGCGATACCCGAATTTGAATTTTTGTATGGCTTCTATTCAATTTGATAGAGAAGGAAAAGTAATATATGTTTCTTTTCAGATGTATGGTGTATTATTTGAAAGCATGACGGAGGAACAAATCAAGCGATTTTATCGGACTATAAAAGAAATGAAAGTTCCTTTGACCGGATTTTTTGATTTCCTCGAAGGGAAATTTGTTGCTAGTGGTGATATTGATTTTTTAAACCCGATTCTAGAAGGTAAAGTGACTTTCCCGGGAGGGGAAAACACTGGAAAAGAAGATTGCGGAGTTACTGGAGGAAAATAAATAAAAAAGAGAGGATATGAAGACGTGCAAATTTATACTGTTATTTGTTTTACTCGTTTCCTGTTGGAATTGTGCGGAGCCGGAGTTGGGATTCGAGGAAAAGGTGCTTCCCGATGCCGAGTTGAACTTTCTCCCCGAAAATATAAGGGTCATGGATTTGCTTGCGCCAGGTTACCTTGATGCTTGGGGGGATGCCACTTTTACTATTTTGAATAATAGTATAGGCAATAAATTGTTGAGATATGTCAAAGCGTTGAGTCCCAATCGTGCTTTTATTCGTTTCGAGGCTATACCGGGAGAGGATGGACTGCCGGATATGAGCAAGGAAGAAATGGCTTATGCGGGGAGTGGATTAATACGTTACACGGGTAAAGTGCTGAATAATGATTGTAAAGACGAACTTTTATTCCATGAATTTTTTCACGTATTTCAAAATGGTATTGAACGTCCACCGAGAAAAAGCGTGAACAATGAACTGGAAGCTTGTCTGGCTCAATATTTATACTCTGACAGTAAAAGCAGTAGTTATTTTGCTGTTGTAATTGATCGTGATTTTCGACCAATACTTGTGGCACTTGCCTCTTGTATAGATAAACGTACCGGTTATTTGAAAGAGGGGATCTCGTATGACGAGTTTCACGAGAAATACGTGGCGGCGTTGGATTTTATTGCAAAAACCCCTCCTTATAATGGTTCTGATTGGATGCGAGATCAAGCGGGATATAACGAGCATCCTTTTCCAAAACTTGTTCAATTATTAAATCAACACTTATGAAACAGATTCTTTTATCATTAGCAGTATTGTTCGCAACGAGTGTCGCGAACGCTCAAGACGTGTTTAAACTCGGGACAACCGTGAAAGAGAAGCACGTGACGTATGAAGTGAAACATATTGTGACTCTCTATAAGCCTAAGGGGCCTTCTTACCCGCAATGGATTGTTCGTAATGTTCATAACGTGGATACCGTGCAGAAAGAGATACCGTATAGGGGTGTGGTGAAACGGGGCTTTTTCGAGGATTTAAGCATGCAGATCGGCATCATTCTCCACGATCATTTGTCGGAAGCCGAGGTCGCGGAGCTAAATGAAAAAGAGAGAAAAAATAAACCATTCGGGGAAAATGCTGGGGTCGTGTTGCGTGTGGATAGCACGAAGCGTAAAGTGTTGCAAGTGACTTGTTTTTTGTTTTATAATCATTACGTGGCGGCACGGGATCGGGCGGCGAGAGGATGGCAACGGGAGGGAGATCCTGTTGCTTACGATGGTTTTTGGCTGAATTTTGATCCCGACAGATTGTATGCGATAGAGAAAGATATCGTGAAACGATTAGTGTTGCCTGAAGACACACCGGAGATGTATTTGAATGACGATTTCGAGGTATATGTATGTCCCGATCAAATACTTGACCCGGAAAAGGCTAAAGCGAAAAAGGAGGCAGAGGAGGCAGAGCAAAAAGCGTCAAGGGAATATTGGCAAAAAAGAAATCAGATGTATAAGTTATAGGCTTTTTAAAATTCGAGGAAAGGCACTGGAAAAAAAGATAGTGGAGTTGCTGGGCGGGAATAAATAAAAAGAGAGGACATGAAGACGTGCAAATTTATATTGTTATTTGTTTTACTCGTTTCCTGTTGGAATTGTGCGGAGCCAGAGTTGGGAATCGAGGAAGAGATACTTTTTGATGCCGAATTGAACCTTCTTCCCGAAAATGTAACGGTTGCGGATTTGCTTCGAGATAATTCTCCCGAGGAATTTAAACAAGCCACGGGAAAAATATTGGGGAATACACTGGGAAGGAGATTGCTTCTAAGGGTTAAAAGTATACCGAATCGTCCTTTAATTTATTTCTGGCCCATCATGGATAAAGACGGAAATTTGGTCATGGGGGTTGATGGAGAACTGAGATATTATGGGATGGGAAGGATTGATTATAATGAAAAGATATTACGAGATGCGAATAGAGATGAACTCTTGTTTCATGAGTTTTTTCACTTTTTTCAAAATGGCAACTTACTTCCAAATAGGAACTTGAACAATGAAGTGGAAGCTTATGTTGCCCAGTATTGTTGTAAAAATTATAAAATAGAATACACATGAAAAAGATTATTTTGTTGATTATTTCTTTGTTTATCGTGAATATCTTGTTTTCCCAAATATTGTATGACGAAGGTATCGTGAAAGGTAAGAACGTGACGTATGAAGTCAAGCGTGGCAAAGGACATTTGAAATCGTTCACGTTTATACGAAACGTGAATAACCCGGACACCACTTTTCGAGAGGTGCCTAATCATAATATAATCCCTCCGCAAATGGTTGATATCAACATGCAAGTAGCTGAAATTATACACGATGGATTGTCACCGAAAGAATTAGCCCAAATATATCGTAGTGCTCTTATCGGTATGACATTTAGGGTCGATGCGAAAAAAAAGGAATTATTGCAGGTAACTAATTTTTTTTACTTGTGCGATGAACCGTTTTGGGCAAACTTCTCTCCGGACAGATTGCATGATTTGGAACAGCTTATCTTGAGAAAATTGAAATTACCGTCGAAATTGCAAAAAATCTACGTGGAAGCTGACTTTTTCGTTTTTGTATATGGAAGTGAGATTCAAAATATAGAGGAAACGAGAGAGACTCGAAGAAAAGCGATAGAAGCCTGGAAGCAAAAAGATTTTAAAGTTGAAGTTCGGCCATGGCCTAAATTTGTAATAAAGGAAAAACAAGATGAAGAATGATGTTTTCATTAAAAATGAATGTCGGAATGGATCGTAATAGTTAAATAGATCGAACATGAGAAATTTTATGAAATAACTAGAAGCTATTAAAATAAAGACAAATGAAACAGGTTATTTTATTAGTATTATTACTATTCGGCGTGAATTTTTCACTGTTTTGTCAAGATGTATTCAAACTTGGAATAGTGAAAGGGAAAAATGTGACATACGAAGTAAAAGAGTATAAATGGAATTATGCTGAGTGGACGGTTCGTAATATTCATAATCCCGATACAATGACAAGGTGGGAACCGGTAAATAATCCCGGTGCGAACGTAAATTTAAGTAGTGCTTTGCAAATAGGACAAATTGTTCGGAAAAGACAGCGCTACCCGGATCATTACGATGGATTTTGGTTAAATATTGATCCTGACAGACTCCACGAAATAGAACAAGATATCGTGAAAAGGTTCAAAGTCCCTGAAATCAGCGAGGATAGGCTGAAGGATCTTTTGACAGAGGATTTGCCATTCTGTGTATTTTCTAATGAAATTCTTGAAGTGGAAAAGGTTATGAAAGTGAGAAAAAAGAGGCAGAAACAAGATCAGAAAGAATGGGACCAAATAAGGAAGGAGAGAGAACGAGAGGATAGAAAACAAGAGAAGAGATGAAGAACAGCAGATGTAGATACATGTTTTAAGATGGACCTGAATGCAACCCCATTTTCTAACATTGTAACGCTGATGAAATATTAATTGTAAAATAGGATTACGCATGGCTTAATTTTATAGAAACGTTGACTGAATGCGAAGTTGAAGCGTGAAGATAAAATGTGATCAGTGATTTGAATAAACATGTAGAACGCTCCTTTTGATTGGGGCATAAAAATAATTATATATGAAGAAAGTGATACTGTTACTATTATCCGGAGTGTTGTTTGGAGGGACTTGTTTGGCCCAGGATGGATACACGATTTCCGGGAAAATTCGGGGCATATCGATTACTAAAGTCTTTGTCGTGACAGCCGATTTTGGTCGGGTCGATACGCTGGCATCAACCCTTGTTGAGGGGGATAAGTTTATACTCAGAGGAACGGTGTCCGGGGAAGCTCGTGCCGTGAATCTAGCTTTTGCCGGGGTGGAAGGACAGGTACCCTTGTTGTTGGAGAATATAAATTACCAGGTTTCAGTTACGGCACAAGGGGCTGCAATAGAGGGTGAAGGACCGGCCGTGAAACTTTGGAAGGAGTTTGAACGCATCGGTCATGATTATGCTGTCGAGAAAAACCGTGCCGAGGCAGAGTATAAGGCTTTGGAAGGCGAGGGTAATGCGGCGAAAGTTGAAAGTTTGCAATTTCGTCTTGACAATGCTTACAAGCAATCGGTGCTTAAAACACAGGAATTGATCAAGGCTAACGCTGACAATTATGTCTCGGCTTACATCATCGCCTTGAACATGGCTGCAGATGATGAAGCCACGCTTCGTGCTAAATATGAATTATTGGGGACGTCGGCTCGTGCCACAGCTCCCGGCAAAGCCATAGCGGCGATGTTAGATCGATATGGTAAATTGATCGAGGGAGAAGTTGTTCCCAATTTCACCTTGATGAAACCTGATGGCAACACGTTTACCTTACATGGTTTGCCCGCTAAATGGAAGGTTATACATTTTTGGGCTGCACAACAAGGTAGTTCTCGGCAGGATAACTCTGATTTGGTTAAGTTTTACCTGCAATATCGCCCGAAAGGTCTTGAAATTGTCAGTGTGGCTCTGGATGAAAGTGCTGCCATGTGGAAACAGGCTATTGGGCTTGATGGGATGATTTGGACCAACGGTTCAGACCTTAAGGGTATGGAGTCCGAGATTGTCCGCCTCTATCTGGTGCGGGATCTCCCGACTTATTTCCTGCTGGATGCCGAGAATCGTATCGTTGCTCGTAATCTTTCGTTTCCAGAGCTTCGTGCTAAAATGGCGGAGTTGACGAAGAAGAAAAAGAAGAAATAAAGTGCTTTTTATTTTCAGGTGCGTGCGAAAGGGGGAGTTGAAAAAAATGTTGACTCCCTCTTAATTTTTAATACTCTCGATCACTTTACGTGAATACCCGTAGATTACAGGGTGAAGACAGCAATCAATCACGGTACATCTTCGGTTCTCCTTCGGTACAAGGTCGCTCGTGGGCGTTTGTTCGGCGGGTAAGAATCGTCAGGGCCACGTTGTTATTCCCGTTGTTTTCCCGTTGAAAACAGGGGGAAGACAGGGATTAAAGGCGTATCAAATTCGAATCAAGGACGAATCAAAGACGTTCACGGGTGTCCATGAAAGGTGCTTGCCGGGCGAGAGCGCGGTCCCTTTTCCCGGTCGTGCCGCCTTTCCCTCCCTTTTCCCGGTGGTCTTTCCCGTTTTCCCGGTAAAAATTTTTCTCCCTAACGTTTTGCCAGTCACGGTATTGGTCGGGGGCTTGAAAAAAAGATGAAAAATAATGGTGAAAAAATTTGGAAAAGGGGGAATCATTGCCTTATCTTTGCACCCGCTTTCGAGAGAGAGGGCACGAGGGAAAGAGGTTAAACGAGGGGCTGGAAAAAAAGTTTGAAAAAAAAGCTTGAAAAGTTTGGAGAATGAAAAACAAGCCTTACCTTTGCAGCCGCTTTCAAGAGGAGGGCACGAGGGGATGACGGGAGCGACAAGATGAAAAGAAGAGTTCTTTAAGATATTGAAATGAACAAAACGTAGCGAGCGTGAATCGAAATCGACGGTAGTCGAGATTCATGAAACACATGACCCGGCCAGAATAAAAATTTCTGTAAATAATTTTACTATGAAGAGTTTGATCCTGGCTCAGGATGAACGCTAGCGACAGGCTTAACACATGCAAGTCGAGGGGCAGCACGGTGTAGCAATACACTGGTGGCGACCGGCGCACGGGTGAGTAACACGTGTGCAACCAACCCCGTACCGGGAGATAACCCGCGGAAACGTGGACTAACATCCCATAACACTCTAGAGCCGCATGGTTCTGGATTTAAAATTCCGGTGGTACGGGACGGGCACGCGCGACATTAGGTAGTTGGCGGGGTAACGGCCCACCAAGCCGACGATGTCTAGGGGTTCTGAGAGGAAGGTCCCCCACACTGGAACTGAGACACGGTCCAGACTCCTACGGGAGGCAGCAGTGAGGAATATTGGTCAATGGGCGAGAGCCTGAACCAGCCAAGTCGCGTGAGGGAAGAATGGTCTATGGCCTGTAAACCTCTTTTGCCAGGGAAGAATAAAAGGTACGTGTACCTTCTTGCCAGTACCTGACGAATAAGCATCGGCTAACTCCGTGCCAGCAGCCGCGGTAATACGGGGGATGCGAGCGTTATCCGGATTTATTGGGTTTAAAGGGCGCGTAGGCGGGACGCCAAGTCAGCGGTAAAAGACTGCAGCTAAACTGTAGCACGCCGTTGAAACTGGCGACCTGGAGACGAGACGAGGGAGGCGGAACAAGTGAAGTAGCGGTGAAATGCTTAGATATCACTTGGAACCCCGATAGCGAAGGCAGCTTCCCAGGCTCGATCTGACGCTGATGCGCGAGAGCGTGGGTAGCGAACAGGATTAGATACCCTGGTAGTCCACGCCGTAAACGATGCTCACTGGATCTTGGCGATACACCGCCAGGGTTCAAGCGAAAGTATTAAGTGAGCCACCTGGGGAGTACGTCGGCAACGATGAAACTCAAAGGAATTGACGGGGGCCCGCACAAGCGGAGGAACATGTGGTTTAATTCGATGATACGCGAGGAACCTTACCCGGGTTTAAATGTGGAGTGCATGAGCTGGAAACAGTTCTTTCCCTCGGGACTCTTCACAAGGTGCTGCATGGTTGTCGTCAGCTCGTGCCGTGAGGTGTCGGGTTAAGTCCCATAACGAGCGCAACCCCTATCGCCAGTTGCCATCGGTTCAAGCCGGGCACTCTGTCGAGACTGCCACCGTAAGGTGCGAGGAAGGCGGGGATGACGTCAAATCAGCACGGCCCTTACACCCGGGGCGACACACGTGTTACAATGGCCGGTACAGAGGGTAGCCACGGGGTGACCCGGAGCGAATCTCTAAAGCCGGTCGTAGTTCGGACTGGAGTCTGCAACCCGACTCCACGAAGTTGGATTCGCTAGTAATCGCGCATCAGCCATGGCGCGGTGAATACGTTCCCGGGCCTTGTACACACCGCCCGTCAAGCCATGGAAGCCGGGAGTACCTGAAGATCGTGACCGCGAGGAACGGGCTAGGGTAATACCGGTAACTGGGGCTAAGTCGTAACAAGGTAGCCGTACCGGAAGGTGCGGCTGGAACACCTCCTTTCTGGAGACGAGTTCATGTGGCTCGCTACCGCCAGTTCATTATCAACGGGATTCCCTCGAGGGATCTTTAGAGACGAGGCTCGTTGCCTTGGTCCCGCCATCATCAACCTCGACAACTGTCGAGGTTGATAAAGTTCTTTGACATGCTGGAACGTTAATGGATCATTTGATCCACGAAGTAAAAATGTAGTAGAATAACACAGAGCCGTCCCTGTAGTGATACACGGGACAAGGTAAAATTATTAAAAAACACGACGCTAACGAACGTGAACAACCAAGGGCGCGCGGTGGATGCCTAGGCTCTCGGAGGCGATGAAGGACGCGATAAGCCGCGATAGGCCACGGCGAGGTGCAAGTAACCCTTGACCCGTGGATTTCCGAATGGGGTAACCCGGCCGTCTAGATGACGGTCATGCAGTAATGCAAGCGAACGCGGGGAACTGAAACATCTCATTACCCGCAGGAGAAGAAAACAACAGTGATTCCCCCAGTAGTGGCGAGCGAACGGGGAAGAGCCCAAACCGTTGCCGTTTCGGCGACAGCGGGGTCATGGGACCGCGACATTCGACGATGGACGAAGTGCAATTACCTGGAAAGGTAAGCCGTGGAGGGTGACAGCCCCGTGCACGACACCTCCATCTAAGATAGCGGAATCCCGAGTAGGGCGGGACACGAGAAATCCTGCCTGAATTCGCCAGGACCTCCTGGCAAGGCTAAATACTCCCGAGAGACCGATAGTGAACCAGTACCGCGAGGGAAAGGTGAAAAGTACCCCGAGCAGGGGGGTGAAATAGACCCTGAACCCGCGCGCCTACAAGCGGTCGGAGCCATGAAATATGGTGACGGCGTGCCTTTTGCATAATGAGCCTACGAGTTAGTCGTCACCAGCGAGGTTAAGGGCTTCAGGCCCGTTAGCCGAAGTGAAAGCGAGCCTTAACAGGGCGTCGAGTTGGTGGCGCTAGACGCGAAACCTTGTGATCTACCCACGAGCAGGTTGAAGTCGCGGTAACACGTGATGGAGGACCGAACCGGTAAACGTTGAAAAGTTTTCGGATGACTCGCGGGTAGGGGTGAAAGGCCAATCAAACTGGGAAATAGCTCGTACTCTCCGAAATGCATTTCGGTGCAGCCTGTGATGTTCTGTTCCAGAGGTAGAGCTACTGGTTGGACGCGAGGGCTTCACCGCCTATCAAATCCGGATAAACTCCGAATGCTGGAACACGAAATCATGGAGTGAGCCCGCGGGTGCTAAGGTCCGCGGACGAGAGGGAAAGAACCCGGACCACCGGCTAAGGTCCCGGATGGACAGTTAAGTTGATCAAACGAGGTGGGATCGCGGAGACAGCTAGGATGTTGGCTTGGAAGCAGCCATTCATTTAAAGAGTGCGTAACAGCTCACTAGTCGAGCGATCCCGCGTGGATAATACACGGGCATCAAACTGTCAACCGAAGCCGTGGGGTTAGTTAATGACTGACCGGTAGGAGAGCATTCCTGCCAGCTTTGAAGGTCACCCGCGAGAGTGACTGGAGCGGCATGAAAAGCAAATGTAGGCATAAGTAACGATAATGGGGGCGAGAACCCCCCACGCCGCAAGACCAAGGATTCCCCGGCAATGTCAATCAGCCGGGGGTCAGCCGGCCTCTAAGGCTCACCCGAAGGGGGATGCCGACGAGAAACGGGTTAACATTCCCGTGCTTCTCGTCACCGTGACGCGGTGACGGGGTGATGAATGGACCGCGCGCTGACGGAATAGCGCGTTGAAGGCCGTACCCTGTGACGGTGGTAGTCAAGCACGCCACCGGAGGCGAAAGTCGATAGTACCTCGAGGCCTCGGCCGAGGGGATAGCGTCCAGGCAATTTACCCCCTAGAAAACCCGCTAAACTTCAAGTGACGAGGAACCGTACTGTAAACGGACACACGTGGTCGGGTAGAACATACCAAGGCGCTCGAGTGATTCATGGTCAAGGAACTAGGCAAAATAGTCCTGTAACTTCGGGAAAAAGGACGCTCTAGTGATAGAGCCGCAGAGTAATGGCCCAGGCGACTGTTTACCAAAAACACATGGCTATGCCAAATCGAAAGATGACGTATATGGCCTGACACCTGCCCGGTGCCGGAAGGTTAAGAGGAGAGCTCATCCGAAAGGAGAAGGTTTGAATTGAAGCCCCGGTAAACGGCGGCCGTAACTATAACGGTCCTAAGGTAGCGAAATTCCTTGTCGGGTAAGTTCCGACCTGCACGAATGGTGTAACGATCTGGGCACTGTCTCGACCATGAGCTCGGTGAAATTGTAGTTCCGGTGAAGATGCCGGGTACCCGCGACGGGACGGAAAGACCCCGTGAACCTTTACTGCAGCTTCGCGTTGTTCCCGGGCACGGGACGTGTAGGATAGGTCGGAGGCTACGAGTCGGTTTCGCCAGGAATCGAGGAGCCATCGTTGAAATACGACCCTTCTCTTGTCTGGGATCTAACCCTTTGTATAGGGGACACCGCGTGGTGGGTAGTTTGACTGGGGTGGTCGCCTCCAAAAGCGTAACGGAGGCTTCCAAAGGTACCCTCGGGTTGGTTGGTAATCAACCGTAGAGTGCAATGGCACAAGGGTGCTTGACCGGGAGACCAACGAGTCGATCGGGTGCGAAAGCAGGGCATAGTGATCCGGTGATCCCGCGTGGAAGGGTCATCGCTCAAAGGATAAAAGGTACTCCGGGGATAACAGGCTGATCGCCCCCAAGAGCTCATATCGACGGGGCGGTTTGGCACCTCGATGTCGGCTCGTCACATCCTGGGGCTGGAGAAGGTCCCAAGGGTTCGGCTGTTCGCCGATTAAAGTGGCACGCGAGCTGGGTTCAGAACGTCGTGAGACAGTTCGGTCCCTATCTGTCGTGGGCGTTGGAGATTCGAGAGGTCCTGACTCTAGTACGAGAGGACCGGGTTGGACGCGCCGCTAGTGAACCTGTTATGACGCCAGTCGTACGGCAGGGTAGCCACGCGCGGACGGGATAAGCGCTGAAAGCATCTAAGCGCGAAGCCTGCCTCGAGATGAGATCTCCTTACAGGGTCGTCGTAGACGACGACGTTGATAGGCCACAGGTGTAAAGCCGGTGACGGCAAAGCCGAGTGGTACTAATCACCCGAAAGTTGACGTTCGGTGGGTGAGATGATTCAGTTAACGTTCCAAGCGATTGTCAATCAAGGAGATTGGCGGTCGATAGAAAGCATGAGATGAAGAAACTTTAAAGATATTGTCACGAGTAGCCGGAGGGCTCGATGAAGTGACGTGAAAACATTAAAAGGTGTCTATAGCGACGGTGATCCACCTCTTCCCATCCCGAACAGAGAAGTTAAGCCCGTTAGCGCCGATGGTACTGCCCTTGGGTGGGAGAGTAGGTCGATGCCGAATTTAGAAGAGAGGGCGAGTTCAAGTGACTCGCCCTTTTTTTATATTGTCTCGTGGAGAACCTGTAACCTATCAACTTGTAACCTGTAACTTGCCGCAGGTAATTTTTTTCATTACCTTTGTGTGTATGAGAATTCGGACAAATATAATATCGATAGGATTAATCTTGTTAGCTTTATTCATTGCCGCTATTTATTTAATAGGGGAAAAGATTAGTGACGTGGGGAACGATATGAATAATGCGAATGCACGAGAGGCTTGTCGATACCGGGCAGAATCTGTTGCATATGAATTTAAGAAAACCGAAGAATTACAGCGATTGGCGAGAGAGTTTTTTGGGAAAAGTGAATCTTACCGGGAGCAGGATTTATTTTCGCTTTTGAAGACGATGCAACAATTGGACCCGAAATTAAGTAGAACTTGGTTTTTCAGGGGTACCAATGATTCTCTACGGTTGTTGGAACGGAATAGTTCCGAGTTACGTAAGATGAAACTTTCCGGGATCGAGTTAAAGTATATGTATACCTTATTGGATTCACATGCGGATCACCATTTTAGTGGTACGTACCACGAGGATGGAAAGACTTACTGGACGACAATCGAGGCTATTGAACCGACAGCGACCCGGCGTATCCTTTTTGGATTTGATATCTCGTTGACAGACTTACATTCATATTTTGCAGAGGTTACAGGAAAGGTGTCAAGTTACGTGTTTATTGTAAATGAACGGGGTATATTACTTTCGCATCCCGATGAAAATTTATTGGGAACCTCACCTTTCCAAAAAGAAGAGTTGGATTCTATCAAGGAAGTATTAAAAAGTCAGAGTGAATTGGAAATTATGGTTCATTCTAATTTTCTGTCTTCACAGGTGCTTCGAATTTACTATCCCTTACTTGTCGGGAGTGAAAAGTGGGTGATTGCCGTTAACGTGCCGCAGTATGGAAATCGGGAGATATTGGATGAATTTCATCGTTACACGGCGATGATTGCCTTGATTACAGTAGTTATATTCGCAATTTTGTTACTTTTTGCCCAGCATAAATGGCGTAAGGAATACCGTTTGCGGCGTAGTTTGGAACAGGAGTCGATGGAACTGCATTTACAACAGTTGAAAAATCAGATTAACCCTCACTTTTTGTTTAATTCCTTGAATTCCTTGAGTGTGTTGATTGGTTCGGATTCGACTTTGGCGAGGGAATTCGTGTTGAAGTTATCAAAGGTGTATCGCTATTTGCTGGAGACAAGAAACGAAAGCTTGTCCACGGTGAAGGAAGAGATCGAGTTTACCCAGCAATATTATTTTTTGCAGAAGATTCGTTTTGGGGATCAGTTGGATTTGTCCATAGATGTGGGACCGGATTGTTTGGAAGCAAAGGTTCCTTCGATCAGTTTACAGATGTTAGTAGAGAACGCTATAAAACATAATCAGGTGACTTTACAAAATCCCTTGCATATTAAAATTTATGATCGGGATGAATGTTTAATCGTGGAGAATAATTACCAGCCCCGTGCAGAATCTAGCGAGGAGTCCATGGGCGTGGGTTTCGAACGCATTCAGGCCATTTATGACTTTTATTCTGGTGAGAAATTTGTATGTGATTGTGAAAATGGATGTTACGTTTGTCGACTACCTCTTTTAAGAAATCGTTTATAACAAAAAATCGATGATTCACTCCTTTTTTTCGGGGTTTCACTCCCCTTTTATTTTTATTGATTGAAATCTGTCTTATCATTGTAAAGAATCAGTTAACCAGATAGATTTAATGAATAAAAGAAGTATGGTAAGAACAAAAACATTCATTTTAGGTGCGATAGCCCTTGTTGCCCTATCATTATTGTCAGAACCGGGATATTCTCTGGAAAGACGAAAGAAAAAACATGCCAAGGATACAACGGAAGTGTCTAAACCGGATGCTTACGGGGATTTGGTGAAAAAAGCCAAGATTACTGAAGGTATGGTAAAGATTTTAACGGTTGAGAATGATTACTATTTCGAGGTGGCTGATTCGTTGATGGGACGTGATCTTCTAATCGTTAATAAAGTGTCGGGAGTACCTTACGAGTTGAATGATGCAGGCTTGAATAGAGGAATGGAGTCGAATGACAAGCTCGTGCGTTTCTATAAAGATAAATCTATGAACAAGGTGTGGGTGACAACTTACAATGGAAAGGTAAGTGTACCCGAGGGAGATGCGATCAGTGAGTCTGTGAAGGCCAATTATCGCGAGTCCGTGATCGAGTATTTCCCGATCGAGGCTTACGGAAAGGATTCGGCGTCCGTGGTTATCAAGGTGAACAAGATTTTTGACGGAAGTGAGAAAAGTTTTAATGATATATATAATGAAATTGCTTTAGGCGGTTCGGTAAAAAAGGACTTGTCGAAGATATTGGGCGTGAAGGTTTTCCCCAAGAATGTGGTGGTAAAGGCGTTAATGACGACGCAGGTGGTTGATGGCGGCGTGGCGGTACCTCTTACGGTTGAAACGACAACAAATTTGGTGTTATTACCTAAGGTTCCTATGAAGCCACGTTTCGCCGACCCCCGTGTAGGTTTTTTTGCCACGGAGCATATTTATTTTACAGACGAGCAACAGCAAGTGGAAAAACGGGAATTCGTTCATCGTTGGAGATTGGAACCAAAACCGGAAGATATAGAGAAATATAAAAGAGGAGAGGCTGTAGAGCCTGTAAAACCGATCGTGTTTTACATTGATCCTTCTACCCCGAAACAGTGGAGAGAAGAGATTAAAGCAGGAGTTCGGGATTGGCAGGCCGCATTTGAGGCGGCAGGTTTTAAAAATGCTGTTGTCGCGAAGGATGCTCCGGAAGGTGATGAAGATTTTGACATAGACGACATTCGTTATTCGGTCATCACCTATGCGGCATCCCAGCAGGCTAATGCAATGGGGCCGTCCGTGGTTGATCCCCGTTCAGGAGAGATTATCGAGGCTGACGTGGTTTGGTGGCATAACGTGATGTCATTATTACATACTTGGATGCGAGTACAGACAGCACCGATAGATCCGAGAGCCCGTGCAAATAAATTGAGCGACGAGCATATGGCCAGCGCTATCCGCTTTGTTTCTTCTCACGAGGTAGGGCATACTTTCGGGTTGAAGCATAACATGGGTGCTTCTCATGCTTTCCCCGTGGATTCTTTGAGATCGCCGAGCTTTACGGCAAAAATGGGTGGAACGGCAAGTTCTATCATGGATTACGCGCGTTTTAACTACGTGGCCCAACCGGGAGACGGGGTAAAGGAAATTACTCCTAAAATCGGGACGTATGACAAGTTCGCGATTAACTGGGCTTATCGTTGGCTAGATATGGAGACACCTCAAGAGGAGTTGCCGATATTGAATGAATGGATTCAAGAGCATGAAGGAGACCCGATGTTCTGGTATGGCGAGCAACAAGACCCGAAAGATCCGATCGATCCTCGTTCTCAGGATGAAGACCTTGGAGATGACATCGTGAAAGCCAATCGTTACGGGATTATGAATCTGAAACGGATTGTTCCGAATATTGTCGCATGGACAGAGGAAGACGGAGAATCTTTCGCGGAGGCAGGAAAATTATTGATGGCGGTGATTAACCAATGGAAGATGTATGCCGGGCATGTTACAGCTAACGTGGGTGGTATTTATATCAATAACCCGGTGAAGGGAAGTCCGGAGGATCGGTATATCCCGGTGCCGAAAGAGATTCAGAAAGAGAGCGTGAAGTACTTGATTGAAGAGGTGTTTATTGTTCCGGAATGGTTGTTCGGTGCTGGGGTCTGGAAGAAGAGTTACCCGATTCAGATGGGCGTGGAATATTCTCCTTACACGGTTGCACGTGAGTTGCAGTACGCTACATTCTATAATCTGTTGAAGGACGAGCGTTTGTTGCGTATGTTTGATTCTGAAGCGACTTTAGGTCGGGCGAAGAGTTACACGCCGGAAGAGATGTTCGCGGATATTCATAACGTGATATTTGCCAGCAGTAAGGCTGGGCGTAACTTATCTATCTACGAGCGGATGACACAAAAGAATTTTATCGATGCGATCATCGTTAGCTCGAACAGGGCTGTGGAGAAAACGACCAAGAAAGCGTTGCATCATTCAAACACGTGTTGTTTTGCCTCTAAAGCCCCCGAATTTACGATTGAGCCTAGAGAAGAGGTTCAATTGAGGACCTTACACTTCTCTTCCATGGGTAGAGTTTCTGAGGCTGTATCGGTGAAGAGAGGCGAATTGTTGAAAATTTTAAAATTAGCGGAAAATAAACGAAACACGGGTAATGTAGAAACTCGTAATCATTACGAGGATTTGATTATCCGGATTAAAGAGGCGTTGAATATGAGATGATTTTACACCTTATAACATACAAATTAAATAAGTTAGCATGAAGAAAAGTTTATTATTGATTGCGTTATTGTGTCCGCTTTGGCTGTTTGCCCAAAGCGAGAGCGACTATCGTACGATTAAAGGAGTCGTGATGGACTCCGTGACGAACGAGACTTTGATTGGAGCTACGGTAATGATTGACCCGGATGCGGCAGAGGCTAAGAATCTCGGCCCGAAGGGAACGATTACTGATTTTGACGGAAAGTTTGAATTGAAAGTGCCGAAAGCGGTGAAATATGTGGTGGTTAGTTTTGTCGGTTATAAAAATGCGAAACTGGACGTGACGAAAACCACAGAATTTAAGGTTATGTTACAACCGGATCAGGAGCAGTTGACCGAGGTGGTGGTGACGGGTTACCAACAGATCGAGAAACGTAAATCGACATCGGCGATTCAGACCGTAAAGATGGATGATATAAAGAGCATCGGTGTTGCTAGTATTGACCAGTTATTGGAAGGGCAGGTTGCCGGTATGACGTCTATCCCCACGAATGGGGCTCCGGGAGCCCCGAACAAGATGCGAATCCGTAGTACGGTTTCTCTGACGGGAAGTACTGATCCGCTTTGGGTGTTGGATGGGATGATTTTGGAAGGGAATGATATTCCAGAAAATTTTAGTGACAAGGATAATATTGATAACTTGTATAATACTTCCATTGCAGGGGTAAACCCGGCGGATATTGAAAGTATAACAATCTTAAAGGATGCCTCGGCCACGGCTATTTATGGAGCACGTGCAGCAAATGGAGTCATTGTTGTAACTACCAAAAAGGGATCTGCCGGGAAAATGCGGGTGAATGCGTCAGCGGCAATGTTTATAACAACGAAACCTGACTTGGGGAAATTGAATTTAATGAATGCTTCTGAAAAAGTGGATTTCGAGTTAGGTATGGCGAGTATACCTGAGTTGACGTATCGTTCTAACTACGGAAGTGTGGCTCGAATTTTGTCAAATTCGGGAGAGTTAAGTGCTTTCCAAGAAGGAGGATTTAATGCATTGTCTGCACAGACTCAGAACGAGATTAATGCTTTGCGTACAACAGGATCCGATTGGGGAGATCTTGTGTATCAGAATGCTGTGAATCAGCAATATAATATAAGTGTATCAGGAGGCTCTGAAAAAGCTCGTTACTATGCTTCGATCGGTTATTATAATGAAGAAGGTACAACGATTGGGACGAATTTTGAGCGGATTACAGGTACTATGAAGACTGATTTTGATTTGAGAGATAACTTGACTCTTGGTCTTTCTTTATTCATGTCTCACAGTAAACGGAAAAGTTATATCACAGATTCGGATTCTTTCACGAATCCTTCTTATTATACTCGTAATGTGAATCCTTATTTGAATGTTCGTGATGAAAATGGTAAGTATGTTTATGACCAGGATATAAAGGGGTTGGATGATGCTTACTTGGAATTTAATTTACTGGAGGAACGTGAAAATACAGATTATTGGTTAAAGAATCTGGCTTTTAAGCCTATGTTAACTTTAAATTACAAGCCATGGTCTTTCTTATCTTTGACAACACAGTTTTCGATGCAGCTAGAGGATTCGAAGACAGAGAAATTTGCAGACGAAGAAACATATTTCGTGAGAAAATATAGGGAAGATTCTAACTATAACGGGACATATTTTTTACCGGATGGTGGAATTATTCAGAACTGGGCTGCTGATATGTCACAATACCAATGGAAGATACAAGGGGAGTTCAGTCATATTTTTGCCGAGCGTCATTCCGTGAATTTCATGGCCGGTTTTGAAATGCGAGGGAATAAGAATACAAATGTTCATACCAAGGGCTTCGGCTATGATTCCAGAGCTTTGACGACCCAGCCTCTCGTATTCCCGGACGGTTACAGTACTTCTTCCATGTCTTCGTCGAAATGGAAACAATATCAAAAGACCATGAGTGAGGATCGTTATCTGTCTTATTATATGACCGGGTCTTATACTTATGATAATCGATATACATTCTTTGGAAGTATGCGTTTTGATGGTTCGAATTTATTTGGTGTTGCTCGTAAATACAAATATCTGCCATTGTGGGCAGCTTCTGCCGCATGGAATGTTAATCGGGAAGAATTCTTGAGTAATGTTGAATGGTTGAATGATTTGAAATTGCGTGTATCATACGGTCTGCAAGGAAATGTGGATAAGAATACCTCTCCTTATGTTGTCGGGGAGTGGAATTCGACAACGGTTCTGCCTGGTTTAAATGAACCGACGATTAACGTGACCTCTCCTCCTAATCAAAATTTGCGTTGGGAGAAAACTAAAAACTGGAATGTTGGTATTGATATGGCAGTTTTGGATAATCGTCTCTCTTTTACAGTTGATGCTTATTATCGGAAAAGTGAAGATTTGATCGGGGCAAGGGCTTTGCCGCTTGAAAATGGTTTCTCTTCTTCTACGATGAACTGGGCTGAGGTTTCCAATAAGGGTATTGAATTTGCTCTTTCTACGGAGAATATCCGTACTCCGAATTTCCGTTGGAAGATGGATTTCAATATTGCCCATAACACGAGTAATGTGGATAAGATTCAAGTGAGAGATGATTCGTATTCTCCTTCTTTGGAAGGACATTCCATTGGGGCTCTTTTCAAATTAAGAACTGCAGGATTGGATGAAGACGGACTACCGATGTTTTATAATAAAGCAGGCGAGAAGGTGAATTTTGAGACTTTTTATGCTATAACGGATGAATGGAATATTGGCTATCCGACATCTTCGCTGACAAATGCAGAGTATCGAGACTTGTTCGTGTATGCAGGAACAACAGAGCCTAAGTTTACAGGAGGTTGGATCAATCGATTCTATTATAAGAATTTTGATCTTACGGTAAGTTCTAGTTTTGTGATAGATCAGTTGATGCAAGAAACTCCATTTTATTCACCGAGTGAAACGTCTCCCGGTCAGAATTATTCGAAACGGGCTTTAGACATCTGGTCTCCTTCTAATACAACTGGAAAATATCCTCGTTTGGTGAATTATACGATGGAAGAGAATATGCGATTGGTAAATTATTATCAATGGGTAAATGGATTGGATTTAGGAGGAAATTCGTTCAGTAACTATGATTACTGGTTTAAGAATATGAGTTATTGGCGGATAAGTAGTATTCGCTTAGGGTATAATTTACCTCGGGAAATAGCAGATAAGTTACATATAGGCTCTGCCAGAATTAGTTTTGAAGCTCGGAATCCGTTTGTGATTGCTTCAAATTACAAGGGATATTTTGATCCTGAGACTTGGGGAAATATTTACACGCAACCCCTTGCACGGACTTTCTCAATAGGTTTAGATGTGTCATTTTAAAACTAGGTAAAAATGAAAAGAATAATATATATAATAAGTTTACTTGCCTTGTTCACATCTTGTAATTATTTGGATGTGAAACCCGTGGGGAAAGTAATTCCGGAAAAAGTAACGGAATTCAGAGCCTTGATAACTTCTGGTTATACGGCGGTGTCTGGCTATAAATATTTGTTAGCTTTACGGGCTGACGAGGTAATTCCTTCCGGTAGTGCTTACGCTTATCCTCGGTTGATAGATTTTGCTATTTGGAATGACAATTCTGTGAATATGGAAGAATCTTATCCGTGGGGAACTCCTTATAAAGTGATATTTTATGCTAATAGCGTTATTGATGATGTAATGAATGCGGATATTGATACGGAGGATGATTCTCGTGAGCAGATATTAGGAGAAGCTTATCTTTTGCGTGCTTATATGCATTTTGATTTGTTGAATCTTTACGGGAAACCTTACAATCCTTCGACGGCAGAAACGGATCAAGGGATTCCTTTAGCAACCCAAATAGACATAGAACAGGCGTATTCTCCCTCGACGGTAAAAGAAGTTTATGATCAGATATTTGAAGATATTGCTGCGGCTAACGAAGTTTTAACGGTTGACGAGCAACCTGCTTCTACTCTTTATCGGTTTTCCAAAAAATCTGCAAAAGCATTCGAGGCGCGCGTACGTCTTTACCATCAAGAATGGGAGAATGCGATGAATCTTGCTGAAGGGTTACTGTCTTCTTCTCCTCTGGAGGATTTGACTAGTGCAGATTTTACGGAACCTTATAATATCAATTCAAAAGAAGCTATTTTGTGTCTTGAAGAATGGGGAGACAATGATATGACTTCATATACAGAGCTTCTTCCGTCATTGATAGAAAAATATGATGCTGTAAATGATTTACGTTTTAACCTGTATTTTACAAGTAAAAATGATAAATATGTTCCGACCAAAGGAGGCCCAAATTCTAATTACAAGGTTTCTATCCGTTCTTCCGAAATTTATTTGATAGCAGCGGAAGCAGCGGCTCATGTTGATGGAAAACTGGATCAAGCTAAAGACAGGCTGAAAGAGTTAATTAAAGTGCGATTACAACCTGATTACTATGAGGAAAGAGCAGCAGAGATAGATCAAATGACGGCTGAAGAGTTACTAGTAGAGATTGCGAACGAAAGAGCTAGGGAATTAGCTCTTGAAGGGGGACATCGTTGGTTTGATTTGCGTCGTACGGATCGTCCGGAAATAGTGAAAGTTTATACGACAGATCAAGGAAAACAAGATCGTCAGGTTTTGTCTAAAGATGATTCCCGGTATACGATCGCTTTCCCAAAAGAAGCAACGGAATCTAATCCGAATTTGCACAATTAATTTGTATGTTACTAGGTTGATCTAGTAGTTGGAAGGCCGTGGGGGTGGTTCCCCACGGCTGTTTTATTGTTACATGAATTATTTTCGTTATTTTTGTGAATACAGAAACGATGGATGAAAGAATCCGGAGAAAGTATTGATAAAAATAGCTTATGAATGCAATTATAATTGAAGATGAATATCTTGCAGCGGCAGAGTTGGAACGGCTGTTGGGAGAGGTTGCCCCGGAGATCACTATATTGACGAAACTGGATTCGGTGAGCGAGAGCGTGAAATGGTTGAAGAAGAATAAAGCCGATGTGATTTTCATGGATATTCATCTGGGGGACGGGCAGAGTTTTGATATTTTTGAGCAGGTGGAGATCACGGTACCGGTTATTTTTATCACGGCTTATGATGAATATGCGCTCAAGGCATTCAAATATCAGGGGATTGATTATATATTAAAGCCTTTTGACAAGGAAGAGTTACAGCAAGCATTGAATAAGTTGGAATCGCTTTCCCCGGTAAATGCTCCTTTCCCCGTGGCATCGTTGACCGTGTATCAGGAGCGTTTCCTGGTTACCGTGGGGACGAAGATGAAATCCGTGACGGTGGGAGATGTTGCCTATTTCATGGCGGACGGAAAGTATCTGGTACTTTTCACCCGTGACGGGCAAAATTATATCTTGGATCAAACGATCAGTGGTATAGAGATAAAATTGAATCCGGCACAGTTTTTCAAGATCAACAGGAAATTTATTATCAGCTATAATTCGATCAAGGAGATGGTGAAATATTCCAACAGTAGAATCAAGATCGTGTTAACCCCGGCACCTCCTGCCGGAATTGAGGCAATCGTGAGTTCCGAGAGGATTCAAGAGTTCAAGCAATGGCTGAATCAGTAATTATTCTATCGGAATGTTGGTATCAGCTCGGTAAGTAGCGGGAGTTTTTCCTGTATGTTTTTTAAAGAATTTTCCGAACGAGGATTGATCGCAGAAGTGAAGGCGGTCGGCAATCTGTTGCAACGTGTAATCCGGATTCCGGAGTAGTAGTGAGGCTTGGGTGATTAGTTCATTGGCGATCACTTTATTTGCCGCGAATCCGATATATTTATGTGTTATTTTTGTGAGGTAATGAGGGGTGATGTTCAGTTTGTCCGCGTAGAACAAAACTTCGTGCTCTTCTTCTATATGTTGCGTGAGAAGCTGGGTAAATTGATTGCAGAGTAATGAAGAGCGAGAGATTAATCCTTTTTTCTGTTGTTTTTCCATCTCCGCGAAGATCATTTGTGCAACCTTTAAATGATACAGTAAAACTGCATGTTCGAAGATACTTCGGTTTAACGGGCTTTCATTGGTTTGCGAGTTTTCCACGATGAGACGGAAATAGTCTGCCAAAATTTCGATTCCGGCCTTGGGGATTGTGATCGTGTGTTGAAAACGCATGGAAAGGACATCCCGGAAGGGGATCGGTTTGACCCCGTGATCTGCTCTGTCCATGAATGATTTGGGCAGGATGATGATGTGTCCTTTAAAGTCGTTACCCGGTGTCATCTGGGTGATGGTGTTCACCGGTTTAATGTTGACGATATTATTGTTTGAAGGGGTACATTTATGCCGGATGTTATCAATGACAATTTGAAGCGTTCCTTTTAAAATGACAATGTTTATAATGATGTTGGATATGGGTGGGAATTGCTGCAGGACGGTGTGGTCGAAACTATCGGCTTGTAATTCAGCGAACAATACCTCTTGTTCGACTTGTTTGTTGGTTATCAGGGAAGAAAGAATGTCGATGTTTGCCATATCCTTGTTTAATTTATAGTACAAAAATAAGAAATACGGATGAATACAAAAAAATGATTCGATCCGTATTTCAATCTATGAAACTATCTCCCTCCTCCGAGAGCCTGATAGAGCGTAATCGTGTTGGAAATTTCCGTCAAGTGGTTGGTCACTTGATTTACTTGTGCTTCCAACAAGGTTTGTTGGGCTGTCAACACTTCCAGGTAAGTGGTCGACCCGTGTTTCATGAGTAACTGGGTGCTTTTCACCGCATCTTGTAGATGTTTTACTTGTTTTGAGTAATTTTCTGCTTTTTCCCGTGCGCTTTTCACTGCAACCAAGGCGTCGTTCACTTCGATGCCGGCTTCAATGATTGTTTGACGGAAAGATATATCGGCTTCTTTCTGTTCGGCTTTGGCAATGTCAAGATTGGCTTTTAGTGTCCCTCTTTGGAATAGGGGCTGTACGAGCGACCCGACAATATCGTATAGCGAGTGTCGGAATTCGTAGTTTCCCGATATGGTCAAAGCGGGGTAGAAGGCTGCACGAGCCTCGTTCGTGGCATAAAATGCCTGAGCCAAAGTGTACTCGGCTTGTTTTACGTCCGGACGATTGGAGAGAACATGAAGTGGTACTCCCACATGAATCACCTCTGGAGCCAACCAGTCAGCGAGTTCTCCTCGCTCGATCGGGTGGGGTGTTTCCCCGAGTAAGGCACAAAGTTGATTTTCCGTTTGTTGAATCTCTTGTTGGATATCGATCAGGTTATTACATACATTGTAATAATTTGCCTCTGTTTGTGAAAGTGAGGCGGCATTGTATTTCCCGGCTTTCATCAACCGGCGGGTGACTTCCACGTTTTGTTTCCAACTCTGTTCTGTTACCTCGTAGATTTTGTATTGTGCATCGAGGGATAACAAGGTGTAATAGGTGGAGGCTACCGTGGCGATCAATTGCGAGCGTACAGCTTGCATGTAAGCTCCTGATTGGAGGTAAGCCGCCTGTTTTCTTTTCTTGGCATTACGCAGGTTTCCGAACAAGTCGACTTCCCAACTTGCATTTACAGGTAATTGAACGTCCCAGGAACCATCGAAATCTGCACTGGGAGAAACGTTGAACGAGGGGAGAAATGCCAATTTTGATGCTTTGAGAGAGGCTTGTGCTGCCTGAATTTTCAAGATTGCGCTTTGCATATCGGCATTATTCTTTAAGGCGGTTTCTATCAAAGCGTGTAGTTTTTCATCTTGGAAAAAGGTTTGCCAGTGTATATTTCCTGTTGAGGCCGTATCCGGGGAAATGATGTCCCCGTAGGCCTTGTCTGTTATATCGTAGCGAGGCGTTTGGAATGTCTCGTATATGCCGCAGCTCCCCATCGTGAGTATGAAAATACATGAAACGATGGTGCGATGTATCTTGTAAATAATTATTTTATTCATAACGTTCTTCTTTCTTTTTGTGAATGATAAAACCGTATTTTTCCTGAAGTCTTTGCATGATGATGAAAAGGGGAGGAACGATGAATAGCAAGGCTATTGTTCCGATGATCATGCCCCCGACAACTCCGGCTCCCAAAGTACGATTCCCATTAGCTCCCGCACCACTGGCGTAGAGCAGGGGCAACATACCGAAGATCATGGTAAGTACGGTCATCAAGATGGGACGCAGGCGGACTTTGGCAGCGTCGAATGCCGCATCTTCAATACTCATTCCGGTTTGTCGACGCTGGGCTGCATATTCCGTGATCAGGATGGCTGTTTTTGCCAGCAGACCGATGATCATGATCATACCTGTTTGCAGGTAAATGTTGTTTTCAACATCGAATACCTGTGCCGCGATGAAACATCCCAGGATTCCGAAAGGCACGGAGAGGATAACGGCAAACGGGACAAAGAAACTCTCGTAGAGAGAACAAAGTAACAGATAGATGAATACTACACAAACGATAAGGATAAATACTGTATTATCTGATTGGCTTTGTTCACGGGAGGAACTTCCGAACTCGTAGCCGTATCCTTCCGGCAATGTATTTTGTGCCACTTCTTTGATGGCGTTGATGATGTCTCCTGAACTGTATCCGTTGGCCATGGTTACGTTGGCCGAGATACAGTTGAACAGGTTAAAGCGGCTCAGACTTTCCGGACCGGAGGTTTTGGTTAGTGTTACATATTGGCTGACCGGGGCCATTTCATCCCCGTTTTTGAAATAGATGTTGTCTAGGGAATGTGTGTCCAGCCGATATTCCGGGCTGGCTTGGAGGATGACCCGGTATACTTTTGAGAAACGAATGATGTTGGAGGCATAGATTCCACCGTAGTACCCGGAAATGACATCCAGTATATCGGAGGGGGAGATCCCGGCCCGCTTACATTTTGCTGCATCCACGTCCACCACGTATTGTACGTAATCCACTCTGAAGGAGCTGAAAGCGGACATGACTTCCGGGCGTTGGTTCAGTGCGCTGAGAAAGTTTTGGGCAACATCATAGAAATCATTGATTTCCCCGCCTTTCTTGTCCTGCAGGTAGAGTTCCACGGCATTACCCGTACCGTATCCGTCAATCATACTTGGAGCCATGACGAAGACCGAGGCCTCTGTAACTTGTTGCATATCCCGGTTGAGCCGATTCATGATTGCCGTGGAGGAATGTTCGTCACCTTTCCGTTCGGACCAATCCTTGAGCTGGATAATAAGCATCCCGCTGGATGAACCGGAACCACCTGTCATGCTATGGCCTACTACTCTGGAATAGGCTTTTATCTCGGGATAGGACAGAACAATCTTTTCAATCTGGTCCATGACCCCTATCGTGAATTGCATATTACTTCCGGGTGCGGTGCTGACGGAAACGAACAAGGTACCCGTGTCTTCATCGGGAATTAAACCGGTTTTCGTGTTATTCATCAGGAGAACGGCAAGGACAATGGAACAAGCGAGTGCTATTCCGGCAATCCATTTCCGTTTGAACATGAGGCGCAATCCGGATTGGTATTTGTTGTACAGTGCCAGATAGGAAATACTGTATGCTTTTTTGACGAGGGTGGTCAGTTTGCGGTCTTTGGATTTCCGTTGAAGTAATAGTGCGCTTAGTGCCGGACTTAATGACAGGGCGTTGACGGCAGAGATTGCAACGGCAACGGCCATTGTCAGACCGAATTGTTTGTAGAATGTTCCGCTTGTCCCGCTTATGAAGGATACGGGGATGAATACAGCCATGAATACGATCGTGGACGTGATGACTGCTGCCGTGATGTCATGCATGGCGTGACTTGTTGCAGTGGCAGAGTTTGTTTCTCCCGAATCCATTTGAGTCTGTACGGCCTCAACGACGACAATGGCGTCGTCGACAACTGTTCCGATCACCAGTACCAAGGCAAACAACGTGAGTAGGTTCAAGCTGAATCCCATCAAGTAGATGAAAGCAAAAGTTCCGATAAGGGATACGAGGAGTGAAAGTGTGGGTATTAAGGTTAGTTTATAGTCGTGAAGGAAGAAAAATACTACCAGTACGACGAGAACAATGGCTTCCAGCAATGTTTTGACAACTTCACCGATAGAGGCAAAAAGGAAATCATTGGTATTCTGGAGATATAGGTAATCAAGTCCCGCGGGGAACGATTCTGATAATTCTTCCAGTAATGTTTCTATTTGAGAGTTGATTTCCGTGGCGTTGGAACCGGCAGTCTGGTTGATCATCATGGTCACTCCGTGGTGTCCGCTGATCCCTCCGGCATAACTGTAACTCTGGTCTCCCAATTCGATTTCGGCGACATCTTTTAACCTTAGGACTTCTCCGTCTGCGGTGGAACGTACCACCAGTTCACCGAATTCTTCCGGGGTCTGGTAACGTCCCCTGTATTTCAGCGTGTACGTGAATACATTGTCAGAGTTTTCTCCGAAAGAACCCATGGAGGCTTCAATGTTCTGTTCATCCAGCACGGCCGTGATGTCTGCCGGGACAAGTTTGTAGTGGGCCATCGTTTCCGGGTTTAACCAGATTCGTATACTGTACGTGGCTCCCATGCTCCGGACTTCCCCGACGCCTTCGATACGCTGTATCTGTGGGGCAATATTGATATTGATGTAGTTTGTAATGAATGACTCGTCGAATGAGTCATCCGGGCTGTATATACCTAGAATGGCAAGAGTACTGATCTGTCTTTTCCCGACCGTGATACCTACTTTGGTGACCTCACTCGGTAGTTGTCCTTGTGCTTCTGATACCCGGTTCTGCACGTTCACGGCTGCCTGATCGGGATCTGTTCCTTGTTTGAAGTAAATGTTGATACTGGCGGAACCTGATGATGCGGAGGATTCCATGTAGGTCATGTTTTCCACCCCGTTGATCGTTTCTTCCAGGGGGACGATCACGGCTTTCTGGACGGTTTCCGCGCTTGCCCCCATGTAGGATGCGGAGACATGAACTGTAGGCGGAGCGATGTCCGGGAACTTTTCTACTGACAGGGATTGCAATGCCAGTAACCCCAAGAATACGATGGCTATGGATATACAAATAGCCAGTACGGGGCGTTGTATAAATCTATTTTCTTTCATGGCTTCTTTTATTTTTCAGGAGACGTGGTGTTTACACTTTTCACTTGGACTCCATCTTTGAGCAGTCCGGCACCGGATGCAATAATTTCATCCCCGACTTTTAACCCGTCGAGTACGATGTATTCTTTACCGTCATTGGTGGAAGAAACGGTAATTTGTGTTGACTTGGTTTTGCCGTCAATAATCTTGTAAACGAAAACCTTGTCTTGTAACTCGAAGGTCGCTTCTTGTGGAATTAGAATAATATCGGTGTAAGTTTCGGGGATAACCACGCTCCCGTTTGCCCCGCTATGAAGAAGTCGGTCCGGGTTGGGGAAGACTGCCCGTAGGGATGCCGTTCCCGTGTTCTCGTTGATGACACCGCTGATACTGGCCACCCGTCCGGTTTGGTTGTACAGGGTTCCGTCGCTCAATTTGAGTTGAATATCGGGCATTTGTTCCAGTGCTTTTTCCAGAGTTCCGTACTCCCGTGCCATGTTAAGCAGGTTGTTTTCGTTGATGGAAAAATATACGTACATTTCTGAGTTGTCGGACACGGTTGTTAACGGTTCGGACATCGTTGAACTAACGAGTGTTCCCTGGCGATAGGGAATCGTACCGATCACCCCGTCTGATGGACTTTTGATTTCCGTGTAGGAAAGGTTGTTTGCTGCGTTGACTCGAGATGCCTCCATTTGTGCCAGAGTTGCCTCTGCCGTGTGTAACTGGTTTAAGGCCGTTTGGAGTTCATAATCGGATACAACTTGGTTGTCGTATAACTCCTTCGTGTTGTCATAGTCTAAACGGGCGGAGGCGACCCCGACTTTTGCTGCCGCGTAATTGGCTTCTGCCACTCCCAGGGCTGCATTATAGGGTACCTGGTCTATAACGAATAGAATCTGTCCTTTCTTGACCCTTTGTCCTTCCGTGACTTTAATATCGGTGATTTTGCCCGATATTTCTGCATAAATACTGACATCTTGTTTTCCTCGGATCGTTGCGGAGTAGGATGTTGATAGGGTTTTACTACTGTCTTTTACGACAAGGGTTGCGTACTCCTTGCTTATCGGTTGCGATGTCTCGTTCTTGCAGGAAGAGATCATTAGCACGAATCCGATTAATACCAAATAATAATTTTCTTTAATTCTCATATCCTTTTTCGTTTTGTGTGTATTCCAAATAACTGGTGTAAAATAAGCTAATAGAACTTATTTTGTCCATAGCCATACCCGCACGGGTTTGGTTCAAAACGAAACACTTTTTGTTGTCAGGAAAATGGAGATTAAAGTAAATGGAGCCGTGACATTGCCACGGCTCCATTCCCCTATTGATTACCTAGTTGTTTAACCTGTTTAATTTCCCATAAAGACGATACCGACACTGATCGTGAAGTTTTGCATGGCTTCCACTTTCCCGGATTTGGTTCCGTAGGTGTATTTAGCCCCGATGTTGAATGCAAATTGGTCATTGACGGGGATAATGGTACCTATTTCGGGTGCGAAAGCGAATTGCCATCTTGCGTTCGTGGCAGTGAATTGTCCCAGATCGGTTTTTAGTTCTGTCCAACTGGTACCTAATCCGAGTCCTAGGTAAGGTCTGAACATGGTGTTTTGATCTGTCAGCCAGTAACGTCCCATCACCATGATGGGTACCGTGTTGATGTAACGGTATTGATAACCGGTGATCGTGTGTATATCTTTACTGCCTTTGAAAAGGAAGTCTCCCGTTAATTTACCTTTGTCCTTGTAGAACGTGTTCCAACCGATCATACCCCCGATAGAGAATTTCTCGTTTAGGAAATGATGGTATTCAAGATCCATACCCCGGAAACTCATTTTGCCGGCGTAATCATTCATTTTTCCAAGTGGAACAGACATCTGGTAGTTTAAGTTCAGCATTTGTCCTTTTACTAATGGGCTAAGCCCGAATAGTATGAGCGATATAATTAATAACTTTCTCATAATCGTTTAAATTTAAAATTGACAATTAATGATCTATCCTACTATTTTTTCAAGTATGGTGACTGGATGAAACACTGGTCAATCGTTGTTTCCATTCTGTCAATAATAGATTGTTTTGATCCTTGTAGCAAACCGTCGGCGATACCGCTCCAGAGTACAGGAACTTTCTTGGTTGAGCTGGCTTCTTGGTTGGTTGCAATCATGTCAATCACGATGGAACCACTTCTGTAAGAGTATACCGTTACCGGGTACCACGGGTATGAAGGACCCCAGCCCGGACCCCATGTCGGACCCCAGATCCAGTTCCAGCCCGGATACCAACCCCAGTAGTTATACCAGTAGTCAGAGCCATAATAGTAGTTCACGTTAGAGAAAGCTGATACGGTGACAATGAAACTCGGTTGTTGATCCTCCTCGCTAGTCGGTTCGATGTACGAGTATCCGAGTTGGGTAAAATTGTCTTTTACCAGTTGTAAGATTTGGGCATCGAATTCGTGGTTCGGAGTTTCTCCTTTTGCCACGAAATAAACAATAGTGTCGGGGAGCGAGAATGTGGTGTACTTGGTGAAGTCCGCATTTTTGTCATAATTCGTTATGGCAACGTCCATCTCCTCCACGTTGTCAGCGCCTCCGGGATAGCATGATACCAGAAACTGTGCAAACAGCCCGATGAATGATAAAAATAATAAACGTTTCATACTGTGTTAGTTTTAGTTTAACAATTGTTGCTAATATATTTATCTACAACGAGATAATCATTACAAGCGATGAATGTCAAGTTTTGCTCACTTGTGAGGTTGTATACGCCGACTAGGACGATAGGTTTCAGCTACACGATTATTTTTTTTCGTGAACCTGTTCTGTGTTAATCCGGTAGTATGAATTTTTAGAGGCTATTCGGGTTCCGTGCTTAGGATAAGGCGGTAGTTGTGATCTTTGGCGATATTCATCACTTTCACGATTTGTTCCAAGGGAACAGATTTATCTGCTTGAAGAGAGATACACGGATCTTCCAATTCCCGTAGTTCTTCCACGAGTCGGCGCTCCAGCATGGAGAAAGGGATTACTTTTTCGTTCAGGTAGAACGTGTAGTTTTTGTCGATAGACACGACCGTGACAGGTTTGTCCGAAGTTTGATTCGTGCTTTTGGGTAATAATAATTTCAATGCGTTGGGATTGATCAACGTCGAGGATATCATGAAGAATAGCAACAATAGGAAGAATATGTCGGTCATGGACGACATGTTGAAATTCGGGTTGATCTTGCTTTTACGTTTTATTGCCATGACGAAATAATTGAAAATTATTTTTTGGGACGGAGGTATTCGATAAGTTCAGAGGAGTAGTGTTCCATGCGGAAAACGATTTTGTCAACACGGGCAACCAAAAAGTTGTAGGCCAGTTGGCCGATGATTCCGACGATCAACCCGGCCACGGTGGTGATCATGGCGGTGTAGATACCCCGGGAGAGAAGACCGATGTCGATGCTGTTTCCGGCCATGGACATATCGTAAAAAGATTGTACCATCCCGACCACGGTTCCCAAGAATCCGATCATGGGAGCGGTTCCGGCACAAGTGGCTAAGGTCGGAAGACCTCGTTCCAAGTTGGCGACCTCGTAATTGGCCGTGTCTTCCATGGCCTGGCGAATTTCTTGCGGGTCTTCGTTGCTTATTTTGATCCCCTTGGCGATAGTGTGTGCCAGTGGAGAGCCTTCTTTTTCACATTCTTCGAGTGCGACACGTGTGTTTCCGGTTTTCAAAATTTCTTGTATTTTTTCCATGAAAGGGACATCCGTTAGCCCTGTTTTGCGGATAAGCCAGAATCTTTCGCAAGCAATGTAGATAATGATAACAGACAATATAAATATGGGGATCATCAACCAGCCGCCCATCACGACCATATCCCATAGATTCATTCCAGCGTTGTTTGTAGGTGCAGTTTGAACTGCCAGTATAAAAGTTTTAATCATACTCGTTTTTTATCGTCGTGCGAAGATAATGTGGTTTTTACGAATTCACAAATTCGAGGGGAGAAAGTTTGTAAAGTCTATAAAGTTCATAAGGTTTGTAAAGTTAATAGAGGCCTTCGAACAATGTTTAGCGGCAGCTCTGGCTGCCGTCGACAAAGCTAACCGCTAAAGTTAACGGACGTTATGAACTTTTAGAACCGAAGGTTCAACTTTATAACTTTACAAACTAGAGGTGTGTCAAAAGTCTTTTGACACACCTCTTGCATTATCGGGATCTGATCTCCTTTCTCATGAAAGAACCATACGAGAGTGCGAAACAGATGACGGTGGCAGCAATCAGTCCCGTGAGTTGCGGCCAGACAACCATTAAACTTTGTCCCAGTGGTAGCGGGCTGGGGATTGCCCCATGAACCTGTTCCATGGTCAAGGGGCCCAAGCTACGAACCGAGGGCATCAGTAGTGTCGTGGTTGCCTCGTTGAAGAGCATGCTCGGGGCAAAACGCAACAGGTTGAGCATGAATTTCTGATAACTGATGACTTGGTAGGCGCTAGCCATGGCCGAGGGGCTGATGGCTTTACCGACCAAGTTGATAATCATGTTGTAAAAGACGCTGAAGAATAACCATACGGCCACGCATGCTAGAGCCGAGGTGGCGGCCTGTTTGAACTTTATCGAAAAGAAAATGGATAAGTTCAGCCAGAAAGCCACGTAAATAATACTAACCACCACAAAGGCTATAATGCGTAAAAACTCTTCCGCTGTCGGCGGTATTCCTATCGCTATTAGCCCGAATCCCATAACCAGAAGTGCCAGGGCTAGTAACATGCTCCCGATAACGATCAAGGCTCCCACGAATTTGGCGTTGATCAGGTAATCCCGATGAATGGGTTGGGACAGGATGCGGCTAAGCGTTCCTTTACTTTGTTCGGAATTGATGGCATCAAACCCGAGCGCGATGCCTAATAACGGTCCGAGAAAGTTAATGAAGATCACGAACGAGGGCAGGGTGCCGTCGGATACGGTGAATAGTTTCAAAAACAAAAATGAACCGTCGGGATCATTGGGTTTGATGGCTGCTCCGATATTGGTTAATGCCGTGTAGAGGGAACCCATGCAAGTCAGCGCGATAATGGCTATCAGGATAATGAATTTCCAGCTTCTGACATGGTCGGCGACTTCTTTACGGACAATAACCCAGAACGGACTTTGTATTTTATTCATGGCTTTTTCCTCCTCCGAAATAACGGTTATACATATTTTCGAGCCCGTGTTCCTCGTTTTGTAACTCGTTGACGTTGACCTCTGCCAAGAGTTTACCTCCCCCGAACAGGCCTACCCGGTCACAGATTTGCTGAACTTGATCCAGATGATGGGAAGAGAATAGCACGGTCAGCCCGTTTTCTTCTCTTAACTGCCGGATCAAATCCATGAATTCCTGAACCCCTGCCGGGTCAATACCGGATGTCGGTTCGTCAAGGATAATCACTTCCGGTTGCTTGATCAGCACATCCGCCAGTCCGAGACGTTGGCGCATACCCCGGGAGTATTTCCCGGCTTTCTTCTGTGTGTCAACCGGTAGCCCTACCCGTTCGAGCAATTCCTTGGCCTTGGTTCTTGCATCCGCTTCCGGGATCCGGTTCAGGCGGGCCGTGTACAACAGGTTTTCGATACCTGTCATGTCATCATAGAATCCGACGTCTTCCGGCAGGTAACCCACCTTTTCCCGTACCTGTATCGGGTTCCGGGTTGAATTGATCCCGCAGACCTGTACCGTTCCGGAAGTCGGATCCGTCAATCCGAGCATCATTAGGATTGTCGTGGATTTGCCGGCCCCGTTCGGGCCGAGAATCCCGAATATTTCCCCTTTCCGGACGGATAGATTTACGTGATCAACAGCGGTGAATTTCCCGTACTTTTTCGTCAGTTCATGAAGTTCGATGATAGGCTCGCTCATGATCTACCTCCTTCCATATTTGCGGAACAGGTAGTACACGCATCCCAAGGCGACAAGGATGACCAGTACGCCCATCCAACCCCAGATCATGGGTGTTCTCACCGCAATTCTGAAATCTGCCGAGGAGTTTACTTCCGGGGTTTTGGCAGATATTTTAGTCACGTAATCTCCCGGAAGAGCTTTTTTGGATGCTTTTACCGTGGCCGTGACGTTAGCGGTTTCACCTGCTTTCAAGCGATTGATTTTTGCCGGTTCGAAGGTTACTTCCCAGTCAACCGGTTTGTTGGCAGATAGCTGGATGTCCTTTAGTTCTGCCGATCCGGTATTCCGGACAATTAAATCTATATTCTTGTTATCTCCCGCGGTGATCTCGCTGCTGAGCAGGCCACGGGGTGTTGTCAGTTCCATCTGGTAGGTTCCCGTGATCACAACTTCCAGCTCCAGCTCGGCAGAGGTGGTGCTTGTCGTTGCTCGTACCGGAATTTTGTAACTTCCAGCTTCAACGTTGGCCGGAGGGTTAATGTCAATCGTGATGCTCTGTGTGGCATTCGGTTCAACTTGGGCCGATGTGGCTTGCTTGTAGTTTGCCTTGAAGACCACGTTCCAGCCTCTGGGAGCTTGTGCCATCAGCGCATAGAGCTGTTGTTCTGCTGTTTGGTTTTTCAGCGTGGCATTGAAGGTAAACGAGGATTTGGAGTTCCCCTGCATGTTGGGTTGATTCGTGGTAAAATCGGTTTGGTAGGTACCCTGTTTGGAGACCGTGATCGCGATGGGGAGTTCTCCAAGTCCCTCTGCAACAACCGTGAAACGGTAAGTCCCTTTGTTGACTTTTAGCGGGATGTCCACTTTTAGCGAAACGTTCTTTTTCTCGTGGGGTAGGACCGCAAGTTCACTGATGGTCCACGTGCCGGCCTTTAGTTCGTAATTCCAGCCTCGTGGCAGTCCTTTCACGGATAAGTTCACGTTTTTAACTACATCGTAGTTGTTGATAACGTCAATACTGTAGTTTACAGATTCTCCCGGTGGAACAGCGATTTTCGTGTAGGGAGTGTACAGAATCACATTTTTGTCGGATTCCGAGGCCTGCAATTGTATGGGAAGAACACCCATCAGCAGTACCAGTAATAGATTAAGATAATTTGCACGCATTGTCATAAAAATTTTCGTTAGATAATTTTGATATGATTTTCAATACGTTCCCAAATATATATACTATCTGTATTACTTATTTTTAAAAGATTTAAAAAAAAATTATTTTGGTTCATAAGGTTCGTAAAGTTTATAAGGTTTGTAAAGTGACGGGAGTCCTTCGAACCGTGTTTAATGGTTGTTCTAGCTGCAATAGACAAAGCGTCCTGTAAGGACGCTTTGACTTTATGAACCTTATAAACCTTATGAACTTTATACCCCCATCATAGTAACATGATCACGCTAGCCGATAGTGTGCTGATGCAAATCCAAAGGATGATGCCTAACAGGATCGGTTTGAAACCTACTTGTTTGATGGTATCTTTAGAGAGTCCGGCACCGATAAGGAATAGCGTGAATAACATTCCGACTTTAGCGAATCCCACAATCTGAGTGTAGAAATGCCCCCATTGCGGCGTGTAGGTAGCGATGATCATGGCGACAATGTAGAAGAAAATAAAGTAAGGAATGGATATTTTTGATTTGGTGTTTGTTCCTTTATTATAGAAGAAGGCGGCGATCAATGAAACCGGAATGATCCAAAGTGCCCGGATCAGTTTGGTTGTGGTAGCGATAGCCAAAGCCTCGTTGCTGTATGTTTTGGCCGCACCGACCACGGAACTCGTGTCGTGGATGGCAATAGCGCACCAGTATCCGAATTGATGATCGTCCATTTCCAGCCAGCGTCCGATTATTGGGAAGATGAATAGTGCCACGGCGTTAAGCATGAAAATGGTTCCCATGGCCACGGTGATGTCCTTGTCTTTGGCTTTAATGACAGGAGCCAAGGCGGCAATGGCACTTCCCCCGCAGATGGCGGTTCCCCCGGAAACGAGGAATCCGGTGTCCCGGTTGACTCTTAGTTTGCTGGTAAAGAACAATCCCAAACCGATGGTAACGACAATGGAAAATATGGTGAACAGGATTCCTGTTTTCCCGGCTTCGATGGCTTGTTCCACGTTCATGCCGAAACCTAGTCCTACAACGGAAATTTGGAGAAGTATATGGGTGATCCGGCTATTAATTGCCAAGAACGGGTGACCGATAGTCAGCGATAAAATTAGACCTAGTAAAAGGGCAAAGCCCGGATCAAGAAATGGTACAAGAAATAAAGCTACGATGAAAAGTACTTCCTTTTGATTTTTGTTCAGTTGAATTTTGCTCATAATCTTTAGTTATTTGTTCGGTGCAAAATTCTCTCAAATATATGAATCTTGGAAATAAGAAATATTCAGATGGTATAACTAAAAGTAATATATTATTCGTTCCTGTAAATTTGAGATAGGAAAGTTATCCGTTTCATAGAAAGTCTGGCACAATAGAACATTCTACATCATTAATAATCTCATCTATCAAATTATTAGCACGTGATATGGCTTCTTTCAATAGTTTCATATCAATCTCAATGGACACAATGAACAATAATTGCAATGTTACTAATTATTCTTCTTATAATTTTCTACCTGCTCCAATACTTTTTGAAAGACCTCTTCATCCCATTGAGGAGGATAATCCTCTTTGTAGAGAAGGTAGGTGAGTTGACTAGCGAGCTTATTTTTCAGGTTGTCGTTATTCAACCAATCGGCATAAACAGCGGTATCATCAATCAGAGTCTTGATTTTCTTTGCCAACTCAATACAACGTTTATCCGCATATTCAAAACCGTGTTTATCTCGAACTTCAACAAGGACATCAAAGAATGCTTTTTCTTCGAAAGTGATACCCAATTCCTTGAATTTCTCACTATCAGCCTTAAGTTCTTTCAGAATGTTCATCAATTTGTTCGACAGCCCGTTGATTTTGTATGAAACAATGTCATATACATCGTCCACGACGTTCTGTGTCACATCATTGGTAAATGTCAACCTGTCCCGTGTGTTATAGGCATCTATTGTATCTTCAAGCATTTTCTGGAAATGTTCGGCCTGTATCTTGTTTGTCCGGTTGTATGCTCTGATGGCTTTGGCGACAAGTTTACAGAGAATCTGGAACTTGGTGAACGGCATTTTTATTTCATCCACCTCTTTGGCAAACGAGTCACTGAAAATATTTTCTTCAACACCTTCATTCATTACTCGTTCCACGCCGCTTGCAAGAATTGCTTCCTGAACCATCTGTTCCACATACCTGTTCATGCTTTCCGTGTCGTGCTCTGTAGTGGTCATTTTGTTTACGTATGAGCAGATGCCCATGAAACATTGGCTCCATGCAACCTCCTCTTCAGTCAGAATGCCGGCTGGGTTACAGATATTATAAGCTGAGCGCAGGCGTTTGACATGTTCCTTGAAAAGTTTGAGGAAGGAAACCTCTCCTTTCCGTTCAACACTGTTTGCAAGGATATGTTCAGCAGCTTCCTGAATAAACTGAAGGCGGGCAAGGTCATTGTTCCCGAAAAAACGGTCAAATGCTACTCCAGACAATCGCTCTTGCAAAAGTTGCAGTTCGTTCTGCAATACTTCATGTGCAACCTCCAAATCTTCTTGTGGTCCGACTTCTCCACCATATTTTTTCATGGCCTTCTTCATCTCTTCGCGGATGCCTATGTAGTCGATAATAAAACCACATTCTTTTGTGCCGAATTTACGATTGACACGCGAAATGGTCTGAATAAGCGAATGTTTCGATAATGGTTTGTCGTTATAAAGCATTGTTAAACAAGGTACATCGAATCCGGTGATCCACATATCTACATTGATGGAAATATGGAAATTTGACTTTTCCGATTTGAACTCCGTATCAAGAAATTTACGATATTCCTTGTCTCCAAGCAGATTGTAAAGTTCCTTTTCATCATCCTTATCTCTGGTCATAACCATATTGACAAATGCGATGTCGTTCAGTTTGTTCTTTTCGTCTGCTGTCAATACAAGTTCGTTCAATGCTTTCTTTTTCTTGAACCAGTCAGGCTGCATCTCTCGCATGATTTTATACAGTCTGAATGCAATCTTGCGGTCAGCGCAAGTAATCATAGCCTTTTGCAAACGGTCTGTTGTCTCAGTCCGACGCTTATAATCTTCGATAATGTCTTTTGCAACACGGTGCAGGACATCTTCATCACCGATAATCATCTCCATGCTTGACATGGCGGCCTTGCTCTTGGCAATATTCTCCGGTGTTGCACCCTCGTCCGAACATAGACGATAATACTCTTCTACTTTCTCTGCTTGTTCTTTATTAAGGAACACGCGAGCCAATCGAGGGTCATATTTGATTGGGACGGTGATTCCGTCATCCTCCGATTCTTTCATCGTATATTGATCTACTACCTTTCCAAATACATGTATGGTTTCATCAATAGGTGTTCCGGTAAAACCTACGTATGTAGCATTTGGCAACGCATCCCGCAAGTATTTTGCAAAGCCGTATGTGATTTTCGCTCCGATCTTACCGGCCTCTCCTTCGGTTTGTATGGACAGTTTCGAGCCGATATTGTTTTGGGAACGGTGAGCCTCGTCACTCAAACAGATAACATTGGAACGTTCTGTCAGCAATCCTGTAGTTTCTGCGAATTTTTGGATGGTAGTAATATAAACACCTCCGGTCTTGCGCATACTCATCTCTTCTGCAAGTTTTTGCCTTGTCTCGAAGACTTTTACTGCTTCATCCTCAAGATATTGCTTCGAACGACAGAACAGTTTTCCGCTTTGTGTCTCCAAATCCTCCCGATCCACTATGATGAGAATAGTCGGGCTACCTAGTTGTTTTCTGCATCGCAAAGCCAGTTGGCGGGCAAGGAACAACATGGTATAGGTTTTCCCACACCCTGTGGCTCCGAAATATGTCCCACCCTTGCCATCACCTCCGATAGAACGTAAATGGTTCAGGATGTGGTCTCGCAGTTTGCGTGTAGCAAAGAACTGCGGATAGCGGCATACGATTTCAGTCGTGTCGTCTTCTTTTACCGGATCGGGGAAATAGACATAGTCCCGTAATATCTCCAATATACGTTCCGGTGAAAGCGCTCCACGAATGAGCGTACGAAGTGTGTCAAGTCCTTTTCCGGCTTTGTCTTCATTCTCAATCTTTTTCCATTCGTAGAAAAATTCAAATGGCGTGTAGGTTGTACCCAAAGCGTTCTTTGCACCATCGCTGATTACTGCCAATGCGCAATATTTCAGCAATGTCGGAATATCTCGCGTATAACGAATGCAAATTTGCGTATGAGCATCGCGTATGGTGGCATTCTGCTTGGTCGGATTTTTCAGTTCAATGATGCAGACGGGTATGCCGTTTATGAAAAGCAAAATGTCGGGGCGACGGTTCTCACGACCTTGCTCCATGACAAACTGATTGACGCAACGGAAAATATTATGGTCGGGATGCTCGAAGTCGATATATTCCAGGCGGAATGGATTATTCCGCCCATCGCTGTATGTAAAGTCGTAACCATCACGATATAGCAAAAAAGCATTCCGAAGAGCGTAATAGTCATTTTGCCCGCCTGTATTGCGTAGATTGGCGACAATACCGTCAATTTCGGCAACCGTCAATTTCTTGTTTTTGTATTGAGTGGCAAGAAAATTTCTAAGATCCTCTTCGATGAGTGGGTCGGTATATTTCCTGTGAATGTCATCACCGAATGTATATTGCCAATGTGCCTCTCGCAGAAGAGCGATAGTTGCTTCTTCGAATTGACTTTCATAATATTTCCCTTTATTTGCCATGACCGCTGCTATTTAAGAATGTATGATATGTTGAAGCAATGCAGAACAAATCTCACGAGAAAGTCTGTTTGCTTCTTCGGCTATTTGTTTGGCTTCGTTAGCGCATTTGTAGATATTGACGATTGCACGTTGTAACTCAATAGAAAGTTTCGGTATTTCAATATCAATAAATCTGTTCCAATCCAAATTTGCTCTTACACTTGAATCACTGTAAAACCAACCTAATCTATCCATTTCCGGATTTTTGAATATCATCATGAAATACTCTGGAAGAATTGGTTCATTTTCATCAAGAGCGAAAATTGTATAAGCAGGAGATATTAGAGCCGGAAGATCTTTATCATACAATGCTATACGAATACATTTATCTCTGCCTGTCTGCATACCACTAAATGCAAACTCACCTTTTCTAATAACCTTATATTTGCTTGTATTTATAGTGTCTATTGAGGCTACTGTTGGCATAAATGTTTTATTATTATTCAACCCCAAAACCTCATAGGAATACCCTTCTTTATTTATCGTATCTACAATTTTTATCGCATTACCAATACGATACTTATCTACATTATTCTTTTTTGCCTTGTGTATATAACTTTGACAAATTTGCATAAGTGGAACAGCCTTAGCCTCGTTTTGTTCTTTGATTTCCCGAAGTGCTTTCCATGCATTCACCACCTTCTGCTGTTCGTCAGGAGATGGCAACGGAATTTCAATATCAAGGAAACGATCTTCGCGCAGGTTACCTCGAATGGAATTATCTGTATAGAACCATGTTAAACGGTCTATTTCTTTATTGCAAAATATTATATATAAATATTCATTCAAAATCTCATCACACTTATCTTTCTTGACATGGAATACATAATAAGCCGATGTAACCACAAGGTTTGTGCTTGTATTATTATAAGCTATTGGGATTCTTTCATCACGTCCAATATGCATAAGATTACAAGCAAAAAAAGTTGGAGGTACAAGATAATACCCAGATATATCAGTCCCTTCTAAATTTGCTCTTGTTGGAATGAATTGCTTATTAATATCAACCCCGGAAACAATCGCATCATTATTGGCACATTTTTGCCTGAATTGCTCGATGTACTCTCCCAACCTAACCCATTTTACATTACTAGCCCTCATATCACTCTCCCTTTCCATGTTGTTCCAAAAAGAAACGTTTTTGCTGTTCTATCTCCCTACTTAACTCTTCTTCTGTCGGCATATATGCCATATATTTAGCGGCAAAAAGCTGCTCGCTACCGTTAAGGACAGAATATTTTGCCATTACTTTGTCGGTTTCAGTGCAGAGCAGTATGCCTATTGTCGGGTTATCATTCTCATCTTTTACAAGATCATCATACATCCGTACATACATGTCCAATTGTCCCACATCCGCATGTGTCAGAGGATGTGTTTTCAACTCAAACAGCACGTAACGCTTGAGTTTAATGTTATAAAACACGAGGTCAATGTAAAAATCACCAGTGTCCGTTGAAATGTGTTTCTGTCTATCGACAAAAGCGAAACCACGCCCTAATTCCATGATAAATTGTTGCAAATGATCTATTAAGGCTTGCTCCAACTGGCTCTCGTCATATTTGCTGTCCTTGCGGAAACCCAAAAACTCGGCAACCACCGGATTCTTTATATACTCCAATGGATCACTGGCTTCAATATCGGGAGATGGTAATGTCAATCCTTCTCTTGCACAAGCCATACGGCGACCATAGTATTGTGTACCGATATTGCGATTGAGTGTCCTCACACTCCACATCTGTTCTGAGGCTTCTTTTACATACCACTCTCTGGCCTTTGGGTCTGCAACCTGTATAATCGAGCGGAAATGCGACCATGTCAAATTGTGAACACACGTGTTCACAATCTCCAAGTTATCGAAACACGAATAGAATTGACGAAAGTAATCCAGATTTCGCTTGTTGAACGTGTTGCCGTATTTAGGCATCAGTTGCTCTGCCAATGTTTTAATCAACCGGGTGCCATATTGTGCACGGGCCTTCCCATGCTGTTCTTCCTCCACTATCCGCCGTCCGATGTGCCAATAGGTGAGTACCGCAATTTGATTGACTGCTGCGTATGCCCGCCCCCGACCTTGTTCTATGATGCCTCGAATATCATCAAAGAGTTTATCGGTTGCTATATCATGATGTTGCAACTTATTCTTTTCCATACCCTAATACTTTGAAAGCGTTTACGAGTTCCGTTTCGTTTGTATCCCATCTTTTCTTCAGCACATCAAATTTATAACTCATTTCAGAAAGAGCAGATTTATAGTCTATTTCCGTATCGCGGTCAATAAACTCAATATATCTGGAAGGTACGAGGGAATATCCCTTTTTTTGAATTTCGTCGTGATGCGCAGCATAGTATAATTCCGGCTCGGCATACTCGGCAAAATTCTCGGTTTGCCAATTGAAATATATTTGACTTACTCTGTTGATTTCCGTTTCTGACAGACGGACATATTTCTTTTCGTATATATTATTGTTCCAAGTTCGCAAGTCGATAAACAAGACCTCTCCGGTACGGTTACGAAGCTGCCTGCCATGCCAAGGGCCACCTTTCTTGTTATTGTTCAAAATCCAAAGGGTGACGGATATATCGGTAGAATAGAACATGTTTCGCGGCAAAACGATAATAGCTTCTATTTTGTCGCTTTCGATTAGCTGTTTGCGTATTTCCCGCGTATCGCTATCATCCAAAGCTCCATTGGCAAGCAGGAATCCGGCTATTCCACGACTGACATTCAGTTTGTTTAGGATATGAAGAATCCATGCGTAGTTGGCATTGCTGGCAGGAGGAACCCCATAGCCTTGCCACCGAGGATCAGTCTCAAAACCTCCATATTCGGCGTATTTCTTCAAATTGAACGGCGGGTTTGCCATGATGTAATCAAACTTGAGTTCCTTATGCTGATCATCGGAGAACGTGGACACGGCTCTATCGCCCAAATGGTAAGAGATGCCTCGGATAGCCAGATTCATCTTTGCAAGGCGATAGGTTGCCGGTTCTGATTCCTGCCCATACACATTGACAGCTTTCGTGTTTCCACCATGAGCCTCGATGAACTTTGCCGCTTGAACAAACATACCTCCCGAACCACAGCAAGGATCATAGACCGTTCCATCAAAAGGTTCAATAAGAGAGGCGATAAGTTCCACGATAGAATGTGGCGTATAAAATTCTCCTTCCTCTTTGTCTGCGTTGATGGAAAAGGCCTGTAAGAAATACTCGTATACACGTCCTATGAGGTCGTGGTCATTAAATTTTTGTAGGTCTATCTTGTTTATTTCATCCACTACACTTTTCAAAACTCCCGGTTCAAGGGCTGTTTTCGTGAAAATTTGCTGCGGGAGGGCATTTTTCAGCTTGGGTTCGTTGTCATCCAAAGTTTTTATAGCCGTATCGAAAGCAATAGCCATACTGGTAGGCGAAGTAAGAATCAGTTCGTCCCAAAATGTTTCGTCTGTCAGGAAAAACACTCCATCCTGCATATATTGGTTAGGGCGCGAAAGTTGCAACTCGATGAAATCTGTATCATTAATACCCTGCACTTCCACTATTTCATGCCTGATTTTCTCCTTTTGCTGTTTGAATCGTTCTCCTATGAATTTCAGGAATACAAGAGTCAACAGCAAGTCACGCTTATCTGTCATTGCTGCACGCCCACGCAGACTATTACGACAGCTGAAAAGTATCGTTTCAAGGTTTTCTTCCTTTACCGGTTTATTTTGTTTCTTAGCCATTTTACTTTTTTATCAATTCTGCATTTAACTTAAAAGCATTTACATCAATCTTATATGATTTGACTGCTCCCATAAGTTTATTGTTCCGTTCTCAATAAGTCATCCACAGTTACACCCAAAATTTTGGATATTTGAATTAGCGTCTCCACATTGGGTTGTGTTGTATTGGTAACCCATTTGGAGATTATAGCAGGATCTTTATCCAATTGTTCCGAGAGCCACTTATTGCTCTTGTTTTTCTCTGCGAGAACGACTTTGATTCGGTTCAGTAATTTACGCTCCATGTTCATGTGTCTATTCAACATAAATACGAAGGTACAAATTATTTAGGAATATATTTGATTGAACAGGTTATATATTGCGGGAAAACACAAAAAAGTGACTAAAACATCAATTGTATTGTTAGCAATATGGTAACGAAAATATTAGGTATATTCAGTAAATACCTAAATTGTCTATCATCGTTTCGATTTTCTATTTCGGGATTCGCAGAATCTCAGGAGTAGCTCGGCGTAGGGGTCAATGGTGCCCTGCTTGTGAATGGCATAGAGCGTACGGGAGATTTCGAGGTCGTCGATGTCGATGATTTTTAGCAGGCCACAGGACAATTCGTCTTGGATGGAAAACACGGAGACCAAGGCGTAGCAATCGGAGTGTTTGAGGTATTGTTTGATTCCCTCGGTACTTCCGATAACGATCTGTTGGTTTAGCTCGTTGATAGACATCCCGGCTGCGGATAGCTGGCGCTGGATAATATTATATGTTCCGGAGCCTTCTTCCCGAACGACGAATTTTAACGTCTTCAGTTGTTCTTTCGTGATCGATTCCGGGGAATCATTTTTGGCCGAGGTAACCAGGACGATTTCATCTTTTAAAAAAGGGATATAGTGAATGTCCGTTTGCGAGGGTACACCTTCAATGAAGGCGAGTTGGATGTTTTTATCCAGCAATTCCTGCTCGATCTGGTAGGTGTTACCACTGATCAGGTTTATTTCGATATAGGGATGAGTTTCCCGGAAACGGGCCAAGTATTCAGGTAATATGTACTGGGATAGCATGGTACTGGCTCCGATGTGTAAAGTTCCGGAGAACTCTTTTTTCATGTGCTGCAGGTTGAAGGTGATGATGCGTTCCCGTTCAATCAGTTCTTCGCTTTGTTCCAAAAGGTATTTTCCGGCAGGGGTAAGCATCAACCGCACTTTCTCACGATCAAAAAGAGTGATCCCCAATCCCTTTTCCAGTTCTTTGATACTTTTGGAAATGGCCGGCTGGGAAAGCCGTAATATCTCGGCGGCCTTTGTCGTGTTCAAATGTTTTGCCGTGTGATAAAAGATCGTGAGTTTATGGTCTAGCATCTTGTTTGCTTTTAATTCTGAACAAAGGTAGAGAAAAATGGTCAATCTATTGCTTTAAAGTACACGTTCCTTTGCATCGTGGTTATTTTGATGTCATTATTGGTAAAAAGATAGTAATAATCATGTAATAATCTGATGTAAGTCTTTGAGGGGAGTTCATTCGCACTTGTAGTTCTATTGACAATGGGCGATGAAAGGGCGATGAAAGGGTGTGAGATGGGAGAGAGGAGATTATTACGGTGGCTTTTGTATGCCTTTATGGAGAACATATAGTGTTAAATGGATAATTTTTTTCAAGAAAATATTATTTGTTTTTTGTAAAGAATTTTTGGGTAGGGAAAGGGGGTAATTTGTTGTTTATTAGTATGCTGTAAAGATCGAAAAACGATCGTTTAATGCGCTGCAAATATACATCAATTTTAAATATCACCATCTATTTGTCAATTTTTTTTGGATTCTTGTAATTAGATATTTACACTTTTAGGTTATCAATTTAACAGATCTGCTTTGTTAATATCATTAAACGATCGTTTTTTAATTCAAATGAATCGTTCGTGCAGACAGCTTTCATGCATTGTTGCTGTGTAAAGTGAAGTGCGTGGAACACATGGCCGTAAATCAGGACCCGTGACAGGGTTAGTGCGCGAAGCGCGTCCGGGCGGTTCGTGTGTCCGGGGATTACAGAGACAAAGGAAATCATCGTTCGCTAGAAAATAGGGAAAGAATAAAAATAATGGTTGCGTGTAACAAGTTAAACTGGTATGCTGCTTATACCCGTGTAAATCAGGAATTATTGATCAAAAGAAAGCTGGATGAACTGGGGATCGAGAATTTTTTGCCCCAGGAAGAACAGGTGCGAGAAACACCCGTTGGACGTAAAAAGATCCGGGTACTTTTGATTCATGGGTTAATATTTATCCGGACGGATAAGGCAACAAGTTTTTCCTTGATAAATGATCATTCGTTGAATATTGTTTATTTGAAAGATATTGAGGGACGCCATTCGCTGATCGTTCCGGATAAACAAATGCAGGATTTCATGTTTTTGTTGGATTTCTCAACTGGTAGCGTGGAGGTTTTGAACAAAGGAATCAAACGGGGTGATCGGGTAAGAGTTATTAAAGGTCCCTTGCAAGGATTGGAAGGTGAGTTGGTACGTTTGAAAAATCATAAACGTGTAATTATTCGTTTGGATGGGGTAGCCTCTATTGCTACTTCTTATATTCCAAGTTCGTTTCTTGAAAGAATAGAGTGATACAAAAAAATGGAAAAAGGTTTATTTCACGAATTGTATAAACGGTCGTGTGAGTTAGAAATGGGGCGTTGTCCCTCCCCGGCGTTGTCAGGATTCTTGCATGGTTACTTGTCCGTGTACTCGATGGTTCGCGTCTATCCTTGGTTGGAAGAGAGTTTCGGGGAGACGTATGAAATTCATGAACGAGTGCGTGAGATCGCCCGGTTTATAGAGCCTCTGGCTGGAAACAAAAACCTCCCTGCAGATGTTCGGGCCGGTTACGTGGTGGATTTGATGGATGCTTACCAGTTATATTCAGACTTGAATTTCTTAAACACGGCGTTGGATGCGGCTTATGACATACTTACCCCGTGGGGAAGTGACAAAATTGTTTTACCGTGTCGTACTCCGAATATTTGCCGATTGTTATGTAATTGTTACTATTTCACGGGTGAAATGGAGAACGGGGTTTTGGCTGGTAGCCTGATTTCCGAGGCGCTTGGCTCTATTCGTGATTTGGACCGTCAGGGATTGATGGCATGGTGGGATACATTTTGTTTTTATGAAGATGTTGTTGGGGCAATGGAGTTGCCGGAACCGGAACGGGTACGATTGGCCGAAGAGCGAGTTCGGTTGGCCGTCAGTGTAAAGCAGGAGGAGGAGGAAATGATAGAACGTTTTGCCTTGTCTACTCGTGACGATTTGGAGTTGTTCGGCCGGGTGTTTTGTATCTTGGCTAGGCGGGAGTTTGCCATCCATGACAAATTGTATGGTAAGAAGGAATAATTTAGACGTGATTCACAATATAAATCTCAGATTCCGGGAGATGCAACCCCCGGTTATAGCGTCTCCCTCAACGGTACTTCTAAGCCGGATCAGCTATTAATACCGGAGGGGACGCTCCTTTTTGACGTTTGGTATAAATGAGATACTCCATTCATTCCATTTGTGATCGTTTGTGCGAGAGAAAAAAGTACGTTAATTCTTGGACGGTTCTTTTCGTGGACATTTTGTTGTCCGTGGGAAGTTCATTCGTGGCTCTTCTTTTTGTAGACAATTTTATTGTCGACTTGTCAAAGAATGCTTACTTGTTCGTCATTGTGGGATCGTTCTTGATCAGTTTTCTCGTGTTTATGGCGTTGGGAGTGAACAAAAATATAATTCGCCATGCCACTATAAAAAGTATCGGGAAGATGGGCGTTGCGATCTTTTTTAAGGAGATGCTTTTATTAGGATTAGTTTCTCTTGTTGTTTCCCGGATGTTCAATAACCATACTTTCGCGTGTTTTCTTGTTGATTTTCTGGTAACAACGGTGGTTCTTATCGGGTTCCGGGTGATGCTTGTGCTTGTTTATGATTTGGTAATATCTCTGTATCGTTCGAGTAAAACGAGGGTGCTGGTGTATGGGACGGATGATAAAAGTGTGGCGTTGAAAAAAAGGATGCACACGAGTAAGCATTATCACGTGGTGGGATTCGTGAATCCGGATAAGCGACTTAAGTCTTACTCCATTTCGGAACTGCCGGTTTATTATTTTGAAGACGAGGCTAATTTTGCTTGTTTCGTGAAGAAATACAATATAAATGGCCTGCTATTTCCTTCTCCGGAAACAGCTCAACGGGAGGCTGAAGGGTTGGTTCGTTACTGTCAAGCTTATGGAGTGAAAAACTTGGTGGCTCCACCCATAAACGTTTTGGGTGACGGGTTGAAGAAAACTGTTATCCGAGAAATCCGGATCGAGGATTTGCTTGGTAGGGAGGAAATCGAGATAAACACAAAGGAGATTGAGGCGAATTTTGCCGGAAAGGTCGTGATGGTAACGGGGGCAGCCGGAAGTATCGGTAGCGAGTTGTGTCGTCAACTGGCAACTTTTGGTGTAGCTCATTTGGTATTGTTTGATAATGCCGAGACCCCGATGCATGAACTCCGTCTTGAATTGGAACGGAATTTTTCAAGCCTAAAATTTACCCCTTTTATCGGTGATGTCCGGCAGAAAGAGCGTTTGAAAGGAGCTTTTGAGAAATTTCATCCGCAGGTAGTGTTTCATGCTGCGGCCTATAAACACGTTCCGTTGATGGAAGAGAATCCTTGCGAAGCCGTTCGGGTGAACGTGGTTGGTTCGAGACTCGTGGCAGACTTTTGTGTGGAGTACGGGGTGGACATGATGGTGATGATTTCGACGGACAAGGCGGTAAACCCGACTAACGTGATGGGGGCATCGAAACGTTTGGCAGAGATATATGTGCAGAGTTTGGGGCTGGCGATGGAACGAGGAGAGATCAGGGGAAAGACCCGGTTCGTGACCACCCGATTCGGGAATGTGTTGGGAAGTAACGGTAGTGTGATACCGTATTTTCGAAAACAAATAGAACAAGGTGGGCCGGTTACGGTAACCGATCCGAGGATCACTCGTTTTTTCATGACGATTCCGGAGGCATGTCGTTTGGTGATGGATGCGGCAACGATGAGTACAGGTAATCAGATTTTTGTTTTTGATATGGGTGATCCCGTGAAGATTGTGGATTTAGCAGAAAGAATGATTCGATTAGCCGGGTATACGCCAAATGAAGATATTAAGATCAAATTCATCGGGCTGAGGCCGGGAGAGAAACTGTACGAGGAAGTACTAAGTAACGAGGAAAATACGATACCCACGGGACATGATAAGATTCGGGTGGCTAAAGTTCGGGAGTACAAGCGTAAAGAGGTGTTAGAGACTTATGATAAGTTGGCAGAATTGGCGTTGGCGGTGAAAGTGGAAGATTCCGTGCGATTGATGAAACAGGTGGTGCCGGAGTTTAAGTCGAGGAATTCGGAGTTTGAGAAGTTAGATAAAAAAGAATAACAATTATTGCTTGAATAATTATGAGAATTGGTATTATTAAAGAAACAAAAGTTCCTGAAGACAATCGTGTGGCATTATCACCTCAAGAGATCGTTGATTTGCAGCAAAAGTTTCCTGATGTTGAATTTGTAGTACAAAAGAGTGATATTAGAGTGTATTCAGATGAAGAGTATGCTTTGAAAGGGATTAGGTTGGTTGATCATGTGGATGATTGTGATGTTCTTTTCGGGATAAAAGAAGCTGACATTGAATCTTTAATACCTAACAAGCATTATTTTTTCTTTGGTCATATAGCTAAAATGCAACCTTACAATAAGCCATTGTTGAAAAGAATGATGGAATTGAATATTACTTTTTCTGATTACGAATATTTGGTTGATGAAAAGGGATATAGATTGTGTGCTTTTGGTTGGTGGGCTGGTGTCGTTGGGGTATACAATACGTTGCGGGCTTACGGTTTGCGCATGAGGACGTTTGAATTACCCAAACCGGATAAACAATTCACCTTGATCAGGATGCAAAGTGAAGTGAAGGTTGTGGAGTTGCCTGCATTAAAAATTATTGTAACTGGTAATGGTCGGGTATCGCATGGGGCACAACACTTTTTGGATGAGGTTGGAATAAAGCAAGTTTCTCCACGAGAATTTTTAGAGCAGGAATTTGAGTTTCCCGTTTATACTGTGGCAAAGTTGCCTGATACGGTTTGTCGTATAGATGATGAATCTATTTTTGATCGAGAGGAATTTCATTCTCATCCGGAATTATATAAAAGTAATTTTTTACGTTTTGCTAAGGTTACCGATATATTTATTCCTTGCCATTATTGGGGACCTGAAGATCCGATTTATTTAGGGAAGGAGAATTTACGTAATCCGGAGGTAAAGATTAAAGTTATCGGAGATGTTACTTGTGATATCATGGGAAGTGTACAATCAACACTTCGTCCGTCGACACATAAAGACCCATTCTATGATTATAATCCTTGTACTGAAATGGAGGAAATTGCGTTTTCTTCTGAAAGTAATGTGACGGTAATGGCTGTTGATACATTGCCTAACGCATTGGCTTTAGACACGAGTGATTATTTTGGAAAAGCTCTCGTGAAGCATGTCATTAATGATATGTTACGTGGCAATACGGATGAGAGTGATGTGATAAATCGTGCCACGATTTTGAAGAATGGAAAGTTGACGGAACGATTTGCTTATTTGCGAGATTATGTATATTCTGAATGAGGTTTGTTGACTATTTAAATGATATTGCACTTTATTATGGGAAGAAAAGTGGGAAAAATAAAAGTATTTTTGTCTTTTTTGCGAGATGTTCATAAGGATTCTAGAAAGGGGTATTTCTTTTTATTGCGAGATTTTATACGATTAAAAAAAGAAAAAGGTATCAGTATAGAAGAGTATTCTAATTTCAAATTTGAAAGTCGAGGGAAAAAATTTCGAGATTCTTTTTTGTCGGGAGTCGAGCAGCGTCCTTGTTTGAATTTGTTAAATCCTAAAAAGTATTATATATTAGCTCGTAATAAATATCTATCTCATTTAATATTAGGGGCAAATAATATCAGGAAAGCGGAGTTGTATTGTTACTATCATCCGGAAGGAAGAGTAAAAAATGATCATATTGCTTGTGATTATGATTCCGTATTGGCAATATTGAAGTCTAAAAATATACATTCTTGTGTCATTAAGAGTACAGAAACATCTCATGGAGATGGAGTTATCGTTGTAAATGATATAGAGTATACAGATAAAGATTGTATCTTACATCTTTTTGATGGTCGTAAAGTTTGTTTGAAGGATAGATTGAAAGAATACGAGCCACTTATTTTTGAAAGTAAAATATATCAGACCAAACAGTTTGATTCATTTAACTCATCCTCTGTGAATACCATTCGCTTTATGACTACATTATATCCAACGGGAGATGTAAAGATTATTGCGATATGGATGAAGTTTGGTCGGGCGGGAGTTTGTGTTGATAATGCGGGTGCTGGTGGTAATGTTGATGCTGGGGTTGATATTAAAACTGGACGAATTTTTAATGTAACTCTTTTTGATGAGTGGAGAGAAACTCGGTCCATAACCCATCATCCTGATAGTGGTACTCTTTTGGAGGGGGTATTTATCGAAAATTGGAAGCAAATAACAGATGAAATTATTCAATTTCAGAAATCAATACCTTATTTGAAAGCCATTGGTTGGGATATCGCAATAACTCCGGAAGGACCTCTAGTTGTGGAGTTTAATGACTATTGGGATAGGACAGGGCAATTGTTTTTGGGGTATGGATGGAAAAAGGAAATTCAAGATTGTTATAAACAATGGAAGAAGTTGGAAGATGTAGGAAAGGTTTCTTATAAAATGGGGAGGTTATAAGTCGTAAATGTGAAATCAATTTTGTATGTCAGAAAATAAGGTAAGGCTTTTTATTTGTGGAGATTTTTGTTCTACTCCATCTCCATCTTTTATTTCCATAGCGTCAGATTTAAGATCGTTAATTGATTCTTGTAATTTGAAAATATGTAATTTTGAAGGACCGGTGAAGAGTGATGGGAGAAAATTGAATAAAATACCGCCTAATATACAGCAACACCCGGATGTACCAGATTTTATAGAAAACATGGGTTTCAATGTTATCTCCTTGGCAAATAATCACGCTTTTGATTATGGTGATGATGGATTTTTGGCGACCCAAAGAGCTTTTCGTAAGGCGAAAGTAATTGGTGCGGGAACATTTGATGAGGCTTATAAAGTGGAAATAACAGAGGTGAATGGTATTTCTATTGGAATTTTGGCCTTGACTTATGCGAGTTTTGGTGCTTGGGATTTAAGTACTGGTAAATTTGGTTGTGCGGAAATGGATCATTTACGGGTGAATCATTTGATTTTGGAAACCAAGAGTAAAGTAGATTATTTGTTTATTTATTTGCATGATGGGATTGAATATATAGATATTCCGCTTCCGGAACAAAGAGAGCGTTATCGAGATTTTGTAGATTATGGTGCTGATGGCGTGTTTGTACATCATCCGCATGTACCGCAAGGTTGGGAGGTGTATAAAGGTAGGCCGATTTTTTATAGTTTGGGGAATTTCTTTTTTAATTCTAAAAATACACCTGATTATAAGGCATCTAAACGATATTGGTATAATGGTCTAGCTGTGGTATTGGAGATTAGGGAGGAAAATAATTCACTAAAATTTGAAGTGTACAATATATTGAATGATAGAAACAGAAAAATTAGTATTGATACTTCAGAGAAGATGTTGATTCATACGACAGAGATTTGTGACCTTTTGAAGGAAAGTAAACTTTATGAACCGAAAGTTCGGCAAGAAACGGATAATTTGTGGAAAACAAAATATATGGGAGGGATGGTTTCATCTCTTGTTGCTGTCGGTTTGCGAACTAATTTTTTGGGGTGTTTGAAAAGTGTGGTTAAAGCTTTATTGAGTAATAATTCTAAGTTAGTTTATTCATATATACGGAATAAAAATCATCGGAGCAATGTAATTCGTTTGCTTAGGGAGATGCAAAAATATCGTTAAAATTGTATTATGGAGAAAAGTGTAAAACATCTTTTCAAGGCGACAATGAAAAAGTTGTCTCAAGAATGGGTAAAATATCAAAAGAGAAGGATATATAAACAAATGGTTTCTGGGGTGAAACTGAATAAATTATCAAAAGAAGAGAAAGAAGAGATCCGTTCTTATTATGAAAAACATTTGGGGAATGCTGTAAATCCACGTTGGCATCAGTATTATTATTCGATAAATGGATGTTTCACTCCGAAATACGTGCCGTTAGGTTTATATTATGCCGATATTTTGCCTTTGATGAATGATCGTTCCGTGACAAAAGCGTATGCGGATAAGAATTTCACTGAACGTTTGTTCCCTGACGTACTTCAGCCAAAAAGTATTGTGAAAAATATAAATGGTTTTTATTACGAGGGAATGAAAGTCATTTCAGAAGAGCGGGCGCTAGATATATGTTCTAATTTGTCTGATGCTATTATCAAACAGGCGGTAGAGAGTGCTCAAGGTAAAAGTGTTATTCGCTTCTCGTCTGTTCAGGGGAAGACGGATAGTGACAATTGTTCTGTAAAGGAGTTATTCAAAAAATATAAAAAGAATTTTATCGTGCAACAAGCCGTGATACAACATCCGGAATTGAGCCGATTGAATCCGACATCCTTGAATACTGTGCGCTTAACAACATTTAGAAGGGAAAATGAAGTGGTGGTACTAACTTCATTGCTTCGGATGGGACGTAAAGGTTCAAAAGTTGATAATGTTTCAGTAGGTGGCGTTTTTTGTGAGATAGAGAATTCCGGTAAATTGAAATCTCCGGCATACGGGATAAATCCCACGGGTGTATATGAAGAGAATGATTTTGGTTTGAAATATGATGGTGTTGTTGTTCCGCTATTTCAACAAATTGTAGATGAAGCTAAGAGTATGCACATGACATTGCCTTACACGAGAATAATCGGGTGGGATTTTACGGTGAATGACAAGAATGAGGTCGTGTTGATTGAATTGAACTTGCATTCTCCGGGAGTATACCAATTGATAGGCCCTGCATTGGGAAATTATACGGATGAAATATTGGAAATGGTGCGTCAATCTAAAAAATAAACGTGATGAAAGAGTGGAAAAGAAGATACTGTAAATTTTGTCGGTTGAGGGATTTGATGCTTGATGAGGTAAATTGGTGGTGGAAGGTGTATTATTTGGTGGATTATATGTTTGCCTATGGATGTTATAAATTAGGGGTTGAAGAGTATTGGAATTATCGTTTTGATCAATTGAGACGGTCTGGCAGAAAAGAATTCATCGTAGGAGGTAAGCGGGATAGAATTTATAATATATGTAACCAAAAAGAATATCGGCGTTTGGTCTTTGATAAAATAGAATTTAATACGTTATATGATCGATTTATAAAACGTCGTTGGATTAATTTAAGTACTTGTTCTTTTTATGAATTTAATGTTTTTTTTGATTTGTTAAAAGAAAAACAGATGATAATAAAACCAACTTTAGGAAGTGAAGGAAGTGGAGTTGAAATTGTTAAAATTGCAAAAGAAGATGATTTATTTGAATGGTTTACATCATTGCAGACAAAGCTACAAAAAACAAAAGAAAGGTGGGTTGGGGAAGAGTTGTTAGTTCAAAGTGACGAGATGAGATCTTTTTATCCTCACGCAATAAACACTTTGAGAATTTATACGTTATTGGGAACAGACCAAGTTACGAGGATTATGGGTGCAGCAGTACGTTGGGGGAACAATGGTTCACATACGGATAATATTCATAACGGGGGAATTGCTGCATGTGTAGATGTGGAAACAGGGATAGTAGTATCCCCCGGGATAGATACAAATTATAAGACTTATTTATGTCATCCGTATTCGAGTAAACAGATTATCGGATATAAGATTGAACATTGGGATAAAATACTTGCTGTTGTGACAGAGGCTTCGAGAGTGTTACCTCAGGTTAGGCATGTCGGTTGGGATGTAGTGATAGGGAAAAATAGCGAAATTATTATTTTAGAAGGGAATAGTCGGCCTGATCCAATTTTAGTACAATTGACTAATCGGAAAGGAATTTGGAATGATTATAAAAGAAACATTGGGAAATAAGTGATGTCTGATAGTTTACGGGAAAGAACGATTTCAGGGATGTTGTGGAGTTTTATGCAAAAGTTTGGAACAATGGCTATAGCTTTTGTTGCAAATATTGTTTTGGCAAGACTATTAACTCCGGACGATTATGGGTGTATTGGGATGTTGTTGATTTTTATTGCGGTTGCCAACACATTTATAGACGGAGGGTTTGGTTCGGCGTTGATCCAAAAGAAAGAACCTACACAAGAAGATTATTCTACAATATTCTATTGGAATTTATTTCTATCTATTGTGTTGTATGGAATTTTATTTTTTACAGCCCCCTTTATTGCAGACTTTTATGAGATTTCTTTGTTAACTCCCGTGTTGCGAGTTCAAGGAGGTGTGTTGATTTTAAATGCATTAAGTATAATTCAATGTAATCAATTGCGTAAACAATTGAGATTTAGATCAATAGCGTCTGTGAATTTAACCGCATCGCTTCTTTCTGTTGTAATAACAATTGTTCTTGCATGGATAGGCTGGGGAATATGGGCTTTGGTCGCACAACAATTGCTTTTTAGTTTGTTTAATGCCATCTTGTTTTGGAGTTTCAATAAATGGGTTCCGTCTTTTTTATTTTCAAAAAAATCTTTTAAGGAATTATTTGGATTTGGTGGATTTATATTATTATCAAGTTTGATAAATACGTTTTGTGATAATATACATGGAGTATTGATAGGAAAATTTTTTTCGCCGGCAATAATGGGGTTATATACGCAAGCAAGAAAATTAGAAGAGATTGCATCCACAAGTATTTCCAGTGTGGTTAATCAAGTTGCTTATCCTGTTCTTTCTGAGTTTCAAAACGATAATTTATCTATGATTAGAGTGTTACAAAGATTCATAACTTCATTGGCTTTTCTTGTGTTCCCGTTGATGATGTTATTAATTCTTATAGCAAAACCTCTTATCATCTTATTGTATTCAGACAAATGGGTTGCGAGTGTTCCTTATTTCCAGATTCTTTGTATTGCAGGAATGGCTATTTGTTTGCAAATGATAAATTATAATGCGGTTGCTGCAATTGGGAGAAGTGATATCCTTTTAAAATGGACTATTATAAAAAGAAGTTTAGGTTTGATTCTTAATATAGGAGGATTAATTTGTTTTGGTATGTATGGATTATTGTGGGGAGGGGTATTGACAGCGTATTCTCTTTATTTTATAAATTCATATCTCGTATCAAGATATGTGGGGTATAGGATTAAATCTCAGATAAAAGATTTATTTCCAATAATTATTACTGTTTTGTTAACTTTTGTTATTACCTATTTCTTGAGTAATCTTGTCGTCTTGAATATTTATTTCGAAGGCTTAAGCGTTACGATTATCTTCATGATTCTTTATTTAAGCTTGTCAAGTGTTTTTAATTTAAGTTCGTTTAATCAATTCCGGACGTTGGGAGTTGAGGTGATTAAAAAATTTAGAACAGCATAAAATGTGTTTGTTGATATTTTACATTGTGGAAGTTTAAATTGTAATATATTTTATGAGAGGATTATATCAAAGATTGAAAAGTTTTATTGTTTTAATAAAACATTATGATCGTTATATAATAGCTCCATCTTATTATATGGAGTATGAACATAAATCGAGTGTTCGAATATTTTTAGAGCAATTGTATTTTATTTTGCGATATAGAGATTTTGAACCATATTATTTTACCTATGGATTTGATAGGAAAAACATGTCAATTCGGGAAATATGTTTTTCATATATTGTTCCATATTACCTTTTCCAAAAAAAAGTAAATCGATTAAATACGATTAATCCTGTGTATGGAATATTTCATGGAAGGAGTATTACTGCGGATAAGTTCTATTTCAGTATATTTTTAAATAGTTTTGGTATCCCTACTCCGAAAGTGCTCTGCTTTGTAAAAGGGCGGAATATCATATATATGGACTCTAAATTCGTAAACATAGAGGGAGTGACAGATAGAGAGAAATTGAAAATATTTTTTTCCATGGATATGGATGCTTTTGCGAAACCCTCAGATGGACAGTTGGGGAATGGGGTATTCTCTTTGCAGGTGAAAAATAAACAGATTTATAAAAATGGTCATATCGTGACGCTGGATGAATTGTTGGAGGTGATTTTATCTGCAGATTATTTGATTCAAGAACGAGTTTATCAGCATCCTGCAATGTCAGCATTATGTTCATCTACACTAAATTCGATAAGATTACAAACAGTTATGACTAAAGAGGGAAAGGTTATTCCTTTTGGTGCTGGGCTTAGAATCGGAAGGGAAGGTAGTTCGGTGGATAACTGGGCGAAAGGAGGTACGTTTGTTGGAATAGACATGCAAAAAGGTAGGTTATTGGAAAATGGCTTTTTAAAGCCACAATATGGGACGATAACTAAAAGGCACTTGGATTCGGGTGTCGTATTTAAGGATTATGAGATACCTTTTTTCCGTGAAGCTGTTGACCTCGCACTAGAATTACATACAAAGATGTATAGATGTCATTCTGTCGGTTGGGATATAGCCATAACAGAAAAGGGACCGGTATTTATTGAGGGTAATGGATTGTGGGAGATTTCTTTGTTGCAAGCTGTTCATGGAGGTCTTAAGTCTTTTGAAAAATATTTTATTGTTTGATATACTGAATGGTAGGAGTGTTCTTTTTTATGTTTGTAGATGAATGATTTGTTACAAATAAATGTAAAGAAGATAGGAGCATTGTTCTTGTGTTTCTGTTTGTTGGTGATGATCGGTCCCCCTGTTTTGAGATTATTGCCAATGGAAATAATGTTGCATTATTTATCGTTGTTCTTGATGATACTTGTATTTACTCTGTCGTATATGCAAAGACAATTAGTGTTTACAAAACAGCGGTATATTCTTGCTTTTCTTTTCTTTTTGTTAGGGGTTTCTTTTGGGTTACCTGTAGGTGGACATTCTTGGACTGCTAAGATATTTCTACCTTTACTAACAAGCGTATTTATTGTTTTTTTTGATAATCAAGTGTATTATATTACATTTGATTATTTCCGGAAAATGATGATTTTTTTTGCAGCCAGTTCTGTTTTATTGTCTGTTTTATTACTTTTTCTTCCCGCTAATGCTCTACCTTATTTTGAAATGGAACCGGTTTCTGCTGCCCATTTGAACAAACACATTATTTACCGAGTATATGGTTTTATTCTTTCGTATGATACTATTATTTTTGATATAGGCGGTTTCCACTTTTTAAGAACGACGGGACCTATGACGGAGCCGGGGCATTTTGGAATTCTTTTAGGATTAACATTGTCCATGGAAAAATTATTATATGCTAAGCGAACTCCAATTTTAGTAATTTGTGGATGTATGACATTTTCAACTGCCTTTTTTGTGATCTTGGTAATTTTAGAAGTGTATAATATGTTTATCATTCGGAAATTTCATTGGAAATGGTATGTTTGTGCGGTTGTGATCTTACTTGCATTTTTGATTTTAGCCGATAGTGTTTTGCTAAATGCCGTGTGGGAATATTCAATCGGAAGGAATTTCGGTGTGGAAGAAGTAAATATATTGGATGGTAGAACGAATAATACGGCTCTATTTATTTATGATAAATTTTTGAAATCCTCTTTTCCTCTTTTATTATGGGGGCATGGAACGTTTGCTTTGGAAGTGAATGAAAATGTAGTTTTGTCCGATTATCGGGAGTTTTTATATGATAGTGGTTTTATCGGCTTGCTTTTGGTTTGTTTGACGTTTTATGTCATATTTATGAAAGTAAGAGTGAGGTATTTGTGCCTTTTTTTACCAATTATTATTATTATTTTTTTGCATAGAGCCTGGATGTTTTGGTATTGTTATTTGTATATACTTCTCATTGTTGGTTTTGGGGCCTATACTTATAAAGCGAATTGTGGTAAAAATTCTATCTTGAAGAATTAGCAAATTGAATAAGGAGGCTACTGAAGAATAGAATCAATTGTTAGATATTTTGTTAAACATGAAACATCTCATTTATTTTTGTTACTATCTCAAGATTACCAATTGGTGTAAATTGAGAGAGCATCGTAATTTCGTAAAGAAAGCTTACGGTTTATCCTGTGGGTATCAAATATGGGATATGATTTGTACAACGTTAAGATTGGGTACGGCTTTTCACGAGTACTATTATTATGGTTTTTACAAAAAGCCCATGAAAGAGAGGCGAGAGTATGCTTCTATGGGTTTTATGTATGAGTTTCAGAAGAAAAATAATCCACCGCAAAAACGAGTGATACTATCTGATAAAATTAAGTTTTTCGATGCTTATAAGGAATTTTTAGGACGTTCGTGGATGAATCCCTTGTTGGGATCTGTTAAAGATATTGCCGCATTTATTGCGGGGAAAGAGAAGATCGTTCTGAAAGGTTCCACGGGAGGTGGAGGGAAAAACGTGAAAATTTTGAGAATTGCGGGAAATACTCCTGAAAAGATACTGCAACTTGCTCAAGAGTTACATTTTGATATTTTAGAAGAGTTTGTTTATCAGCATAATGATTTACAACGATTGGCTCCCAATAGTTTAAATACGGTGCGTTTTATCACGCAATTGAATCAAGACGGAGGTGTTGATATGATCGGAGCCAGCTTAAGAATGGGGATTTATAAAAATACTGATAATTTATCTTCCGGTGGAATTACTGCTAAAATAAACGTGGAAACAGGAGTAATAGAATCGGACGGAGTGTCGTTTGATATTACGTTACCAGATTATAAGGTTCATCCTGTTTCAAATATGAAAATTCAGGGTTTTAGAGTTCCTTATTGGAAAGAGGTGCGGCAACTTTGTGTGAATGCTACTTCTAAATACGGTGATAATAAATCAATAGGTTGGGATGTTGCCATAAAGCAAGATGGGCCTATTTTGATTGAAGGAAATCATGATTGGGGGGCAAGAGTATGGCAAATGCCGGCAGGAACAGGATTGAAAAAGATTTTATCAAAATATATCTAATCAGATTATTGTACCAATGAAAACAATTTTAATTACAGGTATTGGTGGAATGACTCCTCGTTCCATAGCTCGATTTATAAAAAAGCATTATCCCAGCTATAAGATTATAGGTATTGATGCGAATCCGAAAGCATTGGGTTTTTATATGCAAGGCTTAATTGACAAAGGATATGTTGCCCCAAGGATGGATAATCCTGCTTATTGGGAATTCGTGATAAACCTGATCAAGAGAGAATCCATTGATTATGCTTTTGTGCAACCGGAAGTTGAAGTTATCGGCTGGGAAGTGTATCGTAAGGAACATGGCACTTACCCTTGTCCTACTTTTATACCACCGTTAGAATTGGCAACAACTTTGATGGACAAATCGATCATGGCAGACATCTTGAATGGTTCTGTGTATATTCCCAAGACGATAAAGGTCACTCAAGATAATCCACATTTTGAAGAGGTTGAGAAAGAAATAGGTTTCCCTTGTTGGATAAGGGCGACGAAAGGTTCCGGGGGACTTGGTTCGTTAAGATTGGATAGTATTGATAATTATAAATCTTGGCTTTTTATCAATAAAGAAATTCCCGAATTTACTGTTTGTGAATTTTTGACTGGACGCCATCTTGCCACACAGATGTTATATATTGATGGAGAATACTTAAAGGGTGCTGCATTGGAATGCGCAGAGTATGTGATGGCTAATTTGGTGCCCTCTAAAGTTACTGGTAATACTTCTTTTGGACGTTTTTTGAATGAGGATCGAATCTTGTCGTTTTGTAATAGCTGTATTGAATATATTTGTAATAAATTGAACTTAAAGGCTCATGGTGTATTGAGTTTCGATTTGAAGGAAGATCGGGAAGGAAATATGAAGGTGACGGAGTGTAATATTCGCCATATGGCTTATACAGGGATTATGTCTGAAATCGGTTTTGACTTGGTTGGAGATTCCATGCGTTATATAGAGGCGGGGAATGCTTATGGGATAGAACGAGCACCTTATTATCACTATGAAAAACCTTATATTTTCTTGAGAGACGTTGATATAGAACCTATTATTTTGGATAGAGAAAGTGAATTGTTAGTTTCTTATGAGTGATTATGTACAAGTATTTTTTTAAGCGCTTGTTTGATTTTTTTATTTCATTGGTGGTCCTACTCTGTTTGAGTCCCTTGTTGTTGATTATTACCATTTGGTTGCATTTTGCGAATAAAGGAGCTGGTGTTTTTTTCTGCCAATCCCGCCCGGGTAAAAATGGGAAAATTTTTAAAATAATCAAGTATAAATCAATGACAGATGAGAGGGATGAGCATGGAAATTTTCTTCCGGATGTACAGCGTTTAACTTCTGTTGGACGATTCATAAGGGCAACATCTATAGATGAGCTTCCTCAATTCATTAATGTATTGATGGGTGATATGGCATTGATCGGGCCTCGTCCTTTGCTAACAGAATATCTACCCTATTATAAGGAGCGAGAAAAGTTGAGACATGTAGTTAGACCAGGTATTACGGGATATACACAGGTGCATGGAAGGAATAATCTTTCTTGGGATGAAAGGTTGGAAATGGATGTGTATTATGTTGAGCATCTTTCATTATGCTTGGATATAAAGATTGTATTACGTACGGTCGTGAATGTGATTACACGTAAGGATGTTCAAGTTATTACGGGAGATCAGGTAACCAGTAAACTTAGCCAACAACGGCAGATATGTAAATAATCGACCAATTAATTATGTTTGAGGTAGAAAATGTATTCAGGGGTGTAGAATCCAAACTTCAGATAAATGAAGATGTGAGTATTTATATCGGGCAGCCTCGAGAAGAGTTTTTTTATCAATACGTTTGTGATTATGATAGTGATTTTTATGAACCACTTAGTGTGCGAGTAAATTTGGTCGCTTTTGCAGAGAAAATTAGTCGGTTATCGACCATGTTTGTCGTTGTTTCAAGCAGTCATGTGGCAGGAATTGTGGCTTCGTATTTTTATGATGTTGAGAGTCGAAAAGGTTTTATTACGTTAGTGCATACGAAAAAAGAGTTTAGAGGGAAACGTTTAGCTTATCGCTTGATAGATGCTGTTGTGCATTACGCTAAAATGAAAAATTTTTTGAATGTAGATTTGGTTGTCTATAGAGATAATGTTGCTGCATTCAATCTGTATTTGTCCTCTGGTTTTGATCTGATTTCAGATGACGGTGGTAGATGTACATTAAGGCGTGTAGTGAAATAATTGAGAGATAAATCAAATAAAGATTGTTTGAAATGAAATTTTTCTTGTTTATATTTTTTGTTTGTTTTGTTTATCAAAGTAGAGCTTGTACTTCTGCTATTATTTCGGGGAAAGTGACAAAAGATGGGCGTCCGTTAATGTGGAAACATTTTGACAATGAGCAACAATTGAATAAGAAAGTTCTTTATTTGTCTGGCGGGAAATATTCGGCTATGGCGATTGTAAATGCCGGGTATAAGGAGAATAAAACGATCTGGATGGGATATAATTCAGAAGGATTTGCAATTATGAGTACTGATTCAGGAAATTTGCGTGATTCCGTTCGGGTTGAGACGAATATGTCCGGGGTGTTTATGAAGGAGGCATTACTTAATTGTGCGTCCGTGGAGGAGTTTGAGTCTTTTTTGAAGAATTATCCTAAACCTCATGGTTTTCGGGTGAATTTTGGTGTTATTGATGCGAGAGGGAATGGGGCGTATTTTGAGACGAATAATTTCACGTATGTTTGTTATGATGTAAATGATGCCAGAGTTGCTCCTAATGGTTATTTAATACGCACGAACTATTCTTTATCCGGTTTGCAGGGGAAAGGGCATGGATATATACGTTATAAAACAGTTGAAAAAATATTAGAACGTTATGGAGGTAAAAGATTGGATATTAATTTTTTATTGAATTCTGTTTGTTTTTCTTTGGAAAATTCTTTAAGTGGGCAGAAACTTCAAGATTTTGAAAATGCACGGGAACATGAGAAACATTATATGTATTTTCAGGATTGTATAAATCGCTATTCCACAAGTGCTGCTGCTGTCATTCAAGGGGTGAAAAATAATGAAGATTCGGGGATGACAACGATGTGGACGATAATTGGTTTCCCTTTGACATCGGTGGCGATACCTGTCTGGTTGTCGACCTCGGGAGAATTGCCTTCAATAATTACAGGGAACGGAGAGAAAAAATCTATGCTTTGTAATTTTTCTCTTCAATTGAAAAAAACACTTATTGCTGCAACTTATGGTGATATGAGGTATTATATAAATACAACAGGATTAAAAAATATAGAGGGAACTGGAATTTTACAACGCATTGATCCCGTGAGAAAAGAGGTGTTTCAACGTGGAATTGGATTAAAAGAGAAGTTGAAAAACGAGAAAGGAAGAGACGGGAAGATTAAAATGTATTATGAGTGGTTGGATTCTTATTTAAAGAGGGAATTGCAAGGAATAAAAGAATTGTACGTAAGATAATTATTAAAAAAATTTCAATATAGAGTTTCAAGCGGGACGGGATGAATGAATCTCGTGATGGCCCGTGGCGGGACGTTTACTGTTTACATGTATGGATCGAAAACGAATTTATCTTTGCTTGGCACACATGAGCGGCAAGGAACAAGACTTTATTAAAGAGGCGTTTGATACGAATTGGGTGGTTCCATTGGGACCGAACGTGAATGCTTTTGAAAAGTCCTTGCAGGACTTTCTAATTGAAAATGGAAAGTTGAAAATTGAGAATGAGGGAAAACAGGTGGTGGCGTTGAGTGCGGGGACGGCGGCGTTGCATTTAGGATTGATCTTATTGGGTGTGCAAGCGGGGGACGAGGTGATTTGCCAGAGTTTCACGTTTTGCGCATCAGCGAATCCGGTGACTTACTTGGGAGCAACGGCTGTTTTCGTGGACTCGGAAGAGGATACTTGGAATATGAATCCCGTGTTGCTGGAGGAAGCTATACGAGACCGGATCGCAAAAACCGGACGGGAGCCGAAAGCGATTATCCCGGTGCATTTGTACGGGATGCCGGCAAAGATGGACGAGATTTGTGCTGTGGCCGAGAAATATGGGATCCCCGTGTTGGAGGATGCCGCAGAGGCGTTGGGATCGGAATATAAGGAGCAGAAATGCGGTACTTTCGGGAAGTTCGGGGCGTTGAGTTTTAACGGGAACAAGATGATCACCACCTCGGGGGGCGGGGCATTGATTGTCCCTGATGAAAAGGCGAAAAAGGCGGCGATGTTTTACGCTACGCAGGCTCGGGAACCGTACCCTTACTATCAGCATGAGAAGATAGGTTATAATTATCGGATGAGTAATATTTGTGCCGGGATCGGGTTGGGACAGATGACTGTATTGGAAGAGCATGTGGTTCACCATCGTCATGTACATGAGTTATACGAACAAGCATTTGCCAACGTGAAAGGGATCGAGTTAAAATCGAATCCAGACGAGCGGTTTAATGCTAATTACTGGTTATGTACAATACTAATAGATAAGGAGGAGACAGGAGTGGATTGTGAAGAATTGAGAGTGTTCTTGGATCGTAAAGGGATTGAAACCCGGCCACTCTGGAAACCAATGCATTTGCAGCCGGTGTTTGCGGGCAGTCCTTGTTACGTGGATGGAACTTCGGAGAAATTATTCGAGAAAGGATTGTGTATTCCTGCTGGGCCTTGTGTGATGGATGAGGATGTAGCTTATATTGTGAGTGAGATAAAAAGTTGTATCTGTAAATAGTTAAAATATGCATTTGATAAAGAACGTGATCATGTTGATATGGGCTGCGGGATTGTTTGTTTCGTGTGCTTCGAGCAAGAAGGTGGTGTATTTGCAGGATGTTGATGTAAACAAACGGATTAAAGCGGAGTGTGAATATAAAACCGTGATTCATACGGATGATTTGTTGTCGATTATAGTGTCGTGTGATGATCTGGAATCAGCACTACCCTTTAACACGCCGATGATTGGTTTGGGGCGTGAAGTAAATACAACCTCTAGCCAGCAAATTCCGAGGGGGTATCTCGTGGATAAGAATGGTGAGATTGATTTTCCCGTGTTGGGGAAATTGAAGGTCGAGGGAATTTCGAGAAACGAGTTGGCGGAAATGTTGAAAGAGAAGCTGTCGGAGTACTTGAAGAACCCGATCGTGACTATTCAGTTCCAGAATTTCAAGGTGACGATATTAGGGGAGGTGAAAGCTCCCGGTAGCTATAAGGTCGTTAGCGAGCGGGTATCGTTGTTGGATGCACTTGGAATGGCAGGGGACTTGCAAATAAATGGTAAACGGAAAAACGTTTTGGTGATGCGGGAGCAAGGAGATGAGAAGATTTTTGCCCGAGTAGATTTGACATCAAGTGATTTTATTGATTCACCATTTTTTTACTTGCAGCAGAATGATGTGGTTTACGTGGAACCGAACAAAGGACGGATTGCCGGGGGAAGTGTCAGCACGTTCTTGCCTTATATCTTATCAAGTTTGTCGACAATCGTGGCCTTGATTTCTTTGACAAGATAGTTCCAGATTAATAATATATGAAAATGATCAATCAAGATAATAATTTGTTACAGACAGAAGAAGAGGAGTATTTTGATCTGAAAACTTTTTTCTATAAAATTTTGGCCCGTTGGTGGTGGTTTGCTATTAGCATACCGTTATGCGCTCTAATTGCTTTGTATATTTGTTTTAGTTCTACTCCGGTGTATAAGGTGGGGGCGAAGGTGATGATTAGCGATTCGAAAAAAGGGGAGGTCGGGGTAAATCCGATGTTAAAGGAATTGGGGTTGTTTCAAGGAACGATGATGGTAGAGAATGAGATCGTGGAGTTGAAGTCTAAAAATTTGATATTGGATGTAGTAAAAGAGTTGGAGCTAAATGTGGATTATACGAGGGAAAAGGTATTGAGAGAAGAGAAGCTGTACAAGGATTCTCCTTTTCGAGTACTCGTGGATTTACCGGAGAATATCAAGGATACAACCTTTTACGTGATTGCAAAGGGGGCAGATAAGATTGAGGTATTGGATGCGGATAAGAACGTGATGTTCGAGGGAAATTTTTCTCAAGCGATATCAATGGGAGACTACCGTATGACCGTGGAAAAAAGTGATTCGTTATTACAAGTTGGAGATGAGATTCGAGTGGATTTATTAACTTACGGGAAAGCAGCAACGGATTTTCACAAGCGTTTGGAGATAAGTTTGTTGGAGAAAAATGCTAGCGCTGTGGGTGTTTCGTTAAAGGAAACGAATCCGGGGAAAGGGGTAGATTTCCTTTACACGATGATTCGGCGTTACAACCAAAATGGTATAGAGGATAAACAACTCGTGTCAGAAAAGACGGTTGAGTTTATCAACGAACGTCTTCGGGTCATTAATCAGGAATTAGGGGATATTGAGAATAGTGCGGAAACATTTAAAAAGACGAACCAGTTAACTAACTTGACGTCGGATGCAGCTCTTGCCATGGAACAAAAGAAGGCGACTGATGCTGAATTATTGAAATTGGGTACCGAGATGGATGTGGTGAAGAGTGTGCGTGCTTACTTGGAAGATAGACGAGGAGAAGAGTTTAGAATATTACCGGAACAGTTAGGGTTGACAGATGAATCTCTTAATAGTGGTATCAGTAAGTATAACGAGATGATTCTTCGTAGAGGGAAATTGTTACAATCGGCTCGGGAAAGTAACCCGATCGTGTTGGGTTTGGAAGCTCAGTTACGGGATTTAAAGAGTAGTATTCGGTCGGCTATTGCTAACGTGGAGAATGGATTGGATATAAAGATTAAGAGTTTGGAGCGGGAAAGCCAACAGGTGGAGGATAAATTAACTTCTGTGCCGACACAGGAAAAGCAGTATCGTTCTATTGCCCGAGAGCAGGAGTTGAAGGAGAACTTGTTTTTGTTCTTAATGCAAAAACGCGAAGAGGCGGAGATCGCCAAGTTGATGTATGTGCCGATGGCTAAGATCATAGAGAATCCGGATCCGGGGGAACATCCAGTGGCTCCTAGAAAAATGCTTATATTGTTGTTCGGAATGTTCATGGGAGTGGTGCTTCCCGTGGGAATCATGTTCGTGGCGGATATGTTGGATACAAAAGTGAGAAATGCTGATGAGGTGGGAAAAGTGGTAAATGCCCCGTTACTTGGAACTTTGCCGCAATTGCCGGAAGAGAAAACGTCGATAGAGAGCGAGGACTGGATGATGTCGGAGTCGATGCAGTTGATCCGGGAGAATTTGAATTACCTGATCAAGCGAAAGGACACGCCCGTGATCATGGTGTCATCGACGATACCGAGTGAAGGAAAATCTTTGGTCGCGGCGCATTTAGCGAGTGCCTACGCCCGGGCAGGCAAGAAGGTGATCGTGATCGGTTGTGACTTGCGTAACCCGAGGTTAAACGAGTACTTCAAGAGAGAAGGCCGGAAGGGATTATCGGCTTACCTGGCCGGGATGGTTGATGACCCGGGAATGCTGGTTGAGAAGGTAAATGATAACCTGCACGTGATATTTGGAGGAACGGTCCCCCCGAACCCGACACAGTTGATAGCTAGTCCCCGGATGGGAGAGTTGCTGGCGTGTTTGAAGAGCGAGTTCTCGTGTATTATCCTTGACACGCCGCCGCTGGGTATCCTGGCTGACGGTTTCTCGTTGAGCGAGTACGCGGATGCTTGTGTTTACGTGGTTCGTGCGAACGTGCTTGATAAAAAAGGTCTGAGGGTTGTTGCCGACCTGGAGAAGGGTGGTCGTTTGGCGAACCTGGGAATCGTGGTGAACGGGATCAAGGTCAGTCGTTCCGGTGGTTACGGGTATGGTTATGGCTACGGGTACGGTTACGGGTATGGCTATGGTTACGGACAGGATGGCAAGGATAAAAAGAAGAAAAAATAACGATCATGGACTGGTTTAAAAGAAGGAACAAGCAATATTTTTCTTACGATCATGACATCCATTCTCATATTCTACCGGGATTGGATGACGGGGTGAAACGGGTAGAGGATTCCGTGGTGATCGTGAAAAAGATGTTGGAACTGGGGGTGAAACAGTTTTCTTTTACTCCTCATATTTCTTTTCCGTCACCGATGAACACGCCGGAGATAATTCTTGAAAAACTGAACGAGCTGAAAAAATGTTTATTGAAGGAGAAAATTGAAATTGAGGCGGATGCCGGGGCGGAGTACAAGATCGGTGAATACATGATAGATTTGATCCGTCAAGGGAATATCGCCTCGTTTCACGGAGGAAAGGTGCTGGTGGAACATAGTTTCGTGGCCCCGTCTCCGGTTTTCGAGGAGGTGATTTTTCGTCTGCAGGACAAGGGCTACACGCCCGTGTTGGCACACCCGGAGCGTTACCCGTTTTACGCGAAACATCTGACGGAACGGGTGTGGGAGTTGAAACGACGGGGATGCCGGATACAAGTGAACTTGCTGTCGTTTGTGGGTTTTTACGGGAAAGAGGCAATGGCAGGGGCAAGGGAGTTATTGGTGGCAAGGTTGATCGATCATTTTTCCGGGGACATACACTCGGTGAAACAGGTGGAGTTGTTGGAGAAATTCTTGAAATCGAAAGAATCGGAAAAGTTATTGGTTTAAGATTTACAAATTTGTATTTAAGCGGAGATATAACCTCGGACGAAGAGTGTCCGAGGTTTTTTAATTTATAAATTTTAATATTTAAGTTATGAAAGAGTTATTAAACGCAAGGTTTTTCTCTTGGTTAGAAGAGTGTAGTGGGAAAGATGTCACGAAAGATGAGGTAGAACTGGTCGTCGGGGAATTCGTGGCGGATTTGGAACGGATGTGTGATAAGGAAAAGAACTACAAGGAAGAGGTGCGGGTGTTGGAACGAGTACGAATCCGCCTGCACGTTTGGGATGAAGTGTGCCAAGCGAGTGACGGATCGGGGAAAAAAGGGAATGCTCGGGTATTGCGTGGAGGCCGTGTTACAACGGGTAGAGGCCGAGATCCGGTTTTCCCGAGAGCGGAAGGAATACCCGGAGAGGTATGCCGGGAGTTCGGATGATGGACCGTTGGCGGTCTGGACATCGAACAATAACAAAATGGAGATAGCGGAACTGATGCTGGGAATTTATCTGGCGAAGGTGTTACGCACGCCGGACGGGATGTTGATGGAGTATCGAGAGGTTATCCGGTTGGCCGAACGGGCGTTTGGGGTAAAAATTTCGAATCACAGGGAGTTGAAGCGGGATATTTTTAAACGGACGAACGAGCTGGTGATTTTCCTGAAACGGTTGATCTTTTTGATTGAACAGGAACGGGATAAGAAAGATGCTTGACAGGAGGGAAGGCGTGGTAAAAGTTTTTTGCCACGCCTTTAATTTATACAGTTTAATATCGGTTCTGAAAGAATTCATTAAGTCAATAAATATTTATTTATAATGAATAAAACACGTTTTAGCTGCCTGTATATCTGAGAAAAAATATTAATTTTGTGTGATAACTGATTTATAAGGAGGACTATCATGAATCGATTACAAGTTATATCTCAAATTAGAGAAGCTCTACATCGGATTGCTCCGGGCATTAGGGTTATTCTTTACGGAAGTGAGGCAAGGGGGGATGCTCACCCAGATAGTGATATTGATTTGTTGTTATTGTTAGATAAAGACGTTATTACCTTGGAAGATCGAATGGCCTTGACTGCTCCATTGTATGATATAGAATTACAAACGGGCATACAAATTAACCCGTTCATAGAATCTATGCGTAAATGGGGAAAGCGTTTTACACCATTTTATGAAAATGTAATGAAAGAAGGAGTGGTATTATAATAATCGTTCTGAAGCCGATTATGAAGATTTTAAGAATTTTGACTTGGCTACAGTGGAAGAATTTTATCCTTTGGTTTGTGAGTTTATAAATTTGATCAGAGAGCGGATTATTTCTAATAAGTTAGATTAATAGTAATTTACTCAATAAAAACTTAATAAAAAGAGGCTTGAGCGATGTGCTCAGGCCTCTTTTTTTATTGATAATAATCAGTGGCTTGTGGGAAGATGGAAACACACGTGGGATGGTGTGTAGTGATGAAGTTTCGGGGGTGTTGTAGTTTTGTCGTTAGAAAAATGAGAGAGAGTATTCATTTAAAAAACGAGAAATTATGGCATCATTTAAAAATGATTTTGGATTAAGCGGGAAATTGGGGGATGTGATTATTTATCAGATAGGTAACAAGTCGTATGCAAGAAGAACGTTTCGAGCGAATAATCCGAAGACAATGAAACAACAGGAAGTGAGGGCGAGATTTTTAGTTGCAATCCGGTTTTACCAGAAGTTGAAAGAGACTTCGTTAAGGAGGATATTGAAGGTGTCTGCTCAAGGAAACAGTTTCAATGGTTATACGTTTTATCTTGAAAAAAATATGAAGGTGTTCTGTGCGGATGGGCGTATCGGAGATTTCTCTCAACTTCAGTTTTCCGCGGGAAAGAGACAACGAGTGTTTCATTTAAGAGGACAGATTGATTTGGAAGGTCGTGTTTTATTACAATGGGAAAAGGTGGGTGGACGAGGATTTGTGGAGGATAATGATCATTTGATGGTGGTCGTGTTACATGAAGGGAGGGCGTTTTGTCCGAGGGTGTTGGAGAATATAGGGGGTGTGCGGAAAGATGGTGTGGCGAGTTTTACGATTGACGGGTGGAAGGGGGAAACGTTGCATTTGTATTGTCTCTTTATTTCGCCTGATGAGAAGCAGTTATCTATGAGTCAGTATGTACGTTTACAGGGAAGGAAATGAAGCCGATAGCAGATGTTGTCAATGCTATTAGCGGGGTGATTAATGGCTTGACGCTCCCGGCACGGGAGAAGAAAGAGTTACAGGCGGAGATATTGAGATTGGTGTACGAGCGGGAACGTGAAATGATTGAAGCTCGGGCTGGCGTGATAAGAGCCGAGGCTGCTGGGAATTGGCTACAGCGTTCGTGGCGGCCATTGGTGATGTTGATATTTGCTGTTATTGTACTTATTGGCACTTTCACGAGTTTGCCCATGTTGGCGGATACTTCCCGGTTCTGGGATTTGCTGGAGATTGGGTTGGGCGGGTACGTGGTGGGGAGGAGCGGGGAAAAAATGGCGGGGGCCATTTTTAAGATAAAAGATAAAAACTAATCAATTTTAGATCCTATCGATTAAGTGATTTAATGATTTTCGATTAAGTGATTTTAATCACCCAATCATCGAATCGGCAATCACGGAATCTTTTTCATTCTAAATTTTAAACTTTTTGTTATGGATGTATTTTCAAGTTCTAATTCATCTTTTTCAATTGTCAATCACCGGTTAATGGGTGGTGGGGTGATTCATCTGGAATGCCCGAAGAATAGACGTGGACTAGGAGAGCCGGATATGATTATTTTACATTACACGGCAGGTATGGATGCCATATCTTCAGCAAAATTCTTGGTAAAGCCGGATGTGAAGGCATCGGCGCACGTGGTGATCGGACGAGACGGGCAGGTGATACAGATGGTGCCGTTTAATATCGAGGCGTGGCATGCCGGGAAGAGTAGTTACGGGGGAAGGAACGAGCTGAATCATTGCTCGATCGGGATTGAGCTGGATAACCTGGGGCAGTTGCGACTGGAAGGGGGAAAGTTCGTGGCGGAATGTGGTAAGGAGGTTCTCGTGGGGGAAGTGTACACGGAAGATTCGGGAGAGGTGCCGACGTACTGGCATGATTACACGGACGTGCAGATGCGGGTGTTGAACGAGGTGTGTGGTTTACTGGTGGATACTTATCCCATCGGGGACATCGTGGGGCATTCGGACGTGACGTCGAGGAAAGTTGATCCGGGACCGGCGTTGAGGGTGGCGGACTGGATTAAATTCTACTAATTTTAAATTTTAGATTTTAGATTTCAGCGCACGGGGCTGCGTTTTCATTCTAAATTAAAATAAGTTTCTTGCATTTTTCGTGTAGGGCCCATGCGGGGAGTGCGGAATCATTTTAAATTTTCTGATTTATTCATTTTTAAATTTTAATGTTATGGCAAAATTTGATTCTTATTTATTGGGTAAGGTAACGAAAACCCTTGGTAACGTGACGATGTGTTACATGAACAAACAGAATATCGCTAGGGCGAGGATATTCTCGAGAAAGGATAAGCCGACTTCGGAGATGTTGGATCAGCGAGCCCGCATGAAGGTGTTGATCGAGTTGTCCCGTTTCTTGTTGCCGGTTGTGCAGAAAGGATTCGTGGGAATTGGGAACGGAACTACTTCGAATGCATTCGTCGCGAAAAACATGAAAGCGGTAGACGTGGACGAAAAACACGTGGCAACGGTAGATTACGAACGGTTGAAAATGGCTACTGGAGTTCAGGATGTTCCGGAAGTCTCGGTCACGTATTCCTCGGAGAATAAAATGTATTCTTTCGAACAGGAGATGCAGACGGAGGAGAACGGGTTCGCTTTGGTTGACGATCTGGTGTATGCCGTGGTGTTCGAGAGCGTGTTGATGCGGGTGAAATTGATCTCGTTAAGAAGTCGGGGGGAGAACGGCAATACCAGCGTGGCACTTCCGAAAAATTGGAACCATGCGAACGTGAAGATCTATTGTTTTGCAACCTCGAAGAACGGGAAAAGTATTTCGCCTAGCCAGTATCTCACGGTTGAGTGATTTTAAGGTTATGATGAGCTTATACTTTTTCACGGGAATATTTTTCACGCTGAGTTTGAATGCTTTTTTCACGCAGTTGGCAAATGATTTTGTCGCGGGAGTGTTAAGCATCGTGGGAGGAGTGATCAGCTCGGTCGTGGTGGCTTGGTGCAAACGTCGGTGGGAACAACATTGATGCGGATGGGGAGTGTCAAAATCTTTTGACACTCCCCTAGTTCGTAAAGTTTGTAAAGTCCTTGCTAATTTTAGATCCTACTAATTTTAGATTTTAGATTCCAGCCGCACGGTCCGACGCTTTTTGATTTCCAACTTTTATCTTTTAGTTTTTAACTTATAGTTTATAACACGGCTTCGTTACGCTATGAATTTTGTCTCTTTTATGGTTTGAGTGGAACCCTTGATGGTGGAATTCGTATCTGATACGGGGATATTTTTAGGAGTTTGCTTGTATAATTTTTATTTGTTATTGTCAATGTTTTTTAATATCTTGACGCCGTTTTTCTGGATTACTGGCACATTTATTGACACTTAGTTTTAATGAAAGTTTGTAAGATAAAATTAATATATAACACGTTTTTAGTATGGAGAATAAATTAGATATTTTGACCCAAAAGCTTTACAACGAGGGGGTAGATAAGGCTCGCCAGGAGGCGGAGAATATCATCAACCAGGCAAAGCAAGAGGCCGAAAAGATTATTGCCGATGCGAAAGCGAAAGCAGCACAGATGAATGCTGATGCGGAGACAGAGGTTTCTAACTTGAAAAAGAAGGCCGAGTCTGAAATGACGTTAAGTGCGCGCCAAGCTATCACGGCTTTAAAACAGGCAATCACGAATCTGGTTGCCGGGGATGTTGCCGGGGATGTTGCCAAGATCGGGTTCGAGGAAAAGGCTTTTATTCAGGAGTTGCTTATGACGATCGTGAAGAAGTGGGATGTTGCCGGTGGAAACCTGAACATGGAAATTCTTCTTTCCGAGGATGAAAAGGCGAAGTTCGAATCGTTTGTTGCGGCCAAGTACAAGGATCTGTTGGATAAAGGTCTTGAGGTAAAGGTGGGTAATTTAGAAGAAGGGTTTGTGATCCAGCCTAAAGATGGTGGTTTCCAGATTGCTTTCTCCGAGAAACTATTTGAAGCTTTCTTTAATCAATATATGAAAGGCTTCACGAAAAAACTGTTATTTAAGGATTGAGTGATTGGGTGATTATAGATTAAGTGATTGAATCACAAAATCGTTGAATCATTAAATCACGGAATCACAGAATGAATAATATGATATTAAAAAATAATTACTACTGTTTTATTGCAGGACTACCGGAGGTCTTTCTGGATGATCGGAAACTAGCGTTGTCCGTGAACGGGTTTCGGGAGTTGGCTCGGGAGGCTCTGAAGAAGGAGGATGTGAAGTTGATGGAGTTGTTTTTTCTGCCTGCCGATAATAAACAAGTTCTGCGGTTGCTAAATAAAATGGCTCCCGATACCCATCTTGAAACAGTATATCCATTACAACGTCTGGAAGACGAAATCACCGAACCGACGAATTCTTTACCTGCTTACCTCAATCGATTTATCGCGGATTTTAAAGGGGAACATTTGAAATATGATGTTTCTCCGGAGAATGTGTTGAGTTGGATGTATTACGATCACTTGATGAAGAGTGGTAGTAAGTTTGTCCGGAATTACGCGGAATTCGTGATGAACGTGAAGAATCTGGAGACGGCCTTGACTTGTCGGAAGTACGGGAAAGAGGTTGCCCCGGAGATTATTGGTGATAACGTGTTTTCTAAGGCGCTGAGAACTTCGAACTCGAAAGATTTCGGTTTGGGGATGGAATTCCCGTACGCGGAGAAGGTGATTTCTCTGATGGGAAATACAAACCTTGTCGAACGGGAGAGAGGACTGGATTTACTTCTTTGGGATTATATCGAAGAGGCCGTGGTTTACGAGTATTTCTCCATGGAGAAGGTTTTGAGTTTCATGCTTGAGCTGATGATCGTTGAGCGATGGAGCAAGATGAGTTCCGAATCGGGACGAAAAGTCTTCATGGAAGTCGTGGATAAGTTCAGAAAGAGTTTCGAGTTTGCGGAAGAATTTAAGTAATTGGGTGATTTTGAGATTGCCGATTAGGAGATTAAGGAATCAGAATAATTTACAAATAGAGATATGAATAAGACACAAGGAAAAGTTCATAGTATTATTTCCAACCTTGTACTTGTGCGTACCGAAGGACCGGTATCTCAGAATGAGATTTGCTTTATCCAGCTTGGAAACGAGCGGTTGATGGCCGAGGTGATCAAGGTTGTCGGGGATATTGCTTATGTACAGGTTTTTGAAAGTACCCGGGGATTGAAACCCGGTTCCCTCGTGGAGTTCGAAGACCACATGTTGGAAGTTACATTGGGTCCCGGTTTGCTGTCAAAGAATTTTGACGGTCTTCAAAATGACCTGGATAAGATGACGGGTGTATTCTTGAAACGAGGAGAGTACACGAACCCGTTGGAAGAAGATAAAAAATGGAGTTTTACCCCGTTGGCCAAGGTTGGTGATAAGGTGACCGGTGCCGATTGGTTGGGTAACGTGAAGGAAAACTGGCTGGATCATAAGATTATGGTACCTTTCAAGTTGAAAGGGGAATATACCATCGCGTCAATTGCCGTTGCCGGGGAATACACGATAAAGGACACGATTGCCGTGCTGAAAGATGAGGCCGGAAAAGAGATTCCTGTTACGATGATCCAGAAATGGCCGGTGAAGGTGGCTATCCGTAATTACGTGGATAAACCCCGTCCTTCCCGTCAAATGGAGACCGGAGTACGTGTTATCGACACGATGAACCCGATTTTGGAAGGGGGAACCGGTTTTATTCCGGGACCGTTCGGTACGGGAAAGACCGTGTTGCAGCACGCGTTGTCCCGGTTTGCAGATGCTGATATTATTATCATGGCTGCCTGTGGTGAGCGTGCGAACGAGGTGGTGGAGATCTTTACCGAGTTCCCGGAATTGGAAGACCCTCGTTCCGGTCGTAAATTGTACGAGAGAACCACGATTATTGCTAATACGTCCAATATGCCCGTGGCTGCCCGTGAGGCGTCCGTGTACACGGCTATGACGATCGGGGAATACTATCGTTCCATGGGAATGAAGGTGTTGTTGCTGGCCGACTCGACTTCTCGTTGGGCGCAGGCTTTGCGTGAGATGTCCAACCGTATGGAGGAGTTACCGGGACAGGATGCGTTCCCGATGGACTTGTCGGCTATCATTTCAAACTTCTACGCTCGTGCGGGAATGGTGTACTTGAATAATGGTAAGACGGGTTCCGTTACTTTTATCGGTACGGTATCTCCTGCCGGTGGTAACTTGAAAGAGCCGGTGACGGAGTCCACGAAGAAAGTGGCACGTTGTTTCTACGCTTTGTCTCAAGCACGTGCGGATGCGAAACGTTACCCGGCAATCGATACGTTGGAATCTTATTCAAAATACTTGGAATATCCGGAATTTATCGAGTTCGCCAAGAAGAATATTTCCGATACGTGGATTGCTGATGTGAACGAGGCTCGTAATATGTTGGTTCGCGGTCGCGAGACGGCAGAGCAGATTGATATTTTGGGCGATGATGGTGTACCTTTGGAATATCACGTGGTATACTGGAAGTCCGAGTTGATTGACTTCGTGATTCTGCAACAGGATGCTTTTGACAACATTGACGGTTCTACCGCGATGGAGCGTCAGAAGTATATGCTGAATATGGTACTGGGTGTGGTTCGTTCCGAATTTAATTTTGACACGTTCGAAGAGATTAATCCCTATTTCAAACGTATCATTAATGGTTTCAAACAGATGAACTATTCCGAATATCAATCGGAAGCGTTCAAAAAGTATGAGGCAGAAGTGAACGAGATCATTAACGAAAGAAAAAAGAAATAAATTTAGTGATTAGGTGATATAATGATTAAGTGATTTGACTTTATATTGAGAAGAATCACACAATCATGGAATCGAAAATCACAGAATCAAAAAATAAATTATATGACGACTGCTTTTCAAAAAGTTTATACAAAGATCACCCAGATCACGAAAGCAACGTGTACGTTGAATGCCCAGGGCGTCGGGAATGACGAGCTGGCTATTGTCGACGGACGGTTGGCGCAGGTCGTGAAGATTTGGGGAAATGATATAACCCTTCAGGTGTTCTCCGGGACAGAAGGGATTCCGACGAATGCAGAAGTGACATTCCTGGGAAAAGCGCCTACTCTGAGAGTGGGAGACGATTTATGCGGGCGTTTCTTCAATGCCTTCGGTGACCCGATTGACGGGGGACCGGCTGTTGACGGGGAAGAAAGAGAGATCGGGGGACCATCGGTGAACCCGGTGCGTCGTAAACAACCGTCGGAATTGATTGCAACCGGTATCGCGGGGATTGACTTGAACAACACGTTGGTGTCCGGTCAGAAAATCCCGTTCTTTGCCGACCCGGATCAGCCGTATAACCAGGTGATGGCCAACGTGGCGCTGAGAGCAAAGACCGATCGAATCATCTTGGGTGGTATGGGATTGACAAACGATGACTACCTGTATTTCAAAAATTTGTTTGATAATGCCGGGGTATTGGATCGTATCGTTAGTTTCGTGAATACCACGGAGGCTCCGCCTGTTGAGCGTTTGTTGGTACCGGATATGGCATTGACGGCTGCCGAGTATTTCGCAGTGGATAAGAACGAGAAGGTGTTGGTGTTGTTGACGGACATGACGTTGTATGCCGATGCGCTGAGTATCGTGTCTAACCGTATGGATCAGATCCCGTCGAAGGACTCCATGCCGGGTTCATTGTATTCCGATTTGGCGAAGATTTACGAGAAGGCCGTGCAGTTCCCTGCCGGAGGTTCTATCACGATTATAGCCGTGACCACGTTGTCCGGTGGTGATATTACCCATGCTATCCCGGATAACACCGGGTACATCACGGAGGGACAGTTATTCTTGCGTAAAGACACGGAGATCGGTAAGGTTATCGTTGACCCGTTCCGAAGTTTGTCTCGTTTGAAACAGCTCGTGATCGGTAAGAAAACCCGGAAGGATCACCCGCAAGTGATGAATGCCGCCATCCGTCTGTATGCCGATGCTGCTAACGCCCGGACCAAGATGGAGAACGGTTTCGATCTGACGGACTACGACCGCCGTACCCTGGATTTCGCCAAGGACTATTCCAACAACTTGCTTGCTATCGATGTAAACATCAGTACCGACCAGATGTTGGATACCGCTTGGGATCTTTTCCGCAAATACTTTAACAAGGCGGAATTGGGGATTAAGCAGGAAATCGTGGAAGAGTTCGGAGGATTTAGTGATTAGGTGATTGACGATTCAGTGATTAATTAATACAGTTTATGAATCAGATAGAGTTTAAACGTAGAACAAAACAGTTGGGTTTAGCCGTGATCAGGATGACAGAAAAATTTCCGGAGACACGGTTAGCTTGGGTCGTGAAAGATCAGATTTTACGTTCGGCTTTATCGGTTGGTGCTAACTATCGGGCTGTGTGTCGAGCAAAATCGGATAAGGATTTCATCAATAAAATGAGGATCGTTGAAGAGGAAGCGGATGAAACAGCTTATTGGCTTGAAATTATTGAAGAGTCTGATTTACTAAAATCAGATGATTTGAGAGAACTCAAGAGAGAAGTAAATGAATTAGTGGCTATGGTTGTGGCTTCTATCCGGACTAAAAGTATCGGGCTTAACAAAGAGCAGCAATCACAGAATCATTAAATCGCAAATCACAGAATAATTTAATAATTTGGTAAGGTGATAAAGTTTCAATATAATAAGACATCGCTTCAAGGGCTGGATAAGCAGTTGAAGATGCGAGTGAGGGCATTGCCTACCATCAAAAATAAGGAGTCGGCTTTGCGTTCGGAGGTGAAGAAGGCGAAACAGGTGGCGGATGAGTTTAATGTGAAGTTGGAAGAAACGCTGAATTCATTGAACGATATGCTGCAACTTTATGACGAGTATAAGGAAGATATACTTGTCGTGAAGGATGTCAGGATGTCGGTGAAAAAGATTGCCGGGGTAAAGACGCCTGTTCTCGACGGGGTGGATTACGAGGTGAAGGATTTCAGCTTGTTTAATCAACCCGGGTGGCTACTCGATGGTGTGGAATACATCAAAGAGGTAGTAAGTATCGCTTTGGAGAGGGAATTTTTCACCCGGAAAATGGAGCTGTTGGATAAGGCGAGAAAGAAAACGACACAGAAGGTGAATTTGTACGAGAAAGTGCAGATTCCGGGATTCCAAGAGGCGATTCGCAAGATCAAGCGGTTCTTGGAAGACGAGGAAAACCTTTCCAAGTCGTCACAGAAGATCGTGAAAACCCGTAAATTGATGGAGGAATAGCCTATGATAGTACCTATGATGAAATTGTCCCTGTTGATATTTTACAAGGAATATCAAACATTTCTCGGAGAACTCCGGGAAAAGGGAATGGTTCATATTCATGAGAATACGGAACGTACGGCAGAAGATACGGATCTACAGGCGAAATTGATGTTGATCAGGCGGACCGGGGAAATGATCACGCACATGCAGAGTCGGAATGACGTGGAGCAGGTGGAAAAAGTGAAGGTGGACGACGAGCATTTGCTGGATTATCTGGAAGGTTTGTATAGTCGGCAGGATCAGATCGAGCAACAATTGGCAGGTTTGGAGAAGGACCATGCGGCTTATCGTCCTTGGGGAAAGTTTTCCCGGGAGATGATCCAAAAACTGGAGACTGCCGGATGGGAATTTCATTTCTTTTCCGTGCCGGAACAGAAGTATCAGCCGGAATGGGAAGAGATGTATGACGCTGTTATAATCAGCGAGATGATGGGGCAAAAATATTTTGTTACCGTTACTCCTGCCGGGACAAGCGTGAATCTGGAGGCTGACCCTTATCTTTTCCCTCAAGCCACGGCAGAAGAGCTGGCAAGGCAAATTACGGCTTTGCGAGAGGAATCCGTGAATATCGGGAAAGAGTTGGATGCTGTTTCGCAGGATGCGATTGAACGGCTGAAAAAGTATCGTTTGAAGATTACGGAGGTGGCAGACAAGATTAAAGTGGAGGATGCCGCTCAACATCTGATCGACGAGAAAGTCATTGCTTTGGAAGGATGGATTCCGGTGGAGAGAGAGGCTGAAATGAGAAGTTTTTTGGAAACAAAAGATGTGTACTTCGAATTTACCCGGCCTACTCCGGAGGATGATGTTCCCGTGCAGTTGAAAAACAATGCTTATTCCAAGTTGTTTGAACCGGTAACGGAGATGTTTGCCCTGCCGCAATATCGAGAGTTGGATTTGACGCCTTTCTTGGCCCCGTTCTTCATGCTGTTCTTCGGAATGTGTATGGGTGATGGCGGCTACGGGTTGATCATCTGGCTGGCTTGTTTCATTATTGGCCGGAAAGCCTCGCCTTCGGTGAAGGGTTACCTTGTGCTGGGGCAATATTTGGGAATCATGACGGTTATTGTCGGCTTACTGACGGGTTCATTCTTTGGTATCGCTTTGGATTCCGTGGAATGGCCTTGGCTGGCTGGCGTGAAGTCACTCTTCCTGACGGAGGCGAACTACGGGAAGTATCTGGGAGGATATAACCCGATGATGATTATCGCGGTTGCCGTGGGTATTATCCAGATTCTTTACGGAATGTGCTTGAATGCCGCAAGGTTAACGAAGCAGTTCGGATTTAAATACGCGGTATCGACGTTAGGCTGGGTCGTTGCCATTATCCTGTTGGGCGTGTTGATCGGGTTACCGATGCTAAAAGTCGTGATTCCGGAAGGTTTGAAATACGTGCTTTACGCTCTGTTAGGGCTTTCCGCGTTGACGATTTATTTCTACAATTCTCCGGGAAAAGGGATTTTCTCTAATTTCGGGTCCGGATTGTGGGGAACGTACAACATGGCTACAGGATTGCTGGGAGACACGCTTTCATATATCCGGTTGTTCGCGATCGGGTTAACGGGAAGTATCTTGGGAGGAGTGTTTAACACGCTGGCTTTCCAGCTCACGGATGGACTACCGTTTATCGTGAAATTCATTGCTGTGTTCTTGATCCTGCTTGTCGGTCACTCGATTAACTTCGGGTTGTGTATGATCAGTTCGTTTGTACACCCGATGCGTTTGACCTTCGTGGAATTCTACAAGAATGCCGGATTTGAAGGTGGGGGTAAACAATATGCCCCGTTCAGAAAAAAAGTAAATGATTAAAAATAAAGATTATAAAAATAACAATTAAATAGATTAGAATTATGGAACCAATTTTATTAGCTTATCTAGGTGTTGCATTGATGGTGGCATTATCAGGAATCGGTAGTGCGTATGGAGTTACTATTTGCGGTAATGCCGCGGTAGGTGCTTTGAAGAAAAACCCGACCGCATCGGGTCAGTATATTGGTTTGTCCGCGCTGCCTTCCTCTCAGGGATTGTATGGTTTCGTGGGATATTTCCTGTTAAGTAGTTTCTTGACGAACGTGGATATGGGTTGGGGACCTGCTTCAGCTATCTTCGGTGCCGGATTGGGACTTGGTTTAGTGGCTTTCTTCTCTGCTATTCGTCAAGCACAGGTATGTGCTAACGGTATCGTGGCAATCGGTAGTGGTTACAACGTGTTCGGAACCACGATGGTATTGGCCGTGTTCCCGGAGTTGTACGCCATCTTGGGATTGTTGGTATTGATCCTGATTACCGGGTTGATTCCTGCATAAGTTGCATTTGACATTTTAATTATAAAAACGTGATGGCGCCCGGCAAATTCTTGTCGGGCGTTGTTATTTTTGTTCGGGAACCATGAATTTTGAATACCGGATGTAAACCATTTTTCTTTGCCAGCGTATCTTTTTTAAAAAGGTAATGAAAAATGATGATATTAAGACACTATATTACAATTCTCTTTTTGATGGGGTGGGGCTGGAATAGTTTTGCCGTGAAAATCGAGAAAAAATTGCTATATGACAAACATACGTTACAGGATACCTATAAATACGGAAAACTGGAGAGGCGTTTTCAATGGGATAAAATTTCAGTGTTTCTGGATTCGCTGGAGGCTTTTCAGGAAAGGAATGACGGGTACGGGATGTTGCGGAATTACAAGAACGCAAACGGGGTGGCGCCTCTCACGAGAAAGTACGTGACCAATAAATACAAGCAGATTCAAGATACTTTCGGGGTGAATCGTTACCAGGGAATTCCTCTCTACCGCTTGGATGATGTTCGTGTACCGGAGCGCTACGGACGGGACGGGGCTTATGTTTCCGTGATCAGCGATAGTGCCGATTACTTTCAGGTTATCCCGGCAACATTTGGCGGAATATGGCATGTTCCTAAAAAATACATGAAACTGATAGGGCCTCTTTCGATTAAAAAAGTTATATTTGTTGACCGAACGAATCAGAATATTGCAACTTTGGAACAAGAAGGAGCGACTTGGTTGGTGAGAAGTATGAACCCGATAACGACGGGAGCTAACCGACCGCCTTACCAGCAACCGACACCGCCGGGAATTTATTTTATACAGCGGAAATTGTCGGAGATGCTTTTCTTGAAGGATGGGTCAGACGAGGAAGGAGGTTTCGCTCCTTATGCCAGTCGGTTTACCGGGGGAGCCTATTTACACGGGGTTCCGGTCAATTATCCCGATAACAAGTTGATTGAATATAGCTGGACGCTCGGAACGACACCCCGGTCTCATATGTGTGTGAGGAATGCGACATCACATGCCAAGTTCATGTACGATTGGTCGGAGGTGGAAAAGACTTTGGTAATTGTGTTTGATTGATGAAAAAATAACTTTATGCGTGCGTTATCGCTTATCTTGATTATAGGGGGAATTTGTTGGGGATCGCTATCGGGGATAGCGGCAGAGAGGTCGTCTGTACCGAATAGCCGGGCGCTTTATCACGAGATGGCGTTAGAGGGAACGATTGATTATGCGGTGTTCGAGCGGGCTATCGCGGGGTACAACCGGATGGGTGGTCACGACAAGGACATCCTTACGGTGATTGATTTCACGAAACCTTCCACGGAAAAACGCTTGTTCGTGATTGATCTGAAACTGAAAAAGATCCTGTTTATTTCTTACGTGGCTCACGGTCGGAATAGCGGGGAGAAATACGCCACGTCATTTTCCAACCGGGAAGGCTCTTTCAAGAGCTCGTTGGGTTTTTACAAAACGGAAAACACGTATTACGGGAAGAACGGGTATTCTTTGGTGTTGGACGGTTTGGAGCGGGGAATTAATGACAAGGCGAAAGAGCGGGCGATCGTGATGCACGGGGCGACTTATGCAGACCCGTCAACCATCCGGTCATGTGGTCGATTGGGGCGTAGCTTGGGATGTCCGGCATTACCGTTAGCCGTGTGCAAAAAAATTATAGATACGATTAAAGGCGGGACCCTTCTGTATATTCATGGAGATGACAAAACTTACGCGAGTCGGAGTACGTTCATCAAACAAGATGAGATACGGAAGGACCGGGCGGATATTTAATAATATTATTTTTTAGAGTAGATTATGATGACTTATGTTATACTTATTGTCACGGTTATCGTGTCAATTGCTTGTTTTAATAATTATTCCCTGTTCAATAAATTGTCGTGTAACCCCTACCGGATGGTACATTCCAGAGAGTGGTACCGAATTATTTCTCACGGTTTTGTCCATGCCGATTGGACGCACTTGATCGTGAATATGTTTACCTTTCTCTCTTTCGGGTTATACGTGGAGAACCAGTTTGTCGCGTGGGGATTCGGTAGTTCCAGTTTCTTGATCCTGTATTTCGGGGGAATGGTGGCAGCCTCGGTATATGATGTGTGGAAATACCGGAACAATCAATATTATTCTTCCATTGGGGCATCCGGTGCGGTTTCGTCTGTTTTGTTCACGGCGATATTTTTGCATCCTTGGGATAAGATCTACTTCTTCGCGATCGTTCCGATTCCCGGTATTGTGTTTGGTTTCATCTACTTGCTTTATTGCCAGTACATGGCAAAACGAGACGGAGATAACATCAATCATAACGCCCACTTCTATGGAGCGGTGTTCGGCTTGATTTTTCCCGTGTTACTGGAACCGAGATTATTACAGATGTTCATTCAGCAACTTTTGCGGCATTAATTCGTTGTGTACGGAAACAAGAACTTCATATTATCTTTTGTTCCGGAAATTAAATCTCCTATATTTGTATAGTTCAAGTGTGGAAAAGTTATGCGTCCGATAGATCAAGAGATTTGCTCGTTATTAAAAGTGCGGAAGATTGGCGGAATGGAACTTCTGTTTCGTGAATACTACAAGCCGTTGGTGGTTTGGGCCACGACTTTTTTACATGATACCCAGCGGGCTGAAGATATTGTGCAGGACTTTTTCGTGAAACTTTGGGAAAAACCTTATTCCGCATTACTTCCGGAAACGTTGAAATCTTACCTGTTTACCTCTATTCGTAATCTGGCATTAAACCAGTTAGATAAAATTGATCCTCTGCGCCGGGCTTGTGATGTGACTTACTACGATAGTCCTTGGAAGGAGTATGATAACTTTGAGGACGAAGTTTTTCGGCGTGTAGAGGAAGAACTGGAAAAATTGACTCCCCGGGCGCAGGACGTGATCCGTAAGATATATTTGGAAGGGATGAAATATAAGGATGTGGCAGATAAGTTGGGAATATCTGTTGCCACGGTAAATAGTATTCTGGTAAGGGCATTAAAAAAACTCCGTCAACAGGCTGATAATAAGGATGAGTTGGCAATCTATTTATTTTTTCTTGAAAAAAGTTTGATTTCAGAGCAATGATTTTTGTTGTTGAGCTGTATTATAGTTGTAAAATGGATTATAACTATGATAGAGCAAAACGAAATAGATGAAAAATTACTGGCGTATCTTCTTGATGAGTTGGATGATGTCGGGCGGGAGGAAGTTAAGGCATGGCTCGAAGAGAGTGAACGTAACAAGGAATATTTCCGGGAATTTCAACGGGTACATCTGGAATTTCAATGGGGCGTATATGCCCGGGAGGTAAAATCGGATTTCAATGTCTTGCGGAAAAAATTGAGAAGGCGCTCCTCTCTTCAAGTTTGGTATGGCGTGGCCGCAGCTGTGGTGATATTACTGAGTGTGGGTGGAATGCTATTATGGAATTCGGGAGAGATAGAGGAAAAACCGGTACAGGTGGCAAAAAAGGTAACCATTCAACCGGGAAAATCACAAGCCATATTAGTGTTGTCTTCGGGAGAGGAAGTGGCGATGGGTAATGTTTCCCGGCAATTGGAAGAAAAGGATGGAACGTCTGTTGTGGTGAGTGAGACGGGTCGAATCTCCTACCAGTCAGCCGAGGGTAAAGGAGGAATAAGCAAGGATACGGCAAGAGTAATGAACCGTTTGGTTATTCCGAGAGGAGGAGAATTTAATCTAACCTTGTCCGATGGCACCCGTGTGTGGTTGAATGCCGAGACCGAGTTACGTTATCCGGTACAATTCAATGGAAAAGAGCGGGTCGTTTATTTGAAAGGAGAAGCTTATTTTGAAGTTTCCAAGAATAAGGAAAAGCCTTTCTTGGTACAGGTTGATGATATGTCTGTCAAAGTGTACGGAACGGAATTTAACGTAAACACCTACAACAAGATCGAAACCGTTTTGGTGACAGGAAGTGTGGGTATGAATCAAGGAGGAAAAGAGGTGTTGTTGAAACCTAACCAGAAAGGCGTGTTTGATCAAGTGTCGGGTAAAATCACGGTGGAGGATGTGGATGTATTGGCTTATGTGTCGTGGAAAAACGGGGATTTCATTTTCCGGAATGAATCTCTGAACTCGATCATGGATAAATTGAGTCGGTGGTACGGGTTGGAAGTACTTTACCAAGATGCCGGGTTACAGGACGTACGATTGTCCGGAAACTTGAAACGTTACAAGGACGTACGGGAATTGTTTGTTTCTTTTGAAAAAATATCAGATGCACGTTTTAAAGTACAAGGAAATAAAGTAATAGTAAGTAGTAAATAAAAAAAGTGAAGATGTTTCCCCCATCTCCACCTTTTGAAAGATCAATGAATAGGTCCATTGGCAATCGGATACCTATTCAGAATGTATAATCTTTAATAACAAAGTTATGAAATCTAATTGGAAAAGCGCTGTTTTCAGCGTGAAAAAATCAAAGACTTTTAAAATTATGAGACTGTTGATGATTTTTTGTTTCTTTTTCGTTTCCGGGGCCATGGCGAATGGTTACTCGCAGGAGCAAGTTGTTTCCCTCAATTTGCATCAATGCGACGTGAACACGTTGTGTCAGGAAATATGGAAACAGACTGGGTTACGCTTCATTTATAATGAAGAACACGTGAAAAATCTGACAGCTTTTGACGTGAAGGCGGACAAGAAAACGGTGCGGGAAGTGTTGGATCAGGTTTTTGATAACACTTCGTTGCGTTATTTCTTCGAACAGGATGTGATTTATATCCTTGCGAAGAGCGGTCAGGTGAAAAAGCCGGAAACGAAACAGGCTTCCGGAACGGTAAAGGATAAAAAAGGAGAGCCACTTCCGGGTGTAACGGTGTTGATTAAAGGAACTCACAACGGGGTGGTAACCGACATCGACGGAAACTTTATGATTAAGATTCCAAGTGACACGGTCACTTTTGTCTTCTCTTTCGTGGGTATGAAAAAACAAGAGGTGAAATACGCTCCCGGTAAGAAACTGAACATCGTGATGGAAGAAGACGTGGAGCAGATGGAGGAAGTGGTCGTGACTGGATATCAAACCCTATCAAAAGAGAGAAATGCCGGTTCTTTCGGTATTGTTTCCGGTAGCGAGATTAAAGAGCGTGTTGGATTGACCGGTAGTGTGTTGGAAAGTATGGAGGGATTGACTTCCGGTTTGAATATCAACTATGCCGACGGACAGGATAAATACTTGATCCGGGGATTAACTTCCATTTCATCCAACCGGAGCCCGTTGTTCGTGGTTGACGGGGTGGCCATGAGCTCCGAAAATTTCGAGAACATGGTGAATAGCAATGACATTGAAAACATCACGTTTTTGAAAGATGCAACGGCAGCATCTATCTGGGGAGCCCGGGCGGCTAACGGTGTTGTCGTGATCACGACGAAAAAAGGTAAAGATACCGATCGGAAGATTAAAATCAGTTATGACGGCTCCTTTACTTATAAAGGAATGCCTGATTTTGGTTATATGCAGTATATGTCAAGCGGCACGTTAATCAAAAGTGCGACAGAAATATTTGATCCGGAATTTTATACTTGGAATGCGGTAACGACAACCAACAACGGTATTAGCGGATTCCTCCCGATCGTGTATCCTCACGAACTCCCGATGTACAAGGCTGTCAATAAGGAGTATACCGAAGCCGAAAGGGATGAGGAACTTGCGAGACTGGCCTCTCTGAATAATCGTTCGCAAATTGAAGATTTGTTCATGCAACCGGCTTTTTTCACTAATCATAGCCTTTCCTTCATGGGGGGAAGCGGGGTACATCGTTATTACGGATCCTTGGGTTTCGGTAATGATCAGACCAACGATAAAGTGCGGACAAATAAATACATGCTAAATCTGAAGCAGGATTTTAATTTCACCGATTGGTTGAAAATTGATTTGACGGTCAATTTGGCCATGACGGACAAAAAAAACAAATCGATGTATTCGGTGGATAATAGCATATTACCTTATATGATGTTCAAGGACGAGAATGGAAATGCACTTTCTCATTCTGTGTTGAATTTTTACGAGCCAGATCGCTTGAATTACGAGAATTTAAGTGGAGTTAGTCTGGATTATATTCCTTTGGAAGATAATCGGGATGGATTCAATAAATCGACACTTCTGAATGCCCGGGTGAATGCCGGAATTGAAATTAAACTATGGAAGGGCTTGAGTTATAGCGGTCGTTTCCAATACCAACGCAGCGAAGGTAAAGCCGAACAATTTAATGATCAAGAATCCTTCTCCGTGCGTCGGGAATTAGTGGAATTTGCTCAAGCTGCCACGACAGAGAACGGGGTACCCACGTTCTATTTGCCGGAAACCGGAGGTCATTACACGAATACCTCGACGTATAACACGGACTGGACTGTACGTAACCAGTTAATGTATGATCGGAACTTTGAAGAGAGCGCCTCTCACGTGACCGGTCTTGCCGGAATGGAGGTTCGAGGAACCTTGACCAATAGTCATGGCACCTTCTCTAGGGGATATGACCCGCAGACAATGACGTATAATTCTTATGACGAGGGCGAATTAATAAAGAACGGGATCAAGAATCCGATTTTAAAACAAGGAACGTCTGCCGTGAACAAATTGACAAAGAAACATTTCACGGACAGCGAGACGGAATATCGTTTTGTTTCTTTCTACGCTAACGGGGCGTATACCTATAATTCCAAGTACACGCTGAATGCCAGTATCCGTGTGGACCAGTCAAATCTATTCGGGAGTGATCCGAGTGTTCAATACAAACCGGTATGGTCCGTTGGTGGTGCATGGACCCTGGGACAAGAAAACTTCATGCAGCGCATCGGTTGGTTGGATCGCTTGGTTCTTCGCTTTAGCTACGGTTTGGGTGGAAACTCTCCGGATCCGGGTTTGGGCGGACCGTATGATGTATTGATTGTGACGCAGGATGCTACTTATCCGGGTAAAGGGTATAACGTCGTGACTCCTGCCAATGATAAATTGACTTGGGAAAAGACCCGGACCGTCAATGCTGGGGTGGATTTCTCGGTGTTACAAGGACGTTTGAACGGAAGCTTGGATGCTTATTTCAAAAAAACGACCGATTTGTTGGGTAACGTGCCATTGAATCCTGTTACGGGTTGGGTGAACGCCTTAGCAAACTTGGGAACGATGACGAATAAGGGATTTGAATTCTCGTTGAATAGTCAGAATATGAGTGGCGTGTTTAACTGGTCAACGAATTTTACATTGACTTACAATAAAAACAAGATTGAAGAGTTATCTGTTGCAAATGCCTTATCTCCTTCCAGTATTATCTATGAAAACTATGTAGAGGGATATGCCGCCGGTAGTTTATTTGCTTATCGCTGGGCAGGTTTGGATAATATGGGAGACCCGCAAGTGTACGATGAGAACGGGGAGAAGGTGAAACTGACACAGGACCTTACCGATTTGAAATGTATGCGCTACATGGGAACCATGCAGGCTCCCTGGTATGGAGGTTTGACAAACACGTTTAGCTACAAGGGGATAGAATTGTCATGTATGTTTGTCTATAACTTGGGACATAAAATGCGGAATGATGTCAATCAATTTTATGCGGGGCGTATCACCTCGAACTTGCACAAGGATTTCGACAAACGGTGGCGTCAACCCGGGGATGAAAATATTACGGATATTCCTTCTTACGAGGCGAACACGAAGACTTCAACTACTCGTCGGGATATAAGTCTCTATCGTTTCTCGGATCAACAGGTGCTGGATGCGTCGTACATAAAATTGCGTAATCTATCCTTGGCCTATGCTTTACCTAGTGGAATCTGTGATCGTCTGTCGGCAGAAAATATCAAGATACGTTTTCAAGTATCCAATTTATTCTACTGGGCGGCCAACCATCAAGGTATAGACCCGGAGGCAATGAATCTACGAAATGGCGTGCGGGCAACCCAGTTCGGACCCTCTTGGTCGATTGGATTAACAGTTAATTTTAAGTAATAATATAATGCGAAAAGATATGAAAACGAGATACAATATATTTTTTCTGATATGGGGGCTTTTGCTTTGCGGGTGTGATGATTTCCTCGATGTGAAGCCTAAAGGGAAGGATATTCCGGAAAAGATTGCTCATTATGACGGGTTGTTCAACAACACGATCCTGTCAAACCTGATCTTTTCAAAAGTAAATGAAAACGGTTCTATTACCGCACAGCAGTCCGAGATATATTTTATTTACATGACGGACGAATTGATCACGGATGAGGCTTCATACACTAATATGGGACGTTCGGCCCGGGCGGCATACACGTATGATCCGGATATATTCTTGGAAGAAGATTACAGTGCCGAGTGGAGTGCGGCCTATCAGCAGATTTATTTATACAATGTTATCGCCAACGGTGTGATGGATGCCGAGGACGGAACAACCCAAAAGAAAAAGGAGCTTTTGGCCGAGGCCAGGGTGGGACGTGCATTCATGCATTTTTATCTGACCCAATTCTTCTGTAAACCTTATCAAGAAGCGACGGCTGCAACTGATCCCGGTGTGCCTGTCGTGACAAAGGCTAATTCAGGGGAGACCTCTTTCTCCCGGGGAACGGTAAAAGACGTGTATGATTTTGTTACCAAAGAACTGGAAGAAGCTTGTCCTGATTTACCGTTACAGACTCAACATCGTCAGCGGGTGTATCGTGCCGCCGGTTATTTCATGTTAGGTAAAGTGTATATGGCAATGGGTGAATACGGTAAAGCTTTGAAGGCTTTGGAAATTGCCTACGAGGGAACTCAAAATTCATCCATTATCTTGGAATTGTTTGATTATAACCAAGAGATTTATAATTGGGGTTACACGGGAGCTTCCAATAAATGGGGAATGTCGTGTACTTATCCGATCAACTTGAGTGAAGATAATAATGAATTGATATACAACAAACAGGTAAGCATCCTGCCGATTACCTTATTCCTGTATCCCCCGCAAGTGTACGTGAAACCGGAATACATGGCTTTGTACTCGAAGAATGACCATCGGGCGAAGTTTTTCAGTGACAAGGATTATACCGGGGTAACTCAATGGCCTTATTCGAAGAGAGTATGTCGCTATATGTTTACCGTTTGTGGCGATCTCCCGGATTTGTACTTGATGCTGGCAGAATGTAAGGCCCGTACGGGGGACGAAACAGGAGCGAGAGCGGATTTACTGACACTGAGAGAAAAGAGGATGCCGGCAGCAGAGGCCGCTATCCCGGCAAGCGTGAATAGTAAAGAAAAATTGATTCGTTTCGTGTTGGAGGAAAGAACACGTGAATTCATGATGAGTGGAATGCGCTGGTTCGACATCCGCCGCTTGTGGAATGATCCGCTTTTCCAAGATGATAAGAAAAATTATACCCATAAAGTGGGTGAACAAACCTACACGTTGACCGAAGATCGGTTGACTTACCGGATCCCGCCTAAGGTGATGAGCTTTAACAGCGGATGGGTGGATAATAATTGATAGTTAGTCGTGACATGAACTGAAATATGATGAAAAGAATAGTATTGATCGGATTCATTTGCTTGTTTTGTGGAATACAGCAAATGATGGGGCAGACGGATAGTTACACGGTGAAAGGGAAATTATCCGGGATGAGTGAAGATATAAAAATTATCGTTTTGGACAGGCAGGGTGGAAATTCCAAGTTTGATACCTTGAAAGTGGAGAACGGTGAGTTCGTGTACTCCGGGAAAGCGGATCAACGACAACAACTGACGTTTATGCGTTTATCCCAAAAAGAGCAGGAAGCAAGTCGGGCAAAATGGAAAGGGAAAAGGGGAATGATTTTGTCCGGGAAGTTTGATTTGACCTTTTTTGTCAGCCCCGGGGCCCAAATTGAGATTCAAGGTGACCAGAAAGATTTTCCTTTCGTGGAGGTGGTAAGCGAGGATGAATTTAACCAAGGGATGATGGAATTACAACGTCTGAATCTGAAAGAGCTGAAAGAGATAAATGTTTTACACGATGCGTTGAATGATGCCGTGTTGGCCGATGATTCGGTGGCCAAGATGGATGTTTTCGAGCAACAAAATGCTTGGCGGGCACGAATTTCTCAACGTACAACGGAGTGGATTACTTCTCACCCGAATCGGGAATACGCTATGTGGTTATACTTGAATTCCGGTTTGACCAGTAAGACTGCGGGGGAATTGAAACAACAATATGATCGGTTTTCAAACGAGGTGCAACAATCTGAAGCCGGAAAGAAACTCGCGGAATTGATTCGGGTTAGAACGGCTTTGGCTCCCGGAGCTCCGGCTCCTGATTTCACGTTGAAGAATATTTACACGGGCGAAGATATTCATTTGGCAGATTACAGGGGAAAATACGTGTTATTGGATTTCTGGGCCTCTTGGTGTGTACCTTGTCGGAAAAGTCATCCCCATCTGATTCAAATTAATCAAAAATACAAGGGTGAAAATTTTGTTCTTCTGGGAATTGCTTCGGATCGTAAGGATGAGGTCATTAAAAAAGCTGCCCAAGAAGATAAAATAGACTGGCCACAAATGAATATTTACGAAAAACGGGACCAGCAAAAACAACTCAACGAGATGTATGATATTTCAGCAATTCCGACTAAAATTTTGATTGATCCGGAGGGAAAGATCGTGGTGAAATATGTTGGAGACTCGGCCGGGCTTGATCAAGAATTAGAAAAGATATTCAAAAAATAGTAGAGGGATAAAGTAGGGAATAAGGAGTGTCCCCCAAAGTCATTTTTCAAACTTCCTCCCCCCTTCGGGGTATTGAGCCTGCAAGCAGTCTCGAATCGGCTCTCGCTCGACAGACAACGAGTAAACTCTCTGTCTGTTCTCGCTTACTCGCCGATTTCCCTCTATAAACAGAGGGAGAGCTGAAATACTCCCTGTTTTCGGGAAGAGTCACCAGCTCCTCCTCTGTTTATAGAGGAGGTGGCACGAAGTGACGGAGGAGTTTTTTTCAATAAAATGACTTTGGGGGACAGCTCTATTTTATGGTCATGACCTACTCCTGCCTCAACAGCTCCAGAATCTCTTCCCGTGTCAGCTTGTGTGAAAGATCCGTACCTTCGAGTAAGGAATCGGCGAGATCTTTTTTCGTGTGATGCAGACGGATGATTTTCTCTTCGATGGTACCCTTGGCAATCAGGCGGTAGATCGTTACCGGGCGGGTTTGGCCGATTCGGTAAGTCCGGTCTGAGGCTTGATCTTCGACGGCGGGGTTCCACCACGGGTCCATGTGGATCACGAAGTCGGCTGCCGTGAGATTCAGTCCCAATCCTCCCGCTTTGAGGCTGATGAGAAACAGTAGGGATGTTCCCTCTTGGAATTGAGCCACGAGTTGCTCCCGCTGACGGATAGGCGTACTACCATCCAAGTATAAATAGGAAATACCCGTTTGGTCAAGCGCTTGGCGGATAAGTGCCAAGTGGGAGGTGAACTGGCTGAACACGAGTGCCCGGTGATTGTTTGCCTTGAGTTCGTTGACGATGTTTAAAAAGGTTTCCACCTTGGAGGCCTGCGTGGTGAAGGCTTTGTTGACTAAGTTTATGTTACAGGCGGCTAACCGTAGGCGAGTGATTTCCGCAATAATCTTTAGTTGGTCCCCGTTTGTAGCGTCTGCCAGTGTCATTTCCGCCTCTCGGCGTAACAACTCGTACTGGGCCATTTCCGCTTCGCTGAGTTCCACGTCCCGGATGATCTCCGTTTTCGGGGGTAATTCGTCTAGAACGGCATTCTTCGTACGTCGTAATAGGAAGGGGGACAACAAACGTTTCAGTTGATTCTGGCAGGATTTATCTTTTAGTTGAGTGATGGGCTGCACGTAGCGTTCCGTGAAATGTTCGAGACTGCCGAGTAGTCCCGGGTTGATAAATTGAAATAGGTTCCATAGCTCCCCGAGATGGTTCTGAATGGGCGTTCCGGTAAGAATCAAACGGAAATCAGCTTGTAGCTTCATGGCCGCCTTTGACATTTTGGTTGTTCGGTTCTTGATCGCGTGGGCTTCATCCAAGACGATCATTTGCCACGGTCTCCCTGTCAACCCCTTTTCTTCCGAGACAAGCATTCCGTATGTAGCCAGCAACACGTCGCCCGGTTGCATGGCGGTAATGGTTTGTTGTCTTTCGGTGGCCGAGTTTAGTCGGTAGACATTCAACGTGGGGGCAAATCGTCGTAATTCATGTTCCCAGTTGGGTAACACGGAGGCGGGGCAGATGACGAGTGAAGGGCCTTTACGGGCAACGTGTAGCAACATGGTGATGGCTTGAACCGTTTTCCCCAGTCCCATATCGTCCGCGAGGCATCCTCCGGCTCCCCAGGCTTCGAGGCGGGCCATCCATTCGAACCCGTCTTTCTGGTATTCCCGCAGGTCGGCCTTCAGCGTAACGGGAATTTCTGGTTTTAAGCGGGAGGCCTTCTCGATCTTTTTCTGTAAATCCTTGAACCGTTTATCCGTGGTTAATTGAATTCCTTCTTCTTCCCAGTTGTCAAAAACAGGAGAGGCGAATTGTTGTATCCGGAAACGGTTGTTTTCCTCGACAGACATGGATTCCAGTTCTTCCAAACGTCTCTTCAGGGTTTGCGTGAGCGAGAGATACTCCTTGTCCCCGATGGGAATGAAACGTCCCTTGCTATGGCGACAGGCTTGCAGCAACTCGCTGATCGTCATGATTGTCTCTTCCCCGACACGCAGTTCTCCCTCAAGATCAAACCATTGGTTGCGTCCGGTGAGCGAGAGATGTAAATTATCCCCCGTGATGTAATGCTTTATCCGGTAGCGAACGCCTTCCGGCCATTCGATGGAAGCTATCTCGTCGCGGTGTTTTAGCGTTTCCAGTAGGTTCAGACAACTTTCCGGTGAGTGGAGCACGTAAGCGTCCCCGTCGTAGTCATCCGATAATCTTTCCACGTCCGCTAAAACGGCATCCTTGAATCTCTTTTCTTCATCAAGGTCCCGGGTGGCGAGGCTTTTTTCCTCGTTCACGATCCCCGTGACACTTTTAGCCCCTTTCCCCGGCTTACAATATGGAGGAACTTCCCCGAAAGGTTTACAGAAAAGTTCAGCCCGCAGGGAATCGCCAATCGGGAGGAGTTGCACGACGATACGACTGTCTCCCTTGATTGTCGGGAGTTGTTCTTGATCACCGATCAGATCGGAATGTACGACAATATTTCCGTTCAGATGCTTGATTAATTCCAAAAGACGTTCTTTAGCCTCTGGCGGGAAAGTTTTCACGCGTTGGAGCGTGCTGATGATCGTGTATTGTTCCGTTGTCATGTGAATTACTTTCGCCCGTGTCTGGGTTTCCCACGTGATCAGTATGGTCGAGTCGGGGGCTCCCGCGTTGCTCGTGATCGTGAACCCGTCGGCTTGCTGGCGAATGACGAGTTCCGGCTTTTCTTCCACGATCTCCACGGGGATACGAGGGTTGGAAGCGAGGAACACCAGCGGGTAACCCGTGAGGCAGGCGATGGCTTCCATGTCATTTAAATAGTAGTTGGGGCCATTGTAAGAGTAGCTTTGTTTCACGAGTCGGGCGATTTTTTCATCCACTTCGCTCATGTCTTGGAGACTCCTATCACTATATCGTTTTAAAGCGATATTCCTTCCCGCGCTCCATGTGATTCCATCTTTGGATTGTTGTAACGTCGGTTGTACGTGGTGATATTTGGGATCGATAAGATAGACGATTCGCGAAGTGCTTTTCGTGCCGACCGTTTTTTCCCTTTTCGAGGGAAGCAATAACTCCAGCGTTTTTTCCCATTCCGGAATGACTTTGATCCTGCTGATTAAAGGGGTGATGCCCAACTTTTTTTCTAATTCTACCCGAGTTCCCTGCAATTCGGGATAGGGTGCGGAAGTTTCCAGTAAGAGCAGATCCCACCCGTTCTTCTGCAATTCTGGGACAAATAAATGTTTGTTTGTGCCAAAGGACGAGAGTGCTAGATCGTGATGCTGGAGAATCGTATGTACTAACAACCGGACGAGAGATGTTGAGAACATGATGTCTCGTAACCGAATCGTGTCGTGCAGTTCCTCTGCCGGAGTGTTTTTATGTATCATGAATAATAATGCGGCCGGGAAAGCTTCTTCCTCCTGCATGGATTTTTTCTTACTCAACACGGCTATGCGTTTGTTGCTTTGCTCCGATTTATCCAGCATGAGTGCTATGGCGTACCCGTAGTTGTAGAAAGGCCACTGTGGTATATCCGTCTTCGCGAGTTTCATGCCGGCCTCGAAGTGTTTGATCGCTAGCGGGTAGTCTTCTTTATACAGATGGTACATCCCTTGTAAATAATATCCCTCGGCATTTACCGCGTTTTCTCCCGGGATACGACTTAAGTCACCGGGTAACAGGGCGTTGATTCTGGCAAACGTTTTTTCCAGTTTTTCTAGATATGGCGGGTTATGCCCGATGAATGAAATCGTGCGTTGATACGTGTGTTCGAAATTTGGAGGAAACTCTAACGTTTCATCCATCATGTCGACTTCTGCTTCGAAGGTTTCCAGGAACTTTGTTATCGGGAAAAAATGTTCAATTCCGCTAAATTCCGGCATGTCCAATGCCGCATCCAGCAAGAATTTGGCGTGAATATTTTGGTTTGCGACGGAAAGATAGCTGAAGGGCGTTTGGGTATAATAGTATTTTAATAACGTGTCTCGGACCCGCTTACCAAGGTAATTCGCCCCGTTCCAAAAATTGGTATCGCAAATTTCCTTTTTAAAATCTCGCTTCTGTTTGTCTAGCTGAAGCAAGAGGTGAAGGGAAAGGTGAGGTTCCAGCACGTAGTAGGAGTCTAGTATATTTTTGCTAGGCCAGATAATCTCGGGATAATCTTTTAACGAGAGGATGATTGCTCGGCGTTTTGATTTGGATTTTTCGAAAGGTAATTCAAGCCGTTCCAGTGTACTTTTGGAAATAGGACAACAGGAATAGGCTAGTAATTCCACGATATATTTGATCTCGGGTGGTAAAGCTTGGTATTTTTGTTCAAGGATTTCGCGTGATTCCATGATTATAAGAGGTTTATTATGTACAAAATTAACTATTAATAGGCTCTTATGCAATGGTTCCGTGGAAAAATGCGAAGAGATCGAAAACAGGTACTGACGAGTACAATAGTTATTTCGTGATAAATAGGTGATGACTACTGGATGAAATACGTAAGATATATTCTTCTTAGATTATAAAAATACTTTATGAACCTTATTATATATAAGGTTCATATAAGGTTTCTATAAGGTATCTATAAGGTTCATGACGGTATTCATCAGGTAGTGATCAACTTGTAATAAAGGATTTAGGTATTAATTGGGATTAAAAAGGGGATGTCCTAGAAGTCTATTTTTTGATATATTGGGGGCGCAGTTTAGAAAAGCGGTGATGGTTTGCCGGAAGAAAACAGTGGGATGGAATATTTCTTTGTTTATTATCGGGTGGTATGACTCACATTTGCTGTTCCTTGACTTGAACGAGTAACAAGGGAATCGATCTTGATATTGTTTTTTGATGTAGAGCTTAAAGAATGAACGGGGGCTTTAGAATGCAATTTGTGTAGAAAAAGTATAAATGTTGGATCATTTTCGTCGAATGGCTGATAATTGTATTATCTTTGATTGACTTGGCGTAGGAATCAAGTCTAAAATGCGTGTGAAATTTATACTTTTTAGATGAAATTATTTGTAAATGTATGTTCGTATTTGGGATATGGAATGTTGTGGGTGGCTAGTTTTTTACCTCTGCCCGTGATGTATTTGGTGACGGATGTGTTGTTCGTTATTTTGTTTTATGGTGTTCGGTATCGTCGGAAGATTGTCGATATGAATTTACGGAATTCTTTTCCGGAGAAGAGCGAAGAGGAACGGAGGCAGATTGCCCGGAAGTACTACCGCCATTTGTGTGATACTTTTGCCGAGTTTTATAAATTGTGGCATATCTCGGAGAAAGAGCTAAAAAAACGTTGTGTCATGGTGAATATGGATGTACCACACCGCTATTTTGAACAAGGACGTAGCGTGATCGCTTTTTCCGGCCACTATGGGAACTGGGAGATGATGTATTCATACAAGTTGTGGGAGAAGGATATAGAGTTGATCCCGATTTATAAACCGATACATAATAAGGTCTTTGACCGGATGACTTGTAAGATTAGAGGCCGTTTCGGGGCGACGCCTTTAGCTAAAGCGGATACGCTACGGGTTATGTTGAAGAATCAGCAAGAGGGGAAGATTACGATGACCGGGTTTATCGGAGACCAGACTCCTAATAAACATTCTCTTAATTTCTGGACTCGTTTCCTGAATCAAGATACGGCCGTGTTGGAGGGTACGGAAAAGATCGCCCGAAAGTTGAATCAGCCGGTGGTTTTCGTGAATATGCGTAAAGTGAAACGAGGTTATTATCATGCCGAGTTTTACGACCTGTGTTCTGATCCGAAAAGTCTGGAACCGGGGGAATTGACGCGAATGCATATTCAAATGCTGGAACGTTTTATCCGGGAGGAACCTGCTTATTGGTTGTGGTCACACCGGCGGTGGAAACATAAGAGGGTGGTTGTAGCATAAAAAAATCCAGGACTGAAATCCTGGATTTTTTATGAAGTGATGTCTCAACACTATTTCATTGCTTCCTCGATAGAAACAGCAACAGCAACGGTAGCACCAACCATCGGGTTGTTACCCATTCCAAGGAATCCCATCATCTCCACGTGTGCGGGAACAGAAGAAGAGCCTGCAAACTGTGCGTCTCCATGCATACGACCAAGCGTGTCGGTGAATCCGTAACTAGCAGGACCAGCAGCCATGTTGTCCGGGTGAAGGGTACGTCCGGTACCACCACCAGAGGCAACAGAGAAGTATTTTCTTCCGGTTTCCATACACTCTTTTTTGTAGGTTCCGGCAACCGGATGTTGGAAACGAGTCGGGTTGGTTGAGTTTCCGGTGATGGAAACGTCCACTCCCTCGTGACGCATGATAGCTACGCCTTCCCGAACATCGTCTGCCCCGTAGCATCTTACTTGGGCACGTTCGCCTTTAGAATATGCTTTTTCTTTCACGATTTTCAGTTCTCCGGTGTAGTAGTTGAATTCGGTTTGCACGTAAGTGAAGCCGTTGATGCGGGAGATGATCATGGCAGCGTCTTTACCCAAACCGTTTAAGATTACTTTCAACGGTTGTTGACGTACTTTGTTTGCTGATTTTGCGATACCGATTGCACCTTCTGCCGCGGCGAACGATTCATGGCCGGCAAGGAATGCAAAGCATTTGGTTTCTTCACGAAGCAACATTGCTGCCAGGTTTCCGTGGCCTAAACCCACTTTACGATCGGCGGCAACAGATCCCGGGATACAGAATGACTGCAACCCTTCTCCGATAGCTTCGGCGGCTTCAGCCGCTTTTTTGCATCCTTTTTTAATAGCGATAGCTGCACCGACTACATAAGCCCAAGCTGCATTCTCGAACGCTATGGGTTGAATATCTTTACACATTTTGTACGGGTCGATCCCCTTGGCATCACAGATGGCCTTTGCCTCTTCGATGTCTTTTATTCCGTAATTATTTAGAACCGCATTGATTTGATTAATCCGACGGTCGTAACTTTCAAATAAAGCCATAATTAATTTTAGATTTAATGATTACAAAGTCGCGGGCGACTTTTGTGATTTCAGATTTTTTGATTAGGTGATTATCACTTAATCATAAATCGTAAATCACTAAATTGTTTTATTCTTGACGCGGATCGATGTATTTTACTGCATCCGCGAAACGACCGTATGATCCTGTAGCTTTTTCGACAGCTTCTTTGGGATCAATACCTTTTTTCAACATATCGGTGAATTTACCCAAGTGGATGAATTCGTAGCCGATGACTTCTCCGTCTTCATCAAGACCCATGCGGGTTACATAACCTTCGGCCATTTCGAGGTAACGGGTACCTTTGGCTTTGGTTCCGAACATGGTTCCTACTTGACTTCTCATGCCTTTACCCAAGTCTTCGAGGCTGGCCCCGATGGGAAGTCCGCCTTCCGAGAAAGCGCTTTGGCTGCGACCGTAAACGATTTGCAGGAAGAGTTCGCGCATGGCCGTGTTGATAGCATCGCAAACAAGGTCCGTGTTCAAGGCTTCCAGTAAGGTTTTGCCCGGTAAAATCTCGGAGGCCATAGCCGCAGAGTGGGTCATTCCGGAGCAACCGATCGTCTCGATCAATGCTTCTTCGATAATCCCGTCCTTGATGTTCAAGGTCAATTTACAAGCTCCCTGTTGTGGGGCACACCAGCCGATACCGTGAGTCAATCCTGAAATGTCCTTGATCTCTTTGGAACGAACCCATTTCCCTTCTTCCGGGATGGGTGCCGGACCGTGATTCGGTCCTTTTTTCACAACACACATGTGTTGTACTTCATGTGAGTAAATCATTGTTTTTGTTTTTTTGTTGATATATTGTTAAATACCTTGTCTTTGTTTTAAAGTCGGGCAAAATTAACACATTTGTTTTGGATAAAAAACATCTTATAAAACATAAAATCGTGCATACGTTTGCATGATAAGATATTGTAATATAGTGTATTACTGGTGGAGTTCCAATGGAAAGGAAATAATGATTGTTGTGTTTGGCTTTTTGTTTCTTTATGCCTAGTTTTGAGGAATAAAATGTAAGAGGATGAGAAAGTTGTTATTTATTTGGCTTGTTGGAGTATTGGTTTTCCTTTTCGAAAGTTGTAGTGAGTCCCGGCAGGTAAAGTACGTGTTCTATTTTATCGGTGATGGCATGGGCGTGAACCAGGTGAACGGGACAGAAATGTATCTGGCCGAACGAGATAGCGTTATCGGGGTGAAAGGGCTGAATTTTGCCAGTTTCCCGGTTCGTAATTACGCAACGACTTATTCTTCTTATCATGGTGTTACTTGCTCCGCTGCCGCCGGAACTGCCTTGGCTACCGGGGAGAAAACAAAGAATGGCACGATCGGGATGGATAAGGAACAGAAGGAGCCTTTATATAGTGTTGCCGTACGGGCAAAAGAAGCCGGACGTAAAGTAGGAATCATTACCAGTGTCGGGATGAATCATGCCACTCCGGCGGCGTTTTACGGGCATCAGCCCCGGCGGACGATGTATTTCGAGTTGGGGAAAGATGCCATTGAGGCCGGGTTTGATTTATATGGCGGTGGAGGTATTATTCAATCCGTATCCCCGAAAGATTCCACGAATCTTTTTGATTTGTTGCATGAGTCGGGATATTTGGTTGTCCGGGGAAACGAGATGTTTCGGGAAAAGATGGTCGAGACCTCTAAACTGGTGGTCATTCAGGGTGGGGCTCAGACGACGTTGTCTTACGCGATAGATCGGGAAGAAGATGATTTCACGTTAAGTCAGATGACGGAAGGGGCGATAGATTTTTTGAGTCGGGGAAAACAGGGGTTTTTCCTGATGGTGGAAGGTGGTTTGATTGATTATGCTTGTCATGTGAATGATGCTGCCACGGCTTTTCGGGAAGTGGAAGATTTTGCTGATGCGGTACAAAAAGCATACGAGTTTTATTTGAAACATCCGGATGAGACGTTGATCGTGGTTACTGCCGATCACGAGACGGGAGGCATCGTTCTCGGGACAGGCTCGTATCAATTAAATCTTCGGGTATTGGAGAATCAGAGGGTGTCTCTGGAAAAATTGACTCGTGAGATTCGGGAATTACGAGATATGAAGAGTAATCAGGTGGTGTGGGAGGATGTGCAGGATGTTCTGGCGAAGAATTTAGGTTTCTGGAATACCGTAAATTTATCGGCGGAAGATGAACAGACCTTGAAGAATTGTTATCGAGAAACATTCTCGGGCAAGACCGTTGAGATGGTTAAAAATTTGTATTCGGAGAATGAGCCGATCGCTCAATTGTCCATCAATATACTAAATCGTCTTGCCAAAATTAGCTGGGCTAGCGGAGGACATTCGGCGGGAGTTGTTCCGGTATATGCTATCGGGGTTGGTGCAGAACGGTTTAATGGGCGTTTGGATAACACGGATATTCCTAAACTAATTAGGACTTTAGCAAAATATGAATAGTGTTTAATTAGCAATATTTATTTTTTATTAAATGTTATTGGGTGGCGTGGTGTCGTTGAATTTAATTTCTTTATCAGTTTTTATTTCATCAATAAAATTGATAGAATGGAAAAGCGAGAGATTACTGGTGTACAAGGTCAAGTTAACAATATTGAGGTAATATTCAAAGAGTATTACGGTTCTCTTTGTTATTTCGCTTCCCAGTTCTTGAAAAACGAGGAGGTGATAGAGGATCTTGTGCAGGATGTTTTTATCGCTCTACTGGAGAAGAAGATGCTTTTCCAATCCGAAGTACATTTGAAAAATTTCTTGTATTTATCTATTCGAAACTCTTGTTTAAATTATATCCGCAGTACCCGTTCGAAAGATCGGTATATTGCTTCGTTAGCTCATGAAGAACAGACTGAGGATCTTGAGGAAAGTATTATTTTGACTGAAATCCATAGGGAGTTGGCCGCTGCAGTTGAAAAATTACCGGAGGAGTGCCGGAAGGTCTTTCAGCTTTGTTATTTTCAAGGGTTGGATAATGAACGTGCCGCACAAGAACTTGGATTGAGTGTTAACACTGTAAAAGCACAAAAGGCTCGCGGAAAAAAGATTTTAAGAGAAAATTTGAAAGATATTTTCCCTTTATTAATGTTACTAAATCCCTTGTTCTAAGGGATAAATGTGGTGTATGGAAATTAGGCGTAGGTGTGAATTGTATTTTTTTTAGAAAAAAATGCGATCCCGTTTAATCCTTTCGAGGTTGGGTTGTGTAATAATAATGTATGAAAAATAGTATTAACACATATCCGTATGACATTGCCGCGATAATATTAGCTTATTTGCGGAATGAAATAGATGAGAAAGGACAACAAAAGCTAGATGCATGGTTGGAAGAGGCCGATTCTCATAAAGCTCTTTTTGCCCGGATTCAGGATGAAGGGATGCAATATGAAGACATTCAAAAAATTTTGTCTTATGATGCTGGTGGAGCATGGCAGATCGTGAAACAAAAAGCAGCCCGGAGAAAGAGAAAACGTTTGATGAGGGTATATCAAGTTGCGGCTTCTGTTGTGGTTATTTTGGGAGTGGCAATCGCTTTCTTGTTGAAGGAAGAGGCTACTGTTGTTCCGGTTGCCAAGGTGGAAGAGATTACTCCGGGGCGTTCCATTGCTAAACTAACTGTCGCATCAGGAGACGTCTATCATTTGGATTCATTGAATCAGGTTGATCTCGTTACTTCTTTGGCAGAAAATAACGGAAAAGAGGTTGTTTTTACAGATCGACAGTTGGAGGAAAGTGTGGGAGAAATAAGGTATAATAAAGTCGAGATTCCAAGAGGGGGAGAGTATCAGATTGTGTTGGGTGATGGAACCCGGGTGTATTTGAATGCGCAGACGGAACTTCGTTTCCCGGAAAGTTTTGCTAATAGCGAGCAGCGTTTGGTGTATTTGTCCGGGGAGGCTTATTTCGAGGTGGCTAAAAATCCGTCCAAGCCTTTTATCGTACAATGTAAGGATTATGCGGTGAAGGTTTTGGGGACTTCGTTTAACGTGAATAGTTACGAGGGAGACGAAACATCTAAAACGACGTTGGCTACCGGTAAGGTTGAAATTGATATGGATGGGAAACAGACGATCTTGAAGCCTGGTCAACAGGCGATTATAAAAGATGGAGAAGTGAACGTGAGGGAAGTGGATGTTGAGGTGTACACGACTTGGATGTATGAGAATTTCCGGTTTAAAAGTGAAAGTATTCAGGAGATTATGACGAAACTTTCTCGCTGGTACACGATAGATGTGTTCTATATGAACGAGGCTGTCAAAAATTATCATTTTACCGGTTACTTGCCTCGTTATGCCAAGATTGCTGATGTGTTGGAATTATTGAGTTTAACAACAAATATAAAATTTGATGTAAAGGGTAGAACAGTGACAGTAATGGAGAAGTAGTGAAATAGTAAAGCCGAAGCTGCAACTCCGACTTTACAAAAATGTGTACTAAAATAAACCCAAAGGGGATTTCACAAATATACTTGATTTTTCTCCAAAACAAAATGATGTGTCTCAAACAATGGAAAATAATTTCATTGAACGGGTGTGTTATGTTTGAATTTTTAAGTTTTAATAAACATCAATTGCTTGGGCCAGAGGCAAATTCAAAGAATTTGCCGAAACGTCCGGGTGTATGTGTGCAAAAATGACCTAAATAAAATTATCAATGAAAAGAAAAATTAAAAACTGCATGTTAGGTGGTAGCAAACGATCATTAGTCTGCAAGCTAATGATGATGATGCTATTGCTTACACATTTGGCATTTTCGGGCGAAAATGCGTTCAGCCAGCAGAGCATTACAGTTCGGTTTGAACAACAGTCTTTGAGCGAAGTCTTGAATGTTCTAAAACAAAAAACAGGTTACGAGTTTCTGTATAATGATGAGGAGATTAAAGGAGTGACCGGAATTACACGTTCATTCTCTAATGCCTCTCTTCAGGAGATCCTGAAGAGTTGTTTGACAGGGACGAAGTATACTTTTAAGATTGTTGACAATCTGATTGTAATTACTCCGGATAATAAAAAAGATGAGGTGAAAAAAGTAACAGTGCAGGGAAAAGTCGTTGACGATAGAGGAGAGATCCTCCCGGGTGTAACTGTACTTTTGAAGGGTACTGCAGTTGGAGTTGTGACGGATATTGATGGAAAATTTAAAATTGAATTGCCCAAACAGGATACGCTGGTCTTGATTTTTTCTTTTGTGGGGATGAAGTCACACGAGGTGGATGTGAATAAGATAAAAGATTTGGGTAAGGAGATTTTTATTAAAATGTTGCCGGATACCGAAGACTTGGAAGAGGTTGTTGTAACTGGATATGCTAATGTAAAAAAAGAGAGTTTTACGGGTAGTTCTATCTCGGTGAAACGGGAAGATTTACTGAAAGCTTCTCCGACGAATGTTGTGCAGGCTTTGGCTTCTTTTGATCCTTCTTTTCGGATACAGAAGAGTAATATTTGGGGATCAGACCCGAATGCAGTGCCTGAGATGTATATCCGGGGACGGTCGGGTATTGGTGTGAAAGGATTGGATAAGGATGCATTGTCAAAATCATCTTTGGAGAATAATCCGAATTTGCCGACTTTTATCATGGATGGATTTGAGGTGAGCGTTCAGAAAGTGTATGACTTGGATCCGAACCGGGTGGAAACGATTAATATATTGAAGGATGCTGCCGCTACGGCGATGTATGGTTCACGTGCAGCTAATGGTGTGATTGTGATCACGACAAGAGCTCCGAAACCGGGAGAAGTGACGATTTCTTACAATTTGACGGGATCGCTTTCTTTGCCGGATTTATCAGATTATAATTTGGCTAATGCCCGGGAGAAATTGGAGATAGAGCAGGCTGCGGGGATTTATGAGCCAGAAAACGGATATTATTCTAATCGAGAAGCTGCAATCAGAGCTTATAACGAGCGTTTGGTGAACGTGCAGAAAGGGGTTAATACGGATTGGTTGTCATTACCTTTGCGTAACGCAGTGAATCATAAGCATAGTTTGTCGATAGAGGGTGGTAATGTCGATTTACGTTATAATTTGGAGTTAGGGTACACGAATGAGAATGGCGTGATGAAAGGTTCATACCGAGATAACGTGGACGTGGGTTTCACGGTGGATTGGAGATTGAAGAATAAATTGCAGGTATTGAATAAAATTTCGTATAATTTCACGGATGCACCAGATTCTCCTTATGGAAGTTTCTCTGATTACGCACATTTGCAACCGTATGATCGTTTGTATGATGATGACGGAATTTTGGTACAACAGCTTAAATTTTCAAGAGATCGGAGTGGCAATTCGTTGAATAACCCGTTCTACGAGGCTAAATTGAATAATTATAACTGGGATAAACAGGATGAAATTATTGAACAATTCATGTTCCAGTGGTTTATCAATGATTATTTAACATTAAAAGGACAATTAGCATTGACAAAGACTATGGGGAGAACGGAACGTTTTATTGATCCCAAATCTTCTAATGCTACGGCTAGAACGGCGAATTCTAGTACTAGTACAAATTCTTCTTTATTGGGGGACCTTTATACGACCAGTAGTGATAACACTAAATGGGACACGCAGTTCTCATTGTATTATTCGAGATCGTTGGGCTTGCACAATCTGAACGTGTCGGCTATTGTAAACGCTCAGTCCACGAAGTCGGAATCTACTTCCGCTCATTACAGAGGATTCCCGTCGGGAGCGTTTCACTCTCCGAACTATGCGGCAGAGATTTATCAGAAGCCGAGTAAGAGCGAGAGTTTGAAACGGTTGGTTGGTTTCTTGTTGAGTGCCAACTACACGTGGAATGATATTTATTTGGCTGACTTATCCGTACGTTTCGACGGTTCATCGGAGTTCGGGTCAGATCAAAAATGGGCGCCATTCTGGTCTGCCGGGGTGGGGTTGAATGTTCATAATTATAGTTTCTTGAAAGATAATGACATGATAAATCAGGTGAAGGTACGTGTGTCTTACGGCCAGACGGGTAAAGTGAATTTCCCGTCGTATTCAGCTAAGACGGTTTATGAAACGAATGACCGTTGGTACGCAACCGGATTCGGGACGCAGTTAAAAGCACTGGGTAATCATAATCTGAAATGGGAAACGACGAATAAGTTGAATATGGGTACGGACCTGCAGTTTTGGAACGAACGAATTTCATTGAATTTTGATTATTATTACAACAAGACAGTAGATTTGATTACGGACGTGTCATTACCTGCGTCGGCTGGATTCACTTCTTATAAAGATAACCTAGGAGAAACGTTGAATAAAGGGTTTGATATTCAAGTACGTTTCGACGTGTATCGGGATAAGGATTGGAATGTATCGTTGTGGGGTAATTTGAATCACAATAGAAATGAAATTTTAAAAATCTCGGACGCTTTACGTGCTTATAATGAGCGAGTTAATGAGAAGTATGAGGCGGCAGAAGATGCGCAAGGTAATGTTAATTTATCTGCCTATGGATCGGAATATTCCGAACCGGAAATGAAATATGAAGAGGGTGCTTCGTTGACCTCTATTTTTGCGATTCGTTCTCTAGGTATTGATCCGATGACGGGTAACGAGTTGTTCTTGTATAGAGATGGTTCTGTTTCTTCACTTTGGAAAGCTACTGAAACGGTTCGCGTGGGTGATGAAGAGCCTAAAGCAAGTGGTTCGTTTGGAGTGAACTTGACGTATAAAAATTTGACGTTGTTTGCTTCGTTTGCATACGATTGGGGAAAACAGACGTATAACCAGACCTTGGTGGATGGGGTTGAGAATGCCGACATTGAGAATAGTAATGTGGATCGTCGGGTGTTGACTCAACGTTGGCAGAAACCGGGTGATATTGCTCCTTTGAGAAACATTAAGGATATGAACACTTCAACAATGCCTACCTCTCGATTCGTGCAAGATGATAATGAATTGTCATTAAGCGCACTGACGTTGAGTTATGACTTTAACACGGATTGGTTGAAGAAGATACGTCTGAAAATGTTGCGCTTAGAGTTGAGTACGAACGATCTTTTCAGAGCGTCTACGGTAAGACAAGAACGGGGGACGAGTTATCCGTTTGCCCGCACGTTTAATTTCTCTTTGAGAGCCACTTTCTAAAATGGGAAAAGTTATGAGAAAATATAGATTATTATCATTGTTGATTTTAGTGCTGTTTGCATATTCTTGCAACAGTTGGTTGGATGTGAAACCGGAGGATGAACTTGATGAGAGCGATATGTTTGCTAGCGGAGATGGATATCGTCACGCATTGAATGGTATTTATTATGGTATGAGTGGTCAGACCCTATATGGAGAAGATTTGACTTGGGGACTTGTAGATGTATTTGGGCGTACTTACACGACGTACAGTGTTTATGGTAGTGGCAATCGAGCTCTTGCTATGTTTTATTATGGTGTATATTTGAATAATTGGGATAATGATCAATTGGAGCCGGAGATTGAATCTATCTGGGAGAGTGCTTACAAGATGGTCGCCAATTGTAATAATTTGATCCAAAATATCTCGAAAGAGGACTCCGATAAATTTGCATATAAAGAGCGAGAACAGAAGATGATTTGGGGAGAGGCGCTTGCACTTCGGGCTTTTATCCAGTTTGATATGTTGCGATTATTTGCTGCTTCTCCGGCAATGAATCCTGGGGCAACGAAGTATATCCCATACATTTCAGAGTACCCGTCATACGTATCTATTCCGTTGACCGTGGATAGTTGTTTAAATAGTGCAATTCGGGATTTGAAGGCGGCACGAGAGCTGTTATGGAAGGCTGATTCTGCAACAACTTTCACGGCGCAAAGACGTTTCGAAACGAGTTCTTCGGACGATGACTTTTTCTTGGACCACAAGAGAGGTTATCGGTTAAATTATCATGCCGCAACGGCTATTCTTGCACGGGTCTGCCTGTATGCACAACGGGTAGATGAGGCGTATCAATATGCCAAAGAATTGATTGATTACAACACGGCGACAAATAGCTTTACAGTGAAATATAGTAGCGTTAAAGATGGAGATATCAAGTTGTATGGAGATGTACTTTGGGGAGTGGAGTCATTGGATGTAATCGAGTATATAAATGTTTATAATAATTTGACAGATCCTAGCCCTTATAAACATACCTATTTGATAACAACTAATCTGGATGAGATATTCGAAGGGGAAGGAACTAAGGATATGCGCTATAAGAAATGGCAGAATAATAGTTCAGGCGAGTACCGTTTCAGTAAATATGAAAAATATGATGCAGATAATACAGCAGCTAATATAAGTAATTATTTAGTACCATTGGTGCGTATGTCAGAGGTATATTATATTGCGGCAGAGGCCATTTATAAGAAAAACTTGGATGAAGCAAAGGGGTATTTGCGGGCGGTGAAACAATCTCGATATGCTTCTTATAATAGCCTTTCGTTGGATAAAGTGAATAATGCTACTGAGGGGACTTTTATGGATGTGTTGATTAATGATATGCGTAGAGAGTGGATCGGGGAAGGGCAAATTTTTTATTTATATAAACGTTTGAAAAAAGATATGCCTTTTGAGGGGAACGAGGTTGTGCCGATTGAAGCGAAGTATGTGATTTGGCCGGTACCGGATACAGAAACAAATCTTAAATAAAATAGTAAAGTGTATGGAAAAAATATATGTTTATTCGATCATATTGTTCCTGTTTTTCTTAGGAGCTTGTTCGAAAGAAGAAATAAAACTATATAACGGGGATACTGTGTATATATCTTTCGTGAACAATTCGACACAGGATAGTGCTGTGTATTCTTTCAAAACGTACCCGGATGGGGAAATTGTTGCCGAGATTCCTGTACAAATTCATGGAGCTTATTTGACTGAGCCTCGAAAGTTCACAATTTCTCCGACAGATTCGACCACACTTCCAGGGACAGCCTATGAGTTACCGGAGGTATGTGAGTTTGCCCCCGGCCAGGATGTTGATACGATACAAGTGAAGTTCTTCAATAATTTTGATGAATTGGATGATAAATCGTTCCGTTTGTTTTTGAAAATAGATAATAGTGAGAATGTAAAACAAGGGGATCGAGATTACCAAATAGCAAAATTTTACGTGTCTGATAAATTGGAGATTCCTATTTGGTGGAGTCGTAACGATGGTACGGTAGATCGACCAACTAATATTGTGGAAAAAGTTTATTTGGGTGAGTATTCAGAGACGAAATATATCATGTTTTTAGAGGAGTTAGAAAAAGGTGGGGAGTCGTTTGACGGAACGGATATGAATGTGATGAAGAAGTATGCTATCCGATTGAAATATACTTTGGAAGAGTACGAAAGGGTGAATGGAGAGCCGAAGAGAGATGAGAATGGGCGTGTAATAACTGTGCCTGTTGCAGGATAATTTAAATAGAAAAGTTATGAAATATATATTGTTTATATTTGTATCGGTGTTTATTGCCGTGTCTTGTATTGATGATAAGACAAACTTGGATTACAAGGAGATAAACGAGTATCAGAATTGGAAAATAGAGGGAGTTGACGCAAGTTATTCATTATTTCCTGGAGAATCAGTGACACTAACACCTAAAGTCCGTTTATCTATCGACTCTTTGAATCCGGACGTGAGTTATTCTTGGTTGTTGGATGGAAAAGAGGTGTCTACTCACGCTTCTTATACGTTTACAGCAGATGTGTACGGAGAATACGAATTGATATTTAATGCTATTGATAATAAAACGGGAGTGGCTTTCCCGGAAGCGATTATCATGAATGTGACTCCATTGTATAAATTGGGTTGGTTGTTTTTGGGACGTACGGCTTCTGGTGCCAGTCGCTTAGATATGTTAATCACGAAAAGGCAAACGATTCATTATCTTAATGAGTATGGTTATGATAGATGGCGGGATTCTTTGTTGCATGTACAATTTGCGACTGGACTTGGAGAACAATTAGGAATGGGGCCGATAAAATTAGTTGAAGAATTTTCTTATAATGACTATGTTTCAACCGAAAATTCAGAAGTTATGGTGTTGCAAGAAAGTGGTCCTGTTGAATTAAGTGGTAATGCATTAACTTATGCGGGGCGTCCTTTTGATGAATTTATGGGTACTCTTCCGGAAAATTTAGTTATCCAAGATGCCGCTCTTTCAAAAACAAGTAAATGGTTATTGGCGGAAGATGGCTTGTTATATTATGCTGTTGCTAACGTGTTGACGGATTTGCATTCAGGACGTTATAACGATGATCCAGCATTTAATGGGATGAAATTTACATCTTTAATTCAGACATCGAAGGCTGATAATGATTACCATATAGATGTAGTACCTGCTATCGATGCAGAAGGAACAATGTGGGCATTTTATGATGATGCGGGTAAGGATAATAGTACTTTTATTATTAATCCGCAGAATGAGGTTGGACGGAAGTTGGAGATACGGAATAACACTGCTGGCGAGTTTGATATGAGTTTGTTTCAAAAGTTTAAAGGAAAGCGTATTAAGGATTGTTTTGTCAGTGATTACGATTACCTTTTATCGTTATTGAAGTTGGAAAATGGAACTTATGTATGGCATCGATATGCTTTTGGTGATCATAAAGATGCTGCGGATTTTATAGGCTTAGAAGAGTCTCAAGTGAGAGAATTTGCAGATCAGTCGATGTTTACGAATTTTAAGGATGCTGCTTATTTCCATTACAATTACGGTTATGATCCAAATACTTATGACGATTATGAGTGGTTATTTATTGCTGCCGGAAACCAACTTTACGGGTGTGGTATGGAATGGGAAGGAACAGGGCAACAGTCTAGCGAGCATTTTTACACGGCGCCTGTAGAGATTCAATCCATAAAAATCCGTTATATCTCGGAGTTGGATTACATATTACTTGGTGTGTTAATGGTAGACGGGACTTTTGAAGTGTTGGAAGTGAGACGTTCGGAAGAAGAAAGGTTTGTGTACAAGAGTGTGTATAAAGAAAACTTGAAGACTTTAGATCCGGAGATGGTGGAAGTGGTTGATTTTATTCCTAAATGGGGAAGTGGCGCTAACCTATTCCAAGGAACTTGTTTATAATTTTGGTTGATGGAAGTTAATGCTTAGATGAGCCTCGCTTGCCCGTCATGCGGGGAGGCGGGGTTTATTTTAGATGTTGTATGTTTGTTTGTTTTTACTTGTATGAAAAAGATATTTTTTTTGTTGGTCGGTTTGACGATGACCTCATTGTTGTGGGGACAACAAAAAGCAAATTTTAAGTTAGCAGACCGTTTCACGAGTAGTAATTTTCGGGTAGCAGATGGAAATAGCATGAGTATATACCCTATGTATATCAATGACGGGGAATGTTTTTGGTATTCGTTCACGACAGAAGAGGGAAAACGTTATTACTATGTGAATCCAGAGAAAGGGGAAAAACGCTTACTGTTTAACCCGGAGAAATTGTTTGGATTTTTAAATCAGGAAACACATGGGGTGTGTGATGCAAAGAATTTCACGTTTCAAGAGTTGAAATTTGATAAAAAGGGGACTTCTTTTACGTTCAATTTTGAAAAGCGCAAGTATCGTTATAATATGATAACAGAGGACGTGACGAAATTGGATACCGTGATTAACGAGGGATTTGGGGACTCGTGGAAAAAATATTCACCGGATAGTACATATATAGTGTTTGCCCAACGGCATAATCTCTATGTTATGGGTAATAAGGATAAAGGGAAAGATACCACGATCGTGCAGTTGACGACAGATGGGGAGAGATATTTTTCTTACACCAAGGACGAGGACGAGATTGCGGCAGATACTTTTCCAACGGCACCCATAGCTGTGTGGATGAAGGATTCAAAAAAAGTGTATGCATTACGTTGTGATAACCGACACGTGGATGAGTTGTTTTTGGTGGATGTGATGACAGATCCCCGTCCCACACTGAAAACCTACAAATATGCTATGGCAGGGGACCAGAAATTGGAAAAATACGAGTTAACGGTTATTGACGTGGAAACGAAAGAGGTGAAAACGATCGATATCAATGGTTGGCAAGACCAGTACGTGGATGTACTTTACACCTCGAAAGATGGTAATAAGATTTATTTTGAACGGAAAACCCGGGCTTTTGACGAACAAGAGGTTTGTGTAGCCAATCTCGCAACGGGAGAGGTGAACGTGTTGATTCATGAAATAGACAAACCTTTCATGGATTATAAAATGGCGAATATTATGTTCCTGAACGACGGGAAAGATATTATTTATCGTTCCGAGCGTACGGGATGGGGACATTATTATCTCTACGATAACGAGGGGAATTTTAAACATGCCATTACTTCCGGAGAATGGGTGGCAGGACCTTGTGCGGAAATCGATACGGTGGGACGTACACTTTATTTTTATGCATTGGGGAAAGATAAAAATATTGATCCCTATTATTATATTCCATGCAGGGTAAATATTGATAAGCCGGAGAGCTTGACACAATTGACTTTCGATAATACGAATCATCAAGTGCATTTCTCGAAATCTTTCAAGTATTTTGTGGATATTTACGAGCGAGTGGATATGGTACCCCGTATCGTGTTGAAAAACCGGAATGGGAGAGAGATTATGGAATTGGAAAGGCCTGATATTCGCCGGGCGTTAGAGATGGGGTGGAAGGCGCCGGAGCGTTTTAAGGTGAAAGCTGCCGATGGAATGACAGACCTTTACGGGGTGATGTGGAAACCGTTTGATTTTGATTCGACGAAAGTTTATCCGATTATCTCTTCCGTGTATCCCGGCCCTTTTTATGAATACGTTCCAACACAGTTTCGATTGATTCATGATGAAAATACCCGTTTGGCCCAGTTAGGATTTATCGTAATTGCCGTGGGACACCGGGGAGGAACACCTATGCGGGGGAAATTTTATCACACTTATAGTCATGGGAGATTGCGGGATTATCCGTTAGCGGATGATAAATATGCGATTGAGCAATTGGCTGATCGTTATTCTTTTATTGACGTGACGAAAGTGGGAATTTACGGCCATTCTGGGGGAGGATTTATGTCAACTGCCGCTATTTGTACCTATCCGGATTTTTATAAAGCAGCTGTGTCGTCTGCGGGAAATCATGATAACCATATTTACAATCACTGGTGGGGGGAAACTCACAACGGCGTGAAGGAGGAAAAGAAAGTGATTAAGGATAGCGTGAATGGTGATCGGACCGAATCGACCTTTAAATTTAGAGTGGGGACGAATATGGAATTAGCGAAGAATTATAAAGGCGGTTTGTTGTTGGTACACGGTTGGATGGATGATAATGTACATCCGGCTCACACCTTGCGAGTGGTGGATGCGTTGATTAAGGCCGGTAAGAATTTTGATTTAATTATGCTGCCGAGATCGAATCATGGTTTCAGTGGAGAGGAGAATATTTTTTATGAGCGTAAGATGTGGTTCCATTTTGCCCGTCTCCTGTTGGAGGATAATACCGGGGATTACTATTATGAAATTGAACAATACAAGAAATCTGATAAATAGGATATGTTAAAGAAATTAGTTATTAGTCTGTTTCTGCTTGTTTCTGTTGGAACATTCGGGCAGCAAAAAGCGAATTATGAGCTTGCCGAACGTTTCCGGCGTATAACACAAATGCCTTTGACGAAGAATAGCTTGGAAGTGAATCCTTGTTTTATTAATAACACGGATCGTTTTTGGTATTCTTTCCGCACGAGTGAGGGGAAAAACTATTATTTAGTTGATCCGGCTAAGAAAGAGAAACGTTTGCTTTTCGACAATGCAGAGCTATTAATGAAAATCAGTGAGATCACTAAAAAGGGATACAATCACAAAGATTTAGAATTGAATCTTGATTTCGATGGGGATGGGGAAACTATTCGTTTTTGGTTTGATAGAAAAGATTTTACTTATAATATCAAAACGAAAGAATTAAAACTAGAAGAAAAGCAGAAGGGGCGGACGAAGTATAATCCTTATTGGATGTATTATTGTCAGGATAGTTCTTATATGTTGTTTGCTAAGCGGCATAATCTCTATATCGTGGGAAATGCGAGTAAAGGTAAGGACACGACTGGAGTGCAATTAACGACTGACGGAGAACGTTATTATACTTTTAATCGAGAGGATGAAGGCGAAGTGGATGAACGTATGGGATGTTCTGCCCAATGGTTTAAGACGGGACACAAGTTTTACGCTGTTCGAGACGATTCCCGTAAGGTGGAGGATTTGTGGTTGATCGATGCTTTAGCAGAGCCTCGTCCTCGCCTGAAAACTTATAAGGCAGAATTAGCGGGTGATAAAAACGTGGTTCAATTCGAATTATTAATCGGGGATGCGGATACTCGGGAGGTAAAAAAGATTAATATTGATCGTTGGAAAGATCAATATGTAGATATTTTGTATGCTAGTAATGATGCAAAACGACTTTATTTTCAACGTTACAAGAGAACGTGGGATGAATGTGAGATTTGTGTAGTCGATACGGAAACGGGAGAGGTGAAAGTGTTGATACATGAAGTTGACAAGCCTTATTTAGATTATCAAATGCGAGCAATTCATTTCTTGAATGATGGAAACGAGATCCTTTTCCGTTCAGAACGTAGTGGGTGGGGACATTACTATTTGTATGATAAAGATGGTAATTTGAAAAATCAAGTGACATCTGGGGCATGGGTGGCCGGACCGATTATGAAGATTGATACCGCCCGTCGACAGATTTATTTTATAGGTTTGGGAAAAGAGAAAGAGATTGATCCTTACTATTATGTCCTTTACCGTGCTGATCTGGATAAGGCTAATGCAATAACATTGTTGACCCCGGAAAATGCTTCACATGACGTGGATATATCTCCATCAAGCAAGTATATTGTGGATTGTTATTCCCGGGTGGACATGGAGCCCGTCAACGTGGTGCGTGACCGGAAAGGAAAAGTGATTCTGGATTTGGAGAAAGCGGATTTGGAGAGCCTTTATGCTTTCGGTTGGAAAAAGCCCGAGCGTTTTAAAGTGAAAGCTGCTGACGGGGTAACGGATATTTATGGTGTGATGTGGAAACCAGCGGATTTCGATTCCACGAAAATTTATCCAATTATTTCGTCTGTTTACCCAGGACCGTTTTTTGAATACGTGCAAACTCGTTTCACGATAAATGATGATTTAAATACTCGTTTGGCCCAGGTCGGTTTTATCGTAGTTTCTTTGGGACATCGGGGAGGAACGCCTATGAGAGGTAAATATTACCATACATATGGGTATGGCAACCAGCGGGATTATCCTTTGGCTGATGATAAATATGCAATTGAACAATTAGCAGAACGTTATTCTTTTATAAATGAGGAAAAAGTAGGTATTTTTGGTCATTCCGGAGGTGGATTTATGTCTACGTCGGCTTTGTTGACTTATCCTGATTTTTATAGTGCGGCGGTGTCGTCTGCTGGAAATCATGACAATAATATTTATAATAAAGGTTTTGTCGAAATTCATTACGGGGTGAAAGAGAATAAGCGAGTCGTCAAGGATAGCGTGAATGGAGATAGAGAGGAGATTACTTTCGAGACGAAGAGTAAAACGAATCAAGAATTGGTAAAGAATTATAAGGGAGGATTATTAATTGTGACGGGCGATATGGATAAGATTGTACATCCTTCGCATACTTTACGGGTTGTGGAAGCTTTGATTCAGGCCGGAAAAAATTTTGATATGATTGTATTGCCTGGTAGTACGCATGGTTTCTTTGGAGAAAATGGTGATTTCTTTGAACGGAAAATGTGGTTCCATTTTGCCAAATATTTGTTGGGAGATGATTCTGCCAATTATCAAGGAGATATCGATTACTTCATGAAAAAGCATTGATCTAAATGAGTAAAGGTATTATGTTTTTATGCAGTCTGCTATTTATTGGAATTGCAGACTGTATGTCTCAAAAAAAGCCTTTGGATATGGAGGCTTATAAATTGTGGCGAAGAGTGGAGGGGCAACAGATGTCGGAGGATGGGAAATGGGTAACTTATCGTTTTGTTTATATTGATCAGGAAGGACATGATAAGGATGTTCCTGTTACTTATTTACGAAACATGACGTCTGGTAAGGTATATGAGTTGCCGAATGTTCGGGAGGTGAGTTTTTTTAACCGGGGAAAGGGACTGAGGTACGTGGTACAGCCTTCTCCACTTGATACGTTGAAAGAAAAAAAAGATTCTCTTTTCTTGCTATCCTTGAAGGATATGAGAAAGACTTGTTGGGATAAACCTTATGGTTTTCGAGAGTCTCCCAATTCTCCCTTGATTTCTTATTCCTACCCGATTGATCAGAAGGGTAAGAACCGGGCACTTCGTCGGTTGATTGTTTGGAATTTCGAGACAGGAGATTCTGTACGAATAGATAGTGTGGAAAACTATTTTTCTGCAGATGATTATAAATCTGTGGCTTACATTCAAAATGCTAACGGGAAGAAATCTTTACGAGTGGGGCCGGTACAAGGGCAACATCGGGTTATCTATGATGACGAAAAGGCTGTTGTTACTAATTTTTCTCTGAACCGAGGGGGGCTGGAAGGCGTGTTCTCGGTGGCTTCGGATTCTTCTTATTTGAGTGAACCGGATTTGTTATATATGTTTTCAGTGGTAGATGGGAAGTATCGGTTGGTGATGGACACAAAAGAGGTGATTGTGTCGGATGAGTATAAAGTTCGGGGAGGAATTTATTCTGTTTTCAATAATGGAAAATATATATTCGTGGACGTGGGATTACAGCAGTCGGAGGCACGGAAGCCGAAAGCGAAACCGGATAAGAGTTTTGAGTTGGAGTTGTGGAAATGGGATGATGAAGTTTCACAGAGTAGACAGTCGTATGGATCAGGGGGAGGTAGACGGAAGGTGCCTAAATACGTGTACCATGTGGATACAAAAAAATGCGTCCTAGTGGCCCCACCCCATATGGATCAAATGTATCAGCCGGATTGTGACGAGTATAGTCATGTTATTATTGCAGATGAAACTCCTTATCGGGCGCTTACAGATTGGCGGGATGGTGTAACGGCTGACTTGTATTTAGTAAGTTTGGAAACGGGTGAACGGACATTATTATTTAAAGATTTTCGGCAACGGCCCGTGTGGAGTCCGAATGGAAAATATGCCATGCTGTATCATGCCGAGAAGAAGGTATGGTATAAGTTGAATCCGGAAACGGGAGAATTGACAGATGTTTCGACACCGATAGGATTTGCAGTGTATAATGAAGAGCATGACTTACCGAAACCTGCGGCTCCTTATGGTATTGTAGGTTGGTTGGCAGGTGGAGATCAAGTTGTCCTGTATGATAAATATGATATGTGGGTGGTGGATCTTACTGGTAAACAACCCACGTATTCATTAACGGATGGTTGGGGACGAGAACATGGTATTTCTTTGCGTTTGTTGAAAGCGAATCGAGAGATACGTTGGATTAATCCGAAACAGGATATTTTATTGCGTGGTTTGGATCGGAAGACTTTGGATCAAGGTGTTTATGTGTTGACACCTAACCGGAAAGTAAAAAAACGGATGTCTGGAGCTTATGATTTGTATTTTAACCAACAGTCTGAGGATGGTAAATTTTATCTGTTTACTCGACAAAGCTATACAGAATTCCGGGAGCTTTGGTGGAGTAAGAATGATTTCACACATCCCGTACGAATAACGAACACGAATCCTCAGCAAGAAAATTATTTGTGGGGAAGCGTGCAATTGGTAGAGTGGACGAATTTTGAGGGAAAATCGAATCGGGGTTTGTTGTATTTACCAGAGAATTATGATTCAACGAAACGTTATCCTGTAATTGTAAATTTCTACGAGACTCACACAGGAGATATTCATACTTACCAACTTCCCTCATTGAGTAGTGCGATGATTAATACGGTAACTTATGTGAGTAACGGATATGTGGTGTTTATGCCAGATGTACATTTTACTGTAGGAACCCCAGGTGAAAGTTGTTATAATGTGGTGGTCAGTGGGGCTCAAATGTTGATTGATCGTGGTATTGCAGATAAGGATCGCATTGGAGTACAAGGGCATAGCTGGTCTGGTTATCAGGTCGCTTATCTGGTGACACGAACCAATATGTTTAAATGTGCTAGTCCGGGAGCTGCCGTGTCTAATATGGTCTCAGCTTACACTGGTATCCGAACGGGAAGTGGTATGCCTCGAATGTTTATGTACGAGGAAACGCAAAGCCGGATGGGAAAGACACTTTGGGATGATCCGGAGGCATATATTAAGAATTCGCCAATTTTTTATGCGGATAAGATTCAGACTCCATTGTTAATATTTCATTGTGATGGGGATGAGGCGGTGCCGTATTCCGAAGGGTTAAATCTTTTCTTGGCAATGAGACGGTTGCATAAACCTGCGTGGTTGTTGAATTACAAGGGAGACCGACATTTCCTTTATAATAAGGCGGCAGAGATTGACTGGACAATTCGTCTGCAACAATTTTTTGACTATTATTTGAAAGATACTCCGATGCCTCGTTGGATGAAAGAAGGAATTAATGTGAATGAGCGTGGGGTTGACCAGAAATATGACTTTGTGAAATAAATCATGTGTTTAGATAAATATAATTTAAATTTAAAATGGAAAAAATGAAAAAGTTATTATGTATTAGTTTGATTTTGTTTGCTTTTGCTTGTGCAAGTGATCCTCAAAAGGAAATGGAAAAAGCAATTGTCGGTGAATGGTGTAATCCGTATACATATCAATCTACAGGCGAATTGAAAGGTTTTAATTTCAAAAAAGGTGGTGTTTGTGAGTCAATTAATATTCCTTCTTTGGAATTGAAATCTTGGGAAATAAAAGATGGTTATCTTATCGTGAAAGGATTGGAGGTTACAGAGGATGGAAGCAAGACCGAGTATGCAACAAAAGAGAAGATAGGTCAATTAACCACCGATTCTTTATGTTTGGTTGTGCAAGAGGCGAACCCCCGTCTGGCCTTTTTGTACTTGAATTCAAAGGTTATCAAAGAACGTGTTAATGCTCAGAAGTAGTTTTTTATTGTGATAGACAGATGAATATGTATCGTGTTATTTTTATTTCAATTGTTTTATTTGTGATAACGTTGTCTGGTTATTCTCAAAAGAGAGAATTAGATGAAGAAGCTTATAAGCAATGGCGACGTGTTGATAATTATGAATTAGCAAATAACGGAGCATGGGTAAAGTTTCGATACATGTTTTATGATAATGACTCGTTAAATAGTCTTATTTGCAATACCTATTATTTTTATGAATTAAAGTCAGGGAGAATCCGTATCTTAAGGGATATTGATTCTCCCGAATTTTTTGCGGGGGGAAATTGGATTGCTTTTTTCAGAATAGGAGGGGATGGAACAAGTGTTCGTGTCGCTCATCGATTAAAAGATGGGTTTGAGATTCATATACATGCGGATGCAGAATTGAATTACGTTGTTCCACAGGTGGCCTACAAGGAGGATGATCGCTTGATTATTTTGAATGTGGCCGAGCGTGACAGTACGATATTAACCGGTGTTCTCCAATATTGTTTATATGGTGACCAATGGAAGGTGATTTGCGTGCATCAAGAAGATCAAGGATACGTGTTGCGTTATGGAGGAGACGGGAATAGCGAGGGGAAAGTGCTCTATGTGGATAAAACGAGAAGTTTAGATAACTTTTATTTTTATGAGGGGAAACTAGAAGGGAATTTTTTTGTTTGTACAGACACAAATGATAAAGAGAAACAAGATTATTACACTTTTTCTTTGACGGATGGAAATGTAGAAAAGATTCTTGGAGCTGAACAAATGGCACAATTGTCATTAGATAAATATTCAATACAGTTCCTCGAAGGAAATAAACGATTTATGTATCGGAAAGAAGGAGTACAAAGGGTTAAAGCTAAAAAGCAAGTGAAGGATGAAAGTTTTCAATTGGAGCTTTGGAGTTGGCATGATCCGGTGGTCCCTTCTGAACAGGCTAAAGGAGGTTTTTATAAAAAGCGGTCTCAGCCTGCAATGTATTTATATGATAGAGAAAACGGGAAAGATTATAAAATTTGCGAGGAGAATCATTCGGGGCTATATGTTGCAGAAGGAGAGAATCCTATTTTTGCTTATGAAAAAGATGAAAAGCCTTATTTAGGGCAGAAGGATTGGAGGCATGATCAACGTTTTGATCTTTACCTGGTGGATTTGAGAAATGGGGATCATCATTTGTTGGCGAAAGAATTGACACGGTCTGTTCATTGGAGTCCCCAAGGAAATCATCTTCTTTATTTTGATAATACGAAATTGTCGTGGGTTGTTGTAGATCCATTGACAAAGCAACAAAATATATTAACAGATGTTATCCCCTTTGCTTTGTATGATGAGCTATATGATCGTCCTAATCCAGCACCTCCCTATGGTTTGGCAGGATGGAGCAGGGATGGGAAGAATGCGATTGTTTATGATCGTTTTGATATATGGGTCATTCATTTGGATGAAATTCAGAAATCGTATTGTTGGACAAAGGGAGAAGGACGTGAGAATAATACCATATTGCGGTTATTAGATCCCGGTAGAAATGGGTTATCCGTTGATTTATCACGGGATAATAAGGTGGAGATGTTTGATTGGAAAAATAAGAATCAAGGGTTGGGTAATTTATCTGCCAATGGGAAGTTAATTCCGTTGGTTCAAGGGAATTTTGCTTTTTCTGTTGTTCAAGAGGCAAAAAATGCCAATACTATGTTGTGCATGAAACAGAGTTATACAGATGATCGAGATTTGTGGGTATGTGATGGACAAGGGCGTCGTCTAAGAAAGGTTATTGACGTTAATCCCCAGCAATGTAATTATAAATGGGGTTCTGCTCAATTGGTGGAATGGACAAATTACAAGGGTAAAAATAATCAAGGAATCCTTTATTTGCCTGATGGATACGATAAGAATGAAAGTTATCCGACTATTGTTACTTTTTATGAAACACATTCTTCGGAATTACATATACATCCCGTACCCGGATTGAGTCAAGCTATGATAGATATTCCAACGTATGTTAGCAGGGGATATGTTGTTTTTCAGCCAGACGTTTATATCGAGATTGGAAAACCGGGCGAGAGTGCTTATGATGCAGTCGTTAGTGGAACTCGGGCATTGGCGGATAGAGGAATTATTGATTCGTGTCGTGTCGGTTTACAGGGACATAGTTGGTCGGGTTTTTTAGTTGCTTATCTCGTCTCTAGAACAAATTTGTTTAAATGCGTGAATATTGGGGCGGCGACAGTGAATTTAACCTCTGTGTATACGGCTCTTCGTGAAGGAAACGGTCAGCCGAATATGTTTATGTTTGAGGACTGGCAATGTCGTATGGGAGCAACCTTATGGGAAGATTTAGATGGCTATATTGCTAATTCTCCTTTACTTTTTGCCGATAAGATACATACTCCGGTTTTGATTTTTCATTGTGATCAAGATGAGGCTGTCTCATTTTATGATGGACGTAATCTTTTTTTAGCTTTGAGGCGTTTGCAGCGTCCGGTTTGGATGTTGAATTATATGGGACAAGGACATTTTTTAACTTCACGTCCGGCTGAAGTGGATTGGACGATTCGTCTGCAACAGTTCTTTGATCATTATTTGAAAGATATCCCGATGCCTCGCTGGATGAAAGAAGGGATTAATATTAATGAACGAGGGATGGATCAGAAGTATGATTTGGTAAGATAGTTTTGTGTATAAAGTTGGGACTGTCTAACAATAAAATGTTATTCAGTCCTCTTTTTGTATCCCTCTAATAATATCTCTTCTTTTCATTAAGTTTATGTAGCCTTATTTTCTCTATAATAGTTCGTTTATTAATATATGAGATGGTTCCGTTTGTTTGGAAAAATGTTTTTTGAACTATCTAATTATCAATTAATAAAAAAACGATGCGTTAAATTGGAGAGAAAGTTATTTTTATTACTTTTGATATCAAAAAATGAACGTTTAATAATAGGTCGAGTTTGAATATTGATTGGGAGTATATTCTTGGTATATAGTTAATTGTTTTATATTGTACAAAAAAATGTTACTAGAAATGGGACGCTTAAATCGACCGTAATTCCGTGAACGATTGATATGATTACAAATTCTTTCCCGCAAAATTTTGTGATAATTGGAAGTGTGGTGTCTGCGGTGGTTGCTCCTCCCACGGAAATAGGGGCTAGTTTACCAAAATAGCGAACGAGCAAAGGAGCGGCTAATAGAGCAATTAATTCACGGAGAATATTAGACACCAAGGCAATCGTACCTAGTTCTGCTCCTTTATATTGAGTGATAAAAATAGTAGAAAGGGAATAATATCCAAATCCAGAGCCCACCGCAAGACAATCGGTAAGGCTTTTACCACTAATAACTAGGCTGATTAAAGCGGAGCCGGCTAGAGTTCCGATAATGGTTGCCAATGGTACTAGGACAATTTTAAAGTTCTGGTGTTTTAGTGCTTCTAAAGCTTTTTTATCACTCCCAATACTGATTCCTACGAGGAACATGAGTGCATACAGTGCGTAGAGCGTGGGCTCCTCTGCTGTTAACAAGTTTGGAATGTCAACGAATCGTCCAAGTAATACTCCTACGACAAAGAAAGAAACAATAATTATACTACCTTTCATGTAAATGTATTTATTTGGTGGTCATGAAGAAAAAACGATAAACACCCCATGCGCATAATACACTTCCAGTGACTGCTGCGAGGGTAATAAGTAAGGCATCTGATCCAATAGAGTCGAGATTATTCATCACGTCTCCGTTAGCACCAACCGTGATGCCTAAAAGAAATAAGAGGAGAAATATAGCATAATTAATAAGTTTTTGTACAAACTTCAAATTTCTCTCTTTAAAGGCATATCCTAAAATAATGCCGCAAATCATCAAGCTAATAACTATAATCATGATCTTAGATTTCTTTCCGCGAAACTACGATTTATTTTACAAAACAGCTATATTTATAAATTCATACTTAAAATGTAACATTAATAAAATGTGTTACGTTAATACTATTGTATTTAAATCTTTAAAATGTTGTTATGAAAAAAGTGATTTCGTCTATAATTGCCCCCAATCAAAAGTTTTTAAGTTTGGGATTGTTAATTCTGCGTGTATTTGTTGGGATAACCATGTTAACTCATGGTTTAGCCAAATTAACGTCGTTCTCCGAGTTGTCTGCTACATTCCCAGATCCTATTGGTTTAGGACGTACATTGTCGTTGATTTTAATTATTGGAGCTGAAGTTGGGTGTTCTTTGTTCGTTATCGTGGGAGCTTTCACTCGGTTAGCTACAATCCCGTTGGTGTTTTCTATGCTAGTGGTTATATTTGTCGTTCATGCCAGTGATCCATTTCAGATGAAAGAATTACCTTTACTATATTTAGGTATCTATATCCTATTATTTTTCACAGGTGCGGGGAGAATATCTATTGACACGATAATTTCTAAAAAGATAAATGTAGATATTCGAAAATAAGAAGAAAAGCAGGAATCCTAAGGGATTACCTGCTCTGTTCCGTCTAGAATGGGAATCACGTTTTCGTCTTCTTCTAATATGGTTGCTGTTAATAGCCAGTATATTAATAGAATGATGGCGATAGCAATTCCGATAATAGTCCAGGGATTAGTTCTTTTCTTTTTCATGCTTGCTAATATTATAAATGTTTTGTTAAGTATGAACGTAAATAAATATGTTTTGTTTGTATATTCGAGAATTTTCTTGGATGTATAGACTGGAAAATAGGTAACGGTATTGGTGATGGTTACAAGAGAATTAGGGTCCTAAACACTCCATAAACAAAAATCAGCCACTTCGTAAGTGACTGATTTCCTGAGGTCGGTAGCAGATTTGAACTGCTGTACACGGTTTTGCAGACCGCTGCCTAACCGCTCGGCCAACCGACCCTATTGCGATTTTGCGTGGCAAAGATAAGGTGATATTTTGGATTTTGCAATACCTTGCTACAATTTATTTTGATAAAGTAACACTCGTGGCTGCGATTTTTCCTCCTAGTGGAGGGTTTAGTTTTGAAACCTTGATAGTTACATGAGAAATTTGTGGGAAGGCATTATAGAGTGCGTCGATCATTCTTTTGGCCACGTGTTCCAACAAGTGTGAGGTAATCATCATTTCTTTGGCGATAATCTCGTATGCGGTGAGATAACTTAATGCATCTGCGATGTTATCTGTTTGGGCAGCCTTGCTGCAATCTGTTTCGATACGGGCGTAAACCATGAATTTATTTCCCACGACACGTTCCGTTTCATAACATCCGTGGAAGGCAAAAAATTCCATTCCTTCAATTTCGATGATTCCATTCATAATTGTTAACTTTTGTTTCTGCAAAAATAATAGTATCTTTCGTCTTTAAATACAAAAGAGCCGACGGGGAATGTCGACTCTTAAGATTACATTACTAACTACTAACCTAAACCATACAAACTTATGAAAAATCTTCAATCTCTTAAAGACGGTGCAAAGATAAAGCGCCTGTTGTATATAGACCAATTTTTATTGTTAATAAAAGCTATTAATTGGGTTAATGTTAGTTAATCTTCTCGTGCCTCTAAAGCTATATTTTGAGTGATTATAACTGTATTCCATTGTAACTGATTAATTCATAGTGACGATGGTATTTTTGTCGTGTGAATGCAGATGTATTTTTGTTAATTTCTTGTTAGTGTATGGCCTATAAAATGAATTTTATTTGTAAGTTTAACAAATCGTTTAAGATGAATTAATTATTATGGTAGATAGGATAAAAGTGTCAGATATTCAGTGTATTATTGAACAAGCGGGAGTGTTGATAAAAGAGGTGTATGATAAGAGAAATTTTAATGTAGAGCTAAAGGGAGATAATACACCCGTGACAGAAGCGGATAAAATTTCGAGTGAGTATATTACAAGTGCTTTGAAAAAGTTATATCCGGAGATTCCGGTGATTAGCGAAGAGGCGTCATTACCGGTTTATGAAGAAAGAGAGAAATGGGTGTATGCTTGGATTATTGATCCTCTGGATGGTACAAAGGAATTTATATATCGGAATGGGCGTTTTTGTATTAATATTGCTCTTGTCGAAAAGGGAAAACCCGTATTCGGGATGATTAATAGCGTGTGTGATGGTGAGATTTTATGGGCTTTTGCAAGCGGGGAGAAAGGAATAGTAAAAAAAGGAAAGGAAGAAGCATTGTCGGGAATCGGGGAAAAAAGTTCAAAGTTGAGAGTGGCTGTCAGCCGTTTTCATATAACAGAATGGGAACTACGGTATGTCGATTATTTGAAATCTCTGGGCCATGATGTTGAACTTGTCCCGTTAGGAGCATCATCAAAACATTGCCTTCTTGCTAAAGGAGAGGTGGATATATGTCCTAAATTCGGGAAATGTTCGGAATGGGATGTTGCTGCAGGACAAGTGCTTGTTGAAGCAACTGGTGGTTGTGTGGTAAATGCGGAGACAGGAGGGGAGGTTCGGTATAATAAACAGAATATGATAAGCCCTCCCTTTGTTATGTTTGGTAAACGTGTTTACGACGAAATTAAAGAAGGAAACAAGACTTTTTTAGATTTCAAGGCAAAAAGTGTGGTAAAAAATGATTATCTTGGGGCTCGAAGAAATGAAATAAAAAAACAAGATATAATGGAAAAACAATACGCGAAAGAATTAGTCGAGTTTATACATGAGAGTCCGACGAACTTTCATGCTGTGGCAAATGCCAAAAAAGAATTACTTGGTAATGGTTATAAGCAACTTTTCTCTGGTGAAGCATGGCAAATAGAAAAAGGAGGTAAATATTTCGTGACGAAAAATCACTCTTCCCTTTTTGCTTTCGAGATAGGTAGCGGGGAGATCGCTGAAGAAGGGTTCAAGATTATTTGTGCCCACAGTGATTCTCCGACGTTTAAAATCAAACCGAATGCAGCAATGCCTGTTGCCGGGAAATATTTGAAGTTAAACACGGAAGTGTATGGTGGGCCCATTATGTACACGTGGTTTGATAGGCCATTGTCCATGGCTGGACGGGTCATGTTGCGTAGTTTGAATCCGTTGAAACCTGCGACTCAGTTCGTGAATTTCAAGCGTCCATTAATGGTTATTCCTCACATTGCCATCCATTTTAACCGTGCCGTGAACGATCAGGGAAACCCATTGAGCAAGCAGAAGGATATGCTTCCCGTGATTGCCATGATAAATGAGACTTTCGAAAAAGATAATTACTTGGTTAAACTTATTGCGGAAGAGATGGGTGTAAGTCAGGAAGACATACTTGATTTTGACTTAACTCTATATGAATACGAGAAAGGCTGTTTGTTCGGGGCGAACGAGGAATTCATTTCAAGTGGCAAGCTGGATGATTTAGCCATGGCTCATGCCGGGTTAAAAGCATTCGTGGCTTCAGAGAAATGTCGTAAGACAAAAATCCTTGCTATTTTTGATAATGAAGAAGTGGGAAGTGGAACGAAACAGGGTGCTGGTTCTCCGATTTTGAGAACGATTGTTGAACGTATCGTTTTTGGCTTGGGAGGTAAACCAGAAGATTTGTATCGAGCAATTCATAATTCGTTCATGATTTCTGCGGATATGGCCCATGCTCTTCACCCGAACTACGTGGAGAAACATGATCCTACGAATCACCCGGTAATAAATGGTGGTCCAGTAATCAAGATCAATGCGAATCAGAAATACATCACGGATGGGGATTCTGCTGCCGTGTTTAAGACGATTTGCAAGATGGCGGGGGTACCTTGTCAGGAATTTGTAAACCATTCAGATATGGCAGGAGGTTCAACTTTGGGAAATATATTATTATCGCAAATGGAAATGCGTGGAGTGGATATCGGTAATCCCATGTGGGCAATGCATTCCGTTCGGGAAACGGGCGGGGTTTTGGACCATGCTTACGTGATAAAAGCTTTCACCACGTTTTATAATATTTAAAATTGTTGTTATTTGAAGGAAAAGTCGGGCTGGTAATCGGTCCGGCTTTTTTTGAAAAAATAGAAATGAAAATAGTTTCGATTTAATTGTTGGTTTGACGAAAAATAAATTTGTAAGTATTGAGAATCAAAATATAGAATGATTGAAGCCATCAGATTAAATCGAAACTGTTTTTGAGATTAATTGTATTTTATTTGTTTAAGAGAGATTTTAGGTTGTCAGCACAGCCCAGAGTGGATGGTTTCATGTAATTAACCTCTACAATTTTTCCGTTTTTGTCTATTAGCATGAAACGAGGAATAAATTCGATGGCATATTCTTTATAGAAAAAGGAATCGGTTCCTCCCTCTACAATAAATTGTTGCCATGCAAGGTCCTTTTCTTCGACCATTTTTTTCCAAACTTTTGTCTTTGTGTCAACTGATATACTAATAAATTCAATCCTGTTATCATCTTTAAATTGTTCGTGTAAAGTAGCTACATGAGGAATTTCTGCTTTGCAAGGTGCGCACCAAGTAGCCCATACGTCAATGTAAACCATTTTCCCTTTGAAATCTGATAGGCGAACTTTTTGACCATCAATACCAATCATTTCAAAATCGGGAGCCATTACTCCATTACGAATTTTAAAATAATTTAGATACACGTCCAATTTTTTTTGACAACCAGCAACTAAAGCCGTGTCTGTACAAATAGCTTTGTATTTATCGAAAATCTCTTGAATATTAGGATTTTTTGCTCCTTTCAGTTGTAATTCCATGTATTCTGTGGTATGTCTATTTCTGGTTGATTGATCCGAGATCACATTTTCAATTGTCTCTAGATAATGGATTGATGTGTTGCCTGTATTGGAATTGTTGCTTTTGTCCATATACCAGTGAATAACTCCGGAAATTACGTTGTAGTCAGCTTTACAAGAGTCCGTCAGGTCAATGCTTTGGATGAAAGTTATAAAATCTTGATCTGTGTTAGCTTTGGCTTGATTGGTTTGATAGTAGTCTAATCCGAGATACAGAGGTACGACGTTTTGTAGTTGAGTCCATGTCTTTCTTAATTTCTCATCAGAAACTCTTTTTAGTCTTTCTTCGGCAACACTCACATTTTCTTTTATTTTGACTTGGTATGCTTTGAAAGGAATATTTTCGACAGATGTTAGCCACTTTCGTAACTGACCGAGTTGAGAGAAGGCATACTGGTAATTATTTTCAGCGGCACGATCTCCTTTGAAAATGATTCGTTTTACACCATCTTTTTGCATATTAACGGTCATGTTGATTTCATCTCCGGGTTGTAGGTAAAGAGGCATTTCCTCGCCTGCTATAGATAAAATTTCGGGTATATATTGTTCGTTTTGATAGATAAATTTTCCATTTTTTTCTATTTGTACGGTATCTATCTGTTTTTTTCTGTCTACCCAATAGGACAGATATATATTTTCATCTTCATGCTGTTTGACTGTACCTTGGATTTTTATTTGTGCGTGAATCGTGTTAACTATTCCACTGAATAGTATGAACAGAATAATATATTTTTTCATGATATGTAAAGAAATCTGTTATTTTAAATATTGAGCAATCTTTTCTTCTAATTCTTTTCCTCTTAGGTCTTTTGCAAGGATGCCTCCTGTTGGATCCAGTAATATCGTGTGAGGAATTGCTCCTACCACGTATGTTTTAGATGCTTCTTTATTTTCATCGATCATTTGTGGCCAATTCATTTGTAGCTCCTTGATCTTTTTTTGCCAGGCATCTTTGTCTTGATCAATAGATATGCTGACAATCTCCAAACCCTTCTCCTTGTATTGATGATATAGTTGTTTTAGTTCCGGCATTTCAATACAGCATGGTTTACACCATGATGCCCAAAAATCAATTAGCACATATTTACCTTTACCTGCATAATCGGATAAACGGCTAGGTTGGTCTTGCATGTTTACTGCAATCACATCTTGGAATATCTTGCCTACAGCTACGGCTTTGTACGTGTTTATCCGTTTGGAAATCTGTTGCATAAGGGGATGGCGGAGGCTTATTGAATCGGCTTTTTCAACCACATCGACGAGTAAGCGATCCGGTAGTCCCATAATTTCCATGAGTAAACTTTTACCTGCCGGATTATTAATGTTTTCTTTGACAAATTCTAGCGAAAGTAGTCGCATTTCTCGCATATAACTTTGACTATTTTTGTCTAGGGAATCTAGCGTGTTACGTGTTAGTTGTCCGGCTTGTTCCAAACGGTACATTTCTTCGGAAGATTGCCTCATTTTGTTGTAGGGAATATACCAGCGATTGAAATGCTGTTGCAAGAGTTCGTTGTTAGGAGTTCCTGCAATTAGCGTGTTCCCCTGACTGTCAGAAGTGATCTTGATATTGCCCTCTTCCAATATGAATTGAGTTGTCCATGCAGGTTTCCCCTGTTCGATGATACTCAATAAGGCGGTTTGAGGAGAGACAGAGGTTTGTGCGAACTTGAATTCTCCTTGATTAATTATGGTTGAATCAATGGACTGCGGTCTCATATTTTCTTCTTCAATGATTTGTAAATACACGGTTTTACCGTTCCATTTTGATTCAATTTTTCCTTGTATAACACAAGCAGGCTTACCACAGCCGGCATAACCAAAAGTAAGGAATAATGCGATGTATATTATAAAATTTTTCATCATTAATGTTTTAATAAATATTTTGTTGCATAGCTCCATTGGATAATTCAATCTCGTTCTCTCTGATCGGGAATGCGTATTTTCTAGAGTTCTTTTTCAATGTATAAATAATTGGTTCCTCTTTATCATAGATGGCTGTGGAACTGATGCGGTAGAATGTTCGGGTAACGTCTGCGATGTCGTCATTAGGGTCTTCGTTGTTATTTAGCCTACGAAGGTCGAACCAACGTTGAGAGAATGGCATTTCTCGACGTCTTTCTTCTAAAATTTGACGGATGGCTTCCGTTTGATTATTTGCTTGAAGCTTTACCCATTTACCGGGAACCATACGTTTAGCTCTTAATGTGTTTACAGTCTCTATCGCTTGGGTGTAATCACCTAAACGTGCTTGACTTTCAGCTTTGATCAAATACATCTCAGCGGTAGTTGGTCCGCTAGGAATATGGTTCATAGAAAAGAATGTGTATACCGGATAAGGGTAATCGCAAAGGTACATATCCATCACTCCTTCAGTAAAGTGGTATTTGTAACGAAGGTCATGCTCCGTGTCATATAAATCCTGTAAATCTTCACTTGGGAAAAATAGAGTTGATACATTTGTCGAGTACAGGAATTTCATATAAAGTGTTTCTTTCCATTCAATCCGTTTGGTATATATATTGGCATCCCATTCGAACGTGGTCGGGAAATTAATTCCTATACCCATTGAATCTTCCTCACCCATTTCAGTGTTGTAATCCACTAATGTACTGTATTCTGTTAGAGCATCATTTGCATGCTTTAGTGCATTGGTATAATCATTACGGTTCAGGTAATATCGAGCCATGAAACCGTTAATGCCGGCTGTGTTGGCTCTCCAATGTTTACATTTACCATCTTGTATTAATGTGGTTTTGCATTTAAGGGCCTCTTGTAAATCAGATTCGATAAATTTGTATGTATCTTCAAGAGTTCCTCTTCCTGCGGATTCTTCAAAACTTGTAGATCTTTTCAAAGGTATGCCGGGTTCAGTCTTTGTGGCATCCGTGTAAGGTAGACTATAAGTGTTTACAAGATTCCAATGGCTGTAAGCTCTAATGAAATGGGCCTCCGCTTTTAGCCTAGCTTTGTCTTCATTACTACCTTCAACATCGTTCAAGCAAGAGAGTACCATGTTTGCCCGGAAAATCTTACTGTATTCGCCTGATTTATTGTATCCGTCCCCGCCCCAGAAGACATCACTTCCATTAGCTAAATTCTCGTAGTCCCACAAATAGCTTTGAAGGATTTGGGTTGGTCCGGGAAAGAACATCGGTTGAGCATCATATAATGCGACAGGAAATCCGTAGTCATCATGCCCGCATAGTGCAGCTTTATTGGGTTCTTCGCAAAAATCAGTATATTTAGCTAGGATAGCATCTAACTGTTCAATCGTGCTAACAGGTAGACGTGTACTTTTGGAGGGTAATTCGTCCAAAAAGTCATCACAAGCGGTGAATAGAATGATCCCACAGATGATGGATGCTATTTTTCTTGATATTTCAATTGCTTTTTTCATGGCTTCTTGTTTTAGAAATCTAACTTAAATCCAAAAGTGTATTGAGGCTGCAAACGATAAGTCCCTAATGGTGTTTCCGGGTCCTCATCATATTTGTTATTAGTAATCACGAACAAGTTGTTAGCTTGAGCGTAGAGACGTAAAGAGGAAATACCGATTTTTGCTAATAATTTAGCCGGTACATGGTAGGTCAGGTTGATTTCCTGTAGACGAACGTGATTCGCCTTATCTGCTAGATAGTCCAGGCTCTTGTACATGGGAAACCATGTGCTATACGTCTTTTCCACGTCGTTTTGGGGTAACGGTAACATCTTCATCGGATCACAATTCAGAACTTCTGAATATCTGGCGTTGGGTAATGCCTTTGCGCTGACATCCGGGTAGTTAAACGAATGATGGTTGAATACATGGCCGAATTTGCCCGTGATGATAAAGGAAAAATCAAAATTGTAAATCTTGAATTGATTGGTAAATCCTAGCGTGTAGGGTGCTACTTTCGTGCCCATGTCTAGCATGTAGGTTGTGGCATCTCCTTTGGGAAATCCGTCTGCAAAAGCGAAAAGGGTGTCTTCGTCTGGACCTTGCACCATGGGTTGCCAATCCGGAGATTCTGCGGTTCCTACATTATGAATTCCTGCGTATTTGTAAGCCCATAAAGTTTGTGAATTTTTTCCTTCTACGTAGGCACTGGTGGCGTCTCCGTAAGCTAGGTCGGAAGAAGTGTAATTCTGTTTGAATAGTTTTGTGATCTTGTTACGGTTCCAAGCGAAATTCAGATTGCCTTGCCATTCTATATTTTCTGTGATGGCAAGTGTGGTTCCGATTTCTAATTCGATACCATGATTCTGCATGGCAGCATTGTTAAACTTCTGGCTGGTCGTCCCGTTAATGGAAGGGATAGAAATTTTAGCTAGTAAGTCTTTCCCGTCTTTCCGGTAATAATCCAGTTTCCCGAGTAGTTTCCCAGCAAATATGGAATAATCAAATCCGATATTGAGAGTCCCTACTTTCTCCCAACGGAGAGTCGGATTACCGAAACTGACGATAGTGGCTACGTTCTCGTTCGTGTAAAGGTCCGGGGTAGATTGTAGTGAAATCAAGGGTCTAAAAGAAGTACTATTATCTACGTTACCGTTATAACCATAGGTTACACGTAAAGTTAGGCGATCCAACCACTCGATACTTGTCATGAATTTTTCCCGATAGAGTTGCCAGCGGAGTCCTATTGACCAGAATGGCGAATAACGGTATTTGGGATCGTCTGTGATTAAGTTCGAGGCATCCGTGCGGACGCTACCCGATAACGTGTACTTGCTATCGAATGTGTATGCGACATTGCCATATAGAGAGAAGTATCGGCTAGTCAGATAAGAATAACTGGGCGTGTAGTAAAATGTTTTGTTATAGCCCATCCAGTCCTTCACGGTTGTCCCGTTGGGGAATGTTCCTACTGTTAACCGATCATCATTATACCCGTAAACAGTCGGGGAGGCAGTTCCTTTGATAATTGTATTGCTTATCTCTGTTCCGGCGATAGCATCGATTTCATGTTTGTCGAATCTTCTACTAAAATTCAGTTGATTACGGAAATTATACCCGGTTGTCCGGACTTGACGCTCTTCGAGTATATCTCCTTTCATCAGGTTCGGGGTGACGGTTCCGTCGGTCTTATTCCATGTCGATGATGTGTTCACAAGATTCCTGACGTAATATGAACCTTCTTTGTATAGATTTCGGCTTTCGTCTTGTAAAATTTCATACTGTACTTTCGCATCATAAGAAAGTCCTTTCAATAATTGCAAGGTAATTCCTGCCTGCAAACGAATATTTAGTTTTTGCGTGGTAAGATCACGGTTATCCATTTCTGAAAGAGGGTTATAACTCCAGTCTGAATAAGGGAATTTTTCAACAGGGACTTGGTTCTCAATGATAGGTTGGTAATAATCGTTAATAACATTCAGATAATCTCCGTTTTCGTCTATCAGCATATCATAGGGAGAAAGAGCTTGGATCGTGGCTAATGAGCAACCGTTATTATTGTCTTTGCTATAATGTAACATTCCGGAAAGGGAGAAGTCCATCCATTTCGTGATCTTGGCAAAATTTCGGTAGTTTAGCATATATTCTTGTGAATCCGTATTTTTGAATTGGGATTGATGGTCAGAGAACATAAAAGAGAATATATTGCTACTACGTTGTGAAGCGCTTGATACGGTAAGGTTATATTGTTGGCTTAGAGGTACGACCAGCATATGATGCTTGATTTGGCCACGATTGTCATTCTTGCGGAGGGCATTTAAAATATCGTTTTTCTCAATTTCTGTGATATTCCCCAGACGGTATTCATTTAATGCTGTTAACCCTTGAGAATAAGCCATGTAATAATCTCGTTGCAGATTACCGTTATTCTGGGTGGTACTCCAACGGTCAAAAGCCATTTGCTCGTAATCTATTGTTTCGGAAGAACTAGCCAAAGGATTAACGTAATTGAGATCCAATTTTGGGCTGAATTTTACGAAGCCACTTAGTTCTACTTTCAACCGATTACCAGCTTCGGCTTTTTTTGTGGTCACTACGATAACCCCGTTGGCGGCTCTGGCTCCCCAAATAGAGGCGGCAGCAGCATCTTTTAGTATCGTAACGCTTTCAACATCATTCGGATTGATACTGTTAAAACCACCTTCCACGGGAAAGCCGTCAACGACAAGCAGGGGTTGTGCGTTTGCGTATAGGGACGTTTGTCCTCGTATTTCAAAAGTTGGGTTCCCCTCCGAATCAAGAGTAGATGCCAATCCCGCAGTTGTTCCGATTAACCTTGAAGCAAAGTTTGTTGTAGGTTTGTCCAATTGCTTTTTTGAAATAACGTTGATAGATCCTGTCGCGCGTTCTTTGGGTAAGGATGAATATCCAGTGACCACTACTTCTTGAAGATCCTCGGAGGCGGCTTCTAGTGTAATTTCTATTAATTTGTCTTTTTCGTCAACAACAACTTCTTGTGTTTGCATACCGACAAATGAAAATACCAGTGTCGTTTTTCCTTTTTGGGGGAGCATAAAACCAAAAGTTCCATCGTGGTGTGTGGCTACGCCTTGAGTGGTACCTTTAATTAAAACGGTCACTCCCGGAAGAGGTAGACCTTCCTTGTCCCGTACCATACCTCGGATTTCCCGTTTGGTATCCTGTTCCTGAGGTAAGGCGAATTTGGACGAGATCATGACGATCTTGTCTTCTACACGGTAGCCTAATCCTGTTTCTTTTAAACAAGTTTGTAAAACAACATCCAGATCAGTTTGATTAAAAGAGATCGTTATTCGTTGTTGTTTTTCCAGCAGGTTATCACTATATGCAAAGTGATAACCAGTTTGTCGGGAAATCTCTTCGAATATTTCCGGTAGTGTTGCGTTTGTCAGCGACAAACTTAATTTCACTTGTGCATTGGTACTGCCCATTACGGTTGAGAAGCCCAATGTCAGTAAGCATACGACTAATTTCATCATCACGCAAATCTTTTTTATCATGCTGGAACTTCTTCCAACATCAAATTCTTGATTCTTTTTCATAACTTTGTGTTTGAATTAATAATATGACCCTACGCCAATAGGGAATTAATTGATTACTTACAGGGAAGTAGTGCTAATACTTTCCTGTTTTTCATTCTGGTTTTATAATAATTTCTTGATCATTTGTTTCACATTTTACACGGGCAATATTTTCGATGATATGTAATATTTTCTCTATATTTTCGTATTTGGGTAAATTTGCTGTTAAACGTATTGGTTGAGCATCCTGACGAATAGTGAGGCGAACATTATACCAGCGTTCCAAATCCCGGGCAACTTCTTGTAAGGGTTTATTCTTGAATACGAACCTTCTTTCTTTCCAACTTGTATAAGTGGCGATATCGACCGCATGTACGATCATGCCTGAATCTGTTAATAAGGCTTGTTCTCCGGGGGATAATATCACTTGTTTCTCTTCATATATTGCTTTGATCTTTCCTTTGGCGAGTGTTGCATGGTGCGATTCGTCGGGATAAGCTGAAATGTTGAATGAGGTCCCTAAAACGTTGATTTGTAAATGTTTTGTTTCAACAATGAAAGGCATGGAAGTGTCTGCGGTGACTTCAAAATAAGCCTCTCCTTTTAGCTTGACTCTTCGGTCTTTTCCTGAAAAATAACTGGGATAACTTAATTCAGTTTCCGCATTTAACCATACTCGTGTTCCGTCTGCCAATACCAGAGCATATTCTCCACCTCTGGGCACTTGTAGTAAATGGAAACGTGGAGAGCCGGAGGATTCTGTATGTTTGTAAACAAGTTGTTTTCCATCGCTCTTGAAATCCTCGTGTTCAAGTCTTTGAGAGGAATCTGTCGTGTTTAATTCCAGCGTATTTCCGTCTTCCATTACCAAGCGGACTGTAGGGTTCGATATGTTTTTATGCAGGGATACGGGAATGTTCGTTTGAGGGGAATTTGTGCGTAAAAAGGTAATAATTCCGATGCATAGAATTAAGATTGCAGCATAAGGTAATAAACGATAGAATCGGTTATTGGATTTTGATTTTAACCGAGGTTCTACTTTTTCCCATCCTTCAATAGCGTTGAATTGTGTGTATCTTGAAAAATGTTGTGATTGATAAGCAGGATCTTCTAGGTGTTGAAAAAGTGTTTGATTTTCTTTTCTTTTTTTCAACCATTTATTTAATTCCGACCGCTTCTCTTCGTCTATCAAGTCAAAGAGAGAGAGAAACATCAGGTGCGCTATCTTTTTTCTTTCGGCTAATTTCATTTTTTCTTTTTCTTATAAAGCAAATGAAAAGGAAAAAGGATGACAAAAAAATGAATTAATTTATAGAAAAAATTGCGACAGCCAGAGGGTAAAGGTGTTTTAGCCTGTCTTTCAGTATTTTCTTTGCTCTTTGGCGTTGTGTCTTTATCGTGGATTCAGCGATCTCTAGAGTTTCCATAATTGATTTCGTACTTTTCCCTTCAATGTAACTCATTTTGAAGATGCGCTTACATTCGGTTGGAAGTTCTTCAATAGCTTGAAATATTTCCTCGAATACCTCTGTTTCAATCTGAAATTCTTCATAACTGTTATCTTCCTCGGAAAGAAAGTTTTTCATCTTTTCCCGAATTGCAGCTTGGTTCCGGTTGGTCTTCAAAAAATTTATTGCTTTGTTATACACGCTTCCGTAAAGATAGGATTTAACAGCTAGTAAACTGTCAAAAGAGTTCCTTTTTTCATAAAACCAGGTAAAGACTTCCTGAACAATATCTTGAGCTGCTTCTTTATCGCAGACATATTTGTCTGCAAAATAACACAATGAGTTGTAAAATTGGATAAAGACGTATTCGAATGCTTGTTTATCTTTTGCATTCAAGCGTTCTATTATTTCTTTTTCACTTTTCTCCATGAGTTAAAGCTTTTTTCTCGTTTCGACCGGAATTCCTTCTGCAAATGTATATTAATAAATTTCTTTTTTTAGTACTTTACACAAAAAAACAGTAAGTGAGATTTTCATTATTTATTTTGTCTTTATAAAAGAAACCCTTTTCTTGGTTCTTTACTTAGAATCGGAAAAGGGTCTTTGTTATTTTCGAAAAACATTGTCTTTTAAAAGTAATCAGATGTAGATTTAACGTTTAAATCCTTCAAAGACACGAGCTTTTTCTTGTGTCACTAATTCTCCGGTCATGGTGAGTGTATTGGAGTGGAATGAAGGTGAGATGTTTGCCGATACATTATTTGAACCCCGGTGAAGGGTGAGGCTGACTTGTGCGGAAATGCTGACTCCTTGGACGAGAAAGCTATAAATGATACTTCCTTTTTTATCCTTTTTCATCCGGATGTCTGAAACATTGCCTTCTACGGTAAAACCACCCAACCCGTTTTGAAGTGGGCGAGGGGTGTCAAAACTTACTTGCACCGTGGCTTTTTTGTTTGCCATGGAAATGAAATTTTTGATTGAACTGACATTTGCCGATCTACCTCGCTTGAAGATCAGTCGATTGGCCTCTAGTACGAACGTGTTGTTTTCTAAAGCACGAACAGCGTCTTGGTACAATTCTTCTTTTACTTTTTGTTGAGCGATTTTACGCTCTTGTCTGGTTTGCGTACGTTTTTCCTTTGCCGTCATTTTGTTTTGAGCGGTAAGAGGCGCTAGTGAGCCTAGCACTAGGGCTAATGCGATGAGTGTAGTGATGTGTTTCATAATACTTTATGTTTTATTGCTTTTCTACGGGGAAGAGAATAATGATGTTTTATAAAATACTGTTTTTGTGGTGTCGGATGGCGATAACAACTTAAAGATGTCGTATCTTCGCATATAGTAAATAATAAATTGAAATAAAATGAAAGATCAACATCAAGTTCTGCATAAATGCTTAACGGAGGATGTTCCGGCATTTGTTTTGACGGGAAAAGACGTGTGTGCGATAGCGACATTAAAGACGTACTTGCAGACTGCGATTGAAAAGGGATGTAGTGATGAATTCGTTAATGATATGGTATTAGTATTACGGGAATTTGAGCGGTTTCAGCATGAAGAACCAAAGAAAGTGAAGATACCGGATTGATGTCGACTTGGGGAGAATAGGAGGAATCCCATCTTGAACGACGAAGTTAAATTTTGCATGGGCAAAGTAACAAAAAGCCTTTTGATACGTACATATTAGAATAAGTAAATATATCCAGACAAAATAATCAAGTTGAAAAAAATATGAACGAAAACAAAAGATTACCCGAAAAATTCTTCGATGTATTAGAACATGAAGGTGTTGTGACTGTTATGTCATGGGGTGTTGAACCTCATATTGTTAATACATGGAATTCTTATATCGTGGTTACAGATGACAAACGCCTTCTCATCCCAGCCTACGGTTTTAGGAAGACTGAAAAGAATGTTAATGTGAATAACAAAATAAAACTGGCATTAGGTAGTAGAGAAGTTTTAGGCTATAAGGATTATCAGGGAACAGGTTTTATTGTCACGGGAACGGCTCGATATATCAGTTCTGGTGATGAATATGAATATATGAAAAAGAAATTTCCCTTTCTTACTAGGGTATTTGAAGTTACCGTAGATAAAGCGACACAGATGCTATAAACGTGAAATTATGAATAGTTTTTATTGCATGGCAGGAAATTGTAACATCATGCGGTCAACATCTGTTGTAATGTCGATGAAAATAGGAGACACTCTCGCTTCACTCTCGGTACAAGTTCGGTACATCTTCGCTCACGAGCGAGGATGAAGCGTGGGTTCACCTCAAGTATGTCGGAGAAGAATACTTATCTGAATATTATTTCAATAGATCTACTTACTTTGTAATATTTTAGCAGACCTCCTTCTTGGGAAGTTCACAAGCATTTCAAATTTGGCGTGTGTCGCTAAAATTGAGTTTCGCTTCACACGCCATTTGATCTAAAGCTTTACTTTATTTCCGTTATCTCCCTCGTCGACGCAACCAAATCACGAAAGCCAAAATAATCATTAACGCCGGGATGATCCATCGCAGAATAATTGTCCACGTGGAGGCCTCTTTTTCGCTGAGATAAACCAAGTCATCAGGAGGGGTTGGACGGCGCACGTCAATAGGTACTTCTTCGTCGGACAACCAGAAGAAACTACCCGGGATTAATGTGAAGTTGCTGGCCCGGATTCCCTTGTGGCCGGAACTCAATTCACCGTTACTGATACAATCTGCATCTCCAAATACCATTACTTTTTGTGTCCTTCCGTTCACCTTGCGAGTTAGAGCCAAGGTCGTGTTATAACGTTGTTGTACTTCCCCTAGGTCTGGATTCAAGCGGGCCGTGTCGTCTACGAAATCGGTGGTTTGCATTTCGTTCCACACCAGCGAGTCGGTCACGAATAGCGGTATTGCCTTGTATCCTTTCTCTGGGTTAAATTCCAAACCGGACACTCCGGGATTTACCACTACATACTCCAATTTAGCCATCTGATCGAAGTGGTAAATCAATTCTTGTCCCTCTTTCGTCGGTTTTACTACCACTAAGTCGGGGGCGTGATCTTCCGAGATGCTCACCAGTTGCCCGGGTACCAATTTTACGCCAAACTCGGCCAATAGTGGGTCCATATATTCCTTGCGTTTGGGTTCGCTTAAAATCATTAAATTACCACCACGAGCGATATATTGATCTAGATTCGTTTTTTGAGTAGGGAGTAGTTCGCTTCTCATCTCGGCGATCACCAAGATATTAATGTCTTTCGGGATCGGACTGTTCAGGTTTACTTCCTCTACATCGAAGCCTTGATTCAACAAGGAGTTACGGAAGGGTTTGTCCCAAGTGAAAGTATTGTAATCTCGGTCGCCGATTTTTTTCACGTCCCGTTCGCCGTGGCCTGTCAAGAATCCGACTTTTGGTAATTCCATCACTAAACGTTTGAAAGCGGCCGTGATCTCTGTTTCGAATGGATGATGATACATATCGTTATATACACGCAGGAATGTCTTTTCTCCACTTTCCCGTTCCAGTAAACGCACGAACCTGTTGCCTTCCGGCCACAAATCAATCTGCTTGCGGATGGTTGTCGGTGCGAGGAACATCGTGGAGTCCAAATGATAACCTTTCACAATCTCTTGGAACCGTTCTTGCGTGTTTTTATCCGGCCATCGCTCATCTTGTCGAGGGTCAATGACCGTGTCGTAATAGTACACGTATTTCATCTTGATTTCCGGTTTAAAGCGCACGTATTGGCGGAACCGTTCTTGATCCTGCTTTACCTGTGCAGGCATGGCCGTCCACAAGTCGTTTAAATCCAGAGCATTCACGTATGTCGTGATTGTTAAACCGCCTTTCATCTTCGCCACCACGTCTTGACTATTCTCCGTCAGCGTGTTTGATTTCGTTGCCGTGGCATCATAATAGGTCATCAATGCTGGGCGGGAAGAGAAATATCCGATTACGCTGGCGATCAACAATACACTTGAGTACTTTCCGATCGTCATTGTCCAAGGTGCTTTCTGGCGGTTTGCTTGTAAGCGGATTACCGTTAAAACTAAGAACAAGGCTGATACCGTGATGAAATAAATCACATCTTCGCTGCAAATCAAACCGCGAATAAATTCCCCGGAACGTCCCGAGATGGAAAGCCAGTAGGTGATTTCTCGTACTAACTCGAATTCCTGCCACAAATTTTTCACGTAACTCAATAAACCGAGTACAACCAGAGTCATGATAGCTGCTACCACTTGGTATGACGTCAAACTCGACATAAATAGACCTACTGCGGCATAAGCGCAAATCAAAAAGTAGAGACCCAACAAACCAGACAAAACCATTGGAAAATCGAAATCTTTAATTGTGAAAGAGCCGAACAATGCGATGACCAGTAATACAAAAATTAGTGCCAACCCGTAGATCATCATCGAGAGATATTTCCCAAGGATAATTTGCCAATTTGTCACGGGTGATGAGTACAACAACTTGATTGAACCACTACTTAATTCCCGGCTCATCAGTCCCATGGTTAAAAGTGGGATGTAAAGGTAGAGGTAACCTTGTACGGTCGTGAATAATCCACCCCAAGGACTGGCAAACAATCTGGTCGTGATCGATGATACCGGGTAACCCAGTTCTTGGGATTGTACATACGATTCTATATTCCCCATGAAATTTGTTACCGTCTGGAAGGCAAAAATCACAAGAATCAACCATGCTATTGGTGAATAAAAGAGCGTTTGCAGCTCCATTTTTGCTATCTTGAAAATCTTTTTCATTTCTATCTTTTTCTTTATGGATTACGTTATTTTTTTGATAACTCTGCAAATATGGCATCCAGCGAACTTTTCTCCATGTTCAATTCATTTAACCGCCAGCCACGGGTTGCGCTCACCTCGGCTACCCTTTCCAATGCCTCCTGTGCATCGGCAAAGTGAAGGCGGTACCTTGTTCCTCCTAATTCTTCCACTTGAAGTACACCCGGGATTCCGGATCGTAAATCTTCCACTGGTGGGCGGGCGATCAGTGATACTTCCACGGTACTAGGGACGATATAATTATCAAACTCGTCCACGCTACCGGAGAATACCAGTGTTCCCTGCTCGATCATACGAATGTATTCACATGTGGCCTGCACTTCCGGTAAAATATGGGTGGAAAGGATTACTGTACGATCTTGGGCAATATCCTTGATTAAGTGGCGTACCTCTACGATTTGGTTGGGATCCAGACCATTCGTCGGCTCGTCCAGCACGACTATGGCGGGTTCATGAATGATGGCTTGGGCTATACCCACTCGTTGTTGGTATCCACCGGAAAGGTTGTGAATCACTCGTTTACGAAAATGAGAGATACCGCAGCGATCGAGAGCTTTATCAATAGCCTTGTTTACCTCTTTAGAGGGAACGTCACGCATGAAGGAACAATACTCCAAATACTCTTCCACTGTCAAGTCCATTTGCAGCGGTGGTTGCTGTGGCAGAAAGCCGATATGGCGTTTGGCTGCTACTGGGTTCTCCCGCATATTGATCCCTTTGATATGGACGCTTCCTTCTGTTTGCTTGAGAACACCGCAGATGATATTCATCATCGTTGACTTGCCGGCCCCGTTGGAACCTAATAGGCCGTAAATGCCGTTTTTACTAATTTCTAAACTGATGTCCCGCACCGCCCATTGAACGCTGTAGCGATGGGACAGTCTCTCTACTTTCAAGATCGACTCTTCCATAAACTTTTAAATTAACTTGTTACAATGATTTATTTAATAATACTTCCAATTCAAACTCTTTTTCTTGGGCATAATACCCCCCTTGAGGTGGCTCTTTTGTGTTGTTAAGCCACCACTTGTCAAATCTTGGTTGGAAGGGGATTCCGAGAGTAGAACCCCCATTTTTTTAATTGTACATGATTTCTCCTATTTTCTTTAAATCCACTTTGTATTTGGTTAAAAACCAGCTGTGTAATATGTCATATTTACGCTTTAGTAAAGGGTATTTCGTGAGATAATCACCCCATTCACTTGCGGTACGGGTGATCATGGCATACATAAAATGTTGCAAGTCTTGCTCTGAATCTACTAGTTTGGTTTGATAATTTACATACAAACACCAATCAAAGATGTATTTATTTTGATAAGCGAACCACATTGGCATAAAACCTCGTGCCAAGGCAAAATCCGGATCATCCGGATTTTCGGGATCATAATCTTTGGCGGCCCGCGTGTAGTCGCTCACCTTGTAAAATTCCTCCGGGAACTCTAAAGTTCCCTTGGTGCGCCAGTAATTCCACAAGCACAATTGCAACTCGTTCTTTTTGGCTCGTTTCTCTTCTGCGGACAAATTTTTCAATTCCTCCGAGCAATCATTCACGTAAAATGATTGGCCATCGTTTCCCATGGTTGCGTACGCCCGTGTGCCATAAGTCGTTTCCATGGATTTAGCCACCATGATTTTATAAGGCATATACTTTGCGTGAAACTCCGTAAGATAGAGGTCGAACCAAATATCTTCCAAAAAATCCAATACAACATCCATGCATAAAGGATCAACTTTTTCATAAATGTAGCTGTTGTTGGTTTGTGATAGGCCGTATATAAAATCTGGTTGAGTGTATTCATACAGGATATAACTCTTATATGAGTTGTAATACTCCACGATCCGGTCATCTGCCGGGGATTCTCCTTGCGGTAACACATAATCCTGTGGTAACGTTCCCACGTCGCCCACCTTATCCTCGTCCGTGCAAGCCACGCCTCCGAACAGACATAAAGTAATCAAATATAAATTTATTTTTTTCATCTCTATTACATGATTAAATGGTTATTTAAGTACGCCTTCTCTTTCCGGAGCTTTGGCGGAAGCATTTTGTACCAACTGGATGTTTTTGTTGACAATATCCAACGGGAAAGGTAAAGTGTACATTGGGTCCTTCTCCTTCAAGGTATAGATCTTGTATTGGTCTTGCTGTCGTTGTTTAAACTCCCGGCTGATGGATGGCATCCCGTAGCGGCGCAGGTCGAACCAGCGGTGAAACTCATAGCACAATTCCAAGCGGCGTTCCTGACGGATTTTCTCCAATAAACCCGTCGTGCTTGTTTCGTCCGTGTAACCCACGATACGATGGCGACGTAACTCGTTCAAGTCAGCCAAAGCCCCACTCTCATCCTTGTTTGTGGGCGATAACACTCTGGCCTCTGCCCTCGTTAGGTATGCTTCCGAAATTCGGATGGCATTTCCCGGGGTATTTGCACCGCTATTATTGCCGAGTTCTCCCGGACAGAGTTGTTTGTGTACCCAGGTTGCGTCAACGGGGAACCAAAAGTCTCGACGTTTATCGCCTGCCGTAAATCCGGTCAGTAGTTCCCCCGTCGGACACAAGGACGGATCAATGTAAGTCCTCCCGTACAGCCACTCCACCTCGGAGAGATCGTATCTAGCCAAGCTGAATTCTTTTTCCCCGTGGCTCATCTTCGTGTAGTCGCTTAGTCCCTCGGCAGATTCAATGGCTTGTGTGGCTGCCGTGATAGCTTTGTCGTATTCCTCCATGTAGAGGTAAGCCCGGGCTAGTAGAATGTCCACTGTTGTCCCGTTCAGCCGGTAGTTACCTCTTGTCTTCGGGTGTTTTGCAAACAATTTGGACGCTTCTTCCAGGTCGGCTACAATCTGGTTATACACCTCTTCCACTGTACTCCGGGCGATCCCATTTTCTACTAGGGCGGCTGTCAATTTTAAAGGTACGCCTAAGGCTTTTTTGTTATAATTATAAGGTTCCCCGAACATATTCACGATCCGGAAATAACCGAAAGCACGTAAGCCCAATGCTTCTGCCCGAATCAGATCTCGATCCCGTTGTGTTCCGACTGCATCCCCCACGCCGTCCAAAACAGCATTGATCCCCATGATTTGTGTGTAGGTATACTCGTAGCCGTCATCCGGGGAGGCTCCATTCTCCAGTTCCCACATATCCGGCTGCCAGGTAAAGGTGCGGATTAGGGCTGCCGGCCCCCAAATATAATCTCCTGTCGGTAATTTACTCTCGTTAACCTTTAAATCATCATCCAGATAGTAAAGCACGTTGTAATTGTACTTGGATGTTTTATACATATACATCATTAGCAGTTCGCTGTAATCTGTCGTGGTGGTTGGGATGGTCTCGTCCTGCGAGGACTCTTCCAGAAAATCCGAACAAGCCCCCAGCATCAGCGAGAAGATCAAGTTCAGCACGATATATATATTTCTATACTTTCTCATCTCTTTATCTCTTTATTCGTTAATTATTAGAACATCACTTGCACGAAGAACGAAGTCACCCGGCGGGTCGGCCAGTTGCCCGTTTCCGGGTCCAGTCCGTCCCATTTTTTATCGGATACCCACATGAAGGGATTCGTCATGCTTAACTTCAATTGTAAATGACTTAATCCTATCGAATTCAACGCCTTCTCGCCAAAATTGTAGGCTAACGATAGAGAACGGCAGCGGATAAAGTCTGTGTTAGCAACCCGTGCATCAGATTGATTATACATCACGTAGGAATTTTCACCTGATCTGTAATTCGCTGCTAAAACCGTATTTTCCGGGAAAGAGATAATATCGGTTCGACTACCTATACTGGGAAGTGAGGGAATATTCGTTTTGTCCCCTACTTTTTTCCATCGCTTCAACAATTTCTTGGATGCGTTCTGATGTGGAAGAGGCAAACCGTCTTTACTTGTTGTAGCCTCGTAGAGATTAGGTAAACGATTGTGTCCTCCCCATTGCACGGCGAACAGGGCATAGAGCGTGATATTTTTATACTTGAACATGGTGTTCAATCCACCCGAGAAATCCGGGGTGAATTTACCCGAGTTTACCATGAAATCCTTGATGTCTTCCACGGATTCTAAATCCATGTATTTGAATCGGGGACGGCCGTACTCTTGCTCCAGTTGGTCGAACACGTAAGAATAGAACGTGGAGAAGGCCTCGCCGTCAACGATACAATTACCGTCTAGGTAATCGTCCAGCAGATTTGTCCGACTGTTTTTTGTTACTTTGTTCTTGGTTCGTGATGTATTCAAAGACAGTTGCCACGTGAAATTTTTTGTCCTCACTGGTATCACGTTGATCACGAAATCATACCCGGAATTCTCCATCGTGGAACCGGAAATAATCCCGTTGGCTACTCCGTTTTCCAAAGCAACCCCTTTGGATGAGAGTACATCGCTGGTCTTTTTAAACCAGTTGAAATTGAAATTTACTCTACCATCAAGGAAGGCGGCATCAATACCCACGTTCCAAGTCTTGGTCTTTTCCCAGCCGAGATCCGGGTAAGGCAAGGAAACAATTTCCAACCCGTAAGAATTATATAAATATTCGTACACGTCAGTAGCGATCAATTCCGGAGATACCGTATTTACCGTATTTCCTTGATACCCGTAGGAACCATAAAGGTCCAAGTTGTTCAACCACCAGTGTTTGCCGATAAAGTGTTCGTTGACAACCCTCCATTTCAACCCGGCCGACCAGGTTGGTTGGAAACGTTTATTCTTATCTTGACCGAAACGATTGGATGCATCGAAACGTCCGCTTAGGTTCAACACGTAGCGATTATCATAAGTGTAAACAGCCATTGCGTACTCGCTTAGCGTGTTTTCTATGCGATTTACCACGGTATGAGTTCCTGAAACTTTATCAATATTATCCCTGTAATATTGACTGCCTCCATATTGATAATACTCGGTCGGCGGGATGGCAAACGTTTCTCCCCGGTCGGGCATATATCCCCAGCGTGTGTTGGATTCTCCTTTGGTTTTGGAAGAGTTGGTCTCGATTCCTGCCTGCAACGTGATCCGGTGTTTAAGATTAAACGTCTTGTTGTACACCAGTGCGTTCCGGGTTGTGATGGTCGACACGTTTGTCAAATCCGTCTCTAGCAAACCTCCCATTGGTAAGGGGGTAGAAATCGTCTCTACACTGTTGGGGGCCACGGAACCATACTCGTATCCCCGAATCTCTGAAATATAGTAGGAACGTTCCGTGGCATACTTTTTCGAGTCGGAAGAAGAGGAAGAGTAGGAAAACATTCCTTGGTATTCCAGATCTCCGAATAACTGCCACCGTAAATCGAAAGTGGCTCCCCACGTACGTGTATTATTCTCACTTCCCGTGTGTGCTTGCTCGTTGAGAATATTATAATTGTATGTTGTCTTACCTTGTACGGCATCGCTATTACGGCCGGATTTTTCATGATATAAAAGGGTGCCGTCTTCGTTATAACAAGGGATCACTCGGGAGGTATTGTAAGCATACGAGAAAGGATCTACCCCGTAGGCAAAACCGTCCACTTTACGCATACTGCCGTTTACCGTCATGTTCACGGTTAATTGTTCCCAAAGTCGGACTGTGGTGTTCGATGCTACAGTAAATTGTGATAAATTATTTCCTTTTGCGTCTCCCAATTGGCGACTGTAGCCGAAAGAGGTTCGATTCTGAATTTTTTCCGAGCCTCCATTAATACTCAACGAATGGTTGTGATTGAATGAATTGCGGAATAGAATTTTGAACCAGTCTGTGTTCTGGCGAGACATTTTCTGATACTCCACCTCCATCTCGTCTTTCGTGATTTTCTTGTCCAAGTAACGCTTGAGCAGTCCTTCAAAACCGATCGGTAACACGATGTCTGTTGCGCCAAAACATCTACGCTCCATGTAAATATCCCGTGAAAGATCCATTCGCTCTGCTGAATTCATCAAATCGTACAGACCATAGTGGGGGCGTTGACCGATAGAAAAATCACCGGAATAGTTTACATGTAACTTTCCGGCAGTCGCTTTCTTTGTCGTGATTACGATCACGCCGTTTGCAGCTTTTGATCCATAGATAGCTGTGGCCGAGGCATCTTTTAATACCGTAATGCTCTCAATATCATTCGGGTTCAACCAGGAGATTGCGTTTCCCGCCAGTTGTTTGATGTCATCAGCATCCACGGAGAATTTTGTGTTATCTTCCGAGTTGAATGGCTGTGGGTCCCGTTGGATTACGCCATCTACCACCCACACAGGTTCTTGACTACCCAACAAGGTGGAAGTTCCGCGTACCCGTACTTTTGGAGTGGCTCCCACTAGTCCTGTGGTATTGCGCACCAACATTCCTGACACCACGCCTTGTAACATTTGATCCACGGAAGTTGCCCCTGACATCAGAATATCTTCGGCTCGTACCGTGGTGGTTGCTCCCGTGTAATTCCCCTTGGAAATATTACCGTAACCTGTCACCACGACTTCATTCATCTGTTTCACGTCCTCCCGCAAGACCACGTTTATCGTGTCTTTCCCCGTGTACATGATCTCTTGGGTTTCCATGCCCACGAAGGAGAATACCAAGGTCAGTTTTTCCATTGCTGGTAGACTCAAAACATATTTTCCATTCGTGGTAGTAACGGTTCCCAAGGGTACTCCCTTCACCAGTACCGTGACTCCAGGAAGTGGCATTTTACCATCTGTCACGAGTCCTGTAATTTTCAACGTTTTTACCCCCTCAACCGTGATAATAATCTTACCGTTTCTTTCCACGCATCCTAGGGACGTTCCTTTCAAACATTCTTTCACGACCTCTAGCACGGGTTTGTTTTTCATGTCCAGAGTGATTCGGGTCCTCTCCTTCATAATCTCTTCGGAGCGGAACATGACTAAGTTATCACACAAACGATTCACTTCATGTAGTGCCTGCAAAACAGACACATCTGTTACTTTAAGAGAGATTCGTTTCGTCTTTTCCTGTCCGTAAACTTCCATATTCATGAACGACAACATCCCTACGATACAAACGGTAAAGGATAGTCGCTTAAAACAATAGGAAAAGCCTACAAAACGTTTCCGGTTTCGCATTTTTTTCATAGATTTGTAAATAATTTAATTAAACGATTCACTTGCTTTTTAGCAAGTTGCTTTCCCGAAGCTGCCCCAAACAGCTTCGGTTTTATTTTTTCGTTATATACACGTTCTTACCCACGACGTTAAATATCGGTCCTCCTGCCAATGTCAAATTCTCCAACACGGTCTCCAACTTCTCGTCTTTATTGATCAAACCGTTAAACGTATATTTTTCCATTTGCGTGTCTTTGCAAATGAAATTCACCCCGTACCAGCGGGACAAAGTCCTTAAAACCACCTCTATATCCTCTTCCGTGAAAATGAATTTACCGTCTTTCCAGGCGGCAATATTAGCGACATTTACCGGCTGTACCGAAATGGCCTTACTTCCCTCATGCCACATGGCTTGCATTCCCGGTTCAAGCACAACTCTCGAAGTGGGTACATTTCCATTATCCAGCACTTCCACCGCGACACTTCCCTTAACCAAAGTTGTGAAAACATTTTGCTCGTCTCGGTAAGCTTTCACGTTAAAGGAAGTTCCTAATACTCGTGTCCTCAAACCATTTGCGTCGACAATAAAAGGCTTGTTAACATCTCGTTGCACCTCGAAATAAGCTTCTCCCTGTAATTTCACGACCCGTTCATTTCTCACGAAACTAACCGGAAATTCCAGTTCCGAGTCTGCATTTAACCATACCCGTGTACCGTCACTTAATGTCAGAAAATAATCACCACCGACGTAAGTAACCACTCGGTTGAAAGTTTCCTCCACGGTTTCATCGTTTAAGAGAGAATCCCGTTTTACTTCATACAAAAGTTTACCATTTTCTCCCCGGATAATCGCTCTCTTCTGTTCCACCACTTCCGGGAGATCATGAACCAAATCAATCTGAACCCCGTCTGCCAGTATTAACATTGCCCGGGTATTTGTTTCCGGCTTTGCAGCAATGATTATATTTTCTTCTCCCGAGGTTCTTCGGATTTCTTTGTCCGGTTTATTATTCAGTACAAACAACACGGCTCCCACCAGACATGCGGCGGATATACTCCCGCTCACCAACCTCAAGAATCTTCTTGTTTGTTGTTTTCTCACCAAACGCCGGATGATACCATCTCGTACAAGTACAAAATTAACCGATTCATTGATTTGATCCTCTTCTTTCAGTCTTTTAGCAATACTCTGCCCGCGTACGATTCGCTTGTATAATTGACGATTATTCTCGCTTTCTTCCAACCAATCAGCTAGAGTGGCTCGTTCTTGAAACGTTACATTCCTTAATCTAATCTTGACGATAATCTCGGCCAACTGTCTTGCTTTTGAATAATCCATGATAATTTTTTTGTTCGTTTATATAAATGACGTCGTGACATGAAAACGGGATGAATAGAATTCCATTTTTATTTTCAAAAAAGAATAGTAGTAGGTTCAAATAATTGATTGATAGGTGATTATTTTGTGATGTTAACAAAGAGATCGGTACGTTTGATGATGGTGATTGTATTTACGTCTTACATTAGTCCTCCACGGCCAGAAAGTTGAATAGATGCGGAGCCATATTGAATAATATATTCTGGAAGAGAGAGAGTTCCATGTTTGTTCGGGGACTGGATATTTGTTACTAGTAAATTTTTTTTAAGGAAATTAATACTATATTTGTAAGTGGAACTCACTTGATAGTGCATGGAAGATTATTCAGCTTTAGAGAAATTTATTCGAAATCATTACGCATCTTTATGTGCGGTGGCAAGGCGTTTTGTTGATAATGACACCGCCCAGGACATCACACAAAATGTACTTTTCAAGTTTTGGGAAAAACGGGAGAAATACATGAATCTTGATTCTATCGATGATTTCCTTTTCATCATGATCAGAAATGAGGCAATAAGTCATCTTCGTCAAGTGAAACACGAGAAAGAACGCTATGCTAAACTTCCCCAAGATGAAAGCGAGGATCCTGAAATACTAAACATTTTAATTGAAGAGGAATCCAACCAAATACTGGTCAATGGTATTAATCAACTTCCCCCTCAGGCAGCCCTCATCATGCGTCTCGTTCTCTCCGGGTATGATAATAAAGAGATAGCACTATTAATTGATGTTTCAATCAATACGGTCAAGACATTGAAATACGGAGCCATCCGAAAATTACGGGAATATTTTAATAACCACAAATTTTGACGAGCGATTTTGTTGAAGGAATTGCAAAGCACGAATCTTTGGGGGGGGAATTGTCGTTTTTGATACTCAAACTTATGGATTGCGTTCATTTTTTATGGGAAAATCCGGAATGAAATAGGAATAATGTACTTTTGTATGGATAAAGGCTCTAAATAGCAAATAAGTGGAGAATTTTCAGATACATACGGATATTTCATTACTTCCTGCAAATGAACATGAGGTCTACCTTAAAGAAGGTTTTAACGGAATTTGTACGGGAGGCGGTGCCGTTATACAACTTTTTTCAGTTCGCTATCGGATTTCTGAAGGCGAGTTAATCACCATTTTACCACAACAATTGGTTTCTATTAGTGAAATCAGTGATGATTTTTCCATGACCTTTTTTAAGGTAGACAAAGTGATGTTCTTGGATATTATGAGTGGTCTTGGAAAATTGACTCCTGCTTTTTTCTTTTATATGCGGAAGAATTTTTATACCCGTCTCGGTGACAATGATATCAAAAGGTTTCTAGGGTATTGTCGGGCGCTCGATTTTCGTGGAAACAATGACGATCCTGTTTTCCGGAACGAGACCATTCTTCATTTATTACGGATTTATTATTGGGATCATTACGTGGCCTTCCAAAAAAGAACTTCTTCGGAAAACTATCCCCTTCTCAATTCCCATAAAGAGAGAATTGCTTTCAAATTCGCCATGCTCGTCTCGGAATATTGTGGCACGCACCGGGATGTAGCTTTTTATGCGGATCAATTGTGTATCTCTTCTATATATTTGACACAGGTCATTCAAGAAGTGAATGGTCAGAGGGCACGTGAGATGATTGCAGATTACGTGGTTGTCGAAATTAAATCCTTGTTGCGGAATGCTGACTTGGATATAAAAGATATCGTCCGGCAAATCGGATTTGCCACACAATCTTCTTTAAGTCGCTTTTTCCGGAGGCAGACGGGTATGTCTCCCTCGGAATACCGGCGAACGGTTCACGTTATACGATAAAAACAAAATGTTATCATGAAGGAAACGAAAGAGAATGCCTGTGATGCAGGTAAAATATCATTTGAGAAGGATATGTCTGCATTGCTAAGCGAACAGATTTTCTTTTCGGAAGGGGTGTTTGCACGTCTTCCAATGGGTGTCGAAATTTATGATTCCCAGGGAATTTTGCGTGGATTGAATAAACGAGCCGAGCAAATTTATGGTGTCGAGCCGGGCACAGTAATAGGTACGGTGAATCTTTTTGACAGTCCGTATGTCGATGAACAACTGGAAATGAAAATAAAAACTGGAGAAGAGATTGTACTGGAATTTGAATACGATTTTGACCGAATGAACCGAGAATACTTTCAGACTCGGAATAAAAAATCGATCATTTATGAAGTGAAAATAGTTCCCATTTGCAATAAAGAAGGAGTAATTGCGGGACATATGTTGTTGACTAATGACGTGACTTCTACCAAAGAGGCAGAATACCGTACTGAAGAGGCCAAGAAAAACCTTGAGATGGCGATGGAGGCTGCAAGTATGTCTTCATGGGTGTACGATATCCATAAGCAAGTGTTCTCCCCTTTGTTTGGGGAACCTATTGTTCGGGAGGGGATGACCTTAAATGAATTACAGGAAATGTTGCATCCTAATGACAGGATACCGTTGATGAAACTCTTTTCCCGGTTGGTTAACCGGGAAATTCAACAGGGGCAAATTACAGTTCGTATGTCTGATGGGGAAGACCTTCGTCATTACGAAAGCCGGATGCGGCTTTCCACGGAACACCGGGGTAAACTACAGATTGTTGGGACTCAATTGGATATAACTGAAAAATTCAGGATGGCGAAACGGGCACAGGATCTGCAAGCTAAACGCGAACTAGCCATGAAAGTCAATGATATCGTTCATTGGGATTTCGATGTGAAGGCACGAAAATTCGAATCCTATAACGATCCCGTCAACGACTATGTTGCCGGTCGACCGGTGTCCATAAATGAGTACTTGGAAGTCATACATCCGGAGGATCGGTCTTTGGTCAATGATGTACTGCAAACGATGCTTTCGGGTGAGAGAAGTAATATTAATTTTACCTGTCGTATGCAGACAAAATACGATGAAATATGGCAATATTGTAATATCACTGGAGTGCCTTTTGAAGAAGAGGAATGCGGTAAAATCTCCCGTTTCACGGGTTTCAGACAGAACATCTCTAAACTTCATCAGTTGAATGAAGAACTTAAAGAACGGAATTACAAGATGGAGCTGACGTTTAAAACGGTAGGGATGTCCTATTGGGATTTTGACGTGAAGACAGGACAATATAGAGCATTTAATGATTCTGTTAATGATTTTCGTTCCGAAAAAAACATTTCTCCGGAGGATTATTTGAATGCGGCACATCCCGATGATACGGAACGGATACGTGAGAATATCGAAACAATGTTGCGAGGTGAAGCCAGGGAGTTTACCTTAGAATATCGTTCTCGGACGAAATGGGATCAGGAATGGCAGTCTCTGATAGTGACCGGGCTACCATCCGAGTGGGACAAAAGGGGAAATATCGTCCGTTATACAGGTATCGCTTTCAACAACACGAAATGGGAAAAGATGGCTCGGGAACTGAAAGAGATGAAAGAGAGGGCAGAACTTTCAGATCGGCTCAAATCTGCTTTTCTAGCCAATATGAGCCACGAGATTCGTACGCCACTGAATGCGATTGTTGGATTTTCCGAGCTATTAATCGATAGCGATGATCCGGACGAAAGGGCAGAGTGTGGGCGTATGATTGAGTCAAACAACGAATTGTTGTTACGGCTTATTAATGATATTTTGGACTTATCGAAGATCGAGTCGGGTATACTGGAAAGCAAGCGGGTAAAATTCAGTATCACGCAGTTATGTGATGAACTCTACAGGATGATGTTGCAAAAAATACCAAATATGGATGTTAAATTATTGCAAGACAAATTATTGCAAGATTACTGGGTTTTTCTGGATCGAGATCGACTTAAGCAGGTGTGGATGAATTTCTTGACTAATGCGATGAAATGTACTCGTTCCGGGTATATCCGGATGGGATTCTCTGTTGAAAACGGGGGATTCCGTTTTTATGTTGAAGATACAGGATGCGGCATACCGAAAAAGTTGCATAGTCAGGTTTTCGGACGTTTCCAGAAGCTCAACGAATTTACACAAGGGACCGGCTTGGGACTTGCGATTTCCAAAGCCATCATCGAGGCCGCAGGAGGTGAAATCGGGTTTACATCTAAACCGGGTGTCGGTTCGACCTTTTGGGGATGGGTTCCGTGTGAGATATCCGTGTCCGGAGGTAGCAGTACTCCGGATTTGTCTTCTCTGCCACCGTGTGATAAGTCCGGTGAATTTGAAACTAGAAGAAAAAAGATCTTGGTGGCCGAAGACAATGATAGTAATTATGCATTGTTACTTCATATGCTTAAGGATTATGATCTTATGCGAGCGGAGAATGGTGTGGAGGCTGTTGATGCGGTTCGTAATGGAAATTTCGACTTCGTGTTGATGGATTTGAAAATGCCGATTATGGGCGGTTTGGAAGCTACCCGGAAAATTCGGGAATTCGATACCGAAATCCCGATTATTGCGCTGACGGCCAATGCTTTCGATTCAGACCGAGTGAGTGCCATGGAAGCCGGATGTAACGCATTCTTGACAAAACCCGTGAAGAAGAAACAGTTGCTCGAACTCTTCTTTTGAATAAAATGTTTATGAGATAATTATGGTTGCCAATTTATGACAGCTTTTTGCAAAGAGTATACTTACGAGCATAGGTGGGATATAGAGGTAGGAGTGGGCGGAAGAAAAATCCTCTGATCACTTCTAGAGAGCCTCTTCATTGAAGGATAACGGGGTTATTTTCGTGGCAAAAAACGCATCACTAGCACAAGAGTTTTAAAATTACAAACAAAATATCAAGAAAATACCAATCTCACGAACAAACAACAGAATATGCCTAAAACCTCTAAAATAAGGTAATAAGATTAAACTTTACAAGTAGAATAACAAAAACTGAGGGATAATCCTTCAGTCTTTGTTATTTTACTTAAAAGCATTATCTTAGTCTTTAGAAATAAAATTATTCCTATGAAAAATGATAATGGAAATATACCCAAGACAGAAAAAGAACTTGAAGAATGGATGAAAGCAAATTGCGCAAACTTCAATTCTTATTCTATTAACGGAAACGCTATTTATGAAGGATTCGGGATTGAAATAATCGGGGGAACTTTTATCTGGTATTATACTGAAAGAGGGCAAAAGGACACAATAAAAACCTTCACATCAGAGCAAGATATTATTGAACACGCCTATATACAAATACAATCAGACAAATGGGCTTGGACGCACTGCATCGGTTTTACGAGCGACAAAGCTAAATCGGAGGAATTATGCAGCATTCTTACAGAAATGGATATAGAACATTTTCAAGATGAAATACCTTATTACGGTATAAATCATCCCGTTTACAGGGTGTTTGTTTTGGGATGTGACATAAAAAAGACCATGCACCTGAAAGAAAGATTTCAAACAGAGAAATGATAGTGTCTCAAAAAGTGTGTATTTTCATGGAGTGGAAAAAGTAACCTCAAACAAAAAAAGAGTCTCATTATGAGACTCTTGTGGGCGCTGAGGGATTCGAACCCAATATCTTATAAATCTTAATTTTCAACTATTTACGTGCAAATAACTCCTTGATTTTTAATTGGGGTTACTCTTAAGTAACTTATTCGAGACAAACTTTTGTCATCTATAGTCCTCTAACTATCTCGCAATAAAAATACGATTTTTTCCCAAAATCACCTTATCTTTTGCTATTTTCCTTTTGGATACTAGCTTTGAGGACTGGATAGATGTTCTTTCTATTACGTTTAGAATCCTCCCAAGATAATATGTAAATTCTCTCTCATAAAAGTCATTGCCCGTTTGTAATGAGTTTTTGTAGTGGATTCCGCAACACCGAGTTCTCGAGCGATCTCTGGTAAGGTTTTACGTTCCACGATATGCTTTAACAAAACCTCTTTTTGTTTATCCGGTAAGCGAGACAGGACTTCGTTTAGGCGTTTTAATAAATTCTCATCAGGTTCCTCGTCTGTCATGTTAGAAAAAAGTAAGGCTTCGATCACCTTATCTTGATTATTGTCCCGTATTTTTAAATTGCGAATATATTTCAAACAGCTATTTCGAACAAATGTGAGTAGATAATAAACTACATTACGTTCCTCATCATACTTGTCTAAATTACACCATAAAGAGAGAAAAGCATCTTGAACAAGGTTTTCTGCTTCCTCCCAATCATAAAGGTAGCGCATAGCATAATATTGTAAATTGTAGAAATATTCTACGTACAATATCTGAAATGCTTTTTCATCTCCTTTTTTTATCCTATACCCAAGTTCTTTTATGTCAATATCGTGATTCACACCGAGTAATTTTACTGCAAATGTGTATATAATTTAGTTTGAATGCAAAAAAAATGAATTTTTTTGTCCCCCATTTGAGAGATGAGTGGTTATTATGATCGGATGTAAGAAATAGTAACTCATGGAAAAGAATAAATATATAAATTGGGATTTATTAGTGCGTCACATGAGCGGGGAATTGTCTAAAGAAGAAGAAATTGTGTTCAAAAATTGGATTAAAGTAGATGAAAAACATCGAAAATACTATGAACGCATGGTTGAGGAATGGAATCGAGAAACATTATATGAACGTGATCTTCCTCGCATCTTGTCTAACTTTGATTTATTACTTGAAACACAAAGAAAAAAACGGAAGTTGGTTATTCGTAAAAGAGTTATCAGTTGGAGCGTGGCAGCTGCCTTAATTATAGGTTTTGGAACGTTATTGCTTTTAAGCCGTCAGCAATCGGAAATGTTGACGGTGGCTTCTTCTGTCGTAATTACTCCCGGTGAAAGTAAGGCATATCTTGTCATGTACGATGGTACAAATATTCAATTAGATAAAACAACTGATAGCTCTAATTTAATCGTTGGCTCCACTAAGATCAGAAATAATAAAGGAACCGTGACATTTATTGATAATGATAAATTATCGCAACAGATGGAGTACAATACTCTTGTGATACCTCGAAATGGTGAGTATCATATTGTTCTAAATGACGGGACCGAGGTATGGTTAAATGCTGAATCCAAATTGAAATTTCCTACAGATTTCAAAGGGGATGAACGTCGTGTTTTTCTCTCTGGCGAGGCTTATTTTAAAGTGTCCTATGATAATTCACATCCTTTTATTGTAGAAACAGATCTTGGCAATATCAAGGTTTACGGAACGGAGTTTAACGTGAGACGTTACACGGATGAGCAAACTGTTCGTACGACATTGGTAAATGGCAGCGTGGGATTTCAAAGTAAAGAAAGTGTTACAGAAAATTACGTGAAAATTGAACCCGGATATCAGATCAGTTATGAAAGAGGAGAAGATGTAGTTGTAAAAAAAGTAAAGGTAGCCAATGAAATAGCTTGGCACAAACAATTGTTCTGTTTTGAGAGATGTACATTAGAAGAAATCATGAAAGACGTGGCTCGTTGGTATGATGTAAAAGTGACTTTTGATAACGAAAATTTGAAAGGATTATCTTTCACCTGTACTTTGGATCGTTATGATGAAATAGAAAAACTATTGCGTTTTTTTGAGGAAGTATATAACATTGAATTTAAAATTGAAGGAAAACATATAACTGTCATGGAACAATAAAAAAAGTGCGGGTTGTAGTTTGGCGACATCCTCCCGCACCTTATTCACATATTTATTAACATGTATTCAACAAAAGTATGAAAAAAAAATCACTTGACAGGCGAGAAATTCCTGTTAAATTTAGACGGCCATGCCTAAGTACGAGATTACACGTTGTTTTCACGTTGTTCCTCGTTCTTTTAGTGACGATGCCTTCTTTTGCTCAAGACAAAAAGGTATCGTTACATGTTAAATCGGAATCTTTAAGTACAATTCTAATTCAGATTAAAGATGCAAGTGGAGAACGAATTATCTTTAACGAGAACCAACTCGAAAAGGTAACAAAGGAAAATGTTTCTTTTAAAGATCTTCCAGTAAAAGAAGCTATTGATTTCGTGTTAAAAGGAACAGGGTTCAAATGTGAAGTTCTTGATGGTGTTTACGTGATCAAGAAAGACGTTCAACGTCCCCCTGTAGATGCATTGACAATTACAGGACAGGTAGTTGATATCTATAAAACCCCACTGCCGGGAGTTACCGTCCGGATAAAAAACACGACGATCGGGGTTGCCACTGATATGGATGGTAAATATACGCTTACGGTTGCTGATGGAACGGAAAATCCGACTCTTGTTTTCTCGTTCGTGGGGATGGAAAGTCAGGAAATCGAGTATTCTGGTAAAAACATTATCAATGTGATTTTAAAAGAGGATGCCGCAGAGATTGAAGAAGTTGTTGTTACTGGTATGTTTACTCGTCGGGCCGAGAGCTATACAGGATCGACAGCAACCTATAAAGCAGAAACATTAAAAGAAATTGGGAATCAAAATGTTCTTCAAAGTTTAAGTGCTCTTGATCCCTCTTTCGTGATTGCAGACAATAACATAACCGGGTCAGATCCAAATGCGGGGTGGGATATCACGATTAATGGAACAACGAGTATTACGGGCTTATCGGACACTTATTCGGCTACGGCAAATCAGCCTTTGTTCATTTTGGACGGATTTGAATCAAACCTGCAAACTATTTCTGATTTAAGTATGGATAGAGTTGAGAGCATCACAATATTAAAAGATGCTGCATCTACTGCAATCTATGGTGCTAAAGCGGCCAATGGAGTTATTGTCGTGGAAACTAAAAAGCCTGAAGCTGGGGAATTGCGGTTAAGTTATAACGGGAATTATCAAGTTGCATGGGCAGACCTTAGTGACTATAATCTGATGAATGCGAAAGAAAAGCTCGAATTTGAACGTCTGGCTGGTCATTATGGTAAACTAGACGATGATGGAGGTATACTTGATGATAGTAAGCGTTTTCTTTATAATAAACGTTTGGCCCGTGTTGTTGCGGGACAAAATTCTTACTGGATGAACGAACCGTTACGTACAGCCTATACGCATGAGCATTCTATCAGTATGGAAGGAGGGGATATTGCTCTTCGCTACGGTTTGACATTTCGTTACAAGAACAATCAAGGCGTGATGAAAAAATCAAACCGACAGAATATAGATGGTGTGATCAATTTATTTTATAGAGTGGATAAATTTAATCTAAGCAACCAGACTACGATTAGTTATACTGATGCGGCAAATAATACCGTTCCTTTTAGTTCTTTCTCTCGAATGAATCCGTATGAGGCAAAATATGCTGCGAATGGAGAGATACAGAAAGTGCTTGAGGAAAATGACGTGTATAATCCATTGTGGGATTTTATTCAAAAAAGTTATGATGAAAATGATGCATTAGAATTAAAAAACAATTTTATTATTGAATATCGTCCGATAACGCGAATGCGTGTTCAAGGTAAATTTGGTTTTAATACATCAAGAAGTAGTTCAGAAATTTTTAAGTCTCCTTATAATACTGAATTTATTGGAACAGAGTCTACCAAACAAGGATCGTACAATCGTACGGAATATCGGAATACAGCTTATGATGGGAGCGTGCTTGTCAGTTTTGGTGAGGTGTCGGGGATACATACTTATAATTTAATTGCAGGAGCCCAATTATCAGCCAGCCATAATACCAATGAGGGATATTCTGCCATTGGATACACGACGGATCAATTTTCGAATCCTAATTTTTCTAATAGTTATCCGGAGGGTGAGCATCCTTCTTCGAGTGTGGATAAATACCGTTCTGCAAGTTTTTACTTCAATGGAAATTACGCTTTTGACATGAGATATTTATTAGACGTGAATTTGCGTTCTGATGGAGCTTCCGTGTTTGGTGTCAATAATCCATTTTCTACTACGTGGTCATTGGGGATAGGTTGGAATGTATATAATGAAAATTTTTTGAAAAATGGCAATGTTATAAATTATTTCAAGATTCGTTACTCGTTGGGTAATCCTGGAAATCAAAATATTGATGCCAAGACGGTTCATAGTGTATATACTTATTATACTTCTTATCCAAATATGTTTGGCCTGGCGTCTGTCGTTAGTAAATGGGGTAACAAAGACTTGAAATGGCAACGTACGATGACTCAGAATATCGGTTTCGACATAGAAATATTTGATTCTCGTTTTCGTTTAACCGCGGATTATACATACAAAAATAGTGATCCTATTTTATTGTCCATCACTCAACCTACTTCAACAGGAGTAGAAACAATCCCGATGAATATCGGTGCGACTAAAAATAATAGTTACTCTCTTATAGCTATTTATCAAATTATCAGGCAACGTGATTGGAGATGGCAGGTGAATTTTAATTTGTTACATACTCGTACGAAATATCATAAAATAGGAACATTACTTGAAAAATACAATGAAGAAGGACGTGAAAACCAATCGTTGCGTCGTTATTATGATGGAGTGAGTTCCACTGCTATTTGGGCTGTTAAATCAATGGGAATTGATCCGATGACAGGTGATGAGGTCTTTCAACGAAAAGATGGCTCTTACACTTATAATTGGGATTCAAGCGAAGAGATCATTGTGGGGGATACGAATCCTGATTTTGAAGGAAATTTTGGTTCGACTGTACGATACAAGGGGTTTTCTTTAGGAGTTAATTTCCGTTATCGTTATGGTGGGCAAATGTTTTTATCCACGTTATTTAATAAAGTGGAGGGCTTGAGTGCTTCCGATTTGCAATATAATCAAGATAAGCGTGCTTTGTATGATCGCTGGCAAAAACCGGGAGATGTGGCAAAATTTAAGCGTATCGATGATACCTCGTTGACTAATATGTCAAGCCGTTTTGTCGCGGATGACAATACATTAGAATGCAAGTCGATATCCTTGGGTTATGAAACGACGAATGCAACTTGGTTAAAACCGATAGGACTATCTTCTTTGACTTTTCGTGTTTACATGAATGACATTTTCCGGGTTTCAACTGTAAAGGAAGAGCGTGGTCTTGATTATCCGTTTCAACGTGCTGTTTCTGCGTCTTTAAGCGTTCGTTTTTAATCTTAAAAGAATATAGATATATGAAAACAATAAATGATATAAAACATTTAATCTTGGTGTGTATATTCATCCCGATTTTTACTTCTTGTAATAATTGGCTGGCTGTTGACATGGAAGATGGTATGTTGGAAGACAAACTTTATGAGAGTAATGAAGGTTATATGACCGTGTTAAATGGCGTGTATGCCAGATTGAACGAGAATTATTCTACCACGCTTTCGATGACGATTCTCGATGTGATGGCACAATATTACAATGTCCGCCAAAATACGGATCATATTTTTCATGTTTATGGTAATTATATCTTTGATGATAAAGTATTTGAGGAAACAAGTTCAAGTGTTTGGGCTCGCCAATATGCGCAAATTGCCAATTTGAATACATTGTTAACACATATAGATGCAGAGGATTCAAATATCAAGGTTTCTTATTACTCGTTTGTAAAAGGAGAGGCTTTAGCCTTGCGAGCATTCCTTCATTTTGATTTAATACGTCTTTATGGTCCAATCTATAATTCTGCGACAGAGAATATTACGTGTATTCCTTATCAGGAAAGTGATTCTAAAGAGATTCAACCGTTACTTCCGGCGAAAGATGTGATGGGAAAAATTATTCGTGATTTAAAGGAAGCGGCAGAATTGCTAGAAGAAGATCCAGTACGTACAAAAGGGGTAATGGCTGAAGATTCTGAGGATTTGAATGAAACGAATGATTTTCGTTATAGACAATACCGTTTAAATTATTATGCTGTGAAAACATTGCTAGCTCGTGCTTATTTGTGGGTGGGAGATAAAGCAAATGCCTTACTCGTCAGTAAAGAATTAATTGTTGAGAATGATGAAAAGAAAGTTTTTCCATGGATAACAAAGGCGGACGTTTTAAATGCAGAAATTCCGGATCTTTTATTTTCCACGGAGGTCATATTTGGTCTATATAATACTAGTAGAGTAAGTGTATTTAACCAGTATTTCAAGGAAACGACGACTATTAATAATGCACTTGTATTTAAGGGCGAAAGATTGAACGATATTTCATGTAAGTTACCTTATTATTTTTCAGATGATGATGATTTGCGTCGAGGCTCTAATTTTTGGAGTGAAGAAACATTAGAACAGATGACTAATTCTGGTTCTGCTTCTCAGCCATCAATTTGTTTTAAAAAATATGCAGATATACCCGGAACGACGAAACCTTTTCGTTATATGATCCCAATGATTCGAATGAGCGAGATTTATTTAATGGCGGCAGAATGTACTGATGATTTGACAGAATCGATAGGATATATAAATGAAATACGAAACAATCGAAATTGCGTGGATCTTAACTTGCAACCGGGAGATACGAAGGAGAGCATCCAGCAATATATTACGAACGAGTTTATTCGTGAGGTGATAGGAGAAGGACAATTATATTTTTACTATAAACGTTTGGGAATGGAAGAAATCTTATCTGGGACAGAGTTTAGCGAAGATAGGTGGCTTGAAAGTATAAATCTACAGAATTATGTGTGGCCGTTACCAAAAACTGAGACAGATCAACGTGTTAATGTAAATTAATAAAATATGAAAACATATTTATATTATTTCACTACTCTTGTGAGCATCGTGTTAATCTCGATGGGTTGTGAAAAAGAAATGATGGATTATGAAGGTGAGGATGCCTTATATTTTGATGTACGTTATTCAATGGATGCCCATCAATTTTTTACGGCAGTCCCTTTTGGAAGTACTTTAGAAGATACAGTGCATGTAGAATGTCAGGTCATGGCTTCTGGCTATCCTCGGAATTATGATAGAGAGTTTACTGTTATTGCAAATCCGGATAGTACGACAGCGGTAAACGAACGTGATTACAGGGGACTCCAGAACACGTATGTGATTAAAGCTGGAGAATGTCGTACTACGATCAGATTTATTGCAATTCGTAGTGCGGAAATGGCAGAGGATACTCTTGTCTTGCAATTAAAGCTGCAAGGGGGGAAGCATTTTAAGTTATTATATACCAATTATGAAGATGGACCTAATAATTTTTCCCCCATTTATAATGATAAATTTTCACGTAATCATGATGCAGCTTTCCATAATATTTATATGTACGACGTTATGACACAGCCGCAAGGTTGGTGGAAGGGGCTGTGGGGAGAGTTCTCTGCCACTAAATGGCGATTGATGATGCACTTAACTGAAACAACGTTCGATGATTATTCATCTATTCTAACCACGATGCCTATGGCACGAGCAAATACAATCAATGATGAAGTTGGTAAATATCTGTTGGAAATGGCGAAAAGTCGTGAAACAGTAGTTTTGGATGAAGATGGAACGATGATGTATGTAAAAGCAGTTCAAACATTAGGCGGTTCGTCCGGATGGGGAGCAGGCACAAAACCTGAAGACTATTTTAAATAAAGAATGGTAAGATGAAAAAGATAAATTTATATACAATGCTGTTAATCGCTTTATGGCTAGGCAGCTTCTTGTCTTGTGTTGAAGATAAGGGAAACAATGTGTTATCGGAAATAAATGAGATTAAAATTTCTGGTATAGAGGATCGTTATGATTTAACATCCTACTTGGAAACGCTGAATATAGAGCCGGAGATTGAATGTACTTTAAAAGATTTTTCTGAAGATAACTTGGAGTATTCGTGGTTTTTTTGTAGAGATTCGGCATCAACTTCAAATCATAGTCATGAAAAGATAAGTACAGAACGTGATCTTTCATATAAAGTTGATGTTCCACCGGGGACATACACGATCTATTTACAAGTAACGGACAAACTCTCTGGTTTAAAATTTGAGAAAGCTTTCAAGCTTTATGCCAGTAGTCGTTTTGTTCGAGGTTTTTATCTTTATGGAGATAAAGCAGATGGTACCGTTGGGTTAGATTTTGTAAGTATGCCGGTAGGTAAAGATACGATGTTGATGAAAGATATTTTCATTAATTCTTTACAAGTAAAAGGAGCTAAAGATTTAATCTTTACTGGCCATTACAATAATGGATATAATGCTTTGTGGGCCGTTACACATGATAATCAATACGCCATAGAATATAGTGCTCAACTGGAAAAAGTTGATATTATTCCGGACAAAAATATAGATGATCATATTTATACGACCCTTTCTTCCGTGCAAAGACCATTTCATTTGACGAATATCAGTCCGGGAACTTATGGGCCGATGTGTGTTAGTTTGAGCGGGGAAGCTCGTTCTAGATTGATTATCACGGAGAATGAAATATTTGTAGGAAATCTTTCTTTGTCCGAGGCTTATAGTAATCCGATCAATCGGGATAATGCAAATACCGACCAATTATTCAAACCTTATCCGGTCGCATTCTATTCTGCGGCAGCGTCTACTGTTTCGTACGCTTGCTTTTTTGATATGACGAATCGTTGTTTTAAGAAACCTGGGCATCGAGTATTGTCGAGTGCTACAAAATGTGATAAACCGTCATACGATTCCGAATCCCCTTTCTATTTTGATCAAAATAAATACACTCCCGTGCGTCAGATTGTTCATGGTGAAAATGGGTATGGGAACAATGGACGTTCGTATGCATTGATGAACGATTCTGATGGCAATTATTTTGTGTATGCTTTTACAGCACCGACAGATTATAGTTCAGACCCGATTAAGCATTACGCCAAATCCATTGATATGTCTGTTGCAATAGATTTTGCCCGTGCAGATTATTATGCTTTCTTCTCGATGCAATCAATCATCTTGTATAGTGTAGATAGTAAATTGTATGCTTATGACTATAATCGGAATGATTGTAAATTAATAGAAGATTTTGGGGCGCAAATTACGTATTTGGCGATGGAACATCAATCTACGCTTAGTCCAACAAACTTTGTTGTTGCCACATATAGCGATTCCGGTGGAGGAGTTGTTCGTAAATATTCCATTGCAGATGATATGAATACAATTAAGGTAACCCCGCATGAGAAAGATGTTTGGGAAACGGATCTAAAAGTTGTAAAAGTTTTATGGAAGTATTCAACCTATTAAATTTTTTGATGAGAAAAGTAATATTAAGTCTATTCTTTTGTGCCTTGAACCTTGTGGTTCTGGCACAAACAGAATTTAAGAACTTGAACTATAATGATGCCTTGGCTATGGCGAAGGCTGAGGATAAAATGGTTTTCATCGATTTTTATACAGATTGGTGTGGACCTTGTAAACGCATGGCAAAAGAGGTTTTCCCTCGAAAGGAAATAGGTGATTATTTGAATTCTAGATATGTCTGTATTCAACTTAATGCAGAAAAGGATGGCAAAAATTTAGCAAAGACTTTACATGTAGATGCTTATCCAACCTTTATAGTACTTGATACTACTGGACATCCTCTCTTTCGCATTGTTGGTGGTATGGATGAAACACGATTTATTAATAGGATGGAAGAAAATATCAATCCTGAATTTTCACCTGCTCGTGTTGCAGAACGCTATGCTTCTGGGGAAAGAACGCCTAAAGTCATTGAGTTTTATGTTTCCTCTTTAATGCGAAATGGTAAATATGCAGAAGGAATTGATGTGGTAGAGGACTATTTTAATTCATTATCTAACGAACAACGTATGAGGGAAGAAAATCTTTTTTTATATTTACGTTATACAGTGGATTGGAATAACGATCGGGCGCAATTTTTTATTGATCATCATGATGATTTTGATGGGGCAACAAAAGAGAAAATAAATAAGCATTTTATTTTTTTGTATCAAAATGAAATTAAGCGTTATTTTTTAGGTTCTATATTTCAAAATAAAGAATTTAACGATAGGCAGTATCAAATATTAAAGCAAAAAGCAATTCTTTTGCCTAAAGAAATGCTTAAAGAATTAAAACCAGTTTTTAAGCTAATCGAATATAGTGCTGTTGCTGATTATGAGAAATATATTAAAACCTGTATTGTTGAATTTGATAAATTGGATATTTATAAACAAGAGTTGCTAATTAAGAATATTGCTCGAATAATTAATAATATGAATTATACATCTCAACGGGCAGTAACTAAATTCGCAAGGAGTCAATTAAATAAGCGATCTTCCAAGGCCGTCGTATTTACTAGTAAATTATTGGAAGAATTGTCTCAACATCAAGAATAAGATGGTTATTGCTTTGATTAGAACTCTGAATGTACATTCAAAAGTGTACATTCAGAGTTTTGTATATGATTAAAGTTACTTACTTCGCTAAAAATAAATTATTGTAGCAGTTCAGCTATTTTCTTTTCTAACTCATCACCTCCTCTTAATCCGCTGGCAAGGATAACGTTATTTTCATCGAGTATGATCACATAGGGTATCCCATTTTTTAATTTATACAATTCATGGGCAATATTTTTCGTGTCCATTACTTGATTCCAGGTAAGTTTATCGTCTGCAATGGCTTTTTTCCATGCATCCGGTTGATGATCTAGGGAAATACCCAAGATGACAAGACCTTTATTATGATATTTTTCATACAATTTTATCATGTGAGGATTTTCTGCACGGCAGGGAGCGCACCAGGAAGCCCAAAAATCAAGAAGTTTTATTTTCCCTTTAACTGCATACATAGAAAGAGAATCGCCCGTGGGTGTACTTAACGTGAAGTCTGGTGCCACTCGTCCCGCTACAAACTCACTCATTTCTTGGATGCGGGTAGCTACTTTTTGGGCAAAAACAGAGGTTTTGGCATTCTTTCCTAACCGGTTGTATTCTTCTTGCAATTTATCCATAATCGGGTAATTGTATCTCTTCTTAAATAATAGAAAAGCAGCAGTTTCCGTATCCATTTTAGATGCCATAAATTGTTTGCGTTGCGTAAATATTTTGTTATTTATGACTCCTATCTGATCAAACAATTTTGCCATCAATGCCTTGTCATTCTGTTGTCGGGCCACCATGTATTGGTTCCGTATTTTATCTATTTCTTTACCTTCTTCTTTTCCAATGGCATTGTAAGCGGAGAGAATATCCTGTGAAGGAGTTCCTGTAACTTGGTTTGCTGTCGGGTCTTTTACATTTATATATGCTTTGTAGTTTGCATTTTCCAGCAAGATAACAGAGTATACACGTTCTTCGTTGAAGATGTACAACAATGCTTCAGTGCTTTCATTTACTTTACCTTTCAACACGAATTTCCCATCTTGAATATTAGCCCACCCTAACGTATCTGGAGATTCATTGTATCCGACTAAAAAAACTTTGCCATCTTGTTTACCTTCTACAGTTCCCTCAATGGAAAATTGATCTGTCTGTCCGCAGGAAAACAAGCACCCAAGACATATAAAGTATATAATAAATAATTTTTTCATTACGTCACGCTTTAAAATCTATAAATCAATATTTATTCTGTTCTATTTCTCCACGACTACTCTCGATTTCTGTCGTCAGAATGGGTTGTGCGAACCGTCGTGATTGTTTTTCAAGACGATATGTCCTAAGGGGCTCGTTTCCACGAATGGATGAATTTGTATAAGGATAAAACTCTTTGGTTAAAATCACATCGTCATCAGGATAATCGTTATTATTAAAACGACGAATATCAAACCAGCGCATGGTGAACGGCATTTCACGACGGCGTTCTGCCAATATTTGGGAGATCGCTTCTTTGGGTGATTCTGCCGATAAATTGATTACCGTGCGGGGTGCGTCATTACTCATACGTTTTGCTCTAAGCAAATTGACCGTATTCATGGCAGCCGTATAATCTCCTTCCCGAGCCTGACATTCAGCTTTAATTAAGATCATCTCGGCAACGGTAGGACCGGAAGGAATTCTATCTTTAAAGAAAAAGACATAACCGGGCCATTCATATGCAGGACTGATCACTCCCATGTCGTAGGAATAATTAAGGACGAAATGATACTTGTAACGCAAATCATATTGATGGTCATAGGATGCCAAGAGTTCTTTGCTGGGAACATACCACCAGAAAGAATTATTCAGCATGCGGAAATAATAAAACTCTTTCCAGCCTAGTTTGTCATTCATGTCATTTTGATTATCAAAAGTGTGTGGATACTTGATTTCAACCTCCTGTCCATTGATAATCACAGTCCTTTTTTGTGTGCTATAACGCATCTCCGTGTTATAATCCACTAGATCTGCGTGTTTTTTTAAAGCCAGATCAGCATATTTTAGAGCTTCGTTATAATTGTTCATGAAGAGGTAATAGCGTGCGGCAAAAGCATGCACTGCAGGAAGACTGGCTCTCCATATTTTGTATTTCCCGTTTACCATGGTCAAGTCCACGTTTATTTTCAACGCTTCTTGTAGGTCCTTTTCAATTTGGTCGTAGGTTTTTTCCAAGCTAGCACGTTTCATAGATTCCTCAAAATTGGTTGACAATTTAAGAACCAATCCAGGTTCCTGCTTGTTAATATCGCTATAAGGTAAGCAATAAGTATTAGCTAGTACCCACATACTATATGCTCGAATTAAATGAGCTTCTGCTCGAAGGAGAGCCTTCGTACTTTCATCTCCCTTTACTTCAGGTAGGTAATCCAATATCATGTTAGCTGTGAAGATTTTCTTGTACTCCGTTGTCCAAAAAGCATCGCGACTTGCTGCAGGAAGGTATTCCATATCCCAAGTGGCAAATTCTACCGTGGAAATGTTATACACGCTATTTTTGGCCTCGTAAAGTTCTCGGTATAATCCAAAATCATCCGAACTAAAAGAAGCCGTACTGTTCTCTTCCAAGTAAAAGGAACTATAATCGTTCAACAAGCTTTCCAAATGTCCGGTCGTTTCCGGTACTAAAGATGTTGTTTTAGAAGGTTTTTCTTCTAAAAAGTCATTGCATGCGAACAAGAACAATGATAAAGAGTAGATCAAATATTTCTGTATTTTCATAATCAAAATCTTAAAAATCAAACCTTAAACCAAATGTGTAAGTAGCCTGAGGCTTCACGCTTCCCAAAGGATGTTCCGGATCCTCATCGTATTTATTATTGAACCACGAGTACAGATCATTACCTTGTGCATAAAGAGCTAAAGAATTGATTCCTATACGAGATAGCCAGTGTGAAGGCATTTGGTAAGATATATTAATCTCACGTAAGCGAACGTGACCGGCATTTTCAACCAAATAATCTAAAACGGGGTAAAAACGGTCCCAATATAAGAAACGAGGCTCCGACTTCCCAAAAGGAATGGGTACTCTGTCACTCGGATCTGATGAAACGATTTCTTGATAATACTTGTTAGGTAATGCCTTCCCATCCCACATGCTTGGATAATTGAAGGATTGGCGCAAGAATTTGTGTCCAAATTTTCCTGTTATAAGAAAAGAGATATTAAAATCATATATTTTAAAAGAATTGGAGAAACCGAAACTATAAGGAGCCACCTTCGTCCCTGCATGTTTCATATAATTTCTTCCATCACCAGGAGTCGAAGTTGTAAAGTCATACATATCTCCGTTCGCACCCTCTACTACCGGTTGCCAGTCAGGGTTGTTTTCATTGCCTTTGTTTATAACCCCGGCATACTTAAATACCCATAGAGTGTTTGCGTCATAACCTTCGAGATAACTTCGAGTACTTCCCTCGTACAATTCCGTTGCGGTATACATAGACTTGTGCAACTTACGGATACGGTTTTTGTTATATGAAAAATTCACACTACCGGACCAAGTGATATCATTTTCAAGTATTTTCAGGGAAGTTCCGACTTCCAATTCTATCCCTCGATTTGTCATTTCTGCGGCATTAAGAGCTTGTGTTGAAGTTCCATTTACCGAAGGGATTGTCATAGAAGCAATCAAGTCCTTCCCCATTTTACTGTACACATCAATCTTTCCGAACAATTTACCTTCTAAGAGAGTGTAGTCTACTCCAAAATCCCAAGTTCCGGTTTTTTCCCAACGTAGAGAAGGATTCCCGAAACTTTGTATAGTGGCTGTAACATCTTGTATGTAGGTATTTTGAGTTGGGGAAACATTAATCAAAGGTCGAAAAGAAGTAGACCTGTCCACGTTTCCATTGTAACCATAAGTAAGGCGGACATTTAAACGATCAATCCAATCATATTTTTGCATGAATTTTTCTTTTCCTATCTGCCAGCCTAAACCGATCGACCAAAAAGGAGAATAACGGTATTTAGGATCATCCGTGATTAAATTGGAAGCATCTGTCCGTACGCTACCTGAAAGCGTATATTTGTCATCAAAAGTATAAGCTGCATTTGCGAATAAGGAAAAATAACGATCGGAGATATAGTTAAAACCATTCGTGTAACTGAATGCATAATTGTAATCATTACTACTTCCTTGCCAGTCCTTTGTACCGGATCCCATCGGGCCATTAGGGAAAATCCCCACGCTTAGGGTCTTATTGTTATACCCGTATGTGCGAGCGTAAGTAGTTTGTTCCCGGACACGTTCACTGATTTCCATTCCGGCAATAACATTCACGGCATGGCGTTCCTCAAATGTGCGCACAAAATTCAATTGATTACGGAAATTGAAAGCTCGCACGTCAACTTTGGCCTCATCTCGTATACCTCCTTTAGCTAAATTAGGTGTAACCTCATCACTAATCTTATCCCAAGAAGAAGTAGTATTGATCAATCTGCGAACATAATACGTGTTCTCGTTGAAAACATCCTTGTAATACGTGTTATACATCTCGTATTGTAATTTCGTATCGAAGGTAAAGCCTTCCCATAAACGGACTAAAAATCCTCCTTGAATTCTTGTATTCAGTTCTTTACGGCCTAAATCACGATTCTCGATTTCAGTAATTGGGTTATACGACCAATCTACATAAGGAAAATTTTCACTAGGGACTTGACTTTCTAAAATCGGTACGTAAAAATTCCCACTAAGTTGTGTGCGTGTTCCATCCTCGTTGACTAACATATCATAGGGAGAAAGCTCCTTTATACTACCAATAGCGGCCCCGAAAGAGGGAGATGTATAATTTGCAAAACTAGCATAGCGTGGTAAAGACGAGGCGTTGATACCACTATTCTTGATCTTGTTATATTGAACCATCCCCGAAAAATTGAAATCCAGCCATTTGGATAGTTTGACATCCGTCCTATAATTAACCATCAATTTATCTTTCTTATTTTCCTTGAAACCATCTCGATCACTCTCGTACATTAAGGATAATAAATTGCTACTTCGTTCGTTCGCCCCGGAAATATTTACATTATACTGATGTGTTAGTGGGTTTTGCAATAAATATTTACGGATTTGATCCTTGTTATTTTGGTTTTGAAGTTTATTCAATGCTGTATTCAGCTGGGTATCGGAGAGATGTCCTAAACGATGTTCGTTCAAGGCAACAACCGCTTGAGAATAAGAGACTGTAGCTTCCCAATAATTGCCATTGACAAGGCCTCCTACTCCGAAAAACTCAGTCTCAAACCCTTTTTGTTCATACTCCACTGTTTCTGCTGAGGAGGCTAATGGGTTGTAATAATCTAAATCCAATTTCGGGGCAACTTTTACAAAAGCAGAAACCTCTATCTTCGCACCTTTCTTTGCGGACATTTTTCCACGTTTCGTTGTAACTACAATTACCCCATTAGCGGAACGTGCCCCCCAGATGGAAGCTGCGGCAGCATCTTTTAAGATTGTTACACTCTCGACATCATTGGGATTGATTGAACTAAATTCGCCTTCCACGGGAAAACCGTCAACAACGATTAATGGACGTGCATTATCCTTATTTAGAGAAGTTTGTCCTCGAATCTCAAATATCAGATTACCATCTGCATCCAAATTGCTTTGTACCCCAGCCGTGACCCCAACTAGGCGAGAGGCTAAATCTGATGTCGGTCTTGACAATTGATCCGCTGAGATCAAATCGAAAGACCCGGTTGCCCGTTCTCGAGAGATCGTTTGGTAACCGGTAACTACCACTTCATCAATTTTTTTCGTGTCAGATAATAGTACTACATTTATTTCCGAGCGTTTACCGACAACTTCCTCTTTTGTTTGTAATCCCAAAAACGAGAACTGCAACGTGACTGAATCGCTACTTACGGATATGGAATAATTTCCTTGATTATCGGTTACCACTCCCGTTGTACTCCCCTTGATCAAAACTGCAACCCCTGGTAGGGTCACTCCCGTTTCGTCTTTCACCACTCCTTTTACGGTTCTTTTCGTTTGCTGGGGTTGAGAGGGAATTTTCCTCATTTTAATTACGATTACGTCATCCTCAAAGTCAAAATCGAATCCACGTTTTTCTAAAACATTTTTCAAAACGTCCTTTAAAGCAACATTTTGTACGTTTATAGACACTTTTGACACTTCAGAAAATAATGAAGCATTGTAAAAGAAACTGATGTTTGTCTGTTCCTTTAACTCTTCTATGAATTCCTCCAAGGTGGCATTATCTAACTTTAGAGAAATCCGGTTGTCTTGTGCAAGTGTACTTGCAGACAAATGAAACGTAAAAAATACACATAGAACAAATGTTAATTTCATAATTAAAAAAGTTTTACACAAGGATTTTATCTCCTTCCATTTGTCACACATTCGTTTCTTTTTCATACATTTGTAATTATTAAATGAATACAATAGGAGTATATAGGTTTCGGACGTGAGAAATTTGAATCCTATGTCTCCTTTTTACTTATATAAAATAATTGTTTTTCCTTCTATTCGATAATTAATATCTCCAGAGCGTTTAATAATTTTCATAAAGGTGTTAATCGTATCATACCGTTTAAGATTTCCTGTAAATAATATATTTTTTAATCCTTCATCCTTGTACACGACTTCGATGTCATACCAGCGAGCCAATTCATTCATGATTGATCCTAATGAGCGTCTTTTAAAAATATACAACCCGTCTTTCCAACCAATGTATTCAGCTACATTCACTTTTCTTTTTTCCATCGCCTCGTGCTTGGATGTAATAGCTTGTTCTCCCGGTTGTAATTCGATCTCTTGATTCTCGTATGTACAACTCACTTTTCCGGAAACTAATGTCGTGTAAGTCTTTTCTTCTTCTTTGTAAGATTTCACGTTGAAAGATGTCCCGTGAACATATACATTCCCATAAGTAGATCGAACAATAAAGGGTTTATTTCCCGGTGTTACTTCAAAATAGGCTTCCCCTTCTAGTTCCACAACTCGTTCTGCTCCCACGAATTTTACCGGATAAGTAAGCTTGGAACCTGCATTCACCCATACGCCAGTTCCATCATCCAAAACGATGTAACACTCTCCCCCGATCGGCACTTCCAATTTATTATAAACTAACTCGGTAATCTCTTCACTATTTTTGTAAGAGATTTTCCCTCCCGTATAGTTAATTTCTATTCCCTCCCGAACCTTGAGTCTCAATGAATCATTATCCATGTGAACGATGTCTCCATTAGCCAGTGTAATTTGAGCCTTACTGCTACCTGCCGGGATCACGCTTTTTTCAGCTATAGCAAATGGTTCGTTCGTTGATGGTACAACTGTTTCTACATGATACATCCAAATTGTACTTAATGATATAATTACGATTGCGGCCACGGAGCCTCCCCGAATCAACCATTTTCTAAGTCTTCTTTTCCGTATGGTTGTGACAAATTCTTGATATCCTTTTGCGGGAGAATACCCTTTATAGTCTACCTTAATTCCGCAACACTTTGATTTAAATTAATTTATAAGTTCCTGAGCAACAAAAAGTTGCCCAGGATTTTGCTGTGTCAGATTTTTCACTTATCTTAGTGTTGCAATTATTAGTGGTGCGATAAAAACCACACCACTGTAGTTAAACGATTAATTTTTAGTCAAATATAAGCGTTCATTGATTTTTTGATTTGAAAATGATTTATTAGTCCTGTAGTTTCAACACATCAGGATTATGAATCAAGGCAAGTTTGTATTTTCCCAAGTTGTCGAGTATATACCGCGTTATCAGTTTGATAAACTCGTAAAGCAATATAAAGGAGATTGGCATACCAAAAATCTCAGCAGTTACAATCACCTCCTTCATCTGCTTTTCGGACAGTTGACAGGATGTGATTCTCTGAGGGATATTTGTCTATGCCTCGAAGCCCATAACAAGATGCTTTATCATCTCGGTTTTCGTAAGGCCGTGAACCATACCTCATTGTCTCGTGCAAACGAAAGCAGGGATTATCGCATTTTTGAGGGGCTGGGCCTTTATTTGATTGCCACGGTCAGACCGATGTTCTCAAATATCCAACTGTCTCAAATTACCATTGATAACGTGATATATGCGCTTGATTCCACGACCATATCAACCAGTATAAGGCTTGCAACGTGGGCTTTGGGGAAATACAGCAAAGGAGCTGTCAAGATGCACGCCCTGTTGGATTTGAGAGGCAGCATACCTGCCAATATCCATATCACGGACGGCAAGTGGCATGACAGCAACGAGCTTGATGCACTGGCACCGGAGCCTTATGCTTTCTACGTGATGGATAAGGCCTATGTTGACTTTAAAGCACTTTTCAGATTTCATCAGGCTCAGGCATTTTGGGTATCACGTCCAAAAGAGAACATGAAATTCGAGACTGTCGAGCAGATGGATATTTCCGATGTCAAGTCTGGCGTACTGGAAGACTCCCGTATAAGGGTAACGGGGTATAACTCAAGCAAGCTGTATCCCGAAGCCATGAGATTTGTCCGCGTTTATGACCCTGATAATGATACTATTGTGGACTTTATATCCAATAACTTTGAAGTCAGTGCCTTGGAAATATCCAACTTGTACCGCCATCGATGGGATATAGAGGTATTCTTCAAGTGGATTAAACAGAACATTACCGTAAAAACTCTGTGGGGATATTCGGAAAATGCTGTCAAAATCCATCTTTGGGCTGCCATCATATCGTATCTGACAGTAGTAAGAATAAAGGTTGCCAGCAACAGCCCTTATTCAATCACCGAGGTGGCTACCCTGATTAGAATATCCGCGTTGGAAAGGACTGACCTGCGGTCGTTGATAACCAAGCTAGACTCATCAATCATTTCAAACCAAAATGTCAAAGAACTCTCGTTATTTGATGATATTTAAAACTAATGCGATTTTATCGCACCAGTAGTATGTTGCAATTAGAAAACAAGCGAAAATCGTAACAAGGCATGGCAAAGGTACAAATAAAATCTGAGAAACTCACACCTTTTGGAGGAATTTTTTCAATCATGGAGAAATTTGACTCCATGCTTTCACCCGTTATCGACTCAACACTGGGTCAGAGATGCCGCAGTATCATCGGATATCAGTTCAGCGAGATAGTCCGTTCGCTGATGAGCGTTTATTTCTGTGGCGGCTCATGCGTGGAAGACGTAACGTCACAACTGATGCGCCATCTCTCGTATCATCCTACCCTTCGTACATGCAGCTCTGATACCATCCTCAGAGCCATCAAGGAACTGACAAAGGAAAACATCTCCTATACTTCCGACCAAGGCAAGACCTATGATTTCAATACTGCAGACAAACTCAACACATTGCTTATAAACGCTTTGGTTTCTACAGGCGAGTTGAAGGAAATTGAGGAATACGATGTTGACTTTGACCATCAGTTTCTTGAAACGGAGAAGTATGATGCAAAACCGACCTACAAAAAGTTCCTCGGCTACAGGCCTGGCGTATATGTTATCGGTGACAAGATAGTCTATATCGAGAACAGCGATGGCAACACGAATGTGCGTTTTCATCAGGCAGACACCCATAAGAGATTCTTCGCTCTTCTGGAATCCCAGAACATCCGTGTAAATCGCTTCAGGGCAGACTGCGGTTCCTGCTCGAAGGAAATCGTCAGTGAGATAGAGAAGCATTGCAAACATTTCTACATCCGTGCCAACCGATGCAGTTCGCTCTACAATGACATCTTTGCTCTGAGAGGATGGAAGACGGAGGAGATTAACGGCATCCAGTTCGAACTCAATTCCATTCTCGTTGAGAAATGGGAAGGCAAGTGCTATCGTCTTGTCATCCAGAGACAAAGACGCAACAGTGGCGACCTTGACCTGTGGGAAGGCGAATACACTTACCGTTGTATTCTGACCAACGATTACAAGTCATCGACAAGGGACATTGTTGAATTCTACAATCTGCGTGGCGGCAAGGAACGTATCTTTGACGACATGAACAACGGATTCGGTTGGAGCAGGCTCCCCAAGTCATTCATGGCGGAGAATACTGTCTTTCTTCTGCTTACTGCATTGATACACAATTTCTACAAGACCATCATGAGCAGGCTTGACACCAAGGCTTTTGGGCTCAAGAAAACGAGTCGCATAAAGGCTTTTGTCTTCAGATTCATCTCCGTACCTGCCAAGTGGATCATGACTGCAAGGCAATACGTGCTGAATATCTACACAGAGAACCGCGCTTATGCAAAACCCTTCAAAACAGAATTCGGATAAGAATCCTTTCTTTCCGGTTAGAATCTGCGTATTACCTCAAGTCGCATCGTGGGGTAAGGGGATGTTGGCTACATATTGATGTTGTGCTGTTGCTTTTTACTGAAAGCTACTACTAACGACTCATAAATCTACCCTTAATCGTGTATTGGATGATAGTTGCGGATTTTAGGGTCTATAAATTTTTTGACAAGAAATTCATCATCATGTAAATTCCTGTATATTGGTCCTAGATGCTTGTCCTGCAGTATTTCATCGGATTTTTTATTTGCATTTTGAGCATCTTTTTCGGTCAGTAATTTTCGGAAAAATTCAATAGTAATTATAAATCGTTCTTTCATTTTTACATCTTATATCTACTATAAAATGCAAAAAAGCGAATTGGTGTGACAAAAAAATAATTTTTTTTCAAACGATGTTTCAGAGGAGAAATAACCATACACTATCTTGCAATTTTTCTCGAAGGTATTTAAAGCCTCTGTTCTTTTGCTTTTTTACCGTGTTAATCGTTATTCCCAACGTTTCTGCAATCTCGTTTCCCGAATACCCTTTTAAGCTTAACAGGATAATTTCTCTACGGTCTTTAGGTAGATCATCAATATACACATATAATTGCCTGATTAATTCTTCTTGTACGGTAAAGGCAAATTGTTCGTCATCAAATTCTAACTGTTCCTCTGCCGCTATTTGACGAAAGGCTTTTTCGCGAACTTGTAAAGAACGTAAATGATACAATGAATTGTTATATACTGCCCGGTAAAGAAACCAAGTTAAATCTTTTACCTCCTTAAAATGGCCATTCGAATCCCAAATCTTGATCAATATGTCTTGAACAAGATCTTTTGCTGTTTCACTATCCTTAATTATACTATTGGCATATGAACATAGAGCTGAATAATAAAAATCATAAAGCGTTTTCCAAGATTTCAAATCTTTTTGGTTTACGGCTTTTAATATTTCATGACACTCTATTGACATCCTCGAATTGTTTTTGCAAAATTAAGAAATAAAAATTCTTTCTCAAATATAATGCAAGTCCTTTGTCATGTGAGTCTAAAATAGGAGAATAAAAAAGGGTGCCAAAAGCTCTTTTATGGATGTGGATGTATTCTGATGTGATGTATTATGTGGTTGAATATAATTTGTTTATGTATGAATAATTTCTTGTTTTTTATAGGGGTTACTTTTAAGTTATTTATTCGTGACAAATTTATTATTTACTAGAGTATACACAGCTTAATGGATTATTTGAATGATAATATTTGCATATAGAAATATTTCAATATTGCATGAGGTAGAATTGAAATTGCTAATATTATTGTGATTTTGAATGAAATATATATAAAAAACAAAATTGTTATTATATTTGTAGGAGCAATTTGTGGAGTGATGCTTGATATACAAGAAGAAATGCTTTATATTAATCGGATGCAGCGAGGTGATGCGGCGGCTTTTGAATACTTTTTTAAAAAGTATATGAAGATGCTGTATGCTTATGCACTAGGATTCGTGAATGAGAAAAGTGTGGCGGAGGATGTGATTCAGGATGTTTTCGTGCAATTCTGGCATAAACGAGAACAAATTCAATATACCACTTCAGTTTATAGCTATTTACAACGAGCTGTAAAGAATGCATGTATTAACATGCGTTTGCACGAGGATGTTGAAAGAAAATACGAGCAAGAGGTTAAGTACACGGAAGAGGAAGCTTTTGACTGGCGGGAGGCGGAGGAACTTCAGAAGTTGCGACAAAGATTGTTTGATGCCATGGATCGTTTGCCGGAACGATGTCGGAAAATTTTTATCATGAGTTGCGTGGATGGCTTGAAATACAAGGAAATCGCTGTTCGTATGGGAATTACTGAAAACACGATAAAAACTCAAATCAAGTTGGGCTATAAAAAATTGCGAGATGAAATGAACTTGTCTGATAGCGAGTTATCGGTTTTATTATTATTGTTTTTTGATTTTGTATTAATTTTTTGATTTTCACTTCACCCGTTTGTTCCTTGATCTTGTCTTAAAGATATAAAGACAAGTGAAAATGGAAGAAAAAACATCAACAAATAGCGGGAGTAAATGGCTAAAAGCTTTTCTGGATCGGGAGGAATCTCTCGATATGAAAGCGTTGGCGGACGAATTGCGTGAACGGGGAGATGATGAATTGGTTCAGAAATTTCAGCGTTTACGCGGTATGGAGGATTTATCTCCCGATGAACAAAAAATATGGGGAAACATTCAATCCCGGTTAAAATTCAAATCCCGACGTTTTGTCCGGAATCTCTTGAAATATGCTGCAATGATTATGATTCCTCTGTGCGTGGGAGGTGCTTTATGGTTATTGCAGAAAGAGAGGGGGAATGTACAGCCCGTTTCAGTCGCGTCAACTTCTATCGCCCCCGGGCAGCATAAGGCGTATTTATTATTGTCTAACAAGGTTCAGATGGATTTGTCGCGAAAAGGAGCGGATACGTTATTCGTGGAACGGGGGGTGCAGGTCCGGATAGATTCGTCGGGGAAAATTTCTTATCAGGATGCAGAGCGGCAACCAGCAAACAAGGAATTAGTGTATCATACGATGGTTGTACCCAAGGCCGGGGAGTATTTTCTAGAACTTCCCGATGGGACGAAGGTGTGGTTAAATTCTTTTTCCGAGTTAAAGTTCCCGATAAATTTTAGGGGAGGGGAGCGGAAAGTATATTTAAAAGGGGAGGCTTACTTTGAAGTAGCCAAAGATGCGAGTAAACCGTTTTATGTTATGCTTGATGATATGGCGGTGAAAGTGCTGGGGACCTCGTTCAACGTGAACGCTTACCGGGATCGTGGAAACGTCCTGACGACGTTAGTCACGGGGAAGATCGAGATTCTGGATACTTTGGGGAAAAGTTTGGCGGTTTTGAACCCGAGCGAGCAAGCCGATTTTTCAAACAGCAAGGTGGACGTGACCCGAGTTAACGTGGATAATTGTATCTCTTGGCGGGAGGGAAAGTTTTATTTCGAGGCGATGCGTTTGGAAGATATTATGTTGCAATTACAACGATGGTATGATATTGAAGTCTTTTTTGCTTCAGAAAATTTGAAAAACAAAACGTTCACGGGAGTGGTTCGGAGAGATCTTGTGGCAGGGGAGATCTTTTCGATAATAGAAAAAACGACGCGAGTAAAATTTGAGGAAAATGGAAAATGTGTGATCATTAGTTATCAATGAAAATAAAAACCGGGAATTGCGGTAACAAATCCCGGTTCGTGAAAATCAATTTCTAACCACGTATTGCAGAGTGTGGTTAGAGTAACGTTAATTTCTAATTACAAAAGTATGAAAAAAAATCCAAGAATGTGGCATGGAGTTTTACGAACTCCGCGTTCTAAATTATTTTTAATGATGAAACTGACTTTTTTCTTTTTGATGTTAGGGTTGCTAGAAGTACATGCTTCTGTCAAAGCCCAAGTGAAAACGGTTAATCTGGATGTGAGAAACATGCCTTTGAAAGAAGTATTCGGTGAACTGAAGAAACAAACAGAGCTGGATTTCTTTTTTAGTAATGAAGAGCTGGATATGAATAGCCGGGTGACGATTCAAGTCGAGAAAGCTGATTTAATGGATGTGTTAGCTCGTATTCTGGGGAGAAGTTATCAAGTCGAGATAATCAAGGGGATGGTTATTATCAAGCCGGCAATCGAGATAGATTCAGTTCGAGTCAAGTCTATCACGTTAAGGGGATTCGTGCGGGATGTGAAAAAGCAACCTTTGCCGGGTGTCACGATTCAACTATCCGGGACATCCGTGGGGGTAGCTACGGATGTGAACGGGTGGTTTGCGGTAAAACTGCCTGTACTGAAAGGTAAGTTGGAGTTCTCGTATGTCGGTTACCAAAAAATAGTCATGGAGTTTACTGAAAAAATGGGAAAAGACACTTTGCAAGTAGTTTTGAAGGAAGATGTTGCGGCGTTGGATGAGGTAGTTGTGCGGGCTTATAGCACGCAGAATAAGAAAGAGGTTGTCAGTTCGATAGCCACGATTACTGCGGAGGAGATGAAGGAACTTCCCGCTGCTAGTTTCATCAGTATGTTGCAGGGACGTTTGCCGGGTTTGAATATCGTGAATCAATCCGGGGCCCCGGGGAGTGCGGCGGATGTTGCGATACGCGGCTATAATTCACTGGTTAGTGTCTTGGGAAACAGTGCGAATGGAGCTTCCGATAACCAGCCTTTGTACGTGGTAGACGGTATGCCCATGCAATCCTTTGTTTCACCCCAGACTGGAACGAATACTCTAGCGGATTTGGATCCCAGTATGATCGAGTCGGTTTCTGTGCTGAAAGATGCTGCTGCGGCTGCGATTTATGGTTCACGTGCTGCTAACGGGGTAATTCTGATTACGACTAAAAAGGGGAAAGCGGGATACAATAAGTTTATCGTGAATGGTTCCTATTCTGTATCTAAAATGTTGGAATACCCGGAGCAAACGGGAGGAAGAATGGAACGCAGGATCAAGAGTTTGTGGATTGAGAATCAGAGGGGATCTACTTATAACTCGTCAATGGGGTCTTACGTGTACCCGACTTCTTATGAGGAAGCATGGGAAAATGGAGGGACAAGTAGTTATGACGGCTGGTGGGGAAACGGGACAGTTTCTGCTGCAAGTAAGAAAAAGAAGCCTTTATATCAGGATAGTTTGAATCCTTTTTATAATAACCAGACGAATTGGTATAAATATGCGACCCGGACGGCTAACGTGAAAAATGTAAATTTGCAAGTATCGGGGGGGAGCGACAAGTTTCAATACATGTTGGGGGCAGGGTATTATGACGAAACGGGAATCATGTTAAATTCCAGATATGCCCGTGCTAATGTTTTGTTCAACCTGTCCGCACAACCGGTTCCTCATTTACGAATAGACGGTCGGGTATATGGGGCGTATATGGACCGGAGTTTTAATAGCGGCTCCATGATTTCCAACCGTTACGAGGGGATGACCGTGAATCCCCGTGAAATGAGTACATTGTTGCTTGGAGGCGGTGTCGTGGAGGAAGATTGGTTGAAAGTGCAAAACGGGGAGCGTTCCCGGGCAGATGACTATCGGGCGCAAGGAAGTTTGTTGATGGAATACGAGATTTTGAAAGGTTTATCCATTTCTGTTTCCGGTATGCTTGATTTTACGCAAGGAAATTTGAATCAATTCCGCCCCAGTACGTTAGATCCCCAGTTTAACGAAAATTACTCTAAAGGCGGTATGCTTCGAAAAATTTCTCTTTTGACTGAAGAGTTATTACGCTACAATACAAGCATTCGGGAAAAACATAATATCGAATTGTTGCTTGGATTGAGTGTTTCCAAAGACCAAGAGTTCTCTATGCAAGGTTCGGGGAGGAGAAGTGGAAGTGATTATGTTTACTATTATCCGGTTCAGGTGGAAGGCGGAATTCATAATTACGGAACAGCCACAAGCCCGCGGTATAGGCCCTTGACAACTTACGAGTCTAATTTTAAGGAGAAAACTATGGTTAGTTATTTTGGCCGTATCGGTTATAACTACAAACGACGTTATCTTGTTGAATTTACTTACCGTCAGGATGGTTCGTCTACTTTTGGGGAGAATCACCGCTGGGCAAAGTTCCCGTCAATAGCGTTAGGATGGGCTTTCTCAGAGGAGTCGTTCATAAAAAAATGGACAGAGCGTTGGCTCTCTTGGGGAAAAGTTCGAGCAAGCTACGGGACTTCCGGCCAGATATTTGATGACGCATACTTGGCGCATGGTATCGTGAAAATGGAAGGAGGGAGTTTCAATGGAGTAACGCTGGCAGAACCGGGAGAAAACATCGCTCCGGAATTGACGTGGGAGAAAACAAAACAATATGATATCGGGCTTGACATGGATATGTTTGATAATCGAGTGGGACTAAAATTCGATTACTATTACAAGTACACGGACGGTTTGCTATATTCGGTATCCCTTCCGGGAGACATATACTATAATTCCACACAAATGCAAAATGCGTTGGAGGTATCCAACGAGGGTATCGAGTTTGACGTGCAGGCTGATATTTTTCGGGAATCGGCAGTGAAGTGGCGTACAAAATTTAATGTTTCGCGAAATTGGAACCGTTTTGAAAAATCGGCTAACGGGCGGGATATAGGTAATCTTATACAGGGAAGGCCGGTAAATGCGTTCAACGTGTATGTGGATGACGGTTATTTCCAGAATGAGGATGAGGTGCCCCGATATTATAATATGCAGGGAGATGAGAAATACCTGTCGAATGATCGTCTCATCACGATAAGTGCGAAAACGGGTTATAGTAATCTGGTCGGGACTCCCAAGATCATGGATCTTAATGGAGATGGAGTGATAAATAATAAGGATCGCATGTTTTATGGTACGTCTCTCCCCATGGCTCATGGTGGGTGGGCGAACGAGATTTCGTGGAAAAATTTCGATTTGAATGTTTTGTTTAATATCACGTTAAGTAGACAGATGCGAAATAATAATGCGTGGACTTTAACTCAAGGTAATCCCGTGTTTGTAGACTTGCGTGGTGTCTCTTTTTGGTCGAAAGAAGGAGATAACACGACGTATGGACGTATTGGGACCTATGCGGAGTCTTTACGTTCCCAGATAGAAAAAGTGAATAGTGTGAGCTTGAAACAAATCACGTTGGGGTATAATCTTCCTAAGCAATTCGTGAAGAAAATACGATTGAGCGAGGCTCGTGTTTTTGTTACGGGTGAAAATATTTTTTACTGGAGCAATTATTCTGGGGGGAATCCGGAGGTCATTAGTGTCTACACGGGAGTGGATGATGGAGGACAATATCCTCTTCCTCAGAAATGGACAATCGGTTTAACGCTTAACTTTTAACGTGCATGAAAAAGATTTTTATTTATTTACTTTTGTTTTCTGCTTTGTGGAATACGGGATGCGAAGGTGTTCTGGAGGTAGAACCGGAAAATAGTGTGACTTATACAAATTATTTTAAAACCGTTCAGGATGCGGAAGCGATATTAGCCGGTTGCGAGCGCAAAATAAAAATGATCAAAATGCCGATGGGAGCAATGTATTATGTTGCTACGGCACATTGTGGAGCGGGACTGTTGGTAGATGTGTATGATTACCAAATTGATGCCTATCGGAGTATGGCCCCTTCTCGGTACGAGTGTAGTGTATCCTCGTGCTATGCCATTATAGAACAAGCGCACATGCTTCTTGATAATGCCCATCGTTTTGAGATATCGGAAGAAGAATTACGTCCTTATTTGCAACAAGCTCATTTTGCCCGAGCTATCGGGTATTTTGAACTCGCCCGGGAATGGGGAGAAGTCCCGATAGTGACCGATTACGTGAATTACCCTCCTGTTCCACAAAGTCCTGTGTCAGAGGTGTTTGACGAGGTTGAAAAGAGTGCGCTAATCGCTTTTGAACTGCCTATTTACGAGGAATTAACGGATGGGTATGGTAAGCCTCGTACTTCCAAACAATATGCTAGTAAGGGAGCTGCCGCCGCTCTTTTGGCTCAACTCTATGCGTGGAGGGCAGCCGTGGAGAATAAGCCGGAATACTGGAAAGAGGCTGAAAAATACTGTACGATGATTATAGAGGGTAAGGTAGGGCATTACGCCTTGGCAACTGATCCGCATGAAGTGTGCAATGTAGTGATGAAAGGGGAAAGTAGTGAAGGAATTTGGGAAATTCTGAACACGATTGCCTCCGGTGAATTTGATCCGAATTATGGGTTTGGACAGGACGCTTATTATGAGCAAACTTTCTTCTCGACCTATCCTGTTCGTACGGAGTCTAATATGGGGCCGGATCCGGATAATTATTCCACACAGTTTTATAAAGAACGAGTGAATCGAATGTATGACAAGGAAGATATGCGTCGTGATGCTTATTTTTATGCTGTTGATGCCGATTCCCTCTATGTCATTTACAATCAAGCCTCGGGGGAAATGGTGCAGAAATACGTGGTGAAGGAGAACGGAAGATCTCGTTATTACCGTTTGAATCGGTCGACTTGGAAAGTGGAGGAAGAAAATGGGCTGTTAGGGGCAGGGGAGACGATTAGTGCGGCATACGATAATCGAAGAATAGATATGGCTTTTCTCCAGAAATATCGTTTTCCCTATTATGCGAAAGAGGATAATTCGCTGGAGCCTTTTTACATGGGGATGGAGATGAACCGTGTCGTGTGGCGGCTGGCTGATATTTATTTGCTTCGGGCCGAATGTCGGGCTTATCAAGGTAAAGCGAATGCTGAGGATGATTTGAATATCATTCGTCACCGGGCTTATGGAAATGATAATCATAAATATACGACAGCTGAGGGTGATATAAAACTTGCTATTTTCCGGGAACGGGAAAAAGAATTTTTGTTCGAGGATAATCGTTGGTATGATGTCGTGCGCAACGGGTTCAATCATTTGAACGGGCATACTGATTATGATTATATCCGGAACGAGTTGTCCGAAGCCTACGCGGACTTGACAGACCAGGATATCCGGGATGGGGCATTATATTTATCATTTTCTTCTTATATATTCGTTAATAATGAGTTGATTCGACAGAATGTTTACTGGAACCAAAAAGTGCAATAAAATGAAAAAGATAGCAAAGCAAATAAAAGGATGGATGACGATATTAATTTTTATGTTGTCTGTAAGTAGTTGTATCCAAGATAATTTCTGGTACTCCGGGGTGAGTAATGGTAAGTTTGATGGTAGCTTGTTAGAGTATTTGGAGGCTCCGGGACATTCTTATAATTGGGATTCAACGGCATTGATGGTGCGTCATGCCGGGGAGGAAATAGTTCGGATTTTTGAGGGGAATGATCCCGATTTAAAAGAGATCACTTTCTTCGGACCAACCAATCATTCTATTCGTCGTTATATGTTGGAGAAAGGGATCAAACGGGTGACCGATATGGATCCGACTTGGTGTGCGGCCCAGCTGAAACGTCATATCGTGAAAGGAAAGATATATCGGGATGATGTTCCTGCGGGCAAACCGGCAACCTCTGGAGCGGCGGTAGGAGAAGGTGGAAAGGATTACACTACCTTGGCTGGTAATCGGATTCACCTTTACACGTACAAGACGGACTACAACGGGGTGGCGGAAATGGGACCTGTTACTTTGTTTGGATCTTCGCTGGATTCTCCGTTCGGGGTGAAAAATTTTGAAGAATTAGCTTCAACGAATATAGAACCGAATAATTGTGTGGTTCATTCTTTGGGATATGATTTTACGTTGGGCAATATGTAATTATTAACACTAAAGGAAATGTAAGATGAAAAAATTATGGATAATGTATTTGCTCATGTTTGTGGGAATGGTGCTGGGAGGATGTCATGAGTCTACGGTTGGTTACCTTATCACCAAGGATGCGTCATATAATCCGGATTCAATCGTGATTCGTTTAACTCCTGATCCTTCGTTGGATGCCATGCGGATAGAAAGTAAGGCTCCATGGGTGAGTTTAAGAATGGAAGGATACGTGGGAACGGAGCCGATTTCTTTCTCGATCGATGATGTTTCCTCTACTGCTGGTGATGAGGCTGCCCTTCTTTTTAAGGAAGATGTTTATATTCGGGGTGGTGGTGTGCTACTTTACCCTTTCGAACCCAAAAACAAAATTCCTGCAGGCCGTTATACTGTTTCCGTGCGTGTGACAAATGAAGATTGGAGTGAAGTGGTAAAGGATGCTTTAACTTTTGTCGTGAAACCTTGAAAGAGTAAGCTGATGTTTTAAAGTGTGCTTTTAAGAATTATTGAGAGAACCCGTGGATGCTTTTTTTAGTTATTCACGGGTTTTCTTTGTTGGTCTAGGTGTACGATAGAGTCCTAGAGGTATCTAAGTTTTATTCTTGTGCTAGGAAAATAGACATATAAATAAACCCTTATTTTCTTAATAAGGATTGTTTTTAACTTATTTATGGCAAACTTGTGTCATAAATAATCTTTTAACTATCTCTATATTAAGGTGCGAAAACCTGATATTATAATTTTTTTTTTCTTTTGGATGCTAGCAAGTTATCGTTTTTTCTTTGTATCATTAATTGTTTTTTCATTGCCGCAACAAATTAGTGTATTATGAAAAAGTATTTTATGATGATAGTAAGCGAATTAGAAAAAGAAATTTATTCGCTTAAAGGAATTAACACGTTAAATTTGTCAGTGAAGGCAATAGAGATTATTAATAACGTCGCGAAGAAAGTAAAGGAATACATCTGTTGTAATGGTTTCAAGGACATCGAGGAAGAAATCTTGTTTTTTAAAGAATTGAAACCGATACTGTATAGCAAACTTATTTATTACACGGAACTTAAAGAAATAGAATCTAAACGTGTTTCGTTCGTGAGTAATGAATATGTACGTGTTTATTTGTTAGAGCATACACAACGTTTAATGGATTATTTAAACGATAATATTTACACGTATCAATATTTAAAGCTTGGCTCCACCTTCTTGGATGCCGCTTTATTTACATGAAAGAATGTTTTAGAATCCTCACGGGTTAGTGATTATGATTTGGATGTTTCTTTTATGACCGTGTGGGATGATAAAGTTTCCCGAATACGGGCTTATGAAATGCTTTTAGCATATCTAAATTACGAAATATCTCGCTTAGATAAGCCGTACCCTCCATCAGAATTAATATGGCATGGCTCTAAACGTGGAAATTTCAATGAGGTTCCTTGTATCATCTTTTTCTTGTTGTACCACCTTTTTGCTTTGTACCACCTTTTGGGGTGGTACAAACTATGGCCACGTGCCAATGTCTTTTTCTATCTCCCATGTGCGAGATGTTGCAGGTTTTTGATTTGTTTTTAGACTGTGTAATCTTCTCATAAAATGGTTTTAATGAAGTTGCCGGATGAAAGTTCTTGTCAAAGGGGTTTTTGTTGCCGCCTTTGTTTGCATCATTTTCAAACCGACATCATGGGCTTTCATTTCCTCCAAGTCTTTCATGTCGGCTTCGTCAATCACTTTTCCAAACACAAGAGCGGTAGTGCGTCCATATCAATTGGTCACGTGGTGTGTGACTAGCCAGAAACGTGTTGTAAAATAACCTCATGTACTTAAGCTTCGTGGCGTTGAACGGATATAACGTTCTATGCTTCTTTTGCTTTTTCCTAATCGAACGGCAAGTTTTTTCGTGGTCAGCCCTCCGGTTCCTGTTATTATCTCTAATAAGGTATCTTTGCCTTTTGTTCCCTCATTTACTCTCTCATCTACTCCGCCATTTATACACTCGTTAGTCTTATTATATTGGATAGCAAGTTTAAAGACATCACCTTCTTCAATAACGGGTAGAGCATCTTTAAAATAGAGAGGGCAATATTTGTACATTTATTTATAATTACTTATGCCGTGAAATGGGTGAAAGTAAAATAAGGAACAGAACGAGACAATGATATATGAAACTTTTAAATTGAGATTTATCGAAAAGAATGTTTTGAAAAAAATAGTTGTTAATATGATAGTCATAAGGAGGCAAGCTATTTTTGGCCATTTATGCGAGTAGGTAAAGTGTGTGTTGATTTATCCATTATTCCCAATCTTTACCGGGGATTAATGGCCTGAAATATTATTCTTGCATGTGAAAAGTCTCGTTATTGGTCTAGTTGATGGGTTATTCGTTTGTGTTATTTTTGCTTTTCTTTTGTTAAAACGGCGGCGATAATCGGGCGATGATCGGGCGATGGCGCCTAACTGTCACCCAATAGTCACCCTGCCGTCATGTAACGGGAATGGATAACCCCAGGAAAAGAGAGGCTAAATCCTAGGTTAACTTTAGATACTACTAATTTCTTGATTTATGCTTTTAGATTTATTCTAAACTGATGGTTTTATTTTGCCATTTTTTGATGGAACAAAGTTACCGACTGCATCAAGGATTTAGAAGAATTGTAACCAGAAATAATGAAAAACTAAAAAAAGGAGTATATTAAGTTACTTTTCTTTTCGTCCTCTTTTTTCCTTTGCTTTCCTTCTTGCCTCTGCAAGATAATCTCGATATTCTTTTAAAGAATTTTCTTCTTGATACGGGCGTGGAAAAAAATCTGCAATATCACAGTCAAGAATTTTGGCTAGTTCATTTAGATGATAAATGTTGTATTTTGCTTTTCCATTTGCTTCAACGCCTCCGATATAGCCGGAACCTGTGGCAAATCCAAGTTTGTCATTTATTTCGTCTTGCTTTATTCCTTTTGCGTCTCGAATTTCTTTTACTCTTTGAATGATGTATTTATCAATAGATGTTTTCATTATAGTATAATTTTGATAAAGGAAATATTATTATTGGAATAGAAAACTTTGTCATGGTAAAGTTTTTTATTCTAATTTCTTTGGAAGTGTTTTTTTGAAATCATATCTTTGTTGTATTGTTTACGGAAAAATAATCGTAATCTTGTGGGGAAACGTTTAGTTTGTAAGGATGATCAAAATATTGTTTGTGGATTATACTATCAAAGCGAAACGTGATTTTTGATTTAACCGGATCTAATAATAATTCAAAAACTGAATAATTAGTTTTGCGAGGAATACTATTTGCTAACTTAAATACAATACCATGAAAAAAATATCACAATCTAAAAAGGAGAGAAATGATTGTTATTTTTTGTTGTTCTTAAAAGGTTTATCTGGGAAGAAATCTTTTATAGAACATTCAAGGAGAACAGCTATGTCATTCAAATGATCAAGATTATATGCTTTGTCTGTATCACAATCTTCTATTTTAGAGATAAATTGATGAGACATATTCATACAATCAGCAAAATAGGTTAATTTCATATCTAGCTGTTCTCTGCGTTCTTTTACTTTCTCTATCGTATATAATTCAATTTTTGACTTCATAATGGAAAAATTTAATAAATAAAGAGCTTTTTTTTAAAGTAATTCGCACCCTATAGGGTGCGAATTGGAAAATATGTTGGAGAGAAAAGTTATCAAATGTTTAAGGGGCGAAATTTGATAGATATTTATATGTTTTGATTGATAATATTGTAATGTAGAAGTTGAATAGTGAAGAATGATGTAATAATAATAACTGATAACAAAATGAAAGAAGATCATGAACTTATTGATGATGAAGAATTGAAAGAATTCTTTTTGACTGAAGCAAAATTACTTTGCCCTTCCGTTGAAAAGGAGGAATCGGAATGTGAGAAATTACAAATTCTGTACAACACGCAGCAAAAAATCGTGAAGCTGTTAAGCGTGATGAATCATTGTAATTTCGAGATGCATTACGTGGAGATATACCACGTGTTCGGGTTCTACTTCACGGAGAAGGAGGGAGAGAAAAAGAAGAAACGTAAAATGAGTGAACGCTTGGAATCTTACGGGCAATTCATTGTACCGGTTGCTAAGAATGAAAGCCTTGATCGCTCATTATTACGCTTACAGCCTGCGGCATTTGAGAAGCATGGAGCGAATTATGGAACTCTATTTTCCGGGTGAATTGAGAAATAAAATGAAAGAGATACCGGGAGATGGACAAGTAAATTTGGAAGAGGGGAAGGAAAGTATGGAAAACTAAAAAAGGAGTGTATTCAATGTTTCTCAGGCGAAGAATACACCCCCTAGTACTAATTGTTTTACCAATTAACAATCAAAATTATGAAAAAAAAATTACAACCGAAAGCGAGGGTAAAAAGATTACCAGCGCGAGTAAGAATCAAGCCTTCACGACAGCGGGGGGTTGGAGTGTCAACAATCATCAGTATGCTGATTTTGCCCCTGTTATGTTGCCTGTCCCTAACATCGAAGGCTGTTCTAATCAGAGATAGCACGGGGATAAAAGATTGTATTGTAAAGGGAAAGGTCGTGGATGAAAAGGGGCAGCCCTTGCCGGGCGTAACGGTTCTTCTGGATTCCACGAAAGTGGGTGTCATTACCGACGTGAACGGGAATTTCCAGTTAAAATTAGCCCGATCCGGTGGCGTGCTTGTTTTCTCGTTTATCGGTTATGAAACCGTGAAAGCCACGTTCAAGGCAGAACAACCGCTAAACGTGAGAATGAAAGAAAGTATCTCCAAGCTCGATGAGGTGACCGTGGTCGCTTACGGCACGCAGAGCAAAAGGGAGGTCGTGGGTGCCATGTCCGTGGTGAGGGGTGAAGATATACGAGATGTACCTTCCCCCTCTTTATCCAACTTGTTGCAGGGACGAGTCGCGGGGATGAACGTGACGAACATGACGGGCGCACCCGGTGGTGGTGGAACGGCATTGAATATCCGGGGGTATAACAGTTTCGACATAGAGGGAGAACAACGGTATAGCAATCCCCTGTGGGTGATTGACGGTGTACCGATGCAGGCTTTCACGTCCCCGTTGACAGGGACGAACACGCTGGCGGAAATAGACCCGAACGATATAGAGAGCGTGCAGGTGTTAAAGGATGCCGCTTCTGCCGCTATATACGGTTCACGCGCCGCGAACGGGGTAATCCTCGTGACAACGAAAAGCGGACGGCTGAATCAACGGGCGAAAATCAGCGTGAACGTGTCCCGCACTTTCTCGTTCAACCCCTCGTTACCGGATTTAACGGGAGGAAACGCGGAACGTCTTCTCCGGATGGAGGCGTTGCGAAATTTCGAGCAAGCCATTTTTGACCGTGAAACCAACACGTACAGGTATATCGGATCGAACGCGGAGGCGTACAGGGAACAAATGCACCATAATTATTTCTGGAATAAAGGTGACGGGGCGGGTATAGCCGCCTTTCAAGACAGCTTGAACCCGTTTTATAACAATAGCACGAACTTTTTTAAATACTATTTCAGGACGGCGAAGGTGCTAAACGCTAACTTGCAGTTATCAGGAGGGAGCGTGAATACAAGCTATAATATCGGCTTGGGGTATTACGATGAAGACGGGGTGCTGAGAAACACGGGCTTTAGTCGCGTGAACCTCTTGGGGAATATCTTCATCAAGCCGTTACCTAAAATTGAAAGTAACTTTCGCTTTTATCTGGCTCGAACGGGACGTAAACGAGCCTCTCGGCTCACGGCTTACACGGGCTTTACCTCCGGTGAAGAGTTGGAACAGATCCCCAACGAGTTGCTAACCATGTCAACCTTGCTGCCGGGAAAGGGGACGGTTGCTTTTGACGAAATGATCAAGCGGTTTAACACGATCAAGGAAAACAACGAATCTTACCGTTTGAGAACCTCGCTTGACTTGTCTTACGAGATACTGGAAGGGTTGAAATTGAAATCTTCCGTGTCGTTGGATTACACGCAACAAAATCAAAATTTGTTCATCCCTTCAGACCTTGACGAGTATAACGAGAGTTATTCATCTGGACAGGTCGAGCGAAATTTAATGCTTCTCAATGAAAATCTTTTAACCTATAAACAGACGTTCGCGGAGCAACATACCGTGGACGTGTTACTGGGCGTGTCCTTTCAAAAAGATGAAATGAACATGATCGGGGCGTGGGGAAAAGCGTCACCTTCGGATTTGATACATTATATAAGCTGGTACGGGAATGTTTACGACGTGAACGACAACCGGACGCTAAAAGACGCGACGACCGGGCGTGAGGTTAGCACGATGGTCGGCGTGTTCGGGCGTGTGAATTACAATTACTTGCAACGGTATTTCCTGTCTGTTACCTTGCGACGGGACGCGAGTTCCAAGTTCGGGGAAAACGTGCGTTGGGGTACATTCCCCTCCTACGCCGTGGCTTGGATTTTTAGTGAAGAGAAGTTTTTAGACTGGAGCAGGGGCGTGCTGGATCACGGGAAATTAAGGGTATCTTACGGGACGTCGGGAAAACAATTCGATCAACCCTATATCGCGCAGGGGGTATTGGAACCGGGCGATCCTTACCTCGGAAACCCGACCATTCACCCGGATTTAATGCGAGGGTTAAGTAACCGCGAACTCACGTGGGAAGAAACTTCACAGTATGATTTCGGCTTGGATGTGGGTATGTTCGATTCCCGCTTGAATGTCGTGCTTGATTATTATTATCGTTACACGGATAAATTACTGTACCCCGTTCAATTACCCGGTAATTACTCCGCTTTTGCCCACCAGTGGCGCAACGCTTACGCGATTTCTAACGAGGGTATAGAGTTAGAGATAAAGTACGATATAATCAGGGGTGAAAAATTGAATTGGAACATTGGTTTAAATATCGCCCGTAACTGGAACAGATTGGAAAAAAGCGAGAACAGGCGGGATTTCCAAACGGAAAACAGCAACACGAATTTAAGCATTATCGGCAAGCCCCTGAACGGGATTTATGTTTTAAAAACGGGCAAAATATACGATTCAGACGAGGAGGTGCCGGGTAGGTTTATAAACGGTAAATATACCTTGCTCGGGGGAAATTCAAACACTCAACACTATCGCTCTGGTGATCGAGTGGTACAGGATGTAAATGGTGACGGGGTGATAGATTCCAAGGATCGGGTGTACGCTGGTTCCCCCGTTCCTGTCGCGCAGGGTGGGATAACGTCCTCGCTAAACTGGAAAGGATTCGATTTGAACGTGTTGTTTAACTTCGTGATTAACCGTCATATATTGAACGCGGCTAGGGGCGAGAGCGTGGGAACGGTGTTAGGTCTCTCCCCCGATGAAACCGTGCGTCCGGTGTTCGTGGATTTGGCAAACGTGACTTTCTGGAAAGAACCGGGGGATAAGGCTGATTTCCCGATGAATCGTTTAGAAACGGGATTAGGCTCTTTTAATTCTTACACGACAGCGAACGTCGAGAGCGTGAATTACTTGAAATTAAAAACGCTCGTTCTCGGGTACACCTTGCCTGAAGTTATCAGGAAAAAACTAAAATTGGGTATAAGGTTTTTCGTGTCGGGTGAGAATCTTTTCACGTGGACGAATTACACGGGGGCAGACCCGGAGAGCGTGGGATTGATCACGGGGGTGGATAATCTTGGAAATTACCCGTTAGCACGACGTGTCACTTTTGGTCTAACGCTAAATTTATAATCACATGAAAAAATATTTATATTTATTGATCGGGGCGTTGTTTCTCTCGTCTTGTGAAGATTTCCTGACAGTCGAATCGGACACGGGGGTTACGGACGTGAATTACTGGAAGAACGCGAGTGATCTGGACGCCGCTAATTATGGCTTGTATCAAACTTTCAGGCGTTACATGGCAGACAATATAGTGATTAAATATCGTGATCGTGGGTTACCGTTTGACGTGATGGGGACATGGGCGAACCCCTCGAACAACGATCTTTCGCGATCTTGGACGCCCACGCACCCTTGTATCAACTGGAACACTGAATATTATATTATCAACGAGGCGAATCTAATACTGGATAATATTGACCGAGCCGACTTGACGCCTGAACAGTACAATTTTTTCCGGGGGCAGGCTCTCGGTCTTCGGGCTTACGTGTATTTCTACATGATACAGAACTGGGGGGATTTACCGTTGATCGTCCACGCGGAGGACGTGGGAATGAAGTCCCGTACCCCTTGGCAAGAAGTGGCGGGGCAATGTATTTCAGACTTGAAAGAAGCGGCAAAGTTGTTGCCCGTGGCGAACGAGTTGAAAGATATTAAGGGTAATCTAGTAACGAGTAAACAGGCTGTATCTCGTGGTACTTGTCACGCGATCTTGGCTCACTTGTACGCTTGGAAAGCCGCGTTAAACAAAGAGCCGGATTTGTTACGTTTGGCTATTTTAGAATGTGATAGCGTGATTACTGATAATAGTTACAAGCTAGTGAACTCGATTCGAGAAGTTTGCCAAATCGTGATTCCCGGTAATAGTCGCGAGGGAATTTTAGAATGTAATTTCAAGGAGACGGAGTACGACAGCAACGGATGGTCGGGTTACCTGGCAGGATATTGCCAGTGGTGGCCCGTTGTCCCCTTGACAACAGCATCCACGGCACGCAGGGGATTACTAATCAGTAATAATTCCGTGTATAAAATGTACCGGGACGAGAAAGACCAAAGACGGGAAGAGTATTTCTATAAACTGGATAGCATGGCGAAAGTATCGACTTCTATCACGAAAGGGAATGCCTACGTGTATAAATATCAAAGGATTATAAAGTACGATTCAGGTAATCAAGCGGGTAAAATTAAATCGTACGACGCGAACGAAATTTTAATCCGGCTCGCTGATATTATATTATTACGGGCTGAATGTAAAGTACGCACGGGGGATTACGCCGGGGCGAGGGTTGATCTAAACCATATCCGGAACCGGGCGGGAATGGTTGATTATGCCGGGACGGATGCCAGTTTACAGGACGAGATACAGGACGAGCGAGAGAGGGAATTGTTTATCGAGGGAAATGGAATCAGGTATTTTGATTGCGTGCGTAACGGGACGTTTCGTGAACGTTTAAAGGGAAAATTCAAGACCTTGACTGATAAAGACGTTGAAGACGGGGCTTTGTTCCTTCCTATCGGGAAAATCGCGTTTAATAATAATACCTTGATATTACAAACGCCTTACTGGAAACGAAATGGATACGCTTATTAATTAAAAAACTGAATTTATGAAGAATATATTAATATTGCTTGGATTGTTATTTGCAGTCTGCTCCTGTGACGATTATTTTCACGATAGCGGGTTAGCTGACGGAAAGCATGATTGCACGATGTGGGAATATTTAAACACGCAACCACAAGATTGGGATTCGACGGTACTCTTGATTGAACGGGCTGGATTGGTGGATCTGTTTGACGGGAAAGATCACGAACACCCGGAGATCACGTTTTTTGGCGTGACGGATTTATCCATCGAGCAATTTTTATTGAAAACGGTAGATGAAGAGGACGAGCCCTTGTACGCGAGGGTTGATGACATTCCCGTTGACTTGTGCCGGGAAATGCTTCTCTCTCACGTCGTTCCCGGAAAGATAATGAAAGAAGAATTTGATTACGAGGTAAAGGGAACGCTCACGGGTGGAACGATGGTGACTACCTTATCGGGCGTGGAGTTGCGAGTGTACCGGACGAGATCAGAATACGGCGGGGTTCCCGACATCGGGGCGGAAGGTCTGTCTATTCACGCGATGGTCAGCGGGCAAATGGCAAGTGTCGCCTCCGCGAATATAGAAACGCGAAGCGGTGTTGTACACTCGTTGAGTTACACGTATCAATTTACCGAATTATAAAATAGTGATTATGAAAAAGTATATTATCTTTTTAGGCGTGATGGTCTTGATTTTCACGAATTGTCAAGACATCACGGTCGGTTACTTGGAAACAAGGGACGCGGTTTACGCTCCGGATTCGATGGTCGTTAAATCTGTTCTTGATCCGGTAGAAGATGAATTACAAATTAAATTCAAAATACCTTGGCAATCAACAAGTATCGAGGGTGTTTTGGGGACTGCTCCCGTCAAGTATTCCATTAAAAGCGTTGACAGTGAATACCCGGACGCCGCGAGCCAGTTCACGATGCAAGGGGCAGGGATAATAGAATTACAACACGATCATACAGTGCCCCCGGGACGTTATGTATTTAGCGTGTTGATTGAAAACGAAGGGTATAGTGTCGTGCTAGATTCGATCTATACCGTTATCGTGGAATAATTCCACTTGCTGGCTATGCAGGTGAAATTAGGAATAAAATTTGCAAAGATTGAAAATTTTGTGTTTCTTTGTAACTAAGAAAAGGTTTTGAGCCTTTTAAACGTTCTTAAAAGTATTAGCGTGCAGTATTGCATCTGTGTGGTCGGAAACTAGCTATTTCTCCTTGGATGAAATTTTATCAAGTTTTTAACTTGGTAATATTAATCTTGGAACACCTGATGATTGTTGCAACGCTTGTGCTTCGACCACGTATATATATACTATCTATATATAAAAACTGGTCGGGCACGGTGTTGCTCTTTCGTTTCCAAGGGTTAGCTAGTCCTCCGACGCGATTGAGTACCCGTGTTTGACCTCTGTCTATCCCGGTACTTGAATAGCTACCGGGTTTATTTTTTTCTCCCGGTTTGCACTAGAACAAGAGTTGCCGGTTCACTCGTGGCATAGATATTTACTTCCTTGCCTCTGAATGTATATACACCCGGCACTCTTTTTTAAGACGTTTTTTTGGTGCAAGAGATTTGAACTTACATATTTGCAACCAGAAAAATCTCGTGATTGGAGGAGGCATAATCCCCTTCCAATTTTAAGGTAGCCGTAATCCCTATATAACATCAGTTTAACCCACGGCTACCTTTTCTTATTTTTTGAATTTTGCTAACATGGATAGAGATATATCAAAATTGTTATTTGAAAGTATCAAGATTGCTTGACACGGGTTATTGATTTTATCTTTATCTTCGCGAAAGAGGCTGGTCTAATTTAGAACTCGTACCTTACACGTGACTTTTGCATGTGAAACCCGGCTTCTAATTTGGGAAATGGATTATATCGGTGTACCGAAAGGTACACCGTTTTATATACAAGAGTGGTTAGATTGAGTTTAATCACTAGCCGGAAGGTAGCCGATCGGTCGCCTTTCTTTATCTTTCTCTTGTTTCGATAGTAGTCGTGTTAGGGCTTGATATATCTCGCTAAATTGCGCGTCCGTACTTTCTTCCAACTCCTCGATGCGTTTTAAAATTTCTTCGTAATTAATGATCATTTGTCGCATCAGAACAAAAGCACGCATGATAGATATATTTACTTGCACGGCAACATCCGAGCGTAATACTCCACTTAGCATTGCTATCCCTTCTTGGGTAAAGGCAAAAGGTTCGTAACGAGAGCCTCCCCAACTTGAGGTGCCAATTTGGCACCTCAAGTTGGTAAATTCTTCTCCTGTAAGCGTGAACATGAAGTCTGGGGGAAAGCGTGCGATGTTTCGCTTAACAGCTCTTTTTAGAATTTTTGTCTCTGTCTGGTACAATTCAGCTAAATCAAAATCAAGCATTACTTTGTAACCTCGGATCGTGTAAATTTTGCTTTGGATGATTTGTAAGTCCATGATGATATTTTTAATTCGTTGTTATTGATTTTGTAAATTAAATTCGTTCTCTATGCCTGTCATTTTCGCGTTCCACGCCGCGGCGTCTTTTCTTAGTTTTGAATTTACCACTTTCGCGTAAATTTGTGTCGTGACGGTATTCGTGTGCCCTAACATTTTAGAAACAGATTCCAGTGGTACACCTTCGGTTAGTGTTACGGTTGTCGCGAATGTATGTCGTGAAAAGTGGAATATACACGGCAAAGCAAGCAACAGCGAACAGGTATAGATTAAACGTAAACCGTTAGGAATAAGCGATATTTCGGTATTTTGCGAAGTTGAAAAAATGCAAACGACAACGGAATATTGAGGTTGTTCAGTTACCAAACCGTTAGCCGGGCAGTTACCGAAACGGGAACAGGTAACGGAAAGCGATGAAAAGAAATCCCCACCGTTTTGTTTGCGTTAATACACAGTGTTTTGCGCATCAAGGGACGCTTATATGGCAAGTAAATTTGCACTTAAAAATATAAGCGTATGAAAGTAGAAAAATTCAAGGTGCTGCTCTACCTCAAAAAGAGCGGACTGGACAAGTCGGGCAAGGCTCCCATCATGGGACGCATTACCGTCAACCGCACGATGGCGCAGTTCGGATGCAAGCTGTCATGCCCTCCCGAACTGTGGAATCCCTGTGAAAGCCGTCTGAATGGCAAGAGCAAGGAGGCGGTGGAAACCAACACCAAGATTGAGAAACTGTTGTTGGCGGTAAACAACGCCTTTGACAACCTTGTGAGCCGTAAAATGGATTTCGATGCCACCGATGTGAAGAATCATTTTCAAGGAAGTATGGAAACGCAGATGACACTCATGCGAATGACTGATGTTGTCTGTGACGACCTCAAAGCCCGTATTGGTATTGACCGTGCGAAAACTTCTTACTCGACTTATCATTATATGCGTCTGACACTTGGTGAGTTCATTGGGCATCAGTACAAGGTCAAGGATTTAGCATTTGGGCAGCTTACGGAACAGTTCATCCATGACTATCAGGTTTTCGCTATGGAGAATAAGGGTTATGCAATAGATACTGTCCGACATCACCTTGCCATACTGAAAAAAATATGCCGTCTGGCTTATAAGGAAGGCTATGCAGACAAAATCCATTTCCAGCATTTCACCCTGCCCAAGCAGTCGGATAAAACCCCACGGGCATTGAGCCGTGAATCGTTCGAGAAAATCCGTGATGTGGAAATTGAACCGCATCGTAAATCTCACATACTGGCAAGGGATATGTTTCTCTTCGGGTGTTATACCGGGGTCTCGTATGCGGATGTGATATCCATTACCGATGAGAACTTGTACACGGACGATAACGGAGCGTTGTGGCTGAAATACCGCAGGAAGAAGAACGAACATCGGGCAAGCGTGAAGTTGCTTCCCGAAGCGATTGCACTGATTGAAAAGTATCACAGTGAGGACAGGGACACATTGTTCCCTTTACTACGCTGGCCTAATCTTAGAAGACACATGAAGGCGTTGGCGGCATTGGCTGGCATCAAGGATGATTTGTGCTATCATCAGGCGAGGCATAGTTTCGCCTCGCTGATAACGCTCGAAGCGGGTGTGCCGATTGAGACCATCAGCCGGATGCTGGGACATTCCGACATTTCCACCACTCAAGTATATGCCCGTGTCAGTCCGAAAAAACTCTTCGAGGATATGGACAAGTTCATAGAGGCGACACAAGATTTCAAACTAACCCTATAAATCCAACAACAATATGCGAAGCACATTTTCATTATTGCCATATATTAACCGCAGCAAGGTGAGGGCTGACGGTACGACCGCCGTACTCTGCCGTATAACCATTGACGGCAAGCAGACCGCCATAAGCACAGGTATCTATTGCCGCCCCGAAGACTGGAACGGCAGGAAGAATGAGATAAAGACCGTCAGGGAGAACAACCGCTTACGGGAATACCTGCGTCTGACTGAGGAAGCCTATACCGAGATACTTAAATCGCAAGGAGTGGTCAGTGCGGAAATGTTGAAGAACCATATTTCCCTGAATAATATCCATCCGACTACCTTATTGCAAATGGGTGAATGGGAACGGGAGCGGTTGAAGAAACATTCCGAGGAAATAGATTCCACTTCTTCCTACCGTCACTCCATGTATTATCAGAAATACCTGACGGACTTTATAGCGTCAATCGGGAAAAAGGAAATTCCTCTTGAAGAAGTGACGGAGGATTTTGGCAAGTCCTATAAAGCTTTCCTGAAGAAGTGCAAGAATTTCAGCTCTTCCCAAACCAACAAATGTATGTGCTGGCTTAATCGTTTATTGTATTTGGCAGTCGATAAGGAGATTATCCGTGTGAACCCCTGCGAGGACTTGGAGTATGAACCGAAGCCGGAGGCAAGGCACAGGTACATCAGCCGCGATGAGTTCAAAAAGATACTTTCCACCCCGATGTATGACAAGCGTATGGAACTGGCAAGACGGGCTTTCATCTTCTCGACCCTGACGGGACTGGCGTATGTGGACATCAAACTTCTTCATCCCCATCATATCGGGACGAATGCGGAGGGCAGACGGTATATCCGCATCAACCGCAAGAAGACAAAGGTGGAGGCTTTCATACCCTTACATCCCATAGCGGAACAGATATTGTCGTTGTACAACACAACCGATGATGAGAAGCCCGTGTTTCCTCTCCCAAGCCGTGATTCACTTTGGTTTGACATCCACGAGATGGGTGTTGCCATAGGCAAGGAGGAAAATCTGAGCTATCACCAAAGTCGGCACAGCTTCGGAACTTTCCTGATTTCAGCGGATATACCGATTGAGAGCATCGCCAAGATGATGGGACATTCCAACATCAGAACTACTCAGGGGTATGCACGGATAACCGATGATAAAATCTCCAAAGACATGGACAAACTGATGGAGCGAAGAAAGAAAATATCGGCTGGCGAAAAGAAAGAAAACAGTATATAATCATCATAAAATAAAGGGATTATGAGCAGAGAAATAATAACAATCAGTAAAATGGGAGCGGTCACCGTACCGACAGCCCCAGTGTGGATGACCCAGTTCGAGATAGCCGACCTGTTCGGGGTGTTCTCTTGCAATATCCGCAAGATGATACAGGCAATTTACAAGAACAAAGAGTTGAACGAAACTGATACGATGAAGTATATCAAGCAAACTGACGGCATCAGTTATGATGTGTATAATTTTGAAATGATTATAGCCATCGCTTTCAGAATATGTAGCAAAGAGACCCTTTTGTTCAGGCGGTTCGTAATAAATGAAATCTGCACCACCAAGAAAGGAATCCCGGTTACATTGTTTGTTTCCTATGGTAAGAATGGCAACCTATGGTATAGTCGAGGTTCTTCCCGTCAGCCACCTGTTCCCGATGCACGGATGCAAAGGTAGCGTGTGGCTCTGACAGCATTGGCAAGGTCGGGCGGCATAGCCGTTTCGGGCAGAATCTTCCTCAACGGGGTTGAGCGTATTCAGCCCGAAAACCTTGCCCCTGCCAACCACACGCATTTTGGGCATCCGGCAACGGAAACAAGCGACTGACGGGAAATCAGAAGAAAGAGAAGGAACGGCTTACAGACGAAGCTAAACATTGATGCTTCATCCGTAAGCCGTTCCTTTTTTATTGTACCATTGCTGTCGCAAACATAGGGCAGACGGCAAACTGCGCTCTTTCAAGAAAATCAGATAGCCGTCTGTCGGTAGGCGGTACGGTAGCTGTCAGTCAGCATCCTTTCGATGTCGGACTCTCGGTAGAGGATTTTGCCGCCCAACTGAATGTAGGCTATCCGCCCTTCGTTGCGGTAATCCTGAAGTGTTCGGCGGCTCACTTTCAACCGTGCCGACACCTCCTTGTCCGTGAAGAAACGCTCCCCGTTCAGTGTCGGGCGGTAGCTGGCAGTCAGATGCTCTACGTTGTCCAGCAGACGGTCAAGACTGCCCATGAAGTGGATTATCCACTCGTTGTCTTTGTTAATCAGTTCGTTCATATTACTCTGGATTTAGTGGAATTATTGTCATTACTCTATTCGGTTATCAGATTGTCCTGCCTTTGAACTTTGCTTCCTTCCGTCTGTCCTCCACGATGGAGACGATACGTTGCACATCTTCGGGACGGTAATAGGTCTTGTGGTTGATTTGGCTGTATGCCAAAGTCCCATTGTCCCGAAGCGTCTGCAAGGTTCGTGGGCTGATATTGAGCATCCGGCATACGTCCTGATTATCCATCCACTCGCTCATTTTCTTTTCGCCGTGCCGATGGCAGATGGCATCCATACGGCAGACGAAGCGGTCGAACTTGGCGACCAGCTCCTCAAAGGTCTTTCTTTCGATTGATACGATTTCCATATTGTCTTTTTTTAGTTGTTACTGTTTCTTATGCCGCAAAGGAATGTATAATCCGTTACTTGACAATGGGTTTCCCGGAAGTGGTAGCATGTTGCGCTGATACGGTAGTCATTGTCCGTGATACCGACTTTTCCTTTGGCGGCTATCATTCCTTCTCCCGCAAAGAAATACATAATCCGGCATCCGGCAATGGATTCAATTTGGTCTGGCAGCAAGTGGCACAGGGTGGTAGAGGTTGGCACAGGCATGGTTCACCGATTGCCCAATCCGCCCAGTCCTTAGCCCTTAATTCCTATATTTAATAAGGACACCACAGCCCAAATAAGAGCTTAATTCAAAATCACCCGTAACTAAACCTTTTTCCCTTTCGGTTATATACATCCGGCAAAACGGTGAAGTCTGCACCGTTATTTCTATCACCATAAAGCAAAACCATACAAAATTGCCTAAGAGAACCCAAGTGCTTGACAGACTGCACTGAAGCATCTTACTTTGCTCCCGATAATCGGTCGAGGTGCTTACCAAGACCACAGTTAATAACTTAATCAATTTGTTTTTTACAATGAAGAGAGAACCAAGCATTACAGAGCAGCAGGCTCGTGAAATCGTGGAAAAGATGGGACGCAGGGAATCCTACACTCCCAAGTCGATGAATGACATCTACAGGCGTATCGGCCTGGAGCCGGATGAGCCGGAACAGCCCGGCAAGACCGTCACGGAAGAAACGGAGACCGCTATGGCGGATGAACCGTCAAGTGAGGCGGTCGGGGAAACAGCAATGCCGCAGAAGCGTGTCAGCAGCAAGCAGCGCAGGCTGTCGCTGGAGGAGTACCGCGCCACCTATCTCCAAGTCCCCAAGATTATCAACCGCAAGCCCGTGTTTGTCAGCGAGACGGTGCGTGACGAACTGGACAGGGTTGTCCGCTTCCTCGGAGGAAAGGGTATGAGCGCATCGGGGCTGATTGAAAACCTCGTCCGCCTGCACCTCGACACCTATCGGAACGACATCGAGCAGTGGCGCAAGCTCTGACGGGATTACAGAAAGTCGGTTAGGCTGGTGAATACACTTCATCGGCTTAACCGATACCCAAGATGAGTGATTACACTCGGAAAACAATCCGACAAGCGGAGGATTGTTATGTCTTCAAAGACATAGCAAGATATATTTTCAGTTACCCGAATAATTCTAAGTAACTGAAAACACCTTCACCGCCGTGGGCAGAATTATCCTCCGCAGTCGGATAATTTCGGGGTTCATTAATCAAAGATTAAACAATGGACAAGCCATAAAATTGAAAAAATAAGAAGTATGAAAAAGAAGAGCAAGTACGGGAGAAATCCCAAGTTGAACCCGAAGACGCACTGCGTGATGGTGCGCTTCGATGATGTGGAATGGAACAGATTCCTGACGATGTACGAGGAATCTAACGTGTACGCGAAAGCCGTCTTTCTCAAGGCGCACTTCTTCGGACAGAAGTTCAAGGTGCTGAAAGTGGACAAGACGCTGGTGGACTACTACACCAAGCTGTCGGATTTCCATGCCCAGTTCCGTGGCATAGGCACGAACTACAATCAGGTCGTCAAGGAGCTGCGCATCCACTTCTCGGAGAAGAAGGCGATGGCGTTGCTCTACAAGCTGGAGGAGTGCACCATCGACCTTGTGAAGCTGAGCCGGGAGATAATGGAGCTTTCAAGAGAAATGGAGGCTAAGTGGCAACAAAGACGGGATGATTCTATGGTATAGCTGGATGTCCCTTTGGTTCGCAGTTCGGCAAGTGAACGAAGTCCGACGGGTAACTTCATTGCCGACCATGTCATTGTCGGACATCTGTTAAGAATAAGAACTAACTGAAAGGGATGAAAATATAGTAGAATCAAGTATCTGGCTTTCTAACTGATAAATAGAAATCTAGATACTTGATTTACAAACTAAATATATTTGATACTCTTTTTGCAAGAATAGTCTACCTGTCAATCCATTCTTTAAGCCTCTGCGCCTTTTCCTTGCTCACTTGTATTTCCGTCTTCGGATAACCTTTCAAACGGACAATCAACTTTCCTCCAAAATAATTACCGAGGAACAAAACGTGCTCTACATTGATGATATATTGGCGGTTTGCCCGGAAGAAATAGTCCGGGTTCAGTTGGTGTTCAAGTTCATCCATTGACACATTGACCACTTCGGAAGTGCCATTGTTGAGACGAAGATGTACAATCTTGTTTTCTGTTTCGATATGGTTGATGTCCGAAACTCGCACGGTCTTATATCCGTCACGATAAGGAAGCAGGAAACGCTCCCTATAACGGAACTTGCTCTTCTGTAAGGCGTCAAAAAGCTGTTGCAAGTTTTCGTCGGTATAATTCTTTCCGGCTTTGACTGCCTTGTCAATGGCCGCTTCAAGTTCATCCGGATCCAGCGGTTTCAGAAGATAGTCAAAACTGTTGAACTTGAATGCCTGTACTGCATATTCATCGTATGCGGTGGTAAATATGATGGGAACGGTTGCCTGGGCATGTTTAAGAGCCTCGAAACTCAAACCGTCAGTTAGCCGGATATCAGCAAGGATGAGGTCTGTGGTTTTGCCAGATTGAAAGAATTCGACTGTTTCTTTGATGCTGGCAAGCGGACCTTCAACAATAAATGTTCTGTCAATATCGTTCAGCAGCCTTATGAGGCGTTTGGCATTGCGCTGTTCGTCTTCAAGAATCAGTATTTTCATAAGGGTTGATGTTTTTTATGATGGGCAGACTTACCGAATAGAAGTTTTCGGCATTCTCTATCTTGACCTTTTTATCACAAAGTAAAGCATATCGTTCTATGATATTTTTAAGTCCTAAACCGGTTGATTCGATTGGGGACATCAAAGGTCGTTTCAGGTTGCAGACGGTTATGTAATCATCGGACAACTTTATGTTGATAACCAACGGATGTTCAGATGAAAAGCTGTTGTGTTTTATTGCGTTTTCTACAAGAAGCTGCAATACAGCCGGAGGAAGAAAACCTTTGCATTGTCTGACGCCCGGACTTACTTTTGCAATGACCCCTTCGTTGTGGCGTACTTTCATCAAATACAAGTATGAATCAAGAAACTTGATTTCGTCGGCAACGGGTATCAGATTGCGGTCCAGATTGGTGATGATGTATCGGTACACTTTCGATAGGTTACTCAGGAATTTTCCGGCAAGCTCGGTATCTTCCTCAATCAGTTCCAGCAGGTTGTTGAAGTTGTTGAACATGAAGTGCGGGTTGATTTGCAGTTTCAGCGAGTTGAGTTGCGACTGCAAGGCGATCTCTTTTTCCTTCATCAGCGCCATTTCGAGTGCTTGTTTCTCGTCGCGCACCTTGATGTAAGACTGAAGGTAGAAGGAGTTGGCATAGACGCTTGACAGGAAGGTAGATATCATGGCAAAGGTGTATGCGCCTTTCATGTTGAGGAGTTCGTCGAGAAGCCCGTTGTCGGTTTCGTCCCATAGGAAATTGAACAAGGTTATCATACCGAACGCAACGATATTGTTCAGTGCCATTAGGCAGGATGCATAGACCATTCCCCACACGTAGGATGTCCTGAACGGCAATACCCTGAAGACCAGAAAACAGAATCCTAAGGATATGTAGGTAAAAAGCATACACAGCAGAAAATCGACCATGTAATCAGCGATTGTCATTCCCGGCAATTGGTCGATGGTCTTGTCATCGAGTATAAACCACATGACAAGGTAGAATACATAGGAGACGGCAGATAGCAACAGGCCGTTCTTCCAACTCATTATTTTCATTTTCACTTGGGTCATATCGGGTGCAAAGTTACTCTTGATTCGGCAAAGATAAGGCTTTACTCCTTTGGTTGATAGGATAAACAGGCTGAAACGGATAAAATTACTATCGAAACGATAATAACTATTGGTGAAATACACATTGTATTTGTTAAAACCGATCTGCACTTGAAAGATTATCCTTTTTTCGGTCTTAACTGTCAGTTTGGATAGTTCGGACTTTAATTTATCCGCTTCGATACTCTTTGAATTGCAAGAACTTTTATAGGGGTATAATTTTGCATCTCAAAAAAAAGTGTATGAAAATTGAAACAGAACGTCTTGTAATCAGAGACTTTCAAAAGAGAGACGTTGTTGGACTTTTGGAATATCTTTCAAATCCTCGTGTGAATTGCTTTGCCGCCGACCGCCTTTGTTCTGAAGAGGCGGCATTCGTATATATGCAGTATTCCCAAAAAGATATGCAACGCTATGCAGTGAGTTTGAAAAAGGAGGACTTTATAATCGGTGATGTTTTCGTTTTGCGTGAAAATGAAGATACTTACAATGTGGGCTGGCATTTCAACAAACGTTTTGAGGGCAAAGGATTAGCTCGTGAAGCGGTTATCGGATTGTTGGATTATCTTTTTCGGGAGGCGGGTGCACGGCGTATCTATGGATTTGTGGAAGATGACAATATTCGCTCCAAACGCTTATGCGAACGCCTTGGTATGCGCCGCGAAGGATGCTTCAAGGAATTTGTGACATTTATAAACAATCCTAACGGCACCCCGAAATATGAAGATACCCGTGTTTATTCCATTCTAAAAAAAGAATGGAATTCAATCAGTGCTAAATCAATTACGAATAATTAAGAACAAGAAAAGAATATGAACAAGCGATTCATTATCATTAATTTCGCCGCATTTGCCGTCATGCTGTTTCTGTCGACTGGATGCAAGCAGGACGGTAAGCAGGATGCGGTACCGAGTTATCGGGTCATAACAGTATCGTCCATGCCGGTGGAAATATCCGAATCTTATTCCGCCACTATCCGCGGGCGACAAGATGTGGATATCATGCCGCAAATATCCGGCCGCATCACGCGTCTATGCGTGAAGGAGGGCACACGGGTGACGACAGGGCAAGTACTGGCAGTGATAGACCAAACACCCTATCTGGCAGCCTTACGCACAGCTTTGGCTAATGTCAGCGCAGCACGGGCAAAAGCGGAAACGGCACGAATCGAACTGCAAGGTAAGCAAGCCTTGTTTGATGAGAAGGTAATATCCGAATACGACCTTTCTCTTGCCCGAAACCAACTAGCTGTGGCACTTGCCGAACTCCAACAGGCCGAGGCGCAGGAAGCGGATGCACGAAACAACCTCTCTTATACTGAAATCAAAAGTCCGAGTAACGGCGTGGTAGGCACATTGCCCTACCGCATCGGTGCGCTTGTCAGTCCCAACATGGAGCAGCCTTTCACGGTCGTGTCCGACAATGCGGAGATGTATGCCTACTTCTCCGTGTCGGAAAACATGCTGCGACACCTATCCACTCGCTACGGCTCGATTGACAGCCTGATAGCCAAGATGCCGGAAGTGAGCCTGCAACTCAACGACGGTAGTCTGTACAAAGCGAAGGGACGCATCGAGACCGTAAGCGGTGTGGTGGACCCTGCGACCGGAGCGGTGCAGATCAAAGCCCTGTTCCCCAATCCCGAACGCGAACTGCTGAGCGGCAGCATCGGCAACATCGTCCTTCGGAACCCCCAAACGGATGCCATCACCATTCCCATGACCGCCACCGTGGAACTGCAAGACAAAATCATCGCCTACCGACTGAAAAACGGACGGGCGGAAGCTGCCTATCTCACGGTGGACCGCCTGAACGATGGCAACCGGTTTATCGTAAAAGAAGGTCTCTCGGTCGGCGACACCCTCATCGCCGAAGGCGTGGGACTGGTGAGAGAAGGCATGAGCATAACCCCTAAAGACGAAACGAAATGAAGCTACGATTTTTTATAGACCGCCCGGTGTTCTCGGGCGTTATCTCGGTGGTGATTGTGCTGTTGGGCGTCATCGCCATGTTCTCCCTGCCGGTGGAGCAATATCCCGACATCGCCCCGCCCACCATCAATGTATGGGCATCCTATCCCGGAGCCAACGCCGAAACCGTGCAGAAAGCCGTGATAGTGCCGCTGGAAGAAGCCATCAACGGCGTGGAAGACATGACCTATATGACCTCCACGGCATCGAACACGGGAGACGCCTCCATCAACATCTACTTCAAGCAAGGAGCCAATGCCGACATGGCAGCCGTGAACGTGCAGAACCGTGTGAACGCCGCATTGAGCCAGCTTCCGGCAGAAGCCACCAAGACCGGTGTCACCACCGAAAAGCAGCAGAATGCCGAGCTGCTGACCTTTGCCCTCTACTCGCCCGATGACCGCTTCGACCAGACGTTTCTGAACAACTACATGAAAATCAATGTCGAACCGCGACTGAAGCGCATCAGCGGCGTGGGAAAGGCGCAACTGTTCGGCTCCAATTACAGCATGCGCCTCTGGCTGAAGCCCGACCGTATGGCGCAATACGGGCTCATACCCGACGACATATCCGCCGTACTCGCGCGGCAGAACATCGAAGCCGCCACCGGCTCCTTCGGTGCCAATCACCCCACGGCCAACGAATACACAATGAAGTACCGCGGACGCTTGTCCGGTGCCGATGAGTTTGGCGAACTGGTAGTCAAGTCCTTGCCGGGTGGCAACGTGCTTCGGCTGAAAGAGGTTGCCGATGTGGAGCTGGGCGATGAATACTACAACTACTCCTCCCAAGTGAACGGCCATCCGGCAGCCATGATGATGATAAACCAGAAGGCAGGGTCCAATGCGTCGAGCACCATCAACGAGATTCACGAAGTGCTCCACGAACTGGACCGTGACCTGCCCGAAGGAGCGGAATTCGTAGTGCTTACCGACACCAACAAGTTTCTGTATGCCTCCATCCGCTCGGTCATCCGCACCTTGCTGGAGGCGATACTGCTGGTTATCGTAGTGGTATATGTATTCTTGCAGGACATCAAGTCAACGCTTATTCCTGCCATATCCATCTTCGTTTCCATCATCGGCACGTTCGCCGTGATGTCCATGATAGGCTTTTCCATCAACCTGCTCACCCTGTTTGCGCTTGTGCTTGCCATCGGCACCGTGGTCGACGATGCCATCGTGGTGGTGGAAGCGGTGCAGGCGAAGTTTGATGAGGGCTACCAGTCGGCGGTGCTTGCGGCCGATGATGCCATGAAAGACGTTTCATCGGCCATTCTGACCTCTACCATCATCTTTATGGCAGTGTTCTTTCCCGTTGCCATGATGGGCGGCACTTCGGGAGCCTTCTATGCGCAGTTCGGCATCACGATGGCGGTTGCCGTGGGCATCTCGGCCATCAATGCCTTCACCCTCTCACCGGCACTTTGCGCCCTGTTGCTGAAGCCCTATATCGACGAGCACGGCAATACAAAGGACAACTTTGCAGCCCGTTTCCGAAAGGCGTTCAATGCCGTTTTCTACCGTCTGAGCCGACGCTATGTGCGTGGAGTGATGTTCATCCTCCACCGCCGGTGGCTGATGTGGAGCTCTATAGCAGTGTCCTTTGTATTGCTGGTGCTGCTGGTCAACGCCACCAAGACGGGCCTTATCCCCGAAGAAGACACCGGAACGGTCATGGTGAGCATGAATACGAAGCCCGGCACGTCAATGGCGCAGACCGTCAAGGTGATGGAGCGCATCAACAGCCGCCTCGACAGTATCGGCGAGATAGAATACAACGGTGCGGTTGCCGGCTTCTCTTTCAGCGGTTCCGGTCCGTCGCAGGCCATGTATTTCGTGACACTCAAAGACTGGGAACAGCGTGAGGGAGAGGGGCAGTCGGTCAACGACGTCATCGGAAAAATCTATGCCGCCACCTCCGACATCCCTGATGCCACGGTGTTTGCCATGTCGCCCCCAATGATAGCCGGATATGGCATGGGGAACGGCTTTGAGCTCTACTTGCAGGACAAGGCAGGCGGAGACATTACCGCTTTCAAGAAAGAGGCGGACAAGTTTGTCGAGGCCTTGTCGCAGCGGCCCGAAATAGGCGAAGTCTATTCCTCCTTTGCCACAGACTATCCGCAATACTGGGTGGATATCGACGCCGCCAAATGCGAGCAGTCGGGAGTGTCGCCCGCAGAGGTGCTTTCCACCCTGTCGGGCTATTATACCGGACAATATGTTTCCGACTTCAATCGCTTCTCCAAGCTCTACCACGTCACCATGCAGGCTCCGGCGGAATACCGTGTGAATGCAGAGTCCATTCATCATATCTATGTACGCACCTCTGATGGCGGCATGGCACCGTTGAGCCGGTTCGTGCGTCTGACCAAGACCAACGGTCCGTCAGACCTCACCCGCTTCAACCTGTTCAATGCCATCTCCATCAATGGGTCTCCGGCCCGGGGTTACAGTTCGGGGCAGGTGCTCGAAGCCATCAGTGAGACGGCACGCAAGGTTCTCCCGGCAAATTACACCTACGAGTTTGGCGGCATCTCGCGCGAGGAGAGCAAGACAACCAACAATGCCACGCTGATATTCCTGCTCTGTATGGTCCTGGTCTATATGATTCTGTGTGCCTTGTACGAAAGCGTGTTTATTCCCTTTGCGGTTCTGCTGGCAGTGCCTTGCGGGTTGATGGGCAGTTTCCTGTTCGCATGGCTCTTCGGTCTGGAGAACAACATCTACATGCAGACCGGTCTGATTATGATTATCGGCCTGCTTGCCAAGACCGCCATCCTGCTTACCGAATATGCAGGCAAGCGGCGGTCGGAAGGCATGACACTGGCACAAGCGGCATACAGTGCGGCAAAAGTCCGTCTGCGCCCCATCCTGATGACCGTGTTGTCTATGGTGTTCGGCCTTATCCCGCTGATGCTGGCTCACGGAGTGGGTGCCAACGGTAGCCGTTCGCTTGCCACAGGTGTAATCGGCGGAATGATTGTAGGTACATTGGCTCTGTTGTTCCTCGTGCCTTCATTGTTCATCGTCTTCCAATATATCCAAGAACGTATTAAGCATAATTAAATGAAAAAGACAGCAATATATATCATATTGTCAGGATGGATGCTTACCGGCTGTGGCACGTACAGCCGGTATCATCGCCCCGACCTCTCGATGGAGAATCTGTATAGCACCCTTCCGGCAGACGCCGATACCACCACTCTGGCCTCCCTGTCGTGGCGGGAAATGTTTACCGACCCTAAACTTCAGTCCTTGATTGAAACAGGACTTGACCGAAACACAGACCTCAATGTGGCACGGCTACGGGTGGAAGCGGCAGCCTCCGCCTTGCTGACAGCTAAACTCTCCTATCTACCCTCACTCGGACTGAATGCCGAAGGTAATGCCGGCAAGCACGATGGAGCAACGGCAAAGACATATAATGCAGGAGCGACAGCAAGCTGGGAACTGGACATCTTCGGCAACCTCACAGCTGCAAAACGTGGTGCCGCTGCCGCCTTGCAAGGAAGCCGTGATTACCGGCAAGCCGTACAGACTCAGCTTGTCGCCACTATTGCCGACAGTTACTATACCCTTGCCATGCTCGACGCGCAAATGGCAATAAGCCACCGCACCCTTGAAAACTGGCAGACTACCGTGCGCACTCTCGAAGCATTGAAAAAAGCCGGACAGTCAAACGAAGCCGGTGTATTGCAGGCAAAAGCGAACGTGATGCAGCTCGAATCGTCCCTATTATCCATCCGCAAGAGCATCTCCGAAACAGAAAACGCCTTGTTTGCAATACTTGCCATGCCGTCACACTCAATAGCACGAAGTAATCTGGTCGAAGCAGCTTTCCCCGATACCGTCTCTATCGGAGTCCCCTTGCAGTTACTTTCCAACCGTCCCGATGTGCGTCAGGCAGAAATGGAACTGGCGCAGGCGTTCTACACAACCAATGCGGCACGTGCCGCATTCTACCCCCATATCACCCTTTCGGGAACACTTGGATGGACCAATAACGGTGGCGGTATAATCACCAATCCCGGACAATGGTTGCTCAATGCCATCGGTTCCCTGACACAGCCCTTGTTCAATCGAGGCGCAAACATCGCCAACCTGAAGACTGCCCAAATCCGCCAGGAAGAAGCGAAGTTACTGTTCCAACACTCTTTGTTGAACGCAGGCAAAGAGGTAAACGATGCTTTGACCGCATGGCAGACTGCGAAATCGCAACTTGAAATCAATGCTCGGCAGGTGGAAACATTATGCGATGCCGTGCGGAAAACAGAATCACTGATGCGTCATTCCAATATTACCTATCTGGAAGTATTGACCGCCCAGCAATCTCTCCTTGAAGCGGAAGTGCAACAGCTGCAAACTCGTTTTGAACGCATACAAAGTGTAATCAAACTTTATCACGCGTTGGGAGGAGGACGATTTTAATTCGTAAGAGAATAGATGGAATTTGTACGTAAGGCAATAGCATTAAGTCACACTTTCATAATTCTAATAGTAGTAGCCATTGCATTTACTTGTCATAATGAATGGCAGGAAGTGGAAGCATTGGAGGTTGGCAACCGGCATATAGATGAATTCAGGAAGGAGGTAAACCGTATTCATATCCAACTGATAGAGTTTTCGCTATTAGGAGAAACTGCATTGGATTGGGACGAAACGGATTTGGAGAATTACCATGCCCAACGCATTGCATTGGACAGCACATTGTGCCTGTTCAATGAAACTCATGTAATTGGACGTATTGACAGTGTGCGCAGTCTTTTGGAAGATAAGGAACGGCAGATGTTTCAGATTGTTCGGTTAATAGACGAACAACAATCCATCAACAAGAAGATTGCCAGTCAAGTACCTCTCATTGTTCAGACAAGTATGCAGGAACAGCCCAAGAAACCGAAACGAAAAGGGTTCTTGGGCATATTCGGCAAAAAAGAGGAAACGAAGCCGCCGACAACAACAACTACGCTTCGTTCACCCAATAGAAGCATGGTCAGTGAACAGAAAGAGCAAAGCCGTCGATTGTCGGAACAAGCCGACAGTCTTGCCGCCCGCAATGCAGATCTTAACAGGCAGTTGAAGGGGCTAATCTGTCAAATAGAAAATAAGGTACAAGCCGACCTGCAAGGGCGGGAAGACGAAATAGTTGCCATGCGTGGAAAGTCATTTATGCAGGTAGGCGGTTTAATGGGATTCGTCCTTCTGCTGTTGTTAATTTCCTACATCATCATACACCGTGATGCAAAGAGTATCAAACAATACAAGCGCAAGACAACGGATTTGATAGGGCAACTGGAACAATCCGTACAACGGAACGAGGCACTGATAGCATCAAGGAAGAAAGCGGTACATACCATCACCCACGAACTGCGCACACCACTAACGGCAATAACAGGTTATACTGAGCTGTTACAGAAAGAGTGCAGCAAGGAGAACAATGTGAATTTTCTTCAAAGCATACAACAATCTTCCGACCGTATGCGGGATATGCTTAACACCCTGCTGGACTTCTTCCGCTTGGACAACGGCAAGGAGCAGCCCAAACTGTTGCCCTGCCGCATCTCCACAATCACGCATACCCTTGAAACGGAGTTCATGCCCGTCGCCATGAACAAGGGGCTTTCCTTGACCGTAAAGAACGGAAACGATGCGGTTGTACTGACCGACAAGGAGCGAATCATCCAAATTGGAAACAATCTGCTGTCAAATGCCATCAAGTTCACGGAGAAAGGCGGTGTGTCGCTGACTATCGATTATACCAACGGAGTGCTGACACTGATTTTCGAGGATACAGGCACAGGCATGACAGAAGATGAACAGCAACGTGTATTTGGGGCATTTGAACGCCTCTCAAACGCCGCCGCAAAAGACGGTTTCGGACTTGGACTTGCCATCGTGCATAACATAGTGGCGATGCTTGACGGCAAAATCCATTTGGAAAGCGAGAAAGGGAAAGGAAGTCGTTTCACAGTGGAAATACCCATGCAGAAAGCCGAAGAAATACCGGAAAAAGAGATACAGACTTATATCCACCGGGAGGAGAGAAACCTCAATGTTGTCGCCATCGACAATGATGAGGTGCTGCTCCTGATGTTGAAAGAGATGTATGCACAGGAGGGAATACATTGCGACACTTGCACCGATGCGGCGGAACTGATGGAAATGATACGCCGAAAAGAATACAACTTGTTGCTGACGGACTTGAATATGCCCGGCATAAACGGCTTCGAGCTGCTGGAACTGCTCCGATCGTCCAATGTTGGCAATTCACAGACAATCCCCGTGGTCGTGGCAACCGCTTCGGGCAGTTGCGATGCGGAGGAACTTTTGGAACGAGGCTTTGCCGGATGCCTGTTCAAACCATTCTCCATATCGGAACTGCTGGAAATTTCCGACAAGTGCGCCATTAAAGCGACACAGGACGGTAAACCGGATTTTTCCGCCTTGTTGTCCTACGGCAATGAAGTTGTCATGCTGGAAAAACTGATAACGGAAACCGAGAAAGAAATGCAGGCGGTACGGGATGCGGCAATGCGAAACGATCTGCAAGAACTTGATGCCTTGACACACCACTTACGCAGTTCGTGGGAGATACTCCGTGCCGACCAGCCGCTGAAGGTGCTTTATGGTGTGCTTCATGGAAAGGATAAGTCCGATAACGAGGCGTTAAGTAATTCCGTGACCACCGTGTTGGATAAAGGAGCGGAGATTATACAGTTGGCAAAGGAGGAAAGGAGAAAATACGAAAATGGATAAGACAAGAATAATCGTGGTGGAGGATAACATCGTGTATTGCGAATATGTCTGCAATCTGCTGGCACGGGAGGGATACAGTACCGTGAAGGCTTACCACCTGTCAACAGCGAAGAAACATCTGCAACAGGCAACGGATGATGATATAGTAGTTTCTGACCTGCGCCTAAACGATGGCAACGGAATAGACCTGCTGCGCTGGATGCGCAAGGAGGGAAAGATGCAGCCGTTCATCATAATGACCGACTACGCCGAAGTGCATACGGCAGTCGAAAGCATGAAACTCGGTTCGATAGACTATATTCCGAAGAAACTGATAGAGGACAAACTCGTCCCCCTTATCCGCTCCATACAGAAAGAGCGTCAGTCGAGACACAGCCGGATGCCCGTTTTCGCCCGTGAAGGTTCCGCCTTTCAGAAAATCATGCACAGGATAAAGTTGGTAGCCGTCACCGACATGAGCGTGATGATATTCGGAGAGAACGGCACAGGCAAGGAGCATATCGCCCACCATCTGCACGACAAGAGCAAACGGGCTGGCAAGCCCTTCGTGGCGGTGGACTGCGGTTCGCTATCCAGAGAACTTGCGCCGTCGGCTTTCTTCGGACACGTCAAAGGCGCGTTCACGGGTGCGGACAGCACCAAGAAAGGATATTTCCATGAGGCGGAAGGAGGCACGCTGTTTCTTGACGAGGTGGGCAACCTTGCGTTGGAGACCCAGCAGATGTTGCTCCGTGCCATACAGGAGAGGCGGTATCGCCCGGTCGGTGACAAATCGGACAAGAGTTTCAACGTCCGCATCATCGCCGCCACCAACGAGGATCTGGAGGCGGCAGTGAGCGAAAAGCGTTTCCGGCAGGATTTACTCTACCGTCTGCAAGACTTCGTGATAACCGTGCCGCCCTTGCGTGACTGTCAGGAGGACATCATGCCGTTGGCGGAGTTCTTCCGCGAGATAGCCAACAAGGAACTGGAGTGCAATGTGAGCGGTTTCAGTTCCGAAGCCCGTAAAGCGTTGCTGACCCACGCATGGCCGGGCAACGTGCGGGAGCTTCGGCAGAAAATCATGGGAGCCGTGTTGCAGGCTCAGGAAGGTGTGGTCACGAAAGAGCATCTTGAACTTGCCGTGACGAAACCGACCTCACCTGTCAGCTTCGCCCTGCGCAATGATGCGGAGGATAAGGAGCGGATAATGCGTGCGTTAAAGCAGACAAACGGCAACCGGAGTGCCGCCGCCGAACTGTTGGGAATAAGCAGAGCTACACTATACAGTAAACTTGAAGAGTATGGACTTAAATATAAATTCAAGCAATCATAACTGATAATCAGACACTGTTTCACTGAGTGTGCCTGAGCAAAAGCTCTAAAAGAAACAGTATCTTATTCGGTTAATGAAAGAGAAAGTCTGATTCTGATTATATATCGACCAAGAACCCAAAGAATACTTTCGGCATTTAAGCTCCTTTATTGTGGTCACCGGAAGTTTAGTCATAAATATACCGTTTTATCATATTTTCAAAATTTCTTTTAAACTCTTGTACTTCGATAGGAATCGAACGTAAAAAGGGATTAAAAACCTTATTACCATTTCGTCCCCAATATTCCAACTGACCATTAAACCATTTTTTTGCATCTTGACGCCCCAACTCACCTCCTGCATTTATTTGTTCCATAGTATAGTCTCGGAAACATAATTGTTTGGTATATCCATTTGCTATATTGCCCCATAATGGATCTGCATCAGAGAGATTATACAAATAGGATGCCAGCAGTCTTTCAGGAGAGTTGTTCCCTGGCAATATTAAAATGTTATCTGCATTTTTTATTTTCTTAAGATACGCCCTATTCATCCTAACATCTCCATCCAATATGATGATAGAATATGGGTGTTTAAATGCAGGTATGTTTTTATTTACAAGTTCAGTTAAGGTTGAACACGGCAGAGTTACATCTACAAAATCTAATATAGATGCTTTAGTCTTTAAAATAGCTTTAACGAATAATATATTTTCATTATCCTCTGTATATACAGTAATTTTGTTTTTCTTACGTTTTTTTCCTTCTGCAACAACATTCAAATCCAATTTAATACCTTTAAAATCTACATTTTGTTTGATTGTTATCTTGTCATCGACTTTCTTTAGATAAAGAATCTTTACCTACTTAGCTGTTTCTTCTTGTTTACTTACTTCTTGAACTAAATCGTCCATAACCTTAAGAAGAGACATTGAATGAGTAGTAAATAAAATTTGCAAATTAAGTTTAGACGCATATTTGCGCAAAATCTTTAATAGCTCAACTTGAGACGCTGGATACATTGTAGCATCCATCTCATCAATGGCAAGAATTCCACCTTTATATTGTTGGGGATATTTGTCATGCAATCTTTTAAAAGAAAATAATGCCAAGATAATTTTGCCCAGATTATCTTGTCCCATAGAGTTTTGATTCCAATCGTATAATTCAGTGGATACGCCTATAGATTGCTTATTTTTTGAGGTTATTGTTGTTGCAGAAGAAATGGGAGTTTGTACTATTAGAATTTTATTGTGTAATTGTTTAAACTCACTTAGTTCCTCTGGAGTTAATAATGTGTCATCAGTTATAATCTTGGCCTCCTCTGCCATAGGAACTAACCGCTTTAAACTTAAAAAGATTGTGGGAAAGGAGATATATCCATCCCCTTCTTGCCTTGCTCCTTTCTTCCAAAATCGCACATTAGGGTCTCCAGTACGTTTGATGCTTTCGACAGTAAAGTCATCTACTCCTATATCAAAAGAAATGGTCCATTCATGACCTTTAGGTCTATCAAAAATGGGCGATAATCTAAACTTATCTTTGAATGCAGAAATATAGCTACCACCACACAAAGGTTTTTCCGCTCTCATTGGATCCTCAGGCTTAAGAGTGAAGGTTTGTGTTACAATACCCAGTAATGTTGACTTTTGAGTTCCGTTTTGTCCTGCAATTGCTGTTAATTGAGAGCCTACTTCAAAGTCTTCATTTTGGAAGCCTCGAAACCTTTCGATATGAATGTGAGTTATTTTCACTTTGTTGAATGATTAAATAATTTGTGTTTGGGAATAACTATATCGTCACAAAATATCATTATTTCTTCACCTTTTCCTGAGTTACTCGCACTATAATTCAATTCAAAACATTGTTGCCTATATTTTGAATATAGGTTGGTTATGAATGGCACATTATCATAAGAGACAATCCACTTACAATTTACTATTGCACCTATAGCATTTGCGATGTTTTGATGGTCTGTGTCATTATAGTAGTTCAGATAAAGCCCTTTTCCTTTTATATAGTATGGCGGGTCTAAATATAATAGAGTATTGTAAGGTAATTCATCTTTTAATCGTTGCACTAAAGTAACAGCATCGTCATTTGTTAGATGAATTCTCTCCGCGTAGTCTGCTATACGTTGAATCCTTTTTATCAAATCTTCTTTGTTAAACCTCGCATCAATCTTGTAATTTCCAGTTTGGTCGTATCCACCTATGATTCCAGCTTTTAAAATTCCTGAACGATTTGTTCTATTTAGGAAGAAAGTGGAAAACCCTAAATTTAATAAATCAACATTTCTATTTTCTTTATTCTGCTGAAACTCTTTTTGCTTAAACCATGTTTCGACATTTATGGGAGTATCCTTAATTAATTGGCAAAGAGCATCCGTGTTATTAAGAACACTATACCAAAAGGCATAAATAGATATGTCTTTATCGTTTATATATATATCACTAACATATTCATTAAAGAGCAAGGATAAAGCAACAGAACCACCTCCTACATATGGCTCAACATAAGTACCATCAAGCAATGCATTTTCTTTGATTAAACACTGTACGAAATCAGCGACTTTTGCCTTTCCACCGGGATATCTTAAAGGTGATAAAAACTCCATAATGTCATTCTTTATTTATAGATTCCCATAATTGGATAAAAAAACTTTCTATGTTGTCCCATCCTATAATCAAATTGTCTGCTTTAGGATAGAAAAACTCATTATGAACATATGCATTCAAGGATTCAATGGATAGGACTGAATTTTTATCATTTATTTCAGACCTTATACCTTTAGATAAATCATTACTCATTGTTCCTAATTGGGTCATATGATTTAATACTTTACAAACTTTCCCGTTCAAATCCTCTTTGGAAGAACACGCAGTTATAGCATTGTTTTTTACCAAATCATATCTTTCCAAATAAGCATCAACTGACAATTCTAAAAACACTCTCAGCAGTACAGAAGATGCATTAGGACATGTTTTAACTTGGATATGTTTTAACTCCTCAAAAATTTTATTGATTTTGGGGTTGTTGATATGCAAAATCAAAGTCTTGGGCACTAAGCCAGCTCTGTTTCTAGCTTTCTGATTATTAGCCTTTTTTATTTCTCTGCGTTCACTATTTATTAATACCTGCCCTTTATTGTCTACAATATCTTGAACACTCCATTGTTCAGACGCTTCATTAGATAGGTCTGGCTTTTGGTTCGTGTCAAAATTGTCAATATATTGCTTCCTTTTTTCTCTATTATAGATTTCTGAAACTTTGAATTCTGGATTAAGAATATCCGTAACAACTTTTATAAGCCCCTTGACGACTTCTGACACTTCAACCTTTGAAACTAAAGTTCCATTGTTAATTCCCAAACCAAGGTGTTCTCTAACATAAGGGTCTGACATCAAACGTTGCAGGTTGGTAATATTTAGTTTGGATAACGAATCCTTAATCGTATCAGAAACATTATCTTGTGATTTCAATAAAGTGATAATTTGCAATGGAATCGATGATTTTCCTTCTGTCTTCTCCTCGAATCTTTGCTTTTGTTGAGCATTCCAAGTAACTGTACCGATACCATTCAGCTCTCCCGAGTGTTTACGTTTTATCCAAATATCAGCTTCCGTTGGGTTTTCAAAAACAGCGCAAGCAATATTCTTCAATTCAGAAATAGCATTAGGATTTTCTTTTTGCAATTTCTGAAATTTTTTCCTTAAAGAAATGTACTTGTCATCAATTAATGTTGGATTGTTTAATAATTTTAATGATGTTATTCTCCTATTACCTTCGAGTACTATATATTTGTTGTTATCTTCGTTAGGCGTTACAATGATTAAATCGACTGGACTAAGACCATTAGTTACAATATCGTCTACAAGAGAATATAATTTATCCCCTTGGTCCTCTACCATCTTGTCTATCGCTTCCTTTTGTGAAGACAGAGGCTCAAATCTATAATTTTCAGTATTGACAAATAGTGATGTCAATTTTATTGTTTTTACAACCATGGTAACACTCATACTTATTAAAGTACAAAATTACTCATTTTTAGTGAAGTTAGCAGTAATTGAGCAATAAAAATATATGGAATTCACTTTTTGTAGGCTAAAACCTATTATAATCCAATTATAATGCCTATCTTTGTAATGCTAAAAGGCGTTCTTTTGAATTACTGCAAAACGAAGTGGAATACAGATTTTCGCTGGTTTCTAAATCGTTACCTGTCAAACTGGGATATTTTGTAAGCTATTGATTTTTAAGAAAAAAGAAAATACACTATGGCTTGCCACGTGTGACGTGAGATTTTTATTTATACCACATAAAACGGCGATCTCTTTCAAATACGCGTTTGTTTTCTGGCAGCTACGTATGGGTAATAACTCGTTCCCCCGACGCTCGTTCTTGTATTTCTCGACAATCAAGTGAGGGATGGCACTAAATAAAATTTGCGCGTTCACGCATGTTTTTCCCCGGTCTTTGTCGATCCAGTCGTTCTCGTCATTTTTTAGTTCAAAATCCTCAGTCGTGAGCGACTTTAAATCTCCATAGGATAATCCGGTGAAACAAGCGAACACGAAAAAATCTCTAATCCTCTCCAAGCGGGCATGATAGAATTTTTTTTGCATGATCCGTTTCAGTTCATTCCACGTGAGGCAGGTAGGGTCGTGTTTGTCGTGTTTAAGTTTATGACGAACGAGTTTGTCCGCGACAAGATAACCATTTCCCCACGCGTCAGTCACAACGGTTTTTAATTTTTGCACGTATTTCTGCGCGGTATTATTCCCACATTCATATTTGCCGCGTATAAACAAGTTGAATCTTCGGGCAAATGAGATATTTATTTCATCCAGATACATATCGTCTCGCTCGTACTTTTCTTTCATGTAATCTTTTAACCGATCGCGAGTTAATTCATAGCGTTTGAAGGTTTCGTCGGATAAATCGCCGATATTGACTCTTTCATTTTGCTCTTTCAGGAATTGTTCAAAATATGTCAGGATGGAAACATTCTCTTTGTTTTGGATTTTCCCGTGAATGTAATCCCGAAGGTAGAACGCGTCAAATCGTGATCGCCTCTCTTTGATCGTTTTGTAGGCGTCGTTAATTCTCGTTTCTAGCTTTGAAAGCACGTTGTTGATTTCGATGCTAGATTTTGATTTGCCTTTAGCACGGTTTGTAGCTTGATCCCAGAGATTGGGATTTATTTTTAATTGCGTGGAAAAAGGTGCTTTCGAACCGTTGATGGAAATACGACAATAAATGAGTTTTACACTCATTTCTTTCTTGTAATTTTTGAGGTAAAATAGGATGCTGAAAGTTTCTCTCATAACAAAATAATTTAGCTGAAAATACTTATAAAAAATTGTTTATGAGATAATTATGATTGCCAATTCATGACAGCTTTTTGCCAAAGAGTAACCTCATTCTAGCAAAAAATGCCGGGGTTACTTTTAAGTTACGATAGTGTTTCAAAAAGTGTGTAAATTCCTTCTTTTCTCATGACTGCAAAATTATAAATAGTTCAATAAAATAATCTTGATTCTAAAAAATTATAAATAGGATATTTATAAATATCTGCATTTTGGGCTACCGTTCCCATTAGGAGAATAACGGCTTGGGGGTTTGGCATGGCGCCCCTCATGTTGATGACCCTCTTGTAATCCCTGTTCAGCCTTTCGATCCAGTTTGTGGTGTAAATCATCCCCCTGATTTCCCTCTCGTACTTGAAGTAGGTGAAATAGAACCTGTACCTGTCGTGGCAATATCTTTTCAAAACGGGATAACTTTTCTGCCACCTGGCAATAAACTCTTTAAATTTTTCGAAAGCCTTTTCCGGGGAGATCTCCCACTGGTCGGGAGCGCAAACCTGCTTGAGTTCTTCCATGACCTGTTTCTTGTCCCTGGGCTTGACTTTCCCAGCTATATTCCTCTTCAGGTGCACGGTACATAATTGTAAATCTGCTTTTGGAAAGGTTTCTGCCAGCACGTTTTCAATACCGGGCAATCCATCACACACCAGGAGATCAATCACGGCCACGCCTCTTTCCTTGAGGTCTTCAAACACGTCCTTCCAGTTCGTGGCACTTTCCGTGGGGAAATTCACCACGGCCAGCACCTCGCGGGTTCGGTCTTCTTTCACCCCCAAAACCGTGTAGTAAGCCTCGTTGGAAACGGAATCATCACGACGGGTGAGGACATAGGTGGCATCGATGTAAATTATCGGGTAACGATTATCCAGTTCACGACCTAGCCAGGCATTTACATCCTCGCGGGCCGTGTTCAACAAGCGGCTAACCTGGCTTTTACTGTAATGTTTGCCGTAAAATTGCTCGTAAATTTTACCCACCTGTTCCGTGGTTAAACCGCTGCAATAAAGGCTACTCACTAGCTTTTGAGCCTCTTCTTCCTGGTCTTTTAGCACCCCCAGTAACATCGGGTAAAAATGGTTGTTACGACTACGCGGGACCCGAAGTTCGAAGACCTTACCGCCATGACATACTCGACGACCACGAAAACCGTTACTCACGTCACCACGTGTCTCGTTATGAAGATCACGTTCCGATAACATTAAACTCTCTAAACCTTGTTTAACCAAGCCTTGTAAACCTAGTTCACCGTTTGTGATTTCGGAAATTATTTCCGAGATTTGTTCATGTGTAAATTCCATAATTATTCATTTTTGAAAATTGCATTACAAAAATAATCAATTCGGAATTTACACACTTTTTGAAACACTATCTAAGTTACTTTCTTTACGTGCAAATGGGCATTATTCAGTCAAAAATTGGCGGGGATAAAAGAAAAAAGTCTTGTAAACCCGATGATTTACAAGACTTTGGCATTTTTTTGTCGCCTTTTGGCGTTTGTTCCGTGGGCGCTGAGGGATTCGAACCCCCGACCCTCTGGGTGTAAACCAGATGCTCTGAACCAGCTGAGCTAAGCGCCCGTGTTGCTTGATTGCGGATGCAAATGTAGTGCATTTTTTGAATTCTGCAAAAAATGTATGCCGAATTTTTCAAGAAAAATATAAAATATGGGCGTGTTTTGAGAAAGGTTCTGTTTCTTGGAGTGGATTTGTGTAAAATAAAATCTTCGAAATTATAGCTACAAAGGATTGAAGTGTTTGATTCTGTGAAATAATATCATATATTTGTAGAGATAGAAAGATAAGATGTGGAAGAGTCTGCATGGAAATATAGTGAGTCAGCTCTAATCTTTATCTGAAAATTGCTAAGACATCAGATGCTCGGTAACTAGTGTGGATTGTTGTTTATTTGTGGGTGATGCCTTAGATAAGATAGACGTTGACAATCCTCGCTTTCTTGTTGTATAATTTTTGCTTGGGGGATTGGGCAAAATTGAAATAACAATAATTTATGGACGAGCCACCATACTGATGTGTAAAGAGAAAAGGAGTGTATTCAGAGCCTAGAAAACACAGAATACTCACTTCTCCTGTTAATCAATTTTACAAGTTAATCAACAATTAAAGTTTTCAAAAAATATGAGTAAATATCTAGTTATAATATTATTCTTGGTATGTAGTTGCATGGATAAGAATAAAAATAGTCATTCGGATAAAGTTGGTGAAGGTGTGAATTTTCCTCTGACCGAAGACGTGAATCAAATCTTGGATGCGTTAGTAGAGAGATACTCGACAGTTTCTCGTTCGATGTTGCAATATGAACCGGATAAGACGTTAGTGGAACTTAAAAAGTTTAGTATAGAGGCGTGTCCTTATTATGAATTTGATGTTCAGAAGTTTTATGCCGCTCCATCTCCTGCACAAATCTTGGAAGGTTTATCACTACCTCAAGATAAAGCGTGTCTATTGGGAAAACGGACGGATGGAACAACTTTTTTACTGATAACAATAAAAGAAGGTGGCGTGTGGAAAATGGAATCCATGATTGAGGATTGGGAGAAAGTGGTCTCTTGGCTTCCGGGTAAATTGTTGCAAGCAGATACGCGAGAGTATAAAATGTTTACGCTTTATGCCATGACTTATTTCCTTTTTTATCGAGACGGGGAACCTGTTTATTGTGATTTAACGGGAAAGGAATATACGCCGGATAAAGCTTGCGAAGAGTTGGTGAATGAAGTAAATCGAATGAATTTGTATCAAGAGAAAGTCAAGGAAATGAAATCGAAAACGGATACGGACTTGAAATTGTGAATATTCCGGAGGACTTGGAGTTCCAAGGGAAATTGGATGAGATCCAGGTAGTTGTCTCGGTTGAATAAAAAATAGGTGTAAATATAGCTACGAAGGAATAAAGTGTTTGATTTTATGAAATAATATCATATATTTGCAGGTGTTGAAAAATAAAGTGCGGAAGAGTCCGCATTAAAATATTGTGAATTTGTTCTAATTGCTATCTAGAAATCGCCAATTTAAGGAGCAAGATTAGGCAGTAAATTCACGCTGGCTAGCGTGGATTGTTGTCTATTTGCTCCGAGGCGTTTGGCGATGCCCTAGATAGGATAGAATGTACGATCCTCGCTTTTTTTATTGTATAATTTTTGCTTGGGGGATCGGGCAAAATTGAAATAGCGATAATCTATGGATGAGCCGCCACATTAGTTCGATGAAAAAAAGGAGTGTATCCCGAGCCTAGAAAACACAGAATACTCACTCCTCCTGTTAATCAATTTTACAAATGAATCAACGATCAAAGTTATGAAAAAAACTTATGAGTGGAAAGTTTTACGCCTAAATTGTCGTTCGAGAGGCTGACTGCAAACAAGATTCAAGAGAATATACGTGGATGTAACATGATGAAAAACCGGGTGTTGCGCTAACAACTCCCGGTTCGGACTAGATGTTGGAAGCATCTAGTAAATGTTTAATTTTAAAATACAAATCTATGAAAAAAAGCAAGAAGTATTTTGTTTTTTGGGACCATTGTACCCGTGGAAAAACAAAATTGCAATGGAGGCACGTTTGCCTGATGTGCGTGATTTTGCTGATGTTGCCCTTTGTTGGTAGAGCCCAGCAACAAAAAGTGTCTGTTCGGGTGAATAAAGCGGGGGTACAGGAAGTTTTCCGGCAGATTAAAGAACAGGCGGGGTTGAATTTCGTTTACGACAAGGCGCAGGTGGCCACCTTGCCGCCCGTGACGCTGACCATGCAAGGGGTGACGGTGGATGCGGTTTTGAAACGAGTGTTTCAGGGGAGTCCATTCGAGTACATTTATGAGAATTCAACTGTCGTGATAAAAAAACGGGCTACTGTTCCCCAGAAACCGGGAGAAGTGGTTATCCGGGGAGTCGTGTCGGATCAAGACGGGAACACGATTCCGGGGGTATCTGTCGTGTTGAAAGGAACCACGTTGGGTACGGCGTCGGATGCGGACGGGAAGTTCGTGCTTGCCTTGCCCTCGCTGGATGGCGTGATGCTGACATTCACGTGTATCGGGATGAAGACACGGGAAATAGCCGTGAAGGATGCGAGGACGTTGAATGTTACCTTGGAGGAGGATTCCGAGACGATTCAAGAAGTGGTGGTGACCGGAATCTATTCCCGTAATAAAGAAAGTTTCACGGGATCATTTGCAACCTACTCGAAAGAAGACTTGAAAATGATCGGGAGCCAGAATGTTATCCAGAGTCTGAAAAGTTTGGACCCTTCCATGCTGGTGCTGGAAAGTAAACAATGGGGATCGGACCCGAACCGGATGCCGGACATTGAAATCCGGGGAAAGACGAGCGTGGTAGGTTTAAAGACGGAATTTGATAATGACCCGAATCAGCCTTTGTTTATTTTGGATGGTATCGAAACGACGCTGGAGACGATTGTTAATTTGAACATGGACCGGGTGGCTAGTGTGACGATTTTGAAAGATGCTGCCTCCACGGCTATTTACGGGTCAAAAGCGGCCAACGGCGTGATTGTCGTTGAGACGGTTCAACCGGAAGCGGGGAAATTACGTCTTTCTTATAACGGTAATTACGGGATTCAATTTGCGGATCTTTCTGCCTATAATTTGATGAATGCTTCCGAGAAGTTGGAGTTTGAACGCCTAACCGGGCTTTACGGGGATTTGGAGAGTTACTCGAATACAAGTAATATTGAAAAATATAATCGGCGGCTAGCCGAGGTGAAGCGGGGTGTTGATACTTATTGGATGAACGAACCGCTCCGTACCGTATTCAATCATAGTCACAACGTTTATATTGACGGGGGTGATGATGCCATGCGTTACGGGTTGGGATTCGGTTACAATAATTCCAATGGCGTGATGCAAGGGTCTGATCGGAATGTCATCAGTGCCAACATTGATTTGACTTATCGTCGGGAAAAGTTGTTGTTTGCCAATAAGTTTAGCATGGATGTTACTCATACGGAGCGGGAACCCGTGGCTTTTTCCGAATTTTCGAAAGCGAACCCGTATTATCGGAAGAGACTGGAAAACGGATATATTCCCATGTGGTTGGAGGATACCGGGACGGAACAAAACAAAGGATCATTAAAGAATCCGTTATATGCGTGGGGAATAAAAAATACGAATATCGGGAATTCGATCGCCTTGCGTGATAATTTCTCGATCGAGTGGAGGATGTATTCTTTTTTGAGGGCGACGGCGAGGGTCGGGCTTACCAAGAACGTGAGCCGGGATGAGCAATTCAAATCCCCCAAACATCCTGATTATCTGGAAACGGATAAGTTGAAACAGGGTTCATTCTCGGCTTCAACTTCGGAGGCATTCTCTTATAACGGGGATTTGAATATTGCTTTCGGTAAGTTGTTCGTGGAAAAACATCAAGTGAACGTGGTGGGAGGATGGTCTTTTAGCGAGAATAAAAATAAGCGGGATGGTTATAGTGTTGTCGGTTTTAACGATGATCTGCATATGAATCCGGCTTTTTCCACGGGTTTTACAGATGGACAGAAGCCTAATTACTCTTTGGAGCGTAGCCGTTCGACCAGCTTTTTTATGAATGTCAACTATTCTTTTATGAATCGCTATCTGATGGATTTCAACGTGCGTTCGGACGGTACGTCTAAATTCGGGGCGAATAAACGTTTCTCGACAACTTGGTCTGTGGGATTGGCTTGGAATCTTCATAACGAGGAGTTTATGAAGTCTTTGGGACTTTTCACGAATTTCAAGATCAGGGCATCCGTGGGTAACCCCGGGAATCAGAATTTTGACGCTTATCAGGCGATGAAAATTTACAAGTATAATGTGGAACTGCAAAATATGTTTGGTTCAAGCGCGATAATTGACCAGTTTGGCAACAAGGATTTAGATTGGCAACGTACGTTGGATAAGAATATCGGGGTGGATATATCCATGTTGCGGAATCGAATCCGGGTGACGCTGGATTATTATTACAAGGATACCGATCCTCTTTTGATCAGTGTGCCGATGCCTCCGTCCGTGGGCGTGGGTTCCATTAATGCGAATGCCGGGCGGCAGCTTTCTTGGGGATGGAACGGGAGTTTTTTCGGGACGGTGATCCAGAAACAGAATATGAGTTGGACGTTGAACGTGAATTTTAGAACCTCCAAGTCCGAGTATCGGGATATTGGTGATAAATTGAACAAATTTAATGAATTGGGAAGCGCGCAGAGCTTGGTTCGTTACTATGAAGGAGCCAGTCCCGATGATATGTGGGCTGTGCCCTCGTTGGGAATTGACCCGGCCACCGGGGCGGAAATGTTTAGAAAGAAAGATGGTTCCCAGACCTTTATCTATTCGACATCCGACGAAGTGGTTGTGGGGTGTTCCCGTCCGGACGTGGAGGGAGTTATCGGTTCTTCCTTCTATTACAAAGGTTTTTCCGCTTCGGTAAATTTCCGGTATCGTTTAGGGGGAGAGGTGATGGCCTCGGCCCTGTACTCGAAAGTGGAGAATATATCGGAAGAGCAAATTTATTATAATCAGGATAAGCGGGCGTTACATGATCGTTGGAAACAACCGGGAGATAAGGCAAAGTTCAAGTCGATAAAAGATAATTCTCCGACACCGATGTCTTCCCGTTTCGTGCGAACGGAAAACACGTTCTCCGGTGAATCCATTTCCATGGGATACGAATCTTCTGCCGCGTGGATAAAGAAAATCGGGGCGGAAGGAGTTACTTTCAGGGCATATATGAATGATATTTTCCGGCTGTCTTCTTTCAAGGAAGAACGGGGAACGGATTATCCTTTTGCCCGCACTGTTTCATTTTCATTGAGTTTACGATTCTAAAAGACGAAATTATGAAATTTGCGAGTAAATTATTGAACAAGTTGAAATGCCTCACGATGATCGTGTTGGTCTCCACCGTGGTGTCTTGTGACAGTTGGTTGGATTTGGGATCGGAAGACCGGATTATGGAAAACACTCTTTTCTCTTCTCAAGCCGGGTTTATGACCGCGCTGAACGGGGTGTATATTGAATTGCTGAGTTCCAACTTGTATGGAGGTACGTTGTCCTACAAGACGTTTGATATTCTTGCGCAATACTATGATTGTGATAAAGATGAACAGACGTGGCAAAAGTTATCAACTTTTGACCAAACGGCTAAAAAAGGACAGGTGGCCGGGTTATGGTCGAAGGTTTACACGTTGCTTGTCAACGTGAATACGATTATAGAGGCGTGTGACGGGAGAAAGGATGTGCTGAATAGCGAATATTATCATGTCCTCAAAGGGGAAGCTTTGGCGTTGCGGGGATTGTTGCATTTTGAAGTTTTCCGGGTGTTTGGACCGATTTATTCTGTTGATCCGGAAACAGAGTGTATGCCTTATTCGGAATCTTCTGATTTGAAAGTAAGACCTTTACTGAAAGCATCGGAAGTGGCAAAGTTGATTATGGATGATTTCAAGGCGGCAGAGGAGTTGCTGAAGGATTATGATCCGGTGATTAAAAAAGGAGCGCTTTGGGGGGATGAAGGTCCGGGACTACCCAATGATATGGTGTATCGCTCCCTGCGTTTGAATTATTATGCGGTAAAGGCGTATATCGCCCGGTTGGCATTGTACACGGGGGATAAGGAAACCGCGTTGACCTATGCCCGGCAAGTGATCAAGGAAACGCAGGAGGATAATGACTGGTTTCCTTTTGTCACCCGTGCGGCGGCCACGACTCTCTCGAAATGGGACCGGGTGTATAAAACGGAAATCTTGTTCGGGTTGTATAATTTGAAACGATCGGACGTGTACGAATCCACGTTTTCTAACAAATTGGGAGAGAAGGTAATTCTACGCCCGACAGAGGTTAATATCGAGAATTTGTACGAGGAGGACACGAGGGTGAATGATTGGCGTTACACGGAACAATGGATGACCTTGAAAGACCCGGATGGGAATGAAAAGAAACATTTCGTGAAGTATATGGCTGTGGATGATACGGAAGGACCTGAGGATAATAAAGTTAGTCAGGGATACACGTATCTCATGCCTGTCATGCGGATTTCCGAGATGTATCTGATCGTGGCGGAATGTTCCAACGACGAGGCGGAAGCGTTTGACCACCTGAATCGATTACGGGCGGCACGAGGAGTTGCCAAGGCAAACCAAGCGCTCGGGTTGATGAATCTGGTAGAGGCCGAATTTCGGAGGGAGTTTATTGGAGAGGGACAATTGTTCTGGTTTTACAAACGACAGAATAGGACGCAAATACCTTCAAGTAAAGATCTGAATAACATGATCACGATGGAAAAGAGTTTTTATTTGTTTGATTTGCCTCAAGACGAGAAAGATAAACGAGGTGTGGAATAACGAATTAAACGGATGAGATTATGAAACGAAGATATATAGTAATATTGATCATTGGTCTGGCAACGTGGTTGTGCGCTTGCGAGACAGAGATGATGGGATACGAGGGGGAGAGCGGTATTTATTTTATGATGCAGAAACCTCCGGCCTCCGGGTATGGTGACCCGGAACAGTATGAATACGTGGATACCACTTTGATCCCTTTCGCGATGTTCACGGCCAAGGATACCGTGTTACCGATCCGGGTGAGGATTACCGGGGACGTGGTTGATCACGACCGTTATTTCACGATTCGGGTGGTAGATACCCTCACGACGGCAAAGGCGGGGGAAGATTACGAGCCGTTTGAGAATAGCCAGGTGGTAAAAGCCGGGGAGAGACAGGCGGAAGTCCCTTGTCGGATCGTGTGGACGGAAAAATTAATGCAAAATCCTGACACGGTGATTTACTTGACCGTGCGGCTGGAGGAGAGCGCGGATTTTAAATTGCCGTTGAAAAGGTGGATTCCTTTCGGAAGCATATATGGTTCAACGGATAAAGTAATTAACCCGCTCGTTCACGTGATCGGGATAAATGATCAAGTGGTTGTGCCCAAGCAATGGACCGCGAATTATTGGGGTGCTTTTTCTCCCACGAAATTTAAACTGGTATGCGTGGTACTTGGTTTAACGATGCAGGATTTTGAAGATTACAAGACCATGAACCAGAACAGGTCGAAAGCATTGGCCCAGAATTTTGATCGCTATCTGAAAGAGGAAAAAGCGGCAGGGCGTACGGTGATGGATAAAGATGCTGCGGGTAACGAGTTCGAGATGACGATGGGGCCTCTGATATGATTTATTTTTAAATGAAATGTTATGAGAATGATGTATAAGATTTTTCTGATCGAATTACTGGGAATTTTCCTGTTTGAAAGTTGCTATGATGACAAGGGAAATTATTCCTATCGCGCGATTAACGAGATTACCGTGAAACATGACTTTTTTGGAGACACGATGTTACGTATGTATTCTTTCGTGGATACGTTGCGAGTCTTTCCTGAAATTTCAACGACAGTTAACCATGATCCCGATAATTACGAGTATGAATGGGTGGCCGTGGGTGGCGATCCGACTATTGGGGGACAATATACGCTGGGAAAAGAGAAGGATTTGGTTTATCCGATTACTTTGCCTTCCCAGAGCTATGTTGTTCATTTTAAAATTCAGGATAAGTCCACGGGATTAACCACGATTTCAAGTTTAAGTTTGCAATTGTCAACCTTGTTTTCGCGGGGATGGCTTGTGTTGGGGGAAGGAGATGACGGGCGAACCCAGCTTGATATGGTATCAACGGGAGGAGAGGACACGACTTTGTTGAAGAATATTTTACAAGAGGTTGATTTGCAGGAATGGGGTAAGCCGACTTGCATTTTTGTTCCTCCCTATCGTCCTGCCGCTGCATTGAATTATATTCATGTCGGAACGGATAAGGGTACTTACAGGCTTAGTACTTCAACCCTGTTGCCTATCGAGGGGGCCCATTTGAAATGGTCTTTTTATGATGTATCGGCTGCCGGAGAGTGCGTGATGACCGAGGCTGTACAGATTATGGGATATTATCGGGCTGCCCTTGTGGATGGTAATTTGTATTATACGGAGTTATCCGGACAACAGGCTTGTTTCTTTGGATCCCCAAGTAATCATTACAAGGGTGATTATGATCTCTTCCCGGTGGGGGATAAAATCGGGTATAGCGTGAAAGAACGGGGATATGCTACCGTGTTGTATAATAAGCGGGATGGGCGTTTCGTGTATCAACAAAGTGGTTATGGAACTCCTCTTGGCTACTGTGCGGATATGTCTGATCGGGTGGGGGATCCTTTCTCTTGGAAACCGGAATACGAGTATGTGACAACACTGAATTGTCATAAAGGTTCGGGTTCGACTTACACGATATTAAGGGATGGAGGTGATTTTTATCTGTATAGTTACCGGATTTCCTATAGTTTCGGTATAATAAAGCAGTTAATGGTAAAAATGGATAACGTGATCGACTTGGATAAGGCGGAGTTTTTCGGGGCAAGTAATATGTTGTCCGTGATTTACTATACCGTGGGGAATAAATTGTATGGTTACGATTTCGCGAGGAAGAAGTGTGAACTGTTGAAAACGTTTGATGGTTACGAGATTACCTTGTTTTTATCGGATATCTTGGTAGAGACTTCGAGTGATTATTTTTATATAGCTCTTTATGACCCGTCGAAACCGGCATCAACGGGCGGTGAGATCAGGAAATACGCAATCGTTGATGACGTGGATGATATTGTGATCAAGGAGGAGAAAGGCTCGAAGTGGGAGGGGCTGTGCAAGGTGAAGAGTATTGCGTATAAAACCAGATAATGGAACGTGTGGGTGTTTAGTAGGCGGATTCTGCTGAAACAGGTGTTGTGTCCCCTTCCTTTTTGGACGGGGACCTTTTTATTTGTGACAATGACTTGAAACGGCTACCGTTCTGCCCGGGTAATGTAACCGTATTTTCTAGGTAATAATCTCCCATACTGTTTGCAAACCTCTTGCCCGGGCCTTGTTTGTCTATTGCGAAAGGGCGATGAAAGGGCGATGAAAGGGTAGTGAAAGGAACGGAGGAGATTATTACCTTAGTTAAAGGGTGTGATAACTAGGGCTGATGTGTGTGAATGGATTTTGTGATTTTTGGGTATCAGGGAGAACCAAAAGAGAAGTAAGGGAAATGGGAAGGTAATAATCCCACTCTTTCGATGATTCCTCGAAACTTATTCAGAGCTGCTGCATGGCGTGTTGTGTGAGCCACGAGTAAGCTCTGAATAAGCTCTGGGGAAGGGGGATTATTTGGGTTAGATTACTTCTTTATTTGGGTTCGTTTATACACTTCATGGCTTATCAAATTGGGGAAGGGTATTTTTCGTGTTTTGAAAATTATTCACGTGCTATCCGATTGTATGATAAAAAATGTTATCTTGCGAATAATTTCATAGATTAAGGCTGATGCATCAAGATATTCCTTCTGATATTTCCCAATGGGATGATCAAGACCTACGAGCATTTATTAAAGAGAATGCCGCGGTGTTTCGTGCGTTTGCAAGTAAATATGTTCATGATCTGGACGTGGTGGATGATGTGTTGCAAGAGGCCTACATCAAGTTATGGACGAATAAGGCGAAAATAGGAGAGGTGAAATCTCCCCGGAATTATTTCTTTTCGATTGTAAAACACACGATTTTAGGTAATAAAAACTATTATATGCCGGAGAATATGGAGCGTGACGAGGCTAGCTACATGAATATCTCCGATGAAAATACTTTCCTGCAAAATATTATCGAGGTTGAGGCATCGAATATGATTGCCCAAGCGATTATGAAATTGTCCCCTCAAAGTCAACAGGTGATTTTGATGAGTATAGAGGGGAAAAGTATGAAGGAAATAGCTGAGGATCTTGATATAACAGTAAATACCGTGAAGACGGTAAAATACCGGGCAATTGAACGTTTGGCCGGGTTGCTGTCCAAGGAGGATTTTGTATGCTTGTTGGGGGCGTGTGGCATTTCTCTGATTTTTTGAAATTTTTTTGCTTCACGTGTCATACTTTTTTGATGAAAGGAGTGTCTACTTGTTAGAAACTCTTGAATTTGAAGTATGGATAAAACGAATCATATATCGCGTATCATTGCGGACAAAGTGCTGGGGCAGGAACTTTCGGGAGAAGATGCTCGGGAGTTTGAAGAGTGGTCGAAAGCTACTACTGAAAACGAAATTCTTTTCGAACGGGTTAAAAGTATGAGAACAAGTCGGGAGATTCTTGCGTTGGAACAGGAGGATTACGGGGAAAAGATGGTGGTCCGGGTTATGACGGAGAAGGGACGGCGGGAGAGGCGTACCGTAAGACGTCGTTTTCGTGCTTGGTTGGGAAGTGCCGCAGCGATTTTGTTACTTTTTGTCACGGGATGGGTATTGCTCCAGACGGGACACGATTTATTTCCGGAAAAGCGTGTGCTGTCGTGTAATATGATTGTTCCCGGGAAGGTGGAGGCCGTGCTCACGTTTGCTGATGGTCGGACGATGAATATTACGGATAAATTGAAAGAAGGGGAGTTGCAGGAGAGTTTGAGGAAAGAGGTCGTGGATCAGAATGAATCCGCTTATCACACGCTTTCCGTGCCACCCGGTGGGGAGTTTTATTATGCACTGGCAGATGGAACAAAGATCTGGTTAAATTCGGATTCGGAGCTTCGTTTCCCCGCATCTTTTACCGGGGATAAACGACAAGTGTTCTTGAAAGGAGAGGCTTTTTTTGACGTGGTGAAGAACAAGGAGCAACCTTTTGTCGTTTCGTTGTCCCGGGGGAATATAACCGTCTTTGGGACACGTTTTAACGTGACGGATTACGAGGAGTCCCGATTGTCGACCGTGCTTGTCGAAGGAAGTATCGGTTTCGAGACCCAAGGAGGACAATCGATAAAGTTGAAACCTTCCGAGAGGTTGGTTTACGATGAGGCGAACGGGACGTTTTCCGTGGAGCAAGTGGATCCTGCCCTTTACACGGCTTGGATTGATAAGATGTTCATTTTTAACGGGCAACCGTTGAGTGAGATCATGGACACTCTTTCCCGATGGTATGATTTTGATATTTCTTTCGAGACGGAAGATATTAAGAACATCCGGTTGTCTGGGCGCTTAAACCGTTACCAGGATATACGGGTTTTGTTGAACACATACGAGGAGGTCGCTAATATTAAATTCAAGATAGAAGGAAAGAGTATAACGATTTCGAGAAAATAATTATTTGAACTTTTGATATAAAAAATCCGATCCCTAGCTGCTACCCCGGAATCGGATCTTGTATCAAGTTCATCATTGAACCTAAAATTCAAAATTATGAAAAAAAAATTACATCACGTGTGGAAGTTTCCACAAAAATGGAGAAAAATGTTTGTTCGTGTCGTCTTTCTGTTTGTGATCCTTATCCCTTCGGGGGTTATGGCGCAAGGACTGACGATCCGTATAGAAAAAGGTTCGCTTGATAAGGCGTTCCAGCTGATTATGAAAAGTAGTAATATTCAATTGGTTTATAATACCAATGTGGCCTCTAAAATACCTTGTACAGCCACGGTGTTTGAAAATAAAGAGATCACGACAATATTGAATACTTTGCTGGAGGGAACAGAGCTGGCGTGGTACCGGGGAGAGAATGACATTTACATTATCACGGAAAGGAGGGAACAGCCATCGCAACAAATCGGGAAGGTTTCCGGGAGAGTGGTTGATAAGGGGGGGGAACCTTTGATCGGGGTTACTGTCGTGATAAAAGGTACAAGCACGGGGGCGGCTACCGATGTGGACGGTAATTTCACGATTAATGGATTACGGGATTCCAGCGTGGTGATTGTCGTGAGTTATATCGGGAAAGAATCGAAAGAGGTTACCGCTAAATTGAATGCTCACGTGCTGGTTACGTTGGAAGATGATGCCAGTGAGATCGAGGAAGTCGTGGTGACGGGCTACCAGAGTATTTCCAGAGAAAAGGTGACGGGATCGGCTTCTACGGTGACTTCGGATGATTTGTCCAGACGCCACACAACGAATATCATGGATAATCTGGAGGGAAGGGTGGCCGGATTGGTGAATTACGACGGTAAGATGACCATTCGGGGGACTAGTAGCTTGTACGCCGAAACATCGCCGTTGCTGGTGGTGGATGGCTTACCTATAGAGGGGAAGATCGAGGACCTTAATCCTTATGACATCGAGAGTGTTACTGTTTTGAAGGATGCGGCAGCTGCGGCCATTTATGGCGCTCGTGCCTCTAACGGAATTATTGTTATCACCACGAAAAAAGCGAAAAAAGTCGGTGTCACGGAGATCGATTTTTCCGGGAACCTGACTGTTTACGAGAAACGGAATCTGGATTACTCAGACAATTTTTACATGGAACCGGCACAACAAGTAGATAAGGAGAGCGAGTATTATGATTATTATTTTTTCCATAATGATTCGGGAGAGGATCCGATTGCAACTTTTGAGGGAAAGCTTTCTCAGTTTTCTCCTATTTCCCCGTTGAATTATGCTTATTATCAGTATGCTAAAGGCTTGATTACTGAAAAGGACTTGGAGGATATAAAGAAGTCGTTGAAAAAGAATAATTTTGCAAAAGAATTTTCCGATCAAATTCTTCGGATGCGTATTTTGCAGCAGTATAATTTGGCGATTCGTAATCGTTCGGAGAATTTCAATTCGAGTCTTGTATTTAATTTACGTCGGGATAATAACGGAATTATTAAGTCTTATGATAATCAAATAAATGTTTCTTACCGAGGCTCGTATGATATGAAAAAATGGTTGACTGTTAATTTTGGTATAAACGGGATTCTTGCTAAGGCAAAAAAGAGTAATAGTAAGTATGCGACAGACCCTTTTAATGTTCCTTCTTATTATCGGTTGCTGAAAGATGATGGTAGTTATAATTATTATTCTTGTGATTTCAATGATTATTACACGTTGGATGATGAAAACCCGGCTTTGCGTTCGATGAATTTTAATCATTTAGAGGAGCTAGATCACGATAAGACAACGACTGATCGTCGTAATATGCGCTATCAAGGGGAGCTGATTTTTAAGGTAATAGATGGTTTGTCTATAAATACACAGTTGATTTACGAAACAGAACGTTTGAATGAATCGAGTTATTCCGATGTGGATAGTTACACGATGCGTTTTTTGAGAAATATTTATACTTTGCAGAAGGGTACGGAAGGTAGCTATACTTATGAATATATGATTCCGGAGAGTGGGGGAAAACTAGCCACTGTAGATACCCGTGGGGATTACTGGACGGCTCGCACGCAATTAAATTTTCGGCGTACGGTAGCAGACAAACATGCTGTTGATTTATTGGCTGGTTTTGAATTTCGAGAAACAAGGAGTAAGGGAACGAAAGGGTTGTTGTTAGGTTATGATGATCAATTGCAGACCCAGTCAACCACAAATGTTAATTTTACAGACCTTAGTAACTATCAATACACGACATTTTTTGTTGCTGGCTATCCGGCACGTGAATGGGCCTATTTGGAATATATTGAACCTACTATTGATATGGTTCAGGAGGAATACCATCGTTACGCGTCAGGCTATGCCAATATCACGTATACTTATGACAACCGTTTCAACCTGTTCGCTTCATTTCGCAAGGATTACGCAGACTTGTTCGGTGCAAATGCTAAGTTCCGGGGTAGGCCATTATGGTCTGTCGGGGTCAGTTGGAATCTTTCAAACGAGACTTTCTTGCATTCGTTGACGTGGATGAACAGTTTGAAATTTAGGACAACTTACGGGGTGACAGGGAATATTTATCAAGGGGCAACGAGCTATATGACGGCCACCACGGGAGATGTGAATCATTATACCATGAAACCGGTTGCGGCTGTGGAGTCTCCGGCGAACCCGGAATTGAAATGGGAAAAAACGGCAACGTTTAACTTGGGAATTGATTTTTCTCTGTTTGATAATCGGTTACGCGGGACTTTGGATTGGTACAACAAAAAAGGGACTGATATATTTTCACCTAAATCATTGGATGTATCTAAAGGATTCACCTCTCTAAATATGAACCTTGCCGATATGAAAAATAACGGGGTTGAGTTGGCTTTGGCTTATTCCTGGTATCGTGAAAATAAACCCGGAGATTTTGGATGGAGGACGTCGATCACTATGGCTTATAATAAAAATAAAATCACTTCGATGGAACTTCAAGCCACGACTCCTTATGATTTGACCGAATCCGGTTTTAAAACCGGTTATCCGACAAGTGCTTTGTTTTCCTATAAGCATGCTGGACTGGATGAAAACGGACGCCCCCTATGGTACACTGTTGATGGACGTAAGGTAGGTAATATAGAGAATGAAAGTCCCGATGTACTTATTTTTAGCGGCCAGTCTGAACCGAAAGTGAATTTGGGAATGGAGAATACTTTTCGTTATAAAGGGTTTAGTTTGAATTTTATGATGGTGTATTATGGCGGTCATAAGATGCGAGTACGTCAGTATTACGAAGTGAATAAAATGCCATTTGGACCGATTGACGATTATTATATAGATAGTTGGACTCCTGAAAACACGGAAACTAATGTGCCGGGAATAGGGCAGTACGGGACCAATGTCATACGAGACCTGGTGAATGAATGTAGTGATATTTTCGTGCAACCTGCTGATTTTATCAAGGTGCGAAACATTGTTTTTGGATATAGTTTGCCGCACGAGTTTATTAAACGATTAGGGATAAATCACTTGGCATTGTCGTTCCAGATAGATAATCCTCGAACTTTATGGCAAAAAAATGATATGAAAGTAGATCCGGAAACAAAGTCTATTCGGCGACAAACTTCTTATATTATTGGTCTTAATTTTAACTTCTAATACGTGAACTTATGGAAAAGAAGATATGCGTCATATTGTTGGGACTCGTTTTATTCCTGATAGGGTGTTCTGATTTTACAGAGATTGATCCCAAGGGTAAAAATATATTGAATCGGGTGGAGGAGTTGGATTTATTGCTTAATTATAATTATTCGTTGTATGCCCCGGAGGCTTCGTATTTTGTTAATGATTGTTATGTACAATTGACGAACATTCCAGCGTTGTTAAACGAGACGATAAAAACGAACAAATATGCTTATTTTACTTGGGATGAATCCGTAGACAGGGTTGCATTGACGGAATCGGATCGGAAATATACTTCACTTTACGAGATGATCGGGAAAGTAGCTAATCCGGTATTGTTGAATGTCGATGAGGCATCCGGGGATCGTGGCGTTGCAGATCGGTTGAAAGCGGAAGCGTTGGTATTAAGGGCTTGGTGTCATTATTTGTTGGTGAATTTTTATGCTAAGGCTTATGATCCGGCAACAGCGGTTCATGATGAAGGAATTGTATATAGTAAGGAAAGTGATCCGATAGCGACACCCAACAAAAAATTAAGTGTGGCAGCCGTTTACGAGCTGATTTTGAAAGATCTTGATGCAGCGTTTGAGTTGGAAAGTTTGTCTGCATTACCGGAGAAGATGCGCATCGGGTTACCGTTTGCTTATGCGGTAAAAGCCAAGGTGTTGATGTCTATGCGTGATTACGATGGGGCTTATGCTGCTGCTGGAGAGTCATTAAAGCTGAAGAGTACTATCGATGATTATAATCAATTGCTAGCCCCGGAGACAATGAGCGGGAGTGGTATGATTGAGCTTACCCGTCCATTGTTAACTCTGGAGGAAGAGCTTTTCGAAACCCCCTCTCGTTTGATTTACGAGGCATGGACCCCAGAATTATGGGAGGCGTTTGAAGAGAACAGTGTTTTTAAAAATTATATTATGACTGACGTGAGGTTGCGAGGCTATCCAGTGATGGGTAATACTTTTTATGGATTGAATATCGCTTGTTCGTATAGTCTCAATGTATATTACAGTAGTATGGGTTTATCGACAGTGGATATGTATCTTGTTCGGGCAGAATGTGAAATTCGCAAGGGGAAGATTGATGAGGCAATGGATATGTTGAATCTTATTCGAGAAAAAAGAATTCTAACCGGAAAGTATGTTGCGAAAGAAGCTGTTTCGGAGGCGGATGCTTTTGTGTTATTGAAAAATATTTCTCGGACAGAAAATTTTGCCACAGTGAAGACTTACATTAATTTGAAACGTTGGAACACGGAAGAGGCCTATAAAGAGACCTTACATCGAAAAGTCGAATATACAAAAGATGGACAGGATGTTGTGAAAGAGTATTCTCTATCTCCCGATTCGCCTCTATGGGTGTTCCCGTTCCCGCAAAATGCGACGAATTTTAATCCGAATCTGACTCAGAATTACGGTTTATAGGTATACATAGAATTTGTACTTCTTTTGGGTAATTGAAAATGTGTTTAAATTGAAGGAAATGAAAAATATTATTTTAATAGGATTGTTGTTTGTTTTTAGTAGCGGTTTGCAAGCGGCTATCAAGAAAAGTAATTTAAGAATACTTTACGTGGGAGGTACTCCGGAGATTAATACGATGTTGGATAAGGTGGATTCTCTGACTTACGCACGGAGTGCTAGTCAGCGTATGGCATCATTCGAGAAGATGTTGAAACAGTATTTTAAGTATGTGACCGTGATCCATGCAAAAGATTATAATTATTTACTATCTAATGATTATGACGTGACAATCATGGATGGAGTGCCGCGGCCGCTTGAACCGAAGGTGGAAGAGAAAGATGCTTCGGGAAGAATCGTGAAACGTAAGAGAGCTGCTTATTTGCCACAGGATTTCAGTCGTCCAATGTTATTGATCGCAGAATTAAGTAGCGAAATGGGGTCCCGTATCGGTTTGAAAACAGATTGGTATTGCCTCTGTTTGGATGCAGATGCTCATCATATGCGAATGGAACATCCCATTTTTCACGGACCGTTTCCGGTAAAGATGACAATTGTACAGAAACCTACACCGGAACTCGGCAAGTTCGAGCCTTATTTTAAAGGGGGACCTACTCCAGATTCAATTCCGATGTGGAGGGTGAGGAAAGATAGTTATGGGAATGTCAATAATGGGATACAAATACGCATTGGTTTAGTATCGCGTCCCGGTGGATTTGAAGATTCTCCGGAAGCGGAATTTATTTCGGGAGGTGTTTCGGCTAAAACGTTGGATGCCGTGGCTATCGGACGGCATGGAAATTTTTTCCATTGGGGATTTGCAGCTTCTCCAGCGGATATGACGGAAGAGGCTAAATCTGTATTCGCTAATGCGATTGTTTATATTTCGCAATTTGATGGTCAAAAACCGATAGCCCGGAAATATGACGAGCAAATCATTACTCGCGATGTAGTTAAAAAATTTGCTTATAGGGCTACTCGTGAAGCCTATGAAAAATCCTTGGCTCGGGACGAAAGGTATGATCAGATGAAGAAAAAAGCGCAACAGGCTATTCGGGAGAAACAAGCGAAGGGAGGAACGTTGAATGACGCGGAGTTACTTTTTCTGAATTATCAAACCCCGAAACAAAAAACTCGTGAAGAATTTTTGCAGGAAAATTTTCCGGAATTATACTTCCTGTTCGGGACAGATGAAAAAGGATATATTGATTATTTCCGAAATAATGCTGCTTATTTCCTTCCGAAACCGGGCCAATATGATTTTATCATTGATGAAGATGCTCGAAGTTTGGGAATTGCAAATAATGATATCCATTTATTGGATAAGGCAATTGAATTGATGGAACGGGGAATTGATCCTGCGAAAGGATTACGTTTGTTAAAACGTTATACGCTTTGTCGTTTTGAGACTCCGGAGGAATGGCGTGCTTGGTTTGAGGCCAATAAATCCCGTTTGTTTTTCACGGAATCTGGTGGGTGGTATTTTTTGGTGAATACCCGGGAGAAAGATGTGCTTGGAAATGATTATAGTGTGTTGAATGATTCGCCCTTGTCAGTATCTTCTCTCTCTGCGGAAACAGATGATAACAATCCGGTACTTTGGGTGGCCTCGGTGGAAAATCTGCCTAATGGGAATCGGCAAATAGTTATCCGGGTGAAGATTCATCCCGGTTATCATATTTACGCTAGGGTGGCTGAAAGTGATCCCTTTATTTCGACGACGGTTGACTTTCGTCTTCCGGAAGGAGTTGAAAAAGTGGGTGGATTAAAACAACCTTCCAGTAAGGTATATAATAGTGCCGGAACTGAGGTGTATGAGAAAGAAGGCATTTTCTGTCAAGAGATTCAAGGTGCGGGAGAAATAATTTGTATTGTTGATTACCAGTGTTGTAATGATCAAATTTGTATGCCACCGGCAAAAATTGAATTAAGAGTTAAATAATGAATAATATGTTTTCTCTTCTATTGCGGAAGCGAATAACTACATGATGAAAGTAAATGTTATCCCTTTCCCTAGCTTGAAAAAGACAAGGGGAGAGGGATTAATTATGATTGTGTGTAGGGTGTAATGACCTATGTTTTTATTTACTAGTATTTTAGTGAAAAATTCAAAAAAAATACTTGTTCCATTTTACTTTCATCTTTTTTTCTGGTCTTTTATATAGAACGTCTATTCGAACGAGCTCACGAGAAGGAACGTGGAATATAAATGTATAATGTAATAATAGAAGATTATGAGTACAACAGGAAAATTAAAAATAATGATAGTAACAATAGCTCTAGCTTTGGTTTGTGGAACGGTGAATGCACAACCTCGGCGTTGGTATCATCGTCCGCACAAGGTGGTAACAGTTGTGTCTCGGCCAGCTGTGACCATCCACGTTAGCAATCGTTTTAGCCAAAAGGAACGTTTGGCAATGGTAATTGCCTATTTAGAAACGCATGAATACCTTACAATAAAGAAATATGTCCAAATGACAAAACTTGCAAAAGCGACTGCAGAAACTGAACTTGACGCATTTGCGATGGATAAAAATAAGCCTGTAAAAGTTGTCATAAGAGGAAAAAAGAAGGTCTACATAAAAAATGATTAAAGAATACGTAATCTATGAAGTTTACACATGAAGGCAAAAGTAATCATTGTTTCGCTCTTCTAGAATGTTTAGCTATGGTTAAATCCATGATGTATGGCAGCACAGAATGACAAGAATATAATTTTACTACTGGCGAAAGATCCCGAGAAAGGTTTTCGGTTATTGATGGCGAGATACAAAGAAGCGGTATATTGGCACATTCGTCGAATTGTCGTGTCACACGCTGATGCGCAGGACGCAACACAGGAGACGTTTGTACGTGTATTTCGTTCGTTCTACCAATTCAAAGGCGAATGTGCCTTTACTTCTTGGATTTATCGCATAGCGACGAATGAAGCCTTACGTTTTTTGAGTCGTTACCGAGATGGACGGGTTTCATTGGATAACGCTAATGAAGAAATAAACGAGATGATGGCTGACGATTATGTGGATTACAGCGATTTGGAAACGGTTAAACTACAGAAAGCTATTTTAGCATTACCTACCAAACAACAACTGGCTTTCAATTTGCGATATTATAACGAATTAGGATATGATGAAATAGCTGAAATTCTAGGCTCCACGCCTGATAATGTAAAGTCAAATTATCATATTGCGAAAGAGAAGATAATAAAGTATATGCACTTAAACAATTAGAAATATGGAAGAAAGATTTGATTTCAACCGTATGGGAAAGCGTATGCCATACACTGCTCCCGAGGGCTTTTTGACCGAAATTGAAAAGAATGTATGGGAAATTGTGAAAAGCGAAGTGATGCCTAAATCGAAACATAATTATCGCCTTTTGTACACTGTTTTAGGTGGTGTAATTGCTGCAAGTGTAGCTATATTAATTGTTTTTAGTTTAATTTCTGACAGTCCTGCTACTAGCGATTTTGCGAAGATTGAACAGGCTTTCTCGGATTTGAGTAGTATGGACCAAGCATATTTACTTACGGTCTTTCAAAATGACTTGTTTATAAACGAATAAAAGGAATAAATCATGAAAAGTTTTTTAAGAATTATTTTACTGACAGTGACGATGGCAACTTTCTGTGTAAGTACTTATGCCCAAAAAAGTGATAGGCAGCGTATGACACGTGAACAATTGGCAGAATTTCAAGCTGAATATATAGCAAAGGAGTTGGAGATGGATGATATGACTACCCAACAATTTATCAAGACCTTCTGCCAATTCCAGAAAGATATTTGGGCGCTCGGTCCTCGTCCCAAGAAAGATATTTCAACTTGTACGGACGAAGAAGCAGAACAAGCCATAAAAGAGCGATTCGCCCATAGCCAAAAGATACTCAACTTGCGGCAGAAGTATTATGAGGAATATAGCAAGTTCTTGTCACAAAAGCAAATTGGGCGTGTATATGAATTGGAAAGGAAGATGATGGATCATCTGTTCCATCGCTCTCAAAAGGAAAAATCTCAAAAAAAATGATTTGATTATGAAGAAAATGTTGGAAACTTCCCGTTTGTGTTGTATTTCATTTTTCTTGCTGTCTGCGATGTTTGCATGTCAAGATGACGAAAATGTTGAATTTTCTGGCGAGCAAGGACTGGATCCCGTCCATGAAAGTCTTACTGCAATCATTTCTGATGGACTTCATGATAATTGGAGTGAAGGTGATCCTGTGGAAGAAATGCAGAGTATTGTAGATGAGATGGTTGAAAAATCGAGAGATTCGATTGGAACAACAATTCTTGAGACTTATTGACCCTCGAATTGACGACGGTGGATGCTTACAGTCAGACGACTGGTGCTTGTGGTGGTATCGATTTCTGGGGTAATTGTTGGGAATGGACTTTGTCAACCGATGCAAGTGGTTCGTATATCGTGAAAGGAGGTAGTTGGGATTCTGAGCGTGATGATTACCGTAGCGAGAAATCGGATGTCGTGAGAACGGGTACCCAAGGCTATGTCAATGTCGGTTTCAGAGTGGTACGGGTTGAGCCTTGAAAAAATTGTAAGCGAACTGATAAACTGATTATTAATTGGAATGCCAAAAAGGTGCAGTTCACTATCAAGTGTACTGCACTTTTTTATGTGATCCAAGAATGATGATTTAAAAATTGTTACATCTCTGTCTTTATAGAAGAGTTAGTTGGCAACATTGCTCAACAAATTGTTGAAATCTGCATGGTTGCTAAATCGTTTAAAACCTAAAATAAAATGATCAACAAGTTAGAATCGGGGATAGGGTTTAGATAAGGAAATGCCAGCCTTCTCCTAGGGTTATGATACCTCTCGGACGTTTCAAGTCGCTGACAAAAACGTTATCCTGTCGCCATGTGGCGAGGGTATGGTGGGGAAGAAACGGGAGGGGAGCGATCGAGAGGTAGGTAAACCCTAGTATAACAATAGGATTGGGATAGAAATACTTGCCTCTAGTTGATTTTTGTTTTTTAATCCTTATTTTTGCGAGAAATATATGTGATTTTATCCATCTGACTATGGCCGTTGATTATGATATGAATTCGTCTGTGCTTATCGATGATTTTAATCGACGGGATAATCATGCTTTTGAATATATTTTTCTGCATCTATATGATGCTTTGTATCGATTCAGTTCAAAATTGTACGTGGGTACGGAAGTGGTTCCCGATGATGTCGTGCAGGATGTTTTTATGAACGTTTTAAAGTCTCGTATTTCTTTTGAATCGCTGGAGCATTTGAAGGCCTATCTTTATTTGAGTGTGAAAAATTCGTACAGACGTTATTGGTCTCATCAGCGACATGTGGAGAATTATGTGCAGCATATCAAGCACTTGAGCGAGGAAGAGATGGAGTCGGAGGTTGTGACCTCTGAGGTTATCGCCTATCTGAGTCAGGCTGTTGAGGTCTTGCCGGAAGAATATGCTGCGGTATTGCGGATGTACATAGAGGGTTATTCGCCCGCGGAGATTTCGGAACGGTTGGGAATAGCCCTTAGTACGGTCTATAAGCGCAAGGATAAGGCGGTGGAGGATTTGAAAAAAAGGCTTTCTTCAAATATGCTGGATTTGTTTTTATCTTTTTTATAGAATTTTTACACGTTCTCGGTAGAAAATCGGGTTGTTCAAGTATATATAGTACAGAAACAATCGGAAAGATATGAAGAATACGAGTACTGAAGAACGGGAATTACATACCGCACAAAATATAATAAATGCAGGGACGGGCCAGTCGGCAGACGTGGAGCAAATGTGTGAATGGTTCGAAAAACATCCGAAAGCGAGGAATCTATTAACGGATGCCAAACTGTTGGCAGGAGAGATTGCAGCGATAGATCCGGAACGGAAGAAGCGTAATCTTGTCCGCCTCAGAACTCGGGTACGTGGTTACAAGCGGGCGAGGATGGTTCGATGGACGACGATTTCCGTGGCGACATCTGCCGCGATGGTTTTGTTGTGTTTCGGAATTTTTGAATATGCAGGCGTGGTTCAGCCTGAACCGGAATTGCTGATAGCAAGCGTACCTGTTGTGAAAGATAGTGTGCCGACGTTGATATTTGCCTCCGGAGAGAAGATGGACATGACGGAATATGCGGTGAATAAAAAAGTGATTGATGTGGTTCACGTGGCAGCACGGGCAACGGATGAGACTTCTTCCGTTCTTAACGTGTATAAGGTGCCGAGAATGTTCACGAGCCGTTTGGCTTTACCGGATAGCACGATCGTGTACTTGAATTCGGATTCGGAATTGTCGTTTCCTTCCCGGTTCTCGGATTCCGTTCGGGCGGTGTCTGTTCGGGGAGAGGCTTATTTTGAGGTCCGGCATGGTGAGGTCCCGTTTGTTGTTCGGGCGAATGATGCAGAAATAAAGGTGTACGGGACAAAATTTAACGTCAGGGCTTACACGGAAAAACGGGTTGCGGCAGTATTGGTGGAAGGAAGTATCGGGGTTGAATACCGGGGGTGTAACGTGATGATGCGTCCTAACGAGTTGTGCCGGGTGGATAATATAAATGGAGACATAAGTACCGAACGGGTAGATGTGAGTAAGTATATCGCGTGGACGGAAGGTATGTTTATGTTTGAACGTGACCGTCTGCAAGACATCGTGTCGGAGCTTTCCCGCTGGTACGGGATCGAGATTGTCGTGGAGGGCCAAACGTTACAGAACAGTACAATTACGGCATTTTTTGAGAGAAGTGTCTCGATCGATGAAATTATGACAACTATCGAGCAAACTATAAATGTAAAAATCACTAAAGAAGAAGGGAGGTACGTGATCCGGTAGAGAGGCTGTAAATAAAAAGGGGGATCTTCGTTTTGTAGCAATCCGAAATCCCCGCTGGTTCAAAATTTATCCATCATTACACGAGGTCAGAGGTGTGTTATGAGGGAGTAATTCAATAAAAATACTAGACACAAATTTATGGGAAATTTTATGAAAAAACTAACACGGACGCATAAATCTTTGTTTTTGCGTATGCTGTCGATACTATTGACGTGTATCGCGGTGATTTCTGTAAGCCCGTCAGGGGCTTTCGGTCAGGCGGTGGAGAAGAGAATCACGATCGATTTAAAAAACACTTCCGTCCGGCAAATTATTTACGAGTTGCGTAAGCAAAGCGGTATGAATTTCATGTTCGAGGATTCTCAGATTGATAAGATGGCGCCTAGGACATTGCAGTTGAAAAACGTTTCTATTGAAAAGGCGTTGGACGAGTTGCTGAAGGACACGGAGTACACGTACAAGATCACGGGAAATAGTGTGGCGATTGTGCGTAAGGTGGAGAACAAGCAAGTGGAGGGACATACCGTGTCGGGTGTGGTTACGGACAAGAATGGTGATCCTCTGGTTGGGGTAACTATTGTTATCAAAGGGACTTACCGGGGAACGACGACGAATATAGATGGGAAATATTCTTTGGCGGGAATCCCGGCTGATGCCACGTTGATTTTTACTTTTATCGGGATGGATAGTCAGGAGGTTGCGATTGAGGGACGCTCGGAGATTGATGTCCGGATGAAGGAGACATCCACGGAGATCGAGGGAGTGGTGGTAACGGGTATGTTTACCCGGAGAGCGGAGAGTTTCACGGGGTCGGCAACGACGTTTAAACGGGAGGCTATTTTACGTGCGGGGAATCAGAACTTGTTGAAGAGTTTGAAGAATCTGGACCCTGCTTTTCAAATTATGGAAAATTTGGAGTTCGGTAGTGACCCGAATCGTCTGCCGAATGTCCAGTTGCGCGGGCAGACTTCTTTTTCCAATTTGCAGGGGGATTACGAGGGGAACCCGAATCAACCGTTGTTTATTCTCGATGGTTTCGAGACAACGATCGAGAAAGTGTTCGATCTGGATATGAATCGTGTGGCCAGTGTCACCTTGTTGAAGGATGCGGCGGCAAAGGCGATCTACGGTTCGAAAGCGGGTAACGGGGTTGTCGTGATCGAGACGATTCGCCCGAAAGCCGGGGAACTTCGCGTGTATTATTCCGGAGATTTTGGTATTGAAGCTCCCGATTTGACGGGGTATGATTTGATGAATGCGGCAGAAAAACTGGCTTACGAGGTACAGATTGGTATGTACGGTCCTAACACGGCTCCCGGAGTGATTACGGCGTATGACTCGTACAAGAAAGTGTACGATGATGTGCAGCGCGGGGTGGACACTTACTGGCTTAGTAAACCGTTACGCGTCGGGTTCAGTAACAAGCATTCCTTGACTCTGGAAGGTGGTGACGAGCGGATGCGCTACCAGTTGGGTGTGTCCTACAATAACGTGGCCGGAGTTATGAAGGGTTCGGAACGTAACACGTTGAACGCGAATACGACGCTTTCTTACACGTATAAAAATTTTCTTTTCCGGAACACGATAGAATTTACTCGTAACTGGTCAAAGAATTCACCTTACGGTTCGTTTTCCGAGTACACGTCACTGAATCCTTACTGGGCTCCTTATGATGAGAACGGTAATTTGATTAAAACGTTCAAGGTACATACCGGTTACGGGGAAGGAAGTAATTTCGAACAGGAGGTGTATAACCCGCTGTATAACGCCACGTTGAATACGAAGGATGAAACGGCATACACGGAGATTCGGGATAATTTCTCGATGGATTGGAGTATCAGTAAGGCTTTTCGTGCCGTGGGAAGTTTTTCTTTCACTCGTCAGGAGTCAGGATCGGATGTGTTTTACCCGGCCAGTCACACGAAGTTTGCCAAGTATGATGAAAATGGCATGAGTGACCGCAAGGGGGAATACACGAAAGGAGATGGTTCAAGTCAAACGGTATCCGTGCAGGCGGGACTTAATTTTAACAAGACGTTCGGGGAGCATTTGCTTTTCGCCAATGTGACTTGGAATATGTCAACAGCCCGCACGATTTCGACAACAACCGTGGCGGAGGGATTTGGTAATGACTATATGGATGATATTTCTTTCGCGACAAAGTATCAGAAGGACGGAAGTCCGTCAGGTAGTAATAGCCGATCCCGGGAAATCGGTGTTATCGGGGCTATAAATTACTCGTTCGCTGATCGGTATCTGTTTGACGCTTCGCTTCGCAAAAGTGCATCATCTGTTTATGGAAGTGATAGTCACTGGGGGACTTTCTGGTCTTTGGGTGCCGGATGGAACGTGCATCACGAGAAGTTTCTGGAAGGTAATGCCTGGATCAAACAGTTTAAGTTACGTGCATCCATGGGATATACCGGGACGCAAAATGTTGACCCGTCTCAGTCTCGCGCTCGTTACGAGTATTATGATTACGTGTATGGTGATAAGATCGGGGCTCAACTGGTGGCCTTGCCTAATGACAAGTTAAAGTGGCAGCGGAATATGGATTACAATTTGGGAGTGGATGTTACGCTAAAGCGTTTCTTGACGTTGCGTGCCGATTATTACATTCAGCGGACGGATGATTTGCTTTCCAATATTTCGCTCCCGCCTTCTACGGGGTTCCTTACTTACACGGAAAATTTGGGAAAAATTGAAAATCGGGGGTATGAATTGGCTGTTTCCGTGACTCCGTGGCGTGATGATGAACGGCAGGCATACGTGACCCTTTCTGCGACGGCGTTACATAACAAAAATAAGATCAAGAAGATTTACGATATTTTCAAGAATAGTAATGACGAGCAAAATTCATCGCTTGATGGTAGTTATGATTATAATGACGGGCAGCCCGGGGACACGGAAGTGTTGGAAAAGTATTTGAATAAATTCACGAAACCAGCCACACTTTATTACGAGGGATGTTCCATGACTGCAATATGGGGAGTCCGTTCGTTGGGAATCGATCCGGCCACGGGGCAGGAGATGTTCTTGACGAAGGACGGGAGGAGTACCTATACTTGGAGTTCTGCCGATCAGGTGGTTATCGGTGACACCTCTCCGAAGATGAGCGGGACGCTTAATTTGAATGCCGGCTACAAGGGTTTCACGTTCTCTGCATCTTGTAGCTATAAATTCGGGGGAGATTTGTATAATTCGGAGCTGGTGGCTCGTATGGAGAACATTAACGGCCAGTCGAATCTTGACCGCCGCTTGTTTAAGGCATGGCAGAAGGTGGGAGACGTGGCCCCGTATAAAGTGACCGTGATTTCGTCAGGGTCAACGAACTACACTAAACCAACTTCCCGTTTCGTGCAAAAGAATAATGAACTTTATATTTCTTCTGTAAACGTGGGGTATGATTTTGCCGGGGCTGCCTGGTTGAAGAAGATTGCCTTGGAACGTTTGAAGGTTTCATTCTACATGAATGAGTTATTGCGTTTGTCAAGTATTGACATTGAACGTGGTACATCTTACCCGTTTGCCCGGAATTTCTCGTTCTCATTACAAGCTACTTTTTAACTGTTAAACGACAAGATGATGAAAAGAATAAAAATATTACTGGTTGCGGGCATCCTTTTCTCTTTGCTCACGGGGTGTGAGGATTGGTTGGATGTGAATGCCTCTTCACAGTTGGACCGGAATGATTTGTTTAAATCTGAGAATGGCTACGGGGAGGCGCTTACCGGGGTGTATGCCAAGATGTGTGATAAGTCGCTTTACGGGCGAGAGCTGACATTTGATATCGTGGATATGTTGGCCGGGTACTATAATATTCAAATGTATAATCATATTAATTGGTATGAGTATAGTTATGCCGATCCGACGAATTCTTTTGCGGTGAGTTATTGTGCGGGGTATATTGAAAATTTCTGGAATAATATTTATGCCCAGATCGCAAATATTAATTCCCTGTTGGAGACGATTGACGGGAATAAGGGTGTTTTTTCCGATGATAATTACAATTTGATCAAGGGGGAGGCTCTCGGTTTAAGGGCGTATCTGCATTTTGATTTGTTGCGTTTGTTTGCCGAGGCGTATTCTACGGGGAAGGACAAGGAGGCGATTCCTTATGTCACGAAACTAACCTCTTCGGTGACTCCTTTGTTCACGCAGGAGGATGCGATCACGATGATTCTTGAGGATTTGAAGAATGCCAAGATGTTACTGGCTAATGATCCGATGCATTTAGGTACGAGCCCGGCTAGTTGTCTGGCGTCGTTACCTTCCGGAGCGTATTTGTCTTCGGATAAGATTCAAAGTTGGCATAATCGGCGTTTCCGTTTCAATTATTACGCGGCTGTTGCGACAATGGCAAGGGTATATCTCTGGAAAGGAGACCGGGAAAATGCTTTGCTTTGTGCCGGGGAGGTTATCGCCGATCAGGACTCCAGGTTTCCGTGGGTGTTGAAGGCGAATTTGAGTAATATCGGTAATACCAGTAACGAGTATTACCGGAATCAGGATCGTTCGTATGCCACGGAACATATTTTTGCTTTGAATGTCACGGACTTGGAGGATTGTATGGATAGTTATATTTTTGACGGGGAGATCGGGATGAAAAATTCGATGGAAGGGTTAGAAATAACCACAGATGAACGTTCTCAAGTATATGAAAATTATTCTGCCGATATTCGTTATCAGTACGGTTTTGCCGAGTATGGGAATAAGTATCTGATTTCTAAATTTTACCAGAATTCGGTGACGGCCCGTTATTTTCAAGAGCGGGTTCCTTTGATCCGGTTGTCCGAGATGTACTATATCGCTGCCGAATGTGCTGCGACAACCTCGGAAGGGGTAGATTATCTGGAAAAAGTGCGTACCAATCGGGGGTTACTTAGCTATCCTTTAAGTAAGAGTATGTCTGCAAGTGAGTTGGAGGCGGAGATTCGTAAAGAGTATAAGAAGGAGTTTTGGGGTGAAGGGCAGCTATGGTATTACTATAAGAGAAAGTCGTACATGGATTTTTCTTCATACATGACGAACGTTGATTTCTTCACGTTTGATCGTCCGGATGTGGAGGAGTCGAATGCTGGAAGAGAGTAATGTGTAATCTAAACGTGGAAGAACATGAAAAATATACTATATTTTACGATAGGTTTTTTATTGATAATGACCGCTTGTTCAAAGAGTGAAATTGATACTTGGGATGCCCGGCCGCGGGTCTGGTTTACGAATTCGAATGATACTACGCTATTTTCTTTTTATACGCAGCCGGAAGGAACCACGGAGAGCGTGGTTGAAGTGCCGATTTCCATGGCGGGAAGAGTGGCTGACGAGGATCGTACGGTTACGGTCAAGGATTTAGGAAGTAGTCCCTTTAATCCGGGATCAAGATACGAGATTGTCTCTGCGGTAATTCCGGCAGGAGAGGTAACCGGAACGTTACAAGTGAAGGTGTATAAAACGGAAAATTTGGAAGAGGCAAGTGATACGCTGAATTTTGAGATTTATGGTTCCGAGGTGTTTGAAGTTGGTTTGTCTGACTATCTGCACCATGCGATAATAATTTCTAGTTCTTTAGCCAAGCCATCGTGGTGGGATTCTACTGCCGATCGGTATGTCGGTTATTATTCCGAGAAAAAACTGGAAATTATTTATACCGTGCTTGGATCTGACGAGATATTTAGTAGTGCGAGTAGTTGGTGGAGTGATGATGTGCAAATTGCTATTTATCAATTGAATCAGTATTGCAAGAAAAATAATATTAAATATCATCCGGACGATGAGGACGTGATCACGTTTGATTTTTGGAGTAACTAAAATAGTTGATGATTATGAAAAATATATATATCGTATTGCTGGTAGCGATAGCCTTGTTTAGTTGTTACGATGACAAGGGAAATGATGATTATAAGGAGCTTGAAGAGGTCGAGGTGGTGTTACCCGACGAGACTTATAATCGGTCTTTCGGGGAAAAATTACAGATTACTCCGACGGTTACTACTTCTATTCCAGAAAACGATTTGATGTTTGATTGGGAATTTTATGGGAGTTTAGGGAATTGGTGGAGTAAATATGTTTCCGTGTATCAAGGGAAGGTGATGGATTTTACTTGTGTGCAGGATGATACGTTACTTAAAAATGACGGGACATATAAATTACGGTTGAACGTGACACAACAAAGTACCGGACGGCATTTTTATTCCAATGTTGTTTCTGTGAATTTGGTCAGCCAGGTTAGCCAACTAGGGGCATTAGTCCTTCATGGTGACGGAACGTCAAGTGATATGGGTGTGATTGTTGCCGAGGAGTTCCAACTTACAGCGAGTTCGTCTTCGATCGTGGCCCAGGTTTTTCCGAACTGTTATTCCAATGCGAATGGCGGGGAGAGGATTGCGGGTAAGGGGGTGTGGAACGTGCAGGTGTATCCTTCTTATGGTAGTGATGCGCCTGATAATATTGTTCTCATTGCGGTAACAGACCAAGGTTCTGCTGTTGTCAATAGTAAAACATTTTCTCGAATTGGAGAGTGGAATGATTTGTTTTATAAAGGGTTGAATGACGGGGTCCCACAGGCTTGCTGGAATGATGATTACAACGTGTACGCTTTTGACGGGGGTGATATTTTCCAGAAATCGTACGGGAAGTCTACTTTTACAATTCCATCTCTTTCGGGAGATGAGTATGGTTATGAGTTGTATCCTTTGTTATACAGGTCGTCCGGTTCGTCTTCCATACAAGGAGTGTTGTTTGATCAGAAGAGTCGTGGTTTTATAGCTATTGGGCAGATTTATGATTTTACCCGGTTGGCGCCTATTGATGTGAATTCCGATGAAGAGGAAACTGTTTCCGCACCTTTTAATCCGGCTAATATGCAGGCTGATTTGATTCATATGGATGAGGGAGGGGCTAGTGGTCGGGTTTTGGCTGTCATGAAGAGGGATAACGGGGAGTATTTTATGGCAGAACTTGATTTCAAGGCATCCGGTTATTCCAAGGTTCCCAAGTATATTTACGAGCTGAATCATTTGGATGACGTGAAGAATGGAGAGGTGATTGACTGGGCTTTTGGAAGTTCTTATATTAACATGTGCTATTATGCAACGGCAGATGGTGTGTACCGTTTCTCGGCAGATGCGGGAAAAACCGTGACACCGGAGGCATTAATGACCGTGGACAATACACGGATTCAGTTTGACGGAACGATTACGTTGATGAAGATTTTAAAGCCCGTGGTGGGCAAAGGGTATTATTTGTCGAACGTGGAGATGGTTGTGGGAACGTATGGCGGGACTGCCGGGTCCGGGAAGCTTTATAGCATGGAGATTGATCCTTTTTCCGGACGTGTGCAGACGATGAATACCTACACGGGATTCGATCAGATATATGATGTGAGTATCAAAGGGTGGTAGAGTAAGATATGTTTTTAGAAGATGTACAATACGACCGAAAGGTCGTATATGTACTCTTCATGTGCAAAATTTACGGTATCACCAGTTTTTAATTAATCTTTTTGTATATGAAAAAGCTATTATCTTTTGCCATGTTTGTCATGGCGTTTGTACAGTTGCCGGGACAGGAGATCCCAGAGATAAAGGTTCCCACGCATGATTCGTTGCAATGGCATGTGCGTACGACAAACTTTCCAGTTATGAAAGAGTTGTATTTCGAACCGATAGCCGGAGCCCCGATTCTGAGCCAGCCACAACGTATTGATGGCGGGGAGTGGGAAATCAGGACGGAGGAACACGGGATGATTTATCCCACGCTTTATGATTGGAATAAAGACGGCAAGCCGGATTTGTTGTTAGGGGAGTTTTTAACCGGGGAATCCAGGATAAAAGTGTACCTGAACGAGGGAACAAAGAAGAAACCCAAATTTTCGGGGAAATGGTTTTATGCTACTGACGTGAATGGTAACGTGATGTCCAATTATCAATGGTGTTGTATCGGGATTCACCCGCAAGTGGTTGATATTGATGGGGACGGGTACGAGGATATTATTTCCGGGCAGTATGATCCCGGTGTAATTTCTTTGTGGAGAGGGAGTGCGAATGGATTTTTGCCTCGTGAAGAAATCCCTCAGTTGGGGTACCAGCCCGGTAAGCAATTTGTCAGTTTCAATGAGCCGTGTTGGTCGGTAGAATCCCGTGATTACTGGGTGTATAGTTCGGCCCGTTTGGCAGATTTTAACGGGGATGGTTTACTGGATTTGTTTGTTGCCGGAGGTGGAGGTTTCCGGGTGGCGTTGAATATCGGAACAAAAGAACAGCCTAAATTCGGGCGTAGGGAGTTTCTTTGTCATGTGGATGGCTCTATCTTGTGTACACGAGATCATAACGAGGTGGTTGCCACGGGAGAAAACTTTAATGCCGTGAATGCCAGTGGAGCTGGTGATTTTCATACTTATCTTAATCCGGTGGATTGGGATGGGGATGGAGTGCTGGATATTATTGCCACGGATTCGTATGGAGATGCGAGTAGCTGGGGAGTGTATTTTTTTCGAGGAGTGGAAACGGATGACGGGTTACGTTTTGAACGCCCTCGCCCTTTATTTATGGCGAAAGACGGATCGAAGGCTTTGCCGGGTTGCGCCCCGCAGGTACAGGTTGTTGATTATAACGGGGATGGAGTGAATGATTTGATTATCGGGCTTTCCATCGAGACAATTAACGGTTTCGAGGGGGCCGAGGATGTTTACTGGCGTTGGTTGAGTGATATGCGGATTCAATTTCCGGGTAAAGATACCGGAGAGTCTCTTTATTTCGAAGGGGGAGTAGAATGGATGGAGAAACATTTGAAAGAGGATTATAAGAATTATAAAGGATTTTATTTAGGTAATCTGGATGATTGGAAATATCTGACATTGAGGCATCGAGGTTATCCTTTCATTTTACTGGGAAAAGAGAATCCGCAGAAGGCGGTTGCCATTAGACAACATGCGGCTCCCCGCCATTTTGAGTATGATAAGCCCGCGGCTAAAAAGTATGAACTGCCCCAAATCGATAAAAAGCCGGTAACGTGTCGGGGGCGGGTGATGAAAGATAAAGAAGGGTATTACGCAACTATTTATATGGAGACGACGGGGACATATCATCTTTACACGGCGGCGGCAGTTAATATGAATGAACCCGTGAAGATTGAATTCGAGTTACCGGAGGGTGTGACTCTGAAGGGCGACTTGGAAACACCGCCAACCATCGTGAAGGGGGGAAGTGAAATTTATGACGGTAAGGTACTTGAGTTTGTACAAAAGTTGAACGTGTCCCCGGATTTGAAGGGCGTGCTGGATGTTAAAATTAAAGTTTCCTACCAGAGTTGTGATGACGATCATTGCTTGCCGCCGACGGAAGTCGAGATTGTCGAGAAGTTGGATCTAGGAGAATAGTGTCGGGGGAAGATAATTCTTAATATGTAGAGATATGAAAAAGTTTATAATACTTGCTTTTACAATTTTGTTGGGAGGGACGGTTGGTTATGCCCAAGATTACGAACGTTTGGATAAATTTCTCCGTGAATATGGTTCAAACTGGCGACATGGTTATCAGGAACAGGCTGCGGATGGACAGGTGAAGACCGTGAATCAGTTGGGAATGCCTGCACCCCGTTATTCTTTTAGCAAAGAGTTGAATAGTAAAAAGCTAAAGGGTAAATTCGTGATTATGAATTTCTGGTCGACTTGGTGCGGGGGATGTCGGGCTTTGTGTCAGGATCTTGATTCGATCATGGTGAAAGGTAGTGATGAGTATCGGGATGTGCAAATTATTGGTGTGAATTACAAGGAAAATTTGGTAGACAAAGGTTATAAAGCAAGAGAATGGTGGGAACAGAAGGCATTCGGTTATCCTACGACAGACGATAATAAGGGGGTGGAAGAGTTCAGTACGGCCGTGCATGCAGGGCATCCGACTATGATGTTGATTGATGACCGGGGTATTATTCGCGGACGTTGGGATGCGTGGTCTCCCGGTACGGCGGCTAATGCGGCACTTGCCGTGTGGGTTTTGAAAATTGTTCCCCAGCAAGGGGTGACACTTGATTTGGATCTTGCTCGTCAGTATATGAAAGAGAAAAATTATTTGCGGGTGCTTTATATCCTTGAAGGATTGCCTGAAACGGATGAGACGAGGTTGATGAAACTGGAGGCCCTGTTGCATGAATCGTCTTATCAGGCCGGAATTTTTATTGGTAAGTTGATGGAGAATGCCAAGGAACAGGCAAATTACGGGATGTTATTGGGAATCGCCCAGATCGTGGAACGTACCGAGGTGTATTCGAGCTTTTGTAAAATTGGACTGGAGGCAGTCTCTCTTCATAATCGGCAGAGTAAAAGAGCGGATGACGATAGCTGGATTTTGGAATATAAGTTAAAGTTCCGGTATGGGAAACAAATGCAGATGGAGGCCGAGCGGGCTATTGATGAACGAATCCGTATATACGGTGAAGATAAAAGTAATAAAGATGAGTTGAGCGTATGGGAACAGGCCCGGAAGGAGTTGAAATGAAATAACATTAAGATTGAAATTTATGAAACAATTATTGTTGATGATTTTGTTGGGGCTGGCCGTAACTGCCACAGCTCAGAGCGTGGCGGAAAAAGCACGAGAGGATAAGGCTGTCCGGGAGATCGAGGCTCTTTACGCGGCAAGTACTCCGAGAGTATTGCGGGGAGATGCCGTATTTATTGATAAAATGCGGGCTGTTATAGAGAAAGGTAACGAGGGGTCGTTGTACGTGGCAGATAAGTACAGCACTTTTGCATACGTGGTGGGTTTGAAAGATTGTATTGAAGAGGTGTTGGTCGGGATGCCTGTTGCATTGAAGAGGACGGAGGAAGGAATGAGAGTGCAAGACAGGTGTTATCGTATGCATTTGCTGAAAGTGGGTGAGCGTGTCCCGGATTTTACACTTTCTACTCCTGACGGGAAGGAGGTGAATTTTTATCGTTTTGTCAAAGATAAGAAATGCGTGATTCTTGATTTTTGGGCATCGTGGTGTTCGTGGTGTCGTAAGGAAAGCCCGAATGTAAAAGAGGTTTATGACAAGTATCGGAACAAGGGTGTAGATGTGATCAGCGTGTCGTTTGACACGGACCGGGAGCGTTGGGTGAAGGCTATCGAGGAAGACGGAACTCCGTGGACCCAAGTGTCTGATCTCAAAGGTACGGATAAAGGGTATCTCTATGGCTGGTACGGGTTGAAAGGTATCCCGGCTATTTATTTGATAGATTCCGAGGGGCGAATCATTGTCGAAAACATGAGGGGTGAGGTTATTATGAATAGCGTGAAGAAATACCTTGGTGAATAATGAATTGTGTGTAAATAGAAATAAATATGAATAATTTTATCAGAATTGTGTTGGGTATCATGTTTTTATCCTGTGGTAGGGAAGCATCATTTACGGTTACCGGAGACGTGGAGGGACTGGACGATGTGATGGTTTATTTTGAGCTGGGAGCGCGTCAGGTGGACAGCGTGAAAGCTGTTGGCGGGCATTTTGAATACAAGGGAAATACCCTGGAGGCCCCGGAATACATCACGGTAAGAAGTGGAAATAATCAATGGGGAGGGCGTTTCTGGGCGGAGAATTCGAGGATAAAGATTACGGGTTCAGCAACGGGTAGTTGTGAGATTACCGGTTCGCGGACGGAGGATGAGTACCAACTTTATCGGGAACATATGAAACCTGTCTGGATGGCGAAAGAGGCTGCGAATTCCATGGAAGATAGCGTGTTCATGGAGTTTGCCCGTCGGTATCCCAGAAGTCAGGTGAGTTTGAATCATGTTTATAATTGTCGCCTTCTTCATAAATATTCTTTTCCCCGGTTGAACGTGTTATTCCAATGTTTGGATACTACCGCTTTTAAGGGACGTCAGTGGAATACTTTTATGGAGGTGTATAATATCGATCGGAAATTGCAACCGGGTTGTACATTCCCTGCTTTTAGTTTTCCTGACGTGTTCGACACATCCTTGTCGCTTGCTGATTATAAGGGACGTTATTTACTGGTTACGATAGGTTCAGCCGGGTTGGATGAATACGAGGACGGTTTATTGTCCCGGAAAGAGTTGTATGACCAATACGCGGATAAGGAATTTACAATGGTGGATATTCTCTTGGAACGAAACAAAGAAAAGATGATTAAAGTGATCGCGAACTATGGTATCAAGTGGGACCTTGTTTCTGATTGTAAATATTGGGATTGCTATATTGTCCGGGAATGGGGAATCGATCATATCTGCCAGAATTTTTTGTTGGATCGGGAAGGAAAAATTATTGCCCGTAATCTTTCTTTAGGAGATTTGAAAAAGACGATGAACGATTTAAAATAATAACTGAATGATGAGAAAGATCGTAATTTTATTTATCCTTGTTTTTGTGACAACAGGGATGTTTGCTCAAAAAGTGATGTCATTAAGCGGCGAGGGAAGCACGCTGAAGGAAGGAGAGAAATTGTATTTGTATGCCGGTAGTAATTATCCGAGTGATTCTACTTATGTGAAGGATGGGAAGTTCCGATTTTCACTGAAAGGTATGCAAGCCAGAGAATGTTCTTTGGTGAGGGGGAATGATGAAAAACAAGCGAATATGCTTGTTTATTTAGATAACTGTGATACCTATATAAAAATAGGAGCAGGTACGTATGAGAGTTTTCATAACACGTTTATGGAGGCAGAGGTTCTGGGAAATCCGACTCATGTGAAGGTGCAGGAGGTGAATGATCTTATATTTAGAAATACGGATCATACTAAAGATCCCATGCAATCTCCGGAGTTTGTTGCCAAGTTGAAAGAGGCTTGCTCGCGGGCAGATATGTCTTCGGCATATATACTTGGAAAGTATTGTTCTATTGCCTCTGGTCTGGGATTTATGTCGGACGTGAAACGGTGTTATGAGAATTTATCCGATGACGTGAAGTCATCTGTTCCCGGGGAAAATTTGAGGGAAGGAGTGGAAAAGTATGTCTCCCTGTCTGTCGGATTTGAGGCCAAGGATTTTACATTGGATAATGTGGACGGAAAAGCTATCGGTATGAAACAATATTTGAAAGGGAAGAAATTAGTCCTTCTCGATTTTTGGGCCTCATGGTGTGGACCGTGCCGTAAAGAAGGGGAAAATATTAAAGCTATTTATCAAGATTTTCATGATCAGGGGTTCGATGTGTTGGGAATTTCTTTGGATAGTAAGAAAGAGGCGTGGTTGAAAGGTATTCAAGAGGAGGGGTATAAATGGGAGCAAGTGAGCGATTTGCTGGGGTTCAAATCTCCCGTGTGTAAGGCGTACGATGTTAACGGTATTCCTGCTTTGTTTTTGCTGGACGGAGATGGGAAAGTGATTGGCAAAAATTTGCGGGGTGATGATTTGAGAAAAAAGGTGGCGGAGTATCTGAATAGATAATGAATTTAAAATCCGTGAAAAGAGTGTGTGACAAAATGACTTTTGCCGCACGCTCTTTTATTCGTGTTCTTATTCTTGTTTCTTTTCAACTTTGTTGATGAAGATGGTTTCGAATAGTTCCCCACGGGTAAGTTTACCGTTTTGCAGGCAAATGGCCTCGATTCTTCCTTTGGCACATAGAATGTTTTCGGGGAGCTTGTAGATGTCCTCGAAGAACACCAGTTTGATACCTTCTCTTTGGTAGGCAACTTGAACGACAAAGCGGTCGCTGCCGCGAAGGGAGTGTTTGTAGGAAATGTCGATGCGGGAGACCATCACGTCGATGCCTTGGTCGTGCAGGGCGGAAAAGCTGGTTCCGGTGGTTTCCAAGAATTCGTGACGGGCGTGTTCCATGTAGTGTTGATAGTTGGAATTATTGACCACGCCTTGCAGGTCACATTCGTAGTCCCGTACTTTCATCTCTATTTCAAATGCGTAATCTTTCATGGTTATAAGCCTAATGATTCGTTGATAAGGATAATTTTGATCCGTTTTTTGGGGTGTGATTTTTCCGTGATGGTCCACGTGTTGCACAGGCGGTCGGCACTTTGACAATTCATGCAGGTCCTTGTTGTTTGACAAGGGGTATGCAAGTGAGGGTGGCGGATGGCGTTGAGTGGGGCGGCTGTTGTGCGAATACGCTCCATGGCTTGCTCGATGTTGTCCGTGATCTTGTTGGTGCCGATGAACAGGACGACATGTTCCGGCCCGAAGGTGATGCCCGCAACTCGGTTGCCAACCATGTCCACGTTGACGAGTTGCCCTTGGCGGGTGAGGGCGTTGGTCCCCGTGACGAATAAATCGGCGAGGAGGGCTTGGCGGCGCCAGTATGTTTTCTGGGCCCGGCTGTAACCGTCTTGGAAAGTCCGGATGAGAATACATTCCGGTCGTTGCTCGATCTCGGAAAGGATTCCCGTGGCTTTCATCGTTTCGGAGTCTCCCCATGAAATAGTGGTTGGTTTTATCTTGTCAAAAATTTCTTGGAAGAAAATGTCTCTAGCCTCTTGCCGGTTGTTGGCGAAGTAAACTTCGAAATGGTTCCTTTCCAGGGCTTTTATGGTTTGATCGATAATTGCTTGTTCCATATTCCATAGTTTCTGTTCGAGGAGCAAAGATACAGATAAAAAATGAGAGAACGAGCCGGGAGGTTCAGAAAGCTACAAGTAAATGGCGGCTGTTGATGTGTAAATAAATTGTTGTAAATATAGCTATTGTTCGATGTTTTAGATTAATTTTGTGTGTGGGCGGGATGATTGTCCGGGGATACAGCTGTCCGAGATTTACCATCCGTGTGTGTACAATTCTAAAACGATATATTATGAGGAATAGATTACGATACACTATTTATGGTTTTATCTTGGCGTTTGTTTTATCGGCATGTGGAGGGCCGTTGGATAAATCGGTGACGGAGTCGTTGACTCCGGAAGAATCGGACGAAGTTGGACAAAAGTTCCCCGATTTTGTTGGGGTTTACGAGCGATTTATTTTTCCCGAAGTTCGTAAATGGGATGATCATTCGCTTTACAAACAAAAGTTGAAAAAGCTTACTTACGGGGATTTCATGGAGTTTTATAATTTGGTGTATCACCATGATTGGAAGGAGCAATTAAGTCGTGAATGGGAAGAGAGATTTGACTTAGAGCGGATTACCCGTCAACTTGACGGGATGGTTGATTCTCTTATTACGTATTGGGATAATTACATAGCGGAAAACGCTCCTTCAACCTACGTGTCTGTCGAGTTGTTGGAGATAAAAAAGACGGTTTGGGATGATCCGGAGTGGAATATAAGAAAGTTGGATGCTACGGCCCAGCTAAAGGTGGTGCCATTGCGGGGAACGATTGATAAAATGTCCGGGGAGTTTACTTTGTACCGGACGGATAAAACTGATGCTGATACTTACACGTTGGCAGAACATCTCGGTTCCGGTAAGATCGAGATTGAAACTCCTTTTGATGTTCCGATTGTGGTTGAATGCAAACTCTCGGTTTCCAGTAGTTGGTTTGCTCCTTGGTATGATTATGTCTGTGATACTCCTGCCGATGTCCTGACAAGGAAATGTAAGCTCCACACGGGGCATCCGGAGTTGATGGTTAAAGGGAAGAAAGTTCGTATGCCGGACTTGTGGGATGCGAAACCTTCTTATTTGGAAAGGTATAAGGATGCCAGAAGCAAGGGAGATACTTCTTCTTCGGACTATAAATTGTACCGGGAACAATTTATAAAGGAACATATAGACAAGGAGTATATGGATCGGTTGCCGTATATCGAGAAACGTGAACTTCAGATGTTGTACGAGCATAACCCGCTGGCATTCTCTCTCTTTTACTCGGATGCAGCCACGCAAGAGCTTTTGATGGAATGGGGGTGGAAATAGTTGACGAGATCATTGAAAAGAGATTATTTTGTCGATGATCGTGTGGCTTTTAGGAATAATCAATATCTTTACATGAAGTATCAAGTTCGTGCCGTTGGCATGAAACAGAACTACGATAAAGTGCTTATGGAACCAAAGAATGAAATTATTATATACCAGTCACAGGATGGCTCGATAAAAGTCGACGTGTTATTCTCGGAAGAAACAGTTTGGCTGACGATTGACCAGATGGCCTCTCTATTTGGGAAATCTCGGTCAACAATAAATGAGCATATCTTGAATGCGTATAATGAGGGAGAATTGGATGAGGACAAGACAAAGAGAAAAATCGGAATTTCCGATTTTTCTACCAAACCTACTAATTATTACAATCTAGATGTTATCATTTCGGTCGGTTACAGGGTGAAGTCTTTACAAGGTACGCAGTTTCGTATTTGGGCAACACAGCGTTTACGGGATTATATCATTAAGGGGTTTGCTTTAAACGACGAGCGCTTCAAGAGTGGGTCGTCCATGAATTATTTCCGGGAATTACTGGATCGGATTCGAGAGATCCGTTTATCGGAACGTTTATTTTATCAACAGATTAAAGATATTTATGCCACGAGTGTCGATTATGACCCGTCAGATGAAATGACCTTTGCCTTTTACAAGGAGGTACAAAATAAACTTCTTTGGGCAGTTAGCGGGAAAACTGCGGCGGAACTTGTTTACTACCGGGCAAATGCCTCTTTACCGCAAATGGGGTTGACGTCAACCTCTTTGCCGAATAAGGTTAGTAAAACAGATGTGGAAATTGGCAAAAACTATCTGACGGAAGAAGAAATCGGATTATTAAAATTAATCGTGGAGCAATTCCTTGCATACGCCGAGACGCAGGCCATGCAACACAAAGTGATGTATATGCGGGACTGGATTGAAAAGTTAAAACAGGTGCTGACCATGAATGATAAAAATATATTGGAACATGCCGGGTCGATTTCTCATAAACTCGCAATGCAAAAAGCTGCTGACGAATATGATAAATACAAGGTGGCACAAAAGCAGTTGGAGCATTTGGAGAGTATCAAAGAGCTGGAGCAGGACATACAGAAACTACGTGAGAATAAAAAATAGCTTGTTATTTCTTGTCAATCCGTTGAATATAAATGATTTCTTGTCTGATACGGGGGGGTAGAAAGTAACGTTCGCTACCCTGTTTTTTGATATGGTCATGTTCACGGGTTATCTTTAACTGGAGGAAGTGTCGGGACTTCGCGTGATGGAAATATAATATTTTACCGTTATTTTGTTTTTGATAAACATTCTTCATACATTTGAGTTGTAAATATTGCGATATAGCATGTATTTATTTAATTTGAAAAAGCAATGATCGGCGTCGAGTTTTTATATGAAATGAAGAGGATATTTAGGAATAATATATTTAGGCTATTTATATTATTCTCGGTGGTGGGAGTGATCACGATGCAATACACGTGGATTAATCTTACTATGCTTCACTTGCCTCACATCAGGTTGTACGATTGTTGGATACCTTGGAGTTATAAAGGGTTACCTTTTGCAATGCCTTTTATGAATGCTTTCCTGTTCAATTTTGTTCAGGTGGTGTTTGTTATATTTATATGCAGTAATGATCTTTGCGTTAGGAGCCGGGAAACGGTAGAGGCTTTATATGTTAGACCCGTGAGTAATGTGAAGATCGTGATGGGACGAAATGCGGGAAAACTGGTTGCGGTGACTTTGTTGAATTTCCTTTCCATGGGGGGCGCCTTGTTTTTCAACATCCTGTATAGTGGTTACGCTTTTAATGGATCGCTGTATTTGTTTTATTGGCTGACGTTGACTTTCCCGACCCTTGTGTTTATTCTGGGGTTGTCAAATTGGTTGGGTCAGGTGGTAAAACATCAAGGATTGTTTATTTTACTCGTCTTGTCGATCGTGGGGGCGGGAATATTATTTCTGGCTACTCGTTTAGAGGGGTTTTTGGACCCGTTTGCCAGGGAAATTCCTAACGTGTTTTCAGATATTACGGGACACGCGGGCATCGTTAATTATTTGCTGCAACGCATAACCATTTTTTTGATCGGGATTGTATTTATTTTTTTGACTGTGGGTTTCTATCCCCGCTTGGATAACTCGGTAAATACACGTAAAAAGACAGGGGTGTTGGTCGGCGGGCTTTTGCTCGTTTTGATGATCCCGGTCGTGACTTTTATAAACCGTCATGATGCTAGGTGGGAACAACAAGCGTTTTGTAAATCGTTGCAGGATCGTTATGGAGGTGTTTTGGTGGATCATGTCGTGTCCCAGCGGATCGTGTTGCAGGAAGAAACGCACGGTTTTCATGCTGAAAGCTGGATGCGAATAACGAGGTTAACCTCTTCCGATAGTTCTCTCGTGTTGTTTTTGAACCCGGGGCTTGAAGTTGATGCATTGGAACAAGACGGTATCCCGGTAACGTACTCGCGGACGGGACAAGTGTTAGTCACGGATTTGCATCTGGTCGAGAAGGACACGGTGAATCTTCACGTGACTTATCACGGGCATATCGATGGTTCCGTGGTCTGTTCTGATTTGCCGAGGGAAAGCCGGGGGCGTGAGCTAAGCAAGCGTTTGGGAGGAATGTACCGTTCGGGTACCCGGACCGTGCTTGATCTTGAGAATTACAAGTCATATTCTCCCGCGAGCCTGTGGTATCCCACGTGTGTCATCCCTTCCACTTCATTCTTGCAAGTGAAGGATTTTACCTGTTATTCATTAACCGTGCGGCACAGGGAGGGTGCGACGGTTATTTCACAGGGAATACCGGAAGAGCTAAAAAATGATGAAACGATTTTTCATCACGCCCATGCTTTACCGGGAATCAATCTATGTATTGGAAATTATAATTGTAGAACGATCCGTGTTGATTCTATTCGTTATAACGTGTACTATTTCCCGGGGCATGAATATTTTTTTGAAAGGTTTGGCAAGGTGGATGACAATGTTCTCGTGGAACGAATAAGGGAAATAAAACAGGATATAGAATATCATAAAGGAAATCTTAGTGGTGCCGTGGTCTGGGGCGGGGAGAAGCGTGATCGAAAATATGATCGTGTTGAACGTTATCCTTATGAATGGTTGTATTTGGTAGAAACGCCTATTTCTCTTTATTTCTTCCTGGGGGATCAGGGGGAGGGGGAGAGAGAATCCTGTGGTCTCGTGTCCCTCCCGGAAAATTTGCTTACGAGTTTCTTTTGGGGGTATGAAGAGCAAGAATGTCGGGAGGATGATTCCGATCTCGTGTTTTGTTCGTTCTTGGGGGATCAGGAGTGCGGGTTGTTGGCTAGTGGACCTTGTAGTGTTAGTTCCGCGCTGAGAGGAAACACGTGTTTCATAGCTTCCGGCAAGTATCCGTTTATTCATGAAACGATGTCTCGTGTGTGTAAGGATATAGAATCATTACTTACGTTTACCTTGGATGATAACAGGAAAGTGAACGTGATTAATTACTTGTCAAAACATAGTTTGCAAAACGCCATCGAGAGCAAGCTTCCTTCATCTCTTTTGAACGATATTTTTATCATGAAAACCGCCGAACTGAAAGCATTAATTGCTTTGCAGGTAGATTTAAATGAATTTGAAATGTTTTATCGTGACTTTTTGTTGCGTCATTTGTTTGAAGAGGTGCAATTAAGTGCTTTTGAACAAGAAGTAAAAGATAGTTTGGGGTTGGAGTTGGCTCCTATCTTGGAAAAGTGGTATAAGTCCGATCGATTGGCTTCTTTTGTTGTAAAGGAATGTAAAGTATGTGCGATTTATCATGATATTTTTTACTCTTTTAAAATATTCAATCAAGGGGAAGGTGATGGAGTTATTATAACCGGTGACAATCAAGCTTGGCATATCGAGGCTGGTGCTGCCGTGGAAATAATGTCTCGTAAACGTATGAGGAGACCTGATTATTTGTTCATGCCCCTCGCGTGTAATTTACCTGATGTGTTGTCTTTAAAAAGAGACAACACATTACCTTATTTAGACACGCTTGCTAAAACCATCGAGATGGATCCTCGGGAGTTTGCACTAGATTCGACTGAAATAATTGTTGATAACGAGGATCCGGGATTTCGAATCGTGAAAAATGACTTATTGGAGAAGATATTTCCATTTAAGAATAAAGGAACGGGGAAAAAATACGGGAGTGTCAGTAGATCTGGTCGTTGGGAGTTATTGATTGATAAGAAATATTTTGGGAATCCAATAAAGAGCGCTCTTGTTATTGGAATAGGAGAAGGAAAACACCGGGTTGAATGGCATACCTCCTTGCCTGATGATGGAGAATACGAGGTGCTTTATTACTACTTTCCGGGAAAAGAGTATCATAGTAATAAATTTGCAGATAAAGAGTCTCGTAGTCATGAATTTGTAGATAATAAAAGATATTTTATTGTCGATGATGGCGTTTTTGAACATAAACTGGAAGTGGAGCTGGATCCGGATGGTGGAGAATGGATTTCTCTTGGCGTATTTCATTTCCCAAAAGGGCGAGATGTTAAAGTGGTTTTAAGTGATGAGGGAGACATAAATAGATATGTACGCTATGCTTATTTGGGACTAAGCTCTCCAAAGGTCGTGGCTGACGCGGTCAAATGGAAAAAATGTGATAAGTGACGGAGTATCCAAGGAAGAAGTACAATACTTTTTTATCATTAAAAATCGAAGATTATGAAAATTGTTAATTATTTATTATCCTGCTTGATTGCATTGGTTATATGCAGTTGTCAGAAAAACGAAATGGTTGATTCCACGATTGGAAACGATTTGCCTCAAGTTTTGGCGGAACTTTCGGAAGAATATGGCGTGCAGATCACGGAAAGTGTCAGCCGGGCTGAAAATGCAGAAATCTTGTCATTGGATGAAATTAAGGACAGATTGAACTTTTTCAAAGCATTGTCCCGAGATACGATTTGGTTTAAGAATAGTACAACGGATCAAAATGCTCTTTTGGAAACAAGTACGCGTTCTTTGCCTTTTCAAGATTTAACATATTATGCCACAGAGTATATTACTACACCTGAAGGAGTAAATGATTTTGAGGATCATTTTCCTGAGAGTTATATTAACGTTAGGGTTGAGTTAACAACTCAGTTTTCTCAAATGCGTTTTAAACTAAAACTTTCATCGATAAATTCTACTTATGTTGATTATACGGATTTAGTCCGGAATTATTTGGTATATCACGATTATACAGGTTTCTATGACCTTGACGGAGCTATTAGGATTATTTATTACTATCAATCTCTTGAAACAGGAAATACTTATCGGATTACGGGGAAATATGCTATTAAAGGTAGTATAAATGTTAGTAGTTATGAACTGATATATATAAGTTTTAGTTATACGGATCCTTGGTGATCTGATTAAAATACATTCTTTCTTGGATACTTTTATTTCCTGATTTTGTATTTATAATTTGGGCGTGTTGTGTAATCCGTTGTGGTGTTTTCCAAGTTGTGGACGATATGATTAAATCTCTTCTGAGGAAGAAATCTATGAATTGTTGATTTTTTTGTATTTTTGCAAGGTATTCTAATTCTATACAATTAAATTAATCCTTAAACTATTGATGATGAGGCATACGCTATTGATTTTGATGCTACTGGTTTGTGGAGTGAGTGCTTCGGCGCAGTTGACGTTGAAGTCGGAGAAGGGAGATTTCGAGGCTCGTTTGATTGGTCGGGCGTTATTTGACGGAGGGGTATTTTTTAGTGATAAAACGTCTTTGGGAAATGCGGTTGAGGTATATGATGTCCGTATGGGGACGGTGATTCGTTTCTTGGAAAGGTGGACCGGGAAGATCGAGATGGGATTTGCCAAGAGCAAAGTGTCGATGAAAGATATTTATATCGAGTATAATGACGGGAAGAATTTGTTCCGGGTGGGACATTATTTCGAACCGTTCAGTTTGGAGTACCGGATCGGGACGTCGGATATGAAGTTTAACGGGGCGGCCGTGACCGGGATTGCTTTCGGGGATCGCCGACGGCTGGGAATCAGTTACACGTATAATTGCGACGTGTTGAACGTGTCGGGAGGCGTGTTCAGCGATAAAGATATTGACAACACGGAGAAAGGGGATGAGGGGTATGCGTTTTCGGGGAGAGTGTTGTTCCGTCCTTATTCAAAGGAGAAAAACGTGATTCATGTCGGAGTTTCTTCTCGGTTTGGCGTGCAGGGTGAGGCAGAAGAGAACACATTGACTTATTCGGCCGGGGCTCCCTCGAATTTGATTTCCGAGAAGTTTTTGAAGGCAGAGGTGACCGAGGCAATTAATGAATGGAAGTTCGGGGCCGAGGTGGTGATGGTGCTTGACAGGTGGTATTTCCAAAGTGAATACCTGATGGCTCACGTGAATCGTAAAGCGTCGGTCGAGAACTATACCGGAGACGGTTGGTATGCACAGGTGGGGTATGCCTTACTGAATGGTCGTTATGGTTATAATAAAACGAGTGGTATGGCCACGGCTCCGGGGGAGAAGAGCTTGGAAATCCTGTGTCGCTATAATATCACCAACATGAACGATAAAGATGCCGGAATTATGGGAGGGAAACAAAATGATTTCTCGATCGGGGGTATCTATTATTTCAACAAGTATGTGGCAGCGAAAATGAGTTATAGCTTGGTAAGTTTGGATAAACATGCACCGATAGATGGGAAACAGACGTTTAGCATGATACAGGGGAGGATTCAGTTGAGCTTTTAAGTGATTGAAAACAAATGGATTATGTGATTGGCGATTCAATGATTCGGTGATTAATAATCACTTAATCGGAAATCATTAAATCTCAGAATTTTTAAATCTAAAATTAATCGATGCGTGTTTGTATAGCGGAAAAGCCGAGTGTGGCGAAGGAGATAGCAGAGGTTCTGGGAGCCAAAGTACGTCGGAATGGTTATTTCGAGGGGAATGACTATTGTGTGACGTGGACATTCGGGCATCTTTGTTCGTTACAGGAACCGCACGAGTACACGGAAAAGTGGAGGCAGTGGAATTTAAGTATGTTGCCGATGATTCCGTCCTCGTTCCGGATCAAGTTGATTGATGATGAGGGGATCAAACGGCAGTTTGCCATTATAGAAGAGTTGTTCAACCGGGCGGAGATGGTGATTAATTGCGGTGATGCGGGGCAGGAAGGGGAGTTGATCCAGCGCTGGGTGCTTACGAAGGCAAAGTGCAAGGCTCCGGTGATGCGGTTATGGATTTCTTCGTTGACGGAAGAGGCGATCCGGGACGGGTTTGCCAAGTTGATGTCGTCGAAGGATTTTGACACGTTATACGCTGCCGGGTCAGCCCGGGCGATCGGGGACTGGCTGTTGGGGATGAATGCCACGAGAGCTTACACGTTGCGCTACGGGAACGGGAAGAACGTGTTGTCGATCGGGCGGGTGCAGACCCCGACGTTGGCTCTGATTGTCGATCGGCAGAAAGCGATAGAACAGTTCAAACCGGAAACTTATTGGGAGGTACGGACGGATTACCGGGGAGGTTGGTTCTCTTACACGAAAGGACGTTTCACGGTAAAGGAGGAGGCAGAGGCTTTCATGCAGGAGATTCTACCTTTGGAGTTGGAAATCAAGAGTGTGGAGCGCAAAAAGGCCATGGAACACCCGCCGAAATTGTTCGATTTGACGTTGTTGCAGGTGGAGTGTAACCGGAAGTTTGCTTTCTCGGCGGACACGACTTTGAAAATCATCCAGTCGCTGTACGAGAAGAAGTTGACGACTTATCCCCGTGTAGATACGAATTTCTTACCGAATGATATATATCCCAAAGTCCCCGGGATTTTGAAGGGGCTGAAACCATACGTCACGTTGATCGACCCGATTATTAACGGGAGTAAAATACGCAAGTCTCCGAAGGTGTTCAACGACAAAAAAATCACGGATCACCATGCTATTATCCCGACAGGAGTTTTCAGCTATGATATGACCCCGGATGAAAAGCGGGTGTATGATTTGGTGACCCGACGGTTTATCGCGGTGTTCTATCCGGATTGCGAGATCGCGAACACGACGGTTATGGCTCAGGTGGGGATGAACGAGTTCAAGGCAACCGGAAAACAGATTATTGACCCGGCTTGGCGGGTAGTCTTTCCCGCAGCATCGAACAAACAGAGTGATGAGAACGTGTTGCCCGTGTACGAGGTTGGGGAAAAGGGACCGCACACGCCCGAATTGCAGGAGAAGGAAACGCAGCCACCGAAGTATTACACGGAGGCGGATTTGTTGCGGGCGATGGAGACTGCCGGAAAACAGGTGGAAGACGAGGAACTCCGAGATTTAATGAAGGAGAACGGGATAGGGCGTCCGTCTACCCGGGCGGGGATTATCGAGACGTTATTGAAAAGAGGGTATATTCGGAAGGATAAAAAGCGGTTGGTGGCAACAGCCACGGGTGTTGAACTGATTGATACGATTCAGAATGACCTGTTGAAGTCGGCTGAGTTGACCGGGCAATGGGAGAAGAAATTGCGGATGATCGAGGAGGGGACTTATAACGTGTCGGATTTTATGGAGGAGTTGAAGGTGATGGTGAACGAACTGGTACACGTGGTGAAATGTTCGCCCCGGAAAGCGATCACCGTAGAGGTGGCAGAAGAGGCGAAAAAAGAAACGGCCACGAAAGAGAAAGCCCCGAAAAAGGAAAAAGCTCCCGCGGACCCCGTCGTGTTGAAATGTCCGAAATGCGGAAACGGCGAGATTATCAAGGGACGGGCGGCCTGGGGGTGTAGCCTGTATAGGAAATCTTGTGATTTTATTATCCCCATGGAATTTTTTGGGAAAAAATTAACACAGAAGCAAGTCGAGGCTTTGGTGTTGAAAGGTAAAACCGGGTCGCTGAATGGCTTTAAAAATGAGGACGGTAGTACGTTTAGCGGAGTACTGCGTCTGGACGATAACTTCCGGGTGATCGTGGATAAAAAATAGGGGGTTGTATTAAATCTATCTTAAAACCTTTTTTACGTGATATAGGTCTGAGTTTTAATCCTTAGCTTTGTGTTACAATAAAAAAATAAACAAAGAAAAGCTATGAGATTAAAGCATTATTTATCCTGTATGTTGATCTTGTTGTCATTTGTTACGGTGAATGCACAAGAGAAAAAAGAGTTAAAAGAAGGAGATCAAGCTCCTACGTTTAAGTATTTGGATATTAACGGTAAGGAAGTTTCCTTGAGTGATTTGAAGGGTAAGTATGTTTACATTGATATATGGGCTACGTGGTGCGGACCTTGCACGGGAGAACTTCCTCATTTGAAGGAGTTGGAGAAGAAAATGCACGGTAAGAAGATCGTGTTCGTGAGTATCTCTTGCGACAAGGATAAAGCTGCATGGGAGAAAATGGTGAAAGAGAAAGGATTAGAAGGAGTTCAGTTGCATAATGGCGGAGACCGGGCATTCATGGACGCTTTCGGGGTGAAGTATATTCCTCGTTTTATTCTTTTGGACAAAGAGGGTAAGGTGGTGAATGCGAACATGACTCGTCCTTCAAATGCAGAAACCGAGAAAACGCTGAAGGCGTTGAAGGGAATTTAGGAATTTTAGATTTGATGATTTTAGATTGAGGGAGGGATTGAAGTAACTGGAATTTAAAATTTACAATCTAAAATTTAAAATTAATAAGATCACTGAATTTTTAGTTTGGCTTTGGACAATTGTTTAGAGCTTTTTATCAGACGAGCGGGCCTTAGGGATGGGGCCCGCTTTTTTATAGAACGTCGTGACCGAAGGGGGTGATGGCTAAGCGGGCTAGTTTGAAATGTTGCATACCGAAGGGGATACCGATGATGGTGATGCAGAAGATTACCCCGAAAAGGAGATGGGACAGGAATATCCATACTCCCCCTATGAAGAACCAGATGACATTCATGAGGAAGGAAAGACAACCGCTACTTTGCGGGATGTCTACCACTTGGCTGCCGAAAGGCCAGAGGGCCAGCACTCCGAGTTTTAGGGTTTGTATTCCGAAAGGTATTCCGATGATCGTGATAAACAAGCCGATACTGGATACAAAGTATTCTAGTGCGATGAAGAAACCGCCGAACAGGACCCAGATGATATTTCCAAGAATTTTCATGTGTTATCGTGTTTTATAATGATTTTCCAAAGATACGATAAAGAATGCAATTGGGGAACAGGGTTGGGAAAGAACTTGTAACTTGTTGTGGGAATAGTGCGTATGATTCATGTACTTATTAATTTGTAACAATATGACTATGATCGAGCATTTGACAAAGGATAGTTTTAAGCGGAAAGTGTTTGACTATCAGAATGAGAGGATGTACAGATTTGAGGGGGAGCGTCCGGTTGTGATAGATTTCTACACGAATTGGTGTGTCCCGTGTAAGACCATAGCCCCGATCCTGGAAGAGTTGCAGCGGGAGTACGAGGGGAAAGTTGATATTTACAAGGTGGATAGCGATATGGAGAAGGAGTTGGTAAAGGCCTTCAACGTGCGGAGCATCCCGACCTTGATGTTTGTTCCGGTGGAAGGCCAGCCGCAAGTGGGATGCGGGGCTGTGTCCAAAGGGGAATTGAAACATTTCTTTAGCCAGGTATTTCATATTTGACATGGAGATAATTTCGTGATTTACAGGAAATAATCTTGTGAATGGTGGGATTATTAATTTCTATTAATTTCGGAGCCTTGAATTTGAAATTAATATATACCTTTGTGCGTTTTAAAATTAAGGGTATAATAGTATGGAAAAGGTGTTTAGTCCGAAATTATTCGGATTAATTAAAGACGGTTCGGTAAAGAAGAATTTATCGAAAGATATTCTTGCCGGAATCGTGGTAGGTATCGTGGCCTTACCGTTGGCAATCGCTTTTGCCGTGGCCTCGGGTGTTTCTCCTGAAAAGGGAATTATAACGGCTATCGTGGCCGGATTTCTCATTTCATTCTTTGGTGGTAGCCGGGTACAGATCGGTGGCCCCACGGGAGCTTTTATCGTTATTGTCTACGGGATTGTAAATGATTATGGTCTGGACGGGATGATTATTTCAACGATATTTGCCGGGGTGATCATGATCGGGTTCGGTATGCTGCGGTTGGGGACGTTACTGAAGTTTATTCCTCACCCGTTGATTGTCGGTTTTACTTCCGGTATCGCCTTGACGATTTTCTCCACGCAAATATCGAATGCACTGGGACTGACACTGACGGACGTGCCGGGGAGTTTTATCGGTAAATGGGGTGCTTATTTTGGGGGAATAGATACCGTGAACTGGTATGCCGTGGGAATCACGATCGTGACCGTGTTGATTGCGGTGTATATGCCGAAGATTACAAGTAAGGTGCCGGGTTCGTTCGTGGCAATATTGGTGGTGACGCCTATCGTGGTATTCCTTTTGCCGGAAGGTGCGGTGACGACGATCGGTTCCGAGTTCGGGGAGATTAAGTGTAATTTGACCCCGGTGTTCCCGTCAATCGAGTGGGGACAGTTGTCTCATTACTTGCAGCCTGCCATGACGATTGCCATTTTGGGAGCTATTGAGTCCTTGCTGTCGGCGGTAGTTGCCGATGGTATGATCAGCGGGCATCATCGTTCGAATACAGAGTTGATAGCCCAGGGGATTGCTAATATTGCCTCACCTTTGTTTGGTGGTATTCCTGCCACGGGAGCCATTGCCCGTACGGCAACCAACGTGAAGAACGGGGGACGTACTCCGATTGCCGGTATCACGCATGCCGTGGTGCTATTGCTGATCATGTTGTTCTTCGGGAAATGGGCGTCCTTGATTCCGATGTCATGTCTGGCGGGAATCCTGATTGTGGTGTCTTATAACATGAGTGAATGGCGGTCATTCCGTTCTATCCTCCGGGCATCGATGTCCGATGTGGTGATTTTGCTGGTGACGTTCTTCCTGACCGTGCTAGTCGATCTGACCGTGGCGATTGAAATCGGGGTTGTGTTGGCTGCCCTGTTATTTATGAAACGTATGGCGGATAACGCCCCGAAAGAGATTATCGGAGCCACAAATATGGATAGTGATGTGCTTGAAAATTACAAGGATCTGCCGAAAGGTTTGGGTATATACGAGATTAGCGGGCCATTTTTCTTCGGGTCGGCAAAGACATATTGTGAAACAATTCGTAACTTGGGCGTGAATTACGAAGTCCTGATTATTCGTATGCGTCATGTGCCTTTCGTGGATTCTACCGGGTTGAAGAACTTGAGAGAGACAATCCTTCAATTAAAGAACGAGGGTACGTATATCGTTTTGTCAGGGGTGAGTGAACCGGTGAAAAAGGATTTGTTAAAGGGGGGAATCGGTGAGCTTGTCGGGGTTGAGAATATTTATCCGAAATTCGATTTGGCTTTACAGGCCGCGAAAGAGAAGATTGAAGAGAAATAATTACAAAAAGATATTGAAGTATGAGCGGATTTTTTGGCTGTGTATCTCGTAAAGATTGTGTTGCTGACGTGTTTTATGGCACGGATTACCATTCTCATCTGGGAACGAAACGTGCGGGATTGGCTTTTTATAACGGGGCGGATTTTAATCGCTCCATCCATAGTTTGGAGAGTGCCTATTTCCGGAATAAGTTTGAACCGGAACTGGATCGTTTCGCCGGGTCTAACTTGGGAATCGGGGTGATCAGTGATATGGAATCCCAGCCCATCACGGTGACCTCGCATTTAGGACGGTTCGCTGTCGTGGTGGTCGGACGTTTGGCTAATTTGGACGAGATTGTAGATGAGTTTCTGAAGGAACGAAAGCATTTTGCCGAATTGTCGAGTTCGACGGTGAACCCGACAGAGGCGGTGGCCATGCTGATTAATGCCGGGAATACGTTTAAGGAGGGAATCGAGAACGTGTATAACAAGGTCAAGGGGTCTTGCTCCTTTTTGATCCTGACGGAGACGGGGATTTATGCGGCTCGGGATAAATATGGTCGTACGCCGATTATTCTGGGAAAAAATGAGCATGGTTATGTGGTGGCCAGCGAAAGTTCTTCGTTCACGAATCTGGGATACACGATTGTGCGGGATATTCAGCCGCGGGAGGCTTTGCAGATTACCCGGGATGGGATCACGCAAGTGACGACTCCGGGATGCAAGAAACAGATTTGTTCTTTCTTGTGGGTATATTACGGTTACCCTTCTTCATATTACGAGGGGATTAACGTGGAAGATGCCCGTTATCGTTGTGGAGCGGCTATTGCCGAACGGGATGACGTGAAGGTAGATTATGTGGCGGGAATACCCGATTCGGGAGTCGGTCATGCGATTGGTTACTCGAATGCCCGTTGCCTGCCGTACAAGCGTCCGTTCGTGAAGTACACTCCGACATGGCCCCGTAGTTTTATGCCACAGAATCAGGCGATGCGGGATCTGGTGGCCAAGATGAAATTGTTGCCTAATGAGGCATTTACGCGGGATGCCCGGATTCTGTTCCTGGATGATTCAATCGTGCGGGGAACCCAGTTGAAGGATAACGTGGTGAAATTGAAAGAATGTGGGGTAAAAGAGGTGCATATGCGGATTGCTTGTCCGCCTCTGGTTTATCCTTGTGCGTTCTTGAATTTCTCCTCTTCCCGTTCTAATTTTGACTTGTTTACCCGTCGGGTGATCCGGGATTTGGAAGGTACCTCCGATTTGACGGAAGAGATATTAAAACCATATACCGATCCCGATTCGGAGAAGTACAAGAAGATGCTGGACGTGATGGCTCAACATTTACAGTTGGATTCATTAAAGTTCCAACGTCTGGAAGATATTGTGAAGGCAATTGGATTGCCGAAGGAGGAGCTTTGTACTCATTGTTGGGACAATTCTTCTTATATGTAAAAAAGGGCTGGAAACAGCCCTTTTTTATATATAAGAGGAAAGATAAAAGTTAAAAACTAAAAGGTAAAAGTGGAAAATGTTTTCCGGCTTTTATCTTTTAGTTTTTAACTTTTAGTTTTTATCTTAATATGCATGGTGGTCGTCTTTCACATCTTGTATGTCAATTTGTTTTTTGTTGAGAGCCCGCCAAGCGTAGAATATATAGGCCAGCACGATCGGTGAGGCCAGTGACACGTATGCCATGGTTTTCAGCGTGTAGAGGGAGGACGAGGCATTGTAAATGGTCAATGACGAATTGAGATCCGTGTATGACGGGTAGAATGCCGTGTTATTGAATCCTGCCACGATAAACAAGGCGATTACAGCCAAGACGATTCCGATTCCGGAAAACCAAATCCCTTTTCTCCAGTGGGGTTTCAGGATGGATTGGATGATTCCGAATAAAACTCCGACAACACCGATCAATAAAATAAGCGTGTTCAAAGGCATTTCCAGCAGGTTGTGGAAATATTTGTACGGGACGAGCTGGATGCTCTTGTCTTCCATGATTGCGTAACCTTTGCCTAATAATATGATGGCTAGGAAGGCGAGTAGGAATACCACGAACGGAATGGAGTTGTATAATACTTGTTTTTTACTTCTCTCATAGATCACGTCGTGTTTGATGTTATTCATAAAATAGAGAGAGGCTAATGTACGGGCCAAGAAGAAAATGGCTAGACCCAGACAGAGGTTTGCGACATTGAACAACACCTCGATTCCTCTCCAGGGACTCATCCAGGTAACATCATTCATTTCCCCCAGTTTAAACGGGTTGCCCGTGAAGAAAGAGCCGACAACGGCACCGATACAGATGGTGCCGATGACCCCGTTAATGATCAGGAATATGTTGTATGTTTTTTCCCCGAGCAGGTTTCCGGCTTTCCGGCGATACTCGTAGGAAACGGCCTGCATCACGAAACAGAACAATACAACCATCCAAGCGAGGTAAGCTCCCCCGAAACTGGTTGAATAGAATAGCGGGAAACTGGCAAAAAATGCACCCCCGAACACGACTAATGTTGTGAACGTGAATTCCCACTTACGTCCTAAACTGTTGACCAACAGATTGCGTTCATCGTCAGTCTTGGCAATGGTATATAATAGTGTTTGTCCTCCTTGCACGAACAACAGGAATACGAGCAATCCGCCAAGTAATGATATTAAAATCCACCAATAATGTTGAAGAAATTCCATATTCATTTGCGATTTGTGATTTATGATTTTAGATTTTAATGATTTTCCGGTCCTTTTTTTATCTGGTGGAACATAATTTTCAGTTCTGCAATTAGCAGGACGGTGAAAAGTATGGCAAACATCCAGAATGTGGTCATTACCCAGTCGGACGCTATTTTGGTAACGGCGACATTCGTGGGCATCAGATCCTGTACGACCCAAGGTTGGCGACCAACTTCAGCCACGATCCAACCGCATTGGGAGGCGATGTAAGCCAAGGGAACGCAGACAAGAGCCAAGTAAGGAATGAGTTTGAATTTCTCGAATTTTCTCTTCTTTGCATACCACAGGGAAAGAATGAATAGAAGTGTGAATAACATACCCAGACCGACCATGATTCGGAAACTGAAGAATACGAGCGGCACGTGAGGTATGGCGTCATACGGGGATGACAAGTAGCCGTACCCGAAGTCGGAATAGTTGGCTTTAAAGACTTGCAACGTGCTGTCGGCAAGGGGATGGTTTTCGTCCTTGACGGCTTGCTTATATGTTTTCAAGGCATCGATGGCGGTGCGGCCGTTAGCCATACGTTGTTCCAAAGAGGGATAGGTGATACCTTCTTGTGAGGTGTAACCATCTAAAATATTTTGAATACCGGGAATATAGGCGTTGAAATCATGATACCCCAAGAAGGAAAGCATTTTAGGAACATGGATCGCGTATTCCATTTTTTTCATCTTGGGAGTCGGTAATGACGGATCGTTTGTCGGAATACCGATTACGGTGAATTCTACCCCATTACCACCCTCGTTCAGGCCCTCCATGGCGGCGAATTTCATGGGTTGTGTCTTGGTTACATCCTGCGCGCTGGAGTCTCCCGTGTACATGGTGAGCAGAATACTGATTAACCCGAACACGGAGGCAAGCATGATACTCTTACGAGCGAATTCAAGATTCCTTTTCTTCAGGATAAACCATGAACTCACTCCTACCACGAAACAGGCCGAGAGCGTGTAGGCCGAAGTTACCGTGTGGGTAAATTTACTGATTGCGGTGGGAGAGAAGAGAATTGCCCAAAAATCATCCATTTCATTTCTGGCCGTCAGCGGGTTGAATTCCATACCGACGGGATTCTGCATCCAAGCATTGGCAACCAGAATCCATAGTGCAGAAATGTTTGCCCCGACAAATACCATCCAGGTTGAAACCAGATGGAAGCGTTTGCTTACTTTATTCCAGCCAAAAAACATGACAGCCACGAAGGTGGATTCTAAGAAGAATGCTATAATTCCTTCAATGGCCAGCGGGGCGCCGAAAATATCTCCCACGAACCAAGAGTAGTTTGACCAGTTTGTTCCGAACTGGAATTCCAGAATTAACCCGGTAGCCACGCCGATGGCAAAGTTAATACCGAACAGTTTCATCCAGAATTTAGTGGCATTCAGCCAACTTTGATCACCCGTTTTTACCCACATAGTTTCCATGATGGCGAGCATCAGGGCCAATCCCAAGGTCAGGGGTACAAACATGTAATGGTAGATTGCTGTCATGGCAAATTGCCATCGTGACCACTCCACCAGAGTGGTTGTTGTCAGATCAAGAAGCATAATATTAAGGTTTTGTTGTTAATTCTTCAAAAACATGATTACTTTTCTCCTCGGCACTGTCGTAGTGGGAGTTCAAGTAATTGGGCATTAACCAAAGTTTAAAGACTAAAAACATGATACATAGCTTAATAATGATAATAAGCCAAAGAGTTCTTCCCCACCGGGGCATATTCCTGAATCCGTCGTAATATAGATCCCAAGCTTTTCTTAGCATACACGACTTTATTTTGTTATTTATCCATTAAAGAACGTAATCAAAGATAAAAATGTTTTCTTGATTTCCATGTTTTTTTCGCATAAATAATACCTATGTACTTATAGAGTAAATTTATTTATCTATTTTTGGGCTAAGAAATGTGTAACGTCAAGTTGCTTTTGTCGTAAACGGAGAGTTGTTTGTTACATTGTAAAGATTGAATTATGAATAATATAGGAAAATATTGTCTGGGAGGGTTCGCTTTGGCGGTTGTGGGATTTTTGTGTTGGTATTTTTCTTCCATAATAGCTTATATCTTGATTGCCGTGATCATCTCTTTTTTGGGACGACCGGTGATGAATTGTTTGGAGCGCTTGGAAATTAAGGGGTATCATATACCGGGAGGTTTGCGAGCCGCGATAGCTTTGATTTGTATTTGGGTTGTATTTATCCTTTTCTTTTACACGGTGATCCCGTTAGTGAGCCAAGAATTTCAGTCGTTGAGTGATATTAGTATCACGAATATCGTGAACAAGCTGGAAGATCCTTTGGCTGATTTGGAGCAGGGATTGAAACGGTTTGGAATTCTTGAATCGGATCAGGACGTGAAGGAATATATCGTGACGAACTTGAAGTCGGTGGTGGATGTCACGCAGATTCAAAATATATTCGGTTCTTTGGCGGGTACGATCAGTAGTATTTTTATAGCCTTGTTTTCCGTGACGTTTATGGCATTCTTTTTCTTGAAGGATAGCAAGTTATTTTACCGGATGTTGTTGACCATCGTGCCGACACGTTACGGGGAAGGCGTGGGGAATGCGCTGGATTCGATTCAAAAATTACTGATGCGTTATTTTATCGGGATTACCTTCGAGGTGCTGATCGTGATGGGTTTGAATATACTGGGATTGACGATCGTGGGTCTACCGTTTAATAATGCGGTGTTGATTGGTTTGATCACGGGGATTACGAATGTAATTCCTTACATCGGGCCTCTGATCGGGGCGGCTTTCGGATTGTCTGTCGGGATCGCGACGAATGTGGATGTCGATTTCTACACGGTGGTATTTCCCTTGTTGATATACATGAGTATCGTTTTCATTATTACCCAGTTGATTGATAACGTGGTGTTACAGCCTCTGATTTACGGGAATAGTGTTCACGCTCACCCGATGGAGATCTTTTTGGTGATACTGATTGCGGGAAATCTGGCGGGTATACCGGGAATGATCTTGGCGATACCGGGGTATACGGTTTTGCGGGTAATATTGAGAGAATTCTTTAATAAGTATAAACTGGTAAAGTCATTGACCAAAGGCCTGGAAGATGAAAATAAAAAAAACTAGAAGTGTGGTTAACTTCTAGTTTTTTACTTTTATCTTTTACTTTAAATCACCCCTCGCATCCGATCTTCAAAAGCAGAAAGTGCGGCTTTTGCTCCTTCTCCCATGGCGATGATGATTTGTTTGTAGGGTACGGTGGAGACATCTCCTGCGGCATAGATTCCCGGAATATTTGTGCGGCAATGTGTGTCGATGGCGATTTCTCCCATTCGATTCGTGTCGACTACATCCCGGAAAACGCCGCTATTAGGCATTAAACCGATCTGAACGAAAATTCCGTCCAATTCAATGGTACGAACCTCTTCGGTAGTCCGGTCTTTTACCCGGATGCCTGTTACCTTATCCCCGTTGCCGATAACTTCAAGTGTTTGCGAATTGACAAAGACTTCCACGTTGGGTAAGCTCTTTAGTTTTTCCTGTAACACTTGATCGGCCTTTAAATTGTCCAAAAATTCCAATACGGTAACTTTTGAACATATTCCTGCCAAATCAATGGCAGCTTCTATCCCTGAATTGCCCCCTCCTACAACTGCAACGTGTTTGCCTTTGTAGAATGGCCCGTCACAATGCGGGCAGAACGCAACGCCTCTACCGATATACTCGGCCTCACCTGATACGTTCAGTTTTCTCCAACTGGCTCCGGTAGCTACGATAACAGCCGGTGCGGAGAATTTCTCCCCGGTAGCCGTGGAAAGTATTTTTTGTTTGTCCTCTAATGCTATTTTTTCAATCTGCCGATGTTCCAGCAGGTCAATCGGGTAACATTGTAAATGTGTCCGTAAATTGTCTGCCAATTGATTACCTGTTGTTTCCGGTACGGAAATCAGGTTTTCAATTCCCACGGTCTCTTTGACTTGTCCCCCGATACGTTCCGCTATGATGGCCACGTTCAAACCCTTACGTGCGGAGTAAATGGCGGCTGCCGATCCTGCCGGTCCTCCTCCTAGAACGATGACATCATAACTTTTTTCTTTTACCTCTAACGTGTTTTCTTCTATTCCGTATTGAGCCTCAAGTTTGTTTAATAATTCACCGAATTCCCCTCTTCCGACATGGATGAGTTTTCCATCCGCAAACACGGAAGGTACTCCTTGTATCTTTAATTTTTCTACTTCATCTTGGTAGATTGCCCCGTCGACCATTTCGTGATGGATTTGCGGGTTTAAAGTTGCCATGGCATTCAGTGCTTGTACGACATCCGGACAGTTGGTACAAGTTAAAGATACGTAGGTTGTCAGGTGTATAGGACCTTTCAATGCTTTCACCCGGTTGCAGATGGTCTCATCCGGAAAATTCTTCCCTTTCCCGTCTGCATTCATGATGGCAAGCAGGAGGGAGGTGAACTCGTGTCCGTTGGGGACTCCCCGGAATTTGATGCCTGTGGGTTCTCCGTTTTTCAGTAAAGAGAACTCCAGTTCTTTTCCCTCTTTAATCTGGCAAGATATTTTATCTGAACATTCTGCCACGTCAGCCAACATTTCCGTTAATTCCTGCCGACTTTCGTGGTGAGGAGCCACGGCGATGTCCAACGTGTATTGAGCCTCTAAAACGGCGAAAATATTTTTAAGTTGATCTTTCAAAGAGGTATCTAGCATATAAATGAAGTTTAGAGGTTAAAGGGTAAAAATTAGAGTTTAGAATGTTTTTCACTTTAAATTCTAAACTCTAAACTTTGAATTATTTAAATTTTACCAACCAAATCAATGCTCGGTTTCAGTGTGTTTGCACCTTTTTTCCATTTTGCAGGGCAAACTTCGTTCGGGTGTTCTGCCACGAATTGAGCAGCTTCAACTTTCCGAAGTAATTCGTCAGCGTTACGTCCGATGTTGTTGTCGTGGATTTCTGCAATTTTAATCTTTCCTTCCGGGTTTACCACGAATGTTCCGCGATAAGCCATCCCGTCTTCCTCGATCATCACGCCGAAGGCACGGCTCAATACTCCGGTCGGGTCTGCCAACATCGGGTATTTGATTTTGCGGATGCTTTCAGAGGCATCATGCCATGCTTTGTGTACGAAATGAGAATCCGTGCTTACAGAGTAAACTTCTACTCCCATTGCTTTGAATTGTTCGTATTTCTCTGCCACGTCAACTAATTCGGTCGGGCAAACAAAAGTAAAGTCTGCGGGATAGAAAAAGAAAATTGCCCACTTGCCTTTTACGTCTTCGCTACTTACTGTTTTGAACTCTCCGTTGTGAAATGCCTGAACTTTGAATTCAGGAAGTTGTGAATTGATAATTGGTTCCATTGTTTTTTATTTTTATAATTGATTCTTGTTTTTATTTTCTCGATACAAAAATATATCATTTATTTTTATTAAAACAAGAAATTTGATTGAATTATTCTATGTGTGGATAGGCAAAACTAATAAGCAAAAGTAATTGATTGATTATTAGCATGAATTATCTTTTGCTCACTGCTATTTTATTTATCATTCACCAGGGGGAAAAGAAATGTATTTGAAAGAAGATACAGTAGATATTATTAGTGATTTTTGTCGCAAATTTTGCGGAGAATAAGGTGGTTATTCTCCGCAAAATTCTATAAAGCCAGCTCGTAATTCGTGCTTCGGCCACCTTCATTTGTTTTGCGTAGTACGCCTTTGCCGATCAAATCTTGTATGTCGCGTAAAGCAGTATCGGCGGAGCATTTGGTGATCTTGCCCCATTTGGAAGAAGTTAGTTTCCCGTTAAAGCCATCCCACAATAGATTTACCATCTTGATTTGACGCTCATTCATGGGAACCCGGTGTTTGTCCCAAAAAGCGGCTTTCTGTAAAATGGTACTGATCGTTTTCTCCGTGTCAAGTAAAGCCGTGTTTAAACAGTCAAGAAACCATTCGAGCCAGTTTGTTATATCCAGTTTTCCCTTTTGTGTTTTTTCCAGTATCTCGTAATATTCTTTTCGTTGTTTGCGTATTTCGGCGGACATACTGTAAAAACGATGTGGCATTTCGTCAGCCCGGGCTAAGAATAAGTCCATTATGGTACGGGCGATACGACCGTTACCGTCATCAAACGGGTGGATTGTCACGAACCATAAATGGGCGATAGCTGCTTTCAAGACGGGGTCTATTCTTTGCTCGTCATTCACCCAATCTAAAAATAGTTTCATCTGGTAAGGCACATTGTCAGAATCAGGGGCTTGATAATGTATTTTTTCTTTTCCCATAGCACCGGATATGACTTGCATGGGATCCGAGCCTTGTCGCCAATCTGCAACGGTGATTTTATATGCCCCGCTTCTGCCTGTTGGAAACAGTGCCGCATGCCAATTGAAGAGACGTTCGTTTGTTAACGGTTGTGCGTAGTTTTGAGTTGCATCGATCATCAGTTGAACCACCCCATCCACGTAATGATCGGCTTCGGGCAATCCTTCTGTTTCTATTCCTAGATGACGGGCTACGGAAGAACGTACCTGATCGCTGTTCAATATTTCTCCTTCTATTTCAGAAGATTTGGTGATGTCGGCTGTTAGTGTATCCAGTATGGCGTTATTTTGCAGGTCAAAGCCGAGCATACTCATTTTGCCTACAAGTTTACCTTGCAAATTGCGAACATTGCCTAATTTGTAAGATAGTTGAGTGTTATCCCATATGAAATTAGGCCAATCTTTTTGTTGCCAAATGTAGATCGCTTTCATATTCTCCGTATATTTTGCGGTAAATATACTCATTATATTGTAATGCCGTGATGCTCCGTGTGAAATATTTGTATTCTCCCTGTCCGGTTACAACAATTAATATTCACGTTCTAACCACTTTGAAAAAAATACATCATAGATTTGGTACGTCACTCCTGTTTTATCCACGGTTTCCAGTACCAACTCTTTTTCAATCATCACTTTTGCCAATCGTCTGGCATTGGTGGGGGGGGCCGATTCCATATTTATTGATAAAATATTGTGCTGAGATTTGTTTGACGTCGTGTTCTTTGGCAATGCAATTAAAAAATTCCACTGAATTGGAGTCAATAGTTGACGATATTGCAAGAAAACAGGTTCATTACGTTCCAATAGATCCGGGCAAGCTCATTTTACTTGTTCTGTTGTCACGTGGGATGTGCTCATGGCAAAAATTCGGTTACATAAACTTTGCGTGTAAAATGTATGCCTTCTGCTCCCGTTGATAATTTCTGCAACACAATCCGGATCTATTTATTTTCCGTAACGTTCAAATAAATCAGTAATGAATGCGGCGTACACGTCCTGCTGGATTTTTCCATGACTTCAATTATTTCCTAAAAGATACGAATTAATTCTAAAACTATCTATTTTAGATAGTCTAAAATAGATAGTGTCATCATGTGAGGGGGGAAAAAACGAAGTGCATCTTAAAAACGAAATTTGATTTTTAAGATGCACTTCAAAATGGGTAGATCCCTTTTAGATCAAGGCAATGTCCAATACTTCCCGAATGTGGTCAACGAAATGGAATTTAATGCCTTTGACGTATTCTTTTTTAATCTCGTCAATGTCTTTTTTGTTTTCCCGGCAAAGGATGATTTCTTTGATTCCGGCACGTTTGGCAGCTAGGATCTTCTCCCGGATACCACCCACGGGGAGAACTTTACCTCTCAACGTGATTTCTCCGGTCATGGCGAGGGCTTTCTTTACCTTTCTTCCGGTTAGCGATGAGGCTAACGAGGTGACCATGGTGATACCTGCCGAGGGACCATCCTTCGGTACGGCACCTGCCGGCACGTGAATGTGGATGTTGTGTTCTTCCACGGCTGAGGGCTGGATGCCTAGTTCTTCGGCATGCGATTTAATGTATTCTAATGCCAAGGTGGCAGACTCTTTCATCACATCACCGAGGCTCCCTGTCATGGTTAGGACGCCTTTGCCCTTGCTGATACTTGATTCCACGTAAAGAATTTCACCGCCCACGGCTGTCCATGCCAAACCGGTAACCACTCCGGGTAATTCGTTACCTTGGTATTCTTCCCGGGTAAAGATAGGGGTACCTAGGTATTCTTCCACGGTCGTTTTTGTCGGTTTAATCGTGAAAGACGAGTCCAGAGCCACGTTCTTTGCCACTTGACGCATGATCTTTGCCAAAGTCTTATCCAATCCCCGTACTCCCGATTCCCGGGTGTATTTGTCAATGATGAAATTTAATATATCATCCGTGAACTCGATTTGTTCTGCTTTTAACCCGTGATTCACCAGTTGTTTAGGGATCAGGTGCCGTTTGGCAATCTCTATTTTTTCTTCCATGAGATAACCACTTACTTCGATCATTTCCATACGATCCCTTAGTGGGGCGGCGATTGTTGAAATGTCGTTTGCCGTGGCGATAAACATGACTTTCGATAAATCATAGTCAATATCCAGGTAGTTATCGTGGAAGGCCGTGTTCTGTTCCGGATCAAGAACCTCCAACAGGGCAGACTGTGGGTCACCCCGGAAATCCTGACCGACTTTATCGATTTCATCGAGTATAAATACCGGGTTTGACGTGCCGGCTTTCTTGATACTTTGAATGATTCGTCCGGGCATGGCTCCAATATAGGTACGACGGTGTCCCCGGATCTCGGATTCATCGTGTAAACCACCCAATGACATACGTACAAACTCCCGGTTAAGTGCCCGTGCAACAGATTTTCCTAAAGAGGTTTTGCCGACTCCCGGGGGGCCGTACAGGCACAGGATCGGGGATTTCATATCTCCTTTCAGTTTCAGTACGGCGAGGTATTCGAGAATTCTCTCTTTCACCTTATCCAGCCCGTAATGATCGGCATCCAGTATCTCAGAGGCTTTCTTCAAGTCGAAATTGTCCTCGGAATAGTGTTCCCAGGGTAGCTCGGTCAATTCTTTCACGTAATTGAATTGCACGGAATAGTCCGGGGTGGAGGGATTTTGGCGTTTTAGTTTTTGAAGTTCTTTTTCAAAAATTTCCTGTACGTTCTTTCCCCACTTCTTCTTTTTGGCTGCCTCTTCCAGTTCTTGAAGATCTTCATCCACCGGGTTAGCTCCCAGTTCGTTCTGAATAGTCTTCATCTGCTGGTGGAGTAGGTATTCCCGTTGCTGTTTATCTAAATCGACTTTCACTTTCTTCTGGATATCCTCTTTGAGTTCCAGTATTTTGACCTGTTTGCCCAAAAGTTCCAATAATTTAGTTGCCCGTTCTTTCAGGATGTCAATTTCCAGTAATTCCTGTTTATTCCGGTAGTCAATATCCGTGTTCGAAGAAATGAAATTGATCAGGAATAACATGCTCTCGATGTTTTTCAAGGCGAATCCTGCCTCGTTCGGGATGTTGCTGGAGTATTTTACAATCTTCAAGGCCATGTCTTTTAAAGCCTCTCCGATAGCATTATACTCTTGGTCTTCTTCCGTGATCGTGTCCTCTTGTTTAACAATGATTTTTCCCACGTGATAGGGTTCATCGTACAGGATATCATCAAGTTCAAATCTCTTTTTCCCTTGTATGATAGCCGTCGTTGTTCCATCCGGCATTTCCAATATCTTCAAGACGGTGGCAACTGTACCTATCGTGTATAGGTCTTCCAGTTTGGGATTTTCCGTGTTGGTGTCTCTCTGGGCTATAACACCGAAGGGTACGCTGCTTTTATACACGTACCGGATGAGTTTCAGTGATTTTTCCCTACCAATATTTATAGGAATTATGACGCCGGGAAACAGAACCGTGTTCCGTAGCGGTAAAATTGGCAGAGTGTCAGGAATATCCGTGTGGTCGTTGAGCATCTCCTTCTCGTCTCCTAGGATGGATAAATAATCTTGATTATCGTCCGCCAAGTTTTCTTGTAAAATATCTTTTAAATCTATTTTATTCATTATGATCTCCTTATCTCTATTGTTTTAAACTTTTCCACATTTGGTTTATTTCCGGTTTTCCCGTGGTTAGCCTTGTTTCAAAAAACTGACATTTTGACAAAAAGGCGCTGAAAAATAAACCACTACATAATAGGACAATTCCTATGCCAAAGATTTTTTTGTGAAATATGATGCATTTGTTACTTTTGTGTGCAAATATAAAACACACAATGAAAATAATTTTGTTTGATGATAAGAGTTGGGGTACTTTAAGGCCCTTGACTTTTACTCGTCCGATTTCTGAATTGAGGGTTGGAATTCTCACGATCCGGGAAAAGTGGGAAAAGCGGTTTGGGGATAAGGTTGCATATCTGACCAAAGATTACCTTCAGGAAAAGTTCCCGTTGTCTGTGGAAGACGATAATTTGCTTATCAATAGTTCGGTATGTCCGAATGAAGAATTAATGCAGGAAATCAAGTCTTTGCAGGCTGGAGAGATGTTATTACAGGGTGATTGTCTGATCGCCGTGCGAATGGGTAAACAGGACGTTGCAACCTTTGATCCGGTGACGATACCCGATTTTACACGTAAAGAATACACGGGAGTGTTTACCCGTGTTGTTTATCCTTATCATTTGTTTTCTCTGAATGCCCGAGAACTGGAGGTTGATTTCCGGTTGATCACGGAAGGGCGTGAGAGTGTCCCGTTGAATAGTTGCGTGCAGGTGTATGGAGAACATCCCGTTTTCGTCGAAGAGGGGGCTGTTGTACGTTGTGCGGTAATTAACACGGAGGGTGGTCCGGTGTATATCGGTAAAGATGCCGAGATTATGGAAGGTGTTTTGGTGCGGGGACCATTGGCCATGTGTGAACATTCGGTACTGACGATGGGGGCCAAGGTGTACGGGGCAACGACTCTCGGGCCGTATTGCAAATGTGGGGGAGAGGTCAATAACGTCGTGATGATTGGCTATTCGAATAAGGCGCATGATGGTTTTCTCGGGAATTCCGTGCTGGGCGAATGGTGTAACATTGGTGCCGGGACGAATAATTCTAATCTGAAGAACACTTACGTGGAGGTGAAGTTGTGGGATTACGAGACTAAGCATTTTCGTCGGACCGGACTTCAATTTTGCGGTCTGATCATGGGTGACCATGCAAAACTGGGTATTTCCACCATGATTAACACCGGAACGGTGATCGGTGTGGGAACCAATATTTTCGGTTCGGATTTTCCTCGGAATTTTGTTCCTTCTTTCTCATGGGGTGGAGCCAGTGGGTTTACGGAGCATAAAATGAATCAGTTCGTTTCCACGGCTGAGGCTGTCATGAAACGCCGGAACAAGACGTTTGATGATGTTGATCGCCGGATTATTGAGCATGTTTTTGCCGATCCGGAAAGATAGAATCCCCGTGAAATCCTAAAGTAATTCTAGAAATGATACTTGAATTACTTTAGGAATCATTTATGATCGTGAGGAAAAACTCGTTTTTAATGATCATCTAGTTTATACCAAGTTTCAGGGAGGGGATATTCTACGTCTACACCATACATCCTTATATTTGCCTTGACTTTGAATTCTGTAATATCAAATGGTGCATCTGCGGCAATGTACATTTCCTTAAATTCATCTTTGGATAGGCGTATGGGATCTCCTGGGTCATAACCAGCGACATTCCAATAAGAAAACATTTATAATTTATAGTTATTATTGATTGTAAATATAGTAAAATAATTCATAATCATGTCGTTTTTTGTATATTTGTAAATAGGTGAAATGTGTGTTTAATATTGAATGAATTATGGATTATTTTAATATCGGCGTGATTGCGTCTTATAATATTCGGTTATTATTAAGAGAAAAACTATTATGGTGTTATACATTAGGGGTGTATGTTGTTATTTTGTTTGCTCAATTGAGTAGTCAAAGTGTTTTGATGAGGAACTCATCTGATATTGCAGATTTTTCCTCTTCTGTTCCGTTCATGAATGTATTTTTTTTCTTGGTATTTCAAACGCTGCCTTTAGTGATCCTTGGTTGTCATTTCTTGTACAAGGGACGTGGTGTAGATAGTATGGAAGCGATATATTATCGCTCGGAGAGTAATGCTGAGTATGTATACGGTATGTTTGTTGCTTTTATTAGTGTGTTTGGAGGTGCGGCAATATTTTCGTTGTTGATGGTTCTGTTGGTGCATTTGTTGTTCATGCCTTTTCCTTTGGGAGGGGAATACTATTTGTTTTATTTGTTTTTGATGGTTATACCGGCTCTTGTATTCATGATAGGATTTTCTTTTTTTGTTGTTACATGGATCAGGAATCGGGTACTGAGTGTGATTTTTCTTCTTGGATTCCTGGGAACTACAATATTTTATCTATCAGATTGTCTGTTTGGCTTATTTGATCCGTTGGGACTCTCCTTGCCGAGTGCTTTTTCTAGAATAACAGGGCATTCTGATATATGGGGCTATTTTTTACAGCGAGGGATGTGGTTTTTTCTTGGTCTTAGCTTTGTTGGGTTAACTATTCTCAAATTTGATCGAATTCCCAATCGGGTTTCTTGTGTTGGTAAACGTGTTTTGGTCCTTTTTTTCTTGATCATAGGAATACTTTGTGGAGGTTCTTTTTTCTTTTTGCAACAAAATAAGTTTTGGGAGCGTTTGAATTATAGATCCATTTACGAAAAATATTCTTCTTATCCTAAGGCCTATCTTGAATCTCAAGATGTTGATTATGAGCAGAGAGAAAACGAGATGTTCGTGAATACAAAACTTGTTGTGCGGAATCGTACGGGAAAGGATATGAGTAATGTATTACTTTATTTGAACCCAGATTTGGATATAACTGCTTTATCCATAAATGGGATGACCTCTTTGTTTGAACGGGAAAAGCAGGTGATTGTAGTACCAGCGAGTCTGTCGCCTGGAGATTCTTTGTTATTAGAACTATCTTATAAAGGCCAAATCGACGAAAGAATTTGTTATCTAAATGTTCCGGACGTTGAAATAGCGGATACACGCAAGCGTATGTATTTGGCCTGTCGTTTGGGGAAACGTTATTCGTATTTACGAAAGGATTTTACTTTATTGATCCCGGAGGTTTTGTGGTATCCAACAACCGTTCCTCCTGAAAATCCGAGTTCTCCATATGATAATTCTAGAAATTTTACTCGATATTCGTTACGGGTACGTGGTCATGGAAAAAATAAAGTTATCTCTCAAGGGATGCGAAAAAGAAATGGGGATCAGGTTATATTCAGAAATGAACATCTATTGCATGGTATCACACTTAACATAGGCGATTACATTACCCGGCAGTTGACCGTGGATAGCGTAACTTATGAGTTGCATATGTGGCGTAAACATGCGGCATTATTAAAAATATTGAATGATCGACTAGAACCTTCCCCTGATCAAAAGGTCTCTTCTACCGAATTAATAATCCGTCATGTACGACATATAGCAGAAATATCCACTGGGAGGAAATATCCTTATAAGCGTTTTCAACTTGTAGAAACGCCATTGGATTTCACTTCTTATTTTAGAGATGAGATGAAATCTAGCGGGTTTGTACAACCTGAGGTCTTGTATTTTCCTGAACGTGGATTTAGGACGAAAGTGTTTTTTTCAGAGGTAGAATTGGCCGTTAATTCCTTGTTATTTCAGGAGGATAAATTTCGAAATACTTTTTCATGGGATGGTATCTTAAGATGGAACGTGTTGTTGAAAAGATTTCATTTAGAAGATGGTGTATTTGACAAAAATCCGTACTTGATTCGTACTCAATTTTACAATCAAATTTCGGATATAATTTGTCAAACTTATCCTTTTTTAAATTCTTTAGTGAATTTAATTATTGAAGATAATAACCAGACAAGAATTCAGCCACGGCCTTCTTTAACTCCAATATTGGAACAACAAGCTATTGATTACCTTCGTTCACATAGTTTGAAAGATGCTCTGTATGACCATTCTTTGACCATGGCTGTACTTGGCGCTATTTTTGTGCTGAAGGAGCGGGAGTTGGTGGATATATTTCAAACGAAAGGAGTAGATCAGGATAGTCTTGTGTCTTTTTTAATGAATTTTTTGGATAGGCATCGTTTCAACGTGACAGATTTTGAACAATTGAATGAGGAGTTCAAATCTGTTTTTCATGTCGATTGGAACACGGTATTACCTTCTTGGTATGCACGTAGTAGAATTCCTACATATTTGTTGAAAATTGCAGATGTGATGCGGGTTAAAACTGAAAATCCGAAAGATTTATACTCCCGGATTGAGTTTGCTATTTTTAATGATAGTGATGTGGATGGTGTGGTGAATATTAGAACTTCTACTTATTTACCGGGAGGTTGGGCAGAGATGCAGTTAGCGCATAAAGAGAAGAGACGAGAATCTACTATTAAATATCAAGCGTTTAAAATTAAAGCCAAGACAGGTAAACGATTTGCTTTGGTAGTTGGTGAATTTTTGGATTTCATGATAAATACTAACATAGCTGGAAATTTGCCTAACTCTTTTTTCTTCCATGAGACGGGAATATTTACCCAAGATACTTCTCAGTATATAGAAGAAGTTTCTAGGAGGTATTTTTTGCCTGACACGAACGTATTTATCGTCGATAACACGGATCCCGGGTGTAAACTTACACAGCCTTCAACCTTTTTGAAATTAGTAAATAATGATCATTTAATGTCCCCAAAATCTTGGATTCGGTTTATAAATTTTAAAGAAGGTATATTTATGCCGAGTTCTAGTTGGAAAGAGTTTCTTGCTCAAGATTGCCAGGGAACCACGGTTCGGAGTTTTGTATTTACAAGGGGTGGGGCAGGTGATTATCGTTTGACTTGGGAGGTTGATCTCCCCAAGGAAGGAGAGTATGAGGCTTTCGTATATATCCCGAGTTATTCATTAAATATGAATATACAGAAATATAGAATTTCACCGCTAGGAGATGAGGAAAAAGTCGTTTCTATTGATACTAAAGGCAAATGGTGTTCCTTGGGAATTTACAATTGCCTTCCTGGCATTAGTAAAATATCTCTTAGTAATGAAGGGGAAGAAAATCAAATGATTATTGGGGATGCCGTCAAGTGGGTGTATCAAGGGAAAGCGATAAGATGATCTTGAGCTTATTGATATAATACAAAAAGAGGAGATTCTTAGAATCTCCTCTTTTTGTATTATATCAGAAAAATTATTTCTTTCTGTTTTCCATGTGGTTCTTGTAACGGTTCATGAACTTGTCAACACGTCCTGCAGTGTCGATCAGTTTAATTTTACCGGTATAGAACGGGTGTGAAGAGTTGGAGATTTCCATCTTTACTAATGGATATTCAACTCCGTCGATCTCGATAGTCTCCTTCGTTGCGGCAGTAGACTTGGTGATTGTAGTCGTTCCATTAGACATATCTTTAAACGCTACTAATCTGTAATTTTCAGGATGTATGCCCTTTTTCATTTCGTATATAATTTTAAAATTGTTCCTTGGTTTAACGGGCAGCAAAGATAGTTGATTCATTATAAATCACAAAGAATTTCAGAGACTTTTTTAATTGAGGGCGAGAAAAGTCTGGCGAAAAGGGTTGAAATTCACGAGTTATAGTAGGGAGGGAGGTTTCTGGATTAAAAAGTGATGCCGGAGTTTATGCTTGTTAGAACATACTTCCGGCATTGGGAAATGGATAATATTATTTCCGCGGGGTGACTTCTTTGCGAAGCTGAGAAAGTAATTCCTCACCCACGAAGCGTTCGAATGTTTCGGGTGTTGGGGTGTCCTTTTGCATTTTTATGGCAGCGAGGTATTTTGCCTTGTCTTCTCCCGGGATGATGATGAGCGGTTCCCTGAACATCATCTGGATATAGTTCATCATCAGGAGGCCGACGGTAATATTCCCAGCCTCGAAAGGTTTTATGTGCATGAAGCGATAGTGAAAGTCTGCGGCAAGTTTCACGGTCAGTATGTCGTGAACGTTCCCCAGCTTTTCATTTGTCTCTTTACACAATTGTTCCAGCATATCCGGGATCTGGGCATAGTTGGCGAGGATACCCTCTTCATAGTACTCTTCTCCCAGCCGGAAATCGCCCAGCGAGGTATCGTAACCGCCGATCGTCGTGTACACCTCTTTGCCTGTGTGTTGCATTACTTTTGCGCTGATTTCTCGTACGAAGTCGAGCGAGAACCTTTTGCGTTGTTGCGCGCATTTAACCAGGTAAAGGAATGCGTTGCTCAGGTCTTTTATCCGGTGCGTGTCTTCTCGTGTTACTTTGGGTGAGATCTCAATGTCGTTCAAGATATTGAAAAAGTCCTGTTTTTTGATGTCCATGCCGTCTAGGCGGGCAATCTCGTAAAGTAACGTTTCCGACCGTCGGGGCGAATAGCCTTTCGTGTCCAGTTTCGCTCTTTCGAGGTATTCTTCGCGGGTTTTACATAGTTCTTGCCACATAATCGTTCTTTTTTATCGATGATACGTGTAAACAAAACGGGGGTTTGTTTTTTTATGGTTATTTGTGACAAGGCGATTTATGTTGACAATTTTGTTTGGAATGTTGTATCTTTGTGTGCTCAAAAGAACGAATAAATATGATTAGGGTTGAGAGAGATAAAGTTACGTTCTACCAGTTCTTGGGATTACGGGATTTTCCGGGATTAATTCATTTCGTGTCGGGAAGGGAAGGTGGCGTTAGTGTCGGTGGGCAAGCTGCGTTGAATCTGGGATTCATGGATGAGGACCGGGATGACCGAGTGTTGACTAACCGGATGTCACTGGCGGAGGCTGTTGGTTGTGGTGTGGATGATTTTATTTTAGGAGAACAAAAACATACCACTCACGTAGAAGTCGTGACCCGGTCGCAACGTGGCCGGGGAGGACGGGAGAAAGCGACTCGCTTATCTTCGACAGATGCTTTGATTACGAGAGAAACGGGTGTTTGTCTGATGGTGCTTGCTGCCGATTGTGTTCCTGTTTTGATGTACGATCCCCGGGTACGGGTTATTGCTGCTGTTCATGCGGGATGGCGAGGTACGGTGGGAAGAATTACAGCGAAGACCGTAGAGCGGATGCGGGAGGAATTTGGATGTGACCCCCGGGATGTGATTGTCGGGATAGGGCCTTCTATCGGCCCCTGTTGTTTTGAGGTCGGGGAAGAAATCGTGGAGGCGGCACGTGAGGGGTTGGGAGATTTGACGGGATTGATCGAACCGGGGAAACAGGCCGGGAAGTATCTATTGAATTTATGGGAGGCTAATCGTCGTCAATTACGGCAAGTGGGGGTGGAGGATATTCGTATTGAAGTGGCGGGAATTTGTACCGTCTGTCATCATGATCGATTTTTTTCCTATCGAGGGGACCGGGGAAACACGGGACGATTCGGGGCGGGAATCATGTTAAATATATAGATGGAATGTTAGGAGGAATTTTTATTATTATGGCTTTTTATTTACTGGGTGAATGTTGTGCCTGGTTGATGAACGGTTTTGTGCCGGGGAGCGTGTTGGGGATGATGTTTTTGTTTTTGGCGTTATCCATGCATTGGGTCCGACCGGAGAGAGTGCGTCCGGTGGCTCGTTTTCTTTGTGATAACATGGCGTTTTTCTTTCTCCCGGCGGGAGTGGGGATTATCACGTCTATGGATGTGTTGTCCCGTTATTGGGACATCGTGTTGGTGGTGGGGACGGTGACGACTTTGTTGGTTTTGATCGTGGTGGCGGTTTTGCAACAATGGCAAGAGGATCATCGGGCGCATGGTAAAACGAATTAATTTGTAGGAAGATGCAGTCTATTATTTCGTCAGAGATATTTGTAATAACGTTGGTAGCCGGGGTATACTTGGCTGCGCTTTGGCTATACCGGAAAACGAAGTTGGCGCTGTTACATCCTTTGTTAGTTTCTATTCCGGCGTTAGTGGCGGTGATGAGTGTGATAGGGATTCCGTATGAATCTTTCCAGCAAGGGAGCCGGATGATTAATTTCCTGCTGGGACCTTCTGTCGTGGCCTTGGGCTACGTGTTGTGGGAACAGGTGGAATACATGAAGAGTAATGCGGTGTCGATCATGACTTCTATTTTTGTCGGGAGTTTGGTGGGAATCGTGAGTGTGATTTGTATTGCTCGCTGGATGGGAGCGGACCACGTGTTGATAGCGACATTGGAGCCGAAGTCCGTGACGACCCCGATAGCGATGGGAGTGGCCGAGAAAGCGGGTGGTATTCCTGCCATTGCGGCGGTAATTGTTATCGTGGTGGGGATATTCGGGGGAATCGTGGGGCCTTTCGTGTTGAACAAGTTGAACATTGATAGTAAGATTGCCCGGGGATTATCTCTTGGTGCCGCGGCTCACGGGTTGGGTACTGCCAGAGCGATGGAGTTGGGCGCATTGGAAGGAGCTATTAGTGGTTTGGCAATTGGTTTAATGGGAGTGATGACGGCGATACTGGTACCTGTCGTCGAGTGGGTAATGTCATTATTTTAGTATGTTACGGGATTTCACGGCCATAGATTTCGAGACGGCTAACCGTTACCCGACAAGCGCTTGCTCTATCGGGATTGTTGTCGTGCAGGACGGAGAGATCACGGAAGAGTTTTCGCACTTGATTAAGCCGGAACCTTACTATTTTAACAAGAAGTTTATCGAGATACATGGGATTACTCCCGTGATGGTGAAGGATGCACCTTCGTTTTATGATTTGTGGGGCGTGATCGGGCGTTACTTTGATACGGAGGCTTTGGTTGCCCACAACGCAGGGTTTGATATGAGCGTGCTGAAAGCTTGTTTGGAACGGGCGGATCTGTATGCCCGTTTACCTGAATCTTTTTGTACTTGCCGGTTGTCTCGGAAGTTGGTGAAAGGCTTGCCGAATTATAAATTGAATACTTTGTGTGATCATTTCGGGATTGCGTTAAATCACCACGAGGCGTTAAGTGATGCCCGGGGGGCGGCAAAAATCATGATTGAATTGTCGAAGTTGAGTCTTTTTTAAATATGTTCTGTATTTTCTAAGCTAAAGAGGTGTATCTCAAATGTATTGCATTGGTGTCGTGCTAGAGTCTCGTTAGTAAGTCAACGGGAAGTTAACGGAAAGTCAACGGGAAGTGGATGGGGAAAGTGGCACTTTTGTGGTGGATAAAACCTTGAAGTAAGGTTTATATATTAACGAGACACCTAAGAGTGTATCGTGGGATATATACGAGTGGGGCTGTTCAAAAAGTCATTTTATCTCAAAAAACTCCTCCGTCACTTCGTGCCACCTCCTCTATAAACAGAGGAGGAGCTGGTGATTCTTTCCGAAAATAGGGAGTATTTCAACTCTCCCTCTGTTTATAGAGGGAGTACCCCGAAGGGGGAGGAAGTTTGAAAAATGACTTTTGGGAACCCCTCGAATTTATAGTTTACTGATAATCTCTTTGAATATGGTTCCCATTCGAGGTTGAGCGTGGTTGCCCACGTCCTGTACTTCCGCGTGGTTCGTTTTGATAAGTTCCTCGCTGGCCGTGCTGTTCGTGATAACCGACATCCCGAAACATTCCATGTTCATGTGACGGGCAACAATGACTTCCGGCACGGTGGACATTCCCACGGCGTCTCCTCCGATAACCCGAATCCAGTTATACTCTGCCGGAGTTTCGAAGGATGGCCCTTGCAGTCCGGCGTACACGCCTTTTTGCAATGGAATGTTTAATTTCTTCCCGGCCTCTTCTGCCAGTTGAATCAAGCGTTTGCTATATGCCTCGGCCATCCCGGGAAAACGGGGACCGAGTTCATCGATATTTTTACCCCGTAGCGGGTGTTCCGGGAATAGGTTGATATGATCCCGAATGATCATTAGGTCACCAACCAGGTAATTCGTGTTCACGCCCCCGGCTGCGTTGGAAACGAAAAGAGTCTTTACCCCGAGAGCGTGCATCACTCTCACGGGAAAGGTCACTTCTTTCATGGAATAACCCTCGTAATAGTGGAAACGTCCCTGCATGGCAATGACTTTTTTGCCCCCAAAGGACCCGATAAGCAATTCTCCCCGGTGTCCCTGTACCGTGGAAACGGGGAAGTTTGGAATTGCCATATATGGGATGGCGTGTTCTATCTCGATTGATTTTCCCAATTCTCCCAGTCCTGTTCCTAGGATAATACCGATTGTATGCTCTCCTTTCACGAAGGGGGCTAGGTATTTGCTACTTTCTTGTATCTTGTCTAACATAGTCGTATATATTTTTTATGAGTTGATCTCTTGGAGTTAGGAATTCCGGTTCGATCGGGATATAGAAAATTTGTTGTCTGATCTCTTCCGGTATGTCGCATAACGTGAGGCGGACAGCATCTTTTTCCGTGGTGAAGATACATTTGTCCGTGGAGCTGATTTTATCGTACTCTTGGAGAATACGTTTTATGTCCGTGTCACTGTAATTGTGATGGTCCGGGAATGTGATGTGATCAATCTGGTCTGTCATCTGTTTTAAGTGTTCCACGTAGGGAGCCGGTTGGGCAATCCCGGTGACACAGAGTATGGCCGTTTTCGGGGTTACTGCGTGATGACTGTCCCCGTCCAGCGAACGAGGTCCCCCGTATCTCATGGACGTGAACAAAAGCTGTTGATAGGCTTTTAAATTTAAGTGTTTCAGGATGATCCGTTTCTCTATAGGAGAGATGTTAGCGGGACATTTGGTCACGATGACATAGTTTGCCCTGTCCTTGGCATGGATACTTTCCCGGAGACGTCCAAGGGGAAGTAAATGGTCCTCGTAGATAGGGCGGTTGTAGTCAATCAGCATGATATTTATGTCCGCTTTCACGTAGCGGTGTTGAAAACCGTCATCCAAGATGATTACTTCCGGTTTTTCCGGGAGTTGCATGAGTTTCTTGATGCCACGCACACGATCTGCGTCCACGGCTACCGTGATTTCCGGGAATTTATTCTTTATTTGCATGGGTTCGTCCCCGATGTCGTTTGCCGTGGAGTTTTCCGTTGCCAGCACGAAACCGGACGTCTTTCGTTTATACCCCCGGCTGAGGCAGGCTACACGGTAATCATTTTTCAACTCGTTGATCAGGGATTCCGTGTGAGGGGTTTTTCCCGTTCCGCCCACGGTGATATTTCCCACGCAAATAATGGGGACGTCAAACTCCCGTATCTTTAATATGCCCAAGTTGAACAAGCGGTTACGAATACTGACTCCGATGCCGTACAGTACGCTTAAAGGCCATAAAATGAGATTTTTCAACACAATATTTCGCTTTAATTAAACGTGAGATCGTAAGGTATTCTGGCTACCATGCCTTTTATTTTTAATAATTCTTTCTGTTCCCGGTAAGTATCATAGAAATCGCCCAGTTCTGATTTTAATATGCTGGTTCTGATGCTTTGTGAGAAATTTATCAGAATATCTTCGAAAGGACTGCGTTCAACCGGTAGTTCGGTGATCTGATAGTTGTTCAGACCTGCTTTGTTTGCAGCGATGGCAATGGCATCTTCCAGTCCGCCTAACACGTCAACCAATCCGAGTTTCAGCGCATCCTCTCCTGTCCATACCCGTCCTTGTGCGATTTCGTTTACCGCCTCTTTGGTCATGTGGCGTCCTTGGCTTACCCGATCGAGGAAGGTGTCATATCCCCGGTTGATGTAGGTCTGCATCACGTTGCGCTCGTAATCTGTTAAGGGACGATCACTGATAGGGATGGGTAGCGGGTAACCGCCACCGAAATCACTGTGTTCGTTGGTCTTCACCACGTCGGAAGAAATTCCTAGTTTATCTTTGATCAGTTTCTCTCCGCTGAATAGTAAACCGAATATACCGATGGAACCTGTGAGGGTTGTCGGGTCTGCCACGATAGTGTCTGCCGCGCAGGATATGTAGTACCCTCCGGACGCGGCCACGTTACCCATGGAGGCGATAAACGGTTTAGTCTGGGCGGCCAGTTGTACCTCTTTCCAGATAATATCGGAAGTCAGCGCGCTACCTCCCGGGGAGTTTACACGTAACACGATAGCTTTGATGTTTTTATCTTCACGTGCTTTCCGGATGGTCGTGGCTAGTTCCGGTCCTATACTTTCCGGTCCCTGTTGGAATTCGATATTCCCTTGTGCGTAGATCACTGCGATCTTGTCGGCGGCAAAGTTCACGCTTGGGAAAGTGGCTTTCGTGTAATCTTCGAAATTTGTCAGGGATAGTTTTTCATCATCTGTTAATCCACATGCTTCTCGCAGTTTGTCGAGCATGACGTTTTCGTAAAGGGCTCCATCAAAAAATCCTTCTTTCACGAATTCTTCCGTCGGGTAGATTTTGAAATCATCGGTGATTTGATTGATCTTTTCTACCGGGATATTTCTGCTGGCGGAAATTCCTTTCACGATGTTACCCCAAAGAGAATTTAAATAGGTCTGTACCTGTTCCCGGTTGGCATCACTCATGTGTGTTTCGATGTAAGGTTCCACGGCTGATTTAAATTTACCGACACGAATAACTTCCGGTTGTACCCCGATTTTTTTCAAAAGGTCTTTGTAGAATGATATGTTCGCACTCATTCCGGTTAATAGTAGCGGAGTTTCGGGATTAACGAAAACACTATCGGCAACTGTCGCCAAGTAGTAGCTCTTTTGGGAATACCCCAGATTGGTGTAGCTGTAAATGAATTTACCGCTTTTTTTGAATCTCAACAAGGCATTCCGGATCTCGTCAATTGTGGCGAGAGCCCCGAAATTAGAGTTAATCTCTGTCAGATCCAGGTAAATCCCCTTGATGCGGGAATCCTTGCTGGCGTTGTCAATGTATTCAAGTATTTTATTTAGCCCGATTTGTTTCTCTGGGCTCATGGTCATCAAGTTAAAGTTCTGAAATGGGTTCTCCGATGCCCTGTCTGGGATCGCTGTCTTCAGTGATAGTTTTAGTATCGTGTTGTCTTTGATCTCGATCGTGGGACTGGAGAAACTGGCTATGGCCCCGACGAGCCCGATAAACACGAAAAACAGGATAACGTGTACGATAATAATACCGACAATGGTCGCTAACAAGTATTTCAGAAAGCTTTTCATTATGTGTTGTTTTAAATTATTAATAATCTCGGGTAAAATTTAGAGATACAAAATATGGCTTATATTGTAAATCTTGTTTACAAATGTATGGATATAATTCCGGTCATACAAAATTTTAATTGATTTTGTCGATTCACTATTTTACAAACTTTGTAAACTTATTTTGTTGACATTTGTTTTTTTGATAGTTTTACGTGCAGAATTCGGTTGCGTTTCGGGAGATAGATATACCCTTACGATGCGTGGCTAAAATGTTTGTAGCGAAAACTGTAACTCTTTAATTATACGACATGAGCAAATTTGAAGTTATTGGTGGGAGACGATTGAAAGGTGAGTTGGTTCCCCAGGGAGCAAAGAATGAGGCATTACAGGTGATCTGTGCTTGTTTGTTGACTAGGGAAGAAGTGGTTATCAGTAATATCCCGGAGATATTGGATGTGATAAAATTGATTGATCTACTTCGGGGTATGGGAGTGAAGGTAGAGAGACTTCAAAAAGGTGAGTTTTCTTTCCGGGCGAACGAGATAAATTTCGATTACCTGGAAACAGAAGATTTTTATAGTAAAGCGGCTAGTTTACGCGGGTCGATCATGATTTTGGGCCCGCTGTTAGCCATGCATGGTTGCGGTTTGGTTCCCAAGCCGGGAGGGGATAAAATCGGGCGTCGTCGGTTAGATACCCATTTTCTTGGTTTCGAGAAATTGGGAGCCACGTTCGAGTATGATGCGATTTCGGGGTGTTACAAGGCCTCTGCCCAGAAATTACGGGGAACTTATATGTTACTTGATGAGGCATCGGTGACCGGAACGGCGAATATTATCATGGCTGCCGTGTTGGCGGAAGGGGTGACCACGATCTATAACGCTGCTTGTGAGCCTTACGTGCAACAGTTATGCAGGATGTTAAATGCTATGGGAGCCCGGATTTCGGGGATTGCTTCCAATTTGTTGACGATTGAAGGGGTTGAAAGTCTTGGGGGGTGTCAGCATCGTTGTTTACCCGACATGATCGAGGTGGGTAGTTACATAGGACTTGCAGCATTGACCCGTTCGGAGATCACGATTAAGAATGTCGCTATTCCCCAGTTAGGTATTATTCCGGATGCGTTCCGTAAGTTGGGAATCCGGGTAGAGGAACGTGGGGATGATTTATATATTCCTCGTCAGGAACATTACATGATAGAAGATTTCATTGATGGTTCAATTTTGACAATTGCCGATGCTCCTTGGCCGGGGTTGACGCCCGACTTGTTGAGTGTATTCCTTGTTGTTGCTACTCAGGCAAAAGGAAGTGTGCTGATTCATCAGAAGATGTTCGAGAGCCGCTTGTTCTTCGTGGACAAATTAATCGACATGGGGGCGAAGATTATTCTTTGTGATCCGCATCGGGCCACGGTTATCGGACAAAACCATGAATCTCAGCTACGGGCCACCAAGATGACGTCGCCGGATATACGTGCGGGAATCGCCTTGTTGATCGCGGCGTTGTCTGCGCAAGGGACAAGTGTCATTGATAACATCGATCAGATTGACCGCGGTTACGAGCATATTGATGAAAAGTTGAATGCGATTGGTGCGGAGATCAGACGGGTTGACTGAGGAAGAACGTAATAATTTTAGATTTAGGGATTTTAGATTTTAGATTGAACTCCCCTCCTTCGGGTAGGAGCTGTCCAAAAAGTCATTTCTCAAACTCCCTCCCCCCCCTTCGGGGTACTCCCTCTATAAACAGAGGGAGAGTTGAAATACGCCCTGTCTTCAGGAAGAGTCACCAGCTCCTCCTCTGTTTATAGAGGAGGTGGCACGAAGTGACGGAGGAGTTTATTTTTTCAAATTATCTCCGCTTTTAGCGTGTCCGTGCATTCTGAGAGAAGAGTGGCAATGGTTTTGTGACTGACCGGATGAATGAAGGTCGGCATGATTTCGTTCAGGGGGGCAAGTACGAAATTACGTTGTGCTAGTCTGGGATGAGGAACTGTCAGGCGAGGCGTGTTGATGATTTGGGAATCACAGAAAAGAATGTCTATATCCATGGTTCGGGAACAGAACTGAGTACCGGAGCGAACTCGTCCGAGTTTTTGTTCTGTGGCCTGACATTTATCCAAAACTTCTTCCGGGAGTAGATTTGTTTCGTAAGTAACAATTTGGTTATAAAAAGAATCAGATGATTCGAATCCCCACGGGGCGGTTTCGTAAAGGGAAGAACAGCGTTCGATCTTCCCTATGCTTGACATTTCCGTTATGGCCTCGTCGATCAAGGCTTTCCGGTCCCCTTGATTTCCCCCGAAGATTAGAGTAACTAACATCCCAAGTAATTTTAGATTTGATGATTTTAGATTTTAGATTGAAAGAACATTCAATTTAAAATTTGCAATCTAAAATCTACTATTAGTTGTGTTTTTTGTAAAATTGTTTCTTGTTGTTTTTCTGTTGCTTGTTGTTATTCGTGGGTTTGGTATTTTTCTTCTGCAACAAGTCTTTCGAGTGAGAAAGGATCATTCCTTCCGGCATTTCGATATTGCCACCGTATAATGTATTGATGTCGTTGTAGATTTGATCGTCTTCCACGGAGTCTTTATTCCACGTAAGGAATGATTTTTTCATGTGGTTGGCGGTTAACACCGTGAGTACTCTTTTGATTTCGGGGTCTTCTGTTTCTTTGATTTTCTCGATTAGTTTCTCGGTGAGAAGACCGTAGTGTTTGTATTTGATCCGGTGATTATTATACGGTAACTTTTCCGGTTTTTCTTCCAGAATATCTTTTTCCGGGAGTGGGTAGGGAGAATCAATGTCCAACGTGAAGTTTGACATGATCATCAGGTGATCCCACAATTTATGACGGAAATCCGGAACGTCCCGAAGGTGTGGGTAAAGATTTCCCATCACGCTGATTACTGTTTTGGCTGCACGGGTACGCTCGTCTCTGTCTGTTATTGTTGCCAGGTGGTCAACCATCATTTGAATATTCCTTCCATATTCGGGAAGAATAAGTTTTTTTCTTTGGCTATTATAGTCCATTACAGGATAATTTTGATCTTAAAAATTTTTTATTTTATGGGAAAACGCCGGAAAATCACATTAAAATACCGGAATAATCAATCCCTCGCATCTATTAGAAATTAGAATATGTTGCAAATATAATATTTTTTGTTTATAAGTCATTAATTTGTATGCCCTTGCACGTAAAGTTTTGCAAACTTTAACAATAAAACCTTTTGACCGTGCTTTGGGAACATCACTTTTGCCTTTTTATTTACTCCCAAACCATCTATGGAAATTACCTTTCCCGGGCCAAAATTGGGGTGAAAGATTACCATGTCGGGAATAATCTGTTCCCCGTTGATGGGTACCAGTTTCGAGGTGTCAATGTCCGGCACTTCAACCTTGGGTTGAAGGGTAATGTTAGGACGTGCCACTTTTTCCTGTATTCCGGGACCGTGTAATGAGCGTCCCATGGAGGAACGGGCCGGGGTGAAAAATCCATCCAAGTAGTGCGGGTCGATTTCTGCGATAAACCGGGAGGGTTGCGGATAGACCACGTTACCATTTTTGTACCGGGAAGTGGAATAGGTCATGATCACTCTTTTCTCTGCACGGGTCAGTGCCACGTAAAACAACCTTCTCTCTTCTTCCAAAGCGGAAGGGGAATAGGCACTTTGCTGGGCGGGGAAAAGTTCTTCTTCCATGCCCACGATAAAGACGTTTTCAAACTCCAGTCCCTTGGCGGAGTGGATGGTCATTAGGGTCACCTTATTATTGTCTTCCGGTTTCTCGCTATCCTGATCGGTTAGGAGGGCAACGCCTTCCAGAAATGCAGGGAGTTTGTCATCCCGCCCTTCCTTGTAAGCGGTTTCACAGAAATCTTTGACTGCATTCAGTAACTCCTGTATGTTTTCTCGGCGGGACACCCCTTCCGGCGTGTCATCGGAAGAAAGGTCTTCTATGATACCGGATGCTTTGGCCACTCGATAAGTTGTTTCGTATGCATTCTCTTCTTTGGCAATCTCGGTGAATCCCTCGATTAGTTGCCTAAAATGAGTTAGTTTGGCTGCAGTCATGGCAGAAACCATACCCGGAACTTTGTTCAAGTTGCAAAGTAGCGTCCAGATGCTCACGTTGTATTTTTGTGCCACTTCTTTCAGCTTGTCGATCGTGGTGTCCCCGATGCCTCGCCGCGGATAGTTGATGATTCGTTTTAAGGCTTCCTCGTCATTCTGGTTGATTGTCAGTCGCAGGTAGGCTATCAGGTCTTTGATCTCCTTGCGTTGGTAGAATGAAAGTCCACCGTATATTTTATAAGGTATATTTCTTTTTCGTAAGGCCTCTTCCATGATACGGGACTGGGCGTTTGTCCGGTACAGAATAGCGAAATTGTTGAACTCCGCTTGTTCGTTCTGAGAGATACGGAATATCTCCTGTGCCACTTGGAAACCTTCTTCCTTGTCGGATAAGGCTTTCATCACCCGGATTTTATCTCCTTCCTCGTTCTGGGAGAATGTTTTTTTCGGAATTTGTTCCTTGTTCCGGCTGATGATGCTATTTGCTGCGTCAACGATGGTGGTCGTGGAACGGTAATTTTGTTCCAACTTGCACAACTTGTAGCCCGGGTAATCATTTCGGAAATTCAAGATGTTCTCGATACGGGCTCCCCGGAATGAATAAATACTTTGTGCGTCATCACCTACCACGCAGATGTTTTTATGCTGTTCTGCCAGTCTTTTGATGATGAGGTACTGCGAATAGTTCGTGTCCTGGTACTCGTCCACGAGTATGTAGTCGAACTTCTTCTGGTATTTTTCCAGTATCTCCGGAAAATCTCGGAAGAGAATATTCGTTTGCAATAGGAGGTCGTCGAAATCCATGACGTCGCTTTGCTTGCAACGGGCTTGGTAATACTTGTATATTTCCGAGATCATGGGTTTCTTGGCCGCTTGGTCGGCAGAAGTGATCTTTGCCGATTGGGCATATGCCTGTGCCACGACGAGGTTGTTCTTGGCCATGGAGATGCGCCCTAGCACGTCGTTGGGTTTGTACACCTTGTCGTCCAGTTTCAGGTCCTTGACAATAGACTTGATCAGGTTTTTCGAATCCTGTGAATCATATATCGTGAAATTGGACGTGTACCCGAGATGTTCGGCCTCAACCCGTAGAATTTTGGAGAAAATAGAGTGGAAGGTTCCCATCCATAAGTTGGCAGCGTTACCTTGTCCCACGAGGGTGGCAATACGTTTCTGCATCTCCCGTGCGGCTTTGTTGGTAAACGTCAGTGCGAGAATACGGTAAGCGGGTACTCCCTTGCTCAACAGGTTCGCGATACGATATGTCAAAACCCTTGTTTTACCCGATCCTGCTCCGGCAATCACAAGCGTGGGCCCATCCGTGTTCACGACGGCCTCTCGTTGGTTCTCGTTCAATTCGTTAATAAAATCCACGATAAATAAATTCAGAAAAACATTTAACCTTGTGTCTGCAAAGTTACTACAAAAAAGTGAAATGCGGAAAGATATAGTGATAGAATTGAGTTACAAGGGTTTTGGTTGAAGTGGCGATAATCCGTGAAGCCATTACAATCCCTGCCGAAGCCAAATCCTGACGCCGCTACGTTACTTGTTCGTAACCATGCCCGAAAATGCGACAAACGGGTACGAATAGCGAAACAAGGCTCTAAGGAATAGTGAGTTATCCATAACTCATGCGAAAAATCAGGTTACGGAAAAAGATTGCGCCGTTCCTCCCCGTTTTGCGTACCAACACCGGACTCTTCACCAACTAATTTTGAAACCCAAAAATTAAGGACAATGAAGAGTACATTTTCAGTAATCTACTACCTCAAGCGTCAGGTAGTGAAAAAGGACGGGACAGTTCCCGTCATGGGACGCATCACGGTGGACGGCAGCCAGACACAGTTCAGCTGCAAACTGACTGTCGATCCGAAACTGTGGGACACCAAAGGTGGACGTGTCACGGGCAGAAGCACGGCGGCACTCGAAACGAACCGTATGCTTGACAAGATGCGGGTACGCATCAACAGGCATTATCAGGAAATCATGGAGCGTGACAACTTCGTCACGGCGGAGAAGGTGAAGAACGCCTTTCTCGGACTGGAACACCGCTACCACACGCTGATGCAGGTGTTCCGCCAGCACAACGAGGACTACGAGAAGCAGGTGGAGGCAGGCATGAAAGCCAAAGGCACGCTGCTGAAGTACCGCACCGTTTACAAGCACATGCAAGAGTTCCTCGACATCCGCTACCATGTGAAGGACATCGCCCTAAAAGAGCTTACCCCGGCTTTCATCTCCGACTTCGAGATGTTCCTGCGCACGGACAAGCACTGCTGCACCAATACCGTGTGGCTGTACGTCTGCCCGTTACGGACGATGGTATTCATCGCCATCAACAACGAGTGGCTGACGCGCGACCCGTTCCGCGAGTATGAAATCAAGAAGGAGGAAACAACACGCAGTTTCCTGACCAAAGATGAGATCCGCCTGCTGATGGAGGGGAAACTGAAAAACGCCAAACAGGAATTGTACCGCGACCTCTACCTGTTCTGCGCCTTCACGGGGCTGTCGTTCGCGGATATGCGCAACCTTACGGAAGAGAATATCCGCACCTACTTCGACGAACACGAGTGGATAAACATCAACCGCCAGAAAACGGGCGTGGTGTCCAACATCCGCCTGCTCGACATCGCCAACCGCATAATCGGCAAATACCGGGGACTGTGCGGGGACGGCAGGATATTTCCCGTTCCGCATTATAACACGTGCCTTGCCGGTATCCGTGCCGTCGCCAAGCGTTGCGGCATCACCAAGCATATCACGTGGCATCAGAGCCGCCACACGGCAGCCACGACGATATTCCTCTCCAACGGTGTTCCCATCGAAACGGTCAGCTCCATGCTCGGACACAAGAGCATAAAGACGACGCAGATTTACGCAAAGATAACCAAAGAGAAGCTCAATCAGGACATGGAGAACCTTGCCGCAAGATTGAACGGCGTCGAGGAATTTGCAGGTTGCACCATCTAAAAAGAAAAGCCATGAAACGTGACACAATCATCATCGAGGACAAGGCAGTCAGCGTAACCGGTAACGACGTGTGGATGACCGCCACCGAAATAGCCGGATTGTTCCATACGACCGTCCCGGCAGTGAACGCCGCCATCAGAGCCGTCCGCAAGTCGGACGTGCTGAACGACTACGAGGTGTGCCGCTACATGCAGCTTGAAAACGGGCTGCACGCGGACGTGTACGCCCTTGAAATCATCATCCCGGTCGCTTTCAGGGTGAATACCTACAACACCCACCTGTTCCGCACATGGCTGGTGGGAAAGGCACTCTCACAAGAGAAACGGCAGACATACGTGATGTTCATACAGAACGGAAAAGCCGGGTATTGCTGATTGCACATACCCCATAAGACAAGTAAACGGGTAGCACCACAAAAGGTGTCACCCGTTTACTTTTTCATGAAACCGCCTCACTCCAGCGGCTTGCGGTAGTTCGCTTCCAGTACCCCGCGCAGCCCCGTTTCCGGGTAAAGCACCTTCCCTCCCAAAAGTATGAAGGGCAACACGCGGTTGTTGCGGTATTCCTGCAAGGTGCGCCGGCTCACACGGAGCAGTTCCGACACCTCGCCGTCCGTCAGGTAACGTTCCCCGTCCAGCGGAGGACGGTAGCTTTCCAGAAATGCGGACAGCCATTTCGAGCCTTTGCGCATATCCTGCACCACAGAGGCTATCGGCTCGTCTTCCATCGTAAAAACATCGTTGTTCTCGTTCATCATAACTTCGGATTCAGTGGGTGAATAAATCAAATCATCTGCCGTGCGGATAGAGCGTGCCGACAAGCGGTATCAGCCGCTTCACCTCCTCTGGCTTGTAATAGAACCTGCGGTTTATCTGCGAGTAGCCGATAAGCCGCCTGTCACGCAGCGTCTGCAACGTGCGCGGGCTTATTCTCAACTGCCCGCAGACCTCCTCGCCCGTGAGCCATCTTTCCATGCGCCCCGTGTCGCTTTTGCGCCTCAGGGCGGCGACCTTCTCCGAGAGTGCGCCGAATGCCGCCACCATCATCTCGAAAGTCTTTTTCTCGATAGATACTATTTCCATATTCATGTCATTTAGAGTTTGCCGCAAAGGTAACGAAACGGCATACAAGACGTATCGTTTTCCGCTGAAAGGCTGCCTGTTGCGCCGTTTGACCGGGTTACGGAGCCATCTTCCGCAAAAATCTTACGTGAGTCACGTAGTGAGTTGTTAAAGCCCCTTTTGTTTATTGCCGAATTTTGTCGCAGAAACAAAAAGAAAGGACTGAACATGAAAGTGATAACAATGGAAAGTTCCGCCTACAAGGAGATGATGGCGCAGATTGCGAACATCGCAGGGTACATCCGCGAGGCAAGGGACGAGAAGAAACGGAAGCGGGAAACCGAAGACAAGCTGCTTGACACGGCACAGGCGGCGAAGATGCTCAACGTGAGCAAGCGCACCATGCAGCGTATGCGCACCGACCACCGTATCGAGTATGTGGTGGTACGCGGAAGCTGCCGCTACCGCCTTTCCGAGATACTGCGGCTATTGGAGGACAACACAGTAAGGAACGAGGAAGGGACAATAGACACCCTGTTCCACAACCACACGCTGCGCACGGGCGGCAAACCAAAAGGAAGGAGGACATAGGTCATGGAACTGCTCACACGAAACAACTTCGAGGGCTGGATGCAGAAGCTGATGGAACGGCTCGACCGTCAGGACGAACTGCTGCTGGCGATGAAGGCTGAGGGGAAACAGCCCACTATCACGGAAAGCATCCGCCTTTTCGACAATCAGGATTTGTGCATGTTGCTCCAGATAAGCAAACGCACCCTCCAACGCTACCGCAGCGTAGGCGCATTGCCCTACAAGACGCTGGGCAAGAAGACCTATTACAGCGAGGAGGACGTGCTGACATTCCTTTCCAACCATATCAAGGACTTCAAAAAGGAAGATATAGCCTTCTACAAGGCTCGTATCCATAATTTCTTTCATAAATAACCCATTAAAACATTTTTCAGATGGCAAAGAAAAAAGACGAAAAGGACGTGCTGGTAGTCCGTGACGAGAAGACAGGCGAGATCAGCGTGGTAGCCGGGCTGAACGCGGACGGCACACCCAAGCGCACCCCCGCAAAAGCGGAGAACGCGCAGAGTTTCCTGCAATTCGACCGACATGGCGACGTGCTGGACAACTTCTTCAAGAACTTCTTCCGGCAGTGCAAGGAACCCAGCCGCTTCGGTTTCTACCGCATTGCGGCAGACCAAGCTGAAAATCTCTTAGAGGTGATGAAGCAACTGCTGAAAGACCCCGAAGCGAACAAGGAGCTGCTCGCCCCTCACAAGGTGGACACCTCCGACTATGAGAAGAAGGTGCAGGAAGAGATGGCAGCACAACAGACAGAGAAACAAGAACCTCAAAAACAGGAGAACATGGAACAACGGAAAGAACAGCAACAGGACAAATCCGAACAGATGCAGGGCAAACGTGGCTACCAGCCCATCGACGAGAGTAAAATCAACTGGCAGGAGCTGGAGGACAGATGGGGCGTAAAGCGGGACAACCTTGAAAAGTCCGGCGACCTTACGAAGATGCTCAACTATGGCAAGTCCGACTTGGTAAAGGTCAAACCGACCTTCGGCGGCGAATCATTCGAGCTGGACGCCCGCCTCTCCTTCAAGAAGGACGGTGAGGGAAACATCAGCCTCGTGCCGCACTTCATCCGCAAGGAGCAGAAGCTGGATGAGTACAAGGAACACAAATTCTCCGACAATGACCGGAAGAACCTCCGCGAAACGGGCAATCTCGGTAGGGTCGTGGACATTGTGGACAGGGAAACGGGCGAGATCATCCCCTCCTACATCAGCATCGACCGCAAGACGAATGAAATCACGGACATTCCGGCAAGCAGGGTGCGCATCCCGGAGCGCATCGGCAAGACGGAAATCACCACGCAGGAGCGGGACATGCTCCGCGCCGGACTGCCCGTACGCGACAAGCTCATCGAGCGCAACGACGGCAGAAAGTTCGTCACCACCCTGCAAGTGAACGTGGAGCAGCGCGGCGTGGAGTTCGTGCCGGGAACCGGCAAGTCGCCCCGTACCGCACAGACACAGGAAACCAAAGGCGACACATCGAAAAGTCAGGCGCAGGGCGGGGAAAATGCCGCACAGACCAAGAAGGAGCAACGCCGCAACACGTGGACGAACGAGGACGGCAGCATCCGCCCCATCAGCAAATGGAGCGGCGTGAGCTTCACCGACCAGCAGAAAGCCGACTATGTGGCGGGTAAAGCCGTGAAGCTGGAGAACGTGACCGACAAGCAGGGCTTCCATGCCACGATGTATATCAAGTTCAACCCGGAGAAGGGACGCCCGTACCGCTACGACACGAACCCTGACAATGCACAGCAGGTTGCTCCGTCCAACGAGAGCCGCACGCAGGTGGCGGTGAACAACGATGGCAAGACCAACGAGGCTACAAAGAATCTGAGAGAGCCGTTGCAGAAAGGTCAGACCAACCCGAAGGACGCCCGCCAGCAACAGCAGCAGGAGAAGCCGCAGAAGAAAACGGGCAAGGGCATGAAAATGTAATCCCGTGTCCGCCACTGAATCCAAAATAAAATCCAAAGTATCAACAAAAAAGAAGAAGACATGAAGACAATCATTGCAGAAAAGCCCTCCGTGGCACGTGAAATCGCCCGCATCGTGGGCGCGACAAAGAGAGAGGAAGGATATTTCGAGGGAGGCGGTTATGCCGTGACATGGGCATTCGGACACCTCGTTCAGCTTGCCATGCCCGACGGCTACGGCGTGCGCGGATTTGTCCGTGACAACCTCCCGATTATTCCCGACACATTCACGCTCGTCCCCCGTCAGGTCAGGACGGAGAAAGGTTACAAGCCCGACAGCGGCGTGGTGTCGCAGATAAAAGTCATCAAAAGACTGTTCGACACAAGCGAACATATCATCGTGGCGACCGATGCCGGACGCGAGGGAGAGCTTATCTTCCGCTACCTCTACCACTATACGGGTTGCACCACTCCTTTCGTGCGCCTGTGGATCAGCTCTCTCACCGACAAAGCTATCCGCGAGGGACTGCGGAAACTCGAAGACGGCAGCAAATACGACAACCTCTACCTCGCCGCCAAAGCGCGGAGCGAATCCGACTGGCTCGTGGGCATCAACGGCACACAGGCGTTATCCATCGCCGCCGGACACGGCACGTATTCCGTGGGGCGGGTGCAGACACCAACGTTGGCTATGGTATGTGAACGCTACTGGGAGAACCGCCGCTTTACGTCCGAAGCATTCTGGCAGCTCCATATCGCAACGGACGGTTGCGACGGCGAAGTCGTGAAATTCTCATCCTCCGAGAAATGGAAAGAGAAAGAACCGGCGATGGAACTATATAATAAGGTAAAGGCGGCAGGTTGCGCCACTGTCACGAAAGCCGAGCGCAAGGAGAAGACGGAGGAAACTCCCTTGCTCTACGACCTGACCACGCTCCAGAAAGAAGCCAACGCCAAGCACGGCTTCACGGCGGAACAGACGCTTGAAATCGCGCAGAAACTCTACGAAAAGAAGTTGATAACCTATCCGAGAACGGGAAGCCGCTACATCCCCGAAGACGTGTTTGCCGAAATTCCCAAACTGCTCGCTTTCATCGGCACACAGCCCGAATGGAAAGACAAGGTGCGGGCAAAAGCCGCCCCGACACGCCGCAGCGTGGACGACGGCAAGGTGACAGACCACCATGCCCTGCTCGTCACGGGTGAGAAACCGCTCTTCCTCTCCAAAGAGGACAATACCATCTATCAGATGATTGCCGGGCGCATGGTCGAGGCATTCTCTGAGAAATGCGTCAAGGATGTGACCACTGTCACGGCGGAATGTGCCGGAGTGGAGTTTACCGTAAAAGGCAGCGTCGTGAAGCAAACCGGATGGCGTGCCGTCTATGGCGAGGAAAAAGAGGAAATTACCATCCCCGGCTGGCAGGAAGGCGACACGCTGACACCGAAAGGCTCGTCCATTACCGAAGGAAAGACCAAACCCAAGCCGCTGCATACCGAAGCCACCCTGCTCTCGGCAATGGAAACGGCGGGCAAGGAAATTGAGGACGACGCACTGCGGCAGGCGATGAAGGACTGTGGCATCGGTACTCCCGCCACACGCGCCTCCATCATCGAAACGCTTTTCAAGCGCGGTTACATGGAACGCTGCAAGAAGTCGCTTGTTCCCACCGAAAAAGGACTTGCCCTCAATTCCGTCGTCAAGACGATGCGCATCGCCGATGTTGCCATGACGGGCGAATGGGAAAAGGAGCTGGCGCGTATCGAGCGCGGGGAACTGTCCGACGACACCTTCCGCAAGGAGATAGAGGCGTACACACGTGAGATAACCTCCGAACTGATCTCGTGCGACAAGCTCTTCGGCAGCCGTGACTCCGGCTGCGCGTGTCCCAAGTGTGGCACGGGCAGGATGCGGTTCTACGGCAAGGTGGTACGCTGCGACAACACGGAGTGCGGACTGCCCGTGTTCCGGCTGAAAGCGGGACGCACCCTGTCCGACGATGAAATCAAAGACCTGCTCACCGAAGGGCATACCAAGCTGCTCAAAGGGTTCAAGAGCAAACAGGGCAAGAGTTTCGATGCTGTTGTCGCCTTTGACGGGGAATATAACACGACTTTTGTGTTCCCGGAGGCTAAAAAGGACAAGAAATTTTCAGGACGGAAGAAATAGTATTAACTTTGCCACTTGTTCAGAGTAATGAATTGTTCTTCGATACCGGATTACACTCATACTTTGGATTTAGTGGTGGCACTCGGAGGGATACCGAGTGCCTTTTTCTTCCTTTTTCCAACCGATTATCCCGTTAATTATCAATCCGCTAAATCCAAAGTAATGAACAACAAGAAGAAAAACGAGGGTCAGACCGACTTTTCCTATTACGGTCTGTACCTGCTGGACTATCTCCGCACGAACAAGTTTGAACAGGCTGACGACACCGCTTTCATACGGGAACGGGCCGACCGTGCCGCCGAAACGTATGAGAGGGCACGGCTTGAAGGCTATCCCGCCGATGGTGCGCAGGAACTGGCGATGGACACGCTGCTGCGCGGGCTGCATTATTCCCGTTACGCCATCCTCCGCGAAGTCGTGGAAAACGAGTTTGCCGATGAAGTGCCGGAAGAGAAGCGTGAAGCCTTTGTCCTGAAACTGCTGCCGCTTGTCGGCAACGTGTTCTCCGTCTATGACCTCTCGGATGACAATTTCGCCCTGTCTTCCGATTACGACCTGCTCTACACGGAGCTGACGGGAGCAACCGTCCTTTACTTAGACGAATATGGCGTTTAACCGCAAACAGAAACTGCGGGACAACATCGAGGCGATACGGACGGCATTCATCCTTGACAGGGAAAATAGGACAGCGACAACCGAAGAGCGTGCCATACTTCAAAGGTACTGCGGTTTCGGCGGTCTGAAATGTATCCTCAACCCTGCAAAGGAACTGACGGATGCCGTCCGGTGGGCGAAATCCGACCTCGAACTGTTCGCCCCGACGGTGGAGCTGCACAGGCTTATCCGTGAGAACAGCAAGGACGAAACAGAGTACAAGCGGTTTGTGGATTCGCTGAAAGCGTCCGTGCTGACCGCTTTCTACACCCCCAAAGAGATAACCGACACCATCGCGGACGTGCTGGCAGATTACAGCGTCCGCCCCGCCCGTATGCTCGAACCGTCGGCAGGTGTCGGCGTGTTCGTGGATTCCATGCTGCGGCACAGCCCCAATGCGGATGTGATGGCTTTCGAGAAGGATCTGCTCACGGGTACAATCTTGAGGCATCTCTATCCCGACCAGAAAATGCGCACCTGCGGTTTTGAGAAAATCGAAAGACCGTTCAACAATTATTTCGACTTGGCGGTGTCCAACATTCCGTTCGGTGACATTGCCGTGTTCGACGCGGAGTTTCAGCGGAGCGACTCTTTCGGCAGACGCTCCGCCCAGAAAACCATCCACAACTATTTCTTTCTCAAAGGACTGGATGCCGTGCGTGACGGCGGTATCGTGGCGTTCATCACCTCGCAAGGGGTATTGAATAGCACCAAGACCTCCGTGCGTAACGAGCTGTTCAGTCAGGCCAATCTGGTATCCGCGATACGCCTGCCCAACAACCTGTTCACGGACAACGCGGGCACGGAGGTGGGCAGTGACCTGATTGTCCTGCAAAAGAACCTCAGCAAGAAGGAAATGTCGCAGGACGAGCGGCTGATGACCGTGATACAGACGGACACGAAAACCGCCCTGACCGACAACGCCTATTTCATCCACCACCCGGAACGCATCGTGCATACGATGGCGAAACTTGACACAGACCCCTACGGGAAGCCCGCTATGGTTTATCTGCACGAGGGCAAGGCAGCAGGCATCGCCGGGGATTTGCGCCGTATGCTCGACGAGGATTTCCATTACAGGCTTGCCATGCGCTTGTATTCGGGTTCAATCCGGCAGGCAGGAACGGAAGAAAAAGTTGCCGTTCAAAATAAAGTAGAGCGTCCTGCCATAAAATTGGAAACAGTATCCTCGGCGCAGACGGTGGAAACTCCGACAGAAAAGCCGCAACCCGCAGATGAAAAGCCGGAGATAGAACCGCGCCCGCAATATTCCGCAGGCGTGCAGCTCACCCTGCTTGACCTCTGGGGGATGACGGAAGAGGTCAGCCAACCGAAAACCTCCAAAAAGAAAAAGACGGTGAAAAAGGCAGTTACGGCAAAGTCCACTCCGCCCAAACCGAAAGTCACGGTTACACCGACAGCTCCAACTGCAAAACCCGCAATGGAGAATAAGGAGGTGAAAGCGGAGAACACCGCCAAGCCTGCCGACCCGGACGACATCTATGCCACACTGGACTGGGATACCAATCCTCCCATCAACGGTTTCTATGAAATGATGATGGGTTTGACGCCGGAGCGTAGGAAAGAACTTCGGGAACTGGCAAGGCAGCATAACGAGAAACAAGTGGCGGAAAAGACGGAAGTGAAAGCCGTGCCGGAAACTTCCCGTGAGCAGCCACGACAGGAGGAAACACAGCCGGAGGCAGTCGCCGCACCTGCCGTTACAGATACCCCATCGGAAGCGGTGGGGACTTTCCTTTTCCCCGACATCGAAGCGGAAAAGCCGAAGGAGGAAGTCGTGGACCTTTCTCCGCGTGCCTACCACCGCACGCCGGAGATGCACCTGCGCGAAGGGTCGCTGGTGGCTGACCGGGGGCGTCATAACATCGGCTACCTGAAAGACATCACGCCATACGGGGCGACATTCCAGCCGCTCGACCTGAAAGGATACCAGAAGGAAAAGGCGTTGTTGTATGTGTCGCTGCGTGACGCCTACGAGCGTCTGTACCGTTATGAATCGCTCCGGCGCGAGGCAAATGTTCCGTGGCGAGAGCATCTGAATACCTGTTACGATGAGTTTGTCATGCGCTACGGCAACCTCAACGCCAAGCAGAACGTGAAGTTAGTGATGATGGATGCGGGCGGGCGCGACATCCTTTCGCTGGAACGGATGGAAAACGGAAAGTTCGTCAAGGCGGACATCTTCGAGCATCCTGTTTCCTTCGCGGTGGAGAGCCATGCCAACGTAGGCTCTCCCGAAGAAGCCCTGTCTGCGTCGCTCAACAAATATGGTACGGTCAATCTCGACTATATGCGGGAGATAACCGACAGCACGGCGGAGGATTTGCTCACTGCCCTGCAAGGGCGCATCTACTACAATCCGCTCGTGACCGGTTACGAAATCAAAGACCGTTTCATCGCCGGAAATGTCATAGAGAAAGCGGAACGCATAGAGGCATGGATGGGTGACAATCCCGAAAATGAGCGTATGCCGGAGGTGAAGCAGGCGTTGGAGGCTCTGAAAGATGCCGAGCCGCAGCGCATCGCCTTCGAGGATCTGGACTTCAATTTCGGGGAACGCTGGATTCCGACGGGTGTCTATGCCGCCTACATGAGCCGGCTGTTCGACACGGAGGTGAAAATCGCCTATTCCGCAAGCATGGACGAGTTTTCGGTGGTGTGCGGCTACCGCACCATGAAAATCACGGACGAGTTTCTGGTGAAGGGGTATTACCGGAACTATGACGGTATGCACCTCCTAAAACACGCCCTGCACAACACCTGCCCTGACATGATGAAGTCCATCGGCAAGGACGAGCATGGCAACGACATCAAGATGCGCGACAGCGAGGGAATACAACTCGCCAACGCCAAGATTGACGAGATACGAAACGGCTTCTCCGAATGGCTCGAAGAGCAGTCGCCGCAGTTCAAGGAGCGGCTTGTGACGATGTATAACCGCAAGTTCAACTGTTTCGTGCGCCCGCGCTACGACGGCTCCCATCAGACCTTTCCCGACCTCAACCTGAAAGGGCTGGCAAGCCGGGGTATCAAGAGCGTCTATCCCTCACAGATGGATTGCGTCTGGATGTTGAAACAGAACGGCGGCGGAATTTGCGACCACGAGGTGGGAACCGGTAAGACGCTGATAATGTGCATCGCCGCGCATGAGATGAAGCGTCTGAATTTGGCACACAAGCCGATGATTATCGGGCTGAAAGCCAACGTTGCGGAGATTGCAGCCACCTATCAGGCGGCATATCCCAACGCACGTATTCTGTACGCTTCGGAGAAGGACTTTTCGACCGCCAACCGTGTGCGCTTCTTCAATAATATAAAGAACAACGACTACGATTGCGTCATCATGTCGCACGACCAGTTCGGCAAGATACCGCAGTCGCCGGAATTGCAGCAGCGCATCCTGCAAGCAGAGCTTGACACGGTGGAGGAAAACCTCGAAGTGCTACGGCAGCAGGGAAAGAACGTGTCGCGGGCGATGCTGAAAGGATTGGAGAAGCGCAAGCACAACCTTGAAGCGAAGCTGGAGAAGGTGGAACACGCCATAAAGTCACGCACGGACGACGTGGTGGATTTCAAGCAGATGGGCATCGACCACATCTTCATAGATGAGAGCCACCAGTTCAAGAATCTGACTTTCAACACGCGCCACGACCGTGTGGCGGGATTGGGAAACAGCGAGGGAAGCCAGAAGGCACTTAACATGCTCTTTGCCATACGCACCATACAGGAGCGCACAGGAAAAGACTTGGGTGCGACCTTCCTCTCCGGCACGACTATCAGCAACTCACTGACTGAATTGTACCTGCTGTTCAAGTACCTGCGCCCGAAGGAGCTGGAACGGCAGGACATAAGGTGTTTCGACGCTTGGGCGGCGATATTTGCCAAGAAGACGACGGATTTTGAATTTAACGTGACGAACAATGTGGTCCAGAAGGAGCGTTTCCGCTACTTCATCAAAGTGCCGGAGCTTGCCGCCTTCTATAATGAAATCACGGACTACCGCACGGCGGAGGATGTGGGCGTTGACCGTCCTGCCAAGAACGAGATACTGCACCATATACCGCCCACGCCGGAACAGGAGGACTTCATACAGAAACTGATGCAGTTCGCCAAGACGGGCGATGCCACCTTGTTGGGCAGGCTGCCGCTTTCGGAAACGGAAGAAAAGGCGAAGATGCTCATCGCCACGGACTATGCCCGGAAAATGGCACTCGACATGCGCATGATAGACCCGAATTACGAAGATCATCCCGACAACAAAGCGAGTCACTGTGCCAAGATGATCGCGGAGTATTATCAAAAATACGACGCCCAGAAAGGCACGCAGTTCGTTTTCTCTGATTTGGGGACATACCAGCCGGGCGACGGGTGGAACGTCTATTCGGAAATCAAGCGCAAACTGACGGAGGACTACGGTATACCGCCAAGCGAGGTGCGCTTCATTCAGGAGTGCAAGACCGACAAGGCGCGGAAGGCGGTGATAGACGCCATGAACGCCGGGACGGTGCGTGTGCTGTTCGGCTCTACCTCTATGCTCGGAACGGGTGTGAACGCCCAGAAACGGTGTGTGGCTATCCATCATCTCGATACGCCGTGGCGACCGTCCGACTTGCAACAGCGTGACGGACGCGGAGTTAGGGCAGGTAATGAGATTGCCAAACATTTCGCCGGGAACAACGTGGATGTAATCATCTACGCGGTGGAGAAGTCACTGGACAGCTACAAGTTCAACCTCCTGCACTGCAAGCAGACTTTCATAAGCCAGCTCAAAAGCGGTGCGATGGGTGCGCGTACCATCGACGAGGGGGCAATGGACGAAAAATCGGGCATGAATTTCTCGGAATACATGGCGTTGCTCTCCGGCAATACCGACCTGTTGGACAAGGCGAAACTGGAAAAGCGGATCGCATCGCTCGAAGGGGAACGCAAGTCGTTCAACAAGGGCAAGCGTGATTCGGAGTTCAAGCTGGAGTCAAAGACCGGCGAGTTGCGCAACAACACGGCTTTCATAGATGCCATGACGGAGGACTGGAACCGCTTCCTGTCGGTGGTGCAGACCGACAAGGAGGGCAACCGCCTTAATATAATAAAGGTGGACGGAGTGGATTCCGCCGATGAGAAGGTCATCGGAAAGCGTTTGCAGGAGATAGCCAAGAATGCCACGACCGGAGGGTTGTACACGCAGGTCGGTGAACTTTACGGTTTTCCGATAAAGGTGGTGAGCGAAAGGATACTCAAAGAGGGATTGGAGTTCACCGACAACCGCTTCGTGGTCGAGGGGAACTACAAGTACACCTACAACAACGGGCATCTGGCGATGGCTGACCCGTTGGCCGCCGCCCGCAACTTCCTCAACGCGATGGAGAGGATACCCTCCATCATCGACCAGTACAAGGCGAAGAACGAGGTGCTGGAGATGGAGATACCGCAGTTACAGGAGATAGCGGGTAAGGTGTGGAAGAAGGAGGACGAGCTGAAGCAGTTGAAGTCCGAACTTGCCGCCCTTGACCGAAAAATTCAGCTGGAGCTTGCGCCACCCACGCCCGAAGTCGCAGAAAAGGAGAATGAAGGGCAACAGCTCAAGCCGGAAGCGGAAGATGTGAGGAACAGGCAGGCGCAATATCCCGAAAATGCACCGCCGCAGATACGCAGTCCGGCGGATAGTATCGTTGCCAACCATGTCATAATCGGGCGTCCGGGACTGTATGCCAAGGAGGAAACCCGGTCCAAAGGATTGAAAATATAACCTAAGGAATTTTATCTGAAGTATTAATAAGGGCTATCCCAAAAGGTCTAAAAGTAAATTTTATCCTTTCTGCAAGTATCTATAGGATGGCAACTGCATTTTTTTCTTTTTGGGCAGCCCTTATTAAAATTTATTCTTATTTTAGGTTATATACATTCATGTCCATTTATGTAAAAAATTCCTGCTGACCTTGTTTATGTCTTGTCAGTCACCATTTGCAAAACCATATTTGACCCTCAAAGAGGCTGAATTTGATAAGTAACTTGCTACATACTCATAATAAGGAGCTAAATAGAACACGAATGGGAAATACACAAATGCTAAACTAAAGAAGATATTGGCCAAAATAAACGCTATACCGAGAGAGAAACTTGATTTTTCAACTTCCTAAAACGGTGTTGTTCAAACATTTCTACTTATTTGTACTTGCCAGTTGAACCTACGCTTCCCTAATAAAATGTCTATGGTAAAAAGTTAAAAAATCCTCCCACTTTTGTTAGATATATTTTTTTGTGTAATTTTGTAATCGTTATGCGGCAGTAATAATATACATATTAATACGAGTTAGTAATCCTGTAGTTCTCATATGCTACGAGGAGGTATTAAAAGGTGCGTTTCGACAATGCATCTACTGTAGTATATTATTGCTTAATCCAAATGAATATTATAAATTTAGGAATTCTTGCTCACATTGATGCAGGAAAAACTTCTGTAACCGAGAATCTGCTGTTTGCCAGTGGAGCAACGGAAAAGTGCGGCCGTGTGGATAATGGTGACACCATAACGGACTCTATGGATATAGAGAAACGTAGAGGAATTACTGTCCGGGCTTCTACGACATCTATTATCTGGAATGGAGTGAAATGCAATATCATTGACACTCCGGGACACATGGATTTTATTGCGGAAGTGGAGCGGACATTCAAAATGCTTGATGGAGCAGTCCTCATCTTATCCGCAAAGGAAGGCATACAAGCGCAGACAAAGTTGCTGTTCAGTACTTTACAAAAGCTGCAAATCCCGACAATTATATTTATCAATAAGATTGACCGTGCCGGTGTGAATTTGGAGCGTTTGTATATGGATATAAAAACAAATCTGTCGCAAGATGTCCTGTTTATGCAAACTGTTGTCGATGGATCGGTTTATCCGGTTTGCTCCCAAACATATATAAAGGAAGAATACAAAGAATTTGTATGCAACCATGACGACGATATATTAGAACGATATTTGGCGGATAGCGAAATTTCACCGGCTGATTATTGGAATACGATAATCGCTCTTGTGGCAAAAGCCAAAGTCTATCCGGTGCTACATGGATCAGCAATGTTCAATATCGGTATCAATGAGTTGTTGGACGCCATTTCTTCTTTTATACTTCCTCCGGCATCAGTCTCAAACAGACTTTCAGCTTATCTCTATAAGATAGAGCATGACCCCAAAGGGCATAAAAGAAGTTTTCTTAAAATAATTGACGGAAGTCTGAGACTTCGAGACGTTGTAAGAATCAACGATTCGGAAAAATTCATCAAGATTAAAAATCTAAAGACTATTTATCAGGGCAGAGAGATAAATGTTGATGAAGTGGGTGCCAATGATATCGCGATTGTAGAAGATATAGAAGATTTTCGAATCGGAGATTATTTAGGTGCTAAACCTTGTTTGATTCAAGGATTATCTCATCAGCATCCCGCTCTCAAATCCTCCGTCCGGCCAAATAAGCCCGAAGAGAGAAGCAAGGTGATATCCGCTCTGAATACATTGTGGATTGAAGACCCGTCTTTGTCCTTTTCCATAAACTCATATAGTGATGAATTGGAAATCTCGTTATATGGTTTGACCCAAAAGGAAATCATACAGACATTGCTGGAAGAACGATTTTCCGTAAAGGTCCATTTTGATGAGATCAAGACTATCTACAAAGAACGACCTATAAAAAAGGTCAATAAGATTATTCAGATCGAAGTACCACCCAACCCTTACTGGGCCACAATAGGGCTGACTCTTGAACCCTTACCGTTAGGGGCAGGGTTGCAAATCGAAAGTGACATCTCCTATGGTTATCTGAACCATTCTTTTCAAAATGCCGTTTTTGAAGGGATTCGTATGTCTTGCCAATCTGGTTTACATGGATGGGAAGTGACAGATCTGAAAGTAACTTTTACTCAAGCCGAGTATTATAGCCCGGTAAGTACACCTGCTGATTTCAGACAGCTGACCCCTTATGTCTTCAGGCTGGCTTTGCAACAGTCAGGTGTGGACATTCTCGAACCGATGCTCTGTTTTGAGTTGCAGATACCCCAAGTAGCGAGTTCCAAAGCTATTACAGATTTGCAAAAACTGATGTCTGAGATTGAAGACATCAGTTGTAATAATGAGTGGTGTCATATTAAAGGGAAAGTTCCATTAAATACAAGTAAAGACTATGCCTCAGAAGTAAGTTCGTACACTAAGGGCTTAGGCATTTTTATGGTTAAGCCATGTGGGTATCAAATAACAAAAGACGGTTATTCTGATAATATCCGCATGAACGAAAAAGATAAACTTTTATTCATGTTCCAAAAATCAATGTCATTAAAATAATGGAGCGGTCAGGAAATTTCTATAAGGCAATACGGTTGGGATATATACTTATCTCCATTCTTATCGGATGTATGGCATATAATAGCCTCTATGAATGGCAGGAGATAGAAGCATTAGAACTTGGCAATAAAAAAATAGACGAGCTCCGAAAAGAAATAAACAATATCAATATTCAAATGATAAAATTTTCTCTATTGGGTGAAACAATACTGGAATGGAACGATAAAGATATCGAGCATTACCATGCACGGCGTATGGCAATGGACAGTATGCTCTGCCGTTTCAAGGCCACCTATCCAGCAGAGCGCATCGATAGTGTGCGCAGTCTTTTAGAGGATAAGGAACGACAGATGTTCCAGATAGTCCGGTTAATGGATGAACAACAATCTATTAACAAGAAGATAGCCAATCAAATTCCGGTTATTGTACAGAAAAGTGTGCAGGAACAGTCCAAAAAGCCAAAACGAAAAGGTTTCTTAGGCATATTCGGCAAAAAAAAGGAAGTAACTCCAGCAGTATCAACCACTATCCTTCATTCGGTCAATAGAAACGTAATCAGCGAACAGAAAGTGCAGGATCGCCAATTGTCGGAACAAGCCGACAGCCTTGCAGCTCGTAATGCAGAACTTAACAGACAACTGCAAGAATTGATTTGCCAAATAGAAGAAAAGGTACAAACCGAACTGCAAAGCCGGGAAAACGAAATAGTTGCCATGCGTGAAAAGTCATTTATGCAAGTAGGCGGTTTAATGGGATTCGTTCTTCTATTGTTGTTAATTTCCTACATCATCATACATCGTGATGCAAAAAGCATTAAACAATACAAGCACAAGACAACTGATTTGATAAGGCAACTGGAACAATCCGTACAACGGAACGAGGCACTGATAACGTCAAGGAAGAAGGCGGTACATACTATCACCCATGAACTGCGCACACCGCTGACAGCAATAACAGGCTATGCCGGACTGATACGGAAAGAACAGTGTGAGGATAAGTCCGGGCAGTATATCCAAAACATACTGCAATCCTCCGACCGTATGCGGGATATGCTTAACACTTTGCTTGACTTCTTCCGCCTGGACAACGGCAAGGAACAGCCCCGTCTGTCACCCTGCCGGATTTCAGCAATCACGCACACACTTGAAACGGAGTTCATGCCTGTTGCCGTGAACAAAGGGCTGTCCTTGTCCGTGAAGACTGGACACGATGCCATTGTATTGACCGACAAAGAGCGAATAATACAAATCGGGAATAACCTGCTGTCAAACGCTGTCAAGTTCACAGAAGAAGGCGGTGTTTCTTTGATTACTGAATATGATAATGGAGTTCTGACACTGGTCGTTGAAGATACAGGTACAGGCATGACAGAAGAGGAACAGAAACAAGCGTTCGGTGCGTTTGAACGTCTATCAAATGCCGCCGCAAAGGAGGGTTTCGGGCTTGGGCTTGCCATAATGCGTAATATTGTGTCGATGCTTGGCGGAACAATCCGTTTAGACAGCAAGAAAGGGAAAGGCAGTCGTTTCACAGTTGAAATTTCTATGCAGGAAGCTGAAGAACAGCTTGGATATACAAGCAATACACCTGTTTATCATAACAATAAATTCCATGATGTTGTCGCCATTGACAATGATGAGGTATTACTTCTGATGCTGAAAGAGATGTATTCCCAAGAAGGAATACACTGCGACACTTGCACCGATGCTGCGGCACTGATGGAAATGATACGCCAGAAAGAATACAGCCTGTTGCTGACAGACTTGAATATGCCCGATATAAACGGTTTCGAATTGCTGGAACTGTTGCGTTCGTCCAACGTGGGCAATTCACCAACAATCCCGGTGGTTGTGGCAACCGCTTCGGGCAGTTGTAACAAAGGGGAACTATTGGCAAAAGGCTTTGCCGGATGCCTGTTCAAACCGTTCTCCATATCGGAACTGATGGAGGTTTCCGACAGGTGTGCCATAAAAGCGACACCGGACGGGAAACCGGACTTTTCCGCCTTATTGTCCTATGGCAATGAAGCCGTCATGCTGGAAAAGTTGATAACTGAAACAGAAAAGGAAATGCAGGCGGTACGGGATGCAGCAAAAGAAAAAGACCTGCAAAAGCTGGATTCCCTGATCCACCACCTGCGCAGTTCGTGGGAGGTGCTCCGTGCCGACCAACCGCTGAATGTACTTTACGGATTGCTTCGTGGCGATGCTCTCCCGGATGGTGAAGCGTTAAGCCATGCCGTGACTGCCGTGCTGGATAAGGGAGTGGAAATAATACGGTTGGCAGAAGAGGAAAGGAGAAAATACGAAGATGAATAAGACAAAAATAATTGTGGTGGAAGACAACATCGTGTATTGCGAATATGTCTGCAATATGCTGTCACGGGAGGGCTACCGCAATATGAAGGCTTACCACCTCTCAACCGCGAAGAAACATCTGCAACAGGCAACAGATAATGATATCGTGGTTGCCGACCTGCGTCTGCCTGACGGCAGTGGCATAGACCTTTTGTGCTGGATGCGAAAGGAGGGAAAGATGCAGCCCTTCATCATTATGACCGACTACGCCGAAGTTAATACCGCCGTGGAAAGCATGAAACTCGGCTCGATAGACTATATTCCCAAACAGCTTGTGGAGGATAAACTTGTCCCCCTGATCCGTTCCATACTGAAAGAACGTCAGGCAGGACAACGCCGTATGCCTATATTCGCCCGTGAAGGTTCCGCCTTTCAGAAAATCATGCACCGCATAAGGCTGGTAGCCGCCACCGATATGAGCGTGATGATATTTGGTGAGAACGGCACGGGCAAGGAGCATATTGCCCACCTGTTGCATGACAAGAGCAAACGTGCAGGCAAGCCATTTGTGGCGGTGGACTGCGGTTCACTCTCCAAAGAGCTTGCACCGTCGGCTTTCTTCGGACACGTCAAAGGTGCATTTACAGGTGCGGACAATGCCAAGAAAGGATATTTCCATGAGGCGGAAGGCGGCACGTTGTTTCTGGACGAGGTAGGAAACCTCGCGTTGGAAACCCAACAGATGTTGCTCCGTGCCATACAGGAGAGGCGGTATCGCCCGGTCGGAGACAAGGCAGACCGGAATTTCAATGTCCGCATCATCGCTGCTACCAATGAAGATTTGGAGGTATCGGTGAATGAAAAGCGTTTTCGGCAGGATCTTCTGTACCGCCTGCACGACTTCGGGATAACCGTTCCTCCGTTGCGTGACTGTCAAGAAGACATTATGCCGCTGGCAGAGTTCTTCCGTGATATGGCAAACAGAGAGCTGGAGTGTAGCGTGAGCGGGTTCAGTTCCGAAGCACGTAAAGCGTTGCTGACACACGCATGGCCGGGCAACGTGCGGGAACTTCGGCAGAAAGTTATGGGTGCTGTATTGCAGGCGCAGGAAGGTGTTGTCATGAAAGAGCATCTGGAACTTGCCGTGACGAAACCGACCTCTACTGTCAGCTTCGCCTTGCGCAATGACGCGGAGGATAAGGAGCGGATATTGCGTGCGTTGAAACAGGCAAACGGCAACCGGAGTGTCGCCGCAGAACTGCTCGGCATAGGCAGGACAACACTATACAGCAAACTTGAAGAGTATGGACTTAAATATAAATTCAAGCAATCATAGCCCGTAATTCACTGAATTTGGCTATCTTTGCATTATATTTTATAAGGTATGGAAACAGTAAATAGAATACTTCAAGAGAAGATTACAGCACGAATCGCGCCCAATAAAGCAGTACTGATTTTTGGTGCTCGCCGTGTTGGTAAAACGGTAATGATGCGTAAAATTGTGGACAACTATTCAGGTAGGACGATGATGCTCAACGGCGAAGACTACGACACATTAGCACTATTGGAGAATCGCTCAATAGCCAATTATCGGCATTTATTGGATGGTATTGATTTGCTGGCTATTGATGAGGCACAGAACATACCACAAATCGGTAGTATTCTGAAGTTGATAGTTGATGAAATACCGGGAATAAGTGTCTTGGCAAGTGGTTCTTCGTCATTCGATTTGCTGAATAAGACTGGTGAACCGTTGGTCGGCCGCAGTACGCAATTTCTCCTTACACCATTCTCGCAACGGGAAATCGCACAGACGGAAACGGCACTTGAAACCCGCCAGAACCTCGAAGCGCGCTTGATTTACGGTTCCTATCCCGAAGTAGTAATGATGGAGAACTATGAACGTAAAACAGACTACCTACGTGATATTGTCGGTGCATACCTGCTTAAAGATATCTTAGCAATTGACGGCTTAAAAAATTCGAGCAAGATGCGCGATCTACTGCGATTGATAGCTTTTCAGTTGGGCAGCGAAGTTTCTTACGAAGAGTTAGGTAAACAACTCGGCATGAGCAAGACGACCGTTGAAAAATACCTCGACCTATTGGAAAAGGTCTTCGTTATCTATCGTCTGGGGGCTTATTCGCGTAACCTACGCAAGGAGGTTACAAAAGCTGGCAAGTGGTACTTCTACGACAACGGCATTCGCAATGCCATTATCGGGGCTTTCTCACCGCTGGCCATTCGGCAGGATGTCGGTGCGCTGTGGGAGAACTACATCATCGGAGAGCGGCGCAAAGCGAACTTCAATGAGGGACTGCACAGGGAGTTCTATTTCTGGCGCACCTACGACAAACAGGAAATCGACCTGATTGAGGAGAGTGCCGACAGTCTTACCGCCTTGGAGTTCAAGTGGGGAAATAAAATGCCGGCCGCACCGAAAGCCTTCCAAGAAGCCTATCCCTATGCCGAGTTTCATGTGGTAAATCGGGAGAATTATTTGGAGTTCGTATAATCAATAAATTACGTATATGGAAACAAAACTACAATCCAAACAGCAATATCCGCGGTTTATCCAAAATAAACCGTGTGGTATTGACAAATTCGATGGAGGTTCGCAAGAAAGGTTGGCAAAAACTATTGCTCGCCATTTTTGTCAGAATGATTCATTGGATGAGGAATGTACTTTACCTCGAATTATCGGCATCGAAGGTATTTGGGGATCTGGAAAATCCAACGTGGTTAAAATGTTGGAACGTGAATTATCAGACGACTATTACTTTTTTGAGTATGACGCATGGGGACATCAAGAGGACTTGCAACGCCGCTCTATATTGGAATTGCTTACAAGCAAACTTATTGATGATGGTATCCTATCTGGAAATGCAACAATAAAAGTCAAAGGTGGAGGTACGAAAACCGTATCATGGTCTGAAAAGCTGAAATATTTATTAGCCCGTAAAACGGAGACCGTAACCGAAAAATATCCCCTTATCAGTAATGGTATGGTTGCGGCATTTTTGGTTGCAGTTTTAACTCCGATATTTACATTTATTGCGTATGCAGTAAAACCTACACCCACAACATGGTGGTTTTCTTTATTGTCTATTATCATAGCTGCACTGCCAGTTCTTATTGCATTGTGCGTTTGGAAATGGGCATATAGCAAAGATCATAAATATGGATGGAGTTATATGTTAGCTATTTATCAAGATAAAGTCGAAAAGGACGTTTGCTATGAGACTTTGAGCGAAGACGAACCAACGGTTTACGAGTTCAAAACATGGATGCAAGACATTTCTGATTTTATCAAGGAAAAAGGACAACGTAAATTAGTCCTTGTTTTTGACAACATGGATCGTCTCCCCGCTGAAAAAGTAAAAGAATTATGGTCTTCTATCCATACGTTCTTCGCCGATAGCGGTTTTGAAAATGTTTGGGCTGTTATTCCTTTCGATGAAACACATTTAGCTTGTGCATTCGGAGATGAGACCGACGAACAAACGAAACAACTGACCAAGTATTTTATCAATAAAACTTTCCCTATTGTTTATCGTGTTGCTCCTCCTGTTATTACCGACTATCGAAGTATATTCAACAAACTGTTTGTTGAAGCATTTGGAGAAACAGAAAATGAAGCGAAAGAAACTATAAATCGGATATTCAGATTGGTAAATCCTAATGCCAATGTTAGGGAAATTATATCATATATCAATGAGATGGTCGCTCTTAAACAAGAGTGGTGTAACGAAATTTTGATGATAAACATAGCATTGTTCTGTTTGAAGAAGACGGATATTCTGGCAAATCCAGTAGAACAAATATTGTCCGGCGACTATCTGAATGGCATTCAAACAATAATTAACAATGATCTGCAAACACAACGCGAAATTGCAGCTTTGGTATATGGTGTCGATGTTGAAGATGCTCGACAAATTCCATTGAAAAAATATATTGAAGGCTGCATCAACGGAGAAGAAGACCACGACATAAATCAATATGCAGAGACTAATAAACAATTTGACACTGTATTAGAAGAAGTTATACAATGTATGGACAATGCGCTTATCGATAAGATTATACATTGTTTGCATAAATTAACTCGAAAGAGCGATGTTATTCTGCGTGTATGGCAAAGAATAGCACAATTGAAATTAAAAGAATCCATAGAGAAGCAGGTGTTCCCTGTCGAATACCAAGAACTGCTGTTGCATTTAGACACGGAAAGCCAAAACCATGTGATTGCTCAATTATATAAGAAGATAGTTCGGTTCAATGACTTCAATGGCGGCGACTATTTCAAAACGTTAGATGCAATAGACAGGTTTATTGCGCAAAATAAGTTGGCGTGCGATTTTACGTCATTGATTGAAGCAAAAACAGTCAAGCCAAATACATTTATCGATTATATTCAAGCTGCAAATGCAACAGATGCTGCCTATCGGGATAACGCGACAACTAAAGCATATAAATATTATCAAGTAGCAACAAATTCGGAGGCGCTCGATAATTATTTGGCAAACTTACTACCCGATAATTTCGACCATGCAGATATTGTAAAAACGTTAAAAGATAATTCTACCTATACGTTTCCAACGCTTTTGCAAGCGATCACGAATTGCATTGATGAACAGAATGTAAATAAAGATAATATAGGGGCTATATTTACAACCTATCGTTTATTGGCATCTGACGAAGAAAGACCTTTACCTGTAACGTTAGATTCAACCTACATAAATCAGTTGCATTCTGAATTAGAAACTGATGGCCGAAACATTAAAGAGTCTGGATATTACGATTTAGTCGCCATGCAATTGGCACATGGTCATTCCGTTTCCTTAATAGAGGGTGGAGATATAAAATATGTTGCAGAACTCATGGACTATTATGTGGATCATGGAGACTTATTAGTAAATAGTGTGGGATGGAATATACCGCTATTAAATGAAACACTACAATACATGGTAAATCATAAACTTGGCTATAAATTATTGCTCTCAGACATATTGCCCCAATTTGAAGATATTAAGAACAGAATAGGTGTAACGGATGAGGTATTTATCGAGCATTTAGCAGAGTGGAATACCGATTTGGATAAGTATATCACTAAGAACAATATTAAAGATGTAATTCCTGACGCATCTTTTTACGATTTGACCACTAAAATAAGCAATGTCCTGACCGATCATATCAATAAAATAGCGTTCGAAGCGTTGTCTGAAATAAGTGTTGATACATTATACGCCCAAAGAACAGCACATACATCATATTATTGGTTTGTCGCAATAAAACATTTACTGGCTAAAATCAAATCCTTGCCAGATAACTTGACTGAATTTGGCAAAAAGATTCTGATGGATATTGCTTCTGGAACTCAAAGTTTGAATCCTTTCCCTAATTGTTTCAAGAATATAGTTGAAAGATTGGATAAACGAAAAATTAAATCGACAGTTACCGATATAAGAAATGATTTCTGCATCGGTAAAAAGACTATCAATGCAATAAAGTTTCAATTTTTCGAAACATGGCTTAGATCGCATGGTAATTTGAAAAGTCAAGCTGGAGACGTTATTGATAAAATAGTGAAACCTGTAATTTCCGATGGGGCATGCCGTTCATTGATTCTGCAAAACAAAGATTTTTATATGGATTTAATAAATACAGCAGGGGATGATGCTTATGAATTGAAAAAGAGTCTCCGAAACCTCATACAAAAAGATTCAGATCCGCAATTGGTTAAATTTGTCAATTCGATAGATTCAGTACCTGAGGTTGAAACCGCGTAAGTATTTGTCTAACAAGTCCGAATTTTACGATTTTACCCGTCAGAACTGAAGTGCCCCCCAAAAAAATTGTATCCAACTTTTGGGGGTCACTTCAAACTTCGATAGGGATAATTTTCAATTTTGGGGACTTGTTAGACAGTCTCATTATCTGGTAGCAGTTTACACAGCACCGGATCGTTTTTGATACGCTCCAGTTCCTCCTGCACAATCTGCTTCACCTCTTCCTTGATGCGCCGGTAGTTCGCCTGCACCGTTTCCTTCATGCGGTCGTTGCCGTCCTCGTCCGTGAAGTTTGTAATGACGGGAATTTTCTTGTAGGCACTTTCTTCCCGTTTCACCTTTTCGGCATCCACCACAATCTCGCAATGAAAAATCTTCTGCTCGATACGCTCGTTGAAGTTGTCGGATACAGAACCGACAAACATTCCCTGCGTAAGCCCGGAAATCTTACTCGGTGGAATGAGCGCGTCCATCTGCGTGTTGATGGAGGTGGAAACATCCTGCCGGTTGATGGAGATGGACTGCCGTTTCTGCAACACCTTACCGAACCGCTCGGAGAGCGTCTTGGCTGTTTCCCCCACCACCTGACCGGAGAAAATATTGCCGACAGTGTTCATCACCACTTTCGCCTCTTTGTCCCCGTAGTCACGCACTAACTGGCTGAAATCCTGAAAGCCCAGACACACGGCAACCTTGTTGCTTCGGGCGGTAGCTATAAGATTGTCCAACCCTTTGAAGTATATTGTGGGCAACTCGTCGATGATGACCGATGACTTCAGCATCCCCTTCTTGTTGATGAGCTTCACGATACGGGAATTATACAGACCGAGTGCCGCACCGTAGATATTCTGACGGTCGGGATTGTTACCCACGCAGAGGATTTTCGGCTCTTCGGGATTGTTGATGTCCAGCGTAAACTCGCTGTCTGACATCACCCAGTAGAGCTGCGGTGAAATCATCCTCGAAAGCGGGATTTTTGCCGACGCTATCTGACCCATGAGCTGCTCCGCAGCCCCTCCAAGCCACGCATCCATGAACGGCGAAAGGTAGTTCTCCAGCTCCGGATAAGAGGTCAGTATCGGAAATATATCCTCGTAACGGCGGTTCAGAAACTCGATAGCATGGGGAAACGTGCAAAACTTCCCGTTCTGATAGATTTTGAGATACCAGATAATACTGGCAAACAGAATGATAGGTGACTCCACGAAGAAGTCGCCCTGCTTTTGCACCCACGTTTTATTGAGGTTGAGCATTATTGTGTAGGCACTCTCATAGGCATCCGTAATATCTTCCATAAAATCCGGGTGAATGGGATTGCACCGATGAGAGCGTCGCGGGTCGTCGAAGTTGATCACATAGAACTTCGGCTTTACCTTGTAGCCGTCCGGGTGGTTCAGCAAATGGTTGTAGGCAATAGTAGATAGGTCGGGATACTTGAAATCGTAGATGTATTGACTAAAGCCCTTTTCAATCTGTTGCTTGATAAAATTGTTTACCACGGCATAGGACTTGCCGCTGCCCGGCGTACCCAACACGATGGACGCACGGAAGGGATTAACTACATTGATCCAACCGTTGTTCCAGCGTTTCCTGTAATAGAAACGTGTCGGCAGATTGACCGAATACTCGCTTTCGATAAGCCTCGTTTCCTGCATGAAACTCTCGTTCTCGTTGTTGAAAACATCCTCCATCAAATTGTGTTTCAACAGGCGGCTCATCCACAGACCACCCATCAACAGGCAGACATAGCCCGTTCCAATGGTAAGGACATACAGTCCCGTCACCGCTTCAAGCGGCAGCGGCAGGGGCAGCAACCACCAGTTCAGGAAAAACAGCACGAACCCGACGGCAAATGCTGTCCAGATTCTCCCCCAAGTGATTTTCTCACCCTTGACACCCTTCGTACCCAGACAGGACAAGGCAAGCAAAAGGACGGAAAACAGCTTCGTGTAGAGAATGGAATGGAACAGCCCCGCCGTGCGGTCGAAGTTCAGAAGGATTTTGTCCACCACGCCGATGTTCACGCCCCACAGCCGGATGGCTTCGTAGCAGAACCAGTACACGTTCATGACCACTAAAATGATACTCACGGCACGCAGAAAATCCATGATTTTCGCCAATGCCCTCAAATCGTCTTCTTGTTGTGACATACATTGATTTTTTAATTGTTGATACTCTGATTACATACCCAAGCCCTTGCGTTTTTTCTTCTTTTTGCGCTTCATCGCCCGGATGAAAGCCTCTTCCTCGGCATCTACCGCCGGACCTTCGGGAGTGAGCAAGCCCATACCGCCCGATATATCTTCACTGTCGTAGGCGGTCTGCCCGTGTGCCTTGTCCGCAGCATCCACAGGGATGGATAGCGGTATCGGCGGTTGTCCGGCGTATGGCAGGGTGAAGTGTTCCTGCAAGGCATTCGCCGAAAGCTCCTTACCCATGCGCGAACCGTTCAGCACGCATCCCGTGCGGTGGTCGATGAAGGTAGCCCCATAGATGCGCCCTTCCTCTGTGTAGCGCAGTACGGTGTCGATGCCCTTCTCTTTGAGTTGGGATACAAATTTGTCCTTGTCATAAGTGCCTTGCAGCACGGAAAGGACGGTGCGTTTCGTCATGTCTGCCAGTTTCCTATCCTTGATTTCCGATTTGGAACGGACAAACTTCTTCTGTACGGCTTCATAGCCTGCGGACTTCCCGAAAAGCGAGGATTTGAACGGGTTGCCCACCTTGTTACCCTTGTCGTCCGTGACGGAATAGACCAGCCCGTGATACTCCCGTCCGCGCACGTTGCCCCTCGCTTCCTCCACCGTCATATTATATAAGGAAAGGAGCGCACGGTATTCGCCCATCGTCTGGAAACGGTACTGCCCATTCAGAGCCTTCACGGTGTTGCCTACCTGCTTCTTCACATCACCTGCCGATGCGGCCACCTTGCGCAACGGATTATCCAATCTCTGATTTTTACGTTCTGCCGGATGCAATCCGTACTTCTGTTCCAGTTCCCTGCGGATACGGTCGCTGCGGCGGTAGAGAAAATCCCGGTTGAGCCTTTTCCCGTTCTCGTCCACGTTGACCGTCACGATGTGCAGGTGGTGGCGGTCGATGTCCTCGTGCTTGAATACAAGATAAGGCTGGTTTCCGAAACCGAGTTTTTCCAGATACTCGCGGGCGATATTCTGCAACTCAATATCGGTCAGCACATCCTCCGGGTGCGGGTTGAGAGAGATATGCACCACCGGCTTCTCGATCTTCATCTGCGGTGGCAGGAAGGTGAGAAAACCCTCCATCGCCTTGCCTATGTCCACCGTTCCCGAACCGTCATTGTAGATGCGGTTGGTGGTGAGAAGCCGCCCCTGCGCCTCGTTAATCTTCTCCCCGTTGTAGGCAATCGCGCCGTACAACGAACTTCCTACACTGATTTTTGCGACCATTTTGCCTCCATTTCCCTTGAAAGTTCCACAATCCGGCGGCTCAGTTTCACGAGTTCGACGGTGTGTTGCTCTAATTTGTAGAGCAACGCCATCGCCTTTTTCTCTGAAAAATGCAGCCTCAGTTCCTTCACGACTTGGTTGTAATTCGTACCCACGGCACGGAATTGTGCATGAAAATCCGACAGTTTGGTGTAATAGTCCACCAACGTCTTGTCCACCTTCAGCACCTTGAACGGTTGCCCGAAGAAGTGCGCTTTGAGGAAAACAGACCGTGCATAGACACCCGATTTTCCGAACATGGCGAGGAAACGGTTGTGTTCCTCCTCGTTGAAACGGACGGTGTACCGGTACACCGCCGGATCAAGTTTGGGATTTCTCCCTGATTTGCTTTTCCTTTTCTCTTTCATATTACTTTGGATTTAGCGGATTGACGGCATAAGCCGCCGCTTCGGATTACAGCACCGCAGTTCTGAAAGGCTTCCCGACTTCGGAGGGAAAGCCCGCCCCCTGCAAGGGCAAGTGCTTTTCGTGGCTGCTCAAAATATTTTGAGCGGCTGAAAAGACATCTTGCTATGTTCAGGTGAACATAAAAATCCGTCAGGGGACGGATTGGGAAAATACCTTTCAGGACTCCGGGCCGCGCGTCATCGGCGAACCCTGCTGTCCGGGTGCAAAGTTACGCCCTTAAAGCGGTATCGGACAGATGCTTGACCCGGTCAATGACTGCCAACCGGCGCAACGTGCCGCCACTTGCCGGAGAAGTGATACAGGTTCCAAAATATACTTGTTTATTTGCAGCATGATTCAAGAAACGAACGATTTGAAGATATGATAAACGGAACATTCAAATACCCGGAAATCCGCTTCTTCGGATACTTGCCGAAACGGATACCCGAACCGTCGGAAACCCGGTTCTCCGACAATTCGGTGACGTATGGATTCAATGACTTCATGACGCAATGTCGTCAATCACCATTTGTCCGACGCACCGCTTCACCACAGAACCGGATACGCGACGACCCGCCTGCGTGTGTAGTCACGGAAGCGGATGGTGCGACAGCCAAATCCGTATGGAAACAGAAAAACAAATCATCAACAATTAAAATAAATGGAACTATGAGTAAGGAAATCTTCGTTGCATTCGCAACACAGAAAGGTGGCATCGGCAAATCCACTGTCACGGCACTTGCCGCCAGCTACCTGCACAACGTGAAAGGCTACAATGTCGCCGTCGTGGACTGCGACGACCCGCAGCACAGCATCCACGGGCTGCGCGAACACGAAATGGGGCTTATCGACAGCAGCACCTACTTCAAGGCTCTCGCTTGCGACCATTTCCGCCGGATCAAAAAGAACGCCTACACCATCGTCAAAAGCAATGCGGTGAACGCCCTCGACGATGCCGAGAGGATGATTGCCACTGAGGACGTGAAACCCGACGTGGTGTTCTTCGACATGCCCGGCACACTCCGAAGCAACGGCGTGATAAAGACGCTCTCGCAGATGGACTACATTTTCACTCCGCTGAGTGCCGACCGCTTTGTCGTGGAGAGTACCCTGAAATTCGTCACGATGTTCCGCGACAGGCTGATGACTACCGGACAGGCGAAAACAAAGGGGCTGCATCTGTTCTGGACGATGGTGGACGGCAGGGAGAGGAACGACTTGTACGGCATCTACGAGGAAGTGATAGCCGAAATGGGCTTTCCGGTACTTTCCACCCGCTTGCCCGACAGCAAGAAGTTCCGCCGTGACCTTTCGGAAGAGCGCAAGAGCGTTTTCCGCTCCACCATCTTCCCGATGGACACGGCACTGCTGAAAGGGAGTGGCATCCGGGAGTTTTCCGAAGAGATAAGCGACATCATCAGACCGCAGTGAGCATGGGCAGCAGGAAAGTGAACACGGAAGGCATCGACGAGGAACTGCTGTTAGCCTCCATCGGGCGGCGCACACAGGACGGGACACTGCGCCCCGCACAGGAAGTACCCGCAGCTGCACCGACCGAAGAGGACACCGCCGCACCGGAACCATCTCCTGTGCAACCCGTAACACGGGAAAAAGCGCAGAGGGAAAGTGGACGCCGGAAAAGGCAGGACGAGGACTACAACGAGCTATTCCTGCGCCGCAACGAGATAAAGACCCGCCAATGTGTCTATATCAGCCGTGACGTCCACGGCAAGATCCTCAGAATCGTGAACGACATCGCCGGAGGGGAAATCTCAGTAGGCGGATATGTGGATACCGTGCTGCGCCAGCATCTGGAACAGCACAAGGAGAGAATCAACGAACTGTACAAGAAACAACGTGAAGATCTGATTTGAAAATGGAAAAAGAAATGACACCGAATGAAAAAAGACCACAGCAAGACTGCGGAGGTATGTTTACCCAAGTGCAGGCGAGTGTGGAAATACTGTCGCCTGTCCCGGTAAGCGGCAAATGCAGTGAGAAGGACTATGAACGCCTGTTCATCCGCGACCCGGAAGTAAAGGCACGTGAGGGGAAGATGGCGTATGTGCGCCCGGAGTACCACGAGCGTATCATGCGTATCACCCGTGTAATCGGGCATGACCGGCTTACGCTGTCCGCTTACATCGACCATGTGCTGACGCACCACTTCAACCAGTGCGAAGATGCGATAAAGAGCCTTTATGCCCGAAATTACAATTCAGTATTCTAACCAAAAACGGAAGGATATGAATTACACAATCAGCATGACAGACATTCTGCTGGCGGTATCGGTCGGCTGCAACCTCTGGTTCCTGTTCCTGCTCCTTTACGAGCGCATCATGGACACGCGGATTGTCCGCTTCTTCAAGGGCATTGTCGGATTATGGCGGTCACTGGACGGGAATGAGGCTAAACGCATAGCGGCACACGAGGAAGTCCCTGCGGAAAAGGCGGACATCATCGGCAAGAGCCGTTTCAGGATGGCATCCACCCGGACAACCGCTGCCATACCGACGCAAGAAGCCGCCACTATTGAAAAAGGCATTGAGCTGTCGGAGGAAGAGGCTACTTTTGACGACGGAAAAACGGGAAACGCATCCCGCCCGGCACAAGTCCCGGAGGAAAAACTCGATGAGACCTTCACGAGCATACCGCCGGAGGAACTGGGATACGGGGACGACGAACCGGAAGAGGACGCCTCGGACACGCCACGGGCTTCGGGCAGCAGCTTTGACGAGATTGACGACGCCTGCAAGACCGCCAAAAACCCGGACGCGACACAGGCGGAACGTGAAAAGGCGGCTAAGGTGTTCACCGACATGGAGGGCACGGAGTTGTACGAGAAAATGATGGAAGGCTCTTCGGAGATAGGCATCCGCATCAAGGGGCTTATCGAGATTCGGCTGAAGAAATCTGAAAAGGAGTTCGTCGTGCCGGACAACATCGAGGAGTTCGACATTCGCAACTATGTATGACAACAATAAAAGAAATGAACATGAAAGAATGACATCAACCCACGCGGCGAGGAAACGCAAGGCGCATCCCCATCCGCAACGGACACGCCCACGTCCGTGGAAACAAACGGGCATCCACTAAAACCAAAGTAAAGAAACAAAGTATCAACCGCCCGACAAAGGACCATCCACCCTTTTGACGGCAAAAAACAAGAACAGTTTATGAACAAGAACATCTTGAAAAACAGAAAAGCAATCCTCTCCGCGGCACTTGTCATCGCCGCAACCGCCTCCGCTTTCGCGCAGGGAAACGGCATCGCGGGCATCAACGAAGCCACCTCTATGGTGAGTTCTTATTTCGACCCCGGAACTAAACTGATATACGCCATCGGTGCAGTCGTCGGGCTTATCGGGGGCGTAAAAGTGTACGGCAAGTTTTCATCGGGCGACCCCGACACCAGCAAGACAGCCGCCTCGTGGTTCGGCGCGTGCATCTTCCTGATTGTTGCCGCCACCATCCTGCGCTCATTCTTCCTTTAATAAATAATGTATGGCTGAATACCCAATCAACAAGGGTATCGGCCGTCCGGTAGAGTTCAAGGGCTTGAAGGCACAGTACCTCTTCATCTTCTGCGGAGGTCTGCTGGCTCTCTTCGTCCTGTTCGTCATCCTCTACATGGTCGGTATCGACCAGTGGATATGTATCGGCTTCGGCGCGGCATCGTCCTCCCTCCTTGTATGGCAGACCTTCGCGCTGAACGCCCGGTACGGTGAACACGGGCTGATGAAATTAGGAGCGGCACGGAGCCATCCCCGATACCTTATCAACCGGCGGCGGATAACCCGTCTGTTCAAACGACAACGAAAGGAAGAAAGACAATGAGGAATACATCGAAAATGACAACACTGGAAAACAGGTTCCCACTTTTAGCGGTGGAGCATGGCTGCATCATCTCAAAGGACGCCGACATCACGGTGGCTTTCGAGGTGGAACTACCGGAACTTTACACCGTGACGGGTGCGGAGTACGAGGCGATACACAGTTGCTGGTGCAAGGCTATCAAGGTGCTGCCGGACTACTCCGTCGTCCACAAACAGGACTGGTTCATCAAGGAACGCTACAAACCGGAGCTTCAGAAGGACGACATGAGCTTTTTAAGCCGCTCTTTCGAGCGTCACTTCAACGAGCGTCCGTACCTGAAACACACCTGCTACCTCTACCTGACCAAGACAACAAAGGAGCGTAACCGGATGCAGAGCAATTTCAGCACGCTGTGCCGGGGACATATCATCCCGAAGGAGCTGGACAGGGAAACCACGACCAAGTTCTTGGAAGCCTGCGAACAGTTCGAGCGCATCATGAACGACAGCGGGCTTGTCAGGCTGCGCCGCCTCTCCACCGATGAGATTGTGGGTACTGAGGGAAAGACGGGACTTATTGAACGCTACTTCTCGCTCATGCCGGAAGGTGACACCACCTTGCAGGACATCGAGCTTTCGGCAAGGGAGATGCGCATCGGCGACAACCGCCTGTGTCTGCACACCCTCTCCGACGCGGAAGACCTGCCGGGCAAGGTGGCTACCGACACCCGTTACGAGAAGCTCTCCACCGACCGGAGTGACTGCCGACTGTCATTCGCCTCCCCGGTGGGGCTTCTGCTCTCCTGCAACCATATCTACAACCAGTATGTGCTGATAGACAACAGTGAGGAAACCTTGCAGAAGTTCGAGAAGTCCGCCCGTAACATGCAGTCGCTATCTCGCTATTCAAGGAGCAACAGCATCAACCGCGAGTGGATAGACCAATACCTGAACGAAGCCCATTCCTACGGACTGACCTCGGTACGGGCACACTTCAACGTCATGGCGTGGAGCGACGATGCGGAGGAACTGAAGCATATCAAGAACGACGTGGGCAGCCAGTTGGCAAGCATGGAATGCGTGCCGCGCCACAACACCATCGACTGCCCGACACTCTACTGGGCGGCGATACCCGGCAATGCGGCGGACTTCCCGGCGGAAGAGAGTTTCCACACCTTCATCGAACAGGCGGTGTGCCTGTTCACAGAGGAAACCAACTACCGCAGCTCGCTCTCGCCCTTCGGCATCAAGATGGTGGACAGGCTCACGGGAAAACCGCTGCACCTTGACATCTCCGACCTGCCCATGAAGCGAGGTATCACGACCAACCGCAACAAGTTCGTGCTGGGTCCTTCGGGCAGCGGCAAGTCTTTCTTCATGAACCACCTCGTGCGCCAATATTATGAGCAAGGCGCACATGTGGTATTGGTGGACACGGGAAACTCCTATCAGGGCTTGTGCGGCATGATCCGACGCAAGACAGGCGGAGCGGACGGTGTGTATTTCACCTACACGGAAGATAAGCCCATCAGCTTCAACCCGTTCTACACCGACGATTACATCTTCGACGTGGAGAAGAAGGACAGCATCAAGACCCTGTTGCTGACGCTCTGGAAGTCGGAGGACGACAAGGTGACAAAGACGGAGAGCGGCGAGCTGGGCAGTGCCGTGAGTGCCTATATTGAGCGCATCCAATCCGACCGTAGCATCGTGCCGTCGTTCAACACCTTCTACGAGTATATGCGTGACGACTACCGCAAGGAACTGGCACAGCGTGACATCAAGGTGGAGAAGTCCGACTTCAACATCGACAACATGCTCACCACCATGCGGCAGTATTACCGGGGCGGGCGTTACGATTTCCTGCTCAACTCCACGGAGAACATCGACCTGCTCGGCAAGCGGTTCATCGTCTTCGAGATAGATTCGATTAAAGAAAACCGCGAACTGTTCCCCGTCGTGACCATCATCATCATGGAAGCCTTCATCAACAAGATGCGGCGGCTGAAAGGCGTGCGGAAACAGCTTATCGTGGAAGAGGCTTGGAAGGCCCTCTCATCGGCGAACATGGCTGAATATCTGCGCTATATGTATAAGACGGTCAGAAAATATTACGGCGAGGCAATCGTGGTGACGCAGGAGGTGGACGACATTATCAGTTCTCCGGTGGTCAAAGAGAGCATTATCAACAACTCGGATTGTAAAATCCTGCTTGACCAAAGGAAATATATGAACAAGTTCGACCAGATACAGGCGTTGCTCGGACTGACGGAAAAGGAGAAGTCGCAGATACTCTCCATCAACATGGCGAACAACCCTTCACGGCTCTACAAGGAGGTGTGGATAGGCTTGGGCGGCACGCAGTCGGCGGTCTATGCCACGGAGGTCAGCGCGGAAGAGTATCTGGCGTACACCACCGAGGAAACGGAAAAAGTGGAGGTTTACCGTCTGGCGGAGAAGCTGGGCGACGACATCGAAGCCGCCATCCGGCAGCTTGCCGAAAGGCGGAGAAACAAGGAATAACTAAAAAACAGAATGTATCAACCAAAAAAGAAAAACGCGTATGAATTTACCAAAAGTGAAAATGCTGCAAGTCAGCAAGTGCCTTATCGGATTGGCGGTCATGATGCTGCAATCCTGCGACGTGGCCGACAACCGCCGCGACATGCTGTGCGGGAACTGGGAGAGCGTGGAGGGAAAACCTGACGTGCTTATCTACAAGGAGGGCGAAGCCTACAAAGTGACGGTGTTCCGTCGTAGCGGTCTGCGCCGCAAGCTCAAGCCGGAAACCTATCTCTTGCAGGAGGAGAACGGCAACCTGTTCATGAACACCGGCTTCCGCATCGACGTGTCCTACAACGAGGCCACGGATGTGCTGACTTTCTCGCCAAACGGGGACTATGTGCGGGTGAAGCCGCAGCCGGGACATCCGACCGAAGAATAACAACCACTAAAATCCAAAGTAACATGAGAACAAGAATAACAATGATTATCTGCCTGTGCCTGCTTTTCGCGGGCAGGGCAAGCGCACAGTGGGTCGTAAGCGATCCGGGCAATCTAGCGCAGGGCATCATCAATGCCTCCAAAAACATCATCCATACCTCCAAGACCGCCACGAACATGGTGAGCAACTTTCAGGAGACGGTGAAAATCTATCAGCAGGGCAAGAAGTATTACGATGCCCTCAAATCGGTGAACAATCTGGTCAAGGACGCCCGCAAGGTGCAGCAGACCATCCTGATGGTGGGCGACATCACAGACATCTATGTGAACAGTTTCCAACGGATGCTCCGTGACGGGAATTTCAGACCCGAAGAGCTTTCCGCAATCGCTTTCGGCTACACGAAACTGCTGGAGGAAAGCAACGAAGTGTTGACGGAACTCAGGAACGTGGTGAACATCACCACGCTCTCCATGACCGACAAGGAGCGCATGGACGTGGTGGAACGCTGCCACTCGAAGATGAAGCGTTACCGCAACCTCGTGAGCTACTACACGAACAAGAACATCTCCGTGAGTTACCTGCGTGCGAAAAAGAAGAACGACCTCGACCGCATCATGGGGCTGTACGGGAACATGAACGAAAGATACTGGTAGCCTATGAAGTTCGACAACCTTCATCAGATTTTACGTTCACTTTATGAGCAGATGATGCCGCTGTGTGGGGACATGGCTGGTGTGGCGAAAGGCATCGCCGGGCTGGGTGCGCTGTTCTACGTCGCCTACCGGGTATGGCAGTCGCTGGCGAGAGCTGAACCGATAGACGTATTCCCGATGCTCCGTCCTTTTGCCATCGGTCTGTGCATCATGTTCTTCCCGACTGTGGTGCTGGGCACGATAAACAGCATCCTCTCACCCGTCGTACAGGGCACGGCAAAGATGCTGGAGGCGGAAACGCTGGACATGAACCGATACCGGGAGCAGAAGGACAAACTGGAATACGAGGCGATGGTACGCAACCCCGAAACCGCCTACCTCGTGTCCAACGAGGAATTTGACAAGCAACTGGAGGAACTCGGCTGGTCGCCCTCCGACATGGTGACGATGGCGGGAATGTATATCGACCGGGGAATGTACAACATGAAGAAGAGCATCCGCGACTTCTTCCGCGAGATACTCGAACTGCTGTTCCAAGCCGCCGCCCTCGTGATAGACACCGTCCGCACCTTCTTTCTCGTGGTGCTGGCGATTCTCGGTCCGATAGCCTTCGCCCTGTCGGTATGGGACGGTTTCCAAAACACGCTCACGCAGTGGATATGCCGCTATATACAGGTCTATCTGTGGCTACCGGTATCGGACATGTTCAGCACCATACTGGCGAAGATACAGGTTCTGATGCTGCAAAACGACATCGAGCGGATGCAGGCAGACCCGAACTTCTCGCTGGATTCGAGCGACGGGGTGTATATCGTATTCCTCTGCATCGGCATCATCGGCTACTTTACCATTCCCACCGTTGCGGGCTGGATTATCCAAGCCGGAGGCATGGGCGGTTACGGTCGCAACGTGAACCAGATGGCGGGACGAGCCGGAAGCATGGCGGGCAGCGTGGCGGGTGCAGCCGCAGGAAACGCAGTCGGACGTGTCGGCAAATTGCTGAAATAATCAATGTGCAATCATAAATTGGAAAATATAAATGGAATTCAAATCACTTAGAAACATCGAATCGTCGTTCAGGCAGATACGCCTGTTCGGTATCGTCTTCCTCTCGCTGTGCGCCGTGGTGACGGTGTGGAGCGTGTGGAACTCCTACCGTTTCGCAGAGAAGCAACGGGAGAAAATCTATGTGCTGGACAACGGCAAGAGCCTGATGCTCGCCTTGTCTCAGGATTTGTCGCAGAACCGCCCGGCGGAGGCACGGGAACATGTGCGCCGTTTCCACGAGATGTTCTTCACGCTATCACCTGAAAAAAGCGCGATTGAACACAACGTGAAACGTGCCTTGCTGCTGGCGGACAAGAGCGTGTACCACTATTATTCGGACTTCGCGGAGAAGGGGTACTACAACCGCATCATCGCCGGGAACATCAACCAAGTGCTGAAGGTGGACAGCGTGGTGTGCGACTTCAACGCCTATCCCTACCGTGCCGTGACCTACGCCACACAGAAAATCATCCGGCAGAGCAACGTCACCGAGCGCAGCCTCGTGACCACCTGCCGCCTGCTGAACGCATCGCGGTCGGATGACAACCCGAACGGTTTTACCATCGAGGGTTTCACCATCATTGAGAACAAGGATTTACAGACTATCAAACGGTAACAGGACATGAAAAGTATCAGAAAATCAATGTGGGGCATGTATTGGAAACTCCACGACAAACGGAAACGCTTGGCGGCAAGTCTCAAAGGGTATCTGGACGGCTTGCCGCCGGAAACACGCCGCCGCATCGTGCTGGGGATGTTCGCCGCCTTCGCGGTGCTTGCCCTTTACACCTTCGGCAGAGCCGTCTATGACATCGGCAGGAACGACGGCTCACATATGGAAACGGGACACGCCGGACGGGTGGAACTGCCGACCCCGGCGGAAACAGGCAATCACTTAACACCTTATTTATATGGAACAGACAAAGAATGAACCGACGAAAGAGAACAAAGCTGCTCCCGAAACGGGGAAACCGAAAAAGGAGCGCGAACCGCTGACAGAGGCGCAACGGCTGAAACGGCAGAAGATGATCGTGCTGCCCGCTATGGTGTTGGTGTTCATCGGGGCGATGTGGCTGATATTCGCCCCGTCCTCCGGCAAGGAGCAACCGCCGGGAACGGACGGATACAACACCGAGATGCCCGACGCTGACAAGGCGAACCGGCAGATTATCGGCGACAAGCTGAAAGCCTACGAGCATGGGGAGATGGAAGAGCGTCAGGAGAGCCGCAACCGTGCCATCGGGCAGCTGGGCGACATGTTCGACCGCGAGATAGCGGGAACGGAGAACGGAGTGGACTTCGACCTCGCCAATCCGGGCGGCAAGGAAGAAAGGGCAAAGCCAGCCACGCCGCAGACCATCCAGTCCTCCGCAGCCGCCTACCGTGACCTGAACGCCACGCTCGGAAACTTCTACGACCAGCCGAAAAACGACAATGCGGAGATGGACGAATTGTTGGAGCGCATCGCATCGCTGGAGTCGGAACTGGAAAGCGAGAGGGGCAAGGCTTCCTCTATGGACGAGCAGGTGGCTCTTATGGAGAAGTCCTACGAGCTGGCGGCAAAGTACATGGGCGGTCAGAACGGAGGACAGCCATCGGCGGAACAGAGGGCAGAGCCAACTACCGTGCAGAAAGGGAAGAAGAACAAGGCAATGCCTATCAGACAGGTGGAGCATCAAGTAGTTTCTTCACTCTCACAGCCTATGAGTAACGCGGAGTTTGTCGCCGCCTTATCGCAGGAACGCAACCGGGGTTTCAACACGGCTGTCGGCACGGCGGAGGTATTGGACAGGAACACCATACCGGCGTGCGTGCATGGGGCGCAGAGCGTGACGGACGGGCAGACGGTAAGGCTGCGCCTGCTGGAGCCTATGGCGGTGGCAGGCAGGACAATACCCCGGGGTGCGGTGGTGGTCGGCACGGGCAAGATACAGGGTGAGCGGCTCGACATCGAGATTACCTCGCTGGAATACGACGGCACGATTATCCCCGTGGAGCTTGCGGTCTATGACACGGACGGACAGCCCGGCATCTTCATCCCGAACTCGATGGAGATGAACGCCGTCCGGGAGGTCGCCGCCAACATGGGCGGCTCGCTGGGAAGCAGCATCAACATCTCCACCAATGCCGGGGCGCAGCTCGCCTCCGACTTGGGCAAGGGGCTGATACAAGGCACGAGCCAGTACATCGCCAAAAAGATGCGAACCGTCAAGGTGCATCTGAAAGCCGGGTACAGGGTCATGCTTTACCAAGAAAAATATTGAAAACAATAAAAATTACCACTAAAATCCAAAAGTAATGAGAAAAGTAATCATCATGTTTGCCCTCGCTATGGGCATCATAACTGCCAACGCGCAGGAGAATGTAACCGTTGAAACGACCAACGGAAGTGAACAACCGACCTTGACGAAGGAGGTCTATCCGCAGAAGGAGGCGGACGGCGACCTATATCACGGGCTGTCACGCAAGCTGACCTTCGACCGCATGATACCGCCGTACGGTCTGGAAGTGACCTACGACAAGACCGTCCACGTCATTTTTCCGGCGGAGGTGCGCTATGTCGATTTAGGCTCGCCCGACCTGATTGCCGGGAAAGCCGACGGAGCGGAGAACATCATCCGTGTGAAGGCTACCGTAAGGAATTTTCCCAACGAAACGAATATGTCCGTCATCACGGAGGACGGCAGTTTCTACACCTTCAACGTGAAGTACGCCGCCGAACCGCTGTTGCTCAACGTGGAGATGTGCGACTTCATCCATGACGGCAGCACGGTGAACCGCCCGAACAACGCGCAGGAAATCTATCTGAAAGAGCTGGGCAGCGAAAGCCCGATGCTGGTGCGCCTTATCATGAAGTCCATCCACAAACAGAACAAGCGCGAGGTGAAGCATATCGGCTGCAAGCGTTTCGGCATCCAATACCTGTTGAAAGGCATCTACACGCACAACGGCTTGCTTTATTTCCACACGGAGATAAAGAACCAGAGCAACGTGCCTTTCGATGTGGACTACATCACTTGGAAAATCGTGGACAAGAAGGTTGCGAAGCGTACTGCCGTGCAGGAGCAGATTATTCTGCCGCTCCGCGCGCAGAACTACGCCACCCTCGTGCCGGGCAAAAAGAGCGAGCGCACGGTCTTCACGATGGCGAAGTTCACCATCCCCGATGACAAGTGCCTCGTGGTGGAATTGAACGAGAAGAACGGCGGCCGTCACCAGTCCTTCGTGATTGAGAACGAGGATTTGGTACGCGCGGGTACCATCAACGAACTTCAAGTACGCTGACCATGAGAAAGTACATCGCAATAATCATCGCGTCGCTTGCCCTTTTTACAGGGCAGGCGCACGCCCAGCGGTGTCTGCCGAAGATGCAGGGCATCGAGGTGAGGGCGGACATGGCGGACGGCTTCAATCTCGGCGGCAAGGACGGCGGGTACAGCTTCGGGGCGGCTCTCTCCACCTACACGAAGAAGGGGAACAAGTGGGTGTTCGGTGGCGAATACCTGTTGAAGAACAATCCCTACAAGGACACCAAGATACCCGTGGCGCAGTTCACGGCGGAGGGCGGCTATTACTTCAAGATACTGTCGGACGCCCGAAAGATTGTTTTCGTCTATGCCGGGGCTTCGGCTCTCGCCGGATATGAGGCGGTAAATTGGGGGAAGAAGGTGCTGCATGACGGCTCCACGCTGCACGACCGGGACGCCTTCATCTACGGCGGTGCGCTGACGCTCGATGTGGAGTGTTACGTGGCAGACCGTATCGCCCTGCTTGCCAACCTGCGGGAGCGTTGCCTTTGGGGTGGCGACACACGGAAGTTCCACACGCAGTTCGGGGTCGGTATCAAGTTCATCATCAACTGACACGGGCATGGAAAGGACGGAAATAGATGCTGTCAGAAGGATGCCGCTTGCGGATTTTCTCGCACGGCTGGGGCATGAGCCTGTCAGAAGGAGCGGTAACGAGCTGTGGTATCTTGCCCCGTACAGGGGCGAGCGCACATCCTCTTTCCGTGTGAACGTGGCGAAACAGCTCTGGTACGACTTCGGTTTGGGCAAGGGCGGCGACATCTTCACGCTTGCCGGGGAGTTTCTGCAAAGCGATGACTTCATGAAGCAAGCGAAGTTCATAGCGGAAGCCGCCAATATGACGGTTGCCGGATGGGAAAAGCCCGTCTATCTCTCGAAGCCGACCGAATCCGTTTTTGAGGATGTGGAGGTCGCTCCGCTGCTCCGCTCACTGCTGACGGAGTATTTAGAGGAACGGGGCATCCCTTACGCCATCGCATCCCGTCACTGCTGCCGCTTGAACTACGGTGTGCGTGGGAAACGGTATTTTGCCGTTGGCTTTCCGAACATGGCAGGTGGCTATGAAGTCAGAAGCCGATATTTCAAGGGTTGCATACCTCCGAAGTCTGTATCACTGGTAAAGGCGAATGACATCCCGGCTGACGAGTGCCTCGTGTTCGAGGGCTTCATGGACTTTCTCTCTGCCGTGACGCTTGGTGTAACCGGTAACGCTGACTGTCTTGTGCTGAACTCAGTCGCCAACGTGGAGAAGGCGGCGGGATTGCTGGACGGATACGGGCGCATCGGCTGCTTCCTCGACCGTGACGAAGCCGGACGGCGGACGCTTGCCGCACTTACCATGCGATACGGGGAACGTGTCACCGACCGTTCCTCCCTCTATGACGGTTGCAAGGACTTGAACGAGTACCTGCAACTGACAACGAAAAAACAGAAAAACAACCATCTAAAAATCGAAGAACAATGAACATACTGAACAACAGAAACAAGAGAACATCAATATTCAAGGCAGTGGCGTTATGCCTGATAGCCGCCATGTCATTCACCCTCGTGTCATGTGACGATGACATGGACATCCAGCAGTCCTATCCCTTCACGGTGGAGGTCATGCCCGTGCCGAACAAGGTAGTAAAGGGGCAGACAGTGGAAATCCGCTGTGAACTGAAAAAGGAGGGCGACTTTTCGGGTACGCTCTATACCATCCGCTATTTCCAGTTCGAGGGGGAAGGCTCGCTCAAAATGGATAACGGCATCACCTTCCTGCCTAACGACCGCTACCTGCTGGAGAACGAAAAATTCCGCCTGTACTACACGGCGGCGGGTGATGAGGCGCATAATTTCATCGTGGTGGTGGAGGATAACTTTAGCAACTCCTACGAACTGGAATTTGACTTCAACAACAGGAATGTAAAGGACGACGATCTTACCATCGTTCCCATCGGCAACTTCAGCCCCTTGTTGAAATGATGCGTGTATTCATGACAATGCTCTGTTCACTTCTGACGGTCTGTTCTGTGTCCGCGCAGATCAGCCGCCAAGAGGGAACGGACGGGCAGGCGGCAATCTACCGACTGCCGCTTATGGAACGTGCTTTTTTATGCTGCCGCTACTTTGAAGGCTGGCACTCAGAAAAACACTACCCATACGTCGGTTGGGGTCACAAACTTTTGCCAAACGAGAAGTATTCGGCACGAACCATGACAAAACGGGATGCGGATGAACTTTTGCGGAAAGACCTGCGCAAATTTGTCGCCATGTTCCGTAAATTCGGGGTTGATTCGATTTTGCTTGGCACGTTAGCTTACAATGTGGGACCGGCGAAGCTGTTAGGCAGCAAAACAATCCCCAAAAGCACCTTAATCAAGAAGCTGGAAGCTGGTGACAGGAACATCTACCGTGAGTATATAGCCTTCTGCAACTACAAAGGAAAACGCCACGCCATGCTGCTCAAACGGAGAAAGGCGGAGTTTGCGCTGTTGTATATCCCATAAAAGGACTGACAAAACTGGCAAAAGACGTGCCATATTTAACTTGGCACGTCTTTTGCTCTATCACTTGATAGATTATCGTAGGATTTTCTCGTTAATTGACATCGTTGAGCCATTTTTGCCTATCGGTTTCCAAATAACACTTCAAGTTGTAAGTGTTGTGAGAGCAATACAAAACATAGTTATTAACCATAAAAAGTATAGCGAAATTATGAAGAAAGTATTTAGGAAAATTCAGAAAGGAACAACAAAAATGATTGAACGTATCAAATCGTTGGGGGAAATGGAGACGAAGCAGAAATGTGTAGTTCAACGGTTCGAGATTATCATTCCCCTCCACCAAAAAATAACGACCCAATATATAGCCTCCGCAAGTTTTACTTGCGGATTTTTTAGTTATCGCAGATTGGACAAAGGTTTCTTTGCTACTTTCTTTGTCCGCCATCATGCTCACTGAAAGAAAGTAGGGCGGCTCTCGCCGCCCCGCCACTCAAAAGCGTGTGTAAAGTCCCGTCACCATCGTGAACATTTCCTCCAGCATATCAAAATAGATACCCTCGTGTACGGCAATGTCCTTTGTCTTGCACTCAAAGGTCTTTTTGCTGAACGTCCTGCGGTAGAAGCGCATATTGTAGAGGTCTGCCCCTTCGTCATAGATGATGTCAAGGCGGTTGGCACTTGTTTTGTTCCTTGCAAGGCTCATCCGTAAGCCGTTGCCCATATCTATGAAATCACGGCTACCTGTCATGGCGGTGAAGCGTTTTCCGCCTATCTGCTGTAATATCGTCTTGGCTATCATATCTTTTGTTTTTAGGGTTTTAAGTATTGGCGGTGCGGACACCGCCATCCCGTTCAAAATTCTCGCATTTCGGAAATGGGGGTCTGCCGTTGTAGCCACTCTTTCACACATTCCATATTGTACTCGCTCGTGATGACTGCCGTATGGCTGTCGGTGGCGGTGAAACGTGTGCTTTCGTAATCATCTATCCACCCCTTGAGGGTGTCCGTTCCCCACGCTCCGGTATCGTCAAAGATACCGTCCAATGCCGTGATAGGTTCGCTGAACTTGACTATCAGCGTTTGATAGGTCGTGTTCATAGTCTGTCCTCCTTTCCCTTCTTTGCGTTCAGCCACTTGTCCCGTGCGGCTCGGCACTCGTCCAACGTGGGTTTGACACAAGAGAACAATTCTCTGTCTATGGGGTGGCGGTAGTCGTACTGCACAAGTGTCCGCCTGCGTCTTCCGATACCCGATTGGAAACGCTCGTATTTCTCCGTACCTGCTTCCGCGCAGGTGCTTACTCCGTTGATGGTCATTCGTGTTGTCATAATGTTGCTTTTTAGATGGTTAAAAATGTACTGACAGAACTCTGTTCTTCATCACCATTTCGGGGTTGCTTGTGTAGCGTTGGTGCAGGTAGAAATGGTGTGAGCCGAAGCCGTAAAGGAAAAACTTGTCAAGTTCGTGCTTCTCGGCAAACTCCTTTACGCTCTTTCTCAATTCCCCCTCACTCGTTGTGAGAGTGAGGAGGTTCACAAATTCAAGGAACATCGTGGGGATTGCATCATCCCACACACAAATCATACTTTCAATTCTTACTTCCATATCAATGTTGTTTTAGGGGTTATGCTATGCCGCTTTCATCCGCTCACGGATAAGGTTGGCGTTCTTGTTCACAAGGTCTATGATGCGCTCGTGATATTCGGTGTCCTGGTTGTGCTTGCCGTGGCACTGCACCACTTCGAGGGTTCGCAAGTCCACCTCTACGGTTTCAATAATCTCATCGCCAATCCTTGCCGATAGTATGAGGGTGTCGGCTTTCTTGTAGTATCCACTGCCAAACACGCAGATGCCCTGCGTCTTGCCCTCGTTGTAATACTCGTCTATGCTTTCAAGCACCTTGACGATTATTTCCTCGTCCGTGATTACCAAGCCGAAGAATTTGGATTTGTTGGCGATGAAATCCTCCGCATCTTTCTTTCGTTGGAGTTGTCGCTGTTGCTCACGCTCACGCCTTTCAATCTCCCAACGGCGTTGCTCTGCGGCTCTTTCCTTCTCGTGTATGGCTTCAATTTTTCGGGTTGCGTTGTCGTGTGCCGCCATGAAATCTTCGGGACAGATGTTCTTCGGGTTACGGAGGTCTTGACCGAGTTTTTTGAGCATACGCAGATAGTCGCACCACATTGAGAGGTTGTCTATCTGATACTTGTGACGCTTGGCAATCAGATATGATGCCCAACATTCATCGGCAGTACGGGTATTGAAAAGAAAGTGTTTCATGACCTCAATCTCACCGCCTTTCATAAGGGTTTCAATTCTTGGGTCTGAAAGCAAGGCTTTGAAAAGACGCACGGGGGAGATGCCGTGGAAATCGCCCTTGAAGCCGTTACGTCTGAGTTGGGGCAATATCCTCATCTTTGGATATGCACAGCTTCTTGCCACCACATCATCGTATAGGCTGTTGTGCGGTCTTACCTCCATATCGCTGCCTAATGCCCACACATCGCAATAGCAGAAAAGGAAGCCACGGAGCAACGCCATGTCCGTAACCTTGCCGTCGGGTGAAATCCAACGCTGCACGACCTCGTGGCAGTAGAAACGCATCGGTTCGCCTTTCCTGCTCTCGCATCTGACCTGCGCCACGCGGATTACCTGATACCCTTTGCAGGTGGTTATCACGCTGAAATTCTGCGTTTCCTTGTAGATGCGTCTGCGTGTGTCCTGCACTTTGAGTTCGGCATGGCATTTGGGGCAGGTGCAGCCTTCAAGGGTGTCGCATAGTCCGCTGTCGCTGTGCCACTCGTGACCGCAGTCGGAACAGGTGATGTTCCCTTTCTTGGTGCGGTAGCCGATATGCTCAACGCAGTGGCGGTATGCCCAATCTATTTGTGTCGCTGATATGGGGCGAAGGTTGGCGGAAAGTCTTGCCACCTCTTTCTGTATCTTGGTCTTCGGTTTCATAAGCCTAAATCAAATAATGAGGGTTGGGGTTGGTTTTCTTTTCTCGCTGACGGTCTGTGGCGGTTCTGCAACTTGCGGAGTTCCTCCTCTTGGTATTTGCGGACAGCGTTCTGACGTGCCTCCGCCTTTTCCTCTGCCGTGAGTTTCACAACGTGGTTCACAACCACTTGGCAGTCCATCGGTTTGCCCACCTCTATCTCGTTTTCCTCATAGTAGTGGATGGCTTGCCCGAATATCTCTCCGTCCGTGAAACCGTTGCAACCGCTTTTCTGCACATAGTTCAGAATGTGGGTCACGCACTCGTCCATGTTCTTGGCAGGGTTGCGGTACTTCTTTGCAAATAGCGCATCTTCCTCCGCACGCTGTTCCAAGTACATATATATCGTTCTCTTGAAATGGTCTGTTCCTTTCATATCGCTGTCATTTTTAGATTATCTGTTTCAGTATCTCTCTCCAATAGGTCGGCTCTACCTCGCTGAGAAGGAAGTCCATGAAATCCCTCCGTGCGTCCTTGTTCAGTTCGTGGTACAATCTTCGGAAAGTTTCAAAATTGCCGTTGATGTACGTTTCCACCATATACACGAAGATGTTGTCCACCTCGTAATATCTGCACTGCTGCGCTGCCGTCTTGCTGTTTCTTTTTGCCATGTCGGTAAGGGTTAAAGGGTGAATAACCAAAGGATGAAGCCAAAGAAGGCAATGGTGGAAAGGATAGCCACGATTACACCTATCGCCACTCGGAACACTCCGTTTACAATCTCTCTGATGATGCCCCAAAGGATGCCGAACACCCCGAAGGCGGTGCGCATCATCAAGCCGCATATCGCCAACCCGATGTGTTGCGCCATTTGTCTGAAATTTGCCGTTGCCGTCATATCTTCGCTGTTTTTGATTTTTTTGTTTTTAATGCGGATTCAAGAGCTGAGGGAGTTGAGTTTCAAACTATCTTATCTGCCTCTCGTTTATCCGACATTTTTTTTATGCGTCTTTCTGTCGCATCGGTCGTTTTCGTTTCGGGTGCTTGAAAAGGTAGGGATTAGGGAATGCAAGGTTTTTCGGTCAAAATACTACCCGCAGGGCTGGAGATTTTTACCGAAAACAGGAGGCTTGACCTTGCTTTCCCGTCCAATCCCGGAATTACCTTTGCGCCCAGAACGAAAATGACTGACTGATGCGGCTTACTGAAAGGCGCAAAATGGAGGTAAACGAAAACAGAGGCAGATTGTGTAGAAAAAAACTTCAGGGGAAAATCCGTAAAAAAAAGAATCACCAAAAGGAAAAAGACATCACCGGAAGCGTGAAAAGGGCAAACCACAACAAAGGAAGTATGATTGTTTCCGATCCGACGGAACTTGTTCAGCCGGGTGGCAACAATCATTCTTCCCGGTTTGTCCGGCTGTGTGTGGGCGCCTGTTTCATTCATGGGGCAGGCTGACACACTCTGCATTCACTTTCCGCTTCCGGCAAAAGAGACAGCGAAAAAAGAAAAATCATTTGAAAACCCGTAAAAGCACCTCTTGGCATAGGCGCAAAAGAAAGGGGCATTGCTTCATCTGTCTAAACATCGTTTAGGCGTGAGGCAATGCCCTTTTCTCCAGCTATGCGGTAGTCGGCACACGTTTGTTCCAAACTCGTTTTGGGCAATGGTGTGCCGACGGACAATACCGCTTTTACGGAAAATTCTTATGAATGAGGGGATAAAAAACGGGAGTTTATATCAAAATCTCGAATTAAATAGCTACTTTTGCATACGAAGAGTTCTTTGAAGGTTACGCAACGCGCAGAAGGATAATGCAGTAGATAACTAACTAAATCGTAACCTATTACTATCAAGAGCAATTAACCTACGCTCATTTCCAATAAATTACACTCTTTTCGTAACTTCTACGAAGCAAAAATACAAATAATATGGCAGAATCGTGACATTTTAGGTTTATGTTTTATAACCTCAGGTATGAATGTTTTATGTTTTAGTGATTTATCTCGTTGATAAAATTGATACTATGACAAGCGACGATTCCTGCGGTCTCTGTTCGCAGGCGACTTTCGCCCAGGGTGACGGGAATGAAATTGTTTGCTAAAGCCAACGTGATTTCGTTTCCCGAGAAATCTCCCTCCGGGCCGATAAGAATCGTGGCGTTTTGACCGGGGGTATAAATCTCTTGGAGTGACTTTTTATTTCCTTCATCGCAATGGGCGATACACTTCAATGAGTTTTGATTGTTTTTTACAAAACAAGAAAATTCGATCATGGGATTGAGTCGTGGCAGGTAGGCTTTCAAGGATTGTTTCATGGCAGAAATAATCACTTTTTCCAGCCGTTCTTCTTTGATTACTTTGCGTTCCGAGTGATCGCAAAGTAGAGGTGTAATTTCGTCAATCCCGATCTCCGTGCATTTTTCCAAGAACCATTCGATGCGTTCAATATTTTTTGTCGGGGCAATGGCAATGTGAATATGGTAATCCCGTTTTCCGTAATTTTCTGTTTTTTCAACGCATCTGACTTCACAGCGTTTAGGGTGCGCTTGAATAATCTCGCAACGGTAAAAGCCACCTTTCCCGTCAACAAGGAAAATCTCGTCGCCTATTTCGAGACGAAGAACTTTGACACAATGTTTTGATTCTTCCTCGGGTAGCGTGTACTCGTTTGTTGTGGTGTCAGGCGTGTAAAACAGGTGCATAAATAAGTATTTTGATTTCGATACAAAAGTAAGAAAATACAATGGATTTGAGTATAGGTTTGAGAATCATTTAATGATCGTTTAAAAACATTGCAATATATAAATAAATTCGGTAATCGTAAAAAATTTAGTCATTTATTGTCATTTCTCGTAAACAGATAGTTAGCTAGTGTCGAGAAACGAAACTTTATTCTTACATTATCAATGTCTTTAAACGATCGTTTTTTGACATGATATTTTTAGGTGTGTATTTGTTTTATTCAATTGTATAATAAGTAATTGATAAGAGTGTGGAGTGAAAATAAATTTTAATTGTAAAATTATGAAAAAAATCCTAGTTGCAATTCTGTGTTTAATCTTTTTGGGAGCTTGTACCCAGAAAGATGGAAGAGATCAAACGGGGAATTCTGAAAATTATTTGGAATTGTCCGTACGCTCCGGTTCTGCTGGCATGACACCAGTGACGATGCCGGTGAATGTGTATAATTTTAATGGATTATCCTCGAATCAAGTCTGTGAGCCGGACTATTTTACGGCTGAAGAAAAAATTTCGTATCAAGATTTATTACCGGGAAAATACACGTTTTTTGTTTTAGGAAATGTGCCGGTTAAGGAGATGGCGTCTCTCTATCTCACGGGACGGGAAATGAAAGATGTAAATTTACGTTGGATGTGGGATTCAATTCCTGAACTTTTTGGGGGGATTGCCTATGTGGATGGCTCAGAAGAGACAAAGACGATCGAAATGAAACGTCTGATTGGTAAGGTAAACGTTCATGTGACAAATTCATCTGAATTTCAGACTGTCGAATTGGCGTTACAGTGTGATACATATAGTGATACGATTCAAATCGAGGATTACGTTCTTCGAATTCGCACGGATTACGGTTTTGGAAATCTAATGGTGGATAAAGATATTTCGTTTTTTCCCACGGAGGGACCATTGAGAGGGACTATTATCGCTTCGGATGAGAGCGGAATATATTATTTTGATTTTGTCGCTAAGAATCGTATTCAACGAAATAAGAGATTAGAATTGAATTTAACATTGAACAAGGCTTCTTCTCTTGGTCGTTCCGCAAATGTTGTCAATGGAGCGGTGACTTGTGTGGAAAAAGTAACGGAATTATAATTTAATAAGATAGTGAGATGAAAAGAATACTATATACATTTATTATATTGTCAACCGTTTGGTTTACAGGTTGTCAGAAAGACCAGCTTGACGGGGAGATCCCGGGGCAGGAGATTCCCTTGACTTTTAGCGGTCGGTCGTCCAATTTGTCTTTAGAAGCTTTATCCCAGGAGGTGAATGCTTTGCATTTGTTGATTTTTAACGAGGATGGGACTTTAAGTCAACATAAACAATATGCTGGTTTGAAGGATGTTAAACCGGTTAAATTAGTTTTAGGAAAATATACTTTTGCTTATTTATCTAATATTGATGAGGCTCAAATTAGTGGAATTGAGGAAGGAAAAACGCTGGAGGATGTGACCCTTTCATTGGAAAAAGATACTGATGGAGAGAATGTGTTGCCCGGTAGCATCTTTGCCGGTAAGAGCGAGGTCGTGGTTGGGGAGGACAAGACAAGTAATGCTGAGTTGAGTCGTTTGGTCGGGAAATTAGATATAAACGTAGAGGGTGTGAAAAGTGGTGTGGAAGTTAAAAGTGTAACTTTATTGGGATCACCGGAAAAAATTCGTTTTGATGGTAGTGCCGTGGGTGATCCCGTGCGGTTGAAAGTCCCGATGAAAGAACAAGGGCAACAACTAAAGGGTGAAGCGATAGCTTTTCCTACTTGTCAGGATACTCTTGCCCGTTTAGCATTTCAGATAGAAGTAAACGGAGAAATACAGAATTACGTGGTTGGATTAAAGAATCGGGTGGAAGCGAATAAAATTCACACGATTAATGCGAAAATAAACGTGTCAGGGGGACTCGTGAACGTGACGATCGAGATGGATGTGGAACCTTGGGGAGAAACGGTGTCGGAAGATCTTTCCGTGGATCAAAGGAAATTCGTGGATACATTGACCGTTAAATTATTGATGGAAACTGGTTCTCCCGAGGATTTGCGACAGGTGAGAACCTTGAATATGCATTTCTTGAAAAATGATGGTGACGCCAATGAGTTTTCCATCAATGTTGACAGTTGGAATGCGGAAAGTTTAATGGTTTGGAGTGAAGACACGCTTATCGTGACGCATTTTAATCAGGTGCTTCAAGGGAATTATTCCCTAGTTGCAATTTCATTAAGGGATTCATCCGGAATGAATATGTATGTATTACAGTCTGAAGTCGAAAATGTAATTATTGATTCAACCGGAAGTGTGGTGATCGTGCTACCTAAAATGAAAGATATTGCAGCGGGTGACTTGCAGGCGATGTTGGAAATTCGGGAAGCTTTGAGAGCGGCAAACGTCAGTATGGTAGATAATTGGGAATCAGATAATTTGAATTTGTGGCATAATGTCCATTTGGATGAAAATGGACGTGTGATCGGTATTGGTTATCAAGAATGGGAAGACTTCTTGGAAGATTATGACCAGGTTGACATGACAAAGAAGGCATCCATGAAAGCGAATATATTGACCCGAAGTAGCGAGGAGTATCCTGTTTGGAGTTTACCGGAGTCATTTAAAAATTTAACTGCTTTGAAGTGGTTCAATATGGGAGAGTCATATGGTAGTTTGGCGGAAATTCCCTCTTATATGAAAGAAATGACTGCGCTGGAAGAATTGAGTGTGAACACGGATGCAACTTCTCTTCCGGAATTACCCGCTAATTTGATTTATTTGAACGTTAGTAGCTTGACTTTAACTGCGATACCGACACATATCGGTAATTTGACAAAATTGGAAGGTTTGGTATTCAGCGTTCCTTACGAGAATGATGATGAGGAAATCGGTGATTATTTTCCGATGCTTTCGAAGTCTCGAATTACTTCTGCGGATTTGGATTTTTCAGGATTAACGAACTTGAAATATTTGTATCTTGTTGCGACGCCTTCCTGCGAATTGCCTGCTTCGGTTTGGAATGTGACGAGAAACGTGATTGAATTTGCAATTGCCGGATTTCGTAATGTACAAATTCCTTCTTCTGCTGATTTCTCGTCTATTCGGGAATTTTCCGTGGCTAATGAAAATATGTTACCAGCGGATATTGAGAGAATAAAGAGTTTTCAGGTGACTCGTTTAAGGTTGTATTCTCCTGTTTTCGGGAAAAATGGATTGCCGGATTGGATGGGACAAATGAACTCGTTGAAGAGTATTACACTGGATAGTTGTGGAATTACTTCAATCCCGGAATCTTTCAATAATTTAAATAATTTGGAGGATTTATATTTGCCGAGGAATCCGGAATTGACAGGTATATTACCTGCAGGTTTGCTGGAGGTGTATAATTCGGGTAATTTGTATGTTAGTGCTTCCGATTCTCCTAATTTTAGTCCGGATGGGATCATGTTGAGCGTGGATAATAATTTAATAATGGCGCCTGCGGAAGGTGGAATATATTTTGTAGAAGTCCGGTCAAATGCAGAATGGACTTGTGAAGTCTTATGGGCGGAGTATGTTCATGTCGCTTTACTTGATGGGAACGAGAATGTAACAGATTCGATTGTCGGGGGAAATGGCGTGTTGACTGGGCGAGGAAATGCCAGATTGCGGGTAACCGTGGACCCGAATAACCCGAATAATTATTGGCCAGAAAGAAATGGAGATATTACGATTCATTCGGGGCGGCATGTGGCATATATTAACGTGGTGCAGAAGGAAATGCTGGATCCCGTGCTTGATGTTTCCCAGAGCGTATTTACTGTCCGTTCGGGAGATACGATCGTGTTTGACGTAACCTCCAATATGGGATGGAATGTAGATGTGATGACAATTTCAGGTGACGGGTGGATGGATATGAACATGTGCTATGGAGAAGGAAATCAACGGCTGGAATGTACGGTACATGCTAATCAGTCAAGTGTATATAAGATTATTATTACTGATTACAACCAGTTTAAATCAGCGGAAGTCACAGTAAACGTGGAACCGGATTCCGGAGAGATCCCGCGAGATTCGACAAGAATAAATTAACCGAATGTACAAATAGTAACCATTAAAAATGGAATAAATGAAAAGAATTATCTATACATTGATGACATTCTCCTTGATTGTAGGATTTTGGGGTTGTGGAGGTTCTGGTGGCGGGGAGGATGAACCGGAACCTATTCCGGGAGAGAAAGTTGTTAAAGTCGAATGCGTATTGAAAAGTGGTGTTAGCAGTTTGGACGATACCGGGTTGAAAGGGATCATTTCTCACGTGCGATTATACGTGTTTGATCAGGCAGGAAAACTTCAGGAGAGTTTTAAATATAACTCTGTGGATGGAATTGAAAAATTGGAATTGAACAAAGGAAACTACACGATTGTGTTTGTTGGTAACGTGTTGGAGGATGCCAATATTGCGGGTGATGTGGTTGGAACCGCTCTTTCTGATATGAAAATCCAGTTGACGAAGAAGGAAGGTGCAGCAAATTTCACGCCATTAGGGGATGTGCTTTTTGCGAAAAGTTCGCTAGCTGTAGGAGATGATGATACTAGCGTGGAACTGACAGCGAAGCGAACGTTGGCGACGACAAAGATGCAAGTGACTGATTATTCAGGAAAGATTGCGGAAGTGGGAATACTCGTGCCTAACGTGGGGACGACACTTGCCTTCGGGGAGACCGAATGGAAGAATCCAGGAACTGTATTCGTGACGATGACTAAAGGTGGGAATATACGAGGATTCTCGCGTGCGGAAGAAGAAAACCATTATTCTGCCACGATGAATATTGTTGTGCTTGATGAAGGTACGAGTACTGGTGCGAGCAATAATATTGAGTGTAATATTATTGCAAGGGATGATACTCGAGAGATCGTTTTGACTCAAGCCTTGACTCTGGACGTGAAAACGAAACCAGATATGCAGGTGGTTACGAATATGGAGGTGAACGAGAGTGATGTGGGCGATGGACAACTGGAATCTGCCGTGAATAAAGTGGAGACGACGGATGAAACTGGAAACACGGAAGTTTTACCGGATGATAAAATTGATATTAAGAAAAACGACGTGAATGTGAATGTGTTGCCGGGAGACTGGCAAATTGGAAACACGGAAGATGTGGAGGTTGGAAAACCGGAGAGTGTGGTTCAGCCGGAAGGGACAGAAAAAGATTGGGAAAAAGGTAACGTAGAAGACGTCGTGGTAAAAGATTAAAAAGTGAGGTCATGAATAAAAGCACCATTTTTACCTGAATCAGAGGTAAAAAATGGTGCTTTTTTATGATGAACAATGAGGTTGTCCCAAAATTGAAGTGAACCCTCATTTTATTTATTCATCCTCATCCTTCTCCTCTTGGTAAGCTTTCAACAACTCGTCTTGAACTTCAGCCGGTACTTTTTCATATCCGGAGAAATTCATGGTGAAAGAGGCTCGTCCTCCCGTGATGGAACTCAATGCCGTGGAGTAGCGTTGCATCTCTTTCAACGGTACTTTAGCCATCAATTTCTGGAATCCGGAATCGGCTTCCATACCCATGATGATTGCTCTACGGGTTTGCAGGTCGCCCATGACGTCACCCATGTATTCATCCGGAACGAGAACTTCCACGTCATAGATCGGCTCCAAAATCTTTGGGGATGCTTGTTTGAACGCCGTGCTGAAAGCGTGACGTCCGGCAAGTTTGAACGAGATTTCGTTTGAATCCACGGGGTGCATTTTTCCGTCGTATACGCTGACACGTATATCCCGTGCGTATGACCCGGTAAGCGGTCCTTCTTCCATCTTTTCCATGATCCCTTTCAGAATAGCGGGCATGAAACGGGCGTCGATCACACCTCCCACGATACAGTTGTAGAATACCAGTTTACCGCCCCACGGAAGTTCAACGACTTCAGTGTCTTTCACGGAAATTTTACTATCCACGCCATTGATCTTGTACATGGTCGGGGCGGGCATTCCTTCCGTGTAGGGTTCGATCACGAGATGAACCTCGCCGAATTGTCCGGCACCACCCGATTGTTTCTTGTGGCGATAGTCCGCGTAAGCATATTTCGTGATGGTTTCACGGTACGGGATACGTGGCGGGTAGAATTCGATTTCCAGTTTATCGTTATGCTCTATACGCCATTTCATCGTGTTCAAGTGGAATTCTCCCTGGCCGGAAATAATCATTTGTTTCAATTCTTTGGAATATTCCACGAGGAAGGTCGGGTCTTCTTGGTGAATCCGTTGCAGGACTTCCGCCAGTTTTTCTTCGTCGCTCGTGTTCACGGCCTTGACGGCTGTTCTGAAACGAGGATTCGGGTATTGTATCTTGCCGAACTTGTAATGAACGTCTTTCTCGTTCAAGGTATCGCCGTTATTTGTGTTTTTCAATTTCACGGTAGCCCCGATGTCTCCGGCCATCATTTCGGTCACTTTTGTCCGGTTCTTCCCGGCCACGGCATATAGTGTCGAGATACGTTCTTTCGCGTCATTGGTGGCATTGTACAGGTCGTCCCCCTCGTGGACAGTCCCGGATGCCACTTTGAAGTAGATCACTTCACCCAAGTGAGGTTCAACTGTCGTGTTGAACATATATAAAGAAGTCGGGCCTTTCTCGTCGTACGGAACTTCGTCCCCGTCTTCCGTAATGGAAGGTGGCATGGAGCCGGCACTGGGAGCCACGTTGATCACGAACTCCATGAAACGGCGCACGCACATATCTTTTTCTGCCGATACGCAGAAAACGGGGAACATATCCCGTGCGATAAGTCCTTTGCGGATGCCGGCACGCATTTCATCTTCTGTGAGACTACCTTTGTCAAAGAACAATTCCATCAATCCCTCGTCGTTTTCGGCGGCCGCTTCGATTAGCGCGTTATGTAATTCGTTCGCTTTTTCTTCTTCTTCCTTGGGAATGGGGAGTACGTCGGGTTTACCACCTTCCGGTTTCCATTGATACATCTCCATTTTCAATACGTCGATGACGCGGTTAAAGCCGATTCCCGGGTTCACCGGGTATTGAACTAGCACGACTTTCGAGCCGAAAGCTGCCTTGGCTTGTTCCACCGCGTGATCAAAGTTTGCTTTCTCGTGATCAACCTGATTTATAACGAAAATGAGCGGTTTGTTTAGTCTTTTGGCATGGCGGCTGATGATTTCGGTACCGACTTCAATACCTCTGACGGCGTTAATAACCATTACTCCGGTATCAACAACGTTCAGCGCAGAGATAACTCCTCCGACGAAATCGTCTGCTCCCGGCGTGTCGATGAAATTGAGCTTATGCTCCTTCCATTCTGTATACAATACAGCCGGGAATACTGATGATCCGTATTCCTGTTCTACCGGACGGTAGTCGGATGAAGTGTTTTTTGCACTAATGCTACCTCTGCGCGGGATGACCCCGCCCTCATACATCATAGCTTCCGCTAACGTGGTTTTGCCGGACCCGGCACTACCCACGAGCGCGATGTTTTTAATTTCGTTAGGTTTATAGGTTTTCATTATAATACGGTTTAGATTAATATTGTAAACGTATATAACTCTTCGAATAATTCGAGGGTTACAAATTAGTGAAGATTTTCTAAAAAAACAATAGAGAATGTCATTCTTGACGAAAATAAATGCAGAAAGCCCGTGTTAGTATTTTTTATATATCGAGCCCTAGGGCGATGGCGTACTTTTTGTATATCTTTGAGAAGAATTTTAATGATAATATTTTATGGCAGGATTACCTTTAATTTGGATTATATTTATCGGGTTTACTTTGTTGAGCTGGCTGGTGAGCCATCAATTACAAAGTCGTTTTAAGAAATACTCTAAGATACCTACCGCTAACGGGATGACGGGGCGTGACGTGGTGGAGAAAATGTTGAGGGATAACGGGGTGCAGGGTGTGAAAATCGGTAGCGTGGAAGGACAATTAACGGATCACTACAACCCCACGAACAAAACTATTAATTTAAGTCACGAAGTATATTATGGTGCCAATGTGGCAGCCGCTGCTGTCGCTGCCCATGAATGTGGACACGCTTTACAGCATGCTCAAGCGTATAGTATGTTGCAATTACGTTCGGCTCTGGTTCCGGTAGTGAGTTTTGCGTCGCATTGGGTGCAGTGGATTTTGTTGGCGGGGATTCTGTTGTTACAGCGTTTCCCAGAATTAATGCTGATCGGGATTTGTTTGTTTGCTTTGATGACTTTGTTCAGTATTGTCACTCTGCCCGTGGAGATTGATGCGAGTCACCGGGCTTTGGCTTGGTTGCGTAACTCCGGCATCACGACTTACGAATCACAGGAGAGTGCTAAGGATGCTTTGAAATGGGCCGCTTATACTTACGTGATTGCCGCTCTTTCTTCTTTGGCTACCTTATTATACTATATCATGATTTATTTGGGAAGAAGAGATTAAGATTGGAATATTTTTTCGAAGAAGATTTTCAGAAATAATTCTTTGGGAAGGAGTGGAAACACTCCTTTTCTTTTTGTGCGATGTTGTATAGGTTTTGAATGTGTATATCAAGGGTTGGGTATGGGAAGAGTTTGGCTGTTGAGTGGTTGTTGGGTGACAATTAGGCGCTCTCGCCGCCTACTCGCCGCCTTGTCGCCCGCTTATAGCCGCCATTTTAACAGGATATAAGGAAAAATAATATATATCGGATTCTGGGAAGGGAAAGTAATGATACGTGAATAGGGGAGTAATCAGGATCCTTTTTTGATGTTTAACCCGCTTGGATGGGTAGAGCTTGTAATAACTATCTCTTCTGGCTTTGAAGTGACCCCATAAAAATAGAAGAAGACTTTTTAGCCTTCTTCTATTTTTATTTTATGATGCCTAAATTATTTAAACGCCTCTTTGATTTTCTCGATATAGTCCAGCTTTTCCCACGTGAAGAGTTCTACTTCTTTTTCGATGGTTGGCCAGTAATTCGAGGAGAACACTTTTTTCACGATTCTGGGAGTACGTCCCATGTGGCCGTAGCTTGCCGTTTCCTGATAAATCGGGTTACGGAGTTTCAGGCGTTCCTCGATGGCTTTCGGACGCAAGTCAAAGATTGAAGTGATTTTTTCGGCAATGGCGGCATCACTCAAGTTCACCTTGGCTGTTCCGTAAGTGTTCACGAAAACTCCGACGGGGCGGGCAATACCGATGGCGTATGAAATTTGTATCAGTATTTCATCGGCAATTCCTGCAGCTACCATGTTTTTTGCGATGTGCCGTGCGGCGTAAGCGGCAGAACGGTCTACTTTAGACGGATCTTTCCCGGAGAAAGCACCTCCCCCGTGGGCTCCCTTGCCCCCGTAGGTGTCAACGATAATTTTTCTTCCGGTTAATCCCGTGTCCCCGTGAGGACCACCGATCACGAATTTTCCGGTAGGGTTCACGTGAAGAATCAAATCTTCATCGAAAAGGGCCTGTACCCGTTCCGGCAATTGGCGTTTCACTCTCGGTAACAAAATATTAATGATGTCCCAGCGTATTTGATCCACCATTTGTGCATCAGCCTCCAGTTGGGCTTCCGGGGTGGGAGCCGTGGCTTTGACAAATTCGTCGTGTTGGGTGGAGATCACGATGGTATGAATCCGGGCAGGTTTATTGTCGTCCCCGTATTCGATGGTTACCTGTGATTTGGAGTCCGGACGCAGATAGGTCATTTCCTGGCCTTCTTTGCGGATTTGTGCCAGTTCGTACAATAATAAATGTGATAGTTCGAGAGATAACGGCATATAATTGTCCGTTTCGTTACAAGCGTAACCGAACATCATACCTTGATCTCCGGCTCCTTGTTCCATGGGGTCTTCCCGAACAACGCCGCGGTTGATGTCGGGGGATTGTTCGTGAATGGCACTCAGTACACCACAACTGTTCCCGTCGAACATGTATTCGCTTTTCGTGTAACCGATACGGTTGATCACTTCCCGGGCGATACGTTGTACGTCTACATACGCTTCGGTTTTGATTTCCCCGGCTACAATGGTTTGACCGGTAGTTACCAATGTCTCGCAAGCTACTTTGGCATCCGGGTCAAAGGCGATGATTTTGTCAAGTACAGCATCGGAAATCTGGTCTGCCACTTTGTCGGGGTGACCTTCCGATACAGATTCAGATGTAAATAAATATCCCATAATTCATTTTAGATTTAGTGATTCAGTGATTTGGTGATTTAATGATTTGATGATTTAATGATGTTGTAACAAACGAATCACTTAATCGAAAATCATTTAATCTCTCAATCTCTTTATCGTAAATTAAACTATAGGAAAGTACATGGATGGTTGAATTCAGAATTAAATATGCATTTTAGCGCTTTTTTTCCGTGGTTGCAATCAGCCAAATCTTTCCACTTTTTCGAGGGGCAAAGATAGATTTTTATTAGATAGGAATGAAACTTTCTTTCGTAAAATGAGTATTTTTGTTATTAAAGAATGTAATTATGGGACACGATCATTCACATGCCGGGCATCAACACGCTCATGGAGAGAGTACAAAAAATTTGGGTATCGCTTTTTTCCTGAATCTGGGATTTGCCGTTATCGAGATTGTTGGGGGAATATGGACCAATTCGGTGGCTATTATTTCCGATGCGGTACATGATTTCGGGGATGCTTTTTCTATCGGGGTTTCTTATTTTCTGGAACGTTATTCGAGAAAGAAGAGGACCGTGACATTTACTTACGGGTATAAACGATTTTCGACGCTGGGGGCGTTAATCAATTCGATCGTGTTGCTGGTAGGGTCGATCTTCGTGTTCATGGAGACGATTCCCCGTCTATTTCATCCCGCGGAGGTGAATTACTCCGGGATGATGTGGTTGGCGGTGGCGGGACTTGTCGTGAACGGGTTCGCTGCCTTGCGGCTGATGAAAGGAAATTCGATCAGCCAGCGGGCCGTGATGTTGCATTTGTTGGAGGACGTGCTGGGATGGGTGGCCGTGTTGATCGGTAGCGTGATTATTCGTTACACGGGATGGTATTTTATCGATCCGCTACTTTCGGTTGGTATCGGGGTGTTTATTCTGACGAATGTGTGCCGGAATTTGTACGCAATTTTCAGAATCCTTTTGCAAGCTGCGCCGGAGCATATGCCGGAGGATAAGATAAAGGCCATTTTGCTGGAGGTGCCGAGCGTGAAGGACGTGCATGATCTGCACGTGTGGACGCTGGACGGGGAAAGGAATATCGCTTCGGCCCACCTGATTGTGGCAGATGATATTTCCCGGGCGGATGCCGTCCGGGTGAAACATGATGCCGTGGATCGGTTGAAGGAGGCGGGCATAGATCACCTGACCGTGGAAATCGAGTTCGAAGGGGAGGGATGTTATAGTTGTCCCGTGGAATGACGGGAGGCATCAATCCGTTCCGTGAACTCGGAGATTTCGGGAAGGAAATTCTCGTCGAGACGGGCGAATTCCTTGGCAAAGTTTAGGCCTTTTTCAAGTGCTTGTAATTTCAGGGAATGACGATTTGTTTTTTCGTAGACGGTAGCCAAGTTCCAGCAAGCGGTCAGAATGGATGGCGGTGTCTCGTACTCGTCGTCGTACGTTTCCTCGTAAGCGGAAACAGAGCGACGGAACATCTGTTCCGCAGATTCCCAGTTGCCCCGGTCGTAATGGTGTTGACCTAATCGAAACAAATAGCTGGCTAGGGGTGTTACGAGGTAATCGTTATGGCGAACCAGTTTAATGGATTGTTCGTAACTTTCCAGTCCTTCCAGTAAAATAGAATCGAGTGTTTCGGGAGTTGTCATGATCTCTTGCAGGTAGGGATCGTCAATAGAAAGCCATTTGTAATCGAGGCTTTCGTTCAAGTCTATGTGTATACGTTTATTCCCGGTATACGCGAACACGAAACGAAAATCGTGATGATAGTGCTGATCTTCGTTTTTCTTCTCGTTACGTGGAATCGGGTGGGAATTGATCTCAACGCAATAGGCTTTATTTTTAATGAGGTTGATAGGAATCAGTTGTTCGGCTGTCAGTCCGGTTTCTTCTTCCACTTCCCGTAATGCAGCTTCGAAGAGAGAATCATCGTCGAGGTCCACGTGGCCACCGGGAATATGCCATTTATCAAGGGTCTTGTGATGTAGTAACAGGACTTCACGAGTGGGAATGTGGATGATCGTTCCGCTTGCCGTGATGTGTCCGGTGAAATTTTTACGGTCACACAAATCTTCTTCGTCGAAGTTGTTGAATAGTTCGATGAACTTTTTACTTGCCCCGTTTTTCAGGTATTTCAAGTGTTTTTGTATTTCCAATTTTGTTACCATAGTCGCTAAATCCCCTTTTAATGGTTGATTTGTAAAAATACACTTTTTTTTATTTTCAAGTACTCGTTTGGGGAATGTAATTTTATAAAATAGAGTTTGTAATGAAAATATTTTTCATTTTTAGTGTGACTTACGTAAATATTTTAGAAAGTATTCGTATATTTGTGATGAAATAAACACGATTCTTTTTGAAAAACGGAGAGCTATGAATGACTCGAATACCATAAATAAAGGTTCGCTACCGGGATTGAAAGAGAAACGGTACTTGCAGAAGAAAGCAATTATCGGTTTCCTTTACCGGATGGGAGAGTTGTCCAAGCCTGAGATTTGTCGCCTGACAAACGTGACCACGCCGACGGTTAGTCGCATGATCGAAGAGTTGATAGAAGAGGGATGGGTGATTGACCGGGGATGCGGAAATTCGATCGGGGGTAAACGTCCTCACGTGTTTTCATTAAATCCGGATGCTGCGTATATATTAGGAGTGGATATTGGTCGGGAGTACCTGCGGGTGGCTATCTTTAATTTGAAGAATGAGCCGATTGAGGGTATTCTGGAATATCCCTCGATTTTGGAAGAGCAGGATGATGAGGCGACTCTCCGTTACGTGCGGGAGAAGATTGACGAGACGATCGGGCGTTTGAATGTGGATCGGGCAAAGATCAAGATGGCGGGTTTCGCTCTTCCGGGATTGATCGATCGGGAGGGAACTTCATATACTTATTTGACGTATGAACAACCGGGGATAAAGAGTATTTTGGAGGAAATGCTGAAAATCCCGGTATTTATTGATAACGATTCTAACGTGATGGCCATGGCGGAACACACGTTCGGGGTAGCCAAAGACGTGAATAACGTTTTGTGTATTAGCGTGAACGAGTGTATCGGTTTGGGGATGATCCTGAACTCGAAATTATATCGCGGGGGAATTGGCATGGCGGGAGAGTTCGGGCATATCCGTATTTCAGGGCTGGAGGCTCCATGTCATTGCGGAAAGATCGGTTGCTTGGAAACCGTGTCTTCGGGACGGGCTATAGAGAAGGTGGCTGGTAAGCCGTTACAAGAGATTATCGAGGCGGCCCGGAAAGATGATATTTCGGCTATCGACCTCTTGCATCGTGCGGGAGAGAAGTTGGGAGAGGGAATAGCCACGATGGTACATTTGTTTAACCCGGACATGGTAGTCATCGGTGGGGAGATCGTGCAAGCGGGCGATTTGATGCTGGTTCCGGTTCAACAGGCGATAAATAAGTACGCTTTGGCTCGTATGCGAGGACATTGCGAGTTGAAGATGAGTAATCTGGGTGTTTATTCGGCGATATTGGGTACGTTGATGATGGTCATGGAACATTTGTATGATGATTCTGAATGTGGGTACTCGCTTTATTAACAAGGAAAAAATTAAAGATAAAGATATGATGATTACTAAAAACTACATCGCTAAGGGCGAGGGAGCCAACAGGTTCGAGAAGATTCCTGTTCAGATTTATGAAACAGCGGACGAGGCTGTGAAGGCCGTTGCCCGTGAGATTGTGGATTTGGTACAAACGAAAGCGGCTAGCAGTGAAAAGTGCGTTTTAGGTTTGGCGACCGGGGTTTCCCCGATCAAGTTGTATCAAGAGCTGGTGAGGATGCACCGGGAAGAAGGCGTTTCTTTCCGTAATGTGGTTACGTTCAATTTGGACGAGTATCTGCCGATGCCGAAAGAGTCGGAGCAGAGCTACCATTATTTCATGCACCACCATTTGTTTGATCATATAGATATTGACCCGAAGAATATTCATATCCCGGACGGAACGCTGGAAGGGGATGAAATAGATAAATTCTGTCGGGATTACGAGAAGGCGATCGATGCTGCCGGGGGAATTGACCTCCAGATATTGGGCATCGGACGTACGGGACATATCGGTTTTAACGAGCCGGGGTCTTTTATCACGTCCCAGACCCGGAAGGTGTTCTTGAATGACTTGACGATAAAAGACGCGATAAAGGATTTCGGAAGTAGGAATCTGGTACCCACGAAAGCGATCACGATGGGAGTCGGGACGATTATGCAGGCCCGGAGAGTGATTCTGATGGCGTGGGGAGAGAAAAAGGCCCCGATTATCAAGGCTACCGTGGAAGGACGGGTGTCAGATTCGGTTCCGGCAACTTTCTTGCAGATGCATTCTAACGTGCAATTTATTATTGATGAGAGTGCGGCTAGCGAATTGACCCGGGCGGATTACCCGTGGTTGGTGAGCAAGGTGAATTGGGATGATAAGCTGATTCGTAAAGCGGTGATCCGGTTGTGCCAGAAGTTGAAAAAGCCCATTTTGAAAGTCGAAGATAAAGATTATCAAGATAACGGTTTGAGCGATCTGATCGAGAAGTTCGGTTCTGCAAACAAGGTGAATATTGCCGTGTTTAATGATATGCAGCACACCATTTCCGGGTGGCCGGGAGGGAAACCTAACGCGGATGATTCAACCCGTCCGGAGAGAGCGCATCCTTACCCGAAACGGGTGTTGATTTTCAGCCCGCATCCGGATGATGACGTGATCTCGATGGGAGGAACGGAGGCCCGTTTGGTGGAACAGGGGCATGAGGTGCATGCGGTTTATCAAACATCTGGGAACATTGCCGTGTTTGATGATTACTTGTACGAGATGATGGATATTGCTGACTTGTTCGCCCAAAATATGGGAGTGTCCGGCGAGGGGTACAAGCAGGTGAAGGAGACGATTCGGAATCTGAAACCGGAGGGAAGTGAACCTAAAGAGGTGTTGAAGTTCAAGACGGCCTTGCGGGCGGCAGAGGCTTTGGCCGCTTGTCGGTTTATGGGTATCCCCTCGGAGAGAGTACATTTTTTGAATTTGCCTTTCTATGAAACGGGTTCCGTGAAAAAGAACCCGTTGGGAAAAGAAGATATAGATATTATCGTGAATCTGTTGCGGGAGGTGAAACCTCACCAGATTTATGCTGCCGGAGACTTGGCCGATCCGCACGGAACGCATAGTGTTTGTCTGGATGCGATCATGCAGGCTTTTGACGTCGTGTGTGAGGATGACTGGTTCAAGGATTGTTACGTGTGGTTGTATCGCGGGGCTTGGTTGGAATGGGAGATCGAGAAGGTGGATATGGCGGTGCCGGTAAGCCCGTCGGAATTATCCATCAAACGACAAGCGATTTACCGACACGGTTCACAGAATAACGGACCGGCTTACCCGGGAGATGATCCTCGCGAGTTCTGGCAGCGAGCCGAAGACCGTAACCGTAACACGGCCGACTTGTATAACAAGTTGGGAATGGCGGAGTACGAGGCGATGGAGGTCTTCGTGCGCTACAAGCATAGGAAATAAATGTTGTGTTTTATATTTTTTTTGCTGGAGCGGGGTCTGTTTTTAGACCCCGTTTCTTTTTTCGCCTGTGGCGAGTTGCGAGTTTCAAGTTGATAAGTTACAGGTTTGTGGATGCTATTGTAACGAATGTTACAGTAGTGCCTGTTACGATAGTTTGAGTTGGTGATAAAATAAAAACAACCTCTTGAGTTTTGATAAGAGGTTGTTTGATAAATTTTTTATAGTAATGATATCTTAGCTTTTGCGTTCGATCTCCCGGAGGTTTTCCATTTTCTTTTTCCGCAAGAAACCTTGGATGTCTTCGAGGTGTTCCTTTACTTTCTTGTTACCGAATTCGTAGACCTTGTGGACGAGTCCAGTGAGGAAATCACGGTCGTGGGACACGACGATCAAGGTGCCATCGAACTCTTTCAAGGCATTTTTCAGGATGTCCTTGGTACGGAGGTCGAGATGGTTGGTCGGCTCGTCGAGAATCAACAGGTTCACGGGAGAGAGCAACAACTTGATCATGGCCAATCGGGTACGCTCTCCACCAGACAGAACTTTCACCTTTTTGTCGATGTCGTCACCGCTGAACATGAAAGCTCCCAGCATATCCTTGATTTTGTGTTTCAGCTCCATGGGAGTTACGTCATCGATGGTCTGGAAAACGGTAAGACTTTCGTCCATGAGAGAGGCTTGGTTTTGGGCGAAATAGCCGATCTTCACGTTGTATCCCAATGTCAGTTTTCCGGTATAGGGAATTTCTCCCATGATACATTTTACTAGCGTGGACTTTCCTTCCCCGTTACGACCGACGAAAGCGACTTTCTCCCCCTTCTCAATCGTGAAGTGGGCATCTTGGAACACGATGTGTCCGTCATAGTCTTTCGTAAGCTCTTCTGCGATCACCGGGTATTTACCGGAGTTCGGGGCGGGCGGGAATTTCAGTCTCAGTGCGGAAGTGTCTTCCTCGTCAACTTCCAATATTTCCAGTTTCTCCAACATCTTCACGCGGGATTGTACTTGTAAGGTCTTGGAATAGGTCCCCTTAAAACGCTCGATAAATTCTTTCGTCTCGGCGATCATCTTTTGCTGTTCGTCGTAGGCCTTTTGTTGCTGAATGCGCCGTTCTTGGCGTAGTACGAGGTATTGGGAGTAATTTACCTTGTAGTCGTAAATACGGCCCATGGTGACCTCGATCGTTCGGGTAGTGATGTTGTCAACAAATGTCCGGTCGTGGGAGATCACGACGACAGCTTTCCCGTTATTCACGAGAAAATCCTCCAACCATTGAATCGAATCGATGTCAAGGTGGTTGGTAGGCTCGTCAAGTAGTAATACGTCCGGGTTTTTAAGCAACATTTTAGCCAACTCGATACGCATACGCCAACCTCCACTGAAATCGGCTGTCGGGCGGTTGAAATCTTCCCGTTGGAATCCGAGACCCAACAATACCTTTTCAACATCCGCCTCGTAATGCGTGGAGTCGATGCTATAAAACTTCTCGCTGAGTGCGGATACGTCTTCAATGAGTTTGTAATACTCTGGAGAATCGTAGTCCGTTCTTTCGGTGAGTTGTTGATTCAACCGTTCAATCTCTTTCTCCATCTCGAAAAGGTGGGCGAATGCCTGTGCCGTTTCATCGAAAACGGTTCTTTCGTTATGGGTCATTAAATGTTGTGGTAGGTAAGCAATAACAGTTTCCTTCGGGTAGGAGATATTTCCCCGGGAGGCTTGGCGTTCTCCCGCTAGAATTTTTAGTAACGTGGATTTACCTGCCCCGTTTTTTCCCATGAGGGCAATCCGGTCCTTGTCGTTAATAACAAATGAAATATCTTTAAAAAGCGCTCTGTCTCCAAATTCTACTGTTAATCCGTCTACTGAAATCATATTTAATTGAAAATTGAAAGTTGAAAATTGAAAATGGATTTACATTTTCAAATAGCGGTGCGAAGATAAGATAATTTGTTTATATTTGCGATATGAACGATTGCAAGTCGTTTGATAAATTATAAATCTGAAGTTTATGAAGACAACATTTATTTCTAATCGTCAATTTCAAGTGAGGGGAACGAACTTTGAATCTTTCAAAGGAATGGGCCGTGCTTGTTGTTGCTGTTGTTGTTGTCTTTAATCCTGCCATTTATATTTCTATAAACGTTTTTCGGTAGGCAGTGATTGTCTCTCCGGTAGGTTTGGTGTATTCAGACCGGCGGGTGGGGAGTGTAATCTAAAATCGCAAATCATAAATTAAAAATGATCATGTTGGTAAAGAAGAACATTCTTGAAACCATAGGGCATACACCTATGGTGCGTATTAATCGTCTCGGTCAGAACCCGAACGTGAATATTTTCGCCAAGTTGGAGGGATTTAATCCCACGGGTAGTATTAAAGATCGTATCGCCTTGCAGATGATCGAACAGGCAGAGCGGGAGGGGCGTTTGATACCTGGTAAAACCATTATCGAACCGACTTCCGGGAACACGGGGATCGGTTTGGCCATTATCGGTATCGTGAAAGGTTATCCCGTGGAGATTGTGATGAGTGAGGCGGTGTCCGTGGAGCGAAGAAAGATTATCCGTTCGTACGGGGGCAAGGTCATTCTGACTCCCGCGGCGGAGGGGACGGATGGTGCTATTCGGAAGGCGCATCAACTTGTGGAAGAAAACCCCGGAAAATATTTTATGCCCGACCAGTTCAGTAATGCCGGGAATTATCAGGCACATTACGAGAACACGGCCATCGAGATCTGGCAACAGATGGAGGGGGAGATAGATTACTTGGTGAGTGCCTTGGGAACGTCGGGGACAATCATGGGAATATCCCGTTTCTTGAAAAGATGTAAGCCGGATATAAAAGTCGTGTCCGCACATCCCGTGAAGGGGCATTATATTCAAGGTCTAAAGAATATGGAAGAGGCGATTGTTCCGGCTATTTACGATCCCTCCCGGATAGATATACAGGTGATGGTGGAGAGCGAGGAGGCTATTGCCATGGCTCGTGAGATTATTGTCTGGGAAGGTATTTTTGCCGGGATGAGTAGCGGGGCTGCCATGGTGGCAGCTCTGAAGACCGCAGAACAGATAGATGCGGGCAATATTGTAGTTATTTTCCCCGATAGGGCAGAAAAGTATCTGAGTACTTCGATGTTCGGGAATTTGGTAGATTATTAAGAGTCAGGGATTTTCTGTTTACCGATCAATTTTGGCTCTCTTTTTGTAGGATGTTCTGCGAGTGTAAATTTTGTTATAATATTTAAGAACAAATTAAAAGGAATAGTCGTACAATAGAGTTACGAATAAATTATTGTTATGATGGAAATATCAGATATAGGATTGATCGGATTGGCGGTAATGGGAGAGAATTTGGCTTTGAACTTGGAAAGTAAAGGGTACACAGTCTCTGTTTACAACCGGGTTCACCCGGACCGAGAAAGTGTGGTAACCCGTTTCGTGGAAGGGCGAGGGAAGGGAAAGCGTTTCCACGGGACCTATACGATTGAAGAGTTCGTGGAGTCCATACGCTTGCCGCGGAAGATCATGTTAATGGTGAAGGCCGGGGATCCGGTTGACGAGTTGATCGGGCAGTTACTCCCGTGGCTTTCTCCGGGGGACGTTATTATTGACGGGGGAAATTCGGATTACCACGACACGGAACGTCGGGTGAAAATGTTGGAAGAGAAGGGCCTCTATTTTATTGGAGCCGGAATTTCCGGGGGAGAGGAGGGTGCGTTGAACGGGCCTTCTATCATGCCGGGAGGTTCCGTGACGGCTTGGCCACTAGTGAAAGATATATTACAGTCGATTGCGGCAAAATTGGAAGACGGTTCTCCTTGTTGCGAATGGATCGGTCCCGGCGGGGCAGGGCATTACGTGAAGATGGTACATAACGGGATCGAGTACGGGGATATGGAACTGATCGCGGAGGCGTATTCCATGTTGAAGAAAAGAACCGGGTTGGATAACGACGGCTTGGGAGATATTTTTGAGTTGTGGAACCGGGGAGAACTGAATAGCTTTTTGATCGAGATTACTTCACATATTCTGCATTACAAGGAAGAGAACGGAGACTATTTGTTGGATCATATTCTGGATGTGGCCGGGCAGAAGGGAACGGGAAAATGGAGTGTGATGGCGGCCTTGGATGAGGGGGACCCGTTGACGTTGGTGTCGGAGGCGGTGTTTGCCCGTTTCATGTCGTCTTTGGTGAACGAAAGAGAGAGAGCGTCCGTGCAGTACCCCTCGGGTAAGGTGGGGGATATGGAGGCTTGCATTACCTTGAACACTTCCGGAATCGAGGCTGTGAGGGACGCCTTGTACGCGGCGAAACTGATCTCTTACGCGCAGGGATTTTCCTTGATGCGCAGGGCCTCCGAGCGAAATGGTTGGAATCTGGATTACGGGACAATCGCTAAAATATGGAGAAAGGGATGTATCATTCGCTCTGTATTTTTGGAGAGGATTACCCAAGCATTTACGAAGAGTCCGGGATTGCAGAACTTGTTATTCGATGCTTTTTTCCACGAGAGAATGGAAAATGCCTTGCCGGCTTTGCGGGGGGTGGTCGTGGATTGCGTGTTTAATGGTATCGCGGCACCTTGTTTTTTCTCGGCGTTGAGTTATTTTGACGGGTTACGTAATTTTACTTCTGCGGCGAATCTGATACAGGCGCAACGGGATTATTTCGGGGCGCATACTTACGAACGTACGGATGCCGAAAGGGGTAAGTTTTTCCATACCGACTGGACGGGAAAAGGTGGAAAGACGGTTTCAGGAACTTATAATGTGTAATTATGAATAGACCGGAGGATCAGGTATTAGTCATATTCGGGGCATCGGGTGATTTAACCAAACGAATGTTGATGCCCTCTTTATACGAGTTACACGTGCGGCAGATGTTGCCGGAACGTTTTGTTATTTTGGGAACTTCGAGGAAATCCATGAGTGATGACGAGTTCCGTTTGTCTATCCGTTCGATGTTGCAGGAGTTGAAAGGGGATAAGGGATTGAACGGGGAAGAGGTGGATCGTTTTTTACAGAAAGTGTACTATCAACCTTTTGATCCCGTGGAAGGAGCCGATGAGTTGGGAGAGCGGGTGATGTTTTTGATGGAGGAAAATGCCATCCCGATGCGGGTGGTATATTATCTGGCAACCCCTCCGAATTCGCAACAGGCAATCACGAAATATATCGGGAGAAGTTGCTTGTTTGGTGTTAAGGAACGGGGCGGGTGGCACAGGATTGTGGTGGAAAAACCTTTCGGGACGAGTTTGGAGACTGCGAAAGAATTGGATCAATCCTTGTTGCAGGTATTCTGTGAACAGGAGATTTATCGAATAGACCACTTTTTGGGGAAAGAGACGGTACAGAATATATTGGTTTTGCGTTTTGCGAACGAGATATTCGAGTCCTTGTGGAACCGGAACTACGTGGATTACGTGGAGATATACGCTTTGGAATCGCTCGGAATCGAGAACCGGGGGAAATATTACGAGACAACGGGAGCTTTGCGGGATATGGTGCAGAACCATCTGATGCAGTTGTTGGCTTTCGTGGCTATGGAATCCCCGGCGACGATGGAACCGGAGGTGATTCGGGACGAGACGGTAAAGGTGTTACGTTCACTTCGCCAATGGAAAGGGGAGGATATTCCTCGTAATGTTGTCCGGGCGCAATACGTGGCCGGAGAATCGAAAGGGCAGCCCGTGGTTGGATATTTGCAGGAAAAAGATGTTGCCCCGAATTCCGATATGGAGACTTACGTGGCGTTGAAAGTTTTTATTGACAACTGGCGGTGGAGTCATGTGCCGTTTTATATATACACGGGCAAGCGTTTGAAAAACAAGCGTTCCGGGGTGGTAATTCATTTCAAATCCACGCCGCATAAGTTATTTCAGGGACAATGTGAGGGTTCGTCTTGTAATCAGTTGATTATTCGTATGACACCGGATGAAGGGGTGATGTTGAAGTTTGGGTTGAAAATGCCGGGTGGCGGCTTTACGGTGAAACAAGTGGGGATGGATTTCCTGTATGCCTCGCTTTGTAACAATTATCTGCCGGGAGCCTACGAGCGTTTGTTGCTGGATGCCATGCAGGGAGATTCGATGCTTTACACGCGGGATGATGCCTTGGAGGCCAGTTGGAAGTTTATCGATCCGATCGTGAACTATTGGCGGGAACATCCGGGAGAACATTTGCGAACGTATACCGCCGGAAGTGAAGGGCCGGATTTGAGTGATGTGTGGGACGTGGCTCCACCTGTTTCGAAAGAAGATAAAAATGTTTGTTGGTTATGATATTAGATGCACATACGGGATTAGTACTTGAAGGTGGTGGAATGAGAGGCGTATTTACTGCCGGGGCGTTAGATTTCTTGATGGATAAAAAGGTTTATTTCCCTTACACGATCGGAGTTTCTGCCGGGGCGTGTAACGGGCTTTCCTATGCCTCCCGTCAGCGGGGGCGGGCGAAGACGTGTAATATTGATTTGTTGGATAAGTACCATTATATCGGTTTCCGTTATTTTTTCACGAAACGGAGTATCATGGATTTTGACCTTATTTTTGATGAATTCCCGACCCGGATTATCCCGTACGATTATGATACTTACTTTGCTTCTCCGGAGCGTTTCGTGATGGTGACGAGTAATTGTAGGACGGGAGAGGCGAATTATTTCGAGGAAAAGCATGATCCGGTACGTTTGCTGAATATTTGTCGGGCCTCTTGCAGTCTGCCTTTTGTTTGTCCGATCTCTTACGTGGACGAGGAGCCCATGCTGGACGGGGGAATCTGTGATGCCATCCCGATCCGGAAAGCAATAGCTGACGGATTCGATCGTAACGTGGTGATCCTAACTCGTAATAAAGGTTACCGGAAAGATGAAAAAGAGAAATCATTGCCTTGGTTTATGTATCGTAAATATCCGGCATTACGGGAGAGCTTGAGGATAAAGAATAAACGTTATAACGAGACGCTTGATTTTTTGGAACAGTTGGAACGGGAGAAAAAAGTAATCTTGATTCGTCCGGAGAAACCGTTGGAGGTGGATCGGATCGAACAAGACGTGACGAAATTAACGGACTTGTATAATCAGGGGTACGAATGTGCCCGTAAAGTATTTAGTATTTAATATTGCGGTTATGGAAGAGCTTACATTGACAACACCTTCTATTTTATTCTCGGCTATATCGTTGATCATGCTGGCTTATACGAATCGTTTTCTGGCGTATGCCCAAGTGATCCGGAATTTGAAGGGAGAACATGAGAATCGGCCGAGTGCGATGACCAAATTGCAACTGGATAATTTACGGAAGCGGCTTTACATGGCTAGATCGATGCAAATTTACGGAGTGATCAGTTTATTGCTTTGCGTGGTTTGTACCTTTTTTATCTATATCGGTCTACAAACCTTGGCTGTTTACACGTTCGGTGTGGCCTTGTTGCTGTTGGTGATTTCATTGGGAATTTCCGTGAAAGAGATATTGATTTCGGTGAAGGCGTTGGAATTTAGGTTAGATAACGTGACCCCGGAGGAAGAGAAGAAATAAAAGGAGTAATCTATTGTTGTATGTATGATGAATTTGTCATGATGTTGCTGTGCTGTGATAATTTTGTTGAAAAAAGGATTCAAATTATTGCAATGTTGGAATAAATGCTTTAACTTTGTCAAGAAGACAAATTAGAACTTTAGAAAACAGTCGGCTTCCGGCAGAGATCATCACACCAAAACTAGAAATACTGCCTTCTTTTCGATACCATATCATTCCCGACTGTTTTCTTCTTCCTATAAATTTTGATTTAGGTCAATGAGAATTGTTGTGTAAATCTGTATTTTCGCGTTGAAATTAGGATGATATGATAAAAGCTGTATTTTTTGATATTGACGGGACGTTGGTTAGCTTTAAGACACATCGGGTTCCGGATTCTACGAAGAGAGCAATTGCTATTTTGCGTGCCAAAGGTATTCGGGTATTCATTGCGAGTGGGAGGCAATTGTTGGCTATTAATAATTTAGAAGACTTGCAATTTGACGGTTATGTTACTTTAAACGGGGGCTATTGTATCGTGGGGGAGAAAGTGATTTATAAACATAGTATGCCGTCGGAAGATATGGTTTCTTTAGTGCGATACATGGAAGAACAAGAGAGTTTTCCCTGTATTTTTGTGCATGAAAATACATTTTATATCAATTACACGAACGAACGGACGAACGAGATTTTTCGTTTACTGAATTTCCCGCAACCGCCTAGTCTGCCCTTACGGGAGGCTGTCGAAGGAGAGGTTTTCCAGTTGGTGGCATTTTTCACGAAAGAACAGGAGAAAGCGATTATGGCTGCCATGCCTCATTGTGAGGCAACCCGGTGGAATCCATTGTTTTCGGATGTTATTCCGAAAGGAAGTAGTAAGCAAGTGGGGGTAGATAAAATGTTGGATTATTTTGGAATATCGTTGGAGGAATCAATGGCTTTCGGGGATGGAGGGAATGATGTCCTCATGTTGAAACATGTCGGGATCGGGGTGGCTATGGGAAATGCGGAAGATGAAGTAAAGCTGGCAGCGGATTATGTTACCGATTCCGTGGATGAGGATGGAATTGAAAAGGCTTTACGGCATTTCGGGGTGATTTAGCTGTTTAAATAACTACCCCTACTAACTCCCCCTTGCACAGAGGGAGAAACCGCTTGGTAATCAGCTCTCCCCCTGTGTAAGGGGGAGTTGGAGGGGGTAGTATAGATTTAGTCTTGTTTTTTATCTATGATTTCCCGAATCTCATTCGTGATCTGCGTGTCTGTTAGATGATTTTCTTTTAATAGTTCTTCCAGAACAAAGCGATCGGCAAATTCTTTCTTCAGACCGTAGTTCTTGACCTTCATCTCGGAATCCCCGTAATAGCGGGCAATCTTTTCCCCGAAACCTCCATCCAGTACACCGTCTTCCAGCGTGATCACCAGCTGGTGATTAGCCTTTAAATCTTCCAGCATCTGTTTGTCAAGTCCCGTGATATAACGAGGATTTATCAGTGTGGCTTGGACTCCGGTTGCCTCTTGCAACTTTCGACGCACGGACTCTCCCAGCGGGTAGAAATTTCCAAGCGCGATGATGGCCACCCGTTCCCCTTGACAGGTAATTTTATAACGGTTTAATTCGCTGTAATCCGAGTCAAAGGTTTCACCGCTTTCGATGACAACCGGTCCCGGAACACGAACGGCAACAGGGTGCGTTGTTTGTTTGATACCCCATTCCAGCATGGCGAAATATTCCTCTTTGCAAGTCGGGGCCAAGTACACGATATTCGGTATATTGCTGATAAGTGGAATATCAAAGAATCCGAGGTGTGTTTCATCATTCATCCCGGCAGAGCCGCCAAGGAACACCGAAATGACTGCCGGGTTCCGGTTGATACACAGATCTTGTGACAATTGGTCATAGCACCGCTGGATAAACGTGCTGTAAACACCGTACACGGGTCTCCCTCCATTGGCAGCGATTCCGGATGCGAGGGCTACAGCATGTTCCTCGGCGATCCCCACATCTACAAATTGTTTTCCGGCTTGTTGTCTGCGTTCGGGATTAAAACCGATTACCGCGGGTGTTCCCGAGGAAATAGCCACCACGGTAGGGTCTTTTTGCATTTGTTCCAGTAGGAATTTTCCTGTCAGATTACAATAATCTTCCGTGTTCCCCCCGTCAGATAACGGTTGTCCGGTCTCTAGGTTGAACGGCATACCCCAGTGGTATCTTTCTTTGTAGGTTTCCGCAGGAGTGTATCCCTTCCCTTTTAGCGTGTGGATATGCACGACCACGGGACGAGAAACGTTTTTTACCCGTGTGAAGGCGTGTATCAAAGCGGTAATGTCGTTACCGTTTTTCACGTAGATGTAATCAAGCCCGAGAGACTTGAAAAAATTGCAAGGCGCTTGCCCGTCAGAGTCTCTCAAGGCTTTCAAGTTCTGATACAAACCACCATGATTTTCGGCAATAGACATTTCATTATCGTTGACCACCACGATCAAATTGGTACCTGTTTCTCCCGCATTACTTAATCCTTCATAGGCCTCTCCACCACTTAGAGAACCGTCACCGATCACGGCGATAATATTTTCACGATCTCCCTTCAGGTCTCTGGCTTTGGCTAACCCGCAGGCAAGACTCACAGAAGTTGACGTGTGACCGATCGTGAAGAAATCGTGCTTGCTTTCCCGTGGGTTGGTATAACCGGTTACCTCGTCGTACTCTTCCGCGTGAAGAAAGGCATCCTTACGTCCGGTTAACATCTTGTGGGCATAACTTTGATGCGACACATCATACACGATTTTGTCCACTGGCGAGTTGAACACGTAGTGTAGGGCTATCGTGGCCTCAACCATTCCCAGGTTAGGACCGATATGTCCGCCATGAGCGCTTAGTTTGGTTAGTAAAGCGTGGCGAATCTCATCCGCCAGTATATTTAAATTTTCAATGGAAAGACGTTTCACGTCTTCCGGAGAGTTAATGTTTTCTAGATACATAGTTTTATAAATTTATACTCGTTTTCCTGTTTCGTATGCTTCCTGCATAGCCGGGTTTCCTTTGATTTCTCCGACGTGCCATACGCCTAGTCCGAAGACCACCCCTTTGATGGTAGGATTCTCTAGGCAATCAAGAAATCCTTGGAACGTGTCCACGGTGCGCATCATTTTTTCTTTATCATCTTCTGCCGCCGTGACGATAAAATAGAACTCTTTGTCGTTCATTTCCGTGTAGAGACCACAGCACCGGTCAATCAAGGTTTTCATCTGGGCACTCATCGTGTAGAAATAGACGGGTGTTGCCATGACGATAACATCTGCAGCCACCATCTTGTCAATGATCTCCGCGGCATCATCCTTTTGCGGGCAAGGTTTATGATGCAGGCTACACGTGCTGCATCCCGTGCAGTAATTAATCTTTTTATCTCGTAAGAAAATCTTTTCAACGTCATTTCCCGCTTCTTTAGCTCCCCGCAGAAATTCGTCGCACAAGGTGTCGGAGTTTCCGCCTTTTCGAGGACTGGAAGAAAGGATTAAAATTCTTTTTGCCATAATATGATTTTTTATAATGATTATTCTAGTATGTTGTGTTCATAATTTTATGTTACAAAATTACATTGCCTCTGTCATTTCATTTGTATATAAATTACAGAGATGCATACCAAAATTACAGATTTTGCTATTTGTGGTAGAGAATAAGGGGAGGAATAGAAAGATTTTATTCCTCGGAATTTACTAATGCCTCCCGTTCTTTCTTTGTCAGGCTTCTGACTATAATGTCGTAGGATTTTTTGACCAGCTCTTTGATTTCCTTGTCTGGTACGTCTTGGTTAAAATAAACGCTGATCCAGTGTTTTTTATTCATGTGCCATCCGGGTTTTATGCCCGTGTACGTGGCTCGTAATTCTTCCATTTCATCTGGATTGCATTTGATACAGCAAAAATCAAATACTTCGATATTTACAAAGCAGAACCATTTGCTTGCCACGTAAAAACATAGAACGTCTTGGCTGTATTTATCGGGAACATTCGGGAAGGGCATCTTCTCGTGTACCCCTTTCAATGACAAGCAATATTCTCTGAATTCTTCGATGTTCATGTTGGCAATTTTTAGAATAATACAAAGTTACATATTCCTTCTTTATTGTCAAAAAGAGATGTTTTTTAATCTGAATCTTTTCTAATTCACGATCATATGAATAAATTAATTTTATCTTTGTATCGTTTAATCAGAGGTAACTGGGTGTGAAATTAATGCCATCGTCAGAAGAAAGAAAGCAATTTGAGTCTGTATATCTTGATTATTTTCAAGCTATACATGATTTTTGTAATTCTTTTTTGAAGAATGGGGAATTAGCGCGTGATCTTGCACAAGATACTTTTTTTGCCCTTTGGAATAATTTTAATCCAGCTTATACTGAAAAAGAAATTCTCTCTTTTCTCTATACGACAGCCCGTAATAAATGCTTCGACCAATTACGGCTTCAGAAAGTGGTAGAAAATAAAATTAGAGATTTAAAGGATACTATTTATTCCGACACGTTCTTTTTGGATGAAATTACCCGAAATGAAACGTATCGTATTATTCGAGAATCAATAAATAAATTACCGGATCGATCTCGTCAGATTGCCTTACTGACTCTTCAAGGTTATTCTACTCAAGAAATTGCCGATCAGCTAGAAGTTTCGATCAATACCATAAAGACATTGAAAAAAAATGTTTATGCAAAATTGAGGGAAATCATTAAAAATCAGTATGTAATCCTATTGTTGCTAAAATATTTTATCTAAATTTTATCAGACCATTCACCCGTTTTTTTGACTTCTTCGTATGATAGACGATTTTAATGAAAATTACGATGAAGCATCAAATTGAAGAACGAATGGATTTAGCCAGACAATTTGCTAAACGTCTGATGGACTCGGAAGCAGATTGTAAAGATCTCGAACAAGGATTGGAGGAAAATCCGAAGTTAAAAGAGTTGTACGATGATATTGCGACGAATCTTCATTCTGTTAATTACGAACGGACTGATCGGCAGGAATGGATAGATTTTCAAAACAAATTTTTATCTCGGCCTAGTCGTCATCGGAACTTGATAGTACGCTATGCGGTAGTTGCCTCAGTATGTATTGCGGTGCTGACTGTATTACTGATATATCGCTCTCGGCAGGAGAATGTACCTGTGCAGATTTCTTCTGTAACGAATCTTCCCACCATTTCTGTAAATGATAAAGTTTATACTTTGGACTCTACCGGAATTGGGCAATTTTTACAACAAAATCATGTCGGGGTACAACAAATTGATAAAGAATTGGCTTATGTGGTTGACAGTCTTGTTCCGGTCGAGCAAGAGTGGCATACGATTCGGGTACCGAGACAGGGCGAATTTACTCTTGCGTTAGCCGATGGTAGTCGTGTCCATTTGAATACCAATACCGTCTTGCGTTATCTGGTTCCTTTTTCCGATACAACTCGTGAGGTTTGGATCGAGGGAGAGGCATTTTTTGAGGTCGCTCCGGATAAGAAAAAGCCTTTCGTTGTTCATTTTGAAGATAATAACGTAACGGTATTAGGGACAAAGTTTAATATCTCTTGTTACAAAGAAAGACCGAGTTGTGCAACATTGTTAAGTGGTTCCGTTCGGTTGAGTAATTTACATGATTCCGTTATACTCCGGCCTGGCCAAGAGGGAATTATTTCTTCAACTCAAAAGCAGATTATGGTACAAGATGCAGACGTGAAGGTGACAACGGCTTGGCTTAATAATCGTTTTTACTTTAAAGGTCTTCCTCTGTCCGAGATCATGGAGACGTTATGTGATTGGTATGATCTGGAAGTTCAATTTGACCAAAAAAGTACGGGTGATATGCTGTTTTCGATTGAGACTAAACGTTATGAAGACATAGACAGTGTCTTGAGAATTCTTGAGAGTACTAGAAAAGTAAGCTTTAAACGAAAAAATCAGCTAATAGAAATAAAAAGTAATTTATAAAAAACGGGAAGTCCGTTAAACTTCCCATTTGCAACCTTTCTCATGGTACGAGAAAAATGTTTTAATTTATTACAATTCAAAATTATGAAAAAAACGCGATTTGTTCAAAGGTTTTTCTACCTATTTTCTTGCCTTATTGTCTGGTCAGGAATGACGGTGAGTGCACAGGAGCAGGAACGGCGATTTGACTTGAAGATGCAAGATGCGGAATTAAGTCAGGTTATTGAGAGGTTACGTGAAATAAGTGATCAGACTTTTGCCTTTCATCTTGATGATTTGAAGCCGTATGTCGGGATGAGTTTTGACTTGAAGCAAAAAACGATCACGGAGATTCTGAATGAATGTTTGAAAAAGACAGATTTAGCTTGGCGTCGAGTAGATGATACGATTATTATCTATAAACAGGCAACTAAGTCTGGTATGAGCACTGTCGTTATCAAGGGATTTATTCGAGATAAGGAGAAGAATCCGATTATCGGGGCAACGATCCAGTTGGTTGGAACAACCGTGGGAATGGCTTCTGATGTGAATGGATGGTTTGCAATCGAATTGCCGGTATTGAAAGGAACATTAGAATTTTCCTTTGTAGGATACAAGAACAAACAGGTTCACTTCACGGAAAAAACGGATACACTCCATGTGGTATTGGAAGAAGATATCGAGGCTTTGGAAGAAGTTGTGGTAACCGGTTATCAGGTAATAAAGGAAAAAGGGATGGCCGGGGCTTACGCGAAGGTGAAAGCGGAGGATTTAATCATGACGGGGAATGAAACGGTGGAGCAGATGTTGCAGGGAAAGTTACCGGGTGTAATGGTTACCAACACGAGTGGGTTGACAGGAACCCGTCAGAAAGTACGAGTGCGTGGAACTTCTACATTGGTGGGTAATGCCGATCCGGTATGGGTAGTGGATGGTATTATTCAGGAAGATAACCTACCTTTTGAGGCGAGTGCTTTGGCCGCGATTAGCGATGATAATTTGGATATGATGAAAGATTTTATCGGGGGAGCGATATCGTGGTTGAATCCCAATGATATTGAGGATATTACCGTGCTGAAAGATGCTTCTGCAACTGCGATCTATGGAGTAAAGGCTGCGAATGGTGTTATTTTGATTACCACGAAGAAGGGAGAAAGAGGACGGATGTCGGTGAATTATTCCGGAAATTTTTCTTTGAGTTCTCGTTTGAACTATGATAAGATGGAGATCATGAATTCAAAAGAGCGGGTGGAACTTTCCCGTGAGGCTTTTGAGCGGGGAGCAAGAATTTCGGATGAAACTGTTGGATATACGGGGCTGGCTTTGGCGTATGCACGTCGGGAAATTAGCCTGGATGAATTTCATGCAGGAGTAAAAAAGTTGGAAACCGTAAATACGGATTGGTTTGATATTCTTTACCGGACCCCTTTTTCTCAATCCCATTCTGTAAGTTTTTCGGGTGGAGATGATCGGACGACTTACCGGGCTTCTTTCGGGTATCGTAATCAACAGAATACAGCCAAAGGAAATGGACAAGTTGGATATACGGGAAATTTGAATTTGAGTGCTATATTTTGGAATAAACTCACCATCAATGGTTCTTTGTCCGGTAGTCATACGGAAACAGAGGCTTTTGCTTCTGGGGTGGATCCGTATTCTTATGCGATTAACACGAGTCGGGTGATAGCCTGTTATGATGGGGATGATTTATTTTACTATGACAAAAATGGGTATAATTACAATATATTGAACGAATTGTCAAATTCAGGAAACGAGAATACGGCAAAAAGCTTGAACTTGAATTTGAGTGCCCGATGGTTGCTGACCGAGAGTTTAACCTTATCGGCTACTTTAGGAGGGGCTACGAGTTCCTCTTTTGGGAAGACTTGGTTCGCCGAGCAGTCTCATAATATTTCATCCATTCGTGGGTATGAATATGGAGAATATAGTGTTTTGGATGACGAGTATAAACAATCTCCCCTTCCTTACGGAGGTATGCTAACGGTTACGGAAAGTCGTAATTTTAATTATACCGCCAGATTACAAGCCGAGTACGTGAAATTATTCAATGGAGTTCATTCCGTTAATTTCGTGGCCGGTTTGGAGACTCGGAGTAATAAATATGACGGATTTTCGCAAACGAACTGGGGATATATGCCTGATCGTGGAGAGAGTTTCACGGATGTACCTTTAAATTACGGGATTAATTCTAATATCGAGAATAAAAAGTATGCCCGGACTGTTCCTAAAGTGACGAATCAAATAGCGAACTACGTGTCGTATTATGTCACGGGTAGCTATATGTATGATAACCGTTATTCAATAAACCTTTCACTCCGTGGGGATGCTTCCAATCGTTTTGGAGACTCCGGAAAATTCCAGACGGTGTGGTCAGCCGGACTTCGTTGGAACGTGACGGATGAACCTTGGATGCAAAATCAGAATTTAGTGAATAATCTTTCATTCACGGCAAGTTTCGGTTATCAAGGAAACGTAATTGAGAACATCAGTCCGGACTTTATAGCTAAAATTGAAGCTATCGACTCGAATACGGGAGAATATGTCATGAGTTGGAGTCAGCTTCCTAATCCTGATTTAAAGCCAGAGAAAACGTTATCCGTGAATTTGGGTGCTAATTTCGCTTTGTTTAAGAGTAAATTGAATGGTACATTTAACTGGTATTATAAGAAAACGACAGATGTCATCACGCAAGCGAAAGTTCCTTATGAAAACGGAACGACGAGTATGAATTTGAATGATGGTCACGTGAAGAATGAGGGATGGGATTTGACGTTGAGCGTGGTGCCTGTTCGTACGAAAGATTTTATGTGGAGTTTGGGAACCAGTTTTTCAGGAAATAATAATAAGGTAAACTCTAATTTGGAAACCAATGGCTCTTGGGAGAATGCCGTATCCGGGGCTTTGAACAAAGAAGGTTATCCGGTGGGAAGTTTCTGGGCGTTTAAATTTGCGGGTCTGAACCCGAACAATGGAGCTCCCCAGTTTGATTTCTCTCGGGCAAATACAACGACGGCTGAAAAGGATGCTTCGGAATATATGGTTTACATGGGGACACGCGAACCGACATTTACCTTGGGGATTAACATGGTTTTCCGTTGGAAACGTTTCTCATTCCCCTTGAATTTCTATATCAGTAGAGGAAATTATGAATTCTTGGATTCCCCTTACGAAAACGGGTATATGATGTTAAGTGAATATCAGAATGCCTCTACTCAATTAAAGGATCGTTGGCGGAAACCGGGAGACGAGAAATACACGGATATCCCGTCGATTCCCGTGGGAGATAACTGTCGTCCGTTACGTCCGTTTGTAAATTCTGATGATACGATTTATCCTTTGGAAGCGTGGGCCTATTCTAATGTTCGGGTGGTGAACGCGTGGTATATTCGTTTCAATGATTTTCAATTTTCCTATAACTTACCGGATAAATGGATTAAAGGGTTTGCGAAAAGCGTGACATTATCTTTTTCAGCCACAAATCCCCTACAAATTAAAAGTAAAGATTTTAAAGGACGGGATCCGGAAGTTGCCTTGGGACAACAACCTCGTTCTCAAGATTTTTCGCTTGGTGTGAAATTGAGTTTTTAATACTGAAAAAGAAATTGTTATGAAAGGAAAAATATGTTCATTAATATCAGTTTTGTTTCTTACAGGATGTAGTGACTTTCTGGAGGAAAGAAGCCAGGATGAGGTTCGCCCTTCTATGGTAAATGATTTAGAGCAGATTCTGTTGGGAGACGGGTACCAGGAGAGTAATTTTTATTATGCCACGGAGATTTTTACCGATAACGTGGAGAGCGTGGGGGCACAGAGTGCGGCAGAGAAATCACAACATGATAAGGAAAAATGGCTGTATATGTGGCGTGATAATATGTTTGACGAAGATGGCGGAGGATATGATGTAAGATTTTGGGAAGCGCCTTATTCCAGCATCTTGGGGTGTAATTTAGTATTGGATTACCTGGATGATATGAAGGGGGACGATGATATGCGGGAAAGTATAAGGGGAGAGGCCTTGACTTTAAGGGCATGGTATTATCTTCATTTAGTGAACTTTTTCGGAATAGCCTACAATCAGGGAAATCCGGAAGTGGACTTGGGAGTTCCATTGAAATTGGATGCCACGGTAACGGGAGATTTTTTTGCTCGTAACACGGTGAAAGAAGTGTACGAACAGATTGAAAAAGATTTGTTGGAAGGAAATCGTTTATTAAGCACTTACGAGTATAAACGCAACTTTTTCAGAATAGATCATTTAGCCGCAAAGGCAATTCTGTCACGGATGTATTTATATATGGAAAACTGGGATAAAGCCTTGGCCTATGCTGATTCCGTGTTGATGGTTAAACCGGATTTATTTGATATGAATTCTATTTCATTGAGTAGACCTAACTCTTCGACTGCAAGCGTGTATTCAACAGAAACTCCGGATGAAATCATTTGGGGACGGGAATACGACCGTGGTTTTGAAGTGCCTGGTGCATCCTTACCGCCATTCAGCATTTCTTCGGACTTGGGTGGCTTGTATGTGAAAGGCGAATGGGCAAATTTAGTGGGCCGTACGGTGGAAGATTTGCGGGCTCTTTATTTTTATTGGAAGATCGATATCATGGGGAATAGAGCTTGGAAACGTATCGGGATCACGAAAGGTAAAGGTGATCTTGGTGGGTTCCAAGGAATACGGACGGCAGAATTATATTTGAACCGGGCAGAAGCTTATGCTCAAAAGTTTATCATTGAGGGTAATGATACCTATCGAGAGGCTGCGCTAGCTGATTTGAATATGCTACGGAAAAATCGTTTCAATAAAGAATTTTACAAAGAAATAGATGTGGTTGATAAAGAAGAGTTGTTGGATTATTGTTTGACCGAGAGACGTCGGGAATTGTGTGGGGAAACCAACCATCGCTGGTGTGACTTGCGGCGTTACGGGAAAACGGTGAAACACGTGTTGGTGGAAAGTGAATTGCAGGAATTCGAGCAAAATATGAGCCTTTTTGCTCTACCGATACCGGAAGATGTGTTAAAACAGAATCCGAACTTGAAACAAAACTAAGACGTGAAATTTTAATTCAGAATTTGTATGAAAATGAAATATATGATATCCATTATTCTAGGACTAGTGTTCTGGATGGGATGTAGTGATGATGAAAATTTAAGTCCGTCTGATGTGCCTGAATACGAGATAACTTTGCCTCAAGGAGAACATGAATATGATGATCGTATTGTAAATTGGTTTGATCGTACAGGCGTGTATCTCCTTTATAAATTCAATCCGGCAGATGCCTATTTTAATGTAGATCAGACATGGGCAGAAGCATACAGGGATACAAGTCTCGTGTATACTTGGTATACGTTTGGAGAGGGGGATTACGTGGAAAATAACACGGCCTACGTGGATGGTGTGGCTTATGAATTGGGAATCTCTTTTAAGACGGATGGTTCTTGGTTCGAATATTCAATTGTGGATGGGAAGTTGCTGGAGGTAGAGGCTAGCTTTAAGAATAGCGGGACTTTTAGTGTGCAAGAAGCTGATGAGGCATACGTGGGGGATCAATTGGCATTACTCGAGGAATTGTTCCTGAATTTTTATCCGGACAGCATCCTGCATAATTATATGCCGCTGAAAGTGCTTTTGGGACGTGAATTGAAAAGGTCTGCGGGTACAGATTTATCCTATACAAGCGTTTTTAATAATTTGATTTTGAGCCACGGGGATGAATCAATCACAACATTAACGGTAGAAAAGAAAAAAGAATTAAAGGTTGATCTGCATATGTGGTTCATCAATGAACGGTTAAAGGAGAAACTTTCTTTTGATGAGTTTTTTGAGGCTGCAGATTATTCGTGGGTAGGAGGTTCTTATTCTGATCGACCCGCTAAAAATGAGTGCTATGGACTTGGTTTTGTCGTTTGGCCGAGCAGTTATATAAATCTCGACATTGTTCAAGATGAGGATTTGAGCGCGTATTTAGAAATGATTATTGGGAATTCGTACGAAACGTTGACAGCAGAACCTGAGAATGGAGATTATAATGCCAATGACTACACGGGGATACTTCATCTCAAGAAAGATGTGAACGAGAAAATCAAAGAGAGGTATGATATTTTAATCCAAGAATTTAAACGGTTGGGTGTAGACTTACAGGCAATCGGGAATAGGGTAGTAAAAAATTAAGATAGTAAATAAATAACGTAGTATGGAAAATCCAGTTGTAAAAGTAGAACATTTATATCATCGTTATTCGACACAATGGGCGATTGAAGATATTAATCTTGAAATTGAGGGTGCGGGAGTTGTCGGTTTGTTGGGATCTAACGGAGCGGGGAAATCAACAACGATGAACATTATTTGTGGTGTGTTGAAACAGACAAAAGGTAAAGTGTATATTAATGGCGTGGACACGTTAAAAAATCCGGAAGTAGCACGTGGGTATATTGGTTTCTTACCACAAAAACCCCCTTTGTATCCGGACTTAACGGTAAACGAGTATTTAAACTTTTGTGCGGAAATCCACTGGATGGAGCGTAAAAGCATTAAGGCCGCTGTTAAAAGAGTGGAAGAACGTTGTGGCGTTTACCACATGAAAGATAGGTTGTTACGTAACCTTTCCGGGGGATACCAGCAGCGGGTTGGTATTGCACAAGCCATTTTACATGATCCGAAATTTGTGGTATTGGATGAACCGACGAATGGATTGGATCCGAATCAGATACTAGAGGTTCGTCAGTTAATCCAGAATATAGCAGAGGATCGTACCGTGTTGCTTTCGACTCATATTCTGTCCGAGGTGCAAGCTGCTTGTTCATCTATTAAAATGATCGAACATGGGCATGTTGTTTTTTCTGGGACCGTGGAGGAGTTTGATAATTATATCGAACCTAATACCGTTTACGCGAGATTTGATCTTCCCCCGACGATTGATGAGTTAGTTGCTCTTCCCGGGATAAGAAGAGCCGAATTCTCGGATGACCACGGGGTGCGTTTATCATATGATGGAGACCGCGATACGATTAAAAATATGATTCGGGAGAGTGTGTCTAGAGGTTGGGAGATGACGGAAGTTAAAACAGAAAAAACTTCAATGGAAGCGATATTTGCAAAATTGTCAGGAAAGTAATTTAAATTAGATATAGTATGAGAGCAATATACAAGATAGCTCGTTTGGAGTTATCGAACCTTTTTTATTCGCCAGTAGCTTGGCTTTTACTTATTCTTTTCGTGTTTGTGACCGGTATGGGCTTTGCCGAAGTGTTGGAAAGATTGGCCCGACAACAAGAACTTAGTAGTAATGGTTTGTATGCGATCTCCAAAAAATTATTTTATTTTACCTCAGGGGGCCTTTGGCTTAAAGTCACGAAATTCTTCTATTTATTGATGCCTTTGTTAACCATGGGATTGGTTAGCCAAGAGTTTAACCGCGGGTCGATAAAATTATTATTCTCGGCACCGATTACGGGTCGACATATCGTGTTGGGTAAATATTTGGGAGTTATGCTCTATGGATTGATCATGACGGGGATCTTGTTGGTCTATGTGATCATTGCCGGGAGTATGGTGGAATCTTTTGAATGGGCTACCGTGCTGACCGGATTGTTAGGGCTGTACCTGTTGTTCGGTCTGTACGCTGCAATCGGTCTCTTCATGTCTAGTTTAACGGTCTATCCTATTGTGGCTGCAATCGGAATGTTTGCTTTGTTGACCGTGTTGGAATTGATTTCCGGGATATGGCAAGAATATGCTTTTGTACGTGAAATAACTTACTGGCTTTCCCTTGGTGGACGGACGAATACTTTTATCGCGGGTATGATTTGTAGCGAGGATGTCTTCTATTTTGTTATCATGAGTGCCATGTTCTTGGGATTTGCAATATTGAAATTGCAATTGTGTCGGGAGAGCTGTTCTTTCATGGGAAAATTGGGACGTTACATGGGAATTTTCGTCGTGGCATTGTTATTGGGGTATATTACTTCCCGTCCGATGATGAAATGGTATTATGATGCCACATACACGAAAGATAATACATTAACCCAAGCGAGTCAGGACATCGTTTCAAAATTGGATGGTGGTTTGAAAATGACGACTTATGTGAACTTGTTTGGTAGTATTCATAACATGACGACGAAAGAAATTAAGGATGATCTTGCCCGTTATGATCGTTATGTCCGTTTTAAACCGGAAACGAAGATGGATTACGTGTTCTATTATCATGTAGACACGACTACTGATATTTTCAAAAAGCGCTATCCGGGGAAAACATTGAAACAAGCCGCGAAGGATGAAGCTAAATTGCAAAATACCCGATTAAGCAAGTACTTAACTCCGGAAGAAATTGATGCTAAAATCGATTTGAGTGATGAAGGATATCGTTTTGTGACTTTATTGGAACGAGAAGATGGAAAGAAAGCGTTCATCCGGGTTTATAATGATATGTGGCGTTTACCGAGCGAAGCTGAAATATCGGCAGCATTAAAACGCTTTGCGATGAAATTACCTCGTGTGGGTTTCTTGTCTGACCATGACGCTCGTTCAATCGTGGGGTCTCGAAATAGGGATCACTCTTATATGGTAGCGGCCAAAACTTTTAGAAATTCATTGATTAATCAAGGGTTTGATGTGGTGGATGTGAACTTGGGACGTGGTAGAGAAGTACTGGATAGTTTGGATATATTGGTTGTTTCAGAACCATTGGAACCTTTTACGACGGAAGAAATTGAGATGTTGTCTCGTTACATTGAAGAGGGTAAAAATTTGGTTTTAGCCGGAAAACCCAAGACATACACCTATTTAGATCCTTTAATGGATTTGCTAGGATTGCGTTTTGAACCGGGAGTGTTAGTTCAACGGCAAATAGAAGAATATCCGTCTAATTTGGTATTGAGTCGGGTCACCGAATCCGCTAAAGATATATCTCGTTATTGGGAGATCCTCTATGGATACACGAGCCGTGCGTTCCGCCCCTTGTCCTTGGTTATGCCGGGAGCCGCTGCAATTGCACAAGAGAGTGACAAGGGATTTCAGTTAATTCCGTTATTGGAAACTAGAGACTCTTCCGGTTGGAATGAATTAGAGACGATTGATTTTCTCAATGATACGGTTCGTTTGAATTCTTCTATCGGAGAGGTGGCAGGAAAGCGAATGACGATGGTTGGTTTGGAACGGGAAAAAGCCGGAAATCAGCAAAGAATTATCGTGTTAGGGGATGCAGATTGTTTCAGTATGGGTGAGTTGGCTACGACCCGTCGGGGAATACAATCAGGAAATGGTCATCTCGTCATGTCAATGTTCGATTGGTTGTCTAACGGGGAGTTGCCGGTAGATGTTTCCCGTCCTAGAAATATAGATAATAAATTGGCTTTAAGTATGGCTGGTGGAGCTACGATAAAAACGGTGTTGCAATGGATACTCCCATCGTTGTTACTCATTTTGGGTGTTATCGTGTTGTTTAGGAGAAAAGGAAAATAGACTGGATAAATAATAATTTCTTTGGTGCTAGATTGATTGATAGATTGTAATGAATGAGTTCGGTATTGTACCGAACTCATTTTTCTATAAGTTTTAAACTATAATTTAAACCCGTCTCGCTCTTTTCGAATTTGTCATTTAATAGAGTGAGGGTCTTTTCGTCTTCACGCAAGAAGTTGAAAATGTCTTTCCCGTTATCTGCAACTAATTGCCATACAATAGCATCGTTATTAGTAGCATCTCCACGTTGTGTGAATCTTTTCCCCTTGTAATTAAAAATGGCATCTTTCCCGTTTTCCGCTTCGATATAAGTCATCGTTAACGTGAATGTCCCGTCGCCACTATGTTCTTGATTTTGTATCGTTAAGGAATAACGAATGCCTGGACAAGAAGCTGCGGGCAAGATCCCCTCGTAAGTTCTTGTTTGTAATGCTCCCAATGCTTGATTTTTGTACACGATGAGCTTTGTTGCGGACATTCCTGTCGTGTATTTCCCTTTATAAAAAATCTCGGCGGTGTCGTTTAACAGCAACCCGTTGACTTGACTTTTATCGGCATCTAGTGTGCTGAAAGATAAGGTGTCCTTGTTTGCTGTTACGATGGAAATCGTGTTCATCGTGGCATCACACACGATGCCTTTTGTCTGGTGTTCTTTTGAGGCAGGAGAGCAACAGACCATTGTCAGGGCTGCCAAAATGATGGATGTATTTTTCATGTATGTTGTTTTTGATTCGATCAAGCAAATTTTATACCAATGATGTCATGTGAATAATTAGAATGTATGACCGAGAAGATGGCTATATACACTGATATATATACGTTTAATTTATCTATGAGTTTCTTATATATTTTGTTTTACTTCGTATAAATTAGATTTATAGCAATTCCGAATGAATTAAATGATAGAGGCTAGATTTGTAAGAAAATAATAAGAATAATAACCAAAGTGCATCATTTTTAGTTGATTACTACTTGATGAATACCGTCATGAACCTTATAGATACCTTATAGAAACCTTATATGAACCTTATATATAATAAGGTTCATACAAGATAATAAAAATATATATTAAATGCTATATTACCTATTGCTCCGGAATTCATCAATTATTCATTCTTAATTTCGATATAAACTGGGTAACTGTAGGAATAATCTTTCCTTTGATATTAAAATAAGTGATTTTACAATTGTTTTTGAGAAGAAAATTCCATTAGAATAATTTGTTTCAAAGAGAGGAGAAGAACTTTGGTTGCTACTTGGAAAAATGATAGAGTAGAGAATTGATTTCTCAATGAATTTAGAATGTATGATGTTCTATCCTCAAAAAAAAGAATTTAATTCATGCATTATTTTGGGCAACTATTTCAATCATAGGAAGGAGATATTTTTTATTTGGTCCAATCTGATATGTAGGTATCTGATTTTTTTTACTTTTGTACGTGGTTATGTATGTTTTAGAATGGAAATGAAAGATGTAATACGGGCATTACGTGTTGGAAACAAACAAGTTTTCGAGCAGGTTTTCGAGGAATATTCCCAGGTGATGTTCTTTACCGCAATGGGATTGGTCGGGGATAAAGAAGTTGCGGAGAATGCCGTTCAAGACACTTTTTTATATCTTTGGGAACATAGGAAGAGACTTGATGAAAATGGGTCGTTAGTGGGATTCCTGCATATAAGGCTGAAGCATTATGCATTGAATTATTTGCGCCATGAAAAAATAAAGGTTGTGAATCAAGAGGGTATTATCCGAGAATTGGAATTTTTAAATGAGGACGAAGAGGATTTTGCGCCTCTGTTGGAGGAAATTCGTTGTCAGATAGAGGTATTACCAGAGAATTGCCGAAAAATTTTTGTGATGGCTGTGGTGGAGGGAATGAGCTATGTTGATACAGCACGTGCATTGGATGTATCTGTAAATACGGTAAAATCTCAAGTTAAAATTGCTTATCGTAAGATAAAAGAAGGTGTTGGACATCGTATGAGTGCAATGAATTTATTGATATTGCTCTCTCTTTTAGATGAAAAATTATTTTAATTATTTTTTTTGAAAAATCTTTTCACCCTTTGGGGAGTATCGTGTGTATATGTAGCGAAAAGTTAGTTAAGCTATGTATAGAGATGAATTATTTGAAAAGGTATGGAAGATACTTTTCTCTGATAAAAAGGATCAGGTTGATTGTTCTGATCCTGAAATTAGAGGGATAATCAGGCGGATGAAAAGAACTTTGACAACCACGGAACCTGATTATAAGAGTATGTGGAAAAAGTTGCAGGTCGAGCAGCAAAGGCGTAGATTAAAATTGTTTGTTCGTTGGAGTGCTGCCGTGATTTTGCCTGTATTAGTGTTGTCTGTGTCTTATCTATGGAGGAATGAAGAACCTTCATTAACCTCTATGCGCTTAGCTGAAAATGCTCCTGAGGGAGTTCGGTTGATACTTTCTGATAGCTCGATTGTTAGTTTACAGGCTAGACAACATTTTGAGATTGTTGATGATGAGCGCATGAATGTACGGCAGGACAGGGGAACAAGATTGGTTTATAAGGAACGGAGTGTTAGTGATACTGTGGTGCGTTATAATACTTTGGAAGTTCCAGCAATGGCTGATTATCAGATACAATTATCAGACGGAACAATTGTTTATATGAATGCGAAAAGTCGATTGCATTATCCTGTCGCTTTCTATGGAGAGGAAAGAAAGGTGTATCTTGAAGGAGAAGCGTATTTTGAGGTTACTAAGGATAGCTTACATCCTTTTGTTGTTCAAGCTAGTAATGTAACTGTGCGCGTGTTAGGAACGTCTTTTAATGTGAATGCTTATCCGGATAGCGAAAAGATGACAACCACGCTGGAGGAGGGGAAGGTGCAAGTTGTTTATGGTGGTATGGAAAATATATTAACGCCGGGAAAGCAGTTGATTTGTAAGCTGAGTACTAATGAGATCGAAATGCGTGAGGTTGATACGGAACAGTTTACTTCTTGGAAAGATGGTTATTATGTGTTTTATAAAGAGACGTTGGAAAATATCATGGAACGTTTAGTTCATTGGTATGGAGTGGAGGTTTCTTATCAAAATGAAGAATTGCGGAAGATCGAGTTTGTTGGGCGTTTGCATCGTTATGAACGAATTGATTATTTGTTAAAACGTATGGCAGATACTCAAAATGTGGAATTTGTAATTAATGGAAATGTTGTAGAGGTTAAAAATAAAACAGATTGAAGATACTGCAAATCTCCAACCTGTTGTTTTAGAATATACTTTTCATTGCGTTGACCTCGAATGAATAGTATAAAGTGTCTAATATTTATTACAAAATTATGAAAAAAAATGAGAAGCTACGCTTGTTTTTAAAGGGTATTTTGTGGCGTGAAAGGTTAATGTTTGTAAACCTATTGCCGTTTTTTCTTTTGGGTTTATGCATGATGTTACAAGTGAACGTGCAAGCTCAGACTGTAAAGGTTTCAGTAGATTTCAAAGATAAGACTTTGAATGAAGTGTTGGTGACATTGAGTAGGGTGTCGAAGTGTGATATCTTTTATGGATTTGAGTTAGTGCAGTCGAAAGGGCAAAAAGTGACTTTGAAGGCAGAAAATCGGGAACTAGGGAGTATTTTAAAAGAGTTGTTACCAGCTTATGATTTGTATCACACGTATGACGGGCATGTGGTTGTTATTCGAGAGAAAGGGGTTAACACGAGTAAAATTCCTGAACGGGTTCGTATTCATGGTGTTGTTATGGATGAAAAAAAGGTTCCCATTCCGGGAGTTACCGTGCGTTTGAAAGGAGCAAGTGCAGGTACGGCTACAGATAAGGATGGAAAGTTTTTGTTCATCTATAAGCAGAGTAAAGATATTGTTTTGATCTTTTCTTTTATCGGGATGAAGACTCAAGAGGTGAAGTACACGGGGCAAGATACGATGCGAGTTATTTTGCGTGAAGATCTCATGGAGATGGATGAGGTGGTTATTACTGGTTATCAAACTATTGATAAAAGGCATTTGACAAGTGCCGTAACTTCTTTGAAAGCGGAGAATATTAAAGTTTCCGGAATGAATTCGATAGACCAGATGTTGGAAGGTAATGTACCGGGAATGATTTTTATGCAAAATTCCGGTCAAGTGGGGGCTGTACCCAAGTTACGTATTCGTGGTTCGTCCACGGTATTGGGTAATCGTGAACCGTTGTGGGTAATTGACGGGGTTGTTCAGTATGACCCTGTGGCTGTTGATCCTTCGCAATTGAATGACCCAGATTTCGTAAATTTGTTGGGTAACGCTATTTCAGGATTGAATCCGGAGGACATTGAGCAGATTGATGTGTTGAAGGATGCTTCGGCTACAGCGCTTTATGGGGTGAAAGCGGCTAATGGTGTGATTGTGATTACGACGAAAAAAGGACGGGTGGGACCTCCGTCTGTGGGATATTCATTGACAACTTCTTTTCAACGTCGTCCTTATTATTCCGACCGGGATGTGAACGTGATGAATTCTGCAGAACGAATTGAGTTTTCCCGGGAGTTGATGCGTAATTTGGTGGATTACCCGATGATTGATACTTGGGTGGGATACGAAGCGGCTACCCGAGATTATTATAATGGGGATCTTTCTTTCACAGAGTATCAGAAAGAGGTGAGTAATTATGAAAAAATGAATACGGATTGGTTCGGAATTCTTACGCGTAATACTTTTTCTCATAATCATACATTGAGTATTTCCGGGGGAAGTCAGAATATGCGTTACTATACTTCCGTGGGATATAGTGATATGGGAGGAGTGATTAAAGGAGAAAGTAATCAGCGCTACACGGCTAATATTAAATTGAATATCAATCATGAACGCTTTTCGATGCAGTTTGGGTTAAATGGGAATTTTGGTATCCGGAAGTATATTCCCTCGGAGATAGGAGTGTTGAATTATGCTTACGAAATGAGCCGTGCTGTACCTCTTTACAATGAAGACGGGTCGTTACTTTTTTACCAAAAATCAGATGTTAATTCTGAAGACGGGAAAAATTTTTACCGATATAATGTGTTGAATGAGATTAATAATTCGGATTATAATCACGAGTCAAGCCAGATGGGGTTTAATGCCAACTTGAATTACAATTTTACCCGTTCGTTAAAAGCGAATGTCACCTTCTCCTATTCACTTTCCTATTCTGAGCAAGAAAATTATTATAGTGGAAATTCATTTTATGCTTCCACTTTACGAGGAGCTGAAATAGGGCAGGAAGTGGCTTACAAAAGTAAATTGCCTTCTGGGGGCGAATTGAAAGAGATCCGAGAACGAGGGAATAATTATATGTTGAGAGGACAGTTGGATTATAATAAAATCTTGGATAAAGAGCAGAAGCATAATATTGGTGCTAGTTTTGGGGCGGAGATTAATTCCAGTCACCGACGGGGTAATTCCCGAACTATTCGGGGATACGTGCCTGAACGTGGATTGCTGATCAATCCCGTGGATTATAAGAAATACACGGCTTACGTAACTTGGCTTACGACAGACCCATCGGCATTGGGTGTGCGTACAGATGAATTGACGAATACTGCAGGAGTGTATTTCTCGGCTTTCTATAATTATAAGAATTTGTATTCTTTCAATTTTAATACTCGTATGGATGCTTCCAATAAATTCGGAGAGCAGAGTAATGACAAGATGCTGCCCGTGTGGTCTGTGTCTGGTAGATGGAATATTGCCGAAGATTTATTCTCGAATGTTGCATGGGTCAACGATTTGAACATGAGGGCTTCTTTCGGTTATCAGGGGAATATGCTGGGGATAGGTCCAGAATTAGTAATTGAGAAGGGAGAATTGAATCCTAACCATAATAAATACGGCTCTACTGTTTTCAATTATCCGAATCCCAACTTGAAGTGGGAGAAAACGTTGTCTGTGAATGGGCAGGTAGATTTCGCCTTTTTCCGCAATCGTCTGGTTGGGTCGGTAAGTTATTTTTACAAGCATACGACGGATGCTTATATAAGTAAGAGTGTCTCGGAGGTGAATGGTGTTTCGACTTATACGGTGAATCAAGGAGAATTGACGAATTCGGGATTAGAGTTTAGCTTTAATCTTAATCCGATTGTTCCCAAGGTATCAATAAATGGACAGTCGGATGGTTTCCGCTGGAGTATTGATCCTCAGTTGGGATCCGTTGTAAATAAATTAGTGAATAAATTGAAAAACAACCGGGAGAAAGTGTTGAAGGATGATGTCAAGTATAGTGACTATTTGAAAGGAACTGTTGAGATTCCGGGAGAGCCGTTAAATACGTTTTACTCGTACAAGTTTACCGGTTTGAGCCCGGAAAACGGTTTGCCAATGTTTGCGAATTGTGATGAGTTTACAGCCAATGGCGTGGATAATAAGATACGTTTCGAGGGGATGGGTAAAGAAGAGGTTTTCCGCGAAATCATGGTGAAGTCGGGACGGCGTGAACCTTTTCTTCAAGGATCTGTTGTGAATACGTTTTCGTACAAAGGGTTCGTGCTTAATTTTAAGTTGGATTATAGTTTTGGGGCTAAAGTACGGTTGTTACGTCTTTACGACAATGTGGTAAAGCGATATGGTACGATTGCCCCGCAGCCGCACGTGAATGTACGTAAGGAATTTGCCAATCGTTGGCGAAACCCGGGAGATGAGCGATACACGAATATGCCGGGAATCGTGAGTGGTTCGGAGTTTTCGAGAACTATGATACCATGGTGGAAGGGACAATCATATGCTTTTGCTGATAATATCTGGCAGATGTATGACGATTCCGATATGCGGGTGGTAAGTGGAAATTATTTAAAATTGACGAACATTTCTTTGCGATATAATATTCCGGTGCAATGGTTAAAGAAATGTTATATGAAGTCTGCTTATGTGAGTTTGACGGGAGTAAATCTCTTTACACTTTGCCATAAGGATTTGAAGGGACAGGATCCGAATCAGTCCGGAACTTCTCCGCGTATTAATTTGTCGTTACGTCCTACCTACTCGTTGACTTTAAATGTTTCATTCTAAAATGTATTAAGATGAAAAATTTCTTCTATTTGTTTTTGATATTTATGGTGCTTTCTAGTTGTGGTGATTTTTTGGAAGAACGTTCAGAGGGAAAGGCCTATGTCACTTCTTGTGCCGATTTGGAAGAGCTACTGGTGGGAGAGGGTTATTGGAATTGGGAGAATCAACAAAATGTGTTGGATATGAAAAATTTGCCTTTCCTGCACTTGATGGATGACGATACAGAGATGTGTTTACTCGGTAATGCTCATAGTTATTACGAGAAGCTTCAAGCTATTTATAGTTGGGAAAGACTACCTTTTAATGAAAAAGGTAATCCTTTTCCGGATGAAGCTTGGAAACATTTTTATCATACGATTAGTGTGGCAAATGTGGTGCTTGATAAGCTACCGGAGTTTTCGAATGAATCGCTTGAGTTACGTGAACGGATTGAAGGGGAGGCTCTTTTTATTCGGGCATGGAACTATTATTATTTGATTAATCTTTATGCTAAGCCGTATTCGAAGACAACGGCCTCGATGGATCCCGGGGTACCCGTGAAGCTCGATCCAATGATTGAGGATGTCTTTTTTTCTCGTCAATCGGTAGATAGCGTTTATTCGTTGATTGTGTCGGATCTAGAAAAGGCTGTAGTATTGTTGGATGGGGGGTTGGAAGAGACGATCTATCAAGCGAGTGAAGCTGCCGTGCATGCGCTGTTAGGACGGATCTATCTGTATATGGGAGAGTATGAATTGGCTCTTGTACATTTGGAGGATCCTGTTTTTACTTCTTATGCTTTAGTCGATTTATCAAGTGCTTCACTTTCTTCTTCTAGTATGGAGATGGAGGTTATTCACACTCAGATGGTAGATGGTGGTTTGGTGTCAAAATTGTCAGTTGATTTTCAGGTATCTGAAGAGTTATATTACGATATGTATGATCCTGAAGATCAAAGAGGAAAATTCTTCTTCTCTTCGACATATTATGGAAATCGTATATGTGGAAAATCAGTTCCTTCCGTGGGAGCTTTGCGGGTGGCAGAGCTTTTCCTGAATCGGGCGGAGGCTTATGCTATGTTAGAGGGACAAGAGGAGAAGGCTGTTGAGAATTTGAGAGCCTTACGTTCCAAGCGTTATGTAGAAGGGACGAGTTTGGAAATTGTGGATTCTTTTAAAGGGTTGACAGGAAAGGAATTGGTTGATTTTATCCGGCAGGAACGTCGTCGAGAACTTTGTTTTGAAGGACATCGCTGGTTTGATTTGCGGCGTTATGCAGTGTCTCCGAAATACCCGGAAAGTAAAATGATTCGTCATAATATCTATGGGGAGGGTGCTTCCGCTAGTGAGCAGGTTTTGTTGGGATATTATATTCTTGATACCTATGATAAAGATAACGGTTGGGTATTGCCTATTCCGGATTATGCAATAGAGTTTAATGACGGAGCTTTAGAAAATAATGAACGGGAGGATCGCACATTTTTTGAGCTGTAAGTGTTTGTCTTAAAAATAAGAAGATGATGAAAAGATTTTTATACATGAGTTTTGTTTGCCTGATATTGATGGCGTGCAACAAGGATGAAAATGAGGAGGGGAAAGTTAGTTATGCCGATGTGGATTGGTATGCGATTGAGGATTCCGATGACCCGTTGGATCATTTGATTTACACGTGTTATGATGAATATGGAGTTGCCATATTTTACGAGGATACAATTGGTCGTGTACAAACAGGCACGAGCTTTGATGGGACACCTCGTATGCATTACGAGGTATTAGATGTCAATTACATGATTACCACGAAGAATGATCAGAACTCTTATACAGAGAGTAGGGATCGCGAAGCATTGATGAAAACAGTGGAGTTTCTTAAAACTGATGTATTACCTCGTCTACCGGAATCTGTACAACCGAGGTGTTATTTTTTGACAGATTCGTGTATTACTTACCGGAAAACGTATATTACCAGAGTTGCTGGAAAAATTATAGAAGGTTGTGATGATTTTGCTTGGAGAGCGTTGGCTACAACGATGATCGGACGCGTGGGACGTATGGAGAATGAGTTACCCTCCGTATGGGCAAAATATGCGGGCGAGATTTTAGCTGCAGATGTAACATTGAAACTGGTGAATCATTATGCTTTTGAATTGCAGGAGTTTTATGATTTATCAGAAAATGTTCATGTGCCAGAAGTATTATCTGGATCTAGCAAGAAAACGATATATGGCCAACGGATGAACCGAAGTAATAGAGATTACCCTTTCCAGCATTGGAATTTGTATGGTTTTTTGAATTTTTCGGAGGTGTATAATCCGGATAATCAAGATGCGGATCGGAAAGGATATACAGCTCCACTACAGACGGATGATCTTCGGGCGTTTGTGACCGCTTATTATCAGTATACGGAGGAGGAGTTCAAGGCATTGTATACAGATTATGAGGTGATTCTAGCTAAGTATGATGTGATAAAAAAAATAGTAGAGAAATTGTAATTGAAAGTGATGGAATCGTTTTTAGAGACAGTATTTTATTGTCTCTTGGGATGTTATTGTTGTAAAAAAAATCAAAATCAAGAAAATTATGAGGAAAATTAAATTAATTGTATTTGTTTTTGGGCTTATCGGGTTATGTACTCCGGTAAGGGCCCAGGAGAAATTTTTAGAGATGATAAAGGATGAGATGAATAAGGAATTTGCAGAATTGCAAAAAGAGAAACATGCACCTTATTATATGAATTTTCGGGCCGTGGATGAACGGCGGACATTTGTAATGTCTACCTTTGGAGCTATTATGCAATCCGTGAAAAATCATCGCCGCTATCTTGTGCCCCAGGTACGTATCGGAAGTCCCGAATATGATAATTTTACGACACGTGAAATGGGATCGGGGGCTGGACGTGGAGGTCCATCCGTAGCTCAACTTTCTTTGAATGGAGAGTCTGGCGAGGCGGCTGATCGAAATGCTATCTGGTATGAGACAGAAAGTCGTTATAAGGTTGCTGTAAGTGCTTTGCAGCAGGCGTTGGGGAACGAGCAAATGTTTTTGCAGATGAGTGATAAATCTCCGAGTCTTTCTAAAACAAAAATTGAAAAATATTATGAGCCTCAGTTACCGGCAGAAAAGTTAACGATAGACCGAGAGGCTTGGGGAAAACGTTTGAATGAGATTTCCTCTGAATTTAAGAAATACCCGGAGATTATAGAGGGGTCGGCACATATCGAGTATAATGTTTTGCGTACTTATTTTATCAGTACAGAAGGAGCAGAGATCGTGCATAATTTGCCATATGCCCGAATTATGGTACAGGCTTCGACGATGGCTGATGACGGGATGCGTTTGCCTTTGCATCTTTCTTATTTCGCTTATGACCCGGATAATTTACCGAGTAATGATTCGATTATGAAGGATGTGAATGTTATTGCGAAGAAGTTGATCGCTTTGCGTACGGCTCCGACGGTGGATCCATTTTCGGGGCCAGCTTTAATGTCTGGAGCAGCTAGTGGCGTTTTCTTCCATGAAATTTTCGGGCATCGTACGGAAGGGCAGCGGATGAAGAAGGATGTGGACGGGCAGACTTTCAAGGATATGATAGGAAAACTTGTGTTACCAGAAGGAATGAGTGTTGCAGATGATCCGACATTGAGATATTGCGCGGGAACAGAATTGAATGGTTATTATAAATATGATGAACAGGGAGTCAAAGCAGAACGAGTAGATGTGGTAATTGATGGTAAGATGAATGATTTTTTGATGACACGTACTGCTTTGGAAGGACATGCTAGAAGTAATGGGCACGGTCGCGCCGTGGGTGGTTTTGATCCGGTCTCTCGTCAGTCGAACCTGATTATCTCGATAAAAGATCCAAGGACAGAGAAAGAGTTACGTGCTCTTTTGATTGAAGAAATCAAAAAACAGAACAAGGAGTTCGGTTTTTATTTCAAAGAAGTATCTGGAGGATTTACTCAAACAGGAAGGATGGCGATAAATTCGTTTAATGTTACCCCGTTGGAAGTGTATCGCGTGTATGCAGACGGTCGTCCTGACGAGCTAGTGCGCGGATTAGATATGATTGGCACACCTTTAGCGATGTTTTCAAATATCGTGGCTGCGGGAGGTCAGGTAGAGGTGTTTACTGGTATGTGTGGTGCTGAATCGGGCTCAATCCCCGTGACGGCAGTTTCCCCATGTATTTTAGTGAACCGGATTGAGGTACAGCGTGTAATGAATTACAAGGCAATTCCTCCTATTTTGGAAAGACCGTGATAAGGTATGACATGTATAAATAAAATAAAGAAATATTATGAAAGCATATATTTGGAGTTTATTGGTACTGCTGTTGATGGGCAGTATAAATGTGTGGGCACAAGGAGATGATGATGCGGTTATCTTCAAGGCTATGGAAGATGAGATGAATCGTGGAATGAAGGAGTTGAAACAGGCGGATAGTAAGCCTATCTGTTGTATAGGAGTAAATGCGGTATATGGTCGCACTTTTATGGTACGTGGTATTTTAGGGGGAATTATTCAATCGGATATAATTCCAGTGTCTTACGGTTCCGTGAATGTATTAGCCGGGGATTATAACTTTACCAGTCAGATCAAGTACCCGAATGAGTTGGAACGGCATCAACTATTCAGCTTGCCTGTTGTTCCAGATTATGAACAGATTCGCCGTGGGATCTGGGGAGCAATGGATGCAACATATAAAAATGCGCAAAAGCAAATTTACCGTAAGCAGGCATATTTTGATAATATCATTATACCGGAGGAAGAGAAAAAGATTATACCGTTCCCGAAGATTGAACCTGTTAGCCGTATTGTAGAACCTCGTGATGAGTATAGTATAGATCAGGCTTATTGGGAAAACTATATCAAGGAGTTGAGTGGTATATTTAAAAATTATAAAGATGTGATATTTTCTTCTATTTATGTCATGGGGAAGGATTTGGAGATTTACCAAATGAATACGGAGGGGATAAAGGTAAAACAACCCGTGAGGTTTGTCTATCTTTTTTGTAATGCTTCAATACGTGATGCCGAGGGGGTGTCAAGTAATTATCAGTTGACAGAATCTGCTATTTGTCCTCAAGATATGCCTTCATTGGATGAGATGAAGAAAAAAGTAACCGATATGGCGGAGACTTTGGTGAAAATGAAGAATGCACCGAAATTTGAAGGTGATTATACAGGGCCGGTATTATATTTGGATGATGCTTGTCAAACTTTTCTACTGGGAGGGGATTTATTTGGGGTATCTTCTCGTTATGTGGCAGCAAGAAAAACGGAAGATCCTGGTTTGTACTCGCAATACAAGCCGACGTTGGAAAATAAAATCGGTCAGTCTGTGACTCATACGGCATTAACGGTGAAAAACTATTCGTCCATGTATGATTATAAAGGTTTTAAACTTATGGGAGCTTACGAGGTTGATGCCGAAGGTATTATACCCGAAAAGGAAATGACTTTGATAGAGAAAGGGGTTTTAAAACAACCGTTGAGTAGTCGGACGCGTTCTGTTTATACAGAGAAATCGACGGGAAGTATGCGTTGGACCGGTAATGGTAGTTCAATCGTTTGCCCGGGAACATTACATGTGAGTGCAGATAAAGGATATTCTCAAGAGGAATTGAAAAAAATGTTGATTAAAGAAGCTAAAAAACAAAAGTTAAATTGTGCTTATATTGTAAGAGGAAATTCTGGAGCCTATTTTGAAGAGATTTATCGTGTGAATTTGAAAACAGGGGAGGAAACGTTGGTTTTTGCCGCCCAAACACCCCGGGAGAGCTGGGGATGGATGGGAAGTGCTATGGCTTTTTCTGAAGAGGAAGGTATAGTCAACATTCCGGCATTTGAATTACCTGTTTCTCTGATTTATCCCAATGGCGTTCTTTTTAAGAAAGCGAAAATTAGCGAGATAAAAGAAAAAGAGAAACCAATGATATTGACGCGTCCGCTGGATCGGTGAGTGTATAATTATTTATTTTTATACGGGATTTGCCGGTAATAATGGCCGGCAATCCGTTTTTATATGAGTTGTCTAAAAATGTAAGTTTATTTTTATGAGATTAATTATTTTTTTATTCTTAGTATTTTTTTGTTTCAGTGCTTGTTCAGTGAAGCAAGATGCTCTTCGGGTGGCAGGTCTATATGATAAGGGTACTCAATTGGATGTCTATCTTGTAGCACGAGATGGTGTAAATAAAGATACTTTGAGTAAAGGGGAGGTTTTGGATGGATTTTTTTCTCTTTCAGCAAAAATGGGTTCGAAACATCCTGTTTCTGTGGAGATATGTCAAAAAAAAACAGGACGTAATATGGGAAGTCTAGAACTTCCAAGGGGAGAAGGAAGTTATTTAGTATACTTAAATCAGGATTCCCGATTGAACTGGCAACAAGAAGGAGATTTGTTATACGAGGATATGGATTCCTATTATCAGAATCATTTACGGTTGGATACTATTTCTCGAAATTTACGGAATGCTAGTGCTAAAACTAATAAGCAAACACATGATTCATTGGCAAAGGAACTTGTAAAGGAGATAGAAAGTTATATGGCTAATGAGCAGAATCTGATGAAGCGTAATGTGGCATCCTATGTTTCTGCAATGGTATTACAGGGGAAATTAAATTATTTTATATCAGGGGGGCACGTGAAACACTTTAGTTTGCAACGAAGTATGGATCGGGATAAATATTCCCTTCAAGAGTGGGAATGGTTGATGAGTTATTATAGATATATGCTTAATGATTCGCTAAAAAATTGGTTAAAAGAGAGGTATTTTTTTGTCCGTTTGGGAAAGATGAGTGCGGATATGCAAGTGATGCAGGTAAATCGCATGATGGATATTGGACATTTGGCACCTAATTTTTCAATGACTGATTTGAATGGCAATGTGTTTAAGATGCATGATATAAAAGCGAAGGTGAAATTTCTTGATTTCTGGTCATCTTGGTGTGGAAAATGTCGGGCGGATATGTCTGAAGTGATGCAATATTATAACGAGTTTCGAGATCAGGGATTTGAAGTGCTTGCTGTTTCTGTTGATTATATAGAAAAAAGTTGGAAGGAGGCAATTAAAATGGATAAATTGGATTTTAAATATCATGGGCTTTTTAATCGTAGCCTGCTAAGTTATCTTTATGGGGTGGCAGCTCTTCCGGCGACTTATTTGTTAGATGAACATAACAATATTATTGGAAAAAATCTTCATGGACAAGAATTACGGGAAGCAATTCGTGAAAATTTGAAATGAGATGGATGTTGAAGTGATTGACCGCTAGTACTCGTCATCTTCACCACCTCGAATGAATCGAGGATCGCCCGGGGTAAGATTAAATCTAGAAGTTCTTTCGGATAGTGTTTCAAAAAGTGTGTAAATTCCTTCTTTTCTCATGACTGCAAAATTATAAATAGTTCAATAAAATAATCTTGATTCTAAAAAATTATAAATAGGATATTTATAAATATCTGCATTTTGGGCTACCGTTCCCATTAGGAGAATAACGGCTTGGGGGTTTGGCATGGCGCCCCTCATGTTGATGACCCTCTTGTAATCCCTGTTCAGCCTTTCGATCCAGTTTGTGGTGTAAATCATCCCCCTGATTTCCCTCTCGTACTTGAAGTAGGTGAAATAGAACCTGTACCTGTCGTGGCAATATCTTTTCAAAACGGGATAACTTTTCTGCCACCTGGCAATAAACTCTTTAAATTTTTCGAAAGCCTTTTCCGGGGAGATCTCCCACTGGTCGGGAGCGCAAACCTGCTTGAGTTCTTCCATGACCTGTTTCTTGTCCCTGGGCTTGACTTTCCCAGCTATATTCCTCTTCAGGTGCACGGTACATAATTGTAAATCTGCTTTTGGAAAGGTTTCTGCCAGCACGTTTTCAATACCGGGCAATCCATCACACACCAGGAGATCAATCACGGCCACGCCTCTTTCCTTGAGGTCTTCAAACACGTCCTTCCAGTTCGTGGCACTTTCCGTGGGGAAATTCACCACGGCCAGCACCTCGCGGGTTCGGTCTTCTTTCACCCCCAAAACCGTGTAGTAAGCCTCGTTGGAAACGGAATCATCACGACGGGTGAGGACATAGGTGGCATCGATGTAAATTATCGGGTAACGATTATCCAGTTCACGACCTAGCCAGGCATTTACATCCTCGCGGGCCGTGTTCAACAAGCGGCTAACCTGGCTTTTACTGTAATGTTTGCCGTAAAATTGCTCGTAAATTTTACCCACCTGTTCCGTGGTTAAACCGCTGCAATAAAGGCTACTCACTAGCTTTTGAGCCTCTTCTTCCTGGTCTTTTAGCACCCCCAGTAACATCGGGTAAAAATGGTTGTTACGACTACGCGGGACCCGAAGTTCGAAGACCTTACCGCCATGACATACTCGACGACCACGAAAACCGTTACTCACGTCACCACGTGTCTCGTTATGAAGATCACGTTCCGATAACATTAAACTCTCTAAACCTTGTTTAACCAAGCCTTGTAAACCTAGTTCACCGTTTGTGATTTCGGAAATTATTTCCGAGATTTGTTCATGTGTAAATTCCATAATTATTCATTTTTGAAAATTGCATTACAAAAATAATCAATTCGGAATTTACACACTTTTTGAAACACTATCTTCTTTCGTCGTCGTTATTTTGATTAAATACGCGAAGATAATATATTTGAATCCTCTCCACCTAATTTTTCATGTGAGCCCAAATTCGTCGATTTGTTCGTCGATGGTAAAAGAAAAGCAGTTACAAATCTAATGTAACTGCTTGTTTTTCAAGAAGTGGTCCCACTTGGGCTTGAACCAAGGACCCCCTGATTATGAGTCAGGTGCTCTAACCAGCTGAGCTATAGGACCTACACTTACGTGTGTTAAAGTGGTTAGCCTTTAACGGGTGCAAATATAGTGTTTTATTGAAATTTGGGCAAATATTGAGGGGCTTTTTTTTGAAGGTTCGTGGGAGATACCGTAAATTTATTTACATTTGCGTGTAGATGAACTTATTAGTATAATTGATAAAATTCGTGGTGTGAAAGTTTGTTTGTTAGTGATAGGAAAGACAGATGCGGAGTTTGTACGGGCGGGGATTGCCGAGTACGAGAAACGTTTGAAATATTATATCCCTTACGAGATGAAGGTGATCCCGGATGTGCGGAACACGAAAAACATGAGCGAGATACAGCAAAAAGAACGAGAAGGAGAATTGTTGTTGGGGCAGTTGGAGGCGGCGGATTATGTGATTTTGTTGGATGAGAAGGGAAACGAGTACACTTCAAAGGCTTTCGCGGACTTTTTGGCACAGAAGATGCTGACAAGTATGAAGCGACTTGTATTTATCATCGGGGGACCTTACGGTTTTTCGGAAGAAGTATATAAACGTGCAAGCATGAAAATATCACTATCCAAGATGACCTTTTCTCACCAGATGGTGAGGATGATCTTCACGGAACAATTATATAGGGCTATGACTATATTGAAAGGAGAACCTTATCATCATGAATAAAGCGAGGGTGAAAAGCATGAAGAAATTTTGGCTTGTACTGTCACTTGCCATATTTTGTTTGGTCGTGGGCTCTTTGTGGGAGTATTCTCTGAACGATTGGTCCGTGGATAAGAAATTATTTCTTTTTCAGGAGCGGTTGAAATTTGAGGAGAAACGACTTGACGATCAGTTGCGGAAACTGGATCATGAGGCAGAGCGGCAAAAGCCGGAATGGAAAGGTAAACAGTCTGTGCTGGTTGGTTTTAAGGAGGGAAAGTTGGTTTACTGGAGTAACGAGAGAGTCGGTTCGCCCCACTTGTACGAGATATTGTCAGCGGGAAATGACTTCGTGAAGATTAATAATCTTTATTTTGATGTTCGCAAACATGCCGTCGGGGACACGGTTTATTACGCACTCCTGTTTATAAAAGAGGATTACCCGTATTCGAGTAATTACGTGAAAAGTCATTTTAACCCGTCGTTAGGGGAAAATCTGGATGATGCGAGTAAGGTGGTTATCCGGGAGACGTGGGAAAAAGGAGGGCAACTCGTGTACAACCGGGATGGAAGGCCGTTGTTCAAGATTGAGAGTCAGGTGGAGCATGGGGATGTTGTGCCCACTTATTTCCTGTTGATTCCTTATATCATGTTCCTTCTCCTGCTGTTCTATGCTTACGAAATATCCTTGGATCGGGCCCGGTCGTTCCGGATGCAATTGTTTCACGTGTTCGGATTCTTCTTTTTCATCGTGCTGTTGCGTTCCTTGATGGTAGATTACAAGGTCCCGCAAGTGCTTTATTCTCTGCCTATTTTTACTACCAGTCAAATCGGGGGACGGTTTATCGTGTCGGTGGGAGATTTATTTGTCACAATGTTCTGTCTGGCACATTATTTCTTTATTACCTTTAACAAACTGAAAATTAAGTATGACGAGCCTCGTTTGGTGCGTTATAAATATATATTCCTCGTGGGATTCGTGATAGGCGTGTTCTTCTACACGAATTTGCTACATTTTTCGATTAACACGCTGATCGAGAGTACGCAGGTTAGTTTGAATATTGCCCGTCTTATTAATGTTGATTTCTCGTCGATCGTGGCTTTTATCACGTTGATTATTGCCGGGATGGGATTTATCGTGTTGATCAACAGTTCTGTGCGTTATTTCCAGAATTTGTTCTCTATCAGTCAGGCGTTTTTCGGAGTAACTGGAGTGCTTGTTTTTTGTGCGGCTCTTTGTTATTTCTTTAATTTTTCGTTGTCCCCGTTGGAGTGTCTTTTCCCGTTATCGCTTTATTTGTTGTTTATTCTGGGGGTGTACCTAATGAAACAGGATGCCCAAAAGAGTATTTTCATGATTGCACTTGTGGTGGTCTGTATTTACATCATTTTTCTGGCAAAGAGTAGCGAGATTCACCGTGAACAAGGGGTGAGGGCAAGTTTCGCAAACGAGATTATCAAGGAGAGAGACCCGATTTTTGAGCATAAGCTATTGGAAGTCAATGATGAAATAAAACAAAGTCAAAAAGTAGATTCACTGGTAAAAGTGGGGGATACGGATTTGTTGTCTGCTTATATTTCAAGCGAGCTGCTGGATATGACGGGATTTTATTATACTTGCAAGGCGATGATATGTGATCCTCGGGACACGATATTATTGACTCCTACTTACGAGAAGTATGGTTGTGACGAGTATTATGACAAGTTGATTGATAGTTTGGGTACTCGTGTCGGTTACACGTCATTTTTCTATATAAAAGATTTTGACGGGGTGGTTGAGTACCTCGGGCGTTTTTCTTTCTCAACTCCTCGGGGTGGTAGTTGCGTGTATATTCGTTTCGAGTCGAAAAACAGGCATGAAGGGATCGGGTATGCTCAGATTCTATCTAGGGAGATTGGAGCCGAGAAGGAGGCTCGTTATCCTTATTCTTACGCGAAGTACAAGGATGGGATACTGGTGGATTCCAAAGGGGATTTTAGTTATCCCCGTTCTCTGGAACGTTTCGGAAAGATCGAACATGCCCGGATTATGAATATGGATGGGTTCTCGCACATGGTGATTCCCGTGGAGAATGATGGGGTATGTATCGTGAGTTTGGGGGATGATGTGTTTGCACTTTACTACTTGAATTTGTTGTACGCCATTTTTGTCAGCGCTATCCTGACTTCTTACGGGATGTTCTTCCGATTTGACGGGGGATGGGGAAGTTTCCGACAGACAAGCCTCACGTTGAGGATCAAAAGAAATATCATCACGTTGATTGGTGCATTATTCCTGATCATGACGATTATGAGTATTATCGTGAATGCCGAGAGTTTTGAACGTCGGCATAGTTCGAAGGTGATCGAGTTGTCGCGGTATATAACGGATGAACTGGAACATAATGATTGCGTGGATGCCGCGAAGTGTCCCCAGATATTGAAGAAATTGAAAGATATGTCCGAGGTGCTTTGGGTAGATATTAATATCTATAACTGGGAAGGGGTTCTCGTGGCAACTTCCCGGCCAGTGATATTCGAGAAGGGGTTTGATGGGACGTTGTTGAATCCGAAGGCCTTTGAGCAGATCGTTAAGAAAGAGCAGATTAATTTTGTTCAGGATGAACGAATCGTGGAATTGACATACATGGCCGTGTATATGCCATTGGTGTTGGAGAGCGGGGAGAGGTACGTGTTGAGTATCCCGTATTTTACCCGTGGGGAGGAACTGAACAAGGATATTTTGCTGATCGTGATTATAGCGGTAAATATTGCCATGATCGTGATGGTGCTTGCCTTTATTCTGTCGAGTATCGTGGCCGAGCGGATCACGAAACCGCTACAAGTGGTGAATGAAAAATTGCGTCAGATGAGGGTGGGGGGAAAGAACGAGAAGATTGTGTACCACGAGCGGGATGAAATCGGTATGCTGGTGAAGGAGTATAACGAGATGGTTGATAAACTGGAGGCGAACGTGAAGAAGTTAGCGAAGTCGGAACGGGAGAGTGCTTGGCGGGAAATGGCCCGGCAGATTGCTCACGAGATCAAAAACCCGTTGACCCCGATGAAGTTGAATTTGCAGTTCATGCAGCGCACGTTGCAGAAGGGGGATATGGAGGAAGTGCGCCAGCGGTTTAAGGATATTTCGGCCGTGTTGATCGAACAGATTGATCATATGGCATCGATTGCCTCGGCTTTCTCTGATTTTGCCAAGTTACAGGAGGCGAATAACGAGTGGTTCGACCTGAGTGAATTGGTAAACGGCTGTGCAAAGTTGTTCCATGAGAACGTGGATGCCATGGAATGCGATATAGAGCCGAATGTTTCCGTGTATGGTGATCGGGATCAGGTGAACCGGGTAATCGTGAATTTGTTGAAGAATGCGGAACAGAGTATCCCGGAAGGACGGGAAGGGCACGTGTTGGTGCGACTGAAAACGGTGTTAGGCAAGATCATATTGCTTGTTAAAGATAACGGTTGCGGGATACCGGAAAGTATCCGGGATCGAATTTCCGAGCCTAATTTTACGACAAAGTCCGGGGGAACGGGACTAGGCTTAGCGATGTCCTACAAGATTATAGAGGCGATGGGTGGCTCGATCACTTTTGAAAGCGTGGAGAATGAAGGTACGACGTTTTATGTGGTACTGAAACAAGACAATTGAAATGATTAAGTAATTGACGATTTAATGATTAGGAGATTAAAAAAAGGATAGAAAGGGATCACCTAATCGGAAATCATTGAATCATTTAATCCATAAGATTTAAAATTCTTAGGGCTGTGTTGACTACTTGTTTTGGGAGAATGTCGACTATACATTTTTGCCAGATGGATTGTTTGCATTTGCCATGCCCGTCTTTGGTACAGGGACGGCAGGGAAGATCGACTTCGATGACTTCGACTTGTTTGCCCGTGGGGTAGCCGAAGGCCGTCGGGCCCATCAAGGCGATGGCTTTCGTGTGGAACAAGTCCGCGGCGTGAAGAAATCCGGTATCCCCGCTGATCACGAGGTTGGATTGTTTCACGAGGTAACAGGATTCCAATAGACTGGTTTTTCCTGCCAGGTTGTTGACTCTTTCGGGTGCGATGGCCTTGATGGTTTCGCAGAACGTGTCGGTCGGGCCAGCCAGAATGATGAAACGGTAGTCGGGCATAAGTTGGATCACTTGCTGCCAGTTACTGACCGGCCAACGTTTCATTTCCCAGTTGGCGGAAGGGACGAGCGTGATGGTCTTCGGGGTAAACGTACGGTGAAAACGTTCCTCGTATTCTACCGGAAAATTCCAATCACTGTAATCGGATTCAAAATTCGTAATTCCCCACGTGGCTAGTGGTTTCTGGTAAGAAACGATGCCTCGGAACGGTTTGTCGAATTTGTTTATCCGTAGTTTAAAAAGCAAGAATCGTTTCCAGCGATCCTTGTGGCGTAGCGTATAATGCGGCCCTCTTGGAAAAAGATGGTAAAAGGGCGGGAGTAACACGGCTTTCAAGATGTTGGAGCGAATGTTGCTGTGAGCGTCGTAGATATAATCAAATTTCTCGGCTTTCAGTTGATGGGCCATTTGTAGTAAACCTTTGAATCCCGTTTTCTTATCGTATCCCCATACCCGGTCGATGCGTTTGTCCATGTTAAGAAAAGACCCCATGTCTTTCCGGGCAATCCAGTGAATTTCAGCATCGGGGAAATGGTTCTTGATGCCGTTCACGGCATTCATGCATTGGATGATGTCTCCGATGGAGCTGAACCTGATAATGAGAAATTTAGCCATATCTAAAACGAATTTGCAACAAAAGTAATAAAAATGTAGTTTATCTATCGTAAAAAGAACTATTTTCGTGTTCAGATCATAAAAAGTAATACCATGAAGAAACATATACCTAATCTGATTACCTGTATGAACGTTACGTCCGGCACGGTGGCTATTTATGCTGCTTTTCACGGGCATCTGTACCTTGCTGCCTGGCTCGTGATTCTGGCGATGGTATTTGATTTCTTTGACGGTTTTGCCGCTCGCTTGCTGCACGTGAAATCGGAAATGGGCAAGGAACTGGATTCCTTGGCCGACATGGTTAGTTTCGGGGTGATGCCTTCCGTGATGGCTTTTTTTCTGATTCGTGATTTGGGATATAGTGGTGGGGAGTTGTTCGCGGTAAATTCTTGGCAGGGGGCGCTTATGTACGTGCCGTTTCTGGTTCCGGCTTTCTCGGCTTATCGCTTGGCTAAGTTCAATCTGGATGTGCGACAAACTCATTCGTTTATTGGTTTGCCTACCCCGTCGAACGCTTTGTTTTGGGTGATGTTGGTATTTACCCGTTATCATCAGGAAGAGTTTTTCATGGCGATGTGGGGTAAACCGTGGTTGTTGGCTCTTTTTGCCTTGGTGCTGGCCATTTTGCTGATCAGTGAAATCCCGATGTTCTCGTTGAAGTTAACCAGCTTTTCGTGGAACGGGAATGCTCTTTTATATTGTTTCTTGGGGGCAGTGATCATCGGTTTTGCTGTTTGGGGTGTGAAAGCGTTATCTTGTATGATCCCCGTTTATATCTTGATTTCTTGTTATGATTTCAAGAAAAAATGGAACTGGAGGTTCTGGGGAATACTTGTGGTACTCTTCTTGTTATTGAAGTGGGCAGCGTTGTTAATCGTTTTCCCGGCTTATTTGATTGTACTTATCGTGAAACTGACAACCCGGGCAGATCAATAACCGGATCATAATCCACGAAGTCATAGTTCGGAGAGATCACGGCAGGGTCTTCCACGATGATTGTTTTGTTTTTCACCGGGGAGGGTTGCATGTTTGTCATGTTCGTCATTCCGTCTCCTTGGAATATGTCCTGTTGGGAGATCACCACGATTCCGGCTACGACGGCTGCCGATAAACCGAATTTGAATAAACGGGTAACGAGGTTACCGGATTCGGTGTTAATCAGTTCATCTTGAGTTTTGCGGGCCTTTTTCCCGTTGACAGTTGCCAAAGGCAAGGATTCCATACCGATCACGTCCGGCAGGAAATTGTGGTTCTTGGATTCGAAGAGAACGTTGAACCGACGGTCAACCGAGAAGGTTCCGATTGTTCCGAAGTCCACTTTTTGTTTCTGATTCAAGCGTACCTTGATTTCTTCACAAAATAGAGCCAGACGTCGTTGCGCTTTCTCGTAATCGATCTGTTCTTTACGTGCGATCCAATCAATCAAAAGGCCGTCATTTTGTTTTAGGTGCTTGTTGAACACGACTTTTTTAGACGGGGGAACGATGGTCCCCGTTTTCTCGTTGATGTTTGCGGACGTGTAGTCACAAATGAACCCTCCGAGCCCCGGAACGATCACGCAATCATGCAGATAGAGCAATTCTTCAATGTGTTCAACATATTTATTCATGCCACAAAGGTAAGAAAAAACGTAAGGTTGTCAAACTCATTTTAGGCATTTCGGATTATTATTATTTACTTTGTTGTGTCTATTGCAGACACTCAGAATGTTATAAATTGAGATAAAATTATTGGCGTATGAAAATTTTTGTGACAGGAGGTACAGGGTATATAGGTTCCCACACGGTGGTCGAACTTCAGAAAAATGGTTATGATGTAATTATTGCTGACAATCTCGTGAATTCGAGTCTGGACGTGCTGGACGGGATAGAAAAGATCACGGGGATACGTCCCGAGTTTGAAGAGATAGACCTTACTGATGGGGAGGTTACACGGGATTTCTTTGCCCGCCATTCGGATATACGGGCCGTGATTCATTTTGCCGCTTTGAAGGCCGTGGGTGAGTCGGTGAACAAGCCTTTGGAGTACTATTTCAATAATTTGAACTCTTTGATGAATGTGTTGACTTGTATGCGGGAATTTAAGGTGCCGAATCTGGTGTTTTCCTCTTCTTGTACGGTGTACGGGCAGGCCGATGTGTTACCGGTAACGGAAAAAACACCTCGTCATGAGGCTGAATCTCCTTACGGGAACACGAAGGTGATGAGTGAAGATATTATTCGGGATCTGATGCGGGTGGAACCTGACATGAAAGCTCTGGCATTGCGCTATTTTAACCCGATCGGGGCCCACCCGACAGCGTTTATCGGGGAGTTGCCCAATGGAGTACCTAATAATTTGATTCCTTATTTGACGCAGACGGCTATCGGGATTCGTGAGCAATTGAGCGTGTTCGGTGACGATTACAACACGCCGGATGGTTCTCCGTTACGCGATTATATTGACGTGGTGGATCTGGCCCAGGCGCACGTGGTAGCTATCCGTCGGTTGTTGGAAGGGAAGAATAAGAAGAATTACGAGTTTTTCAATATCGGTACGGGAAAGGCACTTTCCGTGCTGGAAATTATTCACGCTTTTGAACGGGCAACCGGGGTAAAAGTGAATTACAAGGTCGTGGGACGCCGTGCCGGGGATATCGAGAAGGTTTGGGCTGATACGACGTTGGCCAATAACGAGCTGGGATGGAAGGCTGTCACACCGATCGAGGAGACTCTGGCAAATGCTTGGAAATGGCAGAAAGCATTGGATAAGTAAAAAAGGTGGGATTTTCCCACCTTTTTTAGTCTTTATTCTACCGTTACGGATTTAGCCAAGTTCCTCGGCATATCCACGTTACAGCCTCGCATCACGGCAATGTGATAGGAGATGAGCTGTAATGGAATTACGTTCAGAAGTGGGGAAAGATATTCCAGTGTTTCAGGAATTTCGATCACGTGTTCCGCCAGTTTTTTCACTTGTGCATCGTTATCATTGACAAGAGCGATCACGTGTCCTTTCCGGGATTGGATCTCTTTGATGTTGGAAACGATCTTGTCGTAATAGTTGTCATTCGTGGCGATGGCAAAAACCGGCATATTCTCGTCGATCAAAGCGATCGGGCCGTGTTTCATTTCCGCTGCCGGGTAACCTTCCGCGTGAATGTAAGAAATCTCTTTCAGTTTCAACGCACCTTCCAGGGCAACCGGGAATTGACAACCTCTTCCCAGGTAAATGGCGTTCGTGGAGTCCTTGTAAATGGCCGCGATCTCCTTGATCTTGTCATTCTTTTCCAGAATCGCTTTCACCTTGTCCGGTAAGTTATACAGTTCGTTGATATATTTTTTGTACAGTTCGTCGGATAATGTTCCCTTGCGGTGGCCGATCTGTAAGGCCATCATGGCCAACACGGATATTTGAGCTGTGAATGCTTTCGTGGAGGCAACCCCGATTTCCGGGCCTGCGTGAGTGTACACCCCTGCATCGGTTTCCCGGGCGATACTTGATCCCACGACATTACAGATGCCGATAACCGTGGCTCCGTGTGCTTTGGCATACTTGATGGCTGCCAGCGTGTCGGCCGTTTCACCACTCTGTGAAATGGCAATAACAATGTCGTTGGCATCTACTATCGGGTTCCGGTATCTGAATTCCGACGCGTATTCCACTTCTACCGGGATTCGGGTAAATTCTTCCAAGATGTATTCGCCTACCGTTCCGGCGTGCCATGATGTACCGCAACCGATAATGATAATGCGGTGGGCGTTGACCATCTTCGGGATGATCTCGGAGATTCCCCCTAGGTAGATTTCCGATGCCTCGGCATTTACGCGTCCGCGGATCGTGTCGTATATTGAATTTACCTGTTCAAAAATCTCTTTCAACATGAAATGTGGGAAACCGCCTTTCTCGATTTTTTCGATGTCGATGTCCACTTGCTGAATACTTAATGAAACAGGGGTGTTTTTGATCGTTTTTAGGATCATTTCGTCCCTCTTCAAAATGGCAACATCGTCATCGTTTAAATAGATCACGTTTTTCGTGTATTCCACGATGGGCGTTGCATCCGAGGCCACGAAATATTCGCTTTGGCCCACACCGATCACGAGCGGGCTACCTTTTCTTGCCACCACGAGCTGGTCCGGTTCGTTCTTGCATAGAACAACCAGTCCGTAGGCTCCGATAACCTTAGTCAAAGCAAGACGCACGGCATTCTCTGCGTTGACTTGGCCTTTTGTGTAAATGTACTCGATCAGGTTTGCTAGTACTTCCGTGTCGGTTTCACTTTGGAATGAATAGCCTCTGGCCTGTAATTTTTCCTTTAATAAAGCGTGATTCTCGATAATTCCGTTGTGGACGATAGAGAAAAGACCGTTCATAGAAGTATGGGGGTGAGCGTTTGCGTCATTTGGTTCCCCGTGGGTAGCCCAGCGAGTATGTCCCATACCGATCGTTGCGCTGGTATCTTCCAGTTCCATGTGCTGTTCTAGGTCTTGCACCCTTCCCTTGCACTTGTAAACTTGGATGTTATTATTATGGATCAACGCGATTCCGGCAGAGTCATATCCCCGGTATTCCAGGCGTTTCAGACCGTTAATTAAGATCGGACAGGCTTCTTTGGGCCCGATGTATCCTACAATACCACACATAAATGTTATGTTTTAATGATTTATATTAATGAAAACAAGCGGCATAACAACCATTGCCGCTTGTTTATATTGTTATTCAATAATCTTGTCGAAAAAGTCGGAATAAGCCTCGATGTAACTTTGCTCGCCCGGGTATTCCAAGGTAGGTTTCTTCAGATCGGTGGCAAAGGTACGGAGTTCATCGTCCACGTCTTTGTGGTTGAAAATGATTCCGTCAGCGTATTGGAATGCCAATTTATTAATATTCGTGTATGTCGGGTCTTTTAAAAGCGCCACGTCTTTCCGGGCAACCCCTTCCGTGATCGCTTTTTCCCCGAATTTTTCATCCAGTTTCCCCTCGAATTTGTCGTTATAAGTAGAGAATACTACTTTCGTTTTGGAGAAAACAGGGTCATCATGATATTCTTTTTTCAAGTAAAGAGGAACTAGTGCGGTGAACCATCCTTGGCAATAGATCAAGTCAGGAGCCCATCTTAGCTTGCGCACGGTTTCGAATACTCCCCGGGCGAAGAAAATAGATCTTTCATCGTTGTCCGGGAAAAAGTTTCCTTCCTCGTCGGAGATCGTGTGCTTACGTTGAAAATAATCCTCGTTGTCGATGAAATAAACCTGCATTCGTGCAGCTTGGATCGAGGCGACCTTGATGATTAGCGGATGATCCGTGTCGTTGATGATCAGGTTCATTCCGGAAAGGCGAATTACCTCGTGAAGTTGATTCCGTCTTTCATTGATGCAGCCGTAACGGGGCATGAATGTTCTAATCTCTTTACCTTTGTCTTGTATCCCTTGAGGTAGAAATCTTCCAATATTTGCCATTTCTGATTCCGGCAGATAAGGAACTATCTCTTGAGAAATGAATAAAACTCTTTTTTTAGCCATAACTACTACTTTTCCCAAAAACCATACAAAGATAGGCATTTTGGTTCAGATTTCAAAACTACTTTGGAATAAACCTCTCTCGAAATAAACCACTTGAATCTTAAAAACGATGCGGGGTATAGGATTTTTGACTAAAAAATTTTGCTTTTATGATAGATTTATATAACATTGCGAAACTCTTTTTAGGCTGTAAATTAGGGGAAGACTGTACTATGGCGTGGCATAATAAACTGGGCGAATACGGGGAAGAAAAGGTGAACCGGTATCTTTTGGATATGGGGTACACGGTTCTAGAGAGAAACTGGCGGGTGGGACACCGGGAACTGGATTTCGTGTGTCTTGATGGGGAGGTACTGGTCGTGGTGGAGGTGAAAACCCGGGCAGATGACAATGTGTCACTTTTCGATTTGCTGGATTACAGAAAAAAGAGGAATCTGCAAGCTGCAGGTGCCGCTTATCTAACGAAAAAGAACGTTCACCGGGAAATACGATTCGATTTGGTTGTGGTCACTGGGGCCGAAATGCATCTGGAATATATAAAAGAAGTCATTGACTTGTTTTAAAGAACCGGGTGGCTTTTGTCGTGTGTGTGGTGTGGTAGGAATATGAAAAGCCACCCGGCATAAGAAAAGTGTCAATAGGGATATTTGTGTATTATCAAAAATTGTGCTAGAAATTCGGATTTCCGGAAAAAATATCAAATTTTCTTTCGGATGGATGATTTTGTGTGAAATTTACTATCTTTGAAAAATAAAACATAAAAGAAAAAGGATATGGCAACAGTAAAAGCAAAATATTTAGGAGATTTGCGTTTGGAGTGTACGCATTTGCAGAGTGGTACAAAGATTATCACGGATGCACCGACAGATAATAACGGGAAAGGTGAGGCTTTCTCTCCAACCGACTTGTGTTCCACGTCATTGGCCGCTTGTGCCATGACAATCATGGGAATTTATGCTAAAAATAACGGTATTGATTTGGCGGGAGCCGAGATCGAGATTACCAAGAAGATGGCGGCAGAACCTCGTCGTATTGCTGAGATTGACGTGATCTTTAATATGCCGGCTAACGGTTATTCCGAGAAGGAGAAAAAGATTCTCGAACGTGTGGCACATACTTGCCCAGTGCATTTGAGTTTACATCCGGATGTGAAACAAAATTTCGTGTTTAATTGGCAGTAATGGTAACCGGGGCTACCGGTTTACTGGGTAGCCATTTACTGTGTCATTTGGCACGATGCGGTGAGACGATCATCGCGCTAAAAAGAGATAAGAGCCACGTTGAAGAGACGATGGCTCTCTTTTCGTGTTATTTTGATTCTCCGGGAGATGCCATATCCCGGGTGAATTGGGTGGTTGGGAATGTGTTGGATGGGGAATCTGTGGCCCCGTTTGTGGAAAAAGTGGATACCGTTTATCATTGTGCGGCCATGGTTTCTTTCAATGGCAGCGATCGGAATACTTTGCTGGAAACGAATATCAAGGGGACGGAAAATATTTGTAAGATTTGTTTGGAACGTGGGGTACGCCTGTGTTTCGTGAGTTCGATTGCCGCTTTGGGGGACGCTCCCAACGAGAGTGTCGTGATTGACGAGAATACACCGGAGATTCCGGGGTCGGTCCACTCGCTTTATTCTGGTAGTAAAGGGGAGGCTGAGAAAATTGTCTGGAAGTATGTCCGTCAAGGACTGGATGTTGTGATCGTGAACCCGGCTATTATTTTGGGGGCGGGGTTACGGGGACGAAGTAGTGTCAAGTTGTTTGAACAGGCGAGTAAGGGGATGCCTTTCTACACGGAAGGCGTGAATGGATACGTGGATGTGCGGGATGTCTGCGAGTTGATGATTCGTTTGGCGAAAGACAGTGCTATTCGGGGAGAGCGTTTCGTATTATGTGGGGGAAATTATTCTTATCGGGAGTTGTTTACCGTGATTGCCCGTGTCGTGGGCAAGCGCCCACCTCGTATTCGGATGGCACCGTGGATGACAGGTTTGGCGTGGCGGTTACTGGCTTTCGTGGCTCTGTTCACGGGAAAGAAACCGGCTTTCACGGAGGAAACGGCTCGCTCGTCTCAACATAAATCCCGTTATTCCAGTGCGAAGGTGTTGTCTCTTTTTCCCGATTTTCATTTTCATACGCTTGAAGAGACGACTCGTTTTTTCAAGGATTTGTGAAGCGGGTTGTCTAGGTCGGGGTTCATGAGGTCCGGTAGGAGCTTTCCCTGTCCCGAGGCTATCTTCTCGAAAATCTCCATTTAAATATAGGTTGGAATATTCATGAAGTCGTGGTTCATGGTTTTGCCATGAATAGTAAAGGGAACCGGGCCTCTATTAGCGTGGGATTGGTGGTAGGGGATGAGGTGTAGTTGTTGTTCGTGTTTATTTTGATTAAATAATTTTCTTGTTTGTTATATGTTTCTCGTTAGAAAAATGTATTTTTGATGCGAGAGGTAGGGCGAGTCGCAATGGTTTAACGACTAAAATAAGATATTAGTGGATATACTGAACGTGAAACAACCGGAAATATTTGAAAGTGTATTTCATAAATATTATGCGTCACTATGTTATTTCGCCAATAAGTTCGTGCGAGATGATGAGGCGGCAAGGGATATTGTGCAAGAGGTGTTTCTTCGTTTTTGGGAATCCAAGGGAAAATTCGAGAATCAATCGGCGTTAAAATCATTCTTGTATAATTGTGTCCAGAATGCGGCATTGAATTATCTGGAAAAATTGCAGGTCCGGGCAAAAGCGAATCGTCGTTTGGGGTTGAAAGCTCCTGATGAGGAAGATGTTTTTTGTTTTCAGGTAGAAACGGATGTTTTCGAGGAAATCTTTGCCGCTATTGATGAATTACCTACTGAATGTCAGCGTATTTTCAAGATGAGTTATATCGAGATGTTGGATATTAAGACCATTTGCGAGCAACTGGATGTGGCCGAGTCAACCGTGAAGACGCAACGTCAGCGAGCTAAAAAGTATCTGCGGGAGCGGTTGCAACATCTTTATCCGGTGGTGATACTTATGTTTTTTTGATCGATAGAGGTGTGAATGGAGCTATATGGTAAATTCTAGTCATATAATATTCCTTTTTTGATTAAGGTAGTATTCATGATGGTTTTGAACTTAATCATGGTATTATTTATTGTGTATTTTGCGTAATTAAATTACACAATAGAAATATATAGAAAGAGAAAAATAATTTATATTTACTGTCATCCTTTTGAGAGAGTACCTGTTTATTGTTATAAGTTGGGGAACTTATAATTAATAATTAAAACATTATAACGTTATGAAAAAGGTGATTTGTCTTTTGTTTATATCCTCTCTTGGATGGATGTTTTCTCCTTGGAATTTATCTCAAGGGTAAATATTTGAGAATCGTGTTGAACTTTCTTCAAAAACAGTATATACTATTTGTGATGTATTGGATTTTACTTATGTTAGTCCTAGTATAACAGAAATGGAAGCAAGGTATAATATTGAAAATTCAATAAAAAAGATTGCAGAAAATTTGAAAGAACATATAGGACTTGTTGTCATTTATGGGGATGATTGGACAAGTATTTCTCTTGGGTATCAATTTACATTGTATATGGGACATACTGATCCACAATATTTGGAACAAGTGATGTTCGATTTGGCGGAAGGATTTGCTAGAATGTTTGAGGAATTTTATCCAGGATTAATTGTTTCATGGATTACGCAAAATTAAGTTTGTAAATAATCTTGTAGCTAGGAGGCTTATGGACTTTAATACGGTCATACACATTGCGAGAATTAGTTGTCGGCTCGTTTTTCGGAGTTGGTTATTTCGTTTTTTTCTAATTTTTTCTTGCGTGGGAATATTCATATTTCAATTAATTTTTCAAGGAAATGTGACCCGCTACAATATTTCGGGGTTAATTACGATGGCTTCTTTCATCCCGTACATGAATTTGTATATTTATACAATATTGCAGGCTTTTGTCGTTATTTTTCTAGCAGGAAATTACTTTACTCGGGAGCGAGGGCTTGACACGATGGAGACGGTTCATTATCGTTCGGTAAGTAACTGGGAATTGGTGTTGGGGTATTATCTAGGGTTCTTGGTCAGTTTTGGAGTAGGTGCATTATTTTCGCTTTTCTTGGGGCTTTGTGTTCACTTGTTTTTTAGTACAGCTCCATTTTCTTTGTGGGCGTATTTATTTTATTTTTTGACATTGTTTATTCCCTCTATGGTATTTTATACCGGTTTTTCCTTTTTCTTGTTCTCTGGATTTAGAAAACAGAGTATTGGTCTGGTAATCCTTTTCTTTTGTTTTTTTCTGAACCTTTATTTTACACGGGAGGGAATAATGGATTCTTTGGGAATATCCTTGCCTAATGCGTTATCGGGACAGGTTGGACACCCGGAGTTATCTTACTATCTTTTTCAGCGATCTTGTTGGTTCTTGATAGGTAGTTTCTTTTTAGTTTTAGCGATAAAATGTTTTTATCGCCTGCCGAATTGTTCGCGTGTTTCAGTAGGGACGGTTTTTCTTTTGTTCTTATTTTTAGGTGGAATCTGTTGTGGTTTCGTGTGTTACAAGGAAAAGTACGATGAGAATAAGACGAGAGAGTTTTATCGGGATATATATACTCAATATCGGGAGAAAGATTACCTTGCTTTAGTGAATCAAGATATAGAACTTTATCATGCAGGAGCAACAATTTCTTGCAAGAGTCGATTATTCGTGGAGAATCGATTGGGTCGAGAATTGGATGAAATCGTGTTTTTTTTGAATCCGGCGTTAAAGATAAGTTCTTTGAAAGTTCAGGGAGAAGAGATGTCATTTAGACGGGAAGGTCAGGTGGTTATCGTGAATAAGAGGGTCTCTTCCGCTGGCAAAATGAAAATAGAGATCGTGTATGCGGGAGGAATTGATGATCGAATTTGTTATCTTGATGTGCCTGATATATCTTATCAAGATACACGAACGTGTAGTTATCTGACATGTCGTTTCGGTAAACGGAATGTTTTTTTAGGAAAAGATTACACGCTATTGTTGCCTGAGTGTCTTTGGTATCCTGTGACGGTCCCCCCGGTGAATCCTGTTTCTCCGTTTGATGTTTCCCGACAGTTTACGATTTTCAATTTGACTATATCCGGACATGGAAAACAGAAAGTTATCTCGCAGGGGGAAAAAAGCGTGTATAGAGATCGGGTGGTATTTAAAAATAGGAATCCCGTAACCGGTTTATCTCTTTGTATGGGAGATTATATCGGCCGGATGATAAATGTGGATGGGATACGTTACGAGTTGTATATGTTTAAGAATAGCCTTGATGTGTTTCGTGGTTTAAATCACGTGGAGGAATTTTTATCAGAAACCATTCGGGAATCCAAAGGGACATTGGAAGAAATGATGGGGCGTCCTTTTCCCTATTCTCGGTTTCAAATTGTAGAAACTCCACTCTCTTTTACATCATATTATCGGGAGTGGCAAGGAGGGAGTGGGTACGTGCAACCTGAAATTGTTTTTCTGCCGGAGCGAGGTGTCGGTTATTGCATGGACATGAGGCAGGAGAAAAAAGGAGGACAAGTTAAAAGGATGACGATTTCTGCTTGTTATATACCGTTAATAGCGGATAGATATTCTGATAAGGAAAAGGAACAGTTCATCATTAAACAGTTGATCGAGGGCTTGTTTTTGAGAAAGTATCATTGGAAGACTTTGCTTACCGGGTATATGGAGTTTAATCCTTTCACGTTAGGGTGGGAAGAGAAGAAAGGGGAGCATTTGGAGCAGAAATTAAATAATTATTATTTATCTCCGATGTTTTATGAGCAGGTGTTTCAAGTAAAAAGTACTGATTTCCCTATATTGGATCATATTTTCTTGGGAGTGGTGAAGTCTGAATCAGCGAGAGTGGCGAAGAAAGATTATTATAGACAAAAATTATTGGAAGGAAAGGCTATCAACTATTTGAAGAATCATAGTATGGCTGATGCTGGTGATGATTCATCATTATCGGGCGAAGTGTACGAGAAGATTCTTTCTCTAAAAACGGACGATCTATTTCGACATTTTACATTCTATGGAATACAGCCTAAAGAGTTATATGCATTTGTTGATTCCTGTACTCGTGGTTTGTATTTTCAGGAAATGAATTTTGAGAATATAAGTCGTAAGCTTGAAATTGCCCGTGGTGTGGATTGTAAAGCGATATTGTCAGGGTGGTATAATCAGAAGTCTATACCAGTGTATGTCCTTAAAAAATTTCGAGTAGAGAAAATTGATGAATGTGTAGGGGATATAGAATTCGATCAATTTCTTAAGTTATCTGGTTTATTAGCTTCAGAACCGAATAAAACCGGGAAATATCGTGTGGTATTAGAATTGTATAATGATAGTGAGGTTGATGGGATTGTCTCGTTAGTAGAACAAAAGAATACGGGGCTTTTTTCTAGAGCTTATTATTCTAGTGATAACATTTATTATCGGAATATCAAGATTAATGCAGGGACAGGAAAAGTTTTAACCCTGTTGTGTAAGCAAATACCGGTACTTGATTTAGGAATTTCTAAAAATTATCCTCGGCAGATTAAAAGTGATTTCAGTCACCAACTAACGGGAGAGGTAAAAGAGAGCGTTTATCTGAAAGAAAAAGCGTATTTTTTACAACGTGGAGGATCCTCTGAGATTATTGTGGATAACGAGGATGCCGGATTTTATATACCTAAAAAACGTGAATTGTGGTTTCGGGATTTATTCGGGAAAGAAGAGAAAAATATTAATGATATATATGATTATGAACCCGTTGCTGATGGTAAAGAGGGTTGGCGGGTTTATGTGAATGAGAATGCCTACGGTTCTCCTGTTCGAAGTGCTGTATATAAATTGGTCGGTGAGGGAAAATCGGTTGTATCTTGGAATACTGAGATCTTGACTGATGGAAATTATGAGATTTATATTTATAGCCCAGTAGGGGGAATTTCTAAGACGATAAAAGTACAACGGGACCCTTATGCGTTAGCGAAACTAAAATATATGCAGTATTATACTGTCAAAAGTGGGGTAAACGTGTATTCTGCTGAGCTAAATGTGAGAGAGAGGACGCTTGATTCTTGGTTTTTACTAGGACAATTTTATTTGGAGAAAGGAAAACTGAGTATCGAGTTGAGTGATAAAGGGAGCGAGATTGATCAAATTATTCAAGGAGATGCTGTAAAAATTGTTTACGTGAGTAAATAAAAATCATTTTTTTTGTCATCCTTTTTCAATGTTATCTGTTTTAGTAATAAATGAAAAAACGATCGTTTAATGAGATAAAAAAGATAAATGATAAATTTTGTTGAATATATTTCAATAAACAGTTATAAATCAAGTCATTAAATATAGTTGATAATTTGTTGTAAAAAGAAAAGTTGATCGAAATGAAGGCAAAAAGAGAATATAAAAAAACGATCGTTAAAAAATATAAGCGAGAGGAAATTGTTCGTTTCATATTGGCTTATTTGAGGGGAGATATGACGAAGGGGGAATCTGATGAGTTTACGGAATGGATAGAGGAAGATAGAAGAAACCGTGCTTTATTTGAAAGATTGCAAAACTCTGGTTATGTGGGGAATAGTTTGCAGGAATTTCGTGGATATGATTCTGTGGAGGATTGGGAAAAGCTACGTGTAAGGTTAACGCCTCGTAGAAAAATAGGGCGTTGGGCTAGGGTTTGTGCGGCGTCCGTGGCTATTTTGTTATGTGGGGGAATGGTATGGCATTTTTGGGGAGGACAGGAGCGGGATATGAAATACGCTAGTTCTTTACCTATAGAATACGGACGTTCCAAGGCAATGCTCTTTCTGGAATCAGGAGAAATGATCCAGTTAGAAGCCGGCCGGGAGACTATTATACGGGAGGTAAAAGGGGAAAATTTCGTGAATACCGGGAGTAAATTAGTATATTCAGATACAGTAGAGGAGAAGAATGTGGAATGGCACACGTTACAAATACCAAGAGGTGGAGAATTTGTGTTGTGTTTGGCTGATGGAACGGTGGTAACCTTGAATGCGGATTCTAAAATCCATTATCCGGATCGTTTTATAGGGAATGAGCGTCAAGTTTCATTAGAAGGGGAAGCGTTTTTTGAAGTAGCGAAAGATAGTTTGAGACCTTTTGTCGTGAAAACAAACGGTATTGATGTCCGGGTATTGGGAACCGCTTTTAACTTGAAAGCATATCCGGATGAACATCAACAAACCACATTGGTACGGGGGGCTGTAGAAGTGTTGTTGGATAAACAACAGGTGTTATTACATCCCGGAGAGCAAGTGACGTGTATTGATAAGGAGTTAAGAGTTGAACAAGTAGATGTAAGACCTTATATAGCCTGGAAAGACGATCGTTTTGTTTTTGAAAATGAACCGTTGGAAGATGTATTGAAAAAATTAGAACGGTGGTATAATATAACCGTTTTTATTCAAAATCATGCGTTGACGGAGAAACGGTTCACGGGTAATTTGCCCAAGTATGAAGATATTAGTAATGTCCTGAAAATATTGGCTCTTACAACCAACATAAAATTTGAATTGAATGACCGAACGTTAATCGTTCAGCTAGAGTGATGGAAAACGGGAACTTGCGCTAACAAATTCCCGTGTTGAATAACTGCCATTGGGGAATGGCAAATTATTAATAATTAAAACTGTACAAATCTATGGAAAAAAATCGAGATTTTGACATAGGATGGGGATCTAATGTCATAAAGAAAATGTTTCGAACTATGAAAGTCTTTATTTGTATTTTAGTTCTAAGTCTATCTTCCGTTACTGCAAGTACTTTTTCTCAAGTACGGGTGAGTATAGACGTGAAAAATGCGACTCTTAAAGAGGTTTTTAAAGAGATTACCAAACTTACGGGGTATGAATTCGTGTATAGTAATAACGAGATTGAACGCATTGGAAAAGTGTCTTTAAATGTCAGTAATAAGGATTTGAAGGATGTATTGGCTGAATGTCTCAAAGGAACTCAATTATGGTATATGATTGAGGAACAGGTGGTCGTTATTTCTCCGAAATTGTTACAAGCAGAGTCTAAGGATGTTAATAAAGCTACGATTGCATCTGGAAGGGTTGTAGGAGAGGATAAAAAGCCGATACCGGGAGTAACTGTTTTGTTAAAAGGAACATCTACGGGAGTTACAACAGGTGTTGATGGCGTGTTTTTTATCATGGTTCCTGATACGACGGCAAATGTTGAATTTATTTTTTCTTTCGTTGGAATGAAAACTAAAACCGTGGCTTACAAAAGTCGTCCTAAAACGGGAGAGTGGTTGATTACGATGGAAGAAGATTTATTGGAAATGGATGAAGTTGTTGTTACCGGATACACCACGTTATCCCGTAGGGAAACGGCGAGTGCCGTTAGTCAAATAAAGGCGGACGATGTGATGTTAAATTCAAAATCGTCAATAGACCAAATGTTGATCGGACAGATCCCGGGGATGACAATCGTACAGACATCCGGGGAACCGAGTGCAACTCCTAAAATTCGTATCCGAGGAATATCTTCAATTACATCATCGAAGGCTCCCGTTTGGGTGTTGGATGGGGTTATTCTGGAAGACCCGGTAAATGTAGATTATTCCCAGATCAATGGAGACGATGCAGCTTACTTGATCGGTAACGCTATTGCTGGTATTAATCCTCGGGATATAGAAACAATCACCGTTTTAAAGGATGCTTCGGCAACGGCAATATATGGTGTCCAAGCGGCAAATGGGGTGATCGTGTTGACAACCAAACAAGGAAAAGAGGGTAAGGCTCAATTGAATTATAATACTTCCATGACTTTAAATCAACGCCCTTCATACGGTGATTTTTATTTGATGAATGCTGCGGAAAGAATTCAACTTTCTCAAGATATTATTGCTAAGTCTTTGGAATACGGACGAGTACCGGTTTCTTTGGGGTATGAAGGGTTATATATGGATTATATGAATCGTAAAATATCTTATGAAGATTTTGCCCTTGGAACCAAACGGATGGCTAAGCGTAACACGGACTGGTATGATATATTGTTTAGAAACGTTTTGAGTCATAATCATACATTGAGTATAAACGGAGGCTCCAAGGATACCCGGTATTATGCATCAATTGGTTTTGATCAAAATTTTGGAACGGCCGAAGGAAGTGTCAGTAAACGTTATACGACAATGATGAAATTGAATTCATGGTTGAATGACCAAGTATTTGTTGGTGTGACTTTGAATGGGAATGTTACTGAGAATAAAGGTTTTCATAGTTCGGTGAATCCTAACCAGTATGCTTATGAAACTTCCCGGACGATCCCTTGTTATAACGAGGACGGATCATTATTTTATTATGAAACAAGGCAGAAAGGACAACTTGCAAGTAGTCAGGCTCCCAAAGAAGAAATGTTATATAATATTGTACATGAGTTGGGACAAACAGGATCTGCGGGAAAAGTTGCGGGTATAACCGGTCAGGTTAATCTTCAATGGAGAATAAAATACGGTTTTAAATATGATTTTTTAGGTTCATATTCTTACCAGCAATCTAAACAAAATTCATATGCAAAGGAGGCTTCCAATTACGTGGGGATAAAACGTAAATATAATATAGGAAGTATTGAACCGAATTCATTAGCTGAAGATAACAGTGTCATTCCTATCGGTGGAATAATTGATAAGTCCGAGACAGAACAGACTACTTATATGATTCGGAACACGATCGGATTTTCCGGTCATTGGGGGGATCATGAAGTTTCTGCATCTGCTCTTTCGGAGATTAGAGGGGTAAAGCAGACGGGATTCAGTGGCACGTATTATGGTTGGATGCCGGAGCGGGGACAGACCCTTACTCCCATGTTAACGTCCGCGTATGTTGCAGAATTAGCAAATCTAAGACCGCGTATCTCTGATAATTTGACAAATTACGTGTCATGGGCAGGAACTTTGGCTTATACATGGCGGGAAAAGATCACTTTAAACGGAAATATTCGAATGGATGGTTCCAATAAATTTGGAGAGAACCCGAAATACCGTTTTTTGCCTATTTGGTCTATTGCCGGAAGGTATACGTTGACAGAAGAACCTTTTGTGAAAGGAAGTAATATCATTTCGCTATTAGCTTTAAAGGCTTCTTACGGAATTCAGGGAAATATAGATAAAAGTACATCCCCGGAATTGGTTATTCAGGTAGGAGCGTTAAATACGGTTACTCGTTTGAACGAGTCCTTCTTTGAATACTTGCCTAATGCCGATTTACGTTGGGAAAAGACAACATCTTATAATCTGGGTTTGGAAATTGCTTTATTGAAAGATCGGATACAGGGAGAATTTAACTACTATTTCAAGAAGGGTGAAGATATGATTATGAGTAAAAAAGTATCTCAATCCATGGGATTAAGTACGGTTAAAATTAATGGGGGAAGGATTGATAATAGTGGTTGTGAGTTAACGTTCAGATTTTATCCTATACGAACGGCAGATTATGCCTTTAGTGTGAATTTTGTTTATTCTTACAATAAGAACGAGTTAGTATCAGCTAATAGTGACAGTGATATTACAAATTCGGAAATGTTGAACGGTTCAGCTTTGATAGAAGGTAAACCCATGGGAACGTTTTATTCTTATCGTTTTGCCGGGTTGAACGGGGAAACAGGTTACCCGACATTTTACGATAAAGATGGCAAGAACTATTCGGAAGTGGATGGAGTAAAGTATCCTCATTATGCTCTTTATGAAGAAGAAATCGATTTGGTGAAATCAGGTTGCTTGGACCCGACAACAAGTGGTAGTTTAGGACTTAATTTCCGATATAAAAACTTCCGGATTGATTTAGGATTTACCTATACTTTGGGGGCCCATAGACGTTTACCGAATATTTATCGACAAGAATATTATAAAATATTTGATCCGTTGATCAATGTGACGAAGGAATTAAAACATCGGTGGAACAATCCGGGTGATGAGAATTCTACAATATTCCCGGCTCTATATGATAATAGGACTTATAACCAGTTAAATCAGAAGAGTGCTTTGGATGGTAGAGGGTCTGTTTATTATGGAACACAGTTATATGATAAGACTGATGTTCGAGTTGCCAAGATTGATAATGTCCGTTTGAGAAATCTTAGTTTGATGTATCGTATTCCGACGAAGATCTTGGAAAAAATAAAGATACAAGATATATCTTTTAATTTCCAGGCAACCAATTTATTCCAAATTGCCGCGAAAGAATGGAGGGGACGCGATCCGGAGTCGGGTGATTCCAATACTCCTATACCAAGAACTTATTCTTTAGGGCTAAATGTAACATTTTAAAAGGAAACTATGATGAAAGCGATATGTAAATATATTTTAGTAGTCATACTAATGACAATGGCGATTAGTTGTGATGACTTCTTGGAGACGACTTCTCAGGATTTGATCGTTCCCAAGACCGTGGAGCATTACAAAGAATTATTACAGGGCGAAGGTTATTTTAAGGAATTCTTGGCAAAAAGTGTTTTTGCATTGTACATGACAGATGATGTCGAGTATTTTGATGCTGTTGCCGGGGGATCATGGGGAGGTTTTGGAGATTCTAACTTTGAAAGTTACGGGGATTCTTATAAGTGGGAAACTGAAATTGAGAATGACGTGATGACAGATCGGTGTTACCAGTATCTCTACAAACAAATTCTGGTGGCGAACACTTGTATAAGTGCGTTGGATGAGATGGAAGGAACAGATGCGGAAAAGAAGATTTTATCGGGACAAGCTCATTTTACTCGTGCTTTTGGATATTTTTTGTTAGCTAATTTTTATGCACAGGCATATAATGAGGCCCAAGCGACAGATCCTTGTGTTCCTTTAGTATTAGACCCGACTCCGACAATGGAAAAATTTCCTCGGGCAACGATGGAAGAAGTATGGGGAAGGATAAAATCAGATGTCGAGGAGGCTATAAGTTCTTTAGAGAAAGCTAATATATCTGGAATATATGAGATTAACTATGGAGCGGCGTTGATATTAGGAGTGCGAGTAGCTTTGTTTATGGAAGATTTTGATCTCGTTATTGAGTATGGTGAAAAAGTTTTGAAAATTAATAGTTCGTTGTATGATATTACGGATAAACCGGTATCGACGGGAACAAGTTCTCCCACCTCATCTAATTTTCAAGATAAATTTATTTATCCGGCTAATAATCCGGAAATAATGTGGCTATATGATAATGGAGAAAAAGAATCTCATTATGATGTTTTCTATGTCGGTGGAATTTTAGCTGGGGATTGTATCAGTATATCTTCTGCTGCTTCTAATTCGATCGTGTCCATGTTTGATTACCAAATTGTTGAAACGGAAGGAGGGAACGTGATTGAAGGAGATAAACGTTTCACGTATTGGATCATAGCTCCTTCTGCAAGTTATTATCCGTATGTACCGATAAAATATGATCATTACAATATTGTTGGGGAAGATTATCAGAGTAGTTTTAGAACAGGGGAAGTATATATCTCTCTTGCAGAGGCGTATGCTCGTAAGACAAATCCGGAAATAGATAAGGTGTTGGAATATTTAAATGCATTGCGGTCTCACCGGATTAAACCTTATACGAGTTTGAATAGCGGTGATTTTGCTTCCGTGGATGCGTTGATAAAATTCGTATGGGATGAGCGTAGAAGGGAACTTTGTTTTGAAGAGCATCATCGGTGGTGGGATTTACGTAGAACTGGACAACCAGCCTTGTCGCATACGTGGATGGGGGGAGAAGTATACAAGTTGAAAGAAAAAGATCCGGCTTATGTGATTAATTTCCCTCAATTGGAGAGAGAATTTAATTCGGCATTAAATAATGCTCGTCCGATAAGACTTCCTGAATAATGAATTAAAAAGTACGATATGAAAAATATAATCATTTTTATGTTGTTGTGTTTTATATCTGTATCTTGTGTGGATAACGATGATTCTGATATAAAACTGGATGTTCCTTCTCAGCCAGAATTGACGGATAAGACCCCTGTTGATTCGAAGATTAAAAAAATGTATGAAAATTATGGATGTTTCATTCATTATGAATTTACAAAAGAGGAGTTTACTTATGATTGGTCAACACATTTCTCAACGCCGTCTTATTCTCCTGCTAAAGCGGATAAAGTTGTTGACGTGTTAGACTTTATAGAGGAAAAAGTTCTTTCTATTTTTCCGACAGAATTCTGTCAGAAATATGTCCCTTTAAATATCTATTTAACAGATACTTTGATGGGGTTATATAGTGATTGGAATGGTCATGCTGTGAATAGTAAGTTGATCATTGGGCGAGTGGGAGAACAGTTCGATGAATTAGATAAAGACGAGTTACGTGATGCTTGGATTTCGATATTTGTGGAACGGATGCTTGCTGTTTGGCCTTATCCGACAGATTTTGCGATTATCAGTGATGCCGGGTATAATCCGAGTTCAATTCTAAGTAACGGGACTGTTATCACGTATCAATACGTGGCAGCCACGACGGATATGGTTGCGACATATGCTATATTGAAATTTGGAAGGAGAGGAAAATATAATGCTAATGGGCGCAATATGTACACGACAAGTTATGCACAAGATTTTGGAGATTACGTGGCATTTATTGCTTTCAAGAAACCTTCGGAGAAAGAAACATATTATGCAAAGAATGCAGATGTGAAGAGAAAAGTAGAATTGGTGAAAGAGTACTTCCTTGAGAACTTTGGTATTACGTTACCAGAGGCCACGGAATAAATAAACGTAGGTTCCGTGACCTGACCCGGTCACGGAACCATGAAGAAGATCATTATAAAATTATATTGTATGAAAAAATTGTTGCTTGTTAGCATACTTATCGTGCTTAGGTTTACTGTTTTTGGACAGGGTACTGAGTTTTTAGAGGGGAAAAAATGGAGTGATGTCTTAAAAACGGCACAAGAACAGGGAAAGTATATTTTTATGGATTGCTACACCTCTTGGTGTGGTCCATGTAAGGGATTGGCACAAAACGTATTCCCGCAACCGAAAGTCGGGGCGTTTTTGAATTCTAACTTCGTGTGTTGCAAGTATGATATGGAAAAGGGAGAGGGGATTATGCTGTACAAGAAGTACAAGGATAACATTCCGGGATTCCCGACGATGTTAGTGATCAATCCTGCCGATGAAAGTATCGTTCATAAAGTTGTGGGATACACGGAACCGGATGCTCTTATTGCGGCTTTGCAGGACGGGTTGGATGGAAAGACGTTGGCTGTATTTCAAAAAAGGTATGAGGCGGGGGAACGTTCTTTGGAATTGATCAAGGATTATTGTAAAGCGCTTGACGTGGCGTATGATCAAGGTACAAAAGAGAAAATCGTGAGAGACTATATTGAATCTATGCCGTTGGACTCATTGATGAATAAAGAGTTGCTGGAATTGTATTTACCTTATTTAAATGATGCTTATTCTACGCAGTACGGGTATGTTCTTAAAAATCTGGATAAGCTCCAATACTGGCTTAAAATAAATCGGTATGATATTGAATCTCGTTTACAGAGGGCTATGTCGGATGCCGTGCGTGAGATCGTGAATGTAACGCTTGCGTATACTAATGCAGACACTTTAGCTTTGATGAAAACGAAAGAAGAAAAGTTGAAAAAATTATTACAGGGAGTGTCCGTGAAAGGTTTTGGTGAATTGAATGCCAAGCTTGCTATTAATGATATACGGATGAATGGAGATATTCTGGCTCTTGATGCGATACTAGAGGCTGATAAGACTTTACAGGCTACAAGAGACGAGTATTCTTTCCGACCGGATATGTACAAATTCATGATTGAACACGCTGATGCCGGAACTCAAAAAGAGATTATCCGGAAATACTTGGCAATCATGCAAGAGAAACAGGATGTTGCAGATGAAAGAAGTAATGGCAAAGTTACTCTTTTTACTGAAAACGCTTACGATATTTTGGCTATCGGGTATTATCGTTTAGGGGATAAGAAAAAGAGTGAGGCGTGTGCGAAAAAATTTGATGAGTATTATAAACTTCGGTTGGTAGATATGAAGAAGATGTTTAAAGATGAGAAAACTCAAGCTCAGATTGATGATGAATATCGTCAGAGAATGAATGATCTTCACGAGAAAATTGGGATGAAGTAACACGAAAAATGGTATTGTATGAAAAGATTGTTAATCATTTGTATGCTTGTGGTGTTAGGAAACGGCGTTTTCGGACAGGGTATCGAGTTCATGGATAATGAACCGTGGAGCAAGGTTTTACAGCGAGCGAAAGAGCAAAATCAGCTGATATTCATGGATTGTTACACGGTGTGGTGCGGCCCTTGTAAAGGGTTGGCGCAGGATGTTTTCCCGCAGAAACAGGTGGGTGATTTTTTCAATGCCCATTTCGTGAACGTGAAGTATGATATGGAGAAAGGTGATGGGAAAATGTTACGTGAAAAATACAAGGAGTATATCATTGGTTTTCCGACTTTATTATTACTTGATGGTGATGGAAATGTTGTGCATCAAATGGCTGGTTACCAAAAGGCGGAGAACTTGATTGCCGGAATGAAAGCGGGAATGGAGGGGAAATCATTACCGGCCTTGCAGAAAAAGTACGAGGCTGGAGTTCGTGATTTTGAAACGATTCGTGATTACGTGGCAGCATTGAACGGGGCTTTTAAAAGAGAGAATATCCCAACGATTATTTCTGAATTTATTGCGACGATCCCGATGGAGAAACTAAAGGATAAAGAGATTTGGAATCTAGTGGGAAAATATATTACTGATCCTTATTCGGAAGCCTATCAATATGTTTTCAAGGAGATTGAGAAATACCAGTATCGTATGGATGTAAATCGTTACGATTTGGAACGTCAGTTAGCAGATGGAATGGGGAGAGCCGTGAAGGAAATTATAAGAGTCACCACGAGTACGACTGATCCTGACACGTTGAAAATGATGGCAGAGAAAGCAGATATTCTCCGGGGTATGTTGATTCAGAATACCGTAAAACGTTTTCCAATGCTCTTGTGTAAGTTGAGAATTAATGATTGTCGTTTGGCTGGAGACGTGGAGGGTATGTATAGTTGGATCATGTTTGCCGATGATTTGAATTTATTGAATTACGAGAATGATTTTCGGGGAGATACCTATATGTATATCACGGAACGAACCAAGGATAAAAAAGTTTTGAATTCCATATTGGACGTGATCGGCAAACAACAGGAGAAAGAAGATCAAGTGAAGAGTGATCTGGTGAAACAGAATTATTATGATTTGATCGCCACGCTTTACACGAGACTTGGACGAAAGGATAAGGCCGTGGATGCCCGGAAGAAATACGAACAGTTGGAAGAGGAAAAGAAAGCTGCCATGAGAAAATTATTTGGGGCGGATAAGGACAAGAAATGATGTTATATTAAAAAGATAGAAGTATGATAAAAAATGTATGTTATGGGTTATGTGCCATTATTTTACTAGTTATGGGATGTGACCAAAAAAAGACTTACACGATTTCGGGAACATGGGAGAATGGAAATGGAAAGGTCGTGTATCTGAAAAAGGAAACTAGGGAAAAGCAATTCCAGATTATAGATTCCGCAGTTGTGAAAGATAATCAGTTTAAAATGACGGGGGATATTCCGCAGGTTGAGAAATATTTACTTGCACTTGAGAAAAATGAGCAGGAGATTTTGTTGGATGGGGAACCGATCGAGGTTGTGGCTACCCAGATGACGAATAAAAATGGAGACAAGATTGATGCTTACAAAATGGCAATCCAGGGAAGTCACGAGCAGAAAGTTTTAGAGATGGCTCGGGGACTTTCAATGAGTAAAAGTATGGTCGGATTGGGGGGTATGTTTGCCATGGTACAGGTAAAAGATGATTCCGTGAAACTGGATTCCACGTATAAAGCGGTGGAGATGATGAAAAGAGCGGTTGATGAAAGGATTAAGAATTTCGTGGATTCGAACAGTAATAGCTTGGCGATTACGTATGTGATCGGGGACTTCATTGCTAGGGAATATCCTTTTGAAGACGTGGAGCGCTACTATAACAATCTGACCCCGGAAGTGAAAGCATCCTATCCGGGACAGTTGCTTAAGGAAAAAATGACAAGTTTGCGCTCGATCAACGTGGGTGGCATTGCTCCCGATATTGATTTGATGGCTCCGGATGGAAAACATGTTAAGTTATCTTCATTGAGAGGCAAGTATGTGCTGTTAGATTTCTGGGCATCTTGGTGTGGGCCGTGTTTGGCGGAAGTGCCGAATGTGAAAGCGGTCTATGAGCAATATAAGGACAAAGGGTTCGAGATATATGGTGTGTCATTGGACAACAAGAAAGATGCGTGGGTGAATGCCATTGAAAAGCACGATTTACCTTGGATACACGTCTCTTCTTTAAAGGGATGGGAATGTCCGGTGGCGAAGATTTACAACGTGACGGGAATTCCGAAAATGTATTTGTTGGATAAAGAAGGTCGGATCGTGGCCATGGACTTGAGAGGTGAGGCATTGAAGGAAAAAATGGCGTCTTTTTTTAATTGAAAAAGAGACTCTTCTTGTCAACCGTTTTGACTTTTTTAGTCTATAACAAGAAAAAGGTGTTTTATGAAACACGAATTATTTAAAACAGTATGTATGAAAAAATGGATGATTGTATTGTTGGCAATGATTATTGTCATGCCGTTGTCGTCAGACCTGTATGCGGCGAGTAAGAAGAAAAAGAAAAAAGGAACCGCCACGGCAACTCTGCCGGCCCCTAAGAAAGTAAGTCCTTACGAGAAGTTATTGAAGGGGAAGAACGTGGAGACTTCAAAAAGTGATTTTATCACGTTGCATAAAGTAGGCAGTAAATTGTATTTCGAGATACCCTTGAAGTACATGGATCGTGAGATATTACTGGCGTCAACCGTGACGAACGTGACTTCTCCGGAATTTTGTGACATCGGTTACAAGGCGAATAATCCCTTGCATCTGAAATTCACGAAACGGGACAGTTCTATTTTTCTGCGTTACGTGTCAACGGGCGTGACGACCGATAATTTGCAAAAGGCGATGAATAACGTGTATGGAGACCCGATCCTGTATGCCTATGACGTCAAGGCGTATAACCCGGACAGTACGGCCGTGGTGATTGACATGACCACGCTGTTCACAACAAACGTGAAAGATTTGAGTTTTTTCGCGGATGCCATGATGGGGGGAATGGTGAAAATCTCTTCTTCTTTTAAAAAAGAGGCATCTTACTTGGACGAGATCAAGGCTTTCGATGATAACCTGAGCGTGAAGACGGTGATGTCTTACGGGGTGTCGTTGAGCGTGATGGGTATGATGAAATTGATGGATGATTATCCTTTCACGGCCACGGTGACCCGTTCGATCTTGCTTTTGCCGGAAGATAAGATGATTCCCCGAATCTCGGATTCCCGCGTGGGGATTTTCAACAGTACGAAAACCCGTCTTTCTATCACGAAGGAGGATGAAATCGGGAATTATTCCGTGGCTCATCGCTGGAGATTGGAACCGAAGGACGTGGAGGCTTACAAACGGGGCGAGCTGGTGGAGCCCGTGAAACAGATTGTGTTTTACGTGGATGACGCTTTCCCGGAATTGTGGAAAGAACCGATTCGTCAGGCGGTGACTACCTGGAACGCCGCTTTCGAGAAAATCGGTTTTAAAAACGTGATGGTTGCGAAGGATTTCCCGAAGGATGATCCCGATTTTGACCCGGATAACTTGAAATATTCCTGTATTCGTTACGTGGCTAATTCCACGGCTAATGCAATGGGACCCTCTTGGACAGACCCGACGACGGGTGAGATTATTAATGCCTCCGTGTTGGTTTACGGTAATATCATCCAGTTGATCAATAACTGGCGTTTCGTGCAGACCGCCCAACTTGATCCTTCCGTGAGAGGCAAGAAATTGCCGGATGACGTGGTGAAAGCCTCTTTGATCTACGTGGTGGCACACGAAGTAGGGCATTGCTTGGGATTCATGCACAACATGGCCTCTTCGGCAGCTTTCCCGGTTGATTCGTTGCGTTCTGCATCGTTTACTCAAAAATATGGGACGACACCTTGTATTATGGATTACGCTCGTTTCAATTACGTGGCGCAACCCGGGGATAAGGGTGTGAAATTGACTCCCCCGAATTTAGGTGTTTATGACGAGTTCTTGATTAAATGGAATTATCAATATATTCCCGGAACGAGAGACGAGTGGGAGGAACAACCTATCGTGGAACAATGGGTGGACGAACATGCGGGAGACCCGATTTATCGTTATGGTCGCCAACAGATACAAAGCCGTTATGACCCGAGTGCTATCGAGGAAGATTTGGGTGATGACCCGATGAAGGCCAGCGAGTATGGCGTGAAGAATCTGAAGTATATTCTTTCCAACTTGCAAGGATGGATTAATGATGATCCGGATTATTCTCATCGTCAGGCCCTGTATGGTCAGATTATGACACAATATTATCGTTATCTGAAGAACGTGATGTATAATATCGGGGGAATCTATCTGACAGAAGTGAAAGAAGGTACTCCGGGTAAGCGTTATGAGGCTGTGCCGAAAGCTCGTCAGAAAGCATCTATGGCGTGGGTGTTGAAACAGTTTAAATCCATGGATTGGTTGAATAATGCGGAATTGAAGGCTCACTTCCCGTTAAGTGTTGACGGGAGTGCAATTGTTCGGAGTAGAGTGGCCGGGGATATTCAGGGATTGATCGGTAACGTGATTCTTTCTTCTCACGTGGCATCCTCTCCTTACTCGATTAATGAGTTTATGACGGACTTGTATAATGGCACGTGGAGTAACTTGTTACAAGGGAAGGTATTGACAGAGGGAGACAAGATTTTGCAAAACACGATGGTGGATATGGTTTGTGCATCATTGAATGATGGTGGTGCCAAGAAAAGCGCCTCTCCTTTTGGTTTTGTACCTTCTGTTGACGAGATCGTGGCTTACGGGTTGGATGAGAGTGGTTTGATCAGTCGTTTTGCCGACCAGTTCCGTGCGGTTGATGAAGAATATGGCCGGGGATACGTGGCCTCAAACATGGTGGCCGATCAGTTCGGAACTCCCGGTTACGGTTGGCAGAGAACGGTTGCCACGACGGCAATTGACGATTCTAAGGCCTATTTGCAGGATATGGCCGTGAAATCCCGGAATTTATTAAGAAGTAAAATAGGAGGAATGTCCGGAAACGCGAAAGTACATTATCAGTCTCTTCTTATCAAATTAAACAACGCGTTGAAGGACAAACTATAGTGTATGTTTTCTAGTTTGTGTTCAGAGTATGACGTCTGAAATTGATCTGGGGCAGTTCGTTTATCGAGCTGCCCTTCTTCTTTGTCTTTGTCGTATGTAAAAATGAATGATGGATATTTGATTGTTTTTCATATCTTTGTAAAAACGAATAGGAAAAGGCAATATATGAAGACAAAAGAAGAATATTTGGCAGATTTACGACTGTTTAAAGAAAAGTTTGCTGCAAAATATGGCATTCGTTCTATCGGAATCTTTGGTTCTGTGGCTCGTGGAGAACATCGGGATGATAGTGACTTGGATGTTTTTGTCGAGTTGGAAGAGCCTGATTTTTATACTATGCATGATATTCGGGATGCTCTTCAACAAATCTGTGGCTGTAAGGTTGATTTGTTGCGCCTGCGTGAGGGACTTCGGGAATTGTTAATAAAAAGAATCGAAAAAGATGGACTCTACGCTTAAGGAAGAGATTATAGATAAGTTGAAACAGATACTGGATTCAATAAATGTCATACGGGAGCGAAGTGTGGAGTTTCATAGTGTGTCTGATTTTTTACGGACTTCGTGGGGGGTGACGGTGATGGATTCTTGTGTCATGCGTTTACAAGTGATTGGTGAAACGATCAAGTCGATCGAGGACAAAACCCATGGAACGTTATTGGGGAGGTATCCACAAATTCCTTGGTTAAAGGTCATCGGGTTACGCAATATTATTTCGCATGAATATGCAAATATAGATTATGATATTATCTGGAATGTAATCAATAAGCATTTAACTCCTTTAAAGGAAGTTGTCGAGCAATTGATCGAAGATTTGTAATATCAATGGATAATTTATTAAATTCGCGTTCGATTATAATTTAGATATATATATGAGCGACAATTCCCTATTAGAGAAATTAGAGACATTTTATATTCGTTTCCGTGAGATCGGGCAGTTGATAACCGACCCGGAGGTGATACAGGACATGAATCGTTTTGTGAAGTTGAATAAAGAGTATCGTGATCTGGAACAGATCGTGGAGGCGGGAGACGAGTTGAAACGTGCGGTGAGTTCTTACGATGAGGCACGGGAAATATTGAACACGGAGACCGATAAGGAGCTGAAAGAGATGGCCGAGATGGAGATCGAGGAGCTGGATGCCAAGATTCCCGAATTGGAGTCGAAGGTGAAGATGTTGTTGGTGCCTGCTGATCCGGAGGATTCAAAGAACGTGATTCTTGAAATTCGTGCCGGAACTGGGGGTGACGAGGCCAGTCTTTTCGCGGGGGATTTGTTCCGTATGTATACGAAATTTTGCGAGTCCAAACGTTGGAAAATAGAAATAACCAATTACAGTGAAGGAACTTCCGGGGGATACAAGGAAATCGTGGCGAACATCACGGGTGACGGTGTCTACGGGATTATGAAATACGAGTCGGGAGTACACCGAGTACAGCGTGTTCCGGCAACAGAGACTCAAGGACGGGTTCATACCTCTGCGGCCACGGTGGCTGTACTGCCGGAGGCAGAAGAAGTGGATGTGGTGTTGAATCCGGCAGATATTCGGAAAGATACTTACTGTTCTTCCGGTCCCGGGGGGCAGTCCGTGAACACGACGTATTCCGCTATCCGTTTGACGCATATTCCCACGGGTATCGTGGTGACTTGTCAGGACGAGAAGTCGCAGTTGAAGAATTTGGCGAAGGCAATGACCGAGTTGCGTTCTCGTATTTACGCGATCGAGCATCAGAAATATTTAGACGAGATAGCTACAAAACGGAAAACAATGGTTTCCACGGGTGACCGTTCTGCCAAGATTCGTACTTACAATTATCCGCAAGGACGTGTGACTGATCATCGTATCAATCTGACGCTTTATAACTTGGCTGCCGTTATGGATGGCGAGTTGGGCGAGATTATCGAGAAATTGCAGATCGAGGAGAACACGGAAAAATTGAAGGAAAGCGGATTTTAAAGATAAAGGTTAAAAACTAAAAGATAAAAGTTAGAAGGTATGACTTATAACGAGTTATTTGAACAGGTAAAAAATAAAAAGTCCTTCCTTTGCGTGGGCTTGGATTCAGATATAAAGAAATTACCTCAACACCTGATGGGAGCGGAGGATCCCGTGTACGAGTTTAATAAAGCTATCGTGGATGCAACGGCAGACGTGGCAATTGCCTATAAACCTAATATCGCATTTTATGAGAGCAACGGTGTTTCCGGGTGGATCACGTTGGAGAAAACGGTGAAATACATCAAATCAAAATATCCTGAGATCTTCTTGATTGCCGATGCTAAACGCGGGGACATTGGAAATACATCCGAGATGTACGCCCGTGCTTTCTTGGAGACTATGGAATTTGATTCTATCACGGTGGCTCCTTATATGGGAGAGGATTCCGTGACCCCGTTTCTGAAATACGAGGGCAAATGGGTGATCCTGTTGGCATTGACCTCTAATAAAGGAGCTTTTGATTTCCAATTCTTTGAAGAGAATGGCGTGAAATTGTATGAACGGGTTTTGCGTAAATCTCAGGAGTGGGGAAATGACCAGAACATGATGTATGTCGTGGGGGCCACGAAAGCGGAAATGTTGAGCGGTATCCGTGAGATCGTTCCGAATCACTTCTTGCTGGTTCCGGGAGTGGGAGCGCAAGGTGGTAGTTTGGAAGAGGTCGCAAAATACGGTATGAACTCCCATTGTGGGTTGATCGTGAATTCTTCTCGTGGGATTATTTTTGCGGATAAGACCGAGAATTTTGCCGTGAGAGCGAGAGAAGAGGCCGTGAAGTTGCAACAACAGATGGCAGGATTGCTTGCTGCCAAAGGGGTGATTTAAGAGAAAGAGATTGAACTATATGTAGGAGGTGTGTTGCTTGGCGACACACCTTTTTGATTTATAAAGAGGGGCGTTTAAATTGTATATTTATAAGAGTGTCAGTTGTACGATTTCAACGTACAGCTGAGATCTCCTTCGTTTGATTGTAACGATCAATGACAAAATTTGCTCGCTCTTCTGGTGTCCCTTTAGGCACGATTATGGGCGAGTAATCAAGTTGTTGGTAGGTGACGAGCATAACATCGTAGGTTTCGACGGCTTCTTGGTAGGTTTGTTTGCGTTCGGAATCGGTTTCGTAGATCTCGGGCCAAGGGGGAAGAATGAATACCTGCGGATTGTAGCGGAAATCTTGAACGGCATGTTGGAGTTCGGGAGATGGGGATTGATGGGTGAGGTGTACGTAAGCGAGGGTGTCGGGGATACCCCGGTCGAAGAAAAGAACAGATTCCTGTTTTTGGTGCTGTTCGAAGGATTCCACGGAGCGGGAAAGCATGAGGTGGGTGTAAGCGGGTATATTTACCCAAGGGAGGGCGTCTCCGTTTCGGGAGGCTTGTTCCCGGATAATCTCCCGGGCTACTTCGGGAACATACGGAAAACCTTGTTTGGCCAATGCCTCTAGTAAGGTCGTTTTGCCAACACCGGGTCCCCCGGTGATGACAAAGAAGTTCGGTTTATAAATCATGTTTACAAGTTTAGAGCGTGCCGGATGAAAACGGCGAGTCCGTTATCTTCGTCCGCGGGCATGTTATCGAATTGATCCCGTAGTGGTTTCGGGGCATTGGACACGATGAACGGGTGACCGCAACGTTTGAGAAAATCAAGGTCGTTATAGTCATTCCCGAGTCCGGCACATTCATCGTAATGAATACCTAGCTGATCAAGGAGTAACTGGCAAGACGTACCTTTATTGACATCGGGAGCGAAAACTTCGGTCCAGATGGCTTGGTTGTCGATGGGGGACGTGGAACGGATCACGGAGTAGGTTGATAATTTTTGTTGAATATCACCGTGAAGTTGAAGTTGTTGTGCGTCTAGGATAACAAGAAATTGAGTGGCCCCGCCCTGTATCTCGTCGATTGAAGAGATAGGGATTCCCAAGCCGGGATAATTTTCGATACGGCGTCGGAAATCTTCGTGAAGAGAGGAGATATTCCGGTAATAAAAATGATGGTTGTCGGGAATTCTTTGCTGTATGGTAAAATTTATATCGTATTTCCAGAGGTGGGTAGCGATGTCTAGTGTTTCTTCGGCCGATAATTCCCGGGTGAGAAGAATCTCTTTGTCATCCCAGTGCATGATGCCGGCCCCGGAAGAAAATACCATATAATCCACCGGAAGGCCCTCGGGTAGCGTGTTGTTGAGAGAGAACACGGAACGTCCCGTGGCTAGGATGCGAACCACGCCTTGTTGGCCCGCCTCTTCCAGTGCAACTCGGTTTCCCTCGCTTATCTGGTGCCAGTTGCGGGGAAGTGTGGTTCCATCCAGATCAATAATGATAGCTTTAATCATGTAATAAGTTTAAATATTATTTTCAATTCTCCATTTTCAATTTTCAATTGTCTCAACGAGTTCATACTTGTAATAAGGTAATGGTTCGTTGAGGTAGTGGAGTACTTTTTCTTGATTCATGCCGTCGAGGGGATTATGAGCGTAGCCGAAGGTGGCTTTAATTCCCATATTGATAAAGTGTACGGCCCGGTCGAGGGCTTCCGGGAGACTGTCTCCATTGAGCATACATCCCGTGATCACGCTGGCGAAAGCGTCGCCCGTGCCAGGATATGAGGCCGGGATGTAGTCACATAGTACTCTCCAAGTCCGGTGATCCAAGCGGTTATAAGCGAGAGTGGCCACGTTTTGAGCATTGCTTCCGGGTGCGGAGGTGATAATCACGTGTTTCGGGCCGAGTTCGCTCAACTGTTTGCACCATTGTATTGCGGTTTCCACGGAGATCTCTTGTTGTGGGTTATGCCCGAGCAGAAAGGCTGCTTCCGTCAAGTTCGGGGTGATCACCTTGGCTTGGGAACAAAGTTTCCGCATTCCTTCCACCATGTCGGGTGTCATGCTGGAATATAATTCCCCGTGGTCTCCTAGTACGGGATCGACGAGAATGAAATTTTGGTCATTCTTGAAATGTGCGAAGAAATCACTGACGATGCCCATCTGTTTCACGGAGGCCAGGTAGCCCGTGTAAATGGCGTCAAATTGGAGTTGTAACTCTTTCCAGTGAGAGATAAAACTTTCCATGTAATCGGTCAGATCCAGCGAGCGGAAATCCTTGTATTCGCTATGAGCGGATAGTATGGCGGTGGGAAGGGGGCAAACCTGGAATCCCATGTGTGTCAGTATGGGGATGGCCACGGTCAATGAAGCTCTTCCGTAGCCAGACAGGTCGTGAATGGCGGCAATTTTCTTCATGATTAATCGTTTTCTTTATTCCCCAAAGGTAATAAAATTTATTTCAGTGGAACATACGGCAAGGTGAACCAAAAAGTGGAACCTTTGCCTTCCTCTGAATCGACGCCTATTTTTCCCCCTAGTTTCGAGATAATTGTTTCACTGATGGCTAATCCCAGTCCCGTTCCCTGGGCAAAATTATTCAGTTTGATAAAGCGGCCGAATACTTCCTCTTTTTTATCGGGTGCAATCCCGCAACCCGTGTCCGAGACGTAAAAATAGAGCGTGCCGGGTGACGAGAGTCTGTAACCTAGTTTTATGCTCCCTTGGTGAGTAAACTTGATGGCATTCGTGATGAAGTTGTTTATAACTTGGAATACGCGATTTCGTTCTGTTCTGATAATGCACTGTGGCAAACGTTCTTCCACGCTGAACGTGACATCGGGATTTATCATTTTAAGCAGGGTCGCTTGGGCGATTTCTTCAATGAGGCTATTTATATCTACTTTCGAGTACACGAACTCCAACGTCCCTGCCTCAATTTTAGAGAGGTCGAGAATGTCATTGATTAATTGTAGTAACAGGTTATTATTATTTTTTATGATTTTAATATATTCCTGCCTTTCTGTTTCATCTTCCGTCATGGCGAGAATCTCGGAGAAACCCACGATCGAGTTGAGTGGAGTGCGGATTTCATGACTCATGTTTGCTAAAAATGCAGATTTCAAGCGGTTGCTTTCCTCGGCCTGCTCTTTGGCATGTAATAGCTTTTGTTCCATTTGTTTACGTTCCGTGATCACGATACTTGACCCGATGATGGTTTTCGGTTTTCCCGTGCTATCGTATTCGTAAACGGTTCCTTGCTTGTTGACCCACTCGTATTCCCGGTCATTGTACCAGTGTACGAGGTATTCCTCGTGAAATTCTTTGCGTTTACCTGTTAGGAGTTCATTGAACACGTCACGCATATGTTCCCGGTAGTCGGGATGTATCGAGTTGATATACTTTTCGACTTTACAGTAGTATTTGCCGTCAATGGCAAAGAGAGCGTCTTCATGATGGTAGATGTCGTAATCACAAGAGAAGGTTAACGATGGAACGTCGCAATCCCATGGGAGGACGTTTGCCAGGCTGAGGACGGAGGAAAGCGAGGAATTCGTGATTTCCAGTTCCTCTTTGGCATCCCTCAATGAAGTTTCCAGCCTTTTGTAATCATCAATAGAACAGGATGTCCCTATTAGACGGTTCGTGTTTTTTTGCGCCCCATCTTCTTCCTGCAAAGCGTTAATTTCAACCCATTTATAATTTCCGCAATGTCTGAAATCCGCCCGGAAGGTGAATCTTATCCGGTATACTTTTCCCCGGATAAGGTTGTTAAACTCTTTCGTTACACGTTCCCGATCGTCCGGGTGAATGGCGTTGTAGAATTTAGCCATCGGTATTTTCAGGTCCCATTCGAGGGTGTCCCTGTAAATGCCTTTTAATTGCAGGGAGTTGGTTATGAACACTTGTTCTTCGATATCATACATCCAAAGGGCGTGTTTCGTGATATTCAGGGCGAGAATCAATTTTTGGGTAAGGGATTTGATTTCTTCCTGTTGTTTTTGCATATTACTTATATCCAATGCTGTACACACGAGCCACTTCACGTTATCTTCCGTGAAGAGATGTTTGGTGATTAACAGCGTGTGTTCCAAGTTGTCGGAGAGAATGAATTTCTCGGCTCCTTGATAAGATGTTTTCCCCGCGGCCAGTTTCCGGTCGAATTCTTGCATTTGTCGGGCTCTTTCTTCACTTGTGATCAGCTCTTCCGAGTTCCCGATCATTTCTTCGGCTGTACGCCCGAATATGGCCGATCGCTCGCTCCAGAATATATAACGTTCCGTGTTCATGTCTTTGATTGAAATGGGGAACTCTATACTTTCGAGTACCCGGTTCAAAAAGAGCTGTAATTTTTCGGTCTCTGTTTTTCTCAACGTGTAATCGGTGATGTCTCGCATGAAAGCGATCACTTGATTGTTCGGGAGTAGGGCAGTGTGAACATCAAAAAAGTACTTGATATTTTTTACCGGGAGATAGATGTCAAAATATCGGGGAGCCTTTTCCTCCCGTGTCTTTTGGAGTTGTTCCTGAAAATAGTTTTTGCTTTCCGGTTCTTCAATGAGTTCTTCCAAAGTTTTACCGATCATCTCTTCCGGGGGATAAGGGATATGCTCGAGGATGGGATTGAGTAAGCTGACTAGATGATATGACTCATCAAAGATAATCATCATGTTCGGGGTTGCGGCCAGTATAGCCTCCTGCATTTCCACCGACGGTTTTGTTCCGAAAGTTGAAGAATATTCTGACATATATAATACTATTTTGTACGCCTTTACTCCCTGTTGGGGGGATGTTCTTCAAATGTACGTTTTTTTTATTTATTTAGTCATGTATATAATTGTTTATTTTTATGGGGGCGGGTATTATAAAGTGAATATAAATAATCGTGGGTGTATTTTATGAGGGTGTGTCTCGTAAAATTTGATTTTTTAGAGAGTTCGTGTCAAAAATATAGGGGTGTGTATTGAAAATAAATAATATTTTATATATTTGACCCCTGAAAATATAGGGTTCACTTCTTAAAATACAAATTTATGGCAAAATTTAGATTCTTAGCTTTACAAGAGATTGCCCGTCGTAAACCCGTGGAGTGCGGGGAACGTCCCAGGTGTTCTGTCGTGTTTGGAGAAAACGTGTTTTCAATGGATAAAATGCGTCACTATCTTTCCATCGAAGCCTATAAAAAACTGGAAAAGGCAATGTCTGAAGGATTGGCGATCGATCGAGGATTGGCTGATCAAGTGGCTGCCGCGATGAAGGCTTGGGCTGTTGAGCGGGGAGTTACTCACTACACGCACTGGTTTCATCCTTTGAATGGTGCCACGGCAGAGAAGCATGATTCTTTTATTGATTTGTTGCCGGATGGTGACGTGATCGAATCATTTGACGGGCGACTACTTGTCCAGCAAGAACCCGATGCATCCAGTTTCCCGAATGGGGGAATTCGTAACACGTTCGAGGCTCGCGGTTACACGGCCTGGGACCCGGCGTCCCCGGCTTTTATAAATAATCGCACGTTATGTATTCCCACGATATTCGTGGCCTACACGGGTGAGGCTCTTGATTTTAAAACACCGATGTTGAAGTCGTTGGCCATGATCGACCGGGCAGCGGTAGATATTTGCCAGTATTTCGATAAAGACGTGCAGCGAGTGATTGCCACGCTGGGATGGGAGCAGGAATATTTTCTGGTGGATGAGGCTTTGTATAATGCCCGCCCTGATCTGAAATTATGTGGTCGCACGCTCATGGGCCATTCTTCCGCAAAGGATCAACAGCTGGAGGATCAATATTTCGGTTCCATCCCGGCACGGGTTACGGCCTTCATGGAAGAACTGGAATACGAGTGTCATTGCCTGGGAATCCCGATCAAGACCCGCCATAACGAGGTGGCCCCGAATCAATTCGAATGTGCCCCTATTTTTGAAGAGGCGAATCTGGCTGTCGATCATAATCAGTTGTTGATGTCCACCATGAAAAAGGTGGCTCGTCGTCATAATTTCCGGGTGCTGTTGCACGAGAAACCCTACAAGGGGGTGAACGGTTCGGGTAAACACAATAACTGGTCGTTGTTGACGAACACGGGAGTGAACCTATTGTCTCCGGGCAAGAACCCGAAATCGAACATGCAGTTCTTGATCTTTCTGGTATCGACGATCAAGGCCGTGTATGAACATGGTGATTTGCTGAAAGCATCGATCGTGTCGCAAGGAAACGAGGCCCGGCTAGGAGGGGACGAGGCGCCACCGGTAATTATGTCCGTGTTCTTGGGGAATTACTTGTCGGGTGTGCTTGATGAGTTGGTGGAGAAGGTGAGCGACCGGAAGATGAGTCCGGACGAGAAGACCGAGTTGAAATTGAACGTGGGTAAAATTCCGGAAATTATGCTGGATAACACGGACCGTAACCGTACGTCACCTTTTGCGTTCACCGGGAATCGTTTTGAATTTCGCGCGGTGGGGTCGTCAGCCAATTGCGGGGGGCCGATGATCGCGTTGAATGCCGCTGTTGCCGAGCAGTTGATTGCTTTTAAAAGGGAAACGGATGCTTTAATCGAGAAAGGCGTTAAGAAAGACGAGGCAATTTTCCAGATATTGCGTAAATACATCATCGAGTCCAAACCCGTACGTTTTGAGGGGAATGGTTACAGCAAGGAATGGAGGGAAGAGGCCGCCCGTCGGGGATTGTCCACGGAGATGGATTGTATCCCGGCTTTAAAGGCTTATTGTTCGGAGAAGGCCAAGCGGTTGTTCGTGGACAACGGGATATTGAGTGAACGGGAGCTGGAAGCGCGTTTCGAGATCAAGAATGAAATTTATTTGAAGAAATTGCAGATAGAATCTCGTGTATTGGGAGATCTCGTCTTGAATCACATTATCCCGACCGCGATCACTTACCAGAATACTCTGTTGACGAACGTGACGGCGCTGAAGAATATCCTGCCGGACTACGAGTCTGTGGCTGACGTGCAAATTGAGGCCATCCGCACGATTTCCTATCATATCCGGGAGATCCAGACGATGGTGTCTGATATGACGGAAGCTCGCAAACAAGCTAACGCGATTGCCGATGAAGTGGCACGGGCCGAGGAATACACGGAAAAGGTTCGCCCCTATCTGGAGAAGATCCGTTATCACGTGGATAAGCTGGAATTACTCGTGGACGACGAGATCTGGCCGTTGCCGAAATACCGGGAACTGTTGTTCTCCCGGTAGATTTTATACTTGGGTGTACTCGCTTGGTGAAAATCGGGCGAGTTCGCTATCTCCAAAAAATAAATAAAGATGTAGTGGTGTCCCTTCCGGTTGATCCCCGGAGGGGATTTCTATGGTTACGTTTTCGTCGCCCCTGCGAGCGGGTATGTCACGAAGTAGACAGGGAGAACGTCGTAGCGTGTCGTAGAAATAGCCCACGAACACTTGGTCCGAGGCGCTTGCTTTCGGGCAATCGATGCCGTTTTCCCAGTTCAAAGTGACCGTCCACCCGTTGCGTTCCGTGCCGGTGATGACGGGGGCTTCTAGTGTTCCCAAAGAAAAACGGAAAGTTTTGAATGCCCATACTCCTTTGCCTGGGAGTAGGCACCCTCCGTTGGTTGAATGGAATAAAGAGTCGCTCTTGGAAACCCCTCTCTCCCGGGCCGCGATTCGCCATATTAGTAAGTCTCCGATAGCCCGTTTGTAAATTTTCCACATTTTGCGGGCTTCCGTGAATCGGTCCGTGGTTTGCTTCTCTCCCTCTGTTCTGGATTTTCTGGGTCCCCGGGTGGATTTGCATTTCCGGACTTTCCCTCCGTACAAGAAATAAGTATACCCGTCGACTTTAACCGGGCCGTTTGCAAGTATGGCTAAAAATAGAGGAGAGGTTATGTCCATGTCAATACTGATTTAAAAATGAATAATTGATGAATACCGGTGCAATAGTAGTAATAATATTTTGAATAAACAATACTTATACTTTATGAACCTTATTATATATAAGGTTCATATAAGGTTTCTATAAGGTATCTATAAGGTTCATGAAGGTATTGATCTGGTATTCTTCAAAAAATGAAGATAAATTTTTATTTCAACTTTTCTACTATTTAGCTTTATTTTAGAATTAATTGTCGTATATTGCGGGTCTTAATTAAATAAAAGGATTATGGCGGAATTTGTAAACTCTATTGGTCAGGTGCGGGGAAAATTCGGAAACGTGGTTGCCTATGTGCGGGCTAACGGTAAGAATTATTGTAAAGGTGCGAGTATTTCTCGTAAACCTAGCACGGAGTCGCAAAAGCAACAGGCTGCGGCGTTTGCTGTTGTGGTGAGTAGAAAGGGATGGATGGCTCGGGCGATTCGATTGGGATTTCCGGGAAATCAATACCCGAAAGGCTTTAATGGGTTCACGAGTGCGAATGTGACAACGGCAGTGACGGTTGAAAAGGTTAATCCCATGAAACCGATGGTCCGCTATAAGAAAGCTACCCAGGAATACCGGGGTATTATTGATTACTCGAAACTTCGTGTGGCGGCGGGTGCGCTTGTCAGCCCGGTAGTTGTTTGCAAGGTGGAGGCCGAGAACCGGAAGGTGCATTTTTCGCATCAAGGAATGGTTGTGGAGGCTATAGATTGTTTCTTGGATGACGAGATTTATGGCGTACTTCTTCACGAAGCGACATATTCCTGTAAAGTGATGCGATTAGGAACGCGTGGGGAGGATTGGACCGAGAGCGTGAGTTTTCCGGAAGAGGCAGAAACGGAGGGGCTGGTTGTTTATGTTTTTGCCCGAGCGGCGGATGGGAAGGACACTTCTGATTCGGTGTGTTTGTGGAATAAAGGGAAATGAAAAGATTATAATGTATTTTTGTAAATATAAATTAGAAATTAAGGATCATGGCGAAAATAACAGTAAAAAATACGAGTGTTTCGGTGATTAAAGTGGATGATTTTGACTATATTTCTATCACGGACATTGCTAAATATAAGACCTCCGAGCCAGATATCGTGATTGCTAACTGGATGCGTAACAGGATGACGATTGAATATTTAGGATTGTGGGAAATTCTATATAATCCTAATTTTAAACCCCTCGAATTCGAGGGGTTTAAAAAAGAGGCAGGTTTAAATGCTTTTACTCTTTCGCCTAAAAAATGGATAGAGACGACAAATGCCATGGGTATTATTTCTCGTTCCGGACGTTATGGCGGAACATTTGCGCATAAAGATATTGCGTTTAAGTTTGCCAGCTGGGTTTCTGTTGAGTTTGAATTATATATAATCAAGGAATTCCAGCGTCTGAAAGAACAGGAGCAAGCTCAACTCGGTTGGTCGGCCAAACGGGAGCTTTCAAAAATCAACTACCATATCCACACGGATGCGATTAAGCAAAATCTGATCCCGGAAGAGCTTTCTCCGGCACGGGTTTCTCAAGTGTATGCTAATGAGGCTGACGTACTGAACGTGGCCATGTTCGGGATGACGGCTTTCGAATGGCGGGAGGCGCATTCGGATTTGAAAGGTAATATTCGGGATTATGCCACGATCAATGAGTTGATCTGCCTTTCGAACATGGAAAATTTGAATGCCGTTTTTATTCAGGAAGGTATGGCTCAACAAGAGCGTTTGTTGAAATTGAACCGGATTGCCATCCAGCAAATGCGAGTGTTGGCGGACATGGACGGACGGAAGCTGATGAAATAAAATTGCTCAAAAAAATGTGTCTGAAAAATTGACAATTCACATAGAATAATTGTAAGTTTGTGCCCGCAATGAAAAAATTCATTATAGGCATATTAATTGGCTTTGTGGCTATTTTTTGTTTGAATGAAATTTCAGACAAAAAGGGACAGTTATCCTCAAGCGTGCTGACTGTTACAGAGCAATATGCCGATGATGCGGAGCATACTTGCGAGCTGTCTTCGCATTCCAGACAAACGCTTGCCAATGAATGGCGTTTTTCGTTTGAGGGGCTGGATGCCGTTAATTTAAGGAGAGATGATACATCGCTGTCTTCTTCCTCCGGTCCGAGAGGGACGAATCCTTCCCGAAGCTTGAAGTTTGCATCTACGATCTTAATGTTGTCTTTCTATGATGTTCCGTTGACCAATTGGGATACGAAAAATTTATATTATCATTATTGTTTCGTGAAATCATCGTGTAGGTATTTTGTCTACACATTGAGGAAAATAATTATTTAGCGTCTGGTTTATTTATGAGTGTACGTGCAGGTATCCGGTGGGGTAGCTGTGATGAGGTGTGTATTCATTTTATTTACGTTGTTCATATTTAAACTTATATCGCTATGTCTAATTTATTTTTATTCACATTTATAATGTTGATCATTACTTTCTTTATCGGTTTTTTTGTTGCCTTGATTATAAAAATAATTGCTTCTTGGGCTGATCTCCTTGATTTTTGTCAATTACATAGGGAGGAACTTGCAGAGATAAAAAGGATCAAGAAATTGCAGCGTCAGACGGTGGCTGTTACGGTTCAATCCGGAAGGGAGAACTTGGTTGCCGAGAAGAATCAACATATGGCTCATCGCTTGCAAGAGACTGTTCACGGCGTGAAATCGGATAAAAGAGCCGCTGTTTAATTTTGGCAGGTCGTATTCTTTCTATAATCTTATCAGATTTATATTGCGATGGAAAATATAGATGTTCTTAATTTATTCCAAGGTATTGGAACGATGGTCGCTAGTGGATGGTTTCTTGCCATTGCTCGGGTGGTGCTGGTCATGATTGGTTTTTTGTTGATTTATTTGGGATGGAAGGGTATCCTTGAACCCATGATTATGATTCCGATGGGGTTGGGTATGATCGCGATTAATTGCGGAACGTTGATCATGCCTGACGGTTCATTAGGGAATCTTTTTTTGGACCCGATGCTCACGGATACCGATGAGTTGATGAATGTGATGCAGATTGACTTCCTGCAACCGATATATACCTTGACATTTAGTAATGGGTTGATTGCCTGTTTCGTGTTTATGGGGATCGGGACGCTGTTGGATGTCGGGTATTTGCTCCAAAGGCCTTTTGTTAGTATTTTTTTGGCCTTATGTGCGGAACTTGGGACATTTCTGACCGTACCGATTGCGTCGGCCATGGGATTAACGTTGAAAGAGAGTGCCTCCGTTGCCATGGTAGGTGGAGCTGACGGGCCGATGGTCTTGTTCACTTCTTTGGTGCTTGCCAAACATCTGTTTGTACCGATTACGGTGGTAGCTTACCTGTATTTGGGATTAACGTATGGAGGGTATCCGTATCTGGTTAAGTTGTTGATCCCGAAACGTCTGCGTGCGATTAAAATGACCAATCGGAAGGAGCCAAAGCAATACGGGGCCAAGGTAAAACTGGCTTTTGCCGTCATTCTTTGTGCCGTGTTGTGTTTTATGTTCCCCGTGGCTTCCCCTCTTTTCTTCTCGTTGTTTATCGGGGTTGCCGTTCGTGAGTCCGGGATGAAGCATGTTTATGACTTTGTGAGTGGGCCGTTGCTGTACGGGTCAACGTTCATGTTGGGAATGTTACTAGGTGTTTTGTGCGATGCGCATTTGTTACTTGATCCAAATATTATCAAATTGTTGATTTTAAGTGTGCTGGCATTACTACTCTCCGGTATCGGTGGTATTATCGGTGGTTATGTGATGTACTTTATCAAGAAAGGAAATTATAATCCTGTTATTGGTATTGCAGCCGTCAGTTGCGTGCCGACCACGGCAAAGGTGGCTCAGAAAATAGTCAGTAAAGAAAATCCTGAATCCTTCATATTAGGAGATGCTCTGGGTGCTAATATTTCGGGAGTAATTACTTCCGCTATTATCACCGGAGTATATGTTTCTTTTATTCCGTATTTATAGTAAGTGTTTTTGAAAAGTAACGCCCGGAGGAATCTCCGGGCGTTATGCTTTTTGTTTGAATTTCTTTTAGAACATATAGTCCCACATCGGCAGCAAGATCGGTTTCTGATCTAATGCTTTCAATGCCTTTTCTCCCAAATATTTTTTGTGAATAACTACCCGGAAGATGTATTCGTCAAACCATTTGTCGGTGAAGGTGAGGTAACCGTTGTGTCCGGCTTGCGGACCCCAGCTGTTCTCGAATTCCCATTTCGTGGGTTTGCCGTTCGCATCAACATCCACTGCAACCAATGACATGGCGTGAGCAGAACCGCTTTGGCGGGTCAGGATACGGGTTTTCTTGTCCATGGAAAAGTCTACACCCATCAACGAGTTGTAGTCGTACATTTCCGGATCAAGAATTCCGGTTTCACGGTTGAAATATTTGCCCACGTCGCTGGAGGTATACATGGCCTCGTTGCCTTTGATAGAGGCGATGGCTGCTGCTTTGATGTCTTCGTTCGGCAGGTTCAGATATACCCAGTTGATCCCCTCGACGGTGTTCCGGTAGTTCTGAATATCATATACTTTATAATATTCCCGGGTTGGGTCGTTCATGATCATGATGTAATTTTTCGGGCTGTAATCGGTTGGTGTGATCTCCTTGTAGAATTGTTGGGGAGTGTAATTTGCCAGCTCCTTGATTTCCCCGTTTCTATCCTTGTATCTCCAAGTGAATGTGGTTGGCGGTTCGCCTAGGCAAAGAGCCAAGATGCGGTAAATGTCTTTCAGAATAGAGACTTTCTCAGCACGTAGTTCTTTGATCTTTTTACCTTGAGCGGCCATTTCCCGGATGGTGTAGCCACCCTTGCGGAGACGCTCGTTGATCAATGATCCCATGGCACTCGTGTTGTTCGAGTGAGCGGTTTCCGGCATGACTTCCTTGGGTACAACACCGTATTTTTCTCCCAGGTTGTAATAGAGGTTCCATACACCGCCGTCACCCACGGGAGCTTGGAACATGAAGGTCACGTCCCGGTCGTCCATCGGCTTGTTGGCCGTGGCAATCATGTTTTCCAGGAAAAGATTAGATTTCTCGAACATATCCCAGAAGTAAAGGTAGTTGTGAGAGAAATCGAATCCCGTGAGGTTATATTTCTCGATGATGCTCGGACGTAACACGTTCATGGAGGTAAACATCCAGCAGCGTCCGGAACTTTGCTGATCCGTGATACCCTGTACTTTTACCCGGTATTTGAAATAGTGGTCTATTTTTCCTTGAATCTCCCGATTAAGGGCGTTATCCCGGATATTCTTGTCATTGGTCAACACGTTCTGAATGGCTTTCGTGGAAGCGTCTTTCTGGAAACTCCCCTTGATGTCATTCAGTTCTTTTTCACCGATCGTCTGGGCGCACAGCGACGCCCCGGTCAGTAATAAAGTAACTAATGTAACTTGTATTTTCTTCATAGTTTATTTATTATTGAATTTTATTAAACCTGTAACCTGTCAACTTGTAACCTGTAACGTTGCGCTGCAACTAAATATGGATTACTTCGTCGTAAGCGGCAGCAGCAGCCTCCATCACGGCCTCGCTCATTGTCGGGTGCGGGTGAACCGTTTTGATGATGTCATGAGCGGTAGCTTTTACCTTGCGGGCAAGTACCATCTCGGCGATCATTTCGGTCACGTTCATACCCACCATGTGAGCGCCCAGCAGGGTATTGTCGGCAGCGTTGAAGATCAATTTGATGAATCCTTCGTTTGCTCCGGCCGCGCTCGCTTTGCCTGATGCGGTGAACGGGAATTTACCGATCTTGATTTCATAACCGGCTTCTAAGGCTTTTGCCTCGTTCAGACCAACGGATGCAACTTCTGGAGTCGTGTAGGTACATCCGGGGATGTTAGTATAGTCGATGGGGGCCGTGTGTACTCCCGCGATGTGTTCCACGCAGCAGATAGCCTCGGCAGATGCCACGTGAGCCAATGCCGGGCCGTGAACGATGTCACCGATAGCGTAAACGCCTTCCACGTTCGTGCGGTAGTAGTCGTCTACTTTTACACGACCTCTTTCCATTTCAATATTCAATTCTTCCAGACCGATATTTTCCACGTTCGGGGCGATACCCACGGCGGACAACACGATCTCAGCCTCGTGTACTTCGATTTCGCCTTTCTTATTTTTGATGTTCACTTTCAACAAACCTTCTCCGCTTTCCACGCTTTCCACGGAAGATTTCACCATCACGTCGATTCCGGCTTTCTTGAAAGAACGACCTACTTGTTTGGATACTTCTTCGTCTTCAAGCGGCAGGATAGTTGGCATGAATTCAACCAATAATACTTTGGTTCCCATTGCATTGTAGAAGTATGCCAATTCGGAACCGATTGCCCCGGAGCCTACCACGATCATGGATTCCGGCTTGTGGTCAAGAGTTAAGGCCTGACGGTAACCGATAATCCGTTTTCCATCCTGAGGGATATTCGGTAACTGACGGGAACGGGCGCCCGTGGCTAAAACGATATGTTGAGCCTCGAAAATGGTCTTTTCTCCGGCAGCATTTGTTACCTCTACGGTTTTGTCTGCGGTCAGTTTTCCATGACCTTCGATCACGGTGATGTTATTCTTCTTGAACAAGTATTGGATTCCTTTGCTCATCTTGTCGGCAACACCCCGGCTGCGGGCGATGATGGCATCGAAATCGGGTGCGGCATTCTCGATTTTTACCCCGTAATCAGCAGCGTGATGGGCGTATTCCAACACTTGTGCGGATTTAAGCAGGGATTTCGTGGGAATACATCCCCAGTTCAAGCAAATTCCACCCAGTTCGGCACGTTCTACGACGGCCACGGTCATTCCTAATTGAGACGCACGAATGGCAGCCACGTATCCTCCGGGACCACTACCAATTACGATTAAGTCGTATTTCATTTCTTATATTTTTAATAATGTGAATAATTTTAGTGTTGAATCATCGGGACACAAAATTAGGGGAATTGTTTAGAATAGAAAACAAATTCACTTCAAAAGTCGCTTGTAGTACAAATGTCTGTGTGTTATATATTTTATTTCAGAGGTTTATATGGTCATTTTGACAAGAGTTGATGTTAAAATTTTGGTTTTATAAGTTGAAATAGTATCTTTACACGCTTAAAATTTTATTAGTGTTGAAAATATTTGGTATATGGAGTATTCCGTAGCGTGGATTCATGTCTCTGGTTGTAAATCAAAGGAATATTTCATGTCACTTGGAACATAAAATTGGATATTAATATGAAAGGACTAAAAATTGTTGTTCTTGCTAAGCAGGTTCCCGATACGAGAAACGTGGGGAAAGATGCGATGAAAGCAGACGGAACTGTAAACAGGGCAGCTTTACCTGCCATCTTCAATCCTGAGGATTTAAATGCTTTAGAGCAAGCTTTAAGATTAAAAGATACAATTGAAGGGACAACCGTTCATGTACTGACGATGGGACCCGGCCGTGCTGCCGAGATCATCCGTGAGGCTATGTACCGGGGTGCGGATGGAGGTTATTTATTGTCTGATCGCGCTTTTGCCGGTTCGGATACGTTAGCAACTTCTTACGCTTTATCTTGCGCGTTACGCAATTTGGAATATGATCTGATTATTTGCGGTCGTCAGGCTATTGACGGGGATACCGCTCAAGTGGGGCCGCAGGTGGCTGAGAAATTGGCTTTACCGCAGGTTACCTATGCTGAAGAAATTCAAGGGTGTGATGGGAAAATCGTGACGATCAAACGCCGTTTGGAAAGAGGTATTGAAGTGGTGACTTGCCCGATGCCTTGTGTGGTGACCGTGAACGGTTCTGCCGCATCTTGTCGTCCGAGAAACGCTCGTTTCGTGATGAAATACAAGAATGCGAAAGGTACTCAGGAGGCTCAGGATGCTAACGAGGATTATTTTGCACTGGTGAACGAACGCCCGTATTTGAAATTGACCGAATGGAGCGTGAATGATATTCAGAGTAATCCGACAGATCTCGGTTTGAGCGGATCACCAACCAAGGTAAAGAATATCGAGAGTGTGGTGTTCCAGGCTAAAGAGGCTAAAGTACTTTCCGGTACGGATGCTGAATTGGATGCCATGATGAAAGAGTTGATAACTAACCATACAATCGGGTAATTTTAGATTTTAAATTGTAAATTTTAAATTGAAAACTTCTGAAACGTGGCAATTGGAATTTACAGAATCTAAAATCTAAAATCTAAAATTTTAAATGATATGAACAGTGTATTTGTATATTGCGAAATAGAAGAGGGTACGGTTGCTGACGTGAGTCTCGAATTATTGACCAAAGGACGTGCCCTTGCAACAAAACTTGGAGTAAAGCTGGAAGCTATTGTTCTGGGCGAAGGACTGAAAGATGTTGAAAAACAAGTATTTCCTTATGGAGTGGATGTACTTTGGGTAGGTGACGATGCTCGTCTGGCTCCTTACACGACGTTACCTCACACGAAGATGTTGGTACGTTTGTTTGACGCTGAGAAACCACAGGTGGCTTTGATGGGAGCAACCAGCGTGGGACGTGATTTAGGTCCTCGCGTGTCCTCTGCATTACATAGTGGTTTGACGGCTGACTGTACGAGCCTTGAAATCGGTGAGTATACCGATGCCAAGAGCGGAAAGAAATACGAGAATTTGTTATACCAGATTCGTCCGGCATTCGGAGGAAATATCGTGGCCACGATCGTGAACCCGGAATGTCGTCCGCAGATGGCTACGGTTCGCGAAGGTGTGATGAAGAAAGAAATCTTCAATCTTCAACATCAGGGAGAAGTGAAGAAATTGAACGTGGACGAGTATTTGGATGATACCGACTTGGTGGTAAAGGTGATCGAGCGTCACATGGAAAAATCCAAAGTGAATATCAAGGCTGCTCCGATCATTGTTTCCGGTGGATATGGTGTAGGTTCTAAAGAGAACTTTAACTTATTATACGAGTTGGCCGCTGTTTTAGGCGGGGAAGTAGGTGCTTCTCGTGCTGCTGTGGATGCCGGATTCTGCGAACACGAACGTCAGATCGGACAGACAGGAACAACGGTTCGTCCTAAATTATATATTGCTTGCGGTATCTCCGGACAGATCCAGCATACTGCCGGGATGGAAGAGTCTTCTATGGTAATTGCTATTAACACGGATGCAAATGCTCCGATTAATAAATTTGCCGATTACGTGATCACGGGTGACTTGAACGTGGTTATCCCCAAGATGATCCAGTATTATAAGAAGAACAGCAAGTAGACAATTGTAAATTTTAGATTGTAAATTTTAAATTGAAATGGAGCTGTCGGAAAATACAATCTAAAATCTAAAATTTAAAATTTAAAATGGAATAAGGTATGGCAAATTTCTATACAGATAACGAGGATTTAAAGTTCCACTTGGGACATCCCTTGATGCAGAAGATTGTTGCTTTGAAAGAGCGCAATTTCGAGGATGCAGGGAAATGCGAGATCGCACCGCGTGATTTCGAGGATGCAATGGATAATTATGACAGAGTGTTGGAGATCGTGGGAGATATTTGTGGTAACGTGTTGGCTGAAAATGCCGAGGGCGTGGATCACGAGGGACCGGAAGTAATTGACGGTCGGGTAAAATACGCTCCCGGGACTCAACAGAATCATGATATGCTGGCTCAGGCCGGATTGTACGGTATGTCATTACCGCGTGAGTATGACGGGTTGAACTTCCCGATGGTACCTTACGTGATGGCAGCAGAGTTGGTGTCCCGTGGTGATGGCGGTTTCGCTAATATCTGGGGATTACAGGATTGTGCTGAAACGATTCACGAGTTCGCTAACGAGGAACAAAAACGTCAGTATTTACCCCGTGCGGCAAAGGGCGATACTTACGCCATGGACTTGACCGAACCGGATGCAGGATCGGATTTGCAGTCTGTACAGTTAAAAGCGACCTATTGCGAGAAAGATGGCAAATGGTATCTGAATGGTGTGAAACGTTTCATCACGAATGGTGACGCTCATATTTCATTGGTACTTGCCCGTTCTGAAGAGGGTACGCACGACGGACGTGGTTTGTCCATGTTTATTTATGACAAGGCTAACGGCGGAATGACCGTTCGTCGTATCGAGAATAAATTGGGTATCAAAGGTTCCCCGACTTGCGAGTTGGTGTTTAAGGATGCTCCGGCTGAATTGGTTGGAGAGCGTAAACTTGGATTGATCAAGTACGTGATGTCTTTGATGAATGGTGCCCGTTTGGGTGTCGGGGCTCAATCTGTGGGTATTGCCGAGGCTGCTTACCGTGAAGGTTTGAAATACGCTCAGGAAAGACGCCAGTTCGGTAAAGCGATTATCGAATTCCCGGCTGTATACGAGATGTTGACCAACATGGAGGCTAAATTACAGGCTGCACGTTCTGTGCTTTACGAGACGAGCCGTTTTGTAGATATGTACAAGGCTTACACGCACATCGCTAACGAGCGGACCTTGAACAAAGAAGAGCGTGAGGAGATGAAGAAATACCAGAAGTTGGCTGACATCTTCACCCCGCTATTAAAATTGTTCTCCAGCGAGTATGCGAACGAGATTGCTTACGACGCTTTGCAGATACACGGAGGTTCCGGGTTCATGAAGGATTACCCGATTGAGCGTTTGGTTCGTGATGCACGTATCACGAATATCTATGAGGGAACTTCTCAGTTGCAGGTCGTAGCAGCCATTCGCGGTGTGACCACGGGACAATTCTTGAAACAAATCCGTGAGGAATACGAGCAAGCTTCTATCCGTCCGGAACAGGAATATGTTCGTGAGATATTGAAAGGTATGACCGGGGCATTCGAGGCTGCCGTGACGAAAGTAACGGCTGTTGGAGAAACTGAATACGTGGATTTCCATGCACGTCGTTTGGTTGAGATGGCAGGATATATCATTTTGGGGTATTTACTGTTGATTGATTCTCAACGTTGTGATCGTTTTGCTAAATCTGCCGAGATCTTTGTGAAATACGGTCAAGCAAAGGTTGCCGGATATGCTGCATTTATCAATGACTTCGAATTGAAGGACTTGGGAATGTATAAAAAATAATAATCTACGAAAAGTATGATCATGAAAAAGGGAGGTTTCAAAGCCTCCCTTTTTTATTTATTCTCCTCTTTTTATTTCAATTGGTTTATAACTTGCTCTTTCCTTGCGATCAGTCGTAGCTGCACAACTGATGCCCCGTTCCCTCATGGCTTTGTTTTTCCCGATGTGAGTATCCGGGAATTTCTTTTTCTTACCGAAAAAAGTAGAGATTCCCAGTCCTATAAAAGCCAGACCGATTAACACGGCTATGATGATAAAGTAGGTTCCTATCATAATTGTTTATTTTATATATACAAAAATACCAATATTACTTCGCTTTCCCAAAGAAACGAGCGGGATTCTCGATAGTGATATTTTAAAGATAACCAATGAATTGTAATTTTAATAATAAAAGGGATTTTGATTCGAAATTAGAAAGAAAAGGCCGTAAATTCGTTTTTATATGGTGTTTTACGATGTTTTTTCCGTGTAAAAACGAGAATCGTTAAAAAAAAAGATTAAAAAAGGCTATTTATTACTTTGTTTTTTCTACATTTGAGGTGCAAAGTCAAATAAAATTGAGAAACAATGGAAGGATACGAACAAAACGACGGAATGGATACGAATGATAGAGATGAAATCTATTCCAATGCAGTGAAAGCAGGGAAAAGAACTTATTTTTTTGATGTGAAGGCGACCCGTAATAATGATTACTATTTGACGATCACCGAGAGCAAGAAAAAATTTGATAATAACGGTAATCCAAGCTACGAGAAACATAAAGTGTTCTTGTATAAAGAAGACTTTGACAAGTTTGTCGAGGGCTTAGAAGAGGCTATTGGCGTGGTAAAAGCTGCAATCAATGGCGAACTTCCGGAAAAGAATACTGACCTGTAAATAGTACTGTAATAAAATATTGAAGCGGGATGCACGATAAGTGAATCCCGCTTTTTATATGAACTCCCTTTTATGTTTTTTCTCCACTGAATTTTTGAGTATCTTTGTGTGGACAGAAAGAAGAGAAACATGGAGAATAAGCCGTTGGCAGAGCGAATGAGACCGAAGTCTTTAGAAGACTATATCGGGCAGCAACATCTGGTGGGACCGGGCAAGGTGCTACGAAAGATGATTGATTCGGGAGTTGTGTCTTCCTTTATTTTATGGGGGCCTCCGGGAGTGGGGAAAACGACGTTGGCGATGATTATCGCGGAACAGTTGAAACGTCCGTTTTACGTGTTGAGTGCCGTGAGTTCCGGGGTAAAGGATGTGCGCGAAGTGATTCAGAAAGCCGAGGGACAACGTTTCTTTAATACACCGAATCCCATCCTGTTTATCGATGAAATTCATCGATTCTCGAAGGCCCAGCAAGATTCTTTGCTGGCAGCCGTGGAGAAAGGTACCGTGACGCTTATCGGGGCCACGACTGAAAATCCTTCCTTCGAGGTGATTTCCCCGCTTTTATCCCGTTGTCAGGTGTACGTGCTAAAGTCTCAAGAGAAAAAGGATCTCGAAGACCTGATAGACCGTGCCGTTGCTAAGGATTATTACTTGAGCAAGCGTAATATCACGGTGAAGGAGAAAGAGGCCATGATCTCTTATAGTGGCGGTGATGCCCGAAAATTGTTGAATATCTTGGAGCTGGTGGTAAACGGATTGGGAGAGGGGGATATTGTTATTGACAATGAGGCTGTGCATCGGGAGTTACATGAGAACCCGTTGATGTATGATAAGGACGGAGAACAGCATTATGATATAGTTTCTGCCATGATCAAATCCATCCGGGGAGGCGACCCGAATGCGGCGGTTTATTGGATGGCTCGTATGTTGCAAGGGGGAGAGGATCCGAAGTTTATAGCTCGTCGTTTGATTATTTCCGCGGCGGAGGATATAGGATTGGCTAACCCGAATGCAATTTTGATCGCGAATACTTGTTTTGAGGTCGTGCATAAAATCGGTATGCCGGAAGCTCGGATTCCTTTGTCGGAATGTGTGATTTACTTGGCGACTTCTCCGAAGAGTAATTCCGCTTACCTGGCTATTGATGCGGCCATTGCAACCGTGAAACAGACCGGAAATTCTCCGGTACCGTTACATTTACGTAATGCCCCGACGAAGTTGATGAAAGATTTGAATTACGGGCAGGATTACAAGTACCCGCATGATTATCCGGGAAATTTCGTGGAACAACCATATTTGCCGGAAGAATTGAAAGACAAGAAGTTCTATCAACCCCAACAGAATGCACAGGAAGTGAAGATTCTGGAGCGTTTGAAGGCTTGGTGGAGAAAATATAGATAATGGGAAGAATCTAAAATCTAAAGTTATTATGGTATATAATGAATTGATAAATCAGGAGATGTTTTTTTTGTTGGCCGGACCTTGCGTGATCGAGGGAGAGGAGATGGCTTTAAATATTGCGGAACACGTGAAGAAGGTGACGGATCGTTTGGGAATCCCGTACGTGTTCAAGGGATCATTCAAAAAAGCTAACCGCTCGCGTTTGGATTCTTTCACGGGGATCGGGGACGAGAAGGCGTTGAAGATATTAGCCAAGGTGAGAGCTGAATTTGGTATTCCGGTGGTGACGGATATTCACACGGAACGGGATGCGGAAATGGCTGCCGAGTACGTGGATGTATTACAGATACCGGCTTTCTTATGTCGCCAGACCGATTTGCTGGTAGCTGCTGCTAAAACGGGAAAGATTGTGAATATCAAGAAAGGGCAGTTCCTTTCTCCCGAGTCCATGAAATTTGCCGTGGACAAGGTAAGAGAATCCGGGGATGATCGGGTAATGGTAACAGAACGGGGAACGACGTTTGGGTATCAAGATCTGATCGTGGACTACCGCGGAATCAGTATCATGCAACAGGCTTGCCAGTGTCCGGTGGTTGTGGATGTGACGCATTCTTTGCAACAACCGAATCAGGCTTCCGGGGTAACCGGGGGACAGCCTGCATTAATAGAAACAATAGCCAAGGCTGGAATTGCCGTGGGTGCCGATGGTATTTTTATTGAAACACATGCTGATCCTAGTTGTGCGAAGTCGGATGGAGCAAATATGTTACGTCTGGACTTGATTGAAGGATTGTTAGAAAGACTGGTTCGCATCAGAGAAGCGATAAGATAGTTTATAAAGTTATAAGGTTCATAAAGTTATAAGGTAATTTCCACTTTATAAGCTTTATGAACCTTACAGATTATTATTATTCAGTGGGTTTAATGTCCTGTACTTGTCCTGTAATCCACGTTTTGTTTCTTTCCCGTATTACATTCGTAACTCCCGTTTCAACCATACGGCCATTACGGGATCGGGAATAATCACTTGACGTTTTTCTATTTCTATAAGTTCTTTCTTTACCAAGGCTCGTTTTACGATGCTAACATTGGCCGACGATCCGAGTTGGTACTTATGCAAAATCTCCTGTGTGGTAAACTCACTATGAACTCCATCTATGATTGCTCGTAAAAAATTCATTTGATAAGTTGTAAGACTCTCGGTTTGCTTTTCGAATAGCGGTGTATTTTGGTCGATAATATCTTGATATGCTGTCTCGAAATCTTGTTCCGTGGCAATTTTGTCCGTATGAATCCATACTAACCATGCCAACTGCTGCACGTATGAAGAATGATTATCTACTATTTGGCAGATTTTTTCGGCTAACTTTTCTGAAATTCGTTTGCCTGTAGCTTTGAAACGCCTACATATATAGTCTATCCAATCCCGAGTCTCGATTTTTGACAAATAGATAGCATCCCCGAATTTATAGAAAGGAAGGCTCTTTTTTTCGAAGAGTTCATTCATCAAATGTTTCTTGCTACCGAATAGACAATACGATACCGACTTTTGTAATTGCCAAATAGAGCGTAATCGCTTCTGGAAGGTTTTGGAATCTTTGAACTCGGCAATCTGCTGGAATTCGTCGATACAAACGACGATATTGTAACCTTTTTTTTGGGCTATTTTTTCAGGGAGCTGCAAGATTTCATCGATATTGTTACTTTTGGGATTTATTTCAAGCGATATGGAAAAATCCGTCATAGGATCGGTCCCCATCGAAATTTTAGGACTGATACGGGAAAGGAACAATTTAGCGTGCTCAAGCCATTCATCCAATTTTGAAGATGTCTGTTTGAGAATAGCGGAAGCGAATGCGTCATAAAAATCTCGATCGCTGCGACAAGAAAAAATGTCGAGATAGACGATTTTTAATTTATCTGATTGTGCCAAACTGCACGCTTTCTGTACTAAAGAGGTCTTCCCCCAGCGGCGAGGTGAGATTAGTACCGTATTTACACCATGCTGAAAATTTAATACCAAGCGTAACGTTTCTTTCTCTCGGTCCGTGAAATTGTCGCCTGATGTTGCAACTCCAAATATAAAAGGCTTATTCTCCATAATTCTTCGAGTGTGATTCAAATGTAAAGATAAGTAATATTTTTATTACTAACAATGTTATTACTAATAAAAGTATTACTTATATTGTGCCTTTTAACTCTTACTCTTCCACGTAAATCTCTAGGACTTGCGTTATGTCATCCGGGTATAGCGTGAGATTTTTAAAACAAGCGGGTACAAGAACGGTTTCTCCCTTGTTGACCAATACCGGTTCGCATTCCCCGGTTGTGATGGTGAATTTTCCTTGCAGGCACATGTAGATTACAAATGAATCAAGGTGAACGTACTCTTTCTCTATGTCCCGGTCAAATACGAGTAAATTCGTGGTAAAATAAGGGCATTTCACGAGTTTTGCGGATTGATTATCCTGTGGGGTATAGTTTACTCGGTGTTGTGGTTGATAGCTGTAATCGATCACGTCTGTGGCTAAATCCGTGTGTAGTTCACGTGTGTTCCCGTTGGCATCTTTCCGGTTGTAGTCGTAAATTCGGTATGTAATGTCGGAAGTCTGTTGAATTTCTGCGATCAGGCATCCTTTCCCAATAGCGTGTACCAATCCGGCAGGAATAAAGAAACTTTCCCCTTTCTTTACTTTTTGGACATTCAATAAATCCATGAGTTTGTTCTGGTGTAATGCCTGAAGATAGGTTGCCTTGTCAATTTCGTGATTGAATCCCAACACGAGAGAGGCATCCTTTTCTGCATCGACGATATACCACATTTCAGTTTTACCATAGGCATTATGACGTTCTTTTGCCGTCTCGTCATCCGGGTGTACTTGGATGGACAGATCGTCATTCGCATCAATATATTTAATTAATAGGGGAAATTCAATGCCGAATTTCTCGTAGATATGATCCCCGACGAGGTCTCCCATGTATACTTCGATTAACTCTTGTAAATCGTTGTCAGCAAGGATTCCGTTTGATACCACCGAGATATTGTCCTCCACGGCCGATATTTCCCAACTTTCACCAATGGATTCTTCGTGTTCTTCACTTTTATAAGCTAGTCTTTCACCTCCCCATATCTTTTTTTTGAGAATTGGATGGAATTTTAACGGGTATAACATGATTTATTATTTTGTTAGGCATAATTATTGTACTAAGAACAAAGATAGGAATTTTGTGAATGGGGGATTATAATTTATGGATTAATTTTGCGAATAGAATTACGGTTAATGATATAAAAACGGAGTGAAATGAAGAAATTAGGAATGTTAGGTCTCATCGTGGGGAGCTTGTGGTTGGGTAGTTGTAGTGACGATGATAAAGATTTTATGTTAGATGTCAATCGAATGACAGGTGTTGATTGGTATTACAATAGAACTACGAGTAAAAATTATTCGTCATTCTCGGATGAAAACGTGCTGGAAATAAATCGTTTTGATAAGAGCGGGGAAATAAAGGGCGTTGATTTGCGAGGTGTGATTGATTCAGTGGCAGGAACGTGGCGGGATGAAGGGGAGAATATACTTGCCGTGGATTGGAAGAATGGAAATGCCGAGACGTGGACCGTGGAAAATTGTACGTCCAAGAAGTTGGTGGTGAATAATGGATGGGGAGAACGTGAGTATATCACGAAGCCATCTTACCTTGAAAACTTGACAGGCGACGCTTTCTGGGTAAATAAGTTTGTAGATGGAGTAAGTAACCCCCAACTTGGTTTCCGGATTTCAAATGATCGGAGTATGCGTGCGGGGTACGTGCTTGCTTTGTTATCGGATGATGAGTCGGTAAAACTGAAAAATTATAATAATGTTTGGAAAGGAGAGGCGGATATTAGCCGGGTAGAAGATCGGAGAATACGTTTTTCCTGTCGCATTGGTTCTGATTACGTGAAATTTGATGAATTTATTACGGCAGATAATTTTCCATCCATGCGATTAACGGATATTGATTTTACTTCATCAATAAAAGCAGGATATCCTAATCAATTGGAAATTGAATGGAATAAATTTGAAGGTGAAAACGTGTATTATAAAATGGAGGTGTATTCAAAGGATAATGAAGCCGACGTGTATTTTGAGAGTGGATTATTCTCTTATGATAATGGTAAATATACCCTTAACGAGAGTACTATCGGGAAAATTAATAAATTGAATAAAATTGATTCAAAGAAAGAATACACCCTTCGTTTGACTGCGGTTATGTTGGAGTCCGGTGTAGCCTCTAATAGTGTGATCGCTGAGAGTCGTATCCAAGCTGTTGTGTATGTCACGGATAAATGCTTGCTTGGCAGATAACAGGTTGGGATTATTTTATAAGGAAATTTTTAATTGCTTGAGCCAGTTTTTTCGGCTGTTCGCTATGAATCCAATGACCACATTGTGGGAGTTCGACGAGGCGGGCAGCCGGAAATTCTTTTTGCAGGCATTCTATCCCTGTGATTAGGTTGGATTGTTCACCTTTAATGAATAGGATTTCTTTGTCGTACGTGCTGTTGGGCAGTGAGGACGGGCAACCGCTGATCTCGTCAAAATGCTTGCTGATCACCCGGTGGTTGATTTTCCATTCGAAACCGGAGGTAGTCTTTTTGATGTTCTTTAAAAATAATTGTTGAGAGCGTTCCGTTCTGAAATGTTGCTGAATGGCTTCCTTAACTTCTTCTCGACTATGTAACCGGGAAAGGTCAAAATTCGCCATAAAATCAATAATCCGGTTATGACTTCCCCCGTCCCGTTGGGAATAGGATACTGGAGCAATATCCACGACCACGGCTCGATTCACAAGTTCTGGTCTTTTCAGTAATAAAGCCATCACGATTTTTCCTCCCATCGAGTGGCCCACGATATGGGGACGGACGGGGAGTTTAAGGTCCTTAATGAGTTCAATGACGTCATTACTCATCTCCTCGTAATTCATGGCCTCGTCATGGGGAGATTGACCGTGATTACGGACATCAGGTAAGATGACTTGGAATTTATCTTCTAGTAAATGGGCAATGGGAAGCCAATTTTCAGATGCACCCCATAGACCGTGAAGTATAATTAGAGGAGTCCCCTCTCCAATGGTACGAAAGAATAATTTCATATTAATTCGGTGTGATTTGCGATACAAATTTACAAATAGAGAATGAATAATAAGATGTACAGTGCAAAAAAAAGACCGCAATAAAGCGGTCTTTTTCATATTACACGAAGTAAAATTAGTCTTTCAATTTAGCTTTCAAGAACTCTCTGTTCAAGCGAGCGATGTGCTCGATAGAGATGCTCTTCGGACATTCTGATTCGCAGGCACCCGTGTTGGTACAGTTACCGAATCCGAGTTCGTCCATTTTAGCCACCATAGCTTTAGCACGGCGAGCAGCTTCGATCTTTCCTTGCGGAAGAAGAGCCAACTGGGAAACTTTAGCAGCCACGAAAAGCATAGCTGAAGAGTTCTTACAAGTAGCGGCACAAGCTCCACAACCGATACAAGCGGCAGCGTCCATAGCCTCGTCGGCAGCCGGTTTCCCGATTGGAATTGCATTTCCGTCAGGAACACCACCGGTATTTACTGAAACGTAACCACCGGCTTGCAGAATCTTCTCGTAAGCACCACGGTCCACGATCAAGTCTTTAATTACCGGGAAAGCCCCGCAACGCCACGGTTCGATGGTGATCGTTGCACCTTCTTCGAAACGACGCATGTGTAATTGACAAGTGGTTACGTCATCATCCGGTCCGTGTGCACGTCCATCGATGAATAAACTACAGGTTCCACAGATACCTTCGCGACAGTCGTGATCGAAAGCCACCGGTTCTTTGTTCTCGCTAACCAGTTGTTCATTCAGAATGTCAAGCATTTCAAGGAATGAGCTACCGGTTGAAATATCATGAATCTTGTAAGTTTCAAACCCACCTTTTGATTTTGCATCTTTTTGACGCCAGATCTTTAGGGTTAGTTCTTTTAATATTTTATCTGCCATAACGATTTTTCATTTAAGATTATTTATAAGAACGTTGAGCTACCTGAATATTTTCAAATACAAGGGCCTCCTTGTGTAATTCAGGTTCTTTGTTGTCTCCCTTGTATTCCCAAACGGAAACATACTGGTAGTGTTCGTCATCACGTTTTGCTTCACCTTCTTCGGTAACTGATTCCAAACGGAAGTGACCTCCGCAGGATTCGTTACGATCCAAGGCATCCAATGCCATCAGGTGTGCGATGTCGATGAAGTCTGCCACACGACCGGCTTTTTCAAGCTCGTTGTTCATAGCGGTAAACTCTCCGGTTACGCGCAAATCCTTGTAAAATTCTTCTTTCAACTCGGCAATTAATTTGATTGCTTTTTTCAAGCCCTCAGCCTCGCGAGCCATTCCGATGTAATCCCACATGATGTGTCCCAACATTTTGTGGAAGTGATCCGGTGATTTTGTACCCTTGATGTCATACAATCTACGCAAGTGATCGGTAACGTTCTTTTCAGCGGCGTCGAACTCCGGCGTGTTAGTTTTGATTTTCGGGGTTTGAATATCGTGTGCGAGATAATCTCCAATCGTGTACGGCAGAACGAAATATCCGTCAGCCAAACCTTGCATCAAAGCAGATGCCCCCAAACGGTTAGCACCGTGGTCAGAGAAGTTACATTCTCCGATAGCGTACAATCCCGGAATGGTCGTCATCAAGTTGTAGTCAACCCAAAGACCTCCCATAGAGTAGTGGATTGCTGGGTAAATCATCATCGGGTTGTTGTACGGGTCTACAGCAGTGATCTTTTCGTACATCTGGAACAAGTTTCCGTAACGTTCTTCAATCACGTGTCTTCCCAAACGGTCGATAGCGTATTTGAAATCCAAGAATACGGCTTTACCGGTGTTGTTTACTCCGAATCCGGCGTCGCATCTTTCTTTAGCAGCACGGGATGCCACGTCACGCGGAACCAAGTTTCCGAATGCCGGGTAACGACGCTCCAAGTAGAAGTCACGGTCTTCGTCCGGAATATCGTTCGGGTGTAACGTACCAGCCTGTAATTTCTTGGCATCTTCCAATTTTTTCGGAACCCAAACACGTCCGTCATTACGTAATGACTCGGACATCAAAGTTAATTTACTTTGTTGGTCTCCGTGTACCGGAATACAAGTCGGGTGGATCTGCACGAAGCAAGGATTTCCGAACATAGCACCGCGTTTGTAAGCTTGCCAAGCAGCACTACCGTTACATCCCATGGCGTTGGTTGACAAGAAGAACACGTTACCGTATCCTCCGGTAGCCAGTACCACGGCATGAGCTCCGAAACGTTCGATCTTTCCGGTAACTAAGTCACGGGCAATAACACCTCTTGCTTTTCCGTCCACGATAACGATATCCAATACTTCGTGACGGGTATATGATTTGATTTTACCTTTTTCAATCTGACGGTTCATAGCCCCGTAACATCCTAACAACAATTGTTGTCCGGTCTGACCGCGGGCGTAGAACGTACGGCTTACCAATGCTCCACCGAAAGAACGGTTGTCCAAAAGACCGCCGTAATCACGAGCAAACGGTACACCTTGAGCGACACATTGGTCGATGATGGCGTTACTTACTTCAGCCAAACGATACACGTTAGCCTCACGAGCACGGTAGTCACCACCTTTGATAGTTTCATAAAATAGCCTGTATACAGAGTCGTTATCATTCGTGTAGTTCTTAGCGGCGTTGATACCTCCCTGAGCAGCAATAGAGTGAGCACGACGAGGAGAGTCTTGGTAACAGAACGTGGTTACGTTGTATCCCAATTCAGCAAGACTGGCAGCAGCCGATCCTCCGGCAAGTCCGGTACCTACGATGATAACATCAAGTTTTCTTTTATTAGCAGGGCTCACAACATTGATATGGGCTTTGTGATTCGACCATTTCTGGGCTAGCGGGCCTGCAGGTATTTTAGCGTTTAATTCTGTCATAACCTTAGTAATTTTAAATTTTAAGTTTTAAATTTTAAATTTAGATCGTTGATTCATGCAATTTAAAATCTACAATCTACAATTTAAAATGGTTAGTTTGCCAGTCCAAGCATGAAATAAAGCGGAATGATGCTAAAGCCTGCAGCAATGATGAAAGCGAAGATTTTAGCCAAACATTCCAGTCTTTTTCTCCAAATTTGGTTACAGAAACCGATAGATTGGAAAGCTGACCAGAAACCGTGGGTCAAGTGTAATCCTAAGAAAATACCTCCCAAGATGTAAAGGAAACAGTAGATGATACTTGATTTAAATAGTCCGGAAACCAAAGCATAGGTGTTTTCCATGGTAGTACCGTCCACGTTGATCTCGGTTAAGAGAGGATCTCCGGCAAACTTGATTTTCCACCAGAAGTTCCAAAGGTGAACAAACAAGAAGATCAAAACCAGACCTCCCAAGATGTACATGTTTCTGGATGACCATGTACAATTCCCTGATTGTCTGCGAAGATCGTACTTGATAGGACGTGCGCCTCTGTTTTGAAGAGTCAGGATAGAAGCCAAGATGATATGGATAATGAATCCTATGGCAAGAATCGGTTCTACGATTTTAATGATAGGATTCGTAGCCATGAAATGGGCCCCGATGTTAAATAACTCTCCACTATTATCTACAATCAAAAGTAGATTCAGTGCTAAGTGGACGCACAAAAACGCAATAAGAAAAAGGCCTGATAAACTCAGAATGATCTTTTTCCCGATCGACGATGTTAAGAAATTACTCATAATTAGGTCTATTTATTGATAACTATTTAAATTCTTTATCCGGCACAAAAGTATCTATTTTTCCGTCATTTTAAACGGGTTTATCTATTTTAAAATCATTCTAAATATACAGAATTTTTTCCGTAATGAAATGAGTTATTAAGGTTTATAAAGTTTATAAGGTTCATAAAGTATTTACAGCGTTTTATCCCTTGTACACGATGATTTACAATAAATGTGCCAAGGGGTCTTTTTGTTATGCGAATACTTGAAATATTACTTTATAAACTCTATTTCAGGATTGCTTTATAAATGACCTCTTGAATTTTTGTACGGATATTGTCTTTGATAAGTTTGTCGTTGAATTCGTTGGGGTAAATCCGGTTGGATAGAAAGATGTAGATTAATTGGTTGTCCGGATCGTTCCACGCGATGGCTCCCGTGAATCCCGTGTGTCCGTAACTGGAACAAGGGGCTTCCTTGCAGGTCGGGCCTGATTTGTTGGGCAAGGTTTCCGGTTTGTCGAATCCGAGACCCCGTCTGTTTTGGTCGAGAGGTAATTGTGTTTGAGTGAAAAGGTCAATAGTCGTAGAATCGATAAGACGTTCCCCCCCGTATGTCCCGCGGTTCAGGTAGACGCTCATGATTTTGGCTAGATCTTCTGCCGTGGAGAACAAACCGGCATTACCGGACACTCCGCCCATAAGTGCTGCGATCGGGTCATGCACGTACCCGTGTAATTGAGATTTTCTGAAAATATCATCTTCATTGGCGGGAACCACTCTTTTCATGTCGAGATTAAAATGAGCGTTGAAGTCCGTGTTATAGGCTCCCAGTCTTTTAAAGAAATGTTTCCGGCAATAAACGTCAAAAGGTGTGGCGGACTGTTCTTCCACGATGTCTTTTAATAGTACGAATCCAAGGTCGCTATACGTGTATTTTTTCTGGGGTAGCAGTTTGGAGTTTAAAATCAAATCGTGAATGGAGTCTTGGAAATGTTTGTGAATGTAGAAATGTGGGGAAACGACCAAATAGCCTTCGCCCCCCGTGAAATTAAACGTGCTGTCCCGGTACGTGAATTTGGGATTCAGGTAAAGTCGATCTCGGAGTTTGCGGGTATTGGTTTTCGTGTATTTTGTCGTGAACAACCGACCTTGCATTTTATCCCAGTCAATGGCGTGCTGGAAGAAAGAAAAAGATGCCCTTAATCCGGCTGAATGTAACAACAATTCCTTGACGGTAATATCTTGCTTGTCGGTTTCCCGAAGAGAGTAAGAGTATCGGACAATCGGGGAGTCGAGTGTTATATATTGCTGGTCATAAAGCATCATGACAGCCGGAAGAGTAGCCGCTATTTTCGTGATGGAAGCGATGTCGTATATGTTGTCGGTCGTGTTTTTCTTTTTTCTATCATACGTGTTGAAACCAAAGGCTTTGTTGTAGACAATATAACCGTCTTTTGCCACGAGAACCTGGCAGCCGGGAGTTGCTTTTGCTTTTATGGCGGCTTGGCATATGCTGTCAATTTTAAGTAGGATCTGTGAATCCATGCCGCAACTTTCCGGCTGGTAATATCCTAACCGCAGTTTCGGGGTGGATAACCCGGTACCGGCGGGATAATAGCGGTTAATGCTCACGGGTAATTTTCCGTTCACGTTGATTCCCCCGAAAATGGCTTGGGCGGCAAATTGTTGTGCGGGAGTGTCGTGTGAATAGCTCACGATGATGGCATCCATGGGAAGATAGCTGTACAGGTCGATTCCGTAGGGTGTGGCCGGATGGCAGAACACGATGTGTTTTCCTTTCAGTTGCTTGATAATATTGACAAGTTCCATGGTCGCCCCGAATTGCCGGGATGCCGTGTTACGGGCGGCACTGTTATATAGGATAACACAATTGTATTCCGATAGATTGTTAATCAGTTTCTCCATTTTTTCTTTTGAAGCACCAGGAGATAGAGAAAAGTGAGCGCAAGGGGCGTATTTCTCTAGTGTACTCTCGAAAACGGGGGCTTTCCGGTCTCCAAAATTTAATGAGGCAATGCGTAGCGTGTCTAAATGTGTCAACGGGAGCAGGAGACCGTCATTTTTCACGAGAGTAATCGCTTTGGCGTATGTTTCTTGTAATAGAGCTTTGGCTGATGGGGAACTCAATCGTTCGGTTAGCCGGGCGGTATCCACGGGAGCAACATACGGGAGTACGAATTCTGCTTTTGCTTTAAGGACTTTCCGGCATTTTTCGTTGATCATCTCTTCCGTGAGAACGCCTTTTCGGATGGCTGCTTTGATTTTCCTCACGGAAGCTTCCACGTTTTCCGGGAATAACAAAATGTCGTTTCCTGCTGCTAGCGCCTCTACATCAGCCTCTCCGGGAGTTCTTCCTTTGGTGACACCTTTCATGTTCATGGCGTCCGTGAAACACAGACCATCGAAGTGTAATTTATCGCGTAGCAGGTCCGTGATGATCTGTTTGGATAGAGAAGCCGGGATATTGGCCGTATCGTAGGAAGGTACGTTTAGGTGGGCAATCATGACACCCGGTATCCCAGCCTCGAAAAGTTGGCGGAAGGGGTACAATTCAACCGTGTCAATACGTGCCGCGGAGTGGCGAATTAAGGGTAGTGCCAAGTGGGAATCGACGTCTGTGTCCCCGTGTCCCGGGAAGTGTTTAGCCACGGCCATCACGTGCTGGGATTGCAGGCCTCGCATGTATTGCAGGGTCCGGTTGCCAACTTCTTCTTTCTTTTCCCCGAATGACCGGATGCCGATGACCGGGTTTTTAGGGTTAACATTAATGTCGGCCACGGGAGCAAAGTTCACGTGAATACCCATTGTCCGGCATTGTTGTCCGATGGCTGCTCCCAGACGGTAAATCAGATTCGTGTCTCGAATGGCTCCCAACAAGGTCTGGTTGGGAAATTCCATGGCGGGTTTGATCCGCCAGCCGACCCCGTTTTCTGCATCCATACCGATCATGAGGGGAATTTTAGCACTCTGTTGATAGGTGTTTGTCATCAAAGCCTGACTTCGTGGGCTGCCTTGAAAGAAGATGATGCCCCCGATATGATACTTTTCAATGGTTGCTTCCAGGTGGTTCTCGTACACGCTGTCTTTGTTGCTATAGGCTGCAACCATGATCAGTTGTCCGATCTTTTCATCCAGGCTCATGGTATTTAGCGTCGAATCGGCCCACGAGGACTGAGCCTGACCGTGGAGAGAGAGGAGGAGCATGCAAAATAGTCCGATTACGGGAAGGAGCTTGTGCATGGTAGTTACAAGTTTTAGCGTTAGAGGTTGGTTAAATAAAAGTGCGGCAAACATGAATTGATTGCCGCACTTTTATAGGTGGATTGGAAATTATTTCAATAATTCAGCAATCTTTTGTTTTAATTCGTCACCTCTCAAGTTCTTGGCGATGATTTTGTTGTTTTCGTCTAACAAGATCGTGTGAGGAATTCCGGTTACGCTGTATAATTTAGCAGGAGCTGATTGCCAACCTTTCAAATCAGAACCATGTTTCCATACCAAACCGTCATCAGCGATAGCTTTTACCCAAGCCTCTTTGTTGTTATCCAAAGATACACCGAAGATTTCTAATCCTTTCGGGTGATATTCTTTGTAGATTTCAACTACATGAGGATTTTCTCCGCGGCAAGGACCACACCATGATGCCCAGAAGTCAACTAATTTCACTTTACCCTTGATGTCGTACAAAGAGATTGATTCTCCTTCCGGGGTAGTTACCGTGAAGTTCGGAGCGATTTGACCAATTGCGGTACTTTCTAATTTGGCGATTTGAGCAGCGATAGCTTTACCGTGTGCGGTAGCTTTGGCTTTTTCACCAAGTAAAGCATATTTTTCTTTCAATTGCTCGTATTCCATTTGTCCCATTCCTGATACGATAACAAAAGTTGAAACGTAAGAGTCCGGGTTTGCTTTAATCAATTCAGCTTCTTTTGCTTGAGCAGCCTCAACCACTTTTTGGAATTGATCTTGGATTTCTTGCATTTTAGCTTGATCCCCAGCTTGGTTAGCTGCTTGGAATTCAGGCATCAATTTTTGTTGTTCTTGTTGAATAGACATATTGAGTGCCATGAATTGGTCATATATTTTTTGACCTTCACTACCGGTTACATTTAATCCGGCTTGTCCGGCATTAACGGTAATGTTTGCGTTTTCCAGCATGATCGGTAAGCTGAAACGTTGTCCAACTACCATAATGAAAGCTCCTGTCGGTTCGCTTACTTTACCGGTAAATTCGAATGCTCCGTTAGTGATGTCTGATTTTGCTAACGTGTCAAGTTTCGTCCCATCGAAATTGGCGATGAACGCTTTACCGTCAGGCATCCCTTCGATTGTCCCGGTTACTTTATAACCGCTTTGGGCATTACATGCTGCAAGCGTCATACTTGCTGCAACGATTGATAATAAAAGTTTTCTCATGTGTTTTAGTTTTCTAAATATGAAATATTGTGTCTTTAATGAATCTTAGCTTTCATGAACCAGATTTCTTTAAAGGCAATGTTTATTCTTAATTTTGCGTACTTCTCCAAAATCTGGTTATTTCGGTGAGTTCCGCGCATACCTAAATCAACGGCAACTCCCAACATCAACTCTTGGCGGGCTAGGCGAAGAGGCATTTGGGTTCCGACGGTTAGTCCATAAGTGTTGATATCGGTATAATTGAATCTGTGTTGCGAACGAGTAAAGTAAGCACCTGCAGTATACTTATTTCTTTGCCACCAGTAACGGCCAGTTTCGTTGGGTTGCAATGATCCTCCAATAGCTGCTTTATGGTAATCTTGAAATTCTTGATTAGTACCAAATTCTTTATAGGCAGACATTTTTTGGAAGGTGTAATCTCCAGAGAACATCCATTTCCTAGCATATTGATAGGTTGCCCCTATGATCATTCTGAATGGATAAAATATTTCTCCATTGTCCCAACTTTCATTATTAACATTTATGATTGCACCACTTGTATTACTTATTTTATTTGCTACGAAAGTTCTGTTTCCATGCAAAGAGGTTCCAAAATTGAAACTACCTCCGAATGTCAATTCTGATTTCTTTGTTAATGGTAAAGGTAATTGAAAACCCAAAGTGAATAGACCACTACTGATATGAGTTAATGTTTGTGATTTTAGATAGTAACCACTTGTTGCAGGTTGCATTACGAGTGTTAATCGATCTTCTACCTTTCCAAATACATAGGCCGCATTAACGCCTAATGATAATTTACCTAATTGATAAGCAACACCAAGGTAGGCCTCATTTAAACCTCCTAATCCTTCCAATTGTTGTACATAATACATTGAAGGCTCTCCACTTACAGGATAGGAATAAATTAAATCGAATCCTCTGTCAGATCTTTGAGTTAATCCTAAAGACACGAATGTCTTTTTATATACTCGAAATGCCATATTTAATGAGGCATTTTGAGCTACTTTATAATTAGAATGGTCTTTATAGGTTGATACATCTACGTATTCTCCTGTAATTCCCATTTGAAAATAGAATCGATTTGAATCTAATGCCGTGTAGGATGCAGGGTTTAAAAAATTGATATTGTAATTATCTCTCATCGCAGCAGAAACTCCACCCATACCCGTATAGGCTCCATAGTTATCTGGCAACAATCCTATTCCAAATTTAGAATAGGGAGTACCCATATTGTTTTGACCTAATGCTCCTAAGGTAAAAAGTAATATTACTATACTTGTAAATATTTTTTTCATACTCAATTATTATAAAACGGCAATATTTTTACTAATAGTTAGCGTAATAAATTCGTAATACTGGAACTTCATCAATAATAAGTCTTTGAAAGGAAATATTGTTCATCCCTACGAATGTTTTAATTTCAGAAGTTCCAACTTGTACCGGAGTCCCTTGTAAACCAATCAATAAATTAAGTTCAGGATCAATACCGCCTGTACCTCCACTTACCATACTATTGTAATAATCCGTAATATCTATTTTATATTTTCGGTCTTCTTTGTAGTTCGGATTTGTTTCGACATAACCATATATCGGATTACCGGATAAATCTGTAAGATTACCTGTGATTCTAGAATATTTATCTAATGTGAACACTTGAATCGTTGTAGGTTCAGAAATATCTTCAAAATTATCTACTTTAGGTTCTAAAACAATTTCAGCTTTTATGATTGTTCGATAGGGGTTTACGTCTGACCTGAAAGGCAATTTCATTTTTAACATATATCCGTTTAGTCCTTGAATGACGGCTTGACCAGCTTTCGTGTATGATAAAGAATCTTTCCATGTGACGTCTTTAAGCCATTCAGATGGGGTATGTTTAATATTCGTGAAAGCATAATATCCTCCACTAGAGTAGGAGGCAAGCGCTCGGAATGGGTATGTATAACTCGTCTCATCCAAATGATAATGGCACCTTAATTGTAAAGAAGAAGCATCGAGTGGCAATAATGCCATGTTTGTTTCATCAGGAATAATTGTTAAACCTTTGAAATATTGCATGAAATCTAGTGCATATGACGGGTTTAATATAGAATCTTGGGCTCGAATAAGGTTAAAAAGAGTTTTCCCCAAATTATCGTTTAATTTAAAGTACCACGTGGTTTTTTGCGAAAGGAAGTGTTGTTCCAATCTGATTTTTAATTCTGCTAATTGTTCTGGAAAATATGGTAGAGTTTCATGATTGTAAATACATGGATCATCGTAATCAGTACGCGGAAAATCTTTTAGACGGTATACGCGATAGGTTTGCACTGTTGCGGTGTCTCCTGCTAAAATCTTTGTTTGGGTATAATCAAATGGAAACGTTAGGGTTAACGAGTCATAGACATAGTTGTCATCAAAATTGGGGATTCCACTATTTCCATTTCCAATAATTTGAAAATAGGGAGTAGCACTTGTAATCCCCGTAACTCGATCAGTCATTTTACCCACTATAAGTTGATTACTATTTAATATGCTGGATAAAACATTAAGACTTGTAGGAAAGGAATCTAATTGTACTGTGGAAGTTTCTATATCAAAAGTTTCAACATCTACGTATCCTTCTGCAGGTACTAACGTATCACCAATTGTGTTGAGGTCATTGTTGCATGAATATAGAGCGAGTAAAAAAGCTGCCAGAAAAATTATTCTCATGTTATAATCTGTTTTGATTTAATCAAGATGCGAAGGTATAACTATTTTCTAAAAATCGGAAAAACTTGGATTCATTTTATTTGAATAAATTGTAAAAAAGAGAAATAAGATATATTTCATCTTTTTTTTATTGGATTTGTTTTTAAAATGTGTAGTTTTGCCTACTGTTTTTGTAGCAACAAAGAAATGGAAATAAAGTAAATAATTTAAATAACTAGGTAAATAGATAAGTATGAGAACATTAAATTTATTGGTTCTGGCTGTATTAGGTTTAATCTTTGCTTCTTGTGATGATGATGATCATTTGGGAGATTGGGAAAAATCAGTAGAGTTTGCTGGAGCCCCTCGTGAGGCAGCTGTATGTTTTACAGATCCAGAAACAGGAACTGTTTTTGTGAGTTTAGGATTAGGAGCTAAAAGTGCGGAGCTTACAGATACGTATTATTTCAACGATGAGGGGGGAGAGGGATTAAATTGGAAAAAAGTAACAGGGGTTAATTCTGAATTTCCTGCAGAAGAGAATCCTGGAGAAGGAACTAACATAGGTAATGGTCGTCACTCTGCAGTTGCTTTTGTAATTGGTGAATGGGCTTATGTTGGAACAGGTTATGTTCCTGCTTTTTCTGATAATGAAAAATATGTGCGTAATCGTACTTATTTTAATGATTTCTATAGATTTAACATGAAAACGAAACAATGGGATTCCAAACGTTTTGTAATGAGGGTTAACGGTGTTGAAGTTGAGGGGCGTCGTGATGCAGTCGCTTTCAGTGATGGAGAATATGGTTATGTAGGAACAGGGTATGGAGAAAATAATCGGGTGTTCAAAGATTTTTATCGTTTTGACCCGAATACTGAAACATGGGAGGAAATTTCATTTCCAGGGGAATCTCGTTATGGTGGTACTGCATTTGTCGTGAATAATGCTGCTTATGTATGTCTAGGAGCAAAGAGTGTTGGAGGATCGTCTAGTTATGCCACAGATGTTGTGAAATTTGATTTTGCTACTAAAACATGGGAAAAAATGTTTAATTCTTTAACCGATAAACCTGGGGTAAAACAAGATAAGGATTATGATCGAATACCACGAGTATATGCTATTTCATTTGTTTCAAATAAAGGAAATGATGGAGAAGAATATGCTTATGTCGCAACTGGTAGTGGAAGCAATTCAAGAACAGTTTGGAAATATAACCATAAAAAAGATCAATGGCATCAAATGGAAGATTTAGCTAGTATTACAAATGGTATTGTGATGGGAGTTGGATTTACTTATGAAGGTTATGGATATTATACTACAGGTGGTGGTAGTATTGATAATGGTGATAATTTGTATACTGCAACTTGGAGATTTATCCCAGATGTGAAAGAGACTCGTAGAAACGACTATTAATTTAGTTCGGTTATATAAAAGTTTGTGAATTCTGACAAGATCATTTTTCTTGTCAGAATTTTTTTATTGTAACGATATATACTTTCTGATTGTCATTATGGAATGAAAAAGAAGAGGGCTAAAAAGGGATTATAAAAAATTGTAGCAATGTAACAAATGGGAATACTAGTGTTATATATTATCAGTGTCGTCCGAGTTGTGTATTATGTTCAGCAACATTTTGATTGGGCTAGTTATGGTGATATATGTTGAAAAGAATATTTGAATGTATACAATTCAAACATTTTTCAATTATGGAGCACCGTTCATTAGTGTCCACTAAAAAATCATAGTCGTTCTTTGAAATTGTTGAAATTCAGTTTGTTGTAATGGTATTTGGTGCGCAACGATTTGAAATTACTTTTGCAGTCTGAATCAGACTGTTATGAATAAAGACAAATATGTTTTTTCTCAATTAGTCACATTTCTTGATGAGTTCAAGTTCTTGCGTATCGTCAAGAAGTATGAAGGCAACAAATACATTAAAAGCTATACCTGTTGGAATCAGTTGCTTACGATGATGTTCGGTCAACTTTCCAACCGTGAGAGTTTAAGAGACCTCATCGTGTCACTGGAGGCTCACACCGGAAAACTCTATCATCTGGGAATCGGCAAGTCCGTAACACGAAGCAATCTTAGCAAGGCTAACGAGCAACGTGACTATCGCATCTTCCAGGAATATGCAACCTTCATGATAGCCGAAGCGCGCAAGCGTAGAATCGAAAGAATCTTTGAGCTTGACGGTCATGTCTATGCTTTTGATTCCACCACGATTGACCTTTGTCTGTCAGTGTTCGAGTGGGCTAAATTCCGCAAGCATAAAGGCGGAATCAAGATGCATACGCTCTACGATGTGGAAGCGGAAGTTCCTGCATTTGTGCATATTACTCCTGCTAATATTCACGATACAAAAGCGATGTCTGTGATTCCTTATGAACGTGGTGCGCATTATATATTTGACCGTGGTTACAACGATTTTGGCAACTTGTATACGATAGACCGCATAGGTGCTTTCTTCGTTGTACGAGCCAAAACCAATGTACGCATCAAGCCCAAAACGTGGAAGCGAAGATTGCCTGAAGGTGTCATTTCTGATGTCATCGGATGTTTTACGGTTTATAAAAGTTCCAAGGATTACCCCGATGAACTTAGAAAGCTCATTGTTGAAGACCCCGAAAGTGGCACACGATACATTTTCCTGACGAACAATCTTGACGCTTCGGCTGAGCTGATTTCTCGGTTATACCGAAATAGATGGAGTGTGGAGCTGTTTTTCAAATGGATTAAACAACACCTTAAGATAAAGAGGTTTTGGGGAACTTCGGAGAATGCTGTACGCATACAAATATATTGTGCCATAATTACTTACTGCCTTGTGGCGATAGTACAACACGATATGAAGTTAGAGCGAAGCATCTACGAAACCTTGCAAATACTCGGCATCTCGCTAACCGATAAAACTCATCTTAGAGATTTGTTCGACAAATCGAATTTCAAAAATATCAAAGAGCTAAATGATTCAAGTGAATCGAATTTATTTAATTTTTAACCGACTAGTGACCAAAAAATTTTTAGTGGACACTAGTGAGCACCGTTTTAAAATTATTGAAAATACATTCAAATATTTGGTGTTGTTCATTTAAATGATAGTGTACAAGATACTCTTTATTTTTATACGTTCAACTCGAATACAGAATATTCATGTATATTTTTCTCCAATGGAATACATTGTGCGATGTCGTTTTAAGCATCTTCTACTGAAAAGTATTTGGAAATACGGATAGAACAAGGATATATAATATTTTCACCTGAAAATGGAACTCTTTGTATCGTATTTTAAGGAAAATGTTGATGTAGTTCTGTATATGAATAATGATAATAAATTGTATCCTATACGTTTTTCGTAAAATCATTAGAATTTGTCAAGTGTCGAAAGTGTAAGATTGTATGTTAATGATGAAAAAGAAATGGGAGGAAAAACTATAAGTATTCCCCCCATTATAATAGTTTATTATTTTGTATTAGAATGCTTTTAACGATGAGATGCGGTCATTCCAGTTGATTTTTTTCTTAACTTTATAATTGTGGAAATTTTCAACTAGTAAGAATACATAATTATTCCATGTCGGGTCTCCTAAAGGAAAGGCATATGTGAAAGTTATTGACTGTGCTTGATAATTCGGGTCTCTAAAAAATGTTACAGAACCGATTGTACCTGGATTTAGACTATTAGTGACGGCACACGATGATATCATGTCATTCATTCCGTATGACTTTAGCTCAGGAAGTAAGACTGGCATTTCAAAGTTTTGTATTTTTCCTGTACGATCACGATTATAATTAGCGTGTTCGTATACGGTAAGGGTATATTTTATTGGATTTACAAGGGAATTGCGTTGGGTTTGTTTGGGCAATTTTTCTAATAATTCATTATAAGTGTCATAGTATGCGATATCCCCGTTAGGAGTAACATAAGTCGCTAAATCCGGCAACTCTAGGAGTCTATCGTAGATTACTGCAACTTCTTCATCCTCTAATATCATGATCGTGTCATTTTCCATGTAGAAAGGTGAAGAGTAAGTTTTTCCATTGTACGTGAAATCAAATGTCTCTCTTAGTGGAATAAGTCGGTCATTGCTCTGTAAATTTTCTGTCGGAGCTAGTTCTAGATCTGAATTTTGGCATCCAAACATGATACCAATAAACAAGGCGATTAAAATTGTGATTTTTCTCATAATCTTTAATTTTTATTGATAAATATTGATCCCGGTATAGAAACATAAATGAGTTATTTATGTGAAGATTACGGTTTTTCTTCAACTGTTTGTTTTACTTTTTTGCTACACCTCACTTTCTTGAAAGTTTAACTAAATGATGAAATTTTGATAATTTATTGCTCTTTGTGTTTCGTGCGTTTTTATTTGTTACATTTGCAAATGTATGATAATAAATCGTTGCAGAATAGGTTGATTTGTGGCGAAATTGTTCCTTTTTTTATGATGTTTTTATTTGTGTTATATGATAAATATGTTATAGTAAATCTTGTTTATGAATAAACATTTTGGTGTAAGTTGGGGTATAGCGGTAATTGCTATTTTAGGAGTACTCGTTTGGCAGGCACTTTCGATTGTTGAATTATATCATTTCCAGAATGAGAGATTTATCACTAAAGTGAATCATAGGATTACTCGTACTGTTAACGAGTTGAATTTGTTTGCAGTGCAGAAGTCTACTGCCGTTTCAGTTGTACGTTCTGTTCCCTGTTTGACACTTACAAAAGGGGAAAAAATCGAAAGGTGCCGGCTGCAGAGAGATGATGATTTGGCTGATGCTGAATATCGGGCAACATATGATATCCGGGATACAACTCTTTGGACATTGGAAAAATTTTATTCACTTCTTAGACAAAGCAGGAGGATGGGTGATAAATCTTTTCCTATTGTGATTAATTTGTTGGATAGTTTGGGGAATAGGATTGATAGTCTTAGTTGTGGATACATTCCTCCTTGGTTAAGGATGAAAGCAGAACCTGTCCGGTTGGGTTTTCTAGAAAAACACGTGTTGGAGGTTGAGTGTATGTTTCCGGTACATCAGTTTTGGAACCGTTCAAAAAATTCTTTCGTCCTTGTATTCGTGTTTACGGTTTTGTTGATCGTTTGTGTGATGTTTCTAACACGTAAAATTAATCGAGAGAGAAAACATACTATTGGGCAGCATTTTTTTCTTGATACCGTGATGCATAATTTGCAATCACCATTGGATTATATGAGTTTTACACAGGAAGTTCTTAGCAAGAAGTACGGAAACATGATGGAAATAGAGGATCAGCAGGCTCTGGAAGGAATTCGGGAAAAGCAATCGGATATGGGACGTGCCATTACTCGTTTGTTAACTTTGTCGGATATATTTCACCGGATTCAAATTTATCCTTGTCCTCTCTGTTTGAAAGAGATGCTTGAAAAGCTACGTGCCTTGAATTTTGTGAAAATTCCACATGGGAAACAGGTAAACGTGAATATTTCCTGTGAGATGGACAATCCGGAAGTTTCTGTCGATCCGGTCTATCTACCGATTGTTTTTGAAAATTTGATTGGTAATGCCATAAAGTACTCCGGGAAAAGTGTGAAAATAGATATTAGTTGTCAAGAAAAAGGAAAATGGATTGAAATTCGGGTAAAGGACAATGGGATTGGGATTCCTCCCCGTAGTTTAAAACATATTTTTGAAATTTATTACCGTGATCCTTCCATGCGGGATGATCATTCTAGAAAAGGTTTCGGGATCGGTCTATCTTTTGTACATTCTGTTGTGAAAGCTCATCATGGAAAGATAACCGTTCATAGTGTTGTAAATGTGGGAACTGAATTTATTATTATTTTACCTCGTAAACAATGGAAAAGAAAGTAGATGTTTTGTACGCGGAAGACGATGACAAGATGGCTGGCGTTGTGAAAAAGTTGTTGGAAGATAATGAATTTCATGTCCGGATTGCCTGTGACGGAAGGCGGGCATGGGATATTTTTCAGCGTAGTATTCCGGATTTGTTGTTACTGGATTTGGAAATGCCGAGAAAAGACGGGTTGGAAATCGTTAAGTTGGTTCGAAGGGTTAATAAACGAGTTCCGATTGTTTTTTATAGTTCGTACATGAATGTCGAAAAAGAGTTGGAGGCAATAAGATTAGGAGCGGATGATTGTATTCGGAAAGGTTGTCCGATGGAACTATTGTTGGAAAAATTGAGAAGTATTTATCGTCGAATTATAAGGGATGAAGGAAGCCCCCAAATATATTTCTTGTCAGAAACGACAAAATTTAATGCCGTGGTAGGGCTGTTAGTGATAAATGGAAAAAATTTACTTCTGAAATCAATGGACTCTCGTTTACTTCATTTGCTTTGTGTCAAGATGCACGAGATTGCAAGTAATGATTATTTGATTCGTGGGTTATGGGGCAATTATAGCTATGCCGAGAAAGGAAATGCGTTGAGAAAGGGAATTAGCCGTTTGAGAGATATTTTGGAGGTTGATACTGCTTTGGTGGTCGGAAATTCTTTTGGGGAAGGGTATTTTCTGACTTCTCGTGTAATTTAGTTTAAATTAATATTTCCCTTTGCATCTTTCTGTTATCCTATCGTTGAAGTAGGGCTTCATAGGAACGAATGGTTAACGAGGAGGTAACGAAGGCATGGAACAAGAATGTAAATTAATACGGGAAAAAGAGTGTGATGGAGAGGTTTTGAAGCGCCCTGCCTTTGCTTGTAGAGAAACGGCATTAGTCCGAGCTACAAAATGGAAAATCCGCACTAATTTGCCTCTTCTTTTCCAATAGAACTTGGTCCTTGAAATCCACTCGAAATTGCCCCGGTTAATCCTCTTGATAAAAGAACGTAGCATTCTCTGAACCAAAAGAAATGACACCGCAAGGCGAAGTCGTAATGCTACTGTATTTAGAAACCCTATATTTTATGCCGTTGCCGAATTTCGAACGTACAACATAAGGGATGCCATTCGGGTTTTCTTTTACTTCGTATGTATGATATACTTGAGGTTTGTAGATTTCAAACAACTTGCCAACCATGAATGTTCCCCACTTGCTTATGTTTAAATACTTTTTACCCCCCCCTATAACTTTTATTAACTTATCAAGGGATATCTGTGTTCGCTTCTCTACGGCTTTCATATACTGCTCTATATACTCCCAGTTTGGCTGATTATTATCCTTGGTAGGCAAATAGATAACACTGGCTTTCATGTCTTCTATCTTCCATTTGTCCGTATAAGCATAATTTCTCCCAACAGACCTTATCAATGGGGCAATAAACAATGCTGCATATTTATTCATTGGGAACTTGGGGTATAACACATTAACATCATCTGTTGCCCAAAATTCCTTGTCCTGATAATAAGTCTGACCGATTGAGCCATTGTAACATACCGTCAATGTCCCTGCTGGATGGGTTTCTTCATTGTTGCCAATGTGATTGGTTATCCCGTTATTGAAAGCCGTAGCTCCAATATACCGTATATCACCCTCTTTCATATCTTTTTTTGTCAATCGGCTTCCTTTGACAATATCAAAAAGGGTTTCCAACTTGAACGGCTCCCAGTTCTGTATATCTATCCTGTTCATTTTTCTGCTTATTTTGGAAATTCTATCACTACTACGTCATCATTTTCTTTTATAGTACTGCTGTACAATACGGATTTCATAACCTTTTCATTAAATTCTTTCACGTCTATACCACGTTGGAACATTTCGTAATCCATCATCGTTTTAATGAAATCCTCCTCGAATATTTCAAACGGAGCGGTAGGCATTTGGTACGAAATATGTTCTAATGGATTAATGATTTGCCGGGTATTGTAAAGGTTATCTTCACCATCTCTGATGGCTGTAATCCAGTAGTCCTCTTTTTCTTGCCAACGGTCTTTGATGTCTTGCCGCCCTTGGTTCTTCACGGTTTCTAATCCGTCTTCCTCAATGTAATATCCTATGATGTTGCGCCCGTTTTGTGGTTTCCCTGCCTCAAAAACAAAGATGGAGGTTGTCACTCCAACACCAAAAAACAAATTTTCAGGCAGTTTAATTATTGTTGTGAGTGTATTGTTTTTTAAAAGTTTGTTGCCGTATTTTTTATCTGCGCCATCTTTCTCCAATTTCTTGTCAGGTAGGATGAACGCACATTTCGTTCCTATGGGTACAGATTTCAATACATTTTCGACAATCTTCAAACATCCGTACTTTCGTTCATATGGAGGGTTCATCAGCACCTTTGTTATTTTCTTGCCCTTAATCCATTCGCAAGCCTCCTCTGTGCGCGTGTCCAGTTGCTCAAGATTTGTTTTCCCGTCTTTGTGGATGAGCATGTTCGCACAGGCAAGCGCAAAAATTTCCCTGTCAAATTCGATACCGAATAATTGGCTTGATTTTATCACCATTGCTTCCGATGTGTTTACGCCACCTGCCTCTTTCACCATATTACACATCGCTTTCACAAGAAAAGCCCCTGAACCACATGTTGCATCCAGCACTCGGTCATGTTGGTTTACCTCTATGAGCCTATACATGAAAGATGTAATATGGTCAGGCGTGAATACCTGTCCGCTTTCCGACTTTTTCTTGTAACGGTTAAACTCGTTGAAGAATATACCCATTACATCTTCACCATTCCAATAATCGGAATTAACACAATCGGAAATTTCAGAGACCCATGTTATAAAGTTGTCTATTGCCTCTTGATTGTTTGTCATATTCATTTTTATTTCTGAATAGACTTCAACAAGAAGGTCTAATTTCAAGTTCTGCTTTCGGTCTTTTTCAAGCGACTTAGACAAGGTATTCAGTATGGAAGATGTCATGAGAGAATATTCCATTCCCTTTTCAAGCATTGCTCCATACCTTTTTGCGACCAATGCACAAGCAGTGATAATCATCCTATGGTATAGATTCTTTATGCCAAATTGGACATGTAAACAGTCATTTATTTTTTTAGTAAGCGAATATATCAACTGCTTATTAATCCGATTTTCTTTGAATAATGCAATATAATAGCGTTTGTTTTGTAGAGTTTTAGCAACATCCGCTATTTCTTCATATTGCCCGCTTCCTTTAATGTATTTGATAACACGAACATCCGTTCCGTTGTAAAGAATACCCACAACACATTTGTATTGCTGGGCTGCTATTTCTACATTTTTGACTAACTCCGCATAGTGCTTTTCAGAAAAGATATCCTCTTTTTCGGATTTGGTTTCTAAAATAATAGCTATATCTTGTTTGTCATTGGGAAGATACCAACCATCGGGCTTGTCTGAAACACCTTTAAAGCCCAATTGATTGAAAGTTGTTATTTGCCCTGTTCCTTGCTTTACACCAAGGTCTTTTTCGTCAAAACCAAGTATAACTTTTGCGTTATCTCTTATTTCGTCTTCTGTCAAATACATTGTTCAAGATCGAGGATTCCATTATTAGGTAACAATAATTCCCGTACATCCATTTTTAGAATGTCTGCAATTTGATATAGTACAAGAATAGTAGGCTGTACTTTGTTTGAGGCATACAGATTGACCATGTTGAAAGTCTTTCCAAGCTTATTTGCCAATTCGGTTTGGCTGATACCTCTTGCCGCCAAGGCCTCTCTTATACGATTCCTGCACATATTATGTTTTGCACATCATTGTTTATTGAGTGCAAAAATATAAAATTTAATTTGGTAATCTTCGTATAGTATCGAAAAAATACTACTTTTGTACCTGAAAGAGTTACTCTATGAAGTAAAACAAAGCAGAACAAGGCAATAGAGACGGTTGCCAACTCATTACCTGAAAACAAGGTAATTATTCTAATCTTCTTTATTCTAAGAGGTTATAAATCATATACAGATTTACTATAAAACTTTGATATATCAGCGGATTAGCCTACTTTTCAGAGTGATTAAGTTGAAAATGGTACTCTATCTTGAAATAAGAGTATTCAATTACCTCTGCAAGATGTGTTTGTACTATACTGTCGTTGTTTTATTTCTTTATGATTTTGTAAATATATGAATAAAATTGAAAACTTAAATAGGGGGGCCGTTATGTGTTCGTTATTCTATCGTTGAAATATGGCTTTATAGGAACGGACAATTAGCGAGGAGGTAGCGAGGACGTAGAACAAGTATGTAAGTTTTGGTATGCAGGAAAAAGAGTGATGGAGTTGATAATATCATGCGGGAGAGAGATTTTTGGGAGGGTAAAAAGGGGGATATAATGAAGATGCGAACTTTTTTATTATCTTTATCCCCGAAAATATATGTTTATCGAATGAAGAAATTTGGCGTTATTATATTCTTCTGTTTGGCGACATTGGGGGTGTCGGCACAATGGAATACGGCAAATATGTTGCGAGTGGGAAAGAGTGCGATCATGTTTGACGACTACGTGAGTGCGATCGAGAATTTCAATAATATCATACGGATAAAGCCCTTTTTATCCGAACCTTATTTTTTCCGGGGACTGGCAAAGTTGAACCTTGATGATTTCGAGGGAGCTATCCGGGATTACACGCAGGCGATAGAGCTGAACCCGAACTATTTCCATGCTTATATGTACCGGGGGATTGCCTATCATAATATGAAACAGTACGAGGAGGCTATGCATGATTATAACACGGCGATCGCGATCAATCCGGGTGAGGCTTACGTGTATGCGAACAGGGCAATTACTGAGGCTGATATGGGAGATTACAAGGCGGCGGAGAAGGATTATTCGAAGGCGTTGATTATCGATAAAAATTTATTACCGGCATATTTGAACCGGGCAATCATGCGGGAGAAACTGGGTGATCAAGAAGGAGCCATCGCGGATTGTAACATGGCCATCAAATTGAATATGTTTTCGGATGATGCTTATGGTTTGAGGGGATATTTAAGGTTTCAAGCAAAAGAGTATCACGATGCGATAGAGGATTACAACAAGGCTTTGAAGATTAACCCGGAAAATAAGCGGATTCTTATGAGCCGGGCGATTACGTGGTACGAGATGAAGAAATATCCCGAGGCATTGGAGGATTACACGGCAGTCTTGAAGGTGGATAGTACTTACGCGTATGCTTATTATAACCGGGCTTTGTTGAGGTCGGAAATCGGGGATGTGAATAATGCCATTCAAGATTTTGACCAAGTGTTGGAAATGAACCCGGATAACATACTGATTTATTTCAATCGCGGGTTGTTGAAGATGGAGATTAAGGATTACGAGGGAGCTTATAACGACTTTTCTCAAAGTATATCAATATACCCGGATTTCGTGAAGGCGTATCTGGCAAGGGCTGCGACGAGCATGGATATGCGGGATTACGATGCGGCCGAAAAGGACCGTTACAAGGCGGAGGAGATCATGGATCGGTATCGACGGATGAAAGACGGAGACCAGAATGCCTTGGTAGATACCACAGAGAATTTCAAGCGATTGATAGATATAAACTCCCGGGATGACCGGATGAAAGACGTGATTAACGGACGTTTGCAAGACCGGAACGTGATTATCGAATTGCAGGATATGTTTATCGTGCAATACCTGTCGCTGGATACATTGCGGAAAGGGAAAGTGCAATATTTCGACAAGCGGATCATGAAGTTTAATCAGGAGCATAATTATAACCCGGCCTTGACAGTTTCAAATAAGAAATTTAATTACCCGAGGGAATTCGAGGATAATTATATCGAGAGTTTGTCTTCGGATATTCGGAAAAACAAGAATGTCACGGATGCTTTGTTGCTGCGCGGTTCGTTGTATCTGAATCGAGGAGATTACACGAAAGCGATCGAGGATTTCCGTGCAGTGTTGGAGCGTGACCCGAATCATCTGTTCGCTTTGATGAACTTGGCAAGCGCCCGTTCCCGGATGTACGATTACATCGAGTCGATAGAAGAGAAGACTTCCCGTGTCGTGGGTGAGGAGAAAAAAGTGGAGCGAAACGTGGATTATTCTTTGGTGCTGGAGGGGAATAACAAATGTTTGGAGATTGATCCGGAGTTCGTTTTTGCCATGTTTAATATTGCTAACGTGTATGCCAAGAGCGGAGAGATTCAGAAAGCAATCGATATGTACACGAAAGTGCTGGAAGTGGATAAGGATATTGCCGAGGCTTATTTTAACCGGGGCTTACTCTATATATACCAAGGAAACCGGAGTGCTGCTAACGTGGATTTGAGTAAGGCCGGGGAGCTTGGATTAACGGATTCTTACAGTATCATCAAGCGCTATTGTTCGGTGGAGGAAGAGTAAGAGGAGATAGAAGTTCATAAGGTCTATAAAGTTTATAAGGTTCATAAGGTTCATAAGGTCGGTGGAGCCCTGCGAGGCTCTTTGGTTACGGTTACTGGGGCAGCCGGGGGGCCTTGTGTGGTTGGAATCTAAAATCTAAAATTTAAAATCTACAATTTTTTAATTCTCCATTCTTTGGGGTAGTAGTTATTTACCCGGTTGCCGACTTCTTTTACCCAGCCTAGCCCGATGCCTTTGTAGGTGATGAGAATCCATTCCCCTTGAGGGGCCTCGAAACGGATGTCTTCTTTGCGTAGGAATTGGAGGGCCGTGGAGAGGTCCACTTCTTGACGGGTAACGTGTTTTTGTTGCAGTTTGTGGTATAGAGCCAGAGCGTGGGCGGGTTTCGTCTTCCCTTTAATACATTCTCCGATTTCACATCCTTTATAAATGACCCCGGCTTTGGAGGAAAGGTATTGGATAAATTCGGCGTGTTGTTTGGGAAGGATGCCTAATGTTTCTCCCGCGATGTAAGGTGTGTATTTTGTCATGTCCGACAGGAGGGGGAGGATGTCTGCCGGGAGTTTGACCGCGGGGGACGGGGTAGCTCGCTTTTCTTTTTTCATGGTAAAGGGTGTCCCGTCATTTTTTTGAATGACTCCCATGAATAAACCTTCTCCGCTAGTTTTGTGCGGGTAGAAATGGTACCCGTGGAGAGGAGAGGGGGACGGGGTGATGGCTGTAAAATTATGCCGGATTTCAACGGATGATGCATCGAACGTGGTTAAAATCCAGTTTAATATATCTTCATTTTCTCCGGGGTTGTAAGTACACGTGCTATACACGAGATAGCCCCCGGGGGCGAGAGCATCCCACACGTCGGAAAGTATTCTTTTTTGACGCTCTTCGCAAAGACGCAGATTATTCTCGCTCCATTCCATGATGGCTTTTTCGTCTTTCCGGAACATACCTTCCCCGGAACAGGGTGCATCCACGAGAATCATGTCGAACGCTCCCTTCATTCCCGTGAAACGATTGGGGTCGCTGTTGGTGACAACAATATGATCATATCCCCATTTAATAATATTTTCTTTGAGAATGGAGGCTCTTGATTTGATTATTTCGTTGGAAACCAGTAGTGAATCCTTGGGTAGATTGTTTGCCAGTAACGTGGATTTACCACCCGGAGCCGCGCATAGGTCGAGAACCCGGAGAGGGGTATCCCCGGTTATCTGCTGAAGAACGACTTGCAGAAACATGGAGGAGGCCTCTTGCACGTAATAAGCTCCCCCGTGTAGCAACGGATCGGAGGTGAACGAGGGACGCTCCTTCAAGTAGTATCCATTACTGCACCAGGGTACTTGTCGGGAAAGTAATTCCGAGAAGGGGAGATCGGTGTTTGCCGTTTTCTCCGGGTTTAACCGGATGGAAGTGGGGGACTCCGAAACTAACGCTTGGAAAAAGGTTTCCGATTCGTTTCCAAGGAGCTGCTGCATCCTTTCTGTAAATGCTGGCGGTAATGAGATCATAGACACTTTGGATTAATGGGGCAAATTTAGTGATTTATTTCCTGATATATTTTACCTTTGCGAGAGAAAAGAGATCGTGGAGTTGATTAATAGACAGAAATAGAATGATTGAGATTAACGAAAATTTTAGTTTAAAAGAATATAACACGTTTGGTATAGACGTGACTTGTAAATATTTTGTGAAGTGTGATCAAGAGAGCGAATTATTGGAATTTGTGGGATCATACGAGTTAGACCCGGAGGAAATTCTACTTTTGGGAGGGGGAAGTAACTTCTTGTTCACGGAGAACTTTGATGGGGTTGTCTTTTATCCCGTGATGCAAGGGTGTGAGATCGTGAGGGAAGATGATAAGTACGTGTTTGTCCGGGTAGGAAGTGGTGTTGTGTGGGATGATTTCGTGGCGTGGGCTGTCGAACACGGGTACGGAGGGGTGGAGAATCTTTCACTGGTTCCCGGCCATGTGGGAGCAACCCCGGTGCAGAATATCGGGGCTTACGGGATGGAAGTCGGGGAATGTATTGACCGGGTGGAAGCCGTGGATATTGTGAAGGGTGAAAGGGTGACGATTGATGCCGAAACATGTCGTTTCAGTTACCGGGACTCTATTTTTAAACATGAGTGGAAGAACCGTTTTCTAGTAACGTATGTCACTTTCCGTTTGGCAAAACATCCCGAGTTCAGATTACATTACGGGAGCGTGAAAGATGAAGTAAACCGTTTGGGTGAACTTTCGTTAAAAACGATACGGCAGGCCATTATTCGCATACGGGAGGCTAAATTGCCGGACGTGAAGGTATTACCTAATGCCGGGAGTTTTTTCAAAAACCCGATGGTTGAACGTGCCGTTGCGGATGCCTTGCTGGAAAAGTATCCCGCGCTGCCGATTTATACCGTGGATGAAGGGCATGTGAAATTGGCTGCCGGGTGGTTAATCGAAACTGCCGGATGGAAGGGAAAAGTTGTCGGCAATGCCGGGGTACACGACAAACAAGCGCTGGTGTTAGTGAACACGGGCGGGGCAACTGGCATAGAAATTGCACATTTAGCTAACGAGATAAAGAAATCCGTGTTCCTTCAGTTTGGAGTATGGTTGGAACCGGAAGTAAACGTGATATAAAAGTGATATTAAAAATTCTGTGATTGACGATTCAATGATTAGGAGATTAAAAAGGAGGGGTGAGGTTGTGGGTGGAAATCACTTAATCGTAAATCATTAAATCACTCAAACGATAGGATCTAAAATTAGAACGGGATGGTAAAATATTCGGAAGAGATAGATATTCGGGGGCATTATACGGATTTGGAAGGACACTTGATCATGAAGTCCTTGTGCGATCTGTTTAATGACGTGGCGAACGTACAGACTTATGCGCTGAAAATAGACGTGCCCACGTTGAACGAGCAAGGATTGACATGGATGCTACACAAGTTACATATTTTGATTAACCGGATGCCGGAACAGGGGGAGAACGTGACGTTGGAAACATGGCCGTCGGGTATTGATCGTTTATTCGCGATTCGTGATTTTAGAATGGTGGCAGGAGAAGAGGTTTTATTGCGGGCTACTTCAGAGTGGATGGTGATAGATGTAAATCGTCGCCGTCCCGTGCGTTTACCGGCTTGCGTGACGGAGACCGCCGCTTTCTGCGTGGATGGTATTCGGGAAATTCCTTTCGAGTTGGATACGAAAAAAATGCCGATAGACTTCGAAAGCACCCGTCGTTTCACGGCAACATACGATAATATCGATTTCAACAAGCACGTCACTCAAGCCACGTATGTGCGCTGGGTTACTAATTCTTTGTCTTACGAGTTCTTGAAGGACCACGAGATCACGGAGTTAGAAATTATTTACGAACATGAAGTGTTACCGGATAGTGTTGTGTGTGCCGGATGTCATGTTGAGGAGGAAGAAAATCGTGTGAAAGTATATCACCAAGTGAGAAATGAAAGTTTGGATAAAACGCATTGTTTTGCTGTTAGTTACTGGAAAAAGCGGTAAGAATTGGGTGCATCTTTTACTGTTTATTTCGTGAAATTCGGGTTAAAATACCGCTTATTTGTTTTGCGATAACGAGAAAATACTATATATTTGCGCCGTTAAAAAATGCCCAAGTGGTGAAATTGGTATACACGCTACTTTGAGGTGGTAGTGGCCGTTCGGCTGTGCAAGTTCGAGTCTTGTCTTGGGCACAAATACCCTTCCTAATCGATTGATTTTGAAGGGTATTTTTGTTAAAGAGAATCCCTGTTGGAATGATTACGATTTTGGATATCGTTTTCTTTAAAGCCTGTTTAAATTTTGTTGAACAAAATCTTGTCGTTGTTTGATTACCTCTAGGTCATGCCAATGTTCCTTCGATGTTCCTATATGTCTTCTTCTTGATTCGTGCTGCGTTTAAATGTGTTTCCTCCGGCGATCACTCGCAAGTGACACGGAGAAAGCACGGAGAAGACACGGAGAAAACCTAGCCAAACAATAGAGTAACAGCGTATTATAGGAGTAATAAAGCACTTGTTGGAGGATAACTATCTTATAACGAGATGGTTGGTCTGAAAAGTATATGTAAATTCGAGAAATTTTCTTCCTGCAAGGTCGTTAGATAAATCCTATTTGACGGGGCAGTCTAAAAAGTCCTGCTTGTATTTGCCAACTACCCCCTCCAGCTCCCCCTTACACAGGGGGAGAAACCGCTTGGTAATCAGCTCTCCCCCTGTGTAAGGGGGAGTTAGTGGGGGTCGTTGTTTAAAATTGACTTTTTGAGACAGTCCCATTAGTTTCGCCTTTATATTGTATGATGGCGTGAATTGAGGTTTTTTCTTTACTTTTGCCTGCGAGATAAAAATTAATATATATTTTTAGTACATCGAACATGCTTAATATGGCTGATCAACGTTACTCGGAATGATATAAATACGTGTTGGATTGTCGGAAAAAGAAACGAGAGAGAATGAATAATCAGAGTTATGGAAGAAAAAATAAAAACTCTTTTCAAACAATATAGTGGTAGTGATGCACGGCGAGTGGAGCCGTTGCCGGTGTCCGGTTCGGCCCGGAGATATTACCGGGTGTTTACGGGAGACCGGACATACGTGGGTGTGTACCACGAGAATTTGCGGGAGAATCGTTTGTTCGTGGATTTTACACGGCATTTTGAAAAATCCCGTTTGCATGTTCCGCACGTGTATTGTGTTTCGGAGGACGGGTTTTGTTATTTACAGGATGATCTGGGGCCGGATATGTTGCTGGATGTCGTGGAGCGGGAGCGAGAGGGTGAATTCCTGAGCGAGCATACCATGGAATTGTATCGGAAAGCCTTGTCCGAGTTGTTGAAATTCCAGTTGGAGGGAGGAAAGGGACTGGATTATTCGGGATGTCTGCCTCGTCCTGTTTTTGATGAACGTTGTATCCGGTGGGATTTGAACTATTTTAAATATTGTTTTTTGAAATTGGCGGGAGTGGAGGCTGACGAGGATCGACTGGAGGATGATTTCGATCGGTTGACGGCGAAACTGGTCATGGCCGGGGCGGATGGTTTCATGTTCCGGGATTTCCAGTCCAGAAATATCATGGTCCTTGATAACGAGGTGTATTTTATCGATTACCAGGGAGGAAGGCAAGGGGCTTTGCACTATGACGTGGCGTCCTTATTATATGACGCGATAGTGAAAATTCCTGAAAATCAAAAGGAAGAATTATTAGATTTCTATATCCGGGAATTGACGGAGAGCGAGCCGGGATATGCGGAAAAGTTCCGGGAAATATATTATCATTTCGTGCTGGTGCGTTTGTTACAGGCTATGGGTGCGTTTGGATTACGCGGTCTGCACGAGGGAAAACCTCATTTTATTGACTCGATTGTTCCCGGTTTGCAGGGGATTAGCACGTTGTTTGAATCCGGCAAGCTGGAAGGAGAATATCCCGAGATTCAGTATGCTATCCGAATGGCTTTTGAAAAATACTTTGTACCTTTGCACCCTGAAAGTAAAGAATAACCATTAAAATAATAGACAGATATGAACACTGTTGCAGAACAAGTAGCGTCACATTTGCTACAGATCAAAGCGATAAAATTAGAACCGAATCACCCTTTTACATGGGCTTCCGGGTGGAAATCTCCCATTTATTGTGATAACCGGAAGACGTTGTCTTACCCGGAAGTACGTACGTATATTCGGGACCAGTTCGTGAATTTGATTAAAACAAAATACCCACAGGTGGAATTGATCGCCGGGGTGGCAACCGGTGCTATTGCCCAAGGAGCTTTGGTTGCACAGGAATTGGGGTTGCCGTTCGTGTACGTGCGTTCTGCTGCCAAGAATCACGGGTTGGAAAATCTGATTGAAGGTGAATATAAAGAAGGTCAAAAAGTAGTCGTGGTGGAGGATCTGATCTCTACCGGGGGATCCAGCTTGCAGGCCGTGGAAGCGTTGAGAAATGCAGGATGTGACGTGTTGGGAATGGTGGCTATTTTCACCTATGGATTCCAGAAAGCGATAGATAATTTCACGAATGCTCATTGCGTACTGGATACGTTGAGTGACTACAACGCCATGATTGACCTGGCCCAGAAAACCGGGTACGTGCAGGAGAGCGATGTGGCCAAGTTGAAGGAGTGGCGTCTGAGCCCGGAATCTTATAAATAAAAGGTATGGCAACACGAGTTGTTAGTGACGTTCAGAAAATAAATAGTGCGATTGCAGACGTGTACGCATTTCTTTCTGATTTCTCGAAGATCGGGAAATTGATCGAGACGGCTCGCCAGATGGGGGCCGGTAATCAAATGCCGGAACTGGCTGACAAGATCGAGGATGTTCGCACCACGGAAGATGCCTGCACTTTTATGGTAAAAGGCGTTGGTGAAATGGGGATGAAAATCGTGGAGAGGGAAGAACCGAAATTGATTAAACTGGAGGGGGATGGACGTTTGCCTTTTGAATTTCAAGTATGGATTCAGTTGTTGGATAACGGCCCTTATGATACCCGGTTACGAATAACGGCAGAGGCGGAGTTGAACATGATGATGAAAATGTTGCTGAAGGGAAAACTGGAAAAGGGAATCAATCAACTGGCAGAAGGTCTGGCAAAAATTCCTTACGGGTATATACGATAATAAAAAAGCTCTTCATCGTGAAGAGCTTTTTTGGTTATTTGGATAGATCGTCAAAATCAATGTCGTCAAATTTGTTTGTTTCAACTTCTTCTTGGACTGCCATTGTTTCTCCGTTAAGAGCTGCTTTGATGTAAGCGACAGCGTTGTCAAGCCCCTCTGCAAATTTATCAAAGTCTTCTTTGTATAAAAAGATCTTGTGCTTTTCGTAATTCTGAGAACCGTCTTTTTCGAGTTTCTTTTTGCTTTCAGTAATCGTTAGATAGTAATCGTTATTACGAGTAGCTTTTACATCAAAAAAATAAGTCCTTTTCCCTGCTCTCACCGGTTTTGAATAGATCTCATCCCGATCATTCATTTCCATACCGTCATTCTTTTCGTAACCTTCCATGTTTAAATTAAAATTATTAATTAGACTTTGCGTTTCAAAAGTAGGAAAAATAATATAACAACATCCATTTTTGTAATATTTTTTTCTCCTTGTCTATCAATATCTTACTTTGCTGAAAACGTTTTAAAAAGCGTGTATTTGTTTGAAATGGGTGTAATGTATTGGTAATCATTGTGTTGATCTGGATAAGGTAAGCGAGAGACGGTTGTTTTCTCCAAGTACAATGAAAATGAATTTTACCGGTTCATGGGTAGGTGGTTATATAGTGTGATGATGAATATTGTTTCCGGGGCATTTTGATACATAGTTGTACAAAACGAATAAAACCGTATCTTTGTATGTTTTAAATTCGTAAATTTCAGACAATGGAGACAGTAGTAAGTGGAATTAGGCCTACGGGTAATTTGCACCTGGGAAATTATTTTGGTGCGGTGAAGAATTTTCTAAAAATGCAGGACGAGTATAAATGTTTCTTTTTTATTGCCGATTGGCACTCGTTAACGACGCATCCTCACCCGGGTAACGTGGTGGAGAACGTGCGGAAGATTCTGGCGGAGTACCTCGCTTGTGGTTTGAATCCAGAGAAGGCGACAATTTACGTGCAAAGTGACATAAAGGAGATTGCCGAGTTGTATTTGTATTTAAACATGAATGCTTATCTTGGCGAGTTGGAACGTACGACTACTTTTAAGGAAAAGGCTCGTAAACAGCCGGATAACGTGAATGCAGGTTTGTTGACCTATCCCACGTTGATGGCCGCGGATATTATTATACACAGGGCTCATAAAGTGCCTGTCGGAAAAGACCAGGAGCAAAACATGGAGATGGCCCGGAAATTTGCCCGGAGATTTAATACCATATACGGGAGTGAGTTGTTCCCGGAACCGGCATCTTTCTCCTACACGGGAGAAGGAATCAAGATTCCGGGGTTGGATGGTTCCGGGAAGATGGGAAAATCAGAGGGAAATGCTATTTATCTGGTTGACGATGCTGCAACAATACGTAAAAAGGTGATGAAAGCCGTAACCGATAGCGGGCCAACCGAGCCGAACAGCGTGAAACCGGAGGTGATCCAGAATTTATTTACCTTGATGGATGTCGTTTCTTCGAAAGACACGTATGATTATTTCAACGAGAAGTATAATAATTGTGAAATTCGTTACGGAGATTTGAAAAAACAGTTGGCGGAAGATATTATTAATTTCTGCTCTCCGATTCGGGAACGAATCATGGAATACGCTGCTAACCCGGATAATCTGGATAAGGTTGCTGCGGCCGGGGCCGAAAAAGCAAGGGCTAGTGCGGCAACTACGATGAAAGAAGTGCGTAAACTTATCGGTTTCCGCTAGTAGTATAAACATAGAATTGAAAATTGAAATGCCCTGTCATTTTCAATTTTCAATTTTCAATTTTCAATTGTTATGTACGAATATATAAAAGGTGAATTAGTGGAGGCAACTCCGGCAAATGCGGTTGTTGATTGTGGCGGGGTCGGGTATTATATTCATATTTCGGTTAATACTTATTCTAAGATCGCTTCCCAGAATCAGGTTATGCTTTATATTCACCAGATCGTGCGGGAAGATGCTCATTTGTTGTATGGTTTTTTTTCTAAGGAGGAGAGAAGTTTGTTTCGGGCATTGATTTCTGTTTCCGGGATTGGCGCTAACACTGCGAATGTCATGTTGAGTTCAATGTCGGTGGAGGAGATAACTGGAGCGATACTTACAGAGAATGTAAATGCTATAAAGAGCGTGAAGGGAATAGGTGTGAAGACTGCTCAGCGTGTTATTATAGAGTTGAAGGATAAAGTAGGTAAAGAGGGTGTTCCTGTAGAGGGGTTGAGTCTTTCTACGAGTGCGGTTCGGGAAGAGGCACAAGCAGCTTTGGTGATGTTGGGCTTTGCTCGAGCCCAGGTGGCGAAGACTTTGGACAAGATTTTGGCTTCGGAAAAGGTCGAAACAGTTGAGAATCTTATCAAGTTGGCTTTAAAACATTTGTAATTTTACTATCTCCTGTTAGTGTTTTCCTCGGCGCTAGTTCGCCGTTGGGCTATACCATGAACATAGCATATACATAGCATATACATGGCATGAACACTGGCGTGTGTGGTTGTCGAGTTCTTGGAGAGCAGTTGTCGAGTTCTCGTGGTAGCCCGTTCCCCTTTTAACCCCGAGTAAGGGGTGATGACAGGGTGCGAACGGGTAGAAGACAGGAGTTAAAGGCGTTTCACACTCGAATCAAGGACGAATCAAAGACGTTCACGGGTGTCCATGAAAGGTGCTTGCCGGGCGAGAGCGCGGTCCCTTTTCCCGGTCGTGCCGCCTTTCCCTCCCTTTTCCCGGTGGTCTTTCCCGTTTTCCCGGTAAAATTTTTTCTCCCTAACGTTTTGCCAGTCACGGTATTGGTCGGGGGCTTGAAAAAAAGATGAAAAATAATGGTGAAAAAATTTGGAAAAGGGGGAATCATTGCCTTATCTTTGCACCCGCTTTCGAGAGAGAGGGCACGAGGGAAAGAGGTTAAACGAGGGGACGGGAAAAAAGTTTGAAAAAAAAGCTTGAAAAGTTTGGAGAATGAAAAACAAGCCTTACCTTTGCAGCCGCTTTCAGAACGAAGGCTTAGGGGATCGGGAGAAGGGGAGATAAAAATTGAAAAGAAGAGTTCTTTAAGATATTGAAATGAACAAAACGTAGCGAGCGTGAATCGAAATCGACGGTAGTCGAGATTCAAGAAACACATGACCCGGCCAGAACAAAATTTCTGTAAATAACTTTTACCATGAAGAGTTTGATCCTGGCTCAGGATGAACGCTAGCGACAGGCTTAACACATGCAAGTCGAGGGGCAGCGGGGAGTAGCAATACTTCGCCGGCGACCGGCGCACGGGTGAGTAACACGTGTGCAACCAACCCCGTACCGGGAGATAACCCGCGGAAACGTGGACTAACATCCCATAACACTGGAGGATCGCATGATCTTTCATTTAAAATTCCGGTGGTACGGGACGGGCACGCGCGACATTAGGTAGTTGGCGGGGTAACGGCCCACCAAGCCGACGATGTCTAGGGGTTCTGAGAGGAAGGTCCCCCACACTGGAACTGAGACACGGTCCAGACTCCTACGGGAGGCAGCAGTGAGGAATATTGGTCAATGGGCGAGAGCCTGAACCAGCCAAGTCGCGTGAGGGAAGAATGGTCTATGGCCTGTAAACCTCTTTTGCCAGGGAAGAATAAATTGCACGCGTGCGATCTTGCCAGTACCTGACGAATAAGCATCGGCTAACTCCGTGCCAGCAGCCGCGGTAATACGGGGGATGCGAGCGTTATCCGGATTTATTGGGTTTAAAGGGCGCGTAGGCGGGACGCCAAGTCAGCGGTAAAAGACTGCAGCTAAACTGTAGCACGCCGTTGAAACTGGCGACCTGGAGACGAGACGAGGGAGGCGGAACAAGTGAAGTAGCGGTGAAATGCTTAGATATCACTTGGAACCCCGATAGCGAAGGCAGCTTCCCAGGCTCGATCTGACGCTGATGCGCGAGAGCGTGGGTAGCGAACAGGATTAGATACCCTGGTAGTCCACGCCGTAAACGATGCTCACTGGATCTTGGCGATACACCGCCAGGGTTCAAGCGAAAGTATTAAGTGAGCCACCTGGGGAGTACGTCGGCAACGATGAAACTCAAAGGAATTGACGGGGGCCCGCACAAGCGGAGGAACATGTGGTTTAATTCGATGATACGCGAGGAACCTTACCCGGGTTTAAATGTATTTTGCATGAGGTGGAAACACTTCTTCCCTTCGGGGCTAGATACAAGGTGCTGCATGGTTGTCGTCAGCTCGTGCCGTGAGGTGTCGGGTTAAGTCCCATAACGAGCGCAACCCCTATCGCCAGTTGCCAGCGGCTGAGGCCGGGCACTCTGTCGAGACTGCCACCGTAAGGTGCGAGGAAGGCGGGGATGACGTCAAATCAGCACGGCCCTTACACCCGGGGCGACACACGTGTTACAATGGCCGGTACAGAGGGCAGCCACGGGGTGACCCGGAGCGAATCTCTAAAGCCGGTCGTAGTTCGGACTGGAGTCTGCAACCCGACTCCACGAAGTTGGATTCGCTAGTAATCGCGCATCAGCCATGGCGCGGTGAATACGTTCCCGGGCCTTGTACACACCGCCCGTCAAGCCATGGAAGCCGGGAGTACCTGAAGATCGTGACCGCGAGGAACGGGCTAGGGTAATACCGGTAACTGGGGCTAAGTCGTAACAAGGTAGCCGTACCGGAAGGTGCGGCTGGAACACCTCCTTTCTGGAGACGAGTTCATGTGGCTCGCTACCGGCAGTTCATTATCAACGGGATTCCCTCGAGGGATCTTTAGAGACGAGGCTCGTTGCCTTGGTCCCGGCGTTAAATTTTAGATTTAAAGATTTTAGATTTCGATTTAAAATTTAAAATGGCTAGATTTAAAATTGTAAAGTTCTTTGACATGCTGGAACGTTAATGGATCATTTGATCCACGAAGTAAAAATGTAGTAGAATAACACAGAGCCGTCCCTGTAGTGATACACGGGACAAGGTAAAATTATTAAAAAACACGACGCTAACGAACGTGAACAACCAAGGGCGCGCGGTGGATGCCTAGGCTCTCGGAGGCGATGAAGGACGCGATAAGCCGCGATAGGCCACGGCGAGGTGCAAGTAACCCTTGACCCGTGGATTTCCGAATGGGGCAACCCGGCCGTCTAGATGACGGTCATGCAGTAATGCAGGCGAACGCGGGGAACTGAAACATCTCATTACCCGCAGGAGAAGAAAACAACATGTGATTCCCCCAGTAGTGGCGAGCGAACGGGGAAGAGCCCAAACCGCTGCCGTTTCGGCGACAGCGGGGTCATGGGACCGCGACATTCGACGATGGACGAAGTGCAATTACCTGGAAAGGTAAGCCGTGGAGGGTGACAGCCCCGTGCACGACACCTCCATCTAAGATAGCGGAATCCCGAGTAGGGCGGGACACGAGAAATCCTGCCTGAATTCGCCAGGACCTCCTGGCAAGGCTAAATACTCCCGAGAGACCGATAGTGAACCAGTACCGCGAGGGAAAGGTGAAAAGTACCCCGAGCAGGGGGGTGAAATAGACCCTGAACCCGCGCGCCTACAAGCGGTCGGAGCCATGAAATATGGTGACGGCGTGCCTTTTGCATAATGAGCCTACGAGTTAGTCGTCACCAGCGAGGTTAAGGGCTTCAGGCCCGTTAGCCGAAGTGAAAGCGAGCCTTAACAGGGCGTTCAGTTGGTGGCGCTAGACGCGAAACCTTGTGATCTACCCACGAGCAGGTTGAAGTCGCGGTAACACGTGATGGAGGACCGAACCGGTAAACGTTGAAAAGTTTTCGGATGACTCGCGGGTAGGGGTGAAAGGCCAATCAAACTGGGAAATAGCTCGTACTCTCCGAAATGCATTTCGGTGCAGCCTGTGATGTTCTGTTCCAGAGGTAGAGCTACTGGTTGGACGCGAGGGCTTCACCGCCTATCAAATCCGGATAAACTCCGAATGCTGGAACACGAAATCATGGAGTGAGCCCGCGGGTGCTAAGGTCCGCGGACGAGAGGGAAAGAACCCGGACCACCGGCTAAGGTCCCGGATGGACAGTTAAGTTGATCAAACGAGGTGGGATCGCGGAGACAGCTAGGATGTTGGCTTGGAAGCAGCCATTCATTTAAAGAGTGCGTAACAGCTCACTAGTCGAGCGATCCCGCGTGGATAATACACGGGCATCAAACTGTCAACCGAAGCCGTGGGGTTAGTTAATGACTGACCGGTAGGAGAGCATTCCTGCCAGCTTTGAAGGTCACCCGCGAGAGTGACTGGAGCGGCATGAAAAGCAAATGTAGGCATAAGTAACGATAATGGGGGCGAGAACCCCCCACGCCGCAAGACCAAGGATTCCCCGGCAATGTCAATCAGCCGGGGGTCAGCCGGCCTCTAAGGCTCACCCGAAGGGGGATGCCGACGAGAAACGGGTTAACATTCCCGTGCTTCTCGTCACCGTGACGCGGTGACGGGGTGATGAATGGACCGCGCGCTGACGGAATAGCGCGTTGAAGGCCGTACCCTGTGACGGTGGTAGTCAAGCACGCCACCGGAGGCGAAAGTCGATAGTACCTCGAGGCCTCGGCCGAGGGGATAGCGTCCAGGCAATTTACCCCCTAGAAAACCCGCTAAACTTCAAGTGACGAGGAACCGTACTGTAAACGGACACACGTGGTCGGGTAGAACATACCAAGGCGCTCGAGTGATTCATGGTCAAGGAACTAGGCAAAATAGTCCTGTAACTTCGGGAAAAAGGACGCTCTAGTGATAGAGCCGCAGAGTAATGGCCCAGGCGACTGTTTACCAAAAACACATGGCTATGCCAAATCGAAAGATGACGTATATGGCCTGACACCTGCCCGGTGCCGGAAGGTTAAGAGGAGAGCTCATCGGAAACGAGAAGGTTTGAATTGAAGCCCCGGTAAACGGCGGCCGTAACTATAACGGTCCTAAGGTAGCGAAATTCCTTGTCGGGTAAGTTCCGACCTGCACGAATGGTGTAACGATCTGGGCACTGTCTCGACCATGAGCTCGGTGAAATTGTAGTTCCGGTGAAGATGCCGGGTACCCGCGACGGGACGGAAAGACCCCGTGAACCTTTACTGCAGCTTCGCGTTGTTCCCGGGCACGGGACGTGTAGGATAGGTCGGAGGCCATGAAGCGGTTTCGCCAGGAATCGTGGAGCCATCGTTGAAATACGACCCTTCTCTTGTCTGGGATCTAACCCATTGTAATGGGGACACCGCGTGGTGGGTAGTTTGACTGGGGTGGTCGCCTCCAAAAGCGTAACGGAGGCTTCCAAAGGTACCCTCGGGTTGGTTGGTAATCAACCGTAGAGTGCAATGGCACAAGGGTGCTTGACCGGGAGACCAACGAGTCGATCGGGTGCGAAAGCAGGGCATAGTGATCCGGTGATCCCGCGTGGAAGGGTCATCGCTCAAAGGATAAAAGGTACTCCGGGGATAACAGGCTGATCGCCCCCAAGAGCTCATATCGACGGGGCGGTTTGGCACCTCGATGTCGGCTCGTCACATCCTGGGGCTGGAGAAGGTCCCAAGGGTTCGGCTGTTCGCCGATTAAAGTGGCACGCGAGCTGGGTTCAGAACGTCGTGAGACAGTTCGGTCCCTATCTGTCGTGGGCGCTGGAGATTCGAGAGGTCCTGACTCTAGTACGAGAGGACCGGGTTGGACGCGCCGCTAGTGAACCTGTTATGACGCCAGTCGTACGGCAGGGTAGCCACGCGCGGACGGGATAAGCGCTGAAAGCATCTAAGCGCGAAGCCTGCCTCGAGATGAGATCTCCTTACAGGGTCGTCGTAGACGACGACGTGGATAGGCCACAGGTGTAAAGCCGGTGACGGCAAAGCCGAGTGGTACTAATCACCCGAAAGTTGACGTTCGGTGGGTGAGATGATTCAGTTAACGTTCCAAGCGATTGTCAATCAAGGTGATTGGCGGTCGATAGAAAAGCATGAATAAATGAACTTTAAAGATATTGTCACGAGCGGCCGGAGGGCTCGATGAAGTGACTGGAAAACATTAAAAGGTGTCTATAGCGACGGTGATCCACCTCTTCCCATCCCGAACAGAGAAGTTAAGCCCGTTAGCGCCGATGGTACTGCCGACAGGTGGGAGAGTAGGTCGATGCTGAATTTAGAAGAGAGGGCGAGTTCAAGTGACTCGCCCTTTTTTATTTTCTTTCATTTTCAATTTTCAATTGTTTTGTTTTATATTTGTCAAATGACGGATGCATTGTGTGAAATAGAAATTGATAAAAAATTATTTGCGGCGATTATTCAAGGAGATCGTAATGCTTTTGGAAACTTATTTCAGAAGTATTATCAGGTATTGTGTAATTACGCTTTAACGTATCTGGACAGCACAAGTGAAGCGGAGGATGCCGTTCAGGATGTATTCGTGTATGTGTGGAATAACCGCGAGGTGATTGTTGTAGGAGTTTCTGTAAAATCATATTTATATACATCTGTAAAACATCGGGCTTTAAATGTATTAAAACATCAGGCGATGGAACGTAACCATAGTCGTTTGTTGGTTGAATTCTTAGAGGACTTAGCTAGGGAAGAGTATTCAGAGGAAGAGACTATGCAATTGGAGAAAATTCGTCAAGCGCTTCAAGTATTACCATCTCAATGCCGTACAGTGTTTATGATGAGTAGTTTGGAGGGGAAAAAGTATAAGGAAATAGCTGAAGAATTGAATATATCTGTAAATACGGTAAAATCCCACATACTTAAAGCCTATCGCACGATTCGTGAATATGTTGGGGTGTCTATATCATCTTCATTTTTATTTTTTGTCACTCATAAGATCTGTTCTTTAAGGGTGAAAACGAATGGTGATGAAAAATAAATTGTAAAAAGTTCATTTTTTACTCACCCTTTTTTGAATTCCGGTTGCCTTAAGAGAAATTTTAAAACAATACGGAGATGAAGTTGCAATTTTCAGAGGATATGTGGGAGAAGATTTCTTTATTATGGAATAAAGAAAAGATGGGGGATGATGACGAACTTGAATACTCTCATGAACAGGTAAAAGAGTTAATGAAGATGTTGTTTCGAGTGCGAAGAGCTGCTAAACCTGTTAAAGAACAAAAATATGATGAGAAACGGGCTTGGTTGAATATTGAATCTCGCACCCGGGAACATCGAAGAGGGATAACTAGTGTATTCAAATATGCCGCTGTTTTGATCGTGATGGTCGGTATTGTCTTTTTATGGATGGTTTATCAGAATAAGAATAATCTTCCTTTAGCGACGGTTTCAATGGACTCTATTTCTTCTGGGACACATAAAGCGGAATTAATATTGGCTAACGGGAAAAGGGTGGTTCTGGATTCAGATATGGATGTACACGAGGTGGAGGTTCTTGGAATGAAATTCGTGAATGATGATGAGAATGGTGAATTAAGATATGATGGATCTTTTGTTGCGGAGGATTCAAGTAAGATGTCTTATAATACATTGTATATACCTAAGGGTGGGGAATATTCTTTACAATTACCTGACGGATCAAGGGTGTGGTTAAATTCAGAAACGACGTTGCGTTTCCCAGTTCGTTTCTTGAAGGATAAAAGGGAAGTTTATCTTTGTGGTGAGGCTTATTTTAAAGTTGCGAAGAATGCTTTGTCCCCTTTTCATGTGCGAGTGGAAGGAGGAGATATTACGGTTTTAGGTACGAGTTTTAACGTTTCAGCTTACAAGGAGGATGTAACTTGGCAGACGACGTTGGTTGAAGGACGGGTGCAAGTGGCAGATGCCGAAGGACAAGTGATCATGAAACCTACGGATCAATATACGGTGGATAAACAGACGGGGAAGGGGGCGTTAAGTACGGTTGACACTGAATTGTACACTTCTTGGGTAGATGGGAAATTTTATTTTAATACCTATGCTTTTGAAGATATTGTCAAAAAGTTAGAGCGTTGGTATGATTTCACGATGAGTTATCAAGATGATGAGATCAGAAAGATGCGTTTTTCCGGTACGATAAATAAACATCGTCCTTTGACTGAGGTGTTGCAGTTCTTGGAGAAGACGACGGACATTCATTTTGAGATTTCCGGTAAAAATGTAACAGTAAGTAAAGTAAAAAAGGGATAAGAGGTTGCGACTCCTATCCCGAATAATTGATAATGTCTTTAACGATTCATTGGTGTGACAGTTAAAGACGATTACTAACTTCAATGATCAAATGTATGAAAAAAAATGATTACAAGGAATTTTTTTGCCCGTTGGGTAAAATTAAAAAATGGTTGTTTCTTATGAAATTAATTACTTTTTTCCTTTTTCTGGGATTATTCCACGTGAGTGCAGCAACATTTGCACAACGGGAAACAGTTACTTTTTCGCTGGATCGAATGACCGTGGACGAGGTGTTTTCTACCATCCGAAAACAACTGAAGTACGATATTTTTTATAGTAACGAGGAATTGGATGCCACGAAAGTTGTGCAACTATCCTCGAAGGAAATGAGCGTGGAGGCGGTATTACGGGAGATCCTTCAGGGAAGGTATTCATTCGAGTTTATTGAGAAAACGATCGTGATTCGTCCGGTTGCTCTACAAAAAGAAAAGCGGGTAACCATACAAGGTGTGGTGAAGAACACGAACGGGGAAACTTTACCGGGGGTGTCGGTTCTTGTGAAAGGTACTTTGGTCGGGGTCTCTACAGATACTACCGGGAGATTTGAATTAGGATTGACGGCAAGGGAGAACATCGTGTTGATTTTTTCTTTTGTAGGAATGCAAACAAAGGAGGTCGTTTTTAAAGGAGAGTCTTTCTTGAATGTTGTATTGACAGAAGCAAAAGAAGAACTGGAAGAGGTAGTAATTACGGGATACCAGCAGATAGAGAAAAGACAATTGACTAGCGCTGTGTCGACAGTGAAAACAGAGGATTTAAAAACGATAGGGGCTACGAGTATCGAGCAGATGTTACAAGGACAGTTGTCGGGACTTTCTGTCGTAAATACTTCTGCAGGACCGGGGGCTAGTCCTAAAATTAGAGTACGGGGAACTGCGACGATAGCTGGAAATGCAGATCCATTGTGGGTATTGGATGGTGTGATGTTGGAAAATTCAGTACCAATTTCTGTGGCGGAGTTGAATAGTCCGGATGTGATGAATATGTTTAATTCTGCTATCGGGGGAATTAATCCGACGGATATAGAAAGTATTACAGTTTTGAAAGATGCTTCAGCTACGGCAATTTACGGGACCCGTGCAGCAAATGGTGTTATCGTGGTGACTACGAAAAATGGAAAAAGGAATGGTTTTAATATTTCCTATCAACATACTTCGACGGTGAGCCTGAGACCTTGTTACAAGGATTTTAATCTGTTGAATTCGAAAGAACGAGTGCGATTATCTCAGCAAATATACGATGAAGGTTTGGGTAATATGGGTAGCGTGGGATTAGAACATCTGCTCGGTTTGTACGCTTCCGGGAATATTTCCAAAACAGAGTTGGCTCTTAGAACAAAAGAGGTGGAAGAGATGAATACAGATTGGTTCAAGTTATTATTTCGGAATGCTTATTCTCAAACTCATAATTTAAGTATTTCCGGAGGAACTGATAAAACGGATTATTATGTTTCACTGACTTATAATGGGGAAGACGGGGTTGATAAGGTTAGTGATTATGAGCAGTTCGGAGGGTTGATGAAATTTAATGCAGAAATGTTTCGGGGGGTAAAGTTGGGTACGACACTTCAGGTCGGACGTCGGGACAGGGAAAGTTATCATGCTAGCGTAGATCCTTTTAGCTATGCGGTAAGAACAGCTCGGACGATTCCTGTTTATGACGAGTATGGGAATAGATTTTTCTATTCAAATTCTGAAAATAGAATCGGAGACTTTAATATCTTACATGAATTGGAGAACACGCATAAAGAGTCCACTCAGACAGATATAAAAGCAATTGTTAATTTGTCTGTTGATTTATATAAAGGATTGAAATATAAAGGTTTGTATAGTTATTCTTCTTCGAACTCTTCTAGTATAGATTATGCCACAGAGCAGAGTGCTTACATAGCGCAAGTACGAGGGTATGGATATGGAAAAGGTTCTCTGGAAGAGATTGAAAAATCATCATTACCATTCGGGGGAGTTTACAATGAGACAACGTATGAACAGCGAACTTCTTTGATTCGTAATAGTTTGGAGTATAAAAAAATGTTGTTTGCAGACTTCTCGATAGATGCCATGATCGGGCAGGAATTCCGTACTACAAAATACAAGGGATTGACAACGAATGGATGGGGATATATGCATGATCGGGGAAATATTTTCTATGAGCCAGCGGAAGGGGTAAGCACGGGAGGGTTGAAACGGAACGGAGTGAACCGTACGATCCCGAAACGTTCATATATTTCATATTATGGAGTATTTTCCGCTATGTATAAGAATCGTTACGTAATTAACGGGAATGTTCGTTTTGACGGGTCTAATTTATTCGGTTCAAACCCGAAATATCGATACTTGCCTTTGTGGTCTGTTTCTGGGAAATGGATTGTGAGTGGGGAAAATTTTATGAAGGATATAATGATTATTTCAAATCTGGCCATTCGGGGATCTTACGGGTTGCAAGGAAATATCGTGGAGGAGAGTACTCCGCAATTGATTGCTTCGTCATTGCCACCTAATGAATTTAATCAGTTGTTAGAAATGGAGATTGTGCAGGCTCCGAATCCTGATTTGAAATGGGAAACAACCTCTTCTTTAAATATTGGTTTGGAGTTAGGGTTGTTTGACGACCGTTTAACGCTTGATGTAGATTATTATAGGAATTATAGTCGGGATCTGATTGCTTCGAAAAATGTATCAGCGGTAACCGGATTCTTGGATAAGTACGTGAATTATGCAGATGTTAAAAATCAAGGTGTTGATGTGAGTTTGTCCGGGATGATTATCCGTAAGGATGATGTATCTTGGTTTTCATCGCTTAACTTCGGGTACGTGAAAAATAACGTGGAAAAATCGTACATAAAGCCACAGGCTCAGAATTTGGTAAAGACTTTGTACACACCGGGAGAAGTATACGAGGGAAAACCTGTAAATGCAATGTTTTCGTATCGTTTTGCCGGGTTGAACGAGGATGGGATGCCTCTCTTTTATGATGTAGAGGGTAATAAGTTGGATTCTTCTAATCCGGATATTGCGATAGAGGTGTATAGTAATGTAGATAATCTTAAATATGAAGGAACCCGGGATCCGGTTTTTTTCGGCGGTTTCAATAATGTTGTGCAGTACAGAAATTTGACGTTCTCTGCCTTGTTTTCTTTTGGTTTAAAGAATGTGGTTCGATTACCAGATGTTGCTTTTGCAAGTAAGCCGGCTGCCGACGAAAACGTGAATCGCTCAATATTGGATCGTTGGATGAACCCCGGAGATGAAGTGACGAAACGAATACCCCGCTTGTCTAAAGGAGAAGGGTTGTTTAGTATCGGGGGATCGGAAAATGTTTATTCGACACAGTTATTTAATCAGAGTACGGAAACAGTTGTACCTGGTGATTTCCTTCGTTTGCGGAACGTGATGGTGGAGTATCGTTTACCCAACCGTTGGATTAGGAAGGTTGTGTTAGGAGATCGTCCGCTAGGGGCTATTTCTTTAAAATTTCAAGCTCAGAATTTATTCGTGTTGGCGGATAAGCGGTTGAAAGGTTATGATCCGGAAACGATTAATTATAGGACAACGGGCTATGGTTCTTTACCACTACAGACAACTTTCACTTTAGGATTGAATGTTAACTTCTAAAATGATGAGATGATGAAAAAATGTAATTTATATAGAGACATGCTATTTTGTGGTTTGTTATTATGTTTTTCTGCCTGTGAGAAATACTTGGAGGAAATGCCACAGAATAAATTGAAACCTTCGACAACTGATGATTACGAGCAATTGCTGAATAAAGCTTATTTGACAGAACAAGTGATGCCTTATCTGGATATTTTGTCGGATGATGTGGAACTAATAGAGGCAAATCATGCTATGCCCGGTGCAGATCTGGGAGATACACAATTAGCAGCCTATATGTGGAGGGATAGGCATGATCTTACGATGCCGAATGAAGATATTGCTTTCGAGAAATTTTATGAGAGTATATTTTACTGTAATGTAGTGCTAGAAAATATTCGGGATGCCAAAGGCGTGGAGTTGAATGAGGAGAATGTGCAACGAACTCGCAAGAATATAGAAGGGGAAGCTCATGCATTACGAGCATATTCTTATTTTTATTTGGTGAATTTGTATGCAAAGGCGTATGATCCTGCCACGTGCGAGACAGAACCGGGAATTCCGATAAATAATAGTACGAGTGCAGAAGATAAAATCTATACCCGGAATACGGTTCTAGAAGTGTACGAACAAATAGAGGGTGATCTGATAGAGAGTATTCGCTTGATGAAGGAGAATCCGATTGTGAAGAATGAAAAATTGAAGTTTACTGCGTTGTCTGCGAAAGCGATGCTGGCGAGGGTATATCTTTATATGCACCGGTGGGATGAGGCGATCCAATGTGCGAAAGAAGTCATCACGGAGAATCCGTCCATATTTAGTTTGCATGAGTACGGAGAGATTCTTTCGATGGAAAATAACGAGGTTATGTTTTGGGATGATGAAACGATACCTGGTGTGGATTATTTAGCGAAAGATAATAGTAACGTACTTTTTGTAAATGGGGTGAGTGAGTTAGTGCCCACGATGGCATATGGGCGTTTCTCTACATTTAGTGTGAATCGAGATTTGGCAGATCAATTTGACCCGAATGATGTACGACGTTATTATTTCATGAGTACATATGCTAATATCTATTCGATTCAGCCATCAACAAAGTTGACTTATGCAAAGAATCGGTATGTATGGTTGAATCAGGTTATTGCTATAGGTGCGGGAAGTGGATATACTCGTGTGATCAGGACAGAAGAGATGTATTTAATTTTGGCAGAAGCATACGCACACAAGACGGATGGGATAGTCTCAGCTATCAGTTATCTGAATCAGCTAAGGGAAACGAAATTTAGGAATGGAACTTATGAGTTACTAAAAGCGTCGGATTTTAACCTGCAATCATTACTTGAATATGTGTGGGAAGAACGTAGACGGGAGTTATGTTTTGAAGGACACCGTTGGTTCGATTTAAGAAGGACGACTCGTCCTGCTATGGAACGGGTAGGGTACGAAAATGAGGTTGCTCGTCTGAGAATGGATGACCCTCGCTATGTGTTACAAATTCCACAACGGGAGTTGAGTGTGAATCCTTCTATTGGTTCTAATCCTCGCTAAAATAGAATAATTATGAATATGAGAAATATACTGTTTATTGGGATCATGGTGCTTGTATTGGGTGCTTGTACAAAAGAAGATGCCTTGAAAGGTGAATGGCAATATAAGGGACCCGTTCCGGAAATTAAGGATGGACCGACTGAAGCGCATAAAATGTGTTATGCGTTATATCAAAAATATGATTTGCATGTCTATTGGGATATTGCCGGAGAGGATGCGTTAAAAACGGATCAAGGAGTCGTGGCAGAATATAATATTACTTATAATAACCGGGCAGCTCTTCCGATCCAGGCTGCAAACGAGCAAACGGCTGAAAAATTCTTAAAATTGTTGACGGGTTTTTACTCGTTATTGCCGGAAAATTTGGTAAGACAGGATTTACATCGTCGTCATTTGCTCGTAAAAGTGAATCCTGGGAAAAATACTTATACGAACGAGAAAGGAGAGGCATATTTCGGAAATACCTATGGAGAGTCTGGAATCGTTTTTTATGGATATTTGAAGGATGATACCGATGAAACTGGGGATAAGTTAGATACAGATTTAACGGGATGGAAGTGGGGAATATGTTATGAATTTTTTAAAGGTGTAGTTTCCGTGCGTTACAAAGAGAATATTGTTTTTCCGGAAGAGTATGGATTAATATCGAAAGGTTTTTACGCTTATGAGGTTGAGGGTACCGGAAATTCATGTATGAGTCGGGATTTGTTTAATACAGAGAAGGGGGGAGAACAAGGGTTCATACACCCAGTGGCTGCCGTAAACCCGACGTATGATGAATGTAATCAGGATTGGGGGGCAATGGTTGCTTGTATCTTGACGCAACCTAAGGCAGAACGAGTAATCGTTTTCGAAAAATTCCCGAAGTTGAAGAGTAAATACGAGATTATCAAATCTTACTTTACAGAGTATTACGGGATAGATATTGAAGATTTAGCAACTCGGTGGCAGGCTTTAATTATTGATTAAATATGAAAGTAATGAGAAAATTTTTATTGATAATGAGTTATTGTATTGTTCTAGCTGGATGCGGGAGTACAACAGGTTATCGGATTACTGGGATGATTCCTGGGATGCAAGATGGTGTGAAAGTTTATCTGGAAATGATCGATGAAGATTCTGCGGAGAAAATTGATTCAACAATTGTTCTAGGAGAGAAGTTCGTATTGGAAAGTACAAAATCTTTATCTTGTCCGAGAATGGCGATGTTGATTTATAATTTAACTCCAGATGAACAGAATCAAAGGAAGGTGGAGTTACGAAGGACAGTTCTTTTTTTGAGTGATGGGGTTGAGTTGCATTGTACGTGTCCGGTGGATAGTTTACCTTCTTGTTATTTTTCTCCCAAAATTCAGGATCATAATGTGCTGATAACAGGCTCTTTGGATGTAGATTTATATATGGATTATTTAAGGCAAACAACGAATCTTCGCCAACAAAGGTTTGATGCTAGAAATGATTATTTAGATGCTTATAAAAAAGTTGAAACAGGAGAAATTACGCTACACGAAGTGATGGAGATGGTACGGGAGAGGGATAAGACAGTAAAAGAATTGAACGATCGGATTTTGCGATTTTTGAAAACACATGGTAATTCTATTGTTGCGGTAGACGGTCTTATTTGGTTATTGGATGCTAATCCTTCTTGTTTTACATTGAAGGAGATTAATCAATACATCGAGATGATTGCCCCTCAATTGTTGGAGACTCCTTTGGGAAAAAGATTACAGATAGCGATAGAGAGAGCTAAAGCATGTGCTAAAGGAGAGTTGTATAAGGATATCGAATTGACGAATCTAGAGGGTAAGAAAGTGAAATTATCCGAGTATATTCTACCGGGACAATGTAATATGCTAGAATTTTGGGCTTCATGGTGTGCCCCTTGTCGAGGAGAAATTCCTCATTTGCGACATATTTATGAGTTGTGTGAAGATGGCAACTTTAACATGATCAGTATTTCGCTGGACCAAAAGGAGACAGATTGGAAGAAAGCTGTGCAAGAGGAAAATATGATTTGGGCTCAACTAAATGATCCATTAGGATTCGAAGGTCCGGTCCGAAAGGATTATCGAGTGAATGGCGTTCCTTTTTGCTTGATCTTAGATAAGGAGGGGCGTATTGTTTGTGCCGGAGTTCGGAAAGTTGAGTTAGATGTGGCGTTGTCTGATTTATTGGGAGATAAATTGAAAATATAAAAGAAGGTTTTGATTTGAGGTATATAATGAAAAATCCCCCGAAAGACATCTTTCGGGGGATTTTCGTGAACTCGGCGGGAGTCGAACCCACAACCTCTTGGGCCGTAACCAAGTGCTCTATCCATTAAGCTACGAGTCCTTCTTGATTTGCGTGGCAAAGATAGGGAATGTTCTTTTTTCCTGCAAGAGTTAACGGAATTTTTTCAAATACTTTTTTTATGTTTGAAAAATAACAAAGTGGAGTGCATATAGTTTTTATTACTACATTTGTGTTACTCTGTTCATGTACAAATGAATATGATAAAGTTAGGAGTAAGAGTCAGATAAATAGTTTTGTATGTTTAAATGTATTGCAGAAGGGTTTAAAAAGCACCATTTGAAGAATATAGTGGTAAAAGATGAACGGGTATTGTCGTTTTATAATTTAGATACGGCCAAAAAATGTGTCGTGTTTTGGGTAGCTGGTGATGTCCCGGTGTCTTCTGTCAATAAGGTGCGGGAGGCTCTGGCCAAACATATGGACGTTTGTTTGCTTGCTTTTATCCGGCAGCCTAAGTTGAATACGGAGCAAATACAAGATGCTATTTATCTGGATAGTTCTGCTATTTCTTACAAGGGAGGATTTCGTGATCCCCGGGTGCAGGAAATACTGAACAGGAAGGAGGGACTGTTGATTGATTTGTCGTTGAAGCCGGATGTGTGGGGGGATTATATCGTGAAGTCGGCCAAGGCGTCTTGCAAGATTGGTTACGGTACGGGACATGATATTGATTTTGACGGGGTGCGGGATATAGATGATTTTATGGAGCGATTGTTTAAATTATTAACTAAGATAAATACGTATTGAAATGAAAAAGTTTTCGGGAGTAGGGGTTGCTTTAGTGACTCCATTTGACGAAACGGGACGTGTGGATGAACATTCTCTGAGGAACCTGGTGAATTACGTGGTTGATGGTGGGGTGGATTATCTGGTAGCTTTGGGAACGACGTCCGAGGCGGCAACGATGACAGCGGACGAAAGAGCTTTTGTCGTGCAAGTCATTGCCGAAGAGAATGCCGGACGTTTGCCGATTGTTTTGGGAATCGGGGGGAATAATACGGCTCAAGTGATCCATGATCTTGCCACACTGCCTTATCTGCGGTCGGGAGATGCCATTCTGAGTGTTACCCCGTATTATAATAAACCTTCTCAACAAGGGTTGTATAATCATTTTAAGGCGATAGCCGAGCATACACCTCTTCCCGTGATCTTGTATAATGTTCCGGGGCGTACGTCCGTGAATATGACTGCCGCGATAACCTTGAAGTTGGCTCGTGATTTTGAGAATATCATCGCCATTAAAGAGGCTTCCGGGAATTTTGAACAGGCTACGGCAATTATTTCCGGTATGCCGGAGAATTTTATCTTCCTGTCGGGAGATGATGGTATTGCCTTACCGTTAGTATCTATAGGGGCCAGTGGCGTTATTTCCGTGATTGCTAATGTGATGCCGAATGAATTCTCCACGATGCTGCATTTGGCATTGGAAGGCGAGTACGGGGAGGCTCGGCAGATTCATTTGCAGTTGGGTGAGATGTTTAAAGCTCTCTTTGAAGAGGGAAATCCCGCAGGAATAAAAGCTGCGTTACATGCCAGAGGCGTGATTGCCTGCCAGAAGTTAAGATCTCCGTTATGCGAGGTGAGCGAGGCCTTGTATCAAAAAATAAAACGATTAGGTGAGTAATCACCTAATCGATACGACCCGGTTGAGAACGTCTCAACCGTTTTCTTTTATATTCCCTGTATTGATATAGTCCGATAAGTAATACCAGCATGATGGGCAGGAAAAAGTTGGTATATTTTAAGAATCTCCTGTAAGAATCGCTTACTACTTTTAATGACTGATTCTCGATATATTTGTTTCTCAATTTAATTAATCCGGAATCGTCCGCCAGCCATTCAATGGAGTTTACGGCAAAATTGATATTGCTGATATAGAACGGGTCAAAGAATTTGTCTTCCATGAAATCGGCATCCGTGATGACAACAATAGCACTGTTGTTATCTTCGTTGCTTAATAATGCGGCAACAGTATTGTAGGGTTGATTAAAGTCGTGTTTTCTTGTCCAAGTTTTATAAATATCGAAGAATACCGGAACTTTTTGCACGCCTGAAATGGAAGATGATTTTGCCAACGGGGTGAACGTGTAAGCGGAGGTCGTTTTTACATTCGTGATACTACTGGCAAATTGTAATAGCATGGCATTCAGTCCTTTCGTGATTACGTGAGAACTGAAGTTCTGGATGATAGGTATATACGGGAAATGGCGGTCACTTTGGAGTTGTAGAAATCCTTGATCCTGAGTAACGAGTATGCGTCCGCAATAGTTATCCACGACGAAATCATAGTTGATTTTTAGCCCGAATTCTTCCAGCATATCTTCTATGCCGACCCGGTTGATGAAACCGTTATTCTGGCTGTAACTGATTTGTCCGACCGCGTGATTCAAAGCAATGTAGAGTCTTCCCCCTTGTTCCAAGTATTGCCCCAATCGAACGAGTTCTTCCTTGCTGAATGATTCTTTCGGTCCCACGATACAGATTACTTTGTAGTCATTCAAATCTGTAAACTGGTCTATGCGCATGGATTCAATCTTGGCACTATGGGATAGCTCATGCTCGATTAATTGAGTTTTTTGTCTCAACATTTCGTTATGTCCACGTAAGAAACCGATAGTCGGTTTGGTCGTGTCGCAAGCTTCTTTTAAACGGCGGGTAACCTCGTATTCTAATGCCGTGGTCGGGAGAATGTTTATTGCCTCTTTTTTGTTGCCAATCTGGATGACGGCTCCAAAGTATACTTTTTGAATTTTCACCATGTCTCTCTCGGCTATTTCCTGGGCCATTGGTTCTATCCCTAGTTGTTCAGCCAGAGCTTCCTTGTCACTATTATTCGGTATGATCGTGTTTATGGTGAATGCTTTGTTACTGATTGTCTTGTACTCTTTCAGCAAGTGTCGGAATTCTCGTCCGAGTTTTATTTTGTCGGGCGTGAGACCTTCGGACATGAATAGGGTAACGGAAATATCCTTGTCGATTTTTTTGATCATCGTTTTGCTGACAGGGCTTAAAGAATATTTTTTGTTACTCGTGAGGTCGATCCTGATAAATAGGAAATAGGAAATAATATTTACCGCTATCAGTGATAAAATCAGGTAGGTCGGATTGTATATCAATTTCTTTTTCATCACTTTCGTACTAAATATTAAAACCGATTTTTACAGATATAATGTTTTGCTAATGCTAAAAATATAATAATTACGCTGATAAAGTATATCAAGTCTTTCGTGTCGATCACTCCGCGGGGGATGGCATCAAAATGTTCTCCAATGGAGAGATACGTGAATAATGCCGCTATAAATCCGGGCCCCCATAGTTCAGCAATGAATTCAAATAAAAGCACGAATCCTATCTCGATAGCAAACGTGATGAAGAAGGCCACGATCGTGTTCGGGGTGAGGGACGAGGCGAACATCCCGATACTGATGTAACATCCACTGACCAGAATAAGCCCCAGGTAACCGCAAAAGCCAACAGCATGATCTACATTACCCAGTGAGGCAATCGTGATATAGTAGGGAAGTGTCAATGCCAGACATATAACTACTTGTAATAGTATAGCAAAGAATTTCCCCATGATTAACTGCCATGTTTTAATCGGCTTTGAGAATAAGAGTTCAAAGGTTCCGTCCTTGCGTTCTTCTGAAATACTTCTCATCGTGAGTGCCGGTATTAGGAAAAAGAGCGTCCAGTAAAACACGTTGAACAGGTTGCTTAGAGAAGCTTGTCCGCTTGAAAAGATGTTTTTCCCGGAGAACCAGCAAGCGAATCCCGTTACACAAAGGAAAGCCGTGTATGCGATGTATATCAATAATGAATTAAATGCTACTTTTAATTCTTTGTTTATTATAACTTTAACTGCACCCATGAATTATTCATTTTGTGTAACTTTACGAAATATATCTTCCAATCTGGTTTGTACGGGAGTTAACTCGCTGATGTACCAGTTGTTTTCTTGGCAAAGGTTAAAGATTGACTTTTCGATTTCTACATCGGGTTTACATTGGAGTTCAAAATTTTGTTTATGAATAATCTCGATATGGAGTACTCCCGGCAGGTCGTTCAGTGCCTCGTGTATGTCGGTTGTTTCCCCACCCTTGATGCCTATTTTCAGGCAATATTCGGCATCCGATTTGCGACGAAGTTCGGATGTCGTGCCATTGGCCACGATTTTCCCGTTACTCATGATCATCACTTGATCGCAAGTTGTTTCGATTTCAGAAAGAATGTGGGAACTTAAAATAACTGTTTTTTCTTCCCCGATTTCTTTAATGATTTTACGGATTCCAAAAATTTGGTTGGGGTCAAGTCCTGTTGTCGGTTCATCGAGAATGACCACTTCCGGATCGTGAATTAGTGCCTGGGCAATTCCTACCCGTTGGCGAAATCCCTTGGATAATTCGCCGATCTGTTTGTGCTTATCGTTGTCTAACCCGCATAAACGAATCATATCCAAAACACGTGACGTGATTTTGTATTTAGGAATGTTGTGAAGTTTTGAAATAAAAAATAGAAAATCAATCACGTTCATTTCGTCATACAAAGGGTTACGTTCCGGGAGGTAACCGATGATGTTTTTTATTTTACCTGCCTGTTTCCAAATCGAATAGTCCCCGAATGTTATATTTCCGAAATCCGGTGTCAGTAGCCCTGCCATGATCTTCATCGTGGTTGTTTTACCCGCACCGTTAGGCCCTAGGAATCCAAGGATTTCACCTCTTTTTGCTTTAAAAGAAATTGAATCCACGGCTTTCTGATTCTCGAAAGATTTCGTCAGATTTTCCACAACTACATCCATGGGCTGCTGTTATTAATTTCTACAAAAATAGTCATTCAAACCATTGATTTTTAGGTTTAATAATCTTTAACCGAGTAATTAACAAGGTTTTAATTTATATTGTTAAGATTTTAGCAATTATGTTAGCATTTGTCGTGTTTTACATAGTCTGTCCGAAGATTCTCTAACGATCAGTTCGCAGTTAATGATTTCTTTTTTAATCTGTGCGTGCTTGCTGTTCAGAATCTGATCAAACAGAAGTTCAGCTGCGGCCCGTCCGATTTTTTCCGGGAACTGGTTGATGGAACTTACCGTCGGGTTCATGTAGCGTGAGCGTTTCGTGTTGGAGAAACCGACAACGGCAATGTCTTCCGGGATGTTAAGTCCTTTTTCCTTGATCGCCTCAATAGCCCCGATGGCCAAATCGTCTGTGATGCCGAATATAGCATCCGGTCTCTCTTTCCGGGAGAGTAACTGACGTGTCGCTTCTTTTCCAGCCTCTACCGTGAAATCGGAACAATGCCAGATTAGTTCTGTTTTAGCCGGAAGATGGTTGGCTTCCATGGCTTTTTCGTAGCCTTCCATGCGATTGCCCCCGATGGCAACGTTTTCGGGACCGCATAATAAAGCTATTTTTTTGCAACCTTCGGAAACGAGGTGTTGAACGGCTTGGAATGCGGCAGTGACACCATCCGTTACGACCCGTGACACGTTGAGTTCATTCGTGGTACGGTCGAACAGCACGATAGGTGTTCCGGATTCCTGTATCATTTTAATGTGTTCATAGTCTTTCGTCTCGTGTGATAAGGCAAGGATAATTCCATCCGCCCGGTTGGCCATGAGTACTTCCACGCTTTTTTGTTCTTTTTGGAAACTTTCGTTCGAGGATATGACTAAAACGTTGTAGCCGTGACCGTCTGCTACTTCCTCAATCGTTTTCACGACTGTGGCAAAAAAAGTACTCACGATCTGGGGTACAATAACTCCGATCGAATGACTTTTATGGGTTTTCAGGGCTACAGCGATAGGATTGGGTTTGTAACCGAGTTGTTTAGCCAGTTCCTGCACGGTTTTACGTGTTTGTGCGCTGATTTCGTGATTGTCTTTTAGCGCACGGGAGACGGTAGACACGGATATATTTAATTTCTCTGCAATGTCTTTGATGGTTATTGGTTTTTGTGTCATATATTTAGGTCTTGAGGGTTATGCTTTGGTTTGTAATTTCGGGTACGCGATACGGGCATGGTACACGTTTATAAGCATTTCTGTAAATACTCGTTTCACCGTGGAAATGTCCTTGAATGTCAAGTCTGCGTTAGCGAATCGTCCATCTTGGAGAAGGCCGTCAATCAAGTTATTCACCAGTTTGGTCAGGTTTTCTTCATCCTTTATTTCCAGAGCCCGGGAGGCTGCTTCCACTCCATCGGCCATCATGACTACGGCACACTCTTTTCTCACGGGGTCCGGACCGGGATAAGTGAACAGGGATTCATCTATTTCCTTGTCCGGGTATTTGTTTTTGAATGAGTAGTAGAAGTATTTTACTTTACTTTTACCATGGTGTGTGCGGATAAAGTCTTTGAGGACTTCCGGTAATTTGTATTTATTGGCAAGTTCCAAGCCTTGTGTCACGTGTTTGATAATGATCTGGGCGCTTTCGTCAAAATCCAGAGAATCGTGCGGGTTTAAGCCTCCTGTTTGATTCTCCACGAACATGATCGGGTTGTATGTTTTCCCGATGTCATGGTACAATGCTCCGGTACGGGCTAAAAGCGGGCTACCCCCGATGTGATAAATTGCCTCTTCCGCTAGGTTGGCAACCATGAGGGAGTGTTGGAATGTTCCCGGGGCTTTTTTCGTCAGGTTACGTAAGGCCGGGTGATTCGGGTTCGAGTATTCCAGTAAACTGATTTCAGACGTGTATCCGAAGAGGCGTTCTACCAGGTAAAGGGCGGGATAAATTAAGCTTAACAAGCCGGTATTTATGATGAGGAACACGACAGCGAACAGATGTTTGGGTGCGAGAGTTCCCTCTTGTATGAGCGTGAAAGCCCCGTATACCAATATATAAGTTAAGAATATCAGACCTAGTGCAATAAATAGTTGAGAACGGCGTTGCAGGTGTGAGAGGCTGAACATGGCTACGATCCCGGCTGATATTTGCATGAAGAAGTACATATAATTGTTGGGAGCGTAGTAGGAAACCAGCAAGCTTGTACCGATCAATAGATAAAGAGCCGGTCTTGTCCCGAATAAAATGTTCACGATGATTGGGAAGAATAAAACGGGAATCGTGAGGATATTGATGTGTTGGAAGTAACTGATACTTCCCAGGGCAATGGTTAGCAAAAACATACTATACAGGAAAAAGAAATCCCTGTTGTTGTAGAATAGTCGTTTCCGGGAGACATAAAGGAAGATGGAGAAACTCATGATGGCGATCAAGGTCAACACGGTTTGAGCTACCGAGATCCGGATTCTGTCAATGGTTGATCCCAAACTTTGCTCGTGTTCTATCCGGAAAGATTCCAATACTTTATATTTTTCGGGGGTTACCAGGTCGTTTTTGGATATGATAATATCTCCCCGGTTGACCATCCCTTGGGTTGGAGTAATACTTTTCACGCTGGTTTCAATGGCAAGGCCCGTTTTTCCGGCATCGTATTCGAGGTTTGGATTGATGTAATTGTTCAAGCCTAGACTGAGTATTCCTTCCTCTGTTGATTTAGCCAGGTGCAGGCTTTCGATGTATTTAACCAATGTTTCGTAGGCTTGCTTTAGCGTGTACACGTTGGAAAACTTTTCGTCGAAGGCAATGTTGTTTTTGACGATAAGAATATTTTTGATTTTAGCCGGATCCATTTTTTCCGGCATCAGTAAGATGCCTTTGGAATAAATTTCCCGTAGTTTTTGAATGATTTTATCCATATCTTTTCCGTTGTTTGCGGTTCGATATGTGTTTATTTTTTCTGAAAGTTTGTTGATCTGAGCTTCAATATTTGTTTCTTTGAAGTTGAAAATGGGGGCTTGCTCTTCTTTGATTTTTTCAATATCAGCGGCAAGTTCTTCAGCACTTTTATGCAGAGGAAAATCTAAGGGTGCGATCAATGTCTCGTATTTCCAAGGCATCCCTTTTTGGTAAGAATATTTAAAACCCTCTATTTTAGGAAGTAATAAGACTATGAGACCACAGATAATGATGATCGTACTGATTTTAAACACGTATTGAATCGTACGGTGTTTTTTAGTTTTATTGTTTGGCATATCCCGGTTTTATCTTGAATTATCTTTGTTCAAAGATAGTAATAAAATTTTAAAGCCTCCCATGGGAGGCTTTAAAATTGTTACAAGTTTCAGGTTGAGCCTTCGGCTCTGCAGGTTACAAGTTCATGAGTTAGGCGGTTCTTGATATGTAAGATTCATGAACTTGTAACTTGCTAACCTGTAACTTGTAACCAGTAGATTTTGTTTTAAACAAAATCTATTGCATTCCTGCTGTTTCAACTTCGGTACTTACTTTTTTGATCAATCCTTGAAGTACGTTTCCAGGACCGATTTCTAAGAAAGATGATGCCCCGTCTGCCAGCATATTTTGTACGGTTTGAGTCCAACGTACAGATGCTGTTAACTGGGCAATCAAGTTCTTTTTGATCACCTCCGGGTCAGACACTGGTTGTGCGTTCACGTTCTGGTAAACCGGGCATGAAGGTTGTGAGAAATGGGTGTTCATGATGGCATCGGCCAGTTCTTTCCGGGCAGGTTCCATCAGCGGAGAGTGGAAAGCACCCCCGACTTTTAACGGGAGAGCCCGTTTGGCCCCGGCTGCTTTTAATTTTTCGCAAGCGGTGGCAATTCCTTGTGTCGTTCCGGAAATAACGATTTGTCCCGGACAGTTGTAATTGGCAGGAACAACTACATCATCTATTTCAGCTAAAATGTTTTCGACAGTTTCATCCGGTAACCCGAGGATGGCTGCCATCGTGGATGGATTAGCCTCGCATGCTTTTTGCATGGCAAGCGCTCTGGCGTGAACAAGACGCAAGCCATCTTCGAAAGAAAGTGTACCGTTGGCAACAAGTGCAGAGAATTCTCCCAGCGAGTGACCCGCTACCATATCCGGTTTCTCGTTCAACGATTTTGCAAGAATCACCGAGTGAAGGAATATCGCCGGTTGAGTTACTTTGGTCTGCTTTAAATCTTCGTCGGTTCCCTCGAACATCAGGTCCGTGATGCGGAATCCCAGAATTTCATTTGCCTTTTCAAATAACTCTTTTGCTTCGGGTGAGTTCTCGTACAAGTCCTTGCCCATACCTACGAATTGGGCTCCTTGGCCCGGGAAAACAAATGCTTTTTTCATACTCGTCATGTTTATTTCTTAATGAAATTTGTTACTAATTAATCGGATGAACTCTTCCCGCGTGGCAAGTTTTTCGAATGCCCCGCTGAAATCGGAAGTGGTCGTTACCGAATTTTGTTTTTGCACACCCCGCATCATCATGCACATATGCTGGGCCTCAATGACCACGGCAACGCCGAGGGGATTGAGTGTATTCTGTATACAATTTTTTATGTCATTCGTCAGTCTTTCCTGTACTTGGAGCCTTCTGGAAAAGGCCTCAACTACCCGTGCGATTTTACTCAGCCCGGTGATGTATCCGTTCGGGATATAGGCCACGTGGGCGTGTCCGATGAACGGGAGCATGTGGTGTTCACATAGAGAATAAATTTCAATATCCTTGACGATCACCATCTGGCGATAATCTTCCTTGAACAGGGCGGAGCGAAGGATTTCTTCCGGATTTTCCGTGTAGCCTCGTGTCATGAATTGCATGGCTTTTGCAACACGGTATGGGGTTTTCACTAATCCTTCTCTTTCGGGATCTTCTCCCAATAATTTGAGAATTTCTTTATAATGATAGCTTAATTTTTCAGTTCTTGCCTTGTTGTAATATTCTACTTTGCGGTAGAATTCTTCATTGTCATCCAATTCAGTGTATTTCATTCGTCCTCTCTTTTATGTACTTGACTCATTGCCTACATGGGTAATGAAAAATTGGCTACAAAGTAAAAGATAATAATTGAGAATTGAAAATCGTATGTTGAAAATGTGCGGGTTCAAACTCGCTAGCACTGTAACCCGTGCCAGAGGGCGGGGAAATAATTTCGGGGTAATTAAAATCTGATTTCTCCTACTCGTTATATTGGTAGTTAAACAGGTATTTCAGGGTGTAGCCTTCCTTTGTCACGTTCGGGTGTCACGGCCTAAGCAGTTGGGAAGGTGGGGTGGGGGTGTGGAAAATATTTCAGTACGATGATACTATTATTAAATAAAAAAATGTATCTTTATCAAACAAAAAATGTTGTATATGGAGTGGCTTGTTTTATTCATGCTGATCTTGATAGGCTTTGTCCTGTTAATACTTGAGTTTCTTGTTTTCCCGGGAGTGAACGTGGCAGGGATTTTAGGTTTCGCTTGCGTGGGAATCGCTATTTATATCGCTTATTCTACGATGGGAACGACGGTCGGGCATTTCACTTTGTTGGGGACGGCTCTTTGTGGTTTCGGGGTGACTTATTACGTCTTGCGATCGAAGACGTGGAAGCGTATGCAGTTACACACGCAGATTGATAGCACGGTGGAAGGTGTGGATGAATCCATTCGGGAAGGAGATGTTGGGATGACGCAGGGACGCTTGGCACCGATGGGAAAAGTACGGGTGGGGGACAGTGTGGTCGAGGCGGAATCCCGTTCTGGGTATATCGAGGAAAACCGGGAAGTCGTCGTGTTGAAAGTGTATAAAAATAAGATTGTAGTTAAATTAAAAACTGAATAGAAGATGGAGAGTAGTTTGTTTTTTCTGGTAGCGGTTATCGCCGGAGGTCTTTTTTTACTTTGGATGATCCTCTACTTTATTCCGATCGGCTTGTGGTTTCAAGCGTTAGTGTCTGATGTGAAAATATCTTTGTTGCAATTGGTTTTGATGCGTTGGCGGAAAGTGCCTCCCACGGTTATCGTTCGTGCCATGATCGAGGGGAAAAAGGCAGGCTTGGAGCTTTATCGTGACTTGTTGGAAGCTCATTATCTGGCAGGGGGACACGTGGCTCAAGTGGTACATGCCTTGGTGTCTGCGTCTAAAGCAAATATCGACTTGACGTTTCAAATTGCAACGGCCGTGGACCTGGCCGGTCGTGACGTGTTCGAGGCTGTACAGATGAGTGTGAACCCAAAAGTGATTAATACCCCGCCGGTGGCTGCCGTGGCTAAAGATGGTATTCAGTTGATAGCTAAAGCCCGGGTTACGGTACGGGCAAATATCCGTCAGTTAGTCGGGGGTGCCGGGGAGGAAACTATTCTGGCTCGTGTCGGGGAAGGTATTGTGTCTTCAATCGGTTCTGCAGCCTCGCACAAGGAGGTTTTGGAGAATCCGGATTCTATTTCGAAGGTGGTGTTGAACAAGGGATTGGATTCTGGTACTGCTTTTGAAATTTTGTCTATTGATATTGCAGATATTGATATAGGTAAAAATATCGGGGCGGAATTACAGACCGATCAGGCAGAGGCCGATTTGAAAATCGCTCAGGCGAAAGCGGAGGAACGCCGTGCAATGGCTGTTGCTACCGAGCATGAAATGAAGGCGCTTGCACAGGAAATGCGGGCGAGAGTGATCGAGGCTGAGGCAGAAGTTCCTCGTGCTATGGCAGAGGCTTTCCGTAGTGGTAATTTGGGTATCATGGATTACTACAAGATGAAGAATATCGAGGCTGATACGCAAATGAGAGAATCCATTGCCAAGCCGAATGATAAGAAAAATAACCAGAAATAGTGAATGGACTTGAAAATGTGAAACAGACCCGGTTTCCCCAGGTCTGTTTCACATTTTTCATCTATTGGCAGGAATATCACGAATTACTGGGAAAAATAACTTCCCGGTAATTCTCGGAGATTGTATCGTGAGGCCATGACTTCTCCGTATGCACCACAGGAGCGAATGGCGATCAAGTCTCCTCGGTTGGTGAGGGGGAGTTTCCGGTCTTTGCCGAAACAATCAGATGATTCACAGATAGGGCCAACCACGTCGTATTTTTCATGTTCTCCCACGGAGGTCAAGTTTTCTATCCGGTGGAAAGCTTGGTAGAGTGCCGGACGTAAAAGGTCGTTCATTCCCGCATCCAAGATGACAAACTTTTTATGTTTCCCTTCCTTCACGTACAGGACACGAGAGATAAGGGAACCGCATTGTCCGACAAGGGATCGGCCTAGTTCGAAATGAAGTTGCTGACCCGGCTGGGCCTCGAAGAAATCAGCAAAAATTTGAAAATAAGAGGCAAAGTCGGGAATCAGCCCACACGTGGGGCAATCGTAATTGATGCCTAATCCACCGCCGAAGTTCACGTGAGGGAGAATGATTCCCCGTTCTTTCAGGCGGGATTGTATTTCGTTTACTCTCAAACAAAGTCCTCGGAATACCGTGAGATCGGTGATCTGGGAGCCGATATGAAAATGTAGTCCGATAAGCCTGATGTGTTCCATTTCCCGGCAGGCCGTGATGGCGTGGTCGAGGTCGTAAAGGTAGAATCCGAACTTGTTTTCTTCGATTCCCGTGGTGATGTAATGATGCGTGTGGGCGTCCACGTTGGGGTTTACCCGAAGAGCAACAGAGGCTTTTTTCCCCATTTCTCCGGCCAGCATGTTGATCACCTCTATTTCGGGTAAAGATTCGCAGTTGAAACAGAATATCTCTTTTTCAAGAGCCAGCCGGATTTCCTCGTCGCTTTTCCCGACTCCGGCATACACGATCTGTTCCGAGGGAAAACCACTTGCTACGGCTTGAGCCACCTCGTTACCACTCACGCAGTCCGCACCAATTCCGTGGCTTTGAATGATGTCAAGAATGTGTGGGTTGGCATTCGCTTTTATCGCGTAATGCAAATTGAATCCATGTTCGTTAGCTGCTTGGGAGGCGGCTTGAAGCGTGGCTTGTAGAAGAGTCGTGTCGTAGTAGTAAAACGGGGTCTTCAAGGTTTGAAATGTTTTGATGGTTTCTATATTCATGTGGGTGGGTTTATGAACTCATTTATTTAACAATCTTTCGCTAAGAGCCTCAAGTGCTTTTTGTTTGTCTGCTTGTTTCACGAGTAGAGAAATGCTGTGTTCGCTGGCCCCGTAGGAGATCATGTGCAGGGGAATATCTTCCAGCGCGGTGAGAGCTCGAGCCGCAAGTCCACTATTGTTGATCGAGCAATCCCCGACGATGCAGATGATGGAAAGAGATTCTTCGACCTCGATTGTACCGTATTTCGTGAGGTCTTTTTTGATGTCTTCCAAGTGGCATGTACTGTCGATTGTGAGAGATATGGCAACTTCCGACGTGGCAATCATGTCGATCGGGGTTTTCCAGGATTCGAATATTTCGAATACTTTCCGTACAAAACCGTAAGCGAGTAACATATTGCTGGATTTGACTTTTATGGCCGTGATCCCGTCTTTCGCTGCCACGGCTTTGAAATCTTTGATCGGGCTTTCTTTCGTGATCAGGGTTCCTTCGTCACTTGGGTTCATCGTGTTTTTCATGCGGACGGGGATATTGGCTTTTTTAGCGGGCTGAATGCTTGACGGGTGGAGAATCTTTGCTCCGAAATAGGCAAGTTCGGCTGCTTCATCAAAAGATAGAGAACGAATGGCTTTCGTATTTTTCACATACCGCGGGTCGCTATTATGTACGCCATCAATGTCGGTCCATATCTGAATTTCATCCACTTTGAGTGCGGCTCCGATTAATGCGGCCGAGTAGTCACTACCCCCTCTTTTCAGGTTGTCTATTTCCCCGTAAGCGTTTCGGCAGATGAATCCTTGGGTGATGATAATACGTTCCGTGGCTGGGTTGGATAATAGTCGTTTTAAGTTTTGCTCGATATAAAAATAGTCCGGTTCACAGTCTTTGTCGATACGCATGAAATCCAAGGCGGACAGGAGCGTGGAAGGTATACCTTGTTCTTGTAAGTAATAATGCATTAGTGTGGTGGAAATGATTTCTCCTTGTGCAACAACGGCTTTTTCCTGTAACGGGTAAAAGTCCTTGTTGATGAATGAACGGAGATAGGTGAAGATGGTTTGTACAAATTCTTGTCCCCGGTGCTTGAATTCTTCGGTACTGTAAAGGTCGCTGATGGTCATCAAGTAATCCAGTTCGAGATTTTGGATTGTCGTCAAAGCTTCCTGCCTATCATTGCGGTACAGATAGTTAGTTATGTCTACTAACGTGTTGGTCGTTCCGGACATGGCCGAAAGAACGACAATTTTGGGTTGGTCATCCGAGATTAATTTTGCCACTTCTTGAATTCGTTGTGCGGAGCCAACCGAGGTTCCTCCAAATTTTAATACGTTCATAAGTTTATTGTTTTTAAATCATTTATTTCTTTACATGAAAAAAGCCCGTGTATTCACACAGGCTTTTTTCGACAGTTTTTTGACAACAGTGCGTTAGCCTGCAAAAAGCCTTTGCATGCACATCATCTGTTTATAGTTATTAGTATATCTTGTTCTCATTCTTCTTTTGTGTTTTTCACGATGCAAATATTGCATATTGAAATTGAAAAAGCAAGCCTTTGTTAAAATATTAACAAATATGTGGCTACGCCACGTTACAAGTTACAGGTTGGATGGTTACAGGTTCTTTTTTAACAACCTGCAACCTGTAACCTGCTAACCTGTAACTTTCCGCGAAAAGTCATTTTTGTGGAAAACCGTGGCAGTCCAGTTGTCTTTTACTTTGTTGGATTGATAGGTTAGTTGCAATAGTTCGGCTTTCTCGCAAATAACGGGAAGATCTTCGGTGTAAAATCCGCTCATGATGAGGTAACCGTTGTCATTGAGTACCTTCACGTACGCGGGCATATCATTCAATAATATATTCCGGTTGATATTGGCCAAGATGATGTCATAGTGTTCTACCCCGTTTAGTAATGTTGCATCCCCGATGAGAACACGTATATTGTTCATGTTGTTGGTGGCAATGTTTTCCATGGCGTTGTTGTAAGCCCATTCGTCAATGTCGATGCCGGTAACCGATTGGGCTCCGGCTTGTGCGGCCATGATAGATAGAATACCAGTGCCACATCCCATGTCAAGGACTTTTTTGCCGGAGAAATCAGGTTTCATGTCTAAGATCGTTTCGAGCATGAGGGCTGTTGTGGCATGATGGCCCGTGCCAAAACTCATTTTCGGGTCAATGATGATTTCGTGTTCGATGTTTTCAATCGTGGGATGGAATCCGGCTCTTACCAGAATCCGGTCTTGCACGAGGATAGGTGTGAAGTTTTCTTCCCAAATTTTATTCCAATCTTGGTTCTCGATTTCTGCTTTTTCCCAGGTGATCGTGTATAGAGACTGGAAGAAAGAAAGGATTTCTAATGACTTTACTTGTTCCTCGTTGAAGTTTTTGCTTGGTATGTAAGCTTTGAAACCGTCATCCGAGTATGAAAAACTGTCGTATCCGAGGTCGCCGAGTTCGGCAATAATCGCATCTGCAATGTCCTCCACGTAAGGGGAGATATGGAAAGTGAGTTCTGTATAAAACATACTATCTGATTTTTTGCAAATGTAGCAAAAAATCAGATAGCTATGCTCTTCACATGATTTTCTCTAGTTTATCGAGAGATTGAGCTATTTCTTGATCAGAAAGCTCGAAGTTCTGGAGATTTCCCCCAAGGTATTGTTCGTAGGCGTAGAGATCAATCATACCATGTCCGGATAGATTGAACAGGATAGTTTTGGTTTTCCCTTCGACTTTGGCAATTTTCGCCTCCCGAATCGCTTGTGCTATGGCATGAGTGGATTCAGGTGCAGGAATTATCCCTTCGGTTTTGGCAAATAATATTCCGGCCTCGAAGGTCTCCAGTTGCGGAATGGCAACGGCTTCCATCAGCTTGTCCTTGAGTAATTGACTGACGATAACCCCGGCTCCATGATAGCGTAAACCTCCGGCATGGATACTTGCGGGTTGGAAATCATGTCCCAGCGTGTACATGGGAAGTAAGGGGGTTAACCCGACTGTATCACCGAAATCGTATTGGAACTGACCACGGGTTAATTTCGGACAGGATTGTGGTTCTACGGCAATTACTCGGGTACGTTTTCCTTCTTTCAAGTTCCTGCGGATGAATGGAAAACTGATTCCGGCGAAGTTTGAACCTCCCCCGAAACACCCGATCACGATGTCCGGTTCATCTCCCGCTTTTTCTATCTGGAGAAGTGCTTCCTCGCCGATGATAGTTTGATGTAATAGTACGTGATTTAGCACGCTCCCCAGGGAGTAATTGGTTAGAGGATCTTGTGCGGCAAGCTCGACTGCTTCTGAAATGGCGATACCTAGGCTACCGGCCGAATCCGGATATTCCCGTAGGATTTTTCTTCCGGCCTCCGTCAAGTTACTCGGTGACGGTATCACGTCTGATCCCCAGGTGTTCATCATCAATTTGCGATAGGGTTTCTGGTTGTAGCTTACTTTTACCATGAACACTTTCAGGTCCAGACCGAAATGTTGGCAGGCAAAGCTTAATGCTGTACCCCATTGTCCCCCGCCGGTTTCTGTGGTGATGCGTTTGATGCCTTGTTTGTAATTGTAATAGGCTTGCGCGATGGCCGTGTTTGGTTTATGAGAGCCGGCCGGGCTTGTCCCTTCATTTTTGAAGTATATTTTGGCAGGAGTATCCAAAGCTTTTTCTAAAGCATAGGCTCGTACGAGAGGGGTCGATCTCCATATTTTGTACAAGTCCTGGACTTCATCAGGGATCTCGATGTAGCGTTCGGTAGCGAATTCCTGCTTTGCCAATTCTTGGGCAAATAGCGGGTAAAGGTCTTCCGGTTTTAACGGTTGTTTTGTTCCCGGATGGAGAGGGGGAAGAGGTTTGTTGGGCATGTCTGCCACGATGTTATACCATTGGGTTGGCATTTCTTGCTCGGTGAGCATAAATTTCTTGATTGGTTTCATGATTTTTGATTTTAAAAAGGTGAATAAAAAAAAGAGAGCCTACTGTTCGTAAACAATAGGCTCTCTCTATATTAATTATGCAATACAATCACATAACCTCATTGTTTACTATGAAGTTTAAAGAGGTGCCACCACCAAGTTTGGGTTATGTGTTGATTGTATATCATGTTTCTTTGTTTTTACAGGGACAAAGCTATATAGAGATTTTCTTTTTTCCAAATTCTCTCGTAAAAATAATGTTGTTAAATGAAATTTAATGCTTACATTTGCAGCATCCCACTCGAATTGAAGTTATAAAGACGTGTATTGCACAAAAGAGATTGCCTCCGGTGTGCATGGCACGTCTTTTTTGTTAAATTCAGAGTGGGATCTAATTTAATAAAGAGCCGGAGGCATTTCTTAATAAAGTTAGTTAAACGTTTGTTTTGAAGTTATTGTTATGTTTTTGCATAACAATTTTCGAAAATTCTAAATTGTCTTTGGTGGGGCCGTGATGGTGACCCACCTTTTTGTAACCTATACCGTCTTGATTACGTATCATTTCACGTTGAATTTCTAGCTAAACTAAATTTGAATATGATGAAAACTTTTGGAAGAATTGGATGGATTTGCATGGTGGCGGTTGCTGCAACTTTGATGTTTGTTTCTTGTGGGAATAGTCAGAAAAGCAAGGTGCAGTCGGGGAAACAAGTACAAGAACCGGTAGGAACCGTCGTGGAGGAGTCGGAAGTTGTCGTGGAGGTAGATAGTATCACACCCGATTCAACCACTCTGAACACTACAAGATAAAAGCTAAAAACTAAGAGTTAGTACTATTCTTTTATCTTAAAGAAAAGCTCCCGGGAAACCGGGAGCTTTATCTTTATAGTATCATCTGTGGCATGAATTCGAAACTGTTGTATTGGGGACGTAATCTCTCCGTGTTATAGAATTTGGGAACATCCACGATCTTTTTACTGCTGGTTACAATCTCGATCGGGGCGTTGTCATAACGTCCGTTTCTTAGGATAACTAGCCTGCCGTGTAATCCTTTGTTAATTAAATCCAGAGCAAGGTTCCCGTATGCCATAGGTACGATGGAATCCAGTGCATCCGGATCTCCACAGCGAACCAGATATCCCAGTCTTTGCGTGATGGTGTTGATTACTTGTCCGTGATTAAACTGTGGGGTAAGTTCTTTTAATTGTTGAGAGATCATGTTTCCGATACCTCCCAGCTTTTTATGTCCGAACATGTCTGTTTCTTCACTTTGGAAAATCATGTTGCCACCGGAAAAAGTGGCTCCTTCGGATACGAGAACCACCGAGTATTTGCTGGGATTCGTGAAACGATCCTCGCAAAGTAGTTCGGTCAGACGTTCGATGTTAAATTCGTATTCCGGAATCACACAACGGTTGGCAGCTCCGGCTAAGGTTGGTAGCATTGCCGTGAACCCGGCATAGCGTCCGAAGACTTCCAGAACCAGTATTCGTTCGTGAGATCCGGCAGATGTCCGGAGATCATGCGTGAGGGCAATCGTACGGGTGATGCAGGTGCTGAATCCAATACAGTAATCTGTTCCGGGAACGTCGTTGTCCATGGTTTTGGGTATGGCCACGACTTTCACGCTTTCCTTGCTCAAGCGTACCGCGTAACTCAACGTGTCATCACCCCCGATCGGGATCAAGTAGTCGATACCCATGAACTCTAAGTTCTTTAATACTTCCGGGGTCAGATCGTTGATGTCGTCCGAGTATTTATCCTGTAAATGCTTGGGTACATTTGCTTTAGGTACGTGGGAAGCCCTGGTTCTGGATGTATGCAGGAAAGTCCCACCAGTGCGTCCGGCTTTGTTCACGATTTCCTCTGTTAATTCAAAAAAATTACCAGAGTTGTCATATTGTGGATCTCGTACGATGTCAATCAGGCCACCCCAGCCTCTTTTGATTCCAATAACTTTATAGCCTTCGCGCAGGGCTCGAATGGTTACCGCTCTGATGGCTGGATTCAGGCCGGGAACGTCTCCTCCGCCGGTGAGTATCCCTATAATTCCTCTGTTTTTTTGTTGTCCCATAATGTAGTTGCTTTATGTTAGTAAAATCGAACTAATGTACACAAAATTGTTCAATTAATACGTTAAAATCACCATTAAGTAAGTATATTTGTCTGTTTTTTATGGATAAAAGAATGTTAATATAATGATATGGAGAGTTTGAGAGTCTTTTGGGGAGAACTGGGAGCTTTTAGGTATGGGGTAATACTTCTGTTTGTATTGACACTCACCTATATCTATCACGTTATTCGTCGGTGTGTGATCGTGTCTCGCAAAGTAAAACCGATGGATAAACAAGAGCATGAAGGGGTGTCGGTTATCATCACGTCACACAATAACGCAGAGTGTTTGAGACGGAATTTACCGAGTTTTTTGATGCAAGCATACGATAATTTTGAGGTGATCGTGGTTGATGAATGTTCAGAAGATGACACGCAGGATGTATTGACCGAGATACAGAAAGATTATCCACAGTTGAGGTGTACGCGAATATTTCCGGACACTAAATTCAGATTTACTAAAAAATTGGCTATAAATATAGGTGTATTGGCTGCCAAGCACGATATATTGTTGTTTTCAGAGATTAATTGCCGTCCCTCTTCGATGTATTGGGTGAAGACCATGGAGTCATATTTTGATGAAAATACGGCGGCTGTCGTCGGTTTTGCAAATTATGATTTCACCGAACAAAACGTGAGAAATTTGCGTATGTTTCGTTTCTTGCGCTTTATAAAAATGATGGTCATGGTGAAAAATAAAAAATATATTTTTGGGGATGGATGTAACATGGCTTACCGAAAATCGTATTATATAGAAAACCGTGGGTTCGCGAAGAATTCACAATCGTATTTAGGATACGATAATGATATGGTTAGAGAATTATCAAGGTTTGGGGCAATAAAGATGACAAAAGATCCGGACTCGTATGTGATAATTGATAAGAGTGACAAAAAAGGAGAAATAAACGAAGTTTCATATTATTATGCTAGCAAGATGAGATTGGCAATGACGGAGAGGATTATGATAGATGGCGATATGATCGTGCGTTTGTTCTTTTATTTGACAGCTATTTGTTTGATTGTCTTAGGTTTTTACCCAATATACGTGTTTCTTGTCATGTTGACAGTATTTTTAACGGATGTAATTTTGTTAAATATTTGCGCTATTTGTCTGAAACAAAAAAAATTATTCCTAACTTCGTTTATTATTAGTACGATCGGTTTTGTTTATCGAGTGTACGAAAATGGATATTCATTTTTTAACAAGAGGAAATGGAGTTAACAAACAACTTGTCAGAGAAAGCTCTTTATGATTATAAGGTCGTGAAGAGGGCAATAACGGGAGATGAACAGGCTTATGCCGAGTTATTTAAGAGGTATAAGGATTCAGTATATTTTATGATACTGAAGATGGTGAATAACAGAACTGATGCGGAAGATTTAATGTTCGAGGCTTTCGAGAAAGCTTTCACGAGTTTGAATTACTATTCGCCTCAGTTTGCGTTTAGTACGTGGTTATTCAAAATTGCCTCTAATAACACGATTGATTTTATTCGGAAGAAAAAAGCCAAAATTGTTTCTTTGGATAAGGATGATATAAACCCGGATGATCGCGGGTATATCAATAGTGTACCGGCAGACGTGTTGAATCCGGAAGAGGAAACGATCCGTAAGCAGCGAGCTGAATTTATGCGGGAAAAAGTTGCCATGTTGAAAGGGCGTTACCGTAAATTGATAGAATTACGTTATTTTGAAGAGTATTCTTATGAAGAAATTGCTCAAGAGCTGGCCATTCCGTTAGGAACCGTGAAAGCTCAATTATTCCGTGCGAGAGAATTGCTATTGAACATTTTGCAGAATAGTGAAATCGCCCGGGAAAATGAAAGAGTTTAGCCTTCTATTTTTTTTTATATTCTTTTGCTTGGGAGTGCAAGGGCAGAGCCAAGATAAAGGCAATGTGTTTGTCACGGGTGTAGTTTGTGACCGGGACAGTATACGGCCATTACCGGAAGCAATCTTCCGGTTGGGGAAAGAGGTTCGAGGGGTTGATAAACAAGGGCGATTTTCATTGAGTGTACAAGTGGGGGATACCTTGCGTTTTTCGCATATAGGCTATGCTCCCATGCAAGTTGTTATTCCGGACAGTTTAAGAGAAAATGATTTCTTACTGGGGGTTTTTATGGTACGAGATACTGTTTTACTGTCGGAAGTTTTAATCTTGCCGCGTTTCCTTACGGGGGATTACAAATCGAATACTTTTTTGTTGAATGCCCAAAACAATCTAAATCAAGCTATACATGCCGCATCAAAACCGGTGAAAGTGATGGATCAGGAAATGAACAGGAGTATGATGATCGAGGATTTTGCCCGTAAGGTAGAAATGAAAGGAATGGTTGATGTGAAGTTAGGTGTTGGAACTCAGTCTATCACGGCATTACAAGGATTAATGCGGGCGCGTCGGCAAGCGGAGAGAGGGAAAGTCATTAATATTGAGGAAATAGACCTGTTAAAGAAAATTTTTTATATAGAAAAAAGAGAAAAATCGGATAACTAAAAGAAGAAAGATTATCTTTGTATTCGAAACAAGCCTCGTGTGGGCCGAGATTTCAATGAATCGATTTATTAATAACAAAGTTACATTTTATGAAGAATTTGTCGATAGGATTAAATGTGTTATTGTTGATTGCTGTGATAGTTTTGTATATTTTGCATTTCAGTGGAAATAGTAAAAGTACGAGCAATCAAGGCGGTACTGTAACTGTGAACGCTGATGCAAAAATTGTCTACATTAACATGGATACATTGCTTAACAATTATACTCAATCGAGAGAGTTGAATGAAGCGTTTTTAAAGAAATTGGAAGCCAATCGGACAGAGTTGAACATAAAAGTGAAGAACTTCGATCGTGAGGCAGCAGAGTTTCGGAATAAAGTGGAAAACGGTGGTTTTATGACTCGTGAAAGAGCCGAACAAGCCCAGATGGATTTGATGATCAAACAACAAAATTTGCAGAAATTGCAACAGGAAATGACCGAGAATGCTCAACGCGAGCAAATGGAAATAAACCGGAAGTTGTATGATGCAATCACAAATTTCTTGACGGAGTATAATAAAGCGAAAGGTTTCCAATTAATACTGAGTACGACGTTAGGCGGTAACGTGCTTTTCGCGCAAGAGGGATTTGATATTACCAATGATGTGGTAAATCAGTTAAATGAACAATACAAGAAGAAATAAATAATAGCGAAGTGTGATAAAAGTCATTTTATCACACTTCTTGTTTATTAGGTCCATATAGTTGAGTCTTCGGTTCTGAAAGTTCCTAAAGTCTATATTTTTATTATAAATGAATTTTAAATACACAATTGATATTACGGCTGATCCGGAGGAAGTCTTTACGGCATTGACGAATCCTTTTCAAATCGAACTGTGGAGTGGTTATCCTGCGGAAATGAAAGCAGAGGAAGGATTCGTGTTTTCTTTATGGGAGGGAGATATTTGTGGCGTGAATCTGGAGGTAAAGCCCAATCATTTGCTTGTTCAGGAATGGTTTTTCGGGGAGACGGATCAACGTTCTATTGTGACCATTAAATTAAAAAAAGACGGTCCCCGGACTCGTGTAGAATTAGAACATACGAATATTCCAGATGAGATCTTCGAGGAGATCGTTGAAGGTTGGAAAGAGTATTACTTGGGCTCTATTAAGGGCCTATTGGAAATGTACTAATTCAGAATTAGTAAAAATACGGATTATTTTTTTGATTCTCGGTATTAACTTTGCCACAGAAATTATTCACTAAATTAATAAATTTCCAGATGAGCAAGTTAAAGATTTCCGAAGATTGGACCTCTACTATCGTGGGGTGGTTTATAATTCTTTTAGTAGTATTTCAATTAAAACCTCATTGGCCTTCTTTCAGTTGGCCGGATGCTGACGCATTAATGAATAAGGTTTTCACGTTGGATAACGTGGGGCATGCTCTGATTGTTTTCTGTTTTATGTTCCTGATGGCATTGATTGCCGGATTATTTACGGGTAAAAAATTGAAAATGATTGCTGCAAGTTTTCCGGTCGTGTTCTTCCTTACGCTTTTGGCCATGGTTGTCGGAGGAAATAAATTCCTAAAGGATTGGGGATTTGAAACCGTGATATTTAGTTTATTGATAGGACTTTTCATTAGTAATATATTTTCTATTCCCAAGTGGTTGAAGGAGTCACTTTCTTCTGAACTTTTCGTGAAGATCGGTTTGGTGTTACTTGGGACGACTGTACTCTTTGATGATTTGTTGAAAGCCGGGGCATTAGGATTGATACAATCTTGTGTCGTTGTCTTTACCGTGTGGAATTTTTGCTTTTGGTTATGTCGTAAAATGAAAATTGACAAAGAAATGTCATTGATGCTTTCCAGTGCTGTGTCCATTTGTGGAGTGTCTGCAGCTGTTGCTACTGCCGGAGCTATCAAAGGGGATAAAACAAAATTGTCATACGTGGTATCGTTAGTATTGGTCGTGGCCGTGCCGATGATTTTGATCATGCCCGGTTTGGCTAAGTTGATGGGATTACCTGAGGATATGGCAGGGGCTTGGATTGGGGGAACAATTGATACGACCGGGGCCGTGGCTGCAACTGGCGCTATATATGGAGAAGTAGCCTTGCAGACGAGTACGATCGTGAAATTCTCTCAGAACGTGTTGTTGGGAGTTGCGGCCTTCTTAATCAGTATTTATTGGTCTTATTCGAAGAAAGAGGTTACAGAAGAGAAACCGACGTTAAAAGTAATTTGGTTGCGTTTTCCGAAATTCGTGTTGGGATTCGTTGCTGCTTCTCTTGTTTTTTCATTCTGCGTTGCTCCAGAGGTCGTGTCTGATGCTAAACCAATTTTGAAGAATATTCAGGGTATGTGGTTTGCCTTGGCATTTATGTCTATTGGGTTGGAAACGGATTTCAAGAGCTTGATAACCTCTGAAAATCGTCGTTCCACGTATGCTTTTCTGGGTGCGCAAGCGTTTAATGTGGTATTTACTTTACTTGTAGCCTGGATTCTTTTCGGACTAATCGCGTAATGGAGTTATAGAGTTTATAAGGCTACTTTATAAACTTTATGAACCTTGTGAACTTTATAAACTAAATATGATCGGATTACAGATATTGTTTGTAATTTTGCCTGTGATATTGAAGTTAAACAATAAAACCAGATAGAATATGAAATTTTTTATTGATACGGCAAATCTTGACCAGATTCGCGAGGCAAATGACCTTGGTGTGTTGGACGGTGTTACTACCAATCCGTCTTTAATGGCAAAAGAGGGTATCAAAGGTGACGAGAATTGTAGAAAACATTACGTTGAGATTTGCAATATCGTGGATGGTGATGTAAGCGCGGAGGTAATTGCGACTGATTACGAGGGCATGATTAAAGAAGGGGAAGAATTAGCCGCTTTGCACCCGAATATCGTGGTAAAAGTACCTTGTATTGCTGATGGTATTAAGGCTATCAAATATTTTACCAACAAGGGAATTCGTACGAATTGTACGTTAGTGTTCTCTCCGGGACAGGCTCTGTTGGCTGCTAAAGCAGGTGCAACTTACGTGTCTCCTTTCGTAGGACGTTTGGATGACATTAGTAGTGATGGTATCGAGTTGGTGGAAAAGATTGTGGATATGTATGCTTATTACGGTTTCAACACGCAAGTATTGGCCGCTTCAATTCGCCACACACAACATATTATTCAATGTATTGAGGCCGGGGCGGACGTTGCAACCTGCCCGTTGAGTGCGATCAAAGGTTTGTTAAAGCACCCGCTGACGGATTCCGGTTTGGCTACGTTCTTGGCTGATCACAAGAAAGTGAATTCATAATTTACGATCATGCTTGTACGTTTATTCGAGGACAATCCCAATGATCGGGAGATTCGAAAGATCGTTGAGCTCTTGCGTAATGGTGGTGTTATCATTTACCCGACCGACACGATTTATGCGATCGGGTGTGATATAAATAGCGTGAAGGCTGTCCAACGGGTTTCGGCTATTCGTGGTGTGAAAGCAGAGAAAGCAAATTTCTCGATGATCTGTAAGGATCTGGGAAACATCGCTGCTTATGCAAAAGTAAGTAATGAAGAGTTTCGGTTGATGAAACAATATTTACCGGGACCGTATACTTTTGTGTTGCCGGCTACCAGTAAGTTGCCCAATGTCTTAATGAATAGACGTAAAACGATAGGTATTCGAATACCCAAAAATTTTATTGTTCAGGCTATTGTCGAAGAGCTGGGCGGGCCTTTGCTGACCACTTCTGTGAAAGCTGCTGAAGGTGAAGTTGAGGAATATATCACTGATCCGGAGTTGATTCACGAGAAATATAATCGTCTAGTTGATCTGGTCATAGACGGAGGATATGGGAATAATATTCCTTCGACAGTGATTGATTGTACGGGCGATGAAATTGTTGTCACAAGGCAAGGATTGGGTGAATTGTAGGATATTTTTCTAAGAATAAAAAAGGACTGTTGAAATGGCAGTCCTTTTTTATTTTTGCAACGAGGTATCCCGGAATCTAAGCTCCGAAAATACCTCTCTTTGGGTGAGATCCAAATTATCTTGTGGGTAGAGATTACTTTTTCCAGAATGTTTTACTGAATAGAACGAGGACCGTGAATATTTCCAGACGTCCGACCATCATCAGGATGGATAGAAATATCTTGGCAAAGTCGTGTAGATTAGCAAAATTGTCCATAGGTCCAATCTCACCGAAGCCGGGACCAACGTTACTCATACTAGAGATAACAGCACTACAAGCGGTGGCTATATCCTGAGTAAATAGTGACATGATCAGGCTGGAGATAGCGAAAATGAACATGTACAAGATAAAGAAACCCATCACTCCGGTCATAATATTGGGGTGAACACTTTTCCCGTTATACTTGACATTGATAATTCCGTTAGGATGAATGATTCGTTTCATCTCGATAAACGAGTTCTTGAATAATAGATTGAGTCGAATACATTTTAATCCTCCCGAAGTTGAACCGGCACATGCCCCGATAAATAAGAGGGCAAAGATGATGGCACTCGTGAGAGGTGGCCATAGTAGATAGTCCGCAGTGGCGAATCCTGTTGTTGTTAGAATGGTAACTACTTGAAATATAGATTCCCGTATGCTTAATTCTAAGTTTGCATAACCGTTTAAGAATAGTACGATTGCGATGATTGCACTAGCCCCTAACGTGATGTAAAGATATAGTTTAAACTCTTCATCATGAAATAATTTGCGGAATTTACCGTGCAACATGACATAGAGTAAACCGAAATTCGTTCCGGCAATGAACATGAATATGATAACCACGTATTGGATGTATGCGGAATCCCAATAAGCAAGGCTGGCTTGTTTAGTCGAATATCCTCCGGTAGCCATCGTCGTGAATGAGTGACAGATGGCATCAAAGAGATCCATATCTCCTAGTAACAGTAAAATAGCTTGGGCGGCAGTTAGTGAAATATAGAGATACCACATACGTCGGGCTGTTGATTTGAAGGTTGCCGTGAACTTGTCATGTGTCGGGCCTGGTACTTCGGCCACGAAAAGATCACGCCCCTCGATTCCCAAGCCGGGAATGATAGCTAAAAGTAACACGATGATACCCATTCCGCCCATCCATTGAGTTAGGGAACGCCAGAATAGAGTGGCATGTGGCAAGGCCTCGACGTTGTTTATCACTGAGGAACCTGTCGTCGTGAAACCGGACATGGTTTCGAATATGGCGTCAACAATTGACGGAATTGTTCCTCCGAATAAGTAAGGTAAGCAACCGAAGATGGTGAAGATGATCCACGTGCAGGTTACAATAAAATAACCGTCTTTTTTGGCAAGTACCCGGTCTTTGACTTTCACTGTAAATGTCATGAGGCTCCCGACTCCCAGCGTGATGATTGCAGAGTAAACAAAAGCCATGAGATCGTTCTCCCCGTATATCAAGGCTACAATAATACATAAGATCAGGAAAGCACTTTCTACAAATAATAGTTTTCCTATGATGTTGGTAATGAACCTAAAGTTAATCATTTCTGGAATAGTTTGATTACTTTTTTCACTGCACTGGGCAAGGCAAAAATGACAACTTTGTCTCCGGCCTCGATTTGTACGTCTCCTTTCGCTATAATGGCATCCCCGTTGCGGATAACACCCCCGACGGTTGCGTTCTCAGGGAAATTCATATCAGCCAAAGTTTTACGGGTAATCTTAGAACCCGGCTCTGCTGTAACTTCGAATACCTCTGCTTCCGAAAATGTGAGGAATTTTAAATGTTTCACATCCACGTTCATCGTGTAACGATAAATATGAGAGGCGGCAATTAATTTCGTGTTCACGAGGGTTCCAATGCCGATGTTTTCAGCCAGATCAATGTAGTCAATGTTCTCGACTTCGGCTACGCTCTTTTTTACCCCAAGCTTTTTCGCTAACAAGCAGGAAAGAATGTTGGTTTCTGACGAGTGGGTTACACTGATAAAAGCATCGGTGTTTTTTATTCCCTCTTCTCGTAATAAGGCTAAATCTCGTCCGTCACCATTGATTACCAGCGTGGATTTTAATTTGTCGGCGATGAGAATACATTTCTCCCGATCCTTTTCGATAATCTTCACGTTGTAATTTTTCTCTAATAGGGAAGCTGTTTTGATGCCGATACGGGAGCCCCCCACGATGACGACATTCTTAACTTCATATTGTGATTTGCCACAAAGAGCGAATACATTGGGGACATAGAAAGGCTTGGTTACAATAAATACCAGGTCTCCGTAGCGGAAAGAGTCATTTCCTCGCGGGATAATTGTGTGGTCTGCTCGTTTGATAGCCACGACGCGGAAATGCTGGGCACCGTAACGTTCTGCCATTTTTATCAAGGTCAAGTTGAGTACCGGGGCATTCTCCCAAAGTTTGATTCCTAATAATTGCAGGCGGCCATCCGAGAATTCGTGTAACTGCCTTGAACCACTCTGTTTTAAGGAGGCTACAATTTCTTCTGCGGCCAATCGTTCCGGGTAAATCAGCGAATCAATACCGATCATTTTCAAGTACTCTTTGTTCTCGTCTTCCAAGTACTCACTATTGTTTACCCGGGCAATGGTTTGTTTGGCCCCGAGTTTTTTAGCCAAGATCGCTGAGTTGATATTTTGATCTTCTTGGTGATTGACAGCAATAAATAAATCACACTTATGTACTCCTGCATCTTTCAATGCACCAATCGAGGTACAAGATCCCACGATTGACATAACGTCTAATTGATTGCCTAATAGTTCCAGCTTTTCTTCATCGCTGTCAATCAACATTATATTATGTTCTTGCTTACTAAGCATGTTCGCGAGATGTGTCCCCACTTCTCCTGCTCCCGCTATGACTATGTCCATTTTAGTTAGGTGTTAATTAACGAGCAAAATAAAGCATTATAATCCGAATTCCATAAAAAAATGCCTATATTTTCAAGATAATTGTTCCCACTTCGCTTGTTTTGAAAAACGGAATTTGGTTCTTGAAACAGAATTTTTGCCAGGCTTTCGTGCAGTGGCTTGTGTTCGAGTTGTCCATGATAATCTGTTGCGGATGGAACTCGAGGAAGTTGGGAGGGTAGATATTTTCGGTAATGATGACTATATCTTCATGAGAAAATGTAGGATTGGTGTGGTCGATTATTGATATGGAACATTGAGAAGATGACAGGTGATTCTGAATGAATTTTATTTGTTGTCCTACAAAAGCTTCATGGGTGGGTAAAGCTTGTAAATGATTGGCTGTGATATAAGTGGACAAACCATCATTGGGACTTGTGGTTTTGAGGTAAGTGTAATAACCTTTGTAATTCAATAAGATAGCAGATTGTTTGTAGAGATTACGAATCACGATTTCCTGATGGTTTTGGATATAGTACGTGAAACAACCATGAAAAACGAGCAATATACTCATGCTGCAACAGATAAACCTAAGAACGTGACGTTTTCTTGTGATCAAATAAATGATGACAAGGACGATGATGAGGTAAAATAGTATGACGTGAGTTGCCGTCGGGTATAAATCCGGTAAGTTTATCACGATTCTGGAAAATAGTTGTAGGCTGAAAATAAATAGGTGTGTTAGACCTATGATGATATATGACAAATAAAAACTGATGAATTCCGGTAATGCAAGTAGTATGATTCCTCCATATAAAAGGAAAGAAGCGGCGGGTACTGCGATAAGGTTTATGAAGATACTGTTCAAACTGATGGAATGGAAATAGTAAGCCATGATGGGTAGTGTCATGATCTGTGCAGAAAAACTGATGCAAAGTAGCGTGTATAATGGGCGAAGGAACTTGTGCATCTTTTTAATTTGCATCAACGGGTAAATTAAAATGATTCCGGTGTAGGCTGCGTATGACATTTGAAAACTGACAGAATAGAGTAATTCCGGATTGATAAGAAGTGAAAAAAAGGCAGCAGCGGCAATGGCATTCAAAGGAATTGTTTCTTGCCTGAATGCCTCTCCAATGGTAATAAAGCTTAGGATGGTTGCTGCTCTACAAGCAGAAGGGGAGAGGCCGGTAATGCAAGCAACAAGCCATATTAGCGGGATCAGAATCAAGTGGAATTTTTTACTTTTAAAATGGAATAACTTTAATAGACCCAAGAAAAATGCGAATATGGCTCCTATATGTAATCCCGATATAGCAAGGATGTGAATTGTTCCTGTGTTTTGGAATAGTTCTTTCGTATCGGGAGTAATTTCTTGCCTACATCCCAGACAAAGAGCTGCTAATAGCTTGTACGTCATGCTATCTGGGATGACCTGTTGTAGTTTAGTTGCTAAGTTATTTCGAATCATGTGACACACAGAATAAAGGTCTTGCGAGTGTCCGGTTTTATGGATTTCACCAACCGGAAAGCCTTTGGCCTGTATGCCTTGGTGTTGTAAGTAGTTGTTGTAATTGAAATCATGACGATTATGTGAGGTTTGTAAAGGGTATAATCTTATCAGCCCGGAAAGGGAATCCCCAACCGAGACTTTCATGGAATCTGGAATTTGTAAATACGTGCATAAATGAGGTGAGGAAATGACAAGCTTTCCGGGGGAAAGAATTTGATTGCAGCGTCCTGTTAATTGATAAGTTTCGCCTGAAATGATCGGGGGTGTCTTGGTTTCCGATAGATATATCCCCGTGGAGAAAAGCCCGGTAAAAGCGAGTAGTACAAACGGAAGTCCGGAACGAACTTTCTGGATAATGAAAAGCAGGGAAAAAGATATAATAATGACACCTAAAATGAACGTCGAAGGAAAGCTTGATAAATATTGACTGGCAGTAATTCCCAAGATCAACGGGATCACGAGAAAGAGAAAAGGAAATCTATGCCAGTAAATAGGGCGCAAACTAGTTGTAAATTAATTATAGTTTATAAGGTTCATAAGGTTTATAAAGTTTATAAGGTCTATCGTCTCACAGGGCACTTCCTTTACGGTAGCTTGAGTATCGTTAAGCAGGAACCGAAGGATACCTGTTACTTTATGAACCTTATAAACTTTATACTTTATAAACTTACTTGGGTAATACTACCCTGTAACTTTGTTTGAATTTTCCGGCACTGATGTTATTCAGTTTTCCTTTGAGTAAACGTTTTTTCAGTGCAGACAGGTGATCCGTGAAGACAATCCCGTCTAGATGATCGTACTCATGCTGGATAATGCGGGCACGAGTTCCCGTGAATTCTTCCACGTGTTCCACCCAGTTTTCATCCCGATAGGCAATTTTTATCCGGTCTTTTCGCATAACATCTTCGTGAATTCCGGGGATACTTAAACAGCCTTCGTTGAAAGGTACATCATCTCCCGAACGCTCTAAGATATGTGCGTTGATAAAAACTTTTTTAAAATCCTTGCAATCCGGATCCAGTTCCTCGAACGGGGAGCCGTCGATCACGAAAATACGAATGTTTTTTCCGATTTGCGGGGCAGCCAGTCCGACTCCGTCTGATTCGTACATTGTTTGCCACATATCGTCGAGTAATTTACTCAATCCCGCATATTCCGGGGTGATGTCTTCGGAAACTTTCCGAAGAACCGGATGTCCATAAATGTAAATAGGTAAAAGCATTTTTAAATATTCAGATTTCTTTGTGATTCCATATACGACTGCAATATAATCGTGGCACTAATAGCATCGATTATCGCTTTGTCCTGACGTTGTTTCTTTTTTGCCCCTCCTTCGATCATGGCTTTATGGGCCAGTACGGAAGTGAAACGTTCGTCATACATAACGATGGGTATGTCTGGTAGCTTGCGACCGAGAGCGGTAAGAAAGGGTTTGATATAGGTCATGCTTTCCGAATCCGTGTTATCCATTTGCTTGGGATGTCCCACAACAATCAAGTCTACTTTCTCTTTCAAGCAATAGTCCTGCAAAAATTGCAATACCTCATGTGATCTGACCGTGGTTAGACTGTTGGCAATAATTTGGCATGGATCGGTAACGGCTATGCCCACTCTCTTTTTCCCGTAATCAATAGCAATAATTCTTCCCAATCGATTATTCCTTTACAATGATGAAAATATCCTCGTTTTCTTTCTTCATTAAATACTGCTCTCTAGCAAACTTCTCCAAGTTATCCCGGTTTCCCAACAACTCCTCTTTCTTACGTTTGTCCTCTTCTATCTTCTCCCGGTAATACTTTTGTTCATTCTCCAATTGGTTGATTTTTGAACGCAACTGTAACCGATCGATAAAACTGTATTTATCGAACAGAGCGATCCAGATAACAAATAGCAACCCCACGAAAGTGTATTTGTTTGCAAATCGCTGGAACAAATTTCTCGATGATGGTTTGTTTTCGTTTTGCATATCGCAAAGGTACAAAAAAAGAGACGGTTAAGAGAAATAAATGATAAATTTTTTCCGGATGGTCAAAAGTCCGGTTTTTACGCTGCATATTTATAAAAATGGGGAGAATATTTATACAGTAATTTGATTTACAGTATTTTGTGTTTTGATAAAAAAGGATTTTACCTATTTTTTGTATAACTAATTTCGCTAGCTTTGTGGACGCAGAATTTTTCGAATAGAAAAGAAAATAATAAATAAAATACGAGTAATGGAAAAAAAATTAGCAGTTATCGCGTTGGGAGGTAATGCTCTTTTGAGAGGAAATCAAAAAGGTACTATTGAAGAGCAAAATGCCAATACCATCGACACTTTGGAGAATTTGGTATATTTAATAAAAGAAGGATATAATCTGATTATTTCTCATGGAAACGGTCCTCAGGTTGGAAACGTTTTGATGGATAACGCTGCCGGTGTGGAGAAATATGACAATGCCGCTATGCCATTGGATGTTTGTGTGGCTTTCACGCAAGGACAAATCGGGTACATGATTGAACGCAATTTACGTAATATCTTGAAAGAACACGGGTTGCAACGTAACGTGATCTCTATGGTGTCACAGGTGATTGTTGACAAGAACGATCCGGCTTTACAGAATCCGACCAAACGGGTAGGAAAAATTTACATGAAGGATGAGGCTGATAAATTAGCTCAAGAGAAAGGTTGGGTGTTCAAAGAAGAGATCAAGGTAGAAGGTGGTTGGCGTCGTGTGGTTCCTTCGCCGGATCCGAAAGATTTTATGAATGCTGATTTGGTAGAGCGTTTGGCTCGTGAAGGAAACATCGTGATCACGACCGGTGGGGGTGGTATTCCGGTATATATTGATGAGAAAGGTGATATTCAGCCGATCGAAGGGGTAATTGACAAGGATTTGGCTTCAGCTATGGTTGGAACCCGTGTAAAAGCGGATGAATTCTATATTTTGACGGATGTACCTTATATTTATAAGGATTACAAGAAACCGACCCAGCAAGTACTGGAATTTTTGGACTATGCCGACACGATGAAATATTTGGAAGATGGAACCTTTGCCGAAGGTAGTATGGCTCCTAAAATCCGTGCTTGTCTGCGTTTTGTTAAGGATGGCGGTCAGAAATCAGTGATCACCGAGGCTACCAAGTTGGAAGATCGGAGATACGGTTCAAAGATCACCATGGAATACGAAGACGACAGAAGATAATTGAATATGGAGAATTGAAAACTGAAAATGTTTTTTTATTCTCGATTGGATATTGTAATTTTGACCTGATTTTAATACAAGGTATGGAGTCCTTGAATTTGGAATCTAAAATCATAAATCTAAAATAAATAAAGTTATGGCTTTTAATTTGAGAAACAGAAACTTTTTAAAGTTGTTGGACTTTAGTCCGAAGGAGATAAAATACATGTTGGACCTGGCTGCTGATCTGAAGAAAGCAAAATATGCAGGAACCGAGCAACCTCGTTTGAAAGGTAAGAACATCGCTTTGATTTTCGAGAAAACTTCTACTCGTACCCGTTGTGCTTTCGAGGTAGCTGCTCACGATCAAGGAGCCCAGGTAACTTATCTTGGTCCTTCAGGATCTCAAATTGGGGTAAAAGAATCTATGGCAGATACGGCTCGTGTATTGGGACGTATGTACGATGGTATTGAATACCGCGGTTTCGGTCAGGCTATTGTTGAGGAATTAGCTCGTTACGCTGGTGTTCCGGTATGGAACGGTTTGACTAACGAATTCCACCCGACTCAGATTTTGGCAGACTTCTTAACCATGATGGAGCATACCGACAAACCGTTGAACAAAGTAACTTTCGCTTATCTTGGCGATGCACGTTTCAACATGGGTAACTCGTTGATGGTAGGTGGTGCTAAAATGGGTATGGATGTTCGCATCGTTGCTCCGAAAGAATTGCAACCGGATGCAGAATTGGTTGCTACTTGTAAGGCTATTGCAGAAGAGACCGGTGCTATTGTTACCATCACGGATAATGTAGAAGAAGGTGTGAAAGGTTGCGATTTCTTGTACACTGACGTATGGGTATCTATGGGTGAGCCTGCAGAAGTATGGGCAGAGCGTATCAAATTGTTGACCCCGTACCAAGTGAATAAGAGAGCTATGGAATTGACTGGAAACAAGAACTGCAAATTCATGCACTGCTTGCCGGCATACCATAACTTGGAAACTCAAGTAGGACGTGACGTTTACAAACAATTCGGAATGAACGGATTGGAAGTAACCGAGGAAGTGTTTGAATCAGAGAACTCTATCGTGTTCGACGAGGCAGAAAACCGTATGCACACGATTAAGGCTGTGATGGTTGCTACTTTGGGTGACTAATTACGTATAGGTCTTTTTACTAAGAATATATTCCGAGCGGTCCTGTTATTGTTTGACAGGGCCGTTTCTTTTGTTTTCTAATGATGTTAGTGGTTGAGAAATAAACGTATACAATTAAAAATTACTTGTTTGGCGGAAAAAATAGAATAATTTTATACTTTTATCCCCGATAGATGGAATATAGATAAAGTATAAATAGATGTCTTCGGATTTGACTATAAAGGAAAAATTGTTTGTTGATGTTTTCAATAAAAATTACAAAGCGCTATGTTTGTATGGGGCGAAGCTTTGTGGTGATTTTTCCGAGGCAGAGGATATCGTGCAAGAGGTATTTGTTAAGTTTTGGAATGTATTTAAAGAAGATTCAGAAGGAATTTCCGTGCGTTCCTATTTGTACCGAATGGTACGTAATGCCTGTATTGATCTGGCCCGGGCAAAAAAATACGATACTGTTGATGTAAACTCTTTAGCAGACCAATTGGAAGATTTTTTTCAAGCAGAATCGGAGGAAGATTCCAAAATAGATAAATTATTGGAGGCAATAGAGAATCTTCCGGATAAATGCCGATATGTGTTTACCGCAATCTGCGTGAATAACAGAAAATATAAGGATGTTGCAGACGAGATGCATATTTCTTTGAATACGGTGAAAACACAACTATCTAGAAGTATTCGTATCTTGCGTGAAAATCTAAACAAGGACGATTTCAAATTATTTCTTGCTTTTTTTGCTGTTTCCGAGTAAATTCTTTCACCCATTTCCATTTTTTTTCGTCTTCTCTATAGTAATAGCAAGATGATTTCTGTTATGATGATAAAGGAAGACATAGAAGATATTATATGGCGAGACTACCAGGGCATCTGTTCAGAAGAGGAAAAACTTTCTTTACAAGAATGGATAGAAGCCTCTGAAAAAAATAGGCTTGTCTTTGAACAGATTCGCTCGATTATAGAATCAGGAGAACTTGTAAAAGGATATGATGTATTGAACGAGCAAAATGCTTTGGAAAAGGTGATGAGGCGGATAAAACCTCGTTCCATTCATCGGTATGTGTGGTTACGTTATGCTGCTGGAATTCTTCTGCCCTTGATACTCGTTGCCATAGCTTATTATTTTATGGCTCCTAATGAGACTATGGAGTCCCCGGTAATAGCCCATCAGATTCAGCCGGGTATGTCGAAAGCCACTCTTTATTTATCAGACGGTCAGGAAATCGATCTTTTACAATTAGGCGATTCCACTTTACGAGATGGATTAGCCGAACAGGAAATTTTATTGCGAGGAACGAGCAATACTTTGAATTATTATGACCCTTCTCGAGGCATAAGGCAAGTTGAAAAGGTCGTTTATAATAAAATCGTGGTTCCTCGGGGAGGGGAATACATGTTGATACTGTCTGATGGGACGAAAGTCTGGTTAAATTCAGAGACAGAAATGGAATACCCGTTATGTTTCGGTTTGGATGTTCGGGAAGTTCGTTTGAAGGGCGAGGCTTATTTTGAAGTGAAGAAAGATGTAAAACGGAAATTTAATGTTGTGATGGATGGGGCAACCATTGAAGTTACTGGAACCTCGTTTAATGCATCCTGTTATCCGGATGAGTATAACTGTTGCGCAATACTTGAAACTGGACGCATCAATCTGTTGGCAAACAATACCGTAAATAAGGTGAATATTGGGGAACGGGCGGTTTATGACAAGAAATCAGGTGAGGTGACAATTAATCCGGTCGATTTGAAATATTACACCTCTTGGAGACATGGGACTTTCCATTTCTACAATACCCCGTTGTCAGAAATTGTGCGAGCTTTGGGGCGCTGGTATGATGTCGAATTTCGTTTTGAGGACGAATCCTTGCAAGATGTTTGTTTCTCGGGGGCAGCTTTACGGAACAGACCGATAGATTTTATGCTCAGATTATTAGAAAATACTCAATCAGTAAAATTTTCAATACAAAAAGATGGTATGATATGGATAAGTAAAAAATGAAAAAGAGGAAGATTGGCCTCTTCCCCTTTTTTCGCTTTAATAACCCTCTCCTGCAAGAGAGAATTTTAAACAAATAGTTACACAAATCTATGAAAAAATTTTTAAAGGATAAACTTTTCCGGACGGGAAAAGTATGGTCCAAATTTTGGAAAATTATGCGATTACAATTATTGATCGTTTTTGTAACTCTGTTTCAGTTACATGCTGAAACGGGAGTTGCACAGGAAAAAGTTAGTATTTCCTTTAAAGATGCTTTGATCGAAGACATCATAAAGGAAGTGGAAGTACAGTCCGGTTACGTGGTGGTGTATAATAACACGTTGTTAAAAAACATGGCCCGTGTAACCGTTCGCTTGAATAACGTGAATGCCAAAGATGCTTTAAATGAGGCATTAAAAGGAAGTGGTTTGGAATGTAAATTAGTCGAGGACTTTTTGGTTATTTCGAAGAAAGACGGAAAGGATGAGGAACAGAAGGCAACATTCCGGAAAATCAAAGGAAAGGTGATGGACGAGAAGGGATTAACCCTTCCGGGGGTAACGGTGCTTATCAAAGGAACTACGTTAGGGGTTGTTACGGATATTGACGGGAAATTTTCGCTTGAGGTCCCGAAGATGGATAGTACGATATTGGTATTCTCTTTTGTCGGTATGGTTTCTCAGGAATACCGTTTATCCAATGATCCCAAGAATGATGAGAAAGAAATTTCTATCCGTATGAAAGAAGACGTGAAAGAAATGCAGGAAGTTGTCGTGACAGGATATGCCAATATTAACAAAGAAAGTTTTACAGGAAATTCCGTAACCGTTAAAAGAGAGGATTTGCTGAAAGTGTCTAAAACAAACGTGCTACAGGCATTACAGACCTTTGATCCTTCTTTTCGTATTCAACAAAATAATCAATGGGGATCGGACCCGAATAATGTACCTGAATTATATATCCGTGGGCGTTCTGGTATTGGAGTGAAGGATTTGGATCGAAAGAATAATCTTTCAAAATCCGAATTGGAAAACAATCCTAATTTACCCACTTTTATTATGGACGGTTTCGAGATTAGCGTGGAAAAGTTATATGACATGGACCCGAATCGTATTGAAAGCATTACCATCTTGAAAGATGCGGCAGCATCAGCCATGTACGGGTCGCGGGCTGCTAATGGGGTTGTTGTTATAACGACCGTGGCTCCCGTTCCGGGGAAAGTTTCTGTATCTTACAGCATGACCGGGACGGTAACTGCTCCGGATCTGACCGATTACAATTTGATGAATGCGAGGGAGAAATTAGAGGCAGAGGTGGCAGCAGGTATTTATAAAGGAGAGAATCCAACAGCTCAGAATAAGTATGATGTGGAGTATAATGGCAAATTGAATAATATTGTACACGGAGTTGATACTTATTGGTTGTCCAAACCTTTACAAACGGCATTCAATCATAAACATAGTTTATATATAGAGGGAGGAACCAATGATATTCGTTTCGGTTTGGATATGCTCTATAATAACGAAGACGGTGTGATGAAAGAATCTTTCCGTGATCGAATGGGAGCTGGATTTTACATAGACTATCGGGTCGGTTCTTTGCAGGTAAAAAATTATATCTCTTATAATATCACACGGTCTAAGGAATCTCCTTACGGAACTTTCTCTGATTATACTTCCAAGCAACCGTATGATATGTATAAAGATGAGAACGGGAATTATTTAAAAACGACTCAAAAGTGGCATGGAGAATCGGATTCAGAGGTGAAAAATCCTTTGTATGAAGCTGGATTGCAAAGTTTTAATAAAACGCAGGTAGACGAGTTGATAAATAATTTGAGTGCCAACTGGTATGTTAATAATTATTTACAGATAAAGGGACAATTCAGTTTGACCAAGAAAAACACAAAAACAGAGGACTTTATTGACCCGAAGTCAATGCGTAATACAAAGGTGTTAGGTTCTACTAATAGTAGTTCCGGTGAACTTAGAACTAGTACGGGAGACGGGTTTGACTGGGATTTGAATGCTTTTTTGGCTTACAACCGTACTTTAGGAGGTCACAATATTAACTTGAATGTTGGTATCAATGCCACTTCTACGGAGACATCGACTACTTCTGCTTATTATCGAGGTTTTCCTTCCGGGACGTTGCATTCTCCTAACTATGCACAAGAGATTGTGGAGAAACCGACCGTTAGTCAGAACAGGACCCGTTTATTTGGTTTGTTGGCAAGCTTGAATTATACCTATAATAATATCTATTTGTTAGACCTTTCCGTGCGAACAGACGGTTCTTCTGAATTCGGTTCTGATAAGCGTTTTGCTCCTTTCTGGTCTGGCGGTCTTGGTATCAATCTTCATAATTACGAGTTTATGAAGAAATTCGGTTACGTTGATATGTTGAAAATCCGGGGGTCTTACGGGATAACAGGTAAAGTAAATTTCCCACCGTATGCAGCACAAACAATTTACCAGATTTTGAGTGATGAATGGTATAAGACCGGTTTCGGGGCCTCATTAATGGCTTTGGGGAATAAGGATCTTGCTTGGGAAAAAACGAAAGAGTTAGATTTAGGTATAGATATACAACTGTTTAATGGAGCCTTCCAACTGGAGTTCTCTTATTATCGTAAGAAAACGGTGGATCTAATTAATGATGTGACCATTGAAAGTGCGGCAGGGTTCACGACTTACATGGATAATTTGGGAGAGATAATGAATAAAGGGTATGAGATTCAATTTAAAAGTGATCTTTTCCGTAACAATGACTGGTATGTTTCCGTGTTTGCTAACCTAGCTCATAATAAAAATGAGATATTAAAAGTTTCCGAGAGCTTGAAAGCTTATAATGATGCGGTTGACAAGGATTTTGCCGAGTCGAATGCATTCGACGGGTCCACTTCCAAACCCATCACAAAATACACGGAAGGAGGATCGTTGACCTCTATCTATGCGATGAGATCTTTGGGGATAGATCCGGCTACCGGACAGGAGATTCTAGTCAATCGTGACGGTTCTGTTACTTACACGTGGAATAGCTCTGAACAGGTTGTTGTGGGAAATACAGAACCCAAGGCACAAGGAACGTTTGGTTTTAACGTGAACTATAAAAACTTCACATTGTACACGACGTTTATGTATGAGTTCGGGGGGCAACAATATAACCAGACTTTGGTAGACAAAGTGGAGAATGCTAATTTATACAGCTCAAATATAGATAAACGGGTGTTTACCAGCCGTTGGAAAAATCCGGGTGATAAAGCAAAATACAAAGCTTTGGAAACCGGGAGAGGATCCATTGAGACTACGAATCCGACCGAGCGTTTTGTACAGGATTATAATGTTGTGACATTAAATTCGATTACACTAGGGTATGATTTTGATCAAGAATTGATTAAAAAGGCTCATTTAGGTATGTTACGTTTGGAAATAGGGGCTAATGACCTTTTGCGGATCTCTTCCGTTAAGGCGGAACGCGGACTTAGTTATCCTTTTGCCAGATCCGTGAATTTTTCAATAAAAGCGACGTTCTAAAACGGCTCAACGTTATTTAGAAAATTAGAAATCAATAGAATATGAAGATAAATAAGATAATATTAGCTGTACTGTTGCCGATCATGTTGAGTTCATGTGAGCAATGGTTGGATGTAGCACCTGACGACCAGGTAAACGAAGAGACTCTGTTCGCCAATGGAGACGGTTACCGGAATGCGTTGAATGGAGTGTATCGGGATATGGCAACCACCCAAATGTACGGAAGGGAATTAACTTGGGGATTTGTGGACGTGATGGGATGGGTGTATGATCCGTTGACGATTTATTATGATTGTAGTAATCACGAGTATTATGATGTGTTACTGGGGAAATACAATGTTCAAGTCGTGAAGAATATCAGCGAGGCTTTTTGGTCTCAAGCCTACAATTCTATCGCAAACTGTAATAATATCATTGCCCGGATTGACGGGGAAAATCCGTCCAAATTTGCTGGTGGAGAGGAAGAACGGAATATGATTCACGGGGAGGCACTGGCCTTGCGGGCTTATTTGCATTTCGATATGTTACGTTTGTTTGCCCCGGCTCCTAAAGTTGCGGATGACAAAGGATATATCCCGTACTATGAAAGATACGGATCAACCTCTGAGGCTAGAGCAAGTGTTCCCGTGATTTTAGAAAAAATAGAACGGGACTTGCTTAAAGCCAAAGATTTGGTTGCTCCTTTTGATACGACCGGCAATCATAAAGTATGGATGAGTACCAGATTAAGAATAGAAGGGGGACGGGGATCCGGTGATTCCTATTTGCCGGATGATTTGTTCTATATGTACCGGGGATTTCGGATGAACTACTATGCTATTTGTGCGACCTTGGCACGTGTGTACTCATATGGGGATAAACAAACTCTGGCGAGAGAATGTGCAGAAGAAGTGGTTGAGGCCACCTATCCCCAGAGTAGTTATAATACCCAATGCTTCACGTTTACCGGAGGTGGGAGTTATAATAGTAATTATAAATTGTATGATGGGGTGATCTTTGGACTTTCCAATCAGAAATTAATAGACGATTATAGCAATTATCTGGGAACGGCTAATGACATTAAATTGCCGGTATACTATGATGCCATTATTTATAATGAAAATTATGATGAGGTTGATACAGAGGATGCCCGCCTGACCTTATTTTCGGTTGTGGATGATTATTATTACTATTCAAAGAAATATACCACGCAAGTCGGTAATTCTTACGGGGAGGATCTGATTCCGATGATTCGTTTAAGCGAGATGTACTATATCATTAGTGAAGCTCTTTACACGGAAGGACAGACTCAATCAGGTATTGACAAACTGGATGAGGTGAGAATGGCAAGAGGGATTCGGGGTGGAAAACTTCAGATTGAGAGTTTGGAGGAAATGCAAAAAGCTATTTTGAGAGATGCTAGAAGAGATTTTATCGGAGAAGGACAGTTGTTTTATTATTATAAAAAATATGATATGACTCCGAATGACTGGGGATACACGATTGGCAGGGTGTTGCCTCTTCCGGACAATCAACTGATTCATTAATAAAAAAAGGATACTTATGAAAATATATATAATTCTAATTGCGATAGTGTTTGCTCTTTTTTCCTGTAGTGAAGAGGAAATAAAAACTTATCATTCAGAACGCTATCTTTATTTCACGACAAGCTTGGATAGTGCTGATTTATCCGTGTCTTTTTCCCACTATCCGACCAATGAAGAATATAAGGCCGGTTTCGAGGTGAATTTGATGGGTGATCCTCTTGCAGAAGATGCTGTCTATCGTATCTCGGTGGTAGATACGGGGACTACGGCTCTTCCTGAAGAGTATGTTCTGAACATGGAACCGAAGTTCGGGGCCAACCAGCTGAAAGATACGCTTTATGTGACCTTGAAAAAAACGGAAAGATTGAATGATGGTCCCGTGACGTTAATGATCAAACTGGAAGAGGGAAATGGCTTTACCCCGGGGTTAAGGCGTAATCGCACGGTAAAGGTTCATTTTGATAACGTGGAAAGCAAACCTCTCTGGTGGGAAGGAGATATTATAACGGTATATTTGGGTGAATATTCTCCCGAAAAATACAAGTATTTCCTGATCGTTACTCAGGTTGATGCAACCGAGATCCCTGTTTTGTTAAAAGAAAACCCGACAAAATTGCGGGTGTTGGCATTGGAATTTAAAGACTATCTGGCTTTACATCCTGAATTGAATATGACGGTGCCTATTTATTAATAACTAAAAAGTGATGGTGATGAAAATAAGATATATACTTCTGTTAATCATTACAGTACTGGGAGTGAGTTCCTGCTATGATGATAAGGGAAATTATTCGTATGATCCCAAGAATGATATTAAGATTACTTTTGATGCAAGTTATTTTGAGGCTATTCTAGGAGAAAAAATTAAATTGACTCCGAGATTGACGTTTGCCATTGATAGCAATGATGTCGATTTGAGTTACAAATGGACGTTCCTTGGAAAAGAAATTTCCGATCAACGAAATTTGGAATGGGTTGTTGATACCGTGACTAGTAACCATAACGTTTATTTGAACGTGACCGATAATCGTACCGGAGTAACTTTCTCCGGGGGAATTTCAGCGATGTTAAGTTCTGCGTATGCCAAAGAGGCTTGGGTTGTTCTTGCGAAACAGAACGGAAAGTCTGTTTTGTCATATATCCGAGAAACCCAAGAAGATGATGGAAGTGAGTATGGTAAATTCACGTATACCGATATTCCTGATATTTATCAATTGGTTAATGGGGAAGAGTTAGGAACGGAACCGGTTCGAGTGCTGGAACATTTTGCAGCAAGAGGCGGTATCGGGCATTTTTGGGTACTACAAAATGGAGGTCAAGGATGCGTGGATCTATCCGGAGAAGATTTCACGAAAGATATTCTGTTGAATGATATTTTTCTGGATGGAAATTTACCGGTAGATTTTAAACCGATTGATATGATTGATATGAAGTGGCTGACTTGTGTGGTTAATCACGATGGAAAGGTATATACGCGTAAGAAATTAACGAATCAATTGTACAATTCCGGTTATTTTATCGACCGTCCGTTGGAATTCGAAAATGAAGAAGTAGATGGATCTCGTATGGTGTTGGCTCCTTTCTCTGATTTGAATTATACCGTTATGTATGATAAGGTGCATAACCGTTTTCTGGCTATTGCGGATTTGAAAAAGGAAACAGCAGGAAAGGTAGTGAAATTTACGGTGGATGAATCCGGGTATGCGCCTGATTTTGCCCGATTGGATAATTTGGGGAATATGGAGGTGTTGCATACTGGTTATTATGAGGTAAAAGAGGGAGAAAGTGGAGATCAGGGATATTACTCTATTTTACGAGACCGGACAACCGGGAATTATTACACGCATGATTTTCGTGTGAATGCGATGAGTGAATCTTCTAATCCTTCTGCATTCCCGGTATTACAGTGTCAGATAGATCTAAATCAAGTGATAAACGGAACCTCTAAAAATGTATTTAATGTATTACGTTCATGGGTGTACGGGGATGATTTTGGAACCCCTTACGTTTTGATTTCTAAAGATAATGAGTTGTGGTTGTATGATCGGGACGCTAAGATGCCCGTGGAGAAATATTATGAATTCCCGCAAGGGCAGATTATCACGGCGATAGATTCCGAGAGTGTTGGTAGCCGTCGGGTGGCTATAGGAATGCAATCCGGAGAGTTTTACGTGTTGGATCTGACAAGAAAGGCCGTGAATGGTCAAAAAGAGAAGTTGATTTATGCGTCAACTCATAATTTTGGCGAAATCGTACATATCCGCTATAAAGTATGTAGTGGTAATGGTTGGGGATATTAATCGGTAACAAGTAATCAAGGAGATCCAGAAGTATTTCATTTTGAAACGCTTTTGGACTCCTTCCACTCGACTGTGGCAGAGACTTTTTTACGTCTTGTTTGCTCCAGACGGAAAGACCTTTGTATAAATATCGGGACGAAATAAATTGTATGTAAATTAAATGTATTTATGAAAATCAAAGTTTTAGTTGTTTTGATGGCCCTTGTCTGTGTTCCATTGATTACAGATGCTAAAAAGAGAGAGAAAAAGAAGAAAGCAGGAAAAACGGAGAATGTTCAAACTCCTAAAGAATCTGCTTATGACCAACTCTTTAAGGGTAAAGAATGCACCACGGTGAAAGGGATGATTACCCTTCACAAAGTGGATGGAAAATTGTATTTTGAATTCCCGCTGAGTTTGTTGGGACGAGATATGTTGCTTGGATCAACTGTTTCCAGTATTAGCGATAATTCGAATGCGTTGGTGGGACAAAAAAATCAGACCCCGTTACACGTTGCTTTTACCATGACGGATAGTATGGTGTATTTGCGGGAAGTTACTAATCCTTCCCGGGCACAAATATCAAGCCAAAGTAAAGATAAGCATATTGAACAGGCCATGGAAATGGGAACTCGTTTACCAATTATGGAAGGATTTGCAGTGAAGGCTTATAATGCCGATAGTACTGCGGTTGTGTTTGAGGCAACTAAATTCTTCGTGAGTGACGACTCTCGGATGGATCCTTTTGATCCTTACGGAAAAAAGGTGTATTACGGGCAGGGAACCCGTAGGAAGCGTTTCCAGTCAGAACTGTCTTATGTCGGGGATATAAAGGCTTTTTCAGATAATGTCTCGATTACTTCCTCGCTTTCCTATTTACAGGATATTGCGCTTCATGGAATGTTCGTGCTGGTTATTGATGAGCCTGTGACGGTAGGAGTAAATCGTTCATTGGTATTGTTGCCGGAAGAACCGAGGATGCGTCCCCGTTTGGCAGACCCTCGTATCGGTTATTTCGTTTCCGGTAAAGAGGTGATTACGGATGATCTGGATGGCGTGAAAGACGTTTATTATATTAATCGCTGGGACCTTCAACCTAAGGATGTGGAGGCTTATAAGCGGGGAGAACTGGTGGAACCAGTGAAACCGATCGTTTATTACGTGGACGATGCATTTCCGAACGAATGGAAGACTGCCATTCATGCGGGAATCAGACTTTGGAACAAGGCTTTTGAAAAAATCGGTTTCAAAAATGCTGTTCAATCTTATGATTTTCCGAAAGATGACCCGGAGTTTGATCCGGATAATATCAAATATTCTTGTGTACGTTATTGTCCTGTCGGGATGGCTAATGCTCAGGGACCATCTTGGGTTGATCCTCGTAACAGTGAAGTGGTCAATGCTTCCGTGTTGATTTATCATGATGTGATCAAGTTGATCAATAATATGCGTTTCGTGCAGACAGCTCAGGTGGACGAGCGAGTGCGAACGACAAAGTTACCGGAAGATGTTTTGTTTGAAAGTATGCGTTATATCGTGGCACACGAAGTCGGACACACGTTAGGCTTGATGCATAACATGGCTGCCTCTGCCTCTATTCCCGTGGAATCCTACCGGGATGCGGAATTTATGGAAAAATACGGGACAACTCCTTCTATCATGGACTACGCTCGTTTTAACTACATCGCGCAACCTGAAGATAAGGGGGTCTCTTTGACTCCCCCGGAATTGGGTGTGTATGATTATTACGCTATCGAATGGGGATATAAACCCTTGTTGGATGCACGCACCCCGGAAGAAGAATTACCTGTTTTGCGGAAAATGATTTCAGATAAGATCGGGGATCCGATGTTCCGGTATGGTAAGCAACAAATCGGGTATGGTACTTTTGACCCGTCATCTTTGACTGAAGATTTGAGTAATGATGCTGTCAAGGCTGGTGAGTACGGGATTAAGAATCTGAAATATATTCTGAAAAATCTCAATCATTGGATGGACAGTCAGGATAAGGATTATACTTACCGGGACAATATCTACCGGGAAATTTGTAATCAATATTCTCAATATATCTATACTGCTTTGGCAAACGTGGGAGGATTCTATATTAACGAACACTTCGTGGGAGATCCTTATAAGACTTATCAAGTTGTTCCGAAAGAAATTCAAAAACGGGCTTTGCGTTTTGCCATTAACGAGTTGAAGAATATGGAATGGTTGGATTGCCCGGAAGTGGTAAAAAACTTGGAATTTGACGGTTCTAATGCCCGGTTGCTATTAAAGGCCTTTGCCAGTTCACTCGTTTCGACCAAACGTTTGGCATTAGGTGTGTATCGTGATCCGAATGGTTATTCTCCCCAAGAATATTTGGATGATCTTTATAATATGATTTGGGCCTCAACTCTTTGCGGAAAGAATCCGACGGAGGCAGAACGTATTCTGCAGACGGAAGTTGTAAATTCTTTAATCAGTGGGGTAAATCCGGCTGCGGGCAGGAAGAGCATGGCCGATATGGTGTTGGCTAAATCTCGTCCGGCATTTGGTTGTGCCTGTGGAGGGCACCAGCAGTTACCGGACTATCAGATTCGGGAAATAATGGAAAAATTACCGATGAGGAAAGCAATAAGTATGAAAGCTACGAATTTTGATCAATTCTCCAACTTGGTTGAACGCCGACAAGATTTGAATGACAGGTTGGGATATGATTTTATTCAATACGTGGCGAACATATCGAATGATAATAACCAGCATCTTTTGCATCAGATGATTTTGAAAATACAAAACCTGATGAAAGTAAATAAAAACAATGGCTCTTACGAGACTCGGGGACATTATGCTTATTTGTTATCGCAGATAGAGGGATTTCTAAAAAATAAATGATGTACTTTAAAACAAGATATATGAATAGAAGATTCCTTTTAATCCTCTTCTGTCTTTTTTCCTTTTTGTTGACGGTTTCTGTTGAGGTTCAGGCTGAAAAACGGAAAAAGAAAGGAAAGAAGGAGAACGTGGAACAAAAAAAGGAGAGCAAATATGACCAGCTTTTTGAAGGGAAGGAATGCGTGACCCGAAAGGGAATGATCACGTTGCATAAGTTTGAGAATAAGGTCTATTTTGAGCTGCCCTTGACTTTACTGAAAAGAGAGTTTCTGTTAGGGTCGACCGTGGCCGGGATTAGTGACAATAGCAATGCTATTGTCGGGCAAAAAACAACAGATCCTTTGCATATAGCCTTTCAGAAAAGGGACAATAAAATTGAGTTGATCCAGATGAGTTTGCCCTCCGTGCTACAAGTGTATAGTGACATAGAGCAAGAGGCATATAATCGGGCTATTCGGAATAGTAACGTGCCGCCCGTGCTGAAAGCGATGGAAATTATGGCTTACAATGCGGATAGTACAGCCGTCGTGTTCGATATGACTTGGTTGTTTCTGGCAGATGATGCTCGTCTGACACCTTTTGATCCGTATAGTCGTTCAACCGGTTACGGGAAGTTAAAACGAAGAGCTACTTTTAATAAAGAGGTTTCTTATATAGATGAGGTGAAAGCCTTCGAGGATAATATTGCGGTAATTTCTTCTTTATCTTATGACCAGAGCGTGATGTCTCCTATAACGGGGAAAAGCGTGAAAACGGCTGTTACCGTGAAAATGAATCGTTCAATGATTTTGTTACCGGATAAGGATTTGATGCGTGAACGTCTGGCTGATCCGAGAGTAGGACTTTTCTATTCCGTGAAGGAAGATATGACCACCCGTACGGATGGAGCCAAATATACTTTTTTGATGAATCGTTGGAGAGTGGAGCCGAAAGATATGGAGGCTTACAAGCGGGGAGAACTGGTGGAACCGGTAAAGCCCATCGTGTTCTACGTGGATAATGGTTTCCCGGAAGAGTGGAAGGCTGCCGTACATGCGGGAATTAAAGAATGGAACAAAGCTTTCGAGAAAATCGGTATGAAAAACGTCATGATCAGCCGTGATTTTCCGACAGATGATCTGGAATTTGATCCGGATAACTTGAAATATAGTTGTATTCGTTATGCCCCAATTAGTATCGCTAACGGGATGGGTCCCTCGTGGACGGATCCGAGAACGGGAGAAATCCTGAATGCGTCGGTCTATATATACCATGACGTGATCAGGTTAGTAAATGATATGCGTTTCATGCAGACGGCGCAAGTTGACGAGCGGGTGAGAACAACTAAATTGCCGGATGACGTGCTTTATGAAAGTTTACGTTATATCGTGGCTCATGAGGTTGGGCATTGCTTGGGCTTGATGCACAACATGGCGTCGTCTTTTTCAATTCCGGTTGATTCACTTCGTTCCGTGACCTTCACTGAAAAGTATGGAACGACACCTTCCATCATGGATTATGCCCGGTATAATTACGTGGCCCAACCCGAAGACAGAGGGGTACGTTTAACCCCGCCGGAGTTGGGGGTATATGATTATTATGCCATAAAAGTCAATTATCAACCGATACCGGAGGCAACTACAGCGGAAGAAGAGAATCAGGTGGTACAAGGGTGGATTGCCGAAAAAGCGAGTGACCCGATGTACCGTTATGGAAAGCAACAAATCCGAGGTGTCTATGATCCCAGTGCTTTGACGGAGGATCTAGGTGATGATGCAGTGAAGGCTGGTAATTACGGGATGGATAATTTGAAATATATCTTGAAACATCTGAACGAGTGGATGCAATCACAGGACAAAGATTATTCTTACCGTATGCATATCTATAACGAGTTGGTCTACCAGTGCCGGGGATATTTGTACAATGCCTACGTGAATATTGGGGGAGTCTATTTAACAGAACGTTTCGTGGGTGATCCGAAGCCGAGTTTTCAGGTTGTACCGAAAGAGGTGCAGAAACGTAATACCCTTTTCTTGTTGAGGCATCTGAAAAATTTGGAGTGGTTGGATGATTTTGTTTATACCGGGAATTTACACGTGGGCGCTCCTAAATCACAGGAGGTGATTAGTTTCTTTGCCGGAGCATTATTGAATACCAAGCGAGTGTCCCTTTGTGCTTACTGGGAACCGAATACCTATACCCCGAAAGAATTTTTGGATGATGTTTATGCAGAGGTGTGGGAATCAACATTGAAAGGAAGAAAACCGAAGCTTTCCGAACGGTATTTACAGCAAGCCATGTTAAGCGGGTTATTCGCCCGGTTGATGCCTGCCTATAAAATAGATCCGGAACAACAGTCTCAGGGACCGATGTTTATCGGGCGGCGAGAGTGTATGTTAGGAGAGACCGGGATTAATCATGAAGAAGTTGCCGGTTTTGGTCTCCATTACGGTGTGTATAACGTGGCTCATGATTATTCCATGCATCTCTATTACCCGTTATTGCAAAGGATTGAAAAACTGTTGAGGCAAAAAGTCGGGACTGTCGACAGGGAAACGAATCTTCATTATTCCTATTTGCTTGAAATGATTGAAGATTTCAGAAATGCCCGGTGATGAAATTTTAATGAACGATATAAATTATAAATAGAAGATATGAATAAAGGTTTTATATTATCAATACTCCTGTTGGCGTTCTTTATTCAGGTAGATCCGGCAAGTGTGGTTGCGGGAAACCGGAAAAAGAAGGCAGCGAAAGAAACCGTGCAGAAGGAGCCGGAAACGAAATACGAAAAGTTATTTAAAGGGAAGACCGTGAAAACGGCAAAAGGCTTGATAACATTGCATCAAGTCGGGAAAAAATTGTATTTTGAATATCCTTTGTCCCTGTTGGGACGGGAATTCCTGTTGGGGACCACCTTTGTCGAGACCAGTGATAACGGTAATGGGGCTGTCGGGCAAATGATCAACGATCCTTTGCACATTGCTTTCACGTTGAGAGATTCAACCTTACAAATGCATGAGGTAACCCGTAAATGGGGAACAAATCCGATGCTCACCGATTCTTCGGAAGAGGGAGTACAAAAAGCGGTTCACGTGAGCACTCTGCCACCGATTCGTTATGCTTTTAAAGTGGAAACTTATAATCCGGATAGCACGGCCGTGGTGGTGGATATGACGGACTTTTTCTTGAAACAGAACAATGACTTGACTCCTTTTGCCGATGAGGGGAAGCGCGTGGCAGAATTAGGCGATGCTCAAAGGGATGTCAAGTTAAAGGAAGAACTGACACGTTTGGATGATATTAAGGCATTCGAGGATAATATTTCAATTATTTCAACCGAGACCTACACGCAGGATTTGTTGGTAAACGGTCAATATCTGGTTGTACAGGATGAACCTGTGACGGTAAAATTGAACCGGACGTTGTTGATCTTACCGGGAGAAGATCAGTTAATGAGACCACGTTTAGGTGATCCTCGTGTGAATGTTGTGACAGTAGAACGAGAAAACATGACCACTAAGGTGGATGGTTCTAAGGTTACCCATTACATGACTCGTTGGAATATACAACCGAAAGATGTTGAGAAATATAAAAATGGCGAACCTGTAGAGCCAGTGAATCCAATCGTGTTTTACGTGGATAACAATTTTCCGGAGGGATGGAGTGATTATATTAAAGCTGGCGTAGAAGAATGGAATAAGGCTTTCGAGGCGATTGGTTTTAAAAACGTACTTCAAGTGAAAACTTTTCCGGTTAACGATTCAACGTTTGACCCGGATAACATGAAATTTTTGTGCATCCGTTACGCTCCGATTGGGGTCGGAAATTTTAAAACTGGCCCTCATTGGATAGATCCTCGTTCCGGACAAGTGATAAACGCCTCTATCGAGATATTCCATGATATGTTGAGACGTATAAACTTGAAACGTTTTGTTCAAACGGCATCCTGTGATGAGGCGGTACGTACGATGAAACTGCCGTTGGAAAAATATGGGGAAGGTTTAAAGGGAATGATTGTACATGAGGTAGGGCATATTCTTGGATTCGGTCATAATCTACCGGCATCTCATGCTTACCCGACAGATTCATTGCGTTCAGCAACTTTCACGCAGAAATATGGAATCACGCCTTCTATCATGGATAATATGGGGTATAATTACGTGGCTCAGCCGGGAGATAAAGATGTCGTGTTAATTCCGGAAAGATTAGGGGTTGCGGATTATCATACCGTGAAGGTAGCCTATCAGCCTATATTTGATGTAAAGACGCTTGAAGATGAACAGAAAGTGGTAGAAAAATGGATTTCAGAAAAGGTGGGCGATCCGATGTATCGTTTTGACCCGGAACCGTATACCCTGACCATGTTTGATCCAACATCTTTGCCGGAAGATCTAGGGGATGATGCGATTAAAGCAAGTGCTTACGGGATTAAGAACCTGCAATATCTAATGGAAAACATGAACGAGTGGTTGGATAAGGAAGATATTGACTACACGTATCGTAATATGATTTACCGTTACGTGGGATATTACTACAAACGTTATATCTTCAACGTGTTCATGAACTTGGGTGGTTTCTATTTGAACCAGCATTACGTGGGAGATCCAGTTGCTACTTTTGTTGCCGTCCCGAAGGATATACAGAAGAATTCGTTGAAATTCGTGGTTGAGCAATTAAAGAATATAGATTGGATAGATCGGCCGGAAGTGGTGGAAAATTTAGAATTCGATGGTTCCAAGGCCCGCCAGATTTTAAAAGACTTCTTGTCAAAAGCTGATGAAGAGACCGATTTGTTTAGTACTCGTCGCATTTCTTTAGTCGCTTACCGGGATAAGGGTAATTATAGTCCGGAAGAGTATCTGGAGGATTTGTATAAACTGATTTGGGAACCGACAATCAAGGGACGTAATTTAACAGAGGCAGAACGGGTATTACAAATTGCATTCCTGACAAACGTGCGTAATACTGTTGACATTAATGGAAATCGGGAAAACGCTTCTCGTTATTACGCTAAATCACAATCTATGCTACAAGAGTCTGCCGAGCTGGTGCGTAATCGACAGGGTAACCGTATACCGGAAGTTTCTGGTTTCGGTAGCCGTTGGTTGGTCGAAAATTTGGCTGTTGATAACCCGAATCATTTGTGGTATAATCTTTATTTGAAGGTGATAGAACAAGTGAAAAAATGCCAAGGTTCCGGTAATGCGGATACAAAGGCCCATTACGATTATTTAATGTTTTTGATCAATCGCTCGTTAAGAAGTTGATTGTATCTGTTGATTTGTGGTTGACTAGGTCATTTCGGGTGGTTCCGAAATGTTTTAAGAGGGTGCTTCGGCATCCTCTTTTTTTGTGATGTGGTGTAAACTAGGGAAGAGTTAGGGTAATATAGTCCTTTTGCTAGGGTTAAACTATCTCTGGGGCGTTTCAAGAGTCTTTTAAAAGCGTTGACCCGGCATTGGGGGATGAGGCAGAAACGGGATGGAATGGTGGGAGTAACGTTTGAGAGAGAGTATAAGCTTGGGATAAGGGTGGGTTTACCTTGTTAAAAGGCAACGTGTGTGTTGAAATTAAATTTACTTGTTTTGTGGAAGTTTCTTGTCATAAAATGTGCCTATTAAAATTTGGGTTGATACAGCAAATTTTATATATCCGACTTTTATCTATTTGAAAGATTGTATATTATGTTTCGTGTCTGATGAAAAATATTGATGAGAATTCAATGAAAACATACTTAAAAAACGATCGTTTATTGCGTCGCAAATATAAGCTATTTTTGGCTATCTAAAAATTTTTTGCGAAAAATTTCTATCCAAGTAATCAATGGGTTGCATTTTCATCTCAATGTAAAATTTTTGATTAAAATTAATATTAATAAACGATCGTTATTTGATTCTAATATAATATCAATTCTGTCGTTTTTTGTTCGATTACTTGCTAATGCAAGTTTTGATGAGTGTATGTTTTTACACGGGACAGTTTCCGCAGCATTACGACTGTTTAAGTGTGGTGCCCGGAACGCATGGAACTAATTAGAACCCGAATTAAGGGTTTGTGCGCGAAGCGTATTTAATCGTTTCATGAATATATTCGAAAAATGAGGTTCTAATCAGACCTTGTAAAATCAAGAACATTTCAATGGATGAAAGTCATGAATTGCACTGGTATGCGGCTTATGTTCGTGTAAACCAGGAATTAATTATAAAATCAAGATTAGATGAACTTGGGATAGAAAATTTTCTACCCATGAATGAACAGGTTCGGGATACTCCGGGTGGGAAAAAGAAAATACGGGTAGTTCTTATTCACGGGCTAATCTTTATTCGAGTAAGTCGTACAATGAGTTTTTCCCTAATTAATGATTATGCTTTGAATATCTGTTATATAAAAGATCGGGAAAATCGGCATTCTTTGATTATTCCTGATAAACAAATGGAAGATTTCATGTTTTTGTTGGATTTTTCCCCGGAATCTATTGAATTGGTGAATAAGAACTTGAAACATGGTGATCGAGTTCGAGTGATCAAAGGGCCCTTAACCGGGCTTGAAGGTGAATTACTTCGCATCAAAGGACATAAACGAGTGATTGTACGATTGGAAGGGGTTGTCTCTATCGCAACTTCTTATATTCCGGGATCTTTTTTGGAGAAAATTGTGTAGTTATGGACATGAATGTTTTTATTGATTTGTACAAGCGGGTGGGAAAGATTCGTGTGGACTCGTGTCCGCCTTCGGCTCTGTCCGGTTTATTACATGGATATTTGTCTGTTTGTTCAATTGTCCGGGTTTATCCTTGGTTGGAAGAAGAATATGGGACGTGGTGGGATAATTATTTGCGGATACAGGAGATTGCGAGAGAATTGAATAAGCTGGTGCAAGACGAGTCTTTGGACTTTGATGAACGTGTGGGATATGTGGTAGATTTGTTAGATGCTTACCAGACGATTGATGATATGCCATTTGTCGAGTTGGGTTTGGAGATTGCTTATACTTTATTGGCATCGGAAGAAGGGAAAACTGTAGTTATGCGTGGTGGAACTCCGAATATGTGTAGAATGTTGTGTTATTGTTTTTATTTTGCCGAGGATGAGGATAGTAAGAGTGTGGCAGGAAATATGATAAAAGGGTGGTTGGAAGAATATAAAACGGGTAAATGTTCTCGTAAAATCTGGCAAGCGATATCATTTTATGAGAATGTGGTGAATGATAATCAGGATTATTATCAACGGGGAGAACGGGGACAATTGATAACTTGTAATGTTCAAGTGGAGGATGAGATAATTAATTTGTATATAAATAAAGGACAAGAAGTTGATGTTTACTTGTTGACAAATGTTTTTCAATTGTTAGCTGGGAGGATGTTCGAGAATTATGATAAAGACGCTTTATTGCAATAGAATAAAAATGTTAGTTGATTTTTAAAGTTACTTCGATCTGTGAATAAATAGAAGATCTCTTAAGTTTATATATACGAGATGTAATTTACTTGTAAATAACTATAATATGTTTAAAAATAAAATATTGATGATTACTGGAGGGACTGGTTCTTTTGGTAATGCCGTTTTGAAACATTTCCTAAATTCTGATTTGAAAGAAATTCGTATTTTTTCTCGTGATGAAAAGAAACAGGAAGATATGCGAATTGAATTGAAGAATGACAGGTTAAATTTTATTATCGGTAATGTTCGGGATTTCGATAGTATAAATAATGCGATGAGAGGGGTGGATTACGTATTTCATGCAGCGGCATTAAAACAGGTCCCCTCTTGTGAGTTTTATCCCATGCAGGCTATATGTACAAATTTGTATGGTGCAGAAAACGTTTTGGAAGCGGCGGCAAGAAATAACGTGAAAAAGGTGGTCGTGTTAAGTACGGATAAAGCAGCCTATCCGATTAACGCGATGGGGATGACAAAGGCGTTAATGGAAAAATTGGCTGTTTCTAAAGCGCGTGATCAGCGAGTTCAAGATAACGAGGGTGTTATCTGTGCAACACGTTATGGTAATGTTATGTGTTCTAGAGGTTCAATAATACCTTTATTTATTAAACAGATAAAGGAAGGACTACCTATGACTGTGACTATCCCGGAAATGACTCGTTTTATGATGTCTTTGGATGATGCTGTGAATTTAGTTCTGTATGCTTTCGCACATGCGGAACCGGGAGATCTTTTTGTTCAAAAAGCTCCGGCTGCTACAATTGGTGATTTAGCAATAGCGGTACGGGAATTATTTCAGGCGGATAACGAGATAAAAATAATAGGGGCTCGCCATAGCGAGAAAATGTACGAGACGTTGTGTACAAAAGAGGAAATGTCCAAGGCAATAGAGTTAGATGGTTTTTATCGTGTTCCGGCAGATTTTCGAGATTTGAATTACACGAAATATGTCCAAAAGGACGGTCCTAAGTTAATTCATGACGAGTATAACTCGGAAAACACGCACCGGTTGTCTATCGAGGAGTTAAAACAACTATTATTAACTCTTGATTATGTGCGGGAGGAATTAAAAACTTATAGGAAATAATCATGATACCATTAGTTAAACCGTTTATCCCCGCTAGAGAAGTATTGATGGCAGAACTGGAAAAGATTCTTTATAGTGGTTATATAGCCGAAGGGGAAGCCGTGTATCAATTTGAAGATAAATTTCGAGAGTATATAGGAAATCCTTTGAGTTTAGCTTTACATTCCGGTACGGATGCACTTCATTTGGCTCTTATCCTAGCTGGAGTGAATTTTGGGGACGAGGTGATCAGTACCCCGATGACTGCGGAGCCGACGAATACTTCAATCGCGATGGTTGGAGGCAAAGTTGTTTGGGGAGATGTGGATCCTCGCAATGGATTACTTGATCCTTGCGACGTGGAAAAAATGATTTCCGAGAAAACGAAAGCGATTCTACTCGTTCATTATGCCGGGATGGTATGTGATATGAACGAGTTTTACCGTATTTCACAAAAATATAATATTCCCATTATTGAGGATGCGGCACACGCATTGGGGAGTAAATATAAGGGACAAATGACAGGTTGTAATTCTCCTTACACGATATTCTCTTTACAAGCAATCAAGCACATGACCACGGTGGATGGTGGTTTCCTGTGTTTACGAAATTCAGAGGAATTTGATCGGGCTAGAAAATTACGTTGGTTCGGGTTGGATAAAAAACATTCTCGTTTGGAGAATGATATTACGGAGGTCGGTTTCAAGTACAGCATGAATAACGTGAATGCAACAATCGGGAACGTGCAAATGATTTACCTGAGGAATGTAATGAATCGTTATATTGTTAATGGGAAATATTATGATCAAGAACTAGAGAAGGTGGATGGTGTTCAGCTGGTATGTTATTCTCCCGACACGGAAGCCTCTTACTGGTTGTACACGATGAAAGTAAAGGATCGAGAAAATTTTATTAAAATGATGGAAGCTAATGGAATCTCGGTTTCTCCTTTACATCATCGTAGTGATACGCATAGTATATTTCAAAAATCCAAAAGAAGTTTACCTAACATGGACAAATGGTACAAGGAATTTGTTCATATCCCTTGTGGATGGTGGGTCGGAGACGAAGAAAGAGAGAGAATCGTGGAAACAATAAAAAAAGGTTGGTAATGATACCACTTTATAAACCTTACATGCCAAAAGATTTGCCAGAATTGGAGACAATTCTTCATTCTGGAGCATTATCTTATGGGAAATGGGGAAAATTATTCGAGAATAAGTTACGGGATTTTATAGGAATAGAGAATCTGTTAACCACGAATAGTTACACTTCTGCAATTCAAGTGGCTCTAACTACATTGGGATTACATCCGGGAGATGAAGTGATAACCTCTCCAATGAGTTGTTTGGCTTCGAATCAACCTTTACAAACATTTGGACTGAAAATCGTGTGGGCAGATATTGTCCCGTTAACGGGAACCTTGAATCCGGATAGTGTGCGTCAGAAAATAACAGACAAAACTCGTTTGATTTTCCACAATCATTTTTGTGGTTATGTAGGGTATGTCGATGAAATTAATATGATTGGGAGAGAGTATGGTATTCCCGTGCTAGATGATTGCGTGGAGGCTTTTGGTAGTAAATATAAAGGGAATTATACTGGTAATTTGGGAACGGATGTGACTATTTTTTCTTTTCAAACAGTTCGTTTACCCAATACAATAGATGGAGGGGCGATTGTGTTTAAAGATTCAGACCTTTATAAGAAAGCGTTATTAACTCGTGATTTTGGAATTCGAAGAGATATTTTTCGAGATAGATATAACGAGATTTCATCCGAATGTGATATTTCTCTTCCTGGTTATGGGGCGACAATGAGCGATATGAATAGCTATATCGGTTGTTGTCAAATGAAAGATGTTGTGATGTTATTGAATAAACAACAGGTAAATGCGGAAGAGTGGGATGAGAATATAAAACGATTGTATCCGAAATTTTATAGGTTGAATCAAAAAGAAATAATAAGACCTAATTATTGGGTGTACGGTTTTTTGTGTGATTATAAAATTAAGGTGATTCTTGACTTCCGACAACGAGGTTATTACGCTTCAGGAGTACATTTAAATAATAACTGCTATTCTGTATTTGGAGATACAATGGAGCAACCGGGAGTGAATGATTTTATGAAAAAATTTGTGGCTATTCCCTGCGGATGGTGGTTTGATAAATCGAAAAATCATGCAATATAGAGAAATTTGGTTAAATGAAATAGCACAATTAATAGGAGTACCTTTTGTTGGAGAAGATATCGTAATAAATGGTCTGAATTTGTGTAATCGGAAAACTGTTTATTCTTCGGTTGTTTCATATATTACTTCAGAGAGTTTTATTGATACGGTCAAAAATAATAGTGCTATAAAAACTCTATTTTTGACAGAAGAATTAGCAAAGAGAGTAAGGGAAGATATTCCTCGTGATATTGCTTTGTTTATTGTAAATAATCCAGAAGAGGAATTTTATAAGTTACATGAAATATTATGTGTATATGGATTATACCAATATGAGGAGAATCCTCCTAAAGTAGGACACAATTGTAAAATACATCCATCGGTAGTATTAGAGAATAATGTGATTATTGGTGATAATGTGATTATTGGTCCTAATTCAGTAGTAAGAAGTCGTGCAATTATAGAGAATGATGTGAGAATAGGGTGTTGTTCTGTAATTGGGAGTGAAGGTTTTCAATGTATTCGTTTTATTAATGGTGATACACATGTGGCAACTCATGTAGGAGGAACACATCTTTGTGTGAACGTTTCTATTGGGGATAATGTAACAGTGGGGAATGCATTGTTTGAGGGAGAAACAATTATAGGTAAAAATACAAAAATAGATAATCATGTGTATGTTGCACATAATTTAGTAATAGGAGAAAATAATATTATTACAGCTTGTTGTTTGTTAATGGGATCTTCTGTTTTGGAGAATAATGTATGGTTAGCTCCTAATGCCGTTGTGATGAACAAAAAGGTAATTCATGATGGTGGTTTTGTCGGGTGTATGTCTCTTGTGACAAAGGATGTTTTACAAGGTTCGATAGTGGTGGGAATTCCGGCTAAAGAGTGGAAAAAGAGATTTTAATTATAGGGTAGTATATTTGTTATAATGTCTCAATCGTATAAGAATATCTTTAAAACAACATTCCTTCTTGGTTTTGTACAGATATTTAATATTCTAGTTAAAGTAATTACTAATAAAATTGTATCAGTTTTACTTGGAGCAGAGGGTATGGGAACAATAGGTATTTATAATAATACAATTGATCTTCTTAAATCTGGGGCGGGATTGGGTATTTCACAAAGTGCAGTAAGAGATATTTCTGCTGCAAATAGTAATGGTGATAAAGAATCTTTTTCTAGAATAATATCTGTGACTAAAAGAATAGTCATGTTCTCAGGCTTATTGGGTATAATAATAACTATCATTTTATCTCCATGGTTGAGTCGGTGGGTTATGGGAAGTAAAGGACATACGTTTGTTTTTATGTGTCTTGCTGTTGTTGTCGCAATAAAGATTGTAACAGATGGACAACTTGCTATTTTAATCGGTATGAGGCAATTGAAATACCTTGCCAAAGCGAATGTTTGGGGGGCCTTTATGGGGCTTGTTACAAGTGTTCCAATGTATTATATTTATGATTTACAAGGAATTGTACCATCTTTATTTATTTGTGCATTTATTCCTTTGTTATTTTCTAGTTTTTATGTAAAAAAAATCAATTATAACCGGATCGTATTATCTGTACATGAAATCTTAGGAAATGCTTCACCAATGATAAAAATGGGAATAGCATTGGTCTTTGCATCATTCCTATCTAATATAGTAGCTCTTGTTATATCAGCTTATATGAGGGCATATGGCGGTTTACAAGATGTTGGATTTTATAATGCTGGGATTATGATTTTAAATGGTTATTTTGGTGTTATAATTACAGCACTAACAACAGATTATTATCCTAGAATAGCATCAATTAGTGATAATAATATATTATTGCAAAATGAATTAAATAAACAAGCAACTGTTAGTTTAGTACTTTGTTGTCCGCTTGTTGTGTTATTTCTTTTTTTATTACCATTTTTTATTCGAGTATTGTATTCTGAAGAATTTTTTCTAACGGTAAATTTTATTCGAGTCGCAATTTGGGGTACATTGATAACTATTTGCTCCAATCAAGTCGATATGATACTAGTAGCTAAATTTAAAATGAGATTATTTACAATAATATCAATTGTTTATAGATTTTTGCAATTGGTAATAAGCCTTGTATTTTATAAGTATTATGGTATATTAGGAATGGGGGGAGCTATGACAATAATGGGTGTACTCCATTTCTCGATTATGACGATTAGTGTTTATCAGCTGTACAAGATTTGTTTTAATTGGCTGTTTATTAAGATCGCTTTAGTTGTTTTCGGTTTGGCTATTATAGCAACATTTGTTTGTATGTTTGATAATGTGATATTGAAATACATATTAGGAGGAGGATTGGTGATTGTTTCTTGTACTTTTTCTTTGTATATCTCGAAAAAACACTTTGAAATAGATTTATTGAAATATTTATATGATAAATTTTGAAAGATATGTTGGATAAGCCTCTTTTAAGTATTGTAATACCAACAAAGGATCGGTATGTTTATATAAAAGTATGTGTGCTAACTCTTCTTGAATTAAAAAAGAAATATGCTAATATTGAAATTGTAGTTCAAGATAATACAAAAGATAATACTGAGTTTTTAATGTTTTTGGAACAGGAAAAGTTAGATCAAATAATGTATTATCATACACGTGAAGTTCTTTCTGTTGTTGATAATTGTAATTTAGGTATTAGTCATGCTACGGGAGAATATGTTTGTATGATTGGTGATGATGATAGTGTTACAGATGCTATTGTAGATGTGGTTAATTGGATGAAAATAAATTCGATAGATTCATGTTTAGGGAATTTAGTTCGTTACAATTGGCCAGATTTGCAATATAAACATCATCGATTCCCAGATTTGACAATACCTCATAAAAAGTATTCAATGCTTACGATTGATCCTAAAAAAGAATTGCAAGGTTGTTTACAAGAAGGAGCATTTCAAATACGGAGATTACCTCGAGTGTACCATGGTGTAGTTGCTCGAACAATTCTTGAGAAAGTAAGAAGTCAAACAGGATGTTATTTTCCCGGTCCAAGTCCAGATATGGCAAATGCAGTAGCTTTATGTATGAATTTAGGTAAACATGTTGTTGTAAATATTCCAATTATTATTGATGGCTTTTGTTATAAAAGTACAGGTGGAATGGGAACTCGAGGTGCTCATATAGGTCAAATTGAAAATATGACACATCTGCCTAAGAAGACTGCAGTATTATGGGAATCTAAAATTGTAAAATACTGGACTGCTGAAACAATTTATGCTGAATCTACGCTGAAGGCATTAAGAGCATGTGGCATAAAAGCAGAGAAATATTTTTTAATGTTTAATTACATAGCTTCTTATGCTGCTTTTGTTTCATATAATCGCCATTTTTGGAAATTGATACTTCCTTATATTTCCTTAAAAAAAGATATGATTTCGTTGTTATATTATTGTTTGCGTATATTAAAAAAACGTGGACGTAATTATATATTGAATTTTTTTAAAACAAGAATGAGAATTACTAAAGATACAATTAGATATGATATAAAAAGTTTATCTGATGCTGTAGATTTTGTAAATCAATTCTATATAGCGAATAAGAGTAAGGCTTTAGGAAAATATGAGTAGAGAGTTTAGGATTAATAGTTTTAAATTATTCTCTCTTTTTTTTGCGCTATTTCCTTTGTTAGGAATTTATGCATCAGGAATTCAAGGAGTTTCTTTAGGAGATTTTTGTCTATTAATTACTGCAATCCTAATTATGACTCAGAAAGGTATATTATTTACTATACCTCAAATATATAAACCTTTATATCTATATGCTTGTTATGGATTTTTAATTACAATTGTATCAATAGGAATTTATTCGTGGTTAGATGTTTATAGCGTATTGTATGAATTAGCAGGAAAATGTCTATATTATATTTTGTTATTTCTATCTTTTCATTTTGTTCGGAGACACTTCTTTGATTATTATCTTTTACGAATATCAGATGTGGTTGTTTTATTCTTTTTTGTTCAATATGTTGGATCTTTGCTGGGGATTCATTTATCAGGAATAATTCCGTTATTACCTCTATCTAATGAAGTTGATACAACTTTTTTTATACAACATCAGTTGGAAAGTATTCGTTTTTCTTCTTTGTTTTGTGAACCATCTCACTATGCACAATTTCTTTGTATTCCAACAATTTTGCTTTTGTATCAAGAGAAGAAAGCAAAATTACGTATTTTAATGTATAGTATTTCTATGTTATTGAGTCAATCTGCTAATGGTTTTGCCATTGTTGTTATTATTGGTTTGTATTATTTTATATTTTATCTACGTAATATAGTTTCTTTGAAACGAAGAATTCTATTTATATTTTCATTTTTATTGGTGGGAGTGTGTTTGTTTATTTATTTAAATGAGGTTATCGGTAAAGTTTTAATTCGTTTTTCTGAAATTTCTTTTGAAGGATCTCCTGGAAGTATAAATGGAAATTCTAGCTTTATTCGAGTGTTAAGAGGATACATCCTTTTTGATGAATATGATTGGTTGCATAAGTTATTAGGCTATGGTTGGGGAAGTATCGGATGTTATGTGAAAATGCATCCGGAAACAGCTTATTTAGATGTAACGTCATCTTTGCCAACTTATGTGAATTCTCTGCAATATATGTTATTGTCAACAGGAGTTTTGGGTCTAATAATGATATTATTTACTTTCTACAAGATGTATTCTAAAAATACGGATACAGCTAAGAATATGTTACTTGTATTATTTATATTACTTTTTTCTTCTGATGTTTTTGGAGGGTATCTTGCTATGATAACATTTTATATTGCCTATACGGAAAAACGACAGATAGAATTTCGTTTAAAGAAAAATGTTTTAGGGTACATACTTGTTAATTGATGCGTGAGGGTTAATTAGGACATCAAATTATGTTTTAGATATTATCATAGGTATGATTAGTTTTATTATTCCATGTTTCAATGTGCAAGAAACAATAGAAGAAACCGTTGTTTCTATTACACGAGAAACTGATTTGTTTTGTGAGATTATATTGGTTAATGATGGTTCTTCAGATGCGACTTTAGAAGTTCTTCAGAAGATTTCATTTGGGCATTCTAATGTAAAGGTAGTGAATAAGACGAATGGAGGCGTTTCTTCTGCTCGTAATTTAGGTTTACATTTTGCTACTCAAGAATATGTCTGTTTTCTTGATGGGGATGATACTATGGATAATTCGTTTTTTGAAAAGGTAACAAGTTATTTGTACCAAAATAGGGATATTATCATGTATGGTTTTGATAAAGAAAATAAGGATTTGTCAAAAAGAAGTTATAAAGTTTATTACTCTAAAAATTACATATTAGATTATTTATTGGGGAAAATGTACATTCATATATCTTCTTTACTTTTGAAAAGAAGTATGTTATTACGTAATCATGTTGTTTTTGATGAGGATATATATTATTCTGAAGATAGAGAATTTATTGTAAAGTGTTTACGATGTTCAACGTCATTGGCAATTGTGCCTAATATCTTATTCCATTATAAATTTCGATCTACTTCTGCAATGAATGTAGCTAAATTTACAATGAAACGTATGACTTCAATAGTGGCAATGGAAAGAGTGTTGAATATGTTCGCTTCAAATTCTCTTGAAGCAAAGGCTGCACTACTTCAATTGCAATTAACAATAATATTAGTGCTAAAAAAGTATTTACATTTTGGACAAAAGGATAAAAATATTGAAAATGTTTTTGATAAATACTTTCAGTATTTGAATAAAATAAGTTTATTGAAAATGAATAAATACTCAATGTTTGTATTGTTGTTGATATTTGTTCGAAAATTTTCAGACAAACTATTCTTCTTTGTGCTAAAAAAATATAAGTAATGGATTTTTCTGTATGTACATCTGTTTATCGAAATGATAAACCAGAATATTTAGATTTGGCTTTAAAAAGTATTATTAATCAAACAGTTCCACCAAATGAGATTGTTCTGGTTATAGATGGGCCAATTTCAAGCAAGTTAGAGAAAATAATACAGGACGCTTTGGAACATTTTAAATTGAAAGTTATTCGTTTACAAGAAAATCAAGGTTTAGGCATTGCAATGAAAATAGGGGTCGAAGCTGCGTCATGTGAACTAATTGCACGTATGGATAGTGACGATATTGCTTTGTCTGATCGTTTTGAAAAACAAATAAATTGTTTTAAAGCAGATGAAAATTTGTCTATCGTAGGAGGTGCTATTACAGAATTTATTGACGAACCAACAAATATTGTTGCTAAGCGACAATGTCCTAAGTCGGATGAAGAAATAAAGAAATATATGAAATCTCGTTGTGGCTTAAATCATATGACAGTGATGTTTAAGAGGTCAGAAATATTGAAAGTTGGTAATTATCAAGATTGGTTTTGGAATGAAGATTATTATTTGTGGATTCGAATGATATTAGCTAATTGTAAATTTTACAATCTATCTGATGTGTTAGTCAATGTTCGAGTTGGGAAAGATATGTATGCTCGTCGGGCTGGCTGGAGATATTTTAAAAGTGAAATGGCCTTGCAAAAATATATGAGAAAAGAAAGGCTAATATCTTTATGGCATTTTGGATATAATGTTGGGATTCGTTTTGTTATTCAGTTGCTTATGCCTAATAATTTGAGAGGAATTATTTTTAGAAATTTCTTTAGAACCAAAATCCAGTAATCAGGTATTCTATTTTTTGAGGGATAATCAATATGAATTATAAAAATATAAATGAAAAGGAGTGTCAGCGTTTCGAATCACTTTTTCTAATGTATATTATTAAAGGTTTATGAATGGTAAAAAGTATAATGTCGGATATACGACTGGAGTGTTCGATATGTTTCATATTGGACATCTCAATATATTGCGGCGAGCTAAGGAACAATGTAGTAAATTGATTGTCGGCGTGAGTACGGATGAGTTGGTGCGATCGTACAAACAAAAGGTTCCAGTAATTCCTTTTGAAGAACGTTTTGCAATCGTTGCAGCCTGCCGTTATGTAGATGAAGTGGTTTCTCAAGAGGATCGAGACAAGATTGCAGCATTTCATCGCATAGGGTTTGATGTAATGTTTGTGGGTGATGATTGGAAAGGGAAACCGCTTTTTGTGGATGTGGAGAGATATCTCAACGAGCATGGAGTTGAAGTTGTGTATTTTCCGTACACACAAGGGACTTCATCTACTATTTTACGAGAAAAAATTTTGAGAGAGAGATGATTCCTTATAACAAAAGAAATATTTGTAAATTGTTTTTATGCATGCTATGGGTGTGAAAGGGGACATTTATAAATTATAAAAATATGAAAAATTTAATGTCTTCCCATGAAGATACATGGGGATTCTTGCGATTACAGAATTGTATTCTGAATATTGCGCAATATATTGATGAATTTTGTTCGAGGTATGGGATTTCTTATTACTTAATGGGAGGAAGTGCGTTAGGGGCTGTTAGACATAAGGGCTTTATACCTTGGGATGATGATTTGGATATCTTCATGCGTCCAAATGATTACAAACGTTTTAGAGAATTGTTCTCGAAAGAGGGTGATCATGAGATGTATTACTTGCAAGAATGGGGTAATCGTGTGGGGTTGGCGTCTTTCGCAAAACTGCGATTGAATTATTCGACATATATAGAACCTGATCTTGAAAAATATGATATTCATAAAGGAGTATATGTTGATATTTTTATTTTGCATACGTGTCCGGATAATGTGATTAGTCGATATAATCAATACTTCTGGGCGAAATATCTCGTGTTTAAAAGTTTGGCAACAAGAGGGTATAAACGTCGAGGGCGGGCAGTATGTATAATGTTGAAAATATTGAATTTATTTCCTAAACGTTTTCTAGTTGATTTCGCTTTGCAGCAAATTTATAAATATGAAAAACAGCCCTCGCAATATTTGTGTCATTTTCTTGGGCGAGCATGGATGAAAAATGCGTTATATTGTCGAGCATATTTTGAAAAGATGAGGCGCGTGAATTTTGAGCAAATACAGTTGTGTGTTCCAGGAGAAGTTGAAGCCTATTTGAGAGATCGTTGGGGAAATTTTATGCAAAGCCCGTCATTAGAAGAGATTAAGTATTATCAACATAGTTCTGAGTGGAGTGATATGTATCCCTTTAAGGGGTATCGCAAGAATGGTAAATATGCTGATGAAAAATATCTTATCACTTAATTGTTAGTTTTGTTAAAACCATAAATTATGTTTGTCAAATGTTTCTTTGACCGAGGGATGGCATTGTTTGGTTTATTGGTGTGTAGTCCGATTTTCTTGATTGTGAGTATGCTTATTAAAATAAAGATGCCAGAAGGTCCTGTGATTTTTAAGCAGAAACGAGTTGGAAAAGATGGTAAATTGTTTACAATGTATAAATTTCGAACGATGGCAATGGAGCATGGAGGTTCATCAATTTCTGTGGCGGGGGAAAGTCGTATCACGCCTTTGGGAGCTGTGTTGCGCAAGTATAAGTTGGATGAGTTGCCCGAATTATGGAATGTATTGGTTGGCAATATGAGTTTTGTTGGTCCTCGTCCTGATGTGCCAGGATATGCGGATCATTTGAGAGGTGAAGAACGATTGATTTTAAAACTTCGTCCAGGAATAACAGGGCCTGCTTCGTTAAAGTATGCTAACGAAGAAACAATATTAGCTTACGTTGTAGATCCGGTAAGGTATAATGATGAAATTATATTTCCGGATAAAGTGAAAATTAATCTTGATTACTATTATAATCACACGTTTTTTGGCGATATCCGTTTGATTCTTCAAACAATATTCCGTTCGTATGAGTTTGCAAAGTTATCTATAATATCTCAAGTTAGAAATCAAAAATGAAGAATTTGTACTATAAAATAAAAGATTGATTGGATAGGATATTGTTCAATGCAGAAAGTTTATTTGCCGATGCAAAAAATGAAGATTTCTGTAGGGAGTGTATCATAATAAATAATTGTTGATATTATGTTAGAAAGGATATGGCTTTCTCTTGCTCATATGAGTGGGCGGGAGCAAGGATTTATACAAGAGGCATTTGACACGAATTGGGTGGTTCCACTGGGACCCAATGTTAATGCTTTTGAGCAATCTTTACGGGATTTTTTAATTGGAAATAAAGGAGAGCAAATAGAAAATGAAGGGCTGCGGGTGGTGGCATTGAGCGCAGGGACTGCGGCATTGCATTTGGGGTTGATATTGCTAGGGATACAGCCGGGAGACGAGGTGATTTGCCAGTCATTTACTTTTGCGGCATCAGCGAATCCGATTGCTTATTTGGAGGCAACCCCGGTTTTCGTGGATAGTGAGAAAGAGACGTGGAATATGGATCCGGTGTTGTTGGAGGAGGCGATCAAGGATCGGTTGGAGAAGACGGGGAGGCTGCCGAAGGCGATTATTCCGGTGCATTTGTACGGGATGCCTGTGAAGATAGACGAGGTGATGGAGGTGGCGAATCGTTACGGGATTCCGGTGCTGGAGGATTCGGCGGAGGCCTTGGGGTCGGAATACAAGGGACGGAAATGTGGTACGTTCGGGGAGTACGGGGTATTGTCATTTAACGGGAACAAAATGATCACGACGTCGGGAGGTGGAGCTTTGATATGTCCTAGCGAGGAAAAAGCGAAAAGAGCTTTGTTTTATGCGACGCAAGCGAGAGAACAGGCTCCGCATTATCAGCACGAGAAGATCGGTTATAATTACCGGATGAGTAATATTTGTGCGGGAATCGGAAGAGGACAGATGTTCGTGTTGGATGAACACGTTGCCCGGAGACGGGAGATTCATGACTTGTACGTGAAGTTGCTGGCCGGGATGAAAGGGGTGAAAGTGATGTGCCAGCCGGAAGGGGAAGGTTTTAATTCGAATTACTGGTTGACGTGTATCACGGTGGAACCGGAAGAGGCCGGATTCACGAGAGAAGATGTCAGGTTAGCCTTGGATGCGGATAATATAGAGAGCCGTCCGTTGTGGAAACCGATGCACTTGCAGCCGGTGTTCAAGGATGCACCATTCTATGGTAACGGGACAAGTGAACGGTTGTTCGAGATAGGATTGTGCTTGCCGTCGGGGCCGACATTGACGGATAAAGATGTGGAGAGAGTGGCGAAAGTTGTGAAACAACTTTCTAATTTATGATTTACGATTTAAAATTGAACGATTAAAAAATATATGATTTAGTGATTCATTTGTGAATCAAAATATACCTCGGGCAGTGAGTGTCCGAGGTTTTTTGTTTTTATACCTAAAATGTTTAATGATGAAAAATTTATTGATGACGAGATTTTTCGCTTTGCTGGCGGAGGATTGGAAGGAGAATTTGGAGCCGAGGGTGTACGAGGATGCTATCCGGGAATTCACGAGTGAGATCAGGATGTTATGTGACACGGAGAAGGATTACGTGGGGTTGGTTAGAATGTTGGAGCAAACTCGCATTGGTCTGGAATATTGGTTGGAACGTGTTTCGGGAGATAGCGAGACTGAAAAAAAATGGACGGGTGCGGTGTTATATCAACGTGGCTTTGAAGTTGGTGGTGGCAGAGGAGCGTTCGTTACGTAAGCGTATGTCTTTAATGAAGGATTTCGGTTGCTTGAAGGGGGGACAGGTGGATATTCGTTGGAAGTCGAAGGCCTACAAGATGATGATCTTGGAGATGATTGAGGGGTTGACGCTCGTGCAGGAACTTTATTCTCCACAGGGGAATTTACTTGATGAAGAGATGTTGGCAGCTATGGTGGCGAATGTTTTTGGGGTGGAGTTCCCGAATTGCAGACAGTTGATCGATCAACTTTTTGCCCGAAAGAAAGGTGTCACGCCATTTTTAGACCAGATGGTGATGGCGATTCGGCTGGAGGCGGATAAGAGAAATGAATGGAAGGGGAAGAAAAAATGATTGATTGAGGGATTCTGATAGGTAAGGATTGCCGATTTGATGATTCTTGTGAAGGATGATCAGATCGGCAATCGTTTATATATTACATGTCATCTAGCGTATAGCAAGTTGTTTCAATTGAATAGTGGGGTAAGGTTTTGTTTGCTAAATGTTGTACTTTCTCGGCTAGCAGTTGTGGTTTGAAATTTTTCTTTTGTCTTTTGACTTCAGCGACAAGTGCTTTTTTCCCTTTTAGTTCAATAGCAACAATATCTATTTCATTTTGTTCTGATTTTGAGGTCCACCAAGAACCAATTTCTCGGTACTTATGGGTGGCAGCTAATTTTTGAATGAAGTATTTTTCAAGGATCAGCCCGGAATAAGTGGCGTAATCTTCTTTGATTATTTCACGTAGACCGACGTAATTTTTTAGTTCAATGATGGATCTGTTTTTGTCAATATATTTGAACCAAAAGCGTAAAAAATTATCTTCAATGGTATATCTTACGGTTAAGGAATTCGGTTTTGCCATGACAGGGCGTTGTTTATGTATCAAGTTATAGTCTTCTGTCAGTTTAATTAGATACCCGCCAACGCTGGACACCCCAATTAGTTGTTCTATTTGTGATTGAGTGTTAAAGCCTGAGGATATTGCAGATAAGACAGAAAAGTAAATCCCGAAATTTTTCCCAAATTCTTCAATTAATAAGAAACTTCCTTCTTCTATAAATGGAGAATTATCCCTGATCATGAATTCTATCATTTGATCTTTTGTTAATGCATGATTGTCACAGAAGAGTTCGACATATTTAGGAACGCCTCCTGTGAATGCGTAAAGTGCTAATAAATCATCGTTGTGATATTTTGGAGAGTAATCTTGCATGATTTGTTTTAATACTTCAATACTGAAAGTTGATAATTTGATGATGTTATCGGCTCTGCCAAATAGCGGTTCTTCTTTGTCGAAGAATATTTTGTGCATTAGAGAATAGATGGAACCACAAACAATTAAGTTCACGTGAGATTGTTTACGATAGGCATCCCAAATGTTTTGCATGTCACTATATATAGATGGATTTACTTTATAGAATTCTTGAAATTCATCAATGACGAGGTTGAAAGATTTTCTCGTACCTAGTTGCATGAGGTATAGGAAAATGGAATTGAAATCGTTAAGTTCTCCTGCAATTTTTTCTCCTAGGGAGCTTTCGATGGTGGCCGCGAAGTTTTTACATAAAATGCCTTCACTTTTTCGTGATACGAACAGGTATACTGTGATCTGATTCTTTAAGGCTTTTGTGATTAGGCTGGTTTTTCCGATGCGCCTACGTCCTGTGACCACGGTTAATCGTGAGTTTTCTTCAAATGAAAGTTTTTGGATTCTATTTAATTCTTCTAGTTCGAGTGTGCGATTGTAAAATTTCATATTTGATAGTTTAGAGTTACAACGTGTATTGTTACAACGTGCATTGTAAGTGTAAAGATAATGTATTCCTTAGTTTATTGCAAAATAAAAGAGATATTATTTCGGAATAAGAAAGGATATTTGTGTGTTTGCGAGTCTCTGAAAAACGGATGCTGATAATGAGGTATTTGTAGGTATTATTTATGACATAATTATTACGTCTAGTAATCAGGTCTTTGGGATGCACTAATATTGCATTCAGAAATTAAACACGTGTTTACGAGTAAATGTAGTATGAATTAAAAATTTGAATTATGGCATCAATTGACAATTTATTCAATTTGAGAGGACGAGTCGGAAATGTCGTTTTCTGCGAGCGGAAAGGAAAGTCTTACGTGCGGGCTCAACCGATGGTCGTGCATAACCCGAAGACCCGCAAGCAACAGGCGGTGAGATCAAGGTTTCGAACGGCAGTCCGGTTTTATCAAAGGATCCCAGAGGTGGCAATTCGTGCGGTGCTGAATATTTCAGCGGGAGGTGTCACTACTAACGGGTATGCTTTATTCATGAAGTTGAATTTGAAGGTGTTCAAGGCAAACGGGAGAGTCGGGGATTTTTCTCAGATGCGTTTTACCGTGGGAAGTCGACAAAAGGCTTATGATTTGGCAGGAAGGGTGGATACGAGTGATGGAGTGGAGTTGAGTTGGCAGAATGATGAGAACGTGGGATTGGAAGAGATGGAAGATCGGTTACGGGTGATCGTGATTTACGGGGATCGGGAGTTTATGCCGAGGTGTGTGGCGGATTTGGTGGCAACACGGAAAGAAGGACGAGCCGAGTTTCGGTTGGACCGGGAGAAGGGCGTGAAAGCTCATTTGTATTGCTTTTTTGCCTCTCCGGATGGAGCGACGTTCTCGAATTCTCAATACATCTGTTTATGACGTTGCGAGTAGATCCGGTGACGAATGTGGTCGATGCGGTTAGCCGGTTTGTGGATCGGCTGACTCTCCCCGCGAGGGAAAAGAAACAGTTGGAAACTGACTTGCAAAAGTTGATACAAGAGATAGAACGGGATTTGGTGCAGGCTCGTGCGAGTATCGTGGTGGAGGAGACGAGGGGAAATTGGTTGCAGCGTTCTTGGCGACCTTTGGTGATGCTGACTTTTGCCACGATTGTTTTGGTCGGGACATTTATAAATGTACCGATACTTTCAGATACTTCTCGTTTTGGGGATTTGCTGGAGATCGGGTTGGGCGGGTACGTGGTGGGGAGAAGCGGGGAAAAAATCATGCAGGCATTCGCACGAAAGCCACGCTAATTTTAGATCCTATCGATTAAGTGATTTAATGATTTTCGATTAAGTGATTTTAATCACCTAATCATTGAATCGGCAATCACGGAATCTTTTTCATTCTAAATTTTTTATTATGGATGTATTTTCAATTTCTAATTCACCATTTTCAATTGTCAATCACAGGTTGATGGGTGGTGGGGTGATTCATCTGGAATGCCCGAAGAATAGACGGGGGCTAGGAGAGCCGGATATGATTATTTTACATTACACGGGAGGTACTAGTGCCATGTCTTCGGCAAAATTCTTGGTAAGGCAGGACGTGAAGTCCTCGGCGCATGTGGTGATCGGACGGGACGGGCAGGTGATACAGCTGGTGTCGTTTAATATCGAGGCTTGGCATGCTGGGAAGAGCAGTTACGGGGGAAGGAACGAGCTGAATCATTACTCGATCGGGATCGAGCTGGATAACTTGGGGCAGTTGCGACTGGAAAGGGGAAAGTTCGTGGCGGAGTGTGGGCGTGAAGTTCCCGTGAAGGAGGTGTACACGGAGGATTTGGGAGAGGTGCCGACGTACTGGCATGACTACACGGACGTGCAGATGCGGGTGTTGAACGAGGTGTGTGGTTTGCTGGTAGCTACTTACCCGATCGGGGATATCGTGGGACATTCGGACGTGACGTCGAGGAAAGTGGACCCGGGACCGGCGTTGAGGGTGGCGGACTGGATTCGGTATTATTGATTTTAGATTTTAAATTTTGGATTTTTGATACCAGTCGCACGGGCTGAGTTTTTGTTCTACATTTTAAATTCTACATTCTAAATTAAAATAAGTTTTTCGCATTTTTCGTGTAGGGCCCATGCGGGGAGTGCGGGATCATTTTAAGTTTTCTGATTTATTCATTTTTAAATTTTAATGTTATGGCAAAATTTAATTCTTATTTATTAGGTAAAGTAACGAAGTCGGTTGGTAACGTGACGATGTGTTACATGAACAAACAAAATATCGCAAGAGCAAAAATCTTTTCAAGAAAGGATAAGCCTACGCCGGAGGTGCTTGCACAACGGGCGAAGATGAAGGCTTTGATCGAGTTATCCAGACGTTTGCTTCCCGTGATTCGTAAAGGATTCATTGGAATCGGGAGTGGGACCACGTCCAATGCCTTCGTATCATTGAACTTGGGAGCTACGAGTGCGGATGAGAGTTATATGGTAACGATTGATTTTGCCCGACTTCGGATGGCATCAGGATTGATGTACACGCCCAAAGTTACGGTGACGTATAGTGAGGAGAATAAGATGTATTCTTTCGAACAGGAGATGCAAATGGCCGAGGAAGGTTATTCTTCTGCTGACGATCAGGTGTATGCCGTGTTGTACGAAACCGTGTTGAAGAGAGGTAAGCTTATTTTGTTGAGAGCTCGTGGAGAGAACGGGAACACGAGTGAATCCTTACCGGAAGAGTGGGATTCCACGAATGTGAAAGGGTATGCTTTTGCTACCACGAAAAATGGAAAGGCTGCATCGGATAGTGTTTGTCTGACGATAGCTTAATAAAAAAGTGAAGCCTCCTGAAAGGGAGGCTTTATCTTTTATTTTACGTAGTCTGCCATGCAGCTTTCACGAGTTCCGGTGATATCGAAGATCACTTGCAGGTGCAAGAGCTCAAATATTTTCAACACTTCCGGCGTGAGGTTGCAAAGTTTTAGGTTGGAGCCGACGCTTTTCGCTGTTTTGAAAAGGGCGATGATGCAACCGATGGCACTACTATCTACAAATTCAATGTCGTGAAAGTCGAAGAGCATTCGACAATCTTTATTATTTAACAAAGGTCTGAGTTCCGTTTTCACTTCGTCAGCCGACGCTAACGTGAAACGAGTCACGTCTACGAATTCGACAATGGTGATACCATTTTGTTCTGTTACTTTTAGAATCATTGTTCAATTAGTTTCTAAGGATTAATATGTAGTAAATTTATTCACAGTTGAATTGAACAAAAGTAATCATTTTTACCGAGATTGCAAATAAGTTAACGGGCGGTTTGTTTCTGATTTCGAAGATTCAATTGACGTGCTAATATTTTTTTAGAAAGGGTAGGCAAGAACAATAAAAGTTTTAACTTTGCGGAGTGTTATAGTTATACTTTATAATATAATGAATATTTAAACGATATAAAAATGAAGACTACTCCATTTACACATTTCCATGAGGAGCTTGGGGCAAGAATGGCTCCTTTTGCCGGCTACAATATGCCGATTGAATATACCGGTATTAAAGACGAACACAACACGGTTCGTGAAAAAGTGGGTGTATTTGATGTTTCTCACATGGGTGAATTCTGGGTAAAAGGCCCGAAAGCTTTCGAATTGGTACAGAAGATTACTTCTAACGATGTAGCAGCTCTCACGGATGGTAAAATCCAGTATAGCTGTTTTCCGAATGAAACGGGTGGTATCGTGGATGACCTTTTGGTATATCGTTTCAGTGCCGAAAAATATTTGTTGGTTGTGAATGCTGCCAATATCGAGAAGGACTGGGCATGGTGTACGAAATGGGCAAAAGAATTAGGTATGAACGTGGATACCGATTTGGAAAACGCTTCTGATAATATTTGCCAGCTTGCCGTTCAAGGTCCTTTGGCATTGAAGGCAATGCAAAAATTAACCACGGCTAACGTGGTAGATATGGAATATTATACTTTCCAAGAGATCCCGTTTGCAGGAATCGATAAAGTGATCTTCTCCACGACTGGATATACCGGAGCGGGTGGTTGCGAGATTTATGCATACGTGAAAGATGCCGAGAAACTTTGGCATGCCGTGTTTGAGGCTGGGGCTGAATTCGGAATCAAACCTGCCGGGTTAGGTTCTCGTGATACCTTGCGTTTGGAAGCAGGTTTCTGCTTGTACGGACACGAAATTGACGATGATCATTCTCCTATCGAGGCTGGTTTGGGCTGGATCACGAAATTCGTGCCGGGAAATGATTTCATTAACCGTGCTTATCATGAAAAAATGAAAGCAGATAAGCCGAGCCGTTACATGAAACCGTTCGAACTTCAAGATAAGGGTATTGCTCGCCAAGGATACGTGATCGAGGATGCAGAAGGAAACGAGATCGGGGTTGTTTGCTCCGGAACTGTTTCTCCCTGGACCGGGAAGTCAATCGGTACGGGATACGTGAAGAGTGGTTTCCACAAGCTGGATACGGAGATCTTCATTCGTGTAAGAAACAAAGCTTTGAAAGCTAAAATTGTCAAGACCCCGTTCTTTTAGTCGGGTGCTTTTGAGCTAGACGATAACTAAGCACCCGGGAACGGGTGCTTAGTCTTTTTATAGAAGCAAAAACGTTTTCGAAGATGTTGAAACTGTTGATTATTAAGCGGTAAGAAAAACGAATAAAAATTACGGAAAAAAGTCTTTTATATGGACTTATTTTGCATCTTTGTAACGCGATTGCAAACAAGATTTTAATTAATTATCTACTTAAATATTTTAGAGATGAGAAAACACATTTTTAATGCCGGACCATGTAAATTGCCGGATTCTACATTGGAAAATGTATCAAAAGCAGTATTAGAGTTCGGTAACACGGGACAATCAATCATGGAAGTGTCTCACCGTTCTGCAGATTTTCAAGCTGTTTACGAAGAGGCTGTTGCCTTGTTCAAAGAAGTATTGAATATTCCGGAAGGATACTCGGTTCTTTTCTTGGGTGGTGGTGCTAGTATGCAGTTCTGCATGATCCCCTTCAACTTCTTGAAAACGAAAGCTGCCTATGTAAATACCGGAACTTGGTCAACTGCAGCTATTAAAGAGGCTAAAATGTGGGGTGAAGTTGAAATCGTTGCTTCTTCTGAGGCTGACGGATTTACTTATTATCCTGAATTCACGATTCCTTCAGACGTGGATTACATGCACATCACTTCAAACAACACGATCCGCGGTACGGAAATTTTCTATGATCCGACTTCTCCGGTACCTTTGATTTGTGATATGTCTTCTGATATTTGCAGCCGTCCGGTTGACGTGTCTAAATATGCCATGATCTATGGGGGATGCCAGAAGAACCTCGGACCTGCCGGTGTTACCTTCGTGATCATTAAAGATGATTTCTTGAACAACGTGGTAGCTGACAGAATGATCCCGACTATGTTGAGATACAAAACTCACGTGGATAAAGAATCAATGTACAACACTCCTCCATGTATCAATATTTTCGGGGTGAAAGAAACCTTGAAATGGGTAAAAGCAATGGGTGGTGTTGAAGCTATGGAGAAATTAGCTATCGAAAGAGCTGATATGCTTTATGCTGAATTGGAAAGAAGCAAAGTATTCCGTCCGGTTGTAAAAGAAGGTTCTCGTTCAAGAATGAACATTCCTTTCTTGTTAAGAGAAGGATACGAGTCATTGGAGAAAGAATTCCTTGATTTCGCTAAGACTAAAAACTTGGTAGGATTGAAAGGACACCGTTCAGTAGGTGGATTCCGTGCTTCTACTTACAACGCTTGTACAATCGAAGACGTGAAAGCTTTGGTTGCTGCAATGCAAGAATTTGAAGCAAAACATATCTAATAATTGACGATTTACGATTTCGGATGTAGAATTGTCTTTCATGAAAATGAAGGCAATGATGGTCTGAAATCGTAAATCTTTTTTCATTTAAAATTGTAATTATCATGACTAAAGTATTAATCGCTACAGATAAACCGTTTGCTCCGGTTGCCGTTAACGGAATCAGAGAAATCGTAGAAGCTCAAGGATATGAGTTAGTTTTATTAGAAAAATATACTTCACAAGACGAGTTGATCGCTGCCGTTGCTGATGTTGACGCTATGATCATTCGTTCAGACAAAGCTACTAAAGAAGTAATCGAGGCTGCAAAGAATTTGAAAGTAATCGTTCGTGCCGGTGCAGGATACGATAACATCGACTTGGCTGCTTGTACTGCTCACAATGTAGTGGCTATGAACACTCCGGGACAAAACTCAAACGCTGTGGCCGAGTTGGCTTTCGGTATGATGGTTTACATGGCTCGTAACTTCTTCAACGGAAAATCAGGTTCCGAGTTGAAAGGTAAGAAGATCGGTATCCACGCTTACGGAAACGTTGGACAAAACGTTGGACGTATCGCTCGCGGATTCGGAATGGAAGTTTACGCTTTCGACCCGTTCATGACGGACGAGCAAATCAAAAATGCCGGGGCAACCCCGTTACATTCAGCTGAGGAAATGTATAAGATGTGTCAATACATCTCTTTGCATATCCCGGCAACAGAACAAACCAAGAAATCAATCAATTATGATTTGTTGAAAGATATGCCGAAGGGTGCTGTTTTGGTGAACACCGCTCGTAAGGAAGTTATCGACGAGGAAGGTTTGGCTAAATTGATGGAAGAAAGAGCTGATTTCCACTATATCACGGATATCGCTCCGGATTGTGATTGTTTCAGCAAATTCGAAGGTCGTTTCTTCGCTACCCCGAAAAAGATGGGTGCTCAAACAGAAGAGGCTAACGTTAACGCAGGATTGGCTGCTGCTCACCAGATCGTGAACTTCATCGAGAAAGGTGACGAAAAATTCAGAGTAAACAAATAAATCAATTTTAGATTTACGATTTATGATTCTGTGATTTTTCACGGCGCTATTTGAAGCGTGGATCTGTGTGGTTGGAATCATTAAATCGTAAATCGTTAAATCATAAATATACTTATGGCAATAGTAAAACCATTCAAAGGATTACGTACACCATCTCAAGAAGTTTGTGAGGAACTGGCGTGTCTACCTTACGATGTGATGAATTCAGAGGAAGCAGCACAAATGGCTGCAGGAAAACCTCGTTCATTATTACATGTTACCAGAGCTGAGATTGACTGCCCTGCAGGAACTGATATTCACTCCGAGACTGTTTATAACAAGAGCGTGGAGAATTTCAATATGTTCCAGGAAAAGGGATGGTTAGTTCAGGATGAGGATGCTAAATTTTATATCTACGCCCAGACGATGGACGGAAGAACTCAATATGGTATCGTAGGTTGTGCTGCTTGTGAGGATTACATGAACGGAATTATCAAGAAACACGAGTTGACCCGTCCGGATAAGGAAGAGGATCGTATGATCTTGACCCGTTATGTAAAAGCTAACCTGGAACCGGTATTCTTTGCTTACAAGGCTGTTCCGGAAATTGATGCTATCGTTGAAGATATCGTGAAGAGCAAAAAAGCTGACTATGATTTCGTGGCGGAAGACGGGTTCGGTCATCATTTCTGGGCAATCAACTGCCCGGAGACCAACAAACGTTTGGAGGAATTATTTGCAACAAAAGTTCCTTACACGTATGTTGCTGATGGACACCATAGAACTGCTGCTGCTGCTCGTATCGGTGCCGAGTTCAAATCAAAGAACCCGAACCACGACGGTACGGAAGAATATAATTTCTTCATGGCTGTTCACTTCCCGGATCATCAGTTGAAAATCATTGATTACAACCGTGTTGTAAAAGATTTGAACGGTTTGACTGAAGAGCAATTGTTGGCTAAATTGGGCGAACATTTCACGGTTGAAGATATGGGTACGGAGATATATCACCCGGCTAAATTACATGAATTCAGCATGTACTTAGGTGGAAGATGGTATAAGCTGACGGCTAAACCGGGAAGTTACGATGACAATGACCCGATCGGGGTATTGGATGTAACTATCCTTTCTAACCATGTATTGGCTGACATTTTGGATATTCAGGATTTGCGTACTTCTAAACGGATTGATTTCGTGGGAGGTATCCGCGGATTGGGAGAATTGAAACGTCGTGTTGATAATGGCGAGATGAAAGTGGCTTTCGCTTTGTACCCTGTTTCTATGGAGCAATTGATCAATATTGCCGATACCGGTAATATCATGCCTCCGAAGACGACTTGGTTCGAACCGAAACTTCGTTCTGGAATGGTAATCCACAAGATCTAATAAGACTTGGACTCAATAAAAAAGCGACTCGAAAGAGTCGCTTTTCTTATGCTTTATAGCGAAGCCATTTGTATAATTCTTTCCAGGTGACTTTCTTCCCGTACATGAGGATACCTACCCTGTAAATCTTACCGGATAACCATGTGAAGAAAAGGAAGGATCCGACGAGTAAACCCATTGAAGTGATGATTTCCCATGCAGGAACACCGAACGGTATACGTACAAGCATGACGACCGGAGAGGTGAAAGGGATGAGAGAACTCCAGAATACCATGGGTGATTCGGGGCTTTTCATGGCAGCAACACCGATGTAGAGAGCGACAACCAGAATGATAGACAGAGGGGTCATGAATTGCTGGGAGTCCGTTTCATTATCAACGGCAGCACCAATGGCGGCAAATAAGGATGCATATAATAAATATCCTCCGATGAAATAGAATAAGAAGGCTCCCACGAATTTCAAGATAAACATGGGATCAATAGTTTTTACGAGATTTTGGATGATCGCCAATTGCTCGGGGTTAATTTCTGTTCCTTGAGCAAACATATTTAGGTCGTTGGCATTTTTTAAGGCTTCCAAGTCAAGATTCGGCATGAAAAAAGCTTGAGAAATTAAAATAATACCTCCTCCCAAAACAATCCATATCAAAAATTGTACAAGTCCCACGGCTGCCACTCCGATAATCTTTCCCAATAGGAACTGGAAGGGTTTTACCGAAGAAACTAACACTTCAATAATCCGATTCGTTTTTTCCTCGATAACACCTTTCATGACTTGAGAGGCATACATGAAAATAAAGAAGTAGATGATTAGCCCGGCAACCAGTCCGATGATTGACGTGATTTCGGACGAACTTTCTTTGGCATCTCCGGTGTCCGTGACGAGTAATGTCCTCACCAGTACGGGGGTTTTGGTGGCATCCAATTCCGTTTCCAAATTCGGCATCTGGGTTTTAGCAATCACTTCAGCACGTTTGACAGTTTCTATTTTCTGGCGTAATTGTGATGCAATCTCGTTTTTCAGTTCCATGGGAACTTGAGACGTTGAGAATACCGGGATTTCGGCATGGGTCATGACATTGGCCGGGATACGGGTAATGGCGTAAAAATCGTTCTTTTTCAGAAAATCAATATAGTCTGATTCCGGTATCTCCCGATCGATATATGTGAAACTCGTGTTATTAATTTTTTGAAGCGGGGTTTCTAACGTTGATTCGTTGATAACGGCAATTGTACGCTCTTGGCTGTCGTCTCGTAGTAGCATCCACATGAGGAAAGCATAGAATAATGCGAACAGGATCGGGACAAAAATTGTGACGACAAGGAAGGTCTTTTTACGGACTCTTGTGGTAAATTCCCGATTTATGATAATGAGTATCTTGTTCATTTTAATTGAAAATTGAAAATTGAAAATTGAAAATGAGGTTTTGGAAACGTCATTCTGATTTTCAATTTGGGATAATTATTTTAATTTAAAATTTGAAATCATAAATCTAAAAATTATTTAGGCTTGCTCTTTTACGAGTTTTATAAAGATATCGTTCATGCTGGGAATGATCTTTTGGTAAGAGATGATGTCTGTTTGGGGCAGGACTCTTGACAAAAGGGTGTTTGCCGGGCAATAAGTGTTTTGTTGCAAAATAATATCCTGACGGTCTCCTTCGACACGTTGAGATACTATCTCGAATTCTGAGCCGATTGTTTGTGCGGGTGAGAATTCCGGGTTGTAGCGACAGCTGAGCTGGTATGTGTTACTGGCATACTTTTCACGAATCTGATTGATTGGTCCCTCGATGATCTTGCGTGATTTGTTGATTAAGGCGATATGGCTACAGATTTCTTCTACCGATCCCATGTTGTGTGTGGAAAAGATGATGGTTGTTCCTTTCTTGCGTAATTCGAGAATTTCCCGTTTCAGTAATTCAACGTTGATGGGGTCGAAACCGCTAAAGGGTTCGTCAAAAATCAGCAATTCCGGTTCATGAAGTACCGTGGTGATAAATTGTACTTTTTGTGCCATACCTTTGGATAGTTCTTCTACTTTTTTATCCCACCAAGCCTCAATCTCGAATTTCTCGAACCACATTTTAAGACGGACGATCGCCTCGTGTTTACTGATTCCTTTTAAGCGAGCCAAGTAAACGGCCTGTTCTCCGACTTTCATTTTTTTGTAGAGTCCTCGCTCTTCAGGAAGGTAACCAATCCGGTTGACATCAGACGGTTTCAGATGTTCATTTCTGAAAAATATTTCTCCTGAATCAGGGGCTGTGATTTGGTTAATAATTCGAATTAAGGAAGTCTTTCCGGCTCCATTAGGGCCTAGTAGCCCGTAGATGGCTCCCTCCGGGATGTTGATTGACACGTCATCCAATGCCTTGTGGTTTGCATAGGTTTTGACGATGTTCAAGGCTTTGAAGAAACTCATAATCGGATATTTGTCAAAGGCTGCCGATTCGGCAGCCTTTGAAGTTATTTTATTTCAAACATTAAAGCGTCTTTAGGGAGTTTATCTCCTTTGTTGACATGAATCTTCATGATCGTACCACTTATGGGAGCCAGGATTTTATTGTGCATTTTCATGGCTTCCAAGAGGCAAAGTAAATCTCCTGCTTTAACTTCTTGACCTTCTTTTACATACAAATCGATGATAGATCCCGGTATGTATGTGATAACGGCTCCCGGATCGGGTTTTTCCCATTGTTTCCGATTAATAAATTTTTCGGTAAACTGGGTTTTATATTTTAAGCCGTCGATTTCTAATAAATCGTATTTTGGTGTACTCATCGTGGTATAATTTTAGTTTAAAATGGAGGAATTCCATGTTTTTTAGCCGGGGTTAATACCGACTTGTTGCTGGATACCTCGATGGAGTGTTTCAGGATCTTCCGGGTTTCCTCGGGTTCGATCACGGAATCGATATAGCCTTTAGAGGCGGCCACGTAAGGATTGGCGAATTTTTCACGATATTCGGCAACTTTGATTTTACGCATTTCTTCCGGATTTTCGGCAGCCATAATCTCTTTTTTGAAGATGATGTTGGCAGCACCTTCCGGTCCCATTACTGCAATTTCTGCAGTTGGCCATGCGAACATAAAGTCAGCTTTCAAGTGACGTGAGTTCATAGCGATATAACCACCACCATATGCTTTTCTAAGGATTACTGTAATCTTAGGTACCGTAGCCTCACTATATGCATAAAGAACTTTCGCCCCGTGACGAATAACACCCATATACTCTTGTTCAACACCCGGTAAGTATCCTGGCATATCCTCGAATGTTACGATCGGAATATTGAAGGCATCGCAGAATCGGATAAAACGTCCGGCTTTATCAGAAGAGTCACAGTCTAACACTCCGGCAAGTACAGAAGGCTGATTAGCCACGAAACCGATAGTTTCCCCGTCGATACGTCCGAATCCGACAACGATGTTTTTTGCGAATTCTTGTTGAATTTCCAAGAAGTCAGAATCATCGGCAACAGCACGGATTACATCGCGCACGTCATAAGGCTGGGTGGGGTCAGACGGAATGATTTTCTCGATCTTGTATTCCGGTCTTGGCGGTTTGGAGGGGAAAGGTTTAGCTTTTGCCTCGTTACTCCAGGGAATGAATGTCAATAATTTTTTGATCTGTTCGAAACATTCATACTCTGAATGAGCGAAGAAATGGGCATTACCGCTGATTTCACTGTGAACTCTAGCTCCTCCGAGTTCTTCCATGGTCACGACTTCTCCTAATACCGTTTTTACAACTTCAGGTCCGGTAATAAACATTTTGGAAATGTTGTCAACCACGAACACGAAGTCGGTCAAGGCGGGAGAGTATACGGCTCCACCAGCACAAGGACCGAGGATTACAGATAATTGAGGAATTACTCCGGATGCCTGGGTGTTACGGAAGAAAATTTCTCCGTATCCGGCTAAGGAGTCAACACCTTCTTGAATACGAGCTCCACCAGAATCGTTGATTCCGATCAAGGGTACTCGCATTTTTAAGGCATGATCCATGATTTTAGTGATTTTACGAGCATGCATCAAACCAAGAGAACCACCGGCTACGGTGAAATCTTGCGCGTAAATACATACAGGTTCTCCATAGATTGTTCCGGTACCGATGATGACACCATCACCATGAAGAACTTTCTTATCCATATCAAAATCTTTGGACTGATGCTCAACGAACATGTCGTACTCATGGAAAGAGTCTTTGTCCAAAATTGCTTCAATACGCTCCCGGGCTGTCAATTTTCCCATTGCAGCTTGCTTCTTAATCGCCTCTTCGCCACCTCCTTGAAGAACAATTTCTTTTCTCTTTCTTAAATCAAGAACATTTCTTTTAAGTGACATAAGTATTATTTTTTATTTATAAATGATAGGTTCTATTCAATGTTAGATTCCGCCTACCAAAATGCAAGATTACGAAAAAAAAATGAAGAAAAAAACACTATTCCGAATGGTTATGAATAAGGTGTTGTCGGATAGTGTTTTAGGGAATGATATTCAGCATATAAATTTGCACTACTCCGTAACTCTATGGTTTAGTTGTTCGTTAAATTAAGCATTCAGTTTGTGGGTAGAGGAAAAGTATTATTGGGAAATGTGAGGTAAAAGCCTTATTCCTAGTGGTCGAATTGGAGAAATAATTGTAATTTTGTAATTAATTAATCTTTGATGAAGAAAGGAAAATGAGATTTTTGCGAAAGCTTTTTAAATATATATTGAGAATTATCCTGGTTCTTTTTTCATTGATAGTTCTTGTCATGATTCTTTTATATGTTCCTGCCGTCCAGAATTTTGTGAAAGGGCAGGCGGAGCAGTACGTGAATAATAATTTGGACATGAAACTGTCGGTTGGCCGGATTCTGTTGAAATTTCCACTTGACTTGGCTGTTGAAAATATTTATCTGGGACAGACGGAAAAAGACACGATGCTGTATGCCGATGTGATTCAGGTGAATGTTGCATTGACAAAACTTTTAAAGAAGGAAGTTGAAGTTCGTCGTTTAGTCGTGGAGAATGCAGCGGTTAATTTCGGGGACTCTCTTTCCGGATTGAAAATGAATGTCGTTTTGAAGGAACTGAATCTTCGGGTGGATCGGTTGAATCTGTCCCAACAGGAGGCAGAGATCCCTTTCGTTGCTTTAAAAGGAGGAAAAATCCGGATGAATTTGGGCGATGGGGAGTCTGCGGTTGATACAACCGGGGGGAGTGAGCCGGTTCGCTGGCGTTTTAAGGTTGGAGAGGTAACAATCGATAGCGTTGATTATCAGTTACAGGGGCTGCCTATGGGGGAATTCCATGCTGGGGTGGGAGAGGCTCGACTGCAAGGAATGGATGTCGGTTTGGAAAAACAGACTGTTGAGCTGGAGAAAATCATGTTGGTTCGTGGTTTTTGCGATTTACTGATGGCAGAATCTACGGGGGAGCAAAGTGGGGCAGGGGTGGCCACGGAAGAAAGTATGCCTTGGCAAGTGCGGGTGGGGACGGTCGAGTTGGAGGATAATCGTTTTTTGATGAAACCGATGAGTGTCCCTGTTGACGCGGAGCGGTTTCCGGAAACAATTCGTATATCAGCGCTTTCGTTGAAGGTGGATAGCGTGTTCAATCGGGGAACTGAGGTGGCGGCAATTGTTCAAAATTTACGTTTCAAGGAAGGAAATGGATTAGATTTGAGAGATTTGTCTTGTCGGGTCAGTTTGGAAAGTGAACAGACTAACGTGTCGAATCTGATTTTAAAAACGAGTAATAGTCAATTGAAAATGAATGTTCGGGCGGAATCCGGGATAAGTGATTTCGGCATGGAAACTCCTTTTCAGTTATCGATTGATGGAAATATTGCCGGGCGGGATGTGCTATTATTTATGCCGGACTCCAATGATCAGTTAAATAATTGGTTATCGGATAAAGTTTTTTCTTTGTCAGGATTGATAAAGGGTAAGGTCGATCAGTTGAATATTGCTCATTTTGATGTTGGTGCAACGGGAGGTTTTTCTTTGAGGAGTGAGGGGAATGTAGCATTCGTGACAGATATGGAAAAGGTTGCGGGAAAATTGGATATAGCGTTTGTCGTTGATCGGGGAGAGTATTTCGCACCTTTATTGTCAGGGGATGGGGAGGCCGGATTGGTTATTCCGGATCATCTGTCATTAGTGACCGATGTTAATATTGCGGAACAGACGGCAAAAGTGGATATGGAGTTGAATCCCGGACATGGGATATTACGTGCTGTTGCGGGCTATGGTTGGAAAGAAAATATCTATCGTGCAGAAGTTCATTTGAAAGATTTCGCTTTGGATAAATTCATGCCGAATGATTCGTTGGGGGCGATCACGGCTAATCTTTTGGCATCGGGCCGGGGCCTTGATTGGAAAGAGGCGATGGCGAAAGTGGATTTTGAATTAGCCTCCTTATATTATAACGGGTACGATTATAAAAATGTCGTTTTGGATGCGGCATTGAAGGATCGGGAGTTAACCGGGGAACTATGGAGTGATAATCAGGAATTGAATTTGGGAATGAAATTCCGGTTATGGGCAGATGAGAACGCGTACAAGATAAATTTGAATGGAGATATTAAAAATGTAGATCTGAAAGGATTACATTTTATGTCGGAAAATATGGCTTTTTCCTTGGGACTGAATGTTGATGCAGAATTGAAGGCGGACAGTACATCGTCTTTACGAGCTAATTTTTCGAATATTGTTTTGCAGGATCTTGCTACCCGTAAGTTGGGAAATCTGGATATTACTTTTTCCGGTTTGCGAAACAAGACGTTGTTGGATGTCAAGGCGGGAGACTTGACCATGAAGTTTGAAGGGGATGGTGGAGGCTACACGTTAGTCGATCGTTTTAGTGCAGCTAGCGGATTGTTGGTTGAGCAGATTGAGAAACATGATTTTAACATGGTGAAATTGAACGAACTGTTACCTGATTTCCGGTTAACCATAGATGCCAAGCAAGAAAATATATTGAATGGTTACCTGAAAAGTAACGGAATTCGTTTTGAACGAATGGCTATAGATTTAGGGACAGATGTTTCCCATGATTTCGGGTTAAGTTCAAAGGTTTATGGATTGAATATCGAGGGAATCGTTCTGGATAGTGTGTTGATGTATGCAAAACAGAAGGACGTGGCTTTACGTTATGGCGTGGATGTTTTCGGGGCTAAAGATCAATTGGAAGGATTGGCCCAGCTGACCGTGGAAGGAAACGTGGAGTATGATCAGATAAACGTGAGAATACGTGAACACGCGAACGAGGATGGGGAAATATTCAATATCGGGGCTAATATTGCTTTGCAGGATAGTGCTTTTAGCGTGAGTATTTCTCCCGATCCTCTTATCTTGGGGTATGTTTCATGGCAGATAAACCGGGGTAATTTTATTCGTTTGAAACAAGGGGAAATTCCGGCAGCTAACTTGCAATTGCTGAATGGAGACAAGCGGATTCGTTTGATTTCGGAAGAAGGTGCAGATCACAAACCGGCCTCCTTAATTGTCGACATTAAAGGTGTTGATTTAGGCGGTTTCTCTAAAGCACTGTCATTTATCCCGGATATATCCGGTTTGTTAGGGATTGATGTGCAGATGTATAGCAAAAATAACGTGATTGATGTTAACGGGACGGTCAATGTGGACGAATTTTATTACGGGAAAGAGCGTGTGGGAGATTTGGGATTAGGTATTAAATATCGATTGTCGCAACAGACAGAGCATGACGTGGATTTTTCCTTGTCGGTGGATGGGGTAAAGGCGCTTTTGACCAAAGGTAGATTAATGACAGGGGTTGAAGATAAAAATATGGCCTTGGATATAGACATCCCTAAATTCCCTTTGCGCGTTGCGGGAGCTTTTACTCCACCGGGTATAATGAAATTGGATGGAGACATGATCGGGGCTTTTCAGGTGAAGGGACAAATGGATCAACCATTGATAAATGGAGATTTGCGTTTCAAGGACGGAACCATAGAAGCTTTGATGATCGGGACGACTTTTAAGATAGATTCTTCGGCTATCGTGATTCATGATAATCTTTTGGATTTTAATCATTTCGGGTTGATAGCTCCTAATAAACAGCGATTAGAACTATTGGGAACGGTTGATTTCGCATCCTTCTCGGCCATAAAAATGGATGCCTCTGTTCAAGCGAAGAATTTCCAGGCCATGAAGGTGAAAGAAAATACGGAGACCATGGTTTACGGGAAAGTGTTTGTTGATCTCTCGGCAACCTTGAAAGGAATGCTGGATAATCTGAAGGTCAGGGGAAATATTAACTTGCTGGATAATAGTGAAGTCTATTACACGTTGAAATCTTCGCCTTTGGAATTGACGGACCGGAGTGCGGATGTCGTGCGTTTCGTTTCGTTCAGCGACACGACTCAATTGGCCGCGGCCGATGAGTTGCAGCAGGTTAGTTCCGTGAATCTGGATTTGCTCATGTCCGTGAATATCGCACCGTTAGTCGGGTTGAACGTGTTACTGTCATCGAACGGGCAGAACCGGGTAGCAATAAATGGCGGGGGAAATCTGACTTATACATTGAATCCGGTGGGAGAGACCCGCCTCGTGGGAAGATACGTTTTGACGAGTGGAATCGTTTCTTACGGTCTGCCGGTGATCGGGCAGAAGGATTTCAAGATACAAGACGGTAGTTTCGTGGAATGGACCGGGGATCTGGCTAACCCGACCTTGAATATAACGGCCGCAGAGACAATTTCGGCTAGCGTGACGGATGATAGCCAGAAATCCCGCCTAGTGACGTTCAATGCCATGATCAAGATTTCAAACACGTTGGAGAAGCTGGACATCACGTTTGATCTTGCTGCGGAAGGGGATATAACGATACAGAACCAATTAGCAGCGATGACTGCCGAGGAGCGCTCAAAAGAGGCGATGAACATGATGATTTACGGAACTTATTCCGGGCCGGGGACGGTGGCAAAGTCCAATGCCTCTGATAATGCCCTGAATAATTTCGTGGAAAACGAATTGAATCAATGGTCTCGGAAACATTTGAAGAACATGGATCTGACGTTTGGTATTAATACCTATAATCAAGTGTCAGAGGCAGGAGAATCCAAGAAAACGGATTATTCTTATCAATTTTCGAAACGACTGTTTAATAATAAGGTACGGGTGAAAGTCGGGGGGCGAATCTCCACGGATAATGACCCCGCGGCCGGGGGAGTAGAGGAGAATCTTGTGGATGACATTGCCATCGAGTACGTGTTTGGAAAGAATCCGAACTTTTTTCTGAAGATATTCCGGCACACGGGCTACGAGAGCGTCTTGGAGGGAGAAGTGACACAAACCGGTATCGGTGTGGTATTAAGAAAAAATTTCCAAAAATTCATGGATATATTCCGCCGTAAAAAGAAAGTACAAGTAGAATCCAAAATAGAACCGATAGAAAATGAAAAGTCTGGGAAATAGTTTATTTGTTATTATAGTATTCATGCTATTGGGTAGCTCTTGTTCTCAGACGAAGAGGTTGACCGAAGGCGAGGTGTTATACACCGGGGTGAAAAAGATGAATATAGAGACTGCCAAAGGGGTAAAATTGGAGGGACCGAAAAGTTCGGCTATTTCCGGGCCGTTAGGTTTCCCGCCTAATAACCCGTTGTATGCTCCTTACATACGTTCCCCGTTTCCGGTTGGGTTGTGGGTGTATAATTGGAACGTGAAGAAAGAGAAGGGATTAAAACATTGGTTATACAAAAAATTGGCCAAGAAACCCGTGTTAATCTCTGATGTACAACCGGAACTACGTTTGAAAGTGGTGGAGAATGCTGCCAGTGAATACGGTTATTTCGGGGTGAAATCCAGTTACGAGATTATTCCGAACAAACGGAATCCCAAGAAAGCGAAAATCAGTTATAATGTTTACGTGCCGGAAGCTTACTTGCTGGGAACTGTTGAATTTTGGGGCTGGACGGGGAGAATGGATAGTCTGATACAGAGAACGCAACGGGGTTGCTTGCTAAAATCCGGGGCAGAGTATAATTTGTACACGATGGAAGATGAGCGAACCCGGATAACTAAAATGTTCCGGAATAGTGGGTATTATTATTTCCAATCGGATTATATCGAATTTTTGGTCGACACGACACGGGAAAGACGGGTAGCAGATGTCCGTATTGCTTTGAAACATGGTATCCCGGCGGTAGCCTTGCAACCGTACAAGGTGGGAAACGTGGAACTTGTACTGGAAAATTCCGATCAGTCAGAAACTCAAGATACCTTGTCTTATAAGGGGATAGAGGTGAAATATACGAAACCGTTGGACGTGAAGCCCAAGGTTCTCGCTCGTTCCATGCATTTACTTCCCGGAGACACTTATTCGTTCTGGCGACAAAATCGAACGCAAACGAGTCTGGCCCGGCTTGGAATTTTTAAATATACCAACTTGAATGTGACCCGGGCGGATAGCGTGAAAAAGTCCGGTTTCGGAAGTCTAGACTTTAGTATTAATGCTGTGTACGACTTACCGATAGAGACGGAAATAGAAGTAGATGTTTCCTCTAAATCCAATAATTTGCTCGGACCTGGTTTGTCGTTGGGAATAACGAATAAGAATTTATTCCGGGGCGGGGAGAACCTGACCTTTAAGTTGAATGGGGCTTACGAGTGGGAAGTTGGGGATAAAAAGACAAATTCAAATTCCGGGTTAATCAATTCTTACGAGTTAGGAGTGAACGTCGGTTTGTCATTGCCTCGCTTGCTGGTACCTAACTTCCTGAAAAGTAGCAAGGATTTTGCCGAACGTACGAATTTCCAAATAGGAGTAGATTTTTTGAATCGCCATACTTTTTTCCGGATGCTTTCTTTCACGGGATCTCTCAGTTATGATTTTCAAAGCTCGTGGCGAGTGTATCATACGATAACACCTTTGAAGATCACGTACACCCATTTGTTGCAGACTTCGAAAGAGTTTGATGAAACGATGGAGAATAACCCGGCGATAGCGATGAGTTTCAAGAATCAGTTGATACCTTCCATGTCCTATTCGTACACTTATGACAGGGCGGCAACAAGACGGAATCCCAATCGATTGTACTGGCAGAATACGATTATGTCAGCAGGAAACATTCTTTCCGCCGTACAATATATCACGGGAAATCATCAGGGGCAAAACAAAAAATTGTTCGGTAATATCTACTCGCAATTCTTGAAATTAACCTCTGAAGTAATCGTGTACCGTAAAATAACGGAAACCTCTCTTCTGGCAACCCGCTTTATGGGGGGCATCGGTTGTGCTTACGGGAATTCCCGGGTGATGCCGTATAGCGAGCAATTTTATATCGGGGGAGCGAATAGTATCCGGGCGTTCACGATCCGGTCAATAGGCCCCGGTAGCTATCATCAGGAAAGCGATAACAAAACGGCTTATTTGGATCAGACGGGAGATATTAAATTGGAAGGGAACGTGGAACTTCGTTTCAAAATCATGTATCAACTGAATGGGGCTATCTTTTTAGATGCCGGTAACGTGTGGTTGTTGCGGAATGACCCGAAACGTCCGGGCGGAGAGTTTAAGTTAGCAGGTTTGTTAAAAGAGATTGCTTTGGGAACAGGTTTCGGCCTGCGTTATGACTTTGGTTTTATCGTACTCCGGGGTGATCTGGGAATTGCTTTGCATACTCCTTACAAGAATCCGGATAAGTCGGGATATTATAATATCCCCAAGTTCAAGGATGGTTTAAGGTTCCACTTGGCGATCGGTTACCCGTTCTAAAGAAAAATATTGGCGTGAGATGACTTGAATTGTCATGCTTTTATCGGCTTGATATTTCCTTTCGTACCCTTCTTTTGTTGATTATATTTTGAATGAAGTGAGAGTTAAGGGGGAGTTAAGTTATCAAGTAAGAGGGATTGACGTGTCCCCTAGGTTTTAAACCCGTTTAGCAACTGGCTTTGCTGTTTAGATAGAATATTTGTGAGATATTTGGAGTGGCCTATTTCCCCGTTACTTCCCCTTTATTTTGTTCCGGGTTTAAAATAAAAGAGCGTGCCATGCGGACACGCTCTTCTGGTGTGATTTCTTTTTCTAAAATTTTCCTGACAATTAGAATGCAAACATTACTCGTAATTGCAGTTGATGAAAATTCTCGTCATCCGGGAAATATACGTTACTCAAGTTAGCATATTGATATTCTCCCATGATTTTAATGTATTGATTGAAAGAATAATTCAATCCAAGTGTTACCGAGTGCATGGTCCCCCCGTCAATACTAGAAGAATAGGGGTAGTCTACAACTTTTCCGTTCGGGTAGAACTTGTGATTACCAATCAAGAAAATGTCCCCGTCAGTAATATCTGTTAAGTTCGTGCAAGAGTAGCGAGCTACGAGTTCCAAGCCGCCTTTGTCCCCCATGCCTTTTAATAAACCGTATTCGTCATCGTAGGTATAAGCTTTACCGCAAAGCAGGTAACCGAATTCCACGTAACCACCGTTCATGATCGTGGGACGTAATTTGTTTCCACTTCTCCATCCTTCAACATTTGTCCAACTTTGTTGGCCACCTAATTGACTTTCAAACAAGGTTTGATCATCACGGTCTTTCCATACTTTTTTCCAGATGAATTCTCCGCGAGCAAATACACGGTCGCTCTTGAATAAGAATTCGGGACTGATGGTGAAGGCATCTTTTGCCCAAGGAAGGTCACAACTTAAAAATTTAGTAGTTTCATCCACGTAAGTTTGCATATTGGCTGCCACGTGCATGTTCGTTTTATAAACGCCATCTTGGTAAACCTCTCCACCGTTAATTCTTTGGTAACGTAATCCTGTACCGAATTGTAAGGTGATGTTGTTATCGTTGATGGGTTTCCATAACCAACGTCCACTTAAGCTGAATCCCTGGTACCCCTCTTCTTGCTCGTTGTATTTCAGTTGAGAGAAAATACCTTGATCGGCAAAGAAATGTCTGTTGAAGAATTTGTAAGTAGCTCCCAGCGATCGGCCCGGATCCAATGCTTGGGAAACTGACGGACGGCTGATAAAGTGATAGTTATATGAACTAGTCATCATGCTCATACTTGACGGCTCGTTATAATAACCGGCTTTTACCAAGTGAATACCTTTTAAACTTTCTTTGAAGGTATATTGTGCGAATAGGTTTTTTTGGCTGAACTCGCCATTCCCGAAACCGAAGTCCGCGTAGATAAACAATTTCCCGTAAGTTAAAGAGGCATGAATACGAGCGTCCGTGATGGCAGCACCGGATTTCATCGGGGTCCATTCCGTGTGATAATAAGCTACGTCTGCAAACATACGACCACCGATGCTTGCTTTAAGATCGTTTTCTTTATTGACATATTTCAATAAAGGATTTACATCTTCTTGGGCTTTCACTGCAGTGGTAGATAACATTGCGGCTACCATCATGGCAGGTAATAATATGTATTTTTTCATTACAATAATCGATTAAAAATTATTTTTCGTAACCTAAATTATCCAGTACCTCGCGAGCATCAGGAATTTCTGTTGGTGCAGGAGATTTTCTGTAACCAAAGTCAACCATGTATTGAAGACTCATATCCGTGTGGTTCGTGAAGAATGCATCCAAGTAAGGAGCTTCGTAGCGGGAACCACCATCACTACCCCAGTTGTATTGGCCGAAATATTTAGCCATTTGGTCATAAGTATCGAATGAATACGGGTGATTCTTCATTTTTGCACGGTGAATCAAGTTGTGTTGCCACGGATAATTTAATTCAGGATAATTGTTCGGAGCTCCGGCAATGCAGGGTCCAATGAAATGTGCTTTGTATTTTACTGCCAAGTTGATGAAAGAGGCATATCCTTGAGGATCATCGTAAGTTAAGTCTGTCGCTCCGGTTCCTTTCCATAACAAGAAACACATTGGAACTTGACCATCAAATAGGTCGCATACGCGAGTTAAACTTTGTAACGAGAAAGTTTGAAGAATAACTTTTCCATTCGTGTTACCAACGTTAATTTTACCGTCTTTGTAGAAAGGATTGCTTTCAGGTTCTTCACCTCCGGCGATAATGTTCATGTTAAGCTTTTCAGCGAATCCGGTTACATTTTCCATTTTTAACTCGTTGTATACCATTTGTTCAAAGTTCGATGGATTTAACCACGGCTCTTTGAATTCGATATAAATTCCAGGGATGTTTCCACTCGTGCCGAGATCATCTTTAACATAGCCGAATCCATAACGAACAACTTTATCTTTTACACCGAAGTTTACCGGATTACTGAATTCTTCATTCGTTGCAACCATCGTTTTTACGACTCTTTCATTTTGGTAAGCATTTCCCCAGATATTTACATGACCCGTGGGTTGTGGGGCATCTTGAGCATATCTTTCCAATTTGAATCCTTTGGAATACATGATCAAGTCTTGAAGGGTAGAGATGTATTGATGATTTCTAGAAAATCCTGTACGGGCTTGTTCTTGACTAACAGCATCTTGATTGAACCAAGTTCCTGCATCCAAAAGCATCAATTCATAGTAAGTATAAGAACAGGGATAGTTGGGAACGAATGCTTTTTTATCCGCGTCAATCAACGAATCGATCTTTTGTGCGCTGTAACCTAAAAGGTCATAATATTCCCTTCTTGTTTTTTCCGGGAATCTTTCACCAAAAACATCTTCAATATTTGTGGTACGTTTTAAGTCCGTGTCATGCAAGGCTAGAATAACACCATCTTTAGAAACTTGTAAGTCTGCCTCCAGATAATCGGCGCCCATTTCACGAGCCCAACGGTAAGCTGCTTCGGTTTCTTCCGGAGTCCAGTACGTGGAACCACGGTGAGCTACTACTGCATATTGGGGAACGTAATCCCGCACTTTTTGTAATTCTGTTGATAGGGTGTCTACATGTACACGCTCAGAGTCAACAAACGTGTCGTTAAATTTCTGATTTTCGCATGACATGAAAGCCAAGGCTATGCTACATGCCATTGCAATTCTCCATGATTTATTAACCATAATTTATTAAATTTGAATTATTTGGTATTCATTATTTTCTATTTTGCACCAGGTATTGTTCCTCCTTGTAAGTAAAGCCGACGAAGACGATCGACAAGGCACAAGCAATAAGCAACAGCACGAATGTCCCGTCCCACCCAAAGGAACTTTCCGCCACGTATCCCATCACCACGTTCGCCAGGATAGCCGTCCCGAAGAAGTACCCGAAGAACCCGGTCAACCCGGCCGATGTCCCGGCCGCGTTCTTGGGAGCCAGGTCAAGCGCCTGCACCCCGATAAGCATCACCGGGCCGTAGATGAAGAAACCGATGGCGATCAAGGATAGCGTGACAATCATGTAGTTATCCGAGAACTGCCAGTAAAGGAAGATAAACAAGGCCACCAGGGCCATGAATATGATCGTCGTGATAGCGCGGCGTCCCTTGAACACCACGTCACTCAACCACCCGCAAACAAGCGTGCCCGGGATGGCGGCGAACTCGTAGGCGAAATAAGCCCAGCCGGCCTCTTTAATATCGTACCCTTGCGCCTCCTTCAAGTAGGTCGGGGCCCAGTCCAGGCAACCGTAACGAACCATGTAAACGAAGGCGTTAGCGATGGCGATAAACCACAACATCTTGTTATTCAGCACGTACTTGAAGAAAATCTCTCTCGTGGTGAGGACCTCTTCCTGTTTCTCGCTGTAATTCTTGGGGTAATCGTTCCGCCATTTCTCTATCGTCGGTAACCCGCAGGACTGCGGGGTGTCACGAATCAACACGTACGCCAGCAGGGCCACGAACAGGGCCACCGCCGCCGGGAAAATATAGGTACCAATGATAAAGTACTTTGAATTGTCCACCCCGTAGAACCACGACCCGAACCACATGGCCCCGTACACGGCCATCGGGCCCACGAGAGCGCCACCCACGTTATGGGCGCAATTCCAGATAGACATTTTCGTCCCGCGCTCCTTCACGGAGAACCAGTGAGTCATCACGCGGCCGCAGGGAGGCCATCCCATCCCGTTAAACCACCCGACCAGGAAGTTCAACACCGCCATGATCACGATGGAAGTCGTGCTTGCCCCGAACAGCTCGATCGGCACGGCCATGAACATCATGGACAGGGCCGCCAGTACCAACCCCAGGGGAAGGAACACCCGCGCGTTGCTACGATCCGAGACGCTCCCCATCAAGAACTTCGACAGGGCGTAGGCCACCGCGTTCAACGACAACACGATACTCAGCGATCCCTTGTCGAACCCGTAAGGTCCGGCGGGGTCTGTTAGAAACGGCATCGCCATCGAGAAGTTCTTCCGCACGATGTAATAGCCGGCGTAACCGATGAAGATGCCGACGAAAACCTGCCAACGCAGGCTCTTGTAAGTCGAGTCGATCTTACCTTCCGGTAATAAATCCTTGTGAGGTGCTGGTTTTAAAAAATTCCACATGTTATTAGATTTTTTATTGTAAAAATATTTTGTTATAAACACACTTCCACGTTTTTTTTGCTTTACGGACTTGTTCTATCCTCCCCCAAAAATACATTCTTGTATCGTGTTTCTTTGCCGATTCATAATTATCATTCTTTTAATGGACGCCGCACTTATTCCTTCCTCGAATGAAATCGAAATCGATTGCTTTCTTTTTCGCAATCACTTTGTTTCATTATGCAACAAATGTATGAGAATTGAATTTTAAAACAAAATGTTTTTCGAAAAAAAATCGTTTGGATTTTGATTTTAACACATTGATTTTCGATATATAATCAAAAATGCATTAGAGTGATGGAATTAAAATCACTCTAATGCATTGGCTAATATTGATATAGGATGTTCGCAACGTTTTGAGGTAGACATTTCGATTTGCCATTTGCATGTTTCGCAATCGGTAACCACGTAATCAATGTCAAGTGCTTCTATTTGCTTGAATAAAGGTTCTCCTATGTCTTGAGAGGTTTTATAATTCTCTTTTTTGAAACCGTAAGTTCCCGCAATACCGCAACATTGCGAATCTAATATGGTTAATTCGATATTCGGGATTAATTTCAACAACTCGATAGAATAGTAAGCCCATCCCAGTTTTTCCATGTGGCAGGGTGTGTGGTAGGCAACCTTGATTTTCTGCCCTGTTTTAAAATTCAATTTTGTTTTCTTTTGGCTTAACAAACGATAGATATACCGAGTAGCCAACTCCACGTCCTCACGAACATCAGCGTTATCAATATCCAACAAGTGGGGATACTCGTCTCGAATCGTAAACGTGCAGGTTGAAGAAGTTGCTATCACGGGTATTTTCTTCTCCAACACGGACTTCCGAATCGAATTTATATTCGTACGAGCCTGTTTTTGTGCTTGTTTGATCAATCCGTTGGAAATCAAGGCGACCCCACAGCACTTTTCTTTTTCTAGAAGTTGCACCCCGATACTAAAAGCATTCATGACCTTAATTAAATCTTTTCCCAGTTGAGGATTATTGTAATTCACGTAACACCCATGGAAATAACTTACTTGGCTTGGGTAGGCGGCTTGTTTCTCTGCGACTTTTTTATACCAACTTTCGAAAGTGCCGAAAGCGTATTTGGGGAACGTGCGTCGATGATCGATTTTCATAACCCCATCCAAAATTGCCTTCACTGGCTTTAGGCCCAAAGTTGTATTCACGATCGGGGCAAACGGGGTGGATAACGTTCCGACAAGATCTGTATTAGCTAGAATATAGTCCCGGAGTTTCGGTTGTTTTTTGCTATATTTAATTCGAGCTGCTTGGATAATGTCTCCGATTTTCACGTTCGAAGGACAAGCGACTTCACATCTTTTACAGTTAATACAATATTTCAAGGATTCATCATAGAAGTTGAATTTCTTCAACCGTAGGCGTTCTCCATCGGGGCCTGCTTGTTTGGGACCCGGATAATTGGGATTTACTGCTGCTACAGGACAATAAACGGTACAGATCGTACATTTGATACATTGTTCAAAATTGTTGTCGCTGATATTATTATGTTGTTGGAGATTCATGGCTTCTTTATTTACTTAAAATCTGTTCTGCTATATACATGGCACTCAAAATGGAAACTCCAGCCCCGCATCCCTCTTTCAAAGGATTGAATCCCTCAAGGATTGCCCCGGCTGCATAAAGATTCTCAAAGAGTTTGCCTTCTCGGGTACAACGGAACGTGCTGTCGGTTTTGATCCCGAAAGATTGATAAGGTTGTGTGTCAAACACGTCGCTGTTATACCATTGTGTCCTATTCGGGGTAAATGTTACATCGAGATCAAAAATTGGTTCGTATATTTTTTCTGTACTGGCAATCAATCCTTGGCTGAAATAACTTCCTGTGGCAAGAATAAAATTTTGTCCAACGAAAGGAATGTCCCCATGATTGAAAGAGTAAATCTGTGAAATCCTGTTTCCTTTTATGTCTGCGCGTAAAACATTATCTCCCAGCATGAAAACTCCTCCATTTTGCTGGAAAACAGAACGAAGTTTTTGTTGTGTATGTATACCAGGAACGGAAGGAGGAAGAGTTGGCAAGAGATAGATTGGCTTGTTGATTTCTTTTCGCAAGTAATCTACCACATCTTCCCGATTCAACCCCGTGATCGCGGGTAAAATAATTGAATCACAATCTCCGCTTTCCGCTTTTAGTATTCGGGCTAATTCTTCTATATTTTCCTGCTTGTCAAATACCCGGGCAATATTAACGGAGCGCATCTCTGTCGGATTCTTGCGCAAATTTTCAAGAGCCGGGAAATTGATAGAATGAATACTGCATTTGGCTCCCATTTTTAGGAATTCATCCGCGATGAATCGCGTGTAAAAATCAAGGAATCCCGTGATGTTAAAGATGCCCGGATGCTGGATTGGTAAGCATTTTTCGTTTTCGCTTATTAATAAATTTTTAAGCGTGAGCCAGGTGGGCTTCAATGTCCCCATTGGAGTCACTCGATAATGATTCTCTTCGTGATCCCCTTGGGTCGAAATTCCTGCATTTTTAAAAAATTCTTCCGCTTGTTGGGCTAATTCCTTAAACTTGGTTTCGCCAAGCTTGGCATAAGGATGCGTGGGAGCTTGTTTGACAAGTTCGCTTATCGCATCCAATGGCTTTTGGACGCTTGTCCCATCGGGTAAATTATTTAACAAATCAAATGAACCGGAAGAAAAATGCAAAGCACTTTGTCCCGATGATATGATAACACATCGCTGCCCCCGTTGGGACAAATAAATTCCACTGATTAAGCCGGATAAGCCACCACCGATGATGATTGTATCGAATTTCATGTTATTTCTTAGATGATGATGTTAAACCACAAACGCCTTCATAAATCCAGGCCGTATACTCACTCTCGCGCAACGTGTCTCCCCAGGCAATGGGCGACATCCCTTTCCATCTTTCGTTCAAGAAAGAAGCAAGATCTGCCTTGGCTCTATTCGTGCATACTTTATTCATATCGCTCATTAAACCGGCGGCACGACACGCACAAAGTTCTCCTTGGCAGGTTCCCATGCCAACGCGAGTTCTTCGTCTCAAGTCAACCAGATTGTTTACATCCAGCTCGTTTAAGGCGTATTTTGCCTCGCCAACAGAAACCTCTTCGCATTCACATATCAAGCTATTGTCTAATGGCGTATTTTCAGAAAAACGATCGGCCATATCCCCATGCCTGTAAATAGTCGAATTGCGTTGCGTAAGAGGTACGGATATAATTTTTTTGCTGATTTCTTCTATGCTCTCCCTTGAACCTGGAAGCTTTTCCGTGGCTGTCGTACAAATGGCTGAAAGGTTGAGTTTTTTACATATCAAATCTGTTGTCCACTCGGCCATTAACCGGTAGGTCATTAATTTCCCCCCCGTGATTGTGATAAATCCCTCCAACCCGTCACGGGTTGCATGATCCAAGAGCACGATTCCTCGACTTACACTTCGGCCGCTTGGATCGTTGTCGGACGCAACTAGCGGGCGCACTCCGGCATATGCTCTTAATATACGAGTTTGAGCCAGAATGGGTGCCATCTTTTCCCCTTCTCGTAACAGCACGTCAACCTCTTCCGGGGTTACTTTCATGTGATCAATTTCTTCAAAAGGTACTTTACTAGATGTTGTTCCAATGAGGCAGATCGTGTCGCCCGGAACAAGAATGTCAGCATCGGCTGGCTTGCGACACCTGTTCAAGACGATGTTGTTTACTCGGTGTCCAAAAATCAGTAATGCTCCTTTCGAAGGCAGCATATTTATATTAATATCCACAAGTTTTGCTATATTATGTCCCCAGATCCCTCCGGCATTGACAACAATAGTAGCATAATAGGATTTGATTTCGTTTGTTTTATGATCTAGAACTTTTACTCCAATCACCCGATTTTGCTCTCGTATGATCTCGATGACTTCTTGGTATGTGAGTATCGTTGCTCCATGCAGTTTGGCGTCCATCACATTGGATGCCGTCAGGCGAAACGGGTCCACGGCTCCATCCGGTACTCTTACCGCCCCGATAATATCCCGGTTTGCAGATGGTTCTAGACGTAATGCTTCTTTCGGGTCAATGATGTCCGCACGAATTCCCGCCTGCTTACATGCCTCGACAAATTTGGCCTGATAGCTGAGATCATCCTCGGGTAAACTGAGGAATAAACCATCTGTTTCTTCTACACAATGACTGGCAATTTTGCGGAGCGTCATATTCTCTTTGATACATTCTTCTGCGGACTCTTTGTCAGTCACGGCGTAACGGGCTCCACTATGCAATAAACCGTGATTTCTCCCCGTAGCACCGGTAGAGATGTCGAATCTTTCCAATAGAAGTGTCTTTATACCCCTGCGAGAGCAATCTCTGGCAGTTCCGGCGCCGGTAGCGCCACCTCCGATGATTATCACATCAAACGATTGTGTAGTTTCGTTCTGCTTCATGTGTATGAAATTTTATTTTTCACTACAAAGAAATGAATAAAACGAAACATATCAAAATTAAAAAGCAACTTTTTTACTAGAATCGAAACAAAAGAAAAGCATTTTAGTTTCGATTGAAATGAAGTAATCTGGAAAAAGAAACATGTGCAGATCTTGTTTCAATAGATTCTGAATTCCATATTAAGAAAACCGAAGGATATGATTATTATTTAATTCTTTGTGTTATAGAAATATATGTGAGGTAGTTATGCGAAGAATTGTTACTATAAATATAGTATGTGAATTTTGTGTATAATAAATAGGTATACCTGAGAAATACAAAGAGGAGACAAAAGCATAACGGGAAAATGCTTTGTCTCCTCACATCACCAACCGATTAACATACCCCAATTGCTTGGGGATTTCACCAATAATCGCTATATTTGTAACAAACGATGTACGAAGGTAATACAAATTTGGATGAAAACAAATTTATGTTGGATTATTTTCGACAAAGTAACATAATTTATAGTAATTCTAAATAACACGATATGTCATTTTCAGAAAGATTACAAAAGGTAATGGACGAGCAGGGGTACACAAAATATAAAGTAGCGAAAGCTTTACATATGTCTGCAACAACGATTTCCAACTACTTAAAGAATAAAACAAAACCAGACACCACAAAGTTGGAAGTGATGAGTCGTTTATTGGGAGTAAATCGAAGATGGCTTCTAACAGGTGAAGGTGACAAATATCGTAAGGGTAATGCAGCAATGACGGAAACTTCTGGAGATCTTTCTGTACGGGATAACGACGAACTCACGGTTCGCCATCTTGTAGAAATTGTAGACAAACAGGCGTCCTCATTACAAGCTAGAGATGAAGAAGTCAGAAAGTTAATGACAATGAATGAAGTCTTGTTAGGAAAGTTGACTATCTTGTTGGAAAAATTGTTTGAAAAGCTTTAAGCGTCATACAATATTGGATTATATAAACTCCCTGTAATTTATCTTTGCAAGATGAAATATAGAGATTGCATTTTTGTTTCCTTTCAAATATTGAAATATAATAAAGAGTTTGTTCAGTTACTTATCCGTTACCTTGATTTAGCAAGCTGCAAATATACTTTAAACAATTCTTGCACTTTAAGTTTTACTTTTTAGAGATGAAAGAATTGCTTTTTTATATGTACTCTTGAATGATAAATGATGCAAGAGTAAACTTCATTATATCTAAAATTTGTCAAATGGGAAGTGTTTACTTTATTTCAACTTCTTATCAATTATAAAAAAATTAAGAATTATGCGTAGTACATTCAAGTTGTTATTTTACGTCAAGCGTAACGTTCCCAAAAGTGATAACAGCCTACCATTAATGGGAAGGATAACTATAAACAAGGGAATTGTTCAATTCAGTCTTAAAATGAGTGTTCCCCCTGAATTATGGGATAGTAAGGCAGGGAAAGCCATGGGAAAAAGTGAGAAAGCGAAAGATATAAACCGGCAGTTGGAACAAATTCGGGTAACAATAAACAATCGTTATCAAGAAATCATACAAGCGGGTGGAGGTGTTACAGCAGAACAAGTAAAAAATGCTTATTTGGGAATTGGTATAAAGCAAGACATGTTTCTCAAGTTGTTCGCTTGGCATAATGAATTATTTGCTCGTAAGGTAGGTAACGGTCGAACCTTGAATACGTACAAAAAATATTGTAATCTTTATAAACTAATGCAAGCTTACATTCTGAAAGAATATAATCGTGAAGATATATCATTAAAGGAATTAAATCTCTCTTTTATTAACGGTTTCGAGCATTTTTTACGTACGGTCCGGGGGTGTTGTACAAATACAATTTGGTTGTATATGATCGGAGTAAAGCATATTATCTCCGTTGCACGAAATGAAGGTTTGCTTGTTGTTAATCCATTTGCAGGTTATATGATCAGTCCTGAACAAGTGGATCGGGGCTTTCTTTCGGAAGAGGAATTACAATTGTTAATGAAAGCCCCCATGAAAAATAAATCCTATGAGCTTGTACGTGATCTATTTGTTTTTGCGGCATTTACGGGATTAGCCTATTCCGATATTAAAAATTTAACTAAGAATAACCTGCAAACATTTTTGGATGGCCATTTATGGATCATCACGCGTAGGCAGAAAACAAATGTCGATTCGAATATCCGACTATTGGATGTGCCCAAACGAATAATTGCAAAATATGAAGGCAAAACCGGGGATGATCGTTTATTTGCCGTTCCAAGTAACTGGTCATGTAATAATATATTGAAAAACATCGGTAAACAATGCGGATTCAAGATTAAACTTACTTTCCACGTGGGACGCCACACCTTTTCAACTTCGCTTACATTGGCGAAAGGTATGCCCATTGAAACCGTAAGTCGAATTCTAGGCCACACAAATATAAAAACCACGCAGATTTATGCAAAGATAACGAACGAGAAGGTGAGCAGGGACATGGAACTTCTTTCACAGAAATTAGCTGGATTAGAAAAACAACTAACAGCGACAATCTAGGCTTGTCGTGAACAACAAAAAGGATGAATAAATTTTTGAGGTTTTATCCATCCTTTTTATGATACAAAATACAAGTTAGAATAGCTACTAAGGCATTACCTCTTTATCAATCGAATTTTATTAACATACTTGTATTTAAGTTATTAGGTGGTTGTAAATGGTTTTTACAATAAAAATCTAATAACATGTGGAATTTTTTAAAACCAGCACCTCACAAGGATTTATTACCGGAAGGTAAGATCGACTCGACTTACAAGAGCCTGCGTTGGCAGGTTTTCGTCGGCATCTTCATCGGTTACGCCGGCTATTACATCGTGCGGAAGAACTTCTCGATGGCGATGCCGTTTCTAACAGACCCCGCCGGACCTTACGGGTTCGACAAGGGATCTCTGAGTATCGTGTTGTCGTTGAACGCGGTGGCCTACGCCCTGTCGAAGTTCTTGATGGGGAGCGTCTCGGATCGCAGCAACGCGCGGGTGTTCCTTCCCCTGGGGTTGGTACTGGCGGCCCTGTCCATGATGTTCATGGCCGTGCCGATCGAGCTGTTCGGGGCAAGCACGACTTCCATCGTGATCATGGCGGTGTTGAACTTCCTGGTCGGGTGGTTTAACGGGATGGGATGGCCTCCCTGCGGCCGCGTGATGACTCACTGGTTCTCCGTGAAGGAGCGCGGGACGAAAATGTCTATCTGGAATTGCGCCCATAACGTGGGTGGCGCTCTCGTGGGCCCGATGGCCGTGTACGGGGCCATGTGGTTCGGGTCGTGGTTCTACGGGGTGGACAATTCAAAGTACTTTATCATTGGTACCTATATTTTCCCGGCGGCGGTGGCCCTGTTCGTGGCCCTGCTGGCGTACGTGTTGATTCGTGACACCCCGCAGTCCTGCGGGTTACCGACGATAGAGAAATGGCGGAACGATTACCCCAAGAATTACAGCGAGAAACAGGAAGAGGTCCTCACCACGAGAGAGATTTTCTTCAAGTACGTGCTGAATAACAAGATGTTGTGGTTTATCGCCATCGCTAACGCCTTCGTTTACATGGTTCGTTACGGTTGCCTGGACTGGGCCCCGACCTACTTGAAGGAGGCGCAAGGGTACGATATTAAAGAGGCCGGCTGGGCTTATTTCGCCTACGAGTTCGCCGCCATCCCGGGCACGCTTGTTTGCGGGTGGTTGAGTGACGTGGTGTTCAAGGGACGCCGCGCTATCACGACGATCATATTCATGGCCCTGGTGGCCTTGTTTATCTTCCTTTACTGGCAGTTCTCGGATAACTACATGATTGTCACGCTATCCTTGATCGCCATCGGTTTCTTCATCTACGGCCCGGTGATGCTTATCGGGGTGCAGGCGCTTGACCTGGCTCCCAAGAACGCGGCCGGGACATCGGCCGGGTTGACCGGGTTCTTCGGGTACTTCTTCGGGACGGCTATCCTGGCTAACGTGGTGATGGGATACGTGGCGGAAAGTTCATTCGGATGGGACGGGACGTTCGTGCTGTTACTGATCGCTTGCGCCTTGTCGATCGTCTTCGTCGGCTTTACTTACAAGGAGGAACAATACCTGGTGCAAAATAGAAAATAATGATGCCTTATTGAGGTGAAGAAATAGAATTATTCTGATCAACAATAAAAAATAAATTGTATGAATACAAAACATTTGACGAAAGGAATAGTGGTTATATTGTTGCTATTCATTACGTCCTCGATTTATGCGCAGACTTACCGGGAGATCAAGGGATGGTCAAAGGAAATTAATGAGAGAATTGAAACATTCTTGAATACGACTTTGACCATGAATATTCGTAAAGTAGCGGTATTCGACGGGGATGGAACTGTGATCGGGCAAGCACCGCACTATTTGGCGGATGAAGCTTTATATCGTTATGCCGATAAATATTATAAGGGCAAAAATGATAAAGTTTCCAAGGAAAAAATGGCTATTTTGAATCGGATGGTAAAAGACGGTAATAACGTGGGGAAAGTTTATGTCGAAGATCGTGCCCACTTTTTGGCGGGAATGACTCCGGAGGAAGTGGCAAAGTTGGGGTATGATTGCTATGTGGAGTCATATCAAGGAAAGTTTTACCCGGAAATGAAACAGCTTATAGCTAATTTGAAAGAGTATGGATTTGAGGTTTGGATATTGACAGCTTCTCCCGAGTTTTTATATCAAAAATTTTTATCAGAGGAATTGGGAATCCCTGAAGTAAATATTCTCGGGATGAAGTCTGTCGTGGTAGATGGGGTGTTGACAAATGAGATCGTGTTACCGATTCCGCAAGATGATGGGAAAGCGAATGTTATCCCGACTTTCATTAAAACTCGTCCACTTGTAGTAGGGGGGAATAGCCGGGGAGACATGGATATGCTAAACCAGTCTTGTGGTTTGAAGATTGTGGTAAACCCGGATGATAAAACTGTCCGAGGGCCGGAAGATGGTCCAATGCATGGTCTAACGGTGAAAGAGTACTGGGAAAAAGAAGGAGCCGTTATTGTTCGGTGCAATGATGTCCGAGATCCGAAAGTGCGTTTCCATACTTCGGAGTGGGGAATCAGAGAAAATGTGATTAATCCTAAAGAATAATTCTGTGAAGAATTATCCCGCATAGTTACAATAAACTTAATTTATGTCATTATGAAAAAAAACTATTTATTAAATGTATTGGTGTTATGTTGTGCCCTTTTTGTATGTACAATTGCCCGGGCCGAGTCTGATAAAGACGAACCTTCTAACACGAAAAGCGAGGTCGCGCAAGCCAATAACGACGACCTTACAAAACAAGTAAATAAACTTCTTTCGATATTGCCTAAATTCTCTGGTTATATTCAAACCGGTTATAACTGGGGGGACAAGAATGGGGACAACAGATCATCATTCCAATTGAAACGTATGCGTTTGATCATTGATAAAAAAGTTTCAAAAACCTTTGATTTTCGTGCCCAGTTGGAGTGTTTCTCCGGATCGGTTGATAATTCTGCCTACAAGAAAAAAGTGATCACGGTAATGGACGCTTTTGTTAACGCTCATATCACTGATGCTTTGCATTTCCGTGCAGGTCAATACTATTTGCCGCTTGGTTTCGAGAATTATGATATTTCCCCGTCTACTTTAGAGACCGTGGATTTCTCGAACATCTGTTATCGTATGGTGTGTCGTAATGCGATCTCTTCTGCAGATCTTATTGATTATGGTCGTGATCTTGGAGTGATGGCTTATGGAGACCTTTTCAAAAGCAGAGATCAAAAATTTAGCTATCTGAGTTATCAGTTATCATTGACGAACGGTTATCTCCCGACATTGAACGATGACAATAAATCGAAAGATTTTGTGGGTCGTATCACAATCCGTCCGGTAGAGAAATTGCGTATCATCGGTTGTTACAATTGGGGAGAATATAAAGGTTTGAACGAAAATGGAGATGCGAAGGATTATCTTCCGATGAATCGTTTTATCACCGGTGCTTGGTATTATGATCCGAATGGTCTTGACGTTCGTGCAGAATACGGCCATATTCAAAGTGATGATGCTAACGTGAAAGAAGATGGTTTTTATGTGCTTGCGGCGTATAAAATTGGTAAGTTCTTACCGGTTGTACGTTATGATATGTACCGTGACAAAGCAGCCAAGACTTCTGCAAACAACAAGGATAACTTCCTTTTAGGTTGTACCTATGAAATAATCAAGGATGTTAAGTTCCAGGTAAATTATACCATTTCGGCTTATCCTGATAAGGTAAAAGATGCTGGAACAAGAACCGGTACGGGTAATAGCTTGCAAATCATGTGTCTTCTTAAATTCTAATAATACTCAATCTTTTTACCAACAAATTAAATTATTGGATTATGAATAAATTATTTTTCGCTCTGGCATTACTTTTTGTAGGAATGTCTGCAAGTGCCCAACATCTGGGAACTGAGTATCGATTGAAAAGAGTTATTCCCGTGGCAGGACGTCAAGGAATTGCTATCGACAGTAACTATTATTATGTTTCCGACACCAAAGTTCTTTATAAGTATGATAAGCAAGGTAATCTTGTCATGAAGAACGATCAACCGTTCCAGAATCCTAAAATTGCTAACCACTTTGGTGATATTGACGTGTACAATGGAGAGATCTATTGCGGTATTGAGAAATTTGAATACGGACGTGGTTACAATATTGCCGTGTCAATTTATGACGCAGAGACTTTAAAATGGAAACGTGATCTTCCTTGGTCTCCTGAATCAGGACAGGTAGAGGTGTCTGGGCTTGCTGTTGATCGTGAGAAAAATATGGTTTGGATGTCTGACTGGGTGGATAGTCGTTACGTGTATTGCTATAGTCTTGAAACAGGACAATACTACACGAAAATGCAATGTCGTCCGACTCCCTACTGGTGCCAAGGAATCTTTATCGCTGACGGGAAAATGCTTTTCACTTCAGATGATGGAGAATCTTTATATAATATTCCTGATAATATTTATGTTGCTGACATTACGGAAGTGCATTTCACCGGTTTGCAGGAAGGAACTGAAGTGGTTAAAGATACTCCGTTCAGTGTGAAACTTGACAAAAACGGAAAGCCTGTAATGCGTAAAGGTAAAATTGCTGCAGGGGCAAAAGCCGGAAGAGTTGAGTTGTTTCGTGAGATGAGTGATTTCCGTCGTTCTGGAGAGATTGAAGGTCTTTCAATTGACCCGGTAAATGATGATTTGGTTGTTTTAAATAATCGTGGTACATTAATCGTTCTTGGTATGTCGCAAGGTCCGTTCAAGGAAGAAGGGTATACCGGAGAAATTCATGAACTTTATATCTACGAGAAAGTAAAATAATTTTTAGCGAAGGAATTTGAGTTAGAAATAGACGATCCCCGAAGGTTTTATAAAAAACTCTGGGGATCGTCCTTTTTTATGTTCGACTTTAGAAATCAAGAGTAGTTATTTTGGCAGATTACCATTTGAACCCTAGCTATTTAAATATAATAAAACAAAAAAGCAGCCAATTTATTGACTGCTACCTCTGAGCTGTTAATGGGATTTGAACCCATGACCTCTTCCTTACCAAGGAAGTGCTCTACCCCTGAGCTACAACAGCAACTTAAAAAAGAACTCACTCACTTTTCTTCCCTTCTTTTGAGCCTCTTGTCGGATTCGAACCAACGACCCCGAGATTACAAATCACGTGCTCTGGCCAGCTGAGCTAAAGAGGCATTTCCTAAAAGGGTAAGCTTACTATGTCGCACCGCTCAACCATCTACCCTTGCTGTCTTCCGACCCTGGGGGAGTTCGACAGGAGCTGGTCGCATAGGACTTACCCGGGCACAAAAGTACAAAAATCTTCTCAGTTACCAAATGTTTTCAGAGTTTTTTATAGACTAAATTTAGGGCCTATATTTAATATATTGGCTTATAGAAAGTTGTTTGTAAATGAATTTTAATCTTGTTATATAAAAATGTAGAATCATGTAACCTGAAGTGTGAAATTCGTGTATAAATACTAGAAAAAGAAACAAATATTGAGGACTAAACGATCCAAACAAGCGTATGCAGACAGAAAATAACATAACAGGAGCAGAGTTTTTATCTGATTTAAACGTTTTATTATCCACTAGCGTGGGTTTGAATAGAAACGTGAAGTTGGCATTAAAGAAACTGGGCGAACACGAGCGGGCCGATCAGGTTTATATCGTGAGTATTAATCACGATATGACATTTACCATATCGGAAGAATGGACCCGTACCGGGGAATCTGTTTTCCCGGAGTCAGGGGAGAAACGCGGTTTCTATTATGACCGGAAGTTAGAACAGGATTTAGAGAGGGACAATTATATATATATTCGGGATATAAATGACGTGACGAACGAGAGTTTGAAGAATATCATGCAGGCGACGGGGGTCAATTGTGCTATATTTTTACCCTTGTATATATCCAGTCATCTTTTTTCCTTTTTGTGCTTAAGCCGTTGTCACCACGAGGAACCGTGGTCGGGGGACGAGATTTCCTTTTTGGTACAGGTAGCCTCCGTGCTATCCGGAGCGCTCGAAAAAGAGTTGATTTTAAGAAAATTGGTGAAACATCATGCCTTGTATCAGGACTTTGTCGAAAACCGGGTGGATTACATTCTTCGCTTGAACCGGCATTTACATATCAGTTTCTCGAACAAGACATTTTATTCCTTATTCGGGGATAGTCCGGATGATATTATCGGGAGTCGGATCGGGGAGCTAATGACTGAAATGGATATTTCATCAAAGAAATTGGAGGAAGTGGTGAAGTTCCCCGAGGATTTGTTGACGTTTAATGCCAAGGTAATGCGTGATGATGAGGTGGTATTTATCGAGTGGTATGCTTATCCGGTCAGGTTAGATCGGGATCACACCGAAATTCACTTGGTCGGGCATGACGTGACTCGTTTCAAGGAGATGGAACGTGAATTAACATTGCTGAAAACTGAATTGCAAACTTTCTCCGAAACCATGTACCCGATGTGGAAATCAATCAAAGATAATTTATCGGGAGAGAACGAAATTGGTAATAATGAATCATTTGATAATTTAAGTCAAAAAGCTATGGCATTTAATAAGCTCTACGAGGAACTTTTATCAAAAATTGGTTATAAATTTGTGGCGAATGCATATAGATCATAGCGAATATACAATCCTTTTGGCTGACGATTCTGTTTCGAATTTGGAAAAGATGAAAAGCCTGCTGGCTGGAGAGAATTTTAAATTATTACCTACTCTGGAAGCGGACGAGGTATTTCTACTCGCGAAGTTGAGGCTACCGGATATGATTATTATTCGCTTGGCGCTAGAGGAAGGGAAGGGGGTTACGGTTGTCCGCCAGTTGAAACAGAGCGCCTTGACCAAGCAGATTCCGATACTCTACATGACGATCCCCAACCGTTATGAAGATTTCCGGAAGGTGGTCGATTACGAGGGGGTGGAGTTCGTTTCCCGGCCGTTGAGTAAAAGGGAGCTGATCCTTCGCATAAATAATCAATTGCTTTTACTGGAATCACAGCGTATCATCGAAAGGCAGAATGAACGTATTCAAAGCGTATCCCATTCTAAAGACAAGCTGTATTCTGTTATCGCTCATGATTTGCGGGCCCCGATCGGTACGCTTAAAATGATTCTTGAAGCGCTTGATCACCAGAAAGAGAAAATTCCGGATGATAATATAAAGAATCTTATCAAGATGTTGCAGGAGACTACGGATGAGGCTTTCTTGTTGCTGGAAAACCTGTTGTTATGGAGCAATAGCCGGAATGGATTATTACAGCCGTACAGGCAGGCATTTTCTTTCACGGAGGCGGCGAAAGAAGTGATCGTGTTGCAGGAGAATATAGCAGGGGCGAAGGGAATAAAGATTTACAATCATATTGATCGACCTTTTACCGGGTACGCGGACGTGAATATGATGAAGACCGTGTTGCGTAATTTATTATCCAACGCGATTAAATTCAGCTACACGGGGGGAAGGATTGATGTGGACTGTCGGGAAGAAAACGGGGAACTGACGGTAATTGTGAAGGATCGGGGGCAGGGAATCAGTGAGGAACATCAGCAAGGCTTGTTGGATGATGGATTACATTTTATTTCTTACGGGACGCAGAAAGAGAAGGGGAGCGGGTTGGGGCTACAACTCTGTAAGGATTTCGTGAGAATGAATCACGGGAAATTGTGGTTTGAATCGAAAGAGGGGAAAGGTACCACGTTTTATTTTTCCGTACCCGTGGGAGAGAGTTTATAAAGTATTACTTTACAAACTCTAGGACACTTGTTGTAACTGGCTGTTGCCGGATTTTAACGCCTTGTACATTTTTAGCGCCCCCCACGCATCGGTTGCCGCGTAATGTAATTGTGCAGGGGTCAATCGAGGGGCTTCCCAGTTTGACGTTCGTTGTCGTTTGGATATTTTCACCTTGAAAATAATCGACATTAATTTAGAGAATGACATCTCTTCTATGCCGAATGCCTTGGCAAATATTTGTAAATCCAGAAAGCTTGCCGGGATGAAATTGGCTAGTTTCCTAAGTCCCCGAATGTCATCGCGTATCCCGACACCGATTTTCATTATATTTTCATTGGCCAAAAGGTCCTGTAACGATTCGGACAGGCCGCATTTGTTCAAACGGAATAAGTATACCCGTTTATCGGTGGCCAGTTGTAACAGGCCTACCTGATGTGTTACCCCTTTCTTGAATGCCGGTTTGGTTTCCGTGTCGAACCCGATGTACGGGTAGGACGATAAATCGTCCACGGCCGCATCAACTTTATCCTCATGATCAATCACGATGATCTCCCCGTCAAACGTGAAGTTTGGTAATTCCTCTATTTCTTCCTCGCTGATCTTCGTCTTGTATTCCATGTCTATCTCTCTTACATGGAGTCGTCCGTGTCTACTACTTTATATATTGCCAGGTGTATCGCTCTTAATACACTGGTACACGCCTTCCCCCAGTATAATTCAAAACTGTTATTTAATTGCCATAATGCTTCCTCGATGACATCGATCATCCCACTGCGATACGCGGAAATGAAATTTTTCAAATCCTGGTAAATATCACAAAGTTTCTCGGAAATCGAGTTCACGACCGGAGTTTCGCTGTATTGCATGTTGTCGTCGAAAACCTCCAGATATTCGTCATTCTCGCCCAGTGTCCGGCTTAATGTCGCGAGCAAGGCGTTGTAATCCTCTTCGGTCACCACCTCTTCCATCATACCGAGGTTGTCACTTTCGCACGAGGGTAATAAGCTACCTTTCAGATAAATTAGCGGGATGAACTTTTGTAATTTCGAAAGCAATTCGCTGGCGTCTTCTTCGTGAGAGCCTTCCAGGTAACCGCAAAACTCTTTAGCAACGGCAACGAATTCAATGACCTCCCGGCGATATCCTATATGTTGTAAATCGTCCATAATCTTTTTTATTTTTCACCACAAAATTACCAAATATCTTAGACTATCCGTAATATGCGGGAAAGTTTTTCATGATTGTTCAATAATATGGAATAAAAAAGTGCGGCTACGTTCATCACGAAGTAACCGCACCGAGACTAGCAACAATCTACATTCACTATACTCCCTGGCTGTGACCCCGGGAATTCTCACTCTCTACCTATGCTAGCAATCTCTTTATTTCCCTTTTGATATTATCATCTGTCTGGTGAAATTGTACTATTGATACGCTTTGCAGGAAATATCGTTGTAGAATTCCCGTTAAAAATCGATAAGAATTGGGATTGTTTGTAGTCCTCGTGAAAAATAAGAAGAATTAGAATCTATTTTCTCGTCAGAATTATGGGAATTTTCCGGTTGTAGAGTGACAGTTGGGTACTATCGCCGCATACTCGCATCTTATCACTTGATGATAACCACCATTTTAAAGAGCGATAAGTAAAATTAATAGGAGGTGATTTCAATTTCGTCGTGCAACAAGGATGCCTCCGGCAAACATATGCTTATAAATGTTGTTCGTGCTAGTTGGTGGAAAATTATCAACTTCCATATATAAGTCAGTTTTTCAAATTTACCACCATGTATAAAAATGGGTGATAAACCTCATCATCTTCTAAAAGCTGATCCGTTGAAAATCCATCAAAGGCGCTTTTGAACAAATTTATTTTGTTCTGCTTTTCAGTTTGTGTAGAGAATCAAGTATAATCTAACCGTGAAGTGATCGAGAAACTACCTCTCGTTCGTTGCTTATTTAGAGCTTAATCGGGGCTTATTCTATCCGGGCTGCATGAGCCACGAGTAAGCTCTGAATCAGTTTCGAAAAAGAGGTATTTTCTCTCTTAATTCTCGGTAGGATTCCTATTACTTCTTTTATTTTAACGCGTACATGGGGAGCCGGATAATGATTTGGTTTATATCTTGGTTTACACAGGGCTTATTTTGCTTACATGAGGGGATAAAACCATGAAAATGGCCTGGAATGAAAAAACATCTACAAACGTAAGTGCTTTAAAATGAGAGCGGAAAATGGGACTCAAACCCGCAATTCCCAGCTTGGAAGGTAGTGTTCTCTCTTCGGCAATGTCCCTTACTTCGACAGAGCTATCACCGCTTTGCACTTATTTAAAATGCTCTTATTTTGTATCCAGTTTTAAACATTTGCTTTACCGATGTTGATTAATAATGTTGTCTAACTATCTAATTATAATCGTGTAATCGTTATTCTAAAAATGTGTTTTTCTTCTCCATACGTGTATGTTTTTCATGTTAATATTTACTCTACCGTAAGGCGACTTTAGATGAGTATATTGAATATTATAACAAAAAAAGAATTAAAACTCGATTAAATGAAAAGGGGTTGTCCCAAAAGTTATTTTTCAAACTCTCTTCCCCGATAAACAGAGGAAGAGTTGAAATGCTCTCTGTCTTCGATAAAAGTCACCAGCTCCTCCTCTGTTTATAGAGGAGGTGGCACGAAGTGACGGAGGAGTTTTTGGAGGATAAAATGACTTTTTGGATAGCCCCTTCGTCAAATAAATTGATAATTTTGTGTCCAACTTTTGGGGGGTATTTCAAATGTATATATCGACCAGAATTTTGTATTTTCCCACTAGATATAAACACTGATAATTTCTTACCTTTGTAATCAACTAAAAATATGGCAACATGAATAGCAAGTTGGTTGATTTATTAAAAGAAGTGGATTCATTGAAACTGCGGTTATCGTCCTTGCGTCCTTTACCCGTTGAGGCGTTAAAGAAAATACAAGATGCTTTGGATATAGAATACACTTACGAGAGCAACCGTATAGAGGGAAACACCCTCACTTTACAAGAAACAGCACTTGTCGTGAATGAAGGAATCACCATTTCTGGTAAATCCATGCGTGAACACTTGGAGGCAATCAATCATGCAGAGGCTATTGGCTATATAAAGGAGGTTGCTCAACAGGATATTGAAATAAGCCAAAGGACAATCAAGGAGATTCATGCACTTGTGTTACATGGCATAGATAGAGAGAATGCTGGAAGTTATAGAACCGTACCTGTAATGATCTCGGGTAGCACACACGTACCGTCTCAACCTTATTTGTTAGAGAAACTAATGGAAGATTTCATGCTTGCATTTCAAAGCATGGAAAAAGAAAATATTCATCCTGTTATTATCGCCGCTTACTTGCATGATGAACTGGTGAGGATACATCCATTTATAGATGGTAACGGGCGTACTTCTCGACTTCTGATGAATCTTTATTTACTGCAAAAAGGTTATACTATTGTTACTTTTAAAAGTGATAATGATATGAAGTTACGTTATTACAAGGCTTTGGAGGTTTCTCACACGGAGCAACAACATGATGATTTTTACTTGCTAGTTGCCGAAGCGGAAAAAGCTTCTTTGGAGAGGTATATTTCTATTTTAGAATGAAAAATAACTTCATTTGTTTTGCAAGAGTTTTTGATTTGTAATACAAGACATTAATGGTCGTATTCATGTTTGTTTTCGGTTAAACTCTTGGTTTAACTTTCAGTCGAAAACAGACATTAAAGCACCCTAAAACAGACTATGCTATTAAAACAAAAGAGAGTTAGAATTTAACTTCCAACTCTCTGAAATTCAATATTTCCTAGCGGAAAGAGGGGGATTCGAACCCCCGAAACCCTTTAGAGGTTTACACGCTTTCCAGGCGTGCCAGTTCAGCCACTCCTGCATCTTTCCAAATGCGGGACAAAGATAGAAATTATTTTTAATGAATGTGTATGTTTGGGATTATTTTTGATGTTAAATCGTTGTGAGTTGGAAATCAGTGAATAATATGCTGGATCCTTGCTTTGGCTTGCGGGTTACCGTTGGTGGTCTTGTTTTTCGGACGATCTATATATTTGTCGGTTACTTGCGTCGTATCCTTTTGAGTGTCTCGTTAGTAAGTTAACGGGAAGTCAACGGGAAGTTAACGGGAAATCAACGAGCGAATGCGGAGAACTTGTCACGGTTCTTTACTCGTCTTGTAATGGACAAACTAACGAGACTCCCAAGAAAGTATGCTACAATACAGGCGAGAGTGTGGTGAGTGAAATACGAAAAAAGCGGTCCCGTTCGGAGACCGCTATGTCAAGGAATCAAACTAAGATCACTTTTTTGGTGCGTGCTTCAGTGACCGATTGATTAAAAACATTAAATAATCGTAGTGTGCTTTTCGTATCAAGATTACTCACTCCTTGACCAAACAAATATAGTAATTTTTTATTATTCAACAATGCTAATTTCGTTTAGTAAATTTGACGCCCCTGCGTATTTGTCTATAATCCACAGAACAAAACGAATGTCAACGCATACACATTTATTATATTTCGGATTGTAATAAAGGTCTCCGGCCATGGATTCCCAGTTGCCGTCGTATGCCAAACCGATCAATTCGCCCTTGGCATTGATTACGGGGCTACCGGAATTTCCTCCCGTGATGTCGAGATCCGTGGCGAATCCAGTATAAAGTTTGCCGTCTTTATCGGCATAGCGTCCCCAGTCTCCTTTTTGGATAGCAGCCAAACAATCCGGGTTCAAGTCGAATTCCGGGTCGTTTTTCACGTATTTCTCCTTGTAACCGTCGATAGAAGAACGGCAATGATAAGTGACGCCGTCTTTCGGGGAGTAACCGCCAACCGTTCCGTAGGTAATTCGCATTGTCGAGTTCGCATCCGGGGGAAGTACAGTTCCCTTGTTCATTTCGACAAGAGCCTCCATGTAAAGCGTGCGTAAAGCACCTATCTTTTGGTTATTGTCTTTTAAATAATCACGCAGCTCGTAGTTTTTCGTTTGGGCTGATTTCGTGATCAGGTATGCCGGGTCTTTGTCGATTGTTTTTTGGTCAACCCCCTTGTCTAACCAAGCAAACAAACGGTCTTTTGTTGTTAGCACGGAATTTTTGTAAACATAGTCCGTTAATTTCTGGTAGTCACCTTTGAATTTTTTCACTAGGTTACCGATTTCTTCCGGGAAGAATTTCGGGTCGATATTATTCACGTATAGTTCGATCATGGCGGCGAAAACCTTGCGGTCAACCTGCTCGTCATAATCCTTGAAATATTGTTCGCAGAAATGTCTCAGGTTCTTGCATTGTGCGCAGTCTTTGTGTAGGACACAACATCCTTGTTTTTCCATGGCACTTTCGAATCCTTTAAAACGCATGGCGAGGCGGGTCAAGTCAGCCCCGTTTATGATAGCCTCCCGATGGTAGATAGCAGTAGCCATGTACGGAGCGGAGAATGCGTAGCAGGCTCGCAATTCCTCGACCAAATCACCGTATTTAGCTTTGCGTGCGGGGTCAGCGTTGATCCACGCGGTTAGTTTTGCCTCTTCGGCTGTTTTAAGGCCGACGACATTATATTTTTTTGTGTATTCACATTCACCGATGGCGTATTTCCAGTAGTTACTGTTCATGAAGTATTTGGAAGCGTATTGGATGTTGATCTTCTCGTCGGCATTCATGGCTTCCCGAAGGATAGCTAACTTCGTGTCCCGAACCTTGATCATGGCGGGATTCGTGATGTTAATTTTCTCGCTAACCCCGAATGATGGCGTGTAGCGGGCAGTTGATCCCGGGTAACCCAAGACCATGGCGTAGTCACCTTCCTTAATCCCGGCTACTGACACGGGTAGCACGTATTTTGGCGTGATCGGTTGGTTATCCGGAGAGTATTTGGCCGGGTTCCCATCCTTGTCACCGTATACCCGGTACATGGCAAAATCCCCTTTATGCTGTGGCCACGACCAGTTATCCGTGTCTTTCCCGAATGCCCCGAAACAAGTGGGGGGAGCTGCTACAAGACGTACGTCTTCGTACACTTTATAATAGAATAAATAATATTTGTTGCCTCGCAACATGGCCGCACACGAGGTCTCGTATCCTTTCTTCGCGTATTTCTTCTCGATCACGGAGTTGGCCCTTCTGGAAGTGTAGGGGGCCGTTTCGTCGTCTTTCTCGAAACTTTTCAGTACTTCCCGGTATTCGTCCGTGACGTCGATCACCCGGTCCAGAAACATGACCGTTTTGCCCGGAATACGGATTTCTTCGCCTTGATTCTTTGACCAAAAACCATTTTTCAAGTAATCATGTTCAAGACTACTCAACTTCTGGATGTCGTCGTAAGCGCAATGGTGATTCGTGATCATCAAGCCGTTTTTGGAGATCATACTTCCCGTGCAGCTTCCGAAATCTAGGGCCACGATAGCATCCTTTAAAGAAGGAACGGTTTCACTGTAGATTTCTTCAGCCGAGAGTTCGACTCCCTTGGCTTTCATTGCCTCGTAATTGGTTTGGGCCATAAGATGGATCAGCCACATTCCCTCGTCAGCCTTTACCGTGAAAGTGCTGCTTACGATTAAAAGGGTGGCAATAATACTTTTGATAAATGTTGTTGTCTTCATCCCGTTATTTTTTTGGTAATAATACGAATTCCATTTTATTTTTCTGTCCAAACACGGTTTTGGCGAATTTACGAATATCTGATGGTGTTAAACCATTCATCGTGTTTTCGTAATTCGTGAAATTGTCAATTCCGTATCGGTAATAGTCTGATAAAGTTTCCTGCCAATAGGAATTGGTGGAAATGTTTGTCTTGTAAAGTTTGTTGAAATAGCGTTGCGCATTTTCCAATTCGGAAGATGAGGGGCCATTTTTGACGAGATCATCGATTTCTTTCTGGACAATCTCCAGCATTTCGTCGGCCATGAAGGGGGCCGTGTCGAAATTCACCTCTATCGTGACCTGGTTTGTCGGGACAGCCTCTTCCGTGGCATTTACGCTGACGCTGTATGCTCCCCCTTTTTCCTCACGGATGGATTTCATGTATCTGTCCCGGAGAATATAGCGGAAGGCAGCCGAGAGAATTTTGTTTTCGGCGGAGTAGGGGAGTTTTGCCGTGTAAAGCACACTGATTGAAGCTTTGTCGGTTGTCAACTCTTTCTCGATATGCCGGATGATTTTTCCCTTGGCGTAACGCACGTGGTTATCTTTGTATTCCTGCTTTACCCCTGTTGTCGGTAGAGAGGCGATGTACGTTTCCACGAGTGGTTTTAATTTTTCTAAGTCAATGTCTCCCGTGAAAATGAACGTGAAGTCTCCGGCATTGGCAAAACGTTCTTGGTATATTTGTTTTGTCTTTTCGAAGGTGATCGTGTTTACTTTTTCAAGGGTCAGGCTTGTTTTCCTCGGGTGATGGTTGTATTTCACGCCTTGAACTTCTTGACTATACTCGGCTTTTGGGAGGCCCTTGCGATTATTTAGTGTACTTTTTATTTTTTCGATTTGATGGTTAAACTCTTGTTGGTCAAAGTTTGGTTCCGTGACATAAAGATGGATCATTTGCATCAAGGTTTCCAGGTCCCGTTTGGCCGCATATCCACTCAATGTTTCGTAATACTCCCCGATTTCCGGCGTGAGGGAGATGACTTTGCCGACATTAATTTGTTTTAAATCGGTCCGGGAGAAATTCTTCACTCCCATGAGCTGGCAAAAATTGTTGGCCATGAATCCGTTGGCAAGTTCTTCTTCCGGTAGAGTGGAAGTCCCTCCTTTGCTAAATCCTTTGATGTCAACAATGTCTTTTTTGTTCGGGTATGATTTTATGATGACCTTTGCGCCGTTTGAAAGAGTCCATTCGATAGTACCCATCGTGTCATTTTTCTTCTCTTCCAGAATGTTCCCGGCTTCTGGAGTCTTCGTGATTAGCCGGGTGTCTTTCAGTGTCCGGTGGACATAAGGTGCGATGTTTTGGTCTTTGGCGTTTCGGACGGTGGCGATTAACTCTTGTTCGCCGGGATAACTGATGTTTTCTCGCCGGGGACCGAGTATCGTGATGAGTATGTTGTCATCAGAGAACATCTCTAGGGCTGTACGGTTCAGTTCCTCTAAGGTCAGATTTTGTAGCGTGAAGACTGACATCTTTTCTAAGAACTCATTCGGCGGGATTGGGGTTCCCGTGGTGAAATGGGCCAAACAGGCTTTCACCATATCTACGCTTTTGAGGTTCTTTCTCTGGTTCATCTGGAGTTTAACTGATTTAAGCATGTTGGCTTGTAGTTCATTGAACTCCTCCGGGGTAAATCCGTACTTTTTTACTCTTTCCACTTCGATAGCCAGTTCGTTCAAGGCTTCATTGACTTTATTGTCTTTCACGGCTCCCATGATGAATACCATCTTTTTGTCGGGTGTTAAGTCCGTGTAGTTGACTGATCCCTGACGGATATAAGGATTACCTTGAGTGGCTTTGTTGATGATTCTTTTTTTGAATAATTCCGACACAAAGCTTCTTTCCAAGTCGGTTTTGTAGGCCTTCACCGTTTGTCTTTCGCTTGGAGAAGGAAGATCCAGTTTATACATGAGTCTGACTACCATGGCACCGGCATCCGGATCGGTCGAGATACCAACGAGAGGCTCCCGGTTGTCGGGAACCGAATACACTTCTTTTTGTACCGGATGCTGTGCTTTAGGTAGTGGTGATAGAATTTTCTTAATTTTATTTTCCATCATGTTCACGTCAAAATCACCGATCACGATCACGGCCTGCAAGTCGGGCCTGTACCATTTGTGGTAAAAATCCAACAAGGTCTGACGTTTGAAGTTCATGATGATATTTATGTCCCCGATCACGTTACGTTCGGCATACTTCGAATGGTTGTACATCACGGGGTTCAGTTGTTCCGACAGGCGCATACGGGGGATGTCCCGGGTTCTCCACTCTTCCCGAATAACCCCTCTTTCTGCCTCGATTTCAGCCGAGTCACAGGTGATGTAACTGGACCAATCGTGAAGCATCAACAACACGGTATCGATGATCGTTTCCCGAATTAAGGGAACTTCGGAGATATTGTATGCCGTCACGTTTCTGGACGTGAAAGCGTTCACGTTGGTGCCGAATCGTACACCGATGCTGGCAAGGTATTCCAACATGGTTTTCTTCGGGAAATGCTTTGTTCCGTTAAAGGCCATGTGTTCCAGGAAATGGGCTAAGCCGTTCTGGTTATCCTCTTCCTGCATTGCGCCCACGTTATGAACAATATAGAATTCACCCCTGTTTTTGGGATTCTCGGAGTGGCGAATGTAATAGGTCAGTCCGTTATCCAACTTCCCGATCCGTATATCGGGATCCATCGGAATTGTTTGGTCTGCACCGATGTCCTGCGCCACCAGGGGACTGATGATCAGGGTGAATAATATGGTGTAGATGATGTATTTTATCATGGTGATTTACAATTTGTATGGGTATAAGTCTCGCGGGGTAATCCAAACGGATTACTCTGACAAGATAAAAGCATAAAAAATGATTTCAAGTTTTCCGTGGAGGATGTGTTAAAAGTCGTATTTGTATTTATCAACTACCCCCACTAACTCTCCCTTGCACAGGGGGAGAAAACGCTTGGTAATCAGCTCTCCCCCTGTGCAAGGGGGAGCTGGTGGGGGTAGTTTTTAAAATTGACTTTTTGGAAGCCCCACGAAAACGGTTGTTCATTCAACGGTTTTACCCGGTGTTTTAAAGGTTAGAGTAGCATCAATCTCTTTGGTTGTCCCGTTCGTGTAATGGATTTTCCATTTTGGGGTTTGAAGAATCTCCCAGATTTTTTCATCATCCAGAACCTCTTTCACGTACGTGATTCGGATAACCGGGATGTCACCGTTCAGAGCCGTGGCGAATTCCATCACTCCATCTTGAGTTGAAAGGAAACTTCCCAAATAGGGAACCTGACGCTGAACTAACGGTTTATCCAATCCCGGATAGGGCATCTCGTAAACTGCCGTGGCGGCGTCTTCCCCGTATTTCTTCAAGGCAATTTGAAAACGAGATTTGGTTGCCGGGAACATCATCTCGAGGAATGCCTGACGACCGATCGTGTCCACTTGATTCGAGATGTTTACCAGTTCGTAGTCACATTCGATCTTCTTAACTCCACCACCATGCACCGGCATCTCGAATTCACGGGTTTCGACGATACTTCTTAATTCTTTTTTATCAATCGGTTTATTGATGTCCATGAATAATTTCACTCTTACCGGGCAGTCATATTCGGTTTGTATTCCATAGAAACCTTCTTTTTCACGGATGATGTTTCCTAGGAACGTCACGTCCATTTGGTCGAATAGTTTTTCAACGCCTAAGGTGATTATTTTTAATTGTTCCACTCCGGCAGGAGGCGTATTCAGTTTCCGTTTTACCGGGGTAAACATGGCGTTCTCTACTTTTTCTTTACTCGTTTCACTCGGGTCATAATAAACCACGACGGCGAATCGATTCACGTAAGTCGTTACCCCGTAAACTCCCGGAACGTTTTTCATTCGTGCGGCAAATGCCTTGGAGCTACCGAAACATTTCACGGTTCTCATGCCGTCGCGTTCGAAGGATTCCAAGTGTTCCAATTTTGCCGGGTCTCCCCAACGTTCATCTATAGTCGGCAATTCCCAATGGGTACCCATCCACAGCCCGACGAAGAAGAGAACAACGACTAGAATTGCGGGTAACCATCGGAATGCCGGTTTACGGTTTATCTGTAAAGCATTTTTATTACATGCTCCCATACATTCGCCACATAAGGTACAATCGATGTCTTTCACGACTTTCAGATTGGCCACGTCAATTTGTTGCGGGCATTTTTTGCTACACAAACCGCAATGGTTACATTTCTCGTCATCCCGAGTGATGCGGAGTAACGGGAATACCTTGCTTTCGTGGTACACGATTTCGAAGATATAACCGATCACGCAGCTTGCACCGAGTAACCAGTACCATTGCATCGGTAGGCCGAAATAGCCTAGAATTAATGAAAGTATCAATAAGCCTAGGAACGTGAGCGTGAATTTGAACACGTTGCTCAACGCTCCGAGCGGGCAGATGTATTTACACCAGAACATATTGATGAACAAGTTGCCTAGAAATAGGCAAGCGATGGAAATTAACGCCATCCACGCGGTAAGTTCGCCTTTGAATCCGGTTGCGATAGCATAGTACGGGTCAAAGTTCTTACAGAATAGTTCGCTGCTTGAAATCGTCATGTAGAATATCCAGAATAACAGGATATACTTGATCGCTCTTAAAATTTTGTCGACGACTGAACCCGTGGTGATGTTGATGTTTATCTTCATCTTTTTGCGTAAAACGGCCATCCATTCTGTTACCGTGCCTAAGGGACAGAGATAACCGCAGAACAGTTTACTGAAAAGAATAACGCCGATTGCCAGGGTTACCCCCATCATGATCTGTACGATCGACATGCTACATGCCAGTGTGTTTGAATTCAAGTAGGTTACGAGAGATTGCAGTCCCCCGAACGGGCAATAGGCCTCGACGTCGGCTGGCGCTCCCCCGAAAAATACTTTCAGAATAAATCCGGCAATGACCGCAATTACACCCAATTGCAGTACATGTCTCCATAAGTTTTTCTTAATCTTGCTCATTTCTTTTTTGATATTTGTTGTTTTTGATCCCCTAGAATGATAGTCCTATCGTGGCTTGCAACGTTGTCCAGTCTTTACCGTCATACAGGCCGCTGGTGGACTTTTTGTAATTGACATTGCCGATAGCGTACAAGTTCATTCCTTTTTCCTTGTTGAGGAAATAAGTGTAGCGAACGTTTACTCCTCCGGCTATTTTGTCCGATGTGATATACTCGAATTCCTGTTCCAGTAAATCTTTCCGTTGCGGGTATTCGTCGATATTCGGTAAGACGGTTTCGGATTCCTGTTTCATTTTTAACATCGTGCCTCCCCCGATGGTGTAGGCCCCGTTTATGCCGCAATCCAACATTCCTTTTTTGAAAAGGAAATTCTTCTCGAATGAAAGATAACCTTCCGTGTTTCTCAATATTTGTTGGAATTTAGCCGGATATAGACGATATACCCTTTCGGCGTAAAAGCCTTTAGCCCCGATTTGTGCGTTCCAGCAACTGTTATACGCGGTGCGATTGCGGAACAGGTTATAGTTTGCGTCATAAACGGTAGACTCGATGGAAGATTTATTCTTTTTCCCGAATTGTGTCCAGGTACTATTTTGGTTTATGACTTCCTTTTGCTGGATGTTCTCGTAGCCTAACATATTGGAGAAATCGGCTTGCAGGTTAATGTAGTGGTTGTACTTTTCTCCGCTGACGTTGAAGGCTCCGGTGTAATTGTATGCGCGTTGTTTCATTTCGCCTCCGCGCTCTTTGTTATAATTCGCCTTGAAAATCTCCTGTTTCTTTTCCAGCATGGAGAATTGGTTAAAGAATCGGGTTCGGTGGGTATGGAATTCCACTTGTGCGGCGCCTCCTAGCGCTTCATCCCGAATGTCCCGGATGATGCTTACGCTTGAACTTACCTGTTCCGACGTGTAGAACCATAATCCCTCGACGGAAAGAAGTTCCGGTGTTCGGCCTGTTCCGATTGTCCTGATGTCAATGTTCTCCGTCTCTTTCTGGTAAATGAAGTTCAGTCCCAAGTTCAAGTATTTGGAACGGTAAACCACTCCCGGGTACACTTTTAGGTTCATGTACGTGTTCTTGTTTCGGGCGTCTTTCTTCTTGGCATTACTGGCGGTCAGGTAATCGATTTTGGCCCCAATACTCCAGCGCTTTCCAATCATATAACCGATTCCACCTTCCAAGATGTAAGTTTCCATAGTCTGACGTCCCGGCATACTGTCTGCAAAGAATATTGGGGAGCGGTACGGGTTGATAACGTTACACCATCCCATTTTCAGGCGGTTCATGTAGTCAAAACTGAACTTCCCGTAGAAGAATACTTTATTCAATCTTCGGAAGGATTCTGTTTGCAGGTTCGTTTTATTGAATGCCGTGGGGGCGTTTACATTTCTGAGACTACCTTTTCCATATTGAAAATCGACTTCTACGATGGTGAAATCCTGATTTTCGTTGAATGTTAATCCAGCGTAGTTTAAAGACTTCGTCCAAGGATTGTTCGCTTTGACCCGATCCATTCGGTAAAAAATCTTCTCGTTGTCTTGGGTTTGGGCATTTACTGCCGACATCCCGGCAATGAGTAGGCCCAGACCAAGTGTATATATTTTTTTGAATTTCATAATCTTCATTTTTAGATACAGTTTGTCTATCTGTTTTTTAATGTATTCGGAACGACTTCGAAATCCTCGCTGGAATTGTTGGAGTCCATGTATATGGTCCTGCCATCGACAACTTCATCTACTTTTCTGCAAACGGAATTGCCCAGGTAACTTGTCGGTATATAGGTGAATCCGGCATCTATATTGTTGGGAATTCGTTTGTTGGCTTTGCTGGCACTCGTCACGCATTCAACTCCATCGATTACCCAATCTTTGTGAATCATTAGGAATTTTTGAGAGGCGTTGGGTTTTACCGGATCCAGTTGAAGATTTCCGGGATCTTCGGCGTAAGCCTGTGCACTTTCAGCTACGGTGGTCGGAATTTTGAATATCACCATGGCCGGGCCTGTCAAACTGATCGTGAATGCTGTGCCACTATTTCTCCAGAGCATTTTTAAGGGTTCAACTCCCGGAGCGGGGACGGATGCTCCTGTTAACAGCGGGTCCCAGAATGCAAAATCGGCTTTGGAAAGATCCACGGATTGCGAGGCGATATCCACGTGATTGATGGCATTAAGCGCGATAATCGTTTCTTCCCCGGGTTGTAAGGGGTAGTCTGTACCTGTTCCGGGGAATTGCCATGCCATCATGAATAGCGGAATTTCATCCCATAAACTTCCGTCCGGTTTGGTGAAGTTACTTGGACTGCTACTTGTGACAGGGTTTACGGTTCCTATACAAAGACTATCCAGGTAGGCGATTTCGTCGGAATTGTTGTAGATTGACATGTAAGCGTCTTTCGTGTAATTCGTTCCGTCATCTTTTTTACAGGCTGCGTAGTAAATCTCTTTGATGATTAATTGCTGTAATTTGGCGTGAGTTAGGTTTATCGTGTAGGTATCCCCATCTTTTGTTCTTTCACTCAGTACAATTCGCTCCATTCTCCCGTTAAAGATGTCGATGGTGTTTTCTCCCCTTTCCCGGTGTTGAGCTACTGCCTCGTAGAAACCGTATTCTACATTGAACGTGGCGATACCGGAGGCATCACATTTGCTCGTGTAGGTCAGACCTGACGTAGTACTGTATAATTTCACATCAATCCCTTCCGGGCTGGTATTTTCAAAACCTTCCGGCATGTTCACCTTGATCAGGGCTCCGATACTCATTTTTTCTTCTTTCAGACATCCCGTGAAAAGGAATACGACCAGAAGCGTAAGTATATGATATGTTTTCATCTTTATTCCTTTTTTAATCCGTTAAAATTTCAGACTGATTTCGGCACCAAAGCTGATGTCGCTGTTTACTCTAAAGTCGGAACCGCTGGATTTGTAATATCTCCAAGGTTTGGCGTTCGTGAAATTGTTTGCATAGAAAGAAAGAGAGGCAAATCTTCCGATTTCTTTCGTCATGCGCAGATTCAACATGAAGTACGGGTCAAGGGAGTCTTCCACGAAATAGGTGGATTTACCGCTTTTGATCATGTGTTGGAATACCGGATCGTTTGCTTCTGTTTCCGTGAACGGGTGGATTGTACCCTCTCGGTCCATGTATGCTACCGGATTAATATACTTGTTGTAGGTTTTGTCTTTTTCGACATTTCCTTCGACAATATTTCCGTCGTCGTCTTTCATGTAAGCCAGACATTGGCCCTGGTATTTGGATAAGGCTTTCGATTTATCCATCCACACGCATTGGGCTCCTAACGTGAAAACGAGACGTAATTGGGGAATGTGGGTCACGAGGCGTAAGTTCGTGTTCAAACGTTGATAGAGATTCCCGTTTCCGACGTTGTTCCCACCCACGTATAGGCCGACATAGGGATAAGGTTCATTATTTATATATCGGGTTTCATAACTCATCTTGAGACTATTGTCGAATGTTTTGGTGTGGAAAAATGCTCCGTCCACGAGAATTGATGTTTTGATCACGTCGATCTTTCCGAAATCAAGGGAGTATTCGATACCCCATTTATCGGTCGTAATCCCGTTATCCGGGCGTTGGAAAACTCCGAATGTTTGTAAGGTACGGTAACCCACGGGGGTTCCGTTTTCCACGACTTCCCCGTTCACGTATTCCGGGTGGGTTAGGCTGGAACTGTAATTGTATTCTCTATATTGATAGGGAACGGCATAACCGGCTTGGTTATATCCATTCGTCAGTTTTTCCTTGAAGTAGGCTAGGCTGGCATTGACGCTGAGAACCTTGAAGTCCACGCCGATCTCGAAGTTGTTACTTTTCGGAATTTTCAGACGGTCGTTGTCTGTTTCGAAAACATTGGTGGTAATCACGGCCAATTTGTAATTGTTGGCATCATCTTTGAACGAGAAACTGGCTTTGTCGATATAGGCCGGGTCCGGGTACAAGTAAGCAAGTGTCGGCATTTTATGCTGGATCCCCCATCCGGCACGAATACTCAGGTTTTGCCAACCTTTCTTGTTCCAGCGATTCTCAAATAATGTCAGTCGAGCGTTAAAACGAGGGTCCACGATTACATCAAAATCAGCTCCTTTCGTGTCAATCTTGGTGAATCGGCTTCCGGCAGAAAGTTCTAATGATCTTTTGCCCATTTCGATTTTTACTTTGTCCTCGACGAAGCCGCTGTATTCATTGATGTAGGGAATGTCTTTGAACGAGCGGGGACGTATGCTCTGGGTCGGTGGGTTGTTCGGGTCGAAACTCTTCCCTTTTCCTTCATTTCCTTTCGTACTCCACTCGCCACCTAGCATGAAATTATTGTAGAAAATTCCGTATTTCCCGGAGATATTGGCCGTTAACTTAGCTTGTGCGTAAACGGGTTTTCCCTCGATCTTCAAATCACTATAATATTCGTAGGGGAGGAATCCTGCCACGTGTTCCCCGGATTCCATGGAATTCGTGTTGGCGGCCCCGACGGTTGTATGTTGTTCGTGGTCCCAGTTATATTGTTTTCCCAAGGAACCGGCCACGGTGTATTTCAGACTGGTTAGCCACGCCTTGTTTATCATCCAGTTACCGTATATATTCAAGCTGATTTCCTGATTCTCGACTTTTGTCTTTTCTTCGGATTGCTTGTCCGGGTCACTTTTTTGTTTGTCCAAGGTGGTCAAACCTTTAAATTTAGCGTTTAGGCTAAAGGCTCTTCCCTGCGGGTTGAACACGTTGGAGTAACCGATTTGGGCGGTCAATCGGTTGTAAGACTTTGCCGGGGTACGAATGTCATTCTGCGATTGCACGTAATCAGCGTCAATATTTAGAAATCCTTTATTTTCTCCTAAGGCAAAACCTTTACCGGCATAGACCTGTTTGATTTTCGGGTCTGTCTTGAAACGAACCTCCAAAGGTGATTTTCCTGCCTTTGTTTTGACGATCACGGCTCCCGAGTTCAAGTCCCCGTATTCGGCAGAAGCGATTCCCCGGATTACCTCGATAGACTCGATGTTATCGACAGCTATCTGGCGGGCGTCGATACCGGTTCCGGCTGATGTGCTTATTCCTTGGGTTGACAAGGCGGTGGAGGCCATTTGCATATTGGCGTCATTTGACATTCGTGCCCCGTCAACGATCACGGCAGTCCCGAAAGCATTGGTGGCGTCTTTCCCCGTGACGTCACGGATAGTCAGTTTCGAGATGTCGTTCAAGTTTGGATTGACGGTCAGCGATCCGGGTAACAATTGCATCACGTCCACGATGCTGGAAGCTTGCACGTGTTCTAACGCCGCTTTTTTTATAGAGGAAGAACTGTTGAGTTTGTTTCCGGCTGTTGCGGTCACGGTGACTTCTTTCAATGCCAGGGTTTGTTCCTCTAATTTTAGGATGTATTTTTCAATATTTTTACTCAGATTAATTTTCATTTCATAATCTTTGTAACCGAGACAGGATGCCGTTAAGGTATATTCGCCTTTTTTTACGTCTTTAAAAGAAAACTTTCCGTTAATGTCAGACGTGGTCCATAGGTTTAAGTCCTTGATATTGACCACGACGAAGGGTAGTGTTTCACCGGATTTTGCGTCTTGTATCGTTCCGGATAGGTTGACCTTTTCAGATTGGGCAAACAGGTTCATATGCCCGATCAAAAAGATAACCGTGCTTAAAAAAAACAATTTTTTCAAACTCATAGTAAGATCTTGTAGGTTTAGCTGTTTTTAATTAAAAAGTCTGTCCTCAATACATTCAAGTTTAGTGTCGTTAATATTATACTTTCCTAGCCACTCCTGCATCGCCACTTGCCGATCGGTCTTGTGCATGTGGTGGTGTATACTGCCCACCAGAATGCCTAGTGCAATTCCCGCGGCAATGCTCATGCCTAGGTGTCTTTTGCGGATCACGGGACCGGCATCATCCATTTTATTCCGGGCCATCTTTTCCATGATCCCGTTATAAAAGTCTTCACGTACTTCCCTTACCTTGTCCTTCTCGATGATCTCTTCAACTTTCATGATTTTCTCTCTCTTTGGTTATATGACAGACTTCATTTTAAAAACTTGCGCTGGCAAGATACTTTTTTTCATTATTTTGTGATATTTTTTGTAGAATCCCTGTTTATTTCTAGAGAATCGGATTCTATGTTCTTGTAGTGGTGAAACTTAGGGCATCTTTTACATTTTTCTTGATCCGTGCATTTTTCTGCACATTCCGCACAATGTTTGTTGATCTCCAATAAATCGATGAACATTTTTTCGAGTTTTTTTGATTGCTCCGGGGTGCATACCTTTTTTATATTGAGTAAATGTCGGGCCGTTTGTGTCTTCAATGCTTTATGCAAATGCCCCACGGATGTGGCAATTTTGTTCAGCTCTTCCAAGGAAGGGTTGGGTTTTGCCAGTTCGTTCAACATCTGATAGCGTCTTTGACAGAGTAATTTTAAAACGGTTTGATGCCTTCTCAAGACGATTGAATCCAATTCATTAATGAGTTTATATTGTTCATCCGTGAAATCTAATTCTTTGCGAAGGAATTCATTAGAGATGGTGGAGTCTTCATTCTTATAGATTGTTTTTTCGGGGGTAAAACAAAAGAATACGAGGAGTGCCGTATTCAACATTAGCAGAATAATGTTTACCCAGTAAATCAAATATTTTTTATTTATCTTTTTCATGACAATGTCTTTTATTTCGTGTTGAATATTTTCTCAAGATTATTTTTCGCACGGAAAAGAAGCGATTCCACGGAAGAGAGAGTAATCCCCATGACCTCTGCAATTTCCTTGTATGAAAGTTCTTCATACTTGTTTAAAATTAGCGCCGTGCGTTGATTTTCAGGAAGTCGGTCGATAGCCCGGTGTAATAATTCCAGTTGTTCCTGTTCTTCCAATAACTGTTGTTGTGGCATTTCAACCGATTGTGCCACCTCTTGTTGTTTCCATGATTCTATATCGACTTTTATGGCCCGCCCTCTGGGGGATTTGCAGTGATTAATAGACCTGTTCACTGCTATCCGGTATAGCCACGTGGATAATTTACTTTCAAACCGGAATTTACCTAAAGATTCGAAGACTTGGATAAACACGTCCTGGGCAATGTCTTCCGCCTCATCCCGATCGTGTATGAAAGCATGACAAGTGTTGACAACCATCACCTGATAGGTGTCAACCAATAACTTAAAGGCTTTCTGGTCACCTTCAAGTATCGCTTTTATCATCTCTTTCTCGCCCATTCCAAGATTTTATCGCACTTCCCGCCCGGGGAAATATCACTCAATCCATACAGGTAAATGGCATTACAACATTTGTTGTAATATCATAAAACGTTCAATAAATGATACATTAAAAAAAGGATGCCGGATAATTATCTAAACACAAGTCCTTTAATGCAGATTACTGACAATCAGTATATATTAAAAATGAACATTGTTTTTTGAACATTCAATATTTTTACTACATTTGAGATCAATAAATGAACGTTTTTTAAAATAGAGGAAAATGTTTAACTCCTGCACCGTGTGAGGCCTACCTTGCGATTGTGTTATTTAACTGATGATAGATAAGTGCGTTTGTCTGTCGGGGAGAGAGGTGTGTTTGTCCGGATGAAATCAATCATGGCATTTACTACTGAAATGTCTGTGTGTAGCCCTTTCCCTTTACCTGGGAAGTCATATTCGACACTTACATAGTTATTTAATGCAACTTTATACGTGGCTTTCTTGACGAGTGGTCTGCCGTTACGGTCTTTAAAAATGACATCTGTTCCTTTTCCTTGTTCGTCTTGGACAATCGTGTAACTTCCGGGTGATACATACAGGTCTATTATGCGGTCTTCTTGATTGAAATGATTGAGTATTAATGTTTTTATATCGCTCAAAGACAATTCGTGAATGACAATATGGTTACCGAAAGGTTCTATGGAGAGAATGGTTTCTAGTGTGATGTTTCCTTGGGGAAGTTCGGAAAGACGAATGCCGCCTTGATTGTAAAAGGCAAAATCGGATGCCGTTGAGTGTGTCATTGCATCTGTCACGATGTTTCCGATGCTCTCTTGAGATTTGAATGGGAGAGAGGTTGCCCCGATCACTTCTTTAAACTTGGGTTGATCAATGAAATATTTAACTTTTTGTGTCATGGAAGAATCAATCCGTGTAATCGTGTCAATCAAGCAGGATTGGTAAGAGCGTTCCGAGAGCTTGCCTTGTTTGAATTTTAATATGGTCAGACCGGCATATTGCAATTTGAGGCCTGTTTGACCGATCATGACATTATTTACTTCTTTCGGGGTTTTTAAGAGGGTATGGGAATGTCCCCCGATGATTATATCCAGTTCCGGCATTCGTGTGGCTAGGGTGGAGTCCTCGTCAACCCCAAGGTGCGTGAGACCGATTAGTACGTCACATTGTTGCTTTAGTGACCTGTAATCCGCTACCTTATCGAGATAATGGTCGAAAGTGATGTCCTTCAATTGTTCCGGGTTGACGCTTGGTATATGGTCAGCCCCCGTTTGTACAAGGCCTAGAAAACCGAGTCTAATACCGTCTTTCTTGATAATATAATAAGGAGGGATACTGTCGAGTTCTCCCCGGGAGGAATTGATGTTAGCGCAGACGATCGGGAAGGTTGCGTCGTTTATTCTGGCCCGAAGAGTTTTTTGTCCGAAATCGAACTCGTGATTTCCTAGCGTTCCGACCTCGTAACCTAGGTCGTTCATTAATGAGATAACAGGTAGTCCCTTTTCTTTTGCATGGTCCACGTACGGGTTCCCCGTGAATCGATCCCCGGCATCCACTAGAATCACGTTTGGATGTTTTGCCTTTATTTGTTCCACGAAAGTGGCCAGTTTTGGGAATTGTTCGATTCTCCCGTGTATATCATTGGTGGATATGATCACGATCTCTTTTTCCCCTGTATTCTGACAACCGAAGAGTAATATGATCCATGATAAGACCATGCACACGTGCAATTTTGAAAGCACGGAAATATGTAGCTTGAAATAATCGTGATTCATATCATTGTATTTTCAAGCGACAAAGATAATTTAAAAGTGGAATTCTTAGTACAGGAATTGTTTCCGAAATGCCGGAATATCCACTTCGAGAGTTGTCTCCAAGAATTTCTCCACGCTACCATGTGTTGTCTTGATCTGGTCTAGTCCGGCTTGCAGAAACTCTTTCTTGACGGAGAGTACGGATTTCAAGTTTGGGTTCATGGCGATCTCTTTGGCATATTTATCACTCAAGTAAACGTTAGAGGCGAGGTAATCTTCCATGATGGTTTGTTCATCAACCCCCAAGGCATATAATATCAGAGCAGCTCCCATACCCGTGCGGTCTTTCCCGGCAGAACAGTGAAAAAGGAGGGGGAGATTTTTTTCTTGCTGCAATAGCTTGAAAAATTCTTTATAATATCCGATAAAATCTTTGTCCGTGACGAAGAGAATATTCATGCGCATCATGATGCTATCCATCTGTGTCGAGTCAAGATCGGTCAATCCCATTAAGGAGATCACGTTTCCCGGATCGATGGGCAATTTGAATTCGTTTACTACTGACACGGGTAACTTGTCCGGGGCAAATTTCTGTTCTTCTTCCCCTCTGAAATCCACGATACTTTTGAGGGGAATACTGGCTAAATAATTCAGATCATCTTCTGTCAGTTTGTGTAAATCGTCGGAACGGAAGATTTTTCCCCACCTGACAAATCGTCCGTCTTTTGTTTTTATCCCGCCTAGATCTCTGAAGTTGTAACCTCCTGCCATCGGCAGATGTCTTTCCGCGACGGTTGCTTTCCCTTCGTCCGTAATGAGTTGATAATAACGCCTTGAGAGAGAGGAAAGGGTGATTCGGTTATAATCTTGTCCTTCTGGTTCCGGGTGCTTGGCTATCGGGTTTGAAAAATCGATATTATCCACGGAAGAACCGGAATAGAGCGCCCATTTCCCGTTTGTCTCAATAGTTAGCGTGGACACTTTCGTATCCTTATCGATGGAAATCCGGATGATTCCTGAAATATCCTTTCCCTCGTATGCAGTCTCCTGTTGCATCGTGTTCTTGCATGAACAGCACACTACGGTCGTGGTCAGAATGACATAAATTACTTTCATCGTGTTACAAATATTAATCGTGTCGGTGTTTATTTTCCTGATCTTTACAAAGATGGGAAAATTCTTTAGAAAACCCGTGATATATTAAAGAATAAAAATAAACTTTTATTGTTCTTCATTCGTATAATTCTGGTGTGATTTTTGTGATAACAATGATATAAACCATTAAAATAAAGTTATGAAAGCAGCTTTGTTTTTTGAAGATAACCAACTCTGCCACCTCGGTGAAAACATCGGGAAAAAGGCGATTAAAGTATCTACAATTACGACAGAAGATGATAAAGTCGTTTCTATAAAGAATAGTGAAGTGAAAAATCGGAATATGAATTATTTTATCCAGTGGTTAGTGGACTGCGGTATAAAAATGATTTATGTCTCCGGTATTGACGAGAAAATAAAACGATTCTTTGAACAAATGAAAATCATCGTGAACGTGAAGAAACAGTCTGATAAGACTCTTTTATTGGCTGAAATTACTTCTCAAAAGTAATAAATTGGATTTTGCAGTTCATCCCGGGTCTCAAGCCCGGGATTATTTTTAGATTACTTCTATTACAATTATTTTTACTTTATCTTTGCTAGACGATAATTGCTGAGGAATTGTTATGTCACTGGAAAAAGTAAAACAATATTTTGATAGCCTGGGGTTAGGGCAACGGGTGCATGAATTGGCCCAATCGAGTGCCACCGTGGAAGAAGCGGCTGTTGCCGTGGGATGTGAGCCGGAGCGTATTGCTAAAACGATGTCTTTCCTGTTGGGGGAGGAGCCGATATTGATCGTTACGGCCGGGGATGCGAGGATTGATAATAAAAAATACAAGGAATATTTTCATCAAAAAGCGAAAATGATTCCGGGAGAGTTGGTGGAACAATATGTCGGACACGCGCCCGGGGGAGTTTGCCCTTTTGTTATTCCGGAGAAAACTCGTGTATTCTTGGATGTTTCGCTCAAACGCTTTGATATTGTTTACCCGGCCGCGGGGACGAGTAACAGTGCGGTTGAGTTATCTATCAAAGAACTGGAGGATTGTTCTCGTTCCCGGGAGTGGATTGACGTGTGCAAGGATTGGTCTAAGGAATAAATCGACTGGGTTTGCCCCAATGCGTGATGGTTAGTTTGTGCATGGCTCTTGTCACGGCAACGTAAAGCATACTTTTATCTATAAGCGTGTTGTAGTTGGTACTGCTCGCTTGTGGAATGATTACCTCATCGAATTCCAATCCTTTCGCCATGTGGGATGAGGTGACGATGATTCCTTTGGCGAAAGCCGTACTCTGATGGGATAGGAAATAGAGGTTGTCCGTGTACGATTTGAGTTCCTCTGTGATTTCTTGTGCTTGCATCTCGGTTTTGCATATTATCCCCAATGATTTGTAAGTTGACTTTTTGAATGTGGTAATTAATTCCGAGATAGCGGAAAGTTCTTTTTCCGGGTTCTTGAAAGAGAGAATGGTTGGCTTTTCCCCGTGTCGGGTGATGGCTTCCAGTTCCTCGTTTGTTTGAATTCTTTGTGCAAAACTCGTGATCTCGAACGTGGATCGGTAACTTTTGCAGAGTTTCATCACTTCTCCCGTGATGAATGCCTTCTGAATCATATCGGCTGTTGATGACCCGTAGGGGTTGACCGACTGACAGGTATCCCCGAGAATCGTTTTCCGACAAGGATAAAGTTTCTGAATGATTTTGTATTGTATCGGCGAATAATCTTGCATTTCGTCAATCAAGAGGTGTTTGACCCGAGAAGGGGTAGGAGAGCCCTCTAACGCTATGTGGAGATATGCCAAGGGGGCCAGATCTGCGTATTCCAAGGTACGGTTCTTGCGCATTTTGAACATTTCGGGTTTCTCGATCCACTCGAAGAAGTCTTTGTAAACTTGGATGTCGCTGTTTCTGGAGAACATCTTTTGTATCTCCTTCTTCAGTAGATTCCTCTCGGCGGTTGTCGCTTTGAAATAATGTCTTAAGGCCATCATCTCCAAGATATAATCCGTCATCGTCTCGAAACGTTTGCGCATCGGGTAGCGATTGAACCGTCGGAATTGTTCATCGATAAACTCGGCCGGAACGGTAATATGTTTGGTCAGTTTGACATCTGTTGCTTTAAAATAGTTGTTCTCCATGTAAAGAATAAACTTCTCTAATTGCGAGATGAAATCAAAGGAGGCTTTGTATTGAATCCGTTCAATAAATTCTGGTGTCGGTTTATCTAGTAGTTCTGTTACTTGTTCAAAGAAATTTTGATATTTGTATTTGTGATCAAGAATCCCCGAAAGGATTTGCTCCATGCTGGTTTCAGGAACCGTTTCTTCGCCGAGTTCCGGGAGGACGTTCGAGATATAGTCGGCGAAAACCTTGTTCGGGGAGATGATCAGAATATCTTTTGAGGTAATCTCCCCTTTTAGCGTGTAAAGTAAATAAGCGATACGATGCAGGGCTATGGATGTTTTCCCTGATCCTGCCACTCCCTGAATGATGAGCGCTTGTGCTTCTTCGTTTCGGATAATCCGGTTTTGTTCCCGTTGTATCGTGGTCACGATATTTTTCATTTTATCGTCTGCATTAGAACTTAGCTCTTTTTGCAGGATATCATCGTGAACGGTCAATGAACTCTCGATCATGTACTCCATCTTACCTTTGCGGATACGATATTGTCGTTTGAGGGAAATGTTTCCGTCAACCTCTCCGGAGGGGGAAGAATAGGACGCATTCCCTAGTTCGTGGTCGTAAAACATACTGGATATAGGCGCTCTCCAATCGTAGATTAGGTTGGCTTTTTTTACGGGATCATAGAACGTGTGAATCCCGATATATAATGCCATTGTTCCGCATCTCTCTTTACTCTCCGTGAAATCTATTCGTCCGAAATAGGGAATATCCAGAATCTTTCCAAGGCGTTTGCGTTTATCAATGACACTCTCACCTGTTGCAAAATGACGTAGGATGCTTTCTCTCATGGAGCGTATCTCGTGTGGATCGATGTCTTTATTCGACCACAGATATTCTTTGTACTCTTGTAACGTGTCAACGTGTTCCTTGACGGATTTGTCCGTGTTATTGATCGAATCGTTTATCGTGTTGATAATCTGTCGTAAATATTCTTTTTCCTGTTCTTCCGTTTTGTTGAATACCATAGACTCCTAGTTGTTTTAATTAAAATTGTGCGAAAAGAGGAACAAAGTTAATGCAACAACGTGGAGGGGAAAATAGTTATTTATAGCTATTCAATGAGTTTGATTTATCTATTGTAATCTTTCTTTATTTGTTCCCCTTGCTCTGTTAGGCGGTATCTTTGAGATCTACTGTTGGGTTTATCTGGTTTTGTCATTTCGATAACACCACATTCTAGTGCAGGTTTTAAATAACTTCGCCGGAAGTGTTCTCTATCTACAAGATTTAGTTGTTCTTGTAGTTCTAAACGATTCATCTCTCCCGTCAATACTTTTAAAAGTTCTTTGACTTGCGGGGTAACTTGCGGGGTAACTTGCGGGGTGACTTGCGGGGTGACTTGGGGGGTAACCTTTTCTAAAGCTGGGAATGTCATGCGTAAAAAGTTCTCTGTGAATTTGAAACATTCTTTTCCGTAACTCCTTAAAATACGGGGGATTCCGGAGCCTAGATGTTCGACTAAATCCAAATCTCTGAATACTCGCATCAATTCTTTGTTGCGGGGTACGGAATATCCTTCAAAGAATTCTTTTTCGGTCATGCCTTGTGGTAAACTTCCAAATGAAGTGATTTCTATTCTGTCATCAAAAAATTCAAATTTAGGAGGTATTTCTGAAGTATAATCGTTGTGTACGATGGCATTAATTACCGCTTCTCGTAGGGCGACGGAATTCCATAATCTTTTTTCCTCTCGTTCTTTGGGGGTAATTCTTGCTAAGGTTTTATTTTCCACGTTGATTTTATCTAATACTTGCTTGGTCGCTTTGACTAACGAGCAATAACCATATTCATTATTCTCCATTAGGTCTACCCGATCAACCCCTTCGTATTTGGCAACTTTCATAGACATTCCATTCAAGTCGGCTAATAAATAAGCCACGTAATTATATTGTCCTTCTTCTGAGAGCAATTCAAGGTTTGATGCAAATTGTTGATTTAATGCTTTGTTAGCACCCTCATAATATATCTTTAATTGTTCAAAAGTAAGATTCTGATTGGGTGATTTTATCTTGCCAATAGAGTTCCGGATTCGTTTGGCAAAGAGTGATTCAATCATTTTTACAGGCATTGGTTCTGCAGCTGTCCCGACTCGGATGAATGTGCCTTTTTCTGACATTCCAAGCCTTTTTATATAATAAGGTTTTTCCGGACCACTGGCAAATGTAATTTTTATTACATCCCTAGAATCAATATTTTCCGTCGCTATATCAAATAACCCCATACAAGATGGTGTAATGTTATTTTTCAAACGATCTTTGATTTTGAGCATATCGCTATCAATATCAATAACTCCGATTGCTGTACCCGTTTTTTCAATTCCGATATAGAGTACCCCTCCTTCCGGGTAATTGAGAAAGGCTACGGCTTCTTTTTCTAAATCATCAGTGAGTTCTTGTTTGTATTCTATGCGGTTTGTCTCGGAATTCATAAACTTGATATTAGCTTTAGAGATCATGATTCTTATTTCTTACAAAGATACTATTTTGTAGCTGTTTAGTCAACAGAAATGACGACAAATACGAATTATTTCAATAGCCCTAATTCGATCCCTTTGTTGATTGCCTCGATAGAATTCTGTACTTCCAGTTTGTGTAGTAAATTCTGACGGTGAATGTTTACCGTGTGAATACTGATTTGGAGTTTGTTGGCAATCTCTTTGCTTAGTAAGCCTTTTTGAATCAAGTGTAATATTTCCGTTTCCCGTTCTGTCAGGTGGATGGTCGGGGAGGATAATAATGTCGGGGAAAATAGTTCTCCGTTTCTGAGATTGAGAACGGTACAGTCAACGTGTTCTGAATTCTTCTGATCCGGAGAAATACTCATGTTACCTAGTATGAGCCATGCTTTTCCTGAAAGTCCTTGTTCCAAAACTTGCAATCTGTTGGTTACCCTTACATATTGTTGTTTGGTGTTACGTACCCGGAAACTGTATATATTACAATAGTCGTTTCGTTGTTCCAAGGGTAGGCTATAAATAAATTGTCCCAGTTTGATCTGTAAATCCACCAATTGATCGAAGTCATCCGGATGGAACCGGGATTCTAGGTAATCTCCTTGCCTTTCCAATGTGGCAATTTTGTTTGCATCATATCCTAGTAAATCTGCGAAGTTAGAGGAGGCATATACATACTTACTCTTGTAAACATCAACAACAAACGTGCAGCTCTGACTTACTTTTGCCGTCTGGTGGAGCATGGCTTTATCCCGTTCCCACACGGCATAATCGATGTCATGTATTGATAAATGCTGTCTGGCCCACATTTCTTCCCGGGAAATATTGGTTGGTTTCATGCTAAAATATTTCTGTTCATTGATTTTCGTTATCAAATAGCCCTCTGTCCTTCCAATTCTTTATTTCTTTATCAAAATCAGAAAGATATTCTTTGTCTTGTATTAATTTGAATTTGTCGTATTCAGCGTATGCTTTTTCCTTGGCTTCTTCTGTTGATATACTTCCTGCATTTTGTAATACTTCATAATCATTCATCGAAAGGAAATTGTCTAAACGATTTTTCCAGTCAGACATTGTAGTTATTAGGTGGCGTTCTGCTCGTATTTCAGCCAGGTCAAGAAATGCGTTTGATAGACGGTCTAGTTGCGATACTTCTTTATCGGATAGATAATTTTTAGCAATAACAGAATCGGATTTTTGTACTCGTCCGTCTGGAGCGTTCTTCCAAGTTGTTAGTCCCATATGAGGCATTTCAGCATCAGCTCTTGTGTAGATTATTTCAGCGGCGGTCTGGTGAGTTACGGCCCAATGCATCATATTCTGTACCATTTTGAAAAAGTGTTGAGTTATTTCTGATTTTGAGTCATAGTCAGCACTACATTCTGCATAAATATCAGTTATTTTTTGGTAATACCTGCGTTCTGAAGTTCTTATTTCCCTGATTCGTTCTAATAAGTCATCAAAATAATCTTTACCAAAATGCTTTCCTTGTTTTAAACGCTCGTCATCTAAAACAAAGCCTTTTATCAGATATTCCTTTAATACACTGGTTGCCCAAATACGAAATTGTGTGGCTTGATAGCTGTTCACTCGGTAGCCAACGGCGATGATGACATCAAGGTTATAGAACATTTGTGGACGGTTGACTTCTCGATTTCCCTCGATTTGAACTATCCCAATTTTTCGGATAGTTGTTTCTTGTTGAAGTTCTCCCGATTCATATATTTGTTGTAAATGGTAATTTATGGTTCGAGTATCTACTCCATAGAGTTCTCCCATCTTTTTTTGAGACATCCAAAAAGTTTCACTATTGAATACAACTTCAACATGAACTTTGTTTTGTGGAGTTTTATATATTAATATATTGGAAGATAAATGATTATAAATTAGTTCAGACGTCTGTATTTGTTGTTTAAAATAGTCTCTTGCAGCCTGTACTAAAAGTTTTTTAGAATCTGCATTTTCTGTAATTATCATGCAAGCCATGCGTGATAGATGAAAGTTTTCTACTTTTCTATAAGTATTCGATCCCAGCTTAACCATTTCAACCGTTTGGTTAAAATGGTCGTTCATATTCATGCCTCTACTTTTTGCTATTTCAATAGCTTTGTCTAAAATGCGGCTAAATTTTTGGTAAGTGCTATATCCCATCGCAGAACACAATTCTCTTGAAGTCCAATACTCTTTCCCATCCTCTGATTGTTTCTTGATTTGCTCAAAGTCGGATTGCATTCGTGATATATTGTTGTGTTCTTCCATGTTACGAAATTTGATATGGTTAATTAAGGAAATATGTGGATTGAAATTATTCCTTTTCATTCATGTGCTGTATAGTGCAAATATAATGATAAGTTATGAAATTCTCTTTGTGCCTTAAAGAATAAGATATGATTATTTTGTGGAAGTAGTAAATATTGCTATGTTGTTTTATTTTGGTCTGTTAAATTATGGAGTAATATTTGTTTTTTGTAAAAATGTTACTATATTTGTGATGTCTAACATATTCAGCGGGAGGGAAACCTGCCACTACGTAGCGGGCATTTTTTTTGCCTGTTAACTCCATACGGCGGTTCCGAACCCCCGTGTGGAGTGTTAATGCACCCACAACCGCTGAAGGTGTTAGACAACGGGACAGGCGGAACCGTTTTTTTTCGTCCTAATCTTTAATAAAAAAGGCTTATGGAGGTAAATCGTAATTGTATCTCTGCGTGTAAAAGGGGGAATCCGGCTTTAATAATTCTTTTGACTTTGTTATTAGACGAGTGGTGTAGAGCAACCATCTAATTTGTAATGAGATCGGCGTGACGAACATTCGTGTTGTGAATTGGGAATGTCCAGATCTTTCAATTTCTTCATCAGTTTTTATAGAATCCTTGTCTTGAATGGCAAGGGGGTAGTTTGTTGTGCCGTCGTTGTCATGATGGAGCGGAATTGTAATCGTTTGACTGATATGAGAATAAAATGGAATAATTAAAATAAAGTACGTTGAGAAAAGCAACGGAAGAATAGAAGAGGGAGGTATCCTCTGCCTGGAAAACTTTGAATACCATCCCTTTGTGTAATCAATCTTATCAATTAATTAACAATCAAAGTTATGAAAAAAACTTATGACAGGAAAGTTTTTAAGCGAAAGTTACTGTCGGACCGAAGGACGGTAACCGTGACAATCCGGTTATGTATGATTTTATTGTTGAGCTTCCCGCTATTGACGAGGGCCGGAACGGTGGATTCCACCCGTGTGGCGAGCCGGGAAGTGAGGGGAAAAGTGGTGGACGAGAAGAAGCTACCGATACCAGGAGTCTCGGTACGTTTGGGGGGAACGTCGATGGGAACGGCCACGGACGTGGACGGGAAATTCAAGTTGTTGATCCCGGCTGACACGGCCACGCTGGTAGTTTCCTTTATCGGGATGAAGACCGAGATCGTGAAGATTCCCCGGTTGAAGGTGGGGGCGGAACAAAAGGAGTTGACGATCGTGCTGCGGGAAGAGGACGTGAAACTGGAAGACGTGGTGGTGACGGGTATCTTCACTCGTAAGAAGGAAAGTTTCACGGGATCGGCTGCCACTTACTCGGCTGCCGAGTTGAAAACGATGGGTACGCAGAATGTCCTGCAAAGCTTGAAGACTTTGGACCCGGCTTTCGCCATTATCGAGGATAACCAGTTCGGTTCTGACCCGAACCGCTTGCCGAACATGGAAATCCGGGGGAAGTCGAGCATGTTGGGATTACGGGACGAGCTGGATGCCGACCCGAACCAGCCGTTGTTTATCCTGGATGGTTTCGAGTCAACGTTGGCAGCGATTAATGATCTGGATATAAACCGGGTGGCGTCGATCACGATCTTGAAAGACGCGGCCTCCACGGCAATTTACGGTTCAAAGGCGGCTAACGGGGTGATCGTGGTGGAAACGGTGAAACCGGAAGCGGGGAAGTTACAGGTGAGCTATACCGGAAATATGAATCTCTCGATGCCCGATTTATCGAGTTATAACTTGATGAATTCAAGGGAAAAACTGGAATTTGAACGATTGGCAGGAAGGTACGACCCTACGACTTGGTCCACGACGAACGAGGTGGAATTGACCCGTTTGTATAACGAGAAATTGAAGGGAATCGAAAGCGGTGTAAACACGTACTGGTTGGCAGAACCTTTACGTGTGGGAGTGAACCAGAAACATTCACTCTACGTGCAGGGAGGTGAAGGGAATTTCCTGTTCGGTTTAGGAGCGGGGTATAACGGGATTTCCGGGGTGATGGAAAAGTCGGAGCGGGATGTGGTCAGTGGCAATATCGACTTGATTTACCGGATGTCGAAATTCCAGTTCTCGAACAAATTCTCGTTGACCTCAACTCATTTCAAGAACCCGATCGTGGCATTCAGCGCGTATGCTGCTGCGAATCCTTATTACAAGAAATATAATGACGAGGGAACGGTGGATAAATGGTTGGAATATAATGATTACTTCAAAGCTTCGAACCCGCTGTGGAACGCGAGCCAAAATAGTCGGGATAAGGGGAGTAATCTCTTGTTGAGCAATTATTTCATGGCGGAATATTTCCCCACAACTGAATGGCGGGTACGTGCCCGGTTGGGATTGACTTACGGGAATGATGACACGGAGAAGTTTTATTCCCGGAATGACACCCGATATGAGAACGTGGAAACTACTAAAAAGGGAGAGTTTCATTCAAATAACGTCCGAACAAATCAGGTTGAGGCGGAGTTAAGTGTCACGTATGCGAAAGTACTGGGAAAACACCGGATTAATTTGGTTGCCGGGGGAAATATTTCCAGCAATAAATCGCTTACACAGGGGTATTCTGCGGTAGGATTCCCGGATGGAGATTTTTCTTACCCCTCTTTTTCGAACGGTTACCCGGAATACGGGACTCCTGCATATTACGAGTCGGTTTCCCGTTCCGTGAACGGTTATTTCAATGCGGGGTATTCTTTTGACGATCGTTACTTGATGGATTTCAGTTTGCGGACGAGTGGTTCATCGGTTTTCGGTACTTCCCGGAGATACAACACGACGTGGTCGGTCGGGTTGGGCTGGAACTTGCACAAGGAGAAGTTTATCATGGATCACGTGGCATGGATTAATATATTGAAACTGCGGGCCTCGATAGGAAATCCGGGGAACCAGAGTTTTGACTCCGCGCAATCCTTGTTGACTTACTCGTTCCAGTTTGGCTCCATGAACTATTTCGGAATTGGGGCGGAATTGTCGCAGATCGGAAACCCCGATTTGGAATGGCAGATCACGGTGGATAAGAATATCGGTTTGGACGTGACGCTGTTTAATAAACGCTTTTCGTTGACGGCGGATTACTATTACAAGGTGACCGACCCGTTGTTGATCAAGGTAAGTACACCGCTTTCTTCCGGGACATCTACTTACATGACTAACGCGGGAGAACAGGTGTCACAGGGATTGACGGCATCGGTATCCTATTATATTTTCCAGAATTTCGAAAAGCGTTTCTCGTGGATGGTGCGGGCGAACGTGCGAACTCAGAAAACCCGGATTGACAAGATCGGGAACAAGCTCTCCACGTTGAACGCCAGTGGAAAGGGAGAAAACACGGTGAGGTATTATGATGGGGCAGACCCGGATGACATTTGGGCGGTAAGGTCCGCAGGGATTGATCCTTCGAACGGGAAGGAATTGTTCTATGCCAAGGACGGGAGTTACACGTACGATTTCTCGTATGATGACGAGGTGATTTGCGGGAATACCCGTCCGGACGTGGAGGGTGTAATCGGTTCATCGTTGAACTGGAAAGGATTCTCCGTGAGTTTGAATTTCCGTTACCAGATGGGGGCGGACGTGTTTAACGAGGCTCTTTATAACAAGGTGGAAAATATTTCGAGAAATGATCTGAATAAGAATCAGGATAAGCGGGCGTTGTACGAGCGTTGGCAGGAAGTGGGGGATATCGTGCATTTCAAGGATATTGCCAGTGCGGAGACGACCCCGATGTCTTCCCGTTTCGTGCAGGAAGAGAACGTGTTAACCTTGGAATCCATTTACGTGGGATACGAGTTCTATGACGGATGGATCAAAAAAATAGGGTTAAGTAGTTTGAAGATTCAAGCATCCATGCGTGACGTGTTCCGGGCATCGACGATTCGGTCCGAGCGAGGAATTGCCTATCCTTTTGCCCGGAGTATGGAGGCAGGGCTTTCGTTTAATTTTTAAAGATGAATGGTTATGAAATTATGGAATATCATTTGGATCGGGGTTGTACTCGTTTGTGGTGTAGGATGTTCGGATTTTCTGGATGTTCAGCCCAAGGATAAACAGTCTGAGGAACAGTTGTTTTCGACGAGAGGAGGATTCTACACGGCGGTAAACGGGATATATAACAAGGTGGCCTCCACGGCTCTTTACGGGAAAAATCTTTCTTACGAGTTGGTGGATGTGATCTCGAAACGGTACGCACCGTTACAATCAAACACGTACTTGACAGCGTTGAGTACCTTCGATTACACGGAGACTTCGGTGCAGACCGGATTATCGAACACGTGGACTGCGGCTTACAACACGATTTTGAATTGTAATGTGGTGTTGGATAATCTTGAAAAGAGTGATGGCGTGTTGTTGCCTCCTGAATACCGGATGTTGAAAGGAGAAATGCTGGCTCTCCGTGCCTTTTTGCATTTTGATATGTTACGTTTGTTCGGTCCGGTTTACAAACTTCATCCGGAGATGGAGTCAATCCCTTACAACGAATCATCGAGAGTGTCAGCCTTACCTTTATTGACAGCCGATTCGGTGATGCATGAAAAAATTCTACGGGATTTGGATGTGGCCGAGAGTTTATTGGCGGATAGTGACCCGGTGATAGAAAACGGACCGATGGCGTCGCAGGAGGGGGATTTGGATGTTTACCTGCGCTATCGCCAGTTACGGATGAATTATTATGCCGTGTTGGCATTGAAAGCGAGGGGGTACCTGTATGCAGGTGAAAATACAAAAGCCTTGGCAGTAGCTCGTAAGTTATTGACGGATCCGAAGGTGGATGAACATTTCCCGGCCGTAGATCCCAATAAACTGCTGGCGAATCAGGATAATCCGGACCGGGTGTTCTCGACGGAAGTGCTGGCAGGAATCTATGTAAAAGATCGGGCCGATATTCATACTACTTATTTCAGTTCGGAACAAGCGGGAACGAATTACCTGCATCCCCGAAAGAATTACGTGAACACGAACCTTTTTGCGGAAGAAACGCAGGATTACCGTTTCCAGTCGTGGTGGCGCACGGCCTCTAACGAGAGTGAGGGCGGGTATGACTTTATCAAGTACGAGGAGATTGCTAAACCTACTCAAGCGGGAGAGTCCGAGTATTTCTATGCTGTTTTCATGTCGTTGATTCGGTTGAGCGAGGTGTATTATATTGCGGCCGAGTGTGAACCCGTGCTGGCAGATAAATATGGTTGGTTGAATAAGATACGGGAACGCCGGGGTTTGAGCACCTTAACCGTGGTTTCGGATGAAGATTTCATGAAGCGTTTGCGTACGGAATATTTGCGGGAGTTCATGGGTGAAGGACAGATATTCTTCATGTACAAACGGTTGTATGCCCATCTCCTCAGCGATGAAAACGGGAATGATGCAAATGCTTATGAAGCCCGGGAAGAGCGTTACGTGTTACCATTACCTTCCGGGGAAATCGCTAATCGTTAAATAGTAAGGTTATGAAATGGAAAATGATATTGTTTGTTTTAAGCTTGAATATTGCTTTTAGTGCTTGTGAAAAGAAAGATATTTCGGTATTCTCCACGGATGATACCGGGATCTATTTTCAAATGATAAAAGGGTATTACGGGACGAACACGGAAGTGTATATTGATTCACTGGACTTTTCTTTCGCTTCGGTTCAGGCTTCTGTAAAAGACGTGATTCTTAACGCCACGGTTCGGACGATGGGGAAGGTGGCCGATCATGACCGTCCTTTCAAAGTGGTCGTGGATAAAGAGGGGACGACTGCCATAGAGGGAGTGCATTACGAGATTGACGTGGACACGGTGGTGGTTCCCGCCGGGGAAAGTAAGGCGGATATCAACGTGCGTTTCTTCCGGACAGATGATTTAATGGAAAAATCGGTCCGTCTGGCTCTTCGTTTGGAAGATAACGAGTATTTCAAGTGTTATTTCCCGGAGTATAAGAACATGAATGCCTACACGGCCACGGGAGTGCAGATTCACGGGGATTCATTCTCTTTCACGTTGAGTGAAATGTACACGATTCCTTGGTATTGGAGAGCTATTATTGAAACTGATTATTTCGGAGAGTGGACGCCTAAAAAGTTCGTGCTTATCAATACGGTTTGTGGTTTTACCATGTCAGATTGGAATAGTGCAGGAGGAACCGGGGCCAAAATAATATACGGGCGTTGTGGTTTTTTCGCGACGATGGTTCAAAAGTATTTGCAGGAACAGGCGGATGCCGGAACTCCGGTACTGGACTCGGATGGGAAATATATGCAGCTTCACCCGGATTACGCGGTGGATTATTCCCGGTATGAATAATATTAAAAAGTGATGTTATGAAAATAAATCGTATGATACTGTTTTTGTTTGGTGTTTCTCTTTGTGGCTGTTTTGACGATAAGGGAAACTATGATTACCGTGATATGGCGGATATAACGATAGAGAATGTCCCGGAGGTGATCGAGGTGTTGGGGAATTCCGATCGTATCATTGTGACCCCGAAAGTGATCTCTTCTTTGGATGGAGAGGTGAAGGAGGATAATGGCAATTTCGAGTTCTCGTATAAGATCGAGAAGAAATCCGGGGGAACGATGGTTGCCGGGCAGAAGTGGGTGGATTTGAATCCTTCGAAAACCTTAAATTTGGACACGCTGGCGGCTTTTGCGGCCGATACGTATGTCGGGTGGTTTGCCGTGACAGACAAGCGTTCGGGGGTACAGACGTCGACCACTTTTGATATTAAAGTGTCTTCCCCGACTTACGAGGGATGGATGGTGTTGTGTAACGAGGGTGAACAGGAACGGGTGCGTATGGATATGATTTCGGTGATCTCTGCGGAACGGGTTATTCCGGCTTACAATGTGTTGGCACCCTTGGGATTCCCGGAGGTGAAACACGCGAGAGGGATCGGTTTCTATCCAACCCGACTGGCGAATCCGGATGACGTGATCTACGTGATGTCGGAAGAGGGAACGTATAAATTGAACAAGGAAACGTTCAAGACAGATGAATCTTGGAATATGAATAACGTGGATTTCATTATTCCTCCGGCCGATGAGCATGTCGTGTATTATAACACGGTGAATAGTAGTAATGCCTCGGCTGCATTGGCCTGTCTTTGCGTAACGGATGCCGGAAATGCCTACGCGCAGGTATTGAGTACCCCCGGGGCTGCTTTCGAGAAACCGATCAATACTTCCGCCCGGGGAGAAGCACCGACTTACCGGGTTGCCCCGTATATCGGGGTGAGCATGGCTCGTCCCGGAAATGGGAAAGCGGCTATTTTTTATGATGTGGATAACCAGCGTTTTATGGGATGGAAACAAGGATATGTAGATTTTTTGATGCAGGTATTGAATCCTATCCGGGATAAGGATGGGGCTTTGTTTACATTTAAAACGGGAATGGATTTGGTGTACATGGAGAGTACCCGTTATTCCAACGGATTGGTATACGCAATCTTACAGGATGCTGTGGGGAAACGTTGTATTTACGGTATCAATATGTCTGGTAACGGGTATGTTCCGGAATCGAAGTACGAGGATTTGAATGCTCCCGATTTTGATAAGGCGACGCTCTTTGCATTCCATTCTCAATTCCCTTATATGTTCTATGCAGTGGGAAATAAGATATATCTGCATAACTTGGGAACAAACACGACTTACCCGGTGAATAATATTGCTTTAGGGGAAAACGAGACGGTTACGATGCTGAAATTTAACCTGTACAGGCAATGTTCATTGAAAGATCTGAACAACCAGTCGGAGGAATTTATGGCCCGGCAGTATGAACTGATGGTAGGCTCTTATAATGCTGCGGCTCCGGATAACAATGGTGGTAGATTGGGATTTTACCCGGTGGATGGGGTGAATAACAGCGTGACGAAAAGGATCGAGTATAGCGGTTTTGCGAAGATTCGGGATGTGGTGTATCGTGAACGACGGTAAGTAGTAGTAAATCAAAATGTAGCAATGGGGCTATCCAAAAAGTTATTTTTCAAACTCCCTCCCCCCTTCGGGGTACTCCCTCTATAAACAGAGGGAGAGTTGAAATACTCCCTTTCTTCGGGAAGAGTCACCAGCTCCTCCTCTGTTTATAGAGGAGGTGGCACGAAGTGACGGAGGAGTTTTTTGAGGATAAAATGACTTTTGGGACAGCCTCATTTTTTATCGTGACTTATTTGTCCTACATTTGCACCCGCTAATTGCATTTGGTGTGCAATATATTGTAAAACAGATCACGGGGAGCCGTGATTCTTAAAGTGCGAGAACGATAAATGAAAGAGTTGGATTTGACACAAGGCCGGGTGCCAAAGGTATTACTTCAGTTTGCAGTCCCGTTTTTAATTGCGAATGTTCTTCAAGCGTTATATGGTGGTGCGGATTTATTTGTCGTGGGACAATATGATGATGCGGCCAGCGTTGCCGCAGTTGCTATTGGTAGTCAGGTGATGCAGACCATCACGGGAATCATTCTTGGGCTCACGACGGGGACGACGGTGTTGATTGCTATTGCCACGGGAGCGAGGGACGATCGACAGGTGGCCTCAACAATCGGTTCATCTATTTGGTTGTTTGCCTTGTTGGGTATATCGCTTACATTGGTTATGACTCTGAGTCATGGAGCGATAGCTTCGCTAATGCATACACCCGTGGAAGCGATGCGTGACACGAAACATTACATTTTGATCTGTTCCATTGGAATTCCTTTCATCATGGGCTATAACGTCATTTGTGGTATTCTCCGCGGACTGGGCGATTCCAAAACTCCCCTCTATTTCGTGGGATTAGCCTGCGTGATTAATATCGTGCTTGATTTCATCCTGGTCGGGTATTGCGGTATGCGGGCGGCGGGGGCTGCCATAGCGACCATCTCGTCACAGGGAATCAGTTTCGCCACGGCGTTATGGTTCCTCTACCGGAAAGGCTTTCGTTTCGAGTTCTCGAGACATGATATTCGCTTGGATCGTATTCTTTCGAAAAAGATCGTGACCTTGGGGGCTCCCATTGCTTTGCAAGATGCTTTGATTAATGTCTCCTTTCTCTTGATCACTGTAATCGTGAACCAGATGGGAGTGATTGCGTCGGCCTCTTTAGGCGTTGTTGAGAAAATCATTGTATTTGCCATGTTGCCCCCGATGGCCATATCCTCGGCGGTAGCTACGATGACGGCACAGAATTACGGGGCAAAATTAATTTCTCGTATGAATCGTTGTCTTTATTCGGGTATCGGGATGGCATTGGTCTTCGGGCTATCAGTTTGCATATACTCGCAATTCCTGCCGGAAACCTTGACGGGAATATTCACGAACGATCCGGCGGTTGTTGCCGTGGCGGCGGAATATTTGCGCGGTTATAGTATTGACTGTGTGCTGGTGAGTTTCGTGTTCTGTATCAATTCCTACTTCAGCGGACAAGGAAATTCCGTGTTCCCGATGATTCACAGCCTGATTGCCACCTTTTTGGTGCGAATACCACTTTCGTATCTGTTCAGTCTGATCGACCCCTCTTCCTTGTTTATCATGGGATTCGCCCCGCCCATCTCGACTTTCGTGTCCTTGCTGATTTGCATTTGGTATATGCGATACACCCGGAACAAAAATCGAATGGTAGTAAACGTGGCGACTTCGTGTTAATCAATCGGAAAACCATACGAGGCCGGGTTACGGGAACATACTATTGTTGTTTCCTGTAACTATAAATCGCCCAGCAATATAACCCGGTGGCAAATGCTCCCAGCGTGCAAAGTTGGGACATGATGTCACCGATGCCGCTTCCTTTCAGGTAAACCATACGCATGATTTCCATGAAATAGCGTAGAGGATTGGCATAAGTGATGCATTGCGCCCACGTTGGCATACTACTGATGGGGGTGAACAAACCGCTCATCAAGATAAAAATCAGCATACAGAACCACATGACAAACATGGCTTGCTGCATGGTGGCCGAATGGTTAGAGATGATCAACCCCAATCCCGAAACAACGAGAATGAAAACCAGTGTTGCCAGATAGATGGTGAACAGACTACCGACGGGAACAATCCCATATATAAGCCAGGCCAAACCGATACACAAGTTAAGCACGAGAAACCCGATCAGCCAATAGGGAATGAGTTTGGACAGCGTGAATGCGAAACGGCTGACGGGAGTCACGTTAATCTGCTCGATCGTGCCGACTTCCTTTTCTCCCACCACGTTCAAGGCGGGAAGGAAGCCGCAGAGCATGACTAGCACCATGGTCATGAGTGCCGGAACCATGAATACTTTATAGTTCAGATGCGGGTTAAACTGGTATCTTACGGAAGTCGATATGCTTTGAGGTGACAATATCTGAGAGAGGTAAGAACTCCCCAAACTGCCTTTGGTCCCGTTGACGGCATTGACTGCCACGAGTGTTGATGCCGGGCGTCCGTTGGCTTGTTCCTTCTCAAACCCCCTCGGAATCTCCAGGATAATGTCGGCCTCATCTTTTTCAATAGCAACCATACCCTCTTTATAGGTTGCCGGGGTTTCGGTTAACTGGAAATAGCGTGATGCTTCGATTTGGTGAACCAGCCTTTGAGATGAGGGGCTGTGGTCGTTGTCTATAATAGCAATGCGCAGGTCTTCAATTTCCAGCGTAGCTGCCCAAGGCATGACGAGCATCATCATAACGGGAAACATCAGGATAAGACGGGGTAGAAAACTGTTGCGTTTTAACTGTTTGAATTCTTTTTCGATCAGATAACGTAATATCATGATTATTCCTCCTTACTCTAAACGGTTTTTGAATGTTCGGGTCGTGATCCCGATGAGTACCACGGCCATGAAAAGTAGTATTGCGGTTTCCTTCCACACGTACATGAATGGAACTCCCTCGATCATGATTCTGCGGACGATGCTGACATACCAGCGTGCCGGGATGAAACATGAAATACCCTGTAATATGCCGGGCATGCTCTCGATCGGGAAGATAATCCCCGATAGAATAATCGTGGGGAGCATCAGCACCATTCCGGAGGCCAGCATGGCGGCAACTTGTGTCTGCGTTACGTTGGAAATCAACAATCCGAGGGCGAGCGACACAAAGATGAATACGAGTGACACACCTACCAGAGCCGTGAGACTTCCTGCGATCGGGACATCCAGCACGAAGAATGACAGGAGTAGAATGGTTGTCAGGTTCAATATGGAAAGTACGAAATAAGGTACGGCTTTCGAGAGAATGACAAACAAGGAATTCATGGGGGAGACCAGTAGTATTTCCATCGTCCCGGTTTCCTTTTCCCGGACAATAGAGATAGAAGTCATCATGGCACAAATCAGCATGAGAATCAGTCCCATGACTCCCGGTACGAAGTTATAGGCACTTCGCATTTGCGGGTTGTAGAGCAATTTTGTGTGCATGACAATCGAGGGGTGTTGGATGCCCGCTTGCCGGAGTTCTGCCGCGGCTGTGGCGATAATTCCGTTGGCATAACTACCGCGGGTGATTGCCAGATTGGGATCGGTGGCATCGGCTATAATTTGTATGCTTTCCGAATCGAATCGCTGCCTTTGCAGTTCCCGGGGGAAGGCAATCCCCAGCTCGATCTTTCCTTTGCGGAAGAGCTGGTTCAGTTCCTCGTTGGTATGAACGACGTATTTCACGGTGAAGTACTCGCTGGCATCCAGACGATCGATAATATGGCGGGTGTCCGAGTTTACGGACGACGTGAGAATGGCTGTCTGCACGTTCCTTACTTCCGTGGATATGGCGAATCCGAACAGGATGATCTGCACGATAGGCATCCCGATAAGGATCAGCATGGTGCGTCGGTCCCGTAGGATATGGTGGAATTCTTTTTTGACAAAAGCGATAAACTGTTTCATAAGCGGTACGATTAATCGGATGAACGGGTGGCATTACGAGCCAGTTGGTGAAAAACTTCGTCCATATTAGCGGCATGGAAACGGGTCTTTAGTCCTTCCGGGGAATCCAGAGCCTTGATTTGCCCGTCGACCATCATGGAGATGCGGTCGCAATATTCGGCTTCATCCATGTAGTGAGTGGTGACAAAAATGGTGATACCCCGGTCGGCCGCTTGATAAATCAATTGCCAGAATTGCCGTCGGGTAGCCGGATCGACACCCCCGGTCGGTTCGTCAAGAAACACCAGTTGCGGGTTGTGAAAGATGGACACGGAGAATGCCAGTCGCTGTTTCCAGCCCAGGGGAAGTTCCCGCACGAGAGTTTCCCGTTCATCGTGTAACCCGATGCGTTTCAGCATCTCTTCCGTCCGGGGAGCGATTTCCGATTCCGGTACCCCGTATATCCCGGCAAATAACCGGACGTTTTCCCATACTTTCAGGTCTTCATAGAGCGAGAATTTCTGACTCATGTAACCGATGTGTTTCTTTATATCCTCGCTTTGAGTGCGGACATCGTAGCCCATCACTTCGGCCTTACCGGAAGTGGGACGACTCAACCCGCAGAGAATCCGCATGGCGGTTGTTTTCCCGGCACCATTGGCTCCCAAGAAACCGAATATTTCCCCTCGCTTGACCTCGAACGAGATATGGTCAACGGCCGTAAAGTTCCCGAATGTCTTGACCAGTTGTTCGACCCGGATAACGGTTTGTGCCTCTTGGTGAGATGTGTCATGTTCCAGTCCGGGAGGGCAAAGTATATCTTTGAATCTTTCCAGAATAACTGCCGGGGTATCGATTCCCTGAATGTGTCCGTGTTGTAGAAAAGCGATGCGGTCACATTGCCGGGCCTCATCCATGAAAGGGGTGGAGACGACAATCGTGATTCCTCGTTCCTGCAAGCGATGGAGCATTTGCCAGAATTCTTTACGTGATACGGGATCGACTCCGGTGGTCGGTTCGTCAAGGAAAAGAACTTCCGGGTTGTGAATCAAAGCGCAACATAAGGCGAGTTTTTGTTTCATCCCACCCGACAAAGCTCCGGCCCGTCGGGCTTTAAAAGGGGCAATCTGATCGTAAATTTCTTTGATTTGGTCATAATGGGCCTCTACCGTGGTGTTGAAAACCGTGGCAAAGAAATTCAAGTTTTCTTCTACCGTCAAATCTTGATAGAGTGAGAATTTTCCGGGCATATAACCAATGCTCTGTCTGATCTGTTTATAGCCCGTGACGACATCATTGCCATTCACTCGAGCCTCTCCTTCATCCGCAACCAGCAAGGTCGTGAGAATACGGAAAAGCGTGGACTTTCCGGAACCGTCCGGGCCGATAAGCCCGAACAATTCCCCTCGCCCGACTTGAAAAGAGACATCATGCAGGGCTTGCACGTCACCGTATCGCTTTCCGAGGTGGCTCGTTTCGATAAGATATTCCATAATCAGAATTTTACTTCTCCGTACATACCTATTTTGATTGTTCCGTCATTGCGGACGGCTATTTTTACGGCATAAACCTGGTTGGCCCGCTCGTCATCGGTCAGTATGGTCTTCGGGGTGAACTCCGCCTCGTCGGCGATCCACGTCACCGTGCCGTTATACTCTTTTTTCTCCCCGTTACCGAAGTCCGCGAAGACTTTTACCGGGTCGTTCAACTTGACCGTGGCGAGTTGGGAAGAGGTGATGTATGCCCGTAGGTACATATTCTCGATGTCAGCGATTTTGAAAAGAGGTTTTCCGACGGAGGCCAATTCTCCGGGTTCTGCGTATTTGGCAAGAATCGTTCCGTTGATAGGGGCGAGAATGTGGCACTTTTGTAGTTGGTCTTCCACTTGGGCCACTTGTATTGCCACGGAAGAACTCTGTTCATTCAGACTGGCGGTACTGTTCTGTAAGGAGGAAACTTGTGCATCGAGCTGACGTTGCAGCACGGTTAACTGAGAGTCCCAGTCGTCCAGTTGCTTTTGATTAGCGGCATTGGCTTTCAGCAAATTTGCCACGCGGGCCCGTTCTCGTTTCGCTGTTGCGATTTGTTCCTGTAGGGCAGCAATCTGTTTACGTATATCGGGACGTTGCTTGTCAACTGATTTCATACTGGCTTGCAGTTGTAATTTTTTCAGGTAGAGTTGTACGGTATCGACTAGCCCGATTTCCGTTCCTTGGGATAACCGTGTTCCTTCTTCGGCGTTCAGGTAAAAAAGTTTTCCACTGGCCTCGGAGGACACGATGATTTCCGTGGCCTCGAATGTCCCGGTCGCGTCATATTCTTTTTCTGAGTTACAGGCGGACAAGAGAGTTGCGATTACCGCCATGAGGATCATATTTAGAGTTTTCATATACTTGAGTGTTTGTAAATTTGTTCGTATTGTACTTTTTAATCTTCACACCGGGTTAATTGGTGAGATGTTTTTGTTGATACATATCCATGAGTAACTGAATCTCGTGCAGGGCCTTGTTCTGCCGGGCCAGATTTTCATTCGTCAGTTCCCGTAGCATCTCGGTCACGGTCAACGTGCCGTTGGCTACTTTCGCCTCGGCCGACTTACGGATATTGGTGCGGAGGCGGATGATCTCGTTATCCGTTTTCATCTGTTTTTGCAGGGCGGAGATGACACCTTGTTGTTCTGCCAGCTGCAGATGGGTGTTGAACAAGAATAAATCCCGGTTACTTTGGATGCGTTGTCGTTCGGTCGTGAATTTGCGCTTGTCGTTTTTCAAGGTGTACAGGCTACCGAAATTCCAACTTAGTCGTGCGCCTACAATATAGTAGGGTTCAAACGAGTTCTTCAGCATATTTAACCCCGGATTACCGTAAGCGCCTTGTGCAAACAGGCCGAGCTGGGGACGATAGCCGGTTTTTAAGGCTTGTTCCTTCACGTTGATACTGTTTTCCTGAGCGGTATACAGGGATAGTTCCGGGCGGTTGATCACGTCAGAACTATTACCTTGTGGGACGATTGGTTTTACCAGTCGCGTGTCGGTTGCCAAATTTTCCCCGATGAGGAGGGCGAGCATACGCAGGTAGGCGACCCGGTTGGATTCCAAGCTGACCCGTTGTTGTTGCGTGTTGAGAATTTCAACCTGCACGGCATCGACATCAGCGTCGTTGGCGATACCATTATCCCGGTAAGCCATAACGTTTTTCAAATTGCGTTGCAGTTCTTCATTTAATAGTGTGTTTTGTTCCAATTGTTCGTCCAGCAAAAGAATGCCGAAATAAACTTGATTCACCCGTTCATTTAATGCATACATATTCACGTCTAACTGGCTCTTGGCCTCTTGGGATGTGGCTTTTGTTTGTTGCTTTTGCGACCGGATATGTCCACCGTCCCAGAGGTTCTGTTTCACTTCCAGCATAATTTGGTACTGGTCTTTGGGCAAGCCCTTGATGGAAAGTTCGGGGATGTCGAAAGGGATTTGCGTGACATCACTTTGATAAGAGGCTTTCCCGCTGAGGCTGATCTGGGGAAGGTTGCCTTTGGCGGCATTGGCAAGACTGTAACTTTCCGACAACTCGATCAGTTTGTACTGACGGGCAAGCGGGTAATGGTCTTGGGCCTTTTGCCGACATCCTTCGAGGGTAAGTTGCCCGGAAGCTTGTAGCACCAGGCTGGCAAACAGGATCAGAAAAAAGGTTCGTATCATATATTTATGTTTTTAATTATTTCCACGACAAAGGTACGTGACGGATGCATATATTAAGGCTCTATTAGTAGTGGTGAATGTTCTATTTGTTCGAAAAATGCGATTTTTTGTTTGTATTTCGGGTAAAATATTATCTTTGTAGGAAATCGTCATGTCTTATGAAACAAAACGGATTATTGAATTTAGCCTTGAAACAGGTGCAGGCTTGGCCCATACAACCTTGTAACGATTATCGTTTCATTTCAGAGGAGTTTGTTATTGTCCGTTCCGTGGTTGGAATGAGGGATTTGAACAGTTCTCTGATCGTTTTCGGACAACCTTATCGATTGACGGAAGGGCGTATCGTGCATCTGCGTTCCGGGTATGTTCGGATTCGGGCCAATTTGCACGATCTGACCATAAAGGCTCATCAAATGGTGGTGGCGTCTCCCGGTACGGTGGCCGAGTTCGTGGAAATGTCTCCGGATTGTGAATTGTCGATGGTGGGAATTGCCAATAGTTTCATGGAAGGCTGGCAGAAAGAGGAGCAATTGATGGCTTATCTCCAAGGGCGGCTTTACTTGTGGCTGTCGTTGAACGAGGTGATTGAGCGACGGTTGGAGACTATTTTTTCTTTGCTGTGGGAAGTGGTACATGATGTTCCTTTTCCTAAAGGTACGGTGCAAAGTCTGATTTCAACCCTGTTTCATCAAATAGCCTATTTACAACAAAACGGTCATTCCGTCGGACATGCGAAATATACCCGCCAGGAAGAAGTGTTTAACCGGTTTCTCAGCTTGGTGAATAAGTACGCAATCCGTGAGCGTAACGTGGCTTTCTACGCGGATCGTTTGTACCTAACTCCCCGTTATTTGAATACCTTGATCCGGCAGGTTAGTGATCACACGGTGATGGACTGGATCAACGAGGCGGTTATCCAGGAGGTTAAAATTCAGTTGCTCCATAGTGATAAATTGGTGTACCAGATTGCCGACGAGTTGAATTTTCCCAATCCCTCTTTTTTCAGTAAGTTTTTCCACCGCATGACCGGGAAAACGCCCAATGAATACCGGGCAGGAAAGTAATGTATAATAATTAAAATATGAATTGATGATGAGAGTAATATCCGTACGGGAAAACCCGGAATATAAAGAGGTCGCCATAAAATATTTCCCCAGCAAGTGGACGGAAGTAGCCCCGGAAATATACGAGGATTGTATCACTCATGCCGTGGGGAGTGAGGATGTTCTACCACAATGGTATCTGTTGGAAAAAGAGGGGATTATCATGGGATGTGCCGGCTTGATCACGAATGATTTTATCAGCCGGATGGACCTGTATCCTTGGCTTTGTGCCTTGTATATCGAAGAGGCGTACCGGGGAAATGCTTATGCCGTGCTGTTGATTGAAAAAGCGAAAGAAGATACCCGTAAGGCGGGATTCAGCCGCATGTACCTTTCAACGGAACACGTGGGGTATTACGAGAAATACGGGTTCCGCTATATCGGACAAGGGTACCATCCGTGGGGCGAGAACTCCCGGATTTACGAGATCGAAGTTTGAACTTCTATTTAAAATGTCACACTAATGAATGATACGAACGAAACGGGGCGGCTAATTGAAAAATATCTTCCGGTGGATTACCATGACACATTTTCGGTACAAACCGACGTGAACGGGTTATCTCCGGCGGAGATCATTACAAGAATATTCTCGTATAATCCCGTGTGGCTCCGGGCCTTGTACAAATTCCGGGCCTTTCTCGTGAAACCTTTCGGGATCGAAACGAGAACTCCGCAGGTAAAGAACCTGATCGTGGAGGAAAATGAACGGGAGGCGATCATGCGAATGGATGATAGTCATTTACTTTTTTACGTTTCGGTATTTATTTGCCCGGAAGAAAGAGGCAGGCAGACCACGGAAATCTCCACGTGGGTGAAATATCACAACCGGATAGGGAAAGTCTATTTTTTCTTTATCAAACCGTTTCATCGGGTGATTGTCCCACGGGTCTCGAAACGGGTATTAATGAAAGAGTGATGTTTTCTTGTTTTGGCTATCTTTGTACAATATGCTAATGATTGATAACATTTTAATCCTGACATGGGTTTATTCCATTTGCAGTAAACTTTTTCAAGGATGACATAATTTATTGGAATCTTATTAAAACTTACTTGTAATTACTTCTTTCTTCTTGATTTTTTGATTTCATCAGTAACCAACTCCTGCAACTTATTCTTGGGTAGCAAGTATTGATATTCAGCAACTCCTATCGGCTTATGTATATCTTGCAGAGCTAATTCTACTTCCAAATGGTCTTTTTCTGCACATAGGATAATACCGATGGATGGATTTTCATCGGGTGCTTTCTCCAGCTTATCCAATAGAGACAAATAGAAGTTCATTTTGCCGACATATTCGGGTTTGAATTCACCGATTTTCAGCTCAATCGCAACCATAGAACGGAGACGACGATGGAAAAACAACAAATCAACCCGATACTCCTTATCATTGTATGCTAATGTATGTTGATTACCGATGAAACTGAATCCGCTTCCCAACTCCATTATGAAAGTGGTAATTTTCTTGACAAGACGACGTTCCAACGCCAGCTCTTTAAGCGGCTCGACGGCATCAACAAATCCTAGATTATAGCTGCTTTGGAATACCTCATTGGCATATTCCGCTTGCTTGATTGGCAATGTGGCTCTGAAATTATTGGATTTCTCGTTTGTTTGTATCGAAAGATGATAATCAGACTTCAAAGCATGTCGCAACATATCACGTGACCACCCTTTGGTGACCACTTCATTGGCATAGAAAACAACATACTCGGCAGGCAAATTATAACTCATTATAAGTAAGTTATGTCCCCATGGTAAAAGTGCTACAGCTTGTTGCACTTTTGTATCATCCTGATTATATTGAAGATAGAAACGTTTCATGTTCCATAGGTTTCTTGGAGACAAACCCATTTCCGGGTACCTTGATTTCAAATCGACAGATAATCGTTTGACGACGCTATCGCCGTGCTCACTCTCAAGTTTGCGTTCAGCTAACAATTTTCCAACTTCCCAATAGGAAGATATGGCTATTGTATTCAGTTGCTTTGCTATCTGTAGGCGAGAAGACTCGATTACTGCTACAGCCTGTTGCAGTAATGCATTGTACTCCTCTTCACTGAAAGGTCTTGATACGGTTAAATCCTTCATACTCTTATCTCTATTGCTTAAATCTCTACAAAAGTATAAAAGATTTTCGGTTACGATGCCAACCGGATAGACTTTAATGTTTCTAATATGCCTGTACTCTTTAAAATCATGATATTAAGTGAGTGATGTTTTCCTGTTTTGGCTATCTTTGTACAATATGCTAATGATTGATGACATGACGGATATTGAAATTAAGTCTTTGAAGAATACGAGTTTCGATGAACTATTCGAGGCGTTCCGGCAGGCTTTTGCCGAGTATGAGATGCAATTGAATCGCACGGAGTTACAGGCCATGCTGAAACGACGAGGTTTTGATCCGGAACTTTCTTTTGCCGCTTTTGACGGGGATAAGATCGTTTCGTTTACTTGTAATGGGATCGGCGATTTCAACGGGACTCGGACAGCATACGACACGGGAACCGGGACGCTAAAAGATTATCGGGGAACCGGGTTGGCAACACGGGTGTTTGAGTCCTCCATTCCTTATTTGAAGGAGGCGGGAGTTAAAGAGTACTTGTTGGAAGTGTTGCAACATAACACGGGAGCGGTTTCCGTTTATCGGAAGATTGGGTTCCGGGTGATGCGGGAGTTTTATTATTTTAGGGCGGAGAACAGACAGGTCCGGAACGAGGTACACGTTGATATTCCTTACACGTTACAGGCTATTCGGATCGAGGATCACGTTTCGGTCTCTGATTTCTGGGATTTCAAGCCGTCTTGGCAGAATAGTTTGGAGGCGATAGGCAGGGCGGCTGATACTTTCGTTTGCTTGGGTGTTTTCACGGAAGACAGGTTGGTTGGGTACGGGGTTTTCGAACCCGTGTCCGGGGATGTTACCCAGATTGCTGTTGACAGATCGTTCCGTCGTAAGGGCATCGGCTCCTTGCTGTTCCAAAAGATGCTCGAAATGAATAAATTAAATTCCGTAAAGATATTGAACACCGATGTTACTTGCGATTCGATGACCGCATTCTTGCGCTCGAAGAATATTGAACCGACGGGAAAACAATTCGAGATGATAAGGCAGTTGTAGGTGCGGTTACCGTATCGCGGTTCGACAATTCGTGTGGCCTTTTTTTATTGAAGAGCCCGGTAGGTGAACCCTTTTTTATAGGATTTAATGGGGTTTTCCTAGGGTAAATCATGGAAATTGCCAGGTCGTTGGGCGACTGTTGGGCGGCTGTTAGGCGCTGTCGCCCCATTGTCGCCCGATCATCGCCCGATTATCGCCGCCATTTTAACAAGATATAAGCAAAGATAACATTTGCCGAGAAAAGATGTGGGGAGCTAACAGGGAGGCAACCTGCAGGCAAGAATAAACCAACGGTTACTCGTAATCCCGAGACAAGGGTAAATGTTGTTTATGTTTTTCCATTTTTGATGTATCGTTAAGGAATGAGATCAAAATCTTGGTTGACATTCTGGATAGTGTTTCAAAAAGTGTGTAAATTCCTTCTTTTCTCATGACTGCAAAATTATAAATAGTTCAATAAAATAATCTTGATTCTAAAAAATTATAAATAGGATATTTATAAATATCTGCATTTTGGGCTACCGTTCCCATTAGGAGAATAACGGCTTGGGGGTTTGGCATGGCGCCCCTCATGTTGATGACCCTCTTGTAATCCCTGTTCAGCCTTTCGATCCAGTTTGTGGTGTAAATCATCCCCCTGATTTCCCTCTCGTACTTGAAGTAGGTGAAATAGAACCTGTACCTGTCGTGGCAATATCTTTTCAAAACGGGATAACTTTTCTGCCACCTGGCAATAAACTCTTTAAATTTTTCGAAAGCCTTTTCCGGGGAGATCTCCCACTGGTCGGGAGCGCAAACCTGCTTGAGTTCTTCCATGACCTGTTTCTTGTCCCTGGGCTTGACTTTCCCAGCTATATTCCTCTTCAGGTGCACGGTACATAATTGTAAATCTGCTTTTGGAAAGGTTTCTGCCAGCACGTTTTCAATACCGGGCAATCCATCACACACCAGGAGATCAATCACGGCCACGCCTCTTTCCTTGAGGTCTTCAAACACGTCCTTCCAGTTCGTGGCACTTTCCGTGGGGAAATTCACCACGGCCAGCACCTCGCGGGTTCGGTCTTCTTTCACCCCCAAAACCGTGTAGTAAGCCTCGTTGGAAACGGAATCATCACGACGGGTGAGGACATAGGTGGCATCGATGTAAATTATCGGGTAACGATTATCCAGTTCACGACCTAGCCAGGCATTTACATCCTCGCGGGCCGTGTTCAACAAGCGGCTAACCTGGCTTTTACTGTAATGTTTGCCGTAAAATTGCTCGTAAATTTTACCCACCTGTTCCGTGGTTAAACCGCTGCAATAAAGGCTACTCACTAGCTTTTGAGCCTCTTCTTCCTGGTCTTTTAGCACCCCCAGTAACATCGGGTAAAAATGGTTGTTACGACTACGCGGGACCCGAAGTTCGAAGACCTTACCGCCATGACATACTCGACGACCACGAAAACCGTTACTCACGTCACCACGTGTCTCGTTATGAAGATCACGTTCCGATAACATTAAACTCTCTAAACCTTGTTTAACCAAGCCTTGTAAACCTAGTTCACCGTTTGTGATTTCGGAAATTATTTCCGAGATTTGTTCATGTGTAAATTCCATAATTATTCATTTTTGAAAATTGCATTACAAAAATAATCAATTCGGAATTTACACACTTTTTGAAACACTATCACTAAAAAATAGAGGAACTATGACGAAGTTGGTAATTTTTGATCTGGATGGAACATTGTTGAATTCTTTACAGGATTTGGCGACGAGTACGAATTATGCTTTACGGCGACATGGGTATCCGACACATGAATTGCCTGCTTTTCGTTATTTCGTGGGAAACGGAATTGACAAGTTGCTTGAACGGGCATTGCCGGAGGCTGAACGCTCGCACGAGAATATGTTGAAGATCCGGAAAGATTTCATGGCTTATTATGCCGAGCATAAGGCTGACTTTACGGCTCCTTATGATGGGATTTGTGAGTTACTGAAGACGCTGAAACGTCGTCATTTATTGTTAGCTGTGGCCTCTAATAAATATCATGCGGCTACAAAAGAGTTAATTCCGGAATATTTCGGTGAGGGACTTTTTGATTTTGTTTATGGACAACGGGAGGGGATTCCCGTGAAACCTGATCCCACGATTGTCTTCGATATTATGAAAGAGGCAGGAGTCACGAAAGAGGAGGTCCTTTACGTGGGAGATTCCGGCGTGGATATGCAAACGGCAGTAAATAGCGGTGTAACTTCGATTGGAGTGACATGGGGATTCCGTGATCGGGAAGAATTATTGGCAAACGGGGCTCAATACATTGCCGACGAACCTTGCGAGATTATGAGGTGGGTTCGTTAGTGAATGGAGTAGAGGTGAAATATTTATAAAGAAGTGGAGCTTTTTAAAAATAAAGTCCACTTCTTTGTTCGTTTAATATTTAAACGAACTTCCGCCCAGGAATTCTCGGAGAATGGAAGTCGGTGGTATTTCACGGGTAGGTACGGCTTGGACGTACGAGAAGAACTTCAACAGGCGTTTCGCCTTGGAGTGTTCCGGGTATTTTACCAGCACTTCTTCCAAAAGTGGAACGGCTTGTTGCTTCAAGGCTCCCAGTTCGTACACGAGTGCCGAGTTAAACATGACATCGGCCTCTTCCTGATAGGGGGTGATGTGTTTCTGTTCACCGGAAAGTACGCTTTCCCATCTTTTCAAGGTGTCGAGAGCCGAATATCCCCGGTATTTGTGATCCCGAACCATACGGCGGATCAAACGGTTATCCGATGGGTTGATAATGTTGTGATTATCGATAGAAATCACCGTAAGAGCCGAAATAAATATTTTGAACAGGCTTTCATGGGGCAGATATTCGGTTAATTTGGGGTTCAGCCCGTGAATACCTTCCACGATAACCACGTTATTACTGCTCATCTTTAATTTCTCTCCGTCGTAGAAACGTTGACCTGTTTCGAACGAGAATTTGGGTATTTCCACTTCTTCACCTCTCAATAAACTCATGATGTTATCGTTGAAGGTGTTGATGTCCAAGGCATCGATCGTCTCGAAGTCGTATTCTCCTTTTTCATCCCGGGGAGTATCTTCCCGGTTCACGAAATAATTGTCCAGAGATAAATTGACGGGTTTGATGCCGTTCACTAATAGCTGGATGGCTAATCGCTTTCCAAACGTGGTCTTGCCCGAAGAGGAGGGACCGGCAATAAGCACAACTTTTACCTTTTTCTGTTTCTTGATTTGGTCAGCGATCTGGGAAATCTTTTTCTCGTGCAGGGCCTCGCTTACCTTAATCATATCCCCGGCGTGTTTATGTTCGATGGCTTGGTTTAAATGCCCAATTTGCATAACCTCGGAGATCTTTCCCCAGCGTTTGAACTCGCTGAACGTGCTGAACAGCTTTTCTTGGGGTACAAACGGGACTATTTGTGTCGGGTTCGTGCGTTTGGGTGGCATTAATAACATTCCATCCTTGTAATCCATCAGGTCGAATACTTTCAAGCATCCGGTGGAAGGAGCCAGCGTCCCGTAGAAATAGTCACAGGTGCCGTCAATGGAATAAACGGAGGTAAACATCTTTCCTCGTGTGGAAAGTAATAACTCTTTATCCTTTAGACCCTGTCTGTTAAAAAGTTTGATTGCTTCTTCCGTGGGAGTTTCCGTACGCATGATCTCGTAATCGTGGTCGATGATGCGTTGCATTTCTTTTTTTATCTCGGTGATCCTGTCCCCGGTGAGAACGAATTCCTTGTTTGCCAGACGGCAGAATATTCCGTTAGAAAGGTGATATTCCACGACAAGCGTTTTTTTCGGGTAGAGATTATGTATCGCCTTGTAAAGTACGAAAATAAGAGAGCGTAAGTACACGCTATATCCGTCCAGCGTGGTGACATCGACGAAATTCACGTATTTGGGGTTATATATCTCGTAATGCAGGTCCTGCACCTCGTTATTAACTAATGCCCCCAGAATGTTCTGATGATTCATAGGGAACACGATTTTCTTGAATTCTTTTAAACTAGATCCCGTGGGTATCTGGTATTCTTGTCCATTGTTTTCACAAAAGACGGTTATTTTATTCTTTTCCATGTTGGGAGTTTTTTTACATCCAATATAGGCAGGGTGGTACAAATAGCGTGCCGAATATTTTTACTTGTATGCCTGCTTGTTTTCGGGAATGGCAATATAATACGTTTTATGTTTCCCGACTTTTAACGAGGTCTGCCGTAACCAGGGATTAAAGCGTTTCAACGTTTTATAGGATATTCCGTGTTCTTGTGCGAAATCCGCCAGATCCTTTATATTTTTGGTTACTTTGACCTGCGTGGTCGGCTCCACGGGATACAAGTGATCCACGTAAAAATCGTACAGGTGAGGTTCTTCCATGATTTGCTTTAAAGCCAACATGCGGTACACGTATCTCCCGGTTTCCTCACCTAGCAGGAGGTCGTAAAAGTTTTTTTCCTTTTGTCGGTCCATTTGTCTGGAGAGCATATTCATACCTCCGTTATAAGAGGCGGCGGCCAGTGTCCAGGAACCGAATTTCTGGTAGGCTTTTTTCAAGTAGGTACAAGCGGCACGTGTAGCTTTTTCCACGTGATAGCGTTCGTCCACGTCATTCGTCACCTCTAACCCTAGTTCTTTAGCCGTCGCACTCATGAGCTGCCATATTCCTGCGGCTCCGGCGTAAGATACGGCCAGTGGGTTCAAACTACTCTCGATGACGGCCAAGTACTTGAAATCATTCGGAACTCCTTCCGCTTTTAGGATGGGTTCGATGATATGAAAATAGCGGGGGGCGTTTTTTAAAACTTGGATCGTGTGTGAATGTAAGTAGGTATTCACGATTAACTCTTTTTTGAATGCCTCTGCCACGTCGATTCTTTCCAGTGGGACCTCTTCCCCAGCCAGGCTGAATGTTGTCGGGAAGTCCACGTCTGATGATTTCATGAGGTGGAATGGTGGTTCCTCGTTCTCTTCATGTTCCTTCTGATCATGATAAACGTAATATCCGATCGCCGCACTATTTAATAAGACAAGAATTGTCAGAAATGCAAGTAAAATGTTCCTTTTCACAACCAATGATTTTATTTTTTCGAAAATACATCTTTTTCTTGATTTTTACGGTAAAATGGAGAAAAAAGTGTGTGTAGAATCGCTAAGAATTGTACTTTTTAGGCGGGAGTGGGATGGTTGTGGGAGGGGATTTTGGGGGTATATGTTTGAGGATGAGAGGTGCTATGTTAAAATAAAGAGGCTGTGTCAAAAGGTATTTTATCCTCCAAAACTCCTCCGTCACTTCGTGCCACCTCCTCTATAAACAGAGGAGGAGCTGGTGACTCTTCCCGAAGACAGGGAGTATTTCAACTCTCCCTCTGTTTATAGAGGGAGTACCCCGAAGGGGGGAGGGAGTTTGAAAAATGACTTTTGACACATCCTCATTTATTAATTACTTTTTCGAATTCTCGTCAATGTGTTTCAAGAAAAGGCGTTGCAGTAAATCCCGATCTACGGTAGCCGCATCATTCTTTTCAAGCTCCTTATACAGATTTTTCAAGTAATCGTCTCCTTTGAGTTCCAGAACGATATAATTAATAAATTGTCCGGTTTTCTCGTCTTTGTCCCAGCGGTCGAATACAATCGTAGCTCCCGCTAAGGTTTGATTCACGGTTATTTTCGTTTTATCCGTAAGTAAAGACTTGGATTCGGAAGACATACCTTCCGATAGGATCGTCGAATACTCTTCGGTGGTAGATTCCACCGTTTTAGCTAAAATAGCGGCTAATTCTGCAGAAGCGGCCATTTGGGCTTTTTTCCGGGCAGAGGCTTCGCTATCGGATCTGCCTGAACCCCATCCCCGAAGGATGCCATTGCCGCTGATTAGGTCTGCACCCGGCATGATATAAGTGGAAATCGGACTTTTTTCTTGGATTTTCTTTGATGAACCGCAACTACTTAATAAAAAGAATGCAGCTACAATCAATCCCCATAAGACATAGTGTTTCATAATATTACCTTTTAATTGATTTTTAATTTTTTAATCTGGGCCGGCAATTCCCGGTTCACTCGTTTCATCATTTCCCGAATACACGTCGAGAGTGATGCTGTTGCCGATTTATTTACGGGTATTAATACTTTAACTTGGTTTACCGAATAGTTCAGAAGCATTTGCTGGTTCTTGTTGTTGTAAATCTTGAGAACCAGCGAACAATAGCACGTATTCAAGTCATACGTCCCCCGGTAACGACTTCTCCCATTTCCAGTTTGGTGGATAAATCCACGAAGCACGTGGCAGCATCCGGGTCTTCCGATAGGGTGAAATAATTATTGGTCAGTAGACTACCGATCTGTCGTTCGATACCTTCCAAATCGTTATCTTCATTTATGTATAAATAGGCGGTAATCGGTGAACTCTTCAATGAAATCGTGACTTTTGCCGAAGGCCAAGTTTGATTTTGTAACAGCTGGCGATACGCCTTTGGCAGGCTGTTCATGAACGAGTCATCAATGGTGATGCGTAATTCCTGCACCTCTTCCTTCGAGGCGATATTGGTCACGTAGAATTCCGCAGTACCCGTGTAGTCCGTCTGAATGGCGGGAGACACGGTGCCATTACCCGACACGAACGAGGCATTCAGCTTTACATTCGGAACGACAGTACCATTTTTCGACAGACATCCGGCAATAGGTTCTGCAATTGCTTTAAAAGCCTCACCTTCTACCAGCACGACATTTGTCGTGATTGTCATACCGTTGAACACATTCACGTAGGCATTGTAGAGTTCAATGGGAACATTCACGGCATTTGTCGTTAAATCCATGAAGGCCCACGGTTCCACGGCTTCCAGTCCTTTACCGTAAAGTTGGGCAGCTTGTGAAAGATTCATGGCATTCTCCTCGCTACGCCCTTTTTGTAGGTAATCCATCCCCGTCCTTATGGCCTGTTGCCGACGTTCTTCGGCCTTACGGGCATACACTTTTTTGTCCAAAGCGTAGTACACGTAATATTTTTGATCTGACTGGTAGCTACCTTTCAGTTCTTGCCCTTCCAGCCAAGCTGCCATTGAGCTTTGTATTTTGTCTTCCAACATCTCGCGAGTCTTGCCATCCACGTCCACCCGGTGTAAAAAAGAATTGTTTTCAAGTTTTACAGCGATCTGTGAAACGATGTCCGACAAGGCGCTTTGGGTTGCTTTCTTTATGTAGTCATTGTCCGATAACGATGCAACTCCAATACCGATGTAAGCGTCAGACGAGGTCGGGCGTTGGGTTACCCATTCGGGCGCTTGTGCTTCGGCATGGAAAACACAGCATATCGAGAGTAACAGGCCTAAAATAACCTTTCGCATAGTTTTATTTTTTATTGTTATCACTTGTTACAGGTCCAGCATCAACAAAATCGTATTCCCGTCAATGCGAACGGTTCCTGAAACGTCTTGTGCCTTGAGCTGATCGTTCAGGTCTTTCGCAAACTTCGAGGAGGTCATTTTGAAGCCGTTTTTGTCTTCCCTCGGGATCATCACGTAATCAAATATAGCCGATTCATCCATGATACCTTGTATATGATAGTCGCCTTCGTGTGCGTTGCGGTCCAACCAATTCTGAATGAAATCTACAATTCTTTCCCCGTTGGCACAGCAAGCGTCTTGCAAGGAACCCGTCGAGTTTCCACTAATGGAGATTTGCAAAACAACACGGGCAGGCTGGGAGAAATTTTTAATGATTTGCTCCAAGAATGGGGAAAGATTATCTTTCACGGCATAGGAACATAACACCTCGGTTTGTGTTGTCTGGAAACGATTGGTCCAGCCGTCCTCCGATGCCCAGATCGTTCCGCTTGCGGTTTCATAGGCTTTCATGACTAATGCTACGCGAGCACCTTGTGCCGTGTAATCTTTCATTAAATCCACCGTGACATAAACGTCAGCCCCGGAAGACATTAAAAGTTGTTTGTCATTCGATTCCGCTGCTCCGGCATTATCTTCATATTGGCTCCGGCGATTCATGGCGTCAATCCGTCCTTGCAAATCAATGGTTTTGATGTCACAAGATTCGAGCCCTTTCTGCACGGCTCCCACGGCGATGCGGTAATCGCTGTCATTTTCCAGTTTTGACTCGAAACTCTCCCCTTTTTTCTTGTAAGGCACCACAATAATGGTTGGTTTGGGAAGGCGAGTTTTGGGTGTTTCTGCCAACATTGCATCATAATGTGTATTTTTCCGTACATCATTAATCAACTGACGAAGACGCAAAGTGATCCGCATTGTTCCTTGGAAACGTCCGCCAACCTTTGTTGATTTATCGGATTCTTCCACGCTGACCACGTAAGGTGTGTAGCGGGCCTGATTATTAAAAAAGGTATTGGTATAAGCCTCGTTAGGCTTGCTGACCAAAGGTTTGCCGTCATTAACACCTTCTACTCCCTGAAAGAACAGGGTGTAGATAAGTGATTTGATAGCGTCTGTTTCAACCCCTTTTTTGCTATCAGCGATCCCTGCCGAGGTAAAAACGGCGGTTGCACCTTTGTCGGTTTCCAAGGAAACAATCTGAAGGTACTCCTGCGCTTTCGCTGAAGTTGTACAGAGGAATAACAGTATGCCAAGTATGGTTATTACTTTCTTCATAAATAAACGATTACAGTGAGAATAATGGTGCTACGGTTGCTTTCACTTTTAGGGCTTGTTGGTTTTGTGCAGCCTCGTCAAGAGCTTGGAAAGCCTCCATGGCGGTGAATATTTTTTTATCTCCTTGAACAATCTTGCACTGAGACATGGTTCCGTCTACCACTTCTTCCACTTTCATTTTACCGATCTCGCTGTATGTCGTGCGACCGGCTCTCATGCTGGGAGCTAAAACAGAGAAATAGTCTCCTTTTTTCACCCCGTGATCCGAGCCTAAGTTGATATAACATTTCACGAGTTTATCTTTCTTTACCTCATAATCCATGGGTACGATTGTGCTTTCCAATGGAAATTCTTTGATCAGGAAATCTCCGATGTCACTGTTGATCATGTTGACTGCGCTGGTGATCGCTTTATCTTTTGAGTCTGATAAATCCAAAAATTTACCTACCGTACCTCCAAGGCCGGAGGGAGAATGGTCAAACGTGGCTGTTGCGACGGTAGTTGAGGAAACTACTTCTGTTACGGTTATAGAATAATTCAGAACACAGGAATACATCGTTTTTCCATCTTTTTGTTCGGATTTCACAGAACAAGCTAACACGTTTCCATTTAAAATATAATCATGGGCAGCGGCAGTGATGGTTTGCGTGCGTGCTTTTTCATCACTCAACGCTTTTTCATCCGAGCGACGCTCTCCTTCTTTCTTCATGGAATGTTCTGCGTCCTGATCCACCAATTCAAAACGTTTTGTCTTATTGAGGGCAGCCATGACTGCGTGACGAATTTTGTCACTATCGCTTTCACTAACACCGTTTGCTTCCGTGAAGTGTTCAACGTACATTCTCGGTTTCTTTGCTTCTTGTGCTTTCACCACGATCATCGCTACACAAAGTAACACCACGCAGGTAATAATTCTCTTTAACATAGTAGTAAAATTTAAATTAAAGGTTAATAGTATATTGTTTTATAATTTTGCTTTAGCATCCTTATGTCCCATGTCTGCGGCCTTCTTGAAATTCTTCCGGGCCATCATTCCGTTGCTTCCCACCGTACCACAGCCGTTTTCATAGATCAGTCCCAGCATGTAGTATGATTTTGCGCTACCGGATTTTTTGAAGAGGCGGACAGCATCCAGTCCTTTCCCATTGTCGAAAGCGGTCATTCCGGCGTCATAATCGGCATCCTTCTTTTCCGCAACGGGTTGCGATGGCACTTTCTCCGTCTGCACTTCTTTTTTCTCGGAAGCGGTTATCGGGGGAGTGGTTTGAGACTGCACGGTGGGAGTCTCTTGCTTTGTTCCCGTTTGTTTTTGTTCTGTCGGGGGAGTCACGGGTACATTCTTAACTGGTTCGTCCTTTTTAGACATGAAAATGTAGCCGACTACAACGGCGAGTAGAATAACACTCAAGGGGATCCATTTACTTTTACTTGAACCCGACTTGGGAATGGGACGTTGGTGTGACCCGGTTAAAGCTCCTACGCCTTTCTGGCTAGCTTCCTGTGATTGAACAGGTCGGTCTGAAGACGAGGCGGAAACCACCGCCGGTTGAGTGGCTTTATTCGCGGGTTTATATAATTCCGTCATCTCTTTTTCAATGTCGGCTTTCGTATCCTCGACGTCCAGTTCCCTGGCTTTTTGATCCATCATCTGGCGTCCGGCAATACCGATATTGCTATTGGTCGTCAGGAGTAGTTGTTGGAAAGCAAGGCGATATTCGTTGATGGATTTCTTTTCACATTCCACGCAACGGTTCTTTCCTTTTACTTTACAATCAAAGCAAATCTCTTTCCCGCATTTGGGACATCGGGCGTGTCTGTCGTCAAAAGGATTTCCACATACTTCACAGTATTCGGCCTCATCCTTTTCCATGACAATGGTCGTGTTATGGTGAACCGTGGAAGAGTTATCGACACTTGACGTATTGATGTTGGCATGGGTTGTGGAGGATTGATTAATTCCCCCGGAAACATTAGCACGTGCTCCCGCCCCTATAATCGGTTCTGTCGTTCCTGAAGGTTTCACTTTATTCAACATCTCTTCTGCGGTGGTCGTGTCGTCGTTTGACTCAAACGGGACTTCAGCCCCGCAATCCCGGCAAAAACGTTCGTCTGCATCTGCGGGCTGACCACATTCCGGACAAAATCTCTCTTTACTCATGATCTTGTATGTTTATTTATTTTTCTTTTTTATTAATTTCTTTGGTTTACGCGGTGGAGGAAGTTCAATGGGCTCACCTGCGGGGATTTCCGGTGTTTGCGGAAAGACTTCCGTGCCGTCCTCCAGTAAAAGGGAGGTGACCAGAAAGTTTCCGGTTTCTTCCTCTAGGCTTCCGGTAACCCCGATATGCATCCCGTCATAAGGGATAAAAAACGGGTCTCCGTATGGTAAAATCCCGGCCCGGTAAAGCTTGTATTTTTTACCGTCATCATCCGTGAGGATTGCCCTCCGACCTTCGGATTTCGACCCGTGGTCCAATAGGGGGCATTCCAGGATTCCGTGAATGGTTGTCATATCTTTATGTGTTGAATTGAAAAATCATTTTGCTATATACTGGCTCCACAATCAGCGCAGAATTTCATTCCGGGTTCCAGCGAGGCTCCACAATCCGGACAGAGGGTCGAAGTGACTGTTTTTGCCGCGGGGGCTTGTGGTGTTTGCGCCTGTTGTGGCCGTGGGGCTTGTTGTTCGGGTTGTGCCGGAGCTACCTGTTGAGGTGTCTGTGGTGGCATATTATTGTGAGTCGTGTAATCCAACGCCCGGTCATAAGCCGTGTCCATTCGTCCTTCCTGACGGAGTATACGCTCATCCCGTTCACGTAGCTGGCGTTCTTTTTCGGCCATTTCTTCTTGAGCCCGACGTTCCTTGTCTTCCACCTTCTGTGCTTGAATTCCTCCGGTCATAGTCATCATGTCCCGCATCATCTGGAACATTTGGGCTTGATTCTCCCGGTGATCCGTGTCACGAGAGGCCCGTTCGGCTTCCAAGCGAGCGTCCATTTCCCGGCGTTGAGCTTCTAGTCGTTCACTAGCCTCACGTTCGGCCTCCGAGCTGTATTTATTTTCCGCGTAAGCCACGGCAGCATCCCCACCGTTTAATGCCCACACTTTTTCATCGGAAAGTTCTTTGGCATTTTCCCATTTCAGACGTTCCATTTCTTCGGCTGTCTTTAAGCGGTTTTGTTCTACTTCCGCCTCATGCTTGCGTTGATTTTCTTTTGCTTGTTCCTCCGCGTTTTGCATGGCCATAAATTGTTGGAACTGGTTGTCGTCATCTTCCCGGTCCATATCATGCATCCGTTTGGCATCATTGTAGTCCATGTCTCGCTGGCGTTGATCCAGATCGAGGTTCGTTTCGGCCACCACGCGTTGTTTGTCAACTTCTTTATAGAAACGGCTATCCTCGTAATCGTCTTGAAGACCTTGTAGCTCAAGTTCTTTTTTGATAATTAGAGTCGCTTTTTCAGCTTCGCCTTCCATACGGGTGCGCTCGAACTCGATACCGTCACGGAGTTGCATCATCTGGAACATCATCCCTCGTTGGTAATCGTTTGTTTCCAGTTGATTGTGGAGAGCACGGGCTTCATCTTCACGAATTAATCCTGTCTTGACAATTTCCAGAAGGGCCGCATCCCGCTCTCCATCGTTTTGAGCCTCCCGTACGATGCGTTCGTTTTGCAGGAAATGTTTGAATTTTTCCACTTCGTCTTCATGTAGCAACCGGTCATGATTAATCGTTTCCAGTTGTTTATCCAGGTCGAGGTCGGTCGTGGCTTCGTGTAGACGTTGTTCATTCACTGTGTCTGCCATTCGGTTCTTGAAATCATTGGTACGTCGGAGGTAATCCAATTCTTTATCCGAAAGGTAAAGCTCGCGGCTCAACACTCTAAAACGCTCTAAATCCTCGCTGGTCGCTGAAATCTCAACAATACGCACGATGGATATTCCGAAGAAGGCTTCCGGTGCCACGGCATTGATTTTGTCTTTCAGTAAAGCATGAAGTTCCTGCGGTATACGATTCGATGTAAGTTCCGTGTCATACAACGTATCTTGTAACACGTTCCGGATGGTATCCGTGATTTCGTCCACGATAACGGTCGTGTTCAACATCTGGCGCTCGGTCAGGTAATGAACGATGAAGCGCTCCGGGTCTGAAATCTTGAAATATGCGTTCACTCCCAGTGCCATATCGAGGTACCGGGTTTGTATCTTCATAGGGACAAAATCCTTGTAATTGTCGAGTTCGCCTTGTCGGGAACCGAAAAGAAGTGGGAAAGACTTATCCAGTAGGATAACAACCGAGAAAGCGGCTCCTTTCCGGGCGTTTTCCCGAATCAAATTTTGTTGTTGCAGGTAGAGTTCCTCCGTTGTCGTTTTCTCTTCTTTTTTCTTGTTTTTGAATAGGTTGACAATAAATGACCATCCCTTGCGTAACGAATCTGTCGAGGGACCGGAAGAATCACCGGACGAGCCTTTGAAATTATACGTTCCTCCGCTGATGGAGGCAATCGTGCGTCCGTTGGCACGAATATAGGCTGTTGTCCCTTCCGGGATGATAATACCTTGAATATCGTTATACGAGTCGAATTCCGTTTCGTTAATCACACGGGCCACCTGTCCCGGTTGTATGTTCCAGTATATACGTCCCTTGACTGAATTGATGTCTGACGTCGTTTCCGGTGACGGGGTAGATGTCTTTTCCGCAAGAACAACTTTCTGACCGCATTTGATACAGAATTTAGCTCCTGGTTTTAACGGGGTTCCGCATTGGGAACACGTGGTTGATTCCTCTATTTTTTGTCCGCAAGAAGTGCAAAATTTTACTCCCGGACGAAGACTTGTGTTACATTTAGGGCAATTCATATTGTATAGTTTTATAGTTTCACGTTTAGTAGATTATCTTGTGGTATATACACTCTTAATTTTTCCATCCGAACTGGTCGTGACAACAAACCGAGCGGGGATCTGCCTTTCGGAAGTCAGGTCATAATTGAATTTCATCTCTTCCTGCCCGTTACTGTACTTGATCTTTAAAACTTCTTCCATCGGACGAGGTTTGATTCCATAGCTTGCGTACAAGTGTTGTCCTATTGTGGCATGAATTTGTTGGATGTTGGCATTTACAGCACCCCGTACCTGTTCCAGAATAGAGCCGTTCTCTTTTTCTGTTTTTATTTTCTCGATCGTGCATCCTATTTTAGTATTCGGATCGACCAAGGTTGTTTTGGATGTAATTTTATTTCCGGATTTCAAGTTTGTACGAACGTTCATCGTGGTCATCGGATCACCGAAAAGATTGAACTCCACGACGGTCAGCGCTGCATGAGGGTCTCCCGGAACGGTTCCTTGCAACACGGCACTGCGGGCAATAAATAATGCTTCAGCCACTGTATAGCCTTGTAGGATGGCACTGATGAAATAACCGGCGATGATGTCGGCGTAACTTACCGATACTCCGGATTGGGGAGAAGAGGCGTCATCAACGGCACCCCAAGCCACGCGTGATGATCCGACAAAGGCCAGCGTGTTCGTGAACAGGGAGGCAAGCATCATGCTGTGGTGTTGGTCCAGCCCGATAAAACGTCCCCCGTAACAGGCTTCACTGATAACGATATTGGGTTCCTCGCAGGTCATCATGTGTTCCGGTTCTATGGCCGGTAATGCCCCGTACTCTTCCTTGTTGAGCATAACTCCCGCGTAACCGCGTGATTCCAATCCTTCTCCGCCGTGAAGATTGAAATAGTATAACGAGGCGTTCGTGTGGAAAACTTGTTGTAGATTCCCTTCCACGACCATGGGGGAAAGGAGTAACCGGTTATAATAGTGATCCGGAGACAGGTAACGGCTCAGATCACGGAAATAATTCCCGTTCAGAAGATCATTTGCCACGTAACTGGACACCTTCTTCCAGTGCGGGTCACATTGACCGTAAGCCTCGTTCATCGGGAATCCGTTGGAATAATCGATGTTGCGCTCCAGATAACCACACAAATCTTCGAGTGAAGCGTCTTCTCCGAGGGGTAACCTTCCCACGAAAAAGAGCTGGTCATATGTAAATGCTGCTTGATTCTCGAGCAAGGTAATCATCTCCTTCCCATAGGGGTAAGCGTAGAGCATATCCGTGTCGATACTGTCATCGTTACTGTCGTTGGGAATGTAGTGATGGATGCATGGCATGGGAATAATGTCACTACCTCCTATAATAAATAGATATTGCGATATTTCGTCTCCTGCCGCCTGCTCCCCGTTATGGACATCCATCAGAATGTCCATGTAATCCCATAATGGGCTGGTTATCTTTAAATGTACTTTTTTCGAGTTGCCCCAAAAACCACTTTTCCGATACGTGTAATTACCCGCATCAACGAGTTTATACGAGATGCCGTATTCCCGTTTCTGTCGGATGAATGCATCAAAGATGGCCATCAGGCTTTGCTCGTCTGTTCCCGTCTTTTCGGCTAGTAAACCCAAGTTCGTGAAAATCAATCCGTGCATACTCATTCCTTGAGGGTGAGGTTTGACGGGTGCCTTTTTTTCGGTGTTACTCTCTTGTTCTATTCTTGCTCCGCATTCCGGACAAAAATGTATATTCTGATCTTCGATACGATTACCACACTCTGGACAAAACATTGGTATTTCTTTTTATGGTTTGAGATATTTTTCCCGTCGCTTGCTAACTCCTGAAACATAATTGCGGGCCTCACTCGTGCTTAAACGATTCGTGAGGTGGCTGTATAACTGTTCGTAATTATATTTATTAATCAACGGGATTGCTTTGTTTAAATTCGTAGCCCCGGTAAAGGCTCTACTCACGTTTCCCGCTCCGGTATTATAGCTGGCAATGACACAAAGCCTGCGACAATGCGGGTCGGTAACAGAGGAAAATTGATTCATGAGAACACGAAGATAGGCCGTGCCCAGCTCAATATTATTGCGGGGAACGAAAAGATAGCTCCGTGTCGGGGCCCAAGTGTTTCTATACACGTAATTATAGGCATCCAATCCCCCGGACTTGGGCACCAGTTGCATCAGCCCGTAAGCGGGTACCCAACTCGTTGCCTCGGGGTTGAAACGGGACTCTTGTTCCATCACGGCAAAAATCAGCGGTTGCTCGATTTGGAATACTTGTGAAAATTCTGCCACGAGGTCTTTATAAAGTGTTGCGTTTTTTGATAGATTGTCGGAAACAAGATTCATCTCTATTTGAACCACTTGACGTACTTTCCCGTCGTCTCCTTTCACTTTCGTGATCTTTTTGGGGCTTTGTGCGGCTATTGTTTTTACTAAAATGGCCTTTTCAGCTTCATTTTGCCAACCCTGTGTTTTTTGTTCAGCCCGTTTGTGAGCTTCTTCCCGTTTGTCCGCTAGCGGATTGCCGGAATTCTTGTTACCTTCTTCTTGTACGCGACGAGCCATAGTTGTTCCCGTGGAGACCGTGTCCCCGGATGATTCTTTCTTTTGATTGGTATTGAGGGACAATTTTTGTCCTTTCACCGTAGGGGTGGGAGGGGCTGCACGAACGGGTGTTGTCTCTTTCCCCGTTGAACTTAAGGTTTTGTCGGGTTTATACATGGAAAAATCGACCAAACCGTCCAGTACGGGATTATTGGTTAAAGGCTTTGAGACGTCAACGGATGATTGGTAAGGGCAGGTTGATCCTTGACTTTTCAGTAAATGTTCAATGGCGGTAGCCAAACGTGTGTTTATAGCGTTGGTATCTACCGTGTTGTTGTCATCAAGGGCGACTTCCACGAGGATTTTTCCTTGGTCAAAATCAACAATCGAGCGATTTTGATAGTCATTACTGTATTCGACCCATTTTGTCGGGGTGTTGTCTACGATCGTATCACTACCCCAGGTCTGTTTGATAGAGCGGGTATAGCGAGAATAGTCCGCACGTGCCTGTGCCTCGTATTTTTCGTATTCTTCCAGTGCTTTTTTGCTATATTCTTCAAAATCAGCAACAGTTTGTGTTGCATCCTTTTCGAATTGCCTGCGGAGGGAATCGACAGCTGTCGCACCTGTTGATCCTACGGATTGTGCATGACTGATAGACGGTAAAATGATGATGCACAAAAGAAATATAAATTTCTTTGTGCTTAAATAATACTTAAATTTTAGTTCCACGCTTAAATGAAATTATTCCTATTGGTATTTCTTAATTTTAATCAAAAAAAAGGTGTTTAAAAGCATTGCAATATACAAACATTTTTGTTAATATAAATGGTATTGATTATTAATTAATATGTGCGTGTAAAATAAAGTTATTCAATAAGTTAAAATCGGCTTTGAGAGCCTGTTGTTGAATTTTATTTTAACTATTATTAATTATTTGTTTTAGGATTAAATAGAGGTATCTTTTCTTTCTTAAAAAGGCTTTCTGTAGCCTTTTTTAATGTGAATAGTGAAGTTTTTTAACGTTCTATAAACCTCAATTATATATTTCAAGATGGTTTCATTTTGTGTGTTTGGGCAAGGGATGAATGAGGGGAGAAAGTAAGTGAGTTTTGTATAGGAAGTCTATTCTGATTTCATGTTGATTAATGGATGAATAGCACATCAATACCGTCATGAACCTTATAGATACCTTATAGAAACCTTATATGAACCTTATATTAAATAAGGTTCATAAAGTATAGATATAATATATTGAAAAGATTACTTGCGGTATTGATGACTTGTTGATACCCTATCAATAAGGTTACCTTTGAGCTGCTGTTTGGTATCTGCGGACTATCCCCTTATAAATAGAGTATCATCTTCAAACTTTCTTTTGTTGCCATTTCGTGTACTTGAGGTAGAGTAACGAAACGACACCGATTAATATGCCATAAGTGATTTCTACAGTCCACACGAATGCCACATCGGAACGAACGGCCGTGGTGAATAGCCACGTTTGGAACGTGTAAAAAATAAGGACAAAACTCTCAAGGATGAGTGCATGCGTGGTGTTTCCTGTCCCGGAAATGGCCTCGAAGAACGTGATTCCGAAACAGAAACTGAGGGCTGCCAGACCGACCACGTAAAGAGACGGAATAGATGCCGCGATCAGTTCGCTACTATTGGAGTAGATGGATAGCACGTAATGTGGGAATATGTAGCATATAAGTAGAACGGGAAGGACACTTAGCATGGAGAGTTTCACGATCCGGCGCAAGGTTCTCATGATTTCCGGTTGTCTTTGTTCCCCGATCAAGCGGCTGGTTAGCGTGTTTGCAGTCGCACCGTAACCGAATACCGGGATGAGGATAAGCATATAGACACTACGTACGATAATGGTTATCGCGATGGGGCGTTCTCCCATGTGTTCGATGAGCATGAAAAATATGTACCATGTTCCAAATGACAATAGCTTTTGCAACATGGTCGGGAAGGCCGTTTTCAGCACGGTGAGCATGAGCCAACCTTCCAATTTGTGGAACGAGAAAAGTGCATATTGTTTGATCGGGAGTTTTAATAAAGTATAGAAAATGAAAATAAGACAGGCGGAAATCTCTGCCATTACGGAGGCAAGTGCCGCGCCACCGACTCCCAATTCCGGAAAACCGAATTTCCCGAAAATGAGTAGATAGTTGAAAATCACGTTAATGGTGGCCATGGCTGCCGTTGAGTAGCCGATGATCTTCGTGTTGGAGAGTCCGATGTAAAGGGCTCGGAACAGGAAGTTGAAACACACGAATATAATCCCGTAATGGCGGTAGGACATGTATTCCATGGCTGCCGCGTAAATTTTGGGTGACTGGATGGAGGCTCCAAGCAGTACATCACTGTAATACCGTTGAATAAGAAAGAGTGTCATGGACAGGAGAAACACGAAACATAGCCCGTGTTCGAAAACAACCCCGATCCGGTTTAGTTTACCTTCCCCGAGTCGCCGGGCCACGATAATTTGTATCCCGATAGAAAATCCCCAGGCTAGCGTGGAAAAAACATAATAGTAGATTCCGGCCATGGCGGAAGCTCCCAAGGCAACTTCGCTGACTCGTCCCAAAAATGCCGTGTCGGTAAGGGTAATGAGAGTTTGTGCCAAACTACCCAATATGATCGGGTAAGCTATGTTCCAGATGGTTTTGTTCGTGATGATTGTTTTCATGTAGGTGTTTTTACGATACAAAATTACGTTAGTATTTCGAAAATTAAAAATGGCTAGTGGAAATTTGAGGAATAAATAGTAACTTCGTGAGTTTAAATTTTAAATACAGAAACAATGACAATAGAAGAACAGGTTAGCAAAGGCATCATGGCTGCCATGAAGGCTAAAGATACCATTCGTTTGGAAGTTTTAAGAAATATAAAGAAGGTTTTTATCGAGGCAAAATCTGTTGCCGGGGCTCCGGAGCAAATTGCTGATAGTGAAAGCGTGAAGATTATCCAGAAGTTGGCTAAACAAGGACGCGAGTCGGCCGAAATATATAAAAATCAAGGACGTGAGGATTTGTATGCTCACGAGATGGCACAGGTTGAGGTGCTGAACGAGTTCTTGCCGAAGCAGTTGAGCGAGGAAGAATTGAGAACTGCGTTAAAAGTGATCATCGAGAAGGTTGGGGCGACTTCTGCTAAGGAGATGGGAAAAGTGATGGGTGTTGCTTCCAAAGAATTGGCCGGGGTTGCTGACGGGAAAGCTATTTCAGCTATTGTGAAAGAATTATTAAGCTAAGGTTCATAGGGATTTAGCAGGAAAGTCTACGGATTTAACGATCAGGTTATTGATTTTCTTTATGGACTGATTGAAAATAAATATCAGGAATAGAGAGCATTGATGAAATAATTAACGATCTTTGTATATACGTAAAGATATTCACGTGACGGTGGGGAGGGAAACGTGTATGGTGAGCTTTGTAGACTTTAGGACTTTTATGAACTTGTAATTAAGTGAAAAATGAGTAGTGTGAAAGATTGGACTGCCAGCGTAATCAAACAGGCAGAGATCGATAAATATCTGGATGGAGGAAAGGATTTTATTGACGAGGAACAGATATTTGCGGATATTGAAAAGTATAAAAATCCCGACAAACAACAAGTTCGGGATATTTTACAGAAATCTTTGGATATAAAGATTTTAACTCCAGCAGAAACGGCCACCTTGCTGAACGTGGAGGACCCGGAATTATTACATGAAATGCAGGAGGCGGCGTTGGAAGTGAAGAAAAAAGTATATGATAATCGTATCGTTTTCTTTGCTCCTTTGTATTTGTCGAATCTTTGCGTGAACAGCTGTAAATATTGCGGGTTTCGTGCGGAGAATAAAGACGAAGTTCGCCATGTCCTGACGATGGATGAGGTGCGGGATGAGGTGGCTGCCGTGATTGACGAGGGACATAAGCGAATGATTGCCGTGTATGGCGAGCATCCTAAAAATGGAGCCGACTATATCGCGGATTCTATTTCCACGATTTATTCCGTGAAACGCACGACTCCTACGGGGAATGGTTTTAATAATATTCGTCGGGTAAACGTGAACGCGGCTCCCATGGAGATTGCCGACATGAAGAAATTATGGCGTGCGGGAATCGGTACGTTCCAGGTGTTTCAGGAAACCTACCACCGGGGAAGATATGCCGAATTGCATCCGGCAAACACGGTGAAAGGAAATTATCGCTGGCGGCTTTATGCCATGCATCGAGCTATGGAGGCCGGGGTGGATGACGTGGCTATTGGGGCTTTATTCGGCTTGTACGATTGGAAGTTCGACGTGATGGGGTTGGTTCACCATGCTTGGGATTTGGAGAAACATTTCGGTATCGGACCGCATACCGTGTCATTCCCGCGTATGCAACCGGCTCCCGGTTCATTCTTGAGTGAACATTCTCCTTATATCGTGAGTGACGAAGCCATGAAACGGGTGGTTTCCGTGTTGCGTCTGGCAATTCCGTATAGTGGGTTGATCGTGACGGCACGTGAGAATCCGGATCTGAAACGCGATCTGATCAATCATTACGGGTGTACGCAAACGGATGCTTCTTCTAAGTTGGGGATCGGGGCTTATGCCAAGAAGTTGAAACAAGAGGAGAACCCGGATAAGGTGCAGTTTATGTTGGGCGATCAGCGTTCTTTGGACGAGGTAATCCGTGAATTGGCCCATGACGGGATGATTACTTCTTTCTGTACGGCAGGGTATCGCTGCGGTCGTACGGGGGATAAGATCATGAATTTGTTGGAGAAAGGTGTGGAAGGGAAATTCTGTAAACTAAATGCAGTATTGACGTTCCGGGAATATCTGAATGACTACGCTTCTCCGGAGACTCGTGAGATCGGAGAGAAGTTGATCGCACAGGAGTTGCAGGAAATTGAAAATATGCCATTCTTTACAGATAAAAAATTACTCCCCACGTTCCGTTCCTATTATGATAGAATCGCGAGAGGGGAGAGAGATCTGTATATGTAATTTAGATTTAAGGTTTAGAATGAAAAAGATTCCGTGATTGCCGATTCTATGATTTGGTGATTAAAATCACTTAATCGAAAATCATTAAATCACTTAATCGATAGGATCTAAAATTAAAAAGGGAGTTTGAGCGTGATGCGTTCAGCTTCCTTTTTTCTTTTTATTTCTTCTTTTTCACCTTTGCGGAAGACGTAGACCAGACCGAAATGTTCGCATTTTTGGCGGCGTATTTCTTCGTCTTCGAGGTCTGCGTAATGAGCTTCGATTTCGTTCCACAAGGTTAGAATGTATTCGTCGGCCTCGCCCCGGTATTGTGCTACTTCGGCACTGCAACGTGCGGAGTTCTGCTGGAATTGCTTTTGGGCGGCATAGGCTTGTTTGAAGTTTTCATAGTTCACTTTCACCAGAGCGATGGAAGGACTGTACACGGGATTTCCCCCGCCATTACGAGTACGTTCTTGTTCTCCGGTTATCACTTTTGCTCCCCATTCCAGTAAATCCTGATCAGAAACCAGTGACGGGAGTTTAGTATCATTTTCATCAATTCCATAAAAAGTTCTTGCCACGGGTTTTAATTCTCCCCGGGCTATCGTGAAATTCAGTACTTGCAGAAAATGAGAAATGTATAATTTTGCTTTTCGTGTATATTCTGCATATTTCCGGCTGTTCACGTTTTGTTTATCTCTGGCGCATTGAGAATTCGTGATTGCCGTTTTGAATCTTGGTAAAAAGAATTCAATCTTTTGCCTAAGATTTAATGAAAACGGTAAGTTGTTGATATTAGAAAACTCTTCGTTATTCAAGGCTGTTTCTAATGCCCTTATCCTTGCTGCGTCTGTATTCGGTAATCTTCTGTAAGGCATATCCTTAGCAATTAGTTAAATAATGATCAAAACTCTGATGCGAAGGTATGAAAAATATTAATGTAAATCAATATTCGCCCGTGAGATTTTGTGATTTATGATTTACGATGAAGTGATTCCTCCCCACAAGCTAACTTTTTATTATAAATTATTTTTTTATTGTGTTTTTATAATGGGTATAGTTTTCCATGATGTTGTTGACGAAATTAAATGTTTGTTTCCCGTCGCAATAGCCGAAACGGACAACAGAATCCCGGTATATTTCCGGTTGGGATTTATGGAGCATGAAATAATCCACGTTGTTATCCCAGACTTTTGGGTTTTTTCCGTATGATTCGGCTAAGCGGATTGCATCGAGTACGTGTCCCAGACCTGCATTATAGGCAGCCAAAGTGAACTTAATTTGTTCCAGCGTGTCGAGGTCGAATTTGTTGAACTTGTTTTCCAGGTATTTTAGATAGTAAGCCCCGACATGAATGTTGTCTTTAGGTTCTTCGTATTCTTCGAATCCGAGTTGCAGGGAGGTTTCCGGCATAACTTGCATCAGACCGACAGCCCCAAGGTGGGAAGTGGCTTCCGGGTCGAAACCGGATTCTTGGTAGATAACGGCTGCCAATAGGCGCCAATCCCAACCGATTGTCCGAGCCTCTTTTTTGATGATTGGGTCAAAGCTGGAGATAACTCCATTTTTCAGTTTGTAGTATTTGGAGTTGTGTAATGACGTGATGTAACTGTTTTTGTAATAACGGTTATACAGGACATTTAGTTTTCCGCTCTTTTTAATGGCGTCCAGCCAAGTATTGATTTCTTCATCCAATAGAGTAGCTTTTTTCGTGACGGCCCAAGCCACAGGGCTCTCGGCGGATAGCTGAAGAGAGTAATCAATATGTTTCATGTACTGGGAGGCGATCTGGGCAATATTTTTATCGATGACCGTGTAGGGAATTTCCCCGTTTTCTATTTTTAGTAAAATGTCTTCGAACGTGACATCTTCTAGTTCGGTGATTTTCAGATTTAATTGTAAGGAATCGTTTAAGTGTTGCAGGAATCGGGTGAAAGAGGTGCCTTCCTGTAAAAATATTTCTTTACCCTTGAGGTCATCTACCGATTGGAGAAGCGTGTCCGACGTGTGTTGAACGAGTACTTGGCTGGTGGTGAATAGGGGGAGGCTGAATTGCACGTCTTCTTTTCGGGAATCCGTGACAGAGAGGCTCATGGCGATCAAGTCATATTGGCCTTCATTCAGTTTTTGAATACTTTCGTCAATATTCGTGTTTATTTCGATATTTAGCTTCACTCCCAGATAATCGGCGAAATCTTTTACCAATTCGTAGTGAAATCCTTTGGGAATACCTTTATACACGTAGTAGTCTGTCGTGTTGTAATAGCTACATACATTTAATACCCCGCGTTGCTCTATTTTTTCCAACGTTCCGGGTTCTGGTATGACTAGCGGTAGTTCTTCTTGTTTTGTTTTGCACGAGGCGAAACAGGATAAGAACAACAGCGTGTACGTAATAGTTTTTATTATATACATACTGCAAAAATACGGAAAATGTTGTAAACTACCAAATTAGTAAAAGTAGTTTGTGGTTTTCATCACGTTAGCGAGCTTCTTGTGTTAGTCAAAAAAGTTCCACCGGATACCGAATTTCACCTTTGCCGGGTTGATTGGATAGGTGTATGCCGAGAAATAATCCCTGCTGCCAAAGAACTCGTTAAAGTGTTCGTATTTAACAAATAAGTCGGCTCGTTTTATATTTAACGTGACGAATACATCCATTTTCGGATAGTTTCCGGTTTTCTCGATTTCCTGGTTGTAGAACTGCATGATTGCCGGGTCGTACGCATTTGCATAGAACGAGGTGTTGTAGAACAAGTCGATACCGATCTGGAAACCCAAAGCTTGTTTAAAAAAGCGGTTCTGGTAGTAATTGTGCGAGTGAAGTGCTACTTGGGGTAATGGTAGTATCTTTTCCTTGTTGGTCACTTGGTAATACACTTTCTGGTCGAAGTAGAAATGTCCCAGTCGGAATATTTGTTTTGCCCATGCCGTGAATACCATAAGGTCTCCATCATATTGACGGGGCATAGCGGTTGTGTCGAAATAAATATAGTTCTTTGTGTTGTTGAGGGCCACCCCGACTTCTGTCCGAAGGCGTTTATTCGTGTAATGCCCTCGTAAATTGTAGGCGTGTATCTTGTCAAAACTATTCTCCCATTGATTGTGGTTCCCTTGGTATTGGAGATAGTAGTGATTCGGGGTTTGCGTTTCCAGCAAGGCATGGACGGTGACGGAGGAATTTCTTCCTTTATTCAAGTACTGGATAATTTGTCCTTCTAATGAATAGTCGGCAGAATAATCTCCGGCTAGGCAGAAACTCCCCCAGATGTCGAAATTAAACATGGTGGTACTGTCCATGTTAAAGGTTCCTGCTGTCAGGTATGTCCCGGTGTATTTGCTGGTTCCCCTGTTATTAATTGTGTCCAGCGAGACCCGTTGATCGTAACTCAGGTATTTGAATTTAAGTCCGGCATACACGCCCGGTAAATATTTATATTTGGGATGTTCATTCAAAATGAATTTGGCATCGATTTCATATTTCCGGTTTTTGATCATGTCGGAATTTCCCTGTTTACTAATGTAGGTGGTATCAGAGAAAAATCCTTCTTCGACACTTTCTTCTTTGAACGAGTAACGATTATCCTCTGCTTTGAGGGCCAAGGCAAATTTCATGGGATAGGTGATCGTGGTGTCTATCGTGGCACTATCTTTTTGCGTGATGATTTCTTTGGGATTACCGATATTATATTGCGCTAGAGCCTTGAAATTGAAATTCATGAGGTTGTTCTTTGGCTCCATGGCAAGCCGTGTGCCGACAACTTTGGGATCAAGCGAGGTATCCCGAATATCGGCTAGGTTTTCGATACCACCATTCTCGGTGATGTGTGCCATATTCTGGTTTATGAACATGGATACTGCCATCCGGTCTTTTTCGTATGAACTGAAAAAAGAAAAATTGTAAGTTTTGGATTTTTGATAAGAATAGGCACCATCCGATGAAATGAGGTTATACCGGAATCCGGCATTCCAATAGGGGCGTATGTTCTGGATGTGCCACACGTCCAGCCAGTCCTCTGTTTTTCCCCGGCCCCCGCCGTTGAAATAACTTAATTGCGTGAAAGGCGTGGTAGTGTTGTAATCTAACGCGTCTTCCGGTTTAAAGAAATAATCTCTTAGCCGATCTTGCGGTAAGAAATCTTCTCCTCGGGGACGCAGGATGTAAATGTCTGATACGTAAGGTGCCGGGAAGTTTCCCAGGTATGTATTGGAAACACTGTGTTTGAATATCAAGTTCGTGTTTTGTAACCCGTCTTGGAGAGTGTCAATTTGGTAAAATTCTTTATACACACCGTCGTGTACCCATTTCCAAGTTAAACGATGATGCGGAACGTAACGTTGTTCTTTCGTGGAATCACGTTGCATTCCTTCTTCCCGGGGATCCCTTCCATCGGGGTTTTCGTAACCAAAATCACTCTGGGCTAGCGACGTGAGTGAAATCAGACAGCATACTATGGTATAAAATATATTTTTCATGGCCTGCAAATATACAGAAACTTTTAAAACTCTCATAAATTAATTACCTTCGCGTCGAATATGTTATAATAATTTTAGTATGGATAAAAATCATCTCGTGGAAGAAGAAGGTGAAGGTAAATCGTTAAACTTCATCGAACAGATTATTGAAGAGGAGTTGGCCGAGGGAAAGAACGGCGGTCGGGTACATACTCGTTTCCCGCCGGAACCGAACGGGTACTTGCATATCGGACATGCAACCTCTATATGCTTGAACTTCGGATTGGCAACCGAATACCAGGGAAAATGCAACCTCCGTTTTGATGACACAAATCCTTCAAAAGAGGATGTCGAATATATTGATTCCATACAACAAGATATTCAATGGTTAGGTTTCCAATGGGAAGGAGAACCGCATTTTGCATCTGATTATTTTCAACAGTTATATGACTGGGCTGAAAAATTGATTCTGGAGGGAAAGGCTTACGTGGACGATCAGCCGGCAGAAGTGATCAGCGCTCAACGTATGACTCCCACGGAACCCGGAGTAAATAGTCCTTACCGGGATCGGACTCCGGAAGAGAATTTGGATTTATTCCGCCGGATGAAAAACGGTGAATTCCAAGCCGGAGAGAAAGTTTTGCGAGCAAAAATAGATATGGCATCTTCTAATATGTTGATGCGTGACCCGATCATGTACCGTATCATGCACGTGGCTCATCACAGAACCGGGGATAAATGGTGTATTTACCCGATGTATGATTTCACGCATGGTCAGAGCGATTATCTGGAAGGTATTACACATTCGATATGTACATTGGAATTCGAGGTTCACCGTCCTTTGTATAACTGGTTTCTGGATCAGTTGATTGACACGGAGTATCGTCCCCGGCAGATTGAGTTTGCCCGTCGTAACTTGAGTTACACGGTGATGAGTAAACGTCGTTTGCTGGAACTCGTTCAGAAGGGAATTGTGGCTGGTTGGGATGATCCCCGTATGCCGACGATTACCGGGTTGAGACGTGCCGGATATACCCCTGAATCTATCCGTAATTTTGCGGAAAAGGTGGGTGTTGCCCGTCGGGAGATCGTGGTGGATATGGCTTTATTGGAGTTCTGTGTCCGGGAGCATTTGAACAAGATCGCTCCCCGCGTGATGGCCGTGTTGAATCCGGTTCGGGTGGTGATTGACAATTACCCGGAAGGACAGACGGAGACCGTGGAGATCGAGAATAATCCGGAGGACGAAACAGCCGGAACGAGAATGGTTCCTTTCTCTCGTGAACTATATATCGAACGGGATGATTTCATGGAGGATGCTCCGAAGAAATTTTTCCGGATGACTTTGGGTAACGAGGTTCGCTTGAAAGGGGCTTATATCGTGAAGTGTGAGAGCGTGGAGAAGGATGCGGAGGGAAATATCACGACAATTCATTGTACGTATGATGCGGATACCCGTAGCGGTACCGGATCGGCAAGTAACCGGAAGGTGAAAGGTACTTTGCATTGGGTGTCAGCCCCGGATGCTATCGAGGCGGAAGTACGTTTGTACGATCGATTGTTTAAAGATCCGGACCCTGCCGGGCATAAAGATGTTGATTTCAAGGAATTCTTGAATGAAAACTCATTGAAAGTTTTGACGGGCTGTAAGTTGGAGCCGAGTTTGAAGGAGGCGAAAGAAGGTGACCGTTTCCAATTCCAACGTCTGGGATATTTCTGCGTGGATAAAGATTCCAAGCCGGGAGCGCTGGTGTTTAACCGGACTGTTGGTTTGAAGGATACGTGGGCAAAACAAAATAATTAATGTGATGAAAGTTACAAAGGAGAAGTTGATGAGTGAAATCCGGGCGTATCTGTTGATCACGTTCGGTTTGTTGATATACACGTTTGCCGTGACGGCATTTTTGGCTCCGCATCGTATGGTCGGTGGTGGAGTGACCGGTATTTCAACAATTATTTATTTCCTTTCCGGAGAGGTGATTCCGATCGGGTATAGCTATTTCGTGATCAACTTTTTGTTGGTGGCGATTGCTATCAAGATTCTGGGACCTCGTTTCGGTTTTAAGACCATTTACGCTATTTTCATGAGTTCTTTCCTGTTGAGTTTGTTTCAGAACCTGATACACGAACCTCTGCTGGAAGATAAATTCATGTGTGCTGTGATTTCCGGTATCATGTGTGGTGCGGGTATCGGTATTTCTCTGGTGAACGGGGGAAGTACTGCCGGTACGGATATTGTCGCCATGATTATCAACAAGTACCGGAATATCAGTCCGGGTAAAATTATCATGTACATCGATGTGTTTATCATCGGATGTAGTTACTTTATCGGGGAGGATACTGCGATAGATCCCACGGCAAAAATAGCCACTATTATCTATGGTTACGTGGTGATGGGGGTCAACTCCTACACGATTGATTTGGTATTTACGGGACAGATGCAATCGGTACAATTCCTTATATTTTCTCAAAAATACGAGGATGTGGCGAATTCCATTACCCGTGATTTGCGACGCGGCGTTACCGTGGTGGATTGTCAGGGATGGTACACCGGGGAGGCGCGTAAGATGTTGATCGTGGTTGCCCGTAAGAGCGAGATGCAAAATATTATGCGTGTAACGAAGATGGCAGATCCGGATGCGTTCTTGACGATGAACACCGTTATGGGGGTTTATGGTCGGGGATTCGATACGTTGAAAATCTGACGATTCAAATTATAAGAGAGTTAAAGGTTCATAAAGTTTATAAAGTTCATAAGGTGACGGGAGCTTTTCGGACTTTATGAACTTTCGGAACCGAAGGTTCGACTTTATAAACCTTATGAACAAGAAGTGGATCAAAAGCCTTTTTGATCCACTTCTTTTTTTCGTATATTTGATACAGTCTGACGCTATTTATTTGACTGTAAATAGATTAACAAGAATTCGCGTGAGGTGTGGGCAACGGATAAGAAATTAGTAAGCCTCTGTGGAACACCATGTTTCTCACGCTTTCAAATAACTCTCTTACTGGGTACAAAGGTAACATTTATTCCGGAAAAAACAGTCTGTTTCAGTCGGAAATCCATCTAAAATCTTATCATTTCATGTTCTGTGGAGTAGAATGCAGCTACTCGTCATAGAGAGACCGTAGTTTCCATAGCCACAGGCAAAGGTAGCCCGTGTTCTTGTCGGACATTGCAAGGTCAAGCCCTTCGGGTTTCGGGGAAAATCATCCTCGCCCGGAGGGCTTGCGGTATTTTCCCTCGAAAACCTTGCATGTCCTGAACACGACCTTTTAAGCCTGCGACTATGGGAACTCCGGCCCCATAAGCCGGACTAACTAAAAAAAATAAGATTATGCAGACCGACAACATTGCAAAAAGAGGAAACACTCCCGACCTGCTTTCCGGCATCTTAAGTGTACAAGTAAGAAACGAGGACAAGATTACGGAACATGACCGTATCTATTGTCAGAGCCAGCAGGATTTGCTCTACGAGACGCTCGACCAGATCGACCGATGGTATGCCCTCTTCAAAGAGGACGCGGAACAGTACAAAGAAAAATTCAAGTTCAAATACGAGGAGAACGGCAAAACCACGTACAAAAACTATCATGCGTATAATCACTACGATGACGAAAGCTATTCCCACAACGAGTTCAAACCGTTCGACATCATCAACGATCTGGTGGATAAGAACTGCAATGCAAATGCAAATTTCGCCAACCGTATCATTTCCTATTTTAACAAGACCTATAACGTGTCCGTACCTGTTCCGAAGATTGACGAGAAGACACTGCACATGGGATTCCGTCCCGTCTATGAAACCTATGTGGATATGGTCATAGAACATCTTGGCGGCAAAAGTTTCCGTGAAACTGCGGAAGAGGAACTGCTCAAACGTTTTTTGCAAACGGTCACGCCTTCCTGTTGGAGCAAGGTCAAGCCCGAACTGAAGAAAGACAAAATCATATTCCCTGACATCGTTCGCTGGGATAATATTCATCTTGAATATCACCAAGAGTACGAGTTTGAATATGGTACAAAACAAAAGGTGGATACCTTCTGCGAGGGCATTGCTTTCGGTACGGATGACGTCTTATGTGGAGGTATCGGAATGATTGTCGGCTTATGTGACAGAAATGTCGATATAACTGGATGGTACGACCTCACGACCACCAATGCCGAGCAGATTAAGTTCTACAAGAACGGTCGTATAGACGTCAAATTCAAGGACAGCATAGCTGCCCGTAACTGTTTCGACCGTCTTCGATTGGGCGAAATCAAACTGAGAAACGAGAACTGACCATGAGAGACCAGCCACAGCCACCCCGTAAGGAAGTCCTTGCGGGGTGTTTTTCGTCTTACCAACAATCATCAAAGATATGTATGCAATCATTCCCCAACAGATACCGCAAGACAAGCGGGCTGAAGTCAACGAGAAGATCCTGTTTGCCATAAACTCCGGCAAGGACCTGATTCCCGCGGAGAGCATCTACAACTGCTATACCGGCGTCGGCGGGCTGCATAACCTCAGGCAATCAGACTTTGCCAGCTATCACGAGTATGCCCGGGCCAAGAAAGAGTTCGAGCTGGGACAGTTCTTCACCCCTCACGAGATATGCCGGGAGATGGTCGATGTATTGTCGCCAACTTCCTCGGAAATGGTTCTTGATATGTGCTGCGGCATGGGCAACTTCTTCAACCACCTGCCCAACCGGCACAACACCTACGGTTTCGATATCGATGGCAAGGCTGTCGCCGTTGCACGGTATCTCTATCCGGACGCACATATCGAGAAGTGCGACATACAGCAATACCGTCCGGAGCAACGTTTCGACATCATCATCGGCAACCCGCCGTTCAACCTGAAGTTCGACTTCCGGCTGTCACAGGAGTATTACATGGATAAGGCCTATGACCTGCTCAATCCGGCGGGCATCCTGATGATTGTCGTCCCGTCTTCGTTCATGCAGAGCGAGTTCTGGGAGAAACGCAGGATAACGGGCATCAACGATAAGTTTTCCTTTGTCGGGCAATGCGGGCTCGCACCCCATGCTTTCACATCGGTCGGCGTGGATAACTTCAACACGAAGGTCATGGTATTCCTGCGGCATTCCCGGCATATAGGGATGCAGCCCTACAATGCCGACGAGTTTGTCACGATGGAGGAACTGAAAGAGCGCGTCATGCAAGCCCGTGATATGAAGCATCGTTTGCGTTTTGACCTGATGCGTGAAACCAACCGGATAGACAAGGAAGAGCTGGAGCAGTTCGAGTACAAGCTCTCCAAGTATATGTACGAGTTGAAAGCCCACGCAAGTCTGAACAGGCATATCGACAAGGCGACGGCTCTTGTCACGAAATTCCGTAACCAGAAGCCACCCGAAAATGCCACCAACGAGCAGGTCAAGGAGTGGGAACGCAAGAAGCTGACGACTGCCAAAGTGCTTGCCGTCATCCGCAAGTACATCACAACACAGAATGTCGTGCCCCGGAAGGAAATCGCGCTGGTCAAGACCTCCTACGGTTTCAAACTGAAAGCCTATGCGCCACGTCTGCTGGATAAGGTGGAACACAAGGCGGCCGGCATCAACAGCCTGATACTGGAGCGGACAGCATTGCCGGAACCGGAATTTCTTACCGAAGCCAATATCAGACAACTGCAAGCCGCCCGCAAATTCATCGCACGTAAACAGCGGCAGTATGACATACAGAACCGGGAATTTCCCGATATGCAGCCCGACCACAAACTGGCGGAGTATCTGGACAACGCGACATTCGTCAATAAGGACTACGAAACCTGCCAATTCACCCACCTGCAAAAACATGACCTCAATCTTGTCCTGCAAAAGAGGTACGCCCTTCTTAACTGGCAACAAGGTTCCGGCAAGACCGCCGCCGCGTACCACCGGGCCAAATACCTGCTTAAATTCCGCAAAGTGCGCAATGTAGTCATACTGGCTCCTGCCATCGCCATCAACATGACCTGGGACGCTTTCCTGAAAACCAATAAGGAACGATACCGTGTGATCCGTACCTCCAAAGACCTCGAAGATGTGCCGGAGGGCATCTTCCTGATTGTTTCCACCTCCATGCTCGGCAAACTGAAACGGAGTCTTGCCCGGTTCATAAAGCTCCGCAGCCGTAAGCTGTGCCTTATATTCGACGAGTCGGACGAAATCACCAACCCCAACTCACAACGGACGAAATATGTCCTCTGCCTCTTCCGCAGGCTGAAATACAAGCTGCTCGACACGGGAACCACTACACGCAACAACATATCGGAACTGTACAGCCAATTCGAGTTGCTGTATAACAACTCCGTGAACATGATATGCCGGTGTGACCGCATCTACCGCGAGAACAAGGAGCGTGAAATAGAATCGGAAAGCAATCCTTATTATGGAGAACCATTTCCTGCCTTTCGGGGACATGTGCTGTTCAAGGCCTGCCACTGCCCCGGCAAGGCGTCCGTGTTCGGTATCGAGAAGCAGAACCAGGATGTGTATAACAAGGACGAATTGTTCTCGCTTATTGCCAGGACAATCATCACGCGCAAGTTCAAGGACTTCGCCGGCGAGAAATACAAGGTCAGGATGCACACCGTTACCCCGTCGGACGGCGAACACGAGGTGTACCGTGTCATCATCGAGGAGTTCTGCCGTATCTGCGAACTTTATTATAACAGCACCGGCGACACCCGCAAGGAAGCCGGTCTGCGGCTGATGCGCCAAATCAAGCTGCTGATAAAAGCCTGCTCGGTCCCGCATCTGATAGAGGGTTATTCGGGAGACCCCTATCCGGGCAAGACGAGATACATACATAAACTGGTCAGGAAAATTCCGGGCAAGGTAGCCATCGGCTGCACCTCCATCGCCGCTTTCGACCTCTACCGCCGATACTTTGAGGAACATTTCCCCGAACGGCCGCTATTCATTGTCCGGGGGGACATATCGTTCAGAAAACGGCAGGAAATCGTGAGCCGTTTCGATGCCACGATAAACGGCGTGCTGATATGCACCCAGCAGAGCCTGAGCAGTTCCGTAAACATCCCTTCCTGCAACGATGTCATTCTCGAATCGCTCCAATGGAACATACCGCGTATGGAGCAATACTACTTCCGTTTCATACGGCTGGATTCCCGTGACACGAAGAACGTGCATTTCATCACTTACGAGGATTCCGTGGAACAGAACCTCATGGCACTGGTGCTGACCAAGGAGCGGCTGAACGAGTTCATCAAGAGCGGCGAGGTCAAGGAACAGTCCGAAATATTCGACGAGTTCGACATTACGATGTCCGTTATAGACAGCCTGCTCATACGCACGCAGGACAGCGAGGGCAAGATACATATCAGCTGGGGCAGTCAACGCATAGCAAACTGACCATGAAAACGAATCCGCACATATATCCGGCATCCGTCCTCCCCGAAGGCAATGCCGGATTTTTCGTACCTGACAGCAGGAAGGAAATAACCATGTCAAATCCGCAGAGCCCACTCCCACAGGCAAAGGTAACTCCGTGTTCTTGTCGGCTGTGCAAGGTCGGGCCGCAAGCGGTTTTGCGGAAAATCATCCTCGCTGCGCTCCGGTATTTTCCGCAAAAACCCTGCACCGCCGGAACACGGACCTTTTGAAGCCTGTGGAAGTGAACCCTGCGGATTCATCATCCATAATCATAAAAAATAAGAACCATGAATCTGAATGAAGCAGAAATAGCAGTAACGACAAAACGGCTGGTAACGGTCAATCCGAAGAAAAGCTACCGGATGGAATTGGCCGACTATTGCGACATTGACGAGTTCCACCATGCCTGTGCCACCCGTTTCCCGGAAGAAGCCGAGCCCGAATACCGTTACACGGACTGGGAGAACATTCCGGAATACATGGTCAGCAGCGAATGGCTGTGCCCGAACTTTTTCGAGGTACGTGACGCAATGGAACGGCTGGACGAGTTTCAGCAGGACTGTTTCGAGCAGTGGTGCGGACATTACGGCTACAACCTGGCGACGGAAGATCCGCACCTGCTCGTATCCTACTTTCAGGACAGCCCCCATGCACGGATGGTTGTGCGGGAGGAGGAAGAACCCGATGTGGAGGAGGACAACCTGGTCTATCAGGGTATCTCTTCCTACTATTCATTCGTGACGAGTTACCCGTATGAGGTATTTGATGACAATTACGACTAACACATACAATTATGAATATGAATTTCATAGGACCGATATTCCCGATAGACCCTTGCGCGCCGAGGGCGTTTATCGAAATCATGAACATCATCCTGATGTCGGCCAACATCATGGAGGTAAACAGGCGACTAATAGAGAGAAACGTCCACCCGCATTACAGATCGCTTTCCGGTTATTTCCGGTGGTCGTTCCGCAATGACCGTTTCACGCTGTGGCAGAGGGCGGAGTACAACTCGGATGTCTGTTTCGGACACAAGATAATGGAAATACACTTCGTGGCTCTCGTGTGCGAAGACCGCGTAAAGGCAAATACCATAAGCAATTAACCAGTAATAACTCAAAAACAACCGAATCATGAACACTTCATTTGAAATCATCCGTTCGGCAGGAACGGACCACCTGTGCTACCGGGTGAAGAACGATACATTCGTGGCAGTCCATAACCAGATGCTTTCTTTCACGGAAATGGAAGACGAATTTGAAATCGTTCCGACTGACAAATCCTATCGGGATAAGCTCTACATCTATCAGGGGCAGGCTGTACGGCTGGTTCCGCAAATCTATCGCAACGGCTGGCTCGCCCTCTGTCTGGAACTGGCCGATACGGAAGAGCCTTACACAATTCTGACGGTCAATCTGGAAGAGACGGATGCCATCGGACTGCCCGACAAGGCTTTCATCGACATCAACAACAATCCCGACGCGATGGAGTTTCTGGTTTTGAATAACCTCGCTACCGATACCGGCTACCGGAGAGGCAGCGGCTGGGTGGAGTACCCGATGGTACACGTCAATCTGCCGCTTGTCTTCCAGCATTGTCCGGAATCGTTCAATCGCATCAATATCTACGCGTAATGTTTCCGATAAATAAACCGAATGTCTAATCGTGGGAGTCCGCTGGCGGCTCCCGCATTCATTTTTATGCCTTATGAAAACAGATTTCAGCGAACAAGTAGACAAACTCCGCAAGGAGATTACAGCCGCCATAAAAGCGGTATTGGAGGAATATGGGAAAACGGAAATGGAGTTTCCCGATACGGTGGACGCTGTGTACGTGATATGGTTCGACCATGACGGCGATCCCTATGAGTGCCTGGTGCGCAGGATACAATTCTTCGGGGAGGAACTTCATCTCGTTGTGGAAGACAAACATACCCATGAGTTGTACGAAATTGACGGTCCTTTTGAACTCGGGGCACGTTGTATCAACTGGCTGGACGAGATACTCCGGACAACCGTGCAGCTTTTATCCGATTCCAATACAAAAACTAAATAAAAATAATGATGGAAACAATAATCATTGACAGGATATGCACTTCTTGCGGGTGTGACAAAGAGACGGCTCGGGAATACCTTGATGCCGAAGTAAGAAACCTGCGTGAATTACGCGACGCGAACGATTTGCGGGAAGGTGATTTGGAATCGGCATGCGATAACCTCGGCATCGAACAGGACTTCCTGCCTTTTTTCTGCGAATCACTCATTTTTTAATGGTCATCAATTAAAAATCAACATTATGGGATACTTTCAGAATATAAACAGCCTTGCGGAACTGAAGAAGAGTTACCGCGTACTGGCATTGCAGAACCATCCCGACAAGGGTGGCAGTACGGAAACCATGCAGCAGATCAATCTCGAATTTGAAAGATTGTACGCCAAATGGAAGGATGACACGACCGTATCGGCCGCTGCATCCGGTTATGAAAACGACTATGCCGGCGCATCAGCCAACGAGTACACGGAATACGTCTATAACGAATACCGTTGGAAAGGCAGGAACTACAACGGACAGATGCGCGGGGAAATCGTGGAGATTATCCGCAAATGGCTCAAGGAGACCTATCCGCGGTATAAATTCTCCGTCACACAGAACGGTTACCGTTCCATCAACATCTATCTGGTCAAAGCGGATTTCGAGGCCTTCACGAAAGAGTCCGGTCTTATCTATAAAGATATCAACCATTATCACATTGGAACAGACCGGACCATTACGGAACGGGCACGCGAGGTCATGCTCAACGTCTGTGATTTTACCATGTCGTACAACTACGACAACAGCGACATCATGACCGACTACTTCGATACAAATTTCTATCTGACACTGGGCATCGGACGGTATGACAAGCCCTATCAGACGGAACTGCCGAAGCTGCAAACCAAAGATAAACTGCCTGAGGTTTTCAAGCATCCCGAAGGAGCCGCCCACAAGGCCATACGTCAGGCACTCGGCAAAGCCCGCTTCGACTTTATCCAAAGCCGGGCAAATGCCGGGAAACTGATTCTCGGTGAAGACACCTACGGGTCGAAAGGCGAGCATTACTTCTGGCCCAAGCAGTATTCCAGTGCCAAGACCGCACAAAAGCGGATTGACAAACTCACCGAAGCGGGTATGCGATGCCGGATGACCGGTTATAACGGAGGATGTATCGAATTTCTCGGTTATACCCCCGAAACGGAAGCAAGGCTGGAACAGGAACGTCAGGAATATATTGTAGCACATCGGCAATGGAAGGCAAAACAACAGCCTTTGGCAGTATAACCAATATAAACCGTAAAAAAATAAAGATTATGAAAGTCGGAGATTTGGCAACATTGATACGCCCATACAGGGGCTATCGTAACATCGAACTGGTAGAACGCCTGCAATACACCTGGCTTGTACGCATTTGTGAAAGCGGTCTGGAGATAGAAGTTTATGAAGATGAATTTACTATTGACGAACCATGAACCGAGGCGAACGAACTGAACAATGAGGCTCTGTCGAAAACCGGCAGGGCTTCATTGCTTTTATCAAACATATTAAAACGAATGAAAGCTATGACAACAACAGCCATACAACCTTGGGAGTGCCACGTGCCCAAATCGGTAAGCCTTTATTTCGTGGATTATAATGAGTCACTTGACGAACACGAGGATTTGCAGGAAAAGTGCATCCGGCAGAACAGTATGCTTCCGTTGGATGAAGAATCTTCCGAGTGGTACTCGGAGCAATTCTCGGAAAATCTTCGTACCGAGATGCGTGACATTAAAGAGTCTATGGAGAAAGCCGGACTTGGCACCGATTATGTCGAAAATGAAGATAACATCTGTGACATGCTCTATGAGCGGAATGACACCTATCCGACTGAAGGCCTGATAAAAAACACTTCCACGACCACCATGTTTTATTCGTTAGGATTGGAGATCGAAGGATACCAGTACGGCAAGTGCCATCGCAGTAAATCGGAAGCATACTGGTGCAACAGGATAAGACGGATTATCAGGTTGCGAAAGGGGCCGTATGACGACAGGATTCTTGAAATGCTGATGGCAGCCGCATACGGTGGAGAGCTGAGAATTTATTTCAATGCCATGTTCAACGATCTTGTTTCCAAAGATTCCGGACAGGACTTCAAGACCATCCGTTTTTATGGCAATGTCGTGGTTGCGATAGCGGACAGCCGTATCGGTTCGGGGGATCATACCATGTTACCTATTGACATCACACTCCCGTTCAACAGGGATAATCTCTTTGTGGATTCGCAGGTGCATTATTCCTATGCAGACGAAATCTGCGGTATGGTGCATGACTGGTGTGACTCCACCAAATGGGAAACCGGAATGAAGTCTGTTAAAAAGAAACTTTCCAAAAGCCACATGACGGAACACCAGCGGCAAGAGGCCGAATATGTCAAAACATTCAGGAAAGGAGGTTGTACAGCCGGGGATATAAATATTAGCAGACATAGGGATGTGTATTATATAAACGACTACCCGTGCGGGCACAAATGTCCGCATTGCGGGACATTCTGGGTTGATTAAATTATCTGTTATGGTACAAGAACGAATTGACGACTGGTGGGAATATGCCAAGGACCTGGCAAGAGCCGAGAGGGAATTACAGATTGAACGCTGGGTGTATATCTCCATCGAGTATAAGGATGAAGCCGGCACTTCTGTCCAGCTTCATTTATTTCATTAGAATACTTACAATATGCTTCCATTCTTCTCCAGACAATTTTGAACGTGTTGGTTTTAAGGAATCCCAATCATTTAATGATAGCGAATTAATTATATTACGCAATTTTGTAAATGAGTAATCTGAGATAGAACCTGTAATTATTTGCGATAAAGATAATGATAAAGAACGTGGTATACCCAACATTCTCATAGCTAAAGCTGGATTATTATCTACACCATAATAAACATAAGATGGGATGTATGAATCTTTCATTTCATCCTCATTTCCTTTTACTATACCTTCAAGTGCGCTTAATCCCCACGATGCTTTAAATCGTAGCTGATTCATATATGAAACAAATTGAGTTAAGCGTTTATCCGCATCATTGTCTGTAAAATGGGGATGGATTGAGGATATGGCATTTATTTTATCCCCTTTAACCCAACGTATTATCATTTTTGCAACCAATTCTGGATTAAATGGGGCTGTCGTATCATCAGTTCCCAGTCCCGTTTCTCTTAATTCTGAAATAGCTTTGATCTTCTCTGTTAAGTTTTCAGCATTTCTTCGATTAAACATTACATTCACATTCCATGTGTCTAAGTCTGCAATAGCCGGATTTGTTGCTTTTTGAAGCATAATCTTTAAAACAGATGGAACGGAAAAACCTGTCTTATCTGCATATTTCAAAACCCCAATATTATCTGCATATCGTGCTTGGATTGTTAAATATATCTGCTTACATAAATCTATGAATTTATTCCTTTGCTGTTCATTATCCAGCATAAAATACACCAATGAATCCTTAAAAAGCTCATCAATATCTACAGCAAGCTCGTTGTTGGAAACATTTAAAAGATGTACGAAGTATTGAAATATAGGGCTGAATGCATCGGTATATTCAGCCATTAATATTTCTATTCCCCTTTTTTTTATCAATGTCTCAAGTATATATTCTCTATCAAGAAATAGTTTCGCTAAAACACTTGTTAATTCTTCTGCACCTTTGCTAAGAATAGCTTTGCCTGTTTCTGCATTCGTATGAGTGTTAAATGGTAAGATAATCTTTCCAAAATCATCTACCATAGTCCGTCCAGATCTACCTGCTATATTCCAAAAGTCATTAGCTGATAATAAATTATCTCGACCACGTTGATATGTATCAAAATAAACAGAAGATACGGGAAAATTAACACCTTCAGCAATGGTTGTAGTTGCACATACGTAGTTAATTAATCCTTGACGAATAAGATGTTCTGTTAGTAATTTAGTTTCATCTGATAAGCCTGCATGATGAACAGCAACCCCCTTTCCTAAAAACTTAGAAAAGGATGTTGAGCATCCCAATTCTTCATCAATATATTTTTGGACTAAATGAATTTCATCACTATTAATATTATCGTCAATCCAACTATAGATTTTTTCTGCTACATTGTTAGCCGAACCTTTACCTTTGCAAAGTATAAGTTCCGTTTTTCCTTTCGAGGAAAAATGACGACATGAAAATTCCAATATCCTATCTTTAGGAGTTGTTGATACAAGTTGATATGGATTTTTTATTACTTGCTCATTCTCCTGATATAGATTGAAACTATAAGCAGATGGTAGTAAATTGAATGTAGCTTTGGCTTTAGTTACTTTCAATCCAATAACTATTTTTTCAGAAGGCCTCCAATCTACATTAATAATGTTACCTCCTCCAAGCCAGTCTTTTAATGCCTCTGTATTGCCAGGTAGGAACGGCGATAAAAGCATATATTTTGCATTGGGTCTCTCTCGACGTAACATAGCAATAAGTAATTCCAGTCGTGCACCTCGTTCTCCGTTTTCAATAGTATGAGCCTCATCAATGATAAATAACGAAACGTCTTCAACGGAAGGATGAGAACGGCGAATTAATAAATCTAATTTTTCTGGCGTTGAAACTATAACATCAACATCGTCTGCAATCAAGAAATCGGCCTCAGTCGGGTCTATTTCACTTGCAGAAGATGTGCGTTCAACATTGAAGCCTATCGCGGATAAGTCTTTACGTAGATCAAAATATACCTGATTAACTAATGCTCTGGATGGCACGACGTATACAACCTTAGCGTCTTTTCGTAAAGATTTTGTCAAAACAATATTGAATTCTGCCAACATAGTCTTACCGGCACTTGTTGGCATCTGCACTATTGAAGCATTTGCATAGACATCAAATAAATTTTGCTGCATAGCCTGTCTTTGCGATGGTAAAAGCTCCAATATATTATGAGAACTTTTGAACTCACAAAGTTTTTTAATTTGATCTTGAAAGGCTGTCCCATTCCAAATGGAATTCCGTATTAAAGATTGCAAGTCTTTGTTAATTATAGAGATAAAGTCTCTTAACCGGATGTCCGAAGGTATTAAGTCTAATGCAATGTCAATATGTTGTCTTACAACATTATCAATACGTTTTTTATAATTATATCCGTTAATTAGATATTCAGCTGTTTCTGTTAAAGCTTTTGAGGTATGATATAATCCAACCAATATAAGAGCCTCTTCTTTTTGTGCTTGAACATCGAATTGGTTCAAATATTGATCCTCGAATTTTACTTGTTCCTTTTGTAGATTAGAGATTTCGGATATGGCTCTACGAATATCTTCAAACCCATCACTTTTACGAATTAAGAAAAAAAGTGCTTTAAAAATACCAGCCAAAACACGTTGACTCCAAGACGACTCAACATCTTTGAAATCAACAAATTGTTTTAAATCAAGACGGGCGGAAATAGTTTTATCTAAAATAAGGGCAAGACTTGACAAATAAAAATAATATATTAACGAAACATTGTCTAATTCATAGCCCATTATTTTGTCAAAAATTTCCCTATCTTCCTTTTCCTCTATGTGTACATTTTTTAATAGCTTATAAGCATGTTCTGCCCACTTTAGGTTAGTGTTCTCATGAAATGAAAGACCTATAAGTAAAAATGCAAGGCGACAAGATAATTCAATATCAGACGAAGTAAAATTCGAATTGTTTATACATATTGATTGAAGATGATATGTTTGATTACTCTTTTGTAAGAGCATATTGATATCATCATCATTTAGAATCTGCTGTATGTAGTCCATGCCATTCATTGTACCATTTCTTTGACTTTTTGATAAAACAAATCGACTGTTTCATCAATAGTTTTTTCAGTAAATGAAAAAATGGCAAAATCAACCAAACCAGGCTCAAATTCGTGCGCTAAAGATTGCATCTTTCCAAAATCTTTTGCTTCATTCACGCAACTGGAATCTCGAACAAGACCGCAACCATAGGTAATGTCATATTTATCGACATTACCAGCTTTCATATTGATTACAACGCCTGCAATAACATAAAAATGTTTTGTTGAAGATAATCTACGCAAGTAATCCGTCAAACGTTGTAAAACTATACCTATATCGTCATGATGGTTCTTTTGAGACTTATAAATCGAGTCCTCGTGAACATCTACTACATGTGGAGGATTTTCTTTCTGTGAGGATACTTTAGCCTCTCCAATCAGAATATTAACTTTATCTCCTTCAGTCCTATATCCTATAGCATCAAAACCTCGACCCGGCAAATCCAACCTTTCTCGATATGATATATTTTTTATTGGAATTAAAAATCTCCTATTTTCTTCTATTTTCTCTTCAAAATAATAGGTCGTTAATAATTCTCCCAGATCACTTCTATATATATCTTTAAAAGCTAATGGTCTTTTACCTTCTTCTCGGGCAAAATCTGTTGCGATAGAATTCTGTTTGATTATTTTAAATAGAGCCTCTAAGTTGAAATCGCATCCGATTGATTCTGCTTGTTGTAACAATTCAGCATTAATGCCACTAAAAACCTCTGACCGTTGTTTAATATAACGGTCTGCAAATTTGTCTATGAATCTATCAAAGACTCGTATGTCAATTTTATCAAAGTGGTTCATTTGAGGCATCTATTTAATATGCAAAGATATGAATTTATTTTGTGATGCCCCAATTTCCGAGAAGGTAATCTCTTTTAAATACCAAATTCTTTATTATTAATAGGGAGGCTAAAAAGTCAGAATGACTTTCTGAGAATTGAATATTTGGAAACCAGGTCGAGATTGACCTTACCGAAAATAAGAAAAAGGGGCTTTACTAACACTTTAGTCAGCCCCTTAATAATTTAATGTATATACAACAATTCAAACTCTTTCTTCCGTCGTCGCTCGATGCTCGGCACCACCTTTCCCTTATAGCATCGGAACGAGATATACTCCTCGTAAATATCCCTGTTGCCGGATTCCAACTTTTGGATCAACCTGCTTTTCGGTATCTTCCCGTACCCGACCAACCGGTAATATCCGACATTATAGGCCAGCGTTGCGACCAGGAGGGCATCTTTTCCGAAGCGGCTGCACATCTTATGCAATTTCCTCAAATCGGCTCTCAACAGTGAATCCGCCTGCGCTTCCGTCATATCGGTCGTCAGTTTCTCGTGGGGAAGAATTTTGTGGCCGTACCCTACATAAGGCAGATGGTTTCCGTGCCAGCCTTCCGCTTCCTTGATACAGGCCACCGCCTTGTTGAACAGCCCGGCATCCGGTGGGGAAATCCCAGTCTGGGCAAACAGCCCGGGAACAAAGGAAAAGGCCAAAAGCCAAAGGGCAAACAGTTTGCTTCTCATAAGGCGGTTTTGTTGTAAAGACCGGTTTCCATTGTCAGCGGAGTGAAAAAGGGTTCATCCGGCGAATCGGGCGGGAAGCGAACAGGTGTCGTATCGATCTGCATGGTCGGCAGGTCTTTACTCTTTTCCGTTACTTCGGTCATCTCTTCCTCTTCATTTTCATTGTTGAAGGAGAAAGAGAGCAATACCACCTGCCCTGCATTGTCCTCGAAATAGATGTCGATGGTCTGCCGGTCCGTACATCCGGAGGTGTAATAGAGGCGGAACACCTCACGGTCCAACGGGTAACGGTCATTGGGTAGCAGTTTCATGCCGTTATCCAGAAGCAGCGAGCCTTTTCCGTTCGGCTGGAAATAGCGTATGGTGTAGCGTGCATCCTCGAAACGCCCGGCACGCTTCAACTCGCACCTGATTTCCGCCGTCTCGCCCAACACAAGACGAGTGGGCACAGGCATGGTTTCCACGGTGAAAGGGAACGCCTGCTGCACGTCAATTTTATCGTTGCAGGCTGTGAACAGACAAGCCAACAGGCTTACGAACAGGACGGACACCAGTCCGCTCCATACTCTTTTTTGATTCAATGTATTCATATTCATTCTTGTTTTTAATTGATGATAAATTTGACGCCCAGGCCGAACTGCGTACTGAACAGTCTCACCTTGCTGCCCCAGAGACAGCGCTCTCTAATGGAGGCGAGTAGCACGATACGGTCGGTAATGTAACTCTCCAATTCCAGCGTGACCGCCCCTCCATAGATGAAGGCGTCCTTTGTCGTGAGCAGCGAGCCGTCGGGTAACTGTTTGTCGCCCCAGTTCACCGTTTCATAACCGGCAAGGGCGGAGCCGCCGATGGAAAGGAAGAAGGTCTTGGACGGATCGGAGAGGAATTTCAGGAAATAGCCGCCCTCCAGCGTGAACTGGGCACGGGGAATCTGCATATTTCGGTATCCGTAGCTCTTCTGAAGATATTCCGCACCGACCACCCAACGGTTCGCGTGCTTGGTATAGGTCGACATCGCGATACCCGTGTAGAAATCCACCGGCTTGCCGAAACCGTCCGTGAAACCTCCCCTCAGTTCTATCCCCCGCATACCGGGCAGACAGCGTTGGGCGTTTGCCTGTCCCCCGAAGAGGACAAGCATTGCCGCAACTACGATAAACATGTACTTTTTCATGGTCATTTCACTTTAAGTTCGTTGATGACCTTTGCCCGGACGATATCCTCGTTCTCCACCGTGAACGACTGGTGGCGTCCGCCGTTTTTCTCATGCAGTTCCACAACCAGCATCTTGTCATCGGGAATCGTGAACTTGTCCAGCGTGAAAACGGTACGTTCGTCCTTCTTTCCGGCCACCACGGTGGCATAGTTGTATGCCCTGAGCGGGAAGATGACCTGCTCCTGGATAGCCGTGCGCTTCATGACCTTCTTGTCGACAATCTTGAACGTGATAAAATCGACATCGAAAGGCACGTGTGAGGTGTTGCAGAGCTGCGTGTGGAAATAGAGCAGCCCGTTGTGGGTGTACAGTCCGCGGAGCAGGTACTGGATGCCGAAAGACTTGCTGCCGATATGCTTGATGTTGCGCTTGTTGTCCTTATGAATGGCCTCCATAATCAGACGCACCAGTTTCGGCGACTCGCTGCCCAAATCCTGCAAATAGATGTCAAGGGCATTGTTCGGACGGTTTACCGTGCTTCCGTCATGGATAAAGTCTTTCATCTCAACGCTCAGAAGCAGCGGTTCTTCCGCGTATTTCACGTTGAAGGTGTAGAAACTCCCGCTTTCGGTAATGACCGAGAAATTGGTTTCCTCCCTGAAATTCCTGACTGTGGCCTTGACACGGATAACATTCTCCGCCCCGTCCGCCTTTCCGGCAATCAGGTGCGGGGAACCGAGGTCCACATAGCGCACCGCCGACGGGAAGATAATGTGTGTGGTCTTGTCATAAGTCACTTCCAGACCATACGGCGGAATCAGTCTGTCAAACGTCAGTTTGCGTGTCAGACCGTGGTACAAGTCCCCCTCTGTCTCCATCCGGGGATAGGCCTCCTTAGTCAATTTCACGGAATTGCCGGTTTGGCACTCCGTTTTCCCGTTCACTTTGTCCGTTTCCTGTGCGAAAGCACTCATCGTCATGCCCAGTACAAGGGCAAACATTACAATTACTTTGTTCATACGCTTAAAAATTAAATGGTGAATAATCAGTTGTTTTTCTTTTGGCTCAACATCAGAGTATAGCCTGATTTGAGATGTACCTTTTCCTCCCGCAGTTTTTTGGAGACATATTGCGACACCCCTTGAATCGCCCCCTTGCCGAGTTCCGATAACAGTTGGTCCCCCGCGGACTGGTTGGTGATGGAGATGCTCGTACCGAGGTTCTGTCCCAGATTGGCGGCCACCTCTTTCGCCGCGCTGACCTCCGCGGAATTAGGGATGTAGATGCCTTCCTGCCCATCGGAGTCATAGACCGTCAGTTCGACCGGGATAATCAATCCGCCGTATTCCAGCGAGACGATGCCGATACCGAGCCTGTCACCCTGGATACGCCCCGTACCAGTTACGAGGGTGTTGCGGGGCAGCAGGGTGTTTCCCGCACGCATCGGTTCCAGCAGGCGGAGCCGCACACTCTGACCGTTGAGTACGGTCTGGTCGCCATGCACGCAGATACGGATGGTGTTCTTCTCCGCAGTACCCCCGTTTCCTACCGGAGTGGCGAAACCCCGGTTGCGGGATTCCGATAGTCCGGCGAGAATCCGCTCGTCGCTCATGGGTTGCGAGAGGGAGGAAACGACCGGAACGGACACCTGTCCGATAGGTACGATGTCGGCCTTGCCGTCGGCTTTTCCCGGAGCTTTATCCGATGTTTCCCGGGCAGCACTGTTTTCCCCTGAGGTGTATTGGGCGGCGAGCTGGTAGGATTTCTCCAACAGGGCAACCTGCTCCTCGTAGGATGGCTGGATACTATGCTGCTGCACCATCGAATTGCGTAATTCCTCGACTTCCTTGCGCAAGGCCTCCTTTTCCGGGTCTTCTTTCGGCTCCTCGTAGAAATTGCCCAGAGTCCGGTTGATGTCCCGGTAAGCTGAGGTCGAAGATTGAAAAGAGCCGCTGCCACGGTAGACCGTTCTGCCTGAAGACGCTGTTTCCGCTTTCGTCCCGCCTGCATCAAGAGAGAGAATTTCATCCTGCCCGGACAGCCGTACCGTGCTGTCCGGTTTTTCCGTACCGAAAGATAGTTCTTCGAGTGTGCGCATCTTCTCCTCCTGCTTGCGCCGCATCATATCCTGCTCGTAGGCCGTCTTCTTGTCCCCGACAATCCCGGCATTGCGGGGATCGGGCAGTTCGGTGTTGAACCCGACCGATTGCTCCTGCTCCTTCCTCCCTTTTTCGGAGGGCGCGAAAATCAGCCATAGGGAACCTACGAATACGGCGAACATCAGCGCGAAGACCAGGTACTTCTTCAAGTCCTGCTTCCGTTTGAGTTTATTTGCTTCCTGTGTCATCGCTAATCGAAATTAAATTGGTTAAAGAACTCTTCCATTTCCCGCTGTGTCCGCCGGGAGAGCGTGTCCGTACCGTGAGGCACGATGTCCGGCACACTGAGCGGTGTAATCTCAATCACCTTTTCCCGCCTTGCGTCTTCCCGGCCGATGTTATAGACCGCCCGGAAGAGCATATAGAAATTGACTCCGGCGAACACCACGACCATCCCGACGATGGCAGCCACCCGTTTTCCGGGTGTCAGACGGCCGCACATCCCGCGCAGTCCGTCATCCAGATAATCTCTGGCCTTGATAAATAATTTTCTCATGTTGTATTGAATTTTATCTGTCCGTCACACGCAGGTCCCGGTTTTCGATGACCTGAAAGGCTTCGAGGATGAAACCGTGCGGATTGTTGTCGCTCCGGTTTGAATTGAGCAGGCGGCCTTTTGTCACAAGGCTGCGTTCCGTAATGCTTTTCTCGCGGATAATCAGCTGCCGTGCGTATGTCATGACCTCATAGGGGTACACGTTGAAGTTGCACGCCATGCTGTCAATCTCCACACGCTGGTTGATACCGGCTGAAATGATACGGTTGTAGTATCCCTGCTCCGCCAAATCCCGGTAACGGGTATAGGCGGAACGGTCGGCCAGGAACAACGCCCGCCGTATGTTCTCCTCAATGGCACTCTTGTCCGGCGACAACGAGAAGAAAAGCTCATGGAAACGCCGGGTATGCTCCCGTGCCTCCACCGGCCTGTTCTGCGACAAATCCTGGGAGAGAGCCAGCATCAGCGATTTACCCTGGTCGAGTACATAAATCTTTTCGCGCTGCAACTCCGCAAAGCCGTATGCCTTCCACACGGAATAGCACATGACGGCGCAGCACATGCAGACGAACACGATTCCGAACAGGCGTATTTGCCTGAAGCTGCTCTCGATGTTGTTTAATGATTTGAACTCCATAATGAAAATTTTGATAGGTTATCTTTTAATCAGCCTACCACCGATGTTGCCGATGACCGCACCAGCCGTTCCTGCCGCCACGGAGCCGGTACGTGCCGCTGCTTGGCTGACATTCCTGCCGTAGTTTCCTGCGCCTCCTCCGGCCTGCACGATCCAGTTCGCAACGGTGGGTATCGTGAAATACCCGATGATGCCGATGATTAGAAATGTGATATACACCGCATTGGAGCCGTCCGGAATGAACGTGGGGTCGGACAATTGTTCGATGTCCTGCCGGAGCATCAGCACCTGTATACGTGCCAGCACACTGCTGAAAAGGTCGCTGACCGGAAGCCACAGGTAGATGCTGATATAGCGGACGAACCACTGGGTGAGCGAGGCATGGAAGCCGTCCCAGACGGAAATGGCGAAGGAGATAGGTCCCAGTATCGAGAGGACGATCAGGAAGAACGTGCGGATGGTGTCTATCACGAGGGCCGCCGCCTGGAACATCAGCTCCAGCAACTCCCGGAAAAACGCCTGCACCGACCTTTTCATGTTATACATCGCCCGGTCTATATACATGCCGCACACTTCGATGGCGTCCAGCACGCCGAGTTCCTCCAGCCGTTTGTCGAACTCCTCCTTGTCCACCAGATAGGCCATCTCGGGATTGCGCTTCATCGCCTCGTATTCGAGCCGGTCCTTCTGCTCACGGTACTCGTTCATGTCGAATGTCTGGGTTTGCAGGATGTTGTTCGTCCCCTTGACCACAGGCGACAGCACGTTGTTGATGGTGCCCAGCACGACACTGGGAAAAAACATGATGCAGAACCCCAGCACGAACGGCCGGAGCAAGGGATACACGTCGACGGGTTCAGCCCTCGAAAGGGACTGCCATACCCGGTACGCGACATAAAACAGCGCACCCAGCCCGGCGATGCCTTTCGCCACTCCCGTCATCTGGGAGCAGAGCGGCATCATATCCTGATACAGATTCCGCAGAATCTGGTGCAGGTTCTCAAAATCTATTGCCAATAACATCATAACTCTTATGATTTTGAATGGTTACCAATAGCGTTCTGCCGGACTGCCGTACAGGGCAAGGATACGGTCCTGGTCGCTCTTCTTTTTCGCACGCAGGTAGGATACGCCGATATTCTTGTTCGTGTAATACTGCACAAGTCCCCGGTAGCTGTAAACCCGGTTGTAGCAGAGGTCGATGACCTCCATGCGCTCCTTGTCACTCATGGACAGGCCGTTTTCGTTGACGATGGTCCTCAGGTCGTTCAGGACATTGGCGGACTCTTCCAGCAGAATCGTATAGCCCGCCGCTATCGCACTGAGCTCCTCCGCGCTGAAATAGGGATCGGAGAGCATACGCTCGAAATTGGTCACGTAGATATCCGTGATGTCCCCGACCATCAGGATGGTCTGCTGTACTTTCCGGGCATCCTTGACCAGATTCTTCACTTTCTTCAGACCGTCATAGAACTCTTTTCCCTGCTGGTAAATCTTGACGGTTTCCTGAAAATTCTTCACCATGTTCGTGGCCGTCGTGGAGGTCTGCACGATGTTTTTGGTGGCGTTGATGATGCCCTGGGCAAGGTTCGTGGGGTCGGTGACGACCCACTGTGCCCGGGAGGTATGCGTGATGAACAAAGCACCCACGCACAACATAAAAATCTTTAATCTCATACTGTTGAATTTTTAATGATTGATACTCTTTGTCTGCCGGTTCAAAAAGCGGGTTTCATCCCGCCTGACGATTGCTATTTCGGTGGCAGCCGGGGCAGATGCGGGGCATGTTTCCGGTCCACTTCCCATGCCTCGGTCTGTCTTTTCTTGGCGGAGAACAAGTTGTCCGCGTAAGGACTCCGGCCGCATAGCCGGACAATCCTGTCGTCCAGCGACCGATAGGCTTCCTCTATCTGCTTTTCCAGCTCCGGCACAGGGCTGTCCGCACGGATGCCGTGTTTTTCCAGGAAGCCGCCGTAACAGTCCTCAATCCGGCGCGGGTCCCATACAAGTCCGGCAAGTCTACTCAGTTCATCGTCCAACTCTTTGAGGTACTCATCCGGCACACGCGCTCCTTCGATGCTGTCCAGAGCCTTTTCAGACTTGCGTTCAAGGGTGGTTTCCATCTTTCCGATGGCTTCCATCAATTTCTTTTCCCGGTCTTTATCTCCCGTTTCAATCGCTTTCAGACACTCCTCGTTCAGTTTGGAGTACCTGTTGAAATCCTCCGCGAGTCCGTACCGATACATGACATAATCCGACGGGAAAGTCCGGACAAGAATGAACTGACAGAGTTGCCAGTCTGCCTTTCCCTCGTACCGCCGGTCGAGAATCCGGCGGGCGGCATCCACCTCTTCCGGTTCCGGACGGGGTATGCCGCATCCCGGATGACGTTCCACATAGGCATCGAGCATAAAGACGTGCATGGCAAGCATACCGTGTATGCCGTCGGCTTCCTCAACCGGAAGCGAGGCAAGAGTGCCTTGCTGCTGCACGAACCAAGTGGATTTCAGGCTTTCCATCGCAGCCAGGATATCCTTGTCTGCCGCATCTTCCGGAGTAAGTATGAAATTCTTCCTCGCTATCCCCATTGCTATTTCTTCGGGGATATCGTAAGACCCGGCATAGGTATCCAGCAGGCCCTTCAGTCCTTTTATGTCCCTGTTTTCCAGCATTTCCATTGTATCTTTCCGAATGGCTTTCAACTGCTCGTAACCGATTCCGTTACGTGCCCGCCATTGCCATTCATGCGCCCAGTCCCTTAATCCCATATCCGTATTGCTTTAGTTGGTCAATGATGATTTTCCCTCCCGTTTGCTTGCCGCAAGCTGCCTGATGGCAAGCTCGATATTGCCCCCGAGTTTCTCGGTCAGGCGCATGAGTTCCAGCTTTTCCGTTTCTTCGGTGGTGTAGCAGTAATACTCGTCGAGCGATACTTCTGTGGCGTACACGGCAGACTGGGAGCTGCCAAGCCCTATCCAGACCTCTTTGTACCTGCGGGAAGGGTTGTTGGCCATATTGATGGAGAGGATTTGCGCACGTTCCTTGTCGGTCAGCCCCAGCAGGGACTGTATCGAATCGAACTTGTTGGCATATTTCCGCTGGTCCAGCAGAATCTTGCAGTCGCTGTTGTTAATGATCGTACCTTTCACGATGTCCGAGGAGATGATGTCCTCGACCTCCTGCGTGACGACCACGGCTTCGCCGAAAAACTTTCTGACCGTCTTAAAGAGGTATTTCAGATATTCCGCCATGCCCTCCTTGCTGATGGCCTTCCAAGCCTCTTCCAAAAGGATCATCTTACGGATACCTTTCAACCTGCGCATCTTGTTGATAAAGGTTTCCATGATGATGATGGTTACAATGGGGAATAAAACCTTGTTGTCCTTGATATTATCCAGTTCGAAGACGATGAACCGCTTGCCCAGCAAATCCAGTTGTTTGTCTGAGTTCAGCAGAAAATCATACTCCCCGCCGCGATAATAAGGTTCGAGGACATTCAGGAAATTGAAGACATCAAAATCCTTCTCCCTTGTCCGTTTCTCCTTCAGTATCTCCTGATACTCGTCCCGGATAAACTCATAGAAGGTATTGAACGAGGGAACCAGCCTGCCGTCCGTGCGTATCTTCTCCAGAAAGAGATTCACCGCGTTGGAGAGGGCGACTTCCTCGGCCCGTGTCGGCGGTTCGTCATCCCGTTTCCAAAGGGTGAGGATAAGCGTCTTGATGCTCTCCTTTTTCTCTATGTCGAAAACGCCGTCTTCCACATAGAAGGGATTGAAGGCAATCGGGTCGTTCTCCTCGTAGGTGAAGTAGATACCGTCCTCGCCACCGGTCTTGTTGTGAATCAGGTTGCAAAGCCCCTGGTAGGAGTTTCCGGTGTCTATCAGCAGGACGTGTGTTCCCTGCTCGTAGTATTGCCTAACCATGTGGTTGGTAAAGAACGACTTGCCGGAGCCGCTCGGCCCTAAAATAAATTTGTTGCGGTTGGTAATCACGCCTTTGCGCATCGGCAAATCCGAAATGTCGAGATGGACGGGTTTGCCAGTCAGACGATCCACCATGCGGATACCGAACGGGGAAAGCGAATCCCTGGAACAGCTCTCGCCGATGAAGAAACAGAGAGCCTGTTCGATGAAAGTGTAATAACTCTCCTCGAAAGGGAAATCCCCCGCGTTTCCGGGGATGGCCGCCCAGAACAAGGTCGGGGTATCGACGGTGTTATGGCGGGGCTTGCACTCCATCAGCGCAAGCTGGCTTCCCACATCGTTCTTGATCTGTTTGAGCCTGTTGCGGTCGTCACTCCATGCCAGCACGTTGCAATGCGCACGGATGGAGGTAAGTCCGAGGCTGTGCGCCTCATTGAGATATTCCTCAATCCATTCACGGTTGATCTGGTTGCTGCGGCTGTACCGTGACAGCGAGTGCATGTTGCGCGCCTGCTTCTCGAACTTCTTCAGGTTCTCGGCCGGGTCGTCGATAAAGAGATACTGGTTCACGATGTGGTTGCACGTGAGCAGTACCCCGATGGGAGCCGCGAACGAAAGACGGCAGTCGCTCCGGTCGGTGGACAGGCGTTCATAGCGCATGTCCGTCGCCACCTTGCCCGGCAAATCGTCCGTATCGGACAGGGTGTGCAGGCAGAGGCAGTTGTCGCCGACCTTCATCTCTGCGGCCCCGAGCGTGAGGTCCTGCAAGCAGGTCGTTTCCTCCTGCGAGAGCGAGAAATACTTCTCGATGATGCCCGCGCTGTTTTCCGTCCCGGTAATCTCGTCTTTCCGCATCCGCGTGATACGGACAAAGCCGCTGTCGTTGATGATGCGCTCGAACTGGTCGCAACTCTCCAGGAAACGTGTCACCGTATCCTTGTCCTGCATCTCCTTCGGAATGATGAAATTCCGAGTGAGTGCCGTGAAATTGCTTTGGGTACGGCTGCGTTCCTTCGTCGTCTTGGTCAGAAAGAGGTAGCTTGTGTGCCTCAAATACGGCCGCTCATTGAAATGCCTTTCAAAGGAACGGGAGAGGAAACTGAGGTCGTCCCTTTGGATGTCGGGCGTGTAGTTCTCCTCGATGAACCAGTCCTGCCGGTGCACGATGCTGTAATTCGGCAATACCTTTACCGCTTTCGCCCATGCCGAGTGGATGGCCTCGTATTCGTTCCGCGTCACCGTGAAGAGTTCGGGCAGTTCCACCTTATAGGCTACCGTAATATCCGCGTCCTTGCTGATGATGCAGTCGTGTTCCACCGCCAGAATCGGAAACTTGCTTTCCAGCGTGGCTGCTTTCATTACATTTCTCATACGCTTCGTGTGTTATGGTTACGGGAAAACAACCGGAAGAAAGCCCTCCGATTGATGATGTACCGGGGATGGCTGCCGCGGGCCTGCAACTTCATCAGGCCGTACTCTCCGAACCTGGCATTGAGGTGGAATGTGCCCCATACCAGCAGAAAGGCCGACAGGACACCGAATGCGATGCAGGTCCATTGTCCCACTCCGGCCATGTACATGACTACGAAAATCACGAACACGGCGAGCAGTCCGCCCGCAAAGACAAACAGGTACATACTCTTCAATCCTTTGAACTCAGGACTGCGGCCGATTCCCTTGTTGATAGAATACTCCGCCATATTACAGGAAGAATGAGCGTAAGATGGTCGCTGCCACAATCAGGAAAATACACGCCCCGAACCAGCTGGCCGCCGTCTTCGAGGTGTCGGGGTCGCCGGATGAGAATTTTGAATAGACCTTTACCCCTCCGATCAAGCCGACCACGGCCCCGATTGCATAAATCAGTTTGGTTGCGGGATCAAAATAGGAAGTGACCATGTTGGTCGCCTCGACGATACCGCCGACTCCGTTACCCTGGGCGAAAGCCCCCGTTGCCGCAAGCAGCATGGCTGCCGAAAAAATGACTCTCTTTTTCATTGTCGAAAACTTTAAATTGTGAGACAAAATTTGATTTCGACAGCGAATATATAGGCTTTAATTCGTTGATTTACAAAGCTGACGATGCGTTACACCGGATGTCGTCACGTTACATCGGAAGCTGATTTTGAGGATTAGAAAAAGAGAGGTGAAAGGCTGAAAATCCACCTGCCGACAAGGCAAAAGAAAAATGGCAGATGTTGCTCTGCCATTTTACCTGTATCCAATTGTTGCGTATCAGACATATTTATCCCAATCGAACTTTTCCTCCGATTCCGGCGGTGCTTCCTTTTTCCGTTGCGGCAAAGGCTCACCGTATTCGTCCAGACACTCCTTGAAAAGACTCTCCACCAGTTCGATGTTACTCACTTCGGTGGTGAAAAAATCGAATATCTCGGTCTGCCGGATGTCGTATATCGACTTGACGGTACGGATAACCTTTTCATCGTTCATATTGCGGTTTTCCTCCGTCAACACGCCGACGGCATTCATCATGTCCTCGTAGGTCATACCCGTGGAAAAGTCCTCGTCCACTTCCGATACATAATCCGACATCAGTTCCGCTTTCTCTTCTTCGGACAATCCGCCCGGAGGGTTACCGGTAAAAGTGGATTCCACATCATCCGCGGAAATATCCTCCTCTTCTTCCATCTCCTCCGCCGGAGGAAGCGGCTCGCTACGGGCCGGAACCTTGCAGTCGATTTCCGGATCTTCCAGATAGACGATATTCGTCTTGCCGATGACCTCGTTGTCATCAACCTTCGGAGCGGTGACCGGCTCAGCCGATTTCCCTTTCTTTTTGGGAAGGTATTTTACCATATCCTCCCACAAGCCGTATATCCGCTGCCTGAACAGAAAAATCCACAGGCGATAAAAGAGATACCCGCAGCATACCGTCTTGACACTGAAATAAAAATAGGTTTCCATGGTTACAACGGTTTAGAAAGTTCCCGACTGTACATTTCATTGATTTCTTCCCAATGCCGCTCTATGTGGTCACCCAGGATATTGCTGATGTAACTGGCGATGCTGACCTCCGGCGCGATAAGCGGCAGGAAGCGTTTGATTCGTTCGTATATATCCCGGTTGATATAGGTCTGCGAACGGTTCGGACTCGGCGTATTGACCAGAAAAAGCTCCCGGTAATCCGAACCGCTTTCCTTTTTTCGTCGGTTCCTGACTGACTTCGGTTGCTCCGAGATCTCTCTTTCCGCCGGAGCGTCAGAGATATTTTCCGGTTCGGCTGTCGCCGCTTTTTTCGGTGCAGGTTCCGTTTCCTTCCGTTCCGTATCCCTTCCATACAGGGGGATATCGCTCGTCATCATTCCTTTGAGGAGGTCTTCATCCACCTCGACTATTTTCTTTGCCATACGCGTTACAGTTTAAGTTTCTCTTTCAGTTCGTTTGCCAGCTCCACGAATCCGCTCCCTTTCAGCAATTTGGCCGGAGGCGGCAGCAGTGTACAGCGGAAATAACTCTTGCTGCTGACGGACAGCTCCTTATCGTAGCGGCACGTGTCGGGAACAGTGGTTTCCAACACTGTCAGCTTCAGTCGCTGCATCATCATCCGGTAGATGTCGAACACCTCGGTATTGGCCCTGCGTTCTATCTTGTTCCAGAAGAAAAGGATGTCCTTCAGCGGGATTTCAGGTCTGTCGCGAATATAGTCCAGCACGGTGGTGGAGAAAGAGAGGCTGCTCTGCATGACCATCTTGTCCGCCGTAATCGGGGTAATCACGTAATCCATATTGACAATGGTACGGAACACGCCCTGCGCGTCCACCGTACCCGGCAGATCGACCAGAACCAGGTCGATGGGATGTTCGCTGTTTTTCACCAGCTCATCGGCGGCTTCCCTCGCTTTCTCCGCCCTGACACCGATAATCGGATAGGCTTTCTTTTTGATGCGTTCCCACTGCGCCATCATCTGCTGCTTATAATGGTCGCTCCGGTCAATGGCCTTTTTGTCCCTCTCCCGCATACGTACGAGGCTGTGCTGCGGAGAGTCGCAGTCGATGACCGCCACATTCAGATTTTCCACGTAATGAAAATAACTGGCGAGCAGAATCGTGAAAGCCGATTTTCCGACGCCGCCTTTCTGGTTGCTGAGTGCAACAAATAATGTTTCCTTGTCCATAATCATTATTGTTTTAAGTTATTACTGGTTGTTTGCATCACTGTTTGCTTATATGGTTTACCGGCTGCATGAACGGTTGCGTGCATCACTGGCCGGTTGCATGTCCGGGTGGTTACACCCTTGAATGATTGCACGGTTACATGGTTGATTGCATGGTGGCATGGTGGCACGGTTATATGGTTGCAACCAATAATGCCCGGTTGTATGGTTGCCTTCATGCAACCGTCCGTGCAATCATGCCCCAAACCGTTGTTGTCCGGTGTGCTGCAACCGTTCATGCTGCAAATAAACGCCTTTATCGTCTATCCCGTGCGGAATCGGAGCCTGATGCCGATATATGACACCGTATGACATTCTGTTACACCGACTTAACTATTTATCACACAGATTCTTACCGGTAACTTTGCAACCGGTCCCGTCATGGTTTGCAGAGGCATCGGATGTACCCCGCGAAACCCGAAAGTTTCACCGGCCCCGATAATTTGACGAAAGGCAAATTCATGTTCAAGCGAACATAGCAAGTTGTGTTTTGGGCCGCCCGAAATAATTCGGGCATCCCAAAACAACTTGCCGCTCGCCTGACGGCTCGGGAGGGATTTCCTCCAAAGTCGGAAATCCTGACGGACAGACAGGAACAACAAAAAAACAAGTGATATGGCAACAGAAAACAACCCTAAAAAGAGAAGGACGGCAGGCAGAAAGCCCAAGAGTGATCCCGCCGTTTTCCGCTACGGCATCAAACTGAACTCGGAAGAGAACGGGAAATTCGAGCTTCTTTTCGAGCAGTCGGGATTTTCCCAACGGTCGAAATTCATCAAGTCCATGCTTTTCGGACGTGAAATCAAGGTGGTAAAAATCGACAAGGCAACGATGGATTACTACATCCGGCTGACCAATTTCTACCACCAGTTCCAGGCGATAGGCAACAATTACAACCAGACGGTAAAGGCTGTCAAGAGCAATTTCAGCGACAAGCGTGCGCTTGCCTTACTGTATAAATTGGAGAAAACCACGATGGAATTAGTGGTTCTCAGCAGGCAGATCATCGCGCTGACCCGGGAATACGAGGAGAAATACCTGAACCGTAACCGTCAATCCCTATAAGTTATGGTAGCGAAAATCAACCGCGGCGCATCGCTCTACGGGGCGATAGCCTACAACCAGCAGAAGGTCGGCGATTCCCATGCCCGCATCATTTCCGGCAACCGGATGATTGCCGACATCACGGACAGTCCCGAGCGTCTGATGCAACGGACGATGTGGGCGTTCGAGAGTTACCTGCTCGCCAACAGGAACACGGAGAAACCCATCCTGCACATCTCGCTCAACCCGTCTCCCGAAGACAAGCTGACGGACGCGCAATTTGCCAATCTGGCAAAGGAGTACATGGATAAAATGGGGTACGGCGACCAGCCGTACATTGTATATATGCACGAGGACATCGGCCGTCGGCATATCCACATCGTTTCCACCTGCGTGAACGAGAAAGGCGAAAAGATAGATGATGCCTACGAGTGGAACCGTTCGATGAAAGCCTGCCGGGAACTGGAACGGGAGTTCGGGTTAAAGCAACACGCGGACAAGAAGGATGAACAGCTCGGCATTTACCTGAAAAAAGCTGACTACACGCAAGGCGACCTGAAACGGCAGGTATCCAATATCCTCAAAAGCGTCTTCACGGCCTACTGTTTCCAGACATTCGGCGAGTACAGCGCCCTGCTTTCCTGTTTCAACATCGAAGCCAAACAGGTCAAGGGGGAACACGGGGGCGTTCCCTACACGGGCATTGTCTATGCCGTTACGGACGACAACGGCAAGGCGGTCAGCGCACCCATCAAGTCCTCGCTTATCGACAAACGTTTCGGGTATCAGGGGGTGGAGAAACGGCTCCGATACAACACCGGGGAGTTCAAGGCGAAGAAATGGCAACCGAAAATCCGGAACGATGTGGCACTTGCCATGCACGGCTGCATGGGCAGTAAGGAAGCGTTCACGGAGCTGTTGCGTGAACGGGGCATCGACACGGTTTTTAGAACCAACGATGAAGGCCGCATCTACGGGGTCACGTTTATCGACCATAACAACAAGGAGGTGTACAACGGTTCCCGGTTGGGAAAAGAATTTTCCGCCAACGTGTTCGAGAAACTATTCCGCTCTCCGGAAGATGCCGTCCTGCCGCAAGCCCCCTTGTTCGGCGAGGATATGCAGTCGCTCCGCTCCGGTGACATGGAGAGTTCCATCGAGCAGGTCTTCGGCATGTTTTCTTTCGATGCCAACGGTGCTGACGCGCAAGAGGAAGCCCTCGCGCGAATGCTGCAAAAGAAGAAAAAGAAAAAACGCCGTTCACGCGGCCTTTGAAACCCGATTATTCATTCAATTAAAATCTACGATTATGCAACAAGAAGACGACATTCGCGGATTGGCCAAGACAATGGAGTTCATGCGGGCCGTATCCATCCTGTTTTTAGTGATTCATGTGTACTGGTACTGTTATCAGGCATTTTCCGACATGGGTATCTCCATCGGAATTGTGGATAAGATCCTGCTGAACTTCCAACGGACTGCGGGACTGTTCAGGAGCCTTCTATTGACAAAGGTATTCGCGCTCATATTTCTCGCCCTTTCCTGTCTGGGCACGAAAGGGGTCAAGAACCGGGATATGACCTGGAATAAAATTTATGCCTTCTTTCTCGGCGGGCTGGTGCTGTTCTTCATGAACTGGTGGATGCTGGAACTGCCGGTATCTTCCATAGCCAAGGCCGGACTGTACACGGCAACGCTCACGACCGGATATATCCTGATGCTGATGGCCGGCGTGTGGGTAAGCCGTATGCTGAAAAACGACCTGATGGATGACGTGTTCAACATGGAGAATGAATCATTCATGCAGAACACCGTCCTGATGGAAAACGAATACTCGGTAAATCTGCCCACCAAGTTCGTGTACCAGAAGAAAGAATGGGACGGCTGGATCAATATCGTCAATCCTTTCAGGGCCACTATCGTGTTGGGCACTCCCGGATCGGGAAAGAGTTTCGCGGTGGTAAACAGCTATATCAAACAGCAGATATCCAAAGGGTTCGCTGTATATATCTATGACTACAAATTCGATGACCTCTCCATTATCGCCTACAACGAACTGCTCAAGAATCTCGACAAATACAAGGTGAAGCCCGAATTTTACGTCATCAATTTCGATGACCCGCGCCGCTCGCACCGTTGCAATCCCATCAACCCGAAATTCATGGCGGACATCTCGGACGCCTATGAAAGTGCCTATACCATCATGCTCAATTTGAACAAGACCTGGATACAGAAACAGGGTGATTTCTTCGTGGAGTCGCCGATTATCCTGCTTGCGGCAATTATCTGGTATTTGCGGATTTACAGGGGCGGGAAATACTGCACGTTCCCGCACGCCATCGAATTTCTGAACAAGCCCTACGCGGATATCTTCACGATTCTGACCTCTTATCCCGCTTTGGAAAATTATCTGAGCCCGTTTATGGATGCCTGGCAAGGGGGCGCGCAGGACCAGCTCCAAGGCCAGATCGCGAGCGCGAAAATCCCCCTTTCGAGGATGATTTCCCCGCAACTGTACTGGGTGATGACGGGCGATGATTTCACGCTTGACCTGAACAATCCCGAACACCCGAAAATCCTTTGCGTGGGGAATAATCCGGACAGGCAGAACATTTATTCCGCCGCGCTCGGACTGTACAACAGCAGAATCGTGAAACTGGTAAACAAGAAAGGACAGCTTAAATCCTCTATCATCATTGACGAACTTCCTACCATATATTTTCGGGGTATCGACAATCTGATCGCCACTGCCCGAAGCAACAAGGTGGCCGTCTGTCTCGGTTTTCAGGATTTCAGTCAGTTAGCAAGGGATTACGGGGACAAGGAGGCGAAAGTGATCCAAAATACGGTGGGCAATATTTTCAGCGGGCAGGTCGTGGGAGAAACGGCCAAGAATCTCTCGGAACGTTTCGGTAAAATCCTGCAACAACGGCAGTCGCTCTCCATCAACCGGCAAGATACCTCGACTTCCATCAACACGCAGATGGATTCGCTTATTCCTGCATCCAAAATCGCCAATCTCTCGCAAGGTACGTTCGTGGGCAGCGTGGCGGATAATTTCGGGGAGGAAATCGAACAGAAGATTTTCCATGCCCGCATTATCGTGGATACCGAGAAAGTGGCGGCAGAAACCAAGGCTTACAAAAAGATACCCGTCATCAACGAGTTCAAGGACAGCGAGGGCAACGACATCATGCAGCAACAGATAGAACGGAACTACACGCGTATCAAGGCGGACGTGGTGCAGATTATCGAGGATGAGATGGAGCGTATAGCCAATGATCCGAACCTCAGGCACCTGCTTCCGCAGGAGGACGGAAAGCAAGAGAAGCAGTAACTGTCATACCTATATATTATATCATCGTGGCGGAATGTGTCGGACGGCATGTTCCGCTTTTCTTTTTTTATGCTTTCATCACAAGCACTTCTAAAAAACAAATGCACTATTTCTTTTCTACCTGCAAAGGTAGTCCTGCGCCCCGACGGATAGTGCAAGGCCGGGGCCCCGTTGGGGTTTGCTGAAAAAATCATCCTCGCCGTTCCGGCTCCGGTATTTTTTCGCAAAGCCTTGCACTATCCGGGCACAGGACGGTCAGGCAGGTAAGAAAAGGAAATAGTGGCTCCCCGGAGCCTCAGATGTTTAACTCAAAAAGAATGCAGTTATGAGCAGAAGCAACTTCACACCGATGAAAAGATTCCACGAGATTCTCAACCGTTACGGTCTGAAACTGATGGAAGTCGGAACCAATCACCTGAGAGTATTCTTCGGAAACCGGAAACTGTTCGACTATTATCCGCTCCGAATGAAAGTTTTCGATTACCGTCAGTGGCAGCAACTGACCTACCCGTCGATGACAGACGGAACAGGAAAATGGGAAACGGAACTGGACGGCATTATCCGTGAACTGATGGTTCAATGATATAAAAACAGATGCCATGAGTGAGGACCGCAGAGAAACAATCGTATGGGACAACATTCCCGAATGGGCGCTCTACGCGCTGGAATACGGTATGGATGAAGACCTTTTCATCACCGACGAAGACCGGGAAATGGTAACCGGGTTCATCACCGAAAATTTCCCCAAAGGTTATGTCATGTCGGTGGATTGGGAATCGTACAGCGAGTTCGACCGCTATCCGGCATTCGGCAAGCCCTGCAAGACCTACAAGGTCACTTTTGTAATGGAACCATAACAGAAAATGAAACGGTATGGCAGAGAAAAGACAGCTGACGAGAGTGGTATTCAGAAGGTTCAAAGAGGGAGAGATAATCGCCCTCTTTCCATATATGCCGTGGAATGCGCATGGAAATGCCGTCACATCCTATATGCACACGGGACAGCATGCCGCGGCGGATTATGCCGGCGTGATTGCCGTAACAAGACCCGCCACCGCGGAAGAATACAGGGAACTGCTGGCTGAACTGACATCGGTCGGGTATGATAACCTGCATATCCTGAGACGGGCAAAACCCAAGTTTAACCCATAAATTAAAAGACGATGGAAAGTCATGTAAAAATCAAAGCATCACAGAAGGAAATGGAGTATCTCTTTGAAAATGACGAGTTCATTTCCGTGAGATTGTATGAACGGACAGATGCCGGTTTGTACAAGTGTATCCTCCGGCACAAGGAATTGGAGAAGCCCTTGAAAGGAATATTTACCATCAAAAGAATCAAGGAATTACTTTATTGACAACTTAAAACAAAAAGCGATGAACAGAGAAGAAAGACAACAGGCAAGAACGGACAGATACCGTGAGCTTGCAGACAATGCGAGAAAGCAATCCGAACAATGTTTCAGGCAGTCCGAATCCATGGCAAGCGTAATCCCGATGGGACAGCCCGTGCATGGGAAAGCGGACAGGAACTATCGGGAGAAAATCTGGAACAAGATGGGGCAAAGCGTGAAGGCTTCCGAGAAAGCGGATTATTATGAGCGGAAAGCGGAAGCGGCGGAGAACAACAACGCCATCTATCTGGATGACGACAATGCCGTGGAAAAGCTGGAGCAGAAGCTGGCCGAACTGGTCAAGGCGCAAGAAGACATGAAAGCGGCAAACAAAGTGGTCAAGAACAAGAAACTGACCGAAGAGGAGAAAAAGGTCCGGCTGATGGAATTGGGATACTCGGAAAAAAGTGCCGTCGAACTGCTCACCCCGTGTTACGGGCACATCGGTTTTCCGTCATTCTCACTTTCCAACAACAACGCCAACATCAACCGTATCAAGAAGAGGCTGGAACTGGCGAAACGGATGAAAGGCACACCGGAAAAGGAATACACGATTAACGGTGTGCGGGTGGTGGAAAATTATCCGGAAAACCGCCTTCAGGTATTTTTCGATGATATCCCCGCCAAGGAGATCCGGGATTCTCTCAAACAGCACGGGTTCCGCTGGTCGCGTCACAACAGTTGCTGGCAGTCGTACATGAACCGCCGGAACATCGACTTCATTAAAGAACTGCTTGAAGAAACGGAAGCGTAGACATCGTATGAATGAATCAATCTCCCGGCTTGCGACTTGCGGACGTAAATGCTCCTCCCGGTCTGCAAGCCGGATTTTATGATCTGAAAATGAAATGACATGAATGTAATCTGTACAAAATGCGGCGGCACGAAAGTAAGTTGTGAAGCCATGATTGACCCCAACACAAAGGAGTTCCACAATTATACCGACGAGTCATTCCAATACGGCTGGTGCGGGAAGTGCGGTCACGGAACCGTGTTGACCGACACGGACGAGGTAAAGGAGGATATCGACCGGATATATCAACGGTACGTGGAAGAAAAGAAAGAGGAACCCGAATACGCCGTTTGCGTTGTCGTGTGGAAAGACGACAATAACAGCGAACATGTAAAAATCCGGCTCTCTTCAGACTGCAATCCCGATGAAGAGGATGATATTTTCTTCTACTGCGACGGCCTCTCCGGTCTCAAATCATTGTGCGAATTTGGCGGCGAGGACTTCATCGTAACGGAAATCCATGACTTAGATAAATGCTGTAACGGCTAAATCCCACACAATCGTCAAACCCATTAAACAATATTGCAATATGAAAATTCTATGTCAGGAACACTACGACAAGGTAGTGAAATATGCAAAGGAAATCGGCGACACATCGCTGGATAATTGCCTGAAAAGGTTGGAACAGTGGGAGAACAATCCCAACTGCCCGTGTGAAATAGAACTTTACCGGGATTTCGCTCCCCACTCGTTCGGGTTCAGGGAATGCTATCCGGACGGAAAGACAGGTATCGTCGGGGGATTAATCTATCACGGCAATCCCGACCGGTCGTATTCCGTTCTGTTGGAACCGTTTCATGGATGGAGCATCCACACCTGATACTCATTAAAATACCTGTTTATAGAAAAAGCCGGTTCAAGTCCGTATGCAATTTGAACCGGCTTCTCTTGTATTGTGTTAATCCGCCACCGCAAGTTTGGGTATTCCTTTTCAAGATTCCAGCAACTCACTCGTTTTAGCCCAATAGTAGTAGGCTTCCGGCAAATTGGATTTCAGCTTGTTCAACTTGTTTGTCAATGAAGTCCGGATAACCAAATCTTTTATATCGTTCGGATTTTCCGGGTACGGTTCCACTTGTGTAACGCCTTTTTCAATCAGCGTGGCCAGGTAAGCCGCCCGTGCTGCATCAATAATGGCGTTGTCTATCAGATAACGTTGTTTGTACATGAACGACTTGACACGGATGATACCGTCCTGCATCAGATTGAAATCTCCTTCTCCTGCTTTGCCCCGTGTGGATATGCAAAGAGCCGTCTGGCGAATATCGTTGAACACCAGTCCTGCATCAGTCCCTAAAGAACGGTATGAAAGTTCCACCGCTGCAATCTTACGGAACGCCTGTGAGGTGATCTGCAAATCCGATACATTCTCGAACAGCCTGCCCACGTCATAGAGCTGTTTGGCAATCTCCATCGAGCAGGACTTGCCGTTTTTATAATAAGGTATTCCGGTCGTGTTGGGAGCGAAAGCCGTCAGCTTGTCCCCGAGAATATCTTCCGCGGAAGGAACCGTTACCATTAGCGGCTCTCCCTCCAAACGGATGAACGGGCTGTCTATGGCTATCTGCCGGGTCCGTAAATAATGAACATCTTCGTACAATACGTCCAGCAAGATGTAGGATTGCGCGTCCGTATCATTCCGGTAGGCTATCTGGTAGAAAAACTTGGAATGGCTTTTAGGGATGTTGGCGTCATTCCTTTGCTTGCGCTCTACAAGTTCCAGATCGGTAAAACCGAAATCGGCAAACGCTTTCAGGTAATCCTCGATATTTGTCCCCGGAGGACAAATCACATCAATGTCGATGGACAGACGATGGGCCGACTTTCCGAGTATGAGCATCAGTGCCGTTCCGCCCTTGAAAACCAAAGGACAGCCGGCCCCGACCAACATTTCAAGCAGCGACAATGCGCGGATTACTTTTTCTATCAGGTTCTTGTCATTGTAATGCAATGCGGATGAGACCTGCCCGATCCATTCTGTCGTGAAACATTCTTTCTTTATCATTGTATATTCAAATTATTCAGGATGGACGATAATTCTTCCTTCACCTTCCGTCTGCCGGCATACCTGAAAAGCCGGCTTCGGTTAACGGCATAAAGGTTAAAGGCATTTTCTATGATATGTTCGCTTTCACTGCCTTGCAGATAGAAAAAGTCGGAGTCCCTCAATATATCGACCAGCAATTTTTCCAATGTAGGCATCGGTACATCGGACACTTTCTGCAAGGGTGCTTCCGAAACCAGATTTTTGACAAAGAACGCCCTGCGGTCCATATCCACGTAACGGTATATCATTTCCTTGTCCGGTCGAAGGTAAGCCTCCCGGCCTTCGTTTTTCAGAAAATTGAAAACGGTTTCCGCCGAATCCCTTTCCGTTTCCACGTAGATTACACTGTTGGAAGAAAGATGATGTTGTAACGGTGCGATGATTTCACCTTGATAGACACAAAACCTGGCAAACGGGAAATTGGCTTGCAGCAGTTCATATACCTTTTTCACTTCATCTGTCGGTTTCGGAGAAAAGGATTGCTTCACCACTTTGCCATACATGCCGCGTCCGATTCTGACGAGTGCGTTATCATCTACAAGTTTGAACAGATACCATGACAAGGAAGACCTGTTGATGCCGGTTCTCTCGTGAAGATAGGCAAACAAGTCCTCTATGCTGAAATCATGGTGCATTTCGGCATAATCGAGTATGGCTGTTGTCGTTTCGTTACTCATCTTGAATCTGTTTTCTCTGCAAAGTTAGCAAAATTTCGGCACTAATTCAAAATAGTGCCAATAATTTGTATTTCCAATACCACGTCTCAACAATCAGTCCAATCGAAATCCCATTATTCACAAAATTTCGGCACTAAACCGGAATAGTGCCGATAATTTGCAGACTTCATCCATCCTTGCGCCACAGGCATCATGGTACGCTCCGCCGGCCAAGTCCTTTTTGAAGGTAACTCGGAAGTCCGAACCGTGTCGCGTTCAAGCCCTGCGGGTTTTAGGCAAAAAATTCCCTGCGGTAATTTTTCCGCCTAAAAAACGCGCAGGTTCAGCCTTTCCGAGTTGGGGAAAGGCCTGGGACTTAGCAGGCGAAGCCGAACGATGACGCATAATACGGACAAGGACGGGAAAGCCGTATTCCGTCCGCTCCCCGAAAAATCCCGGGTCTTTCCCGATATTATCACGCTCCCACAAAAGTCTGTTTCCTGTTTTCATCCTCCCGAAGAAGGCGGGGACAAAAGCGGCTCGCCTCACTCTTCTGCATAATACTGTTTCTTTGCTTGCGGGCGTCCTGCCCCTTGCGTTCCCTTTGCACCCCTTGTCGTGTCCGCCGCTCTTTTTTCGTGCCTTTCCGGCTTTTTCTCCACTACGGTTTCCCCTTTTGCGGTGTAACGTGATGTCATCCGATGAAACAAATCGACAACTATTTGTATATCAATATTTTGAATAGATTAAGCCTATATATTTGCATCGACAAACGATTTTATTAACGCTTAAAACATCCGTTTATGGCAGCAGAAAACATCAGGGGCGACACCCCGAAGCAAAGCCCTCCGGTCGTTGAGAACGAGCAGTTCAGCGACATCATCCTCATTCTTGACAAAATGGAACTGCTCCTGCAAGCAGTCACCAAACTCGACAAGAACGGCAGGTATGAATCCGTACCCGCCAAAGAGGAAAACCGCAACTCGTTCCTCAAACTCGACCGTTACGCGAACATGTTCGAGAGTTTCGTCAAGAACCTCTGGAGCCAGCTGAAAGACCCGACCCGGTTCGGCATCCTCTCCGTCAAGGAGCAGGCGCTCGATGACCCGAAAGTCAGACAGGCCATCGAAGACCTCGCCGCAGGAAAGAAGACCGACGCGGTGGAGGAGTTCCTCGCGAAGTACGACATCACGCCGAAAGGCAAAGAACAGAGTATCAACAATCAAAATGACAAAGAAATGGCAAAGCAAGAACAAACCACCCAGGCGCAGACCGCACAGGACGGCCAGCCCAAGTACCGGTTCAACGAATCGATGATCGACTGGGAACAGCTCAAGCACTTCGGGCTGTCCCGTGAATACCTTCAGGAGCGCGGGCTTTTGGACTCGATGCTCAAAGGCTACAAGACCAACCAGGTCGTGCCCATTACCATGAACTTCGGCTCCGCCGTACTCCGCACGGATGCCCGTCTCTCTTTCCAGCAATCCCCGCAAGGCCCCGTGGTGCTGGGCATACACGGCATACGCCAGCAGCCCGACCTCGAAAGGCCGTTCTTCGGGCATATCTTCTCCGAAGAGGACAAGAAAAACCTGCGTGAAAGCGGCAACATGGGACGTGTGGTGAACCTCAGGGTACGTAATGAGGAGGTGCCCTCGTTCCTCAGCATCGACAGGCTGACCAACGAGATCGTGGCCATGAAGGCGGAAAATGCCTATATCCCCGAGAAAATCAGCGGCGTGACGCTGACCGACCAGGAAAAGGCCGAGCTTCGTGAAGGCAAGGCCATCTACGTGGAGGGCATGACATCGAAAGCCGGTAATTCGTTCGATGCCTACCTCCAGTTCAACGCCGACCGCAAGGGACTCGAATACATCTTCCCGAACGACAGGATTTTCAACCGTCAGGAACTCGGCGGCGTGGCACTTTCCCCAAAACAGGTCGAGGCGCTGAACGCCGGCAAGGCGATTTTCGTGGAGGACATGAAGCGCAGGGACGGCGAGGTTTTTTCCGCTTTCGTCAAGCTCGACGAGGCCAGCGGCCGTCCCGCGTACACGAGATATAACCCCGACTCCCCGGAGGGAGCAAGGGAAATCTATATCCCGAAGGAACTCAACGGGGTCAAGCTGACACCGGAGGATAAAAAGGAACTGAGCGAAGGCAAGGCTATCTTCATTAAGGATATGATCAGCCGCAGAGGTGAGGTCTTTTCCTCGTTCGTCAGGCTCAACATGGAAACGGGCAACCCGCAGTATTCCAAGACTCCCGACGGTTTTGACCAGCGTGAGGAGTTCAAGATTCCGGCAGAAATATGGGGCGTTGTCCTGACGGCCAAACAGCGGGGACAGCTCCAGGACGGCAAGGCCGTGCTCGTGGAGGGCATGACGGGGTACGACGGCAAGAAGTTTTCGCAGTATGTCAAGGCCGACTTCAACAGCGGTAAGCTGAACTACTACAACGGAAATCCCGACCGTGACCGCAGCGCGACGCAACGCAACGTGGTAGCCGAGGCCAACAAGAACAAACAGGCAGAGAGCCAGGGCAACAAACGCTCTTCCAGACGAAGCGTAAGCCAATAAGGCCGGATAAAGCAGTATAAACCGATTAAAATTTTCACGAAGATGAAAGAAAACAAGAACAACACGCCTTTCAAGGCGGAAGACGTGAACTGGGAAGAGCTCGCCGCCATCGGCATCCTGAAGGACGAACTGGAAATGGCGGGGGAACTTGACACCCTCCTCAGAGGCGAGAGAACGAACGTGATAGCCCTCAGCCTGGTATTGCTCGGTGTGGATGTCGTTATGGACGCCACCCTTCAGCTGGTGCGGAAGAACGACACCCCGTTACTGGAAATCAACGGTATCAGACCCATCGGACAATAGTATTCAACCTGCCGTTTCCCTGAGCTTAAGCGTTTCGGGGAACGGCTTAATCTTTTTCACTTATGATAGCAATTATAGCAGAAAAACCGAGTGTAGGCCGGGAGATAGCACGAATCGCGGGCGCGACGGAAGCGAAAGACGGGTATATGGAAGGTAACGGCTACTCGGTCACATGGGCGCTGGGACATCTGGTACAGCTCGCCCTTCCGGGCACATACGGTTACACGCGTACATCGGGCGACAACCTGCCCCTCTTGCCCGACCCGTTCCAGCTCGTCATCCGGCAGCGCAAGACCGACCGCGGTATGGCTACCGACCCGGTGGCCGCCAAACAGCTCCGCACCATCGATTCCGTGTTCAGCAGGTGCAGCGCCATTATTGTGGCGACGGATGCGGGTCGCGAAGGCGAACTTATATTCAGGTACATCTATTCCTACCTGGGGTACACGAAACCTTTCCGCAGGCTCTGGATCTCCTCGCTCACGGACGAAGCCATCCGCAAAGGGCTCTCCGAACTGAAAGAGGGAACGGAATACGACAGCCTCTACCATGCCGCCGACTGCCGGGCAAAGGCGGACTGGCTGGTGGGCATCAACGCGAGCCAGGCCCTTGCGATAGCCTCCGGCACGTTCAACCAGTCGCTCGGACGGGTGCAGACCCCGACACTCGCCATGATTTGCGCCCGTTTCAAGGAAAACCGGGAGTTCGTGCCGACCGATTACTGGCAACTCTCCGTGACCCTCAAAAAAGGGGACGATTTCAGGCAGTTCCGCCATGTGGAGAATATCCCGGAGAAAACGGAGGCCGACAGGCTCTACGACCGGATCACCATCGATTCGATGGCGGCGATTACGAAAACGGAGCGCAAACGGGGTTTCCAGGCTCCTCCATTGCTGTATGACCTGACGGCACTCCAAAAGGACTGCAACGTGCATCTCGACCTTTCGGCGGAAAAGACGCTTGCTGTCGCCCAGTCCCTCTACGAGAAGAAACTCATCTCGTATCCCCGTACCGGAAGCCGCTACATCCCGGACGACGTGATGCGGCAGGTTCCCGATTTGCTCCGCGGGGTCATCGGCATGAAAGAGTTCCGGGAATACGGCGGCACATTGGATTGGGACAATCTTTCCACCCGTAGCGTCAACGCGGGGAAAGTGACCGACCACCACGCGCTGATCGTCACCGGTGTACAGCCGGTCATGGAAACGCTTACTGAGCAGGAGCAGGCCGTTTACCGGATGATTGCCGGGCGTATGCTCGAAGCATTCTCGCCCGTATGCGAAAAAGAGACACTGGTCATCGAGGCTGCGGTGGACGGGCTGACGTTCCGTTCCCACTCCGTTTCCGTGGTCAAACCGGGCTGGAGAGCCGTATTCAACCGTTCGGAAGACAAGGAGAACGACGAAGAGACGGAAAACAAAGGCACGGCCCGATTCGACGAATCGGAAACCGTCCCCGTGTCGGGGCGCAGTCTTGCAAAGAAAAAGACCATGCCCAAGCCGCTATACACGGAGGCCACCCTGCTCGCGGCCATGGAGAGTTGCGGCAAGGAGCTGGCAGACGAGGAGGCGCGCGAGGCGATGAAGGAGCTGGGCATCGGAACTCCGGCGACCCGTGCGGCCGTCATCGCCACCCTTTTCAAGCGGGAATACGTCGAACGTTCCGGGAAAGCACTCGTGCCGACCGACAAGGGAATGGCCGTCTATGAAGCCGTCAGAAAAATGCGCGTGGCGGACGTGGAACTGACCGGCAGTTGGGAAAAGACGCTCATGCAGATCGAGCGGCACAAGCTCTCCCCGGAAACCTTCATGCGCTCCATCAGCGTCTATGCCCGCCAGGTCACCGAAGAGGTACTTTCCATCCGTTTCCCCGAAACGGCAAGCGGCGGCATCGTATGCCCCAAGTGCGGAAAAGGGAAAATCATCCTCCGGCAGAAACTTGCCAAATGCAACAACGAGGGGTGCGGACTGCTCGTTTTCAGACGCTTTCTGAACAAGGAGCTGACCGACCAGCATCTCGCGCAGCTCTTTTCTTCGGGAACCACCAAGCTCATCAAGGGCTTCAAGGGCAAGAAAGGGACGGCGTTCGACGCTGCCCTGGCATTCGACAAGGAGTATAACGTTACGCTCTCGTTCCCCAAACCGCAGGCAAGGAACGCCCCGAAACAGTCGGGACGGAAGAACACGGGCAGGAAGTCCACGGGACATTGACGGACCATACAACCGGTAAGATATAGCGTGGAGCCGTTACACGCTATTCTTGTAGAAGACGAAAGACGGAGAAAGGCATCCCGCCGTTCCGATTCTTGGCAAATGTAGCTCCGTGCCCTTTTCCGCAGCGCAAGGTCGGGGCCTTTCAGGTTTCGGCAAAAATCATCCTCGCTCCGCTCCGGTATTTTTTCCGAAAACCTTGCGTGCGGGGGCGCTCCGCTGTCTTGCCCCCGAATCGGAAACGACGGGATGTTTCACATAAATAAGGAATACAATGAAGACAACGACCGCATCAAAAAGGAAGAAACGGATATGGAGAATTATCCTCATACTGCTCACGGCACTTGGTTTCAGCTATCTCTACACGCGGGGAGTATCTCCCGTGTGGGCGGCTGTCGCCATCGTCTTTTGCAGGGGATTCTTCCGGTTCCTCTACGCGATAGCCTGCCTCCTGGTAACACTGGCCATCATCGCCGCCATACTGAGTTTTCTAATCTTCTAATTATATAATGTATGGAAATAAAAGCAATCACTTTGCCCGAAAGCCGTGACAAGGATGCCTGTTACGACTTCTTTTTTCGCGTCTACCGCTGGTGGTACAACCATAACAACGATGAAGCCCTGTCGGAAGAACTGTTCCGGGAACGTTACGGCAGACGCATGGGAAGCCACTATCACGAGAAATGGAAATCCTATGACCGGAATATCTGGCGGATGGTCGGGTATTTCGGGAACGACCGTAAGAACGGCGCATTGTTCATGGATATGGTCATGGCCAGGGTGACGCAGTACGAGAACCGCATCAAAGAAGAAAGTTATGAACAGGTCGTGTGAATACAAACCGTGCATGATTCATCCGTTCAGGGGAGCTGCCTTTTCAGGGCGGCTCTTTTTGCTTTGGGAGGATAAGGACAACCGGCACCGGGAGAATCCCGAAAGGAAAAAGGGAACACATCAGCCCTTGGCAACCCGCATTGAACTAACGGGCAAAGGTAGCGACCGCTTCTGTACGGCAGGCAAGGTCGGACCTTTCAGGTTTCGGCAAAAATCATCCTCGCTTCGCTCCGGTATTTTTCCCGAAAACCTTGCCTTGCCGGAAGCGGCCGCTGTACCGCCCTTATAGTTCAAAGGGGCTGCCAAAGCCCCGAGTATCCACAATTTAATAAATGAAAATATGGAACAACAAGCAATGACAACTCAGACAAGGCCGATGATGCCCCTGACAGTGGGAATGCCGGCAAGTATCCGGATCAGGAAAAACACGCCTCCGACCGCACCCGCTGTACCCGAAATGCCGGAAATCAAACTTCCGCCCCGTGGAACGACCGGACCGGTGCATATATCAAAACTGCTCGAACCCTTGCAGCAGATCATACGCCACCCGGACAGGAACCGGCTGTTGGCGGAATTTTTCAAGGACGCATAAAATCAATGTCTAACATTTAATACTTCAAGTTATGTTTTTTACTCAAATCAATCAATTGATGGCCCAGAGCGTGGATATCACGATGGTCATCCGCAAGTCAGCCACCGGCATGACGGTATCCGTATTGCCGAAGTCGAACGGTCTCAAGGACGAGGCCCAGAACCACATCGTCCCGCTTACGCTGTCGGGACTGCCCGAAGAACTTGATGCGGGATTCATGAACGCGATTGCCAATCCTGTACGGAAGGTTTCCGGACTCCTGACCAACATGGCGGAGTTCGAGAAGCAGGCGGACAAGGCTGCGGCAAACAGCAAGGCCTCGAAGGAAGAGAAAGCCAAGGAGACGAAGGAAGAGAAAGATAAGCGTGAGAAATACGAGAAGCACATGAAGAAGGCGGAGGAACTGATTGCCGCGAAGAACCACAAGGAGGCCATCACCGCGCTGGGACAAGCCCGGTTATACGCCACCGAGCAGAACCGGAAGACGGTGGACGAGAAAATCGAGGAGCAGAAAAGGGCGATGAATCAGGGCAGCCTGTTCGACCTCATGGAGCAGGCCGAGCAACAGCCTCCGCAACAGGAAGTCCAGTATGTAGCGGAACAGAAACCGGTGGCCCAGCAGCCGGTCGGACAGATGCCTCCACAGCAACCCCGACAGTATGTACAACAGCCTCCACAGCAACCTGCACCGCAGCCGATGCAGGGACAGCAACCGGCGTATCACCGGCCGGCACAACCGCAGATGCCGCCGCAACAGCCGTACCCGTATCCGCAGCAGGGAGCCTATCCCCAGGACGGACAAGGCGGACAGCAGCCGCATTACGGGGAGCAAATGCCGCCTTATTACACTGAACGGCAGGCGTCGTACCAGCACCAGCAATATCCGCCACAGGATGAACCGACTTACCGGCCGGAGGATTACGAGGAATACCTGGACTTCCCGGCAGACATGATTCAGACACCCCATTACCAACATCAAACAGCATAAGTTATGGCAATGACAGTAAACGGTCTCAATCGGACCTTCAAATTCAGGAAAGGAAGTGAAACAATCGTACTGGCCGACCCGATGCCGGGTGAGATGCCGGACGCGGTGATGAACTATTATGCCAACATGTATCCGGAGCTGACAACGGCAACGGTACACGGTCCGGTCATCGAGAACGACACGGCAGTGTACGAGTTCAAGACGACCATCGGAACCAAAGGTTAGGAGATATGGATAAAAAGAAAAGCAAAAGAAAGGAAAAGTCATGTACGCCCTTGAAAAAATATCAACTGGAACAACTCGCGAGGCTGGCCATCAGCCAGACGGAACGGAATATCCGGCATGGAGTGGACAGGACGGAAAGAATTACGGCTCCGAGCGGGGCTGTAATTCTTTTCTAAACGTATCATTCGTCCCGATAGCCCCGCAATCGGTCACGAGGGAAGACCATGACGGGATATCGCACAATCTGATCACGCAGGAGAATTACGAGTTCCTGCGTGATTCTTATTTCCGCTATGCCGGACTGCTGAATGTCGATGCACCGCATGACCGGGGCAAAAGTATCGGGGAAGGCATTGCCAACCTCTATAATGAATTCGCGGCACTCCTGGATGAAACGGTGCATGTAAATTATGAAGAACGGAACGGCCGGTTGTATTTCAACTTGTGGCAGGCCCATACGTGGGGAAAGTATACCCTGTATTATTTCCCGGTCAAATTCGTGGAAGCCCTGAATCCGAAATTGAGACGCATCGCGTTGTCCTTCCTGCATCACCTGATGAGTGCGAACGGTTTTTCCACCATAAACGACGAGGAGGATACGAACTGGGTGTTTGAAATGTTCTCGCAGGATGATGACGGCGAGGACAAGAAAGAACGTGCGGAACGGCACAGGTTGTTGCAATCATACAAGGAGGGCAGGATTTACAAACTGCTCGACAGGGTGTGTCGCAAATCCTATTACAAGAATCTGCCGGAAGCCATTGACAAGTACGAGTGCCGGAACGGCTTGGAACAGGAACTCATCGCCCTCATGAGGCAAGGGCTGGAATTCGTCAACCCAGACAAATCCATCATGTCCTATGCCTATGACCCGTGGTTCGATGAAGAGCCGGAGTATTATCCTAAGGGGCTGGAGCAACAAATCCGGGTGGTTTATAATTGTGAGGACATAATGACGGAATACCTGATTGATTTCTATAATTCGAGCAGGCAGGAGACGTATGACATAATTCCCATTACGACATTTGCCTTGTCTCCGGAAACGGATAAGGTATTCTCCAAGGAAGACAACTATCCGGAACGTTTCTTCAGATGGGCGGACAGATTCATAAACTTTATTTACTGACAGCATGGAGACGAACAAACTTACCAAAGAAATCAACGACATACTGCATCCGCGTGTTGCGTTGATTGCCTATGCTTCCCGAGAGGGAGAATCCTTTTTTGTGGAAGCGAGGGAAATAGACGGAAAAGGTAAAATGGGTGAAGGTGTGCCCGTGACGGTAGAGTTCATGAACGAACTTGTACGGGGGTATTCCGAACATCGCAGCAATACCCCTTACGGGAGAATCCCCTCCAATATGCTGTGGTGCGACTCACGCAAAGGCAGCGAGAAGTACGTCTGGTACAATCCTCCACGGAAAAGAATGATGTTCTTCAAGGAATCGCTCAAGGTTGAGAATGCGGAATACAACCTGCCGGGAATCATTTACGAGACAAACGGGAACAGCCTGAATGTCTATGCCTGCAAGGGCAAGGTTCTGACGGATGAGACAGAACTGTATACTGCACCGTTCTTCAATGTCACAGGCGCGAGCGTCTGTTTAGGTTCGGCTAAAATAGAGAAACCGAAAAACCTGACCTATGAAAACCTGTTGGAATACTGGGAAAAGAAATTCTGGCTGACGGAGTTCTCGCATCTGGGAGGTGGCGGGAACCCCACCAAGTCCAACCTGGTGCTGGTGACGAAAGCGGCCAAAGACAAGCCCTTCGACCTTGAAGAGTTGAAACCGTTAAGAAATTTGAAACTTAAAGACATACTGAAATGAAAAGAGTACATTATATCGACAACTACCTGATAAACCCGCAGCATCCGGTAACGGTTAACCTGATCGGTGCGGGAGGAACCGGCTCGCAGGTGCTGACCGGCCTGGCACGGCTCGATGTGACACTCCGGGCACTCGGACATCCGGGATTGTTCGTGACACTTTACGATCCGGACATTGTAACCGAGGCCAACATCGGACGCCAGTTGTTCGGGTATTCCGACATGGGACTGAACAAGGCGCAATGCCTTATTACCCGTATCAACAACTTCTTCGGAAACGACTGGAAAGCAGTACCGGACATCTTTCCGGCCATGATGAAGAATGCTTGCCGGGATAATATGGCAAACATTACCATCACTTGTACGGACACGATCAAATCACGCCTTGATTTATGGAACATCCTGAAGGCCGTACAAATCCCGGATTACCGCGATTATACAACCCCGCTTTATTGGATGGATTTCGGGAACACGCAGACATCGGGACAAGTCGTTCTGGGAACCGTACCGAAAAAGATAAAGCAACCCGCATCTCAGTTATATGAAACGGTAGGCTCCCTAAAAGTCATTACCCGATTGGTTAAATACGCAAGAGTAAAGGAAGAGGATTCCGGTCCGAGTTGTTCGCTGGCGGAGGCATTAGAAAAGCAGGATTTGTTCATCAACTCTACGCTGGCGCAACTCGGATGCAACATTCTCTGGAAAATGTTCCGGAACGGAATGATTGAACATCACGGACTATTTCTGAATTTGGGAACGATGAAAGTAAATCCGGTTTTGATTTAAATGTCATATCCCTGAAACTCAAATTTCTGGGTCACTTATGGATTCAGTTGCTGAAATTTTTATTGGGTTAATAATTGGACTTTAAAACATTTTTGTTACCTTTGTGGCGTTGTAGTTCCTTGACGGTCTGAAGACCCGACAAGGATTAAAAGGGAATCCGGTGAGAATCCGGAACAGTACCTGCTGCTGTAAGTTCCAACAAAAGGTTGCCGCAACCTGCCACTGGTCGTAAGACTGGGAAGGCGTGGCAAACTGGAATAAGTCAGAAGACCTGCTGCAAACGCGATGAGATAACCGCCACGGGTATTTGGCGTTTGTTCAATTACAGCATAATAGACTGTGGGCTTCCGGCTTCAAGGCTGACTCCCCGAAATTGATACAGGCACTGCATCCGTTTGATACGATTATCCATCGTGACAAACGGATTTTTTTGTATATATATGTTTCACTAAAACAACTGAATATGAGAAACTTTTACAAAATCATGGCAATGGCCGTTGTAGCAATGGCCGCCGCAGTGTTCACGGGATGTTCGTCCGACGATGACTTCCTTACTCCGTATGAGGAGAGTGCGATTCAAACCCGCGCGATAAGTTCTACCAATGCGATTATCGATTTTGATAACGTACCATCCAGCGTAATGGCTTCCGATCAGTATGGAAACAATCTCTATTCTGCCACAGCCAACGGCAATCAGGTAACGACCGGCTACATCACTCAAATCGAGCAAACCGGTACGTACATTCAGTTCCCGATTAACTATTTGAAACAGGAATGGGTAAGCGGACAACCTTGGGAATATGAGTTTTGGAATGGTGGTTTTGCCATCTCTAATTTTCATAATCTGACACAGGGGGATTATCAAAACCAATGTAGCGTGTACTGGCCCAACGGCGGTCATAGCGGTAAAAATTTTGCTGTAGCTTTCGGTTATAGCGATTCATACAATGATTCACAAGCAACTTATGACAAATGTGCGAAGATTTACCTGACCGATGCAACCGGCTACAGAGTCGTTACCACAAACACTCCTGTCAAGGGTACACCGAAATATGGTAAATTCAACAGCGTATGGGTTTGCAATACGACTTATACCTACTTAGTCATGAAGGATGGCAACTCGTTTACACAAGGCTCTTTGTCGGCACAAAAAGGATGGTTTAAGGTGGTATTTGTTGCGTTGGATGCGACGGGTAAACCTACAGGTAAAGAAGTAGAATACTATTTGGCAAACTTCGATTCCAGTAAAGATGCAGAATCAGGTTTGACCAATAAAATCCGCACCGGATGGAATCAATTGGATTTAAGCGGTTTAGGTGACAGCGTATGTACTGTAGCTATCAATTTCGAAGGAAGCGATTCAAGCGCATACGGATTGAACACTCCTGCTTACGTTGCTATAGACGATATTGATGTAACCGTAAACGAATAACATGAATTTGGGGCAAATGCTTTTTAACGGTAAGTGCAAAGTATTTGCCCCTTTTTATTATATCCCAATGGAGATTGAAATCAAATACTTTCTTCAAGGGAATTTCAGCGTTAAAATTATAAATATAATGAAGAAGTATTTGCTTTTATTCTCCTTGACGATATTTCTATTTGCTTGTAACAAAGACGAAGAAATATCGCAGGACGTGGTCGTGCCTCCTGTCATTGAGTTGGATAGCGAGGACGGAATCTATGTTGTAAAGATAGGGAAAGAGATCGTTATTGAGCCGACCTATCAGAATGTCGATTACGCCGTTTATTCATGGAAATGCAACGGTCGTATTATTTCCGACGAGCCTCAATTGAAATACATTTTTAACGAATGCGGCTCGTATTATGTTACTTTGCGGGTAGATACAAGAGACGCCAGCGCGGAAGAAGAAATCCGCGTGGATGTCAATGAATTGGCTCCGCCCGTCATTTCATTGGTAACCCCCTCTATAGGGCTTAAAGTCGTCGCAGGACGTGAATATATCCTTACTCCCGACATTCAAAATGCAGAAGGAGCTACTTATTTGTGGACTCTTAACGGGAACGAAGTCGGAACGGAAAATACTTATACATTCAAGCAAGATGAGTTGGGAACTTATGAACTGATCTTAACCGTAACAAATGAAGACGGACAATCAGAGAAGACAGTTTCTATTGAGGTTGTCGATAAACTTCCGATTGAAATCGTAGTTCCGTCATCTTTATATTTCACCGAGGATAATACCAAATACGTAGAATTAGGACGTACTTTGTTTGTCCGCCCCTTTGTATCAATAAGTGCCGAGCCTTCTTATCAATGGAGTTTGGACGGGCAACCGATTGAGGGAGCCAATTCCTTGGTTTACGGTTTCAAACCCGCTAAAACCGGAGAACACACGCTTACCTTTACTGTGAAATACGACAATCAAAGAACAAAAGCAGCCCTCACTCGTAATATTGCTGTTTCCGGTGTCGATGAAGTCAGTGTCAATATTCCGGTGAAATGTTGTGAAGCGACCGGAAAAAGACCTTTTGCTGCCGGAAATTCCATTTACAGCAATAAAGTATATGAATTTGTTCCGGCTCCGGGACAATTTGTAAACGAAACGAATACAGCAGGTTTCAATGGGGAAAGCACGCACGAAGCAGCCTGTGCTTACGCACAAAAACGTCTTGATAATGAACAATATGTTTCTCTCGGAGGTTGGGGAGGATATATTGTAGTAGGATTCGACCATAGTATCGAAAACAAAGGCGGTTATGATTTTTCCATCAAAGGAAATGCCTTTGATTCGTCAAATGAACCGGGCATTGTATGGGTAATGCAAGATGTCAATGGAGACGGCTTGCCCAACGATGAATGGTATGAACTGAAGGGTTCTGAATATGGAAAACCCGAAACCATTCAGGACTATGCCGTAACTTATTTCCGTCCCGGTCCCAACATGGACACCCAATGGCAAGACAACAAGGGAAATAAAGGGGCGATTGACCGTCTCGGCAACTATCACCCGCAAGAGTTTTATTATCCTTTGTGGATTGAAGAGGATTCCTATACGCTATACGGCACATGCCTGAAAGCACGTACCGAACAAAGCCCGTCGACAGGTATGTGGTCCAATAATCCGTTTGGATGGGGATATGCCGATAATATCGGTGATGATATGCCCAATAAAGACAATCCTAACGCGGGAGCACTTGGAAACTATTTTAAGATTTCCGATGCAGTCAATATCGACGGCACGTCTGCAAATCTTTCCCATATTGACTTTATCAAGGTGCAGACCGGTGTCAATGTAAAAGCTGGATGGTTAGGGGAAAATTCCACAGAAGTTTTCAAGTTCTGTGATGAAAACAACAATAACGACAAATAAAATTCATTATGAACAAAATATATCATTTCATCCTATTCTGTTTCGCTACGCTCTGCCTTGCTGCATGTAGTGATGACGACCCTGAAGTAAGCGGAATAGACGGCAAGGATCACTTCATCTCCGAGTTTGCTCTAACTGTAGATGGCATTACCTATCAAGCCATGATAGTCGGGGACAAGATTACAATTGAGATACCTTATAATGCCAGTCTGAAAGGGGCTACCGTAGAGTATGCCCTTTGCGAGGGAGTCTCTATTAACCCGAATCCATCGACCATTGAGGATTGGGAGAATGAATGGAAATTCGTAGTTACCTCCAAAATGCAGGATAGCAAAGTATATTCCTATACTTATCAATATGCAGACATCGAACAGAGCGGCAGCGTAGTACTTGCCACGCAAGCCGAGGTTGATAATTTTGCAAAGACAGGAATAAACAAAATCGAAGGCAGCCTGACCATCGGAACGGCAGACGGAGAAGAAATCACCAATCTGGACGGACTTGCCAACCTGAAACAAATCAGTAACTCTCTTGTTATCAATCCGTCTTACAAAGGAGCGGATTTGACGGGGTTGGATAATCTGGAACAACTCGGAAGTTTCAAATTAGGATCGACAACTTCTACCAGTAAAAACATAACGCTCAAAACGGTTAATCTGCCCTCTTTGCTTGGAGTGACCGGCGATTTTGTCGTTAACAGTTCTGTCATTGAAAAAATATCCATACCCAAAGTCGAGTTCATTGGTGAGGATATGTATATAACCTCCGATGCTTTGCTTGATTTGGATGCAAATGCCGTTGAATCTGTCGGAGCTTCCTTAATTGTCAAAGGTTCGGTAGCACAAAAAGAATCAGCGACAACCGAAGCCATTGTTTTCTCAGCACTAAAACAGATCGGGAATGAACTTACAATCCAATATTTTCCCAAACTGCAAGGAATTTATCTACCGGCATTGGAAAGTGTGGCCGGTACTGCCTCATTCTCCGATATGTCCTCCATCGGAAGTCTTGCAATGACCGAATTACATTCGGTTGGAGGACTGGCTATAAAAAATTGCAAAGAGATTTCCATTGTTGAACTTCCCGGTCTTATTTCCTGCGGAGAGACCAGTGTGGATGCGAATAAAGTCAATAAACTCAATATAGCTTCTTTGAAAGATGTACTCGGTGATATGACTTTAACTAATCTGCTCATAGAAGAACTGGATTTGTCCCAGATAAATTTTAACGGGAATACACTTACCCTACAATGTAAGCAACTAAATAAAATCGTAGGATCGGAAACATTTAACGGTAGCCTTTTTCTACTTCCTAAAGATTGTCGATTGACAGAATTGACTCTTGAGGGAATCTCAAATATACAGGGAGACTTCCAATGCAAAGATTATTTTTATGTAAAAGAATTTGTTATGCCATTTATTCGTGTGGCAGGAAATATGACTATTGCATTGAATTCGGGAAGTGTTAATACGGAGGCGGAAATCGAATTTCCTAATTTGCTGGAAATTGGAGGAACCTTAACATTAGAAAATAATAAGAATGCAAATAATATTACCTTTCCGTCATTGAAAAAAATTCTCGGTTCATGTTCAGTTACGACTTCCCACCTTAAGAATGATATTGAGTTTACCAATCTGGAAAGCATTGGAACGGATGGAGCAAATGCACAAATTAAGTTTGAGATTGATGGTACTAATATTCTATGTCCCAAATTAAAAACAATAAATGGGAAGTTTGATATTACAACATCTACTGTTATATTTGATATGGAGGCAGATCAGGTATCTTATCCTAACGTAGAATCAATATCCGAAAATCTTTCAATAACATGCCCGTATTCTGATTTTGGTTCTAATGGTATTTTGTCCATTGATTTTTCAGGTCTCAAATCAGTAAAAGGGATTAGTATAAGCGGGCAAGGAGATGTTACCGATTTTAGTTCTTTCAAATACCTGTTTGAAAACAATGTTCTAACAGGAGAATCTCAATGGTCTGTCAGAGAATGTGCTTATAACCCCACATACCAAGACATGAAAAACGGGAAGTACAAGCAATAAATAACCAAACAATAAATTTTCTGCCAATCCTCGGTATGCTTACCGTAAGGTAAGACTACCGGGGATTAACTATAAAAATAACGGTATGACCTATCACCAATTGAAATATCTGCTATGGAGCGTAGTTGTCGGAGTGACACTATCCTTGACATCCTGCATGGAGTGGGACTACGGCGATGCCGTAGAAGACTTCAATGCCACGGGAGCCGGACTGTTCATCACCAACGAGGGCAACTTCCAGTACGGCAATGCTACCTTGTCCTATTACGACCCGGCAACCAAACAAGTGCAAAACGAGGTCTTCTTCCGAGCCAACGGCATGAAGCTCGGCGACGTGGCGCAGTCGATGACCATCTACGACAACAAGGGCTGGGTCGTGGTGAACAACTCCCATGTGATTTTCGCCATCGACCTGAACACCTTCAAGGAGGTAGGACGCATCGAGAATCTGACCTCCCCGCGCTACATCCATTTCCTGAGCGACGAAAAAGCCTACGTCACCCAACTGTGGGACAACCGCATCTTCATCATCAACCCGAAGAAATATGAAATTACCGGCTACATTCAAGTGCCGGACATGACGATGGAGAGTGGCTCCACCGAACAGATGGTGCAATACGGCAAATACGTCTATTGCAACTGCTGGAGCTACCAAAACCGCATCATCAAAATCGACACCGAAACCGACCAAGTGGTCGATGAACTGAAGGTCGGCATACAACCGACATCGCTGGTCATGGACAAGTACAACAAGATGTGGACGGTGACTGACGGCGGTTATGAGGGCAGCCCCTACGGTTACGAAGCCCCGTCGCTCTACCGCATCGACGCCGGGACATTCACGGTGGAGAAGCAGTTCAAGTTCAAGTTGGGCGACTGGCCCTCGGAGGTGCAGCTCAACGGTGACAGGGACAAACTCTACTGGATCAACAAGGCCATTTGGAGTATGGACGTGACAGCTAGCCATGTGCCGGTGCGTCCGTTCCTCGAATACAGCGGCACGATTTATTACGGACTGACGGTAAACCCCGCCAACGGGGAAGTATACATCGCCGATGCCATCGACTACCAGCAGCAGGGCATGATTTACCGCTACTCGCCCGAAGGGAAATTGATAGATGAATTTTATGTCGGGATTATTCCCGGTGCATTCTGTTGGAAATAAGAAAGGAGGCAATATGAAAAGACTATATCTGTTATTCGCTTTGGCGGCATGTCTCCCCACGGCACTCTTTGCGCAGCAGACGGAAAGCAAAAAGCGGTCGACCTGGCATCTTACCATACCGGAAGTCACGGTCGTCGGCCATCGGCCGATGAAAGAAATCGGCGTGCAGAAGACGAAGTTCGATTCGCTCGCACTGAAAGAGAACATCGCCCTCTCGATGGCCGACATCTTGACGTTCAACTCGTCCGTATTCGTCAAGAGCTACGGACGCGCCACGCTCTCGACCGTCGCATTCCGAGGAACGTCGCCTTCACACACGCAGGTGACATGGAACGGCATGCGCATCAACAACCCCATGCTCGGCATGACGGACTTCTCCACCATTCCGTCCTACTTCATAGACAACGCATCGCTGCTGCACGGTACTTCATCGGTGAACGAAACGGGCGGCGGACTGGGCGGTCTGGTTAAGCTTGGTACCACCCCCACCGTTGCCGAAGGGTTCAACGCCCAATACGTGCAGGGCATCGGATCGTTCCGGACATTCGACGAGTTCGCCCGCTTCACCTATGGCAGCGAGAGGTGGCACGTCTCCACTCGTGCGGTCTATTCTTCCTCGCCTAACGATTACAAGTACACCAACCACGACAAGAAGATAAACATCTACGACGAGGACAAGAACATCATCGGGCAGTATCATCCTAAAGAGCGCAACCGCTCCGGGGCGTTCAAGGACCTGCACCTGCTTCAAGAGGTCTATTACAACACCCGCAAAGGCGACAAATTAGGCCTGAACGCATGGTATATCAATTCCAACCGGGAACTTCCGATGTTGACGACCGACTACGGAGATGCAACCGACTTCGAGAACCGCCAGCGGGAACAGACTTTCCGCAGTGTCCTTTCGTGGGATCATATCAAAAGCAACTGGAAACTCGGCGTGAAAGGCGGTTACATACACACATGGATGGCCTACGACTACAAGCGTGAGGTCGCACCTGATAACTGGGCGTCGATGACCCGTTCCCGCAGCAAGGTAAATACGTTCTACGGGCAAGCTGAAGGTGAATACAGTCCGACAAAACGTTGGTTTTTCACCGCTAACGTATCGGCTCACCAGCATTTGGTACGCAGTGAGGACAAGAATATCATCTTGCAGGACGGAGGCAAAGCCATCGTGGGCTATGACAAAGGACGCGTGGAACTTTCAGGCTCCGTATCTGCCAAGTGGCAACCGATAGACCGGCTTGGCATGTCGGTTGTGTTGCGAGAAGAAATGTACGGTTTCGAGTGGGCTCCGCTTATACCGGCTTTTTTTATTGACGGCATCATTTCTCCGAAAGGGAATGTGATGCTCAAAGCTTCTGTTTCACGCAATTACCGTTTCCCGACGCTGAATGACCTCTATTTCCTGCCCGGTGGCAATCCCAATCTGAGAAACGAGCATGGTTTCAGCTACGATGCAGGTGTAAGTTTCGAGGTCGGCAAAGAAAATGTCTATAAGTTGAACGGCGGCGTGAACTGGTTCGATTCCTACATCGACGACTGGATTATCTGGCTGCCCACCACCAAAGGATTCTTTTCGCCCCGCAACGTGAAGAAGGTACACGCCTACGGCATCGAGGTCAAGGCGAACCTGGCCGTGCAGCCGGCAAAGGATTGGCTCATTGACCTGAACGGTTCCTATTCGTGGACACCCTCTATCAACGAGGGCGAGAAAATGTCACCTGCTGACCAGTCGGTGGGCAAACAGTTACCCTACGTGCCGGAGCATTCCGCCTCGCTGACAGGACGGTTGTCGTGGCGGTCGTGGGCGTTCCTTTACAAGTGGACGTTCTACTCGGAGCGTTTCACCATGTCGAGCAACGACTACACATTGACAGGACACCTGCCCGAATATTTCATGAGCAACGTCTCCTTGGAGAAAAACCTCTTTTTCAAACCGGTGGACGTGCAATTGAAATTCGCTGTCAACAACCTTTTCAATGAAGATTACCTCTCGGTACTCTCGCGCCCCATGCCCGGCATCAACTTCGAGCTGTTCATCGGTATCACCCCGAAGTTCGGGAAAAACAAGAAAAAGTCCGTAAACACAAATTTGTAACGATATGAAAGCATTGAAAAATCTGAGCCTGATATTGCTGCTTGTACTGACATTCACAGGCTGCCATGATAAGAGTTCCAAACTTGCCGATTTCAACCGAGCGGTCTATACACCCGAATACGCTTCGGAGTTTGACATAAAAGGTGCAGACGGTAAAAAGAGCGTATTGGTTACCGTCACGAACCCTTGGCAGGGAGCTGACAGCATTACCACATACCTGTTCATCGCCCGTGACGGAGAAAGCGTACCCGAAGATTTCACAGGTCAGGTGCTCGGAAAAGATGCCGAGCACATCATCTGCATGTCCTCTACCCATATCGCCATGCTCGATGCTATTGACGAAGACCGTTGCGTCGTTGGCGTATCGGGTATCGACTACATTTCCAATCCCGATATTCAGGCTCGTCGTGACAGCGTCGGCGACGTGGGCTACGAAGGGAACATCAATTACGAACTGCTGCTCTCGCTCGACCCCGACCTCGTGCTGCTTTACGGCGTGAACGGCGCGAGCTCGATGGAGGGAAAACTGAAAGAACTGAACATCCCGTTCATGTATGTTGGCGATTACCTGGAAGAGTCTCCGTTGGGCAAGGCCGAATGGCTGGTGGCATTAGCGGAGGTTACAGGGAAACGGACAGAGGGAGAGAAAGTGTTTGCCGATATCCCGGTTCGCTATAACGCTTTGAAAAAGCGAGTAACCGATGCAGCCATCGATGCCCCTTCAGTGATGCTCAACACGCCTTACGGCGACAATTGGTTCATGCCCTCGACCGAAAGCTATGTCGCCCGGTTGATCAAAGATGCCGGAGGCGATTACATCTACAAGAAGAACACGGGAAACGCTTCTGCGCCCATCGACCTCGAAGAGGCGTATCTGCTGGCCTCGCAAGTCGATATGTGGCTGCATGTGGGTATGGCGAACACGCTCGACGAACTGCGAGCCGCCTGCCCGAAGTTCACCGACACCCGGTGCTTCCGCAACGGATACGTCTATAACAACAACGCCCGCACGAATGCCGCCGGCGGCAACGACTACTACGAGTCGGCCGTGGTGAATCCCGACCTCGTGCTACGAGACCTCGTAAAGATATTCCACCCCGAACTGGTCGCAGAAGATTTCGTCTATTACAAGCAATTGAAATAAATGCGCTCCCGTTCCGTCCTATTATTTACCGCACTGGTTGCCCTCACCCTCTTCCTGTTTCTGCTGGATTTGGCGGTGGGGGCTGTCGCCGTGCCGCTCGGCGATGTTTGGGCGGCCCTGACGGGTGGCGATTGTCCGCGAGCGACGGCGAAAATCATACTGAATATCCGACTGATTAAGGCGGTGGTCGCGTTGCTGGCCGGAGCCGCCCTGTCGGTCAGCGGTCTTCAGATGCAGACCCTCTTCCGCAATCCCCTTGCCGGGCCTTACGTGCTCGGCATCAGTTCGGGCGCGAGCCTCGGCGTGGCACTCGTCGTACTTGCCGGTGTCGGCTCGTCGATAGGCATCGCTGGGGCGGCATGGCTCGGAGCGGCAATCGTGTTGGTTGTCATCGCCGCCGTCGGACACCGCATCAAGGATATCATGGTAATTCTGATTCTCGGCATGATGTTCTCGTCGGGAATCGGTGCGGTCGTCCAAATATTGCAGTATGTTGCCAACGATGAATCCTTGAAAATGTTCGTCGTCTGGACGATGGGGTCGCTCGGCGATGTGACCCTCAACCAGCTTACAGTGCTTATCCCGTCGATTGTCACCGGACTGTTGTTGGCGGTGGTGACGATCAAGCCGCTCAACCTGCTGCTGTTCGGCGAGGAGTATGCCGTGACGATGGGGCTGAACGTCCGTCGCTCACGCGGACTGCTGTTCCTCTCCACGACGTTGCTAGCCGGCACTGTGACCGCCTTTTGCGGTCCGATAGGTTTCATCGGGCTGGCCATGCCCCACGTCACGCGGATGCTGTTCCGCAACAGTGACCATCGGGTGCTCGTGCCGGGAACCGTTCTTTCGGGTGCTTCCGTGCTGCTGCTTTGCGACCTCGTTTCCAAACTGTTCACCCTGCCGATCAACGCCATCACCGCATTGCTGGGAATCCCCATTGTGGTGTGGGTGGTCTTGCGCAACAAATCCGTTACAGCATGATAGAGTTACACGATTTTTCCATAGGCTACGGCGAGCGAACTTTGCTCTGCGAGGTGGAAACCACCATAGAAAAAGGCAAACTGACAGCCCTTATCGGGCGCAACGGCACGGGCAAATCGACGCTGCTCCGCGCCATCGCCGGACTGAACCGCCGTTATGCCGGTCGAATCCTGCTCGACGGGCATAACGGCGCCGATATGCGGGTTGCAGAGAGGGCAAGAACACTGGCATTCGTCACGACCGAGCGCACTCGCATCGCCAACCTCAAATGCGAGGACGTCGTGGCTATCGGCCGCGCACCCTATACCAATTGGATAGGAAGGATGCAGAAGGCCGACACGGAGATCGTTATGCGGTCGCTCGCCTCGGTAGGCATGGAGGACTATGCGGAACGCACGATGGACAGGATGTCGGACGGCGAGTGCCAGCGCATCATGATTGCCCGCGCATTGGCACAGTCCACACCCATCATCCTGCTGGACGAGCCTACCTCGTTCCTCGACATGCCCAACCGTTACGAACTCTGTTCGCTGCTCGCCCGGCTGGCCCATAACGAAGGAAAGTGCATCCTGTTTTCCACCCACGAACTCGACATAGCCCTCTCCCTGAGCGACAGAATAGCCCTCATAGACACCCCCGGACTTCATTGTATGCCAACAGAGGAGATGCGCCGGAGCGGTTATATCGAACGGCTGTTCAGCAACCAAGCCATGCGGTTCGACCCGCTGAGCGGAATCGTAAAGGCTCAATAGTATATAATAAAGACTCAAAAGCTAATGAAATTACTATTGCAGCATAAGATATTCATAGGATATTTTCTTCTAATGGCGATTATCGGTAGTATGGTCGCCATCGTTTTACACGAGCGTAAACGTGTGGCGGAGATAGAGCAGGAGTCGATAACCATATTCCAGACACAAAGCAATATCAGCACTACCCATCGCCATATCACCGTGCTTGCTACTTTCGGGGAATCCGTCATGACGTGGACAGATAAAGATTGTGAGTTATACCGTACACGTCGTCTGAAGGCGGATTCCCTGCTGCAAATTTTACGTGAACAATGCAAGGAATTTGTACGTCCGGAACAAGTGGATTCCCTCCGTTCCCTACTGCTCAACAAAGAGGAACATCTGTTGCGGATGAAAGAGATTTTCCGGCAACAAAAACAAATCGACAGCCTGCTGGCCGGCCAATATTCACTTGTCACATCACAAGCAAATACCTCCCGTACTGTCACCCGCAAGAAAAAAGGGATAGCCGGATTATTCGGAGGCAAGGAAACCGTACAATTGCCATCCGCTAATACCAAAGTGAGAGCACGGGGGAACGAGCTTATTTCCTTGCAGGAAGAACGCAGAAGAAACATCGAGACCTATACGGACAGTCTGCGGTTGCATAACCGTGAACTCAACGGTAAGTTGCGCACGTTAATCACAAGCCTGGATGAGCAGGCATTGTCCGCCCTCCGGAACAAAGAAGTCCGTTTGAAGGATTCATACGAGCATTCCACCCTTGTAATAACCGGCCTGATAATCTTCTCCATAATCCTGTTGTTTGTCTTGTATCTTATCATACAACGGGATATCAAGATTAAGGCAAGGAACAGGAAACGCCTGGAAGAAACGATAGAACAGAACTATGCGTTGCTGGAAATGCGGAAGAATATTATCCTGACCATTTCCCATGACATCCGCGCCCCGCTGAACATCATCAGCGGGAGTGCCGAACTGGCTATGGATACTCGTGAAAAGAAACGCAGGAACAATCACATGAACAACATCCGAATTGTATGTAAACACGTGGTACACTTGCTCAACAACCTGCTGGACGTGTACCGTCTGAACGAGGCCAAAGAAACCCGCAACGATGTGCCGTTCAGCCTTAAAGACTTGTTGGAACGTACCGTTTTCGGATTCTCCCACGTGGTCAATAACAAGGGAATCCTGTTCTGTCACGATTTCAAGGATACCGATGTCAAACTTTACGGCGATGTGGACCGTATCGAGCAGATTATAGACAACCTGCTCAGCAATGCAGTCAAATTCACGGAAGCCGGTACAATCAGTCTGAATGCCTGTTATCATGAAGGAGAGCTGCTGTTAGAAGTCAAAGATACCGGTATTGGTATGAGTGAGGAGACGCTCTCCCGTATCTTCCGTCCGTTCGAACGTTTGAGTTCAGTGGCCAACGCCCATGGATTCGGATTGGGGCTGCCAATCACGAAAGGACTTGTCAACCTGCTTGGCGGAACCATCAATGTGACAAGCAGTATAGACCAAGGCAGTACTTTCCGCGTGACACTTCCCATGAAGATGACGGATGAACCGATAGAAAGCGAGAACCGGATAATCCCACACCCGGTGCACCTGCCCCAAAATGTACTTGTCATTGATGATGACACCATGTTGCTGGATGTGATAAAGGAGATGCTGGAGCGTAACGGAATGAACTGTACAACCTGTGCCACCTCCAAAGAGGTCGTAAAGGCAATGCGGGGCAAGGATTATGACTTGCTGCTGTCCGACATCCAAATGCCGGGCACCAACGGCTTCGATCTGCTGACTCTGTTGCGGAACTCAAATATCGGGAACTCCCGTACCATACCTGTTGTGGCCATGACAGCACGCGGTGACAGTGACAAGGAGGCATTTCTCCATGCCGGATTTACAGACTATATCTACAAGCCTTTCTCTTCCTCCGAGTTGCTCAGCCTGCTTTCAACGATAAGAAGAAACCGGCAGGAAGAGACCCATAGCGTCGATTTCAGTCTGATACTCTCTGAAGTCAGCGACAAATCAAAAACGCTTCTTTCCTTTATATCCCAGTCAGAAAAAGACCGGGAGGAACTCGGTACGGCAATGAAAAACGGTGACAGGCAGAAATTGCGTGAAATCACCCACCGGATGCAACCGATGTGGGAATTACTGCAAATGGAAGAAGCCTTGTCGGCTTATCGCGCTTTACTGAAAAACGAGACTATAAACGATAAGATATTGAATGAACATACCCGGCAGATTATGGATTACGCCGCCATACTGATTAAAGTGGCGGAAGCCGAGATAAAAAGAGTGACGAATGAAACGGAAAATACTGATAGTTGAAGACAATGTAGGTCTGTCACAGATGCAGAAAGACTGGCTCTCACAGGCCGGTTATGATGCCGTGACGGCCATGAACGAGACGATAGCACGCTCGTTGATACGCAGAACGCAGTTCGACCTGATATTGTCGGATGTGCGGTTACCTGAAGGGGACGGCATTTCCCTGCTGGAATGGTTGCGCAAGGAAAGGAAGGACATCCCGTTCATCCTGACCACGGAATATGTTTCCGTTTCGGATGTGGTGCGTACCATCAAGCTCGGAGCCAGGGATTACCTGCCCAAACCGGTACACCGGGAGCATCTGCTGGAGTTGGCGGAAGATGTGTTCCGCCCGGTGGCTACGGTGCGCAGGAAAGAGAAGGAGCTGTTTCACCGAACAAGCCCCAGGATTCTGCAAGCGGAAAAGTTTGCCAGGCTGGTTGCTCCGTCCGATATGTCGGTAATGATTCTCGGTGCCAACGGAACCGGCAAAGAATCGATAGCACAAACCATCCATAACAACAGCGAACGCTGGAATATGCCGTTCGTCGCGATAAACTGCGGGGCGTTACCGCGTGAACTGGCCGCCTCGCTCTTCTTCGGGCACGAGAAAGGGTCGTTTACCGGTGCCGACAGCGCCAAGACCGGATATTTCGACATGGCGAAAGGCGGCACGCTGTTTCTGGACGAAATAGGGACGATGTCCTACGAGATACAGTCCTTGCTCCTGCGGGTATTGCAGGAGAATACCTATGCTCCGGTAGGCGGCAGGGAACGGACAGCCGATGTGCGGATAATTGCCGCCACGAACGAGGATATGCAACTGACCATCCGGGAGGGACGTTTCAGGGAAGACCTCTACCACCGGCTGAACGAGTTCGAGATTCGGCAGCCGTCGTTGGCAGAGTGTCCGGAAGACATCCTGCCGCTGGCCGAATTTTTCCGTGAACGTCATTCCAAAGAACTGAAACGGGAAACGCAAGGCTTTACGGACGATGCCAGGCGCAGGATGCTCGCCTATCACTGGCCGGGCAACGTGCGGGAGTTGCAGAACCGAATCAAACGTGCCGTACTGGTCACGGAAACGCCGATGCTGAATATGGAAGCGTTGGATATGGAAATCCGTCCATGCGTAAATGACGATGCCCCTTCACGTACCGTCCTGCCCCTGAGAGATGAATCGATGGAGAAAGAGAGCATTATCAATGCTCTGAAGGTTTGCAACGGACACCGGGAACAAGCCGCGGCGATGCTGAATATCAATCCGGCAACGCTGTACCGGAAAATGAAGAAATACGGGCTGAAGTGAAATTGATAACTGTAATTAATGGAAATATCGCTGAATATATGTAATTTTGCAATTAAATAGAGAAAAATCGGCTTACTGTCAATAGGGCAGTTGCCGACGATATATAACATAAGACCGCAAGGCGTTTCTAATGGGAATCTGGTAAATTAACATTAACAGGAACTATTGCGTGATTGCTTATGCTATGCCTACGCATAGCGTGCATTCACCTATTCCTGTTAAGGCATTCCAGAGCCTCCATTAGAAGTAGCGTGTTTGCACGCTTCTTTTTTTTGACGGCTTCCGGTTGAGAGTAAAATTAAAAACCGGGGTATATGCCAAAAATCCAAGCAGTAACGGCTATGACACTGGACGGCTTTCTGCCGGATGCCGCCGATATGTCGATGCGATGGGTAATGAACCACAGGAAAGGTTTTGCCCATTGGCGGGAACGCTGTGACGCAAGGATTTTACCCCATTCCATTTTGGACCTGCTTTGCGAAAAAGACGGCAAAGGCAATACCTTTACCTATTTGGCCGAAGTTTCCGATTCCGAATCGTTGGAACTGCTCCGAGGGCTTTCCTTTTACAACCTCGTGGACGAACTGATCGTTTACCTGCTTCCCATTTCCTCCGGCGGGGGAACTTCCATACAAAACATTCTTCCTACTCTGCAATGGCGGTTGCATGAAGCCACTACCTTTTCCAACGGTATCTGCCGGTTGATTTATCGCAACCCTCGCAAGATGTAACTTGCACATTGCGGGAATCCTTGCATTTTGCAAGACCGTTTTTTCATTTCAACTTTCCTCTGATAATTTTTATTTCGCTGTATTTCAGCGGAATGCCTGTGTTATTCCGTGAAATGCAGGGTCATTGGTATGCCATTAGCCCTATATCATAGTATAACCTGTTGCGCGACAAGGTGTAATCAGTCATTATTTACACTCAAAAGACAGATCATATTATGATACAGATAGACCGTGAGACGTTCCAGATGATGCTTCACCAAATCATGGAACGGTTCGACAAGATTGAAGACAAGCTGAGCCGCATGAACCGGCAGACCTCTGCCCTTGACGGCGACAAGCTGCTGGATAACCAGGACATGTGCGAGTTGCTCGGTATCACGAAACGTACCCTTGCACGGTACCGCCAGAAAAAACTCGTGACTTACTACATGATAGACGGGCGTACCTATTACAAATCATCCGAGGTCAAGGAATTTCTGAACCGGAAAGGCAGGCTCTCCCTCGCGGAAATGGAGCGAAACAGAATCAATGTTTAACAAATTAAAATGAAGAATTGCAATGGAAATTATCAGTATGGACATCCGGACTTTCGACGCGCTCATGACGCGTGTGAAAACCATCGAGGAAAAGGCCGACATACTATGTAAACGGCAGGAAGACCTCGGCTTGAAAAAATGGCTGGACAACCAGGAGGTATGCGACATTCTTGGCATATCGAAGCGTACCCTACAGGAGTACCGGGCCAAAGGATTACTGCCTTTCGGCAGGATCAAGAACAAGCTGTTCTACAAGCCTGAAGACGTGGAGAAAGTATTACAGTCGTATTATCATGCTAATTCAAAGAAACTATGAACCATTATTTCATTGACAAGCAAGACCCGCGTGTAGCCGACCTTCTCCGCCGTCTGGAGAATACCGGCAGGGCACTGAAGAAAATGGAACCGAACTGTCAACGCTCGTTCAACGGCGAACGTTTCATGAATGATGTGGAACTGGCAAAACTCCTGCGTATCAGCCGCCGCACCTTGCAGGAATACCGGTCATTGCGCATCCTGCCTTACTACCTGATACAAGGCAAGGTGCTGTACAAGGAATCGGAAATTCAGCAACTGCTGGAAGAGGCGCATAGAAAGTGCCTTGACGAACAACAGAAATGGTTATGATCTGAGCAAGCGGTTCCAACGGAACAGTACGAGAGGAACAGCCCGATAATACGGATTGTTCCTCTCATTTTTATTGCCGCTTGTTTACACAGTCTTTCTTTTCCGCTTGGGCTTGGCGATAACTTCTTCTTCGTAGAGGTTTACCGGCCGTTTTGCCGACATTTCACGTAATGCTTTCGTGTCCTCGTCCACTTTCCGGCTTTTCACCTCAGCATATATCTGGGTAGTCGTGATGCTGGTATGTCCCATCATGCGGCTCACGGTTTCTATCGGAATACCCAACGAGAGCGTGATATGCGTTCCGAAATTATGCCTCGCCTTGTGGAAAGTCATGTAGAATCCGTATTGTTTTCCGACCTCTTTCGTGAGTTTAATCAAATATCCGCGACAATACACGTTGAAAATCTTGTCGCTCCGACGTTCCGGCTTGTACTTCTCTATAATCCGCAAGGGAATATCCAACAATCGGATATAAGAGGCGACATCCGTTTTTTTTCGCCGGATACGAATCCACTGACTTCCGTCCTCCTTCTGTATGATATCCTTTTCCGACAAGCGTTTCAGGTCGGCATAAGCCAGACCCGTGAACGTCGAAAAAATGAACCAGTCACGGACACGTTGCAGGTTGGGTTTATCGAGTTGTGTCGCCATCAGTTTCGTCAGGTCCTCGTATTTCAGATGGCGGCTTTTGCGCTTCGGAAGTGCCGGATGCAGTTCATCGTAAGGGTCGCGGCGTAATGTTCCCTGGCTCACCGCTCGTTTGGTCATCTTTTTCAAGCGGTACAAGTGTTCATGCACGGTTTTCTGCTGCATACCGCAATTGCTTCGCAGGTACAACTCGAAATCATCATAAAAATCCTGGTCGAGACTTTTCAGGGTGACATCTTCCGTTTTCTTTTTATCCCGTATAAACTCATGCAAGTGTCTGTAGGAACGGGTATAGCTTTCGTAACTCCCTTCCTCCCGGTCCACGCCGATTCTTTTCTTGAACTCCTCGTTATGTTCCGTAAACAGTGCCAGTAAGGTCAGTTTTTTCTCACCGATACCCAGCATGGCATTCTTGATCAATTCCGCTGTAACGAAACCCAGACTGTTTTTGATACGCTTGTAATGTCCACGGATCTGTTTGTCCAGGTCGACTATGGCGCGGTTCACGGTAATGGCATTTTCGCTTCTGCCGTCGGCACGTCCTGTTTCCGGATTCCACAGGGCGGGATTTACGGCTACCTTGATGCCTATTTGTTCCCATTTGGCATCGACACTTACCTTGCACAACAGCTGGCATGTTCCATCTTTGCGTACCTTTGTGCGGTTGATATAGAACAGGATGGCAAACGTGCTGCGGTGCTTTATCTCTTTATTCCGAATGTTGTTATTTACGTTCATGGCTGATAAGTTTAATATTAGACATACAGGTTAAATGGCAACCGAGAACCGCTCGGCAATCTTGGCATCGAGCATACGGGTGTCGTTCTCTACTTTATCATCGGTCACATGGGCATAAATCTGGGTGGTGCTTATCCGTTCATGCCCCAATATCTTGCTCACGGTTTCAAGCGGGACTCCGTTCGACAGAAGTACGGTCGTCGCGCTGGTATGGCGGGCCTGATGGAATACGAGTCGTTGCTTGATACCGCACAGGTCTGCGATGGTTTTCAGCGCGTTATTCAATTCGCTGTTGCTGTACATCGGCAGCAGTTTTCCTTCCGGTGCGGCATCCCTGTACTTTTCAAGGATATAGAGCGGAATATCCAGTAAGGGGACCTCATAGCTGATTTTTGTTTTCTTGCGGGAGGTCTTAATCCACAATGTGCCGTCCTCGACAGCCACGAGGTCTTCATCCGACAAGCGGCACATATCCCCGTATGGAATGCCGGTAAAGCAGGAAAAGAGAAACAGATCACGGATATGGTAGAGTTTCCTGTTATGGAGCGGTGTCGACATGATGCGTTCCAGTTCATGCTCCGTGAGATACTTTATTTCCCTTGCCGGTCGTTCCGCCTCATAGCCTGCAAACGGATTGGACGTCAGGATACCTGCCGACTTCGCTTTCCGGATAACCGTCATCAGCTGTGTGGTCAGCAGCAGAATAGTTCCCGCACTCAGTTGGCAGTCCGTCCGCAGGTATAGATCATATTTGTCTATGAAAGACCTGTCCAATGCCGTGAAGGGAATGTCCGAAAGGTTGTATTCCTTGTTGAGAAACTGCATGAGTTGGCCACAAGCATACTTGTAGGATGTGGCCGTGCTTTCCTCACGATTGATTCCGACTTTTTTCTCGAATTTCTTTATGAAACTGAGGAAGAACGCCACCAAAGTTTCCTGCCCGTAAGCCATGCCCAAAAGGATACATTTCACCTCCTCGGCTGATACTTTCTCCCGAAGGGCAAACAAGTCCTGATAGATGGAGAGTGCCGAAGCGCGTATCTCGTCCAACTGCCGGTTGATTTCCCTTGACCTTGCGCTCTTCCCCGTGGCACGACCGGAAAGCCATGCCGATTCCGGAGCCGTCATCTTCATGCTGAAGGCCGCCTCGGAATACTTGCCTACATTCAACCTGCCCATAATCGGGCACTCTCCCTGCTCGTCCGCTTCGCTCTTTTTCAGGTAGAACGAAACCCTTACATCTTCTTGATTCATAGCTCTATACTTTTAATTGCAAAATTAACCGGTATAGAGTTACCTGTCAGCATGAAAAATATGGCAGAACATAGAAACAGCCCCTTGAAACAGAAAACAATAGGCATATTTTACCGATATACGGAAAATTCTGCGTATCTTTATTCTCTCAAACAAGGGTTCTTTGAGATGGCAGAGGCGAAATCAGAGTAGTTTCACGTTTCATTTTCGATGTCGTTCGACACTAAAAAAGGCAACGGATAGGTAGCAAAATTACCTCACAACTCCTCAATATCCCGCTTTTTTGGAAAAAGGAAGAATACAGTCATTCAACACCCAATTCCTTTAGTCTCCAACCACTTACTTTATTCCGCCAAAATCTGCCTGAATCTCACGAATTCTTCGTATATTTGTCGGGTTAAAATGTACGACAGATGAAAATTAAAGTATTTACAAATAATCCATGGCAAGAGAACACGATCGTGTTGTATGACGAGACAGGGGAGGCCGTAGTGATTGATTGCGGTTGTTTTTCGAAGGAAGAAGGACAACGTTTGAAGAGTTTCTTAGTGGAGAATCAGTTGACGCCGGTAGCATTGTTAAATACACATTTGCATATCGATCATATTTTCGGGAATAATTTCATGCTGGATGAGTTTGGGCTATCAGCCCGGGCGCATGAGGCGGATTCGTTTTGGGTAGAGGATGCCGAAAGGTATGCGGCTATGTTAGGTGTGAAAGGAATTACCCCGCCACCGGCTTTGGGGGAATACCTGAAAGATGGGGATATCGTGAAGTTCGGACATTCGGAATTGAAGGTGATCCATGTCCCGGGACACTCTCCGGGAGGGCTTTGCTTTTATAGTGAAAAGGATAAATTACTGGTTGCGGGGGATGTTTTGTTCCAGGGAAGTATTGGCCGGGCTGATTTGCCGGGTGGGGATATGAATCAGTTGTTGAATGGTATCCGGGAAAAATTGTTTGTATTACCCGATGATGTTCGTGTCATTCCCGGGCATGGAGGATTCACGACGATCGGAGAAGAAAAAAGAATGAATCCATTTTTTCAATAGAGTTATATGAGAAGGATCGGAATAATTGTGGCCATGACGTCCGAATACGGACTGGTGAAATCATTATTGGAACAGACAAAAGAAGAACCTGTTCGCGGACTTCTTTTTACGGAAGGACGCATCGGGAACGTGGAAGTTATCTTGGTTAAAAGCGGTATTGGAAAGGTATGTGCTGCTGTCGGTACGATGGAGATGATACAGCGTTACACACCGGATATTATTGTCAATACCGGGGTTGCGGGGGGGATAGATCCCTTGACAGAAGTGATGGATATTGTCGTGGGCGAGAATATGGTTTATCATGACGTGTGGTGTGGAGAAGGAAATGAATATGGCCAGGTGCAAGGTTTGCCGGCTCGTTTCGTTTCGGATAAGGAGCTGTGTAAATTGGCATTATCTGTTGCTCATGATGGTAATGTTTACGGAGGTTTGATATGTAGCGGGGATAAGTTTATTACCGATAAAGAGGAGTTGACGGAGATTAAAAAACGTTTTCCGGAAGGAATGGCGGTCGACATGGAATCATGTGCCATTGCACAGGTTTGCTATATGTGTGGGGTTCCATTCTTGAGCTATCGTATTATCAGTGATACTCCCGGGGTAAAAGATCATTACAAACAATATTTGAATTTTTGGGAAGAGGCTCCTAAACGTTCTTTTGAAATGATTAAAGTGTTAATCAAAGCCTTATCAGAAGAATAAAATTTAAAGCATGGAAAAAATACCGAGTTTTACGATTGATCACCTGCGCTTGTTGAGGGGAATTTATGTTTCCCGTAAAGACTATTTAGGTGATCAGGTGGTCACGACGTTTGATATACGCATGAAGGAACCGAACCGGGAACCCGTGTTGGGACAGGGAGAGTTACATACGATAGAGCATCTGGCGGCGACCTATTTGCGCAATCATAAGGAGTGGGGTGACAAGATCGTGTTTTGGGGACCAATGGGGTGCTGTACGGGAAATTACTTTTTGATGAAAGGCGACTTGGAGTCCCGTGACATCGTGGAGTTAATGCGGGAGACCTTCCGTTTTATCCGGGATTTCGAGGGAGAAGTCCCCGGTGTTGCCGCTAAAGATTGCGGTAATTATTTGTTGCACAATTTACCCATGGCAAAATACGAGGCTGCAAAATATCTTTCCGAAGTGTTAGACGTGATCGAAGAGAAGAATTTGATATATCCAATATAATGAAAATAGGAATTATAGTTGTTTTGATAGCCTTATTAACGGCTTGTGGGGAGAATAAAGACAAGGAGAGAACGATTAGCGTGAGTATTTTACCACAGCGTTATTTCGTGGGGAGAATTGCGGGTGATTACGTGAAGGTGAACGTGATGATTCCACCGGGAGCGAATCCTGCGGTGAGTGATCTGAGTACGGAGCAGTTGAAGGCTTTACACAATAGCTCTGTTTATTTTGCCGTGGGATATTTGCCTTTCGAGTTGAGTAATTTGTATCCTTTTCTGGAAACTCAGAAAAATATGTTACTCGTGAAGCAATCTGTCGGGATGGATTTGGAGCAAGGAGCTTGTAATCATGACCACGGACATGGACATCAGCACGATCACGGTTCGCATGGCGGGAATTTTGATCCTCACGTGTGGATGTCTCCCCGGTATGCGGAGATGATGGCTCGCACGATATTGGATGTGTTGGCGGCAAAATTCCCCGATCAGAGGGAGGCGTTTGAAAAAAACTATCGTCAGTTCCGGGTGGAGATTGATAGCATTGATCAGGCAGCCCGTCGAATTATTCCGAAGAAAGAGAATAAAACTTTTCTAATTTATCATCCGGCACTGACTTATTTTGCCAAGGATTACGGGATGGAACAAATCTCTATTGAAGATGAGGGAAAGGAACCGAATCCTTCGCACTTGAAAGCGGTGATCGATACTTGCCGGGCTAAAGGAATAAAGATTGTTTTCATTCAGAATCAATTTGATGTGGCCAATGCCAAGGCTATCGCCAAGGAGATTGATGGAGAGGTGATAACCATAGACCCGCTGAGTCCGGACTGGAAGGCCGAGATGTATTCTTTATTGGGTATCATTGAACAGAAAATGAAATAGAAGAATGAATGAACTTCTGGAGTTAAAAGGGATTACAGCGGGATACGAGCAGGCGGTCGTGTTGCGGGATGTAAATCTTACCATTCGGGAACATGATTTTATCGGGATCATCGGACCGAACGGGGGTGGAAAAACAACTTTATTGAAGGTGATTTTGGGATTGTTAAAACCTTTCTCCGGTGAAATTGTTTATCATGTTACTAAACAATCTTTGTTTGGTTATTTGCCTCAGAACAGCCGTTTTGACGCAAGATTTCCGATTAGCGTGAAAGAGGTCGTTTTGTCCGGTTTGATGTCGGAGAAGGGAATTTTTAAGGGTTACACGAGGGCTGATCGGGAAAAGGTGGATGAGCTTTTAAAAACATACGGAATGGGAGGATTCGGGAATCGCCCGATAGGAGAGCTTTCCGGGGGACAGATGCAGCGGGTATTCTTGTGTCGAGCTATTATTTCTTCCCCGAAGATTCTTATTCTGGATGAGCCTTCTACTTACGTGGATGCGAATTTTGAGAATGAGTTCTATTCCGTGTTGGGCGAATTGAACAAAACGATGAGTATCGTGATGGTTTCTCACGATTTGGGAACAATCTGCTCTTACGTGAAGACGATAGCCTGCGTGAATGGCGGCTTGCATTACCATGAATCAAATCTGATCACGCCGGAACAATTGAAATTATATAATTGTCCGATTGAATTGATCTCTCACGGTACGGTGCCTCATCGGGTGTTGTTGAAACACGATCGTACAATTGAAAATTGAAAGTGAAGGGAAGCACTAGATTGATTGTTTTTTCAATCTAAAATCTAAAATCATTAAATCTAAAATTAATAAGGTGTTTGAATTATTAGAATATACTTTTTTCCAGAATGCATTGTTGTGTACAATTCTGATTGGCGTGAGTTGTGGATTGATAGGAACTTATATCGTGGCCAAACGGATGGTCTTTATCAGTGGGGGAATCACACATGCTTCTTTCGGGGGATTGGGATTAGCCTATTTCTTAGGGCTATCGCCTCTTTTCGGAGCGGCCGTGTTTGCTTTGGCCGCCGCTTTCTGTATTCTATATCTTTCGGATAACAAGCGATTTAAGGAAGATTCCTTGATTGGGATATTCTGGTCTGCGGGTATGGCCATCGGGGTGTTGTTTATTTATCTGACACCGGGGTATGCTCCTAATTTGTTATCTTACTTGTTTGGTAATATCCTCACGGTGACGGGGGAGCAGGTTATTCTCTCGCTTTTGTTGTGTTTGGTGATCATCGTGTTTTTTGCTAAATTTTATCGTCCTCTATTCTATATCGCTTTTGATAAAGAATACAGCCGGACACATTTCGTCGCATTGAATGGTCTGGAAATCGGAATTACGGCATTGATCGCTTTGTGTATCGTGTTGTGTATGAAACTAGCGGGAATCATTCTCGTGATTTCGTACCTCACCATGCCACAGGCTATTGCCGGGATGTTTCATAAGAATTTCACGAAACAGCTCGTGTGGGCAACGATTATCAGTTGTGCTGGTTCGGTTATCGGCTTATTTACTTCGGCAGCGCTGAAATTACCTTCGGGAGCAACTATCGTGCTTTGTTTCTTGTTGATATTTATTGTTTGCTATTTGTGGAAAAGGAAAAAATAAAAGTCGCCGAATTCGGCGACTTTCACTACTTATTCATTTTGTAACTTAATGCTCCAGAAGGACATTTGTTAATTTGTTCGATTAATTCTGCCGTCGTGGCATTCTCGATTTTGACCCAAGGTCTTTCTTTGGGATTGTATACCTTGGGTAACATTTTCACGCACACTCCGGCGTGTTGGCATAAACCCGGTTGCCAGATAATGGTTAACTCTCCGTTTGTATATTCAATTTTCTTATCCATGTGTGCTTATTTTATATTAATACCTTTCATCACGATGCGTCTCCATTCGGGGTGTTTCTTGATATAAGCTGCCACGAAAGGACAAAGTGGAACTAACCGCAAACCTTGCCGCTCAATGTCTTGTAACGTTTTTTCTACCAACTGGCTACCTATCCCTTTCCCTTCCAGTTCCCGCGGGACTTCGGTATGGGTAAGATATATCTCTCCGTTGATTGATTTTATATATTCGATTTTCGGGGTATAGTTCCCGATACGGAATTCATATTGTTGCCGATGTACGTCATCTTTTAATTCATAATCCTCAGTCATAGCCTTAATTTTTAAAGTTTAATTATAAATTAAACGTTTTGAAAAGCGATTTTGTTCTGTTTTTAGAGAATTTTTTGAACATGGATATAGTTATTCATTAACACGTGTTTTATTACTCTCATGGTACGTTGTTACTCTATTGTTTGGCTAGGTTTTCTCCGTGTCTTCTCCGTGCTTTCTCCGTGTCACTTGCGAGTGATCGCCGGAGAAAATACATTTGAATGCGGAATGAATCAAAACGGAGTTATATTGAAACATCGAAGGAACATAGGTATGACCTAGAGGTGATTGTATGTTAAAGTTTTGTTTCAATTGTTTTTGCTGGAAATTTATTTCTAGCTTTAGTCTGGTGTTTCCTTTTAGGATCTATGTATGATATGGGGTTTGTGACCTAAAATAATGTTAGGGTACGATAGTACCTTTTGTGGGTTTGTGGATAGTTATTTTGTTGGAGGTAAGAAACGGAATACAGGAAAGTCAATAGTGGATATGTAAATAAAGTTGTTTTATGGATGAGATAATTAAAAGATTTCGGGAAGGAAATCAACGTGCATTCGAAGAGTTATTCTGGGGTTTTTTCTCTGCAGGACGCCAGTTTGTCAAGTCTTTCCAAGTTGACGATTCTTCTGCAGACGATATTCTTCAAGAGGTGTTCATTCATATCTGGGATAAACGACAAGCTTTCAAGAGTGAAGATCATTTTAAGGCTTATTTTTATAAAGCGTTGAGAAATAATACGGTGAAATACATCACGAGAAATAAACATGTACTGAATCTCGAATCTGCCGAGAACAAGGAGAGTGATGATGTATTGCTCAAAATCACCGAAATCGAGTTTAATCGTGAAATATCCCGGGCCATTTCCTTATTACCTGAAAAGCGTCGGGAGATCATTCTGTTGTCGATGTCCGGCATGAGCGAACAGATGATCGCCGACACTCTCAATATTTCTATCAATACGGTAAAGAACCAAAAAACAAAAGCCTATGCCTCTTTACGTCAAGAACTTAAAGATATTAGTAGTTTTGTTCTTTTATTTGGGTTGTGAAGTCTTTTTCTGACGTTCCAGCGTGTTTATGATCCGGGTTCGTATATCGTCTTTGTTAATCAGAGCGACAATTTGTTTACTCTGGTCTTCACTCCATACTTCGTTTACGGCCGGAATGGTGAAGTATAGGAATCGATCGATGTCATTATTTTCAAGGTCACCGGATACCTTTTTAATCATTTCGAAAAGTGCTTCCCCTCCTTCTTTCGTCAGATAAGTGGCTACTGCCGCTTGATAGAGAGGTAAAGAGGTTACTCCAGTAAGGTGAAGTGCTTCCAGTTGTTTGTTAACTTGTTCTACATCAGTCGTGGTTGCAGCCATTTGTTTGCCAAGAATACCACAATAATAGGCTTCGTATTTCCGATTTAGGATTTGATCCACTTTATCTTGCCCCACGACTTCACGGAATTTTTCCACGTGTTGTGTAAGGAATTTCTCTCGTGGAGAACCTAACCGTGCGTGTTCGTCGAATAGAAACAAACACTCCTCGCATATCAATTCATCATCACTTAGAGAGTTGGCAAACTCTTCGATGAGGGGACCCACGTTCGTCGTGTAGGTATGTTGTAATGCTTGAAGATAGCTAGAGGTTAGCTTTTTACTCCGTTCGCCTGCATTGTATCGCTTTTGAAGTTCTCCGAATGCGAGTTCCGGATTAAAGGATTCTTCAACTTTATCAATAAACTCAAGTCCCAGCACTCCACCGGCAAACATATGTATCAGGTTGCCATCGTTGTTGAGAATGACAAATGTCGGGTACGCTTTGATCCCGAATTTTTCTTTGATGGCGGGACCTTCTTCACCTTTTTCAGCATTTGCTTTAATACATATGTATTTCGGGTTGAAATAGTCTCCCATTTCTTTCATGGGGAATATTTCTTCGGTCATCAACCGGCATGGCCCACACCAATCTGTATAACAATCTATGAATACAAGTTTGTTTTCGGCCTTTGCTTTTGCACATGCTTCCTTGAGTGTTAATTCTTGAAAATTAACACCTTGGGCAAAAGGAGCTACTGATGATAATACAATAGCTAGTACTAAAATACATTTTTTCATAATTTCAAATTGATAAGTGTTTTTACTTCCTTAAATATCCAGAAGAGATGAAAAGGTATTATCCTGTTATCTTTTTAAATGTAAAAACATTTTTTGGGTCATAGGATAATACCTTTTGTCCGGTTGTGGATATTAGAAGTGTAAAAACATTGTTGAAACATGAAAGAGTATTATAAATCGACAAGGCTTGCACGGCTGCTAACGAAGTTCGTCATGCAGGATATATCTGAAGGGGAGAAAAAAGAGCTTGTCTCGCTGGCGAGGAAAGCGGGTGTGAACATTCAGAAAATTATTCAGGATGTTGCCGAAAAGGAAATGACATTGGGTAATGATGATGCAGAAATAGAAACCGGGAAAAAAGTGTGGTTGTCTATAGAGAATGAACTGAAACGTCCGAAACGTCATGTCGGGAGGCTTTTGTTACGGTATGCCGCAATTATTATTGTATGCCTCGGGCTTTCCGGTGGGTTTTATTTGTATATGAACCAGGTTGATGATACGGGAAGAGAGATTGTTTTGCTGGAAAATGAGACGGTACTTGAGTTTCCTTCCGGTCATAGCGTGGTGTTGACGGATAAAACGAACGTACTGGATATTATCCGACAAAATACGGTCCCCTTGGAAAAAAAATCGACATCTGCTCCGGAATTATATAAAGTGAGGGTTTTGTGTGGTGCAACACGAACCATCATCTTGGAAGATAGTACGACCGTAGTGTTATATCCCGGTTCTGAATTGCAGTTCCCGGAATTCTTCTCGTTGGATGAGCGTTCCGTGATGTTGTTGGGTGAGGGGTACTTTAACGTGAAACGTGATTCTACTCGACCCTTTACAGTAAATACGGAACAGGTTTCGATTGAAGTCTTGGGAACGAGTTTTAATGTGAGAGCTTACAAAGAAGAACAAACGATAGAAACCGTGCTTGTTACTGGTAAGGTGATGCTGAACGGTACGACGGTCTTGCAACCGAATCAGATGGCCATCTTCGATTGCGGGAATCGGCAAATCAAAATTGAGGAGGTGAATGCGGATGTTTACAGGGAACGATCCCGGGGAATGTTCGTGTTCGACAACCGAACTCTTGACGAGATTATGCATGAATTCAGTCAGTGGTTTGGTTTCGAGTATAGCTTTGAGGATAGTGCGTTAAAAAACAAGAAGTTTCGGTTAAGGCTTCCACATATGGATCGTTTTGACCAATTAATGAGTCTGATGGAAAAGACTGGTGAGATTAGATTTTTAGTATCTGGGAATCATATAAAAATTAAGAACGGCAAAGAATAACTGTAACACAAATGATGAACCCGAATTCGGGCAGGAATTCGGGTCAACCAAACAGGGGAAAGAAGGTTAACGAGTTCTTCTTCTTTTCACCCTTCGACTTTTGCAAAGATAATAATTTTAGAACTCGATAAACCTACCAATTAAATGTATGAAAAAAAAGAGACAAGAGTGTCTTTGGGGAAATAGAATTTCTTCCCCAAGAGCAAGATGTTTGCTTGTTATTGTGGTGTTATGTTTCTTTTCTCTGTTTTCTTCGCAAGTGTCTGCACAGGAAAACCGAAACATAAGTATCAATAAACAAAATGTTCCGTTCGAGGAAATCGTTCGGGAGGTCGAAACACAGACTGACTATTCATTCATGTATAGTACGGAAACAGTACAGAGTATTGGGAAAGTCAGTGTGAACGTTACCAATGTTTCCATAAAACGTTTGATGGATGCCGTTTTGATCGGAAAGCCTTGTACATACCAGATTGAGGGGAAAGTGGTCATTATTAAAATTAAGGAACAACCGGTGCAAGATACTATTAGACAAAAAGCTGTGAAAATAAAAGGAGTTGTTACCGAGGCTGATGGATTGCCTCTTATCGGTGCGACGGTTGTTGTCAAAGGTACAAGCGTGGGAGTGGTTACAAATGCTACCGGTAATTTTGAACTGGAGGTCCCGGCTGATCACGATCTGGTAGTGGTTTCCTTTATCGGGAAGACTTCGCAGGAAGTTCGTATTACCGGAAAAACGGAAATCAATGTCGTGTTACAGGATGATGTCCAATCAATAGATCAGGTTGTCGTGACAGGTATTTTCAATAAATCCCGTGAAAGTTACACAGGGGCAGTTAAAACGATTTCTGCCAGCGATCTGAAAGCATCGGGTAATCGTAGTATTTTGTCTCAGATTAGTAATATTGATCCGAGTTTTAATATAGCGGATAATATTGAATTTGGATCGGACCCGAACCAGTTGCCGGATATTACCATTCGCGGGCGTACCAGTATGGATGTCAATGTGCGCAATCTTCAAGAGGAGAGTAGCGTGAAGAGTACGGCTAACTTACCTTTGTTTATCATGGATGGTTTCGAGGTGTCACTTCAACGAGTGATGGATATGGATGACGAGCTTGTTGAAACAATCACGCTGCTGAAAGATGCAAGCGCTACTGCGATGTATGGGGCTCGCGGGGCGAATGGGGTGGTAGTGATTACTCTCAAGCGTCCAGAAGCCGGTAAGTTGAGAGTGAGTTATCGCGGATCTGTCAATATAGAGGCTCCTGATTTCACATCTTATAACTTGATGAACGCCCGAGAAAAGCTAGATTATGAAGTAGCGGCAGGAATGCTTGATGATAAGTACAATCCCAATAACCAGAATCTGATGGAACTGTATAATCGTCGTTTGATTGAAGTCGAACGGGGTGTGAATACCTATTGGCTGAAGTATCCGGTGAAGACGGGTGTCGGGAATCGACATAGCTTGCGGGTAGACGGGGGCTCAGATAACTTCAAATATGCGATCGGACTTTCTTATAATAATATCAATGGAGTGATGAAAGGATCGTCACGTAACACGTTATCGGGAAATTTGTATTTCCAGTATGAACTTAAAAATCTGAAGTTTCAAAACGATTTGACTATTAGTTATAATAAAAATAAAAATTCTCCGTATGGAAGTTTTTCGGAATATTCTCTGGCGAATCCAATTTATACTCCTTATGATGACGAGGGGCATATAAAGAAACAGTTGGTGGAAACTATATCCCAGACCTCCCGGACTCCGGATCCGGCTGGTAATCCGCTTTACAATGCGTCGCTGCCTTCTCGGGATGATGGTAGTTACACGAATATCCAGAATAACTTTGCCATAGAGTGGAAAATCACTTCCGACTTGTTCGTGCGGGGAAACTTCGGTTTCACGAAACAGGATTCTCGTACGGATAAATATCTTTCCCGCGAGCATACCAGTTTTGACACTGACGAGTACAAGGGTGAGAATTCCAATATGAAGGGAAATTATACCTACACGACCTCCTATATGTTTTCATACGAGGGGAATTTAACGGTCAATTACACGAAAATTTTCAATAAAGTTCATCAGCTTTATGCCGGGTTGAGTGCCAATCTTGCAGAAGATAAGGATGAGAGCTATTCTGTTACCGGGCGAGGTTTCTCGTCGTTGAATATGAAGAACTTGGGAATGGCCGGAGCTTATGCTTTAGGAAAGCCTACCAGTACGGAGGCTCATTCCCGTCGGTTAGGTTTGATATTTAATGTCAACTATACTTACGATCGTCGTTATTTTGTCGATTTCTCTGGGAAGATCGAGGGATCGTCCAAATTTGGAAGTAATGACCGTACGGCTCCTTTCTTTTCTGCCGGGTTGGGATGGAACGTACATAATGAAAATTTTTTGAGTTCGTCAAATGCTATTAATTTGCTTCGTTTTCGCTTCTCTTATGGTACTATCGGGTCCCAGAATTTCAGTTCGTATCAGGCACTGACCACTTACCGGTATTTTGGACAGGAGAACTATAAGTATTGGAACGGGGCATATATGCTTGGAATGGGTAATCCGGATTTGTCTTGGCAGAAGACAAAGCAATTGAATCTGGGAGTTGAAACCTCTCTTTTCAATGGTTTGGTACGTTTGAACGTGGACTATTACAATAAGCTCACGGAGGATTTGCTTACAGATATTAATCTGCCCACGGCCGGAGGTTTCTCCAGTTATAAGGCAAATGTCGGGGAGGTACGCAACAGGGGTATCGAGCTTGACGCTAATGTGTTTTTGATCAGAAATAGTGAAAGTCATATTATGTGGTCTGTCGGAGGAAATCTTGCACACAATGTAAACAAGATACTGAAAATATCCAATGCGTTGGAATTCCTTAATTCAGAATTGTTAGACGAGGCCGGACCTAATCCGAGCTTTCTTTACCAGGAGGGACAGTCCATGAATACGATTTTCGTGGTTCGTTCACTTGGAATTGATCCGGCAACAGGTTCTGAATTGTTTTTGAACAAGGATGGGGAGAGAGTCTACACGTGGGACCCGAAAGACAAGGTGCCTTTCGGGGTGAATGAACCTAAAGTTCGGGGCAATCTCAGAACCATGTTCCGATGGAGAGATATTACGTTGAATGCTACGTTCTCTTATCGTCTTGGGGGCCATATCTATAACCAGACGCTTGTGGATAAAGTGGAGAACACTACAACTGCAGTGAAACGCTGGGGAAATCTGGACAAGCGGGCTTTGTACGATCGCTGGCAGAATGAAGGTGATGTTACGAAATTCAAGAATATTAAAGATTTCAATACCACAAATGCCTCTTCCCGTTTTGTGATGAAGGAAAATGCCCTTAGTCTTAACACGCTAAATGTTAATTATGAATTCGATACAGAATGGCTGAAGAGACATTGCCGTTTGGACTATCTGGCCATCGGTTTTTATGCCGAAGATGTTTTCTACCTTTCGACGGTTAAGCAGGAACGCGGACTTTCCTATCCTTTTGCCCGTAAATTCTCGGTTTCACTATCGGTAAGGTTTTAATACTAGAAACAATAATCAATCAGCATGAAGATGAAAAAGATATATTTATACTTATCAGTTGCAGTGGCCTTGACGTTTACCTCGTGTAACGAATGGCTGGATATACAACCGGAACTCGAAATGCGGCAGACTACGATGTTCGAGTCCGAGCAAGGGTTCAAAGATGTACTTACCGGAGCTTATATCAGAATGGCGACTCCGGAGCTTTACGGGCTCAACACGACGATGAAACTGCCGGAAATGATGGCCCAGCACTGGACGATACCATCTGCCAATTCGACACAGGCAGAGATCTATCATATCAGTAATTTCGATTTTACACAGACTTCAACGAAAAAGCTTCTTGAGGATGTTTGGTTGCAATATTACCAGACGATTATTAATATCAATTCTCTTCTGGAGAATATTGATGCGAAGAAGGATCTCTTTACAAATGGAAATTATGAATTGATAAAGGGGGAGGCCTTGGGCTTACGAGCATTCCTGCACTTGGAAATTTTACGTTATTGGGGACCTCTTCCGAGTAAGGCTAAGAGTTCCGATAAAGCTATTCCTTACGTGAAAATAGTCACGAAAAATCCACAGGAATTATTGGCCGTGTCATATCAGGAAGTGCTTGATAATATTTTGATGGACTTGAACAATGCAGAGGAGTTGTTGGTTGATGATCCGATCCTGACTTATTCGAATACCATCCTAAACTCTCCGGATGACTTGCAGGGAGTGAACCAAGATTTGCCACATCCGGCTGATGAATACCATTATTTCCGCCAGTCAAGGTTTAACTATTATGCCTTGAAAGCGACGAAGGCTCGTTATTATCTTTGGATAGGGAAAACTTCCGATGCGCTTGAAAATGCCTTGGTTGTGATAGATGCTTTGGATAGTGATGAGAAGTCAAAATTCACTTTGGGAAGTGATGCGGATGCCAACAATGGACAAATGACTTTCCCTGCCGAGCATATTTTTGCAGTCAGCAGTACTTTGGCAACCCAAACGTTAACACCAGTATTCTTTAATTACAGTACGGCATATACCCAGACGGTAGCTTATCTTGACGAGGCCTTTGAAGCTTCTCTTCACACTTCTGATATTCGCTATCGGAATAGTCGCTTGTGGGAAAACCGGATTGTTCCTTTGGCCAGTTCCGCTTTTAATTTTTTCAAAAAATACAATGAAACTGGTAGCACAGTGACTGCCGTAACGGATATTCCTTTGATCCGGCTTGCCGAGATGTATTTTATCGTGACGGAATGTGGGCGGGATGATTTGTTTAAAGTATATCGTATGGCTCGGGTATTGGATGCCTCTATTGATGGAACTTTGACAACTCCTGCGGCAATAAAGAGTCGCCTTGAGAAAGAGTACCGAAAGGAATTTTATGGTGAAGGTCAAATGTTTTTCTTTTATAAACGGCTTACGTATAATAGCTTGACATGGCCCGTGACGAAAGAGGTGCCGGATGCGTCTTATAAACTTCCTTTCCCGGAATCCCAAATGTCGTTTGAATAATTTTATGCTTAGATTATGGTCAATAAAATAATGAAATACGGATTTTTCTTTTTTATTTCGGTGCTGGCCTTTGTTGCTTGCCAAGAAAATGAAATCAGTACGTTTGATAACGAAAGTTCCCTTTTCTTTTTCCGTGATATTTATAATAACAATAGCAAGGGAACGCCACAACTTGATAGTACATCCTATTCCTTCTTTTTGGCGGGATCTATTCAAATAGATACGGTTTGGTTGGACGTGTTGCTTACGGGGTCGCCTTCCGCTCAGGATCGCCCGTTTCGTATCGTGCAGTCCAATGTCGGGGAACCCGGAGCCGCTGTTGCAGGAACTCATTATGTTGCATTCGATGATCCAGAAATGGTGAAGAGAATGGTGATGCCGGCAAATAAGGTGTCTGTCGCCTTACCGGTGATCATGACTCGAACACCACAGATGGATACCGAGGAGTATCGGCTGGATATGGAAATTCTTCCTAATGAATATTTCATCCAGGGAATTAAGGATCGTGTCGTGTATGTCCTTAAAATTACTGGTAAAGCCACGAAACCAGCTAACTGGGATTCACCGAATAGTTATCTGGCCACCTTCGGGGAGTGGGGACAAGAAAAGATGAGGTTCATCATCGATTATGTTGGGTATAATACTTTCGACGAGACCTTAATTACGGATTACAGGTATTATTTACAGCTAAAAGCGCGGGAAAAGTTAGCCGAATATGAGGCCGTTAAAGGGCCTATCTATGAGGCCGACAGTACACGGGTAACATTCCCTGCAGCATCTTAAACATCTTAAAGATTGAAGACTATGAAACAAATAATATATTTATTTGCCATGCTGCTGGGTATATCTTTTGCAGCTTGCGTGGAGGACACCGGGAATTACAGTTATGAGAACCCGGATGTAGTTGCTCCTATTATCAAATCGGGGATTGACGAGAACTATTCTGTTCTCGTGCTGGAAAATTTGGTTATCGATCCGACTATTGAAGGAGATGAATCTCAATATGATTACGTGTGGTACGCTTTCCCGGGGACGGTAACGAGTAGTGCGCCTAATGATACGCTTGGAGTAAGTAAGAAACTTGATTGTACAATTTCGATGGAACCGGGGACCTATCAATTGGTGTTTAAGGTGACAGATAAATCGAATGGGACTTCAGCATTTTATAAATCGAAGTTAGTGGTAGCCAGTTTCTTCAGTGAAGGTTATTATATTCTCAAATATGAGAATGGATATACGGATGTTGATTTTATCGATCGTAACGGGGAACTGAACGTGGATATTCTTAAAACAATTAATGGTGAAAGTTTGTCCGGTAAACCGATACGAGGTACTTACGAATATAACCAATATGCATATTACGTGTATGATGCAGAAGGAAATAGGACGAGGAAGAACTTGCAACCGGCCTATATGATTTGTACCGATGAAGATTTGGGTATCTACGAGGGGACCAGTATGAAACAGTTGAAAAGATGGAATGATGCCTTTCTTGAAGTACCCGCTGTTAAAAAGCCGCAAGGCGTGTGGGCAACTACAAGTGGTTTTATGTTGATGAATAATAATGCTGTTCATTTTGCTTATCTTGGTGGTGGTGGCGGTGGACATTTCGGATACGCATATCCGAATGACGATATGCAGCTTAATTCGATGGTAACGGCAGGTAGTAGTAGTTGCTTGTGTTACGATGATCGTGCCGGAGAATTTGTCGGGTATTATGTGCAGAAACATTATCCGATAAAAAATGCGATTGAATCTGCTTCTCCGCTTTCCCTGAAACCGGTTGGTGAGGTGTACTTCACAAATTGTGATTTGATTTATATGGGGGTGCAACCTTATTCGTCGACTTCGGTAGGAGGAACGTATGCTATTGTGAAGGATCGTACGACTGGTGTGGCCTCTTTGTGGCAGATAAATGTCGGTGTCATGCAAAATTATTATGCCGTGTATGATAAAGGTTATCGCGGATTGACGATTCCTGCATCATTCGATGTTGTAAATGGTAGGGTGTTTGCCGTACAAGGATATGGCGTTTTATCTACACCTCCGGCATATAGTGGTGTCATTTATTATTCGAAGGGAGATAATGTGGTACATTATTATAATCCAAGTAATCAGACTGAGAAGAAAAATATGATCTCTATTCCTGCGGATGAAGAGATTGTGTACCTTGCACATTCTTCTGATCCGAGTACGGTGACTCCGGTGGATGTGTTTAGCATTCTTTCTAACAAGGGTGGTAACTGGGTACTGCGAACATATAATCGGGAGGGAGCGACTCCTGATATTAATCCGAAGGCGGTTCGTACCTATACGGGAAAAGGGGTCGCAAAGAATTTCATTTATCGAAATTCGGGTACTCGCATCACCTATTAATTTACTTCTGTTTAAAATAAAAATACCGGTATTGTTTAAGTAGACAATACCGGTATTTTTAAAGCAGGGGAGTCATTGCCAACTCCCCCAGATCCGATTATTTAATGTAGTTTTGTGCGAATTCACGTCCGGCACGTAATGCCTTCAAGTTCATCTCTACGACATCGGCACCTTTACGTTCGAAAATAGCCATGATACCTTTTTCCAAGTATTCGAAAGGAATTTCGATGAAAGGAGAACCGGCACCCATCATCACGAAGTTGCTGGCACGTACGTTGCCTGCAGCCTCTTTAGCGATGCTGTCAGCGTCAATGATTACTTGGTGAGGAAGGGCTTTCAACGTGGCCATCAAGGTTTCAATTTCCGGATAGTTCGGGATATTGATAAACGGGGTGGCGTTCGTTACCACGTATCCCCCTTTTTTCAAATAGGGAAGATAACGTAATGCCTCCATCGGCTCAACTGAAAGGATAATATCGGCTGTTCCTTTGGCGATCAGGTCAGAGAAAATCGGTTTGTCGGAGATTCTCATGAAAGACTGCACATCACCCCCGCGTTGACTCATTCCGTGAGTCTCGGCTTGTTTCATGTACAGGTTATTGTTGAGGGCGGCAGACCCCAATGCTGCAGCGATAGAAAGGATTCCCTGTCCACCTACACCCGCTAATATAATATCTGTCTTCATAATTTTAAATTTTAAGTTTTAGATTTTAAATTGATCTTTGAATCAATTTATTTTTTCTTTTTCTTAGCGTCTCTTGCAGCTTTCTGGATACAAACTCTTCTCGGGATGATCACGGATACACCCTTGTATTCGATCTCGTCACGGATGATCTTGCACAATTCATCGTGATTTTTCGGTACGGGAAGTAGAACACGGATATGTTCCGGTTCAACACCAATACCGCGACAGATAGATTCCAGGTGTCCTAATGCTGAAGATTCCTGACCTCCGGTCATGGAGATGGATTCATTGTCGGAAATGATAATCGTGATGTTAGCTTTCTCGTTCACAGCGTCTAGTAACCCGGTCATTCCGGAGTGAGTGAACGTGGAGTCTCCGATAACGGATACAGCCGGGTATAATCCTGCATCTGCGGCACCTTTTGCCATGGTGATAGAGGCACCCATGTCCACGCAAGAGTTGATTGCTTGGAATGGAGGAAGGGCTCCTAAAGTGTAACAACCGATGTCAGAGAATACACGTGCATTCGGGTATTCGGCAACAACTGCATTCAATGCGGCGTACACGTCTCTGTGGCTACATCCCACGCAAAGGGCCGGTGGACGAGGTGCCACGATCTCTGGTACAGGCGATCCTTCGATAGAAGGTAAGCCGAATGCTTTCGCCACGTGATCCGGGTTCAACTCTCCGTCTCTGGGGAGCGTGCCATCCAAACGTCCGAGTACACATTCTTTTTCCAGGTAACCTTTCAAAGCCTCTTCAATTACCGGGTAGCCTTCTTCTAAAACGAGCAATTTTTCAGTGCTTTCTGCCAACTTGGTGATCATCTTTCTCGGAAGAGGATATTGGCTTACTTTTACTACCGGGTAAGGACAGTTTCCACCGAACACTTCCATCAGGTAGTTGTAACCGATACCGCAAGCGACGATACCCATTGATTTGTCAGCCCCGTCAATATATTGGTTGAAAGAAGAGTTATCAGATGCCTCTTCGAAAGCGGTTTGTTTCTCTAGTAATAATTTATATCTTTTTTTAGCGATAGCGGGAAGTAACACGAATTGACGTTTGTCTTCCGGTAAACGCATTTCATTTTCGGCTTTAGCCTCTCTTGGTTCAACACCGGAACGAGAGTGTGCCAGACGAGTCGTGATTCTTAATAACACGGGAGTTCCCATTTGCTCTGACAAGTCGAAAGCGTAGCGGGTCATGTCGTATGCCTCTTGTTGGTTAGAGGGTTCCATGATTGGAATTAAGGCAAATTTACCGTATACACGTGAATCTTGCTCGTTTTGAGATGAGTGCATAGATGGGTCGTCGGCAGCGATAATAACCATACCTCCGTTAGCCCCGGTAATAGCAGCGTTCATGAAACAGTCTGCGGCCACGTTCATTCCCACGTGTTTCATACATACCAAGGCTCTTTTTCCTGCATAGGACATTCCTAATGCGGTTTCCATGGCAGTCTTTTCGTTAGCAGACCACATCCGGTGAACGTTACGGGCGATAGCCTGCTTCGATTCCTGAATGTATTCCGTGATCTCTGTTGAAGGGGTTCCCGGGTATGCGAACACGCCGGATATACCTCCGTCTATAGCACCTTGTGCAATAGCTTCAACACCTAATAATAGTTGTTTTTGCATAATTAAAAGATTATTGATTTAAGTTGTTTGTTTTGCTTAAAAGAGAGCAACATACCTGTTGCCAAAAGATGCCTGAAATTACTCCGGCGGAATTTTCATAGTCCCCCGAACAATTTAAGTACGCCCACGATGTAGGCTAAAACGAAATAATATTCTGATGGTTTATACATCTACTAAATATTTAAAACGTTTTCGTTTGTAATTCGCGACTAAATTAGTATTAATATTTAATAAGAACAAATATTTCAGATGAGAAGTATTCGTGTGTGGAAATTCTTTTACAAGTTTATTTTTTCCAATCAGTACTGATGGAGCTTGTTAGCCGGAATCACTTGGGAAAAGACTCTTGAATAATTATTTTTTTGTACTAGTTTTATAGTTTTTTTGTATATTCGTGGCTTATTATAACGGGGTATAATAAGGAACTTTTCATCAATTGATAATTATGATATTTGATCGATATAAAAAATCTTTTCCTGCTAAATTGAGTTTGTATGTGATTTCGTTCATTACAATTCTTTCTTTTGTTTTAGTGGGCGTATTTTATCACTACTCAACGGAAACGTTGTCGCAAGAGGCCGAGGATAAGATAGAGAGTATGGCTGCTCAGGCAAATTTACGTGTGAGTGCGTTATTGAGTAAGGTGGAAAAGATTCCTGAAAATCTAGGATGGATGATCGTTGAATATGTAAAGGAGCCGGATTCTTTGTTTGGTATCACTCGGAGGATTGTAAAAGATAACCCGGAGATTTTTGGTTGTGCGATTGCTTTTGAACCTTACTATTTCCCGGAAAAGGGACATTACTTTGCCCCTTATTCATATATGGTCGGAGATTCCGTGAAGACCATTCAAGTCGGGAGTGAAGATTACAATTATTTTGAAAAAGGCTGGTACAAAGGTGCGAGGGAACACCGGTACTGGAGTAAGCCCTATCGGGATGCGGGTGATCCGGATGTGATCACGACGTCTTACGCGGTCCCGGTTCATGGGGAAAAGCATGAACTAATTGGTATTTTATCCGTGGATTTAACCAATCGATGGTTGCGTGATCTGGTCGATTCGATCAAGCCTTACAAGGGTAGTTATACCGTGGTTATTGACAAACAGGGACGTTATATCTTGCGCAGGGAAGGGGAGGTGATGATTGGTCAAAATATGTTCGAAACGGCAAAAGAGGCACGGGATACGAATGTTACTATTCTGGTAAACGAGATGGCAGCCGGGAAAAGCGGTAGTATCATCGTGGACGATGGGGGAGTTCTGTCCTATGTGTATTACACGCCGGTGGTGGCAACCGATTGGTATATGGCGGTAATTTGTCCATACGATCAGGTGTTTGGTAAGTTGAGCAAATTTAATATGTATCTGCTGATTGGCTTTGTCCTGTTGTTGTTATTTGTTTATTTTATTTGTTTTGTGGCCGTGCGACGAATCACAAAACCATTGACGATATTTGCTGCTTCAGCTCGGGATGTGGCACAAGGGAACTTTAACACACCGTTACCGCGTATCCGGTCTAAGGATGAATTAGGGGAATTGTATGAATCATTTCTTTTCATGCAGCAACAATTGACGGAATACGTGGATCAGTTACGTCGGACGACGACAGCGAATGAAAAGATCGAGAGTGAGTTGCGTATCGCCCATGATATTCAATTGGGAATGGTTCCGAAACAATTTGTCCCCACCTTTGGAGCCGAATGTATTGATATTCATGCCGTGTTGCATCCGGCTCGTCAGGTCGGAGGGGATTTGTATGATTATTTGATGCTGAACGAGGATGAGTTTGGTTTCGCCATTGGGGACGTTTCGGGGAAAGGAGTTCCTGCCTCCTTGTTTATGGCAACCACGATCAGCCAGATGCGATCTTTGGCTCTGCGGGATACCTCTTTGAATTATATCATGAATCTAATGAACCAGAGTTTGATTCGGACCGGGAACACGAGTATGTTTATTACTTTTTTTGCAGGGGTATTGAATCTGAACACGAATCGTCTGAGATTTTGTAATGCGGGACATCCTTACCCGTTATTGATTGCTCCGGATGGAACCGTGTCTTTCTTCAAGACTGCGGATAATTTACCTTTGGGTGTTACTTCCGATTATGATTACGAGGAACAGGAATGTTATTTTGCTCCGGGTTCTCAGTTGCTTTTGTACACAGATGGGGTGTCGGAAGCTCAAAATGAACGATCTAAATTTTATAAGATAGATCGGTTGTTTAACTTGGTGGCAAGTCATTCCCAACTAGCACCACGGCAAATGGTGGAGAAAGTGGTTGGGGACGTGAAACGTTTTGTCGGGAAGGCTGAGCAATCGGATGATTTAACTGTGATGAGTTTCCGGCTCAATGCCCGTGGGAAAAAGAAAACAGAGGGGCTTTTGTAGGCCCCTCCATTGAGAAAATTAAAGTTGCACCTTATTTGGATCTCACTACGATGTCGATACATTCAGCCGTTGCAAAGAATTTCTTAGCGACTTCTTGTACTATTTTTGCATTTAATTTTTTAATCGGATTCTCGAATAATTCGGGCGAATCTATATTTTTGCCCGTTTCAGCATAGAGGCGCAAGGCATCCTGCCAGTGGGCATTACCCCGGTTTTCCAGCACCCCGACACGTCCTTTCTTCATCATCAGCACCATATCTTCCACGTCTTCCTCGCTCACGCCCTCGGCAACGAGTTTATCAATCTGTTCGTGGACGATGGCTCGCATCCGGTCACCTTTCTCCGTGTTACTCTGAAAGTTGATAACGATATTCTGTGCCGGTCTCGGATAGTTTTCGTATGCTGCACCGACATTCACCCCGTATGCTCCGCCTTCATCTTCCCGAATGATCTCTTGGTACCGGTTGGATAGTACCGTGCGGATCACGTCGATAGCCAAGTCCTCCACCGGCTTCAATTTCAACGTGTTTGAGAATTCGATGGTCGTCATGTACTTGTTGTCCGGGATATTTGCCAGGATCGTTTCGGTCATGGAACCTTTTATCCGCAAGTCATGATGTACGGCTTTCTCTTTCCGGAAAGTGGATGGGATAGCTCCCAGGTATTTCGCTACCAGTTCCCGAGCCTCTTCCCGTTGAATATTCCCGGTTAGATAGAAATGAAAATCCGAGGCATCCTGGAAACGATCTTTGTAAATAGACACCATCTTGTCAAAGTCCATTGCATTATAGAACACCGTACTCTCTTTCCAGAGACGAGGAGAATCCTTAATTCGGAGTTTCTGCATTTGTTCCGAGATCGTGTCATTCACCGTACGGGGTGTATTTTCTACACGGAGACGATTGACGTACACGTACTTGTCAAAATCACCCCGGTCAAAACGGGGATGCTCGAAGAAAAGATAAATAATCTGGAGCAACATTTCTGTTTCGTTATTGTTACAGAACCCGCTCACGCCCTCGAATGTCTCGCCCAGTGTCACGTTGGGGTGTATCTGGTGTCCTTTCAATATAGCCTGCATCATCGGCATGGTGTGTTTGTACAGCCCGGAATACATTATCAAGGTAGATAATGCCGAGGCCGAGGGAAGATCTTCTGCGGGGAGCAAAGATAATCCTCCCGCGCTCTCTCCGAGCAGACTTACTTTAATCCCATCTTGGTCCGTAAATTTGTAATACACCTTACAGCCATTGGATAAAGTCCATTCTTCCGCGTCTAGTTCTTTTATCTTTTTGGTTTTCACGATTTCCCCGCCTTTCACCTCGTAGTCCAACAAGGGGACGGCTTTCACCTCTTCTTCCGCGCCGGCGGACAATTCACCTTCCCGAACTTCCTTCATAATATCGAGAATTTCATCTTGAGTCGGGAAATTATAGGTCGGATCATTCCCTTGCATGATAAACACCCAATTCTTGTAGTTACTATTCCATGAGGCAATCCAATCATGGAAATCCTTTGCCGTCAATTCCGACAAGATTTCTCGCGAGTAAGCGATGTCTTCCTCGATACTCGTGATCGGTTTTCCTTCTAAGAAATTATTCTGGTAGAGTTGCACGTACACCTCGTTCGGGAACTTATCCTTGTACTTCTCTGATTCTTCCAATCCCGGCAAATAAGCCTCCACCTGTTCCTTTACTTCCTTGTCGTTGATGGCGTGGCGATGTATGCGCTCTATCTCCCCCAGTAATTCTTTTAAGGCTTGTTTCTCCTTGCCCGGGTAAGCCTGCATATAGATGTTCCAGCGATCGTAATTCCGTACTAACCCGTTGAAACCAACCATTGTTTGCACGAACGACGGGTTTTTACTTTCGATATACTTTTGCAAGTATTTCTCGACAATCTGGTTGTAAAAACGATTGATCAGATTCCTTTTCATCATTTCCTTCAGGGATGTCGGGGGAGTCTGTTTCACGCGTTTCAATAGAGTGACGGATGATTCCGTCATTTCCTTGTCGAAAGCTTTCGTGTAGAGAGGTTCCTCGTTATCCGGGATCCCGTACACCAACCGGGGTTTCGGGTTCACCCGTTTCGGGATCGGGTTGAAAAGTTTCCGGATGTCCGCCTCCATTTTAGCGGCATCCACGTCCCCGACCACGATCACGGCCTGCTGATCCGGACGGTAGAAGTCCTTGTAATAAGCCCGCAACTCGTCCGGTGTGAAGTTCTGTATGATCTCTTCGCTACCGATGATATTTCTCGTGGCATACTTGCTGTGATTGAACACGTAGGGATCTGTCTGTTCTCTCAAGCGCATCCCTAGGTTCCGGCGACTCCGGCGTTCTTCTTTAATCACGCCTCGCTCCTTGTCAATCTCCACCGGGTCCAGCAACAGGAAACCCGACCAGTCTTTCATCACGAGAAGGCAGGAATCCACCAGTCCCGTGTCGGCCGTCGCCACGCCCGTCATGTAGTACACCGTTTCGTCCTGTCCCGTCTGGGCATTGAACTGGGTCACACCCCGGCGTTTCAGGAAATGAGGAATACCCTCCTTGAAACTCTTGGTCCCGTTGAAGGCCATGTGTTCCAGGAAATGGGCCAGCCCGTTTTGATTATCCTCTTCCATGAGAGCCCCCACGTTTTGCACGAGGTAAAAATCGGCTTTTCCCGGTTGCATCGTCGTGTGGCGTACGTAGTAAGTTAACCCGTTATCCAGTTGCCCATGACGAAATATCTTGGTGTCATCCTGCGCGTACAGGAGGCCCGGAATTTGAATACTTATTATAATAAGGAGTAAAATTTTTTTCATAAACCTTGTAACGATTGTTGAATCATTTGTTGTAACTGTTTCATTTCTGCTTTATTCTCGATCCCGGCACTGGCAATGAATGCTTGGTTATAGGATTGTTTTGCCTTCGCGGTTTCACCCGTGTTCTTCAGGCAGTCGCCCATCATCATAAGTAAACGTACACGGGTAGGAACAACCATCTCGTAGGTTAGCGCTTTGGCAATCCAGTCGATACATTTCCCGTAAGCGTTTTCAGACATTTTCCCCTCGTACACGGTAGCCAAGTCCTGCAAAGGTTGCGTGTAGTCCGCCAACTCCGTGGCCTCACCTTTCCCCGCAAAATAAACGTTCATTTTCTCGAAGAACGTGTTTTCGTCGTGACGGTACAAACCATACGTGGCATCAGCCAACAATGTAATGGCATCCAGAACGGATAGCGAACCGAAAGAGATTCCCGCATAGGCATTTTTCAAGTCTCCATTAACCCGGGCCAGCCGTTTTTTATAGTTAATATCACCTCGTTTGCAAAGTTGAATGATATAGCTGTTGTTCATGGAAATCAAGTAGTGAGCCACCCGGTCTCTTCCCGTCGGGGTTTCTTTCCCGTCTCCCGGTGCGTCTTTTTGCACCCCCTCGGCAAACTTGTCGAAGTTATTCGCGATGCAATCAAAGATAGGGTCCTCTTTCGATGTACCTCTATGATATAGGGTTAGAATCAGGAAATCCGCCCCGTTCGCCATGTTCTCGATCTTCTTGTTTTTCAAATATTCCGGGAACAGGCTTTCGATACGGGCACCCCATTTCTGCTGGTCGTACCCTACTTGCGTGGGGATAAACATGGGTGCCTCAAGTAGCAACTGTTGCTGTATGTCGAAATCGTTTTTCTTTTTCTTGTACTTGTCATACAATTGTTCAAAACTCAATTCATCACCCGCGGCAATTTTCGCCTCCTTGATTAACGCATCGGCAGGAACACCTCCCCGCACACGGCGCATTTCTTTCCCTTCGCGGCTGATGAATACCATGGTCGGCAATGCCTCCACGTTGTATTTTTTGACAATATCTTTGTTTTCCTTGGCATCCACATCCACTTGTACGCACACGAAACGAGAGTTGAAATACTCGCCTATTTCCGGTTGTGTGAATACCTCGCTGGCCATAGCTTTGCACGGCCCGCACCACTCCGCACAGAAGTCCACGAACAAATCTTTTTTCTCTTCCCGTGCTTTCTTTATCGCCTCGTCAAACGTGCCCTTGAACAGCGTCATTTGAGCTGACAGATTTCCCAGTATTCCCACGATTAGGAATACCATCAAGTAAAATGTTTTTCTCATTATGTATAAAATTAATGTTTATCGATACAACGATCTCTCCGGGTTCTGAAAGTTCATAAAGTTCATTGCTAACAGGCGTTTGGAGGGTATGTCAAAAGTTATTTTATAACAAAAAACTCCTCCGTCACTTCGTGCCACCTCCTCTATAAACAGAGGAGGTGTTGGTGACTCTTCCCGAAGATAGAGCGTATTTTAGCTCTCCCTCTGTTTATAGAGGGAAATCGGCGAGTAAGCGAGAACAGACAGAGAGTTTACTCGTTGTCTGTCGAGCGAGAGCCGATTCGAGACTGCTTGCAGGCTCCATACCCCGAAGGGGGGGAGGGAGTTTGAAAAATGATTTTTGACACCCCCTCACCTCGTGGACTTTATGACTTCACAGAACTTTATCCTGCTATTCTTCAGGCATGGGGATTGGCTCTTCTGCGGGGACCTCTTTCGCTACAATTGTGAAAACATCTTCCAAAATTCGACTTCTTCCCTCGTTCTCTATTTTTAGAGTTATGGTGTAAGTACCTCCCGCAATCTCCGAGTCATATTTCACGCAAACCATTCCCGCTCCCAGTACCTCAACGTTCTCCATGAATTTTGCGATATTCTCTTCCTTCTCTGTTTTTACACGAACAACCGAATAAAGAACAGGTTCTGTGCCTTGCACTCCCTCTATTTTAGAGGAAACCCAAGCAAGTTTATAGTCAACTTTTATTTGGTACTCCTCAATTTGCGTTTTTAATATTTCAGGAGATTCAATGCCCATGTCTTTAGCAAGGTTTTCTTGTTGTTCTTTTAATTCAGCTATGCTCGTTTCTATTTCTGCGAGAATTGGATCATACTTCTCATCCATTTCTTCTTCTATAGCCATTTGTTGATCCATGAGTGCATCAAAATCAGCATCCTCTTCTTCCATGGCATCCCATATCGGCGTCAATCGTTCATCCAATTCCTCGTATTTCTGTTCCTTTGTTTCTTGAAGAGTAGCTTCTTTTTCCTCAAGCTCTTTTTTTAAACTAATATTATTTGAATAGAATGTTGCCAAAATGTTTTCCAATCTTTGTAACTCGTTTTCCGTATTCGTTACAATATACATGGTATCTTTCGCGTACCCTGCTGTCTCGTCGACAACCAGATAGCCGACCGTGACATCCTGACAAGCGGAAAACGACCAGGCAAAGCCCAAAACAATCCAATAAATTAAATTTCTCATTGTTCCGTTGTTTTAGAAGTTAATGATTTTAAAGTCATACCCTAGTGCATGTACCACGCCCGTCGTGGTTTGAATATCGGTAGAGGCGACCCTCCAGTTTTTCCCGGTATTCACCTGCCTCGCGATGTAGAGATTCTTTGCACCCGCGTCTTCAACACCTGCGTAATCTTCCGGTTCCATCCAGATAAAAAGATTACCGGATAATGCGGTGAAAACCTTTCCGCCTGTTTCGACATATTCCGCCCCGTCCGCCGTCTTGAGACGCGTTCCTTGAGGAATATCCTTCAACATGAATCGTTGCTGTATAATTAATTGTTCGAGGACTTTCACGCATTGCTCTTTCGGAATGTCCTTTACCCGATGCCAGTAGTCCTCGGGGCTTACTTCTATCCCGTGTTCTTTATCGTAATCCACTTTGGCATTATGGTCTAGCATGTATCTCACGATGGAGAGATCCGTGATGCCCAAGAACGTGATGTCCTTGTATTGCCCGGAGCCATCGAAGATGGACTTCATCCCGGCGTGTTCGATCATGATTCTCGTGGAATCCCAATCCACGGTTTGTTGCTCGAAATACTCCCACATGCTGCAATCGTGTACCCCGGATGCCACTCCCCCGTCGATGTAGTTGTATTTAGTACAGGAGCACAAGCTGATGAATGCCAACAGTGCGATTCCCTTTAGTGTGTTTAATCTTGTAGATGCCATGACCAGTATGTATTTTGTTTCATTAATGTGTTTTTATTAAATGCGTTTTGACTCACGGGATAATAGAGGGCGCCTTCTTTCACGTCGGATTCCGTCAGCGTTTTGAAATTACCCTCAAGTAATTCCCGGTAATACCCGAACCTCACCACGTCATAGTAGCGACAAGTTTCCCCGAAAAGTTCCCGGTCACGTTCGTTAAAAATCTCTCTCAACAAATCCTCTTTCACGGTAGAACCCACGTATTCCATCAAACCGGCACGTTCGCGAATACGATTCAAGTCCTTCACGGCGTCAGCGTTATCCAAGTGCGCACGACATTCAGCCCGCAACAAGATCAAGTCTGCCAGTCGCCAGTAAACCCGGTTGCCTTCCATGCCTATTAGGGGGCGATCTCCAAGGTTGACATCCGGATTCACCGAGTAGATGGCTTCTCTCCATTTATTCAGGTAAGCAAAGTTCGGGTAGAACCATCTGATCGTGTCTAATTTTTGTTCACTATTCATTTGTGTTACAGGAATCGGTTCGCCCAAGTTCAACCAGTACTCTTTGATACGCGAGTCATTCTCGTCATTATACAATTCCCGCACTTTTGCTACCGAGATCCGAGTTTCCTTCGTGGCATTCTCTATATTCTCGAAATTTGTTGTCGTGTGTGGGTAATTAAACAAAGCAAATCCCGGGTACGAATTCCAAAAAGTTCCTTGGTAATACCGGTCATCATCCTGCCCGTTCATTTCAATGGTATGTATGACCTCGGTCACGTCACGAGCCTTCCCTAATGTCTTGGTAACAAGATCTTTCATGCTCACGAGCGAGTAAGCACCCGCTTTGCCATCGATCACGAGAGAGGCCTGTTCTTCTGCTTTTTCCCAGTATTTATTGTCCCCGTGCAAGCCGCCCATCCACGCGTAGATATTGGCAAGTAACGTGCGGACGGAACCGATGCTGGCAAATTGCCTGCTGGTGACCGCTGCCCCGCTGGCATCCGTCAACTGGTCATATTTCGGTAAGACTAAAGCGGCTTCCGCGGCTCGAAGGGCGTATGCCAGTACAGTGTCCACCGGGCTTTTGGCTTGTGCGCTGGCATCCTCCGTTGCTGGGGCAATCGGTGCCTCGCCCCAGCGACGAGCCAACTCGAAATACATCAATCCCTTGAAAAAGTTCGCTTGGGCAATCCAGTAATTAATCCGTTCCTCGGAAACATTTTGAAAACGGTGACGATTTTCCTCCAGCATGTTAGCAAGATAAATAATACTGTAAAAACCTCCCCAGTTCGTGTAATTTCCCAGGCTGGAAGAATAAGCACTCCATTCCAAATTCCGGAAACCTTTTACACCATCTGCCACGTCATCACAATACATACCCGTCCAGTCAAAAGGCTCCTGCGAGAGGGGAGCAAATATCTTCTTTTCATTTCCGAGGATCGTGATAAAAATATCCTCTATATCCTGTTCGCTCTGGAAATAGTTGCGGTAGGTAACAGAAACCTCAGATTCGACATCCAGCCAGTCGTTACAGGAAAACAGCGGGAAGAATAATACAAGAAATATTAATTTTTTCATAATCATAGACTTTAGAAATTAATGGTCAATCCGACAGTAAATTTCCGCGGTAGCGGGTAAGATTGCAATTGATCTATTCCCGAGGTGATGTCCACGATTTCCGGATCGAGTCCCGAGTAATTCGTGATCAGTAACAGGTTCTCTCCCGTGAGGAATACGCGGGCTCCCGATAAACCGAGTTTTTTAGCAATCCTCTCGTGCAAGTTGTAACCCAACGTGAGTTGTTTCAATCGTAACATATTTACTTTTTCTATGTCCGTGTCGTATTCTCCTGAATACTGGTTTTTTAGCGAGTAGGAAATCAAACGAGGGTAATCCGGGTTTTTGTTGTCAGAACTCGTCCACGCGTTCACTTTACGGATGTCCAGTGTCAAAGGCCCTCCTTCTGTGGAAGGGGTGATCGCCCTGTCATCATACTCCTTGAGAATATGCCTTCCTATTGAATAGGTGAAGAAAATGTTTACATCGAATTGTTTCCACCGGATCTCGTTAATGAATCCACCGTGCGCGAGTGGAAGAGGACTTGCGGCATAATATTGATCCTCCGACGTGATCACCCCATCGTTATTCCTATCGACTAACTTCCGTGTACCCGTGAAAAATATGCCAGCAGTTTCACGAGTCGGTAGTGGATAACCATGCGGCTGGGGATAATAGGTAAGTTCCTCCATCGAATTGTAGTAACCATCCGTCTGGTAAGCTTTGATATTATACAAGGACTTCCCGATGACATTATTCCCAAAATCGAACCCGTCGCTACTTTTCTCGAAACGGTTCCAGTTACGTGAGCCGTTCAGTTTCATCCGCCATTTCACGGCAGTCTCCCGTAAAATATCAGCCGTTAATTCTATTTCCAATCCCTCGTTTGACACGTCGAGCGCGTTCTGCCATTGAAATTGTTGGTAGTTCAAGTCACCCGGTAAATCAAGTCGTTGCAATTGTCCCTCCGTGTACCGGTAATAGTAGTCCAATGTCATCTTGATCCGGTAATTGAGGAAACTCATGTCCAACCCGATGTCATACTGGTCTGTTTTTTCCCAGCTTAATTTCCGGTTCAACAATCCCCCGGTAACATCGGGAGCCATACCTTGTTGCCCGAAAAATTGCACATTCGAGTTACTCATCATCCCGTGGGCAAGATAGGATTGAGTGAATTTCTGTCCGGAACGTCCCCAGCTGGCACGGATTTTTCCGAAACTCAACCAGTAGAAGGGTTTCATGAAAGCCTCGTCCGAGAAAGCCCAACCCACGGCAACAGAAGGGAAAGTAGCCCATCGCACGTCCTCTCCGAACACGGATGATCCGTCCCGCCGAAGGGTGGCCTCCACCATATATTTTTCCTTGTAATTGTAGCGGAAACGCCCGAAATAACTATTCATGCGTTCCTCTTCCAAACTGGATTGAAAGGTGAAGGCAGATGACCAACTTGGATTCGTGTCTTTCTCTGCACCCAACGTGCCATTCAATAACCCGTTGGCATCACCCCATGACCCAGAGGCATAGTGAACGTAATCGTTCGGACCGTCGGTCGCGCTACCTTTGTTTAAATACGATTGATCCTTCTGGAAGGATAAACCTAACAATATATTGAAATGATGATCTTGTTTGATCTTGAAATCATAGGTCAACAAGTTCTCGTTCAGGATAGAAATGCTTTTGGAGATCGTTCCCTTGGTGTAAGAACGATGATAATTCTTGTCCGCCGTGCTGGGCATAAAATTATTCTGGTTTTGCTGGTTATAATCCAGACCACCTGTGACACGCAAGTTCAGACCGCGCATGAACTCGTAGTCCAGCACGAGGTTGTAACGCAACGAATAACTTTGGTTCTTTTCGATATTGGAATTGAGCTCGGTCAACAAATATTTCTCCACGTAGCCGGTACCCGGTAGCAAGGAAGATTGTTTTTGCGGGCTGACTGAAATTCCTTCTACTTTTTGCCCGCTACCTCCTTTTCCTCCCCGGCTGCGGTCACTGTAAGTAAGAGAAATCTGGTTGTTCAACTGAAGACGTTTCGAAGGATTTGCCGACACGTTCGAGATGACATTCACACGTTGGAAATCACTCCCGATCATGATACCTTCCTCCTTGTAAAACCCTGCCCCGATCATGTAGCGCATATTTTCAGTTCCGCCACTGGCTTGTAAATTAGCGTTGTACACGTTTGCCGTGCGATACATATATCGCCACCAGTCCGTGGAGTTATTGTAGAACTCGTTCAAACTGTCCTGCAGTGCATAGGCATTGTTCCCCTTGCTGGCATTCCCGAAGAAATAGTTGAACATGGGAATATTGGAATCTTTATTATAATTGTACACTTCCTCGTAAGACGTGGGAATGACCCATTTACCGTCGTCACCCTGATACGGCTTCACGGAATTGCGCAAAGCATTTATATTATAATGGCGCACCAACTGCCCACCGCTTTGGGTAGGAGTCTCCGGTAACCAAGAGGCCGAGTACGACACGTTTGCCGTGAATTGTGCTTTCCCTGCCCGTCCTTTCTTCGTGGTAATCAAGATCACCCCGTTCCCGGCACGAGACCCGTAGATGGCTGCCGAGGCGGCATCTTTCAGTACCTCGATGGATTCAATCATTGACGGGTCAATATCCGAAAGCGTGTTGGCACCCGTGATGGGTGAACTGAATGCCTGCATCGGCACACCGTCGATCACGTAAAGTGGGGTTCCGTATGCCCGGTCGTCACCTTCAGCGTTGGTGTCACCATCGGCTCCTTGCCCTTTCGTGAAAAAAGAGTTATATCCCCGGATAGCCACGATGGAACCACCGCCACCGGGAGCCCCGGACAGGTTGTTGACTTCCACGCCGGCCATGTGGCCTTGCAACAGGCTCTCCAAGCTATGCGTCGGGAGTTCCTTCATCTCGTCGGCTTTCAACGTGGAAATAGCACTGATCACTGTACGTTTCTTCTGGGAACCGTAAGCGATAACTTGCACTTCATCCAATCCTGATACATCGGGTTGCATTTTCACAATAACCAGTTTCCCGTCGGTATATTTTACTTTTTGAGTTTTGTAACCGATAAAAGAGAAAACCAATATTCCCTTAGGTTGCGGTAGGGGTAACACGAAGTGTCCGGCAGTATCCGTGGCCGTTCCTACTTTTGTGCTATCGAGAAGCACGGTTACTCCCGGCATGGGACGATTATTCTCGTCTAGTACTTTTCCTTCGATCAGGTAAGATTTCTTTTTCTCATCTTTCGCCTTTTCCCGGAAGAGAATGATCGTTTTGTCAAGTACCCGGAACGAGAATCCCGTGTTCTTCAAGCACGTTGTCAATACCTCTTCAATCGAGGCCCCTTTCAGGTCCAGCGTGATGTTCGAGATCTTTTTCACGGCTACATCATCGAAAAAGAAGCTGTACTCCGATTGTGTGCGGATGTTGTTCATCACACTTTCGAGGGTGGCATTCTTCACCTTTAAATCCAGTCGTGTATCTTGTGAATAGGTGGCTGCCGAAAGGTGCATGATGCCGATAAATGTCAAGATAAAGCATAACTTCATAACTCTTACTTGTTTTTGCCATAATCCACCCGAGGAATGGCTGTTTTTGTCCATTTTTTTCATACATTTGTAATGTTTTTAATGAGAACTAGAAAATAGTTTGGGCATTTGATGTTGCGAGCGTCAGATGCCTTTTTTATTTTGCTTGAATAAAAACTGTGCGTTGATTTACTGTAAATGTTACTCGTTCATTTTGTTCGATTATTTTTAGTATGGATTTGAAATCATCGGTTTTGTTCAAATCACCCGTGAACCGGATGTCTTTGGCTTCCGAGGACTGGTAGAAGATACTGAGATCATACCAGCGGGCGAGGATACTGAACAAGTCTTCCAACCGTGCATTTCGGAAAGCGAAACGCCCGTCTTTCCATGCCGTGTAGAGGTACGTGTTCACTTTCTGTTTCGTGAGCTTGGCAGAATTCTTTTCCAGCACTCCCTGTTCACCGGGAATCAGCTTGATTTGTTGTTTGTATTTTTCTGATTGCATGATCACGGAACCGGAAACAAGTGTTGTCTGCACGTCCCGCTCGTCGGGATAAGCCCGGAAGTTGAATTGTGTTCCCAGTACGGATACGCTGGCATGAGTGGAGACAACCGTGAAGGGCTTGTTCTTGTCCGGGGCTACCGTGAAATAGGCCTCCCCGTCAAGGTAAACGATGCGCTTGTCGCCGGTAAACTGCACCGGGTAACGGATTTCCGTTTCGGCGTTTAGCCATACTTCCGTGCCATCGGCAAGCGTCAGGAAATATTCTCCGCCACGAGGAATTTGTAAGGTGTTGAATATAGGGCTTTCTTGTGTGCATAAGCTATCTTTCGGTAGGGTATAGGAGACCTTGTTGTTCATGACGTTCACGATCATCCCGTTTTGTTCCTGTATCGGGGATAACGTGCTATCCGATAACGTGATTCGCTCACCTCCACCCGTGATTAATACTGCCTTGTGTTCTCCCGGCTTGATGACTTCTGAAATAGAGACAATGGCTTGCTGATCATTCTTTTGGAGTAGGAAAATACCTGCTGCCACGATCGGGAGTGTGAGTATTGCTGCGTAACGGATGATCGTTTTCATCCTTCTGTTCTTGCGGGCGCGTTGCCGTTTGGTGATGAAATGTTGATAATCGTTTTTCCAGTTGATTTGTTGGGATTCGACTATTTTTTGTTCCAGACGCTTTCCGTCTTTGAATCCGTCATAAATCTTTTTGTTTCTTGTGGAAACGGATAACCATTCCCTCAAGGTACGTTGTTCTTCATCATTTGCTTTCCCTCTAAGAGACGCTGCGATGATGCGGGCTAACTGAAATATGTTATTCTCTTTTTGACTCATCTTTTCGCTCATTTGGTAGTAAGTCCCCTTGAGCGTAAAAAAGAGTGAGTCAAAAATGAATTATTTTTGAATATATTGCAATATTGTGATTACGGTGATGAATTTTGTTTGGAAAGTTAAAGTTTGTAGGCCCATTTCGTCTAAGAGCTGGAAAGATTTTCTTTAATTAATTGGGGGTGACTCTATATTGTTAGATTTATCTTGTAATTATTATATATTGTGTAAATCATCATAGGTTTCTTTGAACATATTTTCAATTTCTCTTTTCTTTACAGAAACATTTCTCGCTTGGTTATTGATCAATAAGTATGAACTTGCTTGTTCATTAACAAAATGAGAGAATGTTTGTGTACCTATTTTCTTGGACACAATATTTTTGTAAATCCTAAATCTTTGTGTATTTACATGACTTTCTACTTTTAAACTTTTTGTGTCAACAGTTCTTGCTCCGGTAAAAGCAAACGAAACTGTTGATTGTTCTTGTAAAAGTATTGGAATTACTTTTAAACAGGTAATAATTATATTACCAAAATCTCCTTTATTAACTATTTTAGAATATTTAAAATCGCTATGACGAAATTGTTTACAGTAAAATTTAATTGCGTACACATCTAATTCATGATACTCTGCACGTATTATATAAGAATAATGAGTTATCGGAGAGAAAAACTTGTATATTTTTGTATATAGATGCTTGCTTTCATCATTACATTTATCACATTGGATGAATTTTAAATCATATCCATTGTAATCAAATGTCACGGTATCAATAGAGTTGTAACGTTTCTATTTATCTTAGACAAATCCCGTTTAGACAATTTACGAGAAGAGGTTGAACATTCTTTCAACTTTACAGGTTTCACGTCTCGTAATGGAGTCCAATTTAATCTGTCTCCTTTAGAACGCTTTTTTTCGCTACTTGATATATTTGTCATATTTTTCATATTACAAATGTATGAATAAAATAATAGATAGGCAATAGTATGTTTATTATTAATCTTTAAATTGCTATGACGTTTCAAACAAAGTATTCAAAAATCATTTGGATTATGGTTCTCTTTCAGTTGCCTTTAATCTTCCATTCCCCGATATTTCTTTTTTCGGCATTGAAATTAACTCCGACTTTCACGAGTTGTCGGCTGTCTGCCGTGTACGGAATCAAATAACCCCGATCATCGATTTGTTGCAGGGCTTGTTCTGTGCTACCATCTAGTTTGAATTCAAATACGTAGATGTATTTGGGAGTTTTAACCACGGCATCAGCCCGTCCGGTGGCACTACGTACTTCTGCATCTACAAACTGTCCCATGAGTTTGAAAACGAGATAGAACACGACTTGATAATGTCGTTCTGTCTGGGCATTTAACTCGTAGGGGAAATCGGCAAAGAAGGCTCGCAACCGGGTCATGAAAGCATCGATATTACCTTTTTCTAGTTCATCCACGAATTTTCCAATGTAAAATCCTCTTTCTTCACTGGGTAAGGTTGTATAAAAAGGGAGTAAAAAATCGAGAAAACCGTATTTTACTTCTTCGTTTGGGAAACCTAAAATATAGTTTCTAAAGCGTTTATCGTATTCTTTAATCGTCAAGTAGCCGCTTTGATAAATCAACGGAATAGGATTATCGGTATTCATCCGGTATTCCGTGAAAGAAGATGCGGGTGCTTCGATCCCGTCAATTAATAAGCGGAGGTCATAATCACTCTTTTTCAGTAGTTCCACGAGGAATGTCGGGGTACCCGTTTGAAACCAGTAGTTACCGAATTCCAGTTTGTCGAAAGCGTTTAGCACGCTGAAAGGGTTTAACACACCTTCGCCATCCGGATGGAAATGATAACCATCATATTGCCGGATCATTTCGTTCACAATTTCTTCCTCTGTTGATTGGTTTCTTTGTGCCATTTGATGGATTTCCGGTTCAAAAACAGCGGTTAATTCATTCGGTGTAATCCCACACAACGTTGCGTAGGAAAAATCCATACTGATGTCGTTTAGTTGGTTCAAGTCGCTGAACACGCTGACTTGTGAGAACTTGGTAACACCCGTCAAGAACACGAACCGCAGGTATCGGTCGGCACTTTTCAGTACACCGTAAAAAGCCTTCAGAGTCTGCCGATAGTTTTCCGTTAGTTCCGGGTTATTAATGGCTTGCAACAGTGGTTTATCGTATTCGTCTACCAACACTACAACCCCACGTCCTGTTTGTTCATACGCTCGCTGAATGACTCCGGCAAAACGTCTGGAGAGTGTAATTTCGTCTTTCCCTTCCCCGTACATGGTTTCCCATTGTGTGAGATAATTACTCAATATGGCGTGTAATTGTTCCGGGGCATCGTATCTCTCCGCATTCAGATCAAGATGCAGTACGGGATAAATTGTCCAGTCATGTTCCAGTTGCTCAATAGCCAACCCTTTAAATAAATCCTTGCGTCCATTGAAATAGGATTCGAAAGTTGAGAGTAACAAGCTTTTCCCGAAACGCCGCGGACGGCTAAGGAAGTAGGGCTTACCCATGTTGGCAATACGCCATGCTAATGCCGTCTTATCGACATAGAGGTAATTATTGCTGCGAATATCCTCGAAGGTCTGGATTCCGATGGGTAACTTTCTGGTTATGCTGGTATTCATGGTCTTTATGTATTTAGTAACAAAGGTAGAGAATAAATTGTAAACGGGCAAACACAAATAATGGGATGAGGCTGTCTAAAATTCCAGTAAGAAAATGAGAATCCCGACGGGAATAATGTGTTTCAGTTGATCGTAAAGCAACTTTTTTCCGACCTGCTTGTGGGATTTGACGGTTTCGATGTTTAGTTGGAGTTGATAGGCAATCTCTTGATTGCTTTTACCTTCTAAAACAAGCAAGTACACTTTTTGGCATTGTTCCGGTAAGTTCTGAATGGCTTTTATCAAGAGAGCGTAAACCTCTTCTTCAAGAACACGTTCTTCGTAAGTTTTGGTTTCATCCGGAGCCTCGCTTTGCATATATTTCTGGTAGCGTCTTTTTACCTCTTCGTGGCGGAGATATTTCAGGCATTTGTGCCTGACCGTACCGTATAGATAGGCTTTTAGATTATCCACGTCATTGAATGTCTCTTGGGATTCGATTAACGAGAGAAACACTTCCTGCACAACATCTTTGTCCGTGTCCAAGTCGGGAATATAGCCTTCTGCGAATAACACCAAGGGCGTGTAGTGCTGTTCGAAAAGTTCCCGAATGACTTTTTCGTCATAGATGGAACTAGAATTTAAAGGTGTTATTGTTGCCACGTGTTATTATTTTGCCGATATGAACGTGAATCTTTTTATTTATTCGTTGCAAATATAAACTAAATTGGGATATTTACAAAATATTGAATGCGTTTCTGCAACGGTTTCTGCTAGGCCGTATCATTAAAATTGCACTGGGACTACCTTCGTGTTAGGCTATCCTCATTTTACTTTTTCTTAATAGTTTCCTGATAGTTCATTTAGACTACGGAGCATTCCTCTTGCATTCTTGTTCGATAAAATTGATTTTCGATACGATTATATTTGCCGGATGGCTCGGTCGTGTAGTATATTTATTCATTGGAGAGATATGCTTGAGCGACAGTGTACGTATGACGAGGGGATGACCAACTTATACGGAAATAGCGACAATTATTTTCAAATGAATAAAATATGTGTATCTTTACATCATGTTAAAAACTAGATTACAATCGGATTTGGTGTAATAAACAATCTGTATTTCTGATACAGGTTGTCCCTTCGCTTGCTTTCGGAAAGCTCTTTCCGGGGGTAATTTCTCTATTATTATAATTTGAATTTTTAATCCGTGTACAACGAGGAATGTAGAATTATGCTTTCACGTGTATGCTTTATATTGATCAATCATGAGTAACGAAAATAATACCATTCTTGGAATCGACGTTAATTTAATTTGCGAATTCTTCTTGAATACAGAACGGCAGGGGCCCGGAAGTCCCGAAGTAACGCTTAAAGCGTTAAGCTTTATAGACCATCTTACGGATCATTCCCGGATTGCAGACTTGGGATGCGGGACGGGAGGACAGACGATGACGCTGGCACGGTACGCTCCGGGGCAGATTACAGGACTCGACTTTTTTCCGGGATTCGTGGAGCGTTTTAATCATAACGCTAGGGAGTTGAATCTCCAGGAACGGGTGAAAGGCATTGTCGGTTCAATGGATGCGTTGCCTTTCGGGGAGGAAGAATTAGACTTGATCTGGTCGGAAGGTGCTATTTATAATATCGGTTTTGAACGAGGATTGAACGAGTGGCGCAAATATCTGAAGACGGGAGGATATGTTGCTGTTTCCGAGAGTTCGTGGTTTACCGAAGAACGTCCGGCAGAGATCCATGATTTTTGGATGTCCGTTTACGCGGAGATCGACACGATACCCAATAAAGTTGCCCAGATTCAGAAGGCGGGGTATATCCCCGTGGCGACTTTTATCCTGCCGGAGTATTGCTGGACGGAGAACTATTTTACCCCGTTAGTTAAAGCTCGGGAGATATTCAGCCGGAAATATGCCGGGAATAAAACAGTCGAGGAACTAATAAGTTTTCAGCATCACGAGGCTGAACTATACCGTAAGTACAAGGAGTTTTACGGTTATGTATTTTATATCGCTAAAAAAATGAAGTAATGATAGATTTAAATTATTATGGTTGGAATGATAAGTTAAACCAACTGAAACAGGAATCGACGTATGGAACTCTCACGCATGGGCGTGTCGCTATTGTACACCGGACGTGTTACGAGGTGGTTGCCGGGAGCGGAGTGTTCCGGTGCGAGTTGACAGGAAACATGATGTACGGGAAGTCGGATTTCGAATTACCCTGTACCGGGGATTGGGTGATCTTTCAGCCGTTTGATGAGGGGATGGGGATTATTGTGGATATGTTGCCTCGGTCACGTACTTTGTGTCGTAGGGAAACCGGAACGGTTGCCGAAAAACAAGCCATAGCGGCTCATGTTGACAAAGCCTTTATTGTGCAAAGTCTGGATGATAATTTCAATGTCCGTCGTGCCGAGCGCTTTATGGTTCAGATGTGGGAAGAAAATATTACTCCTGTACTAGTACTTAATAAAGCCGACTTGGGTTTTGATCAACAAAAAGTGGAAGAACAAATACGGCACGTTACCCGGCAGATTCCGGTGTTTTACACGAGTATTCACGAGTCTCGGACGATTTTTCATTTAAGGGAATTTATCGCAGTGGGGGAGACGGTCGTGTTTGTCGGTTCTTCGGGTGTCGGGAAAAGTTCTCTGGTGAATGCACTTTGCGAGAAATCCGTGTTACTCACGTCCGGAATAAGTCAATCCACGGGAAAGGGGCGCCATACTTCGACCCGTCGGGAGATGGTGTTGATGGATGGAGGCGGTGTCTTGATTGATACTCCTGGGGTTCGGGAATTCGGTCTCGCAGTTGATGATCCCGGTGCGCTTGATGAGATACTGGAGATTGCTGACTACGCACAATCGTGTCGTTTCAAGGATTGCGAGCATATCAATGAACCGGGTTGTGCTGTGTTGGATGCGGTGAGTCGTGGCATACTAGATCGTCAGGTTTACGAGAGTTATTTGAAACTTAGACGGGAAACGTGGCATTTCTCTGCCTCCGAACATGAGAAACGGAAAAAAGAGAAATCTTTCACGAAACTCGTGGATGAAGTGAAGAAGCGCAAGGATCATTTCTGATCCCTATTCACCTTTTTTCTGAATCCCTAGTTCTGCCGCTACTTGGAACATGTATTCCCGGGCCTCAGTGGGATTATTGCTGATTATGCCATCAAGGATAGCCTCTTTGATGGCATTTTTAATATCCCCGATTGCCTTGCAGGGTGGGAGTTGAAATGTTTCCATGATTTCTTCCCCGCTGACGGGAGGTTGGAAATTCCGGATCGCATCCTTCTCTTCGACTTCTTTCAATTTCTGGCGCACGATCTGGAAGTTTGCAAGGAATCGACGAACTTTCTCTTCATTTTTGGACGTGATGTCCGCCTCGGCAAGTGTCATCAGGTCGTCGATGTCGTCACCCGCATCAAAAAGGAGGCGACGCACGGCAGAATCTGTCACGGTGTCTTCCGAGAGAACGATTGGGCGCATGTGGAGGCCGACCAGTTTTTGCACGTATTTCATCTTTTCATTCTGGGGGAGTTTCAGGCGGTTGAATAATCTTCCGACCATACGTTCGCCCACGTGATTGTGGCCGTAAAAAGTCCAGCCTTGTCCCGGAATGAATTTTTTGGTGACCGGTTTGGCTATGTCATGCAGTAAGGCTGCCCAGCGTAACCACAGGTTGTCGGAAACACGGCTTACCGAGTCCACGACCGTCAGAGTGTGGTAAAAGTTATCTTTATGCCCGATGCCGTCCACGTGTTCCACGCCTTTTAAAGCGGATAGTTCCGGGAAGAAGACACTCAACAGGCCGGATTGTTCCAGTAATTTTAATCCCACGGAAGGTTTCGGTGAGGCCATGATCTTGTTAAACTCGTCCATGATGCGCTCTTTGGAGACGATTTTCAACCGATCCCGATTAGCGTTGATACTTTCAAATGTCACGGGTTCGATCGTGAAATTCAATTGTGAAGCAAAACGGACGGCCCGCATCATACGCAAGGGATCATCGGAAAACGTGATGATCGGATCAAGGGGTGTTTTTAATATCCCGTTCTCCAAATCCTGAAGCCCCCCGAACGGGTCAACAAGTGTCCCGTAGTTCTCTTGGTTCAAGGATATGGCCAAAGCGTTGATCGTGAAATCACGCCGTTTCTGGTCGTCGTCGATGGTGCCTTCTTCGACGACGGGTTTACGGGAATCGAGATGGTAGGATTCCTTGCGGGCTCCCACGAATTCAATCTCTACCCCTTTATAGCGGAACATGGCCGTTCCGAAATTTTTAAACACGGAAACCGTTAAGTCTCCGAGTTGTTTGGCAGCCGTCTCAGCCAATTCGATCCCGCTCCCCAACACGACAATATCAATGTCTTTGGAGGGACGGTGTAATATCAGGTCGCGCACGTATCCCCCGATAACGTAAATTTCCAACCCTTTCTCTGCTGCGATTCCGGATAATATCTTAAAAATAGGATGAGTTAACTGCATATTCTTTATTTTGGTTGCAAAATTATCAAGTTATCCCGTACAGACCAAATAAATTGTTTCGGATTTGTCCGGATTACCCTTTTTTCGATATTTTTGTGACCTATGTATTATTGAGATTAAAGATTATGGATAGAGAGCGACGATTAGCGGCATTATTCGATATGGACGGAGTGGTGCTTGACACGGAAGGGCAGTACGATAATTTTTGGCGGGAACAGGGAAGACGTTACCATCCGGATAAACCGGAATTTCATAAGATGATCAAGGGGCAAACGACGGAATTGATTCTGAAGAATTATTTCAAGGGAAATGTTGCTTTGCAACAACAGATTTCACGGGAACTTGACGAGTTCGAGAGCCGGATGGATTTCCCCTACTTCCCCGGTGTGGAGCTTTTTATCCGGACGTTACAGAAACATGGGGTGAGAACTGCGCTGGTTACCAGTTCAAACAATAAGAAGATGGCTCATGTGCTAATGGCCCATCCGGAGTTTACCGAGTTATTTGAACGTGTGATTACGGCAGATAAGATTACCCGGTCTAAACCCGATCCGGAGTGTTATTTGCTGGCAGCACGGGAGTTGCAGATGGAAGTGGATGTCTGCTGTGTCTTCGAAGACTCTTTTTCCGGGATCGAGGCCGGACGACGTGCGGGAATGAAAGTTGTCGGTCTGGCAACCACGAATCCGAGAGAGAAGATACAGGATAAAGTCGATTGGGTGCTTTCTGATTTCACGGGATGCGTGTATGACGAGTTTATCGGCTTAATGGAAAGGTGAGTCGAAAGTTTGTAAAGTTCATAAAGTCCATAAGGTTCATAAAGTGACGGGTGTCCTTCGGATAATATTGAACGGCAACTCAGAATTGCCGTTGACAAAGTACCTGCAAGGGTCCAAGGACCTTATAGACTTTATAAACCTTATGAACTTTTGACCCATTACACGATCCCCGAAAATCCCATGAATGCCATGGCCAGCAATCCGGCTGTAACCAGTGCGATGGGGGTTCCTTTCATGCCTTGAGGAATGGAGGATAGTTCCAGTTGTTCCCGAATTCCGGCAAAGATGGTTAAAGCTAACCCGAAACCTAATGCAGTTGAGGCTGCAAACACGACGGATTCCAGTAAGTTATAATCTTTTTGAATCACCATGATGGCTACACCAAGTACGGCACAGTTTGTCGTGATCAAGGGTAAGAAAACTCCTAATGCTTGATAAAGTGACGGACTTACCTTCTTCAGAATGATTTCCACCATCTGAACGAGGGCGGCAATGATCAAGATAAACACGATGGTTTGCATGAATCCGATGCCGAACGGGTCAAGTACGGTTTTCTGTACGATAAATGTTACCATGGTGGCCAGAATCATCACGAACGTAACGGCTCCTGTCATACCGAGTGCCGTGGGTACGCTCTTGGAAACCCCTAGGAACGGGCAGATTCCCAAGAATTGTGCCAACACGATGTTGTTGACAAATACGGCGGCTATAAATATAAAAACGTATTCCATGTTTCTAATTTTAGATTTTAAATTTTAGATTTTAGATTGCTTTTTCAATTTACAATTTACAATCTAAAATTTACAATTAGTTGGTTTTTCTTATTCTGTTGATGAATGCGATCAGGTAACCCAAAGCGATAAACGCTCCCGGAGCCAGAACGAAAACGAGCATTCCGTAATTTTCATTGTAAAGGGTCATGTTGAAGAACTTCCCACTACCCAGAATCTCACGGATAGAACCTAATATCGTTAATGCCATTGCGAAACCAAGGCCGATACCCAAACCGTCCAGCATGGAAGGAATGGCTTTGTTTTTGGATGCGAATGATTCAGCTCGTCCCAGCACGATACAGTTCACTACGATCAACGGAATGAATAATCCCAAAGATTCGTGCAAGCTCGGCAGGTAAGCTGCCATACACATATCGACCACGGTAACGAATGCAGCGATGATCACGATAAAACCGGGAATTCGGATTTTGTCGGGAATCAGGTTTGCCACGAGCGAGATGGCCAGGTTGGATAGTACCAGAACGAAAGCCGTGGCTAAGCCCATCCCCAAGCCGTTAATGGCAGAGGTGGTGACTCCCAGCGTGGGACACATCCCGAGCAGGAGTACGAAGGTCGGATTTTCCTTGAAGAACCCTTTGGTAAAAGTTTGCCAGTTGTTCATATCTTTATTCTTTCATTGATTTTACGTGTTATTTTGCGGATTCTGCCAATGCTTTTGCCGCCCGGTTTACTGCATCCAGGAAAGCTCTGGATGAAATCGTGGCGGCCGTGATGGCATCCACGTTTCCGCCGTCCTTTGAAACCTGAAGTCCTTGCGCACCCGGAGTTTTTCCGGTAATATCACCTTTGGCACCTTTCACGAACCAGGTGTCCATTTTGGAACCCAATCCCGGGGTTTCTTTGTGGCTTAGCACGGAGTAGTTATATATACTTCCGTCTGGGGTGAATCCTACCATAAGTTCAATAAGCCCGCCAAACCCGTTATTTGTGAACGTTTTAATGGCTGCCCCCACGAGTTGCCCGTTTGCTTTAGCCGGATAGAATTCTAATTCCCCTCCATCTGCTTTCACGATCTGTTTTTCCGTCATCGGGTCATTATCGAAAGCGGGAACCACGGCACGAATGGCCTGTACTTGTTTTTCAATTTTTACTTTTTCAATTAACCCGGACGTGAGTGAGTTCACGACTCCCACTGCGGCTGAGGAAACCAGTGTTACCAAGAATAACACCAGTACCATATTCTTAAAGCTTGATTCTAATTTCTTTCCCATTAGTTTAAATTTTAGATTTTAAATTTTAAATTCCATTTGTAAGCAATTTGCAATCTACAATTAGTAAATTTAAAATCGTCGGGGTTTACAATATCTGTTTATCAGCGGTGTGAATCCGTTCATGATCAGGATGGCGAAAGACATACCTTCCGGGTAAGCCCCGAATACACGGATGATTACGGTCAACAACCCGATACCAACACCGTAAATAAGCATCCCTTTATGTGTCATGGGAGAGGTTACGTAATCCGTGGCCATAAAGATGGCTCCCAACATCAAACCTCCTGTAAAGAGATGGAAAACCGGACCGGCAAATTGTGCCGGATCAGCTAGGTTCAGAATCCCGGAGAATACGATAACCGTGGCGAAAATAGCCACCGGGATGTGCCAACTGATGATCTTTCGGATCAGCATATAAGCGAATCCTAATAAAAGTCCGATAGCGGCAACTTCTCCCAAACTACCCCCCATGTTACCGAGAATCAAGTTACCGGTAGAGAATCCGGCTGAAGAGAGTGCATCTCCAACGGCTTGTCCGTTCTTAACAGCCTCTTTCACGAGTGCCAAGGGAGTAGCCCCGGTTACTGCATCAGCCGTGGCGAATCCGTTCGGTACAGGCCAAGTGGTCATTTGTACCGGGAACGAGATCAACAGGAAAACACGACCCACGAGAGCTGGGTTGAAAATATTGTTTCCTAATCCTCCGAAACTCATCTTGCCGATACCGATGGCGACCAATGCCCCGATGACCACGATCCACAAGGGAAGAGACGAGGGAAGGTTAAATGCCAGCAATACTCCCGTGATGATGGCTGACCCGTCCCATATCGTGGGACGTTGTTTCATGAGGTATTTTTGAATAACGTATTCGAATACAAGGCAGGCAACTACCGAGGTGAGGGTTACCAGAATGGCTCCCAACCCGAAAAATACGATAGAAAAGATAAACGTCGGTACTAATGCGATAAGCACGCCGTACATGTTTTTTTCTATCGAATCCCCGCCGTGAACGTGGGGGGAGGGGGATATGGTGAAATTACTCATATTTTTTTATTTAGTGATTTAGTGGTTTCCGATTGTGTGATTTCCACCCACGAGTCAACGCTTGTTAATCATTAAATCATTTAATCGGCAATCTCTGAATCGATTCATTCTAAATTAATTTTTTATTTTTTTCTCGACCGGATCATTTGACCTGTTCTGGCTTTTCCCAGACGGATCACGTCAAGCAACGGACGGTTTGCCGGACAGGTAAAACTACATGAACCACATTCGATGCAATCCATGACCTTTTCTGATTCCAGCATTTCCAGCTTGTTGTGTTCTCCAAGTAACATCAAATAATAGGGTTCCAATCCCATGGGACACACACTAACGCATTTCGAACAGCGGATGCAGTTCCGATACTCTTTGCGGGCAGATTCTTCCTGACGCATAAGTAAGATGCCACTCGTGCCTTTCGTGACGGGAATGTTCGTGTTAGTTAGTGCTTTTCCCATCATGGGACCTCCTCCAATCACTTTACCCGTGTCTTCGGGTAATCCCCCGGCAGCCTCGATCAGTTGTGAGATCGGGGTCCCGATGCGGCAAAGGTAATTACCCGGTTCTTTTAAAGATTTTCCGGTAACCGTGACTACTCGTTCGAACAAGGGCTTATGTTTCATGACAGCCTCGTACACGGCATACACGGTGCCCACGTTCTGCACCACAGCCCCAACGGCAATGGGGAGTCCGCCCGATGGAACGAATTTTCCGGTGGTGGCTTGTATCAATTGTTTCTCACCTCCTTGCGGGTATTGTATCTTTAACGGGCATATCTCGATTCCGTCCGCCAGTCTGGCTAGTTTATCCAGTTCTTCAATGGCGTCTCGTTTATTGTTTTCGATTCCCACGATCGTGCGTTTCACGCCGAGGGCTTTCATGATAAGTTGTATACCAATGATCAACTCTTTCCCGTGTTCCAGCATCAAGCGATGGTCTGCCGTGAGGTAAGGCTCACATTCCACACCGTTGATGATAAGTACTTCGGCAGTACTTCCGGGAGGAGGCGATAGTTTCACCTGTGTCGGGAAGGTGGCACCACCCATACCGACGATTCCTGCTGCACTGATAGCTGCCAGAATCTCTTCTTTCGTGAATGTGCTAGGTTGTTTGTTGATGGGATCTTTTAGAATATTTTCATCCCATTCGTCACCTTCAACTTTAATGGTTACAGCCGGGCGGGGGTAACCGCTGGCGTCGATCACCGGATCAAGTGACATAATGGTTCCGGACACGGAACTATGAATGTTTGCCGATATAAAGCCGGCAGCCTGACCGATGATTTGTCCTACTTTTACTTGATCTCCTTTTTTCACCGTGGGAACGGCAGGAGCCCCGATATGTTGTGATAAGGGTATGGTTACTTGTTCGGGGAGGGGAAGGGTGATAATTTCCCCTTGTGCTGATAATTTATTTTCTGGTGGGTGAACTCCCCCAATTTTAAATGTCTTAAGCACGGTGTATTAGTTTTAGGTTTTAAATTGAATGATTCTGTGATTTCGTGATTTTAGATCCTATCGATTAAATGATTTAATGATTTTCGATTAAGTGATTTTAATCACCCAATCATTGAATCGGCAATCACTAAATTTATTCGTTTTTCGCTTCTACTTCAGTTGGTTCGGTGATTTTCCGGGGAGGAAAATTAACTTCGTGGATCGCGTGTGTCGGGCAAGCACTGACACATTTCCGGCAAAGTTTACATTTTCGGAAATCAATGTATGCCAAGTTGTTCTCTAGGGTGATGGCCTCAAAAGGACATTCTTTCACGCATTTTCCACATCCGATGCAGGCTGCTGTACAAGCTTTGCGAGCAATGTTCCCCTTGTCTTTGTTCACGCAGCAAACAAAAACTCGCCGATCTTTCACTCCTTTGTTTCGTAACTCGATGATGTTTCTCGGACAGGCCTTCACGCAGGCTCCACACGCTACGCACTTCTCCTCGGAAACGACCGGGAGACCGTTCTCGTCCATGTGAATGGCATCGAACGGACAGGCTGTTACGCAATCCCCGCAACCCAGACAACCGAAAGTACAATCGGTTTCACCCCGGTAAAGGGAATGCTCGATGGCGCATGATTTGTAACCGTCATATTGACTGGTACGTTGACGATGGTCACACGTGCCGTTGCATCTTACCACCGCGATTTGCGGGGTTTGTACCGTTACTTCCATGCCTAAGGCAGCGGCAACTTTCGTCATGGTTTCCGCCCCTCCAACCGGACAAAACAGTCCATCTAAAGAAGTAGCCTTTACCGTGGCTTCCGCAAATCCCCTACACCCGGGTTTGCCACATCCTCCGCAATTTGCTCCCGGCAGGATGCTTTCCACGGTATCAATTCTAGGGTCTTCCTCGACCTTGAATTTTTGCGCGACAAAATAGAGAATCACGGCAGACGCGATCCCAATAGCGCACAAAGAAATAATGGTGTAAATAATGGTAGTAGTCATCATAAAGGTGTTTGTTTTGTCTCCTCTAGTTTGTTATAACGCCCGTAAAGTTATTATTTTTTTTCTAGGTTATGCTATTTTAACCTTGAATTTTATTTTTTGGGCAAACTTGTTTCTTAGTAAATACAAGCAAATAAAGTAGGCCGATATTGCAATCAGGGATAATGTAGCGGCCATAACTTCACTGACTCCAGCAAGGATAAGCAAGGTCAAAATAACGATAATTAAAACGGAAGGAACAATGTATGCCAACAGCACGGAAAGCATGGCATTTTGAGTACTAGCACTGACGATTACTTTGTCTCCTATTTTGACGTCTTCATTCGGTTTTTCTGCCGTGATGCTCTTTAAGGCCATTTCCGACATACCACAAGCTCCTTTGGCATGACATCCCGCACAGGCTGTTTGGCTTTGTATGGTTACTATAATAAAGGTATCAGCTACCTGTGTCACGACTCCATCATGTTCTATTGTATTTTTTGCCATAATATGATTCTTAGAATAGAGCAAATATAATGATAAAATAAAAACCATCCTGCAGCGAGGATGGTTTTCATTTTTTATTTTTTACGCATAAAAATTTGAATCGGTACACCCGTGAACTTCCAGTGTTCCCGGATTTTGTTTTCCAGAAAACGCTTGTAAGGTTCTTTCACGTATTGCGGTAAGTTGCAATAAAATGCGAAAGTTGGGGTTTTCGATGGTAGTTGTGTCACGTATTTTATGCGGATATATTTTCCTTTCAAGCTGGGGGGAGGGAAGTTTTCGATCTCTTCCAGCATGATGCGGTTCAGTTCGGATGTTTTCAGTTTTTGTTTCCGGTTTTCGTAGGTCTGGATGGCTGATTCAAGCGCTTTCAACAGACGTTGTTTCGTGAGAGCCGAGGTGAAAATGATCTCCACGTCGTTGAAGGGGGCCATTTTTGCCCGCAGTTCTTTCTCGAAATTGATTGTCGTTTTGTTATCTTTCTCGATCAAGTCCCACTTGTTCACGAGGACTACCACGCCTTTCTGGTTACGCTCGATGAGGTGGAATATGTTCAAGTCCTGAGATTCCATTCCCCGGGTAGCATCAATCAGTAGCATACACACGTCACTGTCTTCGATGGCACGCACGGAACGCATCACGGAATAGAATTCCACGTCTTCATTGACTTTTGCTTTCTTGCGTAATCCTGCGGTGTCTACCAGCAAGAAGTCGTGTCCGAAACGATTGTAGCGGGTGGTGATCGTATCGCGAGTTGTTCCGGCAATATCGGTTACGATATTACGTTCTTCCCCGATAAGGGCGTTGATCGTGGAGGATTTTCCCACGTTAGGGCGTCCCACGATAGCGATCTTGGGAAGTTCTTCCATGTCTTCGAGCGGGTCGGTGGTGAAGTGTGAAACCAGCTTGTCAAGTAGTTCTCCTGTTCCCGAACCGTTGATGGATGCTATGGGGAAAATCTCTTCTCCGACTCCCAGTTTATAGAATTCGTGGACATCGTAGAGACGTTCTCCGTTATCTACTTTGTTTGCCACGAGATAGATGGGCTTGTTGACTTTCCGAAGCATACGGGCGAAGCTATGGTCCAGATCGGTAATACCGAGTTCCACGTCGCAGACGAACAGGATCACGTCGGCCTCGTCCATGGCGAGTAATACCTGTTTGTTGATCTCCTCCTCGAAGATGTCCGAACTGTTGGAAACGTATCCTCCAGTGTCAATTACCGAGAATTCTTTGCCGTTCCACTCTGATTTTCCGTAATTCCGGTCACGGGTCACCCCGCTTTCCTCGTTTACGATGGCTTTCCGGCCACCGACCAAACGATTGAAAAGTGTTGATTTTCCCACGTTGGGACGTCCTACTATTGCAACAATATTACTCATTGGAAAGATAAAAGTTAAAAGATAAAAACTAAAAGATTAAAGTTGTTTGTAACCGAAGCGTTTCAGGTCGTTTTCCTTGTTCCGCCAGTCTTTGAGGACTTTGACGTACAGGTTCAGGAATACTTTTTTCCCGAAGAAGGCTTCGATGTCAACACGGGCTTCCGTACCGACTTTTTTCAACGCGGCACCCTGATGCCCGATAATGATACCTTTCTGGGAATCCCGTTCCACGTTGATCACGGCCATGATGTTGATACGTTTGGTTTCTTCCTTGAATTCTTCCACGACAACCTCGACAGAATAAGGAATTTCTTTATCGTAGTTCAACAAAATCTTTTCCCGGATAATTTCGGTTACGAAAAAGCGTGCCGGCATATCGGTCATTTCTTCTTTGTCGAAATAGGGTTCTCCCACGGGTAACAATTCCAGAATGCGCTTGTATAAATTGTCTACATTGAAATTCTCGGTAGCCGAGATCGGGAATATTTCAGCTCGCGGGATGATTTCTTTCCACTTGTCGAACAGGGCATCCAGTTTATCCGGGGTGGTCAGGTCAATTTTGTTCAACACCAGAAGGATGGGAACCTCGCTTTGTTTCACTTTCTCGATAAAGTCCGCGTTCTTTTCGATATTCTCCACCACGTCGGTGACATAGAGGATGATGTCGGCATCGATAATGGCACTTTTCGAGAAATCAAGCATATATTCCTGCATCTTGTAACTGGGTTTCACGACCCCCGGGGTATCGGAAAACACGATCTGAAAGTCCTCTCCGTTCACGATCCCCTTGATCCGGTGACGTGTGGTTTGGGATTTGGACGTGATAATCGATAATTTCTCCCCGACTAGTCGATTCATCAAGGTTGATTTTCCCACGTTGGGGTTTCCTAAGATATTGACAAAACCTGCTCTGTGCTCCATTTATTTAAAAATTAATTGGGCACAAAGGTACGATAACTAATTGAAAATTGAAAGCCTAAACGAAAATGTACGGGTCTATTTTTTGTTTTGCTTGTAGACATAAGCGATTTTCTCGCTGTCCGCCGGGTTCGTTTTGCTCGTTTTACTGGTCCATGCTCCGGTCTGGTCGTAAGTATATTGGTAATTAGGATTGATCGGGTTGCCGAATTCGTCGTAGGTTAGTGTCATGTTACTTGTTATTTTTTCATTTTGCAGATTTTCCTTCACGTAGGAAATGCTTACAAGGTAGCCGAATGGATCATACGTGTAAAGGGTGACTTGTTTCGTGGCGGGATGGTCGGTATCCGGTCGATTATTTATCCATGTTTTACCGGAGAGACGGCCCCGGGCATCGTAAGTGTAGTCCGTTTGCGCACAGATTAACCCGTTCCGGTATTCTTGGGTTCGAGTGACCTGTCCTTGGTGATTATAATAGTCAATGGTGTTTTGCCCGTGGTTCCACTTGGTTGTTTTCATGACGGGACGGGAGGTCGTGTCATACTGATAATTGATCAAGCATACGGTTGCTTTAGCGAGGGAATCAATGGTTTCTTCTTCGTAGCATTTACCGAGGTCATTATACCTGAATGTTGTGACAATCAAGTTCAACGGGGTGGTGGTAGTGGAATCTTTTTGCAGCTGTGTACTTTGAATGATCCGTGTTAAAAGTCCTTGAGGGGAGTACTGGTATGTAGTGATTGTAAGTGAGTCATTGTGAATTCTGGTCTCCCGGGCGATGTTAGTTCCGGAGTAACAACGGGTGATCGTGGGGGAGATATAAGTTATCGAGTCGATAAATTGTTCCCTTAACTGCTGGGCTTTGTCCCGAAATTGCTTGTATTTATGTGTTTGAAGGTAAGTTTTGATTTGCGGGAGGCGTGGAAAAAAAATCCACCTGTGAAACGAGAATGACCAGATCTATGCTGTCGTTAGCGTATTCCACTTGTGGCAGGTATCTGCGGTTGCATCCGGCTAGATAGGGACATTCGATATAAGCATTGATACAATGTTTTTGTACTTCCGGGGAAGTGGCTGTTTGTATCGCTTTGAACAGGCAGTCGTCATAGAGTTTTTGTACTTCAGTCAGGTAGGGACGCGGTTCCTTGGAGTTAGCGTAGAATGTTTTTAGCGTGGTGTCGTTAAAATAACAGAGAATGGTTGAATCGTTTTGCTTGTCAAGGGCGGCTCTGTATAACAGATCATTGTATATTTGGGCCACCTCGACATAGTTGTATTGGTTGTGAAAGTCTTTGAAATAAGTGTCACATTTTGCCTGTGTCGGCTGGGCTTTCAGGTCTGCATATTGCACTTTTTCCTTTAGCCGGACGATCGCCTCGTAAATATCGGGGTCAATGTTGTAAGCGTATTTCTTTATTTGTGCAAGTACTGTACGGGAATCTTCAAGTTGATCCTTGGAATAAACAAGCAAAGCAAAGATCGTGGAGTCTGCTTTGTGACGAAAAAGGTTGACGTTGAGATTTGCTGCTTGGCAGAACGAACGTAACCGGGCGCCGCCGTCTTGTTGCTGGATGGCCATGTCGCTTTTCAGGTAGGGTTCGATGGCATTGATGCCGGGTGTCAGTAACAATTGTCTGAGGGCATCGGCCAAGGTGATTTCATTTTTGTAGGCATCCATACTTTTGGTGTCCATTTTTTCTCTCAACCGATCGTACTTGTCTCCTTCGGACCAGGCGATGTGTTGGTATAGTCTTTCCACGCGGCTCTGTTTTTGTGCCTGCGTTTTGGAGCAAAAACTGATGGTAAAAATCGTGAAAACGATCATCGTAAGGTATGAGTTTTTCATAGTGACTAAAATTTATGTAGTTCTAAATATAACGTTTGGCCTAGAATATGATGGAAACCGGGCAATGAACACATTTTTTAGAAGAAAATGTGCGTTGTTCTTGCTTGGTTTTCTTGTTGTTAACGTATTTTCGTTATCTTTGTTGTATAAAAAAATTGAAATAAAATTATGATTGTAGACGTACTGGCTAATAGCGAACGAATTGAGGGGTTGAACCCGTATTTTAAAGTTGTTTTTGACTATATAAAAACGCATGATTTGGCAAGTATGCCCGTGGGACGAATTGACATTGACGGGGATAATGCCTATCTGAAAATTGAAGATGCCAAAGGACGAAAAATAGAGGAGGCCGTGTACGAACGGCATGATAAATATATTGATATTCAGATGCCTTTGTGTATGCCGGAAGGATATGGCTGGAAGGCTAAAAGTCTGTTGGGCGAGGAACGGGCGCCGTATGATGGTGCGGGTGATTTTACTTTTTACCGGGATCCGGTGGAGCGGGTGTTCACGTTATCTCCCGGAGAGTTCGTGATCTTTTTCCCGGAAGATGCTCATGCTCCTTGTATCGGGGAGGGGATAATTCGGAAAATGGTGGTGAAAGTGAAAATGGGTTCATAAAGTCCATAAGGTTCATAAGGTCTATAAGGTCCTTGGACCCCTGCGGGGCGCTTTATAGACGGCAGCGGGGGCTGCCGTTAAAAACTGTCCGAAGGACACCCGTCACGTTATGAACTTTATAAACCTTATGAACTTTACGGACCTTACAAACTTTGTAAATTGATTATGATGAAGAAAAGATATAAGATACTTTTGACGGTTGTGGTGCTGCTGGGGATTGCTTATTTCTGTCTGCCTTATTATGCACGGCAGGCTTTGCTTTATTGGTACCCGTCGATAGATGATTTGTCGATGTTTGACAAGCATACGGTGCGGAAAGCCGACACTTGCTGGACGTGGGGGATTGCCGAGGATTATAACACGTACGAGTTGAGTCCGGAGGATGATGCCTACTTGAATGATTTTCGTACGGTTTCTTTTCTGGTGATCCAGAATGATAGTATCGTGTACGAGGAATATCGGTCCGGTTGGAATGACACGAAAACATCAAATATATTTTCATCGACCAAGAGTATCGTGGGGCTGTTGGTCGGCATTGCTTATGACGAGGGAAAAATTGCCAGTCTGGATGATTCGGTGGGGAAATATATCCCGGAATTTAACGAGGGAAAAAAGAAAAATATCACGATTCGCAATTTGTTAACCATGAGTGGCGGGTTGAATTGGGATGAGGCTTATGCGTCGTTGTTTTCGGTAACTACACATGGTTACTATGGGAACGATCTTTATGATTTAGTGACTACGTTGGACGTGATCGAGGAACCGGGGAAACAATTTTCATACCGGAGCGGGGATACGCAGATATTGGCTTTTGTCGTGGAGAAAGCGACCGGGAAGAGCATTAGTGATTATGCCGAAGAGAAGTTATGGAAGCCGATGCAAGCTTGTCAGGACGCCTATTGGTTGCTGGATAAAAAAGACGGGGACGAGAAATCTTTCTGTTGTTTTCACACCACGGCGAGGGAAATTGCCCGTTTTGCCCGTTTGATGTTGCATCATGGGAACTGGAACGGGAGACAGTTAGTTTCGGAAGAATATATTAACGAGGCCATGAGTCCGGCGGGGTATCTGAAGGACGAGTGGGGGAAGGATTCATTGGATTATTATGGCTTTCAGATTTGGATTATGAACTATAAAGGACAACAGAATCCCTATTTCCGGGGAATGTTGGGACAATATATTGTCGCTATTCCCGAAAAGAATGCCATTATTGTCCGGTTGGGACATAAAAAGGACGAGGAACGTATCCGGGAGACCACCCGGGATGTGTATCGTTACATGGATATCGGGACGAAGATTCTGGATAGTAGAAAATAGGAGGGTGACTTGTTGATTGATTTATAAAGAGAACCTAACGAGTTCCTAAGGAGAACCTAAAGAAATAATCCCACATATTCGAACATCATTCGACGTTTACTCAGAGCTTACATATGTCGTAATGCATGAGCAACGAATAGACAACGAATAAGCTCTGTATGAGTGGGATTATTAGGGTAGGATTACCTCATTATTTGGGTTAGATTGGTGTGGGAATAGAGTGGTGGTGCGCGTGTTTGTTGCTGGTGCGAAGAAGAAAATAGCTTGGATGAAATCCCGTTGAGCGATGTCGTTAATTGAAGGTTCATCTTTATGTAGTCTGTGATCTTTTTGGTAATAGAAAAGTTAATATTTATCGTGGGGAAGAGCATTTTTAAAAGAAAGATTTATATTTGTGTATTCAACACGAGTAGACAAGGATACCTATGGGATTTGATATGGAAAATGTTTTGCAGGCGATAAGGCGGAGGGAGCAGGGAGTGTTTAAACAACTTTTTGAATCTTATTTCAAGAAGATGACGTTGTTTGCAGAATATTTTTTGTTGGATCGTGGTGAGGCTGAGGATATTGTTCAGGAGGTATTTATAGATTTATGGAATAATGCTCCGACACTTCCGGAGGTATCTAATTTGAAATCTTATCTTTTTACTCAGGTGCGTAATCGTAGTCTGAATCGTTTGAAACATCTTCATGTGGAAGATAATTATAAACAATGGTTACTTGAGGCTCAAGCTTATGCAGAAATTCCGGAGGTAGAAATTGATCAGGATATGTTGAAGAAGGTGTATGATGTGATCGAAGAATTGCCGGATCAGTCTAAAATTATATTTAAGCGTTGCGTGCTGGACGGGAAAAAATACAAGGAAGTAGCGGAAGAAATGAATATTTCCGTGAATACTGTAAACACGCAGATGAGCCGGGCGTATAAATTTATCCGTTCTCGTTTGGGAGCTTCTTTCCTAATCCTTTTGTCTGTTATTTAGTTCATAGTATCAATTTGTTACAAGAAAAATAATTTTTTTCTTGAAATTTTGTCACTGTATTTTTTGTTGAAGTTGTCTTATGTATGTAAGCAATAAATACAAGCTATGCAAAAAATTGATTGGTCCATATTAAGGCGGTCTGTAAATGGCGATTTAACAGAAAAGGAGAAACAGGAAGTGGAGGCGTGGAGAAATGAGTCGGGAGAGAATGAGCGCTATTACCAGAAAATGAAGAACTTTTTTACTCAAGAGAAAAGTAAAGAGGTTGACGTCCGGAAAAATTTGAAGAAATTTGAACAAAGAACCTATGGAAAGCAAAGAAAGGTATTCATCGGGTTGTGTAAGTATGTAGCTGTATTTATCTGTCTGGTCGGAACGATCGTTTTGTGGCAAAAATTCGACACTGTACAACCGGAAGTTAATTCGTTGGCATTGGCTCCCGGCAAGGATCAAGCCGTGTTGTATACCGGTTCTGGGAAAGCGATTGTTTTAGAATCTAGGTTACGTACGAATATTGTTATTTCCGACAGTCTATTCGTGGAACAGGATAGTAACGTGTTGAATTACGAGGGGATCGAGGCGAAGGGAAAAATGGTGGATGAGTTTCACTTGATGCGAGTTCCGAGAGGGGGAGAGTTCTCCATGAAATTAAGTGATGGGACGATGGTTCATCTGAATGCTGAAACGGATTTACGTTATCCGGTACGGTTTAGCGGTGAGGAGAGACGGGTGGTGCTTTCCGGAGAGGCTTTTTTTGATGTGGCAAAGTCCGGGACTCCTTTTATTGTAGAGCTTAACGGGTTTGAAGTGAAAGTACTTGGAACTCGGTTTAATATAAATGCTTACGAGGGAGAGAGTCGTTTTGAAACAACACTGGAACGAGGAAGTGTGGAAATAAACGTGAAGGGAAAAACGTTATTGTTGGAACCGGGGGAACAGGCCGTGTTAACAAATACAGGAGAACTGAGTAAACAAAAGGTGGATGTCAGTCTCTATACGGCATGGAAGGACGGGTATTTCGTGTTCGAAGACGAGCGTTTGGAGGATGTGATGAATACGGTTGCCCGGTGGTATGACGTGAATTTGTTTTATCAGAATCCCGGTGTGAAGGAGATTCGAATTAACGGAAACATTAGCCGATACAAGGATTTCTCCGTGTTATTAGAGAAAATAGAAAAACTGGATATTGTTCATTTTGATATAAAAGGAAATAATATAACTGTGATCGATAAATAAAGGAAGAGGAGTGTCCCCACACTCCCCATTCCTGACAAATTAAATTGTATTCTACAACTACAAAGTTATGACAAAAAAATGGAAAGATGACTTTCTCCATTCGAGAAAGTACGCACAAATTATGCGAATGATGAAATTTTATGTCTTGTTTATGCTGTTCGGAATGTTACATACCTACGGGAATGTACATTCGCAGAACCTCACGTTAAGCGTGGAGAATGCTTCATTAAAAGAAGTTTTCAGGGAAATAGAGAAAAATTCCGATTACCGGTTTTTATTTAAATCGGATGATGTTGTCGGAATTAAGGGATTAACACTTTCGGTATCACTGGCTGATATTGATAATGTCATGGCCTTGTGTTTGAAAGGAACCAGATTGGTTTATGAAAAAGATGGTTCTTTAATTATTATCAAGCGGGGACAGGAGGATAATCAGCCCAAAAAACGGATTGTGAAAGGTAAGATTCTGGATGAGAAAGGGGAATCTTTGCCGGGAGCGACCATTGTTTTAAAAGGAACGGCTCTTGGTGGAGTGGCTAATGTTGACGGAACGTTTACGCTTGAAATTCCACAGATGGACACGACTGTTCTGCTCGTGACCTTTGTCGGTTACCAGATGCAAGAGGTGGCTTTGAAGAAGAACGATAACAAAGAATTGGTTATTCGCCTGCAACCGGACGTGACGGAGATTGAAGAAGTGGTGATTACGGGGTATGGTAAAGTAGACAAACGGTTATCAGCCAGTGCTACTACCTCGGTGAAAATAGATGATATTTTGATTCCTAACGTGGCCTCGGTAGACGCTATGTTACAGGGACGTGTTCCGGGATTAATGGTTATGACAACTTCCGGTAGCCCGAATGCGACTCCGAAAATGCGTATCCGGGGTTCTTCAACCATTCATGGGAATGCTGCTCCGATATGGGTTGTTGATGGAATTATTTATGAGGACCCGGTGGATTTATCTAACGACGAGATAAATGACGTGTTAACGGGATCGGCCTCAACCATACGGGAACAAGCGGGAGAAAATGCCAGTCTGAGTTTGTTAGGTAATGCCATTTCCGGGGTGAATCCGATGGATATTGAATCGATTACTTTTTTGAAAGATGCTTCCGCTACGGCTATTTACGGAACGCAAGCTGCTAATGGCGTGATTGTTGTGACAACTAAAAAAGGTAAAGTAGGAAAGCCGTCAGTTACTTTTTCAGCATCTTTCGGGTTTACGGAACGTCCCCGGTATTCGGATTACCAATTGATGAATTCTAAGGAACGTATCGGGGTGTCCCGGGAAACGGCAGAGTACGGTTATCTATATGGGGCAATGCCTTATTCTGCAGGGTATGAAGGGGCTCTGTTTGATTATTATGACGGTAAAATTACAAAGTCTGAGTTTGATGCGAAAGTTGCCGATTTGGAGACAATGAACACAGATTGGTTTAAGATTCTTTGTCAGAATGCTTTTAATCAGGATTATACATTAAGTGTTTCCGGGGGAAATGAAACTAGTCGTTACTATTTTTCAGTAGGTTACAATAATAGTAAAGGAACGACGAAGGGAGACAACCTGGAACGATATAATTTAAATTTGAATTTAAGTACCGATATCGGGAAGTTTGTCAATGTGGAGGGTAAATTGAGTTTTTCGGATAGAAAATCAGATGGTTTTTATATGGTAAATCCTTCGGATTATGCTCTTTCTGCATCAAGAGCCATTAGTAAAGATGAATTCTACACGACACAATATTCTACTGTACCCGGATTGTCTTCAAATTTTCCGCTTTCTTATAATATCTTGAACGAAATAGAGCATACGGGTAATGAGGCGAATATTCGTCAAGTGAATGCCAGTGTGGGGATAAATGCGAAATTACATCCTCGGTTGACTTTAAATACTCTTTTTGGTGTAAATTATTCGAACACGGTAAACAAGAAATGGGCAGATGAACGTTCTTATTATATTGCGGAAATCAGAGGATATGACTACGGGGCAGTTACTCCAAATAGTGAAGAGGAAAAAGCCTCGCGTTTGTCTAAGGGAGGTATATTGTTATATGAAACAAATAATAATATAAGTTATACGGCTCGCGCCCAGTTGTCTTATAATAAGATATTGAACGAGAATCATATTATTAACGCGATGGTGGGATATGAGGTCCGTTCGGTAAAAAATGATGGATTTAATACTGAGGAATGGGGATATTTCCCGGATCGGGGATTGGGAATTAGTTACGAGTATGATACCAATACGTCCGGCTCAACTTCATTGAGTGGAAATTCATCTTTGGAGAAACATACGGCTAAACTTAGTAATACGTTATCTAATACGTTATCCGGTTTTGCGACGTTAGTTTATGCATATAGAAATCGTTATGTGTTGAATGCAAATATCCGTATGGATGCTTCCAACCGTTTCGGACAATATACAAATAATAAAGCTTTACCCGTGTGGAGTGTTGCGGGACGTTGGAGTGTTTCTGAGGAACCGTGGTTTAAATTGTTGGGAGAACGGGCAGACTTGAGTCTGCGTTTGTCCTATGGTAGTCAGGGAAATGTTCCTACCACGGTGGGACCCAATCTTGTCGTGAAATATCCGACAACCGTGATTAATCGTTGGTCCGGGGAGTACGTGCTGAACGTTAGTCGTTACGCATATCCGGATTTGCGCTGGGAGAAGACAAAGACAATAAATATCGGAACGGATTTTTCATTCTGGAAAGGAAGAATCAGTGGAACAATTGATTACTATTACAAAAAAGGGAAAGATATTATTTTTAGTTTGGATGTTCCTGCGGAATATGGAGTTAAGACGACCTATAAAAACGGAGCGGATATAAAGAATACGGGTTTTGAGTTGGCCGTGTCATTTGTACCCGTACAGACGAAAGATTTCAAATGGACAATTACTCCCACGTATTCAAAGAACACGAATAATGTGCAGAATACAGGAAAAAATGAATATACTTACACGGATTATCTGGCCGGAAATGCTTTTGAGAACGGAAAGCCTGTAAATGCGGTTTATTCATGGAAATTTACCGGATTAGATCCGCAATATGGATACGCTACTTTTGCTCATACTTCTCGTGACCAGAGCCAGATTGTTAAAATGGATGACCCGAAGGATTATTTGGTGTATTCCGGACAGGCTGATCCTAAAATCAGCGGTGGATTTACCACGAGTTTGCGATATAAGAATCTGACGTTGAATGCTAATTTCGCTTATAGCTTGGGTAGTGTAAAGAGATTGAATTTCTTGTATAGCGGGGCTCTCACCATGCCCGCTCCACAGGATAATTTGCATAAAGATCTTTTGAAACGTTGGAAGAAGCCGGGTGACGAGCTTACGACAAATATTCCAGGATTCGTGTTTGATGGTTCGACAGAGTATAATTTATATGTTCCGATTCCTTCTACCGTGTCTTTGAATTCTTATGAAATGTATAATTATTCAGATATTCGGGTGGTGAAGGGAGATTTCCTAAGATGTCGTAATTTATCTCTGTCCTATACGATTCCCCAGAAATATTTGAAAAAATTTGGGGTATCCATGATGTCTTGTATGTTTAATGTTACCAATCCTTTGACGATTTGTAGCTCGAAGTTTAGGGGACAAGATCCTGAACAAGGCGGAACCGGAGGAACGGCTCTACCAATCACGCAGACGTACTCGTTCTCTTTAAATGTTAGTTTTTAACCTAGTAAAGATGATGAACTATGATTTCAGTATTTAATAAGTTTATATTAGGAGCGTTTTTTATCATAACGTTCTGTGCGTGTGGGAATTTCTTGGAGGAAGTTTCTCAAGATGAATTTGAACCGGAAACAACGGATGCTTATTCAGAATTATTGAACGGGGCAGGGTATGCATTTGCCGAATTGGATGGTTTGACTTGGTATATGGATGATGATATTGATGGCGTATCTTCCTATTCATACACGGATGTCTATAATGCTTGCCGGGATATTTTTACTTGGCAATATTACATGTATCAGTCTTTGAAGGATGCAAATGTGACTGATGCAACATACGAAAATTACTATGAGAAGATTATGGTATGCAATGTTATCATTGATGATATAGAGATGTCAGTGGGTACGGAATCACAGATTAATATGGTGTTGGGAGAGGCTCTGACTTTACGGGCGTATTATTATTTGCAGTTGGTGAATATCTTTGCAACTCCTTACAACGATTCCCGTTCAACTCCCGACCAGCGTTTAGGAGTATCTTTGGTCACGAAATCCGAAATTCGGGATGAAGGAATTGCTCGTAGTTCGGTGGCAGATGTATACAAACAGATTACAGCGGATATTGAGCGGGCTGTGTCATTGTTGGATCAGAATAAAACAAATAATGGGGTTTACCGGATCAATTATGTTTCCGCACATTTGATCGCCTCCCGTATTTATCTGTACATGGAGGAATGGGATAAAGTGATTGAACATGCCACCCAGGCTCTTGCAGGGGCTCCGGATTTGGTTTATTTACCGACTTATGCTTACACGAATGTGAATTATCCCACGAATTCTACGAATCCGGTCGTTTCTTCCAGTTTCCCGGAAACTATTTTTGTCTTTGGAAGTATGCCCGGACGGATGGGATTCATGGGAACGCCTGTATGCCTGTCTACGGATTTGGTGAGTAGTTTTTCAGAACCGAATGATAGTCGTAACGGGATGTATTTTAAGGCCACGGCAAGCGGTTATATTTATCCTTATCAAGAGTATAAACACGGGGTTGCGGAAAGAGGGTACGTGTGGAGAACGGCTGAACTTTATTTGAACCGAGCAGAGGCATATATGGAGAAATATAAAGCGGGAGCTGCTGAATGTGGTCAATTAGCTGTAAATGATCTAAATAAATTGCGGGAAAACCGGTTTACAAATTATTCGAATTACACGTTGAGTACGGCTGATGATTTGGAAAACTTGTGTAAGTTGGAACGTCGTCGTGAACTTTTTATGGAAGGACATCGCTGGTTTGATCTTCGTCGTTACGGGATGCCTAGAATTGAACATACGTGGGTTAGTGAAAATGGACAGCGGACAACATACGTGTTACAGGAAAAAGATCCTGGATATACCTTACCGATTTCGCAGGATGTTTTAGATCGGAATTCTAAATTGGTACAGAATGAATTAGCTACGGATCGAATTGGAACCAATTGATAAATTGAAGTACTATGAAAAATAATATACTGTTTATACTGTTGATTTTTACAGGTTTATTTTTTGCCTGTGGGGAAAAAGATTTAACTCCATCGGAACCTCAGACTTTTTATGAATTTCCCCAAGGGAATGCGGATTATGATCAGGAATTTCTTGCTTATTACGAGAAATATAACGTACAATTTTTGTATAAATATAAGGAATCGGATTTTCGTTGGAATGTGACGGAATATATTCCCTATTATTCGGTTCAAGCGGATGAGGCGTATGCTGACAAGGCTTTTCATTTTATAACAGAGAATAGTTTTGCTATATGGGATGAAGATTTCTTACGGAAAATATTACCTTTAAGAGTGTTATTGGCCTCGGAAATATATAGTGTAACAGAAAGATACGATTACGTGTATGATGAAGAAACACAAGAATGGGGGAGTGTGAAAGTGTATGATACCACGTATCATGCAGCTGCAAGTGGTTTAAATCATATCGCATTCGGTTATACGAGTGAAAAGTTCGATCAATTGACTGAAAATGAGAAATTAAATGCGACCGGGGAGATTACAAAATCTTTGATCGTGTATGCGGCTTCTCGTGATAAAATAGAGATTCCGACGGAATTTTCTGATTTGTTTAATAACTCGTCAAATACCGAGAATCAAGGACAATGGGGGTATAATGGTTGTGGGTTCTTGGAATATTATAAAAATATTGATGTGAATTATGATTTCGGGCTTTACGTGAAGTATTTGACAATCATGAGCGAGGATGAGTTTAAGGCTTGGGCGTTATCTGATAGTTTTGATGTCAGTGCAGAATGGGATCAAAGTAGCGGAACCTATAAACGTACTTACCTGATAAAACAAAAATACGAGATCGTGTTGGATTATTTTAAAACAAAGTATAATATCGATCTGCACGCGATCGGGAATCAAGCAAGTAAATAAACATTTGAATTTGAAATTGATATATTCCGGGGCTTTATAATAGCCCTTGGAATTTTATGTCCAAAATTTATTACTATGAGGAATAAGTTCGTAATTATTGTAATGCTGTTATGTGGTCTTGCCGTGAACGTGTTAGGGCAAGAAGAAAAGTCTCGTTTATCCGGTTTTACGGGGAGTCCTGTGGCAGGAACTCGGTTGGAAATACAATATGATCCGACGGGAGGACCGTTGGTCGGAAAGGAGGCTATTACCGGAGTTGCCTATATGTATAATGATTATTGTTGGGAAGTGGCAGATGTGGATTTGAGCGAATACAAGGGAATTTGGTATGGGAATTTTTATGTACCGAGAAATTGCGCTTTTGTTGCCTTTAAGTTTGTCCCGAAGGATGTGAATGATATGGGTGTTGCGGATAATAATGATGATAAGGGTTTCATGTGGGTAACCCTTGACCAGAATGGACAACAACTTCCCGGAGGAAGACTGGCTTGGGCTATATTTCGTAAACCTTCTTTGGGGAAAGGTGTGATGGGGTATTTTAATCAGTACGATATTTCTGATGAGGCGGTGGAAATGTGGATGTATAAAGAGTTGGAATACTTCCCGCAGAATATGCCGAAAATGTTCGACTGTTTTATGGCGATGGTGAAATTGAGAAGTGGAGACCAATATTCGGATGCGGCTCGTCGGTATATTACTCAGTTTTTGAGTATCCCCGGCTTGGGTGAACAACAATATTTGTGGGCTAGGGATCTTTACCGTTTTGAATTACGAGATACGGAAAAAGCCGATTCGCTGGAACAAATGATTCTTGCTAATTATCCTCACGGTGCTGCGGCTCGCTTTAAGACTTTTAAGACTATCGAGCAAATGCCGCTGGATGACGTGAAACTGGATTCAACCCGCAAGTTTTTGGCTGACTTCCCGATCAGTGAATGGCGTAAGCACCCGGAACAGGGGCAACATGCTTTTATTTATTACAGTACATTCCGTGTTTTGGAAGAGGCTTTGTTTGCCAAGCACGATTACGAGGGATTTGCCTCTTGGTTTGATCAAATGAATTTCCAGACATTGAATGAGGTGTATCGTTGGAATATTTTCCGGATGTTTAAGTTGAAATTAAGTCCTGATGAGGTCATTTATCCTTTATCTACCGCAATGATAGAAGAGATGATGAAGAAACAAGATGATCTTTCTTTTATGGAGGATGTCAGATATACTCCGGGGCAGGCGAGGGAAATTGCTCGTCGCCAGCTTGATGATAAACTGACAAGTCATATTCTTTTGTTGACCCGGATGGAAAAATACGAGGAGACTCTTCCTTATTTTGAAAACTTGTCGAAAGAAGGATTGTATAGCAATTCGGACTTGAATGAGGCCTATATCCAAATTTTGGAAAAGACCGGGAATAGATCGAAGATATTTTCCGTGTTGGAGGAGTGTGTGCGAGAGAATGTGGTGACTCCGGCTATGTTGGAGATGTTGAAAAAAGTGTATACGGAAAAGTATGGAAAGTCTGAAGGTTTCGAGGAATATGTGCAGTCGCTGAAGTCCATGAAAGAACTGGAAGAGATGAAAAAGGAGGTCAAGGCGGGATTGACGAATGTAGCTGTTGAACCTTTCGTGTTAGAAAGTATGACGGGAAAAAAGGTGAATAGTAAAGACTGGAAAGGAAAGATTGTGGTACTTGATTTTTGGGCAACTTGGTGCGGTCCGTGTAAGATGGCCTTCCCCGGCATGCAAATGGCTGTGGATAAATATGCTAAAGATAAAGAGGTGGAGTTTTATTTTATTGCTACCCAGGAAAGCGGGGATAAATATAAACAGAAGATTAAGGAGTACTTTGCAAAAAATGATTTCACGTTCAATGTGTTGTATGACAATTATAATGAAAAGAGTCAATCGGCCAATGTCGTGTTCTCACGCTTTGCCAAAATGTTCAATGATTCGGGGATTCCGCGAAAAGTAATTTTGAAAGATGGCGTGATGCGTTATACTTCAGGAGGGTATTGCGGTAGTCCCAGTAAGTTGGCTGATGAAATATCTTATGTCATTGAGTTGTTGAAAGCTGAAAAGTAGTAGAGATGAAACGAATCGTATTTTGTATTTTGTTATTTCTTGCATTGCCTTCTTTACTGTTTGCGCAGAAAAAAGCATTGCAACAGGAAGAATGTAAATTATGGCGAACGTTGAGAGAACCGAATTTGTCTCCTGACGGGAGATGGGTAACTTATCGCTACGCTTATCTTTATGATGCTGGGAATCAGGATTCAGAGTTGTATCTATATGATGCGGAACGGAATCGGACAATTGCTTTGAAGAATGTTTCAGAGTTCTTCTTTTTCAATAACGGGAAATGGGTAAAAATGGTACAAAAAACTCCCGTTGATACCACGGGGACAACGGTTGATTCTACTTTTATCGTGCGTTTGAAAGATTGGAAAAAGATCGTTTGGGATAAAACGGCTTTTCCCAATGTGGATGTCAGTTCTCCTTGGATTGTTTATACCGAGTTCGTGAATGAGGGGAACACTTCCTATAATCGTTTGTACGTGTGGAACGTGGAAACTGGGGAGAAGATCGAGATAGATCGGGTTGGGAGTTATACTTTTTTTAATGGGAGACGTTCTCTTGTTTATGAATACAAAGGGGATGACGAGACTGTTTTGCGTGTTCGGGACTTAAAGGGGAAATCCCGGGATATTTTCAAGACTGGTAAAAATCTCTTTGGCCGGGTATGGTTTGATGAGGAGAGAGAAGTTGGTACTTTCACGGTTGCTTCCGATTCTTCCCGGGTGAATAATCCCGATCTGCTCTATTCGTTTTCTTTAGCTCCTGCGGATTGTCATGTGGTGGTCAACTTTGAAGAGATTACAGGACTTCCGGAAGGGATGAAGGTGACTCGTAATCCTTATCCTTTACTCAACGGGGGACGAGATATAATGTTGGAGATAGAGCCGGTAAAAATGCCGAGACCGGCACCAAGAAAAAAGTCTGATCTGGGTTTTGAATTGGAATTATGGAGTTGGAACGAGCCATTGTCTCATCGGAGGCAAAGACCGGCCCGAGGTGGTTTTAATCCGATGGATTATCCCAAATTCATATATCACGTGGATTCCAAAGAATGTGTAAAGTTATCTGATCCGGGTATGAGTGCTTTTGTTATACCTGAAAGTAAGGATTTTGATTATATATTTGCGACTTCTTCAACTCCCTATCTTACACAATTTGATTGGAGGCACGAACTGAATTCAGATATTTATCTGATTCGTTTGGCGGATGGAAAACAGACGAAGTTATTGACCAATGTGCGAAATGTTCCTGTTTGGAGTCCGAACGGAAAGTATGCTGTGTGGTATGATGTAGAGGCTCGGACATGGTACAATATAGATATGGTTTCGGGAGAGTTGAAAGATATATCTTCTGCTATCGGTTATCCGATGTATGATGAATTACATGATATGCCTAAAGCCCCTTCGGCCTATGGTTATGCTGGATGGATAAATGAGGGTAAGAGTCTGGTGTTATATGATCGTTATGACATGTGGGTTGTGGATTTGACAGGCCATAAACAGCCTTATTCGCTTACAGGTGAATATGGTCGGAAACATGATCTAGAGCTACGTTTAGTTGAAGCGAAAGGAAATGATCTTACGAAAGGAGCGATTCTAAGTAGTTTTAATACCCGGACAAAGAGTAAAGGTGTGTATGCTTTGGAAGCTAACGGGAAAGTTAATAAATTACTGGAAGGGGAATATGCTGCCCGGATCGTAAAGATGGCTGATGATGGTAAAACTTGTGTTTGGAGTAAATCTAGTTTTAGTGAATACGGGGATTTGTGGTGGAGTAATCTGAAGTTTACGAATCCTCGCCGAATAACAAATACCAATCCGCAGCAGACGAATTACCTGTGGGGAACGGCAAGGTTGGAACGTTGGAAGACTTTTGACGGCCGGGAAAATGATGGAATCCTGTTTTTGCCGGAAGGGTATGATCCCAATAAACGCTATCCGGTGATCGTGACGTTCTACGAACGACATACAGAGGAGTTATACAGTTATCGTTTACCGGAGTTGAGTAGTTCGGTAATAGACGTGCCAACTTATGTAAGTAACGGGTATGTGGTTTTCATGCCGGATGTACATTTTAAGATTGGCGATCCTGCCGAGAGTTGCTATAATTCCGTGGTAAGTGGGGTACAGATGTTGATTGATAAGGGTATTGCGGACAAAGATCATATTGGCGTTATCGGGCATAGTTGGGGAGGCTATGAGGTGGCTTATTTGGTTACAAGGACAAATATTTTCCGTTGTGCCAGTCCCGGAGCTGCTGTTTCTAACACCATTTCTTCCTATACGGCACTGAGAGGGGGAGGAATGCCCCGGTTGTATGTTTATGAAGATGCTCAGGGACGATTGGGCAAGACGTTGTGGGAGGACTGGGAGATGTATATTCGTAATTCTCCTATATTTTATGCGGATAAAATCAAGACTCCCTTGCTGATATTCCATTGTGATGGAGATAATGCCGTGCCTTTTGCTCAGGGGTTGGATCTTTTTATGGCCATGAGACGATTGCAACGTCCTGCTTGGTTGTTAAACTATAAAGGAGAGAGCCATGCCTTGAATAGCGAGGCAGCCATGATAGATTGGGGAGTGCGGATGCGGCAGTTTTTTGATCATTATTTGAAAGAGAGCCCGGCTCCCCGTTGGATGACGGAGGGTATTTCAATTGATGAACAAGGGTATGAATTGAAATACGAGTTGACGGAATAAGACAAGGAAATATTATCAAAAGAGTATAAACACTTCTGGTTTCTTTCCAACAAGGATTTAGAAACCGGAAGTGTTTTTTGTATTTTGCTGATTGGTGAAAATGAAGAGTTTTATTTGAAATCGTAAATCAAGAAATTATTTCAATCAGTAATTTTGGTATTTTAATCTGTAATTCGTGTACAAATTATAGTGTAAACATTCCATAATTTTGTAATGTTTTAATAACTAAAATAACAGCTTATGCTACGCAGAATCAGATTAATAGTAGCCCTTGTGTTTTTTATCTTGATCACCTTGTTGTTTCTCGATTTTACGGGAACATTACATGCGTGGTTCGGATGGCTGGCGAAAATACAGTTCCTGCCGGCCGTGCTGGCCTTGAATGTCGGGGTCATTCTTTTATGGGTGGTATTGACGCTCGTGTTTGGACGGGTGTATTGTTCGGTGATTTGTCCGTTGGGTGTGTTTCAAGATGTGGTGTCTTGGTTTAGCGGACGGCGAAAGAAAAAGAAGTATCGTTTTTCGTATTCTCCCGCGGTTTCGTGGTTGCGGTACGGGATGTTGGGAGTGTTTATTATTGCCATGATTGCCGGAATTGGTTCGGTTGTGGCATTGTTGGCTCCGTATAGTTCTTACGGGCGAATCGTTTCGAATCTTTTCGCTCCCGTGTACCAGTGGGGAAATAACGTGTTGGCTTATTTTGCCGAAAGGAGTGATAGCTACGCTTTTTACGAGACTTCGGTATGGCTGAAGAGTTTACCGACGTTTATTATCGCAGCAGTCACGTTTGTTGCGTTAGTTGTACTGGCATGGCGAAATGGTCGAACCTATTGCAACACGATCTGTCCGGTAGGTACGGTGTTGGGATTCTTCTCCCGGTATTCCTTGTTTCGTCCAGAGATTGATGCGGAGAAATGTACAAATTGTAGTTTATGTTCCCGTAAATGCAAGGCGGCTTGCATTAATTACAAGGATCATCGGATTGATTATAGTCGTTGTGTGACTTGTATGGATTGTATTGATTCCTGTAAGCATGGTGCGATCAGTTATAAATATCGGTTTGGGAAAAAAGAGATAAAAGAAACTTCCGAAACGGGAAATACAAATAATGCTCGTCGTAGTTTTTTGACCGGGATGGGACTGGTTCTTGTTTCCTCGGCTGTCAAGGCACAGGAGAAAAAGGTGGATGGCGGTTTGGCTGTTATTCTCGATAAGAAAGTCCCTGCCCGGACGACACCGCTTGTACCACCGGGAGCCAAAGGGCTACGTAATATGCGGACACGTTGTACCGGTTGTCAGCTTTGTGTTTCGGTATGCCCGAATCAGGTGTTACGTCCCTCTACCAAGTTGGAAACGCTTATGCAGCCGGAAATGTCATACGAGAGAGGGTATTGCCGACCGGAATGTACGAAATGTTCGGAGGTATGTCCGGCAGGAGCAATCTTGAAACTTACCCCGGCGGATAAGTCGGCCACGCAGATCGGTCATGCCGTGTGGGTAGGGAAAAATTGTATACCACTTCGGGATAAGGTAGAGTGTGGCAACTGTGCCCGGCATTGTCCGACGGGAGCGATTACGATGGTTCCTTCCGATGCTGATGACGCGGATTCGTTGAAGATTCCGGTTGTGAATGTGGAACGTTGTATCGGTTGCGGGGCTTGCGAGAATCTTTGTCCGGCACGTCCATTCAGTGCCATTTACGTGGAAGGACACGAGCAGCACAGAACGATCTAAAAATTACGAGTACATGGAAAAGAAAGATAGAAAAGAAGAGATAAACCGCCGGGAATTTTTAAAGCGATTAGGGGTTGGTGCGGCTGCATCGACGATCGGTTTGGCGGGTTGTAATTCGAGAAATAATATCGTGTCGGGCAATCGTTCGGCACAAGGGGAAATCCCGACAGATCAAATGACTTACCGGACGCATCCGAGGACGGGTGATAAAGTCTCCTTGCTGGGATATGGTTGTATGCGCTGGCCGGATACGAGTGGCGGGGCGGGACGGAATCCTGATGCGGATTTGGATCAGGAGACGATTAATCGGTTGGTGGATACGGCTATTGCACATGGTGTTAATTATTTCGACACATCTCCTGCTTATTGTATGGGGCGTTCCGAGCGTGCCACAGGTATTGCCCTTAAACGTTATCCGCGCAACACGTATTTTATTGCTACCAAGTTGTCTAATTTCGCTCCTTCCACGTGGACACGTGAGGCTTCTATCGCGATGTACCGCAACTCGTTTAAAGAATTGCAGGTGGATTACATCGACTATCTGCTACTGCACGGGGTTGGGATGGGAAACGGGATGGCAGAATACGAGGCCCGTTACGTGAATAACGGTGTGTTAGATTTCCTGCTTGAAGAACGTGAGGCGGGGCGGATTCGTAACTTGGGATTCTCTTATCACGGGGATATAAAAGTCTTTGATTACTTACTCTCGATACATGATCGGGTAAAATGGGATTTCGTGCAGATCCAGTTGAATTACGTGGACTGGAAACACGCGAAGGAGGTGAATACCCGGAATACGGATGCCGAGTACCTTTACGGGGAGTTGCAAAAGCTGAACATCCCGGCTATTATCATGGAACCCCTGTTGGGAGGTCGTCTTTCGAACGTGCCGACTCATGTGGCGAACACGTTGAAATTGCGTAAGCCCGAATCTAGCGTGGCCTCGTGGGCGTTCCGTTTTGCGGGTTCGTTTCCCGGGGTGTTGACTGTTTTGAGCGGGATGACTTACATGGAGCATTTGGAGGATAACTTGCGTACTTTCTCGCCGCTGGATCCGTTAACAGATGATGATAAGGTGTTTTTGGAGGAAACGGCACAACTGATGTTGCGATACCCGACCATCCCTTGTAATGATTGTAAATATTGTATGCCTTGTCCTTACGGCTTGGATATTCCGGCCGTGTTGTTGCACTATAACAAGTGTATTAACGAGGGTAACGTGCCTGCCTCGTCACAGGATGAGAATTACCGTAAGGCCCGGCGGGCATTCCTTATCGGGTATGACCGTTCGGTTCCTCGGTTGCGACAGGCCAGTCATTGCATCGGTTGTGACCAGTGCGTGCATCATTGTCCGCAGGGAATTAACATCCCGAAAGAGATGCAACGAATTGATCATTTCGTGGAGGATTTGAAACAGGAACGGGTATTTTAAATAGAGAAAATGAGCATGATGGTTGAAACGGACCGAAAGGCATTGATTGAGCGCTTGGATGCGGAACAATGTTCCTGCGTGATTTATAACGGGGGAGAGACCCGGTTGTTCTGGGAGCGGGGTGTACAGGATTTGTACCGGTTGTTGAAGACGGAACCGGATTTTCTTCAGGGAGCGTTTATCGCGGATAAAGTGATTGGCAAGGCTGCTGCCGCCTTGATGGCTTTGGGGGGCGTGGATGAGGTGTTTGCCCGGGTTATCAGTAGCCCGGCCCGAGAGCTTTTGGAACGATCCGAGATTAAGGTGGATTTCTTGGTGGAAGTGCCTCATATTATCAATCGCACCCGAACAGGCTGGTGTCCGTTGGAGACTCGCTGTTTCCGGATGCACACGGCAGAAGAGTGTCTGCAACAGATAGAGGATTTTATACATACGATGAATAACGTAACAAAATAATAGAGGATGAAAAAGATACTATTTACCGTGCTATTTTTGGGTGGGCTTGTTTCCTTGCGGGCTGAGGAAGTGCCTGATAGCTTATCGGTGCAGAAAAAAGTGACCATAGAAGAGGTTGTTGTTACCGGAACACGAAACGAGACGGACGTGCGGCATTTGCCGATGACCGTTTCCGTGGTGAACCGGGAACAGATAGAATATCGTAACGATCCCTCGTTATTGCCTCTTTTGACCGAGTATATACCGGGACTTTTCACGACTTCCAGAGGGCTGATGGGATATGGGGTATCCGGAGGGGCTGCCGGGGGAATGAGTTTACGGGGAATCGGGGGTGTGCCACAGGAGGGATTACCGACAACGGGGATGCTCGTGTTAATTGACGGACACCCGCAATACATGGGACTGATGGGACACCCGATTTCCGATGCTTACCAGTCTTTGCTGGCAGAACGTGTAGAAGTGCTGCGGGGCCCGGCGTCCGTGTTATACGGGTCGAACGCGATGGGGGGAGTGATCAATATTGTAACCCGGAAGATGCAACAGGATGGAATCCGGACACATGCTAACGTGGGGTACGGTTCGTATAACACGTTGCAATCGGAGGTTACCAATCGCGTCAGGAAGGGGCGTTTCACAAGTATTGTCAGTGGTTCCTATAATCGTACGGACGGCCACCGGAAAGATATGGAGTTCGAACAATATGGTGGTTATGCCAAATTCGGGTACGAGATTTCGGATGCGTGGAATGTTTGGGCCGATGTGAATCTGACTCATTTTGATGCCTCGAATCCGGGAGAAATTTCCAATCCATTACTTGATAACGACCAGCGAATTACACGAGGAATGACCTCTTTTGCCTTGGCTAATAATTATGCGAAAACGTCGGGAACGTTGAGTTTCTTTTATAACTGGGGGAAACATTGGATTAATGATGGTTATAATTTAGGGGGTGATCCTCTTGATTATCGGTTTCATTCACGTGACCTGATGTTGGGTGTCTCTTGGTACCAGAGTGTACAGCTTTTCGAGGGAAATCGCCTGACCGTGGGATTTGATTATTTCCATTTCGGGGGAGAGGCTTGGAATAAGACGTTAGCAGGAGAACGAGATACTCAAGCGGATAAAACACAGGATGACGTGGCAGGATATATTGATTTCCGGCAGAATTTGGGAGATTGGCTTACTTTTGACGTGGGACTCCGTGTTGACCATCATTCGCAAGTGGGGACGGAATGGGTTCCGCAGGTCGGATTTTCTTTCCATTTGCCGGAAAACAGCGAGGTGAAGTTGATGGCAAGCAAGGGATTCCGTTACCCGACGATTCGTGAAATGTATATGTTCCGTCCGGCTAACCCGGATCTGAAACCGGAGAGGTTATGGAGTTACGAACTTTCATTTGCACAGCGGTTGCTGGATGGGCGATTGTCATACGGTGTGAATGTTTTCTATATTGACGGGGAGAACCTGATCATGCGTATGCCGATAGACGGACGTCCCTTGAACGTGAACACGGGAAAGATTGAGAATTCCGGCGTGGAGGCTCAGGTGGCTTACCGGATTGTTCCCGCTTGGTCCGTGGATGCGAATTATAGTTATTTGCACATGGATAATCCCGTGTTAGCCTCTCCGGAGCATAAACTTTATGTAGGAACGGCTTTTTCAAAGGGACGTTGGAATGTGTCAACCGGATTGCAATATGTGGCCGGGTTGTATAAAGAACTTGATCCGGAGGAAACCGAGGATTTCCTGTTATGGAATGTACGCGGGTCTTTCCGTGTTCTGGATGGGTTTGATGTTTGGGTGAAGGGAGAGAATCTACTCGCTCAAAGATACGAGATCAATGCCGGATTCCCGATGCCTAAGGCGACGGTGATGGCGGGAGTGAATATAAAATTTTAAATCGTAATACATAATATCATGAAAATGAGAAGGAATATTTGTATGATTTTGTTCTCCGTGTTGTCAACCGTGACAGGGATGAATTGCGCTAATGCGCAAGAACAGAAATCCGATGGAAATACTAATGTACCGAAAGTGTATATGTTCAAGGAGATTTCCCCGGAGAATTTGGTGAAGATTTACGAGGCTTTAGGCCGGGAGGCAACAGGAAAAGTTGCCGTGAAATTATCCACGGGAGAACCGGGTGGACATAATTTCCTGCAACCGGCTTTGATCAAGGATTTGGTGCAGAAAGTGAAGGGAACTATCGTGGAATGTAACACGGCTTACGGGGGCGGACGTGCCGATACCGAAAATCATTTGAAAGCGGCTAAAGATCACGGGTTCACTGCCATTGCTCCGGTAGACATCATGGATGCGGAGGGAGAAGTGGCACTTCCCGTGAAGGGTGGTAAGCATTTGAAAGAGGATTTTGTCGGTTCGCATTACTTGAACTATGATTTCACGATTGTTCTTTCACATTTTAAAGGCCACGCGATGGGTGGTTTCGGGGGAGCTATCAAGAACATATCCATTGGTATTGCATCCTCTGCCGGAAAAGCTTGGATTCATTCAGCCGGGAAAACGAAAGGCAACCCGTGGGGTAATTTGCCCCCGCAGGATGATTTTCTGGAATCTATGGCCGAGGCCGCGAAGGCAATCATAGACCATTGTGGGGACAAGATTTTGTATATCAGCGTGGCGAATAATCTTTCCGTGGATTGCGATTGTGATTCTTCCCCGGAAGATCCCAAGATGGGAGACATCGGTATTCTGGCCTCTCTTGATCCGGTTGCTTTGGACAAGGCCTGCACGGATTTGGTTCGGGTTTCCGAAGATCATGGAAAGATTCATCTGATTGAGCGTATTGATTCCCGTAATGGAATGCACACGTTGGAATATGGTGAAAAGATCGGTTTGGGAAGTCAGAAGTATGAATTGGTGAAATTGGATTAAAGAATATAAGAGTATGAGAACGACGACAGTAAAACTTTATGCTTTGGAATATAATCAGTTGAGGACCTATCTGGCCGTGACTTTATTCGTGGCGGGTAATATTATCCTGCCGCAGTTGTGTCATCTGGTTCCGCAGGGCGGTATTCGCTGGTTACCGATTTATTTCTTTACCCTCGTGGGGGCTTATAAATACGGTTGGAAGGTGGGTTTATTGACGGCACTCGTTTCTCCGTTGGTAAATTCGGCTCTTTTCGGGATGCCCGCGGTGGCCGTGTTACCTGCCGTGTTGCTGAAATCGGTATTGTTGGCCGTGGCTGCCGGGTATGCGGCAACCCGTTTTCGGAAGGCCTCTTTGGTATTACTCGTGGGAGTGGTACTTTTTTACCAGATCGTGGGAACGTTAGGCGAGTGGATGCTGGAAGGTAGTTTTTATGTTGCCTTACAGGATTTTCGTATCGGGTTACCCGGAATGTTGATGCAGGTTTTGGGTGGTTGGCTATTTATTAACCATATAATTCGTAAATAGAGTATGATGAATTCATTATTTATTGGCAGTGTCGGTATGCCGGAAGTGCTGCTTATCGTGTTAGTCGTGTTGCTGTTATTCGGTGGCAAGAAGATTCCTGAATTGATGAGAGGAATTGGCAAGGGCATACATTCTTTCAAAGAAGGAATGAACGGGGTGGAGAAAGAAATTACTTCAGAAGAGAAAAAAGAGTAGTATGGAACAAGTCGGTAAGTCTGAGAATCAGAGTTTTTGGGAACACCTGGACGTGCTGCGGGCCTCGTTGGTGAAGATTGCCATCGTGACCGTGGCTTTTGGTGTTGTTGCGTTCTTTTTCAAAGATGAGTTGTTTGCTGTTATATTAGCGCCCAAGGAGGCAGATTTTATTACTTACCGGCTTTTATTTTCGCTTAGTGGATGGATGACGGGTGCCGAATCCCCGGACTTTTTCGTGAAATTGATCAATACCGGGTTGGCGGAACAGTTTTTGATCCACATGAAAGTGGCGATGTGTATGGGGATTTTATGTGCCTCTCCTTATATTTTGTATCAATTATTCCGTTTCGTGTCCCCGGCTCTCTACTCTAACGAGCGCAAGTATGTCGTGAGAGTGGTGGGGAGTGGGTATGTCATGTTTATGCTGGGTGTCCTGCTTAGCTATTTTCTAATCTTTCCGTTAACTTTTCGTTTCTTGGGAACTTATCAGGTGAGTAGTGACGTGGAGAATATGATTGCGTTGCAATCGTATATTAGTACCTTGATTTTGATGAGTCTTGCCATGGGAATCGTCTTCGAGATACCTATACTTTCGTGGTTATTTGCCAAGCTGGGATTTATCTCTGCCGATTTTATGAAACGTTATCGACGTCATGCCGTGGTAATTATTCTTATCGTGGCTGCTGTTATAACCCCGACATCAGATATATTCACGTTGTCATTGGTGGCATTGCCGATGTGGTTATTGTACGAGGTGAGTATTTGGATTGTGAAACGTACTGTTCGGTAAATATGAAAAGTATTATTTTGTCTTAAAAGATGATTTCCTGAAGAATGAGACTGATAAAAGATACCTGAAAAATTGTATGTCCCAACGAAATGTAGTAAATTTGTATATCATTAAAAATGAATGATAAATGACTATATTTGATGAATATAAGACATATACGGGTGAAGTCTCAATTTCTCCATCTTTACTTTGGGAATATGATTTGTCTTGTTTTGACTGGTGGAAATCAAGAAAGATTGTGGTTCAACGTGTCATTGAAAGAGGATGGCTGAAGGATTTCTATGCGGCATTCAAATTATACGGGGGAATAGAAGGATTCAGGGAAATCATAAAGGAGGTTCCGAGCTTGTCTCCACGAGATATGAATTTCGTTTGTGTTGTCTTTAATTTGAAAAAAGAAGAATTGAAATGTTATACACGGAAACTGTTACGAGATCGACTCTTGAACTCCTGAAAAAATTGGAAGCAGAAAGAATGATGGTCGGTTTTAACTTGGCAGGAGGCACCTCTTTATCTCTATATTTAGGACATAGACTGAGTTTGGATTTAGATCTTTTCACTCCGGAATCTTTTGATGCAGTTCAATTGGAACAATTTTTGAAAGAGGAATATGGATTTCGTACAGATTTTATGGAAAAAAATACTCTGAAAGGTACGATAGATGGTGTAAAAATAGATTGTATTACCCATTCTTATGACTATCTTGAGAATCCATACATTGAATCCGGTATAAGGTTGTATAGTATGGAAGACGTTATTGCCATGAAGCTTTCTGCTATTGCTGACAATGGATCACGATTAAAGGATTTTATTGATATCGCTTTCCTCTCTACTCGTTTCCCTTTCAGTTCAATGTTGAAAATGTATGAACGTAAATTTCCAAACTCAAATGTCATAAGACCTTTTAAGGCTATTACCTATTTTGATGATATTGATTTTGAGGAGGATATTATCATGGTGAATGGAGAATATGATTGGAGGTCGATCGAAAAGAGATTGATTGAGATGACCAAAATTCAAGATAAAACTTTCGAAGCGTTTCCATTTCCTAAAAAGAATATAAAAAATAGGTGATGGTAAGAATTTTTTTTATTGATCTATAATTTTGATTTTGAACCGAATAAAACATATAAGGTGATATTAAATATCGATAACTGATCTGTGTTAGAGAATATAGGTGGTAATTGTGTTATTTACATATGTTACTTCTATGAATATTAATTTATTTGGTTTTTGAAAATCATTTTATACTTTTACACGGGTAATGTGTGTAAAAGTATAAAGTTATGGCTTTTGTTGAACAGGATAAAGAAAGGACTTTCACGATGGTTTTCGATAAGAATTACGAGGCCCTGTGTTTGTACGCCGTAAAGTTTACCGAGGATTTTTTGGAGGCGGAGGATATCGTGCAGGAGGCGTTTGTACGTTTTTGGGAAATGTATCGAGATCGTTTGACCACGGAAAATGCCCGGCCTTTATTGTATCGGATGACACGAAATATGTGTGTGGATCGTGTCCGGGAGAAACCCAAAAGCGTTGTGGGTGTGGAAGTCATGACAGATCAACTAATCTATTATTTTCAGCCGGAATCTGAAGATGATTCCAAGATTGATTTGTTGATGAAAGCCGTTAAAAATTTGCCTGTTAAATGTCAGCAAGTGCTTGTTGCGATCTGTTTCAATGAAAAAAAATACAAGGACGTGGCAGAGGAAATGCAAGTCTCTGTTAATACCGTTAAGACCCAACTAGCGAGGGCTTTGAAGTTGTTAAGGGAAAATTTGAACAGAGAGGATTTCGAGTTATTTCTTACTTTTTTTGTATTTTCTTACTAATTCTTTTCACCCATTTTTCGTTTTTTTCGTTGTATTAATAAACGATCCTTTAATAATAGTTAGAATTTAGCTGTATTAACAGCTATTATTCAACAATTGAAATCTCTTTTTCTCTCGTAATCAGTTCATTGTAAAAAAGTCTTTTTTCCCACGTTTCTTTCTCAATAATTGATCATTTATTTAGATTTTATATGAACCAAAATTGGGAAGAAATTGTATGGAGGGCCTTGCGGAACGAGTGTTCATCGGAAGAGCTGATGAAGTTACAGGAGTGGCGTAATGAGACTCCCGAAAATGAACAGATGTACGAGGATATAAAGGGAATTGCAGGGATGGGAAACTTTTTGAAGGGGATTGATTCCTTGCACAAAGAAAATGCTTTAGAGAATATTCTGAAAAGAACAAGGCAGAGATCATTGGGGTATTCTCGACTTCTGAAATATGTGGCAGTATTTCTTTTACCCTTATTGTTAGGTGGTACGTTATTTTATTTTCTCAAGTTTAAACAACAAGCTGGTGAAAAACTTCCTGTATCTGTGGCTAAACAGATCCTACCGGGAGGACCTAAGGCGATTCTTTACCTTTCAGATGGGCAAGTGATTGATTTGAACCGGACTATTGATTCGGTTATCGTGGATAAACATTCAGGACAGGAAATTACGTTATCAAAGGATATAAACGCCTTGAATTATAGTGGTGTGACAGGGAATACAGCTCAACCCAAAGAATTAGCATACAATCGAATTGAGGTGCCGAGGGGAGGCGAGTATATGTTGGTGTTATCTGACGGAACAAAAGTGTGGCTAAATTCAGAAACCCGCTTAGAGTACCCGCTTGCATTTGGCGAGTATAGCCGGGATGTACGTTTAAGCGGGGAGGCTTATTTCGAGGTGACAAAAGATGAGGCAAGGCATTTTAATGTCATCATGGAGGGGGCGACAATCGAGGTCACGGGAACCTCTTTTAACGCATCTTGTTACCCGGGAGAAGGACAATGCAGGGCCGTGTTGGAAAGTGGTAAGATCAATTTAAGAACAGAGCATGGGGTGGCAGCCGTTGACGTGGGCGAGTGTGCCTCTTATGATATTGTTTCGGGTAAAGTGACCGTGGAGGCCGTTGACTTGAAATACTTCACCTCGTGGCGATACGGTACATTTTATTTTTACAACACGCCCTTATCCGAGATCGTTCAGAAGTTGGGACGCTGGTATGATGTGAATTTTAAATTTGCTGATGAATCCTTGCGAGACGTGTGTTTTTCCGGGGCTGCACTACGAAGTAAATCAATTGATTTTATGTTAGAATTGTTGGCGAGTACACAATCATTAAAATTTGATATACAGAGTGATGGAACAATCTTGATATATAAAAAATAAAAGAGGAAGAATTGGTCCTCTTCCCCTTTTCTATTTAACTAAATCTCTCCGGCAAGAGAGAATTAATAATTAATGGTACACAAATCTATGAAAAAAAAATCAAAAGATGGCACTTCCCTATGCGGGAAAGTGACATACAAATTTTGGAAAGTTATGCGATTGCAGCTATTAATGATTTTTGTGACGCTATTTCAGTTACATGCTGAAAATAGTTACACGCAGCAAAAGGTGAGTATCCTGTTCAAGGATGCCGCGATCGAGGAGGTTATCAAGGCGGTCGAGGCTCAATCCGGTTACGTGGTGGTGTATAACAATACACTGTTGAAGACTGTAAAACGGGTTACCGTGACTTTACGGAATGTGAATGCCGTGGAGGCTTTGAACGAGGCTTTAAAAGGAAGTGGTTTACATTGCAAGCTGGTAGAAGATTTCTTGGTAATCGCCAAGGATAACGTGAAAACGGCTCCGGAAGATGATAAGGGGAGAAAGATTGAGGGGAAGGTGACGGATAAGGATAAAATGCCACTTCCGGGAGTAACTGTTTTGATAAAAGGAACTACGGGGGGAGTCGTGACGGATACGGCAGGAAGATTCCGGCTGACTTTGCCTGGTAATAAGGAAATTACTTTGCAATTTTCTTTCGTGGGAATGAAGACGAAAGAGATTAAAGTTACGGATGATAAACCGCTTTTGGTTATTTTGGAAGAGGACGTGACAGAAGTGGAAGAAGTCGTTGTGAATGGTATCTTTCAACGAAAAGCGGGAAGTTTTACCGGTTCGGCTTTGACCATGAAGGGAGAAGATTTGAAAAAGGTAAGTAATTCAAACGTGTTTGCCAGTTTGAAAAATCTGGACCCGTCATTGATGATTTTTGATAACTTGGAATATGGATCGGACCCGAATAAAATGCCGACAATGGCATTGCGGGGAAAGACGGCCTTTGATGTTAGTTCGGATGATATAGATTTGAAAGGAAGTTATGCTAATGACCCGAATGCACCTTTGTTTATCTTGGATGGTTTTGAAGCCTCTATCCAAAAAATTGCGGATTTAGATATGAATAGGGTCGAATCATTGACCATCTTAAAGGATGCTTCGGCAAAAGCCATTTATGGGTCTAAAGCTGCTAACGGGGTGATCGTTATAGAGACAATCAAGAATACGGATGCCTCTTTGCGTATTTCGTATAATGGCAGTCTGGAAATTCAGGCTCCTGATCTTTCTTCTTATAATTTGACGAATGCAGCTCAGAAGTTAGAATTGGAGAAAGATGCGAATATGTTTTACGATAAGAATCCGGATACCTATTATAATTTGCAAAGAGAGTATAACCAGAAGTTAGCAGCGGTGGTTTCCGGGATTGACACGGATTGGTTATCCAAGCCTTTGCGTAATGGTGTCGGTACAAAACATGGGCTTTCGTTTGAGATGGGTAATGAACGTTTGAATCTGATTGTTGGATTTAATTATAATAATGTACAAGGTACGATGAAGGGATCTGACAGAACCAATTACGAGGGAAGCGTATCGATCTCTTATCGGTATAAAGGATTGAACTTCAGAGATAACCTCACGATTACTTCTAACGTGGCCAATGATTCTCCTTATGGGGCATTTAGTGAGTATGCAGCCGTTAATCCTTATCTTTCTCCTTATGATGAAAAGGGACAGTTGGTACAGAATGCCAACATTATTCCGGGGGCGGATAATTTTGTGGCGAATCCATTGTATAATGCCTCCTTGAACACGAAGTTACAATCGAAATATATTGACGTGACGAATAACTTGAGCGTGGAATGGATGATCGTGATGGGATGGAAAGTAACGGGACGTTTTGGAATTACAGAAAAACGAGTACGTGCGGATGAATTCTATCCGGCTAATCATTTAAAGTTCAGGTCCTATAAAGATGATGAATTTTTCCGTAAAGGAAGTTACCAGATTAACGAGGGAGAAGAAAAACGATTGAGTGGTGACGTAAATATGCAGTACTCTAAGCAATTTTGGGAAAAACATTACGTGTTTGCCAATGTGGGATATACTTTGTCTGAAGCTTTCTTCGAGGAAATTATTTACAAGGCAGAAGGTTTTCCGCATGATCGGATGAACGATATTATTTTTGCCCGTCAGTATGCAAAAGATGCCATCCCGACAGGACGTGAATCAACGATTCGGGATATGGGTATCTTGTTTGCAGCGAACTATGCTTTTGACGATCGTTTTTTAGTAGATGGTTCTTACCGGACGAGTGCCTCCAGTCAGTATGGAAAGAATAACCGTTGGGGATCATTCTGGAGTGTCGGATTGGGATGGAATATTCATAACGAGGCTTGGTTAAAGGATTCTAAGATTCAACAATTGAAATTACGGGGATCTTTGGGATATACCGGTTCTCAGAGTGCGGATGCTTATGAGTCTTTGGCGACTTACGAGTACGATTTGCAGAGGGTTTACGGTGGATTTTTGGGCGCCATGTTGAAAGGAATGCGTAACGATGATCTGAAATGGCAAGAGAAATTTGATTACAATATTGGGGTAGATTTTAATTTAGGACGAGTATTGGGGGTAAAGTTTGATTATTATATCGGCAAAACGAAAAATAACTTGTTGGATTTTGACATCCCGACTTATACCGGATTTGAAACCGTGAAAGAGAATATAGGTGATGTGGAAAACAAGGGATTCGATATTCGTTTGAGTGTTACACCTTGGAATATGCCTAAAGAGAGAGGCTATTTCACGATCACGACGGCCATATCACGTAATAAAAATAGAGTGACGGGCGTGTCCTCTGCCATGAAGAACTTCAATGCAAAACAGAATGAAGTCGTTTCAGATGTATTGAATAATAATAAGCCGGTTCAGAAATATTATGATGGTGTTTCACTAGATGCAATTTGGGCTGTTCGGTCTTTAGGAATTGATCCATCAAACGGTCAGGAAATTTATTTGGATAAAAATGGTAACCGGACTTACACGTATCGAGTAGCAGATCAAGTCGTTTGTGGTGATGAAATGCCGGATTTCCAAGGAACGGCTGGATTCATGTTCAGCTATAAAGGAATAGAGCTGAATGCCACTTTCCGTTTCCAATACGGGGCTCAGATGTACAATCAAACTTTGGTGGATAAAGTGGAAAATGCCTCACTTACAGGGAACGTGGATAAACGTTTGTATGCTGGAAGATGGAGAAATCCGGGAGACATAAAGCCATACAAGACATTACCTAATCGATGGGTGGAAGAAGAGCGCGAGTATAAGGATGAGAAAACTCAACCGACTTCCCGTTTCGTGCAGGATCGTAACGAGTTTAGTCTTTCTTCGTTAAGAATCGGTTATGACTTCTGGAAATACGATTTTATCAAGAAACTTTCCATGGAGCGCTTGCGGGTAGAGTTTTATATGAATGATGTGTTTATGCTGTCTTCTATCAAGACAGAACGAGGTACTTCCTACCCTTTTGCTCGGTCATTTAATTTCGCTATACAAGCTACATTTTAAATTTAATGATTATGAAGAGATTATGTAATATATTATGCGTTTTGTTACTTTTAGGAACAATGACGTCATGTGAAGATTGGTTGGATGTAGATCCGAAGTCGGAGGTTAAGGCCGATGTGATGTTTCAATCCGTGAGTGGTTTTAAAGATGCCTTGACCGGGATTTACCTTTTGATGAGTGATCAGGATTTATATGGGCGAGAGGCTACTTGGGGATTCGTGGATGCCTTAGCGCAACAAACTGATGTGAAGGGGGGAGAGTCTTCTGCCTGGTATAATGCGACTCGTTATAATTATTCGGCAACAACAACTTCATCCAATGGAATTTGGAGTAAAAGTTACAATATTATTGCCAACGTGAATTTTTTATTGGAAAATCTGGAGAAGAAAAAAGAGATGTTTTCCCCAGCCATGTACGCTGTCATAAAAGGAGAGGCTTTAGGATTGCGGGCATTCTTGCATTTTGATTTGTTACGTTTGTTCGGATGGGGAGATTTGGACAAACGTCCTGAAAATTTGGAGCGTTTGTGTTTACCTTACATGAAGGAATATTCTCGGGAGTTACAAAAGCAATTGACAGTGGGGGAAGCGTTGGAGAAAGTCATTGCTGATTTACAGGAGTCCATGGAACTCTTGAATGATAATGATCCGTTTGGATTGACTCCTAAACCGGATGATTATGATTTACCGAATGAGGATAAATTTTTCGAGAATCGGCACAAGCGTTTTAATTATTGGGCTGCTGTTTGTACATTGGCCCGTGTGTATATGTGGATGGGCAACAAAACCGAGGCATTACCATTGGCCGAGTTATTTGTGAAAGAAGGTGGTGAAACCTCTTGGATTAGTTCTTACGTGATTGATGCTTACGATCCGGCAGATCGGGATTTGACCTTTACTACCGAGCATGTGTTCGCGTTGGATATTACCAAGCTATTCGAGAATATGCAGTACTATATGAATCCGAGGGCGAATGATCCGAATGAGAATGCCGATTTGTTATACCATACAAAGGCTAGAGCCACCGGTTTATTCGAGTCCACGGACTATCGTTTGGCTCGTTGGTATGACCAAACTGGAAACGAGCATTATGACGGATGGGCTTTTGTGAAATTTTGGGAAGTAGAAAAATACAAATACGGTAGTACCATGCCTTTGATTCGGAAATCAGAGATGTATTATATTGCGGCAGAGTGCTTGCTGGCTACCGGAAAGGATGCAGACCGTTTGTTGGCTATCGATAGATTGAATATCGTTCGCGAGAAAAGAGGAATGTCTGTTTTAGGTAACGACTTAACTGTGGCTTCCGTGCAGAATGAGATCACGAAGGAATATCAACGTGAGTTTATCAACGAGGGACAATTGTTTTACTATTACAAACGCTTGGGATTCGAGAAAATTCCTTATGCGACAAAAGCCGCAACTGATGCTGTTTACGTAGTGCCGTTACCCACGTGGGATGTGGATTTAGGCGGAATGGAAGATTACAAGAAATAAAAAGAACGAATATGAAAAATATAAAGAGAATTATTAGCAGATGGCTGATGGGCGCTCTGTTTTTAGGTCTTTTGTCTGCTTGCGAACAGGAAAAAACATTGATGTACGAGCAAGCAGCCGGCGTGTATTTTTATGGAAAGGCAGAGAGCGAGTATAGTTTTGTAACCAATTTGGGTGGAGATGTTTACGTGCAAAACATCCGGGTGGTGACAACGGGTGATTCTGTGAATTATGACCGGAAAGTCATGATTGCTGTCGTTGAAGGTGATACGAACTACGTGAATACTGCACGTCCGGAGCAATACCAATTGTTGGAGGGAATAGTGCCTGCCGGTAAGTTTGAAGGTTCTGCGGCAGTTGAACTCCATCGCACGAAGGATATGAGTGATAGCACTTTTATCGTTCACGTGAAGTTGGTGCCCAATGAGGATTTTCCCTTAGCTGGTTTCGATAGACGTTATTTTTCTTTGTCTGTAACTGATCAATTAACACAACCATCCAATTGGAGCTATCTTTCTTGGTATTTCGGTAATTTTTCTGTTAGTTGGTATCGTTTCATTTTAGGAGTGCTAGACTTGCCGTTAATTCCTTTTGATATTGAGGTGCCAGAGGGAATGGTTGAGTGGACTTACACGGAGTTGGATGCTGCGGTGGCACAAGTGAGAGCTGCATTGTATAAATATAATCGGGAACATCCCGGAGAACCCTTGCGACATGAGGATGGCAAGTATGAGGGGGATGAAGTCGTGATGCCTTAATTGATGATGTTTAATGCGATAAAGAAAGAAATAATGAAAAAATTATCCATATTCTTCTTATTATTCATGACGGTCGTGGCGACTTCTTGTTATGATGACAAGTCGTCCACTGATTTCGAAGTTGTGAAGCCCATTGTGATCGACTTTGGAGATGCATCGACTTCGGTGAATGTTTTTCAATTCGACACGTTGAAGATTAGCCCAATCATTTATAAAAATGGGGTAAAAGATGAAAACTTGACATACGAGTGGAAAATACAGGGAGACAAGTATCCGGAAACAGTGTTGTCACACAAGATGACGTTTAGCGAGCCGATTTCCGTGGTTCCGGATAGTAAAGCGTATAATTTGATTTTGACCGTGACAGATAAAACAACCGGGATTCAGGAATTTGCCCGAATTTCAGTTTCCGTGCAGGCATCCTTAGGAACGGGATTGTTCGTGGCAGACACGCGTGACGGGCAAAATTCGGATATTTCCTTGATCATGTCGATGAACTTTTCCACGCGTAATTTCACGGATAAGGATACCCGTATTTTCAGAAATGTCTATTCTTCCGTGAATCAACATTTGTTGGATGGAGTTGTAACAGGAATGTCTTCATTGATTAGATCCGGTGATTGTCGTACTTTGACCTTCGTTACAGCGGAGAATGTTTATCGGGTAGATCCTTATGAGTTGGTCGATAAGGAAAAAAACAATGATATATTTGTTTTCCCGATAGATGAATCTGAATTTGTGCCTAAAGGGATTCTTTTGTGGAATTATAAAGGATTGGAATTATTAAATTTAGATGGTCATGTTTATCGGAGAACAACCAACTGGGGAAATTTGACGTATGATTTTTATCTTTTACCACCGGATTTTGATGAACGGGATTATTATGTCACGATGATGGGAGTCTGTGGTTCATATTATAATGAATTCCCTTATGTTTTTGATAAAAAAAATCAACGAATATTGGTTGTGAGCAGTTGGTATGATTCCTTCCAACAATTCCCGAAACAGAGTTCAAGTGCAGCTTTTGACGTGAATAATATTGGTGCATACGATGCGATATGGATGGGAGAGGGTGAAAATTCTCAATTGTTGACGGTTTTCAAGGCTGAACAAGGAAATGAAAGATGGTTGGGAATGATGAAATACGACTCTTACGGTTCTAATGAAAAAGTTGGGGTTGGGAAGTTTGATTTATCTCATTGTCCTGGTATAAGCGAGGCTGTCGGCTTTGCCTCATCTCCGGTATCTCCTGATTTTTATTATGCAACCAAAGATCAGATTTATACATTCTCGTTGGGAAATGCAGGTGAAGTTGTGGCAGAGCCTCGTTATGCAGTGGATAAAGAAAGGGATGGTGATATTACTTCGATGAGATTGTGGCGTGAAGAGTATTCCCGAATGAACGTGTCAAATTCTGGTTCTTCTACCGGAATTTCTACTCAGAGTGCGCAAAATAGATTGTTGGTGATAACGACTTACAAGGAGTCAACAGGAGAGGGTAAAGTGATCACGATCCCTATTACACAATTGAGGAGTGGAACGTTGGAACCCAATCGTGACGTTCATGGAAGATACGAGGGTTTTGGACGGATTACGAGCGTGACTTATAATAATACGAGTGGTTATTAAAATATATTGGTTATGAAATTGATGTTAAGAAATATAGGATGTCTGTTGTTATTTGCTGTTGTCTGGGTTTCTTGTAATGATGACGATGATGTCAAAGTGGGCAAGCAAGTTGTTAACCCGGTTCGTGTCAAAGAGATCACGGGGCATAATGAGCATTGGGGGGATTACACGCTAAAATTGGCGTATGAGAATGATAAGATCTCGACCATAGAGCGATTCGATAAGAACGGACGCCAGAAAGGAGAACTTGTGATCACGAAGGAACAGGGTGTGATGACATATTCTCTGGATGATTACGTGTACAAGATTGATGCGAATGCCATCGCTGATTTGGATCAAGAGTTAGCCCGGAAATATGGAGCGGGAAATTATTCGTTAGAAGATAGTATCCCGTTGGTTGCGAAAACTATTTACGAAGTAGCACTTACGCTTGATGAAGAGAGTGTAGTTACCAGACAGAAAATCTCTTATTTTACACCGAAAAAAGATTTTGGGGTGGGTGAGGATTTTAATAATGATTATCCTTTGGAACGGGTTGAAACTTATATATACGAGTACGACGAGAAAGGAAGCGTGTTGAATGTTCGTTTGTTTGTTGATAAGTATAGCCCGGGAAATGCGAAAGATTACGTGTCTCGTGAACTTTATAAATGCGAGTATGAATATCACGGGGGGAAGATCGTGACGAATCGCATTTACACGGTGAATAACCAGAGTGAGGAAAGTTGGGTTTTGATGGAAGATCGGATTTACACGTATTCAGGTAACAATTTGGTTTCGGTAAAGGGTGATGGTTACTCGTTGGAAAAAAATTATAGTGATACCCGAACATTATCGTTGAACTTGAATGGAGAAACGACTTCTTACGCGTTGGATGAATATGGTTTCCTTGTTAAAAGTGATAATGGTAAGGGAGAGGTGATGAATGTAACTTATGAATCCGGAAACGGTAATTTTTATCATTTGTATCGTTTGGATCGGGAGCAGGAAGGATTTCCGGTTATAAAATAGTGATGAATGTAGTTTCGAGGAGTCGCTTGCGACTCCTTTTTTACTTGTAAATGAGAAGATATGACGAATTATTTGAAATGCCTGATATTGCTTTTGTTCGTGGGAAATCTGGCTATCGCGGGGGAGAAAAAGGTTCGTTGCGTGATTCGTGGCGAGTTGATCGGTATGGAGGCAAAGGAGGTGCTTTTAGTAGATGCCACGGTGGATTCCCGTTACCACGGGACGTACGTTCCGGTAGAGGATGGACGTTTTAAATACGTGCTGGAATTACCGCACGTGGAGGGTTACAAATTGATCTTTGTAACTAAGAATCCGAGAGTGTGGTACACCGTCCCGTTTATCGTCGAGAACGGGAAATTGCATATCACGGTGAATGTCGATAAGAGCTACGAGATACGGGGAGGGATTTTTAATGATAGATACCGGAAATACCAAGAATTGCAACAACAGGAGATCGGCTGGAAACGTTTCTCTTTCATGCATAAATTCTGTGCGGGGCAATGGGATGAGTTGTACTATTTCCTCGTGGTGGACGAATTGCAACGGCGTCAGGTGTATCAGGCGGAGCTGGATGATGAATTGGAAAATGCTTATCACGTGTTGGCAGAAAAATTCGCGTCCAGTAAATATACCTGTTTGGGAAAGATGTTGATCGATGGTTTTCATTCCGTGAAACCGGGCGGGCATTACGTGGAATTTGAGGCTCCGGATTTGGAGGGGCGTGTGGTAAATGTTTCGGAGGTGATCAAAGGGAAAATTGCGATCATTGATTTATGGGCCTCATGGTGTATGCCTTGCCGGGCAAAGGCGAAAATGATGATCCCGATTTACGAGAAGTATAAGGATAAAGGTTTCGAGATTGTCGGTGTTGCTAGGGAATTCAAGAATACAGAGCGGATGAAGCAGGCTATTGCTCAGGATAAATACCCTTGGTTGCAACTGGTCGAGCTGGATGATGGGCAGAAATTGTGGACCCGTTATATGTTGGGAAATGCCGGGGGCGGTGTCTTTCTGGTCGATCGGGACGGGACGATTCTTGCTGTGAATCCGAAGCCGGAAGAGGTGCGGAAGATTTTAGAGCAAAAATTGGGGGAGTAGAGGATTTCTATTCATAAATAAAGCCGAATCATTTCTGCTAACGAGAAAATGGTTCGGCTTTATGATTTGATCAATATATGGGATTACTTGTGTTTACCACAACCACCGCAACCGTTACATTCGTGGTCTTCATTCACGGTAGCAGGGGCGCCGTGGCCGCCTCTTTGTCCGCCACGTTTATCCATCATCTCTTTCCGGCGTTTTTCCATTTCTTGTTTTCTCTTTTCCAGATTAGTCAAATAAGTTTTATATTGCTCTTCTGTCAAGATTTTCTTTAGGGAAAGGTTTTGCTGGTCTTCCATCTTTTTCATGTAGACCATCACGGAATCTCGTTGTCCTTGATATTTTTTCATGAGTTCCTCTCTCTTCTTGAGGTTTTCGGTAAACAAATCTTTCACCTGTTTTTCTTGTTGCTCGTTGAGTTTCAACTCGGTTTTCATTTGTTCAACCTGTTTCTTTACCATTTCTTCGGGGTTCATGTGACCTCTTTGCCCGCGATGTTGTGGGCCGTGTTGTTGTGCGCTTACTCCTAATGCCATGAAAAGAAAAAGCGACGAGATAATTAGGGTTACTGTTTTCATACTTTGTTTTATTAACGTTTGTAATGGCATGGAATTTAGAATTTTAAGTGGTCGATAAATTTCATGCGTTTTAAAAATGCATTTACATTTAAGACAAAACGGGAGTGAAAAGGTTTATTGCCGGGTCTCTCTATTTTTATATCTCGTTCTGAAATAAAAGTTTTATCTTTGTAAACGGTTGGGAAGGATAAAAGTTAGATCGAGTAGTTTTAAATAATATCAATTTGGGTGATAAAGAGCTAGATATTATCATTGATTTTTCTCAAGGGGACGAGAAGGCTTTCCGTGTCTTGTATGACAAGTTTGCGGTCGCATTACGTTATTTTGCTGCGAAGTACTTGAACGAGGACACGATGATTGATGATGTCGTGCAGGATGCTTTTGTCGATTTATGGGAGAAGAGAGCTGATTTCCGGGGGGAATATGCCGTGAAGGCTTATTTGTATAAAGCCGTCCGGAATGACTGTCTCAATTTGATGCGCCATCAGCAGGTGGAGGATAAATATGCTAGGCGGGTGGTAACAGAGGGGGAGGATTCCGAGTCATTTCTGGATCGGATTCTGGAATCGGAGATATTTCAAACCCTATCGGAGGTCTTTAACGAATTACCCCCGGCATGTAAAGAAGTTTACCAGATGAGCCTCGACGGGAAAAGTCATGAGGAGATTGCACAAACGTTGAATATCTCGGTCAACACGGTCAAAAAGCATAAGAATAATGCCAATCATTATATGAGGGAACGGTTGAAAAACGTTCTTTCTTTACTTACCTGGATTTCTTGAATACTTACTAATACTAAGGCTTTACTACTGTAATACTAGGGTTTAACTACCAAACGGGCGTTACAAGACCTATTCTTTAACCTTTCCTCGTCCTTCCAGAACGGCGATGAAAGGGCGATGAAAGGGCGATAGAAGGGCGATGGGGTATTATAACCTTGTGAAAAGGGTTACTTAACCCTTGAAATAAGGTATGATTAGAAAAATATTTTGATTCGAGTAAAAAATAATTGGTTTTTGTATTACACCAAATGAATGTTTGCGTGCTTTAGTATAAAATGAATATCAGAATATGGAGATTCAGAATAATGACCGGATAAAACAATTGGTCGTCCGTTACGTGAAAGGAGAGTTAAGTGAGGGGGAGATGGACGAGCTAAAGCGTTGGAGAGACGAGCGAGCGGAACATGAAGAATTGTTTCGTAACGTGGTTTCCATGGAACGATTGGAGAGCGGGATTCGTCGTTTCGTGAAGACCCCGGAACAGCAAGAACTGGAATGGAACCGGATTTTAAGCCGGACAGTACGGAAGAAACGATCTTCTCGGAAAATGTTGTGGATGCGTTATGCAGCCTTGTTTATTTTGCCTTTGTTGGTAGGTGGGATCGTGTATCTTTCGTGGGATAGTACTCGGGAAGTGAAGTCGGAGAAAACTTCTTCACGGATTGTTCCCGGAGCATCCATGGCAGAATTGGTGTTGCCTGACGGTACGAAAGTGATGTTGGATCGGGAAATGAACAGGGCTTTGGAAGAGGGCGTGAGAAATAGCGGTGATACGTTGAATTACACGGAGGTTGTTTCCGGTGGGCTACAAGATTCCTGCGAGATATATCATACACTGCGTGTTCCTCGCGGGGGAGAATATACTTTGGTGTTAGCTGACGGAACAACGGTTTATCTGAATGCCGAATCGGAATTGAGATTCCCGAAACAATTCAGGGGAAAGAAGCGGAAAGTGTACTTGACGGGAGAGGGATATTTTGACGTGCAACGTAACGAGAAACAGCCTTTTATTGTCGAGGCGCAGCAGGTGGCGATTCGGGTGTTGGGAACTTCGTTCGGGGTACGGGCCTACACGAGGGAGGTGAATGTGTTGACGACTTTGGTACAGGGACGGGTGAACGTGGAGGCTGACGGGCAACAAGTGGAGTTGAATCCCGGGCAGCAAGCTGACTTTAATCGAGAAAATGACCGGTTAACCGTGGCCGAGGTTGATGTTGAACAATATGTTGGTTGGAAAGATGGCCGTTTGGTATTTGATAACAAGCCCTTGGAATTTATTTTGGAGGAATTGGGCCGCTGGTATTCGTTCGATGTGTTTTATACGAACAAGGAGTTGAAAGAAATTCCTTACTCGTTGAACATCAAGAAACATGAGGATATTGCTCACGTGCTGAAATTTATCGAACGAACCGGGAAAGTGAAGTTTGAAGTGAATAAAAACATGATTATTGTGAAATAAACAAAGAGCCGTGCTGCAAACACTGCTCCTTGTCAAACTCGTTCAATCCTGCTGCAAACAGGAATTGAATTATTGTAGAATCTTAATTACAAAGTTATGAAAAAAAATCTTTATGCCTGCATGGACAGGCATAGAAAAGTAATGAAGCTTATTTTAATGATGAAAGCGACGTTTATTTTATCGGTTTTGTTTGCGCTGCAAGTGCATGCCGGGGTTTATTCCCAGCAGGTACGGTTGAGCATGAACTTGGAGAAGGCTACGATCAAACAAGTTATCGGGGAGATCAAGCGGAACACGGAATTCAGTTTCGTGTATAGCGATGCGGATATTGCGGGAATGGAATGTGTGGATGTCTTTTTTAAGAATGAACCTGTTGAGAATATTTTGACAGTATGTCTGAAAGGGACGGGATTGAAGTTCGCAATCGAGGAAAAGACAATTATTATATGGAAGGGTACTCCGGTGAAACAGGATGTGAAAGAGGAAAGAATATTGAAAGGGCGAGTTGTTGATGAGAAAGGGATGCCTCTGCCGGGAGCAACCGTGATATTGAAAGGTACGACGTTAGGAGTTGTTGCGGATACAGCCGGAGCTTTTAATATTATGTTACCGAAGGAGGGAAAGCATATGTTGGTGTTTTCTTTTGTGGGAATGAAAAAGCAGGAGATTCCGGTGACCGATAAGGAATTTATTGAAGTTGTGCTGGAAGAGGATAGAGAGGCATTGGCAGATGTGGTGGTGACGGGATACCAGACGATTGCCAAGGAGCGGGCAACGGGGGCTTATTCGATCGTGGATGAGGAGACGTTAAGGAAGAAACCGACGTCCAATCTTGCACAAGCGTTAATTGGGTTGGTGCCGGGATTAACAGTAGTCAGCGCCCCCGTGGATGGGCAGGTGCGGTTTGCTATTCGGGGGCAGGGTACCATATCGCAAGTCTCTATGGGAAATGCCAATTTTAAGCCGGACAATGATCCGTTGATCGTGGTAGACGGGTTCCCGATCAGTGGCTATAGGCTTGATAGCGACCCGTTTTCAACGATTAACCCGAATGATGTAGAATCGGTGACGGTGTTGAAAGATGCGGCGGCAACTTCTATCTACGGTGCACGTGCTGCCAACGGGGTGATCGTGATCACCACGAAAAAGGGACGAACGGGGAGAAAGTTGGAGATTGCGGCAGATGCGTACTGGTCTGTGAGTTCACGGACAGATTTGGACTATTTGTTCAATATGGCTTCAGCGGAGAATCAATTCCGATTCGAGGAATTGATGCATAAATATAATCCGATTAATCTTGCAAGTAATGATCCTTACACGAAACTTTCCTCCCGGAGGCGATATATGTCGGCTCCATTCGGTATGCTATACGAACGGGATAATAAAAAGAATCTCTCTGCGGGAGATTATGAGGCTAAAAAACAGGAGCTTATCGAATTAGGAAACCGGGAGGTGTGGAAAGATGATTTGAACGAGTATATGTTCCAGCGGATGATGCGTCAGCAATATAACGTGTCGTTGCGGGGAGGTTCAGAGAAGTTGGATTACGCATTCTCGGCTTCTTATGATGATGAAGATAGTTACTTGCAAGAAAATGGCAAGCGACGTATATTGTTGAACTTGGCGAGTAATGCCCGGTTGACGAAGAACTTGACGTTCGAGTTTGCGGTGAGTACTATGTTTGATCGGGATGAGAACAATGGGACGAGCATTGAAAGTATGCGGGGGTGGCTTAGTCCGTGGACGAGACTGACGGATGACGAGGGAAATTTCGTACACGTGGCAACCTCTCAGACGGTATATGAGCCTTTGTTGATGTCGGGGGAATATTATGCAGGAAAAACTCCGACGGACTGGACGTACAATCCTGCTGCCGACCGGAAATACACGGATAACTATTCGAAAACGATGAATTACAGGGTACAGGGAGGTTTTGAATACCGGACAAATTGGGGATTGAACATGAGTGCCAAGGGACAATATGAACAGCGAAGATATACCAAGCACGTGTCTTACGAGCCGGAATCGTTTTACGTGAGAAATTTGTATAACACGTATGCCGAGCCGTTAGAGTCCGGGAGGTATGTTTCTTATTTCCCGACCGGGGGCGTGTTTTCCAACGAGGGACACACGTATGAGGCTTATAATTTGCGCGGGCAGGTGGACTATACGATGATAAAAGATAAACATATGTTCAATGCCTTGGTGGGGACGGAGGTTATTTCCGCCACGACGGAGGCTGATCCGAAAGTGACACGCTACGGGTATAACAAATACACTAATTCCGTGTTGACAGAGTTGGATTACGTGACGAAACGGAATAATATTTTCGGGGTATCCGAGTATATGCCTTTCGAGAAATTGGGAAGTCTGTCAACATTGGAGGATCGCTTTTTCTCGGTGTATGCGAATGCATCATACACTTATGACGATCGTTATTCGGTGACTGCCAGTTTCCGTACGGATGCGTCCAATTTTCAAGCGGAAGACGTGCGTGATAAATTCTCCCCGTTTTGGTCGATGGGAGCTAGTTGGTTGATTTCGAACGAACGTTTCATGCAAGAGGTCTCTTGGGTGGATCAGTTGAAGTTGCGGGTATCATATGGTATTGCGGGTGTGGCAGCCGGTAAACAGGGAACGTCCAGTGTGACGACGGTGGCTGTATATCCGGGTAGCTTGGTTTATTCTGGTAACGAGGCTTTTAATACGATCGCTGCACGCGGAAACAACACGTTGACATGGGAAAAGTCGAGGACGCTGAATATCGGGGCGGACGTGGCGTTTTTCGGGCATAAGTTGAGCGGTAGCATAGAGTTTTATAACAAGTTTTCGTACGATGTACTGGCGAACACGACGGTGCCGGTGATTTCACAGGGAGAGACATCCATGTTGTTGAATAATGCAGAGATATTGAACAGAGGAATCGAGTTTACCATCGGTTCGGATCTTCCGGTAGCGGGAAATTTGATTTGGAGCGGGATGTTGAATTATTCCTATAATCACAATGAGTTGAAAAAATTCGGTTACACGGGGCCTTATATGCCGGTGGGACCTGCATACGTGGTAGGACACCCGATCGGTTCTGTGGGAGTGCTGAAAGCGGTGGGGTACACGCCGGAAGGTTACGTGTTGTTGGAAGGGAAAGACGGTACACAAGAGATCATTATGGATTATAATTCTTCGCATTCGATGGATTACGTGATACCTCGGGAAGGAGAGACGTTTAATGATAGTAATTGGGCTTATTATTTGGGAACGTTGGCCCCGACGAGTTCATTAAGTTTTAGTAACCAGTTTAGCTGGAAAGGATTGACACTCTCTTTCATGATCACGGGGCAGTTTGGTTATTATGTCAATACGACTTCTTCTGACAGTTTTTCACCTGCTAGTAGAAACTCGGCGGCCTATTCTAAACGCTTGGACAAGGCTTTGGAGGTATATGATGAAGGATATGCCAATCAGACGTCTTATTCTGAGTTGCCGCTTTACACGGATAGTAATGTGGATGCATTCCGGAGTGGAGAGACATATTTGGCCACGATAGGGGCAGCGATGTATTTTAAGAGCGGTTTCGTGAAAGGCGATCATATTCGCTTGAATGAAGTGTTCTTGGGATATGATCTACCGGAAAACCTGTTAGCAAAACAAGGGGTGTTCAGTCGGGTGAATATTTACGCGCAAGCAAGTAATTTGGGGCTAATTTGGAGTGCTAACGGGAAGATGGATCCCGATTATCCTCTTGGAAGTTTGAAACCAATGCCCGTGTTCACGTTTGGGTTGCGACTCGGTTTTAAGAGTTGGTAGAATGATTATGAATGGATAAAACAATAAGAAATATGAAAAAGATATACGCAATTATCACCTTGTTGGGAACCATGATATTGGGGGCGTGTAGTGACTTTTTGGATGAGGCAACGGACAAGTCGGGTAGCGCTTACATTTATCACATGGATCAGCTTTACGGGCTGATGGGAAGTATTGATCTTTATTTGTTTAACAATATAGATTCGGATACGGGGGAAGGATCTTCTTCCGGGGCTTACTTGACGGAAGCGCTACCGCTGTCAGATGCGGTGGAGTTGTCTCCGGAGTTTTACGTGTACGGATTGTTGTCGGGAGAGCCTACGACTTACGAGGCGTATTGTTGGCAAGGGGAGACGTTGATGACGTCGGACTGGATGATATGGACTTGGACTCCGGTTTGGGAACGGATTTATCGTTTCAATACGGTGCTGGAATATTTGGATGAGGTCGTGCAGACGACAGCGGCTGTACACGATCAAGTGGAGGGAGAGGCCCGTTTCGGTAGGGCGTATTACCACTTTATGTTGTTGACGCAATATTGTTTGTGGGATGAAGACAAGCCGGGGATCGGTTATCGGGATAATGCCAAGGCGGGAGAGATTCCGGGACGGGAGACTGTCGGTTACACGTTGGAGCATATTTACGAGGATTTAAGGTTGGCGGAAGAAGCATTGACGAGAGCAGGACGTACGACGTTTGATCAGACGCGTAATTTCCGTCCGACAGTACCGACCGTGCAAGCATTCCGGGCGCGGGTTGCCTTGTACCGGGGGGATTACGAGTTGGCGTTGGCGAATGCGACCGAAGCATTGAAAGCCCATCATGTTCTAGTGGATTTCAAGAACGAACCGGAGTACGAGTTGGAAGAGTGGAGTTGGATTAGCGTGTTAGATGAAGAGGGTGAACCGGTGGATGAGATTGTTATAAGTTCTATGTTTGAGTTGGACGATATGGATGTGGAGGCGGTAGCCAAGTATGAAGAGTTGTACTTACCCAACGTGTCTTGGGAAGGGCTAGGGGGAACTTGTCCGATATCAAAGTCTTTTTATGAACTTTGGGATCGGGAGAATGATGCCCGCTGGATTTATTTCTATAGTTCTTGTACGCCTCTTTTGATGGCTTATGCTAATCTTGTCGAATTGGATCCAGAGACATGGACCGAATATATCACTCATGAAAATTGGCAACGTTTGAAACCTTGGAATTTGTATAGCTATTCACGTTTTGCCGGTAACTCGCTTATCGGGATGACCACGGCCGAGATGTATCTGATCAAGGCTGAGTGCGAGGCTCGAAGTGGCAATACAGGTGAGGCGGCCGAGACGTTGCGAACGTTGAGATACACTCGTTTCATGGACGAGGCGTCTGCCGAGGCCGGGGTTACAGGTAGCGTGCAGAACGTGCTGGATGAGCGGTTACGGGAGATGGGTGCATTCTGGAGATTCTTTGATGTTAAACGTCTGAACGGGGCGGAAGATGCCGGTATTTATGTACGTCGTGAAATTTTGACAAACCCTGTTGATTTGAACACGCGTACCGTATTGGAAATTGCCCCGGATGATCCTCGTTGGGCATTACCGTTCTATACCTTTGAAGCGGAGATGATGGGGTGGGAACAGAATGCCGGTTGGGAATAATGTATAGAATGATAAGTTGTATAAAATTGAAAAAGAGGGTGGATAAGTAATTGAAGACGTGGAATATAGAAGTGTAATTAATTTAAAATAGGATAAAAATGAAAAGCTTTTTAATATTATTGGTGATCAGCGTGTTGTTCTCTTGTGGTAGTCAGGCGGGATACGTGTTGAAAGGGGAGTTTAAGGGAGCGGGTAACGGGCGTGCCGTGTTATTGATGAGTAGTGAAGGTCAGCGGGTGATCAGCGATACGGTGGAAATGAAGGGAGGAAAGTTCGTGTTTGAGGGAGAAGTGCCGGATGCCGGATGGGCAACCGTGGTGGTGGAACCGGAGGGGAAGGAGGGTGTTCGAATGATGTTGGCATTGGAAAATAGCCGGATCGAAATGCGAGGTGATTGGAATAATTTAGGAATGGATGAAAACGAGGAGCTGGCTGTCCTTGGGATGCAAATTATCGGTTCGAAGAATCAAGACGTGTACGAACAAGTGGAGGGGCAGTATAAAGCGGTAAAAGAATTGCCGGAGTTTACAAAATTTGCAGAGATACTAGAAAAGGTGCTGGAAACTCCGGAAATATTGGAAGATACTACTTTTTATTGGGAGTATAAGAAAGGGTATGATGTATGGATTGCACGTGTAAAGAAAGAACAGTTGAAAATAATGGCAGCTAATCCGTCCGTGGAAATGGTGGCTTATGAATTGGGTTATATGAAGGATAATATGACGTTGGAGCAACTGGAGCAGGTTTTCGGGCAGTTCGACGTGAAAGTGCAGCAGAGCAAATGGGGAAAAGCGATTCGGGAAAGTATCGAGTTGCGGCAACGGATTGAACCGGGACGCTTGGCTCCGGAGTTTACACTAGCCCGGCGTGATAGTTCTTTGGTGAGCCTTGCTGATTACCGGGGTAAAGTGGTGGTGCTTGATTTTTGGGCAAGTTGGTGCAGGCCGTGTCGGGCGTCTTTTCCTTGGGTGCGGGAATTTTATGAAGAGTATCGCGAGAAAGGGGTCGAGATTATTGGAGTGAGTATTGATGAGAATAAGGCCTCATGGGAGAAAGCATTGGATGAGGAGAGGTTGCCGTGGCCGCAGGTGATAGATGAAATCGAGAAGGGGAGGTCTCGTGTGGGAGGTTTGTACCACGTGTTGGCCGTGCCGATGTTCGTGGTCGTGGATAAAGAGGGAAAGATCGTGGTGCGAGCCCACATGGAGAAAAAGGAGCTGTCGGCAGTAGTGGAGAAAGTCTTGGGAAAGTAACAACAAGTTAATAATATCGCAGGCATGCATATCGCTAAATTATAAACGGCTTCTCGAAACGATGCATGCTTGCGTTTTAGGCGTTGGTTTGGGAAAAAAAGCATATAAAGCGTTGATGCCAAAGGGGGAAGGCTAGCCAGGGAGGTTGTTGAAGGAAATGCTGAAATAAAGGTGAGTGCAAAATAAACAGCGGTAAATTTCACCACGGTGAAATTTACCGTATACCTTTTATCTTCTTTCCTTTCGATTCGTTGTGAAAGCGGTCAACAGCCGTGATCACGTAACGGCATTTGAATTTTTTGTTCGGGATGTAACATTCCGTGTAGCGGGTGACAGCGACGATGTGAGCCGGGTCGTTCAGGTTGATTTTCTGGCCGGGGAAGAAACGGTAGATGACGAAATACTGGGGATTACGGGGATCTTCCCGGTCTCCGCGGGCGAACCATTTCACCGTGTAGCCTTTTTCCGAGCGTTCGGCTCGGGGAGAGGCTATTTTCTTGGGACGGCCGTTGTGCATGTGGGTATAGGCTGGGATTAATGCGGGGCTACGGTGGTAATGTTCCCGGAGGCTATCGGTAATCCCACCGTTATTCCAAAGAATCTCGTTCGCAGGCCAGAAACAATTGCCTTTCACGTGACGTAAGGAACGAGCGAGTTCCATCTTTTGGGTGAGATCATTGGCTTTCATCGTGCGGGCAACGTCCTGCCCGATGTATAGGTGAACATCATGAGCATTTTTGTCCCACCATTCAGCCAGCGTGATATAGTCTGCGGCCGGGTGGCCGATTTCCCAGTATATTTGGGGTATGTTGTAATCAATCCATTTCTTTTTGACCCATAAGGTTACGTCGGCATACAGGTTGTCATAGTTCTGCAACCCGTTGGTGTTGCTGCCGCTACCGTCGGGAGTACTTTTTTTGTTTCGGTAGATACCGAAAGGACTGATCCCAAAGCGTACCCATTCTTTGGTTGTCACGATGGTGTGTTTCAGCTCGCGGATGAGTTTATTGACATTCTCCCGGCGCCACTCGTCCCGTTCTTCGGGTTTGTAGCCTTTCCCGTAGGTGCGGAAACTGTTGTCGTCCGGAAAAGGCATCCCGTTCACGGGATAGGGATAGAAGTAATCGTCCATGTGAATGGCGTCCACGTCATAGCGGCTCACGATGTCTTCCACGATCCGGCAAATGTACTTCCGGCAAGCGGGTATGCCCGGATCGAAAAGTAACTGTTTGTTGTAGGTAACGAACCATTCGGGATGTTCGTGGTACACGTGGGTTTCTGCCAGCGTGGAGGTGCCGGAAGTCCCGGCGCGAAAAGGATTAAGCCAAGCATGAAATTCCATGTTACGGCGGTGACATTCCTTGATCAGGAAAGCCATGGGATCGAACAGGGGATCGGGGGCAACACCTTGCTTGCCCGTGCAAAAACGACTCCAAGGTTCTATTTCCGACAAGTACCAGGCATCGGCTTCCGGGCGGACTTGGAAAATTATAGCGTTGATCCCACATTCTTGCAATTGGTTGAGTTTACGAATAAAATCGGCTTTCATCTCTTCCGGTGTCATTTTAGCATATTCGCTTTGGAAAACGGTTTGAATCCATGCCCCGCGAAATTCTCGCTTAGGGGACTTTTGTGCCGATAAGGTGGTTATACCTAAGATCAAAAATAAAATGAGTAACCGGATATGTTTCATGCGTGTTGATTTATGATGTCGCGAATATAGTTATTTGTCAGAATAAAAGAAAGGGAGACTATGATGTCTCCCCAAAGTGATGGATTTAGATGTACTATGGTGTGAATGGGATCCGGTCGATCCCTCGGCGGGATTAATCCAGTCGTTGGATTAATTGTTCCATTTGTGCTTTTATATGTAGTGTTTCTTCTGATTCTTTTTTAGGTTTCAGCGTGAGTATCTGACGGGCACATTCCAGTGTCTTGTCCCGCAGGCCCATTTCAAGGTACAATTGGGCCAGTAGGAAATTGGGATACACAAGGTTGGGAACCATGTGATGTGCTTTTTGAAAATACTGTTCTGCCAGTTGATATTCGCCCAGTGCTTGGTAGCTCTTGCCGATACGATTATAAATCTGCGGGTCAGGGAGAATTTGTGCCACTCGTTGAAGGATGGCGATACTCTCTTCATGTTGCCCGGTTTGTGACAAGGCGTACCCGTATTCCATGAAAAAATAGGGGTGACGTAGCGTGTTTGTTAGCGGGGCGTATATCTTAGCTGCCGTGGCATATATTTTCATTTTATAATAAAGACGTCCGTGGGCCCATTGTTTGTATGCTTTGAACATCGTGAACTGGGGGTAAACGATGGTGGTCGTGATCCCGATCAAAAGTAGAGAGGTCATGATCGGTATAACTTTGGGAATTCTTTTTCTTGCGGGCTGAATGTCTGAGGTCCCGAGAGAGATTAACAGTACCAACAAGATCGAGAGGGATAATGATTGAATAGGGGAATTGATGAATCCCGCGAGGATAAAAGCAATTAAGGCTCCCGTGATAGCCAGTTTCTCCGGGTGTTTATCCATGTTCCTGAATCCGGAGAACAGGACGGAAACGATGAGGCCGATAAACAATAATATCCCGATGATTCCCGTGCCGGTTGCCAGTTGAATGAAGTCGTTCACCGGGCAGTTGGGATTCCCGGCAAGGGCTACTTCCTGTTCGGTTGGTTCTCCTTGTTCAAAATAGATTGTTTGGGCATCCCCGAATGCTTTCCGGAAATTGCCGATCCCGACACCAGTGATCGGTTTTTCCTTCAGCACTTGCAGGGATATTTTCCAGGTTAACAGATGTTCGTTTATTTCATCCTTCCGTAATCGATAAAAACCGGTGGTAAGCAAGCCTATCACGAGTAAAAGTGTGATCCCGGATATGGCAGTTCTTTTGTGACTTCGGAGTATAGAGGCCTTTATAAAGGAGTGAAGGTTCAGTTTAAAGTACAGGACAAATAGCCCGCTACATCCCGCGATAAACCATGCGGATGGGATTCCCGTAAACGGTAGTATGGATAGAATCCCGATTAGCCCGAGGGCAGAAAGAAGGAATAAAAGAATGTCGTCAACAATTTCCAATCTCACATGTTCTTCATCGGCTTCGGTAAGGAGACGAGAGTAACCGTATTTTAATTTCTGGAATAACGTGATGGTCCAATAGAGAGCTATGGGTAGAGTGATGGCCAGAAACATGGCATAGGAGTTCGTGTGGGGTAGCGAGCCTGAGAGCGTGAAGTCTTTTTGCATATCGGGGATATAGGCGTACAACTGGCAATATCCCCAGATTACCTCCAGTAGTGCAAAAGCGATCAGTACGAATTGGAATACCTTGGTGGCTTTTTTATAGTGGTGGAAAAAGGTGTCGAAGAAGAAAAAGGAAATGATTACTAGCAAAAATATTTTCGCGTTCATCATTTCCATGTTAGAGTAGCGGGATATGTCAATAATCACTACAGTCAAAATCCCTATCATTATTGACTTGGTTATGTCGATACTCGCGACCGACATAGAGTAAAAAGCAAGACCGAATGTTATAACTCCCGTGAGTAATAACGTGGAATAGAACCAGAAATATTTGGCAAGCGTTAGCCCGTTCATTCTGTCAGGATCAATTACCAGTATGGTCATAACCAGTAATATGAATCCGGTGAAAGCGATCGGGTATGCTATGTCTCGTGTTTCTCTTGCCATGGTTTAATCTAACGATTCAATTTTCCGTGGTATTATTTGCCGTTTCCGGGTAAAGGTCCTTGGAAGGAGACCTATCAGAGACATCATTCCAAGGCCTGGTCTCACGCGGAAATTAATCCAATGTATATTTGATTAACACTGAATTTGGGTTGTTTGTCAAACCGTAAATTGCATTCTCTTCTTTGTTGAAAGAAATAGAGGTGAACGGATTTCTTAATAAATAAGTGTGGACGTGATTGCCCTCCCAGTCGAACACAACAATCCGTTCACCGTATACTATCTGGTCTTTATATTTGCGGTAACTTCTACCGGAATACAAGGCGTATATGTACTCGTCAGTAACTTCAATGTCACAGAACCCGAAGAGATTGTCTGTGGAATAGGCAACGGGCGTTCTCCGCATGTTTTTAACTGTGGCTTTCGGAGAATAAAGATTCAGCTCGGCAACGCGAGTGATATTGGTGCAAGGTATGAGAGAGCAGAAATCGATGATGCCACTCTGCATATTCGCACAGACAAATTTTGTTCCGTCGGGTTTTATCTTGATGATATTACTGGCAAATAAAGCACTTCTTAAAGTATCGTTTATGGTGCGATAACTCGGTATTTCTGGGTAACTTAAAAAGTATTCTTCGCTATTGTTGTTCATTAAACCGTATCTACCTTCGTCAAACATTCCGGTAGAGATAATTGTCGAGCCTGATTTTGCCACGCAAAGGTGTTTTTTATCCTTGGGCATATCAATAAATTTAGGCCCGAATTCAGATTGTCCGAAGTGATTTAGATCGAATTCAACTAATCTGTCATTTCCAAAGTCATAGGCGGAAAGGAGTCCTTTGTCGTCAAGGGTCATCGTGAGAATATAGAGTCCCCGATCCGCACCCATTCCCGTTGGCAGATAACTACCTAGTAACTTCCCGTTTTCTTGGTATATGGAGATTTTATTAAGTCCGTTTCGATCCAATACAATAAACAAGGAATCCTTCTTGATAATTTTTGTTGGGTTATAGATTCCAATTTCATCTAAGTTAATTGTTTCTCCTAATTGGTTCAAGGAGATTGCACGACTTGTACTGAATAATGGATTATCCTGTTTAGTAACCTCGTGTTTCTCTTCAGAACAGCCGAATACGAGAAATAAAGCTATAATTATAAATGCTACTTTTTTCATGATATATTATTCGAGTGATAAACCTGCGTAAAATACGGGATTGCCATCTTTGTCGTATGTCATACATACTCCTCCGGGAGATTTGCATGGATTGTCATCATCATCTTCGTTATTTCCAAATGCTTCGATATTTTGGATTTTTATATCTATATTCGTAGAATCTTTCCTTAGACCTACATTTGTTAATGTAAGTACTAATGTTATAGATATGAAGATTATTATTAATACTATTTTTTTCATTTGTACTGGTATTTGATGTGAGACAAAAATAGAGGATGGATTTGATTTAAATTGTATCAAATTTGTATCTATTTTTTGTTAATTTATCTAAATGGTTTTAGGCTGTGCTAATATGTGTAATAGAGAATATTTTCTATATTTTTGTGTGTATTTATTAAAACAAGGGTTTATGAATAGAAGAATTCATGTTGTTTGGGGTGTTTCGATTTTTGCTATACTTTGTTTGTTGATATTTCAAGGTTTTTGGCTGAATAGAATGATTGAGTTCAAAAAAATAGAGTATTTGAATTTGATTAATAATATTTTATCTGGAGCAATAGAATCAGGATTTGAAGAATATGTGGTTGGAAATCGAACTATATCTAAAAATCCTGTACGTGTTAGTATTCATTCTAGTGATAATACCGTAAAGTTTGTTTGGAAAGGAGACACGACAATTGTTGATTACGATAAGGATGCTGGTTATCTAGGTGTGTTTCGGAAAGTATGTTATGACTTGATACAAGAACAGTCCTCTGAAAATATTAATATGTTAGATAGTGTATGTGGTTCTATTTTTAGGAATAATGGTATTAAGGATGAATATGTATTAGAATTAGTAGATACAAAAAGTGGGGATATAATTGCATCAACAGGTAATAGGGCTTTGGGGATAGAAAAGAAACTTGTTTCTAATATGGTGGAATTAGGATTGAAAAGTCATCATGGTGTGATTGTTTATTTTGATACACCTTATAGAACGTTTTTTACCCAAATGACAGGAGCTCTAATTAGTTCTTTTCTCTTGTTAGTTTTGTTAGTCGTGTGTTTTATTTACCAGATCAAAACGATCCTCGTTCAGTACCAAATATCCAAGATTCGGGAAGAATTTATGAGTAGTATGGTTCACGAGTTGAAACTTCCGTTATCTGCCGTGCAAAATGCTTTTTCCGGGATTATTTCGTATGGAACTGAAAATTTGAAGGATGCACAGAGAATATTGTTAAATGCGGCACATAAACGGGTGGATCAATTGAATAATTTCGTGTATAAATTATTAATTGTTTGGAAACAAGGGTTTAAAATATCGTGGAATAGATTAAATTTGCGAGAAACTATTGATTCACTGGTTGCATTGTTTGATCCGATGTTAATGGGGAAGAATGTCTCTATCAAGGTTGACTATCAGTTGAGCGTTGATGTAATTGAAGCGGATGATATTCATTTCCCGAATGCCATAAGTAATTTGATAGAGAATGCTATCAAGTATTCGGGTGATCCGGCAAAAATAGAGATCGAGTGTAAAGAGGTGGACGGGATGGTCGTGATTGCCATTAAAGACAACGGGATTGGAATTCCGGAAAAGTTGAAAGAGAAGATCTTTGAACGGTATTACAGGATTCACCGCGGGCGTTCGACTGATGTGCATGGTTTCGGGATCGGGTTAAGCTACGTGAAACAGGTAATCGAGGCGCATGAAGGCGTGATTCGGGTGGAAAGCGAGGTCGGTGTTGGCACGACTTTCACCGTGATGATCCCTTTGGTGAAAGATGAGAACGATTAACAGTTGACAAACGGGAAAATGATTAAGATTTTGTATGCCGAAGATGACGCCATGCAGGCGAAAACGTGTATTGATTATTTGAAAAGAGCCGGGTATAAGGTGGTTCATGCTGCCGATGGAGAACAGGCCTTGTGGTTGTATCGCAGGGAAACGCCCGATTTGATCTTGATGGACGTGATTATGCCCAAGATGAGCGGGTTCGAGGTGGCCAAAAAGATTCGGGAAGAGGATTTTTCGACGCCAATCCTGTTTATCAGTTCCTTGACACATTCTCAACACGCTATTGATGGTTTTGACCTTGGAGCGAATGATTACATACGTAAAGAGGTACTTCTGGATGAAGTGGGTGCTCGGGTGAACCGGTGGTTGAGGAATATGGGAATGTTGAAAGTCGAGACCGATTTCATGAAGATTTCAGATGATGTTTCGTTTAACCCGATTCGTCGGTACTTGATTATAAAAGGGGAGACGAACCAGCTGACTCCTATGGAGGCAAGAGTGTTGAAAACCTTGTGTTTGAAGAAAAATCAATACGTGAGTAAGGATGAACTGGTCAAAGAGGGATGGGGTAATGATTTTAAAGAGTCCTATCGTTACTTGGATAGGGTGATCGCTCGTTTGAGGAAGTTCTTCCCGAAAGGTGATCCGGTTGAGATTGCCACGTCGTGGGGGAAAGGGTTCGGGTTGATGGTTAAGAAAAAGACTTCTCTGCAATAGCAAAAGCGACTCTAAATGATGGATTTATCGAAATAATGCCTATCTTTGTAATAGGTATAAAAAGAATAGCCATGAGATCTAATTTAATACATTTCGATTGGGCGATGAAACGCTTGCTTAGGGACAAGAGTAATTATGTCGTTCTGGAAGGATTTTTGTCAACGTTATTGCAAGAAGATATACATATTTGTCGGTTCTTGGAAAGCGAATCCAATCAATCGGATGCGAGCAACAAGTTCAATCGGGCAGATATTCTGGTGGAGGATACCAAAGGAGAATTGATGATTATTGAGATCCAAAATAACCGTGAATTGGATTACTTCCATCGGATGCTATACGGGGTGTCTAAAACGATCTCGGAATATATAGGGTTAGGCGATGCTTACAGTGAAGTGCGAAAAGTCTACTCAATAAATATTGTTTATTTCGATTTGGGACAGGGTAAGGATTACGTGTATCATGGGAAAACTTTGTTTCGGGGATTGCATGACCCGAACGACGAGTTGAAATTGTCTGTCCGGCAACGGGAATTATTCGTGGGTAAAGATGCTGGAGACGTGTTCCCGGAGTATTACGTGTTGCGAGTGAATGACTTCGATACGGTGGCTCGGACGCCTTTGGATGAATGGGTCAAATTTCTTAAGACCGGAGAGATTGACCGAACTGCCACGGCGAAGGGATTGCCTGAAGCGCGTGAACGTTTGCGGGTGGATGCCTTGCCGGAGCATGAAAAACGTGCTTATTACCGGGATATGGAAGCTTTACGTTATCAAAAAAGCGTCATTGAAACTGGTCGGATAGAAGGAAGAGCGGAAGGAAGAGCAGAAGGCAGGGAAGAAGGTAAGGCAGAAGGATTCGTGGAGGGAGAAAAGAGGAAACAACAGGAGATAGCCGGAAAAATGAAATCCTCGGGGATAGCTTTAGAGACGATAATTCAAATAACGGGTCTTTCTCGTGAGGAGATAGAACAATTGTGATGCATGCAGATTTGATAAATTATTTATTCTTGTAGTTTTTATAATCTTCGATAAGTCCCTCGCACATCCAGTTTGCTAGAGCCTGTCGGTTATCGTCCAGTAGGAAACGTTGCTGGTCCTGGCTGTTCTGGATATTGCCAAGCTCGACGAAGACAGCAACGGGCAGGGATTGCTTGATTACGAACAAGTCACGTGGGGACACGGTGCCGGAAAAACCCCGGAGAGGTTGGTGCTTGTCGTATTTCCGGTTGAAAACATTTTGTAGCGTGTTTGCCAGATGTTTGCCCTTGGCACTTCCGTCGTAATGATAGAAAAACACGTCAATTTGCTTACTCTCGCTTCGGCTGTCGAGGTGAATAAAAAGAGCCCGGCGATAGTGTTCCTTGTCTTTCTTGAATAGTTCGTTGATCTTGTCGCAACGTTGTTGCAGACGTTTGACTTGGTTCAAGGGAATGACTTGTCCCATGCAGGTTTCCCTGTCGCTGATGTCAAGGAATTTGTCGTTGCGAATACCGTCTTTTGCGTCTTGGATAATGATGTGTACTTTGGCTCCTTTTGACATGAGGTTACGGGCCAGACGGAGCATGATGTCATAGGCGTACTCGTCTTCGTGTAACGGGTGGCCCCGTAATTCTCCGATGGCCCCGGGGTCCGGTCCCCCGTGTCCGCTCACGAGATAAAAGCAGGCCCCGTTTAACTCGTCAGAGTCAATGGTATATTTTGCCAATTTCTCTCCGAATAGAGGTTCGTTGCCCTCGTTTTTCAAAGGGGGAAGGGTGTACGTGACACCGAGTTTTAGCCCGTTATTTTTGTCCAGCTTATCCCGGTTCAGTTCGACGAAACGGTCGAAATGAAATGATTTCGTGCGATTGAAACGTTTTAGAAATTGCAGAACTCCTTCTCCCTTGTTTGCCTTGGCCGTTTCCTGTGCCGTGGAGGAAAACGTGAAAATAATCAGAAATAAGAAAGAAAATATAACGAGCGAGTATTTCATAGGCATTATTTTGTTACAAAGATATAGATTTAGTTGTATGTTGCAAGTTACAAGTTGTCGGTTTTGGCCTTGTTCCGGGGTGTTTTAATATTTAGTAACTTGTTGCTTTTGAGGGTCTGAATATTTTGAAACGAATTTTAAAAAAAGCAATAATATAGCCTGTTGACGCAACTTTTTAAAAATGTAAGCATCTATTTAATGTATTAAAAAAAACAGCTATGAAAAATAAAACATGGAAATTTGCACTTATTTGTTCGTTGATCGTGATGGGTTTTACGGCTTGTGACGATGATGACGAATATTACTACGTGGGCGGAGGTAGCTCATGGCTTAGTTATGGTAACCTCGAAAAAATTGATAATGGAAGCCGTTCCAAGTTTGCCATTCGTCGGGACGATGGTAACCGGCTGATCGTGACGGAAGGGATGCCTATTAATTTTGACGGGGCGGAGGAAGATCTTCGGGTGTACGTGAATTACTCGATCGTGGGTAGCGAACGTGACGAGACCGGGTTGGAAGGTAATATGAATTATTACATTCGTCTTTACGGGTTTGATGACGTGTTGACGAAGGTGCCGGTAAAACAGTCTTTTATTAATGAAGATGAGGAAGTACGGCAAGATAGTATTGGTAACGATCCGATCAACGTGCGGGAAGCGTGGTTCGGTGGAAGATACTTGAATGTCGAGTTCCGGATTCCGGTAAAAGACGGGTCTAAAGAGAAACACTTCATTAATTTGGTACAGGACGACGTGGTGGCTCATAATGACACGGTTTACGTGACCTTGCGTCATAACGCTTACGGAGAAAGGCCTGACACGGGTAACGATCGAGGGAATTATTCCTGGGGTCGGGGACGGGTTTCTTTCGACTTGACATCTATCGTGCCTGAGGGACAGACGTCTGTACCGGTAAAACTGCTCTGGACTGAATACGGGAAAAACACTTCAGAAACGGTTAACCGGGAAGATAGTGGAACCTATACCCTGAAAAATACTGGTGAAACGGGTGAAAACAAGGGTTTGAACCAGGATAAGAGTAAGATGGTGGCGACAGAAGAAGTTAGTGAATGTGTGGTTGAATAACGGGAAAGATCAGATAACCAACATACTATATTCAATAAAAGCCATGCCGAAAAGGTATGGCTTTTTTCATGTACTTTCGTTGGTATCTTGCCGTGGTTGAATAGGTGTTGTAGGTGTGTCTCGTTAGTAAGTCAATGGAAAGTCAACGGGAAGTTAACGGGAAGTGGATGGATGGCGGTGGTGTATTTTTATTTGATTTTATCTTGAAACGTGAAGGATATATTAACGAGTCACCAGTGAAATACCGAGGCAAGTACGCTTTAATACTAAGGAGGAAGAGCCGAACCTTGCGAGTTCGGCCCTTTGTCGATAAAGTGAAATCTTGATACTGTATTTTTAGAATATTCCGAATTTCAGGCCTGCAAAATAAGTTCTTGGCAAGCCCGGACCGTAAATGTAACCGGAATCTCGGAATTCCCCCTTGTCGAAATCGTTCTGGTAACTGTCGAACACGTTTTGCATCCCGATATTGAACTGAATTGTGTAACCTCTGCCAACCTTGATGTCGTATGCCAGTTTAATCGTGGCGTCGAAGAAGGAGTCCGTTTTTTCCAACACGTCTTTCTCGATGTACCCGGCCGAGTGCCCCACGTACATGGAACCCGTGTAAGTCCCGGAGAGGGCTGCCGAGAAGTTTTTGAACGGGAGCAGGTTTAGCGTGGCGTAGCCGTATTGATCGGGTGAGCGTAACAGTTTGCGACAGGCTTCCACGTCCGGGTCTTTACTCCATGCGACGGGTTCATCGTATTTACTACTTTGCAGGGTGGCCCCGAATTGTAGTTGTACGGATTTGTGCGGGGCGATCTTGCCTTCAAGGTTGAATCCTTTCACCACGGCGTCCGACCCGTTACGGCGTTCCAGTATTTTGTTCTCGTCGTCCGATTCGATCTCTTCCAGCACGAAGGGGTTGTGGAGGCTGGTGTAGAATCCTTCCAGTAGGAGGTTGATCTGTACGGGGCCCCAGGTGGTGTAGTAATCCACGGATGCACTGTAACTACGGGAACGTTCGGTCTTCAAGTCCTTTGCCACTTGTATTAGGGTCACTTCCCCGCCGACGGCTGCCACGTGAAGGTCTTCATCGTAGGTCTGGGGAGCCCGGAACCCCTCGGAATAGCTTGCCCGCAGGCTTAAATCGGAGATCGGGTTATAACGAATGTTCAAGCGGGGGCTGAATATCGGATCGTCGATTTCCGAGTTTTTATCCAGACGTCCGCCTAATAGAAAACTGAATCGTCCGGTTTTCCACTCGTTCTGAAGGTATGCGCTGTACACGGAAACTTCTTGATTGATTTCCCTGTGGTAACCCAGCATGAGGTCGTTCAGTTTGTTGTAGGAGTACTCTACTCCCGCGGTGAGGGAAGAGGGCATGAACAGGAAGTTGTCGAAGTCGTAGGAATACTGGGCTCCGCCCACAACCGTGAAGTCTTTGGTCTTCCCGTAAGCGTTCGTGTCTTGTCCGGCTCCATAGTAGGATTCACGTCCTATGTTCTGGATGGAAGAGTACACGTTCAAGCGGTGTTTGTAGTCTTTTGACGAGAGTGTGTAGTTCAAGCTCCCGCCATGAATGTTGTGATCGGCTTGCTCTGCCACGTCGGCCTCGTGAGGTGGTCTGTCTAAATTGTTTCCTCCTCGACGGAATTCCTTGATATGATGGTATTCTAGGGTGAATTTACTGAAATGGGTCGGTTTGTAGTACGTCTTGAAACCGAGTGTCGTGCTGTTTATTTTTCCCAGTTCGGAAAAACCATCATCGTCGTGGTCGTAAGCTTGGCGGTCACGCACCATGCCGAACAGGTAGATTCCGGCATCCCGTTGATCGTTGACGATGGCCCCGTTGAAGGAGGTCACGTTGTCAAAACTTTCCCCGTCAATGGCGGAAAGGGTGTGTCCAACTTGAAAAAAATTGTACAAGGGTTCTTTCGTGATGATGTTGATTGTTCCGGCGATGGCGTTTGACCCGAAGAGGGCGGAGCCTCCACCCCGTAGTACTTCTACTCGTTCAACCATATTGGCGGGAATTTGTTCTAAGCCGTACACTCCGGCAAGCGAGCTGCACATGGGGCGACTGTCAATCAATATCTGGGAATAGGGGCCGTCCAGCCCGTTGATGCGCACTTGCTGGAAACCGCAGTTTTGGCAGTTGTTTTCAACCCGTAGTCCCGGCTGGAAGTTTAAGCCTTGGGACAAACATACGGAGTTCGTGTTCTCGAATACTTTGGGTGATAGTACATTGACGATAACGGGGGCTTCCCTTCTATCCGTTTCATTCCGGTTAGCGGTGACCACTGCTCCATCAAGCATAACGGCATCCTCGCTGATTTCGAAGTTAACTTCTTGGGTTTTCCCTCTCACGATCACGATTTCTTTCTCTGCACTTTTATAACCAACCCCTTGTACGCGGAGTGTGTATTTTCCTTCCGGCAGGTTTTTCAAGAAAAAATGCCCGGTTTCGTCCGTGGCCGTACCGATGTTGGTTCCCTTCAACAATATGGTCATGAAGGGGAGATGTTCACCGGTTTCTTTCAGGATAATGTGTCCGGTGATATGAGCATCCGTGGTTTTCTTCACGGTGTTTTCTTCATCAGCCCAACCGTAAAGGGTTGGGAAAAGTAATATAACGAGTGTAAGTAAGTTTTTCATTTGTACGTAATTATTTTATACCTCATTCCTGTCCGGGAAAGAGGGGTATTTTTTTCTAAGAATGAAAGCACGCAATTTTGTGCTTACTAGACTGATAACAAGAGGGATGTCCTAATGTTTGGCCATAGTTTTCCTTTCTTGGAAAAAGTATGGCTTGGCATGAGACGTACCTGCCTGGAGACAATTATAGTCCCTTGCATTTCTTTGAGAAATGCTTTTTAGTCTGAATGAAATAATTACGCGAGAATGGGAGGAGCCCGGAGTTGGCTTAAGGTGAAAATATGTTTGTCCGGTTCATCTGCCTGATTCCGGATATGGTAATGTCTCTGGGTTATCGAGAAAGAGATCAGTATGAGCAATGCGGCACTGATCAAGGTGATGAAAGTGGTTAAGTAGGCGATTAATGTCAACTCTTTGGGGGAGTGCGTGTGATTGGCTTTCCCGTCGGCATCGGCGTGACCGCAAAAGAAATGGGAATGGACAATCGTGACCCCGTTAACCACATGATAATGCGAGAAAAAGGTGATACTTCCGTAATAGCTCAAAAACAGAGCTAGTAGGAACAAGTGTATCAGTTTATTTACATTTTCTCGACGCATATCTAAATCGTTTGCTTGACAAATGTAGACTATTTCTAAATAATAAGCATGAATTTTTTCTTAAAAATGTATTAAATGTTGCCGAAGGCAAGTTACAAGTTGGTAGGTTACAAGTTGCAGGTTATTAATTTAGATTTTAGATTGAAGAAACTGAAAACTGGTACACAAGGCCTTTGTTTATTCAGAAATCATTCAATCTAAAATCTAAAATTTAAAATTAATCACTCTCTGTTTATCGTGATCGTGTTCCCCGGTAGGGTGGCGGTAATCGAGTTATCGTACATCGCCGAGCAGGTGATGGCCGGAAGTAGGTAAGTTCCGGAGTACGCTGCATTAAAGCGAAGTTTGAAAGTTTTCGATTGGCCTTGTTTCAACGAGAAATAGAGGTATGCCCGGTCATCCCGGATGTCCACGTTGTCGGTTCCTTGGAACGGGTTCACGCCTGTCGTGAGACGTTCATTGAGGAACTCGAAACCGGAGGGGAACATGAAAGTTAATGCCAATTCCTCGTATAAACCGATATTTCCGGTATTCTGGATCGTGATTTCGGCCACGATGTCTTCTCCTTGTTTATAATTGGGTTCGTTGTTCCGAGTGCCGTTGCGGTAGTAGTTGACCGTCATTTTCAACCCGGACATTTCGCTTTGCGTGATCACTCCCAATGGCGTGGAGCTGTTGATGGTGCGCACGTGGAGCGTTCCCGAAGAGTTGTTTTTCACGGTCACTTCCGATTTGTTGTTCTTCACGGCCAACTCTTTTTGCAACACGGTTTTTGCCGTCTTGTAGTTGTCTTTCCCGATCTGGACATCAATGCCGTTACCATCCTTGAAGTATCGTTCCACGTAGTTACCGATAGCACACAGGCCAAAAGCACTTTCTTGTGTACTTAACCATTCGTTGGATGCGAATTTGCGGGCCATTTTCTGCATGAGTTTGTATGCCTCGTCTTTCATGTCCATGTTGATCATACTTTGCATGATGATCGCATTGTCACGAAGGTCAGAGCCGTAACATCTGCCAAGCTGACGATATAGTTCAGCTTCTGCCGGAAGATTGGCGATCAACGCTTTGGCAATCTTTTCGTGTTTGCCCAAGGCGTAGGCTCCTGCCAGTTGCCAACGGGCGATCGGGTTTTTGTAGGTATCTTCCTTCATCCGGTTCATGGCTGCCATATTGGGTTTGCCGGCAAGAGCAAGCACGTAGAGGCGGTAGGATTGTTCGATTTCCGAGTAATAATCCCCCCGTCGCCAAGCATTTGCTTGTTTTGCCAGGTAGTCAAGAGCGGAGTTTTTCATGGAAGTCGGGATTCGATAACCGACTTTCTCGGCTTGAATCAGGAAGTCCGTGATGTACGTGGAAACCCAGTCTGAAACGTAGCTGGAGTTCGACCAGTAGCTGAACCCACCATTGCTTACTTGGTAGTTGCGCAAGCGGGAAATGACGTCTTTTACATGCAATTCTGCGGTTACTTTCTGAGCCTCGCTGAGATCCATGATTCGGTCAAGCATGAGCTGCGGGAACACGGCAGAGGTGATTTGCTCTCCGCATCCGTGCGGGTAACGAATCAAGTAGCCGAGACGTTGTTCCAAATTAAGCGCCGGGATAGAGGTGATTTCGAGGAATGAGGCGGGTTCCAAACCTTCCATCGTGTTGTTGAATGTGATGGATTCACCGCTTGCCACTTCCCGCGCATCTACCCGGGTCACCTTGGGATTCGGTATGCGGATGTCAACATCACAGCTGAAATGGGCTTTCTCCGAACCGCTTTGTGCCGTGAAGGTCAACGTGGATTTACCAATGTTTTCCTTGATTTTTACCTTGAAGAATATGATCTGTTCTCCCGTGCCGGAGAAGTGGGCTTCTTTGCTTGCGGGTTCAATGATTTCAATCTTATCGTCGGTCTTGATGTTCACGGTAACATTCTTGATGTTCTCTTTCATGGCGAACAGGGTTACCGGAATTTCGATCACGTCTCCCGGGGTGAACAGACGAGGCATCGTGACGTTGAGCATCAACGGTTTGTTGACTTTCGTGCTTTGCGAGGCAGAACCATAGCGTCCGTTGTCCTCGGCAACGACCATTGTGCGTACTTCCCCGATGTATTCCGGCATCCGGAAGGTGTGTGTTTTCTTTTCCCCGCTCTTGATAGTAAACGGACCTTTAAAGATTACCACGGGAGTAAAACGATCGCTTTTCCGGTTTTCTTCCGGTTCCAGGGATTCGTCACCTCCCACGGCAAATGCTTTCTCCAAGCGTCCCCCGAAGGCTCCGATAACATCGTCATAGAAGTCCCACGTTTTCACGCCGAGTGCTTCTCTTGCATAGAATGCGGGGAAGGGGTTCGGGGTCTTGAACGAGGTCAGGGATAACAATCCTTCATCGACAATAGCAATGGAATAAGTCATCGGTTTGCCGTCCTTTTCGCTCACGGAAACCGTGAAATCCTGTGACGGGCGAAGTTCCTGTGCCATATCGATCTTTGGGGTCAAGCGTAAGTTAGGATCGTCAATATTGATGTTCAGTACGCCATACAGACGAATCGGCTTGTCATTGTTCCGGTTTTTGTGAGGTTGAATGAGGGAGACATTGACGTAGATATTGGGACACATTTCACTGGTCGCCTCGATCTCGAAAGAGGTGGAACCGGCAGATGTAGGTACACGGAATATGTCTTTCACGGTTTTCCCGTTTTCAACGCTCACGAGCGCCACGCTACCCTCGGAAGAAGGGAAGGTGATTTTTATTTTCTCTCCGGCACGGTATGCTTTCTTATCGCTGGTTAAGGTGAGTAGGGTGGCCATACCCGGGATGTTCATGTCGTTCCGCCAAGAACTCACGTAGAAGGTAGTTCCGGAGGAATGGCCGGAGAATTTATCTCTCGCGATCACGTAGTAGCGTCCCCACTGGTTGCAGGTAACGTCAATATTGAATTTGCCATTTTGGCTTTTCACGATTTTATTGAAGACCGGTTTACGGTAGGAGCGGTTCACGTACGATCCGATGTTGTCTCTTTCGGAATCCCACCACCAGCGCCATTCCAAGGTATAGACTTCAACTTCGATTTCCCTGTCAGATACCGGCTTCCCGTCGGCCGTAAGCACGGCTCCCGCGATGGGGATCGGTTTGCCTGCGGAGTACCAGTTATCCTCGGAATCAGGAAGTTTCACGCCGACATATTCTTCATAAGGTGAATATTTGAATCCGGCTGTCGTGATGCTGAAGTCCCCGCCGGGTTCGAATACCCGTAGCGTGAGGAGTGCATTCAGCATTCCCGGTGCGTTCTCCGTGCTGATTTCATCAGCCGATAGGGTAAAATTACCCTCCGCATCAGTAGTTCCTTCAAAGAAGGTCGTTGTGGTCGCGTTAAAATAACGAGATCGATCATCAAAACTATATTCTTTGTATCCCGGGAACGTGGTGTTACTCTGGGATAACTTTAATTCGGTGTTGACCTTCAGCGAGCTGGTTTTGGCTCCATGCAACCAACGGGTCTGCACGGGAATGGAATTATCCGGAATACCATTTCCCAGAATGTTATTCGGCAGGTTGGTCACGATACTGAGGCGATTCGGTTTGATACTTTCGATCCGGACGGTTTTCCAGAAGGAGACTCCCCCGATACGTACAACTGCCCGCCAGTAACCCGTGACGGCTTGCTCGTCTGTTTTGAAAGTGAAACAATAGAGACCGTGTTCGTTACGTCCTTCACGTTTCGTTTGAACCACGTTACCATTCGGGTCGTAGAGTTCGGCAATGATGGGGTGTCCCACGGGAATCACCTTCTCTTTGTCTTCCAGCATGAAAGAGAGGTGTATTTCATTTCCCGGACGCCACACGCCCCGTTCTCCATAAATGAAACCTTTTATTCCCTGTTGCACGACTTCGCCACTGATGTCAAAGTTGCTGTATGATAGAGAATTTGCATCGCTTACTTTTAAATAGGCTTTGTCGTTTCCCTTGACGGCAAGCACGATGAACGGTTTCCCTTGTACTCGTGCGGTTGCGATTCCCAAATTGTTGGTTACGGCAGAATCAATCTTCTGGTTCTGGTAATTGAAGAAGAGTATTTTGCAACTTTCCACGGGAGCGGCCGTGAGCAGGTCGTTCACGGCTACCACGTATTTACCGTCACTTCCGGTTTTGGCGGTAAGGCCGAGTGAGGTGACAATCAAGTTTCTTCTGGGGAAACGATCGGACACGTAGTAATAAGAGTTGGAACAGGGATCGTCCCGTTCTTCCCACGAGTAGTCGGACGGGTAATTATAGTAATAATCGTCGTCATCATAATAGTCATAATCAGACTGGGAATCCCAATCGTTTTCCGTGATTCCATCCCCCTCGTTAGCGCAGGCTAGGGTTGTGTAGGACTTTTGGAATTTCAGTTGAACCCGGTAGATAACTCCTTTTTCCAGTTGTATATGGTCTGCCAGGTTTATCGTGTAGTCCTGCCATTTGTTCGCATTTATTTGGTGTCCTTCTTTCTCAAGTGGGATTTTCTTATCCAGAATGATACGTCCCACCCGGCGTAGTTGGTAATCGCTACTGTAATTATAATTACCGTCTTGCAAGTAGAAGTTCATGTTTTGGTTGAATACCTTCACGACCCGCAATTGCACGGCTTTCAACGCTACCGCGGAGAAGGGGATCAGCACGTTCCCCTCGGCTGGCGTAAATGTTCCCTCGCCGATAAAGGCAACAGCAGGTTTGGCGGAGGCGAAACTGACGTTGTAGGTGGCATCCGATTTCAATTTTTCACCGAATGAGTTTTTGATACCTTTATAGATATTTACTTGAACGACACCTTGCATCTTATCCCGTTCATTGGAATATATTCGGATGATGTTACCCTGCACGTTGAAGTTTAGGCGATTCACCCCGTCCACGGTGATTAATCCCTGTAAATCCTGAGAGGCATCCACGTTGTCTGAGAGGGTGACGTCTATGGTCTGGGAGTTTTCATCACTCGCTTTGACTTCCAGTACGGAAAATATTTTTGAACCGGGGATCTCCACGATCAAGTCGTTCCCGTTTTTCACCTTTTTATTGAAACTTAACTCCAGCGATTGTGTTTTGTCTGTCCGACTGATGTCCGGAACAGTGAAGTAGTGGATGTAGGGCGTGTGTTCCCATTCTAGTTTGTGGGACAAACCATTGATCGTTGCTTTTACAAGTAACTCTATTTCGGCAGGGGCCACGGCATCGGAATTCGTGATGGAGGCCCGGTAGGAAAATCTGTTGTTATCCGTGGGGTCGATGTTCAAGCTGCCTTCTTGGAACGCGAATACGAGAGGGAGGACTTTCACGCTGAAACGGAAGGTTGACAAGTCGGAAGGGACTTTGCAGAGTTTGTCCAGGTAGAGACTGATGTCGTATGTTTGCCCGTTTTTTAGAGGCTTGGTGGGGGTAAACTCGATAATGTTACCGTCCCGTAGAGATATGGTTCCCTCTGCTTTCGGGGAGATCTTTAGTAGTTTTTCGATCTGCGTGGGAAGACTGTCCCCAGCCTGCAGAACGTTATTTTCCAACCGAACATAGATCGGGTCGGAGGATTTTATCATTCCCTGGGTAAAGCCGGAAATGTATTTGCTATACTCTAGCTTGCTTTGTTCCTTGGTTTTATCTTTGCACGAAAAGATCGTGATCATCAAAAACAGTAAAGGAAAAAGAAGAATTCTTTTTTTCATGCTGGTAATGTTTGATTTATCATTAAGACAAAATTAAATAAAAAAACGGTATGGGAACTTATTGTTCGTTTTAAATTTATATTTTTGCGAGAATGAAAAATCAGACCCTAATTAGGGAGGTAAAATAAGATAATATGAGAATAGCTGTTGTTGGAACCGGTTATGTCGGACTTGTATCCGGAACGTGTTTAGCCGAAACGGGAGTAACTGTAACGTGTGTCGATGTTAACAATGCCAAGATCGAGTTGTTGAATAATGGGGGAATGCCTATTTATGAACCGGGGTTGGCAGAGTTGGTTACCCGGAACCGGGAAGATGGACGCCTCTTTTTCACTACATCGTTGAAAGAGGCATTGAAGGATGCAGATGCTGTTTTTATTGCCGTGGGAACCCCACCTGATGAAGACGGGAGTGCCGACTTGCACTACGTGCTGGATGTGGCTCGTGAAGTCGGGGAACTCATAAATGACTATATTGTTGTGGTGACGAAATCAACGGTACCCGTGGGAACGAATTACAAGGTGAAAGGAGTAATTCAGGCTGCTTTGGGAAAACGAGGAGTGGAAGTGGCATTTGACGTGGCTTCTAACCCGGAATTCTTGAAGGAAGGGGATGCGGTGAACGATTTTATCTCTCCGGATCGCGTGGTGATCGGGGTGGAGAGCGATCGCGCCCGTCGGGTCATGGAACGTTTATATCATGCTTTCATATTGAATAACACACCGATTTATTTCATGGATATATTATCGGCGGAAATGACTAAATACGCGGCGAACTCGATGCTGGCTACCCGTATTTCGTTTATGAATGACATTGCTAATTTGTGCGAGATTGTCGGGGCTGACGTGGAGGCCGTGAAGAAAGGTATCGGTAGTGATTCTCGTATCGGGAAGAAGTTCCTGAATGCCGGATGCGGTTACGGGGGATCTTGTTTCCCGAAGGACGTGAAAGCGTTGATTCGTACGGGAGATGATCATGGACATAGCTTAGAGTTACTGAAAGCGGTGGAGCGGGTGAACGAGAAACAAAAGAGCGTGTTGTTTAGAAAGATCACTTCACACTTCGGGACGGATTTGACGGGAAAACGTTTTGCCATGTGGGGTTTATCGTTTAAACCGGGTACGGATGATTTGCGGGAAGCGCCTTCATTGGTGTTGATTGATAAATTAGTGGAGGCCGGAGCCGTGGTACGAGGATTTGATCCGGTGGCCATGGAAGAGTGTAAGAGACGGATTGGGGATCGTATCGAATACGCGGATAATATGTACGATGCGCTGACCGATGCCGATGCCTTGATCGTGGTGACGGAATGGGCCGAATTCAAGATTCCCAAATTTACTTTTATCGAAAAAGCATTAAAGCATAAAATTATATTTGACGGAAGAAATATATACAGCCCGGAACAAATGAAAGAATTCGGTTATATGTATTACGGAATCGGACGGAAAGACAATTAGCAATTGAAAATTGACAATGAATAGATTTATGATTTGCGACAAAAAAGTGTCAGGTTTGTGCGTGGAAATCTAAAATCTAAAATCAATAAATCTAAAATTGAAATGGTTCATTATCGAATATTGTTTATCGTGAATCCTATATCGGGGTTCGGTTTGGGCTGGGAGATTCCTTACCGGATAAGGCATATTGCGGCGTACAAACACATCGAGTACAATATACGTTTCACGGAATATGCCGGGCACGCGAAAGAGATCGTGGAGCAGGCCAAGCATCAGAATTACACGCATATCATTGCGGCAGGTGGAGATGGTACGGTAAATGAAATCGGTACTGCCTTGATAAATACAGGAATTGCTTTTGGCGTGATTTCTTTGGGGAGTGGTAACGGCTTTGCCCGTCATTTAGGCTTTTCCCAGATGATGAATAAAGCGTTGAAACAGATTTTGAAAAGTGAAACCACGGATATTGATGTCGTGGAGATTAATGGCCACTACTCGTTGAACGTGAGTGGTTTCGGCTTTGATGCCGAAGTGGCTCACTTTTTTAGTAGGATGAAGATCCGGGGTATATTCTCCTACATCTATTCAATCATACATATGTGGTTTCGTTACCCCGGTAAGCGTTACGTGTTTCATATAGACGGGAAAACGTGGGAGGAAGATTGTTTCGTTTTGAGTGTTGCCAATAGTTCCCAGTATGGAAATAATGCCTCGATAGCCCCCAAAGCCTCGTTACGGGACGGGCTGGTTGATATTTGCATTTTGAAGAGGCCTAAATATTATCAAATACCTCGTTTCCTCTATTGCTTTATGAATTCCAAGATCGCCCGACTTCCTTATTTTAGCGAAATCCAATGCAAGGAGGCGATTTTGGAAGGAGACTTGAATAAAGCCCATATTGATGGAGACCCGTATATTTTGGAATCCCCGGTAAAGGTAAAAGTACTTCCTGGAGTATTGAAAGTAATTGCCCCAAAACTATCCAGGAAGAAGAAAAATATGACGGTTTGATTTAACTTAAAACGACTATTTGTCCTGTGGAGATAGGGCTATCTGTTTCTCGATAAGCTGATCCAAGGAGATGAATGTTTCGGTTTTAGCGATACCGGGGATGTTCTGTAACGTGTTGATCAGAATATCCATCAAGTGCTGGTGATCGTTGCATCTTAATTTAATCAAGAAGGTAAAGCCGCCCGTGATAAAGTGACATTCTGTAACTTCCGGGATGCTTTCAATCTCTTTCACGACAGTCTTGTAGGTGTGAGCGTGGTCAAGGATAACCCCGATAAAAGCACATACTCCAAAACCAAGTGCGTCGGGTTTCACGATAAAACGGGAACCTTCGATAATACCGGAGTCTTCCATCTTTTTCACGCGTTGGTGGATGGCGGCTCCGGATATGCCACATTCCCGGGCTATTTCCAAAAAGGGAATTCTTGCATTTTTTACAAGATGAGACAAGATCTTGCGATCAATGTCATCGATTTGATATTTTGCACTCATTGTTTTCTTTTTTACCTGTTAAAACTTAATACGCTATACAGTTGTTTACGCTGTTTGTAATATTGCCATCCATCCTCGTTCGTGATGGTTTTGATTACCCCGTCAATCAAATTGTTGAAAATGGTAGCGAAGTCAAAGACTTCGGGAGGGTAGATCTCTTGATTGTGAATATCATTCAGTTTAGCAATATACATGCGGGCAACCATTTCACTTGATACGTCGTTTTTATACATACCTTGTTGCATCCCCTTTTCGATGTTAATTTTAATCTTTTCATAGATAAAATTGGAACGTTCCAGCTTGTGCTGTTCGAATAGTTCCGGGAACGCTTCGGCTAATTTGTAGCTGACAGAAGGTGACACGTTAAAAAAGCGCTGGTGGATTTCGTTTCCAACCAGTAGTAGAATGTCAATCGCGTTCCATCCGTCGAAATCGTATTCTTTGAATATCTTTTCAAAAGCAATACGCTCTTGCTCGAAGATACTCTTCGCGATGTCTTCCATGTCTGAGAAATTCTCGTTAATCTCCTCAAGAGAAGTTCCCATTTTCTTCAATTTATCGTCCGATAATTCAGTTCCGTAGCGATAAACATAGTTCCTCAGTTTTTCTGTCAACTGGCACTTTTTCTCAGTCATAATGGATATGGTTATTTTAGATTCTTGCCGTAAAGATACGAAACAATTAAGAATTGAAAGAATTATAAGTTGTAAATTATCATATTCTGATTATTTTTGTGTCTATACTGAGGATTTGAAACTTGGGATCAGAAATACGAATTTATAAAATAGAAACGATCGTGAAAAAGTTATTGTTATTAGCGAGTGTATTGGCTTGGGTATCTGGTGTCTTCGCGGAAGAAAAACCGAAATTGATAGTGGGAGTGGTGATCAGCCATTTTTATCCGGAATGGATGGATATGTATGCTAACGAATTGTCGGATAATGGTTTGAAACGGATCATGAAACAAGGAGCCAGGGTGAATATGAATTATAACTATTTTTACACGCAAACCGGGGTGGATCACGCGTCGATTTACACGGGTATGTTACCCACGGAACATGGGATCGTGTCGAGGGCGTGGTACGATCGTTTACGCCGGAAACGTCAGTATTCTACTCAATCCGATCGTTATACGGAAATCGGTGATCAACAGGCGGATAGTATAAAAAGTTTGTCTCCCGATTATTTACAGACGATGAGCTTGGGGAGCGCCATGAAATGGAATAATCCCATGTCCCGGGTGTTCAGTATTGCCATGAATGGTGACGAAGCTGTTCTAAGTGGGGGAAGTAGTGCCGATATGGCCATCTGGTTCAGCGAGAAAACGGGTAAATGGGTGTCCTCTTCTTATTATCGTTCGGAATTACCCGAATGGTTGAGAATGTATAATACATGGGTCGAGAGCGATCATTTTGTGAATAAAGGATGGATGATGTTGTCTGACGAGGATAAGTCGGCTGCCCGTATTCGCCTGACGAATCATTTCTATTATGATATAGCCCGGGCAAAGAAGGAATATAATACTTACCGGGTTTTGAAAGCCACACCTTACGCGAATACATTGGTACGGGTGTTGGCCGAAAAATTGATTGACGAGGAAAGGTTGGGAGTGGATAATGATCCGGATTTGCTGGCCTTGAACTTTTCCTGTTTAGACTATATGTCCCGGGATTTCACGATAGATTCGAGCGAGGAGAAGGATATGTTGATCCGTTTGGATATGGATATTGCGGCATTGGTAAGTAAGTTGGATACCCGGGTCGGGAAAGGAAACTATACGCTGTTCGTGACCTTTTCCGAGATGCGGGAATTGATGCCGGAGGATTTGCGGAAGATTAAAGTGAATTCTGATTATTTTAGTATATTTAAATCTGTGGCCTTGTTGAAGTCTTACTTGGGTTTGGTTTACGGGCCGGGTGACTGGATTTCGGATTATGATCAGGGACAAATTTATTTGAACCGGGATCTGATCGAGCAGAAGAAGATAAATCTGAAAGAAATGCAGGATAAGGTGGCTGATTTTATGATCGAGTTCGAGGGGGTAGCCAAAGTCATGACAGCCTATTCATTAACGCACACATCCTTCCCGGAAGGGGTAAATCGGTTGGTTCAGAATTCGTTTTCTCACAAACGTAGTGGAGATGTCTTTTTCTGTATCCATCCGACTTGGGTTTCGGAATTGAAAGAGTTGGAGGATACTTATTTCCGGCATACCAAGCGTCCGATTGTTCCCCTGTATTTATACGGTGCGGGAGTGAAGGCCGATTTGAAAGGGAACTACACGATGTCGGATTTATTACCTACCTTGTGTAAGATATTGGGAATAAATGTTCCTTACACGGCACATGGAAAGGCAATGTTTTAGTGGGAATTAAAAGTGTTCGATGAACGTCCCTTTGTCCGCCTTTGGGTATCCCTTCCCCCGCCGATAGTCTAGCTCATGAACATAGCATGAACATAGCATATACATGGCATGAACACGAACCGGTGTTCATGCTATGTAAGGGGTGTATATTTGTAGAGTACTTGTCCTAGCTTATCGGCGGGGCAGTTATAGACGAGGGAGGGACTTGCCCGGTCTTTTTGTATTGAATTTTCTTGATTCGCCTGTTGTCAACTTCGAGTACTTTGAATTGATGTTCTTTGTATGTAATCACCTCGTCCTTGTGAGGAAGTTCCCCCTTGATTTCAAGGATCAGTCCGGCCAAGGTATCTGCATCTCCCTCCACTTCTTGGAATGAATCCTCCTCTATGTCCGTGATTTTGTAGAAATCGTTCAGCAGTGTGGAAGCCTCGAAAATATATGCCCCATTCTTGTCCCGCGTGTAAACAATTTCCTGTTCGTCGTATTCGTCATTAATGTCGCCCACGATCTCTTCGATAATATCTTCCATCGTGACGATTCCGGAGGTTCCCCCGTATTCATCAACAACAATCGCCAAGTGTACCTTTTTCGTTTGGAACTCTTCCAGCAGGTCGTTGATCTTTTTGGTTTCCGGGACAAAATAGGCCGGACGAATTAAGGTCTGCCAGTGAAAGTCCTCTTTCTCATCCAGATGTTGTAATAAATCCTTCACGTAGAGGATTCCCGTGATGTTATCCAGATTTTCCTCGTACACGGGCATACGTGAGTAACCGTGTTCCGTGATGATCTCTTTCACTTGTTGGTAGCTTGAACTCCCGTCAATGGCGATCACGTTGATGCGGGGACGGATGATGTCAACCGCGTCAATATTACCAAAACGGACAATGCCTTCCAAAATGTCTTTTTCCTCGTTGATTGCCGTGTCCTTGGTTAATTCCAAGGCTTTGGATAATTGGTCGATGGATAAATTATCCTTTTTATCCATGCGCTTGCTGATAATAGAGGTGGAACCGATCAACAGGGCGGATAGCGGACGGAACAGGTGAGACAGGAAGGTCAGTGGACCTGCCATGAAAATCACCATGTTCAACTGGGAGCGGTTGGCGTATAATTTAGGAATGATTTCTCCGGCCAGTAAGATCACGAACGTTACCACGATCACTTGGATAATGAAACCTAACGTGGGATAAGCCGAGAAATCAAATAATGAATTTACCAGATAGGTGGACAACACGACAATGGCCACGTTCACGAAATTGTTGGATATTAAAATCGTGGCGAGTAGTCGGTTGGGTTTCTGTTGCAGGTTGCGGGCCTTCTCGTACCCGTTGTCTTCCAAGTATTTTAATTGCGAAGGAGAAAGTGAGAAATAGGCAACCTCCGAACCGGAAATTAATGCCGAGCATAATAATAAAAGCAATAAGATAATGACGAAAATTAAATCGATGAGGGTGAATGCACCTGTAAAAATCTGCCCGGCAAGGGGAATATAATCTGTGTCCAAAATTTATATAATTGGTTAAACTTAAATATCGCCGAAAGATACATAGAAAAACTAAAAGATAAAAGATAAAAACTAAAAACTAATCGTTTAAAGCCTGATTTCCTTGTTCGAAATCGTTTACTTCAAACTTTTAGTTTTTAATTTTTAGCTTTTATCTTTCAGAACGGGAGATCGTCACTGTCGTCACCACCGCTTAAATCGGGTGCTTGTGGCATGTGCGTGTCTTGAGGTTTATCCCCGTTATCCTGTTTGCGGGATAGCATCTGGAAATTATCCCCGTAAATCTCGGTCGTGTATCTTTTCACCCCGTTTTGGTCGTCCCATGAACGGGTTCTGATACGTCCCTCGATGTAAAGCATCATCCCCTTGCGAACGTATTTTTCGGCTATTTGAGCCAGATTCCGCCAGAGAACGATATTGTGCCATTCGGTTTGAGTTACACGTTCTCCGTTTTTATTATTGTACACCTCCGACGTAGCAAGGCTGAATCTTGCCACGGCAACACCTCCTTCGAGATATTTTACGTCCGGGTCAGCCCCGACATTACCGATAAGAATAACTTTGTTTACCATGTATAATATGTATGGATTAAAATTTGTCACAAATTACGGAATAATTTCGGAGAAAAAAAATAATCCCAATGCCATCTTGTTATGATTCGTGATTTATTCCCGATCATTGAAAGTAATAACTTTGTTGTTACCAGTTTAAATGAGGTACAGGCAAGGTAAAGGCTTGTTGGAAAAAGTGGTGCAGGGATGTGTCCGATGTTGACAATTAAAGATATAGAACACAAAAAATATTGACAAAAATGCGGTAGTTTGTTTCATTGTTTGTGGAAAAGATATATATTTGCAGTCTGAAATTTAGAAGAAATGAAATATAATATTGAATACTAAATACTTAAAGAAAATGACAAAGGCGGACATCGTGAATGAAATTTCAAGAACCACTGGTATCGAGAAAGCTGCGGTACAAACTACAGTTGAAGCTTTTATGGAAGCAATAAAAGGTTCTGTGATTGATGGAAAAAATGTATATTTAAGAGGTTTTGGAAGTTTTGTAGTGAAAAAGAGAGCTGAGAAAACCGCTCGTAATATTTCTAAAAATGTAACGATCAAGATTCCTGAACACTTTATTCCTTCGTTCAAGCCTTCGAAGAGTTTCGTCAATCAGGTGAAAGATCAAGTAAAATAAGAAAGGAGTGAAATTATGCCAAGCGGAAAGAAAAGAAAGAGACATAAGATGGCCACTCACAAACGGAAAAAGAGACTGAGAAAGAACAGACACAAAAAGAAGTAGTCATCGTTTGTGAGTTAGAGATTATAAACCTAAGGGCTATGCCTTTAGGTTTATTTTGATTAATACATTAATTGATCAGGTAGTGAATACTGAGTTAGTCATAGATGTAAAAGCGGAAGAAGTAGTAATCGCCTTGTTAAAGGACAAGCGGTTGGTAGAGTTGACAACGGAGAAGACTAGCGTTAAATTTGCGGTAGGTGACATCTATTACGGGAAAGTGAAGAAAATCATGCCCGGTTTGAATGCCGCTTTCGTTAATGTCGGCTATGAAAAGGATGCCTTCCTGCATTACCTTGATCTCAGTCCCCAGTTTTATTCTTTGGATAGCTATATAAAGCAATGTATAGCCCGGAAGGGGATGCCTGTAGCCAAGTTAAAACTGGAGCCGGAAATCAGTAAAAACGGGAAGATCGGGGACGTGCTTTCTGTCGGCCAATATGTTGCCGTGCAGGTTGCGAAAGAACCTATTTCCACCAAGGGCCCGCGCTTGACCTCCGAGTTGAGTATTGCCGGGCGCCACCTAGTTCTGATGCCTTTCTCGGAAAAGGTATCCGTGTCACAAAAGATAAAATCGGTCGAAGAACGGAAGCGTTTGAAAAGACTGATTGAAAGTATACGCCCCAAGAATTTCGGGGTGATCGTGAGAACTGTCGCTGAAGGCAAGAATGCCGAGCTATTTGACAGTGAATTAACAGAACTTGTTGAACGTTTCGAGACCGCGTTCAAACATCTTCGGGATATAGAGCCTCCCAAGCTGATTTTGGGAGAGATTGACCGAACCAGCGTTATTCTCCGGGATATATTGAATCCCTCGTTCGAGAACATTTATGTGAATGATTTAGCATTGAGTAAAGAAATTAAGCGTTATATCAGCACGATAGCTCCGGAGAAAGAAGGTATCGTTAAATTTGTGTCAACCGAGGTACCGATCTTCGATCATTTTGGGGTGGACAAGCAAATCAAGTCTTCGCTGGGACGTACCGTTTCGTTTAAAAACGGGGCATACCTTATTATAGAACATACGGAAGCTTTTCACGTGATAGACGTGAATAGCGGAAATCGTGTGAAATTGGGCGACGATCAGGAATCAAATGCCCTGGAAGTAAACTTGGCTGCTGCCGACGAGGTGGCTCGTCAGTTACAATTGCGAGACATGGGAGGTATTATCGTGATCGACTTTATTGACATGCAACAAGCGGAAAACCGCCAGAAGTTGTTCGATAAGATGCGTTCGGCAATGGAACTCGATCGTGCCAAGCATACCATACTCCCTCTGAGTAAATTCGGATTAATGCAAATCACGCGCCAGCGGGTACGTCCGGAAATGACCGTGACGACCACGGAGACTTGTCCCGTGTGTCATGGAACCGGTAAAGCAGATGCAGCTGTTTTAGTGATTGATAAGATTGAAGACCAGCTTGAGTTCTTGGTCGAGGAGAAGAAAATCAAGAATCTGGTATTGAAAGTACACCCCTTTGTGGAGGCGTATTTGAAAAAAGGTTTCTGGTCTTTGCGTAGGAAGTGGGCTTTCAAGCACCATATCCATTTAAAGGTGGTCGGAGTACCCTCTTTTTATATTTACGAATATAAGTTTTTTAATCGTTTTAATAGAGAAATAGAACCTGAGTAGGTGTTTTTACTTACAGTTTCGTCATTCCATCTTAAAACGATGTTAAAATAGTACCATGAATTTGTGTGAGAACAAATTATATGGTACTTTTGCGTCCACTGTGTGATAATGCATACGATTTCGAGAAGCATGCAAATTGATGTTTTATTAAATAATTTTTTATGAAAAAGAGACTATTGACGTTGATCTTTACGTTGTTCGTGGGAACCTTTTCGGTTTTCGCTCAAATGTCTGACCCGACAAGTTGGACGTTTTCACAGAAGAAAACCGGGGATAACGAATACGCTTTAACCTTTAAAGCAACCATTCAACCCGGGTGGACGGTTTACTCCATGTCAACCCCGGCAGGTGGTCCCATGCCTACATCAATTACCATTGAGAAAGTGGGAGAGGGAATCGAATTAGTGGGTACGGCCGAGGAGAGTGAACCAAGTAAAAAGCATGATGATGTTTTCGGAGTCGATGTGTGGTATTATTCAAATAATTACACCATAACCCAAAAGATCAAAGTTACCGATCCTTCCATTACTACCGTGAAAGGAAGCGTTGAATTCCAGGCTTGTCAGGAAGGTGCTTGTGTGCCGGGGGAGAAGGATTTCGCGATCGAGTTGGGTAACAAAGGTGCCGATAAAGCTACTGTTGCTGCTGCCGATGAAACGAAGGATGCAACCGAGGATGATTCCTTGTGGCTGTTCTTCTGGGTGGCTTTTGGTAGTGGATTACTGGCAGTTGTGATGCCTTGCGTGTTCCCGATGATCCCGATGACGGTGTCATTCTTCATGCATGGGGATAGTAATAAAGCAAAAGCAAAGGCAAAAGCTATTTTCTTCGCCTTGTCTATCGTTGGTATCTATACCGCTTTAGGATTGATCATTTCGTTCTTGTTAGGACCGGGATTCATTAACTGGTTGAGTACGAACTGGCTGCCTAATATTTGTTTCTTCATTATATTCATGATCTTCGCTGCATCTTTCTTTGGAGCGTTCGAGATCGTGTTGCCGTCTTGGTTGGTAAATAAATCGGACAAACAAGCTGATAAAGGTGGTTACATCGGAGCTTTCTTCATGGCATTCACGTTGGTATTGGTGTCATTCTCTTGTACCGCCCCGATCGTGGGAACCGTGTTGGTAGAGGCTGCACGCGGATCTGTATTACGCCCGATCATCGGTATGTTAGGATTCTCTATCGCCGTGGCATTGCCTTTCGGATTCTTCTCTTTCTTCCCTTCAAAATTAAGCAATCTACCGAAATCAGGAGGTTGGTTAAATGCGGTGAAAGTTGTATTAGGATTCGTGGAGGTTGCCCTTGGATTCAAGTTCTTGATGGTAGCAGACCAGACTTACCACTGGGGATTGTTAGACCGTGAGGTTTACATCGCTATCTGGGTAGCCGTGTTCACGTTACAAGCATTGTACTTGATGGGTAAAATCAAATTCGCTCACGATAGCGATTTACCATATATCGGAGTACCTCGTTTGGTGATGATTATTATTACCATGTCATTCGTGATCTATTTGATCCCGGGTATGTTCGGGGCACCGTTGAAAGCTTTGGCCGGATATTTCCCGCCACAAGAAACGATTGACTTCGATATTAACCGTATCGTGCGTGACAATGCGAAAGAGATCATGAAGAGTGGCGTGCAGGTAGGTGGAACACAAGGTGCCGCTAGTGCCGCATCCAACGAACCTGTAAAATACTCTGATTTCTTGCACTTGCCCCACGGGTTGGATGGTTATTTCGATTATGATCAGGCATTGAAAGCCGCACAAGCTCAAGATAAACCCTTGTTCATTGATTTCACCGGTCACGGTTGTGTGAACTGTCGTGAGATGGAACAAAGCGTTTGGTCTGATCCTCGTGTGCTTGAAATGTTGAAGAATGATTATATTATCGTGGCTCTTTACGTGGACGATAAGACTAAATTACCAGCAGAAGAGGTTTACGTGTCAGAGTATGACGGAAAGAAGAAAAACACGCTTGGAAAGAAGAATACAGACTTCCAGATCAAGCAATTCGAGTCGAACGCTCAACCGAACTATATCTTGTTAGATAGCCGTAAAGGTAACGAGAAAGTATTGAAACCGCATGTATTACAACCCGCTAGAGGTTATAATAAAGATCGGGATGCTTTCGTGAAATTCTTGCAAGACGGTTTGAAAGAGTATAAAGCTCGTGCCGGAAAGTAATCTATCGAATTGATCAGATATTTGAAAGCCACCTTTTTCGAGGTGGCTTTTAATTTATATACTTTAGATATTGTGGGTTTTCCCGTTAACGGTCAATTTACCCACTTGCAACAAGGACGGGAGGCAGAATGATATAACCCCGATAGCTAATATCACGAGCCCACCAATGACGAACGTGTTTGTAATCCCCACGTGATCGGCAATAAACCCGGTACTCATTAATCCGAGCATGGAGGGGAGCATACTAAGGCTCATGTATATGGAAAATACTCGTCCGAGTATTGCCGGGTTGATTTTCGTCTGGATAACGGCTGTGAACGAGGCAAAGTATAATGACCCGATCACGCCTTCAAATGCGGTAAACATGACGAACCAGACAAAAGCATTGGGAGATAGTAGGCCAGATGCCGTGAATCCGGCTCCCAAGAGGATGTATGTCAGGTTGATCAGCGTGATTTTGTTGATCTTGTATTGTTTGATACTCAAGGCTACTCCCCCAAATAGGGCTCCGACTCCCCAGATGGCTTCAATCAGACTCATTTGGAAAGCATCGCCTGAAAAGTGATTGAGGGTCATTAAAGGGAAAAGCACGCTGACTGGCATGATAAAAAATGTGGCTATGATCGAGAGGATTAACAATAATGGCATCCCCCGGTGGCTGACAACCTCCCGTTGAGCCTCTTTTAAGTCTTGAAGGACATTGTTTTCTCCCGCATGTTCACCGGGTGGTGGGTTCGGTATTTTGACGAAAGCCAGCGAGGTACAGGCGAGTATGGCTCCGATCACGTCGAGCATAAGCACGACAGGCATGGCGAGCGTGGTAATTGCCAAGGCTCCTAAAGCTGGTCCGGCTATATTACAGGCAGAATTGATCATCTGGTTGATCCCGGCGATCCGTAATAATTGAGATTCTGGAGCGAGTAATGGGATAGATGCTTGCATTGAAGGAGCATGGAAAGCTGAACCTATCGATCGTAGTGCTAACAATAGATAGATTTGCCAAACTTCCGCTTGTTCGAAATAAAATAAAAAGGCTAGAATAAGCGTGCAGAAAGCAATGAAACTGTCAGACAGGATCATGATTTTCTTCCTGCTCCACCGGTCAATAAATACTCCGGAAAACATACCTAAGATGCCTTGCGGTAACATGGCGGCAATCGTGGCGAAAGCCAAAGTTTCTGCCGATTTAGTTTCAAAGGTTAGCCATAAAATGATGGCAAAATTAACGAGAGAACTGGTCAGTATGGAGAAAAACTGTCCTGTCCATATAATTGCGAATACCTTTTTCCAGTTATTCATGGTAATTTATTAAAAGTGAGAAAACAATACCTTGATACTTCCCGGTTAGGAGGAAAGTTTTAAAAAAGTCCGGAGGAATTTTTCCGGGATTAAATTAGGCACGAACCCGATACGGAATGCCCATAATGAAGTTTTGAAATCTCATAAATGGTATTGTATATAATTTCTACAAATATATGAATCTGTAAAGAATAATCCTAAAAAATAATCGAAAATATCAAGAGGTGTACGTGATTGTGTATAATTGCCGTGATACGAATAGATTATTTTCATACCTTTGTACGAGTTGCGTGTCTGTGAAGGCCGAATAGAATGATAATTCGTGTAAAATCTTGATTCATGGAAAGTAATCCTCAACTGGAATTGGCGTATGACTTTTTGGAATATACGGGAGTGAACGTGTTTCTTACAGGAAAAGCGGGAACAGGAAAAACTACGTTTCTGCGGGAATTGAAACGGAGATCACCCAAAAGGATGATTGTGGTTGCTCCCACGGGAGTGGCGGCAATTAATGCGGGTGGGGTGACGATCCACTCTTTCTTCCAGTTGCCGTTCGGGCCATACGTGCCGGGAAGTTCGGATACGGTGGAGCGAGGTGAAAAATTGCAATACACGCACAAGTTTAACCGGGAAAAGATCAATATTATCAAGACGATTGATTTGCTGGTGATTGACGAGATCAGTATGGTACGGGCAGATTTGCTGGATGCGGTGGATGATATGTTGCGTCGTTACCGCTCCAAGAACGAGCCTTTCGGTGGGGTGCAGTTGTTGTTGATCGGTGATTTGCAGCAGTTGGCTCCCGTGGTGAAAGAGGACGAGTGGGCGTTGTTGAAACAACATTACGCATCGGCGTTCTTTTTCCATAGTAAGGCTTTGGCAGCCACCCGTTACGTGGCAATCGAGTTGAAACACGTTTACAGGCAACAGGATCGGGAATTCGTGGACCTGTTGAACCGGGTACGGGAGAACCGGGTGGATGCCGCGGTGTTGGGGATGTTGAACCGGAGGTATGTACCGGGCTTTAAGCCTTCGGATGACGAGGGGTATATCACGTTGACAACACATAACCACCAAGCACAAAGGATTAACGACGTGAAAATGGCAGAATTATCGACTAGGGCTTATTCGTTCAAGGCAGAAGTGAAGGATAATTTCCCCACTTATTCTTATCCCACGGAGGAGACGTTGGTGCTGAAACAGGGGGCGCAGGTGATGTTCGTGAAAAATGATTCATCACCGGAAAAGCGTTACTACAACGGGAAAATCGGTAAGATCACGGCTATTAATGACCGTTCCATCGAGGTGGTAGGAAAAGAGGATGGTCTGAAGATTCAGGTGACCCCGGAGGAATGGACGAACACGAGATACACGTTAGACGAGGAGACTCGGGAGATCACGGAGACGGTGGAGGGAACGTTTAAGCAGTACCCGTTGAAAACGGCGTGGGCGATTACGATTCATAAAAGCCAAGGGTTGACGTTTGAACGGGCGATCGTGGATGCCAATGCAGCATTTGCTCACGGGCAGGTGTACGTGGCGTTGAGCCGTTGCAAGACGTTCGAGGGACTTGTGTTGAGTTCCCCAGTAACCGTGCGTTCACTGGTGAGTGACGGGGCAATAGATGAATTCGTGCGGGAGGCGGAACTGAAGGAGCCGAATAAGGAGGAATTGCAACAGGCCCGGCAGTCTTATTTCAGGGAGTTGTTGCTGGAACAATTCGATTACGAGACGATCCGGTGGAGGTTACATTATTTGTACCGGGTGCTGGATGAGCAGTTGCGTCGGTTGTATCCCGATTGGGTGGAACGTTACCGGGTGGCGGGAGCCAAGTGTGCGGAGGAATTGTTGGCGGTGGCCGAACGGTTTCAGAACCAGTTGGAACGGTTGATGCCGGAAGATGGGAATTACGAGGCGGACCCGGTGATCGCAGATCGGGTGAAGAAGGGGGCGGAATATTTCCGGGAACATACGATGTCTATTTTTGGAAAATTCTTGGAAGAGGCTATTCCGGAGATTGATAACAAGGAGGTGAGGAAGTTGGTGGAACAAAATATGGAACGTTTTCGGGGAGAGGTGAACTTGAAACTTGAAACGTTGAAAGTGATCGGGAACGGTTTTTCTGTAAAAGATTATTTACGAGCGAAGGCGAAGGCGTTAATTGATGCCCCGAAGGTGAAGATTAAGGCGAAACGTGCCGGAGCGGAAAAAGTGGAGATTTCTCCTGATATATTACACTCGAAGTTATATGAAACTCTTCGAGCTTGGAGGAACAAAGAGGCTGAACGATTGAAATTGCCCGTGTACACGGTATTGCAGCAGAAAGCTTTGTTGGGAATCAGTAACACGTTGCCCACGAATTCAAAGGAATTGCTGGCAGTTCCCGGAGTTGGGAAAAAGATCGTGGAACGTTACGGGGCTGTGTTACTGGATATGGTGGATGAGTTCCGCTTTCAACAGAAGTAGGGATTCTGGTTATCTCGTAAGTGAGTAGGCTGATGTATGAAATGGTTAGAATAAGCAAGGCTGAAAAATGCAATAAAGGAAATAATTAACAAATTTGTAAGTTAAGTTTAAACCTTTTTATTGAATTCTTTGTATACTTGTATCGCAAATGTGAGCTAAGAGATTCTATGAAGAGTAAGCAAATAATATGCGAAGAAAATTTTTTCCATGATTTATTTATGGATTATTATCCTTCTTTGCTTTCTTTTGCGTGTTATTACGTGGAGGAGGAGGTCGTGGCGGAAGACTTGGTGCAGGATGTGTTCGTAAAGATGTGGGAGCAACGGGGGAGATGGAAGGCCGTGGAAAATTTTTCGGCTTATGTTTACCAGATGGTGCGTTTTCGGTGTTTCAATTATTTACGTGGGGAGAAGTTGAGGGAAGAGATGATGCGTTCGTATAGGGAGGAGAAGGTGGATGTGATGGAGGCTAACCGGTATATGGAAGAGGAGATTTTCAGGTTAGTGAACCAAGCGATGGAGGCGTTGCCACCGACCTACCGGCAGGTAATCACGATGTCGATGGAGGGGTATCGAGTGAAGGAGATTGCCCAGAAGTTGAATGTCGGGGAAGAGACAGTGAAAAAGCGCAAGCAGGCCGCCAAGCAGGTGTTGAAAGAAAAATTAGGAAAGTTGTATCTTTTTTTGGCTCCGTTGATTTAATATTATCTTTTTGATTCATTGTATTTTACTTGAGGTGTTGGAAGAATTGAAGTGTTAAAATGAGAAAATAATCACTTTTTTTAATACCTATTTTTGTTTTTGATGTGTCGTATGCGTGAAAATTATGAATACGATATGTTTGAGAATTATTCAGAAGTGGTGATGTTGCTGGTGAAGGTGCGGCAACAAAATTTAACGGAGGAGGAGGAAGAGAAGGTGCGGTCTTGGCGTGAGGAAAGCCCAGAGAACGAGGTGTTGTATGCGAAGGTGATGTCGGTTGAGTTTATGAAGATGAAGATGGCTCAACGGGCGCGTACGGATAGCGAGCGTGCTTATGCGAAGGTAAAAAGACGTGCTCAGAGACGAGTGCGGGTACGAAGGTTTTGCTATCTCTCTTCAGCGGTTGCCTCCGTGTTTTTGTTGTTAGGGGGATGGTTTTACTTTGATCGGATGGAATTGTCGGGTTTAGAGCGTTTGAATGCCGCTTCCGAGATTATCGCAGAGGGGTCGAAGGCCGAGTTGATTTTATCGAGTGGTGAATGCGTGATGTTGGGGAAAGGGCAGTTGGATTCGGTGTGGATGCACGAGGGAATGGAGGTGCATTCGACGGAGGGCCGAGTGAGTTATACCGGGGAGAGGTTGTGTCGGGAGAAGTGTGACACGGAGGAGTTGCAATACAATATTTTGCGGGTACCGCGGGGTGGTGAGTATTCGGTTGTGTTGGGTGATGGGACTTCGGTGTGTTTGAATTCGGAATCGGAGTTGCGTTATCCGGTGCAGTTTGATCGCGGGGAGCGACGGGTGTTTTTACGTGGAGAAGGGTATTTTGAAGTGGCAAAAGATCCGGAGCATCCGTTCGTGGTGGAGGTGGAGGATGCCAAAATCGAGGTGTTGGGAACTATTTTTAACGTGAGCGGTTATGCGGAAGAAGAGCGTGTGGTGACGACGTTGGTGGAGGGGGTAGTGCGTTTATCGTCGGATAATGAGAGTGTGTTGTTGGAGCCGAACGAGCAGGGAGTGTTGGATAAGGATGGACATTTGAGCAAAGTGGAGGTAAATGTGTTCCCCTATGTGGCGTGGCAAAAGGGACTATTCGTGTTTCGGCAGCAATCTTTGGAGCGTGTAATGCAGGTGGTGTCGCGGTGGTACGATGTGAAGGTCGTGTTTAAAGACGAGGAAACGAAAAGAATTTCATTCACGGGAAATATGCGGCGTTATGGTAATTTTGAACAAGTCGTGCGGATGTTGGAGATGACCGGAGGATTGAATTTTAATATAGAAGGTAGGACGATTTATATAACCGAAAAATGAAAAACAGTTATAGGGCCCAAGGCTGTGTCGTGAATCGGGGAAGAAGACCGTTCGTTAGTTTAATTTAAATTAAAAAAAATGGTGAAAATGAAACATGGAGCGCTTTTTGGTAAAAGGGGCTTGTGGGCGTTGTGTCGAAAGGTGATATGCGTTATCTTTTTGGCGTCGTCGTTCTTGAGTACCTATGCTCAGGAGGAGAAGGTCTCTTTCGAGGTGCAGAACGCGAATTTGACGGAGATTATTTCCATTTTGGAGAAATCGACGGGTTTTACTTTTTTGTATCAGGACGAGCAAGTGGCGGCGGTGAAGAACTTGACATTGCGGTTTACGAACGAGCGGTTGAGTGTTGTGTTGACGAAGTGTTTGGCAGGGACCGATTTGGAGTGGTCGATAGAGGATAAGACGATCGTTTTGAAGCGGCAAGAGAAGGCTAAAGCACCGCAACAACAAGTGAAGTCTCGAAAAATTACGGGACAAGTGAAGGACGAGACGGGGCAGCCGTTGCCGGGTGTGACGGTTATGCTCGAGGGAACGAAATTGGGGACGACGACCCGCGTGGACGGGACGTACACGATAGAGTGCGGTGATTCCAAGAATCTGGCGTTGTTGTTTTCGTTCATGGGAATGAAAAGCAAGCGGGTGGTAATTGGAGACAAGAATGTGATAGACGTAAAGTTGGAGGAGGACGTGACAGAGTTGGAGGAGACTGTGATCACGGGTATTTATACGCGTAATATAGAGACTTTTACTGGTTCCGTTTCGACGTTTAAAGCGGAAGAATTGAAGCAGATTAGCCCGCAAAATGTGTTACGGAGTTTGAGTATATTGGATCCTTCGTTTATTATCACGGAGAATCGTGCACAAGGATCTAACCCGAATGCAGCCTTGGATATCAGTATCAATGGTAAGATTAACGTGACGGATTTGTCTCAGGAGTATAGCACAGATCCGAACCAGCCGTTGTTTATCTTGGATGGTTTCGAGACGACGCTGGAGACGATTCAGGATTTGAATATGGACCGCGTGGAGAGTATTTCTATTTTGAAGGATGCTTCGGCCACGGCGATTTACGGCTCGAAGGCTGCAAACGGTGTGGTTGTTGTTGAAACTATAAAGCCGAAACAAGGGCAGTTGCGTTTTTCTTATACCGGTAATTTTACCGTGGGTTGGGCGGATTTGAGTGATTTTAATTTGATGAATGCCGCGGAGAAGTTGGAGTACGAGAAGTTGGCCGGGGTGTACCGGGAAACTTCTGGAGGTAATCTGGATGAGAACGGAGAGATTATCAACGAGTCGAACCGGGCACGTTATTATGCTCGGTTGAAGTTGGTGCAGGAGGGGTATGACACGTACTGGTTGAACGAGCCGTTACGCACGGCATTCACTCAAGGACATAATGTTTTCATTGACGGGGGGGACCAGACGTTCTTGTATGGCGTGGGAGTTTCTTATAATAACACGCAGGGTGTGATGAAAAAGTCTAGCCGTGATATTTTGAACGGTAATATACGTCTTTCTTACCGGGTGAAAGATTTGTCGTTTTCCAATCAAACGATGATCGGGAAGACGAAGGCGATAAATAACCCGGTGGATTTTTCTTCATATTCGCAGATGAATCCGTTTTACGCAAAGCGTACGGTTGACGGAGAGGTGCCCAAGTACGTGTACCGGGAGAGTCTTGCTGGAGCGAATAATTACGATTATATTTGGAACCCGTTGTGGGATTACCAGCAAGCGAGCACGAACGAGACGGACACGTGGAATATCACGAATAATTTCCAGATCGAGTATCGTTTCCTGACCTATTTCCGAGTTCGCGGTAATTTGCAATACCAGATGTCTAAGTCGGAAGCAGAGCGTTTCCGTTCACCGAACGAAACGGTTTTCTCGAAGACCGACGCAGATAAGAAGGGGACTTACACGAAGAGTTCGACCACGAGTAATTCGGTTACGGGGCGCGTGAACTTGACGGTGGGGCGTTCTTTCGGGGAGCACACGTTGAACGGGGTTGCCGGTATGCAGTTCTCGGACAAGACGCAGGAGTCATACGGTTTCGGGGCGCAAGGATATACCACCGACCAGTTTTCGAGTCCGAATTTTTCATCTAGTTATGCGACGGGGAAACCGAGTGCCTCGGACAGTAAGAATCGTAGCGTGAGTTATTATTTCAATGCGAATTACGCTTATCATATGCGTTATCTGCTCGATTTCAACCTGACGACGAACGGGGCTTCGCAGTTCGGTATCAACGACCCGTTCACGACGACTTGGGCTGTGGGTGTCGGTTGGAACGTGCATCAAGAGAATTTCTTGGCGAACAGTAAGGTGATTAATTATTTGAAGTTGCGTTATTCTTTGGGTAATCCTGGCAACCAGAATTACGATGCGAAGTTGTCGTCCAGCATTTACATGTACAATACGGCTTATTCGAATCCTTTCGGGCTGGCAGCCTCGGTGGAGACGTGGGGTAACAACAATTTGAAGTGGCAACGCACGGTGACGCATAATTTCGGGGTGGATGTTCAGTTCCTTGATAGCCGTTTGAATTTGAATTTCGATTATCAAATGCGTAATACGGATCCGTTGTTGGTGCGTATCGATATGCCGACTTCTACCGGAGCATCGACTGCCCCGATGAACGTGGGAGCTACGGATAACCGTTCGATTTCGGTGCGTATGACCTACTATTTTTTCAAACAACGGGATTTTAACTGGTATGTTAGCGGTAATTTGAATCATAACACGACGAAATATAAGAAAATCGGTAATTTGTTGGAGGAGTACAACGAGCGCGGGCAGGCAAGTACCTCTTTGTTGCGTTATTATGATAATGCAAGCACGACCGGGGTGTACGCCGTGCGTTCGGCAGGTATCGACCCTGCCACGGGTAACGAGATTTTTATTAAGAAGGACGGTTCGTACACGTATGAATGGAAGCAGAGTGACGAGGTGTTGATCGGTGACAGTAACCCGAAGGTACAGGGGGCTTTCCAGACTTCGTTGGTGTATAAAGGTTTTTCTTTCGGGGCTTCTTTCTCTTATCGGGTGGGCGGTATGATTTCGTTATCCACGTTGTTTAACAAGGTGGAGAATATCAGTTCGTCGCAGTTGAAGTATAACCAGGATAAGCGTGCGTTGTACGATCGTTGGCAGAAGCCGGGAGATAAGGCTCGCTTCAAACGTATCGACGATACGAAATCGACGAATATGAGTAGCCGTTTTATCGAGGAGGAGAACACGTTCTCTTGTAATTCAATCAATATCGGTTACCGTACCTCTACGGCCGAGTGGTTGAAGTATATCGGGGCGTCGGCATTTAATTTCACGGCTTATATGAATGATATTTTCCGGATTTCTTCGATCAAGGAGGAGCGGGGAACCAGTTATCCGTTCGAGCGTTCGGTGTCATTCTCGATAGGGCTTAATTTTTAATTAACTTGTAATTATGAAGATAAAAAGGATATTTAAGGTGTTGGCGATGGCCGGTGTTTTGGCGGTGCCGACGACTTCTTGTTCCGATTGGTTGGACGTGAAGATGAGCGACAAGATCATGGAGAATGCTCTCTTCTCGACGAACAACGGGTTTATGACTGCCTTGAACGGGGTGTATATGGGGATGATTGACGTGTACGGGGATGATTTGAGCGTGGGGATTATTGATGTGATGGCACAGTATTATGATATGGTGAACGGTAACCACACTTACAAAGTGTTTGCCAATTACCAGTACGAGGATGAAGCTTTCAAGACGAAATCCAATAACATCTGGACGAAGATGTATGCGTTGCTTGCTAATGTTAACAATTTGCTTGAGCATTGCGACGAGGAGGGGTCCGCTTTGCGTTCGGAGTATTATCCGATCGTGAAGGGGGAGGCGTTGGCGTTGCGTGCGATGATGCATTTCGATTTGTTGCGTCTTTACGGACCTTCTTATAACGAGAATACGAAGTCGACGACTGCGATTCCTTACCAAGAGGATGCGAATCGCGAGATCTCTCCGTTGCGTTCGGCGGAATATATTGTGGATCGGGTGATTGAGGATTTGAAGGCTGCCAGCGAGTTGTTGAAAGACAACGACCCCGTTTTTACCACTGGCGTGGGAAATGCCGTGACTTCGGATGACGGATTGGAACGGGCGGATTTTACTTATCGTCAGTTGCGTTTGAATTATTTTGCGGTGCAGACGCTTTTGGCTCGGGCGTATTTGTGGAAAGGGGATAAGTCGACCGCTTACCGTATTGCCACGGAGGAGGTGATCAAACGGAATCAAGTGGATGAGGAGAAGATGATTTTTCCGTGGACGACGAAGGAACAAGTGGAGGCTGACAATAAAAACGACTTGCTGTTCTCTTCCGAGGTGTTTTTCGCCATATACCATTCTAAGCGTTCGCAATTGGATTCGCGTTATTTCACGGGGGCTTTGCCGAAGACATCCCGATTGGCTTTTTGGGGAACCAACCCTACTAATTCACAGCTTTCGGTTTTATTTGATGACCCGAATAACGATTGGCGTTCGACATTGATGTGGGCGGTACAAACCTCGTCCGAGGATGAGGGTGGTGATGGAGAAGAAGGGGGCGATGGAGAAGAAGGAAATGAAGAGGAAGGCGGCTCGAGTGGAAGCGGTTCGCTCTATCTGTTGAAATACGCAGATGCCGGGCGTGAGGCGGAATTGGATGGGACGGAGACTTACCTGTACATGATTCCTTTGATTCGATTGAGTGAGGCTTATTTGATTGCTGCCGAGTGTGCGGCTACGCCCGAAGAGGCTTTGGAGTATTTGGTGGCTATTCGGGAGCATCGAAATTGCCACATGGCGCTGGAGGCTACTTCCATGGATGGGGTGAAGGAGTTGGTGACGAAAGAGTTTGCCCGCGAGGTGTTGGGAGAAGGACAGTTGTTTTTCTATTATAAACGCCTGAATATGGATAAGTTTTTGGACGGTTCGAAGCTTGGCAGTATGTATGAGATGTTGACGGACAATTATCAATGGCCATTACCGGACGTGGAGATTAACAAGCGTGGTTCGACTAACAATTAAAAGAGATGATTATGAAAATGTATAATTGTAGTTTAATGATATTCCTGCTCGCAATAGGAGGGCTTTTGTTGGCAAGTTGCGAGAAGAAAGAGGTAATGGAGTACGAGGGGCTAGACGGGATCTATTTTGATGTGCAATACGGGGCGGCTCACGGGGACGAGAGCGTGTGGGCTCGACAAAATTACACGTACGTTTCTTTCGGTACGATAGAGGCGGAGGAGGCGGATATCACGATGAAAGTGGGGATTGCCGGTTCCGTGAAGGATTATGATCGTCCGTTCCGGGTGGAGATCGTGGCAGACAGTACGACAGCCATTCCGGAAGAGGAGTATGCGGATTTCTCCGAGGAACAGGTAATCAAAGCGGGCGAAAATCACACGTACGTGACGTTGAAGGTTTTCAAAACGGCCCGCTTGACAAGGGACACGGCCCGGATTCAATTTCGTATAGACCCGGGAGAATATTTTACGTTGCCTTTTTCGGAGGTGGGAAATATTCCGGGACGTTGGAATGATACGAAAACGCAGTTTGCCACGAGCGGAAATCCGGCACTGCATGACGTATTTTTCAATAATATTTTGCAAAGACCTGCCGGTTGGGGAGCTAACGAGTATTCCTCCTATTTCGGGACTTTTTCCCCGGATAAGTATCAGTACTTGATGGATGTAACCGGATATACGAAAGCTCATTTCGAGCAGTTGTCGGCAATGACTCAGGGAGGACGCGGAACGAAAATCAGAAGTATTGCCATGAAAGATTTGCAAGCTCGATTCAACAAAGGATACTACAGGCTTCAAGCGGGAGATGCCGATGGTTGGGAAGAGTGGATGTTGGAAGGAAATGGCAAGATGATGTGGGTGCCCGGTATAAGTTGGTGGAATGAAAATACGTTGCCGGAAGAGTTGGTGAAACAATATTATAAACCTCAAGCGAAAGAATAGATATGAGAGGGAAAGATATGAAATATAGATTATTTTTACTGTTATCCTTGTTTGCATGGCAGGCTTGTGACGTGAAGGATAAGGGAAATTATGATTACACACCTTTGAACGGGGTAACGATTACTTTTGCCAATGAAGAGGCTAACCAAACATTGGAAAAAGGTATAGACACGTTGAGAATTCACCCGACCGTGAAGGGAGATATATATGGCGAGAACGAGGAAAATTATGAGTACAAGTGGTTTTTCTGTTCCGGCAAAGAGCATGAACACACGGTGGTAGGAACGAGCAAGGATTTGGAATGGCCGGTTTCTTTTCACCCGGGAAGTTACTCGCTTTATTTCCAAGTGATAGACAAAAGTACCGGATTGGAGTGGATTACGAGTACGGGGGTTACCGTGTTCAGTGAGTTGACACAGGGATGGTTAGTGTTGGGAGAGTTGCCCGATAAGGAGGTACGAATGGATATGGTGGTGAGTAAACCAAGGCAGGGGAAAGGCGATACGCTTGTGTTTATTGAGAATATATTCGATAATTCGGAATTGCATTTGAAAGGGGCAAGAGGCTTGATTTTTACGGGATATAGAAGTGTTAAGGTTCCTGCAGTTCAGCTTTATTTGATGACTGATGATCGGGATTTTAGATTGACGTGGGGAAATAATTTCTGGCCTGTAGCAGAGTTCCATGAATTTTCGGCAGTAGAGGAACAGGAAGTGTCGAGAGAGACGCCGAGAATCCGCGATATGTTCCCGCGTCAGGCTAATGTGAATTATTCGTTAGGAAATACGATGCGGAGTTATACTAGTCGAGGTGTCGTGACGGATTGCGCTATTTATATGACAACGATCGGGTATGATAATAGTGAAACTTATGTCAATGCGATGAATCATTACGGGGATAAGAAGTTTTTCAAACCGTATCCCATGGCATTCGTGCAATTAGGGACAAGACCTACCGGTAACATTTATCCTCTTTTTTATGATATGGATGGAGAGTGTTTCGTGAAGCCGAATGCGGTTTACGGTAGTAATGCAACTCAATGTCAGAAATTGGCAGATAAACAAGGAGATCCGTTCCCTTGGAATCAATATGGACGGACTATTGTGTACGGGGAGAATCTGCGGAATTCGACAATGGATAATTATTGCAATTGCGTGGCATTGATGAAAGATAAGGAGGGTGAGGATATTAATTATTATGTTTATGAATTCCGACCGGGATCGAAAAGTGTTTTCGGAACCATGCTTTATGATCCGGTTAAAAGTGCTGGTTTCACGATCGATAAAACGGTGGCTGTTGATTTTGATAAAGCGACGCACTATACTTTTATTTCCAGTGGAAAAGTTGTTTTGTATTCGGTAGGGGCAACCTTGTATGCTTATAATTATGCTTACAAGACGGTGACTTCGATGGATATGGGGGCTGATATTTGCTGTATTGATGCTGATATTATGAAAGGGATGAATGTTTTTTGGCTTGCAACATACGATGAGGGAAGTCAAAAGGGTGAGTTGAAGTATATGGGTGTTGACGGTACACAAACTCCGATATTGGCAGTGGATGATGAGGTAGGATTTCCGGTGACGATGAAGATAAAGGACGTGGAATGGAAGTACGGGGAGGATCCGGCGGAGGAAGAACCGGAAGTGGGAGAGAATAAATAGAGTCTGAATGCCCCCGAGCAGGAAGGTCCGGGGTGTTTAAATTAATTTGATGAGATGAAAAGATTAATGTTGTTGATGATGATTTTAGTCGTGGGGATGACGACTTTTGCTCAGACTAAATTCAGGGCTCTTTCGTGGAAAGAGGCGATCGAAACGGCGAAGCGGGAAGGTAAATTGGTGTTTGTTGATTTCTATACGGATTGGTGTGGACCTTGTAAAGTGATGGCTCGTGATGTATTCCCGCAGAAACAGGTAGGGGATTTTTTCAACGCTAAGTTTGTTTGTTTAAAGTTGAATGCAGAGAAGGAGGGACGAGAGTTGGCTAAACGTTTTTGTGTTTCAGCTTATCCGACTTTTATCGTGGTGGACACGGATGAAAAGGTGCGGGTGGAGTTGAAGGGATCGATGAATGCGGATAAGTTTATCGCCCGCATGGAGGATGCGTTGACTCCTGGGTGTGCCCCGGATCAGTTGGCCGCACGGTATGCCGCCGGTGAACGTACGCCGGACTTGGTGAATCGTTATGCCTTGTATTTGATGGAGCAAAAGAAGGAGCCGGAGGGTTTTAAAGTGGTGAATGATTATTATGCATCTTTAACGGAAACACAACGGTTGGAGCCTCAGAATTCTTTTTTGTTTACTCGTTACACGTTGGATTTGTCGGATGAGAAGTCCGGTTTCATGGTGGACCACCGGGATGAATTTGATGTTTCAGTTCGGGAGTTGATTCATGAGAAGGTTGAGAAATTGTATCATTCGGAGCTTGGACGTTATTTTTCTGGGTATATTTTTCGGGAAGGAGCGTACAAGGAGGAAAATTACCAGGCCTTGAAGCGGAAGATTCAGGAGTTGGGATTGGTGGAAAAGAATAAGTACGAGCCGATGTTTCGTTTAATCGAGGGGCGTGTGAAGGAGGGGGATGCTGCCTTTTTGAAGTTGTGTCGAGAGAATATGGGTGCGTTGAGTGATGTGGGACGCAATTTGTTGATTATGAATATTACGCGATTGGTTCAAACGGAAGATCAAGAGATTTTACAGCAGATGGCCGAGTTTGTCCGGGCGAATTTGAGCATATTGCCTCCGGCGATTATTTCTTTTGCCGGACGGATGTTGGACGGGATCGAGGAGAGAATAAAAAAGTAGAAAGACAACGTGTAAGGTTGTAATTTAAACTGTGTCGGCAAAGTTAGTAGTGTCTCTTTGCTGACACGGTTTTTATATGGAACAAGCATTTGACTTTGAAAGAATCGAAAACAAGATATTGGTGTAACTTAATTCAGGTAAGTCCTTGTAGAGCAAAGATAGTGTGCCCCGTTGGTGGAAAGCATATTAAACACGGTCATCGATAGCGAAATGGAATGGCCCCAATAGTTGTACTAATTTTTCAGTTAAACCTTATCTTTGTATGGTTTATATAACTATCTAATATTCAGTTGTTCGTTATCATTCCTCTAATTTTTTTCGATAATTCCATCCTTTTTGCGTAAGTTTGTAACGGACATGGTAAGTTGTGTTCCAAATTCTTTTAGGAATGGACCAAAAAATTCAAGATTTTATCAAAGGTGTCAACATGAAGGATGCCAGGGCATGGGAGAGAATTTACATGGATTATTACTCGCCTCTTTGTCATTATGCCATGAAAATCTTGAATGACCAGGAACAGGCGGCGGATTTGGTGCAGGGAGCGATTATTAAGTTGTGGGAAACCCCACTTCATTTTGATGATATATCTGCATTCAATGTCTATCTATACCGGATGGTGAACAATAATTGCTTGAAAGAGATTCGGGATAAGGGACGGGAAGATCAACGCTTGAAAGAGTGGGCTTTTTTCACGGAAGAAATGGAATCCGAATCTTTGTCTGCGGTTGTTTTCGAGGAAGTTATACGTAAGTTACGACACGTGATTGACGAAATGCCCCCGAAACGCAAGGAAGTGATACTGATGAGTATGAGGAAGATGAAGAACGAGGAGATCAGTGAGGAATTGAATATTTCGTTGAACACGGTCAAAAAGCATAAAAAGGAGGCTTACGCTGTTATCAAGAAGGCAATGCAATCAGACTTTTTTTTATTTGCTATCTTTTTTTGTTAAAAATGTATTTTTGAGGTACCCGTTTTTGTTTTTTGGGATTTATAGATAAAATAAGTTTCAAAAGATGATGAACGATTTGAATATATACGGGAGAATATCCGATTTATTCTATAAAGATATGCTTGGATTAGCTGACGAGGAGGAAAAGCGGGAGCTGGATTCTTTGTTGGTTACTTATAAATTGAAAGGTTTGGATCGAGAGAAGATCATCGCCCGCTTACAGGAGCAGGAGGTATTTGACGGGAAGGAGGCTTATCGGGAATTCAGAGCGCTGAAACAGTTGGGAGGAAGAAATCGTCGCTTGATCTGGTGGACATCGATTGCTGCCTCAGTTGTCGTGTTGGTTGTTGCCGGTTGGTGGTTCGGGCGGGAGCCGGAGCCAAAGAGTGGGAACGTGCAGATCATGGCTGAGGCGATCCAGCCGGGACAAAGTCGAGCTGTGGTTACGTTGGCGGATGGACAACAAATTGTGTTGGAACAGGCTAATCGTAAGATCGAGGAGAGCGATGGGACTGTGTTACATTCTGATTCCGGGGCACTTGTTTACACGGCAAATGCTGAAAAGACGGTGGCTAAAGTGATGTATAACAAGGTGTCAATCCCAAGAGGGGGCGAGTATAGGCTGGAATTGGCCGACGGGACAAAGGTGTGGTTGAATGCGGCGACGGAATTGAGGTTTCCTGTTAATTTCACGGGTGATATGCGAGAGGTTTATCTGAAGGGAGAGGCGTATTTTCAGGTAAAGCGGGATGAAAAGCATCCTTTTATCGTACACACGTCCATGGGGGCGGTAGAGGTGTTGGGAACGAGTTTTAATGTTCGGGACTACGAGGATGAACGGGAAGTGGTGACCACGCTGGAGACCGGGAAGGTGATGTATGTTTCGGGGAACACGAGGGAGAAAGTAACTTTGAACCCGGGTTATCAAGTATTGGAAAAAGAGTCGTCTCCGGTGGAGGTGAGAAAAGTTGATCCGTTGCAATATACCGGGTGGAGAGAGGGAAAATATGTATTTGAAGATGTTGCTTTGGAAGATATTATGCGGACGTTGTGCCGATGGTATGATATAGATGTAGTTTACGCGAATCCTGCCGTGAAGAAGTTTCATTTCACGGGTGACTTGGAACGTTACGAGAGTATAAGTATATTTTTGAGTTTTATTGAAACGGGTGGGGATGTAAAATTTAAGACAGAAGGAAAAACGATTATAATCGATAAAAAATAAATACGGGTGTTTGTTGGCACTGGACCCGTATTTATCAGGTGAACATTAATAAATTAATGAAACATTACAAAGGTATGAAAAAAAATTGTTTCTATGGGCGAGCTGTGCCCTTTCATTTGAAAAAATGCTTGGTAGTGATGAAGCTATGTTTGTTTTTTATGTTTGTTTTGCATTTCGGGGTGTCTGCAACGGGATATGCCCAGCAAAAAGTTTCCCTGTCGATGGAGGATGTTACTCTTGAGCAGGTATTGAAGGAGTTAAAGCGACAAACAGGCCTTCGCTTTTTCTACAGCGTGGAGAAAGTAAGGAATGAGCAGAAAAAAGTGGTAAATATTAAAAATGATGTTCTTGAAGATGCTTTGAAGAATGTGTTGAAAGGTACCGGGTTGACATTCTCGATCATGAATGATGTGGTGGTGATCAAGGATGAAGTTTTGGTTGTGCTTGATAGTACCAAAAAAGAACCCGTGGTAGTAAGGGGTGTTGTTAAAGATAAAGCAGGTCTTCCTTTGCCCGGGGTGACGATTGTTATCAAAGGAACTCAGGTTGGGTGTGTGAGTGATGTTGATGGGAAATTTAGTTTCTCGGTTCCTGAAATTAATAATTTAGTTCTTCAGTTTTCTTTTGTCGGGATGATTACGAAGGAGGTAAAAGTATCTAATAATAAACCTTTGAATGTTGAGTTGGAAGAGGATGTACAGAGTATGGAGGAGGTGATTGTAACGGGATATTTTACGAAGTCCAAGAGTTCTTACACGGGGTCTGCCGTTGTGGTAAAGGCTGAAGAGTTGAAACGAATCAGTCCGACAAATTTGTTTAAAGCGTTGTCTGCTTATGAACCCTCTTTCCAGATCGTGGAGAACAAGGAGGTCGGGGCAGACCCGAATGCCGTACCGGAAATCTTGATTCGTGGGAAATCGAGTTTTGAAGGTAAATCGAATCAGCCTCTTTTTATCATGGACGGTTATGAGATATCTATAGAACAAGTATTTGACACTGATATCGAACGAATCAAACAGGTTACGATTCTGAAAGATGCGTCAGCTACCGCTATATATGGTTCGAGAGCAGCCAATGGCGTTGTCGTGATTGAAACCAAGATGCCGGAACAAGGGAAATTATCCGTGAGTTATTCGTTTAATGCAACGATCGAGGCACCAGATTTAACAGATTACGATTTGTTGAACGCTTCCGAGAAACTTCAGTTTGAAGAATTAGCCGGGGTGTATAAAGATTCGGAAGGAAATGTGGCTAATCAAATGAAGTTGGACAAGCTGTACGAGCAGAGGCATAAAGAGGTTGAGCGTGGCGTGAATACATACTGGTTGTCTCAACCTTTACAGACCTCTTTTCGGCATACTCATTCCTTGTCTTTGGGTGGTGGTAATGAGAGATCTCGTTACGGGGTGAATTTGAATTACGGGGCCAATCCCGGGGTGATGAAAGGATCAACTCGTGATCGGTTTGGTATAAGTTTCACGTGGACTTACAATATCGCCAGTAAGTTTCGTATTGGAAATGTTTTGTCAGTCAATCAGATAAAATCAGAAAAGACTCCGTACGGGGAGTTCAGTACATACACGAAATTGAACCCGTACGAGCGGGCAAAAGACGAGAAAGGAAGATGGATTTATCTTTTGTCAAATGGGAATCCTAATCCGTTGGTTGATGCTCACTTGAATAGTTACGATAAGACGGAAAGTACGTCTTACACGAATAATTTTGATATTGAGTGGTATATTGTTGAAGGGGTGCGTTTGACAGGACGTTTTTCGTATTCTTTTGGAAATAATGATGCGGATAGGTTTATTTCACCGAAAGATAGCCGGTATTTACAGAAGGAAAATAACGAAAAAGGATTTTATTCATCGACATCGGGAAGGACAAATTCGATGGATGGTAATCTTGTCTTGAATTTCTATCATCAATGGGATAGGCATATGGTTACCCTTGTCGGCGGTTTGAATATGCAGAGTAATAAAAATCGTTCAACTTATTTTTCAGCACAGGGTTTTTTAAATGATAATCTGACAAATCTGGATTTCGCATCACAATACGAGGTAAACACGAAACCTTCCGGGAAAGTGGAAGAAGATCGTTTAGTCGGTTTTTTTGCCAACGCAAGTTATGCTTACGATAATCGGTATATGTTTGATTTGTCTTATCGTACGGACGGTTCTTCGAAGTTTGGTAAAAAAGATCGTTTTGCTCCTTTTTGGTCTGCAGGTTTTGCTTGGAATATTCATAATGAGCATTTCTGGGGAGAACAAGGTTGGCTAACACAGGCAAAGATACGAAGTTCTGTGGGGTATACGGGGAACGTGGAGTTTAGTCCTTACCAGTCACAAACGATGTATATATATGATAAGGATAATATTTATATGCATGGTGTGGGGGCGGATATAAAAGCTCTCGGGAATGATAATTTGAAATGGCAGCGAAAATTTAGCTTTAATGTAGGGGCGGATCTTGATTTTTGTGAAGGACGTTTTTCGATGTCAGCAGAACTGTTCCGGGAAAAAACGAAAGATTTGTTGCTGGATATGAGTATTCCGCCTTCTTTGGGGTTCGCAACTTACACGGAGAATATCGGAGAGATGAAGAATCAAGGTTGGGAGTTGAGTTTACGGACCCAGATTCTTCGGAATGCGAAACGGGATTTATACTGGTCATTGAGTTTTGGTACGAGCAATAGTAAAAATAAGATCACGAAAATTAGTAATGCTCTCGGCAAGAAGAACGAGGAGAATAATCAGGAGGAAACGAAAAAGCCCGTTCCTTTGTACGAGGAGGGTGAATCAACAGAGGCGTTAAAGGCTGTACCTTCATTGGGAATTGATCCGGAAACGGGGAAAGAGGTCTTTTTGAAAAAGGATGGAACCTACACGACAGTTTGGGATTACCGGGATAAAGTGGTTTGCGGAAGTACTATGCCGGATTTCCGGGGAAGTGTCAATTCATTCTTGAGTTTTAAGGGTATCAGTTTGAATTTTTCTTTGAGTTTTGAATACGGGGCAAAAACATATAACTCGACTTTGGCAGAGAGAGTGGAAGGGGTGGACCCGAATAATAATGCGGATCGCAGGGTATTGAAAGATCGTTGGAAACAGCCGGGTGATAAGACGTTCTTTAAGAATATAGCCTTGAAAGAGGATGTTTCCAATTTAACAACTCGTTTTGTACAGGATTATAATCATTTAAGCATAGGCAGTGTTTCACTCGGATATGATTTGAAAAAGAATATTTGTAAAAAAATAGGTCTTAACGGTTTGCGTTTTTCGTTCAATATGAGTGACATCGGACGTTTTTCTACCGTGAAGGAAGAACGGGGATTGAGTTATCCTTTCTCTCGTCAGTTTACTTTTTCATTGTCAGCCCAATTGTAGTAATAATAAAAATTCAAGGATATGAAATTAAAGATACATTTAAAGGCCTTGGGAATAGTTTTAGGTGTCGTGCTATTCTGGGGGTGTGATAATTGGCTGGACGTTCGGCCAGAGTCGGAGTTGAACGAGGATCAGATGTTCGCTACTGAACAAGGGTATATGGATGCCCTGTATGGGGTATATGTTAATATGGGGAAGAATGAGTTGTATGGTGGATCTTTACCATTGACAATGGATCTTGTGGCCCAGACTTTTGATGTTGCTCCCGGAAGTGATTATGAGTATTTCAAGACTTTTGAGTACCAGAATCCATTATGTACGGGGATTATGGATTACGTGTGGGAACGGTTGTATTATTGTATTGTGTTGACAAATAATATATTAAAGCATTTAGAAGATGTGACTCCTGAACAATTTGACAGTTATTACTATTTGCGTGGAGAATGTTTGGGACTTAGAGCTTTTTTGCATTACGAGTTGTTGCGTATTTTTGCTCCTGATATTAAGGACAAGCCGGATTATTTGGCAATTCCTTACAAAAGGTTGTATTCTAATGATATAGAGCCTCAGTTGACTGTTGCTCAAGTTTTTGAAGATATTATTATTGATCTGGAGGCGGCTAAAGAAGCACTTAAAAATGATGTGATTCGTACCAATCCTCCCGAATTTCTTGAGAACCAGAAGGAAAATGGAACATCGGAAGACGTGACGGAAAATAATGATCAATATTATATTTCCACTTTCTTGGAAAACCGCAAGTATCGGATGAATTATTACGGGGTGTTGGCAACGTTGGCAAGAGTTTATATAGATCGGGCCCAAGGTGATGATGTTGAAAAAGCTTATCAATATGCTAAAGAGGTTATTTCTTCCGGTAAATTTCGTTTGATTCAGAGAGATGATTTTATCAAGCCTTCCAATGAAGTGAAACAACGTGATGCTCTTTTTTCTGATGAATTTGTTTTTGCTCTTTTCTCTACGAAGGTGGATGCATTTTATACTTCTTGTTGTTATCCCGCATCTACTTTTACAAAACGTTTCCGGGTTCGGGATATTGCCTCTATTTTCGGGACAGAGGTAAATGATTTCCGGTATATGCTTACAGAGCAAGACGAGGGGAATAGCCAGCATATTTTATTGAAGAAACATCATGCCGATTACGAGAATTCCAAACAAAAAATTCGGATGTTAGGTTTGGCTGAAATGTATTATATTGCTGCAGAGGCTAAGCCGGGAGAAGCTTACGAATTGATGGAAGAAATTATGGTATCTCGGGGGATTGCGTGTCCTCTGACAGAGATTTCCAGCCGGGATAAGGTGATGGAAACGATCGTTAAGGAGTATCGGAAAGAGTTTATGGGAGACGGACAGTTGTTCTTTATTTTCAAACGGTTGGTGAAGGAATCTTTTTTGTTGAATTTGAATCTGAATATTCGCAAAGATGATAAAGGATTGGTATTTCCTTTACCGGAAGCCGAGATCGAGTATGGAGAACGAGTGTCTGAAATTTGGAAATAATTGTAAAGCGTGAAGTTATGAGTAGAATAATATTTTTTGTAGTGATTATATTGGCTTGTATGAGTCAAGCATGCGAAAAAGATCCCACTTTTGAATTCAAGGGTGATGATCGAATCTATTTTGTATTTCCGAAGTATATGTATGGGTTGGGTGTAGAGGGGCATGAGTTGGATAGTGTTGTTTTTTCTATGGTCGGGGAGCCGGCCTCCGTGTTACAGGATACGTGTTGGATGAAAGTGAAACGAGTTGGTGAACGTACGGAAATAGATAAGCGTTACGTGGTGACTGTCGTGAAAGATAGTTCTACGGCTGTAGAGGGTATTGATTTTGAAACATTGAAACCGGAATATGTTTTTCGGAAGAACGTGGGGATTGACTCTTTTCCCGTTATTGTAAATCGGGAACATTTGAAGACGGTTTTGAGTAAGAAGATCATGTTTGCGTTGCAGGAAACAGAAGATTTTAAGCTTGGTTTCGTGGAATATTCCCGGATTAAATTGGTGGTAACAGATTTTTTGCAAGAACCTGAATGGTGGTATACTGTAAGCGGATGGTTGGGAGCTTATCATTATATGAAATATGAGAAATGGATTGAATTAACAGGAAGTATGGATAAAAGTTCTTCCCAATCCTATCGACAATATTATTGTTTGCAGATCAAGGATTATTTTAATAATAATGTAATTATTGATCCGATAACCAATGAGCGGGTAACTTGTGATTTATAAGCATCTAGTTAAATTAATTGAAGAACGTATGAAAAAAATATTAGCTGTTGTATATATAATTATAACTTTTGGGTGCGTTTCCTGTTACGAGGACAAAGGAGATTATGATTATAAGGCGATTAATGAGATTAGTATATCTGGTATTCAGGAAAGTTACGAACGGATGAAATGGCAAGATTTGCGAATTGCTCCAGAATTGAAATTTTCATTACATGAAAATGATTCTTTGGCTTATCGTTGGGAGATAGATGGGCGTGCCGTTTCGACCGAACGAAATCTGGATTACAGTGTAGATGTAAATATTGCTGACGATGCTTATAAATGTAGGTATGTTGTAACAAATACGAATGGAAATGTTCGTTATTTTCAAGAGTTCGAGTTGAAAGTTGTGACTGCATATAACAGAGGATTGCTTGTACTCTCGGAACAGGATGGAGAAAGTATGCTCTCTTTCCGTCCGGAGGGCGAGGATAGTGAGTTCTTGCATTGGGGGGATTTGTTTGCGGGTAAGCCTTTGAGTTTGGAACAACCTTATTCGATGGATGCAGATGTTACTGTGACAACATCAAAAGCAATTTATAGATTGGATAAACAACGAATGGAAGAAAAGAAAAAGTATGATGGTGAGACAATGCTTGTACCAGAATCTGCTTTGGAAATAAAATTCTGTAAATTCACGGATCATGTGGACGATGAAGATTTTGGCTGTATGATTAGTAAAAAAGGGCAGGTGTACGTTTATAAAAGTAGAAATGATTTTTTTAGTTCACCTTCCCCTGTTCCTGTTCTTGAAACGATTTCTGAAGAGCTGATTGATTACGAACTTTCCGATATTTGTTTAATATATACTTTGTTTTATGGGCAGACGGGATATTTCTTGGGATATGACAATAAAGTCGGTCGTTTCTTGCATTTTGCAAATAAATCAAGTGCATCCACGGATCGTGACCAAATGAATTCTGTAACAGCTCGAGAGCCGATAATTGGTTTACCGTTATTTGCATTGGGACAATGGGATTATGGGAAGTGTATTTCTATTTTTTATGATCCAAAGTCGAATGTTGCAAAGGTGGTTGCCTCTCATGCGAAGGATTTTGCGAAGGTGACAGAAGAGCAAGTGGTGACCCTAGATAATCATAAGTTTACTCCGGAAAGTAAAGTTGTCGTTTGTGATGCTACAGCTCGGGTGCTTTTTAATAGTGGGATGGTTATTTATCAATCGAATGTGAGAAGTATGACGTCAGTACCGACAGTCTTGAGTAATAAGTTACCGACTACAGGTAAGATTACGATGTTGAAATTATCGAATAATCGTAAATCTTTATATGTGGGAGTGGATTCCGGACGAGAGGGTGAATTTAAAGGGGATGTTTACGTGTTGGATGCTGTTACGGGAGAAATTCTAACGACTTACTCGGAAGTTGGAGGGGCTCCGGTAGATATTCTTGAGAAATATTAATTAATAATATGAACAATCCTTGGGAGTTCATGCTCCCAAGGTATTGTTTTCAAAATCGAAAAATGTGATGAAAGTAATAGGATTGTTTTTGTGTTGCTGTATGTTTATGACAGTTTTTGCTCAAAAAGAAGAGGTTTTAAAAGCCGGAATGACATCTCCTGATTTCAAATATAAGGATGTGAACGGAAAGACGGTAAGTTTAAAGGATTTGAGAGGAAAATATGTTTATATTGATGTTTGGGCTACTTGGTGTACTCCTTGTCGGGGAGAATTGCCTTATTTAAAAGAGTTGGAAAAAAAACTGGAAGGAAAGAATATTTGTTTTTTAAGTATATCTTGCGATAAAGACGTGGAGAAATGGAAACAGATGGTGAAGGATGAAGAATTAGAAGGAATTCACGTGAACACGGGAGGAGATCAAACTTTTATGAAAGCTTATGGGATTAAAGGTATTCCTCGGTTTATTCTGTTGGATAAGGAAGGAAAAATTGTTAATCTAGAGATGACACGTCCTTCTCAAAAGGTTACTTTGGAGACATTGATGAAATTAGAAGGTATTGATTAAGCTGTTATTGAAGATGAAATATAGCTATTATTTATTTATCTTGATATTGTTTTATGCGTGTCAGAAAAAGGATGAGGGGTTTGTTGTACGAGGGGTTATAACGGGATATTCGGGGACAAAATTATTTGTTCGGGAGATTATTCCGGGTAATGATGCGTGGATGAATGATACGATTGAGGTGAAAGATGGTACATTTGAGTATCGGGGAAAGGTGGAATCTCCAAGATTGATTTATTTCATTCCTCAAGATTTTTTAGGAAGATATGAGTTGTTTCTGGAAAACTCGGAAATCAAGTTAAATGTGGAAAACGGTCATTACAGAGATATGAAAGTGACCGGGAGTAAGTCACATGAAGAGTTTATAGCGATTAGTCGGGACTCTAGAGAGTTGTTGATACGTTGTGGGCAATTCGAGAAACAAAAAAATGAGGCATTTAAAACGGATACGGAATTGTATAAAAGGTTGGAGGATTCAACGAGTGTTTGGTCCGGACGTTTGTTGCGTTTTTTAGTTGAGCGGATTAATTATTCAAACAGTTTGGTTTTGCCTTATTTTGCGAGTGAGTGGATTAAGAGTGAAGATATTCAAAATATGGAACGTTTTATAAATGGACTTACTCCGGATGCAAGAAAGAGTGTTTATACTCAATATTGCGAGAAAGCTTTGGAACAAGCAAAGAAGGTTCAGTCTGGTAACGATGCGTATGATTTTGTATTGCAAGATATTGATGGAAAAGAGTATCGTTTGTCTGATTTCAAGGGTAACTATGTTTTATTGGAATTTAGTGCCTCTTGGTGTGGGTGGTGTAAGTTGGAGATTCCTTATTTGAAACAAGTATATGATCTGACTAAAGGGAAGAAATTTCATATGTTCACGATAAATTTGGATAAAGAACGGAAATTGTGGGAGGAAGATGTGAAAAAGGAGAGTTTGCCTTGGCCTGTATTGTCTGATCTGAAAGCTTTTGATGGAGGCGTTGCTGGAGAATATAATGTGAGTGGAATTCCTGTGATTTTTTTGATCGATCCTGAAGGGAAGATTGTAACGAATAAATTACGGGGGGAGGGTATGATTTCTTTTATTAAACAATTGTCCTTTTAAAGAATGATAAAAGTCAACTGATTTGTAAGGATCGGTTGACTTATTTGAATAATCACCGTCATCATGAGGGTATTAAAACTTATCCGTAGTTCTGTTTGTTTTTTCATATCAATTGCCTTCTTTTGTATATGCATTTTATGACTAAATACACGTGATGATGAATGATATTATCGTGGGAATCGGAGAGGTCCTTTGGGATGTGTTTCCGGAAGGAAAAAGGATTGGCGGGGCTCCTGCTAATTTTGCTTATCATATGTCGCAATTCGGTTTTGATAGCCGGGTGGTGAGTGCTGTGGGGGAAGATGTGTTGGGAGATGAGATTCTGGAAAATTTTAACGGGAAGGGGCTACGCTATTGGGTGGAGCGGGTGCCTTTCCCGACGGGTATCGTTGAAGTTACGCTGGATGGAGAGGGGATTCCTTGTTACGAAATAAAACAGGGCGTGGCGTGGGATAACGTACCGTACACCCCGGAACTTGATCGATTGGCTTGTCAGATTCGTTGTGTTTGTTTTGGGTCTCTGGCTCAACGGAATGTGGTAACTCGTACAACGTTGAACCGATTCTTGGAGGCCATGTCCGGGGAGTCATATAAAGTTTTTGATATAAATCTTCGTCAGCATTTTTACACGGTAGAGGTTTTGAAAGATTCTTTGGCCCGGTGTAATATATTGAAGTTGAATGATGAAGAATTGGTTATTTTATCCGATTTATTAGAATTGTCGGAAGAATCGGTAGAAAAGAGGTGTAGGGAGATGATGGATCGGTTTGATCTGGAGGTGTTGATACTTACGTGTGGGGTGCAGGGAAGTTACGTGTTTGCGGGCGATATACGGTCATTTCTGGATACCCCTCATGTGAAGGTGGCAGACACGGTGGGAGCAGGGGATTCTTTCACAGCAGCATTTTGTGCTGCGGTTTTGAAAGGGAGATCAATGGTTGAGGCTCATCGTTTTGCCGTGGAGGTTTCCGCTTTTGTTTGTAGTCAGACGGGGGCAATGCCGATGTTGCCCAATGAGCTGAAAGGGTGGCTTTAATTCTGTCAGAATAACGTGGGATCACGTCTGAGGCTATACATGGCTCGATCTTTTATGATGTCGTCATCGTTTACCTGTCCAATGAGTTTCGGGGAGGCGGGATCATGCTTTTGTAGGTTACGGAGCGGTTTGTGTTCGGCCGTGTTAGCGTAACAATAGAGGCAGCCATTGAAACAGGTGTCATAGGTGCCGATGTCTATACTTTCAATACAGCGACAAACGTCTCGTTGGTTTTTATCTTTCTGTGTGGAAATCGGATAGCCTGTGAGTCTTTCTATTAATTCCCGGTCAATACACATTCCGGCAGGAATTCCCATGGCGGAAAGGTCTACTTTCCGGGTACAGGTGTTTAGTTGAATTGGGGTCGAGGAGATGGACTGCCGGAAAGAATATGCCATTTCCCGGATCTCTTCCAGGGTAAGCGGGTATATATTCTGAGAAGAGAGGGACGGACGGATATGTTTGTAATAGTCAATAAAGCTAATCATACATTTTTCGGTGTGATTTTTGAGCTGTGTAGCAATTTTGAAGAAAGTAGTTTTGTGAAAATCAGTGTTATAGGTTTTGTTTGTCAAGATCGGATCATAACGCCAGATAACCCTCTCTTTACCAATGAGGTCTGAGAGGCGTTTGAAGGTGTCTATTCTTTGTCCGAAAGAGGGTAGATTGGTTTCAATTTCTTTCCCGTAGGCGTTAAGTGTGAATTGAAAGTAATATTTGAAATCTTTTAGATGGTTAAGTTTATCGAGCATAGGAGCCGGATTTTTGGTCCAGAATACAATACAGTCCACCACATCCGGTGTTAGTTTGACCCGGCTGATTTGTTTCGGGTTGAAAGGGTTTGGGACAAGAATGTATTTTTCCCGGATACGGTTCAGAAACCATGTCGAGTAGAATGAGGGGATGTCTGTTCTTCTGCTTGCACTGATGATCATATAGAATAGTTTAACTTTTTATCTTCAATCACCTCGATAAAATGGACCGGATATTTATCCCAGTATTTTTTATAAACTCTATCCTCTTGTCCATCGAAATTTAATTGGTACATTCTGAACGTGACTAGGATGTTTTTGGGCTGCCATAATTCCTCGTAAGAGTATTGGTAGTGCATACCAATATTTTGCATCACTTTTCCACTTCTTGGATTTTTAACATCATGTGTTGCCGTGATGTAAGGAATACCTGATTGTTTTACCACATTTATGATAGTCTGGCAAGCTTCTGTACAAATTCCTTTATGCCAGAACTCTTTTCTAAGCCCGTAGCCTAAATCATGACTATCATCACTGGATACGTGAATATAACCGATCGGTAGATTATTTTCTTTCAAACAGATAGCATAGTGGAAACCTCTGTTTTGAATGTGGTTCGAGATGTATTTGTTTTGAATGTACGCCTTTGTTTCTTCTATGTTTTTTAAAGGGAACATGGGTAAAAATGTATTTACTTCTTTGTCACTTAAAACGAGAAATAAGGCATCTGCATCTTTTTCTGTAAATTGTCGTAAAATTAGCCGTTCTGTTTCTATATAATTCATTGTTCCGTATTTGTATTCTGTGCAAAGATACGAAAAGAGCCAAAGTAATTGTTCCTTCACAAGAATGTAATCGTTCGGTAATATTACAAGCTTTTCTTTGTGGCGTCAAATGAAAAGAAAAAAAGATTATGAAAGAGTATTTATTAAGAATGAGTAAGTGGTGTTTTGTTTCTGCCATGTTGATTGGAGTGGTAGCCTGTTCGGATGATGATTCAATCGATACGAGTTTGTATTCGGGGACGGATATAAGTTCTTATGCGACAATAAAAGCCGATAAAGAGTCTAAAAAGACCAATATCGAGATATTGAAAGAGGGGGAGTGGAAAGTGTATGGCGGGGAAAATAGTAATTCTATTCTTTTTGATGAACCTTTGTTACAAGGAAATACGAAGGGAACGACAGAATTGAACACGGGAAAATATCAGCTCTATTGCTTGGAATGGGCCGGTGGAGCTAGAACGGCCTTGGGATTAAGACAATTGCCGATGGTGGGACAGTCTAATTTCCGGGATCTGGGAGGTTATAAAACGAAGGATGGACGCCGGGTGAAGTGGGGATTAGTGTTCCGTTCAGGAAAATGTAACAGTCTCACGGAAGATGATTTAGCGTATTTGGCAACGATCCCCTTAAAGACTGTGATCGATTTCCGTTCAAGTAGCGAACAAGAGGCAGAACCGGATAAGGTTCCCACGACAACAGTGAATTGTATTAATTATCCGATCGAACCCGGAAATTTGTCTTCCATTGATGTTTCGGATGTTATCAGAAGAGGGGATGTGGAGGGGGCTAAACAATATCTGGTAGACGGGAACCGGGAGTTTGTTATCAGCTTTCAGGCAGAATATAAATCTTTTTTCGAAACGTTGATGGAGACGGACAAGACCCCGTTGATGTTCCATTGCACGGCTGGAAAGGATCGGGCCGGATTTGCGGCAGCCTTGTTTTTGGCAGCTTTGGGTGTTGAGCGGGAAACGATAATTGAAGACTATATGCTGACAAACGAGTTGACAGGTGTGACCATGGAAGCGATGAAAGCTCTTTACGGGGATAATAAGATGGCAGAATGTATGTATTATATTAGTTCCGTGCAGAAAGAGTATATCGAAATGGCATTAACCACGATAGACGAGAATTATGGCGGAATGGATAAGTTTTTAGTGCAGCAGTTGGGGGTGGACGTGGAGAAACTTCGTAAGTTGTATCTGTATTAGAATTAGGGGTTTTGTGTTGAGGCTATTCCCGGAAAAGGGAATAGCTTTGTTGTTATGTTTTATTTCTTGATAGCGGCGATGATTAACATCATGGGACGTCGTAGTTCGTCACGCATACCCGGAATGGAATCCAGAAGAGTTTTATCCGGTTCCGGTTCCACGAGTCCGGTGATTTCAAAACCGTTTTGGATAAGTCCATTTACATAGGTAGTTAGTGTTTTGTGGAATTTGGTCACGTTTTCGCCCAAGAAAATGGCCTCTCGTTTTCCTTCCGAGAAATAGCGGTCCACCGGCCAGTGGAGTATGTTTCTTTGTTTGTCATAGAACCAGTCTTGACTACCGTAAGCTGTAAACACGGGATGCTCGACAGAGAAAACAAAGGCTCCCCCGGGAGTGAGGCATCGGTGTACCTTCTTGCAAATATCCGGAAATGATTCCAAATAATGAAAGGTAAGAGAGCTGATGACAATGTCATAACTCTCGGGTGTGTAATCAAAGTCTTCGATCGCCATACATTTGTATTCGATGCGAGGAGAGTTGTTTCGTTTGGTGGCCTCTTCCAACATTTTGTGTGAAAGATCAATTCCCAAGGCGTGGACTGCGCCATGTTCAATAGCATATTGACAATGCCACCCGAAACCACAGCCTAAATCCAGTACTCGTTTCCCTTGGAAGTCCGGGAGCATTTTTTGTAATACGTGCCATTCCCCGGCTCCTTTAAGGCCATCTACGGAACGGGACATTTGACTATATTGATGGAAGAATTTCTCGTCGTCGTATTTATTTTCTTTCATGATAAAGTATAATTTCTCTGCGAAAGAGATTGGTGTGTTTACATTTACCGGATAAAGTTTGTCATTATTTTGGTTTCAGTTTCCGGGGCTGCAAGTGTATCTTTTGTTTGCTCTCTCATTTTCAGTAGCCATGCCATGTTTTTCCCAAGTACTCGCATGATTTGGTTTCCTTCTGCATCTTGAATGGCCTCTCCGGCTTTCAACCCGTGGATGATGTTCCAGTAATTAGATGAGGGAATAAGCATTTCAGAATACGTGAGATAATGATACAGCCCGTCGAGTGTATGGGAACCTCCTGAACGACGAACAGCAACAATTGCTGTACCGACCTTGTGACGGAACCAGTTGCCATTAGCCCCGGAAACGTAGAATGCCCGGTCGAGAAAGCATTTCATGGTTCCGGCAATACCGGAAAAATGAACGGGTGAACCTAGGATAATGCCGTCAACGTCTTTGATCTTTTGTAGTAGTTCGTTGAATGAGTCGTTTGTGATTACGCATTTCTCGTTTTTGTTCCGGAAACACATATTGCATCCCATGCACCCGTGAATATTCTGGCTCCCGACTTGGAGTATTTCAAACTCTATGTTTTCTTTTTTTAATTCCTCACCAATGTTTTTTAAAGCATGGAAGGTGTTCCCCTGTGGATGGGGACTTCCGTTGATTGCTATTACTTTCATGTGTTTTTTGTTTTTGATTGTTGTTCTCTTTTACGAGTATTTTTGATAGATGTTCGGATTATTCCCTTTCACCTGCCGCGTATTCTCCGGGACAGATGTCCATGACTTCCCGGTCGGGTTGGATGAGGGATCGTTCGTATTGGCATTTCCATTGTATGCTGCGGTCAATGCCTTGTTCCGAGATCCCGTCGATGGTTTCCCCGTCCTTGATGGAAGCGTTCGTGTCGAAAATGTATGCCGCAGCGTTGTAGGCATGGTTAACCACGGCGTTGGGATCCAGATCGTGGAAATGGTACTGGATGTCGGGTAAACCGATAGCGTATAGCCCGAGCGTGTCCACCATCATGTCGTTCGTGTTTTGTATGTTGAAAAAACGAATGTTCATCCCAAAATGAAGGAATCGTGCTGGAGCGGCCCACGGGTTGTTTAAAACCTGTTCACGGGTTAGCAGTTTGCCGCTTGAGGGAGTCCACACGGCAACACAGTCCGGAAATAGTTCGAGGGTAGTTTCCAGCCATTCCGTTAACATGGCACAACGTTCTTTATAAGGGAGACCGGAAGCCATGAAGTCGGAAAGCATGATTTTATATTTGCAATTGGCGAGAATCTCGTCTTTTTCCGGGCAATCCCATAACTGACTGCGTTGCATCAAGTCGATATTGTTTCCATCGAAGTTTTCGAAGTCGGACATCAATACTTGTGCGGGCAGTCGTTGATTATCCTTGTATTCCACGATGTATTTCCAGATAGCAAAAGTTGAGAGAGAATCCTTCACGTTGGCTACTATATCTACCTTTTCGAATTTGGATAATAATGTTTTCTGAATATCCTTCCCGTCAGGGCGTGAACCTTTGTGGGTAAATAGCAGGTATATTTGGAATAGAGTTTGGAAATTTCCTTTCTCGTTCAGATTTTGGCGAAATACTTCCTGATCTTTTTGCTGATCGTCCATGTGTCGTGTTGTTTAAATGGTTAAAACTTTACTCGCAAACATACGGATTTTTTGTAGAAATACTTGCGCCTCATGTCTTGAAAATGTTAAGGGAATAGGGCTTTTGATGGTGAGTGGTGATCGCTTGACTGTTTCGGATGCAGAAGTACTTATTCGCCAAGTAGTTCTTCGTATATATTGTAAAGTCTTTCCCGGAGATATAGAACGGCATATCGTTTCCGGGAAATAAGGGTGTTGACTGGAATACCGGAACTTTCTGATATTTCTTTGAATGAAAAGTTCTGTAATTCATTCAACTCGAATACAATTCGTTGCTCGTCGGGAAGTTCTGCCAAGGCCTTGTCAAGTTCTTCCCAGACCAATGAGCGCATGTATTCTTTTTCCGGAGAATTGTCCGCATCAAAGAGACATTCGGATACTTCTTTCAGGATAAACGTTTCTCCCTCTTCTGTTCGGGCTTGCGGTATTTCTTTTTCCCGATGTTTTCTTTTCCGGTCAATGATAAGATTGCGGGTAACTGTGTAGAGCCAAGCCGAAATTTGTTGCACGGGAGGAGCCACCGGGTCCGTTTTAAGTAACTGGTAAAAGACATCTTGTAGGATGTCTTCCCGGTCTTCTTTGGCGGTAACCCGTTTGGCAATGAAACTTTTTAGTTGCCCCTGATATTTCTTGAAAACCTCTGATATGTTTATCTTACGGGGAGGCTGGTCTTGTTGCTTATCCATTGTCAAGGGTTATTCTTTTGGCTTTTCTTCTCCGAAAATGTCATCGTTGAATACTTGTTGGCGTTCTTCAAATCGTTGACGGATATAGTTCCGTCGTTCTTCCGGAGACATATTTTTGACTTTCCCCCATAAATGGTGTAAATGTTCGGGTTTTCCGGGAGGTCTCATGAATCCGTGACCATGGAAACCACCGAATAATAAGCGGGTGAGGACGAAAAGTCCAAGAGCTTGCCAGTAATTGATAGTTGTCCAACCGATGATGGAGGGAATCAAGTAATTCCATAAAAGCATGATGGCGGCAACAATGGCAGTCAGACCGATAAGCATGAATAGGGAGAATACTCCTCTGTTTTGTCTAAAATTTCTCATGACGTTTATTTTAGCATGTCGTGTAAATTTGATATATCTTCGTGAAATCTTGCAACAAATATACGGATATTGCAAGTAATACTAGAACTCCCAAAAGAAGAATGTAAGGAAGTAATATTTCGAAGTCTTTGAGCAGTGTTTCTTGATAGCGTTTCATGGCTTTGTTTGTTTTAAATTTATATTTATTGACTAGCCTTTCTATTATTGTAGACGAATGAGAAATAATAATATTTTAAAAACCTGTTTAAATTTTGCGTTGATAAGATAAAAATGTTGGGGCCAGTTGTTCAAGAGACAGGTTATTCCAAGGTTTAAGCTTACCACGTCATTAAATGACCATGAATAAGATTTATCTAACAACCTTGCAGGAAGAGGAATTTTTGAGTCTATATGTCTTTTTTTTAGATCAACTATCTTGATATAAGATAGTTATCTGCCAACAAGTGCTTCGCTACTCATCTAATACGCTGTTACTCTATTGTTTGGCTAGGTCTTCTCCGTGCTTTCTCCGTGCTTTCTCCGTGTCACTTGCGAGTGATCGCCGGAGGAAACACATTTAAACGCGGCATGAATCAAGACGAAGACATATAGGAACATTGAAGGAACATTGGCATGACCTAGAGGTAATCAAGCAACGACAAAAGTTTGTTCAACAAAATTTAAACAGGCTTTAAATGTTCTCGTTTTTTTTGAATAGGAATCTATAAAGTGCTATTTTTACGTACTAAAATTAGAAGAATATGAAATACGAGTTGAATGATAAGCCGGGGATGTTACCCATGTTGATGTACGGGTTGCAGTGGTGGATTGTCTCCCTTCCTTGTGTGGTGATCATGGGAATTATCGTGTCGCAACTTCATTACACGGATGTGATGGAGCAGACATTTTATTTGCAAAAATTGTTCGGGATCATGGGGATAGCGATGATTGTACAGGTGTTGTGGGGACATCGTTTGCCGCTGATTATCGGACCGGCATCGGTGTTGTTGATTGGGATTCTATCCACCGTGTCGTCGGGGATTCCGGCTGTTTACACGGGGATTATGGTGGGCGGTCTCGTGTTGACTGTGCTGGCATATAGCGGGTTATTGGGAAAGTTGCAATTCGTGTTTACGCCCCGTATCGTTACGGTGATCTTGATTTTGATTGCATTCACGCTGACACCGGTAATCTTGAAACTAGTGTTGGGAGACGCGGTACATGCTTTGTTTAATTTGTTTCTCACGCTGGTGATGGTGCTGGCTTTGGTAATCGGGAATAAATTGTTGCGGGGAATATGGAAGTCAACCACGGTGTTATGGGGAATTGTGGGGGGCGTGTTGGTGTATTACGGGGTGTTTGGTTTTCCGATGTTGCCTTCAACGGAAGCCGGGATAATACCGGAACAAGCGACTGTTTTTAATTTCCCATTGGACTTCGAGGCGGGGACGATTCTGGCCTTTTTATTTTGTTATATAGCTTTGATCGTGAACGAGCTTGGTTCAATACAAGCCGTTGGACATATGTTACAGGCTGATCGAATGGATCAGCGTACAACTCGGGGTGTCGGGATCGTGGGAGTGACGAACGTCCTGTCCGGTTTGTTCGGCGTGATTGGCCCGGTGGATTACTCCATGAGTCCGGGAGTGATTTCTGCCACGGGGTGCGCTTCTCGTTATACCTTGTTACCTGCCGGGGCTGGATTGATTTTGTGTGCCTTTTTTCCTTCTGTTGTGGGTATGTTGGTGACGATACCGGGTGTGGTGATGGGTGCGATTTTGCTCTATTTGATGGCGACGCAATTGGCCGCCGGCTTACAGATGTTGGTAAGGGAGAAGGCGATCACGGATTTTGATAGCGGGGTCGTTGTGGGGTTACCGTTGATGGTTGCCCTGTTGTTATCGTTTGCCCCGGAGGAGGTGTTGAATTTGATACCTTCTTTGTTCAAGCCGATCGTCGGGAATGGTTTCGTGATGGGGGTGATTACCGTGTTAATCATGGAACACTTGATTTTTAAGAAGAAATAACTTGTGACAGGAGTGTTTCGTATATAATGGAAAGATAGAAAATAGGATGAAATTAATTTATATATACCATAGTTGTTTTGCCTTGGTGGGAGAGAGTTTTACGGTAATCATTGATTATTATAAAGACTCGGCATCGCAACCATTGACGGGAGTTGTACACGATGAGTTGATCAAACGACCCGGAAAATTGTACGTGTTGTCCTCTCATTCTCATGCTGATCACTTTAACCCGGAGGTGTTGAAGTGGAAGAAGATGCATCCGGATATTCAATATGTTTTTTCAAAAGATATTCTTGAAAATGGGTTAGCTCGATTGAATGATGCTTGTTATTTATCAAAAGGTGAGACCTGGTCGGATGGGGTGTTGGAGGTAGAGGCCTTTGGATCAACGGATTTAGGTATTTCTTTCCTTTTACGGCTGGATGGGAAATTGATTTTTCATGCCGGGGATTTGAATAACTGGCATTGGAAGGAGGAATCGACAGAAGAGGAAGTTCGTGAGGCGGGAAACGCTTACTTGGCTGAATTGGAGATACTTGCCCGGAGAACAGACCGGATGGATCTTGTGATGTTTCCCGTTGATCCCCGGTTAGGACGGGAATATATGTTGGGAGCCAAGCAATTCGTGGATCGTTTTCGTGTGGGGATGTTTGTCCCGATGCATTTCGATGAGAAGTATGCCCATACCCATGCTTTTCGAGAATATGCGGAAAGTCGGGGCGTGCGTTTCGTGGAATTGACTTATAGGGGGGAAGAGTTTAAAATTTAGAATGGGTAAATTTCTTCAATCTAAAATTATAAATTAAAAATTAATATATGGAAGTAAAGGGTAGATTTGATCATTTCAATTTTAATGTACTTGATCTGGATAGGAGTATTCGCTTTTACGAGAAAGCGTTGGGATTAAAGGAAGTACGTCGGATGGAAGCTCCGGATGGTTCTTTTATTTTAGTGTATATGGGAGAAGAGAAGACGGGTTTTCTATTGGAATTAACTTGGTTGAGGGATCGCAAGGAACCCTATGATCTAGGGGAAGGGGAGTTTCATCTCTGTATGCGTGTCCCTGGGGACTATGATGCCGTCCGGGCCTATCACAAACAGATGGATTGTGTGTGCTACGAGAACACGGATATGGGACTTTATTTTATCAATGATCCGGATGGTTATTGGATAGAGATTTTGCCGGAACAAAAATGATGAGAGCAAAAAGAGTTGTAATTGTAGTTTATTAGATGAAAATAAACTATTTTTGAGAATGGAAGTGTATTTTGGTGGTTAAAAATTTATTTAGGGAGAGTATTTGGTAGTTACATGGGTAGAAATTAGGAAATCTTTATGAAAGAATGTGACATATACGAGCATGATATTCATGTATTGATAAGTGATTTGAAAAGTGGTCAAGAATCAGCGTTTGACTATTTATTTGTAACTCGTTACAAGGAATTATGTCGGTTTGCCCGGGCGTTTGTTGGTTCGTACGAAGCCGCAGAGGATATTGTGCAAGATGTTTTTATAAAGATTTGGGAGAATAATTTGAGGATTAGTAATGGTGTCTCGCTGGATAGTTATTTGTATGTTGCGGTTAGAAATGGTTGTGTCAGTTATATTCGTCGTGTAAAACCGAGTGAGGGATTGGAGGTTATTGCAGAACGAGAGGTGGAAGAAACGTTGTTAGAGGATTGGAAGTTTGTTTGGGATGCTGTGGAGGAGTTGCCCGAACGTTGTCGTCTTGTTTTGAAGTTGGTTGTTTTGGAAGATATGAAATATGCTGAGGTAGCAGAGAGATTGGATATATCGATTAACACCGTGAAAGGTCAAATGAAAATAGCTTATCGAGAGTTAAGGAAGAAATTTTCAACGGGGCAACTTGTGTTACTGTATGGTCTGTTTCGTTTGAATCGCTATTAGATTAGAATATTGGTACTTATATACAACTTTGTAGCGAAATCTGAATTCCTAAATATAAGAATACGTATGTTACCACGTGAAGAAAGGATAGACACTTAAGGTAATTACCAGATAATCATAGGGCAAAAGCCTACTAATTTCGTATCAAAGACGTTCTCGAACGTCTTTGATACGTCTTTGTAACGAAGTTGATACGTCATTGATCCCTGTCTTCTGCCTGAATTCACCCTGTATTGTCCTAAAAAAGCTACTGTAAATCAGGGCAAACCTATGTCAGCATTGCTAAAATTTATTTTTTTTGAAAATTCTTTCATTTTTCTTTTACCCTTTTTTTCTTTTTGTGCGTCCTCTTGTTGAGTAATAGATAAGCTGATATTTGTATGGATGAGAGAATAGAAGAATTATTGATAAAACGTGTGGATGGAGAGCTTTCGTTTGAGGAAGAGCGAGAGATTCAATTATGGATTGAAGAGTCGGTGGAACATGAACGTGTGTACCGGGAATTTGAAACTGTACGTAAGCATTTGGATGTGATGAGAGTGGAATTTCATCCAGATGTTCAAGAATGTTTACAAATCATCAAAAAACGAGGAAAGAAACGGGTGCGTCTTATTGCAACTTGGATGCGTTATGTGGCTTTATGGATATTGGGGGCAAGTGTGGGGGGATATTTGTTTTGGTGGAATTTGGAAGATGAGGAGAAAATGTATCGTTTTTTTGCGGAGGGGGCTGTTCCTAGAAATGAACGTGCTTATTTGGTTACAGCTGGCGGAGAGAAAATAGTAATAGATGAAGGAATGAGAGATACCGTATTGTTAGGAAGTGAAGAAAAGATCGTACGCATCGATTCTGATAAAGTGTTACGTTATGAAGGGTACAAAATTGATGAGGTAAAAGAGAATAAAATGTATGAGTTGGTCATTCCTCGAGGGGGGGAGTATCGTGTTGTTCTGGAGGATGGTACGATTGTCTGGTTAAATTCAGCCTCGTCGTTGAAAATTCCAGAGCGCTTTATAGGAGAGGAACGGCAAGTGTATTTAACGGGAGAAGCGTATTTTAAGGTGAAACGAGATTCATTACGGTCGTTTTGTGTGGTAACGGAACGAGCGAAAGTGCAAGTTTTAGGGACTGAATTTAACGTGTCTGCATACGGGGATGATCGAGATGTGGTAACTACATTGGTAAATGGAATGGTACGGGTGGAATTGCAGAAGGGGGAGTTCGTGGAGTTGAAACCGGGAGAGCAAGCTCGGACAGCGGGAGAAGATATTGAGGTTCGTAAGGTGGATGTGGCATTCGAAACCTCTTGGATAACAGGGAAATATAGTTTCGATAATGTTCGGTTGGAGGAGCTTGTGCGTCAGGTATCTCGTTGGTATGACGTGAATATATCTTTCGAAGAGGAGGCGTTAAAGGAAGTCCGTTTTTCGGGTGCGGTGTTGAAATTCCGTCCTTTGGAGGATTTGATTGAAATGATCGAGGCCACGAGTTTCGTGCAGTTTCGAGTAAAGGATAATAGTATAATTATTTCAAAAAGATAAAAGTCGAAAGTGTGGCTAGACACTTTCGACTTGAATAAGTCAATTGCTTTGATTCCCAATAGTGTAACGGAACCAAGGCTATGTATAACTTTAATTACAAATATATGAAAAAAAATCGAGAGCCTAATCCGTTATTGCGGTTAGGACGAAAAAAAATCATTGTAATGATGCGGTTGGTAATATCCTTCTGTTTGTTGGGGCTCGTGCATATTCCCGAAATAGCGTGTGCGCAAGTGAAACGGGTGTCTTTAGAGGTAAAAGATATGTCGATAAATCAAGCGTTACGGGCGTTAGGAAAGGAATTTGGCAAAGATTTCTTTTATAGTAATGTGCAAGTGGATATGAATGAGAAGGTGAGTGTGAATTTGAAAAACGTGACTATTGAAGATGCGTTGAAACAGATATTTAATGGTAAACAGGTTCGCTATGAGGAAAAGGAGAATTTCGTGTTGATCTTGGAAGTGTGGGAAGAGAAAAAGGGGCAATTGGTAAAAGAGGTTAATGGTTTCGTGTATGACGAAAATGCGCAGCCCTTGCCTGGGGTGACGGTTTTAATTAAAGGTACGAGCGTGGGATTTTCTAGCGATGTCAACGGGAAGTTTAAATATGCTTTGGCAATGAAACTACCCGTGACGTTGGTATTTACATCAATCGGTTACGAGAAGCAGGAAGTGGTAGTTGAGGATAGTACGAAGGTTGTGAACGTGAGGATGAAACCGGATGTGACGGAAGTTGAGGAAGTCGTTGTTACAGGATATGCAACCATTCGTAAATCTAGTTTTACGGGAGCTTACACGGAAGTAAAGCGGGAAGAATTATTGAAGGTTTCTCAAGGTAATGTGATTGCAGCTTTGCAGGTTTTTGATCCTTCGTTACGTATCATGGAGAATAACGAGATGGGATCTGATCCGAATACATTACCAGAGTTTTACGTGCGGGGGCGTTCTGGGATTAGTGGAGTCTCCGAGTTAGAGGTGTTGCAATCTGAAACGTCGGAATATGCGTTAACAGCTAACCCGAATTTACCTGTTTTTATTTTAGACGGGTATGAAGTGTCTGCGGAGAAGATTTATGATATGGACCCGAATCTGATTGAGAATATAACGATATTGAAAGATGCGGCGGCAACAGCGATTTACGGTTCTCGTGCAGCTAACGGAGTGATTGTTATCGAATCGGTGGCCCCGACCGTGGGAAAATTGAACGTGACGTATAATTTGACAGGGTCTATAACGCAGCCGGATTTGACATCTTATAGCTTGATGGATGCCCGGGAAAAGTTAGAGGCAGAAGTTGCAGCAGGTTTGTTGGATGCGGATGATCCTTTGGGATTGGGGACTACTTATGCTTCCCGGTTGGCAGATTGGAGAATGAAGAATAATTATGTAACTCGCGGGGTAGACACTTATTGGCTTTCTAAGCCTTTACGGACGGGAGTTAATCATAATCATAGTTTGAATATAAACGGGGGGATGGAGGCGATTCGTTTTGCGTTGAATTTACGTTATGGAATGGATAACGGGGTGATGAAGAAGTCTTTACGTGAACGTTTTAGTGTTGGGTTGAAGTTAGATTACCGGATGAAATCGTGGCAAGTGACAAATGATGTCTCTTTTGCTCGTACGGTTTCTGAGAATTCTCCTTACGGTTCTTTTGGAGATTATGTAAAAATGCAACCTTATTTTGCCCCATATGATTTGGAAACCGGGGAGTTAGTAAATCGTTTACCCAAAGTTTACGGGCAGAATTCCGGATCGGTGAATCCGCTTTACGAGGCGTTGATGGTGAATAACGAGAGTGGAAGTAGCTATAATCAATTCACGAATAATCTAGGGTTTAATATTACTTTTTTAGAGAATTTCTTGTTGAAAGGTACGTTGAGTATAAACTATAAGGATACGAAAACACGGAACTTTAAAGATCCAGCTTCCGCGACTTTTGATGGTAAGGATGTTTTGGAACGAGGTACGTTGAGCGAGTCGCGATCGGAAAATTTTAGTTGGGATATGAGTCTTTTGTTGAGTTATAATCGGGTGTTCAAAGATCATAATGTTAATTTGAGCGTGGGGATGAACGTGCAGGATTCTAAAAGTGAGTATGAGTCAACAAAATATATAGGATTCCCTTCTTCTGATTTGAATAAACCTCAGTATGCTAATAAATTATCTAGTAATATACCCACTTTTTCTGATAACCACACGAGGTTATTCGGGGTGTTTATGATGGGGAATTATTCGTATAAGAATATTTATTTGGTAGATGTTTCCGTTCGAACGGATGGATCGTCCGAGTTCGGTAGTGACCGGCGTTTTGCAACTTTTTATTCTGCCGGATTGGGAGTTAACATGCATAATTATAGATTTTTAGTGGATAACCGTGTTTTTTCTCAGTTACGAATTCGAGGGACATGGGGAGAGACTGGTAAGGTGAATTATCCTCCTTTTGCCGCTCGTCACACGTATACGGTGCAGGCGGGAGCTTGGCATACGACCGGGATGGGAGCTACATTGACTTATATGGGGAATGAGAATTTGTCGTGGGAGAAAACGTCAACGTTGAATTTAGGGTTGGATTTGACTCTTTTTAAACGTTATACACTTAATTTGTCGTGGTATGATAAGGTTACAAATGATTTGATCACGGATGTAGCTATTGTGCCGTCTTCGGGTTTTACGAGTTATAAAGATAATATGGGTAAAGTGAGAAACCGGGGTGTTGAGGTTAACCTAAACGTGAATGCGATTCAAAAGCAGGATTGGGGATTGAACGTGTTTTTCCGTGCATCTCATAACAAAAATCGAATAATGGAGATTTCTGATGCGTTGAAAGAATATAATCAGAAGGTGGATGATTATTATTCGAAGTATCCTAATTATAATAAACCGTTGTTGAAATACACGGAAGGGGCTTCATTGACGTCAATCTATGCTGTTCGGTCGTTGGGAATATCTCCGGCGAACGGGCAAGAAGTATTTCTTGATGCAAATGGAAATGTTACCTATGATTGGAATACGACGAATCAGGTTGTAGTGGGTAATACGGAGCCTAAGTTGCAGGGATCTTTTGGATTCAATTTCCGTTGGAAGAGGTGGACATTGTTTACGGCAGCTTTGTTCGAGACAGGAGGTGATTTGTATAATTCAACTTTGGTGGATAACGTGGAGTGTGCCGATATATGGGGTAGTAACGTGGACAAAAGAGTGTACACGCAACGCTGGCTGGAGCCGGGGGATGTTGCCCCGTTGAAATCGATCAAGGATCGTTACCAGGTGACCCGTCCAACTTCCCGTTTTGTTCAAAGAAATCGTTTGGTGAATTGTAACTCTCTTTCTTTAGGATACGAGTTCGATCCTCATTTGGTTAGTCGAATTGGTTTTAGCCGGATGAAACTTCAGTTGAATATGAACGAGATTGCTTACACGTCCTCGGTAAAACGAGAAAGAGGGTTGTCTTACCCGTTTGCGAGAACATTTAATTTTACCTTGAATGCAACTTTTTAAAGGAATTTAGTTATGAAAAGAACATGGAATAAAATATGTGCAGGGATCATAGCTTGCGTCACGTGTTGGTCTTGTAATGATTGGTTGGACGTAGATTCCAGTACAACCGTGACACAGGAACAATTATACGGGAGCTATGAGGGGTTTCGGACAGCGATAAACGGGTTGTATTATTTGATTAGTCAGCAGGATTTGTACGGGCGTGATTTGACCTGGGGGGCAGCCAGCGTGTTGGGGCAAAATTATGACAATGATAATGTTAATTCTCGTTACTGGGACCTGGCAAGTTATACCTACGGTACTTCGAATGCGAATAAAATAACGGATCCGATATGGAAACGGGCGTTTAACGTGATTGCAAATTGTAATAATTTGATACAGCAGGTAGAAACGAAGGATACAACGTTTTTCCCTTACGGGAAAGTGGAACGGGATTTAGTGTTGGGGGAAGCTTTGGGGATGCGTGCGTTGATGCATTTTGAGATCATGAGGTTGTATGCTCCGGCACCCGTGCAGGATGACGGCAAGAGGTATATTCCTTACGTGACGAGTTATCCTCTTCATTTTCCAGAGAAAGAGACTGTTGATTACGTGATGGGAAGGATTATCGAGGATTTGGAATCAGCAAAGACGTGTTTGGCATATCATGATACGTTGTATAATGTGACAGCTGTTAAAAGTGTGGAAGCCAGGATTAAAGCGAATATGTCGACGGTAAGAGGCGGGTTGTTTTTTAACGGGCGTGCTACGCGAATGAATTATTTTGCCGCTTCGGCCTTGCTAGCCCGGGCATATTTATGGAAAGGGGATAAGGTGAACGCTTTGCGGTGTGCAAGTGATGTTTATGCTTACGGGCCGGATGGTTTGTCTGGAAAGAATTGGTTCTATTTCACGAAAGTGACTAATATGGGGGAAGCTAGTACTAAAAATGATGTGTATCGTAAGATGTATGAGGATATCTTGTTCACTGCGGTAAATCAAACCGAGTATGAGTTATTCGAGGCAGACCGGGGACCGGGTAGTTTTTATTATTTGAAAAACACGGATTTGTTGTTTGGAGAAGATAAGGATGATTGTAGGTTGAAAGTGTTGATTGGTAGTGATTATACTTCCTTGAGATGGCAAAGTCCGGATGCGTTAACTGATAAGGCTAAAGAGATAATTGCGTATCAAGGGCCTTTGGCTCCGGTGATTCGCTTGAGCGAGGTGTATCATATTATGTGTGAATGTTTGGCTGATACGGATTTGCCTCGTGCGGTATCGATTCTTCAAACTTTAAGAATGGCTCGTGAAGCGAAAATTCCTTTGAACGTGACGAGTAAAGACGAGTTCTTGGAAATCTTGTATAATGATATAATCCGGGAGACATTGTCGGAAGGTGGTAGTTTTTATATGCATAAGCGCCTAGGACGGGATATGTATAATGGGGAGGAAGATCCGATTGATATGACTGGTCATTGGGTTGTTCCCGTACCGGAGAGTGAAACTGATATTTAATGATAGAGTGTAGAGTTATGAATAAGATATATGTTATTTTCCTTGTTTTGGTGTTTTTCTCTTGTAGTGAAGAGAAGATTATGAGGTATAATGCACCGGAGAATTATATTCGCTTTACGAGTACCTACCAAGATTCGGTAAGAGTGTCGTTTGTTAATTACCCGACAGCAAGTTCGTTCGAGGTAAAGTTGCCGGTAGAGATTGTGGGAAACGTGCTCGCTTCGGCTTTGGATTACGAGGTGGTTGTGGATAAAGATATGAGTACCGGTATTGAGGGTACTCACTTTTCACTGGAACGAGTGACTTTCGGGGCCGGTGTTTTTTCTGACACTTTACGGATGAAATTAAATCGTACGGCAGATATGAAAAAGGATGAGTTCCGGATTGTTTTGCGTTTAAAAGATAATGGGAATTTCACGGTTATTCCTTCGGATAATGATTATGCCATCGTGCGAGTTAGTGATAAAATATCTCAACCGGATTGGTGGGATCGGGGTATCATAAATGATTATTTGGGTACGTATAGTGATGATAAATATACGTTATTTATTATCGTTACGAATCAAACGGACTTAAGTGAAAAGTCACCAGCCGAGAAACGTGCTTACGCTTTGCAGTTTAAGTATTGGTTGGAAGATCAGGAAAAAGCTGGTGTGACAGAATATAATGGGATTAAATTGGCGGACATAACAGAGGTTCCGGTGAGAGGTTAATATTTAATTGGAAAAAGTTATGAATAAAATTAGTTATATCAGTCTTGTGGCCGGAGTATTGATGCTGAATGGTTGTTACGAGGATAAAGGGCATTATGATTATACCCCCACGAATGGGATTACTTTTGAAGTGAATCCGCAAAATAAGACGTATTATTTGGGAGAGCGTTATTTTTATTCTCCAAAGGTGATATACGAGCAAGAGGGAGATTCCGTGAATTACAGTTATTGGTGGGAGATAATGAATAAAAAAGAAGGCATTGCCGCTGTTGACACGGCCTGTGTCGGTTTCGATCTGGATTTTTATCCTAATGCGGAGAAGAGTGTAGGGGTGAGAATGTGTGCTATGGATTTGCGCACGAAGGTTGTGCATTCTTCCGATGAGGTGACGTTGACAGGACAGGCGGCTTTGAGTCAAGGCTGGTTGATTTTGAGTGAGAAAAGTGGAGAGTCTGCCTTGTCGTATATTCGGCCGGAAATGACGGATGATAAAAAGCGTTTCTATACGGAGTACTCGGATTTGTATAAAACACTTTACCCGAATGAGAGTTTGGGGAGTGGACCGAAACGATTGAGACAGATCATACATAATAATAGTACGGTTGTGGTCGTGATTCAAGAGAGTGGGGCATTGTATTTGAATGGGTCTTCTTATATCAAAGAAATGACTGTTGCCCAGGATTTCGTGGGGGATGTACCTGTCGGATTGAATGTGAAGGATTTCTTTTGGGGAAACGGGGTGGATTTTTTGTTGGATGAGAATGGAAATCTATATTCTAGGGATTATTTTGATGATGGTAGAAAGGTCGATTTATTCACGACTCCTTTCACGGGTGTACGTATGCAGTTGGAAGGAGAGCGTTTGAATATTCGGGATATCATTTTTACCGGAAAACCCACGGCAGCTTTTTTTAATGCTTTTAATGATGCTGAAAATCGTCGGTTGTTGTGGTTTGGGAGCGGGTATAATACTTCTGCTATCAAGAAGTTTTATCCAATTCGTATGCTTGACGTGGACACGTTGATAAATTTGAATGACTACGGGGACTGGGATTTGTTGTATATGCGTTCCGGACAAGAAGCATCGTGGAGTGATATACCCACTTTTGCCCTTTTCAGGAAAGGAGATGTCGTGAAAGCTTTGAATATGCGAGTGGCTTATTTTGTTCCCACGGTAAACCCGCCTTTTTCTGCAATAGCTATGTCTAGCTGTGACCAATCGAATTTTGACGGGACGAAATATTTGAGTGAAGATTCTAAGTTTTATCGGTTAAGGCAACGTGCGTACTTTTTCTTTTCGAGTGGTAATACGATTTATTGGTATGATTTGTCAACCAAGAAAGCTTACAAGTTTGATGAGGTTGAAGGGGGAGATGTGATTGTGGATATCGAGACCAACTCGTCGGAAACAGAGTTAGGTGTTGTGACGGCTAATGGAATTTTCGCAACGTTTACGATAAAGAATGAACATCTTTTTGACCCCAAGCATTTGATTTATCAAAAAGATGGTTTCGGGCGAATTGTTGATCTTGAATTTAAATGGTCGAATTGGAATAAATATAATATGCCGAAAACCGATGAGTAAAAAGAGTTTGTCGGGGGAAACAAGTTTGATATTATAATCATGTAAATTTAATGTGTAATGTTTGGTAGAATGATTCAGTGATTGTAAAGGGGACTTTGCGATGCGAGTGAAATTTGAAATCACTGAATCTATTAAATCGAGAATTGATAAAGATCTATAAAAGACCTTTAGTGGAATGTATTGTGTAAATCTTATAACAAAAATGTATGGAACAATCTATTGTGAAGGTGGAGCATCTTTTTCACCGCTATTCGGTTCATTGGGCCGTTAAGGATATAAGTTTGGAAATAAATAAACATGGTATTTACGGGTTATTGGGGTCGAATGGAGCGGGAAAGTCGACCACGATGAATATTATGTGTGGGGTTTTGAAACAGACCGAGGGTGATGTGTTTATCCGAGGCATTGATACTCGTAAACATCCGGTGGAGGCTAAACGTCTAATCGGTTTTTTACCGCAAAAGGCCCCGTTGCATGTAGATCTTACGGTGGAGGAGTATTTGAAACATTGTGCTAATATGCGGGATATTCCGGGTAGACAGGTGGGAGAGGCGATAGATCGGGTCTTGGAACAATGTAATATAACACATTTCCGTAATCGGTTGATTCGTAATCTTTCCGGTGGTTATCAACAACGGGTCGGGATTGCTCAAGCTATTATTCACAACCCTGATTTTGTTGTGTTGGATGAGCCGACAAACGGGTTGGATCCGAATCAAATTGCTGAAGTTCGGAATTTAATTAAAAAGATAGCCGAGGAGCGTACGGTGATTCTTTCAACACATATATTGCCGGAGGTGCAGGCGGTGTGTGATCATATTTTTATGATTGAAAACGGACAATTAATTTTCTCGGGAACGGTTCGGGATTTTGATAATTATATTATTCCGAATACGATATTCGTTTCTTTACGAGAAAATCCGGGGGAGGCTGAATTGAAGGAGTTAGAGGGTGTGCTTGACGTGAATTATTTAGGTGGAATCCATTATCGGTTGAAATATAATGACGCTATGGATGTGATAGACCGGGTGGTGGAAGCCAGTGTGCGTAAGGGGTGGCATTTAACAGAGATTCGTCAGGAAAAGAGTTCTTTGGATTCAATATTTGCAGAGTTGTCTAAAAAAAGTAAATAGTAAGTGATATGAAAAAAATATATAAATTAGCATTGACGGAATTGCAAACGTTGTTTTATTCCCCGGTAGCCTGGTTAATTCTGGTTATTTTCTTGTTTCAAGTTGGAATGACTTATTGTTCTATTCTTGAGCCGAAAGTGATGGGGCAGGAGTTAGGGCGTGTGCAAGGGAATTTGACGATGTCTATATTTTCAGGACTGAGAGGGTTATTCGAGTCAATTCAACGAAATTTGTATTTTTACGTTCCTTTGCTAACGATGGGGTTGATGAGTCGGGAATTTGGTAGTGGTTCTATAAAACTTCTGTATTCTTCCCCGATCACGAATACTCAAATTGTTTTGGGTAAGTTTCTTGCCATGATGGTGTATGGGTTATGTATGATGGGGGGAGTTTTTATTGTGGTATTGTATAGTGCATGTATCGTTCAGAATTTTGATATGCCGGTTGTTCTGGTGGGTATGTTGGGCGTCTATTTGTTATTTTGTACTTATGCGTCTATTGGTTTGTTTATGTCTTGTTTAACTTCCTATCAGGTCGTTGCGGCAATTGGAACGATTGCGATGTTTGCCGTGTTGGGATATGTTGGGAATTCTTGGCAGCATGTTGAATTTGTACGGGATTTGACTTATTGGTTGGCTATTAACGGACGTGCTAATCAATTTGCTAATGGGATGATCTGTTCTGAGGATATCGCATATTTTGTTTTGGTTTCGGCCCTTTTTATCTCGTTGTCTGTCTTGCGTTTGAATGCTGTTCGGCAGAAAAGTACTTTAGCGATAAATTTGGGAAAATATATTGGGATTTGTGTGTTGGCTGTTATGCTCGGATATTTTACGACGTTGCCCGTGTTGAAATGGTATCATGATGCTACCCGAATGAAAGTAAATACATTAACTCAGAATAGTCAGGAAATCGTGAAAATGGCAGAAGGAGGAATGACAATTACTACGTTTTCGAATTTGATAGCCCCGTCGCGTAATGCGTATGCCTCGCCTGAAAATATAAATCGGGATAAAGAGCGTTTGTCTAAGTTCATTCGTTTTAAGCCTGAGATTAAATTGAAGTATGTTTATTATTATGATACGACCACGAATGTGGTGTTGGATCGTCATTTTCCGAATCATACTTTACGGGAGAAAATGGCAGAGGTAGCTGAAGTTTGGAAATTGGATACCGCAAAGGTACGCCCTTATGAAGAGGTGGTTGTACAATACCCGGAATTGGCTGGGGAGGCCAAGAATTTTGTACGTTTGATCGAGCGGGAAAGTGGAGAAAAGACTTTTTTAAGGATATACGATGATATGATCGTGCATCCAGATGAAAAAGAGATAGCTGCGGCGATCAAGCGGATCGTGATGAAACTACCCAAAGTGGGTTTTGTAACGGGACATGGGGAGCGTGATATTCACAAAGGAGGAGATCGTGATTATTTGCGTTTTTCTTACGATAAACCGGCTAGATATGCTTTGATTAATCAAGGTTTTGACGTGTGCGAAGTTCGTTTGGAACAGGATATCCCGGAAGAAATAAGTATTTTAGTTATAGCGGATGTCAAGACTGCTTATTCTCCAGAAGAATATGCCGTGTTAAGTCGATATATAGATCGTGGGGGGAATTTGTTGGTAGCAGGAGAGCCCCGGAGAGTTGAGGAGATGAATCCGATCGTGGAACCATTGGGTGTTCGTTTTCTGCCGGGCGTGTTGGTACGTCCGACAGAGGATTATCCGGCAGATTTGATATTAGGTAAAGCTACTCCGGCAACTGTTACGGATATCGCTTATGCTTTTACTTCTATGGTACGTTATGGAACGGTAGCTACAATGCCCTCTTGTTGTCCGATGGAATATGCTGAGGATAAAGGGTTTCGGGTGATACCAATGTTAATGAGCGATTCTATAGGAGTTTGGAATGAGTTGGAAACAACAGATTTTTTGGATGATACAGTGCGATTGAATACTGCTATCGGGGAAATAGAAAAGTCGTGGCCGCTAGCTTTAGCTTTACAACGTCAGGTGGGTGATAAAGTACAAAAAATAGTGGTGTTGGGAGATGCTGACTGTTTGAGTAACGGGGAGGGAAGTCGAAATCGTCGAGAGGTTGCTGCCACGAATTATTTACTTGTGTCCGGTTCCTTTTACTGGTTGTCGGATGGTGAGGTACCTGTTGATACTCGTCGGGATCCGGCTCCAGATAGAAAGATTGAGCTAGGAAAGGCGGGGATGCGTGTGACTACTTGGTTATTCTGGTGGGTGTTGCCGGGATTGTTGTTGATAACTGGAGTTATCGTGTGGGTAAGGAGACGAGGACGATAAATTTTTGGCAATTACCTGATAAACAGATTGTATTGCTCGGAAAGTTGGACATTTTTAATTCGAAACGAGGCGGTTTTTATCGTTGCGTTTCGAATTAGATTTAAGTATAGGTAAAATTATTTTTATGTATTGTACCTCTTTTTTGCTTGTTTGTTGTCTTATATAGAGAGGGAGGATAAGGAATTTGTGTGTCGAATAAATGAAATCAATGTGTAAATGAATGAGTGATGAAATGAATCTATGTGTATTTTTGTTGTGTTTCGGGGCAATGTTGCCAAACAAAGAAGGGAGGAAAGAAACAGTAGATTATGTGAATCCTTTGATGGGGACGCAATCCACGTATGAGTTCTCTACAGGGAATACTTACCCGGCTATTGCTCGTCCGTGGGGTATGAATTTTTGGATGCCTCAGACGGAAAAAATGGGTGATGGGTGGGCTTACGTGTATACGGCAAACAAAATACGGGGATTTAAGCAAACACACCAACCTAGTCCGTGGATTAACGATTACGGGCAGTTTGCTTTGATGCCAGTTGTGGGAGCGCCGGAATTTGATCAGGATAAACGGGCGAGTTGGTTCTCGCACAAGGGAGAAGTTGCCAAGCCTTATTATTACAAGGTTTATTTGGCCGAACATGATGTTGTTACTGAATTTACTACAACTGATCGAGCGGCTCTTTTCCGGTTTACTTTCCCAGAGAGCGAGCATTCGTATGTTGTTGTTGATGCGTTTGACCGGGGTTCATTTATCAAGATTGTGGGTAACAATCGAATCGAGGGATATACGACTCGGAATAGCGGAGGGGTTCCGGGGAATTTCAAAAATTATTTCGTGATAGAGTTTGATAAGCCTTTTGAGTATCAATATACTTTTGCCGACGGGAAGTTGAGTGATGAGTTATACCAACAGGCGAATCATGCGGGAAGTGTGATCGGATTCCGCACGGAAAAAGGAGAAAAGGTACACGCTCGGGTGGCTTCTTCGTTTATCAGCTTGGAACAGGCGGAAAGAAATTTGAAAGAGTTGGAAAATGATGATTTCGATGTGTTAGTGGAAAAAGGTCGGACGGAATGGAATAAAGTGCTAGGGGCAATTCAAGTGGAGGGCGGTTCGCTGGATCAATATCGGGTATTTTATTCTTGTTTGTATCGTTCGGTGCTTTTCCCGCGTAAGTTTTACGAGTTTGATGCAGCGGGAAATATCGTGCATTATAGTCCGTATAATGGCAACGTGTTACCGGGATATATGTATACAGACACGGGGTTTTGGGATACCTTCCGTTGCTTGTTTCCTTTGTTGAATCTAGTTTATCCTTCCCGTAACAAGGAGATTCAGGAGGGGCTGATTAACACGTACAAGGAAAGCGGTTTTTTCCCAGAATGGGCGAGTCCGGGACACCGGGGGTGTATGGTCGGAAATAATTCGGCTTCCGTTTTGGCAGATGCTTACTTGAAGGGGATTCGAGTTGCCGATGTCAAGGCGCTGTATGAGGGGGTAGTACACGGGACTGAACACGTACATCCTAAAGTTTCCTCCACGGGACGTTTGGGACACGAATATTATAACAAATTGGGCTACGTTCCTTATAACGTGGGAATAAAGGAAAGTGCGGCTCGTACGTTGGAGTATGCTTATGATGATTGGTGTATTTATCGGTTGGCGAAAGCTTTGGGACGTCCGGAGGTTGAAGTCAATAAATATGCAAAACGGGCAATGAATTATAAATACTTGTTTGATCCGGAGACGAAGTTAATGCGGGGAAAGAATCAAAATGGGAGTTTTATGACCCCGTTTTCTCCTTTGAAGTGGGGGGATGCTTTTACGGAAGGAAATAGTTGGCACTATACATGGTCGGTGTTTCATGATCCGCAGGGGATAATTGATTTGATGGGGGGAAAGGAGGTTTTTGTTCGAATGTTGGATTCTGTTTTTACTATTCCTCCTTTGTTCGATGCGAGTTATTACGGGGGAGTGATTCATGAAATTAGGGAAATGACTGTGATGAATATGGGAAATTACGCTCACGGGAATCAGCCGATACAGCATATGATTTATTTGTATAATTATGCCGGACAGCCTTGGAAAGCGCAGTATTGGTTGCGGGAGGTGATGAACCGGATGTATACTCCCGGACCGGACGGGTATTGCGGTGACGAGGATAACGGGCAGACATCGGCATGGTACGTGTTCTCTGCAATGGGGTTCTATCCCGTGTGTCCGGGAACGGACCAATACGTGTTGGGGGCACCGCTTTTCCCCAAAGTAACGATTAAATTTGAGAACGGTAAAAAAATACAGATTGTTGCCTCGGGTAATGATGATAGGCACCGTTATATCGCATGGATGAAATGGAATAAGAAAGTATACACGAAGAATTATATTACTCATGCAGATTTGTTGAATGGCGGTCGAATTGAATTCCAAATGAGCGAGCGGCCGAATAAACTTCGGGGTATTGGAGATGAGGATGTGCCTTATTCATTTTCATTGAAAAGAGAGTAGAAGAGTGTCATGTTATATTTAGAGGCTTCGATGGTAAAATGGAAGCCTCTTTTCTTATCTTTGCTCTAAATTAAAAAGGAATATATGGAAAAAGCAAATTTAACTCTTTACACGGTAATCGGGGATTTCAGTCGTGTTGCCGAATCTATGCGTGTGCGTTTTCAGGACGTGACGAAGATGTTTACTCCCGAAGATGATCGCTGGATGATCTTGTTGCAGGATGATACGATGATCCGTTGCTCTATGATGGAGTCGGGAAGTCAAGCTGATCAAGTAGCTGAACACACGGAAGGTATGGCAAATTATTTTGCACGGGTAGACACTCCCTTGACTGCCATTAAAGAGGAGGTGATTCGTCAGATACAGTGTTTTAATTGTATCGTGGGGATCGAGTTCGAACTGGATGATAACCAAGATCGGACGAGTTACATCATTAACACGTTTTATGACGTGGCGGGAGATGTGAATGGCTTTTTGCTTTATCCGAGTATGAGTCTTTTTGATAGCAAAGGAAAGTTGCTTTTTTCCGTCAAGGGCGAGAGTGAATACGAGACTTTCCGGCCGGTGGCGAATTCTGACTTGTTAGAGGTGGGACGTCCGGAGGCGGGAGACGTGGATCAAGCCCGTCGGGAACGTTCTTTCGTACGTTTGAAAGAGGCGGGAGTGCCTTATATGGAACATTTACCTTGCGAGGTATTGGATTGTGAGGCGATGATAAGAAAGCCGGAAGAAATAGCTCGTCGTGCAGAAACCTTGTTTGCCGTGGCCTTGTATTCAGAGGTGATGTTATCGGAAAACCCGGATCGGGAAGAGGCTTTAGGGTTTGTGGCCCGGGTTGACGAGGGGTATCATATCATGGATGAATTTACTCCGTTAGAAAGGGCTTATCTGGAAAATCCTTCTCCTGAACAATACGATTGTATCCAGTTTTTGTGGCGTTACGAGTGCTGTGCCGTGTTATTGTGGGCGTTGGGAATTGTCGAGTTGCCTTATCCTTCGACTATTTGTGATGTTCCATATATCGCTCGCTTATTTTTTGATCACAAGGAGAACGGGACGGTGTTGGGGTTGGGTGAAATTCGGGATCGGCAGGAGATTTTGGATGAGGCTGATCTGACGTTACGTTATGATTGGGCTTGCGTGGATGCCCGTGTAAAAGGCGAGGAGACCCCGGCGTCCTTGGATGGTGGGGTTGTGATGGAACGGCATTATGCTTTTAATTGGTTGATTGGGGCAAATGATGGGGCAGAATGGGATGAGATTCAGCCGACAACATGAATTAATATGTGAAAATATATTTGAATTATTATCTATTTAAAAGGAACTTTGGCGATACCTCAAGAGTGTCGCCAAAGTTTTCTAATATCAGAGTTCGGATTATAAATTATAAGGAAATAAGGGAATCCAGTAACTCCGTTGTTCGAGGATCCGTAGGACGACTCATATCTGCTTCAATAATTTTCCCCTCCCGATCCAATAATATAAAGCGAGGGATACTGCGTACGACAAAAGATTCTATAAAAGAATTTCCCCTTCCTCCATATAATTGTATTCCTTGCAGTTGTTCTGTTTTCACGAGTTTTTCCCAAGCTTTTTTGTCTCGGTCTGTCGAGATACTGACGAAGGCAATATCTTTTCCTTCATATCTTTGTATAAGTTGTTCCAGATAGGGTTGTTCGGCACGGCATGGACGACACCAAGTTGCCCAAATGTCGATATAAACGTACTTCCCAGCTAGATCGGTTAAGTTGACCTCTTTTCCTTCAATATCCAGACAGTTAAATGTCGGAGAGGGTTGTCCTTTTACCAATTTTAGCCATTTCTGGCATAAATCGTCGAATTTCAGCTTTTTTCCCGATGCTTTAACATTATCGTGATAAAAATGAACAATCTCTTCCAAATGGTCAGTTCCATTTTTTTCCACATAACGAGTTGTTATTTTATCCATCAAGAAGTCCTTGATTATTTGATTTTTGACCTGTTTGTCTATATATTCCATTTGTTTTTTCAAGAACCTCCATTCATTCTGTTCTCGTAAGCCCTTTAAGCCGAAAGCTTGCACTAAATTTTGAAGAGCAGTTTGGTATTCGGGCATATCTATCAACTCTTCTTCTTCCGGAATCTGTTGGGATATATAGGTGTAAAATGCATCCGAGGCTTCATATTCCTGTTTTTGAAGTTGATATTTCTGATAAGAAGGATAACGAGGTAGATAAGCATATATCAGGTAATGAATTCTTTTCTTCTCTATAGCTGTGAAGGCAGAGTCGAAATGCATACTATCTAACATCTCCGATAATTTTGTTTCCCATGTTTTCAAACTTTGTATGATCCCAGCCTCATCCGTTTTATAATCGGGATAAAATTCACGTAAAGTTTTATTATTCAGGTATTCATTCTTGGGAGCTCCGCTTCCTGCGAATTTGACCTCCATTTCCCAGTTTTCAATTTTTAGAAAAATCTCAAGATTTTTGTTCGGTTCGATGTAAATAGGAACAGAAACCCCGTGATAACGGAAAATGGCATAATCAGCCTTTTGTTTAGGATCCAATGTTAAAGCGGCACCACAAGTTTTATCAAGATAGGCTGTATAAACAGAATCCCGGGTTATAACAGAAACTGCAGAATCATTTTCCATCAATCCTTTCACGTGCATACGTACATCGGTTACAGGTGCTTGATAGCACGCTGTAACCATTGTGAGTAATATGACATAAATATACCACTTGCTCATATCAATACGTATTCTGTTCTAATTCGGGGTTCAATTTCAGTTCTTCTGACGGAATAAGGAAAACAATCCGACGGGAAGAGAGAGGATCAATTTCATTGTACTGATGACCGATATAATCCGGATAAACAGTTGTTACCTCCTCCCGTGACAGCTTTATTCCATTACGCGTGTAGTCATAGAATACTTGCGCTTCAAATGCTAATTCTCGACGTCTTTCCATAAAAATGGAATCTTTCAGTTGTTGCCCTCCAATTCCACTTAATGTGGTTAAGCCCGAGCGTTCTCGAATCTGGTTGAGGTCTATCAAGGCTTTTCCATCTTCTCCTAATTTAGCATAAGCCTCGGCTCGGTTCAAAATGACTTCTCCTGTACGAATGAAAATTGTCGGACATTCAAAGTCCACGAATCCAGGAAATAATTCAAATTCCCCTCCATCATATTTTGTTGTGGTATATCTTCCTTGATGTCGGATAGAAGGGGTGGTAAAGTATTTCCATCGGAGATCTTTCTCTTTATCCATAATTTTCTCGTAATCTTTGGAGATAACTGCCGGACAGGGAAATTCCTCTTTAGAGTCGGTAAATCCTGACCATGAATAATAGGAATGAAGATAGCTGGGACTATCTGAGGGAAAGTTTGCAGGATTGAATGCAAAAAGTACTTCCGGGTTAGTTTTCGGATCTTTCAAGTATAAATCCTTATATTCCTCTCCCTTGAGAATGTCTATTACGTCATTCTGAATTTCAAATACTTTATCTGCGTAAGTAATAGCCAGCTTGTTATACTCTTCATTCGGAGTGTTGGGCAGGCCTCCCATGTAAAGGTATACCCGGGAAAGCATTCCATAAGCGGCAGCTCGGTTTGCAAATGATCGATCTATTTTTTCATCTGGTAAGTATGATGCAGCTTCTTTGAAATCTTGAATAATACGTTCATAACAATCTTTTACACTACTTCTGGGTAACAATCGGCCGCTTCCAGTCGTGTCCAAAGGTATGCCCGGATTTTTTTCAGGCTCGTTCCAATATGGTAGTCCGAAAGCATTGACCGCATGGAAAAAGAGCAGACCACGAATAAAGTAATTTTCACCTTTTAATTGTTTCAGTTCATCTAGGCGGGACTGTTCGGTCGGTTCGGTTTCTAACAATTTTATGGCTTCGATATTTTTAGATGCTCCTATAACAATCTGGTTCATTTTAATCCACATTGGCCAGGCAAAAGACTGTTCTTTTTGATCGCTGTATAAATAAAAATGTGCATCCGGAGCTCCCAAGGAAATATCCGAAGTACCTTCAAACGGTTCTGCGAAGACGACATTGTTTCCTCTAAATTCTCCTAGGGTATGATAAACGACTTCATAAATATAGTCGAAATTAAAGCCTCCGACTTTCCCATAAAATAAGGCATACAAACCGGATGTTGCATTTACTACATTCTCAAATTTTTTCAGATAGGTAGAGGCATCCGACATATTGTGAGGTCGCATTTCATCTAGACGGGCATCACAACCTAAGAAAATCAGAATCCAAATGAAGCTAATATATCTTTTCATAATCAGTTATTTAACCATTAAAAAGTAAAATTCAAACCAAAGGCATAACGACGGGGAGCTGGCCAGTCTCCCAGGTTCTCCGGATCAGCTCCGATAAAATTGCGAGAAGTGATCACGCCGACATTATCACAGGTAAAACTTAATGACAAGTGCTGAATCCGTATTTGGCGTAACCATTTCTCAGGAAAATTGTAAGACAAGCGGATCTTAGAAAATCGAACGTGTCCGGAATTGATATATCCAAAAGAAGTTGTGCCATAAAGATTTTGTGTATACGAAGGATCGCTATTGACCATAGGAATATCTGCATCATCTCCAGGTTTTTGCCATATTTTTAATCCCGATGGTATTTTGTACATATTGTTATACAGCCAAGCAGTTCCGTCCGTGTAACTTGTTTTGAGAGAACTATATGCCTTATAACCAAAACTATAAGTCATGTGTAGGTAAAGTTCAAAGTTTTTGTATTGGAACGTGTTGGTAAATCCTCCGTAGTAGGGAGCCCGTTTTAATCCAATGTTCTGATAACTTAGTTCTCCGTTTCCAGAAGTTGCGTTGGTCAAGGTGTTTACGTACTCGATTGTACCATCCTCGTTTACCCGTTCGTAAATTGGTTTCCCGGTTTCTTTATCCACGCCGTTCACCTTCACTTTTTTCAACATATCGATATTGTCGCCTTCATAAAAAGTACGGCCTTCTCCGTCTACAAAATATCCATCATATAATTTTGTCAATTCATTCTTGTTGTGACTGAAGGTGAAAGTGGTATACCAGTTGAAAGTAGGTGATTTTAGAGTATGAGTGTTTAAAGTCAGTTCCACACCTTGATTTAACATTTCTCCTACATTTTTGTATTGGGCTCCTACTCCGATTGCAGCAGCGGTTGCAACACTCATGATTAAGTCACTATTGCGGCGTCTGTAGTAATCAGCATTTAAACGAATTCGGTCATTTAAAAATCCCATATCCACTCCTAGGTTAAAAGTATAGGCGGTTTCCCAGGTTAATTGGTCGTTCCCCAACTGATTGATCACGGCAGGATAAGAAGAGGGGTATAAGGGATGTTCACGGTAATAATCTTCGTAATCTTTCCCGATAGCATATAGAGTGTAGTTCAAGTAATCTATACCGGCTTCTTTACCTGAAGTTCCGTAACTTAAGCGTAATTTAAGGAAAGATAAAGCCTTTTGTTTTTGCATAAATTTCTCCGAGGATACTAGCCAAGCACCACTTATAGAATAGAACTTCCCGTAACGGTTATCCTTTCCGAAATTGGTAGAGGCATCTGTACGGAAAGATACCGAAGCCATATATTTGCCTTTATAGTTATAATTGGCCTCAGCAAAGAGAGAAAAACTTCCCGATTCACTCTCACTTCCGTCCGGCACGTAAGAGGATTGAATCTTTTTTCCAACTTTTGAGAATCCTCCTACATTTCTTTCACCAACAACACTTTGGTCATACATGGATAGATTTGAACTACGGGAGTGGCGTTCGTAATACTCTTGTCCTAGAAGTCCCGATATGTTATGGTCATTAAAACGATATTCCATCCGGAGAATGTTAGAAGTTAGGAAACTATCGTCTCGGGCATCACTGATATCCAAAATTCCGTTACTGAAGTTATTGTTGCTGTAATTTCCGGAATAGGTTCTACTATCCTGATAATTATTGGTATTGGAATAAATCCGTGTATAGGTATTTACGGAAGTGAAACTCATCCAACTAAAAGGATGTAACGTTCCGCTAAAAGAGCCCATTAGGTTGTCATTGTGGCTGATACTGCTGTTATATTGATTATCCATGAGGGGATTCACGAGGTCAACATTATACATGGCAAACCTTCTCCATTGTGGGATGCTCTTTTTTAGCTTGCCATCTTCGTCGTAAGGAGAAAGCCAGGGATGGTAGTCTTCAAAAGAACCGCTATTAGGACTTTCATACTTGGAGAATGTTCCGCTCAGATTGATTCCTAGGGTTAAGAATGGAGTAACATCATAATCCATACGTAATTTTAAAAAATTGCGAGTCAGGTAATTATCGATTTTTGTTCCCTTTTCATCAAAATAATTATAGGATAAATAGTAACTAGCTCGTTCGCTTCCCCCGGAAATATTGACACCTATACTTTTGGTAATCCCGTGTTGATATTGTAGATCTCGCCAATCGGTTGTATGGGAAAGATCAAAATTCTGGGATAAAGAGCTTAGCGTGTCTCGGATAAATCCATCTCGATCGGGATATTTAGCTTGTAAACTATTATTCCCATTCCACCAGTTCGTTAGGCTCATTTTACCGTAATCAAGTAGCTCCTCTGAAGTCATATATCGTAATCCTCCGAAGTTCTGAACGCTGAGACCAAATTTCATATCTACAGAAGTTGTTTGTCTACTTTTCTGACCTTTTTTCGTGGTAATCACGATTACACCCATGGCAGCGCGTGATCCGTAAATTGCAGAAGATGCTGCGTCTTTTAATACCGTTATTTCTTCTATGTCATTGGCTGCTACGACCCCGTTGATGTTGGTAAAATCAGTAACGATCCCATCAATCACGATCAAAGGATACTGTTTACTATCATATAACGTACCGACACCTCTTAATAGTAAAGAGTTGTTTCGTGCCGGGTTCCCGTCACTACCTGAAATTTGTAAGCCCGTCGTGTGTCCTTTCAAGGCTGACAAGATATCTCCATTAACCATGTTTTGGGCAACTTCTTTTCCATGAAACTGTTGTGCGGCCCCGGTCAATTCATTTACTTTTCGGACAGAATAACCAGTTACAACTACTTCATCCATTTCTGTGATATCTTCTTCCATTGTCACGTTAATTTCAATTTGCCCCTTATAAGGGATTTCTTGAGTTTTCATCCCGACAAGTGAAAATACTAAGGTTTGGTTACCTTGTGGGATTTGGAGGCTATACGAACCATTCACATCAGTTGCAACCCCTAACGTGGTTCCTTTGAGTAAAACGGTAGTTCCGGGTAGAGGAGTGCCCGACTGATCTAGCACAACTCCCTTTACTGTTCTATCTTTCTTTGCCTCTGTTTGGGGAATAGATTTTAATACAATCAATATCCGCTGATCTTTGTACTCAAAATCATAATTACTGTTCTTGAAAAGAATCCGCAATGCTTCTTCTACCGGGACCCCGGAAACATCCAAAGAAAATTTCTGATTTTTATCAATCACGCCCTCTTGATAACCGAAGGAAATATTTGTTTGTTCATTCATTAACAACAGGATTTCATCTAAAGATACATCCCGGACATGAATAGTTACCACTTTATTTTCAATAGAGAGGCTTAAGATCGGCTGAGCCGGATCGATTGCAGCCGTTGTCTGAATCGGCAGTAAAATTACCGCCAAAAGGAAATAAATACACCAAGCATTTTTTGCTACATACTTTTTTTTCATAATTTTGTATAGCATTTGGTAATACAAATTAAGTTCAACTTATTCACACATTACTGAATCACTGCTTTCCGACAGATACTGACGCCAATCTGATTCTGCGGGAAAGTCTGAAAAGGGCATCCCTGGGATGCTCTTTTATTTACTACTCTGTTTTATATTCCATATCTCCGGTTTTAGTTATTTTTATGTTTGTAATTTTTGTGATAAATTTGAGGATGTCCTCTAATGAATTATCCTTGTTCGTAATTAAAGTCAGTTTCATATCTTTTACGTCTACTTGGATGTCTATCTGTACTCCGTACCATATTGACACTTCTGATAAAATCCGTTCTAGAGTTTGCCCTTTAAAAACAAACATATTTTCCATCCACATGATGTAATCCTTGGGATTAATCTCTTTCACTTGAGTCTTTCCGGTCTCTGGCTGACAAACGACTATTTGTGAAGGCTTAATTCTGATTTCTTCTTGGTTTTCTGCTTTAAATCCGATACTTCCTTTGACTAATACGACTTCAAGGTCACTGTTAGCTCTGGAACGTATATTAAATTGAGTTCCGTAGACGGTTACATTATTCTTTCCCAGTCGTACTAAAAAAGGTTTATCTGATTTTGCCACTTTAAAAAATGCTTCTCCAATTAGTTCAACCTCCCGTTTATCTCCTGTAAAACTTACTGGATATCGGAGTATACTCCCCGCATTTAGTATAACCTCTGATTGGTCACTAAGTTTTAGTGTGTAGGTATATTGTTTAGGAACAATTAGTTTGTTGTAGCGAAGAGTTCCGGATTGGCTCGTTACTGTATATTTTAGGGAATTTCCTTGCGATTTTTTAATTTCATAATCTTGGCTAACGATTGCTTGGGCATCATCTGCTAAAATCAAGGAACTGTCGTTCTCTAAAATCAAAGTTGGTTGGGTATATTGTTCTGTTATCGTCTGGCTATACCAATCATCATATTTTTCCACTTGTCGTTCAGATTGCGTCCAAAAGATAATGGCTATAATGGCAGCTACTGAAGCTGCGATATGATACCATATTCTGAATCTTTTTTGTTTCGGTTTTTCTTTTCTCATTTGTGCTAATAATAAAGCCAGATTTTCTTCTTTATTTTCTTGAGCCAAACGATTATAATATTCCCGGTGAATTTCAGAGGAAGTCAAACGATCAATTAATTCTCCAGAAAGATGATTCTCCTTTAAAAAAGTGTCGACCTCCTTATTTTCTTCCAAACTCAGATTATTATTATAGGTTGATAATAACTCATTCGTGAGATGATGAGCCCGATGATAATAATCTTCAAATTCCTTATCTTCCAATTTCATAGAATGTTCATTTTTTACCGATTTAATTTCCCTTCTCCGGGATGTTTAAATACTCGAAGAACTCTGAACTTGTTACTTCGGGATATTTATAAAGGAAACGCGTGACACGAAAAAATTTACTTCAAAATCGGATATTTTTTTTCTAAAAAAGAAAATATATAGAAAATGTAGCTGATTTTTAGTTGTTTGTGATGTGCAAATTCTTTTGTTTTTTTGCTATAATATATTCGTTTTTTCTATGCTAATAGGGATAAATAAGATAAAGAAACTATAACAACTTCTTTTTGTATTTGCAAGTTTCTGATTTTATGAATTAATTTGCTATTTAAAACAAGGTTCCCGTACTAATGAGGTGAGTATTTTTATCGGCAATATATTTAACAAGGATGATGATACCGGAAAAAGAGGAAACTATTTTGCTAAAAAATTTTAACCGTAGGATAGAGAAAGATTTCGGAAAAGTCTATTCTCTGTTCTATAATGATTTGTTTTATTTTACAGCAAAATTATATCAGCATACAGAAGTGGAACCCCGTGATGCCATTCACGATGTTTTTTTAAATTTGTGGCAATCACCTTCACTAAAATTTGAACGTTTAACCGATATAAAGGCTTATTTATATGTTTCTTTACGGAACCATTTTAAAAGTTATATCAGACATCATCAATGTGTCGAAAAGTATAAAGCTGGCCAGTTGTTGGATAAAGATTCATTTGAAGTAGATATTATTGAAAGTGAAACTCTTTCGACTTTTCATTATATCTTGGGATTATTGCCTGAAGAGAGTGCTGAGATTCTAAAACTATTTTTCGATGGTTGGAAAGTGGAGGAAATTGCTCAAAAATTAGGTAAAAATAAACAGACAATCTATAATAAAAAGTCGGAGGCTATCGCTTATCTTAAAAATAAACTTTCTAAAGATTCATTACTCCTTTTATTTATCTTGGTCAATTCCGAGCGGTTACAAAGGGAAAAATGGGGACAGAAAGATCTCTAATTGGGAGATTCTTGCTTTAGAAAATGAGTTATCCCTTTTTCTCCGTTAGGTATTTCCAAAAGCGGGCAGGGAGATTTTGACGATGTAGTTTAGGATTCAGGCGTTCTTTTATAGTAATTGCCTTGAAATAGGTCTGCCAGAGTTTTTGAAAAAGTTTTTCGTCTTGATCCATGATGCTTTCGTCGAGGAATCCGCTTTGAAGATGTCCTTCTTTTTGTTCAAAGTGTACTTCGGTGATGGTTGACAGATCGTGATAATAACCGTATTCCCGTTTGAGGTCATAGAGTAGCCATTTTTGATCGGCAAAACGATCTTGGAGATAGGGAATCACGAGCGAGATTACGTTATATAGCGGTTTCAATGCGGCAAAATAGGTGCCGTCGGCAGCTTTCTGAAAGCGCAGGAATTGCATGACCCGTAACCGTTCGTTGTTTACCTTTTTCCAGACTTTGGAAAGTTCCAGCACATCGGGATCCCCGAAATTGAGTTCGATGGAACGGGGTGCGTCGATGGCTTTGTGAATGTAACGGAATAGTACGAGGTCAATCTCCGGGAGTTCGGATAGCCAGCAGGTTGTAAGACTGGTAAGGGCCGAGGCGGATAGTTTCTTTTGAAGTCCTTTCCATACCCGGCTACTTCTTTCCTCATCCGTAACGACTGTGATGATTTCATCATAAAATAAAGGAGACGTGTCTTCTGCTGCTAGCAAAACATCGGGAAATCTTTTGATGCTATAAGCGTCAAAAATCGCTGTTAACAGTCCTTCAAAGGTTTTGTCGTACCGGAATATGAGCATATTAATTTTAGATTTATGATTTTAGATTTACGATTTCAAGTGCCATGAAGTCGAATTAATTCAATTAATAAACGAAGGGGATGATCAGTTGACCATCGTCGATACGGTTTGCTTTTCTTTGTGTCAGAATCCGCCTTACATTTTCGGGTTTTATTTCGTTAACGGTTCGGGTAGGCAGTTCATTGCACGTGATGAAATACTGGGCTTTTTTGAGAACGACACCGATTTGTTTCAAATGTGATGTCCCCAAGCGGGAATAGCGGCGGGCCGTGAGAATCATCTTGGCAGACTTCACCCCAAGTCCGGGGACACGTAATAACATTTCGTAATCCGCCCGGTTGATGTCCACGGGGAATGCCTCCGGGTGACGAAGAGCCCAAGCCAGTTTCGGGTCGATCTCTAGGTCTAGATCAGGATAGGAGTCATCCACGATTTCATCTACTTTGAAATTGTAAAATCGGAGTAACCAATCGGCTTGATACAATCGGTTTTCTCTTACAAGAGGTGGTTGCTTCAAGGCCGGCAGACGGTTGTCGTACCCGTTGACGGGGACGAATCCCGAATAATATACTCTTTTCATGCTTGGACGTTTGTAGAGTGCAGAGGTTAGGTGTAGAATGTCCTTATCCGAATCGGAAGTTGCTCCCACGATCATCTGTGTGCTTTGTCCCGCGGGGACAAAGCGGGGGGCATGGCGGTATTTCTTTCGTTCCTCGGCGCTTTGTAACATACCTTGTTGGATATAACGCATGGGGGTGAATACACTTTGAAAATCTTTTTCCGGGGCAAGAAGTTGCAGGCTTTGTTCGTTGGGGATTTCGATGTTTACACTCATACGATCCGCGTATAAACCAGCCTCGTTTACCAGTTCTTGGCTGGCCCCGGGAATACTTTTCAAATGGATGTATCCGTTAAAGCGGTACACTTGCCGCAAGTCCTTTACCACTTTCACCAAACGTTCCATCGTGTAGTCTGGATTGCGTACTACTCCCGAACTGAGGAAGAGTCCCTCGATGTAATTCCGGCGATAGAATTCTATCGTCAGGTTCACGAGTTCCGTGACGGAGAACGTGGCTCTCGGCAGGTCGTTGCTCCTGCGATTGATGCAATAGGCACAATCGTAGATACAGTTGTTCGTGAGCATGATTTTCAGTAGAGAGATACAGCGTCCGTCTTCTGCGAAACTATGACATATACCCCACCCTTCTGCGCTCCCGATCTGTCCTTTTTTGTGAGAACGGGAGGTCCCGCTAGATGCGCAGGATACATCGTATTTCGCTGATTCAGCGAGTATTTTTAGTTTATCGAGTACTCTTTCATCCATTGTGAACCGGGGTTATGTCTTCTTCACAAAGATAAGAATAAAAAACAGAAGGTAGTGTGTTTTACTCCTATATCGAAAGGGATTTTCAAGGGGAATTCCGGTATGTCTCGTAGGTAGGTCAACGATAGGTTAACGAAAGGTTAACGATAGGTCAACGATGTGGCGGGTTGATCTGCTTTTGATTTTTTCTTGAAATTTAGTTTATGTACTAGTGAGAGTACGACGAGACACCGTGGAGAATAATACGAGATACTATAGATTCAATGAGGGGGCTCAAAAGTTTTTGACACTCCCTCATTGGTTGCTATTTTTGTTAGGCTAACGTGATATTTTTATCCAGGTAAACGTCCTGGATAGCATTTAGTAATTCTACACCTTGGTTTATCGGTTTCTGGAAGGCTTTCCGTCCGCTGATAAGTCCCATTCCGCCGGCTCGTTTGTTGATTACGGCTGTTATGACAGCTTCTTTTAAATCGGACGCTCCTTTAGATTCACCCCCGGAGTTGATCAGGCCAATGCGTCCCATGTAGCTGTTGGCCACTTGGTAGCGGCAGAGGTCTATCGGGTGGGAGGACGTAAGTTCGGTATAAACTTTTTCATTCGTTTTTCCGAATTTAAGTTCGGTAAATCCCCCGTTAACCGTCGGGAGCTTTTGTTTTACGATGTCAGCTTGGATCGTTGCCCCTAGGTGATTGGCCTGTCCTGTCAAATCTGCTGCCGAGTGGTAATCTACTCCGTCTTTTTTGAAACTTCCGTTACGAAGGTAACACCAGAGGATGGTTGCCATACCTAGTTCATGTGCATGGGAAAATGCCTCTGATACTTCTAGTATTTGTCTGCGACTTTCCGGTGAGCCGAAGTAAATTGTGGCACCTACCGCAGCGGCTCCCATATTCCATGCCTCTTCCACCGTACCGTATAGTGTTTGGTCGTATTGAGTCGGGTAGGTTAGTAGTTCATTATGATTGATTTTCACTATGAACGGGATTTTGTGAGCGTATTTACGAGCCACGGCTCCGAGTACTCCGAATGTTGATGCCACGGCGTTACACCCGCCCTCGATAGCAAGTTTTATGATGTTTTCCGGATCAAAATAGAGAGGATTTGGGGCGAAAGACGCTCCTGCCGTGTGTTCAACTCCTTGATCCACGGGGAGAATGGACACGTAGCCGGTATTTGCTAAACGGCCGTGACTCAGGATGCTTTGCAGACTGTTCAGAGTACGGGTATTTCTATCGGATGATATCCAAATTTCATCAATAGTATTGGGTGACGGGATGTGAAGTAACGATTTATCAATGGTTTTACAGGTGTGGTTCAATAGGAAATCACTTTGATCTCCTAGGATTTCGATTATTTTGTTTGTACTCATATTAATTGATATTATATTATTTAGTTTCATACGTGAATAATTAGATTTTTGTTGTCTAAATGAGAAAAATTGTTTATTTTTACATTTATTATAACAATAATTGTGACTGCTGTGAGAATATGCTATATGATTTGGTGTTTTTTATGCGTGATTTCTTTGTCGGCCGAGGCTCAGAAGGGGAAATATTTTGAAAAAAATGTTCGTTTTCCGGAGAAGGTTACACTGGAGGAGAAAGTGGAGATGGCAGCAAGACTGGTCCCGACAAAGCAGCAATTAGCCTGGCAGCAGTTGGAATTGACAGCTTTCATCCATTTTGGAATAAACACGTTTACCGGGAAAGAACAAGGTGACGGCAAGGAGTTTCCGGTGATGTTCAATCCGGTAGCGCTGGATGCGGAGCAGTGGGTGAAGGCGTTAAAGGCGGGAGGCCTCAAGTCCGTCGTGCTGACCGCCAAACATCATGATGGTTTTTGTTTGTGGCCGACAAAAACGACTCGTCATGCTATCACGGCCTCTCCGTGGAAAAACGGGAAAGGCGATGTAGTTCGGGAATTGAAAAAAGCGTGTGACCGGAACGGGATGAGATTCGGAATTTATTTATCCCTTTTGGATCGGAACATTTCTTATTACGGGGACTCTCCCCGGTACAACGAGTTTTTCGTGAAACAACTGACGGAATTATTGACCGAGTACGGGAAAATAGATGAAATTTGGTTGGATGGGACTAGTGAGATAGGCATTGACGGGAAAAGACAGGAATATGACTGGGAATTGATATTGAAAACGATTCATAAGTTACAGCCTAACGCGGTTACGGCTTTTTATGGTGATGATATTCGTTGGATCGGGAATGAAAGTGCGAGAGGGCGTGGGGCCGAATGGAGTTCCGTTGCGTTGGTCCCGGGGTGTTATCCGGATGCGAAAAAGCGTAATGAAGAGATGCGTTTAAGCGTGTTTTCCCGGGATCTTGGGGGAAAAGAGATTATTGATCGTGCGACGGAATTGTTCTGGTATCCTTCGGAGGTGTCGGTCTCTATTCGTCCTAGCTGGTTTTATCACGAGAGGGAAGATTTGAAAGTGAAATCTTTGTCGGAATTGGTGAGGGTTTATTTCCAGTCCGTGGGATGTAATTCTTCTTTATTGCTGAATGTGTCACCAGATAAGCGGGGTGTGCTTTGCGAGACCGATGTCACTCGGTTAAAAGAATTCGGAGAGTATCTGGAAAAGATGTATGCGAAAGATTTTGTTTCCCGGTGGGCTCGGGCGTGGACAGCCCGGCAGGGGGAAAGTAAAGAATATACCTTGGGGAAGGGATGTACGATAAACACGATCTTGTTGCAGGAAGATATTAGCCGGGGACAGCGGGTGGAGTCGTTTACCGTGGAAGGGTTGGTGAATGGTACTTGGCAGGTGTTGGGAAAAGGGGGTACGATTGGTTATAAACGTTTGTTGCATATCCCGGATGTTGCCGTGGAGACTATTCGTGTCACGATTAATGACTGTCGTAAAGAGGCAAACATATCACGGGTGGGAGCGTTTCTGGCTCCTAAAATATAAACTTTTCTTTTTATTTTTCGTTTTAGCCATAGAGACTAAAAACAATATAAAATACAGGATCTATGGCTAAAAAAGTTGCAGAACAGTTGGTTGATATGCTGGTTGAGGCCGGTGTGAAAAGAATTTATGCCGTCACGGGCGATAGTTTGAATGAGATAAATGATGCCGTAAGGAAAAATGGTAAGATTCAGTGGGTTCACGTGCGCCACGAGGAAGTCGGAGCCTATGCGGCTGGGGCGGAGGCTCAATTACACGGGCAATTGGCTTGTTGTGCCGGAAGTAGTGGTCCGGGACACGTTCATTTGATTAACGGGCTATATGATGCGCATCGTTCGGGTGTCCCGGTGTTAGCGATTGCCTCCACGATGGCCACGAGTGAATTCGGGACTCGTTATTTTCAGGAAACGGACACGATGAAGTTGTTCGAAGATTGTAGTTATTATAACCAGGTGGCGACCACGCCCTGCCAGATGCCTCGTATGTTGCAGGCTGCCATGCAAGCGGCAATTTCCGGTTCGGGAGTAGCCGTGATCGGGGTTCCCGGGGACGTGACTGCTCGTGGGGCAGAGGAGATATTTTCTGCCGTTAAGACATTTCCGACACATCCTTCCATACGTCCCTCGGATGAAGAATTGGATGCGTTGGCTGATTTATTGAATGGGAAGGAAAAGATAACTTTGTTTTGTGGGATCGGGGCCAAGGATGCCCACGCCGAAGTGGTGGAATTGTCCGGGTTGCTGAATTCTCCCGTGGCATATTCTTTTAAGAGTAAGATGGAGATACAATATGATAATCCTAACGAGGTGGGAATGACCGGTTTGCTAGGGATGCCTTCCGGGTATGACAGTATGCACGAGGCGGAAGTGCTGGTGATGTTGGGAACAGATTTCCCGTATGCAGCCTTTATGCCGGAAAACAACACGATCGTGCAGGTGGATATTAAGCCGGAACGTTTAGGACGACGGGCCAAGGTGGCTATGGGGCTATGTGGGGATGTGAAGAGTACGTTACAGGCATTGTTGCCTCGTATCAAGCAAAAACAGACAGATGATTTTTTGCAGAAACAATTGAAAGGGTATGAACGGGTGAAGGAGAACTTGAATGCTTACGTGGAGGAGAAAGGACAAACAGATAAAATTCATCCGGAGTACGTGATGTCCGTCGTGGATCAATTGGCGTCGAAGGATGCGATTTTCACGGTTGATACGGGGATGACGTGTGTATGGGGAGCGCGCTATCTGCACGGGACGGGAGAGAGAAAAATGTTAGGCTCTTTTAATCATGGTTCAATGGCAAATGCTGTTCCGCAAGCGATCGGGGCCTCGCTGGCCTTTCCGGAGCGGCAAGTTTGGGCTTTGTGTGGGGATGGGGGAATCTCCATGTTACTGGGGGATCTTTCGACAATCGTGCAGTATAAATTACCCGTAAAAATTGTCGTGTTCAATAATCGTTCTTTGGGAATGGTGAAGTTGGAAATGGAGGTTGCCGGGTTACCGGATTGGCAGACGGATATGGACAATCCAGACTTTGCGCTTGTGGCAAAAGCGATGGGAATGGAGGGATTCACGGTGAACGATCCGGAGAAGGTACAAGCCGTGCTGGAACAGGCGATGAATATTGACGGGCCGGTACTTGTAAACGTGATGACAGATCCGAATGCTTTGGCCATGCCGCCTAAAGTGGAGTGGAGCCAGATGATGGGGTTTGCCCAATCCATGTATAAATTGATGATAAACGGACGGACGCGGGAGATACTGGATACGATCAGTTCTAATTTTAGACATATGAAGGAGGTTTTATAAATGAGAAAGATCGTATCTTTGTGACGGAAATTAAAAGTAATTATATGATAGATTTTAAACCGATCAGAATAGAGGATAAAGAGTTAATAACGACTTATTTTTTGGCATGTGGGAACCGGGATTGCAATCTTTCGTTTGTGAACTTGTACACGTGGCAGTTCTTGACCAATAGTCATTACGCTGTGGTCGATGACTGTCTCGTGGTGCGTTTTACATTGGATGAGGAAAGTGTCGTGTACACGATGCCCGTGGGAACCGGGGATGTGAAGAATGTGATCGAGTTGTTGAAACAGCAAGCCAAGACCGAAGGACACGTTTTACGTGTACATGGAGTTTTTCCGGAGTTGGAGGAATGGTTCAACCGGGAGTTTCCGGGAAGTTTTGATTATCGGTTGGATCGGGATTATTTTGATTATATTTATTCCCGTCAAGAGCTGGCTGAATTGAAAGGTAAAAATTTTCAGCCTAAACGGAATCACGTGAATAAGTTCAAACGCACCTATAATTACAAGTACACGCCATTAACAGTAGATTTGATCCCGCATTGTTTGGAACTAGAGGAAAAATGGTGTGAAGAGCATGATTGTGAGGAAGAGGAGAGTTTGATAAACGAGCGAAAAGCATTGAATATTGCGTTGCGAAATTTTGATGCTCTTGGTTTGGTTGGAGGAGCGCTCTGGGTGGATGATGAAATCGTCGGGTTCACGTATGGCGCCCCGGTAAATCATGATACCTTTGCCGTTCATATCGAGAAGGCTGATAGTCATATTGACGGTTCGTATAATATTTTGAATCAGGAGTTCGCACGGCATATCCCGGAACAATATGTTTATCTGAATCGGGAGGAAGATTTGGGAATTCCGGGATTGAGAAAGGCGAAACTATCTTATCGTCCGGTGATATTATTGGAGAAAGGGTATGCCGAATTAATTGAAAGTTGAAAATGAGAAAATCTCTCATTTCAAAGGTTGTTTAATTTAAATACGTGTATGATGAAACGGGAAGTCATGGAGTTATGGAGGGTGTGTTTTGATGATACGGAAGAGTTCATTCAATTCTATTTTGACAAAAAATACAAGGAGGAGAATGCTCTGGTGTATTGGGATGAACAAGGTGCGGCTATTGCTGCTTTACAAACTCCTCTTTACCCTATGACTTTTGGCGTGACACAAATTGTAACAGGGTATATTTCGGGGGCTTGTACTCATCCATTGGCCCGGGCCCGGGGCGTGATGACGAAGTTACTGCGGGAGGCTTTCTACGTGATGAGAGGAAGAAAGATTCCCGTGAGTACCCTGATTCCGGCCAGTGAATGGTTGTATGATTATTACGGAAAGATGGGGTATGCGACTGTTTTTGATTATACTCTGGAACATTACACGATTTTGGATAAACCGGTTGCGGATCATTTTCGGGTGGAAGCTATTCGGGAGGTGGGGTTGTTAACGGATGACTTGTTTAATTATTTTCAGTCAATGATGCGTTTACGTCCTTGTTGCGTGCAGCATGAACGGGAAGATTTTGAGGTGATCGTGGAAAGTTTGCGAATGGATGGAGGGGCGTTGATTGTCGTGTATAGCGATAAAAATATTGTTGGGATGGCTTTTGCCGAACCGAGAGGAAATCATGCTTTGGTACTGGATGGAATGTATGACTCCGAGGATGTCAAACGGGTGGCTTTGTGGGGAGTGATGAAATATCTGGATGCGGCGGAGATATATTGCCGTGTACTTCCTGCCGGAAAAGCGGATGAGCACCGGGGAATGGCACGTGTGTTGGACGTGGAACAAATGCTCCGTTTGTATGCCGTGAATAATCCGGAGCAGGATCTCGTGCTGAAAGTAACGGATGACTGGATTCCGGAAAACACGGGAATATACGTAATCGGGAAAGGAGATTGTGTTTGTGATAATGCAAAGCAGGTGGAGGCGGAGTTGTCCGTGCAGGAACTGACGCAATTGCTTTTAGGCTACCACCCGGAACATTTTCCCGAGTTGGAGCCTTATTTCAAAAAATGTAGTCCTTTCATAAGCTTGATGCTGGACTAGAATGGTCTTGATTTGTGCTTTGGAGGGGATTTAGTTTCCAAGAAATCCTCAATCTCTTTGGTGGAAAGTTTTTTCACGTTCGTGATGATGATGTTTTCGCTTAAAAAGTTCCCGTAAGTGTTACACTCGTCTATAATCGAATTGAAAATCTCTTTTAGGTTAGCCTCGATTGGTAACAGAAGGGTGAACGTGATGTATTTCTCGAATTGTTCGATTTGTTCGATCTCTCCTTGGCTTTTGCTAATGACCAATTCTGTCTCTTTTTGGGCAATATCCCACTGGAAAGGTTGTAGTGTAACCCCCTCGTTGGCAACATAAACACAAAAATAACGTAACAGCGTGTCGTGACCGCCTAGGCCGGTGGATACGAACACGGTCGATTCGTCCAGCAGGTTGGATTGAATCAGCATCCGGGATTGTTGCAAGGCTATGGTTGCCCACGGTTTGATCGGGGTATCTTGTTTCTGGAACGATTCAATGCTTCGGTATATAGAAATGTCATCGACCATGGACAATAGGATTAACAAAGTTTTTTTCTTTTCGGCATCAACGGCCTCGTCAAATAGATCTTGGACGTGTACTATCGCGTCTTCTCTCAACGCTTTGAAGTCACCACCTTTGATGAGATGCTCCAAAAGATCCATATACTGATGTTGTACTTCTACATCAATTTCTTCTTCTAGGATATTTAAGCGCGAACCCGCCCGTGATAGCAATTGATTCACGCTTTTCCATTTTTGCTCGTCCTGGTTTTCTATATCTTCTGTTTTCATGTTACAAAAGTAAACTATTTGTTGGTTATACGGAGTAAAAAAGAAAAGATTCGTTGTTTTTCTCTATAAATTTCGGAAGACACTTAGGCTGGAAAGTCTTTTATTAATAAATTTTATAATTATTAATGATGAAATTCTCGTTATTATTCTGTGTTTATTTAGAAAAAATAAAAATAAAGTTTTTACATTCGCGATACTAATTACAAGATGTTTATATGTTACTGTCAGAACTGAAAACCGGAGAAAGTGCCGTTATTACCAAGGTGAAAGGATATGGGGCCTTTCGGAAACGATTAAACGAGATGGGATTCGTGAGGGGAAAAGTGGTGAAGGCCGTGAAGAACGCCCCTTTGAATGATCCGATTGAATATGCAATTATGGGTTATGAAATCTCTTTAAGGAGGCAAGAAGCAGCGTTTATTGAAATCGTATCTCTTGAGGAGGCTACTAATATTGTCGGGGTGTCAGGGAGCGCCCGTGATGCGGAAGAAGCTTTCGCCAAGCACTGGGAAGGTCGAGATAAACATATACATGTTGCTTTTGTCGGTAACCCCAATGCGGGGAAAACAACACTGTTCAACTACATGAGTGGTTCTCAGGAACACGTGGGAAATTACGGTGGGGTTACGGTGGATGCGAAGAGTGCCACGTTTCGATTTGAAGGTTACGAGTTTAACGTGGTCGATTTACCGGGAACGTATTCCATTTCTGCTTACTCGAATGAAGAAAAGTATGTGCGGGAATATATTATGAATAACGCACCCGATGTGGTGATTAACGTGGTAGATGCGTCTAACTTGGAACGTAATCTCTATTTGTCCACGCAGTTGATTGACATGGACGTGAAGGGCGTGATCGCTTTGAATATGTATGATGAGCTGGAACGTTCCGGGGCAACTTTCAATTATCAGGAGATGGGACAGATGATCGGGATGCCGATGATGCCTACTGTCGGGTCAAAGGGGAAAGGAATTAAGGAGTTGTTACGGGAAGTTATCGAGGTGTACGAGGGAAGAAGTGAAACGGTACGCCATATCCATATAAACTACGGGAAAGAGATTGAGGACAGCATCGTGGCCATTCGAGCCGAGTTGAAAGATGAAAAAGATTTGATCTGTAATATGTCTCCCCGTTTCCTGTCTCTGATGTTATTGGAAGGGGATAAGGACGTGTTGGAATTCGTACAACGGGATCATTCACGGGAGAAATTATTGAAGGTCGTAAAAGAGGGAGTTGAACGGATTGAAACAACCTATGGAGAGAAAGTCGAGTCGGTTGTTACCGATACGAAGTACGGTTTTATTTCCGGGGCGTTAAAAGAAACGTACAAGGAAAGTCCCGTGAATCGAAGACGTAAAACGGAGTATATTGATGCTATTGTCACGCATAAATTGTTCGGATTCCCGATCTTCTTGTTATTCCTGTTCGTGACATTTTTTGCCACGTTTAGTTTGGGAAGTTATCCGATGGAATGGATTGAGACCGGAGTCGGGGCTTTAGGTGAATTTGTCGATAACCAGATGAGTGCGGGACCTTTAAAGGATTTATTAGTGGATGGTATCATTGGTGGAGTGGGGAGCGTGATCGTGTTTTTACCGAATATATTGATATTGTTCCTGTTTATTTCTTTCATGGAAGACACGGGGTACATGGCTCGTGCGGCATTTATCATGGATAAGTTGATGCATAAACTTGGCTTGCACGGGAAAAGTTTTATTCCGATGATCATGGGATTCGGGTGTAACGTGCCGGCGATCATGTCAACGCGTATGCTGGAGAACCGGAGTGACCGGATATTAACCATACTGATCAATCCTTTCATGTCTTGCAGTGCCCGCCTTCCGGTATACATCCTGTTGGTCGGGGCATTTTTCAAAGATTATGCGGCGTTAGTTCTTTTTGGAATATACTTGTTTGGAATTCTAGCTGCTATCGTGATGGCTAAGTTGTTTAAACGGGTACTTTTCCATAAACAGGAAGTGCCGTTCGTGATGGAGTTGCCCCCGTATCGAATGCCAACCTTGAGAACGACCGTACGGCATATGTGGAGTAAAGGCGAGCAATACCTGAAAAAAATGGGAGGTATTATTATGTTTGCCTCCATATTGATTTGGGCGTTGGGCTATTTTCCCGTGGACAAAGAGCTAGAGGCTCAGTATGATGAAAAGAAGGCCGAGGTAACAAGGGCTTACGAGGCAACGATCGCTTCCGGGATCGGAAACGTGGATATGTTGAAGGAAGAACGGGAAGCGAAATTAGAGAACTTGCATCGACAAGAGGTAAGTGAACGTCAGGAAAATTCTTATATCAGTCGATTAGGGCGAACGATGGAGCCTATTTGGACACCGCTTGGTTTTGACTGGAAAGCTGGCGTTAGCTTGTTGACCGGGGTTGCGGCAAAAGAAGTCGTGGTTAGCACGATGGCCGTTCTGTACCAGGGGGAAGAGGTTATGGAGGAAGATGACGGGTCGAATGCGACGTTGGAAATGCGTTTGCGGGAACATGGGTTTACTCCGGTTACTGCCATTATATTTGTGATCTTCGTGTTACTTTATTCACCTTGTTTTGCGGCTTTGATTGCTATCGGTAAAGAGATTGGAATGAAGTGGGCGTTTTTCGTGATGGGATACACGACGGTACTGGCTTGGGGCGTATGTTTCGTGATAAAACAGGTATTGGACTTGATTATTTAGGACGAGTCCCCGGTATCATGAATTATTAATCTAAAATTAGAGAATAGAAATGCAACTAATATTGACGTATATAATTGTGGCGATAGCACTTGTTTTTGCGGGAAGAGGTGCTTATCGTTTGTTTCGGAATGCAAAGAAGGGGAAAGGATGCAGTTGTAATTGCGGTTGCGGGGGAAAAGGAACGAATAAAAAAAGCTGCTTGTAAAAGCAGCTTTTTTTATATTAATGCTTGTGTCTGCGCTCGTCAGAAACAGTCAATTTTTTTCTTCCTTTAGCTCTTCTTCTAGCTAGAACTGCTCTACCGTTAGCGGTAGACATTCTTTCTCTGAAACCATGTTTGTTTCTTCTCTTTCTGTTGGATGGTTGAAATGTACGTTTCATTGCAATATTTCTTATGTTATTATTTTCTCACTTCGGACTGCAAAAGTAGGTATTTTTTTTATTGTGCCAAAGATTTTTGCAAAATTATCTCGATTCAAATGGTGTTTTATTCTAATTATTCGAATGATTTCTAAATTAATGGCGTATGTTTTAATTAAATGGTGTTTTCAGACAACAAAGTTAATATATCCCCGTATATTTCTTCAAGTAGATACGAAAAAAAGAGCTCTAATATTTGTTTTACTGAAATAGATGATTAACTTTAAGCCAATTATACGAAGAGACCTATGAGACAGTTAAAAATTAGCAAACAAATCACTGGCAGGGATTCGTTCTCGATAGAGAAATACTTGCAGGAGATTGGGAAAATCGACGTGTTGACGCCGGATGAGGAGGTTGCTTTAGCCAAGAAAATCCGATCGGGAGACCGAGCGGCACGGGAGTTATTGGTGAAGAGTAACCTACGTTTCGTGGTTTCCGTGGCCAAGCAATACCAGAATAACGGTTTGAGTTTGGGGGATTTGATCAACGAGGGCAATCTGGGATTAATAAAAGCTGCTGAGTGCTTTGACGAAACGAAAGGATTCAAGTTTATTTCTTATGCCGTATGGTGGATTCGGCAATCGATTTTACAGGCAATCGCAGAAAATTCGCGTTTAGTTCGGTTACCATTGAACAAAATTAGTAGTATTAACAAAGTGAATAAGTTCTTTTTCCGCTTGGAACAAGAGTTTCAACGGGAACCCACGGCAGAAGAAATCGCCTTGAAAATGGATGTTCCCGCGAAGGAGGTTAAAGATAGCTTGCGGATTGCCAATCGTCCGTTATCCATGGATGCGCCTTTGTCGGCAGACGAGGATTCCTCCAACTTGTATGACGTGATGATTACCGGGGATAATGCCATATCGGATGCCGAACGGGAGATGAATGCCGATTCATTGCGGACGGAAATAGATCGTTATTTGACGATTCTGGATGAACGCGATGCTTTAATCTTGCGGATGTATTACGGCTTGGGTGGTTATACAGCCATGTCGTTGGAAGAAATTGGCGATCGGGTAGGTCTGACAAGCGAACGAGTACGCCAAATTAAATCCAAGGCTATCAAGAAACTGAAAAACTCGTGCCGTAGTAAACGGTTGAAGACGTATTTATAAGAGGTAGGTAAATTTTCCTTTTTGTAGAAAGTTCTTTACTCCACAAATTTCATGTTTAATTTATGGAGGGATTGGGGGTGTTTGATAAATTTAGACTTTCTATCTTTTCTTCTGATAATACATTTCATGTAAAATTTTTTGTGTTAGAGGGAATTGTGAGATGGGTAGTATTCTTTTAGATTGTTTGTATCTGTATTTTATGTACTTACAGTCTGCAACTAAAATATGCTTATAAAGTTAGTTTTTTCAACTAAATTGCTATATTTGTTCCCCGTTTTAGCGGGGGTGTTTTGAGTGATCGGAAACGTTTGAGGAACGGGTCTTTTCAGTCATAAATATTTGGCTCCCAGGAGCGTTAGAAGGAGAGGGGAATTATTATTATGAACACATTAATAAACGAGAACCTTATGGGGAACTATGAATTAAACAAAAATCTGGCACAAATGCTAAAAGGTGGGGTTATTATGGATGTAACCAATGTTGAACAGGCAAAGATCGCTGAAGCTGCCGGGGCATGTGCTGTAATGGCATTGGAAAGAGTGCCGTCTGATATTCGTAAAGATGGTGGCGTGGCTAGAATGTCTGATCCTCAGATGATCAAGGCTATAAAGAATGCCGTGTCTATTCCTGTAATGGCAAAAGTGAGAATTGGTCACTTCGTGGAAGCACAAATTTTGGAGGCCATTGGCATTGATTATATTGACGAAAGTGAAGTTTTAACGCCGGCAGATGATTTGTATCATGTTGACAAGACTGCGTTTAAAGTACCGTTCGTTTGCGGATGCCGTAATTTGGGTGAGGCTTTAAGACGTATTGGTGAAGGTGCTTCTATGATTCGTACGAAAGGAGAAGCCGGAACCGGAAACGTGGTAGAGGCTGTAAGACATATGCGTCAGTTGAACAATGATATTCATCAGGTACAAGTGGCTCCGGTAGAGGCTTTGATGACGATTGCCAAAGAGATGGGAGCCCCTTATGATTTAGTAAAATTCGTGCATGAGAATGGTAAATTGCCGGTAGTAAACTTTGCAGCCGGTGGTATTGCTACTCCGGCTGATGCAGCTTTAATGATGCAGTTGGGTTGCGAGGGAGTATTTGTGGGTTCTGGAATCTTCAAGTCAGGTGATCCTGCCAAGAGAGCGAGAGCTATCGTTTTAGCTACGACTTATTATAACGATCCGGTTAAATTGGCTGAATTGTCAGAGAACTTGGGAGAGGCTATGTCCGGATTGGAAATTAGCAAATTGGAAAACAAATACGCTGAAAGAGGCTGGTAAGAATAGTTTATAAAGTTCATAAGGTTTGTAAGGTTCATAAGGTAACTTGCTTTATAGATTTTATGAACTTTATGAACCTTATATTTTTTGTCATGAAGAAGATTGGAATTTTAGGTTTTCAAGGGGCGATTATTGAACATGAACGCCAGATTAAGGCTATTGGTCATGAACCCGTGATCGTGAAATACCCGGAGCAGTTGGAAGAGATTGATGGAATCATTCTACCAGGAGGGGAGAGTACCACTATGGGAAAGATTCTTAATCGGACCGGACTTATGGAGCCTTTACGCGGGAAAATCCAGAGTGGGCTGCCGGTATGGGGAACTTGTGCGGGAATGATCTTGCTGGCCAAAGAACTCGTGAACGATTCAGTGACTCATTTGGGCGTGATGGATATTGCCGTTCGGCGTAATGCTTACGGGAGCCAGATCGATAGTTTTGCCACGAAAAAGGTGATCCCTGCGGTAGATTCGAAAGAAATTGAGTTGGTGTTTATTCGAGCCCCTTATATCACGAGCGTGAAGGATGGGGTAAAAATTCTGTGTGAGCTTGATGGGCATATCGTTGCAGCGGAAGAAAAGAATATGTTGGTAACATCTTTCCATCCGGAGCTTACAGATAATACGGCATTCTTGAAATACTTTGTATCTAAGATTTAAAAAGGCTGTTTTTAAAACAGCCTTTTTTCTTATAGATTTGCGTTTAATTCTTCTACGCTGAGAGTTGCTGTTCCGATTTTCTGAACAACAATTCCGGCTGCCACGTTTGCGATGCGCATGGCTTCCGTGATTTCCTGACCTTGGGTTAAGGCTAGTGAAAGGGCCGCTACAACCGTGTCTCCGGCTCCACTTACATCAAATACTTCTTGAGAATGTGTGGGGAGATGCAAAATATTTTGATCGGAAATCAAGCTCATCCCTTGTTCGCTCCGGGTGACAAGTAATGCTGATAAACCGTAGTGATGAACGATTTCCAAGGCTGCCACGGCAATATCCTGGTCGTTATTTTTCACCGGGTGGCCAATGATGTCACTTAATTCTTTTACATTAGGAGTAATCAAGTCGGCCCCTGCATATTTCTTCCAGTTTTGCCCTTTCGGGTCCACGATAACACGGGTTCCATGTGATTTTGCCGTTTTTATCAAAAACGAACATAATTCTTCCGAGATCATGCCTTTTCCATAATCAGAAATAACAAGGGTAGGGAACTCTTGGAAGAGTGAGGCAAGATGGATTTGAAAATCTTCTCTTGCTTTTTCAGAAAGTTCCAAATGTTGCTCGTAGTCTATACGGACAATCTGTTGTCTTCCACCGATGATGCGCGCTTTCGTGATCGTGGGTTGCTCGGTTTTGACAAAATCGGTTTTGATCCCTTTCCGGTGAGCCATGCGTTCAATCTCTTTCCCGAAAAAGTCATAGCCGATAGCCCCGCATAACGTGGCCTGCCCACCAAGACTTGTGATGTTGTTGGCCACGTTCGAGGCCCCGCCTAAGCGGGATTCCTCGGTCACGATATTTACTATCGGAACTGGAGCTTCCGGGGAAATACGTTCCACCTTTCCGAAATAGTATTTGTCAAGCATCACGTCCCCGACGATCAATATCTTGCAACTATTAAAGTTTAAATCCATCTATTCATTTTAGATTTTAGATTTATGATTTTAGATTCCCTCCAACAAAACTACGCTTTTTCTTTTCGTAAATCGTAATTCATAAATCATAAATTGATTGCTTTTATTCTTCTCCGCCACCGAACATCATCAAGTAGGCTTTGATGAACTCGTTGATCTCTCCGTCCATAACAGCCTGTACGTTTGATGTCTGGTAGTTGGTACGATGATCTTTCACCCGGCGGTCGTCGAATACATAACTGCGGATTTGTGATCCCCACTCGATCTTTTTTTTCGTTCCTTCCACTTTATCCCGTTCTTCCTGACGCTTTTGTAATTCCAGTTCGTACAATTGGGCTTTCAATAAACGCATGGCATTTTCACGGTTTTGCAGCTGTGAACGTGATTCCGTGTTCTCGATCATGATTCCGGTAGGAGCGTGGCGTAACCGGACTCCGGTTTCCACCTTGTTCACGTTCTGACCACCCGCACCACCACTTCGGAAGGTGTCCCAACTGATGTCTGCAGGATTGATCGTGATCTCGATCGTGTCATCCACGGCGGGATAAACGAACACGGATGCAAAAGATGTCATTCGTTTATTGGCCGCGTTATATGGCGATAAACGAACCAATCGGTGAACACCGTTTTCTGATTTCAGATACCCGTAAGCGTAGTCTCCCTCGAATTCGAGAGTAGCTGATTTGATACCGGCTTCTTCACCTTCCTGGTAATCCACGTGTTTTACCTTGTAACCGTTTAATTCTCCCCAGCGGATGTACATCCGGTACAGCATACTGGCCCAGTCCATACTTTCCGTACCTCCGGCTCCGGAATTGATTTTCATGATGGCCCCGAAGTGATCTTCTTCCCGGCGCAGCATGTTACGCATCTCGATGTCTTCCAGCACTCGTATGGTCTCCTGGTATTGGGCGTCCACTTCTTCCTCGGTTGCTTCTCCCTCTTTGGCGAAATCGAAAAGTACCTGTAAATCTCCCACGGCTGAGGTTACCTGTTCGTACCCCTCGATCCAAGATTTCAATTCCCGGACTTTCTTCATCAAGGCCTCCGCTTCCTTGGGATTATCCCATAGGGACGGGTTTTGTGTTCTTAACTCTTCTTCAGCGAGTTGTATCTTCTTGCCATCGATGTCAAAGATACCTCCTCAATGCTTCACCTCGCTCTGCCAATTCTTTGATATGGTCTATTGTGATCATTGTGTATTAAGTTTATAAATAAAATTCGTCCCTCCATACGAAGGGACGAATGATTCGTATATGTTATCTCACTTGTCTTGATTAGCCATCGGGAAATTTTTGTTTACCCGCTTGCTGGTTACAGGGCGTCCGCTTAACGTGCTTTCCACCATGTCCTGAATTTCTTGGGCAAAGGCATTTTCCCCGTTTCTTCTGGCCATGTCGACGAGCATTTGTAACGCCTGCATACTTCTTCTCTCGTCATTTCCCAATGCTTTTCTGCGATTCTGAGAAAGTGATCCGATATATCTCAACATTTGAGCGTTGTCAAGAGCCAGTGCCCATGCCAGATCGTTCCCCTTCTCTTTTTCGCCGGCAGCATAGTAGATCGAGATGTAATTTAACAAGAAGAAGTCAGCCGGAACTTGATATAACGGAATTTCTTCCAGAGATTTATCCAGCACTCTGACAGCCTCTTGAATTTTGCTTGAATCTGTGATTTCATTGATAATCGTGTCCCCGATAACCCGTGTTTCCGTGGCGGCCTCTTGCATTAATTGTTCTGCCAAACGCAAGAAGGTGTTCCGGTATTTCATCACGGCGATGGTGTTATCATGGAAATGATCGATATTTACTTTCGGGTCCTTGATGTTGCCCCAGACAAATTTATTCATCAGGTTGTCATACAGGATCTCCGTGTTGATACGTCCGAAATCATAATAAGCCTCGTTGTTTTCCGACTTAATAGGTACAACCCGGTAAGCAGCTCCTTCTAGTTGGAAATACTTATCGAAGCCCATGTAACTGTCTTGTCCCATACCTACTCCGAAGTATACCGGACGTTCCCAGTTGTTGGTAGCTAATATATCCAGTACCATTAATTGTGATTTATTCAAAGAGCTACCTTTTAATTGAATTTCTACTCTGTCTACAATTAATGCGGAATCTTTAGGTTGTACGGTTCCATTTGCCAAAACCTTTTCCTTATCCACCGGTATGTACAAGCTGCGTGTCGGGATGAAGTCCACGGCGCCTCCTTGGTAACGGTTGGATTTGGTTTCCGGTCTGTCGCTGGCAACAAATTCCATGACTTCTTTCATGCTGAAAGGTTGTTGCACTCGTTCTTCAATCGTGACAAAGTCCCGTACTCCGGCATGGTATTGGTCTTTCGTGAACGAAATGGGCACCCCGTCACTTTCGTAGGCTTTCCGTTTCATCTGGTCAATGTACCAGTCTCCGGCAAGCAAACTTAGGTTCACGATACGTACATCTCGGCGGAAACCTTCCACTTCCTGTGCGTACCATAGAGGGAACGTATCATTATCCCCGTAAGTGAACAGGATGGCGTTCGGGGCACACGTGCTTAGGTAGTTCTTGGCATGAGCAATGGTCGCATAACGTCCGCTACGATCATGATCATCCCAGTTTTGTGCTGCCATATTTACCGGAACGGCGAACAGGCAAACAGCGGTGACAATAATAGCTGCGTTGCGGGAATCCATCTTCTTCTGAAGTAAATCCCACAGATAGAGAACCCCGAAACCGATCCAAATGGCAAAGGCATAGAACGATCCGGCATAGGCATAGTCACGTTCCCGCGGTTGATACGGATATTGGTTCAGGTAAAGCACGATGGCAATACCCGTGAAGAAGAAGAGTAGCATAACCACCCAGAAATCTTTTTTCCCTTGTTTTCCCCGTTGATATTGATAGAACATACCCAGCAGCCCGAGGATAAAGGGAAGCATGTAATATTTATTGTTTGCCTTGTCATGTTTCAACGTGTCCGGCATCACGCTCTGATCACCGACCAGAATATTATCTATAAAAGGAATACCCGAGATCCAGTTACCATAACGGAAATCTCCATGTCCTTGAATATCATTCTGACGCCCGGAGAAGTTCCACATGAAATACCTGAAATACATGTGCCCGAGTTGGTAACGGAACATGAAACTTAGGTTTTGTCCGAAACTTGGTTTCTGAACAGGTTGTCCGTCTACCATGTACACGGGGCCTTTGGGTTGTCCCACCCACTCATAATATACCTGTGGTTCACGAGCTTGGCTATACATACGCGGGAGGATTGTGCAGAAACGAGGATCATATTTTACTTCTTTTTTATGATCCACAATATCATATTTACCCGTTTTTTCGTTTTGGTAATAAATAGGTCCGGCATCCTCTACGCCAATAACCGGGGCATTGAAGTAAGGGCCGTAAACCAATGGCTCTTGGCCGTATTGATCACGACTGATATAAGAAAGCAGGGCGAACACGTTGTCCGGGCTATTTTCGTCAATCGGGGGATTACTTACGGAACGGATAACGACCATCGCGTAGCAGGAGTACCCGATAAGCATGACCACGAAACAGGTTAAGATCGTGTTCACTACCGTGTGGTTGTGTTTTAACGTGTACCGGATTCCGAAAGTCAGTCCGGCGATTAAGAGCAACGCGTAGATGACAACACCCGTGTTGAAAGGCATTCCAAAGCCATTCACGAACAGCAATTCAAACCAGCCTGCGACGATAATCACGCCCGGGATAATACCCCACATGATTACGCCCAGTATGACGATAGAAAGGGCCGCTGATTTGATAATACCCCACTTGGTGGTTTCGTATTTTTTGAAATAATATATGAATACAATGGCAGGAATTACGAGCAAGTTCAACAAGTGAACGCCGATGGACAGTCCGACCATGTAGGCGATAAAAATTAACCAACGATTGGCATAAGGTTGAAAAGCAACATTTTCCCATTTCAAAATTGCCCAGAACACGACGGCCGTGAACAAAGATGACATGGCATACACTTCACCCTCGACGGCTGAAAACCAAAACGTGTCTGTAAACGTGTAGGTTAATGCCCCGATAAGTCCGGCTCCCATGATCCCGCACAGTTGCCCCATGGAACATTCTTCGCCTTCTTTTACCACGACTTTTTTAGCCAGATGCGTGATCGTCCAGAACAGGAACAAGATCGTGAACCCGGAACATAGAGCAGACATGATGTTGATCATGTAGGATTGTGTTTCGGGACTTGGAGCGAATATGGCGAATAGTCGGGAGATAATCATGAATAGAGGCGCTCCGGGAGGGTGTCCTACTTGCAGTCCGACTGAAGTTGTAATAAACTCACCACAGTCCCAAAGGCTGGCTGTTGGTTCGACCGTAAGAATGTAAGTAATACTGGCCACCACGAACGCCACCCATCCGGTGACATTATTGATCAACCTGTAGCTTAATGTTGGGTGATTTTTAATGTTGCACATGCTTCTCCTTAGTTTGAATTTATATTTCTTATTAATATTCAAGGCTATAACAAAAATGTCATTTTTCGACAGCACGAAAATAGCAATTTTCTTTTAATTTTTCTGCATTTTCTTTTGGTGAAATAAAAAAATGCTCTACATTTGCAGCGTCAAAATAACAACAGCGGTTGTTGAAGCGACATGAAGATTGTCCCATTGTGTAATGGTAGCACAGCAGATTTTGGTTCTGTCAGTCAAGGTTCGAATCCTTGTGGGACAACAAACATGAAGAGGGGCCTTGCAGCAGGGAAGTTGCAAGGTTTTTTCTTCTCGGTCTTTGAAATCATGCCCAGGTGGTGGAATCGGTAGACACGCTAGTTTCAGGGACTAGTGGCCGTACGGCTGTGCAGGTTCGAGTCCTGTTCTGGGTACAAGTACCCCTCTTAATCGTATGATTTCGAGGGGTATTTTTTTTGTTGTACATTTTTAGGGAACAATTGTGGTAAACCTAAACCATGTAAATTGGCATGATTTTGCATCCCTTTCTGCTTGAAAAACGTTACATTTGCTTTCATAATAAATAGCTATTTATGAAGAAGTCAATCGCTTTCCTGCCTAAGAAAAATCGGGAAGATCTGAAATACCTCGTTGAGTTAATTCTGGATAAGATTCCGGTGTGCGAAATGATCATCCTTTATGGGAGTTATGCTCGCGGTACTTACGTGAGTTATGATGAGCGCGAAGAATTTGGTATACCTACTTCTTTTAAAAGTGATTATGATATATTGGTCATTAATAGTGCATGGGGCTATGAAAAAATTGAAAATAAGTTGGTAAGCGTTCGCAATATTTACGACAAACGGGGGGATCATCGTTATCGGGTTCCCGTGCAGTTTATTCATGATAGCATAAAGAAAGTAAATGAAGATTTGAAATACAGTCGTTATTTTTATACTGAATTAAAGCGTGATGGGATAATGCTTTATAATAGTGGGAATAATAAACTGGCGAGACGGAAACCATTGAATTTTGGGGAAATAAAGAAACAAGGGGAAGAATATTTTAGAGAAAAATTCGCTAAAGCCAGACTTTTTATAGAGCAAGCTGTTTTTATGTATGATAAGGAAGAATATGTCATGTCTTCTTTTAATTTGCATCAAGCTTGTGAAAATTTGTTCAGCGCAATTTTGTTGACATTTACCCTGAAAAACGATAAGGAGCATAATTTAGAAGAGCTTTTTAAGGTTTCACGCGGATATGCTCCCGAACTGATTCGAGTTTTTCCTATTGGGAATGAAGAAGAAGAACGATTATTTAAAATACTTGTGTGTTCTTACATTGAAGCTCGTTATAATCCGGAATTTAAAGTAAGCCGGGAAGATGTTGAAGACTTGATGGTGAAGGTTGAAAAGTTTGGAATGGTTACAAAGGATGTGTGTGAACGGGGAATAAAGGAGTATGAAGGGTTGGCAAAGACAGAAAAGAAAAGGAGATAAGAATTGTGTAATTTAGAGGAGAAGTAATGGTCGTCTTATTGAGAATGGGGGAAGAAACTACCTTTTTTTCGAAGTTGATTCGGGGCTTGCTCGTGGTTCATACAATCCGGATTACATGAGCCACGAGTAAGCTCTGTTTGACGAACGAGTGAGGGGTATTTTCTCGATTACTCTACGGTTAAGTTACGGTTATTTTTTGACTGTGTTACGAACCCACCATCCCTTTGTTCGAATCCTTTAAAATACAAAAAGAGAGTCAGCTTTTGTGTGCTAACTCTCTCATTATTTGATTGTTTTTTGCGGAGAGGGAGGGATGACTCGAAGTCCTTCGGACTTGATAGTGTTTCAAAAAGTGTGTAAATTCCGAATTGATTATTTTTGTAATGCAATTTTCAAAAATGAATAATTATGGAATTTACACATGAACAAATCTCGGAAATAATTTCCGAAATCACAAACGGTGAACTAGGTTTACAAGGCTTGGTTAAACAAGGTTTAGAGAGTTTAATGTTATCGGAACGTGATCTTCATAACGAGACACGTGGTGACGTGAGTAACGGTTTTCGTGGTCGTCGAGTATGTCATGGCGGTAAGGTCTTCGAACTTCGGGTCCCGCGTAGTCGTAACAACCATTTTTACCCGATGTTACTGGGGGTGCTAAAAGACCAGGAAGAAGAGGCTCAAAAGCTAGTGAGTAGCCTTTATTGCAGCGGTTTAACCACGGAACAGGTGGGTAAAATTTACGAGCAATTTTACGGCAAACATTACAGTAAAAGCCAGGTTAGCCGCTTGTTGAACACGGCCCGCGAGGATGTAAATGCCTGGCTAGGTCGTGAACTGGATAATCGTTACCCGATAATTTACATCGATGCCACCTATGTCCTCACCCGTCGTGATGATTCCGTTTCCAACGAGGCTTACTACACGGTTTTGGGGGTGAAAGAAGACCGAACCCGCGAGGTGCTGGCCGTGGTGAATTTCCCCACGGAAAGTGCCACGAACTGGAAGGACGTGTTTGAAGACCTCAAGGAAAGAGGCGTGGCCGTGATTGATCTCCTGGTGTGTGATGGATTGCCCGGTATTGAAAACGTGCTGGCAGAAACCTTTCCAAAAGCAGATTTACAATTATGTACCGTGCACCTGAAGAGGAATATAGCTGGGAAAGTCAAGCCCAGGGACAAGAAACAGGTCATGGAAGAACTCAAGCAGGTTTGCGCTCCCGACCAGTGGGAGATCTCCCCGGAAAAGGCTTTCGAAAAATTTAAAGAGTTTATTGCCAGGTGGCAGAAAAGTTATCCCGTTTTGAAAAGATATTGCCACGACAGGTACAGGTTCTATTTCACCTACTTCAAGTACGAGAGGGAAATCAGGGGGATGATTTACACCACAAACTGGATCGAAAGGCTGAACAGGGATTACAAGAGGGTCATCAACATGAGGGGCGCCATGCCAAACCCCCAAGCCGTTATTCTCCTAATGGGAACGGTAGCCCAAAATGCAGATATTTATAAATATCCTATTTATAATTTTTTAGAATCAAGATTATTTTATTGAACTATTTATAATTTTGCAGTCATGAGAAAAGAAGGAATTTACACACTTTTTGAAACACTATCTCGGACTTCTCATGAACGCGTTACGAACCCACCATCCCTTCGTTCGAATCCTTTTAGATGCAAAAAGAGAGTCAACTTTTGTATGCTAACTCTCTTGTTCTTGCTCTTTTTTGCGGAGAGGGAGGGATGACTCGAAGTCCTTCGGACTTCTCATGAACGCATTACGAACCCACCATCCCTTCGTTCGAATCCTTTTAGATGCAAAAAGAGAGTCAACTTTTGTATGCTAACTCTCTTGTTCTTGCTCTTTTTTTGCGGAGAGACAGGCTCTCGAACTTATACTTTCACAGAATATCATAAAACTGCAAACAACTGATAATCAAGTGTAAATTACAATATAGAGTAAAACTAAATGTTTCTAAATGTCTTTTGCTATCTCAATAATTGGGTGTATATTTGGGTGTAGAATTTCAAACGCACCCAATTATGAATATCAAACGCAACATCATTTTTGCATTGGAGAGCCGGAAAAAGAACGGTGTGCCAATCGTAGAGAACGTACCCATCCGTATGCGTGTCATCTTTGCCAGCCAACGCATCGAGTTTACAACGGGCTACCGGATTGACGTAGCCAAATGGGATGCAGACAAGCAGCGGGTAAAGAACGGATGTACCAACAAGCTAAAGCAAAGTGCAGCCGAAATCAATACGGACTTGCTGAAATACTATGCCGAAATCCAGAATATTTTCAAAGAATTTGAGGTACAGGAGGTCATGCCAACGACCCAACAGTTGAAGGAAGCTTTCAACATGAGAATGAAAGACACCAGCGAAGAACAGCCGGAAGAAGCCCCTGTCAGCTTTTGGGAGGTGTTCGATGAGTTTGTAAAAGAGTGCGGTAACCAGAATAACTGGACGGCATCCACCTATGAAAAATTTGCAGCAGTGAGGAACCACCTCAAAGAGTTCAAGGAGGATGCAACGTTTAACTATTTCGACGAGTTTGGATTGAACGAATACGTCAACTTCCTACGTGATACCAAGGATATGAGAAACAGCACCATCGGCAAGCAAATGGGATTCCTCAAATGGTTCCTGCGCTGGAGCTTCAAGAAAGGACATCATCAGAACATTGCATACGATACATTCAAACCGAAACTGAAAACCACCTCGAAAAAAGTAATCTTCCTGACTTGGGATGAACTGAACAAGCTGAAAGACTACCAGATACCGCATGACAAACAGTATTTGGAACGTGTCAGGGATGTTTTCTTGTTCTGCTGTTTTACGAGTTTACGATATTCGGATGTTCGCAATCTGAAAAGAAGCGATGTGAAACCCGACCACATTGAAGTTACCACAGTCAAGACAGCGGACAGCCTGATAATCGAACTGAACGACCACAGCAAAGCCATTCTTGAAAAATACAAGGATGTTCATTTCGAGAATCACATGGCATTGCCCGTCATCAGCAATCAGAAGATGAATGATTATCTGAAAGAACTGGGTGAGCTGGCGGAAATCAACGAGCCTGTACGGGAAACCTACTACAAGGGGAATGAACGTATAGATGAAGTCACACCCAAGTACGCTTTGTTAAGCACCCATGCCGGAAGAAGGACATTCATCTGCAATGCGCTGGCTCTTGGAATCCCGGCACAGGTGGTCATGAAATGGACGGGCCACAGCGACTACAAGGCTATGAAACCCTACATTGACATAGCGGATGATATTAAGGCAAACGCCATGAACAAATTTAATCAACTATAAAAGTATCAAACAGTTTCATAGATAGTTACCAATGACTATATTTGTAGAAATTATCATCACAATATGAGCAACAAGGAATCCAATATAGAGAAAACGAATTTTGATGCATTCATTCAAGCGGTCGGTTCGGAAATAGAACAGGCACAAGTAAGGCTGATTGTTGCAGCCAATGCACAAATGCTGTTCCATTACTGGAAGGTAGGCAATTACATCCTTTATCACCAGCAGCTGCACGGATGGGGAAGCAAAATCATCAAGCAGTTGGCAAAGGCTATCCGACTGCATTACCCTGAAAAGAAAGGCTATTCGGAACGCAACCTTACCTATATGTGTCAGTTTGCAAAGGCATATCCTTTAAGAGCGTTGCAAAGTTTCATAGAAACGGATGCAAGACTGTCTGTCCCAACCATACAGAGTGTGACCAATGAAGTATTGAAACTGAATGACAAACAATTTACGCAGGAACTTACTGCGCAAATACAATCTATTGATTGTCAATCGTTAGCAATTACGCAGGAGGTTCCTGCGCAATTTGAAGATGTGGGAAAAACCGTTTCTGCCATTTACAGGATGGGAATCAGGGAAATAGAAGAAATTTTCTTGACCTCTCCTATAGCCAAAATAAACTGGACAAGCCAAATGACTATACTTGACAGTTCGCTACCTTTAGGTCTAAGCTACTGGTACACGAAGCAGTCCATAGAAATGGGATGGAGCAGCAATGTATTGAAATTACAGATTGACAGTGATTTGTACAGCCGACAAATCAGCAACAACAAGGTAAACAATTTCACGACCACACTTCCGGCTCCACAAAGCGACCTTGCCAATTACCTACTCAAAGATCCGTACATCTTTGATTTGGCAGGAGCCAAAGAAAAAGCAGACGAAAGGGATATTGAAGAACAGCTGGTGAAACACGTTACCCGCTACCTGTTGGAAATGGGCAACGGTTTTGCCTTCGTTGCCCGGCAGAAGCACTTCCAAGTAGGAAACAGCGATTTCTTTGCCGACCTGATTCTATATTCCATTCCGTTGCACGCATATATTGTCATAGAATTGAAAGCCACTCCTTTCAAGCCGGAATATGCCGGACAACTCAACTTTTACATCAATGTGGTGGATGATAAACTGAGGGGAGAGAATGACAACAAGACTATCGGGTTGTTGCTATGCAAGGGAAAAGACGAAGTTGTGGCACAATACGCATTGACAGGCTACGACCAGCCCATCGGCATCAGCGATTATCAATTGAGCAAAGTGATTCCCGAGAAACTGAAATCAGCGTTGCCCAGCGTGGAAGAAGTGGAAGAAGAACTGGCTTCTTTCCTTGACAAAGACAATAACACTCAAAAATAGTTGCGTCCATGAAAGATGTAATTACAACGCTGATTCCCCGATACGGAGAATTGAACAGAATATACAAAGACTGGTCTGATAATAAAGGTTTCTCTTTTGAAAAGCAGAAATTCATTACCAAGTTCTATCTGGACTACAATGATGTAACGGTTCTTGAAACAGCCATTCTTGAACTGGTATTTCATCTTCCACAGGAGCAATACACACTGATTCTGAACAGCCTGAAAAAGGAAGTATGCGAAAACATAAGTTATTACAAGAAAGGATGTATGCCGGATGAACAGACCGTTTACAATATCTGCTTCCGAGTTTCAGAAATCTATAAAGAAGCCATAGAAGAACAGCAATACAAGACGACCAAGCTCCATGCTCCGCTAAACGAAGCATACCACCGATACGATTCCATAGGTTATCGGGAACACACCGCAGAGGATGAAAAGCGTGCGGAAATGGAATATGAACGGTTCAAGGCTGAATACGAGGAGGAAAAAAACAAGCTGACCGAACTCTACGATCTGCAAAAACAGACCAGAGAGAAAGCCCTGCAATATGCAGAAAGCCGTTTCAATGAAATCTATCGGCTGGGCTGCCACCTCAAAGAGACATTGGCGAAATATGTATTTGATGAAACAAACGAGCCGGAAGAGCCAGCCAAACAAGAACCAAACGCCCCCAACATACAGGAAGAAGTGCTGGGAACGAAACAGACTGAGTATTTCAATATGGAACTGCTTTCGCTCATTCATGTAACCTGCGTGGGAGAACAGTTCGAGAATATTTCCGAACATAATTTCTATACCTGCATGAACCTGCTACCAAGCGACACCAAACCCCAAATCAGACCGAGAGAAAAAATACGTACCTGCTATCTGATATTCCTGATGAGCGAAAAACTGCCCAAACAGGACAGGGAGAATTGGAAGAGGAATATCCTGAAAATATTGGATATTGAGGAAAGCTACTACAAGTCAAAGTACAAAGAGCCTGTTTCCGATTTCCCCAGTGACAGCAACCGGAAATTTGCCAAAGAAATGGACGGTATATTCCGATAATCTGTGATATGCCCTGACATTTTACAAAACAACCACTTTTACCACTCAAATTAAATTTTTGAGTGGTATTTTTATTATCTGATATTCAGATAAATAACAAGATATTCCATTTGTATCAACCACATCCTTACCACTTACAACCCTACCTAATTTTGCATCGTTCGAGAACAGAGATAACAGCCAGTGCGCAGGGCTGATTGTTAAACGACTAAATAGATTGAACGATGAAAAATCTTCAAGAATTATTATCAAAACCCGTCTGGCAGATGACAGGTGAAGAGTTCATATTCCTAAGCAAGCACGCTTCCCGTCAAACGGAAACGCAGCCACAGCCCGTTACAGACACAGAAAGAAAATATGTGTACGGAATACTGGGCATAGCCAAACTGTTCGGGTGCAGCCTACCCACCGCCAACCGTATCAAGAAAAGCGGAAAGATTGACAAGGCAATCACTCAGATAGGACGTAAGATTATCGTGAATGTTGAGCTTGCCCTTGAACTGGCTGGAAAGAAAACAGGAGGACGGAAATAACGGGAGACATGGCTATGGACTATATGAAAGAGACTAAGGAAATATCGGCTGAAGAAGCCATAATCCTTTGGCAAGCCTCACGTTTGAGCTTGTCGAAAAGTTATGAGAAAGCACCTGAAATCCTTAAAGTACATGATTCTGTCATTGGGACATTGGGTAATTTCAGCGCATCCATCGGCAAAGCCAAAAGTAAAAAAACGTTCAATGTATCGGCTATCGTAGCCGCTGCATTGAAGAATGGCACAGTGCTGCGGTATGTAGCTGAACTGCCTGAAGATAAGCGGAAAGTGCTTTATGTTGATACAGAGCAAAGCCCTTACCATTGTCTGAAAGTCATGACGCGCATTTTGCGAATGGCTGGTTTGCCAGATGATAGGGACAATGAGAATCTTGAATTTCTTGCCTTAAGAAAATACACGCCTGAGCAGCGTATCAGGATTGTGGAACAGGCTATTTACAATACACCCGAAATCGGTCTTGTAATTATAGACGGCATACGGGATATGGTGTATGACATCAACAGCCCCGGTGAATCAACACGCATCATATCCAAGCTGATGCAGTGGACGGACGACAGGCAGATACATATCCATACGATACTGCATCAGAACAAAGGGGATGAGAACGCAAGAGGGCACATCGGTACGGAGTTGAACAACAAGGCGGAAACCGTATTGCAGGTAGAAAAGGACAAGGGCAACGGTGACATCAGCCATGTTTCAGCCATTCACATCCGGGCAATGGACTTTGAGCCTTTCGCATTCCGTATCAACGACAAAGCCCTTCCCGAACTCATTGAGGGATACAAACCTGAAACAAAGAAGCCGGGAAGACCCGAAGAAGAGAAGTTCGACCCTTACAGGCATATCACCGAGCAGCAGCACCGTATCGCATTGGAAGCCGTTTTCGGGCTGAAAGAGGAATACGGCTACAAGGAACTGGAAGATGCCTTAATCAAGACCTATATGTCAGTGGGTGTAAAGCTGAACCATAAAAAGGCGGTATCGCTCATCACCATGCTTCGCAACAAACGGATGATAGTGCAGGAGACAGGCAGAAAATACACATTCATGCCTGACTTCCACTATTAGCCCATTTCCCTGCAATCACTTCACTTTATTCTCGGGGTGTATATATTAGGAATATAGTGAAGTGCTTGGGGAATGGGACTAAATCACTTCACTTTATTACCGTATCCTATATATACGAGAATTTAGTGAAGTGATTATAGACCGTACTTCCTAAAAAGGTACGGGCAAAAAGAAAAATAAACCAATTCACCAACTACTAAAACAATCATTTTATGGATATACAGACAGCCAAGCAAATCAGAATAGCGGATTATCTGCATAGTTTAGGATATTCTCCCATCAAGCAACAAGGTGTCAATCTGTGGTATAAATCACCGTTAAGGGAAGAAGCCGAAGCCTCGTTCAAGGTAAATACCGAACGTGAACAATGGTATGACTTCGGTTTGGGTAAAGGTGGTGGCATCATAGAACTGGCTGCACACCTGTACGCTACCGACCATGTACCTTACATCTTGAAACGGATAGCAGAGCAGACACCGCACGTGCGCCCGGTATCTTTCTCTTTTGGAAAGCAAAACTCTTCCGAGCCGAGCTTCCAACAGTTGGAGATTGTTCCGCTGTCATCTCCTACCCTGCTTGCCTACTTACAAGGTAGAGGAATTAACATAGAACTGGCGAAAAGAGAATGTAGTGAAGCACGTTTCACTCACAACGGCAAGCGGTACTTTGCCATCGCCTTTCCCAATGGTTCGGGTGGATATGAAATCCGCAACCGCTATTTCAAGGGCTGCATCGCCCCAAAGGAAATCTCCCACATCAGGCAGTCGGGAAAAGCGAGGAACACCTGTTATGTGTTCGAGGGATTTATGGACTACCTCTCCTTTCTGACATTGAGACAAGAGAACTGTCCGAATTATCCGGAGCTGGATGGACAGGATTACATCGTATTGAATTCCGTATCGAATGTGAACAAGGCTCTCTATCCGTTGGGCAATTACGAACGCATCCACTGCTTTTTCGACAACGACCATGCAGGAATGGAAGCACTCCGGCAAATCCGTGAGGAATACGGCAGAGACCGATACATCCGTGACGCTTCTCAGACTTACAGCGGATGCAAGGACTTGAACGAATATTTACAGGAACAGGCTGAAAGAAAAAGGCAAGTTCAATCCGCCAAAGGGGTGCGCAGCCAATCACCGGAGAAGAAGAACGGCTTCCGGTTATAGCCCACTATAACTACACGCTCCGCTTTCGTAGTTGTGGGCTCTCCCGAGGGGATTAGGGCTTTGCCCTAATGACCCACTCAAGGCGTTTCACCCCTGAGAACCCCGAGCAAAGAGTGACCCTCTCTTTGCAATCTCCGCTTATGGGTTACCCCTAAGAACCCCTCTGCGAAAGCGAGCAAAGTAAATCAATTGTAAACAAAGAAAAGAAGCTATGGCAACAAAATCAAGCATACACATCAAGCCTTGCAACATCGCATCGAGCGAGGCGCACAACCGAAGGACTGCCGAGTATATGCGTAACATCGGGGAGTCCAGAATCTATGTCGTTCCCGAACTTTCCACCAACAACGAACAGTGGATAAATCCCGACTTCGGCACTCCCGAACTGCGAACTCATTATGACAATATCAAGCAAATGGTCAAGGAAAAGACCGGACGTGCCATGCAGGAAAAGGAAAGGGAACGCAAGGGAAAAAATGGAAAGATTATCAAGGTGGCGGGATGTTCACCCATCCGTGAAGGAGTATTGCTTATCAGACCGGACACCACACTGGCTGATGTACGCAAATTCGGTGAAGAGTGTCAAAGACGCTGGGGCATCACTCCGCTACAAATTTTCCTGCACAAAGACGAAGGGCATTGGCTGAACGGTCAGCCGGAAGCGGAAGACAAGGAGAGCTTCCAAGTCGGTAACAGATGGTTCAAACCAAATTATCATGCTCATGTCGTATTCGACTGGATGAACCATGAAACTGGAAAAAGCCGAAAGCTCAATGACGAGGATATGGCAACCATGCAGACCCTTGCTTCCGATATTCTCCTGATGGAACGTGGACAGGCTAAAGCTGTTACAGGTAAAGAGCATCTGGAACGGAACGACTTTATCATTGAGAAGCAGAAAGCCGAACTGCAACGTATAGAGGAAACCAAGCGACACAAGGAGCAACAGGTAAGCCTCGCCGAGCAGGAACTCAAACAGGTAAAAGCAGAGATACGTACGGACAAACTCAAAAGTGCAGCTACCGATGTAGCCACAGCCATAACCAGCAGTGTAGGTTCTCTTTTCGGAAGCGGTAAATTAAAAGATTTGGAACAATCTAACGAGAATTTACGTCATGAAATTGCCAAGCGTGACAAAAGCTTTGATGACTTAAAAGTTCAGATGCAACAAATGCAGGAACAGCACGGTAATCAAATTCGTAACCTGCAAGGAATACATAATCAAGAGCTTGAAGCCAAAGACAAGGAAATATCACGATTGAACACCATTCTTGAAAAAGCGTTCAACTGGTTCCCACTGCTCAAAGAAATGCTGAGAATGGAAAAATTATGCTATGCCATCGGATTTACCAAAGATATGGTAAACAGTCTTTTGACAAAAAAAGAAGCTATCAGATGCAATGGGAAAATCTATTCCGAAGAGCATAGACGAAGATTTGAAATCAAGAATGATATTTTCAAGGTTGAAAAAAGTCCGATAGATGAGAATAAATTGGTGCTGACCATAAACAGGCAGCCGATAGGCGAATGGTTCAAAGAGCAATGGGAGAAATTAAGGCAAGGTTTGCGACAATCTACAGAAGAACCAAGAAAAAGTAGAGGATTCAGAATGTAATTTTGATAGTATTTGATTGTATCTCAATAAAATTAAATATCTTTGTAAACGGATTGAGACTACTCTTTCCAAAACATATTAGAATTAAGAAGAAGCGTTATGCTTATCTTGTACTTGAAAACGTAGGAAATTTTCAATTAGATGCAAGGATAGCATAGTGGTTCTCACGCATATAGCGTGGGCTGCTATTGTTACATCTGCATCTATGGTTTCCTACGACCTTCAAGTAAAGAATGTGGCATACAGTTCCACGCTTCTTTAATAGGTTAAATTCCTTTTGGAACTGGAGATTAAAATATGTAGTGTATGAGTGTAATAAAAAAATGGTTATTTGCTATTTGCGCCATTATATTAATGAATGGATGTGCACCACTTCGAATGCCTGTAATAGTAAGGAATGCTCCTATTGAAATGTATAAATACGCATACATTTCCCCAACAAAGGAATTGACATCAAGCATAGGAGGTACATATGGTGGGCAATACGGTATCTATGGTTCTTCAACCACCAAAAGTGTTAATCCAAGTGATGTAATAGCAGGAATACTAATAAAAGAAGGATATATCATATTACCCGAACTTAAACCCGAATTATCTAATGAAACTCTAATCGTCAATTATGGTGAGAGTGGCAGGCGTAATAGAGGTTTAGGTTATACAATAGAAGTAACTATACAGTTTAGCTCTGCAAAAACCAATGAAATGATATGTTCTTGTACAGCAGAAGGACAAGGCGAAACAGAAGCTGATGATATCCGTCAAGCCATTAGAAGAGCCTTAACAAGTTTATTCCCTGAGAAATAACCCAATAATACGACAGATTATGAAAAAGTTTTTAGTATTATCCGCTTTAGTTATAACTTCTTGTACACTCTCTAACGAGGAAAAAGCTGAGAAATTGGTTAAAGAGACGCTTAAAGACTATCTCTATCACCCTGATTCTTATGAGCCAATATCAACAAGAGTTGATAGTATGTTTATTGATGTAACTACTATTGAGCCTATTATGAAAATTAGCGATGAAATCAAGAATTTGATATCTAAAATAAATCGCTGTGAGAGAAAAATTGAATCAGCAGAATCTTCTATGGATATTTTTGCCCCCAATGGTTATTCTTCTCAATACTCTCGTGGAGAGTATTCACGAGCAAAAAAAGAAAAGGAAGAAGCCAAATCTGATTTGAACAAATACACCAAGAAACTTTCAGAACAACTTGCTTCTCTAAAAGAAAATGTCGCTAAATATCACAAAGGAGAATTTACAGGTTGGGCAGTAAGCCATAGATTTAGGAGTCTTAATGGAGCAGGCTCAATGACCATTCCGGGAGAAATGATTTTCTTTTGCGATGAAGAATTTACAACTTGTGGGGGTTGTGAAACAGATAAGTTTGAGGACTTCGTAAAAATTTTAAACGCAGTAGATGAAGCAACTTCGGATGAAGATGTAATAGATTATTTTAAAGAAAATAATTTTTTGCTATAAATTCCGTATTTCCGTAGTACGCTAATTTTTATGCAAAGCAAATATTATTAACTGCTATTTTTTTAATATGCAATGGGCGTTTATTTTGGTTATTTGTATAATTGCTATTTCGGTTATTGTAATAGCGATGGTACGAACACGCCTAAAAAACAAATCCAAAGAGCTTGCAGAAAAGCTAAACCATATATCTGCATATAGCGAGAAATCAAATTATGAGCAAGCAAGAGAGAGATTATCGGCTCTTAATGAGGGGACGTTTATAGATATTCCCTCAGACTTAAATAATGGCTTTTATGGCAGGGTAATCTCCGCAACGCAAGAAAAAGATTTCATCAATCATTATAAGGTACATTTCCAAGAGGCATATTCACTTCTGAAGAAACTTGAAGCCTTTAACATCACTCCATCAGAAACCATATCCAAATTCATTAACGACTTTGGAAGAATCAACAAACTTGTAAAACAACATAATGATGGTGTTATAACCTTTCTACTTGACACGCACAGGGACTTTTTCGACCATTGCCTAAAATACCCATTAGACAAGCAACAAAGACGCTCAATTGTTTCAGAAGAGGATAATTGTTTAGTAGTCAGCAGTGCAGGTAGTGGTAAAACCTCTTCAATTGTCGGTAAGGTTAAATATCTCACCGAAATCAAGGGTATAGCACCTGAAAGAATTTTACTTATCAGTTATACCAACAAAGCAGCAGCCGAACTAACCGAAAGAATGGCGACCAATGGATTGAAAGGTTACACATTCCATAAGTTAGCCATTGATATTATAGGCAAAACAACAGGCACAAAACCATCGATTTGCGACAATACAGATTCATTGTTTGTTGATATATATCACAAATTGTTAGATAAATCGTCTTTCAAGAAAAGTATAGTAGAATACTTTATTGATTACCAAACGAATGAAGCCGATTGGGAACAACGCAAGAATGAAAGACGAGAGCAATTATCAGAGCAAAAGAATGTGCAGCTAAAGGCGATGTTCCCCGATATGGACGGCAGAGCCATATATGTGAGAAGTGAACAAGAACAAAAAATATGTTTTGCTTTGTCCTCGCTGGGAGTGAAATTCAGATATGAAGAACCATACGAACATCAATTAGCAGATGAGATGCACTCACAATATCGTCCCGACTTCTCAATATATTTTAAGCAAGGAGGAGTAACCAAACGCATCTATCTTGAACATTTCGGAGTTGATGAACACGGGCTTGTTCCTGCTTGGTTCGCAAAAGACAAGGGTATAACCTACGAAGAAGCCAATCAGAAATACAATGATGGTATAACTTGGAAAAAAGCGGCTCACGAGAAATTTGGTACACAACTTTTAGTGACATCAAGTGCAGATTTCCATTATTCTGATATTAGGGATAAACTCCGTAAACTATTAGCTGAAGCAGGTGTACCAATTCAAGAAAAAACCGATGAGGAGTTATACGATTTAGTACTACCCAAAGGCAGCAAGCAGGAAAAGGCGTTTATACGACTTGTTGTTACTTTCGTTACATTGGTAAAATCAAGTTGTAAATCAGTTAAAGAGGTTTTGAAACAAGCCAAAAATGCAGATGATGAACGAAGTGTGTTTATCATCAAGAATATATTTCAACCTGTATATGAACGCTACATAAATGCGTTAAGCGATAGTAACCAAATTGATTTTACCGATGCTATTCTTCAAGCCACTGAGATATGTCGTACTTCACACCCTGTTGAATATGATTATATCATAGTGGATGAGTTTCAAGATATTTCAGTTGACCGTTACAATTTCTTGAAAGTATTGCGAGAAGGGAATCCTCCTGCAAAGTTGTATTGTGTGGGTGATGATTGGCAGTCTATTTATCGTTTTTCGGGAAGTGATATGGCTCTATTCAATCAATTCCCCGAATATTTTGGAACAACGGAGATAAACAAGATTGAAACGACATACAGATTTGGAGAACCTTTGGTTTCTTTGTCTTCGAACTTCATACAACGCAATAAAGCCCAAATACAAAAGAATATCCATTCGTTCAGTTCTGAAATGAGAACTGAGTTGGAATTCTATGCTTACGATAGACGAGATTACTGCAATACGATAGGGCAACTTGTGGCTTCTATTCCATCGGATAAATCAATATTCCTATTAGGGCGTTATTCTTTTGATGATTACTACCTCTCCTTTATGTATCAATCTATAAAGGAGGGTAATAGATTCTACTATGTGATAGGAGGACAAAAAATAGAGTTTTTGACCGTACATAAGTCAAAAGGTCTTGAAGCAGATTATGTAATACTATTGCAATGTAACAAGGATACTTATGGCTTCCCGTCTCTTGTTAGTGACGACCCTGTGCTTAACTATGTACTAACTAAAAGCGACCAATTCCCATATGGAGAAGAACGTAGATTGTTTTATGTAGCAATAACAAGAGCAAAGATGAAAACTCTTGTGCTATATGACAAGCGTTTTCCCTCTGTATTTGTGGATGAATTTTTGCATCCTGAAAAGGTTTCAGAAGATAGCTATGTGAAGCACCCCAATGCCAATAAGAGATGGACAAGAAGTGCAGACCAATTTCTATTGAAACTGCATAATGAGGGAAAGAGCGTCAAATATATTGCAAACAAAATGGGCAGAAGTCAAACGTCAATCGTTATGCGATTGAATAAACTTAATCAATAACAATGCTTTAAATAACTTTTTGCAATTATACCACCAATAACATTGGGGTGTGTCCTTATTAAGGGTATAATCTTAAATAATACAAAAACACCCAACTTTACATTCTTGGGTGTAAAATTGGGTGTTTGTTTTGTAATTTACTGATTTTCAGCATTTATTGCGGAGAGGGAGGGATTCGAACCCCCGGTACCTCGCAGTACAACGGTTTTCAAGACCGCCGCAATCGACCACTCTGCCACCTCTCCAATGCGGATGCAAATATAAGGACTTTATTTGACTTTCAAAGCGATTTTTGAGTTTTTTTATTCAAGGCATATTTCAAGTAGAAATAACCGCAAACTCCAGCAAACAGGGAGCCTCCGATGATGCCGATTTTTGCCTGATTCAATAAAATGGCTCCTTCTGCGCCCATTCCCGTGTAGGAAAGAGTAGCGATAAACAGAGACACGGTAAATCCGATTCCTCCTAATAAGGATACTCCGAAAAGGGAGTGCATATCCATTTTGTCCGGCATAGTTAACCAGCCGCATTTTATAAAGACGTAGGTGAACGAGAAGATGCCGATGAGTTTTCCGAGTACAAGGGAAACAAAAATCGTTACTGATACGCCTTCTAAAGAGGCAAGCGTGAATCCTTCGAATGAGATACTGGCATTAGCGAATGCGAAAAGGGGCATTACCACGTAATTCACAAGGGTACGCAGATCGTCATCCATGGCTTGCAGGGGACTAACTACTTTATCCGAGGCAGATTCGATATTTTTCAATATGGAAAGTTCCGAGTTACTTAATATGATGTCATTTGAATTCTCCGGTAGTCTTTTCAAGCTTTCCCGGATGCTGTTCACGTACTTGTATATGTGTAGTTTCGGACGAGCCGGTACTGTAAATGCCACGATGACTCCCGCAATTGTGGGATGGATTCCGGCATTAATGAACAAGCACCAAACGACGATTCCGAAGAATATGAAAAACAATTTGTTATGAATCCCCTGTCGTCCGCCGATATATAGGAGTGCAACAATAATTATGGCAGCAATTAAATACTCCACGACCAGATGCGAACTGTAAAACAGAGCGATAATGATAATCCCACCGATATCATCCACGACGGCAAAGGCGGTGAGGAATATCTTTAGGCTCAAGGGGACTTTCTTGCCTAGGAGTGAGAGAACGCCTAGAGAAAAAGCGATGTCCGTTGCCATGGGTATGGCAGCTCCCCGCATGGCAGGACCGGATGGACTGATCAGCCAGAAAAGCAGGACCGGGATGATCATGCCCCCGCAGGCTGCCACAACCGGAAGTAAGGCTTTCCGGGGAGAGGAGAGTTCCCCAACAAGTAGTTCCCGTTTGATCTCTAATCCTACCGAGAAGAAAAAGATAGCCATGAGGGCGTCGTTAATGAAATCCAGCAATGTCATTGGATTGCCATCATGACGATCAAAGAGATTGAAACTTCCGATCGTGAGTGTGATGTTTTTAGAAAGTAAAATATTGTAATATTCCTGTAAAGGGGAATTAGCGATAAGCATGGCGGCAAGGGCCACGAATAAGAGAACTATCCCTCCATTTATTTTCGTTTGAATCAGTCTTCTAATGGAGAATTTAAATATTTCTTTGACCATTGTCCTGTTTATTGGTTGACTATGTTGTGTGCTGCAAATTTAATAAAAGTTGTACAAATTTTCAAATAAAAAGGGTGTTTTCTGCACGTCGGGTCAATCCTTCTTCCAATTCGTGCTGGTGATATAAATATCCCGCGTCTTCATAATATTTTGCTTGTTTGGGGCATTTCTTGATACACGCCCCACATTTGATACAGATTCCTGTAAATTCTCTTACATTTTCATAGCTAATAGATCCCATGGGGCATACTTTTGCGCAATGCTTGCAGTCATTACAACGGTCGTTGGTAAGCGGTTTCACTTTACGGATGTCTACCGGGGTGCCTTGTCGGTCACGAGGTGTGTAATATCCTCGGTAGGGATATGGGGTTCCGGAAACCGGAATGGGGTGTGATAGCGTGTCTGTCTTGTGTTTTTCACAGATTTTGCGAACGAATTCATCCACTATATCCATGTCTTTCATGTCCGGCCTGTCTTTTGCCAGTATCCGGGAGAAAGAGTGTTCACCCACGAATGCCCCTGCAGCTATCGTGTGGAGTCCGTTGTTTTCAAGAATGTCTCGTAATTCGATTAGCGCATCGTCGTAATCCCGGTTTCCGAACAGCACGACTGGAACGGCTAAAGCCCCGTTGCCTTGCATCGTGTTCAAGTAGGGTAACAGTACGTTTGGAACTCGCCCGGCGTATACCGGGGTGCCAAACACCACGAGATCGGAGTCCATGAATCGCAAGGCTTGTGTCCTTGCCTTGGGTAAGGTAAAATCGTATTCTTCGAGATCGGTTTTTAATGCCCTTGAAAGGCCCTTGGCCGTGGCGGTTACAATCTTGCGGGTTGTCCCTGTCGGGCTGAAGTACACGGCCCGGATCTTGTTGATTATTGTCATTTGTTATATGATTTGAACCATTCGGCAAAGCGGGTAATTCCTGTTTCGAGTGATATTTGCGGGGTATACCCGTAGTCTTCCTGCAAGCGGGTAGTATCGGCCCATGTTTGGTAAACGTCTCCCGGTTGCATCCCGACAAACTCTTTACGGGCCTCTTTTCCTAGGTTCTTTTCCAGCAAGTGGACGAAGTCCATAAGCTGGATGGGGGTACCATGTCCGATATTGTATATCGTGGCGGGGGTGCCGGGTACATCTTCCCGCAGGATTCCAGGTGTTGACACGATTTTCTCGATTCCTGTCACGATGTCTTCGATATAGGTGAAATCTCTGGAGAGATTCCCGTTATTAAAAATGCGAATCACCTCGTCATGTTGAATGGCGTTGGCAAAAAGCATGGGAGCCATATCCGGACGCCCGAAGGGACCGTATACCGTGAAAAATCGTAAACCGATGGTTTGTATGCCGTAGAGATGAGCGTAGGCATTTGCCATCAACTCGTCACTCTTTTTCGTGGCAGCGTAAATGCTGATCGGGTGATCCACGGTGTCCGTCTCCTTGAAAGGAACGGATTGATTGTTCCCGTAGACGGAAGAGGACGAGGCGTATATGAATTTCTTACAGTTCGTCTTTTTACAGGATTCCAGTAAATTAATGAATCCCATCACGTTACTTTGCACGTAACTTTCCGGGTGTTTCAAGCTATACCGTACTCCGGCTTGTGCGGCAAGGTTCACCACGCAGTCGAAAGCATGTGTGGTGAATAATTTATGAATGGCCTCGGCGTCACACAGGTCCAACTGGCAGAACGTGTAATTCGTGTTCAGGGAAGATACGATTTCTTTGTCGGGAACGGGATGGTCTATGCCACAGGCGTGCAGGCGGTCGTGTTTCAAGGCAACATCGTAATAATGGTTGATAGAATCGATTCCATAAACGGTGTGTCCTGCATCCAGTAATTTCTGAACAAGATAAAAACCGATAAACCCCGCTGTTCCAGTAACTAAGACATTCATAATACCTTGTTTTTTATTAAATACAATTTTTACAGCAACAAAAATATAAAATTACTCCGTAAAGTTTGTATTCTTCCGGAGGTTTATGCCGCGTGAAGTCCGGCATTTACGAGCCGAAAATGTCGGTTTTTAGCTCCACGGGCACGATCCGGTTCGCGAGGGAAGGGTCATAGGGGACTTCCACCCGGATGTAGTTGTCCGTGAATCCGCCGATTGATCCGGCAATGTCGCTTTCTTCAAACAGCACCGGACGGGTTTGTCCCACGTGTGCCGTGTAGAAATCGTGCAACTTCTGTTCGGAAATGTCTAGGAGTACGTTCACCCGACGATGCTTTTCCGCTTGCGGGACTATATACGGGATGTCCAGTGCTTTTGTTCCGGAACGTTCCGAATAAGGGAACACGTGTAACTGGGAAACATCCAGTCCGGCAATGAATTGGCGGGCATCTTCGAAGGCCTCCGGTGTTTCTCCGCGCATTCCGGCAATCACGTCCACCCCGATAAAGGCATCGGGAATAAGTGTCTTGATTTCCTGCACTTTCTCGGCAAAAAGTTCTCGTTCGTAGCGTCGCCTCATTAAGTGTAACACTTCGTTACTTCCGGATTGAAGAGGTACGTGGAAGTGTGGCATGAAACGCCGGGAGGAGGCCACGAAATGAATGATGTTATCTGTCAGTAGGTTGGGTTCGATGGAGGAGATCCGGAAACGCTGGATTTCTTCCAGCTCATCCAGAGTCCGTATCAAGTCGAGGAATGTTTCCCCTGTCTCTCTCCCGAAATCTCCCGTGTTTACTCCCGTGAGAATGATTTCCTTGATACCCTTGGATGCCACGTCACGGGCTGCCTTGATCACGTCTTGAATGGCAGCACTGCGGCTACGTCCGCGAGCGAAGGGAATTGTACAGTAAGAACAGAAATAGTCGCATCCGTCTTGAATTTTCAGGAAACACCGGGTTCTGTCCCCGTACGAGTAAGCAAGATCGAAGTTTTTAACCCCGAAAATATCGCAAGAATGTGGTTCGTGCCGTTCCTGTTCTTCGAGGTGGTTCAAATAGTGGGCCACGTTGAACTTGTCTCGTGCGTTGAGTACCAGGTGGACACCTTCAATGTCCATGATTTCTCGCGCTCTGAGTTGGGCATAACAACCAACCACAACAATGTAGGCTCCGGGGTTTCGGTGGATGATTTTCCGGATCATCTGCCGTCCTTTTTTCTCAGCAATATCCGTGACGCTACATGTGTTAATCACGAATATATCTGCACCATCTTTTTCTCCCACAGTCACGGCTCCTTCTTGTTCAAGGCTGTGCTTGATCGTGGAGGTTTCGGAGAAATTCAACTTGCATCCTAATGTGATGTATGCCACTCTCTTCCCTACAATGTTCATATGCGATCTACTTTAAATTTGCTAGCGAGGGGCAAAGATAGAGTTTTTTCATTTCTTATCCATGAATTCCTCGTATAAAGCTACGGAACCATAATGCCATAATTTGGTGTTCTCTTTCTCTAGCGCCTTGTAAGTATTGGAGTGATAAAATTGTCGAATGGCATCTATGATAGAACCGCCATGTTCTTTTATATACAGTTGTACAAAAAGGCTGACTTTGGAAGGCAGTAACAAGTAAAGATTTTTGTCTGTAATTTCCCGGTTCATTAGAATATCTTTATCTAAACTACCATGGTATAGTTTCATTGATTTGCCTTCTTTTGTTTGGTAATGTATTCTTTGATTTCTTCCATCAGCCATTGTTGACTTTGTGTATGTAATACTTCAAAGTTATCCGATAAGTATGATAAGACGTTATATTTTTCGAACAAGCTAATCGCCTCTTCACCAGATAATTCTTGTTTCATTTTGTATTGTTCAATACAAAATGAAAGGAAATAGGCTATATCTAATTTTTTTTATCCATAATAATATCGTTCTCCCAAAATCAGTTCTTATCATGTGTTCATCTAATTGCAAAAATAAAAAATTTATAATGAATGAGAGCATGGAAATTGGAGTTTTATATTCGTGATCAGTTCTTGTAAAGGTATTATCAACTGCTAACCCGGTATTGACTGGGGGTAATGCCTTCGTACCTTTTGAAAAAACGAACGAAGTGTTGTGGGTATTGAAATCCCAGTTTGTAAGCAACTTGCGTGATGCTCTTTTCGGGATGCAACAAATATTCCTTGGCTACATCGAGCATTTTTAACTGGATATATTCTTTTGCCGATTTTCCCGTTTCTTTTTTTACCAGATCACCGAAATAATTGGGAGACAGGCAAATCTTGTCGGCGAAATATTGTACGGAGGGAACACCGTTTTTTTCCACAAGATCAGAATCGAGGTAGTCATCAATCAATCTTTCGAATCGGCTTAGTACATCCAGATTCATGTTTTGCCGGGTGATGAACTGCCGTTCGTAAAAACGCATACAATAGTCCAAAAGTAGCTCGATGTTCGTGCAGATCAGTCCTTTCGTGTGTTTATCGATGGCGTGTTGTAATTCCGAACGTACGATAGACAGGCAATTGGTTACGACCAAGCGCTCCTCTACTGAAAGGTGGAGAGCCTCGTTTGCCTCGTAAGAAAAAAACGTGTATTTCTTGATTTTTTGCCCTAATGACGTACCACGTATGAAATCCGGGTGGAACAGCAAACCGATGGATTTAGGAGGAACTCCTTCAATCCGGGTAAAACCTACTGTCTGTCCGGGGGCAAAACTGACGACAGTTTCGTCGTCGTAATCGTAGTTGCTTTTCCCGTAGTTGATCACGCAGCCCTTGGTTTCTTTTAGGAAAATACCATAGAAACCGATGGTCATCCGGTAGTTTTCTTGGCGTTCGGGAGCGTCGAAGTCAACCAAACTCACTAGTGGGTGTAGTGTTTGAAAACCAAACAAGTTATTATATTGTTCGATCGTGTCTATTTTCAGTATTTCGTCCATGTTTTTCATTTGATTGATTCTACAACAAAAATACATCTTTTTTCGTGATCCCGTGTACTTCCCGTGAGTGAAACCGTGATCGGGGTAAGTATTCGGGTAAATTCAGTGATTCAGGTAATATCGTTGCTTGTCAATGAGGTAAGTGATATTCGTGGGCGATCTGAATTTCCCCTCGATTTCAGTACATGCCGGTTGGGAGGTATAAAATGAAAAATCTTTTTCTATCTTTGCCCAAAGAATAGAAAAAAGCCAATGAAATACTACGTTATTGCGGGAGAGGCATCGGGCGATTTGCACGCCTCTAATCTGATTAAGGGATTGAGAAAGTTTGACCTGGATGCAAAGGTCCGCGGGTGGGGAGGTGATTTGATGCGGGAGGCCGGATGTGAGATTGTTCGTCATTACAAGGACACGGCCATCATGGGTTTCCTGACAGTCTTGAAAAATCTGGACAAGATTAAGGCAAATATCGACGCTTGTCACCAGGATATTCTGGTATGGCAGCCGGATGTCGTGATTCTTGTGGATTACGGTGGTTTTAATCTCCGGGTGGCTAAATTTATCAAGGATGCGAATATTCCCGTGTTCTATTATATTTCCCCGAAAATCTGGGCTTGGAACACGGGACGGGTGAAGAAGATCAAGCGGTTGGTGGATCGTATGTTCGTGATTTTCCCGTTTGAAGTAGATTTTTATGCCCGGTATGATTATCCCGTGCAGTATGCCGGAAATCCGTTGGTGGATGCTATTCACGACCGTCCTTTCAAGAACGAAACATTTAATGAGTTCGTGCAGGTAAATGGCTTGTCCGGTAAACCGATCATCGCTTTGGTGGCAGGCAGTCGTTCGCAGGAATTGAAACACGTGTTGCCGAAGATGCTGACTATGGTAAAACATTTTCCCGATCATGAGTTCGTGATAGCGGGAGCCCCGTCAATGAGTGACGAGGATTATGCACCTTATTTGCAAGACGTGAAGGTTCGGATAATTTACGGGCAGACCTACCGGTTGGTACGACAGGCTCGTGCAGCTTTGGTCACGTCAGGAACGGCCACGCTGGAAACTGCGATCTTGCGGACACCTCAAGTGGTTTGTTACAGCGGGGAAGGGGGGGCGTTGAGTTATTTCCTGTTTAAGACCTTTGTTAAAGTGAAATATATTTCGTTGGTCAACCTGATTGCCGGGCGAGAAGTGGTGACCGAATTATTGATGCAGAAATTGAACGAGAAGAACCTGTTGCGGGAACTCTCGGCAATCCTTCCGGAAGGAGGGAAACGACATCAGATGTTGGACGGGTATGATGAGGTGAACGAGAAATTGGGTGATGCCGGGGCATCCGAACGATTTGCCCGAATGATGATTGACGAGTTATCCCAGTTCCGTGAGTGAGTTGAAATCATGAACTCTTTTCGTTTTGTCTGAAAAGGAAACGCTGCCCGTCAAAATACGGTTCGACGAGTTCAAACCGGATGAATTTGGCTAGCGTGTTTTCTGCCTTGGGACGGGATATTTTTGCCATACGGCAGTACTGGTTCAGGGTGATTGAGTCGTGTGAAGAAAGGTAATCCAGTAACATTTGTTCTGTTTCCGTGTAATGTACGAATACTCCTTTCGGGGTTCCGGCTTGTTGCCATACTTTGATATGTACGGGGGTGGCAAGTATGTTTTCATCCCGAACCCGGATGTAGGCCCACCAGCGGTTATCGTGATCCTTGGCACAATAGGGTTTCTGTTCTCCCGGTGGAACAATGACTTCGAGAACAGTACGTCCTTCCACGGTGTGGACGTGCATTTCACAATCTATTTGCGGTTTGCAGTAAAGTTTTGCGGCAGCCTCGATCATGTAAATCTCCTCTTCCGAGCGAACCCCGGCAATCTTGCCGTTATCCTTTACTCCTACGAGTAATCGTCCCCCGTCGGTGTTGGAGAATGCGGAAAGGGATTTAGCGATCTTGCGGGCATCGGAAATCTCGAATTTGAAATCCTGTTGCTGGTGTTCTCCCTCTGCAATTCGGGCGTGTATGTAGTCGGCTTTTGTTTGAATCATAGTCTGGTTGTTTTTCTCCGATTGCAAAGATATTGCAATCGGATTGTATGTTCTTTGTTTAAAGAAATTTTAAGTTATCTTTGTCAAATAATTTTAAGTTATGGATCAGCGTGACCTGTTATTGGATTATTTGCACCAAGGGAAAGAGAAGGCGTACGAGTTACTCTATCACTATTATTATGTTCCATTGGTTTTGTTTGCGGGGAAGTATGTGGGGAATGAAGAGGTTGCAAAAGATATTGTGCAGGAGTTCTTTATATCGCTGCTTGATAAAGAGATGGCGTTTGATAATCGGATTGCGCTGAAAGTATATTTATATACGGGAGTGAGAAACAAATCCTTGAATTATTTACGTCATTTAAAGATCAGAAGACAATATGAAATGAAAATGTTGGAAGAGGGGGAGAATCAAGAGGTGTTTTTAGAGCGAATGATGGAAGAGGATGTGTTTGCACGAATTTTAACTACCATAGAACAGTTGCCACCGCAATGCGGAAAAGTTATGTCGTTGACGTTAAAAGGGTATAAAATCTCAGAAGTGGCGGAGTTAATGGGAATTTCTCTGGAAACGGCAAAAGAGTATAAAAAGGACGGTAAAAAGAGATTGTATAATAAATTAAAAGGTGGCATATACTCAATATTTATAGGTATTCTTTTCTCGTAAATACCCGGTTTAAGGTATTTCTGCGACCAAACATTTGTAATACGTTTGTGATCGAATTTTAATTTTTTTTAATTCTTATCCCCCCGTTTTGTTTTCTGAAGTGTTTCTGGGCAAATGAATGTTAGAAACGGAAGAAAAGAAAATTTATTTGTTTATGGATAAGGAAGAAAATGCACTTAGAATATCAGAGTTTATTTCCAAGTCTTTAGGTGATTGTTTGGAAGAAGGGGAATTGCAGGAGTTGGAAAAATGGTTGACGGAGGACGAGCGCCATCGGGAGTTGTTTGCTCTGTGGAGTTCGACCGAGCTGATGGAGCGTAAGGCGGAAGTATACGAGCGTTTGGATTATATGAGGGCATGGGAAAAATTTAGAAAAGTGAGACAGGATAAACTATCTGCAAGGCGTAGAAGGATAAAGATTACATGGATGAAGTACGCGGCTATGTTTATCGTTCCATTGGGAATTGCGGTTGCGTTACTTTCCAAGGAGGACATAAAAGAAGAGAAGACGGAGGAACCGATAACGGTGAAAGCTGGGAAATCTCAAGCCGTATTAGTCTTGTCGTCGGGAGAAAGGCAGGTCCTGGATTGGGGAGAAAGAAGTATAGAGGACGGGGGAATGAAGATTAGTGCGGATTCCGGGCGGATCAGTTATGATGGCAAATCGCTGTCGGGTGCGGGCGTGCAAGATGCATTTCATATGTTGGAGGTTCCGCGGGGAGGAGAGTATTTTATGACTTTAGAGGATGGGACCAAAGTGTGGTTGAATGCAGCGACACGATTGAAATATCCGGTGGTATTTGCAAGCGGGATTCGTAAGGTGATTTTGGAAGGAGAGGCTTATTTCGAGGTCGCTCGTGATATAAGTCGTCCTTTTGTGGTAGAAACCGTGCAGGCTAAAGTGAGCGTGTTGGGAACTTCTTTTGATGTGTGTGCTTACGCGGAAGAGGGCAAAACGTGGACAACTTTGGAGGAAGGTGTGGTAGAGGTAGAATCTATGGATAAAGGAGAAAAGGTGAGAATGGTGCCGGGCGAACAGGTTTGTTTGACCGGGGGGAAAGGAATGGAAAAATACAAGGTGGAGACAGCATTGTTTACTGCTTGGAGATCGGGACGTTTGGTCTTTAAAGATATGCGTCTGGAGGATCTGATGCGTAATCTGGCACGGTGGTATGATGTGAAAGTCGAATTCTACCGAGAAGAGGCGAAAGATATTGTATTTACCGGTGATGTAAAGAAATATGAAGATTTGAACGAGGTGTTGGAGATCATCGAGCTTACGAGTGACGTGCATTTCACGATAGAAGGACAAAGTATTATTGTACATTGAAAAAATTAGGAACTATGAAAGGTAAGTATGTTTTCAGGCGTATTTTATGGGGCTTGTTGTTCGTGTTTATGTTTTGGGGGAGTGTGTTTGCCCAACAGAAAAAACTAACAATTAATTTGAAGAATGGTTCATTTGCCCAGTTGACAGACCAAATCAAGAAACAGTCAGATTACACCTTTTTCTTTAACAATGCAATGGTTATGAACTTGAAGAAAATGACTATTCAGGTGAAAGAAGTTACGTTGGATTCTGTGTTGAATATTGCCTTGAAGGGTTCAGATCTTACCTATAAAATAAAGGACAAGACAGTTATATTATATGCAAAAGGAACTCCGGAGGCGGCTTCCAAAACGGTCAAGATCCAAGGACAGGTGAATGATGAAGAGGGGGCAGCATTACCGGGAGTAAATGTTTTTATCAAAGGAACAACGGTGGGTACCGTGACAGGAATAGACGGGAATTATTCATTGGTCGTACCTGACGTGATGGGTATGGAGGTCGTGTTTACCTTTATCGGTAAAAAGACAAAAGAGATTAAATATACGGGCGATCGTTTTATGAATGTCGTGTTGAAGGATAGTTATAACGAGATGGACGAAGTACAGGTAAGGGCCCGGGCAAATATTAACGAGATTGATGTGCGGGCTAAAACGGGGGTGGTGAATGAAGTGGATGTCCGGCGCATGAACAATAAACCCGTGTTGGATATAGCGCTTGCCCTACAAGGTATGGCTCCGGGATTAATTGTGACCAACAAAGGAGATTTGGGTAGTAAACCGGAAATTCGTATTCGCGGAACGTCTTCTTTGCGGGCGGGAGATGCGGCAAACGAACCTTTGTATGTTCTGGATGGTCAAGTGATTTCATCAGATGCTTTTTTAACTTTGAATCCCAATGATATAAAGGAGATTAAAGTGTTGAAAGATGCTGCGGCTTGTGCGCTGTATGGAATCAAGGCGGCAAACGGGGTGCTGGAAATCACCTCCCAACGAGGTACGGCCGGGAAAATGGTATATAATTATAGTTTCAGTGGGGGTGTGACTTTTCGGGGACGTCGGGGGGTAGATATGATGGATTCGAGAGAAAAGCTGGAATTAGAACGTCGACTGGAAAATACAGCAACTCCGGGGTATCGATACAGTGAAGATTACTATCGGAAATATCATGCGAATGATCCGAATTTGCAGAGTTTAATTGCCAGAGGGCAGCAAATACTGGATTCCTTGTCACGTATTAATACGGACTGGTTCAAAGAGTTATTGCGTAATAATTTCTATCAGGAACATAATTTGAGTGCGAGAGGGGGAACGGAACAAACCAGTTTTTATGCCTCTTTGAATTATTCGCAACAGGGAGGGCGTATTCCCGGAAACGATATTAAGCGGGTAACGGCACGGTTGAGCGTGGATCAGGAGATAACCCCAAAGTTGTATGCATCTTTGAGTGTCAATGGCGGGTATTCCCTCACGAACACGCCGAATGGTACGAGTTATTCTCCGACGGATTTAGTGTATCAGTTGAATCCTTATGAAACGAAAGATGTGAACTCGGAGTTGGTTTCCTTTCCGGGAAGAACGTACGCAGATTTGTTCAACCAATATAGTGAAGAATCATCAGATAAACGGGCCGGTGTTTCAGGAAGTATAAACTTTCGGGGAATCGAAGGGTTGGAGATTGCTGCCGTCGCAGGTATTGATTACGTGTTGTCGGAGAAACTGGGAATTACGCCTCCGACTGCGTATTCTGAAATTACAAGCGGTATTCCGGAGCGGGAACGGGGAAAATTGACAAAAGATAAAAATACTACTATGAATCTGTCTTCGAATGTACGTGTGACTTATAATCGGGCATTTGGAAAACATGATTTGACTTTGGGAGCGAATTTTGACTTTTATTCCGATCGCTATGATAATTTGGGAATTACAGGTTATGGATTGACTAAGAAGATGCAGTCCGCATCAGGTGTAAATCAATCAATAGAGGGTAACCGGAAACCATCATTCACTTCAAAGAATGAGAAGACGGCTCAGCTCGGTATAGGAGTTTTAGCCGGATATTCCTGGAATAATATCTATGATTTGTTCGGAACATATAAGAGTGATGCATCTTCCATATTACCTAGTGATAAACGTTGGAATTCCGCTTGGGCAGTCGGAGCCGGATGGTCGTTGAAGAATTATCCTTTTTTGCAGGATAATGGGGTATTGACTGAGTTGAAATTAAGAGCATCCTACGGTTGCACGGCAAGTTTACAGGGCGTCTCTCCTTCGTCGGCAGTGGCTACGTTTCAATATTCCGAGGATTCGTATGGGGACGATCAGTTGTTGTCATTGATGGGGTTGTATAATGCCGATTTAAAACCGGAACAGACCATTGATATTGATGCGGGAATTTCCCTGGGATTATGGAATCGGGTGACGCTGAATGCCGGATGGTATCGCCGTCGTACAAAAGATGCTTTGCTGGATGTACCTATCCCGGCCTCGAACGGGTTTACTACGTTGAAACGGAATATCGGTATTCTGGAAAATAGCGGTGTCGAGGGTGAATTGTATGTAAAAGTAGTGGACCGGAACAACTGGCGGATGTCCGGGCGTTTGAATCTTGCCTACAATCAGAATAAGGTCGTGGATTTGTATCACACGGACTGCCTGTACACGTCAGAGTATGATATGGTTCCTAGTTTTGAGGTTGGAAAATCGTATGATATGATATATGGTCCCGTGTCATTAGGGATTAATCCGATGACGGGGCTTCCGGTATTTCGGGGAGCTGATGGACAAGAGATTGCCGCGACGGAAAAACTGACACGAGAGGATATGGTTGCCTTGGGACATTCCACCCCGCCTTATTCCGGTAGCTTTTTTTACTCGGTGTCCTATGGTAACTTTGATCTGGATGTGGATTTTTACTTCGTGTTCGGAGGCAAGAAGGCGTACAGTTTTTCATACGTGCGAGAGGTAAGCGATGCTAATTATAATGCGATCAAAGGGCAGGTAGAGAATATGTGGTTTCAAGAAGGAGATGAAAATAAGATTTACCATCGTCCCTATTATTCCTCGGCAGCCGTGGATAATCTGAAATTGTATGCTAACAGCCGTACCGTGGGAAGTAGTGATTATTTGCGAATGTCTTCCTTGTCATTGAGATATAGATTGCCTTATTGGTTGATCGAGAAGACAAAGAATGTGATTCAATACGCGTCGGTTGCTTTTCAGGCATCCAATCTATTTACCTTGACCCGTTACAAGGAGTCAGACCCAGAATCCGGTTCGTTAGTGGGGACGCAACAACCGGTATTTACGTTGAATTTGAGTGTAAGTTTTTAATATATAAGATATGAATTGGAGGATAATAATTTGTGTGGTTGGCTTCCTGATGGGAGGTTGCTCACTTAATATACCGTTGGAAGATCAGTTTTCCGATCCGGATGCAATAACGGATGTTTTGTCGGCTCGTTCGTTGCTGGCATCTGCTTACGAGGGATTGCCTCAACACTTGTTCGAGTACTCGGTTCTATCGGATGATTTTTGTCCCACCCAACATTTAGACCGGGATGCCACGTTGAAAAATCTGTATGACTGGAGGGAGGTTGAAATGACGGATTTGGCGGGAACGTTATGGACCGAATATTACATGGTGGTGGCTGAGGTGAATGCTTTGTTGGCCCGGATGGATGGGGTGATCACGTTGAATGATACCGAAGTGGAGGAAAAGGAGAGGATTATTTGTGAGGCCAAGGGGTTGAAGGCATGGTGTTACTTTGATTTGTTACGCCTGTTTGCTCCTCGTTATGAGGGGAATGAGTCGAAGGACGGGATTATTTTGAAAGACCGGGTGGAGCTTGACTTTTTGCCTCGTTCATCCATGAAAGCTTGCGTGGAGGAAATTCGGAAATTACTTAAAGAGGCTAAAAGTGAGAAAAATACAATGAAGAATGTACATTGGCTATCCGATAAGAGTATTGCTTATTTACAGGTCGAATTAGAGTTGTATGCGGGTAATTATTCCGCCGTATTGGAACAGACGGAAGATTTGGAAACCGTGTATCCGGAAACGATGTTAGGAGCCGGAGCGTACGAGGCACTTTGGAGTGGCAATGGCTCGGTGGCTCGGATTTTCGCAAAATATCAATTGTCCCAGATTTATGAAGAGATTCGTTTTGAAACCTTCGACAAGGGGGATTATTTGGTACTGACGGATGAGGTACTATTTGAGGATGGGGACATTCGGAAAGAATGGTCGGAGGTGGAGTTTGTGATGCCGGATGCTCGTGAAGTTCGTTTACTGGGGAAATATAATAAAATGAACCGGGACGAGATTGCGAGTAAATACGTGAACATGGCACGGGTTGCCGGAATGTGGCTGATGCGTGCGGAGGCTTTAGCTCGTTCAGACCGAAGTGGTGATGCCGTGAGTCTGATGAACCGGATGATGGAACAACGGGGTGCTACTGCGTGGAATACGGAATTATCGGGTAATGAGTTAATAAATAAAATTCTGGAGGAACGTAAAAAAGAATTTGTGGGTGAAGGAGTCCGTTTTTTTGATATGAAACGGTGTGCTATTCCGGCCAAACGCTACGGTGTGTATGGTAAACAAGTGTCGGCTACGATTAAGTCAGACGACTATCGTTGGACCTTACCGATTCCGGCAAGTGAATATAGGTATAACACGTTGGTCAAACAGAATGAAGGATGGCCGGTTTTGGCTGTGTGAAGTATAGGTATAAATTATAAAAGTTTAGTTATGAGTACCATGGGAAAATTGCAAATCATGCTTTTATTGTTGATCGCCGCTTTTTCCGGTTGTTCGGAATCGGACGAGAGAGAATATATGGGGAAGAATTCGATATATATCAGAACAGAGGGAGATCCGGTAATATTGGCAATGGACAATGAGCCTTTGAAGGCGACGTTAATGTTGATACGTGCCTATGATAAAGACGTGTCTCTGGAAATTGACGTGAAATACCTAACGGAAGGGGTGGAAAACTTGGTGACCGTGAATCCTGCCGTTGTGACCATTCCGGCGGGAGAAAAGAGTGTGGATTTTGAAATTATCTCAAATGATAAGGAGGGTGTGGAGGATAAGGTATATTTGGAAATAGGAGTAAAATATCCATTGCCGGAAGCGGATATGGGGAAAGTGGAGGAGGTGTTGCGTGTTGTCGTGAAACCTTATATGGAGGCCGAGGATTTAACCGAAGAACAACAGGCATTGCTGGAAGGGTACAAGGCGAAAGGGTTGGATTTGAGTAAGTGGATAGGAGTGATCCCGGTAAGGGTGAGCGTGGAGGTACCACCTACGGATGGCTTGGAATCTTTAATTAACGGGATGAAGAAGGTGTATACCGGAAAGACCGTGATTACGTTGAGTGAAGACGCAACGGCTGAACAACCGATACTTAAAATGACGAATAATCCGATGGGTTTGACCGAGTTTATGTATGATATGTTGCGTAAGGAGACGGTTGAAAATGATATGTTTTGGTATTATGATCCTGGAGAGGGGATGGTAAATCCTTATATGGCAATGATGGAATTAATCGGGCTTTCTAAAACAACTTTGGAAACTTTTGAGATGACGTTGGATAATATCCGTGTTGATTTTCCCCAAAGTGGTGTATCAAATGTGGCGTTTCTGGGGGAAAGACCTGATATATGGGATGAAACAGAATTGATAACCATTGTTCCTTTTGCTTATGATTATTCTGCATGGAATCGTTTGAAAGAGATTCTGGATGCTGGAGATAATGAACTTGCACAAGAATATGTGGAGTATGGAGCCACTCTCGATCCTACCCAATATCTGTTCTATTCGGGAATAGATGAAGATTACTGGGAAGATGGTAATTGGATCGAACCCCAGGGAATATTGACAGGTAATAAGTTGACGTTCCAGTTTAATTTTGATCATTATAATGCCGGAGGATACAGCATTATTAGAGTAGAATACACTTTATCTGAGTAGTCGTATGAATATATTGAAATGCCTATTTACCGTATGTTTGCTAGGAATGTTTTTTTCGATAGTGGAAGGACAGAAACGTGTTCCTGCAAATGAATTGATTGCGTTACCGGAAGGTACCGTGTACAAACAGTTACCGAATGGATTGCATTATGTTATTAAACAAAATGATATGCCGGGGCATAAGGTTGAATTCCGTTTGATCCTGCGTGCCGGCTCGATCTTGCAGACCGAGAAGGAAGGTGGTGTGGCACACTTCCTTGAGCACATGGCTTTCAACGGGACTGAACATTTCCCGAATAAGGGAATCGTTGAATTTCTTGAGTCGTTGGGAGTGAAGTATGGATTTGGGATTAATGCTTTTACCGGATTTGACCGTACAATTTATATGTTTTCCATTCCGACAGACCGACCGGAAGATCTGGATCGGGGATTGTTGATATTGAAAGATTGGTTGACGGGCATTCAAATACGTCCGGAACAAGTTGAAAGGGAAAAAGGGGTGATATTGGAAGAGGCCCGCGGGTATGATACGGGTGATCCTTTTTACGATGTGAAAGTCGGGGGAACCCGTTATAGTGAACGAATGCCTTTGGGAACCCCGGAAGAGATAAAGAGTATGACCGCGGAGAAGCTGGAAAACTTCTATCGGAAATGGTATGTGCCCGAGCTGGCCACGATTGTCGTGGTTGGAGATTTGAATGTCGGGGAGATGGAGGAAAAGATCAAAGAATTGTTTGAAGGGATTCCTGCGGTAAAAACAACCGGGTACAAGGAATATCCTTTGGGGTACAAAGAGAAGGTGGCTTACCAGGAAATGCAGGATACGTTGATTAGTCGTTCGACATTAGAGTTAATATTACCAAAAGTTACTACCGTGCAATCAACTTACGGTGACCGTCTGAAAAAGATAAAAGAGAGTGTGTTGGTGTCGGCTGTCAATGCCCGCTTTAAGGCACAAGATTTACGGGTTTCGTTGTCCGACAACTGGTATCTGAGTGACAAAGACCATCTGGTGTTTTCCATCGACGGGGAGCATGGAACCGAGATAAAGGAAAAAATCGTGGAGGTCGTGAGTACCTTGAAACAAATTCGCGAACAAGGATTTTGTGAACCGGAATTGGCTCGGTTAAAAGAAAATGCCATAAAGCAATTAGGAAAGCTCTATACCGTTAAGAGTTCCGAACAATGGTGTGAGGATTTTGCAGACTTGGCAATTTCGGGCGAGCGTTACGTGACGGATACCTTACATAATGGTTGGCTCGCCACTCAAATACGCGCAATTGAAAGTAAGGAATTACAGACCTTGGCGGGTAAGTGGTTTGGGTGTTTATCTCACGTGCGTGCAGCCTATCATTATAACCCGTTGAAAGGAGAAAAGTTGACGGAAAAAGAAATTCAGGACTCTTGGGAGGAGGGAGAAAAAGTCTCTCGTGGCGTGTACGAGTATGTGGTGGTGGAAGAGGAAGAACAGGAGGAAGTGGATGTGCCTGAATTTTTAGTACGTAAGTTTACGCCTTCCCGGCAGTTGATTGTTTCGGAACGCATGATTGATGGGCTGGACGTGAAAGAAATTTGTCTGATGAATGGCGCACGGATTATTTTGAAACGGACGAAAGATGAGGATCGACAAATCACGTTAACCGCTTTTGCTAGGGGAGGAGCCTCGATACTGACTCCCGAGAATTACCCCTTGTTGGAAGGCGTGGCAGGTTATATGGAGATGGGGGGAATCGAGAAGATGGATTATGACTCGTATTGTGAAATGTTGGCACAGGAGGAAATGGCTTTTTCCGTAACGTTCGAACCTTATTGGCATGGGTGGATTGCCATGGCTCCGGCAGACAAGGTTACTGAATTATGCCATCTGGTGTATGAAAAGTGTTTTTATCCGGAAAAGCGGTATGAAGATTTTGAAGATGCCAAACAAGATATGTTGGCAAATGTGGGACAGGAAACGATGTTGTCGAAGATGTTGAAAAGTGCGCCGGACAGACAGATGGCGGCACGAATAGATCAGTTAATGGGTAATTCCTTGGCAACTGGAAAAATGGCCGAGAGTCGGGAAGAAATAGAGGCGCTGAATCTGGACGACATTGCTGACTTTTACAGGCAGTTGTACACAAATCCCAATGGATTAGTGTGTGTCGTTTGCGGGAATTTTGATATGAACGAGGTGGAACGTGATTTGGTCGCTGTTCTCGGTATGTTTCCTGCGCAAGAAAAAGTTAATAACTGGGTATTGCCGGAGTTTGATTACCCGAAAGGAGGTTTCCGGGAGATATTCCCGAATGAGAATGAAGGACAGACTATTTTTGATTATCTCTATTATGGGAACTACGAGGCAGGATTACGCAATTCTTTGATGCTGAAATTAGTGAGGGATGTTGTTCGCAATCGCTTGCTGAGCGTGTTACGGGAACAAGAGTCTTTGCTGTATTCTCCATATATGCTTTTATATTACAAAGGATTACCGCAGGCCGGATATTATTTTGATATTAATGCCTCGGTGGATACTAAAAATATGGAGAAGGTGGATCAGCTGTTGAAGGAAATTATCCGGGATGTACAGGAGAATGAAGTGGAAGAGAGTGAATTAGCTGCATTGCAACGCTCCTTTGTCGTGACTCGGCGTGAGGTGGTAAATGATTACGCTACCGCAGAGTGGAAGAAGTATTTGATGGGTGCTTTGCGGGATGGAGAGACGTTGGACGATCTGGCACGTTACGAGGAGATTCTGTATTCGATCACCCCGGCAGATCTGAAAGATGCCTGTCGGAAGTATCTGAATATGGAGAGATGTGGTGTTTTGTTAATGCAGGGCAAAGAATCGAAATAAAATATTTTCAAGTAGTAACGGAATAAATGATATAATATGAGGAGTTGTTTGACTATTTTACTAGTAATGTTGTTGGGTTTAACCAACTATGGTAAAGGACAGGAAAAGAAAGCTTACCGTTTGTTTGATGCGAAGGGAAAGGAAATCGAATATAAAGAGATGATGAAAGTGCTGAAGGCGCAGGATGTCGTGTTTATCGGTGAGGTTCATAATTGTGCCATAGCCCACTGGTTGGAATACGAGATGGTGAAGGACTTGCACGCTGCCCATAAAGACAAATTGACAATCGGGTTGGAAATGCTGGAGGCGGATAACCAGTTGATTGTAGATGAATATATTGAACGGTTGATTTCTTCCGATCGTTTTGAAGAGGAGGCCCGGTTGTGGCCCAATTATCTGACAGATTATGCACCTGTTGTCGGGTTAGGACGTGAACACGGGTTACGGGTGGTTGCGACGAACGTACCCCGGCGATATGCTAATATGGTGAAAAACGGGGGATTTGAGGCTTTGGAGAAATTATCGGGAGAGGCTAAAAAATATATCGCACCCCTGCCGATTGATTACGAGCCAGATGAAGAGGCCGCCGGGATGTTTGGTTTGATGATGATGACTTCGGGAAAACATACCGATCCGGAGAATGTAGCTAAAGCTCAAGCATTGAAAGATGCCACGATGGGATGGTTTATTGCCCAGAATTTGAAGTCCAAATTTGTACATCTGAATGGGAACTATCATTCGGATTTTAAGAAAGGCATCATCACCTATCTGAATAAATATCGTCCCGGTTTGAAGATTGCAACCGTATGCTCTGTGCGGCAGGATGATATAAAAAAATTAGGGGAAGAAAATGAAGGACGTGCGGATTTTTATATCTGTGTTCCAACTGATATGACCATGACATATTAGGATATTTCGAAAATTCTTCCTATCTTTGTACTAGAAAGTGAGACATGAATCCATATACATCCGGGAGGGATGCTGGTTTGTGTCTCTTTTTTTATGGGTGTGAGAGTGTCTAATCAAAGTAATTGGTGCATGGGAAGAATAAAAGAAAAAAGGCGAGTGGCGGCGGCGAGTCGGGGGCAGGTTCATCTGAATCCCTTGGGTATTGATGCGGCAATCAAGGCTTACAAGACGGCGGTTCTTGATAGCGAACGGATGCAGGAAAAGATCCGGGAATTGATCCGTATGGGTGATTTTTGCCGGGAGGTTTGCCGGGACGAGGAGGCTCTTGATGCTTACGAGCGTGCCCTCACGTGTTGTCGGGAGAACGAGAATAAGCGCTCCCCCCGTTTCTGGGAGGTGGCTTGTTATTGCGCATCCCGTGTGGATGAGTTATCGGCTCATCAGCGAAAAGATTGTTCGACAATGGTCAGTCTGGTTGACTTTTATGCAGATAATTTTGAGGGCGTGTCAAAAGCCTTTTGGCACACCCTCTAGTTTATAAAGTTTGTAAAGTTGAACCTTTGGTTCTGAAAGTTCATAAAGTCCGTTGAGCCTAGCGGGCATTTTCTCTACGGTAGCTTTGCTACCGATGAACCCGATCCGAAGGACTTCCGTTACCTTATGAACTTTATAAACCTTATAAACTTTTGATACTTCTTTAAATCAGGTCGTGTGGATTAATTTTCCAAAAAGAATTTCAAATCATCATCTGCGGTTGTGATCCCGGCAATACCGAATTTTTCCACGAGTACTTTCGCCACGTTTGGAGAAAGGAATCCGGGTAAGGTCGGTCCGAGGTGAATGTTCTTCACTCCGAGATAGAGCAAGGCTAACAACACGATGACAGCTTTCTGCTCGTACCAAGCGATGTTGTAAACGATAGGTAATTCATTAATGTCTTTTACCCCGAAAATTTCCTTCAGTTTCAAGGCAATAACTGCCAGCGAGTAGCTATCGTTACATTGTCCGGCGTCCAGTACTCTCGGAATACCGTTAATATCCCCAAGGGGTAGTTTGTTGTAACGGTACTTGGCACATCCCGCGGTAAGGATCACCGTGTCTTTCGGGAGTTTCTGGGCGAACTCGGTGTAATATTCCCGACCTTTCATCCGGCCGTCGCATCCTGCCATAACGAAGAATTTGCGGATAGCCCCGGACTTCACGGCTTCCACGACTTTGTCTGCCAGTGCGAACACTTGGTTGTGGGCGAATCCTCCAATGATACTTCCGGTTTCGATGGCCTCCGGTGCCGGGCATCTTTTAGCGTGTTCGATGATTTCACTGAAATCTTTCGGTTGTCCGGGCTTGCGCTCGATATGCTTGAACCCGGGGAAACCTGCCGATCCGGTCGTGTACACCCGGTCCTTGTAATTTGCGTCCGGATGCGGGGGAACGATGCAGTTCGTGGTAAATAGCATCGGGCCGTTGAAATGTTGGAATTCATACACTTGTCTCCACCACGAGTTACCGTAGTTTCCGGCGAAGTGTTTGTATTTCTTGAATGCCGGGTAGTAGTGTGCGGGTAGCATCTCGCTGTGGGTGTAGACGTCCACACCCGTACCTTCCGTCTGTTCCAAAAGTTCGTACAGGTCTCGCAGGTCGTGACCGCTGATTAGGATACCGGGATTTTTCCGCACGCCGATGTCCACTTTCGTGATTTCCGGGTTACCGTAAGTGTCCGTGTTGGCTTTATCAAGCAAGGCCATGGCATCAACGCCATTTTTACCACATTCAAGAACCATCTGCACGAGTTGGTCGGCAGAGAGAGGGAGCGTGGTGGCTACTAGTCCCCGGTCAATGAATTCGTAGATGGACGGGTTCTCGTGTCCGAGATTATAGGCGTGTTCCGTGTAAGCAGCCATTCCCTTCATCCCGTAGGTGAGCATCTCTCTCAAAGAACGGATGTCCTCGTTTTCGGTGGAGAGAACTCCCACGAATCCGGCTTTCGATTCCATTTCTTCCAACGTGTTGGCTGTCCAGAAGGCTCCCTCGAACGTGATCTTTTCGGGTTTCCCGCCTTTGTCGAGAAAGGCCTGTTTCAGTTGTTCCCGTAATTTGATAGCCTCTTTGATTTTTTCCACGAAACGTTGCTTGTCGAAGTTTGCGTTCGTGATGGTCATGAACAAGCCATCGAGAATAAAGCGATCTGCCGAGTGGTCAACGGCATCGAGGGCTCGGAGTTGTACCCGGTAGTGTGCGATTCCCTTTAGGATAAATAGTAGTAAGTCCTGTAAATTGGCTACATCCGATGTCTTTCCGCATACGCCGCGGACCGTGCATCCGGTTCCTTTTGCTGTTTCTTGGCATTGATAACAAAACATTTTTTCCATGGTCTAGTGTGTTTGATAAATAATTTCTTTAATTGTTTGTCGCGAATGTACGGGTGCGATAAAACAATAGTTGTAATATAAATTACAAACGTGAATTTAATTTTCAATAATTTATACGAGAGTGAATGAAAAAGGTTAAAAGTAAGATAAGGTGTTAAAGAAGAAAGTGATACATTTGTGTATCATTTAAAAGATAACAGAGCATGGATATAGCACGACTTTTCGATTGCCCTTTATGCACGGGAATTCCCGAACGGGAGAGGGAGCAGTTTATAGAAGGATTTGATTATAGCGTGAAGAGCTATATGAAAGGGGAAGTGGTTTTCTGGCAGGGAGACGTGTGCCGGTTCCTTTATATCTTGCTGGAGGGGGAAGTCGAGGCGGAAATGACGGATGATTCGGGGGCCATGTTGCGAATCGAGACGATCCGGGCGCCGAGAGCGCTTGCCCCGGCGTTCCTTTTTGCCGAGGACAATCATTTCCCGGTGACGGCCACCGTTTCGGAGAAGGCCGACGTGTTTATCGCCACGAAAGAATCCGTGTTCCGTCAGATGGGACGTTATGAAAGTTTCCTGCGTAATTTTCTGTCCGTGAATGCGAACCGGACAACTTTCCTTACCGGGCGTTTGCAGTTCCTGTCATTCAAGACGATCCGGGGAAAATTGATTCATTATATTCTGGAACTGGCCTTCCCCGATAAGAAAAAGGTGTTGTTGGGAAAGTCTCAGCAGGAATTGGCCGAATATTTCGGGGTGACCCGTCCGGCATTGGCCAAGGTGTTGTACGAGCTGGCTGACGAGGGGATGATTTCCGTGAATCGCCGGGAGATTATCATTTTGGATCGGGAGAAGATGCGGAGGGCCTTGAATTAGCCTGTCGTGCCGTCTTACCGGGGATGAAGGGGGAAGAGTTTGTCGGTTATTGTAAAAGGGTAATGTAAAATTAAACATTTTTTCGTCGTTTTCGTTAACACGATAACCGGGAGGATGATCATTCGGACATCTGTCTGGGGACATATCGTGAACTTAAATTGTGATAAAATGAGTCTTAAAGAACAATACTGGAGATATTCCCTCGTGGCAATTATTCTGTTGCTGGGAATTCTTATATTTTTTCAAATTCTGCCGTTTTTCAGTGGGATTCTGGGTGCCATGACGATTTATATTCTTTTGCGTAACCAGATGTTGTATTTGACGGAAAAGAAACGGATGAAACGTAGTATCATGGCTATTCTTCTGTTATGCGAGACGATTCTTTGTTTTCTTATCCCCCTGTCGATTGTCGTGTGGGTATTCGTGAACAAGTTACAGGCCATAAACCTGGACCCGCATAGCTTGATTGCCCCGGTGGAACATGTGGCAGAGCTGATCCGGGAAAAAGTAGGGTATGATCTTTTGAGCAAAGGGAATATAGATACGATATTGGCTGCCTTGCCAAAAATCGGTCAGTTTTTGATGGGAAGCATCAGTAGTTTTACCATTAACGTGGTGGTGCTGCTTTTCGTACTTTATTTCATGCTGATTGGTGGGCGGGATATGGAGGAGTACGTGAGCGAGATCCTTCCGTTTAATCAGCGGAATAAAAAGAATATATTACATGAGTTCAACATGATCGTGAAGTCGAATGCGATCGGGATTCCCCTGCTTGCCGTGATTCAAGGGGCTGTTGCCATGCTGGGATATTTTGTATTCGGGGCTCCGAGTCCCGTGTTGTGGGGATTCTTGTCCTGTTTTGCCACGATTATCCCAATTGTCGGGACTGCATTGATCTGGGCCCCGTTGGCGTTGTATATGGGAATGACGGGGCATTGGGGAATGGCGATCGGGTTGGCGGTCTACGCACTAGTCGTGATCTCGAATGTCGATAATCTGGTTCGGTTCATGTTGCAGAAGAAGATGGCGGACACTCACCCGTTGATTACGATTTTCGGGGTGGTCATCGGACTTTCCTTGTTTGGTTTCATGGGGGTGATCTTCGGACCTTTGCTCCTGTCGATATTTGTCTTTTGCGTGAACATTTTTAAAGTGGAATACTTGGAAGGGGAGGGACGGACGAGACCCAAGATATACAAGCCTTGATTCGTTTTGTTTACAGATGGTAATGAATGGAGTGTGCTATCCTTTTTTCGAGGTATTACAATCACAATCTCGTTTCTACTCTCGGCCAATAGCGTTACCCTGTTATCTCGTGGTGGGGGAATTGTGGGTGTGAAAGGGGGATATCTTCGATAACAATGGGTGTTGGGTGTTCTCCGTTTACTTCCGGAATGTCATTTCGTGATTGCGGGAGGATGTTTAGGGAAAGTTCGGGAATCACGGGGAAGCGTAAACCGTAATTTAGGTATGAATACCAGTAATTCGTGTACACGCAGGTTGGGAGTATTTGCTTATTTTTGCGATAGATTTAATTTTGAGTTGTATTTATGAGATTAATAAAAAGTTCAAGAAAGCGTATGGTACTATGGATTGTTCTGTCGATCGTGGTGGTTATGGCCATTGTCGGGATTGTTTTCGTGAATCAGCCAAGTTTCGGGAGAATTCCCCGGGGAGAACGGCTGGCAAGGATTGAACGTTCTCCGAATTACCGGGACGGGGCTTTCCGCAATATACATGAAACTCCTTTAATGACCTCGGACAAGGGGCGTTTACAGGGATTACTGGATTTCGTTTTTAAGGATAAGACCGGACTGCAACCGGACACGGCGTTGACTGTGGTGAAAACGGATTTACGGCAGATCAACCCGGAAGAGGACGTGCTGGTGTGGTTCGGACATTCATCTTATCTGGTTCAAGTGGATGGGAAACGGGTACTCGTGGACCCAGTGTTCTGCATGGCTTCCCCGGTTTCTTTTATTAACAAGCCGTTCAAGGGAACGGACGTTTATCATCCGGAGGATATGCCGGATATTGATTACCTTGTTATTTCCCATGATCATTGGGATCACCTGGATTATCATACCGTGCGGGCGTTGAAAGACCGGGTCGGGAAGGTGATTTGCGGTTTGGGTGTCGGCGAGCATTTCGAGTACTGGGGATTCGATAAGGAGCGTATTATCGAGTTGGACTGGGAGGATGAGGTTCGTTTAGATTCCGGCTTTGTCATGCATTGTCTGCCTGCCCGGCATTTTTCGGGGCGGGGACTTTCCGCCAATAAAACGCTGTGGGCCTCGTTCTTGCTTGAAACTCCTTCCCGGAAGATATATTTGGCAGGTGACGGCGGTTACGACACGCATTTTGCCCGGATCGGGGATTGCTTTCCGGGTATAGATTTGGCTATTCTTGAAAACGGACAGTATAACGAGGGGTGGAAGTATATCCACTTGATGCCTGATTACTTGACCCGGGCAGCCCTGGACCTGAAAGCGAAGAAGGTGATGACCGTGCATCATTCCAAGTACGCATTGGCCTATCATCGTTGGGACGAGCCGTTACGTAACGAGATGAACATGGCAAAGAACGACTCGTTACACGTGTTGATTCCTGTCATTGGCGAGGTCGTGAGGTGGGGGGAATAGTTCTTTACAAGTTAAGGTATTCTCTAAGAGCGTCTATATAGTCTTCCAAAGCCTTCCTGCCCGTGTCGGTCAGTTGGCATGAAGTGCGGGTCTTTTTCCCGACGAACTCTTTTTTCACTTGGATATACCCGGCAGTTTCGAGTTTTTCTAGTTGCACGCTTAGGTTCCCGGCAGTCGCATTCGTTTTCTCTTTCAAGTACACGAAATCCGCTGTCTCTACCGACAAGAGCAGGGAGACTATTGCCAGACGTAATTGAGAATGTAATAGCGGATCTAATTCTCTCATAGTTTTTCGGATTTATTGTTCAGAATATGTCCCGGTATGATCATCATGACAACAAATGACAGGCCAAAGTAGAGATTCCAGAGTATGGTGGCACTGTTATTTATCGTGTAACTCATCAGCATATATATGGCGAACACGAAACCCACAAACGGGAGGTAGAGCAAGCACTTCTCCCTGATGACCAATCCCGTGATTGCAGTCCCGATGCTTGCGTACAGGAGGCATAACGGGAGCATGAGCGTGAAATCACATCTTCCGACAATGAATGATAGAGCCAGCATGACCAGCACGGTTAACGAGAACAAGGTGCCTACTACTTGCCAGACTTTATTGACCATGCTGTCTGTGTAAGTGACGACGGTCGGGGTGTTCCTTTTTTCCTTGAACGCAAGGATAATTACCGGCAGGAACATGAGGAACCAGCCTGCCCACCACCAAGGGGCGTGGGTCATGCAGAGTGACGTGTAGATAATGATCGACAAGATGGCTGCCGTGTAGCCGTAGATGATGAAGTAATTTCCTTGATCTTTTGCGAGGTTCTTTCTGGTTGCTTGTATCATTTGAGAAATAAGTTCTAAACTTTCTTTCTCTGTAAACTTTTTTTCTTCCATGTTTGTTGCGTTTGGCGTTTGTAAAGTGGTTTGTTTTATAAACTATATTCTCAAAAAAGATAGCACTATTCTTTTTGTTGATGCAAATATAAATCAGTTTATTTTATAAACCAAATGATTTAGTGAATTTTATTCCTTCACGTGGATATTATTTTTTATTTTTGCTTGTAAATATATTGGAGGACGGTATTATGGTAAAACAGGATTATCTCGTGCGCATGATTCAAGAAATTATTTCTGCAATCGCTAGGGCTATATTGAATAAGAAGAAGATTCGCCAGCAGGATCGGGACGAGTATGACTTGTTGACGCAGCAAATGTTGGGATTTCCCGTGAAGGAGCTGACCACGATGGATGTACAGGAACTGATTGACCGATATGCCAACGAGGAAGACAGGATTGGTAAGATTGAACTTGCGTCCGTGTACCTGTTGAGATTTTCGGAGGAAGTGGAGGATGATATTTTGTTGAAGTCGAAACTGCGTCAGGATGGGATTCGTTTGCTTAAATATGTTCAGCAGGAAGATACAAACTTTTCAATACAACGGGATTGTCTGATCCGGATGTTGGAAACGAATCAGTAAAATTTGGGGTGTCGTTTGGGAATATCGGGATAATGTTCTACTTTTATAACTTGTCATTTGGATTGATTGTATAGAAAAGGTCGTGGTTGAAGGAAAGTACAAAAATAAAAAGTAGAAGAAATGATACAAATTCAACATTATGAATCTCCTTGTGGAGAGCTGATTCTTGGCTCTTTCGAAGGTAAGCTTTGTTTGTGTGACTGGATGTTTGAAAAACGCAGGGCATCTATTGATAAACGGATTCAGAAAGCGCTAGGGGCCGATTACGAAGAGGGTGTTTCTGACGTGATCCGGGAAACAATCATCCAGCTTGACGAATATTTTGCTCGTCAGAGGAAAACGTTTGATATTCCGCTCGTCTTTACGGGAACGGAGTTCCAGAATTCGGTGTGGCAGGAGTTGCTGGATATACCATACGGCAAAACGGTGTCTTATGGCGAGTTGGCTAAAAAGTTGGGAAACCCGAAAGCTGTTCGTGCCGTGGCTGCAGCTAATGGTGCGAATCCTATTTCGATTTTTGTTCCTTGTCATCGGGTGATTGGGGGTAACCATAAATTGGTCGGTTACGGGGGAGGCTTGGAGGCTAAAAAGGGATTGCTGGATTTGGAGATGGGGTGCAAAGTTTGTTGAATGGTATGCGGTAAAATCGTGCATAATAGCTATATTTGTGAAAATAAAGCTAGGGCATGGTGAAACAAAATGCAATTAAATTTTAATATCAGGAATAGAATATTTAGCGGTGATTCTTCGGAGTTACCGTTATTTTTATGTTCAGATGTTTATAGGTAATTAATTACCTATATTTGTAATATGATCAATATATGAGTTGAACGAGGCAAACAACGATATGTTGAATGAGGCGATGAAAATGCAACGGTGACTCGAATTAATGCAGTTGATCCTGACGGATATGCGGGAAGAGAGTAAAAATTGTGGGGTGTTGGAGTTTGTCACGTCACCAGTACAAGTAATGCCATTGGAGCCGTCATTGTTTTTGGTCATGGCGGTTGGGCGGCTTCATTTGTTCGTAAACAGGCTGTAATATGAAAGAGAAAATTGATGCGTTGAAAGAGACTTTTTTTATTACTGCCGAAATGGGCGGATCGCTATAATTATTTTGTTGAGCTGGGGGAATCTTTACCTGCAATGCCCGTGGCATTTCAAGTACCGGAGAACCGGATTGCTTGCAATTCGATGTTGTATTTCTACGTGTGCCATACTAAGACCTTTGCTATATATTTGTTTCTGCCAATGCCGTGATACTTGCTGGGTTGGCCGCTATGCTTTTTAACCTCTGCAACGGGGTATCACGGAAGGACATCCGGGATAATATGCCGTATCTACTTGCTACCTTAAAAGAATTGGGGTTGATTGATAATCTCACGCTGTCGAGGCGTGTGGCACTATTGACAATGGTTGAGAAAATAACGAATTCATAAAAAATGATTCAACGAATATTTTGTAATAAACAAATGTTTATCTATATTTGTAGTGTAAAAGTTTCTTTGAAATGTTTTCCTATGAAGAGCTAAAGGCTCGGATAGAACATGAGAAAAATAGTCTTAGGTTCTATGTTCTTTACTGGCATATTTTGAAAAAAGATATGTCGGAAGAGGAACTGGAGAGAATGATTGACTTTCATTTAGATCGTTTGATCGAACTACTCCGGTTGAAAGGTTAACAGGAAGCTCTCGAAAGAGGGCTTCCCAAAGAAACTTTACAATTTTAAATATTTTAGATATGGCAAGTTACAAAGAATTAAACGAGGAATTGGAACAAATGAAAGCGGAATTCTTGACTCTTCATTCCGAGGAAGAAGAGCGGGAATTTGGTGAGAAAATGGAACGATTTGTAGCTTCCAAAAGCCCGGAAGATCGTAAAATTCTCGCTCAAGCGTTTGTGAATGGTGCGAAGGAATCTTGTGAACGTGCGGAGAAATTATACGATGAAACGTTACGTGTTTATCTGGAAGGGATATATGAATCAATTTCGTGGTCTTATGTTGCTCGACACTATTTTGGAAAGAGTCGATCATGGTTGTGCCAGCGTATAAATGGGTTGAAGATTAGAAATAAAGAAGTACAATTTACCGAGAATGAAAAGAAGATATTATTAGATGCGTTACTTGATTTAAGTAATAACATTAAACGTACAGCTCTTGTTATAGGGCATCTCTGAAACTTTTACAACTTTAGAGGAAACCCGCCATTCTCGTGGCGGGTTTTTTAATAGTAAAGTTGCTACGATTTGTTTTGTAGATAATAGTAATTTTACTATCTTGGTATTGTTGGATAAATAAAACAGAGTTCTGTGAAAGTATTAGAGATATTGAGGAAACTCTATGAGGACGGTTGGCGGCTTGTACACTAGAGAGGCAGTCACCGACAATACAAGCACCCGACCAAACCGGGGAAGGTCACGGTAAACGGTAGATCGTCAGATGATATTACTGGAACGTTATTGAAAAGCAATCCGGGTTAGTTTTCTAACCCGAGTAAAAGAGAAAAGTTATGGAGAAAGTGAGAGTACAAGTAGCAAAAACACCGGAAGGTTATTGTGCGACGGTCGATATTCTTCCAGGTTTTATTGTTGCCGTCACGGGTGACTTTAGTGAACTAAAAAAAGAGTTATTTGAAAGTGTTGATTTTTACGTGGAATGTGCCAAAGCTGATGGAGATGTATATCCGGAAGTCTTGAATCAAGAATACGAATTTGAATACAAATTTGACGTGGAGAGTCTTTTGTTCTTCTACGAGAAAATATTGAGTAAGGCGGCATTGGAACGTTTAACCGGAATAAATCAAAAGCAACTTAGTCATTACGCTTGTGGACGTTCTAAGCCACGGCCGGCTCAAGCTCAAAAAATAGTGAATGCCCTGCATACATTGGGGCGGGATTTATTAGCTATCTCTGTCTAAGTTATCCAACTGAAGTGCATCCCAAAAGTTTTATGTCTAACTTTTGGGGTGCACTTCACTTTTTGGACAGCCCTTTGGTTGTAGGTTGTAAGCTAAAATACATCTTCGTGTGTTTCAATTAATGCATTTGCTTCTTGGATGTCATGAGGAGTGTAGATATCTGTTATGAGAATATTAGAATGACGTGCTTGGTCTCGCACGCTTAATTTATCAATATTTCTATCGCGTAATAAACTTGTTATTCCAGAATCTTTCAAACTGTAAAATTTGTATGAGTCTGGAAAATGAAGTTTTTTCCTGATTTCCCGGATCCAGTAGTCTCTAAATTTTTTTTCATTCACATATTCGAATCCGGGCATAAAATCAGTTGAAAATAGATAGGAGTCACTTGGGTTATTAAAAATATTTAGATCAACCATTAGAAGTAAAACCTTCTTGGGGAGGGTTACGACTCCAGCCTCCCTGTTTTTGGCAATGTCTGCTGGAACAAAAATGGTCCGATTCTTTATAGAAATGTGTTCTAATTTTATTTTTGCCATTTCTTTAGGTCGAATAAAGCAATAATACAATATATAACAAGCTAGTAGATAATATTTATTTTGTGTTTTAAGATAATCACTTAGGCGGATTAGATCATTTTTCTCGATTATAGTACGCTTTTTCTTGTGTGCTTTTTTACCTAGTACCGGGATTCCTTCTGTCGGTTTGACATTAACATACTGTTGTTGTAGCAAGAAGGTTGAGAACTGTCGTAACCATGATAAATAATTATCACGAGTTTGGGCTGTATTCTCTCTGTCGATATAAATATGATCTAAAAAAGCAACAACATAAGCAGAATTCAACTGATAAATATATGTGATAGGTATATCTCGTTGCTCGTTATATTGGCGTAGATTTCGTAAAAATGAAGAGTAGGCAACAAATGTCTCTTCTCTGAACACATCATCTTTATATAATTTGGTGATGTATCGTTTGTAGTGTTCGCATACCTCTTCAAATTTGTTATAAGATTTGCCGTACTCGGCTTCAATCCAAGGATTCCAGCCTTGAGATAATTGTTCGTTTAGTCTCTTAAGAAGATCTTGAGCGTATTTTCGTTTTGCGCATACCCCTCCATGCACGTGATTAATTTTTATCCGTTTCCGGTGAAGTTTCCCTAGTGCTGGATCAAAAGCCATGAACCCGATATACCATTCTTTTCCCGTGTAAAGTTGTGGGGGTGTGTAGGAAACGATCTCGTCAATTCGTGTTTTTTCGTGATTTGTCATTTTTTTTTGCTTACTCACATCTGTTGTGACTATGCAAAGATATATATGTATCAATACTTGTCCCGTTTTTGTCCCGGTATAAAAATGGGGAAGCGGTCTAATAAATTGTTATTCAATTTACTAAACCGCTTTCTGTCGGGATGACAGGATTTGAACCTGCGACAACACGCCCCCCAGACGTGGACTCTACCGGGCTGAGCTACATCCCGAAATGCGGATGCAAATGTAGTAAAAAATTTTGGAATGAAACAAGGAGTTGAAAGAAAAATCTGATGATTGTTTGTGCTTTTTGACTTAGATTGCAGGTTTTCATGGGTTTGGGGAATGAGAATACGGGGATATGGAGTAAAAAAAATTGGATAAACCATTTTTTTAGGTAACTTTGCAATCCATTACGTGAAATTGTATTGTAAATTAAAAGAAAGGAATTGTCTATGTCAACAGAAAATGCTATAGAAAGAGTTAAATGCTTGATTATAGGGTCAGGGCCTGCTGGGTATACGGCAGCGATATACGCATCGAGAGCTAATTTGAATCCGGTGTTGTACACGGGAATGCAAATGGGTGGTCAGTTGACCACGACCACGGAAGTGGAAAACTTCCCGGGATACCCGGAAGGCGTGACCGGTCCGGTGATGATGGAAGATATGAGAAAACAAGCGGAACGTTTCGGAACGGATATTCGTTTCGGGATCGCGACGGATGTTGACTTTTCCGGTCATCCTCACAAGGTTACGATCGACGGGGAGAAGGTGATCGAGGCGGATGCCGTGATTATTGCAACGGGTGCAACTGCCAAGTACTTGGGTCTGCCTTCAGAAGAGGCATTCCGCGGGGCTGGTGTTAGTGCTTGTGCAACTTGCGACGGATTCTTCTATCGCGGAAAAGACGTGGCTGTTGTAGGTGGTGGAGATACCGCTTGCGAGGAGGCTACTTATTTGGCCGGGTTGTGTCGTAAAGTATATTTGATTGTTCGTAAGAACTATTTGAGAGCATCGAAGGCTATGCAGGAACGTGTGTTCAGAACGGAAAACATTGAAGTATTGTTCGAGCATAACACGTTGGAATTGTTTGGGTCAGACATGGGAGTTGAGGGCGCTCGTTTGGTGTACAAGAAGGGAACCCCGGAAGAGGCAACCAAGGAGATTAAGATTGACGGGTTCTTCCTGGCTATCGGGCATACTCCGAATACAGAAGTGTTCAAAAAATATATCGAAGTCGACGAGCAAGGGTATATCATTACCGAAGGTAAGTCTTGCAAGACGAATGTACCGGGTGTGTTTGCCGCAGGAGACGTGATGGACCCGACTTATCGTCAGGGAATTGCTGCTGCCGGAACCGGTTGCCGTGCTGCTATTGATGCGGAACGTTACATCGGAGAATTACACGCGTAAGTGATTTTCTCTCGAAGAAAACTTTTTTGAAATAAAATAAAAGCTGTTTGAAGGTGTCTTTGAACAGCTTTTTCCATTAAAATGATGAATGATGATGAGATACTGCTTTGTTTGTTTGCTGTTGGTAATCGTTTCTTTCGGGCGAGTGAATGCACAGGAAAATCGTAATGGTTTTCGATTGGACACGATCTATAAATCCGGGGCAAAACGCCAAGTGGTGAGAGCTCCCGTGAAAAAGAGTGTCCCCTTGAAATCGTCCGTGTCCCGGAAAGCGGGAAAATGGACATTAAGCGGCTCTTGTGGGATGTCCTTCGGGGATTATACCAGTATTGATGTTTCTCCCCAGATCGGGTATCGCTGGAACGAGTTCTTCTCGGCGGGAGGAGGGGTAAGTTACAATTATCACCATTCTTCCAATCGTTATGATATGAATTATCTCGGGATAAACGTGTTCGGGCGGGTGAACCCGGTGCGGTATATTGCTCTCCAAATCCAGCCGGAACTGAAGGGAAGTTGGGGAAAATCGTATGAGAAGAAGATTGACTTCCGTTATGTCCCCACGATGCTAGTGGGGGGAGGTGGAGTTATTCCCACCGGAACAGGCTCTATTTCCGTGATGTTTTATTATGACGTGATACAGGATAAGTATTCACCTTACGGGAAAAATTGGGTCTGTTCCGTGGGGTATTCCTTTAATCTTTGATTATTTTATCGTGACCATCGTGGCCCCGTAACCATATTGCTTGAAAGAGGCGTCCTGATGGTTGAAACGTTTGTATTTGGTTTGAAGTTCCCAAAGGATACGTTGCCTTAATACTCCGTCTCCTTTGCCGTGTATGAACACGATCTTTTGGCCCCGGCGGAGTTTGTATTGTTCCAGTGTTTTGTGGAACACGTCCATCTGGTAGTCCAGCATATCCTTGTTTTCCATGCCTGTCGTGTCGTCGAGTAGCTTGTCAATGTGCAAGTCGATCTCGATGATGTTGCTACTGGATTGTTTGGGAGTTTCCTTGTGGGGCGTGTCTTCCGTTTTATGAGGTGTTTTTTGTAAAAATTGTTCCGGAATGGTTTCCAAGCCTTCTTCTTTGACGATGGATTCTTTGTCCAGCGGTCGGAGTAGTGAGGTGGAATTAAACCAGCGGGTATGTTTGTAAGCTCCCGCTTTACACAAGTTTACCGGGGTGACCTTGATTTGCGTGTCGATGGCGTTTTTCAGTACGTGAACGCCTTTCTGGTAGAACACTGATTGCACGTGTATCGATTTAATCGTGTCGATTTCTTTGAGCGAGTAATTGCCGATCAGGTATGTCGTATTCGGGTTGCAGTTACCTGCCGTAATCCCGGTGTACTTTTCCCCGTCATGAAACGAGATGGAATAAAGACTGGTTTGAGTGGTATCGTTCACGAAATAAATATCGAACCGACTTTCTGTCAGGTTGTTGAAATTTTCGGGGACGAACGCGATGTAAAGGGTATCGGCCGATTCCATGACCACGTTTTTCTGTCCGGATGCGGACGTGGCGGAAACCATTTTTGTCGTGTTGCTGTCGGAATGAATGACCACCAGGTTATTCACGGATGCAGGAATTTCGAACCCGTATTCGTCACAATACACGTTCACGGTGTTGTTGTCAATGATGCCGGTAACTTTACCCTCTAGCTTGTCTGATATAAATCGTACAATGTCGCCTATTCTTATATTCATGTCGTCTTCTGTTTTATTGTTAGGCAAAAATAGTGTTTTTTTCATTTGAAAATATTAATTTAGCCAGCCGATTGGTGAGCTAAAAACTAAAAGTTAAAAACTAAAAGAGGAGAAAGTAGAGACTAAATTGATGATTATTAGTTGATTCGTGGGGAATGGCAATAATAAAATGAAGTAAAAGATAATATAATGACATTACAAGAATTTCAACAATCAATTAGGGAAGGGATTCCGGCAGAATTGCCGGCTCCGAAGGCTTACGAGCCGGAGATTAACCATGCCCCTAAAAGGAAAGACATCCTGACGAAAGAAGAAAAGAAACTGGCGATACGTAACGCTTTACGTTATTTTGACCCGAAACACCATGCCGTGTTGGCCCCGGAGTTTGCCGAGGAGTTGGAGAAATACGGGCGTATTTACATGTATCGTTTCCGTCCGGATTACAAGATGTATGCTCATAATATCAATGATTATCCTCACAAGAGCCTGCAAGCGGCGGGTATCATGCTGATGATGAATAATAATCTGGATTATGCCGTGGCTCAACATCCTCACGAGTTGATTACTTACGGGGGCAACGGGGCGGTGTTCCAGAACTGGGCTCAGTATCGTCTGGCAATGAAGTATTTGTCGGAAATGACCGACGAGCAGACGTTGGTATTATATTCCGGTCACCCGATGGGATTGTTCCCGTCGCATAAGGATGCTCCGCGTGTAGTGGTTACGAACGGTATGGTAATCCCGAATTATTCCAAACCGGATGATTGGGAACGTTTTAACGCTTTGGGTGTTTCCCAGTACGGGCAGATGACTGCAGGCTCGTTCATGTATATCGGTCCGCAGGGAATTGTTCACGGAACCACGATTACCGTGTTGAATGCCGGGCGTAAGATTTCCAAACATGGAGAAGGATTAGCCGGAAAATTGTTTATCACCGCGGGATTAGGTGGTATGTCGGGTGCGCAGCCGAAAGCCGGGAATATTGCCGGATGTATCAGTATTACAGCCGAGATTAACCCGAAAGCCACGCATACCCGTCACTCTCAAGGATGGGTGGATGAGGTGATTGATGATTTGGATAAACTGGTGGAACGGGTGAAAGTGGCTCGTGAGAAGAAAGAGACTGTTTCCATTGCTTACCAGGGGAACGTGGTGGACGTGTGGGAACGTTTCGCGGAGGGTGATGTGCCTGTTGAACTGGGATCAGACCAGACTTCATTGCATAACCCGTGGGCCGGTGGTTACTATCCCGTGGGCGTGAGTTTCGAGGAGTCCAAGCGGATGATGGCCGAAGAACCGGAGTTATTCAAGCAAAAGGTACAAGAATCTTTGCGTCGTCACGTGGCTGCTATTAACAAGTGCGTGGCACGTTTCAATACTTATTTCTTTGATTACGGTAACGCATTCCTGTTGGAGTCTTCCCGTGCGGGTGCTGACATCATGAAACCGAACGGTGATTTCAAATACCCGTCATACGTGCAGGACATTATGGGACCGATGTGTTTTGACTACGGTTTTGGTCCGTTCCGTTGGGTATGTTCCAGTGGTGACCCGAAGGATTTGGCGAAGACGGATGAGATTGCAGCTCGTGTGTTAGAGGAAATCAAGACACATTCTCCGAAAGAGATTCAACAACAGATGGATGATAATATCCGTTGGATCAAGGCTGCTATGGAGAATCATTTGGTCGTTGGGTCGCAAGCCCGGATCTTGTATGCCGATGCTGAAGGTCGTGTTAAGATTGCCGAGGCGTTTAACAAGGCTATCGCTGCCGGGGAAATTTCTGCTCCCGTGATTTTAGGACGTGATCATCATGACGTTTCCGGTACGGATTCTCCTTATCGAGAGACTTCAAATATATATGACGGATCTCGTTTCACGGCCGACATGGCTATCCAGAACGTGATCGGGGATTCTTTCCGCGGTGCGACTTGGGTATCTATCCACAATGGTGGTGGCGTAGGTTGGGGAGAAGTTATTAACGGTGGTTTCGGAATGATGCTTGACGGTTCTGCCGATAGCGACAGACGTTTGAAGAATATGTTATTCTGGGACGTGAATAATGGAATCTCCCGTCGTAGCTGGGCTCGTAACGAGGGGGCTGTTTTTGCCATTAAACGTGCCATGGAAGCAAACCCGAATTTGAAGGTGACGTTACCGAATTTTGCCGATGACCAGTTGATCGAGTCATTGTTTTAAATAAAATATTTTTGATGTGCGGGGAGTGCTTTTAGGAGTGTTCCCCGTTTTTTATTCCTCTTCTTCTAGGGTAAAGAGTATTACTTGCATTGTAGTTGTGCCGTGGTCTCGTTAGTAAGTCAACGGTAAGTCAACGGAAAGTTGACGTGCCGGAGGTGTGAATATGTACTTGATTTTATTTTGAAATAGAATCAATATATTAACGAGACACGCTTACGATTCCGGTGAGTGTACGGAGCGAGTTACTTGAACAGGGTCGTGAATTTCGTGGGAACGGGGGTCTCGAATTTCATTTCTTTTCCCGTGACGGGATGGATAAAAGTGAGCTTGAAAGCGTGTAAGGCCAAGCGGTGCAAGGGGTTTTTCGTGGCCCCGTATTTGGGGTCTCCGGTAACGGGGTGTCCGATTTCCTGCATATGTACCCTAATTTGGTTTTTGCGTCCGGTTTCCAATTCAAGTTCCACGAGTGAGAATTGCCGGTTCGATTTTAAGGTCGTGTAGTTCGTGATGGCCAATTTCCCGTCTTGTGAAGAAGTGGAGTGGACGATCAGAGCTTTGTTCTCGCTGATGTAGGATTTCACCTGTCCTTGTTTCGGTTGCGGGCATCCCTCGATGACGGCGACATATTTCCGTTCCCGGATCATTTCGTTCCAGTTTTTTTGTAGGATTTCTTGAACTTTTTTGTTTTTGGCAAACATCATGACACCAGAGGTTTCTTTGTCTAGGCGATGCAGGATAAAGATATGGTTCCGGGGATCTTTATTTTTCACGTAGTTGTTCAGGATGTAATAGGCTGTTTTGGTTTTATCCCGCTCTGTTCCCATGGAGAGTAACCCGCTTGCCTTTTCCACGACAATCAGGTGTTCGTCCTCATGCAGGATGTTGAGCATGGGGTGATGGAAAGGAGCCGCATTTTTGTTCATCCCGACGGTTACCGTGTCCCCGGGTTTGAGTGGCGTGTCGAATTGTGTGGTGACACGGTTGTTCACCTGCACGAGTTTGTGGGCGAGGAATGATTTCACGGCTGTCCTGCTTTGGTCATGTAAAGCTTGTAACAGGAAAGGCATTAACGTGTTTTCTTCTTGTACTTCGAAACTACGGCTACGCGGGGCTTTGGCACGGGGTGAATTCTGGGGTCTCATGGGTTTATTTGTTTAATTGGGGACAAAGGTAATAAAAGTAAGGACGTAATTCGCGGGTTTATGCGAAAATAGACACTTGTTATTGGGGTGTGTTGCGGAATTAGAGGCGATTTATTGGAACTTGGGCTTACACTTTGCTGTAAATTAATATTTAGGAATTTATTCCAAATATTATTAACCAACAAATGATCGATTATGAGTAACAAATTATTATTACTGTTGATTTTAGGAGTCGTGTTTTTTTCCGCTTGCAGCGATGATGACAAGGACCCGAATTATGACGGGACATATAAAGATTCTGGATTGGAGTTGTCAAGGGACGGGATGGCATTGAGTGGAAAGAGTGTCGCTTTATCAGGTAACACGCTAACCTTGGGTAACGTGATTCCGGGAGAACCGGCATTGGCGATTCCCGTGACGATCACGGGAAATGTAGTGGAAGGTACGAGCAGTAATGATTTCCGGGAAGTGAAGGTTTCCGGGAAAATTGAAGGAGGAAAAATGAACCTGACTCTTGCGGTAAAGAATAAGGCCACGGATATTGAGGGAACTTGGGCGGTAGGAAATCTGGATGCAGGCATTATGGCCACACATTTTACTTTCACGACAGATAAGGAAAAGGTGAAATACGGTGAGACCGAGGTCGCTCCGGAGAACGTGATAGGGTTTGTGAATGGTATATTTGGATGGATGTTACCCACTTTTCTAAGGGATATAACATTCACGAGTGATGGCAATATCACGGCTTCTTACAATAGTGATATGAATAATCCGCAATATGCAACGTCTCCTAAAGGTATGGCCTTTTATAATTTGGTGGGAGGAAAGTTGTATATCTCTGCAAATATTGCAGGTATCGTGGAGGATATCGGGCGTAGTACTTCTGACCCGTTGACAGAGATCATGGTCGTGCTGGAACAGGGCCTTCCTTTTGAGATCACGAAAGATACGGAAAAAGAGACAATGGATGTCTATATGACCCGGGAGACGTTATTACCATTTATGTCTTTGCTTCCTATGTTGGGAGAGGTTATGCCTGAAGAATTCCAGAGTTACGCTGGATTTATCACGGATTTGGGACCGATTATCCAAGAAGGGAAAACGGCGGAACTGGGATTGGTGTTGACGCAAAAGAAAACCGCTGAATAGTAATATTGTACAAGACGATTTAGAGAGTTATGTTGCATATGGTGATGTGACTCTCTTTTTGTGGAAAATGATTTATATGGAATATTCTTTATATAGGTAGAGTGGAGTTATTATAAATAGTTAAATGAAATGTTATGAAGAACAAGTTTTTATTATTAATGGTTTTAGGAATTGTATTTTTTGCTAGTTGTAGCGATAGTGACAATAAAGACACGCCGAAAGATTTTAACGGGATTTATTCTACAACGAGTACGGATCGGGTGTTAGATTTGAAGTATAGTAACGCTGTATTTATCGGGAAATCTGTTGATTTTAATTCTGCGGATGGAAAGAGTGCAACCTTGAAGTTGCAAGGGGTTGTCCCGGGAGAGAGTGAAACAGTATTCTCTAGTGTTCCATTGGAGTCCGGCAGTTCGGTTTATACGTTCTCTGCCGAGAATAAAAATGATTCCCGAACAGTGACTTTGGAAGGTTCTATCGTGAAAGGGAAGTTGACGGTGAACGTGAACGTGAAGTTTGCCCAAAATGAGTTGATGAAGACATGGGATTTTTCATCAGTAAAAATGGCATGGACTCCTCACGATTATCCTTTGACAGAGGTCGATTTGGGATTTACTAAAATGAAGATCACTACAGGATTGCTGGCGACTATGGCTCCCACGATGTTGGCAAAAGAGCTAAAGAATTATTTACAAAACGTGACTTTCAGGGAAGATGGAAATATCGTGGCGACTTATAATACAGCTACTGTAACAGAAGAAAATCCGGAACCGGAGGCTGATTGGCAGAGTTCACCGTTGAATCTGGCACAGTATTGCGTGAAAGATGGTGTTTGTTACGTGTTTTTGAGCTTGGATATGATTATGCGACAGGTTGATATGGATCAAGAGGGACGTTCAACGGGAACGGATCCGATTCTTGGTGCTGTTGAGCAATTGTTGGCTAATGGGATTCCTGTGCATTTTGAAAAGACTGTGGGAGCGGATGGTAAAGATGCGTTGTACGTTTATTTGGATGAGGTGCTGCTGAAACAATTGGGCCCTCTGTTACCGATGGTTGAGAGTTTGATCCCGGAGGATATGGCATTCGAGGCTAGTATTCTCGGGAAAACTATATCTGTTCCTATTGGACCGATTCTGGAAAATCTGCCGGGTGCGTTGGAAGTAACGACTGCTATGCAGGTGGGATTGCAATTCAAAGGAGCCGAGTAGTGTTAGGAAAAGAAATTTCTAGATATGTGAAGCATTTAAAAATTGTCCGGGTATATTTAATATGTACCCGGACAATGTGTATTAATAGGTTATTTCCAAAGATTTTACCCATAACGTGCTGTTAGGAGCTCCTTTGTAGGAATCTCCTTCTTTACTTGGGGTGCAGACAATGGCAAGCTTGTACTTTTTGTTGGCAGGGTCAAATGAACCATTTCCCGTGGGTTCGAAATTGACCGTTTTTTCTATAAAGTTGTCTTGAGATCCGCCACTGAAAGCAGCTTTTAGGATTACTTTCTTGGATTCGTTGATATTTGTTCCGTCTAGGTGGTCATTGTAAGAATCGACTTCGTATAAGTAGGCGATTAAAGAACACTCGTCTATTTTGTCCGGAATTTCTTCTGCGGTAACTGTCGTGGTGGAACCCTCTGTTTTAACTACCGTGTTGAAGTACGTTGTTCCAGGCGTGTATTTGTATGTGAATTTGAAGGCTACGGGAGCTGCTGTTCCCCGGTAAGCTTCCCCGAAGTGGGTACTTTTCAAGGGTGCGGTGGCATCTAAATCGAATGTTCCGTTGAATAATGTTCCGGCAGTAACTTTAGGTAGCACGACAGCCATGAATGCGATATAACCACCGTACGTGTCTCTTGTTATGATTTTCGCTGCATCTCCGTCTTGTGTAACGGGATAGGGTGTTGCTGTTAATTCGGGGTGACCGATCATCATTCCTGATAAAGGAAAGAAATCTGCAGCCATATTGGAACTGGCCATGTTCACCGGTTCTTGATACTCTTTCCCTTCTGGAGTAATCCAGCTATTCATTTGGTAGATGGATTTGAATTCCGGCATTTTCTCTAAGCGGAGAGTTTTGGTGCTGGGATAGCGTACGTCTTCGGGTGTAATGTGATATTTTACGTCGTATTTTTCTCCTTCAATTTTGGAGAAATCAATGGATTCACCTTCTTTGAGTATGGATTTCGTCCCGTCTGAATATCGAACGACAATGGAATCCAATGTGGCGCCTTTCGGGAGTTCAATCTTAGGTGTTAGCTTTAGTTGGCTGGCAGTAGCTGTTTCCCAGATTTTGAAAATGTAAATAGAGGATGTTTTTGAATTATCCGGTTGTGTGGCTACGGCATCCCCTTCAATTATTAAGTTGATTTTAGTGTCAGCGCTTTCCGTGATTGTGTCTCCCGTAAAAGTAACATTAACAGTCAAGGGGGAGGCATCCACCACGAGATTCAGTTTCATGATGTGATCTTCGACGATGGCTCCGCGAGCAGTTAGTTTTACCCCTGTTACACCGGGAATTTCCAAGTCTGTAAGTTCCCGGTCTTTTGCCGTGAATCCGTATACTTCTCCTCTTTTTACGAAAGAGACGGTGTCTAGTTGTATAGTCCCTAGATTGATGCCTTGGAATGAGAAGTTCTCGATTCTCAAGCGGAGTTTGTTCGGGTCTTTATCTGATGGCTTGTTCACGTACACGCGTTGAGTCATGGTTATGGGGGCTAGTCCCAGATCGATGGCCATTTCTCCTTTAAACGTTTTGTTGTAGAAACTTTCCGCACTTGCTGGTTCTCCTTCAATTTCCGTGATCGAGATGTTAATTTCCATGATCTCGTCCTCAATATTAGCGTTGGCCTGAACGGTATATCCACTGACATTGTCGGTTATGGAGCCTTTTAATTGACTGTAATAAGTGCGACTGAGAGCTTCGAACGTGACATTGGGAATTTCGAATTCGGGATAGCCGGGAACTATGTTGATTAACTTGAAAGAAGTCGTGTTGTCATCTTTTTGAATAATTTGTACAGAAGTTCCTTCCGGTGCAGAGATTCCGTCAATAGTGGCTTTTAAATTTTCTCCGGAATACTGCCCGACAATTTTGTCTATCGTGGGTGGTTCTGGATCATCATCATCTTTACAACCTGTAAAAAATGCAATACTTAAAGCTAATAACAATAGTAATTTGTTTTTCATACTTCATTGAATATTAATTAGACATCTTTTTATAATCAAGTTAGACTATCAATAAACCTTCGTTTTTTGATAGCAGGCATAAAATCGTTTTCAGGATCAATTTGAAGGAATGGAATATAGCTAGATCGCTATAAAGTAGAAAAATGTATGATCAATAAATATCAGATAATTAAATAGATATGACAGTATAAATGTTAAAATTGAATTCCTGTTGTAATATTTGATTAAATTTGCACGTTTTTTGCTAATGATAAGGCTGCATGGCTCAAAAAACGAAGGTTTATTGTGTGTGTATTTTAAGGAGAGGACGGACATATCAATGTTTAATTAATATTTAATGAAGTATGAAAAACAAGTTTTTATTGTTATTAATTTTAGGTGTCGCATTTTTTGCGAGTTGTAGTGATGATGATAAGGATCCCTTTAAAAATTATTCGGCAGATTATAGTGGAGATAAATTAGCATTAAAATTGAATGGAAAAGAATTTTCCGGAACATCGGTTTCTTTTAATTCGGAAAATAAGAAAAATGCAACACTTACATTGAATAAACTGATTCCCGGAGAGCCTGCTTTAGAAGTGAAAAATTTAATTGTTGAAGAGTTGGCAGGTGATGACTACACCTTTGCAGGAGAAAATAAGAATGATGATCGGATTGTATTGGTGGAAGGGGCTGTAAAATCAGGGGTGTTGAGTCTGAATACTAGTTTTAAGGTGATTTCTAAGGTTGTTGGAGAATGGATGTTGGCAAAACCTGAGATGGATGATAGCTATAATATGGTTTCTAGTTGTATCCATTTGGAAATTGTAACAGATGTTGATTCTATTGCTTTCCCTATATGGGGAAAATTGCCTATTAATCCAAATCCAGAAATAGAAGGAGATTTGGGATTGACAACATTGTTACAAACCTTAGGTGGTGGTATATTGCCTGGACTTTTGAAAAAAATGAATTTGAAAGAAGATGGAAATCTAATAGCTTCCTATCATCAAATAACGGGTATTCAAGATTTATTTCAGCCAGATGCAACTCCATTGGTTGATTCTGAAGAGGGGTTGGTAAGATATAATGTGAAGGATGGACAAATATATATATTGGTGGATATTGAATCTTTGTTAGGGCGGAGTACTGAAAACAATCCAACATCAATGCTTATGACAATGCTTGAAACGGGTATTCCGTTGAAGGTACAGTTGGATGGAGAGAAGATGAGAGCTTATGTTGATCGGGAAATGATGCTTCCTTTTATGAGTGTCTTAGAACTTTTGTTACCTATGATAGATGATTTGGAGTTGGATCCAACTTTTGCGGCAATGGGAATTACAAATGAAAGTTTGAAACAATTAGTGAATGATATTATAAATCTGGTAACAAAAAGTAGTAAAGTTGAGTTAGGGTTGAATTTAACTTCTTTCGTTGAAGATGAGGAAACTCAGGCATCGTTAGCCCTCCCTAAAGTTATAGAGGAAACAGTTTTTCAATTGGCAAAATAATTATATTGTTATTCTGTAATTTGAAATAGAAAATATCAACGAGCTTGCCTAGATTCTGGCGGGCTCGTTTTGTTTTGGATACGCTTTCTTTGAAATTATCTATTCTTTCCTTGTAAAAAGGAAAGTTTTTCGTGAATTTGTCCTTATGAAAAGGAAAGACGTGATAAATTAAGGTGAGTTCGATATAATAAAGCATATTTGCCCCATCCGTTAGGAAAAAGATCGTGTAAAAATGGGAATATATCGGTGTTTTTTAGTTTCTTGCACGAGATGATGTGATTATTTCGAAGAGATGGATTCCGCCGTCTTGGAAGTGCCGGAATAGGTGATGTGTCATCTTTTAACTTTGGGTTTTTATCTTTCCTGCTACCCCCTCTAACTCCCCCTTGCACGGGGGGAGGACACGCTACATTGAAACATTGGAGTGCGTTCTCGCAACGGTTTCTTCTTTCGTGTAATGTTATGTTTCTATTATTCAGAGATATAAATTTGTTTTTATATCGAACTCACGTTAAATTAGCTAAGTTGCAGTAATATTAAGTAAGTGCAAATTTTGTACTTACTGGTTGACTTTGTATTAGTAAAAATTGTACAAAGTATTTGGATAATCAAATTCCTTTTATACATTTGCAGAACGAAAAAGACAAAATATGAATAGTACATTACATCATATGCATCATCATTGCCATCACTGTATTCAGGTGAGATGATGCTGTTGTGCTGTAATTTGAAATAAAAAGTATAAACGAGCTCGCCTGGATTCAGGCGGGCTCGTTTTGTTTTTTTCGATACCATAGATGCCTTCCCGGATTCAGAGCGACGATAAAATCAGATAGAAATGGTGAAATTAAAAGTCGCGATTCAAAAATCAGGTCGATTGAACGAGGACACGCTCGAATTGTTGAAAGAGTGTGGGATTTGTATTAATAACGGGAAAGATCAGTTAATGGCACAAGCCTCTAATTTTCCGTTGGAGGTGTTGTATTTACGAAATTCGGATATTCCTCATTACGTGGAGGATGGAATTGTTGACGTGGCGATTATCGGGGAGAATACGGTGATCGAGAAAAGGGCAAATGTATTGAATTTGTTGGATTTAGGTTTTTCGGGTTGCCGGGTTTCTATTGCTATTCCTAAATCGGAGGAATTTACCGGGTTAGATTGGTTGCAGGGAAAACGGATTGCTACTTCCTATCCCAACACGTTGAATGATTTTTTAGTACAAAATAAGATTCAGGCAGAGACGCACGTGATCACGGGGTCGGTGGAGATCGCTCCCGGTATCGGATTAGCTGATGCGATTTGTGACATCGTGAGTTCCGGGAGTACACTTTTTAAGAACGGGTTGACGGAGGTCTACACGTTGTTTAAGTCTACGGCTGTTTTAGTGGCTAACCCAAAGTTGGATGAAGAGAAACTACAGTTGGTGAAACAATTGATATTCAGAATGAAGGCGGTATTGGCAGCCAAGTGTAACAAGTATATCCTGTTGAATGCTCCCGAAGAGAAATTGCAAGAGATTTGCGATATACTTCCGGGAGTGAAAAGCCCGACAATTATGCCGTTGGAAATGAAAGGATGGTTTTCTCTACATTCGGTGGTGAACGAGAATAAGTTTTGGGAGTCTATCGGGGCGTTGAAAGCGGCGGGTGCGGAAGGGATTTTGGTGGTACCCATTGAAAAGATGATAGAGTGATTTCCTGCGGCAAGTTGCAAGTTACAGGTTGACAGGTTACAGGTTTTATGAATAGATTAAATTTATGATTATGAATAAGATATTATATCCTGGAAAGGAAAAATGGATGAAAATATTGAAGCGTCCGGAGAATCGTGGAGAAGATTTGGACAAAGTGTGTAAAGCGGTGTTTGATGAAGTGAAGAGGGATGGAGACGAGGCATTGAAGAAGTACACGTGGTATTTTGATCGGGTAAAGCTAGAATGTTTCGAGGTGACGGAGAATGAGTTTCAAGAGGCAGAGAGGGAAGTGGATGCGGAGTTGAAGGAGGCAATACAAGTTGCAAAAGGGAATATCGAGGAGTTTCACAAGGTACAGATTCCCGGAAAGTGTGAATACGTGAATGAACGGGGATTCCGATGCTGGCAGGAAGGTCGGGCGATAGATCGGGTGGGATTGTATGTTCCGGGTGGGAGCGCTCCCCTGTTTTCAACCGTATTGATGTTGGCGGTTCCAGCGAAGTTGGCCGGGTGCCGGGAGGTGGTGATCTGTACACCACCGGGAAGGGATGGACGGGTGAATCCGGCTATTTTGTGGACGGCCCGGTTATGTGGAGTAACCCGTGTTTTTAAAGTGGGAGGGATTCAAGCGATTGCTGCATTGGCGTTAGGGACGAAGAGCGTGGGGCGGGTGGATAAGATTTTTGGACCGGGAAATCGTTTCGTGACGGCGGCAAAACAATGGGTCGGGCGTTATGGTGTGGCAATAGATATGCCTGCGGGACCTTCGGAGTTGATGGTGGTGGCAGATGAATCGGCACGGGCGACATTCGTGGCGGCAGATTTGTTGTCGCAAGCGGAACACGGGCCGGATAGTCAGGTGTTTCTGGTGACTTGCGATGAATCATTGATTGATCGTGTAGAAGAAGAGTTGAACAAACAATTGAATCGGATTCCTCGGAAGGCAATTGCAGAGGTGGCACTGAGAAATTCTAAATATATTGTTTTGCGTTCCCGGGAAGAGTGCGTGGAGCTGGTGAATTGCTATGCCCCGGAGCATTTGATGTTGTGCGTGAAGGATTATCTGGATTGGGTGCCGGAAATTCGGAATGCGGGTTCTGTCTTCTTGGGACACTATTCCCCGGAAAGTGCGGGAGATTATGCGTCGGGGACGAATCACACCTTACCCACGAACGGGTATGCCCGTGCGTATAGCGGGGTGAACATGGATGCCTTTATGAAAAAGATAACTTTCCAAGAGATCATGCCGGAAGGTTTGGCCTATTTGGGAAAAACGATCGAGATAATGGCGGATAACGAGAAGTTGGAGGCACACGGGAATGCGGTAAGGGTTAGGAATGTAGAATCTAAAATTTAGAATTTAGGATGAAGGAATTTGGAGATATAGTAAGGGAGAATGTAAAGGGGTTACAGGCGTATTCCTGCGCTCGTGCGGAATTCGAGGGGACGAATGTGACATTGCTGGATGCGAACGAGAACCCGTTCGCGTCGGAATATAATCGTTATCCAGATCCGTTTCAGAGGGAATTGAAGCGAGAGATCGGTAGATTGAAGGGGGTGGAGGTTTCCCGGTTGGTACTGGGAAATGGGAGTGACGAGTTGATCGATATGTTGATCCGGACGGTTTGTACGCCCCGACGGGATAATATGCTCGTTTTTTCACCGGGCTATTCGATGTACGAGGTAAGTGGACGAGTGAATGACGTGGAGGTGAGGTGTTTGGAGTTGGATGGGGAGTTCCAGCCGGAGTGGAACACGTTGTTTGATAGTGTGGATCGGTTTACGAAAATGATTTTCTTTTGTACGCCGAATAATCCGGTGGGGAACGTAATTCCTTTAGAACGTATTCGGGAAGTGGCGTCTCGTTTTGATGGAATTGTCGTGGTAGATGAGGCGTATATCGATTTTACCGATATGCCGTCGGCTGTTGTTTTGCAGGAGGATTGCCGGAATGTTGTCGTGTTGCAAACTCTGTCCAAGGCTTGGGGGCTTGCCGGGTTACGGGTAGGAATTTGTATGGCGGACCCGGAACTGGTGATTTATTTAAACAAAGTGAAACCGCCTTATAATATCGGTTCATTGACTCAACGGCGAGCTTTGGATGCTTTGCGGAATGAGGCTGATTTTTTGGAGAAGGTGGAGGCGATCAAGCGGGAAAGAAAAAGGGTTATCGGTTTCTTGCGGAATTTATCTTGGTTGGAGATTGTCTGTGATTCGGAGGCCAACTTCGTGTTGATTCGTTGTGAGCGTTTTCGGGAGTTGTATGAATATTTGGTGGAAGGTGGCGTTATTGTTCGGGTGCGGCATATTCCGCCCCGGTTGAGTTGCGGGTTACGGATAACCATCGGGACACGGGAAGAGAATGATTTGTTGATCGAGCGATTAAAGAAATTCGGTGATTTATGAAGAAGATATTATTTATAGATCGTGACGGTACGATTATACAGGAACCACAGGTTGATTACCAAGTGGATAGTATGGAGAAACTGGCCTTTGTTCCGGGGGTTATTGGAGCCTTACGGGAGATTGTTCGGGAGACGGATTATCGGTTGGTTATGGTGAGTAATCAGGATGGTTTGGGGACTGAACGGTTTCCGATGGATACTTTTTTGCCGCCACATGAATTTATGTTGAAGACGTTGGCAGGCGAGGGAATTGTTTTTGACGAGATACTGATTGATGGGAGTATGCCGGGGGATGGTTCTCCCCGGAGGAAACCGGGGATCGGTATGGTCGAAAAGTATTTGAATGAATTGTTGGATCGGGAGAACTCTTACGTGATTGGCGATCGGTTGACGGATATGCAGTTGGCGGCTAATATGGGGATTCGGGGGATATTGTTGGGAAAAGAGGAGATGGAGTGTTTACCTATTGTTTTAACCACGGATTCTTGGAGAAAGGTCGTGCGTTTTCTGAAACAGGGAAGTCGACAGGCGATGCAAGTGAGGAAAACGGCAGAAACGGCGGTTCGGATTGCGTTAGATTTGAATGGAACGGGGCAGGGCGAGGTGAAGACGGGAATTGCTTTTTTTGATCACATGCTGGAACAGATTGTCCGGCACGGGGAAATGGATTTGGTGGTTTCCGTGGAGGGGGATTTACAGGTGGATGAACATCACACGATCGAAGACACGGCTATCGTATTGGGACAATGTTTCTCGGAGGCATTAGGAGGTAAGAAAGGGATCGGACGATATGGTTTTGCTTTGCCGATGGATGAGGCGAGGGCAGAGGTGTTGCTGGATTTGGGAGGGCGGAGTTGGTTGGAGTGGAATGTCGTGTTTAACCGGGAGTACGTGGGAGATTTTCCCACGGAGATGACCAAGCATTTTTTTGCCTCGTTTTGTCAAGGGGCTAAATGTAATTTGCACGTGGCTGCGAAAGGTGAGAACACGCATCACGTGATAGAAGCTATTTTTAAAGCGTTTGCCCGTAGTTTGAGGATGGCCGTCCGACAAGAGGCCGGAGGAAGGATCCCATCGACGAAGGGGAGAATGGATTAATTTTAGATTTGGTGATTTTAGATTGAAGGGGGTGTCCCAAAAGTCATTTTATTAGAATAAACTCCTCCGTCACTTCGTGCCACCTCCTCTATAAACAGAGGAGGTGCTGGTGACTCTTCCCGAAGACAGGGAGTATTTCAACTCTCCCTCTGTTTATAGAGGGAGTACCCCGAAGGGGGGAGGGAGTTTGAAAAATGACTTTGGGAATAGCCCCGGAAGAATTGGATTATGATATTTTTTTATTGAAATGAGTAAAATAGTAATTATAGAATACGGGGCGGGAAATTTGTTTTCGGTGAGGGTTGCGATAGAGAGGTTGGGGTATGAGGTGGTTTGTAGTGCTGATCCACGGGTGGTACGGGAGGCTGATAAGGTGATTTTTCCGGGAGTAGGGCAAGCTGCCGCGGCCATGAGACAATTGAAAGAAAGCGGGATGGATCGGGTGATTCCGGAATTGAAGGTTCCCGTGTTGGGGATATGTTTGGGGATGCAGTTGATGTGCGCCTATTCGGAAGAGGGGGGGACGGAGGGTTTGGGAATATTCCCGATGCGGGTGGAAGAATTCGGGAGATGTGGTAAGGTTCCTCATATGGGATGGAATGAGATTCGGGGGCTGAAATCCGGGTTGTTCGATGGGGTTGTCGAGGGGGAGATGGTGTATTTCGTACATTCGTATTGCGTGCCTGTTGGAGAGTATTCCATTGCCACGTGTGATTATCAGATAGCTTTTTCCGCGGCGATTCGGAAAGGAAATTTCTGGGGATGTCAGTTCCACCCGGAGAAGTCGGCCGGGGTTGGGGAAAAGATAATTGAAAACTTTTTAAAAATGTAAGAGAAATGAAGATAACGGTTATTCCGGCAATAGATGTTATAGGAGGAAAATGCGTGAGACTTACCCGGGGCAATTACGATGAGTGTAAAACGTATTATAATGATCCGGTGGAGGCTGCCCGATATTTCGAGGATATGGGAATGAGGCGTTTACACCTTGTCGATTTGGATGGGGCTAGGGAGTCCCGGGTAATTAATTGGCGGGTTCTGGAACGAATTTGTGAGGCGACTCGTTTGGAGGTTGATTTTAGCGGGGGTATCAAGAGTGACGAGGATATTTGTCGGGTGTTTGATGCGGGGGCCTCGTTTGTCTGTATCGGGAGTATGGCCCAGCAAAATAGAGAAAAGACACGGGAGTGGCTGGAAAGATATGGGGCTGAACGGATCATTATCGGGGCAGATGTAAGAGGCGGGCATGTGTGTATTCAGGGGTGGAAGGTGGAGACGAAGACAACGATACACGAGTTAATAGAAACTTATTTACCCGGGGTGAAGAATGTGATGTGTACGGATATTGCCCGGGATGGGATGTTGGGAGGAGTTTCTTTAGAGCTGTATCGGGAGCTGGTAGCTCGTTATCCGGATATTACGCTTATCGCATCCGGGGGAGTAGGTTCGTTGGTGGATATTCAGGCGCTGGAAGAGATGGGTGTTTCTGCCGTGATCGTGGGGAAGGCTTTTTATGAAAAGTTTAAAATGTAGAGTTTAGAATGCAAAAGATTCCGTGATTGCCGATTCGATGATTAAAATCACTTAATCGAAAATCATTAAAATCACTTAATCGATAGGATCTAAAATTAATAAGTATGTTTTTAGCAAAAAGAATTATTCCATGTTTGGATGTAAAGGCGGGGAGGACGGTGAAGGGGGTGAATTTTGAGAATTTGAGGGATGCAGGGGATATTGTGGAGTTGGCTGGTCGATATTCAGATGAGGGGGCGGATGAGTTGGTGTTTTTGGACATCACGGCAAGCTCTGATCACCGGGGTACACGGTTGGAGTGGGTGGAACGGGTGGCCCGACAAGTGCGAATACCTTTTACCGTGGGTGGGGGAATTTCATCGGAGCGGGATGTTGAGGCTCTTTTGAAAAAGGGGGCAGATAAGGTGTCTGTAAATTCCAGTGTTTTGAAAGACCCGGGTTTGATAGATCGGTTGGCGGCGGCATTTGGAAAACAGTGTATTGTTGTGGCGGTGGATGCTTGTCGGGATGGTGAGAAGTGGAGAGTATACAGTCATGGGGGACGGGTGGCTACCGATCGGGAGCTTTTTTCGTGGGTAAAGGAGGCGGAAGGACGGGGAGCCGGGGAGATTTTGTTTACCTCGATGGATCATGACGGGACACATCAAGGATTTGCCTGTGAGGTAACGGGACGAGTGGCGGATTTGGTTAATATCCCGGTTATTGCATCTGGAGGGGCGGGTTGTCCGGAAGATTTTCATGAGGCTTTGACTCGGGGAAAAGCGGATGCCGTACTAGCGGCCGGAGTTTTTCATTTCGGGCAGGTCCGGATTCCGGAGTTGAAATGTTTTTTGAAAGAAAAAGGTATTGTTGTTCGATAAAATATTTAATGAAATGGTAAACGTTACAGAATTAAAATTTGATGTGGCCGGGTTAATTCCGGCAATCGTGCAGGATGCAGATACGCGGGTGGTGTTGATGCAAGGGTATATGAACCGGGAGTCTCTTGCCGAGACGGAGCGTTCCGGTAAGGTGTGTTTTTTTAGTCGCTCCCGGCAGCGTTTGTGGACAAAAGGAGAGGAAAGCGGACACTTTTTACTGGTGAAGGAGATTTTGGCTGATTGTGATCGGGATTCATTATTGGTGAAGGTGAACCCCGTGGGACCGACTTGCCACACGGGACAAGATACGTGCTGGGGAGAAGAGAACGTGGATCAGGATTTTTTGTTTTACTTGCAACGGTATTTGGAAAAACGAAAAGATGAGTCTCCGGAAATATCCTATACGGCTCGCCTGATCGAGAAGGGAATCAATAAGGTGGCTCAGAAGGTGGGAGAAGAGGCCGTGGAGTTGGTTATCGAGGCGAAGGATGATAACGAGGATTTATTTTTGAACGAGGCTGCCGATCTGATGTATCACTATATCGTATTGTTGATAGCGAAGGGGTACGGGTTGGAGGATGTGGTGAGGGTGCTGGAGGGAAGACATGGGAAAGATAAAAGATAAAAACTAAAAGATAAAAGTTAAAAGATAAAAGATAAAAGGAGGCTGTGATTGCTGATTTAATGATTAAGTGATTAATGAAGAGAGTATAGTTGTGGGGGTGGAATCACTTAATCGGCAATCGTAAATCACAAAATTAATTGGGTCATGCTAGAGTTTTATACGAATTTGGAAGGAAAGGTCGAATAGTTTGTTGTCGTTGACTTGGGTTAGGGAGGAGCTGATGGTTGATTTGTCGGGATAGTAGGTGAGGCCGGCTTTTAGGTAGAGGGTGATGAGAGTGAAGGGTTTCCAGTTAAGATTGAGGTAGGAACGAAAACCCCGGTCGTACAGGGCGGGAAAGGAGTAACCGTAGAGAACGTTGTTTTCGTAGGCGTATATTCTGGTGTTGTAGCTGTCCGTGTCAAAGTAAGCGAAACGGAATTGGGCTTTTAGGTTGTTTTGGAGGGAGGAATACATAAGGTCTTGATAGAACAGGTAACCACCTTCGTGTTTTTCTTTTTTCACGTAACGTGTATAACTGGTACGGGTTCGGGATTTTAATTGCTCGCAGATAGAATAGGTAAATTGGAACCTGTATTCTTGTTTTACACGGGAGACGGATTGGAGGTTTTCTCCGGTTTTATCGTCTTCCGGTTTCTCCTCGTGTTTGAAACGGAATGAACAATCCCAGCGAGAGCGGTTGAACGTGACATCTCCCACGATTTCTTGGCCATTACCGGGGATGGTTGCCTGATAACGGGGAGAGAAAAAGCGGAACCTATCATAATAGGCATTGATTTTCAGACTGCGAAAAGGGGTACTTTCGAGACCTAGGTATAGTCCTTCCTCGTTTGTTGTGTTGGAGTATTCTGCAAAACCGCTGTTGTAGTGAGAGTGATAGCCTTTGTCATAGTGGCGGTAAAGGGCGCATAAGGCGAATCGGGGAATCCCACTGTAACGTAGCCCGTTGACGGTTGCCCATGTTCCGTTGTCACTACGTGCTGTTTCCCCGAATAGGTAGAAATGGTAACCTCCGGTTTTGTAGTCTACACTTACGAGTGTACGTTGGTGGCCCGTTTCATTGTTTTGTTGGTAGGCGGCTTTGCCGATGGTAAGGGCGGGTGAAAAGTTGTAGTGTAATAATTGGACGCCGATGCGGAAATACCGATGATTGAGGTGGGTGGATAAGCCGGTTGTGAATTCTTTTAGGATGTGTTTCTTTTTACATTCTGAAAAGTTCCGGTGATAACCTGTTTCGTAAAGGGTGGCCGTTTGTACAGTTTTGGGGGAGAGGGTGTCGAGATCAGCGAGATTACCGTCTGTTTTTTTATAAGATACGAAGATTTCGGTGGTAATCGTGCGTGTCGGGTGCAGGCTGACGGCCATACCTCGCAAGTATCGATTTTCATCGGTAGAAGTGTAGGGAGCAATACCATTGCCGGATTTCTCGTTACTAAGGGTAGATGTCGATTTCCCGGAAGAGTAACCGCTCCATGCCAGTAGTCCCTGTCCCCATTGTAATTTATAGTCCCCAACAATGACTCGGTGGATGATTTTTTCCGGGGTGTAGCATGCGTGGACGGAAAGAAAGTCAAATCCTGTTTTTTGGTTTTTCGAGAAATAATTTTCTCCCGGGTCGTTTTCTAACGTGAGGCCCCCTTGCCAGTGTTGCTGGTTTGATATTTTGTATTTTAGTAATGTACCTACGGGTGGTCCTTGAAAGCGGCTTTGCTTTTTGGCGAGATAGTCCTTTTCATACAAAAAGGCTTTCCGGCTGTACTTTTTGTAACCGGCTTGTTTTGGGCGGGTCATTTTTAAGCGGGCGAGAATTTCTTGCGATAGGTGATAACGGGATTGCTTTTCGGGGGTGTACGTTCCGATGCGTATAAATGGTTTGATGTTGGATAAATCCTGTTGACTGATTCCGGTGACGAGTAGAAGTTCGTTCGGGTGAGTAAACGGCCCGTGTTTTTTACGGAAGTCCAGTAAATTGTCTATCTGCGCATCGGAAAGGAAAAATAACATTTTCAAGCTATCGAATCCGGCTGAATTGAGGTTTATCGGTTGTGCGGAGAGGCGGATCAGGGAATTGATCATGTCTTCATAATAATCTTCCGATGACTCGATGTCGTTTGTTTCCAAGAGTTTTTCAATATCCGGAATGCTCTGTGAGTACACGGAGTAGGGAATAATGAAAAGTAAGATAACGACATATGTAATTTGTCGCATGGTATAAATATTCAGATTAAAATTCGTGTTGACGGGAATTTAATCATATGAGTGAACACACCTAAATAGCCGATGTTTCAAAGGTATAAAATGTTTTGGATAATCTTTCTAAAAATCTTGTTTTTTTAGAAAGTCTGCCAAGTGTAGATGTTGAATGCCTTCAATGTTACTTCCTGTGTTTAAGGGATTAAGGCTGACCACGTATTTGGGGTAATTATCGGGGATTGCTAATAGATTGCCAAATTCCCGTTCTTTTGTTTTCTCGTCAACAATGAGATAAGTCGCTTGTACGTAGATTTTCTTACCTTGTTTTAAAGCTACGAAATCAATTTCAAGACCATCCTGTTGACCCACGTAGATTTCATATTGTAGGATTGAGAGATGTAAATATATGGCATTTTCGATAAGTTTATGAATATCACGTTGTAGGTCAAAGCCTATTTGACTGTTACGTAACCCGATGTCTTCGAAATAATACTTTTCTCCAATTTCAAATTTTTTCAAGCCATTAATCTCTATTCGTCCCACTTTATGAATTAAGAAGGCGTTACTTAAAGCCTTCAGGTAATTGATAACTTGAAGTGTTGAAATATCTACTCGTTGCGATTTCAGGTATTTGCTAATATTGTTTGCGGAAAAAAGATTCCCGATATTGTCGGCCGTGTATATGGCTAATGTTTCGAGAAAATCGATGTTACGAATACCTTCTCGCTTAACAACGTCTTTTAATAAAATGGTTGAATACACGTTACGCAAATATTCAAATGCCATTTCATCATTCAGTTCCAAGCGTGAAAGATAAGGCAATCCTCCGTAAGTAAGGTATTTCGTCAAACTTTGCTGGTCGTCTGGGAGCTGGTGAAAAAGTAAAAATTCCGGGTAGCTTAGACTATGGATGTGAAATTCTATATATCGGCCGGATAAATAGGTGGCTAGTTCTCCCGATAACATTTTGGCATTGCTACCCGTGCAGAAAATATCACAGGAGTCTTTGGCTTGAAGGTCACGAAGGGTATGTTCGAAATGATCAATATCCTGAATCTCGTCAATGAATAAATAGTTGTCCTTTGCCGGGTTGATTTGTGTCTTCAAATATTGGGAAAGATCTTGATCGTTATGAATCATTCGAAATTCTTCATATTCCATATTTATATATATGACATTAGCATCCGGGTGTTCGGTTTTGATTTCTTCCATGAGTTGTAGCATGATGTAACTCTTGCCAACACGCCTTTGACCGGTAAGTACTTTTATGATACCTTTTCCGATAAAAGGTTTTATCCTTTTGCTGTATAATGGACGATCAATAATCTTCATTTTATATGGTATGATTTATATGTACGGCAAATATAGGAAATTTATAAGTTATAACTTATAAAAATGGGGGATTTGTTTTGTTTGTAAGTTATGATTTATAGTTTTTGATCGTGAGGTTAGGGATTGCTTTTGCACAATAAATAGAAATGGGGCTGTCCAAAAAGTCCTGTTCATAGAGGAGGTGGCACGAAGTGACGGAGGAGTTTTTTGAGGATAAAATACCTTTTGACACAGCCTCATTTTCGCTTCCAGCGAAACTATTGATACAAAAAGCGCTTAATACTCTTCTTTGGTGTTTTTTCAAACTCTTCATTGTATATCGTGACTTTTGCGATCTGGCTGTATGCCGGGAGAGTTTCGTTAATTTGTTTCCGGTTTTCCTCCATGATGGCAGCGATAGCCTCGTCCGAGTTCTTGTTGTCGGCATTGATAGCCTCGAAGTCGGGATAGATGAGGGCGGTGAGTTTGCCTTCTTTCTCGACCACGATAGATTCGCTCACGTAAGGAAGGTTATTCAGATGATCTTCAATTTCTTCCGGGTAGATATTTTGACCACTGGGGCCGAGAATCATGTTTTTACTACGCCCCTTGATGAAAAGGTTGCCTTCTTCGTCAATCAGTCCAAGGTCTCCTGTGCGGAGCCAGCCGTCGGGTGTGAAAGCGGCATGTGTGGCCGCCTCGTTCTTGTAGTACCCGATCATGAGATTATCACCTTTGGCAAGGATTTCCCCGACGATATGTGCCGGATCGGGCGAGTCTATTTTCAGTTGCATACGGGGTGCAGCTCTTCCGCAGGAGCCTTTTTTGAAAGTTTCCCATCCGGCATACGAGAGGATCGGTCCGCATTCCGTCATACCATAACCAACGGTATAGGGAAAGTTTATCGAGTGTAAAAATTCTTCTACCTCTTTATTCAGAGCGGCCCCACCGACAATGAGTTCTTTGAAATTCCCGCCGAAGGCATCAATGACTTTCTGACGGATGGAGTTCTTCACCTTCTTGTCGAGTAACGGCAGGTTAAGCATGAGTTTAATCAATGGTTTTTCCAGTGCCGGGAATACTTTTTTCCGGATGATCTTTTCGATAATCAAGGGTACGGAAATAATCAAGTTGGGTCTTACCGTGGAGAATGCGTCCGCGATGATCTTCGGGGACGGGGTTCTCGTTAGGAAAAATACATGAGCCCCGCTGGCAAACTCGTAGATGAACTCGAAAGCCAACCCGTACATGTGTGCCATGGGGAGCATGGATATAACCTGTTCTCCGGGTAATTTCCCGAATACCCCGAAGGCAAACGTGAGGTTCGACCAGAGGCTGCGATAGGGGAGCATAACCCCTTTCGAGAAACTAGTGGTTCCCGACGTGTAGTTAATAATGGCGAGTTCTTCCGGCTTGTCATACGTGTAACTCACGTTTTCCGGGCGGAAACGGTCGGGATATTTCTTCCCGAACAGTTCGTTCAGTCGCTCCCGTGCGTGTGATAGTGTTTGACTACGCGACACGAGTATTGAATTATCTTCCAAGCTTAAAATACCTTCCAGAGCTTCCATCGAGGCCTCGTTCAATCCTTCCCACACGACGCTACCCACGAAAAGTAGGCGAGACTCGGAATGATTCACGATATTGTGTATGTTATCCGGTTTAAATTCGTTTAGGATGGGGACTACGACAGCCCCGTAGGTTAGTGTGGCGAGAAATGCAATTCCCCAATTTGTGGAATTTCTCCCGCATAATGCGATTTTATCTCCTTTTTTAATGCCTGCGTGTTCGAAAAGAATATGTAATTTTTCTATTTTTCGGGCCACGTCCTTGTAGTTACAATTTATTCCGTGATAGTCGGTCAGTGCCGGACGATCCCAGTTTTCCTTGATACTACTCTCTATATAATATATAAAACTTTCTTCCATCTGTAAGTATACTGTCAAACAAATGTCAAAGTTACGAATATTTTTCGAGATTTCGAGGGGAGGGTGAAAAGTCGTAAGGGGGCTGTTCCCCAAAAGTCAATTTTAAACAACTACCCCCACTAACTCCCCCTTGCACAGGGGGAGAAACCGCTTGGTAATCAACTCTCCCCCTGTGTAAGGGGGAGTTGGAGGGGGTAGTTGGCAAATATAGGCAAGGCTTTCTGGACGGCCTCTTTCAGAACCGAAGGTTTGGTTTTATAAACTTATTTATATTCCCAGAGCTTTTCTTTTATCATCCGGAATAGGAGTAAGATCACCGCTGTATGAGATACTTGCCCGGTTGTTGCTGGTCACGTTGACACTGCATTTCCCGTTACCGTAAACTTCCACGTAGAAGTTAAAGACATCGTTGCGATTTCTCACGTTGAATTTGTATTCGATGTAATGTTTTTTGCGTTTGTTAATCACCTTGAATGATTCGTTTTCAATCTTTGCTTTCTCGAATTCAATCCCGCCGCCTTGTCCGTATTCCGTGGAGTAGGCCCGTCCGAAGAATGGCAGGCGTCCCGTGGCTATGGTGTCGAGCATAAAGAGTTGTCCCTCGTTGGTCGCCAGCGAAACGTAGCCTTCGCCACCAATGCGTTTCTGTCCGTATTTGGAGTCGATGGTGATGCTGCTGTTACCTGTCGGGAAAGCTTGATCTACCTCGATGTAGAATTCACGGCTTTTCATGAGTTGTTCGATCTTGGCGATACCCGCGGTGTCGCTTTTCTGTTTCTTTTCACCCATCGCGAAGAGGCAGGTAAAAAGGAGTATTCCTATTGGAATGATTGTTTTCAGTGTTTTCATGTTCTTGTTGTTTTTTCGTGAATATAAATGTCATTTTAATATATAGCAAATCATGTACCACGAGCCATAATTCGCTGAATGGATTCACAATATAGTAAAAATAAGGGATATTTGCAAATTTACACCCTCACTACTGGTACAAGAACCGCTTTATACTTCGTTTCGGGGTCTTCTCGAATTCCTCGTCGTGAATCTCTATCCGGGCAATCTGGCTGTATGCTGGGATCTGCTGGTTGATCTGTTTGCGGGTCTCGTGAATGATTTTGAGAAGTGCCTCGCGGGATATTTTGTTTTGTTTCATGGCCTCGGCATCTGGATAGACAAGGGCCACGAGTTTACCTTCCCGTTCAATCACTAGCGATTCCGCGATATAAGGTTGGGCGTTGAGTAGGTCCTCGATCTCTTCGGGGTAAATGTTCTGCCCGCTGGGGCCGAGAATGAGACTTTTGCTACGACCTTTGATGTAGAGATACCCGTCCGGATCCAGCACGCCGAGATCCCCCGTGTGGAGCCATCCGTCGGGGGAAAGCACGGTGTTGGATGCTTCCGGGTTGTTGTAGTACCCGTCCATGACATTCATGCCTTTGGTGAGAATTTCTCCAACTTGTTTGAACGGATCGGGCGAGTCGATGCGGATTTCCATGCGGTCCACGGCTCTCCCGCAGGAGGTGGGACGGAACGTTTGCCAGTGGTCGAATGCAATGGCAGGTCCGCACTCGGTCATGCCGTAGCCCACGGTGTAGGGGAATTTCACGGAATGGAGGAATGCCTCGACTTCTTTATTGAGGGCGGCTCCCCCGACTGCGAGTAGCTTGAATCGTCCCCCGAAAGCATCAAGAATCTGCCGCTTGATCTTGTGGCGGATTTTTCCCCCGATGACGGGCATTTTTAGCATCAGCTTGATATGAAACTTTTCCAGTTGCGGGAGTACTCGACTTTTGATGATCTTCTCGATAATTAAAGGCACGGCGACGATCAGGTGCGGGCGGATGTCGGCAAAGACTTCCCCCAGTATCTTGGGCGAGGGCATTTTTTGTAGGAAGTAGATATGTATTCCGCTGGCGAAGGGGTAAATGAACTCGAAGGCCAGCCCGTACATGTGGGCCATGGTAAGGATGGATACAAGTTTTTCGCCCGGCGTGTAACCCATCTGGTCAAGGGCGTAGCGGAGGTTGGACCACATACTGCGGTAAGGGAGCATCACGCCTTTGGGCGAGCTGGTGGTGCCGGACGTGTAGTTGATCATGGCCAGTTCCTCCGGTTTCTCCGTGCGGTAGTGTATATCCTCGATTCGTAGTTCCCCGGGGTGCCGGGCGGAAAACAGGGTCTCCAGCCGGGTGGCGGTTTCCGAGAGAACCGGGTTGCGGGAGGAGATCACGGAATAATCAGCCATGGCGATGATCCCGTCCAGCGCGGGCATACTCTCGTGGTCTATGTTATCCCACACGGATTTTCCCACGAACAGGAGCCGGGCCCCGGAGTGGTTGATAATGTGGTGAATCGTGTCGGGTTTAAACTCGTTAAGGATGGGAACGGCCACCGCCCCGTAAGTGAGCGTGGCGAGAAAGGCTATTCCCCAGTTGGACGTGTTGCGGCTGCATAGCGCCACTTTATCTCCCGGTCGGATACCGCCTTCCTCGAAAAGGATATGTAATTTTTCAATCCACCGTGCCACGTCTTTATAGTTATGTTCCGCACCCTCGTAGTCCGTCAGGGAGGGAAGGTGCCAGTGTTCTTTTATGCTGTGTTCTATAAGTTTCAAGAAACTCGTTTCCATGATGTTATATAATTAATATTCTCTTCTTATACTGAAAATTAACTTGAAATGTTTTTCTTGCGGGTTTATTTTTATCCGGGGAGAGGTTTGTGTATATTTGCGTGAAACAAGAAAAAATCAGGTCACGTGAAAAGAAATAATAACGAGGTAAAGGTGGTTCCACCCGTGTTGCAGGGGGTAGAGACTGGGAACGAGTTGTTCAGCGAGTTGTTGGTGAACGATGACGAGGTGGATCGTCGCTCGTTCAGTCGGGAGGTGGTTGACGGGGTGGATTTGTCGGAGGTGAACGTGTCGTCCTGCGTGTTTGATCATGTCTCGTTTCCCGGTTGCCGTTTCCGGGAGTCCCGGCTCACGGACGTGTTGTTCGAGAATTGTGACCTGTCGAACGTGGACTTGTCGGGGAGCGTGTTGTTCCGGGTGGAATTCCGTTCGTGCAAGTTGATGGGGACGAACCTATCGGACGGTGTGTTGAATAACGTGTTGTTCCGGCATTGTAACGCCCGTTACATGAATCTCTCGATGGGGCGTTTGAAACAAGTACTTTTCGCCCACGGTGATATGCAGGGAAGTGCCTTGGAGAGTTGCCGGCTGGAGGCGGTGGCGTTCGACACGTGTAGCCTCGTGGAGGCTGAGTTTTCTCGTACTTCATTGAAGGGGATAGACTTGACATCCTCACGGTTGGAAGGCCTGCGGCTGGGTGTGGGGGATTTACGTGGCGTGATCGTGTCGCCCGTGCAGGCGTTGGATTTAACCCGCTATCTAGGACTGGTTGTCAAGGATGTGTAAGTGATGTCAGCAAAGTACAAGGGTTGTTAAATGTGGCGGGAGGTTGAAACTTTCGTCCCGCGGCATCGTAATTATTCACGAGTGTCTTGACAGACACGCCCTTTAAAAATTTTCTAAATAAACTAAACTAATTAATTATGAAGACAGAAAATCCTATCACACCGGTTTTTGGGACGGATGAAGAGGCCCGGGTGGCACCGAAATACGAGATGCCAGAGGGTATGATGCCGGGCGAAGTTGCCTATCAAATCGTGCATGACGAGGCCATGTTGGATGGTAATTCACGTTTGAATCTGGCGACTTTCGTGACTACATGGATGGATGATTACGCTAGAAAAGTGATGACCGAGAACATGGATAAGAACATGATCGACAAGACGGAGTACCCGCAAACGGCGGAGATCGAGCGTCGATGCGTGAATATCCTTGCCAAGTTGTGGAATTCACCGGAGAAACCGTATTGCACGGGTACGAGTACCGTGGGTTCTTCCGAGGCTTGTATGCTGGGTGGTATTGCCGCCTTGAAACGCTGGCAGAAGAGACGTAAGGCAAAAGGTCTTCCTATCGATAAACCGAATTTCATCATCTCGACCTGTATGCAGGTGGTTTGGGAGAAATTCGCTATCTACTGGGATGTCGAGATGCGTATGATTCCCGTGACGGCGGAGAAGATCACGCTTGACCCGCAGGACGTGATTAAGGCTTGCGACGAGAACACCATTTGCGTGGTGCCGATTCAAGGAGTGACGATTACCGGGTTGAATGATAACGTGAAGGAGATTAACGACGCGCTCGACAAGTTGAACACCGAGAAAGGCTGGGAGATTTGTATCCACGTGGACGCCGCTACCGGTGGGTTTATCCACCCGTTCATCGATCCTGAAACGATCTGGGATTTCCGTTTGAAATGGGTACTTTCCATCAGTACTTCAGGTCACAAGTTCGGTCTGGTATATCCCGGTGTGGGCTGGGTGGTTTGGAAAGACAAGCAATATTTGCCCGAGGAAATGAACTTTGCCGTGAATTATCTGGGAGCTAATATCCCGAGTATTTCCATCAACTTCTCTCGTCCGGGTAACCAGGTATTGGCCCAGTATTACCAATTCATGCGCTTGGGTAAGGAAGGGTACAAGAAAGTACAGCAAAATTGCCTGAACGTTTGTCTCTACCTGAAAGAGCAATTGAAAAAGATGGGTATTTTCGAGTTCTTCAGTAATGATATGCCGAACCCGTTGTTCATCTGGAAATTGAAAGATGATCCAAACCGGAAATGGACTTTGTACGACTTGTCGGATGCGCTGCACGTGGAAGGATGGCAAGTGCCTGCTTACACGATGCCGAAAGCGATGGAGGGCGTGATAATCATGCGTGTTGTTGTTCGACAGGGCACCGGGTTTGATTTGGCCGATCTGTTGATGGAGGACATCAAACGTTGCGTGAACCAGTTGGATGCTCTGAAAGAGCCGACAAATAGCGCTCTGATGTGGGCGAAGAAAGAACCACAGAAACCGAGAGGTTTTAATCATTCCAGATAAACATACTGTTTGTCAACTATTTACTATATAGAGGATCGCCTTGGCGGTCCTCTTTTTCTGTTGCTTGATGATTCTTTTATGTTAACAGTTTTAAAGGTGTTAACAGGCTGTCTCTCAACACGTGTACACAGGTGAAGAAGTGGTGGAGAAGGAAAACTGTTAAGGAGACGGTTTGCGGGGGAAGGGCAACACGGGGCTGTTTGCTCGATGTCTAAAGTGATGGCAGGGCGATAATCGGGAAATAAAGCTTGTTTTTCCGGTAAATTGTGTTATCTTTGTTTCAATTAGAATTTCGAATATTATTGATCGGAACGTTTTTACAAGTTAATCAGGTTTCTCCTTTAATTCTCCCTATCTCTAATTTGTCATTTTAAAACGAATGAATTGAATTTCTGTGTCCCGTTTTTTTAATCATGGCCGGAAGTTTGACTATTTATACCCATCCTATCTGTAAGGACACTAGAAGTAAATGATATTATTAATTAAAATAAATTGCATGGCAAAACCTACTACATTTGGTAAAAAAGAAAACGAGAAGAAAAAACAAGCCCGAAGACAGGCAAAACAAAACCGGAAGGAAGAGAGAAAACAATCCGGTAAAGCGACCAGTTTCGATGACATGATCGCTTATGTTGATGAACATGGCATGATTACCTCGACACCGCCCGAAGAGCGGCATGATGAGGAAAAAATCGTGCAAGAGGATATACAAATTTCAATCCCCAGGCAGGAAGCTCCCGCCATTTTGAAAGGTCGGGTGGAGTATTTTGACACGCAGAAAGGGTATGGCTTTATCAAGAATCTGGTAGGGACGGATAAATACTTTTTTCATGTCAATAATGTCCTTGTTGATATCGTGGAGAATGATATAGTGACGTTTGATTTGGAACGAGGGAAACGGGGAATGAATGCCGTAAATATTTGTACAATAAATAATCAATTGGCAGTATAAATCAATTCACATGAAAAAGAACACGAACCATTTTGAAAGATTATCGCAGGCTCAACAGGCGGAGAACGCGTTGAAAGAACATAGAAAAAGAGTTGGTGAGGTTGAGTATGTCACTATTAGCGGGCGCACGACTTTCGAATTCCCGGTCAGTTTATCTGAAGAAGAAAGAGAGATCCGCATCGAAAATTATAAAAAACGGCACAAGCCGTTAGTCTAAAGAGCCGTTTGTTCATCGGCCGTGCCGTTCGTTTCTTTTCTTTTTCGCTGGAATATTGTCGTGACGTAAGCGGTGAATATCGGGAAGAAAATCATACCCGCGGCGGCGAGAATGACGGCAAGGATTTGCCCGATCTTCGTGACCCCGAAAATATTCGACCCGACCGTGGTGACGTTCATTAGCGCCCAGTCGAAAGCGTCCCAGTATGTTTTCACGGGAGGGTTAACACCGTGTTCCATGTAGTAGAAAATGATGCTGCAAAAATAGATCGTCGTGAAAAGAATCGTCAGGTACGTGGCAAACAAATTGGTGATCCGGCTGCGTGTCATCCAACTCACGATGAGTGATACCCCGTAAATGCCTCGTGCCAGCGGGATTAACCGCAGGATTAGCCACGTGGAATGGGATATGGTGGTTGATAAACCGTACACGATATTAAGGTAAGGAATCGAGACCAGCAGGAAAAACAAGTTATGGTTGAAAAAACGCCCGGTCCATCCATCCGTGTACCACCGAACGAAAAAGTCTGCCAGAAAAAGCCCGCACACCCAGAGATGGAATTTCAATATGAAAGCCTCGCTGAGAGCGTTATTCCCGTCCAGTAACTCGATAGAGGCAACAATAATAATTGCCAAACTACCCAACAATACAAGCCCGTTGAGTATTTGCTCGAAAACTTTACTTCTTTTCATAGAAAATGGGTTTATAAGTTTATAAAGTTCATAAGGTTTATAAGGTTCATAAAGTGACGGGTGTCCTTCGGACCGTGTTTTAACGGCAGCACAAGCTGCCGTTGACAAAACGCCCCGCAGGGATCCACTACTTTATAAACTTTATGAACCTTATAAACTTTATAAACTAATTGATTACTTCCACGTGATCTCCCCCGAAGACATTCACGTTTAATTTCTGTGCGATATACTTGATGGCAGCCTGTGCTTTCACCGAGTTTCCGGCCTCGTCCAGTGGGGGGGCGAAAGCGGCGATACCGAACAGTCCGGGAACAACCCCGAGTACACCGCCACCAACTCCCGATTTAGCGGGAACGCCACTGGTGTACAACCAGTCTCCCGTGTGTTCGTAGAATCCCACGGTTGCGATCAGGGAGGTGATTTTAGGAGATAACGACGGGTCGAATACCTGTTGTTTTGTCACGGGATTCAAACCGTTATTGGCAATCGTGCAGGCGGCGATGGATAATTGTTTTGCCGTTACACCCATCGAGCATTGCCGGGTGTATAGGTCCAGCGACATATCCGGGTCATCGTAAATCCGGTTGAAATTTTTCAATAACCACGCGATAGAACGGTTATTGAAGTTCGTTTCGGATTCCGATTTATAGAGTTCATCCAGTAACTTCAGATCGCTACCGCTTAATTCCCGCATGTTGTCGGTGATTGCCTTCCATTTGGCCTCACTGTTACCCACGGGTTTCACCATACTGTCGGCACTGATGGCCCCGGCGTTCACGAGCGGAGTACTCGGGTGATCATTTTCCAGTAGAATTGCCATGATCGAGTTAAACGGCAATCCCGTGGCATCCGCCCCGATTTTGTCCAATACGGCTTGCGCCCCGTACTGGCGTAAGACTAGAATTGCGGTGTACACTTTGGAGACGGATTCGATACCGAAAACGTAATTCGTGTCTCCGGCCTCGATAACTTCTCCCGACGGGAGACAAACGGATATACCGAATAAATTAGAATCAATTTTGTCCAGGAATGGAATATAATTTGCGTTTTTCCCACCCTTCAAATCCTTCACTTGTGCATGAGCCTCGTTCACTAAATTCTTGAGGTCATTGCTTGTAATTGTTTTTTTCATACCTGTGATTATAGTTTGGAATTTAAAATTTAGAGTTTAGAATGGAAGGGGCTGTTCAAAAAGTCATTTCTCAAACTCCCTCCCCCCTTCGGGGTATTGAGCCTGCAAGCAGTCTCGAATCGGCTCTCGCTCGACAGACAACGAGTAAACTCTCTGTCTGTTCTCGCTTACTCGCCGATTTCCCTCTATAAACAGAGGGAGAGTTGAAATACTCCCTGTCTTCGGGAAGAGTCACCAGCTCCTCCTCTGTTTATAGAGGAGGTGGCACGAAGTGACGGAGGAGTTTTTTGAAATAAAATGACTTTTTGGACACCCTCTTTACGTATTTATTTTTTAGCATCCGGAGTGGCCGGGCTAGTTGAAGTCGTAGAAGTAGCCGGGGCAACCGGTTGTTCTTCCCAGTGGAACGGGGCGATTTCAGCTTTCGGGTCTTTCCATGACGGTTTACGCAAGGAGTAGATGATGAACGGAGTGGCAACAACCACGACGCACCCGATAATCAGCACGGCAAACCAGACGGTATTACTACCCACGTTGATCTGTGAAGGCGGGATGAAACTCAACACGAAAGCCAGCAAGGCTCCGCAGAATCCCAGTCCGGCGATGATCCATATCCCGATGTTACTTTTTCGGCCGATAGCGAACGGTCGATTTGCTTTCTTCATCTTGTAGCGCAACACGATAGCACCGGAGAACATCAACAGGTACATAATCAAGTACAACAAGACGGTCAACTGCGACAAGATCTGGTAGAACGACTGCACGGAAGGCATAACCACGAACAATAATGCCAGGATCGTAACAACTCCTCCTTGTACGAACAGGATGTTCTTTTGAACACCGATCTTGTTTGTTTTCTGGAAGAATGGGGGCAAGTAACCGGCTTTACCCACGGTGAAAATACCTTTTGACGGACCCGCAACCCAAGTAAGCACTCCGGCAAGCACACCGAACATCAAGGCGATGGCTATTACCGGGGAGGCCCAGCTGATATGCAGGTATTTGAGATACCCGTCGAACCCGACAAGCAAACTTTGTGTCAGGTTAATGTCTTTTGCAGGAATAATCAAACCCAGTGCGAACGTACCCAGCACGAAGATAACCACGGTAATCCCGGCACCGATAAAGATCGCTTTCGGGTAGTTCTTCGATGCAGGTTCCTTCACGTCCATCACGTGAATACCCATCATCTCCATTCCGGCGTAGAAAAGGAAGATCCCCGAGGCTAGCACGAGGTTGTCAAACTTGGTCAAGTCGGGGAAGAAACCTTGGCTCATGTCCATGTTATTATGCCCGCCCGTGGAAATGTAAATAATACCGAAAACGATCAGAAGCCCGGCGGGAATAATCGTCCCGACCATGGCCCCGATCTTGGAAACTTTACCTACCCATCCCAGTCCTTTCAGCGAGATAAAGGTTGCTACCCAGTAAATAGCCAGTACGGTAACCAGCGTGAAGATTTTGTTGGATGCCAGCAGGGCATCTTCGGAGGTGTTCAAGCCGATGTACGCGATGGATACGGCCCCGAATGTCAGAACCGTCGGGTACCAGATCGTACTCTCGATCCATTGCAGGAATATTGCTAGGAAACCGAAACGTTTTCCGTACGCCTCACCTACCCAACGGAAAACTCCACCCTCTTTCTGGGCGAACATGGCGGCTAATTCGGCTGCCACGAGAGCCGTGGGAACCAGGAATACAATGGCCGCGAATAAATAGTAGAATGCAGAACTCAACCCATAAACGGCTTCTGCCGGTAGGCCACGAAGACTCACAACCGCCGCGACATTCATAATCGCGAGGGTTATCACGCCGAGTTTCATCGCGGTCCCTTTTGTGTTTGAATTTGTTGTCATCTTGAATTAATTTAGTTTAGAATTTATAATCTAGAAATTTTGGTTAGTTATATCTGTCTTGTTTGCATGGGGTAAATACGGGAGAAAAGGCGAGAAGGTTCTTTCTCGCGCCATATTTAACGTTGAATTTGTATTCCCAAAGTACTCGTATTTCGTTTAAAATAGGTGAACACGGCAAATATCCCGGCCAGTATCGTGCTGAGTAAAAACGGGAAATAGGAGGCATCCGTGGAGAATATTCCCTGTAAAATTTCGAGAATAAAAGGGTAGGTGATAATTGCCATATAATTCATGGCCATTACCAGTGCCAGTGCGAATGTCGCGTGTGATTCGGCCGTACTCGTGGATGTTTTGTCGTATATGATGGGTTGCATACACCCGTACCCCAACCCGATAAGGATGACACCGATGGTTAGCAGTACCGGCCCGCCTTTCACGAGGAAAAGCACGAAACCGAGGGCGATGGCCGCGGAGGAGCACACGTTCGTGTAACCGCGCAACCATCCGATGATGTTGTTGATAAAAAGTCCGGGAATTGTCATGGCGAGGAAAAAGACGGAAATATACGAGCCGGAAATGTCTGGGTCCTTGAATTTCAACGTTTCCATGTAGATCGACAGGTTAAAGGGGACTGTCAGCACGATAAACGTGATAAAGTAATAGAGAAACATGAGCGCTACCGGCCAGTTGTGGCTTGCCGATACGGGAGTATCATTTGTAGGTTGGGCTTTTTGCGGTGTTGCCGGAGGGGCAGAGTTCAGTTTAAAAGCGAACAACAGCGAGATCCCCGACAGGCAGTACACGAGGAATGCGTAATGCCAGTTGATGTCGGCGAGAACGCCAGCAAGAAAGGTGGCGAGAACCAGCGTGATGTTGGTGATCGACGAGGCGATACCTAATTGGCGGGTCCTGTAACGTTTCGTGAAGTTGTCAGCGATAAGTCCCGTGGAAAACGGGATGATCATCCCGGCCCCGACGCCCAAGAGGGCGCTGACTACCAGTAGCAGCCACAGGGAATTACTGAAAGGGTAAATCACGCTGCACCCGAAGAATATTGATAACCCGATGATAAGGATTCTTTTTTTGTTAATCCTTAAAGATAATCGTCCTGCCAGCAAGATGAAGGGGACAATGATAAACGACGGGAGCGATTCGAGCATTTGCAGTTCCAAGTCGCTAGCATCCTTGAAAATGTTCTTGAGATCACCGAGAATCGGCGAGATGGCCAAGCCGGGTAATGAAGTTACCATCGATATGGAATAGATGGCAAGGAGTGCCGTGAGCGTGATCATGCCATGGCCGGTTTGTATTTTCATGTTGGTCCTGTTTAGTTTTCTGCACTATACGGGAGAAACAAGCGAAAAGATTCATACTAACTTCATTTTTCTGTCCTCACGATTACGGCTCGCCCGTCATTGAGGGTGGTGGCAAAAAGGTAGGTGGTGCCGCCGTCTTTTATCTTGCTTCGGGTGCGGAGTTCGTTGACAGATAGTTTAAAGTTGCGGGTAGTGATGTTTGCTTTGGGGATGGTGCGGGAAATCTGTTTAAGCAGTTTACTTGAAAAGTCCAGTATTTCTTTAACTTGAAATGCACGACCGGGGAAATCTGCAACAAGATGATCCGAGGTGTAGAGGTGGCTGTGAGGGTGGAGTTTCTCCAGCCCGTAACGGTTGGCAACGAGTTTAAAGGCTCCGCTTTTGAGGACGGAACTATTCGGTTCATAAAGGTAGGAGCCGATATGACTCGTGTAGCGAGGTTGTGCGTCCTTCTCCTCTTCCAAGAGAAAGGAAAAGTATTGCTCCGTGTCGGTAGCAAAATTCACGGTGTGAATGTTCACCGCTTGATTTGTCGGGGTTTTAGCCAGCACGAATAAAAGTTCCTTGCATTCGTTGCGGACGGAAACCACATGCACATCGGTGGTTTCGGGTAGGAGTTGCAGGACTGCGGAAAGGTCGGCCATGGGGGAGATTTTGATGATCAGGCGTTGACCTTGTTGTAAAAGTGTTTCCTTGATTTCCAGTACGTTCGGGGCATAATCGGTCAGGGCGAACACTCGCTTGTTATCGGTCGTCCGGCGGGCGGGATCAACGTAGTACGTGTCGGCAATAACTTGGTTGACCACGGTTGTCGCATCAGCGTGAATGACCTCGATGTTGGTCGCTCCCAGTGCTAGGAAATTGGAACGAGCAGCCTCGCAGTACGATTCATAGCGCTCCACGTATGTCACTTTATCTATTTGCCGGGAAAAGAAGTACGTGTCGACGCCCAAGCCACCCGTGAGGTCGCAGAGGGAGTTACCCGTGGCGAGTCGAGCCTTGTAGGGAGCAGTTGTCTCGGATGAGCATTGTTCGGTGGATAGTCTGGACGGGTAGAAGATGTCCCGGCAGGCATACCACGAGGGAAGTTTCTCCTTGATATTCTCCCGGGCCTGAATTTGTTCCACGGCCAACACGACACGATCATCCGGGTACTCGTTTTTCTTCCATAGTAACTGATCCGGATTGTCGTCCAGATGCTCCCGGATGAAACGGGATATTTCGGGATTTAGTGGCATGTTCGATCGTGTTAAGCAAATTATCAATGGCCGGTAGTGCCTGACTTTGCTTTATACAAGGGATCATAGGGGAGCGAGAACCAGAACGTGGAGCCGCATCCCAGTGTGGATTTAACCCCGATTTCCCCGCCCAGTTTTTCAACGATACTCTTGCAGATGGACAAACCCAAGCCTGTACCTCTCGCGAAGGTATTTAATTTTATAAAACGATCGAAGATTTGTTCTTGATTCTTTGTCGAGATCCCGATACCCGAGTCTTGCACGTGGAATCGGATGTACTTTTCCGAGAGAGTATAACCCACGTGAATGTAACCGGATTCCGTGAATTTAATCGCGTTGTTGATGAAGTTTGAAAGAATCTGCGTGATGCGGTTTCTGTCACTGCAAATGAAACAATGAGGCTCGTGTTCCTCGAATGATAACGTCACGCCCTGAGGGACTTTCATGGCATGAGAACAGATGATTTCTTCGCATAGGTCATTCACGTCCACTTCGGCAAACGTGACCTCGTAGGTTCCCGCCTCGATTTTGGAGAGGTCAAGAATATCAGAGATGAGTTGCAATAAAAGTTCGTTGTTTTTCTGTATCACGGAGATGTATTGTTCCCTTTCCTCGATGTCGCTCGTGTCAGCCAACAAGTTGGAGAAACCTACTATCGCGTTGAGAGGGGTACGGATTTCATGGCTCATGTTAGCCAAGAAGGCCGATTTCAAGCGATCAGCCTCTTCGGCTTTCAGCTTGGCGGCAATGAGTTTACTTTCTGTTTCTTTTAGTTCCGTGATGTCAAGATTTAGCCCGATGAGTTCAATAATGCCTTTCTGCGGATTGTATTCTTTCACTTTGAAACGTACGCGCATCCAGCGCCAGCTATCCTCGAATTGGATACGTACTTGCCCGGAGAATGACTGTTCTTCCCCGTCCATGACGTTTTGGAAAAACGTGGAGAGACATTGGAGATCATCGGGGTGAGCATACTCGTAGGCTTCCACGATATTGTTGATTGGGCGGGGTGTCTGGTTGAGATTATGAAACCAAACGTCCGAACCCAGAAAGTTGTTACTTAGCGGATTCCAGCGGCAAATACCTACCTTGGAGAATTCTGCGATGTCATTGAACAGGGTTTCAAAGTCTTCAATTTTGCGGTAAGCCTTGATGGCTTCCGTGTTGTCGATGACGATGAGCAGGTAGTTTTCTATGTTATTGTCGGAATCATAGAGACAATTTCCTTTTACCGTCAAGTTTCTCGTTCCCTCGTATTTCGTGTTGTAGTAAGTTTTATTCACGTTCGTGAATTTGTATGTCAGCGGGAATATGATTTCCTTGCCCTGCCGTAACATTTCGAGGTGTTGCTGGGGAAGGTTCGGGTTTTTAAATAGATTAACTCCCAGTACGTCTTCTTTGTGTTCGAATCCGAAGATTTCGCTTTCAACATCATTTAGGGCAATCAAGGCTCCGTCTTTATCATAGATTTCAATACCAACGGGTATGTTTTTGTATATGTTGTGTAGGGTTTCTTCGCTACGGCGAAGGGCCTCGATCGTTTTCATCCGTTCCGAGATGTCCGTGAACAAAGCGACGACTTCTTGTTGACCTTGTAAGTAGATCAAGATATGATACTGGCGTCCTGTATTTGCTATTAGTCGATTGGTTTCAAGGACTTTGCCGCTTGAAACGACTTGCTGCAACACTTCCAGTTCTTCGGGTTTGTTCGCGTTGAAGTCTTTAGCGGTATGACCGATATACGAACCGATTGGCGATGCTGTTATATTGTAAAAGGCGGGATTCGCATCCAAGTATTTGTAATCAGTTACTTTGCCGGAATTATTATATAAGATTTGCATCCGTAGGTAACCGATCGGCATATGGTCGTAAAGGCTCTTGAAATACTCTCTTTCCTGTTGGGCTTTTTTCTCGGATGCTCGTAATTCGATACAGATGTTGATGATGTTGGAGATGGCTGAAAACCATTCCTTGTCGATCATACTCCAAAGGCGGGGGGTGTTTACAATGTCTATCCCCATATACCCCCAAATACCTTGTGCGGATAGAAGTGGGAATACCATGAGGGAGGCAATATTCTGACGGGCCAAAGTTTGCTTGTCGTTTACGGCTTCCGGTGGCATCTCATCGAGGTTGTTGATGATGATAGGCACGTTGTTGAACATTTGTTTACTCCACCACTGGTTATAGTTAATGTCCATATCCTGCAAAGTGTCGATCTCCGGGGAAACTTCTTCCCGGGTAGCTTCGTAGATACAACTTTGTGTACCTTTGGTCTTGTCGTATTGGAATATGTAGGTGCGGTCCCCGTTAAATTGCTGTAATAAATCTTTCAGCGTGTCCGTGATGACTTTTTGGGTGTCTGCGCTTTTCAAAAAGTTTGATAGGGATTGAGACAGGGCGAATTGCCGGACCAGTAATTCCTTTAAACGGGAGTCTTCCTTGTCTTTATAAAGGGATGTATTCGTTTCTTCATCAAGTATCTGGGAAAATCCGATGGCGATAACCGTGTTGTCTTCCCGCACGATTTTGTTGCCCAGCTTGGAATGAATCCATAATTCTCCATACTTTGTTTGTATCGGGAATATTTCGTCGTAGAAATTCTGTGTTCGGATGTGGATGAACGAGGAGGAGATACGTTGCCTGTGTTCCACGTTGATGATGTTTAGGAACTCTTCCACGGTCATGGTGTTTTTAGATAGATCGAGTATATCCATGATGTAGTCTGAACAAATGATTTCGTGAGTGTTGAAGTTTACCTTCCACCAGCCGATTTTTGCTGATTTTTGTAGCTCGTGGAGTATAAACTCTTTCTCTTGTAAATCTTCTAATTCATTTACCGGAATTGCGGTATTCTTGTTTTCCGACATGATCGAATCTATTTAGTAGTGATAGTTACGCTTTTGTGACGTTTTCCTGTTCCACGGGCAAAAGTAGGCAAATTTTGCATAATAGCCATGATTTAGAGATAAAAACGAAAGATTATAACTGGTATTTTACAAGTTTTGACAAAAGGGGGATCTTCTGTTTTTTTATTTGGATTATTAGCGAATTCAATGTTCCTTTGCGATGGAAAAATAATGAAGATGTGTTAGAGCGATTAAAAACATGGATGTTGCCTTTGGCGATGTTAAGCGGGGGTATATTTTACTCTTTTTTCAGCTTGTTTTCTTTCTTGACTCCTTACTTGATTTCTGTGATGCTATTAATCACGTGTTGTCGTTTGTCGATCAAGGAAATGCGTTTTACCCGGTTACACGCGTGGATGCTTGTGGTTCAGGTCGTGGGTAGCGTGTGCGTGTACGCCGTGTTATGCCCTTTTGATGCCTTGTTGGGAGAGGCTATGATGATTTGTGTGCTGGCCCCGACGGCCGTGGCCGCGACGGTTGTCACGGGGATGCTGGGCGGGAGTGTGTCATGTTTGGCCGCTTACACGTTAGCGAGTAATTTGTGCGTGGCAATCGTGTCACCCGTGATTTTCTCCCTCGTGGGGACCCAAGGGGAAATGTCTTTCGGTGCGTCTTTATGGTACGTTTGCCGGCAGGTTGGGCCGTTGTTACTTTTGCCTTTGGCTGGGGCATGGATCTTGGAATATTTTATTCCTTCAGCGCATAAGGTGTTGAAAAGTCATCAAAGTATTTCTTTCTATTTGTGGTCGTTCAGCCTGACAATCGTGGTCGGGAAAACGGTGTCTTTCATCATGCAGCAGGATAGTAAAAACTACGGGGAAGAGTTTTTAATCGCTTTTGCCGCGTTGTTATTGTGTATCGGACAATTTGCGATCGGGCGTTGGATCGGTCGCCGACATGGTGAGACCATTGCAGGGGGGCAAGGATTGGGACAGAAAAACACGATTCTAGCTATATGGATGGCGCAAGTGTATCTTTCGCCTCTTTCTTCAATAGGACCTGCCGCTTATGTCTTGTGGCAGAATAGTATCAATAGTTGGCAGTTGTGGAAGAAGAGAAAGAGGGAGGGAAAAGTGTGACAATATTGCATTGATTGGTCTTGTTATTGGAATAAAATGGAATGTTATTGCAGCATATTTGGAAATATAGCGAAAATATGCTAACTTGTGTCCGGGTATTTGTGGGGAAAGTGAGAATACAAAATATAATGAGAATGGAGTATGAGTAAATGGAGTGTAGTGCATACAGTTACGTTTTTGCAGGATGCTTACATGATCAAGTCTTACTTGGAATCGGCTGGAATCGAGACTTTGATACCGGATGAGTTTACCGCACAGGTGAATAATTTCTATACCACGGCGATTGGTGGTGTGAGACTGATGGTACGCACGGAGGATTTGGAATCGGGGGTGGCTTTGTTAAAAGAGGGCGGGTACATTAATCCCGAAAATTCGGTAACGGATGAGGAGATTTTGATCGTGGGAGCAGATAATTCCACGGATATGACTTGTTGTCCGTTCTGTGGTTCCGAGAATATCGGTAAAAGAAACACGCCGGGAATGGCGATGGTAATTCTTTATTTCTTGTTGTCGGCGTTATTTCCGATATTCCGGTCGGCAAACAAGTGTTTTGATTGTGGTAAGATCTGGAAATTTAAAAAGATAAGACAATGATGAGTGAGGTTAAATTGGCGAATATTGATGGTGAGGAATTACGGAGAGAGCTCGAAATTTTGTTCGAGGATAAGGAGAAAAGAGTGTTTTTCATGCAGATGTTGGCAACAAGTGTCAAGGAGACAAACGAGTTGCTAAATGTGGTGACTTTGATGCTGGAATCCCCGGAAATATTACAGAATCCCGAGTCCAAGATGAAGATATGTGAATTTCTGAAGAAACACAAGGGTATTATTGCCGATTTATCAGAGAGTATGAAAGTGTTTTTATAGTTTGATTTCAAGATTTGTTTATAACAGCTTTCACTTTTTTCTTTTTGTTTATCAATGCGAATCCTGCAATGATTAATACGAGGGCGATTGGGTCGTGCCATGAGAATTTCTGGAGGCCGAGCGATATTGACACGATGGCTCCGGTGATGGGGAGGAGGTAAATATACACGCTTTCCACGAAGGGCGAAATGTATAGCAGGGCTTTCAAGTTTAGGAAGTAAGCTATCATCGTGGCGAAAATAAGCACGAAACCGAGTTCCAACCAGATATGTACGGGAGCCTCTGACGTGAATAGCGGGGCTTCGAGGGTTTGATGCAAACCGAAGGGAAGTACGAGGATAAAGGCTGCCAAGCTCATCCAGCGCATCACGATAACCGAATTGAATTTCTGGGTGTAGGGTTTGATTAATATGAGATAGAGCGCATTGAAAACCGAGGCGACGAAGATCAGAACGTCTCCTGTGAATGAGTCTTTCACAGCTCCGGCGTGCGGGGTGATTGAAACGTAAAGAGTTCCCGCGAGTCCCAAAACGATACCGATGGCTTTGTAGCGATTGAAGTCTGCGTGAAGAATCAGTACGGCGAGTGCAATTACGATAATAGGTTGCACGGTACGGATAACAAAAGCATCCACGGGACCCGTGATATTCAAGCCGTTGATGTATAGTAGTAAGTTACCCCCGATGCCGAGCAGACCGCCCAGCATCATCATGAGGATGTCTTTTCTTTTGGGTTTTGCCTGTTGTTTATTTGCCGGGATGAAAAGGGAGATGATCCAGAAACCGAAAGCCATGACCGTGCAACGAATTAACACGAGGCCATGAGGACCGATCCATTCCGGCATGAGGATCTTCATGAAATTCGTGTTAAAGCTATATATGACAATTGTTGACAAGACCATGAGATGCCCGATGATCTCTTTTGGCTTTTGAGTTGTTTCCATTCGTGTCGTTTTTTCGTGATAAACGGAAACTTCCCGGATAAGGTTTGAGCCGGTCTTGTAAATTATATTAAAAACTCAAATACTCGGTCGTGGTGGTGGATAATGTATTACTTGTGCATATCCAGAGCGACATCACCTGCCGGAATCGGTTCTTTTCTTATCGAAAAATGGAAACGAGTTCCACGTCCTTCAGAAGAGGTAAATTGAATGGTTCCGCCCATCGCCTCAATGTATGCCTTACAAATAGATAGGCCTAGTCCAGGGCCGTCGGTAAAGGTGTTTGCCTTGTAGAATCTCTCGAAGAGGTACGTGTGTATTCTGGGCGGCATTCCTAAGCCGGTGTCTTCCACGATGAAGTTAATCATATTTTGTTCTTCATCCACGGAATAAGCGAGTTTGATGTGTCCTTTGTTTGTGAATTTCTGGGCGTTGGACAGGAGATTGAGAATTACCTGATATAATTTTTGTTGATCTGTGTACACCAAGAGATTCGGGGAGTCTCCTTCCAAATACAATTCCACGTTCGGGTGGGTGTTGTTCATTCGAAGAAGGATAATATCCTGGCAAAACTCGTGCAGACAGAAGGTTGCCATCTGTAAATCGATCTTGTGCGCATCGATCCGGGCCAGCCGCAACACGTCATTTGCCAGATGCGAGAGTTGGTCGGAGTGTTCGTATATAAGATTCATGTACTCGTTTTGCTGGTTAGGTGTCAGCGTTTTATCCGTACTTACCAGGTTGGTCCAGCCTAAGATGCAGTTTAACTGGTCGTTAATTTCGTTACTCAGTTTTTCGAGAAACGTGAATTTTGACTTTTCAATCCGTTCTGTTTTGGCCAAAGCATCTTGTAAGCGAATTTGAGCCTGTTTGAGTTCCGTGATGTCATGAATGGTAATTAACATTTCTGGACGGTTGTGAATGTTCATGTATGAACCGGAAACGGCAACATTGCATTTGAAGGTTTTCTTGTCTGATAGACGCAGGCTTACAGTGGTTTCCAAGTTAGAAAAGTCCTTTTTCGTTTTAAAGGCTTCCGTTATTGCCTGTCTGATGGGACAAGTCTTGCAAAGTTCTCCATTGCCGCAACCTTTATTTAGGGAATTGACACAATTAAGTAGTTCCCCGACTCTTTTAGGTTGTCCGGAGTCCTCGGTGTCTGTAATTGCGTAATAGTTCGTTTTCTCCACGATAAAGTTCCTGTCAATGACAAGGATGTAGGACTTTATGTGTTGTAAAATAAAATTGAATAGTGCCTCAGAAGTTTTGATTTCTCCTTTTTTGTCGCTAATAATTTGTTTCGCCTGTATATACTTGTATAAAATAAACAGGATTACACATATTAGTATCGCGATAATGATGTTATATTTCATGCTACACACTTCTTGTAATTCACCACAAAGTTGTTAAATTTTACCGATGTTCCAAAGGATAGAATTATAAATTTCTATATTTTTTGGAAAATTATTCTGTCGCAAACACTCCTTTTTTGCAATATTTTTGTTTTTCGTTCTGATGTGTAGGTGTTTGCCAGTAGGGAAGATGGCATTAAAGTAGATCTTCGTATTCTTTATGACGGGCCACGTATACGCGGGCAAAAGGACAGGTGATGATAACCTTCAAGTGATTTTCCCGTGCATAATCCAACGTTTCTTTCACAAGTTTGGCCCCGTAGCCTTTATTTTGCAAAGGTTTGGGAACGAATGTGTGTAAGATGTTGATTCCCCCGTCAAAGGGTTTGTATTCTACGACGGCCGAATTCCCGTTTTCGGTGAATTCGAACATATGTCTGGTTTTATCATGTGTAATTTCCATGTTTTGAGTGTTTTTGAGTTTATAAATTTCCTGTATATACGATAAAAGAGCAGGTGCAGTTTCAAACTTTTTATTAAAAATTATTTGTTGGGGAAAGGAGGTTGGTTAGGGTATGGTGTATACTAGCGGTGCGGCCTTGATTGCTTATGATAAATTATATGTTTTGAGATGTTGATTATGAGAAATTTGATGATTATTTTTTGGTTTATAACCTATTTTTACAAGCCTAGGAGTGGATTTCTCGGATAATTGTATAATTTTATAGCGCTCCCGTGTGGATGTGGCACGAGTGAGCGCGTGAATCATAATTATTTATTTAATACATTATAAGTCATGAAACAAACATTGACATTTAACCTTTCCACGATCGCTTCTACGGAAAGTAAAATTAAGGTCGATTATTTCGACACGAGCGTAGAGGCGTTCGATAATGGAGAATATTTGCAGTCGTTCTATGCTTTATTGGACTATGTGAACGACGAATTCCGTGAGAAATACGGGAATGCGCAAGGAACGGAATTTAATATTCCTCATGGTTCGATCGTGGTGAATATAAAGATCGAGGATGATCGGTTGTTGATTCACGCACCGTTTCTCTCTTTGCCGGAGAAGAATCGTATTCCCTTGTTACGGCAGGTTGCAGGCTTGAATTTTAATGCTATGGACTTGGCTCAAGTTGAGTTGAAAAAGGATCGATTGGCATTCGAGTACACTTGCCCGCTGGCACTGGCAAATCCTTACAAGATTTATTATATTCTTCAGGAGATTTGTAACACGGGAGACAAGTATGATGACGAGTTCGAGACCAAGTTCGGGGCTCAACGGATATATGAACCGAAAGTAACTCCTTTTGATGATGAGACGCTGAACACGGTTTACGAGGTGGTACAATTGAGTTGTAAGGAGTGTATGGATGCCGTGAAGGATTTCGAGGCGGACCGGAAATACGGGTTCGCGTGGAACGTGCTGGACACGACGATATTGAAGATATTGTATTACGCTCACCCGCAGGGACAGTTGTTGAACGACTTGAATAAGGCCGTTTCCGAGATGGATCGGGAAGATATTCCGCTGCCGGAAGTGGTGAATTACGGGAAGTCTGTCATTGCCCGCTTGCAGGGAATGACAAAAGAGCAATGGGCTGAGGATTTGTACTACGTGGAGACCTTTATTTCGGATAAACGTCGTTCTAATTTGAAGAATATTCAGGAGAATTTCGAGAATTCATACAATCGTGCCACCCAAGCGTTTGAAACGGGTGATTACATGACGTGCTGTTTGATGATTGTTTACAAGTTCTACGAGATGTACTATTATAATAACGTGCAGGATGACGTGAATGCGGTTGTGGTTCGTGCCTTGGAAAAAGCTTCCGCTAAACCTTGGGATGAGGCTGCCCCGATCTTACATGCTGCCATGGATAATATCATGGAGGGAGAGTTGGAACCGGATGATGACGACGACGAGGAAGGTGAATTTGATATGTCCCAAATGATGCAGGGTATGCAGCAAATGATGCAGCAAGGAATGCAACAAGCGGCACAAGCCATGCAACAGGGCGGTGGAATGATGGAGTATGTGCAGAAGGTGCAGGAGTTGCAGCAACAGCTAGCTGCCGGACAGGTGAGTATGGAAGATTATATGTTGAAAGTACAACAGTTAGCCGCCACTTATATGGGAAACGGTCAGCAACAATAATGAAATTTAATGATTATGGAACAGAATATTTTTAACGCTGTATATAAGGTCAATCATGCCGGTGGGTCAGGCAGTTGTTTTTACTTGAAAAATTATGACCTGTTCGTGACGAATTACCACGTGGTGGACGGTTTCCGCGAGGTTGCCCTGCAAGATAACGACAAAAATCGTTTTTACGCTAGAGTCGTGTTGGTGAACCCGGCAAAGGATATAGCCTTTTTAAAGGCTGAGGGGGATTTCTCCGCCCTACCGGAAATCGCTTTGTCTGCGTTAGATAGCGTGTCTATCGGACAGAAGATCAACGTGGCAGGTTACCCGTTCGGGATGCCGTTCACGGTAACCGAGGGAACCGTGTCGTCCCCAAGGCAGTTGATTAACGATAGTTATTATATCCAGACGGATGCCGCCGTGAATCCGGGAAACAGCGGGGGACCGATGTTCAATGACCGGGATGAACTGGTAGCAATCACGGCAAGCAAGATCACGGATGCAGATAACATGGGATTCGGTATTCCGGTGACGGCTTTACGTGAGTTATTGGAACAGATCGGTGATCTGGATACAAGTGTATATAACGTGCAATGTAACAGTTGTGACGAGTTTATTTCCGATGAAGAGGAATATTGCCCGTCATGCGGGGATAAGTTGCCATCGAATGTTTTCCAGGAACGTTCATTGACCGACTTGGCAGTTTTCTGCGAGGAAGCTATTCAGGCTATGGGAATTAATCCCGTGTTGGCCCGTGTCGGTTACGAGAGTTGGGTGTTCCACAAGGGAAGTTCAGAGATCCGTATGTTCGTGTACCAGCGTTCTTACCTGTTCTGTACTTCACCGATCAACGTGTTACCGAAGAAGAATCTCGAACCCGTGTTGACGTACTTGTTGAATGCAGAGGTGAAACCTTATCAATTGGGATTGGACGGTAATCAGATTTACCTGTCTTACCGGATTCACATCTCCGACATCTTCTCTGATTTTGCAGACGAGGTACAGAAAAATATCACGAATATGGCGTTCAAGGCAGATGAGCTGGATAATTACCTGATGGATACTTTCGGGTGTGAATTGTCCGAGTATGCCAAGAAAGACGCTTGATAGAGGAAAATATATTTAGTCAAAGGGGCTGTTCGAAAAGTCATTTTTTCAACAACTACCCCCACTAACTCCCCTTGCACAGGGGGAGAAACCGCTTGGTAATCAGCTCTCCCCCTGTGTAAGGGGGAGTTGGAGGGGGTAGCTTGTAGATACTGGATAAGACTTTCCGAACAGCCTTTTTGTATAAAGTAAAAAAATGATGAAGACAGAGAAAGAGAAGATGCTTGACGGGGAGCTGTATAACGCCATGGACCCCGTACTATACGCGGAGAGGATTCGGGCCAAAGAGTTGTTGTACGATTATAATCATACCCGGCCTTCCGAGAAAGAGATCAGGGAACGTATCTTGCGGGAATTATTAGGAAGTACAGGGGATAATTTTCTGATTGAACAGCCGTTTAATTGTGATTACGGGTATAATATCCGCGTCGGGGAGAATTTTTATGCGAACGTGGGGTGTACGATTCTCGACGTGGCTCCCGTGACGATTGGTGATAACGTGATGCTTGCCCCGAATGTGAACATATACACGGCAGGTCACCCGTTGGATGCGGAGATTCGTAATTCGGGGTTGGAATACGCTTATCCGGTAAATATCGGGAACAATGTCTGGATTGGGGGAAACGTGACGATTGTACCGGGAGTAACTATTGGTGCTAATACGGTGATCGGTGCGGGGAGTGTTGTGACGAAGGATATTCCGGCTAACGTGGTTGCCGTGGGAAATCCTTGTCGGGTTGTTCGGAAAATTACGAAATAGGGATTATTGTGTATATAATTGTTGTATCTTTATCTGCAAAATGAGAATATGGATAAAGTGATTTTAACCCAAGAGAATATAGGACAGGAACATATTTGTTGTGCCATGTCCGACAAGAAAAGTGCTGAGGGAGTGGAGGCCAAGAAAGAGTGGTTGGCGTGTCGTATGGAGGAGGGATTGAAGTTTGTCAAACTGAATGTCCGGGGAAAAGTTTTCATCGAGTATTTACCGGCTGAATATGCTTGGGTGCCTATCGAGGCGGACGGCTACACCTTCATCAATTGCCTGTGGGTGGCCGGATCGTTTAAAGGACACGGATACGGTCGGGAGTTGTTGAAAACGTGTGAGGAAGATGTTGCGGGTACAAACGGTGTGGCCGTGATGGTAGGGAAGAAGAAGTTACCGTATCTTTCGGACAAGGCTTTTTTCATCAGGCACGGGTACGAGGTGTGTGATTCGTGTGTTCCGAACATCGAATTATTGGTAAAACGGTTCAGACCGGATGCTCCGTTTCCTCGTTTTAAATCGTGTGCCTCTGTCGGTTTGGGCGATGATGTTAAGGGAATAGATATATTTTACACGGCACAATGTCCTTTTACGGTGCCCTATATCAAACTACTAGATCCGGTTATTCAATCTTCAAGTGTTCCCGTGCGGGTACACCCGATAATGACTCGTGAAATGGCACGGGATCATCGGGCGCCGCTCACCACGTATAGCGTGTTCGTGGATGGGAAATTTTATACCCGAGAAGTTCTTACTCCGGCAAAGTTACAGAAACTACTCGAGGAACAGTAAGTTCCGGTTTGGAGGCGTGGTAAATTACAGGTCTGTTTCTACCGTGTCTTTTTTGTCAATGTAATTGGAGAAACGGAATTCCGGCATACCGAGGGCCATGGCGGCATGAATCGTACCGTTTATTCCCAGCATATTAGCGAGAGTTCCCTTGTTTTCCTGATGGATGGCGGTGCAGACGAATCCCATGTAGAATTGGTTTACCCCGAGACATTCCGCCATGAGTGACCCGTTCTGATAAGCCAGATTTGCGTCTGCACTCCCGAAACGACTGGTTTTTGGCGTGTGGATAAACAGGGCGGCCGTGGCTCCCCGCAGAATCATGTCGTGTCCGTTGGCATACTCCCGGTTCAGGCGGTCAAACACGGGTAGGTAACGGTAGGCGTCCGGCATAATTCGTTTCAAGATGGGTTTTAGTATCGGGTTTTTCAATTTCTTGGCGGCCGAGTTAAATACGTCTAGCGTGAAACGACTGATTGCGTTCAGTTGTTTGGGATCGGTTACCAGTGTGAAGTGTACTTGTTGCATATTACTTGCCGTTGGGGCACGATGGGCGGCCTCGATGATTTGTTCCAGCATCTCTCTGGGAATCGGTCTGGTCGAAAATGCCCTGTTCGAACGGCGGGCTTTGCACACGAGCATCATTTGTTCGGGGGTGGGGTAGTCACTGTATTTGAATGCGTGTACCTTTTCAGGCGGGAATTCGGAATGAAGTACCGAGCTGGTAGGACACACTGCCACGCAATGCCCGCACGCGATGCAATTTTCTACGTTTTGTACTTTTACTGTGGAGCCTTTTGTTTCCTGTGTGATGATTTGTGAAGGGCATACTCGTGCGCACTTGCCGCATTTAATGCAGGTACCCGTGTTGATACTTAATTTTCCGTCCATGATTCTGTCATTTTGCCTGTGTTAATAATACGTTGTATTGTTTACAAAAATAATGAATATTCTTTAACTTTGGAATCGTAAATTTGAACTAACCGGGGTATTATATGAAACAGATCGTTTTAACATTGGGGGCACCGAATGATGAACAGGGAAATTTAAGCCCGATGGCGGTGGATCGGCTAGAGTGTACATTAGGGCTTTATCTTCATAATGATGGTGTGAAGATTCTTTGTACCGGGGGATTTGGTGAATCCTTCAACACGACCAATCATCCTCATGCTTATTATTCAAAACGTTTTTTGATCGAGCGAGGGGTAAGGGAAAGTGATTTCTTGGAATTCGCGCTGACCACGAATACGGTGGAGGACTTCCGGATGTCAAAGCCGATAATCGAGCGGGAGAGGCCGGATTTGTTGTTCATTGTTACTTCTGATTTTCACATGGAGCGGGTGAAATTACTACATGGTCTTATTTTGAACTATCCTCACGTGGTTTTTATCCCGGCAAAATCAAGTCTGTCGGGAGAAGAGTTAGCTCCTTTGGTTTTACACGAGAAACTTGCCGTCAAGAGTTTACGGGATCGGGATTTTAAACTGTATTAATTGGGATGGATATTTTTGAGAAAAAACAAATTCTTTCTTTTGTGGATTTAAATTTTCCTTTATCTTTGCATCCGCATTTGGAGAGGTGGCAGAGTGGTCGATTGCGGCGGTCTTGAAAACCGTTGTACTGCGAGGTACCGGGGGTTCGAATCCCTCCCTCTCCGCGAAAAACAATCAAATAATGAGAGAGTTAGCACACAAAAGCTGACTCTCTTTTTGTATTTTAAAGGATTCGAACGAAGGGATGGTGGGTTCGTAACGCGTTCATGAGAAGTCTGAAGGACTTCGAGTCATCCCTCCCTCTCCGCGAAAAACAACCAAATAATGAGAGAGTTAGCACACAAAAGCTGACTCTCTTTTTGTATTTTAAAGGATTCGAACGAAGGGGTGGTGGGTTCGTAACGCGTTCATGAGAAGTCCGAAGGACTTCGAGTCATCCCACCCTCTCTGCGAAAAACAATCAAATAATGAGAGAGTTAGCACACAATGGCAGACTCTCTCCCCATCTTTTCCTAAGGTAATAACCTCCCCTAGTCTCCACCGAAGCTGCCCGGTCCGTTTGGCCGTCCTCCTCCGCCACTTGTGGAACCAACAGAGGTTACCATGGAATTTGTGGTAAAGGTTGTTACCGAACTACCGCCCGTGTAGGTTGCGTTCGTGTGTAACCCGTGGAATTCAGTGCCACCTGCCACGCTACCGCCCGTGCTTACGGTGTAAGTCGTGTTCGCAGCGAGGGAGGGGCTACTGAATAGGAAGGTTAATTGTGTGTATGATCTCGGTAATTGGTAGGTTAATATACTCGTTCCATCCGGAGATTGGATGTTTATAATTTGTCCTTCGGTTCCGGAGGTCCCGTAAACGAGAGAGTGTTGGGTGCAGGTCTTTGTGGTCGGGGTACTGGTACTCCCGCCTGTTCCGATGATGATTCCCCCGGTGATTGTAAAAGTGTTCTGGTCGCAATCGAATCCTTCTTCCGGCATGGTTGTGCCGGAGGCAATCACGGTACCTCCCGTAATGGTGAGGGTTCCATTGGAGTCAATGCCATCATTGTTGGAGCTGTAACAGTAGATCATTCCGCCATTGATCACGATAGCATTCGCCGCGTTAATACAATCGTCGTAGGCGATAACTTCTATCGTTCCGCTTTCAATTGTGAGGGTGGCTTTGCTTTCTATACCTTCGCTATTCTCGCCCCCGGTTGTTTTAACAGTGACGTTACTACCTTTAATCGTGAGATTTCCATCGCTTTTAATACCTTTGGCCGAGGCGTCCAGACGACCGTATATATAAGGTTTACCCGTGGTTGTCACATTTACCGTGCAATTCTCAATCGTGAGAGTTCCGTCACAGTTAATGCCTTTACCCGCGGAGCCGCTACTGGTGACCGTTAGAGTGGTTCCGGGATTGGTTATTTTAAAACTGCCGTCACATTTTATGCCTGCCGCCGAGGATATGTCATTACTCTCGTAGAAGGCGTTGCCCGTGGTGGTAATGTCTAATGTACCCCCGGTAATCACGACGTGTCCCCCGGATTTGATTCCCTTGGAGGCCTCGCCCGAGACGGCGAGACGGAGGTCCCCGCCGTTAATGGTGGTGTTACTTTCGCTTTTTATTGCCATACCTTTTTGCCCACTCGTCGTGATCGTTAGGTTACCCCCGTTAATCTTGATGAAAGGGGAGATCGTGTAATCATTGTCCTCGCAGGATGCGACAATCCCGTCGTCCGTGCTGTTTATTGTGATCTCTCCCCCGTTGATTTCGATACAGCCTTTCTCACATTCAATCCCGTCACCGGAGGCGTTGATGTGGAGTGTACCTCCATCTATCAGCACGTAATCATTAGCATGGATGCCGTCTTTCACGGCTTGCTGTATGGAGAGAGTAACGCCTGCCCGGATGCGCACGTAGTCATCGCTACAAATGCCATGTTTGTAGTTGGCGGTGATGTTCAGCGAACCGGTACCGCTAAAGACCAATTGTCCTTCACTGAAGAAACAGGCTTTCATGTCCTCGCTGCCGGAAGAGGTGTAGGAAGTTCCGTCCGTGAGGGTGTTCGTCGTGTTGTCGGGTAGTACGACGTAAGCTCGTTTACCCGATTGTATGTTGATGGCGGGACCGTCAGGGTTAGTCAGATTTACGGTGTTTAGTGTCAGTTTGAATTTTTTATCGCTGTATAGTTTGAACATTCCGTCGGGAGAGGTTCCCGACAAGATATATTCTACTTGATCAATAGAAGAGGTGATTGTCACGTCGGCCCCGTTACATGATACACTTACTCCCGTGGGGAGGGAGGAAACCGTGGCATTATTCCCGGAGTACTTGATCGTGACGGTAGAGGTAAACGTGGCGTTTTCCACGAAGTCTTCCGGATCAGATTCCAGTACGTCGTTGATGGTAATCTCTTCCGGATCATCAACAAGATCCGGAAGGTCTGTATCCGATTTGCTACATGCCCAAGCGATGTCAATAGCAATGAATAGGGCAAGGTACACGTATTTTTTCATGGTAGTTTATTTTTTGATTAACGAATTTGTATCAAGAAATCGGTTAAAGTTATCCTTGTACTGGTCGCCCACGGGGATATAGGTGTCCGGGGCGAAAATGATCCGGTTGCGAGCAACTTCCTTCACTTTGTCGAGATGTACGATATAGGAGCGATGCACTCGCATGAAACGGTTGGTGGGTAGCCGTTCCTCGATTGCTTTCAGGCTGAGAAGTGTCATGACGGGTGGTTGGTTTTCCCGAAAAATCCGGGCGTATTCGCTTTGTCCCTCGATGTAGAGAATGTCCCGGAAATCTATCCGGATCATCTTGTAATCGGCTTTCACGAAGAGACTATCGGGGGTTTCGCCTTCCTCGCTGCGGTTGAGAGGACGTGAGAATAACTCGTGTTGCAACCTCGCTTTGTCGGCGGCATGGAGAAAGTCCTGATAATTGAATGGTTTTAACAGATAATCGGTTGCATCGACTTTGAACCCCTCAAGCGCGAATTCCGAGTAGGCCGTGGTAAAAATGATCATCGGTTTTCGGACCAGAGATTTCACGAAATCCATACCGCTGAGATCGGGCATATTGATGTCGATAAACATCAGGTCTATTTCCTTTTCCGAGAGAACCCGCATGGCTTCCAGTGCGCTGGAACATGAACTTTCCAGTTCAAGAAATGGGGTTCTCTTGATATAGTCACCCAGTTTTCGCAGGGCGAGGGGTTCATCGTCGATAGCAATACAACTGATCATGATTCTATTGGAATAATAAGGTTTACACTAAACGAGTTTTCTTCGGCACGGGTTTCCAAGATGTATTTGTCACCATAGAGTAGTTGGAGCCGTTTGGTCACGTTTTCCAGCCCGATACCGGAAGGGTTATGGGTATCACTGAAGTTACTGTTCACGATGTAGAATGAGAGTTCTTTTTCCCGTGTTTCCAGCATGATATGAACGAATGAGGGATGCTGGTAGCTGATCCCGTGTTTGAATGCGTTCTCTATGAACGAGATAAAAAGAAGTGGCGGGATCTGCACGTCCGGCAGGTTGTCCGCTATATTTACGCTGATGTCGATGGAGTCCGTGTAGCGAATCCGCATCAAGGCGATGTAGTTGTTCAGTAACGTGATTTCTTTTTGGAGAGAAATTATCGGTTGACTTGAATCATAGAGGATGTATCTCATGATTTTAGAGAGTTCGATCACCGATTCTTTGGCTTTTTCCGTGTCAACGTCAATCAGGGCGTGAATGTTGTTCAGCGTGTTCATGAAGAAATGCGGGTTGATCTGGTGTTTCAGATATTCCAGTTCGGTTTGCAGGTTTTGTTTTTCCAGTTCTTTCAAGTGGCGATCGTCCCGGATGGATTTGAACAGAAGTTTGATTGCTACGTTGAATCCGACCATGAGAATAGCCAGCAGGAGTTGGTTGAAAAACGGATTGCGAGGGAATGGGGCCTTGAATTTGAACGGGGCCTTTTTCGCTTGTTGAGGTTGCATTTGTTCCTTCTTTTCCGGTAGGGGCATTTGTTCACCGGACGGGGGGGTGAAACGTTCACCGCCGGGGCCTCTTTCTCCGGGGCGTGGAGCGTTTTCAAACGGACGTTCGGTAAATGGCCGGGGATGGGGGATTGTTTGACGGGTTTCAAACGGGTTATATATGAAAATCACAAGGATAACTCCCAGCGTGACAATGAGGTATTGCCACGGTTTCTTATCCAGCAGGAAAAAGGGTAACAGGAGGTAGTTGTGAACGCAGAAGAGCATGAAGAAAGGGAGAATAATCATCCATTCCCGTGAAATGTCGTCCCAGTTAAGGCCTGTTTCCCGGTCGAAGTGTAATACGGGAACGGCGAATACGATGATCCATGCCAGCGCATAAACTAAGTTTTCCAGTATTCTTTGTCGTTGTTCGGTGTTTTTCATGGTGTTAAAACTTATGCGTGTAACCTAATCCTAGCATCTGTTTCCCGTTTGATTCGTCGTCATCCGTGAAGTTCACGTAACGGTAATACAGTTGAAGGGCGTTCTTTTTATTGAGTTTATAGCAGCTGCCGATGATGTATTTCAGGCGATCCATGCTGTTGCCTTGCGGGTTATTCAGCGTGTTGTACCATTCGATGGAGGCGAACGGTTCGAAGGCTGACCGGCGTATGTCGTATTCTACTTTCAGACGGCTACGGAGGTAAAGTTTTGGATTTGCCCGTTTTGCCGTTTCTTTCACGTGTACCCGGTAGGTACTCTGAAACCGTTCCCGCAGGGAGAACGTGAAACGACGTAATTTGTAGGAACCCGTGAAATAGAAATAGTAGCGGTGGCGCGTTTCCCAATCTTTGGAGGGATGATTGTAGTTAATTAGATTGTACGCGCCGCCCGCTTTCAGGTGGTTGCAGACCCGATAAGAAATTTCTAGCGTGGTTGAAAAACGATCTATTTCTTGGAAGTTGTCACGGAGGCGGAAATCTTCTTCCAGCGTGATCGTGAACTTTGGGAATATCTTTTTGGAGAGTTCAATGCTAAATGAATTCTCTAGGTTGTCTTGTGCCGTCAGGGGCAGGACTGAAAGTAATAATATTATGATCGTGATGTAGCGCATGGTGTTATTCTCCTTCTTTTGGGAATTTGGTTAAATGATCCACGGTGTTTGTTTCCCGGCTGTCCGATTCGTAGTAAACTTTGATGAACGCGGCATCCCGAAGGAAGTCGATATGTCCGATCTCGATCTTTTGTATGTGTAGCCCCGTGCGGGCGGAGAGGTCTGCGATGAGTTCTTCCCGTTTGTCGGGCGTGATAAGTTGAATCCGGTCGTAAAGGATCAGTTTGCTACTCGTGTGTTTCAGCCATCTCTCGCTTTCCAACAGGCAGGTCACGAGCAGGAAGATGGCGTTTGTCACGAGCATCTCGGTGAGGCCCACTTGGATGGACAGGGCGTTGATAACGGACAAAGCCGTGATCGTGAACAAGTAGGTCATTTCCCGGATAGGCACGGATTCTGTACGGTAGCGGATGATCCCGAAGATGGCGAAAATACCGAGAGCGAAACCGATTTTCAGTTTCACGCTGCCGAGCAGGAAGATAAGGAAGAACACGCTGATACTGATTAGGGTGAACGTGAAGTAGTAGTCCCGGCGTTTGCTTTTCGGGTAGTAGAAGAAATGAATGATGATTCCGACCACGATAAAGTTGAAGACGAACCGGAACAAGAGTTGCCAGAGGTCTGCCATGTCTATCAAGGGAGTTTCGGATAGCAGGTCTTCCGTGAGGTCAAGAAAAGAGTTCATAATTCAAGGTTTTATTAATTTGTATGAGGATAGGTTTGAATCGGTTTTGTTTTAATGCCGGATCGGTCAGCACGGAGCCGATACAGAATTTACTGAACCCGCCTGGGTGGATATGGTGATCGACAAGTAGCTGACGGGCAAGTGACGGGCGGTTGCCGTCCTGTTTCAGCTCGATAATCACGAGATCGGGAAGGGATTGCTCCCTACCCGTGTGAAGATTACGGAACCGGATGTTCGTGTCGATCGTTAGGCGTTCCGTTTTATCCCGGTTGACGAGAGTCACTCGTTCGAAATAGTTTTCCAGGCAGGGCCGTAGTTCGTCAGTCCCGAAAAGGGTATGACGGCTCAGAAAGTCGTTGTCCGCGGGGCAAATAACTTGTCGTGTTTCCGGTAACAGGATCCTCTTTTTGTCTGTACGGCCTTTATTACTCTTGTCTTTGATCTCTAAAAAGGTTTGCCGGGTGTCGGCATATTCCCGTATTCTGATTTTCTCCCGGCTCTTTTTCCCGTTATGGTGGGCGAGGTACATCGCGTTGTGGGGTGTATCATAATAAATGGTATGGTAGGATGCGATGCGCCTGCCCATGACTTCCTGCACGAGGTAGTCTTTTCCAAAACACGGAAGAAGGTGTAACCAATTTGTCGAATTTGTAATAAATTTTGTATCTATCCGGTTCATCAAGCGTACCTTTCCCATTTCATCCAGCGTGATGGGGGTGAAACGAGAAAGTTGGGGTTCTATTTGTAAGTTGATGAACATGATGTTTTTTCTTGCTTGTTGAGTAAAAGTAAGATAGATCGTGATAATTCTGAAAAATAATCAATAAAGAGCCGTTTTTTATCTACGAATAGGCGAATGTTATCTATTGGTTTTTAGGTGAAAGTCGTTTTTGAAAACCCGTGTTCTTTTTAATGTAATAAAATGATTGTATCTTCGTACCCATATTGGCGTTTTATGAATAAAGTACTGATTATAGACGATGAAGATCAATTAAGGGGATTATTATCCCGGATTATAGGGCTGGAGGGGTACGAGGTCTTCCAGGCGGATTCCTGCAAGAACGGGTTAAAGCAATTGGCTTTGCACGATCCGGATGTGGTGTTGTGTGACGTGCGTTTGCCGGACGGGAACGGGGTGGAGTTGATTGCGGAGATCAAGCGGGTAAAGCCGCTGGTGGAGGTGATCATGCTGACGGCCCACGGGAATATTCCCGACGGGGTGCAGGCGATCAAAAACGGGGCATTTGATTATCTCACGAAAGGGGATGATAATAACCGGATTATCCCGTTGATCAGTCGGGCTATGGATCAGGTGGCAAAGGCCAAGCAGGAGAGTCAGGCGGAGATTCCGATGGATCGGGAATACTCGTTTGACACGATTCTGGGGAGTTCAATGGCAATCCGGGAGGCCATTGCGCTGGCAAAGAAGGTTTCCGTGACGGATGTCCCCGTGCTATTAACGGGGGAAACCGGAACGGGGAAAGAGGTGTTCGCGCAGGCGATTCACCGGAATAGCGAACGGGCCAAGAAGTCTTTCGTGGCGGTGAATTGTGCGGCTTTCAGCAAGGAATTGCTGGAAAGCGAGATGTTTGGACATAAAGCGGGTTCTTTCACGGGCGCTTTGAAGGACAAAAAGGGATTGTTCGAAGAGGCGAATCACGGCACGATATTCTTGGATGAGATCGGGGAAATGGCGTTTGATTTGCAGGCGAAGTTGCTGCGTATTCTGGAGGCTGGTGAATTTATTAAAATAGGAGATACGAAACCCACGAAGGTGGACGTGCGGGTGATCGCAGCCACGAACCGGGATTTGACAAAAGAGATCGGGAACGGGCATTTCCGGGAGGATTTATATTACCGGCTTTCCGTCTTCTGTATTCCGTTACCGCCATTGCGGGAACGGGTGGAGGATATAGAAGTGTACGCGCGGGCTTTCGTGCAATATTTCGGGGCGAAGATGAAGAAGAAGGGGTTGGAGATTCATCCGGATTACATGGAATGTTTGAAACGTTACGGCTGGCATGGAAATGTCCGGGAATTGCGTAACGTGGTGGAACGGAGTATCGTGATCGCGGGAGAGGGGCAGTTGACGGTGGATGATCTGCCGCTTGAATTGCGACGTCCGGTCCCGGCTGCGGGAGAAACGGGAGGATTTTCCGATTTCGACATGGCGAATATCGAGAAGAATCATATCCGGAGGGTTCTTCAACACACGGGGGGCAACAAGACGGAGGCTGCCCGGTTGATGCGTATCGGGTTAACTACTTTGTACCGTAAAATCGAGGAATACGGGTTGGGAGACAAATAACAAGTATCGTTCGTTTGTTTTCCGTTTTGCTATACCGAAATGAAAGGATGACCTTTTCATTTTGGTAGGGTTTCTTGTCTTTTATTCTTTCCTATAAGGATGTTTATATTCTTGTTTCATAGATGGTTATAATAATTGTTCCTTCGTGTGGCATACCATTGGTATCACAAGAGCAAAGATTATTGAATTAATATATGAAATTATGGAACAGGTATTATCATTTATTTTCTTGTGTCTGACAGGCGTCGTCTGTTACTGGTTTTTCTTTAAGTGTATTGATTGGTTTGAGAAGATTTAAAGGAGGAAAAGATGTTTACGGTATTATTTATTTTTAGTGTGGTGATGTTCGGGTACATGATGTATGTACTGGTTCGGCCCGAGAAATTTTAGATAAAATAAGAAATGAATACAGAGATTCTAGGTAGTGTATTGCAAGTCGTCCTGTTGGTGGTACTGGCTTATCCGTTGGGGCGTTACATTGCAAAAGTGTACAAAGGGGAGCGTGTATGGACGGATTTTATGGCTCCCGTGGAGAGATGGATGTTTAAATTAGGCGGTATAAACCCGGAAGAGTCAATGAACTGGAAGAAATTCTTGGTGGCATTGTTGACGATCAACCTGTTTTGGTTCTTCTGGGGAATGTTCCTTCTGGTCTTCCAGGGGCATCTGCCGTTGAACCCGGATGGGAATGTGGGACAAACACCCGATCAGGCGTTCAACACCTGTATCAGTTTCATGGTAAACTGTAATTTGCAGCATTATAGCGGTGAATCGGGATTGACTTATTTCACCCAGTTGTTCGTGATCATGTTGTTTCAGTTTATCACTGCCGCCACGGGTATGGCCGCGTTGGCCGGGATATTCCGGGCGATGGCTGCCAAAACGACACGGGATTTCGGTAACTTCTGGGCGTTGCTCGTGAAGAGTTGTACCCGAATCTTGTTACCGTTAGCTTTGGTTGTTGGTTTTATCTTGATCATAGAAGGTGTTCCGATGGGCTTTGACGGGAGAATGGAAGTGACCACGTTGGAGGGACAGACCCAGATGATTTCACAGGGACCGACGGCTGCCATCGTGCCGATCAAGCAGTTAGGGACCAATGGCGGTGGTTATTTCGGGGTGAATTCTTCCCATCCTTTGGAAAATCCGACTTTCCTGACGAACATGACGGAATGTTGGTCGATATTAATTATCCCGATGGCGATGGTGTTCGCGCTGGGATTCTACTTGAAACGCAAAAAGTTAGCATACACGATCTTCGGAGTGATGTTATTTGCCTTCCTTGTGGGTGTTTTTGCCGCTCATTATTTTGAAATGCGAGGCAGTGAGCAGATCAACGAGCTGGGAGTAGCCCAAGAGCTGGGAAGCATGGAAGGTAAAGAAATCCGTATCGGTTCCGCGGGTACGGCCCTGTGGAGCCAGGTGACTACGGTAACATCCAATGGTTCCGTGAACGGTATGCACGATAGCCTGACTCCCATCACGGGAATGTTCACGATGTTGAACATGATGATAAACTGTTGGTTCGGCGGTGTCGGAGTGGGATTCATGAATTACTACGTGTTTATCATCATAGCCGTGTTTATCAGTGGATTGATGGTCGGGCGTACCCCGGAGTTCCTAGGGAAGAAGGTGGAGGCGAGAGAGATGAAGATCGCCATGATCGTGGCATTGGCTCACCCGTTCTTTATCTTGTTGTTCACGGCGATAGCTAGTTTTTTGGCGGCTCACAATCCCGAACTGGCGGGAGCTTGGCTGAATAACCCTTCGTTCCACGGTTTAAGCGAGATGCTATACGAGTACACCTCTTCGGCTGCCAATAACGGTTCCGGTTTCGAGGGATTGAGCGATAACACCTATTTTTGGAACTACACGTGCGGTATCGTGCTGATCATGGGACGTTACCTCCCGATTGTCGGTCAGGTGGCCATTGCCGGGTTGCTGGCAAGTAAGAAGTTTATCCCGGAGAGCGCGGGTACGCTAAAGACGGACACGACGACTTTTGCCGTCATGACTTTCCTCGTAATCTTTATCGTGGCAGCCTTGTCGTTCTTCCCGGCATTGACGTTAGGGCCTATCGCTGATTATTTATCATTTTAGAATTTGAATTATAAATCGTGTATGAATATGAAATCCAATAAATCAACTTCACTTTTCCCGCGGGAATTGGTGCTGGAGAGCTTGAAGCAGTCGTTCGTGAAGTTAAACCCGCGGCTGATGGTAAAGAATCCCGTGATGTTCACGGTGGAGATTTGTACGGTGTTGATGATTGTTGCCACGTTGTATTTTCTTTTTGCCGGGATCACGGATCAAGGGTCATTCGGTTATAACGTGGCTGTTTCCATCATATTATTTATCACCTTGTTGTTTGCCAATTTCGCCGAGGCTATCGCCGAAGCGAGAGGGAAGGCACAGGCTGATAGTTTACGAAAAACGAGAGAGGAGACTCCGGCGAAGATGATCGTGAACGGTAAAGTACAGGTGATCAGTAGCTCTCAATTGAAGAAAGGAGATGTCTTCGAGTGTGAGGCCGGGGACGTGATTCCTTCCGACGGGGAAATTATCGAGGGATTAGCCTCTATTGACGAGAGTGCCATCACGGGTGAGAGCGCCCCGGTGATCCGCGAGGCGGGAGGGGACAAGAGTTCCGTGACCGGGGGAACCAAGGTCCTTTCCGATAAGATCCGTGTACAGGTGACGACCCAGCCGGGTGAGAGCTTTTTGGATAAGATGATCGCTCTGGTGGAAGGTGCATCTCGCCAGAAGACCCCGAACGAGATCGCGCTGACCATCCTGTTGGCCGGGTTCACGCTGGTGTTCGTGATTGTCTGCGCGACGCTGAAACCTTTTGGTGATTACGTGGGAACCAATATCACGGTGGCAGCTTTTATATCTCTGTTCGTGTGCTTGATCCCGACGACAATCGGGGGATTGCTTTCGGCGATCGGTATCGCCGGGATGGACCGGGCGTTACGTGCCAACGTGATTACAAAATCGGGTAAGGCGGTCGAAACGGCGGGTGACGTAGATACGTTGTTGTTGGATAAAACAGGTACGATCACGATCGGTAACCGGAAGGCCACTCGTTTTTATCCTTCTGCCGGGGTGGATGAACAGCATTTCGTGAGAGCTTGTATGTTGTCTTCGCTTTCCGACGAGACACCGGAAGGAAAGTCTATCGTGGAACTAGGGCGGGAGAGTCATCTCCGGATGAGGGATATTGACACGGCCGTGACTCGGATGATCAAGTTTACTGCCGAAACCCGTTGTTCCGGGGTGGACTTGGCAGACGGTACCCGGATTCGGAAAGGGGCTTTCGATTCCATTCGTGCGATCGCGGAGAGAGCCGGGAACGAATTTCCGCTGGAAACGGAACAAAGGATCCGCACGATTTCCGGTAACGGGGGAACCCCGCTGGTGGTTTGCGAGAACGAGAAGATTCTGGGTGTTATCGAGTTACAGGATATTATAAAGCCGGGTATCCGGGAACGTTTCGAGCGGTTGCGTAAAATGGGTGTGAAAACGGTGATGGTGACAGGGGATAACCCGTTGACTGCAAAGTATATTGCTCAGAAAGCCGGTGTGGATGATTTTATTGCCGAGGCAAAACCGGAAGACAAGATGGAGTACATCCGGAAGGAACAGCAAGAGGGAAAATTGGTGGCCATGATGGGAGACGGAACGAATGATGCCCCGGCCTTGGCACAGGCCGACGTGGGGGTTGCTATGAACAGTGGAACACAGGCAGCGAAAGAGGCGGGAAATATGGTCGATTTGGACAATGACCCGACGAAGTTAATCGAAATAGTAGAAATCGGGAAGCAGCTATTGATGACACGGGGTACGTTGACCACGTTCAGTATAGCGAACGATGTCGCCAAGTATTTCGCTATCGTTCCTGCCTTGTTCATGGCAACAATTCCCTCGCTGGGCGTGTTGAATATCATGGGATTACACAGCCCTGAAAGCGCGATTCTTTCTGCGGTGATCTTTAACGCTGTTATCATCCCGTTACTGATTCCGTTGGCGTTGAAGGGGGTGGCTTACAAACCGATCGGAGCCTCAGCCTTGTTACGTCGGAATATGCTGATCTACGGGTTGGGAGGTATTATTGCCCCGTTTATTGGGATTAAGTTGATCGATCTACTGATCGGTTGGTTATTATAAAATGGAAACTTGTAAATGAAGATAATCATGAAATCGAATTTATTGAAATCATTCAGATTGACCCTTGTATTTTGTGTCTTTTTTAGTGTTTTCTACATACTTGTCCTTTGGTTGTTTGCCAAGGTGGCAGGACCGAACGGTGGAAACGCCGAGGTGGCAGTGCTTGGCGAAAAAGTGGTCGGGGGTGCTAACGTGGGACAGAATTTCACGAAGGATATTTATTTCTGGGGACGGCCTTCCTGTGCCGGTGACGGGTACGATGCAACCAGTTCGGCCGGAAGTAATAAGGCAACGACGAACCCGGAGTATCTGAAAGAGGTGGAGAGTCGTATCGATACTTTTCTCGTGAAACATCCCTACCTGAAACGGGAGGAAGTTCCTGCCGATATTGTGACGGCCAGCGGCAGCGGTTTGGACCCGGATATTTCCGTGGCTTCGGCTTACGTGCAGGTGAAACGGGTTGCCGAAGCTCGGGGAATGTCGGAAGAGGCGGTGAAAGCGATTGTTGAAAAGGTGAAACAAGGCCCCTTGTTGGGGATGTTCGGCCCGTCGAAAGTGAATGTTCTAAAACTAAATATGGCCTTGGACGAGAAAGCCGATTAGTTTGATTTAGTTAGGTGTTTATTTTGCATCGGGGGATGCGTCCATCCCCCGATTTCAAAAAAACTCCTCCGTCACTTCGTGCCACCTCTTTCTTCCCCTGCCTGAGGGGAAGTACCCCGAAGGGGGGATGGGGAGGGAGAACAGAGGAGGAGCTGGTGACTCTTCCCGAAGAAAGGGAGTATTTCAACTCTCCCTCTGTTTATAGAGGGAGTACCCCGAAGGGGGAGGGAGTTTAAAAAATGACTTTTTGGGACACCCCCGATTTCTTAAAAATGGAGGAAACGGTCGGGTGATCGCAAGGGATGTTATTACCCTTTAATTAAATAAGTTTTAATATGCAATTAGTAAAGAAAACAATGATGATGGCAGGGGCTTTGCTCCTTGCTTTAAATGTGTGTGGACAAGAGAATGTTCCCGCGGAGAAGAAGGTTGAAAAGAAGGTAACGAGTGAGAATCATGATGTCGGCAAGGTGAATTTTAAAGTGAGTGCCGACGTGGTGAGTTCTTACGTATGGCGTGGAGCTTACAATGCCGGAGCCAGTATCCAACCAACTCTAGGAATGAGTGCGGGTAACTTCTCGCTTACGGTTTGGGGATCGAAAGAGATCAGCGATTTACACAAGGAAATTGATATTACGGCTGCCTACAGTTTCGGACGTGTATCCGTGTCTGTTGCCGACTACTGGTGGGAAGGTGACAAGTTCTGGGAAAAAGAGGATAATTCTTCTGCCAAGTATTTTAATTTGGACAATCATGACACGAAACATCGTCTGGAGGCCGGGATTTCGTGGACAATTTCCGAAAGGTTTCCCTTGTCCGTGGCTTGGAACACGATGTTTTGGGGAGCTGATAAGGATGCCCGGGACGGGAAACAGAATTATTCTTCTTACGTGGAATTGAATTACCCGTTCACGGTTCGGCAGATCAACCTGACTGCAACACTGGGTTTTACTCCTTACGAGAGCCGGAATATGTATGGAACCGGAGGTTTTGATGTGTGTAATATCGCGTTATCCGCCGCGAAAGAGATTCGGATTTCAAAGAGGTTTTCCTTGCCTGTTTTTAGCCGAGTGATATTGAATCCTGCCGCGCAGGATGCACATGTTGTTTTCGGGTTCACTTTACAATAATCCTGTGCGTTTAAGGGGAAAAATCCTGTTTTTAATCGTTCAAATTAACTTACTTTGTTTCTTGTAACTTTGTGATTTGTAGTGTGTTATAAGTGATGTTACCGTATATTAGCCCTATTTCTACAACTTGGGGTACTCTTTTACGGTTCTTGATAGGTCATTGTAACATTCTGGTTACCTTAAGTTTATATGCGAAAAAGCAAGTAAAAATCAGTGATAAGTTATTTGATAGTTACCGACATTTATCGGTAACTTTACGGTAACTTTACGGTGACTTACCGGTAACTTACCGAACAAGGAGTTAAGGATTCTAAAATCTACAGTTACTAAATCTAAGATCAGTGGGAAAAATTGGGGGGATGTTTTATTGCCATCCCCCACCTAATGCCTTGTAAAGATTAACGACGGAAAGCAGTTCGTCCCGCACGGCATTGTTCAGGCCGATCTGGGCATCGAAGTAACCTCTTTGGGCATCAAGCACGTCTAGGTAACTGATCACCCCGTTAATATATTGCAAGTTGGCTAGTTCCATGTACGAGCGGGCGGCCTCTTCCAACCGGGCTCTTGATTCCCGCATATCCCGTATTTTCGAGAACGTGGTCAAGGCATTATCAACTTCCTTGAATGCGGATAGAACGGTCTGTTGATAGCTGTACGTCTCGGCCTCCAGCGCGGCACGGGCGGCTTTAAGACGAGCCCGGTTGCTCCCGGCATTGAACACGGGGGCAAGTAGTTTACCTCCCAAGTAAAAGTAAGGTGCTTTCAGGAAGTCACTGAGTTCGCTATCTTCCCGTCCGTATCTGGCCGTCAGCGTGATTTGCGGGAAAAGGCTGGTATAGGCAACCCCTACTTTCGCGTTTGCCGCTTTTAGTTTATATTCCGCTTGCCGGATGTCGGGACGGCGTTCAAGCAGGGAAGAGGGTAATCCTACCGGAAGATCGGTCAACAGCGTTTGCCGATCGATGTTTTCCCCGCGGGGGATGTCCCCGGGATAATGGCCCGTGAGCAAGGATATTTCGTTTTCTTTCAACCGGATCTGTCTTTCAAGGTCAGGAACAAGTGTCGTGGTCTTCGCTAGTTCCACTTGTGCCTGACGATAGGCTGTTTCGGAAGTCAACCCGCCTTCGAAACGTAATTTTGCCAGACGAACACTCTCTACACGAGCCTCGTAGGTCTGTTTGACAATACTTAATTCCATGTCAAGAGCCCGTAGCTCGAAATAGGCTTGTGCCACTTGTGAAACTAACGTCATGTGTAGGGCTCTTTGTCCTTCCACGGTTTGGAGATAGGCAGCCAAACTGGCCTGTGAACTCCAGCGGAGTTTTCCCCAAAGGTCAAGTTCCCAAGAGAGGGTGGCCTTCACGTTGAACGTGTTACCGGGAGAACGGTCATATTCTCTTTCAGCGAGCGCGTCTGCACCGACTTTGGGGAAGAGGTTCGCTTTCTCCATGCGGTGGGCGTAACGACTTTCTTTCACCCGGGCCGCGGCAGCCAGCAGATCCTTGTTGTAAGTGAGTGCCGTGTTGACGAGACGCTGTAACACGGTGTCCGTGTAGATCGTCGGCCATTGGATGTCAGCCACGGTCGTCGTGTCTGAACTGTTCGTGTCGGCAATTGTTGTCGGTAAATCCAGTTCCGGACGAGTATATTTTTTACCAATCTTGCAGGAAGTCGCTAGACCTCCGACAAGCACGGCAACGAGTATGATGTGATAGTGTTTCATGACTGTGATATTTGGGGGGTTATAAAGTTTGTAAAGTTCATAAGGTTTATAAAGTTTATAAGGTTTATGGACCCCTGCGGGGCGCTTTGTTGACGGCAGCTCGGGCTGCCGTTAAACGCTGTCCGAAGGACACCCGTCACTTTATAAACCTTATGAACTTTATGAACCTTATAAACTATTTCTTTCTCCACATTTTTACCTTATAAATTTGCACGAAGAAGAAGGGTACAAGGACGATCCCGACGGTGATGGCAACGATCATACCGAAGAAAATTCCGGTACCGATGGAATGACGGCTGGCCGATCCGGGACCCGTGGCAAGTACCATGGGCAACATACCGAGTACGAAGGCCAGAGAGGTCATCAAGATCGGGCGGAACCGGGCTCGGGCAGCGGTGATGGCTGCGTGTACGGCATCAACACCTTTATCCACTTCTACCTTGGCGAATTCCACGATCAAAATGGCGTTCTTGGCTGCCAGTCCGATCAGCGTTACCAAACCGATCTGGAAGTACACGTCGTTCTCCAAACCGAATACCCATACGCCGAGATAGGCCCCGAGAGCGGCAATTGGCAAGGATAACAACACGGCAATCGGCACGAACCAGCTCTCGTACAAGGCGGCAAGGAAGAGGAACACGAAGATGAAGACGAGCGACATCACCATCCCGGTTTGTCCTTCCGCTTTCTTCTCTTGGAAGGAAAGACCGCTCCATTCCGTACCGATGTTGTCGGGCAGGTGTTCACGTGCTAGTTTCTCGATGGCTTTCATGGCTTCTCCCGAACTGTGACCCGGTGCGGCCTCGCCGTTGATGATGGCTGTCGTGAACATGTTGAATCGCTTGATCGATCCGGGACCCGTGGTATTTTCCGCTTTACCGAGAGCCGTCAGGGGAACCATGTTTCCCTTGGATGTCTTCACGAAGAACATATTGAGGTTCTCTTTTTGCATCCGGTAGGGGGCTTCCGCTTGCATATATACCTTGTAAACCCGGTTGAACATGTTGAAGTCATTGACATACACCGAACCCGTGTACGCTTTCATCGTGGAGAATATATCGGCTAGGGGTATTCCTAGGAATTGGGCCCGGTCACGGTCCACGTCAAAGTACAACTGGGGAATCTCGGCTTGCAACGAGGAAGATACCCCGGAAAGGGCCTTGTCATTTGCAGCGTATTTCACCAGCGTGTCGACAGCATCTACCAGATTCTCGAAGGTGGCCCCGTTACGAGCTTCCACTTGTAGTTCGAATCCTCCCGACGTTCCCAATCCGGGGATAACGGGCGGGGTGGAGAGGAATACAAGGGCCTCCGGGTATTGTTTGAACTCGGTGCGGACATCATTCATCACTTCTTTCAGGGACATTCCGCCTTTCTTGCGCTCTTCCCACGGTTTGAGGATAACGGTCAATTCCGAGCGGGATTGGTTTGTCCCGACACGGGGACTACTTCCCGCCACGCTCTGCACGTATGCCACGGCAGGGTGTTCCTTCAGGTAATCGACGGCACGTTCCGTCACCTTGCGGGTGCGTTCCAGCGTGGCTCCCTCGGGTAACGCCAGTTCTACTTTGAAATATCCTTGGTCTTCCTCCGGCAGGAAACTACTGGGGATTACCCGGTTTAACACGATGATGAAGACGATTGCCATTCCGAACCCGGCGATGATTCGTCGGGGGTTGGCAAGAGCCCGTTGCAGAAAATGAACGTATTTATTATTCCCGCGGGCGAGCCACTCGTTGATTTTACGGAATACGAAGTTCTTCTTCCCGTTAGACGGGCGTAACAGGATGGCACACATGGCGGGGCTTAGCGTCAGGGCCACAACCAGCGAGATCAACACGGACACCACGATCGTGATGGCAAACTGACGGTAAAGCATACCGGTGATTCCCGGCAGGAAACTCACGGGTACAAACACGGCACCCAGCACGAGCGAGGTGGCAACCAGCGCTCCCGTCAGCTCTTTCATGGCTTTACGGGTGGCCTTGTAGGGCGACAATCCCTCTTCTTCCATGATACGTTCAACACCCTCGACGACCACGATGGCATCATCGACGACAATACCGATAGCAAGTACCAGTCCCAACAGGGTCAGCATATTCAGCGAGAACCCGAAGGCCAGCATGAACCCGAAAGTTCCGATCAGGGACACGGGAACGGCAACGAGGGGAATCAGGGAGGCCCGCCAGCTTTGGAGGGAGAGGAACACGACGAAGATCACGAGGAAAAGCGCCTCGAACAGGGTTTTATATACCTCGTGGATGGATTCCGAGATGTAAGTCGTGATATCGAAAGGGATGTTATAACTTACTCCTTCCGGAAAATCTTTACTGATTTCTTCCATGGCTTTCACCACGTTCTTGGCCACTTCCATGGCATTTGCACCGGGGAGCATATAGATGCCGAGTACGGCAGCATTCTCGCCGTTCAATCCACTCTCCGTGTTGTACGAGCTGGCCTCCAGCGATACTCTCGCCACGTCGCGCAAACGGATGATGGAACCGTCGGGATTTGCCCGGACGACAATCTCTTCAAACTCGTTTACGGAGGAAAGACGGCCCGGAGCCGTGATGGGGATGGTGATGTCCGTCCCGCTCATCGGTTGCTGGCCGAGTACCCCGGCCGCGGATTCCCGGTTCTGATCTTTCAATACATTTTGTAAGTCTTTGATCGTTAATCCGAAATTGGCCATACGGTCGGGGAGAATCCAGATTTGCATGGCGTAGTAACGGCTACCGATGTTGGAAACACGTCCCACGCCGGGAACACGTTTCAGCACGTCAAGCACGTTGATGGTGGCGAAGTTACTGAGGTATATCTCGTCAAAACGAGGGTCGGATGAGGTCAGCGTGAGAGTCATCAACTGACTGGAAGATTGTTTCTCCACCTTGATCCCGTTCTGCACGACTTCTGCCGGGAGACGGGATTCTGCCAGTTTCACGCGGTTCTGAATATCGACGGCGGCCAGTTCGGCATCCGTGGATATGTCGAAAGTCACGGTAATTGATAGACCTCCCGAGTTGGAGCTACTCGATTCCATGTATAACATTCCCGGTGTTCCGTTCAATTCCTGTTCGATGGGAGTGGCCACCGCCTGTGAAACGGTAACGGCACTGGCTCCCGGGTAGGACGCGGATATTTTCACGACGGGAGGGGTGATTTGCGGGTACTGGTCCACGGGAAGTAGGAACAACCCGATGAATCCTACCAGCACGATGACGATAGATAGCACAGCCGAGAATATCGGTCTGTCAATAAAGAAACCGGGTTTCATAATGCAACCTCCTCCTCTTTAATCATTTCGGGGCTCACGGGTTTCACAAGCGCACCCGGGGTTAGTTTGTGGTAGCCTTCAACGACAACCAGCTCGTCGGGTCCAAGCCCGCGTTCTACCACGGTATGATTATTCACTTCGGGGCCGGTTTCGATGAAACGTTTCTCGGCTGTACTGTCGCGGCGGACAACGTATATGTAGGCGCCGCCTTTTTCAATGGCGACCGCCTTGCTGGGAACGACGATGGCGTTTTCACGCACGTCGAGTAACAACTTTACTTTCGTGAATTGTCCCGGCAATAGTTTCCTGTCGGGATTGGGGAGTTCGGCACGCACGCCGAATGTACCCGTTTGGGGATTTACCTGCGGGTCGGCGAAGTCCACGATTCCGGTTAGGGGATAAACCGAGTTATCCGCCAGCGTGATGGTCACGCTGGGTTGCCATGACCGGTTGGCGTCTTTTTCCCCGAGGGTTACATTCCGTTGCTGGCTACGCAGGTAGTCGAGGGCGGTAAGACTGAAATCCACGAGTACCTCGTCACTCTCCACGATGGTGGCCAGTTGGGATTTTCCCCCGGGACCGACCAGTGTACCGATGTCAGCGTACCGTTCACTAATATATCCATCAATCGGGGAACGCACGGTTGTGTAGCTTAATTCGAGTTCAGCTTGTGCTAGGTCGGCTTTACTCATGGCGACGTTCGCTTTGGCACTCTCGTAGGCAGCCACGGCGTTGTCAAGGTCAAGCTGGCTGGCAGCCTTTTGCTCGTAAAGGGGGCGCAGACGTTCCACGTCACGCTCGGCTTTTGCCTCTTGGGCTTGATCTTTTGCCAGTTGAGCCTTTGCTTTATCGACACGTGCTTGGTAAAGATCACTGTTTATTTTGAAAAGGGGCTGGTTCCGTTTCACGCGCTTCCCTTCCTCGAAAAGCATCTGTTCCAAGTAACCTTCCACGCGGGCTCTCACCTCAACGAATCCTTTCGCCCGGATCTGCCCGACGTATTCCCCGTATATTTCCACGTTATCTACTCCTACTTTTTCTACAGCCACTACTTGCCGTTCCGGTTCGGTCTTGTCTTTACAACCGGACAAGAGGATGAATGACACGAGTGTAATTGCTATTCCTAATTCTTTCATATTAATTGATTTTATACATTTTCGTCGTAATTCTTCTTATGCTATGAAAATAACATGCTACATTTTTACGTGATATTGTAAAAATAAGTTATCTTGTTGAGATACAATATTATTTATGAATTCTGTTCGTTTGTCCATTTCAAAAACGGCGTGTTCCCGTGTAGAATAATACCACAAGTTGTGGAGGGGGCAAGTTGATTTCATGCTCGCTACGGTTTTCATTACTTGGATAGGGTTATAACGCTTTTACAATGAGGTGTCCCACGTAAACGGCCGTTAGTCCCAGTACAATGCTGAGGACCGTGTAGGACATAAAATATAGATAGTTTTGTTCTCTCAATAACACGAAGTTCTCGTTCATAAAAGTGGAGAACGTGGTGAATCCCCCGCATAAACCCACGGTTAAGAACAGACGTAGGTCTGTGTTAAGTAGATTGCCTCGCTCGAACAACCCGTAGAAAATCCCGATCAACAGGCAGCCTGTGATGTTCACGATCATCGTGCCAAAAGGGAACGCGGCAAGGAAATGATTTTGTACGAAACGAGTGAGGAGAAATCGAAATATCCCCCCGCAGAAGCTTCCGAGACCGATGATAAATAGTGTTTTAAACATATACTACGCCTACTTAATGGTTTAACATTTTACATGTAGGCATCATCAGCTTTTTCAAGCGGTTCGAGGTAGATACCATTACCATAAGTTGGGCGCAAAGGTATGATTTTTTATTGCCTTTGGCAAGTTGCAGGTTAGAAGTTTACAAGTTACAAGTTCTTTTTCCCGACAATCTTTTCCAATTCTTCCTTGTGCGGGAGTCGAGAACTTGTAACTTGCTAACCTGTAACCTGCAAGCGGCAATCTAGGCTTATTTCAACCCACTTCTTTCCAGTAAAGCGTCAACGGTCGGTTCTTGGCCCCGGAAGCGCTTGTAGAGTGTCATCGGGTTTTCTGATGCGCCCTTTTCCAGCACGTTGCGGCGGAACGATTCGGCGGTAGTCTTGTCGAAAATACCGTTTTGCTTGAATAACGAGAAGGCATCGGCATCCAGTACTTCTGCCCACTTGTAGCCATAATATCCGGCAGCGTATCCCCCGGCAAAGATGTGTCCGAAAGCGGGAGAAAAGGCACTACCTTTCACAAGAGGCATGATCTCCGTTTTGCCCATAGCCCGTTGCTCGAAGTCCACGAGAGGTTCGGTGACAGGTTCGGTGATCGTGTGCCATGCCATATCGACCATGCCAAAACTTAACTGACGGTCGCTCGCGTACCCGGCTTGGAAATTGGATGATTTCTTGATTTTGTCAATATATTCCTGCGGAATTTTCTCTCCGGTCTGGTAGTGTACGGCCCATGTGTCAAGCCACTCTTTTTCGAGTGCGAAGTTTTCCATGAATTGCGAGGGCAGTTCCACGAAGTCGCGGGACACACCGTCCATGGACGTGGAACCGTAAGTACATTTACTGAACATTCCATGAAGAGCATGGCCGAATTCATGCAAGAAGGTTGTTACCTCGTTGAACGTCAGTAAGGATGGTTTCGTGTCGGTTGGTTTCGTGAAGTTCATCACGAGCGATACCAACGGGCGCTGATCTTTACCGTGAACCATTTTCTGACCGCGGAACTGGGTCATCCATGCTCCGCCTCCCTTGCTTTCCCGCGGGAAAAAGTCCGTGTAGAGAACGGCAAGGAACGATCCGTCATTGTCATATACCTCGTAGGTTTTTACCTCGGGGTGATATAACGGGATGTTGTTCACTTCCTTGAAGGTAATACCGTAGAGACGGGTTGCCAAGTCAAAGACACCCTTCTGCACGTTTTCGAGTTTGAAGTAGGGCTTCAGCATCTCGTCGTCAAGGGCGTATTTCTCCTGCATCAATTTGTTGGAGTAATAGGACCAGTCCCAGCGTTGCAATTCTCCCTTTAAGCCAGCTTTGTGGGCGAAATCCTCCACCTCTTTTTTATCTTTGAGTGCATAGGGGTAGGACGCCTCGTGCAATTCGGCGATGAAGTTATTCACGATCTCCGGGGTGTTAGCCATGCGATCGGTTAATGCATAATTCGCGTAGGTCGGGTAACCCATGAGTTTCGCTTTTTCCAGACGCAGGGCGGTGATCTTCTTGACCACTTCCTCGTTGTTATACTCGTTGTCTTTGTATGCCCGTGTCGAGTTGGCACGATACATTTTTTCTCTCAATGTCCGGTTGTCAGCGTATTTCATAAGAGGACCCATGCTCGGGTAGTGGAGGGTGAAAATCCATCCTTCCTTGCCTCGTTGTTTGGCCGTCATGGCAGCCATTTCCTTGGCTCCTTCGGGGAGACCGGAAAGGTCTTTCTCGTCGGTCACGTGCAACTCGAACGCGTTAGTCTCGGCCAGTTCGTTTTTATCGAAGGTCAGGCTTAGCTTGCCCAGTTCGATGGAAATCTCTTTGAAACGCTCGCGGTCGGCACCTTCTAGGTTTGCTCCCCCGTCGATGAAGGCTTTCCACGTGTTTTCGAGTAACATGGTCTGTTCCGGATTCAGGTTCAAAGTCGCTTTTTGCTCGTGAACTTGTTTTACCCGTTCGAAAAGTTGCGGGTTCATATAGATAGCGTGGCTGAATGAAGTCAGTTTCGGGGACACGTTTTGAGCTATGTCCTGCATCAGACTGTCGGTGAGACAAGCATTCAGGTTGAAGAATATGCCGGAAATGGCATTCATTTTTTCACCGATGTTATCCAGTGCCACGATCGTGTTTTCAAATGTCGGGTTTTCTTTCGAAGAGGCAATTTGCTCTACCTCTTTCTTGGCTTCCTCGATAGCCGCATCAAAAGCCGGTTCGTAATGCTCGGCTTTGATTTTATCGAAAGGGGGCGTCTGGTGGGGAGTGTCAAAACTCGATAAAAGCGGGTTTTGTTCCGTCTTTCCGCAAGATGCCACAAGAAGAATAATTGCAGCCATAAAAGTCGTTTTTCTCATTGTTTTTATAGATTTTGTATTCGAAATTTCGGTCACGAAGTTACAAATAAGTTTGGAAACTTTATAGAGTTTATAAAGTTCATAAAGTTTGTAAGGTTCATAAGGTCTGTGGACCCTTGCGGGGCGCTTTGTCCACGGCAGCTTGTGCTACCGTTAAACACAGTCCGAAGGACTCCTGTGACCTTTTGACTTTATGAACCTTATGGACTTTATAAACTCATTTCTTTTTCCCCTTGAACACGATCTTGGGTTCCACGATCATCGGGATCACGGTTACCGTGATGTCAAGGTTAAGTTGATTCTCAGTTACTTTCCCCTTGTGAGTGTAGGAAATGGTCTGTTGACCGACAGATACTTTACCGCCACCTTCCAGGTTAAGAGTGGAATCGGTTTCGGTTACTTTGCTCAATGCCGGGTTAACCGTGATGCCTTTCACGGGCATGGTGAAGTCCACGAGATTCAGCGTGACGTTCTTGCTGGTATCCGCCGTGATGCTGATTTTGCAGGGAATCGGACCTTCGGGAATAAGCGTGTTGCCGTTAGCGTCGGGTTTGAGCATGGCCTTCACGTGGTCGGGCAGGATGATCGTGGCCTCGCCCTCGTATAGGCCGGGTAGAGATGAAACGTCGTGTGCCCGACGGTCGCTGCAACTATTGCAAGATGTTAATAATGATGTTGTTGAAATAATAACTAATAATATCCCGATAAAGAAAATATTCCGTTTCATGAACTATTGATTTATTTTTGTATTTTCGACGGCTAAAAATATAAACTTTTATCAATTAAACCATCAGGATTATGAAATTTGTAGGATTACTTCTTCTTTTATGTTTCGCGGTCGGGGGATCGATGAACGCCACGCCGGTGAATAACACGAATAAGAAAGACCATGCGGCAGCTGTTGCCGGGACGTATAACGGGGAGGCTTTTATCGAAATCATGCAACAGAAGATGAAGTTAAAGCTCGAATTGCAACGGACTCACCGGGATAGTGTGATCGTGGTGGTGAAGGATTTTATGTTGCCCAACGGGCAGAAGTTTAACTATCGTTCGAACGGGGTTTCCGTGAAACCGGAAGTGAAAGACGGGAAAACCGTGTACAAGCTGAATATCTCGTTTACTTACACGTATAATGGAATGCCGATGAAAGTGACCGCCACGGGAACGGTGAAGGACGGGGAACTCGATTCGCTGGTGAAAGCCACGATCATGGATGCGATGGAGACGAAAGTGACGTACAAGGCGAAAAAGGCCTAGTAAAATCTAGTAACTCCGCTTAAAAAACAAGAGGTGTGGCAAAAGTCATTTTATTTCCAAAAACTCCTCCGTCACTTCGTGCCACCTCCTCTATAAACAGAGGAGGAGCTGGTGACTCTTCCCGAAGAAAGGGAGTATTTTCAACTCTCCCTCTGTTTATAGAGGGAGTACGGCGAAGCCGGGAGGGAGTTCGAGAAATGACTTTTGCCTCTCCTTGTTTTTATGTTACTTTAGTAAATATGCTACCTCAAATCGATAACGTCCACTTCCGGATGGGCATCCTTGTCAAAACGGAAGAAGGTGACGTCTAGTTCTTTCTCCGGTTTCTTTAAACTTTTAATCGTGATCACCACGTCGTTCCCGTCTTTGCCGAAGGACGTGACTTTTTCCACCATGTTTGTTTTCGTGTTGATCCATACCCCAATCTTGGAGATCTGTTTGTGAGTTTGTTTCGGGGTTAACTCGATGTAGGCTTTGCCATCCTTGTCTTCCACCAACTTCTGGGTGAACTTCTGGTTGTGAATATCGAACAGGATAGAAGGATTCAACATCTCATCTTCGTTCTCGTCCGGGTTTTTGATATTTACCTCTTCTTGATCCGGCATGTACGTGTAGATAACTTCCCCGTCGAAATAGTTGACCACGTCCATCACATCAATGCGGTACATCTTGTCTTTCATGTATGCTTTCCCGTGATGTGTTTCATTAATATCTTCTGCCTTGTTGATCATGGAAAGGTCAAAAACGATTTCCACGGCAGGGTAGGACTTGATATGTTCGACTGTTTTATCCAGAATTGCCTTTGCTTTTGCGTCTGTCTGGGCGATAGCGAGAGAACCGCATAATGCCAGAACCATGAATGTCAGAATGTACTTCATACAGTGTGTTATTTTATATTGTCTTTTTCTTAAAATCAAAAGCAAATATAGGGATTATCCCGTAGATGCAAAAACTTATGGGAAAATTTGCTACTTTCGCACCGTTTTTTGAAAAAGGAAATGGACAAATTTAAAGGGATTCTATTTGCGGCATTGTCGGCGGCTACCTTCGGGTTGATTCCGCTGTATGCAAACCAGGCAATACTGGACGGGGTTAATAATGAAACAATATTAGTGTACCGTTACGGGATAGCGGGAATCGTGTATGCTATTTATTTATTGCTCCGGAGAATGAATATGAGACTGACCCGACGGGAGGTGAAGGAAGTTACGCTTGCCGGGGTCGGGGGATATGGAATCACGGCTTTCTTCCTGATGTGGTCGTATCATTATATGCCCACGGGCGTGGCGACAGCGATTCATTTCTTTTATCCCGTGGTCGTCGCGTTGCTGATGGCTATCTTCTACAAAGAACGGCTACCCTTGGAGGTGAAAGCGGGGATCGTGCTGGCGATATGCGGGGTGTACCTGTTGTCGTGGACACCCGGGGAGGTAAAATGGCTAGGATTATTCTTTGTATTAATGTCCACGGTGACTTATGGGTGTTATATTACCGCACTGAACCGTCCCGTGTTAAAGCGGATGAATCCGGACGTGCTGACTTGCTACGTGTTACTATTCACCGCACTGTTCTACTTGATCTTGGCCGTGGCACAGGGAAAGATGGAAATCATCACGAGACCCCGGTTCTTGCTGGATATGGTGCAGTTGGCCATATTGAGTACGATCGTTTCTGCCCGGTTGCTGGTGGCAGCCGTGAAATTGATCGGTTCCGTACCGAGTTCCGTGTTGGGAACGTTGGAACCGATAACGGCAATCGTCGTGGGAGTGCTTTATTTCAATGAACAATTGACTTACGCGAATTACCTTGGGTTATTGATCGTGATCGTTGCCGTTCTTGTCGTGATTTGCAAGATGAAAAAATAAGGGGGAAAACTTCCGTTATTATGATGTAACCTATTTATTTTTGGCTATTTTTGCGGGTGAAATTGACTTTTAAGAATATCGTATGCTGTTGTTTATAACTATAAACTTTTACACTATAACTGATATATTGCTAGCCGCTTTTATATTTTATCAGGTTTATAAACTGGTGAAAGGGACGGTTGCGATAAATATATTTGCCGGAATTTTTACATTCTACGTGGCATGGTTGCTGGTGAAAGCTCTGAATCTGGAGTTGGTTTCTGGTATCTTGGGACAGTTTATCGGTATGGGAGTGATTGCCTTGCTGATCGTGTTCCAGCAAGAAGTTCGTCGCTTTCTATTATTATTAGGTAGTAAATATAACCTGCAAAACATATTTAACTTGGAGCGGCTTTTTACCAAGACTTCTATAAAAGATGAGGTCGCCGCCGCTATCGTGCAAGCCTGTGATTACTTTTCGAAAACAAAAACGGGTGCTTTGATCGTGTTGTCCCAGAATTCGGAGTTGTACAATTACGCGCAAACGGGTGTGTTGATCCGTTCGATCGTGTCGGAGGAGTTGCTTGAAAATATCTTCTTTAAGAATTCCCCGCTACATGACGGTGCGGTAATTATCGCGGATAACAAGATTTTGGCGGCGCGGTGTATTTTGCCGGTTTCCGATAACACGAATATTCCCGGGAGTTTGGGGTTGAGACATCGTGCGGCGATTGGAATGAGTGCCGTGACCGATGCTCACATCATCGTGGTCAGTGAAGAAACCGGAAATATTTCTTTTGTGAAGGATGGGCATTTCAAGGTGCGGATCACCCCGCAAGAATTGAATAGTTTCTTGCACAATGATTTCACGGGTTTCGTCGTGAATAAGTAATCCAGTTTTCGTTTCTCTTTTATCATATTGGTAAATGATTCGTTCGTGTACCTTGGTTCGCTTGTGGTCTATGGATAGAAGGGGACATGAACATTGCATCTTCATAGCATGAACATAGCATGAACACTGACGGGTGTTGTTGATGAGTTAGAGGAGGGTATCTGTCTAGTTTATTTCCTAGTTTATCCCATGATATTCCATAGAACAAACGCTGGTCACAGGTGGAAGATAGGGTATAAAGACGTATCATTTTCGAATCAAAGACGAATCAAAGACGTTCACGAACGGCTTTGTACCGAGGTTGATTCCTGTCTTTAACCTTATTTCAATAGTATTATCCTGAAAAAAGTTCCCATTCTAACGTTTTGCCAATCATGCTTTTGGTGTGTATTGATGAAAATAATTGAAAAATAATTGTGAAAATATTTGGAGAAGGGGAAAAGTTTGCCTTATCTTTGCACCCGCAAAACAAGAAACAGTGCAAGCATGAACGAGGCTAGAAAGGTGGTTTCTTGTAAAGTTCTTGAAATGTTGAAATGGAAATAAGACAATCCTTCTTTTGCTTGAGTAATTCAAAATATCGAATTACGAGGCTCTTAAAAAAAGTTTGAAAAAACTTTGAAAAAGATTTGGAAGGTAACGAAAAAAGGTCTTATCTTTGCATCCGCTTTCGCTCTTAAAATGAGCAAGGCTAAAACAAGAAAGAAAGAGTTCTTTAAGATATTGAAATGAACAAAACGTAGCGAGCGTGAATCGAAATCGACGGTAGTCGAGATTCATGAAACACATGACCCGGCCAGAATAAAATTTCTGTAAATAACTTTTACCATGAAGAGTTTGATCCTGGCTCAGGATGAACGCTAGCGACAGGCTTAACACATGCAAGTCGAGGGGCAGCGGGGAGTAGCAATACTTCGCCGGCGACCGGCGCACGGGTGAGTAACACGTGTGCAACCAACCCCGTACCGGGAGATAACCCGCGGAAACGTGGACTAACATCCCATAACACTGTATCATCGCATGGTGATGCATTTAAAATTCCGGTGGTACGGGACGGGCACGCGCGACATTAGGTAGTTGGCGGGGTAACGGCCCACCAAGCCGACGATGTCTAGGGGTTCTGAGAGGAAGGTCCCCCACACTGGAACTGAGACACGGTCCAGACTCCTACGGGAGGCAGCAGTGAGGAATATTGGTCAATGGGCGAGAGCCTGAACCAGCCAAGTCGCGTGAGGGAAGAATGGTCTATGGCCTGTAAACCTCTTTTGCCAGGGAAGAATAAAAGGTACGTGTACCTTCTTGCCAGTACCTGACGAATAAGCATCGGCTAACTCCGTGCCAGCAGCCGCGGTAATACGGGGGATGCGAGCGTTATCCGGATTTATTGGGTTTAAAGGGCGCGTAGGCGGGACGCCAAGTCAGCGGTAAAAGACTGCAGCTAAACTGTAGCACGCCGTTGAAACTGGCGACCTGGAGACGAGACGAGGGAGGCGGAACAAGTGAAGTAGCGGTGAAATGCTTAGATATCACTTGGAACCCCGATAGCGAAGGCAGCTTCCCAGGCTCGATCTGACGCTGATGCGCGAGAGCGTGGGTAGCGAACAGGATTAGATACCCTGGTAGTCCACGCCGTAAACGATGCTCACTGGATCTTGGCGATACACCGCCAGGGTTCAAGCGAAAGTATTAAGTGAGCCACCTGGGGAGTACGTCGGCAACGATGAAACTCAAAGGAATTGACGGGGGCCCGCACAAGCGGAGGAACATGTGGTTTAATTCGATGATACGCGAGGAACCTTACCCGGGTTTAAATGTATTTTGCATGAGGTGGAAACACTTCTTCCCTTCGGGGCTAGATACAAGGTGCTGCATGGTTGTCGTCAGCTCGTGCCGTGAGGTGTCGGGTTAAGTCCCATAACGAGCGCAACCCCTATCGCCAGTTGCCATCGGTTCAAGCCGGGCACTCTGTCGAGACTGCCACCGTAAGGTGCGAGGAAGGCGGGGATGACGTCAAATCAGCACGGCCCTTACACCCGGGGCGACACACGTGTTACAATGGCCGGTACAGAGGGCAGCCACGGGGTGACCCGGAGCGAATCTCTAAAGCCGGTCGTAGTTCGGACTGGAGTCTGCAACCCGACTCCACGAAGTTGGATTCGCTAGTAATCGCGCATCAGCCATGGCGCGGTGAATACGTTCCCGGGCCTTGTACACACCGCCCGTCAAGCCATGGAAGCCGGGAGTACCTGAAGATCGTGACCGCGAGGAACGGGCTAGGGTAATACCGGTAACTGGGGCTAAGTCGTAACAAGGTAGCCGTACCGGAAGGTGCGGCTGGAACACCTCCTTTCTGGAGCATGAGCTCATGTGGCTCGCTACCGGCAGTTCATTATCAACGGGATTCCCTCGAGGGATCTTTAGAGACGAGGCTCGTTGCCTTGGTCCCGCCATCATCAACCTCGACAGTTGTCGAGGTTGATAAAGTTCTTTGACATGCTGGAACGTTAATGGATCATTTGATCCACGAAGTAACAATGTAGTAGAATAACACAGAGCCGTCCCTGTAGTGATACACGGGACAAGGTAAAATTATTTAAAAACACGACGCTAACGAACGTGAACAACCAAGGGCGCGCGGTGGATGCCTAGGCTCTCGGAGGCGATGAAGGACGCGATAAGCCGCGATAGGCCACGGCGAGGTGCAAGTAACCCTTGACCCGTGGATTTCCGAATGGGGCAACCCGGCCGTCTAGATGACGGTCATACCGTAAGGTAAGCGAACGCGGGGAACTGAAACATCTCATTACCCGCAGGAGAAGAAAACAAATAGTGATTCCCCCAGTAGTGGCGAGCGAACGGGGAAGAGCCCAAACCGCTGCCGTTTCGGCGACAGCGGGGTCATGGGACCGCGACATTCGACGTGAGACGAAGTGCAATTACCTGGAAAGGTAAGCCGTGGAGGGTGACAGCCCCGTGCACGACACCTCTCACGAAGATAGCGGGATCCCGAGTAGGGCGGGACACGAGAAATCCTGCCTGAATTCGCCAGGACCGCCTGGCAAGGCTAAATACTCCCGAGAGACCGATAGTGAACCAGTACCGCGAGGGAAAGGTGAAAAGTACCCCGAGCAGGGGGGTGAAATAGACCCTGAACCCGCGCGCCTACAAGCGGTCGGAGCCATGAAATATGGTGACGGCGTGCCTTTTGCATAATGAGCCTACGAGTTAGTCGTCACCAGCGAGGTTAAGGGCTTCAGGCCCGTTAGCCGAAGTGAAAGCGAGCCTTAACAGGGCGTCGAGTTGGTGGCGCTAGACGCGAAACCTTGTGATCTACCCACGAGCAGGTTGAAGTCGCGGTAACACGTGATGGAGGACCGAACCGGTAAACGTTGAAAAGTTTTCGGATGACTCGCGGGTAGGGGTGAAAGGCCAATCAAACTGGGAAATAGCTCGTACTCTCCGAAATGCATTTCGGTGCAGCCTGTGATGTTCTGTTCCAGAGGTAGAGCTACTGGTTGGACGCGAGGGCTTCACCGCCTATCAAATCCGGATAAACTCCGAATGCTGGAACACGAAATCATGGAGTGAGCCCGCGGGTGCTAAGGTCCGCGGACGAGAGGGAAAGAACCCGGACCACCGGCTAAGGTCCCGGATGGACAGTTAAGTTGATCAAACGAGGTGGGATCGCGGAGACAGCTAGGATGTTGGCTTGGAAGCAGCCATTCATTTAAAGAGTGCGTAACAGCTCACTAGTCGAGCGATCCCGCGTGGATAATACACGGGCATCAAACTGTCAACCGAAGCCGTGGGGTTAGTTAATGACTGACCGGTAGGAGAGCATTCCTGCCAGCTTAGAAGGTCACCCGCGAGAGTGACTGGAGCGGCATGAAAAGCAAATGTAGGCATAAGTAACGATAATGGGGGCGAGAACCCCCCACGCCGCAAGACCAAGGATTCCCCGGCAATGTCAATCAGCCGGGGGTCAGCCGGCCTCTAAGGCTAACCCGAACGGGGACGCCGACGAGAAACGGGTTAACATTCCCGTGCTTCTCGTCACCGTGACGCGGTGACGGGGTGATGAATGGACCGCGCGCTGACGGAATAGCGCGTTGAAGGCCGTACCCTGTGACGGTGGTAGTCAAGCACGCCACCGGAGGCGAAAGTCGATAGTACCTCGAGGCCTCGGCCGAGGGGATAGCGTCCAGGCAATTTACCCCCTAGAAAACCCGCTAAACTTCAAGTGACGAGGAACCGTACTGTAAACGGACACACGTGGTCGGGTAGAACATACCAAGGCGCTCGAGTGATTCATGGTCAAGGAACTAGGCAAAATAGTCCTGTAACTTCGGGAAAAAGGACGCTCTAGTGATAGAGCCGCAGAGTAATGGCCCAGGCGACTGTTTACCAAAAACACATGGCTATGCCAAATCGAAAGATGACGTATATGGCCTGACACCTGCCCGGTGCCGGAAGGTTAAGAGGAGAGCTCATCCGCGAGGAGAAGGTTTGAATTGAAGCCCCGGTAAACGGCGGCCGTAACTATAACGGTCCTAAGGTAGCGAAATTCCTTGTCGGGTAAGTTCCGACCTGCACGAATGGTGTAACGATCTGGGCACTGTCTCGACCATGAGCTCGGTGAAATTGTAGTTCCGGTGAAGATGCCGGGTACCCGCGACGGGACGGAAAGACCCCGTGAACCTTTACTGCAGCTTCGCGTTGTTCCCGGGCACGGGACGTGTAGGATAGGTCGGAGGCTTTGAAGCGGATTCGCCAGGATTCGTGGAGCCATCGTTGAAATACGACCCTTCTCTTGTCTGGGATCTAACCCTAAGTATAGGGGACACCGCGTGGTGGGTAGTTTGACTGGGGTGGTCGCCTCCAAAAGCGTAACGGAGGCTTCCAAAGGTACCCTCGGGTTGGTTGGTAATCAACCGTAGAGTGCAATGGCACAAGGGTGCTTGACCGGGAGACCAACGAGTCGATCGGGTGCGAAAGCAGGGCATAGTGATCCGGTGATCCCGCGTGGAAGGGTCATCGCTCAAAGGATAAAAGGTACTCCGGGGATAACAGGCTGATCGCCCCCAAGAGCTCATATCGACGGGGCGGTTTGGCACCTCGATGTCGGCTCGTCACATCCTGGGGCTGGAGAAGGTCCCAAGGGTTCGGCTGTTCGCCGATTAAAGTGGCACGCGAGCTGGGTTCAGAACGTCGTGAGACAGTTCGGTCCCTATCTGTCGTGGGCGTTGGAGATTCGAGAGGTCCTGACTCTAGTACGAGAGGACCGGGTTGGACGCGCCGCTAGTGAACCTGTTATGACGCCAGTCGTACGGCAGGGTAGCCACGCGCGGACGGGATAAGCGCTGAAAGCATCTAAGCGCGAAGCCTGCCTCGAGATGAGATCTCCTTACAGGGTCGTCGTAGACGACGACGTTGATAGGCCACAGGTGTAAAGCCGGTGACGGCAAAGCCGAGTGGTACTAATCACCCGAAAGTTGACGTTCGGTGGGTGAGATGATTCAGTTAACGTTCCAAGCGATTGTCAATCAAGGTGATTGGCGGTCGATAGAAAGCATGAATAAATGAACTTTAAAGATATTGTCACGAGTAGCCGGAGGGCTCGATGAAGTGACTGGAAAACATTAAAAGGTGTCTATAGCGACGGTGATCCACCTCTTCCCATCCCGAACAGAGAAGTTAAGCCCGTTAGCGCCGATGGTACTGCCCCCGGGTGGGAGAGTAGGTCGATGCCGAATTTAGAAGAGAGGGCGAGTTCAAGAGACTCGCCCTTTTTTATTTTATCTCATTTTCAATTCTTCATTTTCAATTTTCAATTGTTTTACCTACCTTAGCGTTCTGAATCAATTTATGTGGAAATGGCATTATTCGGTCTATTTAATAAAAAGAAAAAGGAAAGCCTTGATAAAGGTTTAGAAAAGACGAAAGAAAGTGTATTCAAGAAACTCTCTCGGGCAATTGTTGGTAAATCCAAGGTTGATGACGAGGTTCTGGATAACTTGGAAGAAGTGTTGATTTCTTCGGATGTGGGAGTTGATACAACTCTTCGTATCATTGAACGAATCGAAGAAAGAGTACAGCGGGATAAATATGTGGGTACGGATGAATTAAACCGGGTATTGAAAGAAGAGATTGTTGATTTGTTGAAAGAGAATAATTCAACGGATTACGATGCTTTGAGTTTACCGGAAGGACATGGTCCTTATGTGATCATGGTCGTCGGTGTGAATGGAGTGGGTAAGACAACGACAATTGGTAAATTGGCTCACAAATTTAAAGATGCTGGAAAATCTGTTGTTTTAGGGGCTGCAGATACCTTTAGAGCTGCCGCGGTAGATCAGTTGGTAATCTGGGCGGAACGAGTAGGGGTACCGATCGTAAAACAGGGTATGGGGGCAGATCCGGCTTCTGTGGCTTTTGATACGCTGAGTAAAGCGAAAGCTGAGAATGCAGATGTGGTGCTTATTGACACGGCGGGACGTTTACACAATAAGATAAACTTGATGAACGAATTGACGAAAATCAAGAAGGTCATGCAAAAAGTGATTCCGGATGCCCCACATGAAATTTTGTTAGTACTTGACGGTTCTACCGGGCAAAATGCTTACGAACAAGCAAAACAATTTACCTTGGCCACGGAAGTAAATGCTTTGGCGATTACAAAACTGGACGGAACGGCAAAAGGTGGCGTTGTAATTGGTATCTCTGATCAATTCAAAATTCCCGTGAAATACATTGGTATCGGTGAAAAAATTGATGATTTGCAAGTATTCAATCGTGAAGAGTTTGTAGACTCTTTATTTAATTAATAGAACATAATTTTTGAGAGCGGTTATTATGGCAAACAAGGTCATGATAACCGTTTTTTAATGTTTAGTTATGAAGAAAAGAATTCTATTTATATGTCTCGGTAATATATGCCGCTCCCCGAGTGCAGAGGCAATTATGAAATATTACGTGAAAGATCGGGGATTGGAGGAACAATATTATATTGATTCTGCCGGGATTAGTGGTTATCATTCCGGTGATCCGGCGGATCGTCGGATGCAAAGTCATGCGATAAGAAGAGGATATGATCTGACCAGTTTATCCCGAAAATTTTATCCGGATGCAGATTTTTCTGATTTTGACATGATTATCGGTATGGATGACCAGAATATCCGTGATCTGCAAAGAATGGCTACATCCGAGGAAGAAAAGAATAAAATATTCAAGATGACTGATTTCTGCCAGCGTTTTTCCTACCGGGATAGCGTTCCCGATCCTTATTATGGCGGGGATTCCGGGTTCGAATTAGTGTTGGACTTACTGGAAGATGCTGTTGAAGGTCTGTTGGATCAGCTAGAAAATGAATAAAGCTCATAGGAAAATTCCTTATGAGCTTTATTGGAAAGTTTTGACTATTTATTTCAGGCTAGCCAAACATTCATTTACATTGTTCTCGATGCGGGCAAGAATGTTCGTGCTGTCGGCTTTTTCGAACTTCGTTCCTGTGATATGTTCGTATAATTCGATATAACGATTCGTGATATTGGCTACCACTTCCGGAGTCATTTCCGGAACGGTTTGTCCGGCTTTCCCTTGGAAGTTATTTTCCATTAACCATTCGCGAACGAATTCTTTGGATAGTTGACGCTGTCTTTCTCCTTTTGCTAGGCGTTCTTCGTAACCGTCGGCATAGAAATAACGGGAAGAATCCGGGGTGTGGATTTCATCGATCAAATAGATCTTTCCATCTTTTTTACCGAATTCGTATTTCGTGTCTACTAGAATTAATCCCATTTTGGCTGCAATCTCTGTTCCTCTTTGGAATAGGGCAAGAGTGTATTTTTCGATGGCCTCGTAATCTTCTTTACTAACTAGTCCGGACGAGATGATTTCTTCTTTAGAGATATTTTCATCGTGTCCTTCCATAGCTTTGGTGGTAGGAGTTACAAGAGGTGTCGGGAATTTCTGGTTTTCAACCATTCCTTCCGGTAATGGTAAACCGCAAAGGGTTCTCTTTCCTGATTTGTATTCTCTCCATGCACTTCCGGCCAAGTAACCGCGAATAACCATTTCTACTTTGAACGGTTCGCACTTGTGACCAACGGTCACCATCGGATCGGGTGTTGCTATTTTCCAGTTCGGAACGATGTCTGACGTCGCATCCAGAAATTTAGCGGCAATTTGATTCAATATTTGTCCTTTGTAAGGTATTCCTTTCGGGAGTACCACGTCGAAAGCGGAAATTCTGTCGGATACCAACATAACGAGGTATTCGTCATTGATGTTATACACGTCACGTACTTTACCGATGTATTCATCTTTCTGTCCCGGGAATTTAAAATTTGTTTTTACAATCGCTTCCATGTTATTTGCTTTAAAGATCCGTTATTTAGTTTTTTCTTCGTTGTTGTAAGCGTTAACAATCTCTTTCACCAGCCTGTGGCGAACGATGTCACTATTGTCGAATTCGACGAATGCAATACCTTTTATATGGTGCAGTAATTTGAAGGCATGAATTAATCCTGAATCACTTTGTTTTGGGAGGTCTATCTGGCTCATATCCCCGGTGATCACGAATTTAGCGTTGACACCCATACGGGTTAGGAACATTTTTAACTGATTTTTTGTCGTGTTCTGTGCTTCATCGAGAATCACGAATGCATCATTGAGTGTACGTCCCCTCATGTATGCTAAAGGGGCAATCTGAATGATTTCCGTTTCGAGATATTCGCTTAATTTTTTCGAGGGAATCATGTCAGAAAGAGCATCGTACAAGGGTTGCAAATAGGGATCAACTTTCTCTTTCATGTCCCCGGGTAGGAATCCAAGACTTTCACCTGCCTCTACCGCCGGACGGCTGAGAATGATCCGTTTGACTTCTTTATTGCGTAATGCTTTTACCGCAAGAGCGATTGCCGTGTAGGTTTTACCGGAGCCGGCCGGACCCGTGGCAAAAAGCAAGTCGTTTGTTTTGGCCAGATCAACGAGTTTACGTTGATTTGTCGTTCTGGCTCGTATAATTTTCCCGTTATTCCCGAAAACAATAATTGAGGCCGGGTCCTCGGGGTCTTCCACGATCTCGTCTTCCAGAATAATTCTTTTCAGATTGGCGATCGTGAGCATGTTATATTTATTGTAATGTTCCAAAAGGGCATTAATTTTGGCAACAAGGACATCAATGTCGCTTTCTTCTCCCTGAATAATGATTTCATCGCCCCTGGCGGTGATCTTCAATTTCGGGAAAAATTCTTTTAAAGTAATGAATTTTGCGTTGTTAATGCCGTAAAAGTCAATAGGATCAATGTTTCCAATACTTATTCTTCTCTCTATCATGAAACTTAAAATAAAAGCCTTATTTTTGCAGGTGCAAAGTAGGGAAAACAATTGAAAATTGAAAGTTGGAAATTGAAAATTTTTCACGAGAGTAGAGTTTGTTATGGAGAAAGATTTTACGAAACAGAAAGAAGCTTTTGCCGAGCTGTTGGATATAATGGAAACCTTGAGGGAAAAGTGTCCCTGGGATCATAAACAGACGATGGAGTCTTTGCGGACGTTATCGGTGGAGGAGGTTTATGAGCTGGGAGATGCAATTCTGAAAAATGATATGCAGGAGGTGAAAAAGGAGTTGGGAGATTTGCTTATGCATATCGTGTTTTATGCTTTGATCGGGAAGGAACAGGAGCAATTTGACATGACGGATGTTTTGAACGAGATCTGTGCCAAATTGCGCTATCGTCACCCGCATATTTACGGGGAGGTGAAGGTCGAGGATGAGAATGACGTGTTGCGTAACTGGGAGCAATTGAAGTTGAAAGAGAAGGGCCGTCATAATAAAGTTTTGGAAGGTGTCCCGGATGCTCTTCCGGCTTTAGTGAAAGCATACCGGATTCAAGATAAGGTGAGGGGAGTCGGGTTCGACTGGAAACAGAAAGAGGACGTGTGGCAAAAAGTACGGGAGGAGTTGGGTGAATTGGAAGTCGAGGTTGCCCGGAAGGATCAGGAGCGGATGGAAGAAGAATTCGGTGATTTCATGTTTGCCATGATTAACGCGGCGCGACTATACGGTATAAATCCGGAAGATGCTTTGGAGAAATCCAACAAGAAATTTATTCGTCGTTTTTCGTACGTGGAAAAGAAAGCTCACGAAACGGAGCGCAACCTTTCGGATATGACCTTGGAGGAAATGGACGAGTATTGGAACGAGGCAAAAGCGATGGAAAAAGCTTGAGAAGATTCCGTGATAGTCGATTTGATAACTGGAAGATTCTATAATCACTTAATTGGAAATCACTAAATCACAAAATTAATCGGATTTAAAATTAGCAAGGTGGATTTAACAGGTAAATGGAAATATAAAGAGGATTATGGCTACGGGGTAGCCGAGGGCGAGTTGTTCCTGAAACAAGAGGGGAATGATTTGTCCGGGCGGATTATTTTTACGGATAAGCTTGAGGGAGAGGAAGGATATATGTTGCAGGAATTTTTAGTGGGGAGGCTTGAAGAACATAAGGTAAAATTGGATGCCGAAGAGTTTGATATTATTCATTCCGAACACGAGATCGAGTACGAGTTGGATAGTTGGTTTGGTATCTTGGTTGATGCCGATACGATCGTTGGGGTGAGTAAGGATGGACAGGGAATCGAGGGAAAATTCACATTCACGAGAGAAAAGAATTAAATGTTAAAAAATAGATAAATTTGAAAAGCTGACTTTTGTCAGCTTTTTTTTGTCTCGGATCGGTTATATTGCAAAAGAATCTAATAACCTAACTAATAAAACAATAACTTATGTCGAAGATTAATTCGCATCCGATTCTGGATGTTCCGAAACGAGATAAAGTGGTGTTCACTTTTAACGGTAAGAAAATCGAAGGAGAAAAGGGTTTTACCATCGCGGCTGCCTTGCATCAGGCCGGGTACCCCGTGCATAGTCACAGTCTGGATGGCCGGGGACGTTCCCTCGCCTGTGGCATCGGGAAATGTGGGGCTTGTGAGATGTTGGTGGATGGTAAAGTCCGGCGTATTTGCGTGACAAAAGTGGATGGAGTGAAAGAGGTACGGGAGTTCGCCCAGGGGGAAATGGCCGAACAACATGCCGAACACCGGATTGATACACGGAAAGTACTTCGTACCACGGTGGTGATCGTGGGGGCCGGGCCAGCCGGATTAGCCGTGCGGGAGGAGTTTGAAAAGTATGGTATAGATAATATCGTGATTGATAATAACGATAAGATTGGCGGTCAGTTTAATATGCAAACCCACCAGTTCTTCTTTTTCGAGAAAGAAAAGCGTTTCGGGGGAATGCGCGGATTTGATATTGCCAAAACATTGGCGGGGGAGAATATGGAAGGTATTTACCTGAACTCTACGGTTTGGGATATATTGGAGGGGAAACGGGTGGCCGTGAAGAACTTGGAAACGGATACCGTGTTCTTCGTGGATGCAGACTATTTAGTCGTGGCCACGGGGGCTGTTCCGTTTATGCCGGCTTTCGAAAACGATGATCTACCCGGGGTATATACGGCAGCTGTCGTTCAGAAAATGATGAATAACGAACTTACGCTGTTGGGGAAGAATGTACTGACCGTGGGAGCCGGAAATATTGGTTACTTGACTTCTTACCAGTTGATGCAAGCGGGGGCCCACGTGAAGGCGATTATTGAGGGGATGCCCAAAGAAGGTGGTTTCCCCGTGCAAGCAAACCGGGTACGCCGTTTGGCGATACCGATCATGACGTCTCACGTACTGTTGAAAGCGATCCCGAATGCTGATCACACGGGAATCACGGGGGCTGTTATTGCTGAATGTGAGAATTTCAAACCGATTCCGGGTACGGAAAGAATATTGAATGGCATAGATGTCATAAATATATGTACGGGGTTGATACCGGACAATCAATTGTTGATGAAAGGAAAGGCCGTCTTTGGAGAGCATTGTTATGCCGCGGGAGATGCCGTGAGAATTGGAGAAGGGACGAGTGCCGTATTGCGGGGGAAGCAAACGGCAATTGAGATATTGATGGACTTGGGGGCTAGGGTGAGTTATGATGATTATTTGGTGGTTTCCAAAGAGTATATTGATTCACAACAACATCCGGTTCGGATTCTGGAAACTCCCTGTTTGCCGGAGGCGGAACGTATGCACAAACGGGGATTCGTGCAAATGGATTGTTTGTATGGTTTTGCGTGTAATCCTTGTTCTTTTGCCTGTCCTCACGGGGCGATAACGAAAAGTTCGACTTCTACCGTACCTCACGTAGATTACGATAAATGTATCGGGTGTATGGAGTGTGTCTATCAATGTCCGGGATTGGCCATTTTCGGTTATGATTTACGAAAAGATAACTTGTTTCTGCCGATAGAATACGAAGTAAAGGAGAAAGAAGTGGTTTACCTAGTGAATAATTACGGTGAAAGATTGGGAGAGGGGATTATCGAGAAAGTTCTGCACAAGCCGAATAAAACGAATATAGCCCGGGTGAAAGCCTTGGATGTTCACGGGGAAGATTTGGTGAAGGTAAGAGGTTTCGTGGTGAAGGAGAATTACCCGCAACCGCTGGATTTGGAACCGTTGTTGAAGGATCAACCGGGAGCCACGTTTATTTGCCATTGTGATGATGTTACTTTGGACGATGTTTTGAAAGTCGTGGGTGATCGTACCTTTATTTCGATAGACGAGATAAAACATACCACTCGCTTGGGAATGGGGCCTTGCCGGGGAAAACGTTGTATTCCTCGGTTGAAAACAGCTTTACGGGCGAAAGGGATCGAGATCGTGGGGGATGCTACACCGAGAGCGCCCCTGTCTAACCAGTTGAATCTAGGTGAATTGTACCCGCCAAAACGAGGTGACGAGCATCGTGTGGCTAATCGATCGGATTTCAAGAAGATAGAGGTCGGGGCGTTGATTGCTGGAGGTGGTATTGCCGGAAGTGCGTTGTTCCGCTATATGGCAGATTCCGGCTTGAATCCCGTGCTGGTGAATGCGGATAGAGGTTCTTCCTGGAGAAATATCGGGGGAGGGCGTACGGCATTCTCTTTACCGGAGCTGGCCGAGATCGCGGAGCATAATCATGCTATATTTAAAGAGTTACAGAAAATATCGAATATTGATTACAAGACGACGCGCTATATTAATTTGGCTCATGATGAGCCCACGTTCAATGCCTTGGATGCGAGTCGTGCATGGTCGGATGCCTATATGGTTGACCCGAAGAATTTTCAGAAAGAGATTTCTCCTTATTTCAGCACGAAATCCAAGCGTTACTTGGGGGCTTTGATTACCAATGATTGCTGGCAGGCGACACCCGGTAAAGTGGTCGATTTGATTCGTAACATGGGTATTTCGGCCGGGGGGCGGATCGTGGAAGATTGCAAGGTGTTGGAAGTGATGAAAGAGGGATCAACATATAGTATTTTAGTGTTGACTCATGATAAGAAATACGTGGAATTCCGCACGGAGATATTCGTGAATGCCTTGGGAGCCGGGGCTGGAAAGATTTGCGAGGGATTGGGGATTCACGCGGGATTGTACCCGGTACGCCATCAGGCATTTATCACTCGTCGTTTACCCATGCTAGGGAAGAACGGGGATAGTCTGGATATGCTGATCGATCGGCAGGAATATAAAGGATTTTCCGCTGTCTATGGGCAACAATTAGTCCACACGGGGCAAATTATCGGTTGTGCATCCCCGCGGGTGGATGCGTTGCGGACGGATAAAAATCTGATTTTGAACACGAAGGAGTTTATGGAGATTATTAGTGAATTCTTCGTGGATTGGATGCCGGAACTGGCTGGCGTGAGTATACAGGCCACGTGGTCCGGGTATTACACGGAACCTCGCTATATCGTTGATCCCGAATTAGGTCTGTTTGTCGGTATGCGGGGGCATGGTTTCATGTTATCGCAATACTTGGCTAAAATGTATGTTGATAAATTAATGGGCCGTCCGGTACCGGAGTATTTCGATCAATTGAAGTTGGATGGACCGGGATTGTCGGAAAAAGCCTTTAAGTGATTTCGAGATTTACGATTAGATGATTTTGTGATTCCCACCTTCCTGCATTCTTGTAGGTGGTGGGAATGATTTAATCACCGAATCATAAATCATAAATCACTTAATTTCTCTATCTTTGTCACAAAATTACAGAATATGATAAAGTTAGGAGAATATAATATATTGAAGGTCGTTAAGATCGTGGATTTTGGTGTTTATTTGGATGGAGGGGAATATTGGGGAGAGATTTTGCTACCGAAAGAAACGGCTCCGGCTGAATGTAAGGAAGGTGATGAATTAAAAGTTTTCATTTATTTTGACTCGGAAGACCGGGTGATAGCCACGATGACAATACCTAAAGCCGTCGTGGGTGATTTTGCCTTGATGAAGGTGGTGGGTACGAGTCGAGTAGGGGCTTTTCTAGACTGGGGATTACGTAAGGATTTGCTGGTTCCTTTTCGGGAACAGCGGGAAGAAATGATTGTGGGGCGTGAGTACTTGGTTTATGTTTACGTGGATAAAACGACGGATCGTATTGTTGCTTCCACGAGGTTAAGTCGTTTCTTGGATAAGACTCCGGCAGAGTATGAATTGGGGCAGGAAGTCGAATTAATCGTCGCTCGTCGTACAGATTTAGGGTATAATGTTATTGTCAATAATAGCCATGAGGCGATTATCTATCGTAACGAGATATTCCAACCTATAACCATTGGGCAGCACCTGACCGGTTATATTAAGACCATCCGGGAAGACGGGAAAATCGATTGTATCCTGCAAAAAAATGATGGTCATGAACAAATTGACCGTTTGGCAGCCTTGATACTGAAAAAGCTGGAAGAGAATGGAGGTGCCTTAGCTGTATCGGATAAGAGCGATCCGGACGAGATATATCGCCTTTTCGGTTGCAGCAAAAAGAACTACAAAAAGACGGTTGGCGGTTTATTCAAACAGCATAAGGTTATTATCGGGGAGAAGGAGTTGAAGTTGAAAATGGAGAATTAAAAGTTGAAAATAAAAAATGAACTCCCTCCCCCTTCGGGTGCTCCCTCTATAAACAGAGGGAGAGTTGAATTACTTTTCGACTTTGGGAAGAGTTACCAGCTCCTCCTCTGTTTATAGAGGAGGTGGCAGCGAAGCTGACGGAGGAGTTTAATTTAAAATCTGAATGAATACATGTCTAAAGTTCGGGCATATATCACGAGTTTTCGGTTAAGAACATTACCTTTATCCTTATCGGGTGTATTACTAGGTTCTTTGTTGGCTGCAAGCGATGGGTATTTTAAAACGACGACCTTCGTGTGGGCCATGCTCACCACGGTTGCCTTACAAATATTGTCTAATCTGGCGAATGAGGTGGGGGATTTAACCAAGGGAACGGATAATGAACATCGTTTAGGGCCTATTCGGAGCGCTCAAAGTGGAGCTTTGAGTATGCGGGAAATGGTACAGGCCATGATTGTTTTCGGAGTAATAGCGATCATCACCGGAAGTCTATTAATCTATGAGGCATTCCGGGATTTGTTGAATTGGAAAAGTATTTCTCTGTTTATTGCCGGGGGTGCATCTATCGTGGCCGCCGTGAAATACACGGTCGGGAAGAGTGCTTATGGTTACCGGGGACTGGGTGATCTTTTCGTGTTTATCTTTTTCGGGTTAGTGAGCGTGATGGGAAGTTATTTCGCCATGTCCGGTGTTTTGCCTTGGATATGTGTGTTACCGGCCGCGGCCATCGGTTTTCTCTCTTCCGGTGTTTTAAACATGAATAATATCCGCGACATCGAGAATGACTCGGTTTGTGGCAAGCGTACCATCCCGGTTATCTTGGGAATACGGGGAGCAAAGATATATCATTTCGTGATCACGCTATTGGCTGTGATTTGTCTCGTGTTGTATTCCGTGCTGCATCCTGCCGGATGGACGGGCTATCTCTTTTTGTTAACGCTACCGTTGCTGGCAATGCATCTGAAGTCTGTCTATTGGGGAGAAGGAAGAGCCTTGGATTCTCAATTGAAATTTCTTTCGATAACGACGTTGCTGATAGCGCTTTTATTAGGTTTTGGTCAATTACTAAGTTGTTAGATTATGGTATTAAAAAAGGTCTGTAATATTTGCAGACCTTTTTTAATACTGTATTTTCCGTTTAGAAAGGAAGATCGTCGGCTTCCGGCATGGGAGGAATGTCTTCCACCTTGTATTCCGGTACCGGGGCGCCCATCATCGGGGCTTCCGCTTGAACTTTCTCAATTCTCCAACCTTCGAGGTTCGTGAAATAAGAAACCTGTCCGTTGTTCTCCCATTTGCGGCCACGCAAATTGAAATACACTTTAATATTCTCGTTCAATTGAATAGTCTCTAATAGATCACACCGGTCTTGGATCAATTGAACTTTTACGAAGTCGTTCCATTGTGGATTCTTCTCGTTTTCAACTTCTATCACGAATTCTCTCTTTTGGAAACGATCACTGATTTTTTGTGTAGCTTCTTTGTAAATTAATTTTCCGGTAACTTCGTAATTCATTGTTTTTCTGATTAGAAACAAGCCCAAGAGTCCTTGGGCTTGCTAGCTGTTTAAATATCAAATAATAAATTATTTTTGAGCGTTCGGGTCAACGATGTCGATTAATTCAACTTCGAAAATCAACGTTTCGTTCGGTCCGATAGCACCTCTGGCTCCTTGAGGTCCGTATGCCAAGTTTGACGGGATGTAAAGCGTCCATTTAGAACCAACAGGCATTAATTGTAATGCTTCCGTCCAACCTTTGATCACGCGGTTTACAGGAAATTCGGTAGGCTCGCCTCTCTTGTATGAAGAGTCGAACTCGGTTCCGTCAATCAAAGTTCCTTTGTAGTGGACTCTAACAACACTGGTATCTGCCGGGATAGCTCCGGTTCCTTCTTTTTCAATTTTGTATTGAAGTCCGCTTTCGGTAGTTTTGATACCATCTTTCTTAGCGTTTGCTGCCAAGAATTCTTCTCCGGCTTTCAATGCTTTTTCAGCTTTAGCCATCATGGCTTTTTGAGTATATTTCTGTAAAAACATATTCATTTGCATCATGTCGGCAGGAGCATCTTTTTTCTGTAAGGCACTGTTCATTCCGGCGATGATAGCGTCCATGTTGATGTCTTCAATACCGTTTCCAGTGATGTTAGAACCGTACATGTAACCAATATAGAAACTTGCTGTATCGGCCTCGTTTTTCAGCGATACATTCGTTTTTGTAGAAGTGTTGCAGCAGCTAGATAAACCGATTGCAGCAACAGATAAACCTAAAATTAGATTTTTTGCGTTCATAGTTTTTCGTAAATTAAATTATACTATATCTAATAATTCGATATCAAAAATCAAGGTCTCGTTCGGTCCGATAGCCTGTCCTGCACCGTGAGGGCCGTAAGCTAGATCAGAAGGAATGTATAGTTGCCATTTTGAACCCACGGGCATTAATTGAAGAGCTTCAACCCAACCGGCAATAACTCCGTTAACTGGGAATTCAGCCGGTTCACCACGGCGAATGGAAGAGTCGAACACGGCACCATTAATCAGGCGTCCTTCATAGTGACATTTTACAGTATCGCTACTTTTCGGAATAGCCCCGTTTCCGGTGGAAATTACTTTATATTGTAATCCGCTTTCCAGGGTAACCACGCCTTCTTTGCTCTTGTTATCGTTTAAAAATTGTTCTCCGGCTTCCTTGGCAGCTTTACCTCTTTCATTTTGCAGTTTGTTAAAATAGTCCTGCAAAATCTGGTTAGCCTCTTCCGGTTTGATTTCCGGCATCTGGCCTGCATAGACTGTTCTGATAGCGTCAACAAAAGCTTCTGTATTAATGGTGTTCACACCTGAAGAAAGGAGATTACTTGCAATACTTAGACCGAAACAATAACTCACTTTGTCTAACTCTTCTGTATATTTCATTGAAAGGTTTAATTAATAAATAAATATTTTGTTCATTAAGATGCAAATGTAAGAACATTGTGCGAAAACACAAACAGGTTTTCGTGTTTTATTCGCGATACGAGAAAATCGTGCCGGAAGGTTCATTTTATTCATTCATTAGCATTCCGTCATTTAATTTTATTTGTCTGTCTGACATACGGGCTAGTTCCGTGTCATGCGTGACGATTACGAATGTTTGTCCGAGTTCTTCCCGTAAAGTGAAGAATAACTGGTGTAATTCATTTTTGGTACGGGTGTCCAGATTACCGGAGGGTTCATCGGCCAGCACCACCCGGGGATGATTGACGAGAGCCCTTGCCACGGAAACTCGTTGTTGTTCCCCGCCGGATAGTTGATTGGGTTTGTGGCTCACCCGGTCTGCCAAACCGAGAAGGGTCAGTAGTTCCATGGCCCGCAGCTCCGCTTCTTTTTTCCCGGTTCCCTTGATCCATGCCGGGATGCAAACATTTTCCAACGCGGTGAATTCCGGTAATAAGTGATGGAATTGGAATACAAACCCGATGTTGTTATTTCGGAATTCCGATAGTTTGTTGGAGGATAACCGGGCAATGTTCACGGAATCATACAATAGTTCACCCTCGTCCGGGGTATCGAGTGTTCCCAAAATATGCAATAACGTACTTTTCCCGGCACCGCTAGCCCCGACGATCGTTACGATCTCTTTTTCTTTTATCGTGAGATCAATTCCTTTCAGCACTTTTAGTTCGCCGTAGCTTTTGACTATATTTTTAATTTCTATCACCTGATTAATTTCTTGATTTATGATTTCCGATTTAGTGATTCCAACCCGCTAACCAACATTTATTATTTGATGGTAAAGATAATAATTTTCAATATCGGGTAATCCTGTTGATCATTTTTATTTCAATGATAGATGTAAATATGCTTATTGGCATAATAAAGTTATGCCGTTGTAATAAATCCAAGGCAAGAATCGCTCATTTTTGTAATGAATCCAAGGCAAGAAGGTGATTTTAGATTGACGATAAAAGATTTCCTTTTGCACTGGGGTTATGCTGGAAAATAAGATCGATGGTCGGGCAATGATCCAGTTCTTTACAATCGCCACAGGTATTGAATCCTTTTGTTTGAACACATTTCCGGATTTCACAATAATTGCTGCAATAAGCGAATTTAGAGCCATCGACACGGCAACCCGTGCAATTAATAGTTTCCGGTGTGATCTCCGACGTGTTGTTCATGACACTCCATTTTTGAGCGGTTTCTTCTCTTAACTTGTCATCGTTATTGATTGTGGCGATACGGGCGTCGCAGTTTTCGCAATCTAATCCACAACAGGCGATTAATTGTTTCATAATAGGGTATGTTTGATTTAAGCTTTAGACAAAGATAAGAAATATTAGATTGCTACCTAGGATTACTTCATAAGATTCGATGAATTTATTTACTGAATGGAGATAGCGATTAAATAAAGAGTGTGTATCTTAGCAATCTAAAATCAATTACGTATGGAATATTATATAGATCCGGTCACCTTCGTGACGCAAAAGAGTGGTTTTGAGAGTAGATATATTAAAAATTTGTTGGGGTTACTGGATGAAGGGGCCACGATACCTTTCATTTCCCGTTATCGGAAAGAGATGACCGGGAGTATGGATGAGGTGCAGGTGGGACAGGTACGGGAGATTTACGAGCAGTTCAAGGAGCTGGAAAAGCGGAAAAAGACGGTGTTGGAGAGTATCGAGCAGCAGGAAAAGTTGACTCAGGAATTACGGAAACAGATAGAGCATTGTACCGATTTACGAGAACTGGAAGATATTTACCTGCCTTATAAACCGAAGAAACAGACACGGGCGTCAAAGGCAAAAGCGAAGGGATTGGAACCTTTGGCAGCCATGTTGATGAAACAGGATAACGGGGATGTGTGGGACAAAGCGGCCCGTTTCGTGAAGAATGACGTGGAGAATGAAGAAGAGGCTTTGCAGGGTGCTAGGGATATTATTGCTGAATGGGTCAGCGAGAATGACCGGGCAAGAAACACCGTGCGTCGCTCTTTTGACCGGGTGGCCGTGGTAAAAGCGAAAGTCGTGAAGGGGAAAGAGGAAGAAGGGGAGAAGTTCACGGATTATTTCGATTATTCCGAGCCTTTGCGGAGGATTCCTTCCCACCGGATGTTAGCGATTCGTCGGGGGGAGGCTGAAGGTATTCTGAAAGTGGCGATTGAAATCCCGGAAGAGGAAACGATAGAGTCTTTGGAAAGAATATTCGTGAAAGGTCGTAACGAGAGTGCCGAGCAGGTGACCATGGCGGTGAAAGACGGGTATAAACGTTTGTTGCTTTCGTCTATCGAGACAGAGTACCTGCAAAGCGGTAAGCAGAAAGCGGATGAAGAAGCGATTAAGGTGTTTGCTGAAAATCTGCGTCAATTGCTTTTGGCTCCGCCTCTTGGGAATAGGCGAGTGTTAGGTATAGACCCGGGATTCCGCACGGGATGTAAGGTTGTTTGTCTGGATGAAACGGGAAATCTGGTGCATAATGAAACCATTTATCCTCATCCGCCACAAAATGAGGTGAAACAGGCAGCGAATAAGATTACCAATCTGGTTAACTCTTACCGGATCGAGGCAATCGCTATCGGTAATGGTACGGCTGGACGTGAAACCGAACGATTTATCCAGAGTTTGCGTTATGACCGGGATATACAAGTGTTTGTCGTGAGTGAAAGCGGGGCATCGATTTATTCGGCCTCTAAGATAGCTCGGGACGAGTTCCCGCAGTATGATGTTACGGTTCGCGGAGCAGTGTCGATAGGGCGTCGGCTGATGGACCCATTGGCCGAGTTGGTAAAGATTGACCCGAAGTCTATCGGGGTAGGGCAATACCAGCATGATGTCGATCAATCCAAATTGAAAGAGAGCTTGGATCGGGTGGTCGAGTCGTGTGTGAACCGGGTTGGGGTGAACGTGAACACGGCGAGCAAGTACTTGTTGACTTACGTCTCCGGGTTGGGGCCGACTTTGGCAGAAAATGTGGTTACTTATATCAAGGAGAACGGGGCATTCCGTAGTCGCGGCGAATTGAAAAAAGTGAAACGCATGGGAGAGAAGGCATTCGAACAGTGTGCCGGATTTCTTCGTATCGAGGGGGCCGAAAATCCCTTGGATAATTCATCCGTGCATCCGGAATCATACGCAGTGGCAGAACGGATGGCAAAAGACTTGGGCATCCCGTTGAAGTCGTTGATTGGTAACGAGGAGGCTTGTAATAAGATTGAACTATCCCGTTACGTGAATGACCGGATTGGGCTACCCACGTTGAAAGACATCGTGGATGAACTCAAGAAACCGGGGCGTGATCCCCGTTCTGTGGCTAAAGTATTCAGTTTCGCTGACAACATTCATACGATTGACGATCTGGAGATCGGGATGGTTGTTCCGGGTATCGTGACTAATCTGACGAACTTCGGAGCCTTCGTGGATATTGGCGTGAAACAGGACGGGCTGGTACACATATCCGAGATTGCCGATAAATATATTTCGAACCCGGCGGATGTACTTTCTTTGAATCAGCATGTTTCAGTGAAAATCGTGCAGGTTGATAAGGTGCGGAAACGTATCGGTCTTTCGATCAAGCAGGCGTGAAATGGAAACTTGATAACCGAACAACTACCGAACAACCTACCGAACAACTGGCGAAATTAAGATGTATTCTTGATACTCGAACTTTTTTCCTTTTCTTTCGTTTCACGTGTATAAATTCAAACGAACACGGTTATGAAAGAGAAGGAAAAGAAACAAGAGAATATGGATGTGAAAAAGCATCTGACACCCGAAGATGATGAGAAATTACACGAGGCATATATAAACGCTTTAGGTGAAATTCTGGAGAATGACGATGATGATGCCCGGGATAATTTGGCTAATTACATGGACGAGGTAAAAGAAGAGTCCGATGCCTTGGGTACGGAACCGGACGAGAATGATTTGGATAGGGGAAAGAACGCTTGACTTTCCCCTATTTTATAGTATCTACCGGATTCATCCGGGAGGCTTTAAATGCTTGCCATGCGACGGTCAGCGTGCCAATAACGACTGCCGCTATACCGATAAAGATAAATGATACCGGAGAAATCTCGTTTTTATAAACGAACTGTGTGAGCCACTGTGCTGAGCAGTAATAGGCAATTGGCGCCCCGATGCAAAAAGCAATCAGAATCCATTTGATAAAACGGGCGCATAATAACACGGCGATTTGGTTTTCACTGGCCCCGTTGATTTTACGCAGGCTAATTTCTTTCCGCCTGTTCTCCACGGAGAACCATGCCAACCCGAATAATCCTAAGCCGGCTAGCAAAATGCTGATATAGGAAAATATTGAAAGAATTTTCATGACTTGTAACTCTTCTTCGTGAAACTCCATGTAGCGTTCAGACAGACTACAAGTTTTTATTTCGATTGCTCCCGGAGCAACTTGTTTCCAAAGTGCATTAATCTTTTCTTCAACTATTTTTCGGGTACCGGGTTGAATACGGATAATATGACGATCGGACCCGGTATCACTGAATCGAATAAATAATGGCGTGATTTCTCGGGTGAGTTTATCTCTTGGATAATCGGCAACGACCCCGACGGTCGTGTAGGTTTCATCCCATATTTGGAAGGTTTTACCTAAAGGCTCTGCTATCCCTTGTTTCTTTAGAAAAGTCTCGTTCACGATGGCTTCATGTAATCCTTGTTTTCCCGGAGAGAAAAGTCTTCCTTCCAAAAGTTGTATATCATAAAAATCAAAGAACGAGAGGTCGGCTTCCGTGCAATCCACGGACATGTTATCTAGTCCGTAAGTGCAATTTTGAGTGATAGCGCTCATCGTTCGGTGCGTGATCTCCGGGATGGAAGAGAGTTGGTCATAGAAAGCTTTCGTTGTTTCATCTTCTACCGTGTAAAGTCCCCATCCTAATATCAAAATTTCATTGGCGTGTGGACGGCAATGTGTTGCGAAGTCCATCTGGTGGTGAATGTTTACCACTGTTGTCGTCAGGATAATGGATATGGTAAACTGGGTAATCACAATATTGCGAATAAGAATGGTTTTTTGTTTGTTTTCATTCTTTAGGATTTCAGATAGAGAATTTTTGTTGATTTTTAGGATCACGTATAAAGGAGGTATGATGATAATTGTACCGAGTAAAAGAATCAGCGCCAGTGGGGTATATCCGGCATATAAATCCGATAGACATAAATCGGAAGTAATGAATGTGTTGAAATAAGGAATAAGAATATGGATAATACCAATAGATACGATAAAGGAAAACATAACGAGTAATCCGGTTTCCATGATTAACTGTTTACGTATTCCTTGTTTTGATTCTCCCGAAATAAGTTGAATCCCGGTTGTTTTTAATTGTTGTATGGTGCGAGTCAGACAAATGTTGATGTGGTTGAAACAAGCGATGATAAATATGAGTATGGCAACTCCCATGCCTAAATAAACGAAAGAAGGATCACGTTTAAAGATTAATCCGTCCTCGTATAAATATTTTGCTTTTGAAAAATAAAGTTGTTCAACAGGTTTTAGATAGATCGTTCTATCCTTAAATACTTCTTCGTTCCGATCATTTATTTTTGTTAGAAAATTTGGAGCTGTAACTTTAGATGAAAGCTCGATAAAAATGTAAAAAGAGAATCCGGTAACTTTTGATATTTCTTCGTCCGGTAATCCTCGTAATATCCCAAAATGGAGAAAATTCTTTTGCGAATCGTCAATAACAGTTGTGATTGTGTAAGGTTCGAATATCTTTTTGTAGATATTTTTCTCCCCGTCAAAATGAACAATATAGCGCCCTAACGTGAGAGATTTTCCAATAGGGTTAGCGATTCCGAATTGTTGGCGGGCAAAAGACCGGGTAACGGCAATTTCATTGGGAGATGAGAGTGTTTTGCGTAAATCTCCCGATAAAAGGGGAAGTTTAAAAAAGTCGGTGAAGTTGGGTGTAACAGAATAAGCATCCATGTAGTCCGGTTCTTCCGCTTTTTCACTGAAAAGAAGATGTTCATTCCGGAATACACAATAGGCTTTCACTTCTGGATAAATGTTTTTTAGTTGAACCCCGCTTTCCCCGGAAATGAAAGCATCATTGGGATGGACGTCTTGTTTCCTTTGCTCCTGAACAAGATAACAGTTTTTACTATTCAAGATAGAATGAGCGATATTATATTCGTGTATCACGAAAGTAACGAGCAGCGTGCAACACGTGATCCCCGTGATCAGGCTGATCAAAGAAATCAGCGTGTAGGTCTTGTTTTTTATCCAACCTCGAAATATGATTTTGAATTGAACGTTTTGCATGATTATTCGATTTTAAGGGTATCTATTGGGTTATTTCTTGATGCTTGCCGGATCTGCCAGTTGGTCACGAGCAGAACAATACAAAGGGATATAACGATGGTAAGTACGAAAATCCAAGGTTGTATTTCTATCCTGTAAGCGTAATTTTCCAGCCATTTCCGGGAGGCGTAGTACGCTATCGGCAGACCGATCACGCAGGCCACGAGAACTTTTGTCATGAATTGTCGGTTAAACAGTAACATGATTTGTCGCTCCGATGCCCCGTTTACTTTTCGAAGAGCGATCTCCCTCGTTTTGCTTTCCACCATGAATATGGCAAAAGCGAATATCCCCATACCACCGATTAGAATGGCGATCAGTGAAAACAGGATCACGAGTTCCATAAAGGCCATGTCTTTTTGGTATAGGTCTGAGTAATTATATTCTTGATATTCAAAAATACCTTCCGGGTTTCGGGATCGATGCAGTTCTTGCAGGTATTCCAGTACCTCTTGTCGTTTTCCTGGCTGGTAACGAATCAATAACCAGTAAGTCGAGGGCGGTAGAATCATCGTGGGGCGTATCGGGTAATGGAGTGATTGCGTGTGATAATCTTCCGTAACCCCTGTAATACGGTAGTGAACAGAACGTTGCTGGTTTAGGATCGTTCCTAGTGGGTGATCTAGTTTAAACGTTTCCACGAATTTTTTATTTACCCACACGTCAGTTGTCGATGAGTAATTATTTTCAGGTGTGGGATTAAATTCAATGGGAGTAAACTCTTGATTTTTAATAATCGGTATGTTATAAATATTTGTGAAATCTTCATCACCGTACATACATACAACATCGACATATTTTTCCGATTCCGATGGGAAATGGATTCTTTCTGTTAATGGTGTGCCAGGGTCTGGGATATTGATTCCATTACATACATACAAAATATCAGGGTGTTTTAGTAATTCTTCTTTTAGTGCTTGATAATTGGAAGAATTATCAAGCCAACTGATGCGTAACACCTGATCTGTTATGATTCCTAGCGGTTTATCTTTGATGAAATGAATCTGTGATATAATAATCGAACAATAAAAGAGTAATGCCGTGAAAATACCGATTTGTAAGATGGTCAGGATTTGTGAAAGATTTATCTGTCGGGGGCTCGGTTGAAGTATATTTTTCACACCCAATCGATTTATTCGTTGTTTGAAATGAAAATAGAGGAAATAACAAATACTCCCCATGATACAGCAGGTAAACACGACAAACAATAAATTGGAAAAACTAAAAAACAGGAATGGGTACACGTGATCCGGTGATAAAACCTGAATAATGTAAGGGTGTAACAAGCTGGTCAGGATGAACGCAAGCACAAGAATAACTCCCGTCAGTAATCCGATCTCGCTAATCAGTTGATAAAGTAGATGTGTATTACTCGCCCCGTAGCACTTGTGAATGGCAAAACGAGAAGAATCCCGGTTTTGTTGGGCTATCCGGATTAACAGGAAGTTCCCGGCCGCAAGGAGTAATATTAAAAGAGTGATTCCCCACAACAGATAAGTCAGGGATAGGGAGCCACGCAGCAATTCGTCTTGTTCGATATGGTCCGAGTGAAAATAAGTATCTTTCAATGGTTGAAGTCTGTACGAACAATGAGTTGCCGTTTCCGTTCTTTGTAGGGTAATTTCCTGTAAAGCTTTTTCCACTCTTTCTAGATCGGTTCTCGGAGAAAGTCGGAAATAAGTATATACTGAACGAGAATAGCGTTCATTACTGAAATATGGGTGCCCTAGACGGCAATCGATAAAAATATCGGTTTGGAGAGTAGAGTTTGCCGGAAAATCTTTTATGATTGCAATTACTTGACATTTAACCTCTTTCTTCCTGTTATAGATGGGATCTTTGATCGTTATTGTTTTCCCGATCGGGTTTTCCTTATCGAAAAATCGTTTGGCACTTGTCTCTGTGAGTACAATCCACGAAAAATCGGAGGAATCGATATTACCTTGAATGACGGGTCGCTCAAATAAATCAAAAAAAGAAAGGTCAACAAGAGCGCATCGAGATTCGATCATAAAATCAGTATTGTTATCTGTTTTTATTTGATAGTCTTTTAAGAAAAAACGGGCAATCCGGTCTATTTCCGGTAATGCTTGTTGTGCGTCTAATCCGAAAAATGAATTATTCCTACAATTCCAATTTGGTTCATTGAAGTTTCGATTAATCACCCGGTAAATATGATCACCATTTTTCAAGTATCCGTCCATATTCCATTCGTTTGATGTGTGACTGTATATCAGCCAAGCGGCAGAAAAGGCAATGGACAACCCGACAATATTGATCACCGTGTAAACCCTGTTGCGGGAAAGCTTGCGTACTATGAATTTAAAATATTGCTTAAACATGGCTATTCGGTTTTAAGGGTATCTATCGGGTTTTGACGGGCGGCCTTTCGTGTCTGCCAAGTTGTGATGGCGAGGACTACAAAGACGGAAGTGAGGAAAACAAATATGAATAATCCCGCATGGATTTCTACTTTGTAAGCGAATCCTTTTAACCATTCTTTCGAGGCATAGTAAGCAACGGGCAGACCTATAAAACAAGCTAGGAGAACTCTTGCGAAGAATTGTTGATTAAAGAGTTGCATGATCTGCCATTCGGTAGCCCCGTTTACTTTACGTAGGGCGACTTCCCGAGTTTTACTTTCAACCATGAAAGTCGAGAATGCGAAAATACCCATGCCACCAATGAGGATAGTTATGAGGGCGAACAAGATGATGAGTTTTACAACGGCAATATCTTTGCCATATAATTCTGAAAAATTATATTCTTCACATTTAAAAACGGTATTGGGGAATTTCTCTTGGAACATTGTCCGGATGTAACGATATACGTTTTGGAATTCTCCCGTTTGGTAGTGAACGATCATCGTGGAGGATATTTGAGGGAATTCGTACATGATGATTGCAGGTTCCGTGTATTTGTATAGCGGGAAATACTGGAAATCGTCCACGACCCCCACTATTTTGAGAGGGCACTCATGATCCCATAAGTTGAGAATGGTTTCCAACGGGTGTTCTAGTTGAAGAGCTTTCACGAGAGACCGGTTGACGATAGCTTCTCGGATATGGTTGGGACGGATTCTTGCAAATTCTTTCAGATCAATAGGATAGTTATACTTTTTTAGGCATCGGCCTTCTTGAAGTTGAATTTGGTATGTATCGATATAGTCAGCATCGCCGAGAATGATACGAGCTTTAATGGTTTTCTCCGGTTGGTTAGGTATTGAGATCGGCTCGGCTCTTTCGTAGCATGGGAGGGGGTACCCATTACTGGCGTTAAGTATGGCAGGGTGATGTCGCAGTTCTTGTTTTAAGGTTTCGTATCGAAATTCATTGTCCGGCCAGTAGAAATATAAGATGTTTTCTTGATTGAATCCCAAATCCATGTGTTGCATGTAGTTCATTTGCCTTGATACCACGAGGGCACTGAAAAGGAGGGCGCTGAAAATTGTAATTTGTACAATTGTAAGTATTTTTTTTATATCCTTGTACCCGGGAGTAGGTTGGATGGCCTGTTTGAGTCCGTTATGGTTTAATCTTCTATGAGTGTATAAGTGTAATACAAATCCGGTTAAGAACATGGCGAAGAAGACAAGTAAGAGGAATCCCGCGAATTTTTGAAAGGATAGATGAAACCTATACGGGTGTTCCGGAGAGAGAATTTCTATGATGTACGGGTGCAACACGTAAGCGAGTGCGAAAGATAAAAGTAAGGCACATAGAGTGTGAATACCAATTTCCAGCGATAACTGGTGTCGTATTGTCCGGTTGTCGGCTCCGAAACATTTTTGTATGCCCATTCTGGTAATATTTTTATTTATTTGGGCCGTTTTGATCATGATGTAGTTGCCTAGTGCCAAAAATAGGATCAGTAAAATAATTCCATAGAGAAGGAGAGACAAGGATATTTGGCCTCGTAAAATGGCCTCGGGATGAAAGTGGTTTGAATGAAAATAGATGTCTGTTAAGGGTTGTAATTGGCATCTGTATTCATTGGCTTTCAAGTAAGAGTTGTTTTTTTCGATCATTTGAGGTATCATTCGCTCGATGACGGAGATGTCTGCCGTTGATGCAAGTTGAAGATAGGTATAGGAGGAACAACATCCCCAATAGAGTATATCCCTATTTTTTGAGATGACTCGACTGTCAATAAAAATGTCGGATTGAATGGAAGAATTTGCCGGTAAATCTTCGATCACAGCTACAATCCGGGCTACACATCCGTGATCTTTTTCGGAATCCAAGTCTTTGATGAATACAGTTTTATCGATAGGATTTTGGCTGCCGAAGTGCTGTTTTGCGTAGTTTTGGGTGACGACGATCCAATTTAATACTGTGCTGTCGATTTTTCCTTGTATAATTGGAAAATCAAACATTTGGAAGAAATTTTCATCTATAAAAAGACTTTTGGGAATGGGGATATACTCTTCCGTCTCGTTGTTTTTTATTCCGTAAGAGTTGCTGGGCATGATTCTGGTGTAATTGACAATGCCGGGGATTTCCTGTTTGGCATAAGGACCGATTAGGTAGGCAGTGAGACTTTCCCACTCCTTGGATTCTAGGTATTGGTTAGTAACCCGATAAATGTTTCCTGCATTAGAATGAAACTTGTCCATTGTCCATTCCGTGATCACGTGATTCGAGATCAATAACGTGATGGAGAAGGCTATGGCCAACCCCACGATATTGATGACGGTGTATATCTTGTTCTTTTTCCAGTTACGGAGGATAATTTTGAAATATTGTTTAAACATGACTATTCGGTTTTAAGGGAATCTATCGGGTTTAGCGTTGCGGCATACCAAGATTGACGAATCACGGTAATAATGCCTATCATAATTACGAGCAATATACTCGTGATAAAAATCCACGGGGATAACTCGGCCCTGTACACGAATTGCGAAATCCATGCGTTAGCCAAATACCAAGCGATTGGAATACCGAGAAGTGAGGCCCAGATCATCCATTTCACAAAACGTCCGCACACGAGCAGTACGATTTGCTTTTCGGTTGCCCCGTTAACTTTCCGCAGGCAAATTTCTTTCGTCCGACATTCCACCGAATACCACGCTAACCCGAACAATCCCATGCAAGAGAGTAGCATACTGATCCATGTGAATACGGAAACGATTCGTGCCGTCCGAAACTCTTCCTTGTGTATATCCCTGTAAATCTCGGTCAAAGAGGTAAAAACCAACGGTGATTCATCAGGAGCGATCGTTTTCCACAAGCTCTGCATCCGGGCAATCGTGGCCTCAACCTCTCCTGGTCGGGTTTTAATCACCGAGCCTCTGGCGTTTACCCAGTCATCTGTCTCCCGGATGATAATTAACGGTTCGACCTCGTTCGTGACGTGAGCAATAGCGTAATCCTTGATGACTCCGCAAATTACGAAGTCCATCCCGTCATGTGAAAAAGATTGTCCGACTGGGTTTTCGATCTGTTTCTTTCTGATCAGCGATTCATTCACCAGCACCTTGTGGATCGAAACATCGGTAGCATGACACAAGGAATCCCCTGCCACGAGTTCGGCGTGATAAAAACGGAAAAAGCGTTGATCCATTTTTAGCGTGTTGGCATTAAACTCCCGGTTAGCGATGGCCCCATTCATGAGCGGGAGGGTAGAGGTATAGTCAACAACTTCCGGCAACGTGATCACTTGTTCCTTGAATATCTTCCACGAATGTTCGTCGGGAATATATTCGTGTTCTATGGAAACAATCGATTCCGCGTCCGGGCGAATGTGTGTGATATATTCGGTCTGCCCTTTTATCGTGAGGAAAAGGGCCAGTAAAATGATCGAAATCGTGAATTGGACAACAATAATTCCGGCAATCAGCGAGCGATGAAACGTGTAATTTTTCCTTAAAATATCAGCCAGTGCCACCCGTTCCGCTTTGTACAGGATATAAATTGACGGGAACAGGATCACGGCGACAAGGGTATAGAAAATGATCGGTAGCGTTTCTCCCCGGAATAGATCGACAAAAGCCAGCTTGGAATCCATAAAGGCATTAAACGTCGGTAACACCGTGTAAATCAATACCAGTGAAATAACGAAAGCAAAGCCTACTTGGAGTGCTGTTTCTTGAATCACCTGCCACCGAATTTCGTTCCGGGAAGCCCCGTGTATCAGTTGCTGGCCGGAATAAAGCAAACGCTGGAACGACCGGGTCATGTTGATATTCACGTGATTAAAACAAGCGATAATCAGAATAAGTAGTGCGATATACAGGCTGGTTTGCAACTGTTTATAATCTCGGTACCTGAAAAGTCGGTTCTCAGAATAATCTTTCGTGTAGTACGCCTGTTCGATGGGGAGCAGGAAAAGCGGGGTGGCGTTTTCATCCTTTTCTTGTAGGGTGGATAGATCACTTCCCGCTTGCACTTGCACCACGTTATGATACCACGAAGTACTGAAAGGTTGTCGGGCAATCTCTTCCGGGGATAACCCGAAAAGAAGCTCGTAATACAGGACACTTGGTTGGCGATCGTCAATGACTGAGGTGATCGTGTAGTCTTGATTGACTTGTTGTTGTGAAACCCCGTAACCGTCCCCGTTCTTCACGAATACATCTTTGTAGGTTTCGAGCGTGAGAACCTCTCCCGCCGGGTTTTCCTTCCCGAACGTGCGGAGGGCAAAACTCCGGGTTATCGCGATCTCCAAGGGATGCGATAGAGTTTGTTTTAAATTCCCGCTAATCATTTCCGGTCGGAAAAGCGTGTCGAAACCGGGAGTTACTTTATAAGCGTTATCAATCTCCAGTTTGTGCTTTCCTCGGTGCATGACGACAAATTCTTGTCGAAAAGTGCAGTACCCCGTCACCTGCGGGTATTTCTCGTGTAGTTTTTGGGCAGCCCCGACCGGGGTATCGTATGTTTTCAGTTCCGAGTTGTGGTAAAAATTATCTTTCGTTTGCACCACGTAAAGCTGATCCTCTCCGGGTGTGGAATGTGCCGTTCGCCGTTCGTGCATGGCAAACCCAATCAGTAGCGTGCTGCACGTGAGACCGATAACCAAACTGAATGTCGAGATACAGGGATATATTTTGTTTTTATCCCAATGCCGGAATAATATTTTATATTGGAACATCCGCATGATCATTCGGTTTTAAGGGTATCAATCGGGTTTCGGCGTGTGGCCCGGCGTATTTGCCAGCCGGTGACGAGAACCACCAGTAGCAAAGAAACCCCGATCACGCAAACGGTAATCCAAGGGCTTATCGTGACTTTGTATGCGAAACCTTGCAACCATTGTCGGCAAATCAGATAGGAACAGGGAATCCCCACGACACAGGCGACCGCTACTTGCCTCGTGAAAATACGGTTCAGGTAAATCATAATTTGCCCTTCCGAGGCCCCGTTCACCTTGCGGAGAGCGATCTCTTTGGTCTTACTCTCGGCGATGAAAACGGAAAAGGCAATTACTCCCATGCCCCCGATCAATAGGGCGATGCCCGTGAATATATACACGAGATGTCCCAGCATGATTTCCCGCTCGTATAGTTCGGAATAGGGATATTCTTGATAGCTCATCAGCGTTTCCGGGTGACGGGTTTCGTGTAATTGTTGCAGGTAATGGATCATCTCGCTTCGTTTCCCTTCCCGGTACCGGACGATGAGGGTGAACGATACTCCCGGAAGGTCACTACCGATCATGACGGGTTGAATCGGTTCATAGAGTGAACGGTAGTGGAAGTCCTGCACGATCCCCACGATTTGCATTTTGGCGGTTCCGTCACTCAGTAGCGTTCCGATCGGGTGACTCAATTCCATTTGCCGCACGAACTTCTGGTTCACGACAATCTCCACGACGTCCACGGGTTTACGGGAATAAATTCCCGGTGTCGTGACCTTCGTTTTGGCATCCCGTCCTTCCACGAGTTTTAACTGGTAGGTACGGAGGAAATCTTCGTCACACAAAAGCGAGTAGGATTGTATGCTTTTTTCCGGTTGCTCGGCCAAATGAATATCCCAGTGCGACCAGTTCCCGATTGGGAGTAAGGCCCCGCAACTCACGGCCAGCACGTCCGGGTGTCGCGACAACTCTTCCTTCAGAGACGTGATCTCGTAAGGATTCGGCCAATCGAAAGAAATCGTGTTCCGGTTATTGTAACCCAGCGGTTTATTTTGGAGATAATCTATTTGTCGGAGAAACACGATGGAGAAAAAAAGCAACCCGCAGAAGATCGTTAGCTGGGCAACCATCAGAATTTTCTTCAAATCCAGCGATGAGCGGGAAGAGGCAAACGTGTTTTTTAGTCCGGAAGAGTTGAGTTTTCGGCTGATATGTCCGTAAGTAATTCCCCCAACACATCCGGCAAATAGCAGGAAGATGAGCAGGAAACCGATGACTTCCGTTCCGCTCAAATAAAATGGGAAGGGATGCTTGGGCGAAATGATTTGTGCGAAATAGGGATAAAAAATAAAGGTCAGCACGACCGTCAGGGCGAAGGCCGTCACGGTATATATGCCTATTTCCTGCAATACCTGCGCGAAAATATTTCGATTACTACTCCCGAAATATTTTTGTATGGCAAACCGTTCTGCGTTTTTATCCGCTAGAGCCAGTTTGATGATGAGGTAATTACAAAATGCCAGCGACAGGATGAGTAAGAGGATTCCGAACAGAATCCAGTTAAAAGTTCCCGACCCTTGGGCAAAGGAGAGGTCAAAATCTTGTATGTGATCCGAGTGCAGGTACATTTCCCGTAACGGTTGCAACTGCAATAGCTCTTTTTGTTCTCGGATATAATCAGACTCCCGGTATTCAATTTGAAGTAATTGCTCTTCTACCTTTTGGACATCCGCCCCGTCGGTTAATTGAATAAACGTCTGCACGGCGTTTCCCATGTTGTACCGGAACGAATGTTCTATCACGGAAAAATCCAGAATCACGTCGGCTTGAATGGATGAACGGGGTGGCATATCCTTCATGACCCCGGCAATCCGGAATGTTGAAATACTTCCACTCGTGTACAGGTTTTCCAGATATACCAGTTTCCCTATGGGATTTGCATCCTTAAAGTGACGTCGGGCAATACTTTCCGAAATCACCACCCAGCCGGGGTGTTCGAAGGCTTGAATACTCCCCGTCACGAGCGGGAACGTGAACATACTGAACAATTGTCGATCCGCGTACCCGCAGGAAATCCCGGTTTGATAATGATCGTCATTCTCCCAACGAATTTTCATCTCCCGTGCCGTGATGATCCGGGTATAGTCAGCCACTTCCGGCAGTTCCGCTTTGGCAATCTCTCCCAGCGAGCTGCAAACCTCTGCCCCCCAGTGGGTATTCCCGTCGGTTTGAACCGTGATCCGGTAAATGTGGTCAACATTCTCGTGGAACGTGTTTGTCTGCCACTCTTTTACCAGAAAAGTATAAATAAATACGGAGGCGGTGAGAGCCACGGCCAGCCCGATCGTGTTGATCACGAAATAGCCTTTCCGTTGAAAAATCTGACGTCCTACCAGTTTGAGATGATACATATCGTGTTATTTTTAGCCGTGTTGCAAAGTACAAAAAATCACTTGAAAATAAGTCGTTCATTGTCGCCAAACATTTCGTATCCCGACGTGATGATCTTTTCACCCGGTTGAAGTCCTTCCGTCACTTGATAATAACGGGGATTCTGTTTGCCGATTTTTATTTTTCGCCGGAAAGCCTCTGTCCCGTCGGGCGACAACACGTATATCCATTGTCCCCCGGTGCTTTGGTAAAAAGTACCTCTGGGAATCAGTATCGATTCGTCCGCTGCGCCGAGTTGCAGGTTCAGATGGTACGTCTGTCCCGTCCGGATATTGGGAGGGACGGTAGTCGTGAACTCCAAGTCGGTCTTGAATTGCCCGTCCTTCACGTCGGGGTACACCTTGATCACCCCCATCTGGTAATCCTTCCCTTGTCGCTCCAACGTGGCAGTCAGCCCCTTGCGTACCCGGTCGATATAATGTTCATCGATTTGTGCCATCACCTTGTAATCGTTCAACACGTTGATCTTCCCGATCTGGCTGCCGGCCCCTACCACCTGACCGATCTCCACGTTCAGGTCGCTCAACTGCCCGTCGATCGGGGCGCACACGTTAAGCCGGGCATGGCGTTCCTGTGTCAGTCGCAGGTTACGCCGGGCATTCTCCATTTTTTGCTTGAGCATAATGACCTGCGAGTGGCGGCGAATGGAATCTTTCGTTTGTTTCTCCGTGATCAGCTCCCGGTTGTGGATGGCGTACTCGTAATCTTCCTTGGCCACGAGATACTCTTCCTTGGCGATCAAGTCTTCCTCGAAAAGTTGCTTGTTTTGCAAGTATTTTCGTTTCTTCCGTTCCACGTCAAGCTCCAGCGTCAACCGCTCCTGTTGCAGGTTCAGCTCTTCCCGTTCCAAGTCCAGCAAGCTATTCTGCACGGAGTTCTCTTCCTCGGCAAACCGATCCTTGCTATTCAGTATCTCCGTTTCCAGATTCTTACTTTCGAGCCGGATAATAACCTCGCCTGCCTTCACCATTTCTCCCTCTTCCACGAGAATCTCTTTCACGCTTCCCCCTTCTTGCACGGTTAATTGCGAGAACGTCAACGGTTCCACGTTCCCCATGATCCGGATATAATCATGGAATATCCCTTGACTCACGTCTTCGATAGTCACTTTCTCCTTGTCCACCCGCAAAGCCGATTCGTGATTGCCGAACACGGCCCACCCGGCAAACCAAAGAATAAATATTCCCCCGATGAGGTAAGGTATATGTTTCCTCTTAATTCCTCTTTTTTGTTCTATTAGTCGATCCACGGTTTAATTTTAAATTTAATTATTTTAGATTTTAGATTGAACTCCTCCGTCAGCTTCGCTGCCACCTCCTCTATAAACAGAGGAGGAGCTGGTGACTCTTCCTGAAGACAGGGAGTATTTCAACTCTCCCTCTGTTTATAGAGGGAGCACCCCGAAGGGGGGAGGGAGTTCGTTTTTTCATTTTCAATTTTCAATTCTCAATTTTCAATTGTAACGGTTTTCCTTGATAAAAATCAATCATCCTTTTCTGCATCACGTAGTCCAAGCGGGCTCGCAGCACGTCGTACTTTGCTTCGAGGAGGCTGTTGGAAGTCGTGTTCAGGTCGATGATGGTGATTAGTCCTTGCTCGTAACGTTTGCGGGCGGCGTTGTAGGAGAGAGTGCTGAAATTCTCTCGCTGCACGGCAATCCGGTAGCGCTGGGTGCAGGACTTTAAATCCTGCAGGGCTTGTTGTATCTCGTTATATAATGCTCGTTCCGTCTGTTGGTATTGTATCTTCGATGATTGATAATTGTGTTTGGCTCTTTGGAGGCTGGAACGGCGGCTCAGACCGGAGTAGAAGGGAATACTCATGCCGATGCTGAACCCTTTCCCGATCTGGTTGCGGTCCGTGATTTGCGAGAAGAAATCACCCGAACGCTGGTCACTGTAATTTCCGAAAGAGATACTTCCGCTAATACTGATCGAGGGATATAACCCGGCTCTTGCCGAGTACACACCGAGTTGTGCGGAACGAATTTGGTAAGCGGCCAATTTGATTTCCGGCAGCGTCTGGAGTGCTTGCGTGAAAACCTCTTTGGTCTTCAACTCGTGGAGTTCCGGGTGAACTTCGGAAACCGACCGGGCATCAATCTTTAACTCCTCTTCCGCGTTATAATTCATAATATATTTAAGATTAGCCTGTGCGTTGAGACAATTATTTTGTGCCGTGATCAGCCGGAACTCCACGGAGGCTTGCTGCGCCTGCATCTCGAAAAGATCGCTTTTCGGCTTTTTCCCTAACTCGTATTCCCGTTCGATCTTTTTGAGACGCAACCGGGAGTTTTCCACCTGTTCCTGCGTGATCCGAACCTCTTCCTCGGCGTATAATAACGTGAAGAAAGCATTCATCACCTGTATGGCGATCTGGTTGGCTTGGTTCTCGGTTTCTTCCCATCCCATCAGGCGGCTTAACTTGGCAGCTCGCAGGCGATTGATATTACTGAACCCGGCAAACACGGTCAGGCTACTGCCTACGCCGAATCCCCCGACCGACATATAGCGGGTATTCGTGTACGTGTTGGTTTCCGGGTCAATTCCCCGACCGAAACTGTAATTGACGCCGGGAGAAATCCCACTAACGGAGGGTAGGAGCGAGAGCGTGGCATCCCGCACGTCCAGTTTATCGTTTTTATTTTGTAGCTCCCGTTGTTGCATGGAAAGACTTTTCTCCACGCCGTAATCAATACACTCCTGAAGGCTCCATTCCCGGTTTTGCCCGTTGACAAGCAAGCCGGATGTTAAAATGCTCAATAGAATGGAATATCGCTTTAATATCATCATTTTTTGTTTTATCTTGCATCCAGAGGAACGAATGTCGTGCCAAAGTCGGAAAGTGTTTGTTTTCAGCTGTATAGAGGAAAATAGGGAAGAACGGGATGTCAAAAAATAAGACACGATTGTCTAATTATTTGACACGTGGTATAAAGTATATTTTGGTAATGTGTTGATAATTAGTGTAAAATGCCTTTTGGCATGATAATGGTATGTTCAACGTGAAGTTTTACTCGTAAATAGATTGAATCATGATAAGAATTGAGCATTTAAGTAAAGTATTTCGCACCGAAGAGGTCGAAACAACAGCGTTGAACGATGTGTCCCTTCACGTGAAACAGGGAGAATTTGTGGCCATTATGGGACCTTCCGGTTGTGGTAAGTCAACCTTATTAAATATCATCGGTTTGTTGGATAACCCGACCTCCGGGAATTATTATTTCAACGGGCAGGAAGTCGGGCATTTAAAAGAGAAACAGCGGACGCAGGTTCGCAAGGGGAACATCGGTTTCGTGTTCCAGAGTTTTAACCTGATTGACGAGTTGAATGTCTATGAGAACGTGGAATTACCCTTGATCTACCTGAAGAAAAAGGCGTCGGAGAAAAAAGAACTGGTCACGTCGATTCTCGACCGGATGAACATTAGTCACCGGGTCAAGCACTTCCCGCAGCAACTTTCCGGGGGACAACAGCAGCGGGTTGCCATTGCCCGTGCCGTCGTGGCAGGTCCCAAGCTGATTCTTGCCGACGAGCCGACCGGAAACCTCGATTCCAAAAACGGGGCGGAAGTCATGAACTTGTTGACCGAGCTGAACCAAGAGGGAACCACCATTGTCATGGTGACCCATTCCCAGCACGACGCCTCGTATGCCCATCGGGTAGTTCATCTCTTTGACGGACAAATCGTGACCGAGCTGGAAAATCGGGAAATTCTCTGATTTAAAATAGAACGATTACCCACCGGAAAATTTTGGACGAGACGGGAAGAATTAAAAACCAAAAAATAACAACTTATGAAAGGTAAAAGCTTGCTCTTCGGATTGTGCTTGTGTCTCTGGACATCGTTGGGATGGGGACAACGAGTGATTGAAGTCCCGTGGTACGAGACCACCAACACGTATATGTTTGATATTATAAAAATGGAACTGACCGATGAGGCGACGATTATCACGGGACAAGTGAAATATTTCCCTAACGAGTGGTTTCGGGTTGTGGGACGCACGGTATTAAGAGGGGAAAGTGGTAAAGAGTACAAGCTCTTAAAAGCTGAGGGAATCAAACTGAATGAACAGGTATTTTTACCGGAATCCGGGCAGATGACTTTTCAACTTTATTTCGAACCTGTGGATGCCGGGGAGAAAAAGGTGGATTACGTGGAGGGAAACCACGAAACGGACTGGCGGATTGGGGGAATCGTGTTGGATGAGAAACCGCAAAAACTGGAAAAGGAGAGCGATTGCCTGATCCGGGGGAAGGTGCTGGGACACCCGTCGAGCTATCGGTTGGTGCTGATGGGTTATTATGACGATAATCGGATTCAAGAACCATACGCCATTATACCTGTTCGAAACGGGAAGTTCGAATACCTGTGCAAATTAGGAGAGAGCAAAATGTACTGGCTTGTGTTTACCGACGAACTGGCAAAATCTTCTTATCGTCCGGTAAGTTTTTTTATTGAACCGGGGGAAGTCGAGATTACGATTCAGCCGGAAGATGCCTATACGGATTCGGAAACTCGTGGAAAAGAGGTCAACGAGCAGTATCAACGTTATCAGCAATTGAGAGAAGAACAATTTCATTTTAGCACGATATATCGTCAATATGATTCGTTGAGTGAGCCTGCGCTTTATTATACGCCTAGGGCCTTGGAATTGCATGAGTTGATGTCTCAAAATTACGAGAATAAGCAAAAGTCTGATAGTTTGGATGCTATTTACCAGCAGTTAAAGAAGGAGAACAAAGAGTGTACCCCGCAAGCAATAGCGTTGAACGAAAAATATAAAAATCTAAGGAAAGAAGAGCAGAAATGGAAAGAGGGATACATGGAAAAGTATCCGTCGGTGGCGACCTATTTCCTGTTAATGGATGATTTAAGACATTGGGTGGATTACCGGGTACATGGCTTTCCCGAAGAACTTGAGATTTTGTCTTTTAAAGACTTGCCGCGTCTGGAAAATATGTATTACACCATCTATAAACCCATGTTCCCCAAACATTCATACACGGAGTTAATTGCTACCATGCTCCAGTCATTAAAACAGATAGAAGTGGGTGGACATTACATCGACTTTACTGCCCCGGACTTCGAGGGAAATCCCGTGACGTTATCCGAGCAGATAAAAGGAAAGGTGGCTTTGATAGACCTGTGGGCTTCTTGGTGTGGACCGTGTCGACGGTCGTCGAAAAGTATGATTCCCGTATATGAGAAATACAAATCCAAGGGTTTCACGATCGTCGGGGTTGCCCGTGAAAAGACGGTGCAAACAGCGAAAGCTGCGGCCCTTCAAGATGGCTACCCGTGGTTGAACCTCGTGGAACTCAACGATGCCGGGAACATTTGGTTTAAATATTGTGTCGGTAATTCCGGAGGAGGAACTTTTTTGGTGGACCAAGAGGGGAAAATTTTAACCATCAGTCCGACAGCCGAGGACGTGGAGCGTATTTTAGAAAAGATGTTGAAGTAGAAAAACAAGATATATGGCGAAACAGGGAACCATACTGGTAGTGGACGATAACAAGGCCGTGCTGAACGCTTTGGAGATGCTGTTGGCAGGAGTGTTCCGGGAGGTAATTACGATCCGAACCCCGAATCAGATTGAGGCAATCCTCGAATCCGGTCGGGTGGACGTGGTATTGTTAGATATGAATTTCTCGGCGGGAATCAATACCGGGAACGAAGGACTTTATTGGTTGTCGAGGATCAAAGGATATGCCGCGGAAATCCCCGTGGTCCTGTTCACGGCTTACGCGGACATTGATCTGGCGGTGCGAGCCGTGAAGGAAGGAGCGACAGACTTTGTCGTCAAGCCGTGGGATAATGCCAAGCTCGTGGCAACCCTGTTGGCGGCGTATCGTCTGCATGAATCCCGACGAGAGGTAAAACAACTTAAAGCAAAGGAAGAGGTACTGAAAGGGCAGCTTTCCCCGGAACGAACCGTCGTGTGGGGAGAGTCGGATGTCATGCGCCGGGTACGTCAATTGATTGAAAAAGTGGCGGTCACCGATGCGAACGTATTGATTACCGGGGAAAACGGTACGGGAAAAGAGATCGTGGCAAGGGAAATTCACTCCTTGTCGGGGCGGAAAGGGGAGGTGATGATTTCGGTGGATATGGGAGCAATCACGGAAACCCTTTTCGAAAGTGAGTTGTTCGGTCACGTGAAAGGGGCTTTCACCGATGCACGGGAAGATCGTGTCGGGAAATTCGAGGCGGCAAACAAGGGTACGTTATTTTTGGATGAAATTGGAAACTTGTCATACGCCCTGCAATCCAAGCTACTGGCAACCCTGCAAAGCCGGAAAGTGATCCGCGTGGGATCGAATAAACCGATCGACGTCAACATCCGTCTGATCTGTGCCACGAATAGCGACTTACCCCGGATGGTCAAAGAAGGTACTTTCCGGGAAGATTTACTTTATCGCATCAACACGATCCACGTGGAAGTCCCCCCGTTACGGGAAAGAGGGAATGATATTCTGTTACTGGCAGAGGCCTTTTTACGGGACTACGGCAGGAAATACCGGAAACCCGATTTGTCCTTTTCCAGTGAGACCCGGCAACGGCTGTTAGGATATTCATGGCCGGGAAACGTGCGGGAATTACAGCACACCGTGGAAAAAGCCGTGATCATGTGCGATCGGCAGGTACTCACCCCCGAAGATTTCCTGTTCAAAAGCGAGCCGGGCGAGATGGCTCCCTTGGAAACCCTCGAAGATATGGAACGGGAGATGATCCGCAAGGCTTTGGAACGGCACGAGGGCAATTTGTCGGCTGTCGCGTCCCGGCTAGGAATCACCCGGCAAACCCTGTATAACAAGATGAAAAAATTCAATCTGTAAGAATAAGATATGGTAAGAAACATCACCTTGCGGGTATTGGCGTATTTGTTACTTCTGATCGTTTTGGTCGTGGCGACCTGTTATTTTTTGTCGGAAGATGAGTATATTCCGGGTGTTGCCACGGCAATACTTGCCGTGGGGTGTTGTTTCCGTGTCGTGTGGAACGTCCGGTCCGTGAACCGGAAATTGGCTTACTTCTTTCAAGCCTTGGAGAACGATGATTATTCCATTCATTTCCCGGAACACGGCGGTAGTCATTCCGAGCGTTTCCTGAACGGGGTACTGAACCGGATCAAGGATATTTTGCAGAACACCCGCTTGGAGATACAGCAACGGGAGCAATTTTACGAGTTGATCATAAACAGCGTGAGTTCCGGTATCGTGGCATTGGATGAACGGGGATTCGTGACGCAGAATAATCAGGTCGCCTTAAAATTGCTAGGCTTGGAGATATTTACACATGTCAACCAGTTGGAACGAGTATCCCCGGCCTTAAAATTGTTGGTGACGGAAATCCGTCCCGGAGAGAGTCGGCGGGTGACTTTCACAAACGAGCGGGGTTCCGTGCAATTATTGGTCAGTGCCTCTCGCATCCTGTTAAGAGACAAGCCCATCACCCTGTTAGTAATGAATGACATCGAGAACGAACTCGACGAGAAAGAAATTGATTCTTGGGTACGTCTGATCCGGGTGTTATCGCACGAGATCATGAACTCGATCGCTCCGGTAACCTCTTTGAGCGACACGTTACTTTCCATGCACTCTGACCCGGAAATCACTCCCGATGACTTGAAACGCAACACGGAAAACGGGTTGAAGGTGATTAGTGAAACGGGCAAAGGGTTGATCTCTTTCGTAGAATCCTATCGTAAGTTTACCCGCATTCCTCGACCTGAACGGGAATTGATCAATTTGAACGAATTTATCCAGCGGGCGGTGATCCTGAGCAGCACGGAACCGAATTTTCCGGAAGTCACGATCGACATTTGCATTGAGCCGGAAGACCTGAAAGTGTTTGCCGATCCGAACCTCATGGGACAAGTCCTTTTGAACTTGATGAAAAATGCGTTTTACGCTTTGCGGGGTAGGGAAGATGCCCACATCATCCTCTCGGCCGAACACGGGCCGACGGGAAAGGTGTTGATCCGGGTACGGGACAACGGTCCCGGTATTCCTCCCGAAATCATGAACGAGATATTCGTCCCCTTCTTTACCACGAAAGAAGAGGGTTCGGGCATCGGGCTAAGTGTCTCCCGCCAGATCATGCGAATGCACGGCGGTAATCTAAAAGCTTCATCCATAGAAGGTAAAGAGACGGTATTCACGATTATTATCTGAAAATGATGATTTGTTTTCGTTTGAAACCTTGTCGAGAATCAATGTATATCCGTTGAATTCGACCGGAAGAACATATCGTAGGAAAAATCTTCTGATTTAAGTTTGGATTCAGAAAAATTTTAACGCTTGTTTCTCTTACAATAATTAACAAAATTTGTATTAGATAGCGATTATCTAGTTATCATATTGTAAGCCGCTCCCATTCCCCTCCCATTCCGCTCCTATTCCTGTCCAATTAAAATAGAAATGGAATAGTAAATATTTAGTAGATGTAAATGAATTTTTACATAGTTAATAACAAGTATATCGATAGAAGATAGTTTGTAGAGGTAAAAAATGGGTTGTTCAAAAAGTCTAATCCGGCATTTTCGGTTTAGTTTTTTCAAAAAGAGTTTGAAAAGTCTTGTTTGGTGCTGTTACATTAAGAGCATAGGACGGTGACACGCGCGAGGGAAAGATTATTTTTCTTTTCGAAAGTCTCTCGCGAATCACGAGATTTTTGAAAAGAAAAAGAAGCTGTGGGGGGGAAGAAAATCGCAATAAAAATACATTTTACCACGATTTTCTTCATTAAATAGTTGCAAGAGACTTAGAATTCAACCCCTTTTATCCTGTCTATAGTCTGATTATTTTACTTTCGGTCTTTTTGTACATTTTCTCGTAACCAATCCCCCATGATTTGTAGGGCCTCTTCTGAAAACACGTCTTCTAGGTCGGGAATTTCTTCCCGGGTACACTCTTTACAGCGCTGGAACATGTGGTTTAGGCCGGGGAGTTCCACTATTTTGTATTGTGTGTTTCCACCTTTATCTAGTAATTGCTTGATGGATTCCAAGTTCTCTTTGGCGGGAACCATGATGTCTTTGTCCCCGTTTAATGCCAGAACGGGTTTATGGATGCGGGGGATATAATTTTCCGGATCATAATTGATCATTTCCCTGTACCAACGTCCTTGTGCCTGATGCAGGTAACGACTGAAAAACATTTCGTCTCTCCCGTCATTAAAATTGACGGCTTTCAGCGTGGCCTCATCTTGTTGGGCTACCCATTGGTCGAAGGCTTGTCGTAAGGGTATGTCTAAGGGTTGTTCCAAGGGGACGGAGTGTACTTTGTCGAATAGCGTGTTGAAAAGGCTCATAAACTGATCCACCCGTTCCGGGGTCATTCCGGGAGTAGTACGCAAGATCGCGTCATTTTGTAATTTCAATATTTGTAAGCCATCAACACCCACTCCTGCCAGAGAAATAACAAATGACACGTCCGGGGAGTCAGCTCCCAGCATGAGTGCTACTTGTCCACCTTCGCTATGTCCGATGACCCCGATGTGCTTGGTGTCTGTTTCCGGGCGTTGTTTCAAGTAATTGATTCCGGCTTGGGCATCCCGTGCAAAATCACTCGTCGTGGCCTCTTCGTATATCCCGTTGGTTTTTCCGATTCCCCGGTCATCGGCTCGTAGTACGATAAAGCCTTGTCGGGTGAGGTAGTCCGCTATTTTGAAAAAGGGCTTGTGGCCGGAAAAGGTTCCGTCCCGGTCTTGTTTCCCAGTTCCAGATATAATAATGGCAGCTGGAAAAGGGCCTTTACCTTGTGGAATCGTCAGTGTGCCTGCAACTTGTATCGAATCACATGACTCGTAGGTGACTTCTTCGGAACGGTAAGGATAAGGTGGGCGTGGATTTTGTGCAAAATAGACCGGTTGGAGGCTATCGACTTTACCGAGAGCGAATTCCCGAGTCTTTCCGTAGGTGGTTACTTCGGCTTGAATGGAGTCTTTGCCGGAATGGAAGGAACCTTCAAAGCGGATGTTCTCCCGGTTGAAGATGGCAAGGATACTTTCATCTGAAAGTACGAGCGTGTCGGCTTTTGCTTTGTCAATCCATTGTTCCGGAAGTGACAGGAAGGCTTGAGATGTTCCTTCCGGTGTGGTCTCTAACTCGATGAAAACTCGTTTACTACCGGATTGTCCTTGCCAAGCATGAGGCGAAGAGGTACATCCGATCAGCGTGACGGAGGATAATAGCGCGATTGTTTTAAAGTGTAACATACAGTTTTAATTTTAGTTTTCCCTCAAAACATCCAACCGCCTGAAAAGTGTCACTTATTTTCGAATTTCTTACTGAATTTTCATTTTCAATTTTTAATTCTCCATTTTCAATTGTTTCAGCGTGATGACCGTGATCTCCGGCCATGCACCGAAACGCAAGGGCATCAGTCCGATATATCCTAATCCAACGTTGACATACAAACCTTGTTTGCCTTCCATGTAAAGCCCACTCCATTCCGGGTACATGAATCGGGACGGGGAAAGTCGTCCGACGGCAAATTGCATGGCGTGTGTGTGGCCTGCCAGCATGAGGTCGATGTCCGTGTCGAGTACTTCCCGGCGCCAGTGCGTGGGATTGTGGCTTAACAATAGTTTGAAAGCGCATTGTTCCGTGCCTTTCATGGCTTTGGGGAGGTCACTGTATTGAGAGAATGGAGGTTCCCCGTTATTTTCCACGCCGATTAAGGCGATGCTGTCCGCGGCACGTTTCAAAATCACGTGATCATTGTTTAATAATTGCCAACCCATGACGGCCTGCTTGTCTTGTATATCCCGGATATTCTGATCCCGGGCCTCGGTGGTAGGCCAGTTGTGGTAAGGACCGTAGTCGTGATTCCCGAGAATGGAGAATACTCCATCCGGGGCTTTCAGTTGTGCCAGAATGTTTTCGAATGGTTCCAGTTCCGTGGCTTTTGTGTTGACGATGTCACCCGTGAAAACAATTAAATCGGTTTGCTGGGCGTTGATCCGGTCCACGGCTTTTTGTAAGGCTGCCCGGTCTCCGTTCCAACTACCCGTGTGTATGTCGGAAATCTGGGCGATACGATACCCGTCGAAAGCGGCGGGGAGGTCCGGGGAGGCGAAAGTGACCTGTTTCACGTCAAATCGTGTTTTACCCCATATAGCCCCGTAGAGAACCATGATCATCATGCAAGCTCCCAGTACGATTCCCAGCCAGCTAAAAGGCTGGATTTGCCATTTGAGTAAGTATTTTAACGGTAAATCGAGCAGCGAGCAAACCATGAAGATCGTTTTCGGCAGGACGATGGCCATGTAGGCGATTGTGAACGTACCGATGAGGCCTTGTATGGCCAGCGCATCCTTGGAGGATAGTAGAATCCAGACGAGAGTGAACACTAGGATCACGGAAGGGAGAAACCACAGCCAACCGAACGGGCTACCGCCTGTTGATCTGGTGATATACAATTTGTAGATATAGATGTCCGGAATAATGAGTAACAAAAAGAGATAGATGGATAGTTTTCCAAGCATATATTTTCTATTTTTTATGTAAGTGATATTGACGTGTCGTTTGTTTCTTTATTTAACAAAGTTATCATTTCTTTTCACGTGGTTCTCACGTACAAGATTTTTTATCTTTCTTTGGGAAATCTTTGAGATATTGTTTGTTGCGAAAAAAAGGATTCATCAATTTATTGAGGTGTGATTAAAGGATTGTCAGTTTGTTATTCTGTTTTTATTATTTGGAGGGTGTGTTACTTTGGGGGTTACTTTTGTTTTGGGTTTGTATCTGTTATGGTATTAGGTATGTTCTGCAATCGAAATCTTTTTTGGATGGAATCCGGCAGAAAAAGTATTGAAACTGAATCCGATAAATACGATGCGGTATGAATATTTACATTGCCTGCTTAATGGCAAGTAATGTTATAAATGTGCCATTATTTTTGTGTTACCAGATATTTTTTATAGGTTTGTCTTGACCAAATGAAGATATATGAGCGATTATCTTGGTGGCGTGATAAATGGTATAAATGATAAAACGGAGGAGGCATTCAAGTATTTATATAATACTTTTTATGCATCGTTGTGTCGTTATGCTAATCGTTTTGTGGGAGAGTTTATGGATGAAGAGGATGTGGTGCAGGAGATTTTCGTGAAATTGTGGGAGAGAGAAGGAAAGTTTGAAAATATGCGGGCCGTGTCGGCTTATCTTTATCGCTCCGTACATAATGCTTGTCTGGTATATATTCGGGATCAAAAGGAAAAACGGCAGGAAGAACTTATTCAGCATTTGGGAGAAGTGATGACATTTGATTCCACGGATAACGAGCAATTATTAATTGAAGAAGAGTACTATCGTCAGATATTTACCGTGTTGAATTCCCTATCGGATCAGAGACGTGTTATTGTAGAAATGACCATGAAAGGTATGAGGAATGAAGAGATTGCTCAATCTTTGCATGTTTCGGTAAATACAGTTAAAACATTGAAAAAGAAGGCTTACGTTTATTTGCGTGAGAATCTTTCCCGGGAAGGTTGGATGTTTTTATTTACTTTTTTGTAATTTTTTCTCAAAACTATCACCCTGTTTTGTAAATCTGTGTTTCTATAGTAGAAACATAATTTAGTTATGAGCGATTTTTACAGGATAGCAAGTTTATTTCGAAAATTCCGAACGCACGCAATTCAAGAAGATGAGGTCCGGGAATTGTGGGAATGGATGAAGGCAGAAGAGAATCGAGAGTTTTTCAAGCAGATGATGGACGGTGAGAGGGAAGTGAACGTGATACAGGAGTTAAAGAAATATGATCGGGAGGCAGCATTTCGGAAATTTGCCGGTCGAACGCATTTAAGAAAACGACGTTTGATGTATTACATGCGAGTGGCAGCCGCAATCGTATTACCAATTATTTTGGGGGTGTTGCTTTATTGGTGGGTAGATACTCCCATACAGGAAAATATATCGGAGACCTTGTCTCCCGGGCAGAAAAAAGCAATTCTTACTTTGGATGATGGAACAAAAATGGCTTTGGGGAACGTTGTAAATGAGGAAATTATTGGGCGTGAAGGTGGCGGATTGAAGATTGATTCCACGGGGTTAAGGTATGATGGAGAAAAACGGGAGGAAACGATGCGGATGAATGAATTGTATGTTCCGCGGAAAGGTGAGTATGCTTTAACTTTATCCGATGGAACACGAGTATTCTTGAATTCTGATTCCAAATTAGTGTATCCGGTGACATTTGGGAATGAATGTAGGGAGGTCATTTTACAGGGTGAGGCTTATTTCGAGGTAGCGAAAGATGAAAAGCGTCCATTTATTGTGAAGACTTCAGATCTTTCCGTACAAGTGTTGGGAACAGCTTTTAATTTATCATGTTATCCGGATGACTTGCGGGTTGAAACAACATTAGTAAGGGGGAGTGTTAAAGTCGAGGAAAGCAAAAACGAGATATTATTGGAACCTGGGGAACAAGCTTGTTTTGATCGGGGAAGTGGTAAAATGGATAAATTGAAAGTGAACCCGGCCTTGTTTATTTCGTGGAAAGACGGTCTGTTTGTTTTTGAACGGGAGCGTTTGGAAGATATGTTGACTATTTTATCTCGTTGGTATGATGTCGTGGTATTTTATAAACGTACGGATGTAAAAGATGAATTGTTTACGGGTGATTTAAAAAAGTATAATAGTATTGAGGAACATTTAAAGATGTTGGAAATGACAACTGATGTACAATTTGAAATACGTGGAAACACGATTATTGTGAAATAAAAAGAGAAGGGTGTTCCCGCACCCGTTCTCTTGGTTATTCAAAATGTAATATTAACATTTTAAGCAAAACAAATGTATGAAAAAAAATCGTAATGAACGAATTCCACGGCGGGGAATTCGTTTTAGAAAAATCGTGCAAGTTATGAAATGGAGTTTTGTGTTGTTGTTTGTAAGTTGTATGCAACTTTCAGCGACAGTCTATTCCCAGCAAGAGAAAATGAGTATCTCTGTAAGGGATGTTTCTATCGAGGATTTGATTAAAACGATCAAATCTCAGGTTCCAGTGGATTTCCTGTATAATTTGAAGGAGATAGAACGTAATGGTACCGTTAGTGTAAATATGAGGAATGCGACCGTGGAGGACATATTACAAGCAGCATTTCGAGGGAAATCTTTAACTTATACTTACGTGAATGGTGTTTTTGTTATTCGTCCGATGTATGTGTCTGGAAAAGATTCTGTAAAAAGAATGTATAATGTAACAGGTTTGGTATTGGATCCCAAAAAACAACCATTACCAGGTGTGACTATTCGTTTAGATGGGACGGTTGTGGGAACTGCCTCGAATTCTTTGGGAGAATTTATTATGACAGTTCCTCAAGATACGGGAAGGCTAATATTTACTTTCGTCGGTTTTAAGCAGAAAAGAGTTGCTTTTAAAGCGGGCCAACGTCTAGTCGTAACTTTAGAAGAAGAAGTGGAGGATTTGGATGAGGTTGTCGTGACGGGTTATCAGGTTATTAACCGTAAGAAATTGACCAGTGCCATTACTTCGGTAAAAATGGAAGATATTATGATACCGGGGGCCACGTCTATAGATCAGATGCTTGAGGGGCGAATCCAGGATTTGATGTTGACAACGAACTCCGGTGAGGTTGGTGTTGTGCCACGTTTAAGGATTCGCGGAACTTCCACTTTAATCGGGAACCGGGAACCTTTGTGGGTGGTGGATGGCATTGTCGTGAATGACCCAGTTCCTTTGGATTCGGATGTTTTGAATGATCCTGACTACGTGAACCGGATAGGAAATGCAATTGCCGGATTGAATCCACAGGATATTGAACGTTTAGATGTGTTAAAGGATGCAGCCGCAACGACACTTTACGGGACTCGTGCTGCGAATGGGGTAATCGTGATAACGACAAAAAAGGGACATATCGGGAAACCTTTAGTTCGGTATAATGTTACAGCTACTTATAAACGTCGTCCCCGGTATAGTGATCGGCAAATAGATTTAATGAGTTCAAAGGAGAGGGTAGATCTGTCTCGGGAGCTGGTCGCTCAATCCTATGTTTACCCGTCGGATATGAGTGTAGTTGGGTATGAGTATTTGCTCCAACAACTTTATTCGGGAGTGCTTGATGATGAGGCGTTTGCTCGCGAAGTGAAGAAAATAGAGAATAATAATACGGATTGGTTTGCAATTTTAACGAGGGACGTGATTTCACATAACCACACGTTGAGTATTTCTGGGGGAACGGAGAGTTTACGCTACTATTCTTCTATTGGCTACTCGCGGGACAATGATGTGATTAGGGATCAAGAAATTTCCCGATACACGGGGAACTTGAGTTTGGATGCAAATCTTTATAAATGGTTGACGGCTGCAGTTGATTTTAACGCCAGCATCGGCAAACGAGCCTACGAACAGAGTGATATTGGGTCGATTAATTATGCTTATATGGCTAGCCGGACAATTTCTCCTTATGGCGAGAATGGTGAATTGAGTTATTACAAGAAGAATATAAATTCCAGTTATGGTTATGATTTTAATATTTTAAATGAGAAAAAGGAGAGTTACACGTCTCAAGATAATAATAATTTTAATTTGAGTACGCAGTTAAATTTCTTGTTTACAGATTATTTAAATGCGAATATACTTTTTAATTATGCTGTATCAAACGTGAATGCAGAAGGTTATTGGGGAGAGAAAACATGGCATGCGGCGACCCTTCGAATGTCTAACTACGGAGAAACGGCTCCAGCTAGAAGTTTAATGCCATACGGGGGAGAGCTGACAGCACAAAATACGAGAAACACCACTTATACTCTTCGTTTCCAAATAAACTTGAATAAATATTTTGGTCGGGATGATAAGCACAATCTGAACGGAACTCTTGGTTATGAGATGTCATCATCCCGTTATGAAGGGTATCAAAATGTAACCCGGGGATACTATGCAGATAGAGGTAAAAAGTTTACCAGTGATATTTCGTCTTCTGATTACGCGACTTATGCTAATTGGGTAATGTCGAATGTTCCGACAATCACGGATAATCTGACAAATTTGATCGGGGCTTATATCACGTTGACGTATAGTTATCAGAATTTGTTCAGTATCAATGCAAACACCCGTTATGATGGTTCTAATAAATTTGGTAGTCGGAGTAACGAGAAACTATTACCTGTATGGGCTATATCCGGGGCATTTAACGTGTCGGAATTACCGGGGATAGAGAATGAGTGGCTGAATTTTTTGTCATTGAAAATGTCTTATGGTTACCAAGGTAATATGTTAGACGGGCAGAGTCCTGAATTGTTGCTGATCAACAACCCGAAAGATTCCTATTATAATAAGTTCACGTCATCGGTGTCATCCTATCCGAACCCTGATTTGAAGTGGGAAAGAACCGGATCATTCAATGTTGGCTTGGAGTTGTCTATGCTTGATAATCGGATACAGATTAGTGGGGATTATTATCGGAAACGAACGAAAGATGCTTTTATGAATAAACCGATTTCTAGTGTGAACGGTCAGAATTCGTATGTTATAAATTCCGGTGAGATTTTGAATATTGGGTATAACGTTTCCTTGAATTTAGTTCCGGTGAAAACGAATAATTTTAAGTGGTCGTTTTCCACGATGATCTCTAAGACAAAAAACAAGTTGAATACGCAGCCGAATGCGGATGTTCACGAGTTGTCCGATTTCTTGACTGGAACTGCTTTGGTGAAAGGAAAAGCGGTCAGTACTTTTTATTCGTATCGTTTTGTCGGATTGAATCCTCTGGATGGAGGGCCTCTGTTTGACGATTACTCGGATCGCATTGATTTGTTGAAAAACATGGATAAGTATGACACGTACACGACGGTATTAAAGGCAACTGGTAAACGTGATCCTTCTATATCCGGAAATTTGTATAATAATTTCAGTTATAAGCGTATTCGGGCTAGCGTGGTTTTTGCGTACAGCTTGGGAGCTAGTTTACGTTTATCAAGAGTATTTTCTCAAGCGATAAAAGATTCAGATAATCGAAATATTTATTCGGAATATAATGTTGGCCGGGCGTTACTAAATCGTTGGAAAGTGCCAGGAGATGAAAAGAAAACTATAATACCTGCGATTCTTAGCGTTTCAGATCCAGGATATGGTGTGTATGGACGACATTGGTCCGTAAATAGTTCATATGAGGGCGTATTCATTGCAGATAATTATTGGGATATGTATGATTATTGCGATGCCAGGGTTGTGAGTGCCGATTATTTAAAGTGTAGTAATGTTAGTTTGTCATACGTGTTCCCGGAAAAATGGCTAAAGAAGGCTGGAATTTCTCGTTTGGAGTCGACACTTTCTGCAACGAATTTATTCACGATATGTTCTAAAAAACTGAAAGGACAGACTCCGACACAAAGTGTGTTCTCTCAGATTCAATTGTCCGAGCGTCCTACAATTTCTCTCGGATTAAATGTTTCATTTTAATGTTGACAATTATGAAATATATTATTATATATAGTATAATACTTTTCTTCCTAGGAAGTTGTAGCTTTTTGGAGGAATATTCGCAAGATACCGTCCAAGTTCGTGGTTATGAAGATTTAGAAGAGTTGTTAATCGGTGAGGGATATATGAAAGTGAATGGTTCTTATTCGTTAGAACAGGTAGCTAGTTATTACCCATATCTTCACTATATGTCGGATGAAACAGAAGAATGTGAGAAAAGTGATTTCGGTTCCAGTGGTTTTAATCGAAGAGATGCTATTTTCGGATATTATACTTGGCAAGATCGTTGTGGCGTGAATGAATACGGTTCTTCTTTTGCAGATGAAAGCGGTGATTGGACGAAACTATATTACCATGTTAATATTGTAAATAGTGTCATTGACCTTATTGATGAATATATCAAGGGAGGTGATAATGAAGTAGCAGAGGCAAACCGGGTGAAAGGGGAGGCTTATTTCCTACGAGGGGCTTATTATTTTACGTTAATAAATTTGTATGGGAAACCCTATGAAATTTCCACTGCGGAGAACGATTTAGGGGTACCTTTAAAACTTACGGGGGAGATTCAAGATGTAATTTTTCAGCGCGAGAGCGTGGCCCGGGTTTATGAACAAATAGAATCGGATTTGAAGATTGCAGAAGATTGTTTGGGAAAAGCGAATTTACTTGGTACGATATATCAGGCTGATAGTACGGCTGTACATCTGCTGATGAGTCGTTTCTACCTGTACAAACAAGATTGGAAACAAGCTTTGAAGTATGCCCGAAAAGTGATTGCTGTTAAACCTGATCTCTTGGATCTGAATGGATTTTCCGGGGGATTCCTATCCAAAAGTTCTGTGGAGACAATTTTTTCAATGGGTGGTCATGCCATTACTCATAACACAGTCAATCAGTACAAGAGTTTTCAAGTATCACGTGAAATGTATGATACTTATGATATAACAGATTTAAGGAAGTCTGTTTTCTTCTGGACGTATAATGATTTTGTTGGATATGCTAAAATTGCTGAGAGTTCTTCGTTTGCGAATGATGATCCGGCTGCTGATTATTATTATAATTACACGTTAGCTTACGAGGGACGGAAAATAGAGGTATCGGATAATTTCTTGTTTCGGAATGCAGAAGCCTATTTGAACGGGGCGGAGGCAGCGGCTTATTTGGGTGATGAGGCGACGGCTCTGGATTTGTTGGAACAATTGCGAGTAAAACGTTTTAAAAATGAAAGTTATGCGACACTTCAGAAAAGCGGAGAAGAGTTAGTGACGGAAATTCGGGAAGAACGTCGGCGGGAGTTATGTCTGGAAGGACATCGTTGGTTTGATTTGAGACGGTATATGGTATGTGAAAAATATCCTTATTCCAAAGAAATTGAAAAAGTATACTATGTTTATAAAGATGATTCTTCCGATGAAAAGATCGAGAAACGGGTCTATAAATTAGAGAAGAATGATCCGGCTTATGTTTTACCGATACCCCATGAAGTATTGGAATTTCACACGGGAATGCAAAATAATCCTCATCCGGTGAGGAGTTATAGAATAGAATCATTGAATTAATAATTTGAACTATGAATATGAAACTTGAGTATTTATATATTTTGGGGTGGCTGTGTGTATGCTTGTTGTCGAGTTGTTCGGAGAAAGAAGATGTACAGCCATTGGATCTAAAAGATAATTATTACGAGATCTCTGAAGATGCCAGTGATCCGGAGTCTTTGTTACGTAAAGAATTTGAAGAAACATTGGGAATTCATTTGCTCTTCAATGACACGTTGAGAAAGGAATATCGGGGAACCGATCGATATGGTAACGATGTTTATTTCGTACAGAAAGTAGATTTCTCTTATTATTTAACATCCATGTCGAAACAAAGGTATCTTTTTGAATATCTTGATGATATTGAATCTCAACGGGCAGCTGTAGAATTTATGAAAGAGAGAATATTAAATATGTTTAGCTCGAAACTTTATCCCTATTCGTTATTGTTGGTGAAACGGATTAATGCTTATCAGGCTAGTTTAGATGGGGATCAGTACGAATTAGTTGATGAGGATATGGATTATATCGCTGGATGGAATAGTATGGCGGTAGCTTTTAGGGATATTCTAAATATGAGTGGAGAGGAAAAAGAAGAATATGCGGCTGTTGTTTTGAGACAAATTGTTTCTAATAGTATTTCTAAAGTGGAAGATTCCGAATTTGAGGAGTTTTTCTCGTTTGCGGAAGGTTATTATGAACAATGGTCTATTTTTGCTCCGTTGAATGATATTAAAACGGTGGGATTTTTGGGGTCTAATCCACTTATGGGAACCGTGAGAGTATGGTATTCGAAAGAGGAAGATTTGGCTAGTTATGTAAATGTTTTGTTAACGATGACGGAAGAAGAATTCATGACTGAAAATGGAAGTTATCCGGCTTGTGTAACGAAATGGAATGAGATGAAGAGAGTATTGATTGATCTGGGATTAAAGTTCGATTAATGATTAAATAAAGAATTATGAATAAAGGGATATTATATGTTTTCCTTGGGTTGATTTCGATCTGGGGATGTGATAATGATAATGAGGTGATACCCGTTGTTAAACCGGATGCATCGGGAACTTATGTGGATGAACGTGATGGGAATGAATATGGTTGGGTAAGATTTGGAGACTTGGAATGGATGACCAGTAATATGCGGTACGCTCCCGAATCCGGGTTGTATGGGAAATATGAAAGCGATGGGGAGTTGGGAGGTGGATCAATGAAAGAGGAGATGTACGAGAAATATGGGTATTGGTATGATTACAATGCCGCTATTTTAGTTGCTCCGGAAGGATGGCGCTTGCCAACAGACGAGGACTGGCAGAAATTGGAAATAGCTTTGGGAATGAGTGTGAAGGATGCCGCTTGTGAAGGTTTCAGGGGATATTATGAGGGTGAACTGCTACAACAAGGCGATGAGGGTACAGGAATGCAACTAACTGCTGGAGGATTTTATTCCGAGCATACGGTGGCGTATACGGAGAACTGGCGTTTCCATGGTGTGTACGGTTTTTTCTGGACTGCAACCGAAGATCCGGATAATAGTGGTTTTATTTTTTATCGTAAAATCGCTTATAATTCGACTCAGGTTTTTCGAGCAAGTACAATGAAAACCAATTGGTTGAATGTGCGATGTTGTCGGGATGTCCGTTAGGGATATAAGATATGAAATTGTTTTGTGGAATGAAAATTCCTAATAGGTTCCATGAGCCTGTTAGGAATTTATTTTTGAGTTCTATTTTCAATGAGGATTAAGGAAGGAAAAGAGGAATGGATGAAATTCGGGTGAAAAATATAAAATATTGGAGAAATAGATATTTTCGTGGAAAATTGAAAAGACACAAATGATGTATGTAAATATAATTACTGCGTTATGATTAAAAGTGTTATGATATAATTTCAACGAAATATGGTTGAAGATTTTCGTAAAGAGGCGGAGGTTGGAATGTTAAATGCTGGCGGTATAGAATAAATAATTTTGTTCTTTTGTGGTTTATATTAAAGAAATATTTACCTTTGTCTTGTCAATTCGAGAAATAATAAGAAAGTGTATAGCACATGAAGGAATAAGCCTCCGGAAGTGTGTATACACTTTTTTTATTAAATCCGAGTTGACATTCCATTTAATGATCCGGAGGCTTTTTTGGAAAACGTTTTTTGAAAAGATATAGTTACATATAAATGTAATATTTTGAATTCTAATTTGTCGACGAGGGTGAGAGTACCGTGATGGGAAATCATCCTTTTTTGCATTTCTTCACTTTAAGAAAAATTTAAAACGTTTGAGTATTGTTACACAAAAGATTCGTCTTATATTTGTTAACGAAAATAGTGCGTGATTTTTCAATGATCTTTTATTATTCACATGATTAAAACAATTACACATGAGAAAAACAGTATTGGTTATTTTTAGTTGCTTTCTCTCCCTGTTGTTTGTACCCAAGACTTACGGGCAAGGACAGGATAAGTTGCTAGGACTTCTGAAAGAAGAGTTGGCACAACAGATGAAAGAACTAAAGGGTGAAGAATTTCCCCCGTATCACATGAATTACAGGGTGATTGATGTGACTTCTTCCGTGGTATCGGCTTCTTTCGGGGCGCTGATGAACAGTCAGCAGTATCGTTCCCGGACGTTAGTTCCGCAGATTCGGTTAGGGGATGAGAAACTCGATAATTTTAGATTTAATCAAATGGGATCGGCCATGTCCCGTTTCCAAGGACCTTCCGTGGCTCGTTTACCATTGGATGAAGAAAATAATGAAGATGCCGTTCGTCAGGCTATCTGGGACGAGGTGAACAATCGTTACAAGTTTGCCGTGGATATGTACCAGAAAACGAAGGCAGAAAGCTCTGTAAACGTGGAAGAGGAGGATAAGGCTCCTTATTTTTCGGAGGCGAAAGTGGAAAAATATTACGAGGCTCCGCTTCCTGCTGAAAAAATGACGATTGATATGGATCAGTGGGCAGCCCGGATGAAAGAGATTTCAGCCGTGTTCAAAAATCAACCCGGTATTATGAAAGGGGATGCGATCATGATCTACACGGTGGAAAGACGTTATTTCGTGAACAACGAGGGAACGGAAGTCGTGCAGAATCTACCGTATACCCGTATTATGGTGTTTGGGGAGACAAAAGCCGATGACGGAATGGAATTGCCGTTGAATTTGTCTTATTTTGCTTATGATCCGGCAGATCTTCCCGCCAATGATAAGATTATTGCAGATGCTAAAGAGATGGTGAAAACATTGGAGGCTTTGCGTGTGGCTCCGGTGGTTGATCCCTACACGGGACCGGCCTTGCTATCCGGCCCTGCCAGTGGTGTGTTCTTCCACGAGATTTTCGGTCACCGGATCGAGGGACAACGTATGAAGAGCGAGAGTGACGGGCAGACGTTCAAGAAAATGATCGGTCAATTCGTGTTGCCGGAGGGTATGCACGTGTATGATGACCCGACACTTCGGAAGTATGCAGGAGAGGATTTGAACGGATTTTATAAGTATGATGATCAGGGTGTAAAAGCCGAACGGGTGGATGTTGTGGTGAACGGTAAGTTGAATGACTTCCTGATGACTCGTACCCCGATCGACGGCCATCCTCGCACGAACGGACACGCCCGTGCCAGCGACGGGTTTGACCCTGTTTCCCGCCAGTCTAATTTGGTGATCGAGACTTCTAACCCGAAGACTCCCGAAGAATTACGTCAGTTATTGATTGAAGAGGTAAAGAAACAAGGTAAAGAATACGGTTATTTCTTCAAAGAGGTGACGAGTGGATTTACATTCACGGGTAAAGGTGGTACCAATTCCTTCAACGTGACCCCGCTGGAGGTGTACAAAGTGTTTGCTGACGGTCGTCCGGACCAGTTGGTTCGTGGCGTGGATTTGATCGGAACCCCGCTTTCCATGTTCTCTAATATTATATATGCCGGAAATGATGCCCGCGTGTTCACGGGAATGTGTGGTGCTGAATCGGGTTCAATTCCTGTAACGGCTATTTCCCCGACTATCTTGGTGAATAAGGTAGAGACGCAAAGAAAAGCGAAATCACAAGATATTTTACCGATTTTACCGGCTCCGGGAACGAAATAAAGATGTGGAAATTATAAAACTAGAAAGATGAGATATATATTATCACTATTAATATTTTTCCTGCTGGTAGGGCCAGTGGTGGCACAGAATGAGCAAGATCAAGTGATCTTCAAGGCGATGCAGGATGAATTACAAAGAAATAAAGCTGAATTGGCATTGCCGGGAATGGATAAACCGTTTTATTTGTCTTTTTCTTTAGGTAGATTCCGCCAGTTTGAAGTTGTCGGGGAGCTGGGAGCGATCACGAATTCACTGGAATTGCCGTGGAGAGGGGTAGGCTCGTCTCAGTTGTTGCTGGGTGATTATAATAACACGAACGATACTCGTTTCGTGGGACAATTCATGAAGGTAGGGATGCCGGCCGAGGCGGATTATGACATGATTCGTCGTAATTTTTGGTTGGTATCCGATGCGGCTTACAAGATGGCGTTGCGTGAAGCTGCTGCCAAAGAAGCGGCCTTGAAGTCAAACCCGCAAACTCCGGAGGAGGCTCAATTGCCGGACTTGGTGAAGGCAGAACCGATCACGAAGATCGTGGAAAGTAAGGTTCCCTATGAAATTGATATAAAGAAATGGGAAAACACGATTCGTGAACTTTCCGCGATATTCAAGAATTACAAGGAAATTTACAACTCATCCGTGGGTATTAGCGGTTTGGATATGGAAGTTTACAAACAGACGAGCGAGGACGTGACCATGAAACAACCGGTTACTTATGCGAATCTGTTTGCACAAGGATATGTAACCACGGAAGACGGGGTACGGATCGGGGATGCGCTTTCTATTTTGGTTGCTCGCCCGCAGGATATGCCTTCTTTGGAAGATTTGAAAAAGAAAGTAACTGCTTTTGCTGAAAATCTGATGAAGTTGAGAAATGCCCCAGTGGTTGAAGAATTCTATTCCGGGCCGGTTCTTTTTGAAGACGGGGCTTCTTCCAGTATCTTCGTGAACAACCTGTTGAATCAAGGGGGATTATTTGCTTATCGTAAGCCGATTGGTCAGGCGGGAGGCAGAACGTTGGAAGGTCGTATCGGGAGAAAGATTATTGACAACCGTTTGACCGTGAAAAATTACACTAGCTTGGAGAAATACGATGGGACCCCGTTGTTAGGTGCTTACGAGATCGATGCGGAGGGTGTTATTCCGGAAAAGGAGATGACGCTGGTTGACAAGGGGATCTTGCGCCAAATGTTGAATGGTCGGGTACCTTCTTTGAAAACTCAGCACTCCACGGGTAGCTCTCGTTTCGTGATGACCGGAAGTGATATAGTTTATGCCACGGCTCCGGGAACTATTCATATCCAAGTAGATAAGGGAACGAAACAGGACAAGATGAAAAAAGCATTAATCAAGGCTGCCAAGGATGAAGGGTTGGATTATGCTTACATCGTGCGCAGTATTGCTGGACCGGCATCCCGTATTTACAAGGTTGACGTGAAAGATGGTAGTGAAACGCAGGTTCGTTTCGGTGATGTTTCTGCCATTAATTTGGCGAAGATCAAACGGGTACTGGACATTTCAAGTAAAGAAAACGTGTCTAACTACATCCTGAATCGTCAAGTGCTTTCTTCTTTGATTTATCCGGCCTCGGTTTTGATTGAGGACGTGGAAATCAACAAGTCTGAACCGAAGAAAGAGAAAGAACCGGTGTTGAAATTCCCGTTGCAGAGATAATGTAGCCGAGTGGCTAATTTTATAAACTTTACAAACTAGGGGTATGTCGAGAAAGACGTACCCCTTTTTATTGTAATGTTCACTGGGAATGAATACCTTTGTTCAGTAGGTTGGTTGTTACTTTTTTAAGATAATAGGTATGACATTTGAAAATATACGTCTGGTGGCCCGTTACGAGCGAAACCTGATCATAAGAAATAAGTTGTTTTGGATATTCGCTTGTTGTGTAGTTGCGGGAATCTCTCTTTCGCACTGGCTATGGCAAAGCGATTCATTAGGTGGGCTCAGGTGGTTAAACAGGGCTTTGCCTTCGTTTATTCCTTTTTGGAATGCCTGGTTTTATAATTTGGTGCAAGGGATTATCGTGATTTTTATCGGTATTGATTTCGTGTGGCGGGATCGGCGTTTGGAGACGAATGCCGTGTTCTCTGCCCGTCCGGTGACTAATTTGGCTTATCAAACGGGAAAGGTGTTGGGGATCGTAGAGGTTTGCCTCGTGCTGAACTTGATAACGATGGGATTAGGGATGATTTTCCATATCTTGTTCGGGGAACCGGGAACTTTCCAGTTGAAGATTTATTTTGTTTACCTGTTCGTGATGACCTTGCCCACGCTGTTTTTCGTGTTGGGAGTCGCTTTAATCGTGGCTAACCGGGTAAAGAATCATGCCTTGGCAGTATTGGTATTGTTGGCTGTATTTGCTGCCTTTTATTTCGGGACCACGGATTTATTGTGGGGTACCGTTGACCCGTGGGGGCGTGCATTGCCGCTTCTGTTCTCGGATGTGACGGGAATGACCCGTCCGGAGTGGGTTGTTTTACAACGGGGAATGTTTGTTTTTCTGGGATTGGGGCTTGTTGTGCTGGCTATGGGAATGATGCCGCGTTTGTCGGAACGGGCAGGTGTTACGTGGAAAGTGAGGGCCGGGGGATGGACATTCTTGCTGATCGGTATCTTGTTCGGGGGGGCTTATTACGGTATATTTCACGAGCTAAATAATCGAAGAGACTTGTACCGGGAGGTATTCGAAAAGTACGCCGAAGTGAAAGGGGGACACGTTAAGGCGCATAATATCTATTTTCGTCAGGAAGGGGATAAAATAACGGGGGAGAGTGATCTGGTGGTGGCAAACGTGGGAGGACAGCCCTTAGTTCGCCCCGTGCTTTACTTGAATCCGGGATTAGAGGTAACGGCCTTGACAAGCGGGCAAGGGGAGAACTTGTCTTATACCCGGGAATCCCAAGCCATCCTTTTGGAGAGAGCGTTACAACCCAGTGAAGAAATCCTTTTACACGTGGTTTACGAGGGAAAGATTGATGAGGCAATTTGTTTCCTGGATTTCACGGACGAGGAGTTTCATGATACCCGCTTGATGAGCTTTTTCCGGACGTATCATTCGATGTTCCGTCATGGAAGGTGTTTTGCTCGTGTCGGGGATGATTACACGTTGCTTTTCCCTGAATGTTTGTGGTATCCGGTTGCCGTTCCCCCGGTAAACGTGAATGCCCCGTTGGCTAGTCAGTATGATTTTACCCGTTACCGGTTGAAAGTCGGGAAAGTCGGGAAACGAGTGGCTATCTCGCAAGGAGAGATGGAGATGAGTGGGGATACTACAGTCTTTAGAAACCGGGAGCCATTACCTTCTCTAAGTCTGACTATCGGGGAGTACGAACGGAGGAGTATCGTGTTAGACTCGTTGACGTTCGAGTTGTATCATTTCCCCGGGCATGACTTCTTCATGCGGGATTACACGAGTCTGAAGGATTCCGCCGAGTTCCTTGTGGAAGAGCCGATAAGTATGATGCGGGAAGTAAAGGGGGGGGATTATCCTTTTTGCAAGTTTACTTTGGTCGAGACTCCGGTGAATTTTATTCCACACCAACGGAAAGGGGTTACGGGAAGTCAATTTGTACAGCCGGAGATACTATTTTATCCGGAGAGAATGTACTTGGGTTATTATGCGCACGTGGGCTTTTGGCCGGGAGATGAGGATGAAAGGACTCGTTTCGAGTTGGAGGTGGAGGCGTTTCGTAATTTGTTAGCCGTGAATTTACTTGCGGGTGTTTTTGATTGTTCAGTTCTGTTTGGTGATTTCGGGGGTGTTCTACAATCGGATGAATATCCGGGTTTTGGAGGTATCGTGAACGATTTAGCCAAAGTTGACTTTTCTAACGGGCCGATGGTGTACGTGGGAGAAGAGATCAGTTATTCTGAGATTGTCACTTATTGGAAGGGGAAATCCATGCGGGAGGCTTTCGTGGATCAAGAGGTGAAGGGGGAGCAATTACAGAAATTATTGAGGAAGAAATACGAGTTGATTCAAAAACATTTGCAGGCGCTTGTCGGGGAGCGGGAATTATTCAATTTTATGAAACAATTTAAGCAAAGTCATTTGTTTATGCGACCTGATTTCGAAGAGCTAGAACGGGAGTTTAATGCTCGTTTTCATGTGAATCTTCGGGAGATTTTGAATTATTATTACGAGGGGAAGGAGTTACCGGCTCTATTTATCCGGGATTTGAAAGTGGAATTGTATGAAGAGGACGAGGAGACTAAAAATATAGGTAGCTGTAAAATATATAATCCTACTTCAGTTCCGGCAGTTGTGACACTGAGCGTGGCAACGTATTCCATGGGGGATAACGAGAACGGGTCCGGGCTACGTAACTATTTAATTCCGGGACATAGTTGTAAAGAGATTCGGGCCGATTTAGGTATGCGTGATGTTTTCGCGTTAGGAATGAATCTCAGTCAGAATCTTCCTGGGGAGAATGTCTTGGAATGGACTTCATCCAAAGATTTGTCAAAAACGAAAGATGGGAAAACGGGTATTTGGACTGTGGATAGTGCTATTTTTACTCGGAAGGTTCCGGGAATGATTGTGAATGCCGAGGACCCCGGTTTTGTGATTCACGAGAAAAAGCGGAAAGGGAAACTGGCCGCTTATTTCTCAACAGGTGAGAACGGGAAAAAGTATAGTTACGTGTATGACCACGAGCATTGGACTTTGACTATGGATAGCCATTGTTACGGGGATATCGTGAAGAGTGCTTATTATAAAATTGCCGGAACCGGGAAATCTAAGGTGGAGTGGAAAGTGAACGTGGAAAATCCCGGGAAGTACGAGGTTTTTGTTTATGTCCCGGACGTGGAGGCGACTTCAGCCCGTAAGGTTTTTATCGGGGGAGCGAGACTTTTTTATCAGGTGACATCCGCGGATGACGTCACGGACGTGGAAGTGTTGTTGGATAACGAGGAACCGGGATGGATCTCTTTGGGGAAATATTATTTTGATCGTGGTGAGTATAGCGTGTTTTTGAGTGACCGGGGTGGTGATTCTTTAACGTGGGAGAATGATGGCACTTACGCGTGGGAACGGGATGCCGTGCAGTTGATTTTTGCCAATGCCGTGAAATGGATTCCCGTTAGTGAATAGAAATGTGATGTTCTTTAATAGATAGCAAGAGGGAAATGGTGCTTGTCAACTTTTTAGCATCCACGGGTTTCATGATATAGGCATTACACCCGCACGAGTAAGCTGTTTGTTTGTCTTGTTCGAAGGCGTATGCGCTGACAACAATGATCGGAATGTCATGATCTATTTCCCGAATAGCTTGCATGGCTGTAAAACCGTCCATGTGGGGCATTTTTATATCCATTAAGATTGCATCGGGAGGAAAATTCTTGAATAGTTGGATGGCTTCAATTCCATCATGTGCATGAATGATCTGGTAATCTCTTTTTAATAAAGCGAATAAAAGCAAGTAGTTACTTTCATCATCTTCTGCAATAAGAATTATAGGGCGTTTCTCTGGTTCCATAAGGTGTTTAACGCTATTCGTGTTGTAATTTTGTACATTCAATAAATGAACGTTTATTATGTCTCATTTATTGACTCCAATAAATCGGATTGTTATTTTTATTTCTCATTGATCATGAGAAATAAAAATAAGCAACCGCTGATATGAAGTAAAATAATATGTACATTAATAAACGTTCGTTTAATGATATGATTTCCATGTCAGAAATTGCACCTATTTTACTCCAATTTTCCGGTGATTCATTATTTTTGTATAGAAGTAAAATTGTGTAGATATGAAGGCCAAGATAAATAAGACGAATGCTGTTCGTTTGCTGGATAAAGCGAAGATTGACTACGAGTTAATTCCTTACGAGGTGGATGAAAATGATCTGGCTGCGGCTCACGTGGCGGCACAGTTGGGGGAGAATATCGAACAGGTGTTCAAAACGTTAGTACTGCATGGGGATCGGGGTGGTTACTTTGTTTGTGTTATTCCGGGTGATCATGAACTGGATTTAAAAGTGGCGGCTAAAGCGTCCGGGAACAAGAAAGCGGATTTGATTCCGATGAAGGAATTATTGCCTATTACCGGGTACATCCGGGGAGGTTGCTCGCCTATCGGGATGAAAAAAGAGTTCCCCACGTTTATTCATGAAAGTTGTTTAAAGTTCGAATACATTTATATCAGTGCGGGTGTTCGGGGATTACAAATCCGGCTAAACCCGAAAGATTTAATCACTTATACCCGGGCGACGTTGATAAGTTAAAAGTTAAAAGATAAAAACTAAAAGTTGAAGGAGAGCCAACTTTTAGCTTTTAGTTTTTACTTTTTAGTTCTTTTATCGGACTGGAAATGCGATTGTGAACTTACTTCCTTTTCCGATCTCGCTTTCAACCCAGATTTTTCCATCATGAGCTTCCACGAAATCTTTAGAAATGGCTAGTCCTAGCCCGCTACCTTGTACTTTGGTCCCCGGAACCCGGAAATAGCGGTCGAATATGCTTTGGTGGTATCTGGGGTCGATTCCTTTTCCGAAATCCTGCACGAATATTTGTATGGTCTGGTCCACTTCCTTGGCTCCCACGATGATCCGGGAGTTCTCTTTCGAATAATGGATAGCATTGGAGAGGAGATTCGTGATCACCCAAGCTATTTTTTCACTATCTACAAATAGTTTATGAATCTTTTCGGGGTACTCCACTTCAATATTGCATCCGAAACGTTCGGCAAGTACCCGGGTAGCTGCCACGGCATAGTTGATCAATTCGATCGGTTTCGTGATCTTCGGGCTTAAAATCAGCTTTCCGGTTTCCACTTGTGTCAATTTGAGTAGTTCTCCTGTGATATTTAACAGTCGGTCGCTATTTTCTTTTATGCTACTCGCGAGAGATTGTTGCTCGTCGTTCAAGCTGCCAATCCGTTGATCTTCCAGTAATTTCAAGCTCATCATGATAGCTGAAATCGGGGTTTTAAGCTCGTGCGAGATCGTGGAGATAAAAGTTGTTTTGGCCGAATCTAGTTCTTTGAATTCCGTGATATTCTTTAACAAGATCACGTTGCCGACCTGTTTTTCTCCCTCGGTTTCGGTCTCCGTCAATTTAATCGGCACGTAAACGGCTTGGAAAAAACTCTCCTTGTCGTCGGCGTATATCTTTAGCGGCTCGTGCTTTTCGTTTGGATGTACCAGTTCGCGAATAAGGCGGCGTAACAAGTCGTTCTTCAACGATAACTCGTCGGCAGATTGATGAATCATCTGTTCCCGTTTGAGGTTTAACACGGTCAAAGCCTCATTGTTCACGAAAAGAATTTGTCGATCATGATCCAGACCGATAATCGGTTCATGAATACTGTTGACGATAGCCTCCAAGTATTTTTTGCTGGATAACAGGGTCGCCAGTGAACTTTGCTGGTACTCTTCCAGACGTTCGGCCATATCGTTGAAAGAAGTTGCCACTTCATTAAATTCCCGTGTAGAGTCGAAATGCAGGCGTTTACTGTAATTGCGGTGGGCAATCTCCACGATCCCGCGTGTCAACTCGCTGATCGGGCGGGTAATTTGCGAGGGGAACAACAGGAGCAGGGCAAGGGCAATCCCGACACTGCATATCCCGATAATGGAAATCCATAACGTGGCTTGCCGGGCCGTGTCTTCGGCAATCACGCTATTGCGTTGAATCGAGGCCATGTTCAGGCTCATGATCTGGTTCAGATCCAGCCGGAGTTGCCGGATGTTCTGTTCGCTAGGATTCTCGTCCAGCAATTTGAAATGGCGGGCCAAGCGGTCGGTGGCTTCCGACTCGTTGATTTCCGTGATATTCAGTCTCTGTTTTTCGAGGTTTTCCATGAATATATTCAACGCTTCCCGGTCCGTTTCAAGATTATCGAGGGCATAAAGCATTCCTTTCGCATAATCGAGCGAATTGTAGTTATCGGACAGGATATTTTTCGTGTCGTCGGCCAGTTTATCAATGTAACTGATCGCCAGAACACCGAGTAGCACGATGATCATGAAAAGGAGACCGATTCCCGATGTTAATTTCGTTTTTATTTTCATACCCCTAAACTTAATTCGATTTAATGATATTTTCAAGAATTCTTCCGTGTTTATGAACCGAGAATGATTAAATCTACATTTAATATCGCCAGATTATTCAATAACCTCTTGTATCGAAGGGCAGAACGCACGTACGAGAACAACTGGATGTTGGGTTTTCCCACGCAAACCGTGCTAATCTGCCTTTCCCGGCAAACATTGATGATGGTTCCGATAATGTCGTCCGATTGTATTTGAAGTACCTCTCCGCCCAGTTCTGATGCCAGCTTGAAATGATTGATCAGGTAACGTTGCTTGGCCAGTGGGATGCGGTCAGCGCTTTCGTGGCGGGTTTGCACGTGGAGGACCACGAATTTGCTATTGTAATGGGTGGCTAGGCGTGCCACTTTCCGGATGAGTTTGCGCGGTGTTTTTTCCTGACTACTGATACAGGCTAAGAAGCGTTCATGGCGCAGGCCGATATTTTCCACCACCTCGTTTTCCACCTTTTTCTCCACCCGTAGGGCGACCTCTTTCAAGGCTAGTTCCCGGAGTTGAAGGATGTTTTCCGATTTGAAGAAGTTACGCAGGGCCAGTTCAATTTTATCCGGTTTGTAAATCTTTCCGGCTTTTAACCGGGAGATCAATTCTTCAGCGGTCAAGTCGATGTTCACCACCTCGTCGGCCTGTCCTAACACGCTATCGGGGACACGTTCTTTTACCTCGATTCCGGAAATGTCCTGTACCTCCCCGTTCAGGCTTTCGATGTGCTGGATATTCACGGCCGTGATAACATTAATCCCCGCGTCCAGCAAGTCAAGCACGTCCTGCCAGCGTTTCTCGTTCACGCAACCCTCGATATTCGTGTGGGCCAGTTCATCGACAATCACCACTTCCGGGTGTATTTGTAAAATTGCCTGTAAATCCATCTCTTCGACTTCCTTGCCCTTGTAAAATAGTTTTTTACGGGGAATAACGGGAAGACCTTCCAGTTTGGCTGCCGTGTCGACACGACCGTGTGTTTCCGCGTAACCTACTTGTACATCAACTCCCGCGGTAAGCAAATCATGTGCTTCCCGTAACATCCGATAAGTTTTTCCAACCCCGGCAATCATGCCGATATATATCTTTAAATGACCTCTCTTAGCCTTTCTTATAAGACTGAGGAAGTGTTCAACGTTCTGTTCCTTGTCCATAACGACCAACAAGATAGCAAAAAATATGCAAGATGATTGTTGTCTGGTTTATTTGCTTGTTAATCAGTGTTTTGTTGTGATTTTGTCGGATTGGTAAATGATAAAACCTTTTCATTTTGGTAGGGTATCTTTCCAAAATGGTAACCGTGTCGGTTTTATATTAATAATCATTCTAAATAATTTGGTCTGCTTTTTGCATTATCGGGACTATAAACTGGTATTGCAATGAAAAGAGTAATTTTATATGGAATAGTGCTACTTCTATGCGGGTGTGATTTAATCGAGTATCATCCGTACGATGTTCGTTTACATGGAGAAACGGGTATAAATGCGAAGAATATAGCTCGTATAGAAGAAATCTGCGAGGGGAAAGACACCTTGCGGTTCGTGTTAATGGGTGATAGTCAGCGTTGGTATGATGAAACGGAAGATTTCGTGAAAGCGCTCAACAAGCGGGACGACGTGGACTTCGTGATTCACGGGGGAGATATATCCGATTTCGGCTTGACGAAGGAGTTCCTGTGGGTGCGGGATATTATGGGAAAGCTGAAGGTGCCTTACGTGGCCTTGTTGGGGAATCACGATATTCTCGGAAACGGGATGGATGTTTTCCTGAAGGTATACGGGGATGAGAATTTCTCCTTCCGGGCGGGGAATACTAAATTTGTTTGCATGAACACGAATGCCTTGGAATTCGACTACTCACACCCGGTGCCGGACTTTACCTTCATGTACAATGAATTGCAGGACACGGTGGGATGTCCCCGGACGGTTCCGGTGATGCACGTGCAACCTTTCAACGTGGAGTTCAACAATAACGTGGCCCGTGGTTTTCATGCCTTGTTGCTGGAATTTCCGGGGGTGGAGTTCTGTTTGCACGCACACAGTCACACGCTACTTCATGAAGAGTTGTTCGAGGACGGGATTCCGTATATCGGTTGTGCCGCGATGAAAGATAAGAATTATTTGTTATTCACCTTAACGCCGGGAGGGTACGAGTATGAAGTGGTCTATTATTAGAGTCGGCATCGTGGCCATGTTCATGAGTATGGCTACAATCGTGTTGGGTATGACGGATGATGACCGGGAGCAACGCCGGGCAGAACGGCATCAGCGTAAGTTGCAGCAATATAAATCCGGGTGGAACCGTCTGATCCCGAAGTACCAGAACGTGCAATATGCCGGTTCTATGGGATTGCTCTCCCTTGGCGTAGGTTGGGATTACGGGCGAAAGAAACAGTGGGAAACGGAGATCATGTTCGGCTTGATTCCTCGTTTTTCTTCCAACAAGGCAAAAGTAACGTTCACGTTGAAACAAAATTACGCACCGTGGGAGGTTAGTCTCGGTGGCAAGTGGTGGTTGGAACCACTGGTGACGGGACTGTACATGAACACGGTGTTATCCGATGATTTCTGGGTGAAGGAACCGGAAAAATACCCGAATAACTATTATAAGTTTTCCACCCGTGTACGCTTTCATATCTTTACCGGGCAGCGAATTGCTTTTGATCTGGGGCCTCATTCTCCCTTTCGTCGAATCACGGCATTTTACGAGTTGAGTACCTGTGATCTTTACATCATCAGTAGTGCTACGAATAAATACGTGAGAACATGGGATATACTGAGTCTCTCGTTTGGTGTGAAATTGCATATCTTGTAATTATTTCTCGTATATTTGTTGAATAATGTAAACAAGAAATAGCATGAAAAGAGTATTTGTATCCGTATTTTTTGTCCTCGTGGCGATGATCGTGAACGCGCAGGATATTGCCGGACATTGGGGTGGAACCTTGAATATTCAGGGCGTGAAATTAAGGCTTGTTTTTCATGTTTCCCGTTCCGGGGATTCATGGACGACGACGATGGATAGCCCTGATCAGGGGGCAAAGGGAATTCCCACGGGGAAAACGGAGTACGCAGATAGCGTGTTGACCATCACGGCTCCGGCCCTTGGAATGAAATTCTCCGGGAAATGGCAGGGATCCGATAGGATACAAGGAACTTTCGTGCAGGGCGGGTTGACGCTGCCGTTGGAATTAATGCGGGGCAACGAGGAAAAGCCTCTCTCGCGTCCACAGGAACCCAAGCCACCCTATCCATACCGGGTAGAGGAAGTGACCTTTGAAAACACGAAAGCGGGCGTGACCTTGGCGGGTACGCTGACTTTACCGGAAAAGGGCGATTATTACCCGGTTGTCGTGTTGATTTCCGGTAGCGGGCCGCAAAACCGGGATGAAGAGGTGTTGGGACATAAACCTTTTCTCGTGCTTGCCGACTATCTCACCCGGCAGGGGATCGGGGTGCTACGTTTCGATGATCGGGGAGTGGGACAATCAACCGGGAATTTCGAGACGGCAACCACGCTTGATTTCGCCGATGACGTGGAGGCTGCTGTAAACTTTTTGAAGAATGATCGAAAGATACGAAATATAGGACTTGTCGGGCATAGTGAAGGCGGGATGATCGCCCCCCTCGTGGCCAGTCGTTCCGGGGACGTGGCTTTTATCGTCCTGTTGGCAGGGCCCGGGCTACGGGGTGATCATATATTACTGGAACAGCAAAAAGAGATGGGACGGGTGACGGGAGCGACTGCCGGGGAGCTGGATTACTCGGCTGCCGTGAATCGCCGATGTTTTGACATCGTGCTGGCGAGCGCGTCGAGTCGGGAGGCCGAACCGCTTTTGAAAGCGTACATGGATAGTTTGAACCAAGCGGGGAAATTGCCGATAAACCTGAAGGACGAGCGAGGTGCCGAACTTTGGCGTCGTCAAGTGCTATCCCCGTGGATGTATTTCTTCGTGAAATACGACCCTGTTCCCGTTTTGAGGGACGTGAAATGTCCGGTACTGGCTTTGAACGGGAGTCGTGACCTGCAAGTCTTGCCAGGAAACTTGGGGATCATCAAGAAAGGTTTGGAGGCTGGGAGAAACCGGAGCGTGACCGTGAAGGAACTACCCGGGTTAAATCATCTTTTCCAGACTTGCGAATCGGGTTCACCCGCTTTATACGGCACGATAGAGGAAACTTTTTCGCCCGTGGCCTTGAAAGAGATCGGGGATTGGATCAAGGGGAAAGGATTTTAGATTTTAAATTTTAGATTTATGATTTCCACCAACGGGACTAACGCTTTAACTACCCCCTCCGGCTCCCCCTTACACAGGGGGAGAGACGGACGCAAGAAGGCACAACAATGTAACAATGCAGCCTGTCGGGGCTTTCCCAAAAAGTCATTTAATTTCAAAAAACTCCTCCGTCACTTCGTGCCACCTCCTCTATAAACAGAGGAGGAGCTGGTGACTCTTCCCGAAGACAGAGGGTATTTCAACTCTCCCTCTGTTTATAGAGGGAGTACCCCGAAGGGGGGAGGGAGTTTGAAAATGACTTTTGAACAGCCCCTTCGAGGGGGGCATTCTAAACTCTAAATTCTAAATTAAAAATATATACCATGCAATACCCGCAACTTTCCCGATACCCGAAATTCCATGCCCCGGTTGCCCGACGCCTGTTCGTGATCGGCTTGTTATTGCTGTTGATGCTCCCGACCGTGGAGGCACAACGGAAAAAGGTGGGCGTCGTGTTAAGCGGAGGGGGAGCGAAGGGCGTGGCACACATCGGCGTGTTGAAAGTGTTGGAAAAAGCGGGAATCCCCGTGGATGTCATCGTGGGAACCAGCATGGGCTCCATCGTGGGCGGTCTGTATGCCATCGGTTATTCGGCCGATCAACTGGATAGCCTCGTGCGGGTGCAGGATTGGATGTTCCTTCTAAGTGATAAAGTGAACCGCTATGACCTGCCTTTCGGGGAGAAGGAACAGGATGGCAAGTACCTGCTTTCCGTCCCTTTTGACCGGGGGAAAAAGCGTCCGTCAGGTTTTATCAGCGGGCAGAACGTGTATAATCTCTTTTCCGATCTCACGATTGGTTATCATGATTCCCTTGATTTCCTGCAATTACCGATCCCGTTTGCCTGCGTGGCGGCGGATATGTTCCACCGGGAAGAGATCGTGATGAAGGGAGGGAATCTCGTGCAGGCGATGCGGGCGAGCATGGCCATTCCGGGCGTGTTTACCCCGGTGAGGACGGGTGACCGGGTACTGGTTGACGGGGGAATATTGAATAATTTCCCGACAGACGTGGCTCGTGAGTTGGGCGCGGAGATCGTGATCGGGGTTGACGTGCAGGCCGATTTGATGAAGGAGGATAAGTTGGAGTCTGTTTCCGGCGTGATCCCGCAGATCATCAACCTTCTCTGCATGAACAAGCACGAGGCGAACGTGAAGCTTGCCGATCTGGTGATTCGTCCCGATATGAAAGGATACACGGCCGCCAGTTTCAGCGCCCGCGCGATCGATTCGCTACTGGCCCGGGGAAAGGTGGCGGCACTGCAACAATGGTCCGAGATCATGCGGGTAAAAGAATTGATCGGGGAGTCCGAGAACGTGGACAACGAAATCCCGAAAGCCCGTCAACCGGAAAAAATAGCCATCCGGAATGTTATTATCCGGGGACTCTCCTTACGGGAGGAAGGATGGGTGCGTCGGAAAATGCGGATAGAGGAAAATAGTGAGATCACGTTGAATGATATTCATCGTGAAATAGCGATTTTATACGGCACGAAAGCATTCGTGGCGGTGAATTACCGGTTGCTGGGGACAGCTCCCTACGATTTGGAGTTAAGCCTGAAATCCAATCCCATGAGTACGCTGAATATCGGTTTCCGGTTTGATTCGGAGGATATGGCGGCCATCTTGTTGAACACGACTTTAAACAACAGGAGTCTGCGAGGGTCACAACTGGCGTTAACCGGGCGTTTGAGCAAGAATCCTTGCGTGAAACTGGAATATTCACTGGAAAATACTTTCTTGCGAGGGTTTAACCTCGCTTACATGTTCCGCTACAATGACGTGGATTATTACCGGAAGGGGAAGAAAACGAATAACGTGACTTATCGTTACCACGCGGGGGAACTTGGGCTGTCCAGCCTGTACCTGCGTAATTTTAAGTTCAAGGTGGGGTTACGCTACGAGTATTTTGATTACAATTCCTTGCTTTTCTCCAACGAGGACGAGGTGATGAGCGTTCGTCCCGAGGGCTTTTTCAGTTATTACGGGGTGGCGGAACTGGACACGTACGATCGTCGGTTCTACCCCTCCCGGGGCGTTTCCTTAGAGGCCGCTTACTCGTTGTACACGGATAACTTGGCGACGTATGACGGGGGATCGCCGTTTTCCGCCCTGTCGGTTCGTTTCTGCCCGGTTGTTTCCCTTTCCGACCGTTTGAAATTACTACCTTCTGCGTTCGGGCGAGTGTTGATCGGGCATGATCCTGCCTATTCTTACTTTAATAATCTCGGGGGAACGGAGTTCGGACGTTACAACACGCAGCAGATGCCTTTCGTGGGAATTAACCACGTGGAGGTATTCGAGAATGCCGTGATCGTGGGGAAATTGGAATTTCGCCAACGCATGGGGCGAAAGCACTATCTTTCCGTTATCGGGAACTATGCCTTGCAAGACGATAACTTCTTTGACCTCTTCGGTCGTAAAGGTATATGGGGCGGGGGAATCGGTTATTCCCGGGATTCTATGCTGGGACCGATTGATCTGGTCTTTACTTTCTCCGACTGGTCGGAAAAGTTAGGGTGTTACTTTAATCTGGGATTTTATTTTTGAGGGGAAAGACAAGGCAATTGAAAATGAGAGGACTACCCCCTCCGGCTCCCCCCTGCATAGGGGAAGAGACGGAAAGGTGTCACGATGTAACAATGCAGCGTGTCCTCCCCCTGTGTAAGGGGGAGTTAGAGGGGGTAGTTGGAAAGTTAAAAGCTAAAAACTAAAAGTTGAAAATCAAGAAGCATCGGCCTTGTGCGGCTGGGATTTAAAATTTAAAATTAACGGCAGCGTGAGCTGCCGTTATAAACCTTACGCTCCTAAGGTAGAGTGAATGGAGTTAGAAGTAATTTTCCCGTCGGCGGTCATGGCGAGACTGTAGACGTGGATGTTCTCGGGCTTGACGAAAGAGGGGACGACGATGGTGGTCACGCCGTTCTCACCCCTGTCGCGCAGTTGCTGGACAAGGGCGAAATGGTCTTCGGGACTGTAGATGACGCCGTAAACGCGGTCGTTCGTCCAGCAGTAGGCCCCCTCGTAAACGGTGGCTTCCTGCGCGAAGGTGATGCTATACATCTCGCCCTCCTCGGCGGTCACGACGGGAGTTTCCGCGTCGGCGAGGGGCGTGACACGGGAACGGAGCCTTGTTTTCTCGGCGATGATCTGTTCGAGGTTCAAGTTGGCTTTGTTGACGGTCACGGAAGGAACGAGCAACGGACCGGCGGCGAAAAGGACTTTCGTCCAGTCGATCTTGCTGGTGTACTCCTCGTTGGCTTTTTTCTTCGGGTCAACGGGGGTATCAGGATGAATCTTCGTGGTTGTCAACACGCCCTCGCGTTTCTTGTTGACGCTCGTGAAACGATTGGCCCACTTGGTGCCGTTCGTGTCACGGGGAAAGGTCACGTGGAGTACCGGGTTCAGGTACCGTACCTCGGCGTTAAGGGCCGAGAAGCCCGACGCGTTGATTTTTTGCTCCTCGTTCAGGGGCGCTTGCTTGCTGTTCTTGGCGCGGCAGCCGACCTCGCCGTTGCCTAGATTGGAAAATACCTCGTTAGCGACTTTCCCGCTCTTCTGGTAAAAGTTGGTTGATTTTATTCGTGCCATACTTTCGAGTATTAGATGAGTATTTCAAAACGCCTTTCCCCACGCTTCGAGGAAAGCACATGGTAAAGGTATGACCCTTTTTCGACTTGAACAAGAAAAAACAAATTTATTTTTAATAAAAATTAACATATTTTGAGTATCTCCACTCTCTTTCCCGTTTGGTAACGGGCGATATGCGTGCAAGATGCTATCTATCTTCGAGATAAGTTAACTGCACCTTTTGTAAGTTACCGGTAAGTCACCGGAAAGTTACCGGAAAGTTACCGGAGTAACCCGGTGACTTGACATTCACGATTTGGTAATTTCCCTAAAAAAATGTAAACTTGACATTAAGGTGTGTTTAAGCATTATTGGAGGTTTATCGAATCATTTAAGAGGAGGCATCATGAGCAAGAAAAAGAAGAAGAAAAAGAAAACCGCGCTACCGGTCAATCAACAAGCGACCACTCGTTCCGGCGGTATCACCACGTATTACCGGAAAGGCAAGGAATGCCATTGTGCCAGCAAGCGCCCCGCCGGATCGACAGAGGAACGTGATCGTCGCCGTGCGAAGCGATCGGAGAGGCAGCGACTGTTGACAAGTGTTTTCGCATTCGTTGACAGGCTCGTGAAAATCCTCCAGCGGAAACTTGTGGGAGCCAACTCGTGGGTCCCCTTTGCCAAGGACACCTCCATGACTGCTCCGAACCTGTGTCACAAGGTGAACGGCACAGCCTGCGACGAGCATGGTGTGGAGAACTTCCGGGCCTTCGTTTTCAGCGTTGGCTGGCTCGCCGTGCCGCTCTACACCCACGTCCGCCGTGACGGGTGGACCTTTACTCTCGAATGGCGTCACCACGGCATACTCGACGAGACGAGGGACAACGATACGCTCGTCGTGGGTTACTTCTACGACTGCTTGCCCGATGCGCCACGCGTGCTTCACCTTCCTGCGGTGACCCGTGCCGCCGGGACGGTCACTTTTACGCTACCCGATCCCGAGGGTCCCGGTAGAGAACCTCTCTCCCCGGAGACGGTCGTGCATATTTATCCTTATCTCGCCAGCCCGGACACGGACGAGTACACCCGTTCCGTTTACCTGCGCGTTCCGCCCGGTGCTGATGACACTCTTGGGTGAATTTTAGATTTTAACTTTTAGCTTTTAACTTTCTAACTACCCCCTCTAACTCCCCCTTACACAGGGGGAGAATACGCTACGTTGTTACATTGTGGCGCTTTCTTGCGTCCGTCTCTCCCCCTGTGTAAGGGGGAGTCGGTGGGGGTAGTTGGAAAGTTAAAAGTTAAAAGCTTAAAACTAAAAGTTGAACTCTAAATTCTAAACTCTAAATTCTACATTCCGAAACTGTACATCCCGATGTTCTCGTACACGACGCTAAGGATTCCCGCGAGCAGGATTCCGGCGCTGCATACAACGAGACTTATACGTGAATAATTGTCAGAGTTGAATCTGGCGATCGGTTGCTCGTTCTTGTTGATAAACATGGCCTTTACCACTCTCAGGTAATAGTAAAGAGAGATAATGGTGTTCAACAGGGCGATGAAAACCAGCACGTAATATCCTTGTTGTGCCGCGGCGGCAAATATGAAGAACTTGCTGAAGAACCCGGCAAATGGCGGGATTCCTGCCAGTGAGAACAAGGCGATCATCATCACGAAACTCAAGCGTGGATTCGTGGAGTACAACCCGTTGTAATCATCAATCGTGATCTTGCCGGAGCGATGTTCCACGACAGCGATAACCCCGAAGGCGGCTAGGTTGGATAGCATGTACACCAGCACGTAGTACACCAGTCCGGTCATACCCATGGCCGTCCCGCTAATCACTCCCAGCATGATGTACCCGGCTTGAGAGATGGAGGAATAGGCGAAGAATCGTTTCAGGTTCTGTTGCCGTATGGCGAAGATGTTGGCCAGCGTGATAGAGGCTATAATTACCCAGTAGAGGATGGCCTGCCATTCCTGAACGAGCGGGGCAAACACTTTATAGAGAATGACCATCAGCACGAATGCCGCGGAGCCTTTCGAGATCACCGACAAGTAGGCGGTGACGCTGGTCGGGGCGCCCTCGTACACGTCCGGGGTCCACTGGTGGAAAGGAACGAGTGATAACTTGAATCCCAGTCCCACGAAAAAGAACACGAAAGCCATCATCTGGAGCGGGCTACTGTTTAACCCGGCGGGGATGTCCTCGAAATACAGCGTTCCCGTGGTCCCGTAAATTAACGAGATCCCGTACAACGATAAGCCGGACGCGAACACGGCGGTAAGGATGTATTTGGCACCCGCCTCGGCCGATTGTTGCTTGTACTTGTCAAAAGCGGCAAGTGTTGCCATCGGTATGGATGCCGTTTCCAGCCCGATAAAGAACATCAGGAAGTTCCCGGCCGAAATCATGAAGTACATACCTAGCAGCGTGGCCAGCGTGATCATGTAGAATTCTCCCCGGCGGATAATCGTGCGCTCGCTGGAAAGCCAGTTGTTGGCTTGCATGAACACGAGCAGCGTCCCGATGCTCAGGATGGATTTCATGACCCCACCCATTGCCGTGCTGTGATACATCCCCCCGAAAGCCGTCACGTCCGGGGCGGGCCAGATATTCAGCAGGATATGAATACCCACGAGAATACAAGCTATCGGTTGAAAATACCTCAGGCTTTTCGGGGTGCCGAATATGTCGTAAATTAAGAGTATAACGATCACCGCTACCAGTGATATTTCCTCCTTCATTAATAAGAAATTAGCGTAACCCATTTTTATTTTAGATTTATGATTTTAGATTTATGATTTTCAACTACCCCCTCTAACTCCCCCTTACACAGGGGGAGGACACGCTGCATTGTTGCATTGTGGAGCTTTCTTGCATTCGTCTCTTCCTCTTGGAAAGGGGGAGGACACGCTCCATTGTTACATTGTAGCGCTTTCTCGCGTTCGTCTCTCCCCCTGTGTAAGGGGGAGGTGGAGGGGGTAGTCCTTTCATTTTCAATTCTCCATTTTCAATTTTCAATTGTTCATTGTAGGGCAGCAAGCACGGAGCCAAGCGATGCCCGGATCATGTCGGAGAGCCATAGAGGTGCCAGACCGATTCCGGCGATGGCAACAATCAGTATGATCGTGGAAAAACGTTCATACCAGTTGGCATCGGAGAGGGCATAGTGATGCTCGTTGACCACGCTCCCGTAGAGTAGTTTCCCGACCACTCGCAGAATGTACACGGCCGTGATCACGATGGACGTGCAAGCGATGATCGTGAATACCCGGTGGAAGGTGTCCGTCTCTTGGAACGCTCCCACGAACACGGTCATTTCTGCCACGAACCCGCTTAATCCCGGAAGACCGAGGGAGGCGAGACCGGCAATCACGTAACACACGCCGAGGTAAGGCATGATCTTCATCAAACCACCCATTTCCCGGATGTCACGAGTATGCGTGCGACCGTAGATCATTCCGATCAGGGCGAAGAACAAGGCTGTCATCAGACCGTGGGAAAGCATCTGCATCACGGCTCCCGTCATGGCCGTCTGGTTCAACATCAGGATGGCGAACAATACCAGCCCGCAGTGGCTCACGGACGAGTAAGCGTTGATGTATTTCAAGTCCGTTTGCACGATGGCCGAGTAAGCCCCGTAAACGACGCTGATACCCGTGAGGATGATGAATATCCATGAAAGCTCTTTAGCGGCCTCCGGCATCAGGTAGATGGCTACCCGGAAACACCCGTAACCACCCAGTTTCATCAATACCCCGGCATGGAGCATGGAGACTGCCGTGGGGGCAGAGGCGTGACCGTCGGGTGACCATGTATGGAACGGGAATAATGCTCCAAGGACCCCGAACCCGATGAATACCAACGGGAAGAACCAGCGTTGCAGGCTTTCGGGCATGGCGTGGGCCTGCGCTATTTCCTGCAAGTTCATCGTGAATGCTCCCGTCGTCGAGGAGTGGAAGTAGATGCCAAGAATCCCCACGAGCAGCAGGGCAGAGCCTCCCATCAACATCAACGTCAGTTTCATGGCAGCGTATTCCTTTTTCCCGCTACCCCAGACGCCGATCAGCAGGTACATGGGGATGAGGGCCACCTCGTAAAACATGAACATGGTGAAGAGGTCCACGGAGATAAAGAACCCGAATACCCCGATGGCCAGCAGGTTAAACCACAAGAAATACTCTTTTTGCAGGAAGTCCATTTTCCATGACGCGAATGTACCCGTGAAGACGATGACGGCGGAAAGCAGCAACATGGCTACCGAGATCCCGTCAACTCCCACGGAATAATGTATGTTCAAGGGTGCGTACCAAACCGTGCTGGCGGTAAACAGCATTTCTGCCGTGTTACCGGCTCCCCGTTCTCCTAAATATGCAAATACCAACCCGACGGCTAAGGCCAGCAACAGGGAAGCTCCCGTGGCCACCGCTACACGAATTTGTTGCAGGTTCTTTGAAAGAAATAACCCGCCCATCGTGAGTATTGGTATCAGAACGAATAATGATAAAAAGTTCATATCTATTTTAATTTATTAGTCTATAAAGTTCATAAGGTTCATAAAGTTCATAAGGTTCGTGGACCCCTGCGGGGCGCTTTGTCCACGGCAGCAGGAGCTGCCGATAAACACTGTCCGAAGGACACTCGTGATCTTATGGACCTTATAAACTTTATGAACTTTATAAACTCTTCCATTTTTACATTATTAATAAAACCACGACTAGTATTAATAGCGAGCCGAACAGGATCACGTAAGCGTATTGCTGTATTTGTCCGGATTGTAATCCCCGGATAGAGTAAGACAATCGTTGCGTGACGTTTGCCAGACCGTTCAGCGATCCGTCGATCACGTGGCGGTCGAACCAAGCGATGGGGCGGGATACGCAGTTGAAGATGATACGTTTCGTGATGAAGAGGTACAACTCGTCCATGTAGAACCGTCGGTAAGCGGCGCGATGCAACCCGCTGAACGTGGTGGCCAGACGATCCGGTACGGGGTTCGATCCTTTGTAGAACCACGTGGCAAGAGCGATGGAAGCCACGGCAACAACGATGCTGGTGCCGGCTACTGTCCAGTCTAGGTGGATGATATATTCCATCCCGTTGCTACTGACAAATTTCCCGAAAGGAATGAACCCGGCGAAAAGTGTTACCACGGCAAGGAATACGAGGGGAAGAGTCATGCTCTTCGGGGCCTCGTGTGGGGTGTGTTCATGCGCGCTTTCTTTACCCCAGAAGATGTTATAATAGAGGCGGAACATGTAGAATGCCGTCAGGGCCGCGATGAAGCTCATCACGACACCGAGTACCGGGCTGAACATGAACGTGGCGGCCAGTATTTCGTCTTTACTGAAGAACCCGGAGAACGGGGGGATACCTGAAATAGCGAGACAAGCCACGAGGAACGTGATGTGCGTCACGGGCAGGTATTTACGAAGACCACCCATGTGGCTCATCTCGTTGCTGTGAACGGCATGGATAATGGCTCCCGCGCCGAGGAATAGCAAGGCTTTAAACATGGCGTGCGTGAACAGGTGGAACATGGATGCCATGTAGCCCAAGCCTTCGTGGCCTTCCATCCCGGAGACACCGAGCGCCACCATCATAAAACCGATCTGCGAGATCGTGGAAAAGGCCAGCACTCGCTTGATGTCCGTCTGCACGCAGGCAACTACTGCCGCGTAGAGGGACGTGACCGCTCCCACGACCGCGATCAGCACGAGTACCTCGGGGGCCTCGAAGTAATACACGGGGAACAAGCGAGCCACGAGGTAAACCCCGGCAACCACCATCGTGGCCGCGTGGATCAGTGCCGACACGGGGGTAGGACCTTCCATAGCGTCCGGTAACCAGATATGTAACGGGAACATGGCCGACTTCCCGGCACCTCCCATGAAAATCAAGGCCATGGCCCAGCTCATCACGGAACATCCCATGAAGGTCGTCCCGGCAGCCCCGGCAAAGAGTGACGAGTCGCCTGAAGTTAACAGGTCGAAAGAGAATGTTTTCGTGTAGAACGAGAGCAACAGGATGCCGATCAGGAAACCGAGGTCGGCGAACCGGGTGACGATAAACGCTTTCTTGGACGCGGCGACAGCCTCCGGTTTCGTGTAGTAGAAACCGATCAACAGGTAGGAAGAAACACCCACCAGCTCCCAGAAAATGTACATCTGGAAGATGTTCGTGGCTACCACGAGACCCAGCATCGAGAAACTGAAAAGGGAAAGGAAGGCGTAGTAACGCTGGAAACCTTTTTCCCCGTGCATGTATCCCAAACTGTAAACGTGTACCATCAATGATACGGTCGTGATTACTACCAGCATCATGACGGAAATCGGGTCTAGCAAGATACCCAGATCAATATGCAGGTATTGCGTGAAACGCAGCCATTCGAAGTTGAACGGGATGACCGGGAGGCGTACGCCTTCTACCCGGGGCATCGAGAAATATTGCCATGCCGTCATGTAGGCTAGCAAGGCACATATCGCCAAAGATAACGTTCCTATGCTCCCGGCCGTGGTGGGTTTCAATTTCGTACCCAACAAGCCTAGCGCTAGAAATGTCAGCAATGGTAGAATCAATATTAAAACTGTGTATTCCATGTATTGATTTCTTGATTTTAGATTTTAGATTTTAGATTCCAGCCGCACGGGGCGGACGCTTTTTGATTTCTTACTTTTATCTTTTAGAGCAAGATGGTATTTTAGCTCCTCCTCTGTTCATAGAGGAGGTGGCTGCGAAGCAGACGGAGGAGTTTGTTGCCATGTAAACGCTTTATTTACAAGAACCCCCTCCCCCCTTCGGGGTACTCCCTCTATAAACAGAGGGAGAGCTAAAATACTCACTGTCTTCGGGAAACTTTTCATTTTCAATTCTCAATTTTCAATTGTCCATTCCTTTGCTCTTCTTCTTGCAGCTCGTTCAAGTTTTTCACCTGTATATTGCGGATGTTCCGGTATATATTGATGATGATGGCTATGGCAACGGCTGTTTCGCAAGCGGAAACCCCGATGGCGAACAGGGTGAAGAAAAAGCCTTCCATCTGTTCGGGGAAGAGATAACGGTTGAACACGGCAAAGTTGATGTCCACTGAATTCAGGATCAACTCGATTGAGATCAACACGGCAAGCAGGTTCCTCCGGGTGATGAACCCGTAAATTCCCGCGAAGAGCATGATCGTGCTGATCACCAAGTAATATTCCATGTGTAGTTCCATATACTTATTTTAGATTTATGATTTTATCGATTAAGTGATTTAGTGATTTCCGATGAAGTGATTTTAATCACTCAATCATCGAATCGGCAATCACGGAATCTTTTTCATTCTAAATTCTACATTTTAAACTATTCTTTATCTTTTTCTCGCTATCATGATTCCACCGATGATACAGGTCAATAGCAGGACACTGATTACCTCGAAGGGAAGCAGGTACTGGTATTTCTCCGTGCCCATCAAGGCGGTTCCGATGACTTTTTGGTTGATCTCCCCACCCACGAAGCGAGAGGGACCGAACGAGTGCATTAACGTGATGTAAACACATATTGCCGCCCCGGCGAGAGCCGTGATTAGCCCGGCAAACATCTTGCTGTTCTTCAACCTGCTCACCTTGCTTTTGTCTGCCGTGGTGAGCAATATCGAGAACACGTACAGGATAATGATACCCCCGGCGTAGATCGTTAATTGCACCGCCCCTAGGAATGAGTATTCCAACTGGAAATATATTCCGGCAGTGGCAAAAAGCACGAATAGCAGGTAGGTCGCCGATCTCAAGATTCGGTTGGTCGTCACGGTCAGGATCGAGCAGACAACGATAACCGTTGCCAGGATGAAAAAGACCGTTTCTTGTAATTCTGCTGTACTCATTATATTAATTTTAAATTTTAGATTTTAAATTTTAAATTCCCAACTACCCCCTCTAACTCCCCCTTACACAGGGGGAGGACACGCTTCATTGTTATGTTGAAACGCTTTCTTGCGTTCGTCTCTCCCCCTGTGTAAGGGGGAGCCGGTGGGGGTAGTCCTTTTCAATTTTGTCCATTTTCAATTGACTCGTCGTGCAGGTACTTCACCAGTTTGCTGCGCGTGTAGACGGCGTGTTCGAACGTGGGTTTGAACTCGATGGCTTGTTGAGGGCACATTTTCACGCAGAGCTGGCAGAACATACAGCTACCTAAATCGTACCGGTATTTTATCAACACCTTTTTCTTCTTGCCGGTTTCATCCGTGACAAATTCGGACGTGATCTTGATGGTCCCGTTCGGGCAGTTCATCTCGCAGATGCCGCAAGCGATACATTTGTGGTGATTGTTCTCGTCGTGAGGCATCACCAGTTCCCCCGGAAACGGTCAAACATTTTCAACGTGGCCCGGTTTTCCGGGTATTGCTCCGTCGTTTTCTTGGTGAAAAATTCCCGTAGCGTGACTTTCATCCCGGTCAGCAAAGAGAAAAGACCCTTGAAAAACGAGGTAATATATTTTATAATACTCTTCATAACTTCGTCTTTAAAAATGTAGTTTAAATACGACAATGATCACCATCAGGAAAAGGTTGATCAGGTTAATCGGCAACAGGTAGCGCCATTCCAAGCGGAGTAACTGGTCGATACGCAACCGCGGGAAGGTCCATTTAAACCACATGATGATGAATATAACCACGGCTGTTTTCCCGAAGAACCAGAAGATGGAAGGAATGTAATCCATGATTTGGTTGAAACTTTCCCAGCCGGGAACGTGTAACGGCATCCAACCGCCTAAGAATAGGGTGCTGGCCACGGATGCAACCACGAACATGTTCAAGTATTCGGCGAGGTAGAAGAACCCGAAGTGCATACCGGAATACTCCGTGTGGTACCCTGCGGTCAACTCCGAGTCGGCCTCCGGCAAGTCGAAGGGACCCCGGTTCGTCTCGGCTGTCCCGGCGATGATGTAAACGATAAACGCGATACAGGCCGGGATATGTCCTTTGAATAGCAACCACCCGTCTACCTGTCCTTCCACGATCGTGGAGAGCTGCATACTTCCGGTGAATACCACCACGGTAAGGATGGATAACCCGATGGATAACTCGTAACTGATCATCTGTGCGCCACTTCGCATGGCACCGATCAACGAGTATTTATTATTACTGGCCCACCCGGCAAGCAGGATTCCCACGATACCGATGGACGACACGGCGATCAGGAAGAAGATTCCCACGTTGAAGTCGATCACGTGTAGTCCTTTCGCGAAGGGAATACAACCAAAAGCCAGTACCGACGCGATAATCACGACGAAAGGGGCAAGGTTGAACAGGAATCGGTCGACGTGGTTGATGTCGATGATCTCCTTGGTTAACATTTTGATCATATCGGCCACACTCTGTATGGTCCCGTAAGGCCCCACCCGGTTCGGTCCGATACGACACTGGAAAAAGGCACACACTTTACGTTCCACGTAGATCAGCACGAGGGCAATCACGGCGTATCCCACGAGCAGGCAAAGCCCGATCAGGATAAACTCAACCAGCGTGGCAGCAGCGTGCGGGAGAAAACTCCTCAAGAGTTCATCTACCCATTGTGTTATAGTTGAGAAATCAAACATATACTAATTTTAGATTTAATGATTTTAGATTTTAGATTCCAGCCGCACAAGGCCGACGCTTCCTAATTTCCTACTTTCAACTTTTAGTTTTTATCTTTTAACTTTTATCTTCCAAGTTATCTGTCAATGTCCGGAACAACGTAGTCCAGCGTACCGCCGATAGCGATCAGGTCGGCGATTTTACCGCCTTTCGTGATCAGGTCGACGATGGATACCAGTGGCAGGCACGGGGAACGGAATTTTACCCGGTAAGGGTATTTGTCTCCCCGGCTTTCGAGGTAAACACCGAACTCACCCCGGCTGGCTTCCACGCTCTTGAAATAGTGACCTTCCGGCAATTTGATCAGCGGTTTGGTCTTCACGGCGTAGTCTCCCGCGGGGATGTTGTCTACCAGTTGTTCCAGTATATGTAATGATTCGAGAATCTCTTCCATGCGCACCATGTAACGGGCAAACGAGTCTCCTTCCGGGTAGAGGATTTCCTTGAAATCCACCTTGTCATATACCCCGTACGGCGTGTGTTTACGCACGTCACATGACCACCCGCAGGCGCGTCCCGTCGGGCCGGATGCCCCGTAACTGATGGCGTCCTCTTTCTTGAGAATGCCCACGCCTTTCAAACGTTGTTGGGCGATCACGTTGCCCGTGAACACGTCGTGATATTCCTTGATCATCGGGGGGAGGTATTTGATGAACTCTTTGATCCGGTTGATCAGGTTCGGGTGGATGTCTGCCATCACGCCACCGATCACGTTGTAGTTCTGAATCAGTCGTCCTCCCGTGGTTTCTTCCATGATGTCCAACACCTTTTCTCGGTCACGGAAACCGTAGAAGAAAGCGGTCAGCGCTCCCATATCCATGCAGAGGCATGACCAGAACAAGAGGTGAGAGGAAAGACGGTTCAGCTCGTCCATGATGGTACGGATGTATTTCACCCGTTCCGGGATTTCCAGCCCCATGGCTTCCTCGATGCACATACAAAGCGCATGGCGGTTCTGGTGCGCGGCAAGGTAATCCAGACGGTCTGTCAAAGCCAGCGTTTGCGGGTAGGTGAGGCTTTCACACAATTTCTCGATGCCTCGATGGATGTACCCGCAGTTGACATCCACCTTTTTCACGATCTCTCCTTCCAGTGATACCCGGAAACGGAGTACACCGTGAGTGGCGGGGTGTTGTGGCCCGATGTTCACCACGTACTCGTCTTCTTCAAACAAGATGTTCTCTTTCTCGCTGACTTCCCCGTCGTGGGAATCAGCCTCGAACGTGGGGGTTGCATCCAACGTTTCTTCACTTTCCAGTCGTACCGGGTTTATTTCAGGGTCTGCATTGTAGTCTTTACGTAACGGATAGCCGACCCAGTCGTTCCGCAGGAACAGACGTCGCATATCAGGATGGTTGATAAACCGGATACCGAGAAAGTCGTACACTTCACGTTCGTTCAGGTTGGCCGTGGCCCAGATGTCCGAAACAGTGGGCAGTTCCGGGTTTTCCCGGTTGGCAGTGAACGTCTTTAAAAATAATTTATGCTCGTGAGCCGTGGATTGTAACAGGCTGATCACGCCTAACGTGTCGCCCCAGTCCATTCCCGTCATGCAGATCATGAAGTCGAAAGAGAGATCCTGGTCCCCTTTTAGCCGGAGAGCCAGTTCCCTGTACTTGGCGGGCTCTACCGTCACGGTAAGGATATCGCTCTCGTCGATCTCTGCCTCGGGAACAATATTTTTTATTTTATCTACTAACATGTACTAATTTTAGATTTAATGATTTTAGATCCTATTGATTAAGTGATTTAATGATTTTCGATTAAGTGATTTTAATCACTCAATCATCGAATCGGCAATCACGGAATCTTTTTCATTCTAAATTCTACATTATTCTTTGTTCTCTTTTTCCTTGTGGTTTTTGCCACCGAGGAAACGTTCCACTTTTACCTTACGTTGCAGTTGGATCATCCCGTAGAGGAGGGCCTCCGGTCGCGGGGGACATCCGGGGATGTAAACGTCAACGGGGATGATGGAGTCAACCCCCTTCACCACGTGGTAAGAGTTTTTGAACGGTCCACCGGAAATGGCACATCCCCCCACGGCAATCACGTATTTGGGTTCGGCCATCTGGTCATAGAGGCGTTTCAGCACGGGGGCCATCTTGTGTACGATGGTTCCCGCCACCATGATAAAGTCGGCTTGGCGCGGGCTGGCTCGTGTTACCTCGAACCCGAAGCGGGAGAAATCGTAACGTGCCGCTCCCACTGCCATGAATTCAATACCACAACAGCTTGTCGCGAAGGTAAGCGGCCAAAGGGAATTCGAGCGTCCCCAGTTGATAACATCGTCAAGGCATCCCACGATAACATTGGTGCCGGATGCCCGAAGTTGTTCAAGATATTCGTTATCATTGAACTCTTCATATTTCATGGATTTAATTTTTACTTCCATTCCAATGCTCCTTTCTTCCACGCGTAAGCCAATCCGAGAATAAGGATCAGCATGAAAAATAATACATTCAGTAAACCGTTAATTCCGGCATCCTGAACGGTGACCGCCCAAGGATAGAGAAACACGGTTTCCACGTCGAACATCAAAAACAAGATGGCGAACAGGTAGTATCCTACCTTGAACTGCATCCATGATTTTCCTCGCGTAGGCACGCCACATTCATAGGCTTCCCCCTTCTGTTTGTTGAAGGTACGGGGAGAAATGGCCCGAGCAATGCTCATAGCGATAACCACCAGCAAAATGGCTGTAATCAACACAACCACGAATAAAGTAAGATTCATAATTATAAAAAGTTTCAGGTTTTCAAGTTTCAAGGTACAAGTTTAGTTACAGGGGAAAAATACGGCAAGTTGCAAACTTGTAACTGCAACTTGCTGGGCCACCAACCCGGCCTGTAACTTGTTTGATCTCCGGCTAAACAATGATTTCTCGCAGGGCAAAGACGTAGTATTTGGTCTTCCCGAGAGTCGAGTAAGGGTGGAAATACAAGTTGCGTTTGGAGTGTGCTACCGCGGTGTTGTTCTTGCTATTCCTTTGCAGGAAAGAGGGAACCAATTGTGATTTGGAGTCCGGGACAACATGGGAGTAACCCAGTGTGAGTTCGCAACTTTCGTGAAAAAAGAGTAATAGGGGAACCGTGGAGACTTCACAGATTTCGTTCCGGCAGAATTTACGTTCTAAACAGGTTTCTTTGAAGGACAGATTTTGTCCTTTTGCTAATATCCCGCTGGAACTTACCAACACGAATAACACGATCAATATACTATTCTTCAGCACGTTCAACATCATTCTTTTTACTTAAGGTTCGCAAAGATAACCTAATTTTGAATTTTGGTTGAAAAATGTGTGGTAAAGAATGTTAATCGTGAGATTAACATTCGGGGCCATAAGGTTTATAAACCATATTTTTTTCTTACTTTTGTAATCTCTCCGGGAAAGGAGAATATCTCGGGGGTAATATATGAAATTAGGGAAAAAAATATGAGTGACACCATTCATCACGAGTGTGGTTTCGCGTTGATTCGATTGCTGAAACCATTGGATTATTATCAGAAGAAATACGGTTCTTACCTTTACGGGCTAAACAGGTTGTACATATTAATGGAGAAACAGCGTAACCGCGGCCAAGACGGCGCGGGAGTCGTGGGGTTGAAACTCGACATGGAACCGGGGTACAAGTATATGGACCGCGTACGTTCCTGTGACGCGAACCCGATACAGGATGTGTTCGACCGGATTCACGAACCGTTTACACCGGAGATTCTCCGGGAGAAGAATGCTGTTTGGGCAAAGCAGAACCTTCCATTTGTTTCCGAGGTTTACTTGGGGCATTTACGTTACGCGACTTTCGGAAAGAATAATATAGATTACGTTCACCCACTGAAACGGGCAAGCAACTGGCGGGCGCACAATTTAGCGCTGGCGGCGAACTTTAACCTGACGAACGTGGACGAGTTGTTCGAGAGTTTGATTCGGGCGGGACAGTACCCGCGAAATTATTCCGATACGGTGACCCTGCTTGAGAAGGTAGGCTATTTTCTGGATAGCGAGATTCAGGATTTGTACCGTTTCTACAAAGAAAAGGGATTTTCGAAACAGGAGATTACCCCGTTGATTGAACGTACGGTTGATTTACCCAAGGTCCTTTCCCGGAGTAGCGAGGATTGGGACGGGGGATATGCCGTAGCAGGAGTGGTCGGGCATGGCGATGCTTTCGTGATGCGTGATCCGTGGGGGATACGTCCGGCTTATTACTACAAAGATGACGAGGTGGTCGTGGTGGCATCCGAGGCATCCGTGATCCAGACCGCTTTCCAAGGCATGAACATGGAAATTTCCGAGATCCGTCCGGGATACGCCCTGTTGATCAAGAAAGATGGAACCGTGACCGAGGAACTCGTGCGTGAACCACGACAACGTGCCAGTTGTTCGTTCGAGCGTATCTACTTCTCCCGCGGGAATGACAGGAATATATACCGGGAACGGAAAAAATTGGGCGAGTTATTGACACCTCGTTTGGTAAAGGCCGTGGATGGCGATCTCGATAACACGGTGTTTTCCTTTATCCCTAACACGGCGGAAACTTCCTTCTACGGGATGGTGAAAGGAATTCAGCAGTACATGGTGGAGGAGAAAAAACGTTTGATCCGGGAGGGAAAGGCAACGTGGAGCGAGGAAACGCTCGACGAGATCATTTGCCGCGAACCCCGTATCGAGAAAATAGTGATCAAGGATGCCAAGCTGCGCACGTTTATTACCTCGGATTCCGGACGTGACGGGCTGGTGGGACACGTGTACGACGTGACCTACGGGGCAGTGCAGCCCACGGATAACCTCGTGGTGATTGATGACTCGATCGTGCGGGGAACCACCTTGAAAAAGAGTATTCTGCGTATTCTCGATCGTCTTGGCCCGAAACGTATCGTGGTGGTGTCTTCCGCCCCGCAGATTCGTTACCCCGATTGCTACGGGATCGACATGACCCGGATGAACGAGTTTATAGCGTTCAATGCGGCCATCGAGTTGTTGAAGGAACGAGGCATGGAGGGATTGATTGACGAGGTGTACCGGAAGTGTAAAGCACAACAAGGACTGCCCAAAGAGCAGGTGGTGAACCACGTGAAAGAGATTTACGCTCCTTTTACCGAGGAAGAGATTTCCGACAAGATTGCCGAGATGGTGCGTGACGAGCATCTGAATGCCGAGGTAAAAGTGGTTTTCCAGTCTGTCGAAGATTTGCACGTGGCTTGCCCGAATGACACGGGTGACTGGTATTTTACCGGAAATTATCCCACTCCCGGTGGTAATAAGGTGGTCAACACCGCTTATATCAACTGGGTAGAAGGGAGGGATGAAAGATCTTATTAATTTTAGATTTTAGATTTTAAATTTTAGATTGAACCCCCTCTAGCTCCCCCTTTCCAAGGGGGAGAACTCGCTGCATTGCTACGTCGTGACTCCTTCTTGCGTCCGTCTCTCCCCCTGTGTAAGGGGGAGTTGGTGGGGGTAGTTGGAAAGTTAAAAGTTAAAAACTAAAAGTTGAAAATCAAGAAGCGTCGGCCTTGTGCGGCTGGAATCTAAAATCTAAAATTAGTAGGATCTAAAATTAATAAGTTTTTACTTTCCCGTTCAAAGTTATTGCAATTTGTTTGTAAATGTTTAAATTAGTAGCGGATATTAAAAAGATCGGCTATGAAACAAGTTGTGTCATTTATTCTGTTATTTGTATTTTCCATTTGTTACGGGAATGACCCGTTAGTTGCACAAACGCGTAAAGAGAGGCAAAAAGGGAAGGAAAAGAAGATCGTTCGGGAACAAGCGGTGGATTTGTTGCTGAAAGAGCAGCAAGTAGCTGCGGAACGAGCCGCTTTGAAAGAATTGTACTGGGTTCTGGGAGGGGAAGATTGGCGGGCGAAGGAGAACTGGTTAAGTGACCGGCCTGTTGAGGAGTGGTACGGGGTGAAGCGGAACTATGATAACGGGAAATTGAGTATATATCTGGGAGCAAACGGTTTGAAGGGAGTTCTGTCGGGAGCTATTTTCAGGCTGAAGACATTAGAGGTGCTTAACTTGTGTAATAACGAGATCACGGGGAGTATGCCAACGGATATTGGAGAGTGTACAGCGTTAAGGCAGTTGTCACTGAACGGCAATCGTTTGACTGGAGAAATACCTGTTGGGATCGGTAAACTGGAAAATCTGGTGACACTGGATCTTTCTCGTAACCAGTTGTCGGGGGAGATCCCGGAGGAAATCGGAGGGCTTAAGCAATTGAAATACCTTCGAATGGGTACGAATAGATTGACGGGGGACATTCCGGCTGCCATCGGGAACCTCTCGTTGTTAGAGTGTGCGGATATTTCTTCGAATTTGCTGACGGGGAAAATTCCGGACGAGCTTATGTTTCTGGAAAACTTGGAAGAGATAAATATGTTCGGTAATCGCCTGCGGGGAGAGTTGCCCGCAGATTGGAGCCGGCTGAAAAAGTTGAGAAATTTATCATTGGGACAAAACCGGATAGACGGGGAGATTCCCGCCTCGTTGGGGAGCGTGAAAACTTTGCGGAATATTTCACTGGACAATAATTTGTTGAGAGGGGTGATCCCCACTACTTTGGGGCATTTGAAGGAATTGTTGGCGTTGGTTTTGTCGAATAACCGACTGACGGGAGCGATCCCCGGCGTGTTATTCACTTTGCCGAAATTGTATCGTCTGGAATTGTCGGATAATGTTCTTTCAGGTTCGTTACCCGCTGAAATCAAGGAGGCCGTGTCGTTTACATCCCTTGATTTGAGTAATAATCGTTTGAGCGGGCCGTTGCTACCGGAGCTTTGTGAGCTGGCGCAATTGAATTACTTGAGTTTGAGGAATAACAGGTTCTCCGGGCCTTTACCCGCTGAAATCGGGAAAATGACGGGATTGAATTTACTAGATTTGACATCGAACAGGTTTTCGGGTCCTCTTCCGGAAGAGATGGGACGATTGATTCACTTGCGGTCGTTATTGCTCTCGGAAAATGAGTTTTCCGGGGAGTTGCCGGAGACGCTGGGAAATCTGGTAGACTTGAGAAATTTCTACCTGAAAACAAATCGTTTGTCCGGACCATTCCCGGTGGCGTTAACGAAGTTGGTCAAGCTGGAATACTTGAACTTGAGTTTTAATAATTTCTCGGGGACGATCCCCGCGGAAATCGGGAATTGGGAAGAACTAAAACATTTGTATTTATGGAAGAATCAGTTTAGCGGGAGTATTCCCCCGTCGATTGGTAAGTTGAGAAACTTGACTGAATTGAGTTTGGGAGAGAACCGTTTGTCGGGCGAGCTACCCAAGGAATTGGGGCAGTTGGAGAATTTGGTTAGGTTGTTCTTGAACAATAACACGTTCACCGGAAAGTTGCCCGCCGAGATGACACGTATGCGGAGTTTGAATTTCTTGAACTTGCAGAATAACCGTCTTGCTGGTAACTTACCGGACGAAATTGGTGATTGGGAGTCGCTGGTGGAGTTATACTTGGCGAATAACGAGATCACGGGGACACTGCCGGCCTCGATCGGTAGGATGAAACGGTTGAAGACCTTGGACGTGTTCGGGAACCGGATGAGTGGGGTGTTACCGCCGGAACTGGGAGATATGGAAGGTTTAGAGAGGTTGTACCTGACAAATAATCATTTTAACGGGGCCTTGCCTCCCGAGATCGGTAATTTGAGACGGTTGAGAATATTGGCTATGCCGAATAACGAGTTTTCCTCGCTCCCGGAGGAAATCGGGAATATAGAGTCGTTGGAGGAATTGAACGCTTCGAATGCTTTCACCGGAGGTGTTTTACCCGCGAGTATCGGGAATTTGCGGAATTTACGACTTTTGTTGTTGGGGAATAACAAGTTGTCGGGCGAGATTCCTGCCGGGATCGGGGAGTTAACCTTGTTGGAAAGGATGGATTTGTCAATGAATAAGTTGAGCGGTGAGATTCCTGCCGGGATCGGTTACTTGGATAAATTGACAGTTCTGGCTCTCCTAGGAAATAACTTGACCGGAACGATTCCGGCTGAAATTGGGAATATGCGAAGTTTGAACATCCTCTATCTTGGTAGAAATATGTTGGAAGGGGAACTACCTGCCGAGTTGGGGTGGCTTTCTGAGTTGGAGATGTTGGATGTTGGGGTGAATAAGTTGACAGGGACGTTACCCGCAGAATGGGGAGAATTGAGAAAACTAAAAAAAATGGCTCTCTTTGCGAATAAGTTTAGTGGGGAAATCCCAGATGAATGGGCGGGAATGAAACGGTTGGAAGATGTCCTTGTGCAGAATAACGAGTTGACGGGAAAGGTTCCGGATTTCTTGTTTCATTTACCCGCATTAAAACGGTTGTGGTTGGGAAATAATTTCTTGGAGTTGACCGAGGAACAAAAGGAGTTGACCGGTAAGGATAGGCGGTATCTTTTATTGCCACAGGGGGAAAAGTAGGGAATAGTCTCGTGAGTTTGAAAACAAGAGGCTGACTTAAGAGTCTTGTTTGTATTAACCAGCTACCCCCTCCAGCTCCCCCTTACACCGGGGGAGAGCTGATTACCAAATGGTATTCCCTCCTGTGTAAGGAAGGCTTAGATAAGGTCGTCGCTTCATGATGGGTTACTTGAGTATGAGTGGTTCCTCGATAATGATTTCAGCACGACTCGTGTTTTCTACCGCAATTTTCGGTCCCGGAATGAGGGGACTGTAATCAAGTACGTGTCTGATGCGGGTTCGTTGGTCGGGGGTAATACGATCACGATAGCCATAATAATAGTCCATTATGTTATATGACGTGAAGGTGGTTCCATTGCGATCTTGGCGCTGTGCTGCTTGGGCAAAAGTTAGTCGGGATACACTTGCTAGCCAAGTGTCGTAAGCCGGGCGATCGTAATCGGGAGTATCTTCACAGTAATCGGTTGTTTGCCCGTTGTCTCCACCGGAAAATACATGGAATAACCCGAGATAATGCCCCAGTTCATGGGCGAGTGTGGTGGGCCATACCGGTTGTGGGCCGTAAGCTCCGGTCTCTGCTTTATCTACAAATAGCTTGTTTATCATCACGGCTTGTACGGAGTTGGTGGGAAGACTGGTATAATATGTATCATTTCTTCTTAAACCCGGCAGGGATTTGCCTTGCGGGGTGTACGGGGTCATGGCGATTCCCGTCACGTTTTCTTCGGTAAAGGAGCAGATGATAACGTTGATATACTTGTTGGGGTCCCATATTATTTGTGTGCCGTTGTATGTGTTGTATCTTAAATAATTATCGACATTGAACGAGGTGGATGAACTTTGAACGGTATTTATCCCGGGTTCAACCAAGGGAGTTCCTTCGGGTGTGGTGGTGGCAAGGGTGAATTGCAGGTTGAGATTCTCGCTTTTCCCGTTGTTGCCTCGGTAGAAGTTATTCACGTAATCCATACATTCCTGAATGTAGGCGGCGGTGACTTTTGCATCATTTGCGGAACCGTCCGAGTACACGTGGAAAATGACCGGAAGTTCGAAGTAGATTTCTCCCTTTTGGGTCACGGTAAGGATTTTTTGTTGGTCTGAGTTGGAGATCGTGACGGTCCCCGTGCGTTCGGTTGTGGTCGTGTTGACTTACGTGTTGATCACAAGTGTATCTCCTTGCGGCGTACTGATTTTGCTTGCCCGGCACCAAGAGGTTGGGCTGGCAAATGACCAGTCTGAACCACTCCGAAGAGCAATGCGGATGGTTTGTTGCTCGCTGCTTACCTGTATTTCGTTGCCTGTTGATAATTCTATTCCCTCGAACTTGTCTTTCTCGCAAGAAGTGACAAGTAGGAACAGAAGGTAAATAAGAATGTATTTTTGCATGTTTGTAGGTTTTATTTTTTCATGTAGCGGTCCATTTCCCGTTTGGCGTCTTTTTGTTTGAGGGTTTCCCGCTTGTCGTACTCTTTCTTTCCCCGGGCGAGGGCGATGCGAAGTTTGGCAAAGCCTTTCTCGTTAAGAAAGAGACGGACGGGGACAATGGTAAGTCCCGATTCCTTGGTCTTGCGTTCGAGCTTGACAAGTTCTTTCTTTTGTAGTAAAAGTTTACGTTCGCGGCGTTCGATGTGGTTGTAGTAGGTACCTAGTTTGTATTCGGCAACGTACATACCCTTAATCCACAGTTCACCGTTGTGGAAGTAACAGTAGGAATCCACCAATCCGGCTTTCCCGGCCCGGATGGATTTGATTTCGGTACCGGTGAGCATGATACCGGCGGTGTATTCTTCCAAGAACTCGTAGTCGAAGGATGCTCTTCTATTTTTTATATTAATGTCGTTTTGCATAGGTCTTGATGTTTAAGCGTAAATAGTGGGTATTCTGAACATAATCATCAATAGTTGCTGGATGATGATCGGGGACACGATCACGAGTAAGCCGATGATGACGATGGCGCTTTTGCGGTATTGTACGTCGAGGGCTGTCAATTGGTTCAACCCGACGTAAAGGGTACGCAGGCACAGCAGGCTACATATTGCCATGAGTTGGGATATAAATCCTTCCGAGAATCCACTGGAAAGGCAGTGGAACGGGATGAAGACGGCCGAGCTGTACACGGCAAGGCGAAGGGCCATCCGGTTGGCTTCAGCCACTTTATTAGAAAGATATTCCCGGGTCACCCGGTAGGCGATGTAGCTCCCCACGACGGAGGCCATGAACAGGATGATGCCGGTTCCAATGGCGTAGAGAGGTGAGGTCGACAATAAACGTAACAATATTGCACATACAGAAGAAAGCATGGATAAAGGCACGAGGAAATTCTTGAAAAGTTCGATTCCCTCGATGTTCTCCCGGCCGATCACCTGCCATTCCGTTTCGGGGTGAAGTAGTAGTTTCCGGGGCCTTGTGAATATGCCTTTGATGTCCAATTTCTTCATAGTAACGCGAAAATACTGTTTTTTATCGAGATTAATTCATAAGGTTCGTAAAGTTTGTAAAGTTTATAAGGTCCATGGATCTTATAAACTTTACAAACTTTTACATGAAAACGTAACCATCCTGTAACAAATCTTTCATATTTTCGTTAAAATTACGTGGAACAGAGAGCCGAGTATTTGGCTGGTGAGGTGAATGAAAAGAAGTTTAATGTTTAAAACAAAAGGTGTATGGAAACTTTTTTTGCTTCAATTCCCATTCTGGTGTTAATCGTTTTGATGGGGGTATTCAAGGTGGCGGGGGATAAGAGTAGTATTATTACTTTGTTGATCACGGCTTTTTTGGCCATTTTAGCGTTTCATAGTCCGCTTCCGGACACGGTGAATTCTTTTCTTTACGGGATGTTGAAGGCGTTGGTGCCTATTCTGTTTATTATTCTGATGGCGATATACAGTTATAACGTTCTGTTACAGACGAAGAAAATCGAGGTGTTGAAACAACAGTTTTCTTCAATTTCGACGGACAAGAGTGTACAAGTGTTGTTGATCACGTGGGGATTCGGTGGATTGTTGGAAGGTATGGCGGGATTTGGGACGGCGGTAGCTATCCCGGCGGCAATTTTGATCAGTCTCGGGTTCCGGCCCGTGTTTTCAGCGTTGGTGAGTTTGATTGCCAATAGTGTACCGACGGCTTTCGGGGCGGTGGGAGTTCCGGTGATCGTGCTGGCACAGGAAACGGGGTTACCCGTGATCCCGTTAAGTACGGCGGTGGTGTTACAGTTGTCGGTGTTGATGTTGCTCGTACCTCTGGTGATCACTTTTCTGGCTGACCCAAGAATGAAAGCATTGCCGAAAAACCTGTTGTTGAGTTTGCTGGTAGGTGGGGTATCGCTTGCGACACAATATCTTGCAGCACGTTATATCGGGGCGGAGACTCCCGCAATCGTGGGGGCGATTGCTTCTATTATCGTGATTGTTGTTATTGGTAAGTTGACGGGAAAAGGTGGGGAGAAACCGATACCGATGACGTATTCGGGAGGGGAAGTGTTCCGGGCCTGGGCGGTGTACGTGTTGATCATGGTATTGATCCTGTTCACGAGTCCATTGTTTCCGGCGGTGCGGGAAATGCTGTCGGGGGTTTGTAGTTCCACGATGAGTTTCATGATTGGCGGGGAGGAACGGAAGTACACGATTCAGTGGCTCACGCAGGGCGGGGTGTTGTTGTTTATCGGTTCGTTCGCGGGTGGATTGATACAAGGAGGCCGGGTAAAGGATTTGCTGGTGTTGTTGTGGAGGTCTGTGGTGCAGTTGCGGAAGACGATAGTGACGGTAATTTGCCTGGTCGGTTTTTCGTCGATCATGGAGACTTCGGGGATGATCAACCAGTTGGCGGTAGCCTTATCGGCAGCCACGGGTGCCTTGTACCCGCTGTTCGCACCCACGATTGGGGCCTTGGGTACATTCCTGACGGGAAGCGACACTTCGGCGAACATCTTGTTCGGTAAGTTGCAGGCAGGGGTGGCCGGACATATCGGGGTGGACCCGAACTGGCTGTCGGCAGCAAACACGGCGGGAGCGACAGGAGGTAAGATTATCTCACCGCAAAGTATAGCGATAGCCACGTCCGCTTGTGACGAGCAGGGAAAAGAGGGGAGTATTCTGAAAGCAGCCTTGCCATACGCTTTGGTTTACGTGGTGATTACCGGGGTGGTGGTTTATGTTTTTGCCTGATGAGATGTATTTCTGATTGATTTTTTGGATAGAAACTTGTAATTTTATAAGCTGTAACTTGTAACTAATTAATATAGTATGAAAATAGGATTATTTATTCCCTGTTATATTAACGCGATTTACCCGAGTGTGGGGGTGGCCTCATACAAGTTGCTGACCTCGCTGGGATTGGATGTCGATTACCCGCTGGATCAGACTTGCTGCGGGCAACCAATGGCGAATGGTGGATTCGAGAAGGATTCGACCGAGCTGGCCAAGCGGATGGAGGGATTGTTCGAGAAGTATGATTACGTGGTGGGACCATCGGCCAGTTGCGTGGTTTTCGTGAAGGAGCATTACCCGCGGTTGTTGAACCGGGAGGAACATGCTTGTATCAGTAGTCGTATTTACGAGATTTGCGAATTCCTGCATGATGTGGTGAAGGTAGATAAGCTGAATGCCTCTTTCCCACACAAGGTAAGTATTCATAATAGTTGCCACGGGGAGAGGTTATTGCATCTTTCTTCCCCGAGCGAGTTGATGATTCCCCGTTATTCCAAGTTGCGGGATTTGTTGTCGCTGGTGAAGGACGTGGAAGTGTTCGAGCCTAAGCGGGTGGACGAGTGTTGCGGTTTCGGGGGAATGTTCTCGGTGGAGGAACCGGCGACGTCCGTGTGCATGGGACAGGATAAGGTGCATGATCATATGTCAACCGGGGCGGAATACATCACGGGAGCGGATAGTTCTTGCCTGATGCACATGGAAGGGATTATTCGCCGGGAGAAATTGCCGATAAAGACAATACACGTGGTGGAGATATTAAGTCAAGGGTTATAAACTTTATGAACTAATTTTGAAAATAACGTAAATCAAATAAATATGAGTTCACACGCTAAAGCTGCCAAGAAATTTATAGCTGACCGGGAGAGAACAGCATGGCATGATCAAGCGCTGTTTTTCGTGCGGGAGAAGCGAGACCGGATGGCCCATGATGTTCCCGAATGGGAGGCGTTGCGGGAGATGGCAAGTAATATGAAACGACACACGATTGCCAATTTACCCTATTATCTTGAAATGTTCGAGAAGAACGCCACGGCAAACGGGATTCATGTTCACTGGGCGAAAAATGCCGAGGAACATAACCGGATTGTTTACGAGATTATCCAGAAACATGGGGGAAAGAATCTCGTGAAGAGTAAGTCGATGCTGTCGGAAGAGTGCGGGTTGAGTCCTTATCTGGAGGCTAGGGGAATTGATGCCGTGGAGTCGGATTTGGGTGAACGGATCATGCAGTTCATGGGTACACCGCCAAGTCATATTGTGTTGCCTGCCATTCACGTGAAACGGGAAGAGGTGGGGAAGGTGTTTGAGAAAGAGTTGCACACGGAACCGGGGAATAGCGATCCGACTTACCTGACTCATGCGGCCCGGGCTGCCTTGCGAGAGAAGTTCCTGCACGCGGATATTGCCATGACGGGTGTTAATTTTGCCGTGGCCTCGTCAGGGGCTTTTGTGGTCTGTACGAACGAGGGAAATGCTGATATGGGAACTTCTTTTCCAAAAGTACATATCGCGATCATGGGGCTTGAGAAAGTAGTGCCGGATTATGATGCGCTGGCCCTGTACGTGCGCTTGTTGGCCCGCTCTGCCACGGGACAGCCTTCAACGACGTATACGTCCCATTACAAGAAACCGGTGGAAGGGCAGGAGATGCATATCGTGATCGTGGATAACGGGCGAAGTGATATTCTGGCCTGTACGGAACACGTGAATATGTTGAAGTGTATTCGTTGCGGGTCATGTATTAACACTTGTCCCGTGTATCGCCGGACGGGGGGATATTCTTACTCGTATTTTATACCGGGTCCCGTGGGGATTAACTTGGGTATGTTGAAGTCGCCGGAGAAGTATTCGGGGAACGTGTCGGCCTGTTCGCTTTGTTATTCCTGTTCGAATGTTTGTCCGGTGAAGATCGATCTGGCGGAACAGATTTACAAGTGGCGGCAGAATCTGGCGCCCTTGCATTTGGCTGATCCGTCGAAGAAGTTGATGGTGAAGGGAATGAAGTTTATCATGAATCATCCCGATTTGTTCTATCATGCTATTGCTGCCGGACGTGTTGCCGAGCGTATGCCTCGATTCGTGTTGTATAATTCTCTCGATGCGTGGGGTATCGGACGGGAACTTCCGGAGTTTGCGAAGGAGACGTTTAACGAGATGTGGAAAAAGGGATTGAAAGCCGATTAATTTACGATTTATGAATGACGATTTACGATTGAAAAAGTGTTGGCCTTGTGCGGCTGGAACTAGAAAGTTAAAAGTTAAAAGATAAAAACTAAAAGTTGAAAGTCAAAAAGTGTCGGCTTTGTGCGGCTGGAATTTAAAATTAAAAATTAGAACATGGGTAGTAAAGAAGATATTTTAGCAAGGCTGAAAAAGCATGCGGTGGATCAAGTGGAACGACCGGAGATGACGTTCGAGCCGTTGACGTTTTCTGATCCGCTGGTACAGTTCGAGAAGATCATGAAGGCTGTGGGAGGAAATTGCGTGGTGTTGGAGAAAGGGCAGGACGTGAACGAGGTAATCCGGAACGTGTTCCCCGATGCCAGGTCGATCGCATCGAATTTACCGGAAGTTACATGTGCTACGGTGAATCCCGATATGTTGGATGATCCGCGGGAATTGAACGGTACGGATGTCGGGGTGATCCGGGGTGATTTCGGAATTCTGGAAAATGGGATGGTATGGATTAACCAGCGTACCCGTTACAAGGCTCTCTTTTTTATTTCCGAGGCCTTGGTGATCCTACTTGACCGGAATCGTCTGGTGAATAATATGCATGAGGCATACAAGCAACCCGCTTTTGATGATTTTGGGTACGGTTGTTTCATTTCCGGTCCCTCGAAGACGGCCGATATTGAACAGGCGCTAGTCATCGGGGCGCACGGGGCAAGAGCGGTGACGGTGATATTGGAATAAAATAATAAAGGCCATTTTTTATGGTCTTTATTATTCTTCGTTTTTTTTCTTTAATTCTTTTGAGAAGAAGAAATAGGCAACGATACACACGATTAATGGGAAAACGTAAACCAATCCCGGAGAAAAGATAGCGAAATACCACGGCATTCCCCATTCTTCATGGGCTGATATTTCTAAGGCTTTATAGCCCACGTGTACAATTCCGATCGAGAGGAATGCAACGGCGGCAATCCCGAATAATTTTTGATTTTTAGCAGCTTTTGTTTTGTCCATAGCTTGATTCGCCTACGGCGAGTTACAGGTTAATAAGTTGCAAGTTACAAAATACAAGTTTGCAGGTTAGTGATAAACTTGTAACCTGCAAACCTGAAATTTGTAACTATTTTTTATAAAGGTGTTTGATTCCAACCCGGTGTCCGGCTACCGCAAAGTACAAAATGAATAGGTAGCAAGGCAACATCATCCAGTAGGCTCCTTGGTGTCCCATAGAAGCGGTTAGCGAACCGTATAACATTGGAAGTAAGGCTCCTCCGGCGATAGCCATGATAAGCAGGGCCGATCCGGTCTTCGTGTGACGTCCCAACCCGAAGATGGCAAGCGGGAAGATGGCGGGCCACATGAGTGAGTTTGCCAGACTTAACAGCGTCAGGCACCAGATGGAGATCTCTCCCGGCAACATGACGGTACAGATTCCGAGGATAACTCCTAGGGCAGCACAGCAAGCAAGGGCTTTTTCCTGACTGATGTATTTCGGAATGGCGATGATTCCGATGATGTAACCGACAATCATGGCGATCATACCGTAAGTCGGGAATATCCGGGCGGTATCCATGTCCATTTTCATGGATTGGGCATAACCAATGATCGTGTCAATAGCAATCACTTCAACTCCCACGTACAGGAACAGGGTCACAATTCCGATCCAGAGGTGGGGAAAACTGAATATGCTTGATTTCCCGCTGTGTTGCAGGCTACCTTCTTCTTCTTCCGGATCCTCGATTTGGGGAAGCGGGGAGAAACGAACGAATAGTGCTAGTACAACGAGCGATACCATGATCACGACGTAGGGTACGATGGATTTGGAGGCCAAGATGTTGAGTTCCGCGGCTTTTTGAATGGCATCCATTGTTTGTAATTTTGCCTCAAGTAAGTCGATGTCTTTCAGCATGATTGATCCGAGGATCAGCGGGCTGATAGCTCCGGCCACCTTGTTACAGATACCCATGATGCTCACGCGCTGGGCGGCACTCTCGGCGGGGCCAAGCTCGATTACGTAAGGGTTAGAAGCTGTCTGAAGTACGGATAGTCCCGTACCCATGATGAATAACCCAAGCAGGAATAACCCGTAGGTGCGAGTCATGGCGGCCGGGATGAACAGTAATGCACCGACGGCCATTACGAGAAGGCCAAGCATCATACCGTTCTTGTATCCTGTTTTCCGCAGTACCCAGGATGAGGGCAGTGCCATGACAAAGTAGGCAATGTAGAACGCGAAGGTCACAAGGTACCCTTGCCATTCATGTTGCAGCTCGCAGGCGATTTTAAGATAAGGGATCAAGGTGGCGTTCAACCACGTGACGAACCCGAAGATAAAGAAGAGGATACCGATAATGATAATCCCCATACTGTAAGAATTTTTCTTTTGTTCCATCATCTTTTCGTTAAAATATACATAAACACGTAAACACTTTCAAGAATCTACAAAGTTATTAATTTTTGATAATGATGAATGAAATTGGGAAAAATTATTCGTGCGGCCGCAGGGAAGGTGTATATAGAAACCGGAGTACAGTGATAAGTTCCTGTACCCCGGTCATTCAAACTAGAAATAGTAATCAATAATCAACTTATTATTAGAAATGTTTTATCTGGCTTTACGTTTCGTGTTAAGGTTTTTTGAGAGAGAGTTTCCGGTATTTGTCGAATGTACTCTGGATGTACTTCTTTTCCTGACTGTCGGGTAAATTCGGGATGACTTTTTCCCCGATGGCGGCTAGACGGGAATAGTTGTCCTTACTCATGGTGTCTTGCAGGGACATCAAGATAATCGGGTATTCCTGTAAATCACTCGCTGTGAGAGAGGCTTGCCTGTTTTCCATGGAGGCGATAACTAAGTCGGTTAATTTACGGCCTGTTTCCTGAAATTGGGGTTGAGCATCAGCGTCTTTTGTTTGCCAGCGTATTGCCCTGTAAGCGAAAATGTACATTTTTAGTTCTTGTGTGCCGGCTGTTGGTATCTTTGATTCGATAACGGAGGCCAGTGTTTTAACATTGCGGTCCGATACCATCTCGGCGAGAGGTAACATCGTGTTTAATGATTGCTGTTGTTTGATGTTTAGTCCCGGGATTTGTTGTTTTAACAGGCTTACCGGAACAGCATCTTTTTTTTGATAACCAAGGATATAATCCTCCAGTATTTTGCTGTATTTACGGAATAGGTAATTGTCAACTTTTTCCGTTCCCACGTTTTCCCGGATGGAGGGTAGATTTGCCAACAGGAAGTCGAATACCGGGGAACCGATTTGGCAACTTTCATCTTCATAGATCGGCCAGAATTCTTTTTTTACCTTGTCTTTGTCTGTCAGGCGGGAGAGTAGTTTGTTATATACTTTTCCGGCTTTTTCATCCTCTCCGGCTTCGGACAAGATTTCCTTGTAGGTCATTAATTCCTGTTTGTTCATCTTGCCTCTTTCATACCGTTCGCTCAGGTAGGGGAGGGATGTTTTTTCATTTAGTCCTCTCTCTATCCGTTGAATGAAAGTTTCCAGCTCATCACCACCAACTACCCTGTGCTGTATGGTTCCGTCAGGCCGGAAGATGATGAAAGTCGGGTAAGCGTGTACCTCGAATTTGTTGGCCAACTCTTTGCCTTCTCCTTTTTCCATGTCATATTTCACGCAGACAAAACGGGGATTGAAGTAGTCGCCGGCCGTTTTTTGTGGGAACACGTTGTTGGTCATGTTTTTGCATGGTCCGCACCAAGAGGTGTAGCAATCCATGAATACCATCTTTTTCTCGGCTTTGGCTTGTGCTAATGCCTCGTTAAATGTTAGGTCCCGAAAATTGACACCATCTTGTGCGAACGCTACATATTGCACTAAAATGCAGGTAATAAATAGGTATATTGTTTTCATTCTGATACTTGTTTTAGATGTTACATTTTGTTTCCAGTGTTGTTTCCAGTTCCCCGCTGTTGTGTCCAGAGAATATGATTTTGCCTTCCGGGTCAATGACCAAGAAAGTAGGAATACTTGTTAAATTATAGGCATCACGGGTATTTTTACTTAGTTCCGGGGTAGCGAGGTATTGATTCCAGGGTAATTTCTCTTCCCCAAGGGCCTTTTGCCAGTCCTTTTCATTTTTATCTACCGACAGGCTGATAAAGGTCACTTTTTCCCCGTATGTTTTGTACATTTCCCGCAAGTGGGGAAAGCTGGCACGACATGGCCCACACCAAGATGCCCAGAAATCGATTACCGTGTAGCGATCTTTTTTTAGTTGGGAAAGAAGCGATTCCTTTTTCCCGTCCGGAGTAATTATTTCTCCTTCTTGTAACGCTTTACCTTGCACGAATACTTTGGCTTTTTGCAGGTCTTGACGGAATTGTTTCAGCGCGGCACAGGTGTCCTGATAAGAGACGAATAGCTCTGCCAATTCATCCAAATAGGTTTGGTCGTAAGTAAACGGTTCTTTTTTCAGTTGTCCCGCGAGGTGAAGGTTTACGGCTAGATTCCGGTTGTTTTTAATGAATTCCTTGGTTAAGTTTTCCAATTTTATTTGTTGTTCCTGTAACGTCTTAAAATCTTCTATACGTGAGTTCTCCATGTAAGCCCGGTCAAGTGTCCGGATATTGTGGCGTAGGGGAATAGTTTGTTGCTGATACCGGGAAAAAATGTCTTGTGTGGTGGAACCTTTCAGCATGTAGTTCTTTTCTTTACGGATGTCATAGCGCCAGAAAGATTCCGGTAAGCTGTCGATGTGAGGAGTTTGAAATGTTAGTTCCCCGTTTTCCACGAAAAAGTCGATTTCCGCATATTTCGTCAGATTCTCGTTTCGTAACCCTTTCCGGTCGATGATATCCTGATTGTTCATGCTCAAACGACAATATACGGGTTCATGGGCCTTCCCTTGGAGTTCAAATTTCCCGTTAATAACATATCCCGTGGCAATTCTGTTATTATATCTCCCGTTAGGGGCTAAAATAATTTCCGTGCTATCCATGGCTCCCGGAATCGTTCCGCGAATCACGAAATGATCCATCGGCTTATTGTTACAGGCTACGATGGTCGCGAGTAATATAAATAGTGATAAATATCTCATAACTTGTGATTTAAAATGTAATACGACGTTTTTTTTGAAAATGGAGAAATCCCTTTTTTGTCATTCTCCATTTTCTATTTTCAATTATTTTGTGCGTCCCGTACGCAGCGAATTCGCATGAGTTTATCCAAAGGTGTCGTTCCCCGGTAAACGGTAGAATAAGAATAAAATAATTTGCGGAAATAAACGGTTGTTTCTTCCAGGCCGTTGTTTTTCTTTTCGGTTGCCGTCCAGTAATATCCGGATTCTTCCACGCTATTTAGATATAAAGACGGGGAATAGGGACCTGTTAAGCAGGCACACCCGCAGATTTGTAATGCCATACCCAAACCTTCTGTTCCTTGACGGAGTAAGGTTGCTTGGTGATTTCCTCGCCATCCTTCCTCGCCGACTTCTTTTGTTGACATACCTAATGCGATTTCAAGATTCTGCCAATCTTCGTCGGTAGGCAGTCGCCATCCTTCCGGACAGACTTCTAATGCTTCTTCCCAAGTATACAGGTTACCGTATTTTTTATAATCGGATTCGAAATCAAAATCGGCATACCATGAAACAACACTCCGGGGATTTCCATAATTATCCATCAGGGGACCTCCATATTCATTTTCATAATACGGGCTACCGTATTTTAAATTTGAGGTCATCCAATCTAAATTTCCCAGACGAATCCATCCGTAAGTAGTGTTATCTCGACTATCGGTCCATTCACCGGAATCTTTGGGCGAGATTTTGGGTAAGTTATCATCATCATTACAAGAAATGACTATACCCCACAGCATACATATATAAATCAAGTATTTTTTCATAACATCTTAGAATTGAATGTTGGTTGCGTCAACCAATGGTTTGATTATTTCATACTTTTTCATCACTGCCTCGTAACTGCCATAGCGACTGCGGAATTCTTCATCTGTTATGGTCAAACAGGCTTTGATGTAGGAAATTGCGTCTTCTTCTGTTGTCGGAGTCTTGGTTTCATTGGTATTCTCCAAGAATCCGACTTCGTAGAATAATTCAATATCCTCATCCCCTAAACCATACGGGAAATCATAATACGCTTTGTCATCATTGTAATATACCCAGTAGGGACGTTTTCTTGTTACATTGAAGAATTCTTCAGCTAGACCACCGTAATAATAGTAACTCGGGTCGCCTCCCCAACTGGCAAGAATGATGTTGTAACAGATGGATTGAGCGTATGTTGTTTTATCAATACCTTCTTTCCATAGAGAGCTGACATTTAAGGCCAGACAACGCATGTTCGAATAGCTTGACGGGGAAGATTGATATTGATAGACGCCTGATTTTTCGTCATATTGATCAATTTTGTTCACGGCAAGAATAGAATAGGGTAAAATATTTTGCACGTAAGGAATCAGATAAGTTTGTAAAAAGTCTGCTGTTTGTTGTTTTTGGTTTTGTGTCTCTAAATAATCGAAAATAAATCGTGAACCCTGCACGCTTGTCATCGACCATTCCAGACCGATTAATTCTGTTTCGTAATAGGGGTTACCGTAGGCGTCCAGTCCCTTGTATTCATGTCTTAGTGTATCGTTGAACAGGAGATAGCATCCGGTGTTTTCATAAAAACTCCGTCGCAAAACAGATTCTTCGTCCGTGGCTTTGGGGTCCGGGGCAAAAGGATCACGGGTTCCACTAAGTGTTAAGTTATCTTCTTTCTGACAAGCTGTTATGCTTAGTAGGATGGCAAATAGCCATAAATATATTTTGTTCTTCATATTCGTCTGTTTTATACATACTTTTTTATATCTATTCTTGAACGGGTGGAGTTACATCATCCGGTTCTTCGGGTGTGTAATCTGTGCTTGTTCGAGTGGGACGATGATTTGTTCCCAAGTTATTTTGGAAGTCCAGAACTTCTTTGGGTAAGGCTAACGTGTAAGCCGGATCATTGGTTTCAAGCATGTAACGTTTCGTGTACAGCGGACCGTTGTAATCAAAGCTCGTGTAATAGTGGGTAATCGTTTTCGAGTAAGGATATTTTTCACATACCAGATAGCGACGCAGATCGTACCAGCGATGTCCTTCCAGGCAAAGCTCACATTGGCGCTCTTCCCGGATCAGGGTTACCAATGATTCCCCGCTTTCTGTGGGCATTGTACTGTTTATTAGTCGTTTATCCCGTAATGCTTTCAACAGGGTTCTGGCTGTTCCCTCTTCTCCCATGTAGGCCGCGGCCTCGGCGGCATTTAAATACGCTTCTGCAGTTCTGAACAAGAACTGATCGGAAACTTCTTTGTAGCCTAAATTTTCCCATCCGGCAACTTTTTTGAATACCCAGGCGTTCATGTAACCTGTGAAATCCCATCCGCCACCGATGATGTCTTTCATGATATAGTATTGCATCCTCAAATCATTTTCCCCTTCCCTGAAAGCGGAGGCAAGATCGTCAGAGATCGTGTATACCGGGCAAGCCACCCATTTGCCGTAACTGAATCTGCGTTGTTGGTAGATGGAAGAGGCTAACAGGTGTCCACCCATGGAAAATATGGTTTCCGGGGAAGATTTGGTTAACACGTCTCCGCTCTCGGAAGATAAGGTGTTTAAATCTAGTAGATTATCATTTTTTGCCAGTACTTTTTGAGCATATTCATAAGCTTTTTTCCAATTTTGCATGTACAGGTATGTCCGACTTTTCAACAAATATACGGCGGTAATGTCGGCTCGGTAGGGACGATTTTTAATTGTAGTATTGATCAAACACGTGTCGGCTTCATCCAGATCTTTTAAAATTTGATTGTATGTTTCGCCCACGGTGTTTGTCGTGTATTCTTTGTCTTCCACGACGGGGCTTAGTTTTATGGGAATACTTGGTGCTGATAGATTTTCCGGGGAATAAGGTTTCCCGTACATATTTACCAGCGTGAAGTAGTATAAGGCTCTTAAAAAATGGGCCTCTCCCTTGATTCTGCTTTTTTCCAGTTTCTGTTCTTCGTTTGCAGCGTGTTGTTCGTCAATGGCGTCTATGACCATGTTGCAGATGTTTATACAGTGATAAGCTTTGTTCCAGTCTTCATCTTCTGCGTTACGAGAACTGCCTTCTGCATTTAAACCGACGTCCTGTTGCCACGTGTGCCAGCCGAACATTTCGTCTTGAACACCGTTAATATCTCCCCGGTCATCCCAGCTGAATACGGTTAACTCGTCAGACATATAATGAGCAGTTTGGAAATATTTATTTTCAACTTGTAGCATACTGTTGGCACTCCAGATTCTTCCCACCGGCAGGTAAGCCTCTCCTAACAGGACTTCATCCAAATCAGTGTAACTTTCCACCTTGGAAAGATCCTGAGAATATTCCTCCAAGAAACTGGAACAGGAGCCAAGTAATAAAGTTATACAAAATATACCTAATATCTTTTTCATATCTCAATAGCTTTAAAATGAAACGGTTAATCCAAATGAATAATTGGGTCGGTCACTTAATTGTATGGTGGCAAAACCGCTTTGGGTTGGTGTTTGGCCTTTTAACTTGGAAGAGCAAATCGTGAATAGGTTGGCTCCCGATAAAGTTAAGGCAAGACGAGATAGATTTAATTTCTTCAAGATAGGGTCTGCAAATTCATACGTGACGCTTAGATTGGAACATTTCAAGTAATTCCCGCTTACAACCCGGTGATCCCCGTAATCATACATATTCCACACGGAATTGGCAATGGTTTGTATATCTGAATAATCAGATTTGTCGCTCCAATGACGATTGTATTTCCAGTACGCATCACTTCCTTGGCTAATAATTGCCGGTATGTCTGTATGAAGTTCATCCCCGGACTTTTTCCAGCGTTTTAGGTAATCTTTGCTGACGTTATTTTCTGCCCGGATTTCGTTGGCACTCATTGTCGCATCGGCCTTGGGGGAATACATGGCGAATAAACGGATTTTATTACCCATGCTGTAAGCAAAAGAACCGCTCAGACGAATATTTTTCCAGCGAACACTTGTGTTCAAACTACCGGAAATTGTCGGTTCTCGATTGCCGGATGCTTTCAGGACACGAGTATAAGTGTCGTATTTACTTAACCCGCGAAGTTCTTCTTTGTTGTCTTCTCCGTCATCGAAAATGGGGCCTCCGTCAACAGGGCTTAATCCCATGAATTTGTAAGAGTAGAATGTTCCGATGGCTTTTCCCTTTACCAGTGCGGTTCCTTCCAGAAAATTGTTAAGTTCGTATTGGTTGGCATCCGGATCACTTTCCATTTTATTGAACGTCTTGGAGAATGAAGTGGATAATGTCCAGCGAAAATCCTTCGTGTTGATCGGTGATACGGTTAAAGCCACGCTATAACCGCTGTTGTCCACGTCACCCCCGTTTACGACGTAGGAGTTTCCATCCACCCCGTTCATGGATGCAATCTTTTTGGTCATGAAGGCATCTTCCGTGTGTTTCCAGTAATAGGAACCCTCGATTTGTAATTTATTTTTAAATAAAGAGAATTCCAATCCTAAGTTATATGATCGGGTGGTTTCCCATTTTAAGTCTGGGTTCGGGTAACGTTCCACGGTGGCAACATTCTCGTTATAATATGCGTTTGTCGGTTTTTTGGAAATAATCATTAGCGGAGTCTGGTCACTCAACATATTTCCTTGATACCCGAAAGAGGCTTTTACCCGTAGAAAGTCGATCCATGAAAATTGTTGAATCCATTCATGTTCTGATAAATTCCACATGGCAGAGGCAGACCAGATGGGCAATAATTTGTCATTACTTTGATCCCCGAAACCGTTAGAACCGTCAACACGTGCATTTGCATTTACCGTGAAGAAGTTGAAATAACTATAAGATACGGATGCATAGAACGAAATCGTGTTACTTATCTCGTTTGTGATTGTCGGGACATTACCGGCTAACCAAGTTCCGTAATCCGGGTAGTCGCTCAGACTGATATTGTCCACGAAACTCATTCCCCGGTCTTTGAAATACCCGCGGGTGACATTGCTATATCCTTTGTAATGTGAAGAACTCATTTCGAAACCGACAGAGCCATTAATATTGTGTTTGTCATTAGCACCAAAATATTTGTTGGCATTTAATTGCAGGCGGATCGTGTAAGAGTTATTATTTGATTCTTTCCGGCTGAGTTCGCCCCCGTATGGTAGTTCGCTACTACCTCCTTCACTAACATATTCCTCGTAATAATCATCCCAGACTTCGGTGTAAGGCTTGGGTAAAATCCCGTATTCTGTTCCTCTCAATAATGCCGCATGAAAGGTTTTCTCTCCCCACCAGCCCTCGATTGTCGTGTGGGAGGTTGAGTAAGAGGCGATGGCATTGGCATTTAGCCAGCTGTTGAATTTGAATTGTAAATTCGCGTTCACCGTCAGCCCGGCTCCTTCTTGTCCGTAAGAACTGTTATCCAGTTCGTTCAGTATGTTGTAATTGTAATATTCCCAGTTACTATATTTTCTCTCGTAATAGGCGTATTCTCCGTTATCCTCGAAGGCGGGGATTGCCCGACTTGTTTTGTAGGCGTATTGCATGGGGGCGATTTCTTCCTGATAATAATCACGAGAGGATACGTTTCCATTCATGCTTAACGAGGCTGTTAACCACGGGGTTAGATTTGCATCAAGGTTTAAGGCTGCCGTGTAGCGTTCGTTGTGGTCTTTCCAGATCACGTCATTATCCCGGTTGTAGCCGATAGAGGCATAATACCGGGCCTCTTCCGAACCTCCGGAAATACTGATTGTGTGTTGGTGGGATAAACTGTTGCGCATCAGCAAGTCAAACCAATCCGTGTTGACGGTTTCCAAACGGGCCACTTCCTTGTCAAATTCCGGTATCGTCAGTTCATGGTTGTATAATTTATTTATAAGTCCCTCGTAGCCTACCATGGACATATCACTGGGAAATTGGTAGTGATTGGCAACTAATTCTCTGGAAAACTGGATACGTTCTTTTGAGTTCATGACATTGATTTGGCGATCGGAATAGCTTGGGCGTTGTCGTAGGGTCATAGTCGTGGAGTAAGTAACAATCGGGCGACCGATACGTCCTTTTTTAGTTGTGATTACGATAACTCCGTTTGCCGCTTTCGTACCGTAGAGAGCCGTTGCCGCGGCGTCTTTTAATACGTCTATACGCTCAATATCTTGTGGGTTAATCCCCGCGATGGCATTCCCGATACGGTTGATGTAGTCCGGGTCATTTAATTCTTCGGGGGAGATCGGAACAGGATCTTGTACGACAATCCCGTCCACCACCCATAGCGGTTCACGGTTTCCGATCAAGGTAGATGTTCCGCGGATTCGTAGCTTTGGAACAACACCGACTTCACCGGAATTACTCATGACCATCATGTCTGGTACTCGTCCTTGCAGCATCTGGTCTATGGATGAAGTTCCGGGGATCATTAGTTCATCCATGTTGAATGAGTTGACCGCACTTGTATTTTTCCGGCGGTCAACTACTTGATAACCGGTGACAACCACCTCGTCCATTTCTTGGGAATCTTCTTCCATGACGATAATTAAATCTTTTTCTCCTTTGTAGGAAATGGTTCGAGTCTTCATTCCAACGAAAGAGACAATCAGTTCAATGTCGGCATCTTTAGACGGAGCGATAATAAAACGTCCGTCTTTATCCGTGGCGACTCCTATTGTTGTCCCTTTGATGAGAACGGTAACCCCGGGGAGTGGCATCTTATTTTTATCTGTAACAGTGCCTCGGATTTGAAGAGGATTACTCGTGTCGGTTTGTTTCGCCGGACGGATGATGATCGTGTTATTGTCAAATCGATACGTGAATTCTTTCTGTAACATCTGGTTCAGAACATCGGTAAGTTTCATTTTTAATTGAGGCATCTGTACCATTTTTCGGATGTTCAGTTCATTTTCACTGTAAAAAATATCATATTTCAGTTGTTGCGTGATGAGGTCAAATACTTGTTCCATCATCATTTGTCGTGTTGTAAATGTAACACTGTCTCCTTGGGTCAATGGGTCTGCTTTACAGGTCTGGTAACCTGTAAACAAACTTAGTGCAATGAATGTGACAAGCATGACCCCTTTTTTTAACTTTTCTTGTAGATAAAAAAATGTGATCTGACTCTTTTTTTCCATAATTTTGTAATTAAATTAATATTAGCCTTTTATTTTGCCGACTGCAAAATGGAAAATAAAAGGTGGTATTGATAAGGGAATGGGTTATTTCGGAACTCATTCCTTTTGTTTTTCTATTTTCTTTACGGTGATCGTTCTGCCATCAATGTCAAATGTAATATTTGTTGTTTCTTCCAGATATTTTAATGTTTTTTCCAACGGGTAATGTTTATTAATAACTCCCCGGAAATGCATATTCCTGATTTCTTCTTGTTGGTAATGCATCTGGAAATCGTACCATCGTTCCAATTTTCTCACGATGTCTTCAAAACGGTAACCTTTAAAGTAGAATTTCCCGTCAAGCCATGAGGTGTAGAGTTCGGTTTCAACTGTTTTTATCTCGATCTCTCCCGTGTTGTTGTTTAGTGAATATTGTTCGGATGGTTGTAATATTTTTTCTTCATGATCAGCTATTTGTACGGCCACTTTCCCCTGTACTAAGGTTACTTGCCAGCTTGGATCTTCCGGGTAGGCTGAAACATTGAAACGGGTACCCAATACGGTAACTTTCTTGTCACCCGTGTGAACAATGAAAGGTGAATGTTCATTTTTTTTGATGTCGAAAAATGCCTCCCCTTCAAGATAAACTTCCCGACAGGCGGCGGTAAATTGAACCGGGAATTTTAACGTGGATTCCGAGTTTAGCCATACGGTTGATCCGTCGGCCAGCTTTAAAGAGAATTCTCCACCTTTCGGAATAATCAGTTGATTGTATTCGGTGGGGAGGTTTTCTTCCCCGAGAGAATCAATATTATAATATAGGGCATTACTTACAGAATCTTTCGAGATTTTTACTCCTAGATCTTTTATAGAGATATTTTGTTCCATATTTTCAAGGTAGAAATGTTCCCCCGTTGCCAGTATTAATTTTGCTTTAGGTGGAACGGACCGAATGTCTGTGTGATCGGTATCAGATGTATCGGATTGTTGAAAATACCATAAGTAAGAACCCAAGGATAATGCCAGCATGAAAACAGCTGCGTATTTAAAAATACGAAACTTTAATGATGGCTTGGAATACCCTTTACATCTTGATTGTACGTTTTTCCATGCGGAATTAACCTCGTCATTTTCATTCTGCAAGGAATAAAAAGCTCTTCTGATCAGAAAGTATATTTGTTTATTCATGTTTTTCCAGTTTCATTTCGTTTAAGGGGAACGAAACCGGAAAATGGGTGACCCTAAAATGAAATATTTTTCATCTTTTTTTCAAGTAGCTATTAATCAATAATAAAAGGTAAGCTCTGTCGTCTAATTTTTCTCTGAATTTACGGTAAGCTTTTGATAAATGAGTTTTTACCGTGTTAACGGATATATTCAGTTCCTCTGCGATGTCTTTATACTTTTTACCATCAATGCAATTCATGACAAAAACAATTCTACATTGTTCGGGAAGTTCTTGCAGGATCTTTTTCGCTTTTTCTAATTTCACGACCTCTTCTTCTGAATATTCCGATTCTTGTAGATAAGTGATGAATTCGGCAAGACGGGGAAAATGAGTGCGTTCCATCAATTGTTTTTTCAGGTAATGTAGCGCTCCGTGTCGCACGGTAGAATAGAGGTAAGTCTGGATTGTTGTTTTGATTTCTAATGTTTTACGATTATTCCATAAATATACGAAAGCATCTTGGACAATATCTTCACTGATTTGTTTATCTATCACGATTCCTTGGCAGTAACCACGCAACGGGGCATAGTAATTTTTAAAGAGTTGCTCGAAAGCTCTTGTATTTCCTTTAAAAATTTCACCATAATCCATTGTACTCGTGTCTTTTTTTGCCTCCATATCAGTTTATTCTCATTCAGTTCACGTCTTTTTATATTCTTCGGGCATAAATTTATATCGACTTGGAGGGTAAATTTATGAAACAAATTTTGTAATTTGAAATATATTCCGGTTAAATATTTTGTTTAGAAAGTATAGAAAAAAGAAACCGGAATACAGAAATAGTTCCTGTACTCCGGCCATCCAAACTAGAATGATCATCAACTTATGATCAGAATTGATTTTTATATTTTGGTTTTATGAACGTTAAATTTTCTCCAGCATAATTTCCAATTCCCCACTGTTACTCCCGGAATAGATGATTTTACCTCTCGGATCGATGACTAAAAATGTCGGAATACTATTTAGGTTGTAGTTCGTTCGGGTGTCTTTACTCAATTCCGGGGTGGCGAGATACTGATTCCAAGGGAGTTTTTCTTCTTCCAGCGCTTTCTGCCAATCTTTTTCACTTTTATCCACGGACAAGCTGATAAAAGTTACTTTTTCTCCGTATGTCTTGTGCATTTCCCGCAGGTGAGGGAAACTTGCCCGACAAGGTCCGCACCATGAAGCCCAGAAATCAATCACCGTGTGATGATCTTTTTTGAGCTGGGAGAGTAGGGTGGCTTTTTTCCCGTCAGGAGTTGTCATTTCTCCGTCTCGTAACGCTTTACCTTGTACGAAAGTACGGGCTGTTTGCAGGTATTGTCGAAACTGTTGTAATGCGAGGCATGTGTCTTGATAGGGAGCGAAAAATTCGGTTAGTTCATCCAGGTACGCCTGGTCATAAGTGAAAGGCTTTTTCTTCAATTGTTCTGCGAGATAGAGATTTACAGCCAAGTTTTGATGACTCCTTATAAATTCTTTCGTTTGGTTTTCGAGCTTGATTTGTTTGGCGTACGAGGTTTTGAAGTTTTCAACATTCCCGTTTTCCATGTAGGCTTTGTTGAGGGATTCGATTTCATGGCGCAGGGATATGGTTTGTTGTTGGTATTGATAGAATATATCCTGTGCAACAGAACCTTTCAACGTGTAATTCTTCTCTTTGCGAATATCATACAGCCAAAAAGATTGTGGCAGGCTATCGATATGGGGAGTTTGAAAGGTCAGGTTACCGTTCTCAACAAAAAAGCCGATCTCCACATATTTATTGGGGCTTTTGTCTTTTGATTCTTTGTTTGTATTTGCGTGCTGATCGCTCATGCTTAATCGGCAATACACGGGGGCATTTACTTTTCCTTGAAGTTCAAATCTTCCATTGATGACATATCCTGAGGCAATTTTCTTATGGTATTCCTTGTAAGATGCCAAGGTCACTTCGGTACTATCAATGGCTCCGGGAACCGTACCGCGTAACACGAAATGATCTGTCGGTTTTTCGATACAGGCAGCCATCGAACCGAGAAATAAAAGTGATAATAGATATTTCATGATGATCTATATTTAAATGATTAAGAAATAAATAAGTATGTTAGCGGGAACGTTCTTTGTAAGTTTTGAATGTAGTCTCCACGAACATTTTGTATTGACTCTCCGGTAATTGGGGAATCACTTTTTCTCCGATTGCGGCAAGCCGGGCGTAGTTGGATTTGCTAATGTGTTTTTCCAGAGTCAGAAATACAAACGAGTAATCGTACAGTTCCTCAACTGTTAAGGAGGACGCTTTATTTTCTATTACGGGAATGATTTTTTTGACCAGTCTTGTACCAAGTTTGGCGAGATGCGTTGTGTCCGGTTCTTTCATTTGCCACGTGATCGCCCGGTAGCCCATGACATACAGGATGATTTCTTTGACATCGTTTTTGGTTACATTTGTCTCGATTATTTTGGCGATCTTGTCTATTTTTTGTTGATCGACTAGTGTTGCCAGATTGGCCATTTCTGTCAATATCTCCTGTTGATTTATATTTAAAGTCGAGACTTGTCTTTTTAATTCGGAAACGGGAAGGGAATTTTCTTGCTGGAACCCGCGGATATAGTCGTTTAGAGCTTTTTGATATTTGGGGAATAAATAGTTGTCTACTTTTTCCACTCCGACATTTTCCCGGATAGAAGTTAGATTTGACAACAGGTAATTGAAGAGAGGGGTACCGATCTGGCAGCTCCGGTCTTCGTAAATACCCCAAAATTCCTTTTGCATCTTGTCCGAGTCAGATAGTTGTTCTAGTAATTCGTTATATATTTGAGCCGCTTTTTCTTTGTCATTGGCTTCCGATAAACATTCTTTATAGGCGAGTAGCTGCTGTTTACTCATTTCTCCTTTTGCGTAAAGCTGGTGCTGGTAGGGAAGAGTATTTTCTTCTTCCAGCCCCTTTTGTACCCTTTCAATAAATCCTTCCAGATCGCTACTTCCGGTCAGTTTATGTTGTACCGTGCCATCCGTGCGAACAATTAAAAAGGTGGGATAAGCGTGAACATCAAATTTTTTACTTAATTCTTTGCCTTCCCCTTTTTCCATGTCAAACTTGACACTTACGAATCTGGGGTTGAAAAAGTCCCCGGCTGCTTTTTGAGGGAAAACCTCATTCATCATTTTTTTACATGGGCCGCACCATTCCGTGTAGCAATCAATAAACAAGAGTTTATTTTCCTGCTTCGCTTGCTCAAGTGCTTGTTCGTAGGAGAGATCCCTAAAATTTACCCCATGCTGTGCGAGTAGCGGGAACGTGAATAAAATACAAATGGCAAAAGATATTATTTTTTTCATACATGATTTTTTTGATTTAATACAATACGGTGATTATACGAGTTATTATTCCCTAACTAATTGTTTGAATGTTAATCGTAGGGCATCGGCATCGTTACCGCTAAAGACAACTTTACCCTCCGGGTCCACCAGCATCAGACGCGGAATGCTGAGTAAATTGTATTTAAACGACAATTCCATCATGCTTTCTCTTTGTGCGGCCCTTAATTGCGCCCACTCCATTTTTTCTTCTTTCAAGGCTTTTTGCCAGTCTGCATTTTTTTCATCTACCGATACACTGATCACATCCAGCATTTCCCGGCTGTACTCGTTGTAGAGTTTTTTTATAGAGGGAATGGCAGCCTTGCAAGGTCCGCACCAGGATGCCCAAAAGTCCAGAATCGTGTAACGTCCCGGTTGGATATGCTCCGATAATTTCACGTTTTCTCCTGTCGGGGTTTCCAGCGAGAGATCGGTGTATATTACTCCTTTATATTGAAATTGTGCAAGTTCCATCCTTTTCAAAAAACGTGGCTTGCGTACGGAATCTTCCACGTGGGCCGTGATACGTGACAATTCCTCCAACTCTTCCTTGGTGCGGGAAAATTCCGTGTTTATCAATGTTTCTGCAATGTATAGAGATAGGGGAGATGTCGGGTATTGGCGAATAAAATCCATGCGGGCTGCGTCGACTTTTGCCTGACGGGAGAGCAATAACGGGTATTGTTCCTCGTAAAGTTTACTGTATTCTTCCGGAGAATATTGGTGTTTGTAGAACCTTGCTTCCAGTAATTTAGACGAGGGAATGTCTGTGTCTGCCTCCAAAGGTTGTAACACTTCACGATAGTGATTGAATTCGGTTTGTAGCGGTCCGCCTGTTACCTTAGCTTTCCCTCGAGTAGAGAGAGGATGCATGAAGATAATGTAGGATAGACTATCGTAATGCTCTGCTTGTAACTCCATTTTTGAATTATCGAGAAACAAGAGTGTACCGTTATTTTTGATTTCTTTTTTATCGGTGACAAGGTCTTTGTTACTGATGGTTATTTTGCAGAACACGGGAGAGGGGGTAACACCTTTTAATTCAAATTGACCGTTACGTACCGTGTCTATACTTAGGTTGATTTCGTTGAACGGGTCCTCGATCTGGTTCAATTTAACGATCATCCCGTCCTTCAAACCGGGAAAACTTCCCCGGATGACATACCCTCCCTGTTTGTCGCAGGCACCACATAATAACAGTGCCACGACAATGTAATATAATTGTCTCATTTTGTGAATGGTATTTGTGAAAATGGAGAAAGTTTTGGTTTATCATTCTCCATTTTCAATTTTCATGTTTAATTGTTTTGTGCGTCTCTCACGTAACGTACGCTCATGAATCTTTTATATACATTCTGAACGTAATCTTTTTCCTCGATGGTGGTACTCGTTCGTTCTATCTGTGAAGAATTGAAACGAATTCTCCGGTAGTACACGGCGGTTGATTGCGTGTAGCTTTCGTCAACCGTGCTGCTCCAGTAATACCCGTATTCACGAACTTGACGTAGGTATTGAAAAAGAGGAGTTCCCGGTTGTAAACTGACATATCCGGCAAGGAGTAAATGTATGCCACTTCCCGTTTCATCCTGTTGTATGAGTTCACCCTCGACAGAACCTCGCCATCCTGTATCGTCGAGTTCACCGGGAGACATTCCTAAGGCTTTTTCCAGTTTTTTCCAATCCTCATCCGTGGGTAATCGCCATCCTTCTGGTGCGTTGGCAATGGCATCCTCGTACGTGTATAGATTCCCGTACATATCGTAATCGGCAATGGCTTGATCTTTATCACTGATACTGATTAGGTCACTCCATCCCCATGAATCTTTTAATTCGTAATACGGGGTTCCGGCTTTGAAATTAGAGGTCATCCAGTCCAGACCGTCATAGCGGACCCAAGTGTATTCGTTTCCCTCGTCATCCGTGAGGGTTCCGGTGCTTTCCGGTTTCACCTGTGGCAAATGATTATCGTCATCATCACACCCGATGCAGAAAGTCATCAGGGCAAGACATATTGTATAGATTATTTTTTTCATATCCTTCTCGTGTTAAAATTTAAATCCCATATCCATGACAATATTTTTAATGATATTGTATTTTTGAATGATGACCGGGAAATTGGCATATTTTTCCTTGAATTCCTGTTCTTTGGTATTGAATAAAGCTTGCGTGAAGGCCGTCACGTCATTGCTTCTTGACGGGAAACTGGAATAGTAGGAGGATATGAAACCGTAGGCATACAAGTCATCCCCCGTGGGCCTGCTTATTCCTAGATCCGAGTAATATTCCCCGTAATATTCACTGCAGAATGAATAAAATTCAGTGAAAACACTTGATTCCAAATTTTTTATTTTATTGCTTGCAATATCCAGAAGAATACTTTGCCGGAAAGTGTAAATTTCATCCTCGCTCATCGTGGGGATTTTGTCGCAACTAATGGCCAAACAACGCATTCCGTTATAAAAATCGTAGTATTTGTACGTGTTTTGATCCCGGTTGTACGTGTAGATTTGCCCGGCAAGTAAGATGGAGTAGGGGCGTATCTGGCTCCCTAAATGGGAAAGTATCTGATTTTCCGCAAAATCAATACCCGTTTCCTTGATCGTTTGGCCTTGCAGGTAGTTGAACTTCAGTCCACTGGTAAGGCTTGTCATGGAGTATCCCAAGTCGATGATTTCCGTGAACCAGTAAGGTGTTCCGTCTGCATTTGTACCTCTTTGTTCGTGGCGTAAAGTATCGTTGAAGAGTAGATGCACCCCGTTAGTTTCGTAAAAATTTCTACGTAATACAGATTCGGGATCGGTGGCATCGGGTGAAATGGTAAAATAATCATCACGTGCCCCCGTTGGCGCCAATGTATCTTCTTTACCGCAAGAAATAATGAATATACAAAGGGTTATAATATAATATATTTTGTTCATGGCTTTCATGTTTAATGATTAATGGTTTCCACCGGAATACGATCCGGACGTTCGTTTTTACTTAAATTGTTTTGGAAATCCAGAACTTCTTTCGGGAATGATAATGTATATGCCTTATCGTTTGCCTCTAACTCGAAAACCCGGGTGCGTATGGCAACATAGTCATAAACAGATAAACTCAGTTCATAATCCGTAAAGACGTGTTGAAAGCTTTTTGACCAAGGATATTTTTCGCATACGGTGTAACGGCGTAAATCATACCAGCGGTGGCCTTCCAAACACAATTCTCTTTGACGTTCATGACGGATTAAATCAATCAAGGCGTTACCGCTTTCGGTGATTGCCGGGGGCGTGCTGAAACGTTTCGCCTGTAATAAACCGAGAATCCGGCGAGCGGTGGGTTCGTCATCGTCGAACGCGGCAGCCTCGGCCAAATTCAGATAAGCCTCGGATGTTCGGAACATGAAATTGTCCGACACGCTACAAGCTTCGTTATAATGACTTCTTCCCCAGTATATTTTTTTGTAATAATAACCGAATGTTCCTTCCGTGATGTAAAGGGATTTTCGCAAATCATTGTCATTATCAAATGCTTTAATCAAGTCCTCTGACACGTAAAACGGGTATTGTTCCTCGTTACTATCACTCCCGTAGATGTAGGAGGATAGTAAATGTCCCCCCATGGAGAATAGTACTTCGCTTGATTGCGAGGTGAATACATTGTCCTGTCCGGCGAACGATTTCAGATCGGTCAGGTTATCGTTTCTGTCAAGTACGTATTGTGCGTATGTCCGGGCATTTTTGTAATCTTGCATATAAAGATACACGCGACTCATTAATAAGTAGGTAGCTGTCAGGTCTGCCCGGTAGACGGACTTACGACTGGTTTGGGCAAGACATTCTTCCGCTTTTTTCAAATCCCGTATAATTTGTTCGTAAATCTCGGACACTCTGCTACACGTGTAATCCTTATCCTCAATATAGGAGGTGAGTTTTAATGGGATCCCCTGTGTTTGGGCTGCTTTTGACGGGGCATAAGGTTCTGCATACAGGTTTACCAGCGAGAAATAATACAGGGCTCGCAGGAAACGAGCCTCTCCTTCTATCCGGATCTTATTTAATTCTTCCTCGTTTCCTTTTGCACTGACATTTTCCAGTTCATCCAGAATCATGTTAGTTGCATTGATGTATTGGTAGGTCGATTTCCAGAATGAATTTTCCATTCCGATCATGGTTCCTTTAATATCAATGCCGACATTTCGTTGCCAAGTGTAATACCCGAATATACTACTGCTCATCGGGTCGAAAGCGGAACGATCTACTTGCGATCCGTTTTGCTGTAATTCGTCGGACATGAAATGAATGAAATAACTGTACGGGTCGCCGTTCATGGAACTTCCTCCGGAGCTGGTACTGCTGATCTTGCCGGCGGGGAGATAAGCGCTTCCCAGTAATAGTTCGTCAAGGTCGGTAATGTTTTCAACTCTTGCCAGATCCTGGGAGTATTCTTCCAAGAAACTCGAACAGGCACTCATGGAGAGTAATAGTAATCCGATAAATAATATATTTTTCATGGAATCCTGTTTTTAAAATGAGACACTTAAACCGAATGAATAAGTCGGACGTTCGGATAATTGTATTTCGCTGAATCCTCCTTGTGTGGGTGTTTGACCTTTTAATTTGCTGGAACAAAGCGTGAACAGGTTCGTGCCTGATAACGTCAGGGCCAACCGTGACATCCCTATTTTCGGCAAGATACGCTCCCCGAACTCGTACGTGAAACTAAGACTGGAGCATTTCAGATAGTTGGCACTGACCACTCGTGCATCCGAATAATCATACATTGTCCAAGCGTCCGAGGCAAAGGGTTGTATATCATCAAAAAGATTGGAGTAATGGGTATAGTATCTATAATACGCAGCACTTCCGTAAGACATCAAAGAGGGGATATTTGTGCTTTTCTCGTCCCCCGGCTTCTGCCAGCGTTTTAGAAAATCACGGTGAACATTGAATTCCGGTTTTATATTGTCATTAAACATTCGGAACAAACGGGTTTTGGCACCTAAGCTATACGAGAACATGGCGCTCATACGCAAGTTCTTGTATCGTAGCGTGGTACTTAATCCACCGGACATATAAGGCTCCCTGCGTCCGGATGCTTTTAACACGCGGGTGAAGGTTTCATATTTGCTTAACCCGCTTAACTCGTGTTTGTTGTTTTCCATATCGTCAAACATCGGTCCTCCATCCACGGGACTGATCCCGATAAACTTGTAAGAGTAGAATGTGTTCACGGCCTTATCCTTCACGACCACGGTCCCGTTTAGAAAATCCGAGTAATTATAGGTTTGTGCGTCCGGATCGTTCTTCACTTTGTTGAAGTTTTTGGAAAATGAGGTCGATAATGTCCAGCGTACATTCTGTCTGGAAATGGGAGAAACGGTAATATCGACGCTGTAACCCTTGTTTTCCACGTCTCCACCGTTAATTACGTAAGAATCCACGCCGTTCATGTTTGCCACTTCTTTTGTCATAAAGGCATCCTTCGTGCGTTTGTAATAATACTGTCCTTCTACTTGTACACGATTGCGTAAGAGGGAAAACATTAATCCGGTATTGAATGAGCTGGTTTTTTCCCATTTCAAGTTCGGATTCGGATTCCGTGTAATTTTGGAGGTCATTTCATTATAATAAGGGTCCATTGGGTTTTTTTGGATCAACATGACCGGGGATTGATCTTCCAACATGTTTCCTTGGTAACCGAAAGAAACTTTCAGGGTAATATAGTCGATCCACTCCTTTTGCAGCATGTCATGTTCCGAGATGTTATACGCCCCGGATGCAGACCAGATAGGTAAGAATTTATTATTACTCTGGTCTCCGAACTTGTTGGAACCGTCCACGCGGGCATTCACGTTTACTGTGAAATAGTTTTGATAACTATAAGAGAGAGTAGCATACCCGGATAGCATATTCGTCAGATTATCCGTCACGCTCGGGACATTGCTTGCCAACCACGAACCGTAAGTCGGGTAATCTGAAATACTGATGTTACTGACGAACATTTTACCCCGGTCGGGATAATACCCGCGATCCACGCTTTTGAAACCGTTGTATCGAGAGGAACTTAATTCGAACCCGGCACTGGCATTGATATTATGCTGTTCGTCGGCTCCGAAATATTTATTGGCATTAACCTGTAAACGAGCCGTGTAAGAGTTACTACGGGTTTCATTTCGAGTCAATTCACCCCCGAAAGGTAACACGCTATTACTGTCTTCGCCGGGGGTGGGAATTGTTCCGAATTCCGTTCCCCGAAGAGAGGCGGCATAGTAGGTCTCTTCTCCCCAGTAACCTTCGATCTCGGCGTTGGAATTAGTGTAAGAAATGATGGCATTTGCGTTCAGCCAGTTTGTAAAATTGAATTTAAGGTTGGCATTTACGGTAATTCCGGACGTGTGTTGATCGGTATAACTGTTTTCCAGTTCGTTCAAAATGTTATAATTCCGACGTGAACTGTTGCCTGTCATTTTCTTGTAGTAAGCGTAATTCCCGTTTTCATCGTAGGCAGGGATTGCCCGGCTGGCATTGTACGCGTAATCCATCGGGTTTATGGCATCTTGATTGTATTCCCGGTGGCTGACATTCCCTTGCATCTGGAAAGAGGCTGTAAACCATTTGGTCAGTGTGGTTTCCACGTTTAATGAGGCCGTGTAACGTTGATTGTAATTCCCTTTGATAACATCGTTATCTCTGGAAAAGCCGATAGAGGAATAATAGCGGGTTTTCTCGGAGCCTCCTGAAATACTAACGGTATGTTGATGGGAAAAGGTATCTTCAGTCAAAAGCTTGAACCAATCGGTATTCATGGTTTCAAGTTTGGCAACCTCTTGGGAAAATTGCGTATCCGTGAGTTTTCCGTTGTACAGGTCATTCAAAAGTCCCTCGTAACCTACCGGGTTTACACTCCCGTTGTACACGTAGTGCTGGTCAAATAATTCACGGGAAAGTTGGATTCTTTCTCTTGAATTCATCACGTTAATTTTCCGATCCGTGTAGCGCGGGCGTTGCCGGAAAGTGGTGGTCATGTTGTAGCTGATAATCGGGTCTCCGACACGTCCTTTTTTCGTTGTGATCACGATTACCCCGTTGGCCGCTTTCGTCCCGTACAAGGCGGTAGCGGCGGCATCTTTCAGAATATCGAGACGTTCAATGTCTTGCGGGTTTAGTCCGGCAATGGCATTACCGATCCGGTTGATATAATCGGGGTCATTTAGTTCCTCTGACGAGATGGGTACAGGGTCCTGCACGATGATTCCATCCACGACCCACAACGGTTCCCGGTTCCCGACCAATGTCGATGTTCCCCGGATTCTGATTTTGGGGGCAACACCCACTTCTCCGGAATTCGTCATTAAGATCATGTCTGAAACTCGTCCTTCCAGCATCTGGTCGATGGAGGTGGCACCCGGAATCATAATATCATCCATTTTTACTGAAGTGATGGCACTCGTGGATTTTTTCTTATTAATGACTTGATAACCGGTGACAACCACTTCTTCCATTTCCTGTGAATCTTCTTCCATCACGATGGTCAGGTCCTGTCCCTTGTAAGGAATGGTCTGGGTTTTCATTCCGATAAAAGAAACGAGTAACACGATGTTGGAATCTTTCGGCTGAACCATTTCGAATTTCCCGTTCATATCCGTGGAGACTCCTGTGGTGGTTCCCTTGATTAGCACGGTCACGCCGGGTAGGGGAACTTTCTTTTTATCCGTGATGGTACCTCGTATTTTCTTGATCTGTTCCTGTTGTTGAGGTTCTGCCTTACGAATGACGATCACTTTGTCGAGAATGGAGTAGGTGTACCCGCTATTTTTCAGGCAAGCATCGAGAATGGTTCTCACATCGGAATCCTTCACGTTCATGGTGATTGATCCGATATGATCCAATTCCTCCACGTTATAAACGAACGTGTAGTCGCTCTGCTGTTTTATGATCCGGATGATTTCCCGGATGTTACTATTTTCGACTGAGACCGACAATCTGGCCTCTTGGGCGTAAATCCCAGCCGACAAATTCATGCAGAATAATAGCATCAACAAGCTGCTTAATTTCATAACTAACAATAGTTTTTTTAATTTTTCACGCACACAAGCGTGAATAAAACAATCTTTTTTCATAATTTTGTTTTACTGATTTGTACTAACACTCGCTTTGACCGGGGAGTGTGGTTTACGAATTATAGCGATGGGACGTGCTGCCAACATGTCCCGTTTCTATTTTCAGATTACTGGATGTATATGGTTTTTCCCTCCTTTCTGCACGTGACCACGTGCGTCTCTTCAATCAATTTCAGAACCTTGTCAATATCTTCGTAACGAGATGTCTCGATGGTGAATTTCCGTTGTTTCAGGCTTTCTTTTTCGAAAATAACTTTGAATTCGTACCAGCGGGATAATTCCTGCATGATTTCTCCCAGTGGTTTTTCGTCAAAATAGAACATATCCCGTACCCATGCTGTCACGACGTTCGTGTCAACCTCTTTTACTTCGATGCGGGCGTTTCCCGATGTGGTGATGGCTTGCTGGCCGGGGGAAATGATTGTCGTTGTTAGGCCATTGCCTACTTCCACTTTCCCGTTCACGAGGGTAGTTGCTACATTTCCGTCGGGAGCGGAGGTGTTCACGTTGAACGTGGTTCCCAACACGGTGACCGTGGTGCCTGCGGCCTCAACGATGAAACGGCGGGTGGTGTCGGGTGTCACCTCCAGATAAGCCTCTCCCGTTAAGCGGATTTTTCGCTCCTTCCCCTTGAATTGAACGGGATAGGTCAGTGTACTTTCTGAATTGAGTTTCACGGTTGTATTGTCGGAAAGACGGACGGTGTATTCCCCGTATTTGGGAACGATAATCGTGTGATAGATTTCATCAATTTCAACCGTCTTTTTTTCTGCGGTAGCATAGTCGATTTCTTGTTTTTCCGCGTGTAAGGCAGCATTGTTATTTAAAGCCAGCACGGAAGATTGCGGGTCATCCAGCGTGATTTTATTTCCGTTTTCCAGTACAAGTTGCACGGCAGAAACAGGTTGGGGAGAGGAGATTATTTCTTCGTTCGGTTGTGTAAGATAGTAGTATGTCCCTGTTATGGCAAGAACTAACACGGCGACGCTTGCCACCAGACGGTAGAGGGTACGTCGGAATGGCCGGGAGCCTTTTTCCCCGGTACGATATTTTTTCTCGAATAAATTCCAACCTTCTGCCGTGGATGGTGAAGTCGCGTTTCCATCGAATGATTTTTGGCGTAATTGTTCATAAAAAGCCTTGTTTTTTTCGTCTCTTTCCACCCACGCAGAAAGTCTCCGTTCTTCTGATTCGGGCAGGATTCCCAAACGCTGGAGAGCGATGAGGCGAGCAACTTCTAGTTTCGATAAAATATCTTTTTCCATCTTTTCGTTCCGTTTATTTTTTATGGAATATCCAATTTTCACTTTGAATACGGATGAGGGTGAAAACCGGGTGAGTCGATTTTTAATTTTTTTTGGAGAAATATTTCTTATGCCTTTGTAAACCCTTGAACTATGCTTGCAAAGCCTTGTATCGTTAGCCGGGTATATTTTTCCAGTTAACCAATATATGGCATGATATACCTTATTTGCAAGTATAATCTAATCAAAAATCAATTTAATCGAACGAGAATGCAAGGGAAATGCAGGATGAATGCACGATGGTCTAAATGAACTATTAATAAGTAATCAAGAGAATGGTAGATAAACATAGCCTAAAGCTAGGGTAATACCGGCCTAAAGCTAGGGTAATAATCTCCTAGGGGCCTTTCATCGCCCTTTCATCGCCCTTTCATCACCCTTTGCCAATATAGCGAGAAGGCGGAAGATTGGCCACGGGATGGAGAACGGGAGATTATTAGGGATATAAAACGATGAGATAACTGTTGTGTTACTTTGGGGACAGTCCCGAGTTGACACTACCTAATTATATTATCGAGTAGAATATTTGTGAATATACATTTTTTTGATTAATATTGAAAAATTGATGGACTAACGAAAATAATTTCTTGTGACAGCCGATTTATTACATGGATTGAAAAATGGGGATGAGCAGGCGTATAAGCACCTGTTTTATTTGTATTATGCCAATTTGGTCGTCTATGCGAATACATTCTTGAAGAATGGTGGTGCGGCTGAGGATGTGATACAGGAATTTTTTATTGCTTTCTGGTACGAAAAGAAACATAATCATGTGACGAGTGATTTGGAGGGTTATCTTTATCGTTCGGTTCGTAATCTATGTTTAAATTATTTGAGGGATGATAAACGGCGCATGGCTAAGTTTTCGGACTATGTTGTGGAGGAGACAGAGGATTTCAGGTTCAGTCTTGAAGAAATGGAGGAACGCGAAGAGATACAGAAAGCTATAAATCTTTTACCCGAGCAATGTCGTTTGATCTTTACACTTTGTTGTTTGGAAAATATGAAATATCAGGAAGTAGCTGATAAGTTGGGTATTTCTATCAATACGGTACGTACGCAGATGACGCGGGCTTTCAAATCTCTGCGGGATACTTTAAGTGGTAAGACGTTTACTTCTATTCTATTTGTAATGATGTCAATTCGTTGATATGTTGTTGTTTACATGCCGATGTACTTTTTCTTTTAAAAAAAGCGGAATCTTTGTCACATTAAAATTACATTTTGGTGTCATGTAAGTGTAAACAAGATGAGACCGAAATGGAAAATCAAATTTGGGAAATAATTTCTGCTGCTATAAATGGGGAAATTCTCGGTATTGCCGAGGAAGAGAGATTGTTACGGTGGATGAATGAATCACCTGAACATCGGGCAATTTATCTGAAATTAAAGAAACACTACAGGGCTTATCGAAACGAGAGTAAAATAGACATCGATATGGCTTACGAAAAGTATCTGGATGGAGTGGCAAAAAGAAGGCGTAAACGCCAATTACGTGTTTATCGGTACATTGGGTATGCCGCTTGTATCATGTTCGTGTTATTTGCTGCATCAATTGGATTTTATCGAGATGTTTTATTCCCTTCCGACAATATCGTTCAGAACTCGGAAATACGGATGGGAGAGGCCAAGGCGCTGTTAACATTGGCATCGGGTGAACAAGTTCCCTTGTACGCGGGAAAGAATGTAAGATTAAGGGAAACCGGAGGTTTGATAAGTAACGAGGATAAGGTGTTGGCGTACATGGTTGGAGATACTCTTCCCGTGGCGGAAAAAATAAAATATAATACTTTGGAAATACCTCGTGGGGGAGAATACAAACTGATTCTTGGCGATGGTTCCGCCGTTTGGCTTAATTCGGATTCCCGGTTGGTATATCCTGTGGCTTTCGGGGCGGAAGAGCGACGGGTTGTTTTAGAAGGGGAGGGATATTTTGAAGTGGCGAAAGATGCCAAACGTCCTTTCATCGTGGTCACGAAAAAAGGATTGGATGTACGGGTTTTAGGAACTTCGTTCAACGTGACAGCTTATGAAGACACGGGAGAGGTGATCGCCACGCTCGTAGAAGGTAGCGTGGAAGTCGGCGGGGGTGCTTGTCCGACGGAGATGTTGAAACCGGGTGAGCAGGCCGTGTATGATTGGCAATCCGGGGTATTGGATAGGCGAGAAGTAGATGTTCGTTTGTATACCTCGTGGAAGGATGGGTACTACATGTTCGAGATGGAGCGGTTGGATGATATGATGAACACGCTGGCTCGTTGGTATAATATGGATGTTCTGTTTGAGGATGATGCACTCCGGGAAGTGCGATACTCCGGACGGGTGAAACGTTACGGGAATATCCAGGAGTTTCTGGATGCATTGAAATTAACGCATGATGTGGATTTTAAAATAAAGGAAAGAACTGTTACTGTTATGAACAAAAAAACTGGAAATAATAGCCTTTATTCCCAGTTTGTAGTTTGTCTCTCGTGCTAAGGCCTTGCAAGAATTAGCATGAGGAAGATGTTTAATTATCTAAACGTTACAAATTTATGAAAAAAAAGTGGATCTATGCTACTTTTCGTAGGAAAATGTGGTTACGAAGAATGTTGCTTATGATGAAACAGATTACGTTTTTTATCTTGATGGGTACGATGTCACTATTTGCGAATGTTTATTCGCAAAATAATGTACTCGACCTGAAAATGGAGGATGCTTCATTAGTAGAAGTTTTTAAAGAGATCACCCGCAAAAGCGGATACGATTTTCTTTACAATTATGACTTGATGGCCTCGAAGGGAAAAGTTACCGTGAACGTGTCCAATGTCCAATTGAATGAGTTGTTGGAACAGGTGTTAAAACCTAGAAATCTAACATACGAGTTCCGAGGGGACTTGATTGTTGTGCGTTCGGAAGTGATTGTTGCCCAAGACTCGGTGAGAAAGAGTCATGTGATTGTGAAAGGTATTGTCCGGGATAAATTGGGAAATGAATTACCCGGTGTCACGATCATGTTCAAGGGAACGAAAACGGGGGTGTCTACGGATGCGAATGGTGTATTTGATTTCCGTTTGATACCGCCTGATACTTTGACCCTAGTATTTACTTTTGTCGGAATGTTGCCGAAAGAACTCCAGATTACAAAGTGGGAAAAGGAGCAGAAATTTATTGTTGTACTGGAAGAGGACAGGGTCGCTTTGGATAATGTCGTGGTAACCGGTTATGGTAACGTACGGAAGTCCAGCTTTACGGGTTCGGCAACGCGGGTCAGCAGGGAGGATATTTTAAAAATATCCGGGCGTAATCTGATTGGGGCTTTGCAGGTGTTCGAACCGTCGTTACGTATGGTACAGAATAATGAACGGGGTTCCGATCCGAATACCATGCCGGAATTTTACCTGCGGGGACGTTCCGGGGTGGCATCTGTCAAGGAATTGGATCAGTTGGGATCGACGGATATATCTCGTTTTGCCTTAACGAATAATCCGAACCTGCCTCTTTTTATCATGGATGGTTTTGAAGTGGGGGTGGAGAAAATTTATGATTTCGACATCAACCGTATCGAGAGTATCACGATATTGAAGGATGCGGCAGCCACGGCTATTTACGGTTCGCGGGCATCCAATGGGGTGATCGTGATCGAGACCGTTGCCCCGAAAGCGGGTGATTTGCAGGTACGTTATTCCGGAAACTTTGCCGTGACGGCTCCCGATCTGAGTAGCTATAATCTGACAAATGCGCGTCAAAAGTTGGCGGCAGAATGGGCGGCCGGTTTGTATGAACCTTGGGGGTATGGTGACCCGGTGATGGAGAAAAACGCATTGATGGGTATGTATCTTGAGAAGCAAGGCCGGGTGTTGAGGGGTGTTGATAATTATTGGTTATCGAAGCCACTGAAAACGGAATTCAATCAAATTCATAGCGTCTATGTTGACGGGGGAGCGGAACATGTCCGGTTCAGCGTGGACTTGCGTTATTCTTCTAACAACGGTGTGATGAAGGACTCTTATCGCGATAATATCGGGGCGGGGTTGACACTGGATTACCGCTATAAAGGATTGCAGATAAGGAATCAGATTTCTTACGAAACGATGAAATCCCAGCAATCGCCTTACGGTTCTTTCCGGGATTACACGAGCAAGCACCCGTATTCTTCCTGGCGGGACGAGGAAACGGGCGAGTTACTTGAGGAAATTGAGGGATGGGGCAACTACCAGCAAATGGCGAATAATCCTTTGTTCGAGGCTCGACTTGGAAGTTTCGACCGGAATCGCTACACGAATTTAACCAATAATTTGTCGTTGAACTGGTACGTGAATCATTATTGGCTCGTGAAAGGGCAATTTGCGTTGAGTTCGAAGGTTGATGATACATCGGTATTCACTGACCCGGAGTCAACTACTTATAAAAATAAAGACCTGACTTACGCCCAACTAGGCGATTTAATGTTGACGGAGACGAAGACTAACAGGTGGAATATGAACCTGTTTACCTCGTACAATCGTACGTTTGGGGTGCATAACGTGAATGCGACCGTCGGTATTAATGCCACGTCGACGAATGCTAAATATATGTCGTCTCACTATCGCGGATTCCCGGATGCGGACAGACATTCCCCCTCGTATGCCCACGAGATTGTGACGAAGCCTACGTGGACAGATAACAAGACCCGCCTGTTCGGGGGATTCTTCTCGGTGAATTATAGTTTGAACAATATTTACCTGTTCGACGTCTCCTACCGTTTTGACGGATCATCGGAATTCGGGAGCGAGAAGAAATGGGCTCCTTTCTGGTCTGTGGGTGCCGGGATAAACTTGCATAATTACGAGTTCTGGAATAATTATTTGCCTTTCATTTCATTGTTTAAACTGAAAGGGAATGTCGGGGAAACGGGAAAAGTGAATTTCAGTCCTTATATGGCAAAACACACGTATCGGGTATTGCTTGAAGAGTGGTACACGACGGGCATCGGTGCCGAGTTGATGTACATGGGGAATAATAACCTGACATGGGAGAAACAGTTGTCGTGGAACGTGGGGACGGAGATACAATTCTTACAGGGGAGGGTGTTGGTGGATTTCGAGGTGTACAATAAACGTACCCGGGATTTGGTGACGGATGTATCTATGCCTTCCTCGTCGGGATTCTCGACGTATAAAGATAATATCGGGGAGGTTGAGAACCGGGGATTTGATGCTGACGTGCAGTGGTATGTCATGAGGCGTTCGGATCTGGATGTCCGTGTTTTCGGGAATATAGCCCATAACAAGAACAAGATATTGAAGATTTCGGAATCCTTGAAACGGTATAACGAACGGGTAAACGAGCATTTTGATAAGTACGTGTACGTGAGTCACTCGATAGGGTCTATCTTAACCAGCGAGTACGAGAAAAATGCAAGTTTGGGAACCCCGGTGATGAAATACGAGGAAGGAGCTTCTCTGAACACGATTTACGGCATGAAGTCTTTGGGTATTAATCCCGCAAACGGGAAAGAAGTTTACCAGAGACGGAACGGCACGATCACGCAGGAGTGGGAAGCTGCCGAACAACAGCCGATCGGGGATGCCGATCCTTGGGCAAACGGGAGTTTCGGTTTCGACGTCAGATATAAGGGGTTCTACGTGAATACGGCGTTCCGCTACGAGTTCGGAGGTGACACGTACAACCACACGCTGGCATCGAACGTGGAGAATGCGAACGTGAGCCAGTATAATGTGGACAAACGGGTGATGACCGACCGCTGGCAGAAGATCGACGACGTGACACCCTTGAAGGCTCTTCAGGACAGGTATTATATCACTCGTCCGACTTCCCGGTTCGTGCAGAAGAATAATTTCGTCACGTTCCAGTCATTGACGGTCGGGTATGACTTTGATCCGCAATTGATTGCCCGTTTCGGGTTGAAAACACTATCGTTGCAGTTCAACATGGAGGATATTGCCACCATTTCAACGGTGAAACGGGAAATGGGGTTGAGTTACCCGTTCGCCCGGACTTTTAACTTTAAACTAACTACAAGTTTTTAAATACAGGAATTATGAGGAAGATATGGATATCGATATTTTGGTCTTTATTTTTACTCGTCTCGTGCGATAATTTTCTGGATGTATCTTCGGATAACGAGGTCGTCGAGGATGAGATGTTCGAGAATTATAAAGGCGTGCGGATGAGCGTGAACGGGATATATAATGCCCTGTCATCCACGGATCTTTACGGGAAAAACCTGACGTGGGGGTTCAGCAGTATTATCGGGCATAATTATGACGAGATGTATATGCCTCTGGATCTGAATGCGATTGCTCAATTTAACTGGGAATCCAGTTACGTGGAACCCATAACGGAAAGTATATGGAAAAAAGCGTATAATATTATTGCCTCTTGTAACAATATCATACGGCAGGTAGAGAAGAAAGATTCTACTTTTTTCGAGTACGGCGAGGTGGAGAAAAATATGGTGCTGGGAGAGATGTACGGCGTGAGGGCATTGTTGCATTTTGAGGTGTACCGCCTCTTTGCTCCGGCTCCCGTGAAAGGGTACAAGGGCAAAACGATCCCTTATTCTAGGGATTACCCGGATCACCAACCGGTACACCGGGATGCCGACGAGGTGTTGGATTTGATCGTGGGAGATATGGAGCGGGCAAAGGGCTTGCTGGCGGTGTGTGATACGGTTTTCTGTGTGTCATGGAATAAGACTTTTTCCGGTCGGACGCAATTGGAAAGTTCCGCCGTGAATAATTTCTTCGCTTGCCGGGGTACCCGCATGAACTTCTGGAGTGCCGCGGGACTGTTGGCACGGATCTATATGTACCGGGGGAACGAGACGAAAGCATACGAGAATGCGAATATCGTTTACCAGATGCATTTGGGAAGATGGTTTCAATGGACTGACTCGTTCTACCAGGGCGATATTGCAGATGTTGAATATATTCACCCGAAACGACCGGAGGAAATCCTGTTGTGTTTCTATAATACGAAAAACTATGACAATTGGGAGGCGTCGCTAGGTAACACGTCTTATTATTTCCGGATGAAGAATATGGCCGATTTGTTTCAGGATGATGAGGATGATTTCCGATTGGTCGGATGGTATGACTGGTATGGAAACGGGCGTTATCTGACATGGATCAGACCGACCGGAACTTCTTATCTGGCGGATGAGGTACGAAACCAGCAAGGACCTTTGCTCCCGGTGATCAGTTTCCCGGAAATGTATCACATTATGGCAGAGTGCCTGATGAACCAAGGGAACGTGAACGGTGCGGTAGGTTTGTTGAATACCTTGCGGGAGAATCGGGGAGTCAAATCCTGGATCGCTACAACGATAGATCCGGATAGTTTGAAGGAGATACTGATGAAAGATATTGTCCGGGAAACGTTGACTTCCGGGCAGACGTTCTTCCTGTTCAAAAGATGGGGGCGAAATATTTACAACGGGATGTCCGACATCGTGATGGATGCGAATAAATGGACGATTCCTTTACCCCAGAGTGAGGTGTCTTATCAATTATAAATTTGAATGTTATGAAAAAATTATACTTGTTTGTCGTATTGTTACTGTGGGTTGCGGCGGCGTGCCAGAGGGATGATATCATGACGTATCATGCTGTCGACTATATCCAGTTTGAACGGAATCTGGCGGATTCTTCGCTTTGTACATTTCTGCCTTGTCCCGACGTGGAGCAGTTGCGTTTTCCGGTTGTCGTGGAGGTCGTGGGACTTACTTCCGCGCAAGACCGGGAGTATAAAGTGGAAGTGATAGATGAATTCACGACCGTATCAGCCGGTAATTATGATTTACCCGAACGTTTTGTGATGAAGGCGAGGACGGTGAAAGACACGGTGTGGATTGTATTCAAGAATTCCCCGGAATTGAAGGAGAAACCCCGGCGACTGACTATCCGGTTGGCGGAAACAGATGGTTTTACCCTAGGGCAAATCGAACACCGGGGAAATATTATCAATGTATCCGATGTCGTGACGAAACCCGACTGGTGGAATGCAATAATAGATTACTATTTCTTGGGTACGTATTCCGATAAGAAATATCGTTTGTTTATCCAGGAAACGGGTATTCTGGATATGAATCCGAATGACTTGAATGAATGTCGCTACTACACATTAATCTTCAAGAATTATTTGAAGAAGAAAAAGGATGCGAACACTCCGGTTCTGGAAGATGATAATAGTGAAATGAACGTGGCATTATCTGCCGGATAACATTAAAAGATGTACGTTATGAAATCAATAATAAGAATTGTTTTGTTGCTGATCGGTGTCCTGTCGATTGGTTGCTACGAAGATAAAGGGAATTATGATCTGGTCGATTATAATAAAATCGAGGAGGTGGTTTTGATTCCATCGTTATCAAATACTGCCGTGTACTTGGGGGATACGGTGCGGATAGCGGTAAGTATGCAATATAAATATCCCGATCGGGATACGATTACCGGATTTGAATACGTGTGGAAAGAGAATTGGGAAGGCGATACGCTGGGAACGTCAAGGGTGTTGGAATATGTACCGGGAGAGGCAAAGTCGTACACGTTCTATTTACATGTTAGGGAAGTAGCTACGGGTATTACGACACGATTCAGTTTTAGCGCCCGGGTCTCCTCTCCATACTCGTCTGGTTGGTTGATTGCCAGCCAACGGGACGGGAAACCCTGTCTGACTTTTATACGGCGGGATTCCCGTAGAAATGAGAGTAACCAGTTGGTGTATTTCTGGACGGATTTCGTGAATATTTACGACGAACTGCACCCGGGAACCCCCTTGAATTCTAATGCACTGGTGGGAGTATCGACTTATCCGGTCAGTTATTCCGGTGATGAGGTTATTGTTTTTCATGAAAGGGGTGAAGGGGAGATTCTGAAGGGAACGGACTTTTCTAAAATGATGAATTTGAAAGATGATTTCATGGGCGGGGTGCTGCCGTCCGGCTTTGAGCCGGTTTCATTCGCTCGGGGTGGTTATTGTGATTATCTTTTGGGCAAGGATGGAGAGGTGTACTGGAGAAGTAATCTAAACGGTTCGTCGCTGGCTCACGAGACTTCTTTTATGGATGTTCCGCTTTATTTCCCGGGAGGATCGGTGATTGACTATTTTGTTGACATGAGGATTTACGAAGCCGAATTTACACTGATGCATGACAAATTAAAAAATCGGATAGTCGGTTGTGCCAATAGTTTTAGTAGCAGTGGAATGTGGAACGGTAAGATGTTGAATATCACGAATACCTATCGACCGGAGGAGTTTGTCAATATCCTGAATATGGAAGGATACAAGTTGATCTATTGCGGGGATTACACGAACGGGAAAAGTTTCGTGAATATATTGAAGGAAGAAAGTTCCGGGAATTATATTTACCAGAATTTTAAATTGATGGGATATACTGCGGATTTCTCGGTTACTGAGGCAAATAGAGAGATTTTTGCGGGAAGTGAATTAATCTCCGATAACACGGTATTCTTCCGGTTGCGCCGTTCCTCTTACCTCTATTTCGGGGAAGGAAGTAAACTGTATTTCTATGATGTGAACTCTAAAAAGGTGAAATTGTACACGGATTTCGGTTCGGGGAATATCACCCAAATTATACAGGATGCAGAAGGAACACGAGTGGGAATCACGCTGGATAACGGGAATTTTTACTTGTGCGAGGCCGTTTCAACAAATGTACTTGGGGCTGAGAATCCTGGGGCCGTTGGTATATTGCATCATCTCTCCGGTTTAGGTGATATTAAGAATATGGTCTGGAAATGGGGAACTTACTCCTCGATGATAGGAAATAGATATTAAAAGAAATTTAGAATTTAGAATGAAAGTTCTTTCCCGAAACTGGTGAGTAACTAAGCTCTCCCTCTGTTTATAGAGGGAGTACCCCGAAGGGGGGAGGGAGTTTTTTTACAATTGGAAATGCAGAATTGAAGATTGAAAATTGAAAATGAAAAGAAGCGTAAGCCTTGTACGGAGGGAATCTAAAATCTGCAATCGTTAAATCTAAAATTAATAAACTCCTCCATCGGCTTCGCCGCCACCTCCTCTATAAACAGAAGAGGAATTGGAATTTGAACTTGAAGCTTTGGGGCTTGTAGCCTGTAAACTTGTAACTCGCAAGTTGATAAATGATGAACTTAAAAAATAGAGGGGTTTCAAACTGATTTTGAAACTCTTGGGATGTTCTGTGCTTGTAAAAAGCAAAGTGTGTTAAAATTGCATGTAAAATTTAAACTGAAAGATTATGAACAAATCATTCTTGATCTCGTTGTTGTTTATCGTGTCGTTCGTACTCGTGTTCGAGAACGACGCTTTCGCGAGAAAAAAGAAAAAGAAAGTGGCAACGCAATCGGAAGTTACAAAACCGACGGTTAAAGAAACTCCTTACCAGAAATTATTCAAGGGAAAGGCTTGTGAAACGGTGAAGGGATTATTTACCATACACAAGACGGATAACAAAATCTATTTCGAGATCCCGTTGGTATTGCTGGAACGTGAACTGTTGTTGGGTTCCACGATTTCCGAAACAACGAATAACTTATTCGGTAGTGTGGGAGAAAAACCGAGCGATCCTTTTGCGGTGACATTTTTTAAGGTCGATTCAACCCTTCATTTGGGTCGGGTAAATACGCTTTACAAAACAGAATTGGAAAACGTGACGGAGCGTTTGAAAGAGAGTACCCGTCCGGCTGCGATATTCAGTAATAAGATACTGGCATATAATCCGGATAGCACGGCTGTCGTGATGGATGTGACCAACTTCTTTTTGGCTGACAATCCGTTGTTTCCGCCATTCTCTCCTTATGCCCCGATCACGGGTAATGGACAGAGGACGATCACAAAGATGTTTAAAAAGGATAAATCTCAGTTCGCTAAGGTAAAGGCTTTTGAAGATAACGCCAGTTTGCAGACGATGCTGACTTATGAAGTTGACGTGCGGGATAAACAGCAGTATTATATGTACAAGTTGCCCTTTTCCACGGTGATGACGTATAGTTTTATTCTTTTGCCGGAAGAACAGATGAGACCGCGTATTGCCGATCCGCGTATCGGGATATTTTATCAAGGGTACTATAATATTGAGAAAGAGCATGGGTTGACCCCTTTGTATTGTGCGCGTCGTTGGCGTTTGGAGCCTTCTGACGAGGCGGCATTCCGGGCGGGAAAGTTGGTGGAACCCAAAAAGCAGATTGTTTTTTACGTGGATAACGCTTTCCCGGAATTTTGGAAGGAGTATATTAAGGAAGGAATCGAGATGTGGCAAAGGGCTTTCGAGGAAATCGGTTTCAAGAATGCTATTGTTGCCCGGGACTTCCCGAAGGATGATCCGGAGTTTGATCCCGATAACTTGAAATACTCGTGTGTGCGTTATTCTCCATCGCCCGTACAGAATGCAATGGGACCTTCGTGGACAGATCCGCGCACGGGAGAGGTGTTGAATGCTTCCGTGTACCTGTATCACAATATGGTACAATTAGTACAGAACTGGCGTTTCTTGCAGACGTCACCTGCCGATCCGGATGTACGTAAAACCGTATTGGACGAGAAGACCACGGGAGAATGTATCCGTTACGTGGTGAGCCACGAGATCGGGCATTGCCTTTCGTTGATGCACAATATGGCTGCATCTGCGGCGATTCCGACCGATTCGTTGCGTTCACCTTCCTTCACGCAAAGGGTAGGGACAACGTATTCAATCATGGATTATGCTCGGAATAATTACGTGGCGCAACCCGGTGATAAGGAGAGAGGCGTGAGATTGACCCCACCGGATTTGGGACTGTATGATTATTTTACGATTAAATGGTTGTACACTCCTCTGCTAGATGTAAAAACATCCCGGGATGAGTTGCCGATATTAAGGGAATGGATCACGGAGAAGTCCGGAGACCCCATATATCGGTACGGAAAGCAACAGATATTTTCGAGGTTTGACCCGAGTTCGGTAGAAGAGGATTTGGGGGATGATCCGGTGAAATCTTCCACGTACGGGATAAAGAATTTGAAATATGTGTTAGCGAATATGAATACATGGGTAGGGAAAGACGATCCGGATTTCACCTTTCAGGATAACATGTATAATGAAGTGATTTACCAGTATATCCGTTATCTGAACAACGTGCTGGCGAATATCGGAGGTCTTTACCTGAGCGAACGTTATGATGGGGATCAACTCCCGAGTTATTCGGTTGTACCCCGGGAAAGACAGAGACAGTCATTGAAATTCGTGTTGAACGAGTTGGAGAATATGAACTGGTTGAACGTAACTGACTTACAGCAGAAAATGGCGGTGAGAAACAATATCTCGGATGTGTTGGAACCCATGGTGTTTAAGGCGTTGATGTATAAGACCGCTTTTGTTGCCTTGAGTGCGGATAAGGATGATAGTAAACGTCCATATACCCCTCAGGAGTTTTTAAAGGATATGGCAGATCATGTTTTTGCCCCGACACGTCAAGGACGGACGTTGACCGTGGCCCAGAAAAGAATGCAGAATGCGTTACTGGGAAGTTTTGTTATGGCTGCCGATATTGCTAGAGCCGGAGGGATGGGGGGATTGACCGCCTTGTCGAATATGATTGAGATTCCGGAAGAGGTGAAACAGAAGAGCCGGCAAACGTATGGAGTTCTTCCGATGGAGATGCTCGGTGCATACACGAATATGGAGCTCGCAATGCGAGCTGATGCATCAGAAGTGATGGGGTTCGATTTCCGGGTGAATCTTAATCCGCAGGTGATTCCGACCCCGGTGGATTATTTGTATTTCGATATGTTGAAACAATTACAATCTTTGGTGAAAAGTCAACTGAATAGCGGATCGACGGATACACGCCAGCATTATCGGTTGTTATTACATAAATTGGATAAAGCGTTGAAGTAGGTTTGAATATTATTAAATAATAGATTATGAGAAATATATTATATCTCTGTTTCCTCGCTTTCTTTTTGCTCGGAATATCGACTCAGGCGGAGGCAAGGAAGAAGAAAAAAAGCGGGAAAGAAATCGCTAAAGAAGAGAAAAAAACGGAATCGTTGACCCCTTATCAGAAACTTTTCGAGGGAAAGAAGGTTGAGACTGCTAAAGGAATAATGACAGTTCATAAGGTGGATGGGAAAGTGTATGTAGAGTTCCCTTTATCCTTGCAGAATAAGGATATGTTGCTCCTTTCTTCCATCGAGAGGACGAGTGATCACGGTGATGGTGCCGTGGGGCAATTCGGTGGTTACCAGATACCGTTTCGTTTTGTACAAAAGGATTCGGTTCTTTTAGCCCAAATGGATTTGCTTGGGCGTCCGATAAATTTTTCGGGGGAGAATAACATGGAATCGGTGCTAGAGAATTCTAATAAAGGAGGGGTTCACATGATGCTCAATGTGTTGGCTTACACGCCAGAACGGGATGCCATTGTGGTGGATATGACTCCCTTGTTTTTGGAAAATTCCAGATATACGACTCCTTTCCATCCGCAAAGTATGAATGCTTTCATGGGCTATATTGCCCGACAATTTGAATTGAAGAGCGAGTGGGCAAGTATAGCGAAAGTCCGTGCCTTTGATCGGAATATCACGGTTACCTGTAATTTGGATTTCGTGGCGAATGGAACCATGATGGGAGGGAAGGTCGGAGAGGCGGATCAGCCTTTATCGGTGACAGTGAACAAAATGTTGGTTTTATTGCCGGAGGAACCGATGCGTCCCCGGATAGCAGATTCCCGCGTGGGTACTTCTTTTTGGACAAAAGGACGAATCAAGAGCGGGAAACATGGGATGGATAACGTTTATTTGACCCGACGCTGGAGGTTGGAACCGGTGGATGAGGCTGCACACCGCCGGGGAGAGTTGGTTGAGGTGAAGAAACCTATCGTGTTTTACGTGGATTCCTTGATGCCGAAAGAATGGCGTCCCGCGATAAAGGATGCATTCGAGGCATGGAATGTTGCTTTTGAGCGAATTGGTTTTAAAAACGTGATTCGTGTAGTCGATTTTCCGAAAGACAATCCGGATTTTGACGCGAATAATATCGAGTACTCGACAATTCGCTATGCTCCCGGTTGGTTGACCGTAGCACCTACCATGCACTTTGATACGCGTACCGGCGAAATTTTGAATGCCTCTCTTTGCTTGTTCGATGGTTTTTTCAGTATGCAGAAAACAATGGAAATCTTATTTACAAGCGGGGCAGATCCGAATATACGGAAAAATCAATTCTCTCAGGAAGAGATAAACGATATGTTGCGGGGAGCTTTGATGCAGGTTGCCGGGATCAATTTGGGATTGGAGACCAATTTGAAGGCCTCCAGTGCTTACCCCACGGACTCTTTGCGTTCCCCTTCTTTCACGCGGAAATACGGTTTGAGTCCTTCTGTTATGGATAATCTGCCGTTTAATTACGTGGCGCAACCCGAGGACGTGAGGAGAGGGGTTTGTATGTCACAAAAACGCTTGGGCGAATGTGATTTTTATACCATCAAATGGCTGTATCAGCCTATTCCGGAGGCTACTTCATTCGAGGATGAAGTCGATGTGTTGGATCGTTGGATACGAGAAGGACGCCGAAACCCGTATCTCAAGTTCGGGCATCTGATGTCTCAGTTTTATGATCCGTCCAGCAATGCTCAGGATTTAGGAGATGATCCGTTGAAAACAACACGTTACTTTTTTGAAAACATGAAACGTCTGACGGGAGGATTCATGGATTGGTTCGGAGAAGATGATGCGGATTATGCCAAGCGGACGCTTTATTATAAAAATATGGTTCAGGTTTGCCAGCAACGTTTGATGGCGTTGGCTACAAATCTGGGAGGGGTATACCAGGAGAATACGTATGCTACCGAGGATATTCCTTCTTTTAGCGTGGTACCTCGTGAAAGGCAAAAAGCAATTGTCCGGTATTTCTTGGATTTGGAGAAGAATTTATCCTGGCTTTCGAACGAGAGGATTGAACGGGAATTGGAAGTCAGTAACCCCGCAAAATATGAAGTAGCCAACAGAATATTGCCCACGTTATTCGGGCGGTTGAATGCAATTGCTTTCACGGCTGAAAAAGGGAGTGAATACACGGTGGAAGAATGTATGGATGATATTTACCGGGATGTGTGGGAAGGAACATTGAAGAATCGGAAACTGACAAGCACGGAGATGTTACGACAGAAACAATTCCTGGTAATCGTCAATGATGCCTCAACCGTGCAAGGAGGGTTCATGGCTGCCGCACCTATGGCTTTTGCGGGAGAGAAACCGGAAATTTTACAGGGGAAGAATCCGTTGATGAACATGACGGATTTGCAGACTTTCGTATATCGGCACGGGACACAGCCATTCTCTCTCTCTACGGAAACCGGATCATGTGATTTTCGTGTTTTGCCGCATGGTGTTGCTAAAAAAGAGGCGATGCCGGCGGAACATTATTTCGCTATGTTATTCCGTGTGCAGGATTTATTGAAAGACGCCGTGGTGAAGAGTTCGGGAGATACAAAAATGCACTACGAGTATTTGTTATATAAGATTAAAAATGCGTTAGATAAAACGAAATAGGAAAGGTGCTATAATGTTTGGGCGGAAAGCCCGGAAAGAAAATTGGTTACCCTTATTTAATGTGTTTAGAAGGTTGTTCAAAATATTCAGGTATAAAATCTGATTTTTGAACGCCTTCTTTTTGTTTCCTGTAAGTTCGGTCAATATGATGTATTTCGTGAGTGTTGGAACTTGTGAATAGCATATCTAAGTGAAATTATGTAGTATGTTAAAATGGGGAAAAACTTTCCGTTTTTTATTCCTGTTCTTCGTATTAAAATGGAATTTTGAATTGTTACATTGAAAAAAAATTTATACCTTGTCAACTCATTTTGACAAGGAAAATTAATCATTAAATAAATAATAAATATGTTTGATAAAAGCGTGTATGTAAATAGAAGAAAGCAACTTATCGACAAGATGAGTGGCGGCTTGGTATTGATACTGGGTAATGAGGAAGCTCCTGCAAATTATCCGTCTAACACGTATAAATTCCGTCAGGATAGTTCTTTCCTTTATTTCTTTGGTTTGAACATGCCCGGGTTTGCCGGGTTGATGGACGTGGATTCCGGGGACGTTTGTCTGTACGGAAACGACGTGGACATGGACGATATTATTTGGATGGGACCGCAACCGAGCGTGAAGGATTTGGCTGCCAGCGTGGGTGTGACTTGTTCCGCTCCTTTCGGTAAATTGGCCGAGGCTTTGAAAGAGGCCATCAGCCAGGGACGCAAGATTCATTTCTTACCGCCTTATCGTTATCACAACATGTTATTGTTGGAGGATTTGTTGGGTATTCATCACTCGCTGATTAAGAATTATTCTTCTTTGGAATTGATCAAGGCCGTGGTGGCATTGCGTTCCGTGAAGGAGGCTTGCGAGATCGAGCAAATTAACTTGGCTTGTAATATTGGTTACGAGATGCACGTGGCTGCTATGAAACACGCGTTGCCGGGACAGAAAGAGCAATATATTGCCGGGTTGATCGAGGGAATTGCCGCCTCTTACGGAAGTCTGGTTTCTTTCCCCGTGATCCTTTCCCAGAATGGAGAGACGTTGCATAATCACGATCATAGCAAGACATTGACCGTGGGACGTATGATGCTGACGGATGCCGGGGCGGAGAATAATATGAATTATTGTTCCGATTTTACCCGTACGGTTCCGGTGGGAGGACGTTTCGATCAACGTCAGAAGGATGTATATAATATTGTATTGGCTTGTAACAACAAGGCGATGGAGATTGCCCGTCCGGGAGTGACGTACCAGTACGTGCATCTGGAAGTATGCAAGATTCTGGCTCAAGGATTGAAAGACCTTGGCTTGATGAAAGGCGATGTGAATGCTGCCGTGGCAGCCGGGGCTCACGCGTTATTCATGCCTCACGGTTTGGGTCACATGATGGGACTTGACGTGCATGACATGGAGGATTTGGGACAAATCTACGTGGGTTATGACGACGAGACTCGTCCGATTGATCAGTTCGGTACTTCTTCCTTGCGTATGGGACGTAAGTTGCAACCGGGATTCGTGGTTACCGATGAGCCGGGTTGTTATTTCATCCCCGCTTTGATCGACCAGTGGAGAGAACAAGGATTGCACAAGGAATTCTTGGTATATGACAAGATCGAGACGTACAAGGACTTCGGTGGAATCCGTCTGGAAGATGATATTTTGATCACGGAGAACGGGTGTAAATGTATGGGTGACCGTCGGGCGCCGATTACCGTGGAAGAGGTGGAAAATACGATAAATGGATAAAAATTATAAAGAACAGATATGAAATTCGTTGTATCAAGTAGTAGTTTTTTGATGCGGTTGCAGGCCGTGAGTAAGGTGATTAGTGGAAAACCTGCGCAACCGATTCTGGATAATATTTTGTTGGTAGCCAAGGACGATACGTTGTACGCCACGGCATCCGACAAAGAAACGACCATGGAGGCCAAGATCGAGTTGGATAACCTGGAAACTCCGGGAAGTATCACGATCCCGGCGAAGTTGTTGCTGGATATTTTGAAAGAGTTTCCGGAACAACCCTTGACGTTTGATATTAACACGGGGACGAACGAGGTAAAGATAATCTCGGATAAGGGAGAGTTTTCCGTGCCGGGAGAGAGTGCCGAGGATTACCCGGTACAATCCGGAATGGACGAGAGTGTGAATACGATTGCAACGAATTGCGGTATGTTGTTGGAGGGGATTACCCGTACGGTTTTTGCCACGGCAAATGATGATTTGCGTCCGGTGATGAACTGTATCCTGATGGAGATGGGACCGGAGAATTTCACGTTCGTGGCTTCGGATGCTCACAAGCTGGTACGTTACAAACGTTTTGACGCCAAGACGGACGGGGATCAGTTCGCGTTGATCCTGCCGAAGAAACCGTCTTTGTTGTTGAAGAATATATTACCGAAGGATGATAGCGAGTTGCGTTTGCAATTCAACGAGAAAATGGCTTGTTTCACTTTCGGAAATTACAAGATGGTTTGTACGCTGGTGGAGGGACGTTTCCCGAACTACAATTCCGTGATCCCGCAGAATAACCCGAAAAAGATCATTATCGAGAAAAAGGAGTTGTATAATTCATTAAGACGGGTTTCCGTGATGGCAAACCAAGCTAGTAACCTGGTGAAGTTTGATTTGAGTAACGGAACGATCGTGATTTCTGCTCAGGACGTGGATTATGCCATGTCAGGACACGAAACGATTACTTGCCAGTACGAGGGAGAAGAGATGGCCATCGGGTTCAAGTCTCCTTTCGTACAAGAGATATTATCTAATCTCAACACGGAATCTTTGGTATTGGAATTATCCGATCCAAGTCGTCCGGGATTGTTCTTGCCTTTCGAGAGCGATAACGAGAATGAGGATTTGTTGATGTTATTGATGCCGATGATGGTTTAATCAGTAAGGCGAATTTCGCCTTACTGATTAAACCGAATTTAAAATTTAGAGTGAAAAAGATTCCGTGATTGCCGATTCGATGATTGGGTGATTAAAATCACTTCATCGAAAATCATTAAATCACTTAATTGCTCAGCTCTAAAATCATTCAATCTAAAATTAGTAAGTTTTGGAATTAAAATTAACCAACCCGATTGTGTTCTTTGATTTGGAGACAACGGGTATTAATATTGCGAAGGACAAGATCGTGGAGATTTCTGTTTTGAAAGTGATGCCGAACGGGAAAGAGGAACAGAAAACGATCCGGGTGAATCCGGAAATGCATATACCGGAACAGGCGTCTGCAATCCACGGAATTTATGATGATGACGTGAAAGATTGTCCAACGTTTAAGGAGATTGCCAAGGATTTGGCACGTTATATCGAGGGGTGTGATTTGGGGGGATATAATTCGAATCGTTTTGATATTCCATTACTGGCGGAGGAATTTTTGCGTGTAGATGTGGATTTCGATATGCGGAAACGGAAGTTCGTGGACGTGCAGACAATTTTCCACAAGATGGAACAGCGTACGTTAAGTGCGGCATATCGTTTTTATTGTAACAAGAACTTGGAAGATGCCCACACGGCTGCTGCCGATACGACGGCCACTTACGAGGTGCTGAAAGCCCAGCTGGATCGTTATAATGACACGCTGGAGAACGACATCGCTTTCCTAAGCAAGTTCTCAACACAGAATAACACGGCGGATTTTGCCGGATTTATCATTTACAATGAAGAAGGGGTGGAGGTATTTAATTTCGGGAAGAACAAAGGGGTTCCCGTGGTGAAAGTACTGAAAGAGCAACCCGGTTATTTTGCGTGGATGTTGAACGGGGAGTTCCCCTTATACACGAAAAAGATTTTGACCGAGATCCGTCTGCGGACGGCAGGGTTAGTGAAGTGACCCGGGAAAGAGTATTCCCAGATAATTAATTATATTCCTGTTTCTCAAAGACGAGGTTTATGCATTCGTGCGTTGCCTGGTCTTTGGGAAACAGGAATTTGTATTTTCCTATTTCTCTCCCACTCCGGTTTGGTCTTCGTTGTATGTTGCGCTAATGATACGAGAGGATTTATGCAGAGTTCACGTGTATTTTCCATGTTGTTTGCTCGCAAGTGACACGGAGAAAGCATGGAGGAACCACGGAGAAACCTAGGCAGAACACTAGCGTAATAATGTATTACGAGCAGTGTGGAATCGGTCGATACATGCAGCCCACTTGTTTCAATATGGTACGCTTTTACTTATGGTGACGTTACAAGGTGTCGTAGTGACGGAAGTAGAAAAATATATTCTAAATGATAAAGTTTTCCTCGACGGTTCATGTCATGGAAAACTTTATCATTTTATTCCCGTATACGAGTCAGATTAAGTGATCAATAGATGGTTAGGGGGCGTATCAGGTCGAGGGGGGAAAACTCTAATTATAAAGTTATTTGTTTAAAATGTAAATATGGCATATTCATTGCTATTTAGCTGAGCAATGGAATGAGAATAATTTGTAATAAATAAGAAGGTTTGTTTTATGGGATTTAAATGGATGGTTTATATTGCGGTGACTCTTTTGTGGAGTGGCTGCAAAGGGAAAAAGGATAACACGTATCAGGATATTGTACGTCCTGTGAGAGTGGTAAATGTCGAGTCTTTGGGAGCTATCAATAAGTTGTATACGGGTGTCGTGGAGGCCGAAGAATACAGTAATCTGGCATTTAAGTTGTCCGGGCCGTTGATCGCAATGAACGTGGATGAGGGGCAGAAAGTGAAAAAAGGACAGGTGATTGCGGCGGTTGACCCGCTTGATTATCGCTTACAGTTCGAGGCGAATAAGGCGGCTTATTTAACGGCTAAATCCCAGTTGGAACGGAACAGAAGGTTGCTTTCCATGCAGGCGATCTCACAACAGGAGTACGAAATTGCGGAGGCTAATTATATAAAAGGTAAATCGGCTTACGAGACGTCAGCGAACACGCTGGAAGACACAAAACTGCGGGCCCCGTTTGACGGTTTTGTGGAGAAAAAATTCGTAGAGAATTACCAGAAGGTGAACCCGGGCGAGTCGATTATCAAGTTGGTTAACCCAAATAAGCTGGCGGTTGGTTTTACATTGCCGGAGACGAGTGTTGACTTAACTCGTACGCCCATGACGGTGACCGTGGAGTTTGATACCTACAAGGGGATATGGTTCAAGGCGAAAGTGAAAGAATTTATTGATGCCTCGCCCGACGGAACGGGTATTCCGGTGAAATTGGTGATAGATGATTCCCGGTTTTCGAGGGATAAGCATAATATATATCCCGGTTTTTCCTGTAAAGTAAATTTGAAGATTGAAACTCCGGTGGAGGATAGTTATATCGTGCCGATGAGTGCGTTGTTCAAGAACTCGACTTCGAACGAGACGTGTGTTTGGGTGTATGACCCGAAGACGGGAACGGTGACTAGCCGGATCGTGGAGATCGGACAGTTGTTTGGGAATGATAAGATCATGGTGCAGAAGGGACTCTCGAACGAGGACACGATTGTCGTGGCGGGAGCGAATTATATAACAGAAGGTCAAAAGGTGAAGTTGCTTAAATAGTTTGATATGATGAATATAGCTAAATATTCGCTGGAAAACACGAAGGTGGTTTATTTCTTTTTGGCCATATTGTTAGTCGGGGGAGTTTTATCTTTCGATCTGCTGGGGAAAAAGGAGGATTCGCCTTTCGTGATTAAAACGGCGGTCATTATAACGAGATACCCGGGGGCTACCCCTAATGAGGTCGAGCAGTTAATCACGGAGCCGATCGAACGGGAAATTCAATCCATGCGGCGGGTACACAAGATCAAATCGGATTCCTATTACGGGATGTCTAAAATACAAATCGAGTTGAGCCCGGCAACACCGCCGGAGGAGATGCCCCAGATGTGGGACGAGTTACGGCGTAAGGTGCTGAATATACAACCTTCACTGCCACAGGGGGCTTCGACGATCAGCGTGTCGGATGATTTCGGTGACGTGTTCGGGATATACTACGGGTTGACGGCCGGGGAGGGCTTTTCTTATCACGATTTGCGGGAGTGGGGACAGAAATTGAAGACTCAGCTTGTTTCCGTGGACGGGGTGCAGAAGGTGGCCTTGTACGGTGAACAGACGGAGGTGGTGAACGTGTTTATCTCCATGTCGAAGTTGGCGAATTCGGGGATTGATCTGAACTCTTTGATACAGACGATCAAGTCGCAGAATTCTCTGATTAACACGGGAGAGAAACGGGCGGGAAATTTGGAATTGAAGATATTGGCCGACGGGACGTACAAAACGCTGGATGATATTCGCAACCAGTTGATCGTGACCCAGACGGGACAACAGGTACGACTGGGGGATATTACCACGATTGAAAAGGGGTACATGGACCCGCCAAGCAGTTTGATGCGGGTGAATGGTAAACGGGCTATCGGCATCGGTATCTCGACCGATCCGGAGCGTGACGTGGTGAAGACGGGGGATAAGGTGAAGGAGCGATTGAGCCAGTTGGAGGAGTTGATGCCCGTGGGAATCGAACTCGTGACTCTTTACCCGGAGAACGAGATTGCACGGGAGGCAAACAATGGTTTTCTGTTGAATCTGGTGGAGTCCGTGGTGATCGTGATCTTTATTATTTTGCTGGTAATGGGTACCCGCGCCGGGTTATTGATTGGTTCCTCGTTGATTTTCTCGATCGGTGGTACGATGCTGATTATGCAGTTTATGGGAGTCGGGTTGAACCGGACGTCGCTGGCAGCCTTTATTATAGCAATGGGCATGCTGGTGGATAATGCCATCGTGGTGACGGATAATGCCCAGATATTGATTAAGAAGGGTATGCGTCGGCGGGATGCTTTGATCAGGGGAGCCACCGTCCCGCAGTGGGGATTGTTGGGGGCCACGCTGATTGCTATATTTTCTTTTTTACCCTTGTACTTGGCGCCTTCTTCCGTGGCGGAGATGGTAAAACCGTTATTTATCGTGCTGGCGGTTTCGCTGGGATTGAGTTGGATTCTGGCGTTGACGCAGACGACCGTGTTCGGTAATTTTATACTGAAGGAGAATTTCGGAGATTCGAGTAAAGATCCTTACGATACGAAGTTCTACCGCAGGTTTGTTTCCGTGTTACGGGGATTGATCAAGCATAAGGTGATCACGATTGTCTCGGTGGTCTGTTTGTTCTTGGTGTCCATGTATATCATGGGGATTATGCCACAAAATTTTTTCCCGAGTATGGATAAACCTTATTTCCGGGCAGATTGTTTCTTGCCGGAAGGGTTCAGTATTCGGGAATCGGAGGATATGATGTCGGATATTGAGGCTTATTTGCTGGAGCAGGATGAGGTGGTGAACGTGTCGGTAACGATTGGGGGATCGCCCTTGCGCTATTATCTGGCAAGCACGTCTTTCGGGCCAAAAGCGAACTTCGGAAATCTGTTGATCGAGGTGGAAAAAAAGGAACAATCTCCGATCGTGGAGGAGCGTTTGAATACTTACGTGCGGGAGAATTACCCGGATATGTTGATCCGTTCCTCTTTGTTCAAGTTGTCCCCGGCGGTGGAGGCCGCCATCGAGATCGGTTTTATCGGGGAGAATATCGACACGCTTGCTGCCTTGACGGAGCGGGCGATGAATATCATGCGAGAATGTGATATGGTGACGGATGTTAGAAGTAGTTGGGGAAATCAAGTTCCCGTTTGGGAACCGGCCTACTCGCAGGAACGAGGACAACGTCTCGGGATTACTCGCCAGTCGGTGGCTTACGCCTTGAAGATTGCCACGAACGGGTTGGCTATCGGGGATTTCCGAGAGAAGGATTTGTTTATGCCGATATTGCTGAAAGAGGATGGGTTTGATAGTAAGAATCTGGATAACATGAAGACGCTGCCCGTGTTTGCCACGCAGGGGTTCACGGTGCCTTTGGCGCAGGTGGTGGATAGTTTTGCCTACGATTATCATTATAACGTGATCAAACGGTATAACCGGGACCGGGTGATGATGGCGCAATGTGATCCCAAACGGGGTGCGAATACGAAAGCGGCTTTCTCGGAAGTGTGGAACAAGGTGAAAAGTATGGATATGCCGGAAGGCTACCGGATGAAAATATTCGGGGAGGACGAGAGTCAGGTGGAGTCCAACGAGGCTTTGGCTGCCAATATGCCGTTGACGTTTATCTTGATGTTTATCGTGTTGCTATTACTTTTTAGAACCTACCGGAAACCGACTATTATATTGCTGATGGTGCCGTTGATTTTTATCGGGGTGGTCTTCGGCTTGCTGGTGATGGGGAAAATGTTCGACTTTTTCGCTTTACTGGGCGTGTTGGGATTGGTGGGGATGAATATCAAGAATGCGATTGTGCTGGTAGACCAAATCGGTATCGAACAGGAGAACGGGTTGGCCCCGCTGGATGCTGTGTTGCAGGCCACGAAGTCAAGAATCGTTCCGGTGGCAATGGCTTCGGGTACGACGATATTGGGTATGCTGCCCCTGTTGTTCGACGCTATGTTTGGCGGCATGGCAGCTTGTATCATGGGGGGCTTGCTGGTAGCCAGTTTGTTGACTATCGTGGTGTTGCCCGTGACGTATTGTTTGATATTCAGGATAAAAGCGGAGTGATTTTGAATTTTAGATTTAATGATTTTAGATTGAACTCCTCCGGCCTTCGGCCACCTCCTCTATAAACAGAGGAGGAGCTGGAGACTCTTCCCGAAGACAGAGAGTATTTCAACTCTCCCTCTGTTTATAGAGGGAGTACCCCGAAGGGGGGAGGGAGTTTATTTTCAATATTCAATTTTTAATTGTATGAAGGTTTTTGTTATTACAATAGGAATTTTATGGATGGCGTTGGGGAGCGGAATAGCGCAGACCTTGACGGTCGAGGAGTACCGGGCGAAGGTGCTGGAGTATAATCAGGACATTAAGCAATCGAGGGAGGCTGTCAAGGCGGCGATATATGCGTTGAAAGGGGTAAAAACGGGATTCTTTCCGAAATTACAATTAAGCGGGAATTATTCGTATCAGATAGAAGACGTGGAATTTATGCAAGGGGTTGATCTGAAACACAATAATTATTCGGCAGAGGCGGCATTGTCGCAGAACGTGTACGCGGGGAGTATGGTACGCAAGCAGCAAGAGGCGGCGAAGTTACAGAAAGCGATTGCCCGTTTGGGGGAAGAGTTGACGACGGATAATATTGTTTACGCGGCTGACGTGAGTTATTGGACGTTGGCGGCTAACGAGAGTCTGCTTTATATTTCCCAAGAGTTCGTGTTGATCGTGAAGGAACTGGACGGGATTGTACAAAAACGTTTTGACGAGGGGGCGATCAGCAAGACGGACTTGCTGATGGTGAAGACCCGCCTGAAGGAGGCAGAGTTGCAAGAATCTACCCGGCAGATGAATTATCAGACAGCGATGCAGTCGTTTAAAATCATGATGGGGGTTCCTTTAGAGGAAAAGTGGGTTATTATTGACTCGATTCAGAAACCGGTGATCGTTCCGGGTTTACAACCGTTGGAAGTGGCTTTGAAACGGAGAGCCGATTACCAGATTGCCGTGCAGGATTTTAATTTGACCAAGCAACAGACCAAGATTATACGTTCCAAGTATCTGCCGCAGCTGGCCGTGGGGGTGAAGGAGACGTGGGGTACGCCATTGATTAATGTTTCCGGTGACGAGAAGTTCGCGACGGTGGCTTTCGCAAAGTTGAGTATGCCTATCTTCAACTGGGGAGAGAAACGCCAGTACGTGAAACAGAATCGTACGATGGAGACAAGTAAGGAGTTAGCCATGAGTAAAGTCGAGGATCAAGTGAAAGAGGAACTGGCAAATGCTTGGGTGAAGTTGAACGAGAACTGGAAACAGGTGGAGATTGCCAATTCCACGTTGGAGATTGCCCGGGAGAATTTGAAATTGAATACCTTTAGCTATAATGAAGGGAAGTTGCCTATTCTGGATGTGTTGTCTTCGCAGGCGACTTGGTTGCAAGCCTACACGAACGTGGTTTCGGCGAATTACCAGTATAAGGTGGCGTATGCGGAATATGTGAGAATTTTGGGAGGACGGTAGGATTTTAGATTTATGAATTATGATTTGTGATTGGTTTTTCACTATCTTTGCTTATGAAATTGGAATAAATAAGATAGAAGATGAATAAACAACTTCAAAATCGAGTAACTTATATCATTTATTGCATAAATGCTTTTGGCGAGCGTTATAGCTTGAGTGCCAAGCAGGCTTTTGCTTATTTGCAACGATTTAAGGGGCTGGCTTTCTTGGAGGAATGTTATGAGGCAGAGCATCAGCTTTCAATATATGATGCGGTAAATGATCTTTCGGTTATTTGTAAACGTAACGGGGGAGGGTTGGAATGATGATTTTGTTTCATGGTTCTAACGTACCGATTGAATCAATAAGATGAGTAATGAAACCCAATTCTTGATAGATTCTTTGGTGGAGCGTCTGACTTTACGGGTGATGGAGGAATATGGACTTTCTATCACGGAGGCTTTAAGTTTAGTTTATAATTCACAGCTTTACGAAAAGATCGTGGATGTAGAAACGGGGTTGTATTATCAAAGTGCATCATACAATTACAATTTACTTCGTCGTGAAATTATGCTGGGTAAAATAGCGTGATATATGCTTAGATAATAAGCTATTATTTTATAGTTTTTCCCTTGTTTTTGTGATTTTTTGGAGATCATGAGAATAGGGGAAAAATTATGCTGTTTTTTTTCGGGTTTAGCGGGGATTTATAGCAAGAAATTGTATTTTTGCAAATCAATGGATAATACGGTATTAAAAGTTTGAGAGATATGACGATAGAAAAAATGCTTACTCAGCAGGTGCTGGAGGCCGTAAAGGCTTGTTATGGGGTTGAATTAACCGAGAAAGACGTACAGTTGCAGGAAACCCGGAAAGAATTTGCCGGTGATTTGACGGTGGTCGTTTTCCCGTTTACCCGATATTCCAGAAAATCGCCCGAGGAAACGGCTAAAGAGCTGGGAGAGTATTTGAAACAAAATATTGAAGAGGTGGAAACCTACAACGTGATCAAGGGATTTTTGAACGTGGTGATTTCTTCCGCTTACTGGATCGAGGTGTTGAATGACGTGGCAAAAGAGGAAAAGTACGGTTATGCGAAGGTGCCTAGCGGGAAGACCTACATGATCGAGTACTCTTCACCGAACACGAATAAACCGTTGCATTTGGGACATATCCGGAATAATTTTCTGGGATGGTCGGTTTCTGAGATTCAGAAGGCAAACGGGCATAAGGTGATTATGGTGAACTTGGTGAATGACCGGGGAATTCATATCTGTAAAAGTATGATTGCGTGGGAGAAGTTTGCCAACGGTGCTACTCCGGAAAGTACAGGAACTAAGGGGGATCACTTCGTGGGAGATTATTATGTGCGTTTTGACAAGGAGTACAAGGCGCAGATCAAGGAGTTGATGGAGCAAGGCAAAACGGAAGAGGAGGCAAAGAAAGAGGCCCCGATATTGTTGGAGGCTCAGGAGATGTTGCGCAAGTGGGAAGCCGGGGACGAAAAGGTGGTTTCCTTGTGGCGGACCATGAACGATTGGGTATTGAAAGGTTTTGACGAGACCTATAAAATGATGGGTATCTCGTTTGACAAAGTATATTTCGAGTCACAGACATACAAGAAAGGACGTGACCTCGTGTTGAAAGGTTTGGCTGATGGCGTACTTTACCGGAAAGATACCGGAAGCGTGTGGGCCGATCTTACCGGTGATGGGTTGGATCACAAGTTGTTGTTGCGGGATGACGGGACTTCTGTTTACATGACGCAGGACATTGGTACAGCATACGATCGTTTCAACGAGTTTAACATGGATCAGGAGATATACGTGGTGGGTAACGAGCAGAATTACCATTTTCAGGTGTTGTCATTGGTTTGTAAGAAGTTGGGATTCGATTGGGCCGACAAGATCAAGCATCTTTCTTACGGTATGGTTGAATTACCGGAGGGGAAAATGAAATCCCGGGAGGGGACGGTGGTGGATGCCGATGATTTGATTGACGAGATGATTCACACGGCTCGTACGACTTCCGAGGAGTTGGGGAAACTGGACGGTTACACGAAGGAAGAGGCCGAGGACGTGTATCGTAAGGTTGCTTTGGGGGCGCTAAAGTATTTTATCTTGAAGGTCGATCCGAAGAAGACCATGATGTTTAATCCGAAGGAATCCATTGATTTTAATGGGAATACGGGTCCATTTATCCAGTATACCTATACTCGTATTAAGTCTGTTTTGCGTAAAGCGGAAGAGGCCGGGGTAAAGATTGTTCCGGGAGATATTCACACGGCATTAACCGAGAAAGAACAAAATCTGGTTAAGCTGATTGCTAAATTGCCCGCAGTCGTGAAGGAGGCAGGGGATAATTATAGCCCGGCGTTGATCGGGAATTATGCTTACGAGCTGGCGAAGGAGTTTAACCAGTTCTACCATGATTATTCTATCCTGAAGGAAGAAAACGAACAAGTGCGTAATTTACGTTTGCTACTGGCACAACAATGTAGCGTGGCAATAGAGAATGCCATGGGTATGTTGGGAATAGAGATGCCGGAGAGAATGTAATGATTTTAGATTTACGATTTTAGATTGTGTGATTCCGGCTACTTGAAACCGGTAGCCGGTAAAAAGATATAAAATATGAAAAAGATTGCACCGAAAGATATAGACAAGAACGTGATCAAGTTGATCGGTCAGGATTGGATGTTGGTGACGGCTGGGGATCAGGTGAAGTTCAACATGATGACGGCTAGTTGGGGATCGATGGGGTATTTGTGGAATAAACCCGTGGTGATGGTGTTCGTGCGGCCACAACGTTACACGTTCGAGTTTACGGAGAAAAAAGATGAGTTTACCTTGTCATTTTTTGACGAGAAGTACCGTCATGCATTGAATGTATGTGGTTCTGTTTCCGGGCGTGACGTGAACAAGGTGCAGGAAAGCGGGTTGACACCCTATTTCACGGAGGCCGGGAATCCGGCTTTTGAGGAAGCAACATTGGTGTTGGAGTGTAAGAAATTATATACTGACTTCTTGAAGGAAGAGGCTTTTCTGGATAAGAAGATCGTGGATAGCCAGTACGGCCAGAAGGATTTCCACAAAGTGTACGTGGCCGAAATTGTTCATGCTTGGGTGAAGGAGTAGCTGATGGATTTATGCACGTATCATAGTCATTGTAATTTTTGTGACGGGAAAGCCCCGGCGGAGAATTTCGTGAAGGCTGCCATCGAGGCGGGATTCCATAGTTACGGGATCTCTTCGCACTCACCACTTCCTTTCGAGACCCGTTGGTCTTTAAGCAAAGGAAACGTGGAGGCTTACCTGACGGAGATAAAACGTTTGCAGGAGAAATACGCGGGGCAGATCGAGCTTTACGTGGGGATGGAAATTGATTATCTGAATGATGATTGGGGACCGGCAGTAGAATATTTTCAGCGTATGCCGCTGGATTACCGCATTGGTTCCGTGCATCTCGTGACCGAGGAACAGACGGGTGAGATCATGGATATGGACGGGAAGTTCGAGGATTTTAGGGAGAATTTGCGTTTGATTTTTCATGATGATCTGAAATATCTCGTGGAGGCTTATTTCAAGGCGTCTTCCCGGATGGTAGAGTTGGGTGGTTTTGACTTTGTGGCGCATCTGGATAAAATATCCATGAACGGTTCACTGATGGATAGCACGTTGACGGAACAGGAGTGGTATAATCGGTTGTTGTGGGACTATATGTCCTTGATAGCGAAGAAAGGCGTCATGGTGGAGGTGAACACGAAAGCATACACGAAGAAGGGGATGATGTTCCCCAATGTGAAGTATTTCAAGTGGTTGAAAGAGTTGAATATTCCCGTGATGGTGAATTCTGACGCCCATTTGCCCCAGCTGGTAAATGACAACCGGGCGTTGGCATTCGAGTGGTTGCGGGAAGTCGGAATAAAAAGCACGATGCGCTTGCATCAAGGTGCGTGGGTAGAAGTACCAATAGATAATAAATAGTGTAATGAATAAATTTCTGATTCTATTAAGCAGTTTGTTTGCGTTGACTTTCTTCGGTTGTAATAACGATGAAGAGGAACTCGATTTGATTGATACATTGGAAAATGAGAAGATCGCTATTCACGAGTACCTGAGTCAAATTACCACGCCGATTCTTTATCTTGAGTATTATAGCGTGCATGGTATGTTAATTGATACGGTTTTTATTTTCAATTACGATAATAGTGGCGAGGTGGCAAAGGATTCGGGATGGGTGTTGATGGATTACGAGAAATTCTATCTGAATGGAGGTAAATTGGATACGACATCTCCCGAACAGGGTGATTCCACGTTTACTTATGCTTTTGGAGGACCGGTACTTTATCGTTATGACACGATCAAGAAATATGATTATGTGGCGGAAGCGTTTCGACATATTAGTGTTGGAAGTATGGGAGGAGAAATGATTGTACCCTCTATTTTGGCCGGAGATAAGAATAATTACGGGAAACCGTTACATTATAAGTTAAAGGCACATAAGCTCATTAACGATGTGAAAGTGAATGAATATGGGTTGATTCGAAGTTATCTAGTAGACATTATGGGCGTGGAGAATGCTTTTGTTGACTTTCCTACGCGAGAAATTTCATCTATTGGAGAGCGGGATACAGTTACTTATACAGCTATTTTGGAGAAAGGAACGGGCGATCGAGATATTCAAGTGGGGGATTCTGTTTTGTTGGAAATGGATTATGGCTTGCTGGATGATGTGGGATTACAGAATCGGGTGTTGAGAAGTATGGGACGTGATTCTATTTATTTCTTGTTTAATGAGACTTGGCAGAAAAATTATCCAACAGGGTTGGTGAAAGGATTACAGCATTTACAAGCTGGAGATTCTGCACATATTATTGTACCTTATGGAATGGCTTATGGTGCGGTAGGTACAACCCGGGAAATAACTTTCCGAGATCGTACTAAACTTAAACAATATTTAATTCCTCCATACTCAACGTTATGGTATTGGGTACGGATTCGTAAAGTGGTTCCACCTAAAACGGAAGAAGAATAGTTTGAAAAATAACAGCTAAATAGAAACGGAAAATGAAAAGTAATTATTGGGTAATGCTGCTTTGCCTTTTGGCAAGCGGATTCATCGGGTGTTCCGATGATGATGGTGACAACTGGAAGAAAACATTTGAGGATGAGCAGGCTAGGATTAAAGACTTTGTGTATAGTAAGGATTCTGATCCGAAGATCTTCAAGTATCAATATATTTACCTGAAAGAGAATATAGAGGATTACGCTTACTTGTTTAATTACCAGAAAGAAGGAAAGAAAGCAACGTATGGTGATTTCGTTTGGATTAATTACACGCAAAAGAGTTTGACGGGGAATATTATTGATTCTTCGGATCCGAGTGTTGCCGTCGGTGCCGGAGTTTCTCCTTATTATACTTTAGGAGGACCGATATTAGTGCAAATGAATACAGATGCGGAAAAATATATCGATCCGTTATCTGATATTTTAATGAATATTCCGGAAGGAACAACGGGAAGTTCAATTATTTCGAGTATTATGAGTCTTTCAACTGCTTTAGTTTATCGGGAATATACCGTGGAGGGTATCGTGAAGGAGGATAATCTACTTGCTTTTGAGAACGAAATGATCAAGCAGTATATCAAAGATAACGATTTAACAGTTTCTGAAACTGTTTATTTGCATGAAGGGGCAACCGACACGATTGCTTTAATTGTCAAGACAAAAGAGAATTTGAGTGGTAAGTCTATTCAAGCGACGGATAGTGTTACCGTGTGGGCGGAGGGAAAGATTTTAGATGAATATAATACTCCTTTACGACAATTCATGAAAATGGAGAGTGATGATGAGGTGAAATGGTTTTTACCGAATATGATAAAGGGAATCTCTTTGACTTTGCCCGAACTTAGAGTTGGGGAAGAGGCTATTATCCTTTTTTCATCTGGTATGGGATATAGCTATAGCGGATTGCGAGAGTATGATGGTTCTTATGTCATCCCGGCTTATTCTACTTTATTGTTTAAAGTAAAGATTATTGATACAAAGGAGAATCCTAAAAAGGAATAAATTATCATGAATATAGATTTGGAAAACACGTTGGCGCTTGCGGTGGCATGGGCGAAAGAAGTTGGGAAAATTCAATACTCTTATTTCAGAAGTGGACATTTGGAACTTGAAACGAAGTCAACGGTACATGATGTCGTGACGAAGGTGGATAAGCTAAGTGAGTCCATGCTGATCGAGCGTATCGGCAAGTGTTTTCCCGATCATAGTGTGTTGGGGGAAGAAAGTGGGGAACATGATGCTCATAGCGACTATCTGTGGGTGGTGGACCCTTTGGACGGGACAAATAATTATAGCCAGGGATTACCCGTATTTTGCGTGTCTATCGGGCTGCAATACCGGGGAGAGACGTTGTTAGGAGTTGTGTATGCTCCCTACTTGAACGAGCTGTACACGGCAATCCGAGGCAAAGGGGCTTTTCTAAACAATGCCCCGATCCACGTTTCCGACAAGACGGAACTCGATCGTTCCGTGCTAGCCACGGGTTTCCCTTACGACAAGGGAATACATCCTGTGAATAATATCGACAATTTAAGTCGTATTCTGCCACATCTGCGGGGAATACGGCGTATGGGATCTGCCGCTTACGATCTTTGTGGGGTTGCAGCCGGGTTTCTGGATGGGTACTGGGAACTGGGTTTGAAACTTTGGGACGTGTGTGCCGGAGTACTTATCGTGCAGGAGGCGGGCGGTCATGTTGAACCCTTCCGGGAGGACCGGGGGATAGCCATACTGGCCGGAAATGCAGGGATCGTGGAGAAAATGAAAGAGTATATAAGTTAAAGGGGACTGGAAAGTCCCTTTTATTTTAGTCTTTAAAATTTGTTCTACATTACTTTACCTCGAAAGTTCTATTTTGGCTCTCATATTTTTGATTTTCTCTCTTCGGATGAGGGAAAGTAGTTGTCTTAGATTGCCTCGCTTGACGGCGACGAAAGAGTGATGGTCTTTGACTTCGATTTTACCAATGTCTTCTTTTTTCAAGTTCCCTTTTTGGCAGAGGAAACCGACGATATCCATTTTGTTGACCTTGTCTTTTTTCCCTTTGCCAATGTAGAGGGTGGACCAGAATGGTTCTGCCGGGGCGGGGTATTTACCGACGGGGTGGTAGGTTTCCGGGATTTCGGTTAGGAAATCCGGGCGGGATTCATCCCTGTCGAGTAGGAGAAAAGCGGTACCGGAGGCATTCATCCGTGCAGTTCGACCGTTGCGATGGGTGAAGGATTCCGGCTTTTCGGGGAGGTGATAGTGGATGATGTATTTTATCTCCGGGATATCCAGACCGCGGGAGGCGAGGTCTGTCGAGATGAAAATGTACGTACTTCCATTGCGGAATTTACACAGCACTCGCTCGCGTTCTTCCTGTTCCATTCCCCCGTGAAAATATTCGTTATTGACACCTTTATCCCACAGGTAATTACTCACTTCTTCCGCCCGTTCCCGATAGTTACAAAAAATCAGGGTAGGACCTTCCTCTAGATCACACAGTAGCTTGTAGAGCGTGTCGAGTTTGTTGTTACCTTCGGTGTACACGCTTTTGAGTGTTAACTTGATCGGTGCGGCACCTTCAAGAAAATCCAACATGAGAGGGTTTCGTAGGCCCGTGAATTTTGGTATCTCGATGGCCGATGTTGCAGAGGTTAAGACTCGCTTTTGCAGGTGTGGCAAGTACGAGAAGATGGTTTCCATGTCTTCTTGAAAACCGAATTCCAGAGCCTTATCGAACTCATCGAGAATGATGGTGGAGATTGAGTTTGTGTCAATTGTCCCCCGGGTGACGTGATCGAGTATGCGTCCCGGAGTCCCGATGATAAGCGTGGGCGTATATGCCAGACTGCGACTTTCCACGTTGATGTCATGTCCCCCGTAACAGCATACCACTTTGAAACCGCTTTTCAGGGAACGGAATACTTGCTCTATCTGCAAGGCCAGTTCTCTTGATGGGGTTAGGATAATGGCCTGTGCTTTCGTGTTATCCGGGGCAAGGTTTTCCAGTAAGGGTAACAGAAAGGCCAGGGTTTTACCAGATCCAGTGGGAGAGAGCAGGATGATGTGATCGGTTTCCCGATGAGCTTTCAGTGAGGCTTCTTGCATCTCGTTCAACGAAGATATTCCAAGGGCTTGAAGGGAAGAAAACATGGTAATTTAGTAATTTTAGATTTTAAATTTTAGATTGGCCCCCTTCTGGTTTCCCCTTTCCAAGGGGGAGGATATGCTGCATTGAAACATTGTAGCGCTCCTTGCGTTCGTTTCTCCCCCTGTGTAAGGGGGAGTTAGAGGGGGGTAGTTTTTCATTCTACATTTTACATTTAAGTATCTAGTGATTTATAATCACCTAATCGGAAATCACTAAATCACTTCATCGATGGGATCACTGAATCATTAGGCAATTCAGTTTTTTCATGATTTTTGGGCGAGAGAATACGACTTTAGCCTGTCGGTAACCTTCGTCCACTATTTTTTCGATGTTATTAAGGTCGAACATGCTGTATCGGCTGATGTGTTTCGGCACGATAACGATGTCACACAAGCGGGTGTCGATATTCATGTTTGACAGAATACCCATGTGGAAGGAGCGTTCGGCTAAGTGGACCATGCTTTTGATGTGATTACAGGGCTCCAACGGGTCGATATGTACGCCGATAACTGTCTCGCATAACTCCCGGATCGGTCGCACGGGTAGGTTCATAAATACTCCACCGTCCGAGTACTGGTGGTGATTGATGGTGACGGGTACGAATACGATGGGTATAGAACAGGATGCTAACACGCAGGGGACTACTTTGCCCGTGCTGAAATGCGTAGGTATGCCCAAGTTCATGTTGGTGGCGGTGACTACCAACGGTATTTGTAGTTCCTCGAAAGTTTCAACATGAATGAACTCGGATAACCTTTTTTCCATTCCGGTCATGGTCATGATTCCGGTTTTGGAGACTAAAGGTCGTGCGAAGTCGAGTAGTTTTCTGTCTTGAAAGAATTTAAGCCCTTCCTCTGCCGAGTGACCGGATGCAAATATAAGCCCGGCTATTGCTCCTGCACTGGTTCCCGAAATGATGTCCGGTTTAATTCCCAGCTCCTGCATCGCCTTGTAAACGCCTAAATGGGCGAATCCTCTGGCTCCCCCTCCACTTAATACCAAACCTAGCTTGTATGGTCGTTTCTGTTGATTATTTTCCATGTGGTTAGTGTGTGTAATAGACTAAAAAAGGGGCTTATGCCCCTTTTTTTATTTTACTGTAGCCATGTGAGCGATTAACTCGATAACTTTGTTGGAATATCCCCACTCGTTGTCATACCAAGAAACGAGTTTCACGAAGTTAGAGTTTAATGCGATACCTGCTTTAGCATCGAAAATAGAAGTGCGGGCGTCACCCAAGAAGTCAGAAGAAACAACGTCTTCTTCGGTATAACCGAGGATGCCTTTCAGTTCGTTTTCAGAAGCCTCTTTCATGGCGGCTTTAATCTCTTCGTAAGTTGCAGCTTTTTCCAGACGGCAAGTCAAGTCAACAACAGATACGTCCAATGTCGGAACACGGAATGACATACCGGTTAATTTTCCGTTCAGTTCCGGGATTACTTTACCTACAGCTTTAGCAGCTCCGGTAGATGACGGAATGATGTTGCCAGCAGCGGCACGTCCACCTCTCCAGTCTTTCATAGAAGGACCGTCTACTGTTTTTTGGGTAGCGGTGGTAGCGTGTACGGTGGTCATCAAACCTTCAACAATGCCGAATTTATCATGCATTACTTTAGCCAGCGGGGCCAAGCAGTTTGTGGTACATGATGCGTTAGATACAATAGTTTGTCCGGCGTAGGTTTTGTGGTTTACACCCATCACGAACATCGGGGTATCATCTTTTGACGGGGCGGACATCACGACTCTTTTTGCCCCGGCTTTTAAGTGAGCTTCTGCTTTTTCTTTCGTTAAGAAAAGTCCGGTTGACTCAACTACATATTCTGCACCCACCTCGTTCCATTTCAGGTCTTCCGGGTTTCTCTCTGCTGTAACACGGATAGCGTGTCCGTTTACAACGAGTTTTCCATCTTTAGCCTCAACGGTTCCGTTGAAACGACCGTGCATGGTGTCATATTTCAACATGTAAACCATGTAGTCGACATCGATAAGGTCATTTATTCCAACGATTTCAATATCGTCTCTTGTCATTGCAGCTCTAAAAACCAGACGACCGATACGTCCGAATCCGTTGATACCAACTTTAATCTTTGACATTTGTTTTTTTATTATTTGGTTAATAATGATGTTAACTCTCTCGTTTAATGTCGTAAACTCACACAAAAGTATGGATAAAAAAATGAAAAACAAAGAACTTTTAGATTAGTTATACGCGAACGTTTTTTTTCTTAAAAAAGTTTGCGCAAACGTTTTAAATATTTATCTTTGCCCAGCAATTGAAGGAAATGTTTTTTGCTTTTATAAGTGTAGTAAATTTATTGTTAGTGTGTTAAAAGAGGCCGACGGGCCTCTTTTTCTATTTAGAGTATTGATCATTTAATGCGTATTAAATTCCTTTTATTTGTTTGATAATTAAAACTCTTTTGGTAGCAGGAGATACTTTGTAGCGATCGTCTATGCGATGGCCGACCACCCAAATGATGTCCTTGCCAGATTGTAAGAGAAGGCAGTCTTTTTTCTGCTTGGCGCTGAATTTCAAGTCTGTGAAAAAGTCGCTCAATTTCTTTTTACTACGTTTCATACCGAGAGGGCAGAACCAGTCACCCATGGACCAGTGGCGTAATACGAGGGGATAAGTGATTTTATCGAGGTCAAAACACCCTGTGTCAAGATCACGGGGAACGATAAAAGAGTCATCGATGTCTTGTTCTTCGAGCCGGAAGATGCTGTCATCAACGTGGTATTCTCCACTATCTGCCAAAAGAGTGCGTTTGTCTTCTTTTTCTAAGATATTGAATAGCCGCCAGTAGATCCTGCCTTTCGTAAGTAAGTATTCTTCGGCCTCGAATTGTTTTCCGGGAATGGCGTCGCTGCTTTCAAGAATATCCTCGATTTGCGTGGCGTTAAAACCATATGGCCGTAGGATCTCGAACAAGAGCGTGTAAGGGGCTGGGGCTGCCAGTGTCTTTTGTATGTCAATAAGGGTTTCCCCGTTTTCCTCGCTAATCACTTCTTCTTTCAAACGGTCGATGCCGTAACGGTAGATTTGCTCCACTTCCTTGAGGGTGTTACAGTTTTCCCGTACCGTGTTGAGGAATGAGGGATTGATGTCCTTGCATACGGGGATGATCATGTGGCGAATTTTGTTCCGCACGTAGTCGAGCGAGTTATTGGTGGAATCGGTACGATACCCCAGTTGGTTTTGCTCGATGTAAGTGATGATCTCCTCCCGGGAACGGGACAGGAGCGGGCGTAGAATGCGATCTTTGACGGGACGAATACCGGTGAGCCCCTTGATGCCGGTTCCGCGACATATATTAATAAAGAGAGTCTCGGCAAGATCGTCGGCATGGTGTCCCACTACAATGTAGTCCATTTTTTTCTTCTGGCGCATTTCTTCGAACCAGTCGTAGCGTAGTTCCCGAGCGGCCATCTCTATGCTGATGCCTTTTTTCTTGGCGTATTCTTGGGTGTCAAAGCGTTTCACGCTCATAGGGATACCGTAGGTTTCACAGAACCGTTTCACGAATTGTTCATCCATGTTTGATTCTTTGCCCCGCAGGTTGAAGTTGCAATGCAAGGCGTGTATGCGTAGATTCAAGTACTTGAATGCGTGGAGTAAAGTGATTGAATCGGCTCCCCCGCTAACGGCAATGATAAATCCCGCTTTCTCGTCAATCTCGTGTTCCTTGAGGAACTGTTTTATCGTATCCAACATAACCTCTCTCTTTAATGAATAGCCTAAATTAGCTATTTTTCCTGAAAGAAGAAGGGAAACACGAATAAAAATGATGATTTTATTTTACCAGAAACGTTGTTCTCCGTTTTGTATCGTGAATACGCGCTCTTCCTTGCCAGCCGTGTGATTGCGCAGCCAATAAACAGCGTTCGATGGAACATTTTCAAAATCAACGGAGTAGTCCGTGGCGATTTTACAACCGAGAGATTGCCAACCACCGAGGTCGAAGTATAATAGCTCGTACTCGTTTCCGGGGTACACGCCGTTCGCATCGTTGCGGGGCAGGTAGATAATTTCCGACACGCTGACGGGGTGATCGAAGTCCACGACGAGCCGATGGGATATTCTTCCATGGGAAAGCGGGTCATTGTCGAAAATGTTGGCGAGGCGGGCTCCTCTACCTTCGGGGTCAATGCTTTTTCCTGTTAGGTTTAGGCCTCGGTTGTCCTTGAATCTCCACTCGGCGAGTTCCACGATCTTGGTATGGTTAAATCGCCAGTAACGGTATTTTTGCGTGGTATCGACCGGAACGATTACGGGTTGCATATTAGGGTTGTGGGTGACACGGTGGATGGTTACGGGGTTTTGGAATGTTGGATCGTTCGATGCTTGAAACCTTGCCCCGACAAGGGCGTTGCCATGGTACACTTTGTTGTGATGTAAAGGATATTTACGAGTGAGGGTGAGTGTCTGTCGTCGTGTCGTGTCGGGACGTAATGTGACGGTTGTCCCGTTTGCCCGCAGGATGAAGGGATAGGCAAAGTTTCGCTGGTATTCCTTCTCGAAATAGACGGGAAAATACACGATGTTGGAACCCATGGCATGAAAGTGGGCTTTGCCTTGTTGCACGTCGCTCCAGTCGACGACCCGGAGTTCTCGCCCGTTGAATATGGCGAGATAAGCGTGTCGTGCCTGCACGGGGACAGTTGCGGTGACCGTAATATCCGAGGTGTGCAGGTATTTGTTGGTGACATCCCGGTTGAAGGGGTTTGTGAAGAACGGGGGAATGTATTCATCCTTTTCGGGAACGGGAATGGGGTTGATCGAGTACGTACGGCGATACACTTTCGGAGCGTTTTTCATCTCTATCTGCCCGGCGAGTATGTCCTTGTTTTTGGTATCCATGACGACCGTCCATTCGTGGAATCCGTTCATGTCGGCCCAATAGGGGACGTGGTCTATGGCTGCGGGAATACCTACCATGCGATATGCCAGTAGTTGTAGTTGGCTAGAAAAGACACATTCTTTAGCCGAGAAGGGGATTCCTGCCAGGTTGTCCTTTCCGGAATCAAGTCCTAGGGCGTGACCGTAAACGATCTGCGCCATGTTGTAGGGGGAGTGTTTTTGGTTATCAAAGTAGCGTCCTGCCTCTTGCAGGCGTTCCCTTAGCCGAGAATCTATGGAATCCCGCCAATAATCGAGGGGTTCATTACCAATCCGGTAAGGTAGTAAATATTCAAGGAAATTTTCAAGAGTGAGGTCTTCGAGCCAAGGACTGTTGGTCCATAGCCGGAAGGCTTGGTCAATTTGGTGAATGAGGTAGTCGGCTTTCACTTGTTCGAGGTCCGGTTCCGCCCTGAGTTGCTGGCGGGAACGGGGATAACGGAGGGGTTGCATGAGGATGACTTTCTTCATCAAGTAAGGGGTCTCCGTACTGTCGATGACTCGTTGGAGTTGCCGAAGGTAGGGGCCGTCGAGGGAATAGTGGCCTGGCATGTTCTCGATAAGGAAAATGGCCGCTTTTAGTTTGAGGCTGTCGCCGGCATAGTGGTCCAGCACTTTTTGGAGTTCCAGCTTGTTGTCCCCGGCAAGTTGCAGGGCTTGTTCAAGCCGGGAGTTAGCTTCCCGGCAGGAATGCAGGAGAGTGAATAAAAACAGATAAAAAATAAGGCGCACGGTCTATTTTTGTTTGCTGGTTAATACTATAATGCAAATGTATTTAATTTATTCAAGAATGATTATTGAAATTATTTTTTATCTTTGTCTAGAACCAAATAAAGAAAAGGTCATGAAAAGGGTATTTGTTTTTGTCGTTTCCTTGTTGGTACTGGGAAGTTTAGCAAGAGTTAACGCTCAGGAAAAGGAGACGCTGGTAAAGGTTGGGGATGATGTTCCCGAATTTGTTGTGGAGATGTTTGACGGGCAAAAGATCAATATTAAAGATTTAAAGGGGAAGATTGTATTAATTAATTTCTGGGCTACGTGGTGTCCTCCTTGTCAAGAGGAGTTGAAACGGGTGCAGAAGGAGATTCTTGATCGCTTTAAAGGGAAAGATTTCGTGTTCTTGGCTATTTCTCGTGAGGAGAGTAAGGAGCAGGTAAAGAAGTTTCGAGAAAGAAATGGATACACGTTCCCTATGGGACTTGATCCGGAACGTAAGATTTATTCGAAGTTTGCCACGGCAACCATTCCTCGAAATTTTATCATTGATAAGAAGGGAAAGATCGTGGAGATTGAGGTCGGTTATACTAAGGAGGCTTTTGCGAAGATGATCGAAAAACTGGAGAGATTGCTGAAGTAGGAATTTTGATTGATGATTTTTAATGGCTCTCGTACTAACTTATAATAATAATTTGTTAGTACGAGAGTTTTTCTTGTTACGTAGAAGTGTAAGTGGGTGGGGCTTGATTAAATGCTTTAAGGAAAGATTGGAATTCTTTTGAGAGGAAGTGGTATATTATTCGTTAAATGTAATATCTTTGTCTTTGAATATAAATAAAGGATCGTTTATTGCGCCCTCTAAATAGAGCTATTTTAACAATTTTATTCATATCTTCCAAAACAACTAGATATAAATCAAACTCATACATCAAAAGCCATCCTTGCAAATAATAATGCAATAAACGATCGTTTTTTGTTATCAAGGATGCAAAAAATAGAGAAGATAAATATACGAAAACAGGGGGTGTTTGATAGCTATTTTCGGCGTTATTATCAAACACTTTGTTACTTTGCATTTAATTATCTGAAAGAGCAAGATGAGGCGGAAGATGTGGTACAAGAGGTGTTTATGAAGCTTTTGGACTGGGATGAAAGTTTTGATAACGAGGAACATTTGAAACATTATCTTTATAAGGCTGTCCGTAATAGTTGTTTGAACCAAATAAAAATGACAGGAATTCGTGCTGATATATTGGAATCTATTCAGAAGAATACCCCGGAGGATGAGAATAATTTTTTCGTAAATGTGGTGCGAGCAGAGGTCTATCAAGAGATCATGGGAGCAATTCAAGACTTACCTACAGAATGTGGAAGGATTTTTAAATTAGCTTATGTGGAAGGTTTCAGTAATGATGAAATTGCCACCCAACTTTCAATTAGTGTAAATACCGTGAAGGCTCAAAAGAATAAGGCGAAAATTCAATTGCGGGAAAAGTTAAAAGGGGTGTATCCAGTGTTGTTATTTTTTGTATAAAAGAGATCGTCTTTTGCGTAATCCTTTTTTGTGAGTTATTTGTGATAGATAAAATTTCTAAAAAATAAAGTTTAGGAAAAAGAATTATTTCTTTTAGTATACATGTATATATAAAAAGGGAAATTCCGAATCGTGGAACCCACCCAAAAGTTTAGTTTATATGAGTACTTGACGAGGAAGGATTCCGTGTTTGACAAGTATGCAAACGTGAAACGGTTTGTGAAATTGGATGGGTGATCTTGGCTTACGTTAATTGAAAATAACGCTTATGGTCTGGTATATCGAAGTGTTGTTGTGCGTACCGGAGGGGGGAGAGGGAAAATCATGGGTAGAGTGGCGCACGAACTTGGAGCGGGTGGGAAAGTACAAGTTGTTTGTGCATATTCCCAGGTTTTCTGCTATGAATATAATGTGTAAAAGTAATTTGTTATCACAATGGGGACACAAGCATATACGAGTGTGTTACCGGAAGCTAGACATGAAATTTCAATCGACACTTCTGATTGCGGGTGGATTTCTTTGGGTGAGTATGAGAGTACCTCCGGAGAGTGTGTTGTCATGTTACATGATACGGGAGATTCGAATCATATTATTATTGGGGATGCGGTAAAATGGGTGTACGTGGGAGAGTGATGATGGATAAAAATGTATAATTTAAAATTATTGGTGTTGATTCTATGTGTAGAGAGACGATTTGTCAATTAAAATTAGCTTTTAGTATGAGTACTGATACGTAATAATCGCTAATTAATGATGTTGAAAAATAGATCAACTCAAAATAAATGTAGTGAGATTTTATGAAAAAAGTTGAGTTTTGCGTAATCCTTTTTTTAAAGTTATTTGTAATAGGGGAAATTTTACAAGAGAGATGAAGAATCCGTTTGAATGTACAAAAGAGTTATTGCGGTATACCCGAGGGGAACTTTCTAAGGAAGAGGAGAAAGAGATAGAACAGGTGTTGTCGGAAGTGAAGGAAATGAATACGTTGGTGGAGGAGCTAAAAGATAAGAACCGAATCGAGCATGAAATGCATGTTATTGCGAAGTTTGATACGGAAAGGGCTTTAAGTAAACTGAAAAATAGAAAACAGGTAAAAAGAAGAGGAATATTATCTTGGATTGCGGCAGCGTCTGTTGTGGTAATTGCAGGAGTTTCTGCTTGGATATTGTTAAGCCAAGAACCGGATGTAGACAATTTGTCCGTAACAGAAAAATTTGAACCGGGTAAGGCTATTGTGACATTAGAGATGGCATCCGGATTAAAATATCGTTTGGATACATTATCTTCTGTTGTTCGTAATAATCGGGTAAATGTTGCTTTTGATAATAATGATGGAGTACTGAAAATAAAAGAGCAAGATTCTTTAGCAGATGGTACTACAAAAGAAATTGGGTATAACACGATCAATGTACCATATGGAGGAACGTATACGGTGGAATTGTGTGATGGAACGAAGGTATACTTGAATTCGGGAACTACATTGGAATTTCCTTCTCGGTTTGACGGAAAAGTTCGCAGTGTAATTTTGAAAGGAGAGGCATACTTTGATGTAGCTCGGAATGTAAGTAAACCGTTTGTCGTGGAGGTGGATGAGATGAAAGTGAAGGTGTTGGGTACATCTTTTAACGTGAAATCGTATGTTGATGAACCAGGGGTTTACACGACATTAGTAGAGGGTAGTGTCGCTATTCTTCGGGATGGGCAACCGGAGAAGAAGATCAAACCGGGAGAACAAGCTTATTATAATAAGGGTGTCGGAACCTTGAGTATTGCTGAAGTTGATGTCAATGAATTCACGTCTTGGAAGGATGGGTTGTTTTATTTCAAAGACATTGCTTTAGAAGAAATTTTGAGAATCGTCTCAAGATGGTACGATCTGGAAGTATTTTACATGAATCAGGGAGCGAAGAGTGTGATATACAGTGGTAAATTGCCAATGTATTCTTCTGTGGAGGATGTGTTGCGGAAGTTCGAGATATCCGGAGATGTACGTTTTGAACTGAAAGGTAGAACTTTAACTGTTTTTGATAAATAAAAACGGGATTGGGCAATCCCGTTTTGTATACCGCTCGTTGGGCGACGAGCAGAATAAATGTTTAATTTAATTGAATTACAAATCTATGAAAAAAAATTGGGATTTGTTGCTGAATTTTTGGCAATATCGGAAATCTAAATTCTTTTTGCGCATGAAAATCTCGATGATTTTATTATTGGTGGGGGTGATGCACCTTTCCGCTAATACGTTTTCACAAACGAAAGTGTCGTTGAATATGAAAGATGCAACAGTGCAGGAGGTATTTTCCAATTTGGAAAAGATGACGAACTATACCTTCCTTTATAAGTTGGATCTTGTTAATAAATGTGGTAAAGTAAATGTTGATGCCACAGATCAGGATTTCAGTCAATTATTGCTGGAGTTATTAAATCCACTAGGCTTGTCTTTTACAATAGATGATCAAGTGGTTGTTATTACTGCAAGTAAGGCCAAAGATGATGTTAAAAAAGAGCTTACTATCAAGGGGCGTGTTTTCATGAAAGATAGTACGGGAGTTCCGGGAGCCACAGTTATTTTAAAAGGAACTTCGACAGGTGTAATTACAAATATGGCAGGGGAATTTACAATCACAATTCCTTATACAGAATCTCCTGTATTGATCTTTTCCTTTTTGGGAATGAAAACTCGTGAAGTTAGATATGTTGGACAAAAGGAGATGATGGTGTTGATGGAAGAAGATGTAAAAGCGATGGATGAGGTAATTGTAACAGGTTATCAACGTATTCGAAAGTCTGATATGGTAGGATCCACGAACTCCGTTAAACGTGAGGATTTGTTTTTTAATGGAACGAATTCAATTGAGCAGATGTTACAGGGAAAACTTCCGGGAATGGTAGTTATGAATACGAGTGGTTTGGTTGGTAAACGTCAGAAAGTTCGTGTTCGAGGAACTTCAACCTTATTAGGTAATCAGGAACCTGTTTGGGTTGTTGATGGAATTATTCAAGAGGATCCATTACCCTTTAAAACACGTGAATTAGATGCTTTGGGTAATATTTCTCAGGACAATTTTGATATGGTAAAAGATTTCGTTGGAAATGCTATTTCTTGGTTGAATCCCAATGATATAGAAGATATTACTGTGTTGAAAGATGCTTCGGCTACCGTTATGTATGGTGTGAAAGCGGCTAATGGGGTAATTTTGATAAAAACAAAACAGGGACAAGCGGGTAGAATGTCCGTTAATTATAGTGGAGATATATCCATTACCCCTCGGTTGACTTATGAAAAAATGAATTTAATGAATTCTAAAGAGCGTGTGGATGTTTCTCGAGAGATTTATGAAAGAGGATTAACATCTGATAACCGTCCGTTGGAATCAATCGGTTATGAAGGAGCTTTAGGGCGCTATTTGGCCAAAGAAATTTCTTATGATGAATTTAATGATGAAGTAAAAAAGTTAGAATCAACAAATACAGATTGGTTTAAATTATTATTTCGAAATAGTGTAAGTATGAATCATAGTTTAAGTATCTCTGGAGGAACAGATAAGATTAGTTATTATGGTTCAGTAAATGCTACAATCAATAGAGGAACATCAATAGGAAATGAAAGTACGTCATATAGTGCTGCTATTGGAATAAATGCAAAGTTTGGAGAGAAGGTTAATTTGGGGTTGAGAATAAACGGTTCGACTTCGGAAACAGATGGTTATTATCAAGTCGATCCTTATAATTATGCTTCAACAACAAGTAGAGTAATTCCTTGTTTCGAAAATGGTGAAAAGTTTTTTTATAAAGATAAGAGCGGTTATCTATATAATATATTGCATGAAATATCTATGACGGGAAATACAAATACCAATCGTAGTATGGGTGTTTCAGCTAGTTTCCGTTGGGATATTTTAACCGGTTTGCAATTTGAAAGTACTTTTGGATTGAATACCTCTAATATTGTAGGAGAATCCTATGCTGATGAACAAAGTCATTATATTACGGAAATCAGAAAGTATGAATTTGGTACGCAACGTCCTGCAGATAATTTGTATCAACGTTCTCCGTTACCTCATGGGGGTGAGTTGAATACTACGGAGGATCGTAATTTCAATTATACATGGAGGAATACATTATCTTATAACTATGTTCTTGCAGAAAAACATCGTTTTAGTTTGATGGTAGGTCAGGAATGTCGAAGTAATAAATATGATGGGGTTGCTTCTACTATTTATGGTTATTTCCCAGGACGAGGAAAATCAGTTTCTTTGCCTCCCACGATAATAAAAAATCAGAATGGAGAAGATCAACGTAATGATTTACTAGATAAATATACAACTGTAGTAACGGATCGTAAATCTAATTATATCGGTTATTTTGCTAGTTTCACTTATGGATTTGATGAAAGATATATATTAACAGCTAGCTTCCGTTCAGATGCTTCTAATAGATTTGGCCAAGATACAAGAAATCGTTTTTTACCTGTATGGTCTATTGGAGGACGTTGGAATGTACATTATGAACCTTGGATGCAAAATCAGCAAGTGATTAGCGATTTAAATTTTAGAGTTAGTTACGGTTGGCAAGGAAATGTGGCAGAAAATTATGGACCGGATTTAATTGCTCGGATCGGAAGTGGAACAGAGACGATAGATCAAAACCGAACAGGTGAATACATGATGTTTATTAAATCGTTGCCTTATGGTAATTTGCGCTGGGAAAAAACGAAAACAATTAATTTAGGTACAGACTTTGGATTATTCCAAAATAAAATTACATGGACAATAGAATACTATAATAAGAAAACCGAAGATATGATCGTAGAAAAAGAGGTCCCTTATGCTTATGGTGTTACCTCGATGCCAATTAATGGTGGAAGTATGACGAATCAAGGTATTGAGGTTTCTGTTGGATTTACTCCTGTTCGTACAAATAATTTTACATGGAGTATGTCTATAAACTCTTCTAAAAATTTTAATGAGGTAAAGTCAACTGTAAATGAAAATGAAAATTGGAGAGCGGCTGCTAGTGGAAGTCTAAACAAAGCCGGATATGCAGTATCTTCTTTCTGGGCATTTGATTTTAGTGGCTTAAATCCAAAGACAGGGTCGGCAGAGTTTAATATTCCTTCTGTGGAAGAAAATCCGGCAGGACAAACGGATGCTACTACTTTTATGAAATATATGGGAACGTTGGAACCTGACTTTACCGGAGGTGTTTCTATGTCATTCCGTTATAAGAGTTTATCACTATCTTCATCTTTTAATTTGCAAATAGGTGGAAAGAAGTTTTTGTATGAAGTGTTTGATGAATCAATCGTGACTTCAACTCCAAGTGCTTACGTTAATTTGCCTAAGGAATTGACCAAGAGATGGAGAAAGCCCGGTGATGAGGCGTTTACAGATATTCCAGCATTATCTTCAACGGAGGCTTCGTATTACAAATTGCCGAATGGTGCTTCTGAATATGCTCCTCGTTTATATAACTACTCGGATGTACGGGTTGTGAATGCTTCTTTTTTACGTTGTAATGCTTTATCTTTAAATTATACGCTTCCAGAGAAATGGGTGAAAAAGATGTATTTGAAAAATTTATCGTTTAGTGCTTCTGTAAGTAATCCGTTTATAATTGTTAGTAAAGAATTTAAAGGGATGGACCCGGAAGTTGCAACTGGTTCACAACCAATATCTCGTACGTATTCATTTGGTATTAATGTTAGTTTATAATGATAGACGATATGAAAAGTTTTTTTTATTGTTTGATTTTTATGGCTCTTAGCATCGGAATAATGGGATGTGGTGATTTTTTGGAAGAGTCTAGTCAAGATGAAGTACGCCCAAGTACAGTTTCAGATTTAGAACAATTATTATTAGGAGAGGGATATCTGAGAACCGATTGTATATATCCTTATTTAGAGCTTTTGACAGATAATGTACAAAATGCTTATAGTGACAATGAAAGCCATGTTACCGTATTGCAGCAAGGATTGCCTGTATTTACATGGGATGTTGATATGTTTGATAAGATGGAAGAGTTGTATACGACTGGAATAGATACTTGGGAAAAATTGTATTCCAAAATAAAAGGATGCAATGTTGTACTTGATATGCTGGATGATGTTACTGGAGATGAGAATGAAAAATTGAATCAGAGAGGTCAGGCATTGGCTTTAAGGGGATATTATTATTTTTTGTTGATAAATACGTTTGCACAGCCATATAATAAAAAAGGGATTGATCTAAATACAGCATTGGGAGTTCCTTTGATTGTGAGTTCTGCAGTAAAAGATGAATTCCCAGCAAGAGAGAGTATTGCAAAAGTATATCAACAAATTGAACGTGACTTGTTAGAAGCTGTGGATTTGATGGATAAATATGGGCAGAATAATATACAATACAAAGTTACCCCTTTATTCGTTTATAATTTGCTGTCACGTATGTATCTTTATATGGAAAATTGGGGAAAGGCTGCAGAATATGCTTCTGTTGTGATTACAAGAAATCCTCAATTGCGTCGCTTGTCTGATTTTGTAACAATAGAGGTTGATGAGTGGTTTGGTGATGAAACACTTACTTATGATGTAAATGGTGGTGTGTTAAATTATAACAGTCCTGAACTTATATGGGGATATGGAGATAAAAGGATTAGTGAAATTCTTTTCCAATTACCTGATATTTTTACATATCCTGGTTCTTCACCAATATTTTCAGTGTCTGATAAATTTTTGGCACAACATGATGTAAATGATTTAAGACCAGCTTGCTATTACCAACGGTATTTTAAGTCAATTTTCCCAATGGTATTTGGTTCGATATATGGGGCTAAGTCAAATTTAAATGATTTGTCGAATCCTCATAGAGGAATGAGGGTTGCTGAGGCCTACCTGAACAGGGCAGAGGCAAATATTCGATTATTTTTGGAAAATGGAAATGAAAATTTGCGTATAAGTGCATTGACTGATTTGAATTACTTACGAGAACATCGTTTCCGTCAGCCTTATGAAGATGTTAATATAACAGATGGTCAAACATTATTGGAATTTTGTTTGGATGAACGTCGTAAGGAGTTGGCTTTTGATGATCATCGTTGGTTTGATTTGCGGCGTTGTGGAATGCCAGAAATGATTCATGAGGTAACTATTAATAAAGGACAAGTACAAGAGTATCGCTTGGCAAAAGGGAGTGATCGTTACGTATTGCCAATTCCCAAGAAGGTATTGGATAAAAATCCGGCTTTAGTACAAAATCCATGATCGTATTTATTGGTAACGAATTAAATGAATGAAGAGTATGAAAAAGATATTATGCTTATTTTTAGGGTGTGTCTTATTTATCAGTTGTTATGATGAAGGTAAGATCAAACCATCAGAGGAGCCTGAGTTAATTTATGGAAAATATACTTTACCTCAAGGTGATCATGACTATGATGATGATATTGTAGCATTTTATAAAAAATATGGTTCTTTATTATTGTATAAATTCACTACAAAAGATTTTGGATGGTCTCCTACGGGTAATGTTGCTTGGGATATAACTACGGATACGATAATTATTCCTGGTGCAGGATCTAAATATGATGCTCAGCCGGCAGATGAATTGTATGTAAGTAATCAATTGGAATTATTGCAAGATAAATTATTTAATTATTTGTCTGATACATTGATGTCGTGCTTGCCTCAAAAAATATTACTATGCAGTACTTTAGATTTGGTTCCAATTGGATTAGGGTATAATCCTAAACCAGATGAACGTCAACCTTTAAATGTATATGCTGGTTTTTATCATATTGCTGTTAATTGGGGAAGTGATAAGATTTTGACAATGACGGCTGATGAACGAAATCAGTTTAAAAAAGATGTGTGTATTGCTTATTTCGGGTCTATTGTAAAGTCTTTGGGATCTCCTCAAGAGTTTTTCATGGTTTCAAATTATTCAGATAATATATCTGCAGATGATATTTATGCTAATGGGATATTAAATCATGACCATAGAACAAGTTTAGAGAATGACTGGTTTGACTATCTGAAGTTAGCTATCGAAAATTCCATTAATGATTTGGAAGCAGAGGGTGGAGTATTAAGCGAATCTGTGGATGTCAATGGGAAAATTCGAGAAAAGTATACGATTATGATAGACTTTTTTGAATCGAAATATGATTTTGATATTCAAGCAATAGGAAACGACGTGGAATAATATGAAATAAAAAGAGTGTGGTATATTTATCACACTCACTTAAAATCTGAATTAAATGAGAATTACATATACTGGTGTTGGGTTGTTCTGGATATGGTTATTCGTGAATGCGTTTACACTATCTGCGCAGGAAAAATTAGAGTTATCCGGTAAAATTCGGGTATTGGAGCCTGTGGAGATGAGGTTGGAAAATATAAAAGGAGAGGTTTTGCAAAAAACGGTAGTAAAAAATAATAGTCCATTTTCTCTACAAGCTTGTAAAATTGAACCGGACGTCTATTTGATTTGTTTTGGCGAGACAAAACAACCAATTTATTTAACCAATACCCAGGTAACAATAAAAGGCTTTTACAATTGTCGGGATGTGAAGAGTAGTTCCTTAAACTTTACAGGGATTGATATATATTATGAATTGTTGAAGTGGTTGCCTAAAGAGGAATTTTCACAAGACAAGACGATTGATCCTGAAATAAAGGGAAAGCTGAAAGGGAATATGTATAGTGCGTTAGCTTATATTTCGGATATGTCGACGTACGAATCGAACAAGTTATTATTGGATTGTATGTCAGAAGAAGCATTGAAAACGACTTCCGGCAAGTGGTTAAAGCATCGGACGGATAGCTTATATCATTATTCGATAGGAGCTCCGGCATATGATTTTACATTTCAAGATGCTCAGGGGAAAAAGGTGAGTTTAAGCGACTTTCGGGGGAAATTGGTGCTGGTAGATTTTTGGGCATCATGGTGTGGACCATGTCGACATGAGATGAAAAATCTGTTACCATTATATAACGAATTGAAAGGGGATGATTTGGAATTTATCAGCATATCTTTGGATTCGAAAGAAGAGAACTGGAGAAAGATGTTGGAGGAAGAGAAATTACCTTGGGTAATGTTATGGGATGAGGAAGGATTCGTGATTGGTAATGAGCCTAATAAAATTCAACGGGCATACGGTTTTTATAGTATTCCTTTCATTGTTCTGATTGATAAAGAAGGACGTTTGTTAGCCAAGGATCTGCGAGGAGAACGGGTGAAAGAAGAGATTTTGAAGGCCAGAGCTAATAAGTGATTTAAGATAAATAATTTATAATTAGGGGTTAACGATCAGTATGGATAGATCGTTCGGTAATGTATTGTAAAAAATAAAACTGTAAAGTATGAAAAAGTATTTCCTGTTATTGATGGCGAGTGCATGCATTAGTGTTGCAGATGCACAGTTAATAAAACAGAATGAAGAACAAAAGAAACAAGCCGATTTGGATTGGTATAATTGTTCTTTTGATAAAGATGGTGTGTATGGAGCCGAGGTGAATAAAGCGTATGATTTTCTGAAAGAGAAAAAAATAAAAAAAAGACCGGTAGTTGCTCTAATTGGCTCAGGAATGGATATTGAGCATGAAGATTTGAAACAGGCAATTTGGGTGAATCCGAAAGAAAAGGCAGACGGAAAGGATAATGATAAAAACGGTTTGATAGATGATATTAATGGTTGGAATTTTTTAGGGGGAAAAGATGGACAAGTGATGGAGAGTACAATGCGGGAAGGTGATCGAGAGTATTTACGTCTAAAGGATAAATATGCTGATTATATATTTGATGGGAAAAATTATAATAAGATTATTGATGGGAAATTGACAAAGGTTGCAGATCCGGAAAATATAGAAGAATATAATTATTTTTTTGAAAAGGTATTACCGGAGTCTCCGATGGCAGGAAGTTATTGTGGATGGCAGCTTGGTTATGTGATAAAATATTATGCAGAGAAGTTTGATCAAATGATGAAAGAACGTTTCCCCGGAAAAGAATTGACGGAAACGGAATTTGGTATTTGTTATGACCCTAAAGCTCCTCGAGACTCGTTGTCTGAAGTAGCATTTATGATGTGTGCTATGGGATTTGGCGTTTATAAAACTGATAAATGGGAAACCGTTTATGCTGGTATAAGAGATGGAGCTCAAATAGAATTATCTAAAATGGAGTATGAGAAAAAAGTGGAAAGATTTGGAGCCGATGGTCGAAAAGAAATAATTGGTGATAATTATTTGGACATAAATGATAACAAGTATGGAAATAATGTGTTATTAACAGTTGATGCTGCTATTGGTACGATGGAAGCCGGTATTATTGCGGCAAAGAGGGAGAATGGATTAGGTGGAAATGGTATTATGGATCAAGCAGAGATTATGACCTTAAGAGTGTCAGCTAATGGAGAACCTTATCTAAAAGATATTGCTTTGGCTATTCGTTATGCGGTAGATCATCAAGCCGATATTATTATGTTGCCTGTGCAAAATACACTTTATCCGGAAGATCAGAAAAAATGGATTAGTGAGGCATTAGAGTATGCAGAGAGCAAAGGCGTGTTTATTGTGACTCCAGCTTGGGAAGGAGCACAGGATTTAGCAGTGGAAACTTATTATCCGAATCGTTGGATGACGGGTAAAAAAGAATTGACGAATTTAATGGTAGTTTGCTCTTCCGACAAGAATGGTAATCCTTCTATGAATTCTAATTATGGAGCTAAAGAGGTAGATTTGTATGCCCCGGGGATGGAAATTTATTCTACTTACACGGGGGATACCTACCAGAGCGGAACTGGTCTAGGATTGGCGGCTGCAACGACAGTAGGGGTTGCTGCTTTAATTAAGGCTTATTATCCTCATTTGACAGGAACGCAAATCCGGAATATTTTACTGGAGACTGTTACTTCCAGAAAGGATGCAGAGGTTGAAAAGGGTATTATTGTAGATGGAAAACCGACTCAAGATTTATTCTTATTTGGAGATTTATGTCTTTCTGGTGGTATTATTAATGCTTATCAAGCTGTAGTTGCTGCAGATAAGATTGCTAAATAAGGAAAGGAATATGAGGATGAGGTTGATTTTTGGAATATTATTGTTTTTGATTGTTGTGCCACTTTCGGCACAACAAGTCAAAAGCGTGATCCCTTATCGTATGGTAGGGGGGAAAATGATCGTGGATATGACTATAAATGGACAAGTTCGTTCATTTATATTTGATACGGGAGGTCAGATGGCTTTAACCGGAGAACTTTGTGAAGAACTGAATATTCCGGTAGTGGATTCGGTGAAAGTAACGGATGTGAATGGTAAGGAAGTTGGGTTACCTAGAGTGGTTGTTTCCAGCTTGATGACTCCGGATGAACGAATTAACTTTTCAGGAGCCCCGGCGATGAGATTATCAACACCTTCTCCTTTTGAATGTTTTCATGCAGATGGGTTGATCGGAAGTGATTTGTTTAAGGATTTGATCGTAGAGATAGACGGTAAAGCGAAGACAATAACTGTAACTTCGGCTGAAAAGAGTTCAACGGTTTCTTTGCGTAAGATGCTGCCGTTTTCGGGAAAAGGTTTTATGCCGATCATAACCTTGCAGGCAGGAGCTGGAAACAGTTTGGTTGCGTTATTTGATACAGGATGCCCTAGTTTCTTATCTTTAAAGAATACAGATTACGAAAATTTGCGTTCTAGCGGGGCTTTTCAGGTGATGAGTGAAGGTGTAGGTGGAGGATCGATCGGCGTAGGGGGGATGACGGAAGCTGAAACCTCGTATCGGATAGAATTCCCGCTTTTGTCAGTAGGTCCGACGAAATTCAAACAAGTAACGGCAGAAACGGCAACTCCACCTTATACTTTACTAGGAGTGAAATTATTGGAATACGGTAAAGTTACGATTGATTATCCTCGTAAACGCTGGTATTTTGAGGCTTACGAGCAGGAATTTGATATGACTAGTAAGCATTATAACGTAAATTTGCAAGTAAAGGATGGGAATTTAGTAGTGGCAACCGTGTGGTCTGCCATGAAGGGTGTCGTTGAAGTGGGGGATAAAGTAGTAAAGATTAATGGAAAGCCCACTGGTAAATATGATTTTTGTGAGAGTATTATTTCGGGTATCTCGGAATTGAAAGCAAAGAAGAAAACAAAATTGACAATTCTCACGAAAGATGGTGAGAAAGTGATCGTTTACCAAAAAGAATAAGATATGTTGAGAATACAATTCAAAACGTTTTTGTGCGGTATTTTCATATTCTCTTTCATACATGGATTTGCTCAGCAACAACCGACAAAACGGATTTGTGATACTATTCATTATGAGTTTATCCAGGGAAAGATTGTTATACCGGTAGTTGTGAATGGGGTGAAGGTGAAGTATATTGTGGATACCGGAGGACAGACAGGAACGGACTGGGAGCATGTAAAAGCTATGGGGGGTGTTGCCACGGGAGCATCCAGATCAATATCGGATCACAATGATATGAAGGAGCTTTATCAGATTGCAGAAGTAGAAAATGTGCAATTGAGTCCGAATTACACGTTGAGTAAGATGAAAACGATGGTTCTCCCTATTATTGGAAGTTTTAGGGGAATAGGTGCTGTTGGGATCTTAGGTGGGGATGCTTTTGCCCAGTCTGTGGTTACTTTTGATGCGAGAGAACAGATCATGGTTATAAATTATCCTTATCGTCCGGATCGTCTGAAGATAACGGAGGGGGTAGAGATGTTTCTTGGAGATACACATCATTCTATCATTAATGTAAATTTAGGTGGGGTTGAAAAACAAGTATTGTTTGATACGGGAGCAGAAGGGTTTCTTATGTTGACGGCGAATGATTTTAAAGATATAGAAGCTGTGGGTAAAGGAGAAAAGACGGCTCATGGGTTTGGGATTAATGGTGTAGGATTAGAGGGTCTGAGTCATCCGGTGGATATGAACAAGGTTAACGTGAAAGAGATGACTGTTTTAGGCAAAAAGTTCACCAATGCTGGGAGCGTTATTTCCGACAAATCGACGACTCTTGTTGGGGTTGATTTACTGCAATACGGAAAAGTTGTTATTGACTATATGAGGAATCGATTCTATTTTTTCCCCTTTGATTCGGAAATTGTAGATATGGGTGGAGCTCCTAAAACTTGGAATGTAAGTATCTTACCGGCTAACGAACGTTTTGAGATCACTACCGTATGGGATAGTATGAAAGATGTTGTGAATTTTGGAGATCAAGTCGTTGATATTAATGGAACGGATATAACAAAATTTCCGATGAGTCAACCGGCAGTTGACAGTGTTATGAATGCCATAAAAGAGAATGTAGGGTATATTATTGTATTGAAGGATGGGCAAAAAAAGAAGATAGAGATTAGAAGAGAGTAAGGACGTTTACAATTTATGATTTACGATTATGATTAGGAAAAAAATAATAATGGTTTTGGGTTTATGTTTACTGACCCTGGGAACATGGGCTCAAACAAAGAACACCTCCGTGGAGGTGAAGGATTACCGAGAGGTGGATGGAAAGATTGTTTTAGAAATGGTTGTAAATGGGGTAATCGCTGATTTTGTGTTAGATTTGGCCGGGCATAATGCAATATTACCGGAGTATGTGGAAAAATTGAAAATAGATCCCAATGTTCCCGGAGATTTTCGTTATGATACATTTCAGTATAAAAAAGTTCCGGTAGAAAAGTCTGTGAAGATAGGAAGTATCTCTTTTGGAAATAGTGTATTTGGGAATGAAGTGGCTGCATTTGTGTTGAAAGATGAACCTTATTTGCGGAAACTGGGAGTTGCTGGGGTGGTTGGTAGTTCTCTGTTTAATAATGTTGTGTTGACAATCGATTCCAAGCGGAAGAAAATAACGATGAGTAATCCTTATCGCCCCTCTTATATGAAATTGGATCATCGTTCTAATATGGATTTGATTCCGGCTTCAGGTATTGTTTGTCCTGTTGTGCTAGATGGAGTAACTTATTCTTTATTATTGGATACATGGAATAACGGGATGATTACTTTGAATGCAGCAGATTTTGCCAAGTTAAATGGTAAGGATGGGGGAAATGTAAAGGTTAGTGAAGGATATGCGTCTGCGGAAATAGCAGCAAAAAGTAAAGTTGTTGCAGCATGCCACTTCGTGAAAGGTGATTTTTCGGACATTACTGTTGCTGAAAATGGATCATTACCTCGTTCTGTTATCGGGAATGAAATTTTGAAACAAGGTTTACTTTCTATTGATTACGGGAAAAGGAAAGTGTATTTTCAGCCATTTGATTTAGCCGAGGTGAAGGATGAAGTAATAGGTGCTGACGAGGTAAAAGTGGAATCCGGTAAATTGAATCCGATTACTAGGGAATATTTTTTAGAACATGTGTATGATTATCGGAAAAGTTCGGAATTCGTGTTTAAAGGAGACAAACCGGTTGTGATTGATTTTTGGGCAACTTGGTGTGGTCCTTGTATGCGTTTGATTCCGGAATTGGAGAAAATGGCTGAAAAGTATAAAGATCAAGTGATATTTCTGAAAGTAAATGCTGATAAAGAGAAAGAGTTGTGCGTAATGTTTAATATTGTTGCTTTACCGACAGTGTTCTTTATACCCGTGAATGGGAAACCGATTGTGGAGATGGGGGCTACTCCGGAGAAATACGTGGAGATCATAGAGAAGCAGTTGCTAAAGAAATAATTAACAACAATAGATTATGAAAATAGCAGGAATTATATTTTTGTTGTTCGTGTCTTTGAGTGGAATGGCACAACAGGCCGAATCACCAAAAGAGTACGTGATAAAAGCGTGGAATGAGTTCCAACTTCCGGAAAAAGGAGCGATCAAAGCAATCTTAGCTCAGCGGGATCAGATTATACGTTACCTAAAAGCAAATAATGCAGCTGTAGAGGCCGAACAGGAGAATGGTGCGCAGGCAATTCGCCGGGCTGCAGATCTGTATGATGAAGGAAAAGATGCTCAATTAAAATCTTCCGAGATTAAAAAACTATTGAAAGGAGTGGATTTATCGACGAAAGAGTTTGTGAACTGTACTAGTTTGGAATATGTGATTGAGGACTATTTCGGACTGAAGGCTGTTGCCGAAGGTGCTCCCGTGGATCAAGCTTGGGGAAGTATGTGGTTTAATACTACCGTGGAAACGATTGGTAATAAATATGATTATCAGAGATACCGTCAGATTCTTGAATTGAATAATCCGGAGTTGTCGTTAGCTTATTTGTCATGCCTGAGATCAGTTTTCCGTTATAACGGATACACGAAAGGTTTGGATGAGATTCGTCCGTTATTTGATAAAAATATGCCGGAAGGAGCATTAAAGGATGAGATTAATGGATTGTACAAGAGTTACGAACACTTGAAACAAGGAAATGTAGCTCCGGCATTTACATTGAAAGATTTTAGGGGTAAAGAATATTCTTTATCAGATTACAAAGGTAAAGTTTTAGTGATTGATGTGTGGGCAACCTGGTGTGGAGGATGTATTGCTAAACTACCCAAGTACATGGAAATGGCTGGAAAATATAAGGATCGTGATGATATTGTCTTTATTACCATTTCAATAGATGATAAAGGGGCTTATAATAGCTGGAAATATGCATTGCCTCGTTTGAAACTGATGGGTATGACAAATTTGTTGGCTTCCAAAGGAGAGTGTACCTTTCAGAAAGATTATAATATTACAGGGATACCTCGTTATTTCTTGATTGATAAAGAAGGAAAAATTGTTTCCGTCTATGCCCCGACTCCCGGTAAGGATTTTGAGGCATTGATTGATATGACCTTGCAAAAATAATAACGAACAAAAATAGTAACTGGTATGAAAAAAATTGTATGGTTTGTGTTTTTGTGTTGTATCATGGTAGGACAACCCGTTTGGGCTCAGAATAGGGTAACCGAACAGCAAAAAGTCGAGTATGATAAAGGTAATCGAGACCAAAAGTTCCTAAAAGAATATATCGAGGCGTTAAAGGCTGACGGACAGACCGAAATATTGAATGATGTAGTGGATGAGTATTTAATGGTATTACCATTAAATGAGCGTTACTCCGGTGGAAATTTATCGGATTTCGTGGAATATATAACTCACATGAATACGAAAACCATTGTCGATATTATTGAAAATTGGGACAAACTTTCTTTCACGGAAGAACAGGCTGATAAAATTGTGGAGAAAATAGATCATGTCTGTAAAATGGATTTGTTTCAAGTGATTATGAAGGAACGTGAAGATGGGAAAGGTCCCATTATGGATTGTAGTTCCCTACAAACAGCCTTAAGGAAGTCTGGTATTCCGGTTTCTAATGTAAGACGGCAAACCATTGAAATGTGGCAATACTGGCAGGTTAAGGATATAACGGGTATGATTGGTGCTTTTGAAAATATGTTTGTTGAATCGGAAGCTTCCCAAAAAGAAAAGGCTGGTAATGGCGTGCTTGATTTGGAAACGATGTTTGATGGGGTAATTCTTGGAAGTATGGTGAATTATATCTTGGAAGAGAGTAATTTAGAGCAATGTACCAAAATTCTTGATATCATGAATCTGGTTGTTGAGAAGAATGATAATAGTACCTTTGTTGACATGATTGCCAAATGGAAGGATAATTTTGAGGGGAAAAAGATGCTGATAGAGATGGGTGAAGAATAAGTGTTGAGGATTGGGTAAAATTAAAATGAATGAGTTATGAGATTATTTATTGCTTTTTTAGTAATTTGTTGCGTGGGTTGTTCTCAATCATCACGTTATCAATTTAGTCTGAAAGGAAACATCGAGGGCGTGAAATATGGTACCGTTTTCTTGATGACTCCAGGAGATAGTTCGATAGTTTTATACAAGACTAATTTGGAGGGGGGAAAATTTGAGTTGAAGGGAGAATTGGATGAACCTAGACAAGTTATATTGAAAGTGAACCGACGTCAGACTTATTTCTTTATGGATGGTACGAATATGGAAATTTATTGCCCTTATTCGGCGTTAAGTGATAAGCATATAAAAGGGTCTCCGGCAAATAATTTAGCTGCAGAATATGACAAACTTGTCCAAGAGGGATATTACAAAGAATTTAATCAATTGATTAATGAGTATAAAGAGTTGTTGGATGCGGGTGATCAAAAAGCAGCAGATGAAAAAATGACTCAAGCATTAAAAATGGATGATAAACGTTTTGAATTGACCCGTAATTTTGTTAAACAACATCCGGATAACATGTATTCTGCCTATATTTCGGGAATTGTGAAAGAAGAAAGTTACGAGAAGGGAAAGGAGTTGTATGACTTGCTTACTCCAAAAATTCAAGCTTCATTTTATGGGCGTTTGTTGAAACAACAGACAGAGGCGTTGGCTATTTCTGCATTAGGTGTTCCTTGTCCGGATTTCACGGCAACGGATGAGTCTGGTAATAAAGTTTCAATGGCTTCTCAGAAAGGTGGAATCATGGTTCTTGATTTCTGGGCTTCTTGGTGTGGTCCTTGTCGGCAAGAGATGAAAAATTTGCGGGAGCAATATGCTGAATTTAAAGATCAGGGAGTTCGCTTTATGAGTATCTCATTGGATGATTCTGTAGAAAAATGGAAAAAGGCTTGTGAAGAGGAGCAAATCCCATGGATCAGTGTTCGGGATGATAACGGTTGGTCTAAATCCGAAATTCGTAAGTTATTTGGTATTCAGGCGATACCATTTATCGTGTTACTGGATAAAGATGGTAATATTGTTGCCAAGAATATCCGTAGAAACAGTTTACGAGAGAAAATTTTGGAGTTGCTACAAAAATAAATAAGTTATGAAAGTTATAAATATAATTTTAGCTAGCATTATCATTTACTTGGGGGTAGGATCTACTTGTTTCGCACAAGAAAATGATAAGGCTTTACTGGAACGAGTAGATAAGGTATACCGTTTAATCCCGAGAGACTTGAATACGGATGAATTACTTCAGAAAATAAACGAGGTAGAAAAGTACGTTGGACTGGTTATAGATTCTATTGAAAGTAAAGAGGCGAAAGAAAAAGCTCGATTGATTCAAGCTAAAGGGTTGTTATGGAGTTTAGGAAGTTACGTGTTTGAAACTGGAGATAAAGGTTTAAAAGATGAGTTATCAAAAAGAATTAAGGGGGTGGATCTGGATTCTCCAAGTCTGGAATTGCTTGATGATATCGACGTGGCTAATTTGTTAAATGGTTATTTCCGATTATTTATGCCAGATTTATCAGAGTTAGATCGAGCTACTTATGTTTTGTATAATATAAAGAGTGAAAAAATTCGTAATCCTTATGTGCTGACAGCATTAGTGTCAACATTAAAACAAAATGGATACACGGATGCGATTCAAGGAGTGATAGAAGATATTGAGCTTTGTTCCAAAACTGAGTCAACAATTCAAAAGGCGCATGAATTAAAAGCACAATATTATCCGGTACGAGTGGGGGAGATGGCTCCCGATTTCGAGATGGAAGATGAATTTGGTAAAATGGTGAAACTTTCCGAGTTTAGGGGTAAAATGGTGTTTGTTGATGTTTGGGCTACTTGGTGTGGTGGATGTGTTGAGGGGTTGCCTTATTTCATGGCTTTGAGGGATCAATATAAGGATCAGAAGGATTTGGTGTTATTGACCATATCTGATGATGGAATAGAGGCTAAATCTCGTTGGTTAAAATTCTTAAAAGAGAAAAAATATTCCGGTAAGATTCCTCATTTGATCATCAATAAAGAGAAAGATAATTTCACGAAAGATTATTGTTTGACAGGAATTCCCCGGTATATTTTAATTGATAAGGAAGGAAAGATCGTGAATGCTTGGCATGTGGCTGCTAAACATGAATTGTTCTCTTGGGTTTTCAAGATGGAATTGGATAATATGAATCGAGAGTAATTTTTCTACTCAATACAAGGTTCCCGATTTGACGTAGGTTGAATCGGGAAATCTTATTTTATGATGTAAAATGTGTGTATAGCATGGGATATAAGAGAAATAGAATTCCCAGTTTATCTTGAAGGCGTTTCAGTGCAATTTGTTTTTGTTTCTTCACGGTATCCACGGCTAATCCTAATTCTCCTGCTATTTCAGAAGGTTTTTTGCCTTCTAATGTGAGCATACAAATTTTTTTGCATTGTGGCGGCAATTCATCAATAGAGGCGAGTAGTTGACGGTATACTTCTTCTTGAATGAGATTATTTAGTACGATAGGTTCTTCTTGTTCTTGCCAGTTATTCGTGATTTCTCTTTCGTGATGTTGTTGAATTTTAAGATTTCGGAGATAAGTAAAACATTTATTGCGAACAGAACGGTATAAATAGGTTCGAATAATTAGTTCATTTTCGAAATGAATTTGTTTTTCCCACAAGTAGACGAATATCTCTTGCACGATGTCTTCTGCTGCTTCGTGATTATTAATGTAATGGAAGGCAAATTGCACGAGTGATGGATAAAATTCTTTAAATAGAATTTTATATTCCTCTTCCTTGTATATGTTACGAATGTCATCCATATCAAATTATTCCACCACGAATCGGTTTAGTGTGAGACAAATTTAGAGTTTTTTTATATTTATGCAAGAGAACGCGTGATTTTTTCTGAATTCTTTTACCACTCTTTCCCGAGTTATGAGTCCTTATATAAACAGGGAACAAAAAGTATGGATAAAGGTTTTGAAATTGCGGATATTATTGTTGCATTCATAAAGGGGAATGCGACCCCGGAGCAAATTGTCCGGTTGGACGAGTGGCAAAATGAGTCTGATGAGAATAAACGTTTGTTTGTTTCATTGCTGGATGAAACAAATTTTGATTTGCAAGTACGGGTACGGAAGGAATTGAATATAGAGAAAGCGTTTAATCAGGTTAAATCTAGAAAACGGACGCATGATCGGAGGTTTAAACGAGTGTGGCAACTTTCTCTTGTCGCTTCTATTGCTGTTCTTGTTGTGGTGTGTAGTGTTATGCTGTATAAAGGCCAGGAGGCTGGTGTAAAATCAGAGATTGATCAAGGGGTTATTTCGGGCGGTACGAATAAGGCACTTTTGACGTTATCAACGGGAGAGCAAATACTGTTAGATAAACAAGATACATTATTACAAAGTGATATAACTCGTATTCGAGTTGCGAGTGATAAAGGAGTTACTTACGAGAGTATCGAGGGGGATTCGTCGATTCAGTTAGCATATAATACAATGGAAATTCCTCCTAGGGCAGAATTTCAACTGGTTCTATCAGACGGAACGAAAGTCTGGTTGAACGCGGGTTCTAAATTGCGTTATCCGGAAAGATTTGTTGGAGATGAACGACAGGTCGAATTGAGTGGTGAGGCTTATTTTGACGTGGTTCATGATGAAAAGGCCCCGTTTATAGTGAAAACTTCTCGATCGACAATAACCGTGTTGGGGACGGAGTTCGGAGTTCGGGATTACGAGGGGAAAGCTAATCTGACAACGTTGGTTCAGGGGCGCGTGGCCGTGTGTGACTCCATGAATAAATCGTATGTAATTTATCCGGGACAACAAGTTATTATTGATGAGCGAGGGACAACAGTGGAAGACGTGGAAACAGCCTATTTTACTTCATGGAAGGATGGTTATTTTACATTTAACCAAGCGACTTTGGGTGATATCATGGATGAATTGTCCCAATGGTATGATTTTGATTGTTTCTTTACTAATGCCACGGTGACGAACTTGCGATTGACAGCGAGATTAAAGAAGTATGATGATATTAATGTTCTCTTGGATATATTATCTGATACCGGAGATGTTTGTTTCTCTCGAAAAGGGCGAGCGATCACGGTGACAGAAATTAGCCGATAAAATACCACGGGGAATAGGCTCCACCCAAATTCCCCGAGAGTATTTATTAATTACTAAATAATTGAATTACAAATTTATGGAAAAAAATGGAAAATGCAGGTATTATCTGCCAGAAAAATGGAGATTTTTAAAAGGGCTCACGAGGCTCTTGATGTTAATCTGCCTTGTCAATATGCCGGTACACGTTTTCTCCCAAGAGAAAAGGTTCTCATTTGAGTTCACGAACGTACCCGTGAGTACTGTTTTTCTTAGTATCGAGAAAAATAGTGATTATTCTTTCGTGTATAATTCGCAAGAATTACAGAAGATTGGATTGAAAGATTACAAGTTCGAAAATACCACGGTTCGTGAGATTTTAGAAACTTGTCTGAAAGGATCGGATTTAGTGTATGAGATTCGAGATAAGCATATCGTTATCCGGCGTGCTAGTGGAAATGATCAAGGAAAGAAAATGGTTCTAGTCCGGGGACAAGTGTCCGGAGTTGACAGTGTGGGATTGCCCGGTGTGACCGTTTTGATAAAAGGAACAACTACGGGAGTGACAACTGACCACAAGGGCTACTACTCTATTTTTGTTCCTCAACAAGAAAAGGCGGTCTTGGTGTTTTCATTTATGGGGATGAAACAACAAGAAATTCGGTACACGGGGGAAGAGGTAATCAATGTAATGATGGAAGAGGATTTAAAAACCGTGGAAGAGGTTGTCGTTACCGGTTATCAAAATATTCGTAAAACCGATATGGTGGGATCTGCCCAGAGAATCAACCGGGATGAGTTGTTTTTCGATGGAACGAATAGTCTTGAACAAATGTTACAGGGAAAGCTTGCCGGCACGGTGGTGAACAACACGAGTGGATTGGTGGGATCTCGTCAAAAAGTTCGTGTCCGGGGGACATCCACGTTATTAGGGAATCAAGAGCCTGTCTGGGTAGTGGACGGGATTATTCAAGAGGATCCGTTACCTTTTAAAGCTCAGGAGTTTTCATCTACAGGGGCGATATCTAGTGATAATTTTGATATGGTTCGGGATTTTGTGGGTAATGCGATTAGTTGGTTGAATCCCAATGATATTGAAAATATCACCGTGTTGAAGGATGCCTCGGCAACAGTTCTTTATGGAGTAAAAGCGGCCAACGGGGTGATCGTGATTACAACAAGAAAGGGTACTCAAGGGCGGATGTCTGTAAATTACAGCGGTAATTTTTCAATCAGTTCGCGCTTGACGTATGATAAGATGCATTTGATGAACTCGAAAGAACGAATTGATGCGTCGCGGGAAATCTATAGTAATAGGGTTGTGTATAACGGGCGAACGTTGGAGGAAGTCGGGTATGAAGGCGTCTTGAAAAAATATTTGAATAAAGAGATCACGTATGACATGTTTGACGCGGAGGTGAAATACTTGGAGTCGGTAAACACGGATTGGTTTGATTTGCTGTATCGTAACCCTTTTAATCATAGTCATAGTTTGAGTATTTCCGGGGGGACGGATAAGGTGGATTATTATTGGTCTTTAAGTGTGAAAGATAATAAGGGGGCTGCCAAAGGGAATGACCTGCGTTCTTATAGTTCGTTGATGAAAATGACTTTTCGTTTGGGAGATAAAATTATTGTCAATGCACAATTAAACGGGGATTATACTAAAACAGATGGGTTTTATCAAGTGAATCCTTACCAGTATGCTAGAACAACGAGTCGGGCAATACCTTGTTTTAACGAGGATGGTACATATTTTTTCTATCCCTCTAAAACGAACACGAAGATGATGTCTTATAATGTCCTGAACGAGTTGGACAACACGGGAAATAAGAATCATAAAAAGAGTTTGGGGACCACGGTGGGCCTTCGTTATACGATTATGAGCGGGTTGAATTTCGAGACGCTTTTAGGGTTGGCATATAGTGGTACAACGGGAGAATCATACGCTTCGGAACGTAGTTTTTATATCGCGAATAAAAGAGGATATGATTATGGCCTTTTCGGGTCGGAATCCACGGAATATAAGTCTTCGCAATTACCTCATGGTGGAGAATTGAACACGACGAACGATCAAAATTTAACGTTGACGTGGAGAAATACGATTGCTTACGATCATGTGTTTGGGGAGAAGCATCGGTTGGGAGTGTTTGCCGGAGTCGAGTGTCGGAGTTCAAAATATGATGGTACGAGTGAAACGACTTACGGGTATTTTCCGGATAGGGGTAAAACGGTGACATTACCTCCGTTACAGTATACTTCAGGAACAGCGAAGTTCGATAATCCGATATATTTATCCATGAAAAAAAACATTGTTGATAAAAAGTCAAATTATATGTCTTATTTCGGATCGTTGACTTATTCTTTTTCAGAACGTTACGTGGTGACGGGTAGTATCCGGAGTGATGCGTCGAATCGTTTTGGGCAAGATACAAAACATCGTTTCCTACCAACATGGTCTATAGGGGGAGTGTGGCATGTGACGAATGAATCGTGGATGCAGACCCAGAATTTTTTTAATGAACTAAGTTTTCGTGCAACGTATGGTTGGCAAGGAAACGTGGCGGAAAATTATGGTCCTAATTTAGTGGCACAAATATCCGGGTTAGAGTATTACACGAAAGAGTACCAGTTGAAAGTGAAATCATTACCTTACGGGGATTTGAGATGGGAAAAAACAAAAACGGTAAATCTGGGAATTGATATTGGCTTATTGAAAAATCGATTGATGCTTACGGCCGAGTATTATAATAAGAAAACAGAAGATGTCATTCTAAATAAAGAAGTTGCTTATGAATATGGCGTGAGTTCAATGCCTATTAACGGGGGGGACTTGCATAATAAAGGTTGGGAATTAAATGTGAACATGACGCTTGTGAGAACCAAGAATTTCTTGTGGAATTTATCTTTTAACACGTCTAAGAATTACAACAAGATGGACTCGAAGACCGAACAAAATAAAAATTGGCGTTCGGCTGCCAGTGGACGTTTAGCGAAAGAGGGGTATGCGGTGTCTTCCATCTGGACGTTCGAATTTACAGGCTTGACGAATGAAGGACGTCCCACGTTTTATATCCCGACGATAGAAGAGTTGCCAGAAGGTATAAAAGATGCAACTGCTTTTATGAAATATTCCGGAACGCTGGAGCCTGATTTTGCAGGTGGAATATCAACCTCTTTGCGATACAAGACATTAACTTTGGCTGCTTCTTTTAACGTGAATATTGGAAGTAAACGTTTTCTGGAAGCGTTGTTCCCGGAATCTATGGTGAATGATGCTCCGAGTGCTTATTCAAATTTGTCAAAGGAATTACTAGGTCGTTGGAAAAATGCCGGGGATGAAGATAGAACAAATATTCCGACATTTCCTTCTGCCGGTTTGAGCAGTACCCCAAGGGATTGTGTCGTTGCATCTGAATATCTTTACCGGATGTATAATTACAGTGACATACGTGTTGTTGACGGTTCTTTTTTCCGTTGCAATAATATCTCCTTAAGTTATACTTTTCCGGAGAAAATAGTAAAACAATTGTACTTGACTCATTTGGCGCTAACGGCAGGTGTGAGCAATCCTTTTATTATTGTGAGTAAAGATTATAAAGGTGTGGATCCGGAAGTCGCGACGGGATCTCAACCGATCGTGAGGACGTATTCATTAGGCTTAAATATTAGTTTCTAAAATTTTGAATGATATGAAAAATATAAAATATTGTATAGTTATTTTGGGAATGATACTAGCTGTCGGGTGTGGTGATTTTTTGGATGAATATAGTCAGGATGAGATCATTCCGAGTACGGCTGATGACTTGGACCAGTTGTTGGTGGGGGAAGCGTACCCGATTGTATTACCAATTTTGTCTTATCTGGATTTATTGACAGATGATGTGGAAAGTAATTATCCTACGAATTCGACTCAGTATCAATGTTTGGTAACCGGAGCGGGTGTTTTTACTTGGGCTGAAGATATGTATGAGAGGTTGGAAGAAAATACAAAGACCCCGATAAATACGTGGGAATATTATTATGCTCGTATTATGGGGTGTAATGTCGTGTTGGATAATATCGATGCGGCGATAGGAGATGTGAGCAAAAAGGGTAATGTAAAAGGACAGGCCTTGACGATGAGAGCTTATTACCATTTTATGTTGGTCAATTTGTTTGCACGACCTTATAATATGGAAGGTATTGACCTTTCCAAAGAATCTGGGATTCCGTTAATGCTTTCGTCTGCTGTTAAAGATGAGGCACCTAAACGAGCCACTTTGGAACAGGTGTACAAGCAAATAGAGAATGATTTGCTTGAGGCTGCACCTTTGATGAAGCTATATGGTCAGAATAATAATTCGTTTAAAGCGAATGATCTATTTACTTATAATTTATTATCCCGTTTATATCTTTATGAAGAAAAGTGGGAGAAGGTAATAGAATATGCGGATTATGTGATCGAGCGTAAACCGGTGCTATTGAATTTGTCTGATATCGTAATGGCAAGCGGTTTGTTTAATTGGTCATTTGGTACGAAGAATGTTTTTGATGAGGCTAGTGAAGAACGAATCTGGAGATATTCAAGAAATAATGAATTTGGTCCTTTTTTTTATCTTTACAATGCTCCGGTTGCCTTCCAGGCATCGGAAGAATTAAAAGATTTATATGAAAAAGATAAAGGGGGTAATTCTGCGGATTTAAGATTAGGATGTTATTATCGCAGTTATTCACAATCGGGTTCAACAAGAATACAATACGGACAAAAAGCTATTACCGGCACTTCTAAAGGGATGAGAGTGGCAGAGGCTTATTTGAATCGGGCGGAGGCACAAATTCGGTTGTATTTGCAGAATGGTAATGACGAATTAAGAAAAGCGGCTTTAAAGGATTTGAATTACTTGCGGTCCCGTCGTTTTGATACACGTACGGAATTGTATAAGGATATAGACAAAAACGGGGAGGCGTTATTGGAATTTTGTTTGGATGAGCGTCGCCGGGAGCTGAGTTTTGAAGAACATCGCTGGTTTGATTTGCGTCGTAACGGGATGCCTGAAATTGTTCATATACTGACTCTTGAGGCAGGAATGCCCGTGACGTTTGTTTTGGAAGAGAAAAGTGACAAGTATGTTTTGCCAATACCTCGTAATGTTTCAGATAGAAATCCGAATTTAAAATAGATAAAGTATGAAAACAAGAATATGGATATTGATTGGAATGTTAATGGGAGTGATTGTAAGTTGTAGCGAGGATAGTATTTCTCCGTCAACAGATCCCGAAACATTTGATGGGTTGTATAGTTTACCTCAAGGAAATCATGATTATGATGCTCGTATCGTGGAGTTGTCAAATAAATACAACACTAGAATTTATTATAAATTCGTTGATAAAGATTATTATTGGGGAGTGAGTACGGATATTCGTTGGCGATTTGACACGGTGAATAATAGAATTGTAGCAGGGTATGATGCCTTGCCTGCCGATGAAAATTATGTAGGAGAACAGTTGGATTTATTGGAAAATCATTTCTTAAAATACTTTTCGGACACCTTGCTATTGCGAACCATGCCATATAGAGTATTATTGTCCAGTGTGTTTGATTATATAATATATTCAAGTACCGGGATGCCGGAAGTCTTGCCCCGTACGTTGGTAAACGCTTATTCCGGGTATGACTATCTTGCATTTAATTGGGGAAATGCAAACGTGAAGACGATGACTTCCGAACAGATTAATGCTTTTAAAAATGATGCGGTCTGTGTCTTTTTGCAGCGATTAGCAGATAAAGAATTGATAAAGCGTTCGACAGCATTTACTTCCGTAACAAATTATGGTGCTTCCATGACAGCTGCGAATATGTACGAGTTTGGTATTCTTCATTATAGTTATCGAACCATCGCGGGCGATTGGGAGCAATACGTGAAAGCCATTGTTTCAACCCCGTATGAACAATTGATTGCCCCGGGTGGAATCTTGCATCCGGATATTGATAAAAAGCAGATGATTCGTAAGAAATATGATTATATGATCAATCACTTTAAAGAGGAGTATAATATTGATTTGCAAGCTATAGGTGATGATGTACAAAATTGAAATGCTGGATATGAGAAAAGTTAGGAATTGGATTCTATTGTCTTTAACTCTTTTGTTGTCTTGTAATCGAGATGCTGTTTATACGGTATCTATTCAGGGAGAATTAGAGGGGGTAAAGTATGGAACGGCATATTTAAGGACTTTCGGGGAGAAAGATTCCTTTCTACTTTCTTCTGCGATAGAGAAAGGTCGATTTGTGTTAGAAGGAGTGTTGCCGGAGAAAGGTCGTTATACGTTACAGATCAACAGGAAAGTGTTATATCTTTTCCTCGATGGAGAGAAAATACAGTTAAAGGGTGATTACAAGCAGCTGAATAATTCTGATGTGAAAGGTTCTTTGGCTAATGAATTGGAACAAGAATTTTATTTATTACTAGAAGAAAATTATCAGAAAGAATTTCGGGAACTTCAGGCTATTTATCGAGAGATTATACAACAAGAAGACCAACATGCGGCCGATGACGTGATGAGTCAGATGTTGAAATTGGATGAAAAACGCTACGTGCTAGTAAGAGACTTTATAAAAACTCATCCGGATAATATTTTTTCAATATTTCTGGCAAACACGGAAATAAAAGGAAGTTATGAAAAGGGGAAAGAGCTATATGCTCTTCTCTCCCCTTCCATGCAACAAACAGCACAGGGCAGGGAGGTGAAACAACAGGTTGATGAGTTGGCTGTTTCTGCGTTGGGGGTGCCTTGTCCGGAGATTCAAGCCGAGACTGAGCAGGGAGAGTTAGTCGTGATAGATTCTTTGAAAGGGAATTTTGTCGTGCTGGATTTTTGGGCCTCTTGGTGTGGACCTTGTCGGCAAGAGATGAAAAATCTAAGAATATTGCACAAAGAGTTTGCCGTAAAGGGAGTCCGTTTCGTGAGTATATCGTTTGATGATTCTGTTGAGAAATGGAAAGAGGCGTGTGAAGAGGAGCAAATTCCTTGGATGAGCTTGCATGATAAAAATGGTTGGAAAAATTCGAAGATTCGGAAAGCGATGGGGATTCAGTTTATTCCTTTTATCGTTTTATTAGATCGGGATGGAAATATTATTGCCAAGAATATTCGGAGGAATCAATTGCGTGATAAACTTCTTGAGGTAACGGAGGAGTAGTGCAAGTTGGTTAGTTAGAAATATGAATAAAATAGAACGTATGAAAATCACAGGTGTAATTTTATTGTTTTTGTTCAATTTGTTAGGTGTTGTGCCGAGTATGGGGCAAACACAGGAAGAAAAGGTGTATTCGAAAATAGATTTGATGTATAATGTTCTAAATCAGAAAGACAAGGCAACACTTCCTGCAGAAGAGTATAGTAAATGTTTTGATGAGGTTGATCTAGCTGTTATGTTGATGATAGATTCTTTGCCAACAGATGCTCTTAAAGCTAAAGCTGAATTAGTTGCCTATAAAAATGTAATGAATACATTGGGACTATACGTGGATAGAGGAGGGACGGATTTGACAAAAAAATACAAGAAACGGCTTAAGGGATTGGATATGAAGTCTCCTTTTATAGACGAATTACCCTATATATATGAAGCCAACTTGTATGGAAGATACATGATGAATAACAAAATAGGAATGTCCATAAAAAGGGGAACTTATGTGCTTAAAAATTCTCGAAATGGTGAATTTCAGCGTAGATTCGTGCAACCTATCTTACAAGGATATATGGCGTATTATGGTTATTCGGATTCATTGCGTATGTTGATGAAAGATGTAAAACGTTATTCGAGAGATTCTCAGCTTTTAGCTTTTAGCGAAGAACTTAGGGCTAAATGTTTGGCTTTGAGTAAAGGAAAGGTTGCCCCTGCGTTTACCATGATGGATGAAGATGGGAAAACTTACCAATTATCTGATTTTAGGGGAAAATATGTGTTGATGGATATTTGGGCTACAACGTGTGGACCATGTATAAAGGCAATGCCCGGTCTGATAGAGACTTCGAAACAATATGAGAATTACGATCATATCGTTATCATGTCTTTTGCTTTGAATGTCGGTCAGGAGGGATGGGCTAAATTTTTGAGAGAAAAAGATTTTGCAGGTAAGATGGTTCATATGCGTTGTGAAAGTAATATCTCTCAATTTATGACAGATTATGCCGTTGGTGTCCTTTTGCGTTACGTGCTAATTGATCCGGAAGGAAAAATCGTGGATGCATGGCATATTGCTCCTTCTGAGAAAGAATTCACGAAAATATTTAATAAAGAAGTTGGTATAAGATGATGAAAAGATATGGTGTATTATGCATGTTATTATTCTTTACTATAGGAATAAGATTTATTACTGTCGGGCAAAATGGAACCGACCAAGACGGTAAGATATTGCAAAAACTTTATTCTTGTTATAATCTTTTGCAAGAACCGGAATATATGAATTTGTCACCCGAAAAATATATGCGTTATTTCGTGGATATAGAAAAGAAAGCTTGTTCCATGATAGATTCTCTATCGAGTGTAGATTCGAAGAAAAAAGCTATTTTGTATCATAAATTGGGGTATTTAAATTCTTTGGGGAAATATGTGAAACAAAAAGAGGTAAAAGGTGCTGCAACATTGGAGGATGAGTTGGAGAGGCGTTTGGATGATTTGGATATTGACTCTCCGGATTTGGATTTGTTGTCTGATATGGAGATTATGGGTTTGTTGGATAGTTATTACGCTTGGAAATCACCTCGGGCATCTGTGTGGGAGAGATCAATGGACGTTTTGTATAACGTGAAGAGTGAAAAGGTAAGGAGGGCTTATGCTTTCCAAAACTATAAAACAATGATACAATTGTATGGTTACACGATGTTTATAGAAAGTCTATCATGGGATTTTGAATTTTGTACCAGAGATTCCGTGATGCTCCGGGAGGTTTGGGAGTTGAAAGAAAAGTATAAAAATGATCATAAAAAATAGTCTTATTTGTAATTTTGTATATAAATCCCGGTGAAGCCGGGATTTATTGTTTTGTGGATGATAGGCTTAAAGGTGAATATAATTGATGGCATTCCGGATTAAATTATTATTTTTGTAATAATTATTAGATCCGAGGGAGCCGTTTATGAGAGTGATAAAGAAGGATATAGATATATTCATAGACCAACTACAGAAGGGTGATGAAGGTGCTTTTCGAGTTTTATTCGATGAGTTCTATACGGCTTTGTGTCTGTTTGCAGAACGTTTCCTTGGAGAGCGGGAAGCGGCGGCGGACGTGGTTCAGGAGGCTTTTTTGAAATATTGGGACAGGCACATGGATTTTGATAATTACTATAAGATAAAATCTTTTCTTTACGTGGTGGTTCGCCATGATTGTTTGAATTTACTTCGGAATAAGCGTGAGGATTTGCCGGTGACGGAGGATATTGCCATGGACTCGGATGAATTTTTTCATAATCAAGTCATGGAGGAAGAGGCATATCGTGTATTTTACCGGGCGATTGAGCATTTGCCGCCACAGATGCGGAACGTGATCAATTACGCCTTGGAAGGATTGAAGAATGCAGATATTGCTCAAAAAATGGGAGTGTCCGAGAATGCTGTGCATGCCTATAAGAAAGAGGCGTACAAGAGATTGAAAGAGAGTATGAAAGATTATTATTACCTGTTGGATATATTTTTCTTATATCTGTTTCTTTGATTAATAAATGTTAAATAATTGAATGCAACATACCCGATCTACCATTTCTTGTGTTGTAAGATTGAAAGAATTGATAAATATTCAATACAAGTAGTATGGATAAAGCGAAGTTTGATGTTGCGATTTTGGTGGGGAAGTATCTTGCCAACAATTTGACGGATGAAGAACAAAAGTATCTGTCCGATTGGCTTTCTTCGTCAGAAAAGAACCGCACGTGGTTTGAACGGGTAACATCGGAGTCTTATCAGATTGAAAAAGGGAAAGCAACTCGTTCCATTAACGTGGAGAAGGGGTGGAAAGCTTTGGAACTTAAACGTGAATCTCGGCTGGGGGGACGTCGCCGTCGGATCTATTGGATGCGTTACGTGGCGATGTTTGTCTTACCTCTGGCTATTGCCGTTTTATTACACCAAGTGTATTATTCCCGTAAAGATAAGGTGGAAATGGTGCAAACAATTACTTCTGGAACGAGTAAGGCAATTCTTATATTGGCAGACGGTTTACCCGTGGTGTTGGAACAGCAGCAAGAAAAGACACTGAAAGAATCGGATGGAACCAAGATTAACGTTCTGAAAGAACATATCAGTTACGAGAGTGGTGTTGATGATAAGCAAGAGAAGTCGGTATACCATGAGCTGGTTATTCCTCGCGGGGGAGAGTTTTCTTTGACTTTGTCTGACGGGACGGAGGTCTACATGAATGCAGATTCAAAATTGCGTTTCCCGACAAAGTTCGGGAAGGGGGAACGGGTGGTAGAGTTGGAAGGGGAGGCCTATTTTCAGGTTGTTCATAATGAGGATGCTCCTTTTATCGTGAAGACTTCCCAGATGGCGATAAAAGTTTTGGGAACGGAGTTTAATGTTTCCGCTTACGCGGAGGATTCTGTTATACGCACGACGTTGGTTCGGGGTTCCGTGAAGATTTCTTCGGAAGTCAGCGGGGAAAGCGTGGTTCTTCATCCCGGGGAACAGTCGGCTCTCAACCGGGGAGATCATTCCATGCTGGTGAGCGAGGTGGATGTGTCCTATGCGATGGCTTGGAAAGAAGGGCGTTTACGTTTTAAGGAGAAACCTTTGAAAGAGGTGATGAAAATTATATCCCGTTGGTATGATGTTGACGTGGTGTACGAGGACGAGGAGGTGAAGGATTATCCTTTCGGGTGTAATTTTAGTCGCCATGCAACGATAGAACCTTTATTGAAAGTATTCGAGGCGACGGGTACTATTGAAACGAGTATTCACGGTAGAAAAATATGGATTAGAAAGAGAAAATAAAACGGAAGATGGTGGTACATCTCCCGCTTGAATAAGTACTTTGTGGTAAAAGTACTATAAAGTTAAATAAATAAACACTCAAAGTTATGAAAAAAAATCATGGATTCCCCTATAAATGGGGAATAAAAATGAGGTATGTGTTGCTTGTAATACAAGTGGCTCTATTTCTTCCCCAATGGGGACATGCGAGCAATAATGTTTTATTGCCGGGACCTAAGATTAGCTTTTCGATGAAAGATGCTTTGATGAAAGATGTCATCTGGGAACTTGAAAAACGATCCGGGTTTGTATTCGCTTACAACGCGAATGATTTGTTGAAGGCGGGGAAAGTGAGCGTGGAGGTGAAGGACAAGGATGTCTATGAGGCGTTGGATATTTGCTTGAAAGGAACGGGTTTGACGTATGTCGTGCAACAAGATGTTATCGTGATCAAGCGGGCAGATGCTCCGGTGCAGGAAGTGAAAAAGGTCACGATTACGGGACGGGTTGTAGATAAGGATAGTCTGCCGTTGCCGGGGGTAACGATTTTATTAAAACACACGACAATGGGTGTGGTTACCGACCAGAACGGACGTTATAGCATCACGATTCCGGATGTGCAGGAGCCCGTGTTGATTTTTACTTTCGTGGGAATGAAATCCCGGGAGGTGAAGTACATGGGAAATAACGTGATTAATATCGTGTTGGAAGATGATGTGACGGAGGTGGAAGAGGTCGTGGTGACAGGAATGTTTACCCGTAAGGCCAGTAGTTTCACGGGATCGGCAACGACGATTAAGGGGGATGAATTGTTGAAGGTGGGGAATCAGAATGTATTCCAGAGTTTGAAAAGCATGGAACCCGGGTTGATGATTTTCGAGAGCCTTGAATTTGGTTCAGATCCTAACCGGATTCCGGATATGCAATTGCGGGGAACTTCCGTGATCACGATGGGTGACAATAGTGATTTGGATTTGCGGGGTAATTACGAGAACAATCCGAATATTCCTCTTTTTATATTGGATGGTTTTGAGGCGAGTGCGGTGAAAATCTTCGATTTGGATATTAATCGTGTTGAGTCGGTGACAATATTGAAAGATGCTGCGGCAAAAGCGATATATGGTTCGAAGGCAGCCAACGGGGTTGTGGTTATCGAGACGAAAAGGAATGTTTCCAAGAATCTCCGGGTAAGTTATTCCGGAAGCGTGGATGTTCAGGCTCCGGATTTGTCTTCTTATAATTTGTGTAATGCAGAGGAAAAGTTAGAAGCGGAGAGAATTTACGGGATGTACACTCCTTCGAGCCGGGAGAACGTGGACGATATTCTCCGGTTGGAAAAATTATACATGGAACGTCTTTCGAAAGTGAAAGCCGGGGTAGATACGGATTGGTTAGCCAAACCATTGAGAAATGGTGTCGGTCATAAACATTCGTTGATGATCGAATTGGGAGATAAGAACATTCAGCTCGTGGCGAACGTCTCGTACAATGATGTCGTGGGTGTTATGAAAGGCTCCGATCGGACGAATGTGGCCGGTTCTGTGTTTGCCTCTTATCGGAATAACAAATTTAAGTTTAGGAATGAGTTGTCTGTGAACATGAACAAGAGTAATGACTCTCCTTATGGTTCGTTTGCAGAATATTCTAAACTGAATCCTTATTGGAGTCCGGTGGATGAATATGGTCAGATTGCAAAAAATGCCGGAGATGAAGAGGCCTTTTACGGGAATCCGCTTTATAACGCCACGTTGAATACGAGTCTGAAAGATAAATATACGGAGGTTACCGATAATTTCGAGGGAGAATATGATATTTTACAAGGGTTTAAGGCGAAAGTGAGGATCGGTTTTAATCGTAAATTCAGTCGGTCGGATCAGTTTTATCCCGCTAATCATTTGAAATTTAATACAGAGCAAGAATTACAGAAGAAAGGTTCTTACCAGATTAACGAGGGAGAGAGTCAAACGATGAACTACGATTTCAGTTTGAATTTTTCCCGTCAAGTGAAAGAACTGCATTATTTGTTCGGTTTTTTGAGTTACAGTTTGGATGAAACGACTTACGAAGAGAATATTTACAAGGCAGAGGGATTTCCCAGTGACCGGATGAACAGTATCTTTTTTGCCCGTCAGTATGCAGAGGATACAAAACCACAGGGTGCGGAATCGACAACTCGTAATATTGGTGTGAATGCCGTGTTCAACTATTCATACGATGATCGGTTACTTTTTGATGCCACGTTCAGAACAAATGCGTCCAGCCAGTTTGGAGCAAATCAACGTTGGGGTAACTTCTGGAGTTTAGGTGCCGGATGGAATATGCACAATGAAAAATGGTTGAGAAGTAAGGAATGGTTTTCACGGTTGAAACTGAGAGCATCTGTCGGAAGTACGGGATCACAAGGAAATAATGCCTATCAGTCTTTGGCTACTTATAATTATAGCGAGAAAAACTATGAGAATAAGTTGGGAGCCTATTTGATGGGTATGGAGAATAAGGATTTGAAGTGGCAGAAGAAGATGGATTACAACGTGGGTATGGATATGTCAGTAAAAAATAATTTCAATCTCGTGTTTGATTATTACCAGAGTACGACGGAAAACTTGTTGGTCGCCTTCACCTTACCCCCATCTACCGGATTCACAACGGTACAAGAGAATGTGGGGAAAGTGAGGAACACGGGTATTGAGCTAAGTATGAGCTATATGGTGTTGTCGCATCCTCAAGACAGGACATTCTTAACGCTTTCCTTACGTGCGGCACACAATAAGAATCGGGTTGTCAAGATTTCCGATTCCATGAAGGCCTATAACGAGAAGATGGATGAGATGGCGGAAAGTGATAGTAAATTGGTCACCAAATATTACGACGGAGTTTCCATGAACGCTATTTGGGCTGTTCGCTCGTTAGGGATAGATCCGGCAACCGGGCGTGAGATTTATTTGACAAAAGATGGAGTATCCACGTATGAATACCGGGCGGAAGATATGGTCGTGTGTGGAGATAACTTGCCTAAATTGCGCGGGAGTTTCGGGATAAATCTCGGATACAAAGGATTTGGATTGAACGTGATGTGCATGTACGAATTGGGAGCTAAAATGTATAACGAGACTTTGGTGGATCGGGTAGAGAATGTAAATATGAGCTATGCCGTGGATAAACGGGTATTGGAGGGAAGATGGCAGAAACCGGGGGATAAGGTACGTTTCCGGTCGTTGAAACAGGTGTGGGACCCGGAGAAACAGGCCTATAAGGTGGACGAGAAGACTTATGCAACCTCTCGTTTTGTTCAAAAGAAGAATGAGTTGAATATATCTTCTATCAATTTCTCGTATGATTTCTTCCGTCATGCTTTCGTGAAGAAAATGGGTATGGAGCGTTTGAGTGTGGCGTTCTATATGAACGATGTGGCTAAGTTATCCACGATTAAGACAGAACGGGGATTGTCTTATCCTTTTGCAAGAAATTATAATTTTTCGTTGCAGATGACTTTTTAGGTCCTGTTATAGATTGAATGAATAAAATATAAAAATATGAGCGCTAGAATAAATACATACTGTTTGATAATTTGGATGAGCTTATTATCATTCGGAACCATATCTTGCTCTAATTGGTTGGACGTGGAACCCAAATCTGAAATAAAGGGTGACGTGTTGTTCGAGACGGAACAAGGTTTTGAAGACGCTATAACGGGTGTGTATATCCTGATGACGGATACCCGTTTATATGGAAAAGAGATGAGCTACGGTTTTATAGAGGCGGTGGCTCAACAATACGAGATTGATCCGCTGACAAACAATTATTTCGATTGTACCCAGTATCGTTACGATATGGATGCCGTGTTGACACGGATTGATGGTATTTGGAGTGCAGCTTATAATGCAATTGCCAATGTGAATAATATTTTGAAAAACTTAGAAACGAGTTCCTGTGTAACCCCACCTGTATATGCTCGGATTAAGGGAGAATGTTTGGGGTTACGTGCTTTTCTGCATTTTGATTTGTTGCGTCTGTTCGGTTGGGGTGATTTAAAGGAACGTCCGGAGATATTAAGTCGTTTGTCTATTCCTTACGTGACGGATTATAATAAAGAGATAACAAAACAATCTACAGTAAAAGATGTTTTAGCCTATATCGAGGCTGATTTGGCTGAGGCTGATAAGTTTTTGCCTCGTGAGGTGGCAACTTCCCGGTTGACGTTTAACTATTATGCTTTATTGGCAACACGGGCCCGGGTGGCCATGTGGCAGGGGAATAAGGATATGGCGTTGAAATATGCCGAAGAGTTGATTGCAATGGAGCAGCAATTCCCGTGGGTAGATAAGAATAGATTGGAAACGAATGATTTGCAGTTGCGTGATTTTACGTTTTCTTCCGAATATCTTTTCGGATTGAACGTGTACCAATTCTCGAAGATCACGGAGTTGAGTTTCGAGGCTAAAGTGGATATTACGAGAACGAATCCCCAATTCCTGTTTCATGCGGCACAGACGGGTAAAGATTTGTTTGAACTGGGAGATAACACGGGTGCAGGTGATTATCGCTATTTGTGGTTGTATGATAAATTGGGTACTCAATATGCTTTTCTGAAGTTGAAACAGGTGGATAAATCTACTTATGCCAATCGTCTTCCTTTGATCCGGAAAGCGGAGGTTTATTATATGGCAGCAGAGTGCTTGAACGAGACGGGAAGTGTTACCGATCGGCAGAAAGCAATTAATTATTTGAATATCGTGCGGGAGAAAAGAGGAATTCAACGCAAATTAGGAAATGATTTGTCTCAGAGTGTAGTTCAGCAGGAAATATTGAAAGAGTGGCGTAAAGAGATGTTGTTGGAAGGGCAAATGTTTTTCTATTACAAGAGAAGAGGAGTGACCAATATTCAAGGATCTACGGTTGTTATGAACGACAACACGTACGTGATGCCGTTACCGAAGACGGAGGTTGAGTTTGGAGGTCGAGAAACTTATTAAAAATGATGAATGATGAAAAAGAGTATATTATATAGTCTGGTTATATTCCTTTCTGTTTTTCTCGGTGGATGCGAGAAAGATGAACCGATGGGATACCGTGGACGTCCGGGTGTTTATTTTAACGGGAAGGAGTTTTCTTATACCTTCGCTGAAAATCCTTGGAAAGATGTCGATACGGTACTATTGCCTATTTTGCTTACCGGAGATTTGGAAGATTACGATCGAAAAGTGAAGGTGGTAGTTGTTGCAGATTCAACGACTGCAACGGGAGATATGTATGAATTACTGGAGGGAACTATAAGTGCCGGATCGGAATCAGGATTTGTTCCGGTGGTTGTGAATAGTGTGCAGGAGTTGGAACATAAGGTTGTGCGACTTCGGGTACAGATCGTGGAGAACGAAGATTTTAAAGAATTGGATTTGGTTTATCCGGCATGTAATTTCACGTTTACCGCTCAGATTATTAAACCTTATAACTGGTCTCAGTTAGAATACTTTTTCGGACCTTATTCGACAGGCTGGTGGAAGTTTATCATGGAGAAATTAGGACGTACTTCTTTGCCTTATTGGGATTTATTTTCTCCGATACCTAACCCGGATCCGGATAAGTACGATATGTCGTATTACGAGATGTCAAATATTCAGCAGATGATTCGTTTGGAATTAGCCGAATATAATAAACACTCGACAACTGGGCCGATGAAACATGATGATGGGGATTACGCTGGTAAAGAGATCGTTGTTCCTGCCCCGTGGTAATGGGTGGCGTGTTTAATGGAATTGTTTAATAAAAGATGAACAGATGAAAACAAAAATATTTTTAGGACTGGTGATGATTTGTTTCTTGCTTGGCTCTTGCTTTGATGACGAATCATCCAAGAATGTCGAGTTTTTGAAACCGATCCAGATTAATGATTTCTCGACGTCTATGGAACTATACGTGAGCCAGGGAGGACGTTTGAAAATAAAGACATTAGCTTATAAAGAGGGAATGGATGATGCCGCATTATCGTTCGAATGGAAACTTCAGGGACACGGGCAACATGAAACGTTGGGAAATACGATGATATTGGACACGGTGATCAACGTACCGATGAATCGGGAGGCTTATTCTTTATTGTACACGGTTACGGATACGGAGAATGAATTGACGGTAACCAAGCGTTATTACCTGTATGTTACAGGACAATACGAGGCCGGTTTGTTAGTGGCTGATACCAAAGATGAACAAACTTCCGATCTGCATTTGATTATCGGGAAGAACTTTAACCGGAATTATAGTAAACATGAAGATGATCGTATTTTTGAGAATATTTATAGTATCAATAACGGAGCGAAGATTGGCGAGCTTGTCACGGATATGAAATCTGTTGTTGCCGGGTATCTTGAAACAAGTATTGCAACGGAACATTCTGTCGAGGACCTTTCCCCGCTGGATAATTTTACCGTGATTCGGAGAAATAACGATATGTTTATTAAAGCTTTTGACGGGGAATTTGTTGTGGGAGGCTTGAATAATTGTGCCCGTGGTCCTTACGATGTGATTGCTGTAAACGGGCATATCCATAAGAGAACTCAATACGAGGAGGCGACAACTTACGGGGTGGGAATGTTATTAGAAGATTTGACAGACGATTATTATGTCACGCATTATTTGTACAGACCTTACAATCCGTATCCGGGAGAAGGAGATCTTTTCGGGATTGCGTATGATCAGAAACACCGTCGTTTTCTTGCCTTCCCGCATTTCCGTTCGGAAGATAATTTGCATATATTCCGAAATACTTCTGCAGATGGCAAACAGGACCCGAATCAGTTGGGAAATAAAGAGTGCATATATATAGGTTATGGTCCGAATGTTACAATGTATGCCGTATTGAAAGATAGCGATACCGGTTTGCATGAAATATGGACATTTAATATGAATGCAGATGATAAGAACCGTCCAGATGTGATTACGGGATATTATATTCTGGATGGATGTCCGGATATAGAGAAAGCCCACAAGTTTCAGTCACAGGCTATGGAAGAAGTCATGTATTATGCAACGGATGACAAAGTATATGCTGTTTTGCTAACGGCGTCACATCCCCAGGCATTACCTAAATATGAGGCAAATCCGGGAGAAAAGATTACGGGAATTCAAGTGGTTGAGTATTGTGAGGGAAAACTGGAAATTCCGAATACCGATAAACCGGGCGAATTGACGGATCTGGGAGCTAGTAATCACATGATGTTGGTTATGACTTATAACGAAACGACCCGGGAGGGAAAGGTAATTGCTGTTCCAATCTTATCTTTGGGAACTGGTGACTTGATTCAAGATAAGACCTATCATCGGGAATATGGTCCTTTCGGACGTATATTGAAAACAACTTGTTATCACACGCGTTAAATTGATGAATATGAAAATATTAATGAATATCGTATTATTGTCGTTATTAAGTATGACTATAATGTCTTGCCACGATAATGACGATGTGGAACCTTTGGTGCAATTGAATAAATACCGGGCCAAAGAGATCAAGGGGCATAATGCTTTGTGGGGAGATTTTAAAATTAGTCTGAACTATATTGATAATAGTCTGGATTTAGGATTTATTACAGATCGTAATCAAGATACAATTGGGAGGTTGAATAGTTCTCAAGTTCTTATGTTGGTTCCGTCTATCAGTCAGGAAGAGATTGATCAATTGGAGCCGGGAAGTACTATTCCGATGAAATATCAGGTTATTTTCCAGATACAAAGAAAGACGAATCAGGAGGTCATTTATCATTATGCAAAAGAGGATTTACAATACGTTCTCAAGTATTCGGAGAGTTATTTGTTCGAGTATGATGATACTTTAAGGATGGACCGTAAGATTATGAAATGGCGTCGTATCGGTGATTCGAAGACGGATGATCCGTTAATGCGTATGGTATATACTTATAATGGCGATCGGCTTACGGGCGGCGAATACGCCACGTATATCTCAAATTGGGAGCCTCGTTCTCACGTGGAATATAGTTATGATGGAAATCAATTGATTGGGATCAAAGAAACAACAATGGATGGACAGGTTGTCTTTACCAAAACTTTCATTTATTCAGGGAGTGATCGGTTGAAAGTCAAGACGGAGGATCATGGGGTTGTCCGGGAAGTGGACTATGTGTTGAATTCTGACGGGTATGTAACCCGGATTGACGAGGGAGACGGGAATTATATGGAGGTTGAATATGAACTGGGACATGGGGATTTGAGTACGTTGGTATCAAATATTGTAAAAATACAAGGTGAACCATTTATTAAATAGTGAATATGAAAATTATAGCATTAGTTATTTTATTTGTGACAACGATTATGGGTTGCCATTCTCCGAAAGTGAACACGATTCATTTGAAAGGACAGATGGCGGACATGGGTACACAAGAAGTGATTATGGAGTACACGGGAGTGACGGGAGATTTTGGTACGAGTTTGAATAGGATAATCAAAACGGATGCTTCCGGTTATTTTGATACGACTTTTGTGTTGGAGCAACCGATGTATTTCAATATCAGTCGTAACATTCTTTACCTTTCACCCGGTGATGATTTGGAAGTTTACTTGACACCGGATACCCGTCAAGCGACTTTTAAGGGAAAAGGGAGCGAGGCGCAGTTGTTTTTGAAAGATCGGCTTTATCCCAAGGGGGGCTCTTTTCTTTTGTCCGGACGGAATGTAAGGGAGAATTTTGAGAAAACGAAAGAGGTGGTGGATGCGCTTGCGGCTTCTAAATTGGCTCAACTGGATACTCTAAAGGGGATAACGGAGCTTTTTAAGGAGAATGAACGTATTCGGGTGAAGGCGAATTTGTTGAATAGTTATTTGACTTATGCTCTGTATAATAAAGAAAATGCAGGAGCGTCACGGGAGGAACAAAGGCAATGGTACGGGCGTTTTATTACTTCTGTTATCCCGGATGTAAATCAACTGATGCGAGAGATTACGAAAAACAAGTATCTGGATATTATAGATGTCAGGGATGTGATTGTGTATAACTTGGATCAAGCGGAATTTATGCAAGGGGTGGAGATTACCCCGGAAATGCGGGAAATCAAGGAAGCTTTACAAGTTTTGGCGAAATTGGATTCATCAACAGATCCGGAGGTGATTCTGAGCATGGAGGAAAAGACAAAATCTTTTCAGCACGTGGGAATTGTTTCCGAATTACGGGAGAAGATCCGTAATGTGAAAAGTCTGATGACGGGACAACCGGCCCACGAGATTATCATGACAGATGTTGATGGGAATGAAGTCTTGTTAAGTAGTTTTAAAGGCAAAAATATTTATTTGGATTGTTGGGCGACGTGGTGCGGTCCTTGTATTCAGGAATCCCCGGCATTTGCCGTGTTAAGTGAAAAATATAAAGATAAAGATATTGTCTTTATTCAATTGTCAACAGATAATTCCAGAAAGACTTGGTTGAGTTACTTGAAACAAAAGGAATCGGTAGTGCCTCAGTTTAATTCTGTCGATAACGAAGGATTGAGAGTGAATTGGCAAATCAAGTATATTCCTCGTTTTATCTTGATTGACAAGGAATTTAATATTGTTGAATCTTTTGCCCCGAGGCCTTCTGATCCGGAAATTACCGAACATTTGGATGCCTTGCTTGCAAAATGAATGATTATTGATAAGTAAAAGTAATTGTCGGAAGAAAATCCGGCAATTATTTTTTCCGGTTGATACTCGTACTTTCTCATAAGGAATGCTTTATTTGCGGATTTAGGGATGTTCAATAAATATTTAGTGCAAATTAATGTAAAATAATGTATTCAAAATGTGATAATACAGTTATCATATTGCGAGCCGCTCCCATTCCGCTCCCATTCCTCCCCTATCCCGCTCCTATAATAATAACAAATATTTGTATTACGATAGGATATATTAACATCTGGAAAAGTCGATTATAGCTATTTGAAAACAGGATAATAACCCTATCTGATAGAAATTTTATTTGAATGCCCGTTTTACAAGGATAAATCACTGTTTGTCCGGGTATACCTCGATGTGGAAACGATTGCTTGCATTTTTTCTTTTGGTGTATAGGCTTGATATTATATTTTTTGGAGGATAATTATATTGTTTTGTAATTATAAAGCCGTACTTTTGTTCACCCGTGGGTCGCAAAGTATGGAGAGGAAAAATGAAGATACCAGTTTATTGTTGAAGCACTTGCAAGAAGGTGACGAACGAGCTTTTCGGACGTTATTTGAGGAGTTTTATGCAGCATTGTGCTTGTTTGCGACCCGTTATTTGGGTGATCGGGAAGAGGCTGCGGATGTGGTGCAAGAGACGTTTTTAAAATATTGGAACAAACACACGGATTTTGATGATTACCGGAAGATAAAGTCTTTTCTTTATGTAGTTGTGCGTCATGCCTGTCTTAATTTATTGCGTGATCGTGAGTTACGTTCCCGTATCCCCGAGGAGTGGATTGAGGATTCTGAACAGGAGTTTCGAAATCAGGTGATGGAAGAGGAGGTACATCGTATTTTTAATCATGCGATAGATAAACTGCCCTTACAGATGCGAATGGTAATTAATCTTTCTTTAGATGGATTGAAGAATTCGGAGATTGCTGAAAAGATGAATCTTTCGGAAGGAACTGTTCACGCCTACAAAAAAGAAGCCTACAAAAAGTTGAGAATCAGCTTGAAGGATTACTATTATTTATTGCCTTTTCTTTTATTCATATCTCGTTAAATATTAATTAACGTTAAATACCGAATATCAGACACTCCCTAAAATCTATTTTTTGTGTTCTAGTTGTGAATTTAATCTAATAGTAGCATAAAATGGATGATGGTTTCTTTGATATTGTCGAGCTAGTTAGTAAATACATGACAGGAGAATTGACCGGGGCAGAACGGGAGAGTTTGGATAACTGGTTGAGTCTTTCCGAAGATAATCGTAAATGGTTTCATGAGGTTACCGAAAAAGAATTTATATACCGGAAACGTCAGGAGTTGAAATCCATTGATGTAAAGGGTGGATGGAAAGCTCTTTCTCGTAAACGAGCCAAGGAGAATAGGAGGCGATTGGGGATTCGTGCGTTGAAATATGCTTGTGTTTTTATTCTACTGGTTGTTTCTTCCATGTATTTTTTAATGCAGCGTGTTGATCGGGAAGAAATTATTCCAGTGGAGAGTGCCGAGATCCTTCCCGGAACTTCCAGGGCTATCCTTTACATGGCGAATGGTTCTATTATTGATCTAGCCAATCATGATCGGGATTCGTTGCGAGAATTAGATGGAACGATTATTGGCTTGGATGGCGAGAGTATTACTTATCCTAAAATCCGCAACTATCATCCAATACACGATTAAGGGTAGATTTATGAGTCGTTAGTAGTAGCTTTCAGTAAAAAGCAACAGCACAACATCAATATGTAGCCAACATCCCCTTACCCCACGATGCGACTTGAGGTAATACGCAGATTCTAACCGGAAAGAAAGGATTCTTATCCGAATTCTGTTTTGAAGGGTTTTGCATAAGCGCGGTTCTCTGTGTAGATATTCAGCACGTATTGCCTTGCAGTCATGATCCACTTGGCAGGTACGGAGATGAATCTGAAGACAAAAGCCTTTATGCGACTCGTTTTCTTGAGCCCAAAAGCCTTGGTGTCAAGCCTGCTCATGATGGTCTTGTAGAAATTGTGTATCAATGCAGTAAGCAGAAGAAAGACAGTATTCTCCGCCATGAATGACTTGGGGAGCCTGCTCCAACCGAATCCGTTGTTCATGTCGTCAAAGATACGTTCCTTGCCGCCACGCAGATTGTAGAATTCAACAATGTCCCTTGTCGATGACTTGTAATCGTTGGTCAGAATACAACGGTAAGTGTATTCGCCTTCCCACAGGTCAAGGTCGCCACTGTTGCGTCTTTGTCTCTGGATGACAAGACGATAGCACTTGCCTTCCCATTTCTCAACGAGAATGGAATTGAGTTCGAACTGGATGCCGTTAATCTCCTCCGTCTTCCATCCTCTCAGAGCAAAGATGTCATTGTAGAGCGAACTGCATCGGTTGGCACGGATGTAGAAATGTTTGCAATGCTTCTCTATCTCACTGACGATTTCCTTCGAGCAGGAACCGCAGTCTGCCCTGAAGCGATTTACACGGATGTTCTGGGATTCCAGAAGAGCGAAGAATCTCTTATGGGTGTCTGCCTGATGAAAACGCACATTCGTGTTGCCATCGCTGTTCTCGATATAGACTATCTTGTCACCGATAACATATACGCCAGGCCTGTAGCCGAGGAACTTTTTGTAGGTCGGTTTTGCATCATACTTCTCCGTTTCAAGAAACTGATGGTCAAAGTCAACATCGTATTCCTCAATTTCCTTCAACTCGCCTGTAGAAACCAAAGCGTTTATAAGCAATGTGTTGAGTTTGTCTGCAGTATTGAAATCATAGGTCTTGCCTTGGTCGGAAGTATAGGAGATGTTTTCCTTTGTCAGTTCCTTGATGGCTCTGAGGATGGTATCAGAGCTGCATGTACGAAGGGTAGGATGATACGAGAGATGGCGCATCAGTTGTGACGTTACGTCTTCCACGCATGAGCCGCCACAGAAATAAACGCTCATCAGCGAACGGACTATCTCGCTGAACTGATATCCGATGATACTGCGGCATCTCTGACCCAGTGTTGAGTCGATAACGGGTGAAAGCATGGAGTCAAATTTCTCCATGATTGAAAAAATTCCTCCAAAAGGTGTGAGTTTCTCAGATTTTATTTGTACCTTTGCCATGCCTTGTTACGATTTTCGCTTGTTTTCTAATTGCAACATACTACTGGTGCGATAAAATCGCATTAGTTTTAAATATCATCAAATAACGAGAGTTCTTTGACATTTTGGTTTGAAATGATTGATGAGTCTAGCTTGGTTATCAACGACCGCAGGTCAGTCCTTTCCAACGCGGATATTCTAATCAGGGTAGCCACCTCGGTGATTGAATAAGGGCTGTTGCTGGCAACCTTTATTCTTACTACTGTCAGATACGATATGATGGCAGCCCAAAGATGGATTTTGACAGCATTTTCCGAATATCCCCACAGAGTTTTTACGGTAATGTTCTGTTTAATCCACTTGAAGAATACCTCTATATCCCATCGATGGCGGTACAAGTTGGATATTTCCAAGGCACTGACTTCAAAGTTATTGGATATAAAGTCCACAATAGTATCATTATCAGGGTCATAAACGCGGACAAATCTCATGGCTTCGGGATACAGCTTGCTTGAGTTATACCCCGTTACCCTTATACGGGAGTCTTCCAGTACGCCAGACTTGACATCGGAAATATCCATCTGCTCGACAGTCTCGAATTTCATGTTCTCTTTTGGACGTGATACCCAAAATGCCTGAGCCTGATGAAATCTGAAAAGTGCTTTAAAGTCAACATAGGCCTTATCCATCACGTAGAAAGCATAAGGCTCCGGTGCCAGTGCATCAAGCTCGTTGCTGTCATGCCACTTGCCGTCCGTGATATGGATATTGGCAGGTATGCTGCCTCTCAAATCCAACAGGGCGTGCATCTTGACAGCTCCTTTGCTGTATTTCCCCAAAGCCCACGTTGCAAGCCTTATACTGGTTGATATGGTCGTGGAATCAAGCGCATATATCACGTTATCAATGGTAATTTGAGACAGTTGGATATTTGAGAACATCGGTCTGACCGTGGCAATCAAATAAAGGCCCAGCCCCTCAAAAATGCGATAATCCCTGCTTTCGTTTGCACGAGACAATGAGGTATGGTTCACGGCCTTACGAAAACCGAGATGATAAAGCATCTTGTTATGGGCTTCGAGGCATAGACAAATATCCCTCAGAGAATCACATCCTGTCAACTGTCCGAAAAGCAGATGAAGGAGGTGATTGTAACTGCTGAGATTTTTGGTATGCCAATCTCCTTTATATTGCTTTACGAGTTTATCAAACTGATAACGCGGTATATACTCGACAACTTGGGAAAATACAAACTTGCCTTGATTCATAATCCTGATGTGTTGAAACTACAGGACTAATAAATCATTTTCAAATCAAAAAATCAATGAACGCTTATATTTGACTAAAAATTAATCGTTTAACTACAGTGGTGTGGTTTTTATCGCACCACTAATAATTGCAACACTAAGATAAGTGAAAAATCTGACACAGCAAAATCCTGGGCAACTTTTTGTTGCTCAGGAACTTATAAATTAATTTAAATCAAAGTGTTGCGGAATTAAGGCTTATAAAAATGCGGTAGATTCGGTAGTCAGTTCAGATTTGTATAACGAGCTTGTGATTCCCCGGGGTGGTGAATACGTGTTGACGCTTGCGGATGGAACGTTGGTATGTTTGAATGCTGGATCTAAATTACGATTCCCCGTGCAATTTAGCGGAATCACGAGGAAAGTAGAATTGGAAGGGGAAGGGTATTTTCAAGTGGCACGTAATGAAGAAATGCCTTTTGTTGTAAGTGCATCCGGGGTGAATATCACGGTGTTGGGAACAGAGTTTAATGTATCGAATTATCCTGAAAATGAAGATGTACAGACGACATTGATCAAGGGTAAAGTACAAGTAACTCTTTCGGAAGATACGGGTGGTTATATCTTGCACCCGGGGGAACAAGCCGTGTATAACAAGGAAAGCGGGGAGGTTACGGTGGCAAATATTGACGTGTCATATGTTACGGCTTGGCGGGAAGGGCGTCTTCGTTTCCGGGATCGTCCTCTAAAAGAGATCATGGATTTTATTTCTCGTTGGTATGATGTGGATGTGGTATATGAAGATGAGAGCGTGAAAAATTATCTTTTCGGGTGTAATTTTAATCGTCACGTGACGGTGACTCCTTTGCTGGAATTATTCCAGAGTACGGGGACTGTCCGCTTTGAAGTGGTTGGAAAGAAAATCATCGTAAAAAAATAGCGAAGAATATGCAACTATTCTTCGCTTGTTAATAACACCTCTTGCTGGAGGCATTAAAAAATCGAATTTAATCAAATCAAAAGTATGAAAAAAAAACGTAGAAGTACTCGTTGGAAAGTAACAAATTTGTTTTTAGCTTTCCAGGTGGCTATTGTTTTGGTGTTGTCCGGAGGACACGTGTATGGAATGGCGGATGAACCGCTAATCAATTTATCGTTGAAAAATGTGGCGGTAAAAGATGCTCTTTGGGAGATAGAAAAACAATCCAAAATGGTTTTCGTGTATAATGCTGACGACTTGGGTAAGGCTGGCAAGATCTCTGTGGAGATCAAGGGTAAAACGGTACGGGAGGCTTTGGACATTTGTTTGAAGGATTCCGGATTTGAATACACGATAGAACAGAATACGGTTGTCATCAAACGTAAAGTAGTGGAAAAAGCGGCTAATGTGCAAAAAATCACGGTAAAAGGAAAGGTTGTTGATAAGAGTGAGACGGGGTTACCGGGAGTAACTATTGTACTAAAGGGAACGAGTGTAGGTGTGGTAACCGATATGAATGGTCATTATTCGATAACCATCCCTTTGATGGGTAATCCGGTACTCGTGTTCTCTTTTATCGGGATGAAAAAACAGGAGGTGGCGGTCAATGATCGACAAGAGATTAACGTGATATTAGAAGAGGACCAGACCGAGATGGAGGAAGTTGTGGTTACCGGTATTTATTCCCGTAAAAAAGAGAGTTTTACGGGGTCTTCTCAAACGTATAAAGCGGAAGAGTTGAAAATGATAGGTAATCAGAATATTTTGCAAAGTTTAAAAGCGTTAGACCCGGCATTTAATATCATGGAAAACAATCAATACGGTTCTGACCCTAACCGTACTCCGGATATTGAGATACGGGGAAAAACGAGTATCGTGGGGATGAAAGAGGAATTTGGTGAAGACCCGAATCAACCTTTGTTTATTCTGGACGGTTTTGAAACGACGTTGGAAACGATCATGGACTTGAGCTTGGATCGTGTCGCTTCCGTGACATTGTTGAAAGATGCGGCTTCTACGGCTATTTATGGAGCGAAAGCGGCTAATGGAGTGGTAGTCGTGGAGACGAAAGCGCCCGTGCAAGGGCGTTTGCGCTTGTCCTATAATGGTAGTTTTGAGGTATCTTTTGCCGATTTGACGGATTATAATTTAATGAATGCGGCAGAGAAGTTGGAGTTTGAATTATTAGCCGGGAACTTCAAGTCGAATTTGATCGCTTTCGAGGAAGCCAACAAGATACGTTATAATAACTTGTTATATAACGTGGACAGGGGTGTTAACACGTACTGGATGTCAGAACCGTTGCGGACAGGATTGACTCAACGTCACAATGTTTACGTGGAAGGTGGTGACTCGCAGATGCGTTACGGTTTAGGGATAAACTACACGAACATTCAGGGGGTAATGCAGGAATCCCGTCGTCAGGTGATGAGTGGAAATCTGGATTTGTTATATCGGAAAGGTAAGCTGAGTTATAGTAATAAATTGACTGTCGATTACACGAAGACGAATGATCCTGTCGTACCTTTTAGTGAGTATTCACGTGCTAACCCGTATTATACCAAGTATAACGAGAATGGGGGGATTGACAAGTGGTTGGAAAATAACGAGGAACTTGGAGTTTCGGTTCCCAATCCTTTGTGGAATGCATCTTTGAATAGTTATGACAAGGGAAATACGATAAGTATTCGGGATAATTTCCAGATGGAATATCGTCCGTGGAATTTCTTGTATGTTCGGGCTCGTTTCGGGATAACGAAATCTACTACGGATGATGAAACTTTCCGTTCACCCGAGGATACAAAGTTTGATGATAGCGTGGAGTCTTTAAAGGGATCTTATACGGATATGCGTAAAGAGAGTTTGTCGTATGAAGGTGATTTCACTGTAACTTACGGACAATTACTTGCCGACGTGCATCAGATCAATGCTGTGTTTGGAGCTTCTTGCAGTGAATCCAATAGTGATTACAAATCATTTTCTGCAGCGGGCTTCCCGGAAGGGAACTTCACGAAACCATCTTTCGCGAGTGGTTATGCTGCCAACGGAAAACCTTCTTATTCCGATTCTAAGAAAAGAACAGCAAATTTCTATTTTAACGGGGGATATTCTTACGATAACCGTTATCTGTTGGACGTGAACTTCCGTGCAGACGGTTCGTCCGTGTTTGGTTCCAACAAGCAATTCACGACGACTTGGGCTATCGGGTTGGCTTGGAACTTGCATAATGAGGGTTTCATCAAGAATAACACGGATTTTTTCTCGATGCTAAAGTTGAGGGCTTCAATCGGTAACCCGGGAAACCAGAATTTTGGTTCTTACAAGACAATCACGACTTATAAATTTAATAACTGGTTGTTGAATGACTTTGGAACCGGGCTATTGGTTGATGCATTCGGGGATCCGGATTTGGAATGGCAGAAGACAATTGATAAAAATATAGGTTTTGATGTGAGTATGTTTAATAATCGTTTTCACGTGAACTTCGATTATTATTACAAAGTGACCGATCCGTTGATGGCGTCAATCGGGATCCCTTTATCCGTGGGTGTTTCTCAACGGCTGGCTAACGTGGGTAAACAAGTAAGTAAGGGATATAACGGGACGATTAAATATGCTTTCATTTATCGCCCGAAAGAACGAATCAACTGGACAACGAGTTTTACTTTCCGTCATGGACATTCCTATTATGACAAGATCGGTAAAAACTTGGATCAGTATAATAAAGAAAATCGTTCCAATAGTTTGGCTCGTTATTATGATGGAGGAAGTCCTTCTGATTTATGGTCTGTTCGTTCGTTAGGAATTGATCCTGCAACGGGGAAAGAATTATTCCTTACAGAGAAAGGTAGAATAACATTCACTTATGACTATGCTGATGAGGTTGTCGTGGGAAATTCCGAACCGGACTTGGAAGGAGTGTTAGGGAATTCTTTTTACTATAAAGGTTTTTCTTGCAGTTTTTATTGGCGTTATAGCTTCGGTGCGGATGCGTTCAACCGGACTGTATATAGTAAAGTGGAAAACATATCCAAGGAAAGTTTGAAGCAAAATCAGGACAAGCGAGCCTTGTATGATCGTTGGAAAGAACCGGGAAATGGAGCAAAATATAAGGGAATTTCGTTGACTGAAAATACTCCGATTTCTTCCCGATTTGTACAGAAAAATAATTACTTGACCCTTGAGTCTGTCCGGGTGGCATACGAGTTTAGCCCGGAATGGATGCAGAAGATTCATTTTTCAGGGATGACGGTAAGTGCTTATATGAATGATATTTGTCGGTTCTCGACGATCGAGGATGAGCGTGGTATTGATTACCCGTTTGCCCGGAGTTTTTCGTTCGCGTTATCGATTAATTTTTAATGGGATAGAGACATGAAAAGATATATTTATTTGTTAGTGGTAACTTGTTTGTTCGGTTGTTCGGATTGGTTGAATGTTCAACCGAGTGACCGGGTGGCAGAGGAATCTGCATTTTCCACGATTGCGGGATTCAAACAAGCGTTGAATGGCGTGTATGTTGATTTAAATGCTACCGAGCTGTACGGACAGACCCTCACGTGTGAAATGCTTGAAATCTTAGCACAGCGTTATAATATAAACCAGGAAAACAAGGAGTGGTCAGCTTTCATGACGTATGATTTTGCCGGATCTTATATTTCGAATCGGGTAGAAAAGATTTGGGAAAAAGCCTATAACTTGATCGCCAATACGAACTTGATCATAAAGAATTGTGACGAGCGGCGGGAAGTGCTACCGGATGATTATTACCAGATGATAAAAGGTGAGGCTTTGGCGTTGAGAGGTTTTTTACATTTTGATTTATTTCGTTTGTTCGGGCCAGTTTATGGGGTAGATTCCACGTTAGAATCAATTCCTTATTACAAGGAATTTGCCTTGGATGTACAACCCACGCTGATTGGTACTGAATTCATGAAAAACGTGATCGTTGATTTACGGGCGGCGAAAGATTTATTGTCAACAGATCCGATTATCACGAATGGAGTAGCTGGAGATCCCTCGGATAAATTTAAGTCCAAGCGGAACTTGCGTTTGAATTACTATGCTGTCCAAGGATTGTTGTCCCGGGCTTATATGTATATCGGGGAATTGGATAGTGCTTTAGTATATGCCCAAAATGTGATTGATGTTCATGAACGTATTTTCCCATGGGTAACTAGAAATGAAGCCGTGGCGGGAACGGAGCCGGACAGGGTATTTTCATCTGAAGTTTTGTTTGCCTCGCAGAATCGAAATGTCGGAGGATTGTATAATTCTCTTTTTAACGGGGAATCCTTGAAGATTTCTTCATTGCTGGGAATACGTAATGATGTAGCCAAGTATAGATTCGATAATGCGGAGGAATCGGATATAAGAGTATTAAGTTTCATGAAAAATAAGGCAACCGTGAGTGGGGTGGATTATCGTTTGTTTAACAAGTTTGAATCTGTGGTTGGAGATTCTATTTATTCGCAGATGATGCCCCTTATACGAGTTAGCGAACTTTATTTGATGGTTTCTGAAATATATTATGAACAGGGACAGAAAAGTAAGGGGGCTCCTTATTTTAATGCTTTGAGAGAAAATCGGGGGCTTTCCGGTGTTTCGACTTCCTCTTACCCGAGTTATTTGCTTGATGAATGGTGGAGGGAGTTTATCGGGGAAGGACAATTATTCTATTATTACAAACGGACGATGGCGGAAGAGATGCATTCGGCGACAAACGCGTATAATGAAACATCCGTGAAATTGAGTAATTATGTTCTGCCGATACCTGATGGCGAAACGAAATATAATTAAGAAGAAAGGAGAGATTATGAAACAGATATGCTATATAATATTATTCTTCACGGCTTTCTTTTATGCTTGTGAAAAAGATGTGGATAGTTACGAGGGGGAAAGTGGTATTTATTTTGACACGGAAGGCAAGTTGAACGACACGGTTGTCGTGTCTTGGGGAATGAAAGCCGGGGACGTGGTAACCCGTAATCTGAAATTGCGTGTTATGCTCGTCGGTACGGTGGCGGATTATGACAGGAAGTTTACCGTGGATGTGATTTCTGATCAAACAGATACGTTGGCAGCTGAAGAGGGTGTTGATTTCGAGCCGTTTGATAAGGAATATACGATTCCCGCTAATGGAGCCTACGCGGATATAAATATCGTGCTAAAGCGTCGGGAGACGTTGAAACAGCGTAGTAGGCGTTTTACGGTGAAGTTGAATGAAACACCGGAATTACATTTCATGTACACGCGTCGTAGTCGGATAGACTCCCTTACTTCTTTGGACGTGGATTATCAACGAGTGGTTTTTATGAATGAAAATTTTCCTCGTCCGGGTTGGTGGACTCGTGAGGGGCAAAAACGATTCGGAGATTGGAGTCAAACAAAAGCCGGGTTAATTTGTGATGTGATGAATATAGATCGGGAAGTTTGGTTAGGTGTTTTGGGAGAAGGTACTTTCACGCAGGGTTATTTGTCCTACGTGGGAAAATATATGTATCGTTGGTTGCAGGAAAATCCGACGAAGGATGAGGATGGAGAATGGATGGAAATGGGACCGGATTCCCAAGATTAATTTAATTGTTTTATGAAGTATAAAATGAGAATTATGAAATATACAATATTCGGTTTATTATTCATCTTGATAGGATTTATTTGTTCTTGTGCGGATGATAAGGGCAATTACAATTATCAGGATATAAATAAATTATCAATTACAGGGATTGAAACGGGAAATGCGTATCGAAAAATCTCTCACGTGGATACCCTGAGGATTTATCCGGAAGTGAAAAGTTTGACGGGAGCTGAAGGAGAATATACTTATGAATGGAAGTTCATCCCGCAGAATGCGGATAAAGATAAAGGGGCGGATACGCTTGATTTCGTGGTGGCTACAACAAAGGATTTGGAGTTACCCATCACGTTAAAGGCGGATTCCTATACTTGTTTTTATCGGGTTGAAGATAAAGCGACCAAGGTAAGCTGGTATCAAAAGTTTTATTTGCAGGTGAGTAGCTTAACGAGCGAGGGATGGATGGTGCTGTGTGAACAGGATGGTCAATCTCGTATGGATATGGTCGTGAACGTGGATGCGAATACGGATATTATTTCCAGGGACATTTGGTCGGAAAGTGATTTGGTAACGGGAAAACCGGTAAAGCTGATGAGTAATTTTTCGGCTTCAGGAGGAAACATCTATTTATTTACCTGTGAAAACGGAACTTATCGTTTGGATCCGACGGATATGCACGCCGGGGAAGATAATAATATTAAATGGAATTTTGGTGACCAGCCGGATCACGTGCACGTGTTGGCATCCGGGGTTTCATTATACGATTATTATCAATATAACGGGAAATATGAGTTTATTGATTATTTGTATTGGATCGTTATCGATGAGAATGGTGATGTGTACTGTAATAATGTTGCTGTAAACGGGGGATTGTTTGAATTTCCGATTAATGAAATTAATGGTATGAAATTCAAGGCTGCGCCTTTCGTGGCGAATGCTTGCCGTTATCGGCGAGGTGGCGGTTCCTATACTTTAGGAGGTACTTCAACCATGTTGTATGACGAGGCAGGGCGTTTCATCGAGGTGAAGGCAAAATCCGGAGGAATTCCCTCTGTCATGAAATTTTCGGGGGATGAGATCCTTTTCCCGGCAGAACAAGCGGGAAAAGAAATGGTGCTTATGCAATCCACGGTAAATGATGGGTTGACCTATGTCGTGTTGAAAGATCGTGCCGGAGATTATTATTATTACGGGATCGTGTTGGGAACGGAAGGTGTGAACACGCAACGGTACTACGGGAAATTGTCCGGAACGGGAGTGGAGCAAGCGACTCTTTTTGCCTGTCATCCGTTATACGGGACTTTATTCTACGCGACGAAAGACAGGATATACGAGTTTGACATGAAAAATCCGAGTACTCCGGTGAAAGAAATTTGTCATTTCCCGGGAGAAACTATAAAAGTGTTGAAATTTAATCCGTTTTCGGCATTCCGTCAATATGCAGTTTGGGAGGATATGCGCAGTGAACATTTGGTGGTGGGAACCACGATTGATGGTGCTGATGAGAAAGGATGCGGTATTATGCGGACTTACGAGTTTGAACCGCAATGGGATAAAGCTCCTGTCTTGAAAAAGGTACACAAAGGTTTAGGAAAGATCGTGGATATTGCCTATAAAGAAATAAGATTGTGACGGTGAAAATGATATATAGTTGGTTCGTCATGGGGATTGCACTTTTGTGCGGGTGTCAATCGACTTCAAAATATGTCATTCAGGGAAACTTTGCAGGTTATTCGGGGAAAGTGTTTTTACTTTCCCCGAATATGGCCGACAAGCTGGATACGCTGGGAAGAGCAGAAGTCTTGAATGGTAATTTTCAACTGGCGGGAGTGGTTGAAAAACCTAGATTCGCTTGGCTGAGTGTGGAGAATACGAAATTGAAAGTTCCCGTGTTTCTTGAAAATACTTCCTATTCGGTTCTAGTGGATATGAAGGAACAACCAACGACATGGAGAGTTACCGGGGGAGAACTTCAACAGGTACGTGAACGCTTTAAACGTGAAGTGGAGGATATGATACTGGAAAAACGGGATTCGTTGGAAGGCGAGTATCAAACGTGTGCTGAAGAAAAGAATCTTTTCGGAAAATTCCATGTGCGGGCCTTGCTCGAAGGATTGGATTCTCTTTACGAGAAGAAGGAGGACGAGTTTATCCGGGAGAATGATAACCTCGTGTCCGCGAGTTTGATTTACGTGCGATTGTCTACCTTGAATAAAAACAAGATGCTGAGGGGAAAATATGAATTACTCGGTGATTCTGCCCGTAATTCTATTCTCGGGAAAATACTGGCACGATACGTTGAGTGTGAAGTTGATTTGAGAAAGGGTGCTTTATTTCCAGACTTCACTTTGCAAACGCCACAAGGTGAACCCGTATCTTTGTATTCCGTGAAAGCAAAAGTGAAAATCATTGATTTTTGGGCTTCTTGGTGTGGCCCGTGCCGGGCGGAGAATCCTCACGTGAAGGAGTTGTACGAGAAGTATCATGATGCAGGATTAGAGGTCATCAGCGTGTCGTTGGATGATAAAAAAGATAAATGGTTGAAGGCTATCGAACAGGACGGTTTACCTTGGATTCACGTGTCTGATTTACAGGCGTGGGGAAATCCGTTGGTGAAGATGTTGGGGATACAGGGAATCCCTTACTTGATTGTTTTGGATAAAGATAATCGGATTGTCGGGACCAGATTGCGAGGAGAGCAACTGGACCGGTGTGTAATGGAAACGATACGATAAGTTTCGTGGCATGAGTGTGAACGGGGGTGTTCGTGTAATGCGAATGTCCCCTTTTTTTCGAAAAATACATTCTTTAGGATCTTGTTGATACTTTTCTGTGATAATTTATTACTTTTATCACGTTGTGTTTTGTGTAAATATTATTTGTATGAGAAAAGTGTCTTATTGTTTCCTATTTGTTTTATTATTTTCGAATATCTATGCTCAACAGTCAAAAGATATTCAGTGGAATCCCTCAAACGGGATGAATTTTGTGGAATTTCTGGAGATTTGGGAACCGGGAATCCCGGTGAGTGAGGATGATAACTTCTTTATTTCCCGGGTGAAATTAAAAGAGCGTTTTGAAAACAAAAATACCCAGGTACATCCGGAACTTACCACAGCCCGGCAATTATGCTGGTGGACGCCGATGGGTGACGGGAAAAAAGAATGGAAATCGTTTCCCCGGAATCAGTTTGAGGCGGATAATTTTAATATGTGGCAATACGTGGATATACACGGGAATTGGGGAGACGGATGGTTTCGTGTGCCGGGAGTGTTTAACGACGTGGCTCATAAAAATGGGGTGCGAACGGGATGCGTGTTGTTTATCAACTGGGCGGAACCGGTGAAAAAGGCAGGTGACCGGGTGTACGATCTCTTTTCAAAACTCATGACAAAAGATGAATACGGGCGTTTCAAGTACGCGGAGAAGTTGATCCGTTTTTTGCGGTATTACGGGATTGATGGAATTGGGGTGAACCCGGAGGGGGAATGGGATGCGGATGTGGCCTCCGAAGTGCAGGATTTTTTCGTGGAGTTACACGTGCAGGCCGAGAAACTGGGATTGCGAGGATTCCATATCGACTGGTATGATAGTAATGATAGCCGGGGGCGTTTAAGTTTCGGGCAGAATGCATTACAGGAGCGTAACCGGAATTGGTTCCAAAAAGGAAATCGGAGGGTGACGGATATGTTTATGTTGAATTATAATATTGACGTGTGGGGAGGAAATAACGATCCGATGGGTGAATCGGCCAGGAATGCGGTGAAGTTCGGGCGGAGTTCGTATGACGTGTATGCCGGTTTTTATCTGCGGGGCCGGGGACTTTCGAGTTACGATTCTGAACCTCGTGCGGGGAAGGGCTGGGAGGTGTTGAAGGATAAACCCGTGTCCGTTTGCCTTTGGGGAGAACATGACCGGAATAACATTCATAATGCGTCTTACGAACATGGTAAGGAGCCGCTCGTTGTGCAACAAACTTACTTGAGAAAACTGGAATATTTTTTCACGAGTGGCACACGCAATCCGGTGAATGCTCCTGTCGTGACGAATACGATTACCACCGTGAATGAAGAGGATATGCGGCGTTTTCATGGGATCTCGACCTTTTTCCCGGCAAGAAGTACAATACAGGAGTTACCTTTCGTGACCCGGTTTAATCTCGGGAACGGGCTTTTCTTCAATCGGGAAGGGAAGACGGAGAACGGTTACCCGTGGTATAACGTGGGGGTACAGGACTGGATGCCTTCTTGGCGTTGGTGGGTTACGGGGCATGACGGGCGGGTGCCTGGTGATGCGATTCAATGTGATTTCGTGTTTGAAGATGCTTGGTTCGGTGGGTCATGCTTGAAACTACACGGGAGAACAACATATTCCAAGGTGCGTTTGTTTAAGACGAATATTCCGGTTCACGAAAAGGTGAAATTATCGTTTACGTGTAAAATGAAAATGGGTGAGTGCGGTAAATTGAAGCTTGTATTGTCCAAGGTCGGTGCAGAAGATCAGTTTATTGAAATTCCAGTGGAAGGGAAAAATATTTCACGGGAATGGCAGACGGTGACTTGTAAATTGGGGAATTTCGGTTGGAACGAGAATGATCATGTTGCTTGTATCGGTTTGGTCGTGGAGAATACGTCGGATGATTTCGAGATGTTCATCGGGGAGCTGGCGTTGACGGATGCCCGGATGAAATTTAAACCCGTGAAACCGGAGATCACGAAAGCGGAAATTATTCGGACGTACGCGGATTCTTTGGATTTCAAGTTGGTATGGAACGTGATTCCGTGGGTGAATCGTGAAAAGGATATGCCCGTGATGAATGAGGCTATCGACACATGGTATTTTGAGGTATACCTGAAAGATTCGTCAAAGGCGAGACCTCGTTTAATTACGACAACTACTTCTTGGGCAGCTTATGCTTGTGGGGTTAACGTGAAGGCTATGAGCGAGGTATTGTGGTTGGGAGTTCGGGCTGTTGCCCCGGATGGGAAACGATCATCCAAGATCGTGTGGCAGGAAGTAAAGAGGTAAATGGTATATTTTAACGTAAATTTAACCTAAAATGTCGGGTATTAAAATTGATTGATGCTTATATTTGAAAACTAATTAAGTTTGTGTTTTTATATATTATTTATTGCGAAATGAAACAAGTTTACCGATTATCAATTTTATTGTGTTTAATGATCTCGGTGATGTCTTCATTTGCTCAAAAGAAGAAAGCAAATGGACGTGCCGGAGGCGAGTATGTAGTGTTGGCATCCAAGGCTGTACAACAGGATGCAGCGTGGATGCAAGTAGTTAATGCGTTAAAAGAAAAGCATGGTGCGGAGGTCTTTTTTTACGAGAAAGCGCCTCGTGAGAATCTGGCGGATCTTCAACGGGTGAAACCGCGTTACGTGGCTATCGTGGAGAAACCGGAGAATTTGAACCGGGATTACGTGATTGATATGCATCACGTGAGCCGTGAGGTGGATGAGGACATTTTTGCCGATTTCCTTTGGGGGATTATTACCGGTTATGATGCAAATGGGGCGATGAAGATGTTGGACAACAGCACGGAACCTTTGGTTATTAAGAATGCCGTGGCTACGATTACAGAATTAAAGAGTGCCAAATGGTTTGACCGTTACGCTTGGGTGGATGATCAGACACTGGGATTGTGGGGCGAGAAGACAGACAAAGGGGAGGCCGTGAAAACGGGTAATGTTTCCGTGGATGGACGGTTGAAGAAACTCTCGGATATGTATGCTGCATGTGATCCGGACTTGGTGGTAACGGCATGGCACGCCACGGAAAAGGATTTGCAGGTGCGTTATTCCACGGGAGACATCCGGGCGAAAGACGGGAAGTTGTATTTCAATGATCATAAAACGAAAGCGACTTGGGATGTACCGGAAAGTGGAAAACGGAAAGTGTTTTTTGCCGTGGGTAACTGTTTGATCGGTAACGTGAATAACACGAAAGAAAGTATGGCTATCGCTTGGATGAATGGTAGTAATGCTGCCACGATGATCGGTTACGTTGTGACTACTTGGCACGGGCGTAACGGTTGGGGTGGTTTGAAATACTGGTTGACCAATCCGGGACGTTATTCTTTGGCAGAGGCTGTTTACATGAACCAACAGGATTTCTTGTACCAGCAAAATCAATGGTATCCTTCTTTGATCAAGGAAAACTATAATTTTGATGGAAACGAATTCCAAATTGCAGCCCGGAAAGTTGCTAAAGCGATGAATACTCAACAACCTACCCAAGACCAGATCGGTTTCTGGCATGACCGCGATGTGTTGGCTTATTATGGTGATCCGAAATGGAATGTGCGTTTGCAGGAGATTCCGGAAGAGACTGATTTTACGGTGACTTCCAAGGTAAAAGGTAAGAAATGTATCATCACGATCAAGACGAAAGAGAATTTCAGCTTGGAGCGTATGAAAGGGGATAAGTTCAAACAGGAACACGTGTTGGATTTGCCTTTCAGTTACTTCTTCCCTGAACGATTGAATAATCCTCGATTGGCTGCCGGACAAGACTGGAAGGCTGCCGTGGACGAGAACTTCCTGATTATTTATGATCCGGATTTCAAACCCAATATGACGTATGAAGTTGTACTGGATATAGATAAATAAAGTATTTATTTTATTATAAGAAAAGAGGTCGTTCCAAAAAACGACCTCTTTTTGTATATATATGGGCTGTCTTGTTTCGAATAAGAAAAATTGATGTAGATCAAGTCATCCAACGCATGGTGATGTTATCTTTGCTCGATTTTTTAAGATGGGATGTATGAAACCGACTAAAACACTACGTGGACAGCTATTTAGACTGACGGGACCGATATTCGTGGAGACGTTATTGATCATGTTGTTGGGGGCAATGGATACGTTTATGCTGAGTCATTATTCGGATGATACGGTGGCGGCCGTCGGGGTGGTGAATCAATTATTGAGTCTGGTATTTCTCGTGTTCGGGGTATCGACAGTCGGGACTTCCGTGCTTTGTTCCCAGTATTTGGGGGCATCGCAACAGGCAAACGTGCGGCAGGTGATTGGTGTATCGTTGTTTTTTAATACCCTGATCGGGGTGACCACGAGCGCTTTCCTGTATTTTCGGGCAGAGGCTTTGTTAAAGATAATGGATTTGGCCCCGGAACTGATCAATGAGGGGTTGGCCTATATGCAGATTGTGGGCGGTTTTGCCTTCTTGCAAGCTATCGCTCTAACCATGTCGGCTGTGCTGCGAAGTCACAACAAGGCGTACTATCCCATGCGGGTGACCTTGTTGATGAACGTGTTGAACATCATTGGAAACTATGCCTTGATTTTCGGTAAATTCGGGTTACCGCAAATGGGAGTCGTGGGGGCAGCAATTTCGACTTCTTCCTGCCGAGCGGTGGCGTTAGCGTTATTATTGTATATCACGTTTGGCAAGGTGGTTCCTCGCTTCTCGTTCTCGTGTCTGAGACCGTTCCCGTGGGATAAGTTGAAAAACTTGTTGCATATCGGTCTTCCGGCGGCAGGGGAACAGGTGTCATATAGTTTGTCGCAAGTGGTTATTACTTATTTCACGGTTATGTTGGGTACGGCGGCACTGACGGCACGTACTTACGCGATGAATATTATCCTGTTTTCATACGTGTTCTCCGTGGCCCTCGGACAAGGGGCCGCAATCCTGATCGGGCATCTGGTCGGGGGCGAACGTACTGATGCGGCTTTTATATTGCAGAAATATTGTCTGCGACTTTCGATCGTGGTTTCCCTTTGCGTGGCGGTGGTCACGGCGGTTTGCAGTAAGTTTATTTTCGGAATGTTGACTTCCAATCCGGAGATCGTGTACATGGGGGTGATGATTCTTTGTATTGACATTTTGCTGGAGGTGGGACGTGCGGTGAATATCCTGTCGGTAAACGTGCTGAATGCCGTGGGGGATGTGACTTATCCCTTTATCACCGGGTTGATTGTCATGTGGGGAGTGGCGACAGCGTTGAGTTACGTGTTCGGGATTTCTTTCGGTTGGGGGCTTGCCGGGATGTGGGTGGCTTTCACGTTGGACGAGAATATCCGGGCGATTATTTTCGTGCGCCGTTGGAATAGCCGGAAATGGGTGGGTAAGTCTTTTACCCGGGTGGAGAAATTGTTAAAGCAAACCAGCTCTCACTCGGCTTAACGTTTCGGGGGTCATACCAAGCCGGGAGGCAATGTGGATGAGGGGAGCCCGTTTGACTACTTCCGGGTGTTCCGTGGCGAGTCGGTGGTAACGTTCCCGGGCGGTCTCGAAACGACAGGCATCGGCTTTTTGCTGTGATTCGATCAGGGAGTTTTCCAGCATTTTGCAATACATGTGTTCCACCTCGTGATTCGTTCGCATAAGGTCTTGTAGTTGATCATGCGGGAAAGAATAGATAACGGTGGGTTCGAGAGCCTCGATCATCAAGTAACTCGGGGTTTGCCGAAAATAGCTTTCCAGCGAAACGAATATCCCTTTTTCATACGAGAAGTGTTCCGTGAGATCCCGCCCGTTTTTATCATAGAATAGGCGAATCATTCCTTGGGCGACCATGCTGTAATATTTACATATCTCACCTTCCCGGAGAAAAAGGTCTCCTTTGGCCAGTTCGAAACGGACGAGAATGTTGGCCAATTTCTCGTGAGTTTCCGGGCTGAGCGGGGCGGTTTGAGCCTCGAATTGCCTAATGATTTCTTCCTTCGTGTCCATGAGGCAAAAATAGTGAAAAAATCTGTTATATTTGTGACATAAAATATCATGATCATGAAACAAGTTTTATGGATACTGCTTGCTTTCGTGCTGTTATGTGCATGTGAGGAAAAGCATTTTATGACAGATCCGGGCTACCGGAAGATGGTGGAACAGGATTTTCAGAAAAAGAAGAAGGTGTTGGAAGGTAACCCGGGTAATTTGTTTGCCGTGTTCGATTCCCCGATGAGCGTGGAGGAACGAGAGGCGCTGATGTTTCTCTACGCTTATTCTCCGTTGATTGATCTATCTTTTTCGGGGGGAGATTTTCTGTTGAAGAATGTGCGTTGGGCATTCCAAGCGAGAGAGGCGATGCCTTGGGGAAAAGATATTCCGGAAGATATATTCCGTCATTTTGTACTTCCCGTGAGGGGTGGGAAAGAGAATCTGGACACGGCCCGTATCGTTTTCTACAAGGAACTGAAGGAACGGGTTGCGACCTGTGAGTCCATGGAAAAGGCGGCGCTGGAAGTGAATCACTGGTGTCATGAACACGTGATCTATAAACCGACCAATGCCCGGACCCGTTCACCGCTAGCCACGATGCTCACGGCTTACGGTCGCTGTGGTGAAGAGTCCATATTCACGCTGGCAGCTTTGCGGGCCGTGGGGATTCCGGCACGTCAGATATACACGCCTCGCTGGGCGCATTGTGATGATAATCACGCGTGGATTGAGGTCTGGGTGGATGGCGAGTGGAAGTACTTGGGGGCTTGTGAACCGGAACCTCGGTTGAATATCGCGTGGTTCACGTTGCCCGTGCAAAGGGCGATGTACGTGGAGTCGGAGGTGTTCGGGAAATATAATGGTCAGGAAGAGATTGTTTACGTGAATGAAAGTGGTTCAGGCGTGAACGTGACTTCCCATTATACACGGATCGTTCCGACAGTAGTTCAAGTTATTGACGAGAACGGGCAGCCTGTTGAGAATGCGAAGGTGGAATATAAGATATTTAATTACGGGGAGTTTTATCCCGTGGTGACCTTGTATTCCGACGTGAAGGGGGAGACTTCCCTGACGTTGGGGCAAGGAGATATTTTCGTTTTGGCAAGTAAGGGAAAGAAGTTGGGTTTTGGGGAATTGTCCGTGGAGCGGCAGGATACACTGACCGTCGTGTTGGATAAAACTGTCGGGGATTTGTTTTCAGGGGAGTGGGATTTGGTACCGCCAAGGCAACATGATATTACAGCTTTGTCAACTGATGAGGAACGGGCCGTGAATGACCGTCGTTTTGCCCGGGAAGATTCGTTACGGAATGTTTATGTGGCAACTTTCATGTCGAGGACGCAAGGCGGGGATGTAGCGATGGAGTTGGGTGTGGATACGGCACGTTTTGCCACGTATATGGTTACGTCACGGGGAAATTATTCCGAATTGCTGCGTTTTATGCGTGAAGTGTCGCCTGAACGTCGGACATTAGCCATGAATTTGTTGGGCGTGATCGCGGAGAAGGATTTGCAGGACACTCCGGCAGACGTGTTGTTGTCTCACGTGGAAGGGGATGGCCGTGATGTGGCGAATCCTTATTTCACGGAATACATACTGAACCCGAGAGTGCAGAACGAGTTACTTACGGCTTATCGGGAACCCGTTCGGGAATTTTTGAAGAGGCACGATATTACGGATGTTACCAGTTTGATCCAAGAAACCGGAAAAATCAAGGTTGTTGATTCCCTGTACCCCGCGAAGGTGGTAACTCCACCGGAGGGCGTGATCCGGGCAGGGGTGACGGATGTACTTTCCCGGAATGTTTTCTTCGTGGCAGCCTGTCGTACAATGGGAATTCCGGCTCGGTTAAGCCCGATTTCGGGTAAACCGGAGTATTATCAGAACGGAACGTGGCATACGGTTAATTTCATGACCGAAAAGGTAGTACCGAAAGGGGAGTTGATGTTGCATTATGCTCAAAAGACGGTGAGTGACCCAAAATATTTCCTGAACTTTACGATCGGAAAGTTGGAAGATGGTCGGGTACGGACGATTGACTTGGGAAGTAACGCGGCGGTGGATATGGGTGTTGGTGCGTCATATAAAACGATCTTCACGAAACCGGTCACGCTGGAAGAGGGGGATTATCTTCTTTCAACGGGAAATAGACGGAGTGATGGGGCTGTTTTGGCAGATTTGGTATCATTCCAAGTGGAGGCTGGTAAATTGACAAATATAGATATGCTTATCCGTCCTTGCGTGGAGAAAATGGAGATTCTGGGAGTGGTCCCGACGGCGCTATCCATTGTCCCGGAGGGCAAGACAAAACCGGAGGCAATCCGTTTGCCGGAGAAGGGGTACACGGCGATAGCCTTGATTGAGGCGAATAAGGAACCGACAAATCATTTGTTGCGGGATATGAGCGGGATGAAAGATGATTTCGAGAACTTGGGTGTTCCCTTGTATTTCGTGTTTAAGGATGCGGATCATCAGGCTAAGTTTAATCGTGCGGACTTCCGGGCTTTTCCTTCCGTGATGCGGTGGGGAACGGACTTGGACGGTCGTTTGCTAAAAGGTTTGGCAGAAGGATTACGCTTGACGAACACGGAGAGCCTGCCTTTGATCGTCCTGTTGAACGCGAAGGGGGAGGTTGTTTTTGTTTCCCAAGGGTATCGTGTCGGGTTGGGTACGCAGATCATGAATATAATAAGTAGAAAGTGATAGACATTATAATAAGAGAATTTGATGAACGTGACGCGGAAACCGTGTCACGTCTGATTAGGAATAACTTGACCTTCGTGAATAGCCGGGATTATGAACCTGCGGTGATAGACTATATGTGCCGTTTGTTCACGCCTGATTATCTGTGTGAAATATCGGCTACCCGGACGATGTTCGTGGCGGAGGAAAACGGGAAAGTGGTCGGGACGGTTGGACTGGAAGGGGATGAGGTCTGCGCCTTGTACGTGGACCCGGATGTACATGGCCGGCGGGTTGGGGAACGTTTGTTACAACGCATCGAGGATTTTGCCTTGAGTCGTCATGTCCATTTGTTGCATTTGTCGGCCAGCCTCACGGCAGTCGGTTTTTACGAAAAAATGGGGTATCGCTCCCAAGAGAAGGAGGAATCCGAACTTTTCGGTCCTGCTTATATTATGACTAAATTATTGTAATCTTATAAAATATTTCCACATGAAAAAGGTGTTGGTTTTCTTCGTTTGCTTGTTGTTGATACAGGTGAGAGTTATGGCTCAGGATATTAAAGTGCAACCTTCTCCCCGTCAGGTCAATGTCACGGGGAAGAGTATGACGATTCCGGTTGCTTTCCGGCTCGTGGGTGAACAGGAGGCTAATCCTCATGCAATAGCTTTGTTGAAACAATTTTTGGGTGACCGTCTCGGGACGGAAGGGTTTCCCTTGTACGTGGGCGAGAAAGGTGACCGGGCCGTGCGGGGGGCAAAACGGCTGATACCCGATCATCCGGAAGGATACTACCTGTCGATTACCGATAAGGCCATCATGCTGGCCGGGAATGACGAGCGGGGAACGTATTATGCCGTGCGTACTTTCATGCAGTTGTTCCACGAGGGGCATTTACCGTTTGTTGGGATTCAGGATTACCCGGACGTACGTTTCCGGGGCGTGGTCGAGGGATTTTACGGTACGCCTTGGAGCCACGAGGCCCGTTTGAGACAATTGCAGTTTTACGGGGAGAACAAATTAAACACGTATATTTACGGACCGAAAGACGATCCTTTCCATAGTTCGCCCAACTGGCGGAAACCTTATCCTGCCAAGGAGGCAGCTCGTCTTGCCGAGCTGGTGAAGGTAGCAAACGAGAACGAGGTGGATTTTGTATGGGCGATTCATCCGGGGTTAGACATTCGCTGGGAGACTTCCGACCGTGATTCATTGATGGCCAAGTTTGAGCATATGTACGATTTGGGCGTACGTTCTTTTGCTGTCTTTTTTGACGATATTTCCGGTGAGGGGGCGAAAGCCGACCGACAGGTGGAATTGTTGAATTATATTGATGACCATTTCGTGCAGGTAAAGCCCGACGTGACGCCTTTGATCGTGTGCCCGACCGAGTACAATAAAGGATGGGCCCGACCGGAAAGCGGGTATCTTGCCACGATAGGTGAGAAGTTGAACCCGTCCGTGGAGGTGATGTGGACGGGAGATCGGGTGATTTCCGAGATTACTAGGGAAGGCGTGGAGTGGATTCGGGAGCAAATCAAACGCCCCTCTTATATCTGGTGGAATTTCCCCGTGTCGGATTACGTGAGGGATCACCTGTTATTGGGCGAGGTGTATGGTAACGGGAAAGATATTGCCGGGAGCATTTCCGGTTTCGTGGCTAATCCCATGGAATGGGCGGAGGCATCCAAACTGGCAATATATTGCGTGGCAGACTACACGTGGAATATGCAATCGTACGATCGTTTCCGGTCATGGTACCGGGCTATTCGGGCCATCATGCCGGAGAACGTGGAGGCCTTTACCGTTTTCGCCCGTCATAATTCCGATCTGGGAGAGAACGTGCATCGTTTCCGTCGGGAAGAATCCGTGGAAATTCAACCCGTGGCCGAGCGTTTCATGAAGGGGTATCGGGAAGGGCATTATGATGAGCGGGATTTTCTTGCTTTGCAGGACGAGTTCGAGCGTGTGGCGGAGGCTGCCGATTTGTTGTTGATTGACCGGGAAAACGAGGCGTTGATTGAAGAAATTACCCCGTGGTTGCATCAGTTCAAGATATTGGGAGATGCCGGGCAGGAGGCCTTGGCCATGATTAAAGCCGGGGAACGTGGTGATCGTGAACTTTTCCTGCGGAAGTATAATCACGTTAAAGCCTTGCGCAAGAGAAGTTACGAGCTGGAAAGACAATTTAACCAGAATCCTTACCAGCCGGGCGTGAAGACCGGGACAACAGTACTTCAACCGTTGGTGCTGGATGTTTTCACGGAGGCCACGGAACGGTTTAATCGTCAGAACGGGACGGATTTGCCTTTGTTAGCCGATTATTCACCTTGTAAGTTGACCACGAACGTGCCTCAACTGGAACATCTGCCTTTACAAGTATATCCCAGTCGGGTTCATTTGACCCCTTTGCTGGAAGTCGTGAAATGGCCGGCCGGGGGGTACCTGCAATTGGAACTTGATGATGCCTACCGGATTCCCGGTACTCGTTTGAATTTTGACGTGAAGGGTGATCTTTCCTGGGGTGTCATGGAAGTATCTGCTGACGGTGAGACGTGGCAGACCGTGACGTTGACCCGTGACGCTCGCGGCCGTCTGAACGGCAAATGGGAGGATACTCCCGTGAAGTTCGTCCGTTTCACGAACACGGGAGAGGGAGAACAACAGGTGTATTTACGGGAGTTCTACGTGGTGTTCAGTTTGTGATGCTATATTTTCTTGCCTGCCCATTTTCCGCTTTTCATGTACATGAAACCGAGAATGAGCAGGATGCTCCAATAGGCGTGTTCTGTGGTCCAACAGATGGCGACATCCGCTTGGAGATAGAACACGATGTAGATGATGTAGAGAACGTAGAACGTGAGCGTGCCGAACTCCATAAATAGAGCCATACGTGTGTTTCCTGTTCCCGACACGGCGTTGAAAAGAATACTGCCGGGGGTGGAAAGAAGAACCGCGCTCATCATCACGAAAAGGGAAGGGATCGTGGCTCGGATGAGTTGGGGATCATCGGTGTATATTCTTAAAAATGTGGCGGGAGCCAGTAGTATGATGATGCCGATCGGGATGACAAAGAGGTAGCACATCTTGATTGTTTTGAGACAAGTACTCCAGACCTGGGAGGTGGCCTGCGCGCCAATCAGGTTACTCACAAGCGAGCTGGTCGTGGCAGCGAAGGCGGAAACCGGCATGAAGAAGAACATGGCGGCACTGCGCACGATGTTGGACACTGCCAGTGGGCGTTCACCGAGGTGTTCCACGGCAATAAAGAACAGAAACCAAGTGGCCATGGCCAGAAAGGACTGGATCATGGTCCAAATGGAGATGTTGAGTATGCCCGACAATAATTTCGGGTTGAAACTGGACAGGTTGAAAAGTGCGTATTTTTTCCAATCAACTTTTTTCCAAGTATATAGGATATAGAAAATCATGGAAACGAGTTCTGCCACGGACGAGCCGATGGCAGCCCCGCTGATGCCCAAGGCCGGGAACCCGAATTTACCGAAAATTAACAGGTAATTCAGCACGACATTGGTGCCGACCATGACAAGCGAATTGATCGTGAGTATGCGTGTCGTGGTGATTCCCACGAAAAAAGCCCGGAACATGACAGCGACAAACGAGAAAAAGAAACCGAATACTCGCCATTTCATGTAGTCGTTCGTGGCCACGTAGACTTGTTCCGAGTCAATGACGGAACGGAGAACCGAAGGCGTGTATATGCGGGAAACCGTGAACATGAGTGTGGCAAGTCCCAAGAGGAAAAGTACTCCTTGTATAAAAATGGGTCCGATATCCTTGTAGTTGCCTTCTCCATTACGTCGGCCGATGAGGATTTGAGCCCCGATGCTGAAACCGAAAGCGAGCATGTAGATTGCCATGTAGTACACGCCGGCTAAGGCAGATGCACCTAGTTCGACTTCTCCCACTCTGCCGAGAAATGCGGTATCGGTCATGTTAATCAAGTGTTCCATCAACAAACTGACCAGGATCGGGAAAGTGATCACCCATATTTGTTTGTGTGTAAATCTCATATTCGTTTCGTTTATCGGTTTGTTTTTTCGGGGCGCAAAGATACGTATTTTTATTGTTTTGTGGCTGTTCGATGGCAGATAAGGTGGAGAACGGGCTACATAAAGATGTCAGAGGTGTGGATTGTTGGTTGCAAACACGTTTCATTGATCGGCTTTAATTCGGACGGGGAACGTCTGTAACTGGTCTCTGCGGATGGTTCTCCCATCGATCTCGCCATCAAGTCGGGCGGGATTGTGAGTGTTATTCCGGAAAGTCCGTATGGTAGCCGTTCCGAGTATTTTATTGGGCGTGTATTTTAACGTTTCAAAGTTGAAATGAGGTGATTAATTGTTAGAAATATTAAATGAAATTGTTTACATTAGTCGCTCTTTTAATGTTCTTGTTTGTGTTAAATTTATATATTATGAAAGAAAGTTCTACAAGTATTAAGGCTTTACTGCCTGTGTTGTTTGGTTTTTTTATCATGGGATTCTGTGACGTGGTGGGGATTGCAACCAGTTACGTAAAAGCCGATTTCGGGTTAAGTGAAACTATTGCCGGATTCCTGCCTTCTATGGTATTTCTATGGTTTTTGTTACTGGCGGTCCCGGCGGCTATTTTTATGAACCGTATCGGTCGGAAGAAAACGGTATTGGTGAGTATGTTGGTGACCATTGTGGGGATGATTATTCCTTTTATTGATTATAACCTGTACACGTGTCTGATCGCTTTTGCCTTGCTGGGAATCGGTAATACCATTTTGCAGGTGTCGTTGAACCCGTTACTGACGAACGTGGTGAAGGGAAACGTGCTGGCAAGTTCGTTGACCGCGGGGCAGGTGCTGAAGGCCGTTTCGTCTTTCTGCGGTCCGTTTATCGCGGCATTCGCGGCGACCGTACTGGGAAATTGGCAATATCTTTTCCCGATTTTCGCCTTGTTGACCTTGATTTTCATGGGCTGGTTAATGCTCGTGCATATTCGTGAGGAATCGCCGGAACAGTCGACCTCTTCGTGGGGAGCGACGTTCGGGTTGTTGAAGGATAGGACGATCCTGTTGCTTTTCTTGGGTATCGTGTTTGTCGTGGGCGTTGATGTCGGGATTAACACGGTGGCTCCGAAGTTATTGATCGAGCGTTGTGGGTTTGATGTTACGGGAGCGGGTGTCGGATCGAGTGTTTATTTTGCCTTCCGCACGATCGGGGCTTTCGTGGGAACTTTCCTGTTAGCACGGGTTTCCGGTAGCAAGTATTTCCGGGTGAACATTCTGGTAGCTATTGCTGCCATGATTGTGTTGTTCTTCATGTCTGGGCAATACTCGATTTTGGTGTTGATCGCGTTGATCGGTTTCACGTGTTCCAGCATATTCTCCCTGATCTTCTCCATGGCCATTCAAGCCCGTCCGGAGAAAGCTAACGAGATTTCCGGTCTGATGGTGACAGGTATTTTCGGAGGTGCGGTAATCCCGCCATTGATGGGATATTGTACGGATTTGATCGGCACACAGGCCGGTTCACTTATCGTGATTCTCGGTTGTATGTGTTACTTGTTGTATTGCTCGGTGGGAATTAAAACCCGGAAGTGATTCTACATTCTCTTAAACTTTTAGTTTTTATCTTTTAACTTTTAGCTTATTATGTATCAGTTTGATAAAAGAATAGTGATGACGTTGGATGCCGGGGGAACGAATTTTGTATTCTCGGCTATCCGCTCTAATGAAGAGATCGTTGAACCGATTGTTTTACCTTCAAATGGCGATAATTTGGAGAAGTGCTTGGAGACGATGGTTACGGGTTTTTCTGCCATCAAATTGAAGTTGCCGGAAGACCCCGTGGCGATCAGTTTTGCATTTCCCGGGCCGGCAGATTACGTGAACGGGATTATCGGTGACTTGAAGAATTTACCGGCTTTTCAAGGGGGAGTGGCATTAGGTGCTTTTTTGAGAAATAAGTTTGGGATTCCGGTATTTATCAATAATGACGGGGACCTGTTCGCTTACGGGGAGGCATTGGCTGGAGCGTTGCCGGAAGTGAATCGTATGCTACGGGATGCGGGGAAAAATAAAATGTATAAAAATTTGATTGGCATTACGTTGGGGACCGGATTCGGTGGTGGGGTAGTTCGTGATGGGGAGCTTTTTCTGGGTGATAACGGTGCGGCTGCTGAAGTATGGGTGTTGCGGGATAAACGCCAGCCGATTTACGGGGTCGAGGAGGGAATTTCGATCCGGGCGATTAAGAGGGAATATGCCCGATTGTCCGGGGATACACGGCGGTTGACCCCGAAAGAGATTTTCGAGATTGCCGAAGGAAATCTCGAAGGGAATCCAGCGGCTGCCCGGGAAGCTTTTGATCATGCGGGAGAAGTGTTGGGAGAGGCTATTGCCTCGATGAATGCCGTGGTGGATGGAATTGTGGTGATTGGTGGAGGGATTATTGCTGCCCACAAATATTTGATGCCGGCCGTGATGCGGGAATTGAACGGAACTTTGGAAATGTACGAAGGGGCCCCGGCGGACCGGATGGAGATGAAGGCTTTTTTCCTGGATGATCCGGGAGATTGTGCGGCTTTCTTGGCTCCCACGTCCAGACGAATTGTCGTGCCTGGAACGACTGAAACGGTCGAATATGATCCCGTGAAAAGAATGGGGGTAATCACGACAAAGTTGGGAACAAGTAGGGCTATCGCTTTCGGAGCTTACGCTTTTGCTTTGAATGAGCTGGACAAATAGGAAAAGATAAAAGATAAAAGTTAAAAACTAAAAGATAAAAGTTGAGAGCTAAAAGCGTCGGCTTGTGTGGCTGGAATCTAAAATAATTAATCAGATTCAAAATTTAAAATCTAGAATCTAAAATTAACTAGGGATTATAACTCATTTTTTTTATTTTTAGAAGCTAAAAATTAATAGATCTAATAAATAAAGAAATATGAGTTCAAAATATGCACTAAATCCTCATGCTTTGGTCCGTTTTTTAGAAAAAGATGCTAAAGATTTTACCAAAGATGATATTATTCGTTATGTGACGGAAAATGAAATTGAGATGATCAATTTCAGGTATCCTGGTGCGGATGGACGATTAAAGACGTTAAATTTTATTATCAATAGTCTTGATCATCTGGATAATATACTGACGTGTGGTGAACGAGTGGATGGTTCCAGCCTGTTCCCGTATATAGAGGCCGGATCAAGTGACTTGTACGTGTTACCCCGTTATCGTACGGCTTTCCTGAACCCGTTCAGCGAGATTCCCGCGGTTGATATTCTTTGTAGTTTTTACACGAAGGACGGGAAACCATTGGAAATGTCACCGGAGTACACGATGCGAAAGGCGCACGAGGTATTAAAGCGAGTGACGGGAATGGAATACGAGGTGATGGGGGAGTTAGAGTATTACGTGGTGAGTGAAAAGGAGGATTTATTCTTGGCCTCCGATCAAAAAGGGTATCACGAGTCTACTCCTTTTAACAAGGGGCGGGATTTACGTGCGTTGGCCATGAAGTATATTGCCGGAACCGGAGGATTGATTAAATACGGACATTCCGAGGTAGGTAATTTCACGAAGGGAGATTTGATGTACGAACAGAACGAGATCGAATTTCTGCCCACGAAAATGGAAGATGCTGCTGATCAATTGATTATTGCCAAGTGGATTCTGAGGACGCTGGCTTACCAGTTTGGTGTAGATTTGACATTTGCCCCGAAGATCACGGTAGGCAAGGCCGGGAGCGGGTTGCATATTCATACCCGTTTGAAAAAAGGGGATAAGAATATGATGATCGAGAATGGCAAGTTGACGGATAGCGCGTTGAAAGCTATTGCCGGGTATCTGGATCTGGCACCCTCGTTGACGGCTTTCGGGAACACAAATCCGATGTCATATTTCCGCTTGGTTCCCCACCAAGAGGCTCCCACGAATATTTGTTGGGGAGATCGTAATCGTTCGGTTTTGGTACGTGTGCCGTTGGGATGGACGAGTGGTGCGGGAGATATGTTGCGTGATGCGAACCCGTTGGAAAAAGTGGAAGATCAGGATTTCAGTGGTAAACAAACCGTGGAATTCCGTTGTCCGGATGGTTCGGCCGATGTGTACCTGTTGATCGCGGGGTTGGCAGTTGCCGTGCGTCATGGATTTGAAATGAAGGACGCGTTGCAATATGCGAAGGAACGTTACGTGGATGTTAATATATTTGATGATGCGAACAAGGGGGTTGCTGATCGGTTAAGTCAGTTGCCGGCATCCTGTTATGATTCCGCGTTGTGTCTGGAAAAACAACGTGCTGATTTCGAAAAGTACGGGGTGTTTGCTCCCGGTCTGATTGATGGTTTAGTGGCCGGTTTGAAAAAGTTTGATGACAAAACGTTGCGTCAGGATTTAGGAAACGACGAGGTAAAAATAATGGAACTCGTGCAAAAATATTTCTATTGCGGATAAAAAGAAAGGTAATGGAAAATGGGCTATTCGATTTTATGATGTCGAATAGCTCATTTTTATTTAATCTGATAGTTTTTTCTATTCTTAGGAGGATATTTTTATCCTTTCATTCCTTTTTGAGGGGCTGGGAGCTTTTGTAGAGGAATCCTCTCCTTTCTTTCTTTTTTTATAAATCGAATATTCGACTATATAATGAATTGATTCTATGTGTTTTGTGTTAGAAAAATGATTTGTCTGATAAAATGTAAGAAGAGGGTAATTATTCCTTATGTATTTATTAAACGATCATTTTTTGATATACGTTCAAATGAGTTTTATTGTTTTAGGTGCAATAACGATAATTAATTGGTAATCAGCCTTGTCATTAACAAATAATTATTTGTATTTATCATTATTATTATTTATTTTTGCATATTATTAAATGATCGTTCTTTGCTATTCCTAAAGAGGATGTGGGGGATAAGAGGAACGAACGTGTATAACTAGGAATTAAATGAGTGTAAAGGTATTTTTATTGTTCTTTTCTCTCCTGTCTATCCCGGGAGTAGGAGCGACGAGATGTGTTCCCGTCGAAGAAGTATCGGATAGTGTACGTGTATTTCGTTTTGTTCCTTGTAGAGCAACGTTTTACGTGCATTTTGGATCCAATGATGTAGAGTTGGATAGTATTCTTTCTATGGCAAAACGCTATCAGGAAGATATAGAGGCAGGGCGTATCATGTTGCAGTTGGATAGTTACAGTACATCTCTTTCAACTGATGAGGAAAATCTGAATTTAGCGTTACTTCGTGCTAACGAAGTGAAAAAAGCTATTGCTTGGCGTAGAAGGTTAACAGATCGTTGTTTTGTGGTGCATACACACCCCACGTTATTGGAAAATACACGTGAGGTCGTGACCGTGCGTTTACTGGTAAAAGTAGGAGAAAAGCAAGGAAAGAATGTTGCTTTATCCGAGGTTCAAGATCCTAAAAAGGCTAAAGTTCGTGATCAAGAGAATTCATCTGTTTTGTCGGAGAATGATGTTGTCATGTTGCCTTTAGCCTCGGCGGAAGTATTACCTGTTGTGAAACTGTAGACTATTTGTCCGGTAGAATTCGAGTTTCTGGTTGTATTTTGATGATTTCCCGGTAAGGTATTGCTTATTATATTGTTATGGCGTGAGTCATGGTGATGCACAAGCAATATGTTACAGGGAAATTTCTGATTCTTGTTTATAATAAACCCTTTTACTGAGCTTGAAGGTTAATTGCTTCCCGTCATCATGGATGAAGGCCTCGTTCGTGAAACTCGTGAGGGGATTATTGGTGAATTGAATTTCGTTCTTGTTTAAAAGAAACCACTTTCCGGTAGCATTACGGGAGGAGTTTGCACTTAGATTATAAATACTGAACGTGTAGGTGTAGTCGGGATGTAATGAGAACGTGAACCGTTCTGTTGGTTTGATATTGTTGGGTACATAGGTTATGTAGTCTCCCGTGAGGTGTGTGCCACGTGGATTTGTTCCGGGGTGTAAGCCGATGATTTGAGTAACGGTAAGGCCGTTCATGGAAGTGTGTTCAACATCGTTCGCCGGGGAGAGGTGTCCGAGTAATTGAACGCTGACACCCTTCCCGCTAGAAAGCTTTAGCGCTAAATATTGTTCTGCCAATTGGGTTGCTATTTCCCCGTTATTGATGGTGAACGTGGAACCTGTGGCTTGATCTTTTAAGGTTGCTTTATCTGTTTGATACTGGTATTCTCCGGCGAAGTAATAATTATTGGTAATGGCAGGTGTTGCGGCAAACGTGCTGTCCGGTATGTTGGAAGCTTTACCTTGAGTTTTGTCCTTACATCCATTGAGAAGTGCCATGGGTAAAAGTAGCGTGATCAAAATCATTGTTTTCATATTCTCCTGTTTTTACCGTGTTAAACGGAAACGACAGAGGAATGTTCGGATAGGATGATTCTTACACGAGTTTCATTTTTTCAAGTAAGATGGATGCATTCATGTTTTGACTGATACCGGGTTTCAGTTTATAATCATAGGCAATGTCATCATCCGTGTGTGTAATCTCGAAACACCGGTTAAAGAAGTTGTCCGGTATCGTGTTGGCAAGTTCTCCGAGTTCGAGGTCATGCGTGGCAACAAGTCCGGCAACAGGTAACGTGAGTAATTTTTGAAGGAAACGACGGGAACCGTTCAACTTATCCCGGGAGTTAGTTCCTTTTAGAATTTCATCCAAAATGATAAACAAACGTTCTTCGTGTTGTGCCATGTTGACAAGTTGTTGTAAACGGAGTAATTCGGCATGGAAATAAGAGGTTCCTTTCGCCAGGTTATCAACGGTACGCATACTGGTAAAGAGGGCCATAGGCTGGAATTCAAAACTTTCAGCCCGAACGACAGCTCCGCAACAAGCAAGTATAAGATTCACCCCTATCGCACGTAGGAAGGTGGATTTCCCGGCCATGTTCGCTCCCGTGATGATATAGAATTCGTGTAACCGGGCTACTTCGAAATCATTGGTTACACATTCATTGGCGGGTAGGAGAGGGTGACCGATGGCTGTACCCCGTAAAAGTTGATTGTCTCCGGGAGTAGGATGGATAAAATCGGGGTGGTTGTACTTGTAGTTGGCCAGACTAACCAGAACGTCAAGTTCTCCCGTGATTTCCACCCAAGTCGGGATGGCCGCGGCATAACGGCGTTTCCAGGCAACAAGGCGCTGGATAAGGTGTAATTCCCGCATGAAAAGCCCGTTCATGAACATGGCAACCACCGCGTTAGAGCGCTGGTCGAAACTTTCCTGTATTTTATGCAGGGAACGCAGAGCCTCGTCTGCGTTGTATGTTTCGTTGAATAGTTGTTGACGCAATGTTTTTAATTTGGCGGAAGAACAGGTAAATGTAGAAAAATGTCCGATCAGTTCGTGAAGGTTACTGAACGAACGGGTGAATTCATCCAGACGCATATGAGTTCGCAATGTTTTTTGAGCCGGTAAATAGCTACAAAAAAGGGATACGCAGGAAAGGAATAATGGAATATTTAACGTGAGTATGGAGGCAATATACAATATCCAGGTAGAGACCGTCAGTATCGGAAGGATATACAGGAAAGGACGAGTCCAGCGTGGTAGCCCGACTTGTTCCCGCTGCCATTGTTCGATTTGTTGCATGGCCATGTGGGTAATGCGTTGGCTGTTGCCCTTGGCTCGGAAAACGTGACACCATTCCGGCTCGCGGGCAAATTCTTCGATGGCTTGTTGGCGCTCGATGATGGGTTGCCCGGATTTTAACGGGTAGAGCAACCATTCCCGCAATTTCTCCCTCCCGTGGGGCGTAACCGTACGGTTGACGGATTGGAAAAGGGAATCCTCCCCGAATATGTCAAGATCATGAGCGTAAGGGTGAGTCTGGTCTTTGTACTCCTCGCCTGTCGGGAGATTTTTAAAGTTTCCGGCAAGATATTCCAGTTCCACACGAGAACATTCTTCAAGTTTGTGCAGGAATTGTATCTCTTTTAATAATTTGGTTTCGAATATATTCGTGATGATAAATAGTGCTATGGCAGCAATAAAAGCGATTAGATAAGGCGTGTACCCTGTGTTGGCGAAGGTATATATGAAATATATGGCTAACAGGAATAAGAAGACTTTTGTGAGGGTGATACCGTTACGCCGTTGTCTGTGTTTTTTTAAGAGGATCGTAAGGCGTGATATTTGTGCTTGATAGTATTCTTTTGGCTGCTGCATAGTATGAATGTTATTTATTGCAAATATAGTTTTTAACCTTGATATATTAAAGTGACGGGAGAAAAATGGTTTATCGTGAATTTTTTGTATAAAAATCATTGTAGAATTAAAAACAAAGGCTATATTTGCACCCGCAATCAGAAACAATAGAGGTTGTTTTTAAATCTGGTTCGGTAGTTCAGCTGGTTAGAATACATGCCTGTCACGCATGGGGTCGCGGGTTCGAGTCCCGTCCGAACCGCAGAGATGCCTGTTAGTCGATCGATTAACAGGCATCTCTCTTTTTATTGTGTTGCCTCTTCAATATACTCATTTGGTCGATTGTGGGTAGTGTATCTGTCCGATATGTGCTTTAAAAAGAATGGAAATAAAAAAAGAGTTCCGAATATTTACTCGAAACTCTTTTTCTTGGCGGTCTGGACGGGACTCGAACCCGCGACCCCATGCGTGACAGGCATGTATTCTAACCAGCTGAACTACCAGACCAAAGTGTTTTCAAAAAAGGCGGTTCGGACGGGACTCGAACCCGCGACCCCATGCGTGACAGGCATGTATTCTAACCAGCTGAACTACCGAACCTTTTTTGCATCGAACAACCGCTGTTGTTCTCAATTGCGGTGCAAAGATAGATAGTTTTTCTTATTATGCAATATTTCTAGATCGAAAAAATGGAAAAAATTGCGTTTTTCTTACGAAGAAAAATATTCTTGAGCGCCCGAAAACAAAGGGATGCGGATGATTTGTATTGAGGATGAACGGGTTATTAATAAAAGTAATAAAGTGTAGGCTAAAATTTCAATTAACAGTTTTGGAGTTTAAATTTTTCCTTATATTTGTGCCACATAATAGTTGTCAAATTTAATTTAACTTATAAGATAATGAACGTACCTGCAGAATTAAAGTACACTAAAGAACACGAATGGATTCGTGTTGAGGGTGAGGAAGCATATGTTGGTATCACTGACTATGCACAAAGTCAATTAGGTGACATCGTGTTTGTTGAGGTTGAGACCGAAGGTGACAACCTGGAGGCTGGAGATACTTTCGGTAGTATCGAGGCTGTAAAGACTGTTTCTGATTTGTATATGCCGATTTCCGGAGAGGTATTGGAATTCAACTCAGAACTGGAAGATCAACCTGACTTGGTAAACAAAGATCCTTATGGAAAAGGTTGGATTATCAAGGTAAAAGTTGAAGACGAAGCACAATTAGACGGATTGTTAAGCGCTGACGCTTACAAGGCATCTATCTAATTTTATTGATAAAGGGGACTGTACGTGTTATCTCGATAAGGGGTAACGGATACAGTCCCTTTATTTTATTTCATGGTTGCAAAATTGAATGATCGTCATTTTCAATTTTCAATTTTCAATTCTCAATTGTTATGACATTAATAAAATCTATATCCGGTATCCGGGGAACTGTCGGTGGACGTCCGGGTGATAACCTAACTCCCTTGGATATTGTTAAATTTGTTTCGGCTTACGCTACTTGGTTGAAGACCGGGGCCGGGAAAACAAGAGCTAAAATCGTGTTAGGTCGGGATGCCCGTATTTCCGGGGAGATGTATGCTAAATTAGTGGAGGCTACTTTGTCCGGTCTGGGGCATGACGTGGTGAATATCGGTTTGGCAACTACCCCGACCACGGAGATTGCCGTTACTGCTGAACAGGCTGACGGAGGAATTATTCTAACGGCCAGCCATAACCCGAAACAGTGGAATGCTTTAAAATTATTAAATAACCGGGGGGAATTCCTCTCTGCCGAGGATGGTGCAAAAGTCCTTCAGATGGCAGAGCAGGAGTCGTTTGAATATGCGGAAGTGGACGAATTGGGTTCGATTACCCACAAGGATTACACGGATTATCATATTCAGCACGTGTTGGATCTAAAACTCGTGAACCGGGAAGCTATTGCCAAGGCGAATTTGAAAGTTGTCGTGGATGCGGTGAATTCCGTGGGAGGAACCGTGATTCCCGCTTTGTTGAAAGCTTTAGGTGTAAGAGAGGTGGTCGAGTTGAATTGCGAGCCCACGGGACGCTTTGCTCATAACCCGGAACCCATTCCGGAGAACCTGACCCAGATTTCAGAGAAGATCAAGGAGTGTGGGGCAGACTTGGGTATCGTGGTTGACCCGGATGTTGACCGTCTGGCATTAGTTTGCGAGAACGGTGAGATGTTCGTGGAAGAGTACACGCTGGTTGCGGTTGCTGACTACGTGTTGAAACATACACCGGGAAATACTGTTTCTAATCTTTCTTCTTCCCGTGCTTTGCGGGACGTAACGTTGGCTCACGGGCAACAATACAATGCCGCGGCCGTGGGGGAGGTGAACGTGGTGACTAAGATGAAAGAGACCAACACGGTGATTGGCGGTGAAGGAAACGGTGGAGTCATCTATCCGGAAAGCCATTACGGGCGTGATGCTTTGGTGGGTGTCGGTTTATTCCTTTCTCATTTTGTGGCAGAAGGAAAGAGTATGACCGCTTTAAAAGCAACTTACCCGCAATATTTTATCTCGAAGAATAAGTTAACACTTTCTCCCGATATGGATGTCGATAAGATATTGGAGGGATTGAAAAAGAAATATGCCTCGGAAGAAATTACCGATATTGATGGTGTGAAAATTGATTTCAAGGACGGGTGGGTACACCTGCGAAAATCCAACACCGAACCGATTATCCGGATTTATTCCGAATCAAAAGACGAGTCTGCAGCCAATCAATTGGCGGAAGATGTTATAAAAGTAGCGAAGAGCTTGTATTGATGGATAAAAAAGGAGCCTCGCAAAAGGCTCCTTTTTCGTTCTATTCTTTTCTCTTGAATTATAGTGTGATACCATGTTTTGCAAATGTTTCTAATAAATGATCACACTTCTTCTTAATCGGTGGATAATTTGTGTAAAGCGGGTTTGTATATAATTCCTCTCTTGTTTGTGTAAATATAAATTCTAAGAAAGAATAAAAATCATCGTCTTTGTCTGGTGCCGTCCAATAAAATGGTTCCCAGAAATACCAGTATGTGCCGTATTCTAAGAAACCTAATTGGTACAAGTCTTTTTCTTGATACCATCTATTCTTGCTGGAATAAGGATCTGTAACACCTTCTTGTGCAGATTGTTCTGATATAAGAGAATAGGCTCCGAATGTATTGATGATATTTTCATGATCTATTTTAGCGATAACATCATCTAGAGGGTTCATCAAAAATTGAATGAATGTTCGATTTATTGCAAGTTTCAATCTTTTCCTGTATTGAGGATTTTTTATTCGTTGGGCAAAATCTTTATCCACGTGGGGGAGAGTGATATGGTCAACACCTCTTACCATGTATCCTCTTTGAAAATCCAACCCTCCATCACTGATTGTATCCCAAAGTGGGACGTAGTTGTCTTGCGTGTATAGCATACCTGCCATCAGGATTTTAGATGGGAACAGATGTTTCTTAACTTCATCCGTATATAAATCAAAAAAATCCTCTTTTAAGAATTGTACAGCAGCACGAATTCCTTCTTCATCTGCTTCTTCACGAACATCATATTTTGCGTTAGACGTGAATTGGTAATTTATATCTGGATTGGAAAACTTATATAATACGTAAGTTCCATATTTATTATTCCATTCTACAATTTGATCATCAAAATCATGATTTCCTTGGGGAAGATCGAATCGATTTTCTTTTTTCTCGGAGATTACTACATCGTCTTCGTCATTACAAGAAAAGAGAAACAATGCACACAGTGCTAATATGTATAGATTTATTTTTTTCATAACTATCTATTTTAATTTAGAGCTGGATTACTTTCTTTATGTACCTGCATGATAGGTAATACCCATTTGGGGGTAGCTGTTCCAATTTCTACCGTGTATTCATCTCCGGTATTTGGAGATTCGTCAATATCGTGAGAAAAGGATTGCATTCCGTAACGTCGTAAATCGAACCAGCGATTTCCTTCAAAGCATAATTCCCGTCGACGTTCTGCCTTACACTCTTCGATAAGTTTGTCAGCATTGTGATTGAACGTACTGCTTGTCCAGGTTTGTGACGAATAGTTCTTGATACGTTTTTCTCTTAATGTATTCAAGTCGGAGATTGCCTTGTCCAAATATTCGCTCTGTCCTTCTTTAGCCATATGTGCGTAGGCTTCCGCTCTGTTTAAATAAGCTTCACTTAGACGTAAACATGCTCCGAATTCGAGATCGGTAGCGAATTTAGATGATTTTTCTCGCCCATTACGAGGACTAAGATAGCTTTTTAAGCGTTGATCGTCATTAGCGTAGCTATTTAATAATTCGTCTGATGCCATAAAACAATCAGAGCTGTAAATTGATTGTACCATACAATGTTCTGAATCTTCTGCATAAAAGAATAAGATTTCTGGATTATCCAGGGTAAATGGATGAGGAAAATCTAGACCATCTGTATTTGCCGGATAAGTTACTGTTGTAATATCAAAAAGGTAAAGATTTCCTCCCGGAATGGAAAATATCGCGTTAGCATGTTCAGCAGCTTTTTCCCAATTTTCCATGAAAAGGTAGTAACGGCTTGCTAATAAATGTGCTGTTCGGGTTCCGACACGAAATTTGGTTCCAACGGAACTAACTTCTGTCAATAGGTTAATACCCTTTTCAATATCATTAATAATGCTATTGTATACTTCAGCAACCGTACTACGTGAAACTGAATTTTGGTTAATAGCACTACTTAATTTTAACGGAATTCCGGCAGATTGTCCTTGAGGTGCATTAGGAGTATTATATGGGTAAGCGTAAAGATTTATGAGGTTAAAATAATAAAATGAACGTAATACAAGAGCTTCCCCCTCGACCCTTTTTTTCATGTTCTCCTCTCCATCAACCTCATTAATCATGTCAATAACGACATTACAACCGGCAATCATTTTGTAAAAGGTTGCGTATGAATCTACTTCAATGGATGTAATGCCGCTAGTTGGGTTGGGGAGATTGTTGAAATCTTCAAACATCTTTTCATTGCTTTCGGCAGAACGTCCACCCCATAAATATAAAGGGCTGTATTTCGTAACAATAGGATTTGCGTTACTGGATGTGATGTATTGGGTTACGTCATCATCTAGTAAATCCAGATATGGCATTAAGGAGAGATCTCGTCGGGGATATCCTTCGTATGCCAATAATTGATCCAAATCTTCTATTGTTGAGGGAATAACTTCGTCTTGTGATGACTCTTTAAGAAAGTCACTACAAGAGCATAGACTGATTGTAGCTAAGAGTATAATGCTTTTCTGTATAATATTTTTCATGGTAATTGAATTTTAAAATTTAGAAACCAAGACTTATACTTAACGAGAATTTGCGTTGGCGATCAACGACCGGAATGATTGTTGTTGCATCTGTACTCAAGGTCTCAGGGTCTTGTTTGCCAAGTCCTTTACTCTTGATGACAAAGGGGTCTGTAACAGTTAATGCAAATGTCAAGTTGGAAAGTCTTATCTGATCCAGAATATCTCGGGGTAAGGCATATGTTAGACAAATGTTGTTACACCTCAAGTGATTAGCTTTGACAACTCGTAGATCTGATAAATTATACATCTGGTAACGGTAGATTTCCCCGTTATTACTTAAACTAAGTGAATTGTCCGGAAGATAATTTGCCAGATTCTCGTCAGAAGATAATATTGCCGGTATATTCGTGTATTTTTCATCACCCGGTTGTCTCCACCGTTTATTGAGTTCTTTACTTGCATTTTTCTCTGGGTCGGGAATACGTAATTGTCCGATACCTCCACTTGTTGCTTGACTTCTCATGAAAGGGTTCAGGCGTTTGTGATGTCCTAATTGGAAATTGAAGGATGCTGATAACGTGAATTGTTTGTATCTGAAAGACGTGGATAACCCTCCGCTAAATACAGGATCTTTGACACCACTGTATATCATGTAGTCGAGTAGTGTTCCCGATTCAACCCTTGTTTTAGTTCCGGGAGTTTGGTCTATAATGGCGAATTTAGGTACACCTTGATCAGACAAGCCAATATACGGGAATGACCAGAAACTATTCAAAGCAAAACCATCAATAATGACACTTCCATTTGTAATTTTTTCGAGGGTTGCATTGTCTTCGTTATCTTTTACCTCGTTACGGTTAAAGCCGGAGGTTGCATTGATACTCCATCTCATATCTTTCGTTTGTATGGGGATAACAGTCAATGAAACATCGTAACCCTTATTAATGATAGAGCCGTTGTTGATTGCCATGTTGGGAGTTCCGTTTTCTATCGGAATGTTTACGTATGTGATTGCATCTATTGTTTTTTTGTAATAAAAATCAATACTTCCGTATATCCGGTCGTTTAGTATGGAAAGTTCAATCCCTCCGTTAAAGCTTTTGGTTTTTTCCCATTTTAAATCTTTATTCGGGAGATTTTTAATAGATAGAAATTGATCTCCGGTTAATATGTCCGGTGCAATATTGAAATTTGTAATTAAGTAAGGACTAATATCCGGAGCTTTCCCTTGAGAACCGTAGGATGCTTTCAAGGTCAAGTTGGATAACCAACCGAACTGACGCATGAAATTTTCTTCGCTTACATTCCATCTGACTCCGGCTGATAGCACGGGGTTAAAACGATTATTGGTGTTTTGTCCGAATTTATTGGATGCGTCTTGTCTAAAACTAAAAGATAACGTGTACTTGCTTGCATAAGAATAGCCTAATGTGGCGTAAAAAGACATATAATTTTCAATTTGGTCTGTAAGTGTAGTCGAATGACGATCATTATATGCCGGAACGTTAGCGGTTTCCCTGTAATTACAGTCTTTATAAATACTTAGAACGTAATATTTGTTTGCTTGTTGACTATAATTATAATCCACGCTTTTGCCTCGATTGGGCATATATCCATATTCAACTCCACTTTGGCCGATGTAGCTATTTCCCCTGACCTCATGACCTAATGCTACATTAAGAGCATGGTCACCTTCTCTATCAAGAAGTTTTCCATAGTTAAGTTGATTACGAACCGTGTAGCTTTGTTGGTTAGTTGAATTGTAGTTTAAAATCCCGCCATAAGGTAACACGGATGCCAAGGTTAACCATGAATCGGATTCTCCGGTTACAAGCTCTCCATAATTGGCTCCTCGGATTTTTGAAACTGCATAAGAATGGTCATCTGCCCAAACATTAGCTTCTGAACTATTTCTTGTAAATGCGGTTGTTAATTCATATTTGATTTCTGGTGTAATATTCCAGATCAAATTACCTGTGATTTGGAATTTAGTATTCTTATTCTCGTTTCCGGTATGTTCGAGTTCATTTAAGAAATTATAGCGAATATCTCTTTGGATCGCGGAGCCATCATCTAATTGAAAATAGGCTTTTGTTTCATTAATGGAGTACCATTCGTCCGGTCCTAAAATTCTACTGGTATTCAGTGCATAATCTTCCGGGTTAACTCCCGTGTAGTAAGCGTTCGTCTCGGATTGACTGGCAGAGAATTGGAATTTAGTACGTAAATTATCCCGTAGTTTTGCATCCACGCTGAAATTTATCGTTTTATTACTTTGGTCATTACCTTTATAGCTGCTCAATGATTTATTGAAACCCACGGAACCATAGAAATTGAGTTTATCATTTCCACCGCTTAGACTTAATGAATAATTCTGACTGACGGCATTACGAGCGAGAAGTTTAAACCAGTCTGTGTTTTGTTTTTCCATACGGGTTACTTTCTCGTTGAATTCTTCCATGGAAATCTCTTTGTTTATCAATTGAAGATAAGCTCCTTCGTAGCCTACATTTTGAGGGAATTGGCTAAAAGGGACTCCGGATTCCACAATTTCTTTAGATAAAGCAATACGGTCAGCAGAATTCATCCGGTCTGTCTGTCCATACGTTCTTCTGGGCGTTAGGGAAATATCCGTTCTGAAGTTAACGTTAATTCTTCCGTTCGTGTTGGAGCCTCTTTTGGTCGTGATCACGATCACCCCGTTGGCAGCCTTTACCCCGTAAATAGCCGTGGCCGACGCGTCCTTCAAGAACGTGATGCTTTCAATGTCATCCGGGTTTAGGCCGGAAATACTACTCCCGGAAATACTTGCCATAGAGCTACTGAGGTCGCCGGAACTAAGAATGTCATTTAACTGTGCTCCGGCAAAGGGGAGAGGATCTTCTTGAATGATACCGTCAATAACCCATACCGGGGAGGCATTTCCGATGACAGTGGAAGTTCCGCGAACTCTCACTTGAGGGGATGTTCCGATCATTCCCGAAGGAATCGTGATGCTCACTCCGGGGACAACTCCTTGTAGTGCGGCATCAATACTGGTCACTCCGGCAACACGTATATCATCGCCTTTCACTGTGAATGTCGAGCCGACAACTTCATGTTTTTTTAACGTTTGATACCCGGTAACGACTACTTCTTCCAAAGCTTTGGTATCTTCTTTCAAGGTGATTTTGTAAGGAACCTGTTTGGCATTTACAACTACTTCCTGTGATTTCATGCCCACGAACGAGAAGATAAGCGTGCTACCTTCCGATACCGTGATGGTAAATTTTCCGTTATTGTCGGAAAGAACCCCCACGCCTTTTTGTCCTTTCACGGTAACGGTAACAGAGGGGAGCGTGATTCCGGTTGCGTCATATATTGTTCCCGTTACTTTTATTTCTTTATTCTGTGCGAACACGTTGTTCGACAAGGCGAACAACAGGATAAATAATATCCGGGTTACGGATGGTTTTATATATGTGAGTTTCATTTGAACTTTCGTTTAAATTAATAAAGGTATTTGGGTGAAGCCTTAACTTCCAGGGTAATATATCCGTCTTTTCCGGGTACTAATTCTTTGACACGGAAAACTGCTTTGTTTGTGTCATAGAGGTCTCTGTCAGGCCATTGACTAAATCTTTGCAAGTTAATGACATAAATACCTTCCCATGTCGGGTGTGTACTTTCTACTATGCTGACTCCACGTGTAATGTCCGTCGTGTATTTATATACATCGATGTAAGTTTCAGATGCTGAGATTGTAGATTGAATAAATCCAAATTTGTTTTGTGCGTAACCTCCTTCTGTAATGGCATCATTTAAGGTCGGGATTCTATAAGGAGCCATAAGGTCATATCTATTCATGATGAAGGCCCAACTGGTGGAAGAATTGTACGTCCCGAGTAAGGGATATAAGCGTTGCTCACGATAGTACGTTTCCACTTCATCTTCTTCTCCATAGAAATAACACAATTCGATCTCCATGAGTTCTTCCATGCTCATTTGTTGAACTTGTTCTAGGGTGAAAACCTCTCCGGTACAAAATTTAAGAAAATGACCATGTTCCGTGTTTCCTTGCGCCCCTAAGGTGACTGTATAGGATTTTAATTCATCGGCAACCAAGATGGTAATGGTTTTATTAATCAACTGTTTCGGTTGGTTATTGTCTTTACACACCACTTGAAAATTGTACGTTTGGTAATGTGATCCCTCTTCCGGCAGGTAATCATTTGCCCGAAACGAATAAGAATACTGGCTCTTGTTGTGTAACTCGGTCGAATCCATCGTCAGCGGGAAACCTTTTAAATATGTTCCGGCATTATCCTTGACGTACACTTCTTGGATGAATCCTTGATTTGCGATAAAGTCGATGTCAATTTTGATCTCTTCTCCGGGGGCGATAACAATTGAATCTTTTTCCACCCCGTTTAATTTCACAACGAGACTCGGGCGAGGGGGTAGCTCGTGGAGTTCTTTGACGCATCCTTGGCAGAATGTCAAGAAGAGGCAAATGATTAACAGATAGTTTCTTGTTCTCATAAAATTGGTTTTAAGGTTTAATGATTGGTCTGATAATTTTTCTGTCATTAAATTGATTTTGGTTTATATTATTGTTTAAAAAATAAATTCTGCACTGATTGAATAATTCTGTTGTCGTTTCATCGTCGGGGTGTACGAATCTGCATTCATGCTCATCACTTCGGGATCTTGATCTCCCAAACGACGATTCTTGATGATAAACGGGTTAGTTACCGTTATACCCAAGTTTATTTCTGTGATACGAGAAATTCTCGTTTGATAATTTAACGAGATCCGGTTGCAGCGTAAATGACTGGCGGACACCACCCGCTCCGTACTCCGGTTATATAGTGAATAACGATACACGGCGCCATAATTTCCAAGACTCAACGAATTGTCCGGTAAATACTGGGATACATCTTCATCCCGAGTGGATAGTGCGGGAATACGAGTGTGTGTTTCGTCTCCCGGCTGTTGCCAGCGGGTCAATAGTTCCGTGGAGGCGTTCATGTCGGCTCCCGGAATGGACAACATTCCATTATTGGAACTTGTGATAAACGGGTTAAGACGCTTGTAGTGTCCCAGTTGATAATTGAACATGGCGTTCAGCGTGAAACGTTTATAACGTACGGTTGTACTGATACCACCTGAAACACGGGGTTCACTATCCCCGCTGTACACGAGGTAATCGAGCAAAGAACCGGACACCTTCTGCATTTCGCCCCCGACTTGATCCATGACGGCAAATAGCGGGGCCCCGTTTTTAGGCGATAGCCCGATGAAGGGAATCGACCAGAAACCTGATACCGGAAACCCGTCCAGTGCGGCGTTCCCGTTCGTGAAACGCTCTAAGGCAGGCTCATCCGTGTAGCTCCTTTTTAAAATGTCTTTCATATAGGCAGCCGTGAAATTGACTGTCCAACTCCAAGCACGTGTGGAGAGTGGTGATAACTTGACCTGTAATTCATATCCCTCGCTATCGATGGCACCGCTGTTAATGTACATTTTGCGGAACCCGTTCTCAATCGGGATCTCTTTTTCCACCACGATGTCAGAGGTCTCTTTCTTGTAATAATCGAATGAAATCTCCATGTTATTCTGAAATAGCGATAAATCAATCCCGACATTCCAAGATAATGTCTTTTCCCATTTCAAATTTGGATTGGGAAGTTGTTCCAATTGCAGGTAACTCTCGTTTGTGATCGGGTCACTTGGCACGTGACTGACAAGTGTTTTCGGTGACACGTTGGCTACCACGTTTCCCTGTTTTCCATAAGAAACCCGTAACGTACTTGCGTTCAACCACGGTTTGGCCGGGTACCACTTTTCTTGGTGCATATCCCAGCGAACACCGGTGGACCAGACGGGATAGAAACGATTGTTCGTGTGTTCTCCGAAACGGTTGGATGCGTCGTTTCTGACATTGATACAGATCGTGTAACGACTGTCGTACGTGTAACCAATCGTGCCATACTCGGAGAACGTGTTTTCCACCCGGTCAACGAGCGTCATATCATGCTCGGTTTGGGATATATCGGATGATTCGACAAGTCCAATTCCGGGGAATTGCTCCTGTACTTGTTGAAACTTATCTGACGGGGAACGGTAATCGTGTAATAATGTGTTCCTTTTCCCTCGCACGTAACCCCATTCAATCCCTTGTTTCCCGTCGTATTTATTTTTCCGGGTTTCGACACCGAGCGTGGCGGTTACCGAATGGAATGTTTCTTCTCCCCATGTTTTCCGAAAATTGATTTGCCCCTTCACGGTAAGAGAACGGCGGGTGTTTCGTGTATAATCCAATATACCGCCTGTTGGGAGTGGGCTGATGTATTCCATGAGATTCTGTATCTCTTCGGAAAGGGTGGCGTTATAGTCGCATCCCCGGAGTTGGGCGACATTCCAAGATTGTGCGTCTGCCCACAACTGGCTGTCGTTCGTCCCTTGCGAGTATGCGGGTGTAACCGATATATTCAGATAGGGCAGGAGATTCCATGTGAATTGTGCATTTAGATTAACTTCTGAAGTTTTATTATCGTTTCCCGTGTGTCGTAATTCATGTAGCATGTTGAAGTGAACACGATTTCTGACGGATTGATATGTTCCGTTTTTTTGATATGATAGTAAAGTAGCCTTACCTTTCGTGTAAAACTGATCGCTGGTAATCGTGCGACTGGTTGTCAGGGCATATTGTTCCGGGTTAATTCCCGTGTAATAGCCGGAAGTTATGATGTGATACCCGGAGAGGTTTACTGCGATTTTAAATTTCGGAGACGAGTTGTAATTAAAATTCAACATCCCGGTAAAGGTTTCCCGGTCATTCCCGACGTATGCGCTGTTTTCCTTCCGGTACCCGAAAGATGAGTAGTAAGCCATCCCGTCCTTCCCCGAGTTGAAACTGACGTGGTAATTCTGGCTGATGGCGGTTCTGCCTAGTGCTTTAAACCAGTCGGTGTTTGTTTTCTCCAGTCGGGTAACTTCCTCGTTAAATTTAGTGTAAGAAATCTCTTTATTGATCATTTTCAAGTAGGCGGCCTCGTACCCGATTTCTTCCGGGAAACTGGGTATGGGGATGCCTGCCTCGATCATTTCTTTTGACAATTCGACCCGTTGTGCCGAGTTCATTACCTTGGCATTGTGATATGTGGGTACCGGGCTAAACGTGATGTCACTTCGGAATCTCACGCCCGGTCGAGTGGAATGGCCTTGTTTCGTGGTGATGACAATCACCCCGTTGGAGGCCCGGATCCCGTAGATGGCCGTGGCAGAAACATCCTTTAACAGTGTGATGCTGGCAATGTCATCCACGTTTATTCCCGACAAGTTGTTGCCCATGATGCTGGAACGTGCCGAGTTGCTGAGATCGTTCTCATTTAACAGGTCGTAAAGTGTATTCCGGTCAAAAGGCCAGATGTTTTCCCGGATGATTCCGTCCACTACGATCAGTGGTTCCGGGTTACCGATAATCGTTGAAGTTCCCCTCACTTTCATGCGTCCCGTGGACCCGATGTTTCCGGACGGGATCATGATTTCCAATCCGTTCAATGCTCCTTGGAAGGCGGCCTCCAAGGAGGTTGCTCCCGGAGTGCGAATGTCTTTGGCGTTAACCGTGGAAGTCGCCCCGGTCATTTCGTTTTTGGCGATGACTTGGTAACCGTTCACGATGACATCTTCTACCTCTGAAACATCCGTCAGTAGGGTAATTGTGTATGAATTATCTTGCGTGATCGGGGTGTAGCAGGTCTTTTTTCCCACGTAACTCGTGATGAGTATCGTGTTTTCTCCTTCCGGAATCCGGATTGAGAATTGTCCGTTTTTGTCTGAAATGGTACCTCGGCTACTTCCTTTTACTAGAATGGTGGCCGAGGGGAGTATGATTCCGTCTTCGTCTCGGATGACTCCTTTTATGGTGCGCATCGCGGGAAGGGGAACCGTGTTTTTTTTCGTGATAATGATGGTTTGATTATAGATGTGGAAATCTAACGGGAGTCCTTGCAGGCAGAAGGCCAGGACTTCCTGCAATTCCGTTTCGTCAAAATGAACGGATTGGCGGCTGTCGATTTCTTTTACATCTTTCATCTGGTACATCATGTCATATTTGGTCTTTTTCTTGATCTTTTTCAACACCTCTTCCAGCGTGGCGTTATTCATGTGAATGCTGATTTTTTGAGCCCATGCTTCCCTTGAAGTCCCTAACAGGACCACAAAAATTGTCAAGAGAATGAATTTTCTAGCACCCATCACCATCGTTTATTAGGAAAACACTAAATTATTTCATAGCTTTGTAATGGTTTTAAGGTTAATTTATTGGTTAATATTTTAATCTGTTATAATTGAGGGATGGTGTCAACATTCCTCAATTTATTTATATACCCGGATTTCGTTTCCGTCCTTTTTGAACTTAACACCCGTGGCCATGTGAATAATTTTCAAAATGTCTTCATATCCTTTGTCGCGTTGAATAGAGATAAAGCATTTTATATCTTGTAATTCCGGGTCATCGAAGGTAACGTTTAGGGCGAAACTTCTCCCGATAATGGTCATGATGCTGCCTAGATTGACATCCTCGAATGTAAATTCACCTCTTCGCCAAGCTGTTTGCTCTTCCACGTCAACGGAATCTATTTGTAACACACCTTCCCGTGGTTGGAAACGGGCTTGTAGTCCGGGTGTCAGCACGGTTGTGTGTGTGGTTGTGTCTGTTTGTGAATGACAGGTGACGGCAACTTTCCCGGTCAACAAGGTGGTAGACACCACGGGATCTTCGGGATAAGCTGTCATGTTAAATGTGGTTCCAAGTACTCTGACATCCATTGATTTACTTTTTACAATAAAGGGGATGTCGGAATGTGTCACATCAAAATAACCTTCCCCGGAGAGTTCAACGACTCGGGCGTTTTTCTCGAATACGGACGGGAAGACCAGCGTGCTACCTGCGTTCAGATGGACATTTGTTCCGTCACTTAGCTGGAGCGAGTACTCTGTGCCTTCCGGAATGACCAGTTTGTTGGGAGTTGAGGAAAGGAATTCTTTCTCATGTTGAAATGAAACTTTTCCTTCATCTGTGTTGATGATTCTCAGACCGTTATAGTCCATTTGTATTTGCTGATTTAATTCAACCTGTTTGCCGTCATCGAGTACGAGATAGGCGCTTTGTGCCAGCAATCGGGATGGAGTGTCTCTTGTTCCGGCATTTTGGTAAAAATAGTAACCTACACCCAGTATCATGAGGCAAGCCACAGCTGCCGCGTATTTGTAGAACACCGGTAACCGTCGTGTGGGACGGGTGGCGGTGATGAATTTGTTCAATGCTTTTTCCGTGTCGAAACTATCGTGTCGTTTTATATTTTCATGTAGTCGTGCGGGTATCCCCACTTCCTCTCGGAGCCGGGGAGAATCGGGAGCCACTTGTTCCCAGTTCCCATCCGATAGCGCCTGTTCTATTTGTCGGGCGATCCTTCGGGCTTTTTTTATTTTATCTTCGACTTTTTTCATCTCTGTTGATTTTGTTATTAAAACAACTCATGTCGGGAAAGTGTCTAAAGAAAAATGATATTTTTTTATTTTTTCGTGTTTTTGTTTCATCCGGACGTGTGTCGGAGGTTTGGGATAAATAGAGGCAATGTTTGGGATACACTGGCGTGTGGGGTGCTTGTTGAGTGACTGTTGGGCGGTTGTTAGGCGCTGTCGCCGCCTTATTGCCGCCTTGTCGCCCGCATATCGCCGCCATTTTAAGAGAGTTTAAGCAAATGTAACATACAACTATGGTACGGTAGTTTGGGTAATCCTATTTCTACGGGTTTGTAATTGAAATTAAATAGGTTAGTTTATCTCCAAATGTTCCCTAGTACAAGGGATACGTGTTGAATTGGGGTTAATTATTTTGTTGTAGGAAAAGTACGAGTAGCGTATATAGTTCCGGGGAAACCATTTTTTTCAATAGCGATATACCCCGTTGTTTTTGTGATCTGACCGTACTGGAAGAGGCTCCGGTCAGGGTGGAAATCTCGGTGCTGTTGTAACCTTGCATCACGAGTTCCATGATTTTGGCACACTCGCCCGGAAGGTGGCGGATGTAGTCTGATAATAAACTGATAATTTCACTCTCGACAATCGTGTCCCATGTCTGCTCGTCGGTTTCTTCTTGGACGAGATTTTGAGCGTGTTCGAGTACGATGTTATGATGCTTGATGTAGTTCAGGCAACCGTTACGGGCAGAGAGGTAAAGGTAGGATTTTAGTGCAAGATAATTCTCGAAATAGTTCTCTTTTTCCCATAACCGGATGAACACGTCTTGGGCGACATCTTCGGCAACATCCGTGTCTTTCAGAATTTTGCTGGAATAGTAGGCAATATCCTGAAAATATTCCCGGAATAGTTGTTTGAATGCCTCGTGATCACGGGCGTTCAGTTTGTTTAAGAATGTTATGTCTGTTTCAGATGATTTCATACCACTGCAAACTTATAGATTTTTAGTCGATCTTGTATGAATTGTTATTGAAAAAATGTGGTTAGGGGTTGATTTATTATTTTTTGATTGTTTTAGACACTTTCACTGGGTAAATTGTTTTTACGATATGATTGAATAAATCAACCTTAAAACCAAATTGATTTTTTTATGAAGAAAGTATTGTTTTGTATTGTATGTTTGAACATGGCCTTGCTGTGTTTCGGGCAACCGGTGAAAATAAAACTGGTGGCGGAGCGGGAGGCTTTTGTTTTGTTCGGGGACGAGCGTTATGATTTGAAAAAAGGTGAAACCCGTTGGATTACCTTGGAGGGTGAGAATATGTATGGAAAAAGGTTATGGTCTAACGAGGAGTGTTTCTTATTTCTTGAGGCCGGGGATTCATTGGAAGTCGTTTTACATGAAAACAACGAGCTGGAATTGAAGGATGACGGAAGTGTGTGTGCGGCCCGGAATAACTGGTTACGGAAAGCGGATTTGTTGAAACAGCGATTGAAGTATGCCCGGTTAATCCCGCAAATGTTACCCAAGGAGTACGAGGGGCTGAATTTGGAAAGAGTTTGTGATTCTATGAATGTTTGGTTGGCTACTTATTTGAAAGAATATCCGGCCGATCGGAAGAATTTCGAGAAGGTGATGCGGACGGAGTTCAAATACTACCGTTTGTTGGAAGAAAATGGTATTAAGTCTTCAAAGACAACTTTCCAAGAGTTTCCCGGAGAGGTTCTGGCCCAGTTTGCCGAAGTGATCCCGGATGCGAAAGATGACCGGGTGGTTTATTCTCCTTCCTACTGGCGGATGGTTGAAGTGTACGTGGATTATTTACGGATCGAGGATCCCGGTAAATTACAGGGAAAGGGGGACCGGATATACGAGAACGAGGTGAAGTTGGCAAAGTATTTTCCGAAAGGAGCGGTGAGGGATAAAATAGCTTACACGAATTTGGATAATATCCTTTATTGGGTGCGGCCGGATGGTCGGGGTGATTTTGATAAATGCGTGGAACGATTGGCTCCTCGTTATGCCGGTGTGTTACGGGAAAAATTGATTAAGCAGGATGCTGACCGGAAGGATCGGAAATTGGTGCCGGAGAATTTGTATCCCTCGTTGTCGGGAGAGACCGTGAACGGGGAGCGGGTGGATTTGTCTTCTTTCAAGGGGGCGTGGATTTTACTGGATGTGTGGGCCACCTGGTGCGGGCCGTGTTGTAATGAAATACCTTTTTTGGCAGAGATGGAAAAACGCTTGCAAGGGCGAAATATAGAATTCGTGTCCTTGTCCGTGGATAAGTTGGCCGATCGGGAAAAATGGGTAAAAATGGTGCGGGAGAAAGAGATGAAGGGGGTACAGTTGCGACTGACAGGTAAGAAAAGCGAGTTGAATGAGATGTTGTGTATCAGCGGAATACCGCATTTTGCTATTATAAATCCTGCCGGAGAACTGGTGTGGAACGGTTTACCCGGCGTTTCTTACGGGTTGATATACCGGATTCTGAAAGAGGTTCCGGTGAGATAAAGTGTAAATATATTTTTAATTGATTTTTCATGAAACTTATTATATTTTTATTAGGGTGTTTGGGATGTCTGTTTATGGGATGTTCCGATCCTACCTATCGTTTAACTGTTTCTATCTATGGAAACGGAAGTTTACCGGGAGACACGGTTTACCTGTATCGCTTTAATGAGCAGGCATTGGAATTTGAAAAAGGGGATTCCGCTATATTGGATGACCGTCAGCAGGTTTGTTTTACCGGGAAATACACGGGACCGGAGTACGTGGGTGTGGGTGTTAAGGAGAAGGCGGTGTCGAAGTTTTTCATGTTGGATTCCACGGAAGTGTTTGCCTATAATGTTTTATTACACGAGGAGCCTAATTTCTTTAATCCTTCCGGGTATAAACTTACAAAGAAGTATATGATCGTGGAGGGGGGACGTGAATCGGCTATTCTGGATTATTATCAGGGGATGGAACGGTTGACATTGATTCCTTTGCGGTATGCGAACAATGATACGTTTAAAAATGACGTGATTATGGATATGTTGGTAAAGTTCCCGAATTCGAAAGCGATGTTGATGATTTTGGATAGTGCGAGAAAACGTTTTTCGATGGATCAGCTGGGAGAGGCTTTACATTTGTTTGATACTCCGGAACTGGTGGGACATCCCTTGTACAAGGATTTGGTGGCCTACCGGGAGTCGGTGATAAAAACGGCCGAGGGGCAGGTGATTCCTGATTTCTCACTACCTTCTTTGAACGGGGAAGAAGTAGCGATTAGTTCTTTCCGGGGAAAATATGTGTTGTTGGATTTTTGGGCATCATGGTGTGGCCCTTGTATCGGGGAGATGCCAAACGTGCATAAAGCTTATGATTTGTTGCATGATAAGGGATTGGAGGTTGTCTCGGTTTCCACGGACAGGAAGGAGTCCGACTGGCGAAATGCCGTGAAGGAGAAACAGATGGAACATTTCGTGAATTTACGGGATACGAAAGGGGTGCTACACGAGATATTTAGTCGGGATGCGATTCCTTTCATCCTGTTACTCGATCCGCAAGGTCGGATCGTGGCGAAAGAGTTGCGGGGAGAGGATATTTACAAGGTGGCGATCGAAAGTATAAATAAGTAATTGATTAACGATGAGTGCTATGAATATATTGAAATATAGTCTGCTGTGGGGGGTACTGATCTGTACGATGGCGGCGAGAGGACAAAAAATTGAAATTCTCCATGAGGGAGAAGAACCGGTATGGTTGTCGGAACAGCATCAGTTTGTCTGGGATAAGGTGATTCCTTTACATTTTAAAGCGGGGAAAGCCGTGTACGAGGTACATCACGCTCCGAAAGTGTTTCGCTTGGCAACCGAGTTGGGGTATTCGTCGTGGTTTTTTGTCGGGGATAAAGATCATGTTACGGTGACCGTGTTGAATACGGATCCTTTGAATATTAAGGTAGAAGGTGATATTGCTGGTACGTATTTTTATGAACTGGAGAATGTCAGCCGGGAATACACGAGGGGTAAATTGGAGATGACAAGTGATTACATGAAGGCGTGGTTGGATAAGGATGCTACTTTGATGAGGGAGGTGAATCAACAATTGGAGCGATTAAAGATGAACCGGGATTCAGCATACATGGACGTGGTGAACCGTATGATGGAAAAAGGGCGTTTGGAGGAAGTGTTGGTGAAAGCAAATATGCCGTTGATGCTGAAGAGAATGATCGTGCAGAATTTGGAAAAGGAAGGGAAATTTTCAGGCAGGTTGATGGAAGAGTTGGATTTGTACACGAAAATGTATACCCCGGATTACGTGTATTATTTTTATTATTACCCGTACGTGTGGCGGGAACAGATTAACTCGTTAGATTCGGGTGAAGAGAAAGGAGGACGATTGATGAACGAGGTGTATCGGATTATGAATCAGGAGTTTTATAACACGGTATGTAATCGGTTGGGAGAGGACATGACCCGGGAGAAGTTGATTGATTATGCGAGAAGTGTCTCTGACTTCGATTATTGCATTGGGTTGCATATGGAACTGGACGAGCAAATGAAGCGGGATACCGCATTGAATAAGTTTTCTGAGCGTATGGAAAGAATGTACATGACGAGAGCGGGAAAGGTGATGGGGAATTTTTCTTCGAAAACATCGGAAGGTAGGAAGGTGAGTTTGGCAGATTACCGGGGAAAGTACGTGTTACTTGATTTTTGGGCTTCGTGGTGTGGGCCTTGCAGGGGATTGTTGCCGACAATAAAGAAGTTGTACGAAAAGTATCATGCTACCGGGAAGTTTGATATTTTGGGGGTTTCCAAAGATGCGGATCGGGCAAAATGGTTGAAAGCGTTGGAAGAGGAAGGAATGGCGTGGAATAATATCTTGGCAAAAGAGGCTAGTTTGGAAGATCCGTCTCAATTTGAGTCCGTGACAGGATTACCGCAGATGGTGGTGGTAGATCCGGAGGGAAATATCGTGTTGAGTGTTAGTGGAGCAAATAATATAGACCGGGTGATCAAAACGTTGGAAAGTGTGTTAGGGAAGTAGAAATAACGGAGTGCCATCTTTGGCACTCCGTTATTTATTCCACGTACAATACTAATCCTTTTAAATATTCTCCTTCCGGGTGATAGATGCTGATCGGGTGATCGGCTGGCTGCGTGAGTTGGTGCAGGATTTTGACTTTCCTACCCGTGTTGGCTGCCGCGGTGAAGACCGTTTGGCGGAAGAGGTCCTTCGTCATAACCTGTGAACAGGAGAAGGTGAAGATTAACCCACCGGGTTTTACAACCTCGATTCCCTTACGGTTCAGCTTTTTGTATCCTTGAATGGCATTGTCCAGCACGTTTTGGTGTTTGGCAAATGCGGGAGGATCAAGGATGATCAAGTCATATTTGTTGTGTGATTTATCAAGGAATTTGAAAGCGTCTTCCACGAATGCCTCGTGACGTGTGTCACCGGGGAAGTTGAGTTCCACATTTTGGTTGGTTAGCTCGATGGCTCTGGCCGAGGCATCCACCGAATGTACGAGTTTTGCCCCACCTCGCATGGCGTAGAATGAAAAACCACCCGTGTAACAGAACATGTTGAGAACATTCTTGTCGTGGGCGTATTGTTCGAGCAAACGTCGATTTTCCCGTTGATCGACAAAGAATCCGGTCTTTTGACCTTCCAGCCAGTCCACGTTGAATTTTAACCCGTTTTCGATGGCCGTGAAGTTGTCGGTGTGACCGTATAGGTAGTCATTCTTGGGGTTAAGTCCTGCCTTAAAAGGAAGGGTTCCTTCCGACTTGTCGTATATGGCAATGAGTTTATCCCCCATGACTTCCAACAGGGCTTTCGTGATCTCTTCCCGAACTTTATACATTCCCACGGAATGGAATTGCACGACGGCAACCCCCGCGTAATAGTCAATAACAAGTCCGGAAAGATCGTCACCTTCCCCGTGAACGAGGCGGTACACGTTGTTGTTCGGGTTGGTCGCCAAACCGATGGCTACACGTGTCAGATAGGCCTGTCGGATGCGCTCCACCCAGAAGTTATAGTCAATTTCTTCTTCCTTGAACGTGAGTACACGCACGGCGATACTCCCGATCTGGTAGTGGCCCGTGGCGAGATATTCGTCGTCACTGTTATACACTTGAACGACGTCACCTTCCTGCACGTCTCCCTTGATTTTGGCTATTGCTCCCGAGAAAACCCACGGGTGCAGTCTGTATAAAGATCTTTCTTTACCGGCTTTTAGAACTATTTTGCTCATACTTATTCGTGTCGCGATGCGACGTTACTGGTTACAAGTTTACAAGTTACAGGTTTGTCTGTGACTTGATGGAGCAAAAGTAGATAAAAAAGCGGTAAAAAAATACCGGGAATGCTATTTTGCAATTTCCCGGTGTTAAAATCTTTTTGCTACACGTTCAAAAGTTCCTTTGCCTTGTCCAGAATGGCCGTGTCATCCAGAACGACAAGTCCGCCGTCAGGGCCTTGTTCAACATGTATTCCGGCGCTTGATCCCCCGTTGTCATAATTATCGGCTCCGAAGTAGTTACGTACGGTGTCTGTACTGATACCCAAGTCTTCTGCAATTCTCTGCATACTTCCGTGAGGTAGCATGTCTTTGATTTTTCTCAGCTCGTTAAAAGTAATAGTATAAGTCATAACGTAGTAATTTTAGAGGTTTTATGTGCAATAAATTTAGAAATATATTTTGATAAAAGCAAATGAAAAGTTTATCATTCTCGTTTTTGTTACAAAAGTATTTCTGTGTATTATGTTGAGTGTTAGTGGTTTATTTTGGGTATTTAGATGCAATTTATTTTATAAATAAATTTATTTCGTGCGAGACACTACTTTTTGTACCTTTGTAACCGTATAGTTTAAAAACGTAACATGTATGGGATTTCAGGATTTAAATGTAAGTAAGCAAATTTTGATGGCGTTGGAAGAGGCTGGTTTCGAGAACCCGACTCCTATTCAGGAAGAAGTATTTTCAATCAGTCGTTCCGGGAAGGATTTGATCGGTATCGCCCAGACCGGTACGGGAAAGACGCTGGCTTACCTGATCCCGATGTTGATGAAACTGCATTACGCGCAGGGATTGGTTCCGCGGGCATTGGTGATTGTTCCCACGCGGGAATTGGTGGTGCAGGTGTGTGAGAGCGTTGAATTGTTGACGGAGTTCATGGACATTCGTTGCGTGGGTGTGTACGGGGGAACGAATATCCGGACACAACAGGATCGGGTGTTCGAAGGAGTGGACTTGCTCGTGGCTACGCCGGGGCGTTTCATGGATATATATTATAACGGTATCATCCGTACGAAAATGATCAAGACGGTCGTGGTCGACGAGGCCGATCGGTTGATGGATTTGGGTTTCCTTCCGCAATTGAAAGGGATTTTTGAGGTGTTACCGGAGAAACATCAGACGATGTTGTTTTCCGCTACTTTCTCGGAGGCCGTGGAGAGTCTGTCGCATGATTTCCTGAATGATCCGGTACGGGTGGAAGTGGCTCGTCAGGCAACTCCCGTGGAGAACGTGAAACAATATCGTTATGATGTGCCGAATATTTCGACGAAGATCAATTTGTTGAAATTGTTGCTTACTGATAAGGAGAATTTCAAGAAAGTGATGATCTTTACCGAGACGAAGAAAAATGCGGATCGTATCGTGGAGCGTTTGGCTGATCACTGGAAAGGTGAGTTGAGTGTTATTCACTCGAATAAGGCGCAAAATACCCGTTTGAAAGCGTTGAGGTCATTTAAGGAGGGGGAGACCCGTATCATGGTGGCCTCTGACGTGGCTGCCCGCGGTATTGACGTGCAGGATGTGAGTCACGTGATCAATTTTGATATACCTTCTTTGGCGGAAGAGTACGTGCATCGAATCGGGCGTACGGCTCGTGCGGGAAAAGAAGGAGCTGCGATCAGTTTCGTGTCGGAAATCGAGGAGGATCGTTTCATGGATATAGAACGTCTGATTAATCAAGAAGTTGAAATACTTGATTTGCCTGAAAAGTTGGAAATTTCTCAGTTACTGCTGGAAGAGGAACAGGTGCAGACCAATAATATTGTTTACCAACGAGGGAAACCGCAAGGAGGCGGGGCTTTCCACGCTAAGAAGGCGAAAAATACATATACTGCCGAGGATAACCGGAGAAACGTGATGAAGAAACGAATGGCAAAGAAAAAGAAGAAGTAATAAAAAAAGATCAAGAATTCCTTGGTCTTTTTTTTATTTTTCCCAAATTTGCTACGATGAAAGATAAAAGCGTCATATTAGTCAGTAAACTTTTCTTGAATATTAAGAAACGCGACACCTTTGTTTGTTAAAGGTGGAGGTCTTTCGTACCCCCATTTACATGCTTATGTTATTAATGGCCTTCCGGTCATTTCTTGAGAATTATATTACAATTAATTTATATCATTAACTATTTAAAGTTTAAAGATTATGGAATTACCTTTTGCAGAATCGTGGAAGATTAAAATGGTAGAACCCATTCGTAAAAGTACTCGTGAAGAGAGAGAACAATGGATTAAAGAGGCACACTATAACGTGTTCCAATTACGTGCAGAACACGTGTATATTGACTTGTTGACCGACTCGGGAACCGGTTCTATGACAGACCGCCAATGGGCCGGAATGATGTTGGGTGATGAAAGTTATGCCGGAGCATCTTCTTTCTTTAATCTGAAAAACATGATTACCCGTTTGACCGGATTCGATTACGTGATCCCGACTCATCAGGGACGTGCAGCCGAGAACGTACTTTTCTCTTATCTTGTAAAAGAGGGTGATATTGTACCGGGTAACTCTCATTTTGACACGACGAAAGGTCACATCGAAGGTCGTAAGGCTATCGCTTGGGACGTGACGATCGACGAGGCAAAAGATACCCAGTTGGAAGTTCCTTTTAAAGGAAATCTTGACCCGAAGAAATTGGAAAAAGTACTGGCAGAACATGCTGACAAGATTCCGTTTATCATTGTAACTGTAACCAATAACACGGCTGGTGGACAACCTGTTTCTATGAAGAATATCAAGGAAGTTCGTGCTATCGCTGATAAATATGGCAAACGTGTATTGTTCGATTCTGCTCGTTTCGCTGAGAATGCTTACTTCATTAAAACTCGTGAGGAAGGTTATCAGAACAAGACGATTAAAGAGATCGTGAAAGAAATGTTCGATAACGCAGACGGTATGACTATGAGTGCGAAGAAAGATGCAATCGTGAACATGGGTGGATTCATCGCAACTCGTCACCAAGACTGGTTTGAGGGAGCTAAAGGTTTCTGCGTACAATATGAAGGTTACCTGACATACGGAGGTATGAATGGTCGTGATATGAACGCTTTAGCTATCGGTTTGGATGAAAATACCGAATTTGATAACTTGGAAACTCGCATCAAACAAGTAGAGTATTTGGCAAAGCGTTTGGATGAGTTCGGAATTCCTTACCAACGTCCTGCAGGTGGTCATGCATTGTTTGTTGATGCACCTAAAGTGTTGACTCATGTCCCGAAAGAAGAGTTCCCGGCCCAAACGTTGACTGTTGAATTGTACTTGGAGGCAGGTATTCGCGGTTGCGAGATCGGTTATATTTTGGCTGACCGTGATCCGGTAACTCGTGAGAATCGTTTCGGTGGTTTAGATCTTCTTCGTTTAGCTATCCCGAGAAGAGTGTACACGAACAACCACATGGACGTGATTGCCGTTGCTTTGAAGAATGTATTTGATCGTCGTGAGCAAATTACTCGTGGTTTCCAAATTACTTGGGAAGCACCGTTAATGCGTCACTTCACTGTTCAATTGGAGCGTGCTAAATAAAAAGAAAAGGGGCGAAAGCCCCTTTTTATTTTAAAGTTCATAAACTATTTCTTTAAGCTGGCTAAAGCAGCATCATAGTTAGGTTCGTGAGTGATTTCCGGAACGAGTTCTTCGTAAATGATCTTTCCGTTTTCATCAATAACGACAACGGAGCGAGCCAATAATCCGGCTAAAGGTCCATCTACCATTTCCACTCCATATTTGTCACCGAAAGCATGATCTCTGAATGCAGAAAGAGGAATTACTTTGTCAATTCCTTCTGTGGTACAGAAACGAGCGTGTGCAAAAGGAAGATCTTTAGAGATTGCCAATACAATCGTATTGTCCATTTCAGCAGCAAGTTTATTGAACGTACGTACGGATGTTGCGCATACGCTGGTGTCAAGACTGGGGAAAATATTTAGAACAACGCGTTTACCTTTTTCGCTTGCCAAGGTTAATTCAGATAAATCCGTTTTTACTAATGAGAAATCGGGTGCTACAGAACCAACTGAAGGTAGATTACCTTTTGTATTTATACTATTGCCTGCTAATGTTATTTTTGCCATAGTGTTTTAAATTTTAATGTTTGACTTATTATCGTTTTTCAAATATATAATTTTAATCTTGTTTCGCAAAAAGAAAATTCATAGCTTGTTTTACGGGAGTTTTGAAATAAAGTTTTACGAAAGCGAATGAAATTTTGTCTTTGTTAAGTGTTGTTTTATTATAGAGTTATTTAGAATAGAATAAAGATATGAGCGTGAGGGGAATTAGGAAGTCTGGTAATATAATCCACGTGTTACCCGGGTTGAGGTTTCGTTTTTTATATATCTCCTTCACGTGTAATGATCCGCCATTGATTAGAAATGTTGAAAAAGGAATAATGGTTACTAGCAAAAAAGCGACTACTTTCGTAATCGCCTTTTGTGATCCGGTTGGGATTCGAACCCAAGACCTACGGCTTAGAAGGCCGTTGCTCTATCCAGCTGAGCTACCGAACCGAGTGTCATTTATTTTTGACGGTGCAAAGATAGCGGTTTATCGTATAAATACAAACTTTGGAAAGCATTTTTTTAGTTTAAACTAAGAACTTGTTGAAATTTCGTGTTGATAAGATAAAAATGTTGGGTGTTAGGTATTCAAAAGCTAGGTCATTCAAAGATTTAAGATTACCGCATCATTAAATGACCATGAATAGGATTTATCTAACGACCTTGCAAGAAGAGGAATTTTCGAGCCCATATGTCTTTTTTAAGATCAACTACCTCAACACAAGTAAGTTAACGCAATAAGAGAGTCGCTACTCCTATAATACGCTGTTACACTATTGTTTGGCTAGGTCTTCTCCGTGCTTTCTCCGTGCTTTCTCCGTGTCACTTGCGAGTGATCGCCGGAGAAAATACATTTGAGTGCGGCACGAATCGAGACGGAGACATATAGGAACATTGAAGGAACATTGGCATGACCTAGAGGTGATCAAACAACGACGAGATTTTGTTCAACAAAATTTAAACAGGCTTTAAACTTTTGCGAGAATAAATATACCAATATTTCTGTGGAGGGGTTCAATGCTCAAATTGAAACTTTAGATCTCTATTAGAGGAGTAAAGCACATTCCATACTTCTTGTTTTAGACCTACGAATATTTATGCTTGAAGCCCTTAAAATGCAGGTTGATCCAGAATAGTTGGTTAATTAAGATATAATATCTTTGTCCAGTATGCCTTCTATAATCCCGTCTCCACCAACTCTGACGCCAAGAATATCAGAATCCGTCTTTAGCTCAACAATGATTCTGGAAACACTAGAAAGATTATGTCCTTGTTCAAAGATGTACCTTTGTGGTCTTATCCCAAGATTGTGAAGGTAACAAGCTAAGGCGCAATTGGAGGTTCCTGTTGCGGCCTCTTCGTTGATACCGTAAAGTGGAGCGAAATTCCGGCAAACGGCTGTGGATGCATTGTCTATATCAGATTCCGTGAGTGCGAAACAGTGAATACCAATGCATTTCATTTCTTTGCTCAAAATAGATATTTCATTGAAATCCGGGACCATAGTTTCCAATACATTCGGTGCTGAAATCGGCATAATTATATCTCTCAATCCGGTTGAAACGATACGTACCGGAAAACGTTCGTCTAAAGAAAGAGGATGGAAACATCGGACAAGTCGTTCATTAGAAATAATATCGAAAAAGGAGGGCTTGTTCTGTTCCATAAAGATAAGCCCGTCATCGTTTATCCACACTTTCAATCGTCCTGCGGCAGTTTCAATAATGTATTCTGTTTTTTGTAGTCTTCCGAGATTCCGAAGAGCGACAAAAGAAGCAATAGTGGCATGACCACAAAGAGGTACTTCACCTTTAGGAGTAAAATACTCCAATTTGAAGTCAGCTTTGTTGGAGGCAGATAAGAAAACTGTTTCTGAATAACCGAGACTTGCTGCTAATGCAATTTTTTTACTAGAATCGGGAATAAACTCATCGAGTAGGACGCCGGCTTTATTTCCTCCGGAACCATTCATGCTGAATGCACTTACCACGTATATTTTCATCGCATAAATAATTGCTTAATATCTATTGCGAAGTTAAAAACTTTTTTGGGAATAGATGGTTTACCCCGTGATAAACAAATAAACACGGGGGTTTGTGGTGTTGTTAGCGTCCTTTTTCGTCTAGTAGTCGGGTCTGTTTCTTTAAATATTTTAAAATACAGTAGAGGATGCCGCTTGCGATGGCTAGTATTATTAGAAGATAATTGTATTGGGTACTTTTTTCCAGCCATACCTTGATGCAGTCAAATCCCATGAAGATAAGACATAAGGCGAAGAGACCGTTTTTCTCTTTCTTCAAAACCTTCTTCCATGAAAAAGGCAGGGTGGGTGGGACGAATGATTTGAAATTAGGTAAGATCGTTGGTGTTATTTCAGCCCAGTTGATATAAGCAACACCAAATTTGTTTCGTAAAAATTGTTCTTCCGCGTACATGATACGTTCGTAGTAAAGCCAGTAGGCCAGTACGAAAATGGCGATAAACCCGATATTGCAGGTTAGTAAGGAGATCCCCAACCACATTAGGAAGTTACCCAAGTAAAGCGGATGACGGACGATAGAATATATACCCGTTTGATTTAAGCTATCTGCTACTTGGTTTTGAGTGTTTCTGCCCGAAGTGCCGGCGGGAGTGTGTCCGACCGTGTACACCCGGATAAAGATTCCTGCTAAGCTGATAAATAAGCACAGGTTTTCGTAGTGGTGCCAATAAAATTCGATTTTATTGAAGAGTGTTCCCGGAGCATGGATCGTGTAGATATAGACCAATACTCCAATACTTAAAATTGTGATCGGCAAGATACTTCTGTATCTGAACAACCAGTTTCCTTGTAATTCTAATTCTTCTTGTAAAGCCATAATAAATTTATTTTATGGCAGTAAAAGTAGAACCTGATTTTGTGGGAAATTTGAAGATTTAAAAGTGTACTGTAAAATAATGTTTATTATTTTCGTGGTGATACTGGATGCTCCAACTGTGGTAGTCACAGATTGCTTTCACGATAGCTAGTCCCAGTCCATTTCCCTGTATCTTTTCAGTGGGGTGATAGAAACGATTGAATATAAGTTTACTATCTAAGGGCATCTCGTTGGAAGTATTGGAAATGGTTAACTCGTTTTCTTTTATCGTGATGGTTATTTCTCCCTCCGGTAGATTGTATCGGACGGCATTAACAATCAAGTTGTTAATCATGCTTTCCAGTAAGGATTTATTCCCGTTAACGATCAATTCCGGGATTTGAAAATCCTTGCGAAGCGTGATTCCTTCGGTCATATTTTCCAAAAAGGGAAGAAGTTCTTCTAAGGTTGTCATCACATTGATAACACTCATCTGATTGTACTGTTTATTGTCTATTTTAGCTAATAACAAAAGATTTCGGTTCAGGCGTGATAAGCGGCCGGATATTTGGTATAATCCCTGCATCATTTCCGCTTGTTGTTCCGTCAGATCGGGGAACTGGAGCAGAACATCCAGTTTGCTCTGAAAAGCTGCTAATGGGGTTTGGAGTTCGTGCGAGGCATTTTCGGTGAATTCTTTTTGGACTTTATAGCTTTTTAGACTGTTGGTCATCATTCGGTTTAACGATTGATTCAATTGGTTGAATTCCTTGATGTCGCTGGCGGGTAACAGAGGGATAGTTTCGCTTTCCAGCTTGAAATGTTCAAGTTGTTTTAGCGTATCTTCGAAAGGTTTCCATAAACGTTTGGAGACGAAACGGGTCATGAGTATAATGGCAATGCCTAATACCCCGCTGATTAAGGCGAATTGTATCATCACGCCTTGCATGATGTCCTGTTCCAGATCGAGTTCCGGAATGGGTTGATTTTGTTGCGTGGCCTCTATAATATCAATCATGTCTTCCGCGTAATAGTGCTTGGTCAAGAGATAAAACAGGGGTGTCGCCAGCAATAAAATGATGATGGTACACACGATGAACTGTGTCAATGTTTTGTTGAGGAGGCTTTTCATTCTAACCATTTGTATCCGGTTCCATAAACGTTTTTAATCGATTCTTTGCAACCTTTTTCGGCCAGTTTGGCTTTTAGGTTTTTGATGTGCGTGTAAACAAAATCGTGACTATCCAACATATCAGCCATGTCACCGCTCAAGTGTTCGGCAATGGCGCTTTTGGAAATGACTTTGTTTTTATTACTGATAAAGAAAAGTAATAGTTCATATTCCGTGCGTGTCAGTATGATGAGTTGGTCGTTTACCGACACGGACTTGCTCAGCAGGTTGATCGTGATGTTATTGCTTTGTAAGAGGTTGTTGCTGGAAAATTCTTTCCGGCGTATGATGGCGTAAATACGCATACTTAATTCCGATAAGTGGAATGGTTTGGCGAGATAATCATCTGCCCCGATTTCCAAACCGTTTATTTTGTCGTCCAAAGAGTCTTTGGCAGATATGATGATTACCCCAACCGGGTTGTTTTTATGTCTTATTTCCCGAAGGACATCAAGCCCGTTTCCACCCGGTAGCATCAAGTCCAGAAGTATGCAGTCGTAGTCGTATAAATTGATTTTGTCTTTTGCCTCATTATACGTGAATGCTTGTTCGCATAGATAATTTTCTGAACTGAGATAGGTCACGATGCTGTTTGACAAATCCCGTTCGTCTTCAATGATTAGTAGTTTCATTTGATAAGCATTAGAACACTTCCACCCGTGATGAGTAAAGCACCGATGATGACCTTTAAACTAACCGGTTCTTTTAATAGGATAAAAGAGAGGAAAATGGTGATGACTACGCTTAATTTATCTATCGGGGCAACACGTGATACTTCCCCGCTTTGCAATGCTTTGAAATAAAAGAGCCATGAAAGCCCGGTAGCTATCCCGGAAAGAATTAGGAATACCCAAGCGTGACGGCTGATGTCTTTTATCTCTCCCATGTGTGTGCCGAACAACACTATACCCCAAGTTATCACTAGGATGACGGAGGTACGGATGGCTGTTGCCAGATCTGAATTTATGTCTTTTACCCCGATCTTTGCGAATATTGCTGTTAATGCAGCAAAAAGGGCCGATAATAATGCGTAATATTTCCACATAAGTCAATGATCATTTGTTGGTTACAAAATTACGGATTTTAGCGAGATAACTTTATTATATATTGTTTTTTATGACAAAATTAGGTGGGAATATTGTAGAAATTTTGAAGATGGAGAGATATTTAAGGCAAATGAGGCGTGTTAAAGATTCTTTATAGTGTTGTATATTCAAATGTATATTTATATATTTGTGTATTCAAAAAAGGAGAATATGGAAACAGAATGTTTTACACAGGAAGAATTGGAAAAGTTGGCGTACGTGTTGAAAGCAGTGGCACACCCGAATCGGTTGAAAATTATATGCTTACTCTCGAAAAACGGTGAGATGAGCGTGTCGGATATATGTGACAGGATGGGATGTAGTCAGGCGTTGATTTCGCATCACCTGACAGATATGCAGGCGAAGGGAATTCTACTGATTCGGCGGGAGGGGCGTAATGCTTTTTATAGTATGGCGAGTGATCATGTCACGGAGGCCATGCGGTGCATGATGAAATGCACGAAGTAAGTCCGTGAACTTTACGGGGGAACGGACGTTATAAGTAATATAAATTAAAACGTGATATTATGGATAAATTCAATGAGTTGATTAATGGAGAAAAGCCAGTATTGGTGGACTTTTTTGCCACGTGGTGCGGGCCGTGTAAGATGATGCATCCGATTTTGGAGGATGTGAAAAAGAGGCTGGGGGATAAGGTAATCATCTTGAAGATAGACGTGGATGTGCCAGCTAACCGGCAACCGGTGTATTTGTATCATATCCAGTCGGTACCCACGTTGATGTTGTTTAAACAAGGAAAGGTGTTGTGGAATAATAGCGGGGTGGTTCAAGCATCACAGTTACAGGAAATAATTGAAAAGTATATATAACCCTAAAATCTAAGCGTGTATGAAATATTTGATTGTTGGTGGTGTGGCGGGTGGTGCCTCGACGGCAGCCCGTTTGCGTAGGCTTGATGAGAGTGCTGAAATTATTATGTTCGAGAGAGGTGATTATATCTCTTATGCCAATTGCGGTTTACCTTATTATATCGGAGAGGTGATTTACGAGCGGGAGAAACTTTTCGTGCAAACACCGGAAAGTTTTGCCGCACGATTTAATATTGAGGCTCGGGTGCGTTCGGAGGTGGAGCGTGTAAACCCGGAAAAGAAAACAATTACGGTACATAATTTGGATTCGGGAGGACTTTATGAAGAGACGTATGATAAATTGATTTTGTCTCCGGGAGCGGCTCCGGTGCGTCCACCGTTAGAGGGGATTGACACGGAAGGAATTTTTACCTTACGTAACGTGAATGATACGGATCGGGTGAAGGAGTATATCGAGGAGCATGACGTGAAACGGGCACTGATCGTGGGGGCCGGATTTATTGGGTTGGAGATGGCGGAGAACCTGCATGAATATGGGATTCAAGTGTCGGTCGTGGAAATGGCTGATCAGGTGATGACTCCGGTGGATTACGAGATTGCTACTGCAGTACACCAGCATTTTAAGTCGAAAGGTGTCGGGCTGCATTTGCAGGAGGCGGTGACAGCGTTCCGCCCCGTGGAGGACGGTATTGACGTGGTGTTGAAAAGCGGGTTGGTGTTGCAGGTTGATATGGTTGTGCTTTCTATCGGGGTGCGCCCGGATGTGAAACTGGCACGTGAGGCTGGGTTAGAGATCGGGGAGATGGGAGGAATTAAGGTGAACGAGTTCTTACAGACTTCCCAGCTGGATATTTATGCCGTGGGTGATGCAATCGAGTTCCCGAATCCGGTGAGTGGTCGTCCAGCTCTGGCGTTTTTAGCGGGACCGGCCAATAAACAGGGACGTATCTGTGCGGACAACGTGGTGAATGGTAATCATCAAAAATATAAAGGCTCTATCAGTACGGCCATTGCCAAGGTCTTTGACTTGACCGTAGGGGCAACCGGGTTGTCTGCAAAGATGTTGGATCGTCTGCAAATTCCTTATAAAGAGGCTATCGTGCATGGAGCATCTCATGCCGGGTATTATCCGGGTGCGATTATGATGGATATAAAGATTAACTTCTCTCCGGAAGATGGAAAGTTGCTGGGCGCCCAAGCCGTGGGTATTGATGGGGTAGATAAACGGTTGGAAATGATGTCAGCCGTAATTCGGAATGGTGGGACGATTTATGATTTGATGGAATTGGAACAAGCATACGCGCCACCTTACTCGTCGGCGAAAGACCCGGTGAATATGGCCGGATTCGTGGCGGATAATATGCTGAGTGGAAAAGTGAAGATGATTAGTTGGCGGGAATTGAAAGATATGGACCGATCCAAAGTGATGCTAGTGGACGTGCGTACGGCCGAGGAGTTTGCGATGGGAAGTATCGAGGGGGCCGTGAATATATCCTTGGATGGTTCACGGGGAGAATATCAGAAACTGCCGAAGGATCGGACAATCGTGGTATTCTGTGCCATCGGGTTGCGGGGGTATATTGCAGCCCGGGTATTGATGCAACACGGTTATGATGTGGTGAACTTGAATGGAGGTTACAAGACGTATTCAACGGCGATGGCGGAACAATGTAACCCGATAAAATATTCGGAACCGGAACCGAAAAAGTCGGTGGAAGTGAAAGCTCCGGAGAAAGTGGTGGAGAAGAAATCCCTCACGATAGATGCTTGCGGCTTACAATGTCCGGGACCCGTGATGAAGTTGAAAGGTGGGATGGAGCAATTGAAGGTTGGGGAACGTTTGGAGATTAAAGTGACCGATCAGGGATTTTCCCAGGATGTGGCATCATGGGCAAAAATGACGGGCAATCAGTTGGTGGATGTGAAGGAAGAAAAGGGTATAATTACGGCCGTGTTGGAGAAAGGGGCAGGAGTTTGTCCCGTGGTGAAGGAAGGGGCGGGGAACAACAAGACGCTGATCGTGTTCAGTGATGATCTGGATAAGGCGTTGGCGTCGTTTGTTATCGCGAACGGGGCGGCATCGACGGGACGGAAGGTGACGATGTTTTTCACTTTTTGGGGGTTGAACGTGATCAGGAAAGAGCGTGCCGATGCCGTGAAGAAAGACACGATGGGCAAGATGTTCGGAATGATGATGCCTGCCGGAAGTCGTAAGTTGTCTTTGTCGAAGATGAATATGATGGGGATGGGAACTCGGATGATGCGGAAGGTGATGCGTAATAAACAAATCGATTCGCTGGAGAGCTTGATTGAACAGGCCCGGAACAATGGAGTTGAATTTATTGCTTGCCAGATGTCCATGGATGTGATGGGGATCACGAAAGAGGAGTTGATTGATGGGGTGAATGTTGGAGGTGTGGCGACTTATCTGGAGCGGGCGGAGGATGCAAACGTGAATCTGTTTGTTTGATTGAAGGTTTTATTATATGAAAGGGGGGAGTGTCAAAAGTCATTTTTCAAACTCCCTCCCCCCTTCGGGGTACTCCCTCTATAAACAGAGGGAGAGCTGAAATACTCCCTGTCTTCGGGAAGAGTCGCCAGCTCCTCCTCTGTTTATAGAGGAGGTGGCACGAAGTGACGGAGGAGTTTTTTGAGGATAAAAAAATGTTGACACGCCCCCTTTATTTATACTTAATCTACCATACCCTGCCGGATTTACGCCACCCTTTTTTATAGTAATTTTCGCTTAGGTGGTTGACCATGACACCTTTTGATGTGCTGGCATGAGCGAAGTAACCGTTTTTGAGGTAGATTCCCATGTGATTAAGGGTTCTTTTCTTCCGCTTGGAGAAATTGAAAAAGACAAGATCACCCGGTTTCAAACGGTGTTTCCCGATGCGCTGGCAGTCCTTGTTGTAGATATTAACGACTGTGCGTTGTAGGGATTTGTGGTAAACGTTTTTATACACGGCTCCCACGAATCCCGAACAATCGGCACCCGTACGAGTGGTTCCACCATACCGATAGGGAGTTCCTAGCCATCGACTGACTTCTTCCAGTAAGGGTAGATCATCTTTCCGATTCACCGTGAATCCTAATTTACGGGATAGCTGTGCGGTTTTACTTTTTTGGATAGCGAGTTGTTTGGATGAGGTACAGGACGAAAAGGCGAGGGTCAGTAAAAGAATCCCGATATATAACGTGTTAAATTTAAATGTTCTATTCATATTCAATTAGTTACCAATAATGTCAACAAAGATAGAGAATTCGGGAGAAGGGTTCGTCTTTTTTGTTATTTTTGTTTTTAGATCGGTGTTAAAAAAAGTCCGAAAAACTTGAAACTTGTTATAGGGTAAAAACGTAAACCAAGGAATGAATTATTTAGCACATATATTCCTCTCGGGAAATAATCGGAAAGTTCAGATCGGGAACTTTGTTGGGGATGCTGTTAAGGGGCGGACTTACGAGAATTATCCGTCGGGTTTTCGGGAGGGTATTCTGTTACACCGGGAAATTGATGATTACACGGATCATCATCCCGTGGTTCGGGAGGCAATAGATATGTTGCGAGGTGATTTCGGACGTTATTCCGGCGTTTTGACGGATATTTATTTTGATCATTTATTGGCAAGGGATTTTCGACGTTATTCCGGGCGGTCGTTGAGGTGGTTTGCCTGTGGTTTTTATGGGGCGTTAGTCTTGAATTATCGTCATTTGCCGGAACGGTTTAAAGGGTTCCTTTGGCATTTTATCCTGACAAATCGGTTGGTGCGTTATGCTTCCCTTTCCGGGATTAAGCGTTCGCTGGAAATCATGGTGGAGTACAAGAATCTGGGAGTTGACCCGGAGGCGGCCATCGTCTTTTTCGAGAGGAATCAGGATCGGTTACAGGAGTTGTTCGATCGTTTCCTGCCGGATGTTCAAGAGAAATGTCGTATGATGTTGGAGGCGGATATAAGTTGTTAATCATTAATATAAATTTAGGTGTATGGAAGAATTATTGACAAGTCCTTCTAATGTGTCATTAGATGTGTTCTTAACTAAGATGATCGATTTGGGAATATCGGTCGGTTCTAAGATTTTGTTGGCTATCGTGGTGTTCCTTGTGGGACGCTGGATTGTCCGGCGATTGAACAAGTTGTTGGCGAAGATATTGGAAAAACGTCATGTGGAGGCTTCTTTGTCTACGTTCGTGAAGAGTTTGGTGAATATCACGTTAACGTTGTTGTTGATTATCGTGGTGATTGGAGTGTTGGGTATCGAGACCAGCTCGTTTATAGCCTTGTTTGCATCTGCCGGTGTTGCCATTGGTATGGCATTGAGCGGTACGTTACAGAATTTCGCCGGAGGGGTAATGATTTTGTTGTTCAAGCCGTTTAAGGTCGGAGATACGATCGAGGCTCAGGGACAGAGTGGTACGGTGAGGGAGATTCAGATATTTAACACGATTCTGGCGACTCCCGATAATAAGATTATCATTATCCCGAATGGCGGTTTGTCAACGGGGTTGATGAAAAACTATTCACGGGAGGCTACTCGCCGTGTGGATTGGGAGTTCGGAATTGCTTACGGGGATGATTACACGAAGGCGAAAGCCGTGATTGCCCGTTTACTGGATGCGGATGGACGTGTGTTGAAGGACCCGGCTTATTTTATTGCCTTGACTTCTTTGGGAGAGAGTTCGGTGAATATCGTGGTTCGTGCTTGGGTGAACGCCGGGGATTACTGGGGTGTTTATTTTGATATGAACGAGAAGGTGTACAAGACGTTCGCCGAGGAGAATCTGAATATTCCGTTCCCACAGTTGGATGTGCATTTGCATAAACAGGCAGAATAGGATTTTGCCGTTACAAGTTAACGGGTTACAGGTTACAAGTTATTTAAATAGAAGTGGTAGTGATTGGAAAATAACTACCACTTTTTTGTGTTGTTCTGGAACTTTTTTTCTTATGGAAAAAGCGTTAGCTTTGCGGGGTTGGGAAGGAGAGGGGAAAAGGAACTTGTAACTCGCCGGAGGCGAACACTAAAATTGAAATTGTTATGTTACTTCTTTGGTTGGATTTGAATTCTTCGTATGCTCATTCTTCATTGGCTCTTCCGGCTATTCATGCTCAAGTGGAAGGAAAGGAGGGGAATGTGGAATGGAGGAAGGTTTCAGCGACGATCAATTCAAATGTGGGGAGTGTGGTGGCCGAGATCGTGGCGGCCCGGCCCGATGTGGTGGCGGCGACGGCGTGGTTGTTCACGCATGAGGTGTTGTTGAAGATCACGGCTCGGGTGAAGGCGTTGTTACCGGAATGTACCATTATATTCGGGGGACCGGAGATGTTGGGGGATAATGAGGAGTATTTGCGTCGGAATCGGCACGTGGCTTGCGTGTTTCGGGGAGAGGGTGAGTTAGGATTTCACGAGTGGCTAGGGGTGTACGATTGTCCTTCCCGGTGGAATGAGGTTGTGGGGCTGTGTTGGTTGGATGCGGAGGGTGTGTATCATGATGGGGGATTAGCGAGGGTGATGGAGTTCGATCAATTGATGATTCCGGAACGCAGTCGTTTTTTCGATTGGACAAAGCCATTCGTACAGTTGGAAACGACGAGGGGGTGTTTTAATACTTGTGCTTTTTGCGTGAGTGGGGCGGAGAAACCCGTGCGGGTGTTGTCTGTGGAGCGTATTCGGGAACGCCTGACTGTTATTCGGGATCATGGTATTCGGGATATTCGGTTGTTGGATCGTACTTTTAACGGGTCTTCCCGGAGGGCGATCAGTTTGCTGGAGTTGTTCAGGGAGTTTGCTCCGGGGATGCGTTTTCATTTGGAGATTCATCCGGCGTTGCTTTCTGATGAGGTGAAGGAGTTGTTGCGGGAGTTGCCTGCCGGGTTGTTGCATCTGGAGGCGGGAATTCAGAGTTTACGGGAGAATGTGTTACAGGCTTGTCGGCGAATCGGTGATTTACAGGCGGCTTTGGATGGGCTGCGTTATTTGGCGTCATTATCTAATTTGGTGGTACACGCTGATTTGATTGCCGGGTTACCATTGTATTCTTTGGAACAGATGGTCGAGGATGTGCGGGTATTGGCTGGTTTCGGAACGGGAGAGATCCAGTTGGAGTTGTTGAAATTATTACCCGGAACAGCGATGCGTGCGGAGGCAGAGGCTTTGGGAATTGTTTATTCCCCGGACGTGCCGTACGAGGTGTTGCAGACGAAAGCGATGTCGGTGGAGGATTTGCGTCAAGCCCGGTTGTTGTCTCGTTTGCTGGATGGTTTTTATAATGCTTTGGCATGGCAGGAGGTGACCCGTAAGTTGATCGGGTATGATGAATGTTTCCTATCGGATTTTCTACGTTGGATGGAGGAACGGGAGTTGTTGGAGCAACCGCTTAGTTTGGAACGACGGGGGGCGTTGCTGTACGAGTTTTGCGAGGAACGGTACCCGATGTTTCTGACTGATATTTCGGTAGCGTGGATTGTTGCGGGGATTCCTTTTGCTAAGGAACCGAGTAAGCGGCTGAAACCGTGGAGTAAAGATGTTCCGGGGGATGTGGTGAACGTGATGGGGGAATACGAGAGTGTGATGCGGGTGTATTATTTATCGGGGGAAAAGGAGGAATTCTGGTTCGGTTTCGATCGGGGGAAATCGGCGTCAAGACCATTGTACGTGGGGAAAAAACTGAGGGGATTTTAGATTCCGGTTGCGGGGGCAAATGATTGGGGTTCATAAAGTTCATAAAGTTCATAAAGTTTATAAGGTTCATAAAGTCACGGGTGTCCTTCGGACAATGTTTTAACGGCAGTTCAAGCTGCCGTTGACAAAGCGCCCCGCAGGGGTCCATAAACCTTATGAACCTTATAAACTTTGTAAACCTTATAAACTCTTTTCTTCGTTTATCCAGTTATTAATCATTTGGCAGCCTTGGCGGGTGATGATGGATTCGGGGTGATATTGAACGCCTCGGATGGGGAGGGTTGTGTGGTAGAAGGACATGATGTGACCTTCTTCGTCGAGGGCGCTGATGCGGAGGCATGAGGGGAGCGTGTGAGGGTTCACGATCCATGAGTGGTACCGTCCTACTTGCACGGGATAGGTGAGGCCGTGGTAGAGAATGTCGGTGGGATCGACGATTGTGAGGGGACTTTCGTGGCCGTGTTTGGGGAGAGGCAGTTGTTGCAAGCTGGCACCGAAGGATTCGGCGATGGCTTGGTGGCCGAGGCATACACCGAGGATGTCGTGAGTGTTTTTACAATGCTCGATGAGTGCGAGAAGTTCTCCGGCCTCGGCTGGAATTCCCGGTCCGGGAGATAATAGGATCTTGTCGTAGCGGCTGAGCGAGGAAAAGTCGATTTGGTCGTTATAAACGATGTCGAATTGGCAGTGTTCGTTTTCCCGGAGGATTTGGACGAGGTTATAGACGAACGAGTCATGATTATCAATGACAAGTATATTTTTTATTTTTGAATTCTCCATGCCGTGGCTTTCTTTGTGAGGTGGATGACCTGTTTTCTCCCGCGAAAGTAGGAATTCGGGGGAAAATAAACTACTTTTGGCTGTTGTGTTTTATCATATAAGTTGTGATTATGGCGAAGAGAAAGAATTGGTTTTCCCTGTTTTTCACGAATTATCTGGGAGTTTTGAATGATAATTTCCTGAAGACGCTGGCGTGTTTTATTTGCATTGCTTGGGTGGGGAAGGAGAACGAGTCGATGGTGGTGACGCTGGCATCGGCGGCATTGGTGATACCGTATTTGCTGTTTTCCCCGTTGGCGGGACGATTGGCGAAGATATATAAAAAGCGAAAGATTGTGGTTTGGGCGAAGTTTGCCGAGATGCTGATTATGGTCGTAGCTGCGGCCGGGTTCCTGACGCACTCGACGGGACTGGTGTTGTCATCCATTTTGTTGATGGGATTGCAGAGTGCGCTGTTTTCTCCTTCGAAGTACGGGCTGATTCGTGACATCGGGGGTGAAGAGGGGATTTCTTACGGTTCCGGGGCTATGGAGATGTTCGCTTTCGTGGGTATTCTGACAGGGACGTTGATGGCGGCCTTTTTGTCGGAGAGCGTGACGATCCCGGTGCTGTGCGTGATCCTGTTCGGGGTGGCGTTGTTCGGTTGGTTGTCGAGTCTGACGATTCGAGCGAACGAGAGCGAACCGATGAAGGAGAGCCACGAGACGTTGAATCCCGTGAAGTTTGTGAAAGATATGTTCGTGCGGGCGTTGGCGTTCAAGGGGTTGAATCTGGTGGTTGTGGGACTGGCCACGTTTTGGTTTATCGGTTCGATGATCCAAATGGTGCTTATCGTGTACTGCCGTTCGGATTTGGGGATGAACGATTCGGAGACGGGTATCGTGATGTCGTTGGCTGCCGTGGGAATCGGGGCGGGATGTTATCTTGCCGGGGTGTTGTCCCGTCGGGACGTGGAGTTGGGATTGGTGCCGTATGGAGGGATCACAACGGGATTGACGTTGCTGGCGATATTCGTTTTTGACGCTCACGGGGTGACGTTCGGTGTACTCGTGTTCCTCGCCGCGTTTTTCAGTGGGATGTTCAAGGTGCCGCTGGACGCTTGGATTCAAGCGAACGTGAAGGGGCGGGAGCTGGGGGATATGCTGGCTTACTCGAACCTGATCACTTTTCTGTTCATGTTGATGGCATCGGGGTGTTTCGGGGGAATGACGATGTTTTTCGACACGAAGTACGTGTTTATTTTTCTTGCCGTGCTGACGTTCGCGATCACGATTATTTTGTTCTCGTGCGTGGAGGAGGTGAGGGTAAGGTTTAAGAAGTTTAGACTAAAGAATTAGATATGGGTTATAAAAAGGTAGTGGCGGCCTTTTACCGGGGTGTTTTGAGCGCCCGTTACCGGGTGCGCCTTGAGGGGGCGGGGTTACTGGCCGAGCGGCGGGCAACGTTGTTTTTGCCTAATCATCAGGCGTCGGTCGATCCGCAGATTGTTTGTTCTCAGTTGTTGCGTTACGTGGATGTGTCGCCGTTGGTGACGGAAGGGTATTTTAAGATCCCGTTGGTGGCTCAGGTATTGCACTTGATGAACGCGGTGCGGGTACCGGATTTGGAGAAGAGCCGCCGGGGGGTGGAGATCGTGGCGGGGTTGAACCGGGTGGTGATTGATGCTTTGGTGGCGGGGCATAACGTGTTGCTTTACCCGGCCGGGCAGTTGACGAATGGCGGGTTGGAGCGTGTGGGGAACAAACAGGGGGCTTGGCAGGTGTGTCACCAGTTGCCGGAGGGTACGCGTGTCGTGGGTATGCGTATTCGGGGTTTGTGGGGGAGCATGTGGTCAAGAGCCAAGACGGGGCGTTCACCGAATTTTGCGTGGACTTATCTGAAAGGGATATTTTATGTGCTGGCGAACTTGCTGTTTTTCGTGCCTCGGCGTGACGTGACGATTACTTTCGAGGATATTACCGACGATGCGGTGCGTTATGCCGCGGAGGGACGGCAACCGTTCAATCGTTTTTTGGAGAGTTTTTATAATGCTCCGGGTGAGGAGCAACCTTTGTTTTTAAAACATTTCTTTTACGTGAGGGGTCGGGGGTACTGACCGTTTTTTGGGTTATGAATATGATTACTGCTAACGAGGTCCGGGCGTGCATGAATGAGGCGGGAGCCCGGCGGGAACCGTTTTTGTTCGGTGTTGATTTCGAGTTGTCGGAAGGCTTTTTCGTGTCCGATCCGCTGGGACAGCAAGAGATTCTTTTCGAGGCCGGAGGTGTCACTAATTCCCCGGTGGGGGAAGGGATGCCGGGGGAGGTGTCGGAAAAAGTGTTTTCTCCGAATCCGGTGGCATTCGAGGTTTACCGGGAGAAGTTTGCCGTGGTGCGGGAGGGATTGGCTCGTGGCGATTCTTTTTTGTTGAACCTGACGGTGGCGACGGGGTTGGAGACTGACTGGACGTTGGAAGAGATTTTCCACCGGGCCTGGTCGCCTTACCGTTTGTTGGTTCCGGGGCGATTTGTCTGTTTCTCGCCGGAGATTTTCGTGCGGGTGGATGAGGGGGTGATTTCTTCTTACCCGATGAAGGGAACGATTGATGCCTCGGTGCCTGATGCGGGGCGGGTGATTCTGGAGGATTACAAGGAGCGTTCGGAGCATAACACGATCGTGGATTTGATCCGGAATGATCTTAACCGGGTGGCGGAACGGGTGGACGTGCGGCGTTTCCGGTATATCGATCGTTTGCGGGTGAGCCGGGGGGAGATTCTCCAAGTGAGTTCGGAGGTGACGGGACGGTTGACGGGGGATTATTATTCCCGTTTGGGGGAGGTGGTTTTCGGGATGTTGCCTGCCGGGTCTATTTCGGGTGCGCCGAAACCTTCGACGTTACGTATTATTGCCCGGGCAGAGGGTGAACGGAGAGGGTTTTACACGGGTGTCTTCGGGTATTTTGACGGGAAGAGGTTGGATTCGGCGGTGATGATTCGCTATATAGAGGTGCGTGACGGGCGGTATTATTTCCGTAGTGGCGGGGGAATCACGATTAACAGTGAGTGCCGGGCGGAGTACGAGGAGGTGCTGGCAAAGGTGTATCTTCCGTTTGATAAGTGATTTAAATAATTTGTTATGGAGCGTTTTATCGAGACGATCAAGGTGCTGGACGGGCAGTTTTATAATCTGGAAGCCCACGAGCGAAGGGCTAGGGTGACGGCGGAGGCCTTTTTCGGGAAGCCTCTCGCGTGGGAGGTCGGGCGGATGGTTATTCCGGCCACGATGTGTTCCGGGTTGGTGAAGTGCCGGGTGGTGTATGATTCGGAGGTCCGGGAGGTGAGTTTTCAGCCTTACGTGATGAGGCGGATCAGGAGTTTACGACTGGTGAACGGGGATGGTGTGGATTACCGCTACAAATCGACGGATCGGTCGGTGTTTGCCCGTTTGCTGGAAAAGCGGGGAGAGTGTGATGACGTGTTGATCGTGCGGGATGGGTGGGTGACCGATACCTCTTTTACGAACGTGGTGTTCGAGGATGCGGGTGGCGGCCTTTACACGCCGGAGACTTGTTTGCTTGAGGGGACTAGGCGGCAGAGTTTGTTGGACGAGGGGAGGATTCAGGCGTGTCCGATTCGGGTGGAGGATATTCGCTATTTCCGGAGGGTGTTTCTTGTGAATGCAATGATCGGGATAGAAGATGAAATTAGTGTTCCAGTGGTGAATATTGTGGAGTAAGAATTTCGTGGTTCTGACACGGGTTTATTGTAAACTTTTTTCAGGATAATACACGGTGTTTACCCGTTGCATATTCGATGTACTTAGGGGTTAAAGACGTATCAACTTCGTTACAAAGACGTATCAAAGACGTTCATGAGTGTGTTTGTATCGAAGTTAATAGGTTTTTACTCTATAATTATCTGGTGATTATCTTAGGTATTCATCCTTTCTTCATTTGATGATGTGTGGTGATATTATATTCTCACACTTGATGAATGTATAATTGTTATAATTTATACTTTTCGTTTTGTTGAATATAATATGGTGATCTATATACATGGTTTTTAGTGTATTGTTGTTTTTGTTATAAAAAAGTGGGGGAAAGTGGTTTAAAGTGGGAAATAATTTTATAACTTTACATCACAAATTAGGGAAGTAATATGTTGTCATTTATTGGAGATTATACATGCAAGCTAGATAGCAAGGGACGAGCTGTTGTTCCGGCTGTTTTCCGGAAGGAAATGCAGGCGGCGGGAGAGGTGTCGTTTGTGATGCGGCGGAATATTTTCGATGAATGTATTGACGTTTACCCGAAGGATGAGTGGTTGAAGTTGATCGCGGGATTGAGGGAGAAGTTGAGCCAGTTTAACCGGGAACAGGTGCGTTTTTTTCGGGAGTTTTTCCGGGGGGCGCAGGAGGTGGAACTGGACGGGAACGGGCGCGTGTTGATTCCGCGTAAGATGCTGGATAGTATCGGTATCGAAGGAGATGAGATCGTGATGGTAGGGCAGGATTCGAAAATCGAGATTTGGGGTAAAATAAAGTATGAAGAGAGTACGATGAATACGGATGAATTTGTACTTTTGACGTCGCAAATCGGTTTGTAGGGCTGATGGATTAATTGCCTATCGACGAGATGTTTATGTTTTTATTTTTTAACTTTAAATTTGTGTAACCATGTATCACGTGCCGGTATTGTTGGAAGAGTCCGTTTCGGGGTTGAATATTGATCCGGATGGGGTGTATCTTGATTTGACTTTCGGGGGCGGTGGTCATTCGAGAGAGATATTAAAACGATTGAAGGATGGTTGCCTGATCGGTTTCGATCAGGATTCCGACGCGCTGGCTAACGTGCCGGATGATAGTCGGTTTATTTTCGTGAATCATAATTTCAGGTATCTGCGGAATTTCTTGAGGTACTGCGGGTACGACGAGGCAGACGGGATTCTGGCCGACTTGGGCGTGTCGTCGCACGAGTTTGACGAGGCGGGGCGGGGGTTCTCCTTCCGGTTTGACGCAGAGTTGGACATGCGGATGAACCAGCGGAGCCGACTAAAGGCCACGGATATTCTGAATACATATAGCGAGGAGGATTTGACCCGGATTTTCAGGAACTACGGGGAGGTGGATAACGTGAGACGGTTGGTTGACCTGATCATGAGGGCCCGGACGGAGAAGATGATCACTCGCTCGGAGGAGTTTTTGCAGGTGATCGCTCCCTGCGTGCCGAAACAGAAGGAGAAGAAGTACTTGGCTCAGGTATATCAGGCCTTGCGTATCGAGGTAAACGGAGAGTTGGAGGCGCTGGAGGATATGTTGAAGGAGGCGGAGCGGGCGTTGCGTCCCGGAGGTCGGTTGGTGGTGATCACGTATCACTCGCTGGAAGACCGAATCGTGAAGAACTTTTTGAAGAGCGGTAATTTCGAGGGAAAGGTGGAGAAGGATTTTTATGGTCACGTGAAACGGAATTTTGAGTTGGTGAACCGGAAGGTGATCGTGCCGTCGGAAGAGGAGATCGAGAGAAACCCGAGAGCGAGAAGTGCAAAGTTGCGGATCGCAGAAAAACGGAAAGACGATAAAGTGATTGAGTGATTTATGATTGAGTGATTAAGGGATTGATGAAGTGATTTTAATCACCCAATCATCGAATCGGCAATCACGGAATCTTTTTCATTTTAAACTTTAAATTTTAAATGAATTGAATGATGTGGTTTAAGAAAAAGAAGGTAAAGGATTTTGTGCCACCGTTGCAGGAACAGAAGGAGGTGCTGGGGGATTCGATGAAGGAGTTGCTGGATGGGCGTTTGTTGGCGGATACCGTGTTGCGTAAAAACATCGGGTTTATTCTTTTCCTGACTTTTTTGGGAATCGTTTATATCGCTAACGGGTATGCAACGGAGAAGTTGTACATGAAGAAGGTGAGCATGGAGAAGGAGTTGAGCGAGTTGCGTTTCGAGTCGATCACGACAGCCTCGGAGTTGATGAGGATCAGTGTTCCCTCGGAGGTGGAAAAACGGATTCAGGAGGCGGGGTTGGATTTAGTGCAGAGTAAGGAACCGCCTACCAAAATCACGAGGTGATTTTGGTAGATAAAAGATAAAAACTAAAAGATAAAAGTGGAAGAAACTACCCCCTCCGGCTCCCCCTTACACAGGGGGAGAGTTGATTACCAAGCGGTTTTTCCCCTTGTGCAAGGGGGAGTTAGTGGGGGTAGTTGGAAAGATGAAAACTAAAAGATAAAAACTAAAAACTAAAAGATGAAAGATAAAAGATATAATAACAGGTTAAGGACTATCAGGTTTTACGATGGGTATGAACTTTTAGTTTTTAGCTTTTAATTTTTAACTATAACATGGCAGCATCTATAAAACATGAATTGGCCGGGCGGTTGGGACTTGTGTACCTGATCGTGATGGTGATTGCTGCCCTAATCGTAATAAAGGCACTGCACGTGCAAATATGGGAAGGGGATAAGTGGAGGAAGATGGGACGTTCGGTGTCGTTCAAAGATTTTGAAGTGGCGCCGAACCGGGGGAATATATACGCGGATGACGGGCGAATTCTGGCGAGTTCGGTTCCTTATTATTCGCTGAGACTGGATTGCAAGGCGATTCCGGACACGCTGTTCCGGAAGAAGGTGGATAGTTTGTCGATGATGTTGTCCCGCTTTTTCAAGGACGCCCCGACGGCAGAGTACCGGAAGAAGTTGTGGCAGGGAAAGTACGGGGCAAAGCCGAATCGTTATTTGCTTGTGAACAAGAAGAAAATTTCTTACACCGATTTATTGGAGGTTAAGAAATTTCCTATTTTTCGGGAAAGGGGTACGAAGAGCGGTCTGATTCTGGAACGGGAAAACGTGCGTTTGCAGCCGCACAGGGATTTGGCCTATCGGACGATCGGTTACTTGAACGAGGCGAAGGATGGTAGTTTCGAGGGACGCGTGGGGATTGAAGGGGCTTTCGAGAAACAGTTGCGGGGAGAACCGGGACGGAGTATCAGGCAGATGATGTCGGGACGGTGGGTTTCGGTGACGGTGGATGATCCGGTGGACGGGAATGACGTGGTGACGACGATTAACGTGGAGTGTCAAGATATTGTGCAGGGAGCTTTGACCCGGCAGTTGGAGCATTACAAGGCTAGTGCGGGGACAGCTATCTTGATGGACGTGAAGACGGGAGATATAAAGGCCATCGCGAACGTGTCGAAGACGGCGACAGGGTACCGGGAGGTATTGAATAACGCTATCGGGGATGCTGCGGAACCGGGTTCGGTGATCAAGGCGGCAACGATGGTGGCTCTGTTGGAGGACGGGTATGTTCACCCGGAGGACACGGTTGACTTAGGAAAAGGTATTTACACGCATAACGGGGTGACGTTGAAGGAGGCGAGGTCGCCGATCGGTAAGGTGACGGTGCAGGGGATTTTCGAGCGTTCGCTGAACGGAATCACGGAATTAGTATATGAGCATTACAGACAACAGCCGGAGAAGTTCGTGAACCGGTGGTACGCGATGGGGTTGAATAAAAAGGTGGGGATCGAGTTGGCGGGAGAGGCGGATCCTTATATTAAGTATCCGGGGGATAAGACGTGGAGCGGTACCACGCTGCGCTGGATGAGTTTCGGGTACGAGTTGAAGATCACGCCTTTGCAGGTGTTGGCTTTTTATAATGCACTGGCAAATGACGGGAAACGGATGAAACCGCGTATCGTGAAGGAGATTCGTAACGGGAGCCGGGTGGTGGAGCGGTTCGAACCGGAGGTGGTGAGTAGTCATATTTGCAGTCGGCAGACGGTGGCTTATATGAAACAGATGATGGAAGGGGTGGTAGAGAACGGCTCGGCGAAGAATTTGAAGAATGCGGCCTGCAAGATTGCGGGGAAGACTGGGACGGCAAAGGTAGCCGCGGGGTCGAAAGGGTATAATTCCGAACCGAAGTACCGGGCCAGTTTCGTGGGGTATTTCCCGGCGGACAAGCCGATGTACTCGTGTATCGTGGTGGTGGATAACCCGTCGCGGTCGGTGGGGTATTATGGAAACGTGGTTTCGGGTAGCGTGTTCAAGGAGATTGCCGATAAGATTTACACGATGGCATCGTTGATGGGGGATAATGACGAGGGCGAGGAGGAGAAAGACGAAACGTTGCCGATCAGTCAGAACGGGTTGAAGAGTGATTTTCTGGAGATATATGACGAGCTGGGGATTAACGTGACGGAAGATGAGGCGGAGCGTGCCGATTGGGTGATGACTTCGCGGGATAAGGAGGGGACGGAGTTCGTGTTGAAAGCTCGGAGTGTGGATATGACACTGGTGCCGAACGTGAAGGGAATGGGACTGAGGGATGCGCTGTACTTGTTGGAGAATAGCGGGCTGAAAGTCGGGGTGAGCGGGGTTGGTACGGTGAGCCAGCAATCGTTGACTCCGGGAGGGAAGGTGAGAAGGGGGAGTTATGTGCATATTGAATTAAGATAAAAGATAAAAACTAAAAGATAAAAGTTAAGAGCTAAAAGATAAAAACTAAAAAGTTGGTTTTGTAATATATTTTGAGATGAATTTAAGAGAGCTGTTAGACGGGGTTGCCTGCGAGGTCGTGCAAGGGAGACCGGATGTAGAGGTTAAGATGATACACTTCGATTCGAGAAAGGTCGGAGAGGGAGATTTGTTTGTTGCCCAAAGGGGAGTGAGTGCGGATGGACACGGGTATATCGGGAAGGCCGTGGCGGCAGGAGCCGTGGCGGTTGTCTGTGAGGAGGTGCCGGGAGAGTTGAAAGAGGGGGTAGTTTACGTGAAGACGGGTAACTCTTCGGAGGCACTGGGGGTGATGGCCTCTAATTTTTACGGGAACCCGTCCCACCGGATGAAGGTGGTCGGGGTGACCGGGACGAACGGGAAGACGACGACGGCGACGCTGTTGTACGAGCTGTTGCGCTTGCTGGGAAGGAAAGCGGGGCTTTTGTCAACGGTGTGTAATTATATTGGGGACGAGAGGGTTCACGCTACTCACACGACTCCGGATGCGATGGAGATTAACGAGCTGATGGGGCGGATGGTGGATGCTGGGTGCGAGTATTGTTTCATGGAGGTGAGTTCGCACGCTATTGACCAAAGACGGATTAGCGGGTTGGATTTTGATGGGGCGATTTTCTCGAATATCACGCACGATCATCTCGATTATCACAAGACTTTTAAAGCGTATATCGAGGCGAAGAAGGCGTTTTTTGACCGCTTGCCGAAGAAGGCTTTCGCGTTGACGAACGGAGATGACAAGAACGGGATGGTGATGTTGCAGAACACGGTAGCTCATAAATATACTTATTCTTGTAAGCGGATGGCGGATTTTAACTGCAAGACGTTGGAACGGCATCTGGATGGGACGTTATTGCTACTGGACGGCAGCGAGGTGTGGACGAGGTTCGTGGGGGATTTTAATGCTTATAATTTGCTGGCGGTTTACGCAAGCGCACGGTTGTTGGATTTCGGGAAAGAGGAGTTGTTGCCCGTGATGAGTATGCTGGTGCCGGTGTCGGGACGTTTCGAGACGATTTTGTCGAATGAAGGGGTAATGGCTATTGTAGATTACGCGCACACGCCGGATGCGTTGGAGAACGTGTTATCGACGATTGAGGGGCTGAAGAAAGAGGGGACGGTGATCACGGTGGTGGGTGCCGGGGGTGACCGGGACCGGACGAAACGGCCGGAGATGGCGGAGGTTGCCTGTCGGTTGAGTGACCGGGTGATTCTGACGTCCGATAACCCGCGAAACGAGGAGCCTGCCGCGATAATAGAGGATATGCGAGCCGGGGTGCCGGACGAGGCGGCGAGCCGGGTGCTGGCGATTACCGATCGGAAGGAGGCGATTCGTGCGGCGTTGATGTTGGCGAAGAAGGGGGATATTGTGCTGGTGGCCGGGAAAGGACACGAGGATTACCAAGAGATAAAGGGTGTGAAACATCATTTTGATGATAAAGAGGTTATTAAGGAAATATTTAAGTTGTAGGTCATGTTTTATCATATCTTTGATTATTTAGAACAGTTTGATTTCCCGGGAGCGGGAATGTTTCAATACATCACGTTCCGGTCGGCTTGCGCGGTGATTTTGTCATTGTTGATTGCCACGGTGGTGGGAAAGCGTATTATCCGTATTTTGCAGAAGCAACAGGTCGGGGAGGAAATCCGGGACTTGGGGTTGGAAGGGCAGATGCAGAAGAAGGGAACACCGACGATGGGCGGGGTGATTATCCTGCTGGCGATTTTGGTTCCGGTGGTTTTGTTTGCCCGGTTGGATAATGTGTATATCCAGTTGATGATTGTTTCGACGATCTGGTTGGGGCTGATCGGTTTTCTAGATGATTATATCAAAGTGTTCCGGAAGCACAAGGAGGGGTTGAAGGGACGTTTCAAGGTGATCGGACAAGTGGGTCTGGGGCTGATCGTGGGAGTAACTCTTTACGTGAGCGATGACGTGCTGATCCGGGAGAAGGTTTCCATTTCGGAAGTCGGGGTGGTGACAAGTACAGTAGATGAAGGTTTTGTGTCCGAGACGAACCAGACCGTTTTGACGAAAGATATTAAATCGACCAAGACGACGATACCTTTTTTCAAGAATAACGAGTTTGATTACGCTTGGTTCGGGGCGCTTTTCGGGGACTATGCCGAGGAGATCGGTTGGATCGTGTTTATTATTATCACGATCGTGATTGTTACGGCTGTGTCGAACGGGGCGAATCTGACGGATGGATTGGACGGTCTGGCAACGGGGACTTCGGCTATCGTGGGGGCGACGTTGGGTATTTTGGCGTACGTGTCGGGTAATATGGTGTATGCGGATTACTTGAATATCATGTATATTCCACATTCGGGGGAGCTGGTGGTGTTTATTGCCGCGTTTATCGGGGCGACGATCGGGTTCCTGTGGTATAACTCGTTTCCGGCTCAAGTGTTTATGGGTGACACGGGGAGTTTGTCGCTGGGGGGAATTATTGCCGTGTTCGCAATCATGATTCATAAAGAGTTGCTGATCCCTATCCTGTGTGGTATTTTCCTCGTGGAGAATTTGTCTGTGATGATGCAGGTCAGCTATTTTAAATATACAAAGAAGAAGTTCGGGGAGGGACGACGGATATTCCTGATGTCCCCGTTACATCACCATTTCCAGAAGAAAGGGATTCCGGAACCGAAGATCGTGACCCGGTTCTGGATCGTGGGAATCGCGCTGGCGGTGATAACGATTGTGACGTTGAAAATACGATAGAAGAAATTTAAAATAAAGAGATTCAGTGATTGGCGATTTAATGATTCAGAGATTGAAAAGAGTATTGGATCGAGAGCGGGAATCACCTAATCGGAAATTACTAAATCATTTAATTCGTAAGATTTAAAATCTAAAATGATGGAACGGTTGGTTATTTTAGGCGGAGGAGAAAGTGGAGCGGGAGCTGCCAAGTTAGGAAAGAAGTTAGGGTATGAGGTTTTTTTGTCGGACAAGGGGAAGTTGGCCGACAAGTATAAGCGTGTGTTGGAGGAATTGGGGGTAGAGTATGAAGAAGGGCAACACACGGAAGGACGCATTTTCGCCGCAGATTTGGTGGTGAAGAGTCCGGGCATTCCGGATAAGCTGCCGATGATCGTGGGGCTGAGGGGGAAGGGAATCGAGGTGATTTCCGAGATCGAATTTGCGGGACGGCACACGGATGCGAAGATGTATTGTATCACGGGGAGTAACGGGAAAACTACTACTACTTTGTTGCTGTATCATATATTGGAGAAGGCCGGGTATGACGTGGGACTGGCCGGGAACGTGGGAAATAGTCTGGCGGCACAGGTAGCTGACGATTTGCACCGGGTGTACGTGGTGGAGTTGTCTAGTTTTCAGTTGGATGGGATGTTCCAATTCCGTTGTGACACGGCGATATTGACGAATATTACACCGGATCATCTGGATCGGTATGATTATAAATTTGAGAATTACGCGAATTCGAAGTTCCGGATATTGAATAATATGCGGAAGGAGGATTTGTTTATATATGGTTATGACTGCGAGGTTGTGCGGGAGAGAGTGGAACGGGGGGATATTGTGCCGGAGGCAGTCGGGTTCACTTACTCGGATTACGCCGGGGTGAATGCTTACATGGATGGGGACACGGTGGTGGCCCACTGGGGAGATCGGGAGTTCCGGATTGCCAAACAGGAGATCTCGATTCAAGGACGGCATAACGTGTATAATGCGATGGCAGCAATATTGGCCGCTTTGAAGGCCGGGGTGAGTGACGAGGATTTGAGGAAGGGATTGACAACATTCCCGCAGGTGGAGCATCGTTTGGAGACGGTGGACGTGGTGAATGGTGTCACTTATATTAATGATTCAAAGGCAACAAACGTGGATTCTGCTTGGTATGCTTTGGATAGTATGCACGCTCCGGTGGTGTGGATTGCGGGAGGAACGGATAAAGGAAATGATTACAGCGTGTTGTTTGATTTGGTGAAGGAGAAGGTGAAGTTGTTGATTTGTATGGGCGTGGATAATAAGAAGTTGATCGAGGCGTTCTCGCCGATCTGCGAGGTGGTGGATACTCATAGTTTGGATGAGACGATGGAGGTGGCTTATCGCCGGGCAGAGGAGGGGGATGTGGTACTGCTTTCTCCTTGTTGTGCTAGTTTTGACTTGTTTAAGAATTACGAGAATCGGGGGGAGATGTTTAAGGAGAAGGTGAAAAAGTTAAAAACTAAAAGATAAAAACTAAAAGTTGAAAGATAAAAAACGTTGATTTTGTGCGGCTGGAATCACTTAATCATAAATCATAAATCAAGAAATCCGTATGTTGAATCTAAAGAATAAGGTGGTATTTAAGGGGGATCGGACGTTGTGGTACGTGGTCATCGGGTTGATGCTGGCCTCGTTGATCGTGGTGTATTCTTCGACGGGGAGTCTGGCGTTTCGTGTGCGGGGAGGGAATACCAGTTATTATTTGATTAAACAGTTGTTTTTGATGTTCGGGTGTATGGTGGTGATTCTGACATTGCAGTCGTTTCATTACAAGTACTTCCTTTCGTTTGCCAAGATCGTGCTGGGAATGTCGTTGATATTCCTGTTGTGGGCGAAGTTTGCGGGTACGACGTTGAATGATGCGGGGCGTTGGGTGACGATTCCGGGAATCGGGTTCACGTTCCAGCCTTCGGAAATGGCGAAACTGGGGATTATTATGTACTGTGCCCGTGCGATTGCTTTTGAACAAACGGAGGAGTGTTGTAGCAATAATGTGTTATGGCGGATGACGTTAGTGGTGCCGGTGCTGTTCTTGATTTTTATGGAGAATTTCTCGACATCGGCATTGCTGGGCGGGGTTTGTTTGGTGATGTTGTTTGTCGGACGTTTATACTGGAAGACGTACGCGAAGTTGATCGGGGTGATTGTGGGGTTGATGATTTTGATGCTGGCGGTTGTTTTTATCGTTCCGGAAAAGCATTTGAAGTCTGCGGGACGTTTGTTGACGGTGAAAAGCCGTATCGAGCATTTCGTGAACCCGAGCGAGACGGACAGTGACGATTCGTACCAATCGGATCAGGCGAAGATTGCCGTGGCAAAAGGAGGATTGATGGGACTGGGACCGGGAAATAGCGTGCAGAGGAATTTCTTGCCTCACCCGTATTCGGATTTTATATTTGCTATTATTGTGGAGGAATATGGGCTGGTTGGGGCCGGGATCGTGATGTTGCTTTACCTGATTATTTTGTACCGGGTAGGGGTGATCGTGCGACGTTGCACGAGGATGTTCCCGGCGATTCTGGTGGCCGGATTGGGGCTGTGTATCGTGTTTCAGGCATTGATTAACATGGGGGTTTGCGTGGGACTTTTCCCCGTGACCGGACAGCCGTTGCCGCTGGTGAGTATGGGGGGTACCTCTCTGTTGTTCACGAGTGCGTCTTTCGGGATGATATTGAGTGTCAGTCATACTTTCTCGGAAGAGGGAGAACGGGAAGAGAAGGAGAAACTAAAGATGGCCGCTCAAGGTATAAACGAGGAAGAAGAGAACGAGGAAAATTGAACATGAAGATATTTGAGATATGAAGAAAGTAATTATTAGTGGAGGCGGAACGGGAGGACATATATTTCCTGCCCTTTCTATTGCGAATGCGCTGAAACGGTTGAATAAGGATATAGAGATTCTGTTCGTGGGGGCAGAGGGGAAGATGGAGATGGAGAAGGTGCCGGAAGCCGGGTATAAGATCGTGGGATTACCGGTGAGAGGGTTACAACGTAAGCTGACGTTGAATAATCTGAAAGTATTGTGGAATTTATGGCGGAGTTTGAAGAAGGCCAAACGAGTGGTGCGGGAGTTTAAACCGGATGTAGTAGTTGGTGTTGGGGGATATGCTAGCGGGCCGATTGGAAAGGTGGCCACGAACGCGGGTATTCCGTTGGTGTTGCAGGAGCAAAATTCATACGCCGGGGTGACCAATAAGTTGCTGGCAAAGAAGGCTGCCAAGATTTGTGTGGCTTACGAGGGAATGGAACGTTTTTTTCCAAAGGAAAAGATTATATTTACGGGGAATCCGGTGCGGAAGGATTTGTTGAATGCCGTGAATGAACGGGTGGAGGGGATTGCTTTCTACGGGCTGGATGCGAATAAGAAAACGGTGCTGGTCACCGGAGGTAGTCTGGGTGCCGGGTCGATTAACAAGGCTATGGTGAGATGGTTGGAGAAGATTGCGGGGTGGAAGGACGTGCAGGTGATTTGGCAGTGCGGGAGTTATTACCACAAGGAGCTGGAAGAACAATTGAAGGGACGTATGCCGGAAAACGTGAAGTTTATGCCGTTTTTGAAACGGATGGATTTGGCGTATGCTTGTGCTGATTTGGTGGTGGCAAGAGCGGGTGCGGGTACGATTTCTGAGTTGTGCTTGCTGGGAAAAGCCGTGGTGTTAGTGCCCTCGCCTAACGTGGCAGAAGATCACCAGACAAAGAATGCTATGGCGCTGGTGAATAAACAAGCTGCCGTGATGGTGAAGGATGCCGAGGTGGTGGAGCGTTTGGGAGAGGTGATGGAACGCCTGTTGCAGGATGACGGGGAACGGAAAAGTTTGTCCGAGCATATCTTGACGCTGGCAATGAAGGATTCGGATGAGGTGATTGCGAGGGAAATATTGAAGATAGTTTAAAGTGTAGAATGTAAAATTTAGAATTGAATGGTCTGCCATTTTAAATTTTAAATTTTAAATTTTAAATTCATGGTATGGATATTAAGAATATAAAGGCGGTGTATTTCGTGGGTATCGGGGGGATTGGAATGAGTGCGTTGGCTCGTTATTTTAAGGTGATGGGTTACGAGGTGGCAGGATATGACCGGACATCGTCACCGTTGACACGAAAAATGACGGACAAAGAAGGGTTTGAGATTACTTACGAGGATGACGAGAAGGGAGTTCGGGAGGTTTTCCGGGATAAGGAGCATACGTTGGTGGTATATACTCCGGCGGTACCGCAGGAAAATCGTATTCTTAGTTTTTTCCGGGATAACGGGTACGCTTTGCATAAACGGGCGGAGGTGCTGGGATTTTTGTCCCATAGTAAAAAAGCGCTTTGCATTGCCGGAACGCATGGAAAGACGACGACCACGACGATGCTGGCTTTTCTGTTGAATCGTTCGCACGTGGGATGTAGTGCTTTCCTAGGGGGAATTTCCTCTAATTTCGGCACGAATTTATTGATTGATAAGGATTCGGATTACGTGGTGATTGAGGCGGACGAGTATGATCGTTCATTTTTGCATTTACATCCGGAGATTGCGGTAATCACGGCTATGGATGCGGATCATCTGGATATATACGGGACGCACGAGCATTTGATCGAGGCTTTCGAGGAGTTTGCCTTGCAGACACGAGGTGAGTTGTTTTTACGTAAGGGGTTGGAATTGAAAAAAAGAACGATTACCGGGTATTATGCTGCCGGGGAGAAAGCGGATTATTATGCCGATCGGTTGCGGGTGGATAACGGGAGTTACTTGTTTGATTATATCGGGAAAGATGTGGAGATAAGGGATTTGAGAATATGTTTTCCGGGGCGGGTGAACGTGGAGAACGCGACGGCTGCAATCACGGTGGCTTTGTATGCAGGAGTGACACCGGAAGAGATTCGGGTGGCTTTGCCTTTGTTTAAAGGGGTTTCCCGTAGGTTTGACGTACACGCGAAGGGTGACCGATTGATTTATATTGACGATTACGCTCATCATCCGCGGGAGATTGAGGCGTCTCTTTCTTCTATTCGGGAGATGTGGCCGGATAAGAGGTTGACGGTAGCTTTTCAGCCTCATTTGTACTCACGGACAAATGATTTTTACCCGGAGTTCGCGAAGAGTTTGAATCTCGCGGATCAGGTGATCCTGCTGGATATTTACCCGGCACGGGAACAACCGATTCCGGGGGTGACGTCGGGGTTGATTGCCGATCGACTGACGGTGCCATTCGTGCGGGTGACGAAGGAAGAGTTTCCGGAGTATGTGAAGGAGAACGTGAAGGAGGGAGTTTTTATGACCGTGGGTGCCGGGGATATAGATCGTTTTATTCCGATTTTCACGGAGATGTTTGGAGGGACGGATTGTTGATCGGGGTTACAGGTTTGGATGTAATGGATAAGAGACGAGAATTTGAATTAGAAATTTTAAATTTGTAGGCAGGGAATAGAGATGAAACGCATTTTACCTTACATATTATCTTGCATTTTGCTTGTATACCTGATAATTGTGCTTACCTTTGTGGCGACAAAATCGGGGGAGGTAACATGTAGAGGGGTACGGGTGGCTGTCAAGAATACGGATGTTAACGTGTTTGTCGACGAGGAGGATGTTATGAAGGCGATAAAGAAGGGGTACGGAGACATTATGGACAAAAGTATATTGGCGGTGAATAAAGATAGTTTGGAAAGGGTGCTTGTCAAGAATCCGATGATTAAATCGGCTCAGGTTTACTACAGTTTAGACGGTTATATTCATGTAAATATCCAACAACGTGAACCTGTTTTGAGAGTACTAACGGGTGAAGGGTATTACGTGGATCGTGACGGGAGAGTGATGCCGTTGTCTTCTAAGTTTACTTCCAGGGTTGTTGTAGCAACCGGTGATATAAATAAGAAATTCGCTTGCGAGAAACTGGGTCCTTTTGCGATGAAATTGAAGAATGAACCATTTTGGGACGCGTATATCGAACAACTGGTTGTGAGGTCGAACGAGGATGTTGTGATGATTCCTAAAGTGGGGGATTTCCGGATCGTGTTGGGAAAGGTGGATGATTGCGAGGCGAGGTTGGAGAAGTTGATGTTGTTTCTGAAGGACGGTATCACGAAAAAAGGGTGGAATCGTTACAAGGAAATCAATTTGAAGTTTGACAACCAAGTTGTTTGTGTTAGAAAATAAAATATTAGATATTATGGGGTTTGTAGCTTCTTTGGATATGGGGTCTGGAAAAATGGTGATGGCTCTCGGAGAAAAGTCCGGGAGTGATTGTCGTTTGGTCGGTGTCATAAGTATTGCCTCACAAGGAGTTAAACGGGGCAAAATTGTTGATAAACTTCGGGCGAAAGCGTGTATCCAGCGTTTGTTGGATCGTTTTAAGAGCGAGTATGAGGTTCATATTGATGCTTTGAATGTCGCTTTGAGCGGGGCGTGGGTGAAACAGATTGAAGACCGGGAGAATATCAAGTTTTCCCGTCCGAAGAGTATAGACCAAGGGGATTTGCAGGAGATGGAGAAAAAGTGTCGGAGCGTGGTGGGGGCCGGTGATGAGGAAGTGGTGGATGTCGTTCCGTTCGCTTATTACGTGGATAAGGAGAGTGAGGTGAACCCGGTGGGAGTTACGGCGAAACGGTTGGATGTCCATTATCACGTCTATGTGGCAAGGAGTAGTGAGTTGAGGGATTTGAGGGATATGTTTGCCAATCTAGGGGTTGATAAGATAGATTTTTATTCGATGGCCGGGGCCGCGCAGAAGGCTTTGATCACGGCAGGATCGGATATGTTTAATTTCGCTTTGCTTGATTTGGGTGCGGATAGTATCAAAGTACAGGTTTTCCAAGACGGGCTTGTTTATTTTGACGAGGAGTTGCCATTGGGATGCAGCACGATTGACGGGGATATAAATACAGCATTTTCGATTAATGATATGGAGAAGGCACGCAAGCTGAAAGAAGAGTTCGGTATGGCGTTGCGGGCATCGTGCAAGAACCGGAAGATTATGATTCCCGATACGAAGTATTGTATTGATAGTCATGATTTGGTACACGTGGAGCAATCCCGTTTGGAGGAGTTGTTGGAGGGGGCTATTTTCCAAATGCAGGAAAGTGGTTGCTACGAAGATTTGGATGACGGAATTTTGTTGACTGGAGGCGGTTGTCAGGTGGCGGGGATCGAGGTGTTGTTGTCCAAGTTGTCGGGACATTCGGTCGGATTTGCAAAGGTGGCAAGTGTTAAAGCGGATCGGGAGGCTAGTTTGAAGTCCCCGGCGTATTTTACGGCTTTGGGACTGTTGCAATGTGAACGTCGGGAGGTGAGAAAGCCTAAATCCGGTGGATGGTTTAGTAATTTTTTTAAAGAATAAATGATATAAGACCTTTCAGCTATGCTTAATGAAGATGATTTATTGGTTGTGAATATTCCACCACAGGAAGAATCGATTATCAAGGTGATCGGAGTGGGTGGAGGCGGTAGTAATGCCGTGAACCATATGTGCCGTCAGGGTATTCGGGGCGTAGAGTTCGTGGTGTGTAACACGGATATACAGGCGTTGCGGATTAGTCCCGTGAAGAATCGTATTCAGATCGGTAAGGAGCTTACCGAGGGGCGTGGAGCGGGAAGTTTGCCGGAACGCGGTAAACAGTCGGCTATTGAAAGTCTGGATTATATCAAAACGATATTGGAGCGTAACACGAAAATGGTGTTTATCACGGCAGGTATGGGGGGTGGAACCGGAACGGGTGCCGCACCTATTATTGCTAAACAAGCTCGTGAGTTAGGTATTTTGACTATCGGAATCGTGACGATCCCTTTCAGTTTTGAGGGACGGAAACGGGTGGAGCAAGCTATGGAGGGTGTTGACGAGTTGTCGAATTACGTGGATGCCCTGTTGATTATATGTAACGAGAAGTTGCGGGATATGTACGGGGATTTGAAGTTGTCGAAAGCGTTCGAGATGGCGGATAACGTGTTGACGATTGCGGCTAAGAGTATAGCGGAGATCATCACGCTGAAGGGATTCGTGAACGTGGACTTTGCGGACGTGGAGGTGGTGATGCGGAATAGTGGGGTGGCGCTGATGGGTGCCGGAGAGTCGGTTGGTGAGAATCGTGCGCTGGAGGCTGCGAAGATGGCATTGGAATCGCCCTTGTTGAATAGTAATGATATTCGGGGGGCATCTAATATATTGTTGAATATGTTGTACGGTAGTAAGGAGATCACGATGGATGAGATTACCTTGATTACCGATTACGTGAAGGAGTTGGTCGGGAACGATGTGGACGTGATTTGGGGGGCTGGTAAGGATGATGCTCTAGGTGATGAGTTGCACGTGGCTGTGATTGCTACCGGGTTTAACGGTTCACCGATCGAGAGAAAGAAGACGAATATTTCTTTCAAGGTGGAGACCGTGGAAGATTTGGAGATGCAGACGGTGGATGCCCGGAAGTTGGAGGAAGAGGAGCGGATGCGCAAGCAAAAACTGGAGGAAAGTCGTCGATTACGTCAACAACGAGGAGAACAGCGGCGAGATGTCGGGAAACGTCAACGGGCTATCGTGTTTGACGACGATGATGACGATGAACCGGTTCGGGAAGAGGAGACTCATCGGAAACGGATCGAGGAGTACGACCGGGAATTTGAACTGGAGAACGGACGCAAACGGGGAAAGAATGAGGTGCCGGATGTAGATAGTTGGTTCAAGCGTAAGCTGGGGAATATGTTCAACGAGGATATGAATAGGGATTCACAAATGTAATAATGGACGATCATGGTAGATGGATTGATAAATTTTAACCAGTTTGAGATTACTACCCCGATTATTAAGGTGATCGGAGTCGGAGGTGGTGGCGGTAATGCTGTGGAATACATGTACAGGCAAGGGATCTGTGACGTGGATTTCGTGTTGTGTAATACCGATTCGCAAATATTGGAACATAGTCCTATTCCGACCATTATTCAATTGGGGAAGACCCTGACTGAAGGACGGGGAGCGGGGAACCGACCGGAAATCGGAGAGGCTGCCGCTAACGAGAGTATTGATGATATAAAAGCGTTGTTGAGTACCAATACGAAGATGGTGTTTATCACGGCAGCAATGGGGGGTGGTACCGGGACCGGTGCGGCACCCGTGATTGCCAAGGTTGCCAAGGATATGGGTATTCTGACGGTGGGTATTGTGACGATACCTTCCCGCTTCGAGGGGCCGAAACGTTTGGATCAGGCTCGTGAAGGGGTAAAAAGATTAAAAGAACACGTGGATTCTTTGATTATCATAGATAATGAGAAGATACAACGGATATTCGGATCGCAAACATTGTCGAGTGCATTTGCCAAGGCTAACGACGTGTTGAATATTGCTGCCAAGGGTATTGCGGAGATTATCACGTTACCGGGATATATAAACGTCGATTTTGCCGACGTGAGAACGGTGATGACGGATAGTGGAATTGCTATTATGGGTGCGGCGAAAGCCTCCGGTGAAGACCGGGCGAAGCGGGTGATTGCCGAGGCTTTGAATAGCCCTCTGCTGAATAAGAGCGATATACTGGGAGCTAGTGACATCTTGTTGAATATTACATCCGGGACGGATGAAATTACGATGGATGAGATGAGTGAAATCACGAATTACGTGATTAAGGAAGTAGGTGATAATGCAGCTATAATCTGGGGAGTGGGAACCGATGAGGCGCTGGAAGATGCAATTTCCGTGACGGTGATTGCTACCGGCTTTCCCATGGAGGACGTGGAAAACACGTTCACGAAACCCTTGAAGGGAGTTGCGTCCGTGAATGATGTTTCGGAAGAGGCGGTGGATGCCGCCCGTACGAAAAAAATCAAGGACGGGGTAAAGGATTACGTACAGGTCATTTTAAAGGAATCGGAGGTTGTGCTTCAACCGGATCTGTCACCCGAAAAAATAGAAGAATTGGCAACGACTCCGGCGTATACACGGAGACATTTAAAAATAGACAGACCCTAGCGATTTAGTGATTTAATGATTTAGCGATTACGTGATTTCTGGTTATAAGTAGAGGTGTTAGCCTCGTGGGGAGGAATCTAAAATCAAAAATCACTAAATCCGAAATTGTAAGGGGGTAATTTAAAACAGTTTAATGGAAAAATTTAGAGAATTAGGATTAGACGGGGACATTCTTAAAGGAGTCGCAGATTTAGGGTTTGAAACACCGAGTCCGGTACAAGAGAAGGCTATCCCTGTTATTTTGGGCGAAGAAAATGATTTGGTTGTGTTAGCCCAGACCGGGACGGGAAAAACAGCGGCTTTCGGATTGCCGTTATTACAGAAAATTAATCCGGAATGGAATAGTGTACAGATATTGGTTCTGAGTCCCACGCGAGAGTTGTGTATGCAGATCGGGAGTGATTTGAAGAACTATGCAAAGTATCTTCCGGATATTCGTGTGACCTGTGTATATGGGGGTACGGATATTAGGAGACAAATGAAAGAGTTGCAGAAGGGAGTACACGTGGTTGTGGCTACTCCGGGACGTTTGGTTGACTTGTTGAACCGGAAGGCATTGAATATCGAGACCGTGTTTGCTGTCGTGCTGGATGAGGCCGACGAGATGTTGAACATGGGATTCCAGGAAGATCTGGACTTTATCTTGAGTAACACGCCTAAGGATAAAAATACATATTTGTTTTCGGCGACAATGCCGAAAGAGGTAGAGCGGATTGCCCGGAATTATCTGGTGAACCAGAAGGAGATTTCCGTGGGTAAGAAGAATCAGGGTGCAGACACGGTGTCTCACCAATATTATATGGTTCGTGCGAAGGATTGTTACGAGACATTACGCCGAATCGTGGATTGCGCTCCCAGTATGTACGCTATTATTTTTACCCGCACGAAGAATGATGCGCAGGATATTGCGAAACATTTGCAGCGTGATGGGATTGATTGTGATGCATTACATGGGGATTTGAGTCAGGCACAGCGGGATAACGTGATGAACGCTTTCCGGGCGAAACGGCTGAAAGTGTTGGTGGCAACCGATGTGGCAGCTCGTGGGTTGGATGTGGATTGCCTGACACACGTGATCAATTATAATTTGCCGGAAGACGTGGAGAGTTACACGCATCGTAGCGGTAGAACGGGACGTGCCGGAAAGGAAGGAATCTCTATTGCGATTATTCACTCGAAAGAGAAAGGGAAATTGCGTCGGATTGAAGGTATCTTGAAAAAGAAGTTCGAGTACAAGCAAGTTCCGGTAGGGGAAGAGATTTGTCGGGCTCAGTTGGCATTCTATGCAGATAAGATTTTAGCATCGGAGGATCAAGAGGATATGGATCTGTATGCTCCGGATGTGTACGAAAAGTTCGCAGAGCTGACGAAAGAAGAGTTGATCCAACATTTGGTATCTTATGAGTTCGGTAAGTTACTGAAGAAGTATAAGAATACGGCTGATTTGAATATTAGCGAGGATGACCGTGGAGGTCGTTCAGAGCGAGGTGAACGTGGAGATCGGGGAGATAGACGTGACCGTCGGGGACGTGGAGAAGAGACTGTGTACAGCACGTTTATGCTGAATGTCGGTCGGGAAGACGGGCTGACACCTCGTGATTTGATGGGCTTGATTAATAAATATTCTCGTCGTCGGGGGATTGGTGTCGGAGGTATTCGTATTTTTGATACAGATACTAAATTCGAGATTGACGAGGAGAGTGCATCTGATTTCGCCGTAGATTTCAGCAAGGTTCTCTTTAATGGTATTCCATTGGAGATAAAGGCTATCCCGACTCGGGACAATGGACGTCGTCGGGATGACCGGAGTCGAGGCGAGTTTTCTGGAAGACGGGAACGTCGAGATCGGGACAAACGAGATAGCCGAGGTGGCGGACGTCGGGAAGAAAAGAGTGGTGGAAAGAGAAGAGGAAGACCGGGAAGTGATCCGAAAAAGCCGAGAAATTTCAATAGATCGTCTTCTCGCGGCTAGAAAATAATTTGTACATTTGAACATGGGAAATGTAAAGTTTACTTTACATTTTCACATGTTCAATGTTTATATATTCAAATTAAAAAATGATGGAAATTAAGAGTGCCAATTTTGTGATAAGTAACACGGATGTGAAGAAGTGTCCGGATCCGGATAGACACGAATATGCGTTTATCGGGAGATCGAACGTGGGGAAATCTTCGTTAATTAACATGTTGACGAACCACAGTAAACTGGCCAAGACATCCGGCAGTCCGGGAAAGACACAGTTAATCAATCATTTTTTGATTAATGATGAATGGTATCTGGTGGATTTGCCCGGATACGGCTATGCCAGAACATCTAAATCTCAGCGAGGACAATTCAGTTCCATGATAAAGAATTATATTTTAAAACGGGAGAATATGGTATGTCTTTTCGTGTTGATTGACAGCCGGCACGATCCGTTGAAGATTGACCTCGATTTCATGGAGTGGCTGGGAGAAAACGGGGTACCTTTTGTTATGGTCTTCACGAAGGCTGATAAGTTGACGACCACGGAACGAATGAATTGTATTGCCAAATATCAGGAAAAGATGAAAGATACATGGGAAAGTATGCCCATGGCGTTTATTACTTCTGCTGAAACAAAATTGGGACGGGTGGAGTTGTTGTCTTATATTTCTGAGTTGAATAGATTAGAACTAGAATAGTTTTAGATTGTAGATTCCAGTGCGCAAGGCTAACGTTAGGGAATCTTTTAATCTGAAATCATAAATTGTAAATCACAAATTACCATGGAGGCTATTGGATTATACCAATTGAATAGTTTGGTGAAACGGGAGTTAAAGAATCGTTTCCCGGATAGTTTTTTGGTTATAGCCGAGATTGCTGATGTGAAAGAAAATCGGTCTGGGCATTGTTATCTGGAGTTGGTGGAGAAGAGGGAGGAAGATGATGCGGTGATTGCCACGGCTCGGGCTACGATATGGGCGTTTACTTATCGGATGCTAAGACCTTATTTTGAAACAACCACGGGAAAATCTTTACAGAAAGGGATCAAGGTGCTGGTTCGTGCGGAGATCGTTTTTCATGAGTTGTACGGGTATTCTTTAAATATAAAAGATATTGATCCGACTTTCACGGTTGGAGATCTAGAGCGGAAACGTAAAGAGATTATTGATCGATTGACGCAAGAGGGGGTAATTGATATGAATCGGGAACTGGAATTTCCGATGTTGCCGAAGACTGTGGCTATTATATCTTCCCCCACGGCTGCCGGGTATGGTGATTTTGTGGATCAGTTACATCGTAATGTTTACGGGTATGCTTTTCATACCAAGTTGTTTCCTGCCGTTATGCAGGGGGAGAAAACAACAGAATCTATTATTGCTGCCTTGGAAAGAATTTACGAGTATGAATCACTTTTTGATGTGGTGGTGATTATTCGAGGGGGTGGTTCACAAACGGATTTGGGTAGTTTTGATTCCTACGAGCTGGCAGCTAACGTGGCGCAGTTTCCTATTCCTATTCTTGCTGGTATTGGACATGAACGGGATGAAACGATCGTGGACCGGGTGGCTTATCGAAGTGTGAAGACCCCCACGGCAGCGGCGGCTTTTCTGATTGAGTGCTTTAACGAGGTGGATAGTGTATTGGAGGACGCTAAGGAAACCTTGGTGAGAGAAACCAGAAGAATTTTGCAAGAAGAAAAAACTCGTCAGGTAGTACGAATTACGGAGTTCAAGCAATTTACCCGTCTTTTTTTAGAGGGGCAAGCAAATAATTTGACCTTGTCGTCCCGGAGAGTAGAACATGCCTCAAGGCTTTTTGTACAGGGTCGGATCAATGGATTGAATCAATTGAAGATGAAGGCAGAAGGGAAGGTCGGAGCCTTGTTTGAGCGTCAGAGGAATCGTTTGGACGATATGCAAAAGACAATGGTACGTAAAACAACAGAATTGTTTACGGCTAATCGTTATTTTCTGGAGTTGGCAGAAACGAAAATGAAGTATGTTGATCCGAAAAATATACTGGAAAAGGGATTTTCGATCACTCGTGTCAACGGAAAAGCGGTTCGGGAGACGGCTCGTGTGAAGAAAGGGGATGTACTTGAAACAGAGTTGTTCAAAGGAGTTATTCGAAGTGAAATTAAAGATATTGAGACAAACATCTAATATATAATCGGTTATGGAAGAAAAATTGACATATAAATCCGCTATGGAGGAGATAGAAAGTTTAGTGAAGTTGTTAGAAGAAAATAAGTTGGATGTGGATGAATTGAGCGAGAAAGTAAAACGGATGGCAGTACTTGTTGAGTTTTGTAAGGGCAAATTACACCGGACGGAAGAAGATGTAAATAATGTATTGAAATCAATTACCGAATGATGAAATCCGGTTGGCTGTTGTTTTTCATGCTGGTTTCAGTGGCTTCTGCGTTAGGGCAGACTCGAACAGCAGAACGAAATTTGTGGGGAAGGGATGAAGTGAAACATGCAGCGATAGGGGTTTGCGTGAAGAACGTGGAGACGGGACAGGTTGTGTACGAGCATAATCCGGGAATGGCATTGCGTCCGGCCTCCGTGGTTAAATTGCTTTCTTCTGCATTAGCATTAAAACGGGAAGGAGATTCTTTAACTTACACAACAAAGGTTTTTTACACCGGGGAGATTGATGAAGGGAGACTTTTGGGAAATATTGTTGTACAGGCAGGAGGTGATCCAACATTAGATTCAAAGTATTTTCCCAAAGCATGTTTTATGGATAGTCTTGTTTCTAAGGTTGTGAGCTTGGGAATCAAACAAATTCATGGAAATATTATTATAGAGACAGAGGGAGAACCAGTTCGTATTCCGGGGTCTTGGCCGTGGGAAGACGTGGCAAATTATTACGGGGCTCTTTATCATTCATTTAATTACCGGGATAATACGTACACGATAAACTTGAAATCCGGAAAACCGGGCACTCGAACCAAGATCGTGTCTGTTGAGCCTTCTGTTCCGGGAGTAAAATTGCGGAACGAAGTGATGGCTTCTGCCAAGAATGCGAATGATGCGTGGATATACGGGGGGCCAGAGACTGCGACGTTATTAATTCAGGGGACTATTCCAGCCAATCGTTCTTCTTTTGCGGTGAAGGGAGCTATGCATCATCCGGATGCTTGTTTTAGGGCTGAACTGGAAAAACGATTGAAGGAGAAAGGAGTTTTGTTGGATAAACAAAGGATAGAGGAGGGAGAACGTCATGCATTGCTGGCTATGGATTCTCCTTTTTTGAAGGATATTGTTTATTATACGAATAAGAATAGTGTTAATCTTTTCGCCGAGGCTTTGGGCGAATTGATCAGTCCGACAGATTACGCGAGAACGGTAAAGGTAGAATTAAGTCATATCGGGATAGATTCATGTGGAATTACGTTGAAAGATGCCAGTGGTTTATCGCCGGCAAATGCTGTTCCGGCGGAAGTGTTCACGGATTTATTAATTTGGGCAAAGGGGCATTTAAGTGATGCTTTTGTTGCCTCCTTACCACAAGGAAATGTGGATTGGGGATTACGAATTTATTCCGATCATCCGGTTTTAAGGGAGAATGTTATTGCCAAGACCGGCTCTATGTCAGGAGTCCGGGCTCTTGCCGGATACTTAAAAAATCAGAAGGGAGAAACGTTAGCTTTTACGATTCTTGTGAATAATTACGTGGGTGATCCCGTAAAGGTTCAGGAGACTATTAGGGATTTATTGAAAGATATAGCAGATAAATGAAAAAACCGGCACGTTGCCGGTTTTTATTCTAAAATATATAGAAAGAATTATTCATTCTTGAACTGATCATCTCCGAATGCTAACATCGGGAAAGTGATAAAGGGAAAGAAAATAGTTGCAATGGTAAATCCAATACCTTTTCCGAATTTCTCCAAGAATTCTTTTAAAGCGATGATAGAGAAGATGATGTTTGCAATCGGAACAAAAATCATGATCAAAAGCCACCACCACGGTCTGTTAATGATTTGGAGCATTACGTAAAGATTGTAAATAGGGATAATGCCTTCCCAACCTTGTCTTCCTGCTTTTTCGTACACTTTCCACATGGAAACAAGTAATAATACGACAATAAGCAAGTAAATGATAGATACTAACATAGTTCTGATTTTTTAGTTAAACATTTATAAGTAAACTCGTTTTTTCCTTTCGTATACACACAGCATTTTCGTTCGCAAATGTATAAAAATCTATACGATTGTCAAAGTTTTTTCTTTCTATTATCTGTGTTTTTACCGTTAAAACTTTTATTATCTGTTTTTTTAGACAATAGATTTCTTTTGTATTTGTTTTTTAATACATTTGTAATATCGAATGTATGCTATTTATGGGCGATTTGGAGAATGGTGTATTAGGAAAAGAAAATGTTGCGGGGGATAACGGAAATGAAAGTTCTAAAAACGAGATTGATGTTATTCGTTACGCACTGGATCACGTGGATCAGGAAATTTTTGTATTCCGTCCAGGTGGAGAACTCGTGTATACCAATCAACCGGGTAGAGACAGGTTCCATCTACCGGAAAATCTGACTGGAATTTACGCATGGACGTTAGATCCGACGTTAACATTAGAGTCTTGGAACAAGAGAACTCAGCCAGTTAGGGAGCGTGGGGAGAACTTCGAGAGTATGTTGTATTTAAACCGGCCCGGTGGGGGATGTGATGTCTTGAAAATGTTTGCTCACTCGACGATTCGTGTTTCCGGGGAAGAGTTAATCTGGGTCTTTGGACGAGATGTATCCCTGCATGTGAAAAATGAGAATAAAATTAAAGAGCTTAATTCCATTATGAACACCGTACTAGACAATATTCCCGTGTATTTGTTCGTGAAAGATGCCGGACCGGAATTTCGTTACGTGTATTGGAATAAAGCTTTTGAGACATATTCTCATATTTTACGGGAGAATGCTCTAGGTAAAACCGATTTTGAGGTTTTTCCCAATCCAAAAGATGCAGAACGTTTCAGACGAGATGATAAAGAATTACTTCATACGGGAAAAGATATTGAATTCTTGGAGACCTATGAGACGAAAAAAGGGGAGATAAGAACTGTGAAGACGTTGAAGACTTTGGTCCGGAATGACTCTGGTGATCCCTGTTTTCTAGTTGGTGTTTCGTGGGATATAACAGATTTAAAAAGTACGGAACAAGAGTTGGTTAAGGCTCGTTTGAAAGCGGAACAGTCGGACAAATTAAAGTCTGCTTTTCTGGCGAACATGAGCCATGAAATTCGTACGCCTTTGAATGCTATTATCGGTTTCACTCGTTTGGTGGCAGAAACGGAGGATGCGGGAGAGAAAGATTATTATCTGAATATCGTAGAGAACAATTCGGAGTTGCTGACACAATTAATAAATGATATACTTGATTTATCAAGGATTGAAGCCGGGAGCTTGGAGTTCGTCTATAAACCGGTTAGTATCCGGGAGTTGTGCTTGAAAATTCAAGAGGTACATCGGGTACGCATGAAAGAGGATGTACAGTTGGAGTTTGAGGATGGTGGTTTAAATACCCACGTGTTAACAGATGGAAACCGACTATTTCAAGTTATATCTAATTTGATCACGAATGCCTCAAAGTTTACAGCGAAGGGATTTATACGTTTCGGTTATCAACAAGTAGATGATTTTATCGAATTTTACGTGGAGGATTCCGGGTGTGGAATTCCCAAAGATAAAGTACCTACAATCTTTGATCGTTTCACAAAATTGAATACCTTTGTGCAAGGCTCTGGCTTAGGATTGGCGATATGTAAAATGCTTGTAGAGAAAATGGGAGGGAACATATTTGTTCAATCTGAGGAGGGACATGGTTCTATATTTAAATTTACAATTCCTTATCAAAGAATTACTATCGAAACAGACATAAACGATATGGAAAATAACGAGATTAAAGAAAATGTAAGCATGGGAAGAACGATTTTAGTGGCGGAGGATGTGGAGAGTAATTTTCTTCTATTGAAAGCAATTATCGGGAAGACTTATACATTGCTCCATGCTTGGAATGGAAAGGAAGCTGTTGAGATATATGAACAATCCCAACCTGATCTTATTCTTATGGATATTAAAATGCCGGAAATGGACGGGTTAGAGGCAACTCGAATCATTCGTAAAGTTTCTCAAGAAATTCCGATTATAGCTTTAACAGCATTTGCTTTTGACGATGATCGGGTAAAAGCGTTAGAGGCTGGTTGTAATGATTATTTGACCAAGCCGTTGTCTGCTCCTTTATTAAAGGAAACGATTGCCAAATATCTGGTTTGATTGATATTATTAAAATTATTATATTTCTAATTTACGTGCATGGAAGTTCGTCATGAATTTCCATGTCGTGTATAAAGAAGGATGTCATTGGAGTATGAAAAAAGCTGTAAACGATAAGTTTACAGCTTTTTTATGTAGATGTTAGAATTTTATTTCACCTCCTCGAAGTCAACGTCAGTTACTTCTTGGTCTTTACCACCATTGTTCGCTTGTTGTTGTTGATCAGCGTGAGGGGCTCCTTGTTGTGCTCCTTGTTGTTGTTGGGCGTTGTACATTTCTTGAGATGCAGCCTGGAACACGTTGTTCAGTTCATCAATAGCCGAGTTGATAGCGGTAACGTCCTGAGCCTTGTGAGCGTCTTTCAGTTTTTGCAAAGCAGCCTCGATCGGTTGTTTCTTGTCGGCAGGTAATTTGTCTCCAAACTCTTTCAATTGTTTTTCTGTTTGGAAGATCATACTGTCGGCTTTATTGATCGTGTCGATTCGTTCTTTTTCCTTCTTGTCAGCCTCTGCATTAGCGGCAGCCTCGTCCTTCATTCTCTTGATATCGGTATCGGAGAGTCCGGATGAAGCCTCGATACGGATAGATTGTTCTTTTCCGGTAGCTTTATCTTTTGCAGATACTTTTAGAATACCGTTAGCATCGATGTCGAAACTAACCTCGATCTGTGGAACACCACGTGGGGCTGGTGGTAGTCCGTCCAAGTGGAAACGTCCGATCGTCTTGTTGTCTTTTGCCAAAGGACGTTCTCCTTGTAATACGTGAATTTCAACAGACGGTTGGTTGTCGGCAGCCGTGGAGAATACTTCCGATTTCTTGGTCGGGATCGTGGTGTTGGATTCAATCAATTTAGTCATCACTCCACCTAAAGTTTCAATACCTAAAGAAAGCGGGGTTACGTCAAGTAACAACACGTCTTTTACTTCTCCGGTTAATACACCACCTTGGATAGCGGCACCAACGGCAACAACTTCGTCCGGGTTAACTCCCTTGGAAGGAGCTTTGCCAAAGAACTCTTCAACTTTCTTCTGTACAGCCGGGATACGGGTAGAACCACCTACCAGAATTACCTCGCTGATGTCTGATGCACTCACGTTTGCATTCTTCAATGCACGACGGCAAGGCTCGATGGTTGCTTGTACCAGATGGTCTGTCAATTGCTCGAATTGTGATCGGGTTAAGGTTCTTACCAAGTGTTTTGGAATTCCATCAACCGGGAATATGTACGGCAAATTGATTTCCGTGGAGGTTGAGCTGGAAAGTTCGATTTTAGCTTTTTCAGCAGCTTCTTTCAGACGTTGGTGAGCCATCGGGTCTTTCCGGATGTCCACGTTCTCGTCTTTCTTGAACTCGTCAGCCAACCAGTTGATAATCACGTCGTCGAAGTCATCTCCTCCTAGGTGGGTATCACCATCAGTTGATTTTACCTCGAACACTCCGTCACCTAATTCCAAGATAGAAATATCGAAGGTACCACCTCCCAAGTCGAAGACGGCGATCTTCATATCTTGATCTTGTTTATCCAATCCGTAAGCCAATGCAGCAGCAGTCGGCTCGTTGATAATACGTTTCACGGTCAACCCGGCAATTTCTCCGGCCTCTTTCGTCGCTTGACGTTGAGCGTCGTTAAAATATGCAGGAACGGTGATTACCGCCTCTGATACCTCTTGTCCCAAGTAATCTTCGGCTGTCTTCTTCATTTTTTGAAGAATCATGGCAGAGATTTCCTGCGGGGAATATTTACGATCACCAATTTCAACACGCGGGGTGTTGTTTTCTCCTCTTACCACCTTGTAAGGTACACGATTGATTTCTTTATCTACCTGATCATAGGTTTCACCCATGAAACGTTTGATAGAATATATTGTTCTCGTCGGGTTCGTGATAGCCTGACGTTTTGCAGGGTCACCTACTTTTCTTTCGCCATTGTCAACAAAAGCAACAATAGATGGTGTTGTTCTCCTACCTTCACTGTTCGGGATCACCACCGGCTCGTTACCTTCCATTACGGCAACGCAAGAGTTTGTGGTTCCCAAGTCTATACCAATAATCTTTCCCATATTGTTTAATATTTATAATGTTATTATTTTCTATTTACTTTTTCGTTCTTTGTCCCTGAATAGTTTCAAGAACATTTATCTTTTATCAAACGGTGTGCCAGTTCCCAAATAAGACTTATTTTCATAAAAATCTCTTACAGGCACGTGGTTGGTGTCATATTTACTGACAGAACGTCATAAATTGAACGGGTCAAGACGTTTCAATCTGACAATGAAATGGCAGAAAGAGTATTGGGAGTTGATAACTTATTTTATATCTTTATACCCGTTAAAGGTCGTAAGTAGGCGGTAAAATATATTAACTAGTTGTGTAAAAGATTTTACAGTGGAAGAAGTCGTAAATAAGTCTATTCAGGTAATTGGTTTCTCGAGAAATGCCGATTTTCAATTACCCGTTTTAAATACCAATAAAGAATTCTTGCAGGAGAATATCATCCTGCTACGGGTTGGTTGTCAACATGAAGAGTTTCTAAACGTGTTACAAGAGGTACGGGCCGAGGATATAATGCTTGTCGATCTGGACCGGGTGGCCTTGCCTGTGTTGAACGCTCTTGGGCAAGCTTACGGAAAAACGGAACGAAAGGATCATGTTTATTACGTGAGTAACCGGAAACGTAAGCTGTGGCTTGGGTTTGTGGATGCAGTCCTGTGGCGGGGTGATCGGAGTATCACGGATTCTCCTGTGTTGATTGGTAACAAGGCTTTGTTCATGAAGGCTTACGCTGGGGATGACTTGGACGGAAATCTATTGCGGGCTGTGAGTTACAGTTTACAGAAAGCTTTCGTGAAATTCGGGACCTTGGAGGTGTCTGTTACCTGGAAAGATTCGGAAAACGTTTCGAACCCTGCCGTGAATTATTTTTGGAAGATACCTTTTCGTTTTTTGACCACAGGCCGTTTCTTTACCACCTTGTTTGATGTTTCCGGTCAGTCTCGTCGGGATATGACATTCCGAATGCTTATGCTGTTATTCGGTTTGTTCATCTTTTTTTATATGCCTTATATCAGTAAGGATTACGGGATTAGCGGGGACGAGTTTGTCGATCACCGGCATTCCGGTTATGTACTTGATTTTTTCACGAAAGGGGATAAGGCCGCGTTGAATCAGCCTCAAACGGCTTTACACCTTTACGGTAATTCGATGCAGGTGGTGGCGGCTGTCGTGGCTAACATGATCGGTGCGGATGATGTTTATGCCGTGCGTCATGTCGTGTGTGCCTTGGTGGGAGCTTTGGGGATAATTATGATCGGTTTGATGGGAATGCGTTTCGGGGGAGGGTTGTGTGGACTCATTTCCATGTTGTTACTCTTTTTTTCGCCTCGTTTCTTCGGGCATAGTATGAATAACCTGAAGGACATTCCGTTTGCCGTGGGATACTTGGTTGCCATATTTTACTTCGTGCGGATGTTCGATCGTTATCCCGTGGTCAAACTACGACACATGATCGGGGCCATGCTGGGAATCGCTTTGGCATTGGGAACCCGTTCCGGGGGCTTGCTTTTATTTCCGTACTTGTTGATGTATGGCGGTTTGTTTTACATCTTATGGGTCGGATTCAAGGAGTTTTATAAATTTATGAAATATCGTAAAGATGTCGAAAACATCTTGTTTTTGATTATACTCGTTTTATTTGTTGGGTATTTCTTGTCTATTATCACGTGGCCTTTTGCGTTGGCTCGCCCGTTTACTAACGTGGTTGTGTCATTGAAGGAATTCACGAATTATAATATCGGGTTGCGCACGATATTCGAGGGAGAACAGATGATGTCGAATATGCTGCCTGTTCATTATGCCCCGAAATACTTGATGATCGGGTCACCCTTGGTGGTTGTTATCGGTTTTATCGGGTATCTTTTTTTCATGGCTTTCCGGAAGAAGGAATTCTCTCTGTTGTCGTTCTTCATTTTATTCTCACTGGTATTTCCCGTGTTTTGGGTGATTTACCAGAAATCAAATTTGTACGGGGGAATTCGTCATTTGTTGTTCGTGATGCCTTTCATGGTGTTGCTGGCAGCCCGGTTCTGGACGTTAATGTTATCTGTTTCCCCTAAATATTTGAAGGGTGTCATGGTGGTTGTGCTTGTCGGGTTGTTATTTCTGCCTGCACGTCACATGGCCGTGAATCATCCCAATGACTATGTTTATTTTAACGAGTTGGTGGGAGGGTTGCGAGGTGCTTACGGAGATTACGAAACGGATTATTATTATAATTCCTTGAAAAAAGGGGTGGATTGGTTCAAGAAGAACGTGGATTATAAGGGACGTCCTCTCCGGATCGTGACGAATCATAGTGCGAATCTGCAACATTATTTCCGGAAAGATACGAATGTTACCATCGTGTATAGCCGGTATTACGATAAATTCAGCAAGGAGTGGGATTACATGATATTCGATAACGTGTATATCAATAGTTTCCAGTTGAAAAATGGTCTTTTCCCGGTGAAAGAGGGCTTTTTGTATTCGGTGGATGCCGATGGGTTGCCGATGTGCGTGGTGGGTGAGAGAACGTCTAGGGATGATTACGAGGCGATCAAGTTGGAGGAACAGAAGAAGTACCCGGAGGCGATCGCGAAATTGGAGAATTATTTGAAGGATCACCCGTGGAACGAGGAAATGTGGATGCGTTTATCCCGGATGTACTACACGATTGGCAAGCCGGAGGAGGCTCTTCGGTGTACGGGTGAATCTCTGAAATGGCAACCGCAGTTGATGGATGCGTTGAATATCCGGGCGTTGAGTGCTTTGGATTTGAAAAAGTTCACGACGGCTCATCAGGCGGTTGACGCGATGTTGGCCCAAAATGACGTGGCATCTTCTTCTTATTATTTGAAGGGGTTGATTTACTACACGGAGGGAAAGGATAAGGAGGCGCTGGATAATGTCAATAAAGCGTTGAGGTATAACGGTGGAAACGTGCAGGCGTTGGCCTTAGGTGGGGATATTTTACGGCGAAACGGGAGTTATTCGAAAGCGATAGAACCTTACGAGAAGGTGGTGAGAGCCAAACGGGCGGATGAGCGGGTGTTGCTTTCTTTGGCGGAATGTTACTGTCGTGTGAATAACTACAAGTTACTGGAACAGATCACATCATTGTTACGTGAGCAAGGACGGGATAAAGAGGCGTTGCAGAAGATTGAACTCCGGGCTTTGATTCAGCAAAAACGCATGGAGGATGCCGAGAAATTGTTGAAACAGATGAACGGGGTCAAGGAGGATAGCGAGTTTGTATTGTTACGTGCGCTATGTGAACTTGCGGCAGGACGCCGGGCTACAGCCACAGAAATGGCTCAAAAGGCGATAGAACTGGACCCGAAGAACAGGGAGGCGATTGAATTACAGCGTTTCTTGTCGAAAGAAATGGAGATTCGGAAATAAAACGATTATAAATGAAAAAGATATGTGTCATCATCCCGTGTTATAACGAGGCGCAACGTTTGGAGTTGGAGGTCTTCCGGGAATTCGTGGGTAGAGAAGAACGTTTTGATTTTTGTTTCGTGAACGATGGTAGTCAGGATAATACATCCGAGGTTTTACGGCGGGCCGTGGAGTTGGAACCGGGGCGTTTCTTGCTGGTAGACAACACGGACAACCGGGGAAAGGCGGAGGCCGTCAGGAGTGGGATGTTGTATGTCAGTTCCTTGAATCGTTACAATATCGTGGGGTATCTGGATGCCGATTTGGCCACGCCATTGGAGGACCTGTATCTGCTGGCAGAGGTGATGGACAGGAAACCGGGAGTGTGCATGACGATGGGGGCCCGTCTGAAACGCTTGGGGGCCAACGTGCAAAGGAAAGCGTATCGCCATTATTTGGGGCGGGGCTTTGCGACGTTAGTTTCGATGTTATATCAACTTCCCGTGTACGATTCTCAATGTGGGGCTAAGCTTTTGAAAAGTGAGTTAATACCTGTTGGATTTAGCGAGGAATTTCGTTCCGGTTGGCTTTTCGACGTGGAACTAATCTTACGAATCCGGGAAAAACACGCTGATTATGACCGGATTATTCATGAAGTTCCCTTGAACACATGGGTGGAGAAGGGGGACAGCCGTATCAAGTTCAAGCATTTGTTGAAGATGCCCAAGGAATTGTTTAATATTTATTGTCGATACATGGGGCGTGAATAAGGGAGCGTCTTCCGGGCTACTCTAAACTTAATATTTCGAATAAGTTACCGTCTACTCGCGTCGCAGTCTCGTTAGTAAGTTACCGATAAGTTGCCGATAAGTTATCGAGCGGGAGTGGTAACTTGTCCCAAAGTTCGTGTCGATGAATGATTGGATTACGCCCGAGTCACAGGCGGAACACCGGAGGATGTGTCTGCCAGTAGATTTGCATAATGTTTCTATTGTAAATATTCCGGATGTCGTTTCAACCACACGGCCGCATACGAGCAAGTGCCTTCCGGTTTGAGGTGATTGGCTTTTGCGTAGTCATAAGCGGCTTCCGTGAGTGCGCTAGCGATTCCTCTCCCTTCTAAAGCCGGGGGAACAAACGTGTGAATAATGTCAAGACTATTGTCCGTTAACTTGTATTCTGCATAAGCCGTCATGTTTTCCAACTCGATTTCGAAACGTTGCCGGGTAGGATAATGTGTCACTTTGTAATTCATAGTTTTTGTTTTTTGATGTAACGAAGATAAGCAATAAAATGTTTTGTATCGTTTTTTCGATTATATTTGAGGAAGAAAGAGTATAAATTTAAATGATGGAATTATGATAGAGGCACCTGAAGCGCTTTGTTTGTCGGAACAGTTGAACGGGGTTATCAAAGGAAAGGTCGTAACGGATGTTATACCTTGCTACACCCCGCATAAATTTGCCTTTTTCAACGGGGATCCGGAAAAATACCCGGGGATGTTACTTGGTAAAATGGTGGACGGGGCTTGTGCTTACGGGGGAATGGTGCAAATAAACGTGGGGGATGCCAAGGTGGTGTTTAGCGACGGGGTAAACCTCCGTTATTACGAACCTGAGGCGAAGTTACCGAACAAGCACCAGTTACTGATCGGGTTTGAAGATCAGAGTTGCATAATCGTTTCCGTGAGGATGTACGGTGCTGTATGGTGTTTCGTGGGGGATTCTTTCGAGGGTGGTTTGGTGTCATATTACGGGGGGGCAAAAAATAAACCGCAGGTGTTGTCGGATGCTTTTGACAAGGCGTATTTCATGTCCCTGATTAATGACGAAGGGGTACAGAAAAAGAGTGCCAAGGCGTTTCTTGCCACGGATCAGATGATTCCCGGTTTGGGAAATGGCGTGTTGCAAGATATTCTGTATCTGGCTCGGGTACATCCGAAGACGAAGATTGCGGTTCTTTCGCAGGCGAAAAGGGAAGAGCTTTTCGGGTGTGTGAAGAAGGTTTTGCGGGAGATATACCGACTGGGAGGACGTTGTTCCGAGAAGGATTTGTTTGATCAAAAAGGGGGGTACGTTCCTTACTTGTCTAAGGATACTGTGGGGAGCCATTGTGTGTACTGCGGGGATTATATATTAAAAGAGAATTATTTAGGGGGTAGTATTTACTATTGCAACACTTGTCAGCAAGAAGAAAGATAGAATAAAAAATCCCGGAGTTTAATCCGGGATTTTTTGATATTATCTGTTATGATCTTTTAATATCACGTCGTGGGCACCGCCTTCCACGATACTGGTTGAAGAAACCAGGGTGATTTTAGCATTCTTTTGTAATTCAAAGATAGATGTTGCTCCGCAGCTACACATCGTGGAGCGGATTTTACCGATGGTTACATCCAAGTTGTCTTTTAATTTTCCGGCGTATGGAACGTAGCTATCCACGCCTTCCTCGAATTTGAGGGATTCACTGCCGCCCATGTCATAACGTTGCCAGTTGTGGGCGCGGTTAGAACCTTCTCCCCAGTACTCTTTCACGTAGGAGTTATTCACCATTAGTTTTTTGGTGGGGGATTCATCGAATCGGGCGAAATAACGTCCCATCATCAAGAAATCGGCACCCATGGCAAGAGCCAACACCATGTGGTAGTCATGTACGAGACCGCCATCACTACAAATCGGCACGTAGATACCGGTATCCTCGAAGTATTTATCGCGGGCTTTGGCCACGTCAATCACGGCTGTAGCCTGTCCGCGGCCGATACCTTTCTGCTCGCGGGTGATACAAATGGAACCTCCACCGATGCCCACTTTGATAAAGTCAGCCCCGGCTTCCACTAGATAACGGAATCCGGCCTGATCTACCACGTTTCCGGCACCAACGAGTACTTTGCCGTTGTATTCTTGTTTAATCCATTGTAATGTTTCTTTTTGCCATTCGGAGAAACCGTCAGATGAATCGATACATAAAACGTCCACCCCGGCTTCTACTAACGCGGGAACACGTTCTTTGTAATCACGGGAGTTAATCCCGGCACCTACCAGTAATTTCTTGTCCGTGGTGTTTAATAATTCATTCGGGTTATCTTTGTGGCTATCATAGTCCTTGCGGAACACGAAGTAAGCAAGGTTTTGATCTTTATCGATGATTGGTAAGGTGTTCAGTTTATGATCCCAGATGATTTGGTTTGCCTCGCTGAGGGTCATCCCGATTTCTCCAACGGTTAATTTGGAAAAGGGAGTCATGAATTCTTTCACTTTTCTGTCTTTCGGGTCTTTTTCTCCCCGGTAATCCCGGCTGGTAACTATACCCAGCAATTTGCCGTTCGGGGTTCCGTCATGGGTAACACCCATTGTGGTATGTCCCGTGCGTTTCACCAAAGCAAGCACGTCTGCCAACGTGGCTTCCGGGGTGATGTTGGAGTCACTGGTAACGAATCCGGCCTTGAATTTCTTTACCTTGCGAACCATTTCTGCCTGTGATTCGATAGGTTGCGAACCGAAGATAAATGACAATCCCCCGTTCCGGGCAAGTGCAATTGCCAATCCAGAATCGGAAACGGACTGCATAATCGCTGAAACAAACGGGATGTTCAGTTCAATGGCTGATTTCTCGCCTTTTTTATACTTCACCAAGGGTGTTTTCAATGAAACGTTGGTTGGGATACACTGTTTCGTGGTCAGACCGGGAATAAGCAGATATTCTCCGAAAGTTCTTGATACATCGTCCAAATAGATTGCCATAGAATTTATCTTTATGCGGTTTGATTAAAAATTGGGCAAAGATAGTAAAACTCGCTCACATACGGATGGATTTCGCAGGAATAATGCAAACTATTGGAATAAAAGGGAGATATGTAGGTTTTACCTATATTCGTCCATTATATGGTTTTGCCCCGTTTTGGAGGAGTTAGGAAAATAAATTGCTACTTATCCGTTGCCTGTTCAAGGTCGAAAACAATATTGGAAAAAGGTCTATGCACTGCCACTGACATCACCGTAAAGAACGCTGTTTCACTCATATTTTGCGAGTACAAAGTTAATGCTTTTTTCGCTAAAGGGAAAAAATACGGGTTCTGAATGTTACGCATGGAGCTTCTTTCCATATTCCGCTATATTCGTCATGCCGTTCATTTGCTCGATATCCGGTAATTTTGCAAACAAAGTAAAAGGTTATGGAACAAGCGAATGTAAAGGTGTCGTTCTACCTCAAAAAGAGCGAGGCGGATGCCGATGGTATGTGTCCTGTAATGGCAAGGCTGAACATCGGCAAGTATTCTGAAGCGGCTTTCAGCCTGAAACTCCGTGTGCCGCAGGCAATATGGAGTTCGGGGCGTGCTTCAGGCAAAAGTGTGAAGGCGAAGGAAATCAACAATCGGCTGGATGAAATCCGTGCGATGGCATTGGGAATCTATGCTGAACTGTCGGTTGTTCGTGACAGTGTGACTGCGGATGATGTCAAAAGTCTGCTGTTGGGTATGGCTGGTGAACAGACAACGTTATTGAGCTACTTCCGCACGTTTATTGAGAACTTCGCGAAGCGCGTGGGTGTAAACCGGACCGAAGGCAGTTTGAGAAGCTATCGGAACGCCTACAACCATGTGGAAAGGTTCATGCGGGAAAAGTACAACTTGTCGGATATCCCGTTTTCGGCATTGACCCTCTCCTTCATACAGGATTACGATTCGCACCTTCGGACAGATTGTCGCCTCTCTCCGGGAACGATTATCAACCTGACCGTGCAGTTGAAAATCATCGTTGGTGAAGCCGTAGCGGACGGCATCATCACCACCTACCCGTTTACCGGCTATGAACCCGTACGCCCGAAACAGAAACGGAGGTATCTCACATCCGAGGAACTGCAACGGCTTATGACCATGCCTCTTCACAGACCGAACCTTTATCTCACACGGGATTTGTTCCTCTTCTCATGCTACACCGGCATCCCGTATAGTGATATGCGGCTTCTGTCGAAAGAGCATCTGTCACTTGCCGATGACGGCACATGGTGGATCAGAAGCTCGCGCCGGAAAACCGGAGTCGAGTTTGAAATCCCCCTGCTGGACCTGCCGTTACATATCATGGAGAAATACAGGGACACAGCGCCGGACGGGAAACTGCTACCCATGTATTCCAACAGCACGATGAACCTTAACTTAAAACGTATCGCAAAACTCTGTGACATAGACTGTCCGCTGGTTTTTCATGCCGGCCGCCATACCTATGCGACCGAAATCACGCTCGGACATGGGGTTCCGCTTGAAACGGTCAGCAAGATGTTGGGACACGCCCGGATTGAGACGACCCAAATCTATGCCAAAGTGACTGACGACAAGATAAATGCCGACACCCGTGTGCTGAACGAGAGGATAGCGGAACGCTTCTCCGTGGTTATTTGACAAACGACTAAAACGCAATAAGATGAAAAAGAAAAGTGAACATGCAGACAAAACCATCAGACATCGCAGTACATTCGCGATACTGTTTTATATCAACCGCACCAAAATGCGCAAGGACGGAACCTGTCAATTATTGTGCAAGGTAAGCATTGATGCCGAATGGGAACAGATTGGCACGAAGGTATCCGTCAATCCCGACATCTGGAATCCGGAAAAAGGCCTTGCCAACGGACGCAGTGCGAATGCGGTGACAGTGAACCGTGCCATAGACGAATTGACGGAGGAGATTACCGGACATTACAACCGGATTAAGAACAGCCTGGGATTCATCACGGCGGAACTGGTGAAGAACGCCGTAATGGGTGTCGGGCTGAAACCGCTTACCCTGCTGGCTCTCTTCCGGGAACATAACGAAGATTTCAGAAGACGTGTTGGGCTGGACCGCATCAAGGAAACGCTTGATTCTTACTTGAGATCGTACAAGCACCTTTCCGCTTTCATCAAGGATAAGAAAGGCGTGGAAGATGTCACGCTACGTAGCCTTGACAAGAATTTCTATGATGATTTTGAACTGTTCCTTTGCAAGGACTGCCACATGATGCCCAAGACCGTGCATGAGCATCTGTACCGCCTGAAAAAGATGACCAAACTGGCAGTCAGCCAGGGAACGCTCCGCCGTGACCCGTACTGCCGTCTCCACCCTGCGTTGCCACGACGGAAGAGCCGCCACATGAAGCTGGAAGACCTCAAGAAACTTATGGAGACTCCCGTGGAGAAACCTCAACTGCAATTCGTGAGGGACATGTTCCTGTTTTCGACCTTTACCGGACTGGCTTACGCGGACTTGAAAAGGTTGAAGACAAGTGACATCACACAGTCCGAAGACGGCGCATGGTGGATTCACATACGCCGTCAAAAGACAGACACGCTTTCATCCGTCCGCCTGTTGGATATTCCCTTACGAATCATTGAAAAATACCGGAACCAGCGACAAGGGGATAATGTGTTCAATGTTTACCGCCGCGGCTATTTTATCCTGCTGACGCGGGAACTGGGAAAGGTGTACGGTTTCGATTTGACCTTCCATCAGGCCCGGCATAATTTCGGAACCCATGTCACACTCTCACTCGGAGTCCCGATAGAGACGGTCAGCCGCATGATGGGACACATGTCGATTTCTACAACGCAACTTTACGCGCAGGTGACGGACAAGAAAGTGGACGAGGACATGAAGGCTTTGAAAGCAAGCGGTTTCAGCGGCACGACTGAACTTTGCGAGGAGGATTTCACCGCTCGGAAAGGCAGAAAAAGGACACCCCACGCTATCTGAAAATCAAGAACGGAGAAACGCATGTCCCTATGAACGAGCCGTTTCTCCGTTTTGTCATGTCACACCCACCGCATATCTTCTTTGCACCGTTTGTAGGCATCCTCTAATATTTTAAGGATGTCCGATTCCTTGTAGAGGGCCTTACCCTGTACCAGATAGTAAGGGACAACACCAAGTGTGCGGTATTCCTGCAATGTCCGTCTGCTGACCCTCAGAATTTTGGATAGTTCCTCGTCCGTCAGGAAACGTTCGCCGTGGAATACGGATTTAGGGGTGTCCTCCATCGCTGCGATTAACCGCTCCATATTGTCAAGTCCCTGAAACAGGACATCGACACGCGGGTCTTTCCGTTCTAAAAAATGATAGCTCATAGTTCTCGTTTTAAGTGGTAGTAATTCGATTCCAATAGTTTGTGTACGTCTTCGGTTTTGAAGAAAATCTTGTGCTTGATGCGTGAGTAAGGCAGGATACCCTTGTCACGGTACACCTGAAGCGTCTTTTTGGATATGCGCAATATCTCGCACACCTCCTGGTTGTCAAGCCACTTTTTTAAGCCGAGGTCTTCCACCGGACGGCACATACCCATTACCTTTTCCTCCAGTTTGCCGAAACGTACCCGAAGTTCATCGAACGTCTGTTTGTCGATACATACTATTTCCATACCAGTCATTTTTTGAGTTGAACATCCATCCGGTTTTTCAGTTTTGGGGGCAACACCTTCCCTTTTTGGTTGAGGAACGCTTCCACTTCGGAGGCCTTGTAGTAAGTCCGTCCGTCAATCATGTAATAGGTGACATACTTCTTCTGGCGGTAACGTGCCAGCGTGCGTTTGGTGATACCGAGCAATTGGCAAAGGTCATAGTTATCCAGAAGTGTGTCGCCTTCCAGACACTCTTTCAACTTGTTCATCCGCTCCAGGGTACGGTCGATCCTATCAAACCGTTCCATGATTTGCATGAGCATTATTTGGACACTTTCGCTGTTTATCTGTAGCATAATGCATTCTGTCTTTAGTGTAAATAATAGTTTTGCTTACACCTTGTCGCGCAACAGGTTATACTACATATAGGGCTAATGGCGTACCAATGACCATGTATTTCACTGAATGGCATTGGCATTCCATTGAAATACAGCGGAATAAAAATTTTTAGTATGAAAAGTGGAGATGAAAATGTTCTTGCAAAATGCAAGTTTTTTCGCAAAATGCAAGTTACATCTTGCAAGATTTGCGGTAGATCAGACGGCAGATGCCGTTGGAAAAAGAGGTGGTTTTATGCAGTTCCCAATGTTGTGGTCGGAATGTATTCAACACGGGAATCCCTTGTCCGGCAGAAAACGGCAGCTGGTAAACCACAAGTTCATCAACAAGATCATAGAGGAAAAGCCCGCGAAGCAGCTCCACCGATTCCGGTTCTATGATTTCAGCAAGGTAAATGAATGAATCGTCCCTGTTGTCTTTCTCGCAAAGCAAATCAAGGATGGAATGGGGCAATATAAGGGCCGAGCAGCGTTCACGCCAAAAGGGGAAACCCCGCCTGTCGTTTCTTACCCAGGACACAAGTGCTCCGGCCGGTTCCGGAAGGAAACCGTCCAATGTTATTGCCGTCACAACTTGAATCCTTGCCATAGCTTTAATTCTTTTTCAACCGGAAACTGTAAAAAAGAAGCGTGCAATCCACGCTATTTCTAATGGAGGCTCTGGAATGCCCTTAACAGGAATAGGTGAATGCACGCTATGCCAAGGCATAGCATAAGCAATCACGCAATAGTTCCTGTTAATGTTCATTTTCCAGATTCCCATTAGGACGCTTGCGGTCTTATGTCTATATATAAACGGCAACTGCCCATTAGACAGCACGCCGCATTTTTCGCTATTTAAATGCAAAAGTACACATATTCAGTGACATTTGCACTATTTTTAGTCGTCAAATTCATTTCAGCCCGTATTTCTTCATCTTCCTGTACAGTGTTGCCGGGTTGATGTTCAGCATTCCAGCCGCTTGTTCCCGGTGACCGTTGCAGGCTTTGAGAGCCCTGATAATGCTTTCTTTCTCAAATGCTTCACCTTTCAGAGGCAGGATTGCAAGTGTGTCTGTTTCTTCATTTCTACATACACAGACAGTTATTTCCAATCCATCCACGTCAAGCATCGGAGACTCAGAGACCAGTACGGCACGCTTGACACGGTTTCGGAGTTCACGCACGTTGCCCGGCCACCGGTAGGCAAGCATCCTCTGTTTGGTCTCTTCGGTAAATCCTTGAGTAGTCCTTTTCAGTTCTTTCGAGAAACGTTCACGGAAAAACTCCGCCAACGGAATGATATCTTCCGGGCATTCCTCCAGGGAGGGTTGCCGGATCTCAAACTCGTTCAGACGATGGTAAAGGTCTTCCCTGAACCGTCCCTCCTTGATGGCCTGTTCCATATTCTCGTTTGTCGCGGAAATGACCCTGACATCCGAAATCCGTTCCCTGCCGCTTCCTATCGGGGTATATACATTCTCCTGCAATACTCGTAACAGCATGGATTGGATTTCATGCGGCATCGTGCCTATCTCGTCAAGGAACAGTGTGCCGCCTTTCGCCAGGTCAAAATATCCGGTCTTTGCCGTGTCCGCCCCGGTGAACGCGCCTTTCTCATGCCCGAAGAACAGCGAGGCTGCCAGCTCACGGGGTAACGCGCCGCAGTTTACGGCGACAAAAGGCTTGCCGTATCGTTCGCTATTGTCATGGATGGTCTGCGCCACCGACTCCTTGCCGGTCCCGTTGGCCCCGAGTATCATCACGGACATATCGGACGGGGCGACCAGTCTGGCGAATTTCTCCACTTTCAGGATCATGGGACTTATACGGCGGAACAACTGCCGTTCCTGCTTTCTCACGGTGGCTACCGGGTGGAACACATCTTCCGCCAGTTCCAACAGATGTTCCCGGTGTACCGGTTTGGGCAGGTAGTCCCTGGCTCCCAGTTTGATGGTACGCACAACGTCCGGGACGGAAACGAATTCGGTCGTTATGATGAACGGGATGTCTTTCTTCTCCTTGCGCAACCATTCCAACAGGGAAATGCCGTCGCCTTCCGGCAACCGCACGTCCGACAATATAAGGTCGAACTGCGTTTTGCGTATCAACGAGCGGGCTATCGGCTCGCTCATGGCTGTCACAGCGTCATAACCGGCCCGGGAAAGCCAGTCTTTCTGTATTTGCGACAGCCCCACGTTGTCTTCAACTATCAGTATCTTCCGTTTCATTTGTCAGTCTTTTTATCTCGGCTTCCGCCGCCTTGATGAGCATGGCGGTGCTGTCTATTATCTGCCGGGTATATTCTTTTAACTCTTTGTCGCTTGTTTTACTGTCTTTCAACAAAGCACGGTAAGCCAGCAGGGGCTCTTCCATCCGTAGGAACTCCCACATCGGTTGCATACGGTGGGTGATTTCACGCAACTTATGCCTGTCGCCGTTTTTCATGGCGGCATCAAGTTCTTCTCGGTCTTTCTCTGATTGGGATATAAGAGAAAGCAGTGCCTTGTGCTTGTCATTGACCTCTGAAAGGACCAAACTGAAATCAACCTCCGGTTTTTTCTCCCGCCTGTCTGTCTTCATCCTCGAAAGCAGGCCGAGCAGTTCCGAGGATGAAAACGGTTTATAGATGTAGTCCGTAAATCCGGCATGGAGAAAAGCTTCCTTGTCCCTGTCTCCGCGTGCGGTCATGGCTACAATAGGGATGGTACGGGAGTTTCCGATGTTCGAGTTGCGCAATAGGGTTAATAAATCAATACCGTTGGTACCCGGCATTTGAATGTCGGAAAGCAGCAGGTCATAATCCTTGCCCCGCATCGCCTTGACCACGTCCTTGGAGGTTACGCAGGTAGTACAATTCATCCCGTTACGCTCCAGCATTTCCTTTATCACATTCAACAGCATCGTGTCGTCATCAATGACAAGTACATTCCGAGGCAAATGTGCCGGATGTGGAATTATCAAGTTCTCGCTCTCTACCGTTTCATCCGTGGTTTTCAATGGAAGTGTAACACGGAACGTGCTACCCTGGTCAATGCCGCTCGTCACGTCTATTGTCCCGCCAAGCAGGTTGACAAGACCTTTTGTTATCGGCAGGCCCAATCCGAAACCCTCCGCGTTTCTGACGGAACCCAATCGTTCAAACGGGCGGAAGATACGTAAAAGCGCATCTTCACTCATGCCAATGCCGGTATCCTTGATTTCCAACACCAACTCCCCTTTGTTATAACGAGCATTCAAGCTGATTGTGCCGGTTTCTGTAAATTTGACGGCATTGCTAAGCAGGTTGTCCAGAATCTGTTCGATACGGTCCACGTCACCGCAAAGCTTGACATCGGTACCGGTAAAATCGTGATTGAATAGGATGCCTTTGTTATTGATTACGTGGGAGAAGCCGAAGGCAATGCGTTCCAACAGGGCATTCAGGTTGAACGGCACATCGTTGCGGGTTTCCTTGGCCTCGTTCAGGCGGTACACGTCCAGCAGGTTGTTAAGCAGGTGTACAACGTGCCGGCACACGATCCTGATGTTGTTCAGGTGCGTGTTCCTGCGTTTCTTTTCACGGGTATCCACGGCAAGTTCCGCACTGCCGCTGATTACGTTCAGAGGGGCGCGGATGTCATGAGAGATTGTCAGGATGATATTCTTCCGCATTTCTAACAGCGCGATGTTCTGCTCTATCGTTTCTTCCAGATGCTTCCTGTTTTTTGCCTTGACCTTAATATCCCGTTGTATGACAAGATACGAAATGAACAACAGGATGATTGAGAATATAATCAAGCCGGTAATGACCAAAGTCGAATGTTCGTAGGAAGCTTTCAGACGCTCTTCCTTGCTCCTGAAGGCGTTCCATGTCTGCTCATCCAGACTTGTAATAAGTAAACGCAATTTCCGGTTGAGTTCCCTATTGCACAACCGCAGGCTGTCCGTATAAGTTTCTATGTCCCGTTTCCGTTTATTCAACAACGAGATCAGTTCCTTATCCGGTGCGGTTTGCCTGGTTGTAACAACCGGCATCTGTACGGTTTCCTTGCCACCGAAGAATCCGGCGATACCTTTCTTCTTTCGGGTAACGGTCCGGGTGGTTGTCTGTGTCGTTACAGTCGGTTTTTGATGAAATAGAAGGCTATCCGTTTTCTTTTGTTCTCGGGTCGCTTCCATTATTTGAAACAGATGGTCTTCTTTAGCTGCTAACAATGTACGAAGAGAATCTATCTGTTCGGGTTGTATGAAATCCTTACATTGTGTACGTAATGTTTGCAGCATGGAATCAGTCCGTACACGTCGTTCCCGGTAAGCCCCAGAATCCTCATCATTCCATACCATGACGGATTCACCATAAGTTACTAACGTGGTCACATAGCGGTGTGTGGTATTGATATTGTGCTGGGTTTGAAAAATAGCGATTGATTCATTCTCTATTTTCTGTACACGACTACGCTCGTGCAGAACAATAGCGACCATGCTGCCAATGATCGCCATTAAAAGAAAGTATCCTATAAATATTTTATGCTGCAAAAGTATTTTCATTGGCTTGATATTTTACAATCCAAATATTGCTTTCGTACAATATCTACATGCGGCAGAATCACGAAAAATATCCAAGATGAATAACACTAATAATAATTTCAAATTTTTCTATTTATTGCAGTTACATTCCTCCTCCCAACACATGATAAAGTTTGATTACACTTTGTATGCGTTCAAAACGAGTTTGTAGCTGTTGCACTTCCGCTTCGAGAAGAGACTGTTGGGCGGTCAACACTTCCAGATAGGTGGCATTGGAATGACGCATAAGCGATTCTGTCTTTCGCACAGCATCGCATAATGTTTCAACCTGTCGAGCATTGATTTCAATTTGCGATTTTGCCGTCTGCCATGCAGTCAGAGCATCGTTCACTTCTTTTCCAGCGTTCAGCAATGATTGCCGGAACAACAGTTTGGCTTCTTCCTGACGGCTTTTGGCTATCTTCAAGTTGGCGATGTTTGTGCCCCGGTTGAATAAGGGCTGTGTCAGGGAACCGATGGCATTGAGCAACCATTGTCCGGGATTTACGATTACGCCACCGCCGTTATTAGTCCATCCAAGAGTCCCCGAGAGGGTAATATTGGGATAGAAGGCGGCACGAGCCGCATTGGTGGCGTAGAACGCCTGCGCCAGTTCCATTTCAGCCTGACGCACGTCGGGACGGTTGGAAAGCAGTTGCAAAGGGACTCCAATCGAGACAGTATCGGGGAAAGCAGCCTCGGCCAGATTACTTCGTCCAATCGAGTGTGACGGCATGGCAAGTATCGCAGACAGGGCATTTTCTGTTTCGGAAATACTCTTGCGTATGGATAACAGGGATGCTTCGAGTCGCATCACGTTCGCCTTTGCCTGCAATACGCCGGCTTCGTTTGATTTCCCCACTTTTTTCAACGCTTCAAGAGTACGTACGGTAGTCCGCCAGTTCTCCAAAGTCCGGTTACTTATTGCCATTTGTGCGTCAAGCATGGCAAGGGTGTAGTAACTGTCTGCAATAGTGGCGACAAGCTGTGTCTGTACGGCCTGCCGGTAGGCACGGCTTCCTTGTAACGCGGCGGCTGCACCACGCTTTGCCGCCGTAAGTTTGCCGAAGATGTCCAGTTCCCAGCTTGCCGACGCTCCCACATTATATGTCTTTGCCGTTGCTCCGTCATGTTTATTGGCATTACCTTCGGCAGTCAGTCCCAGTGATGGAAGATATGATAGTCTGGCAGTCATCAGGACGGCTTCTGTCGCTTCCACGCGTAACCGTGCCACATTGAGGTCTGTGTTCCGTTCAAGTCCGGTTTCAATCAAGGACTGGAGTTTCGGGTCGGTAAACATTTCCCGCCACGACAGGGACGCGATGGTCGTTGTATCAATGTCCGCCGGTACGTCCCGATACAGATTCTCCGTTGAGAGGTCAGGACGATGATACCGGCTGTATGTGCCACAACCGGCAAACATCCATCCCGACAATATGATATATATTACTGTCTTCTTCATTTAATTATGCTTAACACGTTCTTGAATATATTGGAATACAATAAACAATGACGGCACAAGGAACAACAGAGCCAAAGTACCGACAATCATTCCACCGATTACACCTGTGGCAAGCGAACGGCTGCCGTTGGCACCCACTCCGTGCGCCATCATCAGCGGGACAAGACCGAACACCATGGACAGCACAGTCATCAATATAGGGCGCAGGCGGACTTTTGCCGCACTGTATGCTGCCTGTGCCAGCGTCATGCCTTCCGACCGCCGCTTGCCGGCGTATTCGGTAAGCAGGATGGCGGTCTTGGCAAGCAGGCCGATAATCATGATTAATCCGGTCTGCATGTAGATGTTGTTCTCCAGACCGAAGAGCCACGCAAACAGGAAACTGCCCATTAGTCCGCAAGGCACCGACAACAGAACCGCGAAGGGTATGAACACGCTCTCATACAAGGCGCACAGAATCAGATAGACCAGAACCATGCAGAGCAGGAATATAAGCGTGGCATTGTTGGTCGTCTTGCTTTCCTCACGCGAAATGCCGCCAAACTCGTATGTGTAATTTGACGGAAGCACTTCACGTGCCGTCTCGCCGATGGCTTCGAGCACCTGCCCTGAACTGTAACCCTGCGCCGGCGACCCGCTAATCGAGATGGCGTTGAACAGGTTGAAACGGGTGAGGTCTGACGGGCCGTTGGTCTTGGTCAGGCGCACGAACCGGCTCAAAGGCGACATGCCGCCATCGGAGGCGCGCACATACATGTGGTGCAGGGATTCCGCATTCACACGATATTCCGCCGGAGCCTGCATGGTCACATGGTAGAGCTTGGAGAACCGGTTAAAGTCGGAAACATATTGTCCGGTATAATAGCCCGACAATGTGGAAAGCACATCTGCGGGCGACACACCCGACTGCTCACATTTGGCGGCATCGATATCCACCCAGTATTGCGGATAGTCCGTGGCAAAGGAGGAATAGACTTCGCCGATTTCGGGTCGTTGCGACAAGGCTTCGACAAACTTGTCCGCCTCTTCCTTGAAAGCGGCGATGTTTCCGCCCGCCTTGTCCTGCAAATAAAGCTCGAAACCGTTTCCCATGCCGTACCCGGCAATCATCGGAGGCGACATGGCGAACACCGTGGCATCGGGAATATCTGAAGTGGCGGCATAAATCTTTCCGATGACATCATTCACCGACTGCCCCTCTCCCTTACGATCCTCCCAGTCTTTGAGTGTCACGAAATACATCGCCTGCGAGGGACCGGAACCGCTGAAAGAGAAACCGGCTACCGCACCGCTGTATTCAATCTCGCCGATGCTGTCGAGACGGCTGTTGATACGCTCCATCACCTTACTTGTCTGAGCCATGGATGTGCCGGGCTTCGTGTTCATGCTCACCATGACCGTCCCGGTGTCCTCTTCGGGAATAAGTCCCGTCTTTGTGACATTGACCAGCAGCACCAGCAACCCGAAAGAAATGCCTATGATGCTCCACAACAGCCATCGGCGATGGATAATGAACATCACTCCACGTACATAGCGTCGGCTCAGACTGTCGAAGACGGCATTGAACGCTTTACGGAAACGGGCTGCAAAATTGTTCTTAGTGTTGCCCTGCTCATCGATATAGGGTTTCAGCAGCAGCGCGCAAAGTGCCGGTGAGAGTGTGAAGGCATTGACTGCCGAGATTCCCACGGCAACAGCCATCGTGATACCGAACTGCGTGTAGAACGCTCCCGAAGTCCCGCCCATCATGGCTACGGGGAAAAACACTGCCATAAAGATTATGGTAGAGGTCAGGATAGCCGACGAAACGCCTTTCATGGCATCATCAGCCGCGAGAACTGCTGATTGATAGCCCTCATCGAACTTCGCCTGCACCGCTTCCACCACCACAATGGCATCATCGACCACGGTTCCGATGGCAAGCACAAGCGCGAACAGGGTGAGCAGGTTGATGGAGAATCCAATCATGGACATCACGGCAAATGTGCCGATGATGGAAACGAAGATGGATATGGTAGGGATAAGCGTTGACTTGATGTCCTGCAAGAACACATACACCACCACGATGACCAGAAGTATCGCTTCCAATAAGGTGCGGAGGACAGAGTGGATGGAGGCATACAGGAACTTGTTGGTATCGGTAAGCACCACGAATTCCGTCCCTTCGGGCAAGTCCCGGCTAAGGTCGTCAAGCACTTCGTGAATCTCCTTGATGGTGCTTGATGCATTGGACCCGGCTTTCTGGTTGATGAGCATCATAGCTGCCGGATGCCCGTTCACCTCGGAGGAATAGTTGTAGTATTCATCGCCCAGTTCCACATCGGCAACCTCTTTCAACCGAAGCACATTGCCGCCCGGCAGTGACTTGACGACCAGCTCACCGAACTCTTCCGCTCCGGACAAGCGTCCGCGGTATTTCATCGTGTATTCATTGGCGGTAGGATGATTGGCACCGAAGGAGCCGGTGGCGGCCTCGATGTTCTGTCGTGCAAGTACGGCAGAGATGTCATCGGGGATAAGCCCGTATTGCGCCATCTTGTCGGGACGCAGCCAAAGTCGCATGCTGTAGTTGGAACCGAACAACTGTGCCTTTCCCACGCCGCTGATACGTTTCAGCCTCGGCTCGACATTGATTTTCACGTAATTGTTCAGGAAGGTCTGGTCGAAGCGGTCATCGGGCGAATAGAGCGCGAAAGTCATCAGTTCGGCATTCTGCTGCTTTTCAGTGGTGACACCGGTCTTGGTGGCTTCCGCCGGAAGTTGGCTCAGTGCGCCGTTCACGCGGTTCTGCACGTTTACCGCCGCCATGTCCGCGTTGGTTCCCTGTTTGAAATAGATGTTGATGGAAGCATCTCCCGTATTCGATGCCGTGGAAGTCATATAGGTCATGTCTTCCACTCCGTTGATGGCTTCTTCCAGAGGGGTTATCACTGCCTTCTGCACGGTTTCAGCGTTTGCTCCCGGATAAGTTGCGAATACGTTGATGGTCGGAGGTGCGATGTCGGGGTATTGTTCCACCGGCAAGGAAAACATGGAAATCATGCCCAACAGTACAATCACCACCGAGATAACGCCCGAAAACACCGGGCGGTCTATAAAAAATCGCAGGTTCATTTCGTTTCGTTTTTAGGGGTTATGCTCATGCCTTCTCTCACCAGTCCCACGCCTTCGGCGACAATGGTGTCACCGACCGAAAGACCTTCTTTTACGATAAACCGGTTGCCGTCGTTCAGGCGGTCCACCGTGAGATAGGCGGCTTCCGCCTGTCCGTTTTTCAGACGGTAAGCGATAATCTTGTCCTGCAGTTCCACGGTGGCGGTCATGGGAATGGTTACGGCCTCCGTTTTCGGGTTTTGAAGGATGACATTGCCGATGCTGCCACTCAACAGTTCGCGGTCGGGATTGGGGAACAGGGCTTTGATTTGTACCGTTCCGGTAACAGGATCCACCACGCCGCTTACGGTTTCAATACGTCCTTTCGCCTTGTACAGGCTGCCGTCGTTGAGTTGCAGGCCCACTTCCGGCGTCCCGGCTATCATGCTGTCAATCGAGCCATAGCGAGCCGAATATCGCCGTAGCATATTCTCCGAAATGGAGAAATAGGCATACATCTCCGCATTGTCGGACACGACCGTGAAAGGCTGTGCCATATTGGGACCGACAAGCGCACCGATGCGATAGGGCAATGTGCCTACTACTCCGTTGCTCGGGCTTTTGATTTCCGTATAGGAGAGATTGTTGCGTGCATCCGATTCTTGTGCCTTTGCCTGTTCGAGTTCAGCACACGCCACTGCCAGTTGGTTCCGGGCGAGAGAAAGCTCGTAGTCGGATATGACCTTCTCGTCAAACAATGCCTGCTTGCCCCGCAGCTCGATTCTTGCCGTTTCCACTTTTGCCTGTGCCGCGCTGACATTGGCCTGCGCCGTGCGTAATGCCGCCCGATAGGGCACTTGGTCAATTACAGCCAATACTTGACCGGTCTTCACCCGTTCACCCTCTTTCACTTTCAGACGGATAATGCGCCCGGATATTTGCGGCAGGATGTCCACATCCTGCCGTCCGCGTATGGCGGCGGAATAGGACTCGGAGATTTCCACCGGACTTGCCGCGACCTTTATGACCCGATAACTCTGCACCGCATCCTGCTTGCCGTCCGCCTGCCTGCATCCGGTCGGCAGGAACAGCATGAGAGCAAATGCGGCGAAATTCGTGATAATGAATTGCTTGTTCATATTTTCTTCTTGTTTTGTATTAATTACCCGTTGGTTGAATTAAAATTCTAAATATTTACAAATGAAAAAGTTGCACAATTTGCGGATTATTATTAAATTAGTGGTAACCACACCGTTAACTACTATTGCACTGCTTATGCGCAACTTCATAGCAAATTTCGTCAGAATCCTCGGAATCTGCAAGGATTTTGCCGGAAATCGAGTTAATGAACATGGAAACGTACCCAGGTGCGGTGTTGTTCCCAAGTTTTCCGACCTTGAAGTCATTGCTCTCGGGATAACCGCCGAGTCCTTCGGCTTCGACAGCGAGAATCTTCTTTTTTATCGTCTGCACCATGAGTGTAAGGAGGATTTGCCTAACCTGATCAGTCGCAGACAATTCAATGCCCGACGCAAGCTCACGGCCCGACTTGCAGAAGAAATCCGCAAGGATGTAGCCAGAGCTATTGATGGCCCCGAAGATGTATTCTGCATTGATTCTAAACCAGTAAAGGTATGCCGGAACGCACGGGCCAAACGATGCACCATGGGACAAGACAATCCCGATGCTGCTCCCGACTGGGGATACTGCGCTTCGCAAGGCTTGCATTATTATGGCTATAAGCTCCATGTTGTCTGCGGAATACTTGGTGTTATCCATTCCTTTGACATGACTGCCGCAAGTGTTCATGACCTTCATTTTCTCAAGGACGTACGCTGGGAATATCATGATTGCATGATGCTTGGAGACAAAGGCTATCTCTGTGCTGAGATTCAGAAGAATCTCTTTGAGGCAGCAAATATCACTCTTGAAGTTCCATATCGGCTGAATCAGAAAAACTGGCATCCGCCTACATGGGCATACAAGAGATTCCGTAAACGTATCGAAACGATATTTTCCCAGCTCAACGACAATCTTATGATGATACGAAACTATGCAAAACAATCCTGCGGTCTTTTCACCCGCATAGCAGGCAAAATAGCAGCAATGACGTTCATGCAATATGTCAATTTCGTTAATCATCATCCGATTGGGCGGATAAAATATTCTCTAATTTAATTCAACCAACAGGTATGTAATTGAAGAGCTTACACTGAAGTACTACTTTTGTTTTGCAATTGCATAAAAGAGCGTTCAACAAAACAACAAGGTTTTAAAAAAAAGAACAATGAAAAAAGTAAAATTTATCAAATTCACTATGGCGTTTTTCGCCTGTGTTCTTGCAGTAACCATGGGTTCCTGCGATAAGAACGATGACCCCAAAGTTCCAGATCTCAAGTGCACCCCTTCTAAGGTAGAAGTGGCTCCCGGTAAAACAGCAACGGTGACTGTAAGCGGTGGCACGGCTCCATTTACAGTGACCTCAAGTGATAGCAAGATTGCAACAGCTAAAGCAGACAAGAACACTATTACAATTACCGGTGTCAAAAATGGTACAGCGACCATACTCATCTCCGACTCAAAGAAACTTACAGGAAAGGTTCCTGTGATGGTCAAAGATATGGCATCCGAACTTGATTTCGATAAAAAGTCTATATCCGTAACTGCCGGGAAGGAAGAGACTGTCACTGTAAAAGGTGGTTCCGCTCCTTTTACAGCAACCGCCAAGGACACGAAAATTGCCACAGTCACAATCAAAGATGGAAAGATTATTATCAAAGGTGTCAAGGCTGGCAGCACTTCAGTGACTGTTACTGATAAGGATAAGAAAGCTGGAACTATTTCAGTTACAGTAAAATAAAGTGTTAAAAATCCTATTGGGAAGGAAGAAGAAACGCATGTATTTTTTCTTTCCAATAGGATTGTTATGTATTATGGTTTGCTAACAAAAATGAATGGAGTAATGGGATATCGAAAAAGGAGTCGTATTGACAATTGTCTTTTTATTAGTTATTTGCATGACAAATTGCCGTTCATGCTGCTACGGATAAGGGTCAGTAATAATTTTGGAGATAAACATGGATTATATAAGACCCCGTTATTGTATCCTTACCTAAGTTTTGGATATACTATTAAATAACGTCAATAGTTCAAAATGGAAAATCCACTTCCTTTGAAACTCATAGAAGAGCAAGAGTTATTTGAAAAACTGTTGGAACTTCTGGTTTTATCAACGCATTCTCCCAAAGGACGATTTTCAAAAGATAATAGTTACATTATATTTAAGAAAAAGATGGAAACAACAAAAGATGGGAACACTGTAAAATTGGTATTGCCTTTCCCTCATTTTTTGTGGATACTTGCCAACCAACCTGAGATCCTCAAAGGAAAAGCAAATAAAGTCAATAAAAACGGAGAGGATAATAAGTAATATTGACATACTGTGAGGCGTTGTCTTTATTCAGATCATCATGTTGCCCCCAATTAATTATTAATGACTGCATTTACATGTGGGCTCGGTGTATTCACTTCATCCTTATGTTTTCTGAAAATTATTATGAAGTGGGATAATCTTGCGTTTTATCTGGGGATAAATTACTGGAATGCAAACATTAATGGCAGCAGCAAATGGGGAAAGAATATGGCTGACAATCGGATACGGTTCGTTATTTTGATAACATAAATATTTTGGCAAAAATGCATAGTAAGAAATCAAATATTGGCATGGCGGCAAAGGCATTCCTGCTAACAGCTATAGGATTACCTATGGGGGTAAGTGCACAGGGGGTAATCGAGGAAAAGGCAGATACGATAGTTGTTTATCCGACACAGCACCTTGAGGAGGTTGTCATCGTGCATCAGATCCCGATAGTCAAACTAAAAACCGACAAGGTGACTTATCAGGTGAGTAATGATGTGGAGTCAAAGACACGCAGTGTATTGGACATACTGCGCAAGGTTCCTATGGTGACCGTGGACGGACGAAACAATATCATGGTAAACGGCTCCGCACAGTTCAAGGTTTATGTGGACGGAAGATTGAGTACTGTCATCACTCGCAATCCAAAACAGACGTTACGCAGTATGCCTGCCAGTCACGTGAAGAACATTGAAGTTATCACCAATCCAGGTGCCCAGTATGATGCAGAGGGAACTGGAGGTGTCCTTTGCATCACCACCAAGAAAGGTGGTGCCAAACAAGCATTGGCATTAGAAGATGACGGGTATGACGGAGCCACAAGTGGCTCCGTACACCTTCTGACAGGTATTCTGAGCAACGGAGTTGACGCCAGTCTCTCCGGTCAACAAGGCAAATGGTCGTATGACGTAAATTTGAACGGAGAATATATGTATTCAACGGGTATCATTGTAGAATCGGAGGTGACCGGCAACGGGACACGTCAATGGATGCGACAAAAGTCCTCATCGAAAATGCCATTCTCAATGGGCGAAGTTGGTGTGGGATACGAGATTGATTCCGTCCAATCACTCCATGTTTCCATGTCCACGACTTGGTTTGCTACAAAAGAAAAGAGCCGTCCCTCCTATCTTTACTCAGGCGGTATGTGGGGACAGGAGATGGCTTTCAGTGGTAGTCAGAAGATGAATATGAACGAGATTTCGGTAGATGGAGGCATCGATTACCAACGTCAGTGGGGTGACAGGGGCAGGCTGTTTGCGAGTTATCAGATAAGCCATGCTCCCAACCGAAATGATACAGAGAACAGATACGATGGTCTTGACACCTCCTTGCACCCCGAAATCACTTCCACTGTGAAGGACATCCGGACAGAAATTTGTGATCGCACCACACAACACCACCTATCCACCGACCTTACCATTCCGCTTACCCGGCATCAACAACTCAACACCGGTGTGAAGTTCTCCTTCGACCGTGGAGAGAGTCAGGCTACCGAAATGCGCTTTTTGAATGGCGGTTTCGTGGAACAAAAGGCGGCTGCCATGCACTACCGACAATCTCAAAACATAGCCGCCCTGTATGCCGAATGGGAGGCTCAATGGGGATGGCTGGGCTTGAAGGAGGGCCTTCGCTATGAACATACCTGGCAGAAATCACGCTATCTGAAGGGAGAAGGGAGTAAATTCTCGCTTCACTATGGCGACCTCGTACCATCCGTCTCTCTTACTGCCAAAGCTAAGGAGAACAGCACATTTGGCGTGAGCTACACCATGCGTATACGTCGGCCAAGAATCAATGAACTCGACCCATATGTCAATAAGTCCGACCCTACCCAGCTTTCGTATGGCAATCCCAACCTGAAAGCACAACATCTAAATAATCTGGCTATTGTACATACGTTGAGGGCAAATACGTTAGCAATGCGAATCAGCCTCAATCATTCATGGAGTAACGATGGTATTGTCCGGTATTCATCAATGAAGGACGGGCGTATAAATACCACCTTTGGCAATATAGCCAGAAATCGCAAGACATCGCTGAATGCTTATGCCTCATGGAATGCGACACGTTCAACCCGCTTGATGCTGAATGGAGAGGTGGGCTATAGTGACATGCGAAGCCGGGAGATTGATGCCCGTAACTATGGTTGGCATGGTAACCTGAATCTGGGGTGGCAACAGAATCTGCCTTGGCAGTTGAAATGGAGCAGTAATCTGGAATGGATGTCGCGTCGGTACTCTCTCCAAGGTTACGATTCGGGTATGATGATGATAAGCGCAACACTCGCACGCTCCTTCCTCAATGACAAACTGGATGTGGCTATCAGTGGCATGAGCGGTTTAGGTCATGGTGGTAAAATGTATTGGGAGTCGGTATCTCGCACCAAGGACTTCACGAATATATCACGATTCATTGAACCCATGCAGGACATCACCATAGGTATCACTTATACGTTTGGTGGAAAAAGTAGGAAATATACAGAAAAAACCGTATCGGATTCATTTGAAATGGGGGACAGTCGTATCGTAAAACAGCAGACAAAACGAAGAGGAAAATTATGAATCGTATTTAGCATGAATGCAACTATCCGGACTGTTTTGAGAGCAACCCAGATTAAAATAATTGATGGTGATATATTTTATCTTATGAGACAAGATATTATCGTTCTCTGTGTAGTGAAAAATAATTAGGAAGAATCGCTAAACTGAATTAGCCAATGACTGTTGGTAAACAAGAAAGGGATGTCACGGACAACAAGATGCTGTCCGTCATTCCAGTAGCAGGAATATTTTTCAAGTTTCTCCTGTTCAATGCAATATGGTGTTATTACACCACCTTTACACCTTTTTCATGCTGGGAATCGTATGCCACTGCTTTTGTGGCAACCCTTCTGTTGTCTGTCCCTTATATATTGACAAGGCATATTGCGGCAGGCGTGCTTGTCATGTCTGTGCTGGATATATGGATGGTTGCCAACCTGATGTATTACCGTACCTATTTTTCAGCCATTCCTCTGTCAAGTTATATGTTGGCGGGAAATCTTGCAGACTTCCTGCCAAGCGTGACCGCTTCGTTACGATGGTGTGATTTATTGTTCCCAATTTCGACAGTCGTCACCGTATTCCTTACATTTCGGATAGGTTGCCGGCAGAAAATCACATTGCGATTTAGCAGACGGACATATTTCGTATTGCTGATTTTTTCATGTGCCCTGTTAAGTATCAATTTATCCGTCCGGGGAGGTTTCATTGCGATATACAGGGCATTGAGGTCATCCGCACATCAACACGCCAGTGGCCCGCCACTCTACACGCTGTTCGGCACACTTTATTTTGATTATGCGGAGGAGTTGCCCGAACTTACAGAAGAACAGGAGCGTGAGATTCATATCTGGCTCTCCGGAAGACCGCCGCTTGTTCCCGTACCGGACATTGAATGCAGGGACAACTGCATCCTTATTTTGGCTGAATCACTGGAAAGTTGGGTGTTGAATCTTACGGTCGAAAATCAGGAAATCACACCTTACCTTAACAAGCTCCTCAAAGAGCCATCCACGCTGTATGCGCCCCATGTGCTTACACAAGTCAACGGAGGGCGTTCCATTGACGCCCAGTTGCTTATGCTTGCCGGTCTGTTGCCATTGCAGACCGGCGCATACAGTTGCCGTTTCCCTTTCAATACATACCACACTTTGCCCAAAGCTATGAAGGAGCTGAAAGGCGCACGTAACTATCTTCTCACGGTGGACAAGACAAAGACATGGAACCAAGGAGCAGTGGCACGGAGTTTCGGGATAGACACAATTATCTCTTATCCCGATTTCCGAATGACAGAAACATTCGGAAATCGGAAGCGACTGGGTGATAAGGCATTTTTTGCCCAATGCATGGAAAAGATTGAAAAAGGAGAAGTTTGGCACTCCGGTGAAAACGTATTTATCCAGATGGTCACTTATTCCGGTCATTCACCGTTCAAGATGCCCGAATCGCTTAAAACCGTTCATTTCTCTAATCGGGTTCCCGAAATCATGGCAGACTATATGACAGTGGCGCATTATACAGACGAAGCTATCGGGAAATTCGTGGAATATCTGAAAAACCGTCCCGAATATGAACGTACAATGGTTGTAATAACCGGTGACCACGAGGGCTTGGCAGACCACCGGAAAGAACTGTGCCATACAAAGGCTGGGAAAGGAATAATTTCCGAAGACGAGTTCACACCATTCATAGTATTGAACTCTCCTGTTCCGATGCACTATCTCAAAGTTATGGGACAGATTGACATATATCCTACTCTTCTGAATTTACTCGGTCTGGAAAAATTCCGATGGAGCGGTATTGGTCAAAGCATTCTTGACCCTCGAAAGCCGGGCATTGCCATCAGTCCGAAAAGAAAAATAGAAGGTGATACCTTGCATATATCTGCGGATGAACTTTTACGGATGCAGCAATCTCAAGTAATCTCTGACCGGATAATACGATTCGATAAATTGAAAGATCTACGATAGCCGATACTTCGGAAGTCATTTTTGTTGTTTCAGGCGTGTTTTTCTCTGTTTCGATTGTATTCCGATTGCTACGACCTCGGATACGAAATAATTTTGCACCTAAAAAATGAATAACATGATTATCGAAACGATTAAACGGCTGTCAATAGATATGTTCATTGCAATCATGGCGATTGAAGCAATTGTCATTGCGGCAATCGCTTTGTCGCTTTTGATTGGTACGTTTTGCAAATAATCCCACAGGACATGGAGCAAAAGGAAATATATATCGAAACCGAACGAATTATCATTCGAAATTTCAAGCAGAAGGATGCCGAAGGATTGTTGGAGTATCTTTCTAATCCTCGTGTGAATTGCTTTGCCGGAGACCGCCTTTGTTCCGAAGAGGCGGCATGGGCATATATGCAGTATTCCCCGAAAGACATGCTGCGCTATGCGGTGAGTCTGAAAAAAGATGACTTTATTATCGGTGACGTGTTTGCTTTGCGTGAGAATGAGGACACTTATAATGTGGGGTGGCATTTCAACAAACGTTTTGAAGGCAAAGGATTCGCTTGTGAAGCGGCAGCCGGATTGTTGGATTATCTTTTCCGGGAGGCGGGCGCACGGCGTATCTATGGATTTGTGGAAGATGACAATATCCGCTCCAAACGCTTATGCGAACGTCTTGGTATGCGCCGCGAAGGATGTTTCAAAGAGTTTGTGACATTCGTAAACAATCCTGACGGCTCCCCAAAATATGAAGATACCTGTGTTTATGCCATTCTCGAAAAAGAGTGGAATACCATCCGTCAGTGGTGACACACCAAACCTATTATGAATTAATACCTGTTGGTTGAATTAAATTAGAGAATATTTTATCCGCCCAATCGGATGATGATTAACGAAATTGACATATTGCATGAACGTCATTGCTGCTATTTTGCCTGCTATGCGGGTGAAAAGACCGCAGGATTGTTTTGCATAGTTTCGTATCATCATAAGATTGTCGTTGAGCTGGGAAAATATCGTTTCGATACGTTTACGGAATCTCTTGTATGCCCATGTAGGCGGATGCCAGTTTTTCTGATTCAGCCGATATGGAACTTCAAGAGTGATATTTGCTGCCTCAAAGAGATTCTTCTGAATCTCAGCACAGAGATAGCCTTTGTCTCCAAGCATCATGCAATCATGATATTCCCAGCGTACGTCCTTGAGAAAATGAAGGTCATGAACACTTGCGGCAGTCATGTCAAAGGAATGGATAACACCAAGTATTCCGCAGACAACATGGAGCTTATAGCCATAATAATGCAAGCCTTGCGAAGCGCAGTATCCCCAGTCGGGAGCAGCATCGGGATTGTCTTGTCCCATGGTGCATCGTTTGGCCCGTGCGTTCCGGCATACCTTTACTGGTTTAGAATCAATGCAGAATACATCTTCGGGGCCATCAATAGCTCTGGCTACATCCTTGCGGATTTCTTCTGCAAGTCGGGCCGTGAGCTTGCGTCGGGCATTGAATTGTCTGCGACTGATCAGGTTAGGCAAATCCTCCTTACACTCATGGTGCAGACGATAAAAAAGAAGATTCTCGCTGTCGAAGCCGAAGGACTCGGCGGTTATCCCGAGAGCAATGACTTCAAGGTCGGAAAACTTGGGAACAACACCGCACCTGGGTACGTTTCCATGTTCATTAACTCGATTTCCGGCAAAATCCTTGCAGATTCCGAGGATTCTGACGAAATTTGCTATGAAGTTGCGCATAAGCAGTGCAATAGTAGTTAACGGTGTGGTTACCACTAATTTAATAATAATCCGCAAATTGTGCAACTTTTTCATTTGTAAATATTTAGAATTTTAATTCAACCAACGGGTTACATTTTATCTAAAACGGCGAAAACAGCATCCGAAACGCCATATTCATTATTTGAAATAACTTTCTTACGGGTTTTGCAATCTTATTTTAGATTATCGCATAATCATATGAACTTTATTTTATGGGCTGTTTAATAGTCACTGTCACTTGTTCCGCCTTGTTGGACGGATTGTATAGCAGATGGCTACACGACTCCATACATACCACGCATCCGCATAGCAGAATCCATACTGCAATAATCGTTATTTTGCTTTTTTTCTGTTTCATACTTGTCAATGATTAAAGAATAAACCTTTCAGGATTTGCTGGAACATCCCACCAAAATCAGCGTTTATTTCGCTGCCGTTATGCTTATACGACGGACGTATAATCGGCACAGTCCATTGCTGGTGGAACAAGTTGTTTCCATAACGTCTCATGCCCACATCCATTGACCATCGTTCTGCCAAATCAAAAGACAGATAACCGCCATAATGATAGCCGTCTAAACACCTCTTCGGTTTCATATCCAACAGATAGTATGTACCAAAGAGATGAAGCGATGTTTTGGGATAGAATTTATAGGAAACATCGGCTCCCATTCCGAATGTATTGCTACTCGAACGAGGAATACTCAGTTTGTGCGCATAGAGGCTTATGCCCAATTTCCATCTCTCGTTTGGAGAATATGCCGTTTTAACTTCAGCATAGTTCGATACGCCAACTCCTATGATGTTCTCCTGTCTGCCACGACCCCAAACATTCACCTTGTCAAACCGATGAATAACTCCGCCAACGCGATATTCGCCTTTATGTAAGGATGAACGGTCAACAGGGATTCCTAACCCTAAAATCCGCAACTATCATCCAATACACGATTAAGGGTAGATTTATGAGTCGTTAGTAGTAGCTTTCAGTAAAAAGCAACAGCACAACATCAATATGTAGCCAACATCCCCTTACCCCACGATGCGACTTGAGGTAATACGCAGATTCTAACCGGAAAGAAAGGATTCTTATCCGAATTCTGTTTTGAAGGGTTTTGCATAAGCGCGGTTCTCTGTGTAGATATTCAGCACGTATTGCCTTGCAGTCATGATCCACTTGGCAGGTACGGAGATGAATCTGAAGACAAAAGCCTTTATGCGACTCGTTTTCTTGAGCCCAAAAGCCTTGGTGTCAAGCCTGCTCATGATGGTCTTGTAGAAATTGTGTATCAATGCAGTAAGCAGAAGAAAGACAGTATTCTCCGCCATGAATGACTTGGGGAGCCTGCTCCAACCGAATCCGTTGTTCATGTCGTCAAAGATACGTTCCTTGCCGCCACGCAGATTGTAGAATTCAACAATGTCCCTTGTCGATGACTTGTAATCGTTGGTCAGAATACAACGGTAAGTGTATTCGCCTTCCCACAGGTCAAGGTCGCCACTGTTGCGTCTTTGTCTCTGGATGACAAGACGATAGCACTTGCCTTCCCATTTCTCAACGAGAATGGAATTGAGTTCGAACTGGATGCCGTTAATCTCCTCCGTCTTCCATCCTCTCAGAGCAAAGATGTCATTGTAGAGCGAACTGCATCGGTTGGCACGGATGTAGAAATGTTTGCAATGCTTCTCTATCTCACTGACGATTTCCTTCGAGCAGGAACCGCAGTCTGCCCTGAAGCGATTTACACGGATGTTCTGGGATTCCAGAAGAGCGAAGAATCTCTTATGGGTGTCTGCCTGATGAAAACGCACATTCGTGTTGCCATCGCTGTTCTCGATATAGACTATCTTGTCACCGATAACATATACGCCAGGCCTGTAGCCGAGGAACTTTTTGTAGGTCGGTTTTGCATCATACTTCTCCGTTTCAAGAAACTGATGGTCAAAGTCAACATCGTATTCCTCAATTTCCTTCAACTCGCCTGTAGAAACCAAAGCGTTTATAAGCAATGTGTTGAGTTTGTCTGCAGTATTGAAATCATAGGTCTTGCCTTGGTCGGAAGTATAGGAGATGTTTTCCTTTGTCAGTTCCTTGATGGCTCTGAGGATGGTATCAGAGCTGCATGTACGAAGGGTAGGATGATACGAGAGATGGCGCATCAGTTGTGACGTTACGTCTTCCACGCATGAGCCGCCACAGAAATAAACGCTCATCAGCGAACGGACTATCTCGCTGAACTGATATCCGATGATACTGCGGCATCTCTGACCCAGTGTTGAGTCGATAACGGGTGAAAGCATGGAGTCAAATTTCTCCATGATTGAAAAAATTCCTCCAAAAGGTGTGAGTTTCTCAGATTTTATTTGTACCTTTGCCATGCCTTGTTACGATTTTCGCTTGTTTTCTAATTGCAACATACTACTGGTGCGATAAAATCGCATTAGTTTTAAATATCATCAAATAACGAGAGTTCTTTGACATTTTGGTTTGAAATGATTGATGAGTCTAGCTTGGTTATCAACGACCGCAGGTCAGTCCTTTCCAACGCGGATATTCTAATCAGGGTAGCCACCTCGGTGATTGAATAAGGGCTGTTGCTGGCAACCTTTATTCTTACTACTGTCAGATACGATATGATGGCAGCCCAAAGATGGATTTTGACAGCATTTTCCGAATATCCCCACAGAGTTTTTACGGTAATGTTCTGTTTAATCCACTTGAAGAATACCTCTATATCCCATCGATGGCGGTACAAGTTGGATATTTCCAAGGCACTGACTTCAAAGTTATTGGATATAAAGTCCACAATAGTATCATTATCAGGGTCATAAACGCGGACAAATCTCATGGCTTCGGGATACAGCTTGCTTGAGTTATACCCCGTTACCCTTATACGGGAGTCTTCCAGTACGCCAGACTTGACATCGGAAATATCCATCTGCTCGACAGTCTCGAATTTCATGTTCTCTTTTGGACGTGATACCCAAAATGCCTGAGCCTGATGAAATCTGAAAAGTGCTTTAAAGTCAACATAGGCCTTATCCATCACGTAGAAAGCATAAGGCTCCGGTGCCAGTGCATCAAGCTCGTTGCTGTCATGCCACTTGCCGTCCGTGATATGGATATTGGCAGGTATGCTGCCTCTCAAATCCAACAGGGCGTGCATCTTGACAGCTCCTTTGCTGTATTTCCCCAAAGCCCACGTTGCAAGCCTTATACTGGTTGATATGGTCGTGGAATCAAGCGCATATATCACGTTATCAATGGTAATTTGAGACAGTTGGATATTTGAGAACATCGGTCTGACCGTGGCAATCAAATAAAGGCCCAGCCCCTCAAAAATGCGATAATCCCTGCTTTCGTTTGCACGAGACAATGAGGTATGGTTCACGGCCTTACGAAAACCGAGATGATAAAGCATCTTGTTATGGGCTTCGAGGCATAGACAAATATCCCTCAGAGAATCACATCCTGTCAACTGTCCGAAAAGCAGATGAAGGAGGTGATTGTAACTGCTGAGATTTTTGGTATGCCAATCTCCTTTATATTGCTTTACGAGTTTATCAAACTGATAACGCGGTATATACTCGACAACTTGGGAAAATACAAACTTGCCTTGATTCATAATCCTGATGTGTTGAAACTACAGGACTAATAAATCATTTTCAAATCAAAAAATCAATGAACGCTTATATTTGACTAAAAATTAATCGTTTAACTACAGTGGTGTGGTTTTTATCGCACCACTAATAATTGCAACACTAAGATAAGTGAAAAATCTGACACAGCAAAATCCTGGGCAACTTTTTGTTGCTCAGGAACTTATAAATTAATTTAAATCAAAGTGTTGCGGAATTAAGGAAATGGAAAAATACAACAATTGGAAACTTAAGTTTTATACAATATGGGCAGGGCAGGCAGTATCATTAATCACTAGTGCCATCCTGCAAATGGCGATTATTTTTTACCTTACAGAAAAAACAGGATCTGCGATGGTCTTGTCTATGGCTTCACTTGTAGGTTTTTTACCCTATGCGGTCTTTGGACCAGCCATTGGTGTATTAGTGGATCGTCATGATAGGAAGAAGATAATGATTGGTGCTGATTTAATTATCGCAGCAGCTGGGGCCGTGCTAGCTATTGTTGCATTGTATATGGAGTTACCTATCTGGATGGTTATGGTAGTATTGTTCATCCGTAGCATTGGAACAGCTTTTCATACCCCGGCTCTCAATGCGGTTACTCCACTTTTAGTACCAGAAGAACAGCTTACGAAATGTGCAGGCTATAGTCAGTCTTTGCAGTCTATAAGCTATATTGTTAGTCCGGCGGTTGCAGCACTCTTATACTCCGTTTGGGAACTAAATGCTATTATTGCCATCGATGTATTGGGTGCTGTGATTGCATCTATTACGGTAGCAATTGTACGTATTCCTAAGCTAGGTGATCAAGTGCAAAGTTTGAAACCAAATTTCATAAGAGAAATGAAAGAAGGAATGGCTGTACTACGGCAAAATAAAGGATTATTTGCTTTATTACTCGTTGGAACATTATATATGTTTGTTTATATGCCCATAAATGCATTATATCCTTTAATCACTATGGAATATTTTAATGGTACACCGATGCATATTTCTATTACGGAGATTGCTTATGCCTCTGGTATGTTGATAGGGGGTCTATTATTAGGGTTATTTGGGAATTACCAAAAGCGAATCTTATTAATAACGGCATCAATTTTTATGATGGGGATAAGCTTAACCATTTCAGGATTACTTCCTCAAAGTGGATTTTTCATATTTGTAGTCTGCTGTGCAATAATGGGGCTTTCGGTTCCGTTTTACAGCGGTTTGCAAACAGCTCTTTTTCAGGAGAAAATTAAGCCTGAATATTTAGGACGTGTATTTTCTTTAACTGGAAGTATCATGTCTCTTGCTATGCCAATTGGGTTAATTCTTTCTGGATTCTTTGCTGATAGAATCGATGTAAATCATTGGTTTTTACTATCAGGTATTTTAATTATTTGCATTGCAATAGTTTGCCCAATGATAACTGAGATTAGAAAATTAGATGCAAAATAAAATAAAGGGCGTGTTCGTATGATAGATAATATTATTCAATCAGTGACAGAAAAATTATCCTCTTTGCCTTATATAGAAACATAAATGCTATTAGACCACTTGAAGTTACGGTCATAAATCAAAAGGATGTTGTCCCTTGGAAATTTCCTCCTAAACATGAATTTATGTATGGTGAGTGGCTAAGGGAGCAGTTTGATAAGGGAGCAATTCCTGAGCCAACTTATGATCCCGATTTAGCAATTCTTTTATCTCAATTAAGAGAAAATAGTATTAACCTTTTCGGACCAGAGGCAACAGAAGTGATTGAGCCTGTACCAATGACAGATATTCGAAGGGCGATTAAAGAATCCTTACCCGGGTTGATAGCTAGCATTGAAGGTGACGAACGCAATGTGATTTTAACTTTAGCCAGAATGTGGCTGACATCCTCTTCCGGTAGAATTTGCTCAAAAGATCAGGCTGCTGAATGGGCGATACCTAAATTAGCCAAAGAGCATGCTACTTTACTTGAAAAAGCAAAAAAGGCTTATTTGGGAGATTATGATGACAAGTGGGAAGGAATGGAGACTGAGATAATTGAACTCGTTAATTATTTGAAAAGATCTATAGAGTCTTCCCTTAATATTTAAATCCTTTTCGAATAGTTTAAATACAACAGTGATTAGTTTTTAATGCGTATTATTGGTGATTATTACTTCGATATGTTCCCTCATACCTCGTTTTCTCAAAAAACAGTAAAAAATTGATAGATATGTTTCCGCATACGTCGGGCTCTAAAATTAGCCAAAGACATCAATTCCATCAACTCGAGCCACGTGGAGTGCGTAGTTTTGATGTCAAGGGTAAGCAAATAAAGGGCGAAAAGAAAGCTATAAAACTGCTTGAAACTTTTGAATATAAACCTGAAAAATATGCCGAAAGGGTTAATCATATTTTTGAAGTACTCGGTCTTTCACTTTTTGAATGCTACGATATGACCGAGAAGCTTTATAAAGAAGTGAAAAAAATTGCAACGGAGATAAATAACTTTTTAAACGAGGAGAATTCAGATGAAAGAAAACAAATATGATGATAATATATTTTTTCAAAAATACAGTCAAATGAGTCGCTCACAGCAGGGACTAGCCGGTGCAGGAGAATGGGAAACATTGAGAAAGCTGCTGCCGGATTTTAAAGATAAGCGTGTGCTTGATTTAGGATGCGGCTATGGATGGCACTGTATTTATGCGATGGAACACGGTGCTTCTTCTGTTGTAGGTGTTGATATTTCTCATAAAATGCTCGAGGTAGCCAAAGAAAAAACACATTTTCCACAGGTTGAATATAAATGCTGTGCTATAGAAGATGTGGAATTCCCAGAGGAGAGTTTTGATGTAATATTAAGTTCACTTGCGTTTCACTATGTAGCAGATTATGAGATTTTAGTAAAAAAGATATATAGAATACTGAAGTCTGGTGGTAAGCTAGTTTTTACGGTTGAACATCCTGTTTTTACTGCCTATGGAACACAAGACTGGCATTATAACGAAAAGGGAGAAATATTGCATTTTCCGGTGGATAATTATTATTATGAGGGCAAACGGACAGCTGTGTTTTTGGGAGAAAAGGTTACAAAATATCATAGAACACTGACCACATATCTAAATACACTGCTTTCAAATGGTTTTATAATAAATCAGATTGTGGAGCCGCAGCCGCCGGAAAACATGATGGATATTCCGGGGATGCAGGATGAAATGCGCCGTCCCATGATGCTGATTGTATCGGCCAACAAAAAAATGGATAGATAGAACGAAAACACCTATAAGGTATAAATGGAGGTAATTTATGTTTAAAGAAAAAATTATTATAGAGATGAAAGAAGTATTCAAAGAAATTCCTTTTGGCATAGAGCATACTCTTAAAGTTTTGAAAAATGCAGAAGATATAATGAACGGAGAAAATATCGGAGAGGAAGAAAAAGAATTCATCAGTATTATTGCTATACTACATGATATTGGTGCGGTTGAAGCACAAAAAAAATACGGTTCTATTGATGGTGTCTATCAAGAAAAGGAAGGACCAGCAGTAGCGAAAGAAATATTAAAAAAGGTAGGCTATAACAAAAATATTGATAGAATATGCTTTATAATAGGCAACCATCATACTCCATCTAAAATTGATGGACTTGATTTTCAAATACAATGGGAAGCTGATTTGCTTGAAAATTTAACGGTTATGGATAAAGAAAAAGAACAGGAAAAGATAAAAAAGTGTATAGGTGAAAACTTTAAAACAAACACAGGAAAAAGGATAGCTTATAATCGCTTTATTTTAGATTAGTAGTAGATTATTACAGTTATGTATTTTACTCAAGTTTCGGATTTAGGTTTTATGCAGTCTGAGCGATCAGTTGCATGGCCTTGAACCTGCGGTTATCCCGTATAATTTGCTCCATCAATTCGTTCTCGTCAATGGTAAAAATCTCAGCCACGATTGCTATTACATCAATAATGATTGACCAGATCTTTTCCACGACGGTGAGCTCGTGTACGCCTTCATATATATCGGCGAACAATCCTCCAATGGTCTCTTCACCATGCTCTTCAGGCGCTCAAGCTTGGATACGAAATACTCTTCCTTGCGTTTTTCGGTCTGGCAGTCTCTGTCACGCTTGCGGTTGTAGCGCCTCTCGCGCTGCCGGGCCGTAAGACCTTGTTCCTTGCCATCGACCTTCCCTCTCTCGCCGTGAATCGAGAAGTCCACGACAAATTGAGAGCGGCCGTCGCTCCAGCACAGGGCCAGCAGCTTGTAGCCGAGAATGCACCGCTGAAACACGTGCGAGAATATCTTGCCAATACACTCCATCCTCAATCCGGTCTTCGGCAGGTCGGAATCATCCACAATAAGCACTGCCGGAAGATGGCTCTTTTGATAGTCTTTCCTTATGGTCACGGCCTTGATGAGATGACAGGCGATGTGCCAGATGATGTTGCTAGTCTATATTGTCCTTGGCCATAAACGAATAGAGTAGGTCCTTCTTACCCCCGAACAGTTTCGAGATTGACGATCCGGCATAATGAGAAAAACCCGGGACGGCCATAAACGGCAGAATCAATATGATCTGGAAAAGTTGAAGGTTGGTAAGCTGACAGTTCTCACGTTTTTTCCCTCCGAGATCTTTGTCTGAAATCCTCATCCCCTCAAGGAGGGTCATAAACTTGGAAAATGCGGGATTGATTCGTTTTCCCGTGAAAAAGTTGCGGATCTCCGATGGAATTTTTGTAATTTTGCTCATGGCTTTGAGTGATTGTAATTAGTTGTTTGGGCACCTCTAAATTACTAAATTTCCGTGACATACGGAAATCCTCAAAGCCTTTTTTATGCCCAAATCTATCCTCTCAACCTAAATCCGAAACTTGAGTAAATTATAATTATGAGATGCTACGTGCTTTTGTTCAATATACCCTAAACGTCGATTTAAATGCGCCTGTGATAAAGGATTTAGTTGAAAAGTATAAGGATATAGAACAATTTAATAGGAGCATAACAGATAAATACGTTGCAATATGTAAACGCTTTTAATATTTGAATTTAGCCGTTTATGTAGAATGAAGGTGTGCAAACAAACAGACCCTGAAAAGGGTCTCACCCCCGTTAACCGCAATGTCAAAGACTTGCGGATGGCCAGATGACTCCTATACATCCGACCCCAACGGGGTCGAACCATATAATCTGTAGAAAGGTTCGACCTCCGTTGGGGTCGTGGATTAGGAAAACACCTCAACCCGCATATTGGATCATGTGCGGTTACCAAAAGCGTTGCCTCCTGACCGAAGATCCGCTTGAAGCCAATGTCTCTAAAAGGATTGATGTAATTTGCCAGATTTAATGAGTTTTGTTTGTTACGGTGGCAAAAGAACGATAATTGCACCACTTTGCCAGACGGCTGTTGGGGAAAATCAAATAAGCAATATTTTCGGTCATTATTAAAACATGGATTGGGTGGATTGTAACTTACTTTGCGCAATCCTTAAAATAAGGAGAAGTTAAAGAGCTTGGAAGACTTGGCCAAATAAGAATATCATGAGAAGAATTTATCAGTTAGCAATGGTTGCCAGTGCTTGGCTGCTGGCAGCAGAGACGAATGCCCAATTCAAGTACAACAATGATGCGGAAGTGGCTGCTACTCATTTGGGCGTGGAGCGTGCGGCGCGCATCTATTATGCGCATTACCAATCCATGGCCACAGACAACAACCAGGTGCGGTGGGTGCAGATTGATTTGGGTAGTGAGCAAACCTTTGACCAGATCAAGCTGCTGCCGGACAACTTGGAGGGTAGTTTTTTGTCTTTTGGTTTTCCATCCCATTTCAGGATAGAGGTGAGTAATGATTCTACCTTTGCGACAGCGGCCATGTACACGGACTACTGTGTGCGATTGGATGATTATCACAACGCGGAGAATGAGACATTCTCGGTCCAAAAACAGGCCACGGGACGTTATGTCCGTCTGACCGCCACCAAATTGCGCGATTCCCGGTTGGCCCTGCAAAAGATGATGATCATTCGACAAGGAAAAGATATCGCCGAAGGTTGCCAAGTGACTGAGTCAGATCCCGCTCCGGGCAATAATCCCCAAGCTTTGACCCGATCGGAACGACCGATGGGGGAATATGTCGTGACTGACCATCCGGAGAATGTCATTCTTCCTAAAGATTGGCATCCCGTGCCGAATGTAGTGGAAACCCCGGTCACAGGGGTTTCGTTGGGCAATGGACTGTTCCGACGGGTGATGGAGAACAACATTCACTATCTGATGAATACCTTCACGCTGGATGAGTTGGTCTATAACTTCCGGCAGAAGGCGGGATTTCCCGTGCCTCCGCACAGTGCACGTCATAGCTATTTCTGGACGCATCAGCTGCCCGGCTCCACGGCGGGACGCTTCTTGATGGGTGCAGGAGGGACACTGCGATGGATGGAGAACGCAGGCTTGCGGGCTCGAATGGATAGTGTCATTGAGATCATCGACCAATGCAAAGAACCGGATGGCTATCTAATGGCCTATCCCAAGCGTGCGATTTTCGACTTCGAGAACGGGGCGTATGTACGTTCTTGGATCACCCATGGATTGATTGAGGCCGGCTATGCCGGCAACCCGAAGGCGTTCGGCCTGTTGCGTGGCTTCTACGATTGGTTCGAGGCCTCGCCTTTCCTGCCGGAGATGCTGCGCAGGCCGGGGCAAGGTGTGCAAGGAGCTATCCCGCTCACACGAACTTACTTCTCACCAGTAGGCAAACCTGAGGAGATCTTAGTCATGCAACGTTACTTTCAACAGAATTATTGGATGGAATGGCTGATGGAAAGGAATCCAGATGCCATTTGGAAATATCCGTATGACCGTCCACATAACTATTTGGTCACCGCCATAGAACCCTACATGGATCTCTATCGTGCAACGGGAGCTGAAAACTACCTGGAAGCTGTCAAGGGTTTCTGGGATCTGTTCCACGACAACTGGGAGCACATCGGAGGTTCATTGGCCATCAATGAGGGCTATTTCCCTTATCCTCCCAAATCCCTTTATCTGAAGGCCAGGACAGGTGAGTTGTGTGGCAACGCTTTTTGGGTAAAGCTGAATCAACGTTTCCATAATCTATACCCCTATGAGGAAAAATATATGGCAGAGATCGAGAAGTCGCTATATAACGTGATCATACCGAATCAGGTCTCAGACCGGGGCATTTCCTACTTTGCACGGATGCACGGCAGGAAGCAGGGCTTTGAGCCCAATGCGGAGATTGCCACCAATACCTGCTGCGAGGGGCAGGGGACACGCATGTACGGCTCTTTACCGGAATACATCTATTCATTGACACCGAATGGCGTGCAGGTCAACCTATTTGAGGCCTCTACGCTGACGCATCAGGTGAATGGACACCCCTTGCGCTTGCACATGCAGACGGCGTTCCCCTACAATAATGAGGTGAGTATCGAGGTGTCGTGCGATGCTCCATTAGATGCCTGCTTGGAGATCCGAGTGCCCGGATGGGCAACGCAAGCTTTGGCCGTCAAAATGAATGGAGAACGAGTGGCGACGGGCAAACCTGGGACCTATATCAAGTTGCAACGGGTGTGGAAAGCGGGAGATAAGATCGAGTTTACGCTGCCTGCTTCCTTCCGCACGACTCAGTATGTCGGCATGGAGAGCGGCTTTGAGTCTGGTCATTATGCGTTGGAGTATGGCCCTGTATTGATGGCCGCCGTTTGCACCAAAGATAACACGGAGCCTTTCGTACCTTGTTTGGCTAAAGAGATTACCTCCAAACTAAGGCCAGTGAGTGGCAAACCGCTTCATTTCACAGTGGCTGGGTGTGACGACATTGAGTTCATGCCCTACTACGAGGTGGAAGGACAGGCATTCTCCAATTTCCCGGCATATTTATTCTGAATCTTAGCATCTTGTGCTCCCATCCACAAAAATGGTAATTATTTCCATAATAAGGGTAGGGGAGAGAGGTGTTTGGTGTCGTATTTTTGCATCGTTGAAAGCATAAAATGTAATAGATACGATGACAATAACAGAATTTAAAGCTTACGTAAGGACAGGAAAGGCACTTGATACGGATGAGATCCATGGGTTTATGCATGAGATGAGTGAAGAGGCCCGTCGTGTCACCTTCCGTCTGAACACCGCCTATCATACGGCCGATGAGGTGCGTGAACTGCTTTCCGAATTATTCGGTTATCAAGTGCCCCAATCGCTTCGTGTGTTTCCCCCGTTGTATGCGGATTTTGGAAAGAACATCTCTGTGGGTGAAGGTGTGTTTATCAATGCCTGTTGCCATTTTCAGGATCATGGTGGAGTGACCCTTGGCGATGGATGTCAGATTGGACACAATGTGGTGTTTGCCACGCTTAACCACGAACTACCACCGGAAAGAAGGGGTGTCACCCGTCCTGCCCCGATTAGGTTAGGCAAAAAGGTATGGGTCGGCTCCAACGCCACCATCCTGCAAGGCGTGACGATTGGCGACAATGCCGTTGTAGCCGCCGGAGCCGTTGTGACCAAAGACGTACCGGCCAATACGATTGTCGGCGGTGTCCCAGCACGAGTCATCAAGCGTATTGACGAGTGAATTGAGCAAGCAGTACGCTTTTAACAAGTTGTGAAGATTTTATTGCATTTCTATCGAATGCCATTCACATACTCGGAGGGTGAAAGGCCCTCCTTTTTCTTGAATAGGCGGCTGAGGTGTTGCGGATAGGCAAAGCCAAGGTCGTAGGCAACTTCGGTGATGGTTTTGCCAGCGGAGAGGAGGCTTTTCGCTTTTTGCAGGATAAACCGATGGATGTAGTTGATGGCGGTATCGCCGGTGTGTCTTCTCACCAGGTCACCCAAATAGCCTGCCGACATGCAGAGCTGGTCTGCGCAATAGGCGACGGTGGGCAGACCCGACTGGAACGGATTCTCTTGCGTATAATAGGCTAACGTGTAATCAGGGCGAAAATTCAAAAGCATTTCAGGCTTCTTGTGAATGATACCAAAATGTGGAGACAGAAATGACTTTCCATATTCAAAAGACGGCAGTTTGGTGGTGTCAATGCCCGGTGCAATCCGTTTGGTATGTTCAGGGGACAACATTGGTTTTTCTTGCCCGTACAATCGGGAGCAAACGGACAACATAGCCATGATAATGAGAACCACAATATATGCCGCCAGATTAATACCGCAAATTTTCAATTTCTGTTTCCACATAATGATACTTTAAATCTTAAAGCTAAACTTGAATAGTTTTATATTAAAATTCATATTCAATGGAATCTTTTATTTCTTTTTCTTCCAAATGAAAGACTAAATTGAATTGGAATTTTCCTTTATTCTCTGGCTCTTTTTTGAATTTTAAAACAAGGGTTGGTGCAATAAGCTTCGTATTTCTATTATTTATTTTCGTAAGTTCATCTTTCAGCATCTTTGCTCCTTCAATTCCCCAATATTCTGTCATATCTATATATTGTCCAACATCTTTATCTTCTTTCTTATAACCACTTTGTATGTAATCATAATAAGAAATATACCTACATTCTATCAAATCTGAAATATCACTTCCAGCAGGATGCGATGCATCAAAATTCTCGACAGTGTAGACTTCAATCTTGTATATACTATCATTAATTGCCGTACGTGGTCCATCAATAGTATATCTATTATAAGATAAATCATTGTAATATATTGATAAAGCATCAAAACTCCTACCAGAAGTAATCAAATCCCCCTTAAACGTGATTTTAATTCCTGAATTCATTTTTGATATGACAATAGATTCGGGTGTCAAATAACCAGTAACAAATGTTTTATTGAATGTAGCACCTGTTGGTGCATCTTCTTTTTCTTTAGAGTAGCAGAACAAACAACAGAGTGCCCCAACCATCATGATATACGTGAAAACTTTCATGGCTTTTGTCATTTGCGAATACCTATTTCAGAACATATAAGCGCAAGATGCCACAAATGTCCTGTTCTTGTTGTCCACACCACTCTTGTTTATATTCTTCATCCCCCAATCATACCCAATGGAAAGCTGGATATGGCGGGCAATCTCCGTTCCGGCACGGAATCCCAGCCCCCAATCGAAGCGATTAAGCATCTTGTCACTGAACACATTGCCTACCATCTCTTTTGTCGTGGCAGTTCCCTTATCGGGAGTGATGGTTTCTTTTGCTTTACCAAACAGGCCGATGTTAAAATATGGTCCAGCGTTGATGAACAAACTGACGTTCCGTCCTACGGGAAACTTGTAACCGATATGGATGGGAATATTCAGGTAGTAAGGGGTACACTTATTGTCTGAAGTATAGCCAGATGATGGTTTGTCCGGTTTTTCGCCTGCAGAGGGGTTATAGTTACCGTCGTAATAGTATCCCGGACTCTTCCAGCCATGTGAAGAGAGCATCAATCCGAAGTCCATGTAAAGGCCTTTTGTCACTATAGGAAGACCAAGTTCTCCCTTTACACCGACATGAAAACCGGACTGAGATTTGTAACCACTTGGAGAACTGAGATTGTAACCTCCCGTTATTCCCACTCTGAAATCTTGTGCTTTCGCCACCATGCAGAATGGCAGGGCGAGAAGCAATGTCAATAGAATTTTCTTCATACAAAAATCATTTATAAAAAAACAAATAAGTTACTTTTCATGCCTCATGGTCTCATTATGTGCCAATATGTACATACAATATAACTGGCCGAATGTACGCTTGGACAAACGTAAATCATCTTCGTTCTCAACATCTAATTTATGGAAGCCTTGGCTATCTTTTACTATATGCTTTATAAAGCGTCGTTTTGCGATTTCCCATTTAAGGAACAGGCCATCGTCCAAAGAAGGGGGCAAACTCAATTTCTTCTCAATATTCCAAAAATCAATATCAATATAGATGCTATCATTCTTTCTGATACGTTCTTGGAAACTGTGATTATGTATAGCTATTGCTTTCTTCTCTTTCTCTTGTGACGTATGAGGATAATGTAAAGTTATGCTATCTCCTTTCTGGATAGAATACAGATCAAAATCATACCTGTCATCCAACAAATAAATTTTCACCTCATCATCACTAAAGCTGTATCCGACAATCGCAGACGTTGCAATGTTCCTCTCTTCATATTTTTTTTGCAAATCCGTTGTTAAATCGACATTTGCAATAGCTAACACATAGCAAGTATCTAAAGAATTGTTTTCAAACAATTCTTTAGATTCAGCTCTCTGATAGACAAGACACAAAAGTAAGCAGAATACTATATTGGCATGTCTTCTCAAAAAACTTAAATGTTTCATGCTACTTAAAAATTTGGTTGATTCAGACTTTATCATGCGGTATTTACCCTATATGGATGCAAAATTACCCGTGTTGCTTTGGCTGTAACAGTAAAATTCGGCTGAAACGGATAAATTTATATCTGAACCGCCCAAATAGGCGGTTTATTTTGAAAAACAGATTTTCTAAATGGTATTTCGGCAAACATAAAGTGCAACTCCATCCGTTTCAACATTCATTTTCATCACTTCAATGGTGATTTTATCCGTTTCAGTCGGTTTTATCCTATCAACTAAAGATGTAAATCCCTATTTTTGCGGAATATGAAGTAACTTTGTATCTGATATGGCCAACGAGAATATAAAAATAATGAATTGGAAGAACGGTCTGTTGTTATCAACCGTTTCCTATATGCTCTACCTCATTCTGTGGTTTATACTCGATGATGAAACCGCCGGCCAATTACCGGAGATGGCAATAGCCGATTATATCATCGATTATCTGTTGTGTATGCTGTTTACCTACATCTCTTTAGGATTTTCCTTTTTGGTCTTTAGGGTATTGCCATTTAGGACATCTTATGTGTGGGTGATTGTCTATGCTTCCTGCCTTTTTACCCTGAACAACGTTGTCGCATTCGGCATGATTTCTTTGTTCAACTTCTTATGGGGTGAAAACGGCAACGGGCTTCTTGACGAGCTCCTCAACATGAAAGGCGCATATACTTTTGCCATGATTTCCACATTCTTGTCAAGCGTCTATGCCAACACGTTCTATCTTCAGTTTTACATCAAGGCACGCAACGAGAAACAGGCACTTGAAATGGCACTGATGAAAGAAAAGGAGATAGCCTTGCAGTCACAGCTCAATTCCCTGAAACTGCAAATCAATCCGCATTTCATGTTCAACAACTTCAACAATCTGCTGGAGCTGATTGAGGAGGATAGCGGACTTGCCGGAAAATTCCTGAGCAATCTGTCGAAAGTATACCGATACATCATCACCAACTTGGACCGAAACCTGATACCTGTCGCGGACGAAATCAAGTTTCTTGATTCATACTTGTACTTGATGAAAGTGCGCCACGACGAAGGTGTCATTGCAAAAGTAAGTCCGGGCGTCAGACAATGCAAAGGTTTTCTTCCACCGGCTGTATTGCAGCTTCTTGTGGAAAACGCAATAAAACATAACAGCTTTTCATCTGAACATCCGCTGGTCATCGACATAAAGCTGTCCGATGATTATATAACAGTCAGCAATCTTAAGTCACCTTTGATGTCCCCAATCGAATCAACCGGTTTAGGACTTAAAAATATCACAGAACGATACGCTTTGCTTTGTGATAAAAAGGTCAAGATAGAGAATGCCGAAAACTTCTATTCGGTAAGTCTGCCCATCATAAAAAACACCATCCCCTATGAACATACTGATTCTTGAAGACGAGCCACGCAATGCCAAACGCCTCATAAGGCTGCTGAACGACATTGACAGAACATTTATTGTCGAAGGCCCTCTTGCCAGCATCAAAGAGACGGTCGAATTCTTTCAATCCGGCAAAACCACAAACCTCATTCTGGCGGATATCCGTTTGACTGACGGTTTGAGTTTCGAAGCTCTAAAATATGCCCCGGCAACCATACCCATCATATTTACCACCGCATACGACGAATATGCGGTACAAGCATTCAAGTTCAACAGTTTCGACTATCTTCTGAAACCGTTGGATTCGGATGAACTTGAAGCGGCCATTGACAAGGCGGCCAAAGCCGGTAAGAATTACACCGACGAAAACCTACAGCAGCTTTTCGATGCCTTACAGAAGAACAAGTTCCGTTATCGGGAGCGTTTCTTGCTTCCTTACCGTGACGGATATAAGACCGTGCGCGTTTCGGACATCAACCACATCGAAACAGAAAACAAGATTGTATATCTCCGTCTTAACAACGGCACTTCCGAAGTGGTCAATGTGTCAATGGATGAACTTGAACACCAACTGAATCCCGACTATTTCTTCCGGGCAAACCGCCAATATATTATCAATGTAGAGCACGTTTTGTTCCTCGGTAATTATTTTGGAGGAAAGTTGATTGTCCGTTTGAAAGGTTATCCGAAAACGGAAATACAAGTGAGTAAGGAAAAGGTGCAGAGGCTTAAGGAATGGATTGACAGGTAATTATTAACATGTGCGTAAAGTGAAATTATGTTCGTTTAGATTTGATTCTTACAAAATTTGCATTTGGCTCATCCTCTTTTAAACAAGTTATATCATTATCGGATTCACTTTCATCGTTTCTAAATTAAGGAACAGCCCGTGATGTTCCAACATCCCGTTACGGAACATCTTCCAAAGGATATTGCATCCGAGTTGTGCCAGTGTGGAGTTGATGAACAAGTCCTGCTTTTCCAACGCCTCCGCCAAGGAGCAGCTCGGTCCTGAATCCGCCTCCTTCACCCTCGCGTATTTCACGAACCGGGTAATGACCTTCAACGAATCGACAGTCTTGTACAACTCGGAAGCGGGCTGTTTTATTTTCTTGGGTATGGTTCCCAACACAACCTGACCCGTACTTTGTGTGTTCCCGAAATCCATCCAGTAAAGCGGTGTTTCGTAATCACGGTAATTCGAGGTGGGCACGGCTTTCAATACGTTCCATAAGTCAAGCCGTGACTTGATGTTGTCGGTACAGGTGACGGTGATATTCGCCATGTCATCCCGTCTGGCATCTTTCAGCACGGTCGGGAAAATATCCGGTACCGCTTTCCAGTCATTGCCGAAGAAATTGTTCACTCGGGTAATCAGGCATTGCGCCTTGTTCAGTCCAAGGTCGGAACAGCCGAAAAGCTGGCGACCGATGTTGGCATCCGTCACTATGTCCGGGTCATAAAGTGTCACGAACAATCCCGGATGTCCGAGTGCCCGCAATGTCACGTCCAGCCGTGCCAGACAGGTCAATACCTGCGAGCCGGTTCCTCCCGCGCCGATCAGGTTCACCGTGACCGGGTGCTGCGGGTTCAGCAGATAGTTATCTATGTAGTGTACTCTTTTCATTTCAATATATCTTTCAATTTCAAGTTATTCAAAGGTTTCAGTTCGTCGAGGTTGAAAGGCTTGTCCTTTGCGGCCTTTGTCACCAATATCAGGTTTGATCTGGTCGGGTTGCCCCCTCCGCCCAGGTGTGAAAACTCCGTCAGCCAGAACTTCTTCTCCCAATACTCCAACAGGTTTTTGTAGGTCAAATCTCTCGGCTTGTCTATTTTAGCGGAACCCAGACAGACATTTGCCCCTGTCACGTTGAAGAACGGTGCGGCATAAAGCTCCGTCTTTTCCGTCAGTTTCTTGTCCTTGTAAGCATATATACTCAACGAACTGCCACCTGCCACGTAAATGACTCCCGGCAGGTTGTATTTTGCATTCTCTACTTGAAGGGATTCCTTGAAAAACATCATCCGTTTCTGTGGGGAGTTGTACCAGATATACCTCTCACTGCCCTTGCGCGGGTCGCACCACAGCATATTGGGCGGAATCCTTCCGTATGGCGTGGTGCTGTGGCTTTCGGAATAACCGCGCACCAGTTCGTTCATGAAATCCACCGTGACGGGCCGGCCTTCTCCCATCATTCCGTTATCGTCTATATCCCTTATCTCAACAAAATAGTTGTTGTCAGAGGCATAAGAGTTGTCTTTCTCGCCTGAATAGGCAATCAACGCCGCCCTCGGATGGAGCAGCGTCCTCAATTTTTGGGTAAGTTCATTCGTTTCCAACATAATTCAACTGATTAAAGATATGAATTCGTCCGCCCACCGAAAGAACCGTTCCGGGTAATCGTCCATGCTGAACAGTTCTTCGGTATCGGGCGACAGGTCAAGGGCAGTCACCGGAGTGATGTCGTAGGTCTCCCTGCTACAGGAATTGTAATAGTCAACGAGATAGTCGGATACAATGTCGTTGATGTCATACACGACCCTTATCTGCTGTTGCAGGTACATCGGGTGGAAGTCCGGATTCTCCGAGTAATAGGCGTCATAAGCGTATTGCATGATGCCCCGTGCAGGCGTCAGAAACGGGAGACCCCGTTTCATCGCATCGACCAAAGGCTGTTCAAACCCGTTTTGGGGTTCGTATGTATCCAGTGCTTTCGGCAGGTTCTTGTAGTAGGATTTCGATTCCACCCGTTTGAGCAGCCTGCCGATTTTCCCTTCCTGATAGGAGTCCAGCAGTTTCATGCGTTCTTTCCACTCCTCCGGGTCGCTGCCGTCATCCTCCGAAAGCATTTCAAACAAAAAGTCCGATTCTTCGTAATCCACGAATGTATCAATGCCGTTTGCTTTCATCAGTTTATGGATAAAGGTAATGGCAATCCTCCTTAAAATGGGATTGAGCGATTCCAGAAACTTCACCGGGAAGTAGTACAGCGTGAAACTTCCCCACTTGTGGTATTTCCACAGCCGGAAGAAAAGCCTGCCGGCTTCCTGCTCGATGTTGACATGCAGTTCGTCACCGACAAGCGTGTTCATTTCATCGTACAGATTGGCGATGCCTTCCCCGATACTGTTTCCTGGCATGTGTACGCCCTCCTTCTGCAATAGCAGGGAATACCTGAAATACGAATCACGCAGGAATTCGTAGTTATCCCGCGTGATTACGTTTATACTGTTGCATTCGCCGCTGTCGTAACAATCCACGGTAAGATTATTCTGTGCCAGCGGTATGAAGGCTGTGCTTAGAAAAGAATTACGGCCCCGCTTGGAGCCGCAATCCGTTCTTCCCTGTTCACGCCGTACCGTACATTCCTCCGCGTCTGGCCGATGATGAGCCTCGCCAGCTGCCTTGACTGTTGTTCGTCCAATGGTACACATGGTTTCCTTTTCTTGTTGTTCTTTTTCTTTCGTTCCTTCTTCATGCTTCCTATCCTTTGGTCCCGATGGTGGTCTTGAACTCGTACACGGCTTTGTCGTCCTTGATGACCGGTCCGTGTACCGTTGCCGTTGTCAGCTCCGGGTAGAAGTTGGAGTAATAGCTCATGACCATTTCGGGGCTGTCCGACGGGTTGGGATCATCGAGCGTTACCATTCCGCTGCCTTTCTTGAATGTGAATGAGCGTGCCATTCCTGTTACTTCGAGTGCCATAATCTTATACTGCTTGATATTGTGAGACATGATTTTCTAACATGGACTGCGGAAAATCGGGATATTCCTCGTAATCCTCCGGACGGTAATTGGGTTCATCCTCTCCGGCGTGATAATGTGGGGAGAGTTCTTCAGGGTGCTGTACCGGCTCCTGCCAATGTGTCCCATGGTATCCCCCGTGTGCGGGTTGTGGAGCCTGTTGCGGTACTGGCTGCTGTCCCATATAGGGTTGCGGTTGTGGCTGGGCGTAATATTGTGCCGGTCCCTGCGGCGGTTGTTGCGGTGGCCACATTGTCTGCTGTTGCTGAGGATTGGCTGCCGGTCTCTGCTGTCCGCCAGGAGCCTGAGCCGCCATCGGTCTCTGTGCCTGCGGTTGCTGAGGATACTGTGGAGCCTGCCGCGGTTGTTGGACTGGTGCGGCTGCCGGTTGTGCCTGCGGCTGTTGTGGCTGCGGAGCCGGTTCTTCCATCAGTTCAAACAGACTGCCCTTGTTCATCGCCTTTGTCTGTTCCGCCACCATCTCGTCAATCTTCTTCTGGTCCTGCGGTTTGGCGTAAAGACGTGCCTGTCCGAGTGCGGTAACCGCCTCCTTGTGGTTCTTGGCAGCGATCAGTTCCTCCGCTTTCTTGAAATGTTTCTCGTACTTCTCCCGCTTCTCCTTTTCCTCCTTCGTCTCCTTCGCTTTGGTCTCCTTTGCCGCCTTGCTCTCGGACGCTGCCTTCTCAGCCTGCGCCTCGAACTGCGCCATGTTGGAAATCAGTCCGGTAGTCTTCTGTATAGGACGTGCTACGGCTTGTAGGAAGCCTGCGTCCAGTTCCTGCGGATGCCCGCTGACGGTCAGTGGTACGAGGTGGTTCTGGGCTTCGTCCTTCAGCCCGTTCGACTTCGGCAGTAAGGATACTGTCAGTTGTCCGTTCGCTTTGCGGATGACAAGCGTGAGATCCACGCCTTCGGTCATCATCTGGTGGATTGCTGTAAAAAACATAATTTGATGTATTAAAAGTTATTACTGGGTTTTATTCTTCACTGAACAGTTTGGCCAGCAGCCTGTTCCTGTCGGGATGGCGGCTGATTTCCAGAATCGGGTTCAACAGGGTGGAGATGTGTACCGGCCCTGTCGTCCCCCGTGGCGGGAACTTGACGGCAGGTTCGGGTTCCACCGTCCTTTTTCTTCTCGTTACCGGCATGGGCATCCTCATGGGAGCCGGCGGTGCGCTTGTTGCAAATGCTTGGTTCATGTCTCTTTATTTTTTTTAATTGTGAATATTCGGGCTTTGGCAGCCCGTGAACTACAAGGGCCCGACGGCAGATGCCTTCGGTAAGGCAAGGTTTTCGGGAAAAATACCGCAAGCCTCCGGCGAGGATGATTTTTTCCGAAACCGCAAGGCTTGACCTTGCCGTCCGAACAAAGGCATTTGCCAACTTTGCCCGGTAGTTTCCGGTATGCCAAGTCTGTGTTTTCATCCCTTTTCCTTTTATTCCTGTCGTTATGGTTTCCGGTTCCACAGAGGGCGGAAAACAAAAAGAGCCGTCCCGGAAGACAGCTCTGTTCTGTAAGGTTCCACTTGATTTTGTATGGCAGTTATGTTTCATGGTCAAATATTGTCAGGATACCAGAAAACTGAGTATGCAGAAAAGTATGGCCGCAGCCACCAGAAGGCAAGCTATCCGGTACAGGAACCTGAAGAATCCCCTAAAACACACGATGGCTACCGCAGCCCACACGGGGGATATGCCCCGTGTGTACATATAACTGAACACGATGAAGGCTGCAAAGCCCAATGCGATGGTCCGTACCCATCTGTTCGCTTGAATCTTGTCGATATATTCCCTTGTTTTCATGACATTCCGGTATTAACGGGTGAAACAGTCTTTTCCAATTTCAAGGGCCGGGATGCGTACCGCCTCCACAGGCAAGGTTTTCGGAGGAAAATACCGGAGCGGCGCGAGGATGATTTTCCCCGAAACCCGGAGGGCCTGACCTTGCCGGTGGAAAAAGGCGGTGCGCTACCTTTGCCCGCGAATTGGAATGACGGTGTTATTTTTTCTTTCCGTTCCCGGTTTTCGGGAACGAGAATACCGTGTTGTATTCCGCATCGAAGGTGACGGCGGCATCGAACGGTACACCTTTCTTTCCCTTGAACCCCTTGATGAGTCTGGTGGTGCCGGAGGAGAAAAGCTGTTCCATGTGGGTGTCGGTCAGTTCCTTGTTCAGAATACGGCGGAACACCAGCAGCCCGCACCCGTCATGGTCGCACCTGGCCACTTTGGAACGGAGGATGATTTTTCCCGTCTTGCACTTGGGGCAGGTGAATGCCCTTTCCTGCATCGCCGGAAAATCCAGACGCAGGATCTCTTCGGTTGCCCTGCGGGTGTAATCCAGGATGGACTGCATGAAGGTTTCCGTATCGAGGGTATGCCTCTCCACCTGCGCCAGGGTCTTCTCCCAGCTTCCCGTCAGTTCCACGTCCGCCACACGCATGTCCTTCACCGCCTCATAGATATACATCCCTTTTTCGGTCGGGATGATGCTTTTGCCGGAGCGGGCGATATAGTCACGTTTGATAAGGGTGGTAATGATGGCGGCACGGGTGGCGGGTGTGCCTATGCCCAATTCCTTGATAGCCTCCTTTGCCTGTTCGTCCGTGATGTTTTTCCCGCAGGTCTCCATCGCCGCCAGCAGGGTGGCCTCCGTGTACAGCGGCTTGGGTAGGGTCTTCTTCTGCGCCATCCCGTGTCCCATGACCGGAACAGTCTCGCCTTCGGCAAACTCCGCCGTCCCCCCGTCACGTTCCGGCTCGTCCTTCTCCCTGTCCTCCTTTCTGGCGAACACGCCGCGCCAGCCCGGTCTGACAATGGAGGAAGAGCGGGAACGGAACGCCATTCCCTCGCAGGCACATTCCATGACCAAAAGTTCCTTCTCGCAGGGTGGCGAGAATGCTTCCAGCATCCTTCCGGCTATCAGGGTGTAAACGGTAGATTCCGCCTCGGACAACCCTTCGGGTGAAATGCCCGTGATAATCAGGGCATGGTGGTCGGTCACTTTCGTGTCATCCACGCTGCGGGTATTCAGATCGGACATGTCGAAAGACTGTCCGTATTCCCTGAATTCCGGCATGGAAACCACTTTTCCCAGCAAGGAAGGAATGTGCCGCATGACATCCTCCGGGATATGGCGGCTTCCCGTCCTCGGATAAGAAATAAGCTTCTTTTCATACAAGGATTGGGCGATGGAGAGGGTCTTCTCCGCTGTCAGGTCATAATGGACGTTGCAATCTTTCTGGAGCGTGGTCAGGTCGTACAGAAGCGGGGCCTGTTGGAAAGTCCTCTTGTGTTCCGACCCAGTGACTGTCGCCACAGAACCGGAAGTGATTTTCCGGTATGCCGCCTCTGCCGCATCCTTTTCCTTGAACTCTTCCGTGTGGATGAACATGCGGTGCGCGTCCTGCCGTTTCAGCGTGAGGTGCAGCTGCCAGTAAGGGGTGGAGACGAAATTCCGGTTCTCCTTGAAGCGGGCACAGACCATGGCGAGCGTCGGGGTCTGTACACGTCCTATGGAGTTGTTCGCCGAGCCGGAGGCTACCGCCAGGGCACGGCTCGCGTTCATGCCCACCAGCCAGTCCGCCTTTGCCCGGCAGTCGGCGGCGGCATACAGGCTGTCGTAGTCGCTGCCGTCCCGGAGGTTCGCCAAACCCTCGCGGATGGCCTCGTCGGTGAGAGAGGAGATCCACAGGCGTTTGAACGGTTTGGTATAGCCTAAGTAGGAATATATCCAGCGGAAGATAAGTTCCCCTTCACGGGCACAGTCGGTAGCCACGATGATGCTGTCGCACCGGTCGAACACGCTGTCGATGATTTTCAGTTGTTTGGCGGCGGCGATGTCCGTCACCATCCCTTTGTCCGTCCTGACCTGGCGGGACACCAGACGGAACGGGTCCGGCAGCATCGGGAGGTTTTCGGCGGAGGTTTTCGTGTAGCCATACGCACCGGGCATGGCGAGCGACACCAGGTGTCCCAACGCCCACGTGACCATATACCCGTTACCTGTACAGTAGCCGTCTTTCTTGTCGGTAGCCCCGACCACACGGGCTATATCCATGCCGACACTCGGTTTTTCTGCAATGATTGCTTTCATGTTCGGATAAAATTTAAGCCGTTCCCCGCTACCGGAACCGGAAAACGGGAAACGGCGGTTTGACATTTTTTACTTGTTATAATGGATGAGCGTTTGTCAGGCCACCGGCTTGACACCGAGGATTTCAATCAGTGCCCCGTCGTCCTTGCGCACCAGTTGCAGGGTGGCGTCCATCACCACGTCCACGCCCAGCAGCACGAGGCTGAGTGACATCACTCCTGTCTTTTCTCCCTTGAGCAACGTATCAAGTTCCCCCGACATTTCCAGCTCGTCCTTCAGGATCCCGATTCCCGCGAGTTCTTCCCAGTTCACGTCTTCCGCCTTGAATGGCGTGTTGTTTTTATTGTTTACGTTCATATTTCTGTTTTTTTGATTTGACATTCATTCTGATTCACGCTCAGGCAATGCTTGCCCCCTTGGACTTGCGGCCAGCCTGTTCCTGTCCCTGCTTCTGGGCGTTCGCCACCACGTTGCGCTGCGATGCGTCACGCTTGCGGTCCGGGTTCTCGTTATAGAAGTCCAGCCTGCCCTGGTTGAAGTTCGCCTTGACATACTGCGAGATGGTCTTTCCATCGTAGCCTTTGATGCCCTCGACCAGTACCGCCTTGCCGCTCTGGAGGTCGGCACGCTGGTTTCTCGTCAGTTTTACGTCCCATACCTTTTCCGGTATCTTGAACTCGGCACGCTGCTCGAAGCCGTCCGGCGTGCGTGAGTAGCTCAGGCGTCCCGTTTCCAAATCCGCCTTGATGAAGGAGGAGAACTCCTCGCCCTTGCGGTTCACCATGTCGTTGAGGAAGATGACTTTGCCCTCGCGCAGTTGTTGCTGTTCCTCGGCGGTGATTTTCACGCCGCCTATTTCATTCGGGATGTAAATTTCACGCGCTCCCTCCGGGGAATCGGGATTGTAGCGTGTGTAGGAAGGTCTGCCCGTGGCCTCGTCCAGCTTGACATACGAGGAGAACAACTCACCGTCCTTGCGCTCCATACCCTCCACGAAGATGGCCTTGCCCGCGTTGAGGTCTTCAATCTGCTGCTTGGTAAGTTCCACTCCGCCCAGCGACTGTCGGTTGAAGAGTTTGTCGTTCTCGAAGATGTATTCGATGCCCCTGCGTTCGGCGTTGACCTGGATGTGGGCGTCGAACTCCTTGCCGTTATTGGAAATCATGCCTTCGATGAACACTTTCTTGCCTTCCCGCAGGTCGTTGATTTCCTGGTCGGTCAGTTTCACACCTTTGATTTCTTGCGGGATGTAGGCGTTTTCCGCGCGCATGGCGACCACCTCGTTGGTGAGCTTGTCGATGCTGATGAAAGAAGGGATGTATTCGCCGTTGCGCCCTTTCAGTTCCACCACACGCCCCATGTTGCCTGTCTCCAACAGGTTCTTCTTGTCCTCTTCGGAGAAGATGTGACCGAAGTACGGGCGTTCGAGTTCGGGTTTCTGGCGGATGCCGTGGATACCTAATACGATAGGGCCTCCCACGGACTGCTGGAATGACAGTCGTGCATCGGTACGTAATACGGCGGAGCCGAAATTCATGCTGATGGGTACCACCTGGTTGGTCTTGTAGCCCCTGAGCATCTGGTCAAGGAGACCGCGCTCCATGAGGTATTCACGGGAAAGTCCGAAATTCTTCAGTTCCTCCCAGTTGATCATGGACTCGTTGTAGCGGTACTTGGGTTGCTGCGTGCCGTCACCTTGGGTGGCCTGCTGCTGTGTCTCATTTTTCTTTGCCATTTCTTCTTGATTTTGATTGTTGATACTTTGGTTTTCCTTGTCGCGTGGAACGATTTCGTATTTTTTGAGGAAGTCTTCCACGGCTTTTGTCTGCTTTCCGGCGGCGAGGTCTTCGATGGCCTGCTTCACTTCCGGGCTGTCCAGCGTATCCGCCTTGACGGAGAGGATGCCGAAACGGGTCGGGTCTTTGAGCTGGCTCCAGAAGTTTTTCACGAAATTCTCGAACATGTTGGCGTACCGGTCGATTTTCAGGAAGGAGTTGCTGTGTTCCTTGTCTGCCGGAACGGTGCTGTATTTCCCGTCCTTTCCGATTTTTGACACCGCCTGTAAAATCAGTTCCATCTTGTCGAGTATGAACACGATGTCACTCATCTGTTCGTTCTCGCTCACTTGCGGCTTCAGGGGTTCGTCCCTCACATTTTTCTTTGCCATAACTTTGAGTTTTTAGAGTTGATAACTACTATTGTCACCGCAAATATATATAGCAAAATTTGATAAATAATTGATTTTTAATTAGTTGAACTACATATTACATCATTTGTCATCACGTTTCACCGCAGGGTGACAGCACGAAAACGAAAAAGGGAAAAAACAGAGGGAAAAGGGCGGGCCACAAGGTACGGGAAGGCAGAGAGAAACCGAAGCAGGGAAAGGGACGAAGAGGGAAAAAGAAAACCTATATTATGCAGAGTTGAGAGCGAGCTGCTTTTGTCCCTACTTCCTTGTATTTCTCATAAGACAGGCGACCGAAAGGAAAAGGATTTATGATAGGATAGATGTTCCAATTGGGACGGTCTGAATTTTATAAAGTACTCCCGTCAGGTTTTGTCTTGACCTTGTTCTATGCGTCGTAGGTCGCTTCGCTTGCTAAGTCCCGACCTTTTCACCCAACTCGGACGGCGATACCGGAACGTTTTTTCGAAGAAAAATTACCGCAGGGAATTTTTTGTACGAAAACCGGAGGCCTGAACGTGAAAGGTATCGTCCTCCGAGTTACCTTCTCAGAGGGACTTAGTGAGTGAAGCGTGACTTAGGATGGTAGTTTATGGAAGAATATGGAAAAATTACCCTTTGAACGAAAATGCGCATCTTTTTAGTGCAATGGTAATCATTTTTTGAGTACCTTTGCACTAAAATTACGCATTATGACAATACGTGAATGGATTAGAGATAGAGAGATAAGTGGATTTCCAACTTTTTCGGTTGAAGAAATTAGGTTGGCATTGCCACATTATTCAGAGCAGGTCATTAAAAATGATTTGTTCCGTATATCATCACAAGGTATAATATATCCGGTCTATAAAGGTTTCTACGTTATTATTCCTCCTCATTATGCTGCCAAAAGAATGGTACCACCGATATATTACATAGATCAGTTGATGTCGTATCTAAACAAGCCTTATTATATTAGTCTCTTAAATGCGGCAGAAATTCATGGTGCAGCTCATCAACGTCCACAGAAATTTTCTGTAATGTCGGTATTTCCAAAGTCTTCTGTTTCGCAATCAAAGAACAATACACTTGTTTGGGTATACCGCAAGGAAATTCCAACAGATTTTTTGTTATCAAAAAATTCTGAAACAGGAGTGATATATTATTCGAATGCAGAATTGACAGCTCTTGACATTGTACAATATGAGCAATATATAGGTGGACTTTCAAGAGCATCTACTATATTGGAAGAACTTACAGAAAAATTAGATTTTCGTGGTGCTTCCAATAAGTTGTTTGGTTATACATCAATCGCAACTATACAACGACTGGGATATATACTGGATGAAGTTCTAAATGCAGCAGAAATTGCAGATACGCTATATATGGAATTGACTTCATATGTAAAGCGTTTCAAATATATTCCTCTAACTATAAATAAACCAAAAGATTGCGCGGAAAGGAATAACCGTTGGAAAATTTTTGTAAATACGATAATAGAAACTGACGAAATATGATAAACAGAACAGCCATCACTCAATGGAATAAGATAGTTCCATGGAATGACAACGCACAAGTAGAGCAAGACCTCATTATATCACGTGCGTTAGTCGCTATTTTTAGCGATGAGTTTCTTGCTTCACAATTAGCATTCAGGGGAGGAACTGCACTCCATAAACTATATCTGACGCCACAGCCCAGATATAGTGAAGATATTGACTTAGTTCAAATTACTCCCGGACCGATAAAGCCAATAATGTTCAGACTTGGGGAAGTTTTGGATTTTTTGCCGGATAGAGTAACAAAACAAAAACGATATAATAACACGATGTTGTTTCGTATGGAATCGGAAATACCTCCCACAATTCCTCTACGCTTAAAAATCGAGATAAACTGTTTTGAGCATTTTAATGAACTTGGATTAGTCAAAATACCATTTGAAATGGAAAATAGTTGGTTCTCAGGCAAGTGCGGAGTAACAACATATCGTTTAAATGAACTGTTGGGAACAAAACTGAGAGCCTTGTACCAAAGGAAAAAGGGGCGAGACCTTTTTGACTTGTATGTCGCTTTGTCTGAAGCATCAGTTGATGTCGAAGAAATTATGCGTTGTTACCACCGTTATATGTCTTTTGTTGTTCAACAACCACCGACATACAAACAGTTCATTAATAATATGGAAGAGAAGATGTCTGACTCTGAGTTCTTAGGAGATACACAAAATCTTATCCGTCCGGAGAGGGAGTTCAATCCTCAGTTGGGGTACGACCTTGTTCGCTCTCAATTAATAGACAGATTGCAAAAATAGCATATCAATAAAAGTAACACCTGAAAAAGAAATATTGCCGGTATCTAAATTTGCCATATAACGATTTAATCTTTGATTTTTGCGGAAAACCTGCGAGAATTGATTTTTAATCCGTCAAATACAGATTTTAGCTTTCTGATTTTGGAGATTTCAGAATGAGCAGACGGAAATAAAATATGAGCGAAGAAAGTGTAAAAGGTAATCAGATTTTGAGTACTTCTGCGCTTTTTTCGCTCAACACAAACTGCGAAACGATTTTTCAAGTGTGTATGCTCCAGCCGTGAAACGGTCCACCAATCATTACAGCAAATGACCGATCCGGCTTGCCGTGATAGAGAAGCCCTCCGACAACGCCCCTTGTCCCGTCTTTCGCCACTTCAGCGAAACCGAATGAATATGGTGCGAAATCGGTGTACAGTTCGATTTCATACCTGCCATTGGAGTTGACCTCCCATTGCTTGAGCCGTTCAATACATTTGCTCAACGTTTCATCACCGATGCTTTTCGCATACTTGACGGTATTCTCGTAGTGTTCCTGACATTTGATTTTCATGTCTGATGTTTTTAAGTTGTTTGTAACAATTCTTCGTATATCCCGAAACCAATGCATCCGGCTATGATGAAATCCTCCTTACCTTTATCCGCCAGTGATTTTAAATTTTCCAAGCTGTCGCAGTAGAAGAATATCTCATCGTCCTTTTCGTTGTCGGAATCCATCGCCAGCGCAATCCTCACTTCTTCCGTTTCCAGCGTGTCGCACCACCGGATAGTGCAGTCCGCATAATGAGGTTCACGTCCCTGCTCACAGTAGAATTTCAGGAAATGGCTACCTATTTCCTTCTTGACTTCATCCGCCTTTTTCCAGATACTATCATCCACGATTTCAAATCCGAGTCCTTCCACCAGCAGGCATGTTCCCTTGTCATATACCATCATGGTGCGCTTTCCCATGTGTTTTTCGCGTATTTCCGCCCAATTCGGCAAGTCCCAACGCTCCACGGTCCAGATCCCTCGGTAATCCTTCGGGATGGAATTGTATTCGCTTAATGTTATCTTTCTCATAGCAGGTAGTTTTAGTTTGTTACAAAAGTCACCTTGTGAGTCTTGCACGGTTTCCCGAATGCCGGACGTGGGTTGAACTCCGTGCATGATTCCCAATCCACACTCATCGTGTAGCCGTTCGGGAAATTCTCGCCGATGAACCGGCTTATCATTTCCAAATCCTCGTTCGGCAGGAACAATTCTTCCTCGATGCCGTACTCCAATGCGAAAATCGCCCATTCAGGAATGTTATCCCAAACGAGCGTCTGTCTGTTTTTCTTGTGCATAATGTCAATGTTTATTGCGGTGATACCATAAGGCTGTTGATGATTCCTTCCAGTTCCGTTTCCCATTTGTCCGTACCGTCCATGACCGACGGATAGGTCAGTTGCTGCCACTGCCGGTAATCAAACAGTTTCATTCTCAGCGGATAGTAGTCGAACAATTTCCGGTTGCCAAAAAATACTCTCAGGTGGTTGGTTCCCACCTCCATCAGTTTCAGACCATAATTGTCAAGAATCTCATGGAATCTTTTCATCGGTGTAAAGTTGCTTCTCTTTTTCATGTCATTTCTGTTTTTTATTGTTTGAATTTTATTTCAGCAGCACATTCTGTACAGGTCATCATCGGTCAGTGTACATAGTTCCTCATCCGTGCAGTAACCGTCAATCTCCTCGCTCGCTTCCATCGCTTCATAAATGCCGTTATGCATATCGTTCACCAGCTCATCGCACAGGCTTTTTACTGACACCCTGAAAATGTCATTACCGACTTGGATTTCCCGAACTGGATAAGCCACTCCTTTCCAGTAGGTCTTTTCTATGGCTATTTCATCGGTACATCCCTCCATGCGTTCCAAGTATTCCTTGATGATGTCCCCATGACAAGGATTCGGCTTGCAGAAACACCCCAATGTCTTGCCCTGCAATTCTCCGATTCGTCTGCGGAACTTTTCATCCGTACTTAAACGATAGTAGAAATACTTCCTGTAACGGTCCAGCGTGCCGCCCCTTGTCATTGTCGCTTCCAGCCTGAACGGATTTCCGAAATAACCGTCTTTCCCTTGTCCCGCTCTTCCTATATATACATCACAGGATTCCTTGCGGATATTGACCACTCTTGTATTGCTCATAACTTGTTTTTTAGTTAAACAATTCCGACCGGCGAGCCGGTATTTTATTTCTTGCCTGCCTTACCGTTCCGTGCCGGATTGTGCAAGGCTTTTCGGGAAAATACCGCAAGCGGAGCGCGGAAGATTTCCCCGAAAACCCGTAGGGCTCGACCTTGCTCAATCCAAAAGGCACGGGACGACCTTTGCAGGCTAAAATAAAAAAGCGGCCTTTCAATGGCTATTCATTATCCTTGTCATTTTCTTCCTGTGGTATCAGGTGTTTCAAATCAGGGTCGTTCTTTATACGGGTCATCTCATCTTCGATTATCCGCACCACGTCCGCTTTTATCTGGGAATAGTTCCGGTCTATCTGCTGTTGCATGATGTCGTTGCCGTCCGCATCCTTGAACTCGTTGATGACGGGTATTTTCTTGTAGGCTTTGGTTTCCGCTGCTACCTTCTCATTATCGACAATAATGCGGGCATGGAAAATCTTCTGGTCAATCTCTTCCCCGAAGTTATCCGCTACGCTGCCCACGAATGTACCCTGTGAGAGGTTGGCTATTTTCGATGCCGGAATGAGCGAATCCATCTGCGTGTTGATGGAGGTGGAGGTGTCCTGCCGGTTGATGGAAATGGACTGCCGCTGTTGGAGTATCTTACCGAAGCGTTCCGAAAGGTTCTTAGCCGTTTCTCCCACGACCTGACCGCTGAAGATGTTGCCCACCGTATTTTGGATTACCTTCGCTTCTTTTTCACCGTAGTCACGGGTCAGCTGAGAGAAGTCCTGGAAGCCGAGACATACCGCCACCTTGTTGCTTCGTGCGGTGGCAATGAGATTGTCAATACCGCGAAAGTAAATCGTGGGCAGCTCGTCTATGATGATGGAAGACTTCAGTTGTCCCTTCTTGTTCACCAATTTTACGATACGGCTGTTGTACAGTCCGAGGGCGGCTGAATAGATGTTCTGCCTGTCGGGATTGTTACCGACACACAGGATTTTAGGGTGTTCGGGATTGTTCAGGTCGAGCGTGAAATCATCACCGGTCATCACCCAGTAAAGCTGCGGGGAAATCATCCTTGAAAGCGGGATTTTTGCCGAAGCGATCTGGCCTTGCAACTGGTCTTGTGCGCCCCCTTGCCAGGCGTCCATGAACGGGGAAAGGTAGTTTTCCAAAGACGGATACGAGGTAAGAATTGTGAAAATATCGGCATACGGCTTGTTCAGAAATTCTATCGCGTGAGGGAACGTGCAGTATTTTCCGTCCTGGTAGATGCGCAAATACCATATAATAGCCGCCAAAAGAATAATCGGGGATTCCACGAAGAAATCGCCCTGTTTCTGTATATCGGGTAAGTCAAGGGCATTGCTGCCCCCTTCTCCCCTAAGAACCGTACGTGAGAGTTTCCCCTCATACGGCTCAAGCAACTCAATATTTCTATTTGTTGTTAGAAATCGGCTCATACTTTCAACATTTTCGTTTATTTCGCTTGTAGCAGTTGTTGTGGACAAGTTGCCGTACAATCGAACCACCAACAGATATTTCGTTGACGTTCCATGCTTTTGTACAGTCTATTTCCTTGCCACATAACGGACAAATCCGGTTCTGCTTGTTCCATAAATATAAGAGAGACTTACGTCCTTTGAGAGATTCCAGCATTTGTTGCTCCTTACGCTGAGAGAAATAATCATCGTATTCCGGGTCAAAAGGATTTGCCTCTCCCTTGACTTGCTTGTACGGAGTATAATGTATATCCGACAATCTTTTAAGGGTCAGGTAGTTCACTTTCATACTTTTCGTTTCATATTTCCACGCAAACGTCCATTTGCGTCCCCGAATTTCATGCCAATACCTGTCTGCGACCCAAGACTTGCGTTTCTTAGGGTGACGACGTAAGGCCCATTTCTTCGTGAGATTATAAATGTGGTAGTCGCAACCATGAAAAGCATCGGTCGATGCACCATATCGGTAATAGTTACCCCATCCTGTGATTACAGGATTGAGCATTCGTATCAGCGATTCCTGCTTACACATCTTATGTCCTTTGACTATGTCACTGATTTTTGCCCTAAAGCGTTTCTGTGCGTCTTTGGACGGAGATGTGTATAGCTTTTTGCCGAACTTCCTTACATTGAAACCCAAGAAATCAAATCCGTCATATATGTTCGTAATAGTAGTTTTCTCTTCGGATAAGGTAAGACCTCTTTCTTTGAGAAATTCTATCACTATTGGTTTGACTTCGTTTTCCAATAGTTCCTTATCTCGGCCTGTGATTATAAAGTCGTCAGCATAGCGAATAAGATTTACCTTGTAATGGAATGTCTTGTTGTTACGCCATAGTCTTTTGAATCTTTTAGCCAAGAGCGGCTGAAGCCCGTCAAGTACCATGTTTGCAAGTGTCGGTGATATGATACCTCCTTGTGGCGTACCCTCTTCTGTCGGGAATAGTTTTCCGTTGAACACAGCTCCACATTTCAACCATTTTCTGAGTATTGTCTTATCCATAGGGATATTCTCAATGAGCCAGTCGTGGCTGATGTGGTCGAAACAGCCTTTTATATCTCCCTCCAAAATCCATTCGGGAGAATGTTGGCGGTTTAAAACCGTATCAATCTGACGGATTGCGTCCATTGTCCTGCGCTTCTTTCGGAAGCCGTAGGAGAAACGGTCGCCTGTCGTTTCGGCTATCGGTTCCAATGCCATGAGATATAAAGCCTGCATCGCCCTGTCTTTCATGGTCGGTATTCCCAACGGTCGGAGTTTACCGTTCTTTTTCTTGATGTGAACCCTACGGAGTGGCTGCGGATTGTAGCCACGGCGTTTCAGTTCACTGATTGCTTTGTACTTGCGCTTGGGAGAGTCCCAAAGCTGTTTATCTACTCCAGACGTTTTCTTCCCTTTGTTGGAAGTAACCCTCTTTACAGCCAATGCCTTGGCGTAAAAAGAGTGAGTGAGCATCCATTGCAAGGCTTTCACCTTGTTATGTCTGCCTTCTTTCTGAGCCTTTACAATACGCGCTTGAAGCTTTCGGACATAGGCTTCGCACTTGGACCAGTTCATACCGTCCCAAGTCAGATTCCTGTTGTCAGCAGGCGCACACGATGTCTTAGTTTCGTTCATTTGCTTTCCTCCTTTTGAAAGTTCTAAAAGTTATCTTGTAAAGAGTTACCATATACGGAAGTCTGCCCACTTTCGTGTCGGATGATGTTATCCACAATCAGCCCGTGATGTCGATTCAATCCGTATCCTCCCCATTACAGGGAGGCGTTCGCTTTCTCCGTTATCTCATACCTGCACCCCTTTCGGCTTGCCTTGCGGTTCGCTTACTCGCGTTGTTACGAGAGAGATACAGGCTTGCCCTGTTCCACGTAATTGACAAAAGGATAGTTTAGGTTCTGTCAAGTCCACCGGCAGTGCCATGTCCGTGTAACCCCAACATGGGCAGGGGTTATCCGACTGCTTACCTTTTGGTGAGAGCTAAAGTATCTTCCGCTCCTTCAAACCTCACGATGGCTAAAGACAGTTCACTTATGTTAACCATGCTATCCAGCCTCGCCACTCGGCAGTATGATACTAACCGCCCTTGACGTTCCCTCACGGTTCAGTCTTGTCCTTTCGGAGAGTGTACTTTGTCCTATAAGCTTGGCACAACCCATCACTGGAGATGCACCTTATAGTAGGCTACCGCTGACGGAACAGCGGGTTAAATCATGCAACTAATATCACTGTTTAACAATCAATTACGCGACTTTACAGGTCACACCCAGGTCTTGTTCAAATTGAGCATAATCGTGTAGGCAGATTCGTAGGCATCCGAGATGTCCGCCATGAATTTCGGGTTGATGGGATTGCACCTGTGCGAACGTCGCGGATCATCGAAATTGATGACATAAAATTCCGGCTTCACTTTGTAATTCTGAGTGTGTTTAAGTAGATGGTTATAAGCAATTTCGGACAAATCTGGAAACTTATAATCGTAAATATACATGGCGAAGGATTTTTCAATCTGCTGTTTTATGTAGTTGTTTACCACTGCGTAGCTCTTACCCGAGCCGGGAGTTCCAAGCACGATGGACGCACGAAAAACATTTACAACATTAATCCATCCGTTCCATTCCCTGCCTTGATAGACGAACTTTGTCGGCAGGTTGACGGAATACTCGTTCTCCATGAGCCGTGTCTCCTGCATGAAACTCTCGTTGGCGGTATTGAATACATCTTCCATGAGGTTGTGTTTCAGCATCCGGCTTATCCACACGCCGGACATCAACAACAGGATATACCCGGCTGTAAGTGTTGCCGTGTACAAGGTGGCATTGACCATCGGACTGAACGGCAGGTCGAGCATCCACCAGTTCATGAAAAACAGCACCAATCCGGCAAGGAAAGAGGCATATATTTTCTGCCATGTCATCTTCTGATTCTTTACGCCTTTTGTTCCCAAACACGAGAGGGCAAGGAATATGACGGCAAATACTTTTGTGATGAGCAGGTTGCTGAAAAGCCCCGCTGTCCTCTGGAAATTCAGGAGTATCCTGTCGACTACCCCGATATTGATACCCATATCCACGAATGAACGGTAGCAGTACCAATAGACGTGGATGACAATAAACACGATGGATATGGCACGCATGAACTCCATGACCTTGGCCAGTCCCCTCAAATCATCTTCTTGTTGCATAATGAATATAGTTTTAATGGTTTATAAAATCTGTAATCAGGATATTCCGCGGGAACGGCGTTTCTTTTTCTTCTTGCGTTGCAGCCTGCGGGCAAGCGCCTCTTCCTGCGGGTCGGGACCGTTGGCGTCAATGCCGAAGATTCCGAAAGCCTGTTCGATGGAGCTTTCCATTTCGGAGGAGAAAACGCCTTGCCGATTAAGAGCAGGCATTGGCATATCCAAGTCAGGCATATTGGTCGGACTGTTAAACAGCCGCTCAAAAGCGTTTGCCGAAAACTCTTTTCCAAGTCGGGAACCGTTATATACCTCACGGTTCTTATGGTCGATGAAAGTTGCGCCATAGATACGTCCTTCATCATTTTCACGGAATACCACATCAATACCTTTCCCGGCGAGCAAACGGGTGAACTCCTCCTTGTTTCCACGGCATCCGTGCATGGCAAGCGCCACTTCGTTCCGTATCTTCGGTTGCCATTTCTTGTTCTTGTATTCACGGGCGTTGTACCCGATACGCTTTTCCAATCCCTCGTAGCCGTAGCGTTTTTCGATAAGAGAAGATTTGACGGGCGTACATATCGGCTTGCCACTATCATCGGTCATCGTATAGACAATTCCATTATAGGGTGTTCCTTCAAATTCGCCTTTTACTTGTTTCGCCTCGATATTGAAACAGGAGAGCAAGGCGCTGTACTCGCCGAAAGACTGGAAACGATAAGTGGAGAATACACTCTTGACGATATTGGAAACCTGCCGCTTCACATCACCATTTTGGTAGTCAGCCTTTTTCAGATACGGCTCCAATAGTTCCTTGCGCTTGTCATCCACCTGTTTCAACCCGAATTTCTTTTCCAGTTCCCGGCAGGCTTTCATCGAGCGGTTCCACTCGTAGGCGTCGTCTATCTTTTCACCTTTTTCGTTCACGCAGGTGGAAACGATATGGATATGCCTCCGGTCTATGTCCTCGTGCATATATACAATGTAAGGCTGGTTGCCATAGCCCATTCGCTGCATATACTCCCTGGCCAGTTCCGTGAATTGCAAATCCGTGAGCCGGTCGTCCAAAGAAGGGTTCAACGATATATGCAGGACTGGCTTTTCTGTATTCTTGTTGGCAAGCAGGTAGTTGTCAAACGCCCACAGGGTCTGTTGCATGACACGCTCCGTGTTCCCCGACACATTGGCAATCATGCGGTTCCCGTAAATGATGCGGGCTGTATTGTCGTTCACTTTCTGCTGGTTGTAGATGATTGCACCGTAGAGCGAAGCACCTCTGTTGATTTTAGCCACCATTTTCCTCCTCCTTCCGTTGTTTTATCAGATAGTTTTCTTCAAACTCACGGGTCAGCATGATAATCCGCTTGCTCAGCAACACTAAGTCTATTGTTGCTTTTTCCAGATTACGGAGCAGGACGAAAGCCCGTTTCTCCCCGAAATTTGTCTTTACGGCTTTCACCGTCTGGTTGTAGTTGTTGCCGATACTCTGGAATTGGTGGTAGAAATTGGTCAGGCGGATATAATAATCCATCGTCGCCTTGTCTATTCTCACCACCTTGATTTCCTTGCCGAAAATCATTGTCTTGATAAACTTGGAGCGTTCTTTCAATCCTGATTTTTGGAATTGAATATCAAAACGTCCGTTCTCTTCCGAGTTCAACCGTACCACATAACGATGCACGGCAGGGTCGGATTTTGGTTTCCTGCCTGCGCTTTTTCTTGAGTTTTTCTTCTTGTTTTCTTCCATACGCATTGATATTTTCAGTTTCTAATCTTCCGGCCCCGGATTCACGACTTTGGAGTGAATCCTCCCCGAGCCGTCAGGCGAGTGGCAAGTTGTTTTGAGTGCCCGAATTTATTTCGGGTGCCTCAAAACACAACTTGCTATGTTCGCTTGAACATGAATTTGCCTGAAGTCAAATTGAGTTTTGACCTTCAGCCTCATTCTTCGGCTTCGGGATAGCTCCATCCGGTATCCATTCCGTTGTTGGTGGCAAAGTTACAGCGGTATATTTATCTGTAAAACAGTGGATTATATGTAACAAGATGTCATACGGTGACAAGGGTCGTCACCGTCTCCGGATGATGGTGATCATTCGGGAAAATCCCCTTTTATTTGCAGTGCGGACGGTTGCAACCGGCCTTCTGATAGCGGAATAATGGTCATGTTATCCGATGATTCCGGTAACGGTTGGGATGATGGAAGCAATATCGGACGGGACCGTTGACGGATTGTCATGACCAACAGACAGACCGCGGATGGAAGCGATGTCGGAAAGATGCGGTAACAGTAGCATCAAAGGTTATGACACTGGATGATACCGTTAATGGATGCGGATTCGGATGGTTGGAAAGAAACGTCTGCGGATTCACGGATTAGTGGATGACACCGGTATTTATTCAATAACAATTAAAAAGAAAGACTTATGAGTAAAGAAACTTTGTTCGTTGCGATTAGCAACCAGAAAGGAGGGGTCGGGAAATCGGCCCTGTCCGTAGTGCTTGCCAGTTACTTCCATTTCGAGAAGGGACTGAACGTGGCTATCGTTGACTGTGACTCTCCCCAACACAGTCTCGTACGTATGAGGGAGCGTGACAAAAAGGCTGTTTCCAACAGCGCCTATTACCGGCAACTGATCAAACAGCAGTGGAACCAAGTGCAGAAAAAGGCTTATCCCATTGTAGGCTCCACCGCTGAAAAGGCAAGGGAAGCGGCTGATGCGATTGCGGCAAGCGGGGATTATGACCTTATTTTCGTGGATCTTCCCGGAACGGTAGAATCCACCGGGGTATTCCGAACGATTGTCAATATGGACTACGTGCTTACTCCCACCGTTCCGGACCTGATTGTGATGCAGAGTACACTGTCCTTTGCCACGACCGTGCTTGACCATATCAAGAAGATGGAAAATACCCCGTTGCTCAAGGACATCTTCTTTTTCTGGAACAAGTTGAAAAAACGTACCAATGTGGAGATTCTCAAGTCATATTCGGAAGTCATGAGGGAGCTGCATCTGACAGTCCTCGACAGCACGCTTCCTGACCTGTGCCGTTATGAAAAGGAGATTACCCATGCCAAGCGTGCCTTTTTCCGTTGCACGCTGCTGCCGCCTCCGGCCAGACAACTGGAAGGCAGCGGGCTGGTGGAACTTGCGGAAGAGCTTATGGTCAAACTTAAACTCGGACAGTCATGAAAAAGAAAATCGTAGAGGTGGACGAAGATGTCCTGAAGGAAATCATTGTCGGCGACATACCTGTTTTCGGCAAGGACAGCCTCGCCCCGAAAGAAAAGCCCGTGGAACATCAGGAAGCGAAAAGCCCCGCCTCAACCGTACCGGCAGATACTCCAGCGGAAAAGCCCTCCGTGGAGAAGCCCAAAAGGAAAAAGGATGAATCCTGCGGATACCGGGAAAGGTTTCTGGTCAATATACCCGCGTCAAACCGTTCCCATGTGTATATCAACCGTGAAGTGGCCGAGTGCATCAAACGGGTACTGCCTGTCATCGCTCCGGAGATGAGCATATCCGGCTTTATCAGCAATATCCTTGTGGACCATCTGCAGAAACACTGGGACGAAATCAACGAATTGTATAACAAAGAGTATTATAAACCATTAAAACCATTTTGATTATGACACAGATTATTTTTCAGGCCATCGTTGCCTGTTGCTGCATTTACACTGCTTACAGATTGTCATTGTTTATTTTCCGTAGGCTGTTCAAGGGCAGGAAAAGAGGAAAGGATGTCCGCGACGTTTCTGGTGAAACGGCAGACATGACAAAAACTGACAACAGGGATGACGATACATCCGAGATTACGTTTGAGATACTGAAAGACATATCTGCTTCCAGGTCTCCGGAAAGCGGTTTCTATAAATCCATCTATCTGGTAAACTATCCTGTTGGAAATCGGATACAAGTCTATATCAACAAGGAAAATCACTCCCATATCAAGCGTTTTCTGGCAGTTACCGCTCCTGAGGTGCCCATTTCCGGTTTTGTAAACAGGATTATAGATGAACATTTGAAGAAGTACGAGCATGAGATGTCAAAGCTGTACACGGAATGTATCACCAAACCTTTATAATTATGACTGCGATAGTTTATTTTACCGTAAAGGCAGTATGTGCTGTCTATATATTGTGCCATTTGTGGACATTTATTTTCCACAGACATATGTACGGAATATGGGACCTCATTTTAAGGCTGATGCGGATTGCCCGTGTCAGAGTGTGGAGATACCGCAGACAACGCAAGGAAGAGGCGGAACGTCGTGCCCGCAGAAAGGCAAGGCGCAGAAAGCCGGAAACGGATAAGTCCAAAGGAAAAACCGAAACGGCTGTTCCGTCCTCTTCTTCGGATGACGATGATGTGATAGGCAAGACAAAGGTCATCTATCTGGAAGACCCGAAAGTTGCAAGGATGACTCCAACCCGTTCCGAGCCGATGGAGAAAATTCCATTGGAGGAAGACGAGGATATCGGTTCTGATGATGTGGAGCAGGAAAACAAAGGACTGACAGAAGAAGAGCGTGAGGAACTGATGGCTCCCGTAGATGCCGAACCCGACCCGGATTTCAACACGGCATTGACAATCGAGGAAATAAACAACGTAGCGGAAGTACTTACTTCCGGGATTGTTGACGAACAGAAAGCCCTGCGTGCCGCAAGAACCATCCATTACAAACTGAGTGAAACGGAGATACTGGCTTTCCTGACCGACAAGCTGAGCAATCTGGAGAAGGTGAACGGTTTGCTTGACAAGTATCTGGGAAACCGGAGGGGTGTATCAGGAAGAAAAGGCAGTAAGGAAGATGAGCCTTTCGATATAGACAAGTATGCGTGATCAGGAAGTTCAAACGTGGCCATCCTGAAACGGTCAGATGAAGGAGATTCTGGTTGAATCTGAAAGAGTGATACATACAGGATAACTTTAGTTTCATACCCCTGCTTTCCCTTTTTAATATTTAGGGGGAAGTGGGGGTATGCGATATGAGACGGTGGATATCCTATTTCCTATCCGGGTACAAAAGGTCGGGACTGACATTGATGAAACGTACGTAATCCTCCGTATGCGCGAAAGACTCGTCATTGATTCGTCCAGCCAGTTCATCGGGTGTCAGACATTCCACATCGTAGAATGTCTCGTCTTCAGGATCATCCAGACTTCTGGCGGGGGATTTCCTCCACATCTCAATGATTTTCTCATCAGAAACGTCTCTGCTGAAAAAACCGCAGTTCCATACAAAAGCGAGTAATCGTGTTTCTCTTTTCCCTGTATGGTCAGGGATTTTAATCTGTTCCTTTGATTTCATAAGTTCCTATCTTTTAATCTGTCCATTTTATATTCGGTTTATTTGGTTCATGATTGTTTTGCAATGCAGTTATGTCCGTTATCACTTCTCCAGTAAACAGATTGATGACTTCCCGTCCAGTTTCCACGGCCTTTTTCACGGTATGGTATGTACCTCCGTTGCACACGTTGTCCCAATATGCTATTACCATTGAAGCCCTGCTGACCATATAGGTGTCACGGCGCAGGTAACATCCCCTGTAATATTTTTCTGAAAGCATCACTACCCGGTCAGCCTTCTTAAGCAGTTCCCTGTAAAGCAGCTGGTCTTGCGGGTCAAACCATTCGGCTTGGGCTCTGAAAGGGATAGCAGCCGCCAGTGTCATATCCTCATATTGTTCTTTCAGTTGCAGGACAGCTTCAGCCGCTATCATGTCGAACCCTTCTGCCATGCCCGAATAAAATTCTCTGAAACCTTCTTCATAGAGGTTTTTTATCATAGTTATGACCTTTCCCCTGATTTGTCCGCTGAAGTTCCGGTAGTCCTTGTTTTCCTGCATCAGTCTTTGCTTCCGGTGTCCCGTGAATGCCGCTACCTTTTTTTCTTCCTGTTTCATGATGTTCTGTTTTTTGTTCTACATGTGTCCGGTATATGCCGGAGTTTGATTTCTTGCAGGCTTTTCTGTCCCGTGCCTGGATACTGCAAGGCTTGTCGGGAGAAAATACCGCAAGCGCAGCGAGGATGATTTTCTCCCGGGCAACCGGAACGGCCTGCCTTGCAGATTCCGTAAAGGCACGGGCTACCTTTGCCGGAAGAATCAAAGGACGTTTTCCCAGTGTTTTTCCTTTGCCGAAATCCCCCTGCCGATGTAACGTAATGACACCCGATGTCACGCATCGTCAGTGTTGTAAATCAATGGATTAAGCGTTATATATTCGTGGTCGAAATCATTTTTTTGTCTCACCAATTAAAAGTTTCGACACATGAAAAAAAGATTCTTTTTTGCAGCCATGATGCTGCTTGCAACGACAGGGGCTTTCGCCCAGGGTAATGGTATCGGCGGTATCACTGAAGCCACCAACATGGTCACTTCCTATTTCGATCCGGGAACCAAACTGATTTATGCCATCGGAGCCGTGGTCGGCCTTATCGGAGGCGTGAAGGTCTATTCCAAGTTTTCCTCGGGAGATCCCGACACCTCCAAGACGGCAGCCAGCTGGTTCGGTGCCTGCATCTTTTTAATCGTAGCCGCCACCATCTTACGTTCATTCTTCCTCTGATTATGGCGGAGTATCCTATCAACAAGGGAATCGGCCGCAGCCCTGAGTTCAAGGGGCTGAAAAGCCAGTACCTGTTCATCTTCGCCGGCGGACTGCTCGCCCTGTTCGTCCTGTTTGTCATCATGTACATGGCAGGCATCGACCAGTGGGTATGTATCGGCTTCGGTGTCATCTGCGCTTCGGTGCTTGTCTGGGTGACTTTCCGCCTGAACGCGAAATATGGTGAATGGGGACTGATGAAATTGCAGGCGCTGCGCCGCCATCCCCGCTACATCATCAGCCGGAAGGGTTTCCTCCGGTTGATTTGTCCAACCCCGAAAAAACGTAATGTATGAGAAATGTAATGAAAGCCGCCACACTGGAAAGCCGGTTTCCTCTGATGGCCGTCGAGCACGGGTGCATCATCAGCAAGGATGCCGACATCACCGTGGCCTACAGGGTGGAGCTGCCCGAAGTGTTTACGCTGACACGCGCCGAGTACGAGGCCCTCCATTCCACATGGGCGAAGGCTGTCCGGGTTCTGCCGAACTACAGCATTGTCCACAAGCAGGATATCTTCATCGAGGAGAGTTACAGACCTGACATCTGCCGGGATGACCTGAGTTTCCTCAGCCGAAGCTTTGAAAGGCATTTCAACGAACGGCCGTACCTGAACCATACCTGCTATCTGTTCCTGACTAAGACCACTAAGGAACACAGCCGCACGACAAGCAGTTTCAATGCCCTCACGCGCGGGTTTATCATCCCCAAGGAGATGCAGGACAAGGATACCGTTGCACGCTTCCTGGAATGCTGCGGGCAGTTCGAGCGTATCGTGAACGACAGCGGTCTGCTCCGCATGGTCAGGCTGACGGACGAAGAGATTACCGGTACGGAAACCTCCGCGGGCATTATCGAAAAGTATTTTTCGCTTTCGCAGGAAAATACGACCAGCCTGCAGGACATCACTCTCGGAGCCGGGGAAATGAAGGTCGGCGACAACCTGCTCTGCCTGCATACCCTCTCCGAAACGGAAGACCTGCCGTCATCCGTGGGTACGGACAGCCGTTATGAACGGCTGTCCACGGACCGCAGCGACTGCCGCCTGTCCTTTGCCGCACCGATAGGGATACTGCTCACGTGCAACCATATCGTGAACCAGTATCTCTTCATAGACGATTCGGCGGAAAACCTGAGGAAATTTGAGCAGACCGCCCGCAACATGCACTCGCTGTCCCGTTACAGCCGCTCCAACCAGATCAACCGTGAATGGATTGAGGAGTACCTGAACGAGGCGCACAGCAAGGGGCTCACTTCCATCCGTGCGCACTGCAACGTCTTTGCATGGAGTGACGACCGGGAGAAGCTGAAGCGTATCAAGAACGACGTGGGCAGTCAGATTGCCCTGATGGAGGCCAAGCCCCGTCAGAACACGGTCGATGTGCCGACACTCTTCTGGGCGGCCATTCCCGGCAATGCCGGTGATTTCCCGTCAGAGGAAAGCTTCTACACCTTCATCGAGCAGGCCCTGTGCCTGTTCATCGGGGAAACGTCCTACAAGGATTCACTCTCGCCGTTCGGCATCCGCATGGTGGACCGTCTGACCGGAAAGCCTGTCCATCTGGACATTTCCGACCTTCCGATGAAGAACGGTACGATTACCAACCGCAACAAGTTCATCCTCGGACCTTCGGGCAGCGGAAAGTCTTTTTTCACCAACCACATGGTGCGCCAGTATTATGAACAGGGAGCGCATGTGCTGCTGGTGGACACGGGAAATTCCTATCAGGGACTGTGCAGCCTTATCCATGCACGCACGCATGGCGAGGACGGCATCTATTTCACCTATGAGGAGAGCGATCCGATAGCCTTCAATCCTTTCTACGTGGAGGACGGTGTGTTTGACATCGAAAAGAAGGAGTCCATCAAGACGCTTATCCTTACCCTGTGGAAACGTGACGACGAGCCGCCGACACGTGCCGAGGAGGTGGCACTCTCCAACGCGGTCAATCTCTTTCTGGAGAAGATACGCACGGACAGTACCGTGGTTCCGTCCTTCAATACCTTCTATGAGTTCATCCGAGACGAATTTCAGGAAATCCTGAAGACCAAGCGTACACGGGAGAAGGATTTTGACGTGTGGGGATTCCTGAATGTGCTGGAACCTTATTACAAGGGTGGCGAGTATGACTTCCTGTTGAATTCCGACAGACAGCTTGATTTGCTTGGCAAACGCTTCATTGTCTTCGAGCTGGACAATATTCGTGACAACAAGGTGCTGCTTCCGATTGTCACCATCATCATCATGGAAACTTTCATCAGCAAGATGCGAAAGTTGAAAGGTATCCGAAAGATGATACTTATTGAGGAATGTTGGAAGGCATTGGCATCCGCCAATATGAGCAACTATATCCGCTACCTTTTCAAGACCGTCCGAAAGTTTTTCGGAGAGGCTGTTGTCGTTACCCAGGAGGTGGAAGACATCATTTCGTCACCCATCGTCAAGGGAACCATCATCAACAACAGCGACTGCAAGATTTTGTTGGACCAGAGGAAGTATGTCAACAAGTTCGATGAAATCCAGTCCCTGCTGGGCCTGACCGACAAGGAACGTGCTCAGATTCTCTCCATCAACATGGCCAACAGCCCGTCCCGCAAGTACAAGGAAGTGTGGATAGGTCTCGGCGGAACACAGTCGGCGGTCTATGCCACCGAGGTCTCGCCGGAAGAGTACTGCACCTACACGACCGAGGAGACGGAAAAGCTTGAAGTAATGCGGCTTACCCGGAAGCTGGGTGGCAATATCGAGCTGGCAATCAAGCAGCTGGCCGAGAGCAAGAGGAAAAAGTGAAATCATTTATCAACCCATTAAACTTCTGAATTTATGTATAGCGATCTGGAATCTAATGAAAGCAAACGCCGTGAGGTCGTGTCATCTCTCTACTGGTCCCTGATGCAGGGCTGGAATATTCCTCTTTCCATACAGGACTATTACGGGCTCACGGAGGATTACCGTCTGTTCCATCAGCTTGAAGGGATGGCTCCTGACGAATACCTGCGGAAGAGGCAGACGGGGGAAGTACCCGACATTCTGGAGGTGGATGCAAGACTGACACACGCGGTGGAGAAGATTTTTGAAAGTGTATGTCCCCGTCCTCCGGCTGAATACCTTGACAAGCTGAACGGGGAACTGGAGAGGCTGGGCAGTATTGCCGCCTCGCCGGGTTCCGTACATGACCCGATACATATCCGCCCGGATTTTCTCGTGAAATACGGCATTGACAGGAGCAGTCCGGAGGATGTGATACGGAAACAGGCGGAGAAGGCTTACCGGGAACTGGATGCCCGATTTGTCAGGATGACCGGCAGACGTCCTTATGCGGACGAGTTCTTCAGGAATATCAGGCCTGCCCGCACGGTCTCCTCGGAAACAACACTGCGGAGGAAACCGCACATCACCGTCCGTCCTAAGCCGAAAGGCCGCAAGATGGGACTCTGAACTAACGGAAAAGATTTATCAACCATTAAAGATTAACGACATGAAGAAAAGAATTCTGACAGCCTTATGCTGTATCTGCCTCCTTTCGGCAGGCAGGGCACACGCCCAATGGGTAGTGACCGATCCCGGGAATCTTGCCCAGGGCATCATCAATGCCGCCAAGAATATCGTCCACACGTCCTCGACGGCTGGCAACATGCTCAACAATTTTCAGGAGACGGTCAAGATTTACAAGCAGGGCAAGGAGTATTATGACGGCCTTAGGAAAGTGAAGAATCTGGTACGCGATGCCCGCAAGGTGCAGCAGACCATCCTGATGGTCGGCGACATCACGGAAATCTATGTGACCAGTTATGAGCGTATGCTCAGTGACCCTTATTTCACCCCTGAGGAACTGAGTGCTATCGCCCTCGGCTACACGAAGCTGCTGGAGGAGAGTGCCAATCTGCTGACGGACCTGAAGACGGTGGTCAACGAGAACGGCCTTTCGATGAACGACAAGGAACGTATGGACATCATCGACCGCTGTTATACCGACATGCTGCAATACCGCAGTCTGGTGCAGTACTATACCAACAAGAACATCGGCGTGTCGTACCTGCGTGCCAAGAAACAGAATGATCTTGACCGTGTGATGGCTCTGTACGGTTCACCCAACGAACGTTACTGGTAATTTCAAGGAGGATTGCTTATGGTATTGTTGGCTGTGAATTTTGACAATCTGCACCAGATCCTGCAAAGTCTGTACACGGACATGATGCCGCTCTGTTCGCAGATGACCGGCGTGGCCAAGGGCCTTGCCGGATTGGGAGCCCTCTTTTATGTGGCGTACCGTGTCTGGCAGTCGCTGGCCAGGGCCGAACCTATTGACGTGTTCCCTTTGCTGCGTCCGTTTGCTCTGGGTATCTGCATCATGTTTTTTCCGACCATCGTGCTGGGTACGCTCAACAGCATTTTGTCACCCGTCGTGACCGGAACGCACAGGATTCTGGAGACGCAGACCTTTGACATGAATGAGTATCGGCAGCAGAAGGACAAGCTGGAGATTGAGGCGATGCGGAGGAATCCCGAGACGGCCTACCTGGTGGACAAGGAGGCTTTTGACAACAAACTGGATGAACTGGGAGCTCTGGACGCTATCGAGGCTTGCGGTATGTATGTGGACCGTGCCATGTACAACATGAAGAAGTCCGTGCAGAATTTTTTCCGTGAGCTGCTGGAACTGATGTTCAATGCGGCCGCGCTTGTAGTGGACACGCTAAGGACATTCTTCCTGATTGTCCTTTCCATTCTCGGACCGATTTCCTTTGCCATTTCGTGCTGGGACGGCTTTCAGGCCTCGCTGAGCCAATGGTTTGTCCGCTATATCAGCATCTATCTGTGGCTGCCCGTCTCTGATCTTTTCAGCAGCGTGCTGGCACGCATACAGACCCTGATGCTTCAGAGGGACATCGAGCAGCTGTCCGACCCCAACTTCATTCCGGACAGTTCCAATGCCGTGTACATCACGTTCCTGATTATCGGCATCATCGGGTATTTCACGATTCCGACCGTGGCCAACTGGATTGTTCAGGCCGGTGGAGGTGCAGGAAATTACGGCAAGAACGTGAATCAGGCTGCTTCCAAGACAGGCTCCATTGTGGGCGGTGCCGCAGGTGCTACTGTAGGAAATGTGGCCGGAAGACTAATCAAGTAACAATCATAAAACGAATAAGAATGGAATTCAAATCATTGAAAAATATCGAGACCAGCTTCCGGCATCTGCGCCTGTTCGGAATAGTCTATCTGGGTGTCTGCACCCTGCTTGTGGGCTATTCCGTGTGGAAGGCATACAGTTTTGCCGAAGCCCAGCGCCAGAAGATCTATGTGCTGGATGAGGGGAAGTCGCTCATGCTCGCCCTCTCGCAGGACCTGGAGCAGAACCGTCCCGTAGAGGCAAGGGAACATGTCAGACGTTTCCATGAGCTGTTCTTCACGCTGGCCCCTGACAAGAGTGCCATCGAGGGGAACGTGCAGCGTGCCATGTTCCTGAGTGACCGTTCCGCCTATTCCCATTACGGGGATCTGGCCGAACAGGGTTATTACAATAGAATAATTTCGGGCAATGTCAGCCAGCGTATCGAGATAGACAGCGTGAAATGCGACTTCAACACCTATCCGTATGATGTCATGACATACGCACGCCTTTTCATCATCCGTGAGAAGAGCGTGACGGAACGCAGCCTTGTCACGCATGGCAGGTTGCGGAATTCCACCCGCAGTGACAACAATCCGCACGGGTTCATCCTGGAAGGGTTCCATGTACTGGAGAACAGGGATATCAGAATGTATGACAGATAAAACAATGTATGTATGAGAAAAATGTATGTAAAGTTCAAGGAATGTATCGGGGGCAGGCTGCGCGGCCTTTGTGACAGACTCACACCCCGTCAGAGGGCAATCGCCATCATCGTGATGGTTTCCCTTTTCGCGCTGGTGAATTTCTACATGATTTTCCGTGCGATTTATGACATCGGACGGGAGGATGCCCGGCAGGACATCATCAGGATAACCCCGCTTGAGGTTCCCGACTTTGTGCCTGCGGATACCCTCTCCGATATGAAAGTCCGTGAGATGGAAGAGTTTTTTAACCAGTTCAACAAGTAAGATTATGAGTACAGATGCAGAAAAATTGAAACAGAAGCAGAAAATCAGGAAATATCTGGTTTTCACAGGCATGTTCCTGCTGTTCCTCGGGTGCATGTGGTTAATTTTCGCCCCGTCCGAAAAAGACAGGCAGGAGGCGGAAAGGAAGACAGGCTTCAATGCCGAACTTCCCGATCCGAAAGGTACGGGTATAGAGGCGGACAAGATGGCTGCCTATGAGCAGGCGGACATGGTTCGCCGGCAGGAGGAGAAGAAGCGTACGCTGGCCGACTTCTCCGCCCTGACCGATGGACACAGACAGGATAATATCCCGGAAACAGAACCGGCGCAGGACATTGCAAGTGAAAATGAAAGCCGTGCGTACCATTCAGGAGGAAACGGCAGGACGGGAGCCTTCGCCTCTTCAGCCTCGGCCTACAACGACATCAACGCCACTCTCGGCAGTTTTTACGAGAGTCCTGAGGAAGACCCGGAAAAGGAAGCCCTGAAAGCAGAGGTGGAACAGCTCAGACAGGCTGCCGCAGCGCAGACGGCCGGACCGAGCTACGAGGAACAGGTGGCTCTGCTGGAGAAGTCCTATGAACTTGCCGCCAAATATATGCCTTCGGGCGGCAGCACGGGAACAGCGGACAGTCAGGAGACGGAAAGTCCCTCAAGGGAGAGGAAGGCGAAAGCCGTTCCCGTCGGGCTGGTGTCCTCTCCGGTCGTGTCGTCCCTTCCTCAGCCTCTTACCGATTCGGTACAGTTCGCGAGACTGCTTTCCGGTGCTGATATCGGCTTCCATACGGCTGTGGGCAGTGCCGGGACACAGATGGCGAGGAATACCATACGGGCCTGCGTGCATGGCGACCAGACCATTATCAGCGGACAAAGCGTGCGTCTCAGGCTGCTGGAGGCCATGCGTGTGGGAAGATATGTGCTTCCCCGCAATACCCTGCTGACCGGTGAGGGACGTATCCAGGGCGAGCGGCTTGGCATTGAAATCCTGCAGGTCGAATATGACGGCAATGTCATTCCCGTGGAACTGACCGTGCTGGACAGTGACGGACAGGACGGGATATTCATTCCCGGTTCGACGGAAGCGAATGCGGTAAGGGAAGTGGCCGCCAACATGGGACAGAATCTCGGCACGACCATCTCCATCACCAACCAGTCGGCAGGTGACCAGCTTCTCTCCGAGCTTGGACGAGGGGCCATACAAGGCGTGTCGCAGTACATCTCCAAAAAGATGCGCGAGGAGAAGGTACACCTCAAATCAGGCTACGGACTGATGCTTTATCAGAACAACAATCAATAACCCATTAAAACAGTAAAGACATGAAAAAGATTCTTTTGATGCTTGCCCTCGCAGGCGGCGTTGCAAGTGCACATGCACAGTCGGCTGATACCACGGCCGTAAATGATTTGACCCTGAAGGCGGATATCTATCCGCAGCAGGAGGACGGCGACCTCTATCACGGGCTGTCCAGAAAGCTCACCTTTGATCGGATGATTCCGCCTTACGGTCTGGAAGTGACGTATGACAAGACGACCCATATCATCTTTCCCTCGGCTGTCCGTTACGTGGATCTCGGTTCTCCGAATCTGATTGCGGGCAAGGCGGACGGTTCAGAGAATGTAATCAGGGTAAAGGCTACCAGAAAGAACTTCCGTGAGGAGACCAACATGTCGGTGATTACCGAAAGCGGAAGTTTCTACACCTTCAATGTGAAGTATGCCGATGAGCCTCTGCTGCTCAACATCGAGATGGCCGATTTTGTTCATGACGGCAGCGAGGTGAACCGCCCGAACAATGCCCTTGACATCTACCTGAAGGAACTCGGCAGCGAGTCGCCCAAGCTGGTACACCTTATATCCAAGGCCATCCACAAGGATAACAGACGTCATATCAAGCATATCGGGAGCAAGGCGTTCGGCATCCAGTACCTGCTGCGCGGACTCTATACCCATAACGGGCTGCTTTATTTCCATACCCAGGTGAAGAACACGTCGAACGTGCCTTATGAGGTGGATTTCGTGACGTTCAAGATCGTAGACAAGAAGGTACTCAAGCGCACGGCCATCCAAGAGCAGGTGATATTTCCACTGCGTGCCTACAACTATGCCACGGCTGTCGCCGGAAAGAAGGATGAGCGTACTGTCTTTGTCTTTGACAAGTTCACCATTCCCGCCGACAAGATGCTGGTGGTGGAGATGCACGAGAAGAGCGGAGGCCGTCACCAGACCTTCACCGTGGAGAGTGAGGACATCGTGAGAGCGAGGGTGATCAATGAACTTAAAGTGAAATGACCATGAAGAAGTATCTGTTCCTTTTTGCCGTATGCGTATCGCTTGCCCTGTCATCGGGGCAGGCATACGCCCAGCGTTACCTTCCCGGAATGAAGGGTGTGGAACTCAGGGGAGGCTTTGCCGGAAACCTGAAATCACCGGTTGACTGGTACACGGGCTTTGCCCTTTCGGGATATACGAAAAGGGCCAACCATTGGGTGGCTGGTGTGGAATACCTGCTGAAGAACTACGGTTATCGCGGGACTTCCGTCCCACGGGCCCAGTTTACTGCGGAGGGTGGCTACTACTTGAAGTTCCTGTCCGACCCGGCGAAGATATTCTTCCTTTCTGTTGGCGGTTCCGCCCTGGTGGGATATGAGACCTTGAACTGGGGAGAAAAGGTTCTGTATGACGGTTCCATGCTTTCCTACCGGGATGCCTTCGTCTATGGCGGAGCCCTGACGCTGGAGTTGGAAAGCTATGTGACGGACCGTATCGTGCTGCTTGCCCATGTGCGCGAACGAGTGCTATGGGGCAGTTCTCTGGGAAAGTTCACGACACAGTTCGGGCTTGGAGTCCGTTTCATCATCAATTAGACGCCTATGGATATAGAGATGATAAGAGGCATTCCCATTGAGGAATTCCTGTCCCGTCTGGGACAGGAGCCGGTCAGACGGCATGGCGACGAATGCTGGTATCTCTCCCCGTGCCGTGAGGAAAGGACACCTTCGTTCCATGTGAACACCCGTAAGGGCGTATGGCATGACTTCGGCACCGGGCATGGAGGCGACATCTTCACCCTTGCGGGGGAACTTTCAGGAAGCGACGGCTTCATGGCGCAGGCGAGGTTCATCGCCGGAGTATATGGAGGAACAGTCCCCGAATATGCCGGACAGAAAAGAGAAAAGGAAAGTGTCAGGACAGAAAAGCGCAAAGAGCCTTCCCGCTTCGAGGAGGTGGTTTGCGGTCCCTTGCGCTGTAATGCCCTGCTCGACTATCTGAAGGGACGCGGCATACCTGCGGAAATTGCCCGTGCAGAGTGCGAGGAAGTACGGTTCTGGCTGTACGGCAAGCGGTATTTCGCCGTCGGCTTCAGGAACATGGGCGGAGGCTATGAGCTGCGGACCAGGTTCATGAAATGGTGCCTGCCGCCCAAGGACATCTCCGTCATCCGCAACAGATCGCTTACCTGCAACCTTTTTGAGGGCTTTATCGACTTTCTTTCATGGAAGGTACTCGGCATCAGCCGCGGTGAGGATTATCTGGTCCTCAATTCGGTGACCCTGCTTGAACGTTCGTTCCCTTTTCTGGACAATTACGGGAGGATCCGGTGCTACCTGGACAATGACGATGCCGGAAAAAGGACACTGGCCGTCCTTCGGAAACGCTACGGTGACAGGATTGACGACTGTTCCGACCTGTATGCCGGATGCAAGGACCTGAACGAATATCTGGAAAGCAATTTTCCGCCTGAACAGTAATTTTTTATAAACCGTTAAAACAAGAAATGAATATGAAACCGATTATGAACAAGAAAGGGCTGTTTGCCCTTGTATGCGCCCTGATGGGCATGACCTTCAGTATATTGACCTCGTGCAGCGATGACCTTGACGTGCAGCAGTCCTATCCCTTTACTGTGGAGACGATGCCTGTACCCAAGCGTATCGTGAAAGGCGAGACCGTGGAAATACGCTGTGAACTGAAACGGGAAGGACGGTTCTCCGACGCCCGCTATACCATCCGCTATTTCCAGCCGGACGGCGAAGGCAAACTGCGCATGGATGACGGGATGGTGCTGCTGCCCAACGACCGTTATCCTCTGGACAGGGAGGTGTTCCGTCTTTATTACACCTCAGAGTGTGAAGACCAGCAGAGTATCGACATCTATTTTGAGGATAACAGCGAGCCGGCACAGCTTTTCCAACTGACCTTTGATTTCAACAACGAGACGGAGGACGAGGATACCGTGGTTACTTCCGGCGGCAAGGAACTGCCTGTCGTCATCGTATCACAATGAACCTGACCTGCCTATGGGAATAAAAGCAAATTTGTTTGCGGCGTTTTTCGCCATCATCTGCTTCGGGAGCATACCGTTGCGGGCGGAGAATCCGGTAAAGGAAAAACAGGACAGGTTCAGCCTTGCGGTTGAGTGCATTAAGCGGTTCGAGGGCTGGCATGGAGAAAAAAGACACTGGCCTTATGTCGGGTACGGGCATAAGGTCCTTCCCGGGGAAAGGCTGACCAATGACATTACAAAAGAACAGGGGGATTCAATCCTGAGAGCGGATTTACGCAAGCTGTGCCGTATGTTCAGTTATCTGGGACGTGATTCATTGATTGCCGCTGTTTTGAGCTATAATGTGGGGGCATACCGTCTGAAAGGTTACGGCAAGATGCCCAAAAGCAAATTGTTGAAGAAGCTGGAGGCCGGAGACCGGAATATCTATAAGGAGTATGTTTCTTTCCGGTGTTACAAAGGCAAGGTAGTGCCGAGCATTGAACGGAGAAGGAAGGTGGAATATATGCTGCTCTTCGAAGAGTAAAAAAACGAGGAAGAATCTTTCAGTCTTTTGACTGTCAGTTTCTTCCTCGTCTGTTGTTCTACTTTCCGGTTATCGTTTCCGCCATAGGGTTCTGCCGGTGCATTTCCCAGTTCATGATTGCCGATTTTTTGCTTGAATTTGCATAGCAGTATTCGCAGAGATGAGGGCAGGTATTGTATTCCCCAATATCCTTGGCTGCCATACATCCGCATGAGGCACGTTGTCCCGGATCCTTTTTGTGATTGCTGACGAAGTATTTGTTGCCAGGTAGAAGCACAGCACCGTAAGGAAGGTCATTCATGTCGAAAAAGGCTGGAGACGGCATTTCCTGTATGGTGACTCCCAATGCAGACATCAGTTCCTTGTCTTTCCATGCCAGACGTGCTATCAGGTCACCGTCGATGCAGCGGTTATGGGATATCCTGTATTTGCCAAAATCCAGATTTTCGCCGCAGGTAGCCAGCTCCAGATTCCATCCTCTGTTACGGTTCAGTACCGTCAGTTTTCCGGCAAGTTCCTCCATTTTTTCTTTATTCCATTCATGATACGGGATTCCGCTGTCTGTCATGTTGGCCTTGACCTTTCTGTACGAGTCTATGTCTGCAAAACTGAAAACCAGCTTTTCCGTACAATTGTGTATCTCCGTTCCTACACGTTCGATCTTTTCAATCAGAGTATCCACGGATATGTTGTCTGTGAGTATCAGCGGATCGAACCGCCATATTACGGCTTCTTTACCCAATATCTCAGAAAGGGTCCTGAATGTTTCAATACGTTCTGTCAGCGGAGGAACACCGGTTTCCAGTCCGTCTTCCTCATAATCATTCAAAGTGAACTGGATATAGCAACCGATACCTCTTTCTTTCAGGATCGGCAGATAAGGAAGAAGAGGTTTGGGATTTTTCGACCAGAACACTATGAATCTTGTATTCCGGTAAGAGATATAGCTCTTTTTTCCGTTGAACGGGTTGTTCCACACGGAATAGCCGGTTTCGAGCCGATGGAAGAACCAGTCCGCATAAAATGCCGGGATGTCCGTGCTGCGGCTTGCCGATATGATGTCGGGAGCCGGGACTTCCATCTTTCGGCCGTCTATGATGATATTTGCTTTTTTCCAAGTCATATTGTTAAAATTATATAGTAAAGACAGGCGTCGGTTATGAACGCCTGTCCGGGTTGTTGATATGTCATTGGTTTGCTTGCGGCAAAAATAATATGAATATTTCATTCTGTAGCCGTTCAGCTTACCAGAACCGCATCCTGTATTTCCACCTCTGCTGGAAGACGGGAAAGCAGGAGTTCCGCCATTGCCCCATTCTGTGGAATCAGTGCCGGGAAATCCGTTCTGCCCGGCTTATATATCTCAGTCGCTACGTTATACAAGTCCCAAGCGGTGATTTGTCCCTTTTCGCGGACCAGTTTCAGCACCTCTTCCGTGAAGATGGAAATCTGGCTCTGGTTCAGCGGGTAGGTTTCCACGGAGGATGACAGGTTCCTGTCCGAACTGTCATGGGAGACGCGCAATGCTGTCAGCAGCCCGATATACATATACACTTCCTCCAGGGAGACAATTCTGCGTTTCAGCCGCTGAATCCTTGCGATGTCCTCGTTCATGTTCACCTCGAAGTTTGCCAGCCAACCGTCCACCGTTTCGAATACCCCTTCCGTTGTCACCTTGTTTTTTCCGTAATTGCAGATGCTCCTTTCCGGTGATAGGATACACTGGTTATGGCATATCTTCACGCACGGGCCTATGGCCGCTTGTATGCCGTCCTGATGGTAGGCGACGACCAGCGTAGTCGTCAGCTCGTCCGTTTCCCAGTCCTTGATCCGGATGGTCGCGAAGATGCGTCGGAGGATGTGCGCTTCCACTGCTTTTTCACCAAGTGTCTGTTCCACCTGCGGGAGAATGCTTACTCCCGGCTGTGTCTTGTTCCTGTTCTGTGCCGCGAAGATTTCTTCCACCTCGTAATCGAGGTTGTACTTCTCGCAGATGTCCATCATACGCTGCAGGACCTGGTAGTGATAGATGCCCTGGACAGGCTTGCCGTAGATGTCATTTTCTTTGTAGGTACGCTGGAGAGTCTCGAAGTTCATTACTTCGATTCCGTTGTTCTGAAAATCAAACTGCTGTTGTTTTTCCAATACTGCCATTGCTTCCATAATCTTGAATTTTATAAAGTTAATACTATGATTGTCTATCTTTTTTCAGGTATGTATCTGCCATCCGTGGAACGGTTCAAGTGTCACGGCAAAAGACCGGTCCGGTATTCCGTGATAGAGCAGACCGCCTACGATGCCGATGCTTCCGTCGGGATAGCGTTGCGTGAAGCCGAACGAGTACGGTGCATGGTCATAATAGAGCGAGATTTCGCTTGGATGGTCTGGATTCTCCTCCCATTTTTTCAGTCTATCCAGACAGTTCTGGAGTGATGTGTCACCGATGGATTCGGCGTAACGCTTTACATTCTGGAAATGTTCTTCATTCAGGATTTTCATGAGTCATTGTATTTTATCTGTTAAACACGTCCGGCTTCGGGAGCCGGTATTTTTTATTTTTCGCCTGCCTGACTGTCCCGTGACCGTACCCGCAAGGTTTGGCGAAAGAAAATACCGCAGCCACCGGCGAGGATGATTTTCTTTCAGCCAACCCCATAGGGGCCTGACCTTGTCCGGGTACGTTGGACACGGGACTACCTTTGCTGGAGGAAAATAAAATATACAGGTTGTGTGTCGTTGTATTTTCTTGCAGCTATGTCGGTGAGAAACCCATTGATTTGTTCGTCTTTGACAAAGGAATGGTGTACTTTTGCAAATCCTAATTTGAAAAATCATGGAAGATTATATAAAGAAAGCTGCGGATGCTTTCCTTGTGGAGCGTCCGTATGGTATGCGTGTGGATTACAGTAAGCAGGGATACGTGCTGTTCAACCGTAACCTCAATGTGTTGGGCAATGGGGAACATGCCCGCCTGGAGGAACTGCCTCTGGAAGAGTTTGATGTGGACGAGATTCCCTTGGAAGGAGAAATCATAAAGGAACATGCGGGTTTTACCGATGTGTTTTTCTATTCGGATTGTACCAATCCCTATGCAGGGTATGTGCTGGATCTGAAGAAGCTCAAGGTCTATAACCAGTTTATATATCCCTTGGCGATGGTACTGAACAGAAAGCTGTAAAATTCAGATAATAGCGGTAACAGTTGCATAGGAGAGCTGTTACCGCTTTGGATCTTATTTTCTGATTTCATTTCCGGCAAGAAATGCAAGATAGTCTGCCACAGCCTTATGGCACCCGGTAAAGTCGGGAGTACGGCGGCCTTTGTATTTTCGGAAACTGACGGTTCCGTTCCTGTCGATTGCTGTCACATGCCTGTTGAATGTCCCTTTGGTTCTGATATGGATGTCAAAGCCGTCCCTTCCGGTAATTTCAAGAAACATTTCTGCCGTTATTTTCTCACCGTCCAGGAATTTCCGCTTGTTCTCGTCAAGCAACTGTTGCCATCGGGTTTCTTTCTCCTTTCTTTCCAGTTCTTCTTTTCTTTTCCGTTCCAGTCGCTTTTCTTCCTGCTTTTTTGCATATTCCTCACGGGCCTGTACCAAAGGGGTGGAGTCAAGACCGAGTGCATTGAATACATGGACAGACAAGAGGGGAATGATTTTTCCATCCTCTACATCCTTCAGGGTGTTTTCAATCCAGTTCTTGCAATAGGTCGCCGCTTCTTCCCGGTGCCCCTCCTTGTCAAGTATTCTGCGTGAATACTGTCCACAGGAAAAATGGACATCACCTATCTTGCAGATTATATGGAAACTGTCTTCACTTTCGTTTCCGTATTCGTTTTTTCTTGCCAGCGAGATGAATACATTCTCCGCATACGGCTCAAGTTCCATGTATGGGGCAACGATGGTGTTGCCGTCAAACTTGTATTTCAATACTTTTGCTTTCATGTTTCTATTCTGTTTTTCTGTCGGTAGATATTTCATCTATTATCTCATTCTCTTTTCTCTCACCTTTGAGGAAGGCAAGCAGCCGCCCGAAAAAGAACGGGGCTTGGTCTGTCCCCAGCTGTGAGCTTTCCCCGTTCCGGGTGGCGCATATTGCAAACCGTCCCAGTCCGAGACTGTCCTGTGGAGGTAGGATATGGAATGACAGGTTTCCCGTACCGTTGATATGAAGCCCGCCACGGTAGGTGTAGAATGTCTTTGCGGTTCTTCTGTCCGTATCAATGTCCACCCGGCTGTAGCCTGTTTTTTCCAGGTGCTCAATTATTTCCCGGACGGATATTTCCATGTCTGTACAACAGTTCGTCCAGTCCATGTTTGCCAGCACCGCCTCATAACGGTCATAAACCGTGTTGAACTGCTTCTGATATTCTTCAAGAAAATTTCCTTCGTCATCGCACATATCTTCAAGCGCAATGCCGCTTCTTTTCACGAGGGCGATATCCGCCAGTCCGCATACCGTTTCGATAAGCAGCGACCGTTCCATATCCCCGTTTTTCCCTATCCCGAATATTTTCATCCGGCAATACCGGAACATGGCAACCCGTGTCGACATGTCAAGGTCTTTCCATACATTGATATTTTCCTGTACATATAGCTTTTTTCTGATTTCTTCCGGCAACGAGTACCACCATTTGTTCAAATTTTCCGTATCCATAAATTTTGATTTAAGTTGTTTTAAAATTCCGCCTTGATTGCCATGTGCGGTATGCAGTGGCATATTCCTGCCTTTCCCGTTCCAGATTGCTTTCCGTTTCCGGGGTATATCCGAGCAGGCGTATGTATCCGCCGTTGCAGCCTGTCAGTTCGCAGCGCATTCCGGCTGCCTCCAGTTTCCCGATGCGTTTCTGTGCCGTCTTCGCACTCGAATATTCCTTGGGCCAGAAATAATGTTCGCCCTGTGAGCCGTAAAAGTCCTCTCCAAGTATCATTTCCCCGATATGTCTTCGGTTCTCGATGAAGCCGAACCGGGCCTTGCCCAGTGCCTGACGTATAGCCTTGTGTGCCGCTCCTTCGGGATGTCTGAAAGCTTCAGGATTGTCTTTTCCCGTAATTTTCGGCAGTTCCATCCGGTACGGCTGTCTGTAGCTGCCGATTCCGAGCGTGAGATAGAAGTTGGTGTGGAAATAGTCGGTCATGGGGTCGCTTTCATCGAAATTGTATGACATCACAAAATCCCTGACGTTTGTCATCACGTCCTTGGCCCGGTCGGTCAGACTGTCTGATGTCTGGATGTTGTAGTGGTTGATGTCTCCCTGTATTTTTCCTGACTCTTTGGTGAAAGCCTCGAAGTCTGCTTTCATCAGCCGGATAAGGATTGAATTGTATCCGTCCCTGCGGACCGAGAAGGTATATCTCGGGTAGGTTTCCTTGAGCCATGCCCTGACCAGTTCCGTGATCTCCGGTGCGGACTGTCCGGTATAGTTGTGTCCTTTCCAGCGGTATTCATTGTACACATATTCGGTGTATTCCTTTGCGGTGGCACCCTGAAAGTCGTGTTCGTAGCCTGTTGGAGCTGTGGAAACGCAGGGCTTGTCTTTCCAGACCTCGAACAATTTTCCGAATTCGGTGTTCACCTGCTGCATGAGGGCAGTGTCACCACCCTTGTCCGGGTGGTGAAGCATTGCCAGACGGCGGTATTCCTTTTTCAGGTCCGCCAGAGAGTGTATGTTTTGAAAATAAGTCATGTCTGTATCCGTTAAAGTCCCGCGAGACGGTTGATGAAATATATCTGCCAGTCCAGGTCAAGCCCGAGGTTGCTGCACGCGATTTCGAAGTCTTCGCTTCTCAGGTCGTTGTCCTCCTGAAGTTCCTGCAGGTTTCTTATCTCGTCGTCCAGGTATTCCTGTGCCTCTTCCTTGCCGCAACTGCATGAGTTGCAGATCAGGTCAATGATATTCCGTGCCATATCTGTTGTCTTTAATTGTTTGTCAGGTATATGTTCCTCTTCTCGTCATAGTTTTTGCCGTTCCACCATTCGTCGGCGGCCTCGGAGAATGTTTGCCCGGAATTGGCTGAAGGGAAATCGGATGTCTTGAATCCGGTCAGGTATTCAAGGTTATCGGTATTGTTGGATTTCCACCATTCCTGCATCTTTTCCAGAAAGGATTGCTTGGAGCAGGTCTCCACATTGTCCTCGCACTGGGAACACCAGATGTCATCGTCCACGTCACTGTGGTATTCGTTCGTGTTTACATCCACCCATGCCTGAATCTCAATCTCTGTTGAACCGCAGTCACTGCACACTTTGATTTTGGAATCGTCCGGGTGTTTGCGCCTGGCCTTGCCGTCATACAGGCTGACGGCCCGTTCCACCAGTTTTTCCCTGTAGCGGTCCGTCAGTTCCGCATAGAACCGTTCGGAGGCTCCGAATACACCCTTGTCCGTCATCAGACTCCATTTTTCCCAAAAATGTGGGTACATTTCCTTGAAGACTGTCTTGCACTCTTCCTCGCACCAGGTATTCCACATGTAGTAGAAGTAGCTGGACACTGCATTTTCCGCTTGATATTTCATACTGTTGTTTCTATTTGAGGTTATACATTTTTGCAAAATGGCTGTTCACTTCAGGAATCCTTTTCTTGTAATAGGGTTGGTTGTCCCTGCACCAGTCCGCCAGTTCCTGTTTGTTTCTGAAAGGTTCCCTCCAGCTTTGCCCGCTCATGATCATTTCCACCTGCGGGGCCAGCTCCCTGATGAACGCTCCGACAGTCCATCCCTCCCGGACGTGTCTGTCCATATTGACTTTTGTTGCCATATTGTCTTTCGTTTTAAGAGTTCCCGTTTGTATTTTCAAGTTGAAGCCTGACTGCTTCGTACATTTGATTGAGCCAATCAATGTTGCTGGCTCCAAGTTCGAAAGGACTCTGACAGAAAACCTCTTCCATACTGTCCTTTATTGTTGCCAACACGGTAATGAACTTGTCAGTAACCTCAATTCCTGTAACATAACACTCGTATGGGTCTCCATTATCGTCAAACCAGATAATCCATACGGGGTCTTCTTCGTTGTCGGTAAACGTGATTTCTTTCAGTCCCTGCGCATCAAGCAGCTCCCTGATGGCTTCGATTATGTCCTTTCTCAGTTCTTCAATCCTGTCGCTGAAACACATGGACGTGTATCTGACCTTGCCTTTGCCACCCCGTTCCCTGAAAGAAAGGATCTGCATGTCGGGGTGACAGCCGAATCTCCAGTCTGTCACCTCGTCATCATCGCAGGTAGTGTGGATGTTTCCGCCCAATACCAGACCGCAGTCTTCCGTTACAATTCTTTCCGCCTCGTCGCGGTCTTCCGCCACGACCTTGTAGGTACCCTCGAAGGTGTACCTTACTCTTACATCGTACTTTGCCATAATTCCTATGATTTGGTTAATGATTTCTGTTGTTGATTCTTATTCTTGGTTCTCGAACGATTCCGGTGACAACCGGTACAGTTCAGCCAGGTTCAGTTTGGCCATCGGGTATTCTACCCATCCGCTTTTGCGTCTGTATCCCGTATCTTCGGCAAGGCTGTTCCTTATGAGGAATTCCATCGCTTCCGGATTGTTGTTTATGTCAATGAATGCCTGGTCGGGAATCCCGAATGCCGGAGAGTCTTCCAGATTGACGGTAAGTACCGTGTATAGTTCCCCGTTGTCCGGTGATTCCAGACTCAGAACCGGCCATCCGTTCGGGTAGAAGCCGGTGACAAGCCTGAATTCCTTTCCATGGTACCGGAATGTCCTTTCAGACCGGTTTTTCCCGGATTCCTGAATTTTGAAGTCGTCTTCTCCTTCAGTGAATGTCCTCACCGGGCAGGACACATCGTAATGGCAGCCGTCTTCGTGTCCGCACAGGTATTCTTTTCCCTTGAATAGGATGATTGCATATTTCTTTTCCATGATTTGATATCTTTAATTGACCATACTTGATTTATGAAGCGACAAGACCTATCTTTTCTCCGAAGAAGGAATCGCATACCCCGTACACATGCTTGATGGAGCATTCATATTTTGAGTTCTCGCTGTCAAGACGGAAGCGGAATCCGTGATAGTCCCTGACTTCCAGTTTCAGTCTGACATCTTTCAGGAGTTCCATTTCCAGGAGGCTTCCACCGCCGTACATGGAGCTGAAGATGCCGCAGCAGTTGCCTTTGGGAATAATGACTTCCCCAAGCGAGAATCCGGCATCATAAAGTTCCTGCAGGCTTACCTTGCCGATATAGGTCAGCAGGTTGGCACCGCAGCAGGAGTTGATAAGTTCATGGTAGAACTGTTCATAGGATACCTGTTCCTTGCCGTCCCTGTATTTTTTGTCGGGGAACCGGCCATATACCGTGTAGCCTTTCTCCACCAGCATTTTCTTCACTTTGGCTGGATTGAGGTTCAGCGCGTCTATCATATCCCCGAAATAGGATTCCTTGTACCGGTATCCTTCCTGCGATTCCAGCCAGTTGGAATTGATGCAGTCGTAGTTTGACAGCATCTCGACACGCACGGGGATGTCATCCGTGTTTTTGAGAAGTTCTTTCAGCGTGTCAGAGTCGTTTCTGTCATAGATTTCTTCCCTGATTTCGTCTTCGTGTTCTTGAAAGAACTTGTCCACTTCCTCTTCCCCGAAATCATGGAAACGGATACATTCATCCTTCAGCTTTGAGACGATTTCACGGACAGCTTCCCATTCGGCGTCACCGTACCATTCGTCCACTTTCTCCCACAGACTTTCACAGCTCCTTTCTTCCAGACACTTCTGGATGGTGTCACGGCAGTTGTCGAGATTGTCGTTGTAGTCCACCCATACCAGCGTGTAGGACTTGTCCATGAGCGATTTCACGAGTTCCATTGTCAGTCTTTCCTGTTCTTCCATTTCTGTTACCTGTGTACGGCAGGATTCTGTTTCCCGTACATGTCGTTTATAAATGAGAAGAGCGACCTTTCGGCCGCTCCCTTGTCATTCGTACTCTTCCTTGAGCCTTTCATATTTCTCTGTTTCCATTTCCGTCTCGCCGTCGAAGTGGAAATGTGCCATATGACCGTATCCGGTTTTAGGCTCACCGCCGCATTTGTGCAGTGCGGTGTCTATTTCCCAGTCGGTATCACCGATGCCGAGGGATATGTATGTCCCTCTGAGCATACACCCGGCCAGCCTCAGTGCGGCATCCTTCCTTTTTTCCCGGCGGAGCCTGTCAAATGCCGCGAGCGCGATTTCCCGGTTGGGTATTTTTATCGTAGTTTCCATATCGTTTCATTTTCAGTTTGCCGTTTCCTTGTCTTTCCCGCTGTCTTTTGCTGCCAGGACACCGAAAGGCAGATCGAGTATCCTGTGGTTAAAACATAGCGTTGAATTGTAGTCCGTGCGTTGCCAGAGGGTAAAATGGTCTCCGGCGAACGACCATCTGAAATAGCCTGACAGTGAGCCGAACTGCGGATTGACATTCCTGCTTATGAGGAAGCGGTTCACATCCACGATGTGTCCCGCCGTCAGTAGTATGTTCAGTATTTCCACGAATGCCAGCTGCGAGTATGGGTCGATAGGCATTACAGGTCCTTTGAAGTTGATTTCCATATCTTTTGTCTTTTAGTCATAATTGTCATCAAATATTTCGTAACGGAATGTAAGCATGTCGCAGTAGTAGCTTGATACGCCCGTGTATATCAGGGCATCTTCTCCCGTGTCCGCGTCTTCTTCCGTTTCCGTGACGGTATCCCCGTACAGGTCATGGTAGTGTGATACCATCATGTGCGGGTCATCCGTGGTGATGTCATATCCGTAACTTCTGCTCCAGCTTATGAAAAACTCCGTTTCTTCCTCTTCGAGCCTTTCAAGGGCATCCCTGATCTCGAAGAAGTTGGGACAGAGCCATTCACGGCTGATCAGTGTGTCCGGAATGTTTTCCCATTTCGGATACCGGTATTCCGGTTCCTTTTCCCCGGGAAACAGGTCGGAACAGGCACTCAGGAACTCGCCCATGTCGCTGTAGTCGGACAGGTGCAGCCAGTAGTCCCTGTAATCCTTTATGTCAATGAGATGCTGTGTGGTCACGGCAATCTCTGCATTGTTCAGATCCATATTACTTGTCTTTTATGTATGTGGATGCCGGGGATTCCATTCCACCGACCTCGACAAGGTGCCGTGTCCCGGCTGTGCAGGGTTTTTCGGGAAAATACCGCAGCTCCGCGAGGATGATTTTCCTGAAAACCGCCTGCGGCCTGACCTTGCTCAGCCGATGGGGACGCGGCTTACCTTTGTCGGTGGGAATGGAACTCCCGGTCTTCTTCATACGGTTCATATTTATTCTGTTATGCGCTGGCTTCCCCAGCTGATGTGTATTTTGCCTTCACTGTCCTGCGTGCGGATGAGCAGGCTGTCGATGACAGACATTGTGATGTCGAACTCCTCGAAGATTTCTGACTGTTCTTTGACCTCACCGGTCTTGATGAATTCGTTCAGACGCTCCTTGGTCAGTACCAGTGCCATCAGGTTCTGTTCGACCGAATCTTCGTAGGTGACGTAGTGGACATCCTTCATTTCTTTGGAATCGAGACGGATGAAACGGAAGTAGAACTGTTCCATACGGGGGATGTTCCACTGCAGGGATTCCAGTATCACGTCGTTGCAGGTAGGTATGTTCACGGAGCTGCTCAGGCTCTGCTGTGTGCATATCAGGATGCCGTTGATGGTGGAGTCGAATTCGGTCACGATGCTCTGCCGTTTCTTGAAGGCTACATCTCCCTTGACCACAAATACAGGTCTGTCGGGAAAATGTTCCCGGATATAGCTCTCGTAGAGGTCGAAGGCCGCCAATGTGGTACATCCGATGGCAACCTTACCCGGTATTGTCCTTATGAGCCTTTCAATATAGCGGGTCTTGGAAGGATAACTGTCACCGTAGTATCCCTCTATCAGGTGAGGTACCGAACAGGCTTTGATAAGCAGCTTGATCTGCCTCATGAGTCTCAGTCCTGCATCCTTTTTCGTGTCTCCCGTGCTGTTGTAGTACAGCTCACAGATGCGGCAGAATTCCTCGATGATGACACGGTATACCTCGTGTTCTCCTTCCGAGGGACGGACGGTATGTGTCCGTATCCGGTATTTCTCTCCTGCGAAGTCCCTGAATTTACGGGTGATGACCGTTTTGCCGATAAGTTCGGAGAGTTCGTCCTTGTTGTACACGTCCTGGTTCTGTTTCTCGATGCCGAATACAGTGGCTTTCCCCGGACAGTGGCAGGCACGGAAAAGGACATGCCCCCTGAAGGCGGGGAACGGTGTTCCGTAATCCGGGTTGTTCTCTTCCTCTATCTCGTGGTCCCTGTTTTCGTGGTAGACCTGCGGGCTCCAGCATATCATATTTACGGAGTTGTTGTAGAGTAGTTCGAACTGGCTGTACAGTTCCGCGATGTTGTTGCGGGTGGTTGTTCCCGTGTCGAGGATCTTGTACCTGAGCCTCCTGAATATGCACAGGATGTTTCTTGTACGCTGCGATGTGGGATTGGTGATTTCGTCCGACTCGTCGAAGACAAGGCACAGCTTGCCGGAAGTGCGTTTCACGAAACGCATCAGTCCTCTTTTCAGTTTCCGGAGCATGGAGGTGGAGACGACAAGGAATGTCCCTTCCGGTATGTTGTTGAGGTCGCCGGCGGTCTGTATTGTACGGAAGCGTTCCTTGTTTATGGTAAGGAACGGTATCCAGGTCATGTTGGTGGCGATGGCCGGGGCAAGTATGATGACGTTCTTTGCCTTTCTGAACTTGAGCAGGTATTTCGCCCTGTGATAGACGGCGGCGGTCTTGCCTGAACCCTGCTGCCAGTTCAGCAGGGCGTAGCGTTTCTGCAACACGAGGTTCAGGTCGTGTTTCTGCAAGTCCGTGAATTCGCAGACTTCACCGTCCTTGTTGATGAATGTGGTGCGGTCCAGGTATTCCTTCAGGCCGGCATCTTCCCGCATTTCCGCAAACTGGAGATTCTGGGTCTCGTATTGCCTCTGTTTGCGCCGTATCAGTTTACTGGCGGCACGGATCTGCCGCATGTTCTTTTCTGTGACGTTTTCCGGCATCGGGAGTTCGGCCCTTCCGAGTATGAGGTCGTTGATGCCTGCGGCCTTGTGCGTGACCTTGTCAAGCAGACGCGGGGCATATTGCTTCAGCTTGAAGCCGTAGGATGTCTTCACCAATGCCACTTCCTTGCGCGGCACCACGTTCTGCGAGGTGATGTACCTGCGGATGATGCCGAGAACCTTGCCGGTGGTCAGCTTCTTGCGTTCCCATTCCTTTATCTGTTCCCGGGTGGCATTTTCCGGCGGTTTCTGGTTGCGGAATTTGGACACCAGCGCCTCCGCCTTTTCGACATGCCTGTTCAGCACGGCATGGGCTTTCAGCTCGTACATGTATTTGGCGAGCCTGTACTCGAACTGTTCCAGCTCTTCTTTGTCTATATGGTTGCACTCCCGCATCAGCTGGAGGCGCAGCCGGTGTTTCATTTTCCGCACTTCGGCTATGCGTTTCTTCAGCTCATCCATGCTGACAAACTCTTCCGCGTTGTAGGGCTGCATTTCAATATGGAGGGAACGGCGGAGGAATACCATGATTTTTGTTGCGAAATTCTGTACGCCCACCGTAGAGAAGGCTGAATGTTCCAGCCTGGTCTGGCCGATGAAGGAGAAATTCGAGTTGATTTTCGCCACGCGTGTCTTTTCCCAGAACTCGTTCTGCATGAAGGAGAGAGGGACGATGACCATCAGGATTCCGGCAGGGTTGAGCACGTCATAGGCCTTGTCCATGTAGAATTCCTGCGACAGCCTGTAATCAAATTTCAGGTTGAAGGGCGGATTTCCGACAATGATGTCGAAACGCTGTTCGGGATTGTACAGCTGTATGTCGCATTTCTCGATATGAGCTTCCGGGTAGAGGTATCTGGCAACGGCCACCGCCTTGCCGTCAATGTCGAATCCGTAGGCATTGTGCAGGTTGGGCAGATGGTTGAAGAAGTTGCCCATGCCGCAGCACATGTCAAGTACCATTTCCGCCGATGTCGGAGAAAGGGTCTCCACCATGCTCCGGCATATGTCGTGCGGGGTGAAGAACTGTCCCATCTCGAATTCCTTCTTGGCCTCGGCGTATTCATGGTAGCTGGTGAAATCCGACTGCCTGAGGTTGTGCAGTCCTCCGATTCCCGTGTAGCAGTTGTAGATGCTTTCCTTCGGAACGAGGTCCTTGCCGGAGTCTATGGCGAAAAGGATTTTCTCGTTGATCTCGGCACGCCTGTCCTGGGGAATCTGTTGGGGTATGATGGCATACATGTCTTTTCTTTTTTAATGGTTGGAAACGAAGACACCCCGCAAGGATGTCTTACGGGGTGTCTGAATAAGTATTTCATGAATCACTCTTCTCTGAGTGTGATTTCATCCAGCCGCAGCCTTCTGTAGCAGTTCTCTGCGGCCTGGCTGTCCTTGAAGCGTACGTCGATGCGTCCGTTCTTGTAGAACTTGATCTGTTCTGCGTTGCTCAGGGTGAGGTTGTACCATTCGGTTATATCCACATCGCGTCTGTCAAGGCCGATGACCATACCGCTTGAACCGTTTATCACGTCATCTGCCCCGTATGCGATACCTTCGCAGAAAATGTCCACTTTCCTTCCGCAGTCATACGAGAACTCATATTCCCGGTGGTATTCCAGATGGATGCTGTCCCAGGACACGATGTCAGGGAAAGTTATCTTGTCCTTTTTCAGTTCGGGCTTCACCTTGCTCCAGCGGGAAGGCTGTACCGTTTTCAGGAAACGGGCCAGCAGTTCTTCCTCTGCGGTCTCACGGAAACTTTTTCCGCCGAGGTGTTCAATGACCATGTCCACGTAAGTCTGGTAGACCGGACGGAATCCCATGCGCATGGCCTTCTCGTCGATTACAGGAATGGGTACGTCTACATTGTAGGTCCTGTTGAAATAGGAAATGATGCGATTCGCGAAATTCGCGTTGGCATTGCAGTTGTTGTCCGCAAGCTCGTTGATGAGGTCAAACGGTTTGAATTCGTTGTGGGTATAGTCATCCTCCCCGCTGTTGTTGAAATAGAAATTCCGTATGGAGACCTTACCGTTATCCTCATACTTGAAGCTCTTGATTTCCCGGTACCGTTCCGCTTCTTCCTTGAAGATGGCATACCAACGGTCGATACGGTCAAGCGTCTTGTAGAGCTGGTCCTGCTGGAGCTGGCAATACTGCCTGTCCTGTTCTGTAATCTTGTCCTCGTTCCTTACTTGCACGTTCAGGATACCTGTGAGCAGGTCAGTGTGGCTGCCTGCTGTTCTTGTTGCTGTTGTCTGCATAACTGTATTGTTTTAGAGATTGTCAATTTCGGGTTTGATACGGTAACAGTAGGTGATGTGGCTGTCCATGTCCTTGACCAGCTTGACCTGTTCGGGATAAAAGTTGAGACGCCGTTCCACGGCCTGGACATCTATTTTGTCCCACTCGTGCTGCGGCAGGAACCGGTTCTCATGACGGAAACACCAGAGAACGATATGGTTTTCCTGGTTGCCCTTGAACACGGTCCCTTCATAGTCCTTCAGGAACTGTAGGAAGTCCTCTTCGGTCCTGAAAGCCTTGTCGAAGCCTTGGTACAGGTTACGTGCGTCCGGACCCGTGTTTTTTGTCAGATAATACTGTCTCCATGTCTCAGTGGTGAAATCGCCGTAGAGAGGGTCAGGTTCGGAATAGGACCATAACGGCACTTTTGCCGTGAATGCGACGGCACCGTTGGCGCACGCACCGCAGTTGCCCCAGTCTTGGAATATCCCTTCCGTCCATCTGACGAACTTCAACTGGAGGGGGTCAATATGGTGGAAGGATCCTCCGCTGACACTTAAACCGATACCGTCATACTCTTCCCATATGAAAGGGATATAGGGGATTTCACAGATGGAAATCAGTCCGTCCGTATTTTTGCGTTTCTCGATGAGGGCGTTGCCGTAATATTTCCCGTATCTGTCCACATAGATGAGTCTGTCACCGACCTGTGGAATCTTTTCAGAGCGTGTCCTTTCTATCAGTTCCACATAACCGTTGGCCATATCCACGTCCTGCTGTGTCAGCCGGTGTTCATGATCGTACAGAATGTTCAGTGGTTTGAGTGTTTCCACCGTGTACTTGTTCTTTGTTGCCTGTAACATAACATTTGATTTTTTGTTAGTCCGGCTTCTGGGGCCGGAGTTCCCATAACTACAGGCTTAAAAAGGTCGTGTTCCGTACATGCAAGGCTTCGGGAAAAAATACCGCAAGCCCTCCGGGGCGAGGATGATTTTTTCCACGAACCCGAAGGGCTTGGCCTTGCTTGTACGGGAAGAACACGAATTACCTTTGCCTGTGGTTATGGGGACTCGGCTACGGTATGCTTGTTTTTCCCGATATGTTTTTATTCCGTAAGATTGCAGCCGTTTATATGGCCTTTTCAGAAAGAAATGTTATCTTTGCAGGTGAGATAAAGAGTTATTTGAAAGCATGAGAAATATGGCGGTTCGGAACAGTCCGGCTTTTTCTTATCCATTGCCCGTTCTCGTGCGAGTTTTATCCAATCTGTTGATAGTCAAATAAAACCTACCTGATTACAACAAATATAGCCAATTTCTCGGAATATGCAGGGTGTAGAGCCTTATTTTTTGTTTCGATGAATTTCATGCCATTTTTCAAGGTAGTTTAAAAAGTGATATAAAAAAGGGGCTGTCCCAAAAGTCATTTTATATCAAAAAACTCCTCCGTCACTTCGTGCCACCTCCTCTATAAACAGAGGAGGTGCTGGTGACTCTTCCCGAAAACCGGGAGTATTTCAACTCTCCCTCTGTTTATAGAGGGAGTACCCCGAAGGGGGGAGGGAGTTAAAAAATGACTTTTGGGACAGCCCCAATAAATGAATAATATAGAACTATTTACTTTTCTGATTTTAAATAATCAACAGAAAGTAAAGATTTTTTATTTCTTTTTCGCCAACCGTTCGTCCAGCCACGTTTTCAGCTCGTGCTTGTCTTTCGCTTTTCCCACGATTTTTCCGTCCGGGTCGATCAGCATCAACGTGGGGAGATAGGGGATAGCATAGAGAGTGGCCACTTTCGCCGGGGTATGGGGGATAGGGAATTCATCTATGACTTGCAGCCAGGGAAGTTGATCTTCTTCCAGTGCTTTCAACCAGTCGTTTTTCCGGCTATCATTCGTGACTCCGAGTATTTCAACCCCTTTTTTATGGTATTCGGCGTAGAGTTTCTTCATTTCAGGGAAAGAGGCTCTGCAAGGACGACACCAAGAGGCCCAGAAATCCAGAATCACGTATTTGCCTCGCAAATCGGATAGGGATAATTTTGTCCCGTCGGGTGTTTCCAACGTGAAGTCCGGGGCCGGCATACCCGGTTGTACACGAATTCTTGCTGCAATTTCCTCTCTAACATCTTTAGCGAATGAACTGTTTTGTACTTTAGGAGATAAGGCCTTGAATACTTGTTCCAATTCAGCTAACTCCATGTCGTTCTGAAGGAAATTTAAATAGTATGCTACTGCTTCTATCGTGTCATTTTTCAGGATCAATTCTTTTTGTTGCTTCCGAACCTCATTGCTGAATTCTTCGGTTATTGCCTCGGTTTCTGCTTGATACTTGTAGAAGGCTTCTTTATCCTCACCATTATGGAGTTCATTCAATTTAGTTTGTACTTCTGCGTATTCCTTAAAGCGGGGTTCTTGCATCAATTTTTCCCGAACGTTACTGATTTCCTGGTATATTTTTTCGTTTAATGAACCTGTCACATTAACATTCGGAATACTCCGATACCCGTATTGGTCGAGAACATCAGCCCATTTTCCAGCGAGAGTGATTGTGTTGTTTTCTCCGATAAAACCACAAGATGCCGGTTTTTCCTTGTCCGGACAAACTTGGATGCTGACCCAAGAGGGGGCTTCTAATTTTCCCGTGAAAGTAAAGACACCGTTTTTCATTTTTACCGTGTCTCCGGTAGTGGGTTCTTCTCTTCCGACGGGGAGTGTCATGATTGCGATCCCGTTTCCGGCACCTTCAATGTTACCTTTGATTTGGTAACCTTCCGTGTTGGATTGACAGGCTAATGCGGTTAACCCGATCCATCCGATAAATGTCATTTTGTTCATTTTCCAAATATTTCAATTAGTTTTTGATCTAAGTTTTCTTGTGGCTCACCACCTCCGCCGTAACGACCGATGATGATTCCGTTTTTATCAATTAGAATTTTCGTGGGTAGCGTGTGAATACCGTACCATTCTCCAATATCTTCGCTTTTGTCATATCCTTCGGCTGTACGTTTTATACCGCTTAACACGTGACGGAAGTTCCCGATTCCATCTTCCTCGACTGCTTTTCGCCAAGCCTGTGGTTTCGTGTCGTCAGATGCGATACACACAATCTCGAATCCTTCGGGGGCATATTTCTTGTATAGCTCTTTGAGATGCGGATTCCCCTTGCGACACGGGATACACCAGCTTGCCCAGAAATCTAAGAGAATGTATTTTTTGCCTTTTAGCTCTTCAAGATTGAGCATTTTGTCGTTAATGTCTTTCCGGTTAAACATGGTTGCGGGACTTCCGGGAGAACCTTGTTTTAGTTTTTTTATCTCTTCTGCGATCTCTTTACCGGAGCGGCTGTTTTTCACTCGTTCTGTCCAATGATTGTAAGCGTTTTCAACTTGACCGACAGGTAACGACATCAACCGGAAACGCATGAGGTAAGGGGATAGATAAGAGTCGGGATGGGTTTTGATAAACTCATCTGTGATCACGTCCATACGCTCGTTATAAGGTTCAAATTGGTCTCGAATGGCTGCGGCCTTTTCATGGTCTTTTTCTGCTTTATAAGCTTCTGTAAGTGGTCGCATCTCTTCCCGGATTGGTGCTTGCTGACGATTTAGTTCTTGTTCTTCCTCGTTTGTTTTCGAACCGGAAAGCTTGAACTCTTTGAATTTTCCAACGACAATTTCCAATTGCATATCGGAGGCCTCGATCCAGAAGTCTGTGAGATTCGGGTCATCCATGTAGCGAACGGTTGAATCCAATCTTAATGACATATTTGTCGGTTCGGAAATCGTTCCTTCCAGTTGGAACTTTCCATTTTTTACCGGAACATTCTTTTGTACGTACTGTTCGTTATTGTCTGTATAACCAAATAGGAGATGGCCGGAGGTCATTCCTTTTATTTCTCCGCGTAGCGTGAATTTATTATTTTGTGCGTGGAGTATTGTCGTGCTTAGTAAGAGCACGACAATAAAAAACAGTGATTTCTTTAACATATGGCGAATTTTTAGATTTTACTATATCCCGGATTCTGATCCCCAATCGTGGGATTTTTTTCGAACTCGGCAGCTGGGATCGGGAGAATGATATAATTTTTCTCCCGGATGGCCGGTTTTACTTTTAGGATGACTTCCATGGGGAAACGAAGTAGCATGCTCCATTCGATTCCATCTTCAAACATGAGGTTTTTCACCGTCTCTTTGTAGATTTCATAAAGCAATTCATCCCGGTTTGTGATAGCATCAATTTTTGTAAAGTCCGTGATCCCGGCGTGTCCCATGACGGTTTTCAAAGGTTCCTTGGCGTCACCCAGGTCTTTTCCGGCACGAACCGTAGCCTCTGCTTTTAACAGGTACATTTCAGTTAGTCGAATAGCATAACATTCTTCGATTTTCTCACCGACGTATTTTGTTATGGCATAAATGGTATCCTCGGGACTCAGTAACCCAAGCATCCATTCTTCCCTGGGATCATCTTTCAATAAATTTTTGAACATGGGAGTTGCTTTGTATTGAGCCGAATTATTATATATATAGGTGTCATATCGGGTAACCTGATTCGGAAGAGGTTGAATACCTAACATGACTTCTTTACTCGTCAATCCTTTTGTTTGGAAAATATCCCGCACGTGTTCTTCAAGTTCGTAAGGACCATTTTCGATGATGTCGCTTGTGAGCGTGATCACTTCTTCATAATCCTCGGTATTTCCCCGTAAGATCAGAACTCTTGCTTTTAAGGCTTTGGCGATCCAGCGGTTGCTGTAAATATTCTTATTTTCCAACGGGGCATTTTTGATGCCTTCTTCTAAATCTTCCAAAATCAGTTTATACGTGTTTGCCACGTTATCTCTTGATTGTGCAATGTTCGTGGTCGTGACAAATTCATCACGTAATAAAGCCCCATACTCGCTTTTCGTATCGTAGAATTGAGTGAAATACCGGAGTAAGTGGTAATGTCCGTAAGCACGCATGATTTTGGCTTCTGCGATGATTTCTGCTTTCCGTTCTCCCTCAAACATAGAAGTAGGAAGGGGGTTCATTTGCTTGATAACCCCATTGGCTGCATTGATTAATTTGTAACTATAACTCCAAATGCCTTCAGCAGAACCGTCCGTTGCTTGAACTTCTGCATTTTCATCTAGAGACCCTCCGTAGGTTCGCGTGATATAACCGGAAAGATAAGCAGGAACAATTTCTTGGGAATAGCCCCATTGTGTACTAGGTGTACCTCGGTCGTCCCCACCTTCAGCGAAGCAGTAATATACCCCGTTTAATGCAACCTCTGCGCTTTTTTGATCCACGATTACATTTCCCTCTACTTTTGATTGAGTGGGTAAGGCATTCAGTTGGTCATCACAACTCATTTGTGAAAGAATACCCAAAAAGGACAATATATAAATAATGACTTGTTTCATGATTTTATTTTTAGGATTAGAAATTAATTCTTATTCCAAAGGTGTATGATTTCACCGTGGGATAGGTACTGACATCCCGTCCTCCACCGATAACACTAGTCGGATCGTCACTGACTTCCGGGTCGGGTCCGGGGTAAGAGGTAATGGTGAATACATTAGTTGCTGTTCCATACACAGATGCAGATTTAATCCGAACTTTCCGACAAATGCTTTCCGGTAGATTATAGCTTAATGATAAAGTCTTTAATTTGAAATAAGAAGCATCATATACGTTAAGACTACTTAGCATATAAGTTGTTCCCCACATACTTCTTGGACGATTAGACGAGGTATTGTCTTCACTATAATGATTCAATACGCGTGTTCCTCGATTAGCCAAACTTGACATTCCGGAATCACTGACGTCTTTCTGATAGATAAGGTCATTTCCATAAGAGAATGTGAATAAGGCTGTTAATGTGAGACGTTTCCAAGTGATGGTATTCGTGTAACCTCCAAAGAAATCTGGAGTTGCATGACCAATGACATCTTGTTTCCAGCTATTATCTTCATATACATAGGCGATATCTCCTAAGTTTAAATATGGACTGGAAGAAGACCAACGGGGGAAGGCTTCTTTGGCAGCTTCTAATTGTTCTTGAGTCTTTATGATTCCTGTTGCAACTCTTCCGTAAAGTAATCCTAGAGGTTCTCCCTCTTTTACGACACTTGTACCTAGGTTTAATGCATCGCGATCATTCGGGTCGGAGAACGGACCACCGTTTATATCCAAAACTTTCGATACATTGCGAGAAATATTTAAACTTCCTGTCCAGCGGAAATCTTTTTTACGAATAAAGTCACCATGTATGTCGAACTCTAATCCTTGATTTCGTATTTTGGCAATATTGAAAACGACGGTTGAATAAGAACTACTCGGAGCCGGAGTCATGTTAAGTAAAGTTCCGTCAGTAACCTTGTGGTAATATCCGAAAGTACCTCCTAAACGCCCGCGCATGAAAGAAAAATCTAAACCAAGGTCTTTTTGTACGGTAGATTCCCATTTGATTTTGTCGTTTCCGAGTTGGGTAGGAATCAACGCATTCTTGTCTCCGTAGGATACCGGGCTGTAAAGTGTGCGCCACATATGGTCTCCAATACTTTGTGTTCCGGTTTTTCCCATACTGGCTCGAACTTTGATTTCGTCAATCCATTCGACCATGTTCAAGAAGTTCTCTTCAGAAATTCTCCAAGCGATAGCCCCGGAAGGGAAGAACCCGTATTGATTGTCCGGTGCAAATTTTGAAGAGGCATCGGCACGTCCCGTGAAGGTGAATAGATAACGATCTTTCCACACGTAGTTAGCTCTAACATAGAATGACAGTAATGAAGTCCGACTTTCCGGATTAGAACCTTTTACATTAGCCGCGATGGAGGCGGAACTTAAATTGTTCAGGTAATCATCGTCCGGATAACCGCGTCCACTTGCCGAGAAGTAGTCTTTCCGGTGATCTTCCCATGAAGTTCCCGCCAGCACGTTCAATCTGTGGTTTTCGTTGAACTCTTTGTCGTAGGTTAACGTGTTCTCGAAGAAAACGTCAATTACAGTTGATTGTGCCTGTGTACCCATTCCTCCTTGAGAATCCTCCCGTCCATAGAATCCTCCGACTTCAACAAAACTCGGAACGTAATTTAACTGGTTATAATTATTATAATTGATTGAAACGGTACTCTTGAATTTGAAATCTTTCAAAAAGGTGACTTCTCCGGCCACGGAACCCATGAAAGAATACGTTTTTGCCCGGTTTGTTCCGGCTGCTACGGCCAATGGGTTTTGATATCCCCGGTAGTCATTGTTCAAGTCGCCGAGGGCGGCATAAGTTCCGTCTTCATTATACGGGGAGAAAGTTGGAGGTGCGGTAAGTGCTTGACCGTATATACCGTTAGTGATATTGTTTTTCGTGTACCCGAAATTTAAATTGGTATATAATCTGAAGTAATTCGAAACATCGGTATCCAAACTGATTTTTCCGGAGATTCTCATGAAGTCGGTTCCGATCAAAGTTCCGTCTTGTCCGGTATACGAGAGAGAGGTATAGTACCTTGAATTGGCTCCACCTCCGGCAACTGAAACGTCTACGTTCTGAGAAGTTCCTGTACGTAAAACCAAATCAAGCCAATCCGTGTCTGCATTTCCAAAGAAAGCCGGATCGTTTATGATGCGTTGCGCTTGCTCAACCTGGCTACCCGTCATCGGTTTACCTGCATCTTCTCGTGCCGTAAGGAATCTTTGGGCCGCGTCCTTCAGTGCTGATTTATATTGCTCTGCATTCAAGACTTTTTCTTTGATCGGGTTCGTAAAGCCAATATAGTAATTTAGATTTAATTGAGGTTTCGTGTCTTTTCGTCCTTTTTTGGTGGTGATGATCACGACTCCATTGGCGGCTTTCGATCCGTAAATAGCCGTTGCTGATGCATCTTTTAAGATGTCGATGCTTTCGATATCCGCTATATTCAAACCCGATAGATTATTCAAACCGCGAGAGAAGGCTCCTTCCACGCTATTGTTGAAGTCATCCCCGTAGTTGGCAGCCTCCAACGGGTTGGTAATATCCGATTGTCCGTTGATGTAATTGTCTGAAACCACGGTTGGAATCCCGTCAATCACGTATAGCGGGTCATTCGTTCCCAACAACGATGCACCACCGCGAATACGGATACGAACTGCACCACCGGGGGAACCGTCTGCCTTTACCACGGAAACACCTGATGCTTTTCCGGCCAACGCGTCGTCCACGCTGATGAACGGTACATCCCTGATTTCTCTTGTTTTTACGGATGAAACAGATCCCGTGAAGTCTTTCTGTTTGGTGGTTCCATATCCCACGACAACCACCTCGTCAACTGCTTTCACATTTTCCCGTAAAACCACGTCGATGGTATCTTTACCCGTGTAAGTAATTTCTTGTGTCTGCATCCCGACGAACGAGAATACAAGTGTAAAGTTTTGACCGATATTGTTCGGGATAGAGAGTGTGTATGTGCCATTCACGTCAGTGGCAGCACCGAATTCTGTACCTTTTACCTGAATGGTCACTCCGGGTAAGCCTTGTTTTTGCTCGTCCCGCACTTTACCCGTGATTCGAATTGCTTTCACTTGTTGCGCTGTTTGGCTTTTTAATTTCGGAGAGATGATGATCACATCGTCTTCAATCGTGTAAGCCAATTTAGAACCGGATAAAAAGATTTGAAGAACTTCTTCGATCGTGGCATTTTTCACTTCAATTTGTTTCGCCGGTAATTGTCTGATTTCTTCGTGATTGTAAAGAAACCGATAATGGGTGAGTTCTTTTAATTGTTGGATTACCATTTCTGCCGGAATCCGGTCAACTTTGAAATTAATCCTTTCTGTTTGGGCTCTTCCCTCTGCAAATGATGCGAGGGTGAATCCCATGATCATGATAAATGTTAGTTTCATGATTCTGTAACCTTTTGACAACACTTTTCCTGTTAAGTGACAAGTGTTTCTGTTTTTTTTCATAACTTTGTCATTTAGTAATTCAACTTCGTTTGAGTTCCGCCGGAGTAGGGGTCGAAGTCTTCTCCGGCTATTTTATTGTTTTAGAATTTTATTCCGGTGTGATCGTGATTGTTTTCCCGTTGATCGAGAATGATATATTTGTCGTTAATTCAATCATGCGTAATACTTTGTCAATCTTTTCGTATCGGTCAATTTCCCCGCTAAAATGTAATTCTCTTGCTCGGGTTCCGACAAAGAAAATATTCACGTCATACCAACGTCCCAGTTGAGCCATAATGTCTTCCAGTCTCTCGTTGGCAAAGAGAAAACGTCCGTGACGCCACACGCTTTGTTGGCGGGCATCTACTTTTAAAATTTTCACGTCCTTCGAGGGGTTTAATATTGCTTGTTCGTTTGGGGTTAACCGGTATTCTTTGTCATCAACAAATAAACCGATAGAACCGCTTTCGAGCGTTGTCTTTTGGAACGAGTCGTCCGAGTAAGCTTTCACGTTGAAGGTTGTCCCGTAAACCCGGATGGTTGACTGGGATGTTTTCACGAAGAAAGGTGTTTGATCGTCGTGTTGTACCTCAAAATAAGCCTCTCCTTCCAGTTCAACTTCTCGTTTGTCACCGGAGAAAGAGGTCGGATATTTTAGACGGGAGTCAGCATTTAACCAGATTTTCGTGCCATCGGCCAGTACGAGAGAGAATTCTCCACCCTTGGGAACCACCAGGGTGTTTATTGTCGAGGCTCCGGTAACTGCGGAATGTTTTAATTCGTTATGAGCTACGACAACGGATGAATCCTGAGTTAACACGGCTTGCATATTTTCCTTGATTTCGATCACCTTATTGTCCCCGGTGTATAAAGTTGCCCTGAAACTTCCAGCCTGAATTTGAGCCGTGTGAACAGGAATAGGGGAGGTATTTTCGGGATAGAACCAGTAAGAGCCGATGGCGAGCAATAAGGCTATCGTGGCAGCTATACCTATAACCCGATAACGAATGATCCGTGTATGACGGTTTCGGGTTGCTTGCCATTTTTTCCAGCTTCCTTCAATGTCGGAATTTAAACGGTTATATTGTTCTAGCTTGTTTTCTATGTTTTGTTTGGATAAAACTTCCCGTACGATTTTCTCGTCTTCCTCTCGAGGCGAGTTTCCCGTATTTTCCTCACTCTTGTTCTTTCCCGTGAGGTACTGCCCGATTCGAAGGGCCTGTTTTATCGTTTCTTCAATTTGTCTCTTCATTTTTATTTCCTATTTTCATATAAGAAACACGCTCGTTAAGGTTTGGATGGAGACAAAAAGTGATTTTTTTTATAAAAAAATGAATACACTCTAAATTTTGCTCGTGTAAATATTGGAATTCAGTGTATTATGAAATGTGTTTTTTGAGTAAAAAAGCGTGGCAGGCTGAAAATATAAAAGAGAAGGTCCCGGTAATAGATCACTTTAACCCGTTTTTCTGGAGTAACTCCTCGATTTCTTTCTTGCTGATGGAGGTGCGTTCGGATTTGTCGTAAATATAAAGAAGATTGAGCGTGGCGTCTTGCGCGGACAGGATAACCGTGAACGAGATTACCCGTGCGCCGCCACTTTTGCCTTTTCCTTTGGAAGTAATCTTCATGCGAATTTTGCGAAGACCACCGCCGAGATCTGTTCCTAGTTGTGGGTTTTGGCTTAACTCTTCGAGTAATTTATTATAATCCCCGGCAAATGAAGCATAGTGTTTTAATAGTCTTTTGGCTTCCTTGTCAAAAGATTCCGAAGTTTCTATGTTATAGTTCATCGTATAATTCTCGAAGTAATTCTGTTGCAGGTCTTGTTCTTTTAGCTTTTACGTCTTTTAGGCCAGCATCTATCCCCGCCAGAATTTCTTCCTTGCTGATCGTATCTTCTTCCTGCTTTGGTGCTTTTTTCTTTAACTTGTCGAGCAGGCGTTTCACCTCGTCTAGCACGTTACGACTATTCGTCGTCAGTATTTCCCGTGCTAACTCGGCCTTGTAAGCTTCTAGTTCCATGCTTGTCATTGTCTATACTCCTTTCTTTTATTATAATCAAAGGTAGTGAGAAAAAATGAAATATCAAGAGAGTAAAAGTAACAATATTTTTAAATATTGTAGTTTTTCCCTTAGTACCGCGTAACCTTTTGCCTTATGGCTTTTCACGGTAGAGACGGCAATTCCCAGCTCTTGAGCGATCTCTTCGTTTGATTTTTCCTCTAGCGTGAGCAACAATACTTTTTGCTCCATTTCCGTGAGGTGGCTGATTTCTTGATGAATGACATGGAATATTTCTTCTTTCATGACAGTCTCGTGCATAAAACTTTCGCTTTCTAAGTACTGAAGGTTCTCTGCGAGATATTTATTTTGCACTTGTTGATGACGAATTAGGTTTAGACACGTATTACGGATTGATTTGTAGAAAAAAGCTCTTATGGCTATTAAATTGTCGAAATCATTTCGGGTATTCCAGTATTTTAGAAAAACATCATGTACCACGTCCTTGCATTCTTCTTCGGAAGGCAACAAATTGTTCGCAAAAGAGACAAATAGGGCAAAATACTCTTCATAAAAGCTTTTTAGTGTTCTCTCTTTTCCGTTTTTTAATTCTTCAACCAAAAGCTGATCATGGTTTTTCATACACATACACGTTATACGTGTACAAATATAGGATATTTTTGATTGGATCAACATATTTTAAAATGTATTTTTGTCCTTGATGAATTATATAGAATGGAACATAGATCCCGTTGCGTTTTGGGTAGGAGGAATCCCTGTCATGTATTACAGTTTGCTGTTGATTGCGGGGACCGTGGCGTCCGTGTGGATACTGAAACGTGTTTACCGGGAAAACGGGATACCGTGGGAGCATCTCCAGATACTCGTGATGCTGAGTATTGCCGGCTTGTTTCTAGGGGCACGTTTGGGCCATTGCCTGATTTACGAGTACGCGTATTATTTCGCACATCCATTGGAAATTTTGCTCCCGATACGGGTTAAGTCGGATGGAAGTGTTATTTTTTCCGGTTATCAGGGAATGGCCAGTCATGGAGGGCTTGTCGGGTGGATGATTGCCATGGTGATTTATTCCCGGATAACGGGTGAGAACGTGTTACGGACACTTGACACGATTGCTCTCGTTTTACCTTTAGCGGCGGGGTGTATTCGTTTGGGAAACTTGGCCAATTCCGAGATTATCGGAATCGAAACCAACGTGTCATGGGCTTTTGTTTTCGAACAGATAGATTCGGTACCCCGTCATCCGGCTCAAATTTATGAAGCCTTGGTCTATTTCTTTATTTTCGGGATAAATTTGTTGCTTTACCGACGAATCGGGTTGAAGTGTTATCGGGGAGTACTTTTAGGGAATACCCTTGTCTGGGTTTTCGTGGCTCGTTTTTTGATTGAATTTGTCAAGGAAAGGCAAGTCCCTTTCGAGGATCAAATGACCTTGGACGTGGGACAGGTGTTGAGTATTCCGTTTATCTTATTGGGTCTATTCCTGTTGATTCGCAGGTTTAAGTGTAAAAAGAATACGACACGGTGATTCATGTAACGTGTGTAAATCGTGTTTTGTTCCTGTGAAAGAAATGTTTATTGGGAGTTGTTATTAGATATGGCTATTATTATGTGATCATGCTGTTATTATAAATGTAACCAAATCATTCTATATACTAATAAATGTCTATTTTTTGTTATTGTGATAGGAGGGGAATAGGGGAGGAATGGGAGCGGAATGGGAGCGGCTCGCAATATGGTTCGTGTATGATTGAAATTTAGTAATGATAATTTACATGAATTTGTGAAAATTTAGGATTGAACTCGACTGAAGTTATCTTACTATGATGGTCTACCCCCTTCAAGGGGCTTTCCTAAAAGTCATTTTTCAAACTCCCTCCCGGCTTCGCCGTACTCCCTCTATAAACAGAGGGAGAGCTAAAATACTCCCTGCCTTCGGGAAGAGTCACCAGCTACTCCTTTGTTCTCCCTCCCCATCCCCCTTCAGGGTACTTCCCCTCAGGCAGGGGAAGAAAGAGGTGGCACGGAGTGACGGAGGAGTTTTTGAAATAAAATGACTTTTAGGACACCCCAGCTAATTTCCAAATGGTTACCGCTTTTAATAAGCTAACCGTACGTTATCTACCCAAAGTTTATTTCCCACGGTTCCAATGTAAGCCTCCCCGTAACTAGAGGATACACGCAAGAACAAATGGGTGGGTTTGTCGTCCGTATCTCCCCAACCTACTTCTTCCACGGGTACGGATTTACCTTTGCTGTTGATACAGTATAGAGATTGTTCTTTGGGGATTAATTGCATATAGGATTTACTACCGGGCTGATTTGCCGGGTCCCCGTAAAGAATATTCAATCTGTGGTTGTTTTTCCAGTCGGGAGTGTTTTCGGAAAGGCGTTCTATGGCTGTACCGATCCGTTTGGCATACACGTTACCATTCTCGTCTTCCCAACGTTTTTGAAGGATCACGTATACTTCGGCGGAATCCCGTCCCGCCACGTCAACAATTTTACTGAAACCGGTTGCTTTGATCCGGTGATCTGTTCCCGGGGTCTCCATTTTGTAGTCAAATACAACTGCGTTTGGGGTTTCCGTGAAAGGAATTCCGGCGTTCAGTTTACTTTGCGGGTTCTTCGTGTCCTTGATCGGTTCGTGCATCTGTCCCAGGTAAATAGTACCCGGTACAAGTACGGTGATGTTCACGATACCCAGTACTTTACATTTCTCCATGAGCGTTTCGACACGTACACAATAGCCGTCATCTCTTTTCTCCGGGAAAACAGAGATACTGCATTTCGTGACTCCACTGACTTTTGCCATGACGTTAGAAGTTCTCCACGGGGAAACCGTGGAACTGATATAGGGTTTGTCTCCTCGAATAGTGTCTACCGGGGCAACCTCGTAAAGGGTTTTCGTGTTACCACCAATGACAAATGATTCATCAATGATGCGTACCATCCAGCTATTGAAGTCCCCGAATGGGATTAATTTTTCATTTTCTTTTTCTGTCGTTTGTGCCATGGATATAACGCTTGTTCCCAGAATAATTCCTAGGCATAGCGTTTTTATAGTATTACGTGTAAATTGTTTCATATCAATTGATTTTCTTCTGTCTTGAATACTTTTATTACGATAAAATGACTTTAAGGTTTTATGCAAGAAACATGCCAGTGTTAATAATCGTGTTGAATAATGTAAATAATGTTGCTAACGTGTTTATTCTTAATGTGAAAATGAGAATGTTAAATAATAAAGAGTATCTTTGACTGTCTTAAATACTTTTATATATGATGATGAAAAAATTAAACATTGGGAATCTCTCAATCTCAGTTCCCATTGTACAAGGTGGTATGGGTGTTGGTATATCACTTTCCGGATTGGCGTCTGCGGTGGCAAATGAGGGAGGAGTTGGTGTGATTTCCAGTGCCGGATTAGGTTTGTTATATCGGAATTTATCCAAAGATTATATTCAGGCTAGTATCATGGGTTTGAAGGAAGAACTTCGTAAAGCTCGTGAGAAAACAAAGGGTGTGATTGGCGTGAATGTTATGGTTGCTATGTCTAATTTCGCGGATATGGTGAAGACTGCGATTGCTGAGAAAGCGGATATTATTTTCTCCGGAGCGGGATTGCCGTTGAATTTGCCGAGTTTCTTGCAAAAGGATAGCGTGACCAAGTTGGTTCCGATCGTTTCTTCTGCGCGTGCGGCAAGAGTTATTGCCGAGAAGTGGCATAATTTGTATAATTACCTGCCGGATGCGTTTGTCGTGGAAGGACCGAAAGCGGGGGGACACCTCGGGTTCAAAGATGAACAAATCAATGACGAGCATTTTTCGTTGGAACATATTTTGCCGGAAGTGATTGACGAGGTGAAGGATATTGAAACACATTACGGGAAAAATATTCCGGTAATCGTGGCCGGAGGAATTTACACGGGTGAAGATATTAAACGTTTTATGGATATGGGAGCTGCCGGGGTACAGATGGGTACTCGTTTCGTGACTACGGAAGAATGTGACGCATCCGATATTTTCAAACAGACTTATATCGAGGCAAAACAGGAAGATATACAGATTATCAAAAGTCCGGTGGGAATGCCGGGACGGGCGATATTCAGCAAATTTATCCAAAAGGTGAAGGAAGGGCAGAAACAGCCCAAAACGTGTATGTGCAAGTGTATCAAAACGTGTGATATAAGCAAGAGTCCTTATTGTATCATTGCGGCTTTGTACAACGCTTTCAAGGGAAATATGGATAACGGTTACGCTTTTGCCGGGGCGAATGCTTTCCGGGCCACGAAGATTGTTTCCGTGAAAGAGACTTTCCGTTCTTTATTGGACGAGTTTAATCGTGCTATCAATAAATAGTATAATCGGGAGTGTCAAAGAACCTTTGACACTCCCGATTATATTATTTATTGAGTTTATAAGGTTTATAAAGTTGAAGGTTCATAAGGTTTGCAGACCCCTGTGGGACATTTTGCTTACGGTAGCTAGAGCTGCCGAATCTAAAATCATAAATCTAAAATTATTAGATTCTCCACCAGATACTATACACGGCGAAAGCGGCAATCGTGAGTAATCCCGTGTAAATAATGATTGACGTGTGTTGCATGTGGGATGGGTGTTTTACGAGTTTACGATCTAGATGAAATTTTAGCCCGTTGGCAATGCTATCCACCCGAAGACAGAAACGGTATATTCCATAAGTGACGGCTCCCACGGCAAACCCGACAACTGTTCCGAAAAGTAGATCTCCGGGATAATGTACTCCCACGTACACCCTCGTGTAACAAGTTACAATTGCCCATAGCATAAAGAATGTAGTTAAGGCTCTGTTCTTGAACAGTAACATCATGAAACAAGCTAATGCGAACGTGTTAGCTGCGTGGCAGGAGGGGAATCCGAATTTTCCGCCTCGCTTTCCATTGACTAAATGTACCATGTCTGCAATATCCGGGTTGCGTGATGGTCGAGGACGTTCGAATATAGGGCGCAGGATGGAACTACATGTTTGGTCTGCCAATGCTATAAGCAAAGCGAACATCAAAGTAGTGAAAATGACCATGCGGATATTCATGTTTTTGTACAAAACGTACAGGATGGACGCATAAAGAGGAATCCATACAAGTTTACTTGTGAATATGTACATGAAGGAATCCAAATAAGGGGTGTGCATTCCGTTTAAGGCAAGAAATACCGTACGATCTAGTGCTTGTAGTGATTCTAACATGGAATTTGAATCTATAAGTTTAAATAAATAATGTTCAACCGCTATTTGAGGGGATGATTGAAGAGCAAATATATCATTTTTCGGTATATTTGCAAAATTGTTCTGCGAAATGGTAAAACTCCTCCGTCAGCTTCGCTGCCACCTCCTCTATAAACAGAGGAGGAGTTTTTGCTCTTGCCAAAGATGGGGAGTATTTCAACTCTCCCTCTATTTATAAAGGGAGTACGGCAAAGCCGGGAGGGAGTTTGAATGTGGAATTGAATGAATAACAAATAGTAAATCGGCAGGTGCCGGATCTTTAAATTTTGATGAGTTTATGGTAATATTTCCGAATGCAAAGATTAATATAGGGTTGTTTGTCACGGAGAAGAGATCGGATGGATTTCATAACCTAGAAACTGTTTTTTATCCGATTGATCTTCGGGATATACTGGAAATCACGGAAGTGAAGGGTGAGAAAGGGCGTTGCGTTTTTACTTCCACGGGAATCCCGATAGATTGCCCGCCGGAAAAAAACTTGGTGAGTAAGGCATACGCTATTCTGGCAGCCGAGTACGATTTGTCCTCGGTGGATGTGCATTTGCATAAGATCATACCGTATGGTGCCGGACTGGGTGGTGGTTCTGCCGATGCCGCTTTTATGCTGGTTGGGTTGAATCAGCTTTTTTCCTTGGGGTTGAACGAGGAACAATTAATGGGATATGCAGCTAGGGTGGGAAGTGATTGTCCTTTTTTCGTTTTGAATCATCCCGTGTTTGCTTTTGGGAAAGGCGAGTTGATGGAAACAATAGATTTGTCATTAAAGGACTATCATATGGTACTTGTGAAACCGAATCGGGGAGTTTCTACTCCCGAGGCATACCGGGGAATAACGCCTCGTGCGGCCTCTTTTGATTTACGAGAATTGGGAAAATTGCCGGTAGAACAATGGACCGGAGTGGTTGTGAATGATTTTGAAAATTCCGTGATTCCTAAAGTCCCGGAAATAGAAGAAGTAAAGAATATATTACGGGATCTGGGTGCGATTTATGTTTCCATGACTGGAAGTGGATCAGCCGTTTACGGGTTGTTCCGTCATCCTGTGGAGGCAGAAAAGGCGTTTCCGGAATATTTCGTGTGGCAAAGCGAGTGAATGAGTTTATAGCTTTACTGTTAAATATAAAATGACTAGAGGGTGTGTCAAAAGTCATTTTATCCTCAAAAAACTCCTCCGTCACTTCGTGCCACCTCCTCTATAAACAGAGGAGGAGCTGGTGACTCTTCCCGAAGACAGGAAGTATTTCAACTCTCCCTCTGTTTATAGAGGGAGTACCCCGAAGGGGGGAGGGAGTTTGAAAAATGACTTTTGACACACCCTCTAGTTTGTTAGCCTCTCCCCACGAATGCGTATACAAATGAAGAGATGCCGGCAAAGATGAAACTAAGGCCGGTCCAGATGATGATATTGAAAATTCCGAACAGGGGATAAAAGACGATCATGAAGGAAAAGAACAAGGTGATGATTCCCGCTATGAATATCCATCCCCATCCCCTGATTTTTAGCGATGACATCTGTAATGATTCGGCAATGTAATCAATGCTTTTGAACATGAGGATAAAGCCGACGATGTAAGGAAGTATGTCTTCCGTGATGATCGGGTGGATTAACAGGATAAAACCGATAATCAGGTCAAGTAACCCGATGAACAATCCCCATCCCCAATGCCGGGAATTACCGCCTGCAAAAGCGTTCATGATTTCACTGATTCCGATAACAATGATAACGATACTGAAATACATAGCCAGTCCGAAATAAGATGCCACCGGATGCCGGATGATGCCGACACCAAAAACGAATAACACGATACCCAGGATAAGATATAACCATCTGAATCCTTTGGGACCGGTAGATGTTGTTGCACTTGTTGTAGTCATTTCTCTGATATTTTTTAAGTTTAGTTTATTTCTTTATATGTGAAATGCATTCAAAAAGTTGTTATTTTGTCATTAAAAATAAATAACCAAATGCCGGGAAATACGTTTCAGAGTATAAAAGAGCGATGATGAGAAAAATTATATTATTCTTGATGTTGTTTTTAGTAAACTACATGATTATGGCACAAAAGAAAGAGTTGACAGCGGATGAAAAACAAGTGATTATTTATAAGGGGACGGAGAGACCTTTCACGGGTAAATATTATGATTTTAAAGCGAAAGGGACATACGTTTGCAAACAATGCGGGAGCCCGCTTTACCGTTCGGAGGATAAGTTTGATTCCCGGTGCGGGTGGCCGAGTTTTGATGATGAGATTCCGGGAGCGGTGAAACGGGTACCGGATGCTGATGGGAGGCGGACGGAGATTGTCTGCGCTCATTGTGGAGCGCACTTGGGACACGTGTTCACGGGTGAGGGACTTACCCCAAAGAATACCCGTCATTGTGTGAATTCGATTTCGATGGAATTTATTCCTGCCGAAGAATTGAAAATAGACACGGCTATTTTTGCCGGGGGATGTTTCTGGGGAGTGGAGTATTACATGAAAAAGGCACCCGGCGTGCTTGCCGTTGAGTCCGGGTACATTGGTGGAAAAGTGGAAGATCCGTCTTACGAGGAAGTATGTGAGGGAAACACGGGACACGTGGAGGCGGTACGAGTGTTGTTTGATACATCGAAGACTGATTACGAGACGTTGACAAAGTTGTTTTTCGAGATACATGATCCCACGCAACAAGATCACCAAGGTCCGGATTACGGGGAGCAATACCGTTCGGAAATTTTCTACAATAGTCCGGAACAGAAGGCCGTAGCTGAAAAGCTGATACAAGAGTTAAAAGAGAAAGGCTATGCGGTGGTGACCCGGTTAGCTCCGGCTACAACATTTTGGGTGGCAGAGGATTATCATCAGAATTACTATACTAGGAAAAGGACTTTGCCTTATTGTCATGGATATACGAGGCGATTTTGAAAAAATCATGTACCTTTGTTTGGATAAATATTTCAAAGGATAACAGAGAATTTATTTATATAAAAGAAAGGAATTGAATCATGAAAATTGCAGTACCAACAAGAGAAAACGTTGTTGATGATCATTTTGGACATTGCGCGTATTACACGCTGTTCACGGTAGATGACGATAAAAATATCACGAATACAGAAACACTCCCTTCTCCACAAGGATGCGGTTGTAAATCGAACATAGCTTCTGTGCTGAAAGAAAAAGGGGTTACCGTGATGCTTGCCGGCAGCATGGGTGACGGGGCTTTAAAGGTATTAAGTGACCAAGGAATTAAGGTTTTCCGTGGTTGTAAAGGGGATGTCCGGAAAATAGCGGAAGGTTATTTGAAAGGGTTTATCCTAGATTCCGGCATCGGTTGCCACCATCATCATGAGGGTGGTGAACACCAATGTAGTCATCATAAAGAGGTTGACTAAGAAGTCGTTTTAACTCCCTCCCCCCTTCGGGGTACTCCCTCTATAAACAGAGGGAGAGCTGAAATACTCCCTGTCTTCGGGAGGAGTCACCAGCTCCTCCTCTGTTTATAGAGGAGGTGGCCGAAGGCCGGAGGAGTTTGTTTAACAACAAATAGCACTTTAGTCAGTTTCTTTGTTTATTTTGACAAGAACTTTGTCGATTCGAGCGGCGTCCATATCCACGATTTCAAACTCGAAGTTATACCAGGTCAGTTTCTCTCCGGTCTGTGGTATATGTTCCAAAATCTTTAATATCAGTCCACTTAAGGTGTTATAATAGTGATTTGCGTACAAACTTTCCATGTCGAAATGGGCCAAGAAGTCATAGAAAGGGCATTGTCCGTCCACGAGATAAGTGCCATCTTCCCGTTGCACGATATCCGGTTCTTCCCCAAGTTCCGGCAAGTCTCCGATCAAGGCTTTCAGAATATCTTGTAAGGTAACAATACCTTCGATACTTCCGAATTCATCTGTGACCAGCCCATATTTTATATGTCCTTGTTTTAAGTGCTCCATAGCGTTGTACACGCTTTGATTCTGAGGAAAATATTGGGGAGGACGAACGATAGATTTCAAGTTAAAATCCGGAGCCTCCATTCTTCCGAAGAGGTCTTTTAGAAAAACAATTCCGACGATATTGTCCAGCTTCGTGTCTGCCACTGGGTAGATCGTGTGAAGATGTGCGTTTACCGTTTCTCGTAGAGTCTCGTTGCTGTCTTGTATGTTCAGCCAGATGAGATCACTCCGGTGTGTCATGATAGAGCCGAGATCCCGGTCACCGAGATTAAACACCCGTTCCACGATGTCTTGCTCCACTTCTTGAATCTCGCCTTCGGCGGTACTTTCTTGGATGATTGCTTTAATTTCCTCTTCCGTGATTTTGTTCTCTCCCGATTTATTCAATCCCAATAGTCTCATCATGAATGACGTGCTGGCAGAGAGTAACCACACGAAAGGTGAGGCTATACGGGAAAGAATATCCATTGGGGCGGCAATTAACTTTGCCATTCTTTCCGCGGCAACCATTCCTATGCGTTTGGGCACGAGTTCTCCGAAAATCAGCGTGAGATAAGTCACGACGATCACGATGAGCGTTTTGGATATTAGTAACGCGTGAGGTTGCAACATCTCTATTTTTTCCACCCATACGGCCAAGTCTCCAGCGAGGGCTTGCCCGGAATAAAGACCGGTAAGGATACCGATTAACGTGATTCCGATCTGTATGGTCGAGAGGAATCGATCCGGTTGATTCGCTAATTTTAATGCTCTTTGTGCGGATTTGTTCCCGCTTTTGGCTTCTGTTTCAAGACGGGATTTACGGGCAGAGACCATCGCTATTTCAGACATGGCGAGTACCCCGTTTAAAATGATAAGTCCTATGATGATTAGAAATTCCATATATTAATTTTAGATTTTAGATTTTAAATTTTAGATTTCCACCCACAAGGCCAGCGCTTCTTAATTTCCTACTTTTAGTTTTTAGTTTTTATCTTTTAGTTTTTAGATTTCCTAACTCCCTCCCCCTTCGGGTACTCCCTCTATAAACAGAGGGAGAGTTGAATTACTATCCCACTTTGGGAAGAGTTACCAGCTCCTCCTCTGTTTATAGAGGAGGTGGCAGCGTAGCTGACGGAGGAGTTGTTTTTTCCATTCTAAATTTTAAACTTTAAATTCTATTTGTTTTGGCCTTATGATTAGTAGTGAGGGTAACTTTGCAAAAAGTTCCTGATCTTTTGACAACTTTTCGCAAGTGGTATAACTCATCACTAGTAAGGTTTCTTTATTTTCAATAAAAGTGTTCATGGTTAATGGTTTGTCCAGTACAAATTTATGTGGATCAATTTGAACGAAATCATTCATGATTCTGGATTCTAGTTGTTTATCCACCTGTCCGTTGATAAAGCAAATCCGAATGGTCATGCTTTGTTCGCCCAACCGGGTTCTGGCGTAGTTGAAGAGAAACAAATCGTCTTCACTATCAACAAGAAGTAAGATATTGGAAGCCTGCGTGAAACCTCTGTTCACGAAGATTCCCACGGAACAATCCACGTGATCCATGATAGATTCCAGTTTTTGCCGGAGTAGTGTTCCCGGTAAATGTAACGGGCGATCTTTTAATTGTTTCAGCCAGCGGGCGATCGTGGTGAATCTTTTACCCAGTTTTCCGGGGGCCGTGCTATTGTCTTGCATGAATTGCTGTCCTGCTCCGACGAACAGGTAGTCCACGTGTTCTTTCTTGGCCACGTGAATCATTTCCTGAATGAGTTTGTCGGTTACCTGATAACGTTCGTCTACCTGTAAATTCAGATGTCGAGCCTCTTCCCGAAGGGGGATAAAGCTCTCTTCTGCAAACTCTTCCGCTTTGGCAGGATTTAAGTCTGTTCCCAGCGTGAAGTGGGTGGCTATAAGTTGACTGTTTTGCAGGCGATGTCCCAGTAAAAGATCGGCCATACCCAGTAAGGTTCTACCGGTTTCGGGACGACCAAAGGAGAGCAAGACTTTCTCGTGGTGATGGGCTTTTTCCTCTTGTTTGGCAAATATCTTTTCCACGAGCGACAACATGGGGGTTGCCATGAACGTGGTCAATAAAGACATGATCAATAACACCACGAACATTTGGGCAGAAAGGATTCCCATCTCGAACCCGATGTTCAGGGCCACGAGTTGCATAAGTCCCCGTGTGTTCATCAGCGTACCGACGATAAGACTATCTTTCCAGTTTTCGCCTACAGCCCGTGCAGCCAGCGTACACCCCCCAAACTTCCCGGCAATGGCTACCACGATGAACAGTAAGCACACGCCCCATAGCTCCGGTGTGTTAATCAAACCGATTTCCGTGTGTAATCCCGAAAAGGCAAAGAATAGGGGAAGGAAGAATACTAAAGAAATGTCTTCCACCTTTTCCATCATGACTTTACGGAACCCGATGTTCGTGGGCATGACCACCCCGGCGATAAATGCCCCGAAAAGGGCATGAATACCGATGATTTCTGTCGCTACCGACGAAAGTACGAGGAAGAGGAATATGAATCCCACGAAGGTCTTGTTGATGACTTCCGAGTTGGCATAAATATCCCCGATTTTACGCAGAAACGGGCGCATGACCATAAACATGAAGGCGATATAGACGAGCGTTAAGGCAATGGTGTAGAGGGCGCTGACGAAACTTCCCGCTTTAGCTAAGGCAATCACGATGGCCAGTAAACACCATGCGGTGACGTCATCATTGGCTGCCGAGGCTATGGATAACATCCCGACAGGGCTTTTTGTCATATTACGTTCCTGCACGATCCGGGCCAACACGGGGAAGGCCGTGATACTCATGCTTATCCCGATGAACATGGCAAAAGGTAAAAATTCCGCTTGCTGTGCCCCGTAGTCCGCGTATACCCAGATGGCAGCTACCACTCCTAGAAAAAAGGGAACCACGATTCCAGCATGACTGATGACTAGTGTTTCGTTTAGTTTGTCTTTTATGACACTGAAATCTAATTCCAGTCCGATGACAAACATAAACAGAACTAACCCGATTTGGCTTAACAGGTTCAAGTTCATCAGTGATTCGGGAGGGAATAGTGCGGCAGAGAATTCCGGAAAGAAATATCCCAGCAACGAAGGTCCCAAGACGATCCCGGCCACGATTTCACCCATAACACCGGGTTGCCCGATGTATTTGAAAAGGAACGAGAATATACGGACGGTGATCAAAATCACGATGATTTGTAACAACAAAATCGTTAGTGAGTTTGTCAGGTTGTCGGAAATGATTCGTTTGAATAGTTCAAATGAACTCATTTCTGTGCTTACCGTACTACTGACTTCTGAATGATCGATATGTTGACCCGTGCAAAGTGCAAAGTAAATCAAAGCACAGAAGACGGTCATCATGCCGAGATATATCCAGTAGTTTGTGTTATTCCTTTTCATGATCCCCGATGATTTTTACACTACTTTCTGTTTTTCATTCGTTTGAACGCCCTGAATATTTCTCCCACCCAAAGTACGAGGGACGTGGCAAGCGTGATCCAGATCCATTCGGTCCACGTCAACGGGATGGTTCTGAAAACAGAACCACCGAAGTTGACCACGAGCACCTGTCCCACGATAATGGCCATTCCCACGGTAAGGAAACCTTCGCTTTTGAATATATCCTTAAAGGCGGAATCATTTGTTCCGAAAGTCTTCGCGTTGAACATGTTCCAGAACTGTAACATCACGAATACCGTGAAGAAGATCGTCAGGTTACGAAGTCCTTCCGGTGTTCCGGCCTCAATACCTCCGGCATAGTTGGAGAGTACATATAGCAAGCCGAGTAGGATAACCACGAACGTGATTCCGGTGGCTAATATCAGTCGCTGCATTTGCGGGACGATGATAAAGGCATTCGAGTTTCTCGGCTTCCGTTTCATCACTTCCGGGCTAGGCGGGAGTGAGGCTAAAGCCCCGGCGGCAAACGTGTCCATGATGAGGTTTACCCACAACATCTGTGTCACCGTGATGGGGAGTTCCGAACCGAACAAAGAGCCTAGTAATACAATAATCAAGGCTGCCACGTTAATGGTAAGCTGGAACAGGATAAATCGTTGAATATTCTGATACACAGATCGTCCCCACATCACGGCAGAGGTGATGCTACTGAACGAGTCATCTAGCAAGGTAATGTCACTGGCCTCTTTAGCCACGGAGGTTCCGCTACCCATAGATAGACCCACGTGTGCATGATTCAAGGCGGGGGCGTCGTTCGTTCCGTCTCCGGTAACGGCCACGATGGCTTGTTTCTGTTGTAGCAATTGAACGAGGCGTTGTTTGTCCATCGGGCGGGCACGGGACATGATTTTTAAATCCAGTACTCGATCCAAGGCCTCTTTATCGGTTAATTGTGCGAATTCAACTCCCGTGATCACGTTCCGATCGGTATCTTTTTCCGTCCACAGACCGATTTGTCTTCCGATCTCTTTTGCCGTACCCGGTGTATCTCCGGTCACCATTTTCACTTGTATTCCGGCATCAAAACAGCGCCTTACCGCGTCCGGCACGTCCGGGCGGATCGGGTCTGAAATAGCCACGATCCCGAGGAATGTTAATTCCACGTTGTATAAACGTCCGTCTTTAAAATGCGATTCATTGTCCTCGATGACTTGGTAAGCAAAACCCAGTGTCCGCATGGCTTGATTTTGGTATTCCTGCAATTGGTTCTCCACGGTCGTTTTGTAATTGGCGATCGGTTGCCCTTCCCCGTCGATTAACGCGTTCTTACATTGAGCGAAGATGATTTCGGGAGCCCCTTTCACGTATAGGATCTTTTTTCCCATAGCGGGAGAGTCAACCAATGTGGCCATGTATTTCCGTTCCGTGGAAAAGGTTAATTGGTCGATCACCGTGGCATTTTCCCGGAGTTCTTGGTAATTAGCCTGTTGTCCGTTTAACCAGAGTAACAAGGCAGCCTCGGTCGGGTTACCTAGAGTTTTCACTTTGCCCGGATCGGAAAAGTCAAGAAACGCGGTTGTATTCACGGCAATACCCTCTTTTATCAGTCGGGAATTTTCATTATCAGCCAGTTGTTGATCTTTCAGACCGTAGAAGTTTGTTTTGTACACGGTCATCTGGTTTTGGGTCAGGGTTCCCGTTTTATCCGTACAAATAACGGTTGTAGCACCCATCGTTTCGCAAGCGTGCATTTTGCGAACGAGGTTATTGGATTTTAGCATTTTACGCATACTGAGGGCCAAGCTCAAAGTGACGCTCATCGGAAGACCTTCCGGAACAGTCACCACGATCAGGGTAACGGAAGCCATGAATGCCGACAGGATTTTCTTTCCCAGACTTAGCGAGATCCACGCTTGCGGGTCCCAAGGTTTAACCCCGAAGGCCAAACCGATGGCGAGCATGATAACCAATGCCCCTAATCCGTATAGAATCCAACGTACCCAACTTCCTTGCTCTATACTCTTGGGGAGTTCTTTTTCTTTTCCCCGTAGGGCATGAACATCGTATATGACAGGCACCCATACTTTAGCGAGTATGATGATCGCCGCGATAATCAAAGCCCCGATCAGTCCGAGTTGTCCTAATTCCGGGGTAGGGGATGCGGGATTAAAGAAGATGGCTTTAATGAATAGGATGGTGAACGTGACCGCGGCACCGCAGAATCCTACGATCCCGATGAATTTTGCCAGCGAATCCAGCTGTTTGTCGAGTGGGGTAGGTTCTTCGCTTTTTTCCGAAGATTTTTCTGCCACTTTTCCAAATTCCGTGGAGTCTCCCACGGCAAGTACCTGCATGATTCCGTGACCGTCGGAAACGGTTGTTCCTCTCATCACGTGATTGGAAGGATAGGTGGCTTCCAGGTTGAACTCGGATTCGATCACGGTTTTATTGGCGATCGGTTCTCCGGTTAAACTGGATTCGTTCACCTGTAAGGAGATAGCCTCTAGAAGTACCCCGTCGGCGGGGATCTCTTCTCCTTGCTCCAATAGCACGATGTCATCTACAACAATATCCTTTTTAGGGACTTCGTGTACATTACCGTTACGGATAACTTTGATCAACGTGTCGTCATTCACTTGATTCAGCACGTCGAATTTCTTGTTTGCATCCCATACAAACCAGGTGGCAACCCCGGTTGCAAGTAATATGGCCACGGCAATACCGATGGTTTCCGCGATCTCGATGATTCCTTCCGAGAAATACATGGATATGGCGATACCTCCCGAAAGAAATACCGCGACCATTAATATGCGAATGACGGGATCTTCAAAGTTCCCGATAAAAATCTGCCATAAAGAATCCCTTTTAGGGGGAGTTAACACGTTGGCCCCGTGTTTTTCACGACTTTCCAGCACTTGTTTATCCGTGAGGCCTGTGTAGTGTTTACGTGATTCCATGTTATAATTTAAGATTTAATTATTTTTTTTACGTGTTGACCGAATAATAAGATACGTGAAAAAGCCAATTCCAACGATTAACATGACGATGGAAATCTCGGTGAAATACTTTTCCAGTAACTCTTTTCGGGAATATAAAAAATAGCCGACGATAGCCAGTATCAAGTTCCAGATACCACTTCCGGCAGCCGTGTAAAATATAAAGCTGTTTAAAGGCATTTTGACCAATCCGGCCGGAAGGGAAATAAAGCTTCTTACCCCCGGGGTAAGCCTTCCGATCAGCGTGGAACTTTTGCCGTATTTCAAAAAATATTGTTCGGATTTTTCTACTTTTTCTTTTGACATCCGCAAAATCTTTCCCCAGCGTGATTCCGCGAAAGAATAAATGAATTTACGCCCTAACGTGTATGCTAACACGTAGTTGAAGAGGGCGCCTAGAACCGATCCGATTGTGCTGAAAATAACTACCAGCAGGAAATTGAGATCCCCGTTTGCAGCTTTCCAGGCTGCAGGAGGCACGATCAATTCCGCCGGAAAGGGAATGATGGAACTCTCAATGGTCATACATACGAGAACACTCCAGTAGTTCACGTTCTGCATATACCAATCGAGAATAGATTGAAGCCAATCGATCATATGTTGTTTCTAAATTTTTTTAATGTTTTTATTTGCTCTCACTTGTTATAATTATCGTTATGGTTTTGTCATAACAGCAATACTTTCAGCGAGTAGATATAAAAACCTTGACTATGTCGGGTGGTCAGATATTGGATAAAGTGCCGTTCTTTTTTAGCGAAAGACAATTTTATCGGAATATTTTTTCCACTCTGCATATTGTGATGCGAATACACGTTTGTTTTAGGAGTTTTGTTGAGTCCGAAACGTCGCCCGTGAGAGGTTGCGATTCCTTCGTCGGAGCCTAAATGAAGACCTCGTGAGAGGGTGTCATAATGATGGGCAATCTCGTCCGGTTCGGATAGTTGTTCTGTTTGTGTAGGCAATGCTATCTCGTCCTCGTTTCCCTCTGTCTGTAGTCCATTGACTATGAGTAGTAAAGAAAAAATAAAGATAGATATATATACAAAAAACAGCCTTTTCATTATAAAATTATTTACAGGCTCAAAAGTAATATATTTTTTGGATATATATCCAGTCTCGTTTACGCTTTTTCTTATCAATAAATCCGTTTTATTACGTACCTTTGCGGGGAATCAGAAATATTCGGATCATGACGGTAAAAATGATATTAGCTTGTATCGTGGCTCTCTTGGCGTTAGTAAACCCGGTACAGAAAGTTTTAATTGTTACTTCGTTGCAGGAGAGGTTCAGTCCTAAGGAATTGCGGTATATATCCATTAAATCATCTATTACTGCCGCGTTGATTCTGATCTTTTTTCTTTTCTTGGGAGAAGTTACTTTCAGTTACGTGTTCCATGTCGAGTTGTATTCTTTTCAAATCACTTGTGGAGCCGTGTTGATGTATAACGGTCTATCCGGTTTGTTGAAAGGTTTTTTCCTGAAAGTGGACGAGCATATCAAATTAGCCGATCTGACCACGGTACCTATCGCCATTCCAATGATCGCGGGCCCGGCAACCATTACGGCAGCCGTTACGTTTCCCGTTCAATACGGGCGTGAGATCACGATTATAGCCATCTTGATCGCTTTGGTGGTAAATCTGTTTTGTATGTTACAAGCCCGGCGAATCGGGAATTTCTTGATTAAATACAATTTCATGAACCCGTTGATCCGGATTATCGGGTTGATTGTTGCCACGATCGGGTTACAGATGATATTTGACGGAATCACGTTGTTTATAAAGTCGTTGACGGTGTAGTGTATTTGTTGCCCATTTCCTTTCTGGCCAGACGAGTGGCCTCTTGGATAAAGTCGGTTTTGGCCTCGGTGTAGGCATCCCGATCATGTTCATAGCGGAGTTGAAGGTTTTGTTTCAGTTTGCCGTATGATTTTGCCGTTTTCGGGTGGGAACGCAGGTAATCCCGAAAATAGAGTTCGTCCCAATCCCCCGGGAATCTCACGTGAAGATGAACGGCTTGGCCTCGGAAACCTTGAGGGGTATATCCTTTCATGAACATGAGGTGAGGGGCTGGGTTATTAGGCTGCATGTTGCAAATATATCCCGCAGAGATCAGGGCTGTGGTGAGAGACGGGATGTCCGCGTCAGTGGGGATTTCCAATAGAATGTCTATGGTTGGTTTGGCTATTAGACCGGGGACGGATGTACTGCCGATATGATTGATTCTGCTGATGTTTTTTGTCCCAAGAGCTGAAATGATGGTGTCTTTTTCTTGTTCGTAAAACTTTGTCCATTCTGCACGATGTTCGCTTAGGATGATCGGAAATAGAACCCAAAGTTCTTCGTTTGTCATTTTTTGTAAAGGGTTGTTCATTGTGTTAAGGTTTCCAGTCTATAATTCCGTTTGCAGGATGTGTTTTCCGCCAGTTTTGAAAAGCGGAATAATTTTTTATCCCGTCTTGAATGACGGCTTGATAGTACTCGATTCCCATGATTTCTTTGCCGTCGGGAGTCTCGTACTTTAGTTTCAATATGGTTTCCCGGATTTCGGGTGTCAATACCGCTAAGATTCGTTCGGCCACTTGCTCGAAATAGCCGTCATAGTAGGAACCTTTCAGGATGTGAATCATGTCGATTTGCCACAATTCGTAATCGGAATCCTCGTACCACGCGTGCCATTCTATACAATGTTCGTCCGTGTCGATCAGGTTTTTGTATTCGATTCGTTTGATCGCTGGGTTTGCGGCCAGTTGCGTGATTGCTTGGAAACTGATGGCCGGGGTTAATCGCGGGGTATAGACGTGGAAATCTATATCCCGGTGTTTCATCATCAATCCCATTTTTAATGACCCGACAAGATTGATTTCCGCCCCGATGGATTTCCAGATATTGATAATGTCAGTTGCTTGGACTATCTGTTTGGCTCGTTCTGTATTGCGAGCTGCAAGTTGTAATATCGTTTCCATGTGTTCGTGATTGAGAACGCGAAAATAACAATAAACTCTTGGAAAGTGGGTGAGAAGAATAAATTTATTTTTTAACGTAAAATTGGCTTAAATTAACAATGTACTTCCGTGTTTTCCCCTTTTTCCTGCCGGGAAAGGGGCGGGAGGCATGTAAGATGCTGGGGATCTTCGGGGTTCATTAACGACACCTTTTGTAAGTGTTCGATAAGTCTTCGACAAGTGTTCGATAAGTCTTCGATATAAGTCGAACACTTGTTACTCACAATCCGGTAATTTTCCCCAAAAAATGTAAACTTACAGTTAAGGTGCCTTTAAGCATTATTGAAGGTTTATTGAATCATTCAAGCGGAGGTAATATGCACGTGAAAAAAGAAAAGGAGCTGTCCAAAAAGTCAATTTTAAACAACTACCCCCACTAACTCCCCCTTACACAAGGGGAGAAACCGCTTGGTAATCAGCTCTCCCCCTGTGTAAGGGGGAGCTGGAGGGGGTAGTTGGCAAATACAAGCAGGACTTTTTGGACGGCCCCTTTTACTTGTATCTTCTTTTTTATTCATTTTTCATCCCGATATAAAAGACGTAACCGTAGTAACTTTTGTATTTCCGGTAATAGTCGATTTCATCTAATTCCCGTTGTACTAATTGTTGGGCAGGTGTACTGTTTTTATATTTTTCCAAGAAGAGAGGTATGTTTTCTTGCATGGGTTTGTAAAAACAGTCCAACCAACAATATTCAGGTAAAATGAAATGGGCTACCGGGGTGTATCCGGCTTCTTCCATTTTCTTGATTTTATTGGAAATGGTGTCAATTTCGGCATAATTAAAATTCCAGAATTGTTCAATCTCATCCGGTCGGGTATCCGTGAGCCAAGAAACTTCCGAAACGGCGATCATTCCTTCCGGTTTCAGGAATTGTTTCCATTCCCTTAGACCTCTTTCGAATCCGATGTTATAGATGGAGCCTTCCGCCCAGATTAAATTTAGTTCTCCGGGTTCAAAAGGTAGGTTCTCCATGGAAACTGCAATGCCGGAAATCCGGTCGCTGAGTCCATGACGAATGGCACGTTCCTTTAAAAGTGTGATCATCTTCGGGAATAAATCGATCGCCGTGATCTGCCCTTTCGTGTTCTCGGCAAGCGTGATGGTTTGTCCACCGCTGCCGCAACCGATATCGGCAATTTTGGCGTTATCCGATAACTCCCCGATAAAGCTCAAGGCTTGTCGGGTGACTTGTTGACTTCCGGGACCTTGACGGTTTAGACGTGAAAAAAAGTCTACGATCATGTCAAAGTCGAAGTCTGCTACTAATTGTAATTCCTGTTCCATAATTGTGATAAATATATGTGATTATATGGTGAATCCCATGCTTTAGACATAAAGATTCGGATAAAAATTTTGGAGTACCAGTAGGTACTTGAAAATCAAAAGTAAAGTCAATAGAAATAATTTCCGAGTAAGAAACCCGGGTAGGGAAATCCAGCCTGAAAGAATTCGGGCTGTTAGTTACGCATTTATCTTCTTAGAATTTGTTGTTTTCAAAAAGCGATATTTTGTTTGTCGGGACAAAGATAGATTATTTTCTTGAAAATAAACAGATTATTAATTTGATTTATTTTTTAGAGGACAAGTATTGCAAACCCATCGTGATCCAAACGGCAACCACGAATGGGGCAGTTAATGTCGTGATTCCCGCGTATATTCCCATAATTTGTATTCCTGTTGACAGGAGTATGGACAAGGTGGCCCAAACCATACTTTTGAAGGTTCGGTTTCCAAGGGCTATACTGCAAAGTACTCCGTTATATCCGAGTAATCCGGCATTGAATGTCGAAAAATCTGTTGTCAACGGTAAGGCTACCAGCAAAGGCAGAAAGGCTCCCCAAACCGTGTAAACTGCTTGTATCCGGGAATTGACAAGGATACCGATCAAGAAAAGTAATCCGGCAAAAATATTTCCTCCTTGAAACATGACCTGCCCGATGTTCAGGCAGAATGCTTTCGGCAGATGAGCTACAGCCTCGGAAACATGGGGTGTTGCGGGCAATAGGAGAGTGGGGAAAAGGTAAAGGTTCCCCAATAATAGAATCCATACCGTAATGATAAATGGTGCCGTGAAACCCGGAACTGTTCTCTGACGGTTGAATAACCGGGTGATCCCGGTGGAAAGGGCAGAGCCGAATAGTAATAAGAACATGGAACTAATGTTTATTTCCATGAACACCCCGATGGCGATACCAACCAATGTTCCATTAAAACCGTAGAGGCCGTTCCGAATGTCTTCCCGTGAGTATTTACACAGGCAGGCTGTTAATGTGCTAACTATATTTCCTGCTAAAGCGAGTAGTGCCAGTATCCAAGAATTGCAGGCAATCCCGGCTAACATAAGAAGTCCCGACAAGGCGTTATTCTGGAACATCACTTGCCCAATGCCCCGGGCTATGATAAATAGTCCTTCTTTCATAGTGTAACTGACTGAGGTGATATAAACTACTCTTGATGATTTCTAAAATACTCTATCATTTCACTGGTAAGACTAATGTCAGATTCAGAAACCGGAATGTTTTCCCGCTCAAACCATTCGGCCAAGGCCAGTTCCTCCCGGTCAAGCGTGATGCTGTCGTCTCCTTCCACTTCGGCAAAAAAGCCCATTAAAAGCGTGTCGGAGAATGACCACGGTTGACTTTTGTAGTATCTGAGGTTTTTAACGTGTAATCCGACTTCCTCCATGACTTCCCGTTTCACGGTTTCTTCGACGCTTTCCCCGATCTCGGTAAATCCGGCGAGTAAGGCGTAGCGGGTATATTCCCGGTTGGCGTATTTGGATAACAGAATTTTATTCCCGTTCGTGACGGCGATAATCACGGCTGGCATAATTTTCGGGTATTCCGTGTTATTACAAGTCAGGCAATGTAGCATTCGTTCCTTTTCATGGGGAACGAGTTTTGCCCCGCAATGACTACAAAACTGGTGGTTGTCGTACCATTTGTAGAGGCTGTATCCCGTGATGCCTGCAAATGCCAGGTGTCTCGGCTCGCTTGTCCGGAAAAGCCCGATGTCTTTTAGCTCGAATTCCGGTTGTCCTTCCGGGACTTGATGTACCAGGTAAAAACAGTCGTTGTCAATGGCGAATAAATAAATGGCTTTCTCGTAAACACTTTCTTCGATCCCGTTTAATTCTGAAAAACGGGGAAAACGTAGGGTTGCTGAAGCTTTACTTGCCAGAACCATATGCCCGTCGAAATAAAGCGCGTAGCTTGTTGCCTCCGGACGTTTGGGGGCGTAAGCATTTGAAAATATATGGGGCGCTATATCTTGTATCATACCTTATTTATTTTGCCTGTGAATTCGGGCGTCAAAGGTATTAAATTGTTGGATATGACGCTAGTTTTTAAAATGAAAAGTGGCTGTCTAAAAAGTCCATTTTAAACAACTACCCCCACTAACTCCCCCTTACACAGGGGGAGAAACCGCTTGGTAATCAGCTCTCCCCCTGTGTAAGGGGGAGCTGGAGGGGGTAGTTGTCAAATACTGGCAGGACTTTGGGACAGCCACTTTAAGAATAAAAACTTTGTAATTAAGGGTAATTGGCTCCTATTTTACCATCTCGTAATCGATGCCGTTTACATAGTAGATAGAATAGAAGTTTTTATTATGGTTTTTCATCCATTCCCGCATTTGTTGAATACTGTTCTTTTCAGAGTCACAGTGGTCGGCATCCTTGTCTCCTTTAGCCTCTTCTTCTGCAACTTCTTTTTCCCAGTTGTCGATGTATTCCTGTGATAAGCGTTGTTCCTGTAACACCCCGGTCACGACGATTTCGGAGTTAACCAGCTCTTTGTTGAAAGATTGTATGTTACCGCCAGCTTCAACACGGATTGTAAGTTTACCCGTGGAGTCCGCGATAAAACAGCGACGCCCGGAGTGAGAGCAGGTGTGTTTCACGACGCCTTTCAGAACGACCGTATCATTCAGTTGTTCTTCGGCCACGTTCAGAAGACCGTTAACGTCCAAGGCTTTGGAGGCCAAGGATATTTCAGTGGTATTCTCCTGCTTTGTTTTCTTGTTCGTGTTTTTGCATCCCACGATGGAAAGAGTTGCGATACAAGCAATAATAAAAATGAATGTACTTCTTTTCATGACGATATATTTATTTAATGTTATTTTCTTATTCTGGCAAAAAGGCATACAGTAATAAATCCGGCAATTCCCGTGAATAAGGTGATGATTCCCACAAGATATTTCCTGTATGATTTTTCTTTACGATACACGACAAAAGTAACTATTGTCAGTATAATATTCAACAAAAGAGACGGGAAATAATAACCCGAAACCCGGGGGTAGATGTAACTGTTCGTGCTATCTTGAAAGGTTACCGTGAACGGGAACAAGTAAGGTTGTGTTTTGTCCCACGTGGATTCCGGTGCCGGGCGGAACAGGCTGTCCACTTGACGCATACTTTTATTCTCCAAGGCGTAGGTACGTTCCCCGTCCGAAGAAATCTTGGCTACCGTCCAGTAGAACATATTGGCCATGATGGAAACCCGGTCTTTATCGGGATTCACGTCTTCCAACACTTTCACGAGTCGGTACCCGTCCGTGGAAAGATAGTAAAGCGTGTGATTCGTGTCGAACAGGAAGCCATACAGGCTCCGATTGTCAATTTCCATCGGGAACATACAGGAGATGTTACTTGCCTTCGTGTCCTTGACAAAAGGTTTCCCGTTTGTCATTTTTATATGGAAAAGATGTCCCTTGCTATCCAGAGCGAAATATCCTTCATCGTATGATTTCTGGCTCGTGGGAATCCCGGTGACCCACAGTGCGGGGAACGTGAAACCGGCCTTCTCCATTGCTTGCTGGAAACGGGCGGATTTCTGTTCGTCTACCCGGTTAGTGGCCATGTCGATGAATTCGATGTTCTCTTTCAGTCGGAACATATCGCTGGGGTTTTCAAGGTCTACTTTTCCCGAACAGGATTCGAACATGGGGTAGAGTTCTATGACCGGGGTATTTTTATCTTTGGGTTTGTACCAGAAGAAAAAGTTATTCCGGGCTATGGTTTGCCGGTCAACCGGGACCCCTTGGATGGAATCCGGGATGGCGTTTTCCATGGCTAACTGACGATAGTAGAACATGGGTAACACCCGGTCGAATTCCGCATCCGAGTAAACTTTCCCGCTCATGTCTTTTCCTCTCACGTTATCATTGTCCTGATCCAAATAACAGAATTGGTTAATGACAGAACTGTAATAAGTGAACGGGTACCGGGGAGAGGAATCCATGGTTAATTGAACGAGTGACGGGATAATCCATGATAATAGGAAAATGGATAATCCGATATATAGAATCTTTATTTTCATCTGCTTGAAATTTAATGATATTACTGCATTCCTTCTTTAAAGTGACGAATGGAGATTTTGGGGTATAGGGCTAAAAGTATAAGTGTCCCGAACAGGAAGGGGAGCATGTAAATGTAGCTACCCGGTACGCCTTGTACCATGAATAATGACAGGATCAATAACCCGATCACGGCATTATAGATTCGCTGGCTCCACACGGGTTCCAGAATAATCCACGCCGTAAGTAGATAGGATGCGAAACCGCATAATACTTGCGGGAGTATCGTGGCGAACCATGCCCCGACCACTTCTCTCGGGAAATCCGCGGATAGTCCCCACAGGAAACCACCATAGCTGACCGTGAAAAGGAGTAATAGGCATACTATCCCGTAACTTAGCATCAGGCATACGATCCGGTTCTCTCCAAGCGGGAGATGCAGTGTCAGTTTGAAACGTTTCTTCGTCATTTCCGGAATAAACTGGGTAATTCCCATGATGATCCCGGCAAGTAGCGGTAAGACTTTTATCTGGTCCAGCAAAACCACGTTTTTCAGGATAAATACTTCCCACAAGTGTGGCATCCCCACGTTACGGGCGGCACTTGAAATGCGAAGTGCAATGTAGCCCATGGCGAGGATAAATACCACGAACATCAGGAGAAACATCCAACGGGTTTTAATCCATTCTTTGAATAGTAGTGCTTTGTTCATCGTTTTAGTGTTGTTTTTGATTAATATTTTCCGGTTAACCCGATAAAAGCGTCTTCAAGGGATAAAGTTTCCTCCTTTAAATCTGCCACTTGTACACCTTTTGATTCCAATAATTGCCGGACGGTTTCGAGTGGTTCGAAAGAGTAGGTAATCCATTGACCGTTATTTTTTTCGGTGTTCCATAGTTTTTCATGTTCCGTGGGAACTTGCCCCTCGTTCAAGGAGAAACGGAAACGGTGGAAGTTTTCCATGATTTCCCGGGTCGGTTTGTGAATCAACAGGCGTCCGTAATCCAGAATCATACAATCGTCAATCAGCAATTCCATGTCTTGGATGATGTGGGAGGTCAGGAATATCGTTTTATCCCCTCCGGCGGCAAAATCCCGTAAGTATTCCACGAACAGACGGCGATAGCCGGGGTCCAGTCCCATGGAGAAATCGTCTAGGATCAGCAATTCCGGGTCTTGGGCAAATAGTAACCCAAGGGCGACTTGAGAACGCTGACCGCATGACATATGATTGATTTTTTGATGAGGAACAACTTTTAGTTTTTCCATCAAACCGTAGAATGCGTCTCGTTTCCAGTTCGGGAAAAAGGCCCGGTAATACTTTTCGATTTGCTCGATCGTGAAATAGGTGTGTTGCACGTGACCTTCCAGTAATAAGCCGATCTTGGCTTTCGTGGCGGGAGTGAGGTGATTCATGTTCTCGCCGAGAAGGTAACACTCTCCGGAATGGGGTTTTAAATAACCGTTCAATATGTTGATGATGGTGGTTTTTCCCGTTCCGTTTTTTCCGAGTAACCCGAGTACTTTACCTTTTTCTACTTCGAAGTTCAGGTTCTCGTAAATTAATTTTTCTCCGTAATAGTGCGTTATATTTTTACACTCGATTACTTTTTCCATGTATAAAAGATATTATGGTTTAAAAAACAATGCCGCAATGTGCTTGCAGGGTTTCCCGGTGCAAGTCGTTTTGGCAGGAGTCATGTTGCCAGTTTAATTTGATAAAGATACCCCTGTTTTTAGGCAGGGAATAATTCCAGCGGAGTTCTATATTCGTGGTCCAGTTGTCCGCGGAGAGATTGTCGTAAGCCTTGTAAACCGCAGCAAGGGCGATTTGCTCTTGGTCGATTTCCGTGAGCTGCAAATCGGCGGTTGAATTCTTACGATACACCCCGTCCAGAACGAACTGGAAAGAGTGCTTTTTGTAGCCGGTTGCGGCAAAGAAGTTCATCCCGCCGGATAAATAGTTTACTTTCATGAGGCGGGCAGGGTCAAGATATTCCATCTTGAACGAGTTGAACCCGGCTCTTGGTGACAGGTACCATGTAAAACGGTCTCCCTTGGTTTGCCCGTATACTCCCGAAACGGAAATATCTGCTTTTTTCACGGATAACTGTTCGGCCTCGCCCGTTTTTTCGTACACGTTGGTAGTGGCACTTCCGATAAGAGATTCAATCCCTTGACGATCTTGGTAGGTTGCCCGTGTCCGGACTCCCCACTGGTGCTTGTTCCGGAAAGAAGTGTAAGCGATTTCGGCTTTCATCTCGTCCTGATTCAACGTGTTCAAGGGCAGGTCGTTCAGGTCTGAAATAATCTTCTCGAAAGAGAATCTTTCATACCCGAAGGAGCCGGAGAAACCTTGTTTGTCGCGGGGGAAAATTTCAATGCTTGCCCCGTAGCGATGACCGTCGTAGAAGAGGGAAGTGGCCCCTCTGCGAAACCGGACGTAGTCCATGCCCAGACCGCTGAGATTATAGGTAATGGCGGAACCCAGTTCACTATAAAACTTCACGTCGTTGGCTTGCTTGTATTTTCCGGCATGGAAGGCGATTCCCATGGAGTATAGCTTGTTCAACTTGGCCGACATGCCGATGGAGGCTTTCAGGTCCGAGACGATGTTTCTGGGGCGGGGATCGATCTTCCGGTACTCGATAAGGGCCCGGTAATTGGCATATATCCCCCAAGTGAAACGTTTATGTTCCTGCGCGTATCCCCCGGCAAAATAATATTCTTCAAAGTCCATGTCCCCACCGACCGAGTCCGCGACCACGTAAGGATATACCATCAAATAATCGGACGTTTCGTTCCATTCTACTTTTTCCCTTTTCCCTTTTTTAAAATAGGCGTTTCCCCATGTCTTGCTGTTTTCTCCTAATGGCATATAAGAAAATGCGTGGAAGGAGAAATTACGAACTTCCGAGCCTAATTGGGGCAAAAATGCCTTGTTTGCATTCTGTTGTTCCCAACCGATTTGTAGTTCCGATATGGAGAACGTGTGAGCATAGTAATTTATAGCCGGGTTATCATAGATTTGCGACACGAAACTCTCCGTCGGGGAGAAGTAAATCCGTGCGCGGGTGTTTGCCGGAATACTATCCTGTGCCCATGCCTCGAAGGTCTGGAAAAGAAGACTAAAAATCAGAATGAAACGAAAAGTCATGATTTTGTCGGTTTAATAATTATTGTTTTAAAGACGGAGTGGCCTTGGCCTCAAAGTCTTCCGTGGAATTATTCGTGTCTTTCAGTATCTTGCGTCCGTCAGGAGTGGTGGAAAGTACTTTCCGGCGGACACTTTTGTTGTATCGGTTTTTGTCGCTTGCGACTTCCCCGCAGTAGGTGAATCCCATATCCAAAGATGGGTCAACGACATTCCAAACATATTGTGCTTTGTTACTTATGTTGACCGCATCGATGATCCATTCATTGGGAAACTTGTAGTAGTTTTTTGTCATGGTATATCCGGAATTAACATAGGAGCATTCGTATAAATAATCTTTTAGATATGTTTGTTTGTCTACACCCATACGAGCGATGGCATATGCTTTTAGACCTTGATTATTTAGGGTCCATATAGTTAGGGTGGAAGAATAGATTATATCTAAATTAGGAACCATCGGATTATCGACATCCTGATCATTATCATTGTACCATTCAAAATTTGCATTTCTCAGGTCAAACGAATTCGGTGTTGCAATAGTATGATCGATTGCTTTGTCACAAATCAGAATAGATTCTCCGGGTTGTACGGGATATTCTTTCCCGTTACCGGGTACCGCATATATATGTGTAACAGTCATGGCTTGGGACATGATGTCTGGTGTGTAGTCGTACTGGCGTGATGTTGTGAATTCTGATTCCAAGATCACAAGTCCGTCAGCATATAAAACAGAATCTGAATTGTTATATATTTTAAAATATTGATCTCCGGAATATTGTTTTCCTTCCAGTGTCGTACTTCCGGCGAAATAGACCTCTTCAATAACAAAATCCGCTTTCGAGTTGAAAAGGAATAATTTAATATTATCAGCGCTTGTTGTTCCGACAAGATTCACAGATTCTTTATATCCTTTTACCTGCCCTTCAACGTTTTTCTCGTCAACGATATAATTCATTTTCCCCTCTACGGTGATATTGTAAAGGCCTTCGTTGAGCGTGAGTTTCCCTGTGGTTCCGGTCATTGTGTTTGTTGTCAGTTTTCCGGTGTTCACGTTCTTGAACGTGACGTGCAGGTCGGATATACTTGTGACATTCAAGTCTTCCGGTTCCGTGAGTGTTAAAGTAAACTCTGTGATTTTTACTTTGTCATCATCCGTGCAGGCAATAAATCCTGCACAGATGAATAACATAAATACTAATACGTAAGAAATTTTGTTGACCATATTGTTTTTGTTTTTATAAAGTGTTTATTTCTTCAATGATGGTGTAGCTTCCGGGGTAAAATCCTCGGTTGAGTTGTTGGTATCTTGTAGAATTTCCCTTCCCTCTTCCGTGGTCATGAAAGTTTTCCGGAGAACGCTCTTTCCATATCGGTTTTCATCTCCGTCAATCACCCCGCAGTAGGTCCAGCCCATATCTATCGTGGGGGAGGTTACAATCCATTGGAATTCTGATTTGACACTTAAATTGACAGCATCTACAATCATTTCGTTCGGTACTTTGTAACAACTTTCTTCGCAGGGAATCTGGTATTCTTCAAAGACGAATAACCATTCGTAATCATAAGTGTAGTCTTGTAAAAACTTTTCGATATCTCCCAGTCGAGCTATTGCGTAGCTATTGAAACCACGATTGTGGAGTAAAAATTTGCCGTACGGGGTCAACATATTAGGAACTTCGTGGTTATCAATATCGTCACTATCTTCATAGAAGATTTCGAAATCCGCTTTACTTAAATCGATGGAGTTTGAGTTTTGGGCTTGATGATTTATCCCGTTATCTGCAATGATAATATATTCTCCGGGATTAACCGGGTATTCGGTTCCATTACCCGGGATGGTAAGAATTGCGCTTACGGCCATCGCCTCTTTCATGATGTTCGGGGTATAATCCTGCTTGTCCACGGTTTGGAATGCTGATCCCACAATGGACAATCCGTCTGCGTACAGCACTTTGTCCGTGTTGTTATATATTTTAATATATTTATCTCCGTCATATTGTTGTCCTTCTTCCGTCACCGTTCCCGTGTAAAAAATCTCGGCGATAATGAAGTCGGAAGATGTCTGGCTAATGAATAATTCGGTTGCTAAAGAGGCGGTCGTTCCCGATATGTTGACCGATTCTTCATATCCCCGGATTAGTCCTTCATGGCTTTCTCCCTCTCGCTTGTATTGAATAAAACCTTCCATGCTGATATGATACATTCCTTCCGGAAGGGTTACGTGGATTTGATTATTCTCGAACGTCGTGTTATTTGTCACTCGTCCGGTATTCACGTTGGTAAACTTTACTACCATATTGGATATACTAGGTTCTTCAAATCCTTCCGGGAGTGTTGTGTTTAATGTAAATTCGGTTGTGTTAACCGTTTTGTTATCGTCCGTACAAGACAGCACGCTAAAGATCGTCACGATCAGCGAACAGAAAATGATAAAATTGTTTTTCATATTCATGATATATTGGTGTTATAATTTGATGTTCAATTCCATGCCGAAATAGGGGACTGCTTTCCTTCTGATTTTCGCCCCGTTGGCCTCGTAGCTGGGATTGTAGTCCAGTATGTTGTTCACGAACAGGGAGAGTCCTATCTTTTGATTGAAATACTTGGTCGCCGAGAAATTGATGTTGATGGATACGGGAACCGTTGTCCGTTTGAAAGCGGCCTCGTTATAGTTCACTACCAGATGCTGGCGTTCCATGTCGGTTTGATCGGCAGCCGTGTAATCGTGTTCTTCGCCTTTGATGTCCACGTACTTGATCGGAACCCCGTTCTTTCTCATGCTCTCCTGTGCGGTAAACCACATGCATTGTACCGAAGTGGCGAAATTCAGTCCGAGCTTTTGCAGGTACGTGTCGAACATGAAGTTCGTGTTGAATTGTTCCCGAATGTACCCGTCGTCGTCCAGATATAACCCGATGTATTTTAATTCCTTCCCGTTCAATATCACGCTGGGTTTCCTGTACACCGGCTGGCTGTTGTGGTAGGTCGATTTGAACCATGCCCCGGTGACCGTGAGACGGGTGTGTATGGATTCGATACGGTTGGACGAGTATTGAAACTCAACTCCTTTTTTGATAATCATGCTACCGTTCGTGTTTATCCCGTACGTGCTGATCACCGTGTCGTTCGTGTAAGTCAGGTCACTTAATTCCGGTGGTCCCTGTAATGAGGTGTGGTCAATGGTTGAGGCGTCATATTTTTTATACTGGAAAGACCGGTAGTAATTGGTTGTTCTGAAACCGTCAGTCATTTTCTCGTAGAAATAATTCACGGAGAACAGGTGTTTGTCATAATCGAAATCCAGACGTACTTCCCATTTCTTGTTACGGGCGGGTTCCAGATCGTAATTCGTCGGGTCAATAATATAGGTCATCATGTTTAAACGCCGGAAGTCAGCGTTCGTGTGATAATAGTTCAATTGAGTCAGGTCGTAATAGATCTTCTCCGGGTAGAGTTGTGACATCACGGGCATTTTCCTTTGCCAGCCGATCCCGCCGACAAGTTGGATGTTTAATTGTCGGTCGAAGAGAAACAGGGTCGGGAATTTCCATTGCGCGTTTACCCGGGGATCAAAGTATATTTTACCCTGCATCCGGTAATCCGCATCCAAGTTGAGCGGGGAGAAGGCACGTATACCCCCGGCCACGATCAGCCGATGCCGGTCGATAGGAATATCAATCCGGTCCTCGATGAAAAACGATAACAGGTGATCTGCCGGAATCTCGTCATACGGTCTGGGGCGATAGGAGGTCGAGGGATAAAGAGGCCGTGTCAGGTCGTACACCTGACCTTCCCCTAGGTTTTTACTCATTCGCCATTCAACTCCCGCTTTCAATTTATTCGTGGTGTTGAAAAGATCGAAGTGAAATTCGCTCATCGTCTTCACGTAAGCATTGATGGGTTTGCCATCCACTTTTAAATGTGCCGTATAGCGATACGGGAGAAAAATCCCGTCGTGTTCGCCTTCTTCCGTGTTGTCGGGAATGGGGGTATCTTTATCCAGCGAGATAAATTTAGTCTGTTTGATTTTGTTGAGCGAGTAGTCCACGGCGGCGGTTAAGTTGACGTATTGCCAGTGCCGGGATTGGGTGAATACCCAGTTCAGCCTGTTTGACACGGACATCCGGTGATAGCTGGATTTGTATTTGTCTATCTTTTTGTAGCTGATGTCCGGATCGCTTTTCTCATCATCAATGGATTGCCCGTAGTCCAAGTCCAAATCCCATGATAATGACCGGGCGTTTGTTTTCCACACCCGTGCCACGTGGGTGGTTGCGGAGAGACGTTTGTAGTTTTCCAGATTGTTGCGGGGATCGATCTCTGCATCCAAGTAATCGAACCCGAAGTTGAATATCCATCCTTTGTTTGTCGCGAATCCTTTACCTAGGTACACGAGTTTACTTTCTGGGTCTGATTTTACGCGGGCTTCCCACGGATGGACTCCCGCTTTTCGTTGGATTTTGATTACTCCGCTGGTCAGTTCACCGTATTCAACGGAAGGAATTCCCCGGATCACTTCCACGCTTTCGATGAAATCAGTTGACAGCATACGCATATCAACCCCTTTGCCCGTGCTGTTCCGGTAGTAATCGTGATCGCTTTGACTGGCTCCCAGCACGTGTTGCATATTGGCATCCGTGTTGATCGGAACCCCGTTGACAAGAAAAGAGGTACCTAAGGATGAAATATCGTAATCGTCGCTGGAAACACCAACTTCCCGCAAACGGGCTTGGTTTACGCCACCGAGGGCGGGATCTTTCGTTCTTCCGCCCGGCAGTAATGCCAGTATATCCGTGAAACTTGACGGTTGCAGGAGTTCCATGGCCTTGCGGTTAATCTTGGAAGAGGTTGTAAGGCCTCTGGATTCGGATGCGGTGACAATAATGTCTTTTAGCGTGATATTGTCCGGTTGCAAGGCGATTGCAATTGTCGTATCCCGGTGGATGGACAGGGATTGATGTATCGGGGTATATCCGATAAAAGAGATGCTAAGAGAGTAGGTCCCGGTTGGAACGTTTTTTATACTGAAACTTCCTTTCGTATCACTGATCGCGTGAAGTTGCACGGAATCATTTTTTAATAATACGGTTGCGAATTCCAGTAATTCGTTCGTCTTGGCGTCTTTTATATTCCCTTGCAGGTGAAATTGTGTTTGACTTTGCGCTTGAATCGGTAGCGCGATAGATAGATAACCCAATAAACAAAGAATCTCAATAATCCCAAATCTGCATTTCATCACTTACTTCTTTTTGTCGACGCAAAGTTATAGGGTAGGATAATATGAATCCATCACCAAAAGTAAGGATATTGGGGGTGTTATTTGGAGGAAAGGTATCCCCGTTTATGGGGATAAAAAAAGAATGGGGCTGACCCCAAAGTCCATTTTAAACAACTACCCCCACTAACTCCCCCTTACTCAGGGGGAGAAACCGCTTGGTAATCAGCTCTCCCCCTGTGTAAGGGGGAGCTGGAGGGGGTAGTTGTAAATACAAACAGGACTTTTAGTCACCCTCATTCTTTTGTTTATAAGGTTATAAACCCAATGACTTTCTGGTATTTTATTTCTGTAATTTATCGGCTCTTTCTTTTAATCTTGCTGCACGAGCCTCGCTATCCGGGTGGGTAGAAAACATCTGTTGTATGCGAGAGGCTTTTTCACCCCCGGCATTGGAGAGTTCTACCAGTTTTGTCAATGCTTTTGACATGGCGTAGGGGTCAACCTTTTGTTGAAGGCAGAAATCAAAAGCGTAATCATCAGCGGCGAATTCTTGCTTTTGTGAGAATTGTGCCCCCATGAAAGCCTCTGCCAACGCTCCCAGTTGGGAATCGGTCAATTTCGACGCTGTTTCACTTACCGCACCTGCCACGTTCTTGGCGGCCGAGCGAAGATAGGCGTTTTTCATGGCGTGTTTAGTGTCTTGGTGTACCACGTGTCCGATCTCATGACCGATAACAGCCAGCACCTCGTCGTCAGTCATTAATTCCATCAGTCCGGCAAAGATACGAATGCTCCCGTCCCCGCAAGCAAAAGCGTTAACATCAACAACTTCATATATAGCAAAATTCAGTTTCAGTCCTTCAATTTTGGGGAAGTTTGCCGTGATCTTGGCCAAGCGTTTTCCTAATTCACTATCCGGTGCCGCCACTTTATTATGTGTGTCCATCCATTGTATGTATTCCTGGCTCATGTTAGCAATGTCCTCGTCGGAAAGAGTGATCGCCCCGGCTGCGTCCTTTCCGGCTTGAATAGCTTTTTTCGTGTCGATTTTCATTTTGCCGATTTTTATTTGCGCTTGTAAAGTTAAGGTTCCGGCAAGTAATAATACGCACATGAATAGTTTTCTCATCGTTGTAATGAATTTTAATGTTTGATTATTAAATATTTCCTTATTTATCGTCCGATTCTATAATACATGGCGCAAAAGTAAGCATTTCTCTTATATCTTCAACAGGAAAGAATTATTTAAAAATATTCTCGCGAGAAGTGAGCAAGTGAAGAAAATTATATTACCTTTGCATCGCTCAAATGAAAAGGACTCGTAGCTTAATGGATAGAGCACTTGGTTACGGCCCAAGAGGTTGTGGGTTCGACTCCCGCCGAGTTCACGAAAAAATGAAAACCTTGTAAATCGACTGATTTGCAAGGTTTTTTCTTTTTAGTAAGCGACAATAAAAACACTTGCAAAACAGAAGATTTCTATAACTTTGCTTCCAATCAAGGTAAATAAAATAAGAATGGAAATAAAACATAAAATACAATTTGGAACTGATAGCGATGAATTGGCAAAAAAAGTCCTGACAAAAGAAAAGATAGCAACATCTTCCTTGTATGATTATTACTGTATGAACCTAAAAGATACAATAAAAGAAAACGAATATGTTTCTATACTAGATTCACAAAATAGAGAAATATGCATCATACAGATAACTAAGATTGAAATTATTGAATTTCAAAATATCACGGAAGAATTTGCCATAGCGGAAGGTGATGGCAATCTAGAAAATTGGCAAAAAATACATACGGAATATTATTCTTTAATGTTAGAGAAAATAGGAAAAAGTCTTACGGGAGAAACAAAATTGCTTTGTGAGTGGTTCACGGTAATAACTTGTTGATAGATAACTATACAAATCCACCATCCACCATTAAAACACATTTCGTGTATATCCCGGCAGGAGCGCCTAGCACTGTTTTGAGGAATACTCAAATTCAAAATTATAAGATTTCTCCGTGTATTGCAAATTCGGGGAGAATAAAATATTTATTGGTTATAACAAAGTGTAAATCAATTATTTGTGTTTGATTTGTGTGATCAACAATATGTTCTAAAGCTTTGATCACGAAATTCGTGAGTTTGGTCTCGAATGGGTAATGCATACCTGAATTAGGGGATATTACCGGGTTATACATGGGTGAAAATATATTCTTGTTTGCCCGTAGTTTCCTTGCTGCCTAGTAGCATGAAAGTATAGTCGATGTAATTTTCATTTATCGTTTGTTAAAATGGCGGTGAGCATCGGGCGATAAGGCGGCGACAAGGCGGCGAGAGCGCCTAATTGTCGCCTAACAGTCATGCCATAGCCGGGTAATTCTCATGGCTAAGGGTAGAGAATCCCTGTAAAATCCCATGTTTTCCGTGTTTATAAAAAGAAAAGAAATTAAACCGGGATGTCATATTTTTGAAACTGATAAATGTTATTTTTGTGAAGATGTAAAAACAAAATGCGATAAATGGAGAAGACGGTTTATTTTTTGGGGTCGGGTTTTTCTAAGGAGGCCGGGGGATTGGTCCAGAACGAGATTATCAAGACTATTCTGGATGAAGATTTTACGCGGGGAAATGAGCGTCTGATCAAGGCCAAAGATAATTTTATCGGGTTCTTGAAGGAGGAATTGCATATTTACGAGGATCATTATTGTAACGTGCAGTTGGAAGATATTTTCACGCCGATTGACCGTTGCGTCTGGGACGGACTTTCTATCGGGCGGTATAGTGCGCGGGGGTTGGTGGAACTGCGGGAGGAGTTTAACGCACTGATGGGGGCGGCGGTAAATTACAGTTTTCAGAAGAATAAGGCTTGTTGTGATTATATCGATGAGTTTGCCGAGTATATTAATCAAGTTGCACGGCGGCGCATGGAGGATGGCGTGGACCGGGTATCGGTGATCACGACGAACTGGGATGTGATGTTCGACCATGCCTTGAAACGGGCCATCGAAAACGGGCATCCGGAAAAGTTGAGCGTGGTGGATTATTGTTGCTACGTGAGTTCGTGGGAGGCGAATGATGACACAATTAAACCGGGATTGCTTGCCGTGGGGTATGGGGGATATAATATTAAGTTGTTGAAGTTACACGGGTCGATGAACTGGTTTCAATGTCCCATGTGTCAGCGTATGTACGTGCGATTCGGCGAGGAGATCGAGATCATGAAGGCTGCCTATTGTCGGCATTGCCGGAAAAATTACGGGATGTCGGAGATTAACTCGATCAAGTTGCAGAGTAATTTGTTGCTACCGACTTATTTAAAGAACTTGAGTAATATCCAGATCAAGCTGGTGTGGCAGAATGCGGCGATCGAGCTGTCGGAGGCGACAAGAATCGTGTTTATCGGTTATTCTTTACCTGCTGCCGATTTCGAGATTAGGCAGTTGTTGGCTCGCATGATTCGTCCCGACGCGGAGATACAAGTTGTTCTCTATCCGAATACTCCGAACGTGGAGGCCGAGGCGGAGCGTTATCGTAATTTCTTCGGGAGCCGGATCTCTGAGCGGGACATCATGAGACTGACTGTGCCGGAATACGTGAAGGAGAAAACTAAAAACTAAAAGATAAAAACTAAAAGTTAAAAGATAAAAGTTGAGAAGAGCGGGAGATTGGGAGATACTTGTAACTTTTATCTTTTATTTTTTAACTTTTATCACTAGTGTCCACTAAAAATTTTTTGGTCACTAGTCGGTTAAAAATTAAATAAATTCGATTCACTTGAATCATTTAGCTCTTTGATATTTTTGAAATTCGATTTGTCGAACAAATCTCTAAGATGAGTTTTATCGGTTAGCGAGATGCCGAGTATTTGCAAGGTTTCGTAGATGCTTCGCTCTAACTTCATATCGTGTTGTACTATCGCCACAAGGCAGTAAGTAATTATGGCACAATATATTTGTATGCGTACAGCATTCTCCGAAGTTCCCCAAAACCTCTTTATCTTAAGGTGTTGTTTAATCCATTTGAAAAACAGCTCCACACTCCATCTATTTCGGTATAACCGAGAAATCAGCTCAGCCGAAGCGTCAAGATTGTTCGTCAGGAAAATGTATCGTGTGCCACTTTCGGGGTCTTCAACAATGAGCTTTCTAAGTTCATCGGGGTAATCCTTGGAACTTTTATAAACCGTAAAACATCCGATGACATCAGAAATGACACCTTCAGGCAATCTTCGCTTCCACGTTTTGGGCTTGATGCGTACATTGGTTTTGGCTCGTACAACGAAGAAAGCACCTATGCGGTCTATCGTATACAAGTTGCCAAAATCGTTGTAACCACGGTCAAATATATAATGCGCACCACGTTCATAAGGAATCACAGACATCGCTTTTGTATCGTGAATATTAGCAGGAGTAATATGCACAAATGCAGGAACTTCCGCTTCCACATCGTAGAGCGTATGCATCTTGATTCCGCCTTTATGCTTGCGGAATTTAGCCCACTCGAACACTGACAGACAAAGGTCAATCGTGGTGGAATCAAAAGCATAGACATGACCGTCAAGCTCAAAGATTCTTTCGATTCTACGCTTGCGCGCTTCGGCTATCATGAAGGTTGCATATTCCTGGAAGATGCGATAGTCACGTTGCTCGTTAGCCTTGCTAAGATTGCTTCGTGTTACGGACTTGCCGATTCCCAGATGATAGAGTTTTCCGGTGTGAGCCTCCAGTGACACGATGAGGTCTCTTAAACTCTCACGGTTGGAAAGTTGACCGAACATCATCGTAAGCAACTGATTCCAACAGGTATAGCTTTTAATGTATTTGTTGCCTTCATACTTCTTGACGATACGCAAGAACTTGAACTCATCAAGAAATGTGACTAATTGAGAAAAAACATATTTGTCTTTATTCATAACAGTCTGATTCAGACTGCAAAAGTAATTTCAAATCGTTGCGCACCAAATACCATTACAACAAACTGAATTTCAACAATTTCAAAGAACGACTATGATTTTTTAGTGGACACTAATGAACTTTTATCTTAAAAGTGGTATTTATACTCTATTATGGTAGGTCTGAATACTTTATTTTTGTACATATAAAGAAATGTACAATTCAAGGAAAGAATTTATGACAAGTTATCATTTAGAGTCAGCATGTTGCGGGACTACTTTTGAGGATAAAGAGTGGGAGTTGGAATGTCCCCATAAGGATGGTGCGGCTTTGATCTATGCGAATTATGCAAAACGTCAATTCGAAGTGAGAAATGATCTGCCCGGTATTTACAGGTACGCTAACTGGATGCCTATTTGCCGGACGCTGGAAGGTTCCGGTGCTCCCGTGACTTACAAGAGCGAGGGGCTGTCTGAATATTTAGGGCTGTCTAATTTGTACATCACGTTTAATGGCTATTGGCCGGAACGGAATGCCATGATGAAAACCGGGTCGTTCAAGGAATGTGAGGCGTTTACCGTGTGTGCGCGGACGAATGCTTTCAATGACAAGATCATGGTGGTGGCTTCTGCCGGTAACACGGCGCGGGCTTTCGGACGTGTGTGTTCGGAGAATCATATCCCGTTGTTGTTATGTATTCCGGAAGATAATTTGGAGGCAATTTGGGCGGATGGGCCGTGGAATGATTGCGTGAAACTGGTTTGCTCGGCTTCCGGGTGTGATTATTTTGATGCGATTCATCTTTCTAATATTATATGCGAGATGGAGTTTTTCTACCCGGAGGGAGGGGCTAAGAACGTGGCTCGTCGTGACGGGATGGGAACAACGGTGTTGTCAGCCGTGGAGAAGATCGGGCGTATCCCGGATTACTATTTCCAGGCCGTGGGTAGCGGAACCGGGGCTATTGCCGCTTGGGAGGCAAACAAACGTTTTGTTGCTGACGGGCGTTTCGGTTCGTATTTGATGAAATTGATGGTTTCACAAAATGCTCCTTTCTCGTTGATGTACGACGCGTGGAAGGCGGGTTCTCGTGCCTTGTTGCCTTTGGATGAAAATGTTGCCCGAGAACAGGTGAAAGAGATGTGTGCCAAGGTGTTGTCCAATCGTAAGCCGCCGTATTCTTTGAAAGGCGGATTGTATGATGCGCTAGTGGCAACGGGTGGCGATATGTTGTTGGTGACGAACGAGGAGGCGATGGAAGCACAGAAGTTATTCGAAAAATTGGAAGGAATTGATATAGAACCGGCGGCAGGGGTTGCCTTGGCCTCGTTGATGCAAGCTGTTAAAGAACAGCGAGTGGAGGAGGATGCCGTGATCATGTTGAATATCACGGGTGGCGGTGTGGCTCGTTACAAGAAAGAGTTTAACCCGGTGATGCAGAAACCTGATCTGGTATTCCCGGTAAACCCGGACCCGGAGATGGTGAAGGCGAAGGTGAGAGAGTTGATCGGAAAATAACAAACGCTATAAAAACCCCGTGACTTTGGTCACGGGGTTTTTCGTTATGATTTTTTTATTGAATCAGCGTGAAAAGATTCGATTTTTCATTATGTTTGTCTTGATAAATGGAAATTTGGATGAAAATGGGTGTGCCGGATTTGGAGATATTAACAGCTTTTCAAAAGGATATGAACGAGGGGGGAAAATTACTCTTCCAACGTTATTATAAGCCGTTGGTGTTATTCTCCGGGTCAATGCTTAATGATTGCACTTTCCCGGAAGATATTGTACAGGAGGTGTTTTACCATTTTATCAAGAATAATGTTTATCGACAGTTGTCTCCGGAAGCCTTGAGTACTTATTTGTTTCGTTGCGTGAAAAACGCTTGTTTAAACAAGATTCGGGATCAGAGGGAATTTGCACAAGCGGAATTACTGCGGTATGATGCCGTGGAGGAAGAGGCGATGACTGTTTCTCTGGAATTGATCGAGGCTATTCGGAAAGCGATCGAGGAATTACCGCGGAAAACTCGAATGGTGGTAATGTCTGTTGTCGTTGAAGGGAAAAAATACAAGGAGACGGCTGAGGAATTGGGCGTGTCCGTGAATACCGTGAAGACTTTATTGAGTGGTGGTTTGAAACAATTACGCCAACAATTTTCCGATGCCCTTTTGCTATTTTTCATCTTGGAGAAAAATAATTTTTAAAAAATTCTCGAAAGTTATTCACCCATTTTTCAATTCTTGTGTTTGTCTTATGAAATATGAATACAAATACGAGATGATGGATAAGAATGAAAAAGAGACACGAATCCGGGAGTATCTTTCGGGAGAATTAGGCGAGAAGGAAGAACGGGAGTTCAACGAGTGGCTTGTCGGTGACGTGGAGGCTCAACAAATTTTTAAGGAGAGGGTGAAACAGTATGATTTGATCCGTTGGGCAAAGCGGTGGGAATATATAGATGACGAGGTCGCTCGAAAACAGGTGGTAGACCGGGTGCGTCGTTATCGCTTGAAGATAGGAATTGTAAGGTATGCTGCCGTGATTGCCGTGATACTGGTGTCCGGGGTAATGGTTTGGAATTGGAAATACCGGTCGGTGGAACCTGCCACTTTGGCTACCGTTTCTGTTCCCTTGACCAATGTACCGATCCTAAAATTGGCTGATGGAGAAGAGATCCCGATTTCCTCTCGAAACATGGAGATTATTCGTTCCTCCCGGAGGGTTGATATTCAATTGGCTGATTCGGGGAGATTGGAATACGTGGCAAAATCGGATTCGATGGTAGGGCAGGTGGAATACAATACTCTCGTTATTCCCCGGGGATGTGAGTTTAGCCTCGTCTTGGCAGATGGGAGTCGGGTGTGGTTGAATGCGGGGAGTTCGTTGAAATATCCTGAAACTTTTTCGAATGGTGAACGACGGGTTTATTTGGAAGGGGAGGCTTATTTCGAAGTGGAACATGATGGGAATGCCCCTTTTATCGTGAACACGAGGTCCATGGATTTGCGCGTACTTGGGACGAGTTTTAATATAAAGGCTTATGATGACGAAAGCACGGTTATTACCACTCTCGTGTCCGGGAAAATCAGACAGGAATTCCCGGAAGTAGGTAAGGATGTCACGTTGACGCCCTCACGTCAATCGATATTCGACCGTGTTACCGGAAAGTTAGAAACGAAACAAACCGACGTACAAGCTGCCCTCGCTTGGAAAGAAGGTAAAATTATCGCAAATAACGAACGTTTGGAAGATATTTTCCGACAATTATCCCGTTGGTATGATTTTAAGGTGGTATACACTCAGCCCTCACTGAAAGATGTCCGCTTTTATCTTCATTCTAACCGGTATGCGGAAGTACATACAATTCTGGAATATCTCCAAACAACGAAAGGGATTCATTTCACTTATGCTGAAAAAACAATTTACGTGAGTCAATAAAATAAGGAGATGCCCTCACATCCCCTTACCTGTTAGCCCCTCAGCTAACACTGTATTAATTTAATAATAAGCTAAACAAAGTTATGAGAAAAAAACGGAAATTTCAACAAACGTTGAGAAAAATGAAATTACTTACGTTATTTATGCTTTTGGGTTTTTGTACCTGTCACGCTACCATTAGCGCTCAGGAGGCTCGTATCGACTTGAAAATGTCTGATGCGACGTTAAGTCAAGTGTTCAGAAATATAGAACAGTTGACAGAATATATGTTTATTTATAAATCCGAAGACGTGCAATCTATCCAGCATATCAATGTGGATGTACGTCAAACTATGGTGCGGGATGTTCTGGAGAAATGTTTGGAAAATACCGGGTTGTCATTTTTGTTTAAGGAGAACGTGATTATTATTCAAAAAAAGACTACCGATCAAGAGAAGAAAGAGAATCGGATTACAGGTAAGGTAACGGATGAAAAGAAGGAACCTTTACCGGGCGTGACCGTGATTATCAAAGGCACGAAGTTAGGCACCGTGACGGACGTGGACGGGAAGTATACCTTGGCGGTTCCGGTAGGAAATAATGCCCTGGTGTTTTCAATGATCGGGATGAAACAAAAAGAAGAGGTGATTGGAAAACGTACACAGATTGACGTGGTGATGGAGGAGGAGATAAGTGAGTTAGAGGATGTCGTGGTTACCGGGTACTATACACAGGCGAAAAATAGTTTTACCGGGGCTGCCCGGACCATCACGGCAGAGGAGTTGCAGATGGGGGGAAATCAAAATATCCTGACGGCTTTGCAAAATGTTGATCCTTCTTTCATGAAAATAGATAATAATTTGGCTGGTTCGAACCCGAACGTGGTTCCTGAATTCCAGATCCGGGGAGCTGGGAGTATTTCCGGGATCGAGAGTGAATATGAGGGAAATCCGAACACGCCGGTATTTATCGTTGACGGGTTCGAAACTACGGCAGAGAAGGTGTATGACATGGACCCTTACCGGGTGGCTTCTATTACTTTACTGAAGGATGCGGCTGCCACGGCAATTTATGGATCGCGAGCCTCCAATGGAGTCGTGGTGATCACGACTAATGCCCCGGCAAACGGTAAGATGCAGGTGAGCTATAACGTGGACGCCTCGTTTTATATTGCCGATCTGAGTGATTATAACGTGTGTAATGCGGTCGAGAAGTTAGAAATTGAAAAGTTAGCGGGGATGTATACGTCTAGTTCCGTGACTCAACAACTTACGTTAAATGAATGGTATAGCGAGAAGTTGGCGAATATAAAAAGAGGATATGATACCTACTGGCTGGATAAACCGTTGGATGCTGTGGCTGTAGCTAATAAACATTCTTTACGTTTAGATGGAGGTAATGACAATATTCGATATGGAATCGAACTGGGGTATAGTAATACGCCGGGAGTAATGAAAGAATCCGGTCGTCGTCGTTTGGCTTTGGGAATGGAGTTACAGTACATTTACAAGAATCTGACTTTTAGGAATAATTTGACTTATTCGAATGTAAAAGCGACAAACTCGCCTTATGGCTCGTTTAGTGTTTACACGAAACGTAATCCTTACGTGCGGTATAAGGATGATGATGGTAATTATATTTATAAAGTTGATGAGTATGTTCCGATCGGTGGTGGTGGATTAGGAAAGGATTACTATAATCCGTTGTATAATACGACATTGAATACGACAGATGAGGAGAAATACAATGACGTGACGAATAATTTCGGGGTGGATTGGAGTATTATGGATGGATTGCGGTTAAAAGGAAGTTTTTCGTTTACACATCAAAATACATATAAGGATAATTTTAAGCCAGCCAAGCATACGGATTTTGCGGATTATGAGGACGATGATTTTGATCGTCGGGGATCTTATGTTGGAAGTCGCGGGGAGAATTACAGTTATGATGCCAGTTTGGTAATGACCTATTTTTATCAATTGGAAAAGCATGTGATTAATGCTAATTTAGGTTGGAATCTTCAGGAGAGTGTGACAAGGGAATTTACGGTAAAGACGGAAGGATTTCCGAATGAAAATTTGGACTATATCAGTTTTGCAACACAATACGAGAAAGACGGATCTCCGGCTGGAGACGAATATACTTCTCGTTTAGTAGGTTTTTTGGGTAATTTGAATTACAGTTATGATGAACGTTACTTGTTGGATCTTTCTTTCCGTGAAGATGCATCTTCTCGTTTTGGTTCTGACAAGCGATGGGCGCCGTTCTGGTCTGTGGGTTTAGGATGGAATTTGCATAACGAGGAATTTCTGAAAAACGTGACTTTTATCAATCGGTTGAAGATTCGCGGTTCATACGGTTTGACAGGTAGCCAGAATTACAATCCTTATCAGGCGATGACGACTTACAAGTATTTGACGGGGGAGCGTTATCACCATACGGTGGGAGCCGAGGTGATGGCTTTGGGAAACGAAAAATTAGGGTGGCAGCGCACGTTGCAACAAAATTATGGAGTGGATATTGATTTGTGGGATGAACGGATTAATTTCACGGGTAACTATTACATAAAATTATCCAAAGACGTATTGACTTCAGTAACTTTACCGCCTTCTTTGGGCTTTAGTTCGTATATGGATAACTTGGGTGAAGTGAAAAATTACGGGTATGAGTTGAATCTGCGTGTGGCGTTGGTGAAGAATCTTTCCAAACAATTATATTGGAGTGTAAACGCAACAGCCTTGCATAACAAGAATAAACTACTGAAAATTTCGAATGCTTTACGTGCGTATAATGACGATCAAGATGAAGATACAATGTCCGGATCTAAAAGTAAAGAGTCAAATCGCCCTAAAGTTCGTTATGTTGAGGGGAAATCCATGAATTCTATTTGGGTAAATCAGTCATTGGGAGTGGACCCGGCAACAGGAAACGAGTTGTTTCAAGCTGTGAATGGAGATATTGTGACAACTTGGAGTACGGATAATTATGTAATTGGAGGGTGTACGGATTCAGATTTGGAAGGTACATTTGGGACAAATTTGGCGTGGAAAGGATTTCAATTAAATGTCATTTTCCGTTACAGCTATGGAGGACAAATTTACAATCAAACGTTAGTGGATAAAGTGCAGGACGCGGATTTGCGGGAGAATGTTGATCGACGTGTATTTGAGGAACGTTGGCAGAAACCGGGTGACCAGGTGATGTTTACGAAACTTATCGGTGGTGCTACCGCAAATGCGACAAGTGTGACTAAACCGACATCCCGTTTTATCGAGGATAATAATTGGCTGGAGTTGTCCACCTTGAATTTGTCGTATGAATTTAAAATGCCTTGGATGAAGAAAATCGGATTAAAACGGTTGAAAGCCTTATTCTATATGAACGATGTATTCCGGGTTTCGACAGTGAAACAGGAAAGAGGTATTGATTATCCGTTTGCCCGTAATTTTAGTATTGGTTTACAAGCCCGGTTTTAATTATTTATGAAATAAATAGGTCAGAATTATGAAATATAGAATTGTAAAATACATTGGGTTGGCAGGAGTCCTTTTGTTGGGTGGTTGCAGTGATTGGTTGGATGTGGACCCAAAATCACAAATAAAACAGGAAGCTCTGTTTGAATCAGAAGCGGGCTTTCGGGATGCATTGACCGGTATATATACGGTTATGGCGAGAACGGAAATGTATGGTGGGAATGAGACGATGGGTTTTTTAGATATGGTAGGGCAGGTGTATACGGATGTGTCAATTAATTATGAGGATGCTCTCAAGTATGATTATGAGTCAACTAAGGTTGAAGAATGTATTGATGCTATCTGGCGGGGAAATTATAACGCGATAGCGAATTGTAATCATATTCTTGCTAATGTTGATGAAAAGAAAGGTGTTTTCAGTAGCGGTGTGTATGAGGCCGTGAAGGCGGAGGCTATGGCATTACGGGGATTCTTGCATTTCGATGTGTTACGAGGGTTTGCTCCGTCGTATTTGAGGGGGGCTAATGTGGCTGCAATTCCTTATGTAGAAGAGGTGACCAATAAACCAATAGCCCAATTGACTGTAGCAGAGGTGATCGATAAGGTGATTGATGATGTGGAGGCTGCACGAAAATTGATCAAGGAGGTAGATCCGATCGGGCCATCATTTGATTCGTATACAGAGAAAGGTTACGAGACAGAGGATTATATTCAGGGAGATGGTTTTTGGCTGTATCGGAAATCCCATTTAAATTATTACGGAATGACGGCCTTGCTAGCACGTGTATATTTATACAAAGGCGACAAAACGAAAGCTTTGGAATGTGCAAAGGAAGTTATTGATGGGGAAAAGTTTACTTTGTTGGAGGAATCTCAGTTGGGGGATGGTAATACATGGGGAAATTTGTGTAGTGAAAATGAATACATATCTTCTTTGTACGTGTATGATATGGAAGAGGGGCGTTCGGATGTGTATTTTGGAGAAGAGAGTACCGTACAATGTCATATTTCTGATACTCGCCGGGCCAGTGTGTTTGGAACTCCCGGCGTGGATATAGATTGGCGGAACCAGAACACGTTTTTTTTGAAAACCGGGGAAGCTAAAACATATATTGGAAAATACCGGGGCGTGAATAGGATTCCTTTATTGAAATTGTCGGAGATGTACTTGATTGCCGCAGAGGCTTCGGGTGACAAAGGTTATTTACAAACCTTGCGTGATCATCGAGGATACGTGAATTATCCGTTGGAGGAGAATTGTGATCTAGCCGCGGAAATCGAGGCTGAGTATCGGAAAGAGTTTATGGCAGAAGGACAATTGTTTTATTATTATAAGCGGCTTGATTATAATACTTTGCCCGATATGGGTGTTGTGATGACCGGTAATTACGTGTTCCCGATGCCGGATGATGAAATGGAGTTTGGTGATATTAAATAAAGCGGAATTATGAAAAAGTTATATTATATTTTCTTGTTGTTAATTGCCTTTGGAAGTTGTAAGGATAATGCAGATTATCCTTTTACCGGGAAAGATGCCGTTTACTTCCAATTGCAGACGGAAAGTTATTATTGGACAAAGACGCTGGACAGTATAGTTTATTCTTTTGCAGGTAAAGGAGTTGACGAGGATACACTATGGGTTCGGGTAAATTTGGAAGGAAATGCTGCACCTGAAGGTCGTCCGGTGATTGTCGTGGTGGATGAGGAAAAGACAACGGCAGAGGTTGGTTTACATTATGAGGCGTTGAAGGCAGAGTATGAGTTGCCTTGCGATTCAGTATACGTGAATGTTCCGGTGATTATTTATAATACGGATAAGTCATTGGAAAACAGACAAGTTGTCATCGCGCTAGCCTTGAAATCTTCAGAAGAACTGGAATTGGGAATTACCGAGCGTTTAAGTTGTAGACTGATTGTTTCCAACATGTTGAGTAAACCGAGTTATTGGGAACAGACGATCAAGTATGATTTTGGTGATTATTCCCGGAGAAAACATGAGTTGTGTATACTTGAATTAAAACGGGATTTCCCTGTAGAAGCGAGCGAATATTCCAATGAACGTACGATGTGGCAAGTGTATGGGGCTTATATGAGTGATTATTTTAAAGAGAATTATCCGGTAAAGGATGAGAATGATGTCGTTATAGAGCCTTGGTGATTTTTGTATAATTTGGTAAATGAAAAGTATAAATGAAAAAAATATATTGTTTATTAGGGTTTATCATGTGCGCCTTTTATGCCTGTTTGGAAGATAAGGGGAATGATGTGTACAGAGAACTAAATGATGTTACTATCGAAAGGATAAAAGACACGACGGTGGAACAATTCACGCGTTTGCAGATAACACCGGAAATTACTGTACGTGATGGAGATTTTAATCCTGAAAATTACACTTATTTGTGGCAGATGTATATTACTTACAGTGGGGTTGGTAGTTCTACGAAGTTGGATACACTCTCTTTTGAGAAGGATTTGGACGTGGAAGTTACAAGTATACCAGAGACATATTCTCTTGTTTTCGAGATAACGGATAAAGAAACGGGAGTATCATATGTTCCTGATAGACGGGCACAAATTACGGTAGTCAATTCTTATTCGAAAGGGATGATGGCATTGAGTAACGTGAACGGGGAGGCTAACGTGACTTTCGTGAATGTTGTCGGTTCGGTGGTGGAGGATGCCTACCAGAAGGTAAATGGGGAAGTAGCCGGCAAAAACCCGACCGGGGTTCGTTATATAACAAGTATGATTGCTGGTGCGGAAAAGATGGTGGTGATTATGACAGATGATGAACGAGGTGGTGTTGTTGTCAAACCTTTGGATATGTCGTATGTGATGGATTTTAAAGATATGTTTTATTTCCAGCCAGAGATTGTAAAGCCACAGTCTTTTGGTACGCATAGTGTTACATTGTACGAGTATGTGAATAATAATGGAATTCTTTACCGGAGAGAGAATCGAGAGAATGGTTATCCAAAGTATGGAGTTGCTGTTAAAGGTGACTACGAAAAGATTGCTCCGTTTGATTTCTTTTTTTGTATGACTAATTATAGGGCTTATTTTTATGACCAAGGGAAAGAGCGCTTTATTTCCATGAAATGTCCTTTACAATGGGATGAAATTATCACTTTACCGGATGATCTGACGGGAGAGTTTAATCCTAATAGCGTGGGAATGCAGATGGTGTGGGGAGGATTGTTCGGTAACGAGTATTCTATGAGTAGCGGACGGGCTGTCATGGTTGATGATGCGGGCGAATATTATATGCTTTCTTTTGAGGTGGGTAAAGATAAGGACGGCAATCCTCAGTTTTCTCCGAAAAAGAAGAGGCAGTTGTCTCATCCGGGTGGTAAAGAGGCACATACTTTTACGACTTCCCAGAAAGCAAATTTCCTATATTATGGTTATGCCGGAAAGATAGCTTGTGTTAGTTTTGACACGGGAAATTTGTTGATGGAATATGAAGTGGGAGGAGGAAATGTTGATTACATTGAATGTGATCAGGTTGGAAATACTAACCAAATGTGGGTTGGTGTCAGCGATGGTTCGGGTGCAAAGAATTCGGGTTCTATCGTGGTGCTGGAGATGAGTACGGATGGTTCGTTAAAAGAAGTTGCCCGTTATAAAAATGTATGTGGGAAAGTGGTCGATTTCGAATATAAAAAATAACGATTAAAAAGATGAAAATTAGATTGATATTATGGGCCGCACTTTTGTGCGGTACCATCTTTCGTGCAAATGCTCAAGGAGTGGAATTTCGTGATCTGACTTTCCGGCAGGCTTTGGAACAAGCCCAAAAAGAGGGAAAGTTAGTGTTCATGGATTGTTATACCAGTTGGTGTGGGCCTTGTAAAAATATGTTGAACAATGTATTTACATTAGCCGAGGCAGGAGTGTTTATGAATGAAGAATTCGTATGTGTGAAATTCGATATGGAAAAGGGGGAAGGAATAGAACTCGGAAAACGTTTTGAAGTGCGTGCTTTTCCAACTTTCTTCATATTACGACCGGATGGAACGGTACAACATAAATTAGTGGGTGGTAGCCAATGGGAGCGATTCCGGATGCGTGTGGAGAGAGGTTTAAATGAAAAGACTTCATTGCTCTACTTGGAGGGGCGTAATCAAGCGGGCAAATTGTCTACAAAAGAATATGCCGCCTATGTAAATGCATTGAGAGATGCTTCGCGTGATGACGAAATTGAAACTTTTTGTCAGAAAGCGTTTGGTAAATTGAATGATAAGGTGAAATGTCGCAAGGAGAACTGGTATCTTTTTGAACAGGAGATGCAACCGAATGATGAACGATTTATTTATTTGGTAGAAAATAAGTCGGATATTGATAAAAATATTGGAAGTACAATTGTAGATGAACGGATTTGTTCCGTGTATTCGGATGCTTTGAATCGTTTACATAGTGATAAAGGGAATACGTGGGTTGAAATGTATGGATTGATAAAAACTCAATCGGGAAAGATTGAGTTTGATGGAAAGGATAAGATTAGTTGCCTGTTGGAGTATATTGTTGCTTTGAAAACCCGGGAGGTAGAGAGCGTGTTGCAATGTTTGGAGAAGAATAAGGAAAATTTACCGACTTATGTCGAGTTTGATATGCTCGGAGGCTTAAATTTTATCATGAATCTTGGTGATAACAGTCAAGTTGAACGTTATATTCATTTAGGAAGAGAGGCGGAGGATAAGGCTGAAACTCCACAATTGAAAGAGATTATAAAAAGAGTTTTCGATAAATTACAAGGAGAGTTGACAGATCGTACTACTTATGTCGAATTGAAAGGAAAGGTGACGAAGGATAAAATGGAGAATGTAAATCTGTATGAGGTGGTGGATGGTAAGGAACGTTTGGTGGCAACAACTCATATTAGTGAAGATGGGCATTATGGTTTTTCTTTTCAACCTGCATATCAGGGATTTTATACCGTGGGAGGAGAGAAAATTTTAGATCGTGTACGTCTGTATCTGGAGCCGGGTGATCGGGCTGAGGTGAACATCTTAGAAGATACGCTGATGATAACTGACCGTAATACTCCAGAAAATCTTTTACTGGCTCGTTGGGAATCAATGATGATACCTGTGAGGAAAAGGTTGGATGATATGAAATATGTTTTATTCGATTACAGAGATTTTTATCCTTATTTCGTGGCTTTTTTACCACAGGCGGAGAAGTTTAAGGATGAAATCTCTTTCCGGGATGCGGCTTTCGCGGCTTTAGTTAGGCAAACGGTTGATTATGATTTGGATTATGCTGCGTTTAGAATATTGAATGCTTTAAAAGCGACGAAAGAAGTTTATATGCGTGATGGCAGACCGACACATATTCCAAGTCGTCCGACACCGACAGATTATCCGGAATATTATAAGACAATCGTGAAAAAAGGAAAGTTATCGGATGTTTCGATATTAAGGCAACCTTATGGCTATGATTATTTACAACGTTATACGACTTTTGCTTGTGGTGGAGAAAAAGAACGGATTGCTTTGGAGAATCGTTTGGAATGGTTGTCAAGCGATCCGTTGAAAGCTGAAATGATTCTTTGGGAGATGGAAAAGTGTAGGAAGTATGAAGATTATATCGAACTTTTGGATACTTACGGGAACTATTTGACAACAGCCAATCATCAACAACGAGTTGATGCTGTTTCGGCTAAATTATACAAGGGTACTGCCGGAAAATTAGCATCTGATTTTACCTACCCGGATCGGGATGGAAAACTGGTTTCCTTGTCGGATTTTCGAGGAAAAGTAGTTGTCGTGGATGTTTGGGCTACATGGTGTGGGCCTTGTCGGGCAGAAATCCCACATTTGCTTAAACTAGAAAAGGAGATGAGGGGAAAAGACGTGGTCTTTATCGGAGTATCTGTCGACGAACAGAAAGACTATAAAAAATGGTTGGAGGCATTGGAACAGGAAGGATTGGAAGGTATTCAGCTATTTGCTAATGGTAAGAACAAGCAAGGTAGGGATAAAATAATGAATGATTATAAAATTAAAGGGATACCTCGGTTTATGGTATTTAACAAAAAAGGAAAGGTCGTTACGATTAATTCGCCCCGTCCCTCAAGTCCGGAACTGAAGAGCTTGTTGCAAAAGTTGTTGAAATAAAAAGAACTCCAAGGACAAGGAAATAATAAAATATATTAAAAACCCCGTAACGGAAGTTGCGGGGTTTTTCGTACCTTTGAAACTTGAATATTTTCAAAGAAAAGGGATATGAATAGATTGAAAGAGCATAAGGGGATAAGTCTGTTGCTTCGATATAAAAAAGAGATGCTCCGTCGTATGGATTGTCTGTTGGATTTGGATTATCATTACATGGTTTTGCGCAGGGATTATGGGAATCGTTTCGTGATCACGGAGTTCTTGCAGAAGGCGTTGTCTATCGTGGTGGTTTCTTTCAATCGTTTTATCAAGGATGCGTGTACGATTTCGGCATCGGCACTCACGTTTTATTCGATCCTGTCGTTTATCCCGCTGATGGCGTTGGCTTTCGCTTTGGCTGCCGGGTTTGGTGCCCGCGAGGCTTTGGAGAAGGAGTTTATGTTGCAATTGGGCGATAACCAGGAGTTTGCCGGGCAGTTGCTGGGGTATGTCACGAAAGCGATTGATCATGCCAAGGGCGGGGTGATCACGGGTGTCGGTATCGTGATTTTGCTTTGGTCGGTGATCAAGGTGTTGAATAGTACCGAAATGACGATGAATCGTATCTGGGGGGTGCGAAAGGGAAGGAGTTTACGGCGGATGTTCACGGATTATTTCTCGATTATCTTTATCGCCCCGATTCTGATGATTCTCGTGAGTAGCTTGAATTTGTTCATGACAAGTTCCGGGTGGCAGGAGAATTTTCCGTTGATCAGTTCCTTTCTCCAAATTGTGATCAAGTTGCTGCCTTATATGCTGGTGTGGATGCTGTTTATCTTCCTCTATATGTTTATGCCGGCGACCCCGGTGAAGTTCAAGCACGCTTTCGTGGCGGCGATGATTGCCGGGACGGTTTACCAGATCATTCAATGGTTTTACATCCGTTTCCAGATCGGCATGAGTTCTTACAGTGCCATATATGGTACGCTGGCCGCTTTGCCGTTGTTATTGGTGTGGTTGCAGTTAAGCTGGAGTGTCGTGTTGTGGGGGACGGAATTGTGCTATATTTTCCGGAACAGGCATTTCATGTACAAGAACGAGTTGTTCGGGGATACGGCTTGGATGGAGACGTTGGAATGTGCATTGAAAATCATGAGGTTCGTGGCTCGGGTGTACGTGAACGGAGGGGGTGGTCCGAGTTTAGGGATGATTAACAAGGAATTGAAGATTAATACCGGGAAATTACGTATCGTGTTGCAAGAACTGGTGGATTTACATATTCTGGTAGAGGCGAAGGAAGAGGACGATTATTTCTATTACCCGGCCTCGGATTTGCACACGATGTCGGTGGGAGATATTATCATTCGTTTTTCCCGGGTAGATGAAAGCCGGGATGAAGTCTGGAAAAAACAATTCAAGGAAACCGTGTTGTCCGGTTTTGCCGGCGATCGGTTGATTGAGGATTCTGAGGTTCAGCAATAACGGGAATGTATTCATCTTAAAGTCTCGTTTTTTCTTGTATATCCGGTAAAACTTTTATATATTGTCGGGCAAATTGAAATGAAGTATGAGGAAAAGAATCGATTTAGAGTACATTTTCTCATCGTCGGTAACAATATTGTTCTCCCGTCTAAGTTCTGCTCCCGGTTTGGCGGAGTGGTTTTCCGATGATGTGAAACATGATGGAAATATCTTCACGTTTGTGTGGGATGGTATTGGTGAAGAAGCGGAGTTAGTGGATATGAAGAAAAATTCTTACGTGCGCTTCAAGTGGCTGGATGCGGACGATGAGGAAGAATTTTTTGAATTTTCGCTCCACGTAGAGCCTTTGACGGAGGAGGTCGCTTTGATCATCACGGATTTTGTGGATGCTGATGAAGAGGGGGATGCCATTGAATTATGGAATAAACAGGTCGAAATGTTACATCGCACGGTTGGTGGATAAAGTTTTTTTCTATCTTTGTGGATTCGTTTATCACGAGTAAAGTAGAAAAATAAGAAAACCAATATAAGGTGCTAAAGATGAAGAAGCTCCACCTGTTTATGCTTAAAAGCTTTGTCGGTCCTTTCGTGGCCACCTTTTTTATCAGTATGTTCGTTTTGATCATGCAGTTCTTGTGGCGATATATTGATGATCTGGTGGGAAAAGGATTGGAAGGTCATGTTATTTCAGAATTACTTTTTTACGTGTCATTGACACTCGTGCCGATGGGTTTACCATTGGCAGTGTTGTTGGCCTCCATCATGACATTTGGTAGTCTAGGGGAGAATTACGAGTTAACGGCGTTGAAAGCGGCAGGTATTTCCCTGTACCGGATTATGAAACCGTTGATCGTGCTGATCGTTATTTTCACGATTGCGGCATTCTTTTTTTCCAACAATGTTCTTCCTTACGCTAACTTGAAGGCAAGTAGCTTATTGTACGATATAAAACGACAGAAACCGGAATTATCCTTGAAGGAGGGAGTGTTTATCAATGATATAGAGGGGTATAGTATTAAGGTGGATAAGATCGACAAGAAGTCGGGTATGATGTACAATATGTTGATTTACAATCATACGGATAGAAAGGGTAATTATGAGATGACAATTGCAGATTCCGGTATCATGGAGGCAGACCCGACGGGGCGTTTCATGGAGGTGGAATTGTATCACGGTTACACGTACACGGACGAGGGGTTGAAATCGAATAATAATAAAACCTATCCTTTCCGGCGAGTGCAGTTTGACAAGCAGTATTTTGTTATCCCCTTAGGCGATAAAGATTTGCAGCGTACGGATGAAGACTTGTTCAAGAATAGTTACGGGATGTTAAATATTGCCCAGCTGGATAGTACGGTTTCGGCCTTGTCCCTACGATTGGATAGCCGGAAACAAAGAAAAGCGCATGATATGCTCCGGGAGAATTACGTGAGGAAACAGGAGAGAAACCCCAAGCGGGATAGCGTGATTCGTGAAGAGACGAGAGGGGTTGTCAGGAATCTGGATAGTCTTTACCAGACTTTTGACGTGGAGGAACGGAAAAACACGATTGACCAGGCCGTGCAGCTTGCCCGGGGGGCTCAAACGAGTCACATGAATGATTTATCTATCAATAAACGGGACGAAGAGGCCGTTCGTAAATATAATATCGAATGGCACAGAAAGTTTACTTTGTCATTTGCCTGTTTTATTTTCTTCTTTATCGGGGCCCCGCTGGGGGGTATTATCCGTAAAGGAGGATTAGGGGCTCCGGTGGTGGTTTCGATCTTCCTGTTTATCGTGTATTATATTATTTGGATGATGGGGGAACGAGCGGCCCGGGAAGGGGTGTTGGAGCCTTGGCAGGGAATGTGGATTTCTTCCGTGGTTCTGTTACCGTTGGGGGCAGTGTTGACTTACACGGCCATGACGGATTCGGCTGTCATGAGTAGTGAATCCTATACTAATTTCATCAAGAAGATCATCGGTTTCTTTAAAAAGAAAGATAAAAATGCGTGAATTGAGAATCGTGTACATGGGAACACCGGATTTTGCGGTGTATCCGTTACAGAAGTTGCTGGAGGCCGGACACAAGGTCGTGGCTGTCGTGACCAATCCGGATAAACCGGCAGGGAGGGGACAAAAGATTCAAGAGTCTCCCGTGAAGAAGTTTGCCGTGGAGAAGGGGATTCCCGTGTTGCAGCCGGAGCGTTTCCGGGATGAACGGTTTTTGGAGGAGTTGAGGGGTTTTCAAGCGGATTTGCAACTCGTGGTGGCATTCAAGATGTTGCCGGAGGTAGTTTGGAATATGCCCCCGTTGGGAACGGTAAATTTACATGCGTCATTGTTGCCGGATTACCGGGGTGCGGCCCCGATCAACTGGGCGGTGATGAACGGGGAGACTTGTAGCGGGGTGACGACTTTTCTTTTAAAACACGAGATTGATACCGGGAATTTGATTTTTCAGGAGCGGGTGGAGATCGGACCGAACATGACAGCCGGAGAGTTGCACGATCAATTGATGTACACGGGTGCCGATTTGCTGGTGAAAACGGTGGAGGCTATGGCTGCCGGTGATTACCCGTCGCAGGATCAGGTCGGGTTGCTGGCCGGGCGTGAACCGAAACACGCACCTAAAATATTCAAGGAGGATATGAAGGTGGATTGGTCACTAGGTTTGGACGCTATTTTTAATCATATACGGGGACTTTCACCTTTTCCGACGGCGTGGACCGAATTCCGAAACAAGAAGAACGGGGAAGTTGTGTCGTTGAAGATTTTCGAGACGGAGCGAATCGTGAAAGATCATGGGAAAGAAGTGGGTCTGTCAACGGATAATAAAACTTACTTGGACGTGTTGGTAGAGGGGGGAGTCATTCGGATAAAAGAGTTACAGTTGTCCGGGAAAAAGCGGATGAAGACGGAAGAGTTCCTGCGGGGATTTCATATAGAGGATTACTCTTTGTAATCAATTTACTATGCGTGTCGGGCGAGAAACTATGCGAAGACCGATCCTTGGGTTAGGGATCGGGGGGAGTGTGTTACTCGCTTTGGTGATTGGGTGGTGGTATTTTCTACCAACCCCGTTGTTTACTGTGCCTTATTCCACGGTGATTTTGGATAAGGAGGGGGAGATTATGGGTATGACGGTGGCGAGTGACGGGCAGTACCGGGTGTCGGGCAGGGGGCGCCTTTCCATGAAGTATATGGCCGCCTTACTATGTTTCGAGGATAAGCGGTTTTTGACACACTCCGGGGTGGACCCGCTGGCGGTGGGACGGGCGTTGTGGTTGAACGTGCGGAGGGGTTCGGTGGTGAGTGGCGGGAGTACGTTGACGATGCAGGTAATTCGGCTGTCACGTGACAACCCGCCCCGAACGATTCCGGAGAAGATATTGGAAATGTTGCTGGCGATTCGTTTGGAACAGAGTTACACGAAATGGGAGATTCTGAATATGTACGTGGATCACGCCCCTTTTGGTGGGAATATCGTGGGAATACAGGCGGCTTCGTTGAAATATTTTAATCGTCAGCCGGATGAACTGAGCTGGGCCGAGGCGGCATTACTTGCCGTGTTGCCCAATGCCCCGGCTTTGATGTACCCGGGAAAGAATATGCCCGGTCTGAAAGGAAAGCGAGATGCTCTGTTGCGTGAACTTTATGAACAGGGATATTTTGAGCAAGGGGATTTAGAAATGGCGATGGCGGAACCTTTACCGGAACAGGTGTATAGTCCGGAATGTATCGCACCTCATTTGCTGGCAAGAGCTTACGGGCAGCGTCGGGGGAAGATCAGCCAGACGTTTATTGATTCCCGGTTGCAGGAACAGGTGAACGGGATTGTGAGGCGGCATATTGACGTGTTGAAACACAATCATATCTATAATGCTGCCGTGTTGGTAGCGCATATCCCGACCGGACAGGTACGGGCTTACGTGGGAAACGGGCCTAAGGTGCGTGATGATGGGGGAAATCAAGTGGATATTATCACGTCGAACCGTAGTTCGGGGAGTATTTTGAAACCGGCGTTGTACGCGCTGATGCAGCAATCCGGGTATATCTTGCCGGGGACGATCGTGTCGGACGTGCCGTCCCGTTTCGGGGGATATGTTCCCTCGAATTTTAACAAGGATTTCCAAGGGATTGTCCCTGCCGACAGGGCGTTGTCAATGTCTTTGAATATTCCTTTCGTGCGCTTGTTGCGGGAGTATGGGGTGGAGCATTTCTATGATGATTTGAAAAAGATGGGGATCACGACGTTAAATCGGAAGGCGGAGAATTACGGGTTAAGCTTGATTTTGGGAGGAGCCGAGTGTAAGTTGTGGGATTTGTGTAATATGTACGGGGGGATGGCTTCCATTTTGAGGCACTATAACGAGTGTGACGGGACGAGTTTTAACCACGAGTTTCGACGTTTACGACTTTGGGCAGGTGAACAGGTGGATAGTGTCGAGGTGCAGAATAACGTGGTCAATGCTGCGGCGGTATGGCTTACACTCAAGGCTTTGCAGGACGTGGAACGGCCGGATTTGGAGTCGGGATGGAAGAATTTTGCCTCTTCGATGAATCTTTCTTGGAAGACGGGAACGAGTTTCGGTTTCCGGGATGCCTGGGCGGTGGGGGTGAATCCGGAGTACGTGATTGGCGTGTGGGTTGGTAATGCGGATGGCGAGGGACGTCCCGGGCTGATCGGGGTACGGGCTGCGGCTCCGATTTTGTTTGAGGTGGCCTCTTTGGTGAGGACAGATGCCCGTTTTTATATGCCGAAGGAGGAGTTGTCCGCAGTTGCCGTTTGTCGTAAGAGTGGATATCGGGCATCTTCAATATGCCCGGAAATAGATACCGTTTATATTGCCCGTGCCGGGGAGAAAACAGAGGTTTGTCCTTACCATCGATTAGTGAATCTTGATTGGACGGGTAAATTCCGGGTGGATTCGGAATGTGAGTCCGTGTCACGCATGAGGATTGAACCTTGGTTCGTGCTGTCTCCCGTACAGGAGTGGTATTATGCCCGCACACATTCGGATTACAAGAAATTACCGCCTTATCGTGCCGATTGCCAGCGAGGGCAGGATGACGTGATGGAAATGATTTACCCGCAGCGGGGATTGCGGGTGTTTATTCCCAAAGATTTAGGGGGAGTGGTACGTGGTGTTGTGTTTGAAATGGCTCATCGGGAGCCTTCCACGTTGGTGTACTGGCATATCGACGATCAATTTCTGGGAACAACCCGTTATCATCACCAGTTAGAGGTAAATGTGGCCCCCGGACGACATACGCTTTATCTCGTGGATGCGAAGGGGAATTCACTACGGCAGAGTTTTGTTGTCGTGGATGGGGAAAAGGATTATAAATGAATTGGAACTTATATATGAGTTTACAGTAAACTAACTCCCTCCCGGCTTCGCCGTACTCCCTCTATAAACAGAGGGAGAGTTGAAATACTCCCTGTCTTCGGGAATAGTCACCAGCTCCTCCTCTGTTTATAGAGGAGGTGGCACGAAGTGACGGAGGAGTTTGAATATGAAAACAAGCATTACCTTAATGGACTGTAAAGTAGTATATGATTACCAACGAATTAATGTTTGTCGAGTTTTAGAAAATCATTTTTGCTGATCTTGGTGCGATGTTTTTCTTTGTCCCCAGATTTTACGACAATAGTTACCGAATCTTTCCAGTGCTGAAGGTTTACAAGTGATGAAATATCACATGATACGGTTCCGTGGTCGGTTAGAGTTTTTGACCAATCATCGGGAATATTCGGATTATAGTAAAGTTGCAATTTCAGTGAATCTTGGGTTTGTTCCTGTGGGTCATATACGATATTGATTTTACCTTGAATTTTCTCTCCGGTTACCGAGTTTACCGTGGAGAAACCTGCATGTAGATCAAAATAACCATGATACCCATAACCTACACCTAAGAATGATGGTAATTGACAATTCTCGGCTATGTTTGTATTATTGGCTTCCTCTTTGCTAATCGGGTGAATTATCTCGTATTTTGACCACGTGACGACATGGGCATTGTTGATAAACTTTTCACCGTTTGCGGAGGTTTCCCAGTCTTCCTCGTTATAATAAAAGCCGAAATAGCCTCTTTCCGCATCAGCGAGATTTTGATCGTATGAGATTACCAGTCCCCCGCCATCCAGATAGCAATGGAAACCGTTTGTCGTGTCCCCGATAATCGTGGCAACACACATGAAACCTCTTGAGCCGTCATCTTTGTTGTCATTGCAACTAGAGCTTATTACTAGACATATCAATAAGGTAATGGTAGTCAACAAATTTGTATTCATACATACTTGATTATAATACAGCAAATATAGTAAAATTTTAGTACGTCATTCCAAAATGCCAGAGTGGAATGATGTTCATGTACCCGAATTCAATATCATCTTTTACAATAAAGCTGTTTTCAATATTTTGAATTTGTTTTTGTTTTTTGTTCTTTCCCCCGACTTCAAACGTGATGTCATTGATCAGGAAATCGGATGCGGGGGATGCAATAACATCAGCAATGACTCTGGTTTGATTAAAAAAGAATGTTTCCCGGATATTCCCGATATTCGAGTTCTCGTGTGCCAGATTGTAAATTAAATTCGTGTTATCCAAGTAAATTTTGTTTACTTTTCCTAATCCTCGAACACCGCCGGTGGCATCACGTAGTTGTGAAATAAGTCCGGCTTCTTCAATGTACAGGCAATAATCGGCTATATTATTACGACTGGCTCCCAACATTTCCGCGATGCTACTTAGGTTGGGTTTAAATGGGACGCTTTTCGCTATGATCGCTAATAATTGTTTTAGTTTTCGGCCCGTGGATACATTCATATCCGCGTACAGGGGAATGTCGGATTCCAGCGTTTGGTTGATGATCTGTCGTAAACGCTGATCGTATGTGTCTTCTAGGGCAAATGGGTAGTAACCTCGTTTCAGGTAATCCTGAAAAAGGGGCAGGGGATGTATTGATTCCGGAATTTCCACCTTGTGGGTGATGATGTCCTGTAAATCGTAGATGTCGGTCGAGATTTGATGGAATAGTTGCAAGTATTCTCGGAAGGAAAGTCCCTGCATTTGGTACATGATGGCTCTTCGACTCAGATCGGAAACTCCTTTATTGATGTCTAGTATCGAGGACCCGGTAAATATGATTTTTAATTCCGGGTGGTAATCATAGATTAGTTTTAATTCTTTCGACCAATTTTTATACTTGTGTATTTCATCGATAAACAGGTGTTTACCGCCTACTTTCGTGTATGAATCAGCCAAGTCTAGGAGTTTATGGTCTGCAAAGTAGAAATCTTCTGCCGTAACGTACAATGCCGTGTTCGGATTCAAGTTCTCTTTAATGTATTGGAGTATTAGGGTGGTTTTGCCGACACCTCTTGGTCCGATTATACCGATCATTCGGCTGTTCCAATTTATTTTGGAATAAATGTATCGGTGGAAGTCGGTCTTTGTTTCTTGAAGTAGCTTGTTAAAATGTTCCAATAATTTTTCCATATCACGTTCCTTTTTCACAAAGATACAAAAAAATGCACTGCAAGAGTGCATTTTTATCTAAATCTTGCACTGTGAGAGTGCATTTTCTCTTTGTTTGGATCTCAACGGGACTGTTCAAAAAGTTTTATCTGGTAAAGCTACCCCCTCCAGCTCCCCCTTACACAGGGGGAGAGCTGATTACCAATCGATTTTCCCTTTTGAATACTCCTATTATTTCCTGTTCACGTCTCTAGAACTAGCTTGAGCGGTAGGCATAATCTGAATATCGTTCAAACAGATGTGAGCCGGACGGGTCACGGCAAACACGATCGTGTCGGCGATGTCTTCTCCCGTGAGAGGGGTAACACCCTTGTACACGTTGTCTGCGGCTTGTTGGTCACCTTTGTAGCGCACTACAGAGAATTCGGTTTCAACCATTCCCGGAGCGATGTTGGTTACCTTGATGTTGTGTTTCAACATATCGATGCGCATGGCTTTGGAAAGGGCGTCCACGGCGTGTTTGGTGGCACAATACACGTTCCCACCGGGGTAAACTTCCTTACCTGCCACGGAGGCGATGTTGACGATATGTCCTTTTTCATTTTTGATCATCAAGGGGGCTACTTCGTGGGTGATGTAAAGAAGGCCTTTCACGTTGGTGTCGATCATGCGTTCCCAATCATCCAAAATCCCATCTTGGATAGGAGAAGTTCCCACGGCAAGACCTGCATTGTTGACTAAAATATCTATATTTTGCCATTCTGCCGGTAGGTTGCTGATTGCGTTGTGAACTTCCTGTTGGTTACGAACATCGAATTGAAGAGTCAGTACTTGAATGCCTTTTGTCTTTAATTCGTCTTCCAGTGCGGTCAGACGATCGCCCCGGCGTCCGGTGATAATGAGGTTATACCCGATTTCGGCCAATTTGGTCGCTGTTGCCTTTCCGATACCGGAAGTGGCTCCTGTGATTAACGCTATCTTGTTCATAGTAGTAATTATTGTTTAAATCTGTCGTGCGAAGGTATGATTTTTTTCTTATTTTCGCACGAAATAATAGTTGCAAGTTACAGGTTACAAGTTGCAGGTTAATTACCGAACAAATAATTTTGAACTTGTAACTTGTAACCTGTAACGTGGCGAAGCCACCATATTTATGTATAAAGAAATAGAATTGAGGATTACGCCGGAAGAGGCACATGATCGAGAGATTGTTAATGAACTGTTGGCAATGATGTTGCACGTGGGGCAGGAGAGGATTGTGCATGTGGAGATTTTGCGAAAATCAATAGATGCCCGTCAGCGTAGGGTTGTTATTCAACTGAAAGTTGGTGTTCATCTGGATCGGGTGGAACAGAAGGAACGGGTATTTACTCCCCAATACCGGGATGTTTCGTCTGCCGGGACGGTGGTCGTGGTGGGTGCCGGACCGGCCGGTTTGTTTGCGGCTTTACGCTTGATCGAGTTGGGGAAAAGACCGATAGTTTTGGAGAGAGGGAAATGCGTGGAAGAGCGGAAACAGGATCTGAATCGTTTGTACAAAACCGGGGTGGCGAATGAAGATTCGAATTACGGTTTCGGGGAAGGAGGGGCCGGGACGTTCTCGGATGGTAAATTGTTTACCCGCTCGAAGAAGCGGGGGAATGTGGATCGTATTTTGGAAATCCTGGTCTATCATGGGGCGAATCCTAATATATTGATTGATGCACACCCGCATATCGGCACGGATAAATTGCCTCAGGTGATTGTGAATATGCGTAAGACGATTGAGAAGTATGGTGGCGAAGTACGTTTTAATAGTCGGGTGAGGGATATTATTATAGAGCAGAACCGGGTGAAAGGAGTGGTGACGGGTGATGAGGAGATTCGGGCAGAACACGTTATTCTTGCCACGGGACATTCGGCCCGTGACGTATACCGGATGTTACGGGCCCGGTCCGTGTTGATGCTGCCGAAGGATTTTGCCGTGGGGCTTCGACTGGAACATCCGCAAGAGTTAATTGACCGGATTCAGTACCATAACCCGCAAGGGCGGGGAAATTTTCTACCTGCGGCCGAGTATAGTTTCGTGACAAATGTGGATGGGCGAGGGGTATATTCATTTTGTATGTGTCCCGGAGGGGTGGTCGTTCCGGCTTGCACGGGACCGGAACAACAAGTGGTGAACGGTATGTCTGCATCCGGTAGAAACACGGCATGGGCAAATTCGGCCATGGTAACCTCGATCGGGGAAAGTGAATTGGCCGGGATGCGTTACAAGGGGTTATTTGCCGGGTTGGAATTTCAAGAGGATTTAGAGCGGGCGTCTTGGGAACAGGGAGGGAAAAATTTGTATGCTCCGGCTCAACGATTAACTCATTTTCTGAGAGGACATTTAAGTGAAAATTTACCAAAAAGTTCTTATAAACCGGGGGTACGGGTAACCTCTTTTCAGGAATGGTTACCCGAAGTTGTTTACCAGCGTCTTTGTGCCGGATTGGAGCAGTTCGGGAAAAAGGCCCGGGGGTTTATCACGGAGGATGCCCTTCTGTTGGGTGTGGAGAGTCGTACTTCTTCTCCATTGAGGATTCCGAGAGAAACAGAAAAGATGATGCATCCGGAAATTGTCGGGTTATATCCCTGTGGAGAAGGAGCCGGATATGCCGGGGGAATTGTCTCGGCCGCAATGGATGGAGAAGGCTGTGCAGAGGCAATTTGTTAAGAAACAAGAAGGGGCCTGATTGGTTATAACCGAATGTGTTAAAGTGACTTTGTTTTTTTGATAAAAAATTTGCATTAATCAAGAAAATATCTACATTTGCGAATGTATAAAGAATTTATTAGTTCTAATCCTAAAACTGTCTATTATGAATAAAGCTCAATTAATTGACGCGATTGCTGAAAAAGCTGGTTTGACAAAAGCAGATTCTAAAAAAGCATTAGAGGCTTTTGTAGCTACGATCGGAGAATCTTTGAAAAAAGATGAAAAAGTAGCATTGGTTGGTTTCGGATCTTTCTCTGTATCTGAAAGAAGTGCAAGAGCAGGTAGAAATCCGCAAACCGGGAAAACAATCCAAATTCCGGCTAAGAAGGTGGTGAGATTTAAAGCTGGTGCTGAATTAGAAGGCCAACTATAATTACCATTTAAGAGATTTAAAAGGGGGTGTTTTGAGACACCCTTTTTTTGTTCATCATCAAATTGATTTGGTGATGAACAAGTTGCAAGTTACAGGTTGTGAAAACCGGAGCGAAATGAACTTGTAACCTGCAACTTGTGAACTTGTAACTTTTAACGTGACGAAGTCACCTTAAAATAGCATTATGCATACTGTAAGAGAGCAGGTTGAGTATCTGAGTGAGTTTGTGACGGATTATAAGAATGATTTGTTTCGTCGGTTAATTGCGGAACGAACGAGTTATGTCACGATGGTACTTGAGGATTTTTACCAGCAACATAATTGTAGCGCCGTGTTGCGTTCGTGCGATTGTTTCGGGATTCAGAACGTTCATGTGATTGAAAATATGAATTCTTTCACGGATAATTCCGAGATTTCGATGGGAGCTGCCGACTGGCTGACCGTTCATCGGCATCGGAAGAGAGAGAATAACACGGTGGAGACGATTGAGATGTTGAAATCACAGGGATACCGGATCGTGGCGACAACCCCGCATGAACGAGATACTTTTATTGATGATATTGACCTCTACAAGGGGAAGATGGCTTTTTTCATGGGAACGGAGCTGACAGGATTGTCGGATGACGTGTTGTCGAGGGCCGACGAGTTCGTGAAAGTACCCATGTATGGTTTTACGGAGAGTTATAACGTGAGCGTGTGTGCCGCTTTACTGATGTATAGCGTGGTACAGCGTTTGCGACAAACAGATATAGACTGGCATTTACCGGAGGAGGAACGTTACGAAGTGTTATTTGCTTGGTACAAGCGTTCGATTAAGGCTTCGGCTCAGATATTGGAAAGGTTTAATCATAACGAGTGAGAGATGTATTATTTGAAATGTAAACATTGTAATCACCTGAACGAGGTGAAGTCCGAGTACTTGGTGGTATGTGGTTTGTGTAACCGGAAACTGGAAGATAATTATAAGGATTGGAAGGTGAAACATCCGGAGAAGTCATTCGAGGATTTCCAGCGAGAGGTTTGTTTGACGGAAGAACAGGTGAAGAAGGGAAATATGATGAAACCGACCGGGAAGAAAGGGAATAAGAAAGGTTTGATTGCCGGGTGCATCGGGGGAGTACTGGTCATATTGATGGTAGCGCTTGTCATAAACGGGATGAAGAATAGTTATGACGAGTTGTATGGAGATGATGCTACCCCGGTGTTGGAGCAGCAATGGCACACGGGAACATACGCGGGAGGGGTGTCCCTTGCCACGCCCAAGGCGATGAAGTCTGCGGGGTCCATGATCAATAAGTTGCCGGAAGAAGTGCGTCCTTTGATTAAAGAGATGCAAACTTTTAGTTATAAAGGGAACGGTTTGGAGTTTATGTATTTATATACCGAGTACACGCCCGAAGTCGGGCAGGTTGATTTGGAGGGGGCTGTAAACGGGGGATTGAATCAGTTGAAGAGTCAGCCGGGAGTGTTCGATCTGAAAAATGATATTGCTTACGTGGAGGAGGGTGATTTGAGCGGGGTCGTTATGCAGGGAACATACGTACAAAGAGGGACGGAATATGAATTTAAGATTACTTTATACACGACCGGATTGAAACTTTATCAATTTATTTCGAGTAATAAGAAAGGAGATGACACGGCCAGAGGTGTTGTGCGTCGAATATATGATTCGTTGAAAATCAGCGGACATGGAACATCAGAAACAGGAGGTGCAGAATGAAAGAACAAGTGTATTTATTGGAACAGTTTGACGATATAAAGATATTGCGTTACGATGTCCCCGCTTTTGAGGGATTGTCCTTGCGGGAAAAGTTATTTGTTTATTACTTGAGCCAGGCGGCTTTGGCCGGGAGAGATATTCTCTGGGATCAGAATAATAAATACAATCTTCGGGTCCGGGAGGCATTGGAAAGTATTCTTCGGGCATATCAAGGAAGCCGGGAGACGGAAGAGTTTCAGGCTTTTTTGGTGTACGCTAAAAAAGTGTTTTTTGCTAACGGGGTACATCATCATTACTCGATGGAAAAGTTTACCCCTTCCTTTACTCCCGAATATTTTAAGTCACTTCTTCGGGAAGTGGGAGCGGAACAGTTGTACGAGGAAGTGGAACGTGTTATTTTTGATCCGAAATATATGGCGAAGCGGGTGGTACTGGACGAGGGGAAGGATCTGGTGCAGGCGTCTGCCAATCATTATTACGAGGGGGTGACACAAGAAGAGGTGGAGAAATTCTACGGGGAGAAGAAAAAAGAGAATGCGTTGCTTTCTTGGGGATTAAATTCTACGTTGGTACGTGATGAAAAAGGTCAGTTGCAAGAGCAGGTTTGGTTTGCCGGGGGAAAATACGGGAAAGAGATTCGCCGTATTGTGGAATATTTGAAGAAGGCCGCGGAATATGCTTGTAACGAGCATCAGAAAGAGGTGATCGAGTTATTGATCCAGTATTACGAGACGGGTGATTTATCCTTGTTTGACCGTTACTCTATTGAATGGGTGAAAGAGGTGGCAGCCCCGATAGATTTTATCAACGGTTTTATTGAAGTGTATGGAGATCCGTTAGCATATAAGGCCAGCTGGGAATCCGTGGTTCAGATTATGGACGAAGAGGCCTGCAAGCGTACACGTAAATTGGCGGATAATGCTATGTGGTTTGAACGGAATGCACCGATTGATGAGCGTTTCAAGAAGAGTGAGGTGGTGGGTATTACGGCGAGAGTGGTACAGGCTGCCATGCTGGGTGGGGATTGCCATCCGGCAACTCCGATTGGGATTAATTTGCCGAATGCCGAATGGATTCGGGAACGTTATGGCAGTAAGTCGGTAACACTGGATAATATCACGTACGCGTACGACCGGGCTTCACTGAATTCCGGGGTACTGGACGAGTTTGCCTATTCGGACGAGGAAAAGGAATTGGTGAGAACGTACGGGTATGTCGGGGGAAACGTGCATACAGATTTGCATGAATGTCTGGGACATGGTTCCGGAAAGATGCTACCGGGCGTGGGACAGGAGGCGTTGAAAAATTATTATTCCACGATAGAAGAGGCTCGTGCGGACTTGTTCGCATTGTATTACGTGATGGACCCGAAACTGGTGGAGTTGGGGGTAATTCCCTCGTTGGAGGTGGCAAAGAGCGAATATTGCAATTATATCCGCAACGGTTTGGTGGTTCAGTTGACCCGGGTGAAGTTCGGAAATAATTTGGAAGAGTCGCACATGCGTAATCGCCAGTTAATAGCCTCTTGGGTTTACGAAAAAGGCAAAGCGGATAACGTGATCGAGCGGGTAAGTCGGGATGGAAAGACGTATTTCACGATCCGGGATTACGAGGCTTTGCGGAAACTGTTCGGGAGATTATTGGCCGAGGTGCAACGGGTGAAGTCGGAAGGTGATTTCGAGGGGGCTAGGAATTTGATCGAGAATTACGGGGTACGGATTGATCCCGTGTTGCATCAGGAAGTGCTGGAACGTTATCAAAAACTGAACGTGGCCCCATATGCCGGGTTTGTTAATCCGAAATATAGATTGGTGGAGGAAGAGGGAAAAGTGGTTGATGTGAAAATAGAATACCCGACAGATTTTCTGGCACAGATGCTGGAATACGGGGATAATAAATAATAATGATGTTTATGTTGCAAATAACACTGGCCGCGATAACCCTGCCGTTGACGGACCCGGTTTTGAAGTTCCTGTTGATTTTGGTAATTATCTTGGCGGCTCCTTTATTGTTGAATAAGTTGAGGATTCCCCATTTGTTGGGATTGATTATTGCCGGGGCAATTATCGGGCCGAATGGTTTTAACTTGGTGTTGCGGGATAGTAGTATTATTCTTTCGGGAACAGCCGGGCTTTTGTATATCATGTTCTTGGCGGGGCTGGAGATTGATCTGGGGGATTTTAAAAAGAATAAATGGAAGAGTTTGACCTTCGGGATGTACACTTTTTTGGTGCCGATGGCCTTGGGAACGCTTGTCGGGCTTTACGTGTTGAATTTCTCCATGTTGACTTCCATATTGCTGGCGAGTATGTTTGCCTCCCACACGTTGATTGCTTACCCGATTATCAGTAAGCTGGGGATCACGAAGGATAAGGCCGTGGGAATTACCGTGGGAGGGACGATGATCACGGATACTTTGGCGCTGTTGGTGTTGACGGTGATCGTGGAGATGGCCGTGGGGGATGTGGACGATTGGTTTTGGTACAGGCTGGGGGCAGCAATTATCCTCTTTTTTGCTTTCGTGATGATCGTGTTCCCGATCGTGGGACGTTGGTTTTTCAAACGGTGTGAGGATAACGTGTCACAATATATATTCGTGCTGGTCATGGTTTTCTTGGGGGCTTACTTGGCGGAATTGGCCGGACTGGAGTCTATTATCGGGGCTTTCCTTGCGGGAATGGCGTTGAACCGTCTGATTCCTTCGACTTCTCCTTTGATGAACCGGGTGGAGTTCGTGGGGAACGCGATCTTTATTCCTTTCTTTTTGATAGGGGTGGGAATGTTGATCGACTACCGGGCGTTCTTTACCAATTGGGACACGATTAAAGTGGGGGCGGTGATGATCGTGGTGGCTACCGTGGCTAAATTCGTGGCGGCTTGGCTCACGCAGAAGACGTTCCGGATGTCGGTGGACCAGCGGCGGGTGATTTTCGGATTGAGTAATGCACAGGCAGCGGCAACTTTGGCAGCCGTGATGGTGGGGTATAACGTGATATTGGGAGAGACCCCGGCGGGAGAACCGATTCGTCTGTTGAACGAGAGCGTGTTGAACGGTACGATTTTGATGATTCTGGTCACTTGCACGATGGCATCTTTCTCTGCGCAGAAAGGGGCGCATAATATCGCGATGAATGACGTGTCGGAAGAGAAAGAGGGAACCGGGGAACATCAGGAACGCATCCTGATTCCGGTGTCCTACGAGAAGAATGTGACCGAGCTGGTGAATTTGAGTACGGCAATCAAGTCGAAGAAGAATAAGAACGGGCTTTTTGCCTTGAATGTGATTAATAATCAGGCATCGGACGATAAAGCCTTCAAGCAATCCAAGAAGGTGTTGAATATGGCCGTCACGACGGCTTCGGCCACGGATAACGTGTTACAGGATTTGTTGCGATACGATCTGAACGTGGCGAATGCTATTATCAGCGTGATTAAAGAGCAGGGTATTACGGATTTGGTTTTGGGATTACATCAGGGAAAAGGTGTCGTGTCCTCCTTCTTGGGGAATATGACCGAGGCGATTCTGGGGCAGAGTAACGTGACTACATTGATTTATCGCCCCATACAACCTATAGCCACGGTGAAACGTCATCTGGTAGTGGTTCCGGCCCGGGCGGAAAAAGAGGTTGGATTCCCGATGTGGGTGAATAAGGTATGGAATATTATCCACAATTCGGGTGCGAAGGCCGTGTTCTACGCGTCAGAAGACACGATGGTGTACTTGAAGGAGATGTATAAAAAAAGACCGATCGAGGCAGAATTTTCGTCTTTTGATGATTGGGATGATTTCTTGATCATGTCCCGGGAAATAAAGAGTGACGATACGTTGTGGGTGGTGATGAGTCGTCGGGAACGGCTGTCCTATCATGCCAATATGAGTAGGATTCCCAATTATTTGAACAAGTATTTCCAATCCAATAGTTTCGTGTTGGTTTACCCGATACAGGCGGGAGAGACGAATAATCGGTATTTGGTATAGTTGAAAAGTAAAATTTAACACGCTGTCCACTCCCTATAATTGGGGAGTGGACAGCGTGTTTTTACCCGATTTTGAGGATGTGGGTTTTCAGGATGTATTTGTAATTTTGAAAGCTTGAAATATCATAAATAATTCTATAAACTAATGAATAAACTTGGTGTTGAATCAATTATTTCCAATATTTGCGGTAAAAATAAGGATATGAATTCACATCTATTTTCCGCGGATATGAAACTGGCGGACGTCATTCATGCCGATTATTCACTGTTGTTACTGTTACATCGGTTTGGAATAAATCTGGGATTCGGGGATAAAACAGTCCGGGAATGTTGCGAGGCGAATCATGTTTCGTGTACGTTATTCCTGATGATTTGTAACGTGTACAGCAACGAGCAATACTTGCCGACGGAGAAAGAGATCGAGGGAATAGGGGGGAACGTGGACCAGTTGATTGCTTACTTGAAAAATTCTCATTCTTATTACTTGGAAAACAGGATGCTTTCCATACAAGAACAGTTAAAGGAAATTTCCGAAGGGTGCGAACAGCAACATCAGCAAATATTGAATCTTTTTTTCAATGAATACAAGAATGAGGTGATTCGTCATTTTGATTACGAGGAAGTGACGGTCTTCCCTTATATCTCGAATATGGTGAAGGGCGCTCGTCCGGGAGATTACGAGATCGGGGTGTTCCGGGAAAATCATAGTAATATTGATGATAAATTGAATGACTTGAAGAATATCATCATGAAATATTTGCCGGGAGATACTTTGTCGGATATGCGTATCCGGGTGTTATTCGGGATCTTTGCCTTGGAAGAGGATTTGAGTAAACATTCTTTGATTGAGGATAAAATACTTATTCCTTTAGTAATGAAATTAGAGCAACGGTATGCAAAACAATAATAAAAGTTACAAGATTGTTATTATTGAGCCGTCAATGATTATTTCAACCGGACTGAGGAAGTTGATCGAAATGAGGAATGAGTTTGAGGTGGTAGCGGTTATTGCCGATTGTTTTCATTGTCTGGAGAGGATTAATCATTTGAATCCGGATATTATCATCATTAACCCCTCGGCCGTGGAGCTGAAAAAACGGCAGCATCTGGAAGAGTTGTTTGAAGGGGTGAAGGATACGGCTTTCGTGGCGTTAGTTTACCAGTATATCGATCCTGAGATTCTGAAACAATATCACACGACGATTGATATTGCCGATGATGGTGATAAGATTGCCCAGAAGTTACTACATTCAATCGATGCGTTAAGTGCCCCGGCTGATTTGCTTGATAAGAATGAACTCTCCGAACGAGAGAAAGAGATTTTGATTTCCCTTGCGAAAGGGAAGATTAACAAGGAGATTGCGGATTTGCATCATATATCGGTACACACCGTGATTACTCACCGGAAAAATATCATCCGGAAAACCGGGATAAAGTCTGTTTCCGGGCTTACGGTGTACGCTATTTTGAACAATCTCATCGATATTAATGAGGTGGAGTGATATTTTGATTGAAATATCCCCATTATAAGGGATTGCGGGAAAGGGTGGAATTGTTGATCTTTGTAATGTTAATAATAATATGATTTTTTTCTTTTCAACGTAAGCCATTGAAAGAATTTTGCCAAAAAAGACTGTTTAGCTATAAAAGTTATTCAGTCTTTTTTTATTTGGGGAGTCCCCGTGCGTCCCCTTGGGATTTTGGGGGTATGAAAACTGCATACCCGTGGTTGAAGGAATATTCTAGGCTTGCTAAATCTAAAATAATTTAAAATATGGTTATTAAATGATTATCAAATTCTTATCATATTGTTAGCCGCTCCCATTCCGCTCCCATTCCTCCCCTATTCCGCTCCTATCATAATAATGAAATATTGTAGAGTTATAGGATATGTTAACATTCGGATAGATGTATAATAGTAACTTGATCACGTGAATATAGCTCTATCCGGTAGAAACTTTACCCGACGATTGATTTTACGAGGATAAAACCTCGCTTTCCCTTGCGGTTTGCATGGGCGAGAGCGGATGGTTACCTTTGTTAATTTTCCATCAATTTTGAACCTTTATAAGCGATGGCGTACAGGATGAACGTGAGTAGAATCAATCCGGCGATAAACCATTGCCAACCGAAGTGGTCGAGAACGACCCCGGTGGCTGATCCCCAAACACTGGACCCCATGTAATAGAACAGGAGGTAGATGGAGATGGTGACCGAACGTTTTTGGAGGTTGTAGTCACTGACGATTCGGTTACAGATCACGTGTACCACGAAGAAATTAAACGTGAAAATGGCCAGTCCGAGCGTGACGATCCAGAAGTTGTTAATGTAAAGCAAAAGTAGTCCTGCCACGGAAAGGGCGATGATTGTTTTCAGTATTTTGAAGTGGTTGTACAATGCTGTTAATTTTGCCGTGGCGATCGAGCCGAATACCCCGAACAGGTACATGAAATAGATATAGTGAATCAAGTACGGGGAGAAGTTAAACGGTTCTTTTACCAGATAAAAACCGAGGTAGTTGTACAAGCTCACGAATATCCCTAACATGAGGGAGCCGATCAGATAGAAGGGGATCAGTTTCACGGAGACGATCAAGTGAAGGTTGGAAACGATCAATGATTTGAAATTCTCCCGTTTGGGCTTGAAATTGACAGAACGGGGACTGAATATCAGGAATGATATGGCGAATAAGGCACATAGTACACCTATGGAGACGGAGGCGATGCGCCACGAGAATTCACTACTGAGGTAGGAAGAAATTACTCGTCCACCCATTCCCCCCAGGGCGTTTCCGGCAATGTAGAGTCCGGTAATTTTTCCTTTATTCCGGGGTTGAACTTCTTCAGATATGTAAGCCAGTGAGACGGAAGTGGCTCCCGATAGCAAGAATCCTTTCAGGGCGCTTAATGCAACCAACAAGAAGAAGGAGGGTGAATAAGAGCAGATCACCGAAAAGACGGCCGACGATAATAGCGCCGCGCTAATCAGTTTCTTCCTTGGAATCGAGTCTGCCACGAACATTGCCGTGAACAGTCCTACTACCATTCCCAGCGTGGAGAATGATATGGCCAGACTACTGTAGCTGGCTGATAATCCAAACTCTTGAGCTAGATCGGGCAAGAGAGGCTGGAAATAGTATAACTGGGCAAAACAGGAGAACCCGGACAAGAAAACACAAATGGAGATCTTGCGGTCCTTGGTCATATTCTCCGGTGTGATAATTACTTGACTTGTATTCATGACTTTTCTTTATCCGGTGCAAAAGTACGTATTCTATGAGCAGGTTATTCTTTCGCGGAGAAGTTTTTCATCGGAAACTTTCTTTTCTTTTTCTCGTTAGAATGAGTATCAGAAAACAAGATTGTTAAACAGATAAATTTGAGAAAGATTATGAGAGGAAGGATTTTAATGGTAACGCTGTGGATGGCATCATTGTTTGTTTTTGCCGCTTGTCATGATGATGACGACGATGATGATAAGGGGTACACCCCGGGAAAGAGTGTCGTGGCCGCTTTTGAGGCGAAGTTCCCGAATGCCGTGGCTGTGAGCTGGGAGAAAAAGGGAGAGTATGAAAAGGCGGAATTTCATCAGAACGGGCAGGAAGTGGATGCTTGGTTTGATGCATCCGGAAAATGGATGATGACGGAGACGGACATTCTGTTTGCCAATCTCCCTACGGAGGTGAAGACGGGTTTCAACGAGAGCATATATAGCGCTTGGCAAGTGGAAGATGCCGACATGCTGGAGCGGTTGAATATGCCCACGGTTTATCGTTTGGAGATCGAGAAGGGAAACGAGGAGATGTTGATTTATTTCAACGAGAAGGGGGAGCTGGTAAAGGAGGTAAATGAAGAGGCTTCTACTTTACCGACGGCGGTGAGTAGTTTCATTACCCAGCAGTACCCGAAGGCTTTGGTTGTTACGATTGACCGTTGGCAGGATGGTATGTTGGAAGTCGGTATTCTGGATGGTAGCTTGGTAAAAGAAGTTTTGTTTGACCGGAATAACGGTTGGATGAAGACTTCTTGGCCGGTGTTGAAGGCCGATGTGCCTCAGGTGGTGCTTGACGTGTTGAAGGGCGAGGCGTATAATAGTTTTTCTATTGCCAGCGTGCAATACATAGAATACGCTTCCGGTAGTGATGTTTACCATTTTGTTTTGCAGAAAGAGCATTCGATGGATATAAGTGTAGAAATTGATCCTCAAGGGAATTTGGTTTTAGATTGATACTATATTTTATGGGAAGAGGGCTGTCCCAAAAGTCATTTTATTTCCAAAAACTCCTCCGTCACTTCGTGCCACCTCCTCTATAAACAGAGGAGGAGCTGGTGACTCTTCCCGAAGACAGGGAGTATTCCAGCTCTCCCTCTGTTTATAGAGGGAGTACCCCGAAGGGGGGAGGGAGTTTGAAAAATGACTTTTGGGGACAGCCCATTTTGTTTTATTTTAAAATTCAGGATAAAATCGTACATTATTGTAATATAATTGTTTATTTTGTGGAATCAATCTATGTGAATGAATCGATCAGAAGAAATATTGGCCGCATTGAAAAAAGGAGAAAAGAGCGCATTTCAGGCTTTTTTCTCGGAGTATTATGAGGTGCTGGTCTTGTTTGCCACGGGGATATTGAAAGACATGGATGCTGCCGAGGACGTGGTGCAGGATTGTTTCGTGAATGTTTGGGAGAATCGCCATTTTGAAAAGCTCTCGGACGGGTTGGATCGTTATATGTTTCATCTGGTAAAGAACGCCGCGTTAAATGATCTTCGAGGGACTCAACGTCGGGAGTTACGACATGAAAAGGTCATGGCGGAAATGGCCTCTGAGAATGAAAACAGGGGAGAAGGTGAGCTACATGAAATGGAAATTCTGTATGCAGCTATAAATCAGCTGCCCCTTGAACGTCGTCGGGTTTTTATGATGATCTGTGCCGAAGGCATGAAGTATCAAGATGTTGCGGATACGTTGGGTGTCAGTATTAATACCGTGCGAACGCAAATGGGACGCTCTATGAAATTTCTTCGGGAAAAATTGAAAGATCAGGTGTTCTCTTCTTTGCTTTGTTTCTGGTTGAAGGTGAAGAAACAATTTAAAACAATTCGATAGGGTTTATTTTTAGAAAATCAGCATACGGAATCCCGCCTGTGCCTACTAGTAATACCTTTTCCGGATGAAATTTTTGGGCAAAAACGCTCATGCCGGTATTATCGGAATGTATGCCGCTTTTTACTTCTAGGGCTATCGTTTTATTTCCTTTTTCCATGATAAAGTCAACTTCTTCATTTCCTTCTCTCCAATAATAGAGATTGTACCGTTCGGATATAGAATAATTAATCAAATGGGCTCCCACGGAGGATTCCACTAAACGTCCCCACTCTTTTGGATTTACACGTGTCTCTTGAAATGTCGTGTCATTTTGAGCTGTTAAAAGGGCGTTGTTGTGGACTTGGAATTTTGGAGAAGATGAACGTTTACGAATGACATCTCCGGCATATTTTTCTAATCCGCTTAAAAGTCCGCAATCAGAAAGTAATTTAAGATAGTTGGCTAACGTTGTTACATTACCGGCGTCTTGTAGTTGTCCTATAATTTTCGTGAACGATAAAATTTGTCCTGAATACAATGAACCCAATTCAAATAATTGTTTTAATAATGCCGGTTTGTCAACACGGGTGAGCATTAGAATATCTTTGGAGATACTTGTTTCAATAAGTGCATCATTGATGTAATTTTTCCAGCGATTTTCTTCTTCAATTAAAGATGCTGATCCCGGATAGCCGCCGAAATATACGTATTGTTCAACGCCCCATCCGAAAGCAGCCTGCATTTCGAGATAAGACCAATGTCCTAGATACAAAGTTTCGAATCTTCCTGTTAATGATTCTGTGAGTCCTTTTTGTATCAGAAGTCGTGATGATCCTAGTAATATAACTTTAATGTTTGTTCGTTCTCGGGAATCTTGATCCCATTGTTGTTTGATTACTTCACTCCAATTGTTGATTTTTTGGATTTCATCAATGACTAATAAATATTCATTTGTTTTACTGACCTTCATTTGCAATCGGGCTGTTTCCCAAACCTGTAATAGCCAAGTTGAGTTGGTTGCGGATATCGCATCAGCTGATTCAAACGTGTAAGGTATATTTATTTGTGATAACAATTGTGTCATCATGGTTGTTTTACCTACTTGTCTGGGGCCTAATATAACTTGAATGAATTTTCTTGATTCATTAATTCTTTTCTTAATAGTCTGTAAATGAATTCTTTCAAACATAGGTAACTAATTTACTCAATATCTTGAGTAAAATTACTCAATATGTTGAGTAAATCAAATAATAGGATTGATATTTTTTTGAAAAAAAATCACTTTTCCTGTCACATGATTTTGAATCTGCGGTGTTTTATGGGAAATATTGCAGATCATGGAAGATGAAATTTATGGAACTATAGCCAAAGTGGTCGCCGGGGAGACGCTATCGGACGAAGAGCGACAAGATTTGAAGGTTTGGAGGGAGGAACACGAGAGGGAGTATCAGTTGTTGGTCCGGTTGGAAGAACCCGTGCGATTTATTCGGGAACGAGGGGGAATTGTTCGGGAAGTCGCCTATAAACGGGTAGCAAGGCGGCTTGAACGAGGTAAACAAAGGAAGATCAGATGGTACACGTATATTTCCGCGGTTGCGGGAGTGTTGCTGGTGATAGGAATTGCCTTGACGTGGTGGGGGCTACCGTTTGGAGAGAAGGGGACGATGGAGCAACCGTTCAGACCGGGGAACGGGCAGGTAATGCTTACATTGAAACATGGGGAAGTGGTTCCGTTGAAAAGGGATGTGAAGGAAGTGATCGTGGCTGATACCACGTTGCGTGTGACTAACGAGGGTAATACTCTCGTGTATTCCGTGATGCAAGGTGAGGTGCGGGAAGATATTTACAACGTGTTGACAGTTCCGGTCGGTGGGGAATTTCGGGTTATTCTATCCGATGGAACAATGGTGTTTTTGAATTCCGGTTCGGAGTTACGTTACCCGGAAGCTTTTCGTGACGGGCAGAGGGAAGTCTTTTTAAAGGGCGAGGCTTGGTTTGAAGTGGCGAAAGATAGCGTGCGTCCTTTTAGGGTACACGCGGGAGAAATGGACGTTCGGGTACTGGGAACGTCTTTTAACGTGAAAGCGTACGAGCGGATGGAGTCGATAGCCATGACGCTCGTGACGGGGAGTGTTGAAATCACGTGTAATGATGAATCATTCCGGATTGTTCCGGGTGAGCAATTCGAATACCGTAAAGGGCTAAAATTGACAAGTGTTAGGGAAGTCGATACCGAGTTATACACTTCGTGGAAAGACGGGTACTATAAATTCAGGCAAGCCTCGTTGGAAGAGATTATGACAACTCTTTCCGTGTGGTATGGTTTGGAGGTCTTTTACCAGAATGAGGAGGCGAAGCGGCTGGAGTTTACGGGAAAAGTGAAACGGTACGAGGATGTCGGGAATTTACTTCGAAAATTTGAACAGACGGAGAACGTGGTATTTAATCGAAAAGGAAATAACGTTATTATTCAGTTGAAATAAAAAGCTGTTCACGATGGACGGGAACAGCTCTTAAAAGTAAAGCATGAGGGTAAGTCTGGTGGTACATGCAAACCCTGTATGCTATGTGTAACTTTCAAAGTATAAAAGTATGAAAAAAAATCGAATCGGCACAAGATCCGATGGTTGGATTTTTGTCCGAAAATGCGTGTTGATGATGAAATTTGTATTTATTTTTATGATGTGTTGTCTTTTTCAGATTCAGGCAGCGGTGTATTCTCAGCAGGCGAAAGTGTCTGTGGAGTTTCGGAACGTGTCGTTGGAAAAGGTGTTTCAAGAGTTGGAACGACAATCTAATTGTAGTTTCCTTTACAATCACCGGGTGGTGGAAGCCCGGGGGAGGGTGAGTATTCAAGTTGTTGATAAAGAGTTAAGTCAGGTTCTTGACGAGTTGTTGACAAAATTGGGACTGGGATTTACTTTCGATGATAATCTGGTGATTATAAAAGAACGTACTTCGATGTGGGGGAAAGATTCTGTTCAAAAAGGATTGCGGATCGTGGGGAGAGTCGTTGACGAGAAAAAACAGGCCATGCCCGGCGTGACGGTGAAATTGACGGGAACGACTTTAGGAACGGCGACGGATTCCAAGGGAATTTTCAGTATGATGTTACCTTTGGCCAAGGGGGCGTTAGAATTTTCTTTCGTGGGCTATAAGACGCAGAGCTTGACTTTTTCGGCAACCACGCGAGATACGATTCGGATCGTGATGCAAGAAGATATACAGGCTTTGGATGAGGCGGTTGTGGTGGCATACGGAACGACAACCCGTCGGGAGGCAACCGGGGCAATCTCGGTGATTAAAGCGGATGAATTGAGGGGAATTCCGTCGGGGAGTATTGCCAGCCTGTTACAAGGACGGGTTGCGGGAATGGACGTGACGAACATTACCGGGGCGCCCGGGGGAGGTGGAACGATTATTACTATCCGGGGATATAATTCTTTGGACGTGGAACAGAAGAGTCGCCAGTTTTCGAATCCCTTGTGGGTGGTTGACGGGGTGCCATTGAATTCGTTTACTTCACCGATTACGGGTACGAACCTGTTGGCCGAGATTAATCCCGATATGATTGAATCCGTGCAGGTTTTGAAGGATGCCTCGGCAGCCTCTATTTATGGATCTCGTGCCGCAAACGGCGTGATTATCGTGACAACGAAAAAAGGACGAGCGAATCAAAAGGCTACTTTTTCCGTGAATGTTTCCCAAACGTGGAGTGTACTACCCAAGTTACCGACGCTGATGGTCGGAAGGGCTGAACGATGGTGGCGGATAAAGGCATTGCGGAATATGCCTAAAGCTTATCTGGATTGGGAAAACAGGCAATATAAATATCCGAGTTCTATATCCGAGATGGAAAAGAATCGATTGTCTTTTTTGGATTGGTTTTATCCCAAAAGTGATGTACAACCGGTAGACGGGATTATTCTTCAGGATAGTTTAAATGCGTTTTATAATCATGCAACGAATTTTTTTCCAATGTACTTTGAAACAGGAAAAGTGACGAACGCGAATATACAGACATACGGAGGATCGGATAGAATAAATTATGGTTTCGGTTTGGGATATTATAATGAGGCAGGCGTGTTGAAAGGAACTGGATTTAATCGTATTGATTTGACTACCAATCTGAATGTAATCCCGGCGAATCGTTTAAACGTGGATTTGCGTTTCTATCTTTCATTGACGAATCGTAAAAGAAGTTCCGAGAATCAAATGGAGGGCTTTCAAACCAGCGCGAGCGTGGATGTTATTCCCGGTGATCCTTTTGAATTGACAACCCTACTTCCCGGTAAAGGGAGCGTGGTGTGGGATGAGGTGTTGAAATCTCTTCAGGGGATAAAGGAAAAAAATCGATCCGTGAGGGGAAGGGCCAACATAAAGATCGGGTATGATGTGCTGGATGGCTTGAACGTATCGACCTCTCTTGCCGCGGATTATTCGATTCATAGGCGGCATTATTTCTCTCCGTCTTACCTGGATACGGATGGGTATTCCATGAGTATAGGAGAGACCGGAATTAACGTGATGGCTTTGAGCGAAACCATGTTAACCTACACGAAGACGATTAAGGAAGATCACACGTTTAATTTACTTGCCGGTTTTTCCTACCAATATGATCAAGAGGAATATAATGGTGGAAGTGGCCGGAATTCTCCCAGTGATAAGATCCAGTATGTACCAAGTGGCTTCCCGACGTTGGCGGAAAAAGAAATTTACGATTATAAGGAGGTAATTCCCTTGCAGGCATACGAATCAGACATGAAAGAAAAATCCTTACTATCCTGGTTTGCCCGTTTGGAGTATGATTATCAGAAAAAGTATTTCATTTCAGCAAGTTTTCGTCGAGATGGAAGTTCAACCTTCGGGGCGAAAAATCGTTGGGGAACCTTTCCTTCCATTGCCGGGGGATGGAATTTTAGCGAGGAGAGTTTTATCAAGGATAATTTGGAATGGTTGAGTTTTGGAAAGATCAGGGCCAGTTGGGGACGTTCCGGGATGCATTTCGAGGAATGTTACCTGGCATTGGGATCGTTGTATTCCGGACAACCCTTTATGGGGGAGAGTACTTTGTCGTGGGGAAACGGGTTGTATAACGAGGAACTGTCCTGGGAGAAAACAGACCAGTATGATTTCGGGTTGGATATGGATATGTTCAATTATCGCTTGGGTTTGACGTTAGATTATTACTATCGCTATTCAAGTGATAAGTTATGGCAGATTGAATTGCCGGGGGATTATAACGGTTTTGCTTATCAGTGGAGAAATGCAGCGGCGGTATCTAACGAGGGGATTGAATTGTTGATCCGGTACGAGATCTTCCGGAAGGATAATTTGTACTGGAAAATTTCAGTGAACGGGGCCAAGAATTGGAATCGATTTGAGAAGTCATACACGGGGGAGGATATTCCTCGAATTGGTATTATCGGGAAGGCTTTAAATGGAATATATACCTTGGCGACAGATGGTTTTGTGAATAAACAGGATGAATTGCCTGTTACTTACAATAATGCGGGAATCAGTTCTTATTTGAATAATGGAGATAAAAGTACATTTTATAAGCCGGGAGATTATAAATTTATAGATGTAAATGGGGATGGAATTATCAGTGAAGAAGATCGGATTTACCAAGGGAGTGCCTTACCTGTCGTGACGGGAGGTATCGTGAACGAGGTACGTTGGAAGAATTTCGATCTGAATATGTCGGTTACCTTCCAAATCGGCCGACATATCGTGAATACACTGGCAAATTCCTCTCTAAAGACAAGTTATCCGAACGAAATCTTACATCCATTTATGATGAACATGAATAAACAACATTTTTGGCAGCAACCGGGAGATACGGGAGCAAGGTATACACAATGGCAAACCGATCAAGGGGTAGGGAATTATAATACTACGGATCGGGATGTGGAAAAGGTGAATTGGTTAAAGTTAAAAACATTGTCTATCGGGTATACGTTGCCGGCATCTTTAATGAAATCTTGTAAATTGGAACAGGTACGTTTCTTCGTGAGTGGGGAGAATCTTTTGTCTTGGCACAATTATTCCGGTCTCGATCCTGAAATCGTGGATGTGCGTACGGGATTCGATACGGGGAAAAATTATCCCTTGGCACGTAAGTTTACATTGGGTTTAACGGTTAAATTTTAAGCAGATGAGATATTTTATTATTTTAATAACAAGTATTTGGTTTCTTGTCGGGTGCGAGGATCTCTTGGATATGGAACCCAAAAATTCCTTGACTTACGGGAATAGCATGACGGAGAAAGAGTTGGAGGCATCTGTTCGGGGGGCGCAAGCGATTATCAGGACTTATATGATGATGCACTATAATAATGGTTCAAATTACGTGAATGGTAGTTACGCTGATGAAGTAGAATATACCCTTTCTTTGAGACGGAATCTGGACCCACAAGTAATTCCGGGTGGAGATTGGGGACAACACTATAACGTGATTTCCGTGGCTAACCGGACGATATATTTAGCGAAACATAGTGATCTTGATCAAGATCGGAAGAATTTGTATCTTGGTCAAGGGTATTTTTTGAAGGCTTTTATTTATTATGACTTATTGAAAGAATGGGGCGAGTGCGTGTTGATTAAAGATGAGGTCGAACCCAAGCCAGTGGCTAAATCCCCGTGGACGGAAATTGCAGATTATGCGATAGAAGTGGCACAGGAGGCCGTGGACGCTTTACCTGATTTCTCGGAAATAAAGGATTCTAAAGGACAATATGCTAGTTATAAGTCAACTCCTTGCAAGGGAGCAGCGAATGCTTTGTTAGCTCATTTATGCGCGTGGAAAGCCGGGGGAAAGTATTTTGCCCGGGAAGACCAAAGAAATTATGACGAACGGGAACTTTGGCTAAGAGCGGAACGGGCTTGTTCGTGGGTAATCGATTCATCTGTTTATCAATTGGCCTTGTCCCCGGAAGAGGTTTGCACGGAGGTCATGGTTGGGGGTAGTAAAGAAAGTATTTTTGAATCGGTGTATAAGGATCAGTGGATAGAATTGGGAAGTATGTGGCAAATGTTGAAATTTAATCCTGCAAGAGAGTACGAGAATTGGCCGATTAATAATCTTGCCACGCCTTCGGATAATGAATGGAATACTTTTAATATTAAAACAACGACTGTACGGGAGATGTTCCCGGATGGTGATTTGCGTAAAGACGCTTATTTTTATAAGTTTGAGGAAATGGCCCATCCGGATAGCGTGGAAATAACTCATGGCTTTGCTTATCCCTATAAATGGAGATATGGTTACTATCAAGATGATGGATGGATGAAATTTTTGAGTAATATTAATCAAAACAAAATCTGGTGGCGTTTAGCTGATATTATCCTATTACGGGCAGAATGTCGAGCCCGTTTGGGAGGGGAATATATTGCCGGAGCGATGGAGGATTTGAACACGATTCGTCGCCGGGCAAATGCTAAACTCTATTCTTCTTCAGAATATGGCGGGGATTTACGTTATGCAATTTTTAAGGAACGGGAGAAAGAGTTGTTGATGGAGGGATACCGCTATTATGACGTGATCCGGAATGGATACGTGCGGACGGAGTTGGAAGAGGGTTTCCGAAAAGCCTCTGATCAGGATTTTATAGACGGGTGTTTCTTTAATGCAATTGAAAGTGGTGCATTTAATAAAAATACGTTGATGCGTCAGAATTCATACTGGTTGCGGTATATGTAATTTAGAATTTTAAAATTTAGAATGATGAGAACTATAATATTGATATTGTGTTGCGTGGGGATATTGAGTGCTTGCACACAACAGGATGTGATTAATTCTGGAGTATCGTCACCTTACCATGATTGTAACATGATGGATTATATGCGTGGAGATACCTATAATTGGGAATTAACGGTACAAATGATTGAACATGCCGGGTTGACGGATTTGTTCGAGGGAAAAGTGGACACGATGCCGGAGATCACATTTTGGGGAATACCTTCTTATTCCATACAACGTTTTATTTTTGATTCACACGAGAATGAAGATTTGACGAAGGTGTACACGAAGGTTTCGGATATTCCGAAATCGCTTTGTAGGGAATTCCTGTTGAAGCACGTTACGAAAGGAAAGATTTTAAAGGAGGACATTGCTTATAAAAATAAAGAGTTCGAGATCAATGAATCGGGGCAGGACGGGGGAACTTGGATTACCTGTTTGGCGGGGAATCGTTTTATCGCTTACCGGGAGGGTAGCGATTACGCCGGGGTACCGGATGCCGGAGAAGTCAGTTTGAAATGCTGGTCGCTTTCATGGGGAAAGATTCCCATGTCTTCACCGGATATTCAACCGACGAATGGCGTGGTACATGCGTTGAATTACTCGTATCGATTAGGACATATTTAATAGGATGGTTATGAGAAATATAGTATGGATATTGTTTGTGGCGGTCTTGGCTTCTTGTCAGGATGTGACCATTGGGTTCTTAAATGTTGAGAAGGCCGGTTATGAAATTGATTCATTGGAGGTAAAGGCTGTTTTGGATAATGCTGTCCCGGAAATTATCCCTAACCCGGAATACGAGCGGTATGTTGACATGGGATTTGATCCTGAAAGGTGTATTGAAATGGGAATTTATCCCACGCTTGAAATAGGAGGAGGAGAGGATTATACACGGGATAAATATAACATCCCGTGGACGAGTACCCCGATTGAAGGGGTGGACGGAACTGCACCGATTTATGTTTCGATTAAAAGCGTGGCGAGTAATGATGGAGATGCCGGAAAATTGAAAGCCGTGTTGACCGTGAAAGGGGATGGTATGTTGAATGTGCCTTGTCATCATGATATTCCCGTGGGACGTTATGTGATTTCACTTACGTTTTCGAACGAGGGGTACTCTAAAGACGTGGATAATTGTTTCACGATTATCGTGAAGTAGTGTGTTTTTAATTTTGACGTGGTAGATTTGAAAGTCGGGTTAGCATAATATGCGGCCCGACTTTTGTTATTTTCTTTGTTGGAATACGGGATTTATCTTCGTGTTGGCTTGGCTGTTCTGTGAGATTGACGGTTGAAAAATTTATTTGAGGGGGACGGAACAAGATATTATTAAACTACGTATGTTTGCGTAGTTTTAATATACAAAAACAAAAAATGATAAAGGAGAGATTCCTTGGAATCTAGCAATTATGAAAACAGGTGTAAGCGATTTGCCCCGATCGATGAATCAGGGAAATGAGTTCTTAATGTTACGGGAAAAAAAGCACAGAGTTAGGATTGAAGGTGAGGGATTCGTGGTGCGTGAATGGCGTTTTTCGGATTGTGATTCTTTAGCCGAAAATGCTAATAATGAGAAGATTTGGAATAATGTTATGGATCACTTTCCACATCCATACACGAAACAAGATGCTTTTGATTATATCAGTATGGTTCATGCCATGCCTGTACCCCCGATGCGATTCGCGATCGAGGTGGATGGGAAAGCAGTAGGAAGTATCGGGTTTGGTTCAGAAGGTGACATTGAACGGGTAACAGCCGAAATCGGTTATTGGCTGGGAGAACCTTACTGGGGACGGGGAATCATGCCTAGAGTCGTGGCTGCCGTCACGCGATACGCGTTTGAAACGTTCGGTTACCAAAAACTTTACGCTTTGGTTTTTGATTACAATCCGGGATCCATGCGTGTATTGGAGAAAGCAGGGTATCAATTGGAGGCGGTGTTGCACAAGGCGGCCGTGAAAAATGGGAAGGTGATAGATTTCTATTATTACAGTATCATGAAAGAGAATTAATTAAAAAAGCAGTATCCGTGAGGATGCTGCTTTTTTAATTTCATGTTTACCAGTTGATTTCTTGAATACCCTTACTTCGTAGAAAAGCATTGGCTTTACTGAAATGTTTACAACCGAAGAAACCATACTCAGCAGAACGGGGAGAGGGGTGTACGGTAGTTAACACAAGATGTTTACGAGTATCAATAAGTGACATCTTTTGTTTGGCATAACTTCCCCATAACATGAAAACCAAGTTCTCCCGTTCATCACTTAATTTTTTGATCACGGCATCGGTAAAAATTTCCCAGCCTTTGTCTCTGTGAGATCCCGTTTCGTGCGCCCGAACCGTGAGTACCGAGTTTATGGGGAATACCCCTTGGGTTACCCAATGGTCCAGATTCCCGGAGGTCGGGATGGGTGTCCCCAGGTCCATGTGTATTTCTTTAAAAATATTTGCCAGAGAGCCGGGAATAGCTACCCCATCCGGTACGGAAAAACATACTCCGTAATATTGACCCGGATTAGGATAAGGATCTTGTCCCAAGATGACAATTTTTACTTTTTCAAAGGGGCAGGCGTTGAATACATGAAATATCTGGTGTCCCGGAGGAAGTACATGAGCTTTCTTGTATTCACTCTTGACAAACGCCACTAATTTCTCGAAATAGGGTTTGTCAAATTCATCCTGTAAGCGTTGTTGCCAACTTTCTTCTATTTGAACCTTCATAGATGCGTTTAGGTTGCTAAACGAAGACAAAAGTAAACATATTTTTCATTCGTTTATTTCCATTTTTTCAGAATTTTATTGTTTACAAAGCTTTGATGTTCATGATTGGTTTGATCGTGTCGATGATCGTTGCCGTGTCTTGTATCGCCAGCATGATCAAATCTTTATCTTTATACGCCATCGGGGATTCATCAAGGGTTTGTCGGCAGACGGAGGTGGAATAAATGCCTTCCATTTCTTTCGTGAATTCCTCCATATCCAGTATTTTCAGTGCTTTGTTCCGGGCAAGTACCCTTCCGGCTCCATGAGGGGCGGAACAGTTCCAGTCCGGGTTACTTTTTCCTTCGCAAATCAACAAACCGTCACGCATGTTGAATGGGATAACCATTTTTTCACCTTGATAGGCTCGAATGGCTCCTTTTCGAATGATCCAATCGGTCGTATCGATGAAATTATGCATGGAGTAAACCGTGTCCACGGCTCGGTAATTTTCACCCAAGTCTTTGAATATGGCTTTTGCCATGGCTTTATGGTTGAATTGCGCGTAAGTTTGAGCAATAACCATATCGACAAGATATTCATACATATCTTCTCCTTCAAGCATATACTCCCTTTTCCCGACGTGGTAACGTTTGTTTAACTCTTCCAGTTTCTGGGGAATATCACTTGTCGGTAGTGTATCACGCGTGATACACTTGAATTCTTCATGGTACTCTTCCGGAAGGACGGTCGTTTTATGCATTTTCTTGGCATGATAATTACACACCTTCAACCCGAAATGACGAGAACCGGAGTGAATGGTCAGGTAATGTGATCCATCCTTGGTAGATTCTCCCAATTCGATAAAATGATTTCCACCGCCTAATGTTCCCACGGAACAATAGAAGGTACTTTCTTTGATACCGATTTTTTTACACAAGCGGGAGATATATTCTTTATCGACTTGAATGGAACCTTTGGTTTCCCCGAATCGCTGGAACCATTTTTGTTGAAAGGCATGAAGGTTATTATTCACGGTTTCAAAATAGGGGGTAATCCACCAGTCTTCCAAATTCTTTTCCTTTCGGATATGCATTCCCATGGGGATGGAACGCCGGATGGCGTGGTCCAGTGTAGGGAATCGTTCTTTTTCGATTCGCTGGTTTAATTTGAACGTGGTGACGGAACAACCGATGTCCACACCAATATAGTTCGGGTTGACCATTCGTGTCACGGGCATGGTGAATCCAATCACGATACCCTTACCCACGTGGGTATCCGGCATGATTCGTACTTGTACTCCGGCAGAGATTTCCTGGTTTAGAATGTTCCGGACCAACTCGATGGCTTCGGTTTCCACTTCGTCGATGAAAATTTTACAATCTTGATTGTATGTTCCTTTTAATTCTATCATGATTTTTGTTTTTAATATACGCGGAGCAACGGGCAAACAAGGATCGTACGGGATTCGAACCCGTGGTGACCACTTTAACGAAGTAACCCTGTTTTACGGCATCCGCGTGAGTTTCATTTGTAAAAAACAGGAGTAACAAGCGAGAAAGGAAACGGGGCATGACTTGCCGGAGTCGAACCGGATAGTCTCGTCGATTTTACGACCTCACTATTCCTCCCCTAAATTGAGTCGAAGTAACCCTTCTCTACGACATCCTGTTTTAGTAATTTAAAAGCAAGGCTACAAGCGATAAGAGACTGTTTCCTGCTCTACCCACTGAGCTACACTCCCTTGTTCGTGATTTACAGATCGTGGAAGTGGCGGGATTCGAACCCGCGACCCAGGCGTTATATGCGAAGTAACTCTTGTCTACGGCACTTGCTTTATATTGTTGTTTCAAAGAACGCTTTTATATTTCTATTTTCATTATTTCGTTGACAACCGAGGAACCTTGTTCGATATAATATATCATATCGAATATTTTTTCACTCCACCCGCTGACGAGGATCACGTTGCCGTTATCTTTGGTCATGCTGTTCCCGTAACCTCTCAAGTCAATCGTATAGACCCTCACGTCCGGGTTGATCTTCAGGTATTTCTGGAAAAGGCGGTTGAAGTTTTCTCCCCGATTTCCTTTGTGATCGTACCAGTTGCATCCGTCACCGACTTGACAGTCAGAGAATATAATGATTCTGTCTACAATCGTTTTTGATTTTATCAAATATTCCATGTAGTCGAATATTCCTCTTTCCGTTGCCGGGCCGCATTTCTTGGCGGCTTGGTTAATGATGTTGAAATTCTCGAACACGTTTACCGAGCGACTCAAGTTCGCATCAATTAACCGATCACCAAACAGCCCGACGTAAGTGTCTTTGCATTTGTTCCAATACAACACGGCAAACAAGTTGGCAATATCCGAAGTTTTTCGTTCGCTCATGGCCGACACTAGGGATTTCCCACCCCGGTCCCCGTACATACTTCCGGAGTTATCGGATAGTATCACGGTTTTCCCCTCGCGGATCGGGATATTGTCACAACTGATTACCAGCGCTTTTTCCAAAGCTGTCAAGGCTTTCTTTATTTTCGCTTTTTCTCCTTCGAATATAGAGGTTTCTCTGGCCAGTTTGTCTATTTCCAGGAATGCTGACAAATAACGGAAAGGCATTTGTTTTGCTTTTCTGATCCGGTATTCGTTTGTCAGGATATTCAAGGTCATATCCAATGCTTTATCAGTGCTTTTCGTGACGATATTCCGCAAGTTGCGTAATAGAGCCATGTAACCCACTTGACCGCTTGACACTAGTTTCTCCCATTTTTCGGAAACGGCTTGGGCTTTCGCTTTCTCGTTTTCGAACGCTTGTTTACCCAGTTCGGATAATTCGGTTTCCCACGTGTAAGGAATAGCTAGTTGCCCCGATACGATTTTGTCAAATACAGCTTGTTGTGCTTCATCCTTTGCTTTCGGGTGAACCAGAAACAATGCGTCTCGCAGGCTTACAGCCGAGTTGGCATTGTATTTGGCGAATTGATACTCGTCAAACCTGTTGAACGATTCGATCAATCCTTTTTGTATTTGTTTTGACAATCGGTTCAACTTTTTGCTCCCTTCCCGTTTGTTGGCGATTTGGTAATAAGCGAGAATCTCGGTGATTTCGTCAGCTCGTTTTACTACACCCGCAACGGCACGTTTCACAATTTCGTTACCGGAATACAATCTTGCCAATTCAACAGTCAGTATCATCGGTACCGAACGCAAGTTCATTTCCGTGCGAGCATATACAGCGAGTCTGGCTACAAACTCGGGACTGCATTTCGCGATCAGATTTTTGATCCTGCAAACCCTGTCCGTGTTTGATTCGTAGTATGAATCATCGACCACGCAGGTGACTACGGTTGAATAGAGTTCCATTTCCGGCGTCATTTTGTAAGCCTTGGCTCCCATGTAATTCACGGTAGTGTCTTTTCCTTTGTTTGTAAAATTGAATTTCATAATTGTATCTTTTTTCGTTTTACACCACAAAGATGCATAGGTAGGTGCGCAAGCTTTTTGCGTAACTGAAATTATTTTCATATTTTTGAAAAAATAATTTTTATCCTGTTTTTATGCCAGCGAATCGTAATGCCCTAATCCGTTATAAAACAATAGATAACTGCCTGCGTAACAAATATAGAAGATGGACGCTTGAAGATTTGATTGACGCGTGTTCCGATGCCTTGTACGAGTACGAGGGGATCACGAAAGGAATCAGTCGACGCACGATTCAGATGGATATACAAATGATGCGTAGCGAGAAATTGGGTTATAATGCCCCGATCGTGGTATATGATAACAAATACTATAAATACGAAGACGAGGAGTATAGTATCACGAACACTCCCTTGTCGGAGCAGGATTTGAAAGTGATGTCGGAGGCCGTAGAGGTGTTGCGCCAGTTTAAAGGGTTCTCTTATTTCTCGAATATGGGGGATATTATCAGTCGTTTGGAGGATCATGTGACTTCAGCCCGTCAGAAAACAATCCCGGTGATTGATTTCGAGAAGAACGAGAGTCTGAAGGGGATTGATTATCTGGATATGATTTATCACGCGGTGGTGAGCAAACAAGTGCTGCGGATGAAATACCGGTCTTTCAAGGCCCGATCCGCGTCATCGTTTTTGTTCTATCCTTATTTACTGAAAGAGTATCGGAATCGTTGGTTCGTGTTCGGGGTAAAACAGGGAACGTCCGTGCTTGTAAACTTGGCACTTGACCGTATTCATAGTCTTGAAATCGCTAAAGAGGAATCTTACAGGGAAAGCACGGTGTTTGATCCGGTCACGTTTTTTGACGATCTTGTCGGGGTAACTAAAAACACAGGATCAAGGGCTGAAGTGGTTCGTTTTTGGGTAGATCGACTCAACGCTCCATACGTGGAAACCAAACCTCTGCATAAGTCGCAACGGGTGGTGGAAAGACAAAAAGATGGGTCTATCGTGTTCGAGATAGAGGTGGTTATAAATCAAGAGCTAAGACGGGAGATTTGTGGATTTGCCGAAGGGATTCGGGTGCTATCACCACCTATGTTGGTGCAACAGATGGCATCCAAATTTCAACAGGCAAATGATCTATACCGGCAGAACTGATTTTTATATTCCTTTTTTGATGATGGTATAACCAAAGAATCCTTTTTCCAAGGTTAGAGTTCTGGTTGCGTTAGTACGTGTCTTGTTATAGGTGGAGAGTGAAACCGGGAGTTTTTTTCGTGTCCCGTTTTCGAAAATTACTTGCAGGTAATATTCTTTTCTTTCCCCGGCTGGAACATAACGGTGGTTTCCGACTCTACGGGTTTGCTTGTGTGTTTCGATATGTTTTGATAGTACGGTTACTTTTTCTTCCCGGGTAGAAGACGGATCTGCGAGCATGAAGTTTCCGCCCAAGATCATGAGATAACAGAAAGCGCTTGCGTGAAATAGATGGCATATACCATTCAATATGTTATTATCGGAACGAGTTAGCCATTGCCATTTTTTTGCGAAAAACAGAGTTGCAATAGCGAGTATAAGAGCCATCGAGAGTGGTTCCCACCAAGCAATCAGTGTTTCTTTGTAAAGGACAGACCCGAAAGCCCAGGCCAGCATGGCGAGTAGCACAGTTACGTAAGGGATGATTTTGGAGAATAACGCTTTCATACGGCCGCCTCCATGTCTGCCCGACTTTTACTACGTGTTACCAGGAAAACTCCGGAAAAAACGCAAATAACAGCGATGATTTTTAACAGGTTGAACGAGTCCATACCCCAATAAACAGCAACACAGCTTGCGACAATCGGTTGAACATAGCAATACATACTTACCACGGTAGGACGTAAATAGCGTTGCCCGATAGGTGCCAACAAGTAACTGACGAACGTGCTACCCAGCAGGATAAAGCTGAGACCATACCATATATTGGGTTCAAGTGACAACCATTCCAGATGTGTTATGTCTTGAAAAGAAAATGGAATGATACATATTGCCGCATAAGTGAACATCCATTTCATGAGTGTGATAGGAGTGTAACGACTGATGAGTTGTTTGAACAGAACAAGATATAGGGCGAAACTAAGTTCGGCAGTGAGGCAAACAATATCTCCCCAAATATTACTGTTATGAGTTGTTCCTCCGGTATTTTGGTTACTTACGATCAATAATAAGGCTCCGGAGGCACCTAGAAATATACCCGATACTTTCTTGCTTGTGATAGGCTCTTTCAGGTAGATTGCGGCAATGATCATTGTTAGAATAGGAGTACTTGTTGTGATGATGGAGGCATCTACCGGGGAGGTCATGCCAAGTCCTATGGTGAACAATCCTTGGTTGAAAAGCACTCCTAACATGGAGGCGAAGAATAGTTTCAACAGGTCAGGAGGGGACACGTGTTCCCGTTTGGTGAAAATGGAGGCAATCCAGAATAAGATGGCAGCCCCGATAACCCGGATTTCGACAATAATGAAAGGTGTTATGATGCTGGTAATAAGTACCATTTTCGAGATGGGAGACATCAATCCCCACATCATATTGGCTGTGGTCATGGATAAATGGCCTTTTAATTCATCCTTTTTCATCTTCTGTTATTCATTTTGCGACCACAAAAGTAAAATAAGAAAAAAAAATTCCAGTATAATTTGAATAATTTATGTATTATACTACCGAAATAAGTTGCAGGATATTGGACAAAACGAAGATAAAGACGACTTAAAGCCGAGATATAGCTGAGTGGAGTCATCTTTATCTTTTAGTTATCCCCTTGTTACGTGTTGGTTGGGAGATGTCCTAGAATAATTAAGGGTTTGATATTGAATGATTCTTTTTAGTGGTGAGATGAAATTTTCATTCACATAACCATTCATCCACCTCGGTATACAATTTCTCGACTAGATCAGGGCGGTTGATACCCGGGAGGTTTTCATTAACGGTCATACCGTTTCTTTTGGTCATGTAAATAATGCTGGCATAACTCTGCCTGTATTTCGATATTTCGTCCGTGGGGATATGAATGTTATTGTTAGGAAAAACAGGTGTGATCGAATCTTTTTCATATATAGATTCAAAACCGACAATATACCATTGATCATTAATTTTTTGCGTACGGAAAATTAGTTTCGTGTCAGAGGATATTTCCACCGGGTTCCCATCAAGTTCCATGCGCATCTGAATCGTTGCCATCATGATCGTGACAGCTTTGTTGCCATTAAGCCATGTTTGAGTGTTGTGAATTTTATGTGGAGCATAATTTTTCATTTTGCTGGAAGCCTCTGCAAACCCGCGTCCTGTTCCTTGATACCATGAAATATTCACGTGAGAATCGACTGCATAGCATCTAGCCATTTCATCCCATAAGGCATTGTCCCGACAAAAACGTTCGAACTCTACCAACTCTTTTATCGCTGTTTTCTCTAAAACAGCCTTTTCGCTTTCTAAAAGCGGTCTTTTTAAGATAATCTTTGTCATTGCATGATGAATTTGGGAGTAAATATAAAAAATCGTATATAAGTTTTTTAAAAAATAATCAACAAATTGTTGCATATAACTTAAATTTTCATGTTTAATTTAGCTAAATAGTTTTATTATTAGAAATAATCTTTGTAAATTTGTATAGGATCTAACAAAAATCACGATTATGAAACGTGTGTTTATTTTATTGGTTATTCAAATTATATTTTTGGGTGTATTATCTGCCCAAAAGATGACTAGATCTTCAGAATACGATTTTTATGCAAAAAAGAAATTATGGAGAAGGTTGTTTCTTGATTCGGTAAGATTGAAAGAACAAAAAGAAATATATTTTTCATTTTCCCGTGATAGCACGCTAAAATTAGTTTCCGCAAAAGATATTTTTACGCGTGGAGATTCAATATATTTGAACAAACTGACTCTAAATAAATTTGATGTAAATTTAGATTTATTTCCTAGAGTTGATTTCAAGTATACCTTACCCGTGAAACCTTTGCTTTATATTTCATTACTGGATTATTCTTCGAAACCAGTTCTCGATCGCTACTCGCATTTTTATAACCCGTTTGATAGAAACAGAAACTCAAGGGATTTAAAATACTTGTGGTCAGGCGGTGCTACAAACTTTAAAGAGACTGGATACTCGGGCAATTTTACTAATCATACTAAACCGATGTATTTGCTTCATCTCGTAAGAGATGGGAAAAAAATTAAAGGTTTTGCATTGGAATTATTAGATGATGATGACTGGTAGTTCATCATATTGGCTTAGCTCTTCGTTTTAGTTGGATTTCTATATTCTGACTAGCTAAAGTGATTCTCATTTGAATGGGTGCTTCACTCGTTTTCAAAAGTTTTGTTTTCCTGATGAAAAAAACAGCACGCTAAAAGTTTGTTTCTGCATAATCTCTCCTGTTAAATTTGTAAATTCAAAGGTGAGGATTGCTCGATTAATGCTATTTGGTAATATGATGTAATACAGTGTTTTATCACCTCAATTGTGGGAGATTTTCGTGTAAAAAAAATCACCCACGAATTAAGCTATGTGAGATGCACTTTTTCGCTCAAATATTCGTGGATGATAAAAAAATAACCCTCGAATTTGCTTGAAATTCAAGGGTTTTCTCCGTTTTCTCTATTTTTGTGGTGCCACCAGCAACCGAAAGTCGGCTTGTATAGCACTATTTCTCAATAAGTTATATCTTTATTACGATGTTAGTCCCTTGAATAAGGTTTTCACAACTTTGCACCGTTCAACACAAGTTTGTGTCTTAGGTTCGATTTCTGCGTGCAAAGGTAGATATTTATTTGGAATTATCAATATTTCCAAGAACTTTTTTTGTATTTACTGCTAAAAGTCTGTTTGAATTTTGTTCAGTATTCTTTTAGGAGTTGTTTTGAGGATTTTTCTCTGTATCATTAAGAAGAATTGCAGGCTATGTGACGGAAGGTTTTCAATATCCATGAAGTATATAGAAAGAACTTTAGTCGAAATGTCAGGTATCAATTTTCCCAATAGATTGAATCGTAAAGGAGTATTTTTATCGAGTAATATGTATAACTACATAAACCCCACTGGTTTCGAAACGTGCAGCCACATTACAAATAGGGTAAATTTCAATAATGGATTGTTTTGATGAAAAAAACTCTTCAATATTAGACTTACTGACATAGGGCTGTCATAGAAGACGCTATCTTTGTATCAAAAAGTATTCAACTTAATATTATAGAATATGAAAAGATTATTTTTATGCTCATCATTTGCTGATGTTGCTAATCTATTTGTCGATTGTGCCAAAGAAGATTTGCAAGGGAAAATTATAGCTTTTATACCAACTGCAAGCCTTACAGAACCAATACGATTCTATGTAAAAAAGGGGAAAAAGGCTTTAGAAGAAGCAGGAATGATTGTTGAAGAAGTCGAGATTACCCAACTGCCCAAAGAGGAAATATCTTCTATATTACATAAATGCGATTATATCTACATAACAGGTGGAAATACATTTTTCCTTTTGCAAGAGTTAAAAAGAAAAGGTGTTGATAAAATTATATCTAAACAAGTGAAATTGGGTAAACTGTATATTGGGGAATCTGCCGGAGCAATAATAGCCTCTCCCGATGCAGAATATATGAGAAGTGTGAATTTTGATCCAATAGAAAAGGCTCCTGAATTGAAAGACTGTACTTCTTTAGATTTGGTCGATTTTTATACGATTCCCCATTATGGAAATTTTCCATTCAAGAAAAAAGGTGAAAAGATAGTTCAACTATATAATGAGAAGTTGCAGCTTATTCCTATAAGTAATAAACAAGCTGTTATTATTGAAGATTCAAATATTCAAATTAAAGATGCAAAATGAATAGAATAGACCGTATTTCTGCTATATTGATTCAGTTACAATCGTACTCGTTAGTGAAAGCACAGCAAATTTCAGAACGTTTTAATATAAGCATTCGCACTGTATATCGAGATATAAGAACATTGGAAGAGGCAGGCATTCCTATCATAGGAAATCCCGGTATTGGTTATTCACTTGCAGAAGGATTCAAATTATCTCCTCTAATGTTTACTCAAAAAGAGGCTTTGTCCTTTTTGATTGCAGAGAAATTAGTACATGAACTAACTGATTCAAATAGCAACGAACATTATAAGTCTGGAATAGAAAAGATTAGGTCTGTCATGCGTTTTGCAGACAAAAATATGTTAGAAACAATGGAAAAGTGCATGTCTGTATTGGATACTTATAAATCATCTACCTATAAACCTGATATTCTTTTACTTATTTTACAAAGTATATACCAAAAAAGAATTATTGAAATATCTTATTTGGGAAGTAATGCGTTAAGTGTTTCAGAACGAAAGATTGAAGCTGTTGGAATTTTCTTTTCGAGAACTAACTGGTATCTAATAGGCTTTTATCTTCCCAAAGAAATCTATCTTACATTTCGGATAGATAGAATTCAAAAAATGCACATTCTTAATGAATTACAATCACGGGAACATCCTCCTTTGGAAAAATTCATACGCGAGTTTTATGATAAAGAAAAATTACATGAAATCGTTATAAGAATAGAAAAGAATAAAACCTCCATAATGAATGATGATAAATATTATTACGGATTAACATCTGAGAAAGAGATAGGGGATATGTTTGAGCTTCATTTTCTAACATTTTCAATCAGTAAGTTTGCACATTGGTATCTGTCTTTTGCAGATAGTGCAACTATAATAAGACCAGATTCTTTAAAATATGAAGTTAAAAATATTATCAATAACATTTCTATTTGATTGCTGTCAAATAGTATTTTTAATCGACTAAATGAAAAAAATATTCGACCAAAGATTTTTCCGCTTATTGTCGGAATGCTCACAACGTAAAGTGTCTGCATCTGAATTTGCAGAAGCTATCGAAGAATTGGCGACCCATGTAGCCGATTTCAGTATCACAGAACAAGATTATAGCATTTTACTCCGCTATTTCTCTTTTGGTTTGTATCGTCTTAAATCATACCGTGTATGGTTTGAGCAGGAAAAAAATATCCTATTTGCATCTAATTGATGAAGCGATAGGGTTACTGAATACCGAAATACGCCTAATCGAATGGCGTATCAAGTACCCGGAACAGTTGCAGCAACGCACCAACAAACAAGCCCTTTCCCCTCTATATCTCGCTGACAGAACCACTCTTATCAATATCATGGAAATAGTTAGCGGGCTGTTCCTTTCCCAAAAGATTGTGTATCAAAATGGCAAGCCTGTTTATTTAGTGGACTTGACGAAAGCCTTTGAATGGCTTTTCAATATCAAGATAGGTGATTGTTACCAAAAGCATGAGGACGTGATAAAACGAAAGCCGGGCAAGCTGACAGAGTTTCTTAATGGACTGGCAGAGCTTATTCGCAAGGAACATGACAAGAAAGGGTACAGATAACCAACGGCTTACGATTTATTTATAGGGGATTCCATTAGCTCCCCCGTAATTTCTTTGCGTCCGTTTTCTGAACTTTGCTTCATCAATCGATTGACAGACCATAATGTATAATCAGAAAAATGAAGCAATCATGTATATAGACAATGACGATTTCAGCGTATGGATGCAGAAGCTGTACGCCAAATTGGAAGAACTCTGCAAGGATGTACGGGTACTGCGCAATGCCGACAGGGTGCTGCCCGAAGATGACAACCTGCTGGATAATCAGGACTTGTGCCTGCTCTTCAAGGTGAGTATCAAGACCCTGCAACGCTACCGGGCTATCGGTGCGCTGCCGTATTTCACAATCAGCGGAAAAGTGTACTATAAGGCTTCCGATGTCCGGGAGTTCATCAAGGAGCGGTTCAGCGTTACCACGTTGCGCCAGTTCGAGAAAGAACACTGCACGAAGAAAAAGAAGTGAATTAGAAAGCCGGGGCGGTTCTGCTCCGGCTTTGCTTTTGTTTTATGGCTTGCCTAATTTGTCGGCTTCCTCCTTTAGCTGCTCGGCTTGCTCGTTCAACAGCCTTGCCCGTTCCAACGCTTCCGCCTGTTTCCTGCTGCGGTATTCAAAGCCTTTCACCGAATCGGTCAGGCTTCGGATGAAAGCGTTGTCCCGTTCCCGGCTGAACTTCGTTTCCAGCAAATCAAGGCTGCTGCCGTCTGCCTTTCCTTTCATCAGGATATAGCGGTATTTTATATCGTTGTCCTGTAACCGTTGCATCCGTTCCGTAAAACGAATATTCAAGATTAGCGAAATGATACAGATAATAAAACCTGCTGAAAGAAGAAAAAACTTGGGTTTCAGGTAGGGAGTTACCCGATATATCAGTTTGCCGTACCATGAAACGGGCGTTATTTCTCCGGCTGGTGTATCATCAGCCGGGAACAACACCTTTAACCGCTCCTTGAAATATCGGTGCGAGGTCACGATAAGCCCCTTTATATCTTCAAGGTCTTGTTTTTGGTTCTCGGACTGACCTTTTCTGATACTGCCGATTTGGTTTAGAATCTCCTGCACCATGTTTTCAGGAATGCCGGATTTGCCCTGCATTTCCGAAATGCGCTGTTCGATAACGTCCAGTCGGTTAATCGTTTCCTCCCGGCTGGCTGGCGTTACCTGCTTCTCCTGCCGTTCTTTCAGTTCCGTAACCATAGAGAGAAGTCCCTCCAAAATTAAGTTATTTTCCATGTTCCTATAATTTTAAGTGTCGTTTCTTTTTCTTCTTTTTTCTTTCACCGGGATTGTCGGGTGTTTCATCAGCCGGAGAGGACGGGGCGGAGAACAGACCGCCCAAGCCTGTCAGTAACGGACTGTCGGCTTTGCCCAGTGTCTGCGATAGCTCCTGAACAGGTGCGGAAACCGTCTGTCGGTTGTTTCCGGCAGTGTTCAGCCCCGCATCCCCGAAACATTTATCCAGTTTGGAGAAACTGAAACTGCGGTCTATCTCCGAACCCTTGAACGTGTATTCACCTATGGAAAAAGATATGCCCTGCACTTCGCCAGTCTGTCCCCTGTGCTTGAAATGAATCCCGATACCCTTTTCTGCCAGCCGGGTTTGTAACTGCCGCCAGTTCCTTGATTTCCCGATTTCATCCTTTACGGCATTGTAAATCTCGTATTTGGATTTGTCCGGCTCTCTCAAACGGTGCTGTTTTACATGCTCCTTGCCTTTAGCGAAATAAAGCCCGTGTTTGGCTTTCAGCTTCTTGCATACCTGCTCGTTGCGGTACATGTCGTTCCTGTCCGAAATGGTCTTGCCGTTGTTGTCTATACGGTTGAACACGATATGTACGTGCGGATGTTCCCGGTCTTGGTGGCGCACGATGATGTACTGCGTATCGGTGATTTTCATTTCACGCATGTACTCCTGCGCAAGCTGTACCATTTTCCCGTCTGTCAGCTTGGGTGCGTCCACCGGGGAATAGCTTAGCGCAATATGTCCGACCGGCTTTTTCAGGTCGGGGTTCATCCCGGCTTGCAGTATGAAACTGCGTATGATGTCCCGGTTGCTTTCGGCTAATATTCCCTCCGCATGAAGCAAGGCTGCCTGTTCCTTGCCGAGTACATAGTTCACGCAGCCTTTAAATCTGCTTCCCTTTCTTATTTTTCCAATCATCCGACAGTTGGTTTATGATTTCAACAATCCTGTTCTTGAGTTTCACCAGTTCCACCGCTACCAGTGCAAACCCTCCGGCATTCGCCCGGTGCGCCAGCTGGTTGATGTTGTTGGCTTCGCCCGCCAGCTTGCGGATAGTGTCCGCATCCTGCCTGTTCAGCCGGGGCGTTACCTCTGCCGAAACGACCGCCTGCCGGACGTACTCGCTGACACGCAGCCCGGCTTCGGTGGCTCGCTTCCTGATTGCGTAGAACTGTAACTCGGTCAACTTCGTGCTGACTACCCGGTTCTGCTTGTCTATCCGGCTTTTTGCCGGGCGACCTCCCGGTTTGTTCCTTATCCCTGTCATACGTTTTTACTTTTAGGTGGTATCTTAAAAATTGCGACCAACGGGAGAAATTTTCTTTGCTGTCAAGCAAAGCAAGGTGTTTCGGTCTACCGAAACATAACCTTGCTCTCCCTAATCACACAGCCTGCCGTCTGTTCATGCCGCCAGTCTTGCAGGTCACATCCTTAGCCCTCTCTTTCTTTTTTCACCCGGATTTTGTCTGTTATCCTGCTCCGGCTGGGGCTTGTCGGTAACTGTCAAGTCTTGGGATTGTTTCACTTTAAGACTACGCAAATAGTCGTTCAGGTCATTGTGACCGCTGTACAGGTGTGATGCGTCACGTACACGCCATTTGTATTCCTGCCTTATGGCTTCAACCGCTTTCCTGCCTGCCTCGTCATTGTCAAGCATACAGTGTATATGCCCGTAATCAGCCAGCGGATATAAGGCTTTATCTACGTTGGCGGTGGAGTTCAGGATAACGTAGTCCTGCCAGTCGGTACAGGGCATACCCGGGCTTTTCTGTTGCCGGATAGTGAGGAATGAGAGGAAATCCATAAAGCCCTCGAACACGAAACAGGTATCTCTCGGCTCTCCCTTTTGCCTTATATGGGTGATGTCTTTCGATGTGCTGCCCTTGAAACGGGGATTGCGAAGCTCGTAACCTTCTGAATCATTCCTGAACGCCAGCGCAAAATAAGGCTTTCCACCGATGCGGTAATACATTTCCTGCACGTATGGGGCTGCCGTTCCGGGGGAAATCCCCCTTTTCTGCAAGTAGCGCATGAGTGCCGGATTCTGTAACGGCTGTATTCTGCGTATCTCTATCGGGCTGGTTGCCTGCCTTTTCGTGTCCCTTTCTGGTAGGTCTTTCCCGTGAAAGGAAAAAGAGGTGGTGCTGCCCTGTTCCAGTCGGCAGATAGCACCGTAGGCGTTGCACCCGTTCTGCTTCATCACAAGGTCGATGAGCGTCCCGCCCTCGCCAGTTCCGTAGTCACACCATAGATTGGCGTTATAATCCACCTTGAAACTCGGTGTGTTGTCCTCCCGTAAGGGGCTGCGGTACATCCCGTAACTTCCCTTTTCCGTGACGGGCTGGATTCCCAAAGAGTTCAGGTAATCCTTGATACTGATATTGTTGGCTTCCTTGTAGGTCATAATCTTTATTTTTTTGATGTTGATAAATTGCAGTAGCACAGTAAGAGGTCAGTAAGAAGAAAAGTTACTATGTTTCTGCACATAATTCTTTTTCTTTCAGCGGATTACCTCTTATACAGTAAGATAAGTAAGTTATTTCTTCAAAAGAAGATAGAAATATAACCCTGATATTTCCTGCGGTTTTTCTTTTTCCAAAAGTTTGCGGTTTTATCTTACTGCTTACTGCGCTATTGTTAAATATTTGATATACAGTATATAAAATAGGAATATATCTTACTATGGCAGTTACTGCGTTGCAGTAATAACCAATCGTAAAATGACCGTGCTAACCGTAATTGCTGTTTGTACAGGATGTTGGAACAGGCTTTATCCTGTACCCATATACCGAATAGGTCTGTTTGTCGATACGTTTCTGTACCCGTTTGAACCCGGCTTTGCGTAACGCTTCCCCCAGCCGTTTTTCGGATAGTTGCATGGGGCATATATCCCGTAAACGTGCCAGTATCTGTGCCGTTGTCATAAAGAACAGGGCTTCTTCTTCCTCTGTCGGCTTCTCAAAATATTGCGTCAGCATCTCAAACTCGACTGTCTGCACCTCAAATTCCGCATTTGTCAGGTGCAGTTCCCCAATCTCCGCATCATTGAACCAGTAGCGCACGCCCTGACGGTACAGGTACATGATTTCGGAATAGACGTTATCCATGCGGATGCTTTCTGCTGTGGGCTTGTCTATGCGCAGCACCTCAAACGGCAAAAAACGCCTGCTGCCTGTCGGGTCGGTCAGGAACTCGTTGCCGTTCACCGAAGCCATGAAGCTGGCGAGGTGGGGGTATTCCTCTATGTAAACATCATACGGTTTGCGATACTTTACCGCCGGGGTGGTGATAAGGTTCTTCAATGCGTTCTCGTTCTGCTTGTTGAGTTCCTTTAGCTGGTCGTCAATGTTGATGAATAGGTATTCGGCTATCAGTGTCAGGATGTCTTTGCCCTGCGGGTCTATCTTCCCGGTAAACAGGTAGTTTTTAAGCGGTGTCGGGCAAAGGTTGTCCAGCCACCACGATTTGAATTGTCCCTGTCTGTCCCCGGTCAGTACCAAACAGGTATGGTTCTGACATCCCGTGTCGTTCATCGCGTTGGCTACCACACCGATAAGCCATTTCGTGCAATATTCCTCCCATTTACCGGGGTTGGCTACCTGTACTGTGTTCAGAAGCCTGCCGATATGCCCGTGTTCGGCAGGATTCAGTAAGGGCAGGGCGTTGAAGTATTCCCGTATGGGATGTACCTTTCTTGCGAAATCGCTTTCCAGTATGGTACGGATGTTCTCGGCAGAGGTGACAATACCAGCGGTTGCGTCCAGCCTGCGCCTGAACGAGTTCAGGACGAATTTCGTAACGGGCTGGTACAAGTCCGAAGAACTTGCAGCCCGGTATTCCGTCCGGCTCTTTACGGTATTGAACCGGAAATCGTACAGGACGTTCAACAGGCTTTCGATGCGCTCGTTCTTTGACTGCCAGCCCTCGATATGCCGTGCATCATCACTTCTTTTCTTTTTCATCGGGAAGTCTGTTAGAAGCCGGGACATACTGCTGCTGCATCCACTTTTTGAGTTCCTCCATGTCAAAACGCAGGGTACGCCCACGCTTGACACACGGTATCATCCCCTTACTGGCTAAATGATACAGGTAATTGACCGAATACCCGGTTATGCCGCTGGCAACGGATATTTTGATTAACACAGGCTCTTTTCCGTCCTGCCGTTCTCCGGGCTGTACGCCCGTGACCGGGGCAATCATCTTTTCGATGTTCTCCAGCCGTTTGAAAATTTCTTCGAAAGGATTATTCATGAGTGCTTATTTTGAATTAGCACCACAAATAAAATAAGAAAAATCGGTAAAAAACAAAGCGTCAGCCATTTGGAATCGCTTTGCTTCGCTCTGCACCAAATTAATGTCGGCAAATAGAAAACGGTTTTGTGTTCATTACCTTACTTATTTAGTAAGTGAGGAAAAGACGGGGTTTTTGTTATCGTTTCGTTTCTTTCATGTTGTTTTTGGGTTGGTGGTGGACATTTTCGGACACGCAAGGTCATTTATGGACAGAGGAAAACAACCTATTATTCAGCCTTATATATTTGCACCAGTGAAGAAAAACGGAGTATTGACAAGAATAAATATATCGGTTATGGAAATAGTGACGATTGAAAAGAAAACCTTTGAACTATGGAAACAGAGGTTTGAAAATTTTGTGGGTCGTGTGGATGCGCTCTGCGTGCCTTTACGCAGGAAGCGTGACAAATGGCTGGATAACTGCGAAACCTGCCGTCTGCTGAACGTTTCAGCCCGGACGATGCAGACCTACCGTGACACGGGGAAACTGCCTTACTCGCAGATTAACAATAAGATTTACTACAAGGCTTCGGACGTGGAAACATTTTTGCTCAACCAAGTAAGGGACAATTCTAAAAAGTAGGCGTATGGATTTGATAACGAAAGATTCCGAAACCACGCTGGTACTGTTTTCTTCCCTTGACAGGGTGCTGGAAAACGTGGAGTATGTGGTAATGAACTATCGCCCGGTATTGAACGGTGAACACTACCTGACGAGCGATGAGGTGTGCAGGCGGCTTTGCATCAGCAAACGGACGTTGCAGGATTACAGGGACACGGGGCTGCTGGGCTACGTGCAGCTTCCGGGAAAAATCATCTACCGGGAAAGTGACATCATGGATTTGTTGGAAAGGTTCTATCAGAAATGAAATCTTGAAAACATGAAATCTTGTTTTCTTGCTTTCTTGAAATATTGAAGTATTGAAATATAGCTGTCTTGTTTTCTATATTGTTTGATTGATTGAAAGCCAGCAATCACGTTTTCTTGAAAACTGTGTTGCTGGCTTCTTCGTGGTTATATGGATAGCTGTTTCTCAACGGCTTGCATATCCCTTAGTATCGTTTGGTCTAATACTTTCGCATAATGCTGCGTCATTCGGGTGGATGAATGCCCCAGCATTTTAGCCACGTTCGGCAGTGACACGTTGTTAGCCAGTGCGATAACCGAAGCGAAACTGTGCCGGGCTGTGTGCGTGGTCAGGTTCTTTTTAATACCGCATAAGTCGGCAATCTCTTTCAGGTAGCTGTTCATCTTCTGATTGCAGGGAACGGGCAACAAAGTTCCTTTATCCATGCAGTAGGGGTTATCCTTATACTTTTCAAGTATCTGTTTGGGAATGCTCAAAAGCGGGATGTTGCAGATATTGTTTGTTTTTTCACGGGGTTTCACTATCCACAGGTTGCCGTTATTGTCCTCTGAAATGTGTTCGGGGCGCAAGTTATACACGTCTATGAATGCCAGCCCGGTATATACGCAGAAGATAAAAACATCCCGTACCAGTTCCAGCCGTTCAATCCTGAACTCTTTCTGCCATATCCGGTTTATCTCGGCTTGGCTTAGAAACTGTTTGTTTACCTCCACCTCGTGAAACTTGATTCCGGCAAACGGGTTCTTTGTCAGCCACTCGTTAGCAATGGCAAGGTTTATCACTTTCTTAAAACATTTCATGTACCGGATAACGGTATTCTGTGCGCAATGCTTCTCCGTCTTTAGGTATAAATCGAATTTGCGTACCAGTTCCCCGTTTACCTCACGCAGTAACATATCATCTACCTTGTAATCCCGTCTAACCAGTTCCATGAGGTATTTAAGGCAATTGTCGTAACGTCTTACGGTGATGTCGGCATAGTCCGTCCCGATTAGCTTCCGGCAGTTGTCGTTATGTTCCTTGAATACATTATGCAATGACTTGAAAGTTTCGTCCTTTCCCTGATAGCGGTTCACTATGGCACGTGCGGAGATAATCTTTCCCTCCAGTTCCAAATCTTGGTAAATCTGATAGAATTTCACACGCAGGGCGTCAATGTAATGGTTAAGTTCTACGGAGTTTCGGTCTTTGCCTGTCGATTTCTCTTTTTCCTGCGACCAAAGTGGGACTTTTACGCTCCGCTTTAGTTGAAGTTCCACGTATAGGCGGTCATAAGTGACACGCACACGCACGGGCGCTTCCCCGTTTTTTAACAGTTTGCTACGCTTGATGAAGAACAACACGCTGAATCTTTTTCTTTCCATACGGCTCAATTTTTAATGATACAAAGTTAGGAAATCGAACCGAGAACCCTGTTATGTAAAATAGTGCAACGTGCTGTAAAAGAATGAAGTAAATACTTCGCAGTGGAACATTCCGGGCTTTTGAAAACAGTCCCTTGAATAAGGACGTATGGTTTGCTTCAATCCCACTAATTTTGCCTATTCTTGGAAAAGAAAAATCCCTGAACTTCTTTGAAATTCAGGGATTTACATCGTTTTTCTTTCTTAAAAAGTGGTGCCACCAGGAATCGAACCGGGGACACAAGGATTTTCAGTCCTTTGCTCTACCAACTGAGCTATGGCACCATCGCTGAATTGCGAGTGCAAATATAGAGGTTTTATTTCAATCTGCAAGAGCTGAGGCAAAGAATCTCGAAAAATATTATTTCCCGCTTTGTCGAAGACGGATGCAGAGGTATATCATCCATACCATGATGACCATGGAAGCATAGGGAACTGCCGGAACGAACAGGAACCATAGCAAAAAACCGATGATCAAGAGGTAGAGGTAGATGAACAAGTATTTATTGATGATCCACGGTAGAGTGCGTTTACCGAGGAAGAATGCGGCGATGAGGTTTAACGGATTTGCCCAGAAGGCATTGAAGTTGGGGAACATCGTGGGATGTTTCGTGAAAAAACACAAAAAGACGATGAGGCACCCGACAACGCCTGTCGCGATAAAGAAGGGAATAGCGATAGCTTTTAGCAAACGGCGGCTTTTTACCTTTTGTAAAAGTAAAATGAGTGCAAGCGTACAAATGGCAAAAACAAAGAACGGGGAGAAGTACCAGGGTGTTGAAAGATCCTGCTCCGGTGCTTCATATATTGTCTCTATCGGCTGCACGAGTGGAGTTCCATTATATGCCGCGGAATCTAAACGATACATGAGGTAATCGGGAAGAAACATTTGTTCCCGGATGGTAGCCGTGGAGGTTGCGGGAGAGCCAAGGATCGTGTGAATACCCCATTGAATCCACGGGGAACGACCTAGATATTCATCCAGAAGGTTCCAAAAACTTTTCGTGGAAGGCTGAGCAATCCATGTGATTTGATTGTCTGTACTTTTCTCAATGATGTCCCGAACCCGGGTTGAACAATTGTCATATAGAAAGTTGTAAAGGTATTCCCGGTTTGCAGGTTCATAATTTTCAACGAGCAAGTCCATCAAGTATTGCTTTTGAATGGAATCCAAATTTAAGGTCTGGGAATACACGCTACGCTCGTCATAAATGTAGGAAGATAAAAAACGACGAAACTCGGAACACGATAATTGGTAGGGGAGTAGGCCACGTGCAAATTTGAAATAGAATCCCTGGGTTGCAAAATCAAACGTCCCGTAATTGAAAACAATATCCATGTTGTTTGCTTTGTCCACTACCCGGATGCCTGTGTGTCCGAACAGCGAGTAAAGTTCGTTACCCGGGGAACACGTCAGAATGCTGATCGTGGCATCTTTGGATAACTTGACGGAGGCAGAAGTACTCGTCGTGAGTAAAAACAGGAAAAAGGATATGATGAATAGTTTTGTTTTCATGTGTTTCAGTATTATAGTTTACACGGGGGATATTCAATGTCACAAAGAAACAAGGCATTGCCGGGAACGGAAGTTCCAGCTTTGCATCGATCCTTGCTTTCAATAATCTGTTGGAATTGTTCCAGCGTGATACGTCCTTGCCCTACATCCAACAATGTTCCCACGATGGCACGTACCATGTTACGCAGGAAACGATCGGCTTTGATCGTGAATACAAGTTGTTCATCCGTTTCTTCCCAGTTGGCCTTCATCAAATGGCAGATGTTCGTTTTTACATCCGTGTGCAGTTTGGAGAAACTGGTGAAATCCTCGTAACGTAGGAGAAGTTCACAAGCATTGTTCATTAACCGGATGTCCGGTAAGGGATGCGGCCGGTAGGCAAACGGGTAAGTAAACGGATTCTTGTTTTTATTGATATAATATTTGTACGTACGCGAGATAGCCGAAAAGCGAGCATGCATGTCAGGGTGTACGGTGTAAATATCTTTGATCGCAATGTTTTTTCCCAAGAAACGATTGAGCTTGTCCGTTAGGGCTTGCGTGTGGGCTATGACAACATCACTATCAAAGTGGGCCACAAAAAACGAGGCGTGTACTCCCGTGTCCGTTCGTCCGGCCCCGGTCACGTTGATTTCCTGTTTTAGCAGGAGGGTAAGTGCCTTGTTGATTTCTTCCTGGACAGAGGGGGCATTGGGTTGTATCTGCCAACCGTTATATTCACTTCCGTTATATGCTAATTCAATAAAATACCTGTGCATGTTTCCACTTTTTCAAGATTCAAAATTAACAAAATTCCGTGAGAGTAGAAGAACATGAAACGTTTTTTACTTTGTCTCTTCTTCGGGCTGCGAGAATGCCATCCACGGGTAAATTTCAATTAACTTGCAACTTGTGGCCCGAGAACCTGTAACGGAAGAATATAAACGTTAATTTTTAACGCTTGTACCCTGACATTATATCCTGATTTTACGTTATATTTGTGAGTCCGTAGTATTTCAAGGGCATGTTAAATGTTGAAAAGGAATGAGCAGTATTGTAGAAAATTTGAAAGAGATTGCCGGTAGTTTACCGGAAGGGGTAAAATTAGTAGCCGTATCGAAAACAAAGCCCGTGGAGGCGATAGTGGAGGCATACGAGGCTGGGCAGAGAGTATTCGGGGAAAATCGGGTACAGGAGTTGGCGGAGAAGTACGAGGTACTTCCTAAAGATATAGAATGGCACATGATTGGTCATTTACAAACGAATAAAGTGAAGTATATGGCCGCTTTCGTTTCTTTGATTCATGGTGTGGAGAGCTTGAAATTGCTGGAGACCATTGACAAGGAGGGGAAAAAACATGATCGGGTGATCCCTTGCCTGCTGCAATTTTATATAGCCAGTGAGGAAACCAAGTTCGGGTTGGATATGGAAGAGGCCAAAGCTCTTTTGGAGAGTGCCGATTACAAGAATATGAAGAACGTGAAGATCGTGGGCGTGATGGGGATGGCGACGAACACGGATGATGAGGTGCAGGTCAGACGGGAATTTCATCACCTGAAAGAGATTTTTGACGAGTTGAAGACAACTTATTTCGCAGAGAACCCTGAATTCAAGGAATTATCCATGGGGATGTCCGGAGATTACCGGATAGCCGTGGAGGAAGGAAGTACGATGGTACGTGTGGGGAGTTCCATTTTCGGTGCGAGAAATTACGCGAATATATAATTTGAAAGATTCATTATTAACTATTTAAATAAATCATTATGGCAGATTTGAAGACGAAATACATGGGACTGGAGTTACGGAGTCCGATTATCGCGGGAAGTTGCGGTTTAACGTCCGACGTGGAGAAGATGGTCGAGATGGAGAAAGCAGGAGTGGGAGCCGTGGTGTTGAAATCTATTTTCGAGGAACAGATTAACGAGGAGACTTCCGGTGTGTTCAAGGCCGGTTACGGGATGGGTGATGCTTACCCGGAGGCCGAGGATTATATCAAAGCGTACATTCGTTCCAACACGATACAGAAGTACGTGGAATTGGTTCGTAATGCCAAGAGTCGTTTGACGATACCCGTGATTGCCAGCGTGAACTGTTTTAGTGGTGGTGAATGGGTTTCGTTTGCTCGCCAGTTGGAAGAGGCTGGGGCAGATGCGCTGGAGTTGAATGTCTTCATTTTGCCGGTGAACGAGTTTAAGGAGAGTGCGGAAGTGGAGAATGTGTATTTTGAGATCGTGAAATCCATCAAGAGCCAGATAAAGATACCTGTTTCCGTTAAGATCAGTCATTATTTCACGAACCTTTCCGCTTTCGTGGATAAAATCAAGGCTTACGGGGCGAACGCGACCACGTTATTCAATCGATTCTACGAGCCGGATATAAATATTAATACATTGGAGATGGGGGCCGCATCCGTGTTTAGTACGGCTGCCGAATTGAGGACAACCTTGAGATGGACCGGTATTTTGGCCGGGAAGGATAAGAAGTTGGAAATTTCTGCATCCACGGGCGTGCATGGTGGTGAGGCTGCCGTGAAGTTATTGTTGGCAGGTGCGACAACGGTTCAAGTTTGTTCTGTTCTTTACGAGAAGGGTATTCACGTGATCGAGGATATAAATAATTTTATCGGGAAATGGATGGACTCGAAAGCTTTCAAGACAATCGGGGATTACCGGGGAATGCTTTCCTATTCGTCCATCGAGAACCCGGATCTTTATGAAAGAGCCCAGTTCATGAAATACTTTAGTAATAAACAATATTAATTTATGAGAAGTACATTTATCTTGTTGTTGTGTTGCATGTGCTTTGCATGTGCGAAGTATCCGGGAGTGCCGGAAAAATATCATGCTTTGTTGGACAAAGCTTTAGAAACGTCGGGAACGAATCAGCCGGAACTGGCAAAAGCGTTGGAAAGTGCTACTCCGGAAATGAAGGAAGGCGTGGCCTTTTTGATTTCTTACATGCCGGAGCGGGATTTGAAAACGATGAAAGGGGATGATTTGTTGTCGAATGTGAAATTGGCCTATGAAGCTCGTAATCGTTTTGCCTGGGCGAAGAGCGTGCCGGATTCTATTTTCTTGAATGACGTGTTGCCTTACGCTTCACTGAACGAGGAGAGAGATCAATGGCGTGCCGATTTCTACAAGAGATTCGCTCCTTACGTGGAGAATTGCAAAACATTGGAGGAGGCAATTAAAGCCGTGAACAAGAACATCCGGGATGAAGTGAAGGTGGATTACAACACGGCCCGCGAGAAACCGGATCAGAACCCGTCAGAGTCTATTCGTCAGGGAATGGCCTCTTGTAGCGGTCTGTCTATTTTATTGACGGATGCTTTGCGGTCGGTGGGTATTCCTTCCCGTATTGCCGGGACTGCCAACTGGCATGATAACCGAGGGAATCATAACTGGTGCGAGGTTTGGTTGGACGGTAAATGGTATTTTACCGAGTATTACCCGAACGAGCTCGATCGTTCTTGGTTCCTTGCCGATGCCGGGAAAGCTGATCCCAAAGATCGTATGCACGCAATCTGGGCCTCTTCTTTTAAACCGACGGGGGAGAGTTTCCCGTTAGTTTGGGATTTTAATATTAAGTACGTGCCTGCTATCAATGTCACTCAACGTTATCTGGATATTTATCAAGAGGTTTATCAATCTCAATTGGCCGGAGGAAATTACGTACCTCTAAAAGTCATGATGTTTAAAGATAAACGCAATATGCGTAAATCTGATGATCGGGTAGCTGCCAACGTGGATATTTTCTGCGGTAAAGATCAAATCGGTGGTGGACGTACTGCCGGACCTAGACAGGATATGAATGACGTGTTGGAATTTATGGTGGAAAAAAATAAAGTGTATACTTTGAATTATTTCGATAAAAACGGTCAGTGGGTTGGTGAAGAAGTGAAAGTGAAAGAGAAACCGGTAGAAGTGAAATTACACTTGTAAGAAAAATAAGAGGGGGGCAAAAATCTTTTGCCCCCCTCGTTTGTAAAGTTTATAAAGTAGAACCTTCGATTCTAAAAGTTCATAAAGTCCATTGACCCTAGCGGGCGCCTTATCTACGGCAACTTTGTTGCCGATGGATTCAGTCTGAGGGATAAACCTTATAACTTTACAAACCTTACGAACTTTTGCACCCTTTCGTTTATTAATTTTTCGGTATTGCGGATACAATTTTGAGATTGTTGGCATCTATCGTGACATCGAATTCCCGATCCCCTTGTTCAACTTCAAAAATGTAAACGAGCGAACCGTCTGCTCTTTCTTCATAATCAATGTCGTCAATCCGGTAATTCGCGTAGGAAGAAGTTTTCAGTACATTCATCACGTTGGTTGGTACATTATTGTGTGAAACTTCCCAAGTGGTGACAACCCATTGATTCTGGTGGTTGAACACGACTTCTTTCATGATTTGTTGATCAATAATATCAATCTTTAGTAACCCTTTATCCTGATCGATTTCCACGATATTGGCCTGTGGGTATTTCTGCTGAATGAATTGTAGGACTGTTTTGGGAGCGCTCTCCGGTTGATATCCCCGTCCATCGTTATCCATGAGGGTTTTTACTAGCGTTCCATTTTCCAAGTAGTGCAAGGCAACTTCTTGTTCCCCGAGTTCTGCCTCGATAATGTAAATTGTCTCCATCCCGGCTCTTTCCAGCTTGTCAACATCTTCTACTTCCCATCTCCCGTATTCTCCGGATTTAAAACTATTGCGGATTACCACGGGCAGGGAGTTATATTTGACGTCACTTTCGGTCATCACCCATTGGCCGTTGTTGTCAAACCAAGCCTCGACTTCCGTGAAGTCGATATGGAATTCGGCCACTTGATACGTGTTTTTCACTTCCCATTCTACTCGTTTTGCCGAGGGATATTTGGCTTTAAAGGCACTCACGACGTTTTTGGGTGGCGTGTAGCTGCTGTCTTTGCAGCTACTGAAAGCAAACGTGGTGGAGAGTAGGATTAGTGCGGTAACTAATGTTGTTTTCATAATTTCTAATTTAAGATCCTCTTGTTTTACGTTACTGCAATTTAAATGTTACCTGTCTATCATTTTACAACATTTCCCTCCATATTCACTGTTACGTGAATTTCTTGATTGCCTTTTTCCAATTCGAAGATGTATACTTCACTTCCGTCCGCGCTTTCTTTGTAATCAATATCATCAATTTTGAATCCCGGGTTATCATTCAGCACTTTGGTTGCAATGTCTTGAATCTCTCTTTCTCTAACATCCCAAGTCGTGTATAACCATTCGTTAGCACTATTGAAGTGTAATTCTTTTGCTTTGTTTTCGTGTAAGATGTCGATCTCGGTAATTCCTTTTTCGACTTCAATGTCCACGATGGTTGCTTGTGGATATTTCTCGTTAATGAAATTTTTCAGGACTTCAGGAACCGTGTTCGGTTGATAATTGTTGTTGTTGTCAATGTCTTCTACCGCTTTTATTAAAGTTCCGTCTTCAGCGTAGAATAAATCAAATTCCTGTTTGCTTTTTTCAACTTCGATCACGTATACGGTTTCCATTTCAATTCTTTCCAGCATGTCCACGTCGTCTACTCTCCAGTCTTTGTATTCCGACTCGTTGAATGCGGTTTGTACGGCATCCGGGAGATTGTTAAACAATATGTCGCTTTCAGTCATCACCCATTCCCCTTTGGTGGTGATCCATGCCTCCTTCTCGATGTTGTTGTCATAGAAGTCTGCCACGTAGTGGTCGTGTTGTAATTCCCAGTCGACACGCTGTGCGTTCGGGTATTTTTCGTATAGCACGTTCACGATTTTTTCATCCGGCGTGTAGTTATCGTCACTATCCTCACAGCTAGTGAAAGCAAATCCGGCTAACAATAAAGAAACGAAAATGGTCATTCTTGTTTTCATGGCATATAAATTTTAATGTTTGTATTCTTTGTTCTAATTTCTGAGAACAAAGTAAAGGGGTGATTTGGGAAAGATTTGGGAATCGAAATTATTTTAGATTTAAAAATTTGAAGATTCTGTGATTTGATGATTGCCGATTAAGTGATTTTTTCCCCGTGAATGTGTGCCTTTTTTAATCACGGAATCATTGAATCGGAAATCACAGAATGATATATTAAAATCGTAAATCGAATCGGTGTTTCCCATCGAAGGAGTAGGAAATGTGAAAATGGTAAAGGTGGACGATGCTTTGGATAATTGCCAATCCTAGCCCGGTGGAATCACTTTTTTTGTTGTCGGCTTGATAGAAACGAGTGAAAAGGCGGGATTGATCCAAAGAGGGACCATCCGTGCTGTTGGTGAAAGTGATTCCGGTTGATTGTACGCGAATAGTGATACTTCCCTCGTTCGGGGTGTGTATCATGGCGTTTTTCAACAGGTTCGTGATTAATATATTTGCTAGTGATTCATTCATGTGAACTTTACAAGCGGCATTTTCTTCCACTTCCACGTGCAGTTTTTTATGCTCGTAAATTTCTTGAAAATCTTCCACGAGTTCTTTTATGATCGGGTTGAATTCCACTTCTTTCGTTTCGTGGAATTGGCCATTCTCGATGCGGGAAAGGAGCAACAGGGATTTATTGAGTTTCACGATACGTCCCAGATTCCGGTGGATGTCCTCGATTTCTTCCAGTTGTCCTTCCGTGCAATCCGGCCGTTCTGCCAATAATTCCAGCTTGTTCCGGCAGATTGCTAACGGGGTCTGGAGTTCGTGGGATGCGTTTTCAATGAATTGTTTCTGTTGGGAATACATCTCTTCGTTTCGCCGGGTCATTTTAAGTATCGTCTCGTTTAGTTGGCGGAATTCTTTTATCTTGGTAGGGTTCTCCAATGGGGGATTTTTCCCGCCCAGGGTAAATTTGTTCAGCCAGCCCAGTAGTTTGTAGAATGGGGCCAGGCTTTTTCTGAAAACGACCTCAAAAACGATCAGTATACAAACAAGTAGCGAGACATACAGAATCACGATCGACCATAATATCGCCTCGATCATATCGTCCTGTTCCAGGGTTGAGATCATGATCGTTAACTCGTAAAACTTTTTATCCTCTCCCCGAAAGGCTGTCTTTAGTACTCGTACAGGATCAAAATCGTATTCAAGTTCGTAAAAACGTGTCGAGTCAAAGTATCGTTCTTTGTAATGAATAGCCTGCTCTTCAGGTATTTCTTTTATGAAGTATTGACTCATTAAATCGCTACTATTATTAATTGCGGCTGTATCCCTCAAAACCTGTTGAATAATAAGATGCTTGTAGTTTTCCAAGCTATCATCCGTCTCGTCCAGAATTTCATCCAGTATGCTAAAAAAGAAAAAGCCAGCCCAGAACGTGAGGATAATAATCATCACGATCGAGAGTTTGCTTATCGTGTGGTGGATGAGTTTCATGCTTCCGGTGTTGTGATTAGTTTATAGCCGAACCCGTACACGGCTTTTATTTCCGGGATAGCGTCAGCGGTTTTCATCTTTTTGCGTAAATTTTTTACCTGGGAATAGATGAAATCGAGACTGTCGGCTTGATCAATGTTATCACCCCACACGGATTCAGCCAATGTCGTTTTGTTGATCAATCGGTTCGGATTGGTGACAAAATAGTAGAGCAAGTCAAATTCTTTTCGATTGAGTTTCAGCTCTTCTCCATTGATGAACACGGTGTGATCGTCGGGACGGACGGTTAGGTTTTCAATTTCAATCTCGGTATTCCCGTCGGTTTGATGGCGTCGGATCACGGATTTCACCCTCGCGTGTAATTCTGCCAAGTGGAATGGTTTTGCGAGGTAATCATCAGCACCGAGGTCAAGCCCCGTAACCTTGTCTTCAATGGAATCCTTAGCCGACACGATGATCACGCTTTCCCGTTTCTTTAATTTCTTCAGCTCTTCCAGAATCGAAAGTCCGCTACCCCCGGGGAGCATAATATCCAGCAAGATACAATCGTAGTCGTAATCATTGATCTTTTGCAGGGCTGTAGAATAGTCTGCCGCTGTCTCCACGACAAAACGTTCTTTCTCCAGTGATCGAGTCATCACTTCTCGCAAGTCTTTTTCGTCTTCAATGATTAATATCTTCATGGCGTTGAAATTTTGTAGAACAAAAATAGCAATTTATTCTGGAAAGAATCTGGAATAAATTTTAAATAAGAGACTTCCGGGAGTACATTTCCAATTTATTCCTTTATATTTGCTGCGATGCAAAAAGAGGTTGTATGAAGGATAAAGACCTGTCTTCGGACATTCCGGCCGAATATACGGTATGGCTCATCCCGTTGTTTGGGATAGTCATGCTGATCGGGGCTATTCAGAAATGGAAATGGGTGTTGCAAATGCAAGGTACTCGCCCCTTTGGTTTCCTGTATTGGTTAGGATACTTGTGGGGAGAGAAAGGGTATCGTGTAGGGATGATCTTACTTTCTATAATCATTATTATTTGCGGGCTGTTATTGGCTTTTTTGATGTAATAATAATTTAAACAATAGAAATATGGAATATCCGAGTGTTGAGGTTTTAATGAAACAGATCCGGGATTGGGCGGAAGAGGAAGATTACGATGCAATTATAGAGGTGTTGCCGGAATTGAAAACTCCCGGGCAATATTACGAGGCGGTATTATGCGTGGCTTATGCTTATTTGAATCAGGGATTTTACCATGATGCGGAAGAGTGGTTACGTAAAGTGGAAGACCAAGGACGTGAGAGTGGTGTTTGGAATTACCGGTTGGCTGTTGCGTTGATGCATCAGATGCGATTAGAGGAGGCTTTGCCGTATGCCGAACGTGCGGTGACGGTGGAGGCTGGTTACCCGTGGGGATGGTTGGTGTATAGCAAATTATTGTATGGATGTCAAAGAACCGAAGAGGCGTTGGAGGCTGCCAAGAAGGGATTAGTTTTGATGCCGGGGGATGAAGAATTTACTTCATTGATTGAGGATATTTCTAACGGCCTGTCATTTTTTGAAGTTACAGGTGTGGAGGAAGACGATGGGAAAGTGGAGAACGGGGAAGAGAAGGCCGGGACCTTTTGCGGGTCCGTGTTGCTAAACTCGGTAAGTTTCGACGTGGATAAGGTCATGGCAGATTTGAAGACGGAGTGGGGAATAGAGCCATCCGATAAGCCGGGAGATATGGCCAGTGATGATGCGAGTGCAGACGAATCGACCCGGGTGTTTTATCTCGGTGAAACTTTAGTGGCTATCAGTCTCATGCCGGCAAGAGTTCCGGATGGAGAGGCCGAGTATTATGCAGAGACAAATTATATGTGGCCGAAAGCCGTAGAGGTAACGAAGACGCATAAAGCTCACGTGCTGGTAGCTGTTCTTGCTCATGGCTTGACCCCGGTGGAAGCAGGTAAGTTACACGTGAAAGTGATCGCTACTTGTTTGAAACAGCCCAATGCTATTGGCGTTTATGTTTCCGGGACAGTGTTTCAACCGGAATTTTATATCGAGGTGGCCAATATGATGAAGGAAGATGAGGAAAACTTACCCGTGTTGACTTGGGTGTATTTGGGCCTGTACCGGAACGAGGAGGGAAATAATATATACACGTACGGGATGACAGCTTTCGGGAAAGAAGAGATCGAGATATTGGGAAGTAAACATAATTTCCCCGAGTTGCAAAGATTCATGCTTGAAATAGCCTATTATGTTATCGGTTCGGACGTGACGCTACGGGAAGGAGAAACATTAGGAGTCAGCGAAGAACAAAAATTACCAATTACCCGGTCAAAAGGAGTAGCCGTGGAGGGTATGACTTTGAAGATTGAATATTAAATATTAATTTGAATTTATTGGTTTATGCTATTTTTTATATACATTTGTAACCTAAAGGTTTCTTTTTATAACCTAAAGGTTATCATGTTGTTTAATAAAAAATGATTGGTGTCATGGAAAATTCTAAAATTGAACAGGTGGAAGTCGAGCGATTTAAATCGCTTTTTCTTCGTGGTATTGCTTTTATTTTCTGGTTCCCGGGGATAATATTGATGGAACTTCCATTAAATAAATTTCTGATGGCGATTGTAGCTGTTATAAGTTCTGTATTTGGAATCTTGTTTATTTATGCGGTAATAAAGGTATTCCGGGTATTTCGGAAAATCAAGGGAGATCAAGTTCTCCAACAAGCACTAATGAACGAAATGTACTTGAGTTTTGATTATAAGGCATTAGTGACCGGTTTTTATTCAACCTTGATTTATGTTATACTTTTGTTTCTTTTGAGTGATTTTGTGGATATACCTGTACGGGTAATATGTCTGACAATTGTTTATGTTGCGGTTGTCGTAACGGAATTGCGTAGATTCTTTTTATACAGACAATAGTGCTTATGGCTGTTCAGGAATTAAATAATAAAATAAAAGTGTATCGGGCAATGAAAAATATAAGTCAGGAGGAATTGGCCGTTGCTATAGGGGTTACTCGTAAAACGATTAACACGATAGAAACGGGTAAATTCGTTCCCTCTACAATAATTGCGTTAAAAATAGCCCGGTATTTTAAGGTATCCGTGGAGGATATTTTTGAACTTGATAATGGGATTGTTGAGTAATAAAGTGTTTTTCTGTATTTTTGAAAAGGTGTTTTGATTAAAAATAATGGATTAAGATGAGTTTGGAAGATTTAAAGAATAGTTTGGGAGAAGATGTATTGACTTCAATGTATGAGTACTTGATCCCAGAGGAAGATGACGAGATGGAAGGATTTGTTCCGGCTTACGGGAAGAAAGACGTGAAGACTTGTGAGGAGATTCTGTTGGAATTTATTGATGCTTTGTCTCGGGCTGATGAAAACAAGGAGATCATCATGGGACAGGTTAAAGAAACTGTGCTGGCTTTGAATGTTTTGAACGAGAAGTGCGAGTATGAACTGATCGAGACGGATCAGCGGGAAGATATTTGTAAATTTATCATTACGGCCGTAAATGTGGCCGGGTTGAAGACCGATGAGGACGTGACGGAAGAGTGGAGAGAATGGTAGTTCTTTGACCGGAGTAACGTGATTTTAGGCGAGAGTGGAAGGTGTATCGTATTTTATAAGGTGTAGAAGTTTGATATTGTTGATGATTCGTTATCTTTGCGAGTAATAAATCCTTGAAATAGGTGAAAATAGTGCATGGATAGTGATGATATACTTATGGGGTTGAAACGTCGGGATGAAACAGCTTTGTCTGTTCTTTTCGATACATATTACGAGAAGTTGTATCTTTTCGCGGAAAAGTATATCTATGATTCTGATAAAGCGCATGACATCGTGCAGGATGTTTTTCTGAAAATATGGGAGAATGCCGAACGTTTGGAGTTAACATCTTCCATTCAACATTATCTTTTTGCATCCGTTCGTAATGGTTGTTTGAATTACCTGAAAAGTCTGCAAATCGAAGATCGTAATAATCGTAAGTACATGGAGGCCTATATCGAGTCGCAGAACGTGGATATGGTAGATGATGAAGAACTCCTTGCCCGTATTCGGCAAGTGCTTGACGAGTTGCCGGAAAAGTGTCGGGAAGTGTGTCTTTTACGTTTCGTGGAAGGCTGTAAGTACGCTGAGATTGCAGCTCGACTTGATATGAATGAGAACACCGTGAAAGCACAGTTGCACCGGGGTATGGAGCGCTTGAAACAAGCGTTTGCCACGTATGACTACGTGCTTGTTCTTTGCGCTCTTGGTAGAATTTTTATAGATCGGTGATTATTCCAGGATGATATTTGAATATTTGGAGACGGAGGCTCTCCTGTTAATAGGAGATAGAGCGAACACGTAAGCGATACAGTTGGCCGGGGTAAAATCTTCGTGTAAAGGGTATTTTTTTGTTCCGGGTAGTCCTCGTTTACCTAACGGATAAGCTAATGAGTCTTGCTCTTGAGTGTCATAAATGACCAGAAATAAGTCGTCTTCATCTTTGGCAATAGGACTGAGTGGTTGACGTAGCCATTCTGCGTGAATGATACGTTTGTTTTCTTGAATACGAATATTTACCACAGGAGGAGTCAAGTTACCTGTCGTGAAAGTAATTCGCTCCGGATGGAACGTGACGTTTAGGGTTTCTTCATCAACTTCTACGGTGTTTTGGTTGAGTCCGATAAATTGAACCCGGGAGGTCGACCACGACTGGTGAGGTGATCCGGCTCGTATTGCCGTGTAAAAATGGAATGCAATGTCAGATAGTGCTTTAAAGCGAATTTGCTGACAGACTTGTGCTGCGGATTGTTTTTTGCTTTTAAAACATATTTTTCCTTTGGCGATATTTTTCCCTTTGTACCTGCTTATCGTGACGTTCCCCACGGAACCGGATGCGTTATCGAAAATATGTGAATGAATGATAGCCATACTGATTTTAGATTTAAAATTTTGGATTTCAGATAGGATAATAGGGGTTACTTCAATTTTATCTTGTAGTAAAGGCTATTCGAGAATGAGTCCCTGTCTGCATTTGTGAAGAAGGTGTAGATGTGGGCTTCTGTGGCATTCGTTTGGTCGAGGAGAATATTGGCTATCCCGTCATTCCGGGTGATTCCCGTGTTTTCGATGATTTGTACCCGAAATGGTTCGTTGTCGTAAATTACCGCAAGTACGAGTTCATCCTTATTTCTGCGGTCACAAATCCACGGGGCGGTATCCCAGGTAATTGAGAGTATTCCTTCCGGAGCCTCTTGTTGCCTGAATTGAAAGGGGGTTTGTAAATCTCCCAGGGTAAATTTTAATAAAGCGAAATCTCCGACATTGTAATCCGTGTCAAAAGCGTTGATATTTTCCTTGACGAAAAGGTTGTAACCGGAGGAAATGTCTCTGTTGTTCGCTTCCCTGTTCCACGAGTAAACGAGGAAAGTGTTCTTCACGGATTGATAAAGCGTGACCACCGACGATAACCGTGCATTTTGCCGTGCCCGGATTGGAGAATCTACATTACCGTCATACGAGGGAAGTTTACGACCGAACGTTTTTCCTCTTTTGTGGTATATGACCATTCCATCGTGTCGCCCGTGGGCATCTTTTAATAGACCGGATTTAATTTCTACCATAACTTTGTTCTTGTTAATAATTGCCTATGTCTCTCTTGTTTTATTTGTATTGTTTGCTAAATAGGAGAATAAAGATACGATACAAATGACCGTTTGTCAAGTTAAATATCCTTTTCTTTCCTTAAAATGGCGGCTATAAGCGGGCGACTAGGCGGCGAATGGGCGGCGACGACGCCTGATTGTCGCCTATTTGTCGAGTGACAACCATGTAACAGGGTATCGAATCCATGAGGAATGAGTATTTTTAGGGGTGCGAATGGTTTGTAATGTAAAATATTTGTTGCGATATAATTTGTTTATTTCCAGTGTAATAAATGTTAGTATGCCGAGGTGTGAACATTTTTTTGAAAAATAATTCGTTTTCTTGTAAACATTTTGAAGAGGGAGTTTGTCTTTAGGGTGTAATGAAGATGAAAAATAATGGAAAAAGAAAATATACATATTGATTGGGATGTGATTTCGAAAAGTTTTCGGGGCGAGTTGTCCGGGGAGGAACGGGAGATGTTGGAAAGTTGGTTGGCGGCGTCTTCCCGGCATCGGGATTTCTACCGTCAGGCACTTAAAGGGGGCGAGACGGATGCTATAGTTGGAATGGATAAGGGTATATTGGCTGCGAAAAAAAATGAGTTGATGCAACGGGCAAGGGCAATGAAAGGTGAAGTAAAACCTCGGAGATCATTGAAGTTTGTGTGGTATGCAGCAGCAGTCATTTTACCTTTAGCGATAGCTGTCGGGATGTGGATGAATATGGAAGGGAGGAATGAGGGGGTGATTGTCGCTCAACGAGTGCAACCGGGGAGTGGGCGTGCCGTGCTGGAGTTACATGATGGAAGAACTTATTTCTTGGACACGACCCGGGTGGTTGAAACCGGAATAGAGGGAAATCTGGCGAAAGCCGAAAAGCAATCGCTGGTTTACGCGAAGCAGGAGGCTGAAGAACTGGTGTATAATAAAGTGATTATCCCTCGTGCCGGGGAGTATTCTTTGACATTGTCGGACGGGACACGGGTGTGGTTGAATTCTGATTCGGAAATTCGTTATCCCGTGGCTTTCGGGAAAGATCGGAGAACGGTTTTCCTGTCCGGGGAAGCTTATTTTGAAGTGACGAAGGATGCCGTGCGACCGTTTTACGTGGTACTGGACGGAATGGAAGTGAAGGTGTATGGGACGTCATTCAACGTGAACACGCATTATCAAGGGAAAATTTTAACCACATTGATAGAAGGAAAGGTAGGAATTCGGGTGAAGTCGACGGGGGCGGAGAGTTTGCTGCAACCGAACCAGATGGCCGAGTTTAGTTTGGAAAATAAAGATGTTAAAGTAACGGACGTGGATACGTACTACTACACGGCTTGGAGGGCGGGAGAGTTCGTGTTCCAGAACGAAACGGTCGAGGAGATCATGGAGCGTTTGTGTCGCTGGTATGACACGGAGGTATTTTATGCGAATGACAGCGTGAAGGGGAAACGTTTTACGGGAGTTATTGCTCGGTTCACGGATGTGGCGGATGTGTTGCACCTGATCGGGGAGACGGCTACCGTTCAGTTTAATTTGAAAGGAAATACAATCACGGTGAGTGATTCAAGATAAAACCGCGAATCGTTGGCGCGAGTCGCGGTTTGATAACGGATGTTGTGTGTACATCCATAATGTTTAATATTAATCAACAAATCTATGAAAAAAATCAGAAAGTCGTTTGATTTTTCGAGTTTTTTATGCTCGTTAAAGATGAGACTACTATTGAGAAGGTGGGGATTAATGGCGTTGATGCTACTGGGACTGCCTTTCGTGGTTTCAGCACAAAATCAAAAGGTGACGATCAACGTGAAGGACGTTGACGTGCAGGTGGTGTTTAAACAGATCAAGGAACAAACGAGCCTGAATTTCGTGTATAACGCGGATCAGTTGAAAGTGATGAAAGCCGTGACGCTGGACGTGAAAGATGTAACGGTGGATGCAGCCTTGGCTAAATTGTTCGAGGGAACCGCTTTCGAGTACAAGTTCGAGATGCAGTCGATCGTGATCAAGAAGAAAGTGGAACAGGCGGAGAATAAGAAAGTGACTTTGTCCGGGCAAGTGACGGATAAAAGTGGAGCACCATTACCCGGTGTGGCTGTGTTGTTGAGAGGTACGACGGTTGGGACGGCCACGGATATGAACGGGAATTTTAAATTTTTGGTTCCCCGGGAGGAGAATACAATATTGGTGTTCTCGTTTATCGGGATGAAACGTTTGGAGGTTCCGGCCAAGTTTGACGAGCCGATGAAGGTTAAACTGGAGGAGGATGCGACGGAGTTGGAGGAAGTGAACGTGATTTCCACGGGGTATTATAACGTGGACAAACGTCACTTGACGAGTTCCGTGACCTCGTTGAAGATGGACGATATTATGATGCCGGGGGTGAGTACGATTGACCAGATGTTGGAAGGGAATGTTCCCGGAATGATTTTCATGCAGAATTCGGGACAGGTGGGTGCTGCGCCGAAGTTGAAGATCCGGGGATCGACCACAGTGCTGGGATCACAGGCTCCTTTGTGGGTGCTGGACGGGGTTATCCTGTCTGATCCGGTGAATGTTGATCCGCAACAGATTAATGATCTTGATTTCGTGAATTTATTGGGAAATGCGATTTCGGGATTGAACCCGGATGATATTGATCGAATTGACGTGTTGAAGGATGCCTCTGCAACGGCAATTTATGGCCCGCAGGCATCTAACGGTGTGATCGTGATTACGACAAAGAAAGGTAAGGTGGGAGCCCCGGCGGTGTCTTATTCCGTAACGGGTACATTGCGTCGCCGTCCGCATTACTCGGATAGGTCCGTGAATGTGATGAATTCGAAAGAGAGAATCGATTTATCACGGGAACTTGTAGACAAACGTTTGGCTGTTGCCAATCTGAATAGCTGGGTTGGCTACGAAGCTGCTGCTTATGACTATTTTAACGGGGTGATTGATCATGCCGAGTTTGACCGGAGAGTGAGGGATATGGAGACTTGTAACACAGATTGGTTTGATCTCTTGTTAAGAAATTCATTTTCTCATAATCATTCTTTAAGTATTTCCGGAGGAGCAGAAAACGTGAGGTATTATGCATCCATGGGGTATAGTAACGAGAATGGAAATATCCGTAAGGAGAAGAATGATCGTTACACGGGAATGGCTAAAATTGATATTAATTATAAGCGATTTAATATGACTTTTTCTTTAAACGGGAATTTGCAGAAAAAGGATTACACGCCTAGTGAGGTGGGAGTGATGAATTATGCTTATAACACGAGCCGGAGTGTGAGGGCCTATGACGAGGAAGGCGAGTTGTGGTTTTACCAAAGGCATGATTTAATAGGTACCGAGACTTATGATCAACCATTCAGTATTATCAACGAACAGAATAATTCGTATAACAAGATTGAGACGGATCAGGTGGCGTTGACAATGGCTTTGGGATATAAATTAACGTCTTGGTTGAAAGCGGATGCTCAATTTTCTTTTAATATATCCCATTCTTCAAATGATACTTATTATGGAGAAAAGACTTGGTATGCAGCGTGCCTGAGAAAATTGAAAACATCCACGGGTGTTATTGATAATAATAAAACGTTATTATTGAGTGGTGGCGAGTTAACCCAGGATGATACGAAAAGCGAGTCGTATAATTTACGTGGTCAGTTGACTTTTAATCGTTTTCTGGATAAGGAGAATATACATCAGCTCACGGCAACCGTGATCGGGGAGTTAAGTTCCACGACGTATTCCGGTTTTAAGATTGTTCGTAGGGGGTATATTCCGGATCGGGGAATGTTGTTTGATAAGGTTGAGATCGGATTGGATGAGGAGACGAATAGGCTGAAATATCCGGATTATTATACTTGGCTGGAATCCGACGATGCCCGTGGAACAATGAAAGATAATTTAACTCGTAAGGTGGGATTGGTTGCCAGTGCTTCTTATGTTTATAAGAATTCTTATATTTTGAATGCAAATATGCGGATTGATGCCTCGAATAAATTCGGGGATGCGAGTAATGATCGCTTGTTGCCGATTTGGTCTGTATCCGGACGTTGGAATTTACATGAGAATGTGTTGAAAAACGTGCGTCAAGTGAACACGCTGGCGTTGAAATTGTCTTTCGGTTACCAAGGAAATATGTCAGCGCAGGATTCACCCCGGTTGATTATTAAAAAAGGTACGACAAATGAATATTTTGGAGAGTACGAATCGACGATTACTCAATATCCTAACCCGGATTTGAAATGGGAAAAGACATCAACTTTGAATGCTGACGTGGAATTTTCTCTGTTTAATAATAAATTGAACGGTTCAATTGGATACTATTACCGTCACACAACGGATGCTTTCTTGAGTAAAACCGTTTCTTTCGTGAACGGGGTGGGGCAATATACCGTTAATAAAGGGGAGTTGACGAATCAAGGTTACGAGCTGACGCTTAATTTCGTGCCGATTAATACGATGACTTCTATAAACGGGCAGAATAAAGGGTTCGTGTGGAGATTTGATCCGAATTTCGGTTCTGTTTTCAACCAGTTGTTGGATAAGATAAAACCAAAGGATAAAACGATTCAAGATGAGATCAAATATTCGGATTATCTGAATGGTAGTGTGCAGATTGCCGGTCGTCCGTTGAACACGTTTTATTCGTATAAATTTAAGGGGTTGAGTCCGGAAGATGGTCGCCCGATGTTTTACGGGACAGAGGAGACAATGATGGTGAACGGGGAAGAAGTGAAGACTAGGGATGTTTATGCTGAAATGGATAAGGAAGAAGTGTTTATGACCGTCATGGAACGTTCCGGTTGCCGGGAACCGTTTTTACAGGGAAGTATCAGGAACTATTTCGGATGGAGAAACTGGGGGTTGAATTTGAACCTGTCTTATAGTATAGGGTCGAAAGTTCGGATGTTACAAATGTATCCGAACGGGACAACTGCCGCTCCGGGACCGGAGACGAATATGCGACGGGAATTTACTCGCCGTTGGCAACAGCCCGGTGATGAGAGATATACTAATATTCCCGGGTTATTGTCATCAAGAGAATACGAAAGTACGCTTAGCGGTTATTGGTGGAGTGGGATTCCGAACGAGTTTGCCTCGAATATCTGGAAAATGTATGATAATTCGAATTTGAGAGTTGCATCCGGGGATTATTTGAGATTGCAAAATGTTTCTTTGCGGTACGTTGTTCCTGAAAGGTTATGCCAGAAATTACTTTTGAAATCAGCCTATGTGAGCGTGACGGGTACGAATTTGTTTACTCTTTGCAGTAAGAAATTGAAAGGACAGGACCCCTCTCAATCCGGTTCTTCTTCATTGGTAAACTTGTCTATTCGTCCGATGTATTCATTCCAATTAAATGTAACATTCTAAAATATAGAAAGATGAAAAATATAGTATATTTGATAATAGTATGTTTTTTATGTGTTTCGTGTGGAGATTTCTTGAAAGAATATTCCAAAGACTTGACGTACGCATCATCGTGTAAGGATCTGGATGAGGTGATGATCGGGAACGGGTATATGAAATCTGATGCGACGAGTAGTTTGTCAAGTTCGCTAATTTCTCAAAGTACATTGTATTACCCGTGGCTATTTGTCATGGATGATGATGTGGAAGAGTTTGCTACCGGAGTGTATAAGGTGACATCAGAGGGACCGCTTACGTTAATGAGACCTTTTTACGGTTGGCAAAAAAAACCTTTTCAGACGATAAAGGGGGTTCTTTATGACGATCCTTGCTGGAAAAAACTATACGAGCATATCGGATACTTAAATGTGATTCTTTCAGAAATTAAAGAGTTTTCTCACGAGCCGGAGGAAGACAGGAACCGGATAACCGGTGAGGCCGAGTTTTTAAGAGGTGCGTATTATTATTTACTAGTGAATATGTACGCTAAACCTTACGTGAAAGCAACGGCATCTTCTGACATGGGTGTGCCTTTGAATATCACGGAGAAGATCGAGGATAAGTATTTTAGTCGGGAGTCCGTGGAGACGATATATAAACAGATTGTGAAGGATTTGAAGAATGCTGTGGATCACTTGGCCGGGATTCAGCAGGCGACTATTTATCGGGTGAACGAGACTGCAGCCAGAATCTTGTTGAGCCGGGTATATTTGTACATGGGTGAATGGGAATTGGCAGAGGTTGAAAGCGAAAAGGCTATTCAGGCCGGTTGCCCGTTGTGGGATCTGAACGGGGTTGATATGACGGATAACGGATCGGAGTCAACCGGAAATTTAAAACAACAATATATGATTTCCGCTACTTCTCCGGAAGTGTTGTTTACACAAGGGATGAACGTGATGAATTTGTTAATGTATGATGGTACGAACGTGGGACGTTTCAAGGCATCGGATGAATTACTTCAGTTGTATTCGAAATACAGTGGAGAGGGAATAACGGATTTACGTATGACAGGATATTTCTCCGTGTCTCGAAAGAAATCGGATTGTTATTTCAGTCGCAAGACGTCCGTGTTGGCAAAGGATATAAAGGCTTTTGACGCTTTCGTGATACGTTCGGCAGAGGCTTATTTGAATAAAGCAGAGGCTCAGGCGATGCAAGGAAAAAGCGAAGCGATCCAGACGTTGAAGACTTTATTGGAAAATCGTTTTGAAAATGGTGAGATCCCGACCTCCATCGACGGGTTACAGGGGGAGAATCTTGTGAGATTTATCCGGGAGGAAAGACGCCGTGAATTGTGTTTCGAGTGTCATCGTTGGTTTGATTTGCGACGATATGCCGTTTGTGAGAAGTATCCGGAGAAAAAAGAGGTCCGTCACGCGTTGTATGCTCCGGCCACGGTGTCAAACGGGATGGGGGTTTATGAAGGAGAGTATGTGCTGAAACCTTATGGAGAGGATGCGGCTTGGCTAATGCCGATTCCTGATTATGAGATAACTTATAATAAGGGAGAGATGAAACAGAATGACGAGCGGGAAGAGCGTGGTATTCAATAAAGAATGCTTGAGAAAGATGTGATTGTAAAATGATGAAATTATGAATAGATATTTCTTTATATGTATTTCTTTGGGCTTGACGTTATTGTTCGGATGTAACAATGATGACGAGAATTTAAAACCTGCCGGGGTGGGACCGGATTGGTTTGTCATTCAGAATAAGCCCGGACGGTTTAACGAGTTGGCTTACCAAATATATAGTGAAACCGGGATGCCGATGTTTGTGAATGATACGTTAGGTGTGGAGAATCGGGGAACGGATTCTTTTGGAAATCCGATTATTCATTATGAGATGTTCGTGATTGATTATAGTATTTTTAATCAAGTGTACCGTGCGGCAGCTGTCTTGTCAGCAGATACGACGGCGATGGTGAAAGCGGCGGAATTAATCCGGGATGAAGTATTGCCTCGTTATTACCGGGAATACAAGCCTGCCAGTATATTGTTGGTGGATACTCTTTATGCTATAGACCGGGGCTGGTCCTCGGTGCAGGGTGTTAAAGCTTATAAAACCCAAGAGTATGCACATAAAAATATGATAGGAACTGTTGTCGGGCATTTGTCGGATATATTGAAGATGACTGAAGACGAGCAGAATATGTGGGTCGGAAGAATTTTGGCGGAGGAGATTACTGACGAAATTCAGGTGCGGTATGCTGATGAGGTAAAGGAATTTTGTAACGTGTCGTTGCGAACAGGGACATGGACTTGGCATGGGGAGAGCAGGTATGCGGATCTTGAAGGAAAGCCGGCCGGTTCTTTAGGGTATGACGTGGACTATCGAGAACTTGGTTTTTTGGAATGGATATGGGACGGGGTGTATTCTGAGGATCGACTGGTTCGGAGGTATCCGACGGAATATATTGATGTTGCCGGGTATATTGCTGCCGTATATGCTTATAGCGAGGAAAGATTTGAGAGTTTATACCAGGATTTTCCTAAATGTGTCGAGAAATTCAAAATGATGAAAGCTATTTTGGCGAAGTTCGATGCGGAAATGAATAAATAATTGTTTTGTGTGGGGGGAGCCGGAAGGCTTTTCGGCTCCCTGATTGTATGTTTTTAGTGCCGGATACCCGGTGCTTGGGAGAGTATTGTATTAAAATTGCAGGTGTATGAAAAGATTTTTTAGGGTTATCGAGTTGTGTACGTGCTGTTTGTGCGTATGCTTGACAGATGGGACCGGACAGGTAAAAAAGGGGCGGGAGCAGGGAATGCAAGCGACTTCGGTGCGAGAGTCGGGGGTGAAAGAAGCGGTTACCATTGAGAAATTCGTGAAACCGACAGCACAACGATATAAAGGGATGTTTAATGTTTACGTGCAGGAGGGGCGGTATTTCGTGGAGATTCCCAAACGGTTATTGGGACGGGATATTGCAGCGATGCAGGTGTTGGCGAAGGGATCTGCCCAAAATAAAAGAGCGGATACTCAATTGCTGGGGTATGCGGGAGATCCTTTGTCTACCCGGTTAATTCGTTTCGAGGTTGGGAGGGAGAATGAGGTGTGGCTGGTGGAGCCGGAAACTGATAAATGGGTAAAGGATACGACAAGCGAGATTGTCCGGTTGATGAAAGCAACGGAACGTAAGCCTGTTGCCATGATTTTTGACGTGAAGGCAACGGGGGATGAGAGTGTGTTGATTGATATGACGGAGGTCTTGTTGACGGACAATAATATATTTTCATTAAAAGATATGAAAGCAACGCTTGGTCTGGGTGGTTATCAAGCCGATCGGGCGAGCGTGGCCGGATGTAGTGTGTTTCCGGATAATGTGGTTTTTCGGATGATTAAATGTTACGGGGCGGGAGCCGCACCACAATTGTCACCTTTCGCCCGGGAGGAGAAGGTGGAGCAGAATCCGACGGTGTGGGAATTGGCGGTGTCTTTACGTTTGTTGCCGGAAGAGCCGATGCGTCCGAGATACGAGGATAAACGGGTTGGGTATTTCGTGGTGAAGGGTACGGAGTACGGGGATTCCTTGAAGATGAAACAAGCGACATACGCCTGCCGGTGGAGGATGGAACCCCGGCCGGAAGAGGTGGAGAAATATAAACGGGGGGAATTGGTGGAACCCCGGAAACCAATCGTTTTTTATATAGATTATGATATTCCGGAATTTATGATCCCTCATTTGATCGAGGGAGTACGGGATTGGGAGAAGGCGTTTGAACGGGCGGGATTCAAGAATGCGATCGTGGCGAAACGGATGCCCCAACCTGAAGAAGATCCGGATTTCCGACCGGAGGATGCACGGAATTCAATTATTTCGTACAAGGCCTCACCGATTGGGAATGCTTTCGGATTGCAAACAAGTGATCCGAGAACCGGGGAGATTCTAGGAGCCCGTATTTCCTTGTTCCATTGTGTACGCGATTTGTTACAGAAATGGTATTTTGCCCAAGCGGGTGCGGTGGATGAACGAGTGCATCATTTCCCTTTCCCGGAAGAGGTGATGGGGAGACTGGTACGTTACCTTGTTTCTCATGAGGTTGGGCACACGTTGGGATTACGACATAATTTTTATAGTAGCAGTACTTATTCTGTCGAACAGATCCGGGATAAGGATTACGTGAAAGAACATGGACACACGGCATCGATCATGGATTATGCCCGCTTTAATTACGTGGCGCAACCCGGTGATGGAATTGCGTTGGAAGATTTGGTTCCGAGGCTGGGCGAGTATGATTTGTTTGCTATTGAGTGGGGATACCGTTATTTCCCGGAGATGAAGGACGAGCAGGAGGAAAAAGCTTATTTGAGGGCGTGGACTACTCGGCAAAGGACTGAGAACGAGCGTCGTTTCTTTGGTACGGAGTATGATGCTCGCAATCCCCGTTGCCAGAGTGAGGATTTGGGGGATAATAATATGAAAGCGAATGAGCTGGGAATGGAAAATCTGAAACGGATCGTGAAAAATATAACGGACTGGACGGAAGGAGATGATACATTTGGTTCCATTCAGGCAGAGATGTACAAGGGGGTATGTGATCAGTATTTGAAATATATCACTCATGTAGTGAATAATATCGGAGGACATTTCGTGTATGATAAATCACGTTCGGAGGGGGCAGGTATGGATATGCCTATCGGTAGGGAACAACAGAAGGAGGCATTGGCTTTTTTGGACAAGCATTTTTTCCATGCCCCGGAGTGGTTGTTTGAAGAGCATTTGACGGATGTTGCTCGAATGAATAAAGTACGGGTGATGCGGATGTTGTACGGGATGATATGCAAGCAGTTGGCCGGTTCTTTCTTAAAAATGTCGGAACAGGAACAGGTGGAAGAGTGTACATATACTTTGCGGGAGTGTTTGGACGATTTGTATGGAATGATTTTTACAGAGGTCTTGAATAATCAACCGGTGACTTCGTACCGCAGGGAGTTACAACGGATGTACGTGGCGAGTTTGAGAGGCGTGATGGCCCGGGATTTTGTGGATAACCCCGCAATTACTTCTTTGATTTTCGAACAGTTGGAGAGGATAAAGGCGGATGCCCGGAAGGCCGGAAAGAAGAGCAAGGATTTTATGACGAGGGCGTATTGGGACAGTTTTGAATTTTAGATCTAACTAATTTTAGATTTTAAATTTTAGATTGAAAAATTCAACGATAGGAGAATTAAAAGATTTATGATTAAGCGTTTTATGATGAAAAGATATATAAGTATTATCGTACTACTGGTGTTGGCTCTCGGGGCTATGGCACAGGGGAAGGAACCGATGGCGTTTACAGCATTTTTTAAAAATGGGATGGATAAGGTAGAAGGGATTTTACCGGTTTACAAGGGGGCGGATAAGTATTATCTAGAGATTCCTATGAATTTGTTGGGACGGGAGATGTTTTTTTCCGGGGTCGTGATGAGGGGAACGGGGATTCCTTACGCGATGACGGAAGGAATGGGGGTTGCCGTGTTCAAGGCAGAACCGGGAAACCGGGTGTCGTTGTCAAAAGGGATTTTGGGAGAACGGGTTTCCGATACGACTTCAGGGATGTATAAATTGATGGCGGAACGGATACTGGAACCGGTTCATGTCATGTATCCCGTTGTGGCAAGAGGAACGGATGGGGTAAGTCCGATTATTGAGATTACCTCACTGGTGAAAACGAGTCCGGAATGGTTTGGTAGTGCCGAGAGAGGTGCCGCTGATGCGTCTAATTCAGAGATTACGGGGGTGAAGAAGTTGGAGGACGGAGTGAAATTTTCTGTGGTACGGGTTCATTCGTTTGCGAAACAAGGATTCTTGGGAGTACCAGGAAAAGAGGGAATCGTACCGATTGAAATGGAATGTATTATACGGGTGTTACCGGAAAAGTCGATGGTGGTACGTTACGCTGATCCTCGTGTCGGTTACCGGACATTGAGTTATTTGGATTACGGGAGTAACCCGCAGGGGGTGAAGAAAGAGTCGTTGATTTATAAATGGAATCTTTCGGTAAACCCTAAGGATCAGGAGTTAGTGCAACGAAATCAGCTGGTTGAACCGGAGAAACCGATTGTATTTTACATTGCCCCGGAGGTTCCGGAACGTTTTCGTCCGGCTATTCGGAAAGGGATTTTGGCTTGGCAGGCGGCTTTTGAGCAGGCTGGTTTTAAGGATGCAATACAGGTGAAGGATGCGGATCAGACTGTGGATTTGGCGTTAGCGGATGCTGTTGTGTGTTGTTATCCGGGGAGTGGAAATGTGAGTTCTTCTATTTTGGTACATCCGAGGACGGGGGAAATTTTGAAGTGTCGGGTGAATGTTCCGTATTATTTCATGGCGGATGATATGAGAGAGTATTTGTTACAATGTGGGAATGTGGATGAACGTGTGATAAAGGATTTGTCTGACGAGGAGTTGGTGATGGATTTGTTGCGTTATAAGGTGTCTTCGGAAGTGGCGAATGTTTTCGGGATGCTCCCGAATTATGCGGCTAGTATGGCGTTTTCGGCCAAGCAGATGAGAAATCCGAAATGGGTTGCCGAGAACGGGTACACAGTTTCCGTGACGGATGAATTGCCTTTTAATTATGCGGTTCAACCGGGAGACGGGGTAAACGTGAAAGATCTGATCCCGCGGGTAGGATCTTATGATCGGTGGGCGATTATGTGGGGCTACAAACAATATTCAGCGGTGACCGATGCGGAGAAGGATAGATTGATCTTGAATCGATTATGCGGTTCTGTGAAAAAGGCAAAAGTGTTGCATTATAGAGGTTTTGACAGTAATAATCCAATGGGTATACGGGGTGATTTGGGGAAAGACCGGGTTGTAGTGACAGAGTTGGGAATGAAGAATTTGGAGAGAATGTACCCGAAATTGGAAGAGATTACGGCAAAAATAGATGGAGAGGGATGGAGTGAGTTGGAAAAAATGTATTCTAAAGCTCAATCTTTGTATTGCGATTATTTGAAACAGGTCGGGGGATTGATTGGCGGGCGGTATACCGCTCCCGTGATAAAGGAAAGTGATGAAAGACCGGTTACATATGTTTCCCGGGAAGAGCAAAAAGAGGCAATGGAGTTTATGAATCGTTATTTGTTTTCAGGGATTCCGGCATGGTTTGACAGTAGTTTAAACTTGAAGAATGGGTGGCTGACGATTGAAGAGATGGTTAGGCGTTTTGTGGGTTCTTGGATGAAAGAGAAACTGGACGAGGGATGTATCGGTATTTTGTTACAAGGGGAAATGGCTGATGGGAAGAATGCGTACACGGTAGAGAATTTCTTTAACGATTTGGATCGTATGATTTTTAATGATTATCGAGTTACCGAAGTGACGAGTGTACATCGGAAAAATGTACAGTATAGCTACGTGAAGGGTATGGCGGATGGTATGGTGGAAGTGCAGGGAAAGCCCAAGTCCGAAGAGTATATGATGGTGATGAAAATGCACGCTCGGGAGATGAAGGAGAAATTGGAACAATTGGGTGAATCTCATCGAGATAAGGGGGAAAGAGCGTATTTCAGAAGTTTGGCGGCAAAACTTAAATTATGATCTGTTATGAAAGGAATTGTTTTATGTTTGATGTTCGTAACGTTGTTTCTGGTGGCAGGAGGATGCCACCGGGGCACGGACGGGAAACAGGGGTTGAAGGTTTTGTATGTGGGTTTTAATCCGGACCGGGAGTTGCCTCCTAGGAATTTTGCTCACGGGGCGGGAATCGCGGAAAGTCGTTACGAGAAAGATATGAGGGAGAGAATGCCTGCATTTGAAAAATTGCTGAAGCAGTATTTCGTAAAGGTGCAAACGGTGGATGCCCGGGATTATGAAGAGAGTATGACGGAAGAGTTTGATGTGATCGTGTTTGACGGGGTACCGGAGCCTGTCTACCCTAAACAGGAAGAAGCAGAAACCGAGCTTGCTCCTGTTGCAAAAAAGTTGGCAGACGTGGTGGATACAAAGGCTTTGTTTGCTGCACATTATTTCTCGGATCAGTATAATAAACCGACTTTGTTTGTTGGTGATAAAGCTGGAATTTTAGGGGCTGCACTGGGGTTGAAATTGAACTGGTATTGCCGTTGTTTGGATGCCCATGCTTATGATGTACGGGGGGATCACCCGATTTTTCAGGGACCGCTACCCGTGGATATGACGTACGAAAGACGATTGGCACCCTCGTCGGCTATTTCCGGGGTGGAAGGTGTGACGACACCGGGAGTGATGGATATGTGGCGGGTGCAAACAGAGGGGTATCGTGAAGGAGGACGGGAACGTTACCGGCAGGGATTGGTGGCTTTCGGAGATGGTTTTGAAGAGAATGGTGACGGGGAACGGATTGCCGGAGGGGTGAGCGATAAGTACCGGAATGCAGTGGCAATCGGACGACATGGTAATTTTTTCATGTGGGGATTTGCGGCAGACCCGAATTATATGACGGAAACGGCACAAAGGGTGTTTATTAATGCGATATGTTATATCAGTAAGTTCGATGGAAAAGTTCCTGTGACGAGAAAGTACGAGAATGGTTATGTGACGAGGGAAAAGTTACGGCAACAACTGGCCTTATTCGAACGAGATACATTTGAACATTACCGGGAGGCAAGAATGACTTATAACGAGAAATTGATGGAGTTGAAACGTGAAGTTGAGGATCTGAATGCCGCGGGAAAAGAGGTGCCGGGTGATTTGATGGGACAGGCGTGGCCTCAGCCTCAGAAGGTGATGGAGTACGAGGAGTATCTGAATAGTTATTTGAAAAGAGACAGGGAAAGAGCCGGATGTTCGGATGCGGAAGAGTATCGTGTGTATTTGAAGGAGAATATGGATTATTTCTACGGGGGAACGGGTAATTTTTCGTTCCGGGTAGATCGGGATTTGAAACAATTGGGGATTGCCGTGGGGGACGTGAAAGGATTGGAGAGGGCTATCGAGTTGTTGGAGGGTTCACCGGAGGAACGGGAAAAGGGAGAACGTTTGTTGGCCCGCTATTCTATGGAAAATTTTTCGACCGCGGCGGAATGGAAAACATGGTTGGATGAGGTGAGGGACCGTTTGATCTTTTCGGAGGCGTGCGGGTATAAATTTGTTGATAAAGTTAAGGGGATGGCTATCAATTGGATCGATAAGACACAAGGGGGTGTACAGCAGGATAACCCCGTGAGCGTGCTTGCCATGAGGATTGGGAAGGAGATTCAAGTGCAATTTACAATGAAGGAGGGTTTCCATATTTATGCCAATTCGGGAGAGGAAGGAGCTTACGTGTTGACAGATGTTAAGTTTGAATACCCTAGAGGTATTGAGCCGGATGGTAAATTGAAGGTGCCGGAAGGGAAAGCGTATGAGGCAGATTCCAAGGTGAAAATTTACGAGAAGAAAGTAACGCTTGTTCAGCCCGTGAAGGTTATCCCAGCCGATAATAAAGGTGTGATTATTTGTACGGTGACTTACCAGGCTTGTGATGATATGATTTGTATGCCGCCGGTGACGGAAGAGATTGAGGTGATAAATCTTTAGTGAGTGTAATGATATTTAATAATAAAAAAAATGAATCTGATGAAACAAATTATTTTAGTATTGGTCGTGTTGTTCGCCGGAATAAATTTGGCAAACGGACAGATTGAAACGGAACCGGAGAAGTATGGTTTTAAGGTGTGGACAGGAAATGATGTACCTGATTTCGAGGTGACAATGACGAATGGTAAGGCTATTAAAATGAAAAAATTGCGGGGAAAAGTGGTGTTGTTGGATTTTGTGGGTACGCAGTGTACGCCTTGTATCGCTGGGTTGAAAAAATTTAAGAAGGAGATATTCGAACGTTTTAAAGGAAAAGATTTGGTTGTTGTTCCTGTTATTGTGAAGTATAAAAATGAGGAGGATATAAAAAAGTTTCAGGAGCGTTTCGGATTTGATTTTCCTTTTGGAAAGGATAAAGATAGAAAGATTGCCAATTTGTTTTTCGAGGGGGGGATACCCCGTTATTTCGTGATTGACAGGAAAGGGAAAATCGTGTATCACGGACCGAGTTACATGCCCGGAACGTGGGAAGTAATGTTGGATACGATAACAAAAGCATTGGAAAGTAAAAAATAGGTCGGATATGAAAGGGATAACCTTACTATTGAGTTTCTTTTTTCTCTTTGGGAGCGTACGGGGACAGAAGGCGAATTATGAACAGGCGGAACGTTTCGGAAAGATGAAATTCGGGATGTTGGCAGGCTCCCTAGAGGTGAGGCCCAACTATATCGGGGAGAGCGATGTGTTTTGGTATACTTTTAAAACAGGTGATGGTGTACGTTATTATTACGTGGACCCGAAACGTGGCGTGAAACGAGAGCTTTTTGACCGGAAGTTGTTGGCGAAGAAACTAGAAGAGGTGACCGGTGAAGTTGTCCGTGAAGAGGCTTTGTCTTTGAGGAGTGTTCGTGTGAAGGAGGGTGGCCGGGCAGTGGAGTTTAAGTATGCTAAACGTTGTTTCGAGTATGATGTGAAGGAAAATGTACTTGTTCAGGTTGAAGAAGAAGTTCACAATTCACCCGTGAAGAGAGGAGAGGTTTTGTTTGGGAAATCTTCACCGGATGGGGCTTATGTGGCTTACGTGAAACGGCATGACTTGTATGTGATGCGGGTGAAGGATTCGGTGGAAACACGATTAACAACGGACGGGGAACGTTATTTTTCTTATGGGAAGTCGGATAGTGATACGAGCGGGAATGTCGGGACAACTCGTGCCGAATGGTTCGGGGATTCCAAGAAGATGTACGTGATCCGGGAAGATTTGAGGAAGGTGGGGGAACTACCGCTGATTTCTTCAAACGGGGATCGTCCGACAGTGCAAGCATATAAGTGTGCTTTACCGGGGGATGAGCACGTGCCGCAATACGAGGCCGCAATATTTGATGTTACCACGGGAAAGCAGGTGAAAGTGAAGATGGAGAAGTGGAAAGATCAGTTATTATGGTTGTCATATGCGGGGAAACGGTCGGATCAACTTTTTATCCAACGGAAAAAGCGTACCCGGGATGAACTAGAAATATGTGCCGTGGACACGGAGACTGGAGAAGTTCGGGTTGTGATTCACGAAAAAGGGAAACCTTATTTGAATGATGAGTTGTATTCGATAGCTTATTTGAATGATGCGAGCGAGATTTTGTGGTGGTCGGAACGTTCTGGATGGGGAAATTACTATTTGTATGATAATCAAGGTAGATTGAAGAATCAGGTTACTTCCGAAAATTGGACTTCTGGGAGAATTGTGAGGATAGATACAGTTGGTCGGACGTTATATTTCGAGGGACACGGACAGGTAGAAGGTGGTAATCCTTACTATGCCCGTTTGAACCGGGTGAACTTGGACGGGAAAGGGAAAATCAAGATGCTGACTCCGGAAGAGGGGAATCATAAAGTGACATTTTCTCCGTCGGGACGTTATATTATAGATACTTATTCCCGACCGGATCAAGCTCCAAGAAATGTAGTACGAGATGTAAGCGGGAAGCTTTTGTTCACGTTGGAACGACCTGATTTGAATAATTTGTATGCGGAAGGCTGGCGAGAGCCGGAGTGTTTCACGGTGAAGGCGGCTGATGAGGAAACAGATTTATACGGGGTGATGTGGAAACCGATGGATTTTGATTCCACGAAACGTTACCCGGTTATTGCTTACGTGTACCCCGGACCGTGGACGGAATATATACCTCTTGATTTTGAATTTTCTTCTCCTTCGGGAGCCCCGCAACTGGCTCAACTCGGATTCGTGGTTGTCTGTTTTGGTAACCGGGGAGGCAGTCCTTATCGTGGACGGGATTATCATTGCTACGGGTATGGTAATTTGCGGGATTATCCTTTGGCAGATAATAAATACGGGTTGGAGCAATTGATCGCGAGGTATTCATTTATTGATGGGACGAAAGTGGGAATCTTTGGTCATTCGGGAGGGGGATCGATGACGGTGGCAGCTATATGTACTTATCCGGATTTTTACAAAGCTGCAGTGGCCTCTTCCGGTAATTATGACAATACGATTTTTGATTACGGGTGGAGTGAGATTCATCACGGTATAAAAGAGGTGACCAAGGAGGGAAAGGTTAGTTTTGAATTTTCAATACCAGTCCATTTAGAGTTGGCGAAGAATTTGAAAGGGCATTTGATGTTAGTTACGGGAGATGCGGATGATACGGTGAACCCAGCAAACACGTCCCGAATGGTTCATTCTCTGATTCTAGCAGGGAAAGATTTTGAGTTGGTGGTGTTACCCGGACAGAGGCACGGGTACATGGGGTTGGCAAAGGAATATTATTTCCGGAAGATGTGGCGACATTTCGAGCGATATTTGCTGGATGAATGACAAATAAGAGCGGTTCCCAAAGGAATCGTTCTTATTTTTGATTTTATGTGTGTTGCTATTTTGGTGTGTTTTGTACGAATAATTGGCTTGTCATCATGTTTTTTCATTATATTTGAACGGATTTTCGTGTGTAGTCGGTGAAAAATAAGAAGGATATGAGGAACTTGACTTGTAATATGTATATTAAAATTGAGCCTCAGCTTGGGGCGCAATTAGAAGGTAGGCAAATGGCGTGTGTTGAAATTATTGAAAAGGGTGATGACATAATTGCTCCCCAAGCTGGGGACCAATTGTAAGCATTAATATAGAAAAAATTGGAAATGAGTGGAGTGATGATAGGTAATCAGCGTGTGAAAGCGTGAATTGTTACGAGATGGTGAGGTGTATAAAAGATAGGTTGGTAGCTTTTAAAGAGGGAGATGAAGATGCGTTTCGTTTTTATTACGAGATGTATTATCACGCTTTGTGTCTGTTCGGAATCCGGATGGTGAAGGAGGAAGATGACGTGTTGGATATTGCGCAGGATGTTTTCGTGAATCTGTGGAAGGCGAGGGAGACGATAGAATCGTTGGTTCATATGCGAATGTATTTGTACCAATCGATGCGACATCGTTGTTTGAATTATATGCGGGTGAAGAAGTTGGAGGAGATGTATTGTCATGAATATGCGTTGTTCGAATCGGAAGAGGGATTTGGGGATGCGGTCGTGGAGGAGGAAGTGCATCGGATGGTGATGGAGGAAATTGAGCAGCTACCGTTGGAACAGCGTCGGGTGATCATGTTGCATCTGGAAGGAAAGAATAATATTGAAATTGCTGAGATTCTGAAAGTTTCTGTGAACACGGTGAAGACGCATAAAGCCCGAGCCCGCCAGCAATTGAAAACTAAATTGAAGGATCTTTTCGTGATGACGTTCGTCTTAGGATTATAATCTTTGTGTATTTTTTAGAAAAAAGTGATGATTCGTGTCATCCTCTTGGTTGAGATCTTTGTATTAAGAATAGTTAGTGGGTGAGAAACCTGTAATTATTTGAATATGGAAAAAGGGATAGAAAGGTCTATAGAGGAAAAAATTCAACGAATAAAAGCTTATTGGGATGGGGTATTGTCTCCGGAAGAGGAGGCGGAATTTTCGCGTTGGATAGATTCATCTCCGAAGAATAAGGCTTTGTTGGATAGGGTGCAGGATGAGCGTGTTTGGTTGGAAAAGATTCATTTCCGGGAAAGAAATGATTTGGAGAGAGGATGGCATGGTATTCAGAAAAAGATGCAGAAGCGTCCGATGCTGTTTGTTCGTTTGATGCGTTATGCAGCCATGTTGGTTGTTGTTATGTTGACGGGATTGATCGCTTTTAGTGTTTGGGATGATGGAAAAGGTGATGATCTCAAGTTGGGTGTTCAGAACGAAACTCTTTCTGCGAAAGGTGGATATAAGGCCTATCTGGAATTGACGAACGGTAAACGTTTGGAACTGGATAGTTTGAGTAAATTGGAAACACATGTCGAAGGTGCCGTGATAAAAGCGGAAGACCAAGGAACCGTGATTGTTCATGAACAGCAAGGGGATTCTTTGGTGGAGAGCGTGGAGTATAACCGAATGATAATTCCTCGTGGGGGAGAATACAAGATCGTGTTGGCAGATGGTAGTCAGGTGTGGATAAATTCTCAATCTGTATTGGAGTTTCCTTCTCGGTTTACGGGAGGTGAACGGCGAGTAAAATTGAAGGGAGAGGCTTATTTTGAAGTTTCAAGGAATGAGAGTAAACCTTTTGTCGTGGAAGTTGAAGATAAAGAAGTCCGGGTTTTGGGAACTCAATTTAATACAAGTGATTACAAGGGGAGCTTTGTGACGACATTAGTTTCCGGAAAAGTGCAGGTTCGTGTTGGTGATGCGGACTATATTCTTCATCCTTCCATGCAGGCAAGAGTGGAATCGGGCAAGGTGGTGGTGGAGAAAGTGGATATAAAGGAATTTACAGCTTGGAAAGATGGTCTTTTTGTTTTTAAAAAGAAGAGATTACAAGATGTGTTGGATATTTTATCCCGTTGGTATGATGTAGACGTGTTCTATCAGAATTTAGATTTACAGGATTTACATTTCACGGGAACAATTCAGCGGCATAGTAATATTGCTGATGTATTAAAATTTCTGGAGAAGACGAATATGGTGAAGTTTACCTTGAAAGGAAGGACTTTGATCGTTTCTAAATAAAAAGCTGTTGAAAAATTGGCCCTTTTCAACAGCTTGGATAAACAACAATGTGTTTAATCTTTTAGTAAAACAAATTTATGAGAAAAAATCGACAAATGCGATTTTTGAGGAATCGTATTCTAAAAAAAGTGGTGAACATGATGAAATTAACATCTTTTTTGCTGTTGGTTAGTTTTATGCAGGTCTCTGCGGCCCTGTATTCACAGGATTCCAAGGTTTCGATACAGGTGAAAGAATGCCCTATCGAACAAGTGTTTGAATTGATTGAAAATCAATCCAGTTATGTCTTCGTGTATAATCATGAGCAGGTAAAGAACGTGGGACGTGTTACGGCTAATTTCCAAAATGAGAGTGTCGCTCAAATTTTGAAAACTTGTCTGAAGGGATCTGGGCTATATTACGAGTTTGTGGATAACACGATCGTTATACGTTTGGGTCAAGAGGACAAAAAGTTCAAGACGATACGAGGTAAAGTGATGGATCGGGATTCCGTGCCTTTACCCGGTGTGACGGTGAAGATGAAAGGGACTACTATAGGGACGGCAAGTGATATGCATGGAAAATTTGAATTAGTGATTCCTGAAGCTCAGAAAGTTGTGCTTGTATTTACATTCATAGGTATGAAACAGATCGAGAGGGAAGTAAAAGTCGGTCTGCCAATTAACGTGGTCATGGAGGAAGATGTGGCCACGCTGGATGAGGTCGTTTCCTACGGGTATTATAACGTGGATAAACGGCACATGACGAGTTCGGTGACTTCTTTGAAGATGGATGATATTATGATGCCGGGGGTAAGTTCGGTGGATCAAATGTTGGAGGGGCGAGTACCGGGGATGATTTTCATGCAGAATTCGGGACAGGTGGGTGCGGCTCCAAAGATTAAGATCCGGGGAACGACGACGGTTTTGGGGTCTCAAGCTCCATTGTGGGTGTTGGATGGTGTGATTTTGTCTGATCCGGTGAATATTGACCCGACGAGCATCAATGATTTGGATTTTGTGAATTTGTTGGGGAATGCTATTTCCGGTATTAACCCGGACGATATTGACAAGATCGACGTGTTGAAGGACGCTTCGGCCACGGCTATATACGGTCCGAGGGCATCAAACGGCGTGATCGTGATCACGACAAAGAAAGGAAAAGTGGGGGCCCCGTCGGTTTCCTATTCTTTGACAGGAACATTTCGTCAGCGGCCCCGGTACACGGACCGGGCGGTGAACGTGATGAATTCTCAGGAGAGGATAGATTATTCTCGGGATATTGTTGAAAATAAACTGGAGATCCCGGATTTGGAGAGTTGGGTTGGTTATGAATCCGCCTATTATGATTACCAAAGCGGTAAAATCAATCACGCAGAGTTTTTGAATGCCGTTCATAAAATGGAAACCGTGAACACGGATTGGTTAGGGATTCTAATGAAAGATTCTTATTCACACAATCATACGGTGAGTGTTTCCGGTGGTACGGATAATATTCGCTATTACGCGTCCTTGGGGTATAGTAACGAGAATGGTAATATCCGGGGAGAGAAAAATGATCGTTATTCCGCTCTGACCCGTTTAAATCTGAACTATAAAAATTTCACGATGCAATTCGGGTTGAATGGTAGTACGATTAAAAAGGAATATACACCAGAGAAAGTCGGGGTGACCGATTACGCTTACAATACTTCCCGTAGTATTCAAGCGTATGATGATAACGGAGATCTTTGGTTTTATCAAAAGAGAAAAGCAGATGCAGGTGCCTATGATCAGTTATTTAATATCATAAACGAACAAAATAATACTTATGATAAGATTAAAACGGAACAAATCGGTTTGAATGTTTCCTTAGGATATTACTTGCTCCCGAAATTGAAAGCTGAAGTATTCTGTTCCTATAACGTCTCTAATTCAAACGAAGAAATATATTTTGGGGAGAAAACGTGGTATATTGCCGAATTAAGGAAAAAGAACGCGGAAACGGGAGAAATAGATTTCGGGAAGACATTGTGTCCTTCCGGGGGAGAATTGCGGCTGGATAACACGAAAAACGAGAACTATAGTTTCCGGGGATCTCTTACTTTTAATAAAAGTATCGATAAGGAACAGGAGCATGTCGTTTCTGCTTCCGTGATCGGGGAATTGAGTTCTTCGAGATATAGTGGTTTCAAGATTACAAAACGCGGGTATCTACCGGAGCGAGGGTTGATTTTTGACAAGATCGAGTCGATGACAGACGGCAATCTTTACACGAAATATAATGAATGGTTGTTGACTGATGCGGCAAGAGGACAACTGAAAGACAATCTGACGAATTTGGTGGGGTTGATTGGTACGGCAACTTATTCATACCGGAATGCTTATATTTTTAACGTGAATGCGAGAATTGATTTTTCGAATAAATTCGGGGATGCCAGTAATGATCGGTTGTTGCCGATATGGTCTGTTTCCGGACGTTGGAATATGCACGAGAATGTGTTGCGAAATGTGAGTTGGATTGATATGCTGGCGCTGAAAATGTCGTTCGGGTATCAGGGAAATATGTCTGCACAGGATTCTCCCCGTTTGATTATTAAAAAGGGAGGGACGGATAACGATTTCAAGGAATATTCCTCGACGATTGATAGATACCCGAATCCTAACTTGAAATGGGAGAAGACTTCAACTTACAACGTGGATGTGGATTTCTCGTTATTTAATAATAAAATTAACGGTACGGTCGGTTATTATTACCGTTACACAACAGATGCTTTCCTCTCGAAGAAAGTATCCGTGGTGAATGGTATTGATACTTACACGGTGAATAGTGGGAATTTGAAAAATCAAGGTTACGAGTTGACGTTGAATTTTGTACCAATCAACACGATGACAACGGTTAACGGGGAACGTCGTGGGTTAGTCTGGCGTTTTGATCCGAATTTTGGTTCGGTTTTCAACCAGTTGATTGATAAGGTAAAACATAAGGATCAAGTGTTACAAGACGAAGTGACGTTTGAAGATTATTTAAATGGTCGGGTACAAATATCCGGACGTCCGGTGAACACGTTCTATTCCTATAGATACAAGGGACTGGATCCGAAGAACGGGGCTCCGATGTTTTACGGGACAGAGGCGACGACTATCGTAGATGGGGAAGAAAGAAATACGAGCGAGATTTACGAGGCGATGGATCGTGAGGATGTGTGGATGACCGTGATGGAACATTCCGGATGTCGGGAGCCGTTTTTACAGGGAAGTATAAGTAATTACCTCGGATGGAAGAATTGGGGACTTTCTTTTAACTTGTCATATAGTATCGGTTCGAAAATTCGTTTGTTCAGGTTGTACCCGAATCAAGGAGTTGTGAATGGACCGGAACAGAATCTTCGTCGAGAACTGGTAAATCGTTGGCGTCGTCCGGGAGATGAGTTAAACACGAATGTTCCCGGTATCTTGTCGGGAAGAGATCATCTGGATGCTGTTTTCCCTTGGTGGGATGGAGAGACATACGATTTTTCCAGGACGTTGTGGGATATGTATGACTTTTCCAATCTTCGGGTGGCATCCGGTAATTATTTGAAATTGTCAAGTATCTCGTTGCGATATGTCGTGCCGGAAAGTTTTTGTGAGAAATTGCGGGTGAAGTCTCTCTATCTGAATTTGAGCGGGACAAATTTATTTACCTTGTGTAGTCGGAAACTAAAAGGACAGGACCCATCTCAATCCGGTTCTACCGATTTGATTAATATCTCCGTGCGTCCGACGTATTCACTTCAATTAAATGTAACGTTTTAAGTAAGCAGAGTTATGAAAAGAATATTATTTGTTGTTGTCGTAGGATGTTTCTTGTTTAGCTCGTGTGGGGATTTTTTGGAAGAGTACTCCAAGGATCTCGTGTACGCCAGCTCTTGCGAGGATTTGGACGAGATTATTATTGGTAACGGGTATATGAAAAGAAATGCGAATCAGGAATATGCTTATTATAGGGAAAATGAACTGTATTACCCGTATTTACACGTGATGGATGACGACGTGGAAGAGTTTCTTTCCGGAGCGGTAAAAATGTTAACAAATGCGAATCCTGCTGTCCGATACCGGAATTTCTACACGTGGGGAGAACGTCCTTTTTCTGATATGACCGGGGTGGAATTGGTTGATTCTGACTGGAAAAGATTATACGAGCATATCGGGTATGTTAACGTGATTATATCTTACGTGAAGGAGTTCGAGAGTGATCCGGAGGAAATTCGTCACCGGATTGCGGGAGAGGCTCAGTTTTTACGCGGGTGGTATTATTATATGTTGGTAAATCTTTACGCTAAACCTTATTCAAAGGAGACGGCAGCAAAGGATTTGGGTGTACCTTTGAACGTCACGGAGTTTATCGAGGACAAGTATTTTAGCCGGGATCCGGTGGAGAAGGTGTACGAACAAATTGTTTCGGATTTGAAAAATGCGGCGGATAACTTGGCTGGTATCGTTCAGCCAACTTTTTACAGAGTAAATGAAGCGGCAGCCCGCACTTTGCTAAGTCGGGTTTATTTGTACATGGGGGAATGGCAATTGGCTATTGACGAGTGTGATAAGGTGTTAGCCCTGGGATGTAAGTTGCGTGACATGAATGGTCTGGACGAAAAATGGTTGAACACGGTAAACTCTCCGGAAATATTGTTTACCCAGGGTAGTTACGCTATTGGAGGGTTGATGAACAATAATCTATCACGATACGGTGTTACGGGTGGTGGACGTTATCGTGTTTCGGATGAACTTCTGGCCTTGTATAAGAAATACAAGAACGATGGCGTGGTTGATTTACGGGAAAGTGTATTTTTAGAGCCTTCCTCAAGTTATTGTCCGGGATATTTCTTTATCAGGAAGACTCCTGATTATAGTAATAATCGTAAAGGATCAGTAAAAGTTTATGATGCTTGTCTGATTCGCTCTGCCGAGGTTTATTTGAATAAGGCAGAGGCTCAGGCGATGCTGGATCAGCCGGATGCGATAAGTACGGTCAAGGTTTTGATGGAGAAACGTTATAAAGATAGCGTGTTGCCCGCAATAGACGGTTTGAAGGGAAAGGAGTTGGTTGATTTTATCCGGGAGGAACGGCGTCGGGAATTGACTTGCGAGGGGCATCGGTGGTTTGATTTGAGACGTTATGCCGTGTCACCTAAATATCCGGAATTGAAAGAAATCATGCATGGGGTTTACCAGTCCGCGATGGCGAGCTTGAAACCGGGCGTGTATGATGGGAGTTACACGTTGAAACCGTATGGCCAGGATAATGCCTGGGTGTTACCGATACCGGATTACGAGATTATTTTTGATCGGGGGGCCATGGTGGACAACGATAAGCGGGAGTCTCGGGAGAAGAATGAAAATTAACATTAAAAATTGCGAGTATGCTAAGAAATATTTTTGTTGTACTGGGAATGGTGTTTTGCTTTTGCGTGAGTTGTGACAAGGAAGACAATGATGTAAAGGCAGTCGAAAACATGCGCGATTGGTATAAGGTTGAGGATAAACCGGGCGAGGTGAATCATTTGCTTTATAAAATGTACAAGTATTATGACGTGACTATTTTTATTAATGATACTCTTGGACAGGAAGAACGAGGTGTGGATGCTTACGGGGAACCTATCGTTCACACGGAATTGTTTGATATGGGGTATTACGTGTACGGGACTTACACGGATGGGCGAATGACGTTATCCGCTGACAGTGCAGCCATGATTGTTGCTATTAATATGATTGAAGATCGGGTGATTCCGCATCTGCCGGAGCCGGGAGCTTACCGACCACATTCTTTTTTGTTGGCAGATTCTGTTTTCTTGACGCAACAAATCGGTTTTTCCTATGTTACTTACGAAACGGATATTTATAGCCGGGGGATAAGAGGAATGGTGATTGGGAAATTGAATGCGATCAAAAAGATGAGTGAGGATGAACTGAAATGGTTCGGAGGGGAGATCTTGGCTGTGAAATGTGCGGACTGGATTCAGGAGTTTTGTGTGGATGAGTTACTGGATTTTTATAAAATATCCGGGGATTCTAATTATGATGAAGCGAGTATGTTTGCCCCGGCAGATTGTCCGGAAGAGCTTGGATTTATCAAATGGCTGGAAGTGGAGGTTTCATCCCGTAATTGGGTTAAGACCCCTACTAAGGAACAAGACATTCGGGATTACATCGCGGCTATTTACGCCTATTGGGGAGAAAAGGAGAGGTTCTACGAGTTGTATCGTGATTATAAGGATATAATTAAGAAGTTTGATTTGATGGTGCCTTTGGTCGAACGGTTTGAGGAAGCAAATTGTGAGGTGAAGTAGGAGAAAAGCGAATCCCACGAAGTTGATACTCCGTGGGATTCTTTTTATTTGTTTGGTTTTATTGTTTCAACCACTTATCCAGCCAAGAGGCGAAAGTCCGTTGCCATAGGATTCCGTTTTGGCAACCTAATACCCAGTGACATTCTTCGGGGAAGTACAGGTACTGTGCCGGGATGCCACGCATACGGGCTGCATTGAAAGCTCCCATACCTTGAGAGGCGTCAATACGGAAGTCTTTCTGACCGTGAATCACTAGGATCGGGGTGTCCCATTCTCCCACGAATTTGTGAGGAGAGTTGTCGAACGTGCGTTGGGCCACCTTGTTATTCTTTTCCCAAGGAGCGCCGCCCATATCCCAGTTAGCAAACCACATCTCTTCGGTGTTGTAGTATTGCATTTCCATATTGAAGATACCACAGTGAGCGATGAATGCTTTGAAGCGCTTGTCGTGATGTCCGGCAAGGAAATACACGGAGAAACCACCATAAGAGGCTCCCACGCAACCTAAACGGTTTTCATCAATATAAGGCTCTTGCTTCATCTCGTCGATGGCAGAAAGGTAATCCTTGATGTTTTGTCCGGGGTAGTCACCACTGATTTGCTCGTTCCATTCTTGTCCGAATCCCGGTAGACCGCGACGGTTCGGGGCAACAATGATGTAACCGTTGGCAGCCATCATCTGGAAGTTCCAGCGATAGCTCCAGAATTGGCTTACCGTGCTTTGAGGACCGCCTTCGCAATAAAGGATTGCCGGGTATTTTTTGTTCGGATCGAAGTGGGGAGGGTAGATGATCCAAGTCAACATTTGTTTGTTGTCCGTGGTCTTGATCCAACGAGATTCAACCTTACCCATGGTTAATTGATCCAAAATACCTTTGTTCACGAATGATAATTCGGTGTCTTTTCCGGTTTTCGGGTCAACTTTGTAGATTTCTGCCGGTTGACTCATAGATACCTTGGTAGCAATGAGGTAGTCGTTCACGGGAATAACCGAGGTGTAATTGTGTACGCCTTCGGTTAATTTGGTGATAACACCGTCATTCAAGGTTAATCGATAGATCTCGTCCGTAGCGTGATGGTCTGAAATGAAATAGATCGTGTTGTCATCCCCCCAAGAGAGAGCCCCAACATTTTGATCGAAATCTTTCGTGTATTCTTTCTTCTCTCCGGTTTTCAAGTTCATCACGAATAGACGAATTTTGTCAGCCTCGTAACCGTCACGTTCCATGCTTTCCCAAGCCATTAGTTCTCCATTGGGGGAAATCACTTGGTTTTGGTCGTAACCCATCATCCCCTCTGTAAGGTTGCGGGTTTTACCGGAATTCAAATCGTAAAGATAGAGGTCCGTATTGGTAGAAGTCATGTAAGCGATTCCCTCTTTTTTGCGGGCCATATAGATCACGCCTTTTCCGTCTTTGGTCCAGGTGATCTGTTCTGTACCGCCCCAAGGACGAACGGGTGATTCCCATTTTTCTCCTTCCATGATGTCTTTACCCGTGGTAACCATTTGGCCGGGGATGTAATCTGCCACGAAAGGATGGGTGTAAGCCTCTACCCAGTCATTCCAGTGACGATATACTTGACCGTCGATCAAGCGGGCGTTTGCCTTCGGAAGATCGGGGTGAAGATCGTGAACATCTTGTTCCAGTTTCACGTCTTTCAAGAAAAGAAGTTTGGATTTGTCCGGGGAGAAAATGAACCCCCCGATACCGCCTTCGATATTGGTTAACTGGGTAAGCCCACTACCATCGGCATTCATTTCCCATAATTGTACGGAACCGGATTTGCTGGACATGAAGGCAATTTTACCGTCGGAAGTCCACGTCTCTCCGAATTCCTTGTAATCCGTGTCTGTCAGTTGTTTTGATTTTCCATCGGCCAGGTTCATCACGTAGATGTCACTGTATGAACGATCTTCTTCCTTGTTGAAGTAAGTCACGTCGTACACGAGTGTTTTTTGATCGGGGGATACGCTTACGCTACCGATTCTACCAAATGACCATAACACCTCGGGAGTCATCACGTCGGATGCTAGTTTCATATCCGGTGTTTTATAACTTGGTTTTACTGCCTCTTTCTTGCTGTCACACGACACCATTGCCAACAAGACTAATGCAGAACATAAATAACTTTTCATTGTAATTTTAGCTGTTTTATTACTCGATTTTCTTATTTCGTTGCCGCTTGCACGCCGTTCTCCATGGCTTCCACGATTTTTTGGGTAAGCTCTTCCGCCAGTTCCGGGTTATCCATCACCAGTTGTTTCACGGTTTCCCGTCCTTGTCCCAGTTTGCTTTCACCGTAAGAGAACCAGCTACCGCTTTTCTTGATCACGTTGTATTCAACACCGAGATCCACGATTTCTCCTGAACGGGAGATGCCTTCCCCGTACATAATGTCGAATTCGGCTTTCTTGAATGGAGGAGCAACTTTGTTTTTCACCACTTTCACGCGGGTGTGGTTACCGTAGATTTCCTCTCCGTCTTTGATTTGTCCTACACGACGGATGTCCAGACGCACGGAGGCATAGAATTTCAACGCATTACCACCCGTGGTTGTTTCGGGATTACCGAACATGACACCGATTTTATCACGCAACTGGTTGATGAATATACAGCAGGTATTTGTTTTGCTGATGGTTCCTGTCAGTTTACGTAGTGCTTGTGACATCAAACGGGCTTGTAATCCCATCACGCTATCACCCATATCTCCCTCTATTTCAGCTTTGGGGGTTAGGGCAGCTACGGAGTCGATCACGATGATGTCGATTGCTGCCGAGCGGATCAGTTGTTCCGCAATTTCAAGGGCTTGTTCCCCGTTGTCCGGTTGGGATATAAACAAGTTGTTCACGTCAACTCCCAGTTTCTCGGCGTATGACCGATCGAAGGCGTGTTCGGCATCGATGATAGCCGCGATACCGCCTTGTTTTTGTGCCTCGGCGATGGCATGGATGGCTAATGTAGTCTTACCGGAAGATTCGGGACCGAAAATCTCGATCACACGGCCTTTCGGGTATCCGCCTACTCCTAATGCTCTGTCCAGTCCGATAGAGCCGGAAGGGATCACTGCGACATCTTCCACGACATTATCGCCAAGTTTCATGACGCTCCCCTTACCGAAGTTCTTTTCGATCTTGTCAAGGGTAAGTTGAAGTGCTTTTAACTTGTCTTGATTGGTTTCTGTGTTTGCCATAATTTATTGATTTTAAATTTTAGATTTTAGATTTGAACTCCCTCCCCCCTTCGGGGTACTCCCTCTATAAACAGAGGGAGAGTTGAGTTACTTACCATCTTTGGTAAGAGTTACCAGCTCCTCCTCTGTTTATAGAGGAGGTGGTCGAAGGCCGGAGGAGTGCTTTATTTTATTTTTAATTGTTCCAGGATTTGTTTCGCGTGATCTTTCGTGTTTACTTTCGTGATCACTTTTTCAATGATCCCGTTCTCGTCAATGACAAAGGTGGTGCGCACGACTCCCATGTAAGTTCTGCCATATAATTTCTTTTCGGCCCATACACCGTAGGTTTCCAGTATCTTTTTCTCGGTATCAGCAATTAGGTTGAAAGCCAAGTTGTATTTGGCAATGAACTTTAAATGAGAACTTGCCGAATCGGGACTGACACCAACGACTTCAAATCCTTTTTCCGTGAGGGAAGAATAACCATCATTCAAGCTACATGCTTCCGCGGTGCATCCCGACGTGTTGTCCTTCGGGTAAAAATAGAGGATTAATTTTTTCCCTTTAAAATCTTCCAGCGTGATTTTTTTCCCGTCCTGATTTATGCCCTCGAAGTAAGGGGCTTTATCTCCTTCTTTTAATGGTGCCATATTCGTTTATAATTAGTGATTTACGATAAGGAATATAAACAATTTATGATTTGATAAAACTTGTTTACTTCTTTTCCCGTAGTCTATGTACAAAAGTAGGAATATTTTGGTGAAATGAAATAGAGTTTTGGAATATTTGTACATTTGCATAAATCTAAAAATAGAGTATGGAATTTATAGAAACGTATAATTTGACAGGGCTGATTATCGGGATTTGCACGTTCCTGATTATCGGATTATTTCATCCAGTGGTGATTAAAGCGGAATATTATTGGGGAACAGGTTGTTGGTGGATTTTTCTCGTTCTGGGAATCGTGGGAACAGTGGCCGCTTTGTGGGTGACGAACGTGCTATGGTCTTCTTTACTAGGCGTGTTTGCCTTTTCTTCTTTCTGGACGATCAAGGAGATTTTCGAGCAGGAAGAACGAGTGCGTAAAGGGTGGTTTCCCGAAAACCCAAAGAGAAAAGCTAGAAAAGAATAAATTTGTAATTTACGATAAAAAGGCGTTAGCTTTGTGTGTGGAAATCACTGAATCGAAAAATCATAAATCAAGAAATTAATACATGGATAGTTCAGCAATTATAGAGCGGATGAACCGGGAGAGCCGGGGTACATTAATGGCAAGTTTAGGTATAGAGTTTATTGGTATCGGAGAGAATTGGTTGGAGGCAAAAATGCCTATTGACGAACGGACGATGCGCCCCGGTAATTTATTGCATGGTGGAGCAATTATGGCATTAGTAGAGACCGTGGGGAGTGGATTAACTTATATCGGAGAGAATCTGGAAGAAAATCACGTGTTTGGAATCGAGATTAATGCCAACCACGTTCGGAAAGCTCAAGGAAGTTATGTTATTGGTCGTGCGGAGTTTATTCATAAAGGACATCGTACTCACGTGGTATCTGTTAACGTGACGGATGAATTTGGGAACTTGGCATCTGTTGGACGGATCACGAATGTGGTGCTGCCTAAGTCTTAGTTAATAGAAAGCTTATAGGATAGCAGCAATTTTACGTATTTTGCTCAGTTTTTCCATAAACTTGCTATCGTTTTTTGCCATTTGCAGATTGTAGCATGTTTGCATTTTAAGTAAAGGTTCAGCATCAATGTCTAAAGCTGCCCCTATAAGCATGGCATATTCTGTATTTAATGGACGTTTTGCATTTAGTATCTCATTTAAGACTGTATAAGATACGCCCATTTCTTTTGCAAGTTTCTTTTGAGAAATGCCTCTGTATTCAATTTCATCCTTCAAAATTTCTCCAGGGTGTGTTGGCTCAAAAGGAGTAATATTATTGGCAATCATTTTAGGGTCGATATTATCTATTTTGCTCATAACTTTTTCTATTTATAATGGTTTGATAATTCAATTATATTACAAATGGTAGTTACAATTTCGCCTCGCATCTCTGTTACTATGAATTCAATTCGATATTGATTGTTGACTCTAATGGAACAAAGTTCTTTTCTATTTCCTGATAGTTTTTCAAAATTTAGTCCGTTGTATTTGTAAAGTGCTGTAATGTTAGAAACGTTAATCATGATATCTATACAACGTTTGTATCTACGTATAATCTCAGGCTGAAAATGATGTTTTTTGTCATTAGCTTTTCCTGATTCATATAATTCTTTTAGATACTCTTTATCGAATGTAACAATCATATTAGTTGTTTCTTTGAATACAAAGATAGGGAATAAATTTTATAAATTCGCAAATTTGCGAATTTATATGATGATTTTGAGGTAGTGTCGTGGTTTTATACATAAACACTGATCGAAAAAATTTAATATAATCTTGCATTCCTGTTTGCTATTTGTTTATAGTTTGATACCTTTGCTATTGACTTACATTATAACAACCGCAGGGAGTTCCTGCCTAATTGTAGCAGGCATTTTTCATGCCTGTTACTCAACATACGGTTCTGTACCCCCGTGTGGTGTATTAATGTACCCACTGCTGCGGTTGTAGTGTAAGTCAACGGGAAAGGCGGAACCGTTTTTTTCTGCCTGACTTAAACCTATAACTTATGGAAAAGAATGATGCTTTGAAGGCGCAATCAGAAAATGGAGATGCGTTAGGTGGCCTGTCCACGGAAGAAATTGAAAGGCTGGAAAATTACTACATTTGGGAGGCAGAACGTTTAATGGCGTTTGGGGTGCAAGAGAAAAAGGAACCTTTAGAGGGTATGTTGAAACACTTGCGTATCGTGGAAAACCTATTACACAGTTTACAATTTCAGTGGGAGGATAGTATTTCAGTACTATATAGTAGTTTTATGCATTATGTAGTTCTGGTAGAGGGAAAAGAGAAGCAAAATCGCTTATCAGATTTGGTGATAGAGTTGATAAAAAAGATGAAATATCTCTCAAAGAAAGAACCTTTGATTATGGGTTTGGCACGTCGATACCAGCAACAGAGGAAAGAAGTAGAAGCTTTGATTGGTTTGAGGAGTAATGGACCTGAAATGTGACTATCATGGGTGAAAAGGATGAAAGTGCTTTTTCTGACGGGATGTCGGGAGAGCAACAAAGAATGTCTTCGAAAGATTTCTATCTGACGAAGTCTCAGGTTATGAGAAGGTTTCGGAGTAATAAATTGAGCGGAGATTGTGATGAAAATTTATTGGGAGGCTTGCTCCATGAAATGAATGAAACGCAACAACTCTTAGATTGTATGCGACTTCCTTGGATGAAATTGGCTGATGCTTTTTTTCAAGGTTACGTTGATGTCCCCTCGTATAGTAAGGATAAGAGACTGTTAGCTTCACGATTAATAGAATTAATGGTGAAATTATCAAGGGAAACTTCTTTTGTTGAGAAATGGTTTGTGTACAATTCTTTTCAAGCGAAAGAAATTAAAGAATTAGAGGTTGCGTGTAAGATGCGACGCCTCTATAGTATTTCCATTGGTGATGAGTTATTGTACGATCTTTCGTTGAAACAATTAGTTGAAATTCATGATACGATCGAAATATTTCTTGAACAAGGCGATACCTCTTTTCAGGAATTTGAGGATGATGATTTATATGGAATTGATGTGGATATGTCTGTTTGTCGTTTTGCGGACAAAGATACTTATGGTGTTTCTTACTATATTGATACTTACGAGGGGGAGATGCACTTTACATCTTCCGAGCAAATAAGCTGTGTTGTCGAGCAAATGCAACAATTCTTGGATCGGATGGAAAAGAGAGAGTTTATGAATATTGAGGAGGCTACAGAAAAAGAAGGGGCTTTCATTACAATACGGGAAGACTATACCCCAAGAAAGAATGTCTTGAACGAGATTCCACTTGTAAGTAAAAGTATTCGTCAATGTGATGGGGAGGCATTAACGGGAAGTTACACGATAAGTGCTAATGGTTTGTATTTAAATGATCTATCTTCCCCGAAATTAAAAGAAATTTCCGTGAAACTTGAAGAATTTTTAGAATCTGTAGATAAACAATGGAGAATACTTCGAACACCTGTAGAATGTGGGTTCGAATTTTGATTGGAAGGGTAAAAAGCAACTGGAAAAACAGTTGCTTTTTGCTATAATAACGAAGCACAAATATTTCGTAACTTCTCAAATTTGTCAATGTTTTTCTTGTTTTGTCGAGCCAGTTGTAAATTGTAGCGAGTTTGCATATTTACTAACATTTCGGCATTGATACCTAATGAAACTTCGATTAGCAAGGCGAAATCTGTAGATACGGGGCGTTTCCCGTTCAGAATATCATTAAGCATGGTGTACGAAAAATCTACAATTTGGGCAAATTGTTTCTGCGAGATTTTTCTGAATTCCAATTCTTCTTTTATGATTTCACCCGGATGTATTGGAATAAATGGTTCTCCTAAATTTCCCATGGTAATTTTTTTATTTGTAATGATTCGTTTTAAGAATTCAGCCGTTTGATTGTTTCTTCCAGTTTAAACATTTCATCCCGGAGGCGGGCAGCTTCAAGGAAATCCATTTCTTTGGCGGCTTTTTGCATGGCGGCTTTTGTTTTTTGCAGCATTTTTTCCAGTTCCGGTTTACTCATGTAAGCGGTAACGGGGTCTGCGGCCAAGTTCACATGCTCTTCTTCGATGTAAGCACGGGAAGTTTCTTTTAGTACGGATTCCGTGGATTTCCGTATTTGGGTAGGGGTGATGCCGTGTTGAAGGTTATACTCCATCTGTTTTGCCCGGCGGTACTGGGTTTCATTGATGGTTTCCTGCATAGAGCGAGTGATTGTGTCGGCATACATGATCACTTTGCCATTTAGGTTACGGGCGGCACGTCCGGAGGTCTGTATCAGTGAACGGGTAGAACGTAGGAATCCTTCTTTGTCGGCATCGAGGATGGCAACAAGTGAAACTTCAGGCATATCTAATCCTTCACGTAACAAGTTAACTCCGACAATTACGTCAATTACTCCTTTACGTAAATTTTCGATGATCTGTACTCGTTCCAGTGTGTCCACGTCAGAGTGAATGTACTGGCATTTGATGCGAATGCGGTCCAAATATTTACTTAGTTCCTCCGCCATTCGCTTGGTCAGCGTGGTTACAAGAACTTTTTCGTTGATCTCAATTCGTTTTTGTATTTCGTTGATGAGGTGGTCTATCTGGTTCTTGCTGGGAACGACTTCGATTTCCGGATCAAGAATTCCGGTGGGACGAATAATCTGTTCCACGACAACCCCATTGCATTTTTCCAGTTCATAATCGGCCGGGGTGGCACTGACGTATATGGTTTGCCCCGTGTTGGCCTCGAATTCTTCAAACGTGAGTGGACGGTTGTCGAAAGCTGCCGGAAGACGGAACCCGTATTCCACGAGTGATTGTTTACGGGAACGGTCACCGCCATACATGGCTCTGACTTGCGGGAGGGTCACGTGTGACTCGTCAACGACAAGCAGGAAATCCTGCGGGAAGTAATCCAGCAGGCAGAAGGGGCGAACTCCGGCAGCCCGCCCGTCTAGGTAACGGGAGTAGTTCTCGATACCGGAGCAATAGCCTAGTTCCCGGATCATTTCCACGTCATATTTTACCCGTTCGTCCAGTCGTTTTGCCTCAAAGTGTTTACCGATGGAGTTTAAGAAATCAACTTGCACGACAAGATCGTGTTCTATGTCATGTATGGCTTTCGCGAGCGTGGCTTTATCCGTGACAAACAGGTTTGCGGGGTAGATGTTCAGATTTTCCATTTCGTCGATCGTTTTCCCGGTTTGCGGGCTAAACGAGGTAATTCGGTCAATCTCATCATCCCAGAACTCAATCCGGTAGGCCATTCCCTCGAAGGTTTCAATGGCCGGAAAGATGTCCACGGTTTCTCCTTTTGCCCGGAAACTACCGCGTTTGAATTCCAGTTCGTTATTCACGTAAAGGGCATCCACCAAACGGCGTAAAAGTTGATTACGGGCTATCTTTTGACCTTTCTGCAAGTAGATAATATTTGAACCGAAAGCAGTCGGGTCTGCCATACCGTAAAGACATGAGACCGATGAAATCACAATTACATCCCGGCGTCCGGATAGCAAGGATGCCGTGGTTCGTAACCGTAATTTGTCGATCTCGTCATTGATCATGAGATCTTTTTCGATATACGTGTTGGTAGTGGGTAAGTAAGCCTCCGGTTGGTAATAGTCGTAGTAAGATACAAAGTACTCCACCGCATTTTCGGGAAAAAAGGCTTTGAACTCCCCGTATAACTGGGCGGCCAACGTCTTGTTGTGACTGAGGATTAGTGTCGGACGCTGAACCTCTTGTATCACGTTGGCAATCGTAAATGTCTTTCCCGATCCTGTAACTCCCAATAATACCTGCCCCGGGACTTCATCCAGAAGTCCTTGCGTTAGTTCCTTGATTGCTTCCGGTTGATCCCCGGTCGGTTCGAATGCTGAGGTCAGTTTAAACATCTATGATTAAATGATTTTATTTATTCTGAGATTTAGTGATTTTAGATTAGGTGATTAAAAGTGTTGGATTGTGTGGTTGGAATCTAAAATCTAAAATCATTAAATCTAAAATTATTAAAGTTTGCTCATGAATTTTTCCGGGTTGATGATAAAGCGGTCGTGGATGGCTGAGCCGATAGGGGCGGTTTCATCCCATGCCTCGATAGAGAAACGAATACGGCGACCATCAACCTCGGTGATGGTCGCTTTGCAGGTTACTTTCTTGCCAACAGCGGTTGCTTTTACGTGTTTGGTATTGATTTCGATACCTACGGTGTCGCTGTCGGCTTCCAACATACCTTCCAGGCATTTGATAGCCGTGTTTTCCATTAAACCTACCATTGCGGGTGTTGCGAATACTTCCAGTTTCCCGGAACCGTAAACGGCAGCCGTGTCTTTATGTTGCACGGTAATTTCTTGTGTGAAAGAGTGTCCTATTTTTATTTCCATGATCTTTGAATTTGAATTGCAAAGTTAACTAATAATCCTGTATGGAAAGATCGTTTTAAGAAGTTTTCACGTGATGTTATGGATTGTTTAAATCCGGTTAACTGAAAAACAGGCGTACGGCTACAATGACAAGTACGACGAGCAGGAAATACCGAATGTATTTGGCTCCCCATTTGATACTGAAACGTACTCCTAACCATGCCCCAAGCATATTTCCACAGGCTAGGATAAGTCCGACTTTAAAATCCACGAGATCGTTCCAGATAAAGATTGACAGAGCGATAATCGTGTAGAATAGCACGATAAATAGTTTTATGGCATTGGCTTTTAATAGATCATAACCGCATCCGAGAACCAACCCCGCCAGCAGGAAGAATCCGATACCGATTTGGATAAATCCGCCGTAAATTCCCAGGAAGAAGAAGATAATGTTTCGTAGCCACGGGCTTTTCATTTTTGCCTTGTCCACATTTGCTTTAACCCAAGCATCCGGGTTCAAGAGTAGCATGAAAAACATGACGATTAAAAGTCCGGCAATGACTTTTTTGAATATCTCTTCGTTGATGTCCACGGCAATAAATGCACCCACGATACTACCGAGGGCCACGGGGAGTAGCAGTTTAGAATCGGTTTTGAAATCAAGTATTTTCTTTTGTTTAAAGCCGCTGACGGATACCACGTTTTGCAATAAAATAGCAATCCGATTGGTTGCGTTCGCCACGTTTGCCGGTAAGCCGATGAAGATAAGGAAAGGTACTACCAACATGGAGCCGCCCCCGGCAAACGTGTTGATAAAACCTGCGGCAGTACCGAGAAGTATGGTGACGATGATTTCGGTTATTGTCATGGGGCAAAGTTAAGAAGTAAAAGTTTAAAATTTAATAGCCTGTTTAAATTTTGTTCAACAAAATTTTATCGTTGTTTGATTACCTCTAGGTCAGGCTAATGTTCCTTCGGTGTTCCTATATGTCTCCGTCTTGATTCGTGCCGCGTTCAAATGTATTTCCTCCGGTGATCACTCGCAAGTGACACGGAGAAAGCACGGAGAAGACCTAGCCAAACAATAGAGTAACAGCGAATGTCTCTTGAACAACTGACTCCCAATATTTTTATCTTATCAATGCGAAATTTAAACAGGTTCTAAAATGAAATATTTGAACTATTAGATTTATAAAGAGTATTTCTGGGGATAGCGGAAGAATATAGCCAAAAGGGCGGCAACACCCATCAAGTACGGGTAGTAGAGGTACTGCATGATGGCTAGCGGGGTAATGGAGGCTAGACCGGCGGCCATGAGTAATTGTGCCCCGTAGGGAATGATACCTTGCACGAAACACGAGAACGTGTCTAGCAGGCTAGCTGATTTCCGGGGATCGACGCCAAAACGACGGGCAATATCTTTAGCTATGGGGCCGGACATGATGAGGGCTATCGTGTTGTTTGCCGTGCATAAATCGGCGAAACTGACGAGGGCGGCAATACTTAATTCGGCTCCTTTTTTTGATTTGACATGAGTTGTCAATTTCTGAATGATGTAGGCAATTCCCCCGTTGTAGCGAATCATTTCGAGTATTCCGCCTGCCAGTAACGTGATAATGATCAGTTCTCCCATGCCGGAGATACCCGTACCCATGGCGGCAATCCATTCCCAGAATTGAATGCTTCCGGTAATTATCCCGACTATACCGGAACAGAGAATACCGAGTAGAAGTACGATCATGACATTCACGCCAGCTAATGCGGTGGTAAGTACCAAAATGTAAGGAATTACTTTTAACCACTCGATCGGGGTGGTGTTGGGTGTTGTTGTTATTTCGCTGCCTTGGAACAGGTAAACGATAGTTACGAGTATGGCAACCGGGATGACAATTAAGCTATTGACTTTAAATTTATCTTTCATGTTACAGCCTTGCGTGCGGGTGGCAACAATGGTCGTGTCGGAGATAAAGGATAGGTTATCCCCGAACATGGCTCCTCCGACCACGATGGCTACCATGAAAGGTGTGTTTATGCCTGTTTGTGCGGCAATACCGACGGCGACGGGGGTAAGGGCCACGATCGTACCGACAGAAGTTCCCATGGAAAGTGAAATGAAACAGGCGGCAATAAACATCCCCGCGAGTAAGAGACTGTCCGGAAGTACGGATAAAGCGAGATTAACAGTCGCATCTACCGCCCCCACGGCTTTTGCCGTTTGGGCAAATGCCCCGGCAAGGATAAAAATCCATACCATGAGCATGATATTGCTGTTGGCGGCTCCTTTACAGAATAGGTCTATCCGTTTGTGGAGTTTTCCCCCGGAAGAGATGGCCACGGCCACAACGGAAGAGACGAGAAATGCTACCGTGATCGGCATTTTGTAAAAATCTCCCATGATGATAGAGGCGATCAGGTAGATACTTAAAAATACGATCAAGGGAGTTAGTGCCCAAAAGTTTGGTTTAGTTTCTTGTTGCATAGCTTAGAAAACTTGTTTTACAATTTCCTGAATATTTTCCGATTTCCCCATCGTGTAGTAATGAACGGCGGGAACCCCGTGTGCGATGAGTTCTTTACTCTGTGCCACGCACCATTCTATACCGACTTGGTTGATCTCCTTGTTATTTTTGCATGAACGAATCTCTTTAACCAGTTCGTGTGGGATGTCTATACTGAATGTACGTGGGAGCATTTCCAGATGTTTGAATGTTGATATGGGTTTTAATCCCGGTACGATAGGTACGTTAATTCCTTGCGCCCGGCATTTATCGACAAACTGGAAAAATTTGGAGTTATCGAAAAACATCTGGGTGACGATATAATTCACTCCCGCATCGACTTTCTTTTTCAGGTTCTCGATGTCACAGGCTTGGTTGGGTGCCTCGTAATGTTTTTCCGGGTATCCGGCAACCCCGATGCAGAAGTTCGTGGGAACGGCATCTGTCAGCGTGTCATCCAAGTATTGGCCGTGGTTCATGCGAGTGATTTGTTCTACCAGTTCACAACTATATTGGTGTCCGCCTTCTTCGGGAGTAAAGAAACGTTCTCCCGGTATGGGATCACCCCGGAGTGCCATCACGTTTTCAATGTCAAGGAAATTCAAGTCTATGAGTTCGTTTTCGATCTTGTGGCGGGTGGCTCCCCCGCACACGATATGAGGAACCATGTCCACGTTGTACCGTCTCATGATGGCTGCGGCCAGTGCCACGGAACCGGGGCGTTTTGTCACGGTAACTTTTTTGATCGTTCCGTCCGGGTATTCACGATATACCACTTCATCCCGGTGAAAGGTAATGTTAATGAATGGGGGAGCAAGGGCAATCAAGGGTTCGATGGCCTCGTATATTTTATTGATGTCTCCGCCTTTTAGTGGCGGTACCAGCTCGAAAGAGAATACCGCTTTGTCTGTATTGTTGAGTATGTCGATGACTTTCATAATTTTAGATTTTTAGATTCCAATAGTTTATCTATTTTAGAGTTCAAACTCCTCCGTCAGCTTTGCTGCCACCTCCTCTATAAACAGAGGAGGAGTTGGTGACTCTTCCCGAAAACAGGGAGTATTCCAGCTCTCCCTCTGTTTATAGAGGGAGTACCCCGAAGGGGGGAGGGAGTTTGTTACTTTTATCTTATTTTAGAGTCTTATACGCTAAAATATTTTGCTTTAGGATGAGAAATCAGCATACCACACAGGCTTGTCGAGGGATAGATGGAATACCCCTCGGTGAGGCGTACCCCGATCTGGGCAGGAGCATCCAGAATGTCAAAGGCCAATTTCTTCATCGCATGATCCGGGCAAGTCGGGTAACCGAAAGCGGGACGGATGATGTGAGTTCCTTCATTGACTTGTTCCTGCATCCATTCCGCGCAGGCTTCTGCTAACCGGGCACAGAGACTTCCTCGTAACAAGTGTTCAAAATCACGGCAATCGTTGCATTGGTGATCATCCTGTACTTTCAAGCAGAATAGTCCCACGCTGCCAATTCCTTTTTCTTTCGGGATGACGAAATCAGCCAGTGAAAGACACTCTTCCAAGTCCGCTTGCTGTCGGGGCATCGTGAATCGATATTGACCATCCAGAACGATGTCTTCATGCTCCGAATAGGCATCAAAGAAACGGACAATGATGGAAACGTCAAATTCATTTCCGGCGATCACTTTACCCAGCATATCCAGTGCTGCCTGGTAAGTACGGTCCGCCTCGTCGTTCGTGTAAATGATTTCCGGGTATATCCCTTTGAATCCCCAGAAATGGAAAAATGGTGTCCAGTCGATTCTTTCCACTAAATCTTCGAGATTCAAGCGTTTTACCAGTAGATTGTGTTCTCCGAAAGTTGTGGGCTCCATGTGATCCCAATCGTACCGAGGGGCTCTCCGGCGAGCCTCTTCGAGTGATATTTGTTTTTGTTGATGTTGATTGTACAAAGTTCGAATGTTTTCTTGTTCAACTTTTATTTCACGAATATAATTTTCCCGGTCATTCAGTAAACGCTTGATGATTCCCACGGTCCGGGATGCGTCACCGCCTGATACAACGCAATAATCGTATTTAGGTGCTAGTTTGACGGCCGTATGCACGGTTGAGGTCGTAGCCCCGCCAACAAGTAGGGGAACTTGTAATTGTTCTTTTTGCAACAGTTCGCACAGGTTTTCCATTTCCCCCAGAGAGGGCGTGATCAAACCGCTGACTCCGATAATATCTGCCTCGTGTTCTTTGGCAGCCTTAACAATACTCTGATTGTCAACCATGACACCAAGGTCGATTACATCCAGATTATTACAGGTCAGAACAATATTCACGATATTTTTACCGATGTCGTGTACGTCTCCTTTCACCGTGGCAATCACGACACGGGGGCGGCGGGTTACGTTTTTGCCCGATGCGTTGTGACGTTCGATTTCCGGTTGCAGGATGTGTACGGCTTCTTTCATAACCTTGGCTGATTTCACGACCTGTGGCAAGAACATTTTTCCTTCCCCGAAGAATTGTCCGACCCGTTCCATGCCTTTCATTAAAGGTTCTTCAATGATCTCGACCGGGCTGGCATAATGCGCGAGTGCCTCTTGAAGGTCTTCCGTCAGATAATCCGTGATTCCCTTGATCAGAGCGTGTCCGAGACGTTCTTCCAGGGGACGGTTCCGCCATTCTTCCTGTTGCACTGTTTTTACTTCTCCTTTCGTTTCCTTGTATTTTTCGGCAAGGGTGATCAGGGTTTCCGTTGCTTCAGGTGTACGGTTTAGTACGACGTCTTCCACGGCTTTCAGCAATATCGGGTCGATCTCGTCATATACCTGTAACATGGCAGGATTCACGATCGCCATGTCCAACCCTGCATGGATGGCATGGTACAAGAAAACGGAGTGCATGGCTTCCCGCACCGTGTTGTTTCCCCGGAACGAGAATGACAGGTTGGAGACACCACCGGATGTGCGGCATCCTTTCAAGTTTTGTTTAATCCAGCGTACCGCTTCGATATAGTCCACGGCATAATTGTTGTGTTCCTCGATGCCGGTTCCGATGGCTAGGATATTCACGTCGAAGATAATGTTTTCGGGAGTGAATCCGGCTTGCGAGGTCAACAAGTCGTAAGCTCTTTGGCAAATGTCTATTTTGCGTTGGAATGTCGTGGCTTGGCCTTCTTCGTCAAATGCCATCACGACCACGGCCGCCCCCAGACGTTGAATTTCTTTGGCTTTGTAAAGGAAGTCTTTTTCCCCTTCTTTCAAGCTGATCGAGTTTACAATACATTTTCCTTGCGTGTTTTTTAACCCGGCAAGGATGGTTTCCCACTTGGAAGAATCTATCATGAAAGCCGCTTTGGCAATATCCGGTTCGTTGCTGATGATTCGCACGAAACGTTCCATCTCGGCCGTGCCGTCCAACATGGCATCATCCATGTTGATGTCGATGATAGACGCTCCTGCCTCGATCTGTTTCCGGGCGATCGTGGCAGCCTCCGTGTAATTCTTTTCCCGGATAAGACGGGCAAATTTAGCGGAACCTGCCACGTTTGTACGTTCGCCGATATTGATAAAATTGTTTAATTCCTTATCCACCACGACGGTATCGAGACCACTCACTTTTAGTTGGTGGTTGGATGTCGGGACTTTTCTAGGGGGGATGTCTTTCAAGGCGTTTGCGATTGCCCGGATGTGTTCCGGTGTCGTTCCGCAACATCCTCCGGCAATATTGATCAATCCCTCTTTTGCCATGTTCTGGAGACAAAGAGCGGTGAATTCCGGTGATTCGTCGTATTCTCCCATTTCATTCGGTAGTCCCGCGTTCGGGTATATACTGATGTAACACGGGATGCGTGGAGCCAGTTCCCGCAGGAAATGGTGTAACTCTTTCGCTCCGAATGAACAGTTCAGGCCAAAGCTGAGAATCGGGTAGTGGGAAAGGCTTGTGAACAGGGCCTCTAGTGATTGTCCGGTCAGTGTACGTCCGCTTTTGTCGTTTACCGTGGCGGAGAGCATCACGGGAAGATGCGTGCCTTTCTCTTCCTGTACTTTTGCGATAGCGTAAAGAGCGGCTTTCGCATTCAGCCCGTCATAGATGGTTTCAACCAGCAACAAATCTACACCGCCTTCTATTAATGCCGTTACCTGACTGGCGTATGCGTTGGCCAGCGTGTCGAAATCCACGATTCGGTAAGTCGGTTGATCGGGATCGGGGGCGAGGGTCAGGGATTTATCGGTTGGTCCGATACTTCCTGCCACGTAAATTTTCCGTTCTTTACAAGCGGCTGCGGTTTCTTTTGCCAGACGGGCGCCTTCCAAGTTAAAGCGTTCCACCCATTCCGAACAGCCATATTCGGTTTGTGAAATAGCATTGGCATTGAAGGTGTTGGTTTCGATAATATCGGCTCCCGCATCAATATAGTTTTGATGTACCTGACGAATCACGTCCGGGCGGGTAATATTCAGCACATCGTTGTTTCCCTTTAGGGGGATCGGGTGTTGTGCAAATTCCTCGCCTCGGAAATCGGTTTCTGTCAACCGGAATTGCTGCAAAGCTGTTCCGGTGGCTCCATCTAGTATGTATATGCGATCTTGTAGGTTCATTTTTGTAATTTAGAATTTAAAGTTTAGAATGAAAGAGTTTTAAATCAAAAATGCCGTGAATTCCGATTTTGTCATCCTTGATGCAGATGGCGGCAAGGATGTCTTTCGTCTTCCCGATCTTTTCGATGCAGGGGGCGATGTCATCTGTTGTTTTGATCTCGTTGGCAAAAGCCGTGGCGTACGTGTCGGCTAAAGCACAATTTTTACAAATAATCATGACAGCATCCGCTTTCCCGAAACTTAAAGAGGGACCCACGGTTCCGGATGAAGTACAAATTCCCAGGGGGGCGTGGTCAGCCCGGAGGGTGAAACCCACTTTTTCCGACAGGGGAGAGGCCCCGGCAAACACGGCAATATCTATGTTTTCTTGTATGTCTGCGTAGATGTCCCCGCCATTTTCCACGATGATTTCCCGCACCCCGTACTTTTCTTTGACCTCTTGACCAATTCGGCTGGCAACAGCCCCGGCAACTGCGCTCATCGGACCGATTCCGGATTTTCTGGCCACCTCAGACATCTCTTGAAAAATGGTCGGGGCTCCCGGTTGTGCCTCGTAGGGAACGAGTGACGTGGCGTAATCCGGATCATTTTGCAGGTAAGCATCCATATATTCCCGTAATGTTCGGATTCGGGATTCCGTGAATGTAGGTATGCTTTCTTGGAAAGATGCTTGATCTATTCCGATCCACAGGTCTGTCTCTTTGTAAGCAACCGTGAAAGAATACCAGCGCTCTTTCTGCAAATGCTCCCGATATGTGCGATTTTTGTACTCGATCATAACCGAATTAATTTATAATTTCAATTTTCAATTGTCTAGCAGCTTTCCGGATTACTGAATTCAATCTTGAAAAGTTTCAACGGGCAAGCTTTTAAACATAGTTTGCAGGCGATACATTTTTCGGGATTGAATTGTAGTTTCCAGTCGGGAGCCTCGATCGTCAAGGCGTGGGAGAAACAGGCCGAGGCACAGTTACCACAATTGATACAACGGGATTCGTCGTAAGAAATCTTGCTGGATACAGGGCTTACGGTTACCCCGTTATCATTCAGGAAGGCGATAGCCTGTTCTATTCTCAAGGGATCCGCGTCCATTTCGATCAAGAGTGATCCGGTTTTTCCGGGTTGTATCTCCGCCTTTAGGATATTTACTTTTACATCATAGATACGAATTAAGTCGTATGTCAAGGGTCTGTCTGTTGCGTCAACCGGGAAGGTTAATATTACTTTTTTAGTCATAGCCGCTATTAATTTTAGATTTTACTAATTATTTGATTCTGTGATTTCCGATTAGATGATTATAAAATCACGTAATCGTTGAATCGGCAAGCACTTAATCTTTTTTCAATTCTCCATTTTCAATTTCTTGGAGTCCTTTTAGAGAAGTGCCTGTTGGCATGGGGCGAACGGGTTCCGTGAGCAGGAAATCTCCTTTCTGAATCCATGACTTTAAAATCTCGGCAATTTGCCGGGCTTTTGACAAGCTGGCAACAGGAGCCGTTTTGATTTTATGGCCATTGACCTCGATCTCTCCACTTTGCAGGGCGGCATAATTTGTTTTACCTAAAATCTTATTCCCGTCTCCGTAATCGACAACCGTGGTTTCTATTTGTTCATTTCGGATAGATACTCTGCGGGCAAGGTCTTCATCCAGAATCGGGATGGGGATGCCGATGCCGACAAACATGCTTACCCCGTATTTTTCGTAATAAACTCCTCTTAAAAATTCCGTACTCATATTTTTTAAGTCTCCGATCACGGCAATCGTGCGGGCATTGCTGGTGGGAATACCGTGTTCGTTCGTTTCTTTTGTGGAGTGGAATTGTGTTCCGTTCCAAGTGACGTATCCTTCTGTCCCGCAGAGGAAAATACGAGTTCCTAAACCGATCGTGCGACATTCCGGATCGTTCAACAGGGGAGATAATTCTCCGGCCGTGCTGTAAGAGGCGTTTCGCAATTTTGGCAACAAGGTTCCCATGTACGTGTATTTAATTTTATCCGTGGAATTAGTAGCCACGTTATAATTCTGGTAGGCATTTCTGGGGTTGTACAGGATAGCCTCGTTGATCGTGTCTTTGGTGATCACTGTTTTGATATGTTTCCGGGGATAACAATCCGTACCTTTTCCCCAGGCCTCCAGCGTGATTTCTTTACCTGCAATCAGATCTTCTATGATGTGGGCTCCCCCGTAACTGGGGTTTTCCGGATTGCAATCAGTTGCTCCCACGTAAGTGTCCACGGCAGCCAATCCGCCACTGACACGAATGCCGTTCAATTCGATTTTTTCCATGCGAATCGGGGGATTAGCGTGTCCGAAGTTTAAAAATGCCCCGGAGGAACACATTGCCCCGAAAGTGGCCGTGGTCACGACATCCACTTTCTCTGCGATCTCTTTCGGGGAGAGCGTTTTTGCCAGTTCTGCAACCTCTTCGGCAGTCAACACGACAGCCGTACCTTTCTTGATTTTATCGTTTATTTCTGCGTATGTTTTAGCCATGATCTTGTACAATTTTTTAATGGATAAATTTTTTTTTGTTGATTTTTTATCTGTTAGCTGCCTTGCAACTAATTGATTCCTAGTGATAATTTGATGGTATGCAATGACACGTTTTCACACGGTTTATCCTTGAAACCGATTCATGAAATCCTGAAAATTAACGTGTAATTTCCCAATCAAAAATCTGAAATTAAAAAAATCTAAAATAAAAAGTCCGGGGTATAAAAAATATTAGCGCATGCAGCGCATACGCATAGACATGGCGATAGAATGAATGAAAAGAGTGCTACAATTTGTAGTGCAATAAATGCTGTTTTGTTTTGTTGTTTCTGTTTTCATTTTCTTTCAGCTTAAATTATAACTCCTGGTTCTCAGGTCGGGTTTTGGCACCTTGCAAGTAGCCTTGCAGGTTGTCGGAGTTTCCATGAGCCCGTTCTCTCGACTCCTCTTTATAATTCAAACAATCCTTGCAGATTGAATTGATAGGGACAAAGGAAAACAGAATAAATGAATAATGCAAGTATTTGATAATTTTTTTTCTGTAGTTTCCTAAAATCGGTTTACTCGATTTTAGGAAACTACCCTAGAAATAGGGTGGGATTAGATAATCTTGAATCCCAAGGTTAAGTTCCATGATTTGGGTGCTTTTACCCCATCTCCGAATTTCTTTAATCCGAATTCGTAGTCAATATCGAAAGTTACTTTCCATACATCGACTCCGGCTCCGATTTTTCCGTTCCACATCATTTTGTCCGTGTTGAAATCGCTTTTTAAATCTTTCGTGACGAAAGATGCAACGGGACCAGCGAATCCGCGTAATTTGAATATGGGGAGTTTGAGAATGTTATATCCGACCATAACAGGGATGTCGATGGAGCTGTATTTGAATTTTCCGATAGAACCGACTTTGATTTTACTTTCTTTGTGTGCAAAGTTCAAGGCTGGTTCTAAGTAAATACTCCCAAGATTGATTCTTGCGAAGGCACCAATCATGTATCCACCATGCGAATCTACTTTATATTCTTTTGCTTTGATTTTTGCGTCATTCCAACCGCCATGAATACCGATATTTATAGGTAAGGATTGAGCCATGGTGGTTAAACCGATGAGACTAAAGAGAGCTAAAATTACTAATTTTTTCATACTGTCCTTTTTTGTTTTAAATAATTGATTTATCTATTTAATTATATTCTATTCGTTTGAATTCCGAAAGGATGATGCCAGTGGCAACTCCCACGTTCAGGGATTCTGTCGAATAAAGACTGTGTGCAAAACTGGGAATTGTTATTTTATGGTCTACCAGTTGTTCGATACCCGCGGTAATTCCGTTTCCCTCGTTTCCCATGACGATAAATCCCTTGGTTTGGAGGTTCATCCGGTAGATGTTTTCTCCTTCCAGAAATGTCCCGTAACAGGGAAAGTTCGGGTTCGTGAACCGGGGGATAAAACTGACAAGATCCAAGTAAAAAACGTTCACCCGGAATATTGCACCCATGCTTGCTTGAACGGATTTCGGGTTAAAAATGTTTGCACAATCGTGATCGCAAAATATGTTCCGGATACCGAACCAGTCGCAAACCCGGAGTATCGTGCCGATATTGCCGGGGTCTTGAATACCGTTGAGAATCACTGAAAGCGAGTCTTTTATCTCCTCCGGGTTGTATGTTTTAATGGGAATTTCGGCTAGTGCGATGACTTCCGGTAGGGATTTGAAATTGGAAATACGTCCCATCTCGATCTCGTTTACCTCGATCGTGTTATATTTTTTCACGTGTTGTTGATTGCTTTCGATCCACGAGGGACGGGCAATCAATGAATCTATTTTCATGTCAGAGAGGAGTAATTCCTGTACGAGTTTATCTCCTTCTACCTTGTATAAATTATATTTTTCCCTGAATTTCTTTTTTTCAAGGTTTTGAATTACATTTGTTAGGTGTTTGCTAAGCATCATTTTTAAGCTTGCTGGTTAAAATTAAAACACAAACATAGTATTTTTTTGAGATTTTTGAGCATGCGGGTAGCGTACAAGATAAGTTTTATTTTTTTTATATTCTTCATTTTTTATTCGTGTTCACCGACGAAGTATGTCGGGAAAGACGAGTATTTGCTGGATCGTGTGAAGGTGAAAGTGGATGATTATAAGCTTAATCGGTCTGATTTGAAACGAAATATCCGACAAAAACCGAATACCCGGATTTTGGGGGTTGCCCGTTTTCATCTGGGATTATATAATTTAAGCGGGAGGAATGAAAAAAAGAAATTTAACCAATGGTTACGACGTATCGGGGAGGCTCCCGTTATTTACGATCCTTTCATGACGCAACGAAGTGCCAGCCAGATTGAATTGTATCTCCATAATAAAGGGTTTTATAGTGCGGAAGTATCAGATACGATCTTTTATAAGAAAAGGAAGGCGTTTGTGGAATACCACGTGAAAGTGGGACCTGTTACCCGGATTCAGGAAGTGCGATTTGATGATAAGGAGGGGGGACGGGTAAACCAGATCGCCGAGGAAAGCGGGTTGATGGCCAATTTTCGACGGGATACGGTGAATACTCTTTTGGAGAAAGACGCTCCATTGGATCTTGACGTTCTGGATGACGAACGGGAACGAATCACGAAAATGCTCCGGGAAAAAGGGTATTTCAATTTTTCAAAGAATTTTATCCAGTTTTTTGCCGATACAACAAGTGCGGTTAAAGAAAATATGGCCAAAGTTTTCGTACGGGTGGTAGAGAATGCCGTGGATAGCAACGCTTACAGGCGTTATTTCGTGCGGAACATCAGCGTGAATTTTGATTACGACCCGATGCTGACTGCAGAACAGGTGGATTCTACGTATAATACGTTGTATTACAATGGTTATAATATCTTGTACAAGGATAAGCTAAAGATAAAGCCTAAAATGATTATAGAAACCATCCAGTTGCAGCAGATGGAATTGTACGATGCCCGGCGGGTGATAGATACTTACGTGCGATTGCAGGCGCTGAATCTTTTCAAGATGGTGAATATCGATTTTAAAGAGGTGGAGTCGGATGGAGACGTGAAAGCTTTGGACTGCGTGATCCAGTTATCGCCCGTGAAGAGGCAATCCTATAACGTGTTCTTGGAGGGGACGCATAATTCGGGCAACATGGGAGTGGGAGGTAATTTTACCTATAACCATCGTAACGTGTTCCGTGCGGGGGAGAATATTTCGGCCAGTATTTGGGGAAGTTTGCGGAAAGAGCAGGTCAATGGAGAGGGAAAAATATTTAATACCTCGGAAATCGGAGCTGAATTGAAACTCGTGACCCCGCAGTTTTGGATGCCGTTTTTCAAGATGAAAGATTTCCGGCGGAATTATGCCCCGAAGACTTCGATTTCTTTTTCGTATAGTTATGAATATACCCCGTATTATACCCGTTCGATTGCTAATGCCCGTTTCGGTTATTTATGGCGGAAAGCGAACAAAAAGTGGAGGTATAATTTTGATTTGATAGATTTGAACTATGTGTTGATGAAGGATGTGGACCAGAATTTTATCGATGGTTTGAAAAATGAGTATATCAAAAATGCCTACACGGACCATATGATCCTTTCTGCCGTTTTCTCTGCCACTTACACGGATCAGCAGGTGAACGTGAAAACTGCGAATTATAGTTATTTCAGGGTAAACACGGAGACTTCGGGAAATTTTCTTTCCGTTATAGACGGGATTGCCGGAAGTAAAAGTTCTGCGAGTGGAACGTTAAATGAAAAGTATTACAAAATCTTCGGGGTTAGGTACGCGCAATTTGTGAAAGCAGATGCCGAATACCGTTATAACTGGTATATCAACCGGGCGAATTCACTCGTGGGACGTCTTTTCGTGGGGTGTGGTTACCCGTATGGAAACATGAAGGTATTGCCTTTTGAGGAGGCGTATTACGGGGGTGGGGCAAACGACATCCGGGCTTGGCAGGCTAGGACATTAGGTCCCGGTTCTTATCTGGCCACGGAGAAATACCCGAATAGCGTGGGGGATTTCAAATTGGCGGGAAATATTGAATACCGTTTCAAGTTGATTTGGTTGTTGGAGGGAGCGTTGTTCGTGGATGCCGGAAACGTGTGGAATATTAACCCGAAAGAAAATCGTTCCGGGGCAAAACTGAATTATAATTTCTTTAACCAGATTGCTATCGGTACGGGGGCGGGTCTGAGGTTGAACGCTAATTTCTTTTTGTTACGTTTTGATTTGGGAATCAAGGTGAAAGATCCTTCCATGCCCGTGGGAAATCGTTTCGTATTGTTTGATTCGCGTGGAGGATTCAAGCGGTCCGTGTTTAACGTGGCGATCGGGTACCCGTTCTAGGTCATGTTAATCTTGTACTAATAAAGATAAAAATAATAGTTATGTTTTAATAGATAATTTATATCTTTGGAACGTAATTTTATTGAAGATACAAGGCGTTTAAAGAATTATCCGTGTTCAGGAAATCCCCAATTTCAATACTACAATGGATAATGCAGACAACGTCCCTCGTGCTATATCGTATACTCATTTGATTATATCATATAGGCGTGGGGCTTTATGTATTTACTTGTAGTGAGTATGGGGATACTTCTGAACGGTAATACTAAAGTTCCCACGCTTAACCTTATATGGATTCAACCCATGGGAACAGGGTTGTTGTATATTTGAGTTTTATGAAAATTATGAAATTGAAAAAAGAAATTATCATTGTCCCCAGATTTAGGCTTCTTATCCGTCACTGTTTTAAAGACACGCTTGATTTTCACTTCTTCTCGTCGATCACTTCATTTTTGTCATTTCCTCTATTTCTTATTGCGCAAACAATATGCCAAAATAGAGGTTTCATTCATGTTAATAGATGAGGAGACATTCCAGAGAAGAGGATTTTCGGATGTTATTTTTAGTTTTATCGAAGGAAATCCGGGAGTTAAAGCGTGGTTTACAAGGGGATTCCTGGGAATTCGTTCTCAGTAGAATTGAGGATATTGAAAAAGAACTGGATCTTATGTTGACTTTTTTACAAGTGGAAGAGGACAAAAAGGCATAAGATTCTTTTTACTTGACGATATGTCACGATTTTATAGAAGTATGAAACAGTAATTAAATTTTAAGTTGATAATGGATAAGCGAATAGAATATGCCGTGAATGAGTTAATAAATGCGGAGTTATGGTCTGCGAACTTGTATTTGTCGTTACAAGTTTATTTCGAAGAACAACAACTGGCAGAACTGGCTTCTTGGGTAAATTTGCAATCTCAGGATAATATGAGTAGGATTTGTCGGATGATTGAATCTATTTATCGTTCTAAGGGAAGTGTTCTGATTCGGGAAATGAAACGGGATGCATGGGATTGGAATAATACGTTACATGCCTTAAACGAATTGATCAAACATGAAAAATATATGGCAGAGCAGATTGAAATACTTTTGGTGCTTACCGAGAATGTTGACGTAGCTTTTCATGCTTTTGTCCGTGAAATATATTTGCAGAAGAGATTTACTTCTAGGATTTTTATAGAGTTACTTCATATTTTCACCCAAGAGAAGAGATGGAGATTACCCTTGAATATTGACTTGAATAATCGAGAAAATGAGAGTTAGTTGAATGGGTTTGGGAGATATGCAAATTTGCATATCTCCCAAGAATCATGACATATACTTGCTGATAATGTATAATGTTCGAAGTCTAAAAACTTGGTAAGTTTGGAAATAATGCCGATATTTGAACATAGCTTTTATCTTTTAGTTTTTAACTTTTAACTAATACATATATCGTGGTTACACAAATAGTTGTATATTTGTCTTTGTTGTTACAGATCGTTGCGATGGGATTTGCGATTAGTTTGTTTAAGCGGACGAAGTTCAATGCTGCTTGGATTTTGATTTCAACAGGCTTTTTTTTGATGGCGATTTACCGGGCGATAGAATTGGTTCCCTCGATGCACCGGGGAGAGTCGGAAGAGTTGTACCAGACGAAAGTGTGGTTGTCATTTGTTATTTCGCTGGCCTTTGCTATCGGGACATTTTATATACGGAAGGTATTCCAGTTTTTACGTCGGCTGGATGGTATACGGAGTGAGACGGAAAAGCGGGTACTGTCGGCTGTTATCCGCACGGAGGAACAGGAGCGGCAGCGTTTTGCCAAGGAGTTGCATGACGGGCTAGGGCCTTTATTAAGTGTTATAAAGATGTTGCTTTCCGGTTTCGAGGAAAAGAACTCGTCGGAGGTAAACGACAAAATCAAAGGGAACTTGAAACAGGCTGTTGACGAGGCTATCACGAGCGTGCGAGAGATTTCAGCTAATATCAGTCCTCATATATTGAATAATTTCGGTTTAAAGGATGCCACGGAATCATTTATTCGAAAATTGCGTCCGGCTGAAGGTATTAGTATTAATTTTAAAACAAATATTGATAATCGTCGTTTTATATATAACGTGGAAGTAATCATGTACCGGGTGATTTGCGAGTTGATCAATAACACGTTGCGACATGCTAATGCCAGTAAAATCAGTATTGACCTACAGTTGCAGGGGGATGTTTTGTACTTGGAATACGAGGATAACGGCATGGGGTTTGACGTGAAACAAGCTGAAAGTGATGGCGGGATGGGATTGAGCAACATGCAGTACCGATTGAATTCGGGAAATGGGGATATCAAGATTTCCAGCGAGTCAGGACGGGGAATGATTGCGAGAGCTTTTATAAAGTGTAAGTAAATCTTGTTTTATGGATAAATTGAGAATATATCTGGTTGATGACCACAAGTTGTTCCGGGAGGGATTGAAGTTATTGCTTTCAACTCAGGATTTCGTTCGACATATCTACGAGGCCTCGAACGGGAGGGAGTTTGTTGAGAATTTGTCGTTTGTTGATTGTGATGTCGTGCTGATGGATATAGAGATGCCGGAGATGAATGGTATTGATGCCACGATCGAGGCGATGAAAATGAAACCCAATTTGAAGATTATAGTTCTTTCCATGTACGGGGACGAGCAGTATTATTACAAGATGATTGATGCGGGTGCGAAGGGATTCTTGTTGAAGAATTCGGGAATTGATAAGGTGGTAACGGCTATTCAGAAGGTGGCGGAAGGGGAGAGTTTCTTTTCGGAAGAGTTATTGGTGAATATATTGAATAATATGCGTGACAACAAAAGCGAAACACCGGAAACTGTGGATAATGATATTTCGGAACGAGAGCTGGAAATTTTGTATCACGTGTGTAAAGGATTGTCAAATCAGGAGATTGCGGACGAATTGTTTATCAGTAAACGTACGGTAGACAAGCATCGGGCAAATCTGCTCAGTAAGACGGGATGTCGGAATACGGCGGCATTGGTGATGTACGCGATTAAAAATAATATTATAGAGATATAGATGAATGGGATGATTTTTGCAGCCGGTTTAGGTACCCGGTTGCGGCCGTTGACAAACGATCGCCCGAAAGCTTTGGTGGAGTTGAAAGGAAAGACTCTGTTGGAGCGGGTGATCGAGAGAATGAGAGAAGTGCAGGTGGAGCGGTTAGTGATTAATATTCATCATTTTGCCGATCAGGTAGAACACTTTCTGAAAGAGAAAGGAGATTTCGGTATGGACATCGTTTTGTCCGATGAACGAGATGAGTTACTGGATACGGGAGGAGGGGTTTTGAAGGCCCGGGAATTATTTATTCCGGGGAAACCCGTGCTTATTCATAATGTGGATATTTTAACGGACTTGGATTTGAAGGCGCTCGTTCGTCAGCATGAATCACGTGAGGCATACGCCACGTTGGTCGTGCAACAGGCAGTTGCAGATCGGGTATTGAAGTTTAATCATGGTGTTTTGAAAGGTTGGGAGAACAAGCGAACCGGGGAGCAGAAGATCGTGGACGAAGGCTTTTACGGGGCCACGGAGTTCAATTACTGCGGGATCCAGATTCTTAGCCCGGAATATTTAAAGCATATCATTCATCAGGGAGTATTCTCTATCATCGACGAGCATCTGGCGCAGGCAAGAGAACATCCTATCGAGCTTTTTCGGCACGATGGCCGATGTCTCGACTTGGGTACCCCGGAGGCCATAAAAGAAGCGAGTAATTTTAGATTTAGTGATTTATGATTTTAGATTGAGAGATTAAAAGAAGGGATAGCTTGTGTGGCTGGAATTTGAAATCTAAAATCATTAAATCTAAAATTATTAAAGGTTTCTGTTTCCTGGGATTAGTTTTATCCTGTTTGTGTCTTCGAAGAACCTGAAATACATGTAGAGTTTGTAATTAAAATCAAACCCGTAATCTCTGTTCAAGCTGTAATCGATGTAACTGTTGATTCTCGGATCTCCGGCAGCATACCTTCTGTTCCATTCGATAGCATACTGGTGATTCATACTTTGATAATAACTTTCTGAGTGCTGACTGGCCATGCTCTGGTGACTTGTCAACCAAAAATCGAATCCCGAATCAAAAACGATCAATTCATATTGCGCTGAATCTTTGATAGCGCAACGCCCCTTTTTATTTTGGGCTACCTCTTTTTGAGATGCACAGGAGAAAAATAGGGCAAGTACAAGGAGTAAACCGAATATTCTCATCATGTTTGATTTAAGTTATGCACTACTTTCCCCTAAGGTAAGAAAAAAAAATGAAAAAACGGCTGATTCAGCCGTTTTTATCTTTATTTTACAGCGATGGTTTCAATTTCAACCATAGCACCCATCGGGAGAGCTTTTACGGCAAAAGCTGCACGGGCAGGACAATCTGTCTTGTAATATTTAGCATAGATTTCGTTCATATCAGCGAAATAAGACATATCTCCCAACAGGCAAGTTGATTTAACCACGTTGTCAAAAGTATATCCGGCTTCTTCCAGGATGTAACCGATGTTTTTCAAACATTGTTCTGTTTGTTCTTTTACTCCACCTTCAACGAATTTTCCGGTATTCACGTCAATAGGAAGTTGACCACTGATGTAAAGCGTTCCGTTTGCTTCAATTGCTTGACTGTAAGGACCGATGGCTTTCGGTGCTTTCGGTGCGTTGATTACTTTTTTCATAATAACTTTATTTTATCAATTAAAAAATAGATTTCAGTTTCTTTGTCGCGAATATAACGAAAATCAAGTTGTGATTTCTTCGTGACGGGTAAAATAAAAAACTAAAAGTTGAGACATCTGCCTCAACTTTTAGTTTTTTATCCTCAATTACAAGTATGATTAGTAATTGTTTTTCTTTTCTTCGAAATATGCTTGAGGGTGAGCGCAAGCGGGACACGCTTTCGGGGCTGTTTTGCCTTCGTAAACGAAACCGCAGTTACGGCATTGCCACAGGATCACTTCGTCTCTTTCGAATACTTTACCGGCTTCCACGCGAGCTAAAAGCGTTCTGTAACGAGCCTCGTGTTCAGCTTCCACTTTTGCAATGTTACGGAACACGGCTGCGATGGCGGTAAATCCTTCTTCTTCTGCAACTTTAGCAAATTCCGGATAGAGGTCTGCCCATTCTTCGTTTTCTCCTTCTGCGGCAGCTTTCAGATTTTCTGCTGTCGTTCCGATTACACCTGCGGGGTAAGATGCGGTGATTTCAACCATTCCGCCTTCCAAGAATTTGAAGAATCTCTTGGCGTGTTCTTTTTCCTGTTCGGCAGTTTCCATGAATACTCCCGCGATTTGTTCGAATCCTTCTTTTTTAGCTACACTAGCGAAAAAAGTATAACGACTTCTGGCCTGTGATTCACCGGCAAATGATTTCAATAAGTTTTGTTCTGTTTTTGTTCCTTTAATGCTCATAAATTTAATCTTTTTAGTGGTCATGTTTTGATAGCACAATAATACGACAATTTGTTTATCAAAACAAATATTTAGTTTTTATCAGATGATAGAAAATGCCTATAAAGTGTAATTTTTCTTATCTCTGATGTACTACCGTATGGCTAGTATCAAGCATTTTTTTGAATTGAATAATCCGTGATCCCTAGGCTTTCATAAGTCTTCATGAGAGCTTCATCATCATCCGTGATCACGAGTAACTTATCTCCGGTATGTAGTTTGGTTTTTCCTTTGGGGACGCAATATGAATCGTTCTTTTTGATCAAGGCTACCAACGTGTTATCCGGTAATACCAAATCCATTAATTTGTCACCTTTTGCCAACATGGAAGGAATGACTTCAATTTCAGACATGGCGGTTTTAATTTCTTCGGGTAGTTCGACGTTAAAGACGTTTTTGCGTTCTTCGGGGGTTGACAAACCGAGTAGTTTCGCCATGAAACTGACTGTTGTTCCCTGTACAACCAAAGAAAGAATGGTAATGAAGAACACCACGTTAAATATTAATGATGCGTGCTGGATGTTTGCGATTAGCGGGTAGGTGGCAAAAATGATGGGGACTGCTCCGCGCAGACCGACCCATGAAACGTATGCCCGTGCCTTGGTGGTCATTTTCCGGAAGGGGATAAGGCATAAAAATACACTTATCGGACGAGCCAGTATAATCATGAATACCCCGATAAGAATGCTTAACGCTGCGACCGGGAGTAATTCTGCCGGGTTTACCAGAAGGCCTAACGTGAGGAACATCACGATCTGGAATAACCATGTGATACCGTCGAAAAAGGTGGTAAGACTCTTTTTGTGTACCACTTTATGATTTCCAACCACTAAGCCGGCTAAATAAACAGCCAGGTAACCGTTACCTTTTACCAGATCCGTGAACGAGAAAATGAAGAACACGAAAGCTAATAAAAGAACAGGATATAATGATTGATTGATGTTTAGTTTATTGATGCAGTATACGGCCAGTCTTCCCAGTAGATAACCGGATACAGCACCGATGCTCATCTGCATGATGAATTGCAGTATTGTGTTACTTAAACTGTTTTCTCCGGATTGAATAATTCCGATAAGTAATATGGTTAACATATAGGCCATCGGGTCATTACTACCACTTTCCAGCTCTAGCATGGGACGTAGGTTCTCTTTTAGCCCTTGTCGTTTGGAACGGAGAATCGAGAACACGGATGCAGAATCGGTAGACGACATGACGGATGCGAGTAATAATGATTCCGTGAAATTTAGGGTGACGAAACTATTTTCGAGATTCGTGATGTAGTAGATAAAATAACCCGTGAGGAAGGCTGTAAACATGACTCCGACTGTGGCGAGAACAATACCTTGTCCTAAAACAGGTTTGATCTCTGCCGCACTTGTATCCATACCACCGGAAAATAATATAATACTTAATGCAATGACTCCGATGAATTGAGCAGTTTGCGGGTTGTTGAATTCTATTCCTAAACCGTCGGTTCCGAAAAGCATTCCTACTCCTAGGAAAAGGAGTAAGGCGGGAACTCCGAAACGGAAACCTGCTTTTCCGACAACGATACTGACAAATAATAGGATAGATCCAATAAGTAATATATTTCCGGCATTTAGAATCATAAGTGTTTAGTTTTAAAAGGTTATTTATCTAGTTTGAGCCTCCTTCTCGCTTGGCGTGGTTTTTCTTTTTTACGAAAGAACGGCCGCTAGGTTTCCGTCCCCTGCCTTTTGACGAGCCATGTTCGAATGCTTTCGGATTGTATTCCGGTGCCGATCCCAAGTGAGCAGGGAGTGGTATCTTGTAAATCGTTTCTTCGATGAACTGCTCTATGCGGTAAAACTTTCCTTGCTCTGCCCCGGAGACAAAGGTCAAGGCAACACCTTCCGCGCTGGCTCTCGCTGTTCGTCCGATACGGTGAATATAATCTTCCGGATCATGGGGTACATCAAAGTTGATTACCAATCCTATCTCATCAATATCTATACCACGGGACACGATGTCGGTGGCAACGAGTATATCTATTTTATTATTTTTAAAATCCATCATAACAGATTCCCGCTCTGACTGCTCCAAGTCGGAATGCATGGCTGCCACGTTGAATTTTTTACGTTTTAAGGTGAAGGCGAGGTCTTTTACTTTTTGTTTGGAAGAGGCGAAGATTAGCGTTTTGTGTAAGACCGGTTTGCTGAAAAGTTCTTCGATGATACCCATTTTCTGGCTTTCGTGGCAGATGTAAGCGGCTTGCATGATGGCTTCGTTGGGTTTGGATACTGCCACGTTGATTTCTACCGGGTCTCGAAGTACATTTTGGGCTAGCTGTCGTATCTTCGGGGGCATCGTAGCCGAGAAGAGTATGGTTTGTCGGTCTTTGGGCAGTTTGTTCACGATTTGCATGATGTCGTCAAAAAATCCCATGTCCAGCATCCGGTCAGCCTCGTCAAGGATAAAGTATTTTACTTGCGAAAGGTCTACATCGCTATGTTGCAGATGTGCGATCAACCGTCCCGGTGTTGCGATGGCAACATCTGCTCCCAGACGCAATGCTTTTTTCTGTTGATCCCATAAACTTCCGTCACCACCCCCGTAGACGACTACCGTCGAAACGGGGAGAAAATAAGAAAATCCCTCGAATTGTACGTCTATTTGTTGGGCTAATTCCCGGGTGGGAGCCATGATAACAGCTTTTACCGTGTCCGATCGGTTCTCTTCTTTGATTAATCGATTTAAAATCGGAAGAGTGTAAGCGGCTGTTTTTCCGGTGCCTGTTTGTGCGCAGGCGATTAAATCTTTTCCCTCTAAGATAACAGGGATTGTTAATTCTTGTATAGGGGTTGTTTCCTGAAAATTCATGGCATCTAATCCTTGCAACAATGAATCCTCTAGTTCCAGCTCGTCAAATCTCATCTTTTATATCTCTACTATTCTTTATTTTTAATGCTGCCTTTTTCCTGTTTTAAAGTACAGCGGCAGGAGAAAATTACACATAAATCTATCATCGTGTCAATCCCTTCTGTTTGTTGCAAAGTTAAAAAAAAAATCATTTTATTCCCATTCACTCGTGGAATCTTTTAACTCCGGTATGAACGAGGACTTGAATATGATATTTTTCTTGCTGATACGACGTTGACGGTTGTAGTCCTGTAATGCTTTCAAGGCGATTTTACCCAGTAATACGATCGCGATCAGGTTGGTTATAGCCATGATTGCCATGAATAGATCGGCAATATTCCAGACGAGATCCAGGGCGGCGATTGATCCGAACATGACCATTCCCCCCACGATAATCCGGTAAAGTTGTAAATAGGTTTTATTCTTGGATATGAAAAATAAGTTTGTTTCACAGTATGAATAGTTACCCACGATGGAACTGAAGGCAAAAAGGAGTATACAAATAGCGATAAATTGTCCTCCCACGCTTCCGATCTGGTGGGACAGGGCCATTTGTGTCAGTTGGATTCCTTTCACCGAACCATCTAGCGGAACGTCCGAAAGTAGAATAATGAATGCCGTACAACTACAAATGATTAACGTGTCGGTGAAAACACTGAGGGCTTGGATTAATCCTTGTTTCACCGGGTGGGAGACTGTTGCCGTTGCGGCAGCGTTCGGGGCGGAACCCATACCCGCTTCATTTGAGAAAAGTCCTCGCCGGACACCTTGCATGATGACGGCTCCTAAACCCCCGCCCGCGAATTGTTCGAATCCGAATGCGTTCGTGAAAATAGAACCAATGACATGGGGTAATGTTCCAAGGTGCGTGAATAGGATGAAAGCGGCAAGCAGAATGTATGCAATAGCCATAAGGGGGACGATGATTCCGGATATAACGGCAATCCGGTGTATTCCACCGAATATGACCAGTAGGGTAAACAGGGTTAGAATGATTCCCAGCCAGACACGGTTTGTCCCAAAGACTTCATGAAATGCCAAGGTAACGGTATTTGCTTGTACCGAGTTGAATACAAGTCCGAAGGTAATAGTAATGATGACAGCGAAAAGAATGCCTAACCATCGTTTCTTTAAACCTTTTTCCATGTAAAAGGCGGGGCCCCCGATGAACGAGCGTTCTCCTTTAACTTTATATATTTGGGCTAACGTGGATTCGATGAAGGCAGAGGCAGAACCGATAAGCGCTATAAGCCACATCCAGAATATGGCTCCCGGTCCTCCCAGGGCTAGGGCTGTTGCCACACCCGCCAGGTTACCTGTGCCTACCCGCGAAGCGGTTGCAATGCAAAATGCTTGAAAAGAAGAAACCGAGTTCTTGTGGTTCCCGCTTGCTATTCCGTCGCCAAGCAGCCGGAACATTTCCCGGATATTCCGGAATTGTACGAATTTACTCTTGAAGGTAAAGTAGACCCCGATACAGATTAGCAGGGCTATTAATATATAGGTCCAAATAAAATCATTGGTTGCTATAATCCAGTTGTTTAAATTTTCCATAACCGCATCACGTATTTAAATTACGAGTAAAATACGTGATGAAACGGGTGAAAGTTGTAAAAATTAGATTATATTTAAAGAAAAAGTTCACACCATTCTTCGAAACGGGCGACTGTTTCTTCCCCATAAAAAGCCATTTCTGCCCGGATTTTGCCTAGTTTCTTTTCCCGGGTTAAATTGGTTTTCGAATAAAACTTATCGGCAAAAGCGATTAGTTTTTCTTCAAGAGTAACGGGGAGCATATCCCGTTGGGGTAAAGGTAAATGATTTTTCTTGATCATTTCAAGTGATATGCCGGCCCCCGTGTGTCGTTCACATACTAGGGCATGACGGGGAAGGCCTTCTTCGCGGAGTAGATCGGCTCCCAGATAACCGTGGCAGATGTAGGGATGTTCTCCGAAACAACCGATGTCCGGGGCCTTCGTGAGAAAAATCCCGATGTCGTGGAGCATGGCAGCCTCTTGAATGAAGGGGATGTCCAGATCCATTTCGGGATGTCGGATAGCCAGTGATTGTGCTTTATCTCGAACAAGTTGGCTATGTATGAGGAGGGATTGCCCGGCGAGGGAATCCAACGTGTAATATTTACGAATAATATCTAATGGGTTTATCATTATTTGTTCTTTTTTTAAAACTTACAAATATAGATGTTTGTTCGTGAAAATGTCATGATTGGTTTTATATATAAATATTCCGGGCTATTTGTAACGGGCCCCGATGGTTCTCCAGTCAATAATTGTCCATATTTTTTCGATGTGTTCCGGACGGAGATTCTGGTAATCAAGGTAATAAGCATGTTCCCAAACATCGATCCCCAGTATCGGAGTGTAACCTTTGGTAATTGGGTTCCCGGCGTTACTCTCGGAGAAAATGTATAGTTTCCCTTTTTTGTCCTTCGCGAGCCATACCCATCCGGACCCGAATAACGAGGTGACGGCAGCCGAGAACTCCTTTTTGAAATTATCGAATGAACCCCATTCTTTTTCTATGGCAGCAAGCAGCGCTCCTGACGGGGTATGTTCTGCTTTCGGAGAGAACGAGTTGAAATAGATAATATGGTTCAGCGCTTGTGCTGCGTTGTTAAATATCGCTCCGGTGGAGTTCTTGACGATGGTTTCAAGATCACAGTTCTCGAATGGTGTCCCCACGATCAATTTATTCAGGTTATCAATGTAGGCTTTCAGATGTTTACCATGATGTAGTTTTATGGTGGTTTCACTGATAACGGGTGCGAGGGCATTTGTTTCGTAAGGTAAAGGTGGGAGGGAAAATTTCTCTTTCGTTGTTTGTTGTTGAGCCCACAATGCCCCGCTTGTTGTGATGAGAAGGGTAACTATCCATATCCTTTTGAATGCTTGTTTTGTTTTCATCTTCTATTTTTCTTTTAAAGTTTATGTGATTTACGAATAAAAGTACATTTTGGTTATTAAAAAGTCCTCTAACTTTTATAATTTTGACCGTTTTTATGAAAGAGAGTGGTGGGGAACAAATGTGCAATTTCAAAATTTGAGTATATGATCAGGATAAATGTTACAGTTGAGGTGAAGAGCGAGGTTCGCGCTCAAGTCGTGGAACTTTTGCGTGAGATGTCTGAATTGTCAAGGCAGGAAAAGGGGTGTATCGGGTACGAAATACTTGAAAATAATCGTTTGGATAACGTGTTGATGATCATAGAAACGTGGGAAAATGAAACCTTGCTGGCTGTTCATAAAGGAAGTGATCATTTCGTGAGAATTATCCCGCGGGTTCGGGAACTGGCAACGGAAATGTGTAGCCAGAAGTTCACGGATATGGCAGCCGTGAACGAGGCTATCGTGGGACGTCGTAGTGTGAGAAATTATGCTCCGGATAAGGTGTGCGTGGAGACGATCGAGCGATTGCTGAGAGCGGCCATGTACGCACCTTCGGTTAAAGATCGCCGTCCCTGGGAGTTTTTCGTGATAGAAGATCGGGAACATCTTGATACTTTGGCTGAGACTTTACCGGAAGGGATGGCTTTAAGAACAGCCCCGGCCGCGATTTTAGTTTGTTGTAATACCCGCCGGGCCGGGCTTGACGGGGGAAACTGGCCCCAAGAGCTGGGAGCGTGTGTCCAAAACCTGATGTTGCAGGCCTACGGGGAGAAACTGGGAACCACTTGGGTTGGAATTTATCCTCAGATGCACCGGGTTCATCAAGTGAAAACTTTGTTTCACTTGTCATCGGAATTCGTGCCGTTTGCCGTTGTGGCAATCGGGAAACCGGCAGATGAGCAAGCACCTGTTCCCGAGCGTTATGACCCTTCGAAAATACATTTTATCACTCGTTAAAAATATTCGTAAAAAAATCACTAAAAAGAGAACCTTTTCATGTTTCAGTTCGTTAAATTAGGTACGAACATAAAAATTAAAGAATATGAAACATGAAACTTCAAATCTACTGATAGGGCTAGGTATTGGCGCTGTTGTAGGAGTTGCTGTCGGTTATTTAATGGTAGCTGATAATCGTAAAAAATTAGCGGAAGAGTTTGATCGTGCCGTGTCTAAAGTGAAGGAAGAGGTGAAGGACGTTTATTCAAAAGCAAAAAACAAGGCCGAGAACGTGAAAGAACACGTGACCGAGGATGTCAATCATGTAGCTGAAAAGGTTGCGGGGAAGACTGCTACGGAAACGAAGTAATAGCTTATGGAGAATATTGCCGAGAAGACGTTTGCTGAGTTGAAAGAGGATATTTCAACTTACGTGGAATTGAGGCTAGAGCTATTAAAATTGAATACATACGAAAGGGTTGCCAAGACAATGGCAGTCTTTTCGTATGGTATTGTTTTGGTTTTATTGGCTTTTTTTGCCATTTTATTTTTGTTCCTGGCGTTAGGTTTTTTCTTGGGAGAATTATTGGGTAGCATGGCTTTGGGATTCGTGTTGGTGGTTGGGATGTACCTGTTGTTGTTCGGGATAACGATGTTTTTCAAGAGAAAGATCACGTCCAAGGTGATGAACGAGATTATAACAGCAATGATGAGTAAGGATGAAAAAGATAATGAAGAGACAACCGACCCCGCTGGACATGTTGATGGCGGAACAGCGCCGGGTGCGTGAGAGTTGCCGGGTGCAGGAACAGAAAATAAACGAGGATTTTAAGTTCATACATGATCATTCCGGGCGGATTTTGTTTGCCGGGATTTCTTCTTTGTTTTTTTCTAAACGAAGAGAAAACAGGGAGAATGACGGGGGAGAAGAGGCGGAAGGACAAATCCCGATGTTGGGAATGATGTTTAAAAATATTTCACCCTTGTTGTGGGAGGCCGCTTTGCCAATCCTTTTACGTTGGGGACTGGGGCGAATCGGGAATTTGTTTAAAAAACGACCCCAATGATAAACGATAAAAGTTAAAAGATAAAAACTAAAAGTTGAAGTAGGAAATTAAGAAGCGTTGGCCTTGTGCGGTTGGAATCTAAAATCTAAAATTAATAAGGTCTTGTACGGTTGGAATCTAAAATTTAGAATCTAAAATCTAAAATAAACGACGAGTTTTATTATCTTTGTGTCCTCTATTCGGGTTATATTTCTGAAAATAGTGGGTCAATCACGACCATTCCATCAAGAGGTGTTTTATTTTAATAGAAGGAGGATAAAGAGTTATGTCGAGTATTAATGCATCGCAGGTTTTGGAGACAAAGCCAGTCGGGAAGTTATTATTACAGTATTCAATCCCTGCAATCATCGGGATGACAGTAACGTCGTTGTATAATATTATTGATAGTGTTTTTATCGGGCATGGTGTGGGGCCGTTAGCTATATCGGGTTTAGCGATCACTTTTCCCTTGATGAACCTGATTATTGCTTTTTCGACTTTGGTAGGAATCGGGGGAGCGACAATCAGTTCGATTTATCTCGGGCAGAAAGACACGGAGAAAACGAATTCTGTCTTGGGGAACGTGTTGTTGTTATGCGTGATTAACGGGTTTTGTTTCGGGGGATTGACTTTGATATTCTTAGATCCGATCTTGCATTTCTTCGGGGCTAGTCCGGCGACTTTACCTTACGCCCGGGATTTTATGCAGGTTATTTTGATGGGAAATCCGATTGCTTTTACTTTTATCGGTCTGAACAACGTGATGCGAGCCACGGGATACCCGAAAAAGGCCATGTTGAGTTCTTTACTGACCGTATTTGCCAATATTATTCTAGCCCCGATATTCATTTTTCATTTGGATTGGGGAATCCGGGGAGCAGCATTGGCCACGGTGATCTCCCAGTCGATCGGTTTAATCTGGATCGTGAGTCACTATCTGAACAAGAACACGACGATACGTTTTAAACCGGGAATATTTAAATTGAAAGGTCGGATTATCATGAGTATTTTTTCCATCGGGATGTCACCTTTCTTGATGAACGTGTGTGCTAGTTCAGTGGTCATTATATTGAATAATAGTTTTATGCGCTATGGTGGTGACTTGGCTATCGGGGCCTACGGGATTGTGAATCGGGTACTGACCTTGTTTATCATGATCGAGATCGGGGTGACACAGGGGATGCAGCCGGTAATCGGGTTTAATTACGGGGCGCTTCTTTTTGACCGGGTACGTAAGACTTTACGTTATGCATTGATTGCCGGGGTTTCTATCATGACGTTTGGTTTTTTGTTGAGCCAGTTGTTTCCCTCGGCAATTGTGGGGATGTTTACGGATAATCATGAGTTGATGGAATTATCTAAATTTGGCTTACGAGTGACTTGTTTGATGTTCCCTCTCGCGGGGTGCCAGATTATTATCACGAACTTTTTTCAATCCATTGGGAAAGCTAAAGTCTCCATATTTTTGTCTCTTTCCCGACAATTGTTATTTTTGATTCCGTTTTTGTTAATATTACCTCGTTTCTGGGGGATTACAGGCGTGTGGAGTAGTATGCCCATGGCAGATTTTATTTCTTTCATGACCACGATAGGCACGTTCATGTATTTTGTCAGAAAAGGACTTTTGTTTAAAACTAATAAAACAATAGAATGAGAATAGTTCAGTTATTATTTGGCGTGTGGGTAGGGATATGTTTCCTTGCGTGTGGAGAGAAATCGGATTCTTTTACACGGGAGGAACGGGAACGCATCGGACATTCGGAAGAAGAGGGTATTATGCCTCTGTTTCTTGTAACAAACCGGGTAGATTCATTGTTCCTGCGTTTGCAGGCAAAAGAATTCGGGAAAGAAGATGTCGAGACGGAAACCTTTCGTGTTTTAAGATCACGTATGCTTGCTACCGTGAGGGATTCCTTGAACGAGGGAGTGGGTATTGCGGCTCCTCAAGTCGGTATATCACGTCAATTAGTTGCTGTGCAGCGATTGGATAAAACGGGAGAGCCTTTTGAATTTTACGTGAATCCGGAAATCGTTTATTTCTCTCAAGATACTGTTTTAGGGCAGGAAGGATGTTTGTCTATTCCGGGTCGGATGGGGTCGGTATATCGGTCTAAAGAGATTGTCGTGCGCTATCGGGATGAACTTTCTTTCGAGTGGAGACAAGATACGGTGAGAGAATTTACAGCTCGCATTTTTCAACACGAGATCGACCATTTGAATGGAATTCTGTACACGGATTATCTTCCGTGAGTTTTAAGGATATAAATAATAAACGGGTTCTCGATTTTCGGGAACCCGTTTATTAAAAAAAATGTCTATTCGTCGAGCGTTACGGCTCCTGAAAGAGCCACAGCCTCTTTATTACGGAAAGTCATGATCGGTGATACAGCCTCGTAAGCTGACATGATGTACTCGAAGAGTTGTGCCGTCACCAATTTTCCGCGTTCAGCTAATGAGAGTTTTAATTTAATCCCTGTGTCCTCGTCCTCTGAACTTTGTAATTCGGAAAGTTCCCCGAATTGTTTGGTTTCTAATAGATATTGCACCCGATGCAATTCATCTGATTCGAAAAATAACTCGTAATTTTTCTCGTCCCGGTTCTTACTGAATAAAGTTGTTTTCATCTTCTTGTGTGTTGTGTGTGTGTATATATATACAACGTTCCCAGCGTTGCTCTGTTTTTTTTATATCAAAGGATAACACTTAATCGTGTAAACATCTTGTATTAGTACAAGATACGTGCCATATATACGTGAGGTTTCAAATAATTAACAAACAGAGTTCATGGAAATATCGCTTGGGGTGCGATATGAATACTTCGTGTATTCCCGTGTGATCTGCCTCCTTGTTAATGGTAAGACTTTCATTTGCCTGTTTGTAGACCCCGTCCAGCATCACCCGAACCCGGCAGGGTAGCTCTGATCTTGTCATGCTGACAAGTGAAGTCCGGATTAACGGGCTGGGATATTGATTCTGAAAATCAAGGCTTTGTCCCTTGTTTATGGAGTCATGTAATTGTGCTAATTGGTAGGTCACCGCTGTATGTTGAGATTCTGTCATGATCAATCCCATGGCAACATTGCTGAGTTGTGTTACCACAAGAATGAGGATACTATGTAATATGAATCTTATCATACTTAGTGTTTGTTTCAAATTTAAAGAATATAAATTGCATTTGCAATGTTTTTCTTCTTTTTTCTATCGATCTATATAAAAATAAGTATTTTTACTACCGGAAATTGTTTTTTTGTTTCGAAAAGGTTACAAATTAACATTTCATATACCCCATCATTCTACAATTTATGTGGATTTATTACTCATTTATAATTTTTTTTACGATAGAAGTTGAAAAAAGATATAGAATAATAAATAATTTTGGAACTCGGATTGCATTATAAAGCGAACTTGATGGAAATAAAAAGTAAACAGGAAAATTTTAGATTGCGGGAGTGGAAGTTGACGGATATAGTATCATTAGTAAAACATATTAATAACGAGAAAATATGGAATAACGTGCGGGATGGACTTCCATACCCGTATACAATGTTGGATGCTGATAAGTATATCCGGATGGTACAGGCCCAACCTTATGTTCAAAATTTTGCCATAGAGGTAGCGGGAGAGGCCGTGGGAGGAGTTGGGATCGTACCCTTGACAGATGTGGAGCGCCTTAGTGCAGAGGTCGGTTATTGGCTGGGTGAGGACTATTGGGGGCGGGGAATTACGAGCGAGGCTGTTGCGTTGTTGGTTGATTACGTGTTTCGGGAAACCGGAATTATTCGTTTGTTTGCCTCTGTTTACGAGTATAATCCGGCCTCGATGAAAGTGTTGGAAAAAGTCGGTTTTACCAGACAGGCTATTTTGCGTGATGCTGCGATTAAAAACGGACGGGTGATAGATATGTATTATTATGATCTGATAAAGCGTGAAATATGGGAAAGCGTGTATTGATCACCGGTGCCGCAGGGAATTTGGGAGGACTGCTCGCCCGTCGTTTGTTAAAAGACGAGGTGTTGTTGCATCTTCTCGTTCATCGTCAAGATGTAAGTCCGGAATTAAAGGCAAAAGATAATGTGAATGTGTTCTGGGCGGATCTTGCCGTTCGGGAGAGTTTGGGAAGTGCTTTGGACGGGGTTGATACGATCGTTCATTTTGCCGGGGTCCTTTTCAAGCATAATCCGGAAAAGTTTTTAAAGACGACAAACACCCTGTATTTTAAAAATTTATTGGATGTGGCCGTTCAAAAAGGGGTAAAGCGGGTAATTCTAATTAGTTTCCCGCACGTGGAGGGTGAGACAACCCCGGATCATCCTGCTAGGGGAAGATTGGATGGAAATCCTGTTTCGATGCATGCCCGGACTCGCTTGGAAGAGGAAAGGTTACTATTCGAGTATGGGGAGCGAAGAGGTTTTGAACCTGTCGCTTTAAGAGTCGGGATGGTCTACGGGAATGGGATCTTGATGATTGATGCGGCCCGTTGGTTTTCTCGTCATGCTCTGCTGGGAGTTTGGAGAAAGCCTACTTGTATTCATTTGATCTCCACGGATGACTTTTTGGAGGCGACGAGGGCGGCAATCATGAATGAAGGGGTACGTGGAATTTATCATGTTGGGGATGAAGGTATTCAGACCTTGCAAGAATTCTTAGACGAGGCTACAAAATACTGGCACACATGTAGGCCTTGGCGAATGCCTTTATGGATGATTAACACGGCGGCACGAGTGTTCGAGTTGGTTTCCCGACTGTTCGGGGTTAGAAGCCCGTTAACCATCGATTTTATCCGGATCGGGCGAGTGTCATATTACGGGGATACTTCCCGGATGAGGGAGGAGCTATTACCTCGTTTAAAATACAAGAATTTTAGAGAAGGATTGGAAACACTATAATATAAGAATTATGATGAAGTACGGCGTTTTATTGATTTTAGTGGTGATGGCTGTTTCGTGTGCCACTCCCAGTTATATGCATTTATACGAGTCCCCGAAAAGTTTGGATTTCACGACGGGTAAATGGTTGGTGACGAACGTGGAAACTCAGTTACCTCTCATGTACAGGGAAGGGTTGACACGTGATCTATTAAAGGAATTGAAAAAAATGGGAGGGGATTCTATTTATTTTTTAAATGATATATCCTTGAAATACCTGTCTCATGACAAACTCACTTTTGAGTTGTCTCCCGAAGTGATGGAGACGTTGAAGAAAACGACGGATTACAAGTATGTGGTGACTGCTATGGCTCGAAAAGTGCGTAATGAGGTCAGTGATTTGATTTATCCCGGGGGACCACTTTCTTACCAGAAGAGCGAGTCGGAAGTCTGTATTGCCGTGTATGATGTCTCCTTGGGAGCCCGGATTTATTTTCAGCGAATAATAGCATCCGTGACTCTGGATGCGGGAGACGAGCAAGTTGTGTTTGCTCGTTCGGCTGGTACATTATTATATAATGCAATGAAAAAAGGGCTGAAGGATATAAAAAAGAATTCCCGGAAGGTAAAGAAAGGACGAGGTGGGAAGTAATGGTATTGACAGTCTATTTCGCCCGTGTCTTGCCGTAGTCTCGTTAATATGATGATTGTATGAGAACATGATATCGGGAACACATTAATTCCCCGTATCGTTGACCTATCGTTAATCTATCGTTAACCTATCGTTAACCTCTTAGCGAGACATAGGCGGGTTACCGGTGTATTTACCTTGAGATACAGAGAGAGCCAAATGCAAGATTGCCATGAAATCTCGTGATAGACTAAATACTAATTAACAAATAAAAAAGACCGCAATCCATGTTGCGGTCTTTTTGTATATTTAGAAAGTCTTATTACCAGGCGAACATAGGTCTGTCGCTCATCATGGCGTTTACTTCTTTCTTTACTTGTGCGATTACGGTTTCATCGTCCGGGGCACTCAATACTCTGTCGATCATGTCCACGATGATAGGCATATGTTCTTCCTTCAAACCACGGGTAGTGATTGCCGGGGTTCCTACACGAAGACCTGAAGTAGAGAACGGGGTACGGGTATCGAACGGAACCATGTTCTTGTTGATCGTGATGTCAGCTTTAACAAGCGTGTTTTCAGCTTTCTTACCGGTTAATTCCGGGAATTTGGTTCTCAGGTCAATCAACATGGAATGGTTGTCGGTACCACCGGAAACAACTTTATAACCTTTTTCCACGAATGCTTTGGCCATAGCTCTGGCGTTAGCTAGCATTTGTTTTGCGTATTCGGTGTACTCTTCAGACAGCGCCTCTCCGAAAGCAACGGCCTTAGCAGCGATCACGTGTTCAAGCGGTCCACCTTGTTGTCCCGGGAATACGGCAAAGTTGATTACTTGTGACATCATCTTGATCTCTCCCTTCGGAGTTTTTAATCCCCAAGGATTCGGGAAATCTTTCGGAAGAAGGATCATACCACCACGAGGTCCGCGAAGGGTTTTGTGAGTGGTTGTGGTCACGATGTGGCAATATTCCATCGGGTTGTTCAATAAACCTTTGGCAATCAAACCGGCAGGGTGAGACATGTCGCACATTAACAAAGCACCTACTTTATCAGCGATTTCGCGCATACGTTTGTAATCCCAGTCGCGAGAATAAGCGGATGCTCCGGACACGATTAATTTCGGTTTGTGTTCCAAAGCCAATTGTTCCATCTCGTCATAGTCAACCATTCCGGTTTCTTCTTTCACATGGTAAGCTACCGGGTGATAGTTAATACCGGAAAGATTCACGGGAGATCCGTGTGAAAGGTGACCACCATGAGCCAGGTCAAGACCCAGGAAGGTATCGCCGGGTTTCATGCAAGCGAAGAACACGGCAGCGTTAGCTTGTGCGCCGGAGTGCGGTTGTACGTTAGCGAATTCAGCCCCGAATAATTGGCAAGCCCGATCAATAGCCAGTTGTTCTGTCTGGTCAACAATTTGGCAACCACCGTAATAACGGGCTCCGGGGTATCCCTCTGCATATTTGTTGGTCAGGCAAGATCCCATAGCCTGCATTACTTGCTCGCTCACGAAGTTTTCAGATGCGATTAATTCAAGTCCTTCTTTTTGACGATGACATTCTTTGTCAATCAGGTCGAAAATTTGAGTGTCTCTTTTCATTATTTAGATTTTTAATACTATAGACGTTTATAAATCTAGGCCAAAATTATACTAATCGTGCATGTAAACAAAGTATTTGGCAACTTTTTTTCATCTCTTGTTTTTTAATTTTCGAATATTTGTGTACGTTTGTTGTGTATAAAATTTATTTGATTATGGAAAATCCCTTTAGCGTAGAAAAACCGGTCAGACCGACTTTTCTCACCGTACTTTGCATCTTGACATTTATTGGTAGTGGTTGGGGCTTAATTAACAATTTGTTCCAGTTAGCCATGTTTACACCGGAGCGCTTAGTCGTCCAGATTCAACAGATAACGAACATGGCGGGAGCCGAAGCCCAACCTTCGTGGGTTTCTTCTATCATGAGTTCGTCCTTGGAGGTGTTACAAACGACCATAATGCACGGGAAAGCAATTTACTCGTTAGCTGCCTTGTGTGCCGTGATCAGTTTGATCGGGGCTTTCATGATGTACAAGCTAAAAAGGAATGGTTTTTATTTATATGCGATCGCGCAGATTGGCCAGTTGTTTATCCTGCCGATTTATTCCGGTTGGAATAGCGTCGTGGTGATTTCCATGGCTATGTCCGGATTCTTGGCGTTGGTATTTATCATCTTGTATGGCTTGAATTATAGTAAGCTGAAGTATTGATAATTTGAACGTATATTCCCTTCTGAAAGGGATTTGTGCTTGGCATGATACATGTCATTAAACGATCGTTTATTGATATGTATTTTTTTTATTGCCGGGGATTCAGGAAAAAGAATTAAATAATTGAAAATGAATTTTTAAGAAAATGATTGAAAAGTCGATTTAATCCGTTTTATTTGTAACTATTATATGATCATTTCTTAATACAATCGTTTATGATGTTTGATACTTCTAAATCAGGGGGATGCACTGAAAGAGTGAATTATTTGAAGAGAGGTTTTCTGTTTTATATGTGCGCCTCTTGTATGTTACTCGTTCAATTTGTGATCTATCTCGTGAATAGTAATTATTGGGAATCTTTGAATTTTGTCGGGGGCTTTTATTATCTGATGGCGGCATTGGGGCAAGCTTTTCTTTTCAATTTGATCCCTTGGGTTATTTTATATATTCCCTTCACGTGGTGGCGGCAGATGCGGAAGGTCGGTACCATTCTGTTCACCTGTGCTATATTTTTATTGAACGTGCTGGCCTATCTGAACGGGATTGTTTTCCAGTTGTATAAATTTCATATCAACGGGTTTGTGCTGGATCTGGCTTTTGGTGGGGGAGGAAACCAGGTATTCGTGTTTAATAATACTTTGGTCTTGCATGGGGTTCTTATCGGGTTACTTATTTTGTTGTTTACTTTAGCGGTCGTTTTTATCGCTTACCGGTATGCCCGGTATGTTACTTCTAAACAGGTGAAAATCGGTATTTATCTTTTCCTGTTCTCCTGTATCGCTCCCCAGTTAACCCATGCTTATGCTGCTGCGGCTAACGTGAATTCGATCACGGAAGTATCGGCTTGTTTACCGCAATTTTATCCTTTGACAGCCAATCGTTTGATGTTAAAGTTGGGTGTGGTCAAAAAGGAGGACTTATATGTGAATAACCCGGATAAAGGGAAGGGGCATAGTTTCGTGTACCCCCTTCATCCGCTGGAAAAAGTGGATAGCGTGAAACCGTTGAATATTATTTATCTTATTCTGGATTCATGGAATTTCAGGACTTTTACACGGGAGTGTTGTCCTAACATCCGGGCTTTTGGTGATCGTTCCGCGGTATTTAATCGTCATTTAAGTTCCAGTAATGGTACGCGGGGTGGGATATTCGGTCTGTTTTTCGGTATTTCCGCAACATACTGGCAAGATTTTGAACGTACGGGTGTACAGCCTTTGTTTATCGAGAATTTACTGGAAAATGGGTATGATATAGAGACGTTCGCCAGTGCGACGCTTGTTAATCCTCCTTTTTATCGAATCGTCTTCGGAGACGTGAAAGATATTCGCAAGGAAACCCCGGGAGCAACTCCTTTTGATCGGGATAACAGGATCACGGAAGATTTTTTGAATTATTTGGATGAACGGAAAGAGGGGGATAAACCATTTTTTTCTTTTGTGTTTTATGATTTGTTGCACGCGATTGATATTCCGGCTCCTTATCGTAAGAAATTTCAACCCTCGTGGGATTACGCCAATTATCTGGCTTTAAATAATAATTTGGACCCGGAACCGTTCTTTAACCTGTACCGTAATTGTGCCTATTACGTGGATTCACTTGTGGGAAAGGTGGTGAATAAACTGGAAGCGAACGGGTTGTTGGATAATTCCGTGATCGTTATTACCGGGGATCATGGGCAGGAGTTTAACGAGAATAAGAAGAACTTTTGGGGACATGGAAGTGATTTTTCGAACGCACAGGTGCATGTCCCGTTTATCCTGTATTACCCGGGGAACACTCCCGGCGTGTACTCGCACAGAACGTCTCATTATGATGTGACGCCGACTTTAATGAAACGGGTGTTGGGGGTAAAGAATCCCGCGGAAGATTATTCTATGGGAAGAGATTTGTTTGATCCCGAACGCCAGCCTTTTCATCTGGCCGGAGACCCGCAGAATTACGCTTTTATCATGGATAACGTGATTTACGAGAAGAAAGTGGCTGGGAATATCCAAGTGACGGATTCTTTGTTGAATCGTCTTTCCCGGAATCAGATAAATTCGGGATTGCTGCTTAAAGCAATCGAATTCAAGAATATGTTTTTGAAGAAGTAGGGAGTAAACTCAAAACTTGCTGGTACTCATTTGAAATAAAAAAGCTGCTTGTACAAGCAGCTTTTTTATTTTGATTATCCTCCGAAGTTATCGTACATCACGTTTTCATCCGGAACTCCAAGGTCGTACAGCATTTTGGTTACTGCCGAGATCATCATAGGAGGACCGCAGAGGTAGTATTCAATATCTTCCGGGTTTTCATGATTCTTCAAATAATTCTCGAAGATTACTTGATGAACAAAGCCCGGTTTGTAAGCCACTCCGGCTGCGTCAGCCACGGGATCCGGTCTGTCGAGAGCCAGAGTCCAGTGGAAGTTCGGGTTCTCTTCTTGAATCTTGTTGAACTCGTCCACGTAAGGAGCTTCTTGCAAAGCACGTGCGCCGTACCAGAAAGTAACTTTACGATCGGTGTGCATCGTGTGGAAGAGGTTGAAGATGTGTGAACGCATGGGGGCCATACCGGCACCACCACCGATGAACATCATCTCGTTGTTCGTGTCTCTCAAGAAGAACTCTCCGTAAGGTCCGGAAATACTTACTTTATCTCCCGGTTTACGAGAGAAGATGTAAGAAGAACAGATTCCGGGGTTCACGTTGGCAAAACCACCGATAGCTTTGTCGAACGGGGGAGTTGCGATACGAATGTTCAGCATGATAATGTTACCCTCTGCCGGGGAGTTTGCCATGGAGTAAGCACGGTAGGTTGCTTCCGGGTTGTGCATTTTAAGATCGAACATTTTCATGCGTTCCCAATCCGCCTTGTACTTCTCGTCAATATCGAACGTCTTGAAGTCAACGTCGATTGCAGGCACGTCAATCTGAATGTATCCTCCGGATTTGAATTTCAAGTTTTCGCCTTCCGGTAATTTTACCACGAATTCTTTCAAGAAGGTAGAGATATTTCTGTTGGAAACCACTTCGCACTCCCATTTTTTGATTCCGAGAACTTCTTCCGGAATGTGCATTTCAATATTCTCTTTCACTTTTACCTGACAAGCCAAGCGCCAGTTATCGTGTTGTTGTTTGTAGGAGAAGAATCCCGTTTCGGTCGGTAGGATAGACCCTGCTCCGGATTCGACCTGACAACGACACATACCGCATGAACCTTTACCTCCACAAGCCGAAGGGAGGAAGATTTTGTTGTTTCCAAGGGTGGCTAATAGCGTGGACCCCGGTTCGGTTACCAATTCCTTTTCGCCATGATTAATGTCAACTTTCACCTCTCCTTTGGGAGTCAGTTTGGCTTTGGCGAACAAAAGCATGCCCACGAGAATCAGTGTTACGATGAGGAACACGATGACCCCTGACATGACAATTGTTGTATTTATTGCTAATAACATCATTTTTAATTTTAGATTTTATGATTTTAAATTTTAAATTGAGGACTCCAGAGAAATTTACAATCTAAAATTTACAATTTAAAATTACTTTACAGGTTAATTCCCAAGAAACTCATGAATGAAATAGCCATCAATCCGGTCACGATAAAGGTGATACCGATACCTCTAAGCGGGGCGGGGATGTTTGAATATTTCAGTTTCTCGCGAATAGCGGCGATACCCACGATAGCGAGTAACCAACCGATACCTGAACCCAAACCGAAAGCCGTTGCCTCTCCAATGTTAGCATATCCTCTTTCCTGCATGAATAGGGATGCTCCCATGATGGCACAGTTTACCGCGATCAACGGTAGGAAGATTCCTAACTGGTTGTAAAGTGCCGGGGCAAATTTTTCAACTACCATTTCCACGAGTTGCACGATGGCGGCAATGACCGCGATGAACATGATGAAACTCAAGAAACTCAAATCAATGTTTGCAGCGTTTTCACCAAGTAACCAGCTTAAAGCTCCGGCTTTCAACACGAAGTTATCCAGCAAGTAGTTTACCGGGACGGTGATTAATAACACGAATACAACGGCAATACCTAATCCGAATGATGTCTTCACGGTCTTTGATACGGCAAGGTATGAACACATACCCAAGAAGTAAGCAAAGATCATGTTATCAATGAATACGGACCGTACAAATATATTTAATAGATTTTCCATATCGTTATTTCACTTTTAGTTGACTATTTCTGTTCTATTAAATCCTTGTTCTTGGAACGGTGAACCCAAATGATCAAACCCACCAGCATCAATGCCATCGGGGGAAGGATCATTAAACCGTTGTTTTGATAACCCCAATCGTAGAATATTTGTGGGATTACTTTTACCCCGAACAAAGTTCCGGACCCGAGTAATTCACGGAAGAATGCCACGATCACGAGAACTAACCCGTATCCGAGACCGTTACCGATACCGTCCAGTAATGAAGGCCACGGTTTGTTTGCCAAGGCGAAAGCCTCGATACGTCCCATGATGATACAGTTCGTGATGATCAACCCGACGAATACGGATAATTGTTTACTTACCTCGTAAGCGAACGCTTTCAATACCTGATCCACCATGATTACCAATGCGGCAACCACGACCAACTGCACGATGATACGTATACGCGTCGGGATTGTATTTCTCAGTAGCGAAAGAATCACGTTAGAGAATGCCGTTACGGCTGTAACCGAAAGAGCCATCACGATGGCCGGTTCCATTTTTGCGGTTACGGCGAGAGCAGAACATATACCCAGAATCTGCACCAGAACGGGGTTATTTTTGCTCAAGGGGCCGAGTAGCAAGCCTCGGTTCTTAGCTGAAAATAATGTTTCTTTATCGCTCATTATTGTATTTGTTTTAAGAATTGTTCGTAACATTTTAAGTAGTCGGCGATCATCGTCTCAACACCTTTCGAGGTGATTGTTCCTCCCGAAATTGCGTCTACTTCATGAGCCCCGGTAGCGTTTCCTCCCTTTTTTACAGTGATGGCTTTTAACGTGGAGTTCTCGAAAATCGTTTTCCCGCTGAATTGTTCTTGGAAAAACGGTTGGGTGATCTCGGCTCCAAGTCCGGGAGTTTCTCCTTTGTGGTCGAACAGAACCCCGTAAACGGTATTCTTGTCTTCATTTAAAGAAATATATCCCCAAACCGGCCCCCAAAGTCCAACCCCGTAAGTGGGCAGGATGTACTTGATGGCACCGTCAATGTCGGCCACGAATACTGGGAATTTGACATCTGCTAATGCTTTGTCATCTTTGATCGTTTCTGAAAGCAATTTTCCGTCTTTCAATGCTTGTTGAAGTTCCGGATTTTTAAGTGCTTTCTGAAGTTTCTTACCTTCCGTCGGGATGTCCACGGCGAAAGCGTTTCCTTCGATAGCCTCACCCTTGTAGTTCAGAATGAATTGTTTCGTGATGATTTTGTTGAACAATTCAGCCGAAGTCTCCGGGGTAGAACTAACATTTACAGAACTCAGAATGTTTTGTCTCTTCTCGTTCTCTATATTCTCATCTTGGTATGGCTTTAGTGAAAGAGACACTATCGCCAGTATGGCTGCAACTACGACAACCAAAACGATGGAATAGATAAAGGTATATGTATTTCCTTGTTTGTTCATCTCGTTATTAATTTTAAATTTTAGATTTTAGATTTTAAATTCGTATCAGAATAAATTTACAATTTAAAATTTAAAATCTACAATTGCATCGCTTTAGCTCTTTTCAGTCTGCGCTTGATGTTACCTTGAACGACAAACCAGTCAATAAGCGGAGCAAAGGTGTTCATTAACAGGATGGCTAACATCATTCCTTCCGGGTAACCGGGGTTTAGCGTACGAATAAGGATGGCCATGATACCTAAAATGAAACCATATATCCATTTCCCTCTTTCCGTTTGTGCCGATGTTACAGGGTCTGTTGCCATGAATACGGCTCCGAAAGCAAAACCTCCCATGATTAAATGAGTAATCGGGGTGATTGCTGCGTACGGGTTGGTTGCGGGTAACGTGTAGTTAAGTAATAAAGCCATGCAGTAACCTCCGATGAAAGTGGAAAGCATGATTTTCCAACTTCCGATTCCGGTGGCAATTAACAAGATGGCTCCGAGCAATATACAGAAAGTTGACGTCTCACCCACGGATCCCGGGATCAATCCCCAGAACATGGAAGACATATCATAGGTCGTGGGTAGACCTTGGGCAGCCTCGGCAAGCGGGGTTGCTTGCGAGAACCCGTCGGGCATTCCGGCGATCCATACTTTATCCCCCGAAATCATGGAAGGGTAGGAGAAGAAGAAAAACGCACGGGCTAACAATGCCGGGTTCCAGATGTTCATTCCGGTACCACCGAAGATTTCTTTACCGATAATTACCGCGAAGGCAGTGGAAACTCCCACCATCCAAAGGGGTGCGTTTATCGGCATAATCATCGGGATCAATAAACCGGATACGAGGAATCCCTCGTTGATCTCGTGTCCCCTGATTTGTGCTGCAGCAAACTCAATACCCAATCCGACCACGTAGGAAACGACGATCATGGGTAACACTCTCCACAGTCCATAGAAGAATAACTCGAAGAAACTGGTATCGGACAAGGTCCCCATAGCGTTGAAATGCTGGTAACCCACGTTATAGATACCAAATAGAAGGGCCGGAATCAAGGCCATCACGACAATGATCATGGTTCTTTTCAGATCAATCGCGTCCCGGATATTACAGCCTGAAGATGTCGTGCGGTTAGGCACGAAAAGAAAAGACTCAAAACCCGTGAAAACGGAATGCAACTTGTATAGTTTGCCTCCCTTTTCAAATTTTGGCTTTTGCTTATCTAGATAGTTGCGTAAAAAATTCATCTTTATAATTTTAAATTTTAGATTTTAGATTTTAAATTTTGAATCGTGTCCCATCAAGGAATTGACAATTTAAAATTTGCAATTTAAAATTAGCTTAGTTCTTTTATCATTAACTCTATACCTTTTTCCAGTATTTCCTGTACCGGAGTTTTAGAGGTACAAACGAACTCGCATAAAGCCATATCTTCCGGGACAATCTCGTACATACCGAGTTGTTCCATCTTGTCCAAGTCCTCTGCCAGTACCGCTTTCAGCAGGTAAACGGGAAGGATGTCCATGGGAAGAACTTTCTCGTATTGTCCGGTTACCACGAAGGCTCTTTCTTCCCCGTGATAGTTGGCATCAAGAGTGTATTTCTTGTTCGGACATAAGAAAGAGGGGAAAGTTTTTGATATGGAGAATTTGTTGAAACCGGGAGTTGCCCAACCCAAAAATTCGTAATTATCACCTTCGGGGATAACGGTTACCATATTATTATAGAATCCGAGATAGTTCTCTTCAGTTACTTTATAACCCGTGAGTACGTTACCGGAAATAATACGTTGATGAACTTGATTCTTCAGTTTCCCGTTCACGATACAACCGATTTTTGCTCCCAGAATGGTTTTGTAGTAAGCAGGCTTTTCAACTTCTGAACCTGCGAGAGCAATCGTCTTGCGGGCGTCGAATTTTCCGGAAGTGAATAATCGTCCGATAATGGCAAGGTCCATTGCGTTTACCACCCAAACGATTTCCCCTTTGTTGATCGGGTTCAGATGGTGAATCTGGATTCCTGCATTTCCTGCCGGGTGTGGTCCCGCGAAATAATTTACATCCACGTTTTTCAGCTTGGCGAACACGGATGTTGAAGGCGTCCCTTCTTTCAAGTTCAAGTTCACGTTTTTACCGCATAATTTTTTTAAGCAATCGATTCCGGATTGGAGTGCGGTTAATTCATCTGCAAGAGTGATGTCGAAATCCGGAGCGAGAGGGGCGGAATCAAAACCGGACACGAATATCGCCTTCGGCATATCAGCCGGGGTTGCGATGATGTCGTACGGACGTTGTTTGATCATGGGCCAAACCCCGCTGTCAAGTAATTTTTCGATGATTTCGTCTCTGGAAAGTTTGTTCACGTCTGCAGCCCCGAAATCCTTGTATTGGATTTGGTCATCCGCTTTAACCACGACCTCCAGCAACTTCCTTCTTTCTCCTCTGTTTACGGTTTCGACTGTACCGCTAACAGGTGATGTGAATTTGACTTCAGGTCTGTACTTGTCGATAAACAACACGTCACCCGCTTTCACTTGATCGCCTGCCTTTACTGCAAGTTTGGGAGTAAGCAGACGGAAATCTGTTGGTTTTACCGCATAGAAATCACATCTCTCGATGTTTTTCACCAGATTTTCGGCTTCTCCTTTTAACTTGATATCAAGGCCTTTTTTCAGTTTTATAACCTTGGACATTGTTTTATTATGTTTTTGATATGTAGATAATTATTTCTAATTCACCCTGTAATTGTTTATTTTAAAAACACGTGCAAATATATAATCAATTATTGAATTTATTCAGTAATTCAAAAGTTAATTCATCCCTTTAGATGTTTTTTTTTACTGCTTGATTTCTCAAATAAATGAATGTTTGAATGAGGTGAGGTTTATTGATGAAATTCCCTTTTGGCATGGTATTTGTAGAAAAGAATGAGAAAACTAATGAGTACTAATTATCCAAAATGGTGATTGAATTATGAAAGGAATATTTTTTTGTTGTGTATTAGCAATATGGATGACTTCGTGCAAGTCGGCAAAGGAGAGCGTTTCTCTGACCGGGGTGAAATGGGTTGCGGAGAGTTTGAACGGGAAAGAGATTAAGTTCAAGGAAGGTGGGAGCGAGGTATTCATCACGCTTGAAAGCAGTGATAAGAAAGTATTTGGAAGGGCGGGATGTAATCGCTTTTTTGGTGTTTACGAACAAAACGAGTCACAATTGACTTTTAGCGGGATGGGAGCGACTAAGATGGCTTGTCCTGATATGGATATTGAAACAAGTTTTTTCAAGGTTCTGGAAGATACGAAGAGTTTTATCATAAAGAATGATAAGTTGACGCTGAAAGATAGTAATAACGTGATAGCGGTATTTAAAGCGCAAAAAGAAACTCCTAAAAAGGAATAAGACAAAGTTTATAGTTTGATTTTTCGTGTAGTAAAAAGAGTGTCAACATTTATTTTTGACACTCTTTTAGTTTATAAGTTTTTTTAAATCACTTCCGCGACAACAAAAGTACTTCCCCCGATGTATATCATATCCCGGTTGCTGGCGGCTTCACGGGCGGCTTGATAGGCTGCAGCAACTGTCGGGAAGGTTTCCCCGTGAAGATGATTTGCCCGGGCTTTCTCGGCTAAAGTTTTCTCATCCATAGCCCTGGGTATGGATGCTTTACAGAAATAGTAAATAGCGTCTTTGGGCAGGATGTGTAACACGCTGTCCACGTCCTTGTCGTTTACCATACCAATCACGAAATGAAGTTGTTCGTACGTGCAGGTTTTTAATTGGGCGACAATCTCGGTTAGTCCATCGATGTTGTGTCCGGTGTCGCATACCGTATAGGGCGTTTGTGATAATTCTTGCCAACGTCCAAGCAATCCCGTGTTGCGAATCGTGTTGGCTATGCCGTTGTATATGTTTTGATCGGAGATGTGCAAGCCATTGTTTCTTAGGCTTAGAACCGTTTCCAGAACGGCCGGGATATTTTTTCGTTGATAAAGTCCTTTCAGGTCTGCTTGCACGGGGGCAAACGTGATCCCGTTTTTGTTTTCCAGCCGGTAGGCGTTTTTATTATCCCGTGTTACTTGCCAGTTTTCGGATGCAAATTCAAGGGTGGTTTCACACTCTTTTGCTTTCTCAATAAAGACAAAGTCACTGGCGGGGTCTTTCGTCCCGATGATTGCGGGAACGCCGGGTTTGATAATACCCGCTTTCTCGTGTGCGATTTTTTCCAACGTGTCACCGAGAAGAGCCATATGATCGAATGAAATATTCGTGATCACCGAGGCCAGAGGGGTAATGATATTCGTGGAGTCCAGTCGCCCCCCAAGTCCGACTTCGATAACAGCAATATCAACTTGTTGGTCCGCGAAATATTGGAAGGCCATAGCCACCGTCATTTCGAAGAAGGACGGTTTGATCCCGGCGAAAAGTGATTTATTCTCTTCCACGAAATTGATCACGTATTGTTCCATGATCATCTCCCCGTTTATTTTGATACGTTCACGGAAATCTTTCAAGTGCGGTGACGTGTATAGTCCGGTTTTATACCCGGCTTCTTGTAATATGGAGGCCAGCATGTGAGACACTGAACCCTTACCGTTTGTACCCCCCACGTGGATGGTCTTGAATTGTTTGTGCGGAGAACCGAAGTGTTCATCCAGTTTTAACGTGTTGTCCAGATTGGCTTTGTATGCGGCCTTACCTTCTCTTTGGTACATGGGAAGCTGGGCAAATAACCATTCTAATGTTTCCTTGTAGTTCATGTATATTCTTTTAAATAAACTGGTTCATTCTGTTGAGCGGGCAAAAATAGTAAAAATATACAGTGGGTGTAAGTTCGGGCTTTGATATTTCTTTTCAGTGAAAAAAGGCGTGTGTTTGAGGATGAAAATGTTAATAATATATAAGAAGTATATGGCATTGATTTCGTACAAATATGGAATAAATTCGGGAAATGTAGGCTGTGTGGTGTGTTCTTTTCGTGCGTTTCATCTGACGAGCATGGGGCGTGAAGTGAAGAGATCGTGTGTGCCGGTGGAGATGATGTATGTATTTGACGAAATTTCACTAACTTTAAACCCGGAATTAGTATGTCATGATAAGAAAACGTGCTAATTGTCGTAGTAACGTATGTGTTGCATTTGGGAAAATAAAAATGAAATAAAGATATGGGAAAGGAAGTACAGGCAATCTTGAATCTTTTGAGTGAAGGTGTCATCGTCGAGGGGGATATTCAAACGCCAAGGGATATACGGATTGACGGCACGCTTGTCGGGACAGTTCATACTGACGGGCGTTTGGTTCTCGGGCCTTCTTCTCGTGTTACGGGAAAAGTCAATTCTCCGAATATTGACGTGTTCGGGAACGTGGAGGGGGATATAGTTTCAACCGGTATTGTCGTGTTAAGGGCAAAATCAAACGTGAAGGGAACGATCTCCACTGCAACTATGGTTGTTGAGGCCGGGGCGGTGTTTAACGGGGAAAGTAATATGATCGCGTCGGCCAAAGGTGTTGTTCGCCCGGAAACGACAGAAAAGAAATAATGCAAATTCTTTGTGTCGGATTTCGCCGAAAAGATATAACTTTGCAGAAATTATAGAACGTTATATGGCTAATGATAGTAAAGTTGTTCCAGTTCCGGTTTTGAGGCGGATGCCCGCGTATCTTTCTTTCGTGAAGACATTGCAAAAACAGGGAGAGAAGTACGTCTCATCGACAAGAATTGCCGAATACATGGAAATAGACGCCACGCAAGTGACGAAAGATTTGTCGCATACCGGTATCTCCGGTAAAACTCGTGTTGGTTACGAGGTGGATAATTTCGTGGAGATACTGGATGACTTTCTTGGTTTTAACAAGATTAATAACGCTTTTCTAGTCGGGGCGGGTTCGTTAGGATGTGCCTTGTTGCAGGATAAGGGACTGAGAAATTTCGGTTTGAATATACAGAAGGCTTTCGACGTGGACAAATCTAAAATCGGGACAAAGATTAATGATGTCGAGATTTTTCATGTGGACCAGTTCCGGGGAATGCCGGGAGAATGTAACGTGGCGATAGGAATCATTACCGTTCCGGCCGAATGTGCCCAGAACGTGGCCGATTTAATGGTTGCTTGGGGAATCAAGGCTATTTGGAATTTTACCCCGGCCCGGATTAAAGTACCTGCTCATATTGCCGTGCAAAACACGACGATATACACGAACTTGGCCATTTTATTTAATAAATTACACGGACAGGAATAGCTTTTTAATTTTAGCTTTTAAATTTTAGATTCCAGCGCACGAGCCGACATCTTTTAATTTTTAGTTTTTAGTTTCCCCTTGCACAGGGGGGAAGGTTGCTGTTTTGAGCATGACTTTTGAGTTCGCCTCTCATTTTTTCTCGTGCTAAAATCTACACGTTACGTTTTTTTAGAAAAATACAAATTTTGTTAGGCAAGGTGTTATAAATCAATTTTTTATATTTTATGTATTTACTTATTATCATACATTGATCAGCTCGTTTGTATATCGTATTATAATTTAATATATTTTTAATATTAATAGGAGGGGAATAGGGGAGGAATGGGAGCGGAATGGGAGCGGGTCACAATGTGAATGCAATAAAGTAAATAAATAATAGCGAATATTTGCATTTGTTAAATGATGTCCGGGATCGTTTTTGAACATGCCTCGTGTCTGTTTCTTTTTCAAGAGAAGAGGCGTGTTTAAGCCGGGCTTTTTCTTTGATATTCCGATGTTTTTTTATAATTTTGCGGTTCGTAAATTACAAAGAGTAATAACTAAAAGAAAGCAGAATGGTAAAGATTAAATTTCCCGATGGGAATGTAAAAGAGTTCGAGTCCGGGGTAACCGGCATGGACATAGCTAAGTCGATTAGCCATAAGCTGGCTAAGGAAGTGTTGTCTATATCCGTAAATGGCGTCACGTGGGATTTGATGCGCGGTATAACAACTGACTCCGAGATTAAGCTATATACATGGGACGATGAAGAGGGACGCCATGCTTTCTGGCACTCATCTGCACACCTTATGGCAGAAGCTTTGCAGGCTATTTACCCGAATATCAAGTTCGGTATCGGTCCGGCAATTGAAAATGGTTTCTACTATGACGTGGACCCGGGAGAAGGTGTTGCTATCCAAGAGAAAGATTTGGTGGAGATCGAGAAGAAAATGTTGGAATTGGCAAGAAAGAACGAGGAGTATTGCAGGATAGACGTTAGTAAGCAAGAGGCGTTGAATCATTTTTCATCGCTCAATGAAACATATAAAGTAGAGTTAATCAACGATTTGGAAGACGGAACAATCACGTATTACCGTCAGGGTGATTTCACGGACTTGTGCCGCGGACCACACTTGCCCAATACATCCTATATCAAGGCTATCAAGTTGACTTCAGTTGCCGGGGCATACTGGAGAGGGAACGAACATAACAAGATGTTAACCCGTATATACGGTATCACTTTCCCGAAACAGAAAATGCTGGACGAATGGCTGGTATTGATGGAGGAGGCAAAACAACGCGATCACCGTAAGATTGGTAAGGAAATGGAGTTGTTCATGTTCTCGCAAGCGGTTGGTTCGGGACTTCCGATGTGGTTGCCGAAGGGAGCCATGTTGAGAGATCGTCTGGAAGCTTTCTTGCGCAAGGTACAGAAGAAGTACGGTTACGAGCAGGTGATCACCCCGCATATCGGTAACGTGAACTTGTACAAGACTTCAGGACATTTCCAGAAGTACGGTAAAGATAGTTTCCAGGTCATCACGACCCCGCAAGAAGGCGAGGAATTCATGTTGAAACCGATGAACTGCCCGCACCACTGCGAGATGTACAAATTCAAACCGCGGTCTTATAAGGATCTTCCGGTTCGTTTTGCAGAATTCGGTACGGTGTATCGCTACGAGCAGAGCGGGGAATTGCACGGGTTGACAAGGGTTCGCGGGTTCACGCAGGATGATGCTCACTTGTTCTGTACGCCCGATCAGTTGAAAGAGGAATTCAAGAAAGTAATCGACATTATTTTCACGATATTCAAAGCGTTGAGTTTCGAGAATTTCACCGCGCAGGTTTCTTTGAGAGACCCGAATAATAAGGAGAAATACATCGGAACCGATGAAAACTGGGAGAAAGCCGAGAGTGCTATTATCGAGGCTGCTGCCGAGAAAGGATTGAAAACAACTGTCGAGTTGGGTGAGGCCGCATTCTATGGGCCGAAATTGGACTTCATGGTGAAGGATGCCATCGGGCGGAAGTGGCAGTTAGGAACGATCCAAGTGGATTATAACTTGCCGGAACGTTTCGAGCTGGAATACACGGGTGCTGATAACCAGAAACATCGTCCGGTAATGATTCACCGGGCTCCGTTCGGAAGTATGGAGCGGTTCGTGGCCGTGCTGATCGAACACACAGGTGGAAAATTCCCGTTGTGGTTGACTCCGGACCAGGTCGTGGTACTCCCGATCAGTGAAAAATACAACGATTATGCTCAAAAAGTTGTAAATTTCTTAAATAATTCCGACATTCGCACCGTTTTAGACGATCGTAACGAAAAGATTGGTCGTAAGATACGTGATAACGAGTTGAAAAAGATTCCTTACATGTTGATTGTCGGGGAACAGGAAATGAACGAAAATAAAGTTTCTGTTCGTCGTCAAGGAGAGGGAGACAAAGGAGCTATGACAACGGAAGAATTCGCAGAAATGATAAATAAAGAGGTAGAAGCTCAGTTGAACTCTATCTACAATGAATAATAATAAAAGGAGGATTAATTATAGCAAGAACAATGGAAATTAGGGGCAGAGGTCAAAATGACAAGCCACAGCACAGAGTGAACGAGCAAATTCGGGCTGCTTCTGTGAGAGTCGTTGGTGAAAATGTAGAAGCGGGTGTTTATCCTTTAAAAGAGGCTTTAGCCATGGCTGAAGCTGCCGGAGCTGATCTGGTAGAGATATCCCCAAATGCCGATCCACCTGTATGCAGGATCATTGATTACAGCAAGTTCCTGTATCAGTTGAAGAAAAAGCAGAAAGAGATTAAAGCCAAGAGCGTGAAGGTCGTTGTAAAGGAGATCCGTTTCGGGCCTCAAACAGACGATCATGATTTCAATTTCAAGTTGAAACACGCGATCGGGTTCCTGCAAGAAGGTGCGAAGGTAAGAGCCTACGTGTTCTTCAAAGGGCGTTCGATCCTGTTTAAAGACCAGGGGGCTGACTTGTTGGAACGCTTTGTCAATGCGTTGGAAGATTACGGGAAACTGGAATCCGCTCCCATGCTTGAGGGAAAGAAAATGATCGTGGTTATTGCTCCTAAGAAATAATGGAAGTTTAGAGTTTAAAGTTTAGAATTTAGAATGAATAGATCCGCGAATCTAAAATCATTCCATTATTGGATTTTTCAATCTGAAATCTAAAATCATTAAATCTAAAATCGATAAGGGATATTTTATAATTACATATATTCTGAAACAAATTAAAATTAGAACAAATGCCAAAGATGAAGAGTGTGAGCAGTGCAAAGAAAAGATTTACTTTGACTGCTACCGGGAAGATTAAGAGAAAACATGCTTTTAAAAGTCATATTTTGACCAAAAAAGCAACCAAGAGAAAAAGAAATTTGACTCATACAGCTATCGTTGACGTGGCTAACGACGCAACCGTGAGAAAAATGCTTTGTATCTAAGAAATTTAAAAAAAAACAGTAATTAACCAGGATGTTACGCCAGTTAAGTTCCTTGAGGGACGCTAACATTCAAAAAACAAAAGATTATGCCAAGAGCTAAAAATGCCGTTGCTTCAAGAGCACGTAGAAAAAAGGTTTTAAGTCAAACCAGAGGTAACTTTGGTGCAAGAAAAAATGTCTGGACGGTTGCCAAAAACACGTATGAAAAAGGCTTAACGTACGCGTACCGTGACAGAAAGAAGAAAAAATCAGAATTTAGAGCGTTGTGGATTCAGAGAATTAACGCCGCGGTTAGAATGGAAGGTTTGTCTTACTCTAAGTTTATGGGCTTAGTTCATAAAGCAGAGGTAAACATGAACCGTAAAGTTCTGGCTGATCTGGCTATGAATCAACCGGAAGCTTTCAAAGCAATCGTTGCGAAAGTGAAAGAGTTAGCTTAGTAATTATAAAATATCAGAAAAGGCTGCCCTCGGGTGGCCTTTTTTTATTTTTAAATATTACCTTTGTAAGACAGTGGTACATTATTTTTTAATTCAATATAATGAAGATTGCATTACTTGGATACGGGAAAATGGGGAAAACGATAGAGCGTGTGGCTCGTGATCGCGGGCATGAAGTCGTGTTGGTCGTGGATGAGAATAACCGGGCTACATGTACGGATGATCAATTGAAACAGGCTGATGTCGCGATTGAATTTACAACCCCGGCCGTGGCAGTCGATAATTATAATTGGTGTTTCCGTAATCATGTTCCGGTGGTATCCGGTACGACGGGATGGCTGGAAAGATGGAGGGAAGTGATGATGTCACGCGAGCAATTAGGGGGAGCATTTTTTTACGCGTCCAATTATAGTATCGGGGTGAATATATTTTTTCATCTGAATCGTTGGCTGGCACAGACCATGGCTCGATTTTCCGATTATAAAGTTTCTGTCGAGGAAACCCATCACATCCACAAGCTGGATGCTCCCAGTGGAACAGCCATTACTTTGGTAAAAGATATTTTGGAAGAGCATCCGGAATACTCGTCTTGGGTACTGGATGAAGGAAAGGTCGGTGCGGGAGAATTGCCCGTGAAAGCCAAAAGAGAAGGTGAAGTTCCGGGGATTCACACGGTAACTTATAAATCGAACGTGGATGAAATCCAGATATACCATTCCGCTTATTCCCGGGATGGTTTTGCCCAGGGAGCCGTGATGGCGGCTGAATTCCTGATGGGGAAAAAAGGTGTTTTTGGAATGGAAGACTTGTTGAAAATTTAGAATGAAAACTGAAATAACAAACTCCTTCCCCCCTTCGGGGTACTCCCTCTATAAACAGAGGGAGAGTTGAATGCTCCCTGTCTTGGGGAGAGGTTACCAGCTCCTCCTCTGTTTATAGAGGAGGTGGCAGCGAAGCTGACGGAGGAGTTTAATTTAATAAATCAAGAAATATATGAGTAGGATATTGACAAATAAATGGTTTAAATTAGGGTGCGTTCTTTTCGTGTACCTGCTGTGGACGTTATGGATCGGGAGCTGGTGGTTGTTATTAGGTGTGCCTGTTCTGTTTGATATTTATATCACGAAGAAGGTGCATTGGGCTTTCTGGAAGAAGAAAGGAGTGGAAAAACAGACCAAGACGGTGGAGTGGATCGATGCTTTGATCTTCGCTATTATCGCGGCTACATTGATTCGTATGTTTTTCTTCGAGGCGTACACGATCCCGACTTCCTCTATGGAGAAGTCCATGCTGGTCGGGGATTATCTTTTCGTGAGCAAAGTGGCTTACGGACCGAAATTACCTAATACCCCGTTGTCAGTACCGTTTACTCATCATACCCTGCCTTTCACCCAGTCAACGAAAGCTTATTCAGACTTGATTCAATGGCCTTACAAACGGATTGCCGGGTTGGGAGAGATTAAACGTGAAGATATTGTCGTGTTTAACTTCCCGGCGGGGGATACGGTAGTCGTCGGAAGGGAAAACCCGGATTACTATTCGCAAATCAGGGGACAGGAGGCTGCTATTCGGTATGTGGCACAAGAGAAGGGATTGAGTGTAACCCCGGAGGAGGCCTGGTCTATCGCTCGTAAACAGATTTGGCGGGAGAACGAGATTATCGCCCGTCCGGTAGATAAGCGGGAGAATTACATCAAGCGATGCGTCGGGATTCCGGGGGATGTTCTGGAAATGAAGGATGCCGTACTTTACGTGAACGGGAAGAAGTTGGAGGATAAAGATAAAATGCAATATAATTATGATATTATCGTGAATTCTCCCTTTAATAAGGTAAAGTTGCAAGAGATGGGGATTTCCATGGAAGATATTAATGGTGGTTATATGGGGAATAATCATTACGTGTTGCCTCTGACGGTTGAAATGGTGGAGAAAATTAAGAAAATGCCGAACGTTCTGTCGGTGAATCATCAGGAGGATGATGGACAAATATTCCCGTATAGCCCGAATTACCCGTGGACCCGTGATAATTTCGGACCGTTACCGATCCCAAAGAAAGGGGAAACTATTGACCTGACGTTGGAAAATCTGCCGCTTTATGACCGTATTATCGGGGCATACGAGGAGAATAAACTGGAGGTAAAGGATTCCGTTATATATATTAATGGCGCCCCGGCAGATAAATATACTTTCAAGATGAACTACTACTGGATGATGGGGGATAACCGTCACAATTCGGCTGACTCTCGTTACTGGGGATTTGTTCCTGAAGATCATATTGTCGGGAAAGCTTATTTTATCTGGCTTTCTCTGGATAAGGATAAATCCTTCCTAGGTAAGATACGTTGGAACAGGATGTTCCGGTTCATACATTAAAAAAAGCGGCATGTGCCGCTTTTTTTGTTATTATATTTTGTAACTTGTCATTGTTTTAAAAAATTACATTATGACTAAAACTAAAAATAAGAAAACATTTGTATTAGATACGAATGTGATTTTACACGATTACAGATCCATCTACAATTTCGAGGATAATGATATTGTTATTCCAATCACGGTATTGGAGGAGTTAGATAAGTTTAAACGCGGGAATGACCAGATTAATTACCATGCCCGTGAGTTTGTCAGGGAATTGGATCAGATTTCCGGATCAGATTTTTTTCTAAAAGGAGCGCCGTTAGGTAAGGGAAGAGGGCGTTTGTTTATCCAGACGGGAGTGCCTTTCTCTCCCAAAATGAATGATTCTTTTAGCGAGGATATTCCCGATCATCGAATATTGGCTATTGCTGAATATATAACAGAGAAGAGAGAAGGAGAAAAGGTCGTTTTGGTGTCGAAGGATATGAATTTGAGGATGAAAGCGAGGTCTCTGGGAATTTTGGCAGAGGACTACAAGACCGATCAGGTGAAGGACTTGGAAGTGTCGTTAAACAAGTGTATAGAAACAAAAGAGGATTTCTCTCAAGAGTTGATCGCAAAGCTTTACGAAAGCGGGGAGGCAGGAGTTCCGGTAGAGACGTTTTTCCCGAAGGAAGAAATTAAAGGAAATAATTACTATATATTGAAGAATGGTAGTAATTCGGTATTGGCTTGTTATGATCCCGTCCGGAAAGTGGTGCGGAAAGTGGAGAAGCTAAATACTTTCGGCATTTACCCGAAGAATTCGGAGCAGGCGTTTGCTCTGGATGCCTTAATGAATCCGAATATCTCGTTGGTAGCATTGAGCGGTAAGGCCGGTACGGGAAAGACATTATTGGCTTTAGCGGCAGCTTTGCAACAAAACAAGGCATTCGAGCAAATTTACCTGGCACGTCCGATCGTGGCCTTGTCAAACAAGGATTTGGGGTATTTGCCGGGGGATGTGAACGAGAAAGTTAGCCCGTACATGCAGCCTTTGTTTGATAATCTGGCCGTGATCAAGCATCGTTATAATATGCATAGCCAGGAAAACCGGTTGATTGAGGATATGTTGAAAGATGAACGTCTGGTGATTTCGGCACTGGCCTATATCAGGGGGCGGAGTTTGTCAAATGTCTTTTTCATCGTGGATGAAGCGCAGAATCTTACACCACATGAGGTAAAGACGATCATCACTCGTGCAGGAGAGGGCGTGAAGATGGTATTCACGGGAGATATTGACCAGATAGACTCTCCTTACTTGGATCGACAATCGAATGGTTTATCGCATTTGTTTGACCGTATGCAGGGGCAGGATATTTTTGCCCACGTGCATCTGGAGAAGGGAGAGAGAAGTTACCTGGCAGAAGTGGCAAGTAACTTGCTGTAAAGATAAAAACTAAAAGATAAAAGCTAAAAGTTCAATGATTTAGGACTATTAGCTTTTATCTTTGGGATTAAACTTTTATCTTTTAGTTTTCAACTTTTAGTTTTTTCAAGTGAATATACTGGGTTTTTTAAGTGCGGCCATTTTATTGACTTTGATGCCGGGGCCGGATATTTTATTCGTGATCACGCAAAGTATTACCCGGGGAAAGAAAGCGGGAATTATTTTTGCTTGCGGGTTGTGTACGGGGTTGATCGCTCACACGGCGGCTGTGAGTCTGGGACTTTCTTTGATTTTATATAATTCTCCGGTGGCATTCAGCATACTGAAATACATGGGGGCGGCTTACTTGATTTATTTGGGCGTGAAATCATATATCCACCGGAAGGAAAATTCGTTGGCTTTGCCGACTGCTACCGGGGTAGAATATAAACTGTACCGGAAGGGAATTCTGATGAATATACTGAATCCGAAGGTGCTGTTGTTCTTTATTGCATTTTTTCCCCAGTTTGTAAGTCCTGCCACGGAGAACCCGGCAGGAGAGTTACTGATACTGGGATTGCTTTTTATGGCACAGGCCATTGTTATATTCACGTTGGTAGCCTTGCTGGCCGACCGGTTGTCACGTCGGTTGATGCAAAATGCTCGATTCTCGTTGATCATGCATATCATCGAATCGTTGGTCTATTTTGCCATCGGAATCAGTCTGATTTTCGTGACTGTTTGATCAGAATTTTCTTAACCGAAGTATTCGAGGTATATAGGTCGAGATGTGACGGGCTTTCTTGGTTTCGTATACATCTGCAATCTTGATCAGAATTGCTGTTTCTTCCACACCACCAAAGCCCGGGTTTATGGCTGTCCCAAAGGATTTCATGGAAGGTGACAGGCTCATGTAGGCATTTACTAAGGGTGGGATATTTTCTCCATGTTCCCGGACGTAACGAGAGAGGATTCGATAATCCTCGTCATAATTATTTCCGCAGAGTATTTTCCCAAGTTTATTATCATCAATATGAATTTCCAATGGAGTGATCGGCTCGACAAGTCTTTCCGTATCTTTGAAGTACTTCCGCATAAAGAATAAGATCATGTCACGAGCCTCTATATTGAAACTGGTGTACATGGTTACTTTCCCGAAGAAGTATTCCATACCCGGATTCTCCACGGTAAGAGCGCCCAGACCGTCCCACAAGTTATCCAAAGCGAACAGGGATTTGCGTCCCATTTTTGTAGACTGGTACAAAGGTTGTACGAAAGAACGCCCCAACTCAATCATTTTAGTGAGATATTGCTTTTTGAAGGCCTCGGAGAAACGGAATAATTCAGTCGTGGCCAAGTTGGGTTCTCCCTCTTGATTTAAAGGAAGGTTGTCACATAAAATATACCGGTACCCGCCTAGGATTTCCTGCTCTTTCGGGTCCCATACGATTAATTGCTGGTAGGGAACCTGCTCGTCAACATCAAATGGATCAATGTCTACCTCTTTTCCAGTACCGCCCCCGGCAGTCCTGAAGGTTAATTCCCGTAATCTTCCCACCTCTTTCATCAGGTTAGGACTGTTGAAAGCATTAAACGAGTAAATCTCGTTTCCCCCTTTGTTGGTTTTACGAATGAATCTTTCTTCTGTCAGTTCTGCTAATAATTTCGCTTTGTTTACAGGATAGATGACTGGTTGCATAGTTTATGTAGATCTATAATTGGTAGACAATATTCTTTATCTCTTCCGCCCATTCTTTCGGTGTTTTACTTTTATCTAGGGTTTCCCATTTAATGGGTTTCCCGATGACAAGTGTAAAAGTTGAACCTTTCTTGTTGAATGTTTCCTTGGGGAGATACATCATTTCCAGATTAACCTTTAGTCCTATTTTGGTACGAAAGTTTGCTAAATTATAAAAGAATTTTGAATTTTCCGCTTTTACCCGTATCGGAATAATGTCCCGTTGGTATTTAACAGCTTTAACCACGAAACTTTTTTGCCATTCCAAATCTTTAACCACGCCTTTAACTTTGCGGCTTACCATTCCGGCAGGGAAGGTGATGATCTGGGCATCGGAGGCAAACGCATTTTCCAAATCCACGGCAGCTTCTTTGGCTAAGGCTCCGTGTTTGTTAACCGGTAAAAAGATATTATTCAGATTCTTGAGATTCATGAGTAAATCGTTTACCGGGAATTTAAGCTTTTTATATATTTTCCCCAAGAAAGAGATCAGAATGATACCATCCGGTCCACCGAGAGCGTGATTTGCGGCAAAAATATAGCGTCCGTCGGGGGCAGGTAAATTCTCTTTACCTTCGATGATGTAAGAAATATCAAGATATTCCAAGATACCTTCGGCGAAATCCAAGCCTTTTTGATCCCCGTATTTAGAGATGAAGTCGTTGATCTGGTCTTGGCAGATCACACGTTTTAAAAATGAATAAACGAATTTCGGAATCCAGCGGGCTAACTTCGGATTCTTACTTTTGAAAAGTTGTTCAATATATATCGGTTTAACAGTTTCTTCCATAATAAATGTGAATTGAATCTCCTTGTTTCAAAACTTTTGACAAAGATAAAAAACCTTATTCAATAAAATTCGTTAGAGAGGATATGAATTGAAAAATATGAACATTTTTAATGGATAGAATAAGTTAAACGCAAAAAAAGAGAACTATGAGAAAATTATCTTTGATAACGAGTGGAGTTATTTTGATGCTCTCTTTCTTGATGGTGGGGTGTAATACCATGAAGAAGTTGGAGAGAGAGGCCATCGAAACGGCAATTGTGGGGAAAGTTTCTCCTCAGCAGTTGACTGCGGTGGATGGGGTTGTGAATTTTAATTATAATATTGCTTTTGCTCCCAGGCAGTTTTATAAAAAGTTAATTTTGAAAGTGACTCCTAAAATGCAATATCCCGGTGGGGAAGAAGCGATGGAACCGCTTTATTTCCAAGGTGAGAAGGTGAAGGGTACCAATTACCCGGTGGTGGAATATAAAGGAAACACGTTGGGAACTTATAATTTATCATTCCCTTATCGTGACGGTATGCAAAAAGGGGTACTAATCGCTGATATTGAGGCGATCATGGGAAATAAAACTGTTGCGTTTACTCCGGCAATATTAAACACGAATGGGGTGAAGGAATGGAAAACATATATGTATTCTCTACCGAACAATCCGGATGCAATTCCTTTGTTTACCGAAACTTTTGTGAAAGATGTTCCGGCAACAGGTGTGGGAATCATTAGCGGGTATGTGTTATTCCCGTTATCTAAATCAGTGATTACAGATGCGCAGAAAAAATCGTCTGTTATGGCACAGGCTGCTCAAGAAATGAAGAAAATTCTGGCAGACAAAAATGCCAAGATTACCAATATGTTAATGTACGTTTCCAGCTCCCCGGAAGGACCGGAAAGATTAAACAAGAACTTGACCACGAATCGTTTCAATACGGCTAAGGCTTATTTCATGAAAGATTTGGGATTGGCTAACACGCCGATGGCAAAAGATACTAAATTTATCGTTTCCAACACGGTGAGCGAGAATTGGGAAGGTTTGTATATGTTGTTGAATGATTCCAACTTGAAGAATAAGGCACAAATCGTGAAGGATTTACAGAATGCCCCGAATTTACAGAAACGGGAGGCTGTTTTGGAATCGTATATTAAGACCGTACCGGAATTGAAAGATGTGATTCTTCCGACATTGCGGCGGGCTGATTTCTACATTTTCTATACCGTGCCTGAAGTGATGCAGGTGGAGGATCAGGTGACAACTTATTACGTACCTCAATTACAAGAGACTTCAGTTTTGTCAGCTCGTACGGATGTAAATTTGTTGAATGATTTGGCTGTCATTGCTATTCGTAACAAAGATTACAGAAAAGCTAGAAAGTTACTGGAATCGGCAGCTGTAATTAATCAAAAACCGGAAGTGCTGAATAATCTTGGTATTGTTTATCAAAATGAAGGGAATAATACTCAGGCTAAAGATATGTATACGAAAGCTTCTATAAAGAATGAGGCGAAGTATAATTTGGGAATGTTGTTATTGAAAGATAAAGAGTACAATAAAGCTATTCCTTACTTGAAAGCGATGCCGAATGTGAATCTGGCTTACGCTCAGTTGATGGCTAATGATAATCGTGCCGCTTTGGAGACATTGAAGAAGTTGAATCTGACGGAAGGGTACGAGTATTACATGATGGCCGTGGCTGCAGCAAGAGTAAAAGATGTACAGGTAATGGCTGTTGCTTTACAGAAAGCTATACAACTTGACCCGCAATTGAAAGAGAGGGCAAGTACTGATAAAGAATTTTATCCTTACGCTCAAGAAAGTATTTATTTGGATATTGTTGATTAAAATTGTTTGACTTTGCATTTTAAATCGGGCCGTAGCGAGAGCTATGGCCCGATTTGTTACAGGTTACAAGTTTGCAAGTTACACGTTATGACGAACCTGTAACCTGTTAACTTGTAACCTGTAACTTTGTGAAACAATTCATTGTTTCACAAAACCTTATCCGGATTCTGTTTGATAAAGTCACCCCAATCCTTGCATTTGGGATTTCCCGTGGTGGGTAAGTTGCCTTGTAGGTGGTGGCAATAGGCGATGGCGATGGCGTCTGTTTCATCCAAGGTGGAAATGGTGGTCGGTATCGTCATGAATTTGCCTAGCAAAAGGGCAATCTGCTCTTTGGAGGCCTCTCCTGTTCCCGTGATACTCATTTTAATTTTCTTCGGGGCATATTCGAAAATGGGAATATTCCGTTGTAGAGCGGCTGCGATGGCTACACCTTGTGCCCGTCCGAGTTTCAGCATAGATTGGATGTTCTTACCGTAGAATTGTGATTCGATAGCCAATTCGTCCGGATGGTAAGAATCAATGACTTGCAGTGTGCGTTGAAATACTCTTTGCAGTTTGAGATACGGATCGGTCATTTTTTTCATGTCAACGACTCCCGACACGACAAGTTCCGGTTTGCAATTCTTTCCGGTTGTTTTAAGAATTGCATATCCCATGAAGTTTGTACCGGGGTCTATCCCCATGATTAATTTTTCCATCTATCAGTTTTAGATTACAAATATAGCGAAAATCTGTCAGAATTTCGATTTATTCAATCTCTTCGAGAGTGGTACTGAAATATAAAAGATTCTCCCCGAACACATCTACCAGCATGTGCAATAACCTGTCCTTGTAGTTTTCTATAAAGATGGTGTATTCTTCGGCAGAAGGGAATATGAGTTGTAGGGATAGGGACAGGCCTTCTCCTTCACGAATCATGACACGGGTAAATAGAATGTCATTACAAAGGTTTTTGCCTTTGAGATAAGCGATGTAACCACCCCGGATAACCTGAATGAATTCCTCTGCAATGTTTTCGTCAATACTGAATGTCGTGTTGTATATAAAGCGCATATTAAGCTAAAAGATAAAAGTTAAAAACTAAAAGCTAAAAGATAAAAGATCCGTGAAGGATTAACTTTTATCTTTTAGTTTTCAGTTTTTATCTTATATAGTCGGTACCCATAAACCCACGGAGTACATCCGGTACCCGGATACCTTCCGGAGTCTGGTTGTTCTCCAGCAAGGAGGCCACGATTCTCGGTAATGCCAGGGCGCTACCGTTTAGTGTGTGTACCATGGTCGTTTTCTTGTCTCCCTTATCCCGGAAACGTAGTTTCAGACGGTTTGCCTGATACTCTTCGAAATTGGAAACAGAGCTGACTTCCAGCCAACGATCCTGTGCTTTTGAATACACTTCAAAATCGAAGGTTAGGGCAGAGGTGAAACTCAAATCACCACCGCATAGACGTACGATACGATAAGGTAATCCTAACTTGATTAACAGTCCTTCCACGTGTTTCACCATACCGTCGAGAGCCTCGTAAGACATTTCCGGACGGGTGATCTGCACGATCTCTACTTTATCGAACTGGTGCAGGCGGTTCAACCCGCGCACGTCTTTTCCGTATGATCCGGCTTCCCGGCGGAAACAGGCGGAGTAAGCCGTGTTTTTGATTGGTAACTGGTCGGCATCCACGATCATATCCCGGTAAAGGTTGGTTACAGGCACTTCTGCCGTGGGGATAAGATATAGTTTGTCCTCGTTCACGTAATACATCTGTCCGTCTTTATCGGGCAACTGACCGGTACCGAAACCTGAATCTTCATTAACGACAAGCGGGGGCTGCACTTCTTGATAGCCCGCTTTGGTGTTTTCTTCCAAGAAGAAGTAGATCAAGGCTCTTTGTAAACGGGCTCCCAACCCTTTGTAGACGGGGAATCCGGCACCCGTGATCTTCACACCTACTTCGAAATCAATCAACTGATACTTTTTCGCCAAGTCCCAGTGGGGAAGTTGTCCTTCTTCATGGGCAGGCACGTTATCACTGATTTTCACGATCACGTTGTCCGCATCACTCTTTCCGGGAGGTACGGAGTCATGTGGTAAATTCGGTAAACGAACGATGAGTGAGTTCAACTCGTTCTGGGTGCTATTATGTTGGGCAGTCAAGGCTGCAATCTCTTCTTTCAGACGGGTTGTATTAGCCCTTGCTTGCTCGGCTTCCTCTTTTTTTCCTTCTTTCATCAAGGAACCGATTTGCTTGGAGATGCTATTCATTTCGGATTGCTTGTTATCCGATTCTTTTTGTAAATTCTTTCTCTCGTTGTCGAGAGCGATAATCTTCTCAACTAATTCCTTGGCATCAAAGTTCTTCACGGCTAATTTCCGAATGACCGTGTCTTTGTTTTCCTGAATAAATTTAAGGTTTAGCATCTCTGGTAATTTTAAATTTTAGATTTTAATTTTAAATCATCGAAACGGGAACACGGATGTTCTTGTTTCGAGGCGTAAAAATAAAAAAAAACTCCTGTACTTTGTAAGGACAGGAGCTTAAATATGTTCATTTTTCTACTTATTCGGCGATAGCCTCAATAGAAACGTAAGATTTGTTGTCTTGTTTTTTTCTGAAAACAACTTTTCCGTCAATCAATGCGAATAAGGTATGATCTCTACCGATACCCACGTTTAATCCCGGGTTATGTACTGTTCCTCTTTGACGAACGATGATATTACCTGCTTTAGCAAATTGTCCGCCGTATACCTTTACTCCTAATCGTTTACTTTCTGATTCACGACCGTTCTTAGAGCTACCGACTCCTTTCTTGTGTGCCATATCGTTTTAAATTTTAGAAGTTACAAAATAAATTAAGCGTTGATAGCTTCGATTTGAATCTGGGTCATACATTGACGATGACCGTTTTTCTTACAATATCCTTTTCTTCTCTTTTTCTTGAAAACTATTACTTTGTCAGCTTTCACGTGAGATAATACCTTTGCCGTAACTTTAGCTCCTTCTACAACCGGAGTTCCGATTTTGATGTCACCTTCGTTGTCTACTAAAAGCACTTTGTCAAATTCAACTTGAGCGCCTTCTTCTGCAGTCAGTCTGTGAACATAGACTTTACGGTCTTTTTCAACTTTGAATTGTTGTCCTGCGATTTCTACAATTGCGTACATTGTTCTATTTCATTATTAAGTTAATACCGTGGGGTGGGATTCTTCCACTTGTTGTACCCCTGAGGTTAAATTTTCGCTCGGCAAAAGTAATAATTGTTTTTGTACGAACCAATAGTTTACCGAAGTTTTATCAATAATTTTATCTTTCCTCAAAAAACACTAACTTTGACGGGATTTAAGAAAACAGAATGGTTATGAAACATATTGCACGGCTGATATTGAAGATATTCGGATGGAAACTCAAGGGCGGCTTGCCTGCGGATAAAAAAGCGGTGGTTATATCCGTACCGCATACTTCTATCATGGATTTTATCTGGGGAAAGCTGACTTTTATAAGTCAAGGAGTTCCTACTTATATTTTAATGAAGAAGGAGTTTTTCTTTTTTCCGTTAGGACCGATATTAAGGGCTTTGAACGTGATTCCTGTTGATCGGGGGAATAAGGAGAATCATATCGTGGAGAGAATGGTGGAGGAATTCAAAAAACGGGATGTTATGTATTTGACTATAACCCCGGAGGGGAGCCGGAAAAAACGGAAGAAATGGAAAAAGGGATTTCTGGTGATAGCTAAGGAGGCTGGGGTGCCGGTGTATTTGGGACGTATTGATTACAAGGATAAATATTGCACGTGGGGCCCCCGCTTTGAACCAACGGGTGATCCGGATGCGGATTTGAAATATATCATGTCAACATACAAGGATGCGAACCCGCGTCACCCGGAAAACTTTTCCGCGGGCGATTAACAGAAATCATTATTGTATAATAAATAATAGTATATATGAATGTTGCGATCGTACAGGCACATTTGGAATGGGAGAATGTACCGGTGAACTTGAAACTTTTTAACAAGCGGATAGCAGCGATAGAAGGAGCAAACATAATCGTTTTGCCCGAGATGTTTGCGTCGGGATTTACCATGAAGGGAAAAGAACGGGTAGCGCCTTTTTACGAGGCTGTTTACCAGTGTATGCAGGAATGGGCAAGGGAAAAAGACGCGTTGATCATGGGATCGACCGTTTATTTCGAAGACGAGCATTATTACAACCGTTTGTTGGTGGCTTTTCCGGATGGTAAAATCTTGCATTATGACAAAAAGCATTTGTTCACGATGGGAGAGGAAAAAGAGCATTTCACAGCAGGGAATGAGTTGTTGGTGTTTGATTACCAGGGAGTAAGAATCGCACCGTTCATTTGTTATGATTTACGTTTTCCCGTGTGGAGTCGTAACACGTGTGGCTACGACTTGGCCGTGTACGTGGCTAACTGGCCGGAGGCAAGGAGGCAACCGTGGCAAATTTTATTAATGGCCAGGGCAATCGAGAATCAATGTTACGTCATTGGGGTGAACCGAGTGGGCGAAGACGGGGTAGGATTGAGTTATTCCGGTGATTCGGCAGTTATTTCTCCTAAAGGGGATGTCTTGGTTGCTTGTGAACCTTTTGCCGACGAGGTGAAACAGGTGGATATTGATTTGAAAGCTTTACGGGAATTTCGTGTGAAGTTCCCCGTGTTGGAGGATCGGGATGAATTTACAATTGAAGATTAATAATAACAGCTAAAAGTAAAGCATGAAAAGGATGTTTTTGGCAATAATCGGATTAAGTATGATGTTCGATTTAAGCGCACAAAAAAAGGTTTTAACCATGGAAGAGGCCGTGGTAGGGTATCATTTATATCCCCGGTCCAAGTATATTCAATGGCAAGGCGACAAGAATCAGTTGACCTATCTGGACCGGGAAGGTTTGATGGGTGAATCTGTCGATAAAGGTGAAAAGAGTGTATTGCTCACGGTGGCGGAATTGAACAGGATCTTGGGAGCCGAATTGAGAGGATTCCCTAATTTTTCTTGGTTGGATGATAACACTCTGGTGATAGCTCGTCAAGGGAGTATCTACCACATTGACGTTGCCAAGAAACAGGTGAAACAGAAATTTACATTCCCGAAAGGGGCTGCTAACGAGACTTATTCTAAAGCGGGTAATATGTATGCTTACACGATCGATAATAACTTGTATTACATGGACGAACGTGGAAATAGTTATACCGTTACCGCGGACGAGGACAAGAATATCGTGAACGGGCAGGTGGTTAGCCGGAATGAATTCGGAATTACGGGTGGTATTTTTTGGTCTCCGGACGGAAAGAAACTGGGATTTTACCGTAAAGACGAGAGCCAGGTAACGAATTTCCCGTTGCTGGACATCAATACCCGCACGGGCGAGTTAAAGGAGATTAAGTATCCCATGGCAGGAATGAAATCCGAGTTAGTGAGTCTTGGGATTTATGATATAGCTTCTGCTAAGACGACTTTTCTGGATGCGAATGATTTCGGCCGCGAACAATACCTGACGGGAATTACTTGGGCTCCGGAGTCTGATATGGTATATGTTCAGGTGCTTAACCGGGGACAGGATCATATGCGTTTGAATAAATATGACGCGTCAACGGGTAAATTGATTGCTACCTTATTCGAGGAAAAGTCCAATACTTACGTGGAACCGCAAAGCGGTTTGGTGTTCTTGGCTAACAACCCGAAACAATTCATTTATTCTACGAATAACCGGGATGGTTTCATGAACCTTTACCTGCACGATGTGAACGGTAAATTAATTCGTCGTCTGACAGACGTGGATGCAGACGTGGAATTCGTGGCTGTTGATCCTGCCGGGAAATATGTATATTATCTTTCATCGGAAATCTCTCCGGTGGAGAAACAACTTTTCCGGGTAGAGGTAAAAAGCGGGAAGAAAAACCGTTTGACGATGGAAGAGGGATGGCACAATATCACGATGAGTGGTGACTGTGCTTATTTCGTTGATAATTATAGTAGCATCAAAGTACCTCGTAACGTGGATCTGACGATGAATACCGGAAAGGTTGTACGTCGTTTGCAGGAAGTGGAGAACCCGAATAAGGATTACAATTTCGGGGAGATCACGTTGGGTAAGATTAAGGCAGATGATGGTAGTGATTTATACTATCGTTTGATTAAACCGATGGATTTTGATCCGAACAAGAAATATCCTGTGATTCATTACGTGTATGGTGGGCCTCATTCACAGTTGGTAACCAATACGTGGAATGCTTCCTTGCGGATGTGGGAAATGTATATGGCTCAACATGGTTACGTGGTATTCGTGATCGATAATCACGGTACGCCGAACCGCGGTAAGGCTTTCGAGGATATTATTCACCGTCAATGCGGACAAGTTGAGATGAAAGATCAGGTGAAGGGAATTGAGTGGTTGAAAGCTTTCCCGTGGGTGGATGCGAATCGTATCGGGGTTCATGGTTGGAGTTACGGTGGTTTCATGACCATTTCGTTGATTACTAATTATCCTGACATTTATAAAGTGGCGGTTGCCGGAGGTCCCGTAATCGACTGGAAATGGTATGAAGTGATGTACGGAGAACGTTACATGGATACCCCGCAGGAGAACCCGGAAGGATATGCTAAAACGAGCTTAATCGCCAAGGCAAAAGATCTGAAAGGTAAGTTGTTGATCTGCCAGGGAGCTGTTGACCCGGTTGTGGTTTGGGAACAGAGTTTGAGCTTTATCCGGGAGTGTATCAAGAATAACGTGCAGGTGGATTACTTCCCTTACCCGTGTGCCGAGCATAACGTGATGGGACGGGACCGGATTCATCTAATGCAGAAAGTGACGAATTATTTCGAGGACTACTTGCGGTAATTGAAAATGAAGAATTGAAAATGGGAGGGTGTGTTAAAAGGTATTTCAGCTCTCCCTCTGTTTATAGAGGGAGTACCCCGAAGGGGGGAGGGAGTTTGAAAAATACCTTTTGACACACCCTCTCCATTTATAGTATCTTTTCGTAAAGGCGGAATCTATGTAGTCCGTAGTCCCCCAAGCCTAAATCAACCGTGTCGATATAGTTAAAACCGAATTTTTCATACAGCTTGATGGCGGGAATGTTGTTTTCGTATACATCGAGCCGGATAGCTTTCATGTGTAGCTCTTTTCCCAACTCACAGGCAAAAGAGATCAGTTTTTTTCCTACACCCGCTTTCAGGAAATCGGGATGAACCACGAGAGTGTGGATCACGAATATTTTGCTGTAATCCGATTCGATCCCCCAAGAAGCCTTATTGTATGCCGGTTCCGGATGGTGATTTAAAATGATTGAGCCGATAATTCGTCCTTCCTGCCTTACCACGTGAAGGTGTTGTTCGTTAATCCCAGCTTCTGCGATTTGCCGAACGGGATATACTCCTTTGATCCATCCGGGGTGATTTATATCCGAGTCCAGAAAATCATTTAAATCATCGTATAGTCGTGCCAGTTCATCAATATCTGCGTGTACACCTTTTTCAATAACCATTTTCGTCATTTTTAAATATACGGGCAAAGATAAATAAATTACTATCTTTGTACCGAATTTGAAAAGTCATTTTCAATTTTCATTTTTCAACATTCAATTGTTTAGTCATGCGTATCGATATATTAAGTGTAGTGCCGGAATTGCTGGAAAGCCCTTTGAATCATTCGATTATTAAACGGGCGAAAGAAAAGGGAATCGTGGAAATCCATATTCATAACATTCGGGATTGGTCGAAAGATAAACACCGGAAGGTGGACGATTATTCTTTCGGGGGTGATGCTGGGTTAGTGATGGCAGTTCAGCCTATTTTTGATTGTATCAACGAGTTGACTTCCCAGCGACATTATGACGAGATTATCTATACGGCACCGGATGCTCCTGTTTTTAACCAGAAGACGGCGAACGAATTGTCATTGAAAGAAAATATCATGATTCTTTGCGGACACTACAAGGGGGTGGACCACCGGGTGCGTGAACATCTGATTACGAGGGAAATATCCGTGGGTGATTACGTGTTGACGGGTGGTGAGTTACCTGCCTGCATCATGACGGATGCCGTTGTACGCCTGTTGCCGGGAGCCATGGGGGATGAAACTTCTGCCTTGACTGATTCTTTTCAAGATAACTTGTTAGCCCCGCCTGTATATACGCGTCCTGCTGAATTTAACGGGTGGCGGGTTCCGGAAGTCTTGTTATCCGGTAATCATGCCTTGATTGACGAGTGGCAGGAGCAACAAGCATTGGAACGGACGAGGGCTTTGCGGCCGGATTTGCTCGATGAGTAAACGGAGAATCGAATGTCTTTGGCTATACACGTTAAACGTCTGAAATGTCTGTAAGAATTTTGCGTGTAATGAAAAATTCGTAAGTTTGTACCCAAAATAAGAGGGGCGTAGTTATGATAGTCAAAAACATGGACGAATTAGGGGAAATAGAATCCCTGTACAAGGAATATTACGGTTCCCTCTGTTATTACGCCTTGAATTATGTCTGTGATATGGAAGTTGCGCAGGATATTGTGCAAGATATTTTCGTACACTTGATCGAGGCCCGTCCGAAGTTCGAGACTTCTCTTCACGGACGAAATTTCCTTTATTTATCCGTTAAGAACGCAAGTTTGAATTACATCGATAAAAAACGGTCAAAACTCAAGTATCTTCACCTGCACAGGGAAGAGGAGATTATCGAATTGCCGGATGACGAGGTTTTTATCGCCGAGGTTTACCGGAAATTAAAAAAAGCGGTGGACGAACTTCCCCCGGAATGTCGGAAGATTTTTTACATGAGTTATATAGAGAATCAAAGTAACGAGATTATTGCCCGGGAACTTGCTATTAGCGTGAACACGGTGAGGGCCCAGAAAATGAGAGGGAAACAATTACTTCGTGAAAAGTTGAAAAATCTTTACGTGTTGATTTTTATTCTTCCGGAAGTGTTTAAGTAAATGGAATTATTTGCCTAAGTCATGGGATTTACTCGCTTGTTACCTGCCTGTTGTCTGCCTGTTAGGTGCTGTCACCGCCTTATTACCGCCTTATCGCCCGATTATCGCCGCCATTTTAACAGACGATAAGTAAAAATAACAGGGAATTACTTCCCGTTCTGACGTGCAACAAGGAATCCACGGTCAGACAAGAATGCACTTTCGTTTATTTATAACCATCTGTAAAAGTTGGATTCAGCTATGTTTCTCCCGGGACGATTGAACTTGTCGGGAGGACAGTTGTTTCTTTCTAAATAATCCTGTCAAGCTCATGGGTGGAAAAATTTTTTGAAAAAAAATTGCGTGTCATTTAGTCTTTCCCGGATTTTGCCTGTAATTATTGAAAAATGAAATAATAAAGATATTGACGATGAACTACCCAAAAGGATTAGAACAATGGATCGTGGAAATGCTGCAAGGCGAACTCGACGAGGAACAACGGCAAAAACTGGAAAGCTGGCTGGAAGAGGACCCTGCTAACCGGGAATTACTGGACAAAATCCGGGAGGAAAAGCGTTGGCAGGGGGGAATACGGCAAATCGCGTATTTCGATGATAAGATGGACTGGTCGGCTGTATTGCAGACAAGCTTTCGTCGCCGCCGGGTGATTCGAATGTACCGGGCGTGTGCTGTCGCGGGGATTGTCTTGCTACTGGGAGTCGGGGGTTTGTTCCTGATGCAAAAACCGGAGAAGACGCGGGTAATTATTGCACGGGTGCAACCACATGAGGTGAAGTTGAACACGGCGTCGGGAAAATCTTACTCGTTGGATCTTGCCGGGGATATTATAACAGAGGAGACCGTGCTGAAAAGTGATGGAAAGAAGTTGATGTTTGAAGCCCGGGAACAAGCAAACGGGAAGGTGGAGTGGAACACGGTTGACGTTCCCCGAGGGGGAACTTATAACGTGGAGTTGAGCGACGGGACCGAGGTGTTCCTGAACGCGGAAAGTATCCTTCGTTTCCCGAATAGCTTCGAGGAGGGAACGTGCCGGGAAATATGGATTGACGGGGAAGCTTATTTCAAGGTGAAGCGGGACGAGGCACACCCGTTCGTTGTCCACACGGGAAATATTGAAGTGGAGGTGTTGGGGACGGAATTTAACTTGATGGCATATCACCAGAATCCCGAGGAACACGTGACTCTTGTACGGGGAAAGGTGAAAGTCAGGGATTGTGAAAGAAGGGGGGAGGTTGTTTTGACCCCGGGTGTGCAAGCTGTTTTTGATAAAGACCGGGAAATAATGACTAGCCAAAAGGTAGACGTGGGGTACTACACGGCGTGGATGGAGGACCTGTTTGCGTTCCGGGAGACCCCGTTCGATGAAGTGATGCGGATACTGGCGCGGTGGTATGATTTCGAGTTTTTCTTCCAGAACCCGGATGTCCAGGATTTTATTTATTCGGGGAAGGTGGCGCGATACGCCACGTTGAACGAAGTTCTCGATGTCTTCCGGCAGACGGGTGATCTGGATTTCGACGTGAAGGACAAGGTGGTTATCGTGCGACGGGTGTCTTCGTTGTAGAGGTGTGATTTTTACATATAATCAATATATCAATTAAATAAATTTATGAGAAACATTTTAATTCACAGAAGATTTCATCGGGGGATGGGATCCGTTCTCCTGTCTCTCTTTTTCATGTTGGGGATAGGGCTTTCCGCCACGGCGCAGGAAAAAACGGTCTCGCTCCAGATGAAACAAGTATCTTTGGTCCAGGTGTTTGATCGGTTGGAACAAATGACCGGGATTCATTTCTTGTATAATGCGGAGGTGATAAAGGCTAAAGGCGTGGTTGATATAAACGTGACGAATAAAACGTTGGATGAGTTATTGAAAATTATCCTGGTCCCGAAGGGATTAACGCATTCTATCAATGGAAAGCAGGTGGTGATACGCCCGGGGGCGGCGGAGCCGTTACAGGAATTTATGATCACGGGGACCGTGACGGACGAAAAGGGTAACCCGCTACCGGGGGCAACAGTCCGCATCGATAGCACGTCGGTGGGTACTGCCACGGATGTCGCGGGACGGTTCACTCTTCGTTTCATGAAAAAAACTGGTAACTTGAAATTCTCGTTCGTGGGGTACAAGATGAAGACGATGAAGTTCGAGTCCGGTAAGCCGGTAACGGTGAAGTTGGACCCGGATGCGGCGGATTTGGACCAGGTAACGGTAATCGCTTACGGTAGCCGTAAAAAGCGGGAAATTGTCGGGGCTATTTCATCTGTCACGGCTGAAGATATTAAGGAGGTGCCGGCTCCCAGTCTCGAAACCTTGCTGCAAGGACGGGTCGCGGGGTTGGGTGTCTTCCAGCAATCGGGGTCTCCCGGTGGCGGGGGAAACAGCGTTGCCGTGAGAGGGTATAATTCTTTACTGGATGACGAGACGGGATATAAAAGTAGCGGGGCCCCGCTGTACGTGGTTGACGGGGTGCCGGTGAGTTCTTTTACCTCCCCGATCACGGGAACGAACACGATGGCTGAAATTGATCCTTCAACGATAGAATCTATCCAAGTGTTAAAGGACGCGGCTTCCGCAGCCATTTACGGTTCGCGGGCTGCCAACGGGGTGATTCTGATCACGACGAAAAAAGGAAGAGCGGGACGGGGAAAGTTCTCTGCCAATTTCTCTTACACGGGATCTATCTTGCCGGAGACCCCGGTGCAAACCGGGGGGAAGGGGGAACGCCTTTATCACATGGCTATGATGAAGGCCACGAAGAGTGCGTATTATGACGCGGAAACGGGAGAATATAGATACCCGTCCAACAAGTACGAGGCTGCTTTGAACGGGGCGAATTATGACTCATTCTGGAACCAAGGAAAGGGAATCCAGTCGGGAGGTGTGATGAAGATCATCCAGGATTCTCTTAACCCGTTTTTTAATAATTCAACGAACTGGTATAAACATGTTTTCCGTCCGGGAAGAATTTATAACGCCAATATCCAGACAAGCGGTGGAACGGAGACGATTAATTATATGATCGGGGCGGGTTTCTACAAGGAGGAAGGAATCATGCCGGGAAGTAATTTTGTCCGGGGAAATATCCTCACGAACCTGTCGGTTATTCCGGTCAAGAACCTGACAATCGATTCCCGTCTTTATCTTGCTTACACGGATAGAAGCAGGGGATCGGGTTCGGTAGCCGGCTTGGCGGAATCGTTCACAGTGGATCCCAAGAGTACGTCGACGTTAATGCCAGGGAGCGGGGAGATGTTTGACATCATGCTGAAAAAGTTGAATGGTAAAATAGAGGATAACACGTCCTATCGTTTACGGGCGAACCTGAAACTGGGGTACGAGGTCATCAAAGGATTGAATATTTCGACGTCTTTAGCGTTGGATTTTACGCAGGCGAACTTGAACACGTTTTCCCCGACGTATTTGGATCCCACGTATCACGAGGCGAAATCGGAGGGGGAGATCGGGCGTGACTTGACGTTGCTTAACGATAACTTGGTGAGCTATAATTTCTCGTTAAAGGAGGTTCATAATTTTGATTTATTACTTGGGTTATCCAATGAACGGAGTATGACGTGGTCTATTGGCGGGTACGGGCTTGGCTCTCCAAGTAATTCCATTCACTACGTGAGCGGTTCTTTCCCCCAGGAGATATATAATTCCGTGAGCGGGGTTTACCGGGCCATGCAGTCGTATAAATCTGATTTTAGTGAAACACTCATGCTTAGTTATTTCGGGCGAATTGCTTATAACTATGACACGAAATATTTGATCGAGGCCACGTTCCGCCGGGACGGGTCGTCCGTTTTCGGTTCTGATAATCGCTGGGGAACGTTCCCTTCCGTTGCCGCGGGGTGGGCGTTTTCGCAGGAAAATTTCATGCGTTGGGCCTGGTGGTTGAGTTACGGGAAATTGCGGGCAAGCTGGGGAAGGACGGGTAGCCAATTCGGGATTCCTTATCTTGCTCAAGGATTGATGAACGCGGGGAGCATATTTGACGGCGTGCAGGGGATGATGCCGGAAGGTATCACGAATCACAAATTGAAATGGGAAGAATCCGACCAGTATGATTTCGGGTTGGACATAGATATGTTCGAGTATCGTTTGGGTTTGACGATTGATTATTACTACAAATATACCCGGGATTTGATTTACAAGACTGTTCTCCCGGGCGATATGTACGGGCAGAACGGGGTGCAATGGCAAAATGCGATGGAAGTTTCTAACGAGGGGTTGGAAGTGGATATTAAATATGACGTGTTCCGGGACGGGCCTTTTACTTGGCGGGCACGTTTTAATCTGGCGAAAAACTGGAACCGTTTCGAGAAGAGTTACCTTGGGGTGGACACGGATGGCATGATTATCGGGAAGCCGTTAAATGGAATTTACCTATATAAAGATGGCGGGTTGATCCAGTCGGAAGGGGATATTCCGGTTGTTTACGGCGAGGATGGGAAGAAACACGTGCTTTCTCCCGGGGGTGACGAGGAATATTTTTACACGTTGGGAATGCGCAAACCGGTAGATATTAACGGTGACGGGCAGATCTCGGAAGATGATATTTATTACGCGGGTAGTTCTTTGCCCACGTTGTATGGCGGGTTCGCCAGCGAGTTGAAATGGAAAAATTTCGACTTGAATTTTTTGATCATGTATGAATTGGGGCGAAAGATGATTAACGCCGAGAAATGGCAAACACTGGCATCTCCAGATGCGGGAAGTAACCCGTTGTTTAGTGACGTGAAATTGGAAGATTTCTGGCAGAAGCCGGGAGATGATACGGAGTACCCCGCTCCCGGTATTTACCCGCAGGATGCGTTGCAGTACATGGGTGCGTTCGATTCGAATATTGAGAATGTTAGTTACATGAAGGTGAAACAGTTGACATTGGGGTATAATGTACCTTCGAAGTACGTGAAGAAGTTGCACTTGGATAATATCCGTGTGTTTGTTACCGGGGAGAATTTGCTGACCCTGGATAATTATTCCGGGCTTGATCCTGAAGTGGTAAATGTTCACACGGGTGTTGATCTCGGTCGGACTTACCCGTTGGCTAGGAAGTGGACCGTGGGTTTAACCGTGAACTTTTAATTATAAAGTATGAGAAGAATATTTATATATATGATTTGTTTCGCTTCCCTTGTATTTGGTGGATGCGACTTGAATTTGGAACCGGAGAATGGGGTCACTTTTGATCATTATTTTCAAGAAGAATCCGATTGTAATGCTTTGCTCAGGCAAATGGAGGCTGACCTCCGGGTGATTTGGAGCGCTGTGACTTTCCATGAGCACATGGGGCTGCTGACAGACCGGGTTTATAATGCCGCGAGTATTGAAAAAGTTCGGAATTTGGATCCGAATTATTTGACCGATCGAGCTAAACAGCAACAATGGAAGCCGTATTATAACGTGATAACCAATACTCACTTGCTAGAGGAGAACGTGGGTAGAGTTCCTAATTTGGAGAAAAAGCGCCAGTCCTTTTACCTAGGTCAAGTTTATTTCATGCGAGCTGCTTGTTATTTTTGGTTATCCCGCACGTGGGGTGACGCGGTTATCGTGAAAAGTAGTAGCTATATTGATCGTTACGAGAAAAGCCCGGCGGTGGAAGTGATTGATTCCGCTATTGCTAACGCCAAGCGTGCTTACCGGTTATTACCTCGTTTTGACAAGTTGCGGGACTTGAATAACAAGGCTCTCGTTTCAAAACAATACGGCAGCAGGGGGAGTGCCGCGGCGCTGTTAGCTCATATTTATGCGTGGAAAGGGTCCGTGCAGAAGAATGATGATGATTTGCGGGCTTCTGTTGATTGGGCCAGCCGGTTGATCGAGCCGCAATATCAAGATTCCGTGGGCGTGTACACCCTGGCCGGGAGCGCGGAAGAGGTGGTTACAAGCGTGATGGACCGCAATAGCGCGGAAGGAATATTCGAGATTGAAGTTAATTACGCTGATATTTCATATTACGGTTTGTTTTTTCCGGGCAGTTATTTCGTTTCTTACCCGGTGATGCGAAACTCCGGTAAAAATGATATAACGACAATTAATTACGGGTTATACCGTAGTACGGTACTCAACATGTACGAGGAGGGGGATGAACGGAGGGATGCTTTCTTTTACGCCTTGGATTCAGCGGGTATGAACACGGCTGATTTGACGTACTTGTACAAATGGCGTACACCGCGGTACGAGTCGAGTGGATCTAGTATTGATTTTAAAGGTATGGATTGCAATCGTGTCTTGATGCGTTTAGCAGACATTTACCTGTTGCGAGCCGAGTGCGAGGCGAAGTTAGGAATGACGGCTCAAGCACGGGAGGATTTGAACGCTATCCGGGGACGTCGGAAGGCCAATCTTTTCCCTGCCGGGAAAAACGATGACGGGGGCAGTGATTTGCAATATAGTATTTTCTTGGAGCGGGAACGTGAATTGTTATTTGAAGGGCATCGTTATTATGACGCGGTTCGAAACGGGTACTACGGGCAGAACAGCCGGCATCGGGTGTTACCGGATGCTTTTTATAACCTGACAGATCAAGACATTACCGAAGGAGCTCTTTATCTTCCCGTGCCACAAATGGCATTTAATGACAATGATTTGATGATACAAAATGCTTATTGGATTTCTAAAATGAGATAAAAATGAAAGGTATATTTTTGATATTAGGCTGCGTTTTATGTTTTTCTTGTTCGACAAAATATAATTATATCGATACGGGTACCGCTGTTGGGTATTATGATGGCACGATGTTGGAGTATTTTCGTCATGATACATGGCATAATTGGGATTCTATTGCGAAAGTCATTGATCGTTGTAGCCCGGAGCTAAAGTCTTTGTTCGAGTCAACGGATGCGAATATCACGTTTTTCGGCCCGAAGAATATCTCTTTCGAGAAGTTTTTCTTTTGGGCAGAGCATGAAGGTTCGGATGTGACGAATTACAATAAAAATTATTACAGGAGTATTGATGAGTTTCCCCGTGATTTCTGTGACCAGATTGTTAAAACTCATCTCTATACCGGGGGAAAGGTCATGAGGGATGATGTTCCGCGTTTGGAAAGGGACGAGGAAGGTGTGGCTGATGGCGGGGGAATGGTATTGTCCATGATGTACGGGAATAAGATCTGGATATGGAGTTTACGTAACGCTTTTGCCGGGGTGGAAGAGACGGCCGACGTGGAGTTGCGGGCTGCTGCCGTGGAAGAAGACGGGAAGACGATAACCAATAATCTGGGGACTATCGCTACCACGAATCTTGAAAACCAGTCCGGGGTGGTACATGCCCTCGGTGATCAGTATTTCTTGGGACAATTATTTGAACTTGAATAAGAAAATATATTGACGTATGAGAGCTTATGTGTTTATTTTGATGGCAATTACAGGGACAATGTTGATGAGTTGCCATGATACGACGGAAGGATACCTTAAAACGGATAGCGCCCGGTATGTCCCGGATACGATGGAAATTCGCCTGCAGTTGGACGAGACGCTCGATGCTTACCGGATGCACAACATGGCTCCCTGGGTTAGCCCGAAGTTGCAAGGGGTGATCGGGACTTCTCCCATCGAGTTCGAGGTGGTTGAGGTGGAAGCTACCGAAGGGGGTAATGCCGAGTTGTTCCGGCATTTGGTTAACGTGCGTGGGGGAGGACGAATGGAATTTCCGTTAATCAGTGATATTACCCCGGGAAGATACAGGGTATCCCTGCGTGTTTTTAACGAGGGGTATAGTCATATCGTGAAAGACGTGTTTACTTTTATCGTGAAATAGTTATGAGGCAAATTATTTTAATCGGGCTGATAGCCATCGTGTTACTACCGGGTAGTAACACGATGGGACAAGGCATTCAATTCATGCAAGGTTCTTACCGGGAGGTGCTGGAAAAAGCCAAGGCGGAAAACAAGAAGGTGTTTATTGATTTTTACACTACATGGTGTGGCCCTTGCAAGGAAATGTCCTCCAAGGTGTTCACGGATGCCGATGTTGCGAAGTATTTTAACGAGAAATTTATCTCGTACCAGATTAATGCTGAAGATAAGGCTTTCGCGACGGAAGTTTCCCGGTATGAAGTAACGGCTTATCCCACGCTTGTTATTGCGGATGAAACCGGGAAATTGTTAGGCAAGCAGGTTGGCGCATGTGACAGGAGTTATTTCCTGAAATTCGCTCAATCCGCCACGGGGGAGTGTTTGAGTTTCGAAGCGATGTACAATAAGCTGAAAAAGGAGAAGCAGAATGATGCTCTCGTGCAGGATTTTCTGCTTGAAGCCCCGAACTATCTGGTACGTCAATCCGGGCAGGAGCTTACTCGATGGGAGTTACGGGTGGAACGGGTGTACAAGGATTATTGTAAACGTAAAACGACGGCGGACTGGATGAATGCGAAAGATTTTGACGTCTTGCAGTTGTTTCACACCGAGGCGGAGACTGATGATCCATTTTTGAACTATATCATGTCACATTATGACGAGGTGGTTCAGGCCGTGGGGGAGGAAAACGTGTTTAGGTTCGTGTTTACCCTTCACTTGGGATTGATTGATCACCAGGCCCGGAAGGGAAATATGGACTATCTCAAGAATCTCGAACGTGTACGGGGTGATATGAAACAAATGTATGTCGCGCTCGTGGATTTCGGGGGGAAAGACGTGTACACGGGATTGAAGTACCTGTATGACGGGTATTATTACATTTATGCCAAGAAAGACGTGGATAAATATATCGACCTGATGGAGGAGTACGTGAAATATCTGGGGCAAGGTATCAAAGGAGCGGATTATCTCGCCATGGTGAACGCCATGTCAGAGGCGTTAGGGGAGTCGAAGGATAATAAGGTGTTGGAGAAGTACATCGAATGGGTGACTGCCGCTCTTCAGTTCGAATTGACGCCGGATGATAAATTGAACTGCATGTTGATGTTGGGCGATTGTTATAAGAAGTTGAATAATATCGAGCTGGCGAAGAAGTGTTACAATCAAGCGTACGTGTTCTCCTTGCAATTCGGTAATCCGGGATTATCCTCGGCCGTGCAACAGTATATTAAAGAATTGGAAACCTTACAATAAGTGATAAATATGAGAAAATGGTTAATGATATGGATATTGGCGGTTGTTTACCTTACCGCTTGTTCCGACGACAAGGATGCCCCGGTTGTTGACACGGACCCGTTTCTGCCGGTGACGCAATTGGAAATTCCAAAGCGGCAATTGGTGGGGACTGATATTACAATATGCGGGAAAGGAATTGATGCTGAATGTAGTGTTTTTCTTCAATTGAATGGTGGAGACACGTTCTCTGCTGAAATCGTGGAAGTTGGTGGAGATAGTCTGGTTCTTCGTCCTTCAGGGGAATTGGAAGCTGGTTTCTATATTATCATCTTGAAAAAGGGTGATAAGCAATATCGTATCGGGGGAATAAACCTGTACTCCGACTCGTTGAACTTGAAGGATATGGAGGCCTATGCCGTGGGAAAAAGTTCAGATGGTCTGGGATTTTATCCCGTGTCTGTTTCCAAGCAATTGAAGGGAGAACTTCTCTTTTCTATCGGGGGAGCGGAAAGTGAATTTTACGGTGGACTTGTCATCGGGCCAACTTTCTATCATGCGAGTTTTGTTTCAAGGGATGTATTCGAGGAGCCGTTCACGCGTGTGTATGATTTTTTCACTATTGGTAGTTATGACTTGGAGTCGGGAGAACAAGAGACGTTGATGAATGAAGAGCGGGGTTTGGTTGGTATCGGGAATATAGATGGTTTGTTGCATATCATTCAATTCGACAAGGCGGAAAATCTTTACCGTTTGAAGAAATGGGAAGACGGGGAGTTTATCGAAATAAAGAGTTTCACGGCAGGCGGTACGGAGCTCATCCGGCTTAATAGCGGGGTATTCCTTCACGATGCCTCCCGGAACACGCTCCTTATGGGTGTGTTTGACATGGCCGGTTTGACGGAATCTTTTGCGTGGAAGTTGGATATGAGTGCTGCTAATTGGCAATTAGCGAAATTTGGTGGTACGAGTGATATAGATTATAATTTCATCCCGTGTGGGGAGGATATATACGTGGCCGGGGCGAGGTCAGTTATTACGGATGAAGACATAGGAATAGAAACTTACACTTCGTATATTTTCAAGCCGCAAGATCCAAGTAACTGGTCGTTTAATTCGGGAAACTTGATCAGTACTTTTGAAAATTCTCTGTTTATATCACCTTGTTATAATGCTGATAAAGAAGTGATCTATCTGATTTCAGAAGATGACCAGACGATAAATACCTATGATATTCAAAAAGAGCAATTGACTGGAGGTAAGTGGGTTAATTCCAGTATATACGGTCTCTTTATATTCAATAATAATAACTAATAATTTTTACAACTATGAAAACGTTTACTTTTTTATTTTTAGTGCTGATATTAAGTTGCAGTATGTCATTGTGGACAAGTTGTTCGGACGATAATGGAAAGGATGATCCTGTTCCACCCGAACAACCAACAGATTCTATCGTTAAAGACACGACTTGGCTGATTACGAAATTGAACATCGGAACGGATGATAATAATGGTGTTCTGGTGGTGAACCTCACCTTGGATAAAACGACGAAAAAGGTTACTAAAATTACCACGGATGACGAGGGGAGTACGGACTACACTACGACCTATACGATGACCTACACGGATGGAAAAGTTACTGTTGCTTGTGCGGGGGACTTTACTGACTTGGAACAAATTGTTTACACGTTAAATGATAAAGGTTTTGTTTCTAAAGCCGATGGAGGAGAAGATGGTGGAGTGTTTACTTTCTCTTATAATACTCAAAATCAATTAACATCTATAAATCAGGATGATGAACCGTTCTTCACTGTTTTGTATGATGCGAATAAAAATTGGAAAGGTTTTACTCTTGGTGATGATATTGAAGATGCCGTGGCAAGTGCATCTTCCTTAAAGAATACGTGTTATAACATGGATATGAATATGTTACTTGTCTGCGATCAAATGAGCATGGAGGTTCTTAGTGTTGCTGCTTACTTGGGTTTGTTCCCGGCATCCCCGAATGTCATTTCAGGGTTTAATGCTACGGCTTATGGTGAGGATTTAAGTATAAAGGTTCATAACGAAAAGAATGCTGACGGTTCAATTAAATCGTTAGTGGCAGATACGGAATTAGAGGGAACGACCGTAGAATTTAGCGTGATTAAAATATTTTCTTCGGAAAAGCAAATTGTTGATAGAAAAATAGAATAGGTGAATCTATTTTATGTAGAAAATCTTTAAGGAATTAATAGTAGAGAAAATCCGGGTATAATGTAGAAATTTGTACCCGGATCGTTTGTATATCATGGTACAGTCCGGGGATAAGAGTAGGATATTTTGGGGTTGCGGAAAATATTCCTTGTTTCTTTCTTTTTATTTAGAAAGATACTATATATTGGCAAATTATTTTGATAATTATGCGGCAATATAAAACTTATCTTTTTGATTTTGACTATACGTTAGTGGATTCGAGTAATGGAATTGTCATGTGTTTTCGTCATGTGCTGGACAAGCACGGGTATAAGAATGTAGATGATAGAGCAATAAAGCGTACTATCGGCATGACGTTGGATGATGCTTTCGCCCTCCTTACGGGGGTGTCTGGTCGGGAAGTTTTGGTTTCTTATCGGAAAGAATATGTAGCGAAAGCTGATGTATGCATGAGTGATAATACCATTTTGTTTTCGGAGGTTACCAATGTGTTGCAGGCTTTGAAACAGCAAGGATCAAAGATTGGTGTTATTTCAACCAAGTATCGTTACCGTATTATGGAGTTTGTGAACCGGCATTTTCCTGCTGGATTTTTTGATATCGTGGTTGGAGGGGAAGATGTCAGTAAAGCTAAACCTTCCCCTGAAGGGGTGTGGTATGCGATGAAACAGTTGAATAGCGATACTCGTGATTGTCTTTATGTGGGAGATTGTGTCATTGATGCCCAGACTGCTCAGGCTGCTGCTTTAGATTTTGTCGGGGTACTGCATGGTACAACAACCAGAGAAGAATTGCTTGCGTATCCACATATTGCTATAATTGATGATTTGGGAACGATAAGAGTGAAATAATTATTCTACATCATTGGGGGTAATATAAAAATTGGTTCTATGGGGTAAAGCCTTTTGTCAGGGCAGAGATTACCTGTTATTAAGGAGTACTATTGCATCAAAATGAACGTTTTTACACAATAGTACCCCTTCTGGAAAACTCTAATAATAATCCATTTATTTAATAATAATCATAGAGTCCAGCACAAGTTCTCATCTTATTTCATTTAAATTGCGAATCCATTTCTTTTCCAGTAAATATTCTGCGTCATTTTGGTGTTGTTTTGGAAGGCGTCAAAAGAGATCGGGAAGAATAAAGCCCCGTCTTTCACGTCTTGGGCTGAGAGGGTCTTGAATTTACCCCTGAGTTTTTCACGGAATGCCCTGTTACGGACAATATCAAGATATCTCGTGCATATCCCTTCGAGAAATAATTCTTTGTCTCTTTCTAGTGCAATTGCCTCTTCCAAGTTTTCATCCGGGGTATATTCTTTTGCCCCGGCTCGTTTCCTGATCACGTTCAAGTCGGCTATCGCTCCCGGAATATCACCGGATTTCGCTCTCATTTCAGCCCGGAGCAGGTATATATCTGCGAGACGAATCTGGATTTCATTCAGGTCATAGATAGAGAAGTAGTGGCTGAAAGTTAAGTTTGCTATAAGTTGGGAAGAGAGTTATTTAAAGTATATGTTTATCTTATTGAGCAGTTGTATAAAACCGTAAGAGAAGCTATGAAGATACTTTCAAGAAACTACTTCTTCTTCGTTGATCTCTCGAAGATTATTCAGAGCTTCTCCATACGAGCATGGATGAACAACGTTTGATCTTCGAATGAACTCTGAATGAGGGGTATTATTTGGTACTTATCTGTACTTTATTTGGAATATATTTCCTTTTGATTAATAATTCTCTTTTCACTTTCCAGTTTAATGAAGGAACGGAGTCTTTTTTAATCATACTACCTTTTAATACTGTAAAGCCAGAAGCATTATAATATCCTTTAGCATTATATCCTCGACCTGTAGTATAGAAGAGGTGTAAATCTTGCTGTTCTTTAGTTTTAATTATTTCAAAAATATTACACCCAATAAAAGATGTTAAGAACTTAACATCCTCAAAAAATTCATCCATTGAGTCTCGTTGATATTCTGGTAGATTTGGAACTTTCGGTATTTGCTTATTTTCGTTTAACACAAACGTATTTGCTTTTTTAGCTTCGGTAATAGCTTTATGTTCTAAATATGTACGTATTGACTTTCTTTAGGATCCCCATCTATTAAATATGTAGTAACTGTTTTTCCCATAATTTATTTTATCGAAGGTATTTGTCTAATATCACTTTCTTTTGCTCAATGCATAGGTTCATCCTTGCTTTAGCTTCATTTATTATTGTTTCGTATTCTTCAACCTCTGTCATAGCCATATTTTGCACATCCAATGGTATATTAGGTATGGTTAAGCTCTTAATTCTATCAATAGAGGCTCTATTGCTACGATTAAATGCGGCTTGTTTGCCAGCCATCTCAAGCATAAACATCACAAAATGAGGGTTCATTTTCGTTTCATCTACTCGTAGTACTCCGCAATGATCTGTTGGGTAAAACGGTGTATTAGCAGGGATATAATTTACCATCCAATCGCCATCTATACCCCACAATATAGAACCTTTTGTAAAATCATCTATTAAAAGTTTATTAATCTTACCGAATGGTTCCTTAACATTGGCACTATACACTGGTATATCGTAGTTGCTGTTCATCTCATTTGATAGAACTCTTTTGCCTATTAATATTGTAAATAATTGGTTATTGGAAAATTTTATTCTAGTCCAATTGGATGTGTTGGTAATTTGTAAAGCATCAAATACTTCTGCTATTTTGTGTTGATGACTCTCAATAGTTATTCGACTATTATTATACTCAGCATCAACTTTTTTACATTCTTCTATTACATATCTCTGTATGTCAGGAGGAACGTTAGGGATAGGTATTGTTTCAATATCTTTTGGATATACATGAGGTTGTGCTGCACCTTTTTGTAAGTAGAAAATCTGAGATTGAATACCTTTTAGGTAATTAAATATAAATTCTGTGGAGAAACCGTTAGTACCGATAATTGTAGTGCAGTCTGATGCAAATATAAGGTAACTCGCTCACATACGGATGGATTTCAGAGGAATAATGCAAAGTGCTTGGACGAGAAAGGGATAAGTCGTTTTGTTCCACATTCTTCCTTTTGAGGTTTTTGACCTGTTTTTGGGGAGTTAGGCAAACAAATTGCTACTTATCCGTTGCCTTTTCGGGATTGAAAATAGGTATGAAATTTACTTCCAAAACTGTTTTTCTACCCCTGTTCACCACCGCAAGAACGCTGTTCTGTCTGTTTTTTGCTAATGCAAAGTTAGTCAAAATTTTCCGTATCAGGAAAAAATACAGTCTCAGATTGGAAGTCAAGGGGGCTTTTTCTATATTCCGCTATATTTTTCATGCCATTCATTTGCTCGCTATATAATAATTTTGCAAACAAAGGAATAGGTTATGAATCAGGCAAATGTAAAGGTGTCGTTCTACCTGAAAAAGAGCGAGGCGGATGCCAATGGCGAATGTCCGGTAATGGCTAAGTTGAACATCGGAAAATACTCTGAAGCGGCATTCAGCGTGAAGATGAAAGTGCCGCAATCCCGATGGACTTCGGGGCGTGCGTCTGGCAAGAGTGTGACGGCAAAGGAAATCAACAACCGGCTGGATGAGATCCGTGCGGTGGCGTTGAGTATCTATAACGAGCAGTCTGCCGTCCGTGACGGTGTGACCGCTGAGGAAGTGAAAAGCATTTTGCTTGGAATGGCAAGCGGGCAGGAAACACTGTTGAGCTATTTCAGGCAATTCATCAACAACTTTGAAAAGCGAGTTGGAGTCAACCGCACAGCCAAAAGTTTGCAGGCATACCGCAATGCCTATAGGCACATTGAGAAGTTTCTGCAAGAAAAATACAGGCTAACGGATATTCCTTTCTCGGCATTGGACCGCTCCTTCATCGACAAATACGACCTGTACCTTCGTACCGAACGCAATCTCGCTCCCGGAACCGTCATCAACCTGACCGTCCAACTGAAAACCATCGTGGGTGAGGCTATCGCTGACGGTATCATTACCGTTTATCCGTTCATGGGTTACGAGCCGGTTCGTCCGAAAGCGGTGCAGAAGTATCTTACCGATGAAGAGCTGCAACGGCTTATGACCACTCCGCTCCATAGGCAGACACTTTACCTTGTCCGTGACATGTTCCTGTTTTCCTGCTTCACCGGCATTTCATACAGGGATATGCGCTCGCTGACAAAAGAAAACCTGTCGCTTGCGGAAGACGGCACATGGTGGATTAAAAGTGCCCGCCAGAAGACCAAGATAGAATTTGAAATCCCCTTGTTGGACTTGCCGTTACAGATTCTGAAAAAGTACAGTGATGCCGTTTCTGATAACAGGCTGCTACCGATGTATTGTAATTCCAACATGAATCTCTACCTGAAAGAGATTGCCCGGATTTGCAACATCAACCGTCCGCTGGTATTTCATGTAGCCAGGCACACCTACGCCACGGAAATCACCCTTTCGCATGGGGTTCCTCTTGAAACCGTCAGCAAAATGCTCGGACATAGCCGGATTGAAACCACACGTATTTACGCGAAAGTGACCGATGACAAGATTGATTCCGACACAAGGACTTTGAACCGGAAAATATCGGAACGTTTTTCCGTCGTGATTTGATTACCTCTTAAAAAAACAAGAACATGGAAAAGAATATGGAAAACCAGAATATCAAGCGGCGTAGTACATTTGCCGTATTGTTCTATATAAACCGCACGAAAGTCCGCAAGGACGGAATGTGCCAGTTATTGTGCAAGGTAAGCATTGATGCCGAATGGGCACAGATAGGAACCAAAGTATCCGTCAATCCCTCTATTTGGAATCCCGACAAAGGACGCGCCGACGGACGGAGTGAAAATGCAGTTACGGTGAACCGTGCCATAGATGACCTGACAGACGAGATAACCGGACATTACGACAGGATAAAGAACAGTCTGGGGTTCATTACAGCGGAACTTGTCAAGAATGCAGTCAAAGGCATCGGGCAGAAACCACTTACCCTGCTTGCCTTGTTCAGGGAGCATAACGAGGAGTTCAAGAAGCGTATCGGGATAGACCGCATACAGGAAACATACGACTCCTACAAGCGTTCCTACAAGCACCTTTCCGCTTTTGTTCAGGAGAAGAAAGGCGTGGAGGACGTGACATTGAGAAGCCTTGACCGTGCGTTTTATGACGACTTCGAGTTGTTCCTGCGCACGAACCGCAACCAAAAACCCAAGACCGTACATGAACACCTGTACCGCCTGAAGAAGCTGACAATGCGGGCGGTCAGCCAGGGGACATTGCGCCGTGACCCTTACTGCCGCCTGCATCCCGAACTGCCAAAAAGAAAAAGCCGGCACATGAAATTGGAGGACTTGAAGACACTGATGACCACCCCGGTGGAGAAGCCTCAACTGCAATTCGTAAGGGATATGTTCATTTTCTCGACATTTACCGGATTGGCGTATGCGGACTTGAAAAAACTGTCGGTCAATGATGTCACGCAGGCTGAGGACGGCACATGGTGGATTCACATCCACAGGCAAAAGACGGATACGCTTTCGTCTGTCCGCCTGTTGGATATTCCCCTTCAAATCATCGAGAAATATCGTAGCCAAAGAACCGGGGACAAGGTATTCAATGTTTACAATCGTGGATATTTTATAACATTGACACGAGAGCTGGGACAGGTATATGGCTTTGATTTGACCTACCATCAGGCCAGGCATAATTTCGGGACCCACATCACCCTCTCGCTCGGTGTGCCGATAGAGACGGTCAGCCGCATGATGGGACACAACTCCATTTCCACCACCCAGCTGTATGCCCAAGTAACGGACACCAAAGTGGACGAGGATATGAAACGGCTAAAGTCCACAGGTTTCGGAAAACAGATACAGCTTTGCGAAGAAGATTTCATCGTCAAGAAAAAACGGGGAAGAAAGTCTGAAATGGCATAAAATAAAAACGGAGAAATGCCCTTTGTAAAAAGGAAATCATTTCTCCGTCTCTTTTAGTGAACGATGCTATACCCATCGTTGTTCTTCCCGGCAACGCTTGTAGGAATCCTCCAGTATCTTCAGAATATCCGATTCCTTATACAGAGTCTTGCCCTGCACCATGTAATAAGGAACCACCCCGAATGTCCGGTACTCCTGCAATGTGCGCCTGCTTACCCGCAGGACTTTGGAGAGTTCCTCGTCAGTGAGGAAGCGCTCACCGTTAAAGAGGGATTTCGGCATCTTCTCAATCACGGAGAGCATCTTCTCCATTTTTTCCAGCCCTTGAAACATCACGTCGATCCGAGGGTCTTTGTCGTCCAAGAAATGATAGCTCATAATCTGCTTTTTATTAAAGGGTGATAATTCAAATCCAACAATCTCTGTACGTCTTCAGGCTTGTAGAACAGCTTGTTCTTGATACGGCTGAAAGGCAATATCCCTTTGTTGCGATATACCTGTAGTGTCTTCTTGTTGATGCGAAGCACATCGCACACCTCCTGATTATCCAGCCAGTTTTTCAAGCCGAGGTCCTCGGCCGGACGGCATACCCGCGTCATCCGTTCCTCAAAATCACAGAACCGGACACGCAATTCTTCAAAAGTCTGTTTGTCAACACATATTATTTCCATAATCCTTGCTTCATTTTAATTAAACATTTGGCTGATGTCTGAACCTCGCCGGCAATGACTTGCCCTTTTGGTTGAGGAACGCCTCCACTTCGGATGCCTTGTAGTAGGTTCTCCCGTCAATCATGTAATAGGTCACGAGCTTCTTCTGGCGGTAACGCGCCAGCGTGCGTTTGGTGATGCCGAGCAGCCGGCACAGGTCGTAGTTGTCCAAGAGCGTGTCGCCGTCCAGGCATTCCTTCAGCTTGTTCATACGCTCCAATGCCCGCTCTATCCTGTCGAACCGTTCCATGATTTGGGCGAACATCTCGCTGTTTATCTGTAACATGAGTAATCTGTTTTAAGTGTAACTTATCGTTTGCTTACACCTTGTTGCGCAACAGGTTATATCATATTATAAGGCCAACAGCGTACCAATGACACCGATAGACACCAAGAGGAACTGATATAACATTGTATATCAGTGAAATAAAAATCTGAGGCTGTAAAAATGAATAAATGGCGAATCTTGCAAATTGCAAGATTTCCTTGCAGGATGCAATGGACTATCGCGAGGATTTGCGATAAATGAGACGGACAATCCCGTTTTTGAAAGCAACTGTCCTGTAAAGTTTCCAACGATTGACCGGAAGTCGATGCAGGCAGTCCGTACCGTTGCCTGTTGTCAGAGGAAGAATGTAGATGATGATTTCGTCAATGAGGTGGTAGATGGAAAGCCCGTGTAGCAAGTCAAGGCTCTTTGGGTCGGATATTTCTGAGGTAAAGGTAAAGGAGTCCGGTTTCTCGTCCTTTTCACAAATCAAGTCCAGCATGGGATAGCCGGGAAACAGCGTGAAGGTACTCCTCTCGTGCCAGAACGGGAAACCTTGGCTGTCCGTCTTCACCCATTGCAACAACTCTTCATTCGGGTCGGGAAGATAACCGTCCAATGTCACTGCCGTTATGATTTGTATTCTTGCCATACCTGTCCGTCTAAAAAAAGAAGCGTGGTAGCCACGCACTCAGACAGAGGCTCTGGTAAAGCCTAAAGGAGAACACGCAACACCACGCTATGACAGAGCATAGCATAAGCATTACGCAATCATTCTCCTTTAACGTCAATTTACCAGATTTCTGTCCGAGAAGCTTGCGCTCTTATGTTATATAATCAGCAGAGGGGTTTTCCCTCCACCGGTTTTCTTCTATGTTTCAGACCGGCAAGGCTATACCCTGCCAAATCTTTTGCAAATTTACAAAATTTCAGTCGGATTGAAAAATCATTTCAATATATTCTGTGTCAACACTGTTGCCGGAAATAGATAGAATATCGGGGATTATCTTATCCCGTATTTCTTCATCTTCCGGTACAGTGTTGAAGAGTTTACATTCAACAATCGTGCGGTCTGTTCACGATGCCCGTTGCACGCTTGAAGGGCATTTGCAATGGCTTCCCTCTCGCTGTTTTCGTCTTTCAAAGGCAATATGTCCGGAGTTTTCTCCGTAATCCGAATATCAGTCTGACTGTCTGCGTTCAAGTCCGGCAACTCCAATACAGGGGTTTCCGTAAGCAACACCGCCCGTTTGATCCGGTTCTGCAATTCCCTGACATTGCCCGGCCAACGATAAGAACGAAGTCGGTATATGGCATCTTTTGAAAAGCCTTTTGTCTCTTTCTTAAGTTCTTTGGAAAACCGTTCACGGAAAAATTCCGCCAAAGGCAAAATGTCATCAGCACACTCGGCCAAAGATGGCATCCTGATTTCCATCTCTGCCAGACGGTGGTACAGGTCTTCCCGGAATCGTCCTTCCTTGATGGCCCGTTCCAGATTTTCATTCGTTGCCGCCACAATCCGCACGTCTGCCATCCGCTCCCTGTCGCTGCCGATAGGGGTATAGGTATTCTCCTGCAACACTCTAAGGAGCATGGACTGTATGTCAATAGGCATCGTGCCGATTTCATCCAGGAAGAGCGTACCGCCTTTTGCCATGTCGAAATATCCGTTCTTTGCCGTATCCGCACCGGTGAAGGCGCCTTTCTCGTGTCCGAACAGGAGGGATGCCGCAAGTTCGCGTGGCAACGCTCCGCAATTGACCGCTACAAACTTGCCGTCACGTCCGCTGTTCGCGTGAATGCCCTGTGCCACGGACTCCTTGCCGGTACCGTTGGCACCGAGTATCAGCACCGACATATCCGACGGGGCTACTATCCTCGCGTATCTCTCCACCTCAAGTATTTTAGGGCAGGTACGTCTGAACAGGTCTTTCGGTTTCGTGCGGACAGTCGCGAGCGGACGGAATATCTCTTCCGCCAGTTCAAGCAGGTGTTCCCGGTGTACCGGCTTGGGCAGATAGTCTTTTGCCCCCAACTTGATGGCGCGTACCGCATCCGGTATAGACCCGTATTCCGTTGTCACTATGAATGGAATGTCTTTCTTCTCTTTTGTGAGCCACTCTAAAAGCGATATTCCGTCACCTTCAGGCAAGCGCACATCGGACAATATGAAGTCGAACCGATGCTTGCGTATCAATGCACGTGCGGCCGGTTCACGCATGGCGGTCATTACATCGTACCCCGCCTGTTCAAGCCAGTCTTTCTGGCGTTGTGACAAACTTATATTGTCTTCAACTATCAGTACCTTCTGTTTCATCGCTCATTTTCTTTATTTCCTTTTCAGCTTCTGTTATAAGTCCGGAGATGTGTCCTATCAGCAGCTTCACCTGTTCATTGACGGTATTCATATCGCATGCAGAATCGTTTAACGTGGTGCGGAGTTTTACCAGTGGAGCATCGGCCCGTAACAACTCCAACGAGGGCTTTATCTCGTGGGCTATGTCATGGAGCTTTTCAATGTCCCCTGTCTTTATTGCCGATTGCAAGTCTGCCATATTTTGTTCGGACTGGATAATGAAAGTTCTTAGCAGTTCTCTTTTATCAAGCACATCTGCCGTGAACGTGGCAAAATCCGGTGTATGTGACTCTTCCACATCGCGTGACACCACAGAAGAGACCATATCCAACAGTTCTCTCATGGAAAACGGCTTGTGGATGGAGTCCGTGAATCCGCCCTTTATGAATGCCTCTTTTTCTCCTTCTCCTCGTGCAGTCATGGCTACTATCGGAATTGTGTGTGAATTTCCGATGCTGGATTTGCGAAGCAATGCCAGAATTTCAAAACCGTTGGTTTCCGGCATCTGTATGTCGCTTAGCAGCAAGTCGTAATCCTGCCTGCGCATCTCATTGACCAGTTCTTTGGCATTGGAACAGGTGGTACACGATACTCCGTTGCGTTCAAGCATTTCCTTGGCTATTTCCAGTTGTAATGTGTCATTGTCTATAACAAGTACGCGCTGTGGCAATGGCAGACGGTCTTGCGGAACTGCCGACGCTTCACTATTGATTTTCTCATTGGAAACCGCTAACGGCAGGGATACACGAAATGTGCTGCCATGCCCGATTTTACTTTCCACATCAATGCTGCCTCCTAAAAGTTTGACCAATCCTTTTGTGATGGGCAAGCCCAACCCGAAACCTTCGGCATTCGCCTCAGACGACAGGCGTTCAAACGGACGGAAGATACGCGAAACGGTGTCTTGATCCATACCGATTCCCGTATCCTTTATTTCTATATAAAGCATTCCATTTTCATATCGGACATTGAACTGTATCATACCGGCGTTTGTAAACTTCACAGCATTCGTCAGTAGATTGTCTATAATTTGAGAGATACGATCCATGTCACCGCACAGTACGACATCCGTATTTTGGGAATCATGGTGGAATATGATTCCCTTATTATTGGCAATATGTGAAAATCCGGTCACAATACGTTCCAACAGATCATTAAGGTTGAACGGTACATTGTTGCAGGTTTCCTTGGACTCGTTCAGGCGGTACACGTCCAGCAGATTGTTCAGCAGGTGCAGGATATGTTTGCACTCCGTTTCGATATTTTCCAAATGGTGATTCCTGCGTTTCCTGTCCCGGGTATCTTTTGCCAGTTCGACATATCCGTAAATGATGTTCAGGGGGCCGCGTATGTCATGCGAGATAGTAAGTATGACGTTTTTACGCGTTTCCAGCAGTTCATTATTCCGGTCAATGACACCCTCCATCTTTTTCCTGAGCAGCGAATCCCGTTTCAGATGTTTCTGGATAATCAGGTACGAGAACACCAGCAGGAGGATGGCGGCGATGATCAGCCCGGTGATGATGGAGGTGGAGCGTTGGTGCGCTTGGGCTATCTGCTCTTCCCTGTCCCGGAAGGCGGCTTGTGCATGGTCGCTGATGTTACCGAGCAGGGCGAACAGTTTGCGGTTCAGTTCCCTGTTGCGGATGCGCAGGCTGTCGGTGTAATTCTCCATGTTGCGTATCCGCTCCGCTTGCAGGGCGATAAGCTGTTCGTTCAGCGAGCGGAGCTTGTCGGACGAGGCGGGCACTTGCACCGTTTCCTTGCCGCCGAACCATCCGGCTATGCCTTTCTTCTTCTGCACGACGGTACGGGTCTGTGTCGCTTGCCTTGCAGCTTCTGGCAGATGGTTCACCAGCAGGCTGTCGGCTTTGTCCTGCCGGTGGAACACCTGCATGATTTGGTGCAGGTGTGTCTCCTTGTCCGCCAACAACTGTTGCAGGGTATCTATCTGCGACAGACCGAATATGTAGCTATGGTTCGTTTGCAGCATTTGCAGCAGGCTGTCCACCCTCAGCCGTCTCGTTTGGTAGGCATGGTAGTCCTCATCCTCCCAAGCGATGACGCTCTCGCCCAATGAGGCGAGTACCGTGATGTTGCGGTGTATCTCGGATATGTCACGGCGTGCCTGTCTGATTTCGTAGGTGTCGGCCTCGATTTTCCGAAGGCGTGCGTGTTCATGGAAAAGAATAGCGGCCATGCTGATGATGACCGCCATTAACATCATATAGCCGAAGAGGATTTTAGCTTGCAGGGGTATGTTTCTGTTCATATATAACAAGGTCATATTAAACATCTGTATCGTAAATCCTCTTTTGCAGCAGGTCTATAAAGTTCATGGCATCCATAGGGGTGGAGCGAGAGAGGTCGAACGAGAGTATCATAGCCTGCAGGCTGTTGTCATACGAACTTTTGCTGCCCTTGCGGTCTTGCCCGCCCTCCGTTTTTTCGGGGATGGAGACCAACGCCTCCGCTTCGCTGCCGTCTATGCCGGAAAAGACGAAAGAACCGTCGTCCTGCCGGTCGATTTTCCCTCCGGCGGCTATTATCTGTTCCATCACTTTCCCTACATGGCTTTCCGGGAATCCTGTGGTCAGCACAAAATTTCCGCCTTTACGCTGCCGGTGCATGACACGGTAGCCTGTGGCGCGTGCCAAGGCGAAAGCCCCGCAACCGTAGGCGGAGAAAAACTTGCCCGACCGGGTCACGAGGAAACGGCTGTCGCCGAGTTCCTGCTGTTGTTGTATCAATTCGCGTTCTGTCATACAGTCCTCCTCAGTTCTTTGATTTCATTACAAATCTCCTCTTTTTTGCATTCAATCTGTCTGTACCGTTTTTTCAACACGACTTTCTCCAAGTGTCCGGCAAAATAGATGACCTGCCACCATTCCTTACCGATACGGCTCATGACCTTGCACCGCAGGTTGTAGGAGGAAAAATGCCGCATCATTCCCAAATAGGAGTTTATCGTACTGACAAACTCCTCCCCGTGGGTTTTCACGTAATCGGGCGAGCCTGCCGCCAAGCGGTTCAGGCGGTCGATGGCATCGTAGCAGAAGCCGACTGTGCGGTTGCTCAGGTATTTCCGCCCCGGAAGTATCATCCCTCCGATAAACAGGACACCTTTCGTGTAATGTTGCAGATAGATCTTGCGCGGGTGCAGCGACAGCCCGTGTTCGGAGAGCCAGCCGGCAATTTTCGCTTTCACCTCTATCAGGTGCTCTTTCGAGGGATGGACAAGCACCATGTCGTCCACATACCTGCCGTAGTGCTTCACGCCCCATTCTTCGCTGATGAGATGGTCCAGTCCGTCCAGGAAGTTAAGGGCGAGCAACTGGCTTGTCAGGTTGCCGATAGGCAGTCCGCACGAGCCGTCGGAATGGAACAGGCTCTTGTCTTTGGGCAGTCCGCGCCAGCTTTGGGGAGGCGTCTTGCGGATGCAGTTCTTTTCCGGACGGTTGAATATCGTCTCACGGAGCAGATAGAGCAGTATCGCCAGGTCGTTTCCCCCGTAGCGTTCGTGCAAGAGTTCTTCGGTCAGGTCATACAGCCGCCTCTTCGATATTTTCATGAAGAACGAACGGATGTCTATTTTCAGGATATAGCAATCCCGCGTGTAGTTCTCGGAGCAGAGCCGGATATGTTCTTCCACCCGTTCTATGCCGTAGAGCGTACCCTTTCCCTTGCGGGTACTGTAACTGTCATCGATGAACTTCTCTTCCAAAAGCGGAACGAGCCTGTGGGCTATGAGGTGGTGTACAACACGGTCGCGGAAGTCGGCGGCGAAAATCTCCCGTTTCACGGGTTTGTTGATAATGAAAGCGATGGAACGCGAAGGGCGGTATGTGCCGGCATTGATTTCCCGCCACAGTTCCACACACCTGCGTTCGTAATCGCTCTCGAAGGCAAGGGCATTGCAGGTATTGCGTTTCTTTTTACGGCACTCGAAATACGCCTCGAAGACATCCTCCAACGGAATGCCTCCGAGTTCCTCATCTGTAAAAAGACTTTGTTGCAACTCCATATCGCTATACCATTTTGTTTATCGTAAAGTTTTTATTGAAAAAGCCAAGACCGGACGCACGTAACTATTTCTGTTGTTCTTATTGTTGTTGTTCACGTTGCCGTTGTTCACATTCACATAAAGAGCGTTGTTCGCCGGATTGTTGTAGTTCTCAGAAGAGGACCAGTAAATGTTGTCTGTATTTGTCTTTGCGAGTCTCCCTGCACGAGGGAAGCCTGCCGACAACCCTTTTTCAATAATAAACAGTTCACTCCGGGTAGCCTTGACCGCCCGGATTCCGACCGACGAATCATTCATTGCCTTTTATCTTCCTGTTTCTTCATCCCGCGTTCATTATATTGTTTCCAGCTCGTAGCCTGCTTGCCTATCTTCTCCAACAGCAACCCGAACGAGGCGTATTTGCGCTCGGTAATGACCTTCTGCTCCACACATACGCGGAAAAGCATCTGCAACATGCGGTAACGGTCGAGAAATTCGGTCAATACGCCCACTTTTTCATAGCTGCTGTTCGCCTTGTAAATCAGAGACAGCATATCCAAAGTCAAATCCACCATACGGCTGCCCATACTGTACCGGAAGAAGCGGGGAAAATCCTGCGTAAGCACCAGCAGGTTGTTCAACAACCTGTAAGTGTCGCGGTATAGGGTAATTCTTCGGATAATGCCATAACTCGATTTTTCAAAAATTTTTCCGACCCGCTTCGCGGGGATTTAGCCTTTATCAACAAGCGGCTACGCCGCATAATAGATAAATAGATTAAATAGACAAATAGGTCAGAAAGCCAAGACCGGACGCACGTAACTACTCCTGTTGTCCTTAGGGTAGTCGTCCACGTCGCCGCTGCTCACATTCACATAAAGAGCGTTGCTCGCCGGAAAGAAGTAGCTCTCAGAAGAGGACCAGTACCAATCCCTCTGTAAGACTGATACTCCTGTCTTGCCGTCAAACAAAGAAGTACGGTTTTGATAAACATTCCACATCTGGCCGATGGAGGGCAAAAACCAGCCGGTGCTGTTGGCAGGGGACGGGACTTTGCTCGCATAATCCACAACGGCATAGTAGGTGGCAGGATAACCGGAATCTTCGGTGGCATTCAACTTGTCCTTGCCGCCGGCAGCGGTGATGATTTTCTGTGTCCAGGCGTAGCCGCTCCAGTCGATGTCAGGTGCAGAGTAATTGTTCTGTTTTTTTCCGCTTCCATCCGTGGGGCAGCAACCCAACTCGGTTCCGTAAACGCCCCACTGACAATAACCGTTTGTGGCATCCTGCAAGGCAACGGCATAGCCGTGGCACTTCTGCTGACCGATACCGGTGGCGGAGTAATCGGAGGCATCGTTTTCGTGATGACCGGCATGGAACACGATGGCGATGCACTCCTCATTCGGCATTTCCTCACCGGGGATAATATACCAATTACCATCGGAATTCTTGCACAGGTAGTCGCCCATCTGCAAGTTATAATTCTTTTCCATAGCCTGCGCACCGTCCACCTTATAGGTCTTGTAGTTGCCTGTGGCAATGCCGTTCGGGGTGAGGGTAAACTCTTTCTTGCCGCCGTCGAAGCTGCCGGTGAGGGTCGGGGCAGTCTGTGCGGGATTCACGATGCAGCGGTACGAGCCGTCCGCCATACGGCAGGGCTTGACGCTGCTGTTGGTGAAGTCGGCGGCGGTCGGCACGGTGTAGTCGGGGATGCTCGTGTCGGTGAACTTGTACACCGTCTTGGGCATTTCGATGACGGCGAGCGTCATGCGGTGGGTCATGGCGAAGGAGAGCAAGACCTTGCCATTGGCTTTGTCAGCATTGCCACTGGCGGTCATGAGGTCGGAGGCGGTGTAGCCTGCGGTGTAGTCGCTTTGGTCGGAAGCCGGCTGCCAGTCATTGATGAGCGGGGCGAAGAAGTCGGCATCGTCCGTGACTTTTACCTTGCCCGTCATGTCCGCCTGGTAGGGATAGTAGAGGAAATACTGCTCGCCAGCGAGTCCTCCGGCGAGAGTAACGCCCGCTTCGGGCTGCCATGCCAAGTTGCCGTCCGGGCCTGCGGTGGCTGTGAGCTTTACATTTTCATATACTACCGCTTCGCCGCGCACGATGTAGAGTCCGCACTCGTCGCCGGCCGTGAACTCGGTGCGGTAGCCATTCTCCGTGGCGCGGGTAAGGGTTTTCTGCATTCCGCCGTCGGAAGCCGCCGGAGCATAGCCGCCGTCGGTGATGGTGATGGCGAGCGGTGCGGCATTGTCAGCACCGGGCAGGGGAAGCTCCTCCTGCGTGCAGCCGGTCAGCAGCAGTGCCGCCGCCCAAAGGGTATGTAGGATATTTCGTTTCATTGTCACACTTTTTATTTTAACTTTACGTTACTTGTTTTTATCTTCCTTGCGGGGCAAAGACTGCAAGCGGCCGTTGCCACAATTCCGTTTGTAAATCCGACCCGCTTCGCGGGTATTCAGCCTTTATCAACGAGCGGCTACGCCGCATAATAGATAAATAGGCTGAATAGGTAAATAGGTCAGAAAGCCAAGACCGGACGCACGTAACTATCCCTGCGGTCCTTACGGTCGTAGCTCACGTCGCCGTTGCGCACATCCACACAAAGAGCGTAGTCCGCCGGAACGTAGTAGAACTCCGAGGAGGACCAGTACCAGTCAGACTTTAAGCCTGATACCACTGTCTTGCCTTCAAACAAAGAAGCGCGGTTTTGATAAACATTCCACATCTGGCCGATGGAGGGCAAAAACCAGCCGGTGCTGTTGGCAGGGGACGGGACTTTGTGCGCATAATCCACAACGGCATAGTAGGTGGCAGGATAACCGGAATCTTCGGTGGCATGCAACTTGTCCTTGCCGCCGGCAGCGGTGATGATTTTCTGTGTCCAGGCGTAGCCGCTCCAGTCGATGTCAGGTGCAGAGTAATTGTTCTGTTTTTTTCCGCTTCCATCCGTGGGGCAGCAACCCAACTTGGTTCCGTAAACGCCCCACTGACAATAACCGTTTGTGGCATCCTGCAAGGCAACGGCATAGCCGTGGCACTTCTGCTGACCGATACCGGTGGCGGAGTAATCGGAGGCATCGTTTTCGTGATGACCGGCATGGAACACGATGGCGATAACGTTCTTACCGTTCTCCGGCTGCGGCTTGGTCTCTGCCCACTCCATCGTGCCGTCGGCATAGAGCTTGCGCAGGCCACCGTCGCTCCAGGTGCCGTCGGAGTAGTAATAGTCGCCGATTTTCGGTTCTGTTTCCGTGCCGTCATAGGTGATGGTCACGCCCACATTCTCGCTGCCGCCGGCGTTCCACGTTCCGCCCTTGGCTGCGGTCACCTCTATGCCACTGGCTTTCACGGTGATGGTGTAGGCATACCGCTTGCCACCGAAAAACCCAAATTTGCCGGCAGCTTCTGTTTCGGGAGTGTAGGTAAAGTCATTGCTGCCTATGCTGATTCGGATGAGCGGCTTGCCCGTCATATCCTGCGGCGGCACTAACGCCTCGTATTTCTTCGTTGCGGCATCGTAATAGGGCTTTATCTCGCCGTCCGATTGGTCACCCGGTGATACCAAGCCGGCGGTTGAGTGCGTTAGCGGGTCTCCGAAAATGGTGACGGTCGCACCCTCCAACTCCTCTTCCGTAATGCCTTCGCCAGCTTTGAGAATTACTTCGATTTTCGCCATGCGGTGGATGAAACGGAGATTTATGGCTTGGTCATAACGCCCTATGGCACTGGCGTACAGGACATCGAAAGCGGCGTACCCGCCACTTTGGTCGGAAATATCCGTTTCCGATTCTATGTCCGGGGTCCATGCACTGACGCGGGCTTCATCGGTGTTCTTCCAATAGAAGGCATTATCGGCATCCTTCGGGCTTGCATTGCCCGATGCGTCCATCACGTATGTTTTGTTACCAAACACGCCTTCCAGTGACACTCTAATCTCCTCGCCGCCCGTCCACGCGTCCTTACCTCCGGCGCGGGTCTGCGGCTGCGCCACCTCCGCCGTCAGTTGCAGCGGGTACTTGCCGTCGGGCAGGGGCGCGGTGCTTTCATCCTCACTGCTACAGGAAGCGAGCACCCCACAGATGAGCATCACAACCGGCAACCAGTCGCCGATGCGCGGCCACGGCCTTCTCGCTATGTTCCTTATTATTTTCATATTGTCTTTATTTATTTCGTTTTGTGCCACTGCCCGTTGCGACGCGGGCTGCCGCACCATTTATTATATATGGCGTGCCTCCGTCTTACGCCTGATGCACGGCAGTGGCTTTCAGACACACTACATTTTTGCATCACCCGCATGGCTACCACCGTCGTTCCAGTTTTCGATGGTGCTTCCGCTAAGGGTCAGCCCCGTCTTCTTCACCGTGATGGTGTAGGTATAAGAATAACCGGCCTCCAACGCGGGTTTGATCATGTCCTTGTTGGAGTAGCTCTGGTATTCCTCGTCATCGGGAGATATCTCAAGCACCAAAGCGTTGGCGAGTGTCTGCGGGAGCAGGATCATGGTGAAAGTCATCACGCCCGTGGCGGCGTCAAAGGTTGCCACGCACTTGTCCGTGGCCGTCTTCGGGGCACCGGTGCACTGGCGTAACATCCAGTCGCTCACAACGCTGCCCGTGGTCGCGGCGGTACCGGTCTTCACATCGAACGTTCCCTCGTGAACCAGGCCGCCCAGCTTGTAGTCGGCGAATTCCAGCACGGCAGTGTCGTCGAAACCGTCGGTGTTCGACACCTGCACCTTGAGGATAAGACGGGCCATCTTGTGCTTGAAGGAGCAGTCGCTGCCGCCCGCGGCGGTGTTGTCCGTGAAGCTGACGGTCGGGCTGTCTTTATCGGCCTTGGCTCCCGTGGCATGGATGTAGTCCACCTTCTCCTGTTCCGTGGTCGTGGGCTGGTTGCTTGTATTTACCGTAATCTTCCCGTCTGTACCAGGCAGGGTGGAGGCGTTTGCGCCCGATGCGTAAGGCGCGTAGGCGGCAAAAGTAAACTCGAGGAAAGCGTCCTCGAAGAAGATGCCGCCACCCGCCGTCATCGGGGTGAAGTCCGCGTTGGTGCCGGTACTCGTGGTCGCGTATCCCACGTTCTTGTACTTGCCGCCCATGGTCGTGGTCGTGCCAGGGGCATCCACCACCATCACGCCGATTCGGTCGGCGTTCCACCCGTTGTCCACAGCACGGGTCTTCGGCCCGCTCACGCCTGCCGTGATTCGTGCTTCCACCGGATTGTTCTGTACCTCGTTCTCTTGTGTACACGCAGCCAATAGCGTTGCTGCTGCTGCAATAATGAAAAACCTCATGTTCATTGTCATAATCTTGTTTTTTTAATTAAAATATTTATCGTCAGTTAGCATCCCCATTGCCGCTTTCTACCTCGTTCCAGCCCGTGATGGTTGCGCCCGTTACCCCGGCCTCTACGGGCAAAAGCAGATTACCCGTGAGTTTAACCGGTTTGGTGCCGTTATTGAAGTCCCTTATGGCCTCGGTAAGGTCGCTCACTACCCGCTGCGTGTCACCGTTGTTGAAAGTGATGTCCACCGTCAGCGTATGCGTTTCCGTCGGGACGATGCCGAGCAGTCGGAAAAAGATTGTGAACTTGTTGCCGTCCTGCCTGAAAGCGTTTGTTACTTGTGCCGCTGCACTCCGGTCGCCTGTTGCCATATCCGCTGCCGAAGCCACGCCGGAGAGCGTTGCCGTAGCCGACTGTACACGGCTGTAGTCGCCTTCCGTGGCGGTCAGTTCGATGTCGAGCCTGCGCACGTATTGTCTCATCGGGGCGGTGACGTGCAGGGTGTCATCCGCCACGACGCTGATGTCCTGGTGCGAGGCGAAGAGGTAGCCGGGGTGCGGCTCTATTGCACCCGTCAGATCCACCGGATTCACCGTTGCCTTGTTTCCGTCGATACTAATCCCCTCCGGGGAGTTGTACACCGTCAGGCCGTAGCCACCGGGCGCGAGCAGCGCGTCGAACACGTTGGTCGCCGCGCTCACGTTCTGTTCCCTCCCGCCGATGCGCAGTGTGTATGCCTGCGGTATGTCCGCCTCGGTGCTCTTTCCGCTCCAGTCCGTGGTTACGACCACCGCCCCACGGTCGGGGTGCGGCGTGTCATAGAGGTCGTCCTTCACGCACGAGGTCAGTATGGTCACCGCACCTATTAGATATAATAAGGTATAAGCCTTTCCGTATGCTCCCATATATTCCTTTATCTGTCGTATGATTGTCGTTGTATTCATTGTTCCTCCTTTCCGCTAAAAGATGTTCCACACCAGGGTGACACCCGCCGAGACGGGGCCCCACCAGTTCTTTGTTTCGCTGCCGCGCCTTACCCTCACGCCGTTGATGACCACATACTTGTCATAGTCGGCATGGATATAGCCGATGCCGAGGTTGAAATCAAGAGAAAGGGCATTGTTGAGTTTCAGCTGATAACCTCCGACGATACCACCGCCCATGAGGTCGCCCTGACGGCCTGTTTCGGACAGCTTGTAGTTGAACTGCCCGGCCTTGTACATCGCACCGATATAGCCCCGTTTCTCCTTGCCGAGATACCATCGCACTTCGGGGGCCACTTCCCAAAGGGCATAGCGGCGGTTCTTGTCGTCCCAGCTCCATGAAGCCCACGTACCGTTCACGGCAATACCCACATGGCGGTTGATGCGCCACTCGATACCCAAATCGGGAGTGAGGGTTGCCCAACGCAGGAGGTTGGCACGCAAGGCAAAATGATACGGGGTGGCTATTGCCGTTTCTTCAGCTTGCAGGCGGGCTTGTTCCTCCGCTTCCAGACGCTCTTTTTCGACTTGTTCCGCTGCCATGCGTTCACGCTCCATCCGTTCCGCCTCGGCTTTCTCTCGGGCTGCCTGCTCTGCAGCGATACGCTCCTGTTCTGCCTTTTCCTTGGCAGTCTGTTCCGCTTTTGCCTGCTCTTTCGCTGCCATACGTTCGCGCTCCGCCTCGCCAGACACCTCTTTGTTATAGGCTTCCACTCTGGCGGCGGCTTCCGCACCGGCTATCTCCGCCACTTTCTCAACAGAGGCAGGGAGGGTGACGATGACCATGTTGTGCAGGGATTTTCCGTTCCCGTCCGTATAGGCTTCGTCAAACAACTGGTCGGTGACGAAGTTCGACTCTTTTATCTTGCCGCGCACAATCAGTTCCGACTTCACACGATTGCGGCGTGTCTTTGCCACTTGCGCCGCAGTCTGTTCTTCGTTGCCGTCCGTAGCGTAGCTTGTCACTAAAAGATACATTTGTCCGGCTTCGATGGCGGGGCGGTGTTCGTCGATGGCTGCAAGCAACCGCTCAAGTTCCTGTCCGTTGCCGCTCCACGGGGAGAAGAACATATCGTTCTCTGCCACGAACCGGAAACGGTAGGCAGTGGAGTCCGGCTTCTCCTGTGCCGAAAGCGACAATCCTGTAACGGCAAGAAAGACCGTCAATAATATTCGTTTTATCACTGTCATATTTGATAAGATTTGTTGTTACGGGTTAATAAAAAAGCATATCGGCGGCGTATGCGGGCATTGTTGTTCCATGCTCCGGCATACACCGCCGACGGATATGACGATACGCGCCCCCGATTGGTGAGGGCGGCATGTAAAGGTTCGGATAATAACGTGGAAAGGAGAGATATTCCGGAAAACGGACTCTCCGTAAGTGATTGGTATTTAAGGAATATTTTGTATATTGACGCGCGTAGCCATGAGAGAGAGAGAGAGAGAGAGAGAGAGAGAGAGTAACCGAATTATCTGAATATCCAAATAATCGGCACACATTTTAAGCGCATCGGACAAATATTTTCCGGATATGGAAACAACTTTACGAAACGGTAATGACACGAAAAAAGCCTCCGTCTTATAGGACGAAGCACCGCCTGAACAAAAAATATTTGTTATATACGGGTGGTATTTATATGTGCTTTTATTGCCGTTCATACATCGTTAACAAAACATTCTCGAAATACAATAGCAAAAGTACAAATAATTTCTCATTCCGCAATGAATTGAATGATATTATTTTGCAGAAACTTTTCCGGCAAGGCGGTTCCACTTTTTCATATTTGCTTTTGCCTGTCTTATACCCCTATCGGATTGACTTTCATCGTTTCTAAGTTCAGGAACAGCCCGTGATGCTCAATCATCCCGTGGCGGAACATTTTCCAGAGGATATTGCAGCCGAGTTGCGCCAGCGTGGAGTTGATAAACAGATCCTGTTTTTCCAATGCCTCTGCCAGTGAGCAACTCGGTCCGGAATCCACTTCTTTCACTCTCGCATATTTCACAAAACGGGTAATGACTTTCAGTGAGCCGACCGTTTCATACATCGTGGAAACCGGCTGTTTGATTTTCTTCGGCACGGTTCCCAGTACAACCTGCCCGGCGGTCTTTGTATTCCCGAAATCCATCCAGTAGAGCGGCGTGTTATTGTCCGTATAGGAGGATGAAGGAACTTTCGCAAGCACGTTCCACAAATCGAGTCTGGATTTTATATTATCCGTACAGGTAATGGTGATGTTCGCAATTTCGGTCCGCTTTACCTCCTTCAATACCGACGGATAGAAACTCGCCTCCGCTTTCCAGTCGTTTCCGAAAAAATTGTTTATCCTTGTGACCAGACATTGTGACTTGTTCAGTCCCAGGTCCGACGGTCCGAAGAGCTGCCGCCCAATGTTTGCGTCCGTCACGATGTCTGGATCGTAGACCGTTACGAACAATCCCGGATGTCCGAGTGCACGGAGCGTGACATCCAGTCTTGCCATACCGGTCAGCACTTGCGAGCCTGTACCGCCCGCGCCTATGATGTTTACCGTCACCGGATGTTGCGGGTTCATCAGGTAACTGTCTGTATAATGTACTCTTTTCATCGCAATATGTCTTTTAGTTTCAGTTTTTTTAAAGGTTGCAGTTCGTCAAGGTCAAAAGGCTTGTCCTTTGCCGCTTTCGTTACCAGTACCAGATTGGATTTCGTGGGGTTCCCACCTCCACCCAGATGGGAGAACTCCGTCAGCCAGAACCTCTTTTCCCAATACTCCAGCAGGTTCGTGTAGGTCAGGTCTTTCGGCTTCTCAATTTTTGCGGAGCCCAGACAGACGCTCGCTCCCGTCACATTGAAGAACGGAGCCGCAAAAAGGTCCGAATTGTCTGTCAGTTCAACATCTGTATAGGCATAGACATTCAGACGGTTTTCTCCGGCCTCATAGATCACGCCCGGCAGGTTGTATTCCGCGCTTTCAATCTTCAGGATGTCATGGAAGAACATCATGCGCTTTTGGGGCGGGTTGTACCAGATGTATTTCTCACTGCCCTTGCGCGGGTCAAACCACAGCAGGTTGGACGGTATCCTGCCGTATGGTGTCACACTGTGGCTTTCGGAATAGCCCCGTACCAGTTCGTTCATGAACTCCACCGTCACCGGACGGCCTTCGCCCATTGTCCCATTTTCGTCTATGTCCCTGACTTCGATAAAATAACCGTCGTCATCCGTGCTGTGGTTGTCATTCTCTTCCGCATAGACAATCAACGCCGCCCTCGGATGAAGCAGCGTCCTCAGTTTTCTTGTAAGTTCATTCGTTTCTACCATAATCTTTCAATATACAATGTTAATAAATTCATCCGCCCACTTGAAGAACCGTTCCGGATAGTCATCCATGATAAACAGGCGGTCGGTTTCCGGTGACAGGGCACAGGTGGTAATCGGGATGATATCGTATGTCTCCTGGCTGTTATTATTGTAATAGTCCACCAGATATTCGGACACCATGTCGTCGCAGTCATAGACCACCCTTATCTGCTGATCCAGACGCATCGGCTGAAAATCCGGTTCCTCCTCGTAAAAGGCATCATAGCCGTATTGCATGATACCGTGTTCCGGGTTAAGGAAGGGCAATCCCTTTTTCATCGCTCCGACAATGGAACGCTCGAAGTCGTTTTGCGGGGTGTATTTTTCAAGTGCCTTCGGCAAATCCTTGTAATAGGACTTTTTTTCAACATGCTTTAGCAGCCTGCCGATTTTCCCTTTCTCGTATGACCGTACCAGTTCCAGTCTTTTGACAGTTTCCTCTTCCTCCTCCTGCGGATCATCCTCTTTCAGCCACATGAATATATAATCCGTGTCCTCTTCGTCCAAAATGGTAGAGATTCCGTTTGCCCACATCAGCTTGTTAATGAATGTAATGGAAATCCTCCTGAGCGTAGAATTGAGAGATTCAACGAATTTCATCGGGAAATAGTACAAGGTCAGTTCGCCCCATTTGTGACACTTCCACAGATTGAAATAGAGCCTGCCGTTATCCTGTTCGATATTCACATTCATCCCTTCCCCGACAAGTTTGTCCATCTCGTCGTACAGATTGGCTATGCTTGCCCCGATACTTTTGCCCGGAGTATGCACCGCTTCCTGTTTCAACAAAAGGGCATAGTTGAAAAACGAGTCACGCAGGAACTCGTAGTTTTCCTGCGTAATCACGTTGATGCCATTACTGCCGTATGAATCCACGACAATACTTTTCTGTGCTATCGGGGCAAGTGCCGTATTCAGAAAAGAATTACGGCCCCGCTTGGAGCCGTAATCCGTTCTGTCCTGTTCACACCGTGTCGTACATTCCGTTCTGTCTGGCCGATGATGAGCCTTGCGAGCAGTGCCGACTGATGTTCGTCCAATGGTACACATGATTTCTTCTTTTTATTGTCCTTCTTCATGGTTTCCTATCCTTTTGTCCCGATGGTGGTCTTGAACTCGTACACCGCCTTGTCATTCTTGATGACCGGTCCGTGTACCGTCGCCGTGGTCAGCTCCGGGTAGAAGTTGGAGTAGTAACTCATGACCATTTCGGGGCTGTCCGACGGGTTGGGATCGTCGAGCGTAATCATTCCGCTGCCTTTCTTGAACGTGAACGAGCGTGTCATTCCTGTGATTTCGAGTGCCATAATCTTAAACTGTCTGATAAGGTGAATACTTGGGTTCTAACATGGATTGGGGAAAATCGGGATATTCCTCGTAATCCTTGGGATTGTAATTGATTTCTCCGTCCGCGGGATATTGCGCAGGGTAGTCTTCGGGAGAGAATGCCTGTTCCTGCCAGTGCGTGTCAGACTGTGCCCCGTATGGAGGCTGCGGAGCCGTAGGCTGTTGTCCGGCATATTGCGGCTGTGGCGGAAGCGGTCTTTGCGGCGGTTGTTGCGGTGGCCACATCGAAGGCTGTTGCAGCGGTTGTGCCGTCATAGGCCGCTGCGGTTGTCCTGCTATCGGTCTCGGAGCCTGGGGCTGCGGCGGATAGGGCGGTTGCTGCACGGGAACTGCCATTGGTCGTGGCTGTGGCTGTTGTGCCGTTGCCGCCATAGGTTGCGGTTGCTGCTGTGGCTGTGGCTGCGGTTGCGGTGCCGGTTCATCCATCAGCTCGAACAGGCTGCCCTTGTTCATCGCCTTCTTCTGTTCCTCCACCATGCTGTCAATCTTCTTCAGGTCTTGCGGCTTGGCATGGAGGCGTGCCTGGCCGAGTGCGGAGACAGCCTCGCTGTGCTTCCCGGCGGCAATCAGTTCCTCCGCCTTCTTGAGATGCTTCTCGTACTTCTCGCGTTTCTCCTTCTCCTCCTTCGTCTCTTTGGCTTTTTCTTCCTTCGCCGCCTTGCTGTCGGCAGCGGCCTTGTCAGCCTGCGCCTCGAACTGCGCCATGTTGGTGATCAGTCCCGCCACCTTCTGTATCGGCCGGGCGACGGTTTGCAGGAATCCCGCGTCCAGTTCCTCCGGCAGTCCGCTGACCGTCAGGGGCACGATGTGGTTCTGGGCCTCGTCCTTCAGCCCGTTCGACTTCGGCAGTGTGGATACCGCCATTTGTCCGTTCGCTTTGCGGATGACTATCGTGAGGTCCACGCCCTCGGTCATCATCTGGTTGATTGCTGTAAAAAACATAACTGTAATAATTTAAAGTGTGAATAATCGTATTTTTTATTGGTTGAAGAACTCCGCCAGCAGCCTGTCCCTGTCGGGATGGTGGCATATTTCCAGGATGGGGTTCAGCAGCGTGGAGATGTGTACCGGTCCTGTGCCTCTTGGCGGGAACTTGACTACGGGATTCGGCTCCACTGTCCTTTTTCTTCTTGTTGCGGGCATCGGCATCTGCACCGGTGCCATCGGCGGTCTTGAGATGATTGCTTGGTTCATGACTTTATAATTTTAATTGTGAATATCCGGGCTTTGGCAGCCCGTTGAACTACAAGGGCTTTACGGTAAACGCTTCCGGAAAGGCAAGGCTTTCGGGAAAAATACCGGAGCGCAGCGAGGATGATTTTTCCGCGAAACCCGAAGGGCCCGGCCTTGCCGTCCGAAAAGAAGCGTTTGCCAACTTTGCCCTGTAGTTCACGGTCTGTCAATGGCTGTATGCGCTTCCCTGTCTTTTCCATGCGTGTCCTCGTCATTCTCATTTCCATAAGGCATGGGAAACAAAAAGAGCCGCCCGAAAGGACAGCCCTGTTCCGCGAGGTGATATTTGGACCTGTATGGTATATCCGCTTCATATGTCTGTATCTTTAGAAAACCAGATAGCTGAGAATGCAGAAAAGTATAGCCGCCGCTACCAGCAGGCAGGCTATTTTATATAAAAACCTGAAGAATCCCTTGAAACACACGATGGCGACTGCCGCCCATACGGGCGATATTCCTCTTGAGTGGAGATAGCTGAACACGATGAAGGCGACAATGGCCAATGCCATAATCCTTATCCATTTGGCTGTCCTGAGTTTTTCGATACATTCCCTTGTTTTCATGACCGTATATGGTTAATGGGTGAAACATGTCATTTCCAATTTCAGGGGCCGGAAAGCGGACCGCCTCCACCGGCAAGGTTTTCGGGGAAAATACCGGAACGCGAGTGAGGATGATTTTCCCCGAAACCTGCAAGGCCCGACCTTGCGGGTGGAAACGGGCGGTTCCGCTACCTTTGCCCTTGAATTGGAATGGCAGTGCATTATTTCCCCTTCCCTCCCTTGGGCTTGGGGAACGAGAGTTTCAGGTTGAAGTCCGCGTCAAAGGCTACCGCGGCGTCGAAAGAGGCCCCTTTCTTGCCCTTGACCCCCTTGATCAGCCTGGTGGAGCCGGAAGAGAAAAGCTGTTCCAGATGCTGGTCGGTCAGCTCCTTGTTCAGGAAACGGCGGAACACCAGCAGTCCGCACCCCTCATGGTCGCACTTGGCGACTTTTGCCTTCACTATCACATTGCCGGTCTTGCACTTGGGGCAGGTAAAGGCGCGTGACGACGGTTCGGGGAATTTGAGACGCAGTATCTCACCGGTCACTTTCCCGGTGTATTCCCGGATGGAGAGCATGAAGCTTTCCGGATCGAGGGTGTGCCCCTCTATCTGTGCCAGTGCCTTCTCCCATGTACCGGTCAGTTCGGCATCGGCCACCATCATGCCCTTGACCGACTCGTAGAGGTAAAGCCCCTTTTCCGTCGGGCGGATGCTCTTGCCGGAACGCTCGATATAGTCACGCTTGAAAAGGGTCGTGATGATGGCGGCACGGGTAGCGGGCGTGCCGATGCCCAGCTCCTTCACCGCTTCCCGTGCCTGTCCGTCAGCGATTTCCTTACCGCAGTTCTCCATGGCGGTGAGCAAGGTCGCTTCCGTGTAAAGGGGTCTGGGCAGGGTCTTTTTCTGTGCCAGCCCGTATCCCATGACCGGGATTTCCTCGCCTTCGGCAAACACCGCCGTTCCCCCGTTACCTTCCGGCTCGTCCTTTTCACGGTCTTCCTTCCGGGAGAACACGGCACGCCAGCCGGGATTGACGATGACGGCGGATTGTGAGCGGAAATCCATACCCTCGCACACGCACTCCATCTTCAGTGACTCTTTCTCGCAGCGTGGAGAGAAGGCTTCCAGCATCCTTCCGGCTATCATCTCATAAACAACCGCTTCCGCCTCGGACAGCCCTTCGGGAACGACGCCCGTGACGATCAGTGCATGGTGGTCGGTCACTTTCGTGGCGTCCACGCTCCGGGTGTTCAGGCCGGAAAGGTCGAAAGTCCGTCCGTATTCCCTGAACCAGGGCATGGTGATGACCTTTTCCAGCAAGGCCGGGACATGTGCCATGACATCCTCCGGGATATAACGGCTGCCCGTTCTCGGGTAGGAGACCAGTTTCTTTTCGTACAGGGACTGGGCGATGGAAAGGGTCTTGTCCGCCGAAAGGTCGTGGTGGATGTTGCAGTCCTTCTGTAGTGCGGTAAGGTCATACAGAAGCGGAGCCTGCTGAAATACCGTCTTTCGTTCTACCTTATTTATGGTCACCACAGAGTCGGAAGTAATGCGCCTGTACGCGGCCTCCGCCCCATTCTTGTCCCTGAAGTCCTCCGGGTTGAAGAACTGCCGGTGCACGTCGTCTTTTTTCAGCGCGATATGCAGCTGCCAGTATGGAGTGGAGACGAAGTTCCGGTTTTCCTTGAAGCGTGCGCATATCATGGCGAGCGTGGGAGTCTGCACACGGCCTATGGAGTTGTTCGCCGATCCGGAGGCTGTCGCCAGGGCGCGGCTCGCGTTCATGCCCACCAGCCAGTCGGCCTTCGCACGGCTGTCGGCGGCGGCATAGAGGCTGTCGTATCCGCTTCCCTCCCTGAGGTTCGCCATGCCCTCGCGGATGGCCTCGTCGGTAAGCGAGGAGATCCACAGCCGTCTGAAGGGCTTGGTATAGCCCAGATAAGAATATATCCACCGGAAGATAAGTTCCCCCTCGCGGCCCGCGTCCGTTGCCACGATGATGCTGTCGCATTTGGAGAATACTTCATCAATGATTTTGAGCTGTTTGCCGGCGGCGATGTCCGTCACCATCCCCCTGTCCGTGCGTATCTGCCGTGGCACAAGGCGGAACGGTTCGGGAATCATCGGGAGGTCTTCGGCGGTGGTCCTCGTGTAGCCGTATGTTCCCGGCAATGCCAGCGACACTAAATGTCCCAGCGCCCATGTCACCATGTAGCCGTTTCCTGTTATGTAGCCGTCCATTTTTTCTGTAGCCCCGACTACGCGGGCTATGTCCTGACCGACACTCGGTTTCTCTGCTATGATTGCTATCATGATTCGGATAAAATTTAAGCCGTTTCCCGCTTGCCGGTACGCGAAGACGGGAAACGGCGGTTATACATTCGGTTTACATATTATAAGAAGGCGGGGTTACTGTTCCACGGGCTTGATACCGAGGATTTCGAGCAGCGGGTCGCCGTCCTTGCGTACCAACTGGAGTGTGGCGTCCATCACCACGTCCACGCCGAGCAGCACCAGGCTGAGCGATACCACGTTTGTCTTCTCACCGCTGAGCAGCGTATCGAGTTCCCCGGCCATTTCCAGTTCATCCTTCAGAATGCCGATGGCTGCCAGCTCGTCCCAGTTCACGTCTTCCGCCTTGAAAGGCGTGTTGTTTTCCTTGTTCATTTCCATGTTCTGATTCTTTTGGGTTCAACATTCGTTTTGCTTTGACCGTCAGGCTATGCTCGCCCCCCTGGATTGGCGGTTTTCCTCTCCCTGTCTTTGTGTGGCGGACACCACGTTGCGCTGCGAGGCGTCGCGTCTGCGGTCGGGATTCTCGTTGTAGAAGTCCAGTCTGCCCTGGTTGAAGTTCGCCTTGACGTACTGCGAGATGGTCTTGCCGTCATACCCCTTGATGCCCTCGACCAGCACCGCCTTGCCGCTCTGGAGGTCGGCACGCTGCTTGCGGGTAAGCTCTACGTCCCATACCTTGGCCGGTATCTTGAACTCCTCGCGCTGGTCGAAGCCGTCCCGGGTGCGCGAGTAGCTCAGCCTGCCCGTTTCGAGGTCTGCCTTGATGAACGAGGAGAATTCCTCTCCCTTGCGGTTCACCATGTCGTTGAGGAAGATGGGCTTCCCTTCGCGCAACTCTTTCTGTTCCTCGGGAGTGATTTTCACGCCATTGATTTCATTCGGGATGTAGATTTCCCGTGCGCCTTCCGGGGAGTCGGGATTGTAGCGGGTGTAGGACGGACGGCCTGTCGCCTCGTCGAGTTTCACGTAGGAGGAGAACAGTTCCCCGTCCTTGCGCTTCATGCCCTCCACGAAGATGGCCTTGCCCTCGTTCAGGTCGTCAATCTGCTTCTTGGTCAGTTCGACGCCTCCCAAAGACTGCCGGTTGAAGAGCTTGTCGTTCTCGAAGATGAATTCCACGCCCCTGCGCTCGGCGTTGACCTGGAGGTGGGCGTCGAACGGGTTGCCCGATCTGGCTGTCATTCCTTCGACGAATATCTTCTTGCCTTCCCGCAGGTCGTTCTGCTCCTGCTCGGTCAGTTCAACTCCGCTGATTTCACGCGGTATGAAGACATTCTCGGCTTTCATCGCCACCACCTCGTTGGTCAGCTTGTCGATGCTGACGAAAGAGGGGACATACTCGCCGTTGCGGTTCTTCAGTTCCACGACACGCCCCATGTTGCCCGTCTCAAGCAAATTTTTCTTGTCCTCGTCCGAGAAGATGTGCCCGAAGTAGGGACGGTCGAGGTCGGGTTTCTGCCGGATACCGTGGATGCCCAGCACGATGTCTCCGGAGCGGGACTGCTGGAACGAGAGCCTCGCGTCGGTGCGTAGCACGGCGGAGCCGAAGTTCATGCTGATGGGCACGACCTGGTTGGTCTTGTAGCCCCTGAGCATCTGGTCGAGCAGCCCCCGTTCCTGGAGTTCTTCACGGGAGAGCCCGAAGTTCTTCAGCTGCTCCCAGTTGATCATGGACTCGTTGTAGCGGTACTGGGGCTGCTGCTGCGTGCCGTCACCTTGGGCGGCCTGCTGCTGTGTTTCGTTTTTCTTTGCCATTTCTTCTTGATTTTGATGGTTGATACTTTGGTTTTCCTTGTCGCGGGGGACAATCTCGTACTGTTTGAGGAATTCCTCCACCGCGTCTGTCTTTTTTCCGGCGGCGAGGTCTTCGACGGCCTGCCGCACTTTCGGGTCGTCCAGCGTGTCTTCCTTGATGGAAAGGATGCCGAAGCGTGTCGGGTCCTTGAGCTGGCTCCAGAAGTTCTTCAGGAAATTCTCGAACATGTTCGCGTAGCGGTCGATTTTGAGGAAGGAGTTGCGGTGCTCCTTGTCTGCCGGCACTGTTTCGTACCTGCCGTCCTTGTCGAGCTTGCTGACCGCCTGGAGGAGCAGCTCCATCTTGTCGAGGATAAGGACGATGTCACTCATCTGCTCGTTCTCGGTGACTTGCGGTTTGAGGGGTTCGTCCCTCACGTTTTTCTTTGCCATAACTTTGAGTTTTTAGCGTTGATAATTGTTGTTGTCACCGCAAATATATAGGCATAATTTTGATAAATGACTATGTTTCAATGCGTTAGGCTATCCATTTCATCAAGTGTCATCATGTTTCACCGCGAGAGGAAAGAGTGTGGGCCGGAAAATGGGAAAAACGGAGGGAGAAGCCGGAACAACGCACCAAAGCCCGAAAGCGGAAAAAAGGGGGAAGCGTACGGACAGCCGCAACCAATCGAGGAAAAACGGCAGGGACGACACGGAAAACGGAGGCAAACCGCAAGGACGGCACGCAAACGGCAAAGGAAAAACTGTAATATGCAGAGTTGGGAGCGAGCGCAGCCCTTGTCCCCGTTTGAGGTATCCCCTGATGGGACAGGAAGAAGATTTTGTTTGGAAAACTCCGGGTGGCGTGACCCATTGGGATATCATAACGCGGCAAAATATCCCCCGGCAGATTTTTTCATTGACCTTGTATTATGCGTCGTAGGTCGCTTCGCTTGCCAAGTCCCAAACCTTTCCGCAACTCGGACGGCAATACCGGAGCGTTTTTTCGGGCGGAAAATTACCGCAGGGAATTTTATGTCCCGAAAACCGAAGGCTTGAACGTGCAGGTATTCGCCCTCCGAGTTACCTTCTTGATGGGACTTGGTAAGCGAAGCGACATTAATAAGCCCGGCTATTGCTATTGGAGAAATTTGGTACTTTTCCCATTTTTTTCCAATAGAATAATCGCACTACAGATAATTTTTACTACTTTTGCAACATGAAAATACCAAGAGACAAATACTTACAAGAGCTGCAAAGTGTGATGCACAACGGAATGATTAAGATTATTACCGGTGTACGACGTTGTGGAAAATCTTACCTTCTATTTGAGTTATTCAAACAATCATTACTTGATAATGGCGTGAATGAAGATCATGTTATTCAAGTAGATTTGGAAAACCGACGTAGTAAAGATCTCAGGAATCCGGACACATTATTGGATTATATTGACGGGCATATTGTAGATAACGATATGTACTACATACTATTGGATGAGATTCAACTTGTTCCAGAATTTGAAGATGTACTCAATAGCTATCTGAAAATTAAAAATGCAGATGTATATGTGACCGGTAGTAATAGTCGAATGCTATCCAGTGATGTAAAAACCGAATTTCGTGGTCGAGGATATGAAATCAGAGTACATCCTTTAAGTTTTTCGGAATTTCTCAAGACAGGACAGTACGCAAGCGAACTTAACGCTCTGCAAGACTATATGATTTATGGAGGAATGCCGCAGATTGTGTCTTTTTCTGACAAAAAGAAGAAAGAAAACTATCTTAAATCATTGTTTCAGGGTACTTATATACGCGATATAAAAGAACGGTATAATATTAGGAATGATGATGATTTGAACGAACTTATAGACATTATAGCTTCTAATATCGGTTGCCTGACAAATCCGACAAACCTTGAAAATACATTCAAATCTGTGAAAGGTCATAGTATCTCAGATACAACCATACAGAGTTATCTCGGGATGTTACAAGATGCGTTTATGGTGGAAAAAGCCATTCGGTATGACATTAAAGGTAAGCATTACATCAATACACCTTCAAAATACTATTTTGAAGATGTAGGATTGCGCAATGCCCGTCTGAATTATCGTCAGATTGACGGTGGCCACCTTATGGAAAATATTATATATAATGAACTGCGTATCAGAGGGTATTCTGTTGATGTCGGGCAAGTGGAGGTGAGAACAACAAATGCCGAAGGAAAGAAAATACGAAAACTATTGGAAGTGGATTTTATTTGTAACAGTGGGAACAAACGTATGTATATACAATCAGCACTTGATATGCCTACTCCTGAGAAAATTGATCAGGAAACAAATTCACTTCGTCATATCAATGATGGATTCCCTAAAATAGTCATAGTTGGAGGCTTAACCCCTTCTTATGTGAATACTGATGGCATATCAATCATGAATGTGATTGACTTCCTTAAAGATACAGAAATGGGGCTATTGTAAATAATTACAATATGGGCAAAATGGTGTGCTAAAAATGGTGCGTAGGTCTCTATACAAGATGACCTACGCATCATTTTTATAATCCAGGATTCCTTTTAGAGATATACAAGTTCAAGTATGTATACTCCAGCCGTGTATGGGAGTCAGTGTAACCGCATAAGACTGGTCCGGTTTTCCATGGTAAAGCAATCCTCCGACAATACCGCTGCTTCCGTTAGCGGCCACTTCCGCAAAACCGAATGAATGTGGGGCGAAATCCCGGTAGAGTTCAATTTCATACCTGCCGTTTGAGTTCTTCTCCCATTGTTTGAGGCGTTCAATGCAATTCTGAAATGTTGTGTCGCCGATACTTTTGGCGTACTCCACTACCTTATCGTAGTGTTCCTGACATCTGATTTTCATAACATGATTTAATTGGATTTATAATAGTTCTTCGTATGTTCCGAAACCGATACACTCTGCTATGGTGAAATCTTCCCTGCCTTTGTCCGCCATGGATTTCATATCATTCAGGCTGTCGCAGTAGAAGAATATTTCATCGTCCTTTTCCGTATCGGCATCCATAGCCAAAGCAATTCTTGCCTCTTCCGTTTCCAACGTATCGTTCCACCGTATCACGCAATCCGCGTAATGAGGTTCACATCCTTTTTCTGTATAGAATTTAAGATAATGGCTTCCGATTTCCTTTCTGACCTCATCCGGCTTTTTCCATGAACTGTCATCCACGATTTCAAAACCCAGCCCTTCGACCAGCAGGCAAGTACCATTATCATATACCATCATGGTGCGTTTGCCGATGTGTTTTTTACGCATTTCCGCCCAGTCGGGTATATCCCAACGCTCGGTAGTCCATACCCCGCGATAGGCTTCAGATATGGAATTGTATTCGCTTAATGTTATCTTCTTCATGTCAATGTTTTTATAGGATACAGAAAGTTACCTTATAAGTCTTGCACGCCTTTCCGAATGCCGGATTGGTGTCGAATTCGTTGTATGACTCCCAATCCACCGACATGGTGTAACCGTTCGGAAAGTTTTCAACGATGAACTTGGTTATCATCTCCTTGTCTTCATCGGGCAGGAACAGTTCCTCGTCGATGCCGTACTCCAATGAAAAAATCGCCCATTCGGGAATGTTGTCCCAAACGATCGTCTTGCTGTTATTGTTATTCATAGTCCTGCTGATTATTGGGGTGAAACCATAAGTCTTTTTATAATTTCGTCAAGCTCCGTTTCCCACTTGTCCGCCCCCTCAATGAGTGACGGGTAGGTCAGCTGTTTCCACTGTCGGTAATCGAACAGTTTCATCCGTAGCGGATAGTAGTCGAACAGCTTCCTGTTGTCAGCGAATATTCTCAGGTGGTTGGTTCCCACCTCCATCAGTTTCAGTCCGTATCGGTCGATTATCTCTTTGAACCGTCCCATCGGTGTAAAGTTGCTTCTGCTCATACCTTTTGTTTTTTGAGTTAGACATCCCCGGCTTTGTAGAGCCGAGATTTTATTTCTTGCCTGCCCCGCCGTTCCGTGCCGGATTGCGCAAGGCTTTCGGGAAAAATACCGCAAGCGCAGCGAGGATGATTTTTCCGCGAAACCCGAAGGGCCCGGCCTTGCACAATCCATAAGGCACGGGACGAACTTTGCAGGCTGAAATAAAACAGCGGTGTCCTATTCCTCTTTTTTTCCGTCCTCCTGTGGAATCAGGTGTTTCAAATCCGGGTCATTGGCAATTCTTTCCATCTCATCTTCAATTATTTGCAGTACGTCCGCCTTGATACGGGAGTAGTTGCGGTCTATCTGCTGCTGCATGATGTCGTTACCGTCTGCATCCTTGAACTCGTTGATGACAGGGATTTTTTTGTAGGCTCTGGTCTCCGCCGCCACCTTCTCGTTATCGACGATGATACGGGCATGGAAAATCTTCTGCTCGATTTCCTCACCGAAGTTGTCCGCCACGCTGCCCACGAATGTACCCTGCGAGAGGTTGGCAATCTTGGAAGCGGGTATCAGGGAATCCAATTGCGTGTTGATGGAGGTGGATGTGTCCTGCCGGTTGATGGATATGGACTGCCTTTGCTGAAGGATTTTGCCGAAACGCTCCGAAAGGTTCTTTGCCGTTTCGCCTACCACCTGTCCGGAGAAAATATTGCCGACTGTATTTTGGATCACTTTCGCCTCTTTTTCACCGTAGTCACGGGTCAGCTGCGAGAAGTCCTGGAAGCCGAGACATACCGCCACCTTGTTGCTTCGGGCGGTGGCTATCAGGTTGTCGATGCCGCGGAAATAGATGGTCGGTAGCTCGTCTATAATAATGGAACTCTTCAGCTGTCCCTTCTTGTTCACCAACTTCACGATACGGGAATTGTACAGTCCCAAGGCCGCCGAATAGATGTTCTGCCTGTCAGGATTGTTTCCCACACAGAGGATTTTGGGCTGTTCCGGATTGTTCAGATCAAGTGTAAAATCATCGCCCGTCATCACCCAATACAACTGGGGTGAAATCATCCTCGAAAGCGGAATTTTTGCGGACGCTATCTGGCCCTGGAGCTGATCTTGCGCTCCAGATTGCCAGGCATCCATGAATGGGGAAAGGTAGTTTTCCAGCGAGGGATAAGAGGTAAGAATCGTGAAGATATCGGCATACGGCTTGTTAAGAAATTCTATCGCGTGGGGGAAGGTGCAATACTTGCCGTCTTTGTAAATCCGCAAGTACCAGATAATCGCCGCGAGCAGGATAATCGGTGACTCCACGAAGAAATCACCCTGTTTCTGTATCCAGGTCTTGTTCAAATTGAGCATTATCGTGTAGGCGGATTCGTAGGCATCGGAAATATCCACCATGAATTTGGGATTGATGGGATTGCACCTGTGCGAGCGTCGGGGGTCATCGAAGTTTATGACATAGAACTCCGGTTTAACCTTGTAATGTTCCTTGTGTTTAAGCAGGTGATTATAAGCTATTTCGGATAAATCCGGAAACTTGTAATCATAAATGTACATGGCAAAGGATTTCTCGATTTGCTGTTTGATGTAGTTGTTTACCACCGCGTAGGATTTCCCGCTGCCCGGTGTTCCAAGCACGATGGACGCACGAAAAACGTTTACAACGTTGATCCATCCGTCCCATTCCTTGCCCTGATACACGAACTTGGTCGGCAGGTTGACGGAATACTCGTTTTCCATAAAGCGGGTTTCCTGCATGAAACTCTCGTTGGCGGTGTTGAACACGTCCTCCATAAGGTTGTGTTTCAGCATACGGCTTATCCATACGCCCGACATCAAAAGAAGGATGTACCCGGCGGTCAGCGTTACCGTGTAAATGGCGGCATTGACCGTAGGATTGAACGGCAAATCAAGCATCCACCAGTTCATGAAGAACAATACAAGCCCCGAAAGGAAGGCGGTATATATCTTCCGCCAGGTCATCTTCTGGTTCTTCACGCCCTTCGTGCCCAAACATGACAGGGCAAGGAATATGACGGCGAATACTTTTGTCACCAGCAGGTTGCTGAAAAGCCCCGCCGTCCTCTGGAAATTCAGGAGTATCTTATCGACCACTCCGATGTTGATACCCGCATCCACGAATGCCCGGTAACAGAACCAATAAACGTGGATGACGACAAACACGATGGATATGGCACGCATGAACTCCATGACCTTTGCCAATCCTCTCAAATCATCTTCTTGTTGCATATTGAATAATTTTAATGGTGAATGAATACTGTTTTCAGGAGATACCCCGTGAGCGGCGTTTCTTTTTCTTCTTGCGTTGCAGCCTGCGTGCGAGAGCCTCTTCCTGCGGGTCGGGACCATTGGCTTCAAAATCGAAGATTCCGAAAGCCTGCCCGATGGCGTTTTCCATGTCGGCAGAGAAACTGCTTTGCCTGCTGATTTCCGGTGTGGGAGCATCCAAGTCAGGAATATTGTTCGGCCCATTGAACAATCGTTCAAAGGCATTTGCCGAGAACTCCTTTCCGAGCCGCGAGCCGTTATACACCTCCCTGTTCTTGTGGTCGATGAAAGTAGCACCGTAAATGCGGCCTTCATTATTTTCACGGAATACCACGTCTATTCCCTGCCTGTTGAGCAGGCGGATGAAGTCCTCCCGGTTGCCCCGGCAGCCGTGCATGGCGAGTGCGACACCGTTCCGTATCTTGGGCTGCCATTTCTTGTCCTTGTATTCACGGGCATTGAATCCGATACGCTTTTCCAGTCCTTCATAGCCGAAGCGTTTTCCGATAAGGGAGGACTTGATGGGCGTACATACCGGCTTGCCTGTATCGTCTGTCATGGTATAGACAATGCCGTTGTAAGGCGTCCCTTCAAATTCGCCCCTGACCTGCTTCGCCTCGATGTTGAAGCAGGACAGCAACGCGCTGTACTCCCCGAATGACTGAAAGCGGTAAGTGGAGAATACGCTCTTGAGGATGTTGGAAACTTGTTGCTTTACATCGCCATTCTGATAGTCTGCTTTTTTCAGATATGGTTCCAACATTTCCCTGCGTTTGTCCTCCACCTGCTTCAGTCCGAACTTGCGTTCCAGTTCCCGGCAGGCTTTCATCGAGCGATTCCACTCGTAGGCGTCATTTATCTTTTCCCCTTTCTCGTTCACGCAGGTGGAAACGATATGGATATGCCTGCGGTCTATGTCCTCGTGGATATACACGATGTAAGGCTGGTCGCCGTAGCCCATGCGTTGCATATACTCCCTTGCCAAATCCGCAAACTGGCTATCGGTCAGTTTGTCGTCCACAGAAGGATTAAGGGATATATGCAGTATGGGCTTTTCCGTATTCTTGTTGGCGAGCAGGTAGTTCTCGAATGCCCAAAGCGTGTTCCTCATGACCTGCTCCGGATTACCCGTGACATCGGCAATCATGCGGTTGCCCGAAATGATGCGTGCCGTGGAGTCGTCCACTTTCTGCTGGTTGTAGATGACAGCCCCATAGAGCGAGGCGCCCCTGTTGATTTTCGCCACCATGTCATTCCTCCTCCCTCTGCTTTTTGATAAGGTAGGTTTCCTCAAACTCATGGGTCAGCATGATGATCCGCTTGCTCAGCACCACCAGATCTATGGTCGTCTTTTCCAGATTGCGGAGCAGGGCGTATGCCCGTTTCTCCCCGAAATTGTTCTTGATTGCCTTGACCGTCTGGTTGTAGTTGTTGCCGATGGCCTGGAACTGGTGGTAGAAATTGGTAAGGCGGACATAGTAGTCCATCGTCGCCTTGTCGATTCTGACCACCTTGATTTCCTTTCCGAAAATCATTGCTTTGATGAATTTGGAGCGTTCCCTCAGTCCCGATTTTTGAAACTGGATATCGAACTTTACGTTCTCTTCCGAGTTTAGCCGCACCACATAACGGTACACGGCAGGGTCGGTTTTCGGTTTCCGCCCTACACCTTTTCTTGTTTTTCTGTTCTTGTTTTCTTCCATACGCATTGATGTTTTTTGTTTCTGATCTTCCGTCATGGATTCACGACTTTGGAGTGAATCCCACCCTGAGCCGGCAGGCGAGCGGCAAGTTGTTTTGAGTGCCCGAATTCATTTCGGGTGCCTCAAAACACAACTTGCTATTACCGCTTGGTAATGAATTTTCCTTCGTCAAATTAAATTTTGACCTTCAGCCTCATTCTTCGGCTTCGGGAAACCTCCGCAGCGGTATCCGTTCCGTTGTCGGTGCAAAGTTATGGCGGTTTATCCTGTTGTAAAATAGCGGGTTATATGTAACGTGATGACATATGGTGACACAGGTCGTCACCTCCCTTGAAACATAGTGATGATATGAAAAAATACCTTTTTATTTGCAACATAAACGGTAAAACAAACCAATAGTCAAGTAACTGTCCGTTGTATTGCTGGTTAGCGAAAACACTTGTTGCAACAGGTGGGCAGTGATTGTTTACTTGCTTTGTTAGGGCAGATAACTATCGGTTGGTCGGTTTGCCGGTTGGTGAGCACAAAGTAACCATATCACTAACAAACCTTGTCACAAAGTAAATAACAGACAAGTAAAACAATAGTGTAATAAACCATTAAAAAAGTTCAGTTATGAAGAAGAATCCGTTATTCGTTGCGGTCAGCAACCAGAAAGGTGGGGTCGGCAAAAGTACCATGCTGGTAACGCTTGCCAGTCTCCTGAATTATTCGATGGATAAGAGTGTGGCCATCGTTGATTGTGACTCCACCCAGCGCAGCCTGTTCAATCTGAGGGAACGGGACATGGAGATGGTGGAGAAGAACAAGAAGTACATGGTGCTGTTGGAAGAGCAGAGGCTTAGGGGGTGCAGGATTTATCCTATCAGGCAGGCAAAGCCGGAGAATGCACGCCAGGTGGCCGGAGAGTTGGCGGCAAAAGCAGATTTTGATATCGTTTTCATAGATTTGCCAGGGTCTATGGACATATCCGGTGTGTTGCAGACCATTTTCAATGTGGATTATGTATTGACCCCCATTGCCGCTGACAATTTCGTTATGGACAGCAGTTTTGTCTTTGCCAAAAGCGTCATGAAGTTTTTGGAAAACCGGAAGAATATTCCTTTGAAAGACGTGTTCCTGTTCTGGACCAAGGTAAAGAAAAGAAGCAATACTGAAGTGCTTGACAACTATATGGCACTGATGAAGAAACAGGGGCTGAAAATTCTGGATTCAGCCATTCCGGACCTCTGCCGTTATGACAAGGAACTCTCATCCCGGACCCGCACCTATTTCCGCTGTTCACTCCTTCCACCGCCGGCAGGACAACTTAAAGGCAGCGGATTGCAGGAACTGGCAAATGAACTGATTGTAAAATTTAACCTGTAATTGAGGTATGGCAAAGAATATAGTAAAAGTAAATGAAGAGGAAATCAGGGGGTATATGGTCGGTAACATTCCTGATGCCATTGAGAAAGAGGATGTCATCGTGGTAGAAGTTCCAGCAGAGGAAACCGATAAAAGGCCGGATAAGGAAAAGGAAACAGCCTCGGAAAATCCCGAACCTCACCCAAAGCGTAAAAGTGAAAGCGGTTTCCGTCAGAAGTATCTGGTGAATACCCCCATGCCCGGACGTATCCAGGTGTACCTGAACCGCAAGCTGTACGACGAGATAAAGAATTATCTCAATGTGATAGCTCCCGAAGTAAGTATCGCGAGCTATATCAGTAACATCATAGCCGAGCATATAGAACTCAACATCGAGGAAATCACCCGAATGTATAAAGACCGTTTTTCACCCCCTAAAATTCAATAGTCATGGAAACAACATTAATTTATTTTTCAGTAAAAGCCATGTCGGCAACCTATATATTATATAAGGTATGGATGTTTATATTCAGTCCGAAAGTTTATAAATTCTGGGACAATCAGCTTCGTTATATGCGTATGGCACGTATCCGGTTATGGAAATCACGTAAAAAACGAATGGTGGAAAAAGCAAGGAAAGCCCGGTATAGGGCAAGACTGGACAAGGCTGAAGCATGGATCGCACAAGCGGAGAACGATATCCTAAAAGTCGGGCATGAAAAGAAAACCGAAACGCAGCCGAATCCCCTGGACGAGTACAATGAAGTAATCGGCAAGACGAAGATAGTCTATCTTGAAGACCCGGAAGTGGCGAGAAAAACTCCCACACGTTCTGAACCTATGAAAAAGGAACCCATAGAGGAGGATAAGGATATAAATACGGATGACGTGATTGATGACTTTACTCCCAAAAAAGGACTGACTGAATCAGAAAAACGGGAACTCATGTCAAATGACGGGTGCGTTCCTGACCCGGATTTTTCAAGGGCATTGACTTTTGAAGAACTGAACAATGTCGCTGATGTGCTTATTTCGGGAACGGATGACAGAAAGAAAATCCGAAATGCTGCCGAAACCCTGTACCAACTTCAGGATACAGACCTGTTCAGTTTTTTTTCAACCGAACTGAGTACTCAAAGCCAATTGGAAAAACTGCTCAAAGAAAATATGCCAAATGGAAAAGAGACATCAAAACAGTCTTTGGAACAGATTGGAATTGATTGGAATAAATACATGTAAATATGGAATCGAATATGAAGGACAAAAAACAACAAGCAGTACCGCAGTCAGAAGCAGAATCTTTTGGCATAAAAAGAAATCCTGCAGTTCGTGCCCCACGCATCTGTCTATCTGAAGAAGAAGTCATCAGAATTATGCGGAATGAAGACGCTATCAAAAAGAAGATAGGAAATCTTATTGATAGTATGCTTTGTGATGACTCGCAAATTTCAGAAATGGATAATACAAAAAATAAGACAGAGGCATTCGATATAGATGAATTCGTTTAATTGTTTCTTTTTGCTGTCATAGTTTCAGAAGGCATGTCGATGTGATATCGGCCTGCCTTTGATTTTTAAGTATTATTCAACTCTTTTGGCATTATCTAATCTCCTATGACAGTAAGAAATCAAAGACAAAATTTCTAAAGCATCTTGTTCACTCACTGGCCACTCAATTTTTGGTTGATGAGCTTCTGGATTCCTAAACATATTGCACAAACCTTCTAAGATTGCCTCGAAACCTTTCTGTTCATCTTTTTCCTGTTTGGATTTATACGAATTGATTACCAATATAGGATGATTAAACACATATTCCACTAACCGTATTCCATCAGTATTAATTAATGACAGTTGCCGTATTCTTGCAAATAACCCTTTGCAAGCTTCAAATACAGCATGAAAGTAGTTCTTATCAACTAGTTCTGTTGTGCAATATTTGAATATTTCTTGATGTGCATTCCTCATCTGAAGATTTACTAAAAGGTCATTTGCACGTTGTTGGGCTTCACTAATAGTTTTTGCAGTAGTAACGACCCTAAAACGGCCGTTTGATTGTAATTCATAACCTACATAAGATAGGCATTCATTAATCGCCTTTCTTTTTGTCTCAAAAATTTGATTATCTGTAAAACGCGCAGGGTTCAATACAATTTGGATGAATCTCAATATTTTGTTTGAACATTTATCAAAGTTCTGAACGGATGCAAGTGCACTGTAAAGCCTTTTCCATTTCGTTATTTCAGGAGTCACATCTTTAATATTACACTGCTGAAGGAAATAAGATATTTCAGATCCAGTAAGTCCATTCGATGTATCTCCTAGTATTTTTGAAATACGTTCCAATATACCTTGGTTTAAGCAATATCTTAGTTCCATAACTGTCAATATATATAAGTGTTATCAATAAATGTTGAACAAACTAATTTCATCAATGTCTATTACTGGAGTGTAACTATCCCTTACCCATTCAGTGCAAATTTTATATTGAGGAAACGCACCCTTATAGGGTTCATCTACCCAATCATTATTCCATAAATTAACGCCAGTCTCACCATTTACGATTTTACATATATTTTCAGTATATGTAACAGGGTGAGGCAAATTAAATGCTATACGTTGAATCCATATTTGAATTTCGCCAATATTCGGAAACCTCTGAAACTTCGCATAAACATTATTAACAATTCGCTCTCTTTCATCTGTCGAAGGAATTTTACTAAGGAGTTTACTGATGATAGAAAGAATTACCTTGTACGTTTTCGGACTATATAGTGCTATTTCTGTGAAAATTGATATCATCACAAGGTAATCGCCACAAATCGCAATTTTTTTGTTCAATCTTTGGGCAAAAGTTGTTAAAAGTTTTATTAGTGTACCGCTGTTTGGATGTTTTTTGGAAAATTGGTATATAAAAAGAGCCTCCTGCTGAAGATTGGACATTGTAGAGTATATCCTTTTCTGCGTTTTCCTATAAATTGGACCTTCTGAAATATATGCTTTCTTATCAGGTTTTATAGAATCACTGATGACATCTTCTGTCAGATATGTCTTTTTCCCATTCAATTGAAAATTGAGTTCTGCAAGAACTTCTTGAAGAAAGAATGCTATTCGTTCTGTATCCTCTTTTGAATTGCAAAAAATACGATAGTCATCTCGGTATCTTACTATATGATAGTTAGATATTCCATTTGTATTTAGTCTTTCGCTAAGTAGCTTATCTGCATACGCAAGTACTATTTTTGCAATAAAGTCAGATAACGTACTTCCCTGAGGTATACCATTTGTTTGACCATATTGCATACCTTGCATATAGTTGTCAATAATATTTCCCAATAGTCCTGACTTATTGCGTTTTTCTTTAGCTTGTTCTTTTCCCATCAATGCCCACGCAATGGTATGAGTATATATAGCACAGTAACAATTCGTAATATCGGTAACAAACATATATCTATAAGACAAAGCTAACTCAAGGCTTCTTTGTTCAACATTTTCCCACCAAGAACTTACTGATGCTGACATATGTGATTTGTCTGTGTCTCCTTTAACTTTAGGAATACTCGCAACTTCTATGTTTGGTACTTTCAGCTCAGCAAAGCGATCTTTTATCTCCTTCCAACTACTCTTATTTGTCATAGCCTTGACAAGCAGATAATAAAGGTATGGATTAATTAACTGAATAGGCCTATATGAATACTGTGCATCCTTCTTGACTAACATCTTATGATTTACGTTTTCATAATCAGAAGGCATTCTCTTAGGATCTTTTAGAATGTCTCTCAATTCTTTATTTCCGACAGAATTTTGGACATATTCTATCACGGGCTTAAAATCTATGTATTTGGGAAACTGCATATTACAATAGTTTTGCGATTCCAAGAAATACTGTCTTGCTTTTATATGCGAAAGTTCAAGAATGGTCTTCATCGACAATATTTTACTATATTTTTCTGATTGACTTTTATTATTGACGACACTTATGTGTTTATATATCTAAACTATCTTCTTTGAGTAAGAAATCAAATAACCCGACTGTGAGAATCCCTTCCTCATTTCGGCGAGGCATAATGTGATCTTTGACAACAATGATTTTCTTGAATGAATCATTGATATTCGTCAACGAACGGGATTCCTGTATTTCTTTCTCTCTATCCGGTATAGACAATGCCGACTGTATATAGTACTTCTTGCTGCCAAGAGTCGCTATAAAATCCACTTCAAGGTGGATGCGAGTCCACTTCCCGTCCTTATCCGGCTTCTTTATCTCCACCATTCCAACATCGACACTATAACCACGGACAATCAATTCATTGTAAATGATGTTTTCCATGATATGCGTTTCCTCTTGTTGGCGCATATCAAGAATGGCATTTCTTAAGCCAATGTCCGTAAAATAATACTTGGAAAGCGTATTGATGTACTTCTTTCCTTTAACGTCGTAACGTACAGCCCTATTCAAGAGGAACGATTCTGACAAGTAGTTCAGATATTTGGAAATAGTTTGACTGCCAATTTTCACATTTTTCAAACTTTTGAAAGTATTCGACAATTTTGTAGGGTTGCATGGAGCACCTATAGATGATGCCATAATGAGAAGTAATTCACGCATTTCATTCTCATTCTTGATTTTGTGCCTCTCGATAATATCTGCCAAATAAACAGTCTCAAATAGATTTTTCAGATAGTTTATCTTCTTTTGTTCGGTTTCAAATGACTGGACAAGAGGTAAACCACCGTAGGTGAAGTATTCGCGCCACGCATCTTGTTTGTCTCCACCTTTAGCCAAATAAAATTCAGAAAAAGACAGAGGATTTACATGAATCGTCTCTCCCCGGCCTCTAAACTCCGTTGGAATATCGGATGACAGGAAATGGGAATTGCTTCCTGTTACATACGTATCGGCATTTTCGATATGGCGGAAACTGTTCAATACATCGACAAATTCATCCATCAGCTGTACCTCATCAATAATGATATAGTAAAGTTCCTTGTCCTTGATTCTGTCGTGAACATAGTGAAGCATCATATCCGGATTCCTTAAATCCTTGTTCATCCGATCTTCAAGGTCAATCCGGATAATGTGATCATCTGCAATTCCATTTTCCAACAAATAGTGGTAGAATAAAACATTCAGCAGGTATGACTTGCCGCATCTGCGGATTCCTGTCACTACCTTGATAAAACCATCTTGACGGCTTTCTATCAGTTGCTGAAGATATCTGTCTCTTTTTATTTCCATCATCACATTAAATTTCTGCCAATATTGGCATTTTTTTACAATACAAAGGTAATGACTATAATCCGTCCATGCAAGGATTATATTATTTTTTTGCCAATATTGGCACTTATATATTATGGACTACCCGTTGGCGGAATTAATTTAGTGCATACTTAATTCTGCCAATGGGCTTGTTGTTGATGAAGTTTACGTATTGCAGAATGGTAAGTGCACTAATTTTGCCGATGATTCTGGCAAACAAACCATTCTTTATTTTCGCATAGTTTCTGATGGCCAAGAACTGGTCTGTAAGTTGTGAGAATATTGTCTCAATCCTCTTTCTTGCCTTTGCAAACGGAATGAATGTCGGCTTCCAGTCCTTCTGGTTGAGCCGATACGGACACTCCAGTCTTATGTGTGCGGTTTCGAACAAGTCAAGCTGTACATCAGCTCCAATATACCCTTTGTCGCCATAGATGCTACAGTCGTGATAAGCATGTTTCACATCCTTCATATAATGGAGATCAGCCGCACTTGCCTTTGAGAGATCATAGGAATGGATAACTCCACATAACCAACAGAGAGCGTGTAACTTATAACCAAAATAATACGTGTTCTGCGAAGCGCAGAAACCGAAGTCTGGAGCTTGCGAGAAATCACCGGTACGTCCCATCTTGCATCGTTTCCCTCTTGCAACCCTACAGACCTCTATTGGCTTGGAGTCAACAAAGAATTGTTCCTCTCCACCATCCATTTCCATGGCAACCCTTTTGCGCAGTTCCTCACACAAGCCTGCAGTTTTCTTCCTGCGGTCATTGAACTGTCTCCTTGATATGAGATTGGGAATGCAGTCCTTGTACTCTTGCAATTTATAGTCGAACAACCACTTCTCACTATCAATGCTCTCTGTCTCTGCTGTCAGGGACAGTGCCACTACTTCCAAGTCAGAAAACTTAGGAACAGGACCACGGCGTGGAACATTACCCGATTCATTGACGAGATTTTCAGAGAATTGCTTGCATATCTCAAGTATTTTGTTTAATTTTGTATAAAGGTTGTACATACGATGGTTTGAACTTAATGTTTGATTGTCGCTAAGTTACTAAAAATCAACGATATGTGCAACTTTTTACTCATCTTTATCAACTTAAATTAATTCCGCCAACGGGTAACAATCAATTAAAAAACAACTTGTTATGGTAAAGAAATTTTTAACAATCATGTTTGCTTCAGTGATGGCAATGCTCGCTTTCACTGCTTACAGCAACGACGATGAGCCACAAGGACCGTTTGGAGAAAAAATGTTGGAGAATATCGACAAGATAATAGTCGACCAAGCTGATGCCGGAAATCTCTATCAGAAAAAGGATGATGCTGCCCGGTTTATATTGGTAGCAGACTCAAAGGAGGCTGCCCATGGAGTGTGTGAGAAGTTCATTCTCGATCAGTGGGACGGAAAGCAACGCACTGTCAAACTCCCTGACAACTGCGGCAGAATCTCACTCACACCCGGTTCGGACGAAAGTATCTTTTACACCGTTTCGTTCAATGCTCTCAAGAATTTCAAAGAACCGGACATGACAGTCGTAATCGTTCCGGAGGAATACATGGACGGGGATAATCTTGCTATAGACCAATACTTCCCGGCAAGATGGACTGAAAAATGTCCCAATTGTGGTCATAAGTGGAAAACATTTGCATCCGGACCATATACATGCTCCGAATGTGGTCATAAGTTTGATTAGTATGCACAATACTTTCCGCGCTATCTTGGCAATGACAACGTTCCTGGTAACAGGAGCGTTGTCATCCTGTAATCATACCGATGAGTTGGAGCCGGAATCTCCGGCACCACAGATTGTTTTTCTCTTCTCTCCGGGGGGATTGGGTGACATGAGCTATAATGACCGTATACTTGAGGGTGTTCAGAGATTCAAGATGGAAAACGGAGATATAGACATCTATATCTACTCCCCGGAATCCCTGCAAGAGGCTGAGAAAATTTTTGCGGACTGGCTTGAACGTCCCCAAAGCAGCATACCCGTGCTTTTTGTATTAGGTAGCAGTGATTATGAGCCAATGGCGGAACTTTATCTGGCAGAACACGACTTGACACCCAACAAAAGTATTCTGCTTTTTGAAAGCCGGAAACAGTATAAGGACGAGAACATCCATACCTTCCAGATTTCGATGTTCGGGGCTTCATACCTTGCAGGAGTATGTGCAAGAAAATGTTCTGAGATGACACCTCTGGTGCTGCTTGCCAATAATACCGACAGCCCCATCAACATAGCCAAGGACGGTTTTATTGCAGGCTATGGCAGCGACTGCGATGTGGAGTATCTGGCGGATGATTGGACGGGATATGTGTCGGCTTCGCTCGCTTACCGGAAAATGAGCGATTGGGCGGTTGATTACGACTTCATCTTTCCGGTGGCAGGTGGCTCCAACGCCGGTATATACCGCTACTCCCGTGAATTTGAGGTCTCACCGTACCTTGCAGGTATGGACATCGATCAGTCAAGCCTCTCCAACCGGATTACGGGTTCGGTCATTAAGCATATTGACCAATTGATTTACAGGTATCTGACGGAATGGGTCGTCACAGGGGATATGCCGGAGAACCAACTTTACGGTCTTGAAAGCGGGTATGCCGACTGGCTGGTCGCACCCCGATACGTGAATGATTTCAGCAGCTTAGTCAATGGAATGCGCCCTCAGGCTATGATTTTTGAGAAAGAGTATTATGAAACAAGTGGTTATTAAACTTATTGCACCGCTCCTCTGCCTGATTGGTCTGTGGAGCTGTTCGGACGATGAGCCTTCCCTGTCTCCTGACAACAAGCAGTGGACAGAGAAGGTTGTTGCCGTGGTGCTTCCCATGGAGAAAGGGCTTGATGTGCATTGGAAAAGGACATTGGGAATGTTTACAACCAACTTTGAGCGTGCATTCAAGAACCACGAAGCGGGTATAAGGTTAAAGTTTGAATACTACGATGAGGCAAAGACCGATGTGCGGGAACTTGCCCGGTCGCTGGCATTCAACGACGAGGTGTATGCCGTAATCGGCGGGCTGTATTCTTCCAATGCGGCAATCCTCGCGGCGGAACTGACTATTGTGGGCAAAACATTCTTCACTCTCGCCACCGCCGAACAACTGGTTCGTGCATACGCATCGACAGGCTATCTTTGGGCGATGACCGAGACCGACATTACGCAATGTGAGGTGCTTCTCTCCAAGGTGATTAACTATGAGGGTAAAAGTGTGGCACTTTTGGTCAAGGAGAACGACGGTTACGGACAAACGTTCATTGACTGGTTCGCATTTCAAGCACGCGAACTGGGCTTGGAAAACATGGGATGCTATGCTTACACCTCTGACAATATAGCTGATGTGTCTCGCCAAGCCATGCAGTCAGGTGCAGAGTATGTGATATGTATCCCCTCTGAAATAGAAGAGATGAAGCCGATGCTTGAAGCGCATAAAGCACAAAGTCTGAACGGGCGCAGTGTACCGCGGATGTTGTTTTCGGATACCGCCTACGGTGCGGATGTACTCAAGATTCACGGTGATGCCGCCGAAGGCATAGAGGGAGTCGCATTTGGTGCCGACCCTGAGTCGGGGTTTGACGTAAGTTACAGGACCTTTTTCAATGCTACGCCTACTCTTGGAGAATCTCAGCTCTACGATGCCGCTATGCTCATCGGCTATGCCGCATGGTACCAGCAGTTCAGACCGGAGTTGTCGTTACAGAAATCATTAAGGGCCGTTGTTTCGGGTGAAGGCTTGAACATGGGCAGCTGGACAGGTGAGGATATGGGGCTTGTGGTGGATGCGCTCGCTGCCGGAAAGTCGCCCTATGTCCGTGGAGCGTCAGGACATTTAAGGTTCGATGCCAAGGTGTTTACCAATGTACTTGCCACCACTTACTATAATTTCAAGGTTTACAACGGACAGTACATCATCCTTGACTATAACACCAGCGACGGGGGGAACCGCACGGATGCGACACTTGCCGGTTGGAACTGGAAAGCCTCCCGGATGCAGGATTTCGACAATTCAGGAGAATTCAATTACTCTGCACATACCGGCAACTGGGCACTCCTTGTCGCTTCCTCCAAGGAATGGACCAATTACCGCCATCAGGCAGATGTGCTCGCTATCTATCAGCAGCTCAGACAAGCCGGATATACCGACGACCGTATCATTCTCATTGTCGAGGATGACATAGCCGATAATATATCAAATCCCAACAAGGGAGTCATACAGGTGACTATCGGGGGAAACAATGTATACGAAAATGTAGAGATTGATTATCGTATGTCATCGTTGAATACAAAAGATATACTTGCCATTCTCAGTGGCGAAAAAAGCGAAAAACTGCCCACGGTAATCGAATCTACTGAGAACGACAACCTGTTCGTTTTCTGGAGCGGACACGGTGTGCCGGGGGCCATGTGTTGGGATGAGGAAGCTTACGCCATGACAGGCGATAAACTGTCTTCTGTTTTTGAGGATATGAACCGCAAAAGGCGTTACCGTAAACTTCTCATGATGGTGGAGGCTTGTTTTTCGGGCGGTGTGATGAAGCAGTGCGAGGGCATCCCCGGGATGCTGTTCGTCACTGCGGCCAACGGCGACGAAACATCCAAGGCTGATGTCTTCAATTCAGAGATGAAAGTGTGGATGAGCAACCGTTTCACCTCCACCTTTATCGAACAAATAACCGATAACAAGGAGGTGGCTATGCGCGACCTCTATTACCGGCTGTTCATCAATACTGTCGGAAGCCATGTTATGGTGTATAATGCTGAAAACTATGGCAATCTTTATTCAGCCAATATGTCAGAATTTATAAATTCAATAGTTCGTTAAAAAATAGCCACGCCTAAGCGGCTCTGGCAGTAAATAAAATGAGTTCTTTGAAAAGTTTGTCAATAACTTGCATGTCTGGGTTAATCCCGAACACGCAAATAAATCGTTCAAGCATATAAGCATTGTGTATAAAAGACTTGCAGGAGGATATGGAATAGGTTATTCCGAGCCTCTTACATGCCGCTTTGGCCAAGTTGACAGCAGCAAGCGATGCATTGAAGTGAAAATCCAACTTTCTGAAGTCGGTTGACTGACAGTTGGTGATTCCTGCATGTTGCTTACCATCTCTCAAAATTCCAATTGGAACCTGGTTCTGTAATAATCCAGAACCTCCCGTCCATCCATCGAATCGTCTGTAGAGAAGTAAAGCTGCCACTTGTCTGTCCTCCCGTCCATCGGATACCAGATGGCTAAGGAAACATACCTTTTGAGAGCTTTTGCATATACCCTCAATCCGTATAGCTTTCCTTTGTTCACCTCGTATTCCTTGCACCGGGTCAGATCCAGATTGGCAAAGTCGATTCTTCCGTCAAACCACTTTGGATGGCCACGTTTTCCTGTTTTCTGTTCCAATGTCGGATAGTACAGGATTACGTCATTCCGAAAGCGGCTGATGACATGGAAATCGTTCTCACACATAGGCGTTATGAATGTTTCCTTGGAAAAGAATGCGTCTGCAACCACCGTTCTTGATATGCTCTGTATCTTGTCTTTTCTACTGATAAGATAGCTGCTGTACCAGTCAACGAGGTTCTTGTCCATATTATCCAAGGTTTTACAATCCGGTGTCTGAATGGAACCTAAAGTCATGCATTCATGGTTGTCGATGTCTATGACACCGATGCCCATGATTTCCAATCCACGCTTGTACTCTCCTGCACAACCAGACCAGAAGTAACCTATCCAAGGTGTCTTCTTGCCTGATTTGGAGATATAGGAAGGATCGATGGCGATGGCTTTTCTTTTACCTGTGAGATGCTTGCTGATGATAGAGCCGTTGAACGCAAACCAGTCGAAAGTTTCATGCTCAAAAAGGTTACGGTAGGTCTGTTCCGAAAAACGTCCATACCTACCCAATTGGAGGAAGTTTATACGATCAGGGATGGCCATGAATAATTTCATTGCATCCATGAACGTTTTTTCAAAAGGTTTGTGTATATTCACGACTGATTTGAGAGCCGATAGGCACTCGGATTGGTATTGCATAAGGAGTGTTTCTTTAGTCATAATCAGAAGAGTTGGGAGACTTCTAATTTGCTAAAAATCAACGAATTATGCAATACTTTCCACCTTTATTATCAGCAGGTTAGCACTCTTTTTTCAGTACATTTCTTCATGCTTAACCATTCGTTTTTGACAACATTTCAATGACCTCTTTAGTGTTTTCGAACCAGCTTTTGCCGGTTCTATTGTTTAACTTTTAATTTTTCGGTAAAAATTTACCGAAGTATTGTAAATTTCAAAAACAATAAATCAAAATGAAAAGTTCAATCAAAAAAATGTCAGCACTGCTGACGATGATGGCTGTCGCCATCCTTACTTTCACCTTCACCGCTTGCAGCGATGATGACGATCCTGTGACGGAAGTGACTTACACCTACGGCTTCTCCAGCATGTCGGCCTCACACCCCGACTTTCTCGAAGAGATGGGGAAAATAGAGAACGCCTTCCAGTCAGCCCTCGGTATCACCGGCAAGCTCTTCACCAAGAAAGGTACGATAGAAGAATGTGACAAACAGGTTTACGAGGCTTGCCGGAAAGCATTCGATTCGCTCAAAAGCGAGGCCTGGCAAGGGGATTACACCTTCCAGGTTACGAACGTAGGAACAGGCAAGGTGGTATGCACGGCTACATTCAGTGCCGACAACGAAAACTTTATATAGTTTTATTAGCATGACCTGTTGGCGGAATTAAAATAGCGCATATTTAACTCTGCCAATAGGCTTTTCATTTTTGTAGTTAATATATTGAAGGATTGTAAGTGCGCTAATCTTCCCAATAATCCGGGCAAACAATCCATCTGTATCTTTCGCATAATTCCTTATAATCATAAACTGGTCACACAATTGCGAGAATAGGGTTTCAATTCTTTTTCTCGCTTTGGCAAAAGCTGGGAATGTTGGCTTCCATTCTTTTTGATTACATCTGTATGGTACCTCCAATCTGATATTGGCAGTTTCAAACAAATTCAATTGCACTTGGGCACTTATATATCCTCTGTCCCCTATGACTGTACAATTACTATAATCCACTTTCACATCCTTCAGGTAATGAATGTCATGCACACTTGCCTTAGTGAGGTCAAAGGAATGGATGATACCACTTAACCCGCAGACTGCATGGAGTTTACACCCATAATAATACATGCTTTGTGATGCGCAGTATCCTACCCCAGGTGCTTTTCTAAAATCCTTCTTTCCCATACTGCAACGTTTGGAACGGGCAATACGACATACTTCTATCGGTTTCGAATCAATACAGAAATAGTCTTCACCACCATCCATTTTAGAAACCATTCTTTCTCGGATTGCATTACATAGGGAGGAAGTTATTTTACGCCTGTCATTGTATTGTCGGCGGGAAATAAGGTTGGGTATTTCAACCCTATATTCCTGTAGCTTTGCAAACAACAGCGACTCACTGTCAATACCAACAGCCTCTGATGCCATGTTCAAAGCCACTACTTCAAGGTCTGAGAATTTAGGGACGACTCCTCGTCTTGGTACATTCCCGGATTCATTGACTAAATTGCCGGCAATTTGCTTGCATATGTTCAGTAATTTTGCGAATATTGCATATAAGTTGTGCATACGATATTTGTCTATTAAAAGTTTAGTCACCTTTAATTTACTAAATATCAACAATATGCACAACTTTTTAAACATAAATCTTTTATAATTTATAGGTATAGGCGTTTAGAGCGCACTACATTCACAGCTGATTATCAGTCAGTTTTCTTTTGACAAATCATTCGACGAAGTAGCATATCGAAGATTGTGTCCATATTATTACGGCGGTTGAACCTGAAATGATACTCGTCAAGGTATCCTTGAAGATGCTCTTTGGAGCAATGGTGGTGTATTCCACGCAACCATCCCTTTATGTTCATGATGTGAATATGAATCTGTGGATGCCCTTTGCCCTTATCCGAAGGGCGTTGCTCCAATTTTGGATAATCTTTCTTTAACGGCAGGTAGCCTGACCATTCATCGGTTATGACTTTTGCGTCCTTTGATATGTATCTGTCGAAGAACGGACGAAAAGAACTTGCCGAAGCATCATCTATCACTTGGGCATACGCACGTCCCACGCCGTCTCGGACAATCTCCAACGCGACTATCACAAGCTTCTTTTTGCCTTCCGTGCTTCGTCCAATGATTCCTTCCTCTTCTCCTCCGATATAAAACTCATCGACATGTACCTCTCCTTTAAGAGGATAATTACCGCTGCTCCGCATGGCTTTCTGTATCTTACGCTTGAATTCCCATACGGTTTTCTGACGCATACAATATTCTTCCGCCAGTTCCAAAGAGGACATCCCTTTCTTCTTTGTCGATATTTTGAAGGCTATGTGGAAAGCGTAGACAAGCGGGAATTTTATCTTGTCGAACATGCTTCCGCTGGTAACGCTCTCGTCATACTTACAGCGTGTACAACGGCGAGAATAGGGATATCTGTCATTGCAATAATTGGTATGACCGCATTTCTTGCATTTGAAGCCGTCTGCCCACTTTATCGAGGACAAGTACTCAAGGCATGAGGCATCATCGGTAAAACGACTATAAAATTTGATTGATTCCACTCCTTTGAATTTATCGCGTTGTTCCATGCCTGCAAAAGTAGGCAAAATCCATAAAGTTAGTGCGCACTAAACGCCTATACCTATAATTTAATTCCGCCAACAGGTATGGACTATAAGATAATGCTGACAAACAAGTATTTAAGAGAAATCAATGCAAAAATTCTATCTTTGCAAAAAAAATGAACGATGGCAATGACAAAAGCGATATTGGAAAAATGGATGGTGGCGCAGAAGCGTCACCGCCTTTCGGACAAGCAGGTACAGATGGCCCGTGAACTGGGTCTGAACCCCGACAAGCTCGGCAAGATAGACAACCACAAGCAGGAGGCATGGAAAGCCCCGCTTCCGCAGTTCATTGAAAGTATCTATTTCAAACGATTCAAGCGTGAAAACCCGGAAACGGTCAAGCCCTTAAAGCAGATTATGGCTGAAATGGAGGTCAAGAAGAAGCAACAGAAAGCGAAGAAGGAGGAACGGAGGAAACAGCGTGCCCTCTCTTCCGGTTCTGAGGAATAGGTAATGTATATATGAAAAGAAGCGAAGTGTGAAGGCCGACCGGCTTTCACACTTCGCTTTTCCATTCCAATACAGACAGCCGCTATTTCATCCTTTCATAAAGATTGATGACCGACTTTCCGCTTTCCAACGCCTTGTTCACCGTGTAGAATGTTCCCCCTTTCGGTACAAGATCCCAATAGGCTATGACTGTATCCGCTTTACGCACCATGTATTCATCCCTGCGAAGGTAGCAGCCCTTGTGGTAATTCTCGGAAACCATGACCACCCGGTCCATCCTTTCCAACAGACGGGCATACAACAGCTGGTCTTCCGCTTCAAACCACAAGGGCTGTTTCCGAAAAGGTACTGCCGCTATGAGCTTGATATCTTCGTATCTCTCCCTGACCTGCAAGACCGCCTCCGCAGCAGTCATATCAAATCCGCTGGCCATCCCGGTGTAGTATTCCTTGTATCCCTGCCCGTACAGTTCTGTTACCACTCCGGTCACAGCTTCCCTGATTTGTGCAAGTATCCGGGAATCGTTTCCGGACCCTTGCAGAATACGTTCCTTACGGTGTCCCGTGAAAGCCACTGTCTGATTGTTTCTTGTTTCCATGTTATCTTCTGTTTTTTGTTTTTACATATATCCATTCAAACCGAACGGTATTTTATTTCCTGAAGGCTTTTCCGCCCCGGTCCGGAATCCCGCAAGGCTTGCCGTGAAAAAATACCGCAAGCGCAGCGAGGATGATTATTTCACGGCAACCAGCCCGCAGGGCCGCCTTGCCGGGTTTCCCGGGACACGGGGCTACCTTTGCCGGAAGAAATGAAATGCCGCTTTCTCCTTATCCCTGTTTTTACTGTTTCATATTGCCGGGAAAACCCTTTTTGAATGCTTGAAAACCCCTTGCCGATGTAACGTGACGTCATAAGGTGTCACAAGTCGTACAGTTTGTAAATCAATGGATTAAGCACTATATATTCGCAGTCGAAATCATTTTTGTCTCACCAATTAAAAGTTTCGACACATGAAAAAAAGATTCTTTTTGGCAGCCATGACGCTGCTGGTTTCAATGGGGGCTTTCGCCCAAGGCAACGGTATCGCCGGTATCTCGGAAGCGACCAACATGGTCACTTCGTATTTCGATCCCGGAACCAAGTTGATTTACGCCATCGGCGCCGTTATCGGCCTTATCGGGGGCGTGAAGGTATATTCCAAGTTCTCGTCGGGTGACCCGGACACTTCAAAGACCGCCGCCAGCTGGTTCGGTGCGTGTATCTTCCTGATTGTGGCTGCCACCATCTTACGTTCATTCTTCCTGTAATATGGCGAAGTATCCTGTCAACAAGGGAATCGGTCGCAGCCCGGAGTTCAAGGGACTCAAGAGCCAGTACCTGTTCATCTTTGCCGGAGGGTTGCTCGCCCTGTTCGTGGTGTTCGTCATCATGTACATGGCAGGCATAGGCCAGTGGGTCTGCATCGGTTTCGGGGTCATCTCCGCATTGGTGCTGGTCTGGGCGACCTTCAGCATGAACACGAAATACGGCGAATGGGGGCTTATGAAACTCCATGCGCTGCGCAGCCATCCCCGCTACATCATCAGCCGGAGAAAGTTCCTCCGGTTGTTTTCTTCAACTATTAAAAACAGAAAGGCATGAAAAACGTAATGAAAACAGCCACGCTGGAAAGCAAGTTTCCGTTATTGGCCGTGGAGAACGGCTGCATCATCAGCAAGGATGCGGACATCACCGTGGCATACCGGGTGGAACTGCCGGAACTCTTCACGCTGACACGGGCCGAGTACGAGTCCATGCACTCCACCTGGGCGAAGGCGGTCAAGGTATTGCCGAACTACAGCATCGTGCATAAGCAGGACTTCTTCATCGAAGAGGGTTACAGGCCGGACATCTGCAAGGAAGACCTGAGTTTTCTGAGCCGCAGTTTCGAGCGGCATTTCAACGAACGGCCGTACTTGCAGCACACCTGTTACCTTTTCCTGACGAAGACCACGAAAGAGCACAGCCGGACAACCAGCAGTTTCAACGCGCTTACACGGGGATTCATCATTCCCAAAGAGATGCAGGACAAGGAAACCGTTACCCGTTTTATGGAAAGTTGCGGGCAGTTCGAGCGCATCGTGAACGACAGCGGTCTGATCCGTATCATCCGCCTGACGGATGAGGAAATTATCGGAACCAAGAATTCAGCCGGCATCATAGAGAAATATTTTTCCATGTCCCAGGAAGACACCACCTGCTTGCAGGATCTGTCTCTCGGTGCAGGGGAAATGAAGGTCGGGGACAATTACCTTTGCCTTCATACGCTTTCCGATCCGGAAGACCTGCCGTCAAACGTATCCACCGACTGCCGGTATGAACGGCTTTCGACAGACCGGAGCGACTGCCGCCTGTCCTTTGCCGCACCGATAGGCATCCTGCTCACGTGCAACCATATCGTGAACCAGTACCTCTTCATCGACGATTCGGCGGAGATTCTCAGGAAGTTCGAGCAGACCGCCCGGAACATGCACTCGCTTTCCCGTTACAGCCGTTCCAACCAGATCAACCGCGAATGGATTGAGGAGTATCTGAACGAGGCGCACAGCAAGGGGCTGGTTTCCATCCGTGCGCACTGCAATGTCATGGCATGGAGCGATGACCGGGAAAAGCTCAAGCGCATCAAGAACGATGTGGGCAGCCAACTGGCGTTGATGGAAGCCAAACCGCGCCACAACACGGTGGATGTGCCGACCCTGTTCTGGGCGGCGATACCCGGCAATGCCGGAGATTTCCCGTCCGAGGAGAGTTTCCACACCTTTATCGAGCAGGCCCTGTGCCTGTTCATCGGGGAAACCTCCTACAAGGACTCGCTCTCTCCGTTTGGCATCCGCATGGTGGACCGCCTGACCGGAAAACCCGTCCATCTGGATATTTCCGACCTGCCGATGAAGAACGGCACAATCACCAACCGGAACAAATTCATCCTCGGCCCTTCGGGCAGCGGGAAATCTTTTTTCACCAACCACATGGTACGCCAGTATTACGAGCAGGGTGCGCATGTGCTGTTAGTGGATACCGGAAACTCCTATCAGGGACTGTGCAGCCTTATCCATGCGCGTACACACGGCGAGGACGGGATTTATTTCACTTATGAAGAAAAAGACCCGATAGCTTTCAATCCTTTTTACGTGGAAGACGGGATTTTCGATATCGAGAAGAAAGAATCCGTCAAGACGCTTATCCTTACCCTGTGGAAGCGTGACGACGAGCCGCCGACACGTGCCGAGGAAGTGGCGCTATCCAATGCGGTCAATCTCTTTCTGGAGAAAATCCGCAGGGACAGCAGCATAAAACCCTCCTTCAATACCTTCTATGAATTTATCCGTGACGAGTATCAGGATATCCTGAAAGAGAAGCGAACCCGTGAGAAGGATTTTGATGTATGGGGATTCCTGAATGTGCTGGAACCCTATTACCGTGGCGGTGAATATGACTTCCTGCTCAACTCCGACAAGCAGTTGGACTTGCTGAACAGACGCTTCATCGTTTTTGAGCTGGACAACATTCGCGATAACAAAGTGCTGCTTCCGATTGTCACCATCATCATCATGGAGACTTTTATCACCAAGATGCGCAAGTTGAAAGGTATCCGGAAAATAATCCTTATCGAAGAGTGCTGGAAGGCATTGGCATCCGCCAATATGAGCAATTACATCCGCTATCTTTTCAAGACCGTCAGAAAATTTTTCGGCGAGGCCGTGGTCGTGACCCAGGAAGTGGAGGACATCATTTCTTCTCCGATTGTCAAGGGTACCATCATTAATAATAGTGACTGTAAGATTCTGCTTGACCAGCGCAAGTATATGAACAAGTTCGATGAGATCCAAGCGTTGCTCGGTCTGACCGACAAGGAGCGGGCACAGATACTTTCCATCAATATGGCGAACAATCCGTCCAGAAAGTACAAGGAAGTCTGGATTGGTCTGGGCGGTACGCAGTCGGCGGTCTATGCCACGGAAGTCTCACTTGAGGAGTACATATGCTACACTACTGAAGAAACCGAGAAACTTGAACTTATGCGGCTTACGGAAAGAATCGGTGGCAACATCGAACTTGCCATCAAGCAGTTGGCAGAAAGCAAGCGAAACAAGTGATAGGGATTGAAATCATATGGAAACCGAAAAACAATCATGAATCATGGGAATGGAAGAATGGATAAAAGAACAGCAACGCCGCTATCTGGACGAGCCACGCCTCAAGGAGTTGACGGAAGTGATGAAACAGATAAGAAAGTTCGTCCGGGAAAAGGAGTACCGGAAGCTGACGGAACTGGTCAGGCGGTACAGGAAGTCCGAGGATGTGATTACCCAAGTTGCCTGCCTGTTGTCAAACTCGCACCTGTTCCCGACACCGGAAAAAACGGTGGAAACGGACAGGTCAGAATTGATGACGGCATTGAAAAACACGTATTTCATGGAGAAGAACGGTTGCTGGCTTGCGGATGTCAATCCCGAAAAAGCCGATTCCGTCCACGGAATGCTCGCCATGCACACGTTCATGCGGGATGCTTACTTGAAGGTATATCCTGAAAGCAAGCAGGAACGGCCGTCACCGGAAGAAGTACGGTCATCTGTACGGATTCTGGATTTCCATCGGAAAGAGAGTGACGTGTGGGAACTCTGCAACCTGGCTGTGTATCTTATGCCGCCCTCACGGTATGTGGCACTCAGGTACGGGCTTGCGGATGATTATGACAGGCTTGACAGACTGCACCGTTCCGGACCGGAACCGGCATATGACGAGGGGGTGGCATTGGAAAGCCGCCTGTGCAGGAATGCGGAAAAGGCAGCGGAAAGCATCGGGGATGTCCGTCTGCCGGATTTCTACCTGGAAAAGCTGAATGGGGAACTGGAGAATTTGGGACGGATTGCGGCCTCGCCGGATGCCGTCCACGACATACTGCATATCAGTCCTGACTTTCTCACCAAGTACGGCATAGACAAGAACGCTTCCGCGACGGAACGCTCGTGCCAGGCGGAGAAAGCCTACCGGGAGCTGGACGCCCGTTTCGTCAGAATGACCGGACGCAGGCCGTATGCAGACGAATTCTTCGCATTCCTCAGACACGGGAAAGAAAAAGTGGCAGAGGTAGACCGTCCGAGACCGGTACACAAGCCTATCCTCCGGAACCCGCCGTCCAAAGGACGGAAAATGGGAATCTGACTTTTAACAGAATTATTCACAATTAAAAACAGGAACATCATGAAAAAGAAAATTCTTATGCTGTGCATGGGCTGTTTCCTTGTCAGCCTCACAGCGAAAGCCCAATGGGTAGTGAGCGACCCGGGCAATCTGGCGCAGGGAATCATCAATGCCGCCAAGAACATCGTTCACACGTCCTCCACTGCCACCAATATGGCGAATAGTTTTCAGGAAACCGTGAAAATCTACCGGCAGGGCAAGGAGTATTACGACGGGCTTCGCAAGGTCAAGAACCTTGTCCGGGATGCCCGCAAGGTTCAGCAGACCATCCTGATGGTGGGCGATATCACGGACATCTATGTCACCAGCTTCGAGCGTATGCTCAGCGACCCGTATTTTACGCCGGAAGAACTGAGCGCGATTGCTTTGGGGTACACCAAACTGCTGGAAGAAAGTGCCCATCTGCTGAACGATTTGAAGACGGTGGTCAACGAGAACGGGCTTTCCATGAACGACAAGGAAAGGATGGATATCATCGACCGCTGCTACAACGACATGTTGCAAAACCGCAGTCTGGTACAGTATTACACCAACAAGAACATCGGGGTGTCCTACCTGCGCGCCAAGAAACGGAACGACCTGGACCGCGTGATGGCACTCTACGGCTCACCGAACGAACGTTATTGGTAATTATTCCTAATCCGCTTTCATTATGTTATTGTTGGCTATAGATTTTGACAACCTGCATCAGATTTTACAGAATCTGTATGTGGAAATGATGCCGCTCTGCTCAAAGATGACCGGTGTGGCAAGAGGCCTTGCCGGTTTGGGAGCGCTTTTCTATGTGGCGTATCGTGTATGGCAGGCTCTGGCCCGTGCCGAGCCTGTGGATGTCTTTCCGCTTTTGCGTCCGTTCGCCTTGGGGCTTTGTATCATGTTCTTTCCGACACTCGTTCTGGGTACGCTGAACAGCATCCTCTCGCCCGTCGTGAAAGGGACCCATACCATATTGGAGTCGCAGACCTTTGACATGAACGAGTACAGGGCGCAGAAGGACAAGCTGGAGACTGAGGCGATGAAACGGAATCCCGAGACAGCCTATCTGGTCGACAAGGAGACTTTTGACAACAGGCTGGACGAGCTGGGCGCGTTTGACGCTATAGAAGCCTGCGGAATGTATGTGGACCGTGCCATGTACAACATGAAAAGGGCCGTGCAGAATTTCTTCCGCGAACTGCTGGAACTCCTGTTCAATGCGGCGGCGCTGGTCATCGACACGCTGAGGACATTCTTCCTGATCGTGCTTTCGATACTCGGTCCCGTTTCCTTTGCCATCTCCTGCTGGGACGGTTTCCAGGCTTCTCTCAGCCAGTGGTTCGTCCGCTACATCAGTATCTACCTGTGGCTTCCCGTAAGCGACCTGTTCAGCAGCGTGCTGGCGAGAATCCAGATATTGATGCTGCAGAGGGACATCGAACAGCTTTCCGACCCGGATTTCATCCCCGACAGCTCAAACGGGGTTTACATCACTTTCCTCATTATCGGCATCATCGGGTATTTCACCATCCCGACCGTATCGAACTGGATTGTGCAGGCCGGAGGCGGTGCGGGCAATTATGGAAAGAACGTGAACCAGGCGGCATCCAAGACAGGCTCCGTGGTGGCCGGGACTGCCGGAGCGGCGGTGGGAAACATTGCCGGCAGGCTTATCAAGTAATAACAGTATAAAACATTTACAGAATGGAATTCAAATCATTGAAAAATATCGAGAGCAGCTTCCGACACCTGCGTCTGTTCGGAATCGTCTATCTGTGTGTATGCACCCTGCTTGTGGGATTTTCCGTATGGAAGGCTTACAGTTTCGCGGAAGCGCAACGGGAGAAGATCTATGTGCTGGATGAAGGCAAGTCACTGATGCTGGCCCTTTCACAAGACCTGGAGCAGAACCGCCCGGTGGAAGCAAGGGAGCATGTCAGACGGTTCCACGAACTGTTCTTTACGCTCTCGCCCGACAAGAATGCGATTGAAGGCAATATCCGGAGGGCCATGTTCCTCAGTGACCGTTCCGCCTATGCCCATTATGTGGATCTGGCAGAGCAGGGATATTACAACCGGATAATTTCGGGTAACGTGAACCAGCGTGTAGGGATTGACAGCGTCAAGTGCGATTTCCATACCTATCCGTATGAGGTCGTGACCTACGCGAAACTCTCCATTATCAGGGAGAAGAGCGTGACCGAGCGCAGCCTCGTCACGCGTGGCAGGCTGCTGAACTCCACCCGCAGCGACAATAATCCGCACGGCTTCATCCTCGAAGCCTTCCGTGTGGTGGAGAACAGGGATATAAGAGTGTATGACCGTTAAAATTCAGAATGTATGAAAAAGATGTTTGTAAAAATCAAGGAATCCGTGGAAGAAAAGCTGCGGAAGCTGTGTGCCGGGCTTAGCCCGGAAAAGAGAGTGCCGGCAATTGTCATGCTGGCTGCCCTGTTTGCCATCGGAAATTTCTATATGATTTTCCGTGCCATCCATGACATCGGACGGGAGGATGTACGGCCGGAAATCATAGAGATACCCCCGATAGAAATTCCGGATGTCGTTCCTGCCGATACACTCCCGGATAAAAGGGTGCAGGAAATGGAAGAGTTTTTTAACCGATTCAATCAGAAAGAAAATGAGTAATGACGTCAATAAATTGAAACAGAGGCTGGAAATCAGGAAATACCTGGTTTTTGCCGGGATGTTCCTCCTGTTCCTCGGAGCGATGTGGCTCATTTTCGCACCGTCCGAAGAGGAAAAAAAGAAAGAGGAAAAAAATGCGGGATTCAACACCGAGCTTCCCGATCCGAGGGAAGCGGGCATAGAAGGGGACAAGATTGCCGCCTATGAGCAGGCTGACATGAAACGCAAACAGACGGAAAAACTGCGTACGCTGGAGGATTTCTCCGGGATGGCAGACGGGAACTCCGGGACTGTCGTGGAATTGTCACCGGATGCGGATGCCAAGGATGGCAGTTCTCGTGAAGGTGACAGAAGGAATGAAGCCTGTTCTTCATCCGTCTCCGCCTACAATGACATCAACAGGACGCTCGGCAACTTTTACGAGTCACCGCAGGAAGATCCGGAGAAGGAGGCGTTGAAAGCCGAGGTGGAACAACTCAAGCAGGCGGTCGCCGCACAGAACGCGCAGCCGGGTTACGAGGAGCAGGTAGCTCTCCTGGAAAAATCCTATGAGCTTGCGGCCAGGTATATGCCGGGCAATGGCAGTGTGAATACGGACAGCCGTTCCGATAATGAAAGTCCCGGGCGGAACGGAAAGGCGAAAGCCGTTCCCGTGGGGCTGGTTTCCACACCGGTGGTATCATCGTTGCCGCAGCCTGTCAGTGATTCTATACAGCTTACAGGAATGGCACAACCGGAAAGATTCCACACGCCAATCGGTCATAAAGAAGAGAGAAATGTGAGAAATACCATCCGGGCCTGCATCCACGGGGACCAGACCGTCATCAGCGGTCAGGGAGTGAGGATGAGACTGCTGGAGCCAATGCGTGTAGGGAAGCATATCCTGCCCAAAAACTCCCTGCTTACCGGAGAAGGGCGCATACAGGGTGAAAGGCTTCACGTCAATATCCTTCAGGTGGAATATGGCGGTACCATCATCCCCGTGGAACTTGCCGTGTATGACAATGACGGACAGGGCGGCATCTTCATTCCGGGGTCAATGGAGGCTAACGCCGTCAGGGAGGTTGCCGCCAATCTGGGGCAGAATCTCGGCACGAGCATCTCCATCACCAACCAGTCGGCAGGTGACCAGCTGCTTTCCGAACTCGGAAAGGGTGCCATACAAGGTGTCTCGCAGTACATATCCCGGAAGATGCGTGAAGAGAAGGCGCATCTCAAGTCAGGCTATACCCTGATGCTTTATCAAGACAACGATCAATAACAATCCATTAAAATTCAATCGACATGAAAAAGTTTTTTGTAATGCTTGCCCTTGCATGGGGCACTGTGGGCGCTTTCGCCCAAAATGAAGCCGACAGCGTAGCGGCGGTAAACAATGCCGTCACACTGGCCAAGGAAGTGTATCCTCAAAAAGAGGAGGACGGAGACCTCTATCACGGTCTGACCCGTAAACTCACCTTTGACAGGATGATACCTCCATACGGGCTGGAAGTGACCTATGGAAAGACCACGCACATCATTTTCCCGTCATCGGTGCGTTATGTGGATCTCGGTTCTCCGAACCTCATTGCAGGCAAGGCGGACGGTGCGGAGAATGTCATCCGTGTAAAGACCACCGTGAAGGACTTCCGTGAGGAGACCAACATGTCCGTGATTACCGAAAGCGGAAGTTTTTACACCTTCAATGTGAAGTATGCGGAAGAGCCGCTGCTGCTGAATATCGAGATGAAGGATTTCATTCATGACGGAAGTGAGGTGAACCGCCCCAACAACGCCCTTGACATCTACCTGAAGGAATTGGGCTGTGAATCGCCTAAATTGGTACACCTTATCTCGAAGTCCATCCACAAGGACAACAGACGGCACATCAAGCATATCGGAAGCAAGGCGTTCGGCATCCAGTACCTGCTCCGCGGACTCTATACGCACAACGGCTTGCTTTATTTTCATACACAGATAAAGAACCGGTCCAACGTGCCTTATGAGGTGGATTTCGTGACTTTTAAAATTGTGGACAAGAAGCTGATGAAACGTACCGCCATTCAGGAACAGGTGATATTCCCACTGCGTGCTTACGACTATGTAACGTCCGTCGCGGGGAAAAAGGACGGGCGCACCGTTTTCGTCTTCGACAAATTCACCATCCCCTCGGACAAGGTGCTGATGGTGGAGATGCACGAGAAAGGCGGTGGCAGACACCAGACCTTCACCGTGGAAAGTGAGGACATCGTGAGAGCCGGGGTTATCAACGAACTTAAAGTGAAGTAGCCATGAAGAAGTATCTGTTCCTTTTTGTTACAGCCGTGTCGCTTGCCCTGTTTTCAGGGCGGGCGCACGCCCAGCGGTACCTGCCCGGGATGAAGGGCGTGGAACTGCGCGGAGGATTTGCGAACGGCTCAAAGTCCCCCTTGAATTATTATACCGGATTTGCCGTTTCCGGATACACCCCAAAAGCCAACCGCTGGGTCATAGGCGCCGAGTATCTGATGAAGAATTATGGGTATCGGGATGCGAGCGTACCCCGTGCGCAGTTCACGGCAGAAGGCGGCTATTATTTGAAATTCCTGTCTGATCCGACAAAGACGGTCTTCCTCTCGGTCGGCGGTTCCGCACTGGCCGGCTATGAGACCGTGAACTGGGGCGAGAGGATACTGTATGACGGTTCGAGGCTGCTCGCCAAGGATGCGTTTGTCTATGGCGGCGCGATAACCCTGGAACTTGAGGCATACGTGACAGACCGCATCGTCCTTCTTGCCGCTATCCGGGAACGTGTATTGTGGGGAAGCTCGCTGGACCTGTTCACGACACAATTCGGTCTGGGTGTCAAATTCATAATCCATTAGAACCGTATCGCTTATGACTATAGAAGAGATAAGAGACATTCCAATCGCCGTTTTTCTGGCACGGATGGGATATGAACCGGCAAGAAGACGGGGGGATGAATATTGGTATCTGGCCCCGTACCGGGAGGAGCGCACCGCCTCGTTCCAGTTGAATGTCCGTAAGGATATATGGCATGACTTCGGTACCGGACAGGGAGGCGACATATTCACCCTTGCGGGGGAGTTTATCGGCAGCGGGGATTTCAAGGCGCAGGCCAGGTTCATCACAGGGATATGGGGCGGTCTTGCTCCCGAACACAAGACCGTTTCCCGTTCCGGGGAAAATGACAGGGAAGATTCCCATAGGCAGGAAAGTTTCACGAAGGTACAGTCCGGACCGCTGCACAACAGCGTCCTGCTCCGTTATCTGGCGGAACGTGGCATTAGCGGTGATGTGGCTATGCCGAACTGCAAGGAGATCAGGTACACCTTGCACGGGAAGCGGTATTTCGCCATCGGTTTCAGGAATGTCAGCGGTGGGTACGAGGTGCGCAACCGCTTTTTTAAGGCCAGTCTCTCTCCGAAAGACATTTCGCTGATGGACAACGGTTCGGATACTTGCAATCTCTTCGAGGGGTTTATCGACTGCCTCTCGTGGATGCAACTCGAATTGGGATGTGGCGACGACTATCTCGTACTGAACTCGGTGGCATTGCTGGAACGCTCGTTCCCCGTTCTTGACAGATATGAGAGAGTCAACTGTTACCTGGACCGGGACGAAGCCGGACGGCGCACGCTGGAGGCGCTCCGCAAACGCTATGCGGATAAAATAGTGGACTGTTCCTCTTTGTACAAAGGATACAAGGATCTGAACGAATACCTGCAGAACAAGTTTCTGTAAAAATAGAATTAAGTATAACGTATTAAAATCTGATTGAATATGAATGCATTGAATAAAAAAAGAGAATTGGCCGGAATGATGGCAATCCTGTTCCTGGGTCTGGCGGCTTGTCTGTTGTCCGCCTGCAATGATGAAATGGATGTACAGCAGTCCTATCCGTTCAAGGTGGAGACCCTGCCTGTCCCCACACGTATTGTGAAAGGTGAGACGGTGGAAATACGGTGTGAACTCAAACGTGAAGGACGGTTTTCCGATGCCCGCTACACCATCCGATATTTCCAGCCGGACGGCAAGGGTACACTCCGTATGGATGACGGGATGGTGTTGCTGCCCAATGACCGCTATCCCCTTGACAGGGAGGTGTTCAGGCTATACTACACTTCTGAAAGCGAGAACCAGCAGACGATAGACATCTATTTCGAGGACAACAGCGAACCGGCACAGATTTGCCAATTGACTTTTGATTTCAACAACGAGGCGGAGGACGAGGATTCCGTCGTGACTGCGGATAGCAAGGAATTGCCGGTCACAATTGTCGGACACTAAGCCGGTCCTGCCTATGATGAAGTTAAAAGCAATATGGTTTGCGGTGCTTTCCATCACGGTCTTTTTTCCGGGTATGCCGTCGAGGGCGGAGAATCCGATAAAGGCAAGTCCGGACAGGTTCAGTATTGCGGTCGAGTGTGTCAAGCGATTCGAGGGTTGGCATGGAGAGAAAAAGCATTGGCCTTATGTCGGGTGGGGGCACAAAGTTCTTCCCGGGGAGAGGTTTACCAACAGTATTACAAAAGCACAAGGTGATTCCATTCTGAGAGCAGACCTCCGTAAGTTGTGCCGTATGTTCAGTTATCTGGGACGTGATTCTTTGATCGTTAGTGTTCTTGCGTATAATGTGGGCTGTTCCCGTATCAAAGGGTATGGAAAAATACCCAAGAGCCGGCTGTTGAAAAAACTGGAGTCGGGTGACCGCGATATCTATAAGGAATATGTCTCCTTCAGATGCTACAAGGGGAAAGTGGTTCCGAGCATCGAACGGAGAAGGAAAGTGGAATATATGCTGCTTTTTGAGAAGTAAATGAAAAAGGGAGAATCTTTCAGTTGTTTTCGACTGTCAGGTTCTCCCTTATGCGTATTGTCGGAATCAGGCCATTTGTGCGGCTTGTATGTCAGCTTACCGGAACGGCATCCTGTACTTCAGCTGCTTCCGGCAGATGGGAAAGCAGTAGTTCCGCCATTGCTCCGTTTTGTGGAATCAGTGCCGGGAAGTCCGTTTTTCCGGGCTTGTATATCTCTGTGGCTATATTGTATAGCTCCCAAGCGGTAATCTGCCCTTTGGTCATAGCCAGTTTAAGCACCTCTTCCGTGAATATAGAAATTTGCCCTTGGTTCAGAGGATAGGTTTCCACGGAGGATGACAGATTCCTGTCCGAACTGTCGTGGGAGACGCGCAACGCGGTCAACAGACCTATATACATATAGATTTCCTCCATAGATATAACCCGGCGTTTCAGCCGTTGTATGCGTTCGATGTCCTCGTTCATGTTCACCTCGAAATTGGCAAGCCAGCCGTCCACGGTTTCGAACACCTCTTCCGTCGAGACTTTCTTCTTGCCGTAATTGCAGACACTTCGCTCGGGTGAAAGGATACACTGGTTATGACAGATTAGCACGCAGGGACCTATGGCTGCCTGTATGCCGTCCTGGTGGTAGGCGACGACCAATGTTGTGGTCAGTTCGTCCGTCTCCCAGTCCTTGATCCGGATGGTGGCGAAGATACGGCGCAGGATGTGCGCTTCCACGGCTTTTTCGCCATGTGTCTGTTCCACCTGCGGAAGGATGCTTACTCCCGGCTGCGTCTTGTTCCTGTTCTGGGCCGCGAAGATTTCCTCCACCTCATAGTCGAGATTGTATTTCTCGCAGATGTCCATCATGCGCCGGATGACCTGGTAATGGTAGATACCTTGCACCGGGTTGTTGTAGATGTCGTTTTCCTTGTAGGTACGCTGAAGCGTCTCGAAGTTCATCACTTCAATTCCGTTTTTCTGGAAGTCAAACTGCTGTTGTCTTTCCATTACTGCCAATGTCGTTTCCATAATCTTGAATTTTATGAAGTTAATACTGTCGTTTGCCTCTCATCAGGTGTGTATCTGCCATCCGTGGAACGGTTGTAGTGTTACGGCAAAAGAGCGGTCCGGTATTCCGTGATAGAGCAGACCGCCCACGATGCCTGTCCTTCCGTCGGGATAACATTGTGTAAAGCCGAACGAGTACGGGGCATGGTCATAGTAGAGTGAAATTTCGCTGGGACAGTCAGGATTTTCCTCCCAGCTCTTCAACCGTTCCAGGCATTTCCGGAGTGAGGTGTCACCGATGGATTCGGCATAACGCTTAACATTCTCGAAATGTTCTTCATTCAGGATTTTCATGATTCATTGTATTTTATCTGTTAAACACGTCCGGCTCCGGGAGCCGGTATTTTTATTTCTCGCCTGCCAGACTGTCCCGTGATCGTACCCGCAAGGTTTGGCGAAAGAAAATACCGCAGCCGTCAGGCGAGGATGATTTTCTTTCAGCCAACCCCGCAAGGGGCCTGACCTTGACAGGGTACACCGGACACGGGACTACCTTTGCAGGGTGGGAAATAAAATACACGGTAGTGTGCTTTGCATGGTCTGTGGCGATTCTCTTCCTGATTTGTTCGCCATTGCCGGACAAAAGATGTATTTTTGCAATTCTAATTTCAGTTTTATGGAAAACTATATAAAGAAAGCGGCGGATGCTTTCCTTGTGGAGCGTCCGTACGGTATGCGTGTGGATTACAGGAAGAAAGGATTCGTGCTGTTTAACCGCAACCTCAATGTGTTGGGAAATGCGGAACAGACCCGTCTGGAAGAACTGCCTCTGGAGCGGTTCAATGTGGAGGAGATTCCGTTGGAGGGTGAAGTCGTGGAGGAACACTCAGGATTTACCGATGTATTCTTCTATACCGATCTGACCAATCCCTATGCCGGATATGTGCTGAATTTGCAAAAGCTTAAAGCCTATAACCGGTTGATGTTTCCGCTGGCAATGGCGCTGAACCGTGAATTGTGAGGCCGGAAGCCGGTAGCGGTAACAGCTGCATGGAGCAGACCTTTACCGCCCCGGATTTAATTATTTGCCCTCTTTTTCTGTAATGAACGCCAGATAGGCGGACACGGCCTTATGGCATCCGGTAAAGTCCGGAGTCCGGCAGCCCTTGATTTTCCGGAAACTGACGGTGCCGTTCCTGTCAATGCCCCTCACATGCCTGTTGAATGTCCCTTTGGTTCTGATATGGATGTCAAAACCGTCCCTTCCGGTGATTTCAAGGAACATTTCTCCCGTAATCCGTTCCCCGTCCAGGAATTTCCGTTTCTGTTCATTGAGTAGCCACTGATGTTGCTCTTCCTGCACTCTGCGCTCTTCCGCCTCTTTCTCCTTCTGCTCCCTGCGTTTCTGCTCCTGTATTCTTTTATACTCCTCACGGGCTTGCACCAGGGAAGTGGTGTCAAGTCCGAGAGCCTCGAACACGCGGACGGAGATCAAATTGACGAAGGCTCCTCTTTCCGCACTTTGAAGCGTATCCGCAATCCAGTTCCTGCAATAGGTGGCGGCTTCCTCTCTGCAATCTTCTCCCTTGAGAAACCGGCGTGAATACTGCCCGCTGGAAAAATAAACGTTTTCAATCCGGCAGACCACATGGAAACAGTCATCGTCTTCATTCCCGTCTTCGTTCTTTCTTGACAGGGAGAGATATACATTCTTCGCATACGGCTCCAGTTCCATATAAGAAGCCACGACGGTATTCCCGTCAGACTTGTACTTGAACACTTTTGCTTTCATTGTTACATTTTTTTTGATTGTCCGTTCATATAATCCGTAATTCTCATTTCCAGTTCATCGTATATCCGGTTGAACAGTTCCTGGTACTCTTCCAGAAAAGCCCCGTCCGTATCGCACATGTCTTCGAGTGTCTTTCCATTTGCACGGCACAGCTCCGTATCGGCCAGCTCACAGACAATCTCGCTGAGCATCGAGCGGTCCTTGTCTTCGGGAAGCAGCCCTCCTTTTTTCAGGAGGCAGTAGTTACGGATATTGATTCGCAAATACAGGTCCGCCTCTTTCCACCGTCCATCGGGAAAAAGAGAGAATGCCTGTTTCAGTCCGTCGGGCTGTCCGCCCCACCATTCGTTCAAATTGTTCGGTTCCATATTGATAAGTTTAATTGATTACTGTCTGTTTGGTTTGCCATTGCCGATGGGCGGTGATGTATTCCTGGCGTTCCTTCTCCAGTAACGCTTCTGCTTCGGGAGTGTAGCCGATAAAACGAATGTAACCGCCGTTATAGCCTGTAAGCTTGCACCGAATACCGGCTTTCTCCAATTTGTCGATCCGTTTCTGAGCCAGTTTCGCGCTTGAATAATCCTTCGGCCAGAAATAATGCTCTCCGTGTGAGCCGTAATGGTCTTCTCCGAATATCATTTCGCCGGAATGCCTCCTGTGCTCGATAAAATCAAAGCGGGCTGTGCCCAACGCCTGCCTGATGGCCTTGTGTGCCGGACCTTCGGGATGCTTGAACACTTCCGGCTTGTCCTTCCCCTTACAGTCAAGTTTCGGCAGTTCCACCTTGTAAGGCTTCCGGTAACTCCCTATAGCCAATGTCAGGTAGAAATTGGTATGGAAATAATCCGTCATCGCATCGCTGTCATCGAAGTTGTATGACATGACAAAGTCACAGACATTCAGCATCACCTCCTTGGCACGGTCTGTAAGATCGGGGTTTCGCTCTATGTTGTAGTGGTTGATATGATCCTGTACTTTGCCGGATTCCCTGGTGAACGCCTCAAAGTCCGCGCTCATCAGTTTGATGTAAATGGAATTGTAGTTCTCCCGTCTGACGGAGAACTTATATCTCGGATAGGTTTCCTTTAGCCAGATTCTCACAAGTTCTACGATTTCAGGGGCATGTTGCCCTTTGTAGTTGCGACCTTTCCAACGGTATTCATTATACACGTACTCGGTATATTCCTTTGCCGTGGCACCCGAATAGTCATGTTCATACCCGGTTGATGCGGCAGAGACATCCGGTTTGTCTTTCCAGACTTCAAAGAGCCTTTCAAACTCGGTGTTCACCTGTTGCATGATGGCAGTGTCACCACCCTTGTCCGGGTGGTGCTGCAATGCCAGACGGCGGTATTCCTTCTTCAGGTCCGCCAATGAATGTATGTTATGAAAATAAGCCATAGCTATAGGTATTTATGCCCCTGCGAGGCGGTTGATAAAATATTCCTGGTTGTCAAGGTCAAGTCCGAGGTTGCTGCACGCCATTTCGATGTCATCTTCCCTCAGGTCGTCCGCCTCCTGCAACTCGCGCAGGTACCGGATTTCAGAATCCAAGTATTCCTGCGCTTCCATATGGCTGCAACTGCATGAGTTGCTAATCTGTTCAATGATGTTAATCTGCATATTATTCGTTTTTAGAATTATACCTGTTGTAAATTTCCCGTTTATGTTCGTAGTCCCGGCTGTTCCACCATTGGTCTGCCGCATCAATGAATGTCTGCGTGTTTTCGGAAGGCGGAGAGTCACAGACTTTCAACCCTGTGATTTGTTCATTTGTTTCAAAACCGCACGACTCCCACCAGCCCTGCATCTTTTGTGTGAACTCCGCCTTAGTACAGAAAAAGACCTGAACGCCACATTCTTCGCACCATTTCCCATCGCACCACAGCCCGTTATTGTCATCATGCACATAGCTGATACGTTCATCCGTATTGGCGTTTATCCATGCTTGGATTTCCAACTGCCGTGAACCGCATTCTTTACAGACAAGGATGTCGGAATCGTCCGGCTCTTTTCTGAAAGCCCTGCCGTCATAGAGTGTAACGGCACGTTCCACGAGCAATTTCTGGTTGTTTTCCGATAACTCGGCAAAGAACCGTTCCGCCGCGCCGAATATGGACTTGTCCGCCAATGCGGACCATTTATCCCAGAAGTGCCGGTACATATCTCCAAATACGGCCTTGCATTCTTCCTTGCTCCAGGCGTTCCACATATAGTAGAAGAAGCTGGAGACTGCGTTTTCCGCTTGATATTTCATTGTTCTTCAGTTTGTGGTTCTACTTTTTTGCTCTCTTCCAGTTGCTGCCATACAGCCTCATACATTCCGGAAAGCCAGTCGATGTTACTGGCTCCGAGTTCGAACGGGCTGTAACATTCCACTTCATCACCGCTTTCTTTCTCTTCGGCAAGGACGGTCAGGCTGCTGTCCGTTACCCGGAGTCCTGTCACCCTGCATTCGTAGGGGTCTCCGTTCTTGCCAAACCATATCACCCAGACCGGGTCATAATCCTCTTCCGGAAACCGTATCGCGTTCATGGCATGGTCATGGAGCAACTGCCGTATCGCTTCGATGATGTCTTTTCGCAGTTCTTCGATCCTGTCTCCGAACACCGACATGGGGGATTTCCCGCCTCGCTGCCTTACGGAGAGAACCTGCAAGTCCGGATGACAACCGAACTTCCAGTCCGTCACTTCATCGTCATCCCGCGTTGTGTGGATGTTGCCGCCCAATACCAGACCGCAGTCTTCCGCCACCATGCTTTCCGCTTCTTCACGGTCTTCCGCCACCACTGTGTAAGTACCCTCGAAGATGTACCTTACTTTTACATCGTATTTTTCCATAATCTTCTATGATTTGATTGTTGATTAGTTGATTTTATCAGGATACAATGCGAACCGCATCTCCGAAAAAGGAGTCGTCCACCCCATATACATGCCGGACCGAACAGTCATATTTGGAACGTTCGTCATCCAGCCGGAAGCGGAAACCATGATAGTCCTTGACTTCCAATTTCAGCTTTACGTCCCGTTTCAGTTCCATTTCAAGCAGGCTTCCACCACCATACGTCGAACTGAAAAGTCCGCAACAGTTGCCTTTGGGGATAATGACCTCTTTCAATGAAAAGTCGGCTTCATACAGCTCTTTCAGGCTTACCCTGCCGATGTAAGTCAGCAGGTTCGCCCCGCAGCAGGAATTGATAAGTTCCTCGTAGAATTGTTCGTAGGAAACCTGCTCCTTGCCGTTCCGGTTCTTACGGTTCGGGAAACGCCCGTAAGCCCTGTAGCCGTGTTCTGTCAGAATTTTCTTTACCCTCGCCGGATTGAGGTTCAGGCTGTCCACCATGTCCCCGAAGTAGGATTCCTCGTACCTGTAACCGCCTTGCGATTCAAACCAGTTGGAATTGATGCAGTCATAGTTGGAAAGCATCTCCACACGGATAGGAATGTCGTCCGTGTGCCTTACCAATTCCTTCACCACGTCCGAATCGTTGCGGCTGTAAATCTCGTCACGGATTTCATCTTCGTATTCATCGAAGAAGTCATCGACCGCTTCCCCGTCAAAGTCATGGAATACGGCACATTCCTCTTTCAGTTTCGCAATAATCTCACGGACAGCTTCCCATTCGGCATCGCTGTACCACTCGTCTGCCTTTTCCCACAAATGTTCGCGGCTCTTGCTGTCAAGGCATTTTTGAATCAGTCCGCAATGATTGTCAAGATTGTCATTGTAGTCCGTCCATATTAGTGTATAGGCCGGTTCCATCAGGGATTTGATGAAATCCAATGTCAATGTTTTCTGTTCATCCATTTCTGTTACCTGTGTACGGCAGGATTCCTTTTCCCGTACATACCGTTATAAATGACGGAAGCGGCCTTCAAGCCGCCTCCGTGTTGTTTCCTAACCATACAGTTCCTTCACGATCTTGTCATATATTTCCTTTGCCATTTCCGTATTCCGGTTGAAGTGGAAATAAGCCGTGTATCTGTATCCTGTTCTTGGCACTCCTCCGCACTGCTGTATTGCCCTGTCTATCTCCCAGTCGATATCACCTATGCCAAGAGATATGCTTGTGCCATGCAGCATACACCGTGCGAGTTTCAATGCGGAATCTGTCTTGTCTTCCTTGCGCAACCGGTCGAAAGCCATCAGCGCGATTTGTCTGTTTGAAATCTTTATCTCTTCCATATATTTTGCATCTGTTTGGGTCAGACAATCCCGGTAAGTTGCCTGAATCGCGCAACTATTTCATTGCATTTGCTTTGGGCAAGTTCCTCATATTTTTTGCAAATGGCACAGTATGCCTTCCAAGGTTGGCCTCTAAGCTCGTGCTCGTATGAGGACCTGACCAATTCCGGATATTCTTCAAAAAGTGTCTTGAATGCTTTACGCCATTTGCGCCCTTGCCACAATCCGTTTGCTATCAATGTTATGAATTCAAACATCTGTTCGTCTGTTTTCACATCCAATGCATAAAAATGGTCTGTTGTCGGCCACACGTTGTTGGAATGCTGCCAAGTTTCTATCTGCTTGGTTTTGGCATTGTATGCCATTCTTGTAATTACCTGGTGACTCATATTGATATGTTTTTAGTTCATTACCGTATTGTCTCTTTTCCTGTCACGGCTTGCCAGCATCCCGAAATGGATGCTGAATATGCGCCGGCTGAAGCAGAGCGGCGAGTTGTATTCCACCCGTTGCCACAGGGTAAAGTGGTTGTCGGAGAATGACCATCTGAAATATCCTGACAACGAGCCGAATAGCGGATTGGCATTCCTGTTTATCAGGAACCTGTTCACATCCACGATGTGCCCTGCCGTCAGGAGAATGTTCAGTATCTCCACAAACGCCATTTGCGAATAGGGGTCAACCGGCATTACCGGTCCTTTGAAGTTGATTTCCATCTTGTATATGTTTATACGCTTTAATCGTAATTGTCATCGAATACCTCGAAGCGGGGAATACCCGTGTCGAAATAGTTACTTGATATGCCCGGATAGTACAGCAGGCTGTCATCCCCGCTGTCCGGGCAAGGCTCATCGTCGATATAGGCCGCATTTCCATAAAGTTCGATATAGTGCGCCACCAGCAGGTGCGGGTCTTCCGTACTGATGTCATGCCCGTAACGGTCACACCAGTCGAAGAAGCAATCCTTGTCGGGTTCCTCCAGCTGTTCCATCGCCTCCCTTATCTCGAAGAAGTTGGAACACAGCCATTCCCGGTTGATGAGCAGGTCCGGGATTTCCTCCCATCTCGTGTACCTGTATTCCGGAGTTTCCTCTTCGGGAAACAGTTCGGAGCAGGTGCACAGGAATTCCCCCATGTCGCCGAAGTCGGACATTTGCAGCAGGTTGTCTTTTTCCTGCCCCATGTCTATGAGATGCTGCGTGGTCACTGCCACTTCTGCCTGATTCAAGTCCATGATATTCTTCATTATAGTTTATGATTCGGAACCGGGGATTTCATTCCACAGGCTCCAAAAGGTCCGCACCCCGGCAGTGCAGGGTTTTTCGGGATAATACCGGAGCCTCCGGCGAGGATGATTTTCCCGAAAACCGCTTGCGGCATGACCTTGCCCTGCCGGTAAGGGGGCGGGCTACCTTTGCCTGTGGAATGGAATCTGCGGTTTCTCATTTGTTTTTCCATTTTTCAGTTCATGATGCGCTGGCTTCCCCAGCTGATGTGTATCTTGCCTTCGCTGTCCCGTTCCCTGACCAGCAGGCTCTCGATGACGGACATGGTGACGTCGAACTCCTCGAAGATTTCCGACTGTTCCTTTACTTCGCCCGTCTTGATGAACTCGTTCAGCCGCTCTTTGGTAAGCACCAGCGCCATCAGGTTCTGCTCCACGGAGTCCTTGTAGGTGACATAATGCACGTCCTTCAGCTCTTTGGAGTCGAGACGGATGAAACGGAAGTAGAACTGCTCCATCTTCGGGATGTTCCATTGCAGGGATTCAAGTATCACGTCGTTGCAGGTGGGTATGTTCACCGAACTGCTCAGGCTCTGCTGCGTGCATACCAGTATGCCGTTGATGGTGGAATCGAACTCCGTCACGATGCTTTGCCGTTTCTTGAACGCCACGTCGCCCTTGACCACAAATACGGGACGGTCAGGAAAACATTCGCGAAGACGGCTCTCGTAAAGGTCGAATGCGGCTATGGACGTGCAGCCGACAGCCACCTTGCCGGGTATCTTCCGTACCAGCCTTTCGATGTACCTTGTCTTGTTCGGAATCCCGTCTCCGGAATAGCCCTCTATCAGGTGTGGGACGGAGCAGGCCTTGATGAGCAGCTTGATCTGGCGCATAAGCCGGAGTCCGGCATCCTTCTTTGCATCCCCCGTGCTGTTGTAATACAGTTCGCAGATGCGGCAGAACTCCTCGATGATGACACGGTAAACCTCACGCTCGCCGTCGGACGGGCTGACGGTATGTGTCCGTATCTTGTATTTCTCTCCTGCAAAGTCCCTGAACTTGCGTGTAATGACGGTCTTCCCGATAAGGCCGGCCAGCTCCTCCTTGTTATAGACATCCTGGTTCTGCTTCTCAATGCCGAACACGGTGGATTTCCCCGGACAGTGGCAGGCACGGAAAAGCACATGCCCCCTGAAAGCGGGGAACGGCTCACCATAGTGCGGATTGTTATCTTCCTCTATCTCCTTGTCCCTGTTCTCGTGGTACACACGACTGCTCCAACAGACCATGTTTATGGAATTGTTATATAACAGCTCAAACTGGCTGTACAGTTCGGCGATGTTGTTGCGTGTGGTCGTACCGGTGTCGAGTATCTTGTATTTGAGGCGGCGGAAGAGACCGAGGATATGCCTTGTACGTTGTGACGACGGGTTGGTTATCTCGTCCGACTCGTCGAAAACAAGGCACAGTTTTCTTGAACTGCGTTTGACAAACCTTGCCATGCCCCGTTTCAGCTTGCCGAGCATGGAGGTGGATAGGACGATGAACACGCCTTCCGGCACAGCTTCCAGGTCGGCATTGTTCCTTGCCACCCGGAACTGTTCCCTGTTTATCGAGAGGAAGGGTATCCATGTCATATTGGTGGCGATGGCAGGAGCCAGTATGATGACATTCCGTACTTTGCGGAATTTGAGCAGGTATTTGGCACGATGGTACACGGCGGCTGTCTTGCCAGAGCCTTGCTGCCAGTTCAGCAGCGCGTGGCGTTTCTGCAAGACGAGGTTCAGGTCGTGTTTCTGGAGCGTGGTAAACTCGCAGGTCTCGCCGTCCTTGTTGATGAATGCACACCGGTCCAGGTATTCTTTCAGCCTGCCATCTTCCTCCATTTCCGGGAACTGCCGGTTCTGCATTTCGTACTCTCTCCGCTTGCGTCGGATCAGTTTCTCCGCCGCACGGATTTGGTGCATGTTCTTTTCTGTCGGCACTTCCGGCATGGGCAGTTCAGTACGTTCCAGCACGAGGTCGTTGATACTTGCCGCCTTGTGCGGAACTTTGTCAAGGAGTCGCGGAGCATATTGTTTCAGTTTGAAGCCGTATGAGGTCTTCACCAATGCCACTTCCTTGCGAGGTACGGTATTTTGCGAGGTGATGTACCTGCGGATGACGGCAAGCACTTTCTTCGGGGTCAGTTTGTTCTTCTCCCATTGCTCCACCTGCTCCCGCGTGGCGTTCTCAGGCGGTTTCTGGTTACGGAACTTCGTGACCAACGCTTCCGCCTTGTCTATATGTTTGTTCAACTTGGCGTGCGCCTTCAGCTCGTACATGTACTTGGCAAGTTTGTACTCGAACAGCTCAAGTTCTTCCTTGTTGATCCGGTTGGTTTCGCGCATCAGGTCGAAACGCAACCGGTGTTTCATCGCCCTTGCCTCGCCGATGCGCTTTTTCAGCTCGTCCGCCGTTATGAATTCTTCCGCGTTGTAAGCCTGCATCTTGATGTGGCCCGATTTACGGAGAAATACCATGATTTTCGTATTGAAGTCATGGACTCCGACTGCGGCAAAGGCTGACGGGCCCAACTTCGTCTGACCGACAAATGAGAATCTGCCGTTTATACCGGCTATCCGTGTCTTCTCCCAGAACCCGCTCTGCATGAAGGAACAGGGCACGATGACCATCAGGATTCCTGCCGGATTGAGCACATCGTAAGCCTTGTCCATATAGTATTCCTGCGACAGTTTGTAGTCGAACTTCAAGTTAAAAGGAGGATTGCCGATGATAACATCGAAACGTTGTTCCGGATAGTATTGCCGGATGTCGCATTTCTCGATATGGGCTTCCGGGTAGAGGTATCGTGCGACAGACACGGCCTTGCCGTCTATGTCGAAGCCGTAGGCATTATGCGGGTTGGGCAGATGGTTGAAGAAATTGCCCATACCGCAACACATGTCAAGAACCATTTCGGATGAGACAGGACACAGCATATCCACCATGTCCCGGCATATTTCATGCGGGGTGAAGAACTGTCCCATCTCGAACTCCTTCTTCGCTTCGGCATACTCGTGGTAGCTGGCAAAGTCGGACTGTTTGAGGTTGTGCAGCCCTCCGATACCGGTATAGCAGTTGTAGATGCTCTCCGCCGGAATGAGGTTCTTGCCGGAGTCTATGGCGAAAAGTATCTTCTCGTTGACTTCGGCACGCATACCTTGCGGTATCTGTTGGGGGATGATGGTATACATGACTTTATCTGTTTATCGTTAAAAATGAAAACACCCCGCAAGGATTGCCTTACGGGGTGCTGTGTAAATCTTATCATGGTCAGTTTTCTCTTAGGGTGATTTCATCCAGATGCAGACGCTTGAAACAACTTTCGGCTGCCGCACTGTCCTTGAACCGGACATCGATACGTCCGTTCTTGTAGAATCGGATTTGCTCGGCATTGGTGGTCGTAAGGTCGTACCAGTCTGTGACAGAAATGTCGTTGTCATCAAAACGGATAATCATCTTTGAATTTCCATTCAGTATGTCATCCGCACCGTAGGCAATGCCGGCACACAGGGTTTCCAGTTCTCCGCCGTAGTTGTAGGAGATTCTGTTCCTTTGGTTGTATTGCATGGAAAAATCGTCGAAACGGATGATTTCGGGAAAGATTATCTTGTCCTTCTTCAACTCCGTCTTGACTTTGCTCCAGTATGCCGGTCTGACAACTTTGCTCAGGCGTGCGAGCAGTTCTTCCACGGCCGTTTCCCGGAAACTCTTGCCGCCCAAGTGTTCGATGACTACATCTACATATGTGTCATAAACAGGACGGAAGCCCATCGGAAGGGTCTTTTCGTCTATTTTATACTCAGGAACCGACACTTTGTAAGTCCTGTTGAAATAAGAAATGATGCGGTTCGCAAAATTCGCGTTGGCGTTTCGGTTCTTATCTACCAGATCGTTAATCAGGTCAAACGGTTTGAACTCGTTGTGTGAATAGTCTTCCCTGTCGTTATGGTAAGTGTAGAAATCACGCATGGAAACCTTGCCGTTTTCTTCGTAATGGAACTTACGTTCGGCTTGGTATTGTTCGGCTTCTTCCTTGAAGACGGCGTACCAGCGGTCAATCTGGTCGAGTGTCTTGTAAAGCAGGTTTTGCTGCGTCTGGCAATAGACACGGTCCTGTTCCGTAATCTTGTCCTCGTTTCTCACTTGTACGCTCAGAATGCCTTGAAGCAGGTCGGGAGCGTTGCCGGCCTTGGGTGCTGTTGTCGTTTGCATATCTGTTAGGGTTAAATGTTAAAAATTATCCGGTTTAATCCGGTAGAAATAAGTGATGTGCTTTTCCATGTCCTTGACTATCTTGACCTGCTCGGGATGGAAGTTGAGCTTTCGCTCTACGGCAGGGATTTTTATCTTTTCCCATTCGGCGGAAGGTAAGAACACATATTCCCGACGGAAACACCATAACACGATTTGATTATCCCAATTTCCCTTGAACACCGTTCCTTCGTAGTCCTTCAGGAACTGCCGGAACTCGGCTTCGTCCCGAAAAGCGATGTCAAAGCCTTGATAGAGATTGCCGTTTTCCGATTCCTCCCTTTTGTGTAGGTAGAACTTCCGGTAGGTCTCGGTCGTGAAATCTCCATACCTGGGATTGGGTTCGGCATAAAACCATAACGGTACCTTAGCCAGAAATGACACCGAACCGTTGGCGCAAGCACCGCAATGCCCCCAGTCCTTGAACACCCCTTCCGTCCATTTCAGGAATTTCAGTTCCTCCGGATTCACGGAATGGAATGCGCCTCCGCTGACACTCAGACGGATATTGCCGTCCTCTTCCCACACGAAAGGCACATACGGCTGTTCGCATACGGAAAGATATCCTTCTTTTGCACTCCTGCTGTCAATAAGGGCGTTTCCGTAATAATCCCCGTGTTCGGTTACATATACCAGCCTGTCTCCGATTTGCGGTGTAATCTTAGAGCGTGTCCGCTCAATGAGTTCCACATAACTGTTGGCCATATCCACATCTTCCTGTGTCAGCCAATGCTGGTGGTCGTATGAAACATTCCGCTCTCTGAGTGTTTCGATACTGTACTTTTCTTTTGTTACCTGCTGTGACATAACAATTTATTTTTAGTGATCCGGCTTTTCGGGGCCGGAGTTCCCGTAACTACAGGCCATAAAAGGTCGTGTCCCGTACATGCAAGGTTGGCGGGAAAAATACCGCAAGCCCTCCGGGCGAGGATGATTTTTCCACGACACCCGGAGGGCTTGACCTTGCTTGTACGAGCAGGACACGGGTTACCTTTGCCTGTGAGTTACGGGGATTCGGCTACGGTATGGCTGTCATGTCCGCTGTATATGTTTCTTGAAATGACCGTGATATTTTATGCCCGAAAATTACCGGCAATCACGAAAAAATGCTACCTTTGCATCAAGAAAAAAGAGTTATTTGAAAGCATGAGGAATATAGTGATTCTAAACAGCTTGGAATTTTCTTATCCGTTGCCCGTTCTCATGCGAGTTTTCTACAAAGCGTTGATAATCAAATAAGATACTTCAGATTACAACAAATATTGGTTCATTCCAGTAATTGACAAATCCTGCATTTGCACCTGATGCACTTATAGTAATGACATTGGCATCTCTATTGGCTGTATCATGGTAGCAAGCGAAATCTATACCTCCTGCCACAACTTTTATATTACCTTTTTTACATTGTGCAGAGGTGATGGACTGTCCTTTCTGAATTATAGCAACATCACGCAATTTGATTATAGCGTATTTACTAGTGATAGCAATTTGCTTTTCGACGGCTGTCTTTATTGCTTTGTCAAATTTTTCACGAGAAAAATCTAATAAATCAGAAGTATTTACATATTTAACATATTTACTGTTTAGCTCTGTTCCTTCCCAAGCTATATTATAAAAGGCATTTCGTATAGCTGCAGAGATTGTATTATTAGACCATCTTTCTGGTGCGTATAGTAAACCTCCTGCGTTTGTAATTTTAATGCCTTCAGAGCCTTTTCTATTACTCCATTCATACCCCAAAAATGTTTTTTGTTCTGTATTATCATCTGGTGATGCGATAATAACTGTTTGTTTATCATACGTTAAAGCAAAATAGAATAATTTTTCTCGTTCCAGATTCTTAACGAAACCAACAAATCTATTAAAAATCTCATGTTGTTTCTCTTCGTCTGTTTGTTTTTGAAATGATTTTGCCTTCTTTCTACTTATAAGTTCTGTGGATGATTCAAATGCTGCGATATACATGCTTGCATATTTGGACTTCTCTCTATCTTTAAGGACTGAACCATCCAACAAAGAATAGTATTCTTCTTTGGAAAGACCTAGGCAAAGTAGATACGCTTCAAGAATTTTATCATCAAGCCAATTTTCGATATTGGCTCTGTTAAGTATAGCTTCAACACTATCTTCGACTAGATCTCCCGGTTTAGGAGGTTCGTTGTATTTTTCAAGAAATAATATTGCAGTATTTGTTCCTGTAGCCCCGAAAGTCTTACTACCGAACAATACAATAGAATGCAGGTGAAAATTCTTAAAGATAGTTTCTCTTGCTCCAACATAACTACCGCTACCATTCGTTAGTATTGATACGGGGAGAATTACAGCAGCTAATCCTTGAGGTTTGAGTAGCTGTGCTATTCGCTCTACAAATAATGTCTCAATATCACCACCATCATTTGAAATGCGGTCAAGTAATGTCAGAGTGTTGTTTTTCAATTTCAAATGCGATTTAAAGGCAGATACAGAATATGGAGGATTGGTAACAAGTATATCAAATGAACCATTAATAATTTTCTTTTCCGGTGAATTTTCTAAACCGTCCCCAAAAATGATGTTACTTTCTCCTGCTCCGTTCATGAACATCGAAATCTTAGCAACTCTTGCCAAGCGATAATCTTTTTCAATTCCATAGATATAGTCCCGAACCCAATCGTTATTATCACTTTTTATTACAGAGTTTACAGCTTCAACTGCTTCGGTAAGAAAGTGTCCTGCACCACAAGCATAGTCTATGATTTTTGGATGTCGTAACGAACCTCCATTATTTACGTATTCCCTTAATGGAAGTGAATCCCAGATGAATCGAGTAATTGGTATTGGAGTAAAGAATTGTCCTTCGTTTTGCTTGAATCCTTTATTCAATAATTGTTCGAAAAGATCGCCTAAAAATTGGTGTTTAGATAGATAGACGATACGATATCTCTCAAAAAGTTGTACGATCTCAACGAGAATTTTACCGTTCTGAAGAAATAGTTCTTCGTTGTGAACATCTTTGAACGAAAAGTCATTATTGGAATAAAATTTTAAAATTTTAATTTTTTCCTTTAAATCTTCGATAGCCTTTTTTCTTTGTGTCCCCGTGTAAGTTGTAAACAACCATTCCGGGTAATCAGCAGGGACATAGAATATTTTTTCACCCATAAAATCTTCCATACCCTCTTGATGTAACCGTTGTAATCTGTCTTGTAACGATTCGTATGTATCAGTGCCCTGCTTGTATTGGAATTCTACTTCGTCATTATCGCCTTTACGAATTTCATCAGCCAGTTTGCAGATGAACAATGCAACGAGACGATTAAATGCATTTTCTTTATCGCTGACATTATTGTGACGAAGAATTTCTTCGAATTTATTAACGATTTTATCATCTGGAGCAAAGTCCTTCAAATCCTTTTTGCGAAGAGGCTTTACGCCAATTTTATATGCTAAAGAATCATCTCCAAAGATGAGTTCTTGCCATAATTTCAACATATAGGTTTCTGTCCATACTTCAAATAATTCACTAACAGTATGGGCTTTAGAGTATAATTTTAAACTATCATCTTTCTTTGACAATAGCACTAAGTTAGCATCATCGAGACAGTTAATTATATCATTTTCACGTGTAATCTCCCCTCCTACAATGTCAGATGTATATAATGAAATCCATTTTGTACCTCTTTCTTGCTGCCAGTAACTAAATAATTGTCCTCCATCGGTTCGTAAAATTTTGAGAGCATCCTTATACTCTTTTCCATAAGTTTTACACTCGATTATCATCAACATTGAGTTATCTATATCGTAAACACAAATGTCAGCTTTACCACTTTTGGTATCATGACCCAAATGCCATTTTTTTTCTAACTCTATATGTTCAGGACGATAACCTTTTTTCAATAGTTGATTTATGCATTCAAAAACAACAAAATTTTCTGGATGTGCAAAGTTGCTCGTTGTATCATCATTGATTTTTAAACCACGATCTTGGGGATATATAATTTTCTCACTAATAAAGTCGACTTCTATACAGCAATTAACATCAGTAAACTCTTTTTTAAAGCGATGAGGTGATACCTCGGTGTACTCAAGAATTGATAATAACTTTTTGAGATTGCCTTTTGTTATCATAGGTAATATGCTTTATTCTTTGCTATTAATTGAATCTTCAGGATTTACTTGAAAGATTTTGTTATTTTGAATCGTACTTCTAAACTTGGTTGTCGGTAGTTACAAACGTTGGAATTGACAATGTGAAAACTTTTACCTGGTTTATTAGCTAGCCAAGTTTGTTTGATCTCTTTTTTTTCAAGTACTTTTTTTATGCAATTCATGAGTTTATTCATTGTTGCTATTCTTAAATATTCTAATACAAAGATAGAAAATATTGTGCTATAAAAAGAGAAAAGGGAAGAGGAAACTCTTCTTGGTTCAAAATGTTAAATTATATTCCACAATTCTTCCATGGAAGAGTATGGTTGTGAAAACTTTAGAAGTTATAAATGTATTTTTACCTTAAAACTTATCCCATTATTGCTTTTTTAGATATTTACTTTTTCTGCTATCAGCAAGTATTAAAAAAATAATATTGGTACTTGGAATAACGAGCAACAAAAAACACGTGTATTAAGACTATTTTGGAACCTTGCATGGCTTTTATTTTTGGATACCTATCAATTTTTGTAATTCATTAATTTGCAAAGGAGGGGTTACTTTATGTATCATAGCGTGGCAATTGGGACATATTGGTACAAGGTCAGTTTGGGGATTTATCTCGTATTCTTCTCCGATAGTAGATATCGGTGTAATATGATGCACGTGGATATAGTCTTGTCCTAACTTGCCATATGTGTCCCCAAAATTGAATCCACAGACCGATACAGAATATCCATTGGATTCGAGACATAAAAGACGTGCTTGAGGATTTCGCTCATATCGTTTTGATATAGTAGATCTAACCGCACCCTCTTTATAGGAATTTACATTAATCCTACCAGAGCCCCTTTTTAGGGTTTTCTCAAACCATAGTTCCTCAAGTTTTGATGCTACCGCATTTGGTATCTCCATCCCTGATGACTGTGGAGTCCAATTATAATTCAACAGCAGTGCTTGGAGCTCTTGAAGAGAAATAATAGGGTCTTCTGATAATTCATCAAATTCAATAATTACTCGATTTACCATTTGTCCATTATTACTCCAATGTTCCGATAGGAAGGGGGCAGTTGTAATGTACCCAGAACCGACAATTCCTTTGTTTTGTGTCTTGTTTCCAAGTCTTATCAAAAAAGCCCTGTCACCGACTGAGACCTGTTTATAGCTTCTAACACTCCATTTCTCAAGACGACTTCCTTTTTCTTTAATGTCTCTAATGGCATTAGATAAATTCTCCCAAGGCCAATTTTTCGGATTGTGTGCAAATAAAAAAGTCTTCATAGGCTCATTAATTTATTCTATTTTGTTGTTCTTGTTGCTCAAATACTTTCAAGCAATAAAATAGCAACAAAAATGGAATCATATATTATTGTTTAATATTGCTAATATGCTGATTAAAATCGTTTTATTGTGCATATTATTCTAGTTGGATGATCTGTTGTGTGTTGATTATCAGTATTTTAAATAGATTACTTACCGATGCAGAAAATGTTTTGTATCATTTTTGACTTGTAATAAATTGATATTTAATATATTATGTTTTTATGAAATACTTCGGGGGACAAACTGGGGACAAAAATTTGCTGTCCAAAAGATAAAAAGAGCAAATATAAGGTCTATCCCTTGATGTTTTTTAGGCCAATTTTTTTGTCCCTCGGAAAGAAAAACAATCCCGTTCTCATCATACGATGATATTCGAAGCACACTGCAAATATAATAAAGTTTAGTCTGTTTTTTGTATATCTCTTCAAGTTCTAAACTAAACTGCCTACAGTTTCAGAATGTCGAATGTTGGTGATGAATCTCGCTCTTTTTCTTTTCGTCAGCCATAAGAGAAGTTTCACCAATATTTCCTCGCTACATAATTTTACACACAATCATACGGATATGATTATGTGTAAAAACAATGATTATCTCTTGTTTTTCAGTATATTATTTTGAATAAGCAAATAAAATGGATATTATATGATTATATTTGAGAAAATATCTCAAAATCATACATAGTATAAATTTAATTTTGTATCTTTGCAATCGAAATAGATTATGTGTAATAATAGAAATGCTTAAAAGTCAGATATATGTTACTTGAATTTACAGTAGAGAATTACAGGTCGTTTTATGGAAAAAAGACCTTGGTATTGGAAGCCGATAAAGCTTTGAAAGAATGTACTGAAACAAACTTGTTTGATTGCAATAAACATACCCTGCTTCGTTCACTTGCATTGTATGGTGCTAATTCAAGTGGTAAATCCAACCTTGTCAGCGCTATGCACACAATGGTAAGTTGCGTGTTGCTGTCCGTAAAATTGAATGATAATGACGAACTTGAATATGATCCATTTCTTCTTTTGAAGGACAATCACCATCCCACTATGTTTGAGATTATATTTCTGAAAGGTGCGTATTGCTACAGATATGGATTCAGGTATAATCTGGAACGTATCGTTGAAGAATGGTTGTTCCGGAAAACAACACCCCGTTCTAAAGAACAGATGATGTTTGTCAGGAACGAAGAGGGGATTTGTGTAGATGAGAATAATTTCCAGGAAGGAGTTGGCTATGAAGAAAAGACCAATGACAATCGCTTGTTCTTGTCATTATGCCAACAGTTAGGTGGTGAAATATCTCGTCAGGTTATATCGTGGTTTCAATCGGATTTCAATGTGATTTCAGGATTGAATAATCAACAATATAGAGTATATTCAAAATTATTTTTCCACAAAAAAGAATCTTTGAGTGCTGATGCTCTCAACTTCTTCCAGAAACTGAGACTTGGATTTAACAACATTCTTACTCATGAGGAAGAGCCAAATGTTCCTCAGGACTTGCCTTTGGAATTAAGAGCCCTCTTCCAAAGAGAAACGCAAGGTAAGAAGAGTATCGAATTGGATTCCATACATAATGTATATTCAGATAAAGGTAAGGTTGTAGGAACAATAAACTTCTCGTTTGAAGATAGGGAATCTTCCGGTACAAATAAGTTATTCGATCTTTCTGGACCGATATTCGAAACGCTTTATTCTGGAGCCGTGCTTGTTATTGATGAATTGGATGCAAAGATGCACCCTCTTATATCTCAGTATATCATAGAACTGTTTAATAATCCGGAAACCAATCCTAATAATGCGCAGTTGGTATTTACCACTCATGATACACATCTGCTTTCTCAGAAAATCCTCAGGCGTGACCAGATTTGGTTTACTGAGAAAGACTCAAAGGAACAGACAGATTTGTATAGTTTGATGGATATTGTTCTTCCAGACGGAACTAAACCACGTAACGATGCCAATTATGAGAGGAACTATATCGCTGGTCGTTATGGTGCCATTCCTTATATTTTGAATGATTAATAACGTAAGGTTATGGCAGCAAAGAAAATAAAGATAGACAATGCTTCCTCGAAATTCAGGAGGCAATCGCAAAGGCGAGAACAAAAAGTCATACGCTGTTCGGTGCTGATTGTTTGTGAGGGTACAAAGACTGAACCCAATTATTTTGAGGCATTCGCTGAAAAGCAGCAAGGAGTCATAGTGTATGATGTTGAAGTTAAGGGGCTTGGGCGTGGAACAAAGGATGTTGTGGAGAAGGCCATTGACCTTAAAAACAAGAATCACTATGACCGTGTTTGGGCTGTTTTCGATAAGGATGAATTTCCTGCAAAGGATTTCAACGAAGCCATTGCAATGGGACAAAAGAATGGCATTGAGGTAGCTTGGAGTAACGAGGCTTTTGAATTATGGTATTTGTATCATTTTCAGAATGTGACAACTGGTGTTTCAAGAAAGCATTATGAAGAGAAGATTTCAGCAGCCGTGAATGATTCTCCCAAATACAAATCAAAGAAGAAGTATAAATATACCAAGAAGGATCCCAATAATTATGAAATAATGACAACATATGGCTCGATGGAGTCTGCCTTGCGGTATGCGGAAGCAAAACATATTGAATACGCAGACTCCCGATATGCCAATCAGAATCCTTGCACTACGGTTTATCGGCTTGTGTGTCAATTGCTAGGTCGAGATGAGAAACTGAATGTAGAACTGATAGCAAAGATAGAATGTGAATAAACAATCCCCAAGTAGTCATTTGTAAATATTATATTCTTTATTTTTATATATAAATAGATAATATACAATGTATCTTTCAATACTTAGACTTTGGAATTTTAGAAAATATTGTGCTATGGCTGATGGAAAGCCTGGGTTAGAAATTCATTTTCAAGAAGGTGTGAATGTACTGATCGGAGAGAATGATTCAGGTAAAACAGCTATAGTGGATGCCATTCGTTATGTGCTAAGAACTCAGAGTGGAGAATTTATTCAATTTGATGATAAAGATTTTTATCAAGATTCTGCTGGAAACCGAAAGGATGAATTCAAAATAGAATGCGTATTTGACGGGCTAAATGAGCAAGACTCTGGCTTGTTTTGGGAATGGTTGTCGTGGAGTGAAGACAAGACAAAATATTTATTAAAAGTATGGCTATACGTTAAGCGAAAAGATAATGTAATAATGCCTACTTTCTCCGCAGGAACCGAAGGACAAACTGATAGGATGGATTCTGAAGCAAGGGAACTTCTAAAAGTAGTATATTTTAAGCCACTTAGAGATGCGCTCACAGACATGACTCACGGTTACAAGTCAAGGCTGGCACAAATCCTTGGTGCGCACGAACTTTTCAAAACGAAGAAAGACGCCCACGGCAACATCACAAAACATAAACTTGAAACAGATTACGGACATCTGAAAAGAGAAATAGAGAACTATTTCAGGGTTGGTGGTAATGGCCAAAGTATCACAGACGAAATTAATAATTTCCTAAAAGATCATTTTCTGCTGAATGGTGACGCACGGAAAGCTGAGGTCAAGCTAACAGGAGGGGAATTGACAGAAATATTGAGACTGCTCGATCTGATTATGGAAGGTAATAAATCGGGGCTGGGTACACTTAACTTACTATGTATAGCAGCAGAAATGCTACTCTTTAATAATCAGAAGAAAGGATTGAAGTTGGCGCTTGTAGAAGAATTAGAGGCACATCTTCATCCTCAGTATCAATTGAGGCTGATTGAATACATTTCTTCTCAGCAGAAAAATGGACAATTTATTCTTTCCACTCATAGCATTACATTGGCCTCAAAAATAAAGATTGCAAATTTGATTGTGCTGAAAGGGAGGGAAGCATTACCAATGTCGTCGGAGTATACGTTGATGAGACCTGCTGACTACAAATTTTTAGAACGATTCCTTGATGCTACAAAGGCCAACTTGTTTTTTGCCAAAGGGCTAATCATGGTAGAGGGGGATGCTGAAAATCTACTAATACCTGCTATAGCTCAATTGATTGGTAAAAATCTTTATCAATACGGTGTATCTGTTGTGAATGTGGGAAGTACAGCGTACAAGAGATATGTTAGTATATTCAAACGCAAAGACGGTAAATCATTTGAAATGCCCATAGCTGTTGTCTCAGACCTGGATGTCAGAGCACTTGAGTATTACGATGATAATTGTGATGATCGCAAAATACCAAAGTATTGGTTGAAAGAAACATTAAGACCTGAATTGGAGAATATCTCACGGGATGTGAATTATGATGCTATGGCAACTATTTTCGGAAGTAAATCTGCTTTTGAGAAAGAAGTTAAATTGCACAAAACAGAAAACTTCGGGCCTGTTGTTGACACAGTGAATCGCATGAAAGTTGTCTTGACAGATGATAAAAAGACTGTCTTGGATGAAGAAATGTTAGTGCGAATTAGGGAAGAAAAGACAAAGCGACTGGAGAGTGATATCAATCAGGATAGGATAAAAATATTTCTGCCCCAAGCATGGACATTGGAGTATGAACTTGCTGGTAGTGGTTTGTATAGGTTGCTGGCAACAGCGATAAAAGCTGCCCAAAAAGAAGAAACCGACCCGGAGCAGGAAGTAACTGACGATATCTTAAAGGGTATCTGGAATGAGGTTATAACCGATTATCCGGAAGGACATACACCAACCAAAGAAGAGGCATATAAGATTTTTAAACCCTTAAATGAAGGGACTGTCAGCAAAGCCATTACTTCGCAGTATTTATCGGGAATGCTTGTTGGAGAATTACCTCCCACTAGTGTTGGAACAGTAGATATTAATGAGGTAAAACGCATCGTTGAAACTGACGAGAAACTTAAATATCTGGTGGATGCGATCAAACATGTTACAGAATAACTCTATAGAGAATACTTATGCCATTTGCTACTGACGAAGAAATAAAAATCGCACACGATATTCTATTGAAAGGCAAGAAACAGTTCGATATCTCTAGGGTAAATATTATCAAGGAGGATCGCAGTTGTTATGTCCAGGCAAGTCCTGGAAGTGGCAAAACAACGGTATTGTTGGCCAAGTTGATAATCCTTACCAATAAAATGCCCCTACCTGAAGGAAAAGGAGTGTGTGTGCTGACACATACCAATGTCGCCATTGATGAAATAAAGGCAAAGCTGGGACAAAAGGCCGATGTACTTTTTAGCTACCCTAATTTTTTTGGAACCATACAAACCTTTCTTCATAAATACATTGCAGCAGCTGCACTCCATTATTTTTATGGTAGTCAAATAGCATATGTGGACGATGATGTGGCCAATGCTGTGTTTCTAAAGAAATATAGCAAATTACCCATCGGTGAGAGCAAACTTAAAGGACGGATATATAGACAGACCGTTTCAAAAGAGCATATTATAGATGCTGCTGAAATAGAAGCGTTGGGTGGCGTGGATATGCTAACATCTGCGAATGTTATCAAGAAGAAAAAGAGAGTTGACAAATATGATTTTCAATTAAGAGATTATAATTGGAGTAATATTCCTAGAGAATACAAATCTTTGATTCGAGCAAAGAAAGATAAAATCCTAAATAGTCAAGGGAAAGAGATAGTTCTCTCGTATAAAGTTGATTGGGGTAATAATAAAATTATAACAGATTCTGGCCAGATAGGAGTGGATACTCCAACCGGTGCTGAATATATTAAGATAAAAGAGGAAATGTTTAGCGAAGGTATTTTATCCTTTCAAGATGCTTATGACCTGGCATTTCGGTATATTCGGGAGAAGAGCCTCAATTTCAGTAGGTTTTCAGACAAAAGATTTAAATATTTGTTTATAGACGAAGTTCAGGACTGTAACAATCAGCAAGTAGCCCTCATACAAAAGATATTTGATGAAAATAAAGTAGTCATTCAGCGTTTTGGAGATTACTGCCAAGCTATTTATGAGAAAGATGAAAGTAGCGGACCTGAAAATGATAGGTTGAAAGATGAGCAAGTATTATATATACGCAACAGCAACCGCTTCGGAGAAAAAATAGCCAAACCGTTGCGGACATTATGTATTGAGGATAATCATCAACTTATAGGAAATGAAGAAGTTCCATCTACAAAACCCATTATCATTACTTATGAGGATCCCTTGTCTGTCCTTCCCAAATATGCAGAATTGCTCAACTCTACATTAATCCCAGAGATGGACAATCGTTCTGTTTTGGAAATCGCGAATAGAGAGAGACAAGAAGACCCATTGCATAGAGTAAATGTTAAAGCTTGTGGATGGGTAGGTAAAAAAGGTGCTAATGATCAAAAGAGATTCATAGAATCGTACTTCCCAGCATTTGAAAGGAAAAATGCAAGACTAAGAACGGAAGGTGATTCTTTCAATGATTTTATACTCAAAAAAGAACATAAATATGTTAAGGATTATGCCATATCTATCATTCAGGGTATATTAAAGTTTTTGGATTTATGCGATATAAGAAATGGTAACCGGCGTTACACCAAGACATCTTTATTAGAATTCTTGTCAGCGAATAATATTGAGCAGAAAGAGAACTTTCTAAAAGATGTCATGAATTGGGCTTTACTCATAATAAATAGTAATAGCGACAATGATATACAATCCTTAAAAGAAGCTATTTATCAGTACATGACAACAACTATACTGCCTTTGTATGGAAAAAGCGTAACACGTGATGCCCACAACTTCTTTAATGCTATAGGAGAAGGGATTCACGAAGCACCTGTTGCTGAGCATGGGAATATTTACCACGGGGATAAGATAGATATAGAGGTGGCTACAGTCCATTCTGTAAAAGGAGAAACTCATGCTGCAACGCTCTACTTAGAAACATTTTATGATAGACATCATGAATCAGATCGTTTATCTGAACAATTTAAAGGGATAGCATATACAAGAGCCGACAAGAAAGTACTCAGCAGTTTAAGAGTTATTTATGTCGGCATGAGCCGTCCTCGTTATCTGTTGTGCGTTGCCATACAGAAGGATAGATTTGATAATATGGATTGTCGTGAACTGAGAGAGATTTGGAAAGTGGTTAAAGCTTGAAGTATCAATTTTAATGTGGTAATATCAGGGTATGAAACTGTAAATGATTGTTGATGAGGTATTTATTGCATACTTTTCTACTTCAAATATATCAATGTATTTAGTTTAATATATAAAATCGGCAATAAAATAAATTTATTGCCGATTTTGGAATTGTTCATACCAGCTAAAATAATAAGGACATACTTTAGTTGTCAATGCTTACCATTCAAAAGCTTAGTTACTTCCAAAATAGATGTACATAATATGTCAAACTTGCGTTTTTACAAGTCTTCTGAGTCGTTTAGAAGCAATCTTTTCTCATTTTTTTGATTTACCATATGTGGTATGATAGATATATGATTTCCATCATCTCGGTTAAACCTTACATCTTTTGTTCTTGTAGGTTCATGCCACTAAGTTGAGTTAAATTTTGATTGTCTTAAAACTTCAATCTGCCAGCATCTTTAATAACAGATAATATTCTTTCTTATGTCTTTCCATCTTCGCTACGTCTTTGTCTGTCGGGTGTAGAATGCGGGTAATATCCATATTGTACTGAAGGTCATTCAATTTGACTTTGATGGCCAAACGATGTCCGCGGAAACGCTCGATATATGTTTCACGATTGGCAGTTGTGCGAAAGTCCATCAGATCGAGAGCCTCTTCAATCTCGTCCCATTCTTGCTTTGTTAATTTGTGGTATTTTTCGTTCGGAAAGGATCCTACGATATCTTCAAATTCATAAATCCAGTCATGTTTTTCCTTGTTCTGCTCCCAGTCATCCAGTATCGCTTTCAGTTTTCTAATGATCTCTTTTACGGTATGACCTGTATCTTCAGCTGCATCGTGTAGAAATCCCACAGTTTTTTCTTTCCAGTCGAAACCGTTTCGTCCGACAGACGATAAATGTCCTTCAAAGTAATTTTTACCTGCTTGATCTACCTGTTCTTTGTGCAATTCTTTGGCCAATCGTGCCGCTGCGTATGCTACATGTATCTTATATCCCATGATATCTTCATAGGCATCTTTTGTTTCTTTTGCAGCTTGAGGGTTAAACGTTCCCAAGTATTTGATATATTTCATATAAGTCCGTTCTCCCGCACCTGATAGCCCTGACATAGTGTCAAGTAGCTGGTCTGCAATCCGATCCAATACATTGATATCTTGGATATTGTTGCGCATTGCTTCATTCAACCGTGTTCCCGCCTGTTTCGCCATTCGTTGTTCCAATGCGACGCTCTGCTTGCAGAATGCTATAAAATCTGCGTCAAGTTCCATACTTTCACACGCTTCTTAATAATTCCTCTTATTTTAATTATATAGCTAATTATAACATATTTGGCAGACTATCATTATCTGCCAAATATGTTGCTAATAATTATGGGATTATATCCCGTTTTTGTCAATGTTTACTTTTTCTATTTCATCCCATTCTGCCAGAGAGATGATTTCATGGTATTGTTCCAATGATAAAACATTCTCCTCGCTATCCATACATTCGTGCTCCCATGGAAGTTGATAAACGGTTCCTTCTTCATGATGGCCCATGTAATCGTGGAACGTGTACGGGATCAATTTCACATGATCCTCCTCCTTGAGTATTCGTAAAAGTTTGGCAGCGTCGTGTATTTCCAAAGGAGCGCCATACTTGTAAAGCGCAGTGGCGACTTCTACCGCAACATCCGCATATGCTGAGTAGCTATTGGAAACAATGATTTTCCATCCGGGGCTGTCAAAATCCGAGGCGAGTACATTCAGCCGCGACAATCCCAGCTCCCCATAATGGTCCGAGGCGAATTGGTTGAAATCCGTCTCACTGTCGAGATCGTATTTATCCTGCAAATCGCAGAACTTAACCATGTTGTAATATGCGACATCTTGTAATTCCAATGGCATCCCATTCGGAATGGTACGCTTCTTTCGTGTAGTATCAAACCTTTCAAAATACCGGTCATAGGCTTCATGAGCGATCCGATAGTATTTGCAATACGAACGTATCGTCATTGTCTCTAACGGCCGCTCGAAATTCTTGCAGATGGAATTCTCCAGTGCTTTTATTGCAGTCTTCTCGTCTTCGACTGCGATTTTAAATCTCGGTTCGATTCTGTTGAACTCCTTTCTCGCAATTTTCCCGTCTCGCTGCTGGTAAGGAAGATGATTCGCCACATAATCATTGAACCCCTCCGGATATTGTATGATGGCATCGATTAGCTTCTGAAGATATAAGACCAACTTTGCCAAGAAATCCTTTTGCCATTCATTGGAAAAATTGTTACCTACTGGGTTTATATATTGAGAATAGTTCGCAATAGTAAAATACGAGTGTTTCCTGTCCGTGAATTGTATGGTACGCTTTTCTTTGTATCTGGCGGAGCCGACATGATACCATACCGTTTCTCTGGGATTTGACAATTCCCAATCCCAGAGGTATTCTTCCTTACTCTCATATTCTCCGTCTGCAATCGATGCTTCGCAATCTCCCCATTCTTCCGGAGTAGGGCGGGGCAATTCGATATAAAATCCTCTGTATTCGTTGTCGCCCATCTCTTCCAGTCGGGCAAATTGCTCCTGAAGTTTAACCAACATCTCCAATATATCGTTATCAACCACGATTTCTGTATCGCGCCCGCTTCCGAGCTGTTCGAATATCGCAGTATTCAAACCGCATTCTTTTGCCAAGTCTATGAAAAATTGATTGGTAAAGATTGTCTTCTTATGTGGTTCTATTTTATGTCGTTCCATATCTCATTCGTTTTCAATCGTTAAAAATTTCCTCGGATCAAATCCGTTGATTATATGCTCGTTTTCAAATACATATCCCATCTGGTTGCAAATCACTTTTGTACTCCCGATTTCTGTGTCGATATTGGTATGCGAATGTCCGTAAATCCAGGCATCGATCCTGCTGCCGGCTATCAGTCCTTCATATTCAGTAGCAAATGCACTGTTCAATACGGAACTTTTATGCTGAGGAGCAACAACCTGCAAAGTAGGCAGGTGGTGAGTCACGACCACTATGTGTTTTGCCGTACTTTCGGCAAGACTTTTTTTGATATGACCTAAACAGAAGTCATGCATCTGATTATATGCTTCCGTTTGGAGCAGTTTCCCTTTATACAAGGTCTGACGGAAATCGTTAAGTCCTTTCCAAACAAAATATTCGTCTGCCGGTTCGATATGCGACCAGAGTGTGCTCATTATGAAATTGGTATCGTCTATTCTCAATACCTGATTTTGATAATAACCGACATTCTCTTTGAACATCCATCGCCATTGTAACCCCCGTTCCATTACATCACAATAATTGTAATACTCATGATTGCCGGGAATAATGAGTACTTGTCGGTAGTTCTCCGATGCCCATTTCCAGAATCTTGATAAAGGGGAGACTTTGTCCTTCAGATAGAAAATATCTCCGGCCAATACGAGTATATCGCCCGTTACCGGGAATTCGTTATGTTTTATGTACCTGCTGTTCTCCCGAAACTCAAAATGCAGATCGCTCATGTATTGTATTTTCATATTACTTATTTTTATTTGCTTGTTCAACCTGTTTTTGGATTATCCTTTTTACCTGCGCAAATGAGACCGGAGTAAAGTCATTATTATCCACACCCACATCATATTGCGTCGGGAAAATCATATCCAGCCGTAAAGCGTCTTTTCCCGTATTATTCTTGCTCGTATGCACATGCCCGAACAGTTGCCACGTGTTCCCGTAAGCACCTCCATAACAGAGGGGCGGACAGTGGTTCAGGTAGATTTTCTGCTTGTCAACCTCTATGTGCATTTGCATGCTTGTCAATTCAAATCTACTGGCGTACCCTTGCCTGATATTTTTTAGATCATGATTACCGAGAATGAGATAGATTTTTCCATTCAGTCTGTTAAGAATCTTGGTCCATTCATGAGATCCTCCCAGGCAAAAATCCCCCAAATGAAACACGATATCATCTTGACCAACTACCCGGTTCCAATTTTCGATCAGTGTTTCATTCATATCTTCTACATTTTTGAATGGCCTCTTGCAAAAGCCAATGATATTCGAATGATAAAAGTGTGTGTCCGATGTAAAATACACCTTGTTCCCGTCAAATTTGTAATTCATTTTGCTCTCTTTTGTGTACATCGCTGTGCGGTTAATTAAAATTGGTTGTTCTTGCGCTCATTGGACGGAAATGACGGGAGAGGAATTGCACGGAGCAAACAGTCACCAATGGGCATAAAACAAAATAGTTGGAAAGTTCGGTAAGGACTCTCCAACTATTCTGTTGTTTATTTTAAGATCAAGATACGAGCATCTATCGCATCTTATCTCCTATATCTGTTCGTTGGAAAGTATTTATGATATTCTCTGGCGTTTCAATGCTCCAAACATGAAGAACATACGACTGAACTTCGAAGCATTTGTTGCCTCGAATTGTCGTTTGGGATAATATGTTCATTCTATTTTGCTGCATTGTAAATTTTCAAAAAGAGGCGCAAATGTACAGAATAATTTCGCAATACTCCAAATATTTTTCAGTGAATTCTTCAAATCACCCTATAAAAATCATTGCGAGACTTAAGAGGATGTTCAATGTACTATTATTCGCATACTTCGCAATAATGGTTGGGAATATTTATCAAATGTTATGTTAGGAAATCTCATTGGTGATGATTTCTGCTGTTATGTTCAAATATGTTAACTGTTTGATTGTTAGAGGTAATTATGGCTGGAAAACAATTCAGTTCTATTCGAATATTATCTGTAATTTGGATAAGTTTTAGTGGTACTGATAAAATTTGCCTATTTATCACTGTTAAATTGTATGAGGGACAGAATTTTGTCCCTTGTATCCGTTCAGGGAACAAACGGGGGACAAAATCAGGAAAAATTGATGCAATGCTTTATTATTTCTATGTGTTTAATGTGTTGATTATCAATATTATCGAAGTTGGATTGTTTCTTCTTTTACTTTCTATTGTGTATTATGTAATATATTGATAATCAATTAGTCGAGAATGACTATTTGCCGATACACCAAGAGTAGATCATTATAAATGAGGAATTTACGTTTTAAACGGTAGAAAGGCGGTAAAAAACAAGTGTATATCTTTATAAATCAGCCATTTCGAGTATCCTCTTTGTCAACCAGAACCTGTAAAACCTGAATTTCTGCACGAAGTTCACCAAACTTTTCTGTATGCAAAGGTACGAAATATACGTGAGATTATCGCCGATTATGTCAACTAAATTCTGTAGGGTTTCACGTATAAAAGTGCAAAAGGGTTGTATCTGTATAACCATTTGGGCAATATTGCTTGCGAAAAGAAAGAAGATTCAGTCACACATTTCATCTGAGGTGATGTCTCTTATATTTCGAAGAATTGGGAAAATGTGAAATCTGAGGTGGTTTTATGGGTGGAAAATGTGAAATTAGACCTCATTTTGGGTATGGAAAATGTGAAAACCATTGAAATTGATCATTGCAATTATGGATAAAACCGCTTGAAAATATCAGAGGCAAAGCCTCTCTTTTCTTTTCCCTCTTTTAAACTTTACTTTAATCAGCGTATATATATGTACGACAATAAAGTAAAGTGGCTATCTTTTCTTTTGGCTGGCCAAATTGAACAGCTTTTTTGGAAAAATGCAGATTTATGAGTGATTTTCTTTGGATAATTGCAGAAAAGGGTGTGTTTTTATGTTGGAAAAATGCAGAACGCCATATTGGAAAGAAAAATATCACATTACATTGAGAATATCACTTTACTTTAATCAGCGTATATGTATGTACGGCAATAAAGTAAAGTGATTTTTTCTTTTGGTTGGCCAAAAAATGTGCTATTGCTTGTGGAAATCTATCAAAAATCACCACATTTCCACCGCGGATAAGCACTTTTTGAGTAAAAATGGGACATCGGAATAAAACGGATTCTATCTACAAATTGAGCTAAATCGCAATTCTTTTGAAAAATAATATAAAATAAAAGCAGTTTTTCCGTTTATTATGATTAAATTTGAAGTCAAATAAATAAAATTATGATGGAACGCTCTAAAAATATTAACAGGTTAAAGGTGGTTTTGGCTGAAAAGCAAAGGACAAATAAATGGCTTGCTGAACAGCTCGACAAGGATCCGGCAACTGTATCAAAGTGGTGCACCAATACAGCGCAGCCAGGGCTTGAGACCTTGGTAGAAATTGCAAAAGTAATAGATGTAGATGTAAAAGACTTGTTGTGGTCAACAAAATAGTTATATGGAGCAGAATAATCAAATAGTAATATATCAGACCCCTGATGGGCAGACTTCAATTGATGTAAAATTGGAGAAAGAAACTGTATGGCTGACAAGACAGCAGATGGCCGAGCTGTTTCAAAGGGATAAGACTGTTATACTTAGACATATACAGAATATCTTCAAGGAGGGGGAACTTGAAGAAAATGTGGTATGTGCAAATTTTGCACACACCACTCAACATGGTGCTATTCCAGATAAAACGCAAGAAGCAACAGTAAAACTTTACAATCTCGATGTCATCATCTCTGTCGGCTACCGAGTAAAGAGCCAGCGTGGTGTTCAATTCCGTCAATGGGCAAACAAGGTGCTAAAGGAATACCTTGTAAAAGGATATGCTATCAATAACCACATAGCAGCTCAGAAATACGAAGAGTTAAGTCAGTTAGTACATCTACTCGGCCGAACCATAAACAATGAGCAGGAGCTGATTAATGGTGACGATAGCAGGGAATTGGTGAATGTCGTTACAGACTACACATATGCTCTTGATACCCTTGACAGGTATGATTACCAACAGCTCACTATTGAACACACAACCATCGAGGAAAGTTTCCGTGCAACATACGATAGCGCAATGGAAACTATTGAGACACTTAAGGAGAAGTTCGGTGGCAGTACATTGTTTGGAAAGGAAAAAGATGGTTCTTTCAGAAGTTCAATAGGACAAATCTATCAGACTTTTGATGGTAATGAGCTATACCCATCGGTGGAAGAAAAAGCTGCAATGTTGCTCTACCTTGTGGTTAAGAATCACTCATTCGTAGATGGCAACAAACGAATCGCAGCCACTCTATTCCTTTGGTTTATGCAGAACAATGGCATTCTGTATAATCCTGATGGAACTAAGCGAATCAGTGATGGCACCTTGGTAGCACTTACACTGATGATCGCTGAAAGCCGTGCAGACGAAAAAGATATGATTCTGAAAGTGATTGTAAATCTTATCAATAAGAGAAATTGCTGATGATAACTCCAAAACAATTCAATAATATTACTGAGCGAGTAGTTGATGATTTAAAACAAATACTATCATCTGATAGTCAAGTCTCAATCGCCGCTGCCAGTTTCTCTATATATGCTTATGAAGCATTAAAAGAGGAGTTGGAGAAAGTGGATTGTGTTAATTTCATATTTACGTCTCCGACATTTAACACAGACAAATCAGTTAAGCAGAAACGAGAGTTTTATATTCCTAAACTTAGTAGGGAACGTAATCTGTTCGGCTCTGATTTTGAGATCAGGCTTCGAAATCAACTAACTCAACGTGCTATTGCCAGAGAGTGTGCAGATTGGATTCGTAGAAAGGCAAAATTCAAGACCAATATCACTCAAGGTTCAATGAATGCATTTCTTAATGTAAAAAATGGAACAGATACATTCACATATATGCCTTTCAATGAATTTACTACAACCGAATTAGGTTTAGATAGAGGCGATAATCTTTGTCCTATGGTCGTGGGAATGCCTGGGCATAGCACAACAGATATGTTCCTTAAAAATTTTAGTGAATTGTGGAAAGACAAGGAGAGATTCCAAGATGTTACAGAATACATCATTGAGAGTATTGAAACAGTGTATAAGGAAAATTCTCCTGATTTTATCTATTTCATTACATTGTATAATATCTTCAACGAATTTTTAGAGGATATAAGTGAAGATGTTCTACCAAATGAAGCAACTGGTTTTAAGAGCAGTGTAATCTGGAACAAGCTGTACAATTTCCAGCAGGATGCATCGTTGGCAATTATCAACAAGTTGGAAAAGTATAATGGTTGTATTTTAGCTGATAGTGTTGGTTTAGGTAAAACATTTACGGCATTGTCAGTTATTAAGTATTATGAAAACCGCAACAGAAGTGTCTTGGTGCTTTGCCCGAAGAAACTTAATGATAACTGGCAGACATTCCGCTCAAATTATAAGAATAATCCTGTATTGGCAGACCGCTTGCGATATGACATTCTGTTTCATTCCGACTTATCACGCGATAAGGGTGTAAGTAATGGATTAGACCTTGAACGAGTAAATTGGGGTAACTATGATCTAATTGTCATAGATGAAAGTCACAACTTCCGTAATGGTGGTAGATTTGATAATGAAGATGACGAGGATATAAAAGAAAACCGTTATGCCAAGTTGATGAACAAGGTTATTCGCAGTGGTGTCAAGACAAAAGTTTTGATGCTTTCTGCAACCCCAGTAAACAACCGTTTCAACGATTTGAAGAACCAGCTTCAGTTGGCCTATGAGGGGAAGACTGAAAACATAAACGACCTGTTAGATACAGGAAAGAACATTGACCAGATATTTAGAGATGCCCAAACAGCCTATTCGCGCTGGTCGAGGTTGGATTCCGACCAAAGAACCACAGAGAAACTATTGGACTCATTAAGTTATGATTTCTTCCAGGTGCTTGATGCTGTTACTATTGCGCGAAGCCGTAGTCACATTATCAAGTATTATAATACAAACGATGTCGGGAAATTCCCTACACGATTGGCACCTATTGCCCGTCGTCCTAAATTGACAGATTTAAGTGATGCAATTACTTTTAAGGATATTGCAGAACATCTAAATCAGTTGAATTTGTCTATTTATACACCTTCTCTATTCATTTTTGAGAGTGCAAAAGATAATTATGATATTGATTTTGAAGGCTCGGGACTTTCTGTCGATGGGCGAGAGAAGGGTATGAGAAAATTGATGGCAATCAATATGCTTAAGCGAATGGAAAGCAGCGTCAATTCTTTCAGACTTACATTAGAAAGGATAGAAAACTTCATAAAGACATCTATTGCTGCTATCAATAAATTCGAAGAAAGCGGAGCTGGATTGATTGAGGTTACTTCTTTTGCTGATGACTATGACAATGAGGATTCAGAGAACGACCCATTTGTTGGCCGCAAGTCGAAGATTAATCTTCGTGATATGGACTACAAGAGCTGGAGAAGAGATTTGCAAGCCGACTTGGAGATTCTTCAGCTCATCCTGATCATGTTGAAAGATATTACACCGGAACATGACAGTAAACTGCAACAGCTTATTGCTGATCTAAGGAATAAGTTCAATAATCCTATCAATGGTAATAACAAGAAGGTGTTAATCTTCACCGCATTTGCTGATACTGCGGATTACTTATACGAACAGTTGGCTGGTCGTATTCTTGATAAATGTGGATTGCATACAGCCTTGATTACAGGTAGCACAGATGGCAAGTGTACTATTCCGAGAATGAAATGTACATTTAACGATGTACTAACCTATTTTTCTCCTGTTTCAAAGGACAGAGACGCAATTCATCCTAATGACAAACGAGAGATTGATGTGCTTATAGCAACAGATTGTATTAGTGAAGGACAGAACTTGCAAGATTGCGATTATATTATAAACTACGATATTCATTGGAATCCAGTACGCATCATTCAGCGATTTGGCCGTATAGATCGTATTGGTAGCAAGAACGATTTTATTCAGCTGGTAAATTATTGGCCGGATATTGAACTGGACGATTATATCAAGCTGAAAGGTCGTGTTGAGAGCAGAATGAAAGCAACGGTTATCACCAGCACAGGTGACGACAACCTCCTTTCGGCCAATGAAAAGGGCGATTTGGAATATAGACGCAATCAGTTGAAACGCCTTCAGAATGAGGTGGTCGATATTGAGGATATGGATACTGGTATCAATATCATGGACTTGGGATTGAATGAGTTCCGTTTGGATTTGCTCACAAATTTAAAGGAGCATCCTAATATGGATCTCACACCTTTTGGAATGAGTGCGGTGGTTAAAGCCACAGATTTAGCAGAACCGGGAGTCATTTTTATTCTTAAAAACAAGAATAATGGTGTAAACATAGACCGTTCCAATTTGCTGCACCCATTCTATATGGTTTATCTCACTCATGCCGGTGAGGTGATTTGCGACCACTTATCACCTAAAAAGTTGCTTGACAAGATGCGTTATCTCTGCAAAGGTCAGACAAAGCCGGATAAAGAACTTTGTAAATTATTCAATAAAGAAACCAAAGATAGTAAGAAGATGGAGCATTATAGCAAACTTCTTCAATCTGCCATTGACAGTATTATTCACGTCAAAGAAGAGAGTGATATTGATAGTCTTTTCTCTTTTGGTGAAACATCAGCTTTAACCAATGAGATTAAAGGACTAGATGATTTTGAATTGATTTGTTTTTTGATAATTAAATAATATGGCTCTGCACAAAAAACAACACTATATACCACAATGTTATCTGAAAATGTTTTCAGATAATAACACACATATATGGGCGTACGACAAGATTTCTAAAAAATCTTATGGTGTTTTAATTTCTGATGTATGCACAGCCAATAATTTTTATACGATTTCAGATAGTTTTATAAAAGAAAACAATAAGCTTAATCCATTTACAATTGAGGAAAATTTCTTTGCTGAAGAATATGAGCCTAAATTTGCAGAGAAATTATTTCATTTACAACAATTAGCTAATGATGCATATAAAAATAATGAGTTAAGAATTCGATTAAGTAGAAAAGAAAAGTATGAATTTGCTTTACTTTTAGTTATCCAATGGTTTAGATTACCTGCATTAAGAATAGAGAATGAGGAGGTATTCGAAGATATGATGCCAAAAATGGTGAGACTATTTCAAGAGGGATTAGCATTAGAGTTAAATAACCCTGATATTGCTAAATTGAGAATTCAGTCTAAAATAAAAGATAAAGCTGTATATCATGCTGAAAGTACATTTATGAATGAAGACTTATTAGATAGATATAGTACATTGTTAAGCAATAACATATGGACTTTTAATTATTCCGTAAATGGCGATTTTTACACATCAGATTTTCCTATAACTGTTAATCCTCATGTTAATAATGTAAAACCTATATGTCAGGGATTAGCTCAATATGGAGCTGAGCTAACTTTTCCAATATCAAAGAATTTATTGCTTACAATCTGGGATAAAGACTATTTTTCAGATAAAGAGTCAGATGAATGTAAGATGGAAGTAGTCCATGGACGAGATTTGAGAGAAGCTAATCATATACGTACAATGTATGCGCAAAGACAGTTGTTCTCAAATAAAAATAATTTTGAATTTATAGATTTTATTTCAAGGATAATGCCTATAACAAAGAATCCTTTTAGATAATGAATATGAACAATCCTCTCAATTTCCCAGCGACTACAGTAGTCAATAAGTCTGTACCTAAGAATGCCTTTTACGGTAGGAGTACAGATAGCTCGCTTCGTGAGTTTCTCACAAGGGAGTTTGAGAATATTGTATGGTTGTATAAACTTGCGCCCAGCACGCTGAATGTGGAAGATGGGGAGCGAGTACACGAAATAGCAGTATTCCATTGTAAGATGAAGGGAGATGCCTATAGCATTAACCCATTCTGTGCGATGGACAAACTCTTGCCAAGACATACGCTGTTTATCATTGAGTATGAAGGCAAGATTGATATCTTGATGCACCATAAGGAAATGACTGCTGCAAAAAGTGAGCAGAAATGGACTTGCGGTGTAACTGAATTACAAAGAGAAGTGTCCTTTGATACATTGTCTCTTAAAATAGAAGGACAGTCAATGGATGCTGTATATAGCAACATCCTAAGTCAAATATCTGGACTTTCTGCTTCAAATGAGGTTGAATACAAAGAACAAGCGGAAATAAGGAAGAAAGTCGAACAGCTTCAAAAACAAGTAACTTCTTTGCAAAAACAGGTTCGGGCTGAAAAGCAGTTTAACCGACAAATGGAGTTGAATGCCGAAGCAAGAAGATTGAAAAAAGAGATAGCTAAATTTCAAGAAATAATAAACAAATAAATATACAGACATGAAACCCAATAAGTTGGAACTTCAATCAGCAAATGGAGTGAATATCAATTTAGAAGCACTCTATCAGATTGCGCCCTCGTGCTTTACAGAGGTTAAAGATGAAAAAACAGGCGAATTACGTCATGTGGTAAACTTCACTACTCTTCGTCAGTTGTTAGGTGATGACGCTGTTGAAGATGCACCGGAAGCATATCAGTTTACATGGCCTGGTAAGCAGGAGGCTCGCCGTGAAGCAGCACGTCCTACAAACAAGACATTAAGACCCGTCATGGAGGATAGTGTAGATTGGGATACTACAGAAAATGTATATATTGAAGGTGATAATCTACAAGTATTAAAACTACTACAAAAGTCATATTTGGGTAAAATCAAAATGATTTATATAGATCCTCCTTACAATACAGGAAAGAATCTTATATATAAAAATGATTTTTCCATAGATGAAAATGAATTCTTGAGAAAAACAGGAGAACTTGATGATTATAACAACAGATTATTTATAAACACACCTTCTAATGGTCGTTTCCATTCAGACTGGTGTTCAATGATATATTCCAGATTACTAGTCTGTCGCTCACTTCTTTCTTCTAACGGAATAATATGTTTAACAATTGATGATAGCGAAATAGAGACTGTTACCGCTATAATGAATGAAGTTTTTGGCGAAAGTAATCACCTCGCAACAATTGTTGTTAAAAACAATCCTTCTGGTAGATCGACAACAAAGGGAGCATCAATCTCACATGAATATGCACTATTTTATGGTGCTAATGACGAAACGACTTTGGGGAGATTACCACGTAATGAATACCAAATTGCTAGGTACAAAGAAAAAGATAATTTAGGAGCCTTTGAATGGGTTAATTTTAGAAAACATGGCGGTTATAAAGAAGATGCACCATCGATGTTCTATCCAATTTATGTTAAAAAAGATTGCTCGGATTTTAGAATTCCTAACATTAAATGGAATGAAGTACGAAAAGAATATGATATTCTTGAGCAACCATTAGAAGATGAAATTGTTTCTCTCCCTGTAGATGAACATGGAAGAGCAAGGCGTTGGAAGTGGGGACTTGATAGAGCACTAACTGCTAAAAATGAAATGATGGCTAGAAGAGATAGGTCGGGGATTCCTACTGTTTACATAAAAGCACGCATGAACGACGAGGGTATGCTCCCATTGACAGTATGGGATGATAAACTTTATTCATCAACAGAATATGGAGCTAACCTATTAAAAAAAATGTTTAATGCACAATATTTCGATTACCCAAAATCTTTATACGCTGTTATTGACAGCTTAAAAATAGGAGATTTGGACAAGGATTCATACGTATTGGATTTTTTTTCAGGTAGTGCAACTACCGCTCATGCTGTTATGCAATTAAATGCAGAAGACGGTGGAAAACGGAAGTATCTCTGTGTGCAATTACCAGAAAAAACAGATATAAATAGTGAAGCATATAAAGCTGGTTATAAGACCATCCCAGAAATTGCTAAAGAACGTATTCGTCGTGCTGGTAAAAAGATCAAGGAAGAATCAGGTTTGCAAGGTCAAAACCTTGATACTGGTTTCAGAGTATTCCGTTTGGATGAAAGCAATATGGAAGAGGTTTATTTTGCACCAAAAGAATATAAGCAAGAGCAACTTGACTTATTGCTCGATAATGTTAAGAGCGACCGTAATGACCTCGACTTACTGTTTGGCGCAATGCTCGACTGGGGTGTGCAGTTATCCTTGCCAATGACAACCGAAGTGGTGGATGGTAAAACAATCTACTCTGTGAACGATGGAGACCTTGTGGCTTGTTTTGCAGATAATGTAACCGAGAATGTTGTCCGTACAATTGCAGACAAACAACCTTTGAGAATTTTGTTCCGTGACAGTTGCTTTGAAAGAGATGATGCTAAAATAAACATCTTTGAGTCTTTGAAACAACAACTTGACTGGAGCGAGGAAGAGGCTATGAAGAGTATTAAAGTTATTTAATAGGCTGGCTGTATGAAACTAAAATTCAAACATCAACGTTTTCAAGCAGATGCGGCTAAGAGTGTGACCGATGTATTCACCGGTCAACAATTCTGTGATGGTACCGACTTTTTGATAGATCAAGGCAAAAAAGGCGGTATGTTCACGCTGACAGGTTTTGGTAATCAGCGTCTAATGCTCGATGCAAATGCATTGACCGAAAATTTACGTGAAGTACAGATGGGTTGGGGCTTAAAGCCGGTTGAGTATCTGCAAGGTGATACCAAAAATCCTATGTTTACCATCGAAATGGAAACAGGTACTGGTAAGACCTATACTTATATTAAGACGATGTATGAGCTTAACAAGCTATATGGTTGGAGTAAGTTCATCATCGTTGTTCCAAGTATTGCAATTCGTGAAGGTGTTGCCAAGAGTTTTGAAACGATGCAGGAGCACTTTGCCAACGAGTATGGTAAACGTATTCAATTCTTCATCTACAATTCCAAACAGCTTTCAAAGATTGATGCCTTTGCCAGCGACAGCGGACTTTATGTAATGATTATCAATACCCAAGCCTTTAACACTTCAATGAACGAGGAAAAGAGTAAAGGCGAAGGTAGAAGTGGAGATGCTACAGCTCGTATCATCTTCTCGAAACGAGATGAATTTGGCAGTCGTAGACCTATTGATATATTGGCTCAAACAAATCCAATTATGATTATTGATGAGCCACAAAGCGTATTGGGTGCAAACAAGGATAATGCTACCCGAAAAGGTATCGCAAAATTCCGCACTCTGTTTACGCTGTTATATAGTGCTACTCACCGTAAGGGAGATATTTACAATATGGTTTACCGACTGGATGCAATGGACGCATACAACCGCAAGCTTGTAAAGAAGATCGAAGTGAAAGGCATTACACAGCAAGGTTCTACTGCTACCAATGGCTTTGTCTATCTTGATCAAATAGTTATTGGTAAGGGTAATCCTCAGGCTCGTATTTCATTTGATGTAAAAACTGCCAATGGTTTTAAGCAGACAACAAAGTTGGTCGGTGAAGGATTTAATTTGTATGAGCAAAGTGGAGGTTTGGCAGAATATGAGAACCACTTCATTGTAGAGCGTATTGATGGAGTTGCTGGTACTGTCCGTTTTTTGAATGGTATTGTGCTTAATGAAGGTGATGCTGTAGGCAAAGTGAATGAAGAAGCCCTAAGAAGAATACAGATTAGGGAAACTATCCGCACCCATATAGAGCGCGAACGTGACTTATTCCCTAAGGGAATTAAAGTACTTTCATTGTTCTTTATTGACCATGTAAACAGCTACCGAATTTATGAGAAAGATGGCACAATCAATGGAAAGTTTGCAGAAATGTTTGAAGAGGAGTATCTGAATGTACTTCAGGAAATGCAACCTCGTTTTTCCGATGAAGCTTACCTAAGATATTTGAGTCAATTTCAAGTCGAGAAGGTACATCAGGGCTACTTCTCACAAGACAAAAAAGGTGTATCTGTTGACTCCAAGGAGAAAGAAGGGGAAAATGAGATTCGTGCCTATGATTTGATTATGAAGGATAAAGAGACTTTGCTCTCTCTTGATCCCAAAGTAAATGGTTCGGAAGTGCGTTTTATTTTCTCTCATTCTGCATTGAAAGAGGGCTGGGACAATCCTAATGTATTTCAGATTTGTACCTTAAAAGATACAACTAACGAGATTAAAAAACGTCAAGAGGTAGGTCGTGGTATGCGCCTATGTGTAAATAAAAATGGAGAGCGTCAAGATCAGGACAACTTGGGCGATGGTGTTTTTGATACTAATATCTTAACTGTTATTGCAAGCGAAAGTTATGAACATTTCAGTAAGCAATTACAGACTGAATTGGCGGAAAATATAGGTGATAGACCAGTTGTTGTTACTCCGTATTTATTTGAAGATATGGTAATGATAACTACTGACGGCAAGGAGGTTAAAATCAATAAGGAAAAGGCGATTGAAATTCATGAGGAACTTATCAGTTGTGGTTATGTAAAGAAAGGTAAGCTGACCGAGAAATATTTCAATGATAAGAAATCTGGTTCTATTGATTTGGGTGAAGAATTAGCACCTATTAAAGAAGGTATTGTGCGACAGTTAGAGACTGTATTCAACCCGGATGCCATGAAACCAACAAATGCTCGTGCTCCTAAAATAGCTACTTTCCGTGAAGATTTATTTAAGGAGAAATTTAACGAAGTGTGGAAACGCATTAATGTAAAGACTTATTACAAGGTTGATTTCAGTACAGACGAGCTAATAAAGAAAGCGATTGATGCAATTGATAAGCACCTTATCGTTACAGAAATCCGTATTGTAGTAGAAGGTGGTTCATTGGAAAATATACGTGATAGAGAGTCGCTGGAGGCTGGCGTAGCCATGACAGCAGGTAAGTCTCGCACTATCCGTGTGAGTGAAGCAATTGGTAATTCTGTGCGATACGACTTAATAGGCAAACTGGTTGAATCAACAGGTCTGACCCGTAAGACCATTGTGGAAATATTAAAAGGTATTAAGCCGACAACTTTCTATCAATTTAAGATGAATCCTGAAGAGTTCATCATTAAAACAAGTAACATTATCAATGATGCTAAAGCTATTGCAGTCATTCAAAAGATTGCATACGAAAAAACAACGAATACCTATGATATGGAAATCTTTACAGAAAGCACCATTCGTGGTAAGTTAGGCGTAAATGCAATTGAGAGTGCAAAATCTTTGTATGATATTGTCGTAGTAGATAGTCAAGGGGTTGAAAAGAATTTTGCAGAAGCATTGGAAAGTCAGGATGATGTAGAAGTTTATACAAAACTACCTCGTGGATTCTATATTAACACTCCTATGGGTCATTACAATCCAGATTGGGCAGTAGCATTCAAAGAAGGCAGTGTGAAGCATATCTATTTCATTGCAGAAACTAAAGGTAATGATTGGCAAGAGTCTCAGCTGAGAGGTTCGGAAGAGGCTAAAATAGAGTGTGCACGTCGCCACTTTGCAGCTATCAGTGATTGTAAAATTCAATATGGAGTAGCTAAAGACTATCAGACATTGTATAATCTTGTAACAAAGTAATTGTAGAAAATCACATTATAAGTATCTATGGCAAAGAAAATGAATAGGGCTACAAATGCAGGTGTAAATGCAATTACAGGCTTTGCATTACAAAGGAATACTGCTTTGTATTTAATTCTTAACGACTATGAATCAAAGTACAAAGATGCTAACTATTTTGTATGTCTAGAGCATCATGATGATTGCCTTATATGTTTTCTTGATAATAACAATCATATTGAAACTATTAATGCCTATCAATCCAAGAAGAAATCTCCTAATAAATGGATTTTAAACAATGAGCTTTTAGAAATCCTTGAAAAAATTCTTTGTACAGGAAAAGCATTAGTAGATGATATTTCTTACCAAAAGTCAAAAGATTATTCGCACTCTTTGTTTTTTGTAACTAACCAAACAATTGAGTTAAAAAAATCATCTGATAGTGTTATTGTAAAAGAAGATAATACTTGTGTTAATTATAATGATTTACCAAACACTATTAAGGATTATATAAAAAAAAGTATAACAGATAGTGATCTTCACAATCACTTGGAACAATTGAATGTCCTTGGGATTGACTTAAGTAGAACTGCTATTAATCAAGAAGATCAATTAGTTGGAAAGATTGAACGAATTTTTGGGAATAAGATAGAATCTGCTAGAGCAGCTTTAAATCTGATATTGGAATTATTTCAGAAAATCGAAAGTACGTATAACAATGGTAATGTAGCATCATTGCTAGATGAAAGTAAAAGGGTATCTTCTGTTGAAATAAATAACGCTTTCAAAATTATAACTACCAAGAGTAAGTGCTTTAAATACTGGAGGGAGCAAAAATCTCAAATATGTAGAGCATTAAAAATTCCTATTAAGGAACGAGAATTATTCAAATTCCACTTTGAATCAGCTTTTGATTATTTTAAACTAGATACCAGTACAGAGCATCTGATAGTTAAAAAATTCGTCACAGAAAATATCAATAGTATAGAAGATGTCTATGATGAAATAGAAATGATTGATAGGTTAATAGATTTATTTATAAGGTCTAAAACGACTAGTTTGAGTAACACACAATTAAAAGCAGTATTTTTTGCTGCATATTTTGAAGTTTACGATTCATTAAAAATGATTTAAAATGAGAACAATAATAAAATATAATCGACTTTTCATTTTTACGGAGAATGCATCTAAAAGTTTTTATACTGAGTTTTTAGATGAAATTAACATCATATACGGTGCTAATACATCAGGTAAAAGCACTGTGATTCAAGCAATTAATTATACTTTTGGAATTAATGACGAAAAGTATAAATTAGCCGAAATCCTTGAAGAAAAACCAATTTTTAGAGTGGACTTTTCTGTATTTTATAATCAAGAGGTAAAACATTGTATTATTATCAGAGATGATGATTTTGTTTATATAAAAGTTAATGATGCTCCAGTCATCAAATTTCAAGGAATCTCCGGAAATAATAGTACTGAACATATTAAACTAAAAAAATATATATCCGAACTATTTTATTTTAGATTAAAATTAAATAGTAAGGGTAACGAGGTTGAGGCTCCTCTTGAAGCTATGTTCTTGCCATATTATGTTGCTCAGGATTATGGCTGGATTTTGCCTCTAAAATCCTTTAAAAATTTTGAATATTACAAAGGGTTTAAAGAGTCCTATTATGACTATTACTTCGGTGTACTCAATCCTCTTGAAGATAAAACTGAAAAATATAAATTAGAAGAAGATAAAAAAGAATTACAATCAGAATTAGATGTACTGAATCGAATAAAACAAAGTCGGGAGGATTTAGTATATGCACAGAATAATGACGAATTATTCGTTCAGAAAGCAATTGATTATGTTAGTAAGTATAATAAAAATCGTAAAGTGCTTATACAAAATGAAAGCAGATGTATTGTCCTTGCTAGTCAACTAAGATATCATGAGGAAAGATTAGCCGTCTTAAGAAAGACTCAAAAAACACTTAAAGATAATACCTATTCCCAAAAACGATGTCCGGTTTGTAATCAAGAAATGCAATATACTCTTACAGAAAAATACATCTATTTTCAAAATCAAGAGGATACATCTACTTTAATTGAAACAACGAAAAAGGAAATAGCGGAATTAAGATCAAAGTTAAATAAACAAAAGAATACAATAGAAAAAACGAAAATTGATTTAGAAAATAATTATAACGTTCTTGAATCGTATAATACCAATGGATTATCTATGAATGATTGGATTAAGAATAAAGCAAGCATTCAGATATTGGAAACAATTCAAGATAAGGAAAATGGAATTCAACATAAACTTCAAGAGGTTACTAATAGACTGAAAATGTTTAAGACTGATGAAAGTATTAAACAAGATCGTAAGAAAAAAAGCGACGAATTCAACAGACTTTTCTTGCAAGATCTAAAGATGTTAAATGTTAAAATTGGAGATTTTGCTCATTCTCCTTACGAGCTATCTGTATTTCGACAACAAGGCGTCGAGTTATTAAAAACCGTATTATCTTATCACTTTGCGTTTAATAAACTTATTGATAAAACTGATAATATACATAAACTACCACTATGTTTGGACGCAATATTCAAAGAAGATGTTGATGCAACCAACAAAGAGTTGATAATATCATTTATAAGTAAAAATCTTCCTTCTGGGACTCAGTTGATATGTTCTGTAGCTGAATCATCACTAAATGAGACAGTAAAGAAAAATTCTGTGATAGATTACAATGAAAAGTTTTTCAACAATTCCGCAACTCTTATAAAAACCGGAGATACTGCAAGAAGTTTATTAAAGGACTTTGATAGTACTCAAATGCCTATTTTTGAAGAATCAATTTCTATAATGACTAGTTAGCAAAACACATTTTGAATCTGATTTTGATAGCTTTTATGACTCGTCAGAAAAATTACGATATAGAAATTTGGGAAAGTACGTTTTGTATAAGAAGATGTAATTATACCAATGAAATGAATGTAGATGTACAAAATTTCCTATGAACATTCAGCTTATTTAAATATTTAAATAAGTAACCTTAATTCCGCAACACTTTGATTTAAATTAATTTATAAGTTCCTGAGCAACAAAAAGTTGCCCAGGATTTTGCTGTGTCAGATTTTTCACTTATCTTAGTGTTGCAATTATTAGTGGTGCGATAAAAACCACACCACTGTAGTTAAACGATTAATTTTTAGTCAAATATAAGCGTTCATTGATTTTTTGATTTGAAAATGATTTATTAGTCCTGTAGTTTCAACACATCAGGATTATGAATCAAGGCAAGTTTGTATTTTCCCAAGTTGTCGAGTATATACCGCGTTATCAGTTTGATAAACTCGTAAAGCAATATAAAGGAGATTGGCATACCAAAAATCTCAGCAGTTACAATCACCTCCTTCATCTGCTTTTCGGACAGTTGACAGGATGTGATTCTCTGAGGGATATTTGTCTATGCCTCGAAGCCCATAACAAGATGCTTTATCATCTCGGTTTTCGTAAGGCCGTGAACCATACCTCATTGTCTCGTGCAAACGAAAGCAGGGATTATCGCATTTTTGAGGGGCTGGGCCTTTATTTGATTGCCACGGTCAGACCGATGTTCTCAAATATCCAACTGTCTCAAATTACCATTGATAACGTGATATATGCGCTTGATTCCACGACCATATCAACCAGTATAAGGCTTGCAACGTGGGCTTTGGGGAAATACAGCAAAGGAGCTGTCAAGATGCACGCCCTGTTGGATTTGAGAGGCAGCATACCTGCCAATATCCATATCACGGACGGCAAGTGGCATGACAGCAACGAGCTTGATGCACTGGCACCGGAGCCTTATGCTTTCTACGTGATGGATAAGGCCTATGTTGACTTTAAAGCACTTTTCAGATTTCATCAGGCTCAGGCATTTTGGGTATCACGTCCAAAAGAGAACATGAAATTCGAGACTGTCGAGCAGATGGATATTTCCGATGTCAAGTCTGGCGTACTGGAAGACTCCCGTATAAGGGTAACGGGGTATAACTCAAGCAAGCTGTATCCCGAAGCCATGAGATTTGTCCGCGTTTATGACCCTGATAATGATACTATTGTGGACTTTATATCCAATAACTTTGAAGTCAGTGCCTTGGAAATATCCAACTTGTACCGCCATCGATGGGATATAGAGGTATTCTTCAAGTGGATTAAACAGAACATTACCGTAAAAACTCTGTGGGGATATTCGGAAAATGCTGTCAAAATCCATCTTTGGGCTGCCATCATATCGTATCTGACAGTAGTAAGAATAAAGGTTGCCAGCAACAGCCCTTATTCAATCACCGAGGTGGCTACCCTGATTAGAATATCCGCGTTGGAAAGGACTGACCTGCGGTCGTTGATAACCAAGCTAGACTCATCAATCATTTCAAACCAAAATGTCAAAGAACTCTCGTTATTTGATGATATTTAAAACTAATGCGATTTTATCGCACCAGTAGTATGTTGCAATTAGAAAACAAGCGAAAATCGTAACAAGGCATGGCAAAGGTACAAATAAAATCTGAGAAACTCACACCTTTTGGAGGAATTTTTTCAATCATGGAGAAATTTGACTCCATGCTTTCACCCGTTATCGACTCAACACTGGGTCAGAGATGCCGCAGTATCATCGGATATCAGTTCAGCGAGATAGTCCGTTCGCTGATGAGCGTTTATTTCTGTGGCGGCTCATGCGTGGAAGACGTAACGTCACAACTGATGCGCCATCTCTCGTATCATCCTACCCTTCGTACATGCAGCTCTGATACCATCCTCAGAGCCATCAAGGAACTGACAAAGGAAAACATCTCCTATACTTCCGACCAAGGCAAGACCTATGATTTCAATACTGCAGACAAACTCAACACATTGCTTATAAACGCTTTGGTTTCTACAGGCGAGTTGAAGGAAATTGAGGAATACGATGTTGACTTTGACCATCAGTTTCTTGAAACGGAGAAGTATGATGCAAAACCGACCTACAAAAAGTTCCTCGGCTACAGGCCTGGCGTATATGTTATCGGTGACAAGATAGTCTATATCGAGAACAGCGATGGCAACACGAATGTGCGTTTTCATCAGGCAGACACCCATAAGAGATTCTTCGCTCTTCTGGAATCCCAGAACATCCGTGTAAATCGCTTCAGGGCAGACTGCGGTTCCTGCTCGAAGGAAATCGTCAGTGAGATAGAGAAGCATTGCAAACATTTCTACATCCGTGCCAACCGATGCAGTTCGCTCTACAATGACATCTTTGCTCTGAGAGGATGGAAGACGGAGGAGATTAACGGCATCCAGTTCGAACTCAATTCCATTCTCGTTGAGAAATGGGAAGGCAAGTGCTATCGTCTTGTCATCCAGAGACAAAGACGCAACAGTGGCGACCTTGACCTGTGGGAAGGCGAATACACTTACCGTTGTATTCTGACCAACGATTACAAGTCATCGACAAGGGACATTGTTGAATTCTACAATCTGCGTGGCGGCAAGGAACGTATCTTTGACGACATGAACAACGGATTCGGTTGGAGCAGGCTCCCCAAGTCATTCATGGCGGAGAATACTGTCTTTCTTCTGCTTACTGCATTGATACACAATTTCTACAAGACCATCATGAGCAGGCTTGACACCAAGGCTTTTGGGCTCAAGAAAACGAGTCGCATAAAGGCTTTTGTCTTCAGATTCATCTCCGTACCTGCCAAGTGGATCATGACTGCAAGGCAATACGTGCTGAATATCTACACAGAGAACCGCGCTTATGCAAAACCCTTCAAAACAGAATTCGGATAAGAATCCTTTCTTTCCGGTTAGAATCTGCGTATTACCTCAAGTCGCATCGTGGGGTAAGGGGATGTTGGCTACATATTGATGTTGTGCTGTTGCTTTTTACTGAAAGCTACTACTAACGACTCATAAATCTACCCTTAATCGTGTATTGGATGATAGTTGCGGATTTTAGGAGTAAATAAATATATTCCATGTCTAAGAAAGGATTATTAACATACGCATTTAATTCAAATGGAAATTTTGTCCATATAGATGAAGTCCCCAAAGGCTTGGCGTGCGATTGTTATTGTCCATCATGTAAAGAAAAGTTAGTAGCTAAAAATGGTGGAGTCAAACGTATCCATCACTTTGCTCATGCCTCTGGAATGGATTGTGAGGCTGCCTATGAAACCATGTTACATAAGCTAGCAAAATTAAGGGTACAAGAGGCTTTCATGTCTAAAGATGTATTTAATGTGAGTTTCGAGTATCGCTCATATTGTCCTCAAGTTAACTCATGTACATTTGTAAGATATGGCGATTGTTATAAAGCAACTCAAAAAATATTCAATTTAAAAGAGTTCTATGATTCATGTGAACAGGAGGTACAATATGAGTCAATAAATAGGCGTTCTGACTTAAAAATATTTTCTTCCAAAAATCCCAATTTGCCACCGATATACATAGAGTTCTTTGTAACTCATGCGAGTGATTCTAATAAATTACATAATGGAGGAAAAATTATTGAGGTTAAATTAGAAACTGAAGATGACATTCAATCTATAATAGATAATGGTTTCGTAGAATCAAATCGACAGATTAATAAAGATGAGATAGATGCCAGATTATACCCGGAGTGCTATACTACATTTTGGGGATTCAAATCAGAAGATTACAATGAATCAAGCATTAATCAGGAGGTGGAATTTTCAAGATATATACTATATACATCAGGAAAATCACGATGTTATCAAGACACATCATTTTGTAAAAAAATAAAGAAAGCTAGAAGCCAATCACTTATGGAAATCTGTTTTCACACTCCTGTAGCATTTGGTATTTATGAATTGGCTAAGTACCAAGGTTACAAAAGGTTTGGAATCAAAAACTGTCTGTATTGTAAAAATTACGTTGATAGCTATGATGGCTTAGGCAAGTTGTGCCGTTTATACAAATATCTTGGTATAAATCGATTTGACCAACACGATACTGCAAGAGCTAAAAATTGCTCTCGTTTCATACTCAATCATGAAGAAATGGATGAAGAACTGAAACGATTTGAATCATTGAGTAAAAGTGAATATACCGAATTAGAATAACCCCAACAAGTTAATACCAACTAGTTGGGGAGTTTTCTTTTTATCATTTCTCAAATTTCCTTATCCATTTTGGAAGATACAGTACCAGCGTGATTCCGATGGCTGCAATTCCGGTTGTTATGCCGAGGCATTTCCATATTAGGCTGGAGTGCCAGAATTGGATGTTCAGAATCAGGATGCAGAGCATAAATGTGGATAGGGCAAGTATCAAAATCAGAACAATATAAATAGAGTTTATTGGAATTGCTACATAGCCATCTATTTTACGGATGCGACTCTCTGATTCTTTCAGTTTGCTGTCTATGTGTTCAGTCAGCTGTCGACTTGCTTTGCAGAGATTCTCAAAAGCCTCTTTCTCACCCTTATGCTTTGCCTGCTGATGTACATACTCCTTTACATCAGGCATAGTCTGAAGAAACTCATATAACCTTCGCCTGAGCTGCGCCACATTGTGATTCAATGAAATTAAATCTTTGAGGTTAAAAGCAATGTTGTTTAGAAGAGCCTCTATCTGCTTATCTGTCAATGGATGTTCTTCCTGACCAGACTTTGCACTCGGCTTCACACTATTACTTAGTTCCGATATATCTATTCTTTTTCCCATGCTTATCGTTTTAATCCTGATTTCGTTTGCTTTCCTAATGAACGGGTTGCCATGCGTGCACAACGACGAGCCCAGTCCAGTTCATCTTCATTCTTATCTCTCCATGGTAAGTCGCTTTGAGAACCGCCACCACCGCCAGTTGCAACTATCTCATCACCTCCGATAAGCCCAACAAAAATTGCTACAGCCAAATCTTTAAGTTCATCACAGTTGGCAACAAGTCTGTAGTCAAATTCATCATCAAATAGGTTGAGCACATCACGAGGAACAAAATATCGCTGCTGTTCTCCGTTGTGAGTAACCTCGAATGCATCTGTATTTGGTCGATATTGAGTATAATCAACAGCTATTTCCTGTCTTGATGCAATCTTCGGTGCACTTTGCACTTTTGCACTTTTCTCTGTTGATCTGATTGAGGTTGCAGGCTGATGATGTAATTTCTTCCATGTGCGTTCTAGCTTGGAAGCCATCAAATTTCTGCCCACTCCAATCTCAGAAGCTTTATACTTGTAACTACCTTTTTGCAATACATAGCCTCTGAGTGTTCCACTTTCATCCCTGCGTTCAAATATTGAGTAACCTTTTGCTTGAAGTCCTCTTTTATAATCGTCCCATGACCAGGAGGGCATTGATTGAAGTGTATCGAGACAATCAGTATTGACCTGAGGGATATTACTATTGTGCACTTCAATTGCGGTAGTCCAGCCACGTTTGCGTGCAACTCGTTCGGCAGCTCGTTGTGCTCTAAGATGAATTTTGTGGTCATTGTTTACGTTACCATTTTCATCAACCCTGCATACTATACCATGCAGATGCGGAATACCTCCGTCCGATTCGGTGTGCAACCATACTGTATGCTTACTTCCCGATATATTGGTCAATTTGGATATAACCTTTCCGTTCTTATCGGGGATGTTTTGCTTATCGAATTCCTCGATAAATTCTTTCCATAACTTCTCCCAATCATCAAGAGTAAAGTGTCGTGTATGTCCGGGTGATGGTGACAACTCAATGCGTATAACTGAATTCTTCATTGAACGAAATTGTCCAAAGGTCAGCTGCATCGAATTCCATATTCCATAAGCATCCAAATGAGAGGGGAGTATATTATCATATACCCTGTATATCTTCTCAGGATTCTTCTTATTATGTGATTCTCCGGTAATATACCGAAGTCCATTAACTCCATGTGAAATGGCTTTAGCTTTTGCAATCATGATTCTTCTATCTCTAATTTTGGTGGTAAATTGTTCGGGGTTTTCACTTTGTCTAAAAAGGCAGTTATGCTGTTACCCATATCTGCAAGTCTCTCAAGCCACCCCAACATATAAGGATAACTATTGAACATCTGCATTCTTTTAGATATTTCCATTCCTTTGAGTGCTGATGTGTATTGTACAATATCTGCCCGACAGTTATTAAGGTTTTGTAATGCCGATACTTCGGCTTCTGTTAGCCGATGTTTTGGCTCATAGTTATAGGCACGAGCCAGCAGATAATCACTGACAGACATTCCACATTTGTCGGCCGACTCCTTTATATATTCCTTCTGTGATGGGGTAACTTTTGCCCCGATAAAGATGTTTCTTATTTCTTTCATATTTTCTGAATTTGATTTAATAATAGGTGCGAGCTTGCGAGTACCGCACCTGCGAATAATGAGCAGGCAAGAGCGCCATTGTACAACCGTTACGCAGTGAGGTTATACCTTGGCATATCTTGCAACAGTGACCTGTTGTTTTCTACTGAACGGCTAATACAAGTGTACACACAAATAGGTGCTTAGCAGTAACTTTACTTTAATCAGGATATATATGCTTTGAGAATAAAGTGAAGTCGCTTTAATAACGGAAGTCCTACTTGAACTCATAGACTTTATTGTCTTTGACTACCATGCGTTTGTTGCAAACGAATTGTGCTACCGCTACTGCTCTGTTTTGTCCGAGCTTCACACCCTGAGATTGATATCCACGTCGCAAAGCCTTAACGAAGTCGTTGTATTTACCGATGCTTCCATTTTCAAATGCCACAGTCAGAGACTTTCGGTGTACATCTTCCGTTATGTCTTTGTACGGGTCAAATGGTGCTTTGGTTGGACGTCCAGCTTTCTTCTTTGTGGGTGTATAATCTTCTACCAATTCGGGCAATATCTCATCGTTGATACAGAACGCAAATGGCTCAAAATCCTTTCCTCTGCTCAAAAGTGACTCTACGACGCTTATGGATTTATCCTCTTTATCTACCTCAATTTGAAGAACTGATTCAGCTTTATTATTGAGTTCTGTTCCGATGTGTCCTCGTGCATTTTCATCACTTTTATTCTGGTGGAGAATGGTATGCAAATGTATCTGCTTGTCATACGTCCATCTCATTAGTTTGGTTGAAATCTCAGTAGCCTGATTAGCACTATTGATGTCATATAACAGGTCTCGTACACCATCAATGATAACCAGGCCAAGATTGGGTATCGCTTCTATGGCTTGTTCAATGATTGTGATGCGTTCTTCAGGGGAGTACCTGCGTAGAGCCAACTTCAAAAGGTTCTCCGGGTCTGAATCTAGCGAATGTCCCATTAGTCGGATAATTCTGTTGAGTACCTTTTGACAATGGAGTTGTCCTTGCTCTGTATCGATGTACAAAACAAATCGTTTATCTTCCGGGAATTTTGCATTATAGTGCAGTACAGAGCCATTGGATAATGCAGCAGCTACAATAGCCGACACATTAAAAGTCTTTTTGCTCTTAGCCTTTCCGATTGATACGCTGAAGTTGCCTAGTGTTCCAAATGTACTGTCGCCAACCATCAGTACTTCAGGTGACTTGATGTAATCTTTTGTTATACTGATTCGAGACTCTTCAATACACGCTTGCAGATCTTCATACTTTGAAAAATCCAACTCTGCCATAACCTAAAAGTTTAGAGGTTTTGGTCTGCGACGGATAGTTGAACGCATTGCTTCGTGCTCTTCCTCAATGCTCATAGGCTTTTCGCTCTTTCTGCCAGATTCCAACCATTTATCAAGGTCATCCCGATAGACAAGCAGACGTTTTCCTTGTTTTACAACAGGAAGTCCACCATATTTAACCTTGTGATAAAATGATGATTTTGTGATGCCACCAAGATAAGCACACACTTCCTCTCTTGTCATGGGTACATGCGTGTTCTCTTTCTTCTGAGCAGCATTGGCAAAATGCATCTCCATCATTGATTCCAAATTGGCGATTTGCTCGCACAGCTGATTTACCACGGTTGGCAAATCATTAAATGTTAATTCTTTGGTCGACATAATTTAAACAGATAATTAGTTAAACGTGTCGCAAATCAATACAATGGAAAAATGCAGTTTTTTTTCAGCAAAGATTAATTATCCTGATAACTGAAAATATTTGCAGTTGATGGTTTAGGCTGCTGTTCCCATCATACACTTGAAGTGATAATCTCCTTTTTTAGGTGCGTCAATACGGATTTTAGATGTAATATCATCGCGAAGATTCTTTTCCAAATATTGAACAGTTGCTTCACGAAGTTCATACGGAAAGACAGTCTTGATGAATAATGCTCTGTCAGCCATTGGTGTTCCTAATCGCTGACCTATATTCCAGGCAAAATGTCTCAGGTCAGGGGAGCGAAGTGGCTTGTCGGGATTAGAGCGTATTGGCTTAAGTTCTTCTAATTTTCCACATGAAAGATAGTTGATGTTGTCAAGAAGAATTTTCACATTCTCTTTGCTGAGGAATTCATGCATAACACCTACAGTGTATCTACGCACTTCATTCATAATATCAATACGTTTTTCGGCACTTTGTTTCTGGCTCTCTTCCAAGAGTGTTTCGAATTTATCTAATGCAGAGGACGGCTTTTCTGTAACTTCTTCTGTTTTCTCTGAAGTAGTCCCGGTATTTTCGAGGTTAATGGTAATATTGATGGGAGGCGTAGTAGAGACTTCATTAGTTGCTACTGATGGAACAACCTGTTCGACAGCATCTTGTGATACTTTATCTTCATTAACACTTAGGTCTTGCTTGCCAAAAGAAAAATAAATCTCATTCTTTGTCAGGAACTGATAGAAGATACGGTTAAGCACTCCGCAAGCGAGGATTGATACTATCAAAACCAATATTATTGGAGTTGAATATTTCATCAAATTGATTTGATGATTAAGGAACAGATAACTGCCAACAATCGTGAAGGCAATTACAAATAATGAAAGAAAAAGGCTTACTTTCTTGGCTTGAAGTTGAGCTGAATTAGTCATAATTATGAGATTTTATGTTTATCTTTTTCTCAAAATTAGATGCTTCAATCCGATTGATTGCAATTAGTTGCAGTAAATCGTTCAGAAAGTATGAAAAAAACAAGTCAGAGTATGATTATCTGAAAAATATCATACTCTGACTGCAAAAATAAGGGTAAAATAAGACTCTTAAGATCTTCTCAAAGTTATCTTATTGCTGGCTTCAAGTTTGTTCGCATCTACTACCTTTACATATCGCTGTGTGGTAGTAATGGATTTATGAGCCATCATGCTACGAATGGTATTCGGGTCGGTTCCGGCAGCGGCCTGAAGTGTTGCAAATGTTCTGCGATAGGAGTGAAAGGTAATGTTCTTTGTGATGCCTGCCGAAGCAATCCATTTCTTCATTGGGTATTGTGTCCAACTCACTCTCAATCCCTTAAACACTTGTCCACGTTTACCCGGTTCATAACCAACCAACTCCAATGCTTCGGCACTAATGGGAATGATATCTTCAGTTTTGGTTTTCTGTGTGATGATATGCACGCATTTACCACCTGCTGAGTAATCTACAATATCTTCCCAACGTAGTGCTGAGATGTCGCTTCGTCTCAGACTGGTCAGGCAAGAGAAAAGGGAAGCAGTTTTTAAAATAGGGATTTCACAAGGTGTTTCAGCCAAAGTGAAAAGTTCTTCTACCGATAAATAATCCTTGATTACATCGTCTGTCTCGATCTTTTCGAGATAATCATTTACATTGTCTTTAATCATTTTACTTCTATATAATATTTTAAGGAATCCTCTGAAAGTTGACCAGTAACCTGCGGCTGAATTCTTTGATACTCTTCCTGAACGAGTCAATTTCTTTGCATGTAAAAGATATTCGCGGAATCCATTACAGAGGTCATAATTGACATCTTCAAAGGTGCATTTGTTCTTTACATAGTGGGAAAAGTGAGCATACACGAAAGCCCATTTCGGGTCATGTTTGGGAAGCTGCTTGCGGAAATATTCGAGCAAGTCACCTTTGTAGCGATCCTTGTCGAAGAAATCATACATTTCATTGACTACAGACGCGTACACACGACAGCGAATAGCTTCTGCCTTTTCAGACATTTCAGCATTGAAATTTCTTTCTCTCTGATTTTTCGGATTTGCATAAATTTGTATATCTATGCTTTTGTGACGATAGACTTTCATAGTCTCTTTGTCGCGATAACCTGGATAAAAATCCAAATAGAAACCTAACATACCGTTTCTTAATACACGTGTTCTTAATGTAATGGTTTTACAGTCCATATTTTTATAATTTTAAAAGTGATACAATAAATTTTTCTGGTGCAAATGTGAATAATGGAAACATGCAGATTCTTTTCAGCAAGAGTTAATTTTCCTGTTTTCTTCAAATAATTGCAATTAGTTACTTTCGAGCTCCCATAACATGGTCAAAATCAACTTTTAGGAACCGTACATAACGACCTTTCTTCTCTCTTTTAATCTCATGGAATTGTAAAACTCCATATACAGAATCACGAGAAAGGTTGTATTTCTTCATAGCTTCCTGCACAGTGTAGTATTCAGCTGTACTCTCTTGCTCACTTGATTTTGATAAATCGAAATGGATTTTGGAATAGAATATTTGCCCATGTTCTTTCTTTGATGGGATATTGTTACGATAGACTTGTGAACGGATAGCAACTCGTGTCATTCCATATTTCTCCTGAATCTCTTCGGGAGTGTACCATTCAGTCAAGGCTTCATCAGTTTTATACTTTGCAAATGCGGCATCAATATGCTTTTTGCTGTAATAATTGAACTGACGGATCTTTACCTTGGGAATGTTGTTCTCTCTGGTGTAGGTCCAAACCCATTTAGGCTTAACCTTGTACTTCTCCGCAATCTGCTCAGCGGTGTAGTATTCTGTGATGTCAAAATCATCTTTAGGAATAATACGCTCATAAGGTTTCGTCTTTAACATTAACTCGATGTCTGTTCTTCTGATGATGGATTTCTTGGGACTGATTCGTGATGCACGAAGTTTATTTTCTTTGACAAGTTTATAAATGTACTGTCTAGTTACACCCATAAGTTTTGCCGCTTGTGCAAAAGAAAAGAAATCCTGACCTTCTACAGATGACTTTGGTGTTAAAATCTCCTGCATCTTTTTTAGTTCACGTTTTCGTTCTCTTATTCTTTCTTTATATCCAAGAGATGAACATCTGTGGCTACAATAACACGTTGTAGTCTTTTGTGCGATAAATGGTTGACCGCACCATTGGCAAATTTTTCTTACTTTCATATTTTTCTATTTTTATGAGGTTATTTCGCTTTATTTCGCCTCTTTTATGTCAATACACGTAAACCACTGTCAACACACGTAAACTAATGCGTCATAGTGACATCGGGCATTTCTTCCCATTGGTTTCGCGGTAGAAATACGGTAGAAAAATATGGTGAAAAAGTGCATATAACCGGACTTAACCGGATTTTAGGCAAATAAAAAAGCCGCTGAAAATCAGCGACTTCGTTATAAATAGTTCTAATTGATTGCAGTTAATAATGATATCTTACTTTCCGATGCAAAAATTCTTAAATATATTTCCCAAAACCTCATCCGTTGTGATTTGTCCCGTGATTTCACCAAGATAATGTAGGCATTCCCGAATGTCTTGTGATACAAACTCACCACTAAGATGGGAATCCAGTCCAGTGATGACTCGCTCGATGGCAAGGCGGGCATGGGTGAGGGCTTCGTAATGACGGGCGTTGCTGACGATAACATCTCCTGAATGAAGAGCATTTATGTTGATCGTGGAAACTAATTCGTCTACCAAGTGGTTGAGGTTATACCCTGTCTTTGCAGCAATCGGGAGAATCTTTTCTCCGGAAGATAGAGACGTGATTTGTGACAAGATAATATCGGCAGCATCTGTTTGGTCTGTCTTGTTGAGTAGAATTAACAAGCGGGCATCAGGTCCGAGATGTTCTTTCACTTGGGTATAATAGGGAAGGAATTGTTCCGTGTCTTTGGTTGCATCGATTAAAAATAACACGACACGGGCTTGTTCGATTTTTGAAAAAGTACGTTCGATTCCCATATTTTCTACTCGGTCGTCAGTGTGGCGGATGCCTGCCGTGTCGATAAATCGGAACGTGATTCCCTGAAGGTTAATCGTATCTTCGATCACGTCGCGGGTCGTGCCTTCTATATCAGAGACGATGGCACGATCCTCTTTTAGCAGAGCGTTGAGTAGGGTACTTTTCCCCACGTTGGTGTTACCGACGATGGCTACCGGAATTCCGTTTTTGATCACGTTGCCGAGGGAGAAGGAGGCACATAGGCGAGAAATTAATGTATCAATACCGACAGCAATGCCCCGTAGTTCCGATCGGTCTGCAAACTCCACGTCCTCTTCCGAAAAATCCAGTTCGAGTTCGAGTAGAGAGGTGATATGTAACAATTCCATTCGCAGTTTCATCAGTTCGTCCGAGAATCCGCCTCGCATCTGGCTTAATGCCATGCTATGGGCTGCTGCGGAGGATGAGGCGATCAGATCTGCAACGGCTTCCGCTTGGGAAAGATCCATTTTGCCGTTTAAAAAAGCTCGTTGAGTAAATTCCCCGGGAGCGGCAAGCCGTGCCCCGGAAGAGATTAATAGCTGTAATATACGTTGCTGTATGTACACGGAACCGTGACAGGAAATTTCGATCGAGTCTTCCCCGGTAAAAGAATGGGGAGCATGAAATACGGAAATCAGAACCTCGTCGATTAGCTCTTTCCCGTCATAGAGTTTCCCGAAGTGAATCGTATTCGGACGAACGTCTGTCAATTTTTTCCCAGAAGGGGAAACAAACACCCGATCACAAATTTCAATACATCCTTTTCCTGACAGGCGAATCACGGCGATAGCACCCATCCCGGGAGCAGTGGCAATAGCACATATTACAGACTGGTCATTCATGATAATTTCTTTCGTGCAAAGGTATATCTTTTTGTTGAAATTCGATAGGGTCTTTACGTGCTAGCGATATAGAAAGAAAAGAATAGTCATGCTGTACGAGTGATTAGATAAAATAATTGCGAAGTAGATGTGGTTGTACTTATTCTGCCTTTAAAATGGTTGTTAAAATAATATAATTCTAATTTTCACGTGATTACGCTATTGAAACTTGTTTTATATTTGTGTTTGACAATAGTGTAAAACGTATATGTAAAACGTGTAGGCTATGATTAGAATGGGTATTGATATAGGTTCAACGACAGCCAAGTTAGTGGCAGTTGATGAGTATGATAAGATTTTGTTCTCAAAGTATGAGCGGCATCATGCCAAGGCAAAGGAAACAATAATTCATTTCTTGAGAGAGTTGTTTTCTTTGCTGGGTGATGCGGATATTTCCGTGAAGATCACAGGTTCAATTGGTATGGGGATTTCGGAAAAATGTTCTTTGCCTTTCGTGCAGGAAGTTGTGGCAGCAACAAAGGCCATACAACAGGGTTATCCGCACGTGGGGTCCATGATTGATATTGGTGGAGAAGATGCAAAGGTTGTTTTTTTCAAGGATGCCGAGGCGATTGATTTGCGTATGAATGGTAATTGTGCCGGGGGAACAGGAGCGTTCATTGACCAAATGGCGGTGATTCTGGGGGTGAATGTAGAGGAGTTGAATCGGCTTGCCCTAAATGCTACCCGGGTGTACCCGATTGCCTCCCGCTGCGGAGTGTTCTGTAAAACGGATATTCAGAACTTGGTGGCACGGAATGTCAGCCGGGAAGATATTGCGGCCTCGATCTTTCATGCCGTGGCAGTGCAGACGGTGATTACGCTGGCTCATGGGTATGATATAGAAACGCCCGTGTTATTCTGTGGCGGTCCGTTGACGTTTATTCCAGCTTTGCGGAAGGCTTTTATTGAATATTTGTCTCTTGACGAGAGGGACGTGATTTTACCGGATAACGGGACGTTACTCCCGGCGTTTGGTGCGGCATTATATCGAGAGGGCGATGATCACACGTGTAAATTGTCAGCACTGATTTCGAGAATTGATCGAGAGTTTGATTTTTCGGGAAATGCGAGGGGAAGTCTGGAGCCGGTATTTACCAATGCGGAAGAGTATAGGATGTGGCAGGAGAGAATTTCTAGGAATCAAGTGCGGAAGTCATGCTTGACGGCGGGTGAGCATGAGGTATTCGTGGGTATAGATTCCGGTTCTACCACGACGAAGATCATGGTGACGGATATTCATGCCAGACTACTGTATTCTTATTATAAAATAAACGGGGGAAACCCGATAAAAGCGGTGGAAGAGGGGTTGGACGGGTTGAGAGAGGAATGTGAGAAAAGGGGAGCTATTCTCCGGGTAAGGGGAAGTTGCTCCACGGGATACGGGGAGGACTTGATTCGATCGGCATTCCAGCTCCATGCTGGGATTATCGAGACGATCGCACATTATATGGCCGCTCGTTACTTGAATAAGAATGTATCTTTTATTCTTGACATCGGGGGACAGGATATGAAGGCTATCTTCGTCAATGACGGGGTGATTGACCGGATTGAGATCAACGAGGCTTGTTCTTCCGGGTGTGGTTCGTTTATCGAGACATTTGCCCACACGTTGGGATACACGGCTCACGATTTTTCTATGGCAGCCTGTCGTGCGTCCTCACCGAGTGATCTGGGGACACGATGTACCGTTTTCATGAACTCGAAAGTCAAACAGGTACTCCGGGAAGGAGCAACGGTGGATGATATTGCTGCAGGATTGGCTTATTCCGTCGTGAAGAATTGTTTGTATAAAGTACTGAAACTAAAGAATGTCTCGGTTCTAGGTAAAAATATCGTTGTGCAGGGTGGGACCATGCGAAATGATGCGGTGGTACGTACGTTGGAATTACTCACGGGTACGGAAGTTACCCGGTGTAATATTCCGGAACTGATGGGGGCTTTCGGGTGTGCCTTGTATGCGATGCAACATCCGGGAAAACCTATCTCTCTTGACGAGATGATTACCCAAGCTCGTTACACGTCAAGCGTGTTACATTGTAAAGGATGTGACAACACTTGTTCCGTGATGCGCTATTGCTTTGGTAATGGAAAAAACTATTATTCCGGGAACAGGTGTGAGAAGGTCTTCACGAATGGCGAGAACAATAAAGTGAAGGGAGTAAATGTTTATCTCCGGAAAAACGAGTTGCTATTCCATCGTGATGTACGGGTTGACCATCCATTACTTACGATTGGTATACCACGCTGTTTGAATATGTACGAGGAATTCCCGTTCTGGCATACGTTATTTACATCGTGCGGTATACGGGTGTGTTTATCCGATCCCTCGAATTTTCAGCAGTATGAACGTCATGCTCGCATGGTTATGTCGGATAATATTTGTTTCCCGGCGAAACTGGTACATAGCCACGTGCAGGATTTAATTGATCGAAAGGTAGACCGGGTGTTTATGCCTTTCGTGGTTTTCGAGAAACAGGAAAAAGAGCAGAATAGTTACAATTGTCCTATCGTGACGGGGTACTCGGAGGTCGTGAAGAGTGTACAGGCAGAGGGAATACCGGTTGATGCTCCGGCAATTAATTTCAAAGATAAGGAACTACTGTTTAAACAGTGTCGTGAGTATTTGGAGCAGGTAGGGGTAGACATTCATTCCGTGAAGAAGGCTTTCGCAGTAGCCCTGAAGGAGCAGGAGACTTTCATGAACGAGTTGATCGGGTATAACGAGCAAGTCTTGCGTGATGCGGGGCAGGCGGGGGCCTTAACGATATTGCTAGCTGGTCGCCCGTATCATACCGATCCGTTGATTCAACATAAGGTTTCCGATATGCTTTCAGACATGGGTATTCACGTGATCACGGATGATATAGTCCGCGATAAGGATATTCCCATTCATGACGTGCATTTCGTGACGCAATGGGCATATCCCGATCGTATTCTGAAAGCGGCCCGGTGGTGTGCCGGGCAGGGTAGAAATATCCAGTTCGTGGAGATGACCTCGTTCGGTTGTGGACCTGATGCTTTTCTCGTGGACGAGGTTGGCGAGCTGTTAATGCGTCATGGTAAGTCACTCACCTTGTTGAAGCTTGATGATATTAATAACGTGGGATCGATGAAGTTGAGGGTACGTTCATTGGTTGAGAGTTTGAAACTTGCTAACGAGGACAAGAAACAAGAACAACAGACTAGGGAGTTTGCCACCGTTCCCGTTTATGACGAGACGTATCGAGACCGAAAGATTCTGATTCCGTTCTTTACTCCGTTCCTGTCGCCATTGATTCCGGCGGTGATGCGTGTGGCGGGGTATGACGTGGAGAACTTGCCTCTCAGTAATACCGAGTCTTGTGAATGGGGGCTGAAATACGCCAATAATGAGGTCTGTTACCCGGCAACGTTGATCGTGGGGGATATTATCAAGGCCTTTAAGAGTGGGCAATATGATCCCTCCCGAACGGCCGTGGCGATCACCCAGACGGGAGGACAATGCCGGGCGAGCAATTATATATCTTTGATCAAAAAAGCGTTGGTTGATGCGGGTTACACGGATGTGCCTGTTATCTCGTTTTCCCTGGGTAGCTCGATCGAGAACGTGCAACCGGGATTCCAGATAAACTGGTTGAAGATGTTACCCATAGCTTTACGTGCTGTTCTTTATAGCGATTGTATCTCTAAGTTTTATCACGCGTCTGTTGTGCGGGAGAAAGAGAGTGGGGAGGCGGCCCGCTTGAGAGATATGTATCTGGAAAAGGCGGAAAAGTTAATCTTGGAAAATCGTTCAAAGGAATTGTTCCGTTGTCTTTCCATGGCCGCTGCTGACTTTGATCGAATCTGTAAAGATGAGACTCGTCCTAAGGTTGGTATTGTTGGCGAGATCTTTCTGAAGTTTAATCCTTTTTCTCACAAGAATATAACCGGGTGGTTAATAGAACGTGGGATAGAGGTGGTGCCGCCCATGATTACCGGTTTCTTCATGCAGAGTTTCGTGAACCGGAAAGTGAAGGTGGAGTCGTACATGGAAAAAAGGCAGTTACCCGAATTCGTGTATGATTTGGGTTATAAGACGGTGAAGAAACAAATAGACCGGGTAAACCGGATTGCCGGGCGTTTCCGCTATTTTATTCCTTTCGGGGATATTTTTGAAGAGGCGGAGGATGCCCGAAAGGTCGTTTCCCTGAACGCCCAGTTTGGCGAGGGGTGGCTGTTGCCTGCCGAGGTGATGTCTTATGCCCGACAGGGGGTGAAAAACGTGTTGGGACTACAACCTTTCGGTTGTATAGCCAACCATATAGTGGCTAAAGGTATTGAAAAACGTGTAAAAAGTTTCTTCCCGGATATTAATTTACTATCTTTAGATTTTGATAGTGGTGTTAGTGATGTGAATATAACTAATCGCGTTTTGTTATTTATAGATAATTTAAAGGGATAGTGTCATGACGGAATCTGTTAGTAATGAGAATCTGGAAACAAAGATTATAGAGATAGCTAAACAACAATTTATAGAAAACGGTTTTGCCGAGACCAGCATGAGTGATATTGCGGCGAAGGTGGGTATTAACCGTCCGGGGTTGCATTATTATTTTCGGACGAAGGAGCGGATGTTTCAGGCTGTTTTCGGGGAGATCGTGCTGTTTCTGCTCCCCAAAATACAGGATATTGTCTTGCAGAAGGATAAACCTGTTACGGAGCGTGTAGGGGGTGTCATTGATGCTTATTTTGAGGTATTTAGTGAAAACCCGCGTTTGCCGTTGTTCGTGATGAGAGAATCGAATCGGGATGTTAATCATTTGATCAACACGCTTGCCGATTTACGATTGGAACGGAATTTTCTAGAGATAGCGCGAAGTTTGCAAGATGAGATGGATTCCGGGCGACTGAAGCCTGTACCTCTACGTTTTGTCTTTTTCACGTTTTATAGCTTGTTGATCATGCCTTTCGTGATGAAAGACCTTTGTGCATCTCTTTTTCTTGAAAAAGGGGAGTCTTTTGAAGAGATGTTTGCCCGTTGGAAACCTTATATCGTCATGCAGATGGATAATTTATTACGTGTGGATTGAAGATGAAGGAGTGGCAGAAATTTTTTGCCACTCCTTCATTATTTTTAATTCTGTATTTGCTTAAAGAAATTGTAATAGCGCTGCCCCGCAAGAGTATCCACCCCCGAACACGGAGAGAGCCACGAGGTCGCCATGGTCGACCCGGTCAAGGTTTTGCGATAAGGCGATGGCGCAACTGGGACATCCCGTGTTACCTACCTCTTCAATGTTCGACAGCATATGATCTTCCGGAAAATCGATCTGACGTGCGACGGTAGCCATGATTCGCTTGTTCGCTTGGTGTGATGCGATGAATTTCAAGTCTGTCAGTTTTATACCTTGGCTGTTGGTTACAGCATTTAAGCCTTCGATCATGTAATGGCAGGCATTGATAAACACGTCACGTCCTTCCGGCATTCCGATCCCCCCGTGATGTGGGCGTAAATATACGGCAGTGTCTGCTTTACCGATGTGGCCAAGTCCGCGGGTGAATATATTAAGTATGCGGGCGGCTTTTTCTCCTTCCGGCATAGTGGAGATGGCAATAGCCACAGACCCGTCACCCCATAGATGACCGCTTTGCGGACACGTCTCGTTGCTGTATTCCGTGTTATGCTCGGATGCCACGACGATTGCTTTCGTTGCCTTGTTCATGGCAAAATACCCTTCAACGATTTCCATGGCATTGATAAACGAGGAGCAGGCTGCCGAAACGGTGAGACAACGTGCAGCTCGTGCTTTGAAATGGCGTTGTATCATGTGTGCTGCCGTGGCTACCGTGTCGTGAGGCGAGTAAGTGGCTGCCACGATCAAGTCGACTTCCTCTATGGGGAAGGGTAGTTTTTCATTCAGGCGTTTAACAGCCTCCAGGGCCATGGTATTCGTGTTCTCGTTTTCGCCAGCCTTGCTCCGGGTGCTTATTCCGGTACGGGTGCGAATCCACTCGTCGTCCAGACCATTTACGTCCTTGAAGTAGGAGTTTGGTACTCGGTCGTCCGGGAGATAATGGGCGAAGGCGTTGATATATAATTCCATATAATAGTGTGTGTTAGTTTATTTCTTAATTATACCGTGAAATAATATGTTAATATACTCGTTAATCACTTGTGGTCGTGGTTGATGTTCGTACTGGCGTATAAAACCGAATTCCAAACTTTTAAAGACGGATTGCAGAGAATTAGCCAAGCGCCGGGGTTGTTTGATCGAGAAGATTCCCGCATCGGCCCCATCCCGAAGGATCGAATAGAGTAGCTCTATTTCCTGCCTGTCTATATTCTCCCGTAGTATTTCAATCTTACTGTTATTGTGTAAAAAAGTTTCCTTGATAGGTTGGCTGCCGCCCATGAGTTCTGCGATTAAATTGAATCGTTCCTTGATATATAACTTCAACCGTTTGTCGGCTGGCAAGGCCGTTCTGACTGCCTGTTCGAGTTTTTGTTCTATTAATTCTATTTTTTGATCTACAATGTGGTTAAAAATATCTTCCTTACTGTTAAAATGAGTGTATAGCGTACGCCGACTGACTTTAGCGGCACGGGCAATATCCTTCATTGTAGTTCGATAAAAACTTGTTTCAGTGAACAATTTTTGTGCCACGCTGATAATTTTTTCTTTTGTAATCAGTAAGGTTGTTCTCATTTTAATTTCACAATTTGGAAAAAGTGTGCAATTATAATTAATATTCTCGTACGAACAAAATCAATGCCACGGGTAATTCTGAAATGTTAAATAACGAATTAAAACATTTTCCCCCGAAAATATGACTTTTGTCATGTTTCGTGAGATGGGGGAGGTGTATATTCGCGGCCGAATTTAAATCAGATGAAATGGTGAATATACTTTTAAAAGAGAAACCGTTTACCCGTGAGTGGTTCCGGACGTATGCGTTACTCGTCGGGGGAGCTTTTGTGTTGGCTCTGGGGTATAGTTGTTTTATGGCGCCTTACAAGATTGTCCCGGGGGGAATTTATGGTATCACGATCGTTCTTCAGCACAAGTGGGGATTCCCGATCGGTATGGCCGCACTGTGTTTCAACCTGCCGTTGAGTTTGCTGGGCCTACGGGTACTGGGTTCCGGTTTTGGGGTGAAAACGTTTATTTGTTTCATCCTTGTCGCTGTTTTCTCTGATAGCTTGCCTGCGATTCTGTTGACATTGATGGGTGAGCCGATTCCCACGGATCCTTTGGTGGCGCTCGATCCTTTCAAGCTGGGTGATGAGGTGTTATTGGCGTGTATTTTTGGTGGTGTTGTCATGGGTGTCGGTGTGGGGATGATCATGAAAAGTCGCGCATCAAGCGGAGGAACCGACGTGTTGTCGAATATCCTCCACAAGTGGACTCACCGCCCGTTGGGACAGTTGCAGATGATGGTCGATTCATGTATCGTGATCTTCGGTTTCCTCATGTTTCAGGACTGGAAGGTGCCGATGTATTCATGGCTTTCCATTTTCCTCATGGGTAAAACGATTGATATGATCCTGCAAGGGTTCAATGCCGAGAAGAGTTTCTTTATTATCTCCGACAAGATCGAGGAGATTCGTGCGTATATATTGAATGACCTGCATCGTGGTGGCTCCATCGTGCCGATACAGGGGATGTATAACCGTTCGGAGAAGGAGATGATCATGACTATGGTCAATCGTCGGCAGATGGCAACCTTGCAACAGGCCATCTACAAGATTGATCCGAATGCTTTCGTGACGATATTCGACGCTAACCAGATTCTAGGGAAAGGATTCAAACGGTTGGATGCAGAATGAATCAAGAATATTATTTCGTAATATAATTTATTTTAAATCCGGCTTAACATGGGGTAATCTCTTTTGTTGAGCCGGATTTTAATTTAAATTGTTTTCTATATCTTCATTCGTTTTGTAACTTTTCGCCTGATTCATTCGTCCCATTAATAAACAAAAATAGTGGTATGTTAAAAACATGGATAACTGGGTGCTTAATCTGTTGTGCCTGCGTGACTAACGGGTCTGCGCAGAATAGTCGAGCAATACGGATTTACGGGGAAGTGACTACGGTGATGAATCGTAAAATCTGCGGGTACATCACGTGGGGAAAAAACCTTTACTGGACAGACATTTTCACTGCGGGAAAGATAGGGAACCCGTATATGCGGTATCGGGATATTATGGGCGATAACGTTCGTTTCAGTGATGGGCGGAGAGATACCCCGCCGGAGCATGAATTCTCTTGTCGTTTCGGGAATATTCGATCGATTCGGGTGATCGGTGACAGGCGGATTGAATTGGGTGTGAAAGGGGGAAATGTCACTGAACTCGAACGGGGGCGGTCGCTTGCCATCGGTAACTGGATTGCCGTGGAACTGCGGAATGGAAAGACGGAAAGCGTGGTATGGGACCATATCAGCGAAATCGTTTTCTCTGCCGCACCTGACACGATCCCCGAGCCGAAAGATCGTCCCATTGCGGGTATCGTGGAGACACCTTACGGGATGTACAAGGGGCTTGTCCAATGGGATCTGGACGAGAATTCACTAGATGCGTTACTCGACGGGCGGACGGAATCCAGCGGGGTTTCCGTGGCATTCAAGAATATAGCGAGTATCAAGTCGCTGGGAAACTCTTCCTTGGTAACCCTTCATAGTGGTAGGGAACTTTACATGTGGGGAGAAAACGACGTGAACGCCACGAACCGGGGAATAGCCATCAACCTGCCGTCTGTCGGGCAGGTGATCGTGGGATGGCATGACTTCAAACTGTTTCGTTCCATTCCTCTCGATCAATTGAATCTTCCTGTTTATGATGATTTTGCGGCTCCCGAACGTTTGTCCGGGAGGGTGGAAACACGGGACGGACTATCGCTGGAAGGGGTGCTGGTGTATGATCTCGATGAGGCCATGGATTTCGAATTACTGGACGGGCAGAACGGGAATATATCTTACCGTGTACCTTTCAAGTATGTGCAGGAGATAGAACCTAAAAACTATAAATACACGTGGGTCAAGTTGTCGGGGGGAACCGAGCTGGTGTTGGGGACGATGTGTGACGTGACAGCGGCGAATGACGGGGTATTGGCCTTCCGGGCGGGGGGAGAAGTTGTTTACGTGCGTTGGCGTGACGTGAAACGTGTCGAGTTATGGACCAAGGTAAAACAGAATGACTAGAACCGAGTATAACCGGGCCGTGGACCATTTCTCCGATGGTGTGTATCGTTTTATCCTTAAAATGTGCAAGTCGAAAGAGATGGCGGAGGATGTTGTGCAAGATAGTTTCATGAAACTTTGGGAGGAAGTGGGGCATATCGCTTACGATAAGGCAAAGTCTTTTCTTTTCAGCACGGCGTATCACAGGATGATTGACGTCTTACGGCGGGAAACGAAGTTTGGGGATATTGAGACCGTGGCAGACCGGGCCGGGGAGGTGCGGGAGGAATACACGGGGTTACAAGAAATATTGAATATGGCCTTAGAAAAATTGCCCCCGGTGCAGAAAACGGTGATTCTCCTGCGGGACTACGAGGCGTATTCTTACGGGGAGATTGCTGGGATCACGGGGTTGAACGAATCGCAGGTGAAAGTGTACATCTTTCGGGCGAGAGCATTTATGAAAGCCTACATCCGCAGGCCGGATGTGGTTGTTTAAGCGGGAGGAGATATGATAACGAGAGAGAATTACGAGATTTATTTCATGGAGTACATGGATGGGAACTTGTCGGCGAGAGAACAGGCAGAGGTGGAGGCATTCTTGCTGGTTCACCCCGACTTGCGGGAGTTACTTGACGGGATGGACGAGGTGCGGCTGGAAGTTCCTGCGGAAGTTTTCGGTAAAAAAGAAGAGATAAAACGAACGGTATGGGAAAGGGAAATTGAATATTATGCTATTGCTGCCGCCGAGGGTGTTATCACGGATGAAGAACAGGCGTGGGTGGACGGGAATGTCAATAAAGATGTGTTTGAACGGGAAGTTGAAACGTGTGCCAAGATTAAAGTAAAGCCTGACCCGACATGTCGATTCGAGGGGAAAGCAGGGGTGTATCGTAAGTCCGGGGCGGTACTTTTCGTCAAACGCTATGCGGCTATCGCTGCGGTAGTGGCCTTGGGGATCGTGGTGGCTATTTATTCCACGAAAAAAGAAGAATTTTCCATGGAGGATTTACCCGTGACCGTGGTTAAGACGGAGACAATCTTGTTACCGGGGGTACCGGAACCGGAGGCAATAATGGAACCGGAGATTGAGAGGGAGCAGTTTATGAAACGGGAGGCAGAGGCGGGAGAGACAGTCGTGGTCGTGGAACGGGTGATCCCGCCGGATGTTATCGAATTGAAAAAGCAACTGAAGGTTCCCGTGGAGATCATGGCTCCGCAACCGAACGAGATTCTGACTTCCCCGTACGAGGGACTTCAATTCCGGGCATCGGTGAAAGAACAACGAGAACCCGTGTTTCAATTGATTACCCGGTCGGGAAAGTCAGATAACATCGTGAATAACTTGATTGATGTGGGAAAGAACGTGCTGGAACGTCTCCGGGCTAAAGAGAAAAAAGATATAGAGAGCTTGTAACTAATCGGGAAACTTAAACGTCATGTAAGAAATAAAAATAAGGTTATGAGAATAATAGCAGCTTTTATCATTTTGATGGTGTGGGGACTGTCTGCCGCGGGGCAACGGGATAGCGTGATTGTCAACGACGGCTGGCGGAAGGACACCATTCGCAAGAAAGGGCAGGTCATCGACACCCTCGGCAAGGAAACAGAAATGATTATCTGGGACAACACGGTGCGGGAAAGCGAGGAAGAAAGGATAAACAACATGGTCAAACCTCCTCTAGATTCTAGGGTGTTCAATGCTCTTTCCGGTAAGGTGCCTCGTCCTAACAAGTTCCGCGGGCATTGGAACGGGTTCTATTTCGGGTTCGTGAACTTCGGGAAAACCAATTATTCCAAGTATGGCGGCGATAATTTCATGGAGTTGGATTGGGCGAGTTCGTTCACGATGCACTTCAACTTTGCCAGGTTTAGTTTCGGGTTGAGCCCCCGGCAGCGTTTCGGTATATTCACGGGATTCGGTCTTGACTACTCCCGCCTGTGTTTTGACGGTGATATAACTGTCCGCCGCAAGAAAGGCGAGATGCTTCACGCTGTGCCATTGTCTGACTTGGGAATCGAGGAGGTGAAACGGAGTACTTTCAAAGCTCTTTATTTAACGATACCTTTGATGTTGGAAAAACAAATCCCAGCTCCACATTGGAAAAGGTTTTATGTCTCCACTGGGTTCATCGGGGGAATTCGCCTGCACTCTAAGACAAAAGTCGTTTACACGAGTGAAAAGGGAAATAAACGTAAATTGAAAGAGAACGGGAGTTATGGGATGGTTCCTTTTAAAGTTGATTACACGCTCCGGGTTGGTTACCGTGGCGTGTGTATCTGGGGAAACTACTCGTTGACCAATATGTTTAACAAGAACCGGGCACCGGAGTTGCGACCTTTTGCGGTAGGGTTCGGGATAACGATTTAATAATTTAGATTTTAGATTAGGTCGCACGAGGAAACCTCTTTAACTACCTCCTTTAACTCCTCTTCACTTGTGTAAGGGGAGCCAAAGGGGGTAGCTCAATTTTAAATTTAAAATCTAAAATTTAAAATCAGTAAGTTCTTTCGTTGCCCTTTCGAATATTCCATGTAGGTAAGCAATCGTCATTCCATAATTACTAACAGGTATTCCTGCGTCGATGGCAGGTTGGAGCCTGTTTTTCAATTGTTTCCCGGTGATCATGCAACCACCGCACTGGATAACCATGGCATAGTCGGTGATGGGGCGAGTGATCGCATCTAGACCGACGATGAAATCGAACTGGAAGTTTTTCCCAGTGTGTTCCTGTAACCAACGGGGAATTTTGTGACGGCCGATGTCCTCACAGGAAACGTGATGTGAGCAGGACTCCAGCATCAATATGCGATCTCCTTCTTTCAGTTCTTCGATCCGGGGTGTCCCGGCGAGATAAGCCTTGAAGTTTCCCTTGTGGCGGGCAAGAACGATGCTAAAACTCGTGAGGGGAATCTCCGGGGAGATGATGGCAGCCACTTTTTTGAATACTTGACTATCGGCTATCGCAAGACGGGGGCGGATACCCGTTTTTTCCAGAAAGGAAGTGACTTCTTCCGGTTGCAAGGCGATGGAGACGCAACGGTTGTCGAGAATATCCCGGATCATCTGTACTTGCGGCAGGATGAGTCGCCCGGCGGGGGCTTCGGAATCAATCGGGGTGATCAGCAACACGATGTCCCCGGGGGTAAGTAAATCACCGATCAAAGATTTCGGGGCGTTGTCTTTTTTCCATACACTTTTCAGTGTATCTAGGATCGGGGTCGTGTTATCTTCCCGGGTGGAGAAGTCGATTACGGGACAGTTGTAGGTAGCCGTTAATTTTTCCTTTAAATCGGGAGTTAAGGCGACTTCGTCCCGTTTGTTGTGGATTACTAGAAACAGGGTTTCCAGTTTCTTTAACTGTTCGGCAAGTTGTTGTTCGTGTTCTTCAAAACGGTTATCCGTGATCACGAGTAGGGCCATATCAGCTTGAGATATAGCATTCCGGGTTTTTTCCACCCGCATTTCACCCAAAGTTCCCGTGTCGTCGATACCTGCCGTATCGATAAAGATAACGGATGCAAAGTCCGGGATTTCATAACTTCTTTTCACGAGGTCGGTAGTGGTTCCGGCCACATCCGAAACGATAGCAATATTCTGACCTGTCAGGGCATTTATCAGCGAGCTTTTCCCGCTGTTTCTCCGGCCCAATAATATAATATGTAGTTTATTATCTTTTCCCATAAAACGAGCTAATTTTAAATTTTATATTCCTGCCGGGATTCGCCTTCGGCGAGTTACAGGTTAGCAAGTTACAAGTTACAGGTTTTTCAACTTTTAGTTTTTATCTTTTTTCTTTTATCTTTCCATTATCTGTACATCCTCACGTCTTCCCGGGTAATGGTGTTGCCACAAAGAATGACTAATCGTTCCACGACGTTACGTAATTCACGGATATTACCCGTCCATTCGCACTCCTTCAGTGCGGCGATGGCATCGGGAGAAAGCGTTTTGGGGGCGATGCCCATTTCCGTGCATACTTCTGTCAAGAAGTGATTGGCCAAAGCATCAATGTCTTCCAGACGCTGGCACAAAGGAGGTACGTCAATAATAATCACGCTTAACCGGTGATAGAGGTCTTCCCGGAAATTTCCCTTCTTGATTTCTTCTTTCAAATTCTTGTTCGTGGCGGCAATGACTCGCACGTCTACATTAATATCGGCATCCCCACCGACACGGGTTATCTTTTGTTCCTGCAAAGCTCTCAGCACTTTGGCTTGGGCGTTGAGGCTCATGTCACCGATTTCGTCGAGGAAGAGCGTTCCCCCGTTGGCGAGTTCGAATTTCCCTTTCTTTTGCTTGATGGCCGAGGTGAAAGAACCTTTCTCATGCCCGAATAACTCGCTCTCGATGAGTTCCGAGGGGATGGCGGCACAGTTTACCTCGACAAAGGCATTGTCCTTGCGGTGGCTTAGCTCGTGCAATTGGTGGGCAACGAGTTCTTTCCCGGAACCGTTAGGCCCGGTGACCAGTATCCGGGCATCGGAAACGGCCACCTTGTCGATCATGGCTCGTATATGGTTTAAGGCCTCGGAATTCCCGATCATGTCGTATTTCTTGCTGACCTTGTTTTTCAGGGTCTTTGTCTCGTGAATTAATAAATGTTTGTCCGTGGCGTTCTTTATCGTGATTAGTATACGATTCAAATCCAACGGTTTTTCGATGAAATCATAAGCCCCTTTCCGGATGGCCTCTATGGCGGTGTCTATGGTTCCGTGACCGGAAATCATGATTACCGGGGTGTCCGCGGAGAACTCTTTGATGCGTTCCAGTACTTCGATACCTTCCATTTTCGGCATCTTTATATCGCAGAATACAATGTCGGGTTTTTCAGATTTCACGGAAACGAGTCCTTCCATTCCGTTTTCAGCCAGCACGACTTCGTGTCCCTCGTATTGTAGAATATCCTTCATCGAATTACGGATACTTCTCTCATCATCAATCACTAATATTTTCGTCATACTACATTTTTTAGTCTCACCGCAAATTTAGCCAAATAATTTGGAAAAAGAAATGTCAGATGTTGTGCGAACTTGGGAAGTTGAGTTGCTAATGTTCCGAGAAATTTGTATTTTTGGGGAGTTTAGAGCGAGAAGAATGGTATCTTTTTTGATCTAACCTCTTAAATTTAAATTCTGAAATGTATGAAACGAATTTTGGTGTTTCTTCTTGTTTTATTTATTATATTGGATGTTCAAGGCCAACGGAAAAAGGTCGGGTTGGTGCTGAGTGGGGGAGGTGCGAAAGGCGTGGCACATATCGGAGTGTTGAAAGTGTTGGAGGAAGCAGGTATCCCGATTGATTATATTGCAGGGACGAGTATGGGGTCTCTCGTCGGGGCGTTGTACGCAATTGGGTACGATGCGCACACGATGGATAGTTTGGTGAGGAAACAGAACTGGATGTTTCTGTTAAGTGATAAAGTATATCGTTATAATCTCCCTTTCTCGGAAAAGGAGGAAACGGAAAAGTATCTGGTTTCCGTGCCGATAAAGAATAACCGGGAGATCAAGATTCCATCGGGATTCATCAGCGGGCAGAATATTTACAACCTGTTTTCGGATCTGACAATCGGTTACCATGATTCGTTGGATTTTAAGAAATTGCCGATCCCTTTTGCTTGCGTGGCGAGTAATTTGGTGGATGGTAAGGAGGTTGTTCAGGACCGCGGCGTGTTACCGCTGGCCATGCGTGCGAGTATGGCTATTCCGGGTGCTTTCGCTCCCGTGCGGAAAAATGGTATGGTACTGGTGGACGGGGGTATTTCGAATAATTTCCCGGTAGATATAGCTAAAGCGATGGGAGCCGATATAATTATCGGGGTAGACGTACAGGCGGAACTGAAAGATGCATCCGGGTTGGAATCCGTGATGGGGATTCTTGACCAGATGACCTCTTTTTTAGGTATCCAGAAGTACGAGGAAAATAAAAAGATGGTAAACATCTATATAAAGCCGGATGTTACACCTTATTCGGCCGCCAGTTTTTCGTCAAGCGCTATTGACACGCTGATCATGCGGGGTGAGGACGTGGCCCGGAGTCAATGGGATGAATTGATGCAATTGAAAAAAGAGCTAGGACTCACAGAAAGTTTTCAACCGAAAAAAGTATCTGAAGATATAATTATTGAGAATGACACGATCATGGTGGAACACGTGCATCTGTCAGGAATTGATGAACGGGATGAGAAGTGGCTACGGAAAAAGATACGGATAAAGGATTATAGCCGGATCACGTTGAGCGATCTGCACGAGGCAATTGCCGAGTTGTACGGGATCGGGGCATTTTCGAGCGTGAGTTACAAGCTTAGTGGTGGCCCGGTGTACGATTTGGAATTGATACTAAAACAAAAGCCGATGAGTTCTTTGAATCTGGGTTTCCGGTTTGATTCAGAGGAAATGGCGGCTATTTTATTGAATACCACGCTTACTCACAAGGATTTGAGAGGTTCGCGGCTTTCCCTGACCGGACGTTTAAGCATGAATCCTTACGTGAAGTTGAACTATTCGTTAGGCAATACTTTCCTGCGGCGTTTTGAATTGGAGTACATGTTCAAGTACAATAACCTGGATATTTATACCAAGGGAAAGAAAACGGATAACGTGGATTACGGAGTTCATCGGGTAAACCTGGGAGGTTCTGATATTTATTTCCGTAACTTTAAATTGCAACTGGGGATTCGTTATGAGTATTATAATTACGAGTCGTTCCTCTTCTCGGACAAAGATCATAATATTTCGGTGAAACCGGAAGGGTTCTTTAGTTATTACGGGCTGGCGCACCTGGAAACCTTTGATAAACGTTATTACCCGACACGAGGAATGTCGTTGAAAGTGGATTATTCTTTGTACACGGATAATTTGATCACCTATAATGACGGGGCTCCGTTCTCTGCTATCGGGCTGGATTTCGAGTCCGTGCTGTCCATCACCCGGCGGGTGAAGTTTATCCCGTCTATTTACGGGCGAGTGCTGGTGGGGCATGATGTTCCCTATCCCTATTTGAATTGCATGGGAGGGGATGTTGCCGGGAGGTATGTCGATCAACAATTGCCTTTCTTGGGAATTCAGCATCTGGAGATATTCGATAATTCGGTTGTGGTGGCAAAAGTCAAGGTGAGGTATAATATCGGTCGTAATCATTATATTTCTCTAGCCGGGAATTATGCGAAACAGGAGGCTAATTTCTTTGATATATTCGGAGGTGATGATATTTGGGGCGGGGGTGTCGGATATTCTTACGATAGTATCGTGGGACCAATTGATTTCATGTTCAGTCTCTCGGATTGGTCAAAGAAACTGGGCTTTTATTTTAACTTGGGATATTATTTTTAGAAACGTGTATGAAAAAGTTGGGGATTATTATTTGCGGGTTGGTGTTGGTGATGGGGTGTCAGCGTAATGTGTACCGGTTCTCGGAGGGTAGCGTGTACGGTACCGTTTATCACGTGTCCTACCAAAGTGAAATGGATTATGCGGTGGAGATCCGGCAGGAGATGGAGCGTGTAAATCGGTCCTTGTCAATGTTTAACAAGAATTCGGTGATTGCCCGGTGGAACCGGGGTGAGAGTGAACAGGTAGATTCGCTTTTCGTTGTGATGTACGAGAAGGCTAGAGAGGTGAACGAGGTGACGGGTGGTGCCTTTGACGTGACAGTGGCCCCGTTGGTGAATGCTTGGGGATTCGGTTTTAAAAACGAGAAGTTGCCTTCGGACGAGAAGATCGATTCTCTATTGCAATACGTGGGAATGGATAAGGTGCAGTTGGGAGGGGAGCGGTTGGTGAAACTGGTTGAGGGGGTACAGATGGATGCCAGTTCCATTGCCAAAGGGTTAGGAGTGGATCTCGTGGCCGAGTTTTTTGACCGGAAAGGAGTACAAAATTACATGATAGAGATTGGTGGTGAAATCCGCGTGAAAGGGGAAAGTAATAAACAGCGCCCTTGGCATATCGGTGTAGACAAGCCGATTGACGATGCGACGGCAGCAAACAGGGAGTTGCAGCTTGTGTTGGCCTTGCGGGAAGGGGCGCTGGCGACTTCCGGGAATTATCGTCGTTTTTACGTGGTGGATGGAAAAAAATATTCTCACACAATAAACCCTAGGACCGGTTATCCTGTCCAACAAGATATACTAGGTGCTTCCGTGTACGCTCCGACTTGTATGGAGGCTGATGCTTACGCGACAGCGTTTATGGTGTTAGGAACTGAAGAATCTAAAAAAATAGTGTTAGATAATCCTCATATCGAGGCTTGTTTTATTTATCAAAATAAACAGGGAGAACGTGAGGTTTGGATGTCTGACCGATTGAAAACGTTAGTGTTAGAAGAGTAATTTTATTGGAAAAGAAGCATGTGATTATTCGTTGTATGATATGGATGCTGGCATGGGTATTACTCGTGGAAAGTCAAGCAAATGCAAGACCTTTATCATTCGACGTGCGTGGGAATAACGAGTATGAATTTATAAAGCTACCTGATACACTGAAACAAAATGACGTGGTTTTCTTACCGGATAGTTTAATTCGGGATACTCTCCAGTATGAGTTTTCCAGGATCAAGGAGGTCGCTTATCGGCGGAAATGGACGAAAGAGTTGTACAAGATGATCTTCGTGAATCCCCGAAAAATCAATATTGATATTGTTCAAACGGAAAATAGCGAGGATCGTTACAAGCCCTATCGGGGAAAGACGATCCGTGATATTCATGTGAAGGTTTTACCTCCTTTCGGAACGAGTGTTAACGACACGACGCCCTTGCAGGACAGTTTACAATGGCTTTTAAGCGTGGCAAATTCCGTTCACCAGAAATCGGCCGAACGGGTGATAAAAAAACAGTTGACCGTGAGGCCGGGGATGACAGTCGACCCTTTCGAGTTGGTACAGAATGAACAGTTACTGAAAGCAATGTCGAACGTGGACGATGCGCTGATTGGCATACAAGAGGTACAGAGTGACACGAATCAAGTTGATCTGATGATTATTTGCAAGGATGAATTTTCATGGACGGGGGAGGTGTGGAGTAACTTTTTGAATGCGGTTGACTTGGGACTGGAAACAAAAAACTTGTTTAAACTGGGGCATAGTTTACATTATCAGGCTAGTTTTCGGGGGAGTAAAGATAAAAAATGGGGAAACTTGATCGAGTATAAGGCCAGTAATCTTCTAGGGTCTCACATGGACTTCTACGGGATGTACGAGAATTCCTATAACCAGGATATTTTACGGGTGGAACTGGATAAAGAATTCTTGACGTACAAGACGAAATGGGCCGGAGGAGCCGCGTACAGTCGGGTATATTCCTCGAAAACATTGGTTGACCGGGACATCAACAAGCCCGTGGAATTGTTTAATTACCGGTTGTGGGACTTCTGGGGAGGAACTTCTTTTTATTTGCCGGAGAAGTATAGTTATAACCGAATATTTTACCTGACGGGACGTTACACGGGTACTAGTTTTGTCGATCGTCCGGAAGTGTCGAGTGATTCCAATCATTTCTATTACGACCGTGACCGGATCATGGGAGCTTTGACGTTTACCAAAATCAAGTATTTCAAGGCGAACTTGATCTATGATTTCGGGCGAACAGAGGATATTCCCTCGGGATTATCGGGGACGTTGCTTTTCGGGTATGAGAAGAGTGATTTCACGGAGTACGGGTACTTGGGAACAGAATGGCATTATTCCTGGTTTAATAAATACACGGAGAGGTACTATGCTTGGTATGCGGCTTTTGGCACTTTTCTAAATGGTTACACGGCCGAGAGTGGCGTGTTTAAGGTCGGTAGTCAGTATATCAGTCGTTTGTACGATCTGTCCCGGCACCGGTTACGTTTTTATAGTAACGTGGATTACGTATTAGGAATCAAGAGGAATCCGGATGATAATATTTATTTCGAGGATGCTAACATCCGGGGATTTGATTCCGATACCACTCGGGGGACACAACGACTTTCTGCCTCCATGTCCGCAACGTTGTTCCTGCCTTACATTAAGAGGGGATTTCGGGCATCGGTTACCGGGTTCGTGGATTGGGGAGTGTTGGCCCGGGATGAGAAGAATTTGTTGAATAGTCAATCGTACTGGGGAATCGGTTTTAGTCTGAATCTACGAAATGATAACTTGATTCTCAAGAATGTAAGTATTCGTTTTGCTTTTTACCCCAAAGGACCACCCGATATTCATAGTATAGAGGTGAACGTGTCGAGTCGTCGGAAAAGTGGATTTTATGATTACCGTGTTTATAAACCTGATGCGATTAAATACGAGTAGATCAAAGCTTTTGATATACATTTTTTAACTAGATTCGTTTTAAATAGCGATCGAAAATTGCTTGAAAATCCCTATCTTTGTGGCAAATTAATTTTGATGGGGATGAAGAAAGTTTTTTTATTTTCTATTTTCTTACTTTGTGGCTTATTTTTTTCTCAAATACTTCCTTCGGCGTTAGGAAGTGTGTATGGAACGTTGGCATCGATAAGTAAATGGCTGATGTTTATTTGTCTTGCTTTTATCATGATTAATGTAGGGAGGGAATTCGAGCTGGATAAGGCAAAATGGCGTTCGTACACGACGGATTATTTTATTGCCATGGCGACGGCTGCCGTACCTTGGCTCTTGATAGCTTGTTATTATATCTTTTTTCTGGATACGGGATTGTCGTGGGAGAATAATTTGCTGATCAGCCGGTTTGCGGCTCCCACTTCAGCGGGAATTCTTTTTACGATGCTTGCTGCTGCCGGGCTGAAAAAGGAGTGGATCTACAAGAAAACGCAGGTGCTGGCTATATTTGATGACTTGGACACTATTTTATTGATGATCCCGTTGCAAATACTGATGATCGGTTTCAAGTGGCAATTGTTTGTTATTATTCTGGTGGTTTGTATCCTTTTGATTTTCGGATGGAAACGGTTGAGTTCGCTGAACCTGCCACAATCTTGGAGAGCTATTCTGCTTTATTCCGTGTGTATCGTGGCGACATTCGAGAGCGTGTACCTGATCTCGAAAGCTTTTATGGGACAGGATGGGGCAATTCATATTGAGGTACTGTTACCGGCATTTGTGCTGGGAATGGTGATGAAAACCGTGCATAATCATTCGAGAGAGGAAGAAAGAGCCTCTAGTTTTATCTCGTACCTGTTTATGTTTTTGGTCGGGTTGAGTACGCCTATCTTTATCGGTTTGGAGACCGGGGGAGACGGGATGCCCGGATGGGGGATGCTGATTTTCCATGTAATTGTGGTAACGATTCTTTCGAATCTTGGGAAGATGTTCCCGCTATTCTTCTATCGTGACCGGAAGATTCAAGAGCGTTTGGCCCTTTCGATCGGTATGTTCACGAGGGGGGAAGTAGGTGCAGGAATTATCGTGATAGCCATGGGGTACCAGTTAGGAGGTTCTGCGTTGATTATCTCCATTTTAAGTTTAGTACTTAATCTCGTTTTAACGGGTTTCTTCGTGGTCGCTGTGAAACGTATATCCCAGAGTGTGTACGGGGTGAAAGAATAAAGGGTTTATGATCTTCTGAATTTATTTACGAGTGCATAGATTCTCCACCAGAGGTAAGCGATGATTAACACGGATAGAGAATAGATAATCCAATCGTCCATTTTAAGGAATCGTTTGAACATGAGTGGAACAGCTTGGACGGTATTCCACGGGTTCAGCCCGTGCCAGGAGTAACGTATTTCAGCCGGGGCAGCAATCATTGATATAATACTGAAAGCGATAGCCAGTATGATAAGGGCAAGGAGCAGGGATGTCTTGTTTATTGTTTTCATGGTGAATTATTTTTTATCTTTCTTTTTGAATAGGTCCCCGATTTTCCGGAAGAAACCTTTTTTCTTGGGAGTATCGGTATCTTTTTCTGTATCTTGTTTCTTTACTTTTTCCAGTTTTTGGTTGGTCAATCTTTCCAACAGGTTTATATTATCCTTGAACGTGGGGACTGCTAGTTCTTTTTGTGTATCCGAGGGTGGAACCGGGAAGGACAGACCGGACCAATAGGCGTAAGTGTTACTTTGCAGACATTCTTGCATGAACAACCCGAAGATTGGAAGTGCCATGTTGGCACCTTGTCCAAGTGCGGTAGAGTTGAAATGTACACGAGAATTATTGGCCCCGACTCTTACGCCCACGACGATACGAGGATTATAACCAATAAACCAGCCATCGGCTTGATTTTGGGTTGTCCCGGTTTTTCCGGCTAGGGGGATGTTCAACCCGTAGTTGTTGATCAGTCTTTTCCCTGTTCCTTCTTGAATAACGGCGGAAAGCATGGAGGACATGGTATGAGCCTGTTCTGCCGGAATCACCCGTTCTCTGCGTGGTGGTTCAGCCTCGTAAAGAATACGTCCGTCTCGGTCTTTTATAGAAAGCAGATAATAGGGTGTTGTCGATACGCCATTGTTTGCATAGCACAAGTAGGGGAGAATCATTTCCCGAAGAGGAATATTGGCAGCTCCTAGGGCAATGGAGGGAACTGCGGGTAGGTCACTTTGTATTCCTAGCCGATGAGCGTGTTCTATCGTGGCGTCGATTCCTGTTTGTAGGAGAACTTGGACGGCAATCGTGTTGATGGATTGACTTAGGGCCCCTTTTAGCGTGTAATAACCACCGTATTGGTTGTTTGAATTTCGAGGCGTCCAGTTGTCGTATTCCGGATAACTTTTTTGTTCATTATTATAATAGGCATCGACACGGGCTCCATGTTCAATGGCAGCACTGTAAACGACCGGCTTGAACACGGAACCGACCTGGCGGGGGGCCAGCACTTGGTCATATTGGAAATACTTGAAATCAAGTCCCCCGATCCATACTTTTATTTTTCCGGATTGGGGTTCTACTGCTATCATACCGGGTTGAAGAATCTTTAGATAGTGTTTAATGGAATCAATGGAAGACATTTGCATTTCGGTTTCTCCCTGGTATGCACTATAAATAGTCATGGGCTTTTTCTCATTCATGGCGGCGAGGATGGCTTTCTCGCCAAGTCCTTGGCGTTTTAGATTTTTATATACCTCGCTTTCCCGAATGGCATTATCAAGGAGATTCTTCTCTTTGTCCCATGGTTCTTGTTTTCCCAGATGCGTGTAAAAAGCGTGTTGCAACGACTTCATGTGTTGTTGCATGGCTTTTTCCGCGTAACGTTGCATCTCAGCGTCGATTGTGGTGACGAGTTTCAGCCCGTCTTTGTATAAATCGTAATTGGTGCTGTTTGCTTCGTTGAATTCGGCAATGAGCTTGACTGCATCTTGGCGGATTTGTTCACGTAAGTAGGGAGCTAGGCCGGAATAGTGGTTTAACGGTTTGAAACGGAGTCGTAACTTTTCTTTTTTCAATTCTTCTCCTTCTTCTTCGGTCAGATAATCGTACTTAACCATTTGGGTAATCACCGTGTTACGTCGTTGTAACGTGCGATCGGGATGTACCCGGGGATTGTAGTAAGAAGGTCCCTTCAAAAGTCCGATCAGTGTGGCAGCCTCCGGAACGGAGAGACGTGTTGCCGTCGTGGAAAAATACTTTTGGGCGGCACTTTCAATACCGAACGTGCCTTCGCCAAAAGATACTGTGTTTAAATATAGGGTGAGAATTTCGTCTTTCGTGTATAGTTTTTCAAGACGATGTGCCGTGATGATCTCTTTGATCTTGATCACCGGAATCATGAAACGGCTGCTATACTGGCGAGGATAGAGATTTTTGGCCAATTGCTGGCTGATCGTACTTCCCCCGCCCGAACTCTTATCGCCTAATAGTAATGTCTTGAACAATACCCTTAGCATACTGACTTTATCGAACCCGTGATGTTCGTAAAAGCGCACGTCTTCAGTGGCGATCAAGGCGTTTATGGCATTGCGGGATATACTGCCGAACATGACGTTTGTACGGTTTTCCACGTAATATTTTCCGAGTAACTCTCCATCTTCACTATATAGGGAAGATGCCTCGTTGTTACGAATTTCCCTTAGGTCCCGGTAATCCGGAATTTTCCCCCACATCCCGTAGTACACGCAACATACGAATAACCCAACGAGAACGGCGCCTAGTAAGGCACTCAATAGTATTGTCTTGAAAACACGGGCAAAGATACTTTGTTTTTTCTTCGTGGCTTTTTTTCGTGTTGTGGTCTTTTTCTTGTTCATATTATTGATTCCGGAAATGCCTGCGAATGTACGAAATTGCAATGTAATTTTCAAGAATAGAGATAAGGTCTTATAACTACTTTCGTTTGTTTATATCCAATATTGTCGAATTTAGAACGAATTGGATGGTATATTTAATTTATTTTATATATTTGTAACTGCAAGGTGATAATTACATTCATAATGTAAAAAGAGTAAGTAAATTATTTCGATAAATGAATAAAACCATGACAAAAGAAGAGTATGTAGCTTCTATAAGAGAGCTGGAAGAAATTATAGCCAAATATCGGGAGCAGGAAAAGCAACTGAAAGAGCAGTATATTGACGAGAACAAGCAATTTGAGGTGAATGAGAAGGTGAAAATTACAACTCCCGCTTTTCGGCGGGCTATCCCGGACGAGAATGGTCGAAGATACATGGACGAGGAATGTAAATACGGATTTGTAGAAGACTATGAGGTTGATAACCATGGAAATATTAAGTATGTTTTGGCCAGAATGAATGCAACGGGTAAGAAATCGCAACATCGTACCTATTACACGGATCTGGACGTGCTTGAAAAGGTGAAAGAGTAATTATGGGGGAAGCAAATTAACATGAATAACTTTAGCATGAAGTTTCTAAAATACTGGAATTCACAATAATGCAAAAATGATGTTATTCCAAACATAAAATTAGAAAATATTCTGACTTTTCTATTTTAAAGTTTGGATTAAAGTATACCTTTGTGGCTGAGTTCATAAAAATGAAACAATTAATACATCAAAAGGAATAAAATAAAGTTATTGTCATGCTGAATATTGCATTGTTTGGCCCTCCAGGAGCCGGAAAAGGTACTCAGGCGAAAAAGATCGTTGAAAAATACAATCTAGCGCATCTGTCAACAGGGGAGATGATTCGTAAAGAGATTGCCGAAGGTTCGGATTTTGGTAAAATGGCTGCCGGGATTATTAATAAAGGCGAGTTATTATCTGACGAGTTTGTGGTTGCGTTAATCGAAAACAGCATCGAACATCACAAGAACGTGGATGGTTTCCTGTTTGACGGGTTTCCCAGAACGGTGAGACAAGCTGAAATTCTTGATGAGATGCTGGCTAAGACGGGACACCCGTTAAGTGCATTGGTGAGTATCGATGTGCCTCACGACGAGTTAATGCGCCGGATGCTGGAACGTGCTAAAATCGAGGGACGTGCCGATGATAACGAGGAAGTGATTGAAAATCGTTTCCGCGAGTACCGGGCAAAGACGTTACCTGTTGCCGATCACTATAAGATTCAGAAAAAGCATTTTTCTGTGAATGGTCATGGTTCGGTAGATGACGTGTTTGAGTCCATAACAAAGATTCTCGAAGAGGTACGGTAAAACGGATCAAGAAGAAGAGATTGAAAGGATGTTTGCGAGAACATCCTTTTTATTTTAAACTCTAAACTTTTTTAAACTTTCTTCGAGTAGCGCCATTGTAAAATTAGGAATAGTAGTCCGGGAACAAAAATGATGACGGCTGTTGCTTGTAATGCGATAGAGAGGGAATACAGGTCATGCAGCCAGCCCACTAACGGGGCCATGGCCGCAAACATAAGCCGGATAACGAAGTTACGGATAGAAAGTACGGTTGCCCGCATTTCGGAGAAAGTAATTTGGTTTATATACCCTTTTAATATAGGAGTGGCGAATCCTCTCACAATGTAGAAAAAGAACAGGCATATCAAACCAACGTAAGATATGTTGAAGGCTACTGCGATATATCCACCCACGATAAAGAATAGTATAAAAGCGTACATTCGCAGACTTCCCAGCCGTTGATCCAGTTTATCGGAATAGAGAGCAGAAATGCCGACGGTGAGATTCAGTATTGTCCAGATGATCCCGAACCAAGAAGTGGGGGTATCCAGTTCTATCAACAAGGGTTGAACGAACCAGGCCATGGTCAGCGTGGCGGCACCGATCACGCCGGAAAACATGATGTTATAGCACAGTTCCTTGTTCGTGAAAAGGGAGTATTGTATGATTTTCATGATATTGGCAAACGAATTCTTGATTCTGGTTTTGGCTGCGTGTTCGGTCAGGGCAATGGCAGCCGGAATTCCGATAAAAGCGATACCGCTCTGCACGTAGAAAGGGAATCGGAGGGAATAAACTGCTAGCAGCCCGCTGAAAATCCCGGCGAATGCTTCCGAGAAATTCCCTACCATGGTAACCCGTCCCTCGTATTTTAAATAGGCGTCTTCCTTTTTATAATATAGCATCGTATCATAAAGTAGGGCAGAGTCGGCACCGGACACTAGGCTCTGTCCGAATCCGAGCAAAATTTCCGAGAGGAAAAATGCCGTGAAAGTGTCAGAAATTGAATAGTTGGTGAATCCCAAGAAACAGAATATACAACCAGCAATCAAGCAATTCCTTCGTCCCCATACGTCGGCTAGGTAGCCTGTTGGTATTTCCAAGGACACCATGGCGATGGAATAGACGCTCTTCAGAATAAATATATCTGCCAGATCCAAGCCACATTCCTTGTAAAACAGCACGATGATAGGCATCACTAGGGTAAACCATTTGGAAACCTTGATCAAGTAAAGTGCTATTATATTTTTTTTAAACGACACGTGATTTCTGTTTTTCTATTCGAAAGACAAAAGTAATTTAAAATTAAGAATAAACGAAGTGATTAGAATCTAAAATCAAAAAGCTCCTTTTTGTTTCAGTTTTCATCAAAAAGCGTTATTTTTGTTTCCAAATTTAAAACATAAATCACTAATCAAGTAAAAAATAAGTTTGCCATGGCAATACAGAAAATTGATGACATCTACGAATTACTGAAGGGAAATACCCAAAAAAAGCGTTTGGTTGTAGCTTACGCTAACGACAGTCACTCTATCGAGGCTGTGAATAAAGCCGTTGAAATGGGTATTGTTGAAGCCACCTTATGTGGTGATGAAAATGAGATTAGGAAAGTGTGTGCCGAGCATGGTTTTGATATTTCCCGATTCAAGATTGTAAATGAACCGGTGGACACGAAAGCGGCTGCTAAAGCTGTTCAAATGGTACGTGATAAGGAAGCTGACTTCATCATGAAAGGATTGGTAAGTACTGATAAATATATGCGCGCCATCTTGAACAAGGAGTGCGGTTTGTTGCCCCCGAAGGCCACGTTGTCTCACGTTGTTGTGATGGAGTGTCCGAATTACCACAAATTGTTGGTGTTCAGTGATGCTGCTATTATTCCGGCTCCGGATTTCAGCCAGAAAATGGCAATCGTGAAGTATGTAACCCAGATTGCTAACGCTCTTGGTATTCAGCGCCCGAAAGTTGCCATGATTTCAGCCACGGAACAAGTACTTCCGAAAGTGGAGTCTACCACGGATGCTGCTATTCTTGCCAAAATGGGAGAGAGAGGTCAGTTAGGTAATATTGACATCGACGGACCGTTAGCTCTTGACGTGGCTATTGATAAGGAGGCTGCCGAGATTAAGAAAATCAAGTCTCCGGTTGCTGGAGATGCGGACTGTTTGGTATTCCCGAGCATCGAGGCCGGTAACGTGTTCTATAAAACAAACACGAAGTTGGCAAACGCTCGCCAAGGGGCTATCTTGGTAGGTGCCACCGCCCCGAGTGTGTTGTCTTCCAGAGGTGACAGCGTGGATGCAAAATTGAATTCTATTGCATTGGCGGCTCTTTTTGCAAAGTAAGATAAGTTAGATACAAGTGAAAAGCCGAAGTTGTTGTATTAACACTTCGGCTTTTCTGAATTATTTAAACAACTAAGAACACAGGCTTATTCATTTTCTTCCGTGATGACGATTTTAATAATCTCGTCTCCTTGGCGGATGGCATCAATCACTTCCAATCCCTCGTAAACTTGGCCGAAACACGTGTGGCGTCTATCCAAATGAGCTGTGTTTCTGCGGTTGTGACAAATAAAGAATTGAGATCCCCCGGTATCCCGTCCGGCGTGAGCCATGGATAGGACTCCCCGATCATGATACTGGTTATCCCCGTTTAACTCACATTTGATGGTGTAACCCGGTCCTCCGGTTCCGTCGCCTCTAGGGCAACCGCCTTGGATCACGAAATCCGGGATGACCCGATGAAACGTTAATCCGTCATAAAAGCCTTCTCTGGCTAGTTTTACAAAATTGGCAACGGTATTCGGCGCGTCTTTTTCGAAGAAAAGAACCTTCATAACACCTTTTTCTGTGTGTATTTCTGCTCTGTACATTACGAAATTGGTTTTGAATTATTGCAAACAAATGTAGGGTATAATCCTAATGAATGCAAGTTGTCCAAGTTTATTTAACGCATTTTCTGTTATTTGCATATAGTTAAAAAAAGAGGTGTTTTCGGGAATTTAACAACCTGAAAGATCAAAAATATCAGTATGTATTTAAAAACTTCGTCGTATATTTGCGTACGATTAAAAATAGAGAGTATGACGTGTTGTAATAGCAGACGAAAACCGGAATGGTTGAAGATTAAATTACCGAAAGGACAGAGTTCCACGGAGGTTTTAAATATAGTCAGAAAACATAATCTACATACGATATGTACCAGTGGTATGTGTCCCAATCAAGGCGAATGCTGGGGAAACAGAACTGCAACGTTTATGATCGGCGGGGATGTATGTACCCGTTCGTGTAAGTTTTGTAACGTGAAAACGGGGCGTCCGGCTCCATTGGACCCGGCAGAACCGGAAAATATAGCTAACTCCGTGAAGTTGCTCGGTTTAAAACATGCCGTGATCACTTCCGTGGACCGGGATGATCTGGCTGATTTGGGAGCTGCTCACTGGGTGAAAGTGATCGAGGCTATGAAACGAGAGAATCCCGAAACGACAATGGAAGTGCTGATTCCGGATTTTCAGGGAAGACAAGAACTCGTGCAACAGGTGATTGATGCTCGTCCGGAAGTGATTTCTCATAACCTGGAGACGGTGAGAGAATTGTCGGATGGCGTACGTAGCCGGGCAAAATATGATATTTCTTTACAAGTGATCCGTCAGGTTTCGGAATCGGGTATCGTTTCCAAATCCGGTATTATGCTGGGATTAGGGGAGACTCGTGAACAAATTCTTCAGACGATGGATGATTTGCTGGCAGTCGGGTGTAAAGTAATGACTATCGGTCAATACTTGCAACCGTCCGAGGCGAATCTCGAAGTAAAAGAGTACGTGACACCGGAGACCTTCAAGGAATACGAGCGTATCGGGTTGGAAAAAGGGTTCCGTTACGTGGAGAGCGGTCCGTTGGTTCGCTCTAGTTACCACGCGGAAAAGCATGTGAGATAAGTTATGAAACGTACACGATTAATTGATCTAGGAGTGGCAAGCTATATGCCCGTGTGGCAACGACAGGAAGAGTTGCACAAGGGGATTATTGCCGCGAAGTTAAAGGGTGAGGACACGGAGAATTGTATGATTTTCGTGGAACATAATCACGTGTACACGTTAGGGAAGAGCGGGAACGAGGCGAACATGCTGATTAGTGCCATTCAGTTGCAGGCGGCTCATGCTGAATTCGTGAAGGTAAATCGGGGTGGGGATATTACATATCATGGTCCCGGACAATTGGTCGTGTACCCGATTATTGATATGGCTAATTTTGGCGTGGGGGTGAAGGAGTACGTGGATTTGTTAGAAGAGGTGGTTATTCGTACCGTGGGAGAGTTCGGGATTACCGGGGAACGGTTGGAAGGAGCCACGGGGGTATGGTTGGATGCACACACTTCTAGGGCACGCAAGATATGTGCGATCGGGATTAAATGTTCCCGTTACGTGACGATGCACGGTTTTGCGTTGAACGTGAATACGGATTTGAATTATTTCAATTATATCAACCCCTGCGGATTCGTGGATAAGGGGGTGACTTCTATCTCGAAAGAGGTGGGGGCAGAGGTTCCCGTGGCGGAAGTGAAAGCAGTCGTGAAGAAGTATTTCGAGGAACTCTTCGGGATGGATTTTTACACGTTTTAATACAATTTGGCGGGAAATGTCATACACTTCCCGCCGTGTATCTATTCTTGTTTATTTTAATTTTGTAGCCGGAGTTAACGAGAGATTGGGGCGAGTTAAGCGGGAAATAGGGGCCGAGAATAGAATGACAGACAGATCCCCTACGTTGCAAACCCGTTTGGGAAGTGGCTATGCTGTGGGGGAGGGGCAAATGGATTTTAATGTAATGTGCTTATTTCTCCCGTTATTCTTTTTTGACACGTGATACTCTGTTGAATGTATGTAAGTTAGAAATAACTTGAATGTTAAGGAGCATTTTATACCTGCTTTTTATTTGAAGTTTGTCGATAATTTCATTATATTCGTAGTATGAATTAACAAATAAACAAAAATTGACAGAGCGGAATGAAGAATAATATTGAGGTCGAAATATGTACTTTTTCTTTGGAATCATGCTTGAATGCCCAGTTGGCAGGGGCATCCCGGGTGGAACTGTGTTCTGGGATGTATGACGGGGGAACAACCCCGTCCGCGGCTATGATTCGCATGGCCCGGGAAAAGTTATCTATACAACTTTACGTGATGATTCGCCCGAGGGGAGGTGATTTTCTTTATTCCGATTTAGAGTTCGAGGTGATGAAGGAGGACATTCGGTTTGCCAAAGAGTGCCGGGCGGATGGTGTCGTGTTGGGTATCTTGAATGCAGACGGTTCGGTTGACGTACAACGTACGCGGGAGCTGGTCGAATTGGCGGCTCCTTTAAAGGTAACGTTTCATAGGGCGATAGATATGACTCGAAACATGGAAGAGGCTTTGGAGGGGATCATTCAGGCCGGATGTTACCGGGTTTTAACATCGGGAGGACGCAACACTGTAAGCGAGGGAATGGAGCAAATTAAAGCCTTGGTGGAGCAGGCGAAAGGGCGTGTGCAAATTATGGCCGGAAGTGGTGTAAATGCCGCGAATGCCAACACGTTAATAGAATTAGGGGTGGATGCTATTCACTTGAGCGGGAAAAGTAGTCGGGACAGTGAAATGGAATTCCGTAACCCGAACGTGTTCATGGGCGGGGTTTCGGGACTACCGGAATACGAGCAATATTACAGTGATGTTGAGAAAATAAAAGCAGTTTTAGACAACGTGAAATTTAGAATATAAAATTCAGAGAGTGCCGTTCATTCTATGTTTTACATTCTAGATTCTAAATTCAATATATGCGAACATTTGTAGAGAAGATATTAAATGCCGAACGTGGGAGTATCGTGGTCCGTGAACCGGATTATGTGATGAGTCATGATAATTCGGCACGGGTTAGGTTTTTGTTTGAACGAATTCATGGTACCCGAGTATACAATCCTTCCCAGTTGGTGATCGTGCTGGATGGAAAGGTGTCGGGGTTAGTCAACGAATTATCCTTGGAATATAATTCGATACGGGATTTCGTGGAAGAGCAGGGAATAGAGCATTTTTATGACTGTGACCGTGGAATCAGCCACCAGATTATCTCAGAATTGGTACGTCCGGGTATGTTGGTTGCGGGGAGCGATTCTCATACAGCCACGGCGGGAGCGTTCAACACGTTAGCTGTGGGAATTAATAAAACAGAGACGGCCGTGTTATGGAAAACGGGCAAAATGTGGTTTCAGGTGCCTGAAACGATGAAGATCGTATTGAAAAATCGTTTGTCAGAAGGAGTGTTTGCTAAAGATTTAGCTTTATGGATAAAAGGAATATTGAGCGAGTTGGATGTGAACGGGCAGGCAATTGAGTATCACGGGGAAGGGGTTTCCTCTTTGTCCATTGATGATCGAATGACAATAGCCAATATTTCCACGGAAATGGGAGTGGTCAGTTCTGCTTTTCCTCCGGATGACCGGTTGGCAGACTATTTTAACGAGCCGGCAGTACGGGGTGTTTGGGCGGACGAGGAGGCTGTTTATTCTCGGTTTATAGAGATTGATCTGGCCAACGTCTTTCCGATGGTATATGACACGAGAAACAATGTTCTTCAGGGAGTGGAGGAACTTGTCGGGTTGAAAATACAGCAAGGACTTATCGGTGCTTGTGCTTCAGGACGGTTGGAGGATTTACGGTTAGTTTCCATGATCTTGGAAGGAAAGCGTATTGCCAACGGGTTCCAATTGTTCGTGGTTCCGGCTTCTAGGAGTATATATTTACAGGCTGTTGAAGAGGGTATTATTGATAAGATTGCACAGTCCGGAGCCATCGTTCTTGGCTCCAGTTGTGGGCCTTGCTTGGGAGTGGGACACGTGGCGTCTGCCGGAAATAGCCGTTTTATCTCTACTGCCAATAGTCGGTATATCGGAAGTTCGAATCATTCCGGTGTTGAGAAATATATTGCCTCTCCGGCAACCGTGGCTATGACTGCGTTGCGAGGAGAACTGACATCAATAATACACTTCGAGGGCGCACGGTATAAATATAAAGCTCCCCGGATAGAACCAGTCGTGTTGGAAGGGTACGATTATCGTAAGAGTAACGGGGTGTGGAATTACGGGGATATAGATAATATCTCAAGTAACCAGATATTTGCGGAAAAATTGATGTATCGCTTGACCCTTGAACAGGTGGAGGAGATTAAACCTTACTTGTTTGGAGGATTGGATCCGAATTTCGCTTGCGACGTGAAACCGGGAGATATTATTATCGCCGGGGAGAACTTCGGGTGTGGTCAACTGGTGAAACATGCAGCGACGGGATTGGTAGCAGTGGGGGTAAAACTGGTGATTGTAAAATCTGTGAACTGGGATTTTTACCGTATGGCTATTAATCACGGGTTACGGATTCTTGTTGATTGGGCCGTGGTGGATGCTTACACGTCAGGGGAACAACTGACAATAGATGATGAAAATCATTTATTATATTTGAACAAGAGAGCGTATAAGCTCCCTTATGTTGATGCGGAGTTTCAAGAAATCCTCGAAAAAGGAGGATTAGTAAATACCTTTTCTTAAATAAGAAAAGGTTATTGATATTCATGTGTGTGTTGTTTTTTTCTGTTCCGGGGTGCCGGAACGGGGAAGAGGGCAATCCTTTCGAGGGTTGCCCTTATTCATTTTTGGGCGTAAAGCCTAAAACAGCGGGATATGGTAAATTAACCCGATGGATAAAGTTGATGTAGAGTAGTTCTCGGCTCCTAGTGTTTTGGCCTTATCCGTGAATCGATAAGAACGTCCGATGTACGATGCGAAGAAGTGGAGGTTTTCCGTGGTTGGATAGTATTCGATACCACCGAAATACCCGTAAGCCGTCCGGTATTTGCCTTTCTCCAGTTGATCGGTATGCTTGTAAACAGAGGCATTTTCGTACATTCCTTTCACGAAAATATTCCATTTGGGCTGGAAACGATAGTTTAATTTGGTGACCCAGGATTCATAACGGGCATTTTTGATGCAATCGGCATCTCCTTGAAGGCGGTAGAGGGTTGAAATAATACCCCGGTTATCCAGTTCTTCATCGGAAAGGTAGAAATCGAGGTACATGTTGAATTTTCCCAGATCTAATTCGTTACCGATGGCATAAAAATGATTGTTATATCCTTTTGCCAGACTGAGCAAGGAATATGACCAACGGGTTCTAAATTTGTCGCTGAAGAAATTACCGTTCCAGTTGGCCGTGTAAGCGAGGGGCGCACGACTTTCTTCCACGTCTTCCGGGAGTTGCCCGTAAATATCATCCATGGAAGCCGTCCGGCTGTTCACGACTTGCAAGGCTATTTCTTGGGTAGGGGTAACTTGATAAGAGAACGTGATTCCGGTCATGAAATCGAAGAGCATATAATCGATCATGTCGCTGTACTGGTAGATTTCAATCGGATCCAGATCATACTCGAAACCTCCGTATGCTGCTGCCTGTTTCCCGATGGAGGTGACGAACTGATCAGTCAGGCGTACGGAGATCATGGCATAATCGATAGAGGAGGGAAGATTATCCAGCGCGTGGGGCGTGTTACTGCTGTTCAGGCGTTGACGCCAACGGTAAGAAAGCCAGTCATTGATGTCCCCCCGGGCTTCTAATCGAAGCTGGTTCATTTTGAAAGCTGCTTGCTCGAATGTCCCGTCTGTAAATGCACCGTTGAATGTGGCTTGCATGTGCAGTTTCAGATTAAAAATATTATTCTTTTTTTCGATGTTCGACACTCTTTCAAAAAGAGAGCGCCCGTTTGTCGTGTCATTTAGATGGGATAACAGGCCTTGGGCTGACAAGCCCTGTAATGATAGTGCTAATAGCGTGATTAGTAATAGTTTTTTTCTTTTCATTGTTATCGGATTAAAAAAACTAAAAGCTGGAGATCGTTCGAAAACAGCCTTCCAGCTTTTAGTGGTTACTTACTGATTGTATCTTATTTCAAGGTACCTTCTTCTGCTTGTTTGATCATGTTCGCACTTGCCGTGATATATACTTCGACACGACGGTTTTTAGCACGTCCTTCTGCTGTACTATTGTCGGCTACCGGTTGATCGAATGCTAGGCCTTCCGTGGTGATTCTGTTGCGGGCAATCCCGTTTCCAACGAGGAAGTTTGCAACAGCCTCCGCACGTTCTTTGGATATTCTTTCATTTACGGCACGGGTTCCGGTGTTATCCGTGTGGCCGTAGATCGTGATGTCTGTTTCCGGAGAGTTCTTTAACGACGTGGCAAATTTCGTCAAAGCATCTCTGGAAGATGAACTTAATTGGCTAGAGTTCGTGGCGAACAATATACCGTTATCAAAAGTCACTTTAATGGCTTGTAGGTCATTAGCATCTGTAACAGTTTCAACCTGAGCCCCTTCAATGGCTTCTAACTCTTTTTTCTGTTTATCCATCTTTCTACCGATCAAAGCTCCGGTTCCTGCTCCAACGGCTCCACCCACGGCTGCCCCGATGGCGGCTCCCTTACCTTTACCAACCAAGGCTCCGATACCGGCTCCAAGTGCGGCTCCACCACCGGCCCCGATAGCAGCGCCTTTGCCCGTGTTACTCATGGATGCACATCCTGAAAAAATAATGCTTCCGCTTAATACTAAAATAGTGAGTAGATTAGTTTTTTTCATAGTAATAGTTTTGTTTCTAAATTTAGATTGTAAATCTTTGCTCTAATATGGTACAAAAATAACACTCGTTAAAACAATTTCAAAATAAAATGAGATAAATCAAAAGAGGGAATATATTTGAATATTCCCTCTCGTAATTGTATCATTTCTTGTTTGTTAGAACATCGGTAATTGGTATATAAACCCGACTTCCAATCTTTGCGTGTTGTATCCTTTTTGAGCGGCACGATCAGTAAATTTGTAAGAACGTCCCACGAAAGTACAGAAGAAATGCAGGTTGCTGTCTTCTAACGGGTAGTATTCGATACCGGCCAAGTAACCGTAAGAAGTACGATAGTTTCCTTTTTCGATGTCACCACGTGTTTTTGACACAGAGGCCGTTTCATACATTCCCTTCACGAAAGCATTCCATTTCGGTTGGAAACGGTAGTTTACTTTTGTCACCACGGATAGGTATTCTGCATCAAGTGCATTGTGACCGTCAAGAAGAGCGGCATCTTTGTTTTCTAGCATACCGGTAATGATACCTTTTCGGTCAATTTGTTCGTCAGAATACATGAAGTCTACAAACATATTTACTTTTTTAGAGAACGTGAAATCGTTACCTAAAGCATAATAATACATTTGTTTATCTTTTGTTTCGGACATCACGGATGCTGACCAACGAGTTTTATAGATTCCATCGAACAAGTTACCATTCCAGTTTAACGTGTACAAGAGTGGGGCACGGCTTTTTTCAAATCCGGGACCGTATGTTTCATCCTGAGAACCGTTACGGCTATCCAAAATTTGGAATTGGAGTTGATGGTTGTCACAAATCTGGTAAGCGATGTTCAAACCGGTCATGAAGTTACTCATGTTCTCGATCATATCGCTATATTCGTAGATTTCGATCGGATTCAAGTCAAATTCGATACCACCATACGCGGCGCATTGTTTTCCGGCAAAGAATGAAAACTGGTCATTTAATTTTACACCAATACCTGCGATGTCAATGGAAGTAGGCATGTTGTCGATATTGTTACCACCGTTGTTCCCACGGTTCAGACGTTGTCTCCAGCGATAGGACAACCAAGGGGTGATGTTACCTTTTGCTTCAATACGGAATTGACGCATCTTGAATGCAGCCTCGCTTAGTCCGCTTTGGTCATAGTTGAAACAGGCATCAAAAGAACCTTGCATGTTCAAATAGAAGTTGAACCAGTCCATTTTTTTCTCTATTTGGGTTACTCGTTCGAAAAGAGTCTTTTCGTTCGTGGCATTTTGTGCGAAAGCACCAGCTGCGCAACCCATAACAAGTATTAATAAAGCTAATTTTTTCATATTCTGTGTTTTGATAAAAATATAATTTCCTAATTTCTAGTTATTATAACTAGAATTACAAATAGAATAAAGCACCGAGTCCTTTAAAACAGGACTTGGTGCTTTTATGAATTAATATTCGTTGAAATATTGTTGGATCTGTTTCCAATCGTTAGTCTTAGTCAAAGCTAACATCAAGAGGATTCTTGATTTTTGCGGGTTCAATTCTTGAGAAGCGATGAATTTGTATTGATTGTCATCTACTTCAGCGTCAAGCGTGGTCGGTCCTGTCGGCACACGGGTTGAACGTACGATAAGAATTCCCTTGTTACGTGCGTTGATTAATTCCGGGAACACGTTTTTGTGGATGTTTCCGTTACCTAATCCGGCGTGGATAATTCCCTTGTAACCGCTATTAGCCATCATTTTAACAACGTCACCTTCCATGTTTGAATAGCTGTACACGATGCCCACTTTCGGAAGAGAGTTCAGGTTCGTTACATCAAATATGGATTGACTGGTGTGTTTTTTTAACGGAGATTGATTGTAGAATACTTTGCCGTTGTAAACATAGCCAAGGGCTCCTGAATTCGGTGCTTGGAATGTTTGAACATCAATCGTATTCATTTTTAAAACACTGTGAGCTCCGAGAATAATACCATTCATGGAAACTAAAACTCCTTTACCCATGGATTCTTTTGCTCCTGCAACAACCACGGCATTGTATAAGTTTAACGGGCCGTCAGCGCTAAGAGCGGTAGAGGGACGCATGGCACCTACAAGTACAACCGGTTTGTTACTTTTCACGACAAGATTCAAGAAATAGGCGGTTTCTTCCATCGTGTCGGTTCCGTGGGTGATCACGATTCCGTCAATGTCTTTTCTTGCCAATAATTTGTTGATTGTTTTGGCAAGTGTCAACCACACGTCATCCGTCATATCCTGTGAACCGATTTTAACGATTTGTTCTCCGGTTACATTGGCTATTTTCTGAATTTCGGGTACAGCCGATAAAAGTGTACCGATGGCAACCTGTCCGGCTGTGTAATTGGTTCCGGTTGAAGAAGCTCCGGTTCCGGCGATCGTACCTCCTGTTGCCAGAATATGGATGTTAGGCAACTTTTGTGCGAACGTGGTCGCAACAGAGAATAGCACTAGGGCTACCAGCAAACTTAAATTCTTAAACATTTTCATAACCTGTAATTTAAAATTTACTTATAATTAGAGTATTTAAAAAATCTGTATAAAGAGCAGTCCAAGTCCAACGGCCACGATGGTCGCGACAAGTCCGGGCATCATGAACGAGTGGTTCAGCACGTATTTGCCGATTCGTGTTGTACCCGTTCGGTCGAAGTTAATGGCGGCTACCACGGTGGGGTAGTTCGGGATAAAGAAATACCCGTTGACGGCCGGGAACATGGCGATCAGCATGTAAGGCGATATTCCCAAGGCTATGCCGAGAGGCATGAGCGCCCGGACGGTAGCGGCTTGGCTGTACAACAAGATAGACATCACGAACAGGGCTATACCGAACAACCAGGGCATTTGTCTAACGACTTCTTCGATAGAAGATTTTAATTCTGCCATGTTGCCTTGCAAGAAAGTATCTCCCATCCAGGCGATTCCGAAGATGGCTACTACCGCTTGCATTCCTGCCCCGAAGACGGAACCTTGTGCGGCTTTTAACCCGTCTGTACGAGTTATTAATAATATGATAGCTGCCGCGGATAACATTAATATTTCAATGATAGATGGCATATCTAATAATACTTGTTCGCCATTGATCATGAATGAAGGACGCATGGTATCAAACGAACCGAATAGCACGATGAATACCGTGGCGATAATGAAAACAAAAACAGACAGACTTGCTCTTCTCTGGTTGGCAACGTCTTTCAGTTCGTATTTCTTGTCATTGAACACGCCTTCTTTCAAACGTTTTTGATATTCCGGGTCATCAACGAGTTCTTTCCCGACTTTCATGGAGAAGAAGGCACCGACGAGTACACCGATTAGCGTGGCGGGAATCGTGATCTTCAAAATGTCAAACAAACTAATGTCAAAACCGGCTAGTAAGCCCAGTAATGCTACCGTGGCAGCAGAAATTGGACTGGCGGTAATGGCTTGTTGGGAAGCGATCACGGCAATTCCTAGGGGACGTTCCGGGCGAATTTTGGTTTCCGTGGCAACTTCAGCGATTACCGGAAGTACGGAATAGGCAACGTGGCCGGTACCGGCGATAAACGTGAATGCGTAAGTTACTAACGGGCTTAGAATTGTGACGTGTGCCGGATTCTTTCTTAATAAGCGTTCGGCCACCTTGACCATAAGGTCCAATCCTCCGGCAGCCTGCATACATGCTGCCGCAGAAATAACCGCCACGATCATAAGCATAACATCAATAGGCGGGGCCGTGGGTTGCAGTCCGAACACGAATGTCAGAATTCCCAATCCAATACCTCCCATGACACCCAGTCCGATACCACCTAGACGCGCTCCGATGATGATTGCTGTTAAAACGAAAGCTAGTTGTAAAATCATCTCATCTATTTATTTAAAGTTTTATTTTTCAATCATTATCAAGTCTTACACGATATATCCTACGGTAATCACGAAATGAATGTTTCACTTTTCGCAAAATAAATGAAACTTGTTGTTATTAATTTAAAATCTGTATAAATGCGGATAACCGTTCATCTCCTCTTTATTTAAACTTTTATATGTAATACAAAATTTAAGCCAAAAGTGTTACTTTTGCTCTAAAATTTAACATTTATGCAAGATTTATACCTGTTTAATCCGGATAATGAAATTTCAATAGCCAATGGAACAAATGGTTACACGCCAAAGGCGAATATTTCCATTATGGCCGATGATCTGGCGTTTTTATCTGCATATTTGGCCGGAAAAGGGGATTATGTGTTGGTGACGAAGATGCCGGACTTCGACTTTATGAAAAGTCGAGAAGAAGTTTTTGGTCTGGATTGTAAACCGGTGATCTGGGAAAAAGCTCAATTACTTTCTTTTAACGAGATAAAGCCTTGGGGATGGAGTCCCCGGGTTCACAATTTATTGAAAGAGTTGAAAAGTCGTTGTAACGAGCAGTTCAGGGAGAGTGTCATGTCAACGTGGAGTGATAAACGGAGGGATTTATATAGCAGGCGAATGGCTGCCACTTGTTTGGCTGAGATGGTACGGGCTATTCCCTGTATAGGGGAGGATATTATTCCTCGTGAATGTAACACGTTGGCAGGAATCAGGTCGTTGTCGGAAAAGGAAGATGTCGTGGTGAAAGCTCCTTGGTCCTCTTCCGGTAAAGGAATTCTTTTTATCCCGAAAGGACAGATGACGTGTAAAGAAGAGGAAGTTTTATCCGGTATCTTGCGTAAACAAGGGTACGTGATGGTGGAAAAAAGATTGAATCGGGTGCTGGATTTTGCCATGGAGTTTGAAATGGACCGTTTATTTCACCTGAATTTTCTGGGGTATTCTGTTTTTCAAACAAGTCGGCGGGGAGAATACGAGGGGAATAGGGTGGCATCGAATTCTTGTTTGGAAGGGATGATTGCAAAATATACGGGAACGGGGTTCCTACATGAAATCCGTGAACAGTTGGAAAAGGTGGTGACGGCGGTGTTTCACGGGAAATACGTGGGATACTTGGGGGTGGATATGATGATATACGAGGACGAGTCGGGAGAATTTGGTGTGCAACCTTGTGTCGAGATAAATCTGCGTTATAACATGGGAATCGTTTCAATCGCTTTGCAGCGTTATTTACAAGAGAGTGTTGAGGGTGTTTTTAATATTCACTTTTCTCCCAAGCCGGGAGAAATCATGCAATCGGTAGAGAAGAATAGAGATATGTATCCCTTGCTGATGGAGGCGGGACAAATCGTGTCCGGATATATAAATTTAACACCGGTATCTCGTGAATCACGCTTTGTGGCCGAATTGTATATAGGTAATAAATAAAAAGTTTGTAAACTTTATGAACTTTTATAGGGAAAATAAAGAAAATTTTATTCTCTTTGTTGTTGATAAAAAGGGTCAGGCACTAAATTTATAGATAAGCATATGCATACGAAAATGAAAGGTGAAGGTATCAAGGGGCTTTTTATTGAGCAAATTGTTCCGGTCATGGAAAGGCATGGCTATCATTTCATGAAGGCTAAGAATGTATTTGTTTATGAAGATCGTGAATGGAAGAACGAGTGTATTCTTCGATTCACGAATTGGGAGAATGATCAGTTGTCTTTGCGTACGGAGTACTTTGTAACTTGTAAGAAAGTCAGCCAATTATATAAGGAGGCTATATCGGAAAAGGATTGTATGCCTATTTGTGGCGTGTTGGATGTCGGGTGGGCTTACAAGTATTTGGGAATACCTTTGGATGATAAGCCTTGGTTTCAGATGAAAATAGCAAAACTTCATTCACTTGTGCAGAAATGGATCGTGGAATTCGAGAGCGTGGGACTTTCTTTTTTCAAGGAAATGAACGATTATGAGAAGGTTGAGAAAGCCTTGGATATTTTTAATGTTTCCGGTTGGGCTCCTTTGGCCGTGTGGACCGGGGAACGTATTTTGCATGGAATCTGTTTATATTATTTGAATACATACGACAAGCGGGGAACGCTGGGGTTGTTCGATTTGTACCGGGGGAAAATCAATGAAATGGAATATTCCCCGATCCGGGAACAGTTTGAGCGTTTAGAACGATATATGAAATGTTTGCCCGACAGGCAGCCAATACCCAGAAGAAATGAAGATAAGGAAAGCCAATCTAAATGATGTCAACTTGTTGATCTCTCTTCGGTTGGATTTTCTCCGGATGAACGGGGCGAATCTTACGGTGGAGGAACAAATAGCTATCGTTGCACAGATGCGGAAGTATTTCCAAAAGCATATCCCTTTGGGTGATTTTATCGCCTGTTTGGCCGAGAAAAATGGGCAGGTGGCGAGTGCTGCATACGTGGTTATCGAGGAGAGACCGGCAAATGGTTCATTTATAACGGGGATTGTAGGGAATTTAATAAACGTGCTGACTTATCCCGAGTATCGTCATGCCGGGCTTGCGACGCGGGTGATCGGGGTGTTGATCGAGGAATGTCGTCAATTAGGAGTTTCCGCGATAGATTTGAACGCGACTGAAATGGGACGCGGGGTGTACGAACGATTGGGATTTAAGGTGATGCGTGATGTCGCGATGAGATTGAAGTTGTGAGTTGAACTTGTTGTGGGTGAAATGTTTAATAATTCATGTTATGAAAAAATGGAATAACATTATTTTTTTGGCCACATTACTATTTTTTTAGTTTTATCCATGCTTGTCGTGGGATGTAGTGACAATGATGAGAATCCGGTTGGTTTCTATACATCATCCGGTGGAGATCGTATCGAGGGTTTTTCGGCTTCCGTGGGAGAGAGTTGGTTGAGAGCAGGTGGTGGCAGCGGTGTTTACAAGATTTCTTCGAGTGACGAGAGTATTGTGAAGGCTGAATTGTCTCAGGAGGTTATCACGTTGAAGGCTTATAAGGTTGGGCAGGCAAAAATCACGATCGTGGATAGCCGGGAAGAGTCTGCCACAATTGAGATTACAGTGTGTCCTCTAATCAGAACGATCGAGGTAATGGAAACTCGTGCCTTTATCCGTTATTCTGATGGTAGAGATACATCGGATGTAGAAGAGAAGGTAAAGAAAGAAATTATCGAGAACATGGATATTGCCAAAGGGTGGCAGTTTAAGATGGTGTATGATCATTGGAATGGAATGTATGAAAGAGAGGGAAAGGTAACTGTTTATCAGGATGCGTCTCAAGAGGAGGGGATCGAAGGTACTTATTCGATGGGAAACGTGGAAAACAAAATCGCCTACACGTTTAAGTATGGGGATCGGGAGCATATCCTTCAGTTTCCTGAGATTTTGGAATCCGGGATAGCGAGAGATACGGGTCCCCAGCAAATGACTTGGATTGAGAATTATTCAGCAGAATATAAAGAAAAATATCCGGATGCGAATTTTAAGGAAGTCGTGTGTATTTTGCAGGTTTCGATATGGCGAAGATAGTTTTCAAGAGTAAGGATATTTGAAATTCCGGCATTATAGATGACGATTCAATTGATGTGTTAACGAGGGGAAAATATATCTTAAAACTTTCGATATTATAGCTGATTTTTAATATATTTGTTGAATAATTTAGAGTTGTGTTGATGACATTGCTATATGAAGTCGTTATTCAGAATCGTATATTTTCGAAAGTTTCTTAACGTGGCATTGTTGCCTAGGATTTCTATGGTTCGCAAAAGGGAAAATGGAGGAATACTAACTGTTTCAATGTATGGCGGAAACGTGTTTTGTGGCAAGGATGGAAGGGATCTGTGTGTGGAATTAATTCATGATAAGAATAGTGAGATAATATTGAGAGCGAGAGCTTTTAGGTATAATATAGAATAAAAATAAGTGATATGAGAAATCGGACGATAAGTATTGTCTGTATGCTGTTATGTTTGTTGGGAATAAGCCGGGTTTCGTTTGCCCAACAGGAAGATGATTTGTTACGGCGGGAGTATCAGGTGGCGATGGAGGAACACGTGCAAAATATGATTGCAGCATTATCCATGTACAGTTCGGATATTTATTACGAGAATGAGAACGTGTTGAGGACAAGGCGGGTGAAGTTGATCCGGGTGTTCTTCCGGTCAGAGCAAGCCAAAATGTACGATTTCTTGAAGATCGGGGTGGAAACTCAGGATAATTATCTGGATGTAATGGAGTTTCTAAGGACAATTCCGGTAGTCTTGCCCCGGGTGACGTTTAACATGAGCGTGGAGGAAATTTCCCCGTACGTGCGTTTGGCGAGTGGAGAGTTTAAATTGCCGGTAAAGGTTGCCATCACGTTTGTTGACTTGAACACGAATCAAGAGAGAACAATGCCGTCAAGGGTATATAATGTGTACTATTGGCAGTCAGAAAATGGTAATTTTGCCGTATCCTCGATGGATTTGTTGCGGGAACAGCAACAGACGGTGGTCAGGAACGAGGGCAATGCGAGCGAGTGGATAGCGCAAGGAGATAAATATTACAATGCCAAGAATTACACTTCGGCTTTGACCTATTATAAACAGGCCGCAGAGGCTGGGAATGCTAGGGCGGCGACGATGGTCGGGTGGATATACAAAAAAGGACTTGGGGTGACGGAGAATGCGGTAGAGGCGGTGAAATGGTATCGTATGGCAGCAAATGGCGGTAATGCTTCCGGGCAGGTGAATCTGGGTGATGCGTATTATACGGGAGAAGGGGTGACGAAGGATTATAACGAGGCATTCAAATGGTTCATGCAGGCAGCCCAGCAAGGGAATAGTACCGGGCAGAGTTGGCTTGCTATCATGTACCGGTATGGTTTCGGTGTGACGAAGGATGAAACCGAGGCCGTGAAATGGTATCGAAAAGCTGCGGATCAGGGAAGTGATTTTGGCCAGTATTATTTGGCAGAAATGTATGAAAACGGATACGGGGTTGAAAAAAATATGACGGAGGCTAGGAGATGGTATCAGAAAGCGGCTGATCAAGGGTATCAAAAAGCCAAAGATAAGTTGGCCAGTCTGGAGGTTGGTGTATCGGCTTCTGCCAGTGAAATTGGAGATTGGAAGAGCAAGGCTTACAAGTATTATAATGATAAACAGTATCGAGAGGCGATGACGTGGTTCCGAAAAGCTGCCGACGCTGGTGATGCGGGTGCGCAGTACTTTATGGGGGTGATGTATTTTTGTGGGTTGGATGTTGCGAAGGATCATAAGGAAGCCGTGAAATGGTATAAACAGTCGGCTCTCGGTGGTGATATGCACGGGCAATATTCTTTCGGTGAGATGCGAGAGAATGGTTGGGGGATAGAGAAGAATATGGCGGAGGCCAAAACGTGGTATCAGAAATCGGCTGATCAAGGATATGATCGGGCTATCGAGAAACTAAAGGAATTGTCGGGGACGGCTACAAGTTCTACTTCCGGCAAGACGTACAAGGAATACGAGAAAATGGCGGATGAGTTTTACGATAAAAAGAATTACACGGAGGCATTGAAATATTATAAATTGTCAGCTCCGGGTAATGATGGGGGGGTACTCAATCGTTTGGGGTACATGTATTCGGCGGGTGTTGGTGTTGATGTGAATGCATCGGAAGCGGTGAAATGGTTCCGCAAATCGGCAGAGCAGGGATATATGATCGGGCAATATAATATGGGATTGATGTACGAGCTGGGAAGAGGTATTGGGAAGGACGTGAATGAGGCGATCCGTTGGTATCGTAAGGCTGCGGATCAAGGGTATCAAAATGCCAAGGATAAGCTGGCAACCCTGTCAGATACGGGAACAACTTTATCCAAGACGGAGATTAAATATTACGTGGATAAGGCGGATAAATATTACAAAGAGAAGAATTTTCAAGAAGCACTGAAGAATTACTTGATAGCCGCAAATGCCGGGGATGATTACGCTCAAAACTGGGTGGGATGGATGTATAAGAATGCAGAAGGGGTGGAGCAAAATTATATGGAAGCATACAAGTGGAATATGAAATCAGCCGAGAATGGAAATGGTTATGCCATGAATAGCTTGGGAATTATGTGTGAGAACGGGCAGGGGGTGGAGGTAAATCTTCCGAAAGCGGTGGAATGGTATCGGAAAGCTGCAAATGTCGGGAATTCGAATGGAGAGTATAATTTGGGGCGTATGTATCAAGATGGACGGGGAGTAACGAAGAATATTATTTTGGCGAAACAGTGGTTTGAAAAAGCGGCGGCACAGAATAATAGTGATGCGCAGAATAGTTTGGGAATTATCTATTATGATGGCGATGGTATTGCCAAGGATTACGCTAAAGCTATGGAGTGGTATCGGAAAGCGGCTGATCAAGGTAATATGTACGGGGAGTTTAACATTGGCTTGTTGTATGAATTTGGTTACGGGGTGACCAAGAATCTGGATGAAGCTGCCAAGTGGTATCGTCGGGCGGCGAATCGGGGGATGGAACGGGCGAAGACCAAATTACAGGAGTTGGGACGATAAGTATTGAATAAAAAATTAGAATATATGGCTAGATTGAAGTGGGAATACAAGGATAAGGTGATTCGATTTTCAGCAAGTCACGAGGGGCAGGAGAGTGAATTTTATATTGATCCCCGGTTGGTGACTTATTTGACCGAAGGAAAGAAAATCTATGATTTCCAAGTGTATGTTCAGAAGGGACAGACGGATCCTTACGTGTTTGTCGGGAAGTTCACCGATATGACCGTGGAGGAAGGAGTTCTGGAAGGATATGAATTTACCGAATCGGACCAGATAACAGATCATTGCTTTTGTATTTGTCGGGCGTTGAATTTACCGGACCCTTGGTTAAGTGGAGACGGGTGGCGTAGTGAACCTTGCTATTTTGTTGCTAGGAAATTGAACGTGGAGGTTCCTCCTGTTCCCCCGGTACCACCCGTGCCTCCGAAGAATGAGGATGTTCCCCCGGTGAAAGATAACAAGCCAGAGCCTCCCAAGGCACCTGTGGAGGAGCCGAAAAAAGAGCAGGATGAAAAGCCCGAACCGTCCAAGGAACCGGAGGTAAAACCGGAAGAAAAAGATATGGTGGTATGCAAACGTTGTCAGACGAAACAGCGTATCGCGAATCAGTATTGTAAACATTGCGGGGAGTCATTCGTTCCCTTGGAACGTTGTGGAAAATGTGGACGAGAAGTGCCGAAAAATGCTATTTATTGTCCATTTTGCGGTAAAAAGCGATAATAATGATATAAAATATAAAGTTCATGATAACACTTATTCCAAATTCCGGTGTACAGTTTATCACGAAGGAAGTGAATCTTTCTGATGATAAATTGAATAAGTTCAGACCTTTTGAGTATTACGAGGAGAAAGATGAAGAGGAGGAGGACGAAGATGTTTTTCTGTTCAAACTTCCCTACTATTTATCGAGGATTTCCAGTTATATAGAGAAGGCTCCAAGCGAGTCGGGAAATACGGTTATCAATGCCGAGGCTATCAACGTAGAGACGTGGGAGGTCATGGACGAGGAGAAGATCCTGGATCGGGTGATTCACCGTATTCCGGAAGAAGAGATTATTTCTATCCCGGCCCGGAAGGCATTGGAATGCTTTGAGAATAAGTGGTTACCTGTTCCGTATTTATTAAAGACGGCTGCCGGGGATAAATTTCATGACGGGCCGACAGCTTGGGCCCGGATGTGGTTCACGAAGATCGGAACGCTGGATCATGGAAAGACGGGGGCCACGCATCACGTGGTGTTTGCTTTTGACACGACGGAAGCGGAGAGGCAACATCGCTTCATGAGCTTGAAAGCACAGAATGCCCGTACAAACCAGTTTTTTGCAGTCCCTAGGGCTGAAAGTGATTTGTACCAGTATTGGTATGGAAATGAGTGGATTGACAATTGGTTACGGCAAATTGTCCCCTTGTCCGGTTCCGAGCGGGAAAAGGTGTTCACGCATGTGGGATATTATTTCCAACTGTTAAAAGTACTGTTGGGGTCAAATGTATTTGAAGAAATAGAGATTCCCGGGCAGAAGGGAACGCAGGATATAGATGTAGATTTAGTGTTGGATATTGGAAATTCCCGAACTTGTGGGGTGATCTTTGAAACAGATCACGAGACTCCTTTCCAGTTCACGAACGCAGTACCTGTGGCAATACGGGATTTGGGGCAGCCGAATCGGTTGTATCGGGAACCCTTTGAAATGCGGGTCGCTTTTCATGAGCAAGTGTTCGGTAACCGGATAGCCCGTATGGAGGCCGGGGACCAGAATATATTTAATTGGCCCAGCTTGGTTCGGGTGGGCAAAGAAGCGTTGCGTTATTCCGTGATCTTCGGGCAGAAATCCAATTCCTACATGTCAAGTCCGAAACGTTACTTGTGGGATTCCCGGAAACGTCCGGTGAGCTGGATGGTCGTTCCGGCCAATAAAGAGGCGGATTCGGCATCGGCCTTATTTGGTGTGGCTCATCATTTGACGGCAGACGGCGTGTTGTTGGAACGTGCTAGAGAAGATTTGGAGAAAAAGGGAGAAGGGCTGTTGCCTATCGCGGCGATGGAGGCGAACTATTCGAAGAGTTCGTTGATGACTTTCGCCATGTTCGAGATTTTATTACAGACACTTTCTTATATAAATAGTCATGAGTTTCGAGGAAATTCCCGCTTGAAACCGATGTACAAAGATTTTGCCCGGAAATTAAAACGGGTTGTATTCACTTGTCCCACTGCCATGTTGGAGGAGGAGAAGAAAATATTGCGGGAACATGCCGAGGATGCCGTTCATCTGTTAAAAGATTACTTCCCGTCTTCATTGGTTGACGAGGTAGAAATTATCCCGTCGGCAAAAGATATTGGCGTGGATAAGACCAAACGTAAAAATTGGGGATATGATGAGGCTACTTGTAATCAGTTGGCTTTCGTGTATGGCGAGATCATGCATCGTTTCCGAGGAGACGCAGGCCTCTTCTTCAAGTATTCACAGGTTTGGCAGGATTATCTGAAAGAGAAGAATGCGGTACGGATTGCCAGTATTGATATTGGTGGTGGTACTACGGACGTGATGGTTTGCGAGTATTCCAGGGACCCGGATGCGCATATTGTGGTGCTTTCTCCTGATCCGCTTTTCTGGGAAGGGTTTAACTTGGCAGGAGATGACATCGTGAAGAGTATCGTAGAAAGGGTGGTGCTGCCCCCGATCGCGGAATATGCCCGGGAACAGGGATGCACGTCCACTTTCGAATGTATGAATTTTCTGTTCGGTCCTCACTTGGGTACACAAAACGGGACAATGCAACAATTACAGTTGATGTTCTCCACGCAGGTGGCTTACCCGATAGCCTTGGGGATTCTGGATCATGTGCGGGAAAACAGAAATGCTTGTTTCTACACCTTCAATGATTTCTACACGGACAATAAGCATGCAAACCCGGTGAATCAAGTGATTCAATACGTGAATGACGAGTTTAGAAATCATGGGGCTACTTCATTTAACTTATTGAACGTGAAGTGGAATATTGATAATCGTTTTATAAATCAGGTGATCGGGCAGGTAATTGAAAAGTTATTAGGGGATGTGTGTAAGAAGTTGAAAGCATACGAATGTGATTACGTGTTGCTTTCCGGTTGCCCGACGACCTTACCGGTTGTGAAAGACCTATTTTACAAGTACTTGCCTGTACCGCCGGAACGGGTTATCCCCATGGGTAACTATCGAATTGGAGAATGGTATCCGTTCTCTAATAATGCCGGGCAGATTAAAGACCCGAAGACTTGCGTGGCCGTGGGGGCGGCAATCGCTTTAATGAGTGGGGAATTGATGCGCTTGGATAATTTCCGGCTAGACATCGGCAAGTTAAAAGAGAAATTCGAGTCAACGGCTAAATATATCGGTATTTATGACAAGATAAAGTCTCACTTGGCATCTATTTGCTTTGATGAGAACGAAAATAATAAACAATTGCGTTTTGATGGTCCCATGTTGCTCGGGTTTAAGCAATTCGAGGCGACGGAGTGGGTTGCCTCTCCCATGTATTTACTGGATTTTGCATCGTCGGAAAAGGCCCAGATGATCAAGGATAAGTTACCTTTATCCGTGAATATCGAGCGTTCGGAACGGAATCGGGAAGCATTAAAGATCCGGGGGACTATTTACGATCGGGACGGGCATGCCGTATCACCGGAGTATCTGATTTTGCGGTTACAGACCTTGGCAGATGAGCAGGGGTATTGGTTGGATTCAGGGATCTTCTCGATTAACGATAACGTGGACGGCTTATGAATGTGACAAGAGAAAAATCCGCTTTGTTGTCTTGGGAAACGAGAGGGGACGATGCCGAGCGTTTGGCAGTTTGGTTAACGACGTTTCTGGGGGAGGACGTATTCCGACGTCTGGAAGAGAATGAAAACTTGCACGTGTCCATGTTGGAGGAAAAGAAAGATGTCACGGGTTGGTTAACAGCAGGTTTAAAAACAATTCTGAAGTCGGAGGACTTGGAGTTGTTGGTGCAACGTGTGGAACAGGAAATACAAGAATTGCAGAAAAGATTGATCGTTGCCGAGGAAATTCAGGTTTCTAATCAGGATATAACGGCTGATTGTGAACGACAGAAAAGGGAGATAGAGGCTTTGGAGGTGAAGTTGGAGCCTTTGCAAAGAGAGGTGAACAGCTTGAAAAAGAAAGTGGCTGCATCCGTGGGAATTGATGTTATGGTGGATGCTGTTTTTTCCGGAGAAGCCGTGGAGATTCAGACCATAAATCAGCTGTTGAAAGAGGATATAAAGAATCCTTCCGAGGCATTGTCTGCCTTTTGCGTGGCGCTGGCAAAGACTTGGGGAATTTTAGTGCGAGCTTTGCAGAAAGAGGGTGAGGAGGAAGAGAAAATGGAAATTCTGCATGCCGCCTTGACTCGTGTGTTAGAGGCCTTAACGGGACTTTATATTCCCCAGCGGCGAGCCGTGTTGGAGCAGTTGGCTAAATTGTGTAATTCGAGGGTTTCGGATTACCTGTTTATTTCACCGGAAGAGAGTAAAGAAATTGATTTAAGGATTCACAACGCCGCGTCTATCGGGGGGAACCAGATACTAGAAGGGCGAACGTTTGCCGTGGTAAACCGTTCTTCCTACCAGACAGTGAAATACGCGGAAATCGAGGTTTGTTAACAATATAGAAAGATATAGGATATGAAAGATATAGTTGCTAAATGCCAGATCGTTGGACGAGGAATAAGTTCTGCCCTCCGGTGGATGGAAGAGTTCGCATCCGAAGAAAAGCAGCGAGCCTCCCTTGCTAAACTGAAAAAGTTAAACCGGGAGATTAAGAAGTTGGAACGGGCAACACATTTAAAGCCGGCCGTGGCTTTGTTCGGTCCCAGTCAGGCGGGTAAGTCTTTTATGGTGGGGCTGTTGGCAAAGAGTTCCAGCGATGAAGTGATGTACGTGGCGGACGATACGACTGGGAAAATGTATGATTTTACAGATCAGATCAATCCTCCTGGAGGAAAAGAATCTACCGGATTGGTTACTCGATTCACCGTGGAGCGACACGCGGGACAACCGGCAGATAAGCCGATTATGGTGAAATTGTTCAGCCAGGTGGATTTGGTGAAGATTATCGCCGTGGGATTTCATAAAAATATTATAGAACCCGCGACTTGCCCGAGAGAGCAATTGCTGGGAGAGGTGGAAAAGGTGTTGGCTGATTTGAGGGGAGAGATGCGGGAGACACCTTATCCGGAGATTGACGAGGATCAGATCATGGGTATCAAGGAATATTTATCCATGAAGTTAGGGGATAAATATATCATTCGCACGTTGGACGAGATGTCTTTCTGGGAAAGGGCGGCCGAGATATTGCCATACGTGTCTTGGGACAAACGGTATGAATTGTTGCAGTTCATATGGGGTAAGCATGACTTCTTCAATGATTTGTTTATTTTGTTGAGCCGGGGATTGAGTACGTTGAATTTTGCCAATATGGCTTATGTTGGTTTTGACGCTTTGGTTCCGCGAGAAGTTTCTATCATTGACGTGAGTCGTTACTCCGAGATCAAGGAGAGTGAAGAGGAATGGTGCCGGAAGAATGCCCGGACGGGAGTGCGAACCAAATCGCTGGAAGTTTCTGCCGGTGGTAAGTTGGCGAATATAGACCGGACGATATTGAGCGCGCTTATTTCCGAATTGGTGCTGACATTACCCACGAACGTGTTGGAAGATCATAGTCGTGATTTTCTGAAGAATGCAGACATATTGGATTTCCCGGGAGAACGCTCGGCTGATATGTTCAAAGAGAGAGATTTCGTCGTGAAGGGATTTGAGGATCAGTTGAAAGTGTTTTTGCGGGGACGGGTGTCCTACCTGTTTGATTATTATAGTTTAAACTTTGGTATCAGTTCCTTGTGCTTGGTTCTGGGAGATGGTAATCACGAGGTGGCACAGTTGCCGCATTTGATTCTGGAGTGGATTCATGGAATACATGGGGAAAGTCCGGAGGCTCGTGCCCGTAAAGAGAGCGATACGAAAATGTTGACCGGACAGGATTACGCGAATCCGTTGTTTGTTATCCTTTCTAAGTTCAACACGGCATTTGATAAGGGAAATGCCATGAAAAAAGAGGGGTATTACAGTATATGGAATGGCCGTTTTGATGATAATTTCAGTCAGGCCTACACGAAGCAGATGACAGACGTGTGGACCAAAAAATGGACGGATAAGGACTCATTCAAGAATGTTTTCATTTTGAGAAATCCGATGTTCTCTAAAGCTTATTTTAAGAACCGGGGAGGGGAAACCCACGTGTGGGAAGAGGGATTAAAGGAAGAGTTTGAAGTTATGATGAGCTATATGAGGGAGTCCTTCGTGACCGACGAGAATGTACGTTCTTTGGTGGATAAGCCGGAGGCTTGTTGGGATGATATGATTCAGCCGAATCATAGTGGTATTGATTATATGATGCCCTACCTGACCCCGGTAACAGATCCCCGTATCAAGAAAAAACAAATAGAGGATGCCGTGGAACAGGTACGTAAGATCGTGCTGAATGAATTGGAACAGTATTACGTGGGGGGAAATATTGAAGTGGAGTTGAGTAAGGCGAAAAAGAATGCTTTACAGACTAACCTACTGATTGGCAAGATGATCTCCGAGCAACGAACAGGGAAATTTATTACCGCTTTGTCTTGTCCGGATTATGTGGCGAGAAGAGTGTACCAAGAGTTCGTGAACGGGCAGTTCGCGGTGCAGAAAGAGGTGAGTCAAGTAAACGTGTCGGATAACCAAGTATTGGTAGATTTACTGGATAGCTACGGTATTCAAGTTGTCCCCGGGAAAACTCGTTACGAGGAAATTATTTCACAGTTAAAGACGGTTACGGATATTGATGATGAAAAGATGTTGCTGGAGGTGATCGGGGAGGCTGGCATTGATGAGGCTGATTTACATGCTTTGGCTTTCTACGATCGGACAAAAGAGAATGATCCGGTGTACCAGTTTGTAAATCGTCTGGTAGGGGAGTGGTTGAGGCATATAGACAGTATGGACAGTTCTCGTTTGAAGGAGGAGTTTTGTATTGTGAACCCGGTGGCCTTTGTACAGGTTGTGGGGGTGCTGAAAGATAATTATGAACGGGTAGGGTTGAAAGAGCGTTTAGTGGATGCTCTTCGGAGCCAAGTGGAGAGTTATGATGTATCTCGGAATCAGAATTTCGAGTTGGTAACTCGTATCGCCTCCTCCGTTATAAATCAATTCGTGTTCTCTTTGGGATGGATATGGGTACCTGTATCTGAACGTCCGGTTCAGAAATCATCCGGTACACCGATATTTACCCCGGGGGAGGAAGGAATGGATATTGCCCAGAGCTGGCGAACCGGTTTGGTGGAATCGTTCGTGGCCAATGTTTACTTCAAGAGTAAAGTAGATAATAAATCGAATTTGAAGTCGATGTCTAAACTAGGTGAGATTATTCATTCGATACAGGAAGATTAAGGGTATGAAAAGTCGTGAGTTGTTTAAGATAAAATTAGAGAATTATCGTCCTCTACTGTGGTATGGTGATACGGTTTTCGGCCGATATGCGTCAATTAAGAATTTGCTAGGTTCTCAATTCGGACGAGAGTTTGCAAACGTGCTGGCAGAACCTTCCGTGATGGATGGTGAAAATGGAGTTCGATACGGGGTTTGGTATGCTGAGAACGTGGAGGAATACCGATCTTTTGATAAACTCGGGCCGGAGGAACAAGAGCAGGCAGCCAATCAACTCTCCGGGATGCTGGAAAAAGTGACAACATTCGCGGATCAGTTATTGCAAAGTGGGGAGACTTCCCACAAGCAGATGGGTGAGATTCTGCATCTGGCATTCCGGGTTCCGGGATATGAATCTATTTATTGGGGTAACGGGCAAGTGATCCTGGTTTTATGGGGATTTGTTTCTGATGAGTTAAGCAAGAAAAGTTTTAGCTTGCGGGATGCATTGAGTCGATTCCGTCCCCAAGTGACACCCCCGGAACCTCCGACGAAGGTGACGCCTCCGCCTGTGCCGGAAACCGGAACTACTGGTATCACGGGAGACGTGAAAGAACCTGTTGTTACTCCACCGCCTATTCCCGAAAAGAATAAGGAGATAAACAAAAACGTGGAGGAACATGAAAAGGATATAAAGATAACGGATGAAACAACCACGGTTACGAAGGATGTGAAAGTAAAGAAAGCGTCTCGCTGGAGACTTTGGTGGGGAAAATGGTGGAAACGTTTATTGTGGATTTTACTAGCCTTATTACTCCTGTTATTATTGTTTTTCCTGTTGAATAACTCTCGTTGCGGAGGTTCAACAGGCCGGGATGAGACCACTCATATTTTAACGAATCCGGTACCGGGACGTGACCAAGATCGTTCGGGCGACCGAGATCGGCAGAATCCGGTGCCGCCTGTCCGAAGGGAACAGATTCCGGAGACGCCCCTTCCTATTAATAGAGATGATGTACGTCCCATGCCGGGAGATACATTGCAGCGTCCTATTGTGGGTAATCGCCTGAATGTTATTATTAACCGGGACAATACGATAGAAGAGTTTCTGGAAGATTTCAATGCAAGGTATGCGGATCAAGCTCAAGTCGTGTATTGCGACACGCTGGCTAACTTGTTGCAAGTACAATTCGCCACGGATGACATTGTTGTCTGGAAAGAAAGACTGCAAAAGTTGACGGGAGTCCGGATGGTTTTCACAGAAGGTGTCTTTGGTGCGGAAGTGATACCGGATGAGCCGGGTTTTAAGGATGCGGATGAGTCTTATTATTTTAAACTCATCCGGGCTTTTCAGGGATGGGATGTGACGATGGGAAGGGAGGATGTTGTTGTTGCGGTCATTGACAACGCTTTCGATTTGGAACACGAAGAGTTGAAAGGTCAATGTGTCAATCCTTGGAATATCATGACTAATTCGCCGGATGTGAACACGTATGGGGGAACGCAGCGTCATGGGACCCACGTGGCCTCGTTGGTTGTTGGAGCCATAAATGGAGTGGGGGTTTCCGGAATAGCCCCGGGATGTAAAGTGATGCCGATACAGGTGGGAGTTGAGGACGGGAGTATGCCGACGTCTGCCATCATCAAAGGTTTCCTATACGCTTTAAAACAAGGGGTACAAGTTATAAGTATTTCCATCGGGAGTAATCCTCGGGAGGGAACGGATCAGCTGCCGTGGGATGTACAGGAACAGATCGGGCAAACTACTTTCGTTGAAGAAGGAATGTTCTGGAATGAATTATATGTCTATGCAGAGGAATGTGGCGTGTTGGTGGTGGAATGTGCGGGAAATGAAAACATATTGACCGTCGTTGACCCGATGAAACGTTCCGATAAAGTTTTATATGTAGGAGCTGTCGGAGTGAATGCCGAGCCAGCTTGGTTCTCGAATTTTGGGAAATATGTATCCATTTGCGCCCCCGGTATGAGTATCTATAATGCCATCCCGGATAATAAGTATGATTTTTTACAAGGAACGAGTATGTCAACTCCTATTGTTGCCGGAGCGGCAGCTTTGCTGTTTTCACTTGGGGATGATGTCAAGTTTACGGACGTTAAGGAGGCTTTAGTGAAGACAGCCATACCTTTGCCGGGGAACGGGGTACGTAAGCAAATCGGAAACTTGTTGCAAGTAGATAAAGCGATGGCCTATCTTCAGAAGAATAATCCTTTGCTCGCAGATCCATGTACTCGTAAAATAGACAGTTTAGAACGGGAAATCGAGCGTTTGAAAAAACAATTAAATCAACACTGATGCTACTACTGAGGACAACCGGATTGGAGCATGTTGTTCCTATTGTCAGGGACAATCTGGAATTGATTGCTTTATACCGTCAAATAAAGAGTAACCTGGGAAGAAATGAGGAATATCGTATTTTTGCGGAACCTAGTATTGACCGTTTCAAGAAACAAATTAGCTGGTACACGGAATACGAGGAAGAATTTTCTCCTTTGCGGGCTGTTTTTGCGTCCTGTTCTCTGCAAGTTCAGGACGAAATAAAATCCGCTCTAAAAGAGAAGATTGATACCGTGTTGGCCCATTTTAATCCGGACAATGGGGTGAAGAATCCCGATTACGTGGCATTTTATCAATTACTGTTGCAATGTATCGAGATCCCCTCACTGGAAGATTGCGTATACATGAGTCGCTTGGCGGACGGTACGTTACATTTCGTGCTAACGGAATGGGGGTTCTTGAGCAACACGTCAAATGCAGAGATGGGGATTATCCAGAAGATAAGACCCTTGAGAAATGTCATGATCGATTGCATTTATACGGATGGAACTCCGGCAAGCCAAGTTTTACTGCATTTCAAGCAAGGAGAACGTACTTGGAAAGCGATGACTGACGGGAATGGAAAATGTAATTTTTCTTTGCCTGTCGGGACTTCTTTCGAGGCTTATGACGTGCGGGAAGAAGGGAAACAACGTTTCTTGAAAGGGTTTAACGTGTTGGATCACGCGAAATACCAGTTGGTTTTGGAGGCAGAGGATAAGCCAATGCCTCCTCCGGTACCCCCGGTTCCGCCCAAACAAGGAACCCCGCCTCCGGTACCCCCGTTGGGTGTGAAACAACCAGCAGAGGCCCCGCTTCCGCATAACCGGAAGACGGTGCATGTAATGAATCATTTGAACGAGGTGCTGACAGGAGTTCCCGTGCATGTTTGGGGGGAAGGAATCAATCTCCGGACAACAACGGATGAGAATGGTAATTTCTATCTGCATGATGTCTGGGGAACTAAAAAAGTGAAAATGAAGATCGGTGATGCTCCCGGGAAATTAAAGATCGTGCCGGATGCAGACTATTATCAAATGACGGTTTATCCCAAGAAAAAGAGACCTTGGTGGCTTTGGTTGTTGGGTATATTGTTATTACTCCTGTTATTATGGCTGTTGCGGGATTGCAGTTGTTCGTGTCAGCGACCTGCAGACGTCCCTGTTTTACCGGATTCTACTGTTACGCACCGGGAGACTGTTCCGGCTCCACCGGATTCATTGACGGAACCTCCCAGGGATACCGTGTTGCGGGGTGAAAGAGGTTCTTTGAGAATAAATTTGCAGTGGGGTAGCACGGATGATTTGGATTTGCTCGTGATTAATCCCTGTTCGGATACGATCTATTACAAGCGTAAACGACAGGTTTGTGGCGGTTGTACAGGAACTTTGGATGTAGATGCAAATGCAAAACCGGAAATGGCTATCGCGAATCCTCAGGAAAATATATTCTTTGACGAATTGCCCCGGGGAGAAATTCAAGTGGGGGTGCAGATGTATAATAAACGGGTATCGAACACTTGTCCGTTTAGAATAACAATTCAAGCTCATAATTTTGAGCAAGTGATAGATACTGTACTTGTTTTTGATAGATTAAGGGAAAATATGATTATTTTTACCAAGAAATTTGATTGATGTATATAGATAAATGTGTAGTGTTATGAAATGTTCTCGATGTGGTCATGATAATGATTCTGATGCGTTATATTGCGTGGAATGTGGTTTGGTGTTGAATGGAGCCCACTCGTGCAAGGCTTGTCATAATTGGTTGAATCCGGGATATAAATATTGCATCTATTGTGGGAAGAAACAAGGGGCTAACGTGGCAAAAATAGCCGGAATATCTACCTTAGTCGTTGTTCTGTTGGCGGTGGCTTTTGCCGTGTGGTATTTCTATCCTGTTAATACCCCGGAAACTCCCGTTGCCAATAATGACCAGATCATAGAGCTTATCCAGAAAAACTTAGGCGAGGTGTCTGCCGGACATGTAGATTTATCGCAACCACCCGCCCAGTTGAACACGGTTTTAAGTGACTTTGCCGCACCTGATTCCGTCTGCGTGGAGGACCGGTTTATCGGTCAGCGTTTTACTCCCAAGGAGTTTTTGAATCATTTATGGTTAACGGGGGAAGTATATCAGGTCATTTCCGTGACCAAGAATGATGCGAAGAAAATAACCGAATTAGTGGTAACAAAATGATATAACTATGATAAAGAGAGTTTTACTATTCACGTGCGTCTGTACGCTGGCCGTTTTGAGTACTTCTGCCCAGACTTTCAGGAATAAGTTATTCCCATCGAACGAGATTAGTGGTGAGGAATTTAAAAAGCAGGCCATAAACAAGATACAGTCATTACAGAATTATCTGGAAGTCTTGGTGAAGAACGATCAGAATACTTCTAAAACAGCCAAGAACGCGGCAGTCGAAAATGCCGTACGTCTATTTTCAGATGAAAACCGTATCGTAGAGGTAAATTCAACATCCCGGCCCAAGCCCCGGAAACTAAAGGTTCGTCAGTATTTGGTGAGAATCGCCTTCTTGTCCGAGAAAGTGTACGATAAAGTGACGATTCGTTTTTATGATGTCTTTTTCATTTCTAATTTCAAGAAGCGTCCGGATGGGAAGTACGAGGCTGTGGTTTCCATGAGTCAAAAGTTTACGGGAGAAGGTGATCGTCCCTATTCCGATGTCGTGCAAAAGAACATACAGATCATACTTGTTCCTATTCAAAAGCCGGAAGGCACGTATTACGAAGTAAAACTGGGGGATATTTCGATCACGGATAATAATATATAATACCTTGAAAATACTGAATTTATATAAATACATCCTTCTCGTTATTTGTGGTTTACAGAGCGTTACTCTGGCGGCTCAAGGTTTTGATGATGACAGGGCGATAAATAACGTGTTGACGATGCGTGTTAAAATGCTGGACGAGTTTTTCCAGCGTTTTAACGGGAAATACACGGTACATGCATTTCAGCAGGAGAATTTAGATTCCGTTTTGTTGGAAAAGATGGCTACGGTAATGAAGGATCGGGAAATGATGATTCAATTCCTGGTAAATCAACGAAACGAGAAATTGGTGGAAAGTCCGGTTGTAAAGGAATTCGTGAAACAGGTTGTGAAGGATTCCACCTTGTTGTCTTTTTATGATCCGGATTGGTATGCCGTGATTACCTGCAAAATCAAGATAAAGGGGAAGGAAGAACGCGTGAATTTGACGTTAAAAGTTCAACAGGGGGAACAGGGCGATAGCCGATGGGTTATCGTGGGATGTAGCCCTTTTAACGAGAAGGCTTTCACCCCGAAAGTAGATTCTCTTTTCTTTATCGGCCCGGCTAATAATGAATTGAACTTCATGGAACTTTCAAGTAATATGGTAGCAGACACTTCGTTGGTAACCTATTGGGCGAAGGGAATTCAGCCGGATTACCTGACTCTTTTTTCTTGGTTGACGTACAGCGGGACGGCAGAACTACAAAAAATCGAATCTATAAAGTACTATTGTTTGCAGGTGAAAAATTATATGTTCACGATCGAATTTTTTAACCGGGCCGAGTACAATTCCGGCTGGCTGATCTCTTCCGTGCAGAAAATGAATAGCGAACAGAAAGTTGCCTTCCGAAAGGAGTCTCTTTTCGTGAAAGGAGAAGTTCTCCAGTGGAAATTGTTTCAAAGATAATCTTGTATTATCTCGCTTGATTTCGCTAAAGTTACATGAATTTTTCGTATATTTGTATGTTTTGTGTCGGGATGAAATTCCGGCTGTGAATGAACAGTTTAGCGAATATAAGAAATAAGAAAAAACAATTAAATATATCATATGAGTGAAGAATTAGAGCAGAACATGAGTGAAGAAATAGAGCAAACGAATAACGAGTATTCGGCTGATAGTATTCAAGTGTTGGAGGGGTTGGAGGCCGTTCGTATGCGTCCGTCCATGTATATTGGAGATGTTAATACGAAAGGATTGCATCATTTGGTGTACGAGGTGGTCGATAACTCGATTGACGAGGCGTTGGCTGGCTATTGTAAAAATATCGATGTAACGATTAACGAGGATAACTCGATCAGCGTGTCTGACGATGGACGTGGAATTCCGACGGGAATGAACCAGAAAGAGAATCGCTCGGCACTGGAAGTCGTGATGACGATTCTGCATGCCGGTGGTAAATTTGATAAAGGTTCTTACAAGGTTTCCGGGGGACTTCACGGGGTGGGTGTATCCTGTGTGAACGCGCTTTCCACGAAATTGGTCGCAACCATTTATCGTGAAGGTAAAATCTGGTGCCAAGAGTACAGTAAAGGATTCCCGTTAGCAGATGTGCAAGTGATTGGCGAGACGGATCGGACGGGTACGACGATCTATTTCAAGCCGGATGATTCTATATTTTATGTAACAGAATATAAATATGATATTTTAGCTGCCCGTTTGCGGGAGTTGGCTTACCTAAACCGGGGGATCCGCTTGTCGTTAACCGATAAACGGACGATTGATCCGGACACGAACGAGTTTAAGTCAGAAGTTTTCTACTCGGAAAAAGGATTGAGTGAATTCGTGGAATACTTGGATGAAACCCGGGAGAAATTGATTGACGAAACCATTCATATCACGACCGAAAAGAATGGAATTCCGATCGAGGTGGCCATGCATTACAACACGGAGTTTAAGGAAAATGTTTACTCTTACGTGAATAATATCAACACGATCGAGGGGGGAACACACCTTGCCGGATTCCGTCGGGGAGTGATGCAAACCTTGAAGACGTATGCCGATAATTCCGGGATGTTAAGCAAGTTGAAGTTTGATATTAGCGGGGAAGATTTCCGTGAAGGTCTGACAGCTATTATTTCCGTGAAGGTGGCAGAACCTCAATTCGAGGGACAGACCAAGACCAAGTTAGGTAATACTGAGGTTGGATCGGCCGTGGCTCAAGCAGTAAGTGTCGCATTAGCAAATTATCTGGAGGAACATCCGAAAGATGCCCGTGCTATCGTGGACAAGGTAATCCTTGCCGCACAAGCTCGTCATGCGGCCCGTAAAGCCCGTGAACTTGTGCAACGGAAGACGGTGCTTTCCGGTTCCGGTTTGCCCGGTAAATTGGCGGATTGTTCGGATAATAACCCGGAGAACTGCGAGATATTCCTTGTCGAGGGAGACTCAGCAGGGGGTACAGCTAAACAAGGGCGTGACCGTAAATTCCAGGCAATCCTTCCATTGAGAGGTAAAATCCTGAACGTGGAGAAAGCGTTGGCTCATCGCGTGTGGGAAAGCGAGGAGATCAAGATGATCTTCCAAGCTTTGGGTATCACGATTGGTACAGCGGAAGACAGTAAAGCGGTTAATTTGGAAAAAATACGTTACCACAAGATCGTGATCATGGCCGATGCCGACGTCGACGGGGCGCACATTGCCACGTTGATTATGACATTATTTTTCCGTTACATGAGATCGGTAATTGAAAACGGTTACTTGTATATCGCAACCCCGCCTCTTTACTCCGTGAAGAAAGGAAAGGATCAACGCTATTGCTGGACGGAAGAACAGCGTTTGCAATTGATCCAGGAAATGGGAGCGGGTAAAGAGAGCAGTTTGCATATCCAGCGTTACAAAGGTCTTGGTGAAATGACAGCAGAACAGTTGTGGGACACGACGATGTCTCCCGACGGCAGAACGTTGCGTCAGGTGACGATCGAGAATGCTGCCGAGGCAGACCGTATTTTCTCCATGCTTATGGGGGACGATGTGCCGCCTCGTAGACAGTTTATCGAACAGAACGCTACATACGCTAACATTGACGCTTAAGCGTCAATGTAGTTCCAAGTTGCAGGTTAATGGGTTACAGGTTTGTACTATTAATCTGCAATTTGTTTTATGAAATGAATGACTTACAACCTGTAACTTTTAATCTATGAAAATTTGTGTGTTTTGTGCATCATCGGAGAGTGTCGATAACGTGTATTTTGAGGCTGCGGCTGATTTGGGGAAAGAGATCGTGATGCGGGGATGGGGGTTGCTGTATGGCGGGACAAATTGCGGGTTGATGCGTGAGGTGTCGGATGCCGTGAAGAATGGTGGGGGAGAGGTGACCGGGATCATTCCGCAATGCATCGTGAACCGGGGTGTTTCGGCAGAAGGTATTTCCGAATTAATCGTGGCTCCCGATATGAAAGAACGAAAGAGCATGATGCGTGAAAAAGCAGATGCTTTTATCGCTTTACCCGGGGGATGGGGAACGCTGGAAGAGATCACGGAAGTGATTACCTTGAAACAACTTGGAATACATAATAAACCAATTATTTTCCTTAATACGAACGATTTTTACGAGTATTTTTTCCTTTTTATCAATAATATTCGCAAGGAAGGATTCGTGTCAAAGGCCTATGATGGGTTGTATGTCGTCGTAAATACGGTGGAAGAGGCAGTGGAGTATATCGAGAATTATCAGGCTAAAGATTTTTCAAGTAAATATTAAAAAAAACTTGTTTTTTTAATATTTATATTCTATATTTACAAAGCTAATATAGCGTATGAGTTGACTATTGTAGTGATACAAAAGTTTGGTTAGTTTAGTTTAGAATGTAAAGGGTGGCTTTTGTCACCCTTTATTTATTTAATATATAACTTCTTTGTTAAAATATTGCTGCTATATTCTTGATCCTATTTAGTTTTTCAAGTAGTGTATCATTCTTGCGAGCCATTTGTAGATCATAGTCTGTTTGCATTCTTACCAGTAGATCTGCGTTTATATCTAATGCAGCTTCCAGAAATAATGCAAATTCAGTTGATATTGGACGTTTGGCATTCAAAATTTCATTTAATGCGCTATACGATAATCCAAACTTTTTGGCAAAATCCTTTTGTTTGATTCCTCTGCATTCCAATTCTTCTTTTACCAGTTCTCCCGGATGGAATGGACGAAATGACTGTAAATTATTTGCGGATGTTCCCATATCTCGTTTATTTATAATGATTCGTGATCTCTACTAATGAACATATTTCTATTGTCGTTTGATTAGATTGGCTTGGAATTTCTCGAAATTCAAGCCTGTACTGGTCATTTATACGTAGAGAAGAGAGTCCCTTCTTATCACCCTTCAATTTTTCATAGTTTAGAGCTTGGTAATTGTACAAATCTTCTATACGCGTGGAGTTTAGTAATGCTTTCACACATTTTAAATAGCCGTTAATTATATTGGGCTGGAAACGGTGTTTTTTATCTGATGTTTTTCCAGTTTCGTATAACTCAACTAAATATTTCTTTTCAAACTCAACATTCATGATATTGTTCTTTGACTATGCAAATATAATGATTTGTATCTGTAATTCGCAAAAAAAGCGAATTATTATTATTTTCTTAATTTTGAAATCTTCTTTCGTGAATCAAAAAAATGAATTAGTACTGTCATGTATGGCGGATGGTATATTTTGATATGTAATTAATATCATGTCGCTATTGTTAATTAATGTTTCACACGACAAGCATTGATTGCTTTTATTTTGTTAGTTATTCTCTTGGTTCTCAGTATACTCTCACTAGAGTCTCAGGCGTAACTATTCGATAAGTATTCGATAAGTTAACGATAACTTACCGAGGCGGGGACGGTAACTTCCAGTTGATTTGTACCCGATATTTAATGATGCTAAGCGTGAGACTACGGTGAGACAATGTTGAAATAGGTCGGGGTGTCCGGATCTCTATTCTCTGAAAATTCTCATAATTTTATCATATTTGAATTCTTTATATTAGAAAAATAAACCTTTCCTTTGTTGAAAGAATAACTAAATACGTGAGATATGAAAATTAAGATTTTGTATGCGGAAGATGATGAGTTTACACGGAAATTTGAAATTAGGCGTTTAAAAGAGTGTGGATTTAACGTATCCTCGGTAGAGGATGGACAGGAAGCTTGGGACGAATATCAAAAAGGTCGTTATGATTTATTACTTCTAGATGGAGATATGCCGAAAATGCAAGGTGAAGAAGTGATGCGTCTTGTTAGGGAAACGGGAGATGATATTGCCATCGTGATGTATAGCGGCCTGCCGGATTACAGCCTTTTGAATGAGGGTGTTGATGAGTGTATTGATAAAGGAACTCGTAACTCGCAAGAAGTGGAATGGCGTATCAAGACGGCATTTCGACGTTCTCAGGAAAGAAAGGAAATGAATCGCTTGAAAGCGCCAAAGACAGAAAAACGGAAAACATTCTGGGATAGATTCAAACGAAATTCATGAACAGAAAAGGAGTAACCCAAAAGTTGAATTTGTGAAATAGCTACGGTCTCTAACCCTCGTTACACGGAAGGGAAACCGCCTGGTAATCAGCTCTCCCCCTGTGTAAGGGGGAGCTGGAGGGGGTAGTATTACTCCATCAAACCTCGACCGACTTTTCTGATTTCATTCTTTTCTTTCAGAAGAGCCACGGTTTTGTCGAGAACACCATTAATAAACCCGCTACTTTTCGGGGAACAATAGTTCTTGGAAATCTCGATATACTCGTCCAGAGTCACCTTCACGGGGATAGAGGGGAAATATTTCAGCTCGCAGATTGCCGCATCCATGATTAGTTTATCCATGTCGGAAATTCGGTCGAGTTCCCAGTTGGTAGTGAACTGATCCACTAATTCCAGGTTTTCCTTCATATCGAGAATGGACTTCCGGAACAGGGTTTTCGCAAAACTCAAGTCTTCTTCCTCGTTATATAAAGAGATAAAGAAAACGGTGTCTTCTGAATAGCTTTCTTTCATATTCTTCACCGTTTTGTACACGATGCTTAACACGAGTTCGAAATCGTCATTCCAGAAAATATTCTTTTCTTCCATGGCTTGGTCGAAATCTTCATCTTCTGCGATTAATTCCGAGATCATGTCAAGCACGAGTTTCTTGTGATCCTCGTAAGTCACGCTGGGTTTGGACATGTAAAGCTTGAAAAAATCCATTTCCATCATGCGGTCATGCAGCAAGGCGACCACGTCTTGACACTCGTTCAAAGAAACCAAATTCGTGGAAACATAGGTCTTGAATTTCCGGTTATTGGCAATTTGATTGATTACCGGGTTGTCAATAAAGCGGGTGTTCGGGTTTAACTCTCTTTGTGATGCAAGTTTCCGATTACGGGCAGCATCTATTTTTAAGAATGCACGACGTTGGATTTCCGTGATTAAGAGGAAAACGTGGTAGTATAAATCCGTACTTTTGGTTATACTTTTGAACAAATCTCTTTCCACTTCCGTAATTGTCACTCCCTCTTTCTTCGTGTAAGAATATAAAAGCTGTAAAACTTTAATTCTAATTAATCTTCTACTTGTCATTTTATAAAGAACTATATGTTTAAACCGGTGCGCAAAAGTACTAATTAAATTGAAAACGGAAAATTGAAAATGGAAAATTATTAGTACTTTCGCATGATTTATGCAATAAAGGTTGTAGGAATGATAAAGAACATCCATATAGGAAATTACGCTTTGATCGATAAAACGAATATCGAGCTAGAGAAGGGATTTACGATTATTACCGGGGAAACAGGTGCGGGAAAATCCATTTTGTTGGGTGCGATCGGGCTGACGTTGGGACAGCGGGCTGATGTTGCAGCCATTATGGATAAGAACAGAAAATGCGTGGTCGAGATCACGTATGATGTCGTGGGGTACGATTTACAGCAATGGTTTGCTGATAATGACTTGGATTATGACGACGAGGTGGTCGTGAGACGAGAATTGACGGCAGACGGCAAATCGAGGGCGTTTATTAATGATACTCCCGTAAATAACAAATTATTGAAAGAGTTCGGGAGCTTCTTGATCGACGTGCATTCGCAGCATCAGTCCTTACTTATCGGGCAACCGGAATATCAATTGGAAATACTGGATGCTTTTTGCGGTAATCAAGCGTTGTTGAAAGATTACCGGGTAAAATATACCCGTCGACAGGGATTGTTGTCAGAACTGACTTCACTAAAACAGCGGGCAAAAGAGGCCGAGCAAGAGGAAGATTATTTGAAATTCCAGTTTAACCAGCTGGATGAAGCCCGTCTGCGAGAAGGAGAACAGCAGGAGTTGGAGGAAGAGCTGGCCGTGTTGAATAACGCGGAGAATATTAAATCTGCCTTTTCCGAATCGACGTATGTATTAACGGAATCGGATAATCCCGTTATTCAGGCCTTGAAAGGGGTGAAGAATCGGATGGCGACATTGGAGGGGATCGTGAAAGAGGCTGCCGACTACGAGCAACGTCTGAGTTCGGTGATTCTCGAACTGGAAGATATAGCCGATGAATCGGAACGGATGGCGGAACGGGTGGAATACAACCCGGCAAGAGTCGACGTGATCAACGAGCGGTTGAACGTGATGTATGATTTGCTACACAAGCACCGGTTGGAAAAAGTCGAGGAACTGATCGCTTTAAAGGAGGAGTTAGGGAAGAAGTTGAAAGGAATACAATCCTTTGCGGAACAGATCGAAATATTGGAAAAACAAATTAAGTCCGTGGAGACGGAAATGGATTCGTTGGCGGGTAAGCTACATAAAGCCCGTGTGGCGTCGGAGGAGAAATTGAGAGAAGAGATGCGGGGATTGCTGGTAAGCATGGGGATTAAACATGCCGTGTTTAAGGTTATGATCACCCCGTTGGATCATTTTACGACGACGGGAAAAGATGACGTGAGTTTCTTGTTTTCGGCGAACAAGAATCAGGAGCCGGGAGAACTGGTAAAAGTGGCGTCCGGGGGAGAAATTTCCCGGTTGATGTTGTCGCTGAAGTATATCCTGTCCCGCACGAAACAATTGCCGGTCATTATCTTTGATGAGATTGACACGGGGGTTTCCGGGGAAATCGCTCACCGGATGGCTGAGATGATGAAAGAGATGGCTCGCCGGATGCAGGTGATCAGTATTTCCCATCTGCCCCAGATTGCCGCGGCGGGAGATCACCACTTTAAGGTATATAAAGAAGACGATCAGGTGGGAACAATTTCCCGTATCCGTCGTTTAACAGATGAAGAGCGGGTGGCGGAAATAGCCGGAATGATCAGCGGGAGTGTTGTCAGTGATGCAGCGTTGGAGAATGCCCGGTTGCTACTCGGTCAATTTTAATAGTAGAAAGAATTTTTTAATTTAATACAGTTTTATGAGTTACAATTTATTGAAAGGAAAAAAGGGGATAATATTCGGTGCGTTGAATGAGATGTCCATTGCGTGGAAAGTGGCGGAGAAATGTTTGGAAGAGGGGGCCGAGATCGTGTTGACGAACACTGAATTATCTATCCGGATGGGACAGATCAAGGATTTCGCGGAGAAGAATAATGTTCCATTGATTCCTGCAGATGCAACTAGTGAGGAAGATTTGGAGCGTTTATTTAAAGAAGCGATGGAATTGTTGGGTGGGAAGATTGATTTTATATTACACTCGGTAGCCATGTCGTTGAACGTGAGAAAAAAACGTCCTTACGATAATCTGGATTACGATTTTTTACAAAAAACATTGGATATTTCGGCTATTTCTTTCCATAAGGTTCTCCAGACGGCAAAGAAATTGGACGCGATTAATGAATGGGGGTCTGTTGTGGCGCTTTCATACGTGGCTGCACAGCGTACCATGTTCGAATATAATGACATGGCGGATGCCAAAGCGATGTTGGAGTCTATCGCTCGTAGTTTCGGGTATATTTACGGACGGGAAAAGCGGGTTCGTGTCAATACGATTTCACAATCCCCGACGGTAACCACGGCTGGTAGCGGTATTAAAGGTTTTGACTCTCTGATTGATTTTGCAGAACGGATGTCCCCGTTGGGAAATGCCTCGGCAGACGAGTGTGCGAATTATTGTATTACCTTGTTCTCTGACTTGACCCGTAAAGTGACCATGCAGAATTTGTTCCACGATGGTGGGTTCTCCAGCATGGGTATGAGCTACCGGGCTATGCACCAGTATAACAAGAGTTTTGAAAACGGCGAAACGAAATAATTTCGGATTTACGATTTATGATTTCAGGTGTAGGCGTGGTAAAGAAAATCATAAATCGTAAGTCATAAATCGTAAATATAGTAAAGATGTTTTTATTTTTTGACACGGAAACGACGGGACTTCCGCAGCGTTGGAATGCTCCCGTGACGGACGTTGATAATTGGCCCCGATTGGTGCAGCTTGCGTGGATTATGTGTGACGATAAGGGGAATATTATCGAGGAACGTAGCGATATTATTAAACCGGAAGGTTTTTCTATTCCGGTGGAGGCATCCCGTGTACACGGGATTACCACGATAAAAGCCCAAGAGGAAGGGCAAGATTTGTTATCCACCTTGGAGCTGTTTTCGGATAAGATAGATGTGGCCTATGCCTTGATCGGGCATAATATCAGTTTTGACGAATGTATTGTGGGGGCTGAATTCGAGCGGAAACGGATGATGACTTCTTTATTTCTGAAACCGAAATACTGTACGATGAAAATGTCCACGAATTATTGTAAATTGCCGGGTGGAAAACAGGGATTCAAATCTCCGAAATTATCCGAGTTACACCAGGTTCTGTTCGGGGAGGGATTCGAGAATGCTCATGATGCTTTGGCGGACGTGCGGGCAACTGTTCGTTGTTTCTGGAAATTGAAAGAGTTAAAAGTGATTTAATATGGCGAAGAAACCGGAGTATAATTACAAGTCATTACAAACCGAATACGGGAAAATGCCACCGCAGGCCGTGGATCTGGAGGAGGCTATCTTGGGATCTCTGATGTTGGAGAAGGATGCGTTTATTACCGTGAGTGACTTCTTGAAACCGGAATGTTTTTATAAGGAGGCACATCAAAAGATATACAGGGGAATTCAAAACCTTTCCTTGAATAACGAACCGGTGGATATTCTTACCGTGAGCGAGGAGATGAAACGTTTGGGGGAACTGGAAGAGATCGGGGGATATTACTATTTGGCTCAACTGACTTCGAAGGTGGCATCTGCGGCTCATATCGAGTTCCACGCCCGTATTGTGGTACAGAAATATATCCAGAGGGAATTGATCCGGGTATGTACCGATATACAGAACAAGGCATACGACGAGGCAACAGACGTGGCCGACTTGGTGGATATGGCCCAAAAGCAGGTGTTCGAAATTGCCGAGGGAAATATAAAAAAAGAGACAACGGCTATTAATGCTTTGATTGATGAAGCGATCAAGGGAATAGAGATTGCCGGTAAACGTGCAGATGGATTGAGTGGGGTTCCTTCCGGGTTCAACGCTTTGGATGAAGTGACTTCCGGTTGGCAGCCTTCCGACCTCGTGATTATTGCCGCCCGTCCCTCTATGGGTAAAACAGCATTCGTGTTGTCCATGACCCGGAATATGGCGGTGAACCATAACCAGCCCATTGCTTTATTCTCTTTGGAGATGTCTTCGGTGCAGTTAGTGAACCGTCTGATTGCTAGCGAGACCGAGTTGGGTTCCGAGAAAATACGTAATGGTAAGTTAAGCGAGGAAGAGTGGCAACAGTTACACTCGAAAATTAAGGCCTTGATCAAGGCCCCGATATACGTGGATGATACCCCAGCCCTCTCTATATTCGAGTTGAGGGCCAAGTGTCGCCGTCTGCAACAAAGATACGGAATCAAGGTGTTGATTATCGACTATTTGCAGTTGATGACTGCCGGGGCGGATATGCGGGGAAACCGGGAACAGGAGGTAAGTATGATTTCGCGGCAGTTGAAAATTATTGCCAAGGAATTAAATATACCGGTGATCGCCTTGTCCCAGTTGAATCGTGGTGTTGAGCAACGTACGGGAGATGCCAAGAAACCGATGTTGTCTGACTTGCGTGAATCCGGGGCCATCGAGCAGGATGCCGATATGGTGCTTTTCATTCACCGTCCGGAACGTTACGGGATCATGGAGGACAGTATGGGAAACAGCTTGAAAGGAATTGCCGATATTATTATAGCCAAACATCGTAACGGTGCGGTAGGGGAGATTCAGTTGCGGTTCCGTAACGAGTTGGCACAATTCTGTGATTTGGAAGAAGTTTCTCCGTTTGCATCGGGAGGTTCTACCGTGAAGACGGTTACTTTCGGCTCCCGGATGAACGAGGATGCGGCTCCACAAATGCCACAATTGGATTCCGATTTCCAGGAGGGAGGCAAGAGTTTCGAGAATCCGGCGAATAGTAGTAAAGCACCGTTTTAATAATTGAAAATTGAAAATGGAGAATTGAATATGAAAAATAAACTCCCTCCCCCCTTCGGGGTACTCCCTCTATAAACAGAGGGAGAGTTGAGTTACTCTTCATTTTTGGGAAGAGTCACCAGCTCCTCCTCTGTTTATAGAGGAGGTGGCAGCGAAGCTGACGGAGGAGTTCAATCTAAAATTTAAAATCTAAAATTAATCTATGCGTGATAAATTACTGTTTTTGCTAAAATACTATCTCTTTTGGATTGTATTTTCATGGGTGGCCAAGGTGGTGTTCTTGATATATCAATACAAGGAGACGGCCACTCTTACCGGACATGATTACATGATGATCTTTGCCAAAGGGTTCCGCATGGATCTTTCGTTTGGCGGATACGTGATTTTGTTGTCCTGTGTTCTGATGGCAATCGGTGTCTTTTTATCCGCAAAAATATTGAGACGTATTTTCTCCTGCCTGACGCTTTTGCTTTTAGTGGTATCGAGTCTGATTATCGTGGGAGATCTGGAATTATTCAAGAATTGGGGGTATCACATGGATGCAACTCCCTTGTTTTACTTGAAGACACCCGGAGAGGCGATGGCTTCAACTCCGACGGGGTTGATTCTGTTGCTCTTGTTACTCTATGCAGTCATGGTGGCTGTTTTTTATGCGATTTACCGCCGTTGGGTGGCCAAGACTCTTCGTGCGGACAGACGAGAGGCATTATGGCATGGTGTCGTATATCTTATTTTAGGTGGTGTTGCGTTTATTCCCGTGAGAGGCGGTTTCAACGTGGCCCCAATGAACGTGAGTTTCGTGTTTTTCAATAACAAAAATATGTACGCGAATCAGGCTGCGGTTAATCCGGTATGGAACTTCCTGTACGAGGTAATGCATATTGACAAGGTAAAAGGAAATTATGCTTTTATGCCGGAGGATAAGGCTCAACAGTTGGTGGATAGTGTGTATGTGGAAACGGGAGATTATCCCAAGGTATTGAAAACCGATAAACCTAACGTGGTGGTACTCTTGTTGGAAACATTCACATTAAACGCTTGGGACGCCATGCCGAATTTACAAGCAATAGCCAAGGAAGGGATATTTTTCTCTAATATATACGCAACCGGAAATCGTTCAGACCGGGGTATTTTGGGGGTGATCAGCGGTTTCCCCGCTTATCCGAATGCATCCATGTTGAAATACCCGAACAAGACTTATGAACAACCCCGTTTCCCGCTGAATTTCGAAACAGAAGGATACTCTACTCGTTTTTATTATGCAGGGGATCTCAATTTTGGCGGTTTCCGTTCTTACGTGACCATGAGTTTTCAGGGTACAGTTACCGAGGATGATTTTTCGGGTGAGGCCATCGAGAACCGTTTCAAATGGGGGGTACATGACGGGTATATGCTTGATCGTCTTTACGAAGATTTACGAATTGCCCAAGTACCGTTCATGTACATGGCGTTCACTATGAGTAGTCATGAACCCTTTATCGTTCCTATGGAGACAAAGATTCCGGGAGACGATAATGGTTCTAAGTTGAAGAATGCGATTGCTTACACGGATCAATGCTTGGGGAAATTCTTTGAAAAGTGTAAGAAATCGGGGCTTTGGGATAATACCTTATTCGTGCTGGTAGCCGATCATGGAACCCGTCACGTGGGGAATTTACAACCTCATTTGCCGGAGGCTTATCGAATTCCGATGATCTTCACGGGAGGAGCGATGAACGTGCAGGATTCCGTGGTCAATACATTGGGATCTCAGACCGATATGGTGGCAACATTGTTTGCCCAGTTGGGAATGAACGCCGAGGCATTCCATTACAGCAAGAATCTGTTGAACCCGACGGCCAAACCTTTTGCTTTTTATTCTTTCACGAATGCGGCGGCAGTGGTGACGAATAACGGGGCATACATTTATGATCTGAAAACCAAAAAGCCGATAGGACCTAACACCAATCCCCAAGATGGAGAGTTATTGAAAGCTTATTTACAAGTTGTTGATCGGGATTTTAAAAAATGAATCAAAAGGGGAGGGTGTTTGATAAACGACTTTTGTCCCCCTCCCTTTTATAAATATTGCACAGCAAACAATGTCAGATCGTCCGCCTCTTCATGGCTATTCCCGGTATATTCTTTCAGATCATCTAAGACGATATGAACCAGTTGTTGCGGGGTGTCACAAGGGTTGGATTCGATAACCTTTTTCACCCGTTCCTTCCCGTAAAAATGGCGTTCAGAATTCTGGGCCTCGGTCAACCCGTCCGTGTATAGGAAGAGCATATCGCCACTTTCCATTTGATAGCGGCTTTCTTTATACATGGTTCGCATAACACCGATTGGAATACCCAATGAATCTTCAAGGAATTTCACCTCTTTCTCTTCCCGTGTACATAGAATCGGGAAAGGATGGCCCGCGTTAGCATAAGATAGCATCCCGTTCTTTAAATCGAGAATACCGACGAACATGGTGATGAACATATCGTCTTCCACGTTGTCACTCATGTAATTATTAATAGTATTACAGATGTCCGAGGAAGTACGTTTCCGAGGAGCGATATAATTAAAGAGGGTGGAGACCGAAGCCATGTACAAGGCGGCTGGAATACCTTTCCCTCTCACGTCACCCACGATAAAATAGAGGCAGTTTCTTTTCACGAAATAACTGTACATATCTCCGCCGACAGCCTTGGATTGTTCCAAACGGGCATACAGGGAGAAATGGAATTTCGAGATTCGGGGGATTGAGGGAAGGAATCTTTCTTGGATGCGTTGAGCTACACGCATTTCACCTTCTATCTTCTCTTTTTCGATGGTGCTGATCCTAAGATTCTCGATCGATTCAACGATCCTTTTTTGCATATAGACAAATGATTCCCGTAGTTCCTGTATCTCGTCTTTATTCCCGATCATGGGTATAGGTTCATTGAAATTACCGTCAGCAATCATGCGTGTGACTGTTGAGAATTGTTTCAACGGGTAGAATAAACGCTTGATCACCCGGATAACCACCCAGAAGAGAAGAATCAAGCAGGAGATGCAACAGATCAGGATCAGATCGTTAATACGGGCGATAGAATCAAACACTTCGTGATGCGGACAGATAACAACCAATACCCATTTCGTGTGGGGCATATGTTTGAAATACACGAAGAAACGAACGTGATCAATGGATATTTCACCCGATCCGCTTTCTTCTTTCGTGGCTCTTTTGAGGATTTTTTCGTAATCAATATTTTTAGTTTCCGCATATTTACGAATATCACTGAACATTCGGATTTCTTGATTCGGGTGGGCAATCAGAATACCGTTCCGGTTCATTAGATAGGCATAACCTGTTTTATAGAGAGACAGGTGATTGACAAAATCCGTGAATTCTTCTAAGAAAATATCCAGTCGTAGATACCCCACAAATTGATTTTTCGAATCATACATCGGCTCGAAACGGGAGAAAACCCGTTGCTTGATATAGGAAAAACTGTAATAGTAGTTGCTCCAATAAGATTTTCTTTGAGCATGGGCGTCTTTGTCCAAACGTTCTGTGGAAAAATGGATACTACCGTGTGACAATTTTTTGAAATGGACGGAGTCCTTATGGCAGTAAACAAACACATCATGATCTTTATAGCCCGGTTCGTATTCTAAGGCACAACCACATATTTCGGGGGAGTTTTTCAATACGGACTTAAACGTGTTACGATCTCCGGCAATAAGCAGGTCTTTTATCGGCTCGAGTTTCAGCATGGAATTAATTCTTTCAATCACCCTGCCTTGTTCTTTAATTTGATTTTCTGCCTGTTCAGCGATTAGTTCCGAGTACATCGTGACATTTTTGTATTGTGATATTCTCGGCAATACATATAGGATGATAAAGATGACCAGAAATATGACCGTGCAAACGGATAATATATAGATGGTCAATCTGGTACTGAAAGAGTTTTTCCGGGAAGATTTCATTATTTACAATCGTTGGTTAACTTGATTAAGGTGATTTCCGGTCTTTGGCCGATACGTCCGGCGAATCCCAGATAACCAACTCCCCGGGAGACGTACAATTGTTGGCCGTTTGCTGTATACAGTCCGTTATACTCCGGGTAGACGTACACTGCCGGGCTCCACCGGAAACTGCCGATGGTGATTCCCAGTTGCATGGCGTGCGTGTGACCTGCCAGCATGAGGTCCACGGGATAATTTAGTACCTCGTGTCGCCAGTGAGACGGGTCGTGAGAAAGGAGAATGACGGGATAACCGTCTGTCCCTTCCAAGGCTTGAGCTAATTTACCAAAACAAGGAAAGGGGGGAAGTCCCCAGTTTTCAACTCCGGCCAAATAAAGCGTATCCTTCGCGATGACAAGCGGGACATTCGTGTTATTCAGCATCGTGAAATCAGCCCGTTCCATATTCTTGAAAAACTGTTTCAGGTTATTCTCTTGGTCTGTTTTCGAGGGCCACTTCACGTAAGTACCGTAATCATGGTTCCCGGTCGTGGCATATTTGCCGTATTTGGCTTTTAATTTTTTTAAGGTTTCGATCCAAGGGTCCATTTCCGAGGCAAAACTATTTACCATGTCTCCGGTAAACACGATCAAGTCGGGATTTAACCGGTTTACTTCATCCACGAGTTTCGTGATTCCGGGATAGTGTTCTCCGTAACTTCCCAAGTGTAAATCGGTTAGTTGTACGATGCGAAAATCATTGAAGGCGTCGGGTAGAGTTTTGATACACACGGTCTCCCGCTCAATTTTGTAGCTGTACCTGTACCACGTGATCCCGTTCAATATAACAATAAAAGAGGCTAGAGCTATACCTAGAGCCAGTCTGTTCACGATTCTGGCAGCAGGAATGCATTTAGCCATCCTCAATAAGATAGAGAAAGCATTTACAATGATATACAAAGTCTTGGGGGTATAGAACAGCAAGATGATAGAGATGCATTTTTCTACCCAGAAATAGGCTTCCGGACCTTTTAGAGTTGGGATAAACAAGTGATACCACACGATACAAGCCACGAAAAACAAGGAGTGCAGCCAGAATAAATACGAGCATATTTTCCGCTTGAAATAACGTCTGATCTGTAAAAATAGGAGCGAGTCATTCAGCAACACGCAGAAAATTCCAGCTATCAGTATGAATAATCCTGTTTTCATGGTTAGTTATTTAAAAATAAGTGTTCCGAAGAATTCCGGTCGATGGAAATCCGGTTCTTCCGTTGGAATCGGATTCCACGTGACAAAGTGAGGGTGGGGAAGTTTGTTCCCGCATTTATGAATATTTCCCCTGATCGTGGTTCCGGAAGTGGGCATAAAAGTGTGTTTGAAAAAAGCCGTGTGAGGGAATCTGATAATCAGTGACCATTGATAAAAAGCTTCATCTTGATTCTCATTGTTGAATTTTATGGTAGAATCCCTGAGAATGGTGGTACTTATTTGCATTGGCATTAGGCTGCGCTTCTCTCTACCCGTACCGTAAGCGCATAAGATTGTACCGATCGCATTGATTTCAATATTGTAGTATCCGTCCCCATCTTCCAATTGGATGAAAAGTTCCACGCAGGAATCTTCCCACACGTGTCCGCAATCCGTGATTTCCGTGGCTCGGAATTCATTTTCATGCACGTCAAATTTCAAGAAAATGTGCTGTTCGTTATAAGCAATCCGGAAATGGATGTCCGGGCGATAAGGATAGGTATCCGGCCAGTTTACTTCCTTCAAGGTGATACGATTACATTCCCGGTCCAGGTGGTAGCTTAACACTTGTAGCGTTTCGTTACTTGCATACGGGGGAAACTTGACAATATCAATGGTATCCATGGCTTAGAACGAAAATAAGGAGGGTGTGTCAAAAGGTATTTTATCCTCAAAAAACTCCTCCGTCACTTCGTGCCACCTCTTCTATAAACAGAGAAGGAGCTGGAGACTCTTCCCGAAGAAAGGGAGTATTTCAACTCTCCCTCTGTTTATAGAGGGAGTACCCCGAAGGGGGAGGGAGTTTGAAAAATGACTTTTGACACACCCTCCAGTTTAAAATTTATTTAGAATAATCCGGTGATCTTACCGTTGTTATCTATGTCAATTTTTTCGGCAGCGGGAATATCCGGTAAACCGGGCATTCTCATGATGCTACCCGTGATCGGGATGATGAATCCGGCTCCGGATGCAATCTCGATCTGGCGTACCGTTACCACGAAATCTTTCGGACGGCCAAGTAATTTCGGGTTGTCCGACAATGATTTCTGTGTTTTGGCGATACAAACCGGGAGTTTATCCAAGCCTAAGTCCATCACTTTTTTCAAGTCCGATTTAGCCTCTGCCGTGTAGTCAATAGCGGCTGCACCGTATAATTCTTTGGCAATGGTTTCAATCTTCTTTTCAACACTCCATTCCCAATCGTACAATGGTTTCATGTTACAAGTACATTGTTCTGCCACTTTGGCAACCAAACGAGCCAGGTTCTCCGCACCTTCTCCACCTTTTGCCCATACTTCAGCCACTTCCATGGGAACGTCAAGTTCTTTACATTTCTCGGCAAGGAATGCAATCTCCTCGTCGGTATCTGTGATGAATTTATTGATGGCAACAACGGGGCAGATGTTGAATTTCTTCATGTTCTCGACCTGTTTTTCCAAGTTGGCCACTCCTTTCTTCAAGGCTTCTAAGTTCGGTTCTTTCAATTGGTCTAGTTTGGCACCCCCGTGGTATTTTAATGCCCGAACGGTGGCCACCATAACGACAGCGGTGGGTTTTAATCCGGCTTTCACACACTTGATGTCGAAGAATTTCTCCGCCCCGAGGTCAAAACCGAATCCGGCCTCTGTCACCACGTAGTCGGAGAGGGTTAGCCCCATGCGGGTAGCGATAATCGAGTTGGTTCCTTGGGCGATATTCGCGAAGGGACCACCATGTATGATGGCCGGGTTGCCTTCCAAAGTTTGTACCAAATTCGGTTTGATTGCATCCTTTAATAAGGCCGCCATTGCACCGTGTGCGTGTAGATCCCGGGCATAAATCGGTTTCTTGTCGAAGGTGTAACCGATAAAGATGTTACCTAGTCTGTTTTTCAGATCCTCGAAATCATCCGACAAGCAGAGAATGGCCATCACCTCGGATGCTGCAGTAATGTCGAATCCGGTTTCCCGCGGGATTCCAGCTGACGTACCACCCAAGCCTACGATAATATGGCGTAAGGAACGGTCATTCATGTCCATCACCCGTTTCCAGGTTACTGTACGAGGATCAATATTCAAAGAATGGGTTTTACTTTGAATATTATTGTCGATAAGGGCGGATAGCAGGTTATGAGCTTTTTCGATAGCACCGAAATCACCCGTGAAGTGCAGATTGATGTCTTCCATTGGAACGACTTGAGAGTAACCACCACCGGTGGCTCCTCCTTTGATTCCAAATACCGGGCCAAGTGAGGGTTCACGTAGTACGACCGTTGCTTGTTTCCCTATCCGGTTCAATCCTTCTGTAAGACCGATGGAGATTGTTGTTTTACCCTCTCCGGCAGGAGTTGGTGATATGGCAGATACAAGAATCAATTTTTTGCCGTCGATCTTTGATTTATCAATTAAACTTAACGGTAATTTGGCTTTATATCTTCCATAAGGTTCCAATAAATCTCTGTCTATGCCTAATTTATCTGCAATCTCGTAAATCGGTTTTATCTCGATCGAGTTTGCAATTTCAATATCTGTTTTCATGTTTATTAATTTTAGTTTCAAATTTCAAGTTACAAATCCCAGGTTAATTAGTTTACTGATTTTCTTGTAACTTGTTTCATTTTTTTATTTTAAAATAAATTTAAGTGAACCGATTTGTTGGTTATCCGAGAACAGATCGGCCACGTATTCTCCTTTCGTCAGACTACCGTCATTCGGCCAATAGATAGCAACATCCAATTTTTCTCCCTCGTACGTGATCTCTCTTCTGGCAGAATAGGTCAGGGAGGCATTTTGGAATTTAAAGAATGATTTGCTGGATGCAGCCAGTACTTCTCCATCCGGACGAGTAATCCGCAAGTAGATCATTCTAGGACCTCGTTTTGCCGTGATGTTACGGGAAATGGTAAAGTCAGCCTTTAATTGGAAACACTTTTTCAACGTGGTTTCCTTGTCTCTTTTGTTGATCGGGTAAATGTGGAAGTTTTCGACGGCCAGCGTGTTGGCTTTTTCAAGAGTCTCTTCCATTTTTTCCGTCTTCTTTTCTAAGGTCTTATTGCGTTCGCGTACCCAGTCCATCTGTTTCTTCACCTCTTTGTTTTCGGCAAGGAGCTTTTGATTCAGTTGGTTCAGCGAGTCGATTTGTACCACGTAACTTCTTAAAACGGTTTTTAAAGTTCCGATCTCGCGTTTGTAACGATTAATTTCAGCGTAAGAATCATTTCGGAATTTCTTCATTTTATCCATCAACGTGGCAATCTTTTCTTGCTCGTGTACGAGTTTGGCGTTCAACGTGTCGTTGTCTGTTTTCAGATTATCGTAATGGTGGCTCAGATCGGTCAATTCTTGCTGCAATTCCTCTTTCTCGGCCGTAATAGCAATCATATTTTCCCTGTTTTCCTTTTTCTCCACGAGGAAGAACACGAAGAGTACGATTAAAACCGCGGACAACACCCCGATAATTATCATTAACGTCTTATCTTTCTTGCTTTTAGTTAAATTCTCATTTTCCATATTCGTTTCCTGTTTTATGTTATAGTCAAAGCTTGGTTATTCTTTTCAACAAATATAGGTATAAAACGTTATAGAAAGGAGAAAGGATTAGAATTTATAAAAATTTAGCACTTGTTTTTTTGTAAAAAAGTGCGTAATATTGTGAATGGCGTTTTTAGGGTCTGAAATATTCATATCAATTAACAAGTGAATTTTATGACAGAAGAGTTTTTGCAGTATGTATGGGCGAATTCGCTTTTCACGAGTACGGAGTGTATGTCAACCAAGGGGAAAAGAGTAGAAATTTTAAATGTCGGTTTTCAGAATCGGGATGCCGGACCGGATTTCTTTAATGCTAAAGTGCGTATCAATGATGTCGTGCAAGTGGGAAACGTGGAGATTCATCAGAAAGGAAGTGATTGGTTCCGTCATGCTCACGAAAAAGATTTGGCCTATAATAATGTTATTCTCTCCGTGGTGGGTGAGGCAGACATGGAAGTGTACGATTCTCGTGGTCGGGAAATTGATGCGATTACCCTGGTCTATGATAATAGGTTATGGGATGAGTATGTTTTCATGCAGGGAGTACCTGTTGAACCCCGTTGTCATCGACACTTGAAAGAGATTGATTCGACCCGTTTGGAAATGTTGTTCACGGGGTACGCGATCGAGCGGTTGGAACGTAAATGTAAAGATATTCAGGTGATGTTGCGGGAGACTAAAAATGATTGGGAGGAATGTTTCTACCGGATGTTGGTACGGTATTGGTCTGGGAACGTGAACGCTGATGTTTTCGCCCAGCTGGCTCAAAACTTATCTTACAAAAAAGTGGTTCGTAGTAGTGAATCTCTTTTCCGGGTGGAGGCGTTGCTTTTAGGGTATGCCGGTTTGTTGGCTGACGTGCCGGAAACAGACGAGTATGCCCTTGGTTTGCGGGAGGAGTACGAGTATCAGGCAGCCAAATTCCAACTGGAAGCCATGAATGTTTCTCAATGGAAATTCATGCGGATTCGTCCGATAGCTTTTCCCACGGTTCGTCTGGCCTTGCTGGCCTCTTTGATGATGCGTTTCAATTTCTTGCTTTCCAGTGTGCTGGATGCCTCAGACGTGTCGGAAATTTATGGTTTACTGGACGTAACCGCCTCTTCTTATTGGGATACTCACTATAAATTAGGAGTGGTTTCCGTGAAACGGGTGAAGAAATTGGGGAATAGCATGAAGAACGTAATTATTATTAATGCCTTGATACCGTTCCTGTTCATTTACGGGAAAGAACGGGGGGAAGAACGATATTGTGATAAGGCGTTACGATGGCTGGAAGAGTTGAGGGCGGAACGTAATCATATTTCGGATGCGTGGACCCGTTACGGGGTACAGGTGAATTCCGCTTTACAATCCCAAGCTTTGTTACAGGTAAAACGAGAATATTGTGATGCACATCGTTGTCTGCATTGTAAAATAGGAGCGGAAATATTCCGTCGGGTAGGAAGAGGTTGATTCGACACTAATTGAGTTCCTGTTTCAGAACATCCGGCAGTTCGATTCCTCGTTTCTCCAAACTGATAAACCAATCGGATAGCTCTTCGGGACGGATCGTGTATAGGATTTCCCGGAATTGGTCAATTTGTTGGTCATTGAAACTGTCGGAGGGAATACCCCTGTATTGATCGAGTTCCTCGTCATCGAAATATTCGATCTTTTCATCTATTTTTTTCAGCCCTTTTTCACAGATGGCATGAGCCCCACAACAATCGGCAGGGGGAACCACGACGGGAGGCTCTTCTGTTTTCGTTTTTGATTTTGAAGAGTATGTAAAAAGGGCAACTATTACTAGTAGCCCTATTATGCTAATAATGATATAAATCATTTTTAATTATCTGCTAAGTTCTTTTTTCAGAAGATTTACTTGATTTGTCAGTTTTTCAACCTCTTGGGTTTTCTTGGTTAACTGGCTCTTAGCGTCTGCTAACTGTTTTTTTACCCCGGCAATCTCTTTTTCCAAACGGGCAATCTCGCTGTCTTTGAATTTGAGGCTCGATTTGATGTGTTCCACCTCGTTGCTCAATTTACGGTTGTCCCAGTCAGCGTTGGTTTTATAGTCAGTCAACTGTTTCCGGATTTGGTCCCGTTCCTCGGTTGTCCTTTTTAGTTGAAGTTGTAGTTCAGCTAGTTGTCCTTCGCTGCTTTGTACTTTGGATTTTACCTGTTCTGACACGTCTTTTAACTCTGATTTTAAGGCTGATTCCTTGCTTTGTAAAGCACGTAATTGGGTGTTCAGGTCATCAATCTGTTTGTCCTTGGCAGCATTGTTAGCTGTCAACTGGTAACGAACAGCGTTGAAGTCATCTTTCAGTTTCTGCATTTCGGATTCCAATGATTTTTTGTCATTCTCCAAAGTTGCCACTTCCCGATCAATGCTCCTTTTTGCTCTGGCTAACTCCTCGTATTTCTTTTTAGAAACACAAGAGGAAAGAAGTAATGTAAATATTAAGATGCCTGATATATAAAATAATCCTTTTCTCATATTTGAAATGTTTTAATTGAACTTTTCTGTTGTCGTGTGACAAAAGTAGTAAATAATTTGTGTATAACAAAGAATGTAGGGGATGCCAGAATCTTAATTTATTGTTAATGAAAGGCGATCTGGTGTATTTTTGAGTGTGATGTGCGATAAACATGGTCTGTTTTTTTGCCGGTAACGGCAAAAACAACTACCTTTGTTTGAAATCTGAATGTAAAACTTGCCGATAATTTTAATATGGAATATATTTCAGTGAATGAATTTGCTAGGAAATACGGTATTTCGGAGCGTACTGCACGCAACTATTGTGCGACCGGGAAGATCGAGGGGGTGTTTTTAACGGGTAAAACTTGGAATATTCCAAAAGCTGCCGGATTGCCCATGCGTAAGTCTTCCCCAATGGAGGTTATGCCATTACTTGCTATATTGCGAGAACAGAAGAAAATGAAGTTGAAGGGGGGCATTTATCATCGTACACAAATAGACCTCACGTATAATTCCAATCACATCGAGGGAAGTCGCTTAACTCACGACCAAACGCGTTACATTTTTGAAACCAACACGATCGGGATAACAGATGAAAGTGTGAACGTGGATGATATTATCGAGACGACCAACCACTTTCGTTGTATTGATCTAATTATTGACCGGGCAGAAGAGCGACTTTCAGAAAAATATATCAAAGAATTGCATTATATTTTGAAATCCGGAACGTCTGACCATCGTAAAGATTGGTTTGCTGTTGGTGACTACAAGCGTTTACCGAACGAGGTGGGCGGAATCTTGACAACACCACCGGAATTGGTCCACTATGAAGTTAAAACTTTGTTGGCAGAATATAACGCGAAGAAGTCTAAGACTTTCGAGGATATTATTGACTTGCATCAAAGATTCGAATCCATTCATCCGTTTCAGGATGGTAATGGACGTGTTGGTCGGTTAATCATGTTCAAAGAGTGTCTGGCGAATGGTTTTGTCCCGTTTATCATCACGGAAGAGTTGAAGATGTTTTATTATCGTGGATTGCAGGAATGGAGTCATGTCAGAAACTATTTGCTTGATACGTGCCTTACTGCACAAGATAATTACAAAGAAATTTTAACTGGATTTAGAATCAAGTATTCAACGTAATCAGCACCGCTTAGAACTTTGAAATTACAAGCTGAATACCCTTAATCAAGGTGTATTGTTTTTAATAACTTGCGACTAGTGAACTTGTAACCTGCAACTTTTTTATATCTTTGCAGAGGAAAATTAATTTTGAATAATAGAAATGCTATGAATAAAAAAATACTATCATTAATTATTTTGTTTTTAGGAGTGTTCTCGGTCATACAAGCTCAGAATGATGGGAAGATTCGGGTGAAAGGTGTTGTACTGGACGAGACAACACGGCAACCTATCGCTTTTGCAAATATTGGAATTATCGGAACTGCGGCGGGAGCTGCCTCAGATATGGATGGTTTGTTTGAGTTGATCGTGTCGGAAAAATTGGCAACTTACATGATGAGAGTGTCCGCGGTGGGATATGCATCCGCGGAGATGAAGGTGTACGAGGCACGAGATAAAGGGGAGGTGCAAATTCTTCTGAAACCGGTTACTTACGGGATCGGGGAGGTGGACGTGACGGCCGAGTCTCTGGTGTTGAAGAAATTACTGGAGAACGTGGTGAAGAATATTGGGAGGAATTATATTCCACGGCCCTATAATTACGAGGGATATTTCGAGTATGGTGTAGAGGTAAACGACGGGGAGAAGAAATTTAAGGAGGCGATCGTGGATATTTATGATAGTGAAGGGTATAAGCGTTCAAACGTGGAGCAAACGTTTAAAGCGTTGAATTATAATTTTTCGCAGGTTCGCCGGAGCGGGGAAAGCGGTTCTGCTGTTGACGGTTTGATCTATTTCGATGATATTATTACGGCAGATATTGTTCGTAATACTCGTAATATACTGGATTTACAAAATTTCCGAGACTTCAAACTGAGAAGTAAAGGAAAATTCATGTATGAAGGGGATTCCGTGCAGATTGTTACTTATGAATGTCTAAAACCTTCCTTGTCAAATTCCGGTACGGCAAACGTAACGAAATTCAGTGGGGAGTTGTACGTGGAATTAAAGAGTTTCGCAATTATCAAGAACGTGATGCACGTAACTTCTTCTGCGTTTAACTTGTTGGGACGTAATTTGCTGCTTGCTGGAGATAGTCCCCGGCACGAGGTGATGGCCACAATCACGACGAACTATAAACGTGTTAGTTCATATTATTTCCTTAGTGGCGTAAGTATCGTCTACACTTACAAGGATGGTGCCGACCGGATTAAGGGTGAGATGCAGTACCAAACTACTAAAGTCAGCGTGAACAAGACCACCCCGATTACCGGAAGAGTCTATTACGAGGAAGTACCCACCGATCACAATTTCTGGGATCGGTACACGATTTATTTGGAGGAAGAAGAATAGATTAATTTTAGATTTAATGATTTTAGATTTTAAATTCCAGCCGCACTCATCAGCGCTCCTGATTTAACTCTAAACTTTAAACTCTCATTTTCAACTTTCAGTTTTCAATTATCATGTTGGAGCAAATTTGGGAAAATATCCAGCGGGTGAAGGAAGAATCCCCGCTGGTGCATAATATAACGAATGCCGTGGTGATGAATAACACGGCAAATGCGTTGCTTGCCGCTGGTGCATCACCGATTATGGCACACGCCTTGGAAGAGATTGACGAGATGGTGGCTTTATGTCGTGCCACGGTAATTAATATTGGTACATTGGATCGTTTTACCGTGGAATCCATGAAAGCGGCGATCCGGCGGGCAAACGAAGTGGGGCATCCCGTGGTACTTGATCCCGTGGGAGCCGGGGCCACGAGCTTTCGTAATCAAACGTTGCGGGATATACTGGCAGCTGGAACTCCGACTTTTATACGGGGCAATGCATCTGAGATCATGACGATGGCAGGATTATCAACACAATCCAAGGGAGTGGATAGTTCCGAATCTTCTTTAAATAGCCTTGATGCAGCCAAAGCGTTAAGCCAGCGAGTCGGGTGTATCGTTTGCGTTAGCGGGGAGACGGATCTAGTAGTAGAAGGCGATCGGGTAGTATACCTGCATAACGGTTCGCCGATGATGGAGAAAGTGACCGGGTTGGGGTGTACGGCCTCGGCTATTCTGGGGGCGTTTGCCGCGGTTGTAAAGAATCCGTTTATGGCAGCCGTTAGTGCTACTTCTTTCATGGGGGTATGTGGCGAGATTGCCGTGGGGATGTCTCAAGGCCCTGGAACATTGCAACTTCATCTATATGATGTGATGTATAACTTGAGCCAAGAACAATTCATGCAGATTGTACGAGTTTCAGAATAAGAGGGATATGCGTATTTATTTGGTTACGGATGAAGGGTTGTTATTAGGGAAGGACTTGTACCGTACGGTCGAGGCCGCCGTAAAAGGCGGGGTGAGCATGGTACAGTTACGGGAAAAAGAGTCGTCAACCCGAGAATTTATTGAACGGGCAATTCGGTTGAAAGAAGTGTTGACTCCTTACGGAGTCCCTCTGATTATTAATGACCGGGTGGATGTTGCGTTGGCGGCTAATGCTGATGGGGTACACGTGGGACAAAGCGATATGCCCTACGAGATGGTTAAGCGGTTACTACCGGAGGGGAAAATTATCGGCTTATCCGTGGAATCACCGGAACAGGTGCTGGAGGCCAATGACTATGATTTGGATTACGTGGCAGCAAGTCCCGTGTTTTCAACCACGACGAAAACAAATACTATCGTAGAATGGGGATTAGATGGCTTACGCTGGATCAGATCTGTTTCCCGCCATCCGTTAGTTGCCATCGGGGGAATTCGTCCTGATAACGTGGCGTCGATATTTCAGGCCGGGGCGGATAGCGTGGCGGTAATTTCGGCGATTGTCTCTGCCGACGATCCGGAACGAGCTGCACGGGAATTATTGGAAAAAAGCGGTAAACTTCACTAATTTGTTTTACTATACTAACCCCTGCTTGATGGTTAGGCTATCCTTGCTTTACCTTTAAAATATAATCTAAACATACCATGAACACATCATCGACACGGACTATTGTTGATGATGTGTTCATGGTATGTTGTTGATATGTACTTGAGGTAGTGAATCCATAGTGTATTGTCCTTGTATCGTCCTGAAAAAGTTTACTGTAAACTTAGTAAACTAATTTTAGGAAATACATTGTTGAGAGAATAATCAGAATAATCCCAGCGAGTGTAATAGAATCACGAGGATAAATAGGGGTGCTACATATTTTAGGACGAATATCAACGGTTTCAGTAACCATAGTTTCAATTCTCCATTATTGGTTAATTCCGCTTCCAGTAAACGGCGATCGAATCTCCAGCCCACGTAAATGGAAATCAAGATTCCACCCACGGGTAGCAGTATGTTGGAACTGACGCAATCAAATATCCCGAAGATCGACAAGTTGCCGATATGGACTTCTTTTAACGGTCCAAAAGAAAGGGTGCATAAAATGCCGAAGATCGTGACGATTACCGTGGATATGACGGTCGCTTTGCGGCGGCTGATGTGCTTTTCTTCCACGAAAAAGGCAACGATTACTTCCAGAAGGGAAATCGAGGAAGTGAGAGCGGCCATGGTTAGCAGGAGAAAGAAAAGAATCGCCCATAGTTGCCCGAAAGCCATGCTTTGGAACACTTGTGGCAACGTGAGGAACACAAGGCCCGGCCCGGAATCCGGTGCAATGTTGAAAGCGAACACGGCGGGAAATATGGCAATTCCTGCCAACACGGCGATCAGCGTGTCCGCGCAAATCACTTGCAAGGATATAGAAGTCAGGTTTTCATCTTTTTTGATGTAAGAGGCGTAAGTCAAGAGGACACCCATGCCGATTGATAAGGAGAAAAAGGCCTGTCCCAGAGCAGAAAGTACTCCCTGCGAAGTAAGTTCCGAGAACTTGGGTAAGAAAAGAAATTTTATCCCTTCCATGGCTCCCTCCAGCGTGCATGCCCGGATTCCGAGTATCACAATAAGCACGAAAAGGAGGGGCATCATGAGTTTGGTGTATCGTTCGATACCTTTTTTTACTCCTGCCAGCACGATAAAACCGGTGAGAGCCATGAACACGATTTGCCAGAACACGGGTTTATAGGGATTCGTGATAAAGTCCGAAAACATGGTATTCAAATCAACATCGGTGCCGGCATGAAAAGAGAAGGTGAAAGATTTAAAGACATATTCCAACGTCCAGCCGGCAACCGTCCCGTAAAAGGAGAGAATCATCGTGGCGGCAAGAAGAACCAGTACCCCGAAATAACGCCAGGCTGTTTTGGGCTCCAATCGGTCGAAGGTTCCGAAAGCGTTTCTTCCGGAATAACGTCCTAAAGCAAATTCCGAAAGCATTACCGGTAATCCTATGGCTACCGTGAAAAATATGTATACCAGAAGAAAGGCACCCCCGCCATTATTCCCTGCCTCGTAGGGAAATTTCCAGATATTTCCCAAACCGACCGCGGAACCAGCTAGGGCAGCTATTGCCCCGAATTTAGAGCCAAAACTATCTCTCGTGTTGTGCATAAGAAGAAAAAGTTACAAGTTAACAGATTGCAAGTTACAGGTTAAAATTGTAAAGTGTAAGTGAATTACGGTTTATAGGGATTTTAGGTTACGAAATAACGTCATTTTTTAACCCTGCATATCAGGAGGTTATAAGTATATCAATAGCCTGTAACCTGTTAACTTGTAACCTGTAACTTTTTCGTCAGGACTTTTTTAAAGTTCCGGCGAAAAAAACGTATCTTTGCCCGAAAATAAATAAGCGATTCACATGCAAGAGAAAATTCTAATACTGGATTTCGGTTCACAGTACACGCAGTTGATAGCGAGACGCGTGCGGGAACTGAATGTCTATTGCGAGATTTACCCTTTCAATCACTACCCTGCACTTGATGCGTCCGTGAAAGGCGTGATCCTTTCGGGAAGTCCTTTTTCCGTGCGTGACGAGAAGGCCCCGCAACCGGATTTGTCTTCTATAAAAGGAAAATTACCGTTGCTGGGAGTATGTTACGGGGCTCAGTATCTGGCCCATTATTTCGGGGGTGAAGTTAAAGCCTCGAACAAGAGAGAGTACGGTCGGGCGAATTTATCATTTGTTGATAATTCTTGCCCGTTGTTCAAAAATATCAGCCAACATTCACAGGTGTGGATGTCTCACGGTGACACGATAGAGGTGTTACCCTCGCATTACACGGTGGTTGCCAGCACGTCTGACGTGGAGAATGCCGCTTACTGCATTGGGGGAGAAGAAACTTTCGGTATTCAATTCCACCCGGAGGTGTACCACAGCACGGAAGGAACCGCTTTGTTGAAGAATTTCGTGGTGGACATCTGTGGTTGTAAACAAGACTGGACACCGGATTCTTTTATCGAGACTACGGTTGCCGAATTGAAGGAAAAGATCGGCGAAGACCGTGTGATTCTTGGTTTATCGGGGGGAGTAGACTCCACGGTTGCAGCGATGTTATTACACCGGGCTATCGGTAAGAATTTGACTTGTATTTTCGTGGACAATGGTTTGTTGCGGAAAAACGAGTTCTCTGATGTGCTTGAAAATTACAAGGAACTCGGCTTGAACGTGATCGGTGTGGATGCGGGAGATCTTTTCCTTTCCCGTTTGGCAGGTATCGAAGATCCCGAGAAGAAACGTAAGATTATCGGAGCAACATTCGTGGACGTGTTCGACGAAGAGTCGCATAAAGTAAAAGATGCAAAATGGTTGGGGCAAGGTACGATTTACCCGGATGTGATTGAATCATCATCAGTGAACGGACCGTCACAGACCATCAAGTCACATCATAACGTGGGCGGTTTACCCGATTATATGAAACTGAAGGTCGTGGAGCCTTTACGTCTGTTATTCAAGGATGAAGTTCGCCGGGTAGGTAAGAGTCTTGGATTGGCGGATAAGTTTTTGAAGCGTCATCCTTTCCCCGGACCGGGTTTAGCTATTCGTATCTTAGGGGAGATCACGAAAGAGAAAGTGAGATTATTGCAGGAGGCCGACTATATTTATATTTCCATGCTTCAAGAAGAAGGTCTGTACGATAAAGTATGGCAAGCCGGAACCATCTTACTCCCGATCAAGAGTGTCGGGGTGATGGGAGACGAGCGTACTTACGAAAGTGTGGTAGCCTTGCGTGCCGTGGAATCAACGGATGGGATGACAGCCGATTGGTGTCACCTACCATACGAATTTTTGGCAAAAGTGTCTAACAGGATTATCAATAATGTCCGGGGGATTAACCGCGTTGTTTATGACATCAGCTCAAAGCCACCAGCCACGATAGAGTGGGAATAGTGGTGGAATTTAAAATAAAGGAGAGCGTTCGACAGATTTAGAGTTGGACGCTCTTTTTCGTAAGATACTTTGAAATGAATTTAGATTCTATTCTGTTTTTATCAAATCAGTAATAGCATCGATGAAAATTTTAGCTTGCGGAAATAATTCATTTACTAAATCTTCATCGCAATAAGCAAAATCATCATAGTCCCCACTATGCCTTTTTTCAAATAAAGTACTGAATGTTTTACCAATTTTTAATGGTAATTTGCCAGTTGCGACAAAATGTAATCCGAGCATCGTTTTAACCCCATTGTGAGTTTGTGTTTGAATATCATACTTTAATAGGAGAGCCACGGTTGCATAATAACATGCGTAATACAAACGATTGATGGCTGCATTATAGAAATTTTCACGTTTCATAACCTCTGCCTCTTTCAATGTTTCATAAGCTCGTTGTATTCTGTATGCAATCAATGCATTCTTGCTATTTTCGTCCATTTTTTCTTTCATAACACGATCCCTTCATTTACAATGTTGATATAAAATGGTGTTTTAAATGGACGATTTTCCCAAAGCTTTTTTAACATTATGATAGGGCTGATCGTGACACCTGTCTTTAATTCCAGTTCATAAAGAGGTAGAGTAATAGATTCTTCCTGTTCTAGAGACATTTTTTCTCCGTCGACTAAAATCAACAAGTCAATGTCACTATCAGAACGAGCTTCTCCACGAGCCTCAGAACCAAACAGGATAGCTTTAGCTGTTGGGGCAATTTCATGTATTATCTTTCTAATTTGTTCTACTACGTCAGCTCGTTTCATGGGTAATGAATTACTTCGTTCTTACAAAGATAAGAATTTATCTTTTATCTTCAATGCTATTTTTTAAAGAACACCTTTTTTGAACCCACCTCTTTTCGTCACGAATTTCTCGAAAAAGTCGTCCCGGTAACTATTGCCAATGGCGATTTCGTGTGAGCGGATGGTGACGTCGTTGTTGTCGAAGGAGGTGATGTGTCGGGTGTTGATGATATAGGATTTGTTAATGCGGAAAAACAGACTGGCAGGAAGTTGTTCGTGTATGGCCTTGAGAGTCATTTTGGTAATGATCCGTTGATCTTTCAACTGGAGAATCACGTAATCTTTCAGTCCCTCGATAAAAAGAATATCCTCGAAATTTACCTTGAAATAACGGCGTTCGGATTTCACAAACAGGTAATCATTCTCCACTTCCTCGATGTTTTCTTTTTCTCCCGTGACGAGTAAAGTGTGATAGTTCATTGCTTTGTTGACCGCTTTCTGGAAACGTTCGAATTCAATGGGTTTTACCAGATAATCCACGGCATCCACCTCGTAACTATCTAACGCGTATTCCGTGTACGCTGTTGTAAAGATGATCAATGTATCTTTAGAAATATTCCGGGCGAACTCGATTCCCGTGATACCGGGCATCTGTACGTCGAGAAAGACGAGGTCTACCGGGTGAGAGGTTAGGTAAGTGGCCGCGGAGGAGGCATTATTGAACATCTCCATCAGTTCCAGTTCCGGCACCCGGGCTATAAGAGACCGGATACCCTTCCGTGCGATCGGCTCGTCGTCGACAATAATACATTTCATAATTTCAATTGTAAATGAACTTTATATTGCGTTTCTGTTTCTTCTATCCGAAGCGAGTAATCCTTCCCGTACAATAACTCCAAACGTCGTTGCACGTTTGACAATCCTAACCCTCCGGTTTCTTTCTTTACCGGAACGAGAGGTTTGGAGTTTTCGCAGGTGAAAGTCAGCTCGTCATGTTCCACACAAAAATAAAGGTAAATGTACGATAAATTCTCGCTATCGGGGTTATGTTTTATAGCATTTTCAACAAAGGGGATAAAGAGTAGCGGGGGAATCTTCACGTTATTCACATCACCTTCCTTTGAGATCAAGTACTCGAAATGATCCCGGCGCATCTTTTCCAGTTCGAGAAATCCCGTCAGGAAGTGAATGTCCGCACTCAAGAAAACCTCTTGCCGGGCGCTGTCGTTCAATTGGTAGCGCAGCATATCGTCGAGCTTGGTCAGGAGACGGGAAGCCTCGTCCGGGTCTTCCTTCACGAGAATATTGGCATTGTTGAGCATATTGAACAGGAAATGGGGATTGATCTGGTTCTTCAATTGCTGCAATTCCGACTGCATCGTAGTTTTTTCCAGTTCCGTGATTTGCCGGTCATAGATCATCCAGCGCCGGAACAGTTCGATACTGGTGGTTCCCATGGTGATCATCCCGATGATCACGATCGCGTAAAGAACATTGGGTAAAGAGTAGGCGTTCTCGTTCACGAAAATCTCCGTGATCACGCCATATTTTTGATAAAGATACTGAACGATAGGGACATAAATCAATAATCCTGTAATAATGATGAGAAACAAGGCCGCAATATAAAACGACAATTTATTCTTCACGAGCAGGTGGGGAATCAAGATAAACTGGTTGATATAGGTCGGTAGCATGAACATGGACAAGCTGATGAGATAAGCATAGAACCAGCCTATCCCGGTGAAGTAACCGTACACGTTCTGGAAAGCAAAGAAAGCGATGATCAGAAAGGTCGTGATATTTCTGATCTGGTTGAAATTTGGATTCAACTGAAAGTGCGGGTTCAGGTGGTTCTTTATAAACATATTTGTAAACTGGTAATGTTATTTTTGTCTCCTTGTTTTGTTTCAAGTAGAAAGCTCTCCCCGTACAATAACTGGAGTCTTCGATGCAGGTTATATAACCCGTTGGCTGGCTCTTTCGAAAGGCCGGGAGGATAGATACAGGCGAAGTACAGGTTGTTGTTCTTCATTTTGAACAGGATGTATATATCGGGGAATTTACCCGTGTCATGGGATCGGATATACCCGAGGGCATGTTCAACAACAGGAATAAAAAGCAAGGGAGGAACCAGAACATGATCAATGTCCTTATCCATCGTGATACTGAAGTCAAAACGATCGTTGAGTATTTTCTCTAAGTTCATGTAATCCCGAATAAACGAAATATCCGCACTTAACAGCACCTTTTCCCGCATACTATCATAGAGTTGATAGCGCAGCAGGCGACTTAAACGGAGTAAGAGAGAAGAAGCTTTGCCCGCATCCTTTTTGGTCAGCACGTTGGCCGTGTTTAACATACGTGACAAGAAGTCCGGTTGAACCTGATCTTTCAGACGGTCGAGTTCATTCTGTACCTTGCTTTTTTCCAATTCCTGCAATTGTCGGCTGTGCATGATCCAGCGTTGCAGGAATATGGTCATGGAAAATGCCGAGATATAAAAAAAGATGCCTAGGAAGTTAATGAAAAAGAACAGAAAAAGATTACAATTCGGTTTAATTGCCTCGTGAAATACCGGGAAATAAAATTTCGAGATGAAAATAACCAGAAACATCATGAATAGGAGAAATAGGGTACACGAAAGCAGGCAAATCGCGTATGTCCAATACTTACCTTTAAAAAGAAGACGAGGTATTAATATATACGTGTTCAAGCATATTATCCCCCAGAACAGGAATATGAGGGTGATGTTAATCAACGTGATGGCATTCCATCCCGGGGAAAACTCGGAGTTCTCGAAGAGTCCCCTCATGACGATAATTCCAAGCAGCAGGAGAATCAACAAGTGCCTGAAAATCCGAAATTTTGGATGCATTAGGAAATTTTCCCAATACTGGTTTCCGTTTTTATATGTGATTGAATTGGACATTTGCGTGTAAAACTGGGGATAAATTTAATGATTTCTTTTTAGAATTTCCATGCTATACCGAGAGAGCAATAGAATCCCAATCTGAAATGCGGATCGCTCTCGTCGTCATCGGAGAAGTATTCCTTTAAACTTCTTTTCGAGTAAAAAGCACTCCGAGCCGGAGTAATGCCCAAGGTGAGCGGGATGGATAACGATTTGCCGAGTGTGAATTCCGGACGTAACCCGACAACCACGTATTGCTGGGTGAAATACATCTTTTTCCCGTTTCTCTCGGAAAGAGCCATCATCCCGTCCATTTCGGCAACAAGACTTAATTTCAGGTGGTTGTTAAATTTCATGCCCACGGAAACCCGCACGGCATCAATTAAGGCAACATTTACCTCGTAACGTCCTTCTAATCGCCAGTTGAAATAGAATGCGGGGAAGAGCATAGGATAACCAAACGTGTTATTCAGGGCGGCTCCCACACCAAGGTCTAGGTTCGGGCGTAAATGGCGGATGAACACGATGGCACCTTGTCCCAGTATATTATCCCATCTTGCCTTGGATAGATTATCGCTATCCATGTAAAGGCCGGCCCCAACGGTTGCCAGCATGGACCATTTAGCATTTAGCGGTCTCGTGTGTGTTAACCCGATTTGAAGGTTTAACATATCCGAGGGACATAGGGTTACGGGAAGTTTCTTGTTACTCATGCTTGCGTGTGATGCGCTACATCCGATTACCCAGGCCGTGGGGCTGTTATTCTCGTTCATTTTAACTGAAAGCGGAACTCGGAATCCACCTTGTATTACTTTTAAATCTCCCTTGGCTCCCGAAAGTTTATTCTCTTCATCTTTATATGAGGTAGAACTGATGTACTCCGTTTTAAAGTAGACTTGAGCGTGTGTTTGCTGATAGGCGAGCGGGATAAAAAAGAATAGATAGCATAGGATAGATTTCATATTGTATTGATTTTTTATTCACGGGATAAAAGTAGAAGATGTTTGGGAATGGGGATGAAATAATAGACGAAGTCCGGGTATAAGTCGACCAACCTCATGTTTTTGTTCGTCCTTGCGGCATATATTCTTTTATATCTGTCCCTTTATCCCGTCGATATGCCTTCGTAAAGTCTCCGTTTCTATGAAACACGTGTTTAACGATAGTATAACAAACTGATGTGAGAGAATGTATTGATTAATAGAAGATTAATATATTGTGTGAATTTTTTTTGAAAAAAGTGGCATTTTCTTATTACACCAAAGGGGGTGGTTCCCGTTTTGGTATTAAAAGCACAAAAATGACATTGAAAACAAGAGAATATATCGTACAGTTAATTGTCCGCCACGTGCAAGGGACGTTGGATGATACCGGGAAAAAGGAGTTGCTTGAATGGCGGGAAAGTTTCCCCGAGAACGAGGCTCTTTTTCAAAGAATGACTTCCCGTGTTCATTTCGAGGAAAGTTTAAAGGCTTGCGAGATGACGGGTAAGGAGATGGAATCAGAATGGAAACTGATCTATGGGAAAACGATTGGACGTCGGCGCTTGAGTATGAGACGGATGTTTCAGTACGCCGCAATATTGATTGCAGTTGTGTTGATCGGTGGGATCTGGATGTTGGGAGATCGGGATGTTGAGTTACCTGGTGATTCCTTGATGGCTAAGGCTCATCTGATAAAGAAAATAAAACCTCAGGCAATTTTGGTTATGGGGGACGGGACGACCGTGAATTTAAAAGACACAAGCTCTCTGGCATCATTGGTTTCCACGAAAGTGGCACTTTCCGCGAACAAGGAAATTTTGACCTACACGGAAGGAAGTGTTGACACGGTGATGGAGTTCCACACGATGAAAATACCCCGGGGTGGGGAGTACGTGCTGGTATTGTCCGACGGGACGACAGTTTATCTGAATGCCGAATCAGAATTAACATATCCAGTCAAATTCAGTGGTAAAGACAGGCGGGTTTATTTGAAAGGAGAAGCGTATTTTGAGGTGGAAAGAGATACGTGTAAACCTTTTATCGTGGAGGCAAATTCTTTGGAGATACAGGTTCTCGGAACGGAATTCGGGGTGCGGGCTTATGGGGATGAAGAATGTGTCCGTACAACACTTAAAAAGGGAAAAGTGAGCGTGGAAAGTGAGGGGTGCGGGGTGATCCTGACCCCGAATATGCAGGCCTCTTTTGACAAGAAAACGTCACAGATGGATGTACGGGAGGTGAACGTGGATTTGTTCCTAGGCTGGAAAGACGGACGGTTGATATTTGATAATTGTTCTTTGGAAGATATTTTAAAGGATCTGGGTAAATGGTATGATTTTGATGTACGTTATGCCCGGGAAGATGCCCGGTTAATACCATTCTCTCTGAATATAAAGAAACATGATGCTTTTGCGGAGGTCCTTCAATTACTTGAAGACACGGGGTGTGTGAAATTTGATATAAGAGATAACGTCGTTGTTGTAAAATAAAAAGTAGCGCGGGAACGCTACTTTAACCATCCCCCGCTAAGAACAGGGGACGAATAGTTATAAATTTGATTTACAAAGTTATGAAGAAAAATTGTAATCTTGTAAGGAAGAGGTATTTTTTATTTTTCCTTTTCCTGGTTTTTTCTATGCAATTTAGCCAGCGAGTCTACTCGCAGGAAATGAAGTTGTCCTTCAACCTGAAGAATGCAACTTTGAAAGATGTGATTAACGAGATCAAGCGTATTTCGGTCTATGATTTCGTGTATAGCGATCCTCAGTTAACCTCCTTCAAACAACGGGATGTATCATTTACGAACGCGACGATTCAACAAGTGATGGAGGATTGTTTGAAAGACACGAAACTCACGTACGCGATTAATGGAAACACGATCGTGTTTAAATTGAAAGCTACCCAAGAGAAAGAACAGGAGTTGAAATACATCTCCGGAGTGGTTACGGATCAAGCTGGTAATCCTTTGCCGGGAGCTACGTTGTTAATTAAAGGAACCACGACAGGAATGGCCACGAATACCAATGGAGAGTACAAGATCGGGGTGCCTAAAGATGGGGAATGTACATTGATTTTTTCATTTATGGGAATGAAAACACAGTACGTGAAAGTCGGGAATAAAACGAAAATTGACGTAAAATTAGAAGAAGACTTGACGGAAGTTGAAGAGGTGGTTGTGACCGGTTATCAGAATATTGATAAAAGACATTTGACCAGTGCTGTAAGTTCCGTAAAAGCATCGGATATATTAACTCCCGGTATGACGAGCATTGATCAAGCTTTGGAAGGACGGATTCCTGAATTGGTATTAATCAGTAATTCGGGGGAAGTAGGAGCGACTCCTAGAATTCGGGTAAGAGGTACTTCCACGTTGCTGGGTAACCGGGAGCCGTTGTGGGTGTTGGACGGTTTTATTATGCACGATCCGGTTAACGTGAGTAATGATGATTTGAATAATCCGGATTATATTAATATTATCGGTAATGCTATTGCCGGGATTAATCCACAGGATATTGAACGTATTGATGTATTGAAAGACGCTTCGGCCACGGCTCTTTACGGAACAAGAGCAGCCAATGGCGTGATTGTAGTTACGACTAAAAAAGGGGCAATCGGTCCGGCTCGTTTCTCCTATAATCACTCATCAAAATATACGCGTCGTCCTCGTTATTCGGATAGAAATATAAACTTGATGAACTCGCAAGAGCGGGTACAGTTTGGTAAGGAACTTAGTGATCTGCATTACCAATTCCCATCAGACATGACTATGGTCGGATACGAAGGAGCTTTGGATAGTTATTATAAAGGTTTATCCACGTATGATGAATTTGTGGAAAACGTGAAATGGTATGAAACCGTGAACACGGATTGGTTTGATATTTTAACACGTGATACTTATTCTCATGATCACACATTTGGTGTATCGGGTGGTAATGATGATATCCGCTATTATGTATCAATCGGGTATAACAAGGAAAATGGAGTTTCTAAAACAACTTATACCGAGCGTTACACGACACGTTTGAATTTGGATATGACTTTCTCGAAGAAAATTAAGGCTAATTTTTCCATGAACGGGAACGTGCAAAAGAAAAATCACTTGATGGATGAGATTGATGCAATGGATTATGCTTATAACACGACCCGGGCTTTACCTTGTTTTAATCCTGATGGAACACTTTATTATTATAACAAGTCGGCTTACGGTGGAACGAACAGGTATAGCAATAAGTTTAGGTATAATATTTTAAATGAAATAGAAAATAGTTCTAACGAGTATGACGGAAACACGATTGGAGCAATGCTTGATATCAAATTAACCCCGATCACTGGACTGGATATCTCTGTATCTGGAAATTATAACAGGAGTAGTACTTTACAGGAACAATGGTGGGGAGAAAAAACGCATTATGTAGCTCGTTGGAAAAATGCCGAGTATGAGTCTCTTCCGTTGACAGGTTCATCCGGATATTGTTATTTGCCTTACGGGGGTATTCTAAAAACAGTAAATTCTATTACAGAAGGGTATACTTTCCGTACTCAGGTTGATTATCGTAAATTATTTGGAGAAAATCAACAACATATGATGATGCTGATGGGTGGATTCGAGTTAAATGGAAATACAACCAGACAGATCAGTGATGAAAACCGAGGATTCGTGAAGGACCGGGGACTGCAGTTTATTGATGAATTACAAAATTTGGATGATTATCCGTGGTACAAGGATTGGTTGAACCAGAATCACCGTAGTATAGCGCATGGTATTTCTCACCAGATATCCGGGTATTTTGTACTGAGTTATAGTTATCAAAATCATTTCACGTTGAATGTGAATGGACGTTTTGATGCTTCCAATAAGTTTGGTAGCCGCAGTAATGAACGTTTTTTACCGGTATGGTCTGTTTCTGGTAACTGGAATTTGCAGGAAAATATATTAAAAAACGTTAAGTTTATTAGTGAATTGCGATTGAGAGGATCATTCGGTATACAAGGAAATATGTTGGAAGACCAAAGTCCGAATTTGATTATTAAACAAGGTACATTGGAACCTATTTACAATGAGAACGTGTCTACGATAGCTCGTTACCCGAATCCTAATTTACGCTGGGAAGAGACGCAACAATTAGACGGAGGTCTTGAGATTGGATTTTTTAATTCACGTTTGAACGTGGAGTTTTCTGTTTATTCCAAGAAAACCACGGATTGTTTTACTGATGTGAGAGTTTCTTCGGTAAACGGAGTGGCCAATCATGCTTACGTTATGAATGGTGGGGATTTGAAGAATAGCGGCTACTCTATTTCTCTGTCTGCCACGCCTGTTAAAACAAAAGATTTCCAATGGAAATTCTCCACGTATTATTCAGGAAACTTTAATAAAGTTCAGACAGCATCGGTTGAAAGTTATACGTTAAATGATTATTTGAATGGTACTGCGTTGGTTGACGGGGCAGCAATTGGTAGTTTTTATTCGTACAAATTTTGGGGATTGAATCCTTCGAATGGAACTCCGATGTTTGATGATTATAATGACCGGAAACATTTACTAGAATATAAAACGTTAGAAGAAACGGTGTTGATGACCATGGAAAAGAGTGGACAACGTGATCCGATTTTTAGTGGTAATTTCTCGAATAATTTCACGTACAAAAATTTTTCTCTGTCGATGAATTTATCTTATAGCATCGGTTCAAAAGTAAGATTATTCCCGTTGTATTCTCCAGTGGTTTCGGGTGTTAGTTCGGAGATGAACGTGAGAAAAGAATTCATGAATCGTTGGATGGCTCCCGGTGATGAAGCACATACGAATATTCCGGTTATCATGAGTCCGGCAGATCCTGAATACATGACATATTATGCTCATTTTTCAGCAGGACCGACAACAGCAACACATATACAAAATTTTGCATCCAATGTTTGGAATATGTATGATAACTCTGATATTCGTGTCGTTAGCGGTAATTACTTGAAATGTTCATCTATGACCATACGTTATAATCTCTCTTCCGAGTTGTTAAAGAAAACACCTTTTTCTAACATATCGCTTAGCTTAAATGCGTTGAATTTATTCACGATATCTGCTAAAGAATTGAAAGGACAGGACCCTTCACAAGCGGGTTTTGCAAAACCGAACTTATCGGTTCGTCCTTCTTACACATTCCAATTTAATGTTACATTTTAATAGTCATGATAATGAAAAATATTATTTACATCGCTATTTTAATCCTGTTTACGGGTTGCGGGAATTTTCTTGACGAATATTCGCAGGATCTCGTTGTCCCGAAAACGGTATCGGATTTGAATGAAGTTTTGCTAGGAAATGGATATGTACCTTCTTCGGAAGTACAGTATTTGAGAAGTGGTTCAATTGGCTGGCAACTTAATATTCTAGATGATGACATTAATACGGTCATTGCTTATGTTGCGAACAAAGGTTTGCAGGAAATGGATCAAGTTTATTATGGGTACACGACTTGGCAAATGGAAGTGGGGAGAAATTACACGGGAAATAATTTGTCCGGAGATAATGCCAATTGGGATGCCTTATATCAACGGATTAATTCAATGAATATTATTTTGCACGAACTTGGCAACGTGAGTCAAAGTACGGAACAAGATAAAATGGATGCCATTCGGGTGCAAGGAGAATGTTATTTTTTACGGGCACAGTTTTACTTATTACTTGTGAATATGTATGCTAAAGCGTACGATCCGGATAATGCGGCAACGGATTTGGGAGTGCCTTTAAAGTTGACCTATTACGTGGAGCATGATAAGGATAAAGAAACTCAGTTTGAACGTACTCCTGTTGCTAAAGTTTATGAGCAGATTGTGAAAGATTTAAAGGAATCTGTGGATTGTTTCACGAAAAGTCCCCAGACAAAAAGTTTTTACCGGGCTTCTAAGGGTGCTGCTTTATTATTGTTGAGCCGGGTATATTTGTATATGCAGGATTGGAAGAATGCAGAAATAACAGCAAAAGAGCTGTTGGCAGAAAACAAATCTCTGTTAGATTATAGTAGTATCGTTGACAATGAGAAAGGATATGCAATATCCGAGAGTAGTCCGGAACTCTTGTTCTCACAAGGTCCTTTAAATTTGCAGTGTGATTTTACGGGAGTTGGGGGAGATTTTTGTATATCCAATGATTTGTATAAACTATATGATGAAAATGATTACCGGAAGGGAATTTATTTTGTTCGATCAACACAAAGTGATAGTTTGGGCTTAAATCGTAAATACGAGATGGGAAAGCATCGTTCTTATGTTTCGGACATCTTTACGTTACGTACGGCAGAAGGATATTTGAATGTAGCAGAAGCTTGTGCCATGCAGGGGGATGCTGAAGGGGCATCTGATTGGTTGAATCAATTGAGGCATAAACGTATTGAAAATTACACAGATGTAGAATACGATGCCAATGAGGTAATAGATCAAGTACGTGTAGAAAGGAGAAAAGAGTTATGCCTGGAAGGACATCGGTGGTTTGACCTAAGAAGGTACGCCGTGTGTAAAAAAGCTCCTTTTAAAAAGACCATAGAAAGAGTGTATGCCATTTATGATTGGGAAAGTCGAAATATATTTAAATATGCAGAAGTCTACCAGTTAAAAGAAGATGATTTGGCGTATGTTTTCGCTATTCCGAAATCCGTGTTGGAATTTGATAAAGGTATGCCCGATAATATCAGAGAAAATAGGGAATATGTTAGGTTGATATACAGAAATAATGAATAGGTTATGAGAAATGTTATATATTTAGTTTTTGCGTTCTTGATTTTAGGGTGCGGGAATGAGGACGAACTAACGTCTAAGATTGAGATCGAAAATCTGTACGGTATTCAGGATGATCCGTCAGATCCAGTGAAACATCGTGTTTTCGAGATGTACAGCGAATACGGGATACCCGTTTATTTTAATGACACGATCGGGCGAATTTTCGTGAAAAAAGATGTGACCGGAAAGGATGTTTATCGTTATGAAACCTTGGATTTAGCTTGGGGATTCACTTCCTATGATCGGGTTACTTACGATTATGAATACATGATGGACCCGGATGAGCAACTGAAAGCGTTAGATATCATTGAAAATTACTTAAAACTAGCCGCAAAACCTCTTCATCCGTTTAATTTCTTTGTTACCAAATCTGCAAAAATAACTGATTCGAATGATAAAGAAGAGATTTATGAAAAGGGGGCTTACACGATCAATTATCGAACATTATTAATGACGGGAGATTGGACGGACTCTCAGGTTGAAAATTTACCGGGAGAGATGGTTCGAGAAATGGTGAAATCTAAAATTGTTAATTATAAGGATCTGTTAGAGGCATTTAATACTATTTCGGATCCCACTTGGTATGGTGAAATCTGGTCTAGCTTGGATCCTCATTACTATGACTATGTAGACGGAATTGGGCAACCTAAAGCTTGGTTTACCCCATCCGCTTTGTCTGAAGATTGGTATCTGGCCTCTTACTTTACCGAGGAAGAATTGGCTGAATTTAGAGCAGCGGTACGAGCTGCGATTGGGCAATGGGGTTTTGTTAATGGTGATACGTTCGCAAATGTCATGTCTCCTCGCAAGAATGAAATCGATCTAGTACTATACATTACGGAAATGCTAAGATTGTCAAGAGACGAATTCGAAGAATTATGGGGAGACTGTCCTTTGGTTATGGAGAAATATGAGATTTTATATGATATTGTCGCCAATAAACTGGGTGTGGAACTATAAAGAAATGTAAGTATGAAAAAGGTCATTATAATATTATTAGGCATTATAGTGTATTGTAGTTGTCAGGATGATAATAATTCTAATCGGGTAAAACCTGAGGTCAGTTTTTCTGATTTTCAGGATCCTAGAGATTCGAAGACGTATAAATGCATTACTATCGGGGGACAAACTTGGATGGCTGAGAATCTTAAATATCGTTCTCCACGCGGAAGTATGGACGGATGCTATACTTATGGAGAAGAAAATATGAGAGCACAAGATATTGTCATTAATCAAGAATTATGGGCGGATTCCATACGGGCCGGAATTACACGGGGGGAATTTGAGGGAACTGTCGGGACTATGAAATTGGCAGATATACTCGTTTTATGGCTTGATTATTTTAAACCGGATTCCTATATCAATCAAGTTGAGAATAGTTACGGTGCAACTTTTCCAAATGCAGTTATATCTTTAAGACGGATTTACAATAATCTTTATCCTCAAGCACTTATGGAGGTGTCGAAACAGTTTTTTGAGAAAGCTGAAAGTACAAATGGACATTATTCTAGTAAATATGGCTTTTTGTACACGTACGAAGGAGCCTTGCAGGCAGTACCCGATGGCTGGCGTCTTCCGACGGATGACGATTGGAAGAAACCTTGGGTATGTCTGTTTCAGAAATAAATATGTTGGACGAGTGGCGAGGAAGTTATGAAGGTGACCTATTGAAAGAGGGGGAACAGGGAATCGGTTTTAATGCAGGTTATGCCGGCGCCAGAGTATATGGGTCTCACATGTATGGTGGAAATTTTTATAACAAAGATGTTAATGCCTACTTTTGGTCGGCAACTCGTAAAGTAGAAAGTGATACAGTCGATTTAGGGATAACAAGGATACTTTTTTTGAAAGAGGATCGCATTATGAGAAGTTCTTCCAAATTAAGTGCTGCATATAGTGTTCGTTGTATAAAAGAATAAAATGTAAAAACAATCACATGAAAAAGTTTACTTTAGTATTAAATCTTGTATGTTTTTTAGCTTTGGGCTCTTTTGCCCAAAGCATGTACGGAGATGCCGTGAAGGCTGACGTGAAAATGAAATATGTCTATTCTTTTGAAGAGGCATTGAAGAAAGCAAAGGAAGAGAACAAACTGATTTTCTTTAATTGTTTTGCAGATTGGGCTGTTCCCTGTCACTCTATGAATAAATTAGTGTTTAGTGATCAAGAATTTGCAGATTGGATGGACAAACATTTCGTGAATTTTTTTATAGATGTAACTACCCCGGCAGGCCGTCCGTTTGCAGATAAGTATAAAATTACATTTCAAGCACATTATCTCGTTTTAAATAGTGATGGTGAAGTGGTGCATCGGATTGTAGGAGGGCATCAGATCCCTGAATTCAAAGCTATTTTGAAAAATGCTTTAAATCCTAAAACTTCATTGGCAGGTATGAACAAGAGATATGCTGCCGGAGAAAGAAATGTTAAATTCTTGAATGCGTATGCTGATGTATTGAAAATTGCCAGCGAAGATGAGACATATAAAAAAGTTGTTGAAGAACTTTTCAGTAAACTGAAAAAATCGGATTGGTCTAAAAAAGTGTACTGGAAATCATTTTGTTATATGACAAAAGATATTGACAGTGAAATGTTTAAATATATGTTGGATCATAAAGTGGATTTCGTCAAATCAAATGGAGAGGAACAGGTCAATCAGTTTATTTCTAATCTCTATGCTAGAACTCTCTATTCATACGCATCTGGAAAAGAGGTTTATAACGGTGAAAAATTACTGAATATTTATTTGGATATTCAAAAAGCAGGATTGCCAAAAGAGAATATGGTTTATTCTTTATATACCATTGCCAAGTACCGGGGAGAGGGGAATTTCAGTAAAATGATGGATGTGATCGAGACTGTTGTCCCGACATGGGAGTCTACAATTGCGGTTGCATTGGATTTATCTTTAGCCGAAATGAAGGATTTAGACAAGACAGATAAAGAGCGTTTGATCAATTACTTTCAAAAAAGATCAGAGAAAGCCGGGGGAGCCAAAAAAAATTATTTGGCAGCGATAAGCGATATGGTGAATACCGAAGGAATAAAATTTGAGGATATTACTTTTAACGAGGCCTTGAAAAAGGCCAAAGAACAAGGAAAACTGATTTTTATGGATTGTTACACAACATGGTGTGGTCCTTGTAAGATGATGAGTAATCAAGTCTTCAAACAAAAACAAGTAGGTGATTTTTTTAATCAGAATTTTGTAAATCTAAAAGTGGATATGGAAAAGGGTGAAGGACGAGATTTATTGAAAAGATATGGAGTAGACGCCTTCCCAACAATGTTTTTATTAGACGGTGATGGAAATATTATTTATAAAATTCGAGGAGGGCGGAGTGTACAAGCATTCATGACGGCAATAAAAAGAGGACAGAATCTGAAAATTCCTTTCTACATTCAGAAAAGCAGGTATGAGGCTGGTGATCGGTCGGCAGAATTAATGGCAGATTATTTTTATACAATGGCAGATGCTGGTGATGTAAAGAATGTAATGGGAGAGGCTCGTTCTTACCTTGCAACTTTGAAGGCTCCGGATTTATATAGTAAATCAGCTTGGGAGTTGTATGAGAATTTTGTGAATAACGTTACAGATCAAGAATTCAGATATTTGGTAACGAATCGAGAGAAGTTCGTGGAAAATATTGGGGATAGTGTGGTAAATAAAAAGATTGAAAAGGTTATTTTCCCTATGGTTATTGAATATTTGAAAGGTTCTGTCTCTAAAAATGACATAGCTGTAGCTTGGAATCTGGTAAATACAGGTAAATTTTCTTTGGATTATTCTTTGGTGTTGCTAAATAAAATTATTTCCATGTATGACAAAAAAGAATTTAGCCAACTAATCGATTTTTACGAGAAAGATGTTACATCGAATCAAGATGATAGAACACGTCTAAACTTGGATGTAATTCTTCATTATTTACTGAAAGATGCTTCTTCTAAAGAGAAAAATCGAGCTGTAACTTATGCGAAAAAAGAGATGGAGAAAGCTAGACCTGGTGTGCGGGATAGTTACATGGCCTTAATTGAGACTTTATCAAAATAAATAATAAATTTCTATCAATGATTCTCCTCGTAAGACTTTGCGGGGAGAATTTTTGTATTATAACCACGTCAGAACAGTAAGTAGATATTTGAGGCGTTCTCGCATATAATGGTTTGCGTTGTTCTTGTGTTTTTTCACGGTATTAATTGTGATATCTAATTGTTGAGAGATTTCTTCGTGGCTTTTTCCTTGTAAACTGAGTAAATATACTTCTTTACAAGCAGGAGGGAGTTCGTTAAATACAATACGTAAAGCTTGGAATATTTCAGTTTCCAGTATGTTGTCCAAAAATGATTTTTCTTCAGTATCTTCAGAATTAACGTGTTGAACATATTTTTGAGCAACAGCCTCATGGCGAATCAGATCAATACAGGAATTTTGTACAACTTTGTAAAGAAAGGCTTTCACCTCATTTTCATCTTTAAATTGGGACATTTTTTCCCATAATCGGACAAATGCATCTTGAATGATATCAGAGATAATATCTTGATCATTAATATACTTTATGGCAAAATAGCGTAGAGTAATCCCATACTTTTCATATAAGTAATGAAAGTTTTTTTCTCTTTCTTTATCCGTGAAATGTGGTACAAAACTTTTTGGCATGGGTATTATTGGAATCCTTCTTAATTATTAAGTTAACAAACTGTCATTCTGTTATTTTTATCTAGGTATTTGCAGGTAATTTTGTATCATAAATGGAACGTTTAATGATTGTACATTAAGGACATTATTATATTTCCAAAAAAAATTTTTATTTTATATTTTAATTAAAATATAAAATAAAAATTTTTTTTGAAATGATTATAATTACTTAATGTAAATCATTAAACGTTCGTTTTTTCACATTTCACGAATACTTAATAGATATTAGATTAAAAGAGATCTATCCCAGAATAAATGGTAAAGCTAACGTGAATAAACCCCTTATTCGTAGAATATTCGAAACTCATACAGAGCTTATACAATGGGGAATGGATAAGCAAAAGATGATCTCTGAACAAGCAACGAATAAGGGGTATTTTTTCCTTGGGATCTCGGCTATATTACTTCGAATTTTGGGTTTGTGAGTATTTAAATTCCATATTTTAGATGAGAAAAGCAGTTTTTTCCTATTTTTGCGAGAATTCATACTGAAAAGATAATACAAATGTACGAAACAATCATAGAAAGAATAAAGGAGAGGCTGGAAAGCAGAGATTTAAAGGCGGTTATCATTCCTCACATATCACCAGACGGAGATGCTGCCGGTTCATGTTCTGCCCTGTGGCAAGTGTTGGATCGGGTGGGAATACAGGCACAGTTGATGACGTGTGATTATATCCCGGATTATTTAAAGTGGTTGAAGCGTATTCCGGATGCAATATCTTTTCAGAATCGGCCTAAAGAATGTAAACATTGGTTACATCAAGCGGATATATTGTTCATGCTAGATCATAATACCGTGACCAGGGAAGGAGATTTGGAGCCTTTCGTGAAGGAGTTCAAAGGGGAGGTTATCATGATTGATCACCACCCGGATCCGGATGACGTGACGTATCGGATTTCGGACACGAGTGTTTCCTCCACGTGTGAATTACTTTATAATGTAATTTCCGGAGTATGGGGTAAAGAGATCATTGACACGGATATAGCGAATGCCATTTATACCGGGATTTCAACCGACACGGGAGGATTAAGTCACAATTCTTCTCATCCGGAAACGTATCGTGTGATTGCCGATTTGTTGGCATTAGGACTGAATAAAGACTACGTACACGAACAGCTTTATCAACGAAACACGCTTTCCCGGTTACGTCTGACGGGGAATTGCCTGTTGAATAAGCTGACGATTGACGAGCATTTTCCGGTGGCCACGATTCCGATCACGTTTCAGGAATTGGAATTATACAATTATAAAGACGGGGATCTGGAAGGATTAGTAAACATACCCTTGTCCATCGAGGATGTACTGGTTTCTATTCAGATTACCGAGCGTAAAGATAAAGTGAAGTTATCCTTCCGGTCAAAGGGCAATATCCCCGTGAACCTGTGGGCAAAAGAGTTTTTCAATGGTGGAGGACATTTAAATGCCGCCGGGGGACAAATGCCGTTGCCTTTGGATGACGTGGTGAAGAAGGTACGGGACACGGCGGAATGGTTCTTTAAGCAATTGAAAGTTGAGAATTGAAAATTGATTCGTTATGCCATTTTTAAGATTTCATGCAGTAGAAAAAAGTAGATTGGACTTGGTAGGGGAGCGATTGATCTCGGAGATTGTTCGCACCTTGGGATGTCCGAGAGAGACAGTTGTAATAGAAGCTATTGACTCTTCTTTTATTTCTGGACACGAGCAATTTCAGGCTTATCCTTTTGTGAAGGTGGAGTATTTTAAGCGTCCGTTGGAACAGCAGAATGCGGTGGCAAAGATTATTTTCGAGTGTCTGAAAGAGATCGGATACCCGGAAAGTGATGTCTATTTCTCTTTCTTGGAGAAGGATTGTTACTATGAAAACGGGGAAGTGATAAAGTAAAGATTACAAGATGGAAATAGAAAAAGCGGTAATATTTTTGCAGATATTGCCGCTTTTTTCAATAATAATAATTAAGTTTGTGCATAGTATAAAATGCAACGACTATGACGGAAGTAAGTGAATTAGTAGCTCTCTTGAGCAAGGCGGAAAGAGGTTACACCAAAGTTTTAAATCGCAGTTTCCAAAATGCCGGGTATGATCTTAGCCGGGAGCAGTATGAACTTCTGGAAGTGTTATGGGAACAGGATCACGTGAACCAGCAGAACATTTCCAAACGTCTCCAGAAGGATAAATACAATGTCACAAAACTATTGAACACCTTGCAAAAAAGAGGTTACGTGCAAAGAAAGATGGACAAAGATGATAAGCGGAGTAATTTCGTGGTACTAACTGAAAAAGGGGTAGAATCCCGTCATACGTTGCGCCAGATCGTGGAACAGGTTCACACGGATATAAGTTTTACTTTGTCCCCGCAGGAGCTGAAGTCCGCGATATGGGTGTTGAAAAAGTTGAATTTGCAATAGATCGCCTACGGCGAGTTGTAGGTTGCGAGTTAACAGGTTACAGGTTGAAATTTGAAATTATAAATCTAAAATTGTAAATCATAAATTGTTATGGGAGTTTTTGAAGGATTAAAACCAGAAGCAGTTTGGGGATATTTTGAAGAAATATGTCAGGTTCCCAGACCGTCAAAGAAAGAAGGTAAAATTATCGCTTATTTATTGGATTGGGCGAAGAAACACAATCTGGAGGCGAAACGGGATGATGCAGGCAATGTGTTGATTAAAAAGCCTGCAACAAAAGGAAAAGAGAATGCACCGACCGTGATTTTGCAGGCTCATATGGATATGGTTTGTGAGAAGAATTCAGATACGGTACATGATTTTGATAAAGATCCGATACAACCCTATGTGGATGGAGAATGGGTACGTGCTAAAGGAACCACTCTTGGTGCTGATGACGGGATTGGTATGGCGGCTCAGATGGCCGTGTTGACTTCTACCGACATCGCACATGGACCGATCGAATGTTTGTTTACCGTGGATGAAGAGACCGGGTTGACGGGTGCTTTTGCTCTGCAACCGGGATTCCTGAGCGGGAATATACTTTTGAATCTGGATTCGGAGGATGAAGGAGAGATGTTTATCGGTTGTGCCGGTGGTATCGATACCGTGATTAACATGGGCTACAAGACCGAGAAGACCCCAGTCGATTCTTTTGCCGTGAAGGTACAAGTGAAAGGACTTCAGGGGGGGCATTCCGGTGATGATATTAATAAAGGCAGGGGAAATGCCATCAAGATTCTGAACCGTTTCTTGTGGGATTTGAATGTAAAATACGGAATTCGTGTTTCCGTGTTTGAAGGAGGTAATCTGCGGAATGCTATCGCCCGTGAATCTTTTGCGGTGATCACGTTCCCCGAGCAGTACAAGGAAAACGTGAGAGTCGACTTTAATATATATAGTGCAGAAATGGAAAACGTGTGGAAAATCACGGAACCCGGTTTGCAGTTAGCATTAGAGTCTACGGATGTGCCAGAAAACGTGTTGACAAAAGAAAGTACGGATGCACTTGTAAACGCGTTGTACGCTTGTCCTCACGGGGTTTTCTCCATGAGTTACCGTATGCCGGGATTGGTTGAAACATCAACAAATCTGGCAGCTGTTAGATTCAACGAACCCAATAATATTTTGATCACCACTTCACAACGGAGTGACGTGAATTCGGAAAAATTCAATATCGCTAATATGGTTGAATCCGTGTTCACACTGGCAGGAGCCAAGGTTGAGCATGGGGAAGGGTACCCGGGTTGGGCACCGAATCCGGATTCTCCGGTGGTAAAAGTTGCCGTGGATTCTTACAAACGTCTGTTTGGTAAAGAACCGATCGTACGATCTATCCATGCCGGATTGGAATGCGGTTTGTTCTTGGAGAAATATCCGAACATGGATATGGTATCCTTCGGACCGACACTGAGAGGTGTTCACTCCCCGGATGAAAAGATTAATATTAAGACGGTACAGATGTGGTGGAGCCACTTGGTGGATATATTACAAAACCTGTAATAAGTTTGAAAGTTCATAAGGTTTATAAAGTGGAGAATGATTCCTTGATTTTATACTCTTAAAACCTTATGAACTTTACGAACCTTATAAACTTTATAAACATTCATTTTATGGAGACTTCAAGAAAACTGGCAAAATACGACCGGTTATATGATCAGATCAAGCAGTATATCCAGACCACGGAAGATATATGGGCCCGGTTGGCAACGATGGAGGCCGTATTGCATCATAAGATGCAGTCTTTTTTTTGGACAGGGGTATACGTGTTGGTTGACGGGGATTTAATTGTACGTTCCTACCAGGGGCCGGTGGCTTGTCAGAAACTCCGAAACGGGGGTGTTTGCTGGGCCGCGATCAACTCCGGGGATACGGTTATCGTGGATAACGTGGAAGAATTTCCGGGGCATATCGCTTGTAATGCCGCCTCGAAAAGTGAGATTGTAATCCCTTTGCGGGATCCCGAAGGCCGTATTTTTGGCTGTCTGGACGTGGATAGCGACCAGTTAGGGGCCTTTGACAGGGAAGATGAAGCAGGTTTAAAGAAAATTTTGTCTCTTCTTTATCAATCAGATAGCGTGAAATGATTCGAGAAATGTAAAAAATAAGTTAAGAGACTTTTGATTTTTCTTAATAGAGTGTTATCTTAGTGGGCATAAACAACGAATTTATTCATGTTAAACAAAAACACACGGAAAATATGAAGAAACTACTTTTATTTGTTCTAACGAGCTTGTTTGTAGGAGGGGCTCTATTTGCACAGACCGATGAATCCGGCAAAGTTAAGAATGAAGGTAATGCAGCTTGGAGAGCCAAGAATTATAAAGAGGCTTTTACCAAGTGGGAGCAATACCTGAAATTAATCGAATTCAAAGATGACGCAACGGTTTATAACGTGGCTGTTTGTGCAACTAAATTGAAAGATTATGCCAATGCCGAGAAATACTTTGGTATGTCTATCAAGAATAATTACAAAGTTGCCTCTTCTTATCTGGGAATGGCTGATGCTCAGGAGAACTTGAAAAAGATTCCGGAAATGTTGAAAACGTTACAGGACGGGATTAAAGCAACCCCGGGACAAAACGTGAAGTTGGAAAAAGCATATTCTGATTATTTTGCTAAAGAAGGTCAGAAATTCCAAAAAGCTAACGATATTGCCAAGGCTGCGGAAAATTTCACAAAGAGTAGTCAGGTTTCTAACAAACAATTGAAAGCACGCGGATTGTTGAGTTTAGGTACTCTTTATTTCAATAATGGGGCATCTATCCTTCAAAAAGCAACTCCTTATGCTACTTCTGAGAAAGAAAAATATGAAGCAGAAAAGGCAAAAGCTTTGGCTGATTTCAAGAAAGCCCAGGATTATCTGAAACAAGCTGCAACTGTTGAGCCGACAAATGAGGCTGTAAAAGAAACGCAAAAACAAGTGGCAGAGGCTATCGCACCACTAGTTGAAAAGAAATAAACTTTAGGTATAAAAGAAATAAAAGGATGTGTCAAAAGTTTTTGACACATCCTTTTTGTTTGTAAAGTCATTACTCATTTTAAATTTACGATTTTAGATTTTTCGGATTATTTAAAATATGATTGGCAATTAAGTTACTATTTTGCAAAAATATCGTTTGTTTTTTGTAAATTTGAATGAATTATTGGTGTAACTTAAAAGCGTGGGTATGGAGAAAGATTCTTTGGATAAAAAATTGCCTTGGGAAAATCGGTTATCTATATTTCGGTTTGTCCAGAATCCCCTAAAATATGTCACGGATGAAGATGAATTTGATTGCTTACCGGATCGGATTCCTTTACGACATGATGTAGGTATGTATTTTCCGGCGTATGACGATTACATGGATTATTATCAGTTTGACAAAGAGATTAATCCAGAATTTATCAAACGACTTGCAGATATGTTTCAGGCCTATGTAAATCGGGGAAATATAAATGCTAAAATCGAATTTTATAATCTATTGAAAGGTTTTCCCATTATTAATTATCACCGTGATTTTATAAATGAATTGGCCACGAGAAAAGTTGTGATCACTCCGCAAATGAAAGAATTAGGACGTTGGATGGTCATGGAAACTCCGGATAGGGAAGTGGTCAAGATGGGAATTATCTTGTTGGGGGTATCTCATGACATTGAAAGTATTCCATTGTTAAAGAGTATTGCCAAACATGGAGAGTTTACTTATTATGTAGGATTGGCATTATATGAAATGACCCCCCAATGGGATCTTATGCTGATTGATATTATAGAGCCTTTGTATTACTGGGGCCGGATTATGGCTGTGATTCTATTACTTGATTATTCACCCCGGGAAAAAGTGCGAAAATGGTGTGTTAGATATGGATTCCGGCACAATTATTTACCGGATTATAATATCGAAGACTGCATGAAACAAGGGAATGTTTTAAAGGATATGCGAGAAGAAGAGTGGGATGAACCATTATTACGTGCCGTACAAGCCTACGTGGTGTTTTTACTTGAAAATACTCGCTATACTCACGAAAATGGAGGGGAAGTTATTCGGTTATATCTAAAATACACGCTTGGGAAACGAAGAGGGTATGTACAGTTTCATATTATACAGTCATTATATAATTTTCTGAATGTAGCGAAGAACGATAAAACATTGGTAGAAAATCTTAATATATCGGAGGAAGATTATAGTGATATATGGATTGATGTACACGAAGAAGTCCAAAAGCCGTGGTTCCAGAAATTATTACATGAAGATTGCACATACAAAACTTATCCTTATACTACGCAAGATCGGTTAAAGAAGGTAATACAAGATCTTGGCGACTAATTAATAGTATTGCGAGATAATTTCTGCTGCTTTCGAGTAACCGAGGCGTTTTGAGATTTCCAAATCTTGAAGGGCTTCTTTGTAATTATCGACAATCAGCTTGGAAATAGCTCGGTTATAGTAGGCTCTGGCATTGGAAGGATCGATTTCAATGGAACGGGAGTAGCTTTCAATGGCATCGCTAAGTTGGCCTTTCTGGTGAAAGATGACCCCTCGGTTGAAATATACGGCACTTGATTTTAAGCCGAGGGAAATTGCCTTGTTGTAATCGGCGAGGGCTCCGTCTAAATCTTTCATTCCATAACGAACGATACCGCGGTAGTGGTATGCCTCCAATAAATCCGGCTGTAAGTTGATAGCGTGACTATAGTCCTGGATAGCTTGGGTTGGCTGACCGAGATTCTCGTATATGATTCCCCGGTTATAATAAGCTAGAGCATGATCAGGGACATTGGCTATCACGTAATTAATATCTTTAAGGGCCTCTTCATTTTGCTTGAGGTTCGCCCGGATAATAGCCCGGTTATAATAGGCGGAAAAGAAATCCGGGTCCAACGAGATCGCATGGTTGAACTCTTCCAAGGCTTTCCGGGGTTGCTCTCGGGTAATGTAGTCCATACCTCGCTGATTACTCTTCACGGCTTGGTGGTGAGTACACGAGGTGAATAGAAAAAATAACATTATCCAAGTATAATAGCGCATATTCCTTTTAATTACGTGATTCAAAGTTAATGATTAATCATGAAAAAATGAATATTTATTTATTTTTATTTGAATATAACCGTTTTACGAGATCCATTCTTTTCAGTTTCGTGAGGATACCGATAATTTCACTTTTGAATTCCCGTTTGTACCAGAAGAAAAATATGTTCTGGCGTTTTTTCTCGGTTTCTGTTTTGGCCGATTGAATTTTGCGCAGGGAGTAGGGATGAAAACCGGAATAGTACATATCCGTGGCTAATGTCATGGGAGTGGGGGTAAAATCCTGTACTTGTTCCAGCTTGAAATCCAATTCTTTGGTATTGATGGCCAAGTCAGCCATGTCCTCTAGGCTACATCCCGGATGAGACGAGATGAAGTAGGGTATAATCTGTTGTTTTAAATGCTCTTTGTTGTTGATGGCATTGAAACGAGCTGTCAGTTCCCGGAAAAGCTTGAACGAGGGTTTGCGCATCAGGTGTAGCACGTTGTCGGAACTGTGTTCCGGGGCGACTTTAAAGCGTCCGGACACGTGGTGTTTGATGACGGTTTCCAAGTATTCCCGGTTTATGGCGTCGATCTCTTTATTGCCCGTGCGATGCATGGAGAGATCGTACCGGATACCGGAACCCACAAAACAGTGTTTCACCCGAGTGTCTCTACGCACTTGGTTATATAGGTCTAAAAGGTGCGAATGGTTGGTGTTTAAGTTTTTACACACGGTCGGGTGTAGGCAGGACGGACGTTTGCATTGCTCACAAATACGATGATCTTTTCCCTTGATCATGTACATGTTGGCGGAAGGTCCTCCTAAATCGGTAATCGTTCCCTTGAAGTCGGGCATATCACAAACATGCTGAACCTCTCGCAAAATGGATGCCTCGGAACGGGATGCGATAAATTTTCCCTGATGGGCGGAAATCGTACAAAAGGCACATCCCCCGAAACAACCGCGATGCATGGTAATGGAATGGCGGATCATGTTATAAGCCGGAATCTCTTTACCCCGGTATTTAGGATGGGGCAAACGGGTAAACGGCAGATCGTAAATCGCATCTATTTCTGTCGTGGTCATGGGCGGGTAGGGCGGATTCACGATTATTAATTCATCTCCGATAGGTTGTATCAGTTTTGCGGCATGAATACTATTGGATTCTTCTTCGATATACCGGAAGTTTGTGGCATATTTTTGCTTGTCCGATAAACACTCTTCGTGAGAGGCGAGTGTGATGGTTTGCCATTTCTTGTTAGTGGCGTATTTCTCGTCTTTGTGCCTGATCACGGAGGTTTGCGGGATATTGGTTAAACTTTGAAAAGGAATACCTCTTTGCAGCATCCGGCAGATTTCGGTGAGAGGTTTCTCTCCCATACCATATACTAGCATATCTGCTTGGCTTTCATGAAGAATAGACGGTTTAAGTGAATCTTTCCAATAATCGTAGTGGGTGAAACGTCTTAAAGAGGCTTCTATCCCCCCGATAATGACGGGAGTGTCGGGAAAAAGTTCCTTTAATATCTTGGTGTAAACAATGGTCGGCATATCGGGGCGTGCGCCACTCCGGTTGCCGGGGGTGTAGGCATCATCTGAACGGCGTCTTTTAGCTGCCGTGTAGTGGTTTACCATGGAATCCATACAACCGGGACTGATTCCAAAAAATAAATTCGGTTTGCCCAATTTCTTGAAATCCCGTAAATCATCCTGCCAGTTGGGCTGGGGGACGATAGCTACGTTCAGTCCGAGAGATTCGAGAAGTCGCCCGATAACGGCCCCGCCAAAGGAAGGATGGTCCACGTAGGCATCTCCCGTGAAAAGAATGACATCAATACTTTTCCATCCCCGCTGTTCGACTTCTTTTTTGGTGGTCGGTAACCATTGTTGTATATTATAATCCATGATAGAGCATTTGCTTGAATTCCGCAGCAAAGATACGGAAAGTCGCTGAAGATTTTATTACCTTTGCCGGCAAATTAGAATATGGCATGAAGAAAGTAAATATTATCAGCTTGGGATGCTCCAAGAATTTAGTGGATACGGAGTTATTGATGAAACAACTGGAGAAGGCGGGGTATGGTGTTGAAGTGGATGTTGAAAACTCGAATGCGAAAATTGTTGTCATCAATACCTGCGGGTTTATCGGGGATGCGAAGGAAGAATCTATAAATACGATTTTGGAGCAAGTGGAACGGAAGCAGGAGGGGGAAGTTGAAAAGATATACGTTATGGGATGTTTATCCCAGCGCTATGATCAGGATTTAAAGAAAGAGATCCCGGAAGTGGATGCTTATTTCGGGAAATTCGATTGGAAAGGGATTCTTGCGGAATTGGGTAAAAGTTATGACGAGAAACTGCGGAACGAGCGCCATTTGACGACACCGAAACATTACGCTTATTTGAAAATATCCGAGGGATGTAATCGGGGATGTTCTTATTGTGCCATTCCAATTATGACGGGGGAATACAAATCACGTCCGTTCGAGGAGATTGTTGATGAAGCAGAACGGCTGGCCAAACAGGGGGTGAAGGAGTTGTTGGTGTTAGCACAGGATATTACCTATTACGGGATTGATAAATACGGAAAAAACAGGTTGGCTGAATTGGTGGACCGGATTGCAGATATACCGGGCATCGAGTGGATCAAATTGCATTATGCTTATCCGGCTGGGTTTCCCATGGAACTTCTTACCGTGATGCGGGAACGGAAAAACGTATGTAAGTATTTGGATATTGCTTTGCAACATTGTAGTGATCACATGCTAAAAATGATGCGAAGAGGGGTGACAAAACAACAGACGATAGATCTCATCAACAAGATTCGGGAAGAAGTGCCGGGGATTGCCTTGCGCACAACACTGATGGTCGGGCATCCCGGAGAGACGGAAGAGGATTACCAAGAACTGGAAGATTTTGTAAAAACGATGAAATTTGAACGTTTAGGGGTGTTCCCATATTCTCACGAGGATGACACGTATTGTGACAAGCATTATCAGGATGATGTACCCGAAGAGACGAAAAATAAACGGGCTGAAAAGTTGATGGCGTTACAAGAAGGGGTTATTGCCGCTATCAACGAATCATGCGTGGGAAAACGTTTTTTGGTTTTGATAGATCGGGTAGAAGGGGATTATTTTGTCGGACGTACGCAATATGATTCCCCGGAAGTGGATCAAGAAGTGTTCGTGACAAGTGGAAAAGCACTGCAAATAGGGGAGTTCTATGAAGTTCTTATTACCGAATCGGGACAATTCGAGCTTTATGCTAAATGTGAATAGTGATTTTTCAACAAGGGAAATCTATTTTTAGTTGTAAAAAAAATAAAAGATCGGGAATATTTTTTCATTTTTATTTGTACTTTTACTCATCAGGGTTCGTTTAAATCTTGACGAGTATTTTTTGTACGACTTTTACTAACTACAAATATATAATACCATGTTAAACGATCTATTTTGGATAGTACCTGTATGTGCTATTACCGCTCTCCTTTTCGCAAGGATCTTTTTTAAAGGGATGATGAAAGAGTCGGAAGGAACCGACACGATGAAACGTATTGCCGGGCATGTACGCAAAGGAGCTATGGCTTATCTGCGTCAGCAGTACCGGGTGGTAGCCCTTGTTTTTCTTGTTTTATGTGCGTTTTTTGCATGGATGGCTTACGGACCCCGTTTACAGAATCCGTGGGTATGGTTTGCATTCCTGACAGGAGGATTCTTTTCCGGATTAGCCGGTTATATCGGGATGAAAACAGCTACCTACGCATCTGCAAGAACAGCCAATGCTGCACGTAGGAGTTTGAATGACGGGCTGAAAGTTGCTTTCCGTTCGGGGGCAGTCATGGGATTGGTTGTTGTCGGTCTGGCTCTATTGGATATTTCTTTATGGTGGTTATTATTAGATTATTTTGTGGAAGAGGCTACAGAGACGGAAAAGGCGATCGTGATTACGACCACGATGCTGACTTTCGGAATGGGAGCATCCACGCAGGCACTTTTCGCCAGAGTGGGTGGAGGGATTTTCACGAAGGCAGCGGATGTCGGTGCGGACTTGGTAGGTAAAGTGGAAGCCGGAATTCCGGAGGATGATCCTCGTAATCCGGCAACTATCGCGGATAACGTGGGGGATAACGTGGGAGATGTGGCCGGAATGGGTGCCGATCTTTACGAGTCTTATTGTGGTTCGATACTGGCGACGGCAGCGCTAGGAGCTGCGGCATTCCGTATGGAGCCAGATGCACAATTTAATGCGATATTGGCTCCGATGTTGATTGCTGCATTCGGGGTGATCTTATCATTGCTCGGTATATTTCTGGTAAAGACGAAAGAAGGAGCCTCTCAGCAACAATTATTGCGGGCCCTTGATCGGGGGATTAACGTGAGTTCCTTGTTAATCGTGGGAGCCAGTTTCTTGGTGATTCATTTGCTCGGTTTGAGTTATTGGATATGCGGATCAGTGATCGTGGGGTTGGTAACGGGTATTATTATCGGGAAAGCGACGGAATATTACACTTCTCATGCTTATAAACCGACACAAGATATTGCTAAAAGTTCGGAAACGGGTCCCGCAACTGTGATTATCAAGGGAATTGGAACTGGAATGATTTCAACGGCCATCCCAGTACTTACGATTGTTGCGGGTATTATTCTCTCGTTCCTGTTTGCGGCAGAATTTAGTTTTGCCAATATGTCCATGGGATTGTATGGTGTGGGTATCGCAGCAGTGGGAATGCTTTCCACGTTAGGTATAACCTTGGCCACGGATGCTTACGGACCGATTGCTGATAATGCCGGGGGTAACGCTGAAATGAGTCAGTTGGGAGAGGAAGTCCGTCACCGTACGGATGCGCTGGATGCACTGGGTAACACGACGGCTGCCACGGGTAAAGGATTTGCTATCGGATCGGCTGCATTGACTGGGTTAGCATTGATAGCCTCTTATATCGAGGAAATTAAGATCGGTTTGTTGCGGATGGGTGAGGAAGTGTTGAAGATTGGAGACAACGTGGTACGGACGGCTGATGCCACGTTGACGGATTTCATGAATTACTATGATGTTACTTTGATGAATCCGAAGGTGTTGTCCGGAATCTTCATCGGTTCGATGATGGCTTTCGTGTTCTGTGGTTTGACCATGAATGCGGTAGGGCGTGCTGCCCAGAAAATGGTGAATGAAGTCCGTCGGCAATTCCGGGAAATCAAGGGAATTATGACAGGGGAAGGAGAACCGGATTACGCTAAATGCGTGGAGATTTCCACGAAAGGGGCTCAACATGAAATGGTTTTCCCGTCTTTGTTGGCAATTATTATTCCGGTTGTCATGGGATTGATCTTTGGCGTTTCGGGTGTGATCGGGTTATTGGCCGGAGGATTGGGTACCGGGTTCGTGCTGGCTATTTTCATGGCAAATTCAGGTGGAGCTTGGGATAATGCTAAAAAGTATATTGAAGAAGGTAACCTTGGTGGTAAAGGTTCTGATAATCATAAAGCAACAGTTATCGGCGACACCGTGGGCGACCCGTTTAAGGATACTTCCGGACCGAGTTTGAATATTCTGATTAAATTGATGAGCATGGTGGCTATCGTGATGGCCGGGGTGACTTGTGCGTTTAGTCTTTTATAATATTTTATACTACTCCCTCCAACTCCCTCTTGCACAAGGAGAGTTGGAGGGAGTAGTATAAAATATTAAAAGTTTATTCTCATTATTCAAATTGCATTATTCAAAATGAATAATGGGGAAAAGATATGATTACGGAGAGAATAAAGTATTATTGTAATGTTTTTTAATTTGATTTATTCTAAATAATCTAACCTTTTCAGAAAAAATGCGTATATTGTAGAAAATAAATCATTGAGATATATGGAAAGAAAATTTAAAGAAGCTTTGGCACATAGGAGAAGTTATTATGCTCTCTCGAATAAATCACTTATTTCTAACGAAGAGATAGAGGAAATCGTAAAATTTGCTGTTAAAAATATACCGTCAGCATTTAATTCTCAATCAACGAGAGTGGTGCTTTTATTAGGTGATCAACATACGAAACTGTGGGATATCGTAAAAGATACGTTGCGGGAAATAGTTTCCGCAGAGGCTTTCAAATCGACTGAAAACAAAATTGATAAATCCTTTGCATCCGGTTACGGTACGGTGCTTTTCTTTGAAGAGCGGATGATCGTGGAAGGCCTGCAAAAATCATTTCCGACTTATCAGGATAGATTCCCGGTATGGTCACAGCACACTTCGGCAATGCACCAACTGGCGGTGTGGACCATGTTGGAAGATGCCGGATTCGGAGCTTCATTACAGCATTACAATCCATTGATTGATGAAGCGGTAGCTAAGGAATGGCAATTACCGGAAACTTGGGAATTAATCGCCCAGATGCCTTTCGGAGCGCCTTTACAAGAACCCGGGGCTAAAGAGTTTAATCCGATAGAGGAAAGAGTGCGTATTTTTAAATAATTTTCACGATAAAAATCTTTAAGGCTAACTTCATGGAGGCGGGTGGTTACTACCCGCCTCCATGATGATTGGTTTATTTCTACTTAATCTACTCCCTTAATTTCATTGGGTTAATTTGAACCGATTTCATGGAACAAATGTAACAGAATTCTTAATATACTTTTGTTTCGTATACAAAACCGGGTGTTTTGTCTCTTTTCTTTAAATCACTTCTGCCCTGAGTCTATTTTTGTCCCGTAATCAAAAAGTATTGGATATGAATAAGACGGAAATAATAACAGAAGTATCACAAATGACAAGTGTAAGTGTAACAGACTGCGAGAAGGTTTTAGACGCCTTAGAAGAAGTTTTAGGGGGAGAACTGAATCGTAAAGGATGGAAAAACGGGCTTTTTGACATGATTTTCCAAATCATGAGCAAGATTAAAAGCAAGAAAAGAATCATCGGCATATATTTTCTCCTTTTCATGTTATCTGTGAATGTATGGGGACAGAAAGAGGGACGAATTTTAACCCAGAGTGTACGAGGACGGGTGATTGACGCCGCATCGGGTTATCCGGTAGCTTATGCATCCGTGTATCTCATGGGGAAAACGGAGGTCGGTGGAGTAACGGATTCCCTAGGCCGTTTTGTCATCAAGAATGTCCCGATCGGCCGACACGATATACGGGCTTCTTTCGTGGGATACGAGCCAACTATTTTCCGGGAGATACTGGTAACTTCCTCAAAAGAAGTCTATTTGACCATTCCATTGAAAGAAAGCATTAAAGAACTGGATGAAGTGATGGTTCGACCACAATTGAATAAAGAACAACCATTAAACAAGATGGTCACCACGGGAGCCCGGATGCTCAGCGTGGAGGAGGCAAGCCGATATGCCGGGGGAATGGATGATCCGGCCCGCTTGGTAAGTTCCTTTGCCGGGATTTCTCCCAGTATGTCAACGAATGGAATATCCATTCACGGAAATGCTCCGCATTTATTGCAATGGAAACTGGAAGACGTGGAAATCCCGAATCCCAATCACTTCGCAGATTTGTCCATTCTTGGCGGGGGAATTTTATCCGGGTTAAGTAGTCTCGTACTGGGTAATTCGGATTTCTTTACCGGAGCTTTTCCCGCGGAGTACGATAATGCCGTGTCGGGAGTCTTTGACATGAAGCTACGTAACGGGAATAATCAAAAGATCGAGAATACGTTTCAGATCGGCTTATTAGGAATTGATTTTGCCTCGGAGGGGCCTTTGACCCGAAAACACAATTCTTCTTACATTTTCAATTATCGTTATTCCACCACGGGATTGCTGGGGAACATCGGGGCTGTTGATATTGACGGGACTTTGGATTATCAGGATTTGAATTTCAAATTGAATCTGCCGACACGTAAAGCGGGTGTCTTCTCGATTTGGGGAACAGCCTTGATAGACAAGTCAAAAGGAGATTTTGAGGAGAACACGGACAAGTGGGAATCGATTGGTGACATGATGAAATCCAGTACCAAACAATACATGGGAGCCGGTGGTATTAGTCACCGCTATTTCTTTAACAACGAGACACAACTGAAAACGACGTTAGCGGTTACCTACTTCAAACACGAGGGGACGATGACAAGTTATGACTGGAATTTGAATTCGGCACCATTCCTCGATTTAAACCGGAGTAATACGAACTTGATATTCACCACTGCCATTACCCGGAAATTCAGTGCCAAGTTCACGAATAAAACAGGGATAACCTACACGAAGATGTATTACGACATGGACATGAATCTGGCCCCCCATCAAATGCATCCCATGGAATTAATTTCCCAAGGTAAAGGAAACACGGATTTAATATCCGGTTACACGAGTTCATCTATCGGCATAAGCGAACAGGTCACTTTAAACGTGGGAGTTAACGCACAGGTCCTGACACTGAATAATAGCTGGACTCTGGAACCCCGGGCCGGGATTAAATGGCAATTTTCACCGAAGAGTTCTTTTGCTCTCGCTTACGGGTTACATAGCCGGATGGAAAAAATGGACGTTTATTTCGTGAAAACACAAGGTACGGGTGATCGTTCCGTGAATAAAGACTTGGGATTCACGAGGGCGCATCACGTGATGTTATCGTATGGTTTCAAAGTATCGGATAACATGAATATGAAAATAGAACCTTATTTCCAACAATTGTATGATGTACCTGTTATTTCCGACAGCTCTTATTCCGTGCTGAATAGACGAGATTTTTACGTGGAGAACGCTCTGGTCAACCGGGGGAAAGGACGTAATATCGGGGTAGACATCACGCTGGAACGCTATTTAAACAAGGGACTTTATTACATGGTGACGGCATCCATTTTTGATTCAAAATATTATGGGGGAGACCGGAAATGGCGTAACACGTTGTATAATCGGAATTTTATTGTCAACGTGTTGGGTGGCAAGGAATGGATGGTCGGGCGTGACAGGCAAAATATGTTCAGTGTGAACTTTAAAATAACTTTGCAAGGGGGAGACCGCTATGCCCCCGTGGATGAAGTAGCCACGTTACTCGATCCGGACCGGGAAGTGCAATATGATGAAACGAAGGCTTTTTCCAAACAATTCTCACCGATGTTTATCACGAATTTCTCCGTGGGGTATAAAATCAACCGGAAAAAGGTGTCACACGAATTCTCGATCAAGTCCTTGAACACGACGGGATGCGAAGAATATTACGGGCATGAGTATAATTTTAAGACCGATAAGATAAAACCCATCCGTGGAGCCACCTCTTTGCCGAATGTCAGTTATAAATTAGAATTTTAATCCGATTTAGGAATAAGATCGTAACTTTGTAACCATCAAATAAAACCTCGAATGTTTAAAATCAACACGGAAGGACAGGCTTTCCTATATAATCTTCTGGTAAATTCGAAATTCCGGATCTGGCGACATATTCTGTTTATCGTGTCACTTGCTGCCATTTCTTTTAACCAGACGTATGTTATCTTCCAACCGGAAATTCCAGCACTTGGAATAAGGCTCTACTGGATTGCCCTGGGGAATTTGGCCTCCTACTTGGCCGTGGCCTATTTGAATATCTACGTGTTGGTACCCCGGTATCTCATGCAGAAGAGATACCTAACGTATACAGTCATGATATTTGGTACCGTGCTGGTGCTTTTATGGATACAGACAATCATTGAAGATACGGCACGAATTTGGTTGGGACAGCGTGCAGGAAACATCCTGGAACCAGTATTCATTTTAAATTATATCTCCTCTTTTGCCACCGTAACCTTGTGTATGCTGGGAGGTTCAATCACGATCGTATTAAAACATTGGATGACAGAAAATAACCGGGTAAACCAACTGGAAAGAATTCATGTGCAGTCGGAAGTGGAGCAATTGAAAGCCCAAGTCAATCCTCAGTTACTTTTTAATGTGCTTAACCGTACTGCAGTTTTGGCAAAAAGTGAACCGAAGGAGGCATCCGGGATGTTATTGGAGTTAAGCCAGATTCTGAGATACCAACTCTATGATTGTAGTCGGAAAGCGGTGTTATTAAAGGCTGAAATAGATTTTTTGACAAACTATCTCGCTTTGGAACAGGTGTATTCCCATCGTTTTCAATACATGGTTTCAGCCGAAGGGGAGGTGCATCGGATATTTGTCCCTCCCTTGTTGTTCCTTCCTTTCGTGCAACAAGCCGTGATTCAGATATACAGTCAGCCTGTATTTGGCTCGATTGATCTAAATTTTCATGTGAATGGGAATGAGATTCAATTTGTTTGCTCTTTTGATAATGGGAATTTACTGCATCCGGATGACTTTTCGAAAATCAGGCAGAGACTGAAATTGCTATATGGAAACGATTATACCTTATCTGTTGCTAAAAGGACAATTATGTTGAAACTTAAAATACAGAAACCATGAGTAATTTGATTGATAATCACGTTCCGGATTTCCTGTTATCTCCACGTTTTAAGTTCGTGAGACATTTTCTGTTACTATTAACTCTTGCCTGTATCACAATTAGTATATTTGCCAATCAATCAGGGGAGTTAGTGTTGACTTGGGAACGTTTTTACGGGTGGGTATTTTATTTTTTGCTTACCAGTGTGATCATTTACTTTAATTTATATGTGTTAGCCCCTCGTTTTTTAATAAAGGGCCGATTATTGAAATATCTGGCATCCATGTTGGTACTGACATCATTCTCGCTTGTATTTATCGCAATTTTGCAGATGAATGTTCAAGAGGTTAGTGCAAATTACGAGGATGGAAATCCATATATCATATTAAACATGATCACGTCAATTATTTCGTTTGGGTTACTAATATTCGGAACGTCGGCTTTGCTACTATTTAAATACTGGATCGGTTACAGCCAACGAATAGACGAACTGGCCTCTTCGACATTACAATCCGAATTGAAATTTCTCAAGAAACAAATCAACCCACATTTTCTATTCAATATGCTGAATAATGCTAACGTGCTGATCAAGAAAAATCCAGAAGAAGCCTCCCGGGTGCTTTTCAAGCTTGAAGATATGTTGCGTTACCAAATTAACGACAGTGCGAAAGAACAGGTGTTGTTGAGTTCTGAGATCCATTTTTTGAATGACTTTCTGAATCTGGAGAAGGTTCGACGGGATAAATTCGAGTATGTTATTTCCAAAGAAGGAGATATTAGTGAGGTATGGTTGCCACCATTATTGTTTATTCCTTTCGTGGAGAATGCCGTGAAACATAACGTGGATAGCGAGAATTCATCGTATGTCTATCTCGGTTTTAAGGTCTGGGATAAACAACTGGAATTTCAATGTATAAATTCAAAGCCTAAAATCGCTTTACGGAAAAATGAAGTGGGAGGGTTGGGACTAAAGAATATAAAGCGCAGGTTGGAATTGCTGTTTCCGGAACGTTACACGTTGGAGATAGAAGAAAGTGAAATAAGTTATACCGTATATTTACATTTGATATTATGAATTGTATTATTGTTGATGATGAACCGTTAGCCCGTGAGGCGATAGAAATACTGGTAAAAGATACGAGTCAACTAAATCTGACGGGTATGTTTAATAATGCTATCGGAGCATCAAAGTTCATGGAAGAGAATCCGGTAGACTTAATCTTTTTGGATATTCAGATGCCGGGAATCACGGGTATCGAGTTCGCTCACAATATATCCAAGAGAACGTTGGTCATTTTCACCACGGCTTACACGGAATATGCTTTGGATAGTTACGAGGTCGACGCTATCGACTATTTAATTAAACCGGTTGATCCGGAACGCTTTCACAAGGCTGTCAACAAGGCAATTGCTTACCATTCTTTATTATTAAAAGAAGAGAAAGAAAATATCGAGGCAGGTAACACGGAATACTTCTTCGTAAAGTCTGAAAGACGCTACTTTAAAATAAATTACAAGGATATTCTATTCATCGAGGGACTGAAAGATTACGTGATCATCCAATTGGATGAACAACGGGTGATTACCCGAATGAATCTAAAGAATATATTTGAGTTATTACCCAAGCATGATTTCTTACGAGTCAATAAATCCTATATCGTAAATACTAAGCATATAGACTCCTTTGACAACAACGATATTTTCATTAAAACACATGAAATAGCTATTGGAAACACCTATCGGGATGCCTTTTTCGAGGCGTTTATGAGGATGGGGTAGTTTTGCTATATATGGCTTTCCCAATTTGTGAGACACCATCTCACAAATTATTATTTCTAATATTATACAATATAGTTGTTATTTAGAAAATTATTATTTTCTAAATAACTTATTGCTTTTATATATTTAAGTACATTTGCGAATGTGTATGTGTAAAACTATTCTTATGTCTATAAGCTCTACTATTTTAGAGAAATATTTTAACAAGTTGTACCGACCGTTATGCTTGTATGCCTTAAATATAACCGAATCATACGAGGAGTCGGAGGATATTGTACAACAGATCTTCGTGGAATTGTTGGAAAAGGCGGTTGCTGGAAGTTTGGAAGTGGGAGACATGAAGGGATATTTATACACGGTGGTACGGAATCGGGCGGTGAAATATGCGAAAAAGAATCAGGAAAAAGTTTCCGTGGAAAGTGCAATGTACTTGACAGACGAGAATGCCTTATCCATATCGGTAGAGGAGGAGGCTTTAGTTTGGGATTGGATAGACGCTTTACCTACTGAACGACGGAATATATTTTTGATGGCAAAACAGCAAGGCATGAAATACAAGGAGATTGCCATACAACTGGATATTTCGGTTAAAACTGTTGAAGGGCAAATGGGAAAAGCATTGAAGGCTTTGAGAGATAAAGCAATAAAAATCTATTTGTTCTTCTTCGGATAAAATAATCTCGTAAACATAGGGAGTATGAAAAATGAATTACTAGCAAAATATATTCTTGGTGAGGCGAACACGAAAGAAGGGCAAAGAGTGGAAGAATGGTTGGGGGAAAGTGAAGACCACCAACGAGAATTTCGACAACTCAAGCGCCGTATAGAATTAGGTTCTAAGCGTTACAAATATGGAGTTTTTGCCCCCCGACAGGCAATACAAAAAGTGAAATTCCCTGCGAAGACGCACTACTTGCGAATTTTGCCAGTAGCTGCCTCTATCATTGTTTTAATATTCGGTGTATTATGGTTTTGGAATAAATCGTCACTTCAGGAAACGGTTTTACTCTCCCGGACCGGGGAAACAAAAGTATTTTATTTACCGGATAGTTCCCGTGTAATGCTAAGCGGAGATAGCCGTTTGACTTATAATGCTCAATTCGGAAAGACAAATCGAGAACTTTCCCTACGGGGAGAGGCATTTTTCCAAGTAAAACGGGACACGAGCAAACCTTTTATCGTGGAAACATCTTTAATTCAGGTAGAAGTATTGGGTACTTCCTTTCAAGTGATTGCTCAAAAACTTCAAGCTGAAGTAGCCGTGGAAAAAGGACGGGTGAAAGTTACCACCCAAGATAAAAAACAAGAAAGTATCCTTGAAACCGGAATGTCCGTTAAGTATGGGAAAAAGGATAGGAAATTAATGATCTCCACGAAAGAAGATAAAGGGGAACAACAAATCCTTAAATTTGATAACGCCCCCTTATCTGAAGTCATCGAAACGCTGAATGAATACTATGGTAGTCACGTAACACTACCCGCGGACTACGCAACTCTCCGGATAACCGTTGTTTTTAAAGAAGTTTCATTGGAGGAAGCGATCGAGATTATTAACAGGACTTTGGATATTCAATTGACGATTTAAGTATGCGTGCCGGGCTTATACTTATCTTGTTGATCTTTTGTATCATGAGAGGAAATGCTCAGGAAGTCTTTTCATTTACATTTCGTGAAACTCCCGTGGAGGAGGTGTTGAAGAAAATCGAACAACAGGCGGGATATATATTTTCATATTCACCTTCTATTTTACAACCATTAGCTCAAAAGACAATATCTATAAAACAGGCTAATTTAGAACAGGTTTTGAACCTTTTGTTTAAATCATCAAACATCTCTTGGGAGAAATTGGGAAGATATATCATTTTAAAACCGGGGAAACGCTTTTTCTCTGTTTATGGAAGAATATATGATAAAGAATCCCGGGAAAGACTGATTGGAGCCTCTGTTTATGATTCCCGGTTGCACGTGGGTGCGGCAACCAATAATTACGGGTTCTACACGTTAATCGTACCGGAAGGAGAAGTTTGTTTAAACTACTCTTACGTGGGTTATCAAAGTGCCTCATGTCAATTTTATTTGAAATCGGATACCGTGATTCACGTCGAATTACAGCCCATGTTGAACTTGGATGAAATTGTTGTAGTTCAACCCAATATCCCCGAATGGGTAAAGAATTCGCAACCGGGACAACTGGAATTTCCGATCTTGACTGCAACCGTGATTCCCAAACTCTTGGGAGAGAGCGATCTACTGAAAGCGGTTCAGTTATTTCCCGGTGTGCGGGTTGGCATGGAAGGAATAGCGGGAATACAGGTCCGAGGGGGCAATCGGGATGAAAATCAATTTCTGATAGATGATATTCCGTTGTATAACGCGAATCATTTATTGGGATTTTTCTCGGTATTCAATTCTGATGCCGTGAAAAACGTAAATTTCTACAAATCAAGCTTCCCGGCTCGTTACGGGGGCCATCTTTCTTCCATCATGGACATACGTTTGAAGGAAGGTAATCTACAAGAATATCATGGTAGTTTTTCTATCGGCCTTTTATCCAGTAAATTTAATATTGAAGGCCCCATGGAAAGAAATCGTAGCTCGTTTAATATCACGGCTAGAAGAACTTACTTGGATTTAATTGGAGCTCCTATTTATGCGGCGATAAATAACACGAATGATAATAAAGAAAAGATAGGATATAATTTCACGGATATAAATATCAAGCTGACCCGCGTATTCTCGCGACGGAACACCTTGTCTTTTATTCTATTCTACGGGAATGACTATTTGAAATATAAAAAGGATGAGAAAGACTCCTATTTTGAACCGGACCGTAAGCGAGATTATATGCGTGGAACGTGGGGAAATTGGGGTGTCGGATTACGGTGGGATAAAATGATCTCCACAGGATTGTACGCGAATACGGTGCTTTCTTATAATCAATATCGGGCTTTTATGAATAAAAGATACCGACATGAAAATTCATCGGGTGACACCATCCGGTTAAAAAAGATTCGTTTCAAATCCGGTCAGGAGGAGTGGAGGCTGAAAAGTGATCTAACTTGGGTCATGAATCATTGGAACCGTTTGTATTTCGGGGGACATTACATTTATCATGTTTTTACACCGGAAAAACGAATCACTCTTCATAAAGTAATGGAAGAAGAAACGCCTTCCCGGAAACGGGTAAACTATAAAGAATATGCCCATGAAGTAGCCCTTTACATGGAAGATGAAATGACGATAAAAGAGAAATGGATCGTGCATCCCGGAATTCGGGGTATATTATTTCATGTCGGGAGTACAAATTATTTTTCACTGGAACCTCGATTCTCCATGCAATATAATTGGACGGATCGTTGGGAGACAAAGGCTTCCTACACGCTGATGTCCCAATATATTCATCAGTTGGGAAGTAGCACGATGAATATGCCTACGGATCTGTGGGTGCCGGTTAGTGATGATGTGAAACCTATGAAATCACATCAATGCGTGTTAGGTGTTTATTTTCACCCTTGTGTGCGATGGCATTTTTCTCTTGAAGGATTTTATAAAACCCAGAATCATCTGCTAGACGATTACAACGGGGTTGATATCACCCCGGAATATGCGGATTGGAAAGAAAACGTTCATTCCGGAAAAGGACATTCCTATGGATTGGAGTGGATGGGGCAAAAAACAGGGGGAAAGACAAATGGATGGATAAATTATACTCTTTCCCGTGCTTATCGTTGGTTTCCGGACGGTTCAATCAATCAAGGCCAACGTTTTCCGGCGAAATATGATAGCCGTCACATTCTGAATCTGGTTTTACTGCATAAATTCAGCAACTTTTTTGATATAAGTGCCACGTGGACATTCAATAACGGTTTTTATACGACGCAACCATTGGAAAGATATGATACGCCGACTTACCTACCGGGAGAGAAAGGAGAAGAAAAGAAGGATATCATATTTCATATTGAAAAACGTAACAACATGAAAACACCCGATTATCATCGTTTGGATTTGGGATTCAATTTCCATCGTCGTCGGAAACATGGAATTTCCACTTGGAGTATTAACCTGTACAATGCTTATTGTAGGTTGAACACGATAGAATTAAGCCCCGATTATGATTCTAAATATGGTGATCGGGGAGAGCGACAATATTTTAGTAATGATTGGCTTTTCCCGATCATTCCCTCTTTTTCTTACACGTTTACTTTTTGAGATGATGAGAATAGTGATTTTTATATGGATTGGTTTATTTTATTGCGGGTGCAATAATTCAGAAGAATATGATTTTCGAGGAAAGGTACCCGAAAGTCGCTTGGTACTTTATGCTTATGCAGAAACGGATTCTTTGCTATATGCTGAAATATCGAAATCAAGAACATACACGGACAACACGGAAATGGATTCAACGTGGAATGTGAGAGGGCAGGTGTACATGAACGATCAGTACGCGGGGGAATTAAAACCCGTGGGTCATAACCGTTATTCATCAGACGTTCGCCCTAAAGCGGGAGATAAAATCACGATAAAAGTTACCTGTTCGGGATTAGAGGAGGCAGTCGGTTCTACCATGGTATGCAATTCGTTCCCGGAAATCCAATTAGATACTTTCAGTAAAATGAATGCCCTGCAATTACGTGTTCAGATAAAAGATGGGGGAGAAACGGAGAATTATTATAGGCTGGTGGTTGAAAATGAAAGGTTCTATCATGGAATCCGTTGGAAAGAGGGACAGGTAAAAATAGATTCTTCCACGACTTATTCTTATGACGTGGATCTTTCCGGGGATGAGTTATTATCACACGAAATGATCACGACGATTTTCGGAAAAGAGATAAATGTCAACCCGTATCAGGTATTTACGAATGAAAGTTTCCGGGGAAAGGAACGAATTATCCACGCAAGCGTAAGTCATCCCTATGCATACGAGAGGGAAACATGGGTGATCACGGGTGACGGAGACACGATCCGGTACGTGGAAAAGGAATCCTATCGCTTGCGGGTGAAAGTACTCCGGATTGACAAACCTTTGTTTGATTACCTGTACTCCTTGGGGATTTTTGAACAACAATCGACCATGTATAAAGAACCCGTTAAGGTGTATTCCAACGTACAAGGCGGGTTTGGCGTGGTGGGAAGTTGTTTCACTCGTGAAGTGATCATGGATTTTCGGGCAAAATCTGAAAAATAAAAAATTAGAATAGGGGTTTTCCGGTTTATTGACTCTTAAGAGTAGAAAACTTAAAAGAATCAATACATGAAAAAAGAAGTTGTCGGAATGTTCCTCGTATTATTGGTATGGGAATTATTATTAAATGGATGTGAGCAAAAATTGCACCTTGATTTAAACGCCCAATCTCCCGTTCCGGTTGTAAATAGTATTTTAATGGCTGGTGACGATTCTGTTCGTGTGCGGGTCACTTGGACAAAAAACGTCTACGAACAGGGTGATTTTCCCGTAGAGGCAAATGCTTTGGTAAAATTGTACAAAAACGATCATTTCGTGGGTGAATGTCGGTACCGGAAAGAGGGATGGTATGTCATTACCCATCACGTGGAGGCTACCGGAGTTTATCGGGTAGAGGTAGACATTCCGGGCAAACCGCTTGTCTGGGGCGAAACCAGAGTTCCGGCCCCCTTGCTGAATGCAAGCATAGAATGTGACAGCCTGCAGGAACGGATTATCAATCGGTGGACTGATCGGGAAGAAGAAAAAAACTACTATTGGCTGTCATCCACCCATTCCTCACAGAATGGGGTGCCGGACACCTTGCACATGGAACTTCAGTCGTATCTTCAAACGAATAGCACGCTACCCGATGCCTTTAACCGCAGTTTTGACTTTGATGAAGAAATTCCGGCAGAATATGATTACTATTTAAGGGTAGAGGATAGCGGTTTGTCCGGGAAGGAGATCGAGTTAAGCTACAAGGGACGGCGTTCGGGGTATTATTACTGGGAACCGGACACGGGATGCTATAAAAGTACCCGTTTTATATTGAGCCTTGATGAAAATTACGATCGTTACTTGAAATCGTCGATCGTGAACGACGATTATCTATCGGCAATGGATTCTGAACCCTTGTTTTATGCTCCTTTGTGGACTTATTCTAACATACACGGGGGAACCGGGCTGGTGGCCTCTTATTCAAAATATGAAGATTTATTCATTCAAGTATTCACGAAACGGGAGGAATGGTAAGATGAAACGTATTTTATTCATATTCAGCATTCAAATTTGGATTGTATTTACTTCTTTCGCGCAAAACGTAACGTTGAGCGGGTATATTGAGAACAAGGCAACAGGGGAACGATTGGTAAATGCCACGATCGTTGAAACGAAAAGCGGGCGGGGATCAAGCTGTAACCGATATGGTTTCTTTTCACTCTCTTTACCTCGTGGAGAAAACCATTTATCTGTAAGTCACGTGGGATTTACCCGTGTAGAATCTATCATTAACTTAAAAACGGACACATTGATTGTCCTGTCGTTAATTCCCGGAAATTGCTTGGAAGAAGTGTTGGTTGTGGAAAAAAAGAATGCTTTTTCATCTGCCGTGGGAAAACATACCTTGTCTTTAGATTGGGTGAAACGAATGCCTGCGGTTCTGGGGGAGGCTGACGTGTTGAAATCCCTTCATTTCCTTCCCGGTGTGAATCCCGGTCAGGAAGGGTTAACCGGTTTTAGCGTGAGGGGTGGTAGTCCCGACAACACTCAATTTTTACTGGATGGCCTTCCCGTGTATAATGTGAATCACGCTTACGGGTATTTTTCCGCTTTTAATGGAGATGCCCTGCAAGACGTTACGCTTTACACGGGTGATCTTCCCGCTCGTTACGGGGGGAGCTTGTCTTCCGTGCTGGAAGTGACCATGCGGGAAGGGAATCGTAAAAAATATTCGGGAGACATTCATGTTAGCCCGGTGGCCGGCTCCGTCGTTGTGGAGGGGCCACTGAAAAAAGATAGGGCCTCATTTCTCGTATCGGGAAGAAGAACTTGGTTGGACGGTTTACTATGGACAGGACAAAAGATCGCCGGGAGTGATTTCTCGACAGGTTATAATTTTTATGACTTAAATGCTAAAGTAAATTGGGAAATCAACCCGTATAATCGGTTGTATATAAGTATGTACAATAGCCGGGATTCTCGTTTCGCAACATGGAAAGCAAAGGATTCCAAACATTCCGACCGTTTCCGGTTTTACTGGGGTAATCTTAGTGTTTCGGGGCGGTGGAACCATCTCTTTAGTCCTACCTTTTTCTCTAATATCACCTTGTATTATAGTCAATTCAATAATAGTCAAATCATGACGGTATATAACGAGAGTGTCTCTCAATGGGAGCAATCGAAGACAAATTCCCGGTTACGGGATTGGACTTTAAAAACCGACTCGGAGATTGCTATCGGGGAAAAGCACCGCACCCGATTCGGAACGGTTTGCTCTATTAAATATTATGCCCCGGAAATGTCATATATCGGTAGTGTAAACTTGAATGAAAACGTGAGAGACACGACCACCGGTAATGTGTATTCGCTGGAAACTTATCTGGAAGATCATTGGCAACTGAATGATCATTGGAGCGTGGACGCCGGAGTTCGTTTTAGTTTACTGGCGGTGCCCCACGCCCGTTATTATTCCTTGCAACCTCGTCTCTCTATTTCGTACCGGATAGGAGAAAGCGTGTTATTCAAGACCTCATGGGCAAGGATGCAACAATCGCAGCACCTGTTGACGAGTAATTCGATGGGCATGAATACCGATTTGTGGGTTCCTGTTACTCGGCGAGTAGCTCCCGCATCTTCGGATTTGTTTTCGATAGGTTGTTTCTACGCCTCTGCAAATACATGGAATTTCTCGATAGAGGGATATTTCCACCGGATGGATCACGTGGTGCGTTACCAAGATGGTATTCTTTTTCTTAAAACAAAGGACAGGAGCTGGCAGGATTATGTTGACATGGGCAAAGGACGAGCATTAGGAGTGGAGGTTATGGCAAAGAAAACTACCGGAGCCTTAACGGGGTGGGTTTCCTATTCGTGGTCAAAATCGGAACGTCGTTTTGATCATGTAAATAACGGGGAATGGTTCCCATTTGAATACGACCGTCGGCATAAGTTGAACGTGACGACCAATTACACGCTCCCGATCAAGGAAAAATGTAAGTTCAACAAATCATTTTCAATTAATTTTACGCTTGCGACCGGGAATTACATCTCGATAGGGAAACAATTCTATCATGCGGCCCCGATGCCTGAAAGTTTTCAAACAGATGCAGACAACACGCAATACCGGGAATATATTGAACGTCCGAATAATTTTCGAATGCCTGCCTATCATCATTTGGATATATCATACGTTTTGGATAATCGAAAAGGAAAGGGAAGTTCATGGGTATTCGGCATTTATAATTTGTATGCCCGTGAGAATCCTTCTATCATATACCATAAACAAACGAAAGAAGGGGTGACTACCCGAAGTTGGAGTTTACTTCCATTTGTACCGTCCGTGACGTGGAGTTACCATTTTTAAACTACCCCCACCAGCTCCCCCTTACACAGGGAGAGAGCTGATTATCAAGCGTTTTTCACTCCTGTGTAAGGAGAGCTGGTGGGGTAGTTTATGAATAAATCTTTAGATTTTTGAATTCACGATATTCAAAATATCCGTTTCCATTTGTTTGGCCATTTCAACCACTTTTTCACCTCTGGAAATAATATCGTTAGCATATTCTTTATCATCCAATCCGGCTGCATTGATCTTCACGTTCAAGAAAGCGCCGATTACTCCGGAACGAGCAGCCAAAGCACCAACTCCGGCATCAGTTACAGAATTCGGATTACCGATCTCTGCCATGGCTTTCACCACTTCCATACATTCGTAGCAAAGCATCATCGTTTTGAACGGTACTTCGGTAGCAAACTTGGTTGCATCTTGAATTGCTTGGTGACGTGCAGCTTTTTCTTCGTCTGTTTTCTTCGGTAATCCGAAGGCATCCATGATACGATTGAAAGCGTTAGTATCCTCGTCAACCATTTTGATTAATTCAACTTGATAAGCTTTTCCTCTTTCAGCCCAATTACTGAATTCTTCCCAACGCTCATCCCAACCGCGTTTGTGAGAAGACAAGTTGGCAACCATCGTGGCCAGTGAAGAAGCAAGAGCTCCCATGTATGCTGAAATGGAACCACCACCGGGAGCCGGAGATTCTGATGCTGTTTCATCAGCAAATTCATGAAGATTCATATCGATCAAGAATTTCTTTCCTTGATTCATCTCATCTTCCAGAATATACTCGATGATTTTCTTTCTGGGTTCGAACGGATACAATTCATCCAAACCTAAAGATTTCACGGCAATCTTGATCAATTCTTTATCCGATACCCCGGTAGAGCGTTGTTGTTTACGCAAGAAATAACGTCCGGCATCCAACATGGCTTTTAATGGAATTACACCCACTAACTCGGAACCGGTTACACGAATACCGCGATCCTGTGCTTTACGGCATACTTCGTCGAAAGCCTCATGTACGGAAGTCACGGAAATATCCGTCAAGTTCATGGAGATCTGAGCAATTCCATACTCTTCGATAAACCAACCGATAGCCTTCACAGACTTCAAAGTTCCCGGGATCATCACGTTTTTACCTTTCTCGTCTTTCACGATCTTACCGGTAATAGGATTTCCTTCTCTCTTAGCTCTTCCTCTTTCGCGTACGTCAAAAGCGATCGCATTGGCACGACGGGTAGAGGTGGTATTTAAGTTCACGTTGTAAGCCACCAAGAAGTTACGGGCTCCAACAGCCGTAGCTCCGGTTTTAGCCGTCCACTCGTTCAACTCACGGGGACCGAAATCGGGATGCCATTGTTCACTGCTTAAACGCTCTCCAAGAGCCTCATATTCTCCGGCACGGCAAGTAGCCAAATTTCTTCTTTCCGGGGTGAAGGCTGCACTCTCATAGCAATATACCGGGATATTCAATTCTTCACCGATACGTTTTGCCAAAGCACGTGCGTATTCCACGGTTTCTTCCATCGTGATGTTTGATACCGGAACCAAAGGACAAACGTCTGTAGCTCCGAAACGGGGATGCGCTCCCTTGTGTTTTTTCATATCGATCAACTCGGATGCTTTTTTAACGGCACGGAAAGCGGCTTCACATACTTCTTCCGGAGTACCAACCATGGTAACAACCGTACGGTTCGTTGCTTTTCCCGGGTCCACGTCAATAAGACTAACTCCTTCAACAGCCTTGATTTCTGCTGTAATCTGATCTATAATATGCATATCGTTCCCTTCACTGAAGTTCGGAACGCATTCGATTAATTTTTTCATATATATTAATTTTATAATTTGACAAAAAATAAATTTAGTATCGATTTCCTAATTACTCAATCATGAAATCGTAAATCATCAATCAATAAATCTTCTAAGGGTATCTTATCCGGTACGCTTTCCGAATCCATACCTTTTTGTAATGTGAATAGGGCATAGCTTCCTTAAATTTGTTCTCCGTTTAAGAATACCGCTTCAACTAAATCCGTCCCGTAAGCGTATGGAAGATACTCTATTCCAGTAATCGGAGTCGTGATATAGAAATTCGCTTTTTTACCCACGGCGATACTACCCAACTCTTCTTCTACACCCATAGCGTATGCCGAGTTGATGGTCGTTGCGTTAATCACCTCTTCCGGCAGCATTTTATAATTCACGCACCCGAGAGACATCACGAATTTCATGTTTCCGGAAGGAGAGGAGCCGGGATTAAAATCCGAAGCCAAAGCAACAGGAAGTCCGGCATTAATCATTTTACGAACCGGAGAGTAAGGCATATTCAAAAAGAATGCAGCTCCCGGTAACACGGTCGGCATGGTTTCACTACCTTTTAATGCAGCGATTTCTTCATCCCCGACATATTCAAGATGATCCACGGATAAGGCATTGTATTTTACCCCGACTTGAATACCACCCGAGTAATCCAGTTCGTTAGCGTGTATCTTCGCACGCAATCCGTATTTCATTCCGGCATTTAACATCCTGTCCGTGTCTTCCACCGTGAAGAATCCTTTATCGCAGAACACGTCGATATAATCAGCCAAATCCTCGGCAGCAACAGCCGGAATCATTTCATTAATGATTAAATCCACGTATTCCGTCTGCCGTCCCTTGTATTCCACCGGAACAGCATGAGCACCTAGGAAGGTGGACTTTATGGTTAAAGGTGTTTCCTCGCTCAGTCTTTTAATCACACGCAACATTTTGAGTTCACTCGCCGTGTCCAAACCGTAACCACTCTTGATTTCCACGGCTCCGGTTCCAAGAGAGGCAATCTCTTGCAAACGGGCATAAGCTGAATCAAATAACTCTTCCTCCGATGCCTTCCGGATACGTTCGGCTGAATTCAAAATGCCACCACCTCTTTGGGCAATCTCTTCGTATGATAAACCTTTGATTTTATCAATATATTCTATTTCCCGGCTTCCGGCATACACGATATGCGTGTGGGAATCACAGTAGGCGGGGAGAACCAAACGTCCTTTGGCATCTATTTCCTTCACCGTGTCCGTGCCCTCGTAAATCGCATCTTGATTCAATTCGCTCATTTTACCGAAAGCCTCTATTTTATCCTCGTTAATCAGAAGGTAGGCATCGTCAATGATACCCAGTTTTGCCATGTCGGCACCCGTAACCCATTTACGTGGTTCTTCCTCAACCTGAACAAGTTGCTTTATGTTTATAATTAATGTTTTCATTCTTCTCGTGTTTAATTCATTTGGGAACGAATGTATTAAAATCCTTGAAAATCCACAAGGAAAGCGTTCAGAAAGTTTATTTATTATCTAAAGACTTGTAAACGATTGGCATCTAATCTCAAAAATATAAATATAAGAATGGTAAAAGACCATAGTGATGATCCCCCGTAACTGAAGAATGGAAGAGGAATACCAATAACAGGTGCCATTCCAATGGTCATTCCAATATTGACCGCCACGTGGAAGAATAGGATAGAGGCTACTCCATAACCATATATCCGGGAAAAACTGGAACGTTGTCGTTCTGCCAGTTTGATAATTCGTAAAATAAACACTGCCAGTAGCACGATGACGAGGGTACTCCCGATAAATCCCCACTCTTCGCCAACAGTGCAGAAGATAAAGTCTGTACTTTGCTCCGGAACGAAGTTCAATTTAGTCTGTGTTCCTTGCAGGAATCCCTTACCCAGTAATCCCCCGGAGCCTATTGCAATTTTGGATTGCGTGACATTGTATCCTGTTCCCTTGGGATCTACTTTTATACCCAGTAACTCGTTAATACGATCCTGTTGGTGAGGTTGAAGATGATCAAAAGCATAATTCACGGAAGGAGCGGCCCCGACGCATAACCACGAGATCAGTAACAGGGTAATCATGTTTTTCATCTTCCGTTTATATATCGGGTAGATCGAGGTTATACTTGTAATCACGTAAACGATAAGTAACATATAATAATCGGAAATCGATAGATTAAACATCCATTTAATCAAGACGAAAAGCCCGAAACCACACCCGATGAACAGGATGATCTGGAATAATTCCCGAATATCGTGCCGATAATAATAAAAGGCTATCAGTGTTCCCCCGATAATGACAAGCAATACCGTGAAAGGGGTATACAGCAATGCCATGATAAATATAGCTGCCGCCACGAAACAGAGCAATAGGATAGAGCCATGCAATCCTTCCCGGAAAAGAACGAGTATAAAACTACTGTACACGAGAGCTGACCCCGTGTCGTTCTGCAAGATAATCAATCCCGCGGGAAGAGCTAAAATTAACCCGATGGTCAAAAGGCTGGAAAAGCGCATTACCTTGAAATTATGCCGGCTCATGACGTAGGCTATGGCCAAGTTTGTTGCAAATTTGGCAAACTCCGCCGGTTGAATGCGAAAATCCCCGACTTCAAACCACGAACGCGCACCCTTGGTTTCCGTACCAAAAAACAGGACGGCAATCAACAAAAATATCATGATGCCGTAAATGACCATCGAGAAGGTGGTAAAGAATTTACTATCCGTGAGTAGAACGAGAAAAGCAAGCACGAAAGCCGCCCCGATCCAAATCAACTGTTTCCCGTACTTTTGAGAAATATCAAGAATACTGCTATGATTTTCATCATATACTGCTGCGTAAATATTTATCCACCCGATTAATACAAGCAACAGGTATAATAGAATGGAAACCCAATCTATGTTGGCAAGTAGGTTATTAGATCTGCTATTCATTGCTCGTTTCTTTTACTTTACTGGTTGTATCATGGATCAGACTACCTTGGAACATCTCTTTTTCAAGAGGTTTCTTCTTGTCGGATATTTTTCCTTTTAAATATTTCTCTATTAATAAACCGGCAATCGGGGCCGCGTAGCGTGATCCCCAAACCCCGTTTTCAACATATACAATCAACGCGATCTTAGGATCTTCTACCGGGGCAAAAGCAATAAACACGGAGTGATCGTCACCATGCGGATTTTGCACGGTTCCTGTTTTTCCGGCTATTGCAATCGAATCCACCTGAGCCCGTCGTCCGGTTCCCCCCTTGATAACCATTTGCATTCCTTCCACGATAGGGTCAAAGTGTTTCCGGTCAATGGGAATAACGTGCTTTTTTATCTGGCTGGAAATCGAGTCATTTATTGATCTTACAATATGTGGTGTGATATAGTATCCCCGGTTCGCCAAAATCGTGGCCAAATTCGCCATTTGAATCGGCGTGATCATTAATTCTCCCTGACCAATGGAAAGAGAAATCATGTAGGAAGGGTACCATTTTTGTGTTTTAAACACATTGTCGTAATATTCCTGCGTGGGGATAGAACCGGATACTTCATTGGAGAAATCCGGGCATATCTTATTGCCGAACCCGAAGGACATCACGTATTTCCGCCATTCCCCGTAAGCATTTCGCACCGTTTTATATTCCGGTAATTCCAAGATTCTCTTGAAAACATTGGCGTAATAGGGGTTACAGGAATTTTCGATGGACTGGAGTAAATTCACGGGAGAACTATGGTGGTGACACTTCATGAATTTTCCTCCGACAATATAAGCTCCTCCACTACACGTACATTGTGTTTGCAGGGAAATCGCTTTTGTTTGTAAACCAATCAGAGCCTGAACGGTTTTGAATATGGAACCCGGGGGATATTGTGCCATCGTCGTTCTGTCAAATAGGGGTTTCAAGGGATCATTTAGCAATTTGGAGTAATTTTTCCCCCGATCCAAGCCGACCATTAATTGCGGATCATAACCGGGACTGGACATCTTGACCAATATTTCTCCCGTAGAAGGTTCAATAGCCACGATTCCGCCTTTTTTGTTCTGCATGAGTTCGTAGGCGTATTCTTGTAGGTCAACATCTAACGTGGTGTATAGATTTTCACCGACAATGGCATCTTCGTCATATTCTCCGTCCGCAAACGAACCCTTCACCCGGTTTTTATTGTCGACAAGAACGACCCGTTTTCCCTTGGTACCGCGAAGGTGTTTTTCGTATGTTTTTTCCAACCCACTGATCCCGATGTAGTCTCCTTGTGCATAATAGGGATCTTTCATCTGTTCGGAATTCACCTCTCCGATATAGCCGAAAACATCTGCAGAATGGCTTACATTATATTTTCGTAACGTTCTGGTTTGTATGTAGAAACCCGGATAACGATAAAGTTTTTCTTGAAGGACAGCATATTTGTTTCCGGGGATCTGAGAAACAAGAACCGAAGGTTTGAATTTCGCATAATCCCGACAATCCTGAATCCTTTTTTCCAAAGATTCTTTCGTTATATCCAGAATGGAAATCAATTCTAAAGTATCAAATTTTTTTACCTGGTTGGGGATAATCATTAAATCGTAGGCCGCTTGATTATCAACCAAAAGTTTGTTATTCCGATCATATATTAATCCTCGTGCCGGATATTCGGTTTCCGTCCGCTGGGAATTATTTTCAGCCATAACTTTATATTTGTCGGACACCACCTGATAGGTAAACAATCGCAGGAGGTACACGACACATACACTGATAATAATTCCTGATATAATCCCTTGTCTATACCCGAATTTGTTCATTTCAAGAATTCATTAATCGATTAAAACCACGCTTTTATTGCTGTACTTTCTTAATTCCGATGAAATAGTAGAGTAGCATGAATAACATTGAGATAAAGGTACTTAAAATAATCCGGATAATCGAGATCAGCATATCGTTAAAAGTAAAGGCCTCTGTCAAAATCAGTACCACGTTAAATAACAGCGTGGAAACAAACGTGTATTTCAGAAACCACCTGACATCCGTCAGACCTTGCCCTCCATGCGTGTCGTCTATTTCTTCCCGGGTAGAGGTCAACTGCAATAACCGGGGACGAATATAAGCGATGAAAGTAGATGCCGCGGCATGAATACCGACCGTGTTATCAGCCAAGTCCATGATTAAACCTAAAAAGAACCCGAATAACAGTAATGGTATACCTTTCATCTTATAAGGTAAGATGTAGAGAGCCAGAATATAAATGTTCAAGTAAAAATAGGAGCCAAGGTGGATATTATCCACGATTACAATCTGTAATAAAGAAAGTATCAACAAATGAATGAAATAGTTTATATTATTCATGATAGTTTATGGCTTCTAAACTTGTTTGCTCATTTTTCTTGTTATTCAATATGACATAAACATGGTTTATGCGCTTGAAATCAACGGCTAGTTTGACCTTTATCTTTAAGAAGTTTGCAGTTTCCTTGTCAACAGATTCTACATATCCCACGACAATTCCTTCCGGAAAGATTTTTGAAAGGCCGGAAGTGACAATCGTATCTCCGGCATTAACTTCCACGTGATAGGGAATATCATTCAAATAGGAGTAGGCATAATCATTACCATCCCATTGCAAGGAACCGTAATAGTTATTCTTTTTTATTTTGGCCGAAATTCGAGAATCCACGTTGATCAAGGGGATGACTACGGCAAAATGATCACTTAAATCCTGAATAAGTCCCACGATCCCTTCCGGAGTACAAACGGCCATTTCTTTCTGAAGACCGTTTTTTCGTCCTCGATTTAAAGTAATGTAATTCTTTGTCCGGTTATATGTTGCGTTGACCTGTTTTGCCCCGATATACTCGTAAACAGGTATACTATCTTGCACAACCGTCCCATGGATAATCGTATCCCGTAAAAGCTCATACTCTTCCAAACGATTTTTCAGCAAGATATTTTCATTTGCCAAAGATTCGTTCATCTCTTTTAGACGAAAATAATCTTTTATGCTCGTGATCGTTGACGAGACGTTTCCGAATAGAGTAGAAGCACTTTCAGAGAAAATTGCTCTCTGATATTCGTTATGACGAATAATCAGAGAGAAACTTACGATTTCCAGTAATATAAAAATAATAGTAAAATGATATTTTAATATCAGTTTTATAATCTCTTTCACATCACTATCTTATAAGGAATGAGAACCTGTCCACGTTCTTTAATGCAATTCCCGTACCTCTGGCCACGGCTCGCAATGGATCTTCAGCAATATGGAATGGAATGTTCAGCTTGTCGGTCAAACGTTTATCCAACCCGCGCAACAATGCACCACCACCGGCCAAGTATATTCCTTTGTTCACAATGTCTGCATACAACTCGGGAGGCGTCTGTTCCAAAGCGGCCAAGATTGCAATTTCAATTTTAGAAATGGATTTCTCGATACAATGGGCTATCTCCTGATAGGAAACAGGTACTTCAACCGGAAGAGAGGTCATCTGATTCGGTCCTTGCACCACGAAGTCGGCAGGAGGTTCATCCAGTTCGGACAAAGCTGAACCGACATGAATTTTAATTTCTTCTGCTGTACGTTCCCCAATCTTGATATTGTGTTGATGTCTCATGTATTCCTGAATATCATCCGTCAAGTCATCACCCGCAATACGGATGGATTTATTCGTAACGATACCTCCCAAAGAGATCACGGCGATCTCCGTGGTACCACCACCTATATCCACGATCATGTTACCTTCCGGGGCTTCCACGTCCAAGCCGATACCCAAAGCGGCAGCCATCGGCTCGTAAATCATATAGACATCACGTCCTCCGGCGTGTTCGGCAGAGTCTCGTACGGCACGTAGTTCAACCTCAGTACTTCCAGAAGGTATACAAACCACAATACGCAAAGAAGGAGAGAAGAACTTGCTCTTTCCGTTTGCCATCTTGATCATACCCCGAATCATCTGTTCGGCAGCGTTAAAGTCCGCAATCACACCATCTCTCAACGGGCGAATGGTCTTTATATACTCGTGTGTCTTACCCTGCATTTGGCGAGCTCTCTCACCAATAGCAATTACCTTCTCTGTTTTTTTATCGACGGCAACAATGGATGGCTCGTTTACAACCATCTTGTCATTCATGATGATGATCGTGTTCGCTGTCCCCAAGTCGATCGCTATATCTTGTGTTAAAAAAGAAAACAAACCCATAATCAATTAATGTTTGAAGTGTCTCATTCCAGTAAAAATCATCGCAATATTATACTTGTTGGCCGCATCAATCGAATCCTGATCATGGATAGATCCGCCCGGTTGAATGATCGCGGTGATGCCGGCTTTGTGGGCAGCCTCAACACAATCAGCGAAAGGGAAGAAGGCATCGGATGCCATCACGCTCCCCGCAATTCGCTCCCCGCCTTGACGAATGGCATTTTCCAATGCCCAGATTCGACTTACTTGTCCCGGACCAACTCCCGTGGTGCATTTGTCTTTTGCAATCGCAATTGCATTAGATTTAGTATGCTTGACAACTTTCCATGCAAACAACAAGTCTTCCAGTTCTTTTTCCGAAGGACGACGATTTGTAACGTATTTCAATTCACCATCAAGCAACTGTTGGTCCATATCTTGAATCAACAGACCTCCCAATACGGTTTTTGCTTTGGGAGAAGTATAATCTCTTTTACTAATATTTGATACTTGTAATAATCTCAGATTTTTCTTTTTGGTAAGAATTGCTAAAGCTTCTTCCGAGAAAGAAGGAGCTACAATCACTTCCAAGAAAATAGGGGACATGACTTCTGCCGTTGCCTTATCTACTTCCCGGTTTACCGCAATGATTCCACCAAAAATAGAAACAGGATCCGCCTCGTAAGCTTTCTTGAAGGCCTCAGCAAGAGTAGCGGCACTACCAACACCACAAGGATTGGCGTGTTTTGCAGCTACAACTGTCGGTTCTTCGAACTCTTTCAAGGTTTCTAAAGCCCCGTCGGTGTCACCGATATTATTATAAGATAATTCTTTTCCATGTAACTGAATCGCCCCGGTCAACGTACCCTCCGTCTCCTGAATTTGGGTATAGAAAGTAGCTGACTGGTGTGGATTTTCTCCATAACGAAGATCTTGTTTCTTTTCGAACGTTAAGGTCAAGGTCTTCGGTGATTGAATATTCAATCGTTTAGAGAAATAGTTGGCTATTAGAGCATCATAGTGTGAAGTATGAATAAACACTTTAGCTGCTAATAGCTCTTTGGTTTCAAGTGAAGTATCTCCATGAGCTTGAATTTCCTCGATTACTTTCGTGTAATCTTCCGGATCTGTAATCACCGTCACGAAAGGATAATTCTTCGCTGCCGCCCGAATCATAGTCGGTCCGCCAATATCGATATTCTCGATAATTTCTTCGTGTGAAACTCCTGCTTTAAGAATGGTTTCCTTGAAAGGATATAGATTACAAACGACCATATCAATAGGTTCTATCCCAAGTTCGGCCATCTGTTGCTTATGTTTCTCGTTGTCTCGTATCGCTAAGATACCTCCCTCAACATTCGGGTGAAGGGTTTTCACTCTTCCGTCAAAACACTCGGGGAATTGGGTTAAATCTGAAATATCTTTCACCTGTAGTCCCTCTTCTTTCAATTTCTTAGAGGTTCCCCCAGTAGAAATAATCTCCCAACCCATAGAATTTAGCGATTTAGCAAAATCAACAATCCCACTTTTGTCAAATACACTGATTAATGCTCTTTTCGTTCTCATCCGGATATTTAATTTTTATTGTTCCAAACGTAATATTACTTGCAGACAAAGGTAAAAAAAGAATATTATTTTTTTATATAAAAAAGCGTTTCGTGCAATATTTTTCTTGCGATCGCTTTCCCGTGTTCAAAAAAACAGTATATTTGATAAATAATTGGATATTATTAAAGGTTTCGGAATAATTTATTTGTTGATATTATGAGCGATAAAGGTGTTGATTTAATTGTTTACTTACTGTTGACGTTAGGTGCGAGTGCAATAGGCTGGTTTAAGGCTTCCAAGGAGAAAAAAGCAAAAAATACACCTCCCGAATTTCATCTTCCGGAAGAAGAACATGATGATTTGGATGATGAGATTGTCGTGATTTCACAAGAACCGGAAATCCCATCTCCGGAACCTGTTTTTGCTCCGATATCAAATAGCGATGAACTTGTAGAAAGAGCGGGGAGAGAGATAAACGTGAATAATTTTGGTAAAACAGATGAAGAACGTTATGCCATGCTTGAGCAACTACAACAAGCAAGAAGAGGACGGACTAAGAAAGAGGTGGCCCTCTTTAAAGATGACGAAGAGTCTAACGAGCAACCAAATAATTCAACCACGGAATCTTTTGACTTCGATATACGTCAGGCCATCATTTCCAGCGAGATATTAAATCGTAAATATTAATTAGAAATTAATTCCGATTCCAGTGGAGAACGTGAACGAGTAAGGTTTAAAATCAATTTCTGCACTCTTACTCAAGGATTGTAAATAATATTTGAATCCGGGCTCCACTTTTATGTGGATTGATTTTGAAAGGGGATACTCGATACCGAAACCGATATTCGTACTGATATTAAACGTTCTGATGTCCTCGGCTTCTCCCATAAATTCTTTCTTCCCATTGTAATTCACGTAAGTATGGTTACGTACCATAAAACTGGCACCAAACCCACCTAACACACTAAATTTTACTCTATTATCATTCAAATGATAACGGAAAATTAAAGGAATCTCGATAGCATCGAATTGCTGCTCGATGCTTCCGTCTTCATCCTGTTCTGTTTTTAACGAAACAAAGGTTTCGGGAGAAGAAACGGTCGCATTGGCTTTGTTTTTTACGCTACCAAGTGGGGTATAGGCATGAGTGTTAGCATTATATGACACCATATCGGAACGAGGCACATACACTTGTGCATCATCCGTCTTTTGTCCCATACGGGAATACCCCAAACCAGTTTCTATTGAGATTCGTTTAGTCGGTTTTACGGCGAAAGTCAACCCTCCACCTACATTAAAAATACCACTCATCTGGCTACTTTCATACTGGGCGGAGCGGGCATTTGTTCCACTCGTTTTATAGCTACCGGACGAATATCCGGGAGAGACATATCCACCTACAGTAAACATTTTAGTATCTTCTGATTTTACTTTATTGGTAGTCTTTACCGTGGTTATACTTTTCCCATCCAAAAGTTCCGTGTATTTACGTTGATTTTCTATCGCATTTTGATTTACCAAAGGGATAAACCCTGCACGAACGGATGTTTTTTTCAAATTACCTTCCGGCTGCTCGTTCTCCAAACTGGTTAAAGTGGAGGTAGAAACCGGAACCGGAGCAAGATGCTCTACGGTATATTCTTCTCTTTTCTTCTTTATTTCTGGTATTGAATGAGGGGTGGAAGTAAATGCTAGTATCTTATTATTATCCTGATTGTTAATGTCTGAGTTTAGAGTGGCAACAGATGTCGGGGTATAGATATTGGTATGTTTGCTTTGCATGAAAAATCCCACGCCGAACAATAATATTACCGCTGCAGCAATACCACTATACGTGTAAATTCGCCTTAGACGTCTTTGTTTCATCACGAAATGGGAGTTTATTCCTTCCCACACTCGTGCTGGAGGTTCAACGGAAACTTGTTCCAAAGCGTTTTTAAATAATTTCTCAATCTTCTCACTCATCTCTCAAATATGCATTTATCTTCCTTTTCAAAATTTCTTTCGCCCGTGCCAGGTTAGATTTCGATGTACCGTCGGATATACCTAGTAATGCTGCTATCTCCTTGTGTTGCATGTCTTCCATGACGTACAAGTTGAAGACCAGCCGGTATTTCTCCGGTAATTGATTGACAAACTCGAACAGCACCTCGGGAGGTATGCTCATGTCATCATCAACATCATCTTCATCCACCACTTCCGGAACTTCTTCGACAACTTGCACGGATCGATTTTTTCTGAATTTCTCTAACGCCGTGTTGATGAAAATGCGTTTCATCCAACCTTCGAAAGATCCTTTTCCCTTGTATTGGCCAATGGACTCCAACACTTTGATAAAACCATCTTGCAAATTATCTTCCGCCTCTTCGCGTGATTTGGAGTATTGGATACATACGGCAAACATTTTAGCCGAGAACATATGGTAAAGTTGTTCTCCCGCTTTTCTGTCTCCCTTTTTGCATCGGTCTACTATTTTGTCCAAATTACACATTGATAACTATTGCTTAGATGCGCTATTTTGTAAATGGTTGCGTTCACTACGCGAAAAAAATGAAAAAAAATCATTATCAGCTAAAAAGCTGTCTTTTTTTTTGCATCGTATTGTTTTTTTGCGAATCTTCGCAGTGTGAAATGAAAATATGTGGTGATAATCACGGAATATTTAAAACTATAAAACAACTAAAAATGAAGACAATCTTAAATTTAAAACAGTACGTAATTTTATTGGTTGCGGCTTTCGCAATGACATCTTGTTTGGATAGCGATGATCCTGCTTTTCAAGTTGCAGGTACAGGATATGTAATCCAAACCATTAGTGAACAAACTGCTAGTGGAGAAGAAGAGGCAACCATTACGAGTAGATTTACACCCATTATTTTAGCGGGAGCAAATGAGCCCATGACAAAATGTAGTGTAAAAGCTCCTGGTGGAGAATCTATTTTAATGACTCAGTTAGATGGTTATAGTGGAATAACATGGGTTTCAAATACATCTTATGGTAGTGAAATGGATAAACTTCCTAGTGGTACATTTACAATAACTGCTTATAATCAAGAGGAAGAACCAGCACAAGGCGTAGCCGTTATAAACAACACGACTGAAATGAAGGCAAAATTGAAAGGGGATGTGGAGTTCAAAGATTCTAAAATCACTGCAACATTCAATAAAGTTGAAGGGGCAACAGATTATTTAGTAATGATAAAAAAATCACGATCATCCATTTTTTACACGTCTATTACTGTTGCAAACTATAGCGCAACAGAACTTGAAAAAGCAGATTGGACTGTTACAATAGATGAAAGTACCTATTCATCTAAAGTTTCTTCTTTGGAAGCAGGTAGCTACTTTCTAACTATTGCAGCTGCAGTTTCTTCATCATCAGGCCTTGTTCTGTATCAAGAAAGTGAAGAGTATGACAACTTTACAAAAAATTAGTTGAATTTGATGTGACGTTATTTCGTATTAGTGCAGAAATAATGCGAGACGATAAATAAACAGACATTCAATTTACAATTTATAGCCGTTTCATCACACGTGTTTCAAACGTAGGGGAAACGGCTATAATTCGTTTATGGTGACTTATCTCGAAACAAACTCTCGCTCAATTCTTATCAAATTGCTTTTGTCTTATTTCGCAACCAAACCCTTTCCTGTTCTTCAAGATAAGGAGATACTTCTTGATAAACCCGTTCGTTGTAAGCATTTAACCAATCGATTTCATTTTGATTTAAAAGTTGAATTAATAGGACTGAAGTGTCGAAATAACAAAGAGTTATTGTTTCAAATTGATAGAATTCTCCAAATTCATTCACCGCTTTGGGCTGGCACACGATCAAGTTCTCGTGACGGATTCCATGTAAACCTTCCCGGTACAATCCCGGTTCGTTAGAGGTTACCATACCCGGCAACATTTCTTGATTCTTTAAATCCGGGCGAATAGATTGCGGTCCCTCGTGTACATTGAGAAAATATCCTACACCATGTCCGGTTCCATGTCCAAAATTCCTAAGGTTCATATACAATGGCAACCTGGCAACTATATCAATGTTACATCCTTTCGATCCTTTCGGAAAATATAGCATACTAAGATCAATCATACCCTTTAAAACAAGCGTGTAATCCTCTTTTTCCAATTCTGTCAGTTCTCCCAGTGGCATCGTACGGGTTATGTCCGTCGTGCCGTGCATATATTGAGCACCGGAATCCACGAGATATAATCCTTTGGGATGTATTTCCGATTGTTGTTCCGGGGTTGCGGAATAATGTGGTAGGGCTGCATTAGGACCATAGGCAGAAATACACCCAAAACTATCCGACACGTATTCTTTATCCTGAGAGCGGAACCGAGTTAATTGTTCTGCTGCTTCCAGTTCTGTTATAGGTTGTTGTGATAATCTATTTTCCAGCCAATAATAGAATTTAGATAACGCAACTCCATCTTTCCGGCAAGCTAATCTAAATCCATCCAACTCGGTTGTATTTTTTACAGCCTTCAGTAAGGGAATAGGTGATTCGATTTCACGTACCTCGAATTTTTTCGCCAGATGATTAAAAACAGCATAGTTGCAAGTATTAGTATCAATGAAATACGTGTTTTCTTTATTCTGTTCATCCAGAAAGAGGAACAAATGATGGTAATCATGTAACTCGATCCCATCTTCTGCCAATTGTTGTGCTATTTCTTGAGAAATCTTGTCTAATTTGATGAATAAATGAGCTTTATCCTTTTCTACAATGGCGTAAGAAATGGCTACCGGGTTATAAGCAATATCGTTACAACGAATATTATATAACCAGGCAATTTCATCCAAACAACTGAATAATATGGCGTCACCATGATTATCGCGTATAAACTCTCGAATTTTACCTATTCGTTCTCCGGCAGATTCCCCGACATATTTTGTATCCAAACGAATTATTTTCTCCACGGGAAGAGCCGGACGATCAAACCACATTTCTCCCAGCAAATCTATTTGTTCCTGGATAGTTATATTTTTAGGGCTTAATGCATTTTTCAGGTTACGTACATCACTAACAGACATACAAAAGCCATCAATTCCTACTTTAGTTCCAGATTCAAGTACTTCAGTCAACCATTGAGGATAATCGACAGCACCGGGAATACGCAATTTATGGAGTTTTATGCCGGAACCGTCCAATTCTTTCTCTGCTTGAATAAAATAGCGGGTGTCAGTCCACAATCCAGCCTCGTTTTTCGTGACCACAACAGTACCATATGACCCGGTAAAACCGGAAATCCATTTTCTCTGTTGCCATGGAGCGGGAAGATATTCGCTATTGTGAGGATCTGTTCCGGATATGATATAAGCCGCAATATTTTCTCGATCCATAATGCGTCTTAATTCGATTAATTTCTCTGGTATATTCATGACTATATTTTTTTATTTCTCAAATGTAGAGTTTTTGTTGAATATAACAAAATAGAGGAAAATTACATTTGTAAAGTCGTTGTGACGAAAGCTATGTGTTACATTTGTAATGTACGTACTGTCGCAAAAAGGGGAGAGGAGTACACAAATGTAATCATTACAAGTGTCAGCTAGCTCAAGGTGTTTCACGGGTTAACAGTTGTAAACAAATCAATCTATAATATTGAATTCCAATAAATAAACGCATAATATATGATGTTTATATTTAATGATGATTTAACCATAATAACGAATTCAGAATATGTCCGTTGTTAATTAGATTTAAATTTAAATTATAACACACTAATATTCAGTGGTTATTAAACTCTAACATAAAGTTTAAGTATAAGTACTGTTCACTGTCACGAACATGTGTAAGTTATTGATTATTAATAATTAGTATGTCTCATGACATAAGCGGCACAATAAAAAGATATAAATACTATGAATCATGTTGATAACAAGTATATTACAACCATAGAATATAAATTGACATATATCATCATGAATCATTGATTACATTTGTAACTCACAGTAATTACAAATGTAATTTTGATTTCTCGGCACGAATGATTACATTTGTAACTCTTGATTTTACAAAATAACAGACCTATGCAAGAACGTTTGAATCAAATTATCGAGAAAAGAGGGTTGACCGCAACAAAGTTTGCCGCCATGATTGGAGTAAATGCCTCTACAATTTCCCATATTCTTGCAGGTAGGAATAAACCCGGTTTTGATATTATCAATAATATAGCTAAAACATTTCCGGATCTCAATCTGACTTGGTTAATCACAGGAAACGGATCAATGGATAATTCTCCTATACAAGAAGAAAAAAATCCGGTAGTAACCGAGCCTACGTTATTTGACATGGAACCGACGGAAAAACAAAATGCACCTATTATGTCCGATAAAAATGTAAAATCAGAAGAAACAAGAGATCCGATAACATCCGTCAGGTCTTTAACGAAACAGACAAAAAAAATAAAACGGATTATATTATTTTTTGAAGATGGCAGTTTTGAGGACTATGAGAAAGAATAAAGAGAATGAGTCAAAAATCCATAAAATCGAACGGACTTTTGACTCACCTTCTTTTGTTTTCTATTTTTTATATCAAGCCAATAATTTCCTTTACAGACTTAAAACCGTTCTGATCCAGGTAATCGTTAATTCCATCAATCACTTTTATCGTTACTGTCGGATCGATAAAGTTTGCCGTACCGATCTGTATGGCCGAGGCTCCGGCCAATAAGAATTCTATCGCGTCATTGGCGCAACTTATTCCCCCCAAACCAACTACTGGAATTTTCACGACTTTGGCAACTTGCCAAACCATACGAAGTGCGACAGGTTTCACGCAGGGACCGCTCAATCCTCCTGTAACTGTACTCAATACAGGTTTTCGAGTTTTTACATTGACAGCCATTCCCATCAACGTGTTGATGAGTGATACAGAATCTGCACCAACTCCTTCCACAGCCAAGGCAATTTCCTGTATACTCGTGACATTAGGAGATAATTTAACCATCAAGTGTTTTTTGTAGACTTTCCGAACTTCCTTGACAACCTCAGCCGCTGAAACACAACTTGTTCCGAAAGCCATACCACCTTCTTTCACGTTAGGACAAGAAATATTCAGTTCGATTGCCGGGATATGATCCAAAGCGTTGATTTTTTCTGCCGTGGCAACATAATCGGAAATAGTTGAACCGGATACATTCACCAGTATATTATTGTTTATGTCTTTTATCGTCGGGTAAATATGCTCGATGAAATAGTCTACACCTTTATTCTGTAATCCCACGGCATTCAACATTCCGGAAGGAGTTTCGGCCATCCGGGGATAAGGGTTTCCTTCACGATGTTTTAACGTTGTTCCTTTCACGATGAATCCACCTAAACGTTCTAAATCAATAAAATCCTGGAATTCAGTTCCATACCCGAAAGTTCCGGATGCTGTCAACACGGGATTTTTCAGGGGTAAGCCGTTGATATTTATATTTAAATCTGCCATTTTAAATCTTTTATATTGAAAATAGGACCTTCCGTACACACGCATTTGTGACCTTCTTTCGTGTCGGTTACACAACAGAGGCATACTCCAATACCGCAAGCCATCGTGTTTTCCAAGGATACTTCACAATTGATGTTATTCTGGTTCGCATACCCCGCAACTGCTTTCATCATCACTTCCGGACCACAACAATAGATATGATCAAATTTTTCTTTCAAAACAGAATGTTGCGTGACATATCCTTTTTCCCCGAAGGAACCATCTTCAGTTGTATAGTATACCGTGGCATATTTTTCGTACTCTTCTTTCCGAAGAATATCTTTATCTGTTCGGGTACCAATCAACACGATAGGCGATAAACCCTGTGCTTTCATGATCCGGGACAAATGCAACATGGGAGCCACCCCGCAACCACCACCGATAAGCAAAGGTCTACCGGAAGTCGGGATAGAAAAATGATTACCAAGAGGTAGCATCACGTTCACTTTATCACCAATTTGTAGTTCGCCCAAAGTTGATGTTCCACATCCCACGATTTTGATAAAAAGGTAAAGTAACCCGCGTGATTCATCCACGTCATGCACGGAGATCGGTCTTCTTAAAAAAGTCGAGGGAGAATGATCCACCCGCACGTTCACGAATTGTCCCGGCTGAATTTCAGGCAATTCATCCGAATGTAACACCAGCAAAATGGTGTCGTGATTTAATCTTTTGTTCTCAGTAACAGTGAAATCTATTAACTTCTTCATATTTAAATATTCCAAATGAGCAATATCTGTTATTTATTCTCCTGCAATTTCTCTGCAAGATATTTCCCGGTATAAGAGGCTTCACACGTTATCAATTCCTCCGGTGTACCCTCGAAAACGAGATACCCGCCTTCACTTCCTCCTTCCGGTCCCAAATCTATAATATTATCGGCACATTTGATCACATCCATGTTGTGTTCAATAATTAGTACCGTGTGTCCTCGCTCTATCAAGGCATTCAGAGAATCCATCAATTTATGAATATCATGAAAATGTAATCCCGTGGTCGGTTCATCAAACACGAAAAGGGTAGGTTCCGCGTTTTCCTGGCTAAGATGGTAAGCCAGTTTTACTCGCTGGCTCTCTCCACCGCTCAACGTGCTGGATGCCTGGCCTAATTTTATATATCCCAAACCTACATCGATTAATTTTTGCAGTTTGCTAACGATACTGCGCTCACTATGACTTGTCCCGGAAGAGAAAAATTCAACTGCCTGGTTCACGGTCATCTCTAAAATATCGTATATATTCAGGCCCTTGTATTTTACTTCCAGAACTTCATCCTTGAAACGTTTTCCTTTACAATGTTCACATTCCAAGTAGACATCTGCCATAAATTGCATCTCGACCTTGATGATTCCTTCCCCCTGACATTCTTCACAGCGACCTCCCGGTACGTTGAAAGAAAAATGAGCCGGCTTGAACCCGTTCAATTTAGATAATTTTTCGTCAGCAAATATTTTACGTATATCATCCCACGCTTTCAGGTAAGTAACCGGGTTAGAACGAGAAGATTTACCAATCGGATTCTGGTCAATAAATTCCACTCCATGAATAGAATCCACGTCCCCGCTCAAGCGGTTGAAACTTCCTGTACGGTCGGAATAGTCTCCATAATATTTTTTCAAAGCTGGAACCAGAATTGTCTTGATCAATGTACTCTTGCCTGACCCACTGACCCCGGTCACGGCTGTCATTATCCCCAAAGGAATTTTGACATCAATATTCTTAAGGTTATTTTCTGTGGCACCGGAAAGGAGTATGTAACGATTTGATTTTCTCCTTTTTGCCGGAACAGGAATATTCTTTTTTCCATATATATAATCTGCCGTAAGAGTGTCCGCTTTCTTCAAGTTTTTCAGTGTTCCCTGGTACACGATTTCTCCACCCAATCTCCCGGCCAAGGGACCAACATCAATAATTTCATCCGCGGCTTTAATAATATCCTCGTCATGTTCGACTACTACCACGGTGTTACCAATATCACGAAGACGATGAAGTACCTGTATCAAGCGATCCGTATCCCGGGAATGTAACCCGATACTCGGCTCATCCAAGATATACAAGGAACCGACAAGAGCTGAACCCAACGAAGTCGCCAGATTGATACGTTGCGACTCTCCACCGGATAATGAAGAGGATAGACGATTTAGCGTCAAGTATCCAAGACCAACATCCAATAGAAAATCAATCCGGTTATGAATATCCGGAAGGACTCGTGCGGCAATCGTCTTATCGTGTTCGGATAACTGAAGATGGTCAAAATAGACTTTCAGTTCCGAGATGGGCATATCCACGAGTTCCGTGATGGACCGGTTGTTTATTTTCACGTACGTGGCTTCTTTTTTCAAACGAGTCCCGTGACACACCGGACATTTGGTCTTTCCCGTGTATCGGGCAATCATTACACGGTTCTGTATTTTAAACTTTTTGGACTCTAGGTATTCAAAAAATGCGTATATCCCGTTTTCACTATTCCAAAGAAGATCTTTCTCCTTGGCCGTCAGCTCAAAATAAGGGGTATGTACCGGAAAATTTATCTTGTGAGCGTGTTGTACGAAAAAATGTTTCCACTCGCTCATTTTTTCTCCCCGCCAGCACATAACCGCATCATCGTAAACACTTAATGATTTGTTGGGGACCACGAGATCCTCGTCGATCCCGAGTATCTTCCCGTATCCCTCACATTTCGGACAAGCTCCGATGGGGGAGTTAAAGCTGAACGTGTTAATGGTCGGTATTTGGAATTCAATACCATCGGCCTCGAATTTATTTGAGAACGAACGTGTTACTCCATCAATATCAATGTAGCAAGTACCGTTTCCCTCGTAAAGAGCCGTCTCAACGGAATCCTTGATCCGGGATACCGTGTCTTTCTCGTCATTTATCCGGGTCCGGTCTATCACGAGAAACATCTCTTTCGAAGTGTCTACCGGAATATTTTTCTCGATCAAGTCGGAAATTCGTATAAACTCATCTCCGTATTTTATTCGCGAGAATCCCTGACTAATCAAAAGAGGAAGATTTTCATTTGTTGTCTCGGCTAATTTTGCCATGATAACAACCGTCTGATCGGTATGCCCTTCCAAAATATACGAGTAAATATCATCCACGCTATGACGCTTAACTTCTTCACCCGAAATAGGGGAGTAGGTTTTACCGATTCTGGCATACAACAGTTTGATATAATCGTAAAGTTCCGTGGATGTCCCCACGGTTGAACGCGGGTTCGAGGTATTCACTTTTTGCTCGATCGCCACGGCAGGCGGGATTCCTTTAATGTAGTCACATTCCGGTTTATTCAATCTTCCCAAAAACTGACGCGCATAGGAAGACAAGCTTTCAACGTAACGTCTTTGTCCTTCTGCATATAACGTGTCAAAAGCCAGTGAAGATTTACCACTTCCGGAAACTCCGGTAATCACGACAAACTGGTTTAACTTGATATTCAGATCTATATTTTTCAGGTTGTGAACCCGTACTCCTTTCAACTCAATGCTCTGCTTACTCATATATGTCCTTCCAAAATATATACAAAGATAAGACTTTTCGCAAAAAAAGCACCCTTTGGGGGTGCTTTTAGCGTTTGGAATATGTTTGGAAATACGTTTAAGTCTTGTTAATGACTCGTTTTAATTATTCGGAAACTACTTCGAACTCAACATCAACTTTCACTTCTCTGTGAAGTTTGATAAGAGCGGTGTAAGTTCCAATCTCTTTTACATCTTTCAGCACGATCTTCTTCCGGTCGATGTCGAAACCTTTCTCCTTCAAACTTTCAGAAATCATGATGCTGTTAACAGAACCGAAGATCTTACCGGTAGAGCTGGTTTTAGCTCCGATAGTAAGTTTAACCTCAGCTAATTGTGCTGCTATTTCTTCTGCCTCTGCTTTCAGTTTAGCTTCTTTGTGAGCTCTTTGTCTTAAATTTTCTGCAACAACTTTTCTTGCTGAAGGTGTTGCTAAAATAGCGTAACCTTGAGGGATAAGGTAGTTACGTCCGTAACCTTGTTTTACATCAACGATGTCATCCTTATGTCCTAAGTTTGCTATATCTGTCAATAATATTATCTCCATTTGTGTCCTCCTTCCTTAAAATTATTTCATCAAGTCGGTTAAGTAGGGCAACAAAGCAAGATGTCTTGCTCTCTTCACAGCGGTTGCTACTTTCTTTTGGTACTTTACAGAAGTCCCGGTAATTCTTCTAGGAAGAATCTTTCCTTGTTCATTCAAGAATTTCTTTAAAAATTCCGGATCCTTGTAGTCGATGAATTTGATTTTTGCTTTTTTGAATCGACAGTACTTTTTCTTTTTGATTTCAACCGTTGGGGGGGTTAAATATCTAATTTCGCTTTCGTTCTGTGCCATGGCTTATTTCTCCTCTTGTTTTACTTGATTTTTAGCTCTTCTTTTCAATGCATACTCGTAAGCATACTTGTCTAATCTGAACGTCAAGAAACGAATCACTTTTTCGTCACGTCTGTAAGAAGTTTCCAGTTTGTCAACTAGAGTACCTTCTCCTTCGAATTGGATTAAGTGATAAAAACCTGTCGTTTTCTTTTGGATTGGATAAGCCAGCTTGCGTAGACCCCAAGCCTCCTCGTGCTCGATATTACCGCCATTTTCGGTAATAACAGCCTTGAATTTTTCTACCGCTTCCTTTACCTGTATTTCAGATAAAACGGGAGTTGTGATGAAAACGGTTTCGTAATGATTCAACATAACTGATTGTTTATTAATACATTAATGTAATATAAATTTATTTATCGCCCGCAAAGTTACTACTTTCCTTCGGATTTACAAAGAAATTTACCATTTTAGATTTTAGATCCTATTAATTTCGTGATTTAGCGATTATAGATTAAGTGATTCACACCCATGATCTAACGCTTGTTTTCAATCACTTGGTCTCAATATCAGCAATCTCAGAATCTTTCATTTACCTCCAGATTTTCCGTTTATTCAATTCTTGATGGTACTCCCGGGCATAAATATTATGCTGCCGAAGTGTTTTCGAAAAATTATGATACCCGGAAAAGTCACTTTTAGCGCAGAAATACAGATAATCATGTTTTTGATAATTCAACACGCTATCAATGACCTTGATGGAAGCCATCCGGATCGGTCCCGGGGGAAGTCCGGCGTACATATACGTATTATAAGGGGAATCGATCTTCAAGTAACGATCCAATATACGGCTTATCGTGAAATCTCCCAACACGAATTTCAGTGTCGGGCAAGCATCCAATTTAATTCCCCGGTTCAACCGATTGATGTAAACGCCGGCGATGACTGGGTATTCTTCCGGTTTCACGGTCTCTTCTTCGATGATAGAGGCTAACGTGATCACTTCTTCCGGGGAAAGCCCAATTGCAGATGCTTTTGCCATTCGGTCTTCATTCCAGAAACGATGGTATTCTCTTTTCATTCGTTTCAACAAATCAAGAGCCGGGGTATTCCAATAGATCTGATAGGTATTCGGGATAAACATGGCCATGATCGTGGTAGAATCAAATCCTAAATCGGCAAGCACATCAGAATCTTTCAGCAGCGTTAGCAATTCTTCTTTGGAAGTACCTAATTCTTCATGAGCTTCCTCGGCAAATTCAGCCAGCGTTCGCATATTATTAAACGTGAAGTAAACCGGGTATTGATTACCGGAACGGAACATATTGATCAACTCGTTATTATTCATCCCATCCTGAATTTTATACCTTCCGGGTTTCACGGGTGAAGAAAAACGTTTGAGTCTGGCAACCACGCTGGGGGTGTGTGCATTTTCGATGTACCCGTGCCGTCGCAAGGTATCAATCACTTGTGATATAGTGCTACTATCGCGCAAGTAAACAATACCGTCATCTTTGACACTCGTGTTTGGAGCTAAAATATAATAATATCCCAATCCCACACAAGCGAGAAAGATTATTGCCAGTACTCCTAATATGATAACAAATCTCCTGATTTTTTTATTCATAGGCAGGAAGTGTTAGTTTTCTTCTCTAAAATACAGCTTGTAATAATTCATATCCCGGTCCGAGTCATACCCTTTCTCGATGTATTTTTTTTGTCCGTGAATATAAACGTGAAAGTTCTTGTCCAATTTCAACACGTGTTTAAAGTATCTTTTTTCGTCTTTTACCGCACTATTTGATACATCAAACTGGTCTTTTAACGCGAGTTCGTTCTTTTCTTCATAATAGTTTTTGAAATTCTCAAAAGCATCGATAATCTGCGGATCGGAAACAACTTCTTCTTTGAACAAGTTTTCATTGAAAGTATCCGCTTTTTTGAAATAATCAATCGAACGGTTAAGCATATCGATTTGGTCTGCTTTGGGAATGTCATTTTCCTGATTATAAACCTCTTGAACAAAATCTTTGCAGAGTTTCAAGTAATTGGATGTCTGGAAATAGTTATCTTCGCATTGTTCCAATCCCAAGAAATCGGTCGTCCAGTAAACAGCCTCCGTGGAGTTTGTCTTGTCCAAAATACTTACCCGGTAACCGTTTTCACTCTCGACATTGAAGACCAAGCAAGCTTTATCTAATTTTTTGATATTAATACCCGATTCACTTTCCAGTTGATAGCTATTATCATTCATGATAATTTTCAAGAAAGTATCTTTCGTTTCTGATTTAAAAATACCGATGGCATCACAAGGGCCTTCTTCCAGCACGCAATTCTTGAAATGGACCATGTATAACTCTCCGGCTTTTATGTTTGGATGGTTTGACTGGTCGAATAAATGTTGAGCGATATTCAACGAAGCCTCGTAAAAATTCGTGTTATCCTCGAAAATAGAATTAACCGCATTGTACACCAGATTGTGATATAAATTATCTTCAATAGGTGCAAACCGGTAATAGGCGTCCTTCTTAAAAGGTGCAAGAAAATAGCTTTTAAGTAGGTTGTGAACATCCATATCATCCGGTAAAAAGCAAGATTCGGAGAGACGTAATTTTCCATCCTCGTATTTATTGCCGATGTCATGGATCACGATATTATTGATCTCACAGGATTCAAAATTCATCATATGCTTTAAAATCTAAAATATACTCCTAAGTTTAATGTTTGTTTCAATTGTATCTTTTTCGAATCATTCTGGTTATAAACAGCATTAGCATAGACGGAAGTCTGCATGAAATAATTGATTTTAAAGTTCAGCGTTAACCGCCAGTCTAATGTCAATTTTTCCGGTTGTTCATAATAACTGGAAAATATAATCAGATGATTGTCTATTTTCAAGAACTTGAAAAGTTCATGCTGGTTTTTCAATTCAATTTTAGCACCCGCATCACTTTTAAATTTTTTCCCTATTTCTAAACCGTAACGGCTGGGAGCAACGAGGTTTGTATCACGCATATATACCCATTGTCCGGCGATAGGGGACAGGTATAAAGAAATGTTATTTTTGGGTTTATAGTCCAAACCTAGAGATAAGGTAAAATTTCCCGGAGTCAAAAAGGCTGCAATAACCTCTTTATCGGGATTATTCTTTGTCTTGAACAACACTGTATTCATATCGAACTGTGTGGCGTAATTCCAATGTTTAAAAGCCTTTATTCCCAGTTTCGATTGGAGCTCCAACTTATCTTCATTTTTACTCAAATCTTCGCTACCGCTTTTTAAGGCTCCCAGACGATAACGGATCGAGTTTTCCCACGTTGTGTTATTCTTTTTATATGTTGCAAAATACTTTATATCGGAGAGAATTGACAGAGAGTTTTCACCGCCACTGGCCCAGTTACTACTGATAAAACCTTGTCCGAAAGAGAAGGTTACGTCAGAATAGTACATCCAGCGCCTTTTGGTTATTTTTCCAATTTTCATTTCCGATAGTACAAAATACATTGAGTCAGGGGCTTCCAGAAGACATTCCTCAACAATTTCTTTAGGCTCTGAATATTTCTGATATTGATAAACATTTTCATCCAGGAAGAATTTCAGTTGATTTCCTCGCGGCATTACCTTCACCCAGGTTCCTATGGTGTCACCAATAAAATTCTCTGCCATAAAACGATAATATTGTGTTTTACCGGTATTAAGCCACAAGTTTTTAGGACGATTAGAGGCTGATAGTAAGGTGATTTGTACGGAATCACGACTTTTCTCCTTCAACCATTGATAATTCACGTCCTGATCCATAAAAGAGAGTAAGGCTTTCAAGTTCTGGTTCAACAGTTTATCGTATTGTACGGAATCTTCCGGGTGTTCTTTATAAAAATCGACACTGTCTCTTTTAATACGATCTTCAATTTGACGAATCGCCTCTTCTTTTGCCTGTACCGTTTCAAAGTAGTTTCTCACGTAATTGAGCATATATTTAATATGTTCGTTTTCAGCGTAATCACTTAACGTGTTGATGGCCTTGTATAACTCATAATATTTCATTCTTTCTTTCTTCAAGTTATCCAATGCATAACGAACAAGCGGATCATCAATATGTTGATTTTTATGGCGTAAATAAATATACTTGAGTTGAGGCCGTGTATGATAAAGAGAATCTCTCTTGTTATGTTTCAATGGTAACACGTAAGAATGTGACAATTTAGGCACAACACGTATATGTTCTCTCTTTTGGGCAAAAAGGGAATTTATAGATAATAGAAATATAAAAGTAATAAGTACAAGATTCCTCATGTGCTTTTTTTCGTTATTTAAACGGTGAATCAGGTTCTTTAGCCATGTGGCTGTAAGCAAGTTTATCCAACAGGCTAGGGAACCACTTGCTTAAAAACACGGATATTTTTCCTTCAACCAGTGTCATCACAATTTCCCGTTTGCGTTTCACAACACCATTTACAATTATTTGAGCGCATCTTTCTGCACTCATCATTTTATTTTCTGCCCGCGGGCTATCGCCTTGTTGATGTCCGTCTGCTACTAAAGCTGTTTTTCGTATGTTAGACGCCGTGAATCCCGGAGCGGCAACAAGAACATGCAATCCTTTCTTTAAATTCTCAACTCGCAATGTATTCAAGAATCCGCGCACGGCAAATTTACTAGCAGAATATCCGGTTCTTCCGGGTAGTCCCAAGAAACCGGCAACAGAGATAATTCCGACTAAACTACCTTTTGTTTTTAATATATAAGGTAGAGCAAATTTGGTACAATAAACCGTTCCCCAAAAATTCACATCCATTAAACGCCGGATGACATCCAGTTCCAAATCTTCAAATAGCGCACGCATGGATATTCCGGCATTGTTTACAAGAACATCAATTTTACCAAATCGTTCAACTGTTTTCTCAACCAGATTTTTACAATCCAACTCCCGAGTAACATCCGTTTGAACGGAAAGGGCATCAATACCCCGAGATTTTAAATCTGTCTCGATTTTCTGTAATTCATCCAAATTCCGAGCTCCCATGGCAATTTTTGCTCCACGTTTTGCAAATTCATAAACAAGCGCTTTACCTATGCCAGAAGAAGCTCCTGTAATAATTACAACTTTATTTTGCATGAATAATTTTCTTAGATGAATGAAATATTTATTTTGTAACTTACAAATATAGTAACTTTTAGAGGATCATGAAAAGAAAAAGTACTCTTTTCTTCTATTATAATATTTGTCTCATAATTAACGTTATGTAAACTATTGCATATAAAAAAGAAGAAGGAGTGTTATATATCTCCTTCTTCTTGTGATATTTACAAGCTATTCAAAGCCTCCATTGTCTTGTCATACTTCTCTTGATAAACTTTATTTTTTGTTCTCAAGCGGAAATATAATTCTTTCAACGTAGTCAACGTATTCTTGTCATTAGGATTTAATTCCAATGCTTTTTCAAAATAAGGAATTACAGCCTCATATTTCTCCATAACCTTATCCAAGGCAGCGTTATATTCCTTTGCATCAACGATATCCTGTACAACTTTATGATCTTCAATAACCCGGTTCAAATGAATGTTACCCAAGTTATATTGTGCGAAGAAATCATTCGGATTCAGTTCCAAAGTCTTGATATACATTGCCTCAGCCTTTTCTGGTTGATTTAATTTTTCGTATAAAGATCCTTTAGCTCTGTAATATTCAGCTTTATTCGGCTCTTGTTTAATGGCAGCATCCAGGAACTCTTCAGCTTTAGCCGGAGTATCACCCATCAAGTAATAGTTGATTAACTCAACCAGCATATAGTTATCATCCGGATACAATTTGTGTCCTTCATGTAAAAAATTAACAGCTTCTTCCTGTTTTGCTTTTCCAGTAACAGAATCTCCGGCCTCATTAGCGGCACGGCTTTGTCCTAGAAGGATATTTGCCACCATCGCGTAAATCTTTCCGGCTTCATAATTCAATTCCAGAGATTTCTTATAGAATTTAATTGCTTCATCTAGGTCTCCGGCTTTGTGTGCAGCAACTCCAGCATTATAGATGACGGTCGTGTCTACTTTTTGTGTTCCTAACGGGGATTCATTGATTTCCAATACTCGTTTAAAATTGTTTACAGCATCTTTAAAATCTTTGGTATCATCTGTTTTCATTCCTTGATTGTAACAAACAACACCTTGGTTAGTAAAGTCTATAACCAAGTTAGCATACTGGGTCTTTAAATCTTTCTCGAATTTATTCTTATCGTCCAGTTGGATAACTTTTTGATACGAGTCCCAAGCTACACTTAACGGATCTTTGGAGAGTTTTTTGTAATTCTCATCCTGAGTTTCGAAGATCGCTTGATAGATTTGTCCTCTAACCATATAAGCTTTCGCCCAGTTTACGCAATTCTCATGGCCAATAGCTTCATCTATCAGCTCTTTCGCTTTATCCAGCTTTCCCTGCGTGAAAAAGCTAACAGCCGATGTTACTTTCCCCTTTTGCGCGAAAGATATATTCACGCAAAGCAGAAGGGCAATGATAAAAGATAGTTTTTTCATACGTTAAAAATTTGTGTTCCAATTAGATATCATGTGTAAATAATTATTCTTCATCATTCGAATCTGCTACTTCTGTTCCCTCCTGCCCTTCTTCCGGAAGATTCTCTTCTTTCGAAGCGGATACTTTCGCTACTGCTGCAATAGCATCATCATTTCTCAAATTAATTAATCTCACTCCCTGCGTGTTACGTCCCATAACTCTCAAGGTACTAACATCCAGTCTTATCGTCAATCCTGACTTGTTAATAATCATCAAGTTATCTTCATCCGTAACGTCAAGCAAGGCGATCAGGTTACCTGTTTTTTCCGTCATGTTGATGGTCTTAACACCCTTACCACCTCTATTGGTGATACGATAATCCTCGATACTGGAACGTTTTCCATATCCATTTTCAGACACGACCAACACGTCGGATTTACCGGATTCAATGCAAATCATACCGATTACCTCGTCTCCTTCGTTATCCAGCGAGATACCCTTTACCCCGGATGCAGTTCTACCCATCGGACGAACTTTTTCTTCCGGGAAACGGATGGCTTTACCGGATTTGACCGCTATCATGATGTCACATTTACCATTGGTCATTTTTGCATCCAACAGTTGATCCCCGTCTTTAATTGTAATTGCATTCACACCATTCGCTCTCGGACGAGAGTAGGCTTCCAAGGTCGTTTTTTTCACAATACCTTGTTTCGAGCATAATACAATATAGTTATTATTGATATACTCTTCATCTTTCAAATTGAGGATGTTGATATAAGCCTTCACCTTATCATCCGGCTCGATATTCAATAAATTCTGGATAGCTCTACCCTTGGATTGTTTAGTTCCTTCCGGGATTTCCCATACTTTCAGCCAGAAACATTTTCCTTTTTCAGTGAAGAACAACATGGTGTTATGCATCGTGGCCATAATCATGTGTTCAAGAAAATCTTCATCTCTCGTGGCAGATCCTTTCGAACCTACTCCCCCGCGATTTTGAACCTTATATTCGGATAGCGGAGTCCGCTTGATGTATCCCATGTGAGAAATAGTGATTACCATTTCTTCATCGGCATAAAAATCTTCCGGGTTGAATTCTTCAGAGGCATAAACGATGTCTGTTTTACGCTCATCGTTATATTGAGCTTTCACCTGAAGTAGCTCATCTTTGATAATTTGCATTCTTAATTCTAAACTAGCTAGAATTTCTTTCAAATGCTCGATCAATTTCATGATGTCGTCATACTCGGCTCTTAGCTTATCTTGCTCCAGACCTGTTAGTTGACGTAATCTCATTTCAACGATAGCACGAGCTTGTACCTCCGTCAAGGAGAAACGTTCAATCAAATTATTCTTCGCTTCCTCCGGAGTTTTAGATGCCCGGATAATCCGGATTACTTCGTCAATATGATCACTGGCAATGATCAAACCTTCCAGAATGTGAGCCCGATCTTCCGCTTGCTTTAATTCAAATTGAGTACGCCGTGTAATGACATCATGACGATGTTCCACGAATAACCGGATCAAGTCCTTCAAATTCAACAAACGGGGTCTACCTCCCACGAGCGCGATGTTGTTCACCCCGAAAGAAGTTTGAAGAGCCGTATGTTTTAATAATGTATTCAGTACGACATTGGCAATAGCATCTTTTTTCAAATCAATAACGATACGCATACCGCTACGGTCGGATTCGTCATTGATATTAGAGATACCATCTATTTTTTTCTCGTTCACCAGATCAGCAATGCGAGAAATCAATTCTGCCTTGTTGACCATATAAGGAATTTCGTGAACGATCAGTTTTTCCCGGCCATGAGGAGTTGTCTCCACGGATGTTTTCGAACGCACAACCACGCGACCTCTTCCCGTGTGATATGCCTCTTTCACCCCGGCATACCCGTAAATTGTTCCTCCCGTGGGGAAATCCGGAGCTTTTATGATCCGGATCAAGTCATCTATTTCAATATCCCGGTCATCAATATAAGCACAAATAGCATCGATCGTGTCACGCAGATTGTGGGGAGGCATATTAGTAGCCATTCCAACCGCAATACCTGAGGCACCATTCACGAGTAACAACGGAATTTTAGTGGGTAGAACGCTGGGTTCTTTTAATGATTCGTCGAAGTTCGGAATCATGTCCACGGTATCCTTATCCAAATCCACCAACGTGTCCTCGGTTACCTTCATCAAACGAGCCTCAGTATAACGCATTGCCGCGGGGCTATCTCCATCCACGGAACCGAAGTTTCCTTGTCCGTCAACCAGCGGATAACGTAAAGACCAACTTTGAGCCATACGTACCATCGCCATGTAAACCGAGCTATCACCATGAGGGTGGTACTTTCCGAGTACCTCTCCGACAATTCTCGCTGACTTTTTGAATGGTTTACCAGACGTAACACCCAATTCGCTCATTCCATATAATACCCTTCTCTGTACCGGTTTCAAACCGTCCCTAACATCAGGTAATGCACGCGACACAATCACCGACATTGAATAGTCAATGTACGAAGATTTCATCTCCTCCTCGATGTTGATCTTGATAATTTTTTCTCCGACGTTTTCCATTTATAATATTAAATTACACTATTAACGCATTGTTTTATAGGGCATTATTCTAAATTTCACCCCTATATTACTAAAATCCCACAAATGTAATAAAAACAGTGGATTAACGGAAATTTTAAGTCCTTTTTTATTCACATTCACTCTTGCCTTTCAGCAAGCATTTAACAAAAAGGAAACCGGAGCGAGTAATAAGATTTTAGAACTCAAATGATAACATATCATGAGCCAGTTGTATATTTTCAGGTAATTCCCGCGAGACCTCTTCGTGCAATCCCATCTGATGACCGATATGCGTGATGTAGGCCTGTTTCACGTGTAAGGTTTTCACTACATCAATGGCTTGATTCAGCGTAAAGTGAGAAAGGTGGACTTCTTTACGTAAGGCATTAATCACCATGTATTCGACGCCTTTCAGTTTTTTCATACTTGCCTCCGATATGAAATTCGCATCCGTGATATAAGCGAAGTTATCAATACGAAATGCCGTCACGGGGAGCTTGTAGTGCATCACCGTAATAGGTTCTATTTTAATATCCCCAATCCAGAATGGGGCTTCACCTATCACGTGAATGTTCATTTCAGGTACACCGGGATAACGGAATGCTGCGAAAGCGTAGTCATAATCCTTACTGATAACGTCTTTCGTTCTCTGGTTACAGTAGATGTCTACCTCGCCATTTTTGACCCAGTTAAAAGCCCGAATATCGTCCAGTCCCCCGATATGGTCTTTGTGTTCATGTGTCAGCAGCAAAGCTGTCACGTCCTTTACACCCGCCCGTAGCATCTGTGTTCGGAAATCAGGTCCCGCGTCTATAATTAGTTTTTTATCCCCAAGATCAATCATGGCAGAACTCCTTAAACGCTTGTCATTCTCATCCGTAGATTGACAAACAGGACATTCGCAAGCAATAACGGGAACCCCTTGTGAAGTTCCACTTCCTAAAATCGTTACTCTCATCTGTTGAAGACTGAAAAATAATTATATTCTGACATCGAAAATTCCATACAGAACGTTTTATTGTGTCATGCAAAAATAATAAGATTCGGAATAATCCTGTATATTTGCCCCAAACATTTTATTATGGGAAAATTATATTTGATCCCCAATTTACTTGGGGAGACACCGATAGAGCGGGTTATTCCTGATGATGTAGTTCATATCATTAAGAATATCAAAGTTTTTGCAACTGAAAACGTGAAAAATACCCGTCGTTATTTAAAGAAAATAGATAAAGCGATAAATATTGATGAACTCGTTTTTTTAGACCTGAATGAACATTCGGACATAAAAGATATTGAAACCTATCTCCCCTATCTGGCCGATCAAGATATGGGGATTATCTCCGAGGCCGGATGTCCCGGTATTGCAGATCCGGGAGCCGAATTGGTAGCATTAGCCCATAAACACGATTATCAGGTAATTCCTTTAGTGGGTCCCTCTTCTATTTTATTGGCTCTGATAGCCTCCGGGGCTAACGGGCAAAACTTCTCGTTTAATGGTTATTTACCCATTGCTAAGCCTGAACGCATTAAAACATTGAAAACTTACGAGAAACAATCTGCCGTGGAGAACCGGACACAATTATTTATAGAGACCCCCTATCGGAACGTGCAATTATTCGAGGATATGATAGCCACCTTGTCTCCCACGACACGCCTCACGATAGCCTGTGATATTACGACAGAAAATGAATACATAAAAACCATGTTAATAAAGGATTGGAAACACGTGAAACCGGATATAAATAAACGCCCGACGATCTTCGTGTTATATGCCCGATCATTCTAAACCTTTTATTTGTCATGAAAACCTACAAGAGAGTATTATCTATAGCCGGTTCCGATAGCGGTGGTGGTGCCGGAGTTCAAGCAGACTTGAAAGCGATCTCCGCCTGCGGGTGTTTCGCCATGACCGCCATTACAGCCGTAACAGCTCAAAATACATTAGGTGTGAGAGCCATTGAACCTCTTCCCGTGAATGTCATAGAGACCCAGATTAGGGCTTGTTTAGACGATATTGGTGTGGATGCGGTAAAAATTGGTATGTTACATTCCGTGGAAGTGATTCAAGCCGTCACGAGAGTATTAGCCGATTACCCGATCAAGCACGTTGTCGTGGACCCGGTAATGGTGGCAACCTCAGGCGATCTGCTTGTGCAGCAAGAGGCCATTGCCGTGATGCAAAAGGAATTATTCCCGTTGGCTACCGTGATCACTCCCAACCTTTACGAGATAGAAATTCTCTCCGGAAAGAAAATACGCTCTCAGGAAGATTTATATCTTTCCATTCCTGCATTGAAGAATATCGGCGCTCGCAATGTCTTATTAAAAGCCGGACACTTGGAATGTGAAGAGATAACAGATGTTTTAATTGATTGTGAGAATGATTTGGAATATCGTTATCCGGCAAAGAAAATAATCACCCCGAATACACATGGTACCGGGTGTTCTTTATCATCCTCCGTGGCCTCTTATTTAGCCCATGATTTTCCCTTGAACATAGCCGTGGAAAAAGCCTTGAATTATTTGCACGGGGCCATAGAAACGGCTGCCGGGTACCAAATAGGGCATGGACATGGAGCCATTCATCATTTTTACAAGTGGTGGTGAGCCTTTCAAATATGCTCGTTTATAGGTAAAACCCTAGTATAACGTTGTTACAACCCATAGATAAGGATAAATCTAACAATAAAGCCGCCTCTATCAACTAGAGACGGCTTTTTCCTAATATAGTGTGATTGTCAATGTGTTTTAAACCAGCGGAAGACATTCCTTACCGTTTTATCCAGAACAAGAGGATCTTCAAAATATTGTGCATGAGTAACGGAACCTTCCCATATCGCTAATTTTTCCTCCGCACAGATCGTGTCGTACACGCGTTGAGCGGATTGGTACTCCTTTTCGTTTTCACCTCCGTGAATAACGATTGTTGGTACTTTTACCCGAGATGCCTCTTTGCGTTTGTAGCATCCTGCCACTAAAGCGATAGCTTTCAATCGTTTTTCCGCTTCTGTACTGGCCAGAACTTCATTCGTTCCGTTACATATTCCCATGGCGTACATTTTATTCGGATCAACTTCATCTTTCAAACTCAAATAATCAATGGCTGCTTTTACATTTTGAGTTTCCTCCATTCCTAAAACGACAAAACCATAGTTTGCCAATCGCGTGGCATATTGTAATAATACCGTGTTATTCGAGGCATCTTTGGGGCCTAAAACAAGTATTGCCGGTTTTTTACCCTTTTCTTGTGGATTACACAACCAACCTTTACTATCAATTCCTCTATCTGATAAAGTGACGTCTTCGCATCTATAAGTTCTCATACAATTCTCCGTGTTAAATTCAATTTCGAGTGTTGTTACGGGAACTTATAAGGTAAAGTTACATAAAATACGTATAAAAAATGTACTATTTTATTAATAAAAAGAGATCGTCTAAGCCTTGACGATCTCTTTAATCTTATAAAATAACCTACAATAGATTACTTGAAGTAACGATTGTATAAACCTTCGAAACCTTTACCATGACGGGCTTCGTCTTTACACATTTCATGAACGGTATCATGGATAGCATCCAAATCCAATTTTTTAGCCAAAGTAGCAATACGTTTTTTATCCTCGCAAGCACCAGCTTCTGCCTCCATACGTTTTTTCAAGTTTGTTTTGGTATCCCAAACACATTCTCCCAATAATTCTGCAAATTTAGCCGCGTGCTCTGCCTCTTCAAAAGCATAGCGTTTGAAAGCCTCTGCAATCTCCGGATAACCTTCACGATCAGCCTGACGACTCATAGCCAAATACATCCCGACTTCTGAACATTCCCCGTTGAAATGCGCTCTCAATCCTTCGAGAACTTCAGGATCAACTCCTTTTGCTACACCGAGACGATGTTCGTCAACGAACGTCAAAGCACCTTCGGTTTCAACTAATTCTTTAAACTTGCTTTTCGGTTGTTTACATTGAGGACAAATTTCCGGAGCTTCGTCTCCTTCATGAACGTAGCCACATACGGTACAGATAAATTTTTTCATAACGCACTTTTTAAATGTTATAATAATATGTTTTTTCTTTTCTCTTCGGCGCATTTTTTACAATACCCCTTGTAATAAAGATGAATTTCTGTAATAATCAATTCCCCTACTCCTTCCAATTGTATCGCATCCTGATTTTCAACCGGAAGATCATACACGCAACCACATTCCAAGCACATGAAATGAGCGTGACTCGACGTGTCAATATCGAATCGCACGTTTTTTTCATCGATCACGAGAGCTTTCACCGCACCTTGCTCCGTGAACAATTTCATCGTATTGTATATGGTCGTTTTAGACAAAGTAGGCATGGTCGGATATAAAGCATTATAAATCTCGTCAGCCGTCGGATGGACCCGGTGTGCCATCAAATAATCCATAATTGCCATTCTCTGCAAGGATGGTTTGATGTTATATTTTAGTAAATACTCCCGTGTTCCTTCAACTGTATTCATTGCTTATTTGTAATCGTTACAATTTTATATCGAGTGCAAATATCGTTATCTTTTTTATAAATGCAACATCTCGAATTGTATTTTGCAAAAATTTAGAACAGTTCTAATTAGTGATGTTCACATAGAATTTTGATCATCCCTATCTAATTATTTTATAGATTTGCACCATGTTTTTTATCGGACCATCGGCAAACATATTCGTTTATTTGCTTGTTTCAGCGTTCTTTGTGATATGTTTCTATGCACAAACTGAAATAAGACTCCCGGAAGGTATTCCGGGACAAGAAAGAATTATCGAATACCGGATCGGGAAAAACGAGATATGCTATTGCCAGACGATGGAAGACGAGGAGGTTATATCCTCTCCAAACTCTCCTTATTTAAAAATAACAGACGATCGATCGAAAACCAAACAATATGTCTATTTTGGTCACTATGACGATCCTAACCTTATATTATTAACACTAAGGGCCCCTCCCGCTATCCACTTGTCGTAATCCTTTAAGAGGAAAAAGTGGAATAATTCACGGGATATATTAATTTAAAACAACATCAAATGCGGATCATATATAGCATTCTGCTATTGACATTTATTTCCGGTCATTTGTTTGCGCAACGGTCCGAGACCGTGCAGACGAATGATTCTACATTCAGTGTCATTAAACAATTGAAAGAAGTCGTCATTACGGCTGAAAAGAGGGAATTATCCATTAGCGAGATTCCTGTTGCTCTTAGCGTGATTAGCGGGAAAAACTTGTTGAACGAGAATAATCCGGATCTCCGGAACCTGTCGGGAATCGTTCCGAATTTCTACATGCAGGAAGGTGGCTTGAAACTATCAACTCCGCTCTATGTTCGTGGAATTGGAACGGTATCCGGGACTCCACCCGTCGGTTTGTACGTGGATGGAGTTCCAATTTTTGACAAAAATGCTTTTATATTTGATTTGTATGACATTAGGCAAATAGAAGTACTGCGAGGCCCTCAAACAACCTTGTACGGTCGGAACAGTATCATCGGTTTGATTAATATTCGGACAAATCCTCCTGCGACAAAGCTTTCTTTGCAAGCAAAAGCTGGTGTTTCCAGTTATAATTCGCAGAATTACATGATTATGGCTAATTTGCCTATAAATAAAGTCCTGTATAACAAATTATCTTTTGCATATAATCGCACGGACGGATATTTCAAGAATGATTTTACCGGGGGAAAATCGAACAAGTCGGATTCATACGATATTCGTTACCAGGGAAGCGTGTTTACGGATGCAACATGGAAAGTGGCGTTTGGTCTGAACTATAACCATAGTTTTGATGATGGTTACGCTTATCATGCCGTTGATTCTTTAAAAGCACACCGCTATCGGGTTAATTATAACGCAGACGCATCCTATAAACGGGATTTATTGTCCACGTACGTGAACATTCAGAAACATTTTTCTCAAACTCTGTTGAACTGGATCACTTCCTATTCCCGGGCTAAAGATAAACAGGTTCTGGATGCCGATTTCACGTATCATGATGTATTTCAAAATGAAAAGGAATCGAAACAGGATCTGATCACGCAAGAGATTAATTACCAATCCTCCCAAGGCGAGAAAATCGATTGGACATTAGGAACATTCGGTTTCTACAAGGACCTGACGAATGATTACTTAGCCACTTTTGGTACGGAACGTCACTTACTTCTCCCGCTAGATTTGGATCAAGCGTCGTATTATAACAACACTTCGACTTGGGGAATTGCCGGATACGGGCAAGTTACCGTGAAAAATCTCTTGCCGGGGATGTTCGTTACTTCCGGAATCAGGTATGATTACGAGAAAGCGTCTCTCTCCTACCGGGACAGTTTGTTATTTCACGACGCAGACCAGTTTACCGGTTATCATGATTGGGATGAAAACCATTCTTACGCGGCTTGGTTACCCAAATTTTCCATTCTACAAAAATGGAACGAGCAGTTATCCACCTACTTGAACATATCTAAAGGATATAAAGCCGGCGGGTATAATATCATTTCAAACGAAATGACCACGCAGGTTGTAGAACTGGAATATGGTAAAGAATCCTTGTGGAATTACGAGCTTGGGGCTAAATACTTCAGCGCTAATGGACGGTTTAACTTGAACGGAGCGCTTTTTTATATTGATTGGAAAGATCAGCAAATCTTCGTCATGGAGATGATGGGGCCGATTATCAAGAATGCAGGAGACGCCCGCAGTATCGGTGCGGAGATTGATTTAAGTTGGGAATGTCTGCCACGATTGGTTTATTTCCTTTCCTCAGGATATAGTAATTCGGAATACTACCACCACTTAACCAAGGAATATGAGGGTAATAAAATTGTCATGGCCCCGGAATTCACGATGAACACGGGGGTATCGTATTCCAAGACAATCAAGTCCTTATTATTCAAATCTTTCACGGCAACTACGTCTGTTACTGGTTTCGGGACCCAATATTTTGACGAGGCGAACACCATGAAACAAGATCCCTATTTCCTTTGGAACATGGATTTGGGTATTTCCGGTAAACACATCGATTTCCACGTGTGGGGTAAGAACATTTTGGATAAAAGTTTCTTTTGCTACATGTTCAACAGCCCCGTGGGCAAGAACTTGCCGGAATACATGAAATCCGGACAATCCGGGGCACCCTCTCGATTCGGGGCCTCTATAACAATAAAATTATAAACAATCATTTTAAATTTATCTATATATGAAAAACAAATTAATTTACTTGATCTCTGTATTATTTGTGGCAGTTGCATGTTTCTCTTGTAGCGACGATGATGATAATAATAACAATAAAGACCTTATCGGGACTTGGAATTATTCAGGAAAAGCGGCTGATATTCATTTTGAGTTTGACTATAATGGCGATGAGATCAGTTTCCCCGAAGGATTGATTCCATCAGGGGTTATCCCAGAAGAAATTCCAGGAGTTAGTGAAACGGGGATTGATGTTACCATGATTAAAGTGGCGCTACCCATGCTTGCAAATAAATATATGTCTCAATATTTCCAAGGAATTAAATTTACTTCTGAAACCGAGATGGAAATATTAATGACCATGAATGACCAACCAGCAACTTTAAAGACGACTTATACGATTCAAAAAGATATTATAAAAGTCAGTACACAAAGTGATGGTTTTAAAGAGCTATTAGGCACCATTCCCGTTACCTCGATTGATTTGAATTACAAAATAGCAAACAATGAATTGACAGTATATTTAAATACTTCTTACGTAAAAACACTCCTTGCGGCAGTTCCGGCTATTTTAAAAGTTACAGACTTGCCAGCAGAACAACAAACAATAATTGAAGACTTTGTTGAATCTTTTTCAAAAAATCTTAAAACACTGGAATTCGGTGCAAAACTGACGAAATAGAGTCATCCATGTACATGGATAAAAACGGGTAGTGAAAAATAGTAACTACCCGTTTTATTTTTTTCATAGAAAGCAGTAACTTTATTCATATTTTATCGTATCCTTAGTAATAGAATTTGTAAATTTAAAAACAGTTTAATTTAAAACATAAAGATATGAAAACAGAAGAGTACAAAGAATTGGATGTGTTGATGTCATCAGAGGTTATAAATACAAAAGGTGAGGACAACAAATTTAAACTACCCCCTCTACCCTATAAAGAAAACGCATTAGAACCTTATATCAGCGAACGTACCATCCAATACCACCACGGAAAACATCTTGCAACTTATATTACGAACCTGAATAATTTAATCGTGGGTACCGAATACGAAAAAATGTGTTTAGAAGGTATCGTGATCAAATCCGAAGGTGGTATTTTCAATAATGCAGCACAAACATATAATCATATATTCTACTTCGAGACCTTCCAGGCTCATCATGCTGCACAAGTTGCTCCGACAGGAAAAATAAAGGAATTGATTGATAAATCATTTGGAAGTTTCGATGCCTTCAAGGAAGCGTTTGCTAAAGCAGCCACCACTTTATTTGGTTCAGGATGGGCCTGGTTGGTTGTGGACAAAGAGGGTAAACTGGAAATCGTACAAACCGGTAATGCAGATACTCCATTGAAACATGGAAAGAAACCCGTGTTGACAATTGATGTCTGGGAACACGCTTACTATTTGGACACCCAAAACGCTCGTCCGAAATACATTGAAAATTATTGGAACATTATAAACTGGGACGTTGTAAACAAACGCCTTTAAAATCCATAATGCATAGAACATCTCTAGCGGCAATTCAATTCCATTGCCGCTATTTTTATAACCTTTTATTTGTGAAAACAGAACTAATTCGTTACATTTGTTATAAACTAGAAAATACATGAATTATGCCCGAAATTTGTAGGTTTTTTGGTATTATAATATTCCTTTATTGGAAAGATCACAATCCACCACATCCATTTCACTTATGGAAATTATGAATGTTCAATCAGTATTCTGGATCGAATTGTTGATGGTCAAGCCCCAGCAAAGGTGATTGTTAAAGTCAATGAGTGGATTGATTTACATGAAACAGAGATTCTTACACTTTGGGAAAAAGCCCAAAAAGGTGAAAAAATAGATAAAATAGAACCTTTAAAATAATTATTTATGTTACGAGTAGTCGATGTTGATTATATCAAAGATTATGAACTTCTTGTAACTTTCAGTGATGGGAACAAGAAGAAAGTTGATTTGAGACCTTACTTAACGGGAGAAGTTTTTGGTGAACTATTGGATAAAGAAAAGTTTGTTCAATACGGCTTAACCCGTATCACTATTGAATGGGCCAATGGAGCTGATTTAGCACCAGAGTTTTTGTATGAAATCGGAACTGCCGCATAATATTTAGGTGTCTTGAATTTGTCGGTCTGAGAGTTAAATTCACAAATAAAAAACAAGCCTTTATCGCTGATTTTGCTGATAAAGGCTTGTTTTTTAATACTTTTCCGAAGATGATATTATTATTAATGAATGATTACCATCTCGTCAATCAATCTTTGTGCTCCTGCATATTTATCAATGATAAACAGGACATAGCGAATATCAACGGCAATATTCCGACAAATCTCCGGGCTATATTGCATATCTGACATTACACCTTCCCAAGCACGGTCAAAGTTTAAACCGATCAAATTACCTTCTGCATCTAGAACCGGACTACCGGAATTACCGCCAGTCGTGTGATTCGTTGCGATAAAGCAAACGGGAACTTCCCCGTCTTGAGTGTAGGGGCCGAAATCCCGGTTCTTGTACAAATCCCGTAATTTCTGGGGTACATCATAATCATAGATATTCGGATTATCCTTTTCCATGATACCTTTCAATGTCGTGTAGTGCGTGTAATAAACAGCATCAGTTGCATGGTATCCGGCAATTTTCCCATAAGCTACACGTAAGGTAGAATTCGCATCCGGATAGAACGTTTTATCGGGCTGCATCTCCATCAATCCGGCAATCCACAACCGATTCAATAATTTCAATTCACTTTCAATTCGGCTCAATTCGGGACGAATTTTATCTGCATACAACGTGTAAATTCCGGTCGCCACTCCAAGAATTGGATCTTTTTCAATTTTCGTAATTGATTTCTCTGATAAATTGTCGATGAATTTCAGCAAATTATCCTTATGCGTGAATATTGATTTTTTAAACAAGTCGGCAGCATAACGATCAGGAGCGTTCAATTTAGCATATTTAGGGCTCAAACGAACGACTGACGGTATCCATTGGTCTCCGACTTCCTTATTATTATACAACTTGAACATTTCGGTCAATATCCGTTGATCCGTGGCCACATCGTAATCTTTATAGAAGGCCTCAACGTAATTTTTCAAAGATGTTTTAAGCTGTTCCTTATCCGGGAATTTGTCATAGTTATCCAATACCTGTTCGATTTCACGGGCAAATTTTATGATTTCCGCACCTCCCAATCCGGCCTCCGAAGCATAAGCTGCAGCCAAAATATATTCTTTACGAGCGTCATATAACGCTTTGTAACGATCCGTCAAACCGATATACTCGGTTTTTCCATTACTTTTAGCCCAGTTGTTGAAATTATTTTCAAGAATTCTTTTATTATCTGCCGTGTTGAAACGATCCAATCCTTTAATCTCCCCCTGCCATTTTTTCCAGGCATTAGCAACGCTTGCAGCTTTCGCAGCATATTTTATACGCAACAATTCATCCGACTCCATAGCGGCATTGATTACCTCCAATTTTGCCGTACGGATTTTGATCTTATGCGGGTCTTCAACAGAAGCAATTTGATCTATCGCGTAAGAAGTCAGGTACTCGTTTGTCGTTCCGGGATAACCGAAGACCATAGTAAAATCACCTTCTTGTACCCCCCGTGCAGAAATCTTAAAGAATTTAGCCGGTTTATAAGGCACGTTCTTATCTGATATAGCTGCCGGCTCATTGTCCGGTCCTGCGTAAATACGCAAAACGGAAAAATCACCCGTGTGACGCGGCCATGTCCAGTTATCCGTATCCCCACCAAATTTACCGATAGCAGAATTCGGAGCCCCAACTAAACGAACATCCCGGAAGATTTTAAACACGGAAAGAAAATATTGATTTCCGTTAAAATATGGCTTTATATTAGCCGCCAGATTGGTTCCTTTAACAGCTTCCGCTTCCAATTTCCGGCATATTTCATTCACCTTCTTCGTACGTTCGCTTTCAGACATCCCGGCATTCAATCCTGCATTGATTTTATCCGTGACATCCTCCATCCGAACTAAAATAGAAGCTGTTATCTTGGGATTAACCAACTCATCCGCCATGGATTGAGCCCAAAAACCATCCCGTAAATAGTTATGTTCCAAACTGGAATGAGCTTGGATCATGCCAAAAGAGCAGTGATGATTCGTAATCACCAATCCTTGATCACTCACGATCTCCCCGGTACAAAAGTGATGAAACGGAGAACCTTCATTACCCAGCCCGATAACGGCATCTTTTAATGAAGCTTGGTTAATGTCGTAAATATCCTCCGCTGTTAATTTAAAACCGGCTTTCTGCATATCTTCTATGTTGTATTTTTTCAACAACATGGGAATCCACATTCCCTCGTCAGCTAAACTTGGTAAAGTCAGCAGAATGAAAGCCAAAAAACATAATGTAATTTTTCTCATTTACTGGTATTTTTGAATGTTATTTATTGAAATTGTAATTTCCGCAAAGTTTCATATAATTTCTGTATCGGTAATCCCATCACGTTATAGAAAGAACCTTCTATACGCTCGATTCCGATGTACCCGATCCACTCCTGAATCCCGTAAGCTCCCGCTTTATCGAATGGCTTATACGTGTCCACGTAGAATTCAATCTCTTCATTTGATAAATGCTTGAAAAACACGTCTGTCCGTGAAGAGAAAGAAAGTTGTTCCGTACGAGTGGTTACGCTCACACCCGTTACGACCAGATGACGATTTCCCGATAGCTTCTGTAACATCGAAATAGCCTCTTTCCGGTCAGCGGGTTTACCTAAAATCCGGTCATGAATACAAACTACCGTATCGGCTGTTATCAATACTTCATCAGCCTTTAGCTCCTCTCGAAAGGCTGAGGCTTTTACTTTCGATAAATATTCCGGTACATTCTCCAAATGGAGTTCTTGAGGATATTTTTCTTCAACATTTTTCAACCGGACTTCGAAGGTAAACCCAGCATCTTTCATCAATTGCTGTCTCCGTGGTGACGCAGAGGCCAATATTAATTTATAATTTTTAATAGAATGCATCATTCACACAACTTACAAAATACACTGACTCCTATGCACAAAACCATAATCAAACGAATCATTCGCAACTGGAATTTCATCTTGTCATTCTTCAATACCGCATAGCCGTAAAACAAGTATGGTATAATCAAAGCTACAACAAAATAAATCCATACGATCGGGGTTCGTGTAAATCCGAATAACAAAAATAGGATCAACGATGTGATGGCAATCGTGATCAACCCGATGATCACCTTTCTCGTTGCCGGAATACCAAATTTTACAGGTAAAGTAACGATTCCATCAGCCCGGTCGCCATTTATACTATATATGTCCTTGTTGATCTCGTAGATCAGCATATTAATAAAAAGAAAATACGAGAAACATACTGTCCAGTAGAACACGTAGGCAAAACTAACGTGCGTTTTCAAAACGACATCCGAGTACACATCACTCAATAACGGGATTTCGAATGTAATCACGGTCAGCGGGATTAATCCGGCCAAAATAGCCACAACGATATTTCCCCAAATAAAACGTTTTTTTATCCGGGAGGAATAAAACCACAATACCAATGATATAATTAAAAATAAGAATACGATCTCAGCATGATGAGCTTCTCTCGCCAGATAATACGCGATTCCCACGGCCACAACATTCAAAATAGAATGTAGAATGATTGCAGCCCTGCGGCTAATGGTTTTCCCAACAATCACGGGTCTGTTTCCCGAAATACGGTCCGCCTTCGTGTCAAAATAATCATTTATGACATAAGCGGCCGACACCAGACAACACACGGCTATTACCAGTAACGAGAAATTGCCTTCCGGCATTTGCAGGGCAAAACCAGCTTTCTCCAGCACGGGCTGGACAACAAAGAAACGCATGGCATACATGGTAAATGCCGTGAATGCGATCGTTCGTAGGCGTATTAACTTGAGAATTTCCAACATCTTATTCTTTAACTTACATACATTTCACGTAGCATTGGGTATCCATCCATTCGCCTTTTGCTTTCAGGACTTGAGCCACGACATCCCGTACGCATCCGAGTCCCCCGGGCGTGTCTGAAATATAACGGGAAATAGCTTTGATCTCTTCGCACGCATCCGAAGGACATACCGGCATTCCCACGATTTTCATCACGTTGTAGTCTGGTATATCATCTCCCATATACATCACATTTTCCGGGTTCAGATTATATTTTTGCAAGAACTCGTTCAACGCTTCAACTTTATTCGCCACGCCAAGATACACGTCCTTCACTCCCAATTTCTCAAAACGTTCTCTTACCCCGGGAGCCTGCCCCCCGGAAATGATACAAACCGGGTATCCCTTCTTCGTACAGTACATCATGGCATAACCATCTTTCGTACAGGATGTACGAATCAAGTCACCTTCCGGCGTTATATTCATTTCATGACGTGAAAAAACTCCATCTACATCGAAAGCAAAAGCTTCTACTTTCTTTAATTCCTCTTTAAATAGTTTCATAGCGTTCGTATTTATCTAATTTACCACAACGTGGGCATATCTATCGTATCTTGCGAGATCTTTTGATCCCCGGTCTCTTCTTTATCTTGCGTTTCTTTTATTCCTTCCGACAATATCGTGTATATTTTCAGCAAGTCTTTGTCATTCTTCAACATATTCTTGTGCATATTCATGATACTCTCGTCCCCCCGCTTGGCCGGTCCGGTTTGAGCCTCTTCCGGATTTAGGAGCATCACCTTATGTGCCGTCTCGAAAATCAGAGGACGTAGCATAGCAAAGGATAGTCCTTTGTCTTCTAGCAATTTGCCTGCCACTTGATACAAATAATTAGGAAAATTACAGGCAAAAACTGCAGCCAAATGCAATTCTTTACGCTGGGCCGAGTCTATCTCGTATATTTTACCCGACAACTTTTCCGCAAACTTTTTAATTCGTTCCTTCACGGGGCCCGTGTTTCCCTCCACACATAACGGGATCTCCCTGAAATCCAGTTCTCGTTTCTTGGAAAAGGTTTGTACCGGATAAATCACCCCGTAGTGTTTGGAATATGACTTGAATACATCCATCGGTTGACTTCCTGAAGTGTGTAGAAGTAACGCATTATCTGGCATTCTAATCGTCTTAATAATAGATGGTAAAACATCATCACTAACACAAAAAATATAAATATCCCCATCCGGATACACCTCATTTGCTTCAGCCGTGTAAGATATTCCCGTCTTCATTCCCAGTTGCCGGGCAGAATCAAGCGTACGACTATAAATCTGACATAAATTCTCTCCCGCTTTTAAAAGGGCCCCGGCCAAATGATGAGCGACATTTCCAGCCCCGATCAATATGATTTTATCTTGTTGTTCCATGTATTAGTAAGCAATATTTTTAGGAGATAATACCCCGTTTTTAATAGCTTCTAAAAGACGTTCACTCGCCTTGCAAATATCTTCATTGAAAACTTCGGAAATTAAAACTAATTTGCCATCGATTATTTGTAAATGTTTATATCCGTTCTTATTGTCCGCTTGATTCAATAATATCAAATCATTCCCGGGAATGAACGTGTGAGTCATTTGGTTGCGAAGTTTATCATACAAAAAGCCATTATCATTTAACAACCGATAACGCCCGCCGAATAACTTCTTTACCCCAAGAGAAAAACGTTTGGCCGACTGCCCTTTGGCTTTCATGGGTTTATTATCTAAAAAACTTCCCAGAACCTCAATCGCTTGCCCCATGATGACAAATTGCATATATGACAAGCCCACGCCCTGCAACTTAGTAATTTCATCCACAATCACTTCACGTATGAAATGCTCTATCCGTTCTATTTGCTCTTGTGTTTCCATATATCAGCCAAAAATAGCGCAAATTATCGAAAGTAACAAGCCCCATTTTCTCTCTCTAAAATTTCTGAACATTTCCGGTTATATAATCGTTTTAAAGCATAAATTCGCGACACATAAAAGGAGAAAAATTATGATGTTATTTAATAATAAACCCATCGATAACAAGGAATATTCCGAAGACATCCTAAATGAAGGACTTAGTATATATGAGGTATGCCGGGTTTTTAGAGGAAAAGTTATATTTCTAAACGACAACCTTTTACGACTTGACAATTCAATAAAAAAATCAAATATTGCCATTGATTTGAATTCATTACACGTGGCAGACCAATTAAATCGATTGATTCAGCTTGAAAATATCAAGGAAGGAAATATTAAATACGTACTTCGAGTTACCCCGAAGGGAATCGAGCAATATGTCTATCAGATAAAACATTCCTACCCGTCGGAAGAAGCTTACCAACATGGAATTGACACGGTTACTTGCCATGCTATCCGTGAGAATGCCGAAGTGAAATATGTCAATTCCGAGTTACGGGAAATGACAAACAAGATCATTCAGGAACAAGGAGTTTCTGAAGTTTTATTAATCGATCAGGATAACTGTGTGACAGAAGGTTCTCGTTCAAATGTATTTTTTATCCGGGATAACGTGTTTTACACGGCTCCTCTTCCTCATGTTTTGCCGGGAACTAGTCGGAAACGGGTATTAAATATCTGTCAGGAAGACGGGTTGACCGTGGTGGAACAAAGAGTGAATTACAAAGACATTGCCTCCTATCAAGCAGCCTTTATAACGGGGACTTCCCCACTTGTGTTGCCCATCGCTCATATAGACGGAATAGCTTTCGACCCGCACCACCCATTGCTGGTGAAAGTTATGGAACACTACTTCAATTTATTAAGTAAGAATTTTTAAAGGTGTTTCACATCTGATCTCTTTGAATAAAAATGTATTTTTATTAATATTGCAAGCGTAATATTCCATCTCAAAAGAATATTACGCTTTTTTCTTTAGATTGCAGATGTAATGAAATATATTATACTAATTATACTATTCTTTTCAGTTATCAGTTTCAGACCTTGGAATTCTTTCACAAAAGAAATTCAGGTTGAAAAAGATTCTATTCCCCAAGACACGCTTGCCGTAGCGGTACATGATTTATTCACGAATGAATATTCTGATCTAGTTGAAACCAAGCGTTTAGATCAAACGATTGAACGTTTTATGAGTCAGTGGGAAATAAAAGGGGCTTCCCTCGCAATCATGAAAGATGGAAAACTGATTTATAGCAAGGGATATGGGTATGCCGATGAAGAAAATGAGGTGAAAACCGATGTGAACCATATCTTCCGAATTGCCTCGGTTTCCAAGCTAATCACGGCGGCAGGAATTATGAAATTAGTTGAAAACGGGATTCTATCTTTGGATGATAAAGTATTTGGTGAAGAAGGTATTTTAAGTGACACGACACTTTATGCCCCGATAAAAGATAAACGGGTGAATAATATCACCGTGGAAAATCTTCTACGCCATCAGGGGGGATTCACCAATCGCGCAGGAGACCCTATGTTCTGCCCGGTAGACATAGCGGAAAAAATGAATGTTCCGGCACCAGCTGACTTGAATACCATCATTAAATTTGTTTTATCCCGACGTTTAGGTTTCACACCGGGAACAAGCACGTGTTATTCAAACGTGGGTTACGGAATATTGTCTAGGGTGATAGAAAAAGTTTCCGGAAAAAACTACGAAGAATTTATTCAGGACAGTATACTCATTCCTGCCGGGTGTTATGATATGCATTTGGCACATAATCTGGATAAAGACCGATATTTCAACGAGGTCAGGTATTACGAACAATCGGACGCAGACCTGATCCGTTCATGTGATGGGCGGGACACGCTAGTATATCGCAGTAACGGGGGAAACAATATTGAGGCTCTTTATGGTGCCGGTGGTTGGGTGGCTTCCCCGACCGAATTATTACGTTTCCTTTCTGCCATAGACGCTGACGATTCATATCCGGATATATTGACAAAAGAGAGCGTGGAGACCATGACAAAATGCGTGAAAAACGCTTTACCTCTTGGCTGGATGAACACGAACAATCAGGGTGATTGGTGGCGTTCCGGTACTTTGGCAGGAACCAGTGCCATGTTGAAACGTCAACGGGACGGGTTCTGTTGGGCATTTATCACCAACACGAGCAATTGGACCGGACCTCGTTTTCCCCACAAGATCGAAGGTATGATGGTTCGTGCCATGGATCGGGTAAAAGAATGGCCGGACAGAAATCTGTTCGATCCTGATTACTGCAAGGCTTTCGAAGACGGGAAAAAATTGCTGGCCAATGAAAAAGGAGCCCAAGCACATCCCGTGCATCCTGACAATATCTAACCATGAACCTCATAAACAATCGTAATATTCTTCTAGCTCCTAACTCATTCAAGGGAAGTCTGGATGCTTTCGAGTTTTGTCGAATCCTAGCCACTGAATTAGAGGAATGTGGATTTCATACGATCTCTCTTCCATTAGGAGATGGCGGTGATGGAACAGCCCGAATTGTGGCACATTACCTTCATGCACTCCCTATCATGACGAAAACGGTAGATGCCTTGGGACGTGAACATTTTGCCTCATATTACTTAAAAGACAACACGGCTATCATTGAATTAGCCGAAGCTTGTGGTCTGAAACATTTGAAACGAGAGGAGTATGACATCTTGAACACGAACACGGCAGGGTTCGGTGTTTTAATCAATCATGCCCTCTCTCAAGGAGCGACCCATTTGATTCTTTGTGTCGGTGGAAGTGCCAGCGTGGATGGTGGTACAGGAGCTCTGCAAGAAATGGGATTGACAATTGTCAACAATTCTTCGAATAGAAATTATATCACAGATATTAAGGAGATTAACACTAAATTATTGCAGCAAAGATTTAATGGCATTCATATTACGATATTATGTGATGTTGATAATCCTATTTGTGGACCGGAAGGTGCAGCCGCCGTGTTTGCCCCGCAAAAAGGAGCATCACCAGAACAAGTTGTCATGCTTGATAATCAATTGTGCCTTTGGAGTGCTTTATTAAAACAGCACACAGGTAAAGATGTAACCCGGTTGAAACATGGAGGAGCCGCGGGTGGAATCACGGCGGCCATGCACGCTTTACTAAACGCACAACTTGTTTCGGGTTCCGAATATTGCTTGACTCTCTCCCATTTCCACGACAATCTTTTACAAGCCGGAATTGTTATCACCGGAGAAGGAAAAATTGATATCCAGTCCTTTTATGGCAAAATTCCGGGAACAGTTGCAACCTTATGTTTGCAACAAAACGTTCCGGTTTATGCCGTTGTCGGATTGGCAGAAAAACAGGTCCTTACCCGTTTCGATAAAGTATTCACGATGAGCCAGTATGCCCGTTCTATTCAAGATTCTATAAAGAATGCCCCGTACTACCTAAAGATCATTGCTCAAGCCATTGTTGATGCCCTTTATTCATCCGCTTATTCGGATTGATTCTCTATTATAAATAAATTATCACTTTTTCTTTGAGTTTTGCTTACAATTTATAAATTTTGCAGCCTCATAACGTGCGAAAAAGAATAATTATTAATATTTAAAATAACAATTAAAACTATGTCATTTAAAATTCTTGCGATCAATCCGGGATCAACTTCCACGAAAATTGCAATCTTTGAAGATGAAACAGAGAAATTTGTAAAGAACATCAAACATTCCGCAGAGGAAATTGCGAAATTCGATAACGTGGCTTCACAGTTCCAATTTCGGAAAGATATTATTCTTTCCGAACTGAAGAATGCTGGATTTAATATTAATGAAATCAACGCAATTGTTGGAAGAGGAGGTTTAGTTAAACCTATCGAATCCGGTGTATATGAAGTAAATGAGGCGTTAATTAACGACTTGAATAATCCTCCTCTTGGAGAACATGCCTCCAATTTAGGTGGTCTGATCGCAAACGATATCGCAAAATCTCTTAACAACGGAACAAAAGCTTATATTGCAGATCCCGTGGTGGTTGATGAATTGCAAGATGTAGCTCGTTTGACCGGACATCCTGATTTTACAAGAGTATCAATCTTCCATGCCTTGAATCAAAAAGCAATAGCACGGACTTATGCAAAAGAAATTGGGAAGAAATACGAAGATATAAACTTGATTATCGCGCATCTTGGTGGAGGCGTTTCTGTTGGAGCGCATGATCACGGACGGGTAATTGACGTGAATAATGCTTTGGATGGTGATGGTCCTTTTTCACCGGAACGTTCAGGAAGTCTTCCTACAGGTCAGTTGGTAAAACTATGCTTCAGCGGTAAGAAAACCGAAGCAGAAATCAAGAAAATGTTGAAAGGTGCAGGCGGATTAGTGGCTTATCTTGGAACAAACGATGCTTACGAAGTAGAAATAAAGGCAAAAGAAGACCCGAAATATAAATTGGTACAAGATGCCATGTCCTACCAGGTAGGTAAAGCCATTGGTGAAATGGCTGCCGTGCTAAAAGGTAAAGTTGATGGTATCCTGTTAACCGGTGGAATTGCTCACAACCCCTTCTTGGTTGACTACGTGAAAGAGATGGTCGGATTTATCGCTCCGATAAAAGTATATGCCGGTGAAGATGAGATGAGAGCATTAGCTATGAACGGACTGATGGTTCTTCGCGGAGAACTTTCCGGAAAAATCTACAAGTAATAATTTAGGATTAGTAATAGATTACAAGTGGGGCTGTCCAAAAAGTCATTTCTCGAACTCCCTCCCCCCTCCGGGGTACTCCCTCTATAAACAGAGGGAGAGTTGAAATACTCCCTTTCTTCGGGAAGAGTCACCAGCTCCTCCTCTGTTTATAGAGGAGGTGGCACGAAGTGACGGAGGAGTTTTTTGAAATTAAATGACTTTTGGGACAGCCCCTTTTTTTGTTGAGTACAATAATCCAAGGAACACTCTAATGGCTCTAAAGAAGTATCTTTGCATATTTTTTTGTAGTTTTGCAACAAGACAAAATACAAATAACAAAATGAAAGATACCATTTATTCCTTCAAAATGTTGAGCTTGTTAATAGTCCTTGCATTTTCTAACTATAGCATGGCTCAAGAAGTATCCTTGAAAAAACAGGATGTAAAAACAAAAGAAAAAATCACGACCCATTTCTCCGGTCACCTGTCAGGTAATACTGATGCCTATGACGACAAAAGCACACTCAAATCAACTGATGTGAAAAAGATGCAGCAAATCGTGTGGGATGCATGGAAGGAGGCAAATAACAAATTCTCCGAGCAGAAACTGATTAATCTTGATAAACTGGAAAAAGCAAATTCAGGAAAATGGACTCTTCCGCAGGAACTGGAACCCAATGCAATCATGCCGTATTACTGGGGTTACAAGGGGGATGCAGAACCGGAAGGAGGTTTCCCATTATATCTATACACGCATGGTTCTGGAGATAAAACCAGTGAATGGAGAACGGGAATCAACATATGTCAAAAGTTCGATGATGCTCCATCGGTTTACTTCATACCTCAGATCCCCAACATGGGCGATTACTATCGTTGGTGGCAAAAGGCAAAGCAGTTTGCTTGGGAAAAGATGTTACGTTTAGCTTTCGTATCCGGAAAAATAAATCCCAATAAAGTTTACTTTTTCGGAATATCAGAAGGTGGATACGGTAGTCAACGGTTAGCATCATTTTATGCGGATTATCTGGCTGCAGCAGGCCCGATGGCCGGAGGGGAACCTCTGAAAAATGCACCTGTTGAAAATTGCAGAAACATCGCCTTCTCTCTGTTAACAGGAGCAAATGACAGGGGATTTTACAGGAATAAACTCACGCAACGCACGAAAGACGAATTTGATAAATTAGAAAAAGCTAATCCGGGTAACTTTATCCATCGTATAGAACTGATTCCCGGCATGGGACATGGTATAGATTACAAACTTACAACCCCTTGGTTGAAACAATATACCCGGAATCCTTATCCCAAGCATGTAAGCTGGGAAAACTTCGAAATGGACGGTCTATATCGTAATGGATTCTACAACTTATTTGTTGAAGAACGTTCTAATGATGATACGAAATCCAGAACCCATTATGAAATGGATATACAGGAGAATAATATTTCCTTAAAGGTTGATTTAGTTACTTATAAAGCAACAGAAATTGATCCGAACTGGGGTATTGAACTGGATTTTGAAAAGAGCTATCAACCCGCAACCAAAGGGAAAGTAATCATTTACTTGAATGATCAACTGGTAGATTTAGACAAAGAAATTACATTGGTAGTAAATGGGAAAGAGGCTTTCAAGGGAAAAGTTAAACCACAACTTAAAAACATGGTGAACAGTTGTGCTGCATTTTTCGACCCGGAAAGAATCTATCCGGCAGCAATAGAAGTAAATATTGCAGATTTACAGTAATCATCGGAATATACGATAAGAAATCCCCAAGACTCTAACTCTTGGGGATTTTTAATATGTATCCTAAAGTATTTCATTAACCCAAAATCCTGACACAATTTTCCACCATTAGTGCGATACCCGCTTTCATAGCATTCTCGTCGGGAGCCATTCTCGGATTGTGAAGTGGAGGCATACTCTCCTGTTCCGGCGGACAAATACCCAAGACCCAGAAGACTCCTGGAATTTTCTCCAAGTAAATGGCAAAATCTTCTCCTAAGGTAAGATGATCCATTGGGATCACATTGTGTTCTCCCAGTAAATCTGTTGCATTTTTCTTCACAAATTCTGTCAAACTCTTATCATTCACCAACACGGGCAATCCATTCCAAGTTTTATCCAAATGGAATGTACAACCGTATAAATCACAAATGGAGTTTGATTTTTCCTCGATTAACTCAAATATCTTATATCGTAAAGAGTTGTCATGCGTCCGGACTGTTCCCAACACGTCTACCCGATCCGGAATTACGTTATTACACGTGCCACCATGGATAGACGTGATCGAAAGAACCGCCGGGATCAACGGATCTCGAAATTTAGTAATTAACGTCTGGTAAAATTGTATCAAGCAAGCCGTGGCCAATATGGGATCCGAACCCATGTGTGGCATGGCCGCATGAGTACCTTTACCTTCCACGGAAAAAATAATATTATCTGAAGAGGCGAAAAAGGCCCCGGGACGAATTCCGACAGTTCCGGTCGGAAGGTTCGGGAAAACGTGTTGTCCGAATATAGCTTGCGGAACGGGGTCTTTTAAAAGTTCGGGAAGTAATAGACGAGCCCCTCCCGGACGTTTCTCTTCACTGGGTTGAAAAACAATTTTTATTGTTCCCTGTAATTTGTCTTCTCCGGATTTAAGAACAAGTGCTGCCCCTAAAACCATAGCCATATGCATATCATGTCCACAAGCGTGCATCATGCCTTCATTTTGAGAACAATAGGGTAATCCGGTCTCTTCCTTGACTTTCAGAGCATCCATATCAGCCCGAATCGCGATACATTTCTCTCCTTTCCCCACGGTTGCAATTAATCCCGTCCCCACTTTTTGGTACGGGATTCCATTCTGTTCCAGTACTTCCGCAATATAGCATTGCGTCTCCACTTCTTGCATGGCGAATTCCGGATGTTGATGAAAATAACGCCGAAATTCAACAGCCAAAGGGTAAATCTCTTCTATTCCTATCATTTTATGCTATAATCTAATTTAAGAATCAACTCTTAAAGGTTGTTTTCACGATTATTCTTTCACGTGTATCAGTACATTCGACACAATTGCCGTCAAACCTCCCGTCGTAATCCCGGATGAGAATATATTTTTAATGGTATCGGAACAACTGTTCAATATTTCCGGAATGAATTCGACACTTAATCCCAAGGAGAAACTTAATGCTATAACCAGCGTGGCTTTCCTATTTATATTCTGGGAGGCAATAATACGGATTCCGGCAGCAGCAACCGTACCGAACATAAGTAGTGTCGCTCCCCCCAGAACCGGTTCCGGCATTAACGAGAATACCAGCCCAACAGCAGGAAAAAGTCCCAGTATCACTAAAAAAGCAGCAATATAATATCCCACGTAACGACTGGCCACTCCCGTTAATTGTATCATCCCGTTATTCTGGGCAAACACTGAATTCGGGAAAGAATTAAATGCCCCTGCCAAGAAAGAATTGAAACCATCGGCAAGGATTCCCCCGGAAGCCCGTTTAATAAACTTCTCTCCTTCCACGGGTTCCCCCGAAATCATGGAGTTAGCCGTAATATCACCATAAGCCTCGATAGCAGTAATCATGTAAATCAACCCGACGGCAATAAATGATGACCAACTAAAAGCTAACCCGTATTTAAAAGGAACAGGAATATTTACCCCGGAATAACTCTGTACAGAAGAGAAGTCAATCATACCCATGAAATAAGCGACAACATATCCCACGACTAACCCGATCACGATGGAACTCATCCGTAGATATTTATTATTACTCCGGTTAAAAAAGATGATCAAAACTAACACCAATAAAGCCAATCCAAGATTCTCGAAACTACCGAAAGTACCGTTTTCTTTAGCAATAACACCCCCACCACAAGCCGTAATACCTACTTTCACCAAACTCATCCCGATTAATGTTACCACAATTCCCGATACTAGAGGGGTAATGATTTTCTTGGCATATTTCAAAATCCTACTTATCAGCATCTCAACCACTGAACCTGCCATGCACACCCCGAATATCAGAGGCAAACCACCCGCCAATCCCGTAGATATAATCGGGCCGATAAACGAAAAACTTGTTCCTTGAATACATAATAACCCGGTTCCGATAGGTCCAACCCGTCTACACTGAATAAAAGTAGAGACACCAGAGGCAAAAAGAGCCATCGAAACGAGAAAACCCGTTGTTTCCAAGTCAAGGTTCAACGCCCCGGCAATAATTAACGGTGGAGTTATAATAGCAACAAAGATGGCTAATAAATGCTGTAACGCGGCAAAAAAAGCCTCTTTAAAAGGCGGACGGTCCTCTATTCCATAAATAATGGCCGAGCTAACCTGACGATTGGTCGTTTCACTCATGCCGGATTATCTTATTTTTATCTGACAATTATCCAGACTATCTATAATAGCTAAGGATTCAACGTGAATCCCACGTTCTCTCAGTACTTCGCCCCCATGTTGAAAAGCTTTTTCAATAATAAATCCCATGCCTACAAGTTGTGCCCCCGCCTGGTCAATCAAATCAATAATACCATTCGCGGCATTCCCGTTTGCAAGGAAGTCATCAATAAAAAGCACACGATCCTCTTTACTCAAGAAATCTTTACTGATACAAACATTATATTCCCGGTCTTTTGTAAAAGATCGTACTGTCGTTGAAATCATATTTTCCATCGTTTTCGGTTGCTTTTTCTTGGCGAAGACCACGGGCAATTCCAAAAGATACCCCACCATGATTGCCGGAGCGATACCGCTAGCCTCAATAGTCATCACTTTATTAAAATCCTTATTCGCGAAACGACGCACAAATTCCACCCCAATCGACTTCATTAAAATCGGGTCCATTTGGTGATTAATAAAACTATCCACTTTTAAAATGCCACCTTCAAAGCATTTTCCATCCTGTAAGATTCTTTTCTTGAGCAAATCCATATTGATCGTACTTTTTTACACTTCGGCAAAAGTAAGAATAATAATCAAAAAACAGGCTTTTTACTATAACTTGAATAAAAATTAATGAATCACCTCGTCCAAATCAACAATGGTTATCTTGTTTTCTTGGGCATCGTACAATTTATTCCCAACGCGTACAGCATTTTTACTGATTCGTAAATGAGCCCATAACTCTCCCGAAGGAGCAATTACAATAGTTTCCTCTCCACGGGAAAGAAAAGAATACCCCTGATAAGTCAGGTAACACAGACTGTACTCGCTCGGCAATAACATTCTTGCGCCCTGAGCATTCGCCTTGACACACAATATATTTTGTTTTCCGGTAAGGATATAACATTGAGTACTATCCATCTCCTGCAATGTCTTGTATTTAGAATCTTCCAAAACAAATATCCGGTTACTGGCAAAATATCCTGCCCGATCTTTATCCAAAGAAAATTCTACTTGAATTCCCTGAGCCAAATCCGACGAGGACAATTTTATCAGATGCTGGTCAAATAATATATACAAAGTATCTTTGGACACTTGTACGTGATTTACAATTCCCAAAGTAGTTGGGAATGAGGAAAACGCTTCTTGAAGTCCCGTATTTTGATTGAACTTAGCGATATAAGGAATCCCCCATTTTTTCGTTATCGTGCCTTTAACGAGACCACTTCCGTAGTTTACCATGTAAAGCGAACTGTCCATTGTAAATATCTGGGATTCTCCGGTTATTTTTCGGGACAGCCCTTGTAACCAAAGCACTTTTCCCATGTGATCCAAACAAAACAAACGATCACATGATGCTATATATATTTTCTCTTTTTCAATGAGAATATTCGAGGTAAACCTTTGCATAAATTCCTTTTCAGCTTTAGGGAAAGGTAATTCTTTTAAAAAGATCTCATGCCTCCATCCTTCCCCGTTTTTCATGTTAAGCGCATACAAGGCATCTGAAAGCAGGAGAATAACCGAATCATTCAAGGGTAACATATCCGCCCATCCTTGTTGGGAAAAGATCTTCCTTTCCCATATTTTCTTCCCATTATACAAGTTGATCCCTTCCAGTTTCGAAACCTCCGTACTCCCCAAATTATCTTTACATCTTATCCCCACGCCCAATTTCTGATCCACGTAACTAATGCAACCTCTATCATTCCAATGTTCCTTTCCACTCCTTCGGTCAAAACACCGGGTCTTGAAGTTGGACGTCAAAAATAACACGTTCTGAACAGGACTGAGATTCTCAATATCACTATTAATTTTACAATGCCACAAGGATCGTTCCTTTTCCGGGTCCCAAACAAATAGTATTCCCGAACCTTGTGGAACCCCTTTCCTTGAAAACCGGTCCAATTGCACGGAAATAGTTTTCGTGATAGAATCCGCATACAAATGCCGTACATACCCCTCTACCAATATTTCTTTCCCCGAAATATTTTCCTGCCTTTGATAATGACGCCCAACCAACCGGGGCATCACCTGGTCTTCCGACTCTTGTTTTGTGGACTGGGCAAATCCATCGATACAAATAACCGACAATAACATACTCCATAAAAAGAAAATCCTAACGAAAGACATTTCTGTAACCATGATCGAGAAATTTATATCTACTTTCACAAATATATCATTTTATTTAGAGTTTGTTTAAATTTTGTTGAACAAAATCTTGTCGTTGTTTGATTACCTCCAGATCATGCTAATATTCCTTCGATGTTCCTATATGTCTCCGTCTCGATTTGTACCGTGTTCAAATGTATTTCCTCCGGCGATCACTCGCTAGTGACACGGAGAAAGCACGGAGAAAGTACGGAGAAGACCTAGCCAAACAATAGAGTAACAGCGTATTATAAGAGTAGCGAAGTGCTTGTTGTCTGATAACCATCTTATACCGAGATAGTTGATCTAAAAAAGTACATATAAATTCGAGAAATCCTCTTCATGCAAGGAAGTATGAAATAAAAGAAGACAACCCCAAAGCCATTTAAACAAGGCTTTGGGGTTGTCTTCTTTTATTTTGATTCCCAAGATTTATATTAGGTAATTATATACCACTTTACAGTCTATTAAGGTAATGCTTGTTTTCATTCTCAAACTCCTCCGTCACTTCGTGCCACCTCCTCTATGAACAGAGGAGGAGCTGGTGATTCTTCCCGAAGAAAGGGAGTATTTTCAACTCTCCCTCTGTTTATAGAGGGAGTACGGCGAAGCCGGGAGGGAGTTGGTTTCCTGTAAATTCATATATAAGTTCCTTATATTATTTATGCTCTTCAATCCACAAACGGGCATTTACAAACGCTTCAATCCACGGGCTGACTTCATCTTCCTTCCGATCCTCGGCATAATATGCCCAGTTCCACGGGTGAAGAGAACGTTCCAAGTGAGGCATCATTGCCAAGTGACGCCCGTCTTTACTACAAATAGCTGCCGTGGCAAAAGGTGATCCATTCGGATTCGCCGGGTAAGTGTCATGGCTGTATCGAAGTGGAATATTATATTCTTCCTGTCCGTAAGGTAATTGGAATTGTCCCTCTCCGTGAGCCACCCAGATTCCCAAACGAGATCCGACTAATGACTTCAACAACACGGAATTGCTCTCCACGACATCCACGCTCAAGAATGCGGATTCCAGTTTGTGGGATGCATTATGCAACATCTTTGCCTTTTCACCATGTTCCGGGTAGACCAAGTCTAGCTCAACCATCAACTGGCAACCGTTACAAATACCCAAGCTCAAAGTATCTTCACGTTTATAGAAGTTTTCCAAAGCCACCCGAGCCTTTTCGTTATATTTGAAAGCTCCGGCCCATCCTTTAGCAGAACCAAGCACGTCCGAGTTCGAGAACCCACCAACAAACACGATAAAGTTCACGTCTTCCAAAGTCTCTCTTCCGGAAACAAGGTCTGTCATGTGAACATCCTTCACGTCAAAACCGGCCAAGTGCATCGCCCATGCCGTTTCCCGCTCGCACTGACATCCTTTCTCCCGGATAACGGCAGCTTTTATACCCGAAGGTTTAACACGGTTAACATCCAATCCATATTGGGAAAGCTTACCGCTGAATGAAGGTGCAAACTTGTATTTCAGATCATGATTCTTATAGTTTTTATATCTTTCAAGGGCCAGCTCATTGCCACTCTGACGACGATCCAGCAAATAAGATGTCTTAAACCACAAGTCTCTTAATGACGGAATATCCAAATGGAAGTTTTTACCGTCTTTCTTGATATTCAACTTTCCGGCCTTACCCAAGCGTCCCAAGAAATTGTAAGCCACTCCCGCTTCATCCAAGATAGCGGCAACCTTCTTGCAATCCTTAATCTGTACTAGTACACCCGGATTCTCCGCGAACAAGATCTTCACGATGTCCTTTTCAGCTAGGTAAGAAAAATCAATATCCAATCCCAAGCGATTATCGGCAAAACACATTTCCAACAAAGCCGTGATCATACCTCCGGCAGAAATATCGTGTCCGGCTAAAACATACCCTTCCTCAACCAAACGCTGTATTGCCATGAAAGCATTCACGAAATAATCGGCATCCTTTACATCCGGGGTCTCTTTACCTACCCGGTTCAACACTTGAGCAAAACTGGAACCTCCCAATTGCAATTTATCAAAAGAGAAATCGATATACACAATTTCAGAATCCTGATCCGGTTTCAGTACCGGAGAAACAATCTTCTTCACATCGGTAACCTCACCCACTGTAGAAATAATCACGGTTCCCGGGGCGTACACCTTATCCTTACCATACTTTTGCGTCATGGAAAGAGAGTCTTTCCCCGTCGGGATATTAATTCCCAACTCGATGGCAAAATCACTGGCAGCTTGTACGGCTTTATATAAACGGGCATCTTCACCGGCATTTTTACAAGGCCACATCCAGTTAGCAGACAAAGAAACACCTTTAATTCCCTGTTCGATAGGAGCCCAGACCAAATTCGTCAAGGCCTCTGCAATAGCCAATCTCGAACCGCAAGCCGGGTTTGCCAATGCCGCTACCGGAGCGTGCCCGATGGACGTGGCAATACCTCTTTCTCCTCGATAATCGAGAGCCATGGCACCCAAGTCATTCAAAGGTAACTGTAAAGGTCCGGCGCATTGCTGACGGGCCACACGACCGGTAATAGAACGGTCAACTTTACTTGTCAACCAATCCTTACAAGCAACAGCCTCAAGCTGCAAAACTTGCTCGATATATTCTTCAACTTTATCTTCACTATATTCAACATCGGCGAAATGTTCTCTTTTGGTTTTATCCTCCATCACTGTTTTCGGGGGATTTCCGAACATATCCGTCATCTCCAGATCAATGGGTTTCTCTCCGGTTCTGGCATCTTCAAACACGAAACGATGATCTCCCGTGGTCTCCCCGATCACGTACATCGGAGCCCGTTCCCGATCAGCCACACGCTGCAAGGTTTCCACGTCCTTTGCTTTCATCACAAGGCCCATCCGTTCTTGGGATTCATTTCCCACGATCTCTTTGTCGGAAAGAGTCGGATCACCGACAGGCAATTTCTCCAAGTGAATCAATCCACCTGTTTCCTCCACCAGCTCGGACAAGCAGTTCAAATGTCCTCCTGCCCCGTGGTCGTGAATAGAAACAATCGGGTTTACATCGCTCTCGGCCATAGACCGGATGGCGTTACATACCCGTCTTTGCATTTCCGGATTGGAACGTTGCACCGCATTCAACTCGATAGCGTTGGCATATACTCCCGTATCCACGGAAGAAACGGCCCCACCACCCATTCCGATGCGGTAATTATCCCCTCCTAGCAAAACAACCTGTTCGCCAACCTCCGGGGTCTTTTTCATGGCTTGTTCTTTATTACCAAAACCGATACCACCTGCCTGCATGATTACTTTATCGTAACCATACGTCTTTTCGTGTTCCTCATGCTCGAACGTGAACACGGAACCCACGATAAGGGGTTGTCCGAATTTATTTCCAAAGTCAGATGCCCCGTTAGAAGCCTTGATCAGAATATCTTCCGGAGTCTGGTATAACCATTTCCGAGGATCAATAGCCGATTCCCAAGGACGACCTGCCTCCAAGCGCGGATATGATGTCATGTAAACGGCCGTGCCTGCCAACGGAAGTGATGCTTGTCCCCCGGCTATACGGTCACGGATCTCACCTCCGGAACCGGTTGCGGCCCCGTTAAAAGGCTCTACCGTGGTCGGGAAGTTATGAGTTTCCGCTTTCAATGAAATAACCGTGTTAATATCTTTTTGCGTGTAGAAATCCGGTTTGTCCGGTGTTGCCGGGGCAAACTGCACCGTGGCCGGTCCTTCAATGAAAGCGCAGTTATCTTTGTAGGCCGAAACAATCCGGTTCGGGTTCGTTCGGGAAGTTTTCTTGATCATGGAGAACAAAGACTCTTCCTGTTCTTCCCCATCAATAATAAATGTACCTCCGAAAATCTTATGACGGCAATGCTCGGAATTCACTTGTGAAAAACCAAACACCTCGGAATCTGTCAACCGACGGTTTAATTTCTTACTCAGACCTTCCAGGTAAGAGATTTCATCTTCATTCAGCGCCAATCCCTCCTGTTGGTTATATGCCCGGATATCCTCGATATACACGATCGGGTCCGGTTTCTTGTCAATGGTAAACGTATCTTGATTCAGGCCCTTGTAAAATGCTTGAAGCATCGGGTCAAAAGCCGCTTTTTCATCTTCCACACGAGTAAACTCCTCTATCCGCAAGATACCGGAAATACCCATATTCTGAGTAATCTCCACGGCATTAGTACTCCACGGGGTAATCATTTCCCGACGAGGTCCCACGAAAAAGCTTTCCAGTGAATCGCTTTGAACTTTCTTAGCCCCACTGAATAACCATTCTAACTTACTTACATCTAAAGGATTTTCCGATTCTTTATAGTGTACGGCATACACTGTTGCATCTTTTTGATAGAATACTATAGCCATGTGTTTTATTTGTTTATTTTCAACTACACGTATTTGCACCGCGAATATAATAAAAAGCGGGCAAATAAACCTATCCGATCTTCAATTTATGATCTCAGACTTTGGAGATATTTTAATGTGAACACCTTTCGGCTCCATAAAGTCTGCATAACCCCGCGTAACGCAAGGTAAACCAAGAAAGCCAACCATAACATATGATTATTCGTAGCCCCGGAAAAACAATAATAGATCACAAAAAAACTACCGGAAGCCACCAGCATGGCCCATAACATAAAACGGGTAGCCGTGGCACCAATCAGAATTCCATCCCACAGAAAGGCAGCAAATCCCGCTAGCGGAATAGCAAGCACCCAGTAAAAATAATGCCCGGCAGTCTCTATCACGACCGTGTCATTCGTTAACAATCCCAAGAAATTCTCTCCTCCTATCCCGTACAATAACGTGAAAACCAATGATAAACCGACTCCCCAGCCGAACAATGCCTTCACCGCCCGTTTCAATTGTACCAAATTACAGGCTCCCACGTAACGCCCCGACAGAGCTTCCCCCGCATATGCAAAACCGTCCATGATATAGGAAAACAAGGTAAACAACTGCATGAGCAATGTATTAACAGCCAGAATTACATCTCCTTGACGGGCTCCTGTTGAAGTAAAGAATGTTGTCACTCCGATCAAGCAAAGTGTCCGAAGAAATATATCCCGGTTCACGGCAAAAAAACGCCGCATAGCTATCAATTGAAGACTTCCTCTAAACGTGATCCGTCCCCGCAGTTCTTTGTAATTATAAAACCAAAGCCACCAAGCCATCATCACTCCTGAATATTGCGCAACAACTGTCCCCAAAGCCACACCTTCCACCTTCATCCCGAACAAAAAGACAAAACAGGAACTACACACGATATTAATCACGTTCATCACAATGGCAATATACATCGGGTAACGGGAATTCTGCATTCCGATAAACCACCCCGTGAATCCGTATTGTGCCAACACCGCCGGGGCCCCCCAAATACAAATTCTAAAATAAGTGACCGCGTATTGTTCCACCTCCGCACTTGTATCCAATAGTCGAAAAGCCAGTCGTTCTATCGGGTATTGCAGAATCAACATGGCTAAGGCTGAAAATAAACCGACACTCACCGCCTGCACAAGTACCCGTATTTCAGCATCTTTATCTTTCCGACCGTATGCTTGTGAAGTCAGCCCACTGGTTCCCATTCGTAGAAAACCGAAATTCCAGTAAAGAATATTAAATAACAATCCTCCCACCGCGATGGCACCAATATAGGCTGTCGCCCCTAAATGTCCCACAATCGTCACGTCCACCAATCCTAACAAAGGAACGGTAATATTAGACACGATAGAAGGAATAGCAAGATGAAGTATTCTGCGATTCATTGCTTGTACCCGATTGTATTCCTTTCTGATGTCATACTATCCAACATGGCAGGCGTGAACATTTCAACATCCTGTTTCGTGACCGAATGTTTCACATCCACGTCATTCGCTTTCTTATTCTGGGCCAAGCGCTGTACCCGATTCCGAATCATCATCTCTGCAACCAATTTGATTAACCGGGCACTGGCATGACTACGTTTTTTATTCGCAACAATATAAGAGATAAATTGTTCCATGTGTTGTTGAGCCGTTCTCGTCATCCGGGTATTATCCGTGGCAAGATCACGTTTCAATATTTCCATTAACTGATCAGCCGTATAATCCTCAAAAACAAGAATATTAATCATGTCAGAAACCTTTTCAACCTCGTCATTGATAATCTGACGGGGAGGATCTTGTTTCGCGTATATCACGTTATAAGCCCCCGGTTGTGTTGCCAACTGATTCACAAGAATCGCCCTTACCCGATCCCGGAAACCGGAAACTTCATTCAGACTACTGGAATCTTCATCGAAGAAAAATAACCCTCCTTTCGATTGTAATAGAGCCATACCGATACTTTGTATAGCATCTTCCTCGGTCAACCCGAGTAAACGTTCTACTTTAAAACTTGTAACCTCACTTTTATCTATAATCCCCATAGCTTTATAAATACGGGCTATAATCCGGGCAACCGTTCCTTTTCCCATTCCGGAGTTCCCGGTAAAGCACCATTGTAATGATACACGGGTATTCAGTTTCGTCCCTTGTTGATTATAATGACGAGCCAAATCCACGAAATCATGAATCTGTTTTTTGAGTTTCGTCTGTCCCACCATATGATCCAGATCCTTCAAAGCTGAGGCAATCTCTTTCTCGTCGAAGGTATCTTTATAAGAATTGGGTAGCTCGGAAGTTGCCGTCGGAATATCCACGGCCATCAATGTCGTGATCTCCTTTCGGGTAAGTTCCCGCTCCTTCCTGATCTTCATGGTTCGAGCAGATAGGTTGTGAATGGCTTTATCCACCATCTTCTCGACAAATAAAGCATTTCCAAAGAATTTATCATGCTCGTTACATACTTGGGATACCAAGTTTTTAAATGCCTCTTTCGCTTTCGGATGCAGGGTATAATTCTTCTCTGCCACCTTCTGAATCGCTATTTCCAATAACTCTTCCGGCGTGTAATCGGAAAAATGGAAATGATACGGGAAAAGAGACTTCACTCTCGGATTTCCGGCCAGAGCTTTATCCATCGCTTCCGGGTCACCACTCAATATAACAATGGTATCTCCATTATCGGTAGGTGACAATTGCCCAAAAATGACACTCAATGCCGCAGCCCCCACATTATCTTGAAACAAGGTGTGAGCATCTTCCAAGAAAAGAATACCCCCTCTTGCCTGTTCGAAAATATACATGGCAATCTGTTGTGGAGGAATGGAACCATCACCAATAATTTCCCCCCTGCTCCTGACGGTCACCATAGAACTTTCCAGAATCCCGGCCGACTCGAATATCTCCCCAAGCATTCGGGCCACAGTCGTTTTCCCTGTCCCCCGATTCCCGGTGAACAGCATATGCAAAGGCGGAATCACATCCGCGTAACCATGCTTTTGTCTTTCCCGGATAAAATAGATATAATTAATATAGCTAATCAAGCTGTTTTTTAACTCTTTAGATCCAATCATCTCATTCAATGCATCAACGGATTTACTCGGATCCGGTTGTTCCAGCGTTTCGATGTCTCCCACCTGAATCAACATCATATCTTCCTTTGTATGTGTGCCCTTGTGATTTGCCATCAATCGCTTGGCCATCCGTGTCGAAGCATCATCCAGTCGCTCTTCTATAAACCGACCATTGGAAAAGCCGGATTCCCTCACGGAACAACAATCCTTCAACATATCGGAGAACTTATCCTCAGCCTCCGGGGTAAACTTAAATTGTCGCTTCTCCAACATTTGATGAGTAATTTCCATCAATTCCTCTGCCGAATAATCATCAAATACAAATTGGTAAGGGAAACATTTCTTCACACCGGGAATTCCTTCTGTAATTGCCTGCAAAGCCATCACATCTCCCACCATGACAACCAACAAAGAAGGTTGCTCTTGCTCCAAAATTCCCAACAACACGGTAAAAATACGCATGGCCGGATCATTCGGGTCATTTGTCGGGTACAATTCATCTGCATCCTCAATCAACAGAATACCTCCGATACTCTTCGTGATAGCCTCCCGAATCAACTGTTCTTCCGCGATCACTCCCGGACGGGTAAAATCCTCTCTCTTATACCGATGCACTTTACCATTTGATAGTACTCCCAAACGGTAAAACATCTCTCCCGTGATCTCGGTAACCAAATGTTTACCTGTTCCCGGATTCCCCATAAGGATCATATTCAAAACCGGAAGTTTATCGTTAAAACCGTTCTCTTGTCGCATTTTCACGAATTCTGCCAACTCGTACATCCGGGTAATTTCCTCTTTCACTTTACGCAATCCCACTAACTGATACAAACGGGATAGAGCCTCTTCCTTATCTTGTGGAGTTGAAGGTTCTCCCGCTACTTCATGTACCTGCCCGTTGATTCCGGCAATTTCGTCGGTAAAATTGTAGGGTAAATCCTGCTCCCCAATCGAAAACTCCAATTGAATCACAGGCTGATCAAAACACAATACTTCAACCCTATATTTCCCTTCTTCCCAAAAATTACTCAATCCTGCCCCTAAATCCAAGGCAAAACAAAGCAAACGCTTTCCTTCCCGGTTCGGAATGTAATAATTCCCTTTAGCTACTCGATTAGCTTTTAGTATTCCGTTAGCGTCAAACACATTAATCAAAAATTCATACGTCCATTCACTCGATAAAAAATTCTCTGCCACCAGATAGAACCGAACGTCTTCCAATCCTTTGGCTGCAAAGGCCTGATACGAGTGAGGACGCTGCACATCAGGAGCTTCCTCCACACATTTGTCAAACCCAATGTCCAACAATTGAAAATAATCCCGGAACAAATCATGCGGTTCCAACAAATGGATTTCATCCGACACCCCGGCTTGCCCGTTTATCATCACCTGTACCCGATAAGCTCCTTCTTGAAACCTAAAGTCTGTAAAGTCCTCGACAGAAAAAGCAGTTGAAAATTGAAAAACAGACTCCGTTTCGGGGATGGTAACTTTTCCTCCTTTTTGTGCCACCAGTACAGGTTGCTCTCCATGCATATATATCAAAGCCGCCACAATCTCCGCATCCCAAGCTTTTTCATCAAACTGTTTATTTATCACTTCCGTATCCACGAACAAAGTTTCGACCTCGTTCAAGCGGAAAACCGTACGATAATGCTTGTTTCCGGTAAAATCAATTACCTCGCTACAACTTGTGCGAATACTCTTGAACTTGAAATTTATATCTGTAGCAGTCTGATCTTTTGACGCTTTTGATTTTTTGGCCTTCTCCACCATAACTCGTTTGTTTTACATTTATTTTTCAATCCCCCCATCTGATCCTCCCTTGCATCCAAAATTAGTTTTATTTTTTATAAAAGACTACTTTTGCAACGTATTATTTAAAATCAAAAAGTATGCTAAAACATATTGTCATGTGGAAACTCAAGGAGTTTGCCGAGGGAAAAACAAAAGCAGAGAACGCATTAATCATGAAAGAAAGCTTGGAAAGACTGGTCGGGATCGTTCCGGAAATCATATCATTACAGGTCGGAATCAATGAAAAGGAATCCGATATGGCATACGATGCGGTCCTAATCTCCACTTTTGCCGATGCCGAAGCGCTCGCCCGTTATAAAGTTCATCCGGAACACATGAAAGTCAGCGACTATTGTAAGAAAATCAGGGAGGGACGAGTATTTGTTGACTTCCATGAATAAAAAGATCAACTCTTTCATGCATTGGAGAACAGATCTAAAATAGACTTCAGGAGGGATGTTTAAACATAAAGTTTTGTCCCTCCTTTGTCAGTCTAAAAATTCATACCAAGACTATCCAAATACTTTTTATTTTCAACCGCTCTATTTATTGATTCTAATATAGTCTCACATAATATTTCTTCAGAAATTTCTTTACCTATATTAGTTGAATAAATTGGTTTTCCTTTTTTGTAATAAAGAAAATACTCTACTCCCCCCACACGAAATATTTTAAAATCTTTTGAATCAGCCTCTCGTAACCTCTCTGGAAACCATTTTATAATATCCCCCCAATTTTCTGAAAATCTACTTAAAATCCAAGCATCTTCTTTTCTTTTCGCTAGCATACTATACTCTAAACATCCATCTTTTGAAATGGCAAAATACAAGTCATTTGACACGACAAGACTTTCCAGTATTTTTTCTGGAGAAGGATCCTTGTAAAAAATTGCAGTATCAAAATCGTAATATGGTAATAACGTAACATCTGTGCTATCTATGTTTAAAATTGCGGTAAAAGAAAATGGAGGTTCTATCGTCCTACTCTTTCCTATAAATTCTAAAACCATTTCTTTGATTTTACTTATAGCATTCATTTCATTACTAGTCAACGGAACACCTAATCCATGAGTTTTTTTATTATCACTTATTGCATTTGAACAATTGAATAATAAAAAAGCAATACAAATGATTTTTTTCATAAATAAGCTATTTATATTAATAATTCTGTGAAAAATCAAATCCTTTATTTCAACTATTTTCCATATTGCAACTATATAGAAAAATTTTCACACACAATTTACGAATAAAAATCTTATCGTTTTTTAGAATCAAGATTATTTTATTGAACTATTTATAATTTTGCAGTCATGAGAAAAGAAGGAATTTACACACTTTTTGAAACACTATCCTATCCTTTTTTACCATGCGCCCAAACAGGGAATCGGAATATGAATTGAATAAAAAAAAACGTGCCAAATAATTGACACGTTTCAAGCGACGAGCGAAAAACGGGGCTCGAACCCGCGACCCCGACCTTGGGAAGGTCGTGCTCTACCAACTGAGCTACTTTCGCATTTAAAAGCGAGCGAAAAACGGGACTCGAACCCGCGACCCTAACCTTGGCAAGGTTATGCTCTACCAACTGAGCTATTTTCGCATTTACTATTCCAATTAAGAACTCTAGCGTGGGTTATTCCCAACTGCGATGCAAAAGTAACACCTTTTTTCTAAAAGCAAAAAAAATCAGAGAAATTTTTCCAGCCTCAAGAATGAAATCTTTAAAAAGACCATCCCCTCTTGTTTTCTGCCATATATTTCGTAATTTCGACACGTTAAATTAGTTTACAAACCGGGAAGTTGAAAATTGAATTTCATTTTCCATTTTTCAACTCTCAATTTTCAATTATATTATGGCAATAATCAGAGAATTAAATGGACACACGCCGAAATTCGGTAAGAATTGTTTTTTAGCTGAAAATGCCGCTGTTATTGGCGACGTGGAGATGGGTGACGATTGTAGTATATGGTACGGAGCTGTTCTGAGAGGTGATGTACATTATATTAAAATAGGCAACAAAGTAAACATTCAAGATAACGCAACAATACACGCTACCTATCAAAAATCTCCGACCAATATCGGGAATAACGTTTCTATCGCCCACAATGCCGTGGTTCACGGATGCACGATTCATGATAACGTACTGATCGGCATGGGAGCTATCGTTCTTGACAACGCTGTCATTGAAAGTAATTCCATCGTAGCAGCCGGTAGTGTGGTGACGAAAGGTACTGTTGTTGAATCCGGTTGGGTATATGCCGGGGCTCCCGCTAAAAAATTGAAACAAATGGGTCCGGAACTCTTACGTGACGAAGTGGAAAGAATCGTGAATTCCTATTCCATGTATGCTAGCTGGTACAAATAATTTAAATTCTAAATTTTAAACTCTTTAAAATGAGCGTTATTGTTTCTCCCTCGCTATTATCTGCAGATTTTCTGCATCTATCAAAAGATATTGAAATGGTCAACCATAGCCAAGCCGATTGGTTTCACTTGGATATCATGGATGGCGTATTCGTCCCTAATATATCTTACGGACTTCCAGTAGTTTCCCAGATAAAGAAAATGGCCACGAAACCACTGGATGTACATTTAATGATTGTGCAACCGGAACGTTACGTGGAGGCTTTTCATAAAGCCGGAGCAGACATATTAACCGTGCATTACGAAGCGTGTACTCACCTGCACCGCACTATCCAGCAAATAAAAGCACAGGGCATGAAAGCCGGGGTTTCACTGAACCCACATACCCCGGTCTCTCTATTGGAAGATGTTATCGAGGATATTGATGTTGTTTTATTAATGAGTGTTAATCCGGGATTCGGGGGACAGACTTTCATTGAACAGACTATCAATAAAGTTGACAAACTGAAGAAATTGATTATGGAATCCAACTCCCATACCCTTATCGAGATTGACGGCGGGGTTAATTTCGAAACCGGAAAACGCTTGGTAAATGCCGGAGCCGATGCCCTGGTAGCAGGTAGTTTCGTTTTCAACTCTCCCGATCCGGAAGCAAACATCAAAGGACTAAAGGAACTATAAATGGAAAATTGAAAAGATTCAGTGATTACAAAACGGTGACCTTGTGCGGTTGGAATCTAAAATCCAAAATCATTAAATCTAAAATTAATAAGGTGGAAGCAATTATAAAACTGGAAAACGCCGTCATCCGGCAACAAAAAAACACGATTCTCAAAGATGTATCCCTAGAGATCAAAGAAGGTGAATTCGTTTACCTGATCGGTAAAGTCGGGAGCGGAAAAACGTCTTTGCTCAAAACATTATATGCCGAACTCCCCCTTATTTACGGTAAAGGAGAAGTTGCCGGTTACCAACTGAGTAAGATCAAGAAATCACAAATTGCTTACTTACGACGCAAATGCGGGATCGTGTTCCAGGATTTTAAATTACTGACAGACCGGAATGTTTACGCAAACTTGGAATTCGTGCTGAAAGCCACAGGCTGGAAAGATAAGAAAGCAATCAAGGAAAGGATAAACGAAGTGTTGGATAAAGTCGAACTTCCTGACAAACGAGATAAATTCCCACACCAATTGTCCGGCGGTGAACAACAACGCATCGTACTTGCCCGAGCATTGCTAAATGCCCCTCCTATCATCCTGGCTGACGAGCCTACCGGAAACATTGACCCGGAAACTTCCTATCGATTGGTTGAACTATTGAAAGACATCTGCGATAGTGGCAAGACTGTCGTTATCGCCACTCACCAATATGACCTAATAAAACATTTTCCAGGAAAAGTATTCCGATGTGAAAACGGTGTTCTTCAAGAAGATTTTTCGTTTGCAGAAAACCAAGCAGCCATGACAACAATCATCTCAGAAAATTCCGTTATTGATATTGAGAGTCCTACGGAAGAGATAGAGGAACCAACAGTTGTACATGAAGTTATTTCTTTAGATGAAGATCCGGAAATTCTCTCTCTCACCGAACCGACTTTACAAGAAGGGCAAGAAATTACACCCGTAATAGAGGAGTCTGAAACTACAGCCCCCACAACAGTATTAATAGAAGAAAAAATAACGGAAGAACCACGGGATGCCTCCGAAGAAGATGTCTTATCTGAAAATGATGAAACGAAGAAAAAAGATGATAACGGTCCTGATATTGTGGGATTTGAATTGATATGATACTTAAAAGGTCGGCATTTAGCCGACCTTTTATATCATCTTTATCTCGTATTTTAGTTTTGCTTGGAAATCAACAACCATGCATCAGCAAATTCCGGATATTGTTCACGAACTTTTAATAATTCTTCACGAGCGGATGCCTCTTCGTCAAATCCAGCAATACTTACCCGACTCATCCCTGCACTATTCTTCATGATAATGCTGTGATAACCCATCCCGTTCAATTTCGCCTGTAATTTCAAAGCATTATCCACGTTTGAAAAACTGCCGACAATCACGTTATAACGTTTCAACACGTCCCCGTGAGTCATAGTTACATTCTCTTCCCGAGAAACGACAGGTTTTGTATTTTCAGTTTTCTTTGTGGGATTTTGTGCCGTGGTTTGCACGTTTTCTTTCACTACAACAGTCTCTGTCTCTTCTTCCTCAAAAGGTGGTGCGTAAACACGTTTGTTAGTACCGCAACTGACAGTGATAAATGCCAATAAAATTACAGATACAATAATTCTCATTTTTCCCAATTTTTAATGTTATCAATCTTATATTAAAAAGACAAATTTAGTGATAATACATGAGAATTGGATTGGAATAAAAAAGATTTTTTCTTACATGAACGTAAAAAGAGGAAAACACAGATAAATCTAACACACCTTACCCTTCTAGGCTATTATTAATTGTTATAACAATATACCAAAACAAACATAATCCTCCTATCAAAAAACGAACGATTAATAATCATACAAATATAGGTTATTAATGGTTATTTTCACATGAAATTATGTTTTATTAATTTTTTTATTCTCAGTGTGAAAGAGGCTCTAGTTAGTATTTGGTCTTATCATAACGAAATCAGTACTTTTTACTATTATTAATCGTTGGTTTAAAGATACGGCATTTACATGGAAAGTCAAATAACAACAAATTTCTGGGGACAAGACAGCGATAAAGCTTTCCGCTATTTATATGACAAATACGCATCAACATTGCGCTATTTCTCAGCTAAATATGTAGATGATGATGCGACCATTGAAGATGTAGTACAAGATGCCTTTCTCAATTTGTGGGAAAAAAGGAACGAATTTAAAACAGAAAGCACGATAAAAGCTTATTTATACAAAATCGTACGTAGTTTCTCTGTCGATACCATCCGTCGCAGAAACATTGCGAATCGATATGCCGAGAAAATTGTTCTCGAAGAAGAAGATCAAGAATTCTTTCTGGAAAACATCGTCGAATCAGAAGTTTTCCAGATGATCCAAACCGTCTTTAACGAACTCTCCCCTTCTTGCCGAGAAGTGTACCAACTCAGTCTTCATGGGAAATCTCATGAAGAAATTTCCCAGTTACTGGACATATCGATAAATACAGTGAAAAAGCACAAGAACAATGCTAATCACTATATGCGGGAAAGATTAAAACACGTTCTTTCCATATTTTTATGCATCTAACTTAAAATTTCATATTATCAAGGAAACTATATTTCTTTCACTCTATCTTCATTTTTTACTCCCCGACCACTTTTCTTTACACGATCACACAGGCGTCCAAAATTATAGACTAGGGTAAACGACACCCACCGACCTCGCCATTGTTCATCTTTGTGGTAGTAAAACGAGTCTGTTTCTTTCACGTGTTCCACATTGATATGTTTCCATAAAAACTTGTCCATATCAACTAGGAAAGATAACCTTGAAGTAAAAGTATATTCTCCTCTCAAAGTAGCTGTTGTGAGATATTCAAATTTTGTATGTTGTACAGACGTTGACATAGGACGAATATTACCAATAATTCCAAGAGTTGCCTTTTTGAATAATGTAACATAAACTCCCGCAGCTGCTTTAAAATTCCAAAGAGGAAAATTACTTCTAGTGATAGAATAATACGTATATTTTGCCTCTCCCGTACACCATATTTGAAGTTTATCGGGGACTTTGTATTCAAAGTTCATATTAAAAGAAAGCATTTCCGAACGATTCATATTCCTGTAAGTCGTGACAAGCGCTCCTGTTTCATTCGTGTAGTCATAAGGATATATGGCATTACCCGAATGTTTATACTTTGCTGAAAAAGCTAAACTCGTCTTTTCTGTATAAAAGCGATAACTCATCGAGAGCAACTGGGATATTTCCGGTTCTAAATCAGGATTACCAACTTTCCAATGTGAAGGATCAGAACGATCTACAAAAGGATTCAAATAATAAATATCTGGTCGGAAAGAAGGCACTGAATATAATATTGAAAACGTAGATTTCCGACTTAATAAAAATATAGCAGAAGCACTGGGAGTTACATTAAAGAAATTCTTTCGTACCTTTTTGCTCTTCTTACTGAATTGCATATCATTTATTGTTTTCTCAAAACTCACTTCTGCCCTTAAACTCATTTTGACTGTAGAAAAAGAATAACTTGCCCGAAATGCCGGAACATATTGATCATAATTCAATTCCTCATCACTGCGATACTGTCTGGCAACAAGTTTAGCCGTCAGGAAATATGAATGTTTCTCATTTATTGGATTCGTAAAATCCACTCCTGTTGTGTGTTCCGTTAAACGCAAGCTATTCTTAAATATTCCCCTAGAATCCTCTATCCCCAACATCCCTGTTAACTCCTGTCCATACTGTTTTTTCCCTTGATTATTTTCCACGCCATACGTGGCAGTAAAAAGCCTCCCTTCTTTATTCCGGAACGACTTCTGATAATTAATTTTTCCATTCCACCGCTCCTCTCTGTTGATATTTCTATTTTCAAAGGAATAAATTTGTACCTTGTTATCTTTTTTATTCCATATCGTAGTTTTTCCTTCCTGAAACTCCCTTTCCCGATAGTAGGTGTATTGCCCGGTAAAGGTGAGTAAATCATTGTCTGAAAAATCGTAACTTGCGTTTAATTGTAACTCATGCGAATCATCTTTCGACCAAGTTATCAATTCTGATTCCGTTCTGTGTATCGTGTCATCCCTATAATTTATTACCTTTGTCTTATCTGTTAACTCCGAATAATAGGTGTATCCCGGTTGATAATTCACGTTATACACCAATTTCCCAATTTTTGAAGTTACCCCTAAATTCGGTTTAATGAAGTCTTTACCGAAATCAATCATAATATTCCCGACAATACCATCCGGCAAACTCCCCTTTGTCACGATATTAATCACGGCAGTCTTATCACTGTATTGTCCTTGTGGCGAGGTGATTAATTCAACTTGTTTCATCTTATCTCCTTGTAACAGTCGAGCCACATATTGATTTGCCTCCGAAAGAAAAAGATTCTTTTTCCCGTTAATCGTAATCACGAAATTCGTCCCTCCCATCACTTGTAATTGTTTCGTTTTCAAGTCAATATCAACAAACGGAAGTTTCTCTAGTATCTGCATCGCCACAGAATTTTTGGCCATTGAATCTCGCTCCACATCATATATGATCCGATCTACTTTCGTTGTTAAAGATTTCTTGTGCTTTATCACTGTTACTTCATCCAAGGTAATCCCTTCTTGCATTCTAAACACGCCTAAATCCCCTTGATTTTCCTCTATCAAAATATTCTGTTGTAAAACCTCGAATCCAACACAGGATATGTTCAATTTATATACCCCTTTTTTCACGGACGTGATTAAAAAGAAACCATCATCACCACTTACAGCATGGGCAACAACCTTTAAATCTGAATTTAGTAAAATAACATGAGCTTGAGAAACAGGTTTCTCCTCCAAGGTTTTGACATAACCTTGTAAGATTTGTCCAGTTCCTTTACAAACGACCAAGAAAAATAATATCAAAAATAATATTCCTTTTTTCATTAGATTTCCTATAACTTTTTATTCAAATTAGATTTCTTCACGCAAGAACTTAAATTCTGAATTTATTATCGTCTCTATATTAGTGTTTTCGCCTTCTCGATTATTACTACATTCATGACTTCTTCACCCACTTCACCGCATCCGCAAAAACCAATTGTTCCGGGAAAGCCCCTTTATCATGTAAAATTAGTTTTACTTTACCCTTGACTAGCGGGAGAACACCTACTTGGATCCAACCACATTGAGGCATTTGTTGCTGGTAAGAATATTCTTCCTTTCGTCCGAGATTGTCTGACAGATAAATGTTTTGCAGTCCATTTCGGAGAAACGACATCACAATATCCGCACGATAATCTCCTTGCTCCAACGTGTAATAATAGGCCACTGAATCAGCTTGCCTTTGGTACCTGAAATCCAGGTCTAACTTGTATATAGACACCCCATACTCTCCTTGTTCCGGAATTTCCGTTTTCCATTCCGCACGGGCCTGGCTGTTTTTCGTCTTTTTACCTAAAAAACTCCGTACTGGAAAACCGTAAGCATCTATATAAACGGAACTAACCCATCCCGGGGCATTGTCGGTCAGAAAATCGACCCCACTATCTTCCACGATCATCTTATTCTGCAATAATTTCCCTAACAAGGATTCTTTCGTCTCCGAAGCGAAAACATGAAATCCTTGATCCTCATTGTCCACGACAATCTCTCCTGAAGACGGTAAAAAGCAAGAGGGTTCCAACTTTTTCCGTCCCGCATGAACAAGCGCTTCCTGGGGAAATTCCATGAAATTGTAAATATAATTACCCGGGATATTCTGCGCCAAATTAGATTGCAAGATCACACCTCCTACACTATGGGATAACGGGAAACAAATCCGGGAACATTCACCGGCCCGGATCATAAAATCCCCTACATTCAACAAATCTCTTGAACCATCGCCTTTATCCGTGTACGCGGAAATAATTCCGTTCACGTCTGAAGAATTCCATACACTGAAAGCAAGCATCGGCCCTTCGTTTCCCTTCCCCGTGTATTGTTCAATATCTTGTACACGAAGTGCGGCAAGTCCATGTTGGTCATACAATTCGCATGTTGCCTCAACAAGATCGAAATTAAATTCACGTTCAAATTCTTCCGCCAGACATTCGAAAGTAACGCGAGAAAAAGAATTCCTAGATCGGAAATTGTTCATGAAAACAGCAAAACTATCCTGATTCACTTTTATATTAATCTGTTTTCTCAAATAAGCGGCTTTTAGCTTGTAAATGGCATCTAAATCACAAGACTTTCCCGTTCCTTTCAATACATCTCGTAAACTTTGCGAAGAAAGAGTCCGTATCGCTTTATGTTCACCGGTTTCTCCGACCTTGTATAATTCCCATTGTATATCAACTTGATTATTTGCTCGCATTCCTGTCATAATTCGATTAATGCCCGGAAAATTTTCAGAATAAATGTAATCGCTAAAATCAGTAAACATGGGAAGAATTGAAGCCGGATTCTTTATTATTTCCGGTGTAATTTGCTGCCCGGCAATAAAATCCGGCAACGCCATTTTTCTCAACACGCTAATTTCTTCCCCTACATTCGCCGTACAAAAATTACGAATCGCCTCACTTTCGATCTCTGTTCTAGAACTTCCGGTAACGGCTTTTTCTCTTTTATCCGCATACTCCTTTACGGGAAGATAATCTGATTGATCGCAACAATTTTCCGGTTTAAAGATTAATTCCGGTTGAATCCGTTCACTCCTTTTCCTATTTTCGCCACGATAAGCACAAAAACTAACCGGGGTTTCAATGAAAGCCAATTTATGAAAAGGATAAACTTCTCCGGTTAGTTTTTCAAAATATGCTTTAGCCTCACCAATTCCTTGCACAAGCCCTTCTCTAGTCGCCTCAAGCGAAGAGAACAAGGCTCCTTTTTCATCAAAATAATACAATTCAAAGCGAGTATCGTCAATCGTAATCTCTCGTTTATTATACCTGCCCATGCACAATGTTAATCCCGGCAATGCGTGAGCATGATCAAAACGGGTTCCATCCCCCGTTTGTGAAGCCTCCCCTTGAGATATAACGGTATAACTTGAATCATGGATAACGGTTAACACGTAATCCGTAAAATACCTGTCGGCAAATTGTAATGCCACGGGAGATGTCTGAAACTCCACAGTCGGATACCATAAACATTCGGGAGTTAACAACGTGTATTCATCATCAACCAAAGCTGTATGTTTCCCGTATCTCAAAATATTAATACTCCATTGTGTCGCGTAATAATCCTGATCCGGAATATCTAAATAACAAACACTCTCGTCAATTTCTCCGGCATAACGAATCACGAACTCTTTCGCCTCTCCCGGCTCCAAAGAATGGTGTAATGATATGGCAAAATCTTTTCGATCGAAATTCACGCTAGTCTCTCCCGTCGTTATGTCATCAACATATAATCCGGGATTCAGGAAAAGGAAAAATCCATCTATTTTTTCCCGGTAGGGATTACGAATAGTCAGCGTGTCATTCACGATCATCCGAGTTCGATGTTGGCTATACTCGATATGTTGACGGATAATTTCCACACGTTTCCGTGTTGCATACTCCATGTACAATTTCACAAACTCCTGTCTTTTCTGTCGGTCTTTTTCAAAATGGAAATAATAAGTTCCTCCTACCCAGATTCCTGTAATCAGCACAATAACCCCCATCCATTGTATCCATCGTCTATTTCCGGGATTATTCGGTAAACGTTTCAATCTAACTACAGATAGCAACATGAAGGCAATACCTAACATGGCAAATGCGATTCGTTGAGTCACATACGGGAAAAGTCCCACGTGTTTTCCCGTGGCATCCGAGAACACATTAGGTATCGAAATCGCCAGATAGTCCAAACTGCCATATAAATAATCCGTCAAAACAAAAACATTAAAAAAGATATATCCTATCAAGCACAATAACGCCACGGGCCATATTTTTATCGTGACGGTTATCCACAAAGTTATCCCGACCAAAAACAATAAAGAAGGGAGAGTTAATGTCATGAAATAAAATACATACGGGGAAAAAACAGGAGATGATTGCATAGAAAATTGATGGAACCCCCATGTAATCACAATGACCAGCACGTTCAACACCACGAAACTCCCCACAACAGCCAGTAATTTCCCCATTGCGTAATCGCCATTCCCATGAGAACGTGTGCTTAGCGATTCAAAAGAGTCTAAAGAACGATCTCTCCGGATAAAATCACCCGCTATAAAGAGGATAAAAATTCCCTGAATAAAATTGAAAAGAAAAGCACTCACGAAAGGAATCGAACAAGATAGTGCATTCAGAAAATGAATAGGAAAGTCCACTTGTATAAACCATTGAGCCGCCAGACTCCCACCTACCAATAAAAACACGAGAAAAATGAATAACCAATTTCTCCTTAGTAGCTTTGCCTCATAGTGACTGATTAATAGTATTTGATTGATATTCATAATTCTCGCGTTTTAAGTTATTAAAATATTTAAGCCATTTCTACATAAATCTTTTTAGGTAATATAAAATATGATTCCCACACCTCTTCTATTTCCTCTCTCTGATTTTGAGAAAAACGATAATCACCCAATATTGTAACAGTTATAAACAAAAATTGATTACTAGGCATCATTAAATCAACAATTGGTTTTGTATACCAAAGTGTCGGATTTTCCACATATACATTAAAATGATGAAAAACACTAATCTTAAACGAAACCCTTCCATCAACATCAGTTATTCCATGATAATTTTTCCCGCCAGCTTCATGGACTGAAATACCCATTCCTTTTATAGGATTACCGAAATTATTACCAACTAAAGTTATATACAAATTATCTTGTCCAAATGAAGCCAAACCACAAAGAACGAATAAAATCATTAAATACTTTTTCATAACATCATAAATTTTTATTATTATATTTCTTTCTAAAAATTTTATACCCTTGTAATGCCATAAGTAGCATAACTGCACCTATCTCCCACCACATCCACGAAAGACTTTTACTAGCATTTAAAAGTTTCATCTTTACAATTGGAGATCTATTCACCATATCATTTTTCCAAGTGACACGAACTTCCTCGATTGGTTCATACCCTTCTTTACTAAATTGGAGATAATACGTTCCAAAGTTTTGTATTTCTATTTTCTTAATCTGCCCTTTAAAATCAGTTTTATTAACAACTTCCTCTTTTACAAACCGATGAAGACTATCATATACAATTACTTTAGGTTTATCAATAGGATTCCCTTCTGAATCAAACACGCCAATCTTTATTGCAGGTTCAACATACTGTGGTTGAGCTTGTGTCAGCAAACTGGTTCCAGATAAAAGTCCTAACAAACACACGAATTTTATTGCTAGATGTATCATTTCTTCATTTATTATTTTTTACAACATGCTCAATTTCCTCCATTCCCGGATTGGTATCCAAAACCATCCCATCCGGAGAAATCAAGTATAGAGTAGGCAAAAATTCTACCTTATAATCATCGGCTGTATCACTTCCGTTTATCTCCTGATCAACACGTAATTGTTTCCACATAGGTTGATCCTCTTCCACGGCTTTTAACCAATCCTCCTTTTTCTTGTCACAGGAAATAGCAATCACTTCAATCCCTAATTCTTGCAGACGACCATATTCTTTTTTCAACTCCTTAATCTTCATGCGACATGGTTTACACCAAGAAGCCCAAAAGTCAATCAATAAATATTTCCCCTTGTAATCCGACAATTTTACGTTTTCCCCCTTTAGATCCGGCAAAGTAAAATCCGGGGCTTTACCCGTTAATTGTTTTTGTTTTGCCGCCTCATATTTTTCCATGATCTCCTTTCTTATTTCCGAATCAGGTCCATCCCCCATTGCTTTTACAGCTCGTGTGAATAATTTAAAATCATAACTGATTATCCACATATTATCCTGTACCAACATGGCCGCCACGAAAGTACCACTGAAATCAGTCACCATATCCAATAGCAGATCGTTCCCTTGTTTCCATAATCGTTCATTTTCTCGTCCCAATGACTCTAAATCCCCTTCATCCCTTGTTTCTGCCATTCGTTTTTGCAAATCGAACCTTTCCGTCGAGTTCTTCTCGATCTTTTCGAGATGAGCGTTTAACCGGGATTGCATTCCTTCCTGCCCGGTCTCGACTAAATAATTATTACCTATCTTTTTCAACTGGTACTCTCCGGGTTCTGAATAAAAATAAACTCTTCCACCATAGTTTCCCATATTTAAATAAAGCAAACGATTCTCCGCCTTACCTTTTAATGTAAAAGTACGATCCCCACGTACCGTACTTTTTGCAAGAGTATCAGCACCTTTCCCTTCCCTCGAGAGTAAATAAACTTCAGTGGCTTTACTATTTTCGGGCAGGGTACCCTGAAGGGTATAATAATCCGAAGGTGTACATGCTAGGCACGCCACACCCAATACAATACAATCTATAATTTTCATGTTATAAGAGGTATATATTTCAAAGGAGACGCTTCAAGCATCTCCTTTGAAAAACGATTCATTAAAAAGAACTAGGAAAATAACTATAACTAACCATAGACATAGACGGATCGACATAATGCATCTTCACCACTTTCCCCTCTCCTTCCAGCACGCGCACCGGCTTTCCATAAGGCTTACCTCCTAGAATCTCGTATAAATACACTTTATACTTTCCATCCTTATGAGTAGCAAATACCAAATAATCAAAGTTTTTATCAGCATTATCAGAACCCGACCAGTAACGATTACTAATATAAGTAATCTCTTCTCCCGTAGCCATATCCGTCGGTCGAAGTAACTCTTCCGTATTCTGTACCAGATCATACATATACAATTGATTATCGTTTACAAAATACATCACTTTAGCTGTCAACTCATTCACGGCAAACAGATTCGCCCCGTTCAATTTAGACGAAGTTGCAACTTCTGTTACCTTTTCAATCGGGTTAGAAGGATCCATTCCCAACACTAACTGGTAAATATAATGTTTTCCTGCAGTATTCTCATCTTCAAACAAAGCATACCCTGTACTCTTTTTATCCATGTAATTCTTTCCAAAGAATTTCAGATGGTGAGTTATACCGTTAGGCTTATTTGGCTTTTCTTCATTATTCTCGTCTAAATCACTATAAGTATGCAAACTACCATTATAGTCCAAAAACAAAAAGCGTCCTTTCAATTCGTCTAAATAATAAAAACAAGTACTTGCGAACACACCGTTTCGATTAGGCTTTGTTTCTTCGTCATCATTTACCATAGCGGGGAATCCGAACTTTCCCGTTCCTAACAAATCCCAAAGGGATGCCTGTGTGGAAAAGTATGCTCCTTTATCAGAAATATATCCGACCCCGTATGCATTTCGCCACACATAATACGGCTTTTCTTCGGGAGCCTCACCACCAAGGAACATGTTACTATGAGTATAAATCGTACTCATATCCTCGATATTAGAAATCCGGACATCCTTCTCCGTGCAAACAGTTAAAGCCTTCGTGATCACGTATTCTGCCGTGGTTTCATCAACAAAACAATATCCGGGATCTAAGCCTAAGCTAACTGGCGCATCAGGCATATGTTCCCCATCCATTTTCAAGAAAATATTATCCACTAAACTGTTATCAGAAGCGTGCAAATCCACGTCTGTTGAATTTCCCATATCTTTCAACAGGTAGAAACCTTCTGAAAATTTAGTCACCACGCTCAAAGACATCACCTGATACGTTTCCAGCTTATTGCTCTTATTCGTTACCCGAAAGGTCAAATCATAAAACCCTTGTTTAATATTTACCGGAAAATCCAACACCCGATCAGTTCCAATCGTGTCCAGTATTATTTCTATTTTATTGGAAGTCGTACCCGACCCTTTCGTCAGGTTCAACGTCCATAAATATTCAAAATCACTCTCCCCACCCGTTGCCGTAACGGTTGGTTCCAGATGAAGAACATCCTGGTAGGACGTTTTCGTGTAACTCTTTTCCAATCCTTCAGTATTAATCGTACTGATTTCATGATAGTCATAGTTTCCCTCGTCGTCATAACATGCCGAAACAAGTAACGCGAATAAACAGACTGATAATATATTGTATATTTTCTTTTTCATAACTTGTCATTATTATCTTTCATACCGGGTAAATCTAACTAACGCTCCTTCCGTTTCACCGGGCTCCGGTGCCTCTCGAAGAGGTTCTTCACCTCTGGCAGCTCTAGCCTCATTTTCAGCAGCCAATTTCCGAGTGAAGAAATAGAACCAATAATCCGTCATTCCCATGTCAACACTATTCGGATTGCCAACTAACGAATAGAAAAAGTCATCGTTCATCTTGATTCCTAAATCTGCCGTGGCATCAATCATAAACTGATGCTTCACTTTACCATATTTTCCAGCGAAATAATACGATGCATAAAAATCCCAGTATTTCGGTTGCATCAATATATCTGCCACCCGAATGATCTTCTTCTGATATTTTTCGTAGCCGGGAATAAAGTTTTCATTGTGACCGATCTGAACACATAATGTCACCTCCTGTTGTTTTAATGAAGGATCACGTTTTAATATTATCGGAAAACGTACGGTATTTTTTCCCGCTGGAATCTTATAATAATCGGCAACAAGCGGATCATCAAAAGCAATATAATGCTTTCCTACCACGGCTTGTTCTCCCTCTCCTTTCTTCACTTGTTCCAGTGCAAACGAACGTTCATGATCTTCGACATACCCCATCGTTTCAACTTCCAACCAAACGGTATCGAATACCCGGGTTTCAACATCGTAAACAAATGTACGAGGAATCACGGTATCGGCCATCGTGAATGGCTCATATATAAAATTCAAACGATTCTCCGGTGAATTATACACCCCCATCTCATCTTCACATGCGAATAATCCGAAAACCGGTAATAACCATAGTATATATTTATTTATCTTTTTCATAGCTTTCTACTTTTAATTTGCGTTCAGTTCTGTACTTGGTAATGGCACAATATAATCCTGTTCGCCAACCTCCCGATCCGTCTTCCATAACATATTTTTTATTCCCAAACGTTTGTAAGTATAGAACATTTGTCCTTCTCCAAAGAATTCTCTACGATATTCCCGGATTATCTCGGTCATCAACTGTTCTTGTTGTAAAGGAGACGCATCCACGTTTCTCGCTTTCATATAAGGAATATAAAGAGCATTAGCCTCTTTCAGCGTGGGAGCAGATTCGATAGCAATCAAGTACATCTCGGACAAACGAATCAATGGAACCACCTGTTTCTGCGTGGCCAACACTTCCATATCCGTGTTCGTGGTTGAGGACGGTTGATTGTACTTTTTTAGCAAAGGTTTTATAGCTCCTTGATTATCAGGTGTACGATCCCACACTTGCACTCGGTTATTCACGGCCGTAGATTGTCCGGCAAACAAATCATTATTAAACTGTTTTTCTGTAAGGTATATTTTTTCAGCTTGATCTGATTTAAATAATTTCTCTGTATTACTTTCAATCTCGTAATTACTTAAAGCCAAAATACACTCTGAAGGCAAAGCAAAATTACTACTACTAATATCTCCCGCTCCCGCCAATTCCAAAACTTTCTTACCATTCTTATCGACGGCATCAATAATTTCTTTTGCTGCAGTATATGCTTCTGTTTTCTTCCCCATATACATATACAACCTTGCCCGAATCGCTTTCACAGCATAATAATTGAAACGGAAACGTCTAAATCCCATAAACTCGTCCGCCAGCTCTACATTATAATTTTTTGTATCGAAGAAATTATCTAATTCTTGGAAAGAATAAGTAAATAACGGATCATGATCTTTAAACAAAGCTTCAGCCGCATCTAAATCAGCAAGAATCAAATTCGTGAAATCATTATATGAATAATGCGGAATCATCACCGTGGACACGGTTTTAGCATACGCCAAAGATACCTGTTTATCAGAATTTTGCGGCATTTGCCCAAACAAACGTAATATTTCCATGTGACAAAATGCCCGAATCGTTAATGCCTCTGCCTCTACAATTGCCCGCATATCCTCGTTCGTGATCACCTCCTTATGCTCGGGCATATTCTGTAGTATAATATTGGCTTGGGCAATTGTATTATACATCTCCCCGTAAATTGCGGATATTAATGTCTTCGGATAATCGTTTTCATATTTGAAAGCCTTGAGATCCTCTGCCCCCCGATAATTACTCTCCTGATAACTCCAATGTTGGGCCATAAATTCAATATCCGTAATCGTCAAACTTAGCCCATATAAATTTTTGGAATTCAATTTAATATAGCAGGCAGTCAAGGCATTTTTAAACCCAGAAACCGACTCGAACATATCTTTTTCATCGGTTTGAGTCTCCGGCTTTACATCCAGCCAATCATTACAAGAGGCTAGTGATAAAGTTGCGAATAACGTGATATATAGTAAAATTCTTTTCATAATACCATTGTTTAAAACATTAATGAAAGGGTTAAAGCCAGTCTGCGGGCAAACGGATAAGAAGTTCCTCTTTCACGCTTGATAGAAGAAATATAGAATATATCCGACATATTAGCCCCGATACTGATTGTCTCAACTTTCCACTTGTCACGCAGGAAATCTGAATGTAACCGATACTCCACACTGGCACTTTGGAATTGGAACACGTTATCATCCATCACGAAACGGGAAGTCGCTTTTGTCTCCACGGAACCGTATCCCTTGTAAGGTTTCACGTCTCCAATATACTGCCATCTCTTTTTCAACACCCGACTATCAACATTATTCTTATCAATTTCGCCATTAGTCACTTCCACCTTGTTAAGTAATGTCTCGTTATATTGTTGTCCTCCCCATTGATAAGCAAATGACAGATTAACAGAAAGATCCTTCCAAGCAAAGTAAGTACTGATATTACCCCTGTATTTGGGCTCATCAACTCCAAAATAACGCTTGTCGGATGGATTCCATTTATCCGTGATATTCCCATTCTTATCCAAGAAAATTTCATATCCGGTACTCGGATCAATTCCCATGGAAGGAACAGCCCAAATTGAATTCTGTGCATACCCTTCATACAATAACTGATTGATCTCTACATTTTTTGACTTATAAAGCTCATTCTGCCGTTTGATCGCTTCTGAGAGCTTGGTAATTTCATTCTTCGTGTAAGCTAATTTTGCTGTCATAGACCAGATGATATTCCGGTGCGTATCACGCATTAAATATCCACTAATCATGGCCTCGTAGCCCGTATTTTTCACCTCTCCCACGTTATCCACGTAAGAACTGAATCCGTTCGCCAAAGGCAAATCCATTTGAGACAACAAATTAGAAGTCTTTTTACTATAAATATCGAAAGATGCCGACAAGCGTCCGTCGAAAAGTCCAACTTCAACACCACCATTTAATTGCTTGGTAACCTGCCATTTCAACTTTTCATTTCCTAATCCCATCAACTCAGACCCGTTCCAAATAATGTAACGTTTTCCCGTGTAACTCTGGAAGGTTGACAACGCCTGGTAGGAAGAAAACTGTTGAGATCCGGTTTCTCCATACGATCCTCTAATCCGAAGATTATTCACGATATTCTGATTCTGCATGAACTTCTCGTTATGCACGTTCCACCCGATACCGGCACTCCAGAACGGGGCAAATTTATTTTTTGTCCCGAACAACGATGAACCATCCACACGGAATGATAAATCCATGAAATAACGATTGTTATAAATGTAATTGACATTCCCGGTAAAACCAACCCGACGAGACAACTCTTCCGTACCTTTCGGTACCCCATTTTTCTCATACTGCAAAGCATTACCAATGAAATCCAATTTACCATCAGGAAATCCTTCCACGATAAACGTGTAGAAGTGATTTTTCTTCTGGGCTATAGAGTAATCGAATCCGGCATATAGCTGGTGTTTTTCATGAAATATCTTTGAATAACTCAACGTCACGTTTGCATCGATATTAATATCCTCACCCGTTCCGTAAGTATACTTTCCTTTGCGAAAATAACTATCACTATCTGTAGCAGTCGCAAAAGTCGTGTGATCGGCAGGTAAATAATTATCAGAAGTACTATTTTTCTTTTGTAAGCCTAATTGAGCTCGTAAACGCAAATCATGATTAATGCTCCATTCAATAGAAAAATTATTCGTGATCAAGGTATATTTATCCTCGTCGATTACCCCCAACTGGGCATTATAAAGCGGGTTATACTGTTTTGTCCCTTTTATCGTGTACACCTTGATATATTCTCCATTCTCATCTTTTATCCGGTAATACGGATTCATTTTGGCATAATCAGAGAATGTTCCATATTTACTTTCTTTTCCTTTGTTTATATCAATACTAGTCTGATTCTTAAAGAGCACATTCTTCACGGAATATGACAAAGTTACCGTACCACTGAAAGTATTTCTCTCGGATCCCTTCATCGCTCCTATAACAGAATTATAAGAAATATTTGTTCCCCAACGAAAAGACTCATTTCCACCCTCTAGACGCAAATTATATTTCTGACCAATACCGGTCTGTACCGGTTGGCTCAACCAATGCGTGTTCACACCTTTCAACACCTCCGAATATAATTGACCATATTTCTCCTTTAACGCCCGATCGTTAACGACATCATCTTCATCATCATAGAGTCCGACAATCCGCTCCAATTCCAACTTGTCACGGGCATTCAATAAATCGTATGAAGAAAGGTCTGGCATTTCAATATTCATTCCTCCTTGCACGTAAATTTTCAATTTACCGGCTTGAGGAGCCTTCGTGGTAACAACAATAACACCATTTGCACCCCGAGAACCATAAATTGCCGTGGCAGAAGCATCTTTCAGTATGTTGATACTTTCAATCTCCTCGTCATTAAAATCCATTAATTTCTGCAAAGTAATCTCGAATCCATCCATGATTACTAACGGAGCATTCAGTTGTTTGGATGCTTGTTGATTTAATTCATCCACGCTCATGGGTAAAGAGGAATTACCCCGGATATTAATCTCTGGTATCACGTTCGGGTTACTTCCCAAAGCATTGTCCATCACTACATTGATTGAAGGGTCGATGTTACGCAACGTGGCTAACAGATTTTGGCCTTTGTACATCTTCAACTCTTTGGCAGAAACGGCCGTAACAGCCCCCGTGTAACTTTCCTTGGATTTCGTGAAAATACCGGTTACAACCACGTCGTCCAATGTTTCCGAATCCTCGACTAACTTCACGTCTAGTTGCGTCTTCGAACCGACGGCAATTTCTTGAGTCTTCATCCCGACGAAAGAGAAGATCAAGACTTGCTCACTATCACCGGGTATTTCCAATTTATACTCCCCGTCAGCACCAGTTGCCGTTCCCAAGGTCGTACCTTTAATGATAATCGTAACTCCCGGCAACACGTTTCCTTGCTCATCCGAAACCTTACCTGTAATTGTTTTCGATTTTTTTTCTTCTTGGCTTACAGCCTTTTTACGAATAATGATCGTCTTACCATTTATCTCGTAACCGAGATCAGTCCCTTTAAGACAATCCGTTAAAATTTGTTCAATCGTTGCATCTTTAAAAGCAACATCTTGCCGGGCAAATGATTCCAGATTCACGTCACGATAAACGAAATCATAATCAGAATTCTTACGGATCTCACTGATAATCTCTTTTAAAGACGCATTTTTCAATGAAAACGTAATCTTTCTTTCCTGCGAATACGCATTCAGACTAATTTGGGTTGTGAAAATTAAGAAAAGGAGGAATAAAAACCGCCTCTTCCCGACGACATTAGAAATTTTCTTCATAACTTTGTTTTTTGAATTCAACAATTCCTCACGCCCTGTGCCAACAGGGAGTGAAATACGAAAAGTAGTGTTAGCAGCGCTACTTTTTATTTTACAATAACCGTGTTATCTTTTATTTCAAATTGTACTTCTCCGGTTTTACCAATTAATTCTAATACTTGAGTAAATTCTTCGTGTTTTTTCATGTTCAAAGAGAATTGATATGAACGCAATTCATCCCGACTATAGAATACATCAATGTTATACCATCGTCCCAAGTCGGTCAGGATTTTTTCCAACGGACAATTATCATACACCAAACGTCCGTCCACCCATGCCAAGTACAAATCGACATCCACGTCCCGAACTTCCAACCCCATCGTTGATTTATTAAACAACACTTGTTTATTCGGAACAAGCTTCACACTTTTACCTTCCACCCTTACCGTTACTTGACCACTTTCCAACGTGGTTTGTATATCCTTTTCGTCTTTATATGCCCGAACACCGAAAGTAGTTCCGGTAACCAGCACTTCCAATTCTCCGGCTGTCACTACAAAAGGATGTTCCGTATTTTTCGCCACTTTAAAATAGGCTTCACCGGTTAAATACACCTTACGCTCCTTACCCTGAAATTTCACAGGGAAGCTTAACGTTGATTCCGAATTTAAATAGATCATCGTACCATCCGACAGGGTAAGTAAATATTCTCCACCCCGAGGAATCTCCAACGTGTGAAAAATTTCCGTCGTGTCGGGAGAATCAATATCCCTGTATTTTAAAGATCTGGCGCTAACCAATAATAAACTGTCACTCTGAGCCAGATCAGAACGTAACACCTCGTTTTCCAGATCAACTTTACGCCCATCGGGTAAAATCAAAACGGCCCGGGAACCGGGAACTTGCACCTCATTCTTAGCTATCGGAAGAATTTCGGTTTGTTCTTTATCCCCGGAAAAATAAAAAACACCTCCCACGCTTAATATTAACACAATAGCAGCCGCATACGGGAACCATTTTATCTTCCGAACAGAACGACCGGATCGTGCTTTCTGTTGGAGTTGCCGCCATCCTCTCTCCTCCTCTTCTTCCGTTTTCACGAAACGGGAAATACTTTTTTCCACGTGTTCGCTTGACAACATTCGTTGAAAAAGTTCTTCATGCCTCGGGGAAACCGATCTCCATTCGTTCAGTTCTTTCTCCTGCGCATTGTCCGTCATTCCCTGTACATGCAGGAAAATCAACCGGGCTATATGTTCTTCTTTGCTTAACATCTTTTTTGGCTTTTATACTAAAGCGATTTGGGGTGCGTTTGGTGTAATAAAAAAATCACTTTTTTTCTCACTTTTTTATTATCATCTCTGTATTTGCAAGTTAGCATCTTCGTTTTCTGGCAATAGATGTAGAACTGATACAAGAGCATCTATTTATAAATCATTGATTTACAAGAAAGATATTTATAACGCTCCAAAAGATGCAATCAACGGGGTTACAAGTTAAAATATAATCCATATTTTTGCGAAAGAGAATTCAAATGATCAAAACACAATAAAATGAGAAAACTATTATTTTTATTCATGCTGATCTGTACCATGCAGTTACACGGGCAGACAGTCAGGGAATGGATGGGATTACCTCCCGTCCCGGTAGAGTTTCCGGCTTTCGGGGACATGAAAAACGTGGAAAACAAAACATTTTCCCAAGCGGATTTACTAACTCTTTCCACGTTTAATATCGAAAACCTAACCCCTGCCGTGGGCGAACAAGAACTACAATATCACTCTCTGACTTGGGAAACTGCAACCGTGAATGATAACATTGTTATCTCCCAAAATAAAAGTACCGTTCCGGCAATTGGATTGTATGCCGTTTACGCGGAAAACACGCAATGGATGAGCGGGAAACTGCAATTTTCATTTTACGGGAATGCCGAAGTTTACGTGGATGGAGTGAAAAAAATCACGTACACCAGCCACAAGGGAACCGAAGCCGTAAACCAAGAATGTACCCTGCAATGGGTTCCGGGAAAACATTCCATCATCGTGAAAAGCTTGCAAACGAAAGAAAGCGACAAACTATTTTCAGCTCAATTTATTGCAGATCCCGATTTCAAGGATGCCCCGGTGGAATTTACCTTATCCCCCAAACGCGGGAAAAATATACTGGATGTGCTTAACGGTCCCAGGATCGGAGGAATTCAAGTTTCTCCCAGCGGAAAATACCTGATCATGACAGAAGGTGAGATTATAAAAGGTAAAAGCAGTTCCATGACGAACGTGTACAGAATTGCCGACAAAGAAATCGTGTACACGTTCTACGGCAACAATGTCAGTAACTTGACTTGGATACCCGGAGAAGACAAGTTGTCTTACCTGATAAAAGAAGGAACGGGAAACTCCCTATACACCTACGACATTGAGCAACAAAAACTGGAACGCCTGTTCCGGGACGATCAGACGATCAGTTCTTTCTCGTGGTCACCGGACCGGAGTTATCTTATCTATTACAAAAATGAGAATTACACCCCGAAAGAATGGGAACTCCGCAAACTCGACGGGATCGAAGATCGACAGGCTTATTATCGCAATCGGTATTTCCTATGCAAATATGATTTGGCAACGGGCATACATACTCGCTTAACTTGGGGAAACCAAACGACTTCCATCATGGACATCAGTCACGATGGTAACCAAATTTTAATCAGCACCGGACGACCGGATTATAACGAATACCCGTACCGGAAACAATCTGTCTACCTGTTAAATGCCCGCACGAATCAACTTGACACGCTCTGGAAAGACCGTCTGGTTGACATTCAATGTGTCTTTTCTCCCGATGATTCAAAATTATTAATTGCCGGAGCGGCTGACGCTTTCGGACAAATCGGGGTAAAGATTGCTAAAGGACAGATCGTGAACGGATACGACACGCAGCTATACATTTATGACTTAAATTCCAAAGAAGTAACTCCGATTACAAAAGATTTCAATCCCGCTGTCTCCAACTACATCTGGCACACCGACGGGAATATCTATATCGTGGCCGGGGATACCGATTACGTTTACTTATTCCGGTATGGGAAAGACGGGAAAATCACGAGAATAGAATGTCCGGGTGATCTCGTACAAAAGATCAGTTTGGCTCAAAACGGGAATACCGGGATCTACACTGCCTCAGACGAGAGTTACCCGACGCGGGTCTATACCTTGGACTTGGCAACCCTCAATGCACAAGAATGGGCCGATCCGCAAGGTGAACAATACAAAAATATAGAATTCGGACAAGTAAAAGACTGGGACTACAATTACAAGAAAGGAACCACGATAGACGGACGCTATTATCTTCCGGCAAATTTCGATCCCAAGAAAAAATACCCGATGATCGTGTATTACTACGGGGGAACAACCCCGGTAGAAAGGACTTTCGGAGGAAGATGGCCATTCAATCTATACACTGCGAATGGATATGTTGTATATGTAATGCAACCCTCTGGTGCAACCGGGTTCGGACAAGAATTTTCAGCCCGTCATCAAAACAACTGGGGTAAAATCACGGCAGACGAAATCATTGCCTGCACGAAATCATTCTTGAAAGCACATCCTTTCGTGGATGCACAACGTGTCGGATGCATGGGAGCCTCTTACGGTGGATTCACAACCATGTACCTGCAAACCCGCACGGACATCTTCGCTTGTGCCATTTCACATGCCGGAATTTCCTCCATTTCCAGTTACTGGGGTGAAGGCTACTGGGGATATAGTTACAGCACGAACGCATCGGCTCATGCTTTCCCGTGGAATCGAAAGGACATCTACGTGGATCAAAGCCCGCTATTCAACGCGGACAAGGTAAAAACCCCCATGCTTTTGTTGCACGGTACGGCCGATGTAAACGTACCCACGGGTGAAAGTATCCAGTTCTACACCGCGCTGAAACTCTTGGGTAAAGACGTGGAACTCGTATTAATCAAGAATGCCGATCATGCCGTCGTGGATTACAACCAACGAATCATCTGGGGTAACACCATCATGGCTTATTTTGCCAAATACTTGAAAGGTGAACCCGCTTGGTGGGAAAATATGTACAAGGACAAGAACTTATAAATAATTTAAAATTGAGGATGTAGAATTTAAAATTGAATGCATCTAAATTCTACATCCTACATTCTACATTCTACATTCTAAATTAAAAAAATGGCACAGGAAATTGAACGTAAATTCTTAGTGAAAGGGAAATTCAAACCGGAAGTATTCAAATCTACCCGCATCACGCAGGGGTATCTCTCTTCCGTGCCGGAACGTACCGTTCGGGTGCGAATTAAAGGAGAACAGGGATTCCTCACGATCAAGGGAAAAGGGAATCATTCCGGCATCAGTCGTTACGAATGGGAAAAAGAAATACCTTTAAACGAGGCGGAAGAGTTATTACAACTCTGCGAACCCGGTGTTATCGACAAAACCCGTTATCTTGTAAAAGCCGGGGAACACACCTTCGAAGTGGATGAATTTCACGGGGAAAATGAAGGTTTGATCATGGCAGAAATCGAATTAAAGACAGAAAACGAGAATTTCATAAAACCTGCATGGCTTGATAAAGAGGTGACTGGGGATGACCGGTATTATAACGCCATGTTAACAAAACATCCGTACACGAAGTGGTAAAGTTTTTAGATACTTTGATTTCCCGACAGAAAAGCATACCTTTGCCGAAAATTTAAAATTTTCATCAAAAAAATATAGGCATGGATAAGATCCTTAATCGAGCAGCGGACAACATCCGCATCCTTTCAGCTTCTATGGTTGAAAAAGCCAAATCAGGGCATCCGGGAGGTGCAATGGGTGGCGCTGATTACATTAACGTGTTGTATTCTCAATTCTTGAACTTCGATCCGGATGATATGACATGGGCAAACCGGGACCGTTTCTTCCTTGACCCCGGACATATGTCCCCGATGTTGTATTCTATGTTGAGCCTGATCGGCACGTATAGCATGGAAGACTTGAAAAACTTCCGTCAATGGGGAAGTGTAACCCCCGGACACCCGGAAGTGGACTTCAAACGAGGCGTGGAAAACACCTCCGGTCCTCTCGGTCAAGGTCATGCCATGGCTGTCGGAGCTGCTATAGCAGAGCGTTTTCTGGTAGCTCGTTTCGGAGAATGGATGGCTCACAAAACGTACGCTTTTATCTCTGACGGTGGTATACAAGAAGAGATTTCACAAGGAGCCGGACGTATTGCCGGAACATTGGGATTATCCAACTTGATCATGTTCTATGATGCAAACGAAGTGCAGTTATCTACCCGTGTAAATGAAGTAACTCACGAGGACACCGCGGCCAAATATCAGGCTTGGGGCTGGAACGTGATCACGATCAACGGGAACAACGCTGACGAGATCATCAAAGCATTACAAGCCGCCAATGCCGAAAAAGAACGTCCGACATTGATTATCGGTAAAACCTTGATGGGTAAAGGGGCCATGGGTGCTAACGGGGAAGATTTCTCCGACAAAGTTTCCACTCACGGACAACCCTTAACCGGGGCCGGGGCTTCTATCGAAAAGACGATTGAAAACTTGGGTGGCGATCCGCAAAACCCGTTCACAATCTTCCCGGAAGTAGCCGAGTTCTACGCTAAAGTACTTGATGAAAAACGGGCTTACGCCAAAGCTAAAAAAGCAGAACAGGCAGCTTGGGAAAAAGCAAACCCGGAATTAGCAGCCAAACTGCACAAATTCTTATCCGGTAAAGCTCCCGAAATTGACTATAAAGCAATTCAACATAAAGCAAACATTGCCACACGTGCCGCCTCGGCTGACGTGCTGGTAGCCTTGGCTCAACAGGTAGAGAACATGATCGTTTCTTCTGCCGACTTGAGTAATTCTGACAAGACCGACGGATTTATCAAAGGTGGAGCCCGCAACCTCGTGAAAGGAGATTTCAGCGGGGCATTCTTCCAAGCCGGAGTTGCAGAGTTGACCATGGCTGTAATCTGTAATGGTATCGCTCTTCATGGGGGTATCTTCGTGGCTTGCGGAACCTTCTTCGTGTTCTCCGACTACATGAAACCTGCCGTACGTTTGGCAGCGTTGATGGAAGTTCCGGTGAAATACGTTTGGTCTCACGATGCCTTCCGCGTGGGAGAAGACGGACCGACTCACCAACCGATCGAGCATGAAGCCCAATTGCGTTTGATGGAAAAATTAGAGAATCATTCCGGAAAGATGAGTTTGTTGGCTTTGCGTCCTGCCGATGCAGCCGAGACTTCCGTTGCCTGGAAAATGGCTATGGAAAACACCTCCACCCCTACCGCTTTGATCCTGTCCAGACAAAACATCACGGATCTTCCGGGAACAGATCGTTATGACGAGGCTTTACAAGCAGAAAAAGGTGCTTACGTGGTATGCAAAACCGGAGAGAACCCGGATGTCGTGCTAGTTGCTTCCGGTTCTGAAGTTTCTACTTTAGTGGAAGGAGCCAAACTTCTTCAGGAACGGAAAGGGATCACCGCACAGATCGTGTCTGTGATCTCTGAAGGTTTGTTCCGTCACCAGCCACAAGCATACCAAGAACAAGTTATCCCGGCTAACAAATCGAAATACGGACTGACAGCAGGTTTATCCGTTACCTTGGAAGGTTTGGTTGGTTGCAATGGTCGTATTCATGGTGTAAACCATTTCGGATACTCAGCCCCTGCCAAAGTATTGGATGAGAAATTCGGATTCACCGGAGAATGTGTATTCAACGAAGTATGTGAAATGTTAGGAAAGTAATTTTCTAACACGCTAAATATCAAACGGGAGTAACCATGGTTACTTCCGTTTTTCTTTCCTTTCGTGACAACTAATTTTATTTATTCTAAAAAAAGAAGGAAATACTTGCATACACGATAAATATGTACTATCTTTGCCGACGCAAAACAGAAGATGTTTTGACTGATATTGCGGGATGGAGCAGTTGGTAGCTCGTTGGGCTCATAACCCAAAGGTCGTCTGTTCGAGTCAGGCTCCCGCTACAAAATAAGGATCGAGAAATCGATCCTTATTTTTTTTCCTCTTCCCCCTTATAGCAAACTTAATTTTCAGCCACCCCTTCTCTATCCTTACACTAAAACACCAAGGGAATACAGACACGACACTAATATAGCATATACATATACCAATGTTCATGCTATGTACTTGATGTGTTCATGCCATGTTCATGATCAAAGGAAAGGATAGTTCAACTTTAGCAAAAGTGTAGGTTATCATTAAATAAGTAGCACGCCTAAAGAAAGTTTCCTTATTATCGATTTTCTCTATAAGCCACCTGTTTTATCCGCTCTATGAACTCCTGTAAACGATCGGATTTCCGGTTACCCATAATCCAAAGATTACCGACTTCAATGTCTTTATCGTAAGAAGGCTGCATATACGTCTTGTCGAGAATCTCATACCCGTTACGACGATAGTAATTCACCCGGCGAGTGGTCATCTCATCCGTGGTCGGTTCCACTTCCAACAATCGCATACCGTCTAAATGTTCCGCAATATAATCCAACACCTGTTGCCCGACTTTCAGATTACGCATTGGGGTAAAAACGGCTAAATGTTCAAGGTAATAAAAATCCCGCATATCCCAGTAGATAAACAAACCGGCCAAAACACCATCCGTCTCTATGGCATTAAAATGCATCTCCGTTTTTTCCCGTATCAACCGTTCCAATTGCTTGATATTTCGCCTCTCCTCCTCCGGGAAAGCCTCCTTATAGAGTGGGATAAGTTTTTGTAAACGAATATCTGTCGGCTCCGTTATTCTAATCAAATTTACCATAACACGAATCTTTAATTTTATTTTCTTATTCTTATAAATGCCGGGATCAAACGTTTCATAGAAAAATGTCCCGGATGACTGGATAGGATCACGATGAACACGGCTACCAGCACGATAACAACTCCCAGTATCTGCCCCAACCCGAAACGTTCTCCCAAAAACAAAACTCCCATACTTACTGCCGTCAAGGGTTCCATACATCCCATAATAGCGGCCGTGGTTGACCCCACGTGCTGTATTGCCAATATTAACGTTAAATCGGACACAAGGGTTGGGATTAAAGACAGCAAAAAGATATGCACCACGGCATTCGCGTTCGGCATCATATCCAATCCCTGCCCTTTTAACAGGATGTTGGCTCCAAAGATGATTGTACAACAGAACAACATATAAAAGGTCATTTTTAATCCACCCATGTGCTGTATACAGGATTTATTTACCCCAACGATATATATGGCATAAGTCACCACGGTCGACAATACCATGAAAAGTCCTTTCCAACTCATCACTCCTTCCCCTTCACCACTACTTAATAAATAGACTCCCAGAATAGCCAGAACCGTGGCAATGATTACCGAGAGTGATATTTTATCTTTGAAAAAAGCAATCATGATAGCGGTAACCAACACCGGATAAAGAAAATGAATCGTTGTGGCCACCCCGCTAGGAATGTACAGGTAAGATGCTGTCAGAAAAAGTGAAGTAGAGGCATACGCTCCTCCTAACAGGAACATCGTTCCAAACTCCTTTAAAGTTATCCGAAGGTCCACACGCCGTAAAAGCAAATAGGCTCCCACGACCACCGCGGAAATGGCAAAACGATAAAATAATACGGAGTCCAATCCCACCCCCTCTTGCATTGCCGGAAGGGCAAACAATGGAATCAACCCGAACGTGGATGATGAAATCATCGCTAATAGTACACCTTTCAACTGCCGCATTTTATTTTCTGCTTTTTAAATTAACGGCCCCAAAGGTCTGTAAAATTCCCGACTTTTCAATTTACATATGTAAAAAATGTAATTCCTATGTCCTTAATCTGCAAGAGCCTCCCGTCTCCGTTGAATAATGCCTATTAATTCTATCAATTCCTTCTGTCCGGTTGTTGTTGCCAAATCAATGCAGGAATTCCCCTTGGCCGTCTTAATTTCAAAGTCAGCTCCACTCTCCAGTAAATACTTAAACAGATCTTTATTCTTACGTATGGCAGCAATATGCAAGGCTGTCTGGTGGGCATCATTGAGAGCATTAATATCAGCACCTAATTCAAGTAACAATTGAACCATATCCTTGTACCCATGATTTGCCGCCCAATGAATCGGAGTATCCCCGTCAACATCAGCACGGTGTACATCCGCCCCATTCTCCACCAGCATTTTCACGATTTCTTTCTGATTACCGACAACGGCATGTTGCAAGGGGGTCACTCCTGCATTATTCTGCGGGTCCGGTTGCACCCCGATACTCAACAACAAGCGAACATTTTCCTTCGCCCGACGATAAGCAGCAATATGCAAAGGCGTATCCCCGTAATCGGTTGGCGTTTCCAGATCATAACCCAGTTTCCACATTAAACCCAAAACATCAAACTGACCACTCCGGGCAACATAGTGAATCGGTTGTAACCCTTCATTATCACGGATATTCCCATCAGCACCACGAGACAACAACAAGCGAACCATTTCCTTTTGACGGAAAGCCGCGGCGATATGCAGGGCTGTCTGTTCATCCTTATCCATGTAATTAATATCCAACCCCTTATCCAGCACGAAACCCGCTAGCGCCACCATTCCCGCTTTAGCGATATAATGCAGTGGAGTACGTCCATGATCATCTACATAGGTAATATCAATATTCCCGCTTTTAAAGAGCATTTCCGCCACGCCCCGTTGCCCCGCAATACAGGCTTTCATAAAGGCGGCATCTAAATCGTCCGGGGTTGCAGTGATCGTGATTTGTGACTTTTCGATCAAACTGATAATCGCCCGTCGATTCTTTTGTAAGGCCAATTTATAAGGACTGACATTCTGTTCATTTCTACAATTCGGGTCTACACCTGCCTTTAACAACAGACTTACCCGTTCCAAATCATCATCCTGTACGGCATAGTACAAAGGATTATTCTGCCGGAAATCCTGAGTATCAGCATAAGCACCTCTGGTCAACAAGTGTTTTAATAATAAAGCATTACGGTTGCGGAATTGTCGGTCAGTTGCCTGCGCGCAGACAAAGAAAGGCGTACACATACCATTATTTAATGCATTTATATCCGCTCCCTTTTCCAACAACAAATCGATACATTCTATTGTCTGGGGAGTTGTCTCTTTTACCAGTATATGTAAAGGAGTATTACCATACTTATCTCTCTCTGTCACGTCAGCCCCCTTTTCCAGCAAACAACGAATCAACTCTATATTTTGCTTTTTACAAGCTAGATGTAATGGTGTCTCGCTATCCGTATTGGCCACGTTCACATCAACCCCGAAATCAATCAATAGCGACACGATTTCCACCTTTTCCCCGTCACAAGCTATATGTAACAAGCTATTATTTCCTTTCCCGCAAAAAGTCCGAACATCCGCACCTTTCTCCAATAACTTACGCACAATACGTCCTGTCGTGTGCTTACATCCAAAATAGAGAGGTGGAAGATCGTCATAAGTCATCAGATTTACATCCAGATCGTCTCTTTCCAACAATACATCCAACATGATATCAGGTTCATTTTCCTCTGGCGGGAATACTTTATTACGATCAAAAAGTCCAATATAAGTATTACGATAACTTTTCAAACGTTCATGCAGAATAGAATAACCACTCCGATCCTGTTCATTGATCTCTCCAACATGGGATACTAGTAAACGAATGATACGTTCGGTATACTCATCCGCGTTAATACGGCCAAAACTCTCCAGATCCAAACCATTTAACGGTTCCACCCGTTCAAGAAACAAGGGCAAAAGTTCCATCAAATCATCATAACGATTATAAAAAAGATAACTTTGAAGTAATTGACCTATATAATAGTATGGCTGTTCCCTCCCACCTGAAGTGACCGGGGTATCCGTGAGATCAAATCCCGTTTCCAGCAATTGACGAATAGCTCCCGTATCACGGCGACCAATAGCCACTCTCATTGATTCAAATTCAGATTGTTCCATTTTCATATTCCATGAATTATTTACCTCATATCCATAATTTTAATTGTAGTTTAGATCATTGGATTCCTGCCCTGATCCTACTTAACGACACCTGAGAAATTCCCAGAAATGATGCGATATGACGAAGCGGAACCTTCTTTAGAATCTCCGGTTCCCGTTCAACCAATAAATGATAGCGTTCCGAGGCAGACATGAAATAACGTTCCATGAATAATTTCTCGAATTTCAATATAATTCCGTCAGACATCCGTCGTCCCCAATTTGCCAGTTCAATATTGGAATCAAATAAACGATTTAATGTTTCGTTTGATATTTTCAACAGGTCACATTCTTCCAGTAACTCCACGTTCTCATACCCGGCAGTTGAAAACATATACCCGTTCATCGACAAAAGGGACATACCCTCGGAGGCAAACCAGATCGTAATATCCTTATCCTCCTTATGGAAAAATCCCCGGGCAAATCCTTTTATTACAAAATAAGTATATTTTGCAACCGTTCCTTCTCGCATCAATAATTCACCTTTAGGAAGAACAACTCTTTCCGTGTGACCGAGCAATAAACGAACGGTTTCATCCGATAACGGGTAAGCCTCCCTTATTTTCCTGATAAAAACCTCCATGGTCCAAACCTTTTCGGCAAAGATAATGTAAAATTGAGCAGAAACTTAAAATTAACTGCTCACATGTATAATTTTTCTATAAAAGAAATAAAATCTACATTTCTATTTACAATTTTGGTATACCTTTTGTCTATTCGACACTGTGTCGCCTGTTATAGGGTGTTTTTAAAGTTATACACGAATACAATTAATTAAAATCTAGCATATGAAAATTAGAAAGTCAATGATTATTTTGTCTCAAAGATTGATTGTAATTATGTTAGGAACTACACTTTTTGCCTGTGGAAACAAACAGATTGGACATCAAGCGGGAGTTCCTGAATATGCGGTCATCACAATTGAGCCTAGCGTATCAAAGTTGAATAATTCTTACCCGGCAACAATCAAGGGATGTCAGGACGTTGAGATTCGTCCAAACGTGAGTGGATTCATCACGAAGTTATGCGTGGATGAGGGTTCGGTAGTAAAGAAAGGTCAAACGCTATTTGTTATTGACCCCGTACAATACGAGGAAGCCGTGAACGTGGCCCGTGCTGCTGTTAAGGTTGCGGAAGCAGGAGTTGCAACAGCGGCGCTCACCGCCGAGAATAAAAAAATGCTGGCGCAGAAAAACATAATCAGCCAATACGAATTACAAACGGCAGAGAACACATTAGCACAACAGAAGGCTAATTTGGCCCAAGCCGAGGCACAATTAATCAATGCAGAGAAGAATCTGTCCTACACGCAAGTCTCCAGCCCCGCGGATGGAGTTATCGGGAAAATTCCTTATCGTGTCGGTAGTCTCGTTAGCCCCAGCATGACAACGCCTTTAACCACGGTATCAGACAATTCCAAGATGTTCGTTTATTTCTCCATGAACGAGAAAGATCTTCTCAAACTAACCCGTCAAAGCAATGGAGCTACCCAAGGAGTATTAAACCAAATGCCGGCAGTGGAATTACAATTGGTTGACGGATCAATCTATTCCGAGAAAGGAAAAATTGAAACGTTAAGCGGGGTAATTGATCAAACGACGGGTTCTGCCAGCGTGCGTGCCACCTTCCCCAATCCGAACGGGATCTTGCGTAGCGGTGGATCGGGAGTAATCCTGTTGCCGGAGGAATCAGACAACGCAATCATCATCCCTCAAAAGGCAACCTCGGAAATTCAGGATAAAAAGTTCGCTTTCATCGTGACGGACAGTGCTGTTGTGAAAACCAGAGAAATTACCATATTACCCATTAACGACGGCAAAAACTATGTTGTTACTTCCGGGTTAAACATCGGGGACCGTATCGTGGTTGAAGGCGTAGGTACATCCGTGAGAGACGGGATGTCCATTAAACCGATCACCCCGGCTGAATCGGCAGCAAAACGCCAACAGGCAATTGCCCGGTAAGCGGGAATGGAAGAACATAAACAAACTACTTTGAATGAATTGAGATTATGAAATTAGATAATTTTATTAAACGTCCCGTTCTCTCCACGGTGATTTCCATCATCGTCGTGATCTTGGGTATCTTGGGGTTGATTTCCATCCCCGTCACGCAATACCCGGATATCGCACCTCCTACTGTTCGGGTTAGCACGTCTTACACCGGGGCAAACGCAGAAACGGTGCTAAACAGTGTGATTGCCCCGTTGGAAGAGCAAATCAATGGTGTGGAAAACATGATGTACATGACTTCTACCGCTACCAACACGGGAGAGGCCTCTATCGAGGTATATTTTAAACAAGGAACAGACCCGGACATGGCTGCGGTTAACGTGCAAAACCGCGTGGCCAAAGCTCAAGGATTCCTACCTGCCGAGGTGACTCAAGTAGGTGTGATCACTAGTAAACGCCAAACCAGTATGTTGTTAGGTTTCACCGTTTACAGCACGGATGACCGGTTTGACCAAACGTTCCTTCAAAACTATATGAAGATTAACTTGATTCCGCAAATCCAGCGTGTTCCCGGAGTGGGCGACGTGATGGCGTTCGGTGCCGATTATTCCATGCGTATCTGGTTAAAACCTGACGTGATGGCACAATACAAGTTAATGCCTTCTGATATTACGGCAGCCCTGGCAGAACAAAACATCGAGGCTGCTCCCGGACAGTTTGGGGAAAGTGGCGATCAATCGTTCCAGTATATCATGAAATACAAAGGACGTCTCCAGACGACAGAAGAGTTCGAGGATATAATCATCCGGGCCACTTCCGACGGGGAAATCTTACGATTGAAAGATGTTGCCCGCATCGAACTGGGAGGATTAAGCTACGGCTACTCGAATAACGCGAACGGTCATCCCGGAGTTACCAGTATGATCTTCCAGACCGCGGGCTCCAACGCCACGCAGATCATTAAAGACATCGAGGCATTACTGGAAGATGTTTCCAAGGACTTCCCTCCCGGTGTTGAGTATAGCATACTGCTAAGTGCCAATGACTTCTTGTATGCATCTATTCATGAAGTACTGAAGACATTGATCGAGGCATTTATCCTCGTGTTCTTGGTTGTATTTATCTTCCTGCAAGACTTCCGGTCCACGTTAATTCCTGCCATCGCAATTCCGGTTGCATTGATTGGTACCTTCTTCGTGCTTTACCTGATCGGGTTCAGCATGAACTTGTTGACACTTTGCGCCCTCGTTCTGGCTATCGCGATCGTGGTCGATGATGCCATTATCGTGGTCGAGGCCGTCCACGCGAAACTAGATCAGGGATATAAATCCCCGCTTAAAGCCTCCATTGACGCCATGAATGAAATTTCCGGTGCTATCGTATCCATCACCCTCGTGATGATGGCCGTGTTCATCCCCGTAAGTTTCATCACCGGTACTTCCGGTACTTTCTACCGCCAATTCGGTTTAACAATGGCTGTTTCCATCGGTCTGTCTGCCATCAATGCCTTGACACTAAGTCCCGCATTATGTGCTATTTTCCTAAAACCGCATGACAAAGGTGAGGATCACAAGAAAAAAGGACTTATCAACCGGTTCCATGCCGCCTTCAATGCCGCTTATGACGTAACGTTAAACAAATACAAAAAAGGAGTTAGTTTCTTCATCAATCACAAGGTGACCACATTTATCACGGTCATTGCCAGCATGGTAGTCCTTGTATTCCTGATGCAGAAAACCCCGACCGGGTTAGTACCCAACGAGGATACGGGAACTTTCTTCGTGATCGTGGACCTTCCACCTGCCACATCGTTGGAAACCACGGAAGCCGCCTTGGCACAAGTGGACAGCTTGATTGCCAGCAATCCGGCCGTTTCCGACCGTACAGAAATTGCCGGGTATAGTTTCATTGCCGGGCAAGGTAGCTCTTACGGTACATTCATCTGTCGTCTGAAACCGTGGGATGAACGAAGTAAGGGACAGGATGTAAACAGCGTGATCGGACAATTATATATGCAAACCCAAGGATTGATCAAGGATGCCCGTGTTCTTTTGTTCGCACCTCCGATGATTCCGGGATATAGCTTGACGAACGGATTCGAATTCAATCTTCAGGATAAAACAGGTGGTGATTTGAACGAATTTTTCAATATAACCCAGAACTTCCTGGAAAAGTTAAATGCTCGTCCGGAAATTGCCGCAGCACGAACCTCATTCAACCCGAATTATCCACAATACATGGTAGACATTGACGTGGCCAAGTGTAAAGAAGCCGGGTTATCCCCCAGCGTGTTACTTTCTGCATTGCAGGGATATTACGGTGGTCTGTACGCCTCTAACTTTAACCGTTTCGGAAAATTGTACCGTGTCATGATTCAGGCGGATGCCAATTTCCGTGCAAACCCGGAAACCTTAAATCAAATTATGGTCAGAAACGGGAATGAAATGGCACCAATCACCCAATTCGTCACCTTACGTAAAGTATACGGTCCGGATAATATCAAGCGTTTCAACATGTTTACGGCCATTAGCGTGAACGGTTCTCCTGCCGACGGGTACAGCTCCGGGCAAGCCATCAAAGCCATCGAGGAAGTGGCCGCCGAAACGTTACCTACCGGATACGGATACGAATTCTCGGGTATGACCCGTGAGGAACAAAGTTCCAGTGGAAACACCACTGCATTAATATTCGTACTTTGTCTCGTGTTCGTGTACCTGCTGCTGAGTGCCCAGTACGAGAGTTACATCCTACCCTTGGGTGTTATTCTTTCCGTACCTTTCGGGTTAATGGGTAGTTTTATATTTGCACAATTTATGGGTGTTGAAAACAACATCTACATGCAGATTGCATTGATCATGTTGATCGGTCTGTTGGCGAAAAACGCCATCCTGATCACCGAGTTTGCTCTCGAAAGACGTCAATCCGGAATGAGCATCGTTTCCGCTGCCGTGCTAGGAGCTTCTGCCCGTCTCCGTCCGATTTTGATGACCTCACTGGCCATGGTTATCGGTTTGTTACCGATGATGTTCGCTAGCGGTGTTGGTGCAAACGGTAACAGCACGTTAGGCTCCGGTGCAATTGGCGGTATGTTAATCGGTATGATTTGCCAGATTTTCACGGTACCTGCCATGTTCGTTGCATTCCAGTATCTGCAAGAGAAGATTAAACCGATCGAATGGCATGACACGGATAACACGGAACTTGAATCTGAAATAGAACAATACACAAAATAAAGAAAGATGAAACAAGTTGTTATATACACGATATGCATGGGCGCCCTGTTAAGCAGCTGTAACATTTACAAGAAATACAACCGTCCGGACGTGGATGTGGAAGGCCTGTACCGGGACCCGGTTTCTGTAAATGACACGCTGGTATCGGATACCACGAATATGGGTAATTTACCCTGGGAAGAGGTATTCACGGACCCCCAATTACAGAAATTAATTCGTCAGGGACTGGAACAAAACAGTGACCTGCAAACTGCCATCTTGAAAGTGAAAGAGGCAGAGGCAGGGTTAATGTCCTCCCGCTTGGCATACCTACCTTCCCTGGGATTATCTCCCCAGGGAACAGTAAGTAGTTTTGACAAGGGCGCCGCCACGCAGATTTACTCGCTCCCGGTAGTCTCTAGTTGGGAACTTGACCTGTTCGGCAAATTAACAAATGCCAAACGCGGAGCAAAAGCGACCTTATTACAAAGCGAGGCATACAAGCAAGCCGTTCAGACACAAGTCATCTCGACTATTGCCAACACCTACTACACGCTGCTCATGCTGGACAAGCAACTGGCCATCACGGAAGAGACAGCCGTATTATGGCAAAAAAGCGTGGAAACCATGAAAGCGATGAAAGAGGCCGGGATGGTAAACGAGGCCGCTATCGCGCAAAGTGAGGCTAACAGCTACATGATTGCCGCCTCCATTCCCGACTTGAAAAAAAGCATCCGGGAAGCAGAAAACTCACTTTCCCTGTTATTGAAACAAGCCCCGCAACGTATCGAACGGGGAAAACTGGAAGACCAATCCCTCCCTACCCTGCTGAATGTAGGTATACCTGTTCAATTGCTATCGAATCGTCCGGACGTGAAATCCGCCGAAATGGCATTGGCCAGCACGTTTTACAACACGAATCAAGCCCGTTCGGCATTCTACCCGCAAATCTCGATCAGCGGAACACTCGGATGGACGAACAGTTCCGGCTCATACATCACGAACCCGGGTAAGATGATTGCCTCTGCCGTGGGATCACTGACACAACCGATCTTCAACCGGGGAGCCCTCACCGCCCGTTTAAGAGTTGCCAAGGCACAACAAGAAGAGGCCTTGATTAGTTTCGAACAGGCTATATTAAACGCGGGAAGTGAAGTTAGCAACGCGTTGGTGCAGTACCAAACGGCACAAGATAAAATCGAACAACGTGAAAAGCAGATATTTTCTTTAGAAAAATCCGTGGAATACACGCAAGAATTACTAACTTTAGGAACATCCACTTACCTGGAAGTGCTCACGGCACAACAGTCCTTGCTTAGCGCACAACTCTCCGGAATATCCGACGAGTTCCAACGCATACAAGCCGTTGTTAACCTGTATCATGCCCTGGGTGGTGGACGAACCGAATAACCTTTAAATACAAATTATCATGATAAGTCCACTAGCTTACGTTAATCCCGATGCAAAAATAGGAAAGGATGTTACTATCCATCCTTTCGCCTATATCGACAAGAACGTCGAGATCGGTGATAACTGCACGATCATGCCGTACGCCAGTATCCTGAGCGGTACCCGCATGGGAACGAACAACACGGTCTACCAGGGAGCCATTATCGGGGCGACCCCGCAAGATTTCAAGTTCAAGGGGGAAGATACCCTTTTAAAAATCGGGAATAACAACACGATCCGGGAGAAGGTTATTATTAACCGGGGAACTAACACGACGGATTGCACGATTGTCGGTGACGGGAATTTCCTGCTGGAAAGCGTGCATCTGGCACACGACACCCATCTCGGTAACAACTGCGTGCTGGGAAACGCAGCCAAGACAGCCGGGAATTGTATTATCGACGACTACGCAATCTTAGGTGGTGGCGTAATCGTGAAACATGGATGCCGCATTGGGACTTGGGCCCTGGTGAAGGACGGATGCCGGGCCAACAAGGACGTTCCCCCTTACATCGTTGCCGCCCATAACCCGATCGCTTACTACGGGATCAACGCTTACATTCTGCGTAAAGAGCAGAAACTCACGGAAGAAATCATTGATGACATAGCCAAAGCCTACCGCCAAGTATATCAATGTGGGACAAGCGTTGAAAACGCCCTACTGAGAATCAAGGAGACCATTACTGTCGGACCGGAAATTCAACGCATTATTGATTTCATAGAACAATCCACGAAAGGACTGATCGGTACAACCATGTGACACTAACACTTTTCTAGCAAATAACGATTCGGGGCTGCCAATTCACATTGAACAGCCCCGAATTCATTTACCCCTTATGCCATCAGTGTCCCTGTACTCTCTCGTCGGTATCATGAATGAATATCAAGGATAAATCAGGAATAAATTGACGACACGTGTCGAATACTTATCGAACACTTATCGAATAGTTATCGAACACTTACTAGCGAATCACAAGTACAACAAGCTTTATAGTGTATCTCGTCCAATACTTTCACGCTCCCAGCATTCTCCACATTCCCCATGCCACGAGCATAACTAATAGCAAAATTCCCAGAAAAGCAAACATGAAACGGGTGTAATACACCTTTTCGTCATGTTCTCTCGATTTTATGTCTCTTTCGATTTGTTCCATTTCCCCTTCCGCCAACTTGTTCGGATAACCCATTAAAGGTTTCTCATTCATTTTCTCAACGAGATCTTTCATCCGGTCACGACGCTCCTGAATCATTTTTCGATTCTGTTTCGTGCGTCGAATCATATCAAATACGTGTCCTTCGCCTCCCATGACGTTCATAATTTAGTTAGTAATATCGTACTATAAATATATGAAAAATAATTATAAAAACCAATTATTTTATAAATATCGCTTCATAATTAAAACCCGATATACATTATGACTATTGGCCGTAGATAAGGCGCTCGCTAGGGACAGGAGCTGTCCAAAAAGTCATTTTATTTCAAAAAACTCCTCCGTCACTTCGTGTCACCTCCTCTATAAACAGAGGAGGTGCTGGTAACTTATCCCGAAGACAGGGAGTATTTCAACTCTCCCTCTGTTTATAGAGGGAGTACGGCGAAGCCGGGAGGGAGTTTGAAAAATGACTTTTTGGACAGTTCTAATTTTGGGAACTCCCGTCTATTTCGTGTAAGTCAATGGAGTCGTGATCCAGTCCAGATGTTGCCACGGACGTACTTTCTGCATGATATCAAAACTGGATTGCAGGAATTGATGTACGGCATCAAACGGGTCATCATAAGCCAAAGCATCTTCCAGTGTCAGAAAAAACTCTTTCTTCTCGGGCTTGAATATTGCCATCGCGGGACGAATCAAATGATCATTACCTTTTATATCACTTATGAAAGGATAAGGCAACCCGTAGAAAGCAGGACGAGGATAATTTACGTCTCCCGGCCAGAAACCGCACTCGAAATAACGTTCATCAAAAGCATGATCTGAAATCGGTTTATTCATGCCAAACGGAGCCGATTCACCGCTATACACAATTCCAGTGAGGTCCATCGTACCGAAATAATAAGCCGGTCCATCCACTTTTCCCCGGAAACCGGAAAGGAATCCCCGTAATGCCTCATGTGCAAAAAGATGGTTCTGGTGCCAAAGTTGTACGGCCTCCTTATCGTAATGATGATGTTTAGTGTCCTTGTCAAAATCAATCGGATCGTAGAACTCCTGCGCACGGACATTGATCGCTGTCGGGGAACCGATCTCTTCCAGTCCCTTCATGAACTGTTTGTAGAATTCCATCACGGAAAGCCCGTTCTGTAAAGTAAACGTAACCACTTTCCCGTTTCCGTTACGGAAAATGACCAAATGTTTCATAAAATTTGCCTGAATCTCGAAAGGAGAATCATCACCGGGTATAATTCCCGTGGATACCCCTTCCACCGTCAAGTAAAGACGCACGTGAGCCCACTCGGGACGTTGATGACAACGCATCAATTTCACTTTACCCAACATCTGAAGGTACATATGCAGCGTGTCGGCAGTTCCTTGCCAATCCGTATAATTTAAAAATTTCTTGTTCATCTTATTATTTTTTATTTCGTTATCTTTTTTCTTTAACGGCCAAGGAGTTAAAAAGGTTCTACTTTTCCACCGTCTAGTTACTTTAAAGTTGATTTTACTAACAAATGATAAATTTAAGGAAACTATTTTTTAACATTCCCGTTATACCTTGAAAGATAAAAATGGATATGAAATATAAAAGACTGTTTCTAGGAATATGCCTAACGTTACTGGTGGTGATAAGTCAGGCACAAGAACGGGTGTTACCGAAGTTCAAACTCGGGGGAGCGCTCCGTTTTAATTACAATTTCTGCGATTGGAAACCCGGACATCGTGACCGGGGTGGAGATTTTGGTTTTGACGTGTTATACTTCAAATTGTCAGGTTCCTACCGAAATATCATTCTAAGTGCGGACTACCGCTTTTACAGTAAAGATTTCGGTGGTCCTATGCTGAAATACGGGTGGATCGGCTACCAGTTCAACGACAAAAGCCAAATGCAACTGGGGCTAACGGGAGTGCCTTTCGGTATTCAACCTATCGCCTCGCACAACTTCTTCCTGCAAATCGCTTATTACATCGGACTGGAAGACGATTCTGATATGGGAATCAAGTATTTATATCAAGGTGACACGTGGGATTTTACTCTCGCTTTTTTCAAGAATGCAGATGAACTACTTTTCGGGTCAGATAACGAAACTTCCGATGATCGATACGGTTACGACGTGGCCGGACGGAACAAAGAGATCAATCAATTCAACGGACAAGCCTTTTATAAATTCGGGGAATCTACCCGGCAACGATTAGGCGGATCGGCAGAGTTCGGACAACTTTACAACCTCGACACCCGCAAGAACGGTACACATTACGCTTTCGCCCTACATTATGAACTAACCACGCAAAAAGTCAGTCTGAAAGCACAATTGACAACTTATGCCATGAATCCTAAAAATGGCGAGGGAGACGACGATGAGCTGATCTCGATGACGGCTTACGGGGCTCCCTATCTGGTAGCCGCCAAAGCAAACGTGTACATGTTGGGAGTCGGGTACACGATCCCGGTAAACAGGAAATTTCTAAAGAAAATACAAGTGTACAACGACTTCGGTTGGCTCGACAAACAGAACAACGATTACAAAGATAGTTTCCAGAACGTCACGGGATGTATGCTGGACGGTGGTCCCGTGTGTATTTACGTGGATTACGCTCTAGGTAAAAATCACGGGTGGCTGGGACCTGATTTCAACGGTTTCGGTGCCGGTGGCGAAAGTGATTCCTGGCATGCCCGTTTTAACGTGAACGTGGGTTATTATTTTTAACTTTTAAACGTAATGCAAATGATAAAAGAGATTTACACGCTATACGTGGAACGTTGGCACTTTTTCTTGGACCTCACGTGGGAACACCTGCAAATATCGCTGACATCCATCGTGATCGCCACGATTGTCGGATTGGGGCTAGGAATCATGATCAGTATGTACCGCAAGGGTTCATCCACCGTGTTGGGCCTCACGAACTTCATTTACACCATCCCATCAATTGCCTTGTTCGGTTTCTTGATTCCTTTTTCCGGAATCGGTAACACCACGGCCATCATCGCTTTGAGTATTTACGCCCTGCTCCCTATGGTCCACAATACCTACACGGGAATTATCGGTATCGACAAGGAGATTATCGAGGCGGCACGGGGAATGGGCAGCACAACCTTCCAGATACTCTATAAAATACAGATTCCTCTGGCATTTCCTGTTATCCTGTCGGGAATACGTAACATGGTCGTGATGACCATTGCCCTCACGGGTATCGCCGCATTTATCGGTGCCGGAGGATTAGGAGTAGCCATCTACCGGGGAATCACAACCAACAATTCGGCCATGACGATTGCCGGGAGTTTATTAATAGCCCTGCTGGCCTTGCTGGCAGATTGGGGCGTGGGACGCTACGAAAAGTATATTAAAAGAAAACGTAAATTACTATGAAAAAATACATGAAAAACGGACTACTTGCACTATTCATTGGCCTCGTATTCCTGTCGGGATGCGAGTCGAAAAAAGACACGATCCATATTGCCACCAAACCGATGAGCGAACAATTCATTCTCGGAGAGATGCTTGCCCTACTCATTGAAGAAAACTCCGATTTGCACGTGAAAATCACGAAAGGCGTGGGTGGTGGCACGAGCAACATTCATCCGGCCATGATCAAGGGAGATTTCGACCTTTACCCGGAATACACGGGTACAGGCTGGTTGGTGATCTTGAAAAAAGACACGCTACTCCCACCTGACCAATTATTCTCCGAGTTACAAAAAGAATATTCCCGGGAATACGGGCTGAAATGGGTTGCCCCGTACGGCTTTAACAATGCTTATAGCTTGGCTGTAAGTAATGAAATGGCAAAAAAATATAACTTAAAAACATTTTCCGATCTGGCCCTTTATCCCGATTTATTCACTTTCGGGGCGGAATATGACTTTTACGAAATTAATGACGGGTACGCAGATCTCTGCGCCTACTATAACCTCAAATTCAAGAAAAACTTGGATATGGACATTGGATTGAAGTACGAAGCCATGAGATCCGGCAAGATTGATGTGATCAACATTTTCACGACGGATGGACAGTTAAGTCACGCAAATCTTACGATTCTAAAAGATGACAAACACTTCTTTCCTTCCTACTATTGCGCAACAATAGTACGAGAGGAAACATTGAAGGAACACCCGGAACTGGAAAGGATACTGGAAAAGATGAACGGTATACTGACTGATCAGGAAATGGCCGACATGAATTACAAAGTCGACGTGGAACATCGCACGGAACGGGAAGTTGCCGTGGAGTTTTTAAAGAAAAAAGGTTTACTTAATCCACAATTGAGTTATGGAAAATAATGTTGCTATTCGTTTTGAACACGTCAATAAATCATACGGAAACCGGGAAATATTAAAGGACTTCAACTTGGAGATCCGGAAGGGCGAGTTCCTAACCATTATCGGAAGTTCCGGTTCTGGGAAGACAACCGTACTAAAGTTAATTAACGGGCTGATCTCTCCCACTTTCGGGATCATTTATGTCGATGGGAAAGATATTTCGAAGGAGAACCAAACACTTTTACGTCGTAACATCGGGTATGTCATTCAAGGTATCGGACTGTTTCCTCACATGACCATTCGTAAAAACATTGCTTACGTCCCCAGCCTACTGAATCACAGGAATAAAGAACGTACCCGCAAAGCGGTGGAACGATTGATTGACGTGGTCGGTCTTGACAGGGATATGCTCGACCGCTACCCGGCAGAACTGTCCGGTGGTCAACGCCAACGAGTTGGTATCGCCCGAGCCCTTGCCGCAAACCCGGATATCCTACTCATGGACGAACCGTTCGGGGCGGTTGATGAGATTACACGCAAAATGTTACAGAGTGAAATTATTCGTATTCACGAGCAGTTAGGAGTGACTATCGTGTTTATCACCCACGATATAAAAGAGGCCCTAAAACTGGGTACCCGAGTTATGGTCATGAACAAAGGGCTTGTTGAGCAACTGGACACCCCGGATCATATCAGGAATACCCCGGCAACACCTTTCGTGAAAGAATTAATAGAAGGCTGACATTTACAAGTCAGTCTTTTTCTTTCCATTTCACATCACTATTCTTTTTGATGTATATCCGCAACGCGACATAAACATTCCAAAGTAAAATAACCAAACCGACAAACAGTATTAGTTTTAACACCACATACAAAATTCCAACCACTCCTCCTAACATCATACTTATTATTATTGATTAAACACTTATTTCTATCTAGTTAGGAAAGTTAATGAATATTTTTAATATCTCCTAATAAATCAGCTTTTATGAAAAAATACTTTCTCCGTTTTATTTATAAAATTTGCTTATATTTGCACGAAACGTGCGTACTATGAGAAATTACAACCAGTGTGAATCCGGTCTTATCTACAATGAATTTTCCGTCATTCTGATACAGACCTTTACTTCTGCCGGAATTGAAATTCCCTTGAACCCCGAAACGAATTTCTTCATCAAAAAGGATGATGACGGGCATTTTGACGACCAGTTGTTTACCCATTCGGATAAAGTCATCAACCGTTATCGTTTGAAAGGGTTCGATATATGTATTGACATTGACGGGAACGCTCCCGCTAGGCTATGGGGACACGTACATGTACGGGCTGCCGTATTCTTCAACAAGACAGTTGAAATCTCCTACCGGATTATCGTGAGCCCGACAGGAAGAATTAACGGGACCAAATTTTGCCAAACAGATGTTCCATTCAACACGGATCAACTGATTGCCGTGGCGGGGATCGTGCAACATGTGGAACATTGGGTTTACAACAACAAGAAGAAAGGCCAAGAAATCGACGGTTCCTTGAAAGTCGTTTCAATCAGTGACCTGCACATCGACGAAGAATCACACGTCCACACGACAACCGTGAAAACAAAAGGTGTTACTTTCGATGAAGTACAAAAGCGTTACCGCTATTTTTTTGACGGGCAAAGACAAAAAGATTCAAGAAAAAGTAAAGAATCCAAAGAGTTCGAATACGGATGGCATAATTATATCTTTCTGGATATTTGGGAAAGTATCGGTCACGAGGGACGAATCCGTTTTGACCAGATGCGGGAAGACCAAGTTATCGAACATATCGAACAATGTCACAAGGCGGAACTCGTGGGCCTCATGAGTCTTTACCCCGAAGAGTGGCCCTACCGCATGGATTCCAGTTTTGAAGATATTTGTGGGAAAAACATCGCCATTGACACCGATGATCTTGTGCTGGCAAATGAAAACATGAGTCTCGTTATCGGTACGTACGGAAACCGTGGGAAAGAAGCTCCCACCGACTGGAAAAAACACTTGGCCCGACGAGACCGTTATCACGTCAGTTGGCCGGAATATCTTGTGTTAGTCGAAATCCTGTTGGCTAAAAAACACACGATCAACTACGTGCTGAATAAATATATCTTCAATTCCCGACAAGCGATCAAGGATAACAGTCACCCGGAATCAAAGGACGGACAACAGGGATTCACAATCATCAATGACAAGATTCTGGACATGATCGAGCAGAATGCCCGCCTAAGCATCAGCTTATCCGATGTAATACTGCAACTCGATTCGGTACGCTACCTGCGCTATATGTCTCACAAACACATGTACCACGAGACAAGCCGAAGACTACGAATTGACGCAGACGAGCAGCAATTAAAGGACATCACGGAAAGAGTGGATAAATCCTTGACAAATGCCAACAATATAGCTGATCTGAAAGAGGCTAACAGCACGAAGAATATTCTTCTTTTCATTTCCATAGCCTCCCTTTTCGGAGTATTATTGGAAGGTAACGGCGAGGCTCCCGTATTTTCGATGATTTCCAAAGAATTTGGGATATTCACAGCTGTCGTTCTGGTCGTTATCACTTCTATTGGTATATATTTCAGTATGAAAATCATGATCCGGGTAATTATTCACTACCTTCGGAAAAAACATAGTAAAAGAAAATCACACCAAATTTAATTTATGTATATGATACAGACATATTCTATCGATTACAGGACGCAACTCTGCGAGTTTTTCTCTCGCATTATCGAATCACACAAAGCCTACATTTCCCACGGGGAACTACAAATGGGAATCGCTCTCGATAGTAACGAGCTTGCTCCTAATTACAAGGAAATGTGGCTAAATTATCTCGATCGACAAGTAGAAAACCCGGACAACACGCTCCTGCTATATCTGGAAAACGGAACAATTATCGGGTTCGTATTGTTCGGCATCACGAATGACGGAGCCAGACCTTACGGGGTTATCTTTGACCTCAGTGTCGATCCCGCGTACCGGGGAAAGCGTATCGGACAGGAACTCCTGCAAAAAGCGACGGAAAGTTTCCGGGACAAAGGAATACAGGATTGTTATCTCGAATCGGGCGTCAACAACCATTCTGCCCATCAATTCTTCGAGCATCACGGCTTTAAACAAGTATCCGATATTTTCCGGTTAAAATTGTAGAAAACGAAATTAACAGATTAATTTCTTCAAAGGGATTCCGGTTGTGTTGATTGTTTCAAGATTATTGATTGCCAATTGACACCACGTTTCCCATTTTTCCCCGATATTGAATTGACATTTCCAATACTCCTGCAATTCAGCATCATCAACCTGCTGAATAAATTCTTTTATTGCAGATAATTCCCGGTAGAGTTTCCCAATCACTTTTGACACACCAGGATAACTCTCTCCGTTTTTCGTAATACACTCCTTCCCTCCTGCCGAGAAAATATCTCTTAGATTCGGACAAACAACTCCTTCTTGAGTTGCAAGCCAAACAGCCATACGATTGAATTTATCCGAACGATTACTTAATAACTCTGGGAAAAAGATAAATCCTTTAATTTGGTATTTCTGTTTCTCTTGCGGAGATAGCGAACTCCACATACGAATCACAAGGTTAGATACCTTAGAATGATCATTATCCAACCACCATAATTCTTCCCCTTCTTTAAGCCGGGAACGATAGTAATCAAGAATGGTTCGAATCGGATTCGGTTGACAACGCAATTCATCATAAGGAATTCCCAACTTGTCAAAAATTGTTTCTCCTTTTAATAAATTCATATCTACCAAATAACGAGGAGAGTGGGTTACCACGACTTCCGATAAACACTCTTCGTAAGGCTTGCAAACAAAACAAACCGGTTCACACATTTTTCCAAACAAAAGGTATACTCGCTCCACATCTTCCACTCGAGTCCCCTCGGCAACACTACTTCCCGTAGACTTCCAATGATTAGCTTTCGTTGTTTTCACCTCAACCCCGTAATAACCACCAATAACAATATCAGGAAAACGTTGCCCGGAATATTTCACGATCTGATCTTCAAAACATGTCCCGACAGCACATTGTTGCAATACCTCCACGACTTTGTCTTCTAATTTACTACCTAATAAACCAGTATACCTTTCCGGAAACGTCAATGCTTCCCGATTCATGAAGTCTATTACTTTTGCTAATAGCTCTTCGAAAGCACGATCATCTTGCATATGAAAACTAAATAATGACTTCATCAGGTTCGAAATAAAGATCCCACAAATTCTCAATTCGTTTTCCTATATGGTAAGCCAATAAAGGCGGAACAGCATTTCCTATAATCTTATAGGCTGCCGAAGGACTTAGAATATATCTCTGTTTGTTTTCCTCATGAGGAATCACAAATTCATAATCAAGAGGGAAAGTCTGTATCAACGCACATTCTCGCGGGGTTAAACGACGCTCTTTCAATCCCTTTTTCAATTCCTTGTCAATGATACCGCCATGTTCTTTTGACAGTCGTCGATATTCAATGTTACCATGATGTTCAGCCCGAATCGTCGGCCCGATCCCGTTAACATCCACCTCTGTCTGACCTTGACAATGAGTACCCATAAACTTGGCTTTGGAATAGACCTTTTGTGCAGGATCATCACTATCTTCCGGTTCCTTCAGCCCGGCAAACATCCCTCCCACCGTCTGGGGAGGCATTAATCCCTTATTCTTAATATGATATGCATGACTGGGCGACGGATAAGGCACGTATTCATCGGGGATAACATCACGCATCAAAGCCTCACGGGCTGCGGGTGTTAACGCAGATTTACGTATACCGATAAAAATTACCCTCTCACGGGATTGGGGGACACCGTAATCCGCAGCGTGCAGAACACGAGGTTCCAGCACGATATACCCATCTCCATCTGCCCGGGAAAAATCCTGCTGAATAATCTCCTTTACATTGGAAAGATTTACCAATCCTTTCACGTTCTCCGCGATAAACAGCTTGGGCTTCGTGATTTCAATCACCTCTTTCATCCACATATATAACTTACCGCGGGTTTCTTCCGAGGCAATCTCCCCATCAATAATTTTTCCCTTATGATCTTTATGAGAATTGAAACCGTTACGTTTCCCCGCCACACTGAAATCCTGACACGGGAAACCTCCTGTAACCACATCTACTTTTTCCGGGAAAACCAATTCCCCTGCCCTGTGCCGTTTCACGAGATCCACGATACTTTCCTCCCGGTAAACATCCGGCGTGTAACCGTACTTGGCGAAATAATGGGTCCAAGCCGTCCGAGCCTCTTTCAAAATATCATTGGCAAAAACAAGTTGAAAACGAGTAGAATGTAATTTTACCAAATCACCTCGCTCTTGCTTTTCAATAAAATCAGGATTACTTTTTTCATTAATACATCCCTTATGGATAGAGAATCCTCCTTCCAATCCTAAATCCATTCCACCACAACCTGAAAATAAAGATAATACCCGAATCGTTTTAGATGCCATTTACTTGTACGTTTTTACACCTACAAAAATAACAATATTTATCGGGTTATTGACACTGCTCGGAAAATTTATCCGCCATTTATTCCTTCCTTGGTTAATCTACCATTTAACCAATTCCCCCAAGTGTTACATCCCCGGGTTCACAACGTTAATTCCGTTACAATCCCACCACTTTCATTCCCGTGAATGCCTCGCTCGCAGCATGATCAAAGAAATTGATTAACTCCGCGAAACTTATCCACGTGTAAACAACAATACTCGTGATGACGACCAGTAGTAGAACTACGATTACCATTTGATTCCATTTAGTTTTCATCTCTTTTCATTTTAAAAGTTACTAACTCAAATCAAACTCTCGCTCCTATCATTGCTCACTGTAAATATATAACATTATTTTGTATTTACCAAACATTTTCTTAATAGAATCATAAATTTAACATCGTGTAAAATATATTCCGAAACACCACTCACAAGTCCAGTTCCCGACGACAATGAATCAGCCGGTCACGCAAATATTTGATACTTTTGTTCTTTTGAACCTTCACCGTGTTCACACTAATGCCCAATTTATCGGCAATTTCCTTCCCGGAGAAACCACTAATACTTAATTTCATGATCTGCCGTCTCACTCGCGGTAAATGACCAATATGAAGATGTAGCAAGCGCACGATCTCTTCCTGCACGGTGTCCAGCATGAAATCCTTCGAGAAATCCTCGTTTTCTTTCTCTTGGTCTATTTTATCAAGAATCATCGCCCTCTTTTTCTTGTTACGGATATATAATAAAGAATTATTATACAAAGATTTATACAAGTACCCCATCAATTCCCGGCCGGAAGCGAACCGAATATCCGAGTGCCAGAGATTCACCAGCAAGTCCTGCACGATGTCCTTGGAGCAATCCATATCCTTCACGATCGACTCCACGTACACACACATCGCCGCATAGCAAGACGTGTAGAGTTGCTCCCAGCATCTTTCATTCTTCGCATTAATGCCCGACAAAATAGATTCAAGGTTTACCATATCTATTTCTATTAGACTTCAAAAACCATTTACATCGAGATAAAACATCAATTGAAGACACAAGAACAGCCAAGGAGCGAAGATTCGATAATCAAGCGATTATCTACCCCTCGTCAGAAGAATTCGTTTACATTTTCCTTTGTCAGCTCTGCGTTTGTTACAATTTGTTTATCTAATAAATCCTATCACTTAGTACCACGTATTCAGAATAAAAATACCTAAAAATGAGATAGGTACTACTTTAAAAGACAAAAAATAAACGACTTTAATAAAATTGTTTAACAATCCAGCCGTGTAGCCGGATTGTTAAACAGCCTTCTATCAACACTCCTTAAATCCTATATTGCATGTTTAGCCGGACCATCATACCGTATATCGATAATCTTGCCATAACTCTTGGTTGACATCCACTTCGGGGTTATACCCGTGCCAAAATGAGAGTTATTCACGTTGAACATATATATTTCCCCGGTTTCAAGCGCCACGGTTAAATCCATCCCCATCGCACCTCCCCCACTTCCTGATTCTGTCGATGAGATCCGGGTAATCTTCCGTCCACCAAAATCAAACAACTTCACCGGATCCGTTCCTCCCGTTCCCCGGAATATATATCCCCACAACTCGCTGTCATTCACCCCGGAACTAAAGAACAGAAATTCATATTGCCCGTTGGGAGAAACAAAGAATTGGCCATCTTCATGAATCGCATATTGGAAAGCCGCCGGGAAAGCCCTTTCAATCTTGGGTGTCGCCTTGTTTATCCACAAATCATAATCTCGAGCAAACAGGAAGGTATAGATACAATATTGCCCTACGTTCGCACTCCCTGCCCGGTTATCCTTGTAAAGCATAAACACGTCGGCAGTATTCCTTGGACGACCCGATTCCGACTCGACTTTTCCCACGTAAGAACCACAATAAAGAATGTCTATATCTTTTAAGTCATTCAAAGCGAGAGTTATTCCATTGACAGGTTCAGTAAACACTTCAGTAATCGCATTCGCATCCCCCCAAACTCCCTCGTATTCCAAATCATTCTCATTCTGAATATAAAGCAAACGATCATGCAGAACATCAAGAGCAAAAGTTCCCGTAATATCCCCGGAGTAAGACATCCGTATCAAACGATCAATTTTCATTCCTCCTTCTATCGTGGCAGGAACATCAATGTATTTACCCGTGAACCATACATCCAGATTTTCCACCGCTTTCAAATATACCCCCCCATCTTCAGAGAGTAGAACATGACACTTTGAATTCGCCACTGCATCCTTGAAGTTCACGTTAGGTAACACACCATTCATGAAATCATCTTTCAAGTAAAGCGCCCGACGATAATCCTGATTTCCCATGTAAACTGGGCCAATACCCCCATTTTGAAGAAGAAGTAACATTCCGGGGGCTGACGTACTTCCACCTGCCAACCAATGGTTCATGATCTTCACCGGACGACCACCCAGTTCCTGCCCCTCATTCTGCGTCGGGTAATAATTCAACATTTCGCGGAAACGATACACGTAATTATCCCCCTCCCAACTACTCACGTCTTCAAGTATGGAGAAACAGGCCTTGCCATCCACCTCGGAAAGCACCATCCACGCCTCTGATGTCGATTCACTATTCGTTGGCCACATGGCTAATTCTTCATGAATGATTTGATAACCTGTCACCGTGTCTGTAATAAACAGGGAAATCCTTATGAAACCACCCATATCCGTCTCCCAAACCAACTTCTTGCCGAACCCGATCGTTTTCAACTCATCGGTAGTCCCATTCTCGGCAATCCACTCGAATTTCAAAGCGAGAGCCGTGGAATCACCCGTGTATTCAAGAATAGGTTCGACCTCCACCACGTCACCTACCGTTAAAGCCCAGAAACTCCCAAGCTCTTCCTCGTTCGTGATATAACCGAGAACTTTCACCTCAGGAATCCCCGTGTAGTCATAATTTCCCTTATCGTCAAAACAGCCGTAAAGGAAAAACATCACAACCGCACACCATATATATTTATGTATCTTCATGACATTCATTTTAATTATCCAACAATAGGAACACTCATTTCCACGTCTCCATCCATGACCGGAGTTCCGGCATTTTTCAATTCCAGCAAGTGGTATTTCAACTTCAAAGCGTAATACCTTAATTCGGTAGGACCAAAATTAGTCATATCACTAATGCCGGTAGCCTCGATAAATTCCGCATATTTAGCATCACTATAATCACCCAGGTAATAACGTGCGATATGGGCATCCCACCAAGCCGGAGCTATCGCCTTCGAGGTAAAAGCAATCCGCTGACTACGTGCATTTTTTGTCGGTCCGATTTCGAAATCAGTTGTCGGAGAGACTTTCAAAACTACCCGGAACATCTGGTTATCCAATTTTGCCGTTTTGATCAATTTCAACACGAGCGTGTCACGTTCCTCGCCTGCCTGCCATGTCCTCTCGGATTCGAAATCGAAATCCGTTCCCTTTACGGCAGTAGTCAAGCTCTCATCTACTTCAATCCGGTAGGTCATGTTCTCTGTCACCGGGTCACCGGCAAATAATAACTCCAACCGAATATCATGCGTGGTCTCGTCCGGGTAAAAGAAAAAAGACTCGGTAATACTATCGGCCGTTATTCCCTTCGCGAAGTACAAGTACCTCGTCGAATCGTAAGTCGTGAACTTATCCTCGGAACAAGCCGCAAAAACGCATATGGCCACGAGAATTATAATTATGTATCTCATCTCAATTTACTTTTTTAGGTTTACAAATTCTAAAAGACCACTTCTTCGCTTTTAGGAACAGGCAACGTGTACAGGTTCCGGAAATCAACATTTTGTAGCCCGTCAAAAACAGGCAGGTTCAAGCGCTTGAACAAATAGAAAGATTGTCCTTCACCGATAAATTCCTTCCGGGCATCTGTCAACATCGCCTCGATATACCCCATTTCCGTGGTGATCGTGTTCAAGTCATCCATAGAAATATCACCCCGGGAACTTCTGATTTCTCGTAGCAAATCCACGGCCTCACTTACTTGCCCGATAGATGCCAAGTACTCACCCTTGATGTAATACAATTCACTCTTGCGTAAAATAGGAAGATATGCAACATCATTATTCCCTTTTTTACTCTTGATAGACAAGTAATTTCCGCTCAACATACTGAGCAAGCGTTCAAATCGCCCGTCAATCTGGTGCTGTGCCGGGAACAAATCATAAACATTACGTATATAAAGCGGTCGCTCGGCCGTCATAAACGGGGCATTTATATCTCCCGCACGGGTATTGTAAACATTAAAAACCACGTCACTCAACAGGCGACCATGCCCCGGCTCAATCCAGTCCATGTCTTCAAAGCCCCACGGTTCCCACTTACCGCCCATCGCGAAAGCCTCCTCGATAGCATCGTACGCTTTCTTTTTCTCTCCCATATAGGAATACACGCGTGCCAACATTCCCCGTATGGACGCCATGTTCAGACGAGAACGTTGGTGACCGAAGAATTCCGCGATTTCACTCTCGGTATTCCAATCCGTCCAAAAACGTTCCATGATATGCCACATCCGGATAACTTCCTCGTTATAATAATCACTATAAACAATGGCTGAATCCCACGGGACCATACACGTGTGAGCCTCCAGTAAATCACGCTCCACGTTCTCCAACACTTGTTTTACAGTCAATTTATTATTAATCACGGACTCCGAGCTAGTCACGTAAGGAATCCACGAGCCATTTTCATTCACCGTGGGAGCCGGGGCAAAAAGTCGGAGCAAATCGAAATGTACAAATGCCCGCACGGCAAGAGCCTCTCCCCGTATTTTCAACCGTTCGGGTTCACCAAGCTCGAAAATACTGTTGGAGGCTTTATCCACGTGTTCGATAATATTATTACAATCGGCAATGACCTTGTACATCCCCGACCAAATTCCGTCGATTATCGACAGGACATTGGCATTTTCGTACTGGCGATCATTCACCTCTTGGTAGGCATTATCCAAATTCTGCCGGACATAATACTGTCCTAGAACATCCAGAAAACCCCACGTCAATTCCTGGGCATACAGACTACTGCTCCCCAGACTTTTATACAAACCGTTCACCTGCATCCGGAAACCGTTTCCCTTCTCGTACAGGTCATCACTACTCACTTGGGTTTCCGGGCTTACCTCGAACCAATCATTACAGGAAGTCAAGGCAAAAAATAGGAAGAATCCCATGATATATCTTATTGTTTTCATAATCACAAATTTAATTCGATTAGAATCTAACATTCACGGAAAAGTTTACCGAATTTGCATACGGGTAACTTAAACCTCTTTCAGCCTTCACCGTGGAAAGCCGCCACAGATCGTTCGTTCCGACTTCAATCCGGATATTCTCGATCCCGATCCGTTTCAACATCTCCCGGTCCAACTCGTAACCAATCGTCATGGAATTCCAACTCAACACGTTATTCCGCTGCATAAAACGGGAAGTCGGATCGGTGGTCTGCCTGTTATCCTTAATATCCTTATACATGACGACATCCCCGAATTTCTTCCAACGTTGGCTCATTGCACGACGATCCACGTTATATTCCTCAATCTTGGCATTTTCCACCTTGTCAATCAGCGTCTCGTTATAGAAATCGCCACCAAATTCATACAGGAAACTGGTACTGAACGTGATGTTTTTCCACCGTAAATTCACGCCGAAAGAACCGGTACCCCAAGGCATTTCATCCCCGATATTTCGCATCTCGGTGGCTATCCAATCGTAGCTCACCGTCCCATCCCGGTACACGTAAAGTTCCTGCCCGTTTGCAGGGTCTATCCCTAAGGATTTCAACCCGTACTTCGCAGAAAGGGATTGCCCTTCCTCGTATTTCGTCATCACCCGGTTCAAATTTGGATTGTCCTTGTCCCAGAGACTTTCGATTTCTTGGTTGTAATACTCGTTCACCGCATCATTATAAGCCTTCAAGGCATCGGATATTTTCTTTATCTTGTTCGTATTGTGTGCTAAATTGGCAAAAACAGCCACGTACCAATCCGCAGTACTAAGCAAGTCACTCCGAAACTGGATCTCGAACCCCTTGTTCTCGACCTTTCCCATGTTACTCTTGTACGTTCTGAACCCCGTGGAACTCGGCAACGTGACATCGGTGATCAGGCCGTTCGTGATTTCATTATACCATGAAAATTCAAGGTAAAGTAGATTCTTCAATAAACCCAACTCAAAACCGACGTCGAATTTATTGGTCTTTTCCCATTTCAGATCCCGGTTTCCGCGGGTCGTCATCAAACTTGACGCCGGACCGGAAACATACCATTCGTCAATATCAATCTCGTGAGTAGGAACTGCCGCGTATGGTGCAAAATTCACCTTACCCGTTTGCCCGAAGGAACCCCGTATTTTAAGATGATTGACAAAACCGTATTTCTCCATGAATGCGTACTTGTGAATATTCAATCCCAAACCTCCTGAAAAGAAAGGAGCGTAACGTTTGTCGGAACCGAACTCGGAAGAACCGTCAATTCGAAGAGATGCATCCAGAAGGTATATATCCTGATAAGAGTAGTTCAAACGGGCGAACATACCGAATAGACGAGTTTGCACTTCTTGGAAATTAGGTTTATAAGGCATCGACCGGGCAAATTCGGGTGAAGAAAACTCGGCAGACTGAAACCCTTTATAAGTTCCGGTATTCGTGCGCCTGCGTGTCGTTTTTACTTCCAATCCACCCCCGACATTGATGTTATGACTATTGATCGATTCATTATAGGAAATAGCCAGTTTCCCCTCCCACGAGGTGTATTCCGTGTTCGTTAAAGTTAAACTCCCCACGTTAGTCCGGTCATCACCATATTCCAGATTATTTTTAACGGACAAAGGATCAATAAAAGCCTCCCGTTTACCCGTGGAATGGCTGATGCCCAACTCTCCTTTTACCCAGAAAGTAGGCTTGATAAACCAATTCACGCTCAAGTTCTCAACCAGCACGTTAGTTTGTCCCTTGTCATAATTACCCAAATCGGCCTCGTATAACGGGTTGTACGGTTCGAAATCCAGTACCCGCGACCATTGTAAAATACGCAACATTTTACCGTCATCATCCTTGTAGCGCTCGTAAGGTAACATCTTGGTATATTGCGAGAATTCCCCGTAAGGAGATTCCTTCTCTTTGGTCACACCATAACTGATATAATTACTCACCTGTACTTTTGAGGTCGTGTAATAAATCGAGAATCCAGCATCGATACGATCCCGGTAAGATCCTTTCATGACCCCATTCTCGTTATTATACCCTAAATCAATTCCGTAACGGAATTCCTCGTTTCCCCCTTCCAGGTACAAACTATGCTTATGATTAAATTCTGTACGCAAGGGTTTCGCCAACCAATAGGTGTTCACTCCCTCCCGCACGTTTTTCAGTTTCCCCTGGTACTCCTCTATTCTTATTTTTTTAAACCAAAAATCCTCTCCTTCGGCCTCGTACATTCCGGATGCCACTTCTGCCTCCAGTTTCTGACGGGCATTCATCAGGTTATAATCATTCAAGTTAGGCATTGAAATCGTCCCGACCATGTTGTAAGTCACCCGCACTTCCCCCGATTTGGGGGCTACCGTCGTGATGACCACCACGCCATTGGCTGCCCGGGAACCGTACAATGCTGTCGCCGCCGCATCCTTGAGAATGGTTATACTCTCGATACGGTTCGGGTCCATATCATACACTTTTTGTATCGTGGTCTCGAAATTATCCATGATGAAGATCGGCAGATTGGGATTATTTTCCAAAGCTGATTTAGAGAGCGTGTTACGGTCCAAATCCTTCACCCCAATACTCGATTGTCCCCGGATCTGCATCTCCGGCAAGGCGTTCGGGTCGGAACCCCATTGGTTATTGGTCTTCACACGGAACGATGGATCGTATACCTCCAAGGCTTTCATGACGTTGGTTTTAGAAACCTTCAGTAATTCATCCCTAGAAACAGTCACGGAATTACCCGTAAAACTCGTTTTCCGGACATTACCGTAACCGGTCACGACCACTTCTTCCACCTCTTTCGTGTCAGATTTCATGCGCACCACTACTTCCCGCGTAAAGTTCGTGATCGCAACCTCTTGGGTCTCCATACCGACGAAGCTTACCAACAAGTAGATCGTATCCATCTTGGGTAGACTGAACACGAACATTCCTTGGTCATTCGTACTTCCCCCGATGCTGGTTCCCTTCACGATCACCGTGGCTCCGGGCAGACTCATTCCCCTCTCATCCAACACTTTTCCCCGGACGGTAACGGGCTCTAAGGTCTTCTGCCGCTTTTGGATCACGATCATGTTCTGAAACAAGCGGAAAGTATATTCCGTTCCTTCCAAACAAGCTTGAAGTACCTGTGAGGCAGGAACAGATTTGAAAGCATGTGTCACGGCCGGAATCTTCTGGATTTCCTCGTTATTGAAAAGGAAATCAAGTTTCGTGTGACGTTTGATGTAATTGATCACGTCTATAAAAGGAGCTTCGCTGAACTCCACGGTCAATCTCGGTTCATCGTTCGACTGTGCCCGACTGACTCCGATTCCAAAGGACTGCAACAGGATCACCAGCATCAACAACGTGCCGACTCTCCCGCGTTTTGCAGATAGATTAGACTTCTTCTTTTTCATATAGATCAGTTTTAATTTTCATAAGGGTGAAACCTTGCTTGACATCATATCCCATTACAATCTCCCGCACGGGTTTCACCACGGTTTGTAGATTAGTTAGCAGGTATACTTCTCCCATTTAGAATACCTATGATTCTATCAATTCATGTTTAAATGTTAATTTCTTGCGTGCTCTAATTTTGTTTAATGGTTATCATTCCATCCCTCAAGGAGAATTGTAGATTTGTCGTGGTACTTAATGCCTCCAACAGCTCTTTCAACGGCATAGTACTGGCAGGCGCCCCGGTGAAACGACGCTCTCTAATTCCCGGAACCGCATACAGTACTTCTACATCGTACCAACGACAAATCTTCCTCATGATCACATCCAGTCTTTCGTTACTAAAACCGAATTTTCCATCCATCCATGACACTACGACATTTATATCTGTTTTTTGAACCGTCATCCGGTTATCACTTGTTATCGACACTTGCTCGCCCGGTAGCAACCGAACCGTATCACGCCCGGAAGTGGTTTCCACTTGCCCGGTTAACAAGGTAACACTCGATGCGAATTCATCATCATAACTCATCACGTTAAAGCTGGTTCCCAGAACCCGCACGTCAAAATTCTTGACCGAAACGATAAACGGGTGTTCCTCGTCTCTTGTCACCTCGAAGTAGGCCTCTCCTTCCACGTATACTTTTCGCTCTTCCCCACGGAAAGCCACCGGATATTTCATTGTTGACTGTGCATTCAGCACGACCCAGCTGCTATCAGAGAAAATGACTTTCTGCCTCTCTCCTTTGGGTACGATCAGCGTGTGGTATTCGACCACGCTTTCCAAGGTATCGTTCTTCACGTACTTGTAGTTCAAGGTTCTCAGACCCTCAGAATGTAATATTCCTCTCATATCTAACACGGTAGCCTCGTTTTTATGAGTCAACGGGATCATTTGATTATCCCCTAGGATTAGACGAACGCTACTCCGGTCGATGGTTGTCTCGATCACGACTTCCAGATTCTCTTTAGGAAAATCCACCGTCGTCCGCTCCGACCACCACACGCCACCAGCCATGATAAAGACAAGCAAGGAGGCTGCCACGTAAATCGTACGACGCACGCTCGTGGTCAAGATTCTCCGTTTCTTATGTTTCCGGATTCGTTTCAAGAAACAGGAAAAATCGGCAATCTTATCGTATTTCTCGTATTCTTTAAAACGTCCCATGATAAAACGATCATCTTCCAGATCCCGTTTCAGTTGTGCCCACTCCGGATCTTCCAACAACTCGTCCAAGCGCTCCTCTTCGGGTTGCGTGAGCGTTCCTGCCCAGGATTTTAGAATCAAATCCAATATGATATGTATGCTATCTATACTCATAACTATCTAAAGAATACTTGAAATACAAATTGGTACTACTTTTCCAAGGAAATTATCTTCCCCTTCTTCTGATGGACACGAAAATCGCACCGATCAGTAGAGCAATCGGGATAAACCACTTGAATAGTATATCCGTGACTTTTACTCCGGTTTTTCCCAAGAACAAACGATTGTCTATCGACTTCGGACGACGCACATCTACAGGAGCTTCCCCGTCTGAAAGCCACGAGAAGGAACCCAAGATTATGTAGAAATTACCAGACTCGACTTCTTCACGGGATTTAAAGAGTTCCACGTTGCTGATACAATCCGCGTCCCCCAGTATCACGATCTTCTGTTCCCGATCTCCCATCGGACGGGACAGAGCCACTGCCGTCGTGTATAGTTGTTCTATCTCCCCGACTGCCGGGTTAAAGCGAACCGTGTCGTCGATAAAGTTTATCGTTTCCAACTCGTTCCACACGCCAAGGGTATCGGCCTGCAAGACCGGGGTCACCTTGAATCCCTTGTCCTCAGTATATTTCAATCCGGCAGCCCCCGGCATAACGGCACTCATTTTCCAGTTATCCATTGTCTCGTAGAAATACGATAGCTCTAATGCTCCGGGCGTCGGTCGGGACATCACCAAATCAGGTTGGAAGTTCTCCGTCGGTTTGACCAGTACTCCTTCCATGAGTTCCACACCGAAGAGCTGAGTCAACGGGTTCATGTAGTCCCGGCTATTCGGATCACCCACGATAAACAGGTTACCTCCCCGGTCTATATATCGCTGTAGACGTTCCATCTCTTCTCCGGTGAGGGGTTTTGCCATGTCGGCAATGACCAGAATATTAACTACGGTCGGGATGTCCTCGTTCAGGTTCACTTCCTGCACATCAAATCCTTGATTCAAGAGAGCATAGCGGAAACGTTTATCACGGGCGAAACAGGCATAATCCCGGTCTCGATAAAGATTCATGTCCCGTTCCCCGTGTCCGGTCAGGAATCCAACCGTGGGCAGTTCCATGACCATCCGTTTAAAGGCGGCTGAAATCTCTGCCTCGGAAGGGTCACGCCGCATGTCATCAAATTGTCGCAGGAACATCTTCTCGCCACTTTCCCGGGTCACTTGACGGACAAAGCGATTATCCTCCGGAGTTAAGTCAATGATCTGTTTGATCTGATCGGGACTTAAATACCTCGAAAACTTGATTTTATAGGAGTGTGCAATCTGTCTGGCTCTTTTTTCTAAAGGAAGATCAGATAGAAATCCCCTTCTTTTTGTGTTTTGAACCGAGTCGTAATAGTACACGTATTCCATCTTGATCTCCGGTTTAAAACGAACGTATTCCCGGAAATTGCCCTTATCGTAATTCTGATAACGAGGAATGGCTTTCATGAAATCATCATCCAACAGGTTACTATAGGTTGTGATTGTCAGACCACCCTCCAGTTTTTTAACGATTTCCTGGCTATTCGGGGTGAGCGTACGGCTCTTTTCCCGGGTCGTATCAACATATCCCATCAGATGAGGGCGGGAACTCAGATAACCGACAACAGCCACCACGAGGAAGACTCCCACGTATTTCATGGCATTCCGTCCCTTGGAAGCATGGCTTACCCGAGACGATAGTTTAATGATCGAGAACCAAAGGAACATTCCCGGAACCATGATGAAGTAAATCATATCCTCGCTGGAGATCAATCCTCCCGTGAAACTTTCTGCCCGTCCCCGAAGCGATAACCAGAAGGTTATATCCCGCACGAAATCAATATCCTGCCAAATTCCACTCACGAAGTTTAAGAACGTCAGAAGTACGAAGGTTCCCACCGCCGCGATGATCTGGTAAGAGGAAATCGTTGACATGAACAGACCGATCGAGGCATACGTGCATATCAGCAAATAAATACCCAATATCCCGGTAAGAATATAGCATAGGTCAAAGTTTTCCACCACGAACAGGCTGTAAATCACGTAAAGCACAAAGATTCCCACCAACAACAGGGCAAAAATCATCATGGAAAGGAATTTTCCCAGAATGATCTGTGAATTCGTCATGGGCGAAGAATGCAGTAACTTAATCGTACCCCCTGCCAAATCACGGCTAACCAATCCCATCGTCAACAAAGGGATATAAAGGAAAAGATAATCCTGTATATTATAGAACAGGCGATTGAAAAGCGAAGCACTGATAAATATCGTATCATAGCCCATGGCTTGCTCCCGTTCGATCATTTCAATCATCCCGGAGAAAATCATCCCCGATTGAAACGTAAATATAATCAAAACCAACCAGGCTACAGGCGAGTAGAACAACATCTGCAACTCGGTCTTTGCTATTTTATATATCATATTCATAAAATAAACTTTTAAAGATTAACGGCCGCGGCGACGCACCCATATAATGATCCCGGCAAGAGCAAGGAGAACAGGTATCACGATCATGAACACGATAGACCAGACTTCCATGGCAGCCTCGCTGATATACAATTTCCGATCGATAGGTTCAGCTCCTGATGTATTCACTGGTAGCTCTTCATGCGACAACCAATAAAAAGCGGCATGCTTCAACATTCCATTAAAATTCCTAACCTCTCGTCGTCCCATTGCAAATTCCCCGTTACTAAGGAAATCCGTGTTTCCGGCAATAAGAACCCGTTGTTCTTGACCATTCACCTCACGGGTTAATGCTAAGGTTGTCGTGAAAGTTCCTGCTTGATCACCCGTTTCAGGAGTATACCGAACGGAATCCCGCACGAAATCCGTTGACACGATTCTATTCCAACAACCCGTCGTATCCGTTGAAAGTAACGGTGTAAATGTTATTCCGTCTGTTTTGGTATATTCCAAGCCCACGCACCCCGGCATGGCCACGCAGCCTTCTGTCTTTCGGATAAAATCCAAATCCGACCAATATACTACACCTTCATCCGTCGGGATAGCCTGAATCAAATCCGCTTGGAGTAACGGGGTCGGTTGTACTAATTGACCCGGCATGAAACGTACCCCAAACCGTTCGATAATCGGGTTCATCAATTCCTGCCGTCCGGGACCTCCCAGAACAAAAAGGTTACCTCCCCGGTTAATAAACTCTTGCAAATGATCCATCTCTTCTGCCAATAAAGGAGATCTTAACTCGGATATGACTAGAATACTGATACTATCCGGAAGCGGTGCATTTAAATAAACCTCCTCGATATCAAATCCTTGGTTAATCATCGACGAGCGGGAGTTTTTATCACTGGAAATCCGCTTGTATTCCCGATCTCCCTCCCGATAAATATTCCGTTCGCCATGTCCGGCAAGAAAACCGATCGTAGGTACATCTGATACCAACCGCTTGAACGCAGCCGAAATCTCGGCTTCTCCCGGTGAATCCTTCCAACCTCCTTGGAAATAGAAACGTAGATATGCCTTCTGGCCATTCTCCCGTTCAATGACACGGATCGTCTTGTTTCCCTCGGCACTCAAATCTTCAATCTTCCGCATCTCTTCCGGGGATAAGAATATAGAGAAGGGCACACCGTAGCTTTCACTAATTTGCTTTGCCCGCTCCTCGTCGCTCATATCAGGATACTGTTCATCCAGTTCCGAATTATTCGCATTATCGTAGAAATAAACATATCTGATTTTCAGATCCGGCTTAAAACGTGCATAAGGACGGAAAGTTTCTTTATCGAAATTAATATGATTGGGCAAAGTACTCCAAAAATCCTTATCCAATAAGTTCGTGTAAGTCGTGATTTTCACCTTTCCATCTAGTAACGCCACGATCTCCTGACTACTTTTACTCAATGAATTACTCTTGGTACGGGTAGAATCATGATATGCCATCAATGCCGGACGGGAACTCATGTACCCCAACATAATCGACACCAAAAACACGCCCAGATAAATTCCCCAGCGAGTAGTCCAGCTCCGTTTCTGTACCCGATTGATGAGCCGATAAACCGTCCATGTCAAAAACAGGAAAATCACGATCAGGAAATACAACACATCCTCGCTACAAATCAACCCGTAAATAAATTCTTCCGTCCGTCCCCGTATAGACAACCAGTAAGTAATATCCCGCACAAACTCGTAATCCTGCCACACGCCACCCACGTAATTAAACATGGCCAAAATAAACAACGTCCCGAAAGCCGCCATCACTTGATAAGAAGTCAAACTGGACACGAACAAACCAATCGCCGCATATGCACACAGCAACAGGTAAAGCCCCAACATTCCCGTCAACACGTAAGGAAAATCTATATTTTGAATCGTACATACCCCAAAAAGTACGTAAAACAACAAAATACCCATCATGGCCAACCCGAATATCATCAATGCCAAGTATTTACCCAACACGATTTCGGCATTACGCAAAGGAGCCGATTGCAGCAACTTGATCGTCCCGCCACTCAAATCCCGGCTAATCATGTTCATCGTGAGCAAGGGAATATAAAAATACAGGGTTCCCTGTACATTCCCGAAAAGTTGCCCGAAAATACTAGTCACTCTCCACGATTCGTATCCCATGGCCTGCCGAACTACAATATCTTCCAGCATCCCGGACATAATCATCCCAACCTGGTAAGCAAACACCACCAAAAGCAACCAAGCAATTGGTGAATAAAACAAAGACTGTAACTCCGTCTTCGCTATCTTGAATATCATTTTCATAAGCTCTCCTTTTTAGCGGTTCTTACTCTTGGCCGACAATTCGGCAAACACGCTATCCATGGAACTCTTCTCCATACGTATCTCCAACAATTGCCAATTCCGGGTCACACTCGCCTCCACGATCTGGGTAATCGCCTCCCGGGAATCCGAAAAGTTCACCCGGTAATCCATGCCTCCCATACTCACCGCATCCTCCACACCGGAAAGCATCTTCAACTCGTCCACTGGCGGGGCCGATGCCAAGCTCACGAATATCGTGTTCGGTACGATATAATTATCAAACTCTTCCACCGTTCCGGCAAAAACGACCTGTCCTTCCTCGATCATCCGGATATAATCACACGTAGCCTGCACTTCCGACAAGATATGCGTGGAAAGAATCACCGTACGTTCCTCGGCAATCTCCTTGATCAAATGCCGAATCTCCACGATCTGATTCGGGTCCAGTCCGTTAGTCGGCTCATCCAGCACGACAAATGCCGGGTTATGAATAATCGCTTGGGCTATCCCCAAACGTTGCTGATACCCTCCCGATAAATTGCGCACCAACCGTTTACGGAAATGGCTTAACCCGCATCGTCCCATCACCACCTTAATCGCCTCGGCCACCTCTCCCGTGGGAATACGACGAATATTAGCCGTGAAAGCCAAAAATTCCTCCACGGTCAAATCATTATACAGGGGTGGTTTCTGGGGTAAAAAACCGATATAGCGCTTGGCCTCCACCGGGTTCTCTCTCATACTTACACCCTTGATGAAAACCTCCCCTTCCGTCTGTTTCAACACCCCGCACATAATGTTCATCGTCGTCGATTTACCCGCCCCGTTAGAACCCAATAAACCGTAAATACCGTTTTCCGTTATCTCAAAATTAATATCCCGAATCGCCCATTGTACACTGTAACGATGAGATAAATGCTCTACCTTAACAATTGATTCTTCCATAAAGTATAGTTTTGAATAAATATTACCACACGTCTTACTTACACTTTATAGAATACCTGAAATAGAAAACGGTACTATTTTCTACCCTTATTTATCCCTGTTTAGGGCTTAGGCGATGCACATCCAAGACATCAAAAAAAATAAAGACGACACAACTCGGCTGTATCTCAGCTTTGTGTCGTCTTTATCTCGGCTTTGTTCAACGTTCTGCCAATTATATCGGTAGAAACACGATTAAATTACGCCATATTCTCCAAGGCTTGGGCCAACTGATCGGGACATGAAGTTGACTTTCGTCCGCAGCATATTCCCCGCAACCGACGGATGGCCTCATCTTTTTTCATTCCTTTCAACAAGGCCGCCACCCCTTGCGTATTCCCGGCACATCCCTTCTTGAAACCGACTTCCACGATCACATCGTCTTCCAACACGATATGAATCTCTTTCGAACAAACCTCTGCCGAGGGAATATATGTAATTTCTTTTCTTGCCATAATGACCATCTGAATTTGACGCTGCAAAGATAGAATTATTTCAAGAACCTCTCTTTCCCACGATATTAAAAAAGGAGAAATCCGCTTTACCGGAAATCTCCTTTCACACTTACACGATTCGTATTACAATTTATTCAGCCAGTAAATATTTCGTGAAATAATCCCTTTTCTTCTTTTCGAAATAAGATTTATAAGGTCCTTCAAAAGCATGGCCTTGATTCGGTAAGATCAACAAATCGAAATCCTTTCCTTGCAAAATCAACTCGTTCACCACCCGGTACGTGTTAGCCGGATGCACGTTATTATCCACCTCTCCTGTCACCAGAAGTAAACGACCTTTCAAGTATTTTGCCAGTTTCTGATTCGTTTTCACGGTAAACTTATAATCGTCCCCGATTCCTTGATAAGTCTCTCCCCACGTACGATTATAAATACGATTATCGTGATTACCCGATGAGGCCACAGCCACTTTGTAAAAATCAGGATAAGTACAGATTGCAGCAAAAGCCATCATACCACCCCCCGAGTGTCCGAAAATACCTACCCGATTCGTATCAATAAAAGAATATTTACGTCCCAATTGTTCCAATCCCGCCTTGTCATCCGCTAACGCATAATCCCGTAAATTCCCGTACCCGTAGGTAGCGTACGCTTTGTCCCGGAAGGGAGAACCGCCCCGATGTCCGAAACACACCACGATAATCCCCTTTTGTGCCAAAGCCGTGTTATTATAACGATCCAGCACGGTAAAATCCGTCCACACGGTTTCCGTTTGTGGCCCCGGATATACTTGCGACACGATCGGGTATTTCTTGCTAGGATCAAAATCATAAGGTTTCCACATAATTCCGTAAAGATCCGTTTTCCCGTCAGCCGCCTTCACGGTAAACTGTTCCGGATACTTCCAACCATACGCCAACAAACGAGAAACATCTGCTTTTTCCAAAACAGTCAGCAAGCGCCCGTTTATATCACGTACGGAAATTTGTGGTACCGTGTCTATACGGGAAAAATTATCCACGATCAGACCTCCTCCCAGATGAACAAACGTGCTATGTGTTGCATTTTCAGGGGTTAACAAGGTCAATCGTTTTCCATTAAAACCCACACGATACAAATAAGTATAATTCGGGTTTCTCCCCTTTTCCTTACCGAACCCGTACAGATAAATCTGTTTTTTCACCGTGTCAATCTTCATTATGCGTCCCGCTGTCCATTCCCCGGAAGTCACCGAATTCAGCAACTTGCCATTACCATCATAGTGATAATAATGTCCCCATCCAGAACGATCGGACCACAAAAGAATATCCTTTCCTCCATTCAACACCCGGCAACTAAATAACTCTTCATTCAGATATGGTTTACTCACTTCATGCAAAATCACCTTTACTTCCCCTGTTTTCGCATCGACCGAGCATAATTCAAATTCATTTCGGGTCCCTTTTTTACGGATGAAAAAGACCCGATCCTGTACATCTGCCACTTTCAGCACTTCCAATAGTTGCCCCCGCCATTTCACCACATCCACCTTTTTAAACATCCCCGTCTTCACGTTCCCGATAAACAACTCCTGTTTTAAAACAGCGGTATCTCCCGGTAATTCGTATTTGTACTCGCTGACTGTCGGTGCCGGTTCCCGAAGTGAATACACCAGAGGAAACGTCCGGATATTTCGTTTATCTTCTCTTGTAAGATAAAAAGTCCCGTCATCCGACAACCATTCGGTATTTGCCGTTTCAAACTCGTAATCTTTATCCCCATCAAAAGTCAGTTGTACCTGTTTTTTTTGCTCTTTATCTTCCAACCAAAGATTATACTCTTTCACGATCAGCTCGTATCTCAGATCGGGAGAAACCCCATACGGACGAATAGAAGGATATTTTTTGCGTTCAGAAGGAATCAAAGCCTTATTCTTGGCATCATACACGAATATCTTTCCCCCGACCTCTAATTTAGCCACCAACCCATTATCATCAAATTCCGGGTTATAATATATTCTCTCTTCTTCCCCTGGCAACATCTCCCGGACCAAACTATCTATAATCCGGTAGTTATATACCTCTCGTTTCCCCTCCTTCGGATCATAGGCATAATACGCTCTCTCGCCCGGTTGGTTCTCGTAAGAGTACCAAAACAATGGTTTGGTCGGGTGAAAGAAAGGTACAATCATCGTGGAACCGATCTTATCCTTCAGATTCTGCACGTCATATTTCTCGCCCACGTATGCCTCATCCGGATTAAGTAAAGTCTTTAAATAGTTGGCCAAATTAGAGGTTGAACCACCTTGAACCACCTTTCGGGCAATTTCCAATAACTGTTCATGATATACCCCGTTATAGGAAGGGAACCATCCCATCCCACCGAACATGATTTGTTGATTTTCATTGCTAAAATCGGCAACATGATCTTCCAGAAGTCCCCGAACCTTCAAGGAATCATTTAATACAACTGCTTTCGCCACGTCCATCATAACCAAGTAATCATTCTGACAAGGCAGAGGAATTGCCGAAATCCGTTGCCGATAGTACACGAAATCATCCGGATTACGTTCAAAATCCCGGAAATACCAACCTTGTAATACCCATTCCGTCATATCCCGGTAGAGAGCCGTAATTCGTTCATACACTTTTTCTTCTCCTTGTACCCTCACGAAATCCTGCCAATGCTCAAGCAAGTATCGCATATTCGTACTATTGACCCCTCCCAATGTTCTATCCGCAAACAAGAACCAGTTCTCCGGTTGTAAACGTTCTTCTGGCGAAATTTTATCGAAATACTCCTTCCCCAATCTAAGGCTTTCCCCTTTCTCAAGCAACTGCAATTTCAACTGCACGTACTCCCGTAAAAAATCATTGGAATACTTGCCCGTGGCATAAGTATCATCCATTGATTTCACCCGGTTATCAGGTTTCATCCCCTTTCTAATTTCGGCCATAAACACATCAGCCGATTTTCCCCCGACAAACTTATAAAGCAACTCACCCTTACCATTCAAAAGTAGGAAAGAAGGATAGGCCCCGATTTTGTACTTATCCGCATATTGTTTCCCATCTTCCGACAGCATATCCAATTTAACATTTACAAAATTGGAATTAAAAAAGTCGGCAACACTATCCAACGTGAAAACCAACGCCGCCATTGTCTTACAAGGGCCGCAATATTCCGTGTAACAATCCACGAAAGCCATTTTTCCCGCGGCAGTAGCCTTATTCAACGCATCCTGCAAAGTGGACTTTTCAAACTCAATTTCCCTGTTTTGTGATTCTGCCTGACAATATGCCAACAGTCCTACAAGTAAAAATAAAATCTTTCTCATATCCTTATTGTTTATCAAAATACTCTCGGTTCATTCGCATCAGCATCACCCGGTAGTTTTCCCGGGTAAGGGAATCTTGGTGAGTTTCACTCAATTCCTTCACTTTTCTCGCCAGTTCCACGAAATAGGCATGAAGAACTCCCGCAGACTCGTTTCCCAAGCCAAAAGAGATATTATTCTGTGCCATTGTTTGGGCAAAATCCGAAATGAAACAAACCTGTATTCCTTGTTTATAGGTAGTAACAGCCTTCCGGGTATCGAAATTTTCAAAAATAACCCGATCAACATAAGTGAATAATTCTTTCGCCGTGAACGCATTCTCCCCGTATGCACTTTCTGCCGCCACGAGGGAAGTTATGACTTTCGGATCTATAAAATGTTGCGTGATTTTCTCGGCCAATCCTACCATCATGTGGTTTATATCGTATGTCCCCGCTTGTTGCATCTCTTTGGAATGAACCCACTCCGGACGTTGTGTCAAAATTTCTGTCTCTAAATATTGTAAAGCCTTTTCCTGAAGTTCTCTCGGGACATAAATAACCGGAGATTCATTCACTCCTTTTATGACCGGACGAATAGAACGACCTCCCACCAATTTCACAATCTGAGTCAGATAAGTCTGGTATAGTGCAAGCGCTTTCAGCGAGAAATCGGATACACTTTTCCATGTATTCTGATCTTTCGGTAACTGGTTCATCCATTCTCCCAGTTGAGGATAAATCTCCCGTACCGATTCGATGCCTTTCACACTTGCCGACAAAATATCATTTGACAAGAAACCGTCTTGAGCATAGGGATCCCATTTATCCTCCGGGGCATAGAAAGCCGCCCGCATGGAAGGTAAGGCATCACTATTGCCATAAGCATAGTTAATCGCATCATAATCATACACGGAAACACGAGGGAAAAGATTCTTGACACTTACCCGGTCACCCGGTTGAGCGAGATAATTAAATACCATACCGGAAGTAATTGATGCCGATATTCCATATTTATTCAACCATTTCTCGGAACGAATATTGTCCGGGGTAAAAACGGTATTTCCTGCTTTATTAGGTTTCATTCCCAATACCTTGGCCAAAATCGATGCCAGTTGAACGGTCAACACATCTTGCCGTACCCCCAAACTATGAAGATCCTTCCGGATTCTCCCGTCCAGCCACCCACATTGCAAGAAATAAGTGCCTAACAATTCATCTGCCATGACATCCATCACGTTAATTCGGGCACATAATATTTCACCGTTCACAGGATTGGTAATCATGGAAGAATTAACATCGCTAAAAGCATTTCCCCAACGGAAAAGAATCGTCCGGTAAGTCAAGGCAGCATCTTTCGTCTCCGAACTATAACGGAAGACATTCTTCCATCCGGCACTCTCGAATGCTTTTTCCCATTGTTGCATGGCCTTCTTGATACTCTCAACAAAAGGAACCGGGGTGATCGGATCGATGTACACGCAAATCTGATTTTCCGGTTCAATAGTCAAACCTTTCTTCTGTTTTCTCAACTCCTTCACGGGAGCCGAAAGATGCCACCTCTGTATATACTCTTTTTTACGGGCCACGTATCTCTTGGTATCATATTCGGTAATCCCAATTGTTTCAAAACCATAAGCCGGATGGTTGGCTTTCAAGGTCACGGAATGTTCTGGCAGTTGCTGAATAACCATTTCCAATGTAAAAGTAGAGGCGACATCCGATCCCTGTTGCATTTGAGGATTCGCATAATAATCCGACTGGGTACGTGTCACAGAGAAGACTACCCCTTGATCTAAGATCCGGAAACCGTCAATTCCAGAAAGATTAGGATCCGGATGGCTTAATAAACTATAAGAACTCACTTTAAATAACCCACTTCCGGGATTATTCAATTCGTTCGTCAACTCGATAATCACCGACTGCTTATTTTCTCCCCAAGCCACTATCGGCAAGGTAAAATCTACTGGTACAAGTCCTGATTTTCGAATCGCATTTGCCATGCAATAATCTGTTGAATCCGCGGCAACATCTGTAACCCGGTTACGAATCACTTGAACCCGATTGTTTTTCCCGATCGAAAACCGGACAACTCCTGAGGCTTCGGAAAGAAAAGCCGAATATCCCCGCACCACTTGTGTCGTGATCAAAACCTCTTTTTCCATTCCTTCCATCGGAATCTCCAGGTAATATTTATCTCCTAAACGATAAACCGTGTAAAAACCGTTATCTATTTGTAAATCTTTCTGTTCCTTAAATTGACTGAATGTCATCGGTTCTGCATTATTTTGCGCAACAACCGGACGAAACATCAATAAAGTTACTATCAGTAACAAACATACATTCAATACTTTCATTCCTAATATATTTAGTTCAATTCAATCAATGATTTATTCTTTCCGCTCTCCCACAGAGTAATAAAATTATAAAGTGTTTTGTAGTGACTGACCGTCAACGCATCCTGTCCCTCCTCCGAAGCGGTCAACGCATATTGTTTTATTTTCGAAACCAGTTGCTTGATACGAACCCCAACCCCATTTAATAAAGTCGTTGGATTCTCCCCGTTCACGACAAGATCCTGCACGAACCCCTTTTGCAATGCCTTGTCATACCGGGATAATTCTCCGTTCCGGCCCTTTTCTTCAAAGAGAGTCACGTACATACGATCCAGCAACTCGTCAATGGTCAAACCATCCGGGTTTAATTGCCGATTTTTATGTAATATCGTATACTTTAATAACATTTTAGTTATCACCTTATTGGCCGGTTCTTGTTCATAATATTCGAAATTAATTCCGGTCTTTTCCATCAAATTAGGCCGAAAAAGCCATTCCGGTTCCCGACACACGTATTCTTCCAAGAAAGCAAGTGCCTCCTCTTCCTTTTCCTTAGGTACAGGTTGATACACCGTTAAACTTTCTTCCTCCCTCGTCGGGTTATCCGTGTAACTACCACCCACGTAACGAATCACGTGGTTCACATAATTCTGGTACTGACTCAACACTGAAAGATAGCGTCTTCGTAAAGCGTAATAATCCGGATCACTCGTTTTTGTCCATTCTTCCAGATGCTCCATGATATATTTCAAATTTTTCATTCCCAAGCGATTCGCCTTGATGATGTCATCTCCACTATCTTCAGATTGTACCCGGGGATCACTATAATCCGTTTCCACGATATAAAACATCTTCGGGTCCTTCCGCTTTTCATCCACCCAAGCACGTAACTTCAAATTGTTTTCCACCAGATTATTTGTTTCCTGAAGACAACGATACCCCCATTCTATCGCAAACTCGTCGTATATCCCGATACGAGGCAATAAATCTTGCGGTTCCAAACCATCTTCCGGTTGTGCCAGATAATTAAAACGTTGATAATCCATAATGGAAGTTCCCAAACCATGTTCACGGATAAAAGTCTTGCTACGCAAACTATCCACCGGATAGGCCGTACTACCGATAAAATTATGCCGAAGTCCTAACGTATGTCCCACTTCATGAGTCAACACGGTTGCCGCCAGTTCTCCCATTACCTCATGGCTTAGAGGGTATTCTCTTGCACGGGAATCAACCGCCCCACACATCACGAAATACCAACGTTGTAACAAATCCAGAACCGAATGAAATATCGCAATATGCGAGGTAATAATTTCCCCGGATCGAGGGTCAAACACCATCGGACCGTAAGCATTCGGGATCGGGGAGGCTTTGTACGATACTAACGGATAACGAATATCACCTTCACAATATTCAGGGTCTTCTTCCGGCGAGGGAGCTAACTTTCCGTAAATCGCATTCTTGAATCCGGCTTTCTCGAAAGCACCCTGCCACGCATTTACCGCTTTTATAAAATAAGGCACCAAATAGCCCGGGGTTGCCCGATCAATATAGAAAACTATCGGTTTCACGGGCTCCACAAGTTCTCCCCGCAAATATTTCTCCATATCCTCCGGTTTCGGCTCCAAACGCCAGCGGGTTGCAAATGCCACTTTTTCCATCTGGTCATTCCGTTTCGTCATCCCATCCAATACGAAGGTAAAATACCCCACCCGATCATCAAACATTCTTTGTCTCATCGGTTTCTCTGGTAAAAGATACCATGACGCCCCCACCTCCCAAAGAGAAGAAGTGTACCCGCCATCCTTCACTTCCCCGTCAACAGCATAACCACGCATGGAACGGAAGTTTATATTTTCCGGGAAAGCTTTTACATCCAAAGCATAGGACTGCTCCTGCTGATAACCGCCTAATTTTAAGGCGACCTTCGCTCCCTTCAAGGAAAACAAATCACAATCACTCAGAAACAAATCGGTAATATCTACCAAATAACTATCAGCAGATTTGGCTTTAATCTCCAAAGAATACATCACGGGAGAGATCACATTTTTAATATAATCATCATACAAGGCGGGAGTATCTCCCAAGTAAAATACCTGGGGAGATACAATTTCAATTCTATCCTGATTCTTGATAAAACGAATCAACCGATCATACACGGAGTCCCCGCCATACCCAAAACGAGCATCCGTACTCCGCTCTTTCTGTGCCGTTCCCTTTATGATCGTTACGGCCACCAGAATATCCCGTTCAAGTTTATCATCTGGTACTTCCAGATAATATCTTCCATCCTGCACATAAACATGAAAGAACCCAGCATCTTTCGGGGTATCTTTATGAATAAATTCATCTATAGACACCTCTTTCTCATCCTCTTTCTGAATCACACGATTCCCAGCCCCGCTACTTAATACGTACAGGGAAAACAATATAATCAACAAATATTTCATACTAACGATTTAATATATTGCCCACTTTTTGCAAATCCATATTATAATTCTCGATAAAATAATCCCGTACCATATCATACCGCTTTTTCAAAAGACCGTTTACATCTTTGACCGGATTCAAGATACCATCCCAATTCTTTGATGTTGAATCCCAATCACTATTATATTCAGGAACCCGAGTTAAAAACTCTTCCGGGCAAAGTACCATCATCATCATAAAGGTCTTCCAATCATTATCTTCTGAAATAGCGGAATTTACTAACTGAGGGATTCCCGCCGCCCAAAGTTTCGAAGCAGTATACATATCAGAAGAACTAATATCGTAATTGGCACTTTCTCCAAATTCCGTTGTCGGAGCCGTTTTACCCCGCCCAATCATACTCTCTATAAAGGTTCGGCTAATGCTACTCCGGAATGCTAGTGAATCCTCCTTTGTCATCTGCGTTACTACAATATTCCCGTATGACACACATATATTGTCATAATTATACCAAGATTGAACTTCTTGGCTTAAATATTTCATCTGCACGGGTGTCACCGAAAAATCCCAAGTCACATACACAGAATCAATTTCTGAACAAAGCATAATTTTCACTGGAAGAAATTCCTTCAAAAAATCATCTGAATAAGAGGAGAACCATAACTTTTCGATCACGTCTAACTGCTCTCCCACGTACTTTTCATCGGCAGGGGTAACTAGGTATCCTTTTGTACCATCCACCCCCAAAACACCATTCATCCACCCGGAAGGAGTCCAATAAGTATCCTTATCTGTAAATTTATATAATAAACAAGAACCGTACTGATTGTAATATTCCACAATTACATCATCATAATCATGTTCCCCTTGAGGAACTGAATAACTGGAAATAATCTCCGATGGAGATAACTCTTTCTCATCATAACAAGCTACCGCACACAAGAGCCACGATAACAATATCATATAAAAATAAATTTTCCGTTTCATATTTATCTGGGATTTTGTTCTAATCTGTAATTTCTCTCTATCGCATCATAAGGAATAGGCAAAGCATAAAGCGGGGAATTACTTTCCAATATATATTCTCTCTCTACCCCCTCGGTGTCAATATATACATGAGTAACCGATAATCCCAAGCGTTTGATGTCAAACCAACGGAACCCCTCTTCTAGACTCAATTCCAATCTACGTTCCATCAAACAGAATTCCAATAACTCATTAGCATCCGTAATCTGTTCGTCAACATAAGAACCCGTCATATACCTTGTCTCTCTTAACACGTTCAAGTCATTTAACGCCAACACCCGGTCTCCATCGTTCCCCGTGGCTAAAGAACGACGAATAAAAGCCTCCGCCCGGTTTAAATAAGCTTCTGCTATACGGATACCATGGTCTGAACCATTGGAGGTATTGTAAGCTACTTTAGTTCCGTACGTACACCCGAATGGAGTACCATAATACATTTTATATCTCAAATCATTCGTTGCATCATAAAGACGTAACAAATCAGAAGAGACTTCCCAAGGTACATCATATCCCCAAGTTACATTTGTTGTGAAGAAAGCACCTCCTCCACTAAATGAATTTACTCCATAAATCCAAATAACTTCCGAACTTACATCACTATTATAAACACTCTTACCACTTCCATCCAACAAAGCCAAGCGGGTCAAATCCGGACCTTGAGCTATAGCCAAATCCGCATATTTAATCACGTTATCCATATCTTCATCACGTCCCATATAAAGATATAAACGAGAAAGTAAAGTATAGGCAGCAACGTTTCCTACACGCCAAACATTATCTGGTGTATAATTTTCTTCTAATAAAGTAGCTGCTGTTAACAAATCTTTTTCAATTTGCTCGTACAATGCTTTCAAAGAAACCCTACGAGGAAAATCATCTGTTAATTCCATTGTTAATATTAAAGGAACTCCCAATGTCGTATTTACGTCTATTCCCGGAGCATTATATGGCTGACAATATATCGTCGCTAATTTCAAGTAATAAAAACTCCTCAAAAATAACGCTTGCCCTACTAACGCATTCTTCTCCTCCTCTGTACCAGATATTTCAGAAACATAATCAATGACAACATTACACCCTTTGATTTTTTCATAATACGTTTTCCAAGAATTCACATCTGTCGGAAAAACTTCAATTCCATCAAACATCATCGGGTTAAACGTAAACACCGGAGTTCCATTTTGATGAACGGTGGCATACGTATCATTCGACAACCCGTTACACTGGACCTCATCGGTCAATAGCATTAAAAATGTCCCAGTTGCCAGCTGGTAAGGGTAAGCTTCTTTATACATTACCCCCCTCAAATCTTCTACGGAAGAAGGTTTTATCTCGTCCTGACTCGACTCTTTGAAGAAATCATGACAGGAAGTACATAACAAATACAGAAGTATTCCTAAACAATATATAGATCGATAATTCTTCATAGCAATATCAACTAAAAGGTTACATTAAGATTAAATGAATAAGAGCTGGTCAATGGTTGAGCCCCTGTCGCTACTTCCGGGTCCCGCCCTTTAAAATCTTTACTCGCTATTGTAAACGGGTTAGAAACGCTTGCTCCTAAACTGATAGACTTACATCCCATCAACTTCGCTGCTTTTTCCGAAAGGAAATAACTCACTGAAATATTATTACACTTCAAAGAAGATGCATTCACAACCCGAACATTACTATAATTATACATTTCATAGACATTACTATAGGTTGAATTATTCGGAAGATAAAAATTAGTAACATTTTTATCCGGTAACCCCGGGAATTTAGCATCCATATCCCCCGGTCTCCAACGCTCGTTCAACTCGGATGACAAATTTTCGTATTCAGAAGGTAAAGTCTGGGATTCATAAGCGGTCTTCAAAAACTTCTTTCCGCCTATCTGTAAATAAAAACCTGTTGACAGAGACAGTTGCTTATATCGGAAGGACATGGATAAACCTCCCGTAAAGTCCGGATCCAATTTACCCGCATATTTCATATACGTGGTAGGATCATTCAATGGATCTCCATCCCCGGATGTTTCCAGATTAATAATCGGATAACCTGTTTCTTGGTCTATCCCCTCACAATCAAACGCCCAGAAGGATGACACGGCATATCCCTTTTTGTAATACTCCCCAGAAGTCGCTGTTTTCCATGTCAAATTTTGTACACCAACTTTTGTTATCTCATTATTATTTTTAGAGGTATTGACATTCATATCCCAAGTAAAATATTTCGTTCGGACCGGGGTAAAACTCACACTTAACTCATACCCAGAATTATTCATACTTCCCCCATTTACCGGCATATTCTCAATACCATATTCACGGGGAACCAACAATGAAGTAATTATGTCCCTCCCTTTCTTCATGTAATACTCAAACCCAACTCGGATCTTATTATCGAATAGAGCTAAATCCACTCCGTAATTATAAGATGTCGTCTTTTCCCAACGCAAATCCTCGTAAGGCAAGGATGTGATTTCCAACAATTCATCTCCTGTATTAACATCCGTCACAGCACTAGATGCCCCGGAGGTAGGTATCTTAACGATTAAACTCGGACTATAATTTGTAGCCATATTACGTTGGTAACCAAAACTAAAACGTAAACTCAGATCAGATACGATATTTTGTCTACTGAACCAAGATTCACGGGCCACATTCCAACGAAGTCCTCCTGCCCAAACCGGATTAAAATTCTCGTTAGCATAACGTCCAAAACGATTTGATGCATCCACCCGGACACTAAAATTCACAACGTAACGTCCATCGTAAGCATAATTTAACGTCAGATAGCCGCCCATTTGATTCGTTTTTCGATCCGTAATTTTACGAGTAAATTTTTTTATCAATTCATTTTCATAAGTAGTTCCTCCATAAGGATTTATTCTCACAGCAGGCACAGTGGCAAAAGATTTTCCCCGATCTCTTAAATAACCATAAGAAGTGGTCGAAAAACCCGTATTTTTTGTACTGGACAATTCAATTCCTAACATTGCAGTTAACGTATGCACCCCATTAAACACGACATCGTATGAAAGTGAATTTCTCCAATTCCACGATATGGTCTTATTTTCATCTTGATTATATTCTCCCCCCACAGGAAGTTGTGAATTTTTGTAGTCAGCATCAATAGGCTTACGAGTACCATAATCATAACCACGTATTTGGGCAATATACTCCGTCCTTTCCGTTGCCCATGATTCTCCAATAACAGATGCAATATTGACACTCCCCAACATTTGAAATCTCAATGACTCTGTAAAATCATAATTCAAATTCAGATTCGTGTTAATAGACATATTTTTATTCGAAGTACCTGTTTGATCCCGTTCGTTTATAAAATTAAATAATTTAGGTCCCGGAGTACCATCTTTCAGATAATAAGCCAATTCTCCGTTATTTTCATAAGCAGCTATTGATCTATTAATTGTAGTTGCATAAGAATATGGATCTACAATATAAAAACCATCCGTTGTCGCTTGGGAACCGGATAACGTAAAAGACGCACGCAACTTCTTACCCAAATTCATATCTAAACCAACATTAGCACCATAAGATTCCGTATCATTCCCAATAGCCGTACCTTTCGTTGAATTATACGACAATGAGGCATAATAGCGCACATCTTCACTACCTCCCGAAATAGAAAGTGAATGAGAATGACTAAAAGGTGTTCGGAAAAGAATATCAAACCAATCAGTATTTGTAGTTTCCAACTTCGCCACACGCTGTTCAAATTCATCTTTTGTAATCTCTTTCTTTAAATACTGGTTCAAAGCCCCAGCATAACCAATATTATTATTCGTCCAACTTGCTGTTAGACCTCGTTGAAAAATTTCTCGGGAAACCTCCACACGTTCTTTGGAATTCATCAGTTCCAATTTATCATAGGTCACTTGCTCTGAAACATTTAAACGAGTCGAATAGGAAATGGAAGCTGCTCCTGATTTTCCTCGCTTTGTTTTAATCACGATTACACCATTTGCCGCACGTACACCATAGATTGCCGTGGCGGAAGCATCCTTCAATACCGTGATACTCTCAATGTCATTCGGATTTAACCAGGCAATAGAACTCCCTACAAAATTGCGGATATAGTCAAAGTTATCAGAATTAATTTCTCCTGCACTATCAAAAGTTTTCGTGTCAAACGGGAGTGGGTCTTCTTGAATAATCCCATCCACGACCCAAATCGGCTCCTGGCTACCTAACAACGTCGAAGTTCCCCGAACTCTTGTTTTTTGTCGTACCCCGACCAGTCCACTTGTATTTGTGATAACAACACCCGGTAATCGCCCCTGTAATGCCTGTTCCAACGTATTAGTTCCACTGAAATGCAAATCTTCTGCTTTAATGGAAGAAACAGAACCGGCCATCCTACTCCGATCAAATTCCTGGTAACCTGTCACAACAACCTCTCCCAACTGAGTCACGTCCTCCTTCATAACAACCGTGTATTCCAACTTATCTTTTTCAAGTTTCAGATACTCGGTCTGCATTCCAATAAAACTGACAATCAAAGAATCTACACCTTGAGGAACCCGAATTGAAAAATTTCCTTTGGAATCCGTCACGGTTCCGATGGTCATTCCCTTTAATAACACGGTTACTCCCGGAAGTGGTTCTTTCTTTGAATCAATAACTTTTCCCTTAACAATGACAAACTTGTTATGATCATTTTCAACCTTCCGTTTGATCACCACGATCTCATCCTTCACGTCATACGTGAAACCTTCCTTCTCTAGCACTCTCCTCAACACGGATTCCCAATTCTCCCCGTTTGCTGTCACGGAAATCGGTTTCGCATCTTTAAACAGCAATGAATTATACAGGAAATTCAATCCTGTCTTTTGTTTCATCACTTCCACGAACCTCTCTAATTTCACTTCTTGCAAATTCAAAGAAATCGTGTCTCGCACGGCTTTCGCTCCATATCCCGACAAACTACTCAATGTCAAGATAAGCGTTAAACTCATCACGTGAAAAAAGCTTCTACATTTTACAAGCCTTTTCCACCTCAAGAATGGATTTTTTTTCATAGATTTGTAAATTACTTGTTAAATGAGATAATGGACATCGAACCTGAGAAATTTGTAGTCCGTTATCTCGTTTTTATTTAAATAGGATCACTTGATTTCCTTCCACCCGATACTTCATATCCCCGGTACGAGTCAAAGCATCGAAAAATACATTTATATCATCATAACGTTTCAAATTGCCCGTAAATGGCAAATCAACCAAACTCTTATCTTGGAAATCCACGGATATGTTATACCATCTTTCCAAAGTTTTCATAATCTCACCCAAACTCTTCTCCTTGAACACGTAAATTCCGTCTTTCCATCCCACGAACTCTTCAACATCCACCTCCTGTTTGATCATTTTCCCATCTTTAAAAGTTACTACCTGTTCTCCCGGTAAAATAACAACAGGCTTCATCCCCTCTCTCTCAACGCTCACTTTACCCCTTACCAAAGTAGTATAACTTTCCGGTTCACTCGCATAAGCACTTATTCCAAAGGCTGTTCCCAACACCCATACATCTCCAAAAGAAGTTTTCACGATAAAAGGTTTTTCGTTTTTTGCCACATCAAAAAATGCCTCACCCTCCAAAACCACTTCCCGACGGTCACCGACAAAGACTACCGGATATTTCAACTTCGTCTCCGCATTTACCCATACCTTCGTCCCGTCATCTAGTTTAATCATACATTCACCACCCCGGGGAACCTCAAGTTTATTATAAACAACCTCTGTCGTTTCTTCTTCACTTTTGTGATAAACAATCTCTCCATTCCTATATTCAATATTCATCCCCTTCTCTTGTAATACTCGTGCGGTTATTTCCTCAACGTGAACTTCCGTTCCATCTGCTAAAGTCAATGTAGCTTTTTTCTCCCCAGCCGGAATAATCTTCGAGGCTACCGGAAGCGGAGCGACATTTTCTTTCTTCCCAAAAGTCATCCATAATGTAACACCCAATGCTAACACCCACACGGCGGCAACCACAGCAACCCAACGTACGATTCTGATTCGTCCGGAATGTCCCCTTCTTTCCTTAAACTCACGATAAGCTTTTTGGGAAGAATACTTCTCGTATTCCATAAATTGCTTTTTCAAATAACCACGATCACTCAACTCTTTGTATACATCTTGTAAGGATTGGTCATCCAGCAATTGATCCAATTCCTTTTGCTCCTTATCACTTAAATCTTTTATCAACGATTTTTTGATCAAAGACGCATCATCATATATGTTTTTCTTTTTCATCATCTGTTATCTTCTACATTGTATACTCATAATACACAACTCCCGATTTCAGATGACACGAAGAGGCTCTTTTTTTCAATTAAATTAAAAATAAACACACGGAATCTTGCAGTTTTGAACGTAAAGATTTGAATCCACGACTTTTATGAGTCTTGACCGTATTTACACTTATCCCCAATTTTTCTGCAATTTCATCCCATGAATACCCTTCAATACTCATTAGAATAACCTTCTTCTGTTCCGAAGGTAACGCTTCAATATACACGTACAACTGCCGGGTTACTTCCTCCCGAACCGTTTGAGCATACACATCGTCAGCCGTAAAATCACTTTCTGCTCCTATTGAGTTCAATATCGTATCATGAATCTGGTTATTCCGCACAAACACCAACGCATTGTTATAGCAAGCCCGATATAGGTAACGAGTCAAATCTTGTATGGAATCAAATCTTTTTTCAGACCTCCAGATGGCAATAAAAACCTCCTGCACCAAATCCTCAGTACTCTCGGAGCCTTTCAATATCCGATTCACGTATGCACACAATGCCGCATAATAATGATCGTAAAGACTTGCCCAAGCCTTTTCGTTCTTGCGATTTACCCCGGATAAAATCAACTCCTCATCTATCATTTCATCTAAATTTTCATCACCCAAAAAGCAAATATACGAAATAAGATTAAAAATCAAACATAAATAATAACCTCACGGCTTTACTTCCCCCCACATTAAACTAGCCCTACGCCCTAGTCACCCATCACTCAAACATATTTCACCCTATAACAAATATACTTCACCACATACCCCGAATCCAAACAAAATCCTCTCAAATATCTATTTTATCGAGGATAAATACAGGATGAATGCTCCGTGGTCTAAATGAAGTATAAATTAAATCAGACAAAAGGCCAGACAAGCCTTAGCCCAAAAACGAGGTAAGCCATGACAATATTACCCCCATTTCACCGCAGGTAATTCGAATACCGCCCCATCATAACACAATTCCGTGTTTGGAAAAATCTCCCGTGCTTGTTCCAGTAAAGGGGTCGGATCGGGATAACGGGACGAAAAATGTCCTAGCAGAAGGTGTTTTGCTTCGGCAAGCATTGCCATTCGCGCTGCTTGTCCTGCTGTACTGTGAAAAGTTTCTTTGGCCAATCCTTCAAACTCGTTCCCGTAAGTAGATTCGTGATAGAGTAAATCAACTCCTTGTACGTATTCGGCAAAAGATTCTCGGAAAAGCGTGTCCGTCATGTAAGCATAAGAACGAGGAGCAGGCGGTGCCGTTGTTAAACGACTATTTGCAATCACTTCCCCCTCGGACGTGATAAAATCCTCCCCCTTCTTCAAACGGTGCATAAAAGCCACGGGAACATGGAAAGCATCAGTCATCTCCCGCTTAATATTTCTCTCCTTCTCTTTCTCGGCAAACAGGAATCCAGTCACGGGAGCCTCGTAACGGTGTTTCAGTGGGAAAGCATGAACCGTCATCATACGGTCCTCGTATATTAAACCGGGTTCACGGTCTAGGTAATGAAATATCAACGGGTAATTCAGCCGGGAATTCATCACTTTCAGCTGGAACTCGATGATCTCTTCCAAACGCTTGTCTGAATAGATATGTAATTCAGCCCGACGGTTCTGTAATGAAAAACTGGATAATAGACCAATTAGTCCGAAAAAATGATCCCCGTGTAAATGGGAAATAAAAATATGATTGATCTTATTGTATGGCACCTTAAAGCGTCTCAACTGTTGTTGAGTACCCTCACCACAGTCAATAAGAAAGTACCGCTCAAGTACATTGAGTACCTGAGCGGCAGCATTTCTTTGAAGCGTGGGTACGGCAGAACCGCACCCTAATATAGTCAATTCGAATTTCACAAATTAATTGTTCTTTTCTTCCTCTTCTTTAGCTTCCATTTGGTCTTTCAAAGCAGCCAACTCGGTGATGTCACCTAACGTTGTTTTTTCCAGTTTCTCTTTTACTTTCTTCACTGCTTTTTTAGTAGCGCTAGCCTCATCTTTCTTCTTGGCATTATCGGCAGCCTTTTGCTCGTCTTCGAAAATACGAGAGTGAGAAAGAATAATTCTCTTGGCACCCTTGTTGAACTCGATCACCTTGAACGGTAATTTCTCGTCAACCTTAGCCTGAGTTCCGTCTTCTTTTACCAAGTGGCGAGGAGTAGCAAATCCTTCTACACCGTAAGGTAACGCAATAACAGCACCCTTGTCGAAGATTTCAGTAATCGTTCCTTCGTGGATAGAATCAACGGTGAAGATCGTTTCGAATACATCCCACGGATTCTCTTCCAATTGTTTGTGACCTAAGCTCAATCTTCTGTTGTCCTTGTCGATTTCAAGAACTACAACATCAATCTCAGCACCAATTTGAGTGAATTCTGCCGGGTGTTTTACTTTCTTCGTCCAAGACAAGTCAGAGATGTGGATCAATCCGTCAACTCCTTCTTCAATCTCTACGAATACACCGAAGTTCGTGAAGTTACGCACGATAGCTTTGTGTTTCGTGCCAACAGCATATTTCTCTTCGATATTTTGCCACGGGTCGTTTTTCAATTGTTTGATACCCAAAGACATTTTTCTTTCGTCACGATCCAAGGTAAGAACAACAGCCTCTACTTCGTCTCCCACTTTCATGAAGTCCTGGGCTGAACGCAAGTGTTGAGACCATGACATTTCAGATACGTGGATCAAGCCTTCTACACCCGGAGCGATCTCAACGAAAGCACCGTAATCAGCCATAACCACTACTTTACCTTTCACGCGGTCACCCACTTTCAAGTCTGCACTCAAAGCATCCCATGGGTGCGGAGTCAATTGTTTCAAACCAAGAGCGATACGTTTTTTCTCGTCATCGAAGTCAAGAATAACAACGTTCAACTTCTGATCCAACTCAACGATTTCGTTCGGATGATTTACGCGACCCCAAGAAAGGTCAGTGATGTGAATCAATCCGTCTACGCCACCCAAGTCAATGAATACTCCGTAAGAGGTGATATTTTTAACAGTACCTTCAAGTACCTGTCCTTTTTCCAATTTAGAGATGATATCTTTCTTCTGTTGTTCCAATTCAGCCTCGATAAGAGCTTTATGAGATACAACAACGTTTTTGAATTCTTGGTTGATCTTAACCACTTTGAATTCCATGGTTTTACCAACATAGATATCATAATCACGAATCGGCTTAACATCGATTTGAGAACCCGGTAAGAATGCCTCGATACCGAATACATCAACGATCATACCACCCTTCGTGCGACATTTAACGTAACCCTTGATAATTTCGTCGTTCTCCAACGCCGCATTAACACGATCCCAGCTACGTAAAGCTCTTGCTTTTTTGTGAGAAAGAGTCAATTGACCTTTCTTGTCTTCTTGAGTCTCAACGTAAACTTCTACTTTATCTCCCACTTTTAATTCCGGATCGTAACGGAATTCGTTCAATGAAATGATACCGTCTGACTTGTAACCGATGTTTACAACGACTTCTCTCTTGTTCATTGAGATAACAGTACCTTCAACAACTTCTTTCTCTACTACAGATGAAAGAGTCTCGGCGTACCTGTTTGCCAATTCTTCTTTTTCAGATGCGGGGATTACATCATCATTTGCATAAGCTTCCCAGTCAAAATTCTCGTCAGCCTCAGCGCTTGTTGTTGCCACGGGAGCAACTTTCTTGGTTTCTTCTTGTGCAAGTTCTACTTGCATTTCTTTTTGTTCTTCTGCCATAATAAATAATAAATGCTTATCTCCTAATAAATTAGACATTATGTTTTTATAACACGGGCGCAAAAGTACAAATAAATATCAACCCTCCAAACAAAATGCACTGAAAAATAACGAGAAAAGGAATAAAAAAACGGGGAAAACTCCCCGTTTTAACCTACTATTATAGTTTCACGTTATACAACGAATTCGGACAATATATCAGTCCCTCTTTTCCCATCGGTTCCCCTTCCCCTATGGCGTCATAAAAACCTTCTTTGGGAGTCCGGAAAATAGAAATATCTCCTGTTTTCATATAGCCGTCGAAATCATAAATATCAGATATATTCACAAGTTCTTGGGGATATAGAAACCAGTCAACTCCACAACGCTCCCCTTTCTCGTTACAATAAGTATACTCATCATAGATTCTAGTGAATATCAATCCGTAAGGTCTTCCATCCTGATTAAGACATATCGGGTTATTTGTAATAGCATATAATCTTGTCCCGCCATCTACTTCAATGAACCAATTCACTGCACATCTAAGATCATTACTCTGTTTCGCCAACTCTTTCTGGTATTTATATTTACCATTATTAATAATCACCTTTTCTTTGCCGGAAAAAGTATTGATAAATCCCACTCTCCCCTCAAACAATTCTTTCCGACAATCTTCGGCCACGATTACCTCGTTCACACTCGAAATATTACCATCCATTTTCTCGAATCCCAGCTTAATTTTCTTGGAAGATCCTAAAGCAACTGGCTGAACGGATATCGTGTAATTATTTTCCCGAATACTCCAGTTCACGTGTATGATCAAATCATTATAGTCATAATCTCCTTCCCGACTATCCTCAAAAGCCACGACCTGCCAAGTATTTAACACACCTTGATAATAATTATTCTCATTCTTTACATTTTCAATCGTGATCGGACTATTTTCAGATGCCCGACCCAATTTAGACGCCCAGAAAGTAGGGATCGAAATTGTTGTTGAATAAGTACAAATTGCCAAGGTATCATCATATAACTTGACAATCGAGGCATACCCCTCCGGAACGATGACCTCCATATCCTCGTATGGTTTCAACAGATTCAGATCTGCCTCCGGAGCTTTATACACGTCTTTATCACTACATGATAAAAACAATGAAATACAACTCAAAATATACACCACCTTTTTCATACACAAAGAATTATTTATTTTTACAAAGGTATGACTATTCATCCACACAACAAAGAAAATAGCGTATTTTATACATTCCAAAATGCAACTATATAGCAAATACAACAATTATCTATTCTCTATATATTGTCTCTCGTGAAAAATTAGGAGGATAGGTCTCAAACGTGTTAGCTTCATATGTTGAATAAAAAAAGAAAGGATCGACTTCCATCGATCCTCATTTTGTAGCGGGAGCCTGACTCGAACAGACGACCTTTGGGTTATGAGCCCAACGAGCTACCAACTGCTCCATCCCGCAATATAAGCAGAACTTCTTTCGTTTTGCGAGTGCAAAGATAGAGTATCTATTTTACATTTCCAAATATCAGATGATAAATTATGTCTTCACTACATTAAAATGAAACAAATAATTAATAATAATCCTTGTCTATTCTAAAATAAAATGACAATTTTGTGTCGTAATAAATATCAAATTAGATTTATAAACGACACTATTTATGAAAAAAAGTTTTACCTTTTTGAAAGTTAGCTGTGTGGCTGCACTCTTGTCTATTATGGGGATTTCTGAGGGCCTTGCACAAGGACTTAGGACTTCCTATTTCATGGACAACGTTCCGGCCAGACTTAAAATGAACCCTGCCTTGCAACCCGCCAGAGGATATTTTAATATCCCGGCTATCGGTGCCATCGGATTATCTGCTTCTTCCAACAAATTGAGTATCGATGATTTTATCGACATTATCGAAAACGAGAATGACTTTTTGAATAGCGACAAATTCATCAGTCGTCTGGACAACAAGAACACGATGAATATCGACTTGACGGTGGACATTATTTCTTTCGGTTTTTACAGCGGGAAAGGATTTTGGACTGTAAACTTGGGAGCCCGCTCCATCATTAGTGCCTCCATCCCAAAGAGTATGTTCGAATTTGCCCGTTACGCTAATATTGATCCGGATTTAGACGACAGGCTCAACCTCGATTACGACATCCGGGATATGGAACTCCATGCGGATATTTTCACTGAAATAGGATTAGGATATTCCCGTCCCGTAACAAAAGACCTGACTGTCGGGGGACGCGTGAAAGTTTTAGTTGGATTAGGTAACCTAGATGCTAAAATTGATCAGATCACCGCAAAAATAAACACGGAAGATATTTTAAGTTATCAATCTTGGAAAGTAAAAACCAAAGGACGATTGGAAACTTCCATGAAAGGATTAGAATTTGGGTATAATTCAGATGGTGGATATATTGATGATATTGACTTTGATTCTCCCGGAGTATCCGGTTATGGATTCGGTATCGACTTAGGGGCAAGTTACAATTTTCTTGGTTGCATTAATGTATCGGCAGCCATCCTCGACCTAGGATTCATTAGTTGGACAAAATCATCAACCACGATTGCCACGACAGACAGCGAGCATGATTACGGTGATTTCACTAATTTCGATCCAGATAATTATGAAACTTACGAGGCTGGAGATGTGTTCGACTTCGACTTGATCCAATTCCAAACGGAAGAGAAAACCAAAAGCCGGAGTACCAGTCTTCGTTCAACCTTGAACCTCGGAGCAGAATATACCCTTTTGAATAACAAGCTCGGATTCGGTCTGTTGTCCTCTACTCAATTCACCCAGCCTAAAGCTTACTCCGAATTGACACTTTCAGCAAACTACCGTCCGAGAAACTGGTTCGGGGCAACATTAAGTTACTCTTTCTTACATAGTGACTTTGAAACGCTGGGAATAGGCTTGAAATTAGGCCCTGTTTTCATCGGTTCCGACTATTTGATGACCAAATCAGCAGGTGACGCCAACCGGGTAAATGCCTACTTAGGTGTTAGTGTTCCTCTTGGTAAAAAGAGATTAGACTATCGTAGATAATAAATCTCCGGATATAAAAATGGGAAGTTTCAAATGCAAACTTCCCATTTTTTATGTCCTCACACGGACACTACTTTTCCCAAGGGAACATACCAAATATAACCTGCCACATCGGTATAGCCCATCTGTCGTAATGTTTTACAATAAAAACCAACCTGCCGGATATACGATTTCTCTTCTTTCTGACCGAATTTATAATCCACAACAATGGCTTTTTTCCCATCAACCATAACCCGGTCCGGACGAGCTTTTCCCGAGTTACAGAAAAGTATATCCCGTTCATTAATAACCTTATATCGACCATCAAACCATGCCGAATGGACTGGGTTATTCAAATAAGACACCACCTGCTCCCGGTAATTCTCCCTTTCCACCAAGGTAAGTAAACCCGAATGATACATATCATTTACCGCCCGATCGACATCATCCACCGTCTCGATACGGCGGAATATCTCATGTAATATCTTCCCTTCGTCAACGGCAGAAATCTCTACTGTCTCCGGGTCCGTGTAATCTTCATATTTATACCGGACACTCACCCGCTCGTTCAATTCATAAATCGGATATTCCGCCAGACTTAATGTATGATCGTCTTCTATTTTTTCCTTACCGGCTATCAACTGTTTCTCCCCGATGATCAAGCTCGAATTCTCGGAATTCCATTCCGGCATCCCGCTTGCCTCCAAAACTTGAAAGAGAAAAGCACCAATATCTGACGGTTTCCCTTCTTTCGTTATCTTGGGTGCGTAAGGCAGAACATACAACTCCCGTTCCGCCCGCGTGAACGCCACGTAAAGCAGATTCAAGTTGTCAACATAAGCCTTCATGTGCTCACTGAGGTAATCCTCCCGGAAATGACTATCTGCCAGTTTAGAGGAATAGTTCAATGGTGCATACTCCAAATCCCTAAACCCCTCCTCTCGATTCTGACACCATATCCGGCGCCCGTGACGGGTATCATCAAGATCCCAGGCGCAGAAAGGAGTAATAACCGTTTTAAATTCCAACCCTTTGGATTTATGTATCGTGAGAATTCGCACGGCATCCACTTCTTCCGAAGTAGATAACACTTTTTTATCCTTTTCCTTCTCCCACCATTCAAGAAAAATAGGAATACTGTTCGTGTTGTTTTTCTCGTAATCAAAGAGAATATCTTGGAAAGCGATCAAGTAAGGCAATTCTTCCATCCTAACCCGTAAACCGAAAGCCTCGATAATCGTCTCCGTGATCTCGAACAAGGAACTAAATGTCAGTTTCTCCGGCTCCCGTAAAAACGGCAAGTCGATCGTGTCAAGAAAACTCTCGTCCGTACTACCGGCTTTGAAAAGAACATCTTCCCGTGAAGTATCTTCACCCCTGACAAAAGTTCGGTAATTATAAAGCAACACCGTTCGATTCACCGCGTCATACGGTTCCACCATGTAACGTAGCACGTTAATAATTAATTCCACGTAAGGCGACGAGGAAACGTATAGCGAATCATTAGATATAAAAGGTATCGGAAAAGGAATATTCTCCCGCTTGTTATATTCTATCAAGTAATCGGCAACGAAAGCACCTTCTTTACCGTTACGCACAAGAATCACACAGTCTTTCAGTTCTCCACCCCGGTACATCGTGTCATTGACAACATCCACGATAGAGTCCATGATCTCCGCATCACTCCCCTCTTCTTGTTTTTCCCCACTGAAACGAATCTCCACGTACCCACTTCCCGAACGGCTCACAAGTTGCTCCGGCCGGGAATAAGCTTCTGTGATCGAACGGGAATAAACATTCTCTTCTCCACATTCATTGTCATACAACTCCTTTAATTGCCGTGCAGCCAGGATAAAGAACCGATTATTGAATTCCACGACCTCCTTGTAACTCCGCCAATTATGCTCTAGAATCACGTTATCTGTACCGAAAGTAGCCAAATCACGCTCTACCCCTTCCGCCAACAAACGCCAGTCCCCGTTACGCCATCGATAGATACTTTGTTTCACGTCCCCCACGATCATAGCCCTTCCTCCCTCGGAAAGCGTGTTCACGACAAGTGGCAGGAAGTTTCCCCATTGCATGGTCGAGGTGTCTTGAAACTCGTCAATCATGATATGCTTGTAGAAATTCCCTGTTTTCTCGAACAAGAAAGAAGTATCATTCCCGGCAATCAGCATGTTAAGTAAACGGGTGGTGTCACTCAGTAACATGAGTCCTTTTTCGTCACAATAATCTCTCACCTCCCCGTACAAGTCATTCAGAATCCCCAATTGGTAAAGATTCTTCGAGAGCAAAACCGCAGACACGTAATCCCGAAAATTCTCGTCATAAAACTCGACACTTTCCCGCAAGTTCGTATTCAGTTCCGGGTAGATATGCTCAATCAATGTCCGGATCGACGGATCATGCTTTTTGGTCACCCATTCATCCGGATTATCTATTGCTTTTCGGGCAGAATCGGGAATCTTATCCAGACTCTTATCCCGCAATTTGTAAAAATAATTTATAAAACTTCGTTTCCCTCCTTTAAAATCTTCCGCATGCAATCCATTCTCCTCGATATTCCGGCAAGCAGACTGACCGAACATCTCCATGCGATCCTCGAAACGGGAGATCACACCTTGCAAGAACATCTTATAACCTTTCAGGAATCCTCGATCGTTAAACTTGTCCCTCACATCCTTGTCGAAGAGCATATAACTCTCTCCAAACAACTCCTTCCCCAGCTCCGCGATCTTACTCTTCACGCTCCACGATTTGGCATCCTCCACGCTATCACTCATCAACTCGGTAATCCACGCCCTTAGCTCCTTATCCTTATTCATGCGTTGCATCACTTGATCCACGGCTCGCTGTAACACGTAGTCACTATCCAACTCGACATTATAACCGGGAAATATCCCCAGTTCACGGGTAAACGCTTTGATTACCCGTTGAAAAAAACGATCAATTGTCGTCACGGATAACCGCCCGTAATCGTGCAGAATCAAAGTACGTAACACTCCGGCCCGTTCCCTTACCTGATCGTCTGTCAATTTCAGCGTCCGTTTAAGTTCCTCCCGGTAATCACTCTTCTGACCTTCCGCCAGCTTGTTCAATTCCCGCACGATACGGGATTTCATTTCTTCCGTGGCCTTATTGGTAAAGGTCACGGCAAGCACATTTTTATACTCAGAAGAAACATTGAAAACGATCTTGAAATATTCCATCGTTAAAGCAAACGTCTTCCCCGCACCGGCTGAGGCCCGATATACACGCAACATAGGCAATTGAAAATTGAAAATTGAAAATTGAAAATTAGAGGGATTAATCCTGAACTAAAAGTCGATTTTCAATTTCTGTAAACAAAATAAAATGGAGAATTGAATTTGAAAAAAGACACTTTTGCCATTTTCCATTTTCAATTCTCCATTTTCAATTATTAAAGTCTTGAAGTTAATATCGCTCTCACATTATCCACGTTCACATCATCGATACCACCTAGAGCAAAATCCCCCCGTTCACGGAAACGCTTTTCAATACGGTCGATCGTGTCGATACCCACGCCATAATCAGACAGGCGGGTCTTCACGCCCAATTCATTGAAAAATTGTTCCGTACGGGCAATCGCTTGATCGGCAGCATCGGGCTGATCTGTGTCAATATTCCACACACGTGCGGCATATTGCAACAATTTCTCACGACGTTTAATTTTCGTGGCATTCATCACTCCCGGTAAAACGATCGCCAGCGTGATTCCATGATCCAACCCGTTGAAAGCGGTCAATTCATGACCGATATGGTGAGTTGACCAGTCTTGCGATACCCCGCAGGCAATCAAACCGTTCAACCCCATCGTGGCTGCCCACATGAAGTTGGCCCGATCTTCATAATTCGGTTTCTCGGCATGAATCAACTTCGGTCCCAACTCAATCAAAGTCTTCAAGATTGATTCAGAGAAACGATCTTGAATCTCAGCTTGTTCCGGGAAAGTATAATATTGTTCCATGACATGCACGAAAGTGTCAACCACCCCGTTAGCCACTTGTTTCATGGGCAATGAATAAGTTACCATCGGGTCCAGTACAGAGAATTTCGGGAACACATGGCGAGAATTAAACGCCAATTTTTCCAAAGTGGACTGGCGAGTGATCACACCGCCACTATTCATTTCCGATCCTGTAGCCGGAAGGGTCAGTACAGCACCCAACGGAAGTGCCGCATTCACCCGTGCGCCTTTTGCCACGATGTCCCAAGGTTCATTCCCCTCGAAACAAGTTGCAGCAGCAATAAATTTCGTCCCGTCAATCACGGAACCTCCTCCTACAGCTAGAAGAAATCCCACGTTTTCCTGTTTTGCCAATTCCACGGCCCGCATCAAAGTCTCGTATTTCGGGTTCGGCTCAATACCCCCGAACTCTACAATATCAAACCCTTGCAACGCATCCATCACTTGTTCGTAGACACCGTTTTTCTTGATGCTTCCACCACCGTAGGTCATCATAACTTTCATCCCTTTCGGAATCCATTTTGCGATCTCGGCAATTTTTCCTTTCCCGAAAAGAATTTTCACGGGATTGTAATAATCGAAATTTCTCATGCTTTAAAATCGTTTATAACTGTTCCATAATTTTGGTTTCATCCTTGATACGTTTCTCTAAACGCTTTATGTAATCCGTAATATATACGGACAAGTTGTCATTGATGTTATTTGCTTGTAATGTTTTCAAAGCCGCCTCCAATAAAGCTTTTGCTGACGAAAAGTTACCATCTTTTTCATAGAACCATGCCAAGTTCACCGCGGCACGAGCCGCTACCCTGGGCTTCAGGTTCAAGGCCGCATTCCATATCCGCTGAGCCTCTTCATCATTCTCGTTCTCAAAATGATAGTAACCGAGATTCAACAGACGGTTATTCGTGTAAATCCTACGTTGTTCGGGTTTCCATGTCGGCGTCAAACGTTCCGCGTACTTCACCCCGTTATTGTAGAAGAAATTACATATTATATCATAATTATTTCCCTCGAACAGCGTCTCGTCCACATCATCCAATTTATGAGTAGTTGCGGAATCCACCACAACACCATCCGGGTCATATAAACGCACGAAAAGATTGGTATCAAGCATCAACCGACTCGCACCATCCAACCCGAACTTACAATATTCCACCGAGAGAACATATGTTTGTCCGGAAATCTTTTCCAATGCGGCAATACCTGCCGGGGAAATCGGTGCAGGGGTATACCCGTCCGGAATATATCCCGTGTTCAATCCCAACCCTTTAACCAGTAAGATAGGTTGTACCCCGTTACGTAACCCGTCACGCACCCCATTATAGAAATGATTGACAACCTCGTCTCTCCGTAACCGCAAACTAGCAAACAACTGGTACGCAGAGAGAGAATCCGACTCATGCACCAATTTCCGGTCGATAAACAAAATTTGTGCATTCTTGTTTCCGATATTCAGCTCTCCCGGATGCAACACGTCTATATTCAGCACTTTGTAACTACTACATGAGGCTAAAAAGCCCACAAATAAGAACGCCCCGACTATCTTTAGCCCGGCTTTCATCTTATATTTTACACGCCTTTCCATGAAATTACTTGTTTGTTTTATTTTAAGTTTACAAAAAGTGAGCCACAATCACGGCCTGACTTTTCGGCAACCATTCAAATACGATGTTTTAAAAGTAGAAATATTCCGGGAAATAACCAAACGGTCATCGAGAAAAAAGAACTTCCCGGATAAAGCGCATGAATCGTCAATAAATTATTAGTTTCCTTTAGGACGGTATAAATAAACTAAACGTCGGAATACCGTTGGATATATAGTAGATTATTCATTCCTTTGCCTAACTATTTAGATGGAAAAATGAAAGAATCCACGACTATCAACATCAAGGAACTCGCCCGGCGGGTATCCCCGGATTATACCTCGGAAAGTCTAATCATTTATAACCACGTGACCAATGAAAAAGCATTCATTGGAGAAGAAATTAAGAAACAGGGGATCATCGTGACAGAAACCTGTTCTTTCTCGCTTTGCACCCGGGGAGAAACAGAAATCATGATCAACACCCAAAACTATCGTATTAAAAAGAATCACTTGATTGTCGTGCTACCCAAACAAGTCATCAAACCGATTCATACAACACCGGATTACGAAGCGAGGATTATTTTCATTTCGCCAGACTATTTTAAAGAGAAATGTCAAGAAATGATTCCCTTGCGGTTCAAAATGCAATATCATCCGGTAGTCGGACTCAATGAGGATGAAATTAAACTATTGGAATCATATTATTCATTGCTATCTAGGAAAACAGATAAACTGAATCCTCATTTTTCTGAACTAGCCGTACATAAACTAGCACATGCTTTATTTTACGATCTCTACAATTTCGTTTACCGTCATATGCAAGATAAAAATTTCGAGTTATCACACCCCGATAGCATATTCAACCGTTTCATCACCCTCGTTGAAGAATATCACCTCAAAGAACGTGACATTATTTTCTACGCGAACAAATTATGCCTGACTCCTAAATACCTATCATCAGTCATTCATGTTGCAAGTGGAAAATTTGCCGGGGAATGGATCGACTATTACGTGATCACGCTGGCAAAATCCCTACTTGTTTCAAGTACCAAAACCATACAAGAAATCGGTTATAGTCTGAATTTTTCCTCTCCACCCGCCTTCACGAAATTCTTTAAACGTATCATGAAGATGTCTCCGCGGGAATACAGGAACAATCAATTAAACAACACAACACGCAAAATATCATGATTGACCAGATAAATTTATTCACTAGCGACGCGTCTATTCGATACAGTATAATATTAAACATTATTCTATTGGCCGCTATCGTCATTCTCTCCCTCGTTTTCTACTTGATAGCACGAAAACGGAAACACGAAAGACTGGTAAAGGAAAAGCAATTAGACACGCAACAAAAGTTCGCTCGTGAACTTCTTGATTCCGTACCGGCTGGATTTATACTATTAGCCCCGAATGGAAGTATCAAACAAGTAAATCATCAGGCCGCAGCCGAACTAGGAATACAGAAACAAGACATAAAGAATAAAAACATTCGGGAAGTATTTTCAATTTCCCATGAGAATATCAATATTCTGGACGAACTCTTAGGGCGCCTGCAAAAAGACGAGCAGGAAGTTACGCTCCCACCTGACACGTTCATTTACGGGACCATCAACACGACCTCTTTTCTAGCGAAAGGTTATTTCAAAAATGTTATCGTAGAAAAAGGCTCAAATTGTATCATATTCACGTTTCGCAACGTCGTGACGGAACTTACCCAAGAATACGTGTTAAATATGGCTTTACGTCGCACGAAGATATTTCCCTGGTCATATGACACGAAATGTAATCTGATGACTATTGATCCCCGTTATTTCGAACATCTTGACATTCCGGCCGGGGATTGTACGCTGACAAACGAACAATTTGCCCAATTGGTACATCCCGATGACATAACCGGAGTACTCGAAGCACTCACACTCCAAGCCCAAGGGAATTTTATCGAAGATCCTGTGAGCTACCGTCTTCATCGGGGAGACGGAAAATGGGAATGGTTCGAGGCTCAATCTTCTTATCTCGGACAAGGAACACAAATTCCTTTCCGGCTCGTTGGCGTCTGCATGAGTACACAGGAACACAAAAAAATTGAAGAAGAATTAACCAAATCCCGTGACAAAGCACAACAAAGCGATAAACTTAAAAGTGCATTCCTCGCCAACATGAGTCATGAAATTCGGACACCATTAAATGCCATTGTCGGCTTTTCCAATTTACTGGTTGATGGAGATATGGCCTTCAAGAAAGAGGAAATCAAAGAATTTTTATCACTGATCCACTTGAATTGCGAACAGCTACTGGCACTTATATCCGACATACTCGATCTCTCAAAAATAGAATCCAACACGATGGTTTTCAACATAACAGAACAACCGCTTACGCCTCTATTACAAAATATCCTACGAGCCCAACAAATAAACGTCCCGCAAGAGGTAGAATTACTTCTGGACCTTCCTGCAACCGACACGATCATCACGACCGATCCCCTACGCTTAAAACAAGTCATTAACAACCTGATCAACAATGCTATCAAGTTCACCTCCAAAGGAACAGTCACACTCGGTTACAAGCAGAATAACGATCAGGTTTCCATTTTCGTGAAAGACACAGGTACCGGAATTGACGAAGATAAGATGAACCGTATTTTCGAACGATTCTACAAAGGTGACAATTTTGTTCAAGGAACAGGACTAGGCTTAGCAATCAGCCATACAATCATAGAGCATCTAAAAGGGACAATCACGGTAACCTCCAAAGTTGGAGAAGGCTCCTGTTTCACAATTCAACATCCGGTAAAAAAAATGGGGTATTGAATTTCAATACCCCTACCGTCTCCATCTACGACAATTATAACCAAACTTTTAGGCAGATATTACATATTCATTCCCCCACAAACGTGGATTGTCTGACCTGTCACGTAAGCAGACAAATCAGAAGCCAAGAATACGCATACCTTTGCAATATCTTCCGGAGTACCGCCTCTCTTCAATGGAATTTTAGCAGCCCACTCCTTACGCACGTCCTCGGACAATTGTGCGGTCATATCGGTAATGATAAATCCCGGAGCAACAGCGTTAGCACGAATATTACGAGAGCCAAGTTCTTTGGCCACGCTCTTCGTGAATCCGATAATCCCGGCTTTAGATGCAGCGTAGTTTGCTTGTCCGGCATTACCACTCACTCCTACCACGGAACTCATGCTGATAATGGAACCCGATTTCTGACGTAACATAACGGCAGACACGGCTTTCGTGAAATTAAACACAGATTTCAAATTCACGTTGATCACGGCATCCCATTGTTCCTCACTCATACGCATTAACAAGGTGTCTTTCGTGATACCAGCATTATTTACAAGTATATCTACACGTCCGAATTCTTTAACAATCTCATCCACGGTAGCATTCGTAGCCGCGAAATCAGCAGCATTGGAAGCAAACATTTTAGCTTTCACACCCAAAGCGGCAATTTCTTTTTCGGTTTCCTGAGCTATTTCATCATATCTTAAATCGGTGAAAGCGATGTTCGCTCCTTGACGGGCAAATTCCAATGCCACAGCCTTTCCGATTCCTCTTGATGCCCCCGTGATAATGGCGGTCTTTCCTTCTAATAACTTCATAATTACAGTTTTATTTAAACCTAAATTTAAACCGGAACCACTTGTCAAGTGATCCCGCGGTGGGAAAATCCCACCCGATCAAGCGACAAAGTTAGTGATTTAATTCAAACCAAGAAATTATTTTCACTTCGATTGTTTATTCTCCTAAAAAGCATTACACTTGTAGTTACAAGATACACCTCAGGCATTTTATATTACACGCAACCAATAACAATACAACATGAAAAACAAGAACCGACTAAAAACATTACTTTTCTCCCTACTAGCAATTCTATTTACAGGATGCGATTACTGGTGTCAGGACGAGTACCACGTGATTAACAATACAGACGACACGCTCCGGATCATCGTGAATTACGACACGCTCCGGCTATATGGGAATTGGAGAACCGAGGAAAACATGGACACTCGATTGGACGACACCACTCATGTCGTCTACCCCCACACCAAAATAGTATTGGAAGAAGGATCTGAACTATGCGGTAAATATTATAAACCAGATGATTACAGGTTTGAAGACAATGACCTTCAATTCTGGGGAAAATGGATTCAACATATCTATGCCAATACAACTCCCGTGGAATACTCCTACTGGAATTCGGAAAAATGGACATTTAAATCCAAACGAAGATTAAGAAAATATGAACTCATCTTTGACAAACACGAATAAAAATATGGAACAAAAGATTCAACCCAACAAACAAGAGCATTCCCCAACGTACACAGAGGAGACATATTATCTTGTTTATAAGACAGAAGAACATAAGAACAAAAAAGAAATATGGAAATAGAAAGTCTGATAAAAACTGTTATTCAGTGTGCTTATGATGCAAGAACACATCTTGCTGCGGGTTTTCTTGAGAATGTTTATCAGAAAGCATTGATAATAGAATTAAAAGAAAAAGGTATTCATGCAGATACAGAAACTCCTATAAATGTATATTACAAAAATGAAATTGTAGGAGAATTTAGAGCGGACATAATCGTAGAAGGAAAAATAATCATTGAACTTAAAGCGGTACAACATCTCCTTCCCATACACGAAACCCAATTAGTAAATTATTTAACCGCTACCAATACAGACCACGGCTTATTAATAAACTTTGGTGGTGAACGTATCGAAATAAAAAGAAAATTCAGAGAATATAAACATATATAACCACCCATCAGAAAAATATGTACTTTTGTCTTTATGTCTAAAAATAAAAACTTGTCTATGATGGAAATAAGCCAAGCAGCCCCAAAATTTCAGGATGTGTCAATCGCACCGATGCACACAGCGGAACACCTACTAAATTCTCAGATGGTCAAATACTTCCATTGTGAACGTTCTTTCTCCGCCCATATAGAAAAAAAGAAATCCAAATGTGATTACCACTTCAAAACGGCACCTTCTGCCGAAGACATTGCCACCGTAGAGCAAGCGGTAAACGACATTATACAACAAAACATCAACGTAGAAGAAATTTTCTACCCGATCGATCAGGTTCCGGCAGGCATCAACCTTACCCGCCTTCCTGAACCGGGTATAAAGACCGTGCGGGTAATTCGTATCGGGGATTACGATCAATGCGCCTGCATCGGACTTCATGTCACCAACACGGCCGAGATCGGCACGTTCCGCATCATCTCGTTCGATTTCAATGATGGAGTATTGCGTATTCGTTTCAAACTCGGAAAATGAAATAAGAGTAAATAATAAACTTTTCCCCGAAAATGAACTTTTTTGTAATGTCTGCATTACAAATTGATTATTTATTTCTACTTTCGCGCTAACGATTGCGAGTAACTATATATTTAAAATAAAAATATCATGAATCTCCTTGAACAAATCAAAGAAAATGCGAAGAAGTGCAACAAACGGATTGTACTTCCGGAAGGAACAGAAGAACGTACGTTGAAAGCAGCCGACATCTTGATAGCTGAAGGTATTGCTCAAATCATCTTGATCGGTAATCCGGCTGAAATTAAAGCGTTGGCCGAGAAATTCGAATTGAAAAATATCGGTAAAGCCACAATCATCGATCCCGAAAATCACGAGAAGAAAGAAGCGTATGCAGACCTTTTGGTTGAACTTCGCAAAAGTAAAGGTATGACAAAAGAACAAGCTTTGAAACTCGTTCTTGACCCGCTATACCTTGCCACTTTGATGATCAAGAGCGGGGATGCCGACGGTGAAGTTGCCGGGGCAAAAAATGCTACCGGAGACGTGTTACGTCCTGCGTTACAGATCGTGAAAACCTTACCGGGTATGTCTGTTGTATCAGGAGCATTCTTGTTATTAACCAACAAACCGGAATATGGAGAAAACGGCCTAATCGTGTGTGCCGACTGTGCCGTACTGCCTAACCCGACCGCAGAAGAATTGGCCCAGATCGCCGTGGCTACTGCCGGAACAGCCAGAGCTATCGCTAAAATCGAACCGAGAGTTGCCATGTTAAGTTTCTCCACCAAAGGATCAGCTAAAAACGAACTGGTTGACAAAGTAGTGAAAGCAACGGAACTCGCCAAACAAATGGCTCCCGACGTGATGATCGACGGTGAAATGCAAGCTGATGCGGCCCTCGTGGCATCGGTAGGTGCCAGCAAAGCCCCGGGCAGTCCCGTGGCCGGTAAAGCTAACGTGTTGATATTCCCGAGTCTTGAAGTTGGAAACATCAGCTATAAACTCGTGCAACGTATTGCAGGAATTGAAGCGGTGGGTCCCGTCCTCCAAGGAATGGCAGCCCCGATTAACGACCTGTCAAGAGGTTGTTCCGTAAGCGACATCGTGAACCTTGTTGCCATCACGGTAAATCAGGCAGCGGCAAAATAGACTTTTATAGACTCAACAAGTATTACCATTTTCAAATTAAATTATAATGAACGTATTAGTTTTAAACTGCGGTAGCTCCTCTATTAAATATCAATTGCTTGACATGGCAGGAGAACCGACGTTACTCGCTAAAGGATTGGTGGAAAAGATCGGTTTACCCGTGGGAAGTTTCACTCACAAACCGGAAGGAAAAGATAAATACGTGGTAGAAGAACCTATCGCGGACCATACAGCCGGGATCGATCTGATCTTGAAAGCTCTGGTTGACCCGAAACATGGGGTAATCAAGGCCTTGACGGACATTAATGCCGTGGGACACCGCGTAGCTCATGGAGGTGAATTCTTCGCCAAGAGCGCCCGTGTTGACGAGGACGCCAAGAAAAAGATCGCCGCTTGCTGCGAGTTAGCTCCACTTCACAATCCCGCAAACTTGAAAGGAATCGAGACCATGGAAAAACTGTTACCGGGTATACCACAAGTAGCGGTATTCGACACGTCATTCCACCAAACTCTTCCGAAAGAAGCATATATCTACGGGCTCCCGTACAAATACTACGAGGATTATCGTATCCGTCGTTACGGATTCCACGGAACCTCTCACAAGTTCGTGGCTGAAAAAGCATGTAAAATACTGGGATGGAATATTGAGGAGAAAAAAATCATCACTTGCCACTTGGGTAATGGTTCATCCATAACCGCCATCAACAAAGGTAAATCCGTTGACACCTCCATGGGTTTCACTCCCAATGCCGGTGTGATCATGGGAACCCGTACGGGAGACCTTGACTTGGGAGCATTATTGTATATCTGCGAGAAAGAAGGTTTAAATGCGGCACAGGCAAACGACCTAGTAAATAAGAAATCAGGATTGCAAGGAGTATCTGAAGTTTCTTCCGATTGTCGTGACTTACAGGCTGCAGCTGAATCCGGAAACGACAAGGCTCGCCTCGCCCTTGATATTCTTGCTTATGACGTGAAGAAATACGTGGGTAGCTACGCTGCCGCCCTAAACGGAGCGGATTTGATCGTCTTCACCGGGGGTATCGGGGAAAATGACAGTGAAGTACGTGAACAAGTATGTACCAACATGGAATACATGGGTGTTCACTTTGATGTTGCCGCCAATAAAGGCGTTCGCGGACAAGACAAAGTACTGTCTACCGCCGATTCCAAAGTAATCGTGATGAGCATCACCACGGACGAGGAATTGGTTATCGCGACAGACACCATGAATCTAGTGAAATAAGCTATTATTTCTATATAGAAAAAGAACGATCTGCATCACAGATCGTTCTTTTTTTATATACGTTCAGTCATCATGCTTGAAAAGACAACCGATTGATTTTCTTGCCAGTTAGAACTTGGATTTCCCGAATCTTAGACTGTTCCTCTTCCGAACAGAACGTCACCGCCGTACCGAGATGTCCCGCACGCCCGGTGCGCCCGATACGATGTACGTATGTTTCAGCCACATCAGGCAGATCATAATTTATGACAATCTCCAACTCCTGAATATCAATTCCTCGCGCCGCAATGTCAGTGGCCACCATCACCCGGATAGCTCCTGCCTTAAAGTTCGACAGAGCTCGCTGGCGTTGTCCTTGTGATTTATCCCCGTGAATCGCCTCACTCTTGATTCCGGACTTCTTCAACAAGCGGGATATATTATCCGCCCCATGCTTGGTACGTGAAAAAACAAGCACCGACTTTTTCTCTTGTTTCAACAAGGAAACAAGAAGTTTCTTCTTTTCCGGTTTCTCCACGAAATAGACACATTGTTCCACCGTGTCAACGGCAGAAGAAACCGGGGTTACCTCCACCCTCGTCGGGTTTGAAAGAATACTTCTCGACAAATTCACTATATCCTTAGGCATCGTTGCCGAGAAGAACAGCGTCTGGCGCTTTGTCGGCAGCATGGGTAACAAACGTCGTATATCCGCGATAAATCCCATATCCAGCATCCTGTCAGCCTCATCCAGAACAAAATGCGTAATCGATGAAAGATTCACGTATCCCTGCCGGATCAAATCGAGCAAACGTCCCGGTGTGGCAACAAGAATATCTACTCCTGCCTGTAACAGATCCGTCTGCGGTCCTTGTTTCACTCCGCCGAATATAATCGCGTGCCTAATCCCCGTGTACTTCCCGTAATCCGTGATATTCTCTCCGATCTGGATAGCCAATTCCCGGGTCGGTGTCAGGATTAAAGCCTTAATAACCCGTCTTTTCACGAGACGTCCTTTATTCCCTCGTGTTTCTGAACGATTTTCCTCCGAACGATCGGCCAGTAAATGTTGCAGGATCGGTATAGCGAATGTCGCTGTCTTACCGGTTCCGGTCTGGGCAATTCCCAGCATATCGCCACCACCAAGAGCCACAGGTATACCCTTCTCTTGTATCGGGGTGGGCTTTTCATATCCTTTTTCACAGATAGCCTTTAAAATAGGCTCTGCAATCTCTAATTCTCTAAATGTCATAATAAATAATTGTTACGTTTAAAATTGCCTCCAGCCATTTTCGATTCGTACATATAAACCTACTCGGGCAAAGAAACTGTCTGAACAAAGAAAGCTTACAAAGGTCAATTCAACGATGGAAAGAGCCGAACGGAATATGTCCGGAAAATACAAAGAAGATAAAGATCAAAATGAACTCACAATGTTTCATTGTACAAAGATAGTTAATATAATTCAGTTTACACCATATTTCTTGGAATAATTGCAAAAAACCTTGTCTCAACAGCTTATTTCTCAGAAAAAAGAACGTTTACTTCCTTTCATCTGTCGAATTCGTTATATTTGCCAATCAATCACTAAAAACGTAAAAGATGGGCGTGTTTCGTAAATTTCCCCGCACCTTTTGGGTGGCTAATACTATTGAATTATTTGAACGCTGGGCATGGTATGGTTTCTTCATGCTTTTTGCCAATTACCTCACGGGATCATCCGATATGGGTGGTCTGGAATTCACGCAAAGTCAAAAAGGAATCCTGATGGGTGTGGGAACGGGAATACTCTACTTCCTACCCGTCTTGACCGGGGCCATAGCTGACCGCTACGGTTACAAAAAAGTACTGGCTCTCGCTTTCGTGATCTACACGTCCGCCTTCATCTTCCTACCCATGTTCTCCACGTTCACGGGAGTATTCCTCATGTACCTTTACTTGGCTCTGGGTGCCGCCCTGTTCAAACCGATCATCTCGGCCACAATTGCCAAGACCACAACGGATGAAACAGCCTCCATCGGGTTCGGCATCTACTACATGATGGTTAACATAGGCGCTTTCTTCGGACCGATGGTCACCCTTTTGTTCAAAGGATCGTCCAACCTCGTGTTCTATGTATCGGCTGGTATTATCGCGCTGAACTTCGTGCTACTTCTTTTTTACAAGGAACCCCACCGGGGAGTCGTGCAGCAGACTTCTCTCACTCGCACCTTCGGGGATATATTCCGGAATATGTTCAGTATCGTGAAAGACTTGAAATTCGTGGTATTCCTGTTCATCGTGGCCGGATTCTGGACCATGTACAACCAACTCTTCTTCACCCTACCCGTCTTTATCTCGCAATGGATAGACACGAGCGTGTTGTACCATTTTTTTGAAAAGTACATCCCTTTCATCAGCACCAACTACAGTCCGGCTCCGGGAGTTATGGATGCTGAATTCGTGACGAATTTCGACGCTCTCTACATTATTATTTTCCAGATTATCGTGTCGAGTGTCGTGATGCGCATGAAACCCCTTAAATCCATGATTTCAGGATTCCTTGTCTGCTCCATCGGAATGGCCCTCACCCTATTCTCACAAAACGTGCTGTTCACGCTTGTGGCGATACTGATCTTCTCGCTGGGAGAAATGGCCGGATCTCCGAAAATCACGGAATATATCGGCCGGATTGCCCCACACGACAAAAAGGCTCTCTATATGGGCTACTCCTTTATCCCCGTCTTCATTGGTAACGTTTTTGCCGGAATTATCTCCGGTGTAGTCTACCAAAACATGGCGGATAAAGTGATGATCACTCGTCAGTTTGTTGCCGAAAAAGGCCTCCATTTACCGGACGGTTTGTCAAATAACGCCTATTTCGATCATGTAGCCCAACAAGTCAACCTCACCCCTCACGAGTTAACCAACCTACTATGGAACGAGTATTCCCCCTCCGACATATGGATGGTAATACTGGCTATCGGGCTAGGCACTACCTTGTTGCTCTACATTTACGACCGGGTGATAAATAAAACTAAAAGATAAAAACTAAAGGATAAAAGTTTAAAATCTAAAATCTTAACATCCTCATTCTGCAGCGGACAATCAATAAAGCATTATATTTGTACTCGTAACACTAAAATAAAAGCAAAACATGAAAAAGAGTTATATTGTAATAGGAGTAATTATCGTCATCGTGATTGGAATCTTCATGTGGTTTAAAGGAAGTTACAATCAGATGGTAACCCGGAGTGAGAATGTATCCTCCCAATGGTCGAACGTGGAAAATCAATACCAACGTCGTCTGGACCTGATCCCGAACCTCGTGAACACGGTGAAAGGCTACGCGGAGCATGAACAGAACACGTTGACCCAAGTTGTGGAGGCCCGTGCAAAAGCCACGCAAATGCGGGTAAACTTTGATCAACTGGACGAGCAAACTATCCAGAAATTCAATAATATGCAAGGCGAACTTTCCTCTGCCCTCTCCCGTTTGATGGCGATTTCCGAGCAATACCCGGACTTGAAAGCCAATGAGAACTTCCGTGACTTGCAAGCCCAACTGGAAGGAACAGAAAACCGAATTGCCGTTGAAAGACGCAAATTCAACGAGGAAGTGAAAGGTTATAACGCCTACATTCGTTCATTCCCCAAAAACATCATCGCCGGGATGTTCGGTTTCCTCCCGAAACCTTACTTTGAGGCTGCCGCCGGTGCAGAAAAAGTTCCGGAAGTTAAATTTTAAACAACTACCCCACCGGCTCCCCCTGTGTAAGGGGGAGAGACGGACTCAAGGAACGCTATAATGCTACAATATAGCGCATCCTCCCCCTGTGTAAGGGGGAGTTAGAGGGGGTAGTTGAAAAGATAAAAATAGAAAATCAAAAAGCGTTGGCCTCGTGCGACTGGAATCTAAAATCTAAAATCTAAAATTCATCAGCTTATGTCTCCCGAAAAAGCCTTTACCCAACAACAAAAAGACGCCATGGTAGCCGCTATCAAGCAAGCGGAAAAAGACACGTCCGGGGAAATCCGGGTACATATCGAAAACCGTAGTAAAATAGACGTACTTGACCGGGCTGCCGACGTTTTTGCCCACTTAAATATGCACAAAACGGCACAAAGAAACGGGGTACTGATCTACGTGGCCTTACTCGACCACAAATCCGCAATCCTGGGAGATGCCGGGATTAACGCCAAAGTACCCGCAGACTTTTGGGATTCAATCATGAAAAACATGGTTGCAAAATTCAAGGAAGGCAAGATCACGGAAGGTATCTGCGAGGCTGTCATCTCTGCCGGGGAACAACTGAAAGCGTACTTCCCCTACCAGGCTGACGACGTGAACGAACTTCCCGACGAAATTTCCTTTCAGTAAAGGAATACCACAGGTTTGTACGAACAACCTGTTTTCTAATTTGTAACTTATAGCAAAATGATAAAAAGACTCTTCATATTATTCACCGTCATCGCGGGAACCCTGCTCTCCGTTCATGCTCAGGATATTCCGGAACCCATGACCCCGAAACGCATCGTGAACGACTTCACGGGATTATTCAGCACCCAAGAACGGGCAGCGCTGGAAAAGAAACTGGTAAACTTCAACAATAACTCCTCCACCCAAATCGCCGTGGTCACCGTACCTTCACTCAACGGGTACGACATCAACGACTACGCTGCCCGTCTCGGGGAAAAATGGGGTATTGGACAAAAGGGAAAAGACAACGGTATCGTCATTCTGATTAAACCCAAATCCGGAAGAGAAAAAGGAGAAGTGGCCATTTCCGTCGGTTACGGGTTGGAAGGTGTCGTTCCGGACGTGACGGCCTCCCGCATCATCCGTAATGAAATCATTCCCGCTTTTCAGGCAGACAACTACTACAAAGGTATTGACAAAGCCACAGACGTGCTGATCGACTTGTCAAAAGGCGAATACACCGCGGACGAGTACAAGAAAAAGAATGAAGGCAATCCCTTCGACATCGTGATCGGGTTCATTGTTTTCGTGATCATCCTGTCACTCATATTCCGGAAACGGGGCGGCGGTGGTTACTCACCCGGTCACACCTCCGGTCGCGGCGGATTCTTCATCTTCCCCATGGGTGGCGGCAGTAGCGGTGGATTCGGAGGATTCAGCAGTGGTGGCGGGTCATTTGGTGGATTCGGCGGTGGTTCATTCGGTGGCGGTGGTTCCAGTGGTAGCTGGTAACGATCACCGGATCAACTGATCCACTCGATAAAACGATCAGCGTACTTGATATACAGTAACACCCACACCAGAAAGCGGGCAAAACGCCCCACGAGCATATAGAAAGCGGACATCTTCGGACGGACACGATAAAATCCGAGGGCAATGGCAAACAGATCTCCCACGATCGGCAACCACGTGAAAAGAGCAAGCCAAACACCGTAACGATCCACGTGTCCTTTCTGTTGCTCCAGCTTTTCCCGTTTCACCTTGAACCAGCGTTCAATCCAGTCCCAGCGTCCCAGCCACCCGATCCAGTACGAGGTCAATCCTCCCAGCCAATTACCTACCGTGGCTATCGCCAAGCATCCCCACACGTTTCCTCCTAACGCCAACACGCCTACCAACAACACGTCGGCACTCATCGGGATCACCGTCGACGCCAGAAAAGAACCGATAAACAACCCCCAATATCCTAAACTTACCAGTGTATCCATAACTTAATTTATATCATCATTCGGTTTCTTCGGGTCACGCAGAAATTCCAAGTTCCATACCCTCTCTGCTTTACGCCCCAGCAACCAGAAAGATACAGCCAGTATAAAAAAGAACAACCCGGCATGCATGACATCCCACAGCAGGGAGAAATACAACGTGTAAATACCCAACAGAAAAAAAGTGATCCCGAACCCACGGGCAACGGCATCATCCCGTTTCAAACCTACAAATATAGCCACTACCGAACCGAAAAGGATCAGCAAATTCCAAGCCCACAACTCCACCTGTTTCGTGGAATACCAGCGAATCCAGCTTTCCGAATTCCCGAATATGGAAAGAAACCACAACGAGATAAACAGGTAAAGCATTCCCACCACGTATGTAGAGTAATCAAAAGTCGTGAACCACTTCTTTCCGACCAGCAAAAAACGACACGCTACCAGCAATCCCCCGAAAGCCACGTAACGCTGCGGGTAATTCAGGCCTAGAAAATGATTGCCCCAGTCACTCAGATACCCTGTCTCGGCCCCGTACCACGCTCCCAGCGACAACAAGGCAAACACCCACACCTGCACCGACGAAAAGTAAAAGCCCAGCACGGCATAAATCACCGCCGCCAGCAGGAAAAGCAATGAAAAATGCCCGCTCCCGTTATCCATAGCCGCCCCCAAGTAACCGACCGAGACGGCCGTCAGCAACACGCCCAAAAAAAGAATCGTCTCGTTACTGAAAACCTTGTAAGGCATCCGTTTCCGTCGTCGCCAACCCCAGTAATACACCAAGGCTGCTCCCACGGCAAACACGCCGCTGACCAAAGAATAAGAAGAAAGAAACAATCTTTCAAGCAAATCCATGATCAAATGATCCGCCAACACCGACACCACGGCGATCACCCCGCACACGATGGCAATCCAAAACGAGTACTTCGCCAACTCCTTCCACTCGAAAGAACGCACCGTGTAACTTCCCTTCAACCGATCCGCCGTACTCACGTCAATCGTGCCGTCCGCCTCCCATCGCTCGATCACCCGTTTCAACAAATCCCCTTGCGACTTATTTAACTTCATGCCTGCTTTCTTTTATAATTCGACGTAAAGATAGAAAATAAATGTAACCACACGAATAATTAATTATTTTACCTTCGCGGTGTAAATTGAAAAGCTATGCAAGAAGATACTTTTTATCAAATACGCCGTGAGCTACACCAACACCCCGAACTCTCGGGCCACGAAGCACGGACGGCCCGTTTCGTCGAGGATAAATTACAGGTATTCCACCCGACCAAAGTCATTCGCCACGTGGGCGGCCACGGGCTGCTCGTTGAATACTTCTTTTCAGAAGACGGCCCCACTGTCCTGTTCCGGGCAGATATGGATGCCGTCGCTGTACAGGAACCGGACGATATACCCCACCATTCACAGACCCCGGGAGTGGCGCACAAATGCGGCCACGACGGCCACACCACCATACTACTCCGGTTTGCTCGAATGCTGTCAGAACATCCGTTGACAAAAGGACGTGTACTGCTACTTTTCCAACCGGCAGAAGAGAACGGTACAGGCTCAAAAGCCGTGCTAGACACGAAAGTACTGGAGTATTACCAGATAGATAAGGCATTTGCCCTACACAACATACCGGGCTACCCGTTGCACGCCGTTCTCTGCAAGGAAGGTAGTTTCACGTGTGCCGTGGTGAGCGTTTCCATCACGCTCACGGGAAAAACCTCACACGCCGCTGAACCACAGAAAGGTATCAGCCCTATTCCCGCCATGCTCACGATTGTTGATGAGTTATCACGCTGGAATAACACCGATATGCAATCCGACGACTACTTTCTCTCTACCATAGTAGAAATACACGTCGGGGAAGAGGCATACGGAGTATCGGCAGGAAACGGTGTGATCCGGGCCACGCTTCGAGCCAAGACCGACAAACTGCTACACCAACACGCCGAGCAACTGAAAAATCTGGTAGCCACCGAGTGCGAACGTACTCCCGGCTTGCAACACGAGATGGAATGGTTGGAACCGTTCTCTGCCAATGAAAACGACCCGCAGTCCGTAAGTCTGGTAAAAAATGCGACCATTCGCAACAATTTACCATACATAGAATTACAGACTCCATTCAGCTGGGGCGAAGACTTCGGCTTATTCACACAGCAATATAAAGGAGCCATGTTCGGTCTGGGTTCCGGGGAAAACTGCGCCCCGCTCCACTCCCCGCAGTATGACTTCTCAGACGAAGTGATTGAAACAGGAGCAATCCTGTTTTACACGATCGCCGAAGAAAATCAGGGACTATGATGTAGGCGTGTCTCTCTATACTTGTGCCGTAGTCTCGTTAGTAGGTTAACGATAGGTTAACGATAGGTCAACGATAGGTTAACTACACGAACCGTATTTTTTTAATTGATCTCTTCTTGAAATATACATGAGATATTAAGGAGAGTACGGCACAACATTTCTACAAGTCACTGGCAATAACGAGGGGGGTAACATCCCCTTCCACGGGGGTATCCATCCCCGTTACCTGATGATTGAGTGATTATTAGGTGACAATTAGGCGCTATCGCCGCCTACTCGCCCGTTTATCGCCCGATCATAGCCGCCATTTTAACAGATGACAATTAAAAATAACATGATTGAAAACCCCGTCCTATAGCCCCGTAACAAGGCCATATACAAGCAAGAACAAGATTTCAGGCCATTAGATCCCGAAGAAAACCACTGGATTAGGGATAATCTCACTTATTCCGTTACCGCATCATAGACACCCGACCAGGAAAATCCCCAATAAGCGTTTGTCTCGGTAGGCCATATACTGAGTGGTATGTAAGTTGCAATCCCGCTAAATTTTTCCTCCGGTATTGATATATAATAAAATGGATTCGTTACATTTTTATAGATAACAACCTGATTATCCAAAAAATCACGATACTCCTTGTAAAGTCCTTCTCTTCCCTCAGTCATATACTTCATATATTCTCCCAAGTCAAAAAATCTATCATACTTGGAGTATTCCACCATAGGATAACAATAAACAGCTTTCTGATATATATCAGCCACGTAATCCTTCTTCCCTTGCAAGATCTCACGAGTAAGATCAAATAAATGCTCCATCCCATCCATCTTTATTAAAGCAATCGTACCAAATCGATTAGTGGCATTATACGTGTTATAATAATCCCAAAATTCATCACACACTTTCACCAAATCCTTTTCCAAATTCGTCCCCTTCCCCCAGAAATAAGGCATCACCCGGTTATAAGGGAAACCCGGTGCCGGAAGTTCAGCCGGAGAGGCAATCACGTATTTAGCCTTGTCCCGCAAATCATAAAGCACTTCAATGGAAGACATTAGACAAGCATCGAACAGGATAAATTCCAGATTCTCCTTATTGAAAGGAATTGCCTTTGCCATATCTCGTGTATCCATTTGGCTTGGCCCGGTATAGTCCGTGCCGAAACTCCGGGTCAGCACTGGCTCTGCATATAACATCCGATTACTCCGACCAAATCCCCCTGAAGGAATCCACCCTGAAGCATGTGAACCAAGAATTAAACCATACGAATCTGATGGGTATAAATCCTGCATCTCATTCAATATCTTTTTCAGAACTTCCGGATCCGCAGAATCCATCTCCTCATACGTTTTTAGTACTTGTTTCTCCACCTCTTTTCCTTTAAATCGGAACGTGTAAAGCTCCGGTGCAGCATTGGGAGCATCAAAATAGATCACGATATTCGCATTATAACTCTTCTTCCAAGCGGACATCATGGAACTGATATTCTTTTGCATATGCCCCGAAAGATTATTATCTCCCGCCAAGTAAACCATCAACGTCCTTGTCTTCTGTGGTTCCACGTTATCTTTCTCGCAGGACACGAGGAAAAAGAAAAGAATCACACCGATATATTGAATAATTCGCATAACTTCCTTACAATAATTACATAAACTTGTGCAAGATAGTAAAAATCACTGATATATTCCCATTTTATCAAGCCTTTCTTTCATGGTTGACAAAATCATACATGGAAAAAACGGGACAGTTTCAGTTCGTGAAACTTTTCGTTACTTCGTTCTGTTTTTAGTGATCGCCCGAATCCGGCTCAGATGTTCCGAGGAAATCCCCAAGAAAGACGCAATATGCTGCAACTGCACCCGACGCAGTATCTCCGGTTTTTCCCGCAATAACTGCATATACCTATCGGCCGCAGGTTCCGAGAGGTTGGCAATCAGATGGTGTTCTGTCCTCACAAATTCCCGCTCAATCAATCGCCTTGCCCAGTTACAAATAACAATATCGTTACAATACAAATCTTGTAAATCCTTCCCACTCACCCGGTAGAGTTCCGAATCTTCCAAAAGCACCATAGTCTCGTAACCTTTCTCCCCGTACACGTATCCCCTGGCAGATATAATCACGTCTCCCTCCTGTCCGAACCAGATCGTGACCTCCCGGCCATCAGCCTCAATAAACGCCCTCGCCATCCCCCGCTTGATAAAGTAGATATTTCTCTCCAACTTCTCGTTGTTGAACAAAACATACCCTTTCGGGTAACTCACTTCCGTCAGGTAGGGTTTCAAGCGTTCCAACACGTTTTCATCAATCATACAAGATACTATTATTGTAAAAACAAATATACAGACTTCTTGATAATTATCAAGTATTTTCCCTCCCGGTCGCCCTAACTTTGTCCCGTAACACTTAATAAATACAACTATGCAATGGATTTTACTAGTATGTGCCGGATTATTGGAAATCGGCTGGCCCCTCGGCTTTAAACTTGCCGGATTACACCAGAAATACTTCTACCACTTCATCGCCCTTTCCGTGGTCTCCATGGGGCTGAGCGGGTTTCTGCTCTATCTGGCACAAAAGAGTATCCCCATCGGCACGGCATACGTCATCTGGACCGGAATCGGTGCAGTCGGTACCGTGCTATTGGGAATTTTCTTTTTCCATGACTCGACGAACATATATCGTCTCCTTTTCGTGTTCCTGATCCTGACGGGAGTTGTCGGGCTGAAACTAGTGCATTAATTAAATAGATAACACCTTCATGAAACAATTCTTACAATCGAATTCAAGCCGGAACCGTCCCAAATTGTTGGAAAGATACAACGGAAATTTCAACGCCTTATCCTTCCCCGTCTTACGACACATCCCCAGCTCGAACAACAAGCAATAGCGGGTAGTCATTACTTCCCGGCCACTCCGCCTGTTTTCCTTCTCGAATCCCGGTTCAACCGTCTCCACGCCATGCTCCCGATAGAACTCCGTCGCGAGACGGTTCACCACGTTCAGCCGCCAGTCGGCACTCCCGGTATACTTCACATCCCGGTTCAAAGGCTCCTGCATCCATCTCTCCCGTTGCACCTCCCGTTCCCGGCTCAAGGCATCCAGCAATTGCCGACGATAGCCATTCACCACGGAAGAAGGAATGAAAAGCACCGTTTCATCGTGATATTCCACCTCGCAACAATCGTACTCCGTATCCCCGCTTTTCCGCAATTGCCCTACCACACGTTCCATCTGCACGGGATTCGTGGCCACCTCGAACGTCTCGTCACTCCGTACCATCACGGAAACCCCATTCTCGTCCGTGGCTACCAATACCAGCCGGGCATCCTCCGCATACACGTCAACCTTCACTTTAATCTTTCGCACGGAAGTCCCTTTAGCAAGACGTGTTACAAACTCGTGGTCATAATTCCGGTACAACAACGTTCCCGGTTTCACGTTCAATCTCTCGTTACAAGTCAGACGATTTCCCTCGGCCGTGTTCACCTTCACACCCCGCAATTCCCGGCCATCAAAGTAACACAACCCATCAGCGTTATGCACGGGTTCCAGCAACTCCACCCACATCTGATTTCCCTTCACTTGCTTCACCATAGCCACCTTCTTCCCCATCGACTTCGGGGAATCCATGTTCACCATACCCGTTTTCCTCTGCACGAAGAAGTAGTCCGTGTATCCCCGGTTAAAACTCCGCTCGGGATCAGCCTCGAAACCGGCCTTCACGTATCCGGCACCCACTCGTGCCAAATCCTCATTGCGAGCCACAATTTCATCCAGACGGCCGGAGTAATAACTCGTGACATTTGCCACGTAATCCGCCTCCTTCAACCGTCCCTCGATCTTGAAAGAATCAATGCCTACTTCAACCAACTCCGACAAATGAGCCGATAAGTTCAAATCCTTCAGCGAAAGTACATACTTATCCTTCAGCACCACCTTTCCCGCATCATCCTCCACCGTCCACTGCATCCGGCAGGCTTGGGCACACTCGCCCCGGTTAGCCGATCGTTTCGTCAAGTAATGTGACATATAGCATTGTCCGCTTAAACTGACACACAAGGCCCCGTGAACGAAATACTCCAGCTCGGCTTTCACTTCCCGGCGAATCTCCCGTAATTGTTCCAGTGACAATTCCCGCGCCAACACGATACGTTGGAACCCTAACCGATCGAGAAACTTGATACGCTCCAGATCATAATTATGCATCTGTGTGCTGGCGTGCAACGCTATCGGTGGCAAATCCAACTTCAGTATGGCCGGGTCCTGCACGATAATAGCATCCACACCGATCCGGTACAGGCTGTGAATCAATCGTTCTACCTCCGGCAACTCCTCGTCATAAAGAATCGTGTTCAGCGTGACAAATACCCGGCAATAAAACCGATGTGCATAGCACACTGCCTTCTCAATGTCCTCCAGACTGTTCCCTACCGCTTTCCGGGCACCGAAAGCCGGACCGCCGATATACACAGCATCCGCACCGTTATTGATAGCGGCAATCGCCACATCAACATTCTTTGCCGGGGAAAGTAGTTCCACTCTTCTCATCTTCTACCCTCCAACGCACTGACATCCACGTCCGGATAATCGGTTCCGTGTACCACAGGAACCTCAATCAACGCTGTCGACGGGAAATATTGTTTCAAGTAATGTTTGAATATCGTAATCGAATCATTCGTGATCCACTCACTATCATTCGGGAAACGATTGTACACGAGACACACCACCTTAATTCCCCGCATACGGCAAAGCTCTAGGCTCATCAGCGTGTGGTTAATACTTCCCAGTTTGGAAGACGCCACGAGAATCAAAGGATAATCATGCTCCTGAATATAATCTATCGTGAAATAATCCCTAGTAACAGGCACGTACAGTCCCCCGGCTCCCTCCAGCAACACCATATCGTACAAAGCATCCAGTTTACGGGTTGAAACCGTAATCCGCTCCATATCCAGCGTCACCTTATCAATCTCCGCCGCCAAATGAGGCGAGGCCGGATACGTCATCACGTAAGGACACGTCGTCCCGTCCTTATCCACAGGTTGCGGTTCGATTCCCATAATCTCCCGGTGTTTCAGAATATCCTCTGATATACCGACCCATCCCGTCTGTATAAACTTCTGGGTAATCACGTTTACCCCTCTCTTTCTCAAAGAGCGAGCCAGTAACCCGGTCACCACCGACTTTCCGGCATCTGTATCTATTCCACTTACAAAATATACCACCTTATTGATTTTAGATTTAATAATTTTAGATCCTACTAATTTCTTGATTTAGTGATTTCCGATTTAGTGATTCCCACCCTCTACGCGACGCTCTTTTTAATCACCTAATCATTGAATCGGCAATCACTGAATCTTTCCACTCTCCACTTTTAGTTTTTAGCTTTTAACTTTTAGCTTCATTTCCTCCTGCACACAAAATAAAGCGGATGGTAAGTTAGGGCAACCTTTCCGTCAATGGCAAAGCGGGCGTTATAGTCCTTGATAAAGGCATCCACCCGTCCTTTCGTCCAGATTGTCGAATCACCTGAAACATTCACCCCCGTCTTTTTCAGATGTTGGAGTACCGCTAACGGGGTATCAAATTCAAGCATATGAAATTCTTCCTCTATCAATTCGATTTCGAAGTAAGGTTTCAGCATCTTTTCCAGTTCTTCCTTATTCCGATAATCAAGCCCGCCCCCCGTGGTCAGTCGAATTTCACGCAAGTTAAATTTCCCAAAGGTACTGAACACCAACACTCCCCTTTGCTCCAATCGCTTGGATAATTTCTTGAACGTTTCTTCCGGAGTCGTAAACCACTGAAAAGTGGACGCAGAAGCAATCAGATCAAAACTAAGGGGCAAAAACAACTTCTCCACATCCCCCGGGAAACAATGCTTCAGCGGCACATGATTAACCGTCGCCGCATGATAACACAACTCCTCCACCAGATCGTTCAAGTACAACCCGTCACTCGGAAAAGTTCGTTGCAGTTGCGAGGTCAACAAACCCGTACCGCAACCGATCTCCAATATCTTCTCCGGCACACGCTCCACGGATGACAAAATCATGGGAACCATCCGATCAACGACCATTTTCTGCACTCGCGCATTGTCATTGTAACTGACCCGACTCCGCCTAAAACGCTGTTCTACCTCTTCTTTATTTATTTCCATATCTTTTCCCAATTATCTAACACGTAAAACGGGTAATGTCCCCCCGGTAGCGTAATAATCTCGACACGATTCCCCCACCAATTCCGTTGATTTTCCACCGGGAAGATAACATCCTCCTCGGAAACATAAACCCGGTCCCAGTGCATTTCGGGCATTTCCCGTGCCGACTGCTCCCGGATAAGTCGCAATTCGTCCCTTTGCTCATCAATAGCCCTGCAAGGCCTGTTTTCCTCGAAACGTTCCATTTCTTCCTTCCCGGAAAGCATACGGGCAAAGAACTTGTCTCTTCCTTGTTCGGTCATGCCCCGTTCGGTCAGCAAATATATCTTGGGATGAATCCCGTAATACTCATCCACCGGGCGTTCTGTCCCGTTGATAGCCACCCGGCAGGAAACCGGAATATTCCAACGGCTCAATAACACCGATGCTGCCCACACACCCATCGACCAAGCCACGACCCGGACACTCTCGTACCCCTCAACCTCCGGTGCATCCTCCCCGGAAATATCCCGGTAATCGTAGAACAAAAGCAAATCACCTATCCCTCCCACGTGTTGCACGGTACGTTCATCCATACCCCAACCGCAAAAAAATAACGTGAGCACCCGGTTTCCCTCTTTAGTAATCCATTTCCTTTTCATAATACTTAATTGGGTTCATAAAGTTCGTAAGGTTTATAAAGTTCATAAAGTGACGGGTGTCCTTCGGACAATATTTACCGGCAGCCCCAGCTGCCGTCAACAAAGCGCCCCGCAGGGGTCCACTACTTTATAAACCTTATAAACTTTATGAACTCATAAACTAACCTCTATAAACTCCATCAAACAATCATAATCCTCCTCCGGAATCGCTGCATTCAACGAGAACCGGATACGAGCCTCGTTCTTCGGCACGGTCGGGTATCTCACAGGCAACACGAAAAAACCGTTATCTTGGAACAACTCGGACATATAAACACTATTCTCGTTACTTCCACACAAGAAAGGCACGATATGAGAATCTCCCCGGGTCTCGAATCCCCGGTTTGCCAGTGTCGCTCGCAGTCGTTCGGCGATGCCTGTCAGTTTCATGCGATAAGAGTAAAAATCCGGCATCCGGTTAAGGATAAAACGTGTCCATGCCACGTTTACCGGAGGCAATGCTGTGGTGAAAATCAAACTGCGCTGTGTGTTCACCAAGAAATCCCGAAACATCTCGTCACAAACCACGAAAGCCCCGTAAGATGCAAATGCCTTCCCGAAAGTACCTACGATAAAATCAATATCATCCATGCAGCCCTGCTCCTCGCAACATCCCAGCCCGTTCGTACCTCGAACCCCGACAGCGTGCGCCTCATCCACGTACAGGAACGTATCGTATTCCCTCTTCAGATCACACAACTCCTGCAAGTCTGCCACGTCGCCATCCATGCTGAAGATTGACTCCGTCACGATAAACACGTTCTCGTACTCCTCCCGATGATTAAACAGGATTTCCCGTAAATGCTCGTAATCTAAATGACGGTAACGCAACATCTCGGCCTCGCTCAACCGCAAGCCGTCGATAATACTGGCGTGTACCAGCTTATCTGCCACGATCAAGTCCCGTTTCCCTGCTAATGCGGGTAATATTCCGATATTTGCATGATAACCGGAATTTAACACCAAGGCGGCCTCCTTCCCGTACAAATCGCTCAAATCATTCTCTAACAGGTTATAATACTCGTGATTCCCCGATAGCAAGCGGGATGACACGGCACTATACGACAACAATTTCACGTCCGTCTCCTTACGAAAATCCTCGTATAACGCCGGGTTCGACGCCAACCCCAAGTAATCGTTCGACGAGAGATTCAGCATCTCCCGTCCGTTATAATGTATCAGGAAACCGTTATGCTGCACGTCTCGCAGCACCCGGTAATTCCCTGATTCCTTTATCTTGTTCAGTTTATTAATATATCGTTCTTTATTCATAGTGTTTTGCCTTCGGCAAAGTTACAAATTACAAGTTACAAGTTACAGGTTACAAGTCCTTGCATTTTCAATTACTTCAAGTACGAAATCACGTGCAACAAGGCGGATGTCAGCCTTTGCAGTTCCCAATCACGGATGATGAAAGGCGGCATGACATACACCAGCTTACCGAACGGACGCACCCACACGCCCTCTTTCACGAAAGCGGCTTGAATCAGTCCCATGTTCACGGGTTCCTTCATCTCCACCACGCCGATAGCGCCCAACACCCGCACGTCCGCCACGTTCGGGAATTCCCGAGCCGGGGCAAGCTCTCTTTCCAACTGGTCTTGAATATGCCCGATCATGGTTGTCAAATCGTAACTCCTGATCAGATCCAACGAGGCGTTTGCCGCAGCACAAGCCAGCGGATTACCCATGAAGGTAGGACCGTGCATGAACACACCGGGATCTTTCGCGCAAATCTGGGTAGCTACTTTCTCCGTCGCTATCGTGGCAGCAAAACTCATGTACCCGCCCGTAATCGCTTTCCCTACACACATGATGTCCGGCACGATACCCGCATGATCCACTCCCCACATCTTACCTGTGCGCCCGAAACCGGTGGCGATCTCGTCACAAACCAGCAACACGTCGTAATCGTTACACAACTCCCGCACCTGCCGCAAATAATCCGCCGAGTAAAACCACATACCCCCGGCTCCCTGCACAATAGGTTCCAGTATCACGGCAGCAATACGGTTGTGGTTATTCCGCAGGCTTTGTTTCAGTTCTTCAATATGCTCCGGTAGGCAAGGCTCCCCGTAACGGGCTTCCGGTCGGTGAATAAAATACTGCATGGGCAATGATCCCCGGAATATATTATGCATCCCCGTCACGGGGTCACACACGGACATGGCATTCCACGTATCCCCGTGGTATCCCTTCGTGATCGTCAGAAAATGGCGTTTATCGTCTCTCCCGGCAGCGTACCAATATTGTAGGGCCATCTTCATCGCCACTTCCACGGCCACCGAGCCGGAATCACAATAGAATACCTTGTCAATCCCATCGGGGGCCAATTCCACCAGTTTCTCCGCCAGTTCCACCGCAGGACGATGTGTCAGCCCTCCGAACATGACGTGTGACATACTCTTTAATTGCTCTTCAATAGCAGCGTTAATAGCCGGGTGATTATACCCGTGTACCACGCACCACCACGAGGACATTCCGTCAATCAGACGCGTCCCGTCCTCCAGTTCAATATACACACCTTCTGCCCTCTTCACCGGGTAAACCGGAAGTGGGTTAACCGTTGACGTGTAGGGATGCCACAAATGCTCCCTGTCAAACTTCAATAATTCTGCCGTGTCCACTTTATAAAGTTAAAAGTTATAAGTTAAAAACTAAAAGTTAAAGATTATCTTCTGTCGTAAAACCTAGTCTTTTCACCTTCTCCATATCCTCTATCACCTTCGAGCCGATCGTGGTCAGAAGATCACCCACGATAGCCGAGTTAATCCCAGCCCGGATAGCATCTTCCTCGATATGAGCGATCAGCGCCCGTCCCCCGGCAAAGCGCAGGAAGGCATCAGGATGGATGAAACGGAAAACAGCCACCGTCGTCAGCACCTCCTCGTCCGCGAGTGGTGCCGCTCCTTCCAGCGGGGTACCCGGAATCGGGTTCAGCACGTTCATCGGGATAGATTTCACGCCCAACTCCCGTACCGTCAGCGCCAAGTCCACGCGATCTTCTATCGTCTCGCCCATGCCGATGATCCCCCCGGAACACACTTCCATCCCCAGCTCAAGCGCATGGCGGATCGTCTCGATCTTCTCATCCGTCGAGTGGGACGTGCAAAGAGTAGAGAAATAGCGGCGGGACGTTTCCAAGTTACAATGATAGCGGGTTATACCCGCATCTTTCAGTCTTTTCAATTGCTCTCTCGTCAGTAACCCCATGGAAGCGCAAAGGTTAATCTTCATCTCCTGCTTGATCTTCACGGCATACTCGCACAACTTGTCAATATTCTTATCCGACAAGGAACGCCCGCTCGTGACGAACGAAAACTTATTCACCCCGTACTTGGCATTCAGCCGAGCCAGCTCCATGCAGCTCTCCTCGTCAATCAGCTCGTACTCCTGCACGTGCGTTTTGAACACGGCCGACTGCGCACACCACTTACAATTCTCGGAACAACGTCCCGAACGGGCGTTCACGATCGAGCAAGTGTCAAAATACCGCCCGGCAAAACGATCCCGGATAGCCCCGGCCGCCTCGTACAAAGCCTTCTTATCTTCCACCCGTGACAAGGCCAACGCCTCTTCCCGGGTAACCTGTCCCCCCTCTTCCACCTTTCGCTTTAATTCCTCTATAATATTTTCTTCTTTCATTTCCTGTTTCCTGTTAAAAAATAAAAAAGGTACCCTGTCCAAGGACAGGAATACCTTCAAATTTCAAATTATGATAAGAATTAATGAAGACATCCTCCATACCCGTACGAGTCGGCAATAGCTTGAACCCCGCTCGTTTCACCTTCTCCACGTACCCTTCGAACGACCTCTCCAACCGCTCGAACACTTCCGCCAGCATCACGATCACGCCCTTCCTCGACGATTTCTGTAATGACATTTCGCAAATATGAATAGCCAGTCGCCCGATCCGAACATTCCGTCCCAGTGAGGCGAAAATAGCGTATCCTTTCCTGTTCCAACGGGAAAAACACAACATCAAACCGGATCGTATGGCACGTTTATTCATATCAAAATGTTTCCATTACAATAAAACGTCGCAAGTTAATAAAAATCTTTGTTAATTGGAGGAATAAATTCGTGTATTTCTCCCGCGGATAATTCCATGTACTCCGACTCCACGCATGAGCAGGATCATGACAAACTACTCCTAATAAAAATATAAAAAGACCGGGTGACCAATGCCACCCGGGAAATTGCGCATCAATATATAAAAATCCATCTTTTCGTCATAAAAATATGTAGCGCGAAACTTAAGTTCAGGTTAAGTATATTATAATTATCTTTCCTCTTGTAAATCCCCCGGGAGAATATGAAATCCCGGGGGTCCCGTTTTTCGCTTTCGTCATCTCGACGATAGATTTTCATATAACGATTTGTCAAATATACAAATATTTTTACAAAATATAGCTATACGGCTGCATTTTTGTTTATTATTTTCAACCGAATGTCAATTTAAACGATCGTGGCTATGAAACATAAATCGTAAATCCTATCTTATTTTCTCTTGCCATTCCGCCAACAAATCTTTAGCTTTGTACAAAACAAAACATCATGGAAAAAATAGACTTGAATAAAATATACAAGCGGAAAAAGAGTGACCGCGACATTTTCCAGGAACTCATGCCCTTCAAGGTTAAAGAAATCCTGCTCATCGCCAACTACTACGACTCCTACACCATCGAACGGGAAGGACAATTCTCCGGAAAGATATTCGGTGAATATCTCCAACTGAACCTTTTCGCCGCTCCCCGTTTCACCTCCGTGGCAAACGAGGAAGGAGCCTTGCACGAGTTGAAAAAACGCCATTTCGACTTGATCATCATCATGGCAGGATTGGACAAAGAAACCCCCATCCTCACCAGCCGTCACATCAAAGAACTCTACCCCGACATCTGCCAGCTCATGCTGGTCAACAATAACGCGGACCTCTCTTACCTGCTGAGTTCTGAAAAAGAGATCAGCGAATCCATCGAGCGGGTATTCGTGTGGAACGGTTCCACGAAAGTGTTCCTCGCCATGGCCAAATACCTCGAGGACAAGATTAACCTAGAAGCCGATACCAAGCTGGGCGACGTGCGGGTTATCCTCGTCGTCGAGGACTCTGTAAAGTATTATTCCCGCTATTTGCCCCTACTCTACACCGAGATCATGAGCCAGACGCAGGCCATCATCGCCGAGGAACCCTCCAACGACGAGATGGGCGTGATCCTCCGGATGCGGGTGCGCCCGAAACTGATCCTTGTCAGTAACTTCGAGGATGCCGTGGGCATCATCAACAAATATCGCAACAACATTATCGGTGTCATCTCCGACGTCCGCTACGCCCACAACGGCGTGGAAGACGAGGACGCCGGGGTCAGTCTCATAAAATACGTGCAGCAACTTGACAACAAGATTCCTTGCCTACTCCAAAGTCACGAAGCCGACAACGAGCGCCGGGCACGGGAAGTGAACGCCCATTTCATCAACAAGAACTCTCTCACGCTAGCACGGGAAATACAGGACTTCATCAAAAACCAACTCGGTTTTGGAGATTTCATCTTCCGGGACCACAATGGAAAGGTCATCGACCGGGCACACAATATCGAGGAATTCCGCCAGAAACTCATGACCATCCCCGATGAATCACTGGAATACCACGCTATTCGCAACGGAATCTCCACATGGCTCATGGCACGAGCCGAAATCAACCTGGCGAAAAAACTACGCCGCTACAGTTTCAGTTACTTCAAAAGCCCGGACGAAATACGCCGTTTCATAGCGAACGTTTTCGAGGCATCGAAACTCAAGAAACTACGGGGACGCATCATCAAGTTCAACCCGAAACTCGTGAACTCCAACCGCTACATCACCCTGCTCGGTGACGGATCGCTCGGTGGCAAGGGGCGAGGATTGGCATTCCTCTCCAACTTCATCGAGAATGTTTACCTCAAGAAACTCATCCCCGACCTACGCGTGGCTATCCCCAAAACAGCCGTTATCGGCGTGGATGAATTCGACAACTTCCTAGAGACCAACAACCTCTACGACGTTATCTTCGAGGACAAAGAATACGATCACGTCTTAGAGGTCTTCCGCACCGCACGCCTCTCCGAAAAGTTGCGTGACAACCTGCGGAAGTACCTTCAGGTCATGACTAAACCGCTAGCCGTGCGTTCCTCCGGGCTTTTCGAGGACTCGCTCAATCAACCGTTTGCCGGGGTCTATTCCACCTACCTGCTCCCCAACAACCACCCGGACTTCGAGCGTCGGCTGGAGGATGTCGAGAACGCCATCAAGCTCGTATTCGCCTCCATCTACTCGCCGGAATCCCGGGCATACTTCAACGCCATCGACTACATGATCGAGGAAGAGAAAATGGCCGTAATCATACAGGAAGTCATCGGTAACGAGCATAACGGACGATATTACCCCGAAATCAGCGGCGTGGCCCAATCCTACAACTTTTACCCCTTCTCCTATATCCAACCGGAAGACGGGTTCGCCGTCACTGCCATCGGGTTGGGTGCTTACGTTGTGGGCGGTGAAAAGACGCATCGTTTTAGTCCCGCCTATCCCAAGTTGCAACTGGCCTCCACGCAGGACAAAATCAAGGCATCGCAACGCTACTTCTACGGCGTGAATATGCTCGCACAGGATTACGACCTCTACCGGGACGGGGAAAATGCCGCTATCAAAGCGTATGACATCTCGGAGGCCGAACGTGACGGTACGCTAGAATACACCGCCTCCGTCTATGACTTCATGAACGACCAGATTACCTACGACTTTTCCGTCAAGGGACCCCGTATCGTGGACTTTTCCAAAATACTCCAGTACGACTATTTCCCACTGGCACCTACCCTGCAAATCCTGCTGAACATCTTCTCACAGGCCATGGGATCTCCCGTCGAGATCGAGTTTTCTGTTAATTTCGAAAACGGCACGCCCATCTTCTACCTCTTGCAGATCAAACCGCTGATCAAAAACGAGTATAACATCGACATCGACGACCTGTCCATCGACCCGACCCACGTGCTGTTAAAGGCTGATAAAGGAATGGGGAACGGAAAATTGCAATACATCCGGGATGTCGTGTACGTCGATCCCGACAAATTTGACCGATTACGTACCGAGGAAATCGCCGAGGAGATCAAACGCCACAACTCGCAGATCGCCCGGGAAGGCGACAAGTACCTGCTCATCGGACCGGGACGCTGGGGTACACGCGATCCGCTCACCGGGATACCCGTACAATGGTCCGACATAGCCAATGCCAAAGTCATCGTGGAGCAAGGACTTCCCGATTTCCCGCTGGATGCCTCCCTAGGCTCGCACTTCTTCCATAACGTCACCTCCATGAAAGTGGGTTACTTCGCTATCCCCTTCCAGTCCGCAGATGCCTTCATCAACTTTGACATCCTCCGACAACAAGATGTCATCGAGGAGTTTAAATACTCCCGCCATGTGCGATTCAAGGCTCCACTGACCGTGTGGATGGACGGGAAGAAACAAACGTCGGTGGTTACGTATTAGTCATAAAGGGGCTGTCCAACCGCTAACTTACCGGTTTCGGTACCGACGGTTTCACGGCCTTCTTCCCACTTCGGGCCCATGGTTCCACCTCGATCTTCGGGCCCGGCAATAACCAAGCGTTTTCCAGCACGGTCCGAACTCTCTTCCTCTGCTCAAGTGTAAAACGATCCAAATAACCAAACTCGTAGTCCATAATATTATCGGCTATGAATACCCTTCCGTTCAACGCCACCCGTTGAATAACTTTCCGGTAATTATCATCACTGTAAGGGAAGGTTTCATCCAGTTCACTCAAAAACGTTTCATACCCATTCACACAATAATCCGGCGTGTCATCACAATAATCCCCAAAATTCCCTTTACCATCCACGAAGGGATGTAACAGTCCCAAGTAATGCCCCATCTCGTGAGCCAAAGTAAACACGTCATAATCGAAAATCACACCCAGCAGCTCGTACCTTGAAAACATATGGGAACGATTCCATGCCACACAATGAACGTGGGCATCGGGTAGATGGTCGGCATACCAATCAGAAAATAAGACACCCGGTAAAACCACACTCTCCGGTAAGTAAGGAAAATGCGCACAGCCTGAAGGAATACTTTTTGAATCGAATATCACAACATTAATATACTCCTTCGGATCCCATATCCAAGCACAATCCCCGAACTTATTACCAACAAAATCAAACATATCCATCGGTAACCCTTCCCGAAACTCACGACGAACTCCCGGCTCCTCCAATAATTGCCCGTTAGGATCGTGAGTTGCCAACACGAATTTCAGATTCATATCCACCGGGCCGTCCCTGTACAACTCGTTTACCCGTTCGAGACAAGACGATAAATAACCAACCGGAATATCATCCTCCGGGACACGATAAAGCACGTGAAAGATCACGGGCAACACGTATTCATACTCTTCCGTGGCAGCCACCTGTCGTAACTCGATTTCCAACGTTTCCTCCCGGTTACTCAATTCCAGCGACATCCCCCGTTCCTGCCGAGCGATATTTACTCCCACGTCCAGCACCAACGTATCGACTTTCTCTCCACTCTCCTGCCGTATCTCGCACCACTTTCCCCAGTTCCCGGTAACCACCCATTCCGAACTGCTCCGTACGGGAATTCGCAACTGTTCCCCCTCACTCCCGATCTCGAAGAAAGTCCCGTCGAATACCTTCAATCCTTCCCACTTATCGTCACTACACCCTGAAAACACCAACACTCCCAGAAATAATAAACATGATAATCCACGATTCAGCCTCATATACTTTACTTTTTATAATATTTCTTCCAGCCGAATCCCCACTCAAAAAACATATCCTCTCGTGACAAAATTAAACAAAATAATCAGAAATCAACTCACACTCCATCCCCGCCACGAGTCGGAGTTCCCAAACCTCCCTTTCAAAGCTATTCCTCGAAATAAAATAATCCAAAATGGCAGTAAATTCTATATATCAGGTTAAAATTATTAATTTTGTTCCTGCGTTAAACCAACTAAAATATTTGAAACATGACGATTGAAAATTACATTCAAGCCGGCTTACAGCATTTGGGTATTTACTCGGAAAGTATTTCCGACATCATCTACTTCATGGCCCTGCTTGTGATTATCGGTATCATCAACTGGATTATCCACGTGCTTACCCGCCAATGGCTAGCACGTATCGTACTAAAACTGACCAAACGGACGGCAACGAACTGGGATGATCTCATGCTCGATCAACGATTCTTTAACCGGCTGGGACTTCTCATCGCCCCCATCGTGATACAAATCGTATTCAAGGAATTCGAATGGACTCAATTTGCCTTCCTCATGAAACTGATCAATGTCTGGATCACACTCTCCTTCCTACTCATCGTGTCGAGCATACTGGACGGCATCAACCGGATATACGATAGTTACCCGATGGCCAAAGACCGACCGATCAAGGTGTTCATTCAAGTGATCAAGATATTCTTCTACTGTGCCGCAACCATCATCGTGATCAGCATACTGATCGATAAAGATCCCGTTGCACTACTTGCCGGACTGGGAGCCATCTCCGCTGTCCTCATGCTGGTATTCAAGGATTCTATTCTAGGGTTCGTGGCCGGAATACAGTTAATCTCCAACCGCATGGTAAACATCGGTGACTGGATTGTCATGCCCAGTAGTAATGCAGATGGTGACGTGATCGAGATCAACCTCACCACAGTGAAAGTACAAAATTGGGACAAAACCATCTCCACGATCCCCACTTACAAGCTCGTTTCCGAGTCTTTCACCAACTGGCGGGGAATGCAGGAATCCGGCGGACGACGCATTAAACGATCCGTCAACATCGACATCTATTCCGTGCATTACCTCACGAACGAAGACCTTGAAAACCTTAAACAATCCGCACTGCTCAAAAGTTACATAGAGGGCAAGATGAAGGAACTGAACGAATATAATGCCAGCGTGGAAAACCCGCTTGACAAACGCCGCCTGACCAACATCGGGACTTTCCGGGAATACATGGAGGCGTGGCTTGCCGCCAATCCCAACATTAACCTCGACATGACCCACATGGTACGGCAACTACAACCCACCCCGACGGGCATCCCGTTAGAAATCTATTGTTTCTCGGCACAAAAACAATGGGTAATCTACGAACGGGTACAAGCCGACATTTTCGACCACTTGTTTGCCATTCTCCCACTTTTCAAACTGAAAGTGTTCCAATACCCGACAAACATGGAGTGGATGCAGGAAAACTAAAAGATAAAAACTAAAAGTTGGAAGCCGTGAATGACTTCCAACTTTTAGTTTTTAGTTTTTATCTTTTATCTTTCTAGTAGCAATCCCAATGATACAACACCCGGCTAAAATCCCGTTTAGCCAAGTTCTCCGGACGGATAAAGAAATTGCACACGCCGGAATCCCCCCACACGATCTTATAGTCATCAGTTTCATCTGAATCCAACTGGAACAACAAGATTGAATTTTCCTTCAACTCCTGATGATACTCCCGCGGGTCAAGCTGCGTGAAGAAGGGATACCCTCCCATACGATGCCCTCCCATATCCAGTTGGTCGTAAACCTTATCCAGCTCATCCTCCGGGGCTCGGTCCAGAGAGGCCACCCGTGCATCGGGATTCGCCTCGTTATAGGCATCCAACAACAATTTATCGAAACGATAGTCTCCGCCCCCCATCGGCATGGACGATTTCTCGAAATTCAGTCTTAATTCACCATCCACCGGGAAACCATCCGGGTACTCCACACCCTCCGTCGGTAAAACAGAAAGTAAAGCCGTCTCATCTTCCACTACTTCCTCGTGATAAATCACCCGGAATCCCTTCTGCTCTTCCGGATTCTCGAAATTCAACCCGTGGGCATTTTCTCCCGCAATATAAAACTGGAGAATTCCCTTTGTCGGAAAACCATCCAACGGCGGCATCTCGCTGAAATTCACCTGTGCCAAGAAACGCAATGGCAACAACTTTCGTTCTTCCACCTGTTCGAGAGCCTCTCCTGCGGCTGCGGAAGGCACGGTGGTTGTACCTCCATCTAACCCGGCAAATGGTCCGGCCGCCACGCTCGCAGCCACCGCAGGTGCTTGTCCTTCCGTGACAACCGTACTTCCCGCCTCCTCGTAAGGATAGTCAAACCCTTTAGGCATATAGGGCATCCCCCCGATCTTGCTCTCCCAGGGTTTAGTTGTTCCTTTTGACGGGATCAGCGTCACGCACTCTGTCGTTGTTTTCTCCTTGATAACCCGCAGTATTCGATCTGCTGAAGTCTCTTTCTTCCCTTCATTTCCTCCGCCTCCGAATATTTTATTAAAGAATCCCATAATATCGTCTTATTAAATGATTTCCGTGCCAAAAATACAAAAAGAAACTAAAAGTTAAAAGCTAAAAACTAAAAGCTTGGTATTAGCCTGCCTTACCTAGGCTAATATTAGGCTTAAAACAGGCTACATTTAGTTAAACAAGCAGCCTACCATCCGGAGAAAATAGCAAACATATCCAAAAAATAGTCCTATTTAACGAATCTCCAAACGCAGGTAAGTCATATCCACACAAGGTTTTCCGTTATCGATGATTGGTTCCGGGTAATTATCCGTAAAGAAATTCTTCACCACGTGGTCCTGCACGAAACCGTAACGCTCGTAATACCCCACGCCACCCTCGCTCGTCCCCACCCACAAACAAGAAAAACGATTTTTATAATAACCGGCCAGAAAAGAGAGAATGTACATCCCGTACAATTTCCCTTGATACTCCGGCAACACGGCCAAATTCTTGATTTCCCCCTTTTCATCAACAACAGCCTCCCCGATCACCTTCCCATCCCTCTCCAGAATGAACATATCGCCCTCCTCCAAGTAACGGTCAACCATCGCCTCGCACGGGTCCGCATCCAGTAGAAGATGAAGATACGCTTTCTTATCCCCCGTCATCTTTACCATTCGCTGCGGGGGATTCTTCAAACGCAGGTACAGGATCGGGTAAGGTTTCCCGCAACCGTCCGTTTTCGTGCGGCGTTCCACCTCAAACCCCATCCGGGCATAAAAGCCCACGGTCTGCCCGTTTTGCTCGTTCACGGCCACCGTCTCCGCATGAACATCCTCGATCGCCCACTCGATAAGATCACGACCGATGCCCTTTCCCCGGTAATCCGGATCCACGAAAAGCATCTCGATAGATGTCATGTCATACCCCAAAAAGGCTACAATTTCATCCCCTTCATAATGAAGTAGCAAGGGCAACTTCTCGCAATTCTCACGCACAAAAGGCCTGTAAAACTCTATATCTTCTTCCACGAGGAAATCATGGGTGGCTCGCACGGAGGCCTCCCATAATTCCACGCATCGTTCCACGATTTCCGCTCTGTTTCTTTTTTCCTTCACTGTATATTCTTTGATAACCACATCCCTATATCTTGTTTTGCCAAGGCCGCTGCCATCAAGTCCGGGAACTTGTCCGGGGTACAGGCAAATGCCGGAACACCCAGTTCTGCCAAGAATTGAGCATTCTCCTTGTCGTAGAAAGGCGCCCCGTCGTCATTCAGAGCTAACAACACGATCAACTGCACCCCACTCTGCACGAGAGAAATCATCTTCTTGCGCATCTCCCGCTCGTTACCCCCCTCGCACAAGTCGGTCACGAGAACCAGCACCGTGTCCGCAGGGCGAGTGATCACCGTCTGACAATACCCCAAGGCCCGGTCAATATCCGTACCGCCACCCAGTTGTACGCCGAAAAGCAAGTCCACCGGGTCCTGCAAATCATCCGTCAAGTCAACTACCGAGGTGTCAAACACCACCATACGGGTCTGTACGGCCGGAATCGAGGCCAGCACGGAGCCGAATATTCCCGAATAGACCACGGATGCCCCCATCGAACCACTCTGGTCGAGACACAGCACTATGTCCTTCAACGCCCGGCGTTTCCGGCCGAAACCGATACGAACCTCCGGGATAATCGTCTTGTACTCCGGCTGATAGTTCCGTAGGTTTTTCTCGATCGTCGTCTTCCAGTCAATCTCGTTGTAACGGGGATTTCTCCGCCTGCTGGAACGGTTCAAAGCCCCGGTAACGGCCTGTTGCATGGGTGACGATAGCTTTTTCATCAGCTCGTCCACCACTTTACGTACGACTTCCCGGGCAATAACCTTGTTCTTCTCCGGTATCACCCTGCTCAAGGACATCAACGTTGCCACCAGATGCACGTCCGGCACCACCGATTCAAGCATCTCTTTCTCGGTCAGTAACGAAGTCAAGTTCAGTCGCTTGATTGCGTCCTTTTGAATCACTTGTACAACTGTCTGCGGGAAAAACTCCCGGATGTCTCCCAACCAACGGCTCACCTTGGGAGCCGAACCACTCAATCCCCCTTTACGGTCACTATCGTACAAAGCATTCAAGGCAGCATCCACGCGACTCTCCTCGGCAGAGAGGGAAACTCCCGTTCCATCCGCCTCGTTTCCTCCCAGTATTAATCGCCATCGCTTTAAAAGAGCTTCTTCCATTTTAGATTTTAAATTTTAGATTTTAAATTCCTCCTACACAGGCCAACGTTTTTTGATTTCCTACTTTTATCTTTTAGTTTTTATCTTGGTAATTATATACTACTTTACAGTCCATTAAGGTAATGCTTGTTTTCATACTCAAACTCCTCCGTCACTTCGTGCCACCTCCTCTATGAACAGAGGAGGAGCTGGTAACTCTTCCCAAAGACAGGAAGTATTTCAACTCTCCCTCTGTTTATAGAGGGAGTACCCCGAAAGGGGGAGGGAGTTGGTTTACTGTAAATTCGTATATAAGTTCCTTTATCTTTTACCTTTCTCGTTCCAACTGCACAATTGTTACACCTATTAAATACCTAATAATCTCTCTATCAACGGGATTACCCTCCGGGCATCTTCCCCGTTAAACGCCTCGCTTTCCGCATTTACCCGTTTCACGGCAGAAGTTCCCTTGGCTTTCTCACCGAGTTTACGACGTTCCGGCAGGCTGTACTCGCTGAAGGTTCGGCGAAGTATGGGCAATAACTCCATGAAACTCCCATCATTCAGAGTGGCCAACCAACTATTCACCAAATCCCATAACTGATCGTCCAGCAACAAGATAGTACCCGATGATTTAAGGAATCCTTCAAACCAGAATGCCGTGTCGGATGCCGTGTTCCCGGGAGACGTATAATAACTCAACGTTTGGGCCGTTTCCTCGTATCCAAGGATATTCTTATCCCGCAATAAACGAGTACAATAACCGGACAGCAAGGGATGAGAACCCCGTGCTTCCCGGATCTTGTTCACCAGTTCCGTCCACATCTCCATCAATCCCGGTTGGTTCGCCGTGGCCATAGCATAATCGACAGCCACCAATCGCTCCATGACCTCCGTAGTCGCATCCTCGTCCACGTTCGTGCAAGCCAGCACTCCCCCGGCAAGCACACGGGCCATCATGGCGTTCAGCATATCGTTGACCTTCCCGTAATCCAAATTCCGCACACTCCCGTAACGAACCACGTTCACCATACCGGGGATAGTCTTCATCATCTCCAGCACATCGGTTGTCGAGGCGGAAAGCGCATCCAACCGGGACGTCATTTCTTCCACGAGAGCGGGCAAATCCGCAGGAATCACCCGTTCCAGCAAGTCCACCAACTCGGATATAGACGTGATGTCTTTCGACAAATGGGTGTTATACGCGATAACTGCCTCGGACAAAGTATTTCCCCACACGGCCTTCTCGATCACGGCAAGGGTCTGCTCCGGTTCGTAATAAACGGACCAAGCCTCCTTGAAAGTTCCCTTCCCATCAACCCGTAACGGACGGGCCATCTTTATACCGAGCAAGTTCAAGCGGTGGAAAAAGATACTCCGCTCCAAATCCATCGGTTTCCGCAAATCCAACTGGAATTCCTTCACCTCGGTCGTAAGGGGTAAGCGCAAGCGTTTCAACAACTTCTCCACATCCACGAGAAGAGGAACTTTAGGTACATCATCCGGTACGCTCCCCATGCGATCGCTGATCACCAAGGCCTCCCGGATCACTTGTAACAGAATCGGGTCACCGAATCCCATTACCGTAGTCACGGCATCATTATATTCCTCCAAAGAAGGACGGGGCAAACCACGTAATGCGGCTGCAACTTGTGCCAAACGCACGGCCTCGATCACGTGAGCCACGGAAATATCCATTCCTTTCGTCCGGAAAAGGGCGGCCACCTTGCTCATCCAACGGGTTCCGTCGTCATCCGGATAATGCCATAAATGATCGTACCACCCCGGGGAAACGATTCCCGCCCCGTAACCGCTCCGGAAAGACAACCGATCGTAGGTCCACGGAATCCACGTACACTCCACCTTCACTTTCGGTAATCCCTTCAATAACTCATTGTCTTCTTTCTGCGTGGGCATCTTCTCCAGACCCGGCACATGCCAAGCCCCGCACACCACGGCTATACGTTTGAAACCCTCTTTTTGGGCAGCCCGGATCATTTTACGCATCCACGCTTCCCGCAACAAAGTCTCCCGATCGGTCTTTGGGAAATACTCCCGTAACACCGAAACAGCCTCTTTCACGGCGGCAAACACCTCCTCGTTACGCTGACGATTCTCAAAGTTCACTTCCCACCATAATTCCGGATCATCGTACCCGGCCGCCTTCGCCAGATGAGCAAAAGGATCAACGGGCAGTAATTCCGGAACGGCAACTTCCCGAACTTTTTCCGGGGTCTCGGTTGCAGACGCCTCCCCCTGTACTTCATCGCACTCCCCCTCTTCGCCGGTTTTCCCGACCTCAGCTTGTTCCTCCCGTTCTTTCCAAAGAGCTAAATGATGCACCAGAGGTAAGTCAAAAAAACGTAATGACACCTCCTTTTTCATGGCATAGCACATGGCCTGCCATTCGGGTGAGAACTCGGCAAAAGGATAAAACACGGCCCTTCGAGGCTCGTCGGGCTGATACGCCAGCAAGGCCACGGGCGGTTTCATCTGCTCATGAAGTACTCCCGGCAAAAGCGGCTCCGCCTCCGGGGGACCTTCCAATAAAATAACATCGGGTTCCAGTTCTTCCAAGTACGCTCGTACGTTCTTGGCTGACCCCGGACCATGATGCCGTATGCCTAAAAAATGTATTCCATCAACCATTGTATAAATTAAATGACTACGTGATTGTCGATTACATGATTCCGTGATTCTACAATCACCGAATCGGAAATCACTAAATCACCGAATCAATCCGACTTCTAAATCTAAAACTAGTCACTATAACATTTCCCTAGATGCCCTATAAATGTCCTTCCAGCCATCGCGTCCCTTCACGACCGTTTCAAGGTACTCCTGCCATATCACCTGATCCTGCACGGGGTCCTTCACAACCGCCCCGATAATTCCCGATACAAGGTCCGTGGCGTTTAACCGACCATCACCGAAATACCCGGACATGGCCAAACCGTTATTCACGACGGAGATGGCCTCGGCCGTACTCAGCGTACCACTGGGAGTTTTCAACTTGGTCTTACCATCTTCGGTTGCTCCCCGACGTAACTCCCGGAAAATGGTAACCACTCGGCGAATCTCTTCCAATGCAGGTTTCTCTGCCGGAAGGTCCATAACGGCCTCGAAACTCTCCACCCGGCGACGCACGATGTCGATTTCCTCGTCGATCGTGTCGGGCAAAGGCAGGATTACCGTGTTGAAACGGCGTTTTAGAGCGCTTGACAAGTCATTTACACCCTTGTCCCGGTTATTGGCAGTAGCGATCACGTTAAAGCCCCTGATAGCCTGTATTTCACGATCCAGCTCGGGAATAGGCAACGTCTTCTCGGAAAGAATCGTGATCAACGTGTCCTGAACGTCCGAACCGACACGGGTCAACTCCTCGATGCGGGCCAGTTTACCATCCTTCATTGCACGCATAACGGGAGTTTGTACAAGAGCCCCCTCGCTGGGACCTTCGGCTAATAACTTGGCATAGTTCCACCCGTAACGAATAGCCTCCTCGCCCGTCCCTGCCGTTCCCTGCACGATCAGGGTAGAATCACCGGATATAGCCGCCGCCAGATGCTCGCTTACCCAGCTCTTGGCTGTTCCCGGTAGACCATACAACAACAATGCCCGATCCGTAACCAACGTGGCCACAGCGATCTCCATCAAACGACGATGCCCGATATACTTCGGGGTCACCTCGAAACCGTTTGCCAGTTTCCCGCCCATCAGGTAGGTAACCACCGATTGCGGGGATAGTTGCCAATTTTCCGGTACTTTATTTGTCTCGTTTTTCTTTAACTCGTGCAACTCTTCCTCGAATTGCTGTTCCGCATGTTGTCTTAATAATAAACCCATATTTTTTCTTTTTGATATTTGTCTCTTATACCCAAACAATTTTAGATGAAAGAATCCTTTAAAAAGAGCCAGCCCCGTGCGGCTGAAATCTAAAATCTAAAATTAAAACGCCTGTATTATTTCCTTTTTCATCAATAACAGTTGTTGCAAACGAACCGTGAACTCCCAGTGGCTGGCACTACTCTCCCGTGACGTCCCTAAAGTGGACACGTAATCATACATCGAGGCAGGAAGGCGTAAAGCCAGCGCCTCGCAGGTCGGACGGTCATAATAACAATAGTCCATGGCGTAAATCATCTTCAACACGCCCCGGGAGAATTTCTCTCCCCACTCGCTATCGTCCTCGTCGAACCATTGACTGATGTAAAAATTCCGGTCGGCTTTCCCGCTTAAATTCAATTGCTCCCGCTGTTCCACGGATAATAAGGGAACCAATTGCATCAAGTCGGGAGACTGAAGTACCCGTTCATCTTTCAGCACGTGGTAGGCCCAATCCCGATTTTTATAACCCAGTATCGTATCTGTCAAGTAAATATGTTTTGAAAAAGGGGGTGATTTACGCATCCGCTGGGCTGCCGTCTCCGGATCACAATCGAAAAACTCGCACCAAAAGGACAAAGGCATACATTGTGCCATTTGTCGCAGGATATAATCACTGTCGCTCTCGCCTTTATTACTACTCACTTCGTTTATTCCTAACTTCTTGAATTCTTCCGTGTAAGCAATCGGGTCCACAGACCAACCAAGCAAACGACGATAATGCAAATGTTTCTTTAACGTCTCGGCAAACAAGTGCAAGATTCGGGATTCCGGGATCATACGTAACAAACGTAGGGCCTCGTCCCGCACGGTAGAACTCCGGTCACCACCCCGTACTTCCTCTAAAAAATCCTCATCCGCTACCGACAAACCGGTCTCCAGACAAGCCAGAAACTCCGCACGATGCTGGGCAGACTCGTTTTTCCATTCAGCACGTAACATCTCGATACCCCGGGCAGGATTCTCACGACGTACCCGTGAAAGTATCAGTTTTCGATCGGCATGAGTGGCCGTTTCCCACGTATCCTCATCCTCTTCCTGCAAAGCGGCATATCCCATAATGGGTAATAACCAACGCCCCCGGTTACCCACCAGCGAGATCAGTAATTGCCGCTCCCGTTTTGCCGTCTGGCTCCCCGGCTGAAAAACTCGTGCCAACACTTGCGGCAGATATTCCGGCGGAATCAACTGTTCCCGCTCTGCCGCTTTCCGGTACCAAAAAAGCAACATATTAGCATACTTTTCCCCCAGCAAAATACTTAGTATCGCAGCCGCTTTCTGACCGACATAAGGCCGCATTTCCGGCCCAGCCTCTGAAACCGGAACAGGATCTTTTAACTTCAAAGGTTCCAAACCCGAACGATAGTAAGCGAAAAAAGCCGCAGCCCCCTTATAGAAGACCTCCTCCCCGTCTGTAGCGTTCTCTTTTACCCGCTCCAACGTCCCGGCAAGATCTTCCGGTAACTCGCCGGAAGTCATCTCCCGGTTAGCCGTTCCCAACAAGGCTATATTTATGACATTATCCGTTATACTCATTGCTTAACGTGTAATATTTATCCTCTATCCATAACGATAACACTCTCCATGACCGCTCCCCGGCAAGGAAGAACCCCGTGAATTCCCGTCCGCCGGTCACGGCAAAACCTTTCAATTTGCCGGCCTCTCCCAAGGTTAACGGAATCAGATACTCGTTGCTATCCTTAATCCACACCTGTTTTTCGTGCATCACAAGACGCACCTCGCTAACCAACACGGGTACTTCATACGTGAAAGGATTACGAGTCATACTCTCCCGATAGACCTGCATGGCCTCTGCCAATCCCGCACAACATCCTTTTCCGGATGGGATAAAGGGTTCTCTTGTACCTTTCTGTTCACGGAATAATACCCGAGTCGGAGTCACACCCTTGTAAAATGTCACATCTGCCACGACAACACTACCTGGTAATAAAGCGGTTTCCGCCAAAGCTCCCGGTGTTAAGAATTGCAAGAAGAGCGCATACCGACAGGTCTGTCGGCCGTACAACCAATTGTACTCTACCGTCAACCGGTCTTGTTGCAGACTTTCCGAGGCAACAACCAACCAATCGTCGGAAACCTGTTCCCCGTTAGCCAACACCTCCTCCTTGGCCTGCGGGTATCCCACGAGAGTACGGATTTCATCCTGCCATTCCGGGGACAACTGATCGAGGTGCTTGTAGCTTTCCGCCACGAGGTACGCCCGGCTTGCTCCCGCCGTCAGCTCGTACTTCCAGTCCTCACCGAAATAATGAATCTCCTGTAACTGCCGCATCATCCCCGCCAAACCGGGAGCCTGTGCATCGACCATACGCTTGGAAATCCCGGCAAACAGGGCTTGCGCCCGCTCCGGAACATTCAACAGACCACTTCGCACGAGGTCCTTCAACCATCCCTGCAAATCGTCCACACCGTTCAATACCTTTTTGTGTCGAGCCTCCTGCCTCTTCGCCTGAGCCTCTACATCCACGGGTTTATCCGCTTTTTCCTTCTTCTCCACCGCTTTTCCCGCACGTTTCTCCAACCACTCCTTCACCCAATCGGGTTCTTCCCCTGTCGTGAATAAATCCGGCTGAGAAGCATATAAAAATAAAAGCCCCAAGCTATGTTTACAAGGAAACTTATGGCTGGGACACGAACATTTGAAAGCGATATTCTGCAAATCGACCTGCGTCTGGTAGGGATTCTTACCACTTCCCTGACAATGCCCCCATAACGCCCAGTCACTCGCTCCCCGCAACACCCATTTCGCTGCCGAGGCCAATCCCTTCCCGGCTTTCACGGATGCCGCATCCGGGGCCAATTTTATAATTTGATCTTCTGATAATTGCATGTACTCTAAATTTCAATATCCATTCCGACAAATTTAACGCTTAATCCGAGACTTGAAACACCTTCAACCATTATCTACTAAAAAAAGATTCAGGTATCAGCCATTTTACGGCTAAAACCTGAATCTTTGCATGACCAGAAAAATGTCCAAACGCGGTCTCATTTCCGCATATACTTCATGGCTATTCGTTTGCAACCTGCTCTAACAAGGTCTCTATCCCGTCCATTGTCGGCGTGGGGGCAAATGCTGCACGTATCTTAAAATCTTTATCAATCAGTATGAAACGAGGAATCCCGCTGATCAGGTATTTCTTCCGGAAAGCTTTATCCCCGGTATGCATTTCCAACACGTTTTTCGCCATATCCTTTCCCCGCAAATACGTTAACCACGGGGTAACCCGTTTATCAATGGAAATAGAGATAAAGCGTATATTTTTCCCCTGAAACTTCACGGCCAGCTCATGAAAAGCGGGCGCCAAAGCCTTACAAGGATTACACCAAGTGGCCCACACGTCGATATACAGAGGTTCCCCCTTATAATCGGAGAGTTTATGCACGTTACCGCTCGTGTCACGAAATTCGAAGTCCATAACATCTGCTCCCGTCAATAAGTTGCGTTTCTCGCTAATCAGCTCGTTCACCACACGCAGAACAACACTATCGCTTACTTGCGCAGGTAGTTCTAAAAGTTCTTGACTGTACAAACGTGTCGGATCATTCAATAGTTGCACCAAGGCATACTCATCGTTGAAAAGATGATACCCCATCCGTTCCACGAAATCTGTCCCGGCAAGGTAGACAATTCCTGACAAGGTTTGAGTAACCTGTCGATAGCCCAGTACATCATTCTCGTTATAACGACGGCATATCCTGCGGGCATCTTTTAGAAAGTCTTTCAAAAACATCCCCTTGAACGACTCATGCCACACCTCGAAGTTCGCAGGCATAAGCTCGTTTTTCTTTCTGTAAGCAATCGTCTGGTAGTAGTTCATTAACGTGCCCAGCGCCAAGAAATCAAGTCGAATTCGAGAGGCAGCGATAAAAGTTTCAGACGCAGAGGCCCTTTTCATTGTTCGTTTCAACGAGTCAACGTTAGCAAACACCTGTCGACGAAAATCCTGATAAGTAAGCGTGTCGGTAAATCCCGCCGGGTAGAGCATCGTGCCGGAGAGGAAACAGGACTGGTTTAGCCAAGCATTTTCCGCTGACAAATCTCCCTCGAACCGTGTTTTCCAGCGCTCTCGGGAGTTGTAATCCACTAGGATCTTGTTGCCGGGTTTCACGAACAAGTTCAACCCGCCCCAATCATACAGACGGTAATACTCACCTTCCGGGTCAGCGACCTCAAGCTCGAACACAAGTGAATCTCCCGACAACATACGCTCAGGCAAAATCATGTCGTACTTCGTCTCCTTCAGTAGTTCTGCAGGGAAACGCTTAAAGACGGGATTCGATTTAAAGACCACCCTCGCATTCTGCGAGAAGGTGGTCAGCACGCACAATACCCCACATAAGAGAAATGGGGTTCTTTTATACAAGTATCGCATCATGTTTACTTCAATTTAAATCCAATCTCCCCAAGGATCTCGCGTATGATAGCAAATTTCTCCAACACTTTCGGGTAGTCTGCGTATTCCGCCTTGAAATCGTTCTCTCTATAGGATACCGCTGCCATAACGAAATCTTCAACGTCAGCATCTTCGCCCCCAAGTGTATAATACCAACTGCCAATTTCAGAACCGTCAATATAGTGATATTTAGAACGATCGAAATCCAAAAAACCATACGTTTCCCAATGGGCTGGTTCCAAGCAGGAGAGATCCCCCGGATAATAAGGAGCCCTCACCGACATTTCGTAAAAGCTTCTCTGCGTGGTAGGATCGTAGCTAACCCGTTTGAAGTCTGTTAAGCGATCAGAAGGGTTCTTTGCCAAAAAGTTCAATGTCATGTAAGTAATAATCTCCCCTGCCCGTTCCACTTGCTCTTCAACGCTCATATCAGCAATCAACGGAATATCCGCTACTGCAAGCGTTTCCATTCCCTGATGCATTTTTAACATTTTTTTCTCCCCTCCCTCTCTTTCTTGCTCATAGAGCGAGTCCAGCAAGAGAATGGACTGGATGTAAAAACCATCCGGCACCTCAGGTAAAAACACCTCATCCACGAACTTGATGCCCGCCAAGCGGTCCGTCTCATCACGTATCAAGATACGTTTTTTATTGGTGACGCTATTCAAATTAGCAGGATTGTTCATATTATAATTTAAGTCTAGTACTTTATGAAACACGATGATATTACCATCGTGATCAGTCCCCCGTTCCTCACTTCCAATCGTGTCGTGACAGAATACGGGGATACCCCACTCGGTGTACACCTCGTAGGCGGCGTGTTGCACTCGATCGGCAGAATCATCCTCAAGTTGAAACCAATTCTTACCCGCAGGAGACGGTGTTAAGTCATTTTCTTTGCTACATCCTGTTACGAAAAACAGGATTCCGAGAAGTAATATATAATATTTCATTTCCAGTAAGATTAAAAACGTTTAAACATTTCTCTCTGCGGGCGAGTGGCATTATCCACCATATTTCCCTTATTAAACTCAATCACGGAACGCGGAATCGGGATAACGTAGGCGGGTTCTTCACCATACTCGTTCAGGCGGTAGCTTCCTAAATACTCACGGGTCCCCGTCGTGTTATTATAGAAATAGTAATCGTGTATGATCTGTTTGGTATAAGGATAGACTGAATTCACGGCATAACGGCGCAAGTCGAACCAGCGATGCCCCTCGAAACAGAGTTCACGGCGGCGCTCGTCACGAACGAGCTGTACCAGCTTCTCTCCCGTTCTCTTATCGAGCGGAGTATATGATCCCTGTTTCATTCGTTTTACCCGTAACTCCTCAATCAAATTCATCGCCTCATCCTCACGAGAAAGCATGGCTAAAGCTTCTGCCTTGTTCAGAAAAACTTCAGATAAGCGTAACAAACACTCGGATGATACCATCCCGTCCTTATCATCCACGAGTTTTCTCACCTTGTATACAGCATTCCAAGGATCCTTATATATACCCAACCACGAACCGAAACGCAAATCATTGCCCAGTTCTTTACTAAACATGGCTACCAAGTCGTCCGACACGTTGAAATTACTCATGTCGGTCATATCCGAAAGAGAATTTTCAAAACAATTACCACCTTGCGAAAATATCGTTTCTGGAGAATCTTTATAAGTCACGCTGACCCCCTCGTTTATTGTACCCCAAGAGTCCGGCTGCACAAGAGCAAAACGTTCGTTATAATCAAGTAAGGAATAATTGCCTTGCAACACAGAATCAGCGGACGCGATTGACTTGTCGTACTGCTCCATGTAGAGGTACACGCGACTCAAGAAAGCGTGAGCAGCATGGAATCCGGCACGATAAACAGTCTTGTGTTTTTTGCCTTTCAGTAACCGTGCAGCCTCAGTAAGATCTTCCGTGATACGGGCGTACGTTTCTTCCATCGTGTTACGCTTAAAGTAGATATCCTCCACGTATTCCGTAGTTTTCACAGGAACACCCAAGTCGGTGGATGCAGTAGCTTTTGCATAAGGTTTCGCATAAAGGTTGACCAAGTAAAAGTAATATACCCCACGCAGAAAATAGCATTCTCCCTTGATGCGGTCAATCTCCCCGGGAAGATCGTTATTTATCTCTCCAGTCTTAGAAAGGATAACGTTCAAGGAATTGATGTGTTTGTAGAGGCGTTTCCAATCGACATCGTCCACCTCTTTTCCCTCACGCATATAAGGGTATTCACTCCAAAGGTAGAAATCAGCAAAGTTGGTAAACACGGATCCATCGGCACTCCATCCCGTGGATATTTGTGCAATGTCGTCATCCATTACATGCAACCAAGGGAAATAGTAACCATCTGAATTTCCTAATGAAATCAGATCTGTCGAAACTTTCATATAACCGTCTCCGATAAGAATCTCATCCAAGTCTGCAGCCGTTTTTGCATAAGTCAAATCCTGAGAATATTCCTCCAAGAAAGAGTCACATGAGCTGAAAAGAAACAGAAAGCAGGTGTAACAAGTTATTATTATATTGTTTTTCATAGTATTATCGAATTAAAAAGTGACACCTAAATTAACCGAGTACGAGGGACGAATGGAGAGGTTCAACTGGTCGGTCGTTCCCGATTGCGTGGGATCCTGTCCCTTGAGCTTAGAACTACAAATAGTAAATAGATTGCTCCCGGATACACCGATGTACGCCGATTTCAGTAACAATTTCTTGCAGAATTCATCGGGCAAGGTGTAATTAAACACGAAAGATTGCAGTTTCAAGTAATTACCGCTCACGGTGCGAATATCAGAGTTATCATACATCTGCCAAATATTATCAGCAAAGTTTATGGAATTGTTATTCCCCGTCTTCCACCAAGGACGCAAAGTCGAGGCATACTCGCTGTTAGGTAATAAGCCGGGAATGTTGGTGTGTTTCTCGTCCCCCGGACGCTGCCAACGTTTCACGAATTCCCGACGTACGTTTCTCTCAGGAAGCGGGGCAACGGTGGTTCCGTTGCTGTTTGCCCCATAAAGGCGCATCAACCGGATCTTAGAACCAAAGGAATACGCAAAGTTCAAACTTAACGACATACGCTTGTAGGAGAATGTGTTCGTCACACCACCTTGTAGCACGGGCACACGGGTACCGGAAACTTTCATCACCCGGCGGAAGACTTCTTCCCGGTCCATCTCCAAATACTCTTCCTCGTGTTCTTTTTCCACATCGTAGTACATCGGGCGCCCGTCCTCGGGAGAGAGGCCCATGAATTTATAAGAGAAGAAGGTGTTCAAGGGTTCGCCCTCGATCAAGGCGGAACCGTCGAGGTAGTTGGTATAGAATATCTCATCCTGTTCTTTCTCAAAGCTATTGTTGTTTACCGCTTTGGTCAACAAGGTGTTCAGCACCTGTCCAATCTGCGGGTCAATATCCCAGCGAAAACCACCAACTTCTCCTCCGGCTTTGAACGGAGTAAAGTTGAAACTGATCTCGAATCCCTTATTTTCAAGCGTACCTGAGTTGATCACGTAGGTTTCTACCCCGTTGATGTCCGCCACGGTCTTACTCAAGAAGGCATCCTTCGTTTTCTTGTAGAAATAGGACAAGGTTCCCCGAATGCGATTGTCCAAGAGTGCAAAATCCACCGATCCGTTGAAGGCTCCTGTTTTTTCCCAGCGTAAATTGGGATTCGGGTAATGCTCGATATTGGACTCGTATTCTTCGAAATAATTATTCATGTTGCCCTTCTTGATGATCAACTCAGGCGTCTGATTGCTCAGCATATTTCCTTGGTAACCGAAAGAACCGCGCACGGACAAACCATTCACCCAACTAATGTCTTTCAAGATATTGGCTTTCATATCCCAGCTTGCCGAAACGGACCACACGGGCAATATTTTTTCATTACTACGATCCCCAAACTTGTTGGATGCATCTGCTCGGGTGTTGAAATTGAATGAATAAGCGTTATTCAACGTATAAGTCAACGTGAAATAAGCGGACATTTCGTTCTGTATGTTATCCGTGACAATACTCCTAGCATTTTCGTCTTTCATTTTCCACTTGGTAAACTCCGGATACACATCCGGGTCAATCTCTGCAAATATCTTTCCCCGCTCGGGTAGATAACCGCGGTGTGTCTGGCGTTTCCCGTCGTATTTAGAAGAGGCTAATTCAAACCCTAATGCAGCATTGATCAAGTGTTTGCTGTCACAATCCAAGAATTTTGTGAAGTCAAATTGTAAACGGGTTGTGTAATTATCATTGCGAGTAAAATCTTCACGGTACTCGCCCCCCACGGGCAAGAGACTCTTGGATTTCATGTCGGTAGTCAATTCCTCTCCATAGTTCGTTCCCCGCAGGTTAGAGGCGTAAAACGAGTTTGCATCAATAAATGTTTCCTGCATGGTATTGTTGATACTATAAGAAAATATAAATTGCGTTTTCAACCAATCGTTGAAACGGTAATTCAAATTCATATTTAAAGTTACACCGGAGCTGTTGTACTCATCCCGGTAATTTTTCATCTCGTGCAGGGCGTTAAAAGCCAATGGCAATCCGGCACTAGCATTCGATGTACCCTCTACATCATAGAAGTATAAACTGCCATCCTCGTTGAACGCCGGAATGGCGCGAGAGGTATTGTAAGCATAATCCAAAATATTCACCTCGCTGTTCACGTATTCTCGCACACCTTTATTGGCCAGCATACCGAAAGAGAAGATAAATTTATTGAAGTTCCCGTTGACGTTCAAGCTCGCAGAGTAACGATCATTTTTCTCTCCCTTGATAACCCCTTTCTCGTTGGAATATCCCAAGGATGCATAGTAACGTACATTCGAACTACCTCCCGACAGGCTTAACGTGTGACTATTGGAGAACACGTCCTCCGTGATCAAATCGAACCAGTCTGTATTCACGGTTTCCAGTCTTGCCACCTCGTCTGTAAATTGTTGATAGGTATATATTCCGTTGTTATACTTTTCCAAGGCACCCTCGTAACCTACCCAATTCTTGATTGTCGGGTAGGATAATCCTTTCTCTATGATTTCCTTAGAATAAGCGATGCGCTCTTTGGAGTTCATCAGATAGATACTCTTGTCCGTGTAACGGGGACGGGCAGTAAACTTACCGTTCATGCTATACGTCACGGAAGGAGGACCCGCCTTTCCTTTCTTAGTCGTGATATTAATCACCCCGTTTGCCGCTTTCGCCCCGTAAAGAGCCGTAGCAGAGGCATCTTTTAGGATGTCGATACGCTCGATGTCTTCCGGGTTAATACCGGAAATCGCATTACCGACCAGATTCACGAAGTCCAAATTATTAATCAATGAAGGACTTACATTCACCGGATCACGTAGCACGATACCATCCAATACCCACACAGGTTCTTGATTACCGAGGATAGTTGACGTACCACGAATACGCAATTTCGGGGCCGCACCTACCTGCCCGGAATTTTGCATGAATATCATTCCCGGTACGTGCGATTCGAGTAACTGATCTATCGTCTGAACCCCGGGAACTTTGATCTTGTCCATTTCAATAGACTGAACGGCACTCGTGTTTTTCCGGCGATCGATGGTCTGGTAGCCCGTTACAACGACCTCCGACAATTCGGACTGTTCCTCTTTCATCACAACATTGATCGTATCTTGTCCCGTGTACTTCACCTCCGTTGTTTCCATCCCGATGAATGAAAAGAGCAAAGATACATCCTTTATTGTTGGTAAAAGTAAAGAGAATCGACCATTCATATCAGTAGCTGTCCCCAAAGTTACCCCTTTTACCACAACCGTTACTCCGGGCAACGGCATCTTTTTCTCGTCCGTCACGACACCGGTAATCTTTTGATTCTCAACTTGTTTCCCCACCACGGGACTTTTCTGTAGCTTAATGATCACCAGATTATCTTCCATCAAGTAAGTAAATAAAGTTCCGGCAAAACATTTATCAAGAATCTCTTGAACTGTCACATTTTTCATCTTCAGTGATACAGGCGCCGCTTTTTTCACGGCATCACTATCGTATACGAAAGCGAAACCACTCATTTGGCGGATTTGCACAAGGACATCTATCAATGGCATTTTGTCCACTGAAATATCCATTTTTTTCTGTTGTTGTGCATACGTGGAGACAACACTCACATTCATAAATAGGAATAAAGCTAACAGCGTTTTCATAACAATAGGTTTTCGTGGTAATTTTCTAGGAAATAAACCACCATTCCAAAGATTTTTTTTCATACTTTTGTTGATAACGTTTAAAAATAATTGATTCCACTTGCATGGGATTAGTTATACATGAAAAAAAGCGGGATATATGCCAGTATATTCTGCTTTTATTTCTTTCATTCGTCAACAGTCACGACATTTCCTTCCACACGGAACTTCACCCGTTCAGTTTTCTCTATTCTTACCAGAACATCCGAAATATTATCATATCGTTTAATTTCCAAAGTAAAATGAGCATCACGTAAGGAAGGATGAGTAAAAACAACCTCCACGTCATACCAACGGCTTAACTTTTCCATAATTTGCTCCAAAGATGTATCGGTAAAAAAACATACTCCTCGTGTCCAACTAACAAATTCCTCCGCACGCACCTGTTTAACAAGTAATTCATCACCAGTAGCGATAATTTGTTGCCCCGGTTCCACAACACGTTCCCTCTCCCCATCCGACACGTTAATTCGGCCCTCCACGAGCGTGGTAATCACATCTTTCTTTTCAGGATAAGCCTCCACGTTAAAGAATGTCCCCAGTACTTTCACCGCCACATCTTTTGTTTTCACGACAAACGGCTGTTTCTCGTTCTTCGCCACCTGAAAACAAACTTCTCCTTCCATCTGTACTTCCCGGGAGTTACCAGTAAAACGAACGGGATAAACCAGTTTTGATTCCGAATTAAGCCACACGCGGGTTCCGTCAGCTAACTCCAACTCGTATTCTCCGCCACGAGGGATAATCAAAGTATTATATTCTTCTGTGAGCGAGTTTGTTACCTCCTTTTCATCGTATCTTATCATATTATTCAATGCGGAAACTTTCACTTCCTCGTTCTCAACCAGGACATTACCAGTTGTATCCGTAAGATTTATTTCTCTCCCGTCTCCCAGTATCAGAATCGCTTTACTCTCTTTTATTCCTTTACTCTCGATTTGTGCCAACGGGAGAACGTGATCAGGCCTCGACAAGGGTAACACGCCAAATAAAACGGTTATCCCCACCGAAATCACAGCCGCATAATACCATACCCGTCGTATTTTACGACCACGAACTAATTTACGCTCAAATTGTCTCCACTCGTTTTCACCATCTGACATTCGGACTTTTCGTAAATCGCTTTTCAAACGTTGAATGATACGCTCGTATTCTTCTTCATGTTCGGGAGAAGCCTGCCGCCAATCTTCCAGCAAAGCCTGTTCTTCTTCCGAAAGAATTCCCGCAATCTGTTCTGCAATCCATTCAGCTATCCGGTAACGTTTCTCTAACTCCATATCCATAACTATATTCTTGATATTTGCCCCCTATAACAACTAAGTTTTTAAAGTGGGTGAATGAAATGAGAAAAAAATTCTATTTTTGTGTGATTTATTTTAAGAGATGTAGTTAACGTACTAATGGACAAGCAGAATTTTAAATTATTTTTCCTAAAATATTTTGATCCGGTATACCAATTTTCACGGAAATACACGGACGATGCGGCCATTGCTCACGACATCGCTCAAGATGCATTTATTAAAGTCTATGAAAAACGAATGGATTTCGATGCCATCGAGAAGGCAAAATCCTTCGTATATACCACTGCTCGTAATCTTTGCCTTAACCATTTAAAACATCTGAAAATTGAACATGAATACTCCCGTTCATTCCTTTTAAATGAAACGGAAGAACAACAATTCTTTTTTGAAGAAGTTACCTACCAAGAAACCTTACGTGTTCTGTACAACGCCATAGATAAACTTCCTCCGCAAACAAAAGAAATTATTTTGATCGGCCTAGACGGCAAAGATAATAACGAAATTGCAGCAACTCTCAATATATCTGTAAATACAGTCAAAACGCTAAAAAAGAATGCCTACAAAACACTTCGTGAATTATTAGTTGACCACAAAGCTATGTTATTGTTAGTTATTCTAACTGGGGATAAAGAAGAATTTATATCATACTAAAATAAAGCGGTAGCATTTTAAATGGTACCGCTTTATACAAATGCAATTCTTTACTTCATCCGCCTCATCACCCAGATCACGCAACCACACACCACGATCAGTACCGGACATATCCAACGCAAGAATATCTTGATCCATGCGAATCCTCCCGGGGTCAGGTACGTGTCATTATCCTTGGCTGCCGGACGACTGACATCAATAGGATACTCATCGTAAACAAGCCAACGGAACATTCCATCCGTAAGCGCGTAATTCGAGCGACGGAACTCCCGGTTTGCTCCGAGTTCCCCGTTACTGATACAATCGGCATCCCCAAGCACGAAGACACGCTGTTCCTTTCCTTTCACGTCACGACGCAAGGCATAACCGGTAACATAGGCTTTTTCCTCCTCTCCCAATGCCGTATTCAGACGGGGTTCTTCGAGAGAAAAGTTCTTCGTTTCCAACTCATTCCAACATCCGGTAGTTTCAGTTGTAAACACGGGAATTGCCTCAAATCCCCGATCGCCTATCTTACGAATAGCCGCCGCGGAAGGCATAGTGAGTACATTATCCAACTCCAACATACGAGCAAAAACAGGTTCCAATCTTGCCCCTTCCGGCGTGAACCTAGCCCAAAGATAATCAGCAACGTACCCCTCGCGAGGCTGTACCAATACACCGGGTACAAAAGCGAGTCCCAATTGCTCCAGCACGGGCGCCATATATTCCTGCCGACGCGGTTCCCCGATCACCACTAAGTTTCCCCCATGTTCGATATACCGTTTAATTTGAATCAATTCATCATCCGTCAAAGCTTTCCGCAAATCGGCGATAACAAGTACATCCACGTCCGATGGAATATCTCCCCCTTCCGTCAGCGTGAGCGTGTATGGCGTGTACCCTTGATTGACTAAAGCACTTCTTGAATCAAGAACTGTCGTGAACGAGGTATAATTTACCCCGGAACCATCATAAATATTGCGTTCGCCATGTCCACTCAAGAAAGCAATACGCGGACTCTCGGCTACCATAGTCTTCAATACGGCGGAAATCTCCGCCTCAGAAGGATACTTTCCCTGATCATCGAACATACGCAAGAAAGCTTTCTGCCCGTTCTCCCGCTCTATTAGAAACACGTAGCGGAACTCCTCAGCAGAGAGATCGATCTTCTCCCTCATCTGTTCCGGAGTGAGTATACTTTTGGGATTAATATCGGAAGTCAGCACGAGTCTCTCTATTGCCTTATCCATTTCCTCGCGGGAAAGATTCATCCCTGCACTATTATCGTAATAATAATAGCTTTTCAGTTTCGTCTCCGGCTTGAAACGAGTAAATGTCTCGAAGATATTCCGGGTATTAAACCAGTTAGAAGGCATTCCAAGATAACCAAATTTGTCAAGGAGATTAACGTAAGAAGTAATCGTCAAGCCTCCGTCCACCTGCCGCAGTATTTCCTGACTGTTCGGGGTGATCGTGCGATCCTTGTTAGCCGTAGCGTCATAGAAACACTTCAATTGAGGAATCGTGGAGACATACCCGAGTAAGGCAACACAGGCTACCAGTCCCACATACTTGCCCACTTTCACACTCACAGAACAACTCCGACGAGCAAATTGCAGTTTCAGCACCGAAAAACCAAGGAACATTCCCGAAACGAGAATAAAATAAAGTATATCCTCGCTACAAATCAGCCCCCGGATAGATTCATCCGCACGTCCTTTAAGCGAGAACCAATACATCACTTCACGCACCCCCTCAATATGTTGCCACAAGCTACCGATAAAGTTTAAAAAGCTGATGAAAGTCAACGTTCCTAAAGCCGCAATGATCTGGTAAGAAGTCAAGGTCGACATGAAAAGCCCGATAGCCGCGTAAGTCGCCATGAGCAAGTACAAGCCCAACCAACCGGAAAGTACGAGCGAAAGATCAAAATCTTTGATCGAGAAAAACGCCACGACCACTAGTACCAACACGCTCCCCATCATGATCAGCCCATAAATCAACATGGAAAGGTATTTTCCCAGTATGATCTGTAAACTACTAATCGGGGAAGAAAAAAGTAATTTAATAGAACCACTGCTGTATTCCCGGCTCATAAGCCCCATTGTCAACAGGGGAATGTAAAGATAAAGGGTAGATTGGATGGTCGTGTAAGGGGCGAAACCACCGATCACGAAAAGCATATAACTCTGGTATCCCTGCATTTGTCCGAGGGTTTTCGCGTTAACGGTATATTCCAGCAAGTTCGCAAAACTGCCGAAAACCTGAAACACGAATATGACCAAAATTAACCAAGCTATCGGAGAATAAAAGAGCGTACCTAACTCCGACTTTGCTATTTTATATATTACTCTCATAACGTTTATTAAAATTTATCGATCAATCTTTTTCCTGACAACTGTGCAAAAATCTCTTCCAAAGAAATTCTTTCCAACATAATCTCGCTTAGTCCCCAACCGTGACGAACACACGTATCAGCCATCACCTCAGAAATGTCATCCCGCCTGTCAAACTGTACTCTCAAGGTGTTTCGATCCAAATGCTTGAGACGAGTCACCCCGGGGATTGCCAATATTTCCTCATCGGCAGGAGGGTTGTCAAGTTTCACGATAAACGTGTCCGGTTTCACGTAATTATCGAATTCTTCCAGCGTCCCGGAGAAGACTAGATGCCCGTGTTCTATCATCTTGATGTCGTCGCACATGGCTTGCACTTCCGACAGAATATGCGTGGAAAGTAAAACGGCATGATCAACAGCGATCTCCTTGATCAGCTTACGAATCTCAAGAATCTGATTCGGATCCAACCCGTTCGTCGGCTCATCTAGCACCACGAATTTAGGACTATGTATGATGGCTTGCGCTATTCCCAAACGTTGTTGATAACCACCAGAAAGATTACGGATCAACCGCTTGCTGAAATGAGTAATTCCACACCGTTCCTTGGCCATCTCCACGGCTTGTTTGATTTTCTTGGGTTCCATCAATCTCAATTCCGCACAGAATTCAAGATATTCATCAACCGTGTGGTCCGAATACAAGGGTGGTTTCTGCGGTAGGAAACCGATATTCTTTTTGGCCTCCACGGGATTCTTGCGGGTATCAATACCGTTAATATACACCGTGCCATCCGTTTGATTCAACACGCCACAGATAATGTTCATTGTCGTGGACTTTCCCGCCCCGTTAGATCCCAATAATCCCAAGATTCCCTTCCGGTTCACCTCGAAATTTATATCTTGAATTGCCCAATCCACCGTGTAACGATGGGACAAATGCTCTACTTTTACAATAGATTCCATGTCTTTTTTATCATTTAATAATTACTACTCACCTCTTCTCTTAAACCACACCAAAAGATACAACAACAAGATCACGGCCGGGAAGACAACGACAAACGCCACCTTCAAGGTCCCTCGTGACTGGTAGGACAATTTCAAGTGATTATCCGGTTGTGCCGGGCGAGGAAAATAAGTCGGGTATTGATAATCAGCCATCCAACTACACATAAGCGTTGTCAACGGTCCGTTTGCCACTCCATAATATCTACTCTTGCTGAACTCCCCGGTCGTCATCCAGTCAGCATCTCCAAAAATCAAAATACGCTGCTCCTTCCCGTTCAATTGGCGGGTCAAGGCAAGCACCACAGGTAACTGTTGATTGATTTCCCCTGCTTTCGGATTAAACACCGGGACTTCCCCCTCGAAATCCGTCGTTTCCAATTCAGTCCACGAACCGACTGGTGAAACCACTAACGGTACAACGTCATACCCCTTATCCATCGTGTAACTCAACCCCACGGCTCCTGTCATACTCAACGGATAATTGCGATTTGCCCACTGGGCAAACATCGGATTAATCCCCCCTGCTTGCGGCGTGAAAACAGCGTTAATATTCGTCGGGTCTTCATCTTTACGAGGTTGTATCAGCATTCCAGGTAAAGCCTTTACCCCGAAATCCGCAAGTAATTCTCCCGTTATTTCCGACCGATTAACATCCGTTGCAAGAATCAAATGACGACCACTTGCTACATAGGCACGGATTTTTTCTAACTCCACCGTCGAGAAAGGTTCCTTCGGGTCTATAATCAAAAGGATTTGCAGATCATCCGGAATCTCCCATTCTTCCGTAAGCGGTACGCTTATCGGATCAAATCCTTGATTAATCAATGACCCGCGACCGGAACCGTTGGTAAAGAGCCACCCAATTTCCCGATCACCGCTTTTGTTCATTTCCCGTTCACCATGCCCGTAGAGAGAACCCATCTTTACGGCTCCATCCTTCATCCGCAACAAGGCAACAGATATTTCCTGTTCACTCGGGTAAGGATTCAGATCATTGAACATTCGCAAATAGGTCCAGTTTCCCTCGCTATCTTCAAGCGTACGGACAACTTGATTATTTTCACCGCTTAAATCATGAATCTTCCGTATTTCCTCGGGAGAAAGCACATCATCAAAATCCAACCCGTTCACCTTAGCCTGTTTTCGGGCAGCCTCTTCCAGATCTTCTCCCGGTGCGCAACAAGAATGTCCGTTCAACACGTGATCGTAATAATAAATATACTTGAACTTCATATCCGGCTTGAAACGGTAGTACTTACTGAACACGGACATATCCCCAATCCGGCTCTTTGGGAACACTTTGGCGGCCATATGCTCATCCATAATATTGACATAAGTTGTTAACGTAAGCTCCTGTCCCTTGAAACGTTCCAGTATATCCCGGCTTTTCGGGGTCAGGGTTAACTGTTCGTCACGGGAAAGATCCGTAATGCACACGGTAGTCCGCCGGGAAGTTGCGTAACCAATCCCTACGATCACGACCACCAAAGCCAGATACTTCATCACTTTTGTGTACCACGGTTTACTCTGTCGGGCGAACTGTAATTTCATAATGGACATCCCTATAAATAAAGCGGGCATCAAAAAGTAGTATAACACGTCACCACTATTAATTAACCCGGCTATCGGACCATGAGGACCACTACAAATCCAATAAGTAATATCTCTCCAGAAATCCACTCCTTGTAAAACCCCGCCAATAACCTGTAAAATAGTCAACGCCGCAAACGTACCGATAGCCGCCACGACTTGATACGAGGTTAAACAGGAAACAAACAATCCCACAGCTGAATAAAGGCACATGATCAAGTAAATACCTATCAATCCGGTAATCGCCACGGGATAATCAAAGTCCTTCAGCACGAACATGTAAAAAACCACGTAAACCGTAACAATCGCCAGCATGATCAACCCGTAGAGCATCATCGACAAATATTTCCCCAACACGATCTGCGTGCTGGTAATCGGGGAAGAATATAGTAATTTAATGGACCCACTGCTAAATTCCCGGCTCATCAACCCCATCGTCAACAACGGAAAATAAAGATATAAATAAGAAAGTACACCGGGAAATAATGGCGTACCGAAGCCGGTAAGCAGAAAATAAGCCGTCATTCCATCCTTTTCCCGGTTATTGATGACAAAATCTTTTAATTCCCATATAATCCTGTCCGTGAAAGCCATGCTCATCTGAAAAGTAAAGATGACCAAAACCAACCAGGCTATCGGGGAACAAAATAAAGAGTTTAGTTCTGATTTCGCTATTCTATATATTGTTTTCATATCCTGTAACATTAAAATTTATCAACCACTCGTTTTCCCGATAGCTGGGCAAAAATCTCATCCATGGATACCTTTTCCATCTGCATCTCGCTCAACCTCCATCCCCGGTTCACACAAATCTCCGCAACTCGTTTGGCCACCTCTTCTCCTTCTTGTTCGAACTGTAATCGGAAAGAATGTTCATCGAGTTTCTTCACCTTGATCACTCCCGGAATATTTCCTAATTCCCCTTCCGCAGGAGCATTCTCCAACTTCACAATGCAAGTATTGGATTTAACACTGTCATGAAATTCATCAAGCGTCCCGGAAAAGATCAAATTACCGTGTTCTATCATTTTAATATTCTGACAAATGGCCTCTACTTCCGACAAAATATGAGTGGAAAGCAAAACGGCATGATCTTGCGCAATCTCCCGAATCAAATCCCTGATTTCCAAGATCTGGTTCGGGTCCAAACCATTTGTCGGTTCATCCAGCACCACCAATTTCGGGTTATGCACGATGGCCTGCGCTATTCCCAAGCGCTGTTGATACCCCCCCGAAAGGTTCTTCACGAGCCGCTTACTAAAATGAGCAATCCCACAACGTTTCATGGCTGATACCACGGCGGCCTTCACTTCCCGATCATCCATCAGCCGCAGATGAGCGCAATACGTGAGGTATTCACTCACGTTATGATCCGTGTACAATGGCGGTTTCTGTGGCAGAAAACCGATGTACTTCTTGGCCTCCACGGGTTGCTTACGAGTATCGATACCATTAATATAAACCGTTCCTTCCGTCTGGTTCAATACCCCACAAATAATATTCATCGTGGTCGACTTCCCCGCCCCGTTCGAGCCTAAAAGCCCCAAAATCCCCTTCTGGTTAATCTCGAAGTTTATATCCCTGATTGCCCACTGAACACTATAGCGATGGGATAAATGCTCCACTCTTACAATTGGTTCTTCCATAAATTTCTTTTTACAATGACTTATTTTTTATACACAACACTCCCTTAGAGATTGTTTACTACAATCTCTGAATCATTTAATTTACAAACTACTGTACACGAGGAAAGCCACAATGGCTATCCCCGTGTGTAAAAACTATAATCTTGATTCTTTATTAAAATTCGACAAGTTCCCGTACTTGTACTGGACATCTACAACACGACCTAAACCTTCTGCCTTAAACAACACCTTTTCCTTTTGGCCACTTATAGCCTCGTAAGAAGCATCCAGGATATAGAATTCCCCATTCTCCAAACCGACGCCAATTTCTTCCCGATCCTCACCATTAGCATAACGCTCAATATCGATAATCTTGCTTTGGAACGTGTAGAATGGCTCCATTCGATTGACCCGATTCCAATAATAGAGAATATTATTCGATGTGAAATAAAAGTAAGAGGTCCCATCCATACAATACTTTGAATCATCATTAACCTCGCTATTCCCGACAAACAATTCTTCCGTCCCATCAAAAGCATACATCAAAGACGAGCCATTCGAATGAAAAACTTTATACGTCTGGAAATAATAATCCGATCCTTTTTTAATCACCTGTACGAAATCCCGCCCCCCGGCTCCTTCCACATTATATGAACCGATAAACATAACTTGTGTACCCTCTCCCATATTATCCAATGGAGTAAAGTTTTCCGAATTCACTCCATCCGGATCCATCTTCATGTTGATAACCATGCCCGTATAAGCTTGCGGTTCATCACAAATACCTATCATCCGGTGGTTCAATTCATCATACATATAGATGTACCCTTGATATGCACCGTAATGCATCATCGTGATCCGGGCATTATTAAATGCGGGAAGAGTGTTATACTGGCATACTTGGAAGTTTCCATTCGGGTTTATACGCGTGTACACGTTCCCGTCAGTCCCCAAAACCGCTTCTAACCGACTAGCATATTCCGCTTGGCTAGGTACAAAACCGGCAGGATACACTCCCCCAATAAATTCCTCCCGTGTGGTTATTGCTTTCGAGAAATCCAACCCGTCAATCTCTACCGCCCCACTCTCTTGAATAACTAAAATTTGATCACTTTCAGACGAGAAATGCCGCCCCATCCGAACCGGCCCGGTCCCTAACTCATCCCCTCTAAGAGTAGTGTAAATATTCTCGAAAAGAGTATAGATCTTGTTATCTTCCTCTTCGTCCACACGGATATAACTCAGTATCGATTGATTATTCTGCTCTGACAAAATCGTCCATCCAGAAGAATAGCGGGAACGACTTCCCACGTATATACCGGCTGTCGTTAATGCGCCGGTTGGCACGTGTTCTACAACCAAACGAATTCTATAATTCGCTATTTCCGTGAAAGTATATCTCAACATTTTTTCCCGGCAGATAGTATCACTCCACGTATCCTGTATGTCACATACCCACGTATAGCCAAATTCAGTGGAATCCACCCCCTTGTAATCGATCACCGGGTCAATCACATATTCCTCGCCAATCGAAGGTTGAGTATAGGATAGTTGAATTCCCACGGTGGCTAATTCCGATAAATCATAATTTCCCTCGTCATCAAAACAGGCGTATAGCAACGTCATGGCTATAAAACACCCTAAAAATAGTTTTATCTTTTTCATATTCATACTTGTCAAACTATGTTTATAACTCTTCCAATCCTAGTACAGGAACTGTCATCGGGTGTCCGTCCTCATCTATCGTTTCTGGTTCACCCACGTGATCCAACAGGTAACGCTTGAACAGCAAGGCGGCTGCTCGTATTTCACTAACACTTGCTCCTGTCAAGTCCGCCTCCGTAACCTCTAAAAACAGAAGGAATTTTTTCTGCGAGTAACTTCCCAAATAATACGTTTCCACGTCAGAATTCCACCAATCCGGTCGGGCTACCGTATTCGAAAATTGGATAACGGCCACCGAATTTTCCAATTTACCTACCGGCAGATCAGACGTCGCCACCAATCGAAGTACCAACCTTACAGAACGACTGCTCAAGTCGTCAGTTTTATTCAAACAAACGTAGCATGTATCATGGAACATTCCTTGTCGAAATATCATGGTCTCCGGCATCAGAGAATAGTGTTTACTCTCGGCCGTGGTGAATTCTTCATCCACCGCAATACTGTAAGTCAAATCTCGCCCGGCCTCATCTCCCGCAATCTTCACTGCGATAGGCAGTTCGTAGTAATCATTATTCGGATGATAAATAAACGTAAAAATAGTTGAGTCCGTTGTTGCACGTTCGAATTCGATATAATGATTTCCCGTATTATAAGTGGGAATCTCTCTTCTATCACATCCCACCCATGCGAGGATAGATATGAATAGTACAAATATTCTCGTTTTCATAATTTTCTCCTTTATTGTGTAATGTTTTCACTATCTGGAAGAGGAACTATATACTTTCCGGTCATGTCGATCGGGTACTCTCCATTATACATACTTCTATTCAAACGCTTGTATAGGTAGAACGTTTGTCCCTCGGCTATAAACTCTCGGGTTGCGTCTGTATACAATGCCTCTAAAAACGCATCTCTAGTCAGAGTGGTACTTATGTCATCAGCACCACGGGCTTTTTTCAAGGTGTTCAATAAAGATATTGCCTCTGTCAAATTATTATCCGCCAAATATTCGCACATAATATAAAACACTTCACTCATCCGCATAACAGGTAAAAGAGGATACTGGTATTGCACGTTCCACAAAGCGCTGGCATCCTTCACGGGTACCCATTTCAACGAATAACCGGTACTTGTCGTATTGGAAGCAATCAAATAACGATACCTGAAATCCTGTTCATCTCCCAAAAATAAATTTGCCCTATTCTTTATCGGGCAGTAATTACCTGTCCAATAAAAATGTCTTTGTATGTAATTGTCATACACGTCAAATATATTCGTGTTGTAGAAAGCTAACAAAATATCTTCAAACAACTTACATCTACGATATTCTGTATTCGTGTTACTTATATTACTTTCGGGTGTAAAACTATACCATTTCTTTTCATTATAGAAACGGTAAACCTCGTTAGCATATTGATAAGCCGTAGCTTTATCACCCTTGTATTGGTAGGCCCTAGCCAACAAAGCGGTTGCGGCCACGTAGTTCATACGGGTTCCACGATAGGCAAAGAAAGAACCGCCTTTAGCCGAACCTGTTACATTGCCATCAAAACGCATACTTGGACTTTTCATCATTTCGGAGTTGTACGATGTATCGAACTCGGCCAATAATCTCTGAGATTGTTTCAAATCATTGATAATACTATCTAATACCACGGATGTCGGCAAATGAGTCGGATGGGAAGTCAAGTATTCCGATACATACGGTACATAGGCCGCATTGTCACCTGTAACTGGCGCCGGAGCAAATAATCTCAGCATATCAAAATGCACAAGCGCCCGAATCCCTTTCGCCTCTCCGATAAGGATATTTCTCTCGTTCTCCCCTTCATAGAAGAAATCGTTCCCGTGTTCCTCGGCATTCTGAATAAGCACGTTACAATTGGCAATCGTGTTGAACGCACCTTCCCAAATCGCTTTCGTGACACTCTTCACATCTTCATTCTCGTAATCATAATTCATAACGCTACCCGATACATCGTACATGGCAATCCACGAGGCCGGATCATAATTCTGTCCTAAGAAACTGATGAATCCCCACGAAAGATTATTTCCGTAAAGAGACTCCCCGGAAAGATTTCGGTAGATCCCGTTCAGCGCTGTCCGGAAACCATCATAGGTAGAGAATAAATCCTCTTTGGATATTTCGTTTTCCGGCGTTACCTCGAACCAATCGGAACAAGAGGAAAGGGAAAACAGTAACAGAACTGATAACAATATATTTTTACATGTTTTCATAAACAAATGATTTTAGAAACTAACACTTAAACCAAAATTAAAGGTTCGGGCAAACGGGTAAGACAAACCTCGCTCCTGTTTAATTGAAGAGAAAGTTGCCAAATCGTTCGTGCTTGCCTGAATCCGAAGAACATCCAAACCAATACGCCTTACCCATTCCGGATTAAAATCATAAGACAGTGATATAGAGTTTATGCTGAACTCATTATTATCCTGTACGAAACGGGAAGTGGACTGTGTTGTCTTGTTTCGGTTAGCTATATTTTTCAATGGAGTCACATCCCCCGGTTTTTGCCAACGTTGACTCAATACACGTTTGTCCGCATTAGATGTACTTAAATCGACACACTCCACATGACTCAACAAAGTAGAATTATACTCCTGTGAACCAAAAGTATACATACAACTCGTGTACAATGTCAAGCGTTTCCACCGGATATTAATACCAAAAGCTCCCTGTCCCTTAGGCTCCGTATTTCCTATGATTTGTTGTTGCGAGGATGACCATACACTGGTAACATTACCGGAACGATCAATAAACAATTCCTCTCCATCAGCAGGGTTGATCCCTAAAGATTTCATTCCGTAGATGGCCGTTAATGAACCACCTTCTTCATATTTCAAAAATGGTAGAGATTGTTGAGCCGCATTAGCATAACTCGTGTATTTCAAAGTTAAATAGTCATCCACCCGTTCGTTATAAGCTTTTAATGCCTCAGATATTTTCATTAATTTCCCCTCGTTATGAGCAAAATTAATGAATGCATTTACTCCAAAATCCTTCGTATTAAGAATGGTAGCATTTAAACTGATTTCATATCCCCTATTTCGAGTTTCTCCCATATTATCTTTGTAGGATGTGAACCCGGCAGAGGACGGAATGGTTACATCTGTAATCATATCCACGGTCTGACGGTTATACCATGAGAATGTTATATTATACTTACTTTGGAAAAAGCTAAGATCAAAACCGATATTCGTCGAGTTGGTTTTCTCCCATACTAAATTTTCATTCCCAACACCTTGCAGAGTTGCCCCTATACCCGTGGAATACCAATCATCAAACAGAATACTATACATATCCCGTGCCGCATAAGGCGGATAGTTCACCTTTCCCGTAGCCCCATAAGTTCCGCGTACCTTAAACTGATTTAACCATGGGATAGACTTCATAAATTCAAAATTATGCACATTAATTCCGGCACCCAAAGACCAGAAAGATCCCCATTGTGATTCAGCCCCGAACTCAGAAGAACCGTCAAAACGAATCGACGCATCGGCCAAAAAGATATTATTCCAAGAGTAATTCCCACTAAAGAAAATACCCATCAATCGGGTTTTATTATCTTCACCGGAAGGCTTTTCCACGATCTCTTTCGCATGACCTATCGTATGTAAAGCGGCAGAAGGAAATCCCCTGTAATGTGACGACAAATTTCCACTCTGTGTTTCTTGTGCATTGATACCAGCAGAAAGATTCAAATAGCTTTTCCCGATCGAATTGTTATAAGCCAAAAAAGCATTTACGTTCCAATTAAAGTTATCGGTTGTATTAACATACAAGTCTCCCCTAGTAAATGGATCAGAACCTGATCCGTAAGTCGTTGATAAAGGATCGGTAAATTTATTACTTTCTGACTCTGTTTTCGTAATTGCAAATTGGCTTTGCAATTGAAGATGGTCATTGATATACCAATAAAGACTCAGGTTATTCGTTAAATTATAGGAGTTACTCTTACTGAAATTTCCCAAACTCGCCTCGTAAAGAGGATTGGCAACACCTATATTTAATTGTTGTTTGAGTTTTCCATCCTCATCGTATATTGCATAATAAGGTTGCTGACTCGTATAATCGCTGAACGAACCATAAGGAGAATCAGATGACTTAGATATATCGTATGACACGTTATTTCTAATTTGTAATTTCCCTACCCGATAATCCACGAATACCCCGACGCTCATCCGATTACGATAAGAATCTTTCATCACTCCTCCCTCATGTGCGTAACTCAAATCTGTACCGAAACGAAATCCTTCCGTACCTCCGGACACGTACAAACTATGCGAATGGTTAAACTGATTCTGCAAAGGTTGAGCCATCCAGTCCGTATCAACACCACTGGTAATATAATTCTTTTTTATGGCATACTGTTCCATATCATTAGGTAAACTCAAGTCATACAACCCGGACAACACCTCCGCCCGCAACTTCTCTTCTGCATTCATCAAATTATAGTCAGAAAGATCCGGGGCCGTCAATGAAGCATTGAACGTGTAGGATACTTGTAGCTTACCCAATTCCGGAGTCACGGTCTCAATAACGATCACACCGTTTGATGCACGAGACCCGTACATAGCCGTGGCCGCAGCATCCTTCAAAATTGTAATACTAGCGATTCGATTAGGATCCATGTCATAAATCTTCTGCACTTCCACCTCGTAACCATCCAAAATAAAAACAGGCAAATTGGGGTTGGTTGTCAACGCAAATTTAGACATATTTCCACCTTGTTGCGCCTCCAGACGATCCAATTGAGTTACACCATCCATACCAGTACGTCCACGAATATAAAACTCCGGTAACGTGTTGGGGTCAGAACCCATCTCGTTATTCTTCACCATACGCAATGAAGGATCAAAAACTTGTAACACATCAATCACATTCCTCGGGGAGATTTTCAAAATATCCTCCTTCGTCACCGTCGTGGCTGCACCTGTAAAACTCTCTTTCCGAATATTGGCATATCCGGTCACAATCACCTCGTCCACGCCCACTGTTTCCGGCAGCATCACGATTTGCATCGGTTTCGGAGTCGGTAATCCCAACACCTTATGTACTTGTTTTTTCATTCCCAAAAAAGAAACCTCGATATAAATCTCATCGTCCATTGGCACGACTAGCCGGAACTTACCGTTCACGTCGGTTGCAACACCAGTTGTCGTTCCTTGTAACACGATCGTGGCCCCGATAATAGGCATCGAATCCCTTTCCATGACAGTTCCCTCGATGACCACTTCTTGTATAGGCTTTCTCGTTTCCTGACGCTTTACCACGATAATCTGTTCCCCGGAAATCCGGTACGTGTACTCCTTACCTTGGAATACCCGATCCAACACGTTTTCCACCGTTTCGTTTTTCACGCTGATCGTAATCTTCCCCATGTCCTTCTCCTGCGTATCATTGTAGAAAAACTTGAAAGAAGTCTGTTTCTTTATCTCTTGGAATAACACGGATAGAGAAACATCTTTCAGCTCCAAAGTCACCCGCTGTGGCTCCACCGGGTCTCCTTTTACTGAAAAGCATAAGAAACTTGTCCAAAAACTTGTCAATAAAATGACTCTACAGAGAAATTTTAATGACAAAGACAACGAATACTTGTTTTTTTTCATAATTTTGTCATGTTAAGTTTATTAATAAGTAAGGCTTAGCGCAAGGAGCATCAATAGTGTTGGTCGCACGGATGCTCTTTTTTGTTACCTCTTCAGAATAATTCGATCTTTATCCATCGTATAAGTAATATTTAAATTTGCACACAACGACTCTATTGCCACGTGAATATCTTCCCGGTCAAACTCTCCACTAAAAGATTGAGTAAATACAAGTCCGGTCTCGTTCACGATCGACACTCCATACCAGCGTTCCAGTTTCCAAACCACATCCCGGAAAGCCTCGTTATCAATCACCAGTATACCATCCTTCCACATCACTTTCCTCGCAGCATCCACCTCGTTCACCTCGATAGTGCCACTCTTCGTGTTAAACATGAATTGTTGATTAGGCTTGATAACAACAAAACGACTGCCCACGTTCACACGTACGCTTCCTTCCACCAACGTCGCACTCACCTCGTCCCGGTCTCCATAGGTATTCACCTCAAAACGGGTACCTAGTACTTCCGTGGTCAACTCTCTGGAAACAACCACAAACGGACGGGCTGAATCCTTAGCAACTTCAAAATACACGTTTCCCCGAGCCTCAACTTCCCGCATATGCTTACCAAAATAAGCCGGATAGCGCAAAGCACTTTCCGAGTTGATCCATACCTTAGTTCCATCTGACAACTGTACCAGAAAACGTTCTCCTGCCGGAACAATAATTTGGTTATAACACAATTCCTCTTTTTCGATTTCCGTTGAATCTTTTATCTTATATACAATTCCCCGGTGATCCACTTTATTAACACTAACCCACTCTCCCGCCACACCCGTCAGATTCAACGAATCACTAAGAATGATCTCTTTGCTATCAGCCAACTTCAAAATAACTCCCCGTCCCGAAGAAACGGCATATTTTTCACCCGAAGAAACCTCCGGAACATCTTTCCGTAACCATAAAACAGAAGACAGGATCATCAATAACACGGCCGCAACCGAACCTATCCTCCACATCAACGTTATACGCATTTTCGGTTTCAGAGATTTTTCCATAAACAGACGGTAATCTCTTACCCCCGCCGCCAGCATTTCCGGACTCGCATGACTTCCCGCAGAAAAATTCCATATTTTTTTGAACTTCTCAAAATACACCCGATTTTCCTGCCCCTCCATCCATTTCGAGAAATATCGTATTTCTTCCGAATCTGCCCGATTCTCCAGTATTCGGACCAGTAATTCTTCTATATTGATATTTTTATCATCCATCTTCTCGTGCTTTTATACACTAAAGACAGTTGAAAGGAATTTTACCCCCAATGAGAAAATGAAAAAAATAAAATAATTTGTAATAACCAGTCTAATTCATCCCGTAACTTACTTAATGCTATCGACATATGACGCTCAACTGTTTTCTCCGAGATATTCAGTCTTTCAGCAATCTCCCGATTTTTCAACCCTTCAATCTTACTCAACACGAAAACTTCCCGACACTTTTCAGGTAAAGTGGCAATGGCCTCCTGTATGGCCTGCTCTATATCCGACTTCCACAAAGCCTCTTCCGCCTCGGGGGATTGAATAACAGTAGAAAAATAAAAATCAGTCATCTGTTCCTGCTCGTACTTCTGAATATTCTTTTGATGGGCAAGCGTATTTAGACTGCCATGGTAAACCGATTTAAAAAGATAAGCCTTAACAGAAAGAGAAATATTCAACGCATCCCGGTTTTCCCATATCTTATAGTACACCTGTTGCACCACATCCCGAGCCGCCTCCATATCATTCAACAAACGGTCGGCATAATTCAGCAACGCATCATAATACGTGGTATATATATCTACAAATGCAGAAATTTCGCCACGTCTCAATAACGTTAATAATTCCCTATCTTCTGAATAATCCACGACCATGTACATTCATTCTTTAATGCAAATATAAAAGATTAAATCAGACTTTTTATTAAAGGAATAAAAAAATCACATAATCACTTTAAAATAAAACAGTTAAATGCACAACTATTTTCCATCGCTTATAATTCGCTGTCTCTCTATTGTTTCGCATAGGTTTCTCCGTGCTTTCTCCGTGCTTCCTACGTATCACTTCCGTGTCACTCACGGACAAACAATGTTGAAAATTTGCGTAAACACGGTATGAATCTAAAAGGAATAGTATAGTATGCCCGAAACAAAGAAAATCATGATCAAAAGCAAGGGGCCATTCTTTATCAGAACAGCCCCCTGGTACAAACATTAACATCACACACTATTTCTTCTTTCTCGTTGGCTTTTGTGCCAGATTCTTAGGACGCATACTATATTCTTTTGCACCGAATTCCGGTTTCTCCATGATTGATTTCGGGAAAACCTTCTCCGCACCCGGAGTCAAACGAATCAAACGTTCCAATAAAGCGGCATACTCCTGATGAATATACGGATCTTGACGGTCGTCACTGTTATAAGCAATATATTGTAGATAAGAGACGCACCTGCCCAACCATTCTACCGGAGTCTCCGGGGACCAGTAACTACCACGCACAATAAAACGAAGTTGTTCTATAAAATCCTGCTGATTGATAGACGTATCAGCCATCGTGGCACGGATCAACGCATCGGTTTCATCATATTTTTTATCTCGAACCAAGGCATTAATTTGTACCAGATACTTGTTCAAGGATTTCCCCTTAAATTCCGGTAACCTATTTAATTCTTCCAAAGAAATATTACGAGTCTCCATATACAGCTTATTATCCACCACCTCTTTTCCCAAAGCCTTCACAAAAACATCATAATTTTTCACTAATTCCTGAAAATAAGGATTATCCGTACCTCTTATATTAGCTTTAAATATATCCCAGACATCCGAATCCGTTAATTTTGCCCCCTTTTTGACCAACATCTCAAAAGCCTTCTGCACATTCTCTCGTTCATAAATCGAGGCATTATAATGAATATAATTCTTCAAGAACTCCCGGTCGTCACGCCCTTTAGCAAATTCTTCAATTAGATAACCGGAACGTAATTCCGGTACTAATGCACTTTTTCCCGTGGCAAGAAACTGTTCGGCCTCCTGCCGAGATTTACTCCGATGTACCACATCACCGTTCTTGGGATCCACAAACACGTAGGTTGGGTAAGAATTCACGCCATAACGCTTGGCAAGCTCCACCCCTTCCCCATTCTCGGCATCAATTTTCATATTCACGAAATTCGTGCTATAAAAATCACCAATAAAGGGGAGAATGAATACATTCTCCGCCATATTTAAACAGGGACCACACCATTTTGTATAAAAATCCACGAATATCAATTTATTCTCTGCTTTAGCCTTATCACACGCTTCTTTCCAAGTTCCATGATAAAACTGAATACCGTAGTTTTTCTCTGTTTGAGCCGAAACATGAAGGCTTAATAAAAGAAATACAATATATACAAATTGTTTCATAATCATCTCTTTTAGTATCCGGGATTTTGCTCACATGCAGAATTGGCATTAATTTCTGATGTTGGGATATTATAAATTTTTCTCCACTCTAATTTCTGCAAAAATGCTTGCTCGAAACTATTACCTCCATCCTCATCTTCTTTATCTTTTTCCTGTTCATCTTCCAATTGCTCTGCCAAACTCTTGTTCATCTCTAGCAACCGATCAAATCTCCGCGTAGCAAACCACTCATGCCAATTTTCAAAAGCCATCTCGATCCACCACTCTTTAAAAATTTCGTCCATCAATTCATCTCGACTAGCTGGCTCTGTCATATCAGCACCTACTCGATTACGCAACTCTTTAATCGGAGCCCAAGCATCAGCAATCGAAGCATTACTACGAGCCAAAGCTTCGGCTTTAATCAAATACAATTCTGCAGTACGTAAAAATATTACAGGAACACCCTCTCCCGGGATATATAATTTTTTCACGGTATTCACATTATAGGTTACTCCGTTATAAACAACATCTTTATTCTCCGTAACCAAATCTTTTCGGGGATCTCCTTCTATCAAATTCATATAACTTTCTGACGGTCCCCAAATACCGGTGGCACCAAAAGCTTTCTCCATAAAATATGACACATCAGACACGTCATCCGTACCAAAAGCACGGCAAAAAATAACCTCTTTCGATGTCTCCGCATTCGTGAATACATTAGAATAGCTAGGATCTAAAGGATTTGTCGATGTAATAGCCTCGTCCGCAGCAACAGCGGCCTCACTATATTTTCCTTGATAAAATAACACGACGGCCTTCAAAGCTTTTGCCGCTTGCACGGAAGCCTGTGTAGAAGTCGTGTATTCCGGAGCCTGATTCAAAGCTATTTCCAAGTGCTTATAAATCTCCTCGTAACTTTGAGCAACAGTAGCACGCACTTTCACGGCATTAGAAACCGAGGGTATTTCGTCCCGAATCAAAATACCATAATTACTATTTTCATCCCAGAACTCACTAAATTGGCGTAATAATCTGAAATACGACAATGCCGTAAGAAAATGACATTCACCGATAATTTCTGCTTTTCTACCAGCCTTGAATTCACTATCATCAAGTTTCTCCAAGGCTTGCAACAAATAATTAACATTCTTAATGACCTCATAATCACATCCCCACTCTTCATCCCCGAAGGTACTATAGGAAAGAGTCGGCAAATAATTCTCTGAATAATAAATAGAAACCCCGGAAGTAATAAAATTCTGACGCAATAAAGCTCCCGACATAAAACTACCACTCAATGTGGCAAACGTGTAATTTGTACTTTTTGCCGGTAAACAACCATACGTACCGGTCAAAGCTAATTCTGCCATTTCAGGCGAGGTTATCGCATTTTCAAGATCCAACTCATACATTGGATCCTGTTCCAACACATCCACCAATTGACAATTGGTAAGACCTATTATAATTGAAAATACAATCAGTATTTTTTTCATACTCAAAATAATTAGAAATTAAGTTTAACACCAAAAGAGAACGTACGTGAAGACGGGTAATTCCAATTCTCATAATTTGAACCATAATTTGAAGTCGCCGAACCGATCGTACTCGGATCTTGTCCCGGATATTCCGTGATCACGAAAAGATTATTTGCCGTGAAATAAATCTCTCCGGAATTCAAGTATTTACCTCCCCACAATTTTGGAATATCATAGGATAAACGAAGTTCCTGCAAACGAAGATTAGAGGCATTAAATAAGGATAAAGAAGTATTTGGAGCAACCCCATCACCAATATACATGGCTGGTAATTTAGCATCTCTATTATCTTCACTCCAACGATTATCCAAATTATAATCCACCAATCCGGTCAATTGATTCGGTAAGTTTTGTAATGTTTTATTAAACAATTTCTTTCCTCCTATCTGAAATCCGAAATGCATATATAAACTCAAACGCTTATAAGCTAATGTCGAGGTTAATCCTCCAATAAGGTCAGCTTCCGGAGAACCGATAATCATTCGGTCTTTATTATCAATGTAACCGTTTCCATCCACATCCCGGAGTAACAAGTGTCCCGGACGTAAGCCAGACCCATTGTAAGTATTTTTGCCGGCAGCCACAGCCTGGGCATTCAACTCGTTAATTGTGGCCTGATCCTGAATAATTCCTTCATATTGATAACCAAAGAATGCACCCATCGCATGTCCTTCTGCCAATACTTGGTTTCCGGACCCTTGTATCGTAATTCCCATTCCGTTATCTGTTTCACCTTGTTCCACAAGCTCCAGCACTTTATTCCGGTTATGAGAAGCATTCAATCCTAATTCCCAGCTCCAATCTTTCTTTCCGCGTAACAAATTAGCACGAAGAGAGATTTCAATACCTTGATTTCGTACAGACCCCACGTTTGTTGGGATTGGTTCTACGGCCAAACTTGAAGGCGGAGTGTAAGTCCAGATCAAATCATCGGTATTCTTGCGATAATATGCTATACTACCACTCAGTAAAGAACGTAAGATTGAAAAGTCAATACCCAAATCATATTGCAATGTAGTTTCCCACTTAATATCCTTATTTCCAAGCTGGCTATGAACAATAGAAGGATTATCCAAATAACTTCCTGTTGAATATAAATCCTTATTAGCATAACTTCCCAAATCAAAGTTCTGAACTCCCGTCTTACCTACACTGAATTTAATCTTCAAATCATCCAGGAACTTGACATTTCTCATAAAACTCTCATCACTCACGCGCCATGCAATAGCCCCCGAGGGGAAGAAACCATACCGATTATTGGAACCAAAAGAGGATGAACCATCATAACGAGCCGTGAAAGTAAGTAAATACTTATCTAGTAAACGATAATTTATACGGGCAAAAGAAGACTGCAAGCCATATACCGTACCACTTCCGCTTTTACGTACAATTTCACTGGCATTCGTGATTCCAGTCAAAACCTTATCCATCGGATAATTTTTAGCATCTACTCCAAAACCACGTCTTTTCGTACGTTCAAATGAAATACCAACCACGGCATCCAAAGCATGAATATCATTGATACGCCCTACCCAAGACAACGTATTATCAAAAACCGTAGTAAACGAACGACTTGTCGATTCCGTTCCATACCCTTTATTATCTGAGGTCAAATATGTCGGTTTATAAGATTCCGAATAAGACATATTCTGATTCAATGATAACGTAGTCTTTAATTTCAATCCTTTCCAAATATTCAATTCCAAAAACGACGTGGACAAAATACTATAATTATCATTATAACTCTTCGCATCATTCTGTGCAACAGGGTTATATGAATTTCCTTCTTTGTAATAACTTCCATCTTCATTATATATCGGATAATCAGGCCGGAATCCAATAGCCGTGTACAAAGAAATACCTGGAGAGCTGACATCCGTGTATCCTAACGTGGTCGATGTTCCAAACTTCAAGAAATCTGTAATATCATAGTCTAGGTTTATACGTCCCGTGTAACGGGTAAAATCGTCATGCTCAACCATTCCCTGATAATCCAAAACACCCAAAGAGATATAGTAATTTGAATGTTCACCACCACCACGAACAGATAAATTCAAATCATGTCGATGAGAAGGACGTTTCAACTCTTTATACCAATCCGTGTTACCGGACTTCAAATCCGTACTACCTTCTTTCAAAATAGAATTTGCCGTTTTATTGGAAGGATCCACTTTTAGTGTCTGCTCTGCCACATAACGCACGTACTCACGAAACTCATCCCCATCCAACGTGGAGAAATTATTAATTCTTGAATCCACGCTAAAAGCATAATTTACATTCAGATCCGGCTTTCCACTTTTACCGCGTTTCGTAGTTACGATGACCACACCATTAGCACCTCTAGAACCGTAAATCGCTGCCGCAGATGCATCCTTCAACACGTCCATGGATTGAATATCCGATGGAGAGATCGCACTCATCACGTCGGAAGTCACGGGCATACCATCCACTACATACAAAGGCTCGTTATCTCCCGTCAACGAAGCTTCTCCACGAACCCGTACCCGAATCTTCTCGCTCGGATTGGATGATGCTAGAGAAACAACAACCCCGGCTGCCGCATTCTGCAGCATGGTCTCCACATTAGTCGCACTTTTCTTACTTAATTGTTCCTCGTTCAAAGAGGCCACCTGTCCGGTCAAATCTCTTGTTGCAGTAACCCCATATCCAACAACCACAACTTCGTCTACACCGACTGCCTCGTCCTCCATGACCACTTTCAGTGGGGCAGGATTCGACAAACCTTTCACTTTCACAAATTGTTTTTTCATTCCCACGAATGAAAACTCCAGTTCGATGTTCTCGGCACTCGGCACGGTCAATTTAAAATTACCGTCCAAATCCGTTGCTGTTCCCAAGGTCGTACCCTTCACCAAAACGGTTGCCCCGATAATTGCCATTGAATCTTTATCCACCACTTTCCCTTCAATGACAATTTCTTTCTTCTGCTCGCTCTGCACGGGCTGTGTCGGGATAGATTCACAAATCACAATGATGTCCCCCTCGAATTTGTAGGAAAGCCCCGTGTTCGCTAAAACCCGGTTCAAAACACTTTCCACGGCCTCCTGTTTTGCCTTCACGGATACCTGTCCCAAATGTTGTGTCAGTTCCATGTTATACACGAAAGACAAAGCCGTCTGTTTTTGAATCTCTCCGAACAAGGTCCGGATAGACACATTCTTTAAATTCAAATTTACTCGTTCTTGCTGCGCACTTGTATTAGCAACAAGGGTAAACGAGAACACAAAAATAAATAGTACAGTCAATTTCATAACTAACCATTTTTTTTGTCCTCTATGTCGCCAAAAAAAGGACATAATTGATTTTTTTTCCATAACTTTGAACATTATAAATTTTTACTTAGTGATAAGAAATGCGCCAACATGACTTATCAAGGTTATCAAAATACCCGGAAGGCCTCGAACACCTTCCGGTGTTTTTTATTTAGAAATACAAATCGTTCTATCTTTTATTGTAAAAGTGACGCCAACCGCACTTTTAATTGCTTTTAAAATATTATCAATCTGATCATAACGTTTCACATGTCCCGTAAAATGTAAATTCTTTAATTGCTCGTTCGTGTAAAAAATATTCACGTCATACCACAAAGAAAGCGTGTTCATGATCTGTTCCATGGTTTGATTTTCAAACACGAAAAAGCCATCTTTCCAAGAAACATAAGGTTCAATATCTACCGTTTTCACGTTCACGGATGCATCCGTCCGCCTGTATTCTCCCAGTTGTGAAGGTTTCATCCGGTATTCCGGCCCTCCCTTTTCAGCACTCAATCCAATCGACCCTTCCACCAACACCGTCTGCACTCGTTCTTTATCATGCGTGTTCACGTTAAAAGACGTCCCATACACCCGGATTTTGATTCCGTCTGCAATCACGTAAAAAGGACGCTTTTCATCTTTCTGTACTTCAAAAAAGGCCTCCCCCGTTAAATATACCTCTCTTTTCTCTTTATCAAACACCACCGGAAACTTCAATTGAGTGCCAGAATTCAATTGAACCATCGAACCGTCTGCCAACGTGATTTGGTACTCCCCCCCCTCGGTGTTTGTAATACATTATATTGTAAATCCCTCTTCTCATTCCCATTTGCAGAATACACGATCCCGCTACCGGAATTCTTCGCATTCACACCCTCACCTACGACTATATCACGGGTCGTATCATGTTGTAATACCACCGATTTCCCATCTGCCAGAATCAGGGTTGCCTTCGTTTCTCCCGGAAGAATATCCACGGTAGCAACCTCCACGGGTTGTTCGTGTTCATTATTTCTTAGCAGTACGAAAATTGTCCCCAAAGGAAGTAATAACATCGCCGCATATTTCAACCACACTCCGATACTCTTTCTCTTTATACCGGCTCGTTTTTCACAACGCTCGTAAGCTGCTCTATGATCAATTTTCTTGTACATTCTATACTTGTATAAAATATCCTTTCCCTTACAAACCCGGTCAAACATGGCCCGGTTCTCCGGTGCCGCATCCAACCATTTTTGCAATTCCTGCATCTCTTCATCCGTAATTGCCCCAGACAAATAAAGATGCATCATTTCAACCATTCTAAATTTACAATCATCCATTGCTTATCCTTTTTCTATAATTAGAACAACAACCTATTTCAAGAGAGGTACAAAAAATAAAAGAAATTTCACCCAAAAAGTAAAATTCTTTACGGACAACTCATTTTCAATAGATTACAAAACAAAAAATCAGATTATTCCCAAAGACATCATCACGAAATACACCCGTCCCAAACGTTCCCGAATATATGACATGGCCCGTTTTTTCTGTGTCTTAACCGTTAATATGGATAAATTCAACAAAAGAGCAATCTCCTCGTTTCCTTTTCCTTCCAAATGCAATAAAAAGATATTCCTACATTTATCCGGAAGTTCATCTATCGTCTTAAACAACAGGCGATACAACTCCTCCTCCATCATTTTCAAATCAATATCATCCCCTTCATCCTCAAGATTCAACGAGGCAAGATACTTCTCCTCCACGTTCTTGTGTTTCAGATGATTCAAGCCGGCATTCTTCACTGAATTATAAAGGAAACTACGAAAAGCATTGTAAGTCGGATATTGGGCATCCCGTTCCCAAACGGCAATAAACACCTCCTGCACAATATCTTCCGCCACGTCCTGCTGCTCGACAAACCCCATCGCAAAAAGAACCAGCGAATTATAAAATTCGCTGAATAATTCACGAAAAGCTTCTGGTTGCTTCGTGTTTATCCGTTGTAAGAACGATTCTTCCCTCTTTGTCATTAATACAATTTTCAATCCAATCACAAAATTAGAAATTCAAATGAACAAACCTATGATCATAAAAAATAAAATTATTCTCTGCCATAAAATCATCAAACAAAAAAGGACCGATTTCTATACTATATAGAAACCAGTCCCTCAACTATGTAAACTACGAAGATCTTATTAACGTCTAAACTCGTTCTTTTTGTAATCCCTGGAATTTCATCTCTATCATTCCTCGCCAATAGTGGAAACCTCCACACAAAATTTTACACATCAGCACACATTCCGTACTCTGTTTCCGGATCAATTGTAACGAGGAAGTGTATAAAAGCCGATCCAGGTTGTTAACACGTATCCGGATAATCCTTTTCTCTACGATCCCGGAAGTAGTGGTTAACCAATTCACATCGAACATTCCCAGAAGAGAATAACAATAAAAAGCAGAATGCTCATAAGCATACCAGTCCCCATTCTCGTGATAAAGAAAAATATATTCTTCATTCCGTTTTTCCTTTTGCAATATCTCTTCCAGTTCCATACACATATGAATTTTATTGAACAATGATTATTTTACACGCTTTTGTCTTACCGCCAACAACTGAACTCATCTGCACCCTTCCGTTTCTGTTACTTCCAAAACCTATATGCAGATAAGCATGAGTATAATAATTACTATTAAGCTCCGATAAAAAACCGTCTACACCCGGGAAGGCAGCAGGCAAGCTGGCGGTAGGATGCAAGGCCAACCAGGTAGTAGACGACGGATTCATAATCTGTATGGTCCAGTTATGATTTGTAACATTCACTAAATCCAAAACATACGAATCGCTATCTTTTAGAGTGGAGATTTCCGGGTTCCAACTGACCTCAACAGACTGGGACAAATTATCACAAGTAAGTGTCAAAGTTGTAGATACTAAAGTAGATGTTCCCGCAAAGTTCCCGACAATCTTAAACTTGTTATTTCCCAACGACTGGACTTGCAAGCCGGTAAGCCAAGTTGTTCCTCCCGTCACCACTGGCGTAACACCACGGCTTGAGTACACCGTGCAAATTTCAATACCGTTAGCAACAGAGGTCGTTTGGTTTTTACCATACAAGTTAAACACGTTATTGGACATCGTCATCCGGTGTTGGGCGTCAGCCACGATACAAGGGAAATCGGAATCTTCATCCGTCAATTCCACCTTCAAGGCATTTGACGGGGCAAAATTGATCGCATCCGTCACGCTGGCATATCCAGGACCGTTCACGCTGACCACCGTGATGATATAACGATGATTCCGCACGACATTCAAGGGAGTCCCTCCATTATCTACCATCACCACTTTATAATACCCCTCTTTTCCTTTATACATGGCCTTAATGATTACGCCCATGTAATCGCCCGACGTGCAATTCCGCTCGTAAATATACAAGGAAGGGGTTTCCCCGTCCGACCATCCATTCGCGTAATTCAATGTACTACCGGAAAGAGGACGTCCCGTCACGGGAGTAACAGTTGTTGAATAATTCGTCGGGGTCAAGTAGCCGCAATCGGCACCCTTGTTCACTGTTATACTTTGAACTGTAAAATCATTCAATCCGTTCGTGGCGTCAACCGCACCTTTTTTTACCTGTACACAAGCCACGGCACGTAACAGTTTCACGTTATCAGCGTTCGTCACGATATTAATTCCCGTCGGGAGTTCAACACGTCCCCACATGATCAAAGGCATCACGTTGTCCACCAGAGTTCCCGTAAACGTCGATGTCTTCAATGCAAGCATAGCCACACTTTCCAACATTGCCGGAGTAACATCCCCAAAATTCAGTCGATCAGTCACCCCGTCAGGAGTTCTCCCGTTAGTCACCAAATGAATAACACGTCGTTTCGAGGTAGCATCCAAACGTATCGAAAAAGAAATCTCCGTCCCGCTTGGTGTCAACTCTCCACCATCCACCTTCACCCGTTCCATGAACTTCCCATCCTCGTCGAACACCAGCACATCCACGTTCCGGATCTCGCTATCCGTGTAGGAACGGGCAAGCGAGTGTACGTTTTCCGGCTCCGGCAGAGTCACGGTAAGAGCTACATTCACTTGACGAGGTGTCTGTGCAGGACGACTATCATCACTGGCACAAGAGGCGAATAATATGCATATTAAATATGGTATTATTTTGAGATATGATTTCATAGTATTATTCCATTAATTTAATTACGACATTTATTCAGCATAAATGGCTTTCCCATTTTCATCACGTCCAATCATTTCAGGTTCTACAATCACCTCTTCACTTGAAGTTTCAACCGCATTCGTATTCATACTCCTAGTAGTCGTCAATTTCGTGTTAGGAACATGCACAGAAACCGAAGCCGAATGTTTCACCCTATCATAAGTAATTGTAGCTATATGCCCATAGGAAGTTGTGTAAGTTTTAGCTTTACTTGATCCATAACTTGTAACAGTTATAGCATAACCTTCTGAATACAGGAGAGTACCTCCCCTATTATAAAAATTAAACTTATTATTATCTCCAGATGCATTCGTCCCCCTTTCCATCGTACCATTCTCATATGCGTACATGTGAAGATTCATCGCTGTATTTGATGGTCTACTTGAAGTATACCAAATAGCATAAACTTCCAATTTTATTTTACGAGGAGAATTAGCATCCCCTTCAAACAACGGAGCATTAAAAAATGTAGTTTCACCTTGCCCTGATCTAGCATCTCCACCCCATTCCAAAAGAGTCCCTCCATTATAAGCAAAAGATACTCTTCCATCAGTATTACCACCACCACTTCCTGTGACTCCTTTTCCGGGATTGTTATCTTGCATACCAAATCCGACAGGTATTTTATCATATTCACTATTATTCGAACCCACATTTGTAAGATGGTTTCCGGCAAACTCCACGGCAATATCAACATCCGTAGAACCACTCCAAGTAAACTTCACCACGAAATAATGGAACGGCGGTATCGTCACGATAATATCCTGATAAACATTAGCCGTCACTTCATAATCCGGACACGAGGCATGTCTGAATCTCATGGTTCCCGAACGAGGTTCATCATTATCCTCCGGATTTGCATTTCCCGTGTTACGATCCGTGGTAAATGACAATATCTGTCCAATCGGATCCCAAGAAATATCATGAATCCAAGTTTGTTGCGGAACAAAATTCTCTATCATCTTCGTTCCCCCGTACACAACCACATCCTGTGAATTGGTTACCGCTTGTGTTTCCGTTCCTTGTGGTGCAGAAGCATCAATCGTGTTATCATTATCCACGTAGATATAGCAATTCACCAATCGAATCGTATCCGTATCCAGCGTCATAACATTCTTCACAATGACAAGCGTATCTCCATAAACAAGATGTCCCTCATCCAAAGTTTTGTTGTAAGCAACAGAAGAACGGGTGAAGTTAACGTTACTTATCCCGGCATTTCCACTCTGCACGTTTGCAGCAGCCTTTCTGGGATTCGTGGTCAGGAATTTCCAGTTACCACCGGTACTCGTAATCGCAACTTGTCTATTCTCATGAAGATTCGGGCAGAAAACCAATCGTTTATTATCCACGGTAATCGTTCCCTCATCCGGTCTTTGCGTCACGGGAATCTTTTTCGTCACGTTATTCGCTTTGACCGTGATATAAGAACTACGAGGTTGGCCATCCACGTAAGTGTCCACGTTAGCCGTAATCTCGACCCCGTTATCCGCAATCTTCCGAACGGAAGTAATCCAACCTCCTGTCGGGTAATCCACCGTAAAATCCAAGGCATTCGTGTTCACGTAAAGCGTATCTTTATGTGATAGTCCCACGGATGCTTTATCCGTGTAAAGCTGTGTCTGTGACAGGTCAGCATTCAATTCCACATCCTCCCAACCCAAAACATCAGCCGTCACGTCCAGTTTTCCACCTACCAGAAGACGCACAAGTAATATACCGTTCACACGGGGCACCCGCGGGATTACAACATCTGTCTTTTTAAAACGAATTCCCCCCTCACAAGCCAAGTCCACACTCACTTTCATGTGACTCTCCGTCGTATCTTTCGGGTTAACACTCAGGTAATCGTTTCCCTTGTGAGCCGGGATAACAAAATACAACGTGTCACTACGTTGGTGTCCCGGTAACGAGGTACTATCCTTGACCCGGAAAGTCCCGGTCATCGGCACGGAACTCACCCTAGGGTTCTTTGCAGTCGGGAATAATCCTCCCTCCCAGTTCAAGGTAGTCGGCACATCCTTCAATGCGAAATTATGCGTCCCGTTCACGTCCAATCCACCCGCATCCGCGATAACCACCTTTACCAGAGCCACGTTTCGTGACAATATAGTAGTTCCTGGAACCGAATTATCCTGCCCGCCAATAACCAATTGACCATCGATATTGGCCGTGCGTAATTCCGGCATGGAAGGTAATACCCCTCCCGATGTTCGGGTCTCCCACATCTTCAAATCTTCACGAGCCGCGCTACGCATAGGTTGAATCAAGCCGCCACTAAAATCAGTATTGGCAGTCACAAGGGCTATATTCCACGTCCCGGCAGCGACAGTCATCGACAGTCGATCCGGGGCATAAGTTACCCTCTGAACCTTCTGGTTGAATCTTCCGGCATCACCTCCATCTCCATCAAAAAGATAGACCAACGTGTTACTGACAATATCCCCACCCGCTCTCGTCATGTTGAAAGTCAGTAAAGGATCTCCACTCGCTTGCCCGGACAGGGAATCCCTGTCGTCCGAGCAAGCTAGTAGGAGAATAGTCAATAACCCCGCTAACAATATGTTTATATATTTTCCTGCCATAATTCTCTTTTTTCATTCACTACCTCCCCGAAGGGAGTAGAATTTGTTTATTTACGGATCGTAAACTCGGCCGTAGCTTCTGCATCAGAAACACTGATCGGTTGCGCGCCCGTGGGTTGAGTTACAGACTTGATTTTCAACTTCACTTGTTTTTCCGCTGCATCCGTACTATATAGCACCACACCATACACGTTCGCAGAACTATGATTTCCGTCACCACTGATGCGGAGATCATGCATATTCGTAAACACAAAGTCTTTACCTTCTTTAGCCGAAGCATCAGGAACCGTCACACAATTCACGATAACATCACTTCCGGTAGCATTCGTCAGCAAAGCCCCGTCAGAAGCCCGCACCAAAGACACCGTGAAGAATCCCGATACAACATTATTGTTCAATCTGTGATCGCCAAGGGAAGCTATCATTAAACGTGCCGGTTGATCGACAACCACCCCGCTACAACTCAACAACTCCCCTTCAAAAGCCACGTTCGAACCACTCAGACAATGTACTTTATTAAAGTTAATCACGACCGTCTTGGGTAATTCATAACGGGTATCCTCCAACGTTTTCACCGAGAACGATGATTTCTGTGATCCATTGGCAAATATCACTCTCGGGGTTAATCCCATATCGAAATCAAGGGCATCAGCCGTTCCTTCCCCGTAAATACCATCCACGATGATATTGGCTCCCGTCGAATTCATTAAAGGAGTTCCATCCGGTTTGAACAACCCAAGCTCGTATAAAATATCTTTTGTTCCCTCTTCTCCCTGTTCCGTGCGAACCATCTTAACAACAGCCTGTTGATCCTCGATCACCGCTTTACCCACGGGTTTCACCAGATAACTTTGCTGTGCATCCGAAAGTACGAGTTCAAACTCTTTCATCCCCTCGATCAAATTATTCGCTTTCACGGACACCTCTATATCCTGTTTTACCAGATAACGGTCGGCCGTTCCCCGTGACGGGGTAAACGAAAGCTTTCCTTTCACCGGTGTAAAATTATTCGCAATATTAGCCGTTTTCTCTTGGGTAGCATATCCCACGCTTACCGGAATTGGCGCACCTTCTTTCGTCGTGGCATACCCGGTCAGAGTCACGGTAAAAATAGCCGTGGCTATTCCATTCACCGGTTTCGTGATCTTCACGTCCGAAACATAAAGACCATGTCCCAGTTTCACGAGACGACCTCCCGCTCCCAGGAAAAGTAACTCCCCGGATGAAGCAGTATACGCCTGACGATAAGCCGTCGGTTTATTATCCGTCACGTAACGGTCAAACTCCTTTTCACCCGTGGACGAAAACATACAAACCCGTCCTTCAGAAGAAGATAACAATAAAATCTCCCCGCTGTTGGTTACTTTCATTTTGTCAAAATTACCATCCAGTGAACGCTCGAACTCCACTTTCCCGGTCGGGTGAATACGTATAAACGTACCTCGACGTCCGCCCATGTCGTATGTCGTCACCACGGACTCCCCGGTTGCCGGGTTCATCCCGATTCCCCGTACATTCCCCTTGGACGTACCCGAATACAAGGCTGTTCCGTCATTACGCAACAAAGCATAATATCCTTGACTTCCGCTACCTCCAACCAGAATATTACCATTACGGGCCACCTGAAGATGATCCAGCATAGTGGCCCCTTGGTTGGCAGGAATCATATTCTTCGCAAACACGATGTCCCCCTCCGGACGAATCTTGTAAATAATCCCCCCATCTGTCGGTGAATTACCGATCACAAGCACCGAACCGTCATTAATATTGGCATTCAACCCGGTCACGACAAACTGTTTTGCCGGGATCGTCGTCATGTAATAAGGTTTTCCCTTATCATCCAGACGAACCACGAGAGCTTGCTCCTTATCCTTTCCGGCAGAGAATGCCGCACAAATGTATTCAATCGAATTTCCCATCACCGCAAACTGGTCACAATAACCACCCCCGGCATTTTTATACTGGTAAACCACGCTACCCGTCGGGTCCAGTTTCAACAGGATTCCCTGACGACCGTCCGCCCCTTTCGGCTCCGAACCGGACACCACAAACGCCCCGCTCCGCAGCAGCATACCTTTCAGAAAATTACTTCCTTGATCCCCGGCATAAATATCGGTAACGATACGTCCGCCTCGATTAATCACCACGATACGTCCACATAAAGTAATTTTATCCTTTTTACCTTTTACATTCGGCACACTAGACTGTCCAACCACCAAAACCCGGCTGTTATCCAACTCCACAATCTCGTTCACCGCGGTAAAGCCTGTCAATGGAAGTGAAAAAACCACGTCTCCTTCCCGTTCCACCCATGTCAAGTTATATTTTTGACCTTCTTTACCAACTAAAGCTACTTCATCACCGGGTAGCGGGCAAACCAGTTGAATCTGATTTTTATCACCATATACTTTATCGAACACCACCGGCATATACTGGGCTTTCACCTGCAAACAAGTGATCACGCTCAGCAGGAACAATATCCACACTCTATGAATTCTCGTCTTCTTCATATTATCGTTTACTTTTTAATTCTACCTCTTATGATATATCTCAACACGTCTCGCCTTACGATTCACCTGAATCCAGTCAATATTTCCCTCCGCTTGATTTCCCATCTCTTCCTTCATCTCCTCCGGAGAAAGTCTCACCTTGCCGTGAGCCTTTATATTGAAATCCACATTGACACCATGATCCCGTAAAAACTCGGCAACACTCTTTGCCCTTCTTGCTGACAAGGCATAGTTGTAATTGTCACTACCCATTTCGTCAGCGAAACCGTCAAATCTCAATTCAGAGAAATAATAGGAACCCATTTCATTAATAAACTGCTCCAGGCATTGAATGGATTCTCGAGTCAATTTATCCGAATCGAAATCAAAATAAAGAGTCATTAGCAAACCTTCCGGTGCATATCGTTTTATTGAAATAGTTTCCTTGGTAACCGATTCCGTGGTCCCGTTCAGTAATAAAGCCCCGCCCAGAATCGCGCTTTCCTCGCTCATTCCGAAATGAGGATCTCCCTGCAGGGTCCCCAAATCTTCCTCGGTTTGCAGATAATAAATATCATCCCGGGACTCCATTTCCCGGTCCGAAACAAAATAAGCGGTTCGTAAATCCAGCGGACACATAAAATAGTCGTTGAAAACCGAATTCACCGGATAAGGAAAATGACGCACGCTGCCCGGAACTACTCCCTCTTGATCGTAGTCGGCATTAAACAGGTCATATCCTCCGAAACCCGGTAACCCGTTAGAGGAAAAAATAAGACGTCCTTCATAAAGTACGGGAAAAATCTCGTTCCCTTCCGTGTTGACATCCGCACCCAAATTCATCGGGGTTCCCCACTCCTGTGTCTCTTCGTCCCAATGAACAACGTACAAGTCAAACCCGCCAAATCCTCCCGGCATATCAGAAGTGAACAACAACGATTTCCCGTCATTAAACAAGTAAGGATGAGCATACGAATTTTCCGGGTCTTGCGGGAAAACCGGAATGTACCTTCCAAAACGTTTACTCTGGCTCTTGATCACGGAATAGTACAATTTAGTACGGAAAGGACGATGTTTTTTGTCCACCATCTCCACCGATACATTCTTTTTATCGTACTCGATCACCGTGGTCACCATCACCTGCATATCCGGAGAAAACGTTACCGGTCCATTCTGCAAATCCACCGGAATCTTCCGGAAATAATCGGAATATCTCGGTGATTTCTGTGACATCACCTTTTCCCCAGCCTCCTTCAACTCGTAATAGTGAGTACGATGGAAAAACAACTTTCCGGGATCGTTAAACTTACTGTAACTAATGGCATAGAAAGGTTGTTCCCCGTAATTTCCAATCCAGAACTCGGCATTCGGCGTGTTCAAAGACAACCGTTTGGCCGTGAATCCGGGGAATTCCTGCACGGAATGACGCATGGCAAGAGCCTCCAGTGTATTCTGGTAGCGTTGATACCTGCTATACTGATCTCGATAAGCATTATCCAGACAGATCGCCTCGGCTTTCCGTGCCTGACCTTGAAAACGCAACGCATCTATGTAGTCACACACGTCATCCACGAGGAATAAATTCCGTTCCAGCTCCATCGCCTTCTCGTAATGCCCGATAGCCCAGCTATAATCCCGTACCATGAAATACAAGCGCGCAATCTTCAAATGAAGAGCGGCTTGATTTTGCATATTCTCTTCTTTTTTAAGAGCCGTTTCATACTGCGCCATCGCTTTATTAAACTTCTGCCTTACAAAATTACGGTCAGCCCGTCTTTCCACACGTCCCAGCTTACGTTCCTGTGCTTTCACAGGAAGCGCTCCATCCATCAGGAAAAGAAACACGGCAACCGACAAGAGAATTTGTATCTTCTTTTTTCTCATTTTCAGCAACATTTTATCTGTAACACTAGCGGAATATATTGTATGTAAGACTCACGCCGAACTTCGTCGGACCAATCCATTGCTTGGTCTTCTTGAGTTCCAACGGGAAATTCACGTATTCTCCTCCTAGTTTATATTTATCATACTGGAAATGAGCATATCCAACACCGATATTCATATCCAGCGCCAGACGGGAGTTAAAAGCATATTTGTACCCGAAAGTAATACCTCCCGATACCCCCCATCCTTTCCGGCGATAACTCCGGAGCGGGTCATTGTGTTTCAACAACCCGATATTAAAAGTGCCATACATGGCGTAAGGACCGATATAAAACCCATCCCATGAATCATTCGTGTAAAAATTTTGCGGGTTCCAATAGTATCGTAACTCCGCGGCCCCCATTAACACTCGAAAAACTTCTTCATTCTTCTTAAACATATACGGTAACCACGCCCCCTCGGCATTCACCGTGAGCTGTCGCGTTAACGTGTACTCAAAACCGATATTAGGTGAACCGGTCAACCATAAAGGTACATTTACCTTAACACTTTGCGCCCGTACCCCGCCAAATAAACAAAGCAAAACGGAAACAAGTAAAATATATCGTACAACTGGTTTCATATTATTCTCTTTATTCATGAATATCACATCATTCCATGTTCGTATTTCCACTCTCAATATCTTCATTCCATCCCACGATCGAAACTTTGACCACGACGTAAGAATCGATTTCAATAATAATACGCTGGCCATGCAATAGCCTGAGTGGCAAACCGGTCAGTTTATCTTTCACTTCCACCGGTAAATGATTGACGGCAACACCGTCACGGTCCAGGAATGTATAATTCAGCCTCATAAATTCGCCTTCAACAGACGGTAAATAACGATGATCCACTTCCAGATAATCAGCAGTCGTCTGTTCCGGTAACTCTCCGAAATGAAACATATGATCATCCGGGGTCTGCCGACCAGCTATTGTATCATTTTTCAAATACTGCACGGAGGACGCCCCTTCTGCCAACAATTGCACGTTTACTATGCGTGACACGTCGCCCGGAAAATTCTTAAAACGCACGGTTACTCTTCCTGTGTAATGCTCCAACTCCACCGTGTCTGTACGCAAAATTCCCGGGTGATCGATTACAGGCACAAACTTCTGGAATAACACGTCCGAAGGATGCACGTAATGATTCTCCCCGGAACTGCTATTATTCAGCATAAAAGCAGAGGTTTCCAGTTGTTGTTCATCCACAAATGAAAGACTATCCGTATTCGTATAACAATAGACCTTATATTCACCAGGGGGTAATCTGAAACTAAACAACCCTGCTCTCATACGGGGATCTTTCCACGGGGCAGCCTCGTAACGCGCTCCCACCAATGTTCCTGTCTCGTCATAAACCAGTACACGACAGTCACTAACCTTATTATCCACCACTTCGGGTACGTAAACCTGGTAATTGGTTTCATCTTTAAAATAATCATAGGTACATGACGCGAGCAGGAGCAGGATAATCACACCCGTAAATGCTATGAGAAGTCTGTTCTTTCCCATATTTAATATTTTTGTTGATTTTACACTTATTTCAGATTCCCCGGGAGCAGAGGTCCTGCTCCCAGGCAAATCATCTTGAGTGTATAAAAAGGAATTCTTTTACAGTGTAAGTGCTGATTCTACGATATTACTACTCCAAGCTTCCGGAGCTGAAACACCAATTGTCAAACCACCTTCTGCTCTAGGTTTTGTCGGCACGTCTGTAGTACCTCCTGAACGTAAAGTCAAGTTCACTTCACGAATCGTGTTTGGTGTAAAGTTCTCTTTAATCAAACCAGACCAATAAACAGGACCGTCAGTAGACATCTCATCCCCGTTTGCCAAAATATGACCTGCTTTTCCACGTCCGGAAACAACGATAAAATACTGACGATCGACAGAAGCGTCTGCTGTTGATGCTCCATTAATAGCACGTCCTCCATTATTCGGCCACACGATAACATCTCTCCACATCGTGAAATTATCCTTCAGAATAACCTTCGGGTTATATCCTGAAGCAGGATCGGCCGTGTTAAAAATAGTTCCGTCCTTTATAGCCAATATATTGGCATCGGTTGACGTTGCACTCACTCCACCTGCATTTGCTGCCCCAATTTTCATGTTATCCGGTAAACGATAAATCATGATAGAAGCATCCTGCGTGAAATTAACCGTGTTCAAATTATCCGTTTCGCTATCTTTTACATTCAAACGAACACGCATCATGGCTACTTCACGTTTCAGAGCAATGGCCGACACGGGAGTCGTCGTTCCGGCTGCAACATCTATACCCGTTGCAGATCCCATAAAGATCTCCGACGGCTCCGTATAAGCACTATTACCAGCGGTAGTCAGTTTAGTTGAACAGAACGTCGGGAAAGCTCCATCTGCATGCTCTATCACCAAATTCGAGAGAGTCTTCTGGCGCACATTCCACATCGTCCATTCAGTTGGAGTTGTACCTCCATCAATATAAGTAGTGACTGCATCCGAAGAACTTTTCACGTTCGCAACAGCAACTAACGTGTAACCGGTACCTACCGGTACGTCCGTGTACGTGAAAGTAGTCAACGCACTTGAAGGATTCACGATCGTTGAATAAACCACTTGACCGGACGCGTTGTACAAAAAGAATTGTAATTGTTTGACATTTGCCCATGAAGTTTCCGGAATTGCCGTAGATTGTGGAGCTCTTCCTTCCATACCGGTTTTGTCAAAAGTAACCTGAAACGTTAAACCGGCCTTTTCCGGATCCGGATAATCCGAACCACCACTCTTTGAACAAGCACACACTACCACCATTGCAAGCAATGACCATAATAAACTAAATCTTTTTTTCATAACCCATTCTTTAAAATTACCTAACATTTGAAATCTGACAGAATGTCATCAAAAATTTTTACTACACACTATTTAAATTTACCGTTACTTTGTAGGTAACGGTAAAACATAAAATTTCAAATAAAAAGGGGTCTTTCGGCGGGTTATTATTTATATAATGAATTTTTGTAGTCCGGGAAAGGCGATCTGAACTCCGCCCATCTTTTAGAAAATCAAGGTGGGTAATAGTTTTTTTGTCTCCAAAAAAACTACTACTCAAAAAAAATTGAATTATTTTATCATCTATTGAAAAATAATCGTCGCATTATTTGAAATAATAAAAATATATATATAAATTTGCACTCATTAAAAGATTCCGTTATCTACAAAGTAACGGATTTTTTTCTGACTAATTGTCAGACATTTACCTTCTTGACATCACATAATTCCTATATTATTCTCAACACAACACTTTCTTGGATAGAACAAAAGCCACAAGTGCATTATTTAATTGATTCACCTCATCCTCCCGGTAACGCTGGAAATAAGTCTCGGTCACCTTTACCGATGAATGTCCCATCGCGTCACAAATCAGGCTGGAATTATAATTCTGTCGTAACGCCGTGGTTGCCCAAGTATGGCGCGCCACGTAAGTACTTAATTGCTCTCTAATCTTCAGGAAATACCCGACTTGCCGCAAACGGTAGTTATGCAGACGCAACATCCTGGAATACTGCCGGTACTCGTCCTGCTTGGGGTCCTGAATAATAGGGAGCAAATAAGGAGAATCAGGATACATATCCCTGTATTTCTCGATAATGGCCATCGCCTCGGGGCAAACCACGACAGTCAGTTTTCGTCTCGTCTTGTGCCGGTGATAAACAATCACGTTCCCCTGCAAATCACATTTACGCAAAAATGCCAGATCCACAAAAGGCATCCCGCGTAACAAAAACAGCAGGACAAACATATCCCGGGTAAAAGAAAGCCGTTCAGGCAAAGGCTTTTTATCTGTCATCAACCGACAGATCACCTCCGGGGAAACTGCCCTTTTCACCTGACAATCAATCCCGGTATGTACCCGGCTGAAAAGACGGGGTATATAAGAGGCAATCCCTCGTTCAACCGCTTGGTTATAAACGGATCTCAGCGTCCGCATATATGTTGAAATAGAATTCCATTTCAACTGGTCGGACAACAATTTCCGCTCGAATTGAGATAACCATTCCGGGGTCAATTGCTTAAAACTAACTTCGCGCCCATTCGCAAATTTCTTCAACCGTTTCAAAGTACTCTGATAAACATGAGCAGTACCATCTCGCTGCTCTCGTTCCAACTCGACAATAAGTCGCTCCATAAACTGTGTTAAAAATTCTCGTTTCATCTTCTATCTGTTTAGATTTCAATTTATAGTGTTTTATAATTTAACCCAACCGACACATAATCAAACATATGCCAATTAGCTATTTATGCAAACATTTCAACAACCGACCATTCACTTGTCGTAAAATCGTACATCCAAACCAGGAGAAAATTAAAAGTCTATTTTTAAGAGAATCCAGTCTAAGGCTACTTCTCCTCCACCACCATGACCTTTTCCACTTTGGTGTTCTTTTCCTTCACGGGGACATTCATCCCGGTGGTATTACAAACACCATCGAATCCGGCATTCGGCTCTATTTCCAGCTTACGCGTGTAAACATCACCTTTTACCATGCACCCGGATTTCATGTACAGTTCATTCGTCGCACGAACATCTCCTTGCAACAAACCATACAACACCGCGGTGTCACAGTTCACATTTCCCTTGACTTTTCCTTGTGGACCAATCACAACTTTCCCTTTGCAAATAATATCTCCCTCTAACGTTCCCTCCAGATGTAATCCTCCAGCAATAGTGATTGTCCCTTTCACTATCGTCCCTATTGTAATCATTGTCAGGTTGTCAGCACTGACTTTCATTAATTTTTCAGAGTCATCTTCATTCTTTTTCTTTCCAAACATATCAAATATGAATTAGTCATTAAAAAAGATGAACACTCTTCGATTTTCAAATATTAGTATCTGACAAATATAAAATAAATAGGTGAAATAAGAGCTAATTAGTCAACAAAAAATAGTAAACAAAAAAAGTTTTACACAAGTAAAAATAATGACAGGAAGACCAAAACAAACGGGATTAATACCGTACGGCAAGATTCACGACGCTCAAAAAACTGACAAAAAGTCTTATTTATTACCCATTCCATTTCTTGTTGATCGTAACCCGAAATATATTACCTTTGCAACTATAAATAACAGGAGAAAGGAAGATCATGAAAAAAGCGCTTGTTTTACTATCCGGGGGACTGGATTCAACGACAGCCCTATACGTTGCCCAAGAGCAAGGATTTGATGAATTATATGCTATCACCTTCGAGTACGGGCAAAAACACGATAAAGAGATAAAAGCGGCAAAAGCCGTGGCAAAAGCCGCCGGGGTAAAAGAACACAAATTCGTAAAAATCATGCTGAATCAATGGGACGGCTGTTCCCTCACGGACGAGAAGATGGACATTCACGACGGGGATATAAACCGGACGACCATCCCGGACACGTACGTTCCCGCCCGAAACATGGTATTTCTTTCCGTGGCAGCCTCCTACGCCGACGCTCTTGATATTACCGACATCTTTATTGGGGTCAGCGAGGTCGACTATTCCGGATACGTGGATTGCCGGGAAGAATTCATCCGTTCCATGGAACAAACCATAAACTTGGGAACCGTTCTCGGTGCCGAGAAAAAACAGAAGATCACCCTTCACGCCCCCTTCATGCACATGACCAAGGCCGACGAGGTACATTTGGGGAATCGTTTAGGAGTTGATTACAGCCTCACCTGGACTTGTTACCGCGGCGACGAAAAACCCTGCGGCACCTGCGATAGTTGCCTTCTCCGGGCAAAAGCATTTGAAGAGGCGGGAATAAAAGACCCATTGTTTAATGGAAAATGAAAAATGGAGAATTGAAAATGAAAAAACCGATTTAATTTATGATTTATGAATTACGATTTACGATTGAAAAAGCGTGGACTTCGTGGGTGGAAATCTAAAATCTAAAATCAATAAATTAGTAGGATTTAAAATTTAAAATTGATAAATGGTAATCAGAAAGTTATTCAAATTCGAGGGGGCACACATCGTGCGGAATTGTTCTTCACACCGTTGCCGGGAGAACATTCATGGACATTCGTATATCGTGGAAGTATTCATCACGTCCGACAAGCTGGACCGGGGATACATGGTGATGGACTTCGTACTGCTGGATAAGGTGAAGGAACTCGTGGATAGTTTCGACCATACCTACTCGTTGTGGCAGGAAGAATCCGACGAGTTGAAGACTTTTGTATACAAATACAACCGCCGGGTAGCTGAAATACCCGTCTCTCCTTCTGCTGAAGGATATGCATTGTTATTCCTTTACTTGATCGACAAAATCCTGCAAAACATGGAGCATAAAAACGGGGAAGGAAACGTACAACTCTCCTCCGTTCGGGTACATGAAACGGCAACCGGGTATGCCGAGGCTTTCCGGGAAGACCTGAAACTCGTGAATTTCAATGTTCACGACATCCGTTTTTCCGAGGCAATCCGGGAAGAATGGAAAAATGAGCAGTGGTGGGAAGGAATAAGATAAAAGATAAAAACTAAAAGATAAAAATTAAAAAGCTCACGTATGTTACATTTGGCGAAGGATGGTATTTTCCCGATCACGAAAGACAAGGACGGTAAATTGCTAAAGGAAGTGCCCGCCTCTGGATTACACGTTGCGGGAACGATACAGGGCGAGGGAAAATTAAACGGTATACCTTCTCTGTTTATTCGGTTAGCCGGATGTAACCTCCATTGCACGTGGAAAACACTTGCCGGGAATACTTGCGAATGCGACACGGCATACGCTGCCTTTAAGGTAGAGAATTCGTTCTCCCTGCCCGTGGAAGAGATCGTGCGAATTATCAGTCATAACCGAGGAAACATAGATCATATCGTAATCACGGGTGGCGAACCGTTCTTGCAAGCGGATAAAGTCCGGGCATTGTGCTTACAATTAAAAAAAGAGAGCCATTTTCATATTACCGTCGAAACCAACGCCACGCTTTATGTAGAAGAATGTGCCGAGATGATCGACTTTTTTAGTCTTTCCCCCAAATTATCCGGCTCCGTTCCCCCTGCACCTCACGCGGACCACCACAACAAGACCCGCATTAATATCCCGGCTATACAATCATTTATCACACACGCCCGTAAAAACAAAAAAGACTTTCAATTAAAATTCGTTTACTCCGGGGAAAACGACGTGATCGAAATACAGGCACTTTTGAAACAACTGGATGGATGGGCAAAAGAAGATATCCTATTGATGCCGATGGGAGCCACTCCCGAAGAATTAAGCCTCTCGATCCCCAAAACTCTGGAACATTGCATCCGGAACGGGTGGCGTTTCTGCGATCGGCTTCACATATCTCTTTTTGGCAACAAACAAGGAGTATAAATATAAAAGCGGTATTCTATCCCATTTAAGCACGTGAACATCCGTCAAAAAATACACATTAAGAAAACCCGGACTAACAAAGACGACTCAACTCGACTTTATCTCGGCTTTAAGTCAGCTATATCTCAGCTGCGTGCAATATTTAGGGAATAATATCGGTTGTAAATCTTTCTGACTACTTACAATTGTCCATCTCCACTCTTCCTCTTACATACGTGTCATTATCTCTTCGTTATTCGTCATTATCCACTCGCCCCTAGGAACGGAGAGATAACAAAAGGATAACGACAAAATATGAAAAGGATGCAAGCTGAAGAGTGGAGATAGACAAATTTTAACACAAAAGAAGGAAAATCCTATTTGATGTAATCAGCATACTCCTGATCACCCATCAAATTCTCCAATTGATCTCTTTTCAAATGACATTTGTATACCCAAACTTGATTAGCTTGCATTTGAGAAGGATTTTCTATCAGAGGATTGATACCCTTCACCACTCCGGCACATGGTGCATACAACTTTGTAAAACCACCGGAACCTTCTATTTCTGCCAGCAATTCACCTTTTACGAAAGTTTCATCCACCGCCTTGGCCGGAACGATTAAACCTACAGCTCCACCAATAACTCTCACATGATCATAAGAAATACCCACCTGTATAAAATCATCACCATTTTTCAACCAGCTATGATCTTTCGTATAACGATTGCCATTCTGTTCCAACTGCGAATAATACGCTTGATCCCGAGCCTGTGAAGGCAACGAAGGCATATTCACGTTACCAGCCTCTATATTCCGGTTACCCCCGGAAAATAAAGCTATTAAAAATAAAATTTGAATAAAGAAAAAAACTCTTTTCATGCCCCTTTATTTTTTTGATTATTAAATAAAACACGTTTACACGCTGTCAGCAAAGTTAATAATTGTATTCAACATCATATCAGATTCTTACAAATTATTCTTCAAGTTTTAATGTTGCCTATTCTACTACCCCCGTTCTTTATAAACAATCGCAATAGGTTTATCTGCAATATTGTGGTATTGATTTACCAAGACAGAAGTCTTTACATCATAGATATACAAATGCCCTTTCAGAGCTTCTGTTTCATCTTTTTCATACAAACCAACATATAGCAAGGTTCCATCCGTGTTCATCGACAAACTGGTGATCTCCATTCCCTCAGGTATCGAAATAACAGGTGTCGTCAACAACCGATTCTTCAAATCCCAATAATATATACCATCCTCGCACGTGTAATACAGACAACTACATGATTTACTCCCGGTAAGCAACGAATTCCGGTTAACTTTCAGTGAAACCGGACTATCATAGAATTGAAGAATGGTCGGGTTACCCAAGCTGAAAGTTGTTTGGGACAAATAGATATAGGAAGGCATCACTTTATAGGTAGCTATGACATACACGCTACTCCCAACAGGACAAATACCCCAAATATTAAAATCGACATACTTGTTTAAAGAGCTATTTACCCCTCCGAGCGAAAGAGAATAGAACACGGACGTTTCATAATTAACAAACACGGGTCTATCCACCGAAACAGCCGCATCAACATCCAGATCTTTAAAATATTCTGTCAGCACTAATTCATCTAAAACGTAATCATACACGTATCCCCGTCTGTCACGAGAGATGAGATATATGTTATTATTAGCAGAAACCCCGGCAAACTTCACGAAAGCACATCCCGGATATAATTCCTTAAACGAAGTTATTCCTTCAACATCGAAAGTTCGGGAATCCATATTATAAATCCTTCCCTCCTCACCGGAACAAACCAATAAACGATTATTTACCTGCACCATGTCGGTCACATCCTCCATTTTCGTTTGCGGGTTTATCAGCTCCATTATATCCGTCCGGAACATAGGCACTTTCCCGGTATTAATTTCCTCCTTTGTTAGTGTTCTCATAAAAGAAATTCGTCCTTTTCCATCCCCATCCCGACTTAACACCGTGATCCCCTCCGAAAACTCGGTATCTATCTGTAAAACAAAATATTTATACCGGATCGTTTCCCCGTTATCAACCCTCAATCGTAACCCGAAAGTTCCCAATTCCCGAAAAGCATATCTCAATTCCGGATCGTGCGACACGATATGTAACGAATCTTTAATCGGATAGGAGGCCATTCCATTTTCATCCGTATTCAACGTTCCGTAACTCCATTCATAAGCGAGAGGTAACTCTTCCCCGGATTGTTCCACGCTCAAATCACTTACCACAAATTCCTCACCGAAATAAGCCGTCAGCGTGTCATGAGGTGTGGAAATCGTGATTTCCGATAACTCCCGATCTCCCAACGAAGACTGATCATCCAGACAAGATCCCAACCCGAATAAGGTAAAACACAAGATCCCGATACTGTATTTCGTTTTCATCTCCAATAACTTTTATTTGCTTAACGAATAAACCGATCCGGATCAACCATAGCAAACCCTTCGTACGTGTTTTCCGGATCACTATAATACTCGTAAGCAGGTTTCAACACGTATTTTATCCAAATCATATTTCCCGGCATCTGAAAAAAAGCTGTCGGGGCATTTTCCAGAAACTTCCCGTACTCCTTCTCTTTTTCGGCATAAAACACGGGTTTTAACTCTTCTAAGGCCCAAAAATTTTCCAGTATCTTCAAATATAATCTATCATTATTATTGTTATATTCTCCTAGGTAATAACTGGCCCACCAAGTTGGCTGCGCTAGTTTCCCATCCATAATGGAAAGGCAATAATGATCCCCTTCCATCGGTCTAAAATAGTCGTTCTCCCGAAACTTCAAATAAACCTTAATTCCGCAACACTTTGATTTAAATTAATTTATAAGTTCCTGAGCAACAAAAAGTTGCCCAGGATTTTGCTGTGTCAGATTTTTCACTTATCTTAGTGTTGCAATTATTAGTGGTGCGATAAAAACCACACCACTGTAGTTAAACGATTAATTTTTAGTCAAATATAAGCGTTCATTGATTTTTTGATTTGAAAATGATTTATTAGTCCTGTAGTTTCAACACATCAGGATTATGAATCAAGGCAAGTTTGTATTTTCCCAAGTTGTCGAGTATATACCGCGTTATCAGTTTGATAAACTCGTAAAGCAATATAAAGGAGATTGGCATACCAAAAATCTCAGCAGTTACAATCACCTCCTTCATCTGCTTTTCGGACAGTTGACAGGATGTGATTCTCTGAGGGATATTTGTCTATGCCTCGAAGCCCATAACAAGATGCTTTATCATCTCGGTTTTCGTAAGGCCGTGAACCATACCTCATTGTCTCGTGCAAACGAAAGCAGGGATTATCGCATTTTTGAGGGCTGGGCCTTTATTTGATTGCCACGGTCAGACCGATGTTCTCAAATATCCAACTGTCTCAAATTACCATTGATAACGTGATATATGCGCTTGATTCCACGACCATATCAACCAGTATAAGGCTTGCAACGTGGGCTTTGGGGAAATACAGCAAAGGAGCTGTCAAGATGCACGCCCTGTTGGATTTGAGAGGCAGCATACCTGCCAATATCCATATCACGGACGGCAAGTGGCATGACAGCAACGAGCTTGATGCACTGGCACCGGAGCCTTATGCTTTCTACGTGATGGATAAGGCCTATGTTGACTTTAAAGCACTTTTCAGATTTCATCAGGCTCAGGCATTTTGGGTATCACGTCCAAAAGAGAACATGAAATTCGAGACTGTCGAGCAGATGGATATTTCCGATGTCAAGTCTGGCGTACTGGAAGACTCCCGTATAAGGGTAACGGGGTATAACTCAAGCAAGCTGTATCCCGAAGCCATGAGATTTGTCCGCGTTTATGACCCTGATAATGATACTATTGTGGACTTTATATCCAATAACTTTGAAGTCAGTGCCTTGGAAATATCCAACTTGTACCGCCATCGATGGGATATAGAGGTATTCTTCAAGTGGATTAAACAGAACATTACCGTAAAAACTCTGTGGGGATATTCGGAAAATGCTGTCAAAATCCATCTTTGGGCTGCCATCATATCGTATCTGACAGTAGTAAGAATAAAGGTTGCCAGCAACAGCCCTTATTCAATCACCGAGGTGGCTACCCTGATTAGAATATCCGCGTTGGAAAGGACTGACCTGCGGTCGTTGATAACCAAGCTAGACTCATCAATCATTTCAAACCAAAATGTCAAAGAACTCTCGTTATTTGATGATATTTAAAACTAATGCGATTTTATCGCACCAGTAGTATGTTGCAATTAGAAAACAAGCGAAAATCGTAACAAGGCATGGCAAAGGTACAAATAAAATCTGAGAAACTCACACCTTTTGGAGGAATTTTTTCAATCATGGAGAAATTTGACTCCATGCTTTCACCCGTTATCGACTCAACACTGGGTCAGAGATGCCGCAGTATCATCGGATATCAGTTCAGCGAGATAGTCCGTTCGCTGATGAGCGTTTATTTCTGTGGCGGCTCATGCGTGGAAGACGTAACGTCACAACTGATGCGCCATCTCTCGTATCATCCTACCCTTCGTACATGCAGCTCTGATACCATCCTCAGAGCCATCAAGGAACTGACAAAGGAAAACATCTCCTATACTTCCGACCAAGGCAAGACCTATGATTTCAATACTGCAGACAAACTCAACACATTGCTTATAAACGCTTTGGTTTCTACAGGCGAGTTGAAGGAAATTGAGGAATACGATGTTGACTTTGACCATCAGTTTCTTGAAACGGAGAAGTATGATGCAAAACCGACCTACAAAAAGTTCCTCGGCTACAGGCCTGGCGTATATGTTATCGGTGACAAGATAGTCTATATCGAGAACAGCGATGGCAACACGAATGTGCGTTTTCATCAGGCAGACACCCATAAGAGATTCTTCGCTCTTCTGGAATCCCAGAACATCCGTGTAAATCGCTTCAGGGCAGACTGCGGTTCCTGCTCGAAGGAAATCGTCAGTGAGATAGAGAAGCATTGCAAACATTTCTACATCCGTGCCAACCGATGCAGTTCGCTCTACAATGACATCTTTGCTCTGAGAGGATGGAAGACGGAGGAGATTAACGGCATCCAGTTCGAACTCAATTCCATTCTCGTTGAGAAATGGGAAGGCAAGTGCTATCGTCTTGTCATCCAGAGACAAAGACGCAACAGTGGCGACCTTGACCTGTGGGAAGGCGAATACACTTACCGTTGTATTCTGACCAACGATTACAAGTCATCGACAAGGGACATTGTTGAATTCTACAATCTGCGTGGCGGCAAGGAACGTATCTTTGACGACATGAACAACGGATTCGGTTGGAGCAGGCTCCCCAAGTCATTCATGGCGGAGAATACTGTCTTTCTTCTGCTTACTGCATTGATACACAATT